>NZ_CP109559.1:0-5181183 GCF_045040035.1 Streptomyces sp. NBC_01384
CCATATCGCTGCGCGATATGCAAGCGAAGCGGTTCGCTTCGCTCACCGCGCCCCGGCTTCGCCGGGCAACTCCCTTCGCTGCGCTTCGGGAGTTGAGGGGGGCCGGCCGCTTCGCGTCCGGCGGGCTGCGCTGCGCGCTGCCCGGGGTTTGACGGTGTGTCAGGTGCGGCTACTCGGTTTTTTTGTACGGGAGTTGGGGAGTGCTTCGCACTCCTGGGCGGGTCCGCTGCGCTCCCCCGCCTGACGGTCCTTCCGGCTGCGCCTCCAGAACCTTGGGGCCCGCTGGCGCGGGCCAGGCTGGCTACGAGGGATGGAGGGTCGCTCGTTCGTGTCGGGTTCTAGTGTACATGCTGCATCAGATTGATGCAGCATGTATTGTTGGTAGAAACACGGGACACCCTCCAACCACCCGGACTGGGGCGTGAACCTCAAGGAGGGGTTAATGAGTGACGCTCTGTTTGATCAGGACGGTAATTCTCTTCCCGCTCCGGAAGAGGCCAGTTTCGATTCTCTTATCGGCGTGCTGGGGATGTTCTCTTCCCTGACGGATGAAATGGACCGTGAGCCGCACAGCTTCACCATCCACGGTGACGTCCTGCTTGCCCAGTACGGCCGGGTCGCGGACGTGGCGCAGTGGGTCGGGCTGGCTGCAACCGCCTTGCGGCGGGACCTCCTTGAGGATCTCGGTCGGGTTCCGGCTGCTGGCGAGCCGTCTGCGGAGTCGGCGGGGGCCGGCCTGACGCGCTTCCGTGTCGTAGCTGCGCCGACCCAGGATGAGTACCCGGGGGCGTCCACGCTGACGAGCTACACCTACGCGCGATCGGTGGAAGAGGCCGTGGCGAGGGTCCGCAAGGCGAATGAGAAGCCGGGCGGCCTGTACGGGGACAAGGGCCTGTACCGGGTGGTGGAGGTGACCGAGGAGGGGCCGTCCAGCGAGGTGCGGCGGCAGGAGGCCGCCCGCGACGACGAGGGAAACGAGGCCCCGGCGGAGCTCATCGAGCGGGTCCTGGCCGTCTGCGAGCAGCACTACGCGGCCGTGACTGGCACCAACTCCGAGCAGTGGGACAGGGAATCGGCCCGGGAGGTCGTGGGCATCGCGCTGCGGACCGTGCGCCTGGCGGAGCGGGTGACCTACCCGCAGGCGCTGGAGGCGTACCTGCGCGAGCGCCGGGCGCGGCTGGAGCGGTTGTGGCGCCGCTGCGGGCCCGGCGGCATGTTCGCGGGCGAGGTCGTTCTGATCGGCCTGCCCGGGTGCTTCGTGCTGTGCGAGAGGATTGACGAAGCCCCGCTCTGGCTCGAAGGGGTCTGGGAGGATCAAGGCCAGGATCAAATGGCGCTGGAAAGGCTTCAGGACAGCTGGCTGTACGACACGGGCGAGAGGGACGGGCGATGAGCAGGATTCCGCTCAAGAAACATCAGGTTGACCAGAAGTCGAGTTTCCGTAAGTGGGTCGGATTCCCTGCAAGGTCATCTGTTCCCCCTCAGGGTGCCCGTGGCACGATCGTGTCAGCGACCGGGTCAGGGAAAACGATCATGGCTGCCGCGTGCGCGCTGGAGTGCTTCCCCGAAGGCCGGATCCTCGTGACCGTGCCGACCCTGGACCTGCTCGTGCAGACCGCCCAGGCATGGCGGGCAGTGGGTCATCGCTCCCCCATGGTCGCGGTGTGCTCGCTGGAGAACGACCTGGTGCTCAACGAGCTGGGGGTGCGCACCACCACCAACCCGATCCAGCTCGCCCTGTGGGCCGGGCACGGGCCGGCCATCGTGTTCGCCACCTACGCTTCTCTCGTGGACCGCGAGGACTTCGAGGACCCGGCGGGTCAGGGGAAGGTTCGCGGGCCGCTGGAGGCCGCTCTGGCGGGTGGAGAGCGCCTGTACGGACAGCAGATGGACGATTTCACGCTCGCCATCGTCGACGAAGCCCACTCAACCGCAGGTGATCTTGGAAGGCCGTGGGCAGCGATCCACGACAACGCCCGCATCCCCGCCGACTTCCGGCTCTACCTCACAGCCACCCCACGCATCCTCGCCTCCCCCCGGCCCCAGAAAGGCGCGGACGGCCAGGAGCTGGAAATCGCGTCAATGGGCCAGGACTCGGAAACCTACGGGCCATGGCTGGCCGAGCTCGGGCTCTCGGAGGCGATCGAGCGAGAAATCCTCGCCGGGTTCGAGGTCGACGTCCTGGAAATCCGCGACCCCTCCCCCGTCCTCGGGGAATCGGAGGAAGCGCAGCGAGGCCGGCGCCTGGCGCTTCTGCAGACGGCGCTCCTGGAGCACGCGGCGGCGTACAACCTGCGCACCGTGATGACTTTCCATCAGAAGGTGGAGGAGGCGGCGGCGTTCGCGGAGAAGCTGCCCCAGACGGCTGCGGAGCTGTACATCAACGACGCTTCCGACGAGGACCTGGCCCAGGCCGACCGGCTGCCGAAGTCGTCCATCGACGCAAAGTTGTACGAGTTGGAAGCCGGCCGCCACGTACCCCCGGACCGCGTGTGGTCAGCATGGCTGTGCGGCGACCACCTCGTCTCCGAACGACGCGAAGTACTGCGGCAGTTCGCAGGCGGCATCGACGCCAACCACCGGCGCGTACACCGGGCGTTCCTCGCAAGCTGTCGCGTGCTCGGAGAAGGCGTCGACATCACCGGCGAGCGCGGCGTGGAGGCCGTCTGCTTCGCCGACACCCGCGGCTCCCAAGTGGAGATCGTCCAGAACATCGGCCGGGCGCTCCGGCTCAACCGGGACGGCAGCACGAAGATCGCCCGCATCATCGTGCCCATCTTCCTTCAACCCGGCGAAGACCCGGCCGACATGGTCGCCTCCGCCAGCTTCCGCCCCCTCGTCGCCGTGCTCCAAGGCCTGCGCTCGCACGATGAACGACTCGTCGAGCAACTCGCCTCCCGCGCCCTCAGCAGCGGGAAGCGCAAGGTCCACGTCCGACGCGATGAGGACGGGCGGATCATCGGGGCCGGCGGCGAGGACGGCGCGGACCAGGAGCAGGACGGCACCAACGCCGCTGCCGAGTCGGCCCTGCTCCACTTCTCCTCTCCCCGGGACACGGCGACCATCGCGGCCTTCCTCCGCACACGGGTCTACCGGCCGGAGAGCCTGGTGTGGCTCGAGGGCTACCAGGCTCTGCTGCGCTGGCGGAAGGAGAACAAGATCACCGGTCTGTACGCCGTCCCCTATGACACCGAGACGACGGTGGGCGTCACGAAGGACTTCCCGCTGGGCAGGTGGGTGCACCAGCAGCGGAAGGCACTGCGGGCAGGCGAGCTCGAAGAGCGGCGCAAGACCCTGCTGGACGCGCCGGAGGCCGGGATGGTGTGGGAGCCGGGCGAAGAGGCGTGGGAGGCCAAGCTCGCCGCGCTGCGGTCCTACCACCGGGCCACCGGGCACCTCGCTCCGCGTCAGGACGCGGTGTGGGGCGAGGGCGAGGCGATGGTGCCGGTCGGCCAGCACACGGCCAATCTCCGCCGGAAGGGCGGCCTGGGGAAGGACGCGGAACGGGCGGCGGAACGCGCGCAGCAACTGGCCGCGATCGACCCGGACTGGAACTGCCCCTGGCCGCTGGACTGGCAACGCCACTACCGCGTCCTCGCCGACCTCGTCGACGCCGACGGCAGCCTCCCCGACATCGCCCCCGGAGTGCTGATGGACGGCGACGACATCGGACGGTGGCTGGAACGGCAGACCCAACCGGGCACCTGGAAGCTCCTGTCGAGCGAGCAGCAAGAGCGGCTCTCCGCACTGGGGGTGAAGCCCACTGAACAGCCCGCCCCGGCCCCGGTAGCCGCGGGTGCGACGAAGGGCCCGAGCAAGGCGCAGCAGGCGTTCCAGCGCGGACTTGCGGCCCTCGCGCAGTGGGTGGAACGGGAAGGCCATCGGGCTGTGCCGCGCGGCCACAGCGAAGAGATCGCGGTCGATGGCGAGACAGAGCCGGTGATCGTCAAGCTGGGTGTATGGGTCTCCAACACCAAGGCCCGCCGCGACAAACTCTCGGATGCGCAGCGTGCCGCCCTCGCCGAACTGGGCGTCGGATGGGCCTGATGGCGAACGATGAGGCGTGCCGTCCTCATCTGTCGATGCGTCGAGGCGGGATCATGGTGGCGGAGGTGGGGCGGTGAGATACGGCGCGAGTTGAGCTTCAAGATCTGCGACGCGTTTGTCCAGGAAGCGATTGTTCTGGCGGGCGCTGGCCAGACGTTCTTGGTGGCGCTGGTTGTCCTGTGTGAGCTGTCGTACGTGCTGCTTCAGGCTGGTGTTCTCGGTGACGATCCGCTGAAGTGAGCCTTCGGGGAGATCGTGTTCGAGGTCGCGGATCTTGCCGAGGAGTTCTGCGATGTGCGTGCGTTGGGTGCGGATTTCACGCTGGGCCTGGGCGAGTGCGTCTTCGGCGTTGAGCGCACGTTCTCTCCAGGCGGGCTGGGTGCGACTGCCGCTTTTGGAGACTGCGGGATGGGGTCTGTCTGCGCGGGTGGCCTGCTCGATCAGGGCTCTGGCCTGCTGGTTTTGGTAGAGGAAGGTGCGTGAGACGCGGGCGGTTCGGGCGAGGGCTGCGACGGTGACGGGCGTATGGTCGCGTGCCGTGGCTGCCAGGGCGGTCTGGAGGCGTTCGAGCATCTCCTGGGTGGTTTGGCGGCGGGCTCGGACGGCCGCGTCGGTGCGGGTGCTCATGGCTGCCCTGTGGCATCCGGGTCGGGGGCCTGCAGTGCGGCAAGGTCTCGGGCGCGGAAGGCAGTGCTCCAGGTGCGGTGGAAGTAGTCCTGGGGGCGCCGCAGGTCGAGGGTGAGGGCTTCGTCGAGGATGCCGAGGGCGGCCAGGGCGTGCTCGAGTCCTCTGATGGCCTTGGCGGTGGGTTCGAAGACGGTGTGGAGGTAGTCGGCGGTGGCGTCGTCGGGGGCGTTCTCGGCGATGGAGCGCCACTGTTCGGCTTTGCGTCGCCAGTAGAGGAGGTCTGCGCCGGAGAGGACGAAGTTGTCGCAGTTCTCGCAGTCGAGTTTCCAGGGGCAGGATCCGCCGTCGACGACGGGTTGGTAGGTGCAGAATCCCCCGTCGGCGGGGGTGCTGCGGCGGGAGAGGTCCAGGGCCAGGGCGAGGGCTGTCTCGCGGTCCATGGGGGTGGTGTCGCCGGAAAGGAGTTCGCCTGGGTTGGGGGCGCCGGGCCCGGCCACCCAGACGGTGTTCAGGACGTCTTCGAGGTCGCTGTTGGTGATCTTTACGTAGTGCTCGGCCATGCGTTCGGAGAGCTGGCCGAGGTAGCGGCGGATGTGGGTGAGTGTGGCGCCGGCGCGCAGCAGGTTGGTGGCCAGGGTGTGGCGGGCCTGGTGGGCGACGTACGCGCCGCCGAGGTCGAGGCCGACGATCCAGGTCTTGAAGCGCTGGTTGAAATGGCCGTAGGAGATCGGCTGCCGGCCGTTGGGGTTGCGGACGCGGGAGGGGAACAGGGCCAGGCCGGGGCGTTCGGCGGCTGCTGGGGTGCGGCCGTAGCGCTTTTCGAAGAGCTGGAGTGTCTTGGTGCGGCGGGCATCGAGGCGGTGGTAGACGGGCTCGGGGATGCGGATGCCCTCGTTGTAGTTGCCGACCTTGGTCTGGTCGTGCCACAGCATGGCCAGACCGCGGTAGCGGCCGATGCAGTCCAGCCGCAGTCCGACGACCTCGCTGCAGCGGCGCCCGGTGGCGACGATGGTCTCCCAGATGTCCCGCAGGCCCCGGTCGTTGAGGTCGAGTTCCTCCAGGCGGCGCAGGTTGGTCTCGTCGGTCAGCGCGCGGGCGACGTCGTCGCTGAAGGGGTTGCGGGAGCGCTGTTTGAGGCCGGTGCCGCCGAAGGGGATGGCGGTCAGGAAGCCGGTGTCGATGCCGAGGCGTTCAGCGTGGCCGGCGGTGATGGCGCTGTACAGCAGCTTGCGGGCTTGATTGAAGACGAATTGGCAGCTCAGGTCCGTGACGGTAGGGGATCGTCCGTCGACCAGGACCATGCCCAGGGATGGCAGGCCGTGGCGGGCGCGGTGGCGCTGGTCGGCAACGAACCGCTCGGCGTGCTCACGGCGCAGCACGGTGGGGTCGTGGCCGGCGTCGGGGGCGTCGGCTTGGAGGAAGACGCCTAGGGCGCGTATCTGGTTTTGATCAAGGGGTGGCCCGCGCGAGCTCCTTGATCCAGATCATCGAGCCGCGCAGGTGGACTCCGGCGAGGTAGCTCTTGGGTGTCTTGTCGTAGCGGGTGGCGATGCCTCTCCACGCCTTGAGCTTGTTGATCAGACGCTCGACTGTGTTCCGCTCTTTGTAGAGCGCGGTGTCGTGGCTGACGGGCCGGCCGCCCCGGCTGCCCTTCTTCTTGCGGTTGGCGGCCTGGTCCTTCTTCTCCGGGATGACCGCCTTGATGCGTCGTTTGCGCAGGTAGGAGCGATTGCCGCGGGACGAGTAGGCCTTGTCGCCGGCAGCAGCGTCGGGCCGGGTCCGGGGGCGGCCGACCGGCCCGGGCACCCGGACTTTCTTGAGTACCGGGATGAACTGCGGGCTGTCCGCCGCCTGGCCGGCGGTCAGGACGAAGACCAGCGGGCGGCACTTGCGGTCGGCGGCGACGTGGATCTTGCCGGTCTGCCCGCCCCTCGAGCGTCCGAGCAGGGCTGCTTTCAGGCGGGCCTTGTGCCGGCGCCGGATACGTCGCCGTTCCTCCCGCTCGGGATCAGCTAAAGCACCCTGCCCGTCTTGTCCTTCCGGACTGCCACCTTTTGGCGGGCATTCTCCTCCTCGGCGGCCGCCTTCTCCAAGGCGGCCATGACCTCTTGACCGAGGTGCATCCCGGCAGCGTCGTGGTGAGCCCGGGCGGTGGTGGAATCCACACTGACCAGGGACAAGTCCACCTCACCCCGCTTCGCGGCCTCCGCGATCATCCCCTCCAGAAGCGCCTCGAAGACCCCGGCGTCCCGCCACTGCCGGAACCGGTTGGACACAGTCGTCCAGGCGCCGAACTCACTCGGCACCTCACGCCACTGCGCACCCGCCCTGAACCGCCAGATCACTCCCTCGAACTGCTGCCGCAGCCGCTCCGGGTACGGACCCCGCTCGCCGACCGGCAGGTACGGCTCGATCAACGCCCACTCGGCATCAGTCAGTTGCGCACGCGTCATACACGACGATCTACCGGATCCACCCCACCGCGCGGGCCAGATCCGGCAGATTGATCGAAACCAGATACGCGCCCTAGTTCGACGGCGGCGCGGCGCATCTGGTCGAAGGGGCCCCGGGTGCGGGGGCACTGCGGGGAACGGAGCCACTCGGCGAGATGGTCCCAGAGCAGGTCGCGCAGCCACCGCTGGGGAACGGTGGTGATGTCGAAGAGGCTCTGGGCGTTCTTGAAGCGTCGTCCGAAGTGATCGGTCTCCAGGAAGCCGGCGTCCTTGGTGTCCGAGGGGCTGTAGTAGACGCAGCGCAGGCCGTTGACGACTTCCCAGATGATCTTGCGGACCTCGGAGTCCATCTGCTTGCGCGTCAGGTCTTTGTAGCCTCCGTCGTGCAGGTCCATCAGGGACGTGATGCTGCCTCGCCAACAGTGTCTGACGAGATTCCTGATGCCGTTGGTGGTCCACTCGGAGTGCTGTGCGGACTGGGCATGGGCATGCAGGCCCCACTGGATCTCGGCCCGCAGCAGCGGAGGCAGGCAGTGGAGGTTGACCAGCCCTGGCTGCGTGACCGGCTCCGCAGTGGCGCACCAGGCACGGAATGCCTCCTCGTCGCCGTAGGTCACCGGGAGCGGCCGGCCGTCCTTGAGGGGGCCGCGTGAGTTGTGCGACCGGGCGTCTCCAGAGCGGTTGTCGATGTTGTACCGGTTCAGGTGCTGCAGGCACAGCCCCAGTGAGGTGCAGGCCAAAAACGGGCACCGCGCCGTGCACAGGCCGTAGCCGGGAAGCGGGTGCTGTGTACGGGCCCAGGGCTCGAACCGGTCTTGATCCATGCCGGCGGCCTCGCCGTACTGCCACCTGGTCTGGTGCTGCTGGCACAGCCGGGTGGTGGGGCTGATCGCCGGGCGGTCGGGGCAGATCAGGCACCGGCCGTAGTCCACTCCCCGCGCGGCGGGCAGAGCGGTGGCTGCGTCCATGAAGGCGCGCTTGGTCTGCCCCGTCCGCTCGGCCTGCTCCCACTCCAGGTTGTGCGTGTTGCACAGGTTGTGGCTGACCCGGCGGATGCGCTTGCAGCCGTCAACGGCGCACTGCCAGGCGTAGACCGGGTGTTGAGGCGGGATGAAGATCAGCGTGTCGCGGAAGAGCGGGTCGAATGCGGGAGCAGTGATGAGGGCCGTGAGCAGTTCGAGCCGGTCGCGGCCGACGCGGGTGGTGTCGGTGCGGCCGGGCAGCAGCGTCAGCTGGATCATGGCTGTGTCCCCCACACCTGCTCCAGCGCTGCGGTGAAGACCGGGTCGTGGACGTCCACGTGGCCGTAGACCTGCTCGACAGTCGTGGCCGAGGCCCAGCCGCCGGCATCCCGCGCGATCACAGCGTTGCCCCGTGCGGCGTCCAGCACCGCGGTGGCGAAGCTGTGCCGGAAGGCGTGCGGGACCACCCGGCCCATCTGACCACGGGCCGCGGCCCGGCGCAGCATGCCCCGGGCTGCGGCCGTGGTCCACGGCTGGCTGCGGGAGGGGCCGTGCAGGCTGACCAGGAGCATGCCGTGAACGGACTGGGCGGGGTACTGGGTGGTGATGTACTCGAAGTAAGTGTGGATCATCGCCGGGCTCGCCCGGCGCACCGTCCCGCCGCACACAGCGTTGTCCTGCCAGGTCCAGGGCGTCTTGGTCTTGGCCCGGGCCCGGTTGGCGTTGTCCTCACGGTGGCAGATGTGCACGTGCGGCCCCCGGCATTGACCGCACGCGGCCTGCTCGCGCAGGTGCAGGTCGACCAGACGCAGCCCGCACAGCTCACCGATCCGGAAACCGCCGTCGGCCAGCCACGTGACCACCATCCGGTCCCGCGCGCACGACACCGCCCCCAGCAGCAGATCCCGGGCGCCTTCCGGCAGCATCTTCGGGTGCCGACGCATCTGTTCGGCGGGCGCGAGCGGGTTGGCCGGCATGCTGTGCAGGACGTGCCCGAGCATCGCCCGCCGCCTATCCGCCCGCGTCGGCAGCCGGGTCACACGCAGCGCCTCCGCCAGTGCGGAGTTCACGCCGTGGGTGCCCAGGTGAAGGTAGAAGCCCTTCACACAGGCCGCCGCGCCCTTCAACGCGCTGTGCCCGTACGGGCGTTTGTTCTCCCGCCACGGCAGCCCGAACGGCCCCGGATAATCCGCTCCCAAAGCCGCCATGTAATGCCGCAGATCCCCAAGCGACACTGCTCCTACGTCCAGGCCCGCGAACCGCAGCCACCGCAGATGATCCACCAGCACATACGCGTATGTACGGTCCGTACCCGCCGCGCAGGTACGCAGGAACCCGTCCGCCTCCGCCACCACCGAACAGTCCGTGTCCACAACCGTGTAGGAAACCCGCCCGTCCCCACGGACGATCTCCTGCACGCGTAACTCACCCACCACCAACCGACCACCCACCCGCGTGCCGCCCCCTCAGACCAAGGACCGCCCCACCGGCGGCGCCCTCGCTCCCGAGTCCACACCCCTCCCCCACTCCCGCAGACCACTCCACGCGAACGTCACACACACCCACGTGACGGTTGGTAAAGTCGCAGATGATGAGGTCCCAGCGGGCGAGGTGGTGGTCGCGGTGGGCCTGTTCGACCTTCTCCTGTGACTGGTAGGTGCAGAAGACGTTCAAAGGTCCGAAGGCCGCGGCCCCGGCAGCGTGGTGGGCGAGTTCCTCGGCCGAGCCGATGCGCAGGACGCCGCCGGGCAGCACGCCGCGAGCGTCCTCGTGGCAGATGGTGAGGTAGAGGCCCCGGCGGCCTTCGCGGTGCCAGACCTGCGCGGTCTGGTAGAGCAGCTGGATGTTGGGGGCGAAGAGCACCACGTTGCCGAGGGGGGCGATGCGGTGGGCGACGTGGAGTGCGACGAGGGTCTTGCCGGTGCCGGTGGCCATCACGACGCTGACGCGGGCGTGGTGATCGAGGAAGGCTGAGACGCTGTTGTCGACGGCGACGGCCTGGTGGCCACGCAGCGCCGTGGCGAGCTGGTCTTCGGATACGGTCCCGGGCACCGGCTTCCCCCTTGTGATCGTGTGCCTGGGACCTCATGGTCGGCACACGAGGGGGTGTCTGGTCTTGCTTTCGCCGGCTGGTTCACCCTTTCGGGGATATCCGGCGGGCGGGGAGGTTCTCGCGGCGCGGTACACAGCAGCATGGGGAAATGCCGGGCTGCTGCGGCAGCGTTCATCGCCGGAGTTGGGGGCAGCGGAGGTGGACGGACAAGTAGCGGGAGCTTCTTGGCTGTTCGGGCCCCGCAGGCCGCTGCCGGTGCGGGTAGCACCGTTGCGGGGCGAGTCGACGGGCAGTTTCGTCAACCGGCTGGCGCACGGCCAGGGACTGGAGTTGGAAGAGCTGCTGGAGCGCGTGGGCTTCGGTCAGGCGTCCCGGGATCCGGTGCGGGTGCGGGCCTATCCCTCCACCACCGAGATGTACGTCAACCAGCGGGGGCTTGAGTATCTGGCGGTGCTGTGCGGGAGCACCGCGTCGGCGCTGCAGGAGGTCCTGCCGAGCACGGCGGCCGCGCATCTGCTGCAGCAGACCGAGACCACCAAAGCGGTGTGGAAGTGGCCGTGGCTGCCGCGCGAGGGACACCTGGTGCCGCTGTGCGGGACGTGCGCCGCCGCCTGCGGGGTGCGGGAGACGGCATGGATGATCAGCGCGGACCGCTGGGACGCACCTTCCGGACACCGCACGGTGGGTGCGCCGGGCCTGGAGGCTGAGGCGGTGCCCATGGCGCCGCTCGTGCTGATGCCGGAGGCTGCGGCCGTGGCGGCCCGGCTGGCCGCTTTCGAACACGCGGGCAGGCGGGACGGGCAGGCCCGTACGCGGTGGATGGAGGAGCTGCGGGGCGAGATGGACCTGTGGGGCGTCGACTTCTCGGTCGGCCGGCTGGCGTTGATGGACTGGCTGCAGCGGCACAGCACCCCCGCCGGCCCGGCACCGGATACCGCCTGCGGGACGGCCGGGGTGCCGCGAGAGCTGCGGCTGTCGCCCGGGCATGAACGGGCGGCGCAGCCCACCGAGGTTCTCGCGGCGGCGTCGTGCCTGCCCTGGCGGCTGGGACAGCCGGCATGCGAGATGTGACGCCCGGCGGCAGGACACTGCCGCCTGCGCAAGGCGCCCTTACGACAGAACCCGGAACAGGCGGTGGTGTTCTGGCCGGACAGACGTGCGCAGCAGTGCGGCGCCGCGGCACGGGACGGGAGGCATGAGCACGGTGGAGGATCCCGGCGGCCTTCTGGAAGACGAGGCGGCGGGGGGCACAGAGCAGGATGTCGTGGCCCTGTACCGCGAGCCGTACGGGCCGGTGCGCGCGTGCGGTGCGGTGGGGCTGCGGGGGCTTGCGCTGGAGGAGTTCGGGCGGTCAGCGAGCCGGTGCCCTATCGGGGCCGCAAGGGCGTCATCACCTATTGGCCGGTGGTGAGCAGGGAGCAGACGGTGGTGTGCGCCAGCCTGCGGCAGTGGCGCCTCGCGGTGGAGCTGGACTTCGAGCCGGCCTGGGTGGCCTTCAGTGCCAGCCCGGTGGAGCTGCGGTGGCGGGCAGGAGGCCGGGCGCACCGCTGGCGCCCGGACTTCGTGGCGCGCACGTCCGGCGGCGTGCGCCTGGTGCTGGTACTGAAGCCGCCTGGCGGGGAGAGCCTGCCCGCGGCGAGACTTCAGGTCCTTAACGCGGTGGCACGGGCGGCCGGGTGGCGGGTGCGGCAGGTGCGTGAGCCGTCGGGTGTGCGCGGGCGGAATCTGGGATGGCTGGCCGGTTACCGGTTCGGTGTGGGCGACGAGGACGGCCGGGGGCAGGCGCTGCTGGAGGCGTTCAGAGAGCCGACGGGCCTGCGGGCGGGCGTGGCGGCGAGCGGCCTGCCCGCGCTGACAGGCCTGGACCTCGCCTACCGGATGCTCTGGCAGCGGCGGTTGCTGTTCGACGCCTGCCGGCCGCTGCTGCCCGACGCCACGGTCTGGACGGCCTGAAGGACACGAAGGGGCGCGCATGGCGGAAACACGTGGGGCCGGCTTGAAGAGCCGCTGTCCATCGGGGCGCGGGTGCGCTGGCAGGAGTGCGAGTGGGAGGTGGTGGCGTGGCAGGGGCCGCAGGTCACGCTGGTGCCGCAAAACGGCGAGGAAGCGGAGGCGCCCCGGGCGGTGTCGTACCGGTGGCTGGTGTGCGGGGAGGATTTCGCCGTCCTCGACACCGGCCGTGCTCCGGCCGTGGGCGGCGCAGTTCTGCGCGGGTGGGAAGGGCAGGAGGGGCGGGAGGAGGCAGCACTGTGGCAGGCGCGCATGGTGGAGATCGACACCGGTCTGGCCCCGGGCCGAAGCGAGCATGCGCGGGGATTCGGGCCGGGGACGACGCTGGCCCAGCGGTGTGCCGCGATGTCGGCGCGGCTGGCCGCCGACGGCATCCGCTGCTCCGCCCACACGCTCGCCGACAAGCGGCGCAAGTGGAAAGCGGCCGGAGAGAACCCCGTCGTCCTGCTGCCCGGGCAGCGGGACAGACGGCCGGGGGGCTTTATCGACCCGCGGTGCCTGGCCGCCATGCAGGAGGTGGTGACCCGGCGCGCACGCGAGTAGTCGGACGTGACCATCGAGCTGATCCGCGAGGAGGTGGAGGACCTCCTGCGCTCGCGGTACGGCGACGAGTTCGACGACCCGGCTGCCGCGGCGGCCCTGCTGCCCTCCCGCTCCACCTTCTACCTGCGGATGAAAGAGTCCGGCCTGGCCGACGTCCTGGCCGGGCCGGCGCGGGCCCGCGCCGCGCTGGCCTCCACCCCGCCCCTCCCCCACGGCGGGCGCGAAGCCGTGCTGCGGCCGGGGCAGGTCACCCAGGCCGACACCACGCCCCTGCGGATCCTTGCCTGCGGCGACGACGGCGAGCCCGTCTCCACGGAGATGACCGTGCTGATCGACGTGGCCAGCCACAGCATGTGCGCGCTGATGATCACGCCCAGCCGTGCCGGGGGCGCCGAGAGCGGACGGGTGGGCCGGGCGATGCGGGGACTCGACCTGACCCTGATGCTGGCGCAGGCCTTCGCGCCCTGGCCGGTGATGCCCGGCTGGGACCCGCTCAGCGCGGCCGCCGCCTCCAGCCTGCCGTTCGGGGCGCTCAAGGCGGCGGACGAGCGGTTCACGAACGCCACGGCCGCCCGCCCGGTCATCCGTCCCGAGTTGATCGTCTACGACCAGGGCAGCCCTTATGCGAGCGATCATTTCACCGAGGTCTGCGACCGGCTGCGCATCGCCCGCCGCCCGGCACGCAAGAAAACCCCGGCCGACAAGCCGCTCGCCGAGCACTTCTTCATCACCCTCGCGCACCGCTTCAGCCAGTACGTGCGGCACGGCTGGCAGGGCCGCAGCCACAAAAGACGCGGGCGCGCCATCGACCGCATGCCGCTGTACACCATCGCCGAACTCCAGCAGATGGCACAGGAATGGGTAGCTCTGGACTACCAGCAGACCCCCGATGCGGGGCTGCGTGACCCGTTCAGGCCCAGCATCGCGTTGTCCCCCAACGACATGTACGCCGTGCAGGTGGCCCGCAGCGGCTACCGGCCCGTGCCCCTCTCCCCCGCCCGAAGCCGCTTCTTCCTGCTGGCGCGGTGGGTCACCCCCGGCAAGAGCGGCTTCATGATCAACCACCGGACCTACCAGCCCACCAGGCAGGACGCCGGACACTACCGCGAGATCCTCCTGCGCGGCGGCTCGAAACTGCCCGGCCGAGGGGACAAGTGGGAATGCCGCTTCAACCCCTACCGTCCCGAGCGGGTGTGGCTCTATGACCACACGGCGGGCACCTGGGTGACCTGCGACTTCCGGCTGCGGCACCTACTGGGCGACCCCTGGACCGCGGACATGTGGCAAGAGCACGCCGAGCAGCACCAAGCGGCCGGCGGCAACGAGCAGGACGAGGAGACGATCACCCTGTCCCTGGCGCAACGGGGCAGGCGGCGACGCTCCGGCCAACCCCCACCGAAGCGCACCGGAACCCCACCACCATTCCAGGGACTGGAGTTGGAGACCGAACAGCCGGCCGAAGATCCCTACGCCGGTCTCGAAGCGTTCGACCTGTCGACACTGCGGCCCTACCCGGCGCTGCCCATCTCTCCCCTGGCTCCCCCGCCCTTGCCCGTCCTGCCGGCGCCGCCCAGCGCAGACAGCGCGGAAGAGCCGCCGGACAGCGAGTGGGCGCCGCACCCGCTCGCAGCGCTCTTCCCCGCCGGCGGCAACAGTCCGTCGGAGGTCTTGGCGGCCGGGACACCGCCGGCTTCCGGCGATGTCGTCGAGGCGGACGAGGTCGTCGAGGCGGAACTCCTCGACGACTTCGATCCGGACGGCGTGGAGGACGCAGGCGACGGATGGGACTCGTACATGCCCGGGGACAGAGGTCCGTGAACGACACAGTCGCAGGCCGGAGGGGGCGGGCACGTTTCCGCCCAGGAACCGGCCTGCCGGAAGAAGGGCGGGGCGAGGACCGTGACGAGCGAGAAGAGCGATGAAGGCATCCGTGGAGCTGCGCGACAGGCGCGAGGCACGCCTGCGCCAGCAGTTGAAGGACACCCCGATGCGTCCGCTGCCGCTGTTCCAGCTCACCGGCTGGAACCACTTCGTCGACGAGCAAGTGGAGCCACCAGTGCTGGCGGCGGACAGCCCTCCCTCTGCGGACAGGCGCAAGGACGAACAGGCCATCGCCTATCACCGGCATCTGCGGATGGTGCCCACCGACGCGATGACCCACGTGCAGAACATGGTCGTCGAGGCGGTCCACCTCAACAGCGGGCGCCGTGACGGCCTGATGGACCATGTCATCGACGGACCCGCGGGAACCGGAAAGACCTGCCTGCTGCGGGCGATCGGGCGCACCGCCCAGAAGGAGATCGAAGCCGCCGCGAACGGCAGAGCGCCCAACCAGATCCCCGTGGTGCACATCACCACCCCCGCGGACCCCGAGTCCAAGGTGAACTGGATCTGGGAGATCGCCTCCTACCTGGGTCTCCAACCCGAGCCGAAGAGCATCGCCGAAGTCCTGGACATGCGCCGGCACCCGGACCTGACCTTGCCGGTCAACTACATCCTGGAGACGACACAGACCCGCCTGCTGCTCATCGACGACATCAACCGCGCCTCCCCGCAGCAACTGGCAAACGTGCTGCCCTACTTCGACTACCTGCGCGACAAACTCGGCGTCTCGCTCATCTTCTGCGGCACCGGCGCCAGCCACCTGATGCACCAGGCCCGCATCCTGGCCCGGGACCTGACCCGCATCAGCGAAGAGGACCGGGTACGCCTGGCACAGGCGGGCCGTCCGACGGCGACCGCCTCGCCCTCGCCCACCGCCCTGCTGCCCGTCACCTGGCTGCACCCCCTCCCCCTGGATACCGAGGACCCAGAGACCTTCCGGAAAGTACTGGCAGGCTTCGAAGCCGACCTGCGCCTGCACCGGCTCGAGGAACACGCTCTGACCAAACACGCTGTCGAACTGCACCGGCGCACCGGCGGCTACTTCAAAGCCCTCACCTACGTCATCTCCACCGCCGCCGTCGCGATCCGCACCGGCAGCGAGAACATCACCCTCAAAGAAATCAACGCCGCAACAGCCCAACTCGGCTGAACCGTGAGCCGCCCGTGCCCACCCGGCGGATGCCGCCAGCAGGGCGGGCGGGTGCGTTCCTGTATGTGGGCCTTGGCACGCGGCACACAATGACCGGCCATACACGACAGACCGGCTGTCAGTTCGGCGAGGGGCCCAGCAGGTCCCAGGGCGACGGTGATCTGGGGTTCTGGGACGGGCGCTTGCCACCGGGATTGCCGTCGGGGTGCTGGTTGATCCAGGACAGGCCACCGAGGTCGAGCTGGTGGCGGGCGCGGGTGACGGCGACGTAGGCGAGGCGGGCCTCGGCTTCGTCGATGCCGCCGGGCAGCGGGTCCCCGTTCTCGTCGGTCTCTTCCTGGTCCACGGGTTCGGTGAAGTCCTCGCCGATGCGGACGGAGGCCCATTCGCGCCCCTTGGCCTTGTGAGCGGTGGAGACGACGATTTCGGCGCCCTGCTCGACGGCAAGCTTGTCCACCGCGCCCAGGATGACGTCGACGCCGTGTTCGTCGACGAGATCGACCAGCGGCAGCAGATCCCGTCCGGAAGGGTCGTATTCGGCGTACTCCTGGAGTTCGCCCCAGGAGTCAAAAAGGATCAGTTCAGGGTGGGTGCTGCGTTTGCCGGCCTTCAGGTCACGGGCGGCTCTCGCGAGGGCCCGCAGGGATTCCCCGCCGCCAACCAGGGCGACGCGGCGGCCCTCATCGAGCAGGCTCATGACTTCGAGCATCGCGCCGACGTTGGAGCGGCACAGGATCGCGTCCGGCTGCTCGACGCGCTCCAGCCGGGTGTTGATCGCGTCCGTGCCGGCCAGGCGGATCGGGGCATCCACGATGCCCAGCCACCGGTTGGCCTCCTCAGCGAGCGCGGGGCCGAAGCGGAACGACTGGGACAGCGCGCGCTCGGTGCCCTCGAAGCTGCTCATCACGTCCCGCGCGCCGCGCCAGCCGTAGATCGCCTGGGCTGAGTCGCCGACCATCACCAACTGGGCGTGGCCCCGCTGGTCGTTGAAGACCTTCTCGACCACGGGGTTGGTGTCCTGGGCCTCGTCCAGGAGCAAGAAGTCAGCGTCGATGCGCGGCTGGGTAAGGGCCCAGTGCTTGAGGTAGTGGTCGTGGTCGAACCGGACGACTCCTTCCTCGGGGTTCTGCAGGTCCTTCCATGCCCGGTCCGCGTACGGCAGGACGAGGTCGACGAGCTGGGCGTGGAGATGTTCGGCCTCGATACCGCGCAGACGCGGGACGTGGTAGCGCTGGATGGCCAGATCCGCGGACTGGCAGAAGCGGGTGACAGTCCGCAGCACGGTGTAGGAGAGGGCCTTGTTCGTGACATTGCGCTCGCCGATCCGCACACGCATGTTGATGCCGATGCCCAGGGCCGCGCCGGTCTTCCACCCCGGGACGCGGGGCGCGTCCATCCGGTTCTTGAAGCGGTGCCCGAGGGCGGCGTACGCGAGCGCGTGCATCGTCTTGCACAGCACGTTGCCGGGGAACTTACGGGAAGCCTCGGTAGCGATGGCCTTGTTGAAGGCGATGTACCGGCCCCGCTTGCCGGTACCGGCGGCGATCATCGACAGAGTGGTCGTCTTGCCGGTTCCGGCGCCGGCCTGCAGGACCAGGTGATCCCCACGCCGGAAGGCGTCGACGGCGCCGCTCTGCTCGGCGGTGGGTGCGGGCATGATGCTCCTCAAAAGGGCGGGTGCGGCCTCATAACGCAATCGCAAGGTGACACACAGAGACAGCCGGTGTCCGGCGATCACCAGATCCACGCCCGCTACGCGGAGGCGGACCGGACAGCAACCTGGTTCGCGTCGCTGGCCGGTTACCAGCTCTCGCGCTGGCCGCGCTCGAAGGACACGGCCCTGGGGGCGGCGTACGCACCCGGCAGCCGATGCATCTTAAGAGGCAGTCAAGGGTCGTCAGGGCGCTGTGGGCGGGGGCTGCGCGGTCTGGGACCGTCCCCGTCCCAGCCAAACCGCATGCGCGGCCGTGGCAACTGCTGCCCACCCACGCCTAGGGTGTCGTGCCCGGTGACTGCAGGATCGGGTTCCAGGCGAACCAGCCCAGGTTCCCGGCGCCCAGTTCCCACGGGGACTCCAGCAACCGTTTCCGGGTTGCCTCCAGGTCCGCGGTGACGGCAGCCGGAGCGGGACCAATACGGGTCATCAAGTCGCCCCGCGCGTGCCAGAACTCCTCGTCCTCGCCGCGCAGCCGGCGCATCGCCGCTTCCACGCAGGCAGGCCATCTCGGCATCCCGTAGTGGTCGTCGCGGGCCCCGAGCCAAGGAGCGCCGGCGAAGACAAGGAAATCATCCGGCAACAGTCTCTGCTCGAAGTGCCCGAACATGTCGATGCGCTGCTTCACATGCTTCTTGATCTCTCCGAGGAATCCCCAGCCGAAGTCCGTCAGAGTCCCCTCGCAGCCCGGCCAGACCATGTCCCGGTCCAGGACCAGGTCCTCCAGCGCATAGAGACGGAACTGGTCGTCGGAACCCAAGACATCGAACGCCTGCCGGGTGAGCCAGGTGTTGCGGGCGAACATCGTCCCGTCGTGCAATGCCTTGCGCCGGCCGGTCGGCCGGGAGGCATGCGCGTCCTCAATCGGGCCGTTGCGCCACACGGACCGGACCAGCCCATGAGCGGCTGCCCACCGCAGCCCGTCCTGCGCTGCGAAGACGCCCATCTCCTCCAGACGCCGCCGTCCCCAGTCCAGCGCATCCTGGGTGTCCCCGTCCGCCGGCTCCCGTTCCCCCACGATGCCCGCTCCCCCGCTCCACGCTTCGGTGTTCCTGCCCGACCGCGCCGCAGCGCCCGCAGGAGGAGTCAGATCGTACGCGGCACCACCGACACCTCCGTGCCGTCATCTGCGACAGCCGCGGCGTCCGCCGGGCCGCTCCCGGACAGCCCCGACCGCTGGAAGGCTGCGCCGAGCGCGTGCAGTTCAGCGCGGCGGGCCAGCAGTAGTTCCTCCGGCGAGCGCAGGGCGGTGTCCAGGAGCCACACCCCGCAGCAAAACGGCTGGAAGCCGATGCTCTCCCGCAGCGCGGCGATCTTCTTCTTCGCCTGGCGGCGATAGGCCTCGGTGACCTGCTCGCGGTCCTCGGGGTACTCGCCCATGGCGGGGAACACCGCTACCGCGCAACAGCCCCCGGACAGGCGGCGGATCGCCTCAGCGGCCAGCACCGGGCCCAGCCCGAAGCCCCTCCACGCCGAGTCGAGACTGACACGGTCGAGGATCAGCAAATCACCGACGGGATGTGCGACCGCCTTCTCGAACGCGGCGCTGTAGCCCGTGCGTCCGCAACGGCCGAGGACGGCGGAGGCAATGACCTCGAGATCGCCGGACTCCGCATCTGCTGCCTCCCACCGGCTGTCGCCGGTGTAGTCACGCAGCCTCCACAGGGGGGGCGCACCTTCTCGGCCGCCGGCGCGGCCAGCTCCTCCAGCAACTCGCTGGACAGACCGTTCTGCGACACAGGCATCGACTTCACGTCGGCACCCTCGGCGCTCTCACCGGCCACGGCAAGCGACACACCGTCAGCGGCCTCAATCAGGTGATCCGTCGTCGTACTCATCAGGTGACTCCTTCGGGGAAGTACACACCTGATTCATGGCACTCCCTCGTCAGTGGAGTGCGTCCGAGAGGCGGGTGAAGCTGTGGCCGGTGGCCAGCAGCTGGGGGACAGCGGCGGCGATGCCCCGGGCAGTGCCGCCCCGGGGGTGGTTCATGTGGCAGATGACGATGGATCCGCCGGGGGCGGCAGCGACGGTGGTACGGACCTGTCCGGGGGTGAAGGTGGCGCCGCCGTCGCCGTTGACCGAAAAGCTGACGAAGCGTTCTCCCAAGGCGGTGACGATCCGTGCCGCAACGTCGTCGCAGTAGGCGGTGCCGGACCGGAA
Source organism: Streptomyces sp. NBC_01384 (assembly GCF_045040035.1). Taxonomy (NCBI): domain Bacteria; kingdom Bacillati; phylum Actinomycetota; class Actinomycetes; order Kitasatosporales; family Streptomycetaceae; genus Streptomyces; species Streptomyces sp. NBC_01384. The sequence continues at coordinate 19,607 of NZ_CP109559.1, forward strand.
GAAGCGTGGCGGTGTGCCCAGCAGCCGGGTGAGCTTGGTTTGATTGCCGGTGATCTCGTCGTAGACCTCGGCGGCGCTGCGGGTGCCGGGGATGCCGTAGGCGGGGCGCCCTGTGACCGACAGCGGGCGGTGCCGGGTGCCGTGGTTGGCGATCTCGAACAGCGGCTCGGCGGCCAGCCGGCGGAAGATGGCCGGGTTGGCGTCGATCCAGCGGGAGTTGATGAACAAGGTCGCCGGTATCTCCCGTTTACGCAAGAAGTCGATCAACGTACGGTCGTAGTCGCTGCCGCCCGGGCCGCCGCAGGCGTCGAAGGTCAGCGCGATCACGCGACTGGCGGTCGGCAGCGCGTGGACCACGGTGGGTGCGTCGAAGCCCCAGGTGTGCGGCACTGCGTGCCCGTAGCGGGCCACGATGTCGGCGCGGGTGACCACTCGTGACGCGGTGGGCGCGGTGGCCGACGGGCTGGAGCCCGGGATGCTCGTGCCGGTTGCGATCGCTGCGGGTGCGGAGGATGAACCGGTGACGGACGCGCTGCCGTTGGCCGCGCTCTTGGGGCCAGCACAGCCGGCGAGCACGCCTCCCGCCATGGCCGCCAGCACTGCCCGGCGACTGGGTGTCATCCATTCCCCTTGCCCGAAGATCATCGACGGGACACCCCGCTACGGGAACCGTACGCGGTGGAAGAGGCGTGATCAGTAAGACGGCGGCAAGGGTTCGCCAACAATCCCTTGTGGATCATTTGCCGTGCTGGTCGCGGGGCCCAGGAGGCGGACGGCGGACGGTAACTCGGATGCAGCGAGAGGGAAAGCGGAGCCAGCGAGTCACACATCGAGGTCGGGAGAACGGGCTCTGTGCGCTGCACGTCCCGGCAGCCTCCGGCCGCGTCTTCGACGATCGGCACCCAGCCGGAGCTCTCCGCCCAGAAGAACCACCGGTCACCCAGCCGGGATGAGCAGCCGGATCCCGCCGCGTCGCCGCAGGCCGGTCCCGTGCGCCAGGAGAAGTCCGGCACCAGCCGCTTCCCGTCGAAGTCCTGCCAGTCCCGGTATGTGTGCCCGGACACACCGACCGCGATCAGTACCTGGCCGTAAGAGGCAGCAGTGCAGCCGGTAGCTGGTAGCCAGCAGCCCAACTGCCCACACAGCCGCAACACGGGCATTCTGGCGCCGGCGGGCGCGGTGGGCCCGACCGCCGAGCAGACGGCCCGCACCGGCCACCGCACAAGACCGTCGACCTCGACTTCAACCCCGCCCAGGGCACCAGCCTCCGCGCCGACAACTACCAGAGCCACGCCCGGATGGACGTCGACCTCAACCCGGAGGTCCTCCTCGGAGTGACCTTCGTCGGCTGCAGAATCAGCGAACTGCTGCACTACTCGACCATCACCGTCGCCGGCAAGGTCCCGCTCATGCACCTGAAGCACGCGATCACCTGCCTCCCGACCGCCAGCCAGATCCGGCTCCTCCCCGCCGCCTGCCACCGAAACTGAGCCGCTTTCCAACAGGCCACTCCGAGCGGTCGGCCCTCCGCCTCTCCGCCAAGCCGTGGAAGAAGACTTCATCCCAGTCCCGGGATTCCTGGTGGATCACGTCGCCGATCAGGGTCTGGCTGACGAGGTCGGCAGCGCGGTGGCAGTTGGTGAACCGGTGCCTCGACAGGATCGGGTCATCGGTCCACGGCTGGGGCCAGCCGGCCAGGCGCGCCTCATACAGGGTCTGCCGGGCTGAGGTGAAACGCCAGTGCGTGTCCGAACGCCGGCGTCTTACGTGAGCGCCGCCGTCCGGCCCCGTGCGCGTCTCCTGGCGACGCCGCAGTCTTCGTCGCCGGTGCTGCACACAAGCGTGGACCAACCAACAGGCGAGACCCATGCAGGGATCACGCACGGCAGGCGCGGGCAGCGGGGTGAAAAGGAAGCAAGCCCCGCCTCCGGAGTATCGGAGGCGGGGCTGTGTGGAGCGCCGGGCAGGCCTTGCACCTGCGTCTCCCCGCAGGAAGCGGGACGTCTTTCCTTGGACCACCAACGCCAGGCTCACCGCCGGAAGTCCGGGCGGGAAGCTCAAGATCAATGATAACGCAGCCACAGCCCCCCATCATGCGGCGGCGAAGGAACCGGACAACTGCCATTCCTGGCACCGTCTGGGTCCTCGGGCGCTCACACCAGCGGAATGGTGACTTCGTCCTCGACCGGCGGATCGAGCTCCTGTGCGCGGTTCCCGGTGGCCGCGAAGCAGCGCAGCCGGACCGCCTCCGGGGTGACGTCCAGGCGCAGGAAGCACTTGAAAAATGGCGGGCTGTAGGTTGCCGAGCTCGGCGAGAAGAGCTGGGTGTAGATCTTCCGCACGGGGAGGCGGAAGCGCGAGGTGCGGTCGGGGCGGCCGCCCGCACCCAGCAAGCTCGCGATCAGACGGGTGCGCCAGGTGATGGGGACGGGCGGACCCTGGGTGCGAATCGGCTGGATGCCGAGGCGCTCGGCGACAATGGCCGACGCCTCGGCCTCGGTGAGGGTGAACAAGCGGCGCAGGCGGAGTCGGCGTCCGTAGAGCCTGCTGTAGAACGCGAGGGAGTCGCCGCGCAGCGGGTAGCAGCGGAAATCCTGCTCGGTGACGTTCGCGACGGAGACGCGGGGAATGGTGTGCGTGGCGTGCATGAAGGCGCCGCCGCCGCCCGACACCACGTACTGGATGGTGCGGCCGTCCACCTGCACCGGGTAGCGCTGGTAGTTGTGGATGTCGCCGCCTATTGCCGCGAGGTAGCGGTGGTTGGGGTCGCGGACGAGGTCGTCGACGGTGCCGCCGCCTTCGATGGGGCAGGGGTGGTGTTCGCCGTCCACGTACAAGGGTGAACCGGTGACGAGGATCTTGGGGAGGGGTCCCTTGGACACGTCGCGCAGCCATGCGCCCTGCTCGGCGTCGATGGTTCCCAGCAGTCCCGTGTCGATGCCGATGATCCGCACCGGCCCGGCGTCGATGGCCCAGTAGGGGCCGGGCTGGACGGCCTGTTGGGCTGGCGAGGACCTCAACTGCCGTGCTTCGGTGAGGTGTTGCCCGTCCGACGGGCGTGGCTGGTGCCACAGCAGCGACCGCAGCCAGGCCCGCGAGAGGGGGCGCGGCGCGGGCTGAGGAGCGAGTGGCGGGGCGTCGTCGCAGAAGACGCGCATGAAGCCGCCGAGGTCTTCGTACCAGTCATGGTTGCCGGGTATCGCGTATATGGGTGCCTGGTAGTCCTGGTACGGGCGGAAGAACTTCGTGCCGTAGTCGTCCGCACTGCCGACGGGGTAGATCACGTCGCTGGCGATGACGGCGAATTTCGTTCCCTGGCTGACCTTCAGGAAGCCGGGAACGACGGCGTATTGGGGATCGTCCCCCTCGCCGGTGTCTCCGACGACCATGAAGGAGAACCGGTCTGGATCGTCACGCCGGATCACCTTGGCGGCGGGCGCTCCGGCGGCCGTCCGCTGTGCCACCCAGCGACTGCGTGTGTGGCCCGTAGGATCCCCGAACCAGGAAGCCAGCACGCCGTTGCGCGCGGCCCACAGGGTCTTCGGGCTGAGCCATGAGAGCTTCTCGACCTGGTGCGGCATGAGGTGCTTGTACTCGCCGTGTTCCAGGGTGCCCCAGCCGGCGCCTTCGGCGGTATCGCGTGAAGAGTCAGACACCGGTGAACCGTAGCAACGATCCTGGAACGGGCGAGGAAGGGTGCGTCGCGACATTGTCATCTCTGCGTGCCCCAAGGGGACGAAGACGTCGGGTTCGTACGTCAGCCCGTGGTCGCGCTCGGCGGCATCGCCCCGGTCCGTCTTCCTTTCGTGGCCGCGCGGCGACGTCTTGTCGTCGGCCTGAGTCCGCCCGGAAACGGCTGTGAACCGTTCCGGGTTTGATCGAGGCTCTAGGTTGTGACTGTGATCTGTCGAGGTCGCTGCGGCTGTGCCGGCTGTGGTCAGCGCCTTTGGGGGGGGTGGACAGCACCAGGTCGGCGTCCGCGCGGGCGGAGGTCTCCCAGGCCACCACCCGGCGGGAGAAGGGGCTGTTCGGGTTCGCGAGTGTTCCGGGCTTGATCACCCGTGTCACCGACCACGCTCGCGGGGTGCCGCTCGCCGCCAGCGCCAACGTATCCGCCTCCAACATCGCAAACGCCCTGGGCGCCTGGCTCGGCGGCTTCGCCATCAGCGTCGGCCTGGGCTATACCGCTCCGCTGTATGTCGGCGCCGCCATCGTCCTGATCGGGCTCGCCGTGATGTTGGTTGCCGCACGTCGATCGGGTCGCTCAGAGCCGGTCCACCCGGAACAGCGGCCCCGGTGATCGAGCGGCCCGCCGCGCAGCAGGCCCTTGATCACGCCGAGGTACTCCTCGTCGGCCGGCGCGGGCCGGGCGTACGGCGAGCCGTGCCGGGCCGCGACGAAGGGTGGCTCGGCAGCCCCTGGCGCCCATGACCGGCGTGTGTCCGGTCAGTGTGCCGCCGCGTGAGCGGCGCTCTTCTCGTACTGTTCCGCCGGTGCGGGCGAGTTCGCTCACGACCGCGCAGTTCAGCCGCTGACGAGAACGGTCGCGTACCCGCGGGCCGACGTCCGCGTGTGAGTCAGCAGGCTGACCAGCGGGATCACGTTCGGGGCGGGAGGGGTTCCGCCATGGCCGTGCGCCTACTTGAGCTCGGCGTCGGTGTAGTAGCCGCCCGCGACCAGAACGTTCTCGTAGTTGGTCTTGTCGACGCTCGTCGGCTGCAGCAAGTAGGCGGGCACGACCTTGGCGCCGTTGTTATAGGTCCTGGTGTCGTTGACCTGTGGCTGCTTGTCGTTGAGTATGTCGTCGATCATGCTCGAGGCGACGTCGGCGAGCTGGCGGAGGTCCTTGTAGATGGTCTGCGTCTGCTGACCCGCGATGATTGACTTCACCGAGGCCAGTTCGGCGTCCTGTCCCGTGACGACCGGGAGGGGCTTGCCGACGGAGCCGTAGTCGTGCAACTTCAGCGCAGACAGGATGCCGATGGAGATGCCGTCGTACGGTGACAGGACCGCGTCGACCTTCCTGCCCTGGTACGACTTGGCGAGGACGCCGTCCATGCGCTTCTGCGCGGTGGCGCCGTCCCAGCGCAGGGTGGTGACCTGGTTGAGCGCGGTCTGGCCGGACTGGACGACCAGCTGCTTGCTGTCCAGGTACGGCTGCAGGAGGTGCATCGCGCCGTTGAAGAAGTATTTGGTGTTGTTGTCGTCGTCGGAGCCGGCGAACAGCTCGATGTTGAACGGGCCCTTGCCGTCATCCAGTCCGAGCTTGTCGATGATGTAGCGGGCCTGGAGCCGGCCGACCTGCTCGTTGTCGAAGGAGGCGTAGTAGTCGACGTTCTTGGTGCCGAGGATGAGCCGGTCGTAGGAGATCACCGGGATGTGCGCGGCGGCGGCCTGCTGGAGCACGTTGTTCAGCGACTTGTTGTCGATGGCCGCGACGATCAGCGCACTGACGCCCTGCGTGATCAGGTTCTCGATCTGTGAGACCTGGGTTTGCGGGTCGTTCTCGCCGTAGACCAGCTTGGTCTTGTACCCCTTGGCCTGCAGGTCCTTGACGACGTTGTTGCCGTCGGTGATCCAGCGCTCGGAGGCCTGGGTCGGCATGGCGATGCCGATCGTGCCGCCCTTGGAGCTGCCCTTGCTGTCCTGGCCGCAGGCGGACAGGGTAAGGGCGAGGGAGGCAGCTCCGGCAATGGCGGCGAGGGCGGCTCTGCGGTTGCGCATGGTGATCGTTCCTTGTTCTTCTCGTCGTTGAGAGAGATGACGGCGTATCAGATGTCTATGGGAAGGCGGTGGAGCGGGCCGGGCAGCCGGCGAGCAGGTCGAGAGCGAGTCGGCCGCGTCGTGTCCAGGATCAGGTCCCGCAGATGGGTGCCGTAACGGGTAGATCCCGGAGTGCCCTGGACAGCCCGAACCCCAGGCGGAGCGGTGCGCTGCGGCGGATCCGCTCGGCAACCTCGTAGATCCGCACGTAGCCCCCGAGGTCGTCGGGGGTCTTGGTGCACATCTCCATGGGAATGAACTGCCTGTGGTTCTGGCGAGGTGACCGATTGTCAGGTCATCAGCACATTACCGGGGTTGACGCTCAGGAGCCTCGGTGTCTCGCAGATCGTCCGATCGGTGCGTCGGTGTGGCACGGCATCCGGGTCTTGCCGAGTCTCGTGCTCCCTTTGCCGGTGCGCACCTGAACGCACGTCAGGTTGCGCCACGGCGTTACGGCCGCGCGTGTGCCGACTCCGGTGATGCGCAAGGCAGTTGCCTTTCAACCGTTCGAAATGTCGTCACACGTTCGGAACGTTGGCGTGACACTAAGAGGGGGGGTGCGGGGTGTCAACCGGGCAAACAGGTAACGGTTCCAGAAAGGTGCTGGAGATCGCTTTCGGTCTCCAAAAAAACCTTTACGGCGGCGCCCGGTACTCCACCCGGACTTCTGCATTCCTCCGGGTCAATCGCCTGGCGGTCGGGGGCGTAGCGGGGGCACGGCGGCTGCGGGACGGACTTGGAGAAGCTGTCCCACAAACGTGTGCCCGCGCCGTATGCAGTGGCAGCGTCGGGCACGTGCTTGGTGGCGACGCCTTCATCGGGACCGGTTCACCGCATGGTCGCGACATGCAGGAAGACACGCCACCCACGAGTGAGGCCGACCAAGCCCTACTGGGGTTCTGTGGTTTGACGAGAAGGGCTGCGAGGTTCTGACCTGTATCGACGGCGCTTCAGGGCTGGTGGGCCGGCCCGGGGTCGTGGAGGACGAGGGCTTGGCCTCCTTCGCCGGGCTGCTGCGCGACTCCCACGACGCGACCGCGGACTTCCGCCCGCCGGACGGAGCGGCCTGGGCAACCGGTCCGGCAGTGCCCGCCGCCGGTGACGTCATCCGCCATGGCGGCTTCGGTCCGTGGAACGTGGCGCGGCAGGGATACCGGCCTGTGGGAATCATCGACTGGGACTTCGCCCGCCCGGCGGCGCGTCTGCATGATGTGGCCTACGCACCGCAGTACATCGCCCCGTTCCGGGACGATGCCGAGTGCATCCGCCGGCCGCGCTTCCCGTAACCGCCCGACCGCCGTCACCGCCTGGAACGGTTCTGCTCCGCCTACGGCTTGTCCTGCGTCGAGGGCATCGTCGATGCCGTCGTCGGCGGGCAACAGGGTGCGCCCGACCCGCAAGGGCCAGACGCAGTCCAGATGTCGGCAGTGTGTCACCGCCGGTGACGCCGCATGCGGGCTCTGCCCAAGGACCGGCCCGGACTCGTCCGCGCTCGTTACCGCTTCCGCCCCTCGGGGCCACGCGACAACCCAGGATCGATCCTCAAGAGTTCCAGAGACGCTTTCACGGTCGGCGAGGGCGAGCAGCCGCGGCCGGGGCAGGTGCTCGCCCGGCGGGTTCAGCCGCCCGGCGAGCACCCGGGGTGCGGCGACGGATCACTTCTCGGCGCGCAGGGTGCCGAGAAGCCCGTCGCTCTCGCCGTTGATTCCCGCCGCGAACCAGACGCTGTCCTTGCCGCCCGACTTGTCGGTGCCGCGCTGGAGGCCCCACAGCCCGGGGATCGCGATCGGGTTCCCGTTGCGGTCCCGCAGGGTTCCCTCGAACCGGCCGGTCCTCAGGTCGAAGGCGTTGATCCTGCCGTCTCCGAAGTTGCCGACGAGCAGGTCACCGGAGAACTTCCCGAACTTCTCGGGCGCCGTCTCAAGGCCCCAGGGCGAGTTGAGCACGCCGCGGCTCGCGAAGCGCCTGAGCAGCCTGCCCTCCGTGCTGAACACGTCGATGAAGCCGTTGTGGGGGCCGGCGACGTCGTCGTGCTTGTCGGCGTCCTGCTTGGCGTAGGTCACGAAGACCTTGTCGCCGATCAGCTTGACGTCGAACGGGGCGAAGCCGCTCTTGATTTTCGGGTCCTGGAACCGGCCGTCCGGCGGCAGGAGGTCGAAGTTCGTGTCGAAGCTGTCGATACGGGCGTCACGGAAGTTCGCGACCAGCAGGCGCGGCTCGTGGCACTTGCCGCCCTTCTTGCAGTCCTTCCCATGCCCCTTGACCTCACCGTGCTCCTTCTCGCCCGGCACGATCGTCAGGCCCTTGAAGACGGCGGTCTCGCCGTCACTGTCCTCGTGCGCGACCCGGACGGCGTTCGTCGGGTTCACGTCCGGGTTGAAGGCGAAGACGTCACCGTCCTCCCCCGCGAAGAGGAAGCGGGCGACCCCGGACCTCCCGGACCCGGAGTCGGTGAAGCGGAAGGCGTCGGTGTCGTTGCGCACGACCCCGGTCGGGGCGCCGCCCTCGGGGATCGACACGACTCGGGGGAGGATGTTGACCGGCTTGTTGTCCCGGGCGCCCGAGTACGTCGTGGCGCTGTCCGAGCCGTTGTCCGAGACGAAGATCTCGCCGGCGTGCGTGCGGGCCAGACCCCAGGGGTTGACCAGGTTCGGGTCGGTCTTCTCCGCCCGGCCCGGGATGTCGGACACGAGATCGCGCTCCCGGAAGCCGTGATCGGCCGTGCGCGGCGCGTCCCCGGCCCCGGGCGGCGCCGCGGCGACGAGCGCGCCGAACGTGCCCAGGGCGAGCGTGACCGCGGTCAGCCGCCGCAGGCTGGGACGGGGTCTACGGGCCGATGCCTGTGATGCCATGCGGATTACTCCTGTTCCAGTACGGGCCCCACTGCGGGACAAACCGGTAGAAGTCATCTCATGTGACAGCAACTACAAAGATCAACGACACGCGGAGCACGTCATCGGCAGGCGTAATTTCACGCCGCACCAGGCTGAGGGTGACGGCGGGCGGCCGAGATGACACCGCCGACGGCGAAGCCGGCCTGGACGCCGTAGGTGTTGGTGATCCAGCCGACGACCGGCGCGCGCCCAGCGGCGTACCGCCCAGGAAGACCATCATGGGAGGGAAGACCTCTGGCCTGCCGCTGACGCAGCAGGCGTGGACAGAGAGGTGCCGGCATGCGGGCGGAGCCGCGGTACAGGGGTCCGGCCTGCGTCTTCGCCGTCGGGCGGTGATTCGTTCACGGCACTGGATACGGCATCAGGTTCCGAGCGGTCCCCGGACGGCTGCGTACCCCTCACCGTCGAGGGCCCGGCCGGCTTCGTGGCCCTCCTCGACGAGCCGGCCACCGATCTCCAACAGCCCCGTGAGGCATATCCTCCGGTGCCCGCCCGGCGTGCGATCGCCCGGCGGGCACGGCCCGTCCTCACATCCCGGCCATACCGCCACCGGTGAGGCCCGGAGCCAGCGCCGGGACCCAGAAGACGGCGACGGCCAGGGCGATCGAGGCGATCCCCACGGCACGGGCCACCAGGCGGCCGGCCGGAGCGAGCTTCTCGGCGGTGATCACGGCGGCCAGGACCACCATGGCCCACAGGTTCATTACACCGATCGCCGCCAGCAGCACCATCAGCGACCAGCAGCAGCCCAGGCAGAAGGCCCCGTGCCGGGCTCCGGCACGCAGATCGCGCGAGGGCCCCGGGTACGAGGCGTAGCGCAGCATCAGCCCGATCGGCGAGCGGCACCTCGCCAGGCAGCGGTCTTTGAGGGGCGTGAGCTGGTAGACGCCGCTGACCGCGAACACGGCCGCGGCCACTGCGGTCCCCGCCGCGGCCGGAAGGCTCGCCGCCCGGCCCAGGCCGGCGGCCAGCGCGTACGCCGGCAGCCCGGCCGCGGCCCAGACGAGCAGGTAGGCGACCGTGAAAACGATCATGCGCGGCGCCCGGTGCACAGTGATGGTGCGTGCGTACAGCGCGGCGACGGGCGTCGTCGCGGGCAGCATCATCGCGGCCATCATCAGTGTCCACATGGCCAGGAAAGCGGGCAGGCCCAGGCCCATGGTGCCGGGCATCGCCTGCGTGCCGCCCCAGCGCGTCACCGCCCAGACCCAGGCGGCGGCCGCCGCGACCAGCAGCAGCCCGGCGGGGCCCGCCCTGCGGCGGACGGTGACCGGCCCGCCGGTCACGCGGACCATGCGAAGGGCGCCGAGTGTCCGTTGCCGCCGGTGAAGTCCCAGGACCGGCCGTACACGCCGTCGCCCGTCGCCCGGGTGGACCGGGCGATCGTCAGCGTGCTGTTCGCCGGGTGGAACATGCCGGTCAGGCCCATCACCGGACCGTCCTCGCCGAACTGTGGGGCGACCTGGTCCTCGATCTCGATGTCGATGGCGTCGCCCACCCGCGCGGCGTGGCGGCGGCCGTCGTCGCGGTAGTCGATGGGGACGCGCTCCGCGCCGAGGACCTCGCCGATGAGCGGAGTGAGGGCCGCCATCGGCCCGCCGGCCTGGCCGGAGAAGACCTTACCCAGCGCCTCCGCCTGGCCTTCGTCGGCCGCGGCGTCGACGTACAGCGCCACCTGCCAGCCGCCCTCGGCCATCACCCGGGGCCCGTCGATGAAGACGGCGACGCTGCGGTCGGAGACATCCACGCCGTCCACGTTCCCGCTGTCCACGTGGAACGCGAAGGTCACCTGGCAGCGCTCGTGGTCGGCCGGTGCGGCGAAGCCCGAGGTGGTGCAGGGGCACACCACGTCGCAGTTGCAGCTCTCCAGGTACGTGCCGTTCAGATTCCAGGGCACGGCTCGTCCTCCCTGTTTCGCGCCCCCCACGGCGAAGGGAATGCATCGGGGGGTCCGTCCCGTCCCGGTGCCGCTCTTCTCCAGGCTCACGCCTTTCCTTAGGCATCCATAGTAATTCGTCATCTCCTGGGGTCAGGCCGTGCGTCCGGTGCTGGTGTCGTGTGTCAGTGCGAGGATCGATTGCGTGACCTTTTCGAGGGGTTGTCGTTGATCGGATGACAGCATCATGGGCGGGGAGGGAGGCGGTGGTGGGCCGGAAGCTGCCGCTCGCCGCCGGGGAGACGGCCCGCACCGCCTGCGCCCGGGGCCTGCTGCGTACGGGCGTGGAGGAGAAGACGGGTGAAGTCCTGCTCTCTGGTGTGCTGGTGGAGCGGGTGGGGTGGGCTGCTGATCTGGTGTCCGGCATGGTCGCCGCACTGTTGACCGACCACTGGAACACCGCCGATGTGGACGTGCTGGCCTGCGGTGAGGACGCGGGAGGCCGCGCACTGCCGTCGAACGCGTGGATGGCGCTGCGCCGCCTGGGCTGGACCGTCGGCCCGGCCGAGGGCATCCGTGTCAATGACCGGATCGTGCGGATGGCGCAGGAGACGGTAGGGCGGACGCTGCGCTCGGCGAAGTGGCGCGCCGACCTGACCTCTGGTGTGCTCGCGACCTGGCCCGCCGACCAGGCCAGGCGCACCGCGCAGGAGTGGGACGCGGTGCGTGCGGCGGTGCCCGGCGGGCGGTCTGTGCCGTCCAGTGTCATCAACTCCCGTACCCGGCAGATCGCCGCGTTCGGGAAGAAGCACGGCCGGATGCCGGTCGATGTGTTCGAGGCGGAGGCCGCGCCCCGGATCGCGCGGATGCTGTTGTTGTCCGCCTGTGACGGGCAGCAGGCCACTCTTGAACGCGCCGACGATCCGGGCCGCGCCCTGCTGCGCGTGCAACTGCCCACCCGCCCTGATCCGCGGTCCTATGGAGACTGGGCGTGGGTGGCCTGCCCGATTGTGCTGCCGCCGACGATCCCCGCGAACGCGGTGGTGCATCTGCCCACTTTACGCATCGACCGGGGCAGGGTGCGGGCCGATCTCGCCTACACCCACGCTGTCCCGAAGACGCGGCGGAGCGGGCATGCGGTGGCGCTGGGGGTGGACTGGGGTCTGAACACCCTGCTGTCCGCCGGGGCTGCCCGGCTCCACGACGACGGCACCATCACCGCCCTCGGAGCCGGTGGCATGTTCCGCGCGGCCGGGGTCCTTGCGAAACAGCACCGGCTGCGCCGCCTGTCCGAGCACCTGCACACCAAGGCCGACCACTACCAGCGGCTTACCGGCGGGACCGGACACCACCACCTGACCGGCAGGCACGCGGTCCTGGGCGACGAGATCCGGCACGTCTCCGACCGTCGGTCGAACCTCAACGACGCCCTGGCGTGGGCTGGGGCCCGCTGGGCCGTCGACCAGGCCATCACCGCCGGGGCGAGCGTCATCTACGTCGAAGACCTCCGCTCGATGGAAGCCCGCGGCATGGGCCGCACCCACAACACCCGCATGTCCCAAGCCGTGCGCGGCCGGATCATGGAGCGGATGCGGCACCTGGCCGCCGAGGCCGGCATCGCCGTCGTCACCGTCCCGGCCCGGGGCACCTCCAGGTGCTGCCCGCAGTGCCTGGTTCCGCTGCAACACCGCAAGGCCCCCGACCGGCCCACCACACCGGGCTGGAAATGGGCCCGGTGTGGCTCCTGCGGCTGGCAGGGCGACCGCGACCAAGGCGCCTGGCGGCGCATCGCCGCACGCGGCCTCACCCACCAGGCCACGACCGTGACCGACCACGCCAGCGGGGCCATGACGATCCGGTCGGTGATCGACCGACTCGAAGCGGGCGCGGTCATCACCCCGCCCGCGCCGAAGACCAGCCGGGACCGGTCCAAAACCGGACCCACCCGGCACCGCACCACACGTCCGACGCCCAGGCGACGCCGGACACCCTCCCCCACCGGCCCCCAGGGTCCGGCGGGCAAGCGTCCGGAGGGACACGCTCACACGGACCGGACCCGGCTGCCCCGCGCAGCCCACCGGCACCAGGGCGTGACAACGATCAGCACACCCACCAACCGGCACCAGCCACGAGGAGCAGCACAGGGCGCAGGATTCCACCTGCACGCCCACGCCACCCCTCCACGGTGGGCAGAACCCATGCCAGACACCACGTCCGGCATAGGATCGCTTAGCTAATCAGAGACGCTATTCCCGACGACCCCCGTCGCGCAGATCCGCTGCCGGTGCGGCTCACCGTCCTGGTGCTGGGTCGTGGGGGCACCTGCGGCCTTGGATCCGTCTTCGACGACGTCCTCTTCATGGCCCGTCCGAACTCCGGGCACCGGCGGCCGGAGGTCGACGCGCTCGTCACCCTCACGGCCGAAATGCCGAAGCCCGCCCGTCTTCGATCCGGTGCCCATCGAAATCTGGTGCCGGTGCCCTACAGGCCACAATGGGCGAGCTCGGGCGTTCGGTCAGGACCTGGAAGAGCATCTCCGCGCCGCGGCGGTCGAGTTCGAGGCGGCCCAGCCCATCGACGCGGATCAGGCCGGCTCGGGATCAGCCGCTACCGGCCTCCCGCGCCACGCGCTCCAGTCGCCGCCGGTGGGCCTCCCACCATGCCTGATCGCCCGGTGGCATGTTGTCCTTCCCCTTCTCCCACCCGACAGTCCCGTCGATGAGCTCTCGCACGATATCGGCGTGGCCGGCGTGCCGGTGGGTATCGGCAATCACACGCACCAGGACGTGGTGCAGTGTCGTCTCCCGTCGCTCCTGCGGCCACCACGGGACGTGACCGATCGCGTCGAGCGCCAGCGTCGCGAACGTGCTGTCCGAGTGCTCCCACGCCTGGTGATACAGCCCGACGATCTCTTCGCGTGACTCGTCCGCGGTGGCCCACATGTCCGCGTTGGGTTCGGCGTCCTGCGTGTACCACCAAGGCGGCGGCTCCTCGTCGAAGAACGGCCGTCCGAACGCGTCGCCGAAGTACCCCAACTCCACGCCGGCGATGTGCTTGACCAGCCCCAACAGGTTGGTACCGGTGGGCGTCAGAGGGCGGCGGATGTCGTATTCCGAGAGCCCTTCGAGCTTCCACAGCAGGGCTTCACGAGCAGCTTGCAGGTAGTGGAGAAGGTCCGCTTTCGGGTTCGGTTCGATCATGCCGGGCAGTCTTGCATCCGGCACTGACAGCCGGGCTCTGCGGGGACTTTGCCTCTCGACACCGGTGGCGCCCCGCCGGGACAAGTTGGCTCTCAGGCATGCCCGGGCGGCAACCGATCTGCTCCCTCGGCTCTCGTCCGGGCGAGAGTGCCATCAAAGGTCACTGACCTTGACCTTTCCTGCCGCTGCGAAACGACTCCCGAAGTTGTCCGCTCTCATCGAAGCCAGTCGCCGTCTCCTTGCATCCCGTCGGACCACAGCCGGATTCCGCGCGCGCCCGCGATGACGAAGAGGGCGGCAATCGGTAGCGGCGCGGCAGGAGTGCGGCACGTGTCTGCGATGCCCAGACCCCCGCCCGGCCGCTGCATCCCGCCGAGAACCGCGGTGGACTCGCGGCCCGGTTCGGGCAGGCCCTGCCGCAGCAGACGCGGTCCGCGCTCGCGGACGTCGCGCCGATGATGCTGCTGCCCGGCACCGTCGGCTCGGTCGTCGGCCAGGTGGCCGGCTGGCTGGTGCGGGCGCTGCGCGAGCGGTGGCAGACGGTACGGGCACTCGCCGGGTGTGCCCGCCTGGCCGACCTCCTCGCGCCGCGACTCGCTTCATTCACTCGGGGCGGACCACGCGAGTGCGGCCCCCGCGCGCCTGTCAGGCCCTCCTGGGGCCGCCGGAGAGAATGGGCCGGGCATCGAGGCAGCCTGTGTGCAGTGGCGTATGTCCCGGGCCGCGTGGTGAAGCCGACTGGCCCTGAGCCGCTGGTGGAGTGCGGAAGCGAGAGGGAATGGACAGCAGCCCGTCCTCCGAGCCGGGCCAGGGAGCGTCGGCCGGCGCTCCCTGGTGGCGTCGCCATTGGAGAGCGCTGGTGGCCGCTTTCTCTGCTGCTCTTCTTGCGGCCATCGCCACCATGGTTGTCGACATGGTCAAGTCCGGTGTGCAGCGTGCCGTCAAGGGCAAGGAGCTGCCCTTCACACTGGATGTGCAGCTCACCCCTCCGGACGGCGAGCCTGACTGCCGTGCCTTTCTGGTGCGGGGCAACAGCCGAAGTGTTGAACCTCCGCGTCCTAGAGAGAGTGTCGATTCCTGGGCGCAGAAGAATGACGGTATTGCCGTGGACGACGTGACGGTGACCTTGACGGTGCAGGGCCGCTCCCCGGCAAGCGTGGTGCTGAAAGATGTCCGCCTGAGAACCGCCTCCATCCTGTGCGGCGGTCGGTCGTTCGCTGCTCTCAGATATGCAGTTCGGGCGGGAAGCCAGTCCAGCGAAGCTCTGTGGGAAGGTGCGCCATGTCGTTGTAGAAGAGGACGGAAGCGGGCCGGCCGGGTGCGTATCGGATGACGGTCAGCGCGGCGTTGGCGTGGTTCAGTCCCATCCAGCGCCACTTCGGCGCGTCGAGGGCGTCCCGGACGAGCCAGCCGATGAGGAAGTTGTGGGTGACGATCAGCTCGTGACGAGGCTCGTCACCGTCGACTGGTCCGGTGAACTGCGCGCGTGCTCTTTGAGCCAGCTCCGGACCTTTTTCGCGCTCCTCGGCCGGGAACTGGGCCAGGTGGCCGAGCATGGCATCGGCCGACTCCGACGGCAGCTCCTGTCTCTGTGGCAAGTAGGGGATGTAGTCGCCGGTCAGTTCCGAGGACTGCAAGGGAACGTCGTCGAGTTGGTCGCAGATCAGCTGTGCGGTCTGCTCCGCTCGCGGAAGTGGGCCGTGGTGGACCGCTGAGAGAGGGCTGCGCTGAAGCCGTTCACCAAGCAGTAAGGCCTGACGGCGGCCGTTGTCCGTCAGCTTGCTTTCATCCGGTGAAGCCTCGCCGTGCCGCGCGAGGTAAAGGTAGCGAGGGGCTGTTCCCGTCATGCGCGAGGTCCTCCATCAGCGTTCATGATCTTGCGGACGCTCGGATGGACGCTGATGTCTGCCGTGCGGTTCCGTCATCGACGGAGGCCTCATGCGCCATGTCCTGTCGGCGATGTTCCGGTCAGCCATCGGGAGCATCACGCCCGGAGCCGGGCATGCCCAGGTTCCGGCTCGTGGTCTACAGCGCCACGATGACCAGGGCGATGTCATCGCGGCCGCCGCTGCTGACGCCGAGGTGCACGAGGACCGTGTCGGCGAGGGGTTCGGGGGCCAGGCGGCGGTGGGTGAGGACATCGGTGAGACGGTGCAGGCCGGCATCGATGTCCTCACCGCGTCGTTCGATGAGGCCATCCGTATAGAGCACGAGGGTGTCGCCGGGGGCGTAGAGCAGCTCGGCCTGCAGTCGGGGCATGTGGTGGAGGCGGGCGCCCAGCGGTGGGTCGGTGGCCTGGTCGAGCAGGTCGAAGGTGCCGTCGGGGTGGACCAGGACCGGCGGGGGATGGCCCGCGCTGCTGTAGGTGATCCGGTGGGCATGGGTGTCGATGACGACTTTCACCACGGTGGTGGCCAGTGCACCGTCCACCGAGCGGGCGTACAGGCCCAGGACTTCCAGTGCTCTGGCGGGCTCGTGCAGAGCCCGGACGACGGCGGACAGGGCGCTGCGGAGCATCCCCATGACCGCGGCGGCCTCCAGGCCGTGGCCGACGACATCGCCGACCGCGACCGAGAAGCCGTCATCGGGCAGGTCGGCCACGTCGTACCAGTCGCCGCACACGTTCAGTGATCCGGCGGCGGGCAGATAGCGCACGGCGATGTCCGGGTGCCGCGCCAGGTCGGGCGAGTGGAGCATGGCCTCCTGCAGAGTGACGGCCACCTGGCGTTCCCGGGCGTGGGCCCGGCGCAGTTCCTCGTTCAGCCGCTGCAGCTCACGGGCCCGCGCGTACAGCTCGGCCTCGGTCGCCTCCCGCTCACTGAGCACCCTTCCCGGCCGCGGGCGCGAAGGGCGGGAGAGCACGAAGTCGGTCACGTCCTCCACCCGGTGGATGATCCACGCCACCTGCCCGCCCGGCCCGGGGACGGGAGTGTTGATCGGGGACCACCACCGCTCCTCGAACACCCCTGGCCGGCCCACGACGGGGATGTCGTACTTCTGCACCGCCATGGTGTCCGGTTCCTTCGAACGCAGCACCCAGTGCAGAGAAGCAGCCAGATTCCGCACCCCGTCGGCCTGCGGGTCCTCAGGGTTGTCGGGAAACGCGTCGAACAGGTACCGGCCCACCAGATCCTCCCGGCCGAAGCCGGTCGCCGTCAGATACGCCTGATTGACGGCGACGATCACCAGGTCAGGGCCCAGCACCAGATACGGGCTGGGCGTCGCGGCAAACAGCCCCTCGTAGTCGATCGGTGCTCGCGCCACAGTTCTCCCGTACCGTCCCATAGCCGCACGGCTTCATGCTCCGTCTTCTCACTATGAATCCAGTCGGCCCCCAGCGTGCCGTGAGCCCCGCGGGCGGGACCACCGAAAGACCCGCTCGCGTCGTGCCGGCCGGCACCGAGGGCGCTGAGGGCCGTGGTCCAGTCGGTGACTGTCTCCGTACCGCGTCGTCCGTGCTGTTCGCGCTGTCCGTGGCTGTTCCCGTGCTGTCCGTGCTGTCCGCGGCGCTGTTCTTGACGAGTTGTTCCCCTGCGTCGGCGGGAGGGCCGGACGTGCCCGCGAGCGGGACTGCGGCCACGGGCCGTCGGCTACGGGTGCACGGGCCGGGGCGGGGCCCGGAGCGGGCGGTCGTGGTGGGAGCCGGCCCGCAGGCCAAGTACACCGTCCGGCAGCAGCCCCCGCCGGGCAGCTGCCACTACCGGACCGACGGACCACCGGGACCACGCGTCCACGCCCTGACACCGTTTCCTCCGCACGGTCCGCAGGATCGAAACCGCCGGTGCCGACAAAACCCCGTGGCGGTCCGCACCTTTCGGCTGCTTGGGTGTGCCGCAGGTGACCCCGGGCGGCTTCCCCCTGCAACCGGGCGTCCACAGTGACCGCAGCGGCCTTCGGCGGCGGCGCGGCAGGACACCGGCGGCGCAGCTGCGCGAAGCGGCATACGAAGAGCGGACCGGCCAGCAGCACCTGGTCCCCAAAATCCTCGATCGTGCGGGTGGCATGACCCCCGCCGGGTGACATCCCCCGGCACGCCCCGGCTCCTCCCCCGGCCTGCCACGAACCTGCTCAGTCGGTGAGGCCGAGCGCCCCCGCTGCCTGGATCGCCAGCCAGACCTCCGCCAGGGCCCCCGTCGACGTCGGATCACGGTCGGCGAGAGCGCCGAAGCGGCGCCGCCGGTAGGCAAGGGTGTTGGGGTGGATGTGGAGCGCCGCCGCAGCCGCCTCGGTACGGCGGTCGCGCTCCATCCAGGTGCGGGCGGAGACCAGCAGCTGCGAGTCATGGCGGGCGTGCACCAGCTCGTCCACCGACAGCCGCACCGCGCCGGTCGGCTCCAGCCGCCGCTTCGCGTACGTGGTCTTCCCCGACCCGGTCGGCCCCACCAGCAGCCCAAGGAGCGGCGTGTCCCGACGGGCACCTCACGACCGCGGCACCGCCACGGCAGGAAGGCCCTGGGCATCTGGCCGGGCCTGGCGTCGCGGGATGCGCCAGGGCCCCGAAGCGTGTGCTCCGGGGCCCTGGCGCACGTCCTGGCCGCGAGTCAGGCGGGCGTGATGTTCTCCGCCTGCGGGCCCTTCTGGCCCTGGGTGACGTCGAACGTGACGGCCTGGCCTTCCTGCAGCTCACGGAAGCCGGAGGCGTTGATGTTGGAGTAGTGCGCGAAGACGTCCGGCCCGCCGCCGTCCTGGGAGATGAAGCCGAAGCCCTTTTCGGCGTTGAACCACTTAACGGTTCCGCTGGCCATGCTGGTGCCTTCCAGTCGATATCGGACCCGCACCGCGCGGGCCCGGAGGTGATCGCCCTGGTCCCGCACTGCACAGCAAAGCGCCCACGCCGGAGCGCGGGCAAGTACTGCGAACCACGACATCTACCAGCGACGCTACACCGCGAAACCGGTCCCCACCAGAGAGCAACGGCCATGATCCGAACGAGTGGGCGTGGGTGGACGGCGGCGATCCGCGCTCATCGCCCTCGTACGCGATGCCGCCGGTGCGCCAGGCAGCCGGCGGCATCCCGTCGCCGGACGGGGTCGTGTGCGGGTGACGGGCGGTCAGGCGGCCCCGGCCGTCCGCTTGCCCTCCCGTTCTTCCCACTCGGCGAGCAGCATGTCGAGGACGTTCAAGGCGCGCCAGGTCCGGGTCATTCCGAACGGCGCGGTGACGCGGACGGCGGCGCGGACCTCGTCCGGCGTCGCCCCCGCGCCCAGCGCGCGGCCGACGTGGGCGCGGAAGCTTTCCTGGAGGGTCTGATAGAGGACGTCCACCGTCATCGTGGCGAACGCCCGCTCGCGGACGCTGATGCGGGACATGCCGGCGCGGATCCGCGATTGCAGGTCCATGTAGTCGGCCAGGCCCGGGTCGAGGGCGCGCACCTGGTCGCGCATCGCCGCGGGAAGCGGGCTGCCCGTGCCGTCCGCGTTCACCTCGTGGCCCTGGCCGGTCGGTCCGGGCAGGCCGTGCTCGCGCTCGATCTCGGCCAGCCGCTCCAGAGCTGCCAGCGCCGCGGGGTATCCGCTGTCGTAGGAGATGAAGCGGAGCAGCTCGCGCAGGTCGTCGGCGTCGATGCCGTTGTCCAGGGCGGCTCGCACGTGCAGCTCGTAGGGCATTCCGAGGACCTGTTCGCACACGTCGGCGACGAGACTGAGCAGGATGCGCTCACGTGGCGTCAACTCCGGGCCCGCCCCGGCGAGCCGGAAGCTCGCGGCAGCCATTTCCGCGAACACCGGGTCCAGCTCGTCGATCGTGCTCCGGGTCGGCAGTGTCATGGGAACCCCCTAGATAAACAGCTGTAGTGCTACTACTGTAGCCCTACGAGCCGTCCCATACAATGCCGGATCATGGATGCGACCACCCCGGCCCGAAAGGCCGCACGGGCCACCTCGCGCGGCCGCAACCCGCGAGGCCAGGGCGAGCGGCTGCGCGCCGAGATCGTCGACGCGGCGCTGCGGCTGCTGGACGAACTCGCCGACGACCAGGCGCTGTCGCTGCGCGCCGTCGCCCGCGAGGTGGGCATCGCCGCGACGTCCGTCTACATCCACTTCGCCGACCGCGACGCGCTGGTGCTGGCCGCGCTGGAGCGCTGCCACGCGGACCTGCTGCGTGCGGTGGACGAGGCGGAGTCGGGCGCCACCGACCCGGTGGCCGCGCTGCGCGCCCGCACGGCGCTGCTCGGCGCATGGTCCCGCGAGCACCCGGGGCTGTACAAGGTGCTGCACGAGAGCACGCTCAACCGGCGTACGGACATGCCCTTCAAGGAGGAGATGGCCGAGCGCACGACCGCGGCGATCCGCCGCTGCATGGACGCCGGGCTGGCGACGCCGGGCGACGCCGAGACCGTCTCCCTGGATCTGCGGACGGCCGTCCACGGCGCGGTGTCGCTGCGCGTCAACCAGCCCGAGCTGCCGTGGCCCCCACTGGACGAGCAGGTCGACCGGTTCCTGACGAAGCTGGTCGGTGTCCCGCCCGCGAAGAAGTGAGGGCGATGCGCGGCGGTGGTGCCCCGCACCACGCGGCAGCAGGTCCCACCAGGCCGGGCTCCGGGCTCCGGGCTCCGGGCCCGGCTGCTTGGGCGATGACACCTGCTACGCCGACATCGCCCGCTTCATGGCCGGCCTTCCCCTCGACACGGCCCCGGCCGCACGGTGGACCGGCGGGGAACCGGTCACCCGCCGGCGGCGGCACGCCTTGGTCACCGCCCGCCGCGACCACGTGCCCATGGACTGGGTCCTCGCGCCGATCCCCGCCGTCACGCAAGGTCCCCTTCGTGGCCGGGCGACTTCCGCATTAGCCCCTACGAATGATTCACCGGCGCCGCGGGGTGAACGAGCGGCGTGTGTGTGCCGCGCCGACGGCAGCCGGCCGTTCGCGACCATTAGCGTTGACTCCTGTGTCGATGAGCTATGCCTTTGTGAATCTAAAACCCGGAGTGGGAAAGACGACGAGCGCAGTCTGGTTGGCTCACGCACTGCACGAGTCGGGCATCTCACCGCTGCTGGTGGACAGTGACCCCGCCTCCTCCGCGCTGCGTTGGAGCGAATTGGCGGGGGGCTTCCCGTTTCCCGTCATCGCCTTTCCGGTGGGCGACGTGCACCGGCGCGTGAACGACTTCCTCGGCAACCGGCAGGCCGTGGTGTTCGACGCCCCGCAGTTGGAGGACCACGCCCACATCGCCCGGAGCATCATGAGGTACGCGAGCGAGTGGATCGTGCCACTGACCCCGGCCCCCATCGAGCTGGATCGCATGGCACCCATCGGCAGCGAGATGAGCGACGTCCAGTCCCTGCGCGCCCGGCCGGCCCGCGCCGCTGTCCTGCTGAACCGCACCAACCGCCCCGACGCCACGCGCACCGGTCCCGATGCCGACGCCCGCGAAGCTCTCACCGAACGGGGCTTCGACGTGCTGTCCACCCATATTCCGCGGCTCGACTTGTACGCCCAGTCGTTCGGCAGCCCGGTCGAGGTCAAGGGCTCGGCGTACATGGACCTCGCAGACGAACTCATCAAACGTCAGGACAAGACGTGAACCAGCGCAAGGACACCTACCGAGCCGCATTGCAGCGCGGACCGGACGCCACCGCACCCCGTCCCGTCAAGGTCACTCAGCTGCACACCCGATACGTCCGGGTAACCATCGAACTCGACCCTGCCTTGCCGCGCGAACTGACCCGATGGGTGGGACCACCTGTCTCCGCGCTCATGCGCGTCGGCGCCGCCGTACTGCGACCCCTCAGAGGCACCCCGTAAGCCAGGGGCGCATGCCTGGGGTGCGGTGTGCGGGCAGGTGACGTGGATCGAATGTGCTGGTCGCAGCCAGTCGTTGACTCAGGTCACCAGCTCCGCGCGAGGCGGGACCGTGGCGCCGAGGTCGAGCCTGGCGCGCCGCGATCGGCTCCTGCTCACGCCCGGCCGGCGGGACCACCCTGCGGGCCGGGAGAGGCGCAGGTCACATCCATCCGGCTCGCCGGCGTGTCACATTCCGTCGGGCGGTTCCGTCAATGCTGTGTAACCGTCAACGCAGCGAGGAGATCACCATGGACGCCCGTCTCAACTTCTACGGCAACTCCGTCGCGACCAAGTTCGCGAAGTACATCAACTCGGCGGGCAAGGTCGTCGCGGACTCCGCTCTGCCGGCCGCGACGCAGGAGCTGGTGAAGATCCGGGCCAGCCAGATCAACGGCTGCGGCTTCTGCACCGACATGCACACCAAGGACGCCACGCACGCCGGGGAGACCTCGGTACGTCTCAACCTGATCGCGGCCTGGCGTGAGGCCAAGGTGTTCACCGACGCCGAGCGGGCGGCCCTGGAACTGACGGAACAGGGCACGCGCATCGCCGACGCGGCCGGTGGTGTCACGGACGAGGCCTGGGCGAACGCGGCCAAACACTATGACGAGGACCAGCTGGCCGCGTTGGTGTCCCTCATCGCCCTGATCAACGCTTACAACCGCATGAACGTCATCATCCAGCAGCCGGCCGGTGACTACCAGCCGGGCCAGTTCGGCTGATCGCGAGCACAGGGCCCAGGGGCCGGCTGCCTGCCGCACAGGCTCGGCCCCGGGCCTTCGGGCCTCGGACACCCCGAAGAAATCGCGCCGCCCCTCGCCGCGCATGGAGATCTGACGGACGAGCAACGGGCGGCGCCGGGGCCGCCGTTGCCCATGGGCAAGAAGCCCGGCCGACCGCCGTGCCGGCCGCCGAAGTTCGACCCGGTTGACCACCGCGAGCGGCACGCCGTCGAGTGCGGCATCAACTGCCCCAAAAGGCACCGGGCCGTGGCCACGAGGTACGACAGGCTCGCCGTCCGCTACGAAGCGACCGTCCTCGTCGCGGCCGTCAACGAGCGGCTGTGACCAGCACATTCGACACGCGCCCTAGATGCCGAGCTGCTCGGCGGACGCGCGCAGGCGCTTGGCCGGCTTGCCCGTCACCGACTTGACCGGGATCAGTACCGCCCACCGCAGCTTCGCGCCGGTCGGGGAGATGAAGGCGAGGGGCACGGCGACGGCGAAGACCACTACCGTCGACGCCAGATCGGCCACATCGTTGCGCGCGACGGGATCGGACAGCGCCGCGCTGCCCAGCCACGGGCGCTTCCACACCGCGACCGTCAGCGCGAGCTGTGCGGCCCCCATGGCCGCGACGGCACCGGAGTAGACGGCCACCTACACACCGGGCGAGGCCGACAGTACCGACATGGAGACGATCGCACACCTGTGCAGCCACTCACCCCACCAGACCGAGAAACTCCTCGACCGGCTGCTGACTTCGCGCTCGCTGACTGCCTGGCACTACCGCCGGGATCCGGGATACGAACGAAGTCGGCCGGCGTCTGTCTCTCCAGGTCGGGGCGGGTCGCATGGCGGTTCGGCAGTGACAGCACACTCGTCAGCCTCCGCGCGAGGTGCCCCGCATCTGCTCACTGCAGGGGAGGGTGAGACATCACTCGACAGAAACGTCCGGTTCCCGTCGTGCGTACTATCTCTAGACTGCTGCGAGCTGTGGCAGTTGTGTCCTGCGGGTGATCCGGTCGCTCGGACGGGACACCTACCTCCATCCGATCGCGCACATGGCTCCTGTTTTCACCGCCGTGCCCGCGGACTGCAGAAAGGCCCATGCCATGTCCGAAATCAAGGCCCACGCCACAGGACTGACGTCGCAGTACATCGCCCAGGTGACCGGCGACCTTGAGCGCAATGCCAAGGAACAGGAACGTATCGGTAAGGACATCGAATCCCTGCAGGAGCAGTTGCACGCCCTGCAGCACGACCACACCGTGCTGGTGACCATGCAGCAGGCGCTCGGCGGTGCAAACCCCGCCGCCGAGGCAGACACCACAGCTGCGCCGTCCGTGCCTCACCAGGCCTCCGCCGAACCCAAGCAGAGCAAGCCGAAGAAGGCGGCCGCCACGAGCGCGAAGAAGACGGCAGCCAAGAAGCCCGCCGCCCAGGTCTCATCCGTGAAGGCGTCCGCAACAGCCGCCAAGCCAACCCTCGTCGACCTGATCCGCGGCCACCTGGAGCAGCAGAGCGAGCCGCGTTCCGCTGCCGAGATCGCCGCCGCGCTCACGCAGGCCCACCCCGACCGCACTGTGAAGACCACTGTCGTGCGTACCACCCTCGAAGGGCTGGTCGCCAAGAGCCATGCTCAGCGCACCAAGCAGGGCTCGTCGGTCTTCTACACCGCGGCGGCAGCCTCGGAGCCTGCTGCGGCCGAGCCGCAGCAGGAGGCAGTAGCCGGCTGAGCATCCGCAGGAGTCCCTGGCACCGCCACCAGGCCGCGGTCCGGTGGCGGCCCGGTCCTGAACGTCAGCGTGCGGAGCCCAGCCGGCGTGCAGCGGTACGTGCCAGGGGCGGTGCCGAGTCGGTCGCGGAGGCCGCGGAGGCCGCGACGAACCTGGGGATCCACGAGACCACGCCGGCGAGCTGGGTATCCCGGGTCCGAAGATCTGGATCAGGTTGAGGCGGCCGGGCAAGCGGCCGGCCGTCCCGGATCTCGTGCGGCGGGACTTCACCGCGGAAGAGCCCGACCTGTTGTGGTGCGGGGACCTGACGGAGAGCGAGACGGGCAGGGGGGCAAGACCCAGCGCCGCAGACTCAACCAAGGCGGCGACCTCCAGGCCAACGCCGCCCTCTACCGGATCGTCCTCAGCCGCCTGCGCTGGGAGGGCCGTTCCCAGGACTACGTGCGGCGACGCCTCGCGGAGGGCAAGACCAAACGCGAGATCATCCGCTGCCTCAAACGGTACGTCGCACGAGAGATCTACCGGCTCGTCGTCCCCGCAAACACCGCGGCAGACTGCACAGGACCGGCCCGAGACGCCGCTTGACATCCATAGGGGCATCAACGCCGTCAGCAAGGCGTTCAACAGCGTCCTGAAGGTCGAGTACGTCCACCCGGCGCGCCCTTCGACCCCCGTGCCGAGGCCCGCATCCGGATCGCGACCTGGATCACCGACCTCTCCGACACTCGACGCCGGCCTCAGCGAGGGGCCGGCTGCACAGGAAGGTCTCCACGATTCGACAGAACTTGGTCATGGTCCGCGATCGTTCGCCGGCGTGTCTGCGGGTTGTCTCGAACCCACGATCACGGTGCACTCCCATGGGTGGTTTCTTCATGTAACAGTCATATGCGGGTGATACGGATAGATGGCGACACATCATGATGTTGGATTGTCGAGGAAGGGCTCTCCATGCGTCATCGTGCTATGTCTGTCGCGGCCGTGGCCTGCGTGTCGTCTTTGGCCGCAGCCGTGTCCGTTGCCGTGGCCGCGGACGTTCAGGTTCCCGTCGGGGGCCAGGTCACGTGGTGTCTGTCTTCCGCCGCTGCACAGGAGTTCGCGGCGGCCGAAATCGCACTGTCGGCTGTTGCTCCGGCGACCCTGGACACGTCCGGGCGGACGCCCTGTGTGCGATGGCCGATGCGAGGCAAAATCAGTCTCGATCTTTCATCCGGTGCCTGGACCTTGGACGGTGGGATCTCGTTCACCCGGTCAGGGGACAGCCGCATCCTCCAACTCACCCATGCGCACGGTGAGCTTGCAGACCGCAGGGTGGCAGCGCAGGCAGCCGCCGGCGGAGAAGCTCCCCGGAGTATCGAGGTAACGACCTTCACCGTCGACATGGCCGAAGTCACTGTCAGCCCGCCCACACCCGCCTCAGCCGGAGCCGTCGAGGCGCGACCCTTCGACACGCTCCTCACCGAACAGGGCGCCGCTGTGTTCACGAAGGCGTTCGGTTCGGCACCGGTGCCGGTCGGCTCTCCCCTGGCCACGATCGCCGGACGCGTTGACGCGTCGTCGATGCTGGACTAGCGGGGGGAACGACTCGTGACCGGCGGTCCTTCGTTCCCCGGGCCCTCTGAAGGCAGCCGACCGAGCTGTGTGGGGCAGCTCCTGCGCTGGGCGCAACAGGTAGGGCTGGCCAGCAGCACTTCGGAGCAGCAGCGGCTGGCTGCCATGGGGCTGGATGTGCTCGCGATGCGTATGGTGCCGACGGCAGACGAGCGGGATGTGGCGTTGACGGCGCAGTGGTCTGCGTTCATCTGCCTGGTCGACGACTACTTCGACCGTGACCTGCGGGGAACGTTGGCTTCGCGGGCCGAGTCCGTCCTGCAGCGCTTGCTCAGCGTACTCGCCGGGGAGGAACCGCAGCCGGACAGCACAGGTCCCGAGGTGGCGTTGGCCGACCTGTGGCGACGTACAGCTCCGCGGATGTCGCCACGGTGGCGTGATCGGTTCATCGCCGACTACACCGACTTCGGCCGAGCCACGTGCGAGGAAGCCGTCCACCGCGAGCGGCGTCATCAACTGCCCCTGGATACCTACATGGCGCTGCGCCGGCGGACCATCACGGTGCTTCCGATGACGGACATCGTGGAGTGCACGGCCGCAGCCTCTCTGCCTGATTCACCTGAACTGTTCGAGCAGTGTGCTGAAGGAACGCGGCTGCGGGCGTTGCGGTGCGCCGGCGCCGATGTCGTCGGCTGGACCAACGACCTGGCCTCCGCCGAAGCCGACCGCAGACGGGGTCAGAACAACCTGCTGACAGTGATGGAACATGAGCGAGGCTGCTCGTCTGCCGAGTCGCGTACGGCGGTCGTGAGCATGCGGGACGCCAGGCTGCGGGACTTCCGCAGTCTCGCCCTGAGGCTTTCGGACGGGCGAGGCCTGCCCTCGGCAGCACGCGCTTGCGTTGCCGCCTACACCGCCGCCGTCTGCGACTTGGTGAATGCGTCTTTGTACTGGCTCGACCGAACCGGGCGGTTCGACGCCCGATGGCTTCCACCGCACGCTGTGTCATCCCAGCCCTGGGCTGGAGAGGGACGACGGACATCACATGAGACCTCCTGAAGCCGGGCACGTCCTGCCCGACTGGCCGGCCGGGCTGTTCCCACCCGGTCTCGGCACCGCCCGGGGCCGTCTGACGGACCGCCTGCTGCGGCGCATCGGGCCGGACGGTGCCCTGCGCGACCCCTGCGGGAGCCGAGTACTCGAATCCGCCTTGCTCCTGGCCCTTTTGGACCGAACCGGGCGGTCCCGCGACTTTCGATCAGCGCGCAGCCGACTCGTGTGCTACCTGCGTCAGCCGCACCCTCATGGCAGCTCGTGGGACGAGACATTCACCGCGACCGTACTGAGGAAGCGGACGCGGGCCGCGTCAGCCGATCGGGCCGCCGATGATTTCGTCGCGCGGGCACCGCGGTTCACCGGGCCGCGGAAGCGCCTGCTGTTCCAGGCCATTCTCGTCATGCTGGGCTCCGAACCTCCCTCTGGTGGATGTGAGCTGTTCCCACCCCGCGGTCTGCATCCGTGGGCGTCGATACAGGCCACTGCGGCCAAGGTGGTCCTCGCCGACGCAGCGGCCCGGTCGGACATGATCGGCAGCGAAGATGCAGCCCTGTTGCTGTCCACGCAGCGTCCCGGTGAGGTGTGGGAGGGCAATCTGCTCATCCACCTCCTTGTCCTGCACGCGCTGTCTCGCCTGCCGGGCAACGTCACCACCGTGAGGGACGGCATCCGAACTGCGCTGCTGCATCAGCGTGATGACGGCGGCATCCCGTTCGTCACGGACACCGACACGTGGACCGCCGTAACCGCCGGCCTTGCTCTGCGTACCGCCGGCGCCCCGCGTGGCTCCCTCGACCGGATCGCCCGGCACGTGCTGCGGCTGCAGCACCCGAGCGGGGGCTGGTCCTACACGGACTGCGCCCGGCTGGCCGATACCGACTGCACCACGGTCGCCCTGGAATTCCTGCACGAGTCGGATCCGCACGCCTACCGCACCCCGGTCCAGCGCGGCATCCAGGCCCTGCTCTCCGTGCGCGGCGGGGACGGCGGGTTCCCCACCTACGCCGGCACTCCTTCAGAAGCATGCATGACCGCCGCGGTGATCAACGCGCTGGCGACGCAGGGCACCCGGTACCAGCGCGTCATCGACGAGGCCATGACGTTCCTTGCCGGCGATCAGCAGCCCGACGGTTCCTTCCCTCCGGGCTGGAGCGACAGCCGGCTCCACACGCTCTTCCGCGCCCATCTGGCCACCAGACCCTTCATCGTGGGCGGGGCCCCGGTTGTGCGTGAACGAATCGTTCGGCTGGTGCGCTCGATCCAGAACGACGACGGGGGCTGGGGCAAGGGGGACGGCGCGCCGAGCGACGCCATCAGCACCGCATACGGACTGATCGTGGCAGCCGGTCTGCCCGACCACCGTCCGGCCGTCCGGGCTGCGGAGTATCTGCTCTCGCAGCAGTATTCCGACGGCACGATCGACGCGCCGCCTGACATGGTCGGGCCCAGGCCGCTCCCCTACCACGTTCCCGTCCTCTCCGACGCCTTCCCCCTCCTCTCGTTGGCGCACCTCACCCGCCGCATCACTCCTTGAGGAGTCTGCCGTTCCAGGCAGCACCGCAGTTCATCGCACCTCGGAAGGACCCCATGATGTTGCTCTCCCACCGCAGGCGGCCTCGGGTATCGCTGGCGGGGTGCACCTGCCTTGTCACGGGCGGTGCGGCCGGTATCGGCTTCGCCCTGACCCAGGCACTGGCCGCGGCCGGCGCCCACGTACACGCATGCGACAACTCTCAGGCCAATCTGGACCGTGCCGCGGATGTGCTCGCCCGGCAGTCCGGCATGACGCCGGTGACGTTCACCAAGGCGGACGTATGCGACCGCGCCGCTGTCGAGGACTGGATCACCAGCACGCATCGGGCACGCGGACGTATCGACGTACTGATCCACAATGCCGCGTATGTGCACTGGGCCGATGTCGAGGACATGAGCGTCGAGCAGGCCCAACTGGCCATGCGTACCGGCTATGACGCGTTGGTATACGGGGCCAAGACCGCTCTTCCGCTGATGCGGTCAGGCGGTGGCGGGCACATCGTCGCGATGGGCTCGGCAGCCGGACGGATCTTCGTCAAGGGCCCGGCAGCCTCCTACGCCGCCACGAAGGCAGCCATCGAGGCTTACACCGAGATGCTGCGCGTGGAACTGGCGGGATCGGGTATCGGTGTCACCCTGGTCCGGCCCGCCACCGTCGCCGGCACCGACTTCTGGAAGATCCACGTGCCATCGGCCCGCATGCCACGCCTCGCCGACTTCCTGCCGCCCACGTCTGCGGAGAACGTCGCCACCGCTGTCGTCGAAGCAATCAGGCGCCAGGAACCGGCCGTGGACATCCCCGGCTATCTGCCCCCGTTCTACCGCGCGTACGCCATGCTCCCCGAACTCACCCGCAAGGCAGCCGCCCTGGGCGGAAGCGGCCGCCGCGACTACGCGATCCCCCTCCCGCCGCCTCGTGCAGCCAAGCGGGCCACGGCCCAGCACTCCAGCGCCGGCCGCGACAGCACCGCCCTGTACATGCTGAAGAAGGCCGGGGCCAACACCCTCTTCGTGCGTATCATGGCTGACGTCGCTCCGAGCATCGACCGCGCCGCCCACCGTCTCACCGGCGGCCGGACCTTCCTCATGGCCGCGCTGCTCCCCTCCCTGATGCTCACCACCACCGGCCGGCTCAGTGGACGAACACACCGGACGCCGCTGCTGTGCCATCGCGAAACCGACGGTAGCTATCTCGTTGTCGCCAGCAATTTCGGCAGGCCGCAGCACCCTGCCTGGTCCCACAACCTGCTCGCCGTCCCCCGCGCGACCGTCACCGACACCGGCCGCACCGTCGATGTCATCGCCACACCCCTGCACGGATCCGAGCGCGACACGGCATGGAGGCGACTGGTGGACATCTGGCCGCCCTACGAGAGCTACGCCAGGCGATCCGGACGGCAGCTGCGGATCTTCCGGCTCGTCCCGGAATGAACGGCCACCCCGGCTGATCCGGCCTGCCGAAAGCCCTCCCCTCCCACCCCGCGCCCGCTTGGAGAACACCGTGCCTTCACGCCCCACGCCGATGGACCTGACCATGCACCACATGGCCCAAGTCCATCCCTCGATCGCCCAGACCATCGGAGTCGTGCTGCATCTTGAAGGCACGCCCCCACCCGTCAGGGAACTCCTCGGCCACCTTCAGGCGAACCTGCACCGTCTGCCCCGCCTCACGCATTACCTCCACGGACCAGGGCTCAAGGCCCGATGGCAGCACGACCCTGCTCCCGACCTGCACACCCGCGTCAGGGAACGTGCCATCCCGCCCGGTGACGAAACCCTCGACGCGGTCCTTCAGGAACTCGTGACCCAGCCGCTGCCCACCCACGGCCCGCTGTGGGACGTTTCCCTGATCACCGGCTACTCACCCGGCCGCTACGCCATCTGCTGTCGCGCACACCACAGCACCCAGGACGGCATGGGCCTCGTCAACACCCTCCACACCCTGTTCGGCACAGCCCCTTCGCTCACCGCCGAACCCGAACCGCGCCCCGAAGCCCGCGCCTGCCTGGACACCATGCGCGACACACTGGCCGCCTGCGCCGCTCACGGTATCTGGAACGATCCCACGCACCCCTTCACCGGCAAGCGCATCACCAGCTGGTCACACGTACCCACCCAGCAGCTGCGTACCGCAGCCGTCCCCCACGGCGGCGACACCAACGACGCCTTCCTCACCGCCCTGAGCGGAGCCCTGCGTACCTGGTGCTCCGAACACTGGCCACGGGGTGCCGGCAAACCGCTGCCGGCCACCACGATGGTCAATCTGCGTCGACCGGCAGAACGCGACCGGCCCGGCAATCTGTTCACGTTCGCGCCCGCGCCGCTGCCCTGCCACGAGTCAGCAGTCGACATCCGCCTCCAGCGCGTCATCGCCGCCACCAAAGCCGTCAAAGACCCTTCACGGCGAGCCGCCATGCGCGTGCTGATGGACCGCACCCCGGCGCGGATCCTTCACTCCTTGGCCACCCGGCTCACCACCCCGGACAGGGCAGCCATCACCACCTCCTACGTCGCCGTCCACCGGCCACTGGCCTACCGGGACGACCCCGTCACCCGTATCCAGCCGTTCAACTGGCTCCCCCGTAACCAGCCCGCATCCATCGTCGCCTGCAGTTACAACGGCACCACCAGCGTCTGTTTCATCACCGACGCGGCCGCCCCCGGCCTGCACCAGCTCCCCTCCCTGTTCGAAGAGGCAGTGCAAGAGCTCGCCGCCCGGCCGGGCGGCGCGCAGACCCACCTCTCCCCCGACCGGCCGACGGCACCCGGCAGGCACGATGTCCCCGCGTCGCCCACGGCGGCTGACGGCGGAGCCCCCGTCGTCATCGGCTTCCCCTACATCAAGAACATCCTCGTCGATCAGGCCGGCCTGCCCCCGACGCCCATCACTCCTGAGGCGACACAGGCGCAGGCGGGCATCGACTCCATGGCCATCACCGTGCTCTCCATGACCCTCGAGGACCGCCTCGGCCTTGCCATCGCCGAACGCGAGCTCGCGCAAAGGCCCACGGTCGCCGCTCTCGTTGATTTCGTTGTCCAACGCGCCGCCCCATGAATCCGCTGAGGACCGCGCAACCGGTGAGCGCCGACAGACCAGGCCCGGCAGCCCGGCCCAGCCAGGCGTAGCGGCCAGGGGCACGGGCTCGCGGGCGACCCCGAGACGGCGGTGGAACGACCGAGAGGACGCACCTATGACGTATGACGGCATGACGACCTATGACGGTATGACATATGACGGACCAAATACCGTACCCGGTCGACGCGACGGCCCATCGTCACGTGTAGCGGCGCGGCTGATCGGGCTGGGGTCCTGGCTGCCGTCCCGGGTCGTCACCAATGCCGACCTGTCCCTCGCCCTGGACACCTCGGACGAGTGGATCCGAACGCGTATCGGCATTGCCACCCGGCGTAGGGCCGACCGTGACACAGCCACCAGCGACATGGCCGTAGAGGCCGGGGCTCTTGCGATGAAATCCGCAGAAGTGGCCCACGTCGACGCCGTGGTGCTGGCCACCGCCACACCCGACCACCCTGTGCCCAGCACCGCGCCGGTTGTGGCCCACCGCCTTGGTCTGCCCTGCGTCCCGGCCTTCGACGTCGGCGCCGGCTGTTCCGGTTTCCTCTACGCAACCACGGTCGCCGCTGGACTCATCCACGCCGCCGCTGCCCGGACCGTCTTGGTCATCGGTGCGGAAAAAATGTCAGCCATCACCAACCCCACCGACAGAACCACGGCACCGATCTTCGGCGACGGCGCGGGAGCAGTCGTTGTGACGGCGGGCCGGGCAGAGGATGCGGGGGCACTGGGACCGGTCGCATGGGGCAGCGACGGAGCGCACACCGAAGCCCTCTGCATCCCGGACGGAGGCTCCCGTCGTCCCTCACCCAGACCGACAGCCAACGACAATGGCCGGTATGTCCATATGCGGGGTAACGAGGTGTTTCGCCACGCGGTGCGCCGCATGAGTCAGGTGGCAAAGGACGCGGCCTCGGCCACCGGATGGGGCCCCAAAGACATCGACCGGCTCATCGTCCACCAAGCCAACGCACGTATCGGTGCAGCGGTAGCCGACGCCCTGGGCATCCCGCCGGAGCGTGTGCCGTCCAACATCGCCCATGTCGCCAACACCTCCGCGGCCTCCATCCCCCTGCTGCTCACACACGCCGCGGCCCAAGGCCAACTGACGGCGGGAAACCGAGTCCTCATGGCCTGCTTCGGCGCCGGGTTCACCTGGGCGGCCTCCACCCTGACGTGGCCGAAGAACCTCAGACCCCTCGCTGGAAACGGCACCGTCCCCGGCTGCGCCGTCGCGTAGTTGCCTCGTACTCTCCGCCTCCTCGCCCGGCTGGTCGGTGTGATCGACACGTACCGGCAAGCAGCGTTGGAGACCCTGGTCCAATCGACCTGGGGCAACGGCCCCACACGAGAGCTTTCACGCAGTGCCGAGTGGGCCGCCGGGGTGCTCACGGGGTGGCTCCGAACGTCCGGCGCGCCCACTCGGCGAAACTGGTCCAAGCGATTTCGGAGTGGGCGGCGTGCAGCGCGGCAATATCGACGCGGTAGCCACGCCCATTCAAAAACGTCCACATCGCGTGCATGTCCGGATTGCGGATCTCGGCCAGCGGCACCCGCTCATGGCGCACTTCCCGCCCCAGAGCCGCGCTCAGCGCGGCGGCCATCTGGGCCGGGGTAGGGGCGTCGCTGGCCAGCTCGATGCGGCGCCCGAGGTAAGGGGCGGGGTCGAGCAGCACCTGCGCGGCGAAGGCACCGTGGTCAGTGCGGGCGAGCTGCTGCAGCGGCCGATCGGACGGCAGCGGCAGGTCGAGCACGCCGCTCTGGATGCGGTCGGCCCCGCCAAGGGCATTGTCGAAGAAGTACGTCGGCCCCAGGATCGAGTAGGGGATCTCACCGGCAGCCAGTTCCTTTTCGATACGCGCCTTGCTGTCGAAGTGCGGCACACCGCTTCTCTGGTCGGCCCCGGCCACCGAGCTGAACAGCAGATACGGCACTCGCGCCGCGTCGGCGGCTGCAAGGATTGCCCGCCCCTGGGCCATCTCGGCGTCCACGCCGGCCTCAAAGGGTGTGGTGAGCACGAAGACTCCGGCCACCCCCGCCATTGCGGCGGCCAGCGAGCTGCGATCGTCCAGCGACCCGGCGACCACCTCGACACCCCGGTCTGCCCATCGGCGCGCAGACCCCCGATTCGGGTCGCGCACCAGCGCCCGCACCCGTGCCCCACGGCTCAACAACGCCTCGGTCACAGCGCCGCCCTGACCGCCAGTCGCTCCGAGCACCAAGATCGGTGCATCGGCCATCGAACGCTCACCTCCTCGGCGATGACGCGTGGCGACCGCCGGCCTCCACGCGTCCACCGTATGCGTCCACCCAGGCCTTGCACCTCAGCACCGCGCCGCGTTCACGCGGTTGCGCGAGATGCCGCCGGCGGTGCCGATCTCGTCCGCTTGCGGTGGCCGGGTACGAGGCGCGCGGCGTGTACCGGACATGCTCGGTTGGTGAGCAGTACAAGCGGTTCGCGCTCGGCATGAGGGAAAGGCACGGCGTACGGGGCGGGTTGACCGGGACGCGGCGTGAGTGGATCGCCCGGCATTCGGGGGTCGGCCTCGCGGCGGGTTGAGGCGTGCGCGGGCGGACTGCTGTCGCGCTCTCGTCCATGTCCACCGCTGCGGCTGCGGTGGACATGCGCCGAAGGTGCACACGGATCGGTACCGTTCCATCGCCGGTTCTGCGAGCTCCATCGAACCGCGCAGCCGCCGCAGCCGCGAGAACCGGTGTGCCGCTATGCGCGCAGCTGCGGCGGCTCCTTGTCGATCCCGAGATCAGCGTCGACGTCGTAGCCGACTGCCCGGTGCGGCACCGCCGGAAGCCCGATGTCGGCACCCAGGTCGAAAGCGGCCTCACCGGCCGCCTCAGCCAGTTCCTCTTCCTCGCGCTGCCGCACAGCACGGTCGTGGTGCTCGCTGATCTTTTCGACTATTTCCCGGACGTATCCGTGGTGCCGGCTCGAGGGTTGTTCGACATCGCTCATGAACCAGATCCTCGGCATATGCGACCTGCCATGGCAACTGGTCCCGGGTGAAGAGCCGGTGACATGTGGGTGCCAAGAACCACATCCGTGCTGGTCGTCAGGGACCAGGTGATCGGAGCCACTGACGTCTGCGTGGCGGGGGCCTGGTGGCGGGGTCCGCCCGCCGCCGTACCACCCGCCCCAGCAATGAATACCGGACTCCGACCGCCGAGGAACGGGAGGATTTCCCCGGCCGCTTCGAACGCCGACGGGTCGCCTTGGGCGACTGCGGCCGAGCGTCTCTGACCAGCTCGATCACGAGTCCCGGTTCCGTCCCCAGCACACCCGTTCAGCCGAAGCGACAGGAGCCCTTGACGCGACTGCGAGCAGTGTTCTTGACGTCAACCTCTGGTCAGGCAGAAGGGATGCCCGGCCGGGTCGGTGAAGATCCGCCACCTGTCTCCGCCCGGTTGGTGCACCGGCTTGGTCGCGCCCGACTTCAATAGCAGGGCCTCGGCCTCGTCGAGGTCATCGACCACGAAGTCGAGGTGGACTTGTTGCGGCAAGGTCTGGCCGGGCCAGCGCGGAGCCTGGTAGTCATCGACCCGTTGGAAGCCGATAGAGAGCCCGTCCTCGCGGGTGAGGCCGGCGAAGTCACTGTCGGACTTGGGGTGAAGCTCGAGCCCGGTGGCCTGCCGATAGAACGCGGCCAGCGCCTCGGGATCGGCGCAGTCGAGTGTGATCGCCGTTAGCTTCATCTGCGGGGGCATGGCAACTCCGTGACAGCCATCATGCTGCGGGTTCGAACGCGTGTGGCGTCACACCGTAGTGATCAGCTCCCCGCTTCGCGACCTGATTTACGCCAACGCCGAGCTGATGAGAGAGCCGCAGCGCGGAGTGACAGCCCCCAGGCCACGCAAGGCGCGGGCAGGCACTGCCCCGCTGTTGTGGACGCACGTCAACCTCCTACGATCGGTTCGAGCTGGATATGAACAGCCGTCAGGACCTGGCGAAGGCAGCGATGGTGCCCGGCCCTCGCAGTGCGCGGGATGTGGTCGCCTCTGCGCCGGTGCGACGTCGGTGGACGTTGGCAGCGTACGGCGCTTGGCTTCACCGACCTGAGAGGTGCTCGGACGGTCTGTGACGTGCGCGGTCGTTCGAGACCGGTCTTTCAGAAGGAAATCCGTTGGTTCAGGGACCGGTAGCGAGGGTCGCATTCGCGCCGGAATCCACGCTGCTGTCCCGGCTCTGGATCGTTGCGGCTGCACGGTGCAGTTCGGTGAGCACCGTCCGGACGGCTCGCCGTGCGGCACGTTCGGGGCGATGGAGCACATCGATGTGGCGTCGGGTGTGCACGCCGCTGAGAGGTCTGAGGATCAGTGCGGGATGCGGACGTGTGGTCCAGCGGGGCATCAGGGCCAGGCCGCCTCCGGCGGCGACGGCTTCGGCGACCACCGCGAATTCGTTGATGCGATGGACGATGTCGAGCCGTCGGTTCGCGGCGGCCGCGATGGCGTCGATGGTGGCCATCAGCGGGAAGCCGTCGTGAACGGTGATCCAGGGTTGGTCCGCGACGTCTTGCGGGGTGAGGCGCCGTTTGGCGGTCAAGGGGTGGTCGGCCGGCAGGGCGACGTCGAGCGGTTCGCGCAGCAGCGTACTGGCGGTGACAGCGGCCGGCCACGGTGGCGCGTGGCCGAGGTGGTGGGCGAGTACGAGGTCGTAGTCCCGGGTCAGCCGCGGGAAGTGGTCCTGTGCGACGTCCTCGTCGGCGAGCGAGAGCCGCGGGCGCCCGGGACCGGCCTGGCCGCGCAGCAGCAGGGGGAAGAATGCCGAGGCCGCGCTGTGGAAGGCCGCTACTGACACGCCTGCGTCCGGCTGGTCGACGAACTCATCGATGGTGTGCCGTGCCCTGGCCAGCGCGGTCTCCACCTCGACTGCGGCACCGGCCAGGGCCTGCCCGGCATCGGTCAGCACCAGCCGTCGGCCGTCGCGTTCGGTGAGCGGGACGGGAATCGAGCGTTGCAGCAGCCGTAGTTGTTGGGAGATTGCCGAGGGTGTCATCAACAGCGCCTCGGCGGTCGCGGTGACGCTTCCCAGCTCGCCGAGCTCCCGCAAGATCTGCAGCTGCCGTTCGTTCATTCTTTGAGTGTAGTGATGCTTAAGGGTTCTTGAAGAAGCTTGTTCTTGGCTTCACATCGGGGGTGGTGCAGCGTAGGGGGGTGTTCCAAGCCCGCCGCACTGACGCAGTGCTTCTCCTTGTCGCCATCGTCTGGGGCTCCAGCTACCTGACCGCGAAGACGGCCACCTACGCCCTCCCGGTCCTGGTGGTGCTGTTCGCGCGGTACGCGCTCTCCGCGATCGTCTGCCTCGCCCTCGTCGCCGCCCGCCGCCGGAAGGGGCGCTGCACGCGAGATGAGGTCCGTGTCGGGGCTTTGCTGGGGGTCACACAGGCTGCCGTCCTGGTTCTGGAGACCTATGGCGTCGCGCACACCAGCGCCGCCAACGCCGGCCTGATCATCAGCCTCACCATCGTGCTCACCCCACTGCTGGACCGCACGGCAGGCAATGGCCGGCTGCCCCCGCGCTTCTTCGCCGCCGCGGGCGTGTGCCTGTTGGCCGTCGGACTGCTGATGTCCGGCAGTGGTTTCCACACTCCCCGGATCGGCGACCTTCTGATGCTTGCCGCCGCGCTGGTGCGCGCGGCACACGTCACGCTCGTGGGGCGGCTCACGAACCGCCGCGCTGTGCGACCGCTGCAGCTCACGGCCGTCCAGACGGTTGTCGGCTCCGCGCTGTTCGCGGTGCCCGCCGCGGGCGGCCTGCCGGCACTGGGCCAGATCGATGCCTCTGTCTGGGCCCAACTCGTCCATCTCGCCCTGTTCTGCAGCGTGTTCGCCTTCCTCGCCCAGACCTGGGCGGTGCAGCACAGCTCTGCCAGCCGGGCCAGTCTCCTCCTGGGCACCGAACCGGTCTGGGCCGTCGCGGCCGGCATCGGCCTCGGCGGCGAACAGTTCACCGTCCTCGCCGCCCTCGGCGCGGCGCTCATGGTCGCCGCGACGTACTGGGGACAGGCCATCGAACGCGCCCACCGCACCATCGAGAACGAGGAGACCCCATGCCGAACAACGGCACCTACGAGCGTCTGATCAGCCTGCTCGACCGCACTGCAACCGCGTACGAACTCATTGACCATGAACCGGAAGGCAGCGCCGAAACCGTCAGCGCACTGCGCGGACATCCCGTGCCGGAAGCCACGAAGTGCCTCGTCCTGATGGTCAGGATTGACCGGCGAGTCACTCGTTACGTGCTCGCGGTCGTCCCCGGAGACCCGGCCTTGCCGTCCCAGAAATGCGAGCATATGCTCCTAACTGGCAGTGGTGCATGTCCCCGCGCCTCATGCTCCTTCCACCAGAAAGCCCTGCCATGGAAACGCCCACCGGTTCCGCTCCCGAGCGTGAGCAGACGCCCTCCGCAGCGGCCGAGTTCTCCCCCGGGCCGAACCAGGCCGCCCGCCGCCGGCCGCCGGTGAGGGCCTGGCTCCAGCCGACTCTTATCGCCCTGATCGTCGTGGCGGCCTTCATCGGCTGCTACGTGGGCCTGCAGCGCAACCCCCAGCCCCATCAGGTCCCCATCTCTGTCACCGCACCGGACCTGCCGGGCCAGATACGCCAGGCCCTCGGCAACAGCGTCGAGGTCCACCCGGCGGCCGACGCCGAGGCCGCGCGCCACGCACTGGAGCACCACGACGTCGTCGCCGCGCTCAGCACCGACGGCCCGGGCCGGCTGCGCCTGGAGATCGCAGGGGCAGACGGCACGTCCACCACATCGGCCGTGAAGAACCTCGTCGGCGCCTACGCCAACGGTGCGGGCAAGCACGTCACCACCGAGGATGTCGTCCCCCTGACCCACTTCGACGCCCGGGGACTGGCCGGCTTCTACATGGCCTTCAGCGTGACCCTGGCCGGTTTCGTCCTCGCCTCGAACGCTCTCGGCCTCACCAGTCTCCTGCGGCTGCGCCACCGGTTCTGGCTGCTGGCCGGCACCTCCGTGGCCATCGGCACCGTCGCAGCGATCATCGCCGGCCCCATTCTGGGAGCGGTCCCGGCCCCGGTCATCCCGCTGGTCTTCACTCTCACCCTCCTGGCGGCTGCGGCCGCTTTCACCACCAAACCGCTCGGCACCTGCCTCGGCCCCGTCGGAGTCCCGGTTGCCACCCTTCTGCTCCTCACCGTCGGCAACGCCACCAGCGGTGCCACCATCGGCGCTGATCTGCTGCCCGCCGCGGCCCGAGCCATCTCCGCACTGCTGCCACCCGGCGCGGCCGTCCGCGCCATCACCGACCTCAGCTACTTCGACGGCGCGCACGCAGCAGGCCCTGTGATCACGCTCGCGCTGTGGGCTGTCATCGCCGCGCTCCTGGTCGGCCTGCGCCCCCGCCTGATGCGGCGGCGTGCCGCGGCCGCCGCCTGACCGGTGTTCCTGTACAACCCTCTGCTCACCACACCCGCCGCCCAGTTCCCGCGTCCAACGTGTCCCACGGAGCCGGCCCCGCCACTCGGCCGCACGTCCCGGAAAGCCTTCACACGTCACACACACGTGTGATCACACCACCGCTCAGCTGCTCAGCCACTCAGAAGGAGATCGACCGATGGTTGCCAGGAATCTTGTTCTCATCGCCGGCGCCGGTGGCGTGGGCCGCACAGTCCTCGGCCAACTGCGCGCGCAGGACGTGCCGGTGCGCGCGATGGTCCGCCGCGACGACGATCGTGCGGCTGAGTTGCGTGCGCTCGGCGTGGAGGTCGTCGTCGGCGATCTGACCCGACCCGAGAGCGTCGCGGCCGCACTGGAGGGTGTCGGACGGATGTACTTCGCGATGCCCGTGTCACCGGACCATCTCCTGGCGACGACCGTGGTGGCCACCGTGGCGCGCGAGCACGGGAAACTGGACTGCCTGGTGGGCATGTCACAGATGACGGTGTCGCAAATGACCGCCACCAGCACCGCGGAGTCGCACCAGCAGCGGCTGCACTGGCTGGCGGAGCAGGTACTGAACTGGTCGGGCCTGCCGGTGGTACACATCCGGCCGACATCGTTCCTGGACAACCCGCTGTTCACCACGCTGGCGGCGCGGTCGATCCGGGAGAACGGCACGATCGCGCTGCCTTTCGGTACCGGGCGCACGTCGCCGGTCGCCGTGGACGACGTCGCCCGGGTGGTCGCCATCGTGCTCCGTGACCCGGCTGCGCACGTCGGGCACGTCTATGAACTGACCGGGCCACGTACGGTCGACATGACCGAGATGGCCGAGGAGTTCTCGCGGGCGTTGGGGCGTCCGGTGTCCTATGTGGACGTGCCGCTGGACCGGTGGCGGGCCGAGGTGCTCGCGAAGGTGGGCCTGCCGCCGCACACCGAACAGCACATCGCCACCATGGCCCGACTGCACCGCGAGAACCGCTACGACCGCGCGTCCGACGACGTCGAACGCGTGACGGGCGTACCTGCCCAAACGATCGAGGCGTTCGTGGCCGCTCGCAGGGACTTCTACCTGGGCTGAGCCGCTCCGGCTGGGAGGCCGGCCTTCGTTGGCCGTGCCGGGCCGCAACCGACCGGGAGCCGTCACCAAACTGCTGAGGAGACGAGCAGGACGATGCGATGCAACCGTTCCTAAGGACTGAGCGGGAGTGAGTCCTGTTGCCAGGACCCGTGCTCAGCCGTGTGCCCCGAACGGTGTTGGGCACAGCAGGTTCGTATCCATCAGGGGTGCGAGCCCCGGAGTCGACTGGCGAAGCCGTGTGCAGGAGACGGCTGAGAAGGCCACGTTGAACGTCCATGGTGGCGTCCGGGAGCCATGGCGCATGAGGAAGAGCGCCGGCGGGTTCGCGGTGGAGCATGCCGCGAGGGCGTTGCGGGTCAGTGCGGGTGGTCGTGGTCGTCGGGGTGGTCACGGTGGTCGTGGCCTGGGGGGCGTTGTGCCAGGGCTTGGGTGCGTGTGGTGACCTCGTCCGTGGACACGGCGCCCTGGCCGACGAGCACGTCCTCCAGGGCGGCCAGCCAGAGCTGGTAGTAGTTCCACGGCTCGTCCTGGGCCGGTGCGGTCTCCCAGGCCGCGATCCGGGCGATCAGTGCGGCCTGGAATTGCGGCCAGGTGAACGCGCCCGCCTCGTACAGGGTGACGGCCATGCCGAAAGCGCGGCTCTCCCACGGCTCGGCGAACACCAGCTCGCCGTTGGAGCGGGGCGGTGCGGCCGGGCCCTCGATGTCCAGCGGCGCGGTCATGGCGCCTTGACCTTGGCCACGCCGACCATCGCGTCCCGAGTCACCAGCGGCACGAGCTGTTCCTCGGACAGGTGCTCGGTGCCGGCCGGACGCTCGGGCAGCACCAGCCAGCGCACCTCACTGGTGGAGTCGCGGACGGTGATCTGCACATCGTCGGCGAGTTCGAGTCCCATCTCGGACAGCACCGTGCGCGGCTCCTTGACCACACGCGAACGGTAGGCGGGATCCTTGTACCAACTCGGCGGCAGGCCCAGCACCGGCCACGGATAGCACGAGCACAGCGTGCACACCACCACGTTGTGGGTGGTCGCAGTATTCTCCACCACGACGATGTGCTCGCCCTGCGGCCCCGCGAAGCCCAACTCCTTGATGGCAGCGGTGCCTTCGTCGAGCAGCCGTCGCCGGTACTGCGGGTCGGTCCACGCCTTGGCGACAACCTTGGCGCCGTTGAGCGGGCCCACGTTGGTCTCGTATTCGGTGATGATCCCGTCCATCACCTTCGGGTCGATCAGGCCCCGCTCGGTGAGCAGTTGCTCGAGCGCCTCGGTGCGCAGGGCCGCAGGAAGGCGCTCGCCCGGTCCGCCGGTAGTGGTCATGAGTTTGTCTCCAGGTAGCTCTCGAACAGCTCTGCGGTGAGCGCGAAGGGTTCGGCGTCGGCGCCCCACAGCTCGCGTGAGTCGAACCGCACCGAGTAGACGTGCTGCGGGTTCTCGCCCTGGAAGTGCGCGTTGGTGTCCGGCAGCACGGCAGCGGGCTGGATTACCTCGACGACACCGATGTGTCCCCGCACATAGCCCGGCAGCCTGGTGTGCCCGGGTACCGAGATGTCCTTGGCGCGCACGCGCTCGCCGACGGCGAAGGCCGGTGCGGTGTCCACGGTGCGCAGCGAGCCCTCGGCGGTCGGCGCGTAGTCGGGCCTGGCGGGCTCGGGGATCGGTGGTTCCTCGACGTGTTCGCCGCGCAGGTTGCGGGCGCGGGCGTCGATCGCGCCCGGCGCCAGGATGGCACTTTCGGTGAGCATCAGCTCCGCGCCGTTGAGCCAGCGCCCGTAGTAGCCGTCGTCCAGGTAGGCGGCTCGGTCCAGGCGCTCGTGCGCGTGCCGGAAGGCATCCGGGTTGACGCCGCCGCACGCAACGCGGCTGGAGAGAAGCGCCAGCGCGAATGCCCGGCGCTGCCAGGGCTCCTCGAAGACCGGTTCATCACGCCTCGGCGGATGAACGGGACCCCATCCCGGGGTGCCCCCCATATCGGCAATACCCTCCATGGCATAACCTCCCAATTGCCTGTAATAGCAGACATATCTACTCGAATTGTATTCGGCCGCCGCCTTCGACGTCACGGCGTAGGCCGTGCTTGAATCTGTCGATTGCGGCATCTGCAGCATCTGTGCCGGTCTATGAGGGGGCGAAGCCACCCCGGTCGGCCCTGTTCACCAGGCTGAGTCCGTCAATTGCGCGTGCCCGTCACCGCGTTGCGACGCGAAGGTGTCGACCTGGCGTGTACGGGCCGGCCGTGGAGCCTGCGGCGGGAGGCCGGATGCTGCTGCAGCCGTGCCAAGAGGGTCTGCAGAGACATCCGCTGATCGTGGACGGTGCTTGGTCCCGTGCGTAACCCACACGGTCGCCGAGCGGTCACGGAGTCACTGGTACTCGACCGGCGACACGGCTGTCATCGACGCCGACCCCGGCTCGCCATCGTCCTGAGCCGGCTGGTTGCAGGCACCTGCAATGACTGCACGGCGTGGGAGCTGTCCGGCGTGAAGGACGCCGTCGGCAGGGCCGCGCCGCGCCGGGCACGCGTTCACCTGCCCCCGCCTGCACAGCCTCACCGGCATCGCCCCCGGCGCGTTCGGCAGCCAGGGCCTGGCTTCCCGATCGATGGTCACCGGGTGACATGGAAGGTGAGGTGCCTCTCCGTCGCACCGGCGGGGACGGTGTGGACATAGCCCCCAGCCGCACCATAGGCGCCCGTGCCGCCGGTGATGGCGATGTCGACCGCGGAGGCGGCGGGCAGGTGGAGCAGCGCCTGCCCGGTGATCTGCCCCTGAGGCAGGGCGAAGGTGCCCAGGCACTGCAGCTCGTCCGGACTGGTATGCACGTAGGCACACACCACGCTGTGGTCACCGATCTTCTTGCCGTCGCGGTACAGGTCTTCGGCAACGATGAGCTCGTCACCGAGGCTGTGTCCCTTCTTGCCCAGATCGAGGGATGCGGTCTGGGTCTGCCTGGCGACCAGCTGGATGATTTCCGTGCGCCGGTGCGTGACGTGTGTGCTGCTGGTGTCAGCCGACGCCGGCGGGGCGCCGACGAGGATTGCTGCGGCCACGCCGGTGACCGGGATCAGGCAGCGGAAATTGATCTTGCGCATGGTGTGCCTCCTGGTGGTGTTCTGGATCGGTTCCGCCATTGAGCGGCAAGTGGCGATCGTTCGACCAGCAGCCGATCAAGGGCGCAACAGCAAGGGAGCCTCAGCGCTCATCCGCGTATGAGCTGTGATCTGTTGAGAGATGCCGAATACGACGATGGCGGCTGCCTTCGTGGCTGTGACGGTGCAGTTGGCGCCGCCTCGGACGGCCTGAGGTGGACCCACCCGAATCGGACTACCCCTGTATTGGTCCGGCCCACCTCTCACCAGGCCGAACAGGGGAAAGTGGGGCCACAGCAGGCCGTCCTCGAACACGAGAGTGGAGCCAGGTCGAGCCGTCCAAGGTGGGGCCGATCACTCCGTCACAGCCGGCCTTCGACGTTGGCGAGCCACCGTCGGGTCACTCAGGCATGAACGAGGGGTCTGGAGCTGCTGCCGCTGGAGTGCGCTCAAGCGTGTTCTGGTGAGCGGGAGTGAGTGCCGGTGGTCTGTGTCGTGCCTAGCGCCAGGCGGGAACTGACGTTCTTGTGTCGAATGGGTGACCTTTGCGGGTGGTGCTCGTTGGGTGCGGTGACAAGATCTTCGGGTGGGGCCGGGCGGGGGTGACGGGGTGGGCGGGCTGAGGGGGGTGGCGGAGTCGTTCGTCGTGTCCGGTCCGACCGGTGTGGCGGTCCGTACCCGGCTGGGGCACCTGACGCCCGGGGATGAGGAGGTGCTGCGGCTGGTCGGCGCGCACCTGGGCACGCTGGCCTCCCGTGACCTCAAGACGCGCTGCCGGGACGGCCTGGAACACTCCGCCGACACGTGGGCGGCCCGCAAGCGCGAGCTGACGACCCTCTCGTCGTCACGCTGGGCA
The DNA here is from genome assembly GCF_045040035.1 of Streptomyces sp. NBC_01384. Lineage (NCBI taxonomy): Bacteria > Bacillati > Actinomycetota > Actinomycetes > Kitasatosporales > Streptomycetaceae > Streptomyces > Streptomyces sp. NBC_01384. The sequence continues at coordinate 63,239 of NZ_CP109559.1, forward strand.
GGCAGCATCACCAAGGCGTCGCACGACCAGTGGGCACTGGCACGCCGCTGTCAGCTCACCCACGTCCAGAACCTGGAAGCAGGCATCAGGACCCTCGCGCACCGGCTGTCCCTGCCCGTCGGGCAGAAGGGCTCGAAGGGGACGCCGGGCGGCTACCGGTCGCGGCAGGAGTGGCATGCCAAGGCCCGTCGCCTGCACGTGCTGGAGGACCGGCTGGCCGCCGGGCGGGCCGACCGCGAAGCCGGGCTCGTGCATGTCGTACGCGGCGGCAAACGGCTGGCTCGCACCCGGCACCACCTGGATGCCGCCCGGCTCACCAAGCCCGACTGGCGTCAGCGGTGGGAGGCCGAACGCTGGTTCTGCCAGGCCGACGGAGAGTCCGGCAAGCGGTACGGCAACGAGACGATCCGCGTCAGCCCCGGGGGCGAGGTGAGCATCAAGCTGCCCGCTCCGCTCGCGCATCTGGCGAACGCCGGGCACGGCCGGTACGTCCTCGCCTGCCGCGTCAGATTCCCGCACCGGGGCACCGAGTGGGCCGACCGCGTCGAGGCCAACCGGGCGGTGGCCTACCGCATCCACCTGGACGTGGGCCGGGACCGCTGGTACCTGACCGCCTCCTGGCAGATCCGGCCCACCCAGACCATCCCCATCCGTGCCGCGCTCGCCGAGGGCGTGATCGGCGTGGACATGAACGCCGACCACCTCGCCGCCTGGCGCCTGGACGTCCACGGCAACCCGACCGGCCCCCCGCGCCGCTTCTTCTACGACCTGACCGGCAGCGCAGACCACCGCGACGCCCAGGTCCGCCACGCCCTCACCCGGCTACTGCACTGGGCCACCACCTGCGGCGTGAAGGCGATCGCCATCGAGGACCTGGACTTCACGGCGGAGAAGACCCGCGAGAAACACGGACGCAGGAAACGGTTCCGCCGGCTCATCTCCGGCATGCCCACCGGCAGGCTCCGCGCCCGGCTCACCTCGATGGCCGACCACACCGGCATCGCCATCATCGCCGTGGACCCCGCCTACACCTCCAAGTGGGGCGCCCAGCACTGGCAGAAGCCCCTCACCAGCAACAACCGTAAGACGACTCGCCACGACGCGGCAGCGGTGGCGATCGGAAGGCGCGCCCAGGGACACCCGATCCGGCGACGGACGGCACCGCCCCCACACGACCAGAGCGATCGTGCGGGGCATCGGACCGTCCAGGCCCGACCGGACATCCCCGGGCGTGAGGGAACCCGCCCCCGCATTCCCGGACCACGGACACGATCCGTGCCGCCCGGACGCGGAGCGAACGCGGGCGACCAGTGTGCCCAACACCGTTCGGGGCACACGGCTGAGCCTGGATCCTGGCAACAGGACTCACTCCCGCTCAGTCCTTAGGAACGGTGGTCTACTTCACGACGCCGAGGTTCGTACCCCAGAGCTGGCTGTCGGGTACGTGCGTCGGGTCGCCCATCAGCCTGCGTACCCGGATCTGCGAAGACCGGTGCTCGTTCGAGTGGGCGTGGCCCCAGCGGGCGTGGCTCGGGTAGGTCATCGCAAACGGGTGGGCGAAGTCCTTGGTTGAGCCGTTGACCAGCGGGAAGTACCCGTTGGCCGCGGTCGCGGGCGAATCCGTGGTGTCGACGATCCACACGGTCTTGCCCGGAAGGTCGCACGGCTGCAGGGTGAGTCCTTCGTTCTGGTACGCGGTGGCGGCCAGGCCCACGCACAGGCCGCTGGCCTTGCCGGAGGGCGCGTACTCGATCTCTGCCGCGCGCAGGTTGCCGTAGTGACGGTTCACCTTGGAGGAGACCAGGCCGGCCTTGTAGAAGTCGGACACCTTGCCGGCGCGGGGGAGGAAGTCCTCAGCCGGGTTGGAGCTGCTGGCGCGGTGCAGGATCGTCGGCCGGCCGACCTTCGCCACCCCCTTGTACACGGTCTCGACGAAGCGGGGGCTGTCCGCCGTGCCGAACTTTTTGTTGTAGATGTCAATGCAGTGCTGGCCGCACTGCGGGGTGGCCGCGCTCGCGGAGAGCGTCCCCACCGTGCTGACGCCGCCGACCAAGGTCAGCGTCGCCGCGGCGGCGAACACCTTGCTCTTGATGGACATGAGTAATTCCTTTCTTGCACCACAGCCGTACCCTGCGCACGGCTGTGGTGCCGGCTGCTGGACAAAGTCCGGGCCGATGCGTCGTCCTCGGCCGCGAGCGATGGTTCTTACCGGTCGGCTGCGTCACGGCGACCGCTTCGGCTTCCGCTCCGCCGGCCGATCGTGGCCCTGGCGTGCGCCACCACCAATAAGAGCATATGCTCCTATTCATCTGACGGCAAGGTGCACCCCTCAGGACGAACCCGCCGACCCGCCACCGATCACCGGCCCCGGGCGACCCTTTCGCATGTGCGAGCACATGCTCCTATCATGGGTGGAGAAGCCCTGGAGGAGACCATGACCCCTACGCCGACGAACCTCGCCGACCCGTGCAACAACCTGGCACTTCGCAAGGCGGCCCGGTACCTCGGCGCGACTTACGACAAGGCCCTGGCCCCGGTCGGTCTTCGTGCGACGCAGTTCAGCATCCTGCAAAAGCTCAGCGCTCACGGAGAAATGACGATCACCAGCCTCGCCGACATGATCGCTATGGACCGCACGACGATGGCCTCCAACCTCAAGCCGCTCGCACGGGAGGGCCTGGTGACCGTCGAGCCGTCAGCAGCCGACCGCCGCGCACGGGTCGTCACGATCACACCGGACGGCCTCTCCCGGATGAAGGCGGCGCTGCCACTGTGGAAAGCCGTACAAACGCAGTTCGAGGACAACTTCGGCGCTGACGACGCAGCCCGACTGCGCGCATCCCTCGAAGCCGTCCTGCACACCGGCTTCACGCCCTGGGCCGAGTAAGGCACAACTCTCCGAGCGCTGCCGAGAGTTCGGCGGCCGGCAGATGCGTGCCGTTTCGTCGTCGATCCCGTGGGTCCAGCGGTGGATCGTGACCTGCCGGCGGGCTCGGCCGTTGGCGAGCGTGAGGAGCCCGTCGTCACCACCCAGGTGGAGCTTCAGGCGGGGGTGCGCCACGGCCACTGGTCGACGGGCACATGGTGCCACCAGGACCGGGCGCAGGCGCTCGTCCTGGTGGCACCACCGGCACACCGCGAGTGGCGTGCCCTTCGCGGCGGGGAAGAAGAAGTACCGCATCGGCCCGTCGGTGCCGCACCGCGCGCATCGCACCTGGGCTGGTCGGTCCCGAGGCAGTGGCGGGTCGCCCTGCCGCCGGGAAGCTCGCTCCGCTCAGGCACGGGCATCCCTTCGTCGTACGGCTCGCGGGGCCCCCGCCCAGTCCTTGCCGCTCTCCTCGGACTCCCGCGCCGCCCAACGTGCGCAGCGGCTCCTCCCCCAGCAGCGCCACCTCAAGTGCAGGACGTGGATCAGGCGACGATCAGGTGACGACGCCGGACTCCTCGATGACGATCTTCTTGGCGGTGGCGCCGGAGCGGCTGCCGAGGGCCTCGATCGCCTGAACGATGTCCGCGCCCTCGACGACCTCGCCGAAGACGACATGCTTGCCGTCGAGCCAGGGGGTCGTCACGGTCGTGACGAAGAACTGCGAGCCGTTGGTGCCCGGCCCCGCGTTGGCCATGCTCAGCAGGAACGGCCGGTCGTGCTTGAGCCGGAAGTTCTCGTCGGCGAAGGTCTCGCCGTAGATGCTCTTGCCGCCGGTGCCGTTGCCGTTGGTGAAGTCACCGCCCTGCAGCATGAACTCGGGGATGACCCGATGGAAGGGCGAGCCCTTGTAGCCGAAGCCGTTCTGGCCGGTGGCCAGCTCGCGGAAGTTGCGGGCGGTCTTCGGCACGACATCGTCGAACAGCCTGAAGACGATCCGGCCGAGGTCCTTGCCGCCCGCCGAAACCTGGAAATAGACATTCTCACTCATGGCCCGATTCTCCACGACGGACGGACTCAGATCGACACAGGACATGCGCGGCCCGTGGCCAAGGCTCACGCCTTTCCTTGGGCATCCACGGTGATTCGTCACCCCCTGGCGTCATGCCGTCTGTCCGGCGCGGGTGTCGTATGCGGGTGCGAGGGTCGACTGCGCGAGCTTTTCGAGGGGGTGTCGTTGATCGGATGACAGCATCGTGGGCGGGGAGGGAGGCGGTGGTGAGCCGGAACCTGCCGCTCGCCCAGGGGGACGGCCCGCACTGCCTGTGTCCGTGGGCTGCTGCGTGGGGGCGTGGAGGAGGAGACGGGTGAAGTCCTGTCCGCTGGTGTGCTGGTGGAGCGGGCGGGGCGGGCTGCTGATCTGGTGTCCGGTATGGTCGCCGCCCTGCTGACCGACCACTGGAACACCGCCGATGTGGACGTGCCCATCACGCAGTCGCGGTCAGAACCGTTCTGTTGGCCAGTCCGAGCATTCGGGTCGGCCACTCTTGAGTGTTCATCGCGGCAGGGTCCGCGTGATGCGCCACAGGCGACGGGGCAGGTCACTGCTGGAAGCGGCCTACGGCTACGCCTTGCGCAACGGCCTCGGCGAGCTGTCCCTGCGCCGCCCCGGGTCCTGGCCACCGGCCACCTCGTCGGGCTGGTCGAGTGGACCCGCATGCAGGCCCCAAAAGGGCACCTCGACGAGGGCGAGCGCACCCTGGGCGTACATGTCGACCTCAGCCATGAGGCCCCCACCCCGCCCGGCGAGACCCTGACGATCGACGTCGGCTGACCGAGGTGGACGGGCGTCGCCTGCCGTTCGAGGTCACCGCCGTGACGAGGCCGCGGTGGTCTGCCGCGGTACCCACCGGCGCGGGGTGGTCGGCCTGGACCGGTTCGAGGCGAAGCCGAGGCGGAACTGTCCGCCCGCACTGCGGCTTCGGGAGCGTCGGCATGAGCAAGCCCGTTCCTGAGCGCCCGGTCTTCGACGCGCACCTGCACATCATCGACCCGCGCTTCCCGCTCATCGAGAACGACGGCTGCCTCCCGCCCACGTTCACCGTCGAGCAGTACCGCGAGCGCACGAACGGACGCCGACCGGGAGCGTGGGCCCACCCGGACGGAAGCAGGTTCGCCGAAGCCCCGCCGCCGAACGGGCCCGCGTCTGCGTTGCGGCACGGGTGACTCCACAACGCACCCGGTTTCGGAATCGGCGACGGATTTTCCCGCGCCGACTGGTCTAGATACGGACCGAACCCGACCACCACTTCGGAGTGTCCGATGTCCCTTCCCTTCCAGACCGCCGTCGTCACGGGTGCCAGCCGCGGCTTCGGGCGCGCGCTCTGCGCCGCGCTCGTCGCCACGGGCACCAGTGTCATCGGCATCGCCCTCGACAAGTCGGAGCTGCGCGCCGTACGGGACGAACTCGGCGAGGGCTTCACATTCGCAGTCGGCGCAGGCGGCGGGTGGTCTTCTTCGGACGCCTCACCAGGCGCACGGTGCCCTCGATCGTGGTGCGGATGGTCCGGGTGTTGGTGGCGCGGTCGGTGAGGGTGTGGGTCTGGGCGAGCAGGCCGCGGGAGACGATCCGGCGGGCGGCGGCGTGGTCCCGGTCCGTCGACAGTCCACACCCGGTGCAGTGTGCCCACTTCCAGCCGCGTTCGGCGAGTCGGTCGGGGGCGGGGTGGTGGGTGAGCTTGTCGAGGCAGCCGGGGCACAGTGTGGAGGTGCCCCGGGCCGGGACGGTGACCACCGCGATCCCCGCCTTGGCTCCCAGGTGCCGCATCGCCTCGGCGACCGTGCCGCGGACCTGCCCGGACAGGCGGGCGTTGCCGCGCCGGTGGCCGCGGGCTTCCAGGGTGGTGAGGTCTTCGAGGTAGATGACGCTCGCGCCGAGGGCGGTCGCCTGGTCGACGGCCCAGCGGGCCGCCGCCCAGGCCAGCGCATCATTCAGGTGCCGGATGCGGGCACACACCCGGCCGTGCTCCACCTCCAGTACCCGGGCCCGGTTGAGGTGTTCGCCCCAGGCCGGGTGCGGGGAGCCGAGCCCGTCCGCGAGGGCCTGGTAGTGGTCGCGCTTGGCGGCGAGGTGCTCGCGGTGGCCGCGCAGCCGGTGCAGGGCGGCACTGACCGTGGTGGCGTCGAAGACCAGGACGGCCGTCGGTGACCACCCGCCTGGCCGGGCCCTGGCCGGTCAGGCGGCCCAGGATGCCGGTGAGCAGGGTGTTGACACCCCAGTCGAAGCCGAGTGCCACGGTATGCCTGCTCGTCTTGGTGGCTGGGGCGGGCCAGGAGTGTGGCAGGTCGACGGCGATCCGGCCCGTGCGGGTGGTGCGCAGGGTCGGGGTGTGCAGCACCGCGTCGGGTGTGATGGTGCCGGGCAGCCGGATGTCGATCACGTGCCAGGCCCAGTCCCGCCCCGTGGCCGGGGCGGCGCGCAGGGGGAGTTTGACCCGCAGCCGGGCGGTGACCTCGTCCACCCGGGCCAGGGTGACCTGTTGGCGGTCCATCGCCGCCAGCAACACCTGCCCGGCCACCCGGGGCGGGCCCTCCAGGGCGCACAGCCCGGCGGGCAACTGCCCGTGCTCGGTTACATACGCGCCGATCTGCCGGGTGCGGTTGCGGATCTCCGCACCACTCACGTGGGCGGGCAACACCGCACGCAGTGCTGTCCACTCCGCCTCCGTGCGCCGCCGCGGATCATCCGGCCAGGTGGCCAGGACCGCGGCCACGATGGTGCGCCGGTGCAGGGCCAGCCGCAGCGTGCGCGCCGCGTACTCCTCCACGCCCCGGCGCACCCGGTCCGAGACGTACACCCCCGCCGGGGGCGTGACAGTCTGCGGCCAGTTCAGGCGGCGCAGCGCCATCCACCCCTTGGACGGCAGCGCCTCGCCCCGCTCATCCACCCCGGCGGCCAGCACATCCAGGGAATCCTCATCCCACCGGGCGGCCACCAGAGCACCGGCCAGCGTCTGGCTCAACTCCGCGAGAAAACCCACCCGTTCCAGCAGGACCCGCTGCCCGACCCGCTCACCACTGCCCTCCAGCACACCGGAGAAGGCGGTGCACGTGGTCGTCGCCATCAGCCTGGCCATGCCCGCCACCCCGCTTTCCCGCACGCGTCCGGCCATCTTCAGCAGCGGCCGCATCCCGGCACTCCGATCGGCCTAACGACCGACCATCACACAAAGACACGGCCTTCCCGCACCCTCAGGGTCCGGGAAGGCCGGGAAAGTGCGGGAAGACCACGATCGTCGGCATCCGACGAGGACAAGACGGTGAACACCCGCGTCTCTCAAAGTCGACGGAAACCCTAACCAGCCAGGATGAAAGCAGTGGCAGATCCTGAGGATCCGCACCGATGACACGAAATAGCATCAACCAGCCCGCTCAAGCCAAACACCCAACAGTTGAAGACCCTCCGCACCGCGACGGCGGCATCCGAGCGGCGACGGGCCGCGAACAGTCAGCCGGCGGTGCGGGTGGATGCCTGGTCCGCCCGAAGCCGAGCAGGATCTCGTCCGACAAGAACCACAGGCAACTCCACCCCGGCGAACCAACTCCGCGACCGCGAGCGCGGCGAGACCGGTCAGCTCCACTGATGAGTCTCATCTGACCCGCTGTCAGCTCTCTTCGCATCTCGGGGGACCTCAGCCCGGAACGATCCCGAAGGTCAGGTGCGGGAAATCGGTGAAGACCGCGGTGTCCGCGGCGATGACGATGTCGGACAGCAGTACGTACTCACTGTGCGCAGAGGCAGAGCCGTTGACCGCCGCGATGATGGGCATCTCCAGATCGACCAGGCGCTGCCTGACGCGGCGGCCCTCGGCGATGGTGCGATCCCAGTCGGCGGGCTTGGTGATGTCATCCAGGCTGGCACCACGATCGTCAACGGTTGCCGTACGCGTTCCCGGGCCAGGCCCTGCCGGCAAGATCTCGGCACTAGGGCGCGTATCTGGTTTCGATCAATCTGCCGGATCTGGCCCGCGCGGTGGGGTGGATCCGGTAGATCGTCGTGTATGACGCGTGCGCAACTGACTGATGCCGAGTGGGCGTTGATCGAGCCGTACCTGCCGGTCGGCGAGCGGGGTCCGTACCCGGAGCGGCTGCGGCAGCAGTTCGAGGGAGTGATCTGGCGGTTCAGGGCGGGTGCGCAGTGGCGTGAGGTGCCGAGTGAGTTCGGCGCCTGGACGACTGTGTCCAACCGGTTCCGGCAGTGGCGGGACGCCGGGGTCTTCGAGGCGCTTCTGGAGGGGATGATCGCGGAGGCCGCGAAGCGGGGTGAGGTGGACTTGTCCCTGGTCAGTGTGGATTCCACCACCGCCCGGGCTCACCACGACGCTGCCGGGATGCACCTCGGCCAAGAGGTCATGGCCGCCTTGGAGAAGGCGGCCGCCGAGGAGGAGAATGCCCGCCAAAAGGGGGCAGTCCGGAAGGACAAGACGGGCAGGGTGCTTTAGCTGATCCCGAGCGGGAGGAACGGCGACGTATCCGGCGCCGGCACAAGGCCCGCCTGAAAGCAGCCCTGCTCGGACGCTCGAGGGGCGGGCAGACCAGCAAGATCCACGTCGCCGCCGACCGCAAGTGCCGCCCGCTGGTCTTCGTCCTGACCGCCGGCCAGGCGGCGGACAGCCCGCAGTTCATCCCGGTACTCAAGAAAGTCCGGGTGCCCGGGCCGGTCGGCCGCCCCCGGACCCGGCCCGACGCTGCTGCCGGCGACAAGGCCTACTCGTCCCGCGGCAATCGCTCCTACCTGCGCAAACGACGCATCAAGGCGGTCATCCCGGAGAAGAAGGACCAGGCCGCCAACCGCAAGAAGAAGGGCAGCCGGGGCGGCCGGCCCGTCAGCCACGACACCGCGCTCTACAAAGAGCGGAACACAGTCGAGCGTCTGATCAACAAGCTCAAGGCGTGGAGAGGCATCGCCACCCGCTACGACAAGACACCCAAGAGCTACCTCGCCGGAGTCCACCTGCGCGGCTCGATGATCTGGATCAAGGAGCTCGCGCGGGCCACCCCTTGATCAAAACCAGATACGCGCCCTAGGGTGCTGATCGTGACGACAGAACGATGTGCACTGGGCGGCGACTTGAGCGTCGCGAGGATCGGGTACGGCGCGATGAAGCTGACCGGTTGGCCGAGGGGCGACCGGCCCAGCCGGGAAACGGCACTGGCTATCCTGCGCCGGGCCGTGGAACTCGGGGTGAACCACATCGATACCTCGCACTACTACTCGCGTGACGGGGTGGCGGCCAACGAGCTGATCCAGGAGGCGCTGCACCCCTACCCGGACGACCTGGTGATCGCGACCAAGGTTGGCGCGCTGGTCGAGGGCTCTGATATCGCCCTGCCGGCGGCGGAAAAGACCGGTCTCACCCCTGACAACCTGCGCCGTGGCATCGAGGCGAACCTGCGCTCGCTCGGCCTGGACCGCCTGGATGTGGTGAACCTGCGGTTGGGCGACCTCGACCGGACCGGGACACCCTTGGCCGCGCCCCTGGAGACCCTGCTCGCGCTGCGCGAGGAGGGCCTGATCCGCCATCTGGGCATCTCCAACGTCACAGCCGCCGAGTTCACCGAGGCCCGCAAGATCGCGCCGATCGCCTGTGTCCAGAACCTCTACAACGTGTCCCGGCGCGATGACGACCTGCTCATCGACGCCTGCGCGGAGGCCGGCATTGCCTATGTCCCCTTCTTCCCAGTCGGCGGTTTCCAGCCGATCACGGCCGAGCACCTGGACACCGTCGCGGCCCGGCACCGCGTGACCGTGCCGCAGGTGGCGCTGGCTTGGCTGCTGGCCCGGTCTCCGAACATCCTTCTTATCCCCGGCACAGGCTCGCTGGACCACTTGGAGGAGAACATCGCCGCTGGCGCGCTGAGGTTGAGCACGGAGGACATCGCCGAGCTCGGGTAGGGCGAAGGCAGCTTGAACAACCCCGCAGCCGACGCTCACGCTCACCCGGTTGCCGTCATCTCCCCCGCTCAACTCCTCTGCTCGTTGGCTTGGTTGGGTGATGGCGCGGTCCGCTGGGCTCGGCAGTGAAGAACATCCGGGGCCGCTGTCACACCTGCCCGCTAGGGTCGCGATCATGAGTGACGGAATCGAGTGGATAGACGACGAGCTGGGCCGTGGAGGCTTCTCCCTCACGATGGTGAAAGGGATCGGCCAGGAGGAACTGGCCGTCTACCTGGGCGCGCAGCCCGGCACCGTCATGGACCCGGACACCGCCCACGAAATGCTGAAGCTCTCCCCTGGACCGTGGGACCTGCCCGACTACGCGATGCTGGGCGAAACCGGCAACGGCTGGGCGTTCGCGGTCGAGTCTCCCGAGGCCCGTGACCGCGTAGACCGGCTCGCCCCGGGCAGGGACATGTGGTCGAAGCACACCGTCGTCAGTATCTGGGACAGCACCATGGACCCGCCGATCATCAGCGTCAGCGTGGACGGGAAGCACGATTGGATGTTCTGGGAGTACAACACCAACGAGACAGACCACCCGCTCACCCGCCGCTTGGTCGCCGAGGGCGGATTCGTCGTGCTCTCCGACCGCGTCCACAGAGACGATGAGTCCGACGATGTGACGATGTCGGACGTGTACCGGATCATGGGCGAGTACTATGGTCTGTCCCTGCCGCGGCAGGCCATCACCGACCAGCGCCTGCCGCACGTCTTCAGCGAACCCAGGGTGCTGGTGCGGCCGCAGACGCGGTGCCCGGTCTGCAATAAGCAGATGGTGCCGTACGGCGGCGGATCCTGGGGGCCGGGCGAATACCGGCTGGTGTGCGTCTACTACAAGGTCCGCGACATACCTGGCCACCCGCCGCAGGGATGCCCAGGAGAGATCAGCGGACCCGCGCTGGCCCAGGTGGTGCGCGAGGAGCCGAACCCGAAGTACGGCAACATCCGCATGCCTCGCGTTACGTGAGGACCGCGGCATCACATGATCGGCCGGACACGACCTGAGCGCCCTCTTGGTGGACCGCATGATGTTCGGGCGCACGGGCCTGACGGGAGATGCCACCTTCTGTCCCACTCCCCCTGCGACAACCAGCACCACCTCCCAGGCCGCCTGCAACGCCATCGCCCTCGGACGGGAACCGACCTGGCATCGGGGTCGCATCAACGACGTGCCGGCGGCTTGGGAGGCCGAGCAACTGGCCCTCGACCGACGGCTGTTCACGCAACGGACCGTGCTGGGCAGCCGGAGCCGGGGCGGACTCCACCGCGTCCTCCCTCACAGGAGCCTGCCGGTGCGTTGATCAGGCATCGGCCCTCACGCGCACGCCGGTCCTCCCGCGGCCGCGCGACGAAGACGCCCTTTCGGCCTCATGACGGCGAGCCCCGCGTCCAAGGCCAGGGAGATGAGATACACATCGAACACGGACGGTGGCCGGCTCGGCCGCAGCGGGCCGACCGGGCATCAGGGGCCGTCCGCCGGTGTCGCATCACAAGAAGGACGGCGCCGGCACCGCCGCACGTCCTGACCGACACAAGGAGCCTCTGTGAGCGCGGAACTGTCGGGATCCACCGCCCTCGTCACCGGCGCCACCGCCGGCATCGGCCAGGCCATCGCCGGCCGCCTGGCCACGCTGGGTGCCACGGTCATCGTCCACGGGCGGGACGAGCACCGCGGAGCCGAGACGGTGGGCACCATCGCCGCCGCGGGCGGAACCGCCCGGTTCGTCGCCGCCGACCTGGCCGATCCCGACGACGTGCTGCGCCTCGCCGCTGAAGCCGGCGAGGTGGATGTTCTGGTCAACAACGCGGGCATCTATCAGTTCGCCAGCACCCCGAACACCACAGCCGGGATGTTCGACACCCATATGGCCATCAACACACGGGCTCCACTACTGCTGGTCGGCGCGCTCGCCCCGGGGATGACCGCACGGGGACATGGCGTCATCATCAATCTGAGCACGTTGGCGGCCACCACTCCGGCTCAGGGCGCAGCGGCCTACGGGGCTTCCAAAGCAGCCCTCGAACTTCTGACTCGCGTGTGGGCCGCGGAGTTCGGCGCGCAGGGCGTCCGCGTGAACGCTGTGGCCTGCGGCCCCGTCCGTACCCCCGGGAGCGCGGACATGGGCGAGGAGGCCCTCCAGATGATTGGGCGGACCACCGTCTTGGGACGCGCCGCGGAGCCCGAAGAGATCGCCGAGGCAGTCCTCTTCCTTGTTTCCTCCCGGGCCAGCTACGTCACCGGCACCGTCCTTGAAGCCCGTGGTGGCCAGCTCGCCATCGGCTGACGTCATCACGTCGCTTGTCCTGCCATCAGGCGACTGCCCCACGGCCGCCCGGTACCGGCTTGCAGGCAGATCCTGAGCGAAGGAAAAGACGATGACCGCGATGGATCTGGGTCCCACCGTCCTCGCCCGGATCCAGTGGAGAGCCCGGTTCGCGCAGCGCGTCCGGGCTCGCGCCGTGCGGTGCTACCCATACCCCGGCGGCCGCAGGCTGACCATGTGAAGTGGCCTGCAGACGTCGCCCCGGCGCGGCCCGTGCCTCAGTTGCCGACCGGACCGCGGGCCGACGAGATCAATGGAGAGGGTTTTCAACTGTCCGTTGTTCCTGCCTGGTTATCGATCGGATCGGAAGCGGGCACGTCGCCAGGGTGGCGCTGCGGGCGTAGGTGAGCGGCAGCCGGACGACGTTCCTCTCCGTCCGCCAAAAGGCCCGCCGGGGGTTCGACATGAGCAAGCTGTGCAAGCGAGGGTGACCGTTTGAGTTTCGAGCGACAAGTGAGCGACTGCGGAGTAGTCAGGTGACTCCTCCCCGGCGTGAAGGCCGGGGAGGTTCGTCAAGCCGGTTGGGCTTGCCGACGGACCAACCCGCCCGTAAAACGTCAGGCGTTCCGGGCGCGGGCGGCCCGGCCGGGCGAATGCGCCGGCCGCCATGGACCCCGCGTACGGCAGCCTTCAGCCGTTGGAGGGCACCGGCGGCAAAGACGTGTCGTTCTGCCGCAGTTCGACCAGCAGTTCGTTCTGCCCGGCCAGCAGCTCGGTGAGAATGCGGCGGGCCGAGCACAGGAGCTCTGCGACGTCACCGCCGGCCAGCGCGTAGCTGACGGTGGAGCCCTCCCGGATGGACACCACGATGCCGGAACGACGCAGGACGGCCAGTTGCTGCGACAGGCTGGACGGCTCGATCTCGATGTCGGCGAGCAGGTCCCGCACCGGAACGGGGCCATGCTGCAGCAGTTCCAGGACCCTGATGCGCACGGGGTGTCCGAGCATGCGGAAGAACTCCGCCTTGGCCTGGTAGAGGGGGACCCGCATCGGTGCTCGCTCCCTGCCGCGTGGGGATGGTCGTCACGGTGCGGCGACGCCCGGAAGGCGCCGCCGCAGGATGTGTCCGTCGGTACCGATCCTTCTCGCCCGCGGCCACGCGCATCCACCTATTGGAATCATGCTGATGTGGTGACTTGAAGAAGTCTTCACATCATGGGCGCGCGTCAGCCGAAGGCTCCGGCCGGCCTAGATTTCCAGCTGCTCCTCGACACGCTTGAGTTGGTGGCGGGCCATCGCCAGGTTCGAACGCGCCTTGTCGAGCACGAGGTAGAGGAACAGGCCATTGCCGTTGCGTCCGGTGACCAGTCGCAGGAGGTGGTACTGAGAATTGAGGGTGATCAGGATGTCCTCGATCCGGCTCTTGAGACCCAGCTGCTCCATGGTGCGCACCTTCGCGCGGACGACATCCGTATTGCCGGCGGAGGCGATCGTGAGGTCCAGGTCCTTGCCCCCGCCCAGCGTGCCCAGCGCCATGCCGCTGGTGTAGTCGACGACGGCCGCCCCCACCGCCCCCTCGACCGCGGTCATCATTTCCTTCAGTGACACTTCCACACTCGCCATAGCGCCTCCCCTTGGTTATCGGCTGCGCGGCGGGGCCGACAACGCCTGTCCCGCCGCGTAACCGCACCGTATGCGTACACCCGAGGCACCGGCTGAGCATCTTCGAGGCTGACACCCGGTGATCGGACATGCGCACGCAAGAACCCTTTTTCGACTGCTACTGAGCCTCTTCCCACCTCTGACCGGGGGCTGGTGTGTCATTGGCGTCGGGTTCGGGCCGGGCCCGGGTTACGTGGTGTCGCCCTCCCAGTCGAAGTGCCGCCGCTCCCCGGGGCGTTGCGCGTACAGGGCGCGGCCTCCGGGACCGTAGCGGCCTATCTCTGTCGGCAGGGCGGCGCCGTCGGCACGCTGCTGGTCGCTCCAGCCGGTGACGTCCAGGAGCAGGCCGTCCAACGGGCCACCCACCAGTTGCGCGTACACGCGCCCCGGCCGGGGGCCGGCGTCGTCGTGGTCGGCCCCGTAGACACGGCCCCGCATGAACTCCAGCTCATCCATGACCTGCACGATCGCACCCGGCACTGACAGCGGATCATCGCGTGCACCGGGCGGGTGGTGCGCAGCTGGTTCGCAGGAAGGATTCAACGGCGCAGGAGGTAGCGGGTGAGGCGGGAGCGGGCTTTGTCCGGGCTGAGTCCGAGCGCCTTGCCGATCGTCTCGCTCGACAGCTCGTCTGCCTCGGCCCCGTAGGCGGCCTCGCGGCCGACGGATTCGGCAAGGCGCTCCAGCCGGGCCACCGCCAGGAGTGCGGCAACCGGGGCCTGTTCGGCGAGCGCGACCAACCGGTCCTCCAGCCGGTCCATCACCTCGGTGAGTCCGGCGGGCAGCGGCACTGTCTGGCGTTCGACGGCGCTGATGTGCTCCCACCAGTCGTCGTACGGGCCGGAGGTGTCCAGGTCCTCCAGGCGGTCGTCTTCCATCAGGTCCCGGTCGATCGGGTAGCACGTGCCGCGCCAGCCGCACGCGCAGGCCGCCCGGTACGCGGCCGCTCGCGGACGGCGCAACCGGCCGTTGTACGCCCACCACTCGCTCGTGGTGTGTCCCGCACTGCCGCTGCCCACGTCCAGGTACACGGGCCCGGGTTCACTGCCATCGGCGAGGACCGCTCCCGCGATGCCCTCATGGGACTCCCCGAACTCCTCCGTCCTCCATCCCACTGTTCCCGCATCCTCCCTGCCGTTGGACGAAGACGGCGGCCGGGCATCGCCCGGAGCGCCCGTGCACTCTGCGTTCCGAGAATGCCGCAGGTCGCGCGTCGGCGAGGGGCCGTTGCCCAAAACGACCGGATCGCAGCGCACGAGCTCTCCCGGCGTCATGACGCCATGGCGTCATACCGCCGCCGTCTCCTGGTCACGACGTGGCGGCGGCTTACGGCGTCAGTGCCTGCCGCGACTCGCAGGAGCTGTCGGCCGGCAGCGGGCAGGGGCGTGTGACGAGCACGCGGCTCCGCTACGTCGGCCACACCAAATCCGAACGCCGCGCCCTGCACGCCCTGGCCCCGCTCACCGACTTCGGCCTTGTCATCGACGACGACCGCACACCGGAGTCGGTCCTGGAGGAACTCCACGGGGCGCCGGGTCAACGTCGAGGTGGCCAAGACCGGGTGACCACGTCGGCCGGAGACTTCCGGCGGGGCCGCTCCGGGCGGCGCGCCGCGCAGACGCCTGATGTACGAGCCGCTCCTCGTCTGCCGACCGCTGTGCGGCAGGATGGGGTCATGAGCGTAGTCAAGATCAACGTACTGGCCGTCCCCACCGAGCAGCGGGAGACGCTGGAGAAGCGCTTCGCCTCCCGTGCCCATGCCGTGGAGAGCTCCGACGGGTTCGAGTGGTTCGAACTGCTCCGCCCCGTCGAAGGCACCGACAGCTACCTCGTCTACACGCGGTGGCGTGACGAGGAGTCCTTCCAGGCCTGGATGGAGGGCCCCATGAAGGCGGCCCACCAGGGTGGTGACGCGCAGAGCGGCGAGCGTCCCAAGCCGGCGGCGAGCGGGTCCACGCTGTGGTCCTTCGAGGTCGTGCAGCAGGCGGCGCCGACGAGCTCGTAGGCAGGTCGTCGCGGGCGACAGGAGTACGGGAGCGTCTCGGCCCCGGGCAGGGGGCGACGAAGCAGCGGCGGCGTGCCGACTTCCCGTGAGCCGCCGGCTTCGGCCGCGCGTTTCGTCACGCCTGCGGCATACCGTCAAAGGACTGCCGGGGCCACGCCTCCGCCCGGGGATGAACTCACCGCCGACGGCGGAACCAAGCTGCTCCCGCGTCCGTTACCGCCGCCACCGCTTGATCCCGTGATCGCACGAAAAACCCGCCTCCGGTATTCCGGAGGCGGGCCTGTGTGGAGCGCCGGGCAGGCCTTGCACCTGCATCTCCCCGCAGGAAGCGGGACGTCTTTCCTTGGACCACCAACGCCGGGCTCACCGCCGGAAGTCCGGGCGGGAAGCTCAAGATCAATGATAGCGCAGCTGCAAGCGCCCGAAATCAGCGGGCGGCGCGCCGCGATCGGGTGGGCCGCCGCGCGCCGCCAGGCAGTCATCTTTCCGCTGTCCGGCCACTTCCGGTGTCCGGCTGGACGGTCACCGGAAGAAGTGAGTCAGTGACGGCCGTCGTGACGGCCGGCACCGTCGTCGTAACGGTCGCCGCGCTCGTCGCCGTGACGGTCGCCGCGTCCATCCCGGTGGTCACCGCCGAGACGGCCGCCACGGTCACTTTGGTGATCACCGTCGTGGTCGCCGTGGCGGCGGCCGCCCCAGGAGACTTCGTCGACGAGTCGGCCGTCCTCGTCGCGCAGGGTGGCGGTGTCGGCGCGGTCGTCCCACACACGGGTGCGGCGGTCCTGGTAGACGTCGCCGAGGGCGTCGTGGCCGATGCCGGTGTGGACGCGGACGGTGGAGCCTCCGTCCAGCCGGTAGTGGCGGAAGGTGTAGGTGTGGCCGTCGCGGTCCGACAGCGTCCAGCGGTCCAGGTTCACCGCGCGGCGGGCGGTGTTGGTGACCTCCGCCCACTCTCTGTTCAGCGACTGGTTGGAGCGGATGTCACGGCCCGGGAAGTTGTACTGGACGTTGCTGATCTCCACGGCCCCACGGCGTGAGGAGTGGTCGGCCGCAAAAGCCGGCAGCGCGGCCGACCCTGCCACCGCCGCCACCGTCAGCATGGCGGCGGCGAGACGACGGGCGGTCACAGACGCAGAAGCGGGCACAAAGTCCTCCTGAGGGTGCCGGCATCCCGTGGACGGCCGACTCGGTCCGTGCACGGGATGCGGGTGCGGGTGTGCGGCCGGCTGGCCGATGCCCACACATTGCCCCCAGTTCATAGCGATCTGGGTGATATGCGACCCGTGTTGCGAATTGCCGACATCGTTGTGACACTCGCCTGCACTGTCCATTTATGAATTGAACGCACCAGCTTGGTGGTCTGTCAGGCTCCGTGCCCTTGCAGGCACAGGTCCCCGCCGGATGCTCACCAGGGCGCACCGTGCCGCACTCGCCCGGACCGTCACCCGAAAGTGGATCACAGTCACTTGGCCCCAGTACCGTGTCCGTTCATACCCGCCGGCCGCGTCAACGCTGGGCTGTACGGGGCGGAGCGGGTCCCCCTGGGTGGCCGGCCGTTTACGGCGCGGAGAATCTGCTCGGCTTCCTGATCAAGGGTCTCCAACGCTCACGTGTTTCCCTCGGCGGTGCTGCACCTGCCCACCCTGCGCGTCCGCGAGGGGCGCGTGCGAGCGGATCTCGCCTACACCCACGCCGTTCCCAAGACCGCCCGCATGGGGCACACGGTCGCGCTCGGCGTGGACTGGGGGCTGAACACCCTGCTCAGTGCCGGGGCCGCCCGTCTCCACGACGACGGCACCATCACCGCCCTGGGAGCCGGGGGCATGTTCCGCGCGGCCGGTGTCCTCGCCCAGCAGCACCGGCTGCGCCGCCACCGCGGGCCTGCCCCCGCCCGGTGTGCGACTGCCACATCGGATATGTGCACCTGGAGACCCTGCCGCTGTACGACGTGTTCGCGGGCGGCATCCTGGAGCGCGTTCCGCGGGCTCTCCCGGACCGCCCGCTCCTGCCCGTGGTGCCTCTCACGTCCGGTGCGGGCCCCGGCTGACGGTCACCTGGCCCGCACCGCCGTCCGGTCGCTCAGGGCGTCGACGCCCTGAGCGACCGCTAGCTCGCCGGTTCGGCGGTCCAGGTGATGTGCGGGGGCACGACCCGCGCGCACAGGGGGTTGCCGCGTGCGTCGGTCAGGCCGAGGCGTGCGACCAGCAGACCCTCCCGGGCGGCGGCGAGCACCTCGGCGGGGACGGCGTCGAGCATGAGCTTGGCGCGGCGGAACATGGAGAAGACGCCCGCCTCGTCGACCGTGCCCCACGACAGGTAGATGAACCGGCGGCCCAGACGGTCCTGTACATAGGGGCCTTTCACCTCGGTACCCGTGGGCGAGGCGACCGTCGTGCACTCCAGGGTCCAGGTTGCGGACGTGGCGTCGCCGGGCTGCGGCCCGAGGAGTTCGGCCGGACGGTCGCGGCGTTGCACCGCGACATGGATGTTGCCGTACGCGGGGACATCGCGGTCGGAGGGGGCCGGACAGGTGAGGCCGGGCAGGTCGACGGCGTCGATACGGATACGCATACCGGCCATCATCCCGCCGTCGTCCGAGCCTGGTGCGTCGTCGGGGAGCCCACAGGGTCGAGGGGGAGTCGTCCGGTGGCCGGGGCGGATGCCGGTCAGCAGCCCGAGGCAGGGATCGGCCCCAGGAATGGAAGAGGGCCCGGATCATGTGGATCTGATCCGGGCCCTCTTCATTGGTAGCGGGGACAGGATTTGAACCTGCGACCTCTGGGTTATGAGCCCAGCGAGCTACCGAGCTGCTCCACCCCGCGTCGTTGTGTTTGCAACTCTACGCCATCTCAGGGTGTGCCGGAGACCATCTCGCGGGACGTCGGGCTCGCTCACGGCATCGGCAGGGACCGCCGGCGGCAGGGGCCGGCCTCGTGAGCCGTCCGGGTGATGGCGGACTGCGTCTCTCGCCGGCTGGGCGCAAGGCGGGTACTGCTGCGCGTCGAGACGGGAAACGCCCCGAGTACGGCCGTCGCCCGGGCAGCCGGCTTTCCGGCTCACCGGCGACGAGCCTGTCCTGCGCGGGCTCAAGGGCCGTCGAGGGGTGAGCGCGGGGGCGCCGGCGTCATGCTCGGGTTCTTGACATGCCGTTGAGTGGAGCAATGAGTGGTATGGCGTAGCGAGGCGCAGGAGGCTGGGCGTCTTGCCGGAATCGGGTGCCAGGAGTTCCGTGTGTACAGGCCGCATCGAACGAGCCGTCAGTCGTGTCGTCCGCTCGCATGCCTGCCCTCGGTCCGCTCCCCTGCTCGGGCGGCGTCCGTGGTCCTGTTGCTCGCGCGGCGTCGTAGGGTGCTGTGAGGTGGCCGGGCCGCAGGCCGCAGCCGGGCGGTGCGGGCCGCCCGCTGCCGGCACCGGCCGTGTGGATGCGCTGGCTGCCTCTTTTCTACGTCGCGGCTGTCCTGGCGCTCGAGCCCATCACGCCGGTGCAGTGGCCGGTGAGCTTCATGCTGATCGCTCTTCCGCTGGTGGCCGCGTTCGCCCACGGCCCCATCGACGTCATCGGCGTCACCGTGTTCGCTGTCGCGTTCGAGGCGGTGCTGGCCGGCACCGCGTGCTGTGCGGGACGTTCCGTCGGCTATCTGTGGGACCGCCATTACGTGGCCGCCTATTTCTGCACCGCCTTGATCGGCGCCCTGGGAACCATCCTGGCTGTCAGCCGGACACGGCGGGAACGCACGCTGGCCACCGTGCGCTTCGTGGCCGAGATCGCCCAGCGTGTGCTGCTCAGGCCGCTTCCTCACCGTATCGGTGACATTCTGGTGGAGAGCTTCTACCTCTCCGCCGACGCGGAGGCGCACATCGGGGGCGACCTCTACGAGGCCGTGCCCACCGTGCACGGCATCCGGCTTCTGATCGGCGACGTCCGGGGCAAGGGCCTTCTCGCCGTGGAGACCGCCGCCGCCCTGCTCGGCGCCTTCCGCGAAGCCGCCCACGACGAACCCGACCTCGCCGCCCTGGCCGGCCGGGTGGAGACCAGCATGACCCGGCGTGCCGCCCTGCCCGGGAGCGACATGGGTGAGCGCTTCGTCACCGCGGTCTTCGCGGAAATCGTGGCCCCCGACCGTGTCGTGCGGATCGTCAACTGCGGCCACCCGCCGCCCTTGCTCATCAGCGCCGCCGAAGTCACCGAACTGGAAACCGCCCAGTCCTCACCGCCCCTCAACCTCGGCGTGCTCGTCGGGGAGCCCTACCACGTCGATGAACATGCCTTCCGCCCCGGCGACCAGCTCCTGCTGTACACCGACGGCGTCACCGAAACACGCGCCCGGGACGGCTCTTTCTATCCCCTCGTTCAGCGGGTCCGCTCCTGGGGTCTCCTCCCGCCCCGGGAGCTCCTCGACCGTCTCCATCACGATCTCCTCGACTACAGCGCCGGCCGTCTCCAGGACGACACGGCCGCTCTCGTCGTCTGTCACGCGCCCGTTGAGCCCTCGGCGCCCGGGCATCACGGACCATCGACGCGGGAATGAGCGGGTGACCCGGCCCGGCTGGGCCCCGGCTCACCGCCCGGCGGCCACCGGTGCCGCTGCCGCGGCCTGGGCCGCCGCGATGAATCCCGCCACCTGCGGGGGCAGCCCGGCGCCGCGGCGCCAGGCCAGGCGGACCTGGGTGGGCGGCAGGTCGTGGATCGGAATGATCCGGATGGCCGGCGGCGCCACATCGGCCAGTGAGGCCACCGAGATGTGCACCGCGCCGGCGTTCATGACCAGCGCCATCATCTCCGCGATGGTGTCCACCCGGTGGCCGCGGTGGATCGTGCGGCCCCGCGGGGTGCGGCGCGGCACGATCTGGTCCCACAGGTACTCGGGGAAGGCTCCGGGGCGTTCGAAGGCCTCGTAGTCGGCGAGCTCCTCGAGGGAGACCGAGTCGCGGCCGGCGAGCGGATGGCCCGCGCCCACCACGGCGGCGCGCGGCTCGAGGCCCAGCACCGTGCTCGTGGCCAGGTCGCTCTCCTGGGGGCCGAACTTGACCACGAGCACGTCCAGTTCGCCGCCGCGCAGCGCCGAGAACGGGTCGGCGAGGTCGTAGGGTGCCAGCACCGCCTGATCCCCGGTGAGGCCCGCGGAGGCGAGGATGTCCAGCGCGGTCTGCGGGGAGCTGGGGTAGCCGAGGCGGATGGGGCCGGTGGCGGGGTCAGACATCGTGTGCCTCCTCGGTGAGAGCGGCGTAGGCGCGCAGCTGGTGGGGGCGGTCCGGCAGGCCGGTGGCGCGCAGGGCCGCGAACGGTCCGGGCAGTCCGGGCAGTGCGGGTGCCTGGCGGAGGGTCAGTTGGTCGCCGGGGCCGATGATCCCGTCGAGGACGGCCTCCACGAGCAGGTGGTTGAGGTGGACCAGGCAGTCGGCGACGGTCACTTGGGCGGTGGCGACATGCAGTTCGCGCCGGAGGGGCGTGCGTCCTGCGGGGTCCTGGTCCTCCAGGACCCGCACCACAGCGGGAGGGCGGGTGGGCAGTTCGGCCGTCCCGTCGAAGAGCTTGAGCAGCCGGCGCAGGGCGGCGGTGTCCTCGGCCGGTGCCGGGCCGAGCCAGGCGGCCGAGCCGTCGGCGGCGGTATGGCCGAAGGTGAATCGCTCGTCGAGGTTGTCCGGGTTGCCGGCCAGGAAGACGGTGCGGGTGAAGTCGCGGCGCCAGGCGGCGGCCGCTGCGGGATCGATGCCGTGGGCGAATGCGCAGGTGTCGCGCAGCCATCTGGGCAGGTCGAAGCCGCGCAGCACGCACACCGCCAGCACCTGGGCGTCCTGGGCCGCGCGGGTGATCTCCCGCTGGGCGGCCAGCAGCCCGTCGGGGGTCGGCAGGTCGAAGCGCGCGGCCAGGTCCGGCCGGGCGGCACGGATGCGCCCGGCGACCTCGGTGCGCAGGAATTCCTGGGAGACGCTCACAGGTACACCGCCGTGAGCAGTTCACGGCTGGGGGCCGGGCGGTGTCGGGCGAGCAGGCTGGAGGTCACCCGGTAGGGGTTGACGTGGAGGCGGTCGCCACGGTGGCGTGCGAGCACTTCGGGCAGCGGGGCCGGGTCGGTCTCCCGGCCGCCCGACAGCAACCGGGCGGCACGGGTCAGGCTCTGCCGCAGCACCTCGTGGCGGAAGGACTGCTGCTGGCCGGGCCCCAGCACCGCGATGAAGTACAGCCGCATGCCCAGGCGCAGCACCGGGTCGTCGTACTCCGCGGCGGCCCGGCCCAGCAGGGCGCCGGCCGTATGGTCGTGCCAGTCGCCGTGGCGCGCGGAGCGGATGGTCCCGTCGATGGGGACCCGGCCGAGGGTGACCCGGCAGACGGTGGCGCCGAACGCGGACAGGGTGCGCTCCAGCAGCCGGTAGTCGGCCTCCAGTTCACGGTCGTACAGGAGGACGATCTCGTCGAACCGCGGGGCCAGCGGGAGCAGTTCGCGCAGCGCGCAGGCGAGGTAGTTCGGGCGGCCCTCCCGGTCGACGATCTGGCGCAGCGGCAGGCCGTGGCGTGTGGCGTCGAGGAAGACCGGGCTGCCGTAGGCGCGCAGGTCCAGGCACATGCCGAGGCCGGCGAGCTTCTCGAGCATCTCCTCCAGGCCCAGTTCGGGCGGCTGGTGGGCGAGCAGGCCGGGGTCGTGCATGCCCAGGCGGGCGTAGTGCGCCGCCCACAGTTCCAGCACCCGGGAACTGGCCGGGTGCACCCAGCCGTGGTGCTCGACCGCGTCGGCGTACGGTCGCAGGACCGCGGCGCCGGCCCGTGTCTCCTCGGCCCGGTAGCCGACGTACAGCTCGCCGATCTGTTCCTCGGACAGTGCCGCGTAGTCCGTGTCGCCGCGGGTGCGGTCCAGGTACTCCCAGAAGCCGAGGGTCTGTTCGGTGGGGTGGTAGGTGGTCGGGCTGTAGCGGTAGGTGACGTCGGCGTCGGCGAGCCGGGCGGTGGCCCGGTACATCGCGTCGGTCCACAGCAGCCCCTTGAGGTGGCTGGGGGTCAGTGGCTTGGACGGGGTGACGGTGATCGGGGCGAGCAGCACTCGGCGCCGGGCAGAGCGGGCGGGTGTGTCCGTGGTCCCGGGGTGGGTGGCGCCGTGTACCGGGGTGGCGCGGTGGGTGAGTGTCTCGGTCGTTCGGAGGGCAGGCACCGGCTACCCTCCTTCCGTCGTCTTGACGGCTTGGACCAGTTCGTGCCGGCTGGGCGCCGGCGGCAGCAGCGCGGGGTCGAGCGGCGGTGCCTGCCGCACTCGGGCGAGGAACTTGTCGTCGCCGAAGACCTCGGCGGGTGTGCTCAAGCCCATGAGCACCCGGGTGACCGAGCGCCAGACCAGTGGGTCGGTCAGCGTCGCGGCCTGCACCTGGTTCGGTCCGGCCTGCTCGCCGGAGGCCTTCTGCCGCGGTGCCGCGGGATGTCCGGTGCCCGTCGCCGCGCTCCACCGGGCGGCCCGCTGCCGGTCCTCCTGGACCGCGAACTCGTACCAGGGGGTGAAGAGTTCTTCGGCGAGGCGGGCGGCGGCGTGGCCGAGGTCCGAGTCCGCCTCGGCGCCGGCCGCCAGGTCGGCGAGGCGGAAGGCATGGTCCAGGGCGAGCGACATCCCCCGCCCGTAGAGCGGGTTGGTGACGCAGGCGGCGTCGCCGACCGGGAAGAGGCCGGCGACCGGCCGCTGCCGGGTGGTCGCGTGGCCGGACAGCCGGTTGGGCGGGCAGCCGATGATGTTCACCGGGGTCAGCGGTTCGGCGACGGACGGGGCGAGCCAGGCGCCGATGCCGGGGGTGGCACGGGCGGCGGCGGTGAAGCCCTCCGCCTCGCGCAGTCCCGCCGTCTGCCGGTCGCCGGGGGGCATCATGACCGCGACGGCGAAGGTGTGGTTGTCCCCGGGATGCAGGGCGGCGGCGTAGTGGTCCCACACCCCGCCGGCCGCGTTGCCGCGGTTGAGGGGGCCTGGACGGGTTGTGCCGCGCAACCGGTACTGGCGGCTGTAGCCGGTGATGGCGCTGGGGTGGGTGAGGTCCTCGGCCAGGGGGACGCCTGCGGCGGCGAGCCAGTCGCGGGAGTCGGCGCGCCGGCCGGTGGCATCGACGACCAGGCCGGCCGGCAGCCGCTCGCCGCCGGAGGTGAGCACCGCGCGGACCCGTCGCAGCGAGGGGTCCAGGGCCAGTCCGCGCACGGTGATCCCGTGGTCGATCCGCACCTGTGGCAGGGCACGCACCGCCCGGTACAGCACCAGTTCCAGGACGCTTCGGCGGCAGGCGAGTGCGGCCAGCTGGTCGTCGTCCACCTGCCGGGTGCGGTCCTCGACCAGCGGTGGCAGCGCCTCGGTGAGGTCGAGGAGTTCGGCCCCGGCGGCCAGTGCGGCCTGAAGGACCCGGGGCGCCCGGGTGCGCAGCACCTGTACGCCGACCGAGGTGAGGGTGTGCGAGTGGATCGCCTGCGGCACGGTCGGCCGGTGCCAGCTGCTCGCGGCCTGCTCGATGGGGCCGTCGGGCGGTGGGGCGGAGCGTTCCAGCACCCGTACGCGGTGTCCCGTGCCGGCCAGGGCGAGCGCGGCGGCCAGGCCGGCGATGCTCGCGCCGGCGACGACTGCGTCCGCCATCTCAGTACCGCCTGCCGTGGACGAAGAAGACCCGCCTCACCTCGGCCTCGGCGCGCGGCGCTACCGGCTCGGGCCATCGGTGGTAGTCGGCGGCCGGATCGCCCGGCTGGAGGGCCTCCACGGTGAAGCCGTGGGCGTCGAACAGTGCCTCCGGCTCGTCGGTGCCGAACAGCCAGGGGCAGCCCCAGCCGGAGAACACCTCCAGCAGCGGGCGCATGGAGGGCAGGGTGAGCGCGGCGGCGTTGACGATGTCGGCGGCGATCAGGCTGCCCGGCGCCATGATGGCGGCCACCCGGTCGAGGATGCGGTGGACGTCGTCGCCGGGGATGTAGTAGAGCAGTCCCTCCAGCAGCCAGGTGGACGGCAGGCCGGGGTCGTAGCCGGCGGCCGCCAGCTCGTCCTCCCAGTCGGGTGAGGTGAGGTCGACGGGGACCGTGCGGTGGGCGACCCGGGGCCGGATTCCGGGCAGCCGCTCCTGCTTGAAGTCCAGTACGGCCGGACGGTCCACCTCGAAGTAGCGGATGTGGTCGGGCCAGTCGAGCCGGTGGGCACGCGAGTCCATCCCGGCGGGCGCCAGCACGATCTGGGTCATGTCCGCGTCCTGGGCCGCCTGCTGGAGGAAGTCGTCGAAGAACCGGGTGCGGATGGCGTTGTAGTCGGGTGTGCTGGGCACGGTGCGCTCGGCGTCCTTCGGGAAGGTGACCCGGCGTATCTCGCCGAGCAGCTCCTGGCCGATGCCGCCGGCCAGGAGGGCGGCGTAGGGGTCGTTGAAGAGCCGGTCCGGCCGGCTGCTCTCGGCCGCTCGCAGCGCGGCGGTCAGCAGCGCGGTGCGCTCGACGGCGTCCAGTGTCCCGGTCGTGGTGTCGGTCGTGGTGTCCGTCGTGGTGTCGGTCATGCCTGTCCTCCTCGGCCGGTCGCGGGGGCGCCGGTCAGTTGTTCCCAGAGCGCGGTGTCCTGCCGAAACAGCCGGTCCTTGACCTGTGGCGGCCGGACTCCGGAGGCGACGGTGGTGTGCCAGGCGCGCAGGAAGGCCTCGCCGTCGAGGCGCCGCAGGGTCAGTGGTCCCAGCCGGCCGGCACGGCGCGCCGCCCGGTAGCCGGGAGACTCGCGGCCGATCGCGGCGTCCAGCAGTTCGGCGAAGTGGTCACTCTCCAGCGCGTTCCACTCGTCGTGGGCCGCGACCGCGAACTCGTAGTGCGCCGCGCCGCCCTGCGCCGCGGCGTCCGGCGGCGGGTTCACCCGGCAGGCGGCGTTGCGTACGTCCAGTCCGGTGGACCGGGCGGCCGCCGCGAGGGCCCGGACGACCTGGGCGTCGCGCAGCCGCTCGCCCGCTGCGTCGCAGCGGGTGCCGCGGCCCGCGTACTCCACCCTGGGCACACCGCCGACCCGGTCGACGACTCGTACGACATCGCCCACCGCGTAGCGGTACAGGCCGCCGATGTGGCTGAACACCACGTGGTAGTCGCGGCCCGGCTCCAGCTCCTGGAGGCTCAGGGTCGGCGCGTCGGGCCGGACGTCGGTCTCGGCGTCCAGGAACTCATAGACCGCGGCGGTGACGACCAGTGAACCCGCCGACCCGTGCCGGTCGAGGGCGACTGCCGTGGGGCCCTCGGAGGCGGCGGCCGGCGCGGGCAGCGCGGCCACCCCCACCCCGAACTCCTCGCGCAGCCGCGGCAGGTAGAGCGTGGCCATGCCGGTGGTCCAGCAGAACAGCGCCCGCATGTGCGGCCAGACGTGGGCGGGGCGGAGCGTCCCGAAGTGGTCGGCGAGGCGCTCCAGTTCGGCGGCCCGGGCGGGGTTGGGGCTGGTGTGCGGGACACCGCCGAGCGTTCCGTCGCGGATCTCCTTGACCAGCCGGGGCCACCACAGGTTCAGCTGGTACGGCACGGCCGCGACCATCGCCGGGTTGATCCCGATCACACAGCGGACGTCGCTCTCCGCCGCCAGCCGCAGCCGCAGATAGGTCTTCTCCAGGTGATCGTCCTGGGCGACGGGCACCGGCAGCGTGCCCCACGGCGCCGCGGTACCGGGCTCCGCGGACAGCGGCTCGCCGAACCTGGCGCCGAAGTCGACCTGGCTGGCGCCCACATGGGGATGGCCGGAGGCGGTGGTCGGCGGGGCGGCGATCGGGTCGTGCTTGAGGTTCAGCACCGCGTCGGGCCGGGCGAGCACGTCGGGGTGGTGCTCGATCAGCGGGGCCCAGGCGGCGTAGTAGAACGGGAAGAACGTCCGGCGCATGAAGCTCGCCGTGACCGGGATCTTCTTGTGGGCGCCGGTGGTGCCGCTGCTGGTGAAGTACACGGCCGGGTCGTCGGCGCTGAGCAGGTTGCTCTCGCCCGCGGCCATCCGCTCGATCCACGGTGCCAGCGCCGCGTAGTCGTTGATCGGTACGGCCTTGCGGAAGTCGTCCAGCGACCGGATCGAGCCGAAGCCGTGGGCGCGGCCGTATGCGGTGTCCGCGTTGTGTTCCAGCAGCTCGGCCAGGACCCGGCGCTGGTGGCCGGCCGCGTCCCCGAGGGCGGCGCGCAGGCCGTCGCGTTCGCCGAAGACCCGTTCCCGGTAGCGGCGTACGCGGTTCGGGTCGCTCCCCTCGCTCCCCTCGCTCCCCGAGTCATCGGGGCCGGTCCCCTCGGGCCGCGAGTCAGCCGAGTTCACGGGCTATCACTTCTCGTATCTCCTGCGCGGTCCGGGTGACACGGTCACGTTCCTTAATGACGGTGACCGGCAGGTGCCGGACCTCCTCCCGCATGACCTTGCGCAGATCGGACTGGAAGCTCGCGAAGAACGCCTGTTGCGGCTGGTCGCCGTAGTACTCCAGGGGGTTCGCCTGGCTGCCGGACCCGCAGCGCCGCCAGGCGGTCTCGGCCGACACATCGAGGAAGATCACCCGGCGCGGCTGCGGGAAGGTCCGCCACCAGTCGAACATCGGGTGCTCGTCGATCCCGGTCAGACGGCACTTGGCGAGAATCTTGTAGTAGTAGGAGTCCACCAGGACCGGCGCTTTGCCCGCGCTGCGCTCGATGCTGTCGCGCAGATGGAGCACGGCCGTCTGCAGCACGGTGACCATGAAGTCCGGCGAGTAGTCCCGGTGCAGGCCCCGCAGCACATCGCCGACCAGGTCGCGGCGGAGCCGGGCGATGAGGGAGTGGCCCGGCTCGAGGAACTCGTCGTCGGCGGAGACGATCCGCCAGGCGGTTTCGCGGTCGGCGAGCTCGGCCAGTACCGAGGACTTTCCCGCATAGTCCGGGCCGAGCAGTACGAAGAACGGGGGTGTCGCGGCGGGCTCGGTGGACGGGGGGCGCTGCGGGGTGCCGGGGGCGGTGGCGTCCTGGGTCATCGGCTGTTCCCCGGACAGTGGCCGGGGGCACCGGGGCCCCGGCCGGCGGGCAGTGGGGCCGATGCCGGCGGACACATCAGCGGTGCCGGGCATGCGCGTCGAGGCAATGTCATGGAGGGTTGCTCGTCCCTTCCTTCGTACCGGCTTGTGGGAGCGGGCAGCGCTGCGGTCACCGAGCGGGCAGCACTGTGGTCACCACCGGAATGGCGGGGGCGGCGACCATCTGTCCCTGGAACCTCACTATCCCCCCCGCGCACATTCCGTGCTTCAACTACCGGGCCGGGTCTAGGGACTTCCCCGGCAAAGGCCCCCTTCGGCTGCAGCGCCCACGGCGCTGTGTGCTCGGCGCCGGGCGCACCAGGCGGCCGGCTGCCACGCCTCCGCTCCCCCCCGCACGGGCGGTTTGGCATCCGTGCCGGCTCAGGGGCGCCGTGGCGCCCCTAGCGTGGATCTTGGCAGCGCGGGCCGGTCGGCCCGCGCATTCCTCCTGTTTCTCTACCGCTTGAGGAGTCCCGTGCGTATTCGCTCGATCCTGTCGCTGGCCGCGTCCGCCGTTGCCG
Source organism: Streptomyces sp. NBC_01384 (assembly GCF_045040035.1). Classification (NCBI taxonomy): domain Bacteria; kingdom Bacillati; phylum Actinomycetota; class Actinomycetes; order Kitasatosporales; family Streptomycetaceae; genus Streptomyces; species Streptomyces sp. NBC_01384. The sequence continues at coordinate 91,524 of NZ_CP109559.1, forward strand.
TGGCGGCGCTGGCCACCCCCGCCCAGGCCGCCGACGACGGCGCCTACTTCATCCGTGACGCACGCACCGGAGCGTGCCTGGCGGGCGGTGAAGGGCCGCTGGGCGGCCGCCTCGAACCCTGCAACCCCGCCACCGTGTGGGAGATCCGCAACCAGGACGACGGCATGGCCCAGATCGTCGAGGCGCGCGGGGGCCGCTGCCTGGCGCTCTCACCGGTCCACATCTACCCGCCGCCCGTGTGGGTCGACGAGTGCGGCCGCCAGCCCGACCGGTGGACGATCCGGGGGCCGGCCGACGAGCCGGTCGCGATCGCCCTCGGCCGGGGCGAGTGGGGCTACCTGACCACGCAGGGCTACCGTGCCGTCGTCAGCCAGGACGGCGGGCCCCAGTGGATCCTTCAGCGGCTCGGCTAGTACCTGCTCGGCCGGTCGTGCGACCGCGCCGCCCCCGTGCCGGGGCGGGGCGGTCGCAGCCGGTTCAAGCGGACTGTCGCCGGGTGGGCGGAGCAGACGCGCGGGGCGCCCCGGTGCAGCGCGGGACGGTGCATGCCGCGGGACAGGCGTCGCGTACTGACGGGGGTCATGGTGCAGTCCCGCCGGCCGCAGCCCGTACAGCCGTCGGGCCGGGGGCGGGCAGTTGTCGCGCTTCTGCTGTGGCGCCCCGGGTAGGCAACAGGCCGGTACCGCAGCCGCGTCGAGACGTCACACGGTCTGCGGGGCGAGGTCTGCCAGTGGTTTGCCGGAGAGGCGGAAGACGGTCAGTTCCTTGCCCTGGACCGAGGGGATCTCCGCGCCGAGCGACCGGTAGAAGGCGGCGGTCGGTTCGTTGGTGACCCGTCCCCACCACTGCATGTGGCGGTAGCCGCGCTCGGTGCACAGGCCGGCCAGCGTGCTCAGCAGGGCGGTGTCGAAGCCGCGCCCGACCGCGTCCTCACGGACGTAGATGTCGTCGATGTGGATGGCGGTGCCGCGCCAGGTGCTGTAGACGAGGCACCACAGGGTGTAGCCGACGATCTCGCCGGTCTCGTCGTCGACGGCGAAGTGGGCGAAGGCCACCGGGTCGGGGCCGAACAGAGCGCGGCGCAGTTCGTCCTCGTCGGTGCTGATCTGCGGTGTCGCCTCCTCGTCCTCGGCCATCCCGTGGACCATGGTGTGGAGCAGTGTGACGTCTTCGGCGGTAACTGGGCGAATCATGTCTGCCATCCCCTGATCCAGTCGTTCGGTGCACCAGGTGCACCAGGTGCGCCGGTGCACAGGCCGAACGGCGTCCGGCGGCCCTGCGGGCTGAGGTTCGCACACGTATGCAGATGCCATCCGTCCGGCCGGAGGGGAACTGGTGGAATGTCCAGTCTTCGGCGTCTGGGACTTCCCGCGGGAGAGTGGGGAGGGTAAAGAGAGAGGCCGGTGGTGTGGTTCGTGCGTACCAATTCCCGGCAGGGAAAAGAAGGCCCCGGCGGCCGCCGTCCGGCATTCTCTGGATTTTCCATTGTTTTCCCTACGACCTGTCGGGCGAGGTATCCAGTCGGTGTGTCCGGTGGCCAGAATGCGTTGTCTGGAGGCCAGCCCGACCGTCGCGGTGGCCGATAGAACGATTCAACGCGCAGAGAGGCAGCCATGATAGAGCCGGTACGGTTCGAGCTCAGCGCCCGGGACATTCCTGAGACCTGGTACAACATCGCCGCCGACCTCGACTATGTGGCGCCGGTGTTGAGCCCGGCGACCGGTAAGCCGGTCACTCGTGACGAGATGACCCGCACCATGCCGGAGGCGCTGGTCGACCAGGAACTGAGCAGGGAGGCCGAGTTCGAGATCCCCGAAGAGGTACGGCAGTTCTACGCCCGCTGGCGGCCGGCACCGCTGCTGCGCGCCCGCGGCCTGGAGCAGGCCCTGGACACGCCGGCGCGGATCTACTTCAAGTACGAGGGTGTGGCACCGACCGGCAGCTTCAAGCCGAACACCGCCATCCCGCAGGCCTACTACAACAAGCGGGCGGGCCGCACCGGCCTGATCGCCGAGACCGGCGCGGGGCAGTGGGGCAGCGCGATCGCCTTCGCGGCGGCCCTGTTCGGCATGGACGCCAAGGTGTTCATGGTCAACGTGAGCTTCCAGCAGAAGCCGTACCGCCGGGCGCTGATGGAGACCTTCGGCGCGAGCTGCACGCCGAGCCCGAGCATGGAGACCGAGGCCGGGCGGGCGGTCCTCAAGGAGAACCCGGACCACCCGGGAAGCCTGGGCATCGCCAAGTCGGAGGCGCTGCAGGTCGCCTTCTCCGACCCGCGCTGGGGCTACACCCGCGGCAGCGCGCTCAACCACGTGTGCGCGCACCAGACGGTGATCGGCCAGGAGGCCATCCTGCAGATGGAGATGGCCGGGGACTATCCGGACATCGTGGTCGGCTGCGCCGGCGGCGGCAGCAACCTGGGCGGCCTGGCGTTCCCGTTCCTGCGGTCCCAGCTCCACGGCGGGCCCAGCGTCCGGCTGATCGCCGTCGAGCCGGCCGCCTGCCCGACGCTCACCCAGGGCCGGATCGCCTACGACTACTCGGACACCGCCGGGCTCACCTCGCTGACCCGCACCCACACGCTGGGCCACCAGTTCGTGCCGCCGTCCGTGCACGCCGGCGGCCTGCGGGCGCACAACATCGCCCCGCTGGTCAGCCGGGTCGTGGAGGAGGGGCTGATGGAGGCGGTCGCGGTGCGCCAGCGCGACTGCTTCGAGGCCGGTGTGCTGTTCGCCCGCAGTGAGGGCATCGTGCCGGCCCCCGAGTCGACCCACGCGATCCGCGGCGCGATCAACGAGGCGATCCGGTGCCGTGAGGAGGGTGTGGGCCAGACCATCCTGTTCGGCCTGTCCGGTCACGGGAACTTCGACCTGAGCGCCTACGACCGTTATCTGGCCGGCTCCCTCGCCGATGACAGCATCGACCCCAGCGCCCTCGAACTGGGACTGGACAGCATTCCCAAGCTGGTGAACGGCTGACGCGGCGCGCCGCGCCGGGAACCGTGAGTTCGACAGAAGGGACGGGTCGATCCCGTGAAGCGTCTCAGCGCCCTGCAGTTCGTGGCCCTGGGGATCATCTGGGGTTCCAGTTATCCCCTGATCAAGGTCTCCGGCGAAGGGCTGAACCCGGGCCAGCTGGTGCTGGCCAGACTGGTCCTCGGGTCGGTGGTCCTGGTCGCCATCGGCCTGGCGACCGGGGTCAGGCTGCCACCGTTCGGATTCGTCTGGGTGCACATCACCATCACGACCGTTCTGGGCATGGTCGCCCCGTTCCTTCTCCTCGCCTGGGGCGAGCAGCACACCAGTGCCGCCATGGCCGGTGTGCTCACCGGCGCCACTCCGCTGCTGACGCTGGCGCTGGCCACCGTGCAGCTGCGCAGTGAGCGGGCAACAACGCGCCGCAGTGCGGGGCTTGCGCTCGGCTTCGCGGGAATCGTCCTGGTCATCGCGCCGTGGAAGGGCGCGACGGGCACCGTGGGCGGCGAGCTGGCCTGCCTGGCGGTCGCCGGGATCTACGCCGCTCACGCGGTGTTCGTGCGCAAGTTCCTCTCCGACCGGGGCATCCCCCCGACGGCCTCGGCCGGCGCGCAGACGCTGGTCGCGATGGTCATCCAGGCGGCGCTGCTGCCGTTTCTGGGCTGGCGTACCCCGTCGTTCACCTGGTCGGTCTCCGTCAGCATCGTGCTGCTGGGGGTGTTCGGCACCGGGCTCGCCTATGTGCTCTACAACCGGCTCATCGCCGACATCGGGGCGGTCGGCGCCTCCGCGGTCAACTACCTTGTCCCGTTCATCAGTCTGCTCATCAGCGCGGTCTTCCTCGGCGAGACCATCAACTGGAACGTGCCCATCGGCGGGGTGCTGATCGTGGTGAGCATCCTGCTCGGCGAGAACCAGCTGCGAACGGCGCGGTTGCGGTGGCGGCGGGGCCCGGCCGTTCCCGGGCCCGAGCCGGTGCTCGCGACGGCCACGACGGCCGCGACCGCCTTGGGGACCGTGGGGATCGCGGAGGCAGGACCCGCGGGTGAGGCCGGCCGCGCCCCCTGAGCCGACGCGTCATCGGGCACCTCCATGACGGCGCACCCCGGCCGTCGGTGACACCGGTCCGGATGCCGTGGAGGGGGCTTCGCCGGAGCTCTCCCGGAAGGCGGAGGCGCCTGGGCGCCCCCTTTCGGAAGTATGGAGGTTGATGTTGATGTCACAGATGCCCGCAGCCGATCCCGCCACACGCTCGATCCGGGTCGCCGTCCTGGCCGGCCGGCCGCTGCTCGTCACGGCACTGCGCACGGTCCTGGCCGGGGAGCCGGAGCTGGAGGCGGCCGGGGAGGCCGGCTCCCGTGCGCAGTTGCTGCGTCTGCTGGACGCCACGGAGCCGCAGGTCGTGCTGATCGACGACTCCGATCCCGGCTGGGAGACCGTCGACATACTGCGTGCGGTCCTCGGGCACACCTCCCGCAGGATCGCGGTGGTCGTGCTCATCGGCCAGGGCGTGGACGACGCCGCGCTGGAGTACCTGTGGGCCGGGGCGGACGGGCTCGTGCCGCACGACGCGGCGCTGAGCGAGATCGCCGCCGCGATCCGGGCGGCCTCGGCCGGCCACGCCGTCCTTCCCCCGCCGCTCACCCGCCGGCTCGTGGACCTCCTGGTGCGGCGCGTCCCCGCGCAGGCCGCCCCGCCCCGGGTGTCGACCCTGACGTCACGGGAACGGGAGATCTTCGATCTGATCGCGGCGGGCATGTCCAACAACGAGGTCGCCCGGGCCCTGGTGCTGAGTGAGAAGACCGTGAAATTCCACGTGTCCAATCTGCTGCGCAAGCTCGGCGTGCGCAATCGCGCCCAGGCGATTGTCTGGGCATGGGACCAAGGTGTTCTCTCCGGCCGGCAGGGCGGAGCCTTCTAGCGGTTCTGACGGCCGGAGAACTTCTCGAACAACGTTGTCACGGGCCCCGCCGGGGCGGTGCGGGCCGGGAATTGCTTTCCGGCCCGCACCGCCCCGGCGGGGCTTTTCGTTTTCCCGGACCGCGGCGACAGCAGCAATTCCCCTCGAACGCCTGTCGTGAATTAACGGTCGGTGTCCCGGAATACAGGTCCAAGGAACGGGTACCAAACCCCGCCGCTGGTCCGAAGAAATTCACAGGACTTGGGCTACAGACTGTTCATGACGGTTCATCCGGTCGGTGGACACAAAAACGTAGGTCCTCCGATGCTCGATCAATGGGGAGCTATGTCCAGATCGCTGGCAGGGGACGTCATAGCGCGTGCGCAGCAGAGCCCGGACGCTGGGGCACTGGTGCTCGGCGGCGCGGGGGACCAGGTCGTCACGTACGCCGAACTGGCCAAAACGGCGGACCGGATCGGCGCGGAACTGGCCGCCCGGTATCCCGACACCCGCCGGCCGCTCGCGCTCCAGGCGGCCAAGTCACCTGCGGCGATCGCCACCGTGCTGGCCTGTATGCACGCCGGACGGCCCCTGCTGCTCGCCTCCACGGATCTCGGCCCGCAACTCCTGGCCGATCTGGTCGGGCGCAGCGGCTGCCAGGCCGTACTGGGTCTCGCCGACGGCGCTCTGACGCACCGTCCGGCCCCCGGCGGGCCGGGGGCGGCCCCGCTGCTGCCGCCGGACACCAGCCTGCTGCTCACCACCTCCGGCTCCACCGGCACCCCCAAGCTCGTTCCGCTGGGCGGCGACGGCGTCGACGCCTTCACCTCCTGGGCGGGGAGCGCGTTCTCGCTCGCCGCCGGGGTGCGGGTGCTCAACTTCGCCCCGCTCAACTTCGACCTCACCCTGCTGGACATCTGGGCGACGCTGCGGCACGGCGGCACGGTCGTACCGGTGGACCACGACCGGTTCGTGGATCCGGCGTATCTGCTCGGGCTGCTGGCCGCCACCCGGCCGCACGTCGTGCAGGCGGTGCCGATGTTCTTCCGCCTGCTGACCGAGTCGAACGCCGGGTCCGACTTCCCGAGTGTGCGCGACGTGCTGCTGACCGGTGACCACGTGCACCGGTCGGTCAGGGCCGGGCTGTCCGGGCTCTTCCCGGCGGCGCGGTTTCACAACGTGTACGGCTGCACCGAGACGAACGACAGCATGCTGCACACCTTCACCGCCGGCGAGGCGGCCGACCGGGACGTGCTGCCGCTGGGGAGCCCGCTGCCGGGTGTCCTGGTCGAGGTACTGGCCGGCGGCGAGGTCCTGCGGGGCGCCGGCACCGGCGAACTCCTCGTCTCGACACCGTTCCAGAGCTCCGGATACCTCGGCGAGAGCGGGGCGGAGGAGAAGTTCACCGTCCGCGGCGACCGCACCTGGTACCGCACCGGCGACGTGGTCGCCCGCTCCGGCAGCGGTGAACTGGCCCTGGTGGGCCGCACCGACCTGCAGGTCAAGGTCCGCGGCGTGCGGATCAACCCGGAGGAGGTCGAGCGGGTCCTGCAGAGCCATGAAGGCGTCGCCGAGGCGGCCGTGGTGGCCGTGCCGCACCCCGCCGCGGGAAACGCACTGCACGCGTTCGTCCGGCGGAGCGACGACGCGGTGACCGGACTGCAGCTGCGCAGCTACTGCGCCGCCAAGGTCAACCGGGCGGCCATTCCCGCCGCCTTCCACCTGATGACCGACCCGCTGCCGATCGGACCCACCGGCAAGGTGAGCCGTCGCCTCCTCATGGAGAAGATCGAATGACCGTCAAACACGACATCACCGCGCACATCGCGGCGGAGTACCTGCCCGGCACCCCCGCCTCGGAACTGGACCCGTCCTACGACCTGCTGGCGAACGGGGTGATCAGCAGCCTGGACCTGCTGCGGCTGATCGGGTGGCTGAGCGACCGGACCGGCATCCCGTTCGAGGACCTGGAGATCTCCCCGGACGACTTCCGGTCCGTCTCGGCCATCGAGAAGGCCGTCCAGCGCTTCGCGGGCACCACCGCCCCCGAGTAGCCCCCCAGCTCCCCCACTCGCCCATTTCCCCCACTCCCCAGCTCCTCCCATCATCCTCACCGCCATCCCCACCCAGGAGAAAGAAACAAGAACATGTTCATTCGTGAGAAGTCGCAGGTCACGCCGGTCGAATGGGGCAGCGGCCCGAGCCACCGGCTGCTGGTCGAGGCGGACAACATGGGCTTCGGCATCTGCCACACCGTCGTCCGGGCGGGCACGAAGTCGAGGCTGCAGTACCGGCGCCATCTGGAGGCGTGCTACTGCATCTCCGGCTCGGGCCGCGTCGAGGCCGCCGACGGCAGCCTCGGGCAGGACCTGTACCCCGGTGTGCTGTACGCCCTCGACGAGCACGACGCCCACTTCCTGATCGCCTCCCCCGACGAGGACCTGGAACTGGTCAGCGTCTTCAACCCGCCGCTGAGGGGCGACGAGAGCCACACGCTGAGCCAGGACGCCTTCTCCCAGTACTGAGGATCGGAAGTCCACCGCCATGATTCGCTGGAGCGAGGAACAGCAGGAACTGCGTGCGGCGATCGGCGCCGTCGCCGCGAAGCTCGGCGCCGACCACCTCGAACGCGACCCGACCGGCACCTTCGACCGGGACGGCTGGCAACGGCTCAAGGACATCGGCCTGTTCGCGCTGCCGTTCGACCCACAGCACGGGGGGCTCGGCAAGGACCTGCTGACCACCGTCCATGTGCTGGAACAGCTCGGCTACGGGTGCCAGGACTCCGGACTGAACTTCTCGGTGTCCACCCACATGGTGAGCACCGGTGTCCCGCTCCAGCGATTCGGTTCGTCGGCGCTGAAGGCCCGCTACCTGCCGGAGATCTGCGCCGGCACGATGATCGGCGCGCATGCCATCACCGAACCCTCCGGCGGTTCGGACGTGATGGGGATGCGCACCACCGCCGTCCTGGACGGCGACGACTTCGTCCTCAACGGAAGCAAGGCGTTCATCAGCAACGGCTCCATCGCCGACCTGCTCGTCGTCTACGCCCGTACCGGCGCCCCGGGGGATCTCGCCGGGATCACCGTCTTCCTGGTGCGCCGGGACTCGCCGGGAGTGTCGGTCGGCCGTCCCATCCCGAAGATGGGCCTGCGCACCTCGCCGCTGGCCGAGGTCTTCCTGGACGGCGTCCGGGTGCCCCGGGACCATGTGATCGGCGGCCGGGGCGCCGGGTTCCTCATCCTCGACCACGTCATGAAGTGGGAGATCCTGTGCGGCTTCGGGATCATCGTCGGGGAGATGCGCCGACGGCTGGAGCGGTGCGTGGAGTACGCCCGCACCCGTACCCAGTTCGGCGCGGCCATCGGCTCGAACCAGTCGGTCGCCAACATGATCGTCGAGATGCGGATCGACCTGGAGACCTCGCAGAAGTGGATCTACGACACCGCCGAGAAGCTGCAGTCCAAGGCCGACGTCTCCGCTGACGTCGCGATGACCAAGCTGGTGGTGAGCGAGGCCAACGTGCGCTCCGCGCTGAACGCGGTCCAGGTCTTCGGCGGTTACGGCTACGTCAGCGAGTACGGGGTCGAGAAGGACCTGCGGGACGCGGTCGGCGGGCGGATCTACTCCGGCACCTCGGAGATCCAGCGCCAGCGCCTGGCCACCCTGATGGGTCTCAACCGTCCGGCCAAAACCGCCTAGACCCGCCCAGCCCCGCCCTGGACCTGGAAGGAATCCCGAGAACATGGCAGAGAACACCGGTGCCGCCGACCCCGCGGCCACCGCCGCCGCACCGGCCACGCTGGCCGCGACCGAGTTCCTGGACCACGAGTCGCCGGCCGTCCGCGCGTTCGTCGACAAGACCCTCTCCGGCGCGGCCGACACCGACACCGACACCCAGAAGGCCATCGCCCTCTACTACGCCGTCCGGGACGGCATCAGCTACGAGGTGTACGGCGCGGACCTGACCCGGCACGGCCTGAGCGCGACCGGCGTGCTGGAGAAGGGCTTCGGGTTCTGCGTCCACAAGTCCATCCTGTACGCGGCCGCCCTGCGCGCCGTGGGCATCCCCAGCCGGGTCTACTACGGCGATGTGCGCAACCACCTCGCCTCGCCGCGGCTGCGGGAGCTGGTCGGCGGAGACGTCTTCCGCTTCCACAGCCTGACGTCTGTTCACCTCGACAACACCTGGGTGAAGGCGACCCCGGTCTTCAACAAACTGCTCTGCCGGCTCTACAAGATCAAGCCGCTGGACTTCGACGGCCGGACCGACAGCCTGTACCACCCGTTCGACGAGACGGGCCGGCAGCACATGGAGTTCATCCACGAACACGGCACCTTCGACGACGTCCCCTACGACCTGGTGGTCGGCGGGATCCGGCAGGCGCACCCGCTGCTGTTCGCGAGTGCCCACACCACCGTCGCCGGCTCGCTGTCCGACGAGGCCGCGACCGCGACGGCCTGAGACGGCGTCCGGTGCGGCCCGCCCCGGTTCCCCCCTTCCCGGGCGCGCCGCACCGGACGGCCCACCGCACGACGGACCGGTCGGCTGACCGGAGGCCGGCGGACGTGATGCGTCCGGTCACCGTGGACAACGACGTCCCGGTGACCGGTCCCCACCGATCCCACGGGGGCGGTGGCGCCTTCGCGTACCCGCCGCAGGGCCGCCACCGCGGCGGGGCCCGCCGGCTCCCGGACGGCAGCGGCAAGAAGGCGCGGGAACTCTAGGGAACTCCTGGTCCGGCGGGGGCGAGCATGGGATGCCAGAGCACGCACCGGGCCTGGCCGGGTTCCGTTCCGCGGTGTCCCGGGCGGCGTGCGAGTCAGCGCTGTCTCCCCCCGCCCGCACGGTGGTGCGCCGGGGTCGTGGGGAGGAACCGCTCCCCCACCACATCCCGCACTGGAGTGTCATGACCGGCAACTACATCACGCTCACCGTCGTCCTGTCCCTCGGCCTCATCGGCTCGGCCTGGGCCAAACTCACCCGGCAGGAAAGGACGGTTGCCAGTCTGCGTGCGGCCGGTGTGCCGGACGGCTGGCTGCCCCGGCTGGCCCTGCTGGAGATGGCCGGAGCCGTCGGTCTGTGCGCCGGCTTCGCCTGGCGCCCGCTGGGCGTCGCGGCCGCGGGGGGCGTGGTGCTGTACTTCGCCGGAGCGCTGGTCTTCCACGGGCGCGCCGGGGACTACAAGGGCACGCCGGCCCCGGCGGCCCTTCTGCTGGCCGCTGTGATCGCGGGACTTCTCGCGCTCAGCACCGCTTGAGACGACTGCGAAAGACAGGAAGCGCCGTGTCCACTGCCCCGGTCACCGACCACGACTCCCCCCTGCGTCTCCTCGGCGAGATCCGGTCCGGCCGGCCGCTGGTCGTCGCGGCCGTCGAGGAGGAGACGGCCCACCTCGACGGCCGCCTGCCCGTCCTCATCACCGGGATGGGGAAGGTCAACGCGACGGCGGCCCTCGCCCTCACCCTGTCCCGGAGCGAGCGGCCCTGCGAGATCGTCAACCTGGGCACGGCCGGGGCGCTGAAGGAGAACCTCCTGGGCCTGCACGAGGTCTCCCGGGTCCTCCAGCACGACCTCGACACGGCCCTCCTGCACCAGATCAGCGGCCGCGTCTACGGCGCTCCCCTCACCGTGGCCGCGGGCCCCGGGCCGACCCTGGCGACCGGGGACACCTTCGTCACGGACCCGGCCGTCCGCGAGCGGCTGGCCCGCGAGGCCGACCTCGTCGACATGGAGGGGTACGCCGTCGCGGCCGTGGCACAGCGCCTCGGTATCCCCGTACGGCTCGTCAAGTTCGTGAGCGACCAGGCCGACGAGGGCGCCCGCACCGCCTGGCCCGAGGCCGTGGACCACGCCGCCGAGATCCTTGCCGCCTGGGTCGAGGACCACCTCGCCCCGCGCCGCCCGCGGCTGCGCAGGCGGGCGTCCGCTGCCCGTCCGCGCACAACCGTTCCGTCCACCGTCCACCCGCTGCCCGCGCCCCAAGCCTCGTAAGACCTCGTCGCCGGCAGCCGCCGCACCCCCAGGGAGCGTTGTGTCTCATCGCCTGTTCACCTCGGAGTCCGTGACCGAGGGCCACCCCGACAAGATCGCCGACCAGATCAGCGACACCATTCTCGACGCGCTGCTGCGCGAGGACCCCACGTCCCGGGTCGCCGTGGAGACGCTGATCACCACCGGCCTGGTGCATGTGGCCGGCGAGGTCACCACCAAGGCCTATGTGCCGATCGCCCAGCTCGTGCGCGAAAAGATCCTGGAGATCGGCTACGACTCCTCCGCGAAGGGCTTCGACGGCCTGTCCTGCGCGGTGTCCGTGTCGATCGGTGCGCAGTCCCCGGACATCGCCCAGGGTGTCGACTCGGCGTACGAGAACCGGAGCGGGGATGCCGCGGGCGGGCAGAGCGACGACCTGGACCGGCAGGGTGCCGGTGACCAGGGCCTGATGTTCGGTTACGCGACGGACGAGACGCCGGAGCTGATGCCGCTGCCGATCTCGCTGGCGCACCGGCTGTCCCACCGGCTGTCGAAGGTCCGCAAGAACGGGACGGTTCCCTATCTGCGGCCCGACGGCAAGACGCAGGTCACCATCGAGTACGACGGCGACCAGGCGGTCCGCCTGGACACGGTCGTCGTCTCCTCCCAGCACGCCTCGGACATCGACCTGGACTCCCTGCTGGCCCCGGACATCCGGGAGTTCGTGGTGGAGCCGGAGCTGAAGGCGCTGCTGGACGACGGCATCAAGCTGGAGACCGAGGGCTACCGCCTGCTGGTCAACCCCACCGGCCGCTTCGAGATCGGCGGCCCGATGGGCGACGCCGGCCTGACCGGCCGCAAGATCATCATCGACACGTACGGGGGCATGGCCCGCCACGGCGGCGGCGCCTTCTCCGGCAAGGACCCCTCCAAGGTCGACCGTTCGGCGGCCTACGCGATGCGCTGGGTCGCCAAGAACGTCGTCGCCGCGGGTCTTGCCTCGCGCTGCGAGGTCCAGGTCGCCTACGCCATCGGCAAGGCCCAGCCGGTCGGCCTGTTCGTGGAGACCTTCGGCACCGCCAAGGTCGACGCCGAGAAGATCGAGACCGCCATCGCCGAGGTCTTCGACCTGCGCCCGGCCGCGATCATCCGCGACCTCGACCTGCTGCGCCCGATCTACTCCCAGACCGCCGCCTACGGCCACTTCGGCCGCGAGCTGCCCGACTTCACGTGGGAGCGCACCGACCGCGTCGACGCCCTGCGCACGGCCGTCGGTCTCTAGGGCCTCCCCGGCTTCGGGATCCTGCCCCGCGATCACCGGGGCCCGGCACCCCCGCGGGGGTGCCGGGCCCCGGTGATCGCGCCGCTCAGCCGCGGGGCGCGTAGGCGTGCAGGCGTTTGGTCCACTCCGGCGTGACGAGCGCCTCCGCGATCTCGCGCGGGACGCTGAAGTGCACGTCGCGGCTGCCGTCGGCCACGGGCGTGGGAGTGACCAGGAGCGTCCACGGGACGGTGCTGGCGGGGTACTCGAACCAGAACGGCCGGCCCGCGCCGAGGTCGATCTCGTAGACGGGCAGCCGGCTGACGTTGTTCAGCGCGATGGTCCCCTCGAAGGCGTCCAGGCTCATACGGCTCAGGACGCGGTGGGCGCGGCGGGCGCGGCGCTGGGCCTCCAGGAAGGCGACCTCGTCGCGCACACGGTCCACGGTGACGCTGCTGACGGCCTCGCGCACGGCCGCGACGGTGTCGGAAAGGGGAGCGCCGCGCAGGTCTCCCGCCGGCAGCGCCGGGGTGACGTTCGTGACGGCGTTGCCCCAGAATCCGTCGGGGATCCTCTCGCGCAGTACGGAGCGCAGGCCCACGACCATCCCGAGCCGCTCGATGCTGTGGTCGGGCCGGGCCCGCAGTTCGGCGAGCACCTTCCACAGGTGGGCGCTCAGGGCGTCACCGGTGGAGGGCACAAGGCCCCGGCCGGCGAGCCCGGCGAGGGCGTGTTCCTTGAGTGCGCGCACCTCGTCGGCGGCGAAGCGCAGGGTGATGGTGCGCACGCGGCGCGAGCGGGTGTTGACGCGCCAGATGAAGCCGAACTTCTTCCGGCCGGGCACCAGGACGTACTGGGTGCTGTGCTCCTGGGTCCCGGGGGCGGCGCCGTCGGCCACGCCGTCGAGGAGGGTGCGCGCGTACGGTGCCGCGCGGTGCTCCAGGCCGTGGTGGACGCTCGACCAGTGCCGGAGGAAGTCGAGATAGCCCGAGCCGTCGACGATGCTGTGGTTGATCGCGATGCCCAGGACCGAACCGCCGCCGCGCATGTGGGTGATCCGCACGGTCAGCAGCGGCGTGTCGTGCCCGACAATCCGGAAGGGGTTGACCCCGTGGATGTAGGAGCGCAGGTCCGGCTTGGCCGACCGGTCGGGTCCGTACTCGGGCATGGGCCGGTCGCAGTGGCTCTCGGTGAACAAGGCACCCGCGTCGTTGCAGACGACGCTGAGCCCGCGGTCGGCGTCCCGCACCAGCCGCCCCGTCAGGAGCGGATAGTGCGCCAGGGTCGCGGCGAGGGACGCCCGGAGGGCCTCGGCGTCCAGGGCCTGGCGGTAGTAGAAGGTGCGCAGGGTCGCGAACGTACCGGTCATGAGGTCGTAGACACCCAGCCGCACCCGCTCGCCGGTCGCCTCACCGGCCCGCACGGTGACGGTGTGGCGGTGTGTCCGGGGGGACGCTGAGCGGAGGTTCATCCTGCCTCACTGAGATCGGCTGACGGGGCACGGCAGTTGCCCGGGCACTCCCAGCGTTCCTCGTCCGAAGCGAGGAAACCCCTAGACAACCGGCTCCGTGCGGGCCGGGCGGCTGCGGGCGGGAGCGGTTTTGGTGGATCCCCTGGACTTGTCCGGCAGTGCTGGGCACACCGGTGCGCCACGTGCTGGGCTGGGCATCCCGACCGGCAGATCCGGGCGCGGGGACCCACTCGCACTTCCTGCCGCCGAGGTGACGGCTCCCGTCCCCGCCGGCAGACACAGGAGGCCACCAGCCGATGGGCAATGACAAGAAAGAGATCCTCGACCTGGTACGCGAGTACCACCGCAACGGCGCCGCATCGGGATTCGTCCCCGGTGTCACGCCCGTCATGGCCTCCGGTGCCGTCCTCGACGAGGAGGACCGCGTCGCGCTGGTCGAGGCGGCCCTGGACCTGCGGATCGCCGCGGGGCCCAGCTCCCGCAAGCTGGAACGCGCGCTGGCCAGGTACTTCGGTCTGCGCAAGGCGCACCTGACGAACTCCGGCTCGTCGGCGAACCTGCTGGCGCTCAGCTCACTCACCTCGCCGCAGCTGGAGGACAGCCGCCTGGTGCCCGGCGACGAGGTCGTCACCGTGGCGGCCGGCTTCCCGACGACCGTCAACCCGATCATCCAGAACGGTCTCGTGCCGGTCTTCACCGACATCGAGATCGGCACGTACAACCCGACGCCGGAGCGGATCGAGCAGGCGATCGGCCCCCGCACGCGGGCGATCATGGTGGCGCACGCCCTGGGCAACCCGTTCGCGGTCGAGGAGATCGCGCAGATCGCCGAGGACCGCGGCCTGTTCCTCATCGAGGACAACTGCGACGCGCTGGGCAGCACCTACAAAGGCCGCAAGACCGGTACGTTCGGCGACCTGGCGACCGAGAGCTTCTACCCGGCCCACCACATCACGATGGGCGAGGGCGGTGTGGTCCTCACCGACAACCTGGCGCTGGCGCGCATCGTGGAGTCCATGCGCGACTGGGGCCGCGACTGCTGGTGCGAGCCCGGCGAGGACAACCGCTGCTTCAAGCGGTTCGAGCAGCAGATGGGGACGCTGCCGGCCGGCTACGACCACAAGTACATCTTCTCCCACGTGGGCTACAACCTGAAGTCGACCGACGTGCAGGCGGCGCTCGGCCTGCAGCAGCTCTCGCACATCGACGACTTCGGCCGGGCCAGGCGCCACAACTGGGCGCGGCTGCGGGAGGGTCTGGACGGTCTGCCGCACCTGATGCTGCCGCAGGCGACGCCGGGAAGCGATCCCAGCTGGTTCGGTTTCGCGATCACCGTCAGCCCGGGCGCCCCGTTCGCGCCGCACGCGCTCATCGACCACCTGGAATACAGCAAGGTGGCCACCCGCCGCTTCTTCGCCGGCAACCTCACGCGCCACCCGGCCTACGCGCAGCGGGAGTTCAGGGTCAGCGGTCCGCTGACCAACAGCGACATCACCACCGAGCGCACGTTCTGGATCGGCGTCTACCCGGGCCTCACGGACGAGATGATCGACCACAGCATCGCGACGGTGAGCGAGTTCGTCACCCTGCCCCACTGAAACCGTGTTCGCGCCCCGGCGGACCGTGGTGCGCCGGCCGTGTCCCGGCCCGCTCGGGCCGGGACGCCCGTCCCCGGCCGGTCAGGCGGGGACCGGGCTGTGCGGGCGCGCCGCGGCCCAGGTCTGGAGAAGGTCGGCGGCGCGCGCCGCGCCGCCGGCGCCGTGGACGGCGGCCCGCATCCGCGCCAGGCTCCCGGGGGTTTCGGGGTCGGCCAGCAGCTCGGTCACGGCGCCCGCGAGGACGCCGGCGTCCAGGTCCGCCCGGGACAGCGTGCGCCCGACGCCGCACTCCTGAAGCCGCCGGCCGCTGAGGTCGAGTTCGTGGGCGCGCGGGATCGCCACCACGGGCACGGCGAAGTACAGGGCCTCCATGAGGCTGCCCATGCCGGCGTGGCAGACGACGACGTCGGCGTGCGGCAGCACGGCCGGATGGGGCAGCCACTCGTGGACCTCGACATGTGCCGGCAGGGGCTCCAGCTGTGCGCGGTCGGCGCCGCGCCCGAGCGTCATGACGACGTGCCAGGCGGCCGGGTCGAACGCCTCGGCGCAGATACGGAAGAAGTCGCCGCGGTCGCCGGACTCGGTGCCCAGGGACACCAGCGCGGTACGGCGGCCGTCCGCCGGCGGCGACCAGAGGCCGGGGCCGGCCTCGGTGACCATGGGGCCCACGAACGCGAAGCGGTCGTCGAAGGTGTCGCCCTCGATCTGGAAGGCGCGGGGCAGGAAGACAAGGTTGTGCTCGTCCCACTCGGTGCCGTAGCGGCCCATCTCCTCCAGGCCGATGCCGTGTTCGCCCATGAAGCCGATGACGAGCTCCGCGCCCTTGCGCATGACGGGGTCCTGCGGGTCCCACATCTGGGCGCGCAGGGAGAAGGTCTCGTTCGCCGCGTGGCTCGGGAAGAGCTGTACCGACACCGCGTCCAGGACCCGGGCGGCCACCCGTCCGGCGGCCACGTTCTCGAAGTCGTACAGCACCAGGTCCGGGGCGTCGGGGGCAAGGGCGGACAGGGCCGCGGGGAAGACGGTGCGCACGGTGTCCACCATCAGCTCGTAGCCGTCCCTCGCCAGTTGGCCGGGGCTCGGGTCGGCGGCACGGTAGAAGTCGCCGCGCGCGGAGGTGTAGGTGACGGCGCGGGCGCCCGCTTCCTCGACCGGCGCGGCGAACCGCTCGTCCACGACGTAGGTCACGCGGTGGCCGCGTGCGATGAGCTCGCGGGCGAGGCCGAGGCTCGGAGCGACGTGCCCGAAGTCCGCGAAGGGCAGGACGGCGCAGTGGAGCGGGCGTGCTTCGGTGCGGTACGGCATCGGCTGTTCCTTCGAATGCGGCGGTGGCCTTGGGCTGTGCGCTCGCGGCGGCACCGGGGAGAACGACGTGGGCCCGCTGCGAGGGGCTCAGCGTGCGCCGCGCAGCGCCGCGTAGTGGGCGAGGCAGTCCTCGTAGCGGGGCAGCAGGCCCGCCTCGCGGGCGGTGGCGACGGAGACGGCGCGGGAGTCCTTGGCCGACATCAGCGGGGTCTCCGACAGATCCCAGGGCAGGTTCAGCTCGGCGTCGAAGGGGTCGATGTCGACCTGGGTGCCGGGGACGAACTCCGTGGAGCACAGGTAGGAGACGCAGGTGTCGTCGGTGAGGGCGAGGAAGCCGTGCACGAGCCCTTCGGCGACGAAGAGGGTCTCGCCCGACTCGGCGTTCAGCCAGTTCACCTCGTGCACGCCGAAGGTGGGCGAGCCGAGGCGCAGGTCGACGACGATGTCGAGGACCGCGCCCCGCACGACGCAGACGACCTTCGCCTGGCCCGGCGGCAGCAGGGTGCCGTGCAGCCCGCGCAGGGTGCTCCGACGGGAGACCGAGTAGTTCACCTGCGCCACGGGCACCGGCCGGCCGATCTCCTCGGCCAGTCTGTCGTGGCGGAACGACTCGTAGAAGTTGCCCCGCACGTCGCCGATCTTGTGCGGCGTGATGTGGAAAGCGTCCGGCACAGCCGTCTGTCGAACCTTCATGGTGACGCCACGGTATGGCGCGCCGTTCGAGGACCGGTCAAGGGCCGTACGGGGGCCGGTCGAATCGAACCGTTCTGGAGGGGGTCTCGATCGCGGGGTGCCACCGTGGCTGCCTGGAGCCACGGCACCCGGTGCGGTGGCACAGCAGGACGACGTAGGGGTGCCCGGCACCCGGCCCGGGAGGAGAGCGGCATGGCGCTGGTCGGTAGGCAGGGACAGCCCGGACGGCCGGACGGACCGTCCGGCCGGGTGGTCGTCCTCGGCGCTACCGGATTCGTCGGCCGGCACGCGGGCGCGGCCCTCCGGGCGGCCGGTCACGAGGTGCTCGCCGTCGCACGGCAGGCCGTCAAGACGCCGGCCGCGTGGCGCTTTCACCCGATGGACCTGGTCAAGGACGGGCCGGGCGCGCTGACGGAGCTGATCGACGCGAAGCATCCGGTGGCCGTCGTCAACGCGGCCGGCGTGGCCTGGTCGTCGTCGCCGGGCGTCATGCGGCAGGGCAACCAGCTGCTGGTGGACCGGCTGCTGGCGGCGCTCGACGCCGCCTCGTGGCGGCCGCGCCTGGTGCATCTGGGCTCCGTGCACGAGTACGCGCCGCAGAGCGCGGGGGTGGATCTCGCCGAGGACTCCCCCACCCGCCCGGTGACGGACTACGGGCACTCCAAGCTGCTCGGCAGCCGGGCGGTCCTGCAGTCCGCCGCCGAGGGCCGGACGGACGCGGTGGTGCTGCGGCTGTCGAACGTGATCGGCGCCGGGACCCCGCCCAGCAGCCTGCTGGGCCGCGTGGCGCAGCAGCTGCTCGCCCCGGCCGCCCCGGGCGGGCCGGTCACGATACGGCTGTCCCCGCTGCGCAGCAGCCGGGACTTCGTCGACGCCAAGGACGCGTCCGAGGCGATCGTGGCCGCGATGCGGACACCGCGGGCGCGGGGCCGGGTGCTGAACATCGGCAGCGGCACGTCGCAGCATGTGCGGGTGATGGTCGACCTTCTGATCGCGGCGAGCGGCAGGAGGGTGCGGCTGGTGGAGGACACGGGCGGTACCGTGCGGCCCGCCGCGGACGCGGACTGGATGCGCGTGGACGTCACCGCGGCGCGTGAACTGCTCGGCTGGTCGCCCCGCCGCAGCCTTGAGGAGACCGTACGGGACCTGTGGAACGCGGCGGCGGGCAGCGACGGCTGAGCCGCCCGGCCCGCGGCATCCGCGGGGACTGCCCGGCGGGATACGGCATCAGCCCGGCAGCAGGCTGAGGTCGGCGGCGCTGACGCGGTCGGTGAGCACGTGCTGGCGGATCTGCTGCAGCCCCGGGGAGGGGTCGAGGCCCAGTTCGTCGCGGAGCAGTTCACGCAGCCGCTGGTAGACGTGGAGGGCCTCGCTGCGGCGGCCGCAGCGCTGCAGCGCGATGATGAGGCCGCCCTGGAACCACTCGTGCAGCGGATGGGTGCTGGCCAGCTCCTTGAGTTCCGCGACGAGTTCGCGGTGCAGGCCGAGCCCGAGACCTGCGCTGATGCGCAGCTCCAGGGCGTGCATGTGGAGCTCCTCCAGGCGCAGCGCGTACGCCTGGAGGTAGGGGCCCTGGGTGACGTCGGCGAACGGCCGGCCGGCCCACCCTGCCAGTGCGGCGGCGATCCGGTCGGTGGCCGTGCGGGCGTCACCGTCCTCGAGTGCGGCCCGTGCCTGGACGGTGAGCCGTTCGAACTCCTCGGCGTCGTAGTCCCCGGGGGCCACCCGCAGCATGTACCCGGTGGACCGGGTGACGAGCGGCCCCGTGCCGGCGGCCGTCTCGCCGTCGCTCTGCAGGAACTTGCGCAGCTGGTAGACGTACGTCTGGACGGTGGCCGTGGCGCTGCGCGGGGGGTGGTGGTCCCACAGTTCGGCGACGATGGTGGGCATCGACACCAGGGTGTTGCGCCGGGCCAGCAGCAGGGCCAGCACCTGGCGGACCTTGGGAGCGGTCGGCGTGGCGGGCCGCCCGTCCAAGGTCACCTCCAGGAGCCCGAGGCTGCGCCAGGTCAGCATGCGGGAATCCCGGTCGTGGCCTCCACGGCCCGGGGGACGGCCTGCACGGCCCGGGGGGCGGCGGTGTGCGGTGTCCGGTCCGGGAGCTCCCACCAGTCGCGGTGCTCGCGGTACCAGGCGACGGTCTCGGCGAGGCCCTCGGTGAAGTCCTTCTGCGGCTTGTAGCCCAGCTCGGTGTGGGCCTTGTGCCAGTCGACCGAGTAACGGCGGTCGTGGCCCTTGCGGTCGGTGACGTACTCGACCTGGTCCCAGGAGGCGCCGCACGCCTCCAGCAGCAGGGTGGTGAGCTCGCGGTTGTTGAGCTCGGTGCCGCCGCCGATGTTGTAGATCTCGCCGGGGCGGCCCTGGGTGCGGACCAGTTCGATGCCCTGGACGTGGTCGTCGATGTGCAGCCAGTCGCGCACGTTCATCCCGTCGCCGTACAGCGGGACCGTCTTGCCTTCCAGGAGGCGGGTGACGAACAGCGGGATGATCTTCTCGGGGAACTGGTGGTGCCCGTAGTTGTTGGAGCAGCGGGTCACCCGGACGTCCAGGCCGTGGGAGCGGTGGTAGACCAGCGCGAGCAGGTCGCTGGACGCCTTCGAGGCGGCGTAGGGCGAGTTGGGGTTCACGGACTGCTCCTCGGAGCAGGAGCCGGCCGGGATGGATCCGTAGACCTCGTCGGTGGAGACGTGCACGAAGGTCTGGATGCCGTGCTGCAGCGCGGCGTCCAGGAGCACCTGGGTGCCCATGACGTTGGTGCGGACGAACTCGGCGGAGCTGGACAGCGACCGGTCGACGTGCGACTCGGCCGCGAAGTGGACGACCTCATCGTGCTCGGCCATGAGGCGGCCGACGACCGCCGGGTCGCAGATGTCGCCGGCGACGAGCCGGAAACGGGGCGAGTGGCGGACCTCGTCGAGGCTGGCCGGGTTGGCGGCGTAGGTGAAGGCGTCCAGGACGGTCACCGATACGTCGTCCAGGCCGAGGGGTCCGAGGAGGGTGCGGACGTAATGGGAGCCGATGAAGCCGGCACCGCCGGTCACCAGGATGCGCGTCTGACTCATCGGGATTGCGGCGCCCGGTACCCCGGCGGGGTCGTGGGGGGCGCCGTCCTCCTTCCTCGTGTGTGCGGTGTGTTGCAGGGGTCCGGCCGGTGTGCCGGTGTACGCGGAGTGCTTACGGCGTCCGCGACCAGGCGCTCCATGTGCGCGACCAGGGCGTGGGGGCTGGGCATGGCGGCGGACTCGTCCCGCAGCCGTCGTGCGGCGGCCGCGAACGCCGGCTCCTGAAGGAGCAGGCGGGTGTCGGCGAGGACCTGCCCGGCGTCGACGTCGCTGTGGTGGACGAAGATCCCGGCGCCGGCCTTTTCCAGCGAGCGTCCGCGCAGTTCCTGGTCGGCGACGTTCGTCGACAGGGCGAGTTGCGGGACGCCGTTGACGAGGGCGGTGGAGAAGGAGCCCCAGCCGCCGTGGTGGACGACGGCGCTGCAGGTGGGCAGCAGGGTCTTCAGGGCTATTCCGCTGACCGCCCGCACGTTGGGGGGCAGGTCGTCCCCGAGCTGTTCGGCCTGTTCGGGCATGAGCGCGGCGACGACGTCGATGTCGAGTCCGCCCAGGGCGCGCAGGATGTCGTCGACGGGGACGTAGTCGCCGCCGTAGGCCTCGGTGTTGGTGCTGCCGAGCGTGACGCAGACCCGGGGCTGCTTGGGCTCCTCGCGCAGCCAGTCCCACTGCACGGCGGCACCGTTGTAGGGGAGGTACCGCATGGACAGCTGGTGCAGGGCGCTCGGCGGGCGCAGGCTCGGGGGCAGGGTGTCGATGGTGAACTGGCCGTTGAGGAGTTCCTCGTCGCAGGCCACGCCGTAGGAGCGGGCACGGTCGTCGATCCACTCGGCGAGCGGGTCGACGCGTTCGGTCTCGGGGACGTCGCGGGCGAGTTCGACGAAGGTGCGCCGCGCCTGCCCGTAGACGTCGGCGCACCACAGCAGGCGGGCGTGGGCCGCGCCGCAGACGCGTGCGGCGACCGCGCCGGCGTAGGCGAGGGGGTCGCGGATGACGAGGTCGGGCCGCCAGTCGCGGGCGAGGGCCACCATGTCGTCCATGACGGGCTCGTTGTAGCGGGCGAAGCCCCAGGGCACGCTGATCTCGTAGCGCTCGCGCAGGGTGGGCCAGTCGACCTGGCCGGGGCCCAGACGGCTCCAGTTGGCGACGTCGGCGTCCTGGGAGTCGCGGGAACCCGCCATGTCCGCGTGCAGGGCGTGGTCGCTGCCCACGGGGGCGGCCACCAGGCCGGCCGCGGTGACGGCGGGGGTCATCGACGGGGAGCCGGCCACCAGAACGTCGTGACCGGCCGTCACAAAGGCCCAGGCCAGCGGCACCATGGTGTACAGGTGAGACTTCTCCGACAGGCCGGCGAACAGAACGCGCATGGCATCCTCTCGTTCGGGGGAGGTCCGCGGCCGGGCCGCGTTGAGGTGTCA
The DNA here is from genome assembly GCF_045040035.1 of Streptomyces sp. NBC_01384. Classification (NCBI taxonomy): domain Bacteria; kingdom Bacillati; phylum Actinomycetota; class Actinomycetes; order Kitasatosporales; family Streptomycetaceae; genus Streptomyces; species Streptomyces sp. NBC_01384. Next base: position 113,181 of record NZ_CP109559.1, read on the forward strand.
GTCCTCCCGGATCAGTCCTCCCGGAGGGTGATGGCACCCAGCGGGCAGGAGTCGTGGGCTTCGCGGATCGCCTCGTGGTGGCCGCTTCCCGGCTGCTCGATCAGGAGCAGGGCGCGGCCGTCCTCCTCGTCCTGGTCGAAGACCTCGGGTGCGATCAGCACGCACTGGCCCGCTCCCATGCACTTGTCGTGGTCGATCGCGATGTCCATGCCGGCCTTCTGCGTCGTGGGCGGTACGGGTCGTGGGCGGTACGGGTCGTGGGCGGTACGGTGCGTGCCCCGCTGCCGGGGCGCGTGCCCATCTTGGGCCGGGTGCGGGCCCGCCCGGGTCCCCGGCCGCCGCTGTCTGGGATTTCCTCCAGAGATTTCGGCCCGCCGCCGTGACCTCGCACCGGCCTGCGGCGGGCGGTACTCGGTGAATCCCTAGACTGCGCCGCCGTCTCTGGCCCCCCGCGCACGCCCCGTGCTGGAGTGGCGCGAGTGCCGGGCCCCGCCGGGGTGCCGGTCCCACGCGGTGGGCCGCGGGCCGCGGTCGCGGCCGGGCCGCACGAAAGGGGAATCACTGGTGGCGGAGCAAGGCACCTCCGACGTTCCCGACGCGCCGCGGGGAGCGGCGGATCCGCCGGTGTCCGATGCGCCGGGGCCCGGTGTGCCGGGGCCCGGCTCCGGCAGCATTCCGACGGTGGAGCCGGACGGCGGGGCGACGCTGCTCGCCTGGACCGCGCGGATGCGGGACGCATGCCCGGTGTGGCGGGACGAGACGGGCAACGTGCACGTCTTCCGGCACGAGGACGTCCAGCGGATCCTCGCCGACCCGGCGACCTTCTCCTCCGACACCGTGGGCCGCCTCTCGGGCGGTGAACGCCAGGCCCCGCGCGGCACCCTGCTGCTGCTGGACCCGCCCCTGCACGGCAAGATGCGCCGCCTGGTCAGCCGCGCCTTCACACCGGGGCTGATCTCCGGTCTCGAACCGTGGATCACCGGCCTGACCGCCGACCTGCTGGACGCGGCCGGCTTTGACCGCTTCGACCTGGTGGACACGCTCGCCAACCCGCTGCCGGTCACGGTCATCGCGCGGATGCTCGGCGTGCCCACGGCCGACCGGGACCTGTTCCAGGGCTGGGCGGACCAGCTGCTGTCGACAAACCCGGAGGACCCCGAGAGCGTCCGGCGCATGGAGGAGACCGGCCACACCATCTCGGCGTACCTGCAGAACTTCATCGACGACCGGCGCGGAAAGCCGCAGGACGACCTGCTGGGCACCCTGGTGGGCGCGGAACTCGACGACGAGCGCCTCGACGACGAGGACATCGCGAGCTTCGCCACCCTGCTGCTGCTCGCCGGGCACATCACCACCTCGGTGCTGCTGGGCAACACGCTGATGTGCCTGGACCAGGATCCGCAGCTGTTCGAGCGGGTCCGCGAGGACCGCTCGCTGGTGCCCGCCGTGATCGAGGAGACCCTGCGGCTGCGCCCGCCGTTCACCCGGATCGAGCGCGTCACCACGGCCGCCACCGAACTCGCCGGAACCAGCATCGCCCCCGGCACCCTGGTGCACCTGTGGCTGCTGTCGGCCAACCTCGACGAGCGGGTCTTCAAGGACGCGGCCGCCTTTCGCCCGGAGCGCACCAACGCCCGCCAGGCGGCCTTCGGCCACGGCATCCACTACTGCATCGGGGCACCGCTGGCACGCCTGGAGGGGCGCATCGCCCTGAACGCGCTCCTCGACCGGTTCGCACGGATCGAGGTCGACCCCGATGCCCGGCTGACCTACCACGGCACCAACGTCTTCGGCGCGCGGCACCTGCCGCTGGTCGTCAAGCGCGCCTGATCCCACCAGTCAACAGCCTTCGCCCACGGCACCCACGGCGCCGCCGGCACACCAACGGAGTGACGATGAAGACCAGGCCCGACGCACCCGTGATCCCGACGGACCGCGGCAAGTGCCCCTTCGACCCGCCCGCGGCGTACGCCCGGCTGCGCGAGGAGGCCCCGGTCAGCCCCCTCACCTTCCAGGTCGCCCCCAAGGACCCGACGGGCTGGCTGGTCACCCGCCACGACCTGGTACGGCAGATCCTGGCCGACGACCGCTTCAGCCACCGCAACGAGCTGCTCGCCCATGTGGTCGCACCGCCGTTCCCGATGACCGAGTACGCGCCCCAGCCCTCCCCGCCCGGCTCGTTCGCGAAGACGGACGCGCCCGAGCACTCCAAGTACCGGCGTCTGCTGGCCGGGCACTTCACCGTCCGCCGCATCCAGCACTTCGAGCCCGAGCTGGCCCGCATCATCGACCAGGTCCTCGACGAGATGGAGGCGAAGGGCTCGCCGGCCGACCTGGTGACGGACTTCGCCGAGGTCATCAGCGTCCGCTCGGTGTGCGCCCTGATGGGTGTCTCCGCCGAGCTGATGGCAGAGGTCTCGGAGCACTTCGCCACGATGATGAAACTGACGTACACCCTCGAGGAGTTCATCCACTGCATCGAGTCGCTGGACGCGGCGGTGCGGCCCATGGTCCGCGAGCGGCTGGCGGAGAAGGGCGACGACTTCTTCGGACAGCTGGCGGCCACCGGGGAACTCACCGAGGAGGAGCTGGTCAACCTCTCCGTCCTCACCCTGGGCGGCTCCCTCGACACGACGCCCAACATGCTGTGCCTGAGCACGTTCGCGCTGCTGGAGCAGCCCGAGCAGCTGGCCCTGCTGCGCAGCCGCCCGGAGCTGTACGAGGCCGGGGCCGTCGACGAGCTGATGCGCTATCTGACGATCTCGCAGCTGGGGTCGAGCCGTTGCGCGCTGGAGAACGTCGAGATCGGCGGCGTCACCGTCAAGGCCGGGCAGACCGTCGTGCTGTCGCTGCCTGCCGCCAACCGCGACCCCGCGGTCTTCGCCGACCCCGACAAGCTCGACGTCACCCGCATCCCGCGCAAGCACCTGGCGCTCGGCTTCGGCGCGCACCAGTGCCTGGGCCAGCACCTGGCCCGCGCCACCCTCAGGACCGGTCTGCGCAAGCTGTTCGAGCGGTTCCCGACGCTGCGGCTGGCGGTTCCCGCGGACGAGGTGCCGCTGCGCGACCGTGCCGTGCACTACGGGGTCGACCGGCTGCTCGTCGCCTGGGACTGACCGGCCGGGGCAACGACCACGACCGTGACGATCCGAGGACCTGAAAACCTGAGGAGAACGACCGTGACAACATTCCGGCGCGTCGTGGAGAGCCGGGAGGAGCGGTCCTTCCTGGTCCGCGCCGGCCGGGCCGGACGGGCCGGACGGGCCGACAACGCCCGTGTCCGGCTCAGCGGCTACGACCTGCTGACCGGCCCCTGGTACACACCGCTGACCTTCTTCTACCGCGAGACGCTGGACGGGGCTCAGCTGCGCGCCTCGCTGGCGCGCACGCTGCGCCGCTACCCGCCACTGGCCGGCCGTCTCGTCCGGGACCGGGACGGCGGGCTGAGCGCCCTGTGCAACGACGCGGGGGTCCGCTTCATCGAGGCGGTGTCACCAGAGCCCATGCGGGAGTACGGGCCCCAGCTGCGCACCGAGCCGGTGATCGGCCATCTGCTGCGCGAGGTCAGCGCGTTCCGCGTCATCGACCGGGACACCCCGCTGCTGAAGATCCGGCTGACACAGATGCGCGGCGGCGGCTCCGTCCTCGGCGTGATGATCAACCACAGTCTCGCGGACGGCGCGAACACCCTCGCGTTCCTGGAGAGCTGGTCGCGCGAGCACCGCGGGTTGCCGTACCCCGAACCGTGCCACGACCGGAGCCTGCTCGACGCGCTGGGCCAGGAGTCCGCCGACCCCGCGATCGTGGACGCGCGCGCGTTCGTCGGCGTCTCCCGGCTGCGCCTGCTGACCACGAACATCAAGGTCGGCCTGAACAAGCTCGCGACCGTCGCCACCCGCTTCGAGGCCGCCGAACTCGCCGCCATGAAACGGACCGCGCAAAAGCAGCTGACCGACACGGGCTCCTGGGTGTCCACCAACGACGTCCTGACCGCGCACATCTGGCAGGTCCTCGGCGAGCTGCGCGCCCGCCCCGACGACGCCGCCGAATGGCTCGGGATGATCATCGGAGCGCAGTCCCGGCTCGGTGCCGCGCTGCCCGCCGAGTACTGGGGCAACTGTGTCAGCAACAGCTGGACGCGGACCTCGGCAGCGGCGCTGCGCACCCGTCCGCTCGGCCGGCTCGCCCAGGACGTACGGGCCTGTCTGGACGCCAACACCGCCGACAAGCTCCGCGACGAGATCGCCTTCCTCAACTCCTACCGCAGGGCGGGCGTGTCACGGCACGTCATGTCGGTACGCGCCCCGGACGTCTTCGAGACGGCGGTCTCGATCAACAACTGGTCGCAGTTCCCGCTCTACCGCATCGACCTGGGCGCCGGCACACCGTTCTGGTACGAGTTCCCCGACCTCCCGGTGCCGACCGTGCACATCGCGCCGACGCCCGCCGAGGACGGGGGCCGGGACGTCTATCTGTGCCTGGCACAGGAGCACGCGGCCGCGGTGAGGAGTCCGGCGTGGCTGGAGCGGCTGCACGCCTACGGCACGCTTCACGGGAAACCCGCGCCCGTGGGTGAGTGACCGGGCCGCCGAAAGGGGCCACGGGCGGCGCTGGTGCCGCCCGTGGCCCCTTTCGCGTGACGGCCGGTCTTCCCGATACGGCCGGTCTTCCCCGCCGTCACGAACGATCTTCCCGTTACGGCTGGTCCAGTTGCCGGCTGATGAAGTCGAACAGCTCCTCGTCCGTGGCGTCGTCCAGCTGGTCGGCCACGGACGCCCCCGCGTCCGGGGCGAACCCCGCACTCTCGTCCGCGTTCTCGACCTCCGAAAGGAGCGCCCTGAGCCGCGTCTTGAGGAGGGTCCTGATGTCGCGGTCGGGCCCGCCCTTCATGATCTTCGCGACCGTGCTGTCGACCTCCGCCAGCAGCACCGCGGCGGACTCCTGCCCGTCCCCGAAGAGTTCACCGGCCAGGTGGCGGGCGAGGTCGGCGGGCGTGGGGTGGTCGAAGACGAGGGTGGTCGCCAGCCGCAGGCCGGTGTCGCTGTTCAGCCGGTCGCGCAGCTCGACCGCGGTCAGGGAGTCGAAGCCCATCTCACGGAAGGCCCTGGCGGGTTCGATGCCCGCCACCCCGGTGAACCCGAGGGCCGCGGCGGCGACGGACCGCACATGGTCCTGGAGCAGCCGGACCCGCTCGTCGGCGGGCGCGGCGGCCAGTTCCTCCACCAAGGCGTACGAGGTGCCCCGCTCCCCCGGCGACGCGTCGGCCGCATCCGCGGTCCGCGCCTCCGGAAGGGCGGACAACAGCGGGCTGGGCCGGCTGCTGGTGAACGCGGGAAGGAACCTCTCCCAGTCCACGTCGGCCACCACCACCGTGCTGTCCCCGAGGTCCAGGGCACGTCCCAGTCCGCTCAGCGCACGGTCGGGGTCCATCACCCGCAGGCCCCGCCGGCCCAGTGCGACGGCGCCCTCGTCGGACACCATGCCTCCCCCGCCCCAGGGGCCCCAGGCGACGGCGGTACCGGCGAGCCCGCTCGCCCGGCGGCGCTCGACGAGGGCGTCCAGGTGGGCGTTGGCCGCGGCGTAGGCCGCCTGGCCACCGCTGCCCCACACACCGGCGATCGAGGAGAACACCACGAACGCCGACAGGGCCCTGTGCCCTGTCCTGTCCCGGGTGAGGGCGTCGAGATGGTCGGCACCGACGGCCTTGGCCTTCAGGACGGACGCGACGCGTTCCGGTGTCATCGCGTCGATCACGTCGTCGTCGAGGACGCCCGCGGCATGGAACACGGCCCGCACCGGGTGCCGCTCCACGACGCGGGCGAGGGCGTCGGCGTCGGCGGTGTCGCAGGTCTCGACGACGACGCGCGCGCCCATGTCCCCGATCTCGTCGACGAGTTCGGACGCACCTGGTGCGTCCGGGCCGCGACGGCTGGTCAGGACGAGGTCCTTGGCACCGCGCCGCACCAGCCAGCGGGCGAGGCGCCCGCCGAGCGCGCCGGTACCGCCCGTCACCAGCACGCAGTCCGGAGCACGCCAGCCGACGGCCGACGGCCCGAACTCCGATGGACTGCCGGGGACAGGAACGGAAACGGGAACGGGAGCGTGGGAGAGGCGGCGGGCGAAGAGCCCGGATTCCCGTACCGCGATCTGGTCCTCGCCCGAGTCCAGCACGGACGCGAGGCCCGCCAGAATGCTCCGGCCCGCGCGGCTCGGCAGGTCGAGGAGGCCGCCCCACCGGGCGGGGTGCTCAAGGGCGGCGACCCGGCCGAAGCCCCACAGGGCGGCCTGTGCCGGTTCGAGGGTCGCGTCGCCGTCATGTCCGACCGCGACCGCACCACATGTGAGCAGCCACAGCGGAGCGGTCAGCCCCGCGTCGCCCAGCGCTTGTACGAGGGTCAGCGCGGCGGCCGTACCGGGCAGGCGGGACAGCACACCGGCGACCGGTTCGCCCATGGCGGCGTCCGACAGGGCACGGGCCAGCCCCGCCCGATCCACCTGAGGCGCATACGTCACCCGCTCGATCCCGGGAACGAACTCCTCGATGCCGTCGAGCGAGTCGGTCCCCGGCGGCTGCAGCAGGAGCCAGCGTCCCGGTACGCCGACGGAGGCCGGCGGTGCGCTCAGACGCTCCCAGCCGACGCGGTAGCGCCAGCCGTCCACGACGGATCGCTCGGCCGCACCACGCCGCCATGCGGACAGCGCCGGCACGACGGCGTCCAACTCCGCCTCGCCCACACCCAGGACATCGGCCAGACCCTGCGCGTCGCCGCGCTCCACGGCCTCCCAGAAGCTCGCGTCCACGGGGTCGGCGGACGGGATGACCGCGACGGGAGCGCCCGGCTCGGGCCAGTACCACTCGTGCTGGAAGGCATACGTCGGCAGCGCGACAAACCGGGCACCGCAACCGGCGAACAGGGCGGGCCAGTCGACGGGAACCCCGTGCACGAACACGGCCGACACGGCCGACACGGCCGTATCCGCCTCCGGCCGGTCCTTACGCAGAACGGGAACACACAGGTGGTCCTGCGTGTCGCTCAGACAGGCACGCGCCATGGCGGTGAGGGTGCCGTCCGGGCCGACCTCCACGAACCGCGTCACACCACCGTGCCCGGCCAGCCACTCGATCCCGTCGGCGAACCGGACGGCCTCACGCACATGCCGCACCCAGTACTCCGGGGACTCCAACTCTCCTGCGGCAGCCGCCTGTCCGGTCACATTCGACACCACGGCCAGATGCGCCGGCGCATAGGCCACGCTCTCCGCGACCCTGCGGAACTCCTCCAGCATCGGTTCCATCAGCGGCGAGTGGAAGGCGTGGCTGACGCGCAGGCGTGAGGTACGGCGGCCGGACGCGGACAGCTCCTCCGCGACCGCCGACACCACCGACTCCACACCCGAAATCACCACCGACCGCGGCCCGTTCACCGCCGCAATCGACACCTCCGCCCCACGGCCCTCCAGCAGCGGCGTGACCTCGTCCTCGGAAGCCTCCACCGCGAACATCGCACCACCGGGCGGCAGTTGCTGCATCAGACGCCCGCGTGCCGACACCAGACGGCACGCGTCTTCGAGGGACAGCACCCCGGCCACATGCGCGGCAGCCAGCTCACCGATGGAGTGACCCACCACGAAGTCGGGGCGCACACCCCATGACTCGACGAGGCGGAACAGGGCCACTTCGATCGCGAACAGGGCGGGCTGGGTCCACGCGGTGTTGTTCAGCAGCTCGGCATCCGCGCCGAAGACCACCTCCCGCAGGGGACGGTCCAACTCGGCGTCCAGATGCGCGCAGACGACGTCGAAGGCATCAGCGAACACGGGCAAGGACTCGTACAGTTCACGGCCCATACCGAGGCGCTGCGCGCCCTGGCCGGAGAAGAGGAAGGCGAGCTTGCCGTCGCCGTGGGACGTTCCCGTCACCGTGAGGGGATCCGTTTGGCCATCCGCCAAGGCCCGCAGGTGCGCGACCAGTTCGTCGTGGTCGTGGCCGAGCACCACCGCGCGCTGCTCGAACGTCGAACGGCTCACTGCCAGGGACAGACCCACGTCAGCGGGGTCGAGATCAGGCTGCGCCTCGATGTGGGCCAGCAGCCGAGCGGCCTGCGCACGGAGTGCCTCGGAACCACGGCCCGACACGATCCAGGGGGCGACGGGGAGCGGCAGCCGGGGCACCTCGGTCGCGGCTTCTTCGACCACCGGGTCCGGCACCTGCTCCAGCACCACATGCGCGTTCGTGCCACTCAGGCCGAACGAGGACACACCCGCACGCCGGGGACGCCCCGACTCCGGCCACGCGGTCGGCTCCGTCAGCAGCCGCACCTCACCCGCGGCCCAGTCCACATGCGAGGAAGGCTCATCGACATGGAGGGTCGCCGGCAGCACACCATGCCGCATCGCCTCCACCATCTTGATCACACCCGCCACCCCCGCGGCGGCCTGGGTGTGACCGATGTTCGACTTCACCGAACCCAGCCACAACGGCCGCTCCCCCGGCCGGTCCTTCCCGTACGTCGCCAGCAGCGCCTGCGCCTCGATCGGATCACCCAGCGCGGTACCCGTGCCATGCGCCTCGACCGCGTCCACATCCCTGGCGGAGAGACCGGCACTGCTGAGGGCGGCCCGGATGACCCGCTGCTGCGAGGGGCCGTTCGGCGCGGTCAGACCGTTGGACGCGCCGTCCTGGTTGACGGCAGAGCCCCGCACCACAGCCAGGACCGGGTGACCGTTACGGCGCGCGTCCGACAACCGCTCCACCAGCAGCACACCGACACCCTCACCCCACCCCGTCCCGTCCGCACCCTCCGCAAAAGCCTTGCACCGGCCATCAGTTGCAAGCCCGCCCTGACGGCTGAACTCCACAAACGCACCCGGCGTCGACATCACCGTCACCCCACCGGCCAACGCGAGATCACACTCACCCGACCGCAACGCCGAGACAGCCAGATGCAGAGCCACCAACGACGACGAACACGCGGTGTCGACGGTCACGGCGGGCCCCTCCAGGCCCAGCACATACGACACACGCCCCGAGAACACACTCGCCGCGTTCCCCGTCCCGATGTACCCGCCGAAATCCGCATCCGACGCCGCCAGCAACGCCGGATAGTCCTGACCGTTCGTCCCCGCGAACACACCCGTCCGACTGCCCCGCAACGAACGAGGATCGATACCCGCCCGCTCCACCGCCTCCCACGACGACTCCAGCAACAAACGCTGCTGCGGATCCATCGCCAACGCCTCACGCGGCGACACACCGAAGAAACCCGCATCGAACGAGCCGACGTCCTTGAGGAAGCCGCCGCGGCGGGTGTACGCCGTGCCCTGACGCCGGGACTCGGCATCCAGGCCATAGAGCGAACCGAGGCCGTCCCAGCCGCGGTCGTCGGGGAAGTCGGCGATGCCCTCGCGCCCCTCGGACAGCAGGTTCCAGAACGCCTCCGGGGAGTCCACCCCACCTGGGAAGCGGCACGCCATCCCCACAATCACGACCGGGTCGCCCGACACCGCCACCGCGGCCCCCGAGGACACCTCCGTGACCACGCCACTCAACTCGCCGTACAGGAACTCCGCCAGAGCGACCGGAGTCGGATAGTCGAACACCACGGTGGCCGGCAGGGACAGACCACACTCCGCACCCAGGGCATTGCGCAGCTCGACCGCGATCAGCGAGTCGACCCCCAGGTCACGGAAGGCGGAGTCGGCGGGAACCGACTCCGGGCCGGAGTGACCGAGGACCGCCGCCGCGCGGGCACGGACCAGGTCCAGAGCGGCCTGGGTGCCCGCCTCGCGCGGCAGGGAGCCCAGGCTGTCGGTGCGGTCCGTCGGCGGCACCGGACGGGCGGGACGGGACGGGGCTGCCTCGGGCAGCTCCGCCAGGAGTGCGCTCGGCCGGGTCGCGGTGAAGGCCGGTGCGAACCGGCTCCAGTCGATGTCCGCGACGAACTCGCCGGCCACGCCCGAGTCCAGGGCCGTCGCGAGGGCGGCCAGGGCCAGGTCGGGGTCCAGCGGTGCCACAGCGCCCCGGCTGCGACGTCGGCCGCCGGTGGCCTCGGCGGCCATGCCGCCGCCGGCCCACGGGCCCCAGGCGAGGGAGGTGGCGGGCAGCCCCTCGGCACGGCGGCGCTCGGCGAGCGCGTCGAGAACGGCGTTGGCGGCGGCGTACGCGCTCTGTCCGGCGCTGCCCAGGACACCGGCGAGCGACGAGAACGTCACGAAGGCCGACAGGTCCTGGCCTCGTGTCAGTTCGTCGAGGTGCAGGGCGGCTTCGGCCTTGGCCCGCATGACGTGCCGTATGCGCTGGGGGTCGGTCCCGCGCAGGACACCGTCGTCGAGTACGCCCGCGGTGTGGAAGACGGCGTCGACGCGGTGGTGCGCGAGGAGTTCGGCGACCTCTTCCCTGACGGACACGTCCACGGCGGCGACGGTGACGCGGGCGCCCATCGCGGAGAGCTCGGTTTCGAGTTCCGCGGCTCCGGGCGCCTTGGGTCCGCGCCTGCTCACCAGAACGATGTCCTCGGCGCCGCGCTCGACCGCCCAGCGTGCCACGCGGGCGCCGATGGCGCCCGTGCCGCCGGTGATCAGGACGGTTCCCCGCGGCTGCCACGGCTGTGGCGGGGTGGGCCGGGTCCTCGACAGCCTGCGGCCGAAGACACCGGTGCCGCGGACCGCCACCTGGTCCTCCTCGCCGGGCGGCGCGGTGAGGACGGCGGCGAGCCGTCCGAGCGCCCGTTGGTCGAGGTCGTCCGGCAGGTCGACGAGTCCGCCCCACAGATCGGGGTGTTCGAGCGCCGCCACCCGGCCGAGGCCCCATACCGCGGCCTGCTCGGGCGAGGTGACCGCGTCGCTGCGGCCGACGGAGACGGCCCCGCGCGTCAGCGACCACACCGGAGCCACCGGACCCGCCGGACCGCCGAGGCCGATGTCCGTGAGCGCCTGGACCAGCGTGGCCGTGGCCGCTGCCGTCGCCGCCCGGTCCTGAGCCAGCGGGAGCAGGGACACCACAGCCGTGACGGGACCGAACTCGTCCTGTGTGTCCTTGAGTTGATCGGCCAGGACGGCACGGTCGGCATGGCCTGTACGGTCTGTACGTTCCGTACCGGAGGCCAAGTCCGCGACCTCGATCTGCCGCAGCTCGGCCCCCTGCGCCTCCAGCTCACCGAGTACGGCGCGGATCGTGGCGTCGGCCCGCTCATCGCGCGCTTGCGGGACGACCACCAGCCAGCGGCCCGGCGGCGGTGCGCTCCCGGCGCCGGTGGCCTGCGCCAGGGGTTTCCACGTGACGCTGTAGCGCCAGGAGTCGGTGACGTGCCGGTCGCTGCGCTTCCGGTACCAGCGCGAGAGCGCCGGGACGACCGCGTCCAGGGCGTCGGGAGCCAGGGCGAGATCTTCGGCAAGGGTGTCGATGTCCTGCCGCTCGACCGCCTCCCAGAACTCCGTGTCGACGAGGGCCGAGGCGAACGCCGGGTCCGTGCCGGGCTTCGGCCCCGGCGCGGACGGGTCGAGCCAGAAGCGCCGGCGTTGGAAGGCGTACGTCGGGAGTTCCACGGCGGCGGCGCCGGTCCCGGCGAAGAGCGCCCTCCAGTCGACGAAGGCGCCGTCCACGTGCAACCGGCCCAGCCCGCGCAGGACGGAAGCCGGCTCGGACCGGTTCTTGTGCAGGACGGGGACGCACACGTACTCCCGCGCGTCGCTCAGGCAGGACTGGGCGAGGGCGGTGAGGGTGCCGTCGGGGCCGATCTCCACGAAGTGTGTGACCCCGTGCCCGGCCAGCCACTCCACACCGTCGGCGAACCGTACGGCCTCCCGGACGTGCCGCACCCAGTACTCCGCGGACTCCAACTCCCCTGCGGCAGCGGCCTGTCCGGTCACATTCGACACGACCGGAATACGAGCCGACGCGTAGGTGACGCTTTCCGCGACCGTACGGAATTCATCGAGCATCGGTTCCATCAGCGGTGAGTGGAAGGCGTGGCTGACGCGCAGGCGTGAGGTACGGCGCCCCATAGCCGCCACCTCCCCCGCGACCGCCTCGGCCACCGACTCCACACCCGAAAGCACCACCGACCGCGGCCCGTTCACCGCCGCGACCGACACGTCCGCCCCACGGCCCTCCAGCAGCGGAACAACCTCGTCCTCGGACGCCTCGACGGCGAACATCGCGCCACCGGCGGGCAGTTGCTGCATCAGACGGCCCCGCGCCGACACCAGACGGCAGGCATCTTCGAGGGACAGCACCCCGGCCACATGCGCGGCCGCCAGCTCACCGATCGAGTGACCCACCACGAAGTCGGGGCGCACGCCCCACGACTCGACGAGACGGAACAGGGCCACTTCGATCGCGAACAGCGCCGGCTGCGCCCACTCCGTGCGGTTCAGCACCTCCGCGTCCGTGCCGAAGACCACGCCTCGCAGGCCGTCGTCCAGGTGCGCGCAGACGGCGTCGAAGGCCTCGGCGAACACCGGGAAGGACTCGTACAGCTCACGCCCCATACCGAGGCGCTGCGCACCCTGGCCGGAGAAGAGGAAGGCGAGTCTGCCGTCGCCGCGGTTCCGGCCGGTCACGACCTGCGCGGTGTTCTCGTCGTCGGCGAGGCTCCGCAGGCCGCTGAGAAGGTCTTCGCGGTTTTCGCCCAGCAGCACGGCGCGATGGTCGAACGTCGACCGGGTGGTCAGCAGTGACCAGCCGACGTTCAGCGGTGCGTGGCCGGGGTGTTCGGTCAGGAAGGCCGACAGTGTGCGGGCCTGCGCGCGCAGGGCCTCGGGTGTCCGGCCGGAGAGGGTCCACGGGAGGACCGGCGGTGTGACGGCGGGCAGCGTAACGGCGGGCGTCACCGGGGAGGCGTCGTGGTCCGGGGCCGGTTCCTGTGCCGTGGTTCCCTGTGCCAGGACCGTGGTTCCCTGTTCGAGGACGACGTGGGCGTTGGTGCCGCTGACGCCGAAGGCGGAGACGGCGCCGGTGCGGGGTCGGCCGGTCTCGGGCCAGGCGCGTGGTCCGGTGAGGAGGCGGACCTCGCCCGCCTCCCAGTCCACTTGGGCCGAGGGTTGGTCGACGTGGAGGGTGGCGGGCAGCACGCCGTGGCGCATGGCCTCCACCATCTTGATGACACCCGCGACCCCTGCGGCGGCCTGGGTGTGACCGATGTTCGACTTCACCGACCCCAGCCACAGCGGCCGCCCCTCGGGCCGGTCCTTGCCGTAGGTCGCCAGCAGGGCGTTGGCCTCGATCGGGTCGCCCAGCGCGGTGCCCGTGCCGTGGGCCTCGACGGCGTCGACGTCCTTGGCGGAGAGGCCGGCATTGGTGAGGGCGGCGCGGATGACTCGCTGCTGGGAGGGGCCGTTCGGTGCGGTGAGGCCGTTGGAGGCGCCGTCCTGGTTGACGGCCGAGCCCCGCACCACAGCCAGGACCGGGTGGCCGCCTCGGCGCGCGTCCGACAACCGCTCCACCAGCAGCACACCGACACCCTCACCCCACCCCGTCCCGTCCGCACCCTCCGCAAAAGCCTTGCACCGGCCGTCGCTCGCAAGCCCGCCTTGGCGGTCGAACTCGGCGAACACGTCCGGTGTCGACATCACCGTCACCCCGCCGGCCAGCGCGAGGTCGCATTCGCCGGACCGCAGCGCCTGGACGGCCAGGTGCAGGGCCACCAGGGACGAGGAGCACGCGGTGTCGACGGTCACGGCGGGCCCCTCCAGGCCCAGGACGTAGGAGACCCGGCCGGAGACGACGCTCGCGGCGTTGCCGGTGAGCAGGTGGCCCTCGATGCCCTCGGGCAGGTCGTGGCCGTTGGCGGAGCCGTAGTTCTGGTTGCTGCATCCGACGAAGACGCCGGTGCGGCTGCCGCGTACGGTGGCCGCGTCGAGGCCCGCCCGCTCCAGCGCCTCCCAGGAGGCCTCCAGGGTGAGGCGCTGCTGCGGATCCATGGCGAGGGCCTCGCGGGGCGAGATGCCGAAGAAGTCGGCGTCGAACTCCGTGGCGGACTTCACGAATCCGCCGCGCAGGGCCGCCGCGTCGGTGCCGGCTCCGGTCAGGTCCCAGCCGCGGTCCTGCGGGAACTCGTCCATCGCGTCCCGGCCGTCGGCCAGCAGCTGCCACAGGTCGTCGGGCGAGCGGACGTCTCCCGGGTAGCGGCAGGCCATGCCGACGATGGCGATGGGCTCGGTCGCCGCGCGCGCGAGGTGATCGTTCTGTTTGCGCAGTCGCTCGTTCTCGAGCAGCGATGCGCGCAGGGCCGCGACAACGCGTTCCTCGGAGGTGGGCATACTCAGCTCCACTGTTCTTGCTTCGGGCTTCGGCGGACGCTTCGGGCTTCGGCGGACGAGGAGAGGGAGGCGGGTCGGAGGGTCAGTGGGCCGAGTCGCCGAGGGCCAGTTGTATGAGGTCGTCGACGTCCATCGTGTGGATCAGCTCGTTGTCCTGCGCGTCGGCCCTGGTGGCGCTCGGGTCCGTTTCCTCCGGCTCGGCGAGGGCCATCACCGCGGCCAGCAGGCCGCTCTCCTTCAGCCGGGCCAGCGGGACGGTCGTCAGCTTCCTGCGCAGCGCGGCCTCGTCGGCGGCGGTGGTGCCGGACGGGTCGGCGAGGCCGTCGGCCAGGGCGTCCGCGTCCGGGGTGTCGGGGAAGAGCTCGGCACAGAGGTGATCGGCCAGGTGTTCGGGGGTCGGGTAGTCGAAGACGAGGGTGGTGGGCAGGCGCAGACCGGTGTCGCGGTTGAGCTGGTTGCGCAGTTCGACGGCGGTCAGGGAGTCGAAGCCGACATCGCGGAACGCCCGGGCGAGTTCCACGCTTTCGCCGCTCGCGCGGCCGAGGACCGAGGCGGCGTGGGTGCGGACGAGGTCGCGCAGCGCGCGCTTGCGGTCGGTCGCGGAGAGCGCGGAGAGCCGGTTCACCAGGTCCGTGCCCCCGGTCCCCGTCTCGGTCGGCGTGCCGTCCGTACCGGTGGTGGTGGCCGCCTCCGGGAGAGCGGACAGGAGCGGGCTGGGGCGGCTGCTGGTGAACGTGGGAAGGAACCTCTCCCAGTCCACGTCGGCCACCACGACCGTGCTGTCCCCGAGGTCCAGGGCACGTCCCAGTCCGCTCAGCGCACGGTCGGGGTCCATCACGCGCAGGCCCCGGCGACCGAGTTCGACGGCTCCTTCGTCCGTGACCATGCCGCCGCCGCCCCACGGCCCCCAGGCCACGGCCGTACCGGCGAGGCCCCGGGCCCGGCGGCGTTCGACCAGGGCGTCGAGGTGGGCGTTGGCGGCGGAGTAGGCGGCCTGGCCGCCGCTGCCCCACACGCCGGCGATCGAGGAGAACACGACGAAGGCGGACAGGTCCCTGTCTCCCAGGACGGCGTCCAGGTGGGTCGCACCGGCGGCCTTCGCGCCCCATACGTCGGCGAGGTACTGGTCACTGACCTCGCCGAGCGGTGTGGCATCGCCCCTGCCCGCGGCGTGGAACACCGCGTCGACCGGGTGCCGGTCCAGAAGCGTTTCGACCGCGGCGCGATCCGCCATGTCGCAGGCTTCCAGCGCGACGTGGGCGCCCAGGGTCCGCAGTTGGTCGGCGAGATCGGCGGCGCCCGGCGCGTCCGCTCCGCGGCGGCTGGTCAGGACGAGGTCCCGCGCGCCGCGCTGCACCAGCCAGCGTGCGAGGCGGCCGCCGAGGGCACCGGTTGCGCCGGTCACCAGGACGCGGCCGTGCGGGGTCCAGGACGCGGCCGGGGCTGGGGCGGACGGGGCGTGGGCGAGACGGCGGACGAGCAGTTCGGATCCGCGTACGGCGATCTGGTCCTCACCGGAGACGAGAGCGGACGCGATCCCGGCGAGGGCGTGCCGGTCGGTCTGCTGGGCCGGGATGTCGACCAGGCCGCCCCAGCGGTCGGGGTGTTCCAGCGCGGCGACGCGGCCGAGGCCCCAGACCGCGGCCTGGGACGGGTCGGCGGGCTCCGCGGCCGGGCCGCCGGCCGGCACCGCGCCCGTCGACACCGCGCCGTGCGTCACCGTCCACAGCGGAACCGCGAGGTCGGCGTCGCCCAGCGCCTGGACGAGCGCCAGTGTCGCCCCCACGCCACCGGAGGGGGCGAGGTACGACAGCACGCCCGCGATGAGTCCGCATTCGGCGGCGTTCGTCAGGACCCGCGCCAGCGCGGCACGGTCCGCCGCTTCCGCCGGGCAGGTGAACCGGTCGATCCCGGGGACGAATTCCTCGATGCCCGCGAGTACGTCCTCGCCGGGGGGCTGCAGCAGAAGCCAGCGGCCCGGCAGCGGCACGAGTGGGGACAGTACGGGCATCGGCTCCCAGTCGACGCGGTAGCGCCAGCCGTCCAGGACGGACCGCTCGACCGCACCGCGCCGCCAGGCGGACAGGGCCGGCACGACGGCGTCCAACTCCGCCTCGCCCACGCCCAGTACATCGGCCAGGCTCCGCGCGTCTCCTCGCTCCACGGCTTCCCAGAACGCCGCGTCCACCGGGTCGACCGAGGCGGTCCCGGCCGGCGAGGCGGCCGGCTCCGGCCAGAACCGCTCCCGCTGGAAGGCGTACGTCGGCAGCGCGACGGGCCGGGCGCCGGGGCCGGCGAAGAAGGCGGGCCAGTCGACGTACACCCCGTGCACGAAGGCCTTCGACACGGCCGCGAGCACTGTGTCGCTCTCGGCGCGGTCCTTGCGGAGCGTGGCCGTGAACAGCGTGCCCTCGTCACCGGGCACACAGGACTGGGCCAGGGCCGTGAGCGTGGCGTCGGGCCCGATCTCCACGAAGCGTGTGACCCCGTGCCCGGCCAGCCACTCGATCCCGTCGGCGAACCGTACGGCTTCCCGGACGTGCCGCACCCAGTACTCCGCGGACTCCAACTCGCCTACGGCAGCGGCCTGTCCGGTCACGTTCGACACCACGGCCAGCTGCGCCGGCGCATAGGTCACACTCTCCGCGACCGTACGGAATTCATCGAGCATCGGTTCCATCAGCGGTGAGTGGAAGGCGTGGCTGACGCGCAGGCGTGAGGTACGGCGGCCCATAGCCGCCACCTCCCCCGCGACCGCCTCGGCCACCGACTCCACACCCGAAAGCACCACCGACCGCGGCCCGTTCACCGCCGCGACCGACACGTCCGCCCCACGGCCCTCCAGCAGCGGAACAACCTCGTCCTCGGACGCCTCGACGGCGAACATCGCACCACCGGCGGGCAGTTGCTGCATCAGACGGCCCCGCGCCGACACCAGACGGCAGGCATCTTCGAGGGACAGCACCCCCGCCACATGCGCGGCCGCCAGCTCACCGATCGAGTGACCCACCACGAAGTCCGGGCGCACGCCCCACGACTCGACGAGACGGAACAGGGCCACTTCGATCGCGAACAGCGCCGGCTGCGCCCACTCCGTGCGGTTCAGCACCTCCGCGTCCGTGCCGAAGACCACGCCTCGCAGGCCGTCGTCCAGGTGCGCGCACACGGCGTCGAAGGCATCGGCGAACACCGGGAAGGACTCGTACAGTTCACGGCCCATACCGAGGCGCTGCGCACCCTGGCCGGAGAACAGGAACGCCAGCCTGCCGTCGGACGCGGCGCCTTCGGCGACGGTGGGGAGGTTCTCGCCGCGGGCGACGGCGGAGAGTCCCGCGAGCAGTTCTTCGCGGTCGGTGCCGCGGATTACCGCGCGGTGCTCGAAGGCGGAGCGGGTCTGCGTGAGTGCCAGCGCCACATCGGCGGTGTCCAGTTCCGGGTGGGCCTGTATATGGGCCAGCAGTTGAGCGGCCTGGCCCCGCAGTGCCTCGGAACCACGGCCGGATACGACCCAGGGGGTGACGGGGAGCTGCTGGGAGACCTCGGTCGCGGTTTCTTCGGCGACCGGGTCCGGCGCCTGTTCCAGTACGACATGGGCGTTGGTGCCGCTGAATCCGAAGGCCGAGACTCCGGCCCGGCGGGGATGCGCCGTCTTTGGCCAGTCGACGGACTCGGCCAGGAGCCTGACGTTGCCCGCGGCCCAGTCGACGTGCGAGGAGGGCTCGTCGACGTGGAGGGTGGCGGGCAGCACGCCGTGCCGTATGGCCTCCACCATCTTGATGACACCCGCCACCCCCGCGGCGGCCTGGGTGTGACCGATGTTCGACTTCACCGAACCCAGCCACAACGGCCGCTCCCCCGGCCGTTCCTTGCCGTACGTCGCCAGCAGCGCCTGCGCCTCGATCGGATCACCCAGAGACGTACCCGTGCCATGCGCCTCGACCGCATCCACATCCCTGGCGGAGAGACCGGCACTGCTGAGGGCGGCCCGGATCACCCGCTGCTGCGACGGACCGTTCGGCGCGGTCAGACCATTCGACGCACCGTCCTGGTTGACGGCGGAACCCCGCACCACAGCCAGGACGGGGTGGTTGTTGCGGCGCGCGTCCGACAACCGCTCCACCAGCAGCACACCGACACCCTCACCCCACCCCGTCCCGTCCGCACCCTCCGCGAACGCCTTGCACCGGCCGTCCGCCGCGAGGCCGCGCTGACGGCTGAACTCCACGAACGCCGCCGGGGTCGACATGACGGTGACGCCGCCGACGAGTGCCATCGAGCACTCCCCCGAGGTGAGCGCGCGTATTGCCCAGTGCAGGGCGACGAGGGACGCCGAGCAGGCCGTGTCGACGGTGACCGCGGGGCCTTCGAGGCCCAGGACGTAGGAGACCCGGCCGGAGACGACGCTCGCGGCGTTGCCGGTGCCGAGGTAGCCCTCGGTGTCGGCGTCCGCCGTGCTCAGGACGTGTGCGTAGTCCTGGCCGTTGGTGCCGGTGAAGACGCCGGTACGGCTGCCGTGCAGGGAACGGGGGTCGATGCCCGCCCGTTCCACGGCCTCCCACGACGTCTCCAGCAGCAGGCGCTGCTGGGGGTCCATCGCCAACGCCTCGCGGGGGGAGACGCCGAAGAAGCCCGCGTCGAACGAGCCGACGTCCTTGAGGAAACCGCCGCGGCGGGTGTACGTCGTCCCCCTGCGCCGGGACTCGGGGTCCGGGTCGTAGAGGGCGGCCACGTCCCATCCGCGGTCGCCCGGGAAGTCGGTGATGCCGTCGTCGCCCTTGAGGAGCATGTCCCACAGCTGCTCGGGGTTCTCGACCCCGCCGGGGAAGCGGCAGCCCATGCCGATGATCGCGACCGGGTCGTCGGCGAGGTCCGCCGGTGTTCCGGGAATCCGCTGTGCGGACTGTGCCGACCCCGTCCGGGTGGGGGCGAGTTGGGCGAGGAGGAGGTCGGCGACGGCGGCGGGGGTGGGGTGGTCGAAGACCAGGGTCGCGGGCAGGGTGAGGCCGGTCGCGTGGGTGAAGGCGTTGCGGAGTTCCAGGGCGGTGAGGGAGTCGAAGCCCAGCTCCGTGAAGGGGCGGTCGAGGCCGACCGACGCGTCGCTGCTGTGGCCGAGGACGCCTGCGACGGTCGTACGGACCAGGGCGAGGACGGCCGTGCGCCGCTGCTGTTCGGGCAGCGCGGCGAGAGCGGCGCCCGCCGGCGCCGCGGTGCCCGCCCCGGCGCCGGCGGCCTGCCGCAGCGGTGCGCGGCCGGCCAGGGAGCGCAGGACGGGGGGCAGGCCGGCCGCGTTCCGGCGCAGCGCGGGCAGGTCGATGCGCAGGGGCAGCGGGGTCGCGCCGGTGTGGGACAGGCAGCGGTCGAAGAGGGCCAGGGCCTCCTGGGTGGGCAGGGCGCCGATGCCGCTGCGGCCGATGCGGCTGCGCTGCGAGGTGTCCAGGTCACTGGTCATGGTGCTGTCCTGGGCCCACAGTCCCCAGCCGATGGCGAGGGCGGGGTGTCCTGCGGCGCGGAGGTGTCCTGCGAAGGCGTCCAGGAAGGAGTTGGCCGCGACGTAGTTGCCCTGGCCGGGGCTGCCGAGCGTGGCGGCGGCCGAGGAGAACAGGACGAAGGCCGTCAGGTCGAGGCCGCGGGTCAGCTCATGAAGGTGGACCGCGGCGTCCACCTTGGGGCGCAGTACGGCGTCGAGGCGTTCGGGGGTGAGGGAGGTGACGACGGCGTCGTCGACTACGCCGGCGGCGTGCACGACGGCGCCCAGCGGGTGGTCCTGCGGGACGGTCGCCAGCAGTTCGGCCAGGGCGTCGCGGTCGGCGGTGTCGCAGGCGGCCACGGTGACCTCGGCGCCCGCCTCGGCCATCTCGGAGACAAGTGGGAGGGCGCCGGGGGCATCCGCGCCCCTGCGTCCGGCGAGGAGCAGGTGGCGTACGCCGTGCTCGGTCACCAGGTGGCGGACGGTGGCGGCGCCGACGGTGCCGGTGCCTCCGGTCACCAGGACCGTGCGCCGCGGGTCGAAGCCGATCGCCCGCGCGGGCTGTTCGGCACCGGCTCCGGCTCCGGCTCCGGCGGGGGCGAGGCGGGGCACCAGGACCCGGCCGTCGCGGACGCAGACGTCGGCCTCGTCGTGGCGGAGGATCTCGGCGATGTCCTGCGGGGCGGGCTCGGCGGTGGCGGTGTCCATGAGCAGGAAGCGGCCGGGGTTCTCCGCCTGGGCGGAGCGCACCAGTCCGCGGACGGCCGCGGCGGGCAGGTCGGTGACCGTCTCGCCGTCGGCCGCGGCGACCGCATCGGAGGTCAGGATCAGCAGGCGGGAGCCGGTGAAGCGCTCGTCCGCCAGCCAGGTCTGCAGCAGGGTGAGGGCGGCGCCGATGGCCGCGTGGACGGCCTCGGCACTCACCCCTCGGTCACTGTGGGGGGTGCGCCAGGGCAGGGCGACGACCGGGGGCACGGGGCCGTCGGCAGCGGCGGCGAGGAGGGTGTCGAGGCCGGTGTGGACGGCGAGTTCGGGGGCGGTCGGCAGCACCGGTCCCCGCGAGGCGGTCCAGGCGAGGCCGAAGAGGTCGTCGCTCTCGGCGGCGGCCGGGGCCGGCAGGTCCGCCGGGGCCAGCGTGCGCGCGGTCAGTTCGTCCGCGCTGAGGACGGGTGCGCCGGCGGGGTCGAAGAGGCCGAGCTCGACGGTGCCGTCCTGGCGGGGGCGGATGTGGATGCGTACGGCTTCGGCGGCTGCGGCGTGCAGGGTGAGGCCGGACCAGGACAGGGCGTGGGGTGCGGGGTGTCCGGTCGCGGAGAGGGCGAGGAGAGCGCCTTCGATGAGGGCCGGGTGCAGGGCGAAGCGGCCGGCTTCGGCGCGCTGCGACTCGGGCAGGACGGCTTCGGCGTACACCTCGTCGCCGAGCCGCCAGGCGGCCGTCAGGGTGCGCAGGACGGCGCCGGGGACGGTGTCCTGGTCTTCGAGGGTGCGGTACAGCTCGCCGATGTCGATGGGGGCACCACCGACGGGCGGCCACGCGCCGGGCTCCTGGTGCTTGGTGGTTGTCTCGTGCTCCGGCTGCCGTACGAGGATGCCGTGGGCGTGCCGCTGCCAGGGGCGGTCCGCTCCGTCGTCGGCGGGGGCGGCGGGGCGGGAGTAGGCGGTGAATGTCCAGCGGCCCTCCGCGTCGGTCTCCTCGACCACGGTCTGGATCTCGCTCTCGCCTGTCTCGGGCAGGGCGAGGGGCGGTTCCACGACGAGTTCGGCCAGGTGGGGGCTGTCGAGCAGGGCGCCGGCGTGCAGGGCGAGGTCCGTGAAGACCCCGGCGGGCACGAGCGCCGTGCCGAAGGCGGTGTGGTCCGCGAGCCATGGCTGGGTCCGACGCGAGATGCGGCCGGTGGAGACGACGGCGGTCGACTCGGCGAGCGCGACGGTCGCGCCCAGCAGCGGGTGTGCCGTCGTCCTGACGGTGCCCTGGGCCACCGGGTCGAGCCAGTAGCGGCGGCGCTGGAAGGCGTAGGTGGGCAGGCCGACCGGCGGGCGGTCGTCGCCCGGGATGACGGCGGACCAGTCGACGGCGGTGCCGCGCGCGTGCAGGGCGGCGAGCGCGCCGAGCGCCGCGATCGGCTCGTCGCGGTCCTTGCGCAGGGTGGGCACGAAGAGCATCTCGTCGCCGCGGGTGACTCCGGACTGGGCGAGGGCGGTGAGGGTGGCGTCGGGGCCGATCTCGATGAACCGGCGGACCCCCCGCTCCTCCAGCCAGCGCACACCGTCGGCGAACCGCACGGCTTCCCGGACGTGCCGCACCCAGTACTCCGCGGACTCCAACTCACCAGCGGCAGCCACCTGTCCGGTCACGTTCGACACCACGGCCAGCTGCGCCGGCGCATAGGTGACGCTCTCCGCGACCCTGCGGAACTCCTCCAGCATCGGCTCCATCAGCGGCGAGTGGAAGGCATGGCTGACGCGCAGGCGTGAGGTACGGCGGCCCATAGCCGCCACCTCCCCCGCGACCGCCTCGGCCACCGCCTGGACACCCGAAAGCACCACCGACCGCGGCCCGTTCACCGCCGCGACCGACACCTCGGTCTCATGGCCCTCCAGCAGCGGAACAACCTCATCCTCGGACGCCTCGACGGCGAACATCGCACCACCGGGCGGCAGTTGCTGCATCAGATGCCCGCGTGCCGACACCAGACGGCAGGCATCTTCGAGGTACAGCACCCCGGCCACATGCGCGGCAGCCAGCTCACCGATCGAGTGGCCCACCACGAAGTCGGGGCGTACGCCCCACGATTCGACGAGGCGGAACAGGGCCACTTCGATCGCGAACAGGGCGGGCTGCGTCCACGCGGTGTTGTTCAGCAGGTCGGCATCCGTGCCGAAGACCACGCCTCGCAGGCCGTCGTCCAGGTGTGCGCAGACGGCGTCGAAGGCCTCGGCGAACACCGGGAAGGACTCGTACAGTTCACGGCCCATACCGAGGCGCTGCGCGCCCTGGCCGGAGAAGAGGAAGGCGAGTCTGCCGTTGGCGCGGCGGGCCGTGTCCGCGAGGACCTCGGGGGTGGGCTCGCCGGCGGCCAGGGCCTTGAGGCCGCGGATCAGGGCGTCGTGGTCGCCGCCGAGGACGACGGCCCGGTGTTCGAACGCGGAGCGTGTGGTGGCCAGGGCGTGGGCGACGGCGTGGTCGCTGTCGCCGGGGTGGGTTTCGAGGTGGGTGAGGAGGGTGTGGGCCTGGGCCTGCAGGGCCTCCGGGGTCTGCGCGGACAGCAGCCAGGGCACAACCGGCGGGGCGGCGGCGTCGGGGTGCGTCGTGGCCTCGGTGCGGGTGTGGTCCCCGCTCGTCCCGGTGTTCTGCCCGTTGTTCTGTCCGTCGTTCTGCTCGTCCTCGGGTTCGGCTGGGGGTGCCTGTTCCACGATGACGTGGGCGTTGGTGCCGCTGACGCCGAATGCGGAGACGCCCGCGCGTCGCGGCCTGCCGGGGTCGGTCCACTCGACCGGCGATGTCAGGAGACGGACGTTGCCTTCTGTCCAGTCGACGGTGGTGGAGGGCCGGTCGACGTGGAGGGTGCGGGGCAGCCGCTGGTGGCGGAGCGCCTGCACCATCTTGATGATGCCGCCGACACCCGCGGCGGCCTGGGTGTGGCCGATGTTCGATTTGAGCGAGCCGAGCCACAGCGGCCGCCCGTCGGGCCGGTCCTGGCCGTAGGTGGCGAGCAGGGCCTGGGCCTCGATGGGGTCGCCGAGGGTGGTGCCGGTGCCGTGCGCCTCGACGGCGTCGACCTCGCTCGCCCGCAGGCCGGCCGCGGCGAGTGCGGCGCGGATGACCCGCTGCTGCGAGGGCCCGTTCGGGGCGGTGAGGCCGCTGCTGGCGCCGTCCTGGTTGACGGCAGAGCCGCGGATGACGGCGAGGACTTCGTGTCCGCTTCGGCGGGCGTCCGAGAGGCGCTCCAGGAGGAGCATGCCGACACCCTCGCCCCAGCCGGTGCCGTCGGCGGCGTCCGCGAAGGACTTGCAGCGGCCGTCGGCGGCGAGGCCGCGCTGGCGGCTGAACTCCAGGAAGGTGACCGGGGTGGACATCACGGCGACACCGCCGGCGAGCGCGAGGTCGCACTCGTCCGCCCGCAGTGCCTGGACGGCCAGGTGCAGGGCGACCAGGGAGGAGGAGCAGGCCGTGTCCACGGTGATGGCGGGGCCCTCGAAGCCGAAGGTGTAGGAGATACGGCCGGAGGCGATGCTGGCGGCGCTGCCGTTGCCGATGTATCCGTCGAGTCCTTCGGGCGGTTCGGGGAACCGGGAGCCGTAGTCGTTGTACATGACGCCGGCGAAGACGCCGGTGGCGGTGCCCTTCAGGTCGGCGGGGCGCAGTCCGGCGCGCTCCAGGGCCTCCCAGGTGACTTCGAGGAGCAGGCGTTGCTGGGGGTCGGTGGCGAGGGCCTCGCGGGGTGACATGCCGAAGAAGCCGGCGTCGAAGTCGACGGCGTCGTGCAGGAAGCCGCCTTCGCGGGTGTAGCAGGTTCCGGGGCGGTCGGGGTCGGGGTCGTAGAGGGTGTCGACGGCCCAGCCGCGGTCCTCGGGGAAGGCGGAGATGCCGTCGGTGCCGGTGTCGACGAGCTGCCAGAGGTCTTCCGGGGTGCGGACTCCGCCCGGGTAGCGGCAGCTCATGGAGACGATGGCGATGGGTTCCGTGGCCTTCGACTCGACCTGGCGCAGGCGGCTGCGCGTGCGTTGGAGGTCTGCGGTGACGCGCTTCAGGAAATCGCGGAGCTCGCGAAGCCTGTCCTCGCTCACGGATCGGTTCCCTTCGACAGCGGGCCCATGGTCTCGCCGGTGGTGGCACGGGCAGTGGCCGTCCCGGACGGGTGCGGGCGGGACGGAACGAGGTGAGGGGGTGGAGCCTGGCGAGCGGCGCGGCGGCGGTTTCCCCGGGCGGGTCCGGCGTACCGGACGTCGGGTGGGGAGCATGCCCTTGGGCCGATTATGGGGACGGGCACGGGCCCCCCGGATCTGCCCTGAGCGGCTCTAAGAGAACTTCTAAGACTTATCCCGTATGTGCGTACGGGGGCGGCCGGTGTGCGGTCGTGTCGTTCCGGCGTGGGCCTTGGGCCGCTCGGGGGCGGGTCGGGTCTCATCCGGGGTTGCCACGGTGCAGGGTCCGGCATTTCGCCGAGCAGAGGCCGTCCGTTGCCGGGGAAGGGTGTTCCCGCGGGGTTCGGCTGCCGCGCGGGTCCGGCCCGAGGGCGCGGACTTCGGTGCGGTTGACTCGGTCAGGGCTTCTTGCAGCCCTTGGGCGAAGAGGATCTGGGCGGCCCGGGCGCGGGGGTGGTCCAGGCGGGCGGTGGCGGGGTCGTCGGGGTCGGTGAGGGTCGTGAAGGCGGCCAGGGCAGCGGAGACCATGTCGCGGTCGCCTTTCAGCCCGCAGCCGCCTTCGGCTGGGTCACAGTAATGGGTGCGCTGGCGCAGGGACTTGGTCACGCGTCGGCCGCACAGGCAGTGCTGGGACAGGGCGGTGGTGAAGGTCGAGGCGCGCAGGAGTCGTCCGCCGGTGGCGGTGCACTCGGTGGCGAGTGCGGTGATCAGCCGTCCGGGGGTGGTGGCGGAGCAGGCGCGGCCCCAGAGGCGGAACCAGGTGCGGATGTCGCAGTCCTCGATGGTCAGGTTCGGGCCGTGGGCGGCGACCAGAGCTGCGGCGGTCTTCTTCGCGCGGTGGTGGGAGGCCTCGGCCGCGCTCGCGGCCGCGGCACTGTGGCGGGCCCGCAGATCGCGGTAGCTGGTGCTGACCGTGTCGCGGCGGTAGGCCTGTTGGGGTTTTCCGGTCGCGGTGGTGCGCCGGGGGCCGGTCGGGACGACGGTCTTCGGGGGCAGGTTCGCTGCCTGCCGGCGTTCGCCTCGGGCCTGTTGGCGGCGGGAGTGCTGGTACTGCTGGGGGTTGGTGGCGCGCCGCGAGCGGTCAAGGGCGCGCTGGCGCCCTCGGGCCTTCTTGCGCGCTTTGGCCAGGGCGTGTTGCTCCTGATCGGTCAGGGTGATCCGGGAGGAGCGTACCGGCCCGTCACCCGCGTCACCGGTGGTGGGGAAGGAGACGACGGCGAGGTTGGAGACGTTGCCGTCCACCCCGCCGACGCGCTGCAGGGCGGCGGCCTGCCGGCGCCGGGTACGGGTGGCGGTGGAGGCGTAGCCGGGGGAAAGGACCATCAGATGGGCCTCATAGGCCCAGCCGCCCGGGGCGGCCGGATCCCGCCGCCGCACCAGGTCGATCTTGTGCCACAGGCTCGGGTCGTTCAGGTAGTGCAGCAGACAGGGCCAGCGGCCGGCGCCCTGCGGCAGCCGCACCGGCAGGATGATTTCCCCGCGTCCGGTGGGCCCTCCGGCGAAGACGACAGTCAGCGGCCCGGTGTGGTCGAACCAGGTCGCCGCCCTGCTGCGCGGGCGCCCCCGGGCGTCGGTGGTCCCGGTGGGGATGCCTGCGGTGGGCCGGGCGGGCGCGGGCAGACGGCGCGGCTGGGCCAGCACCCGCATACCCGGCGGGAGTTCAGCGGCCTGGGCGGGGGTGGTGAGCGGTGGCGGCAGCGCGGGATGCCGGAAGGCGTCCAGGTGTCCGGCGAGGGTGCCGTGCAGGCGGAAGGTCTCCCACTTGCGGTCGGTGGTGTGCGAACGGGCCCGACCCGGGATGCGGGTGTACTCCCACCAGGTCCCGGTCTTCGGGCGCCCGGCCCGACGCCCCGATGCGTCCGGGTGCAGGTGCCGGGCCACGCCGGTGAAGACCTCGTCGGCCTGGTGCATCACCAATGCCTTCGACACATGATCGCTCAGCCACCCCGAGCGCTCCAGATGCTGATACGCGCGGTGCTCCAGCCCGGTGCGGGACAGGCCCAGTTCAGCCCGCCAGGCCTTCACGTCGCTCTCGCGCCGCACGTCACCGGCCCAGTAGGCGTCGACCACATTCCGCGCATCACGCTGCAGAGCGCGTTTGACCTGCCACATCGCCGAAAACAACTGCTCGACCCGGCGGCGGACATCCGCATCGTCGACGACCAGCGGCAGCCGGATCACCGACACCGGCGCGTCCTTCGCCCGCCGCCACACCTCACCCCGGTTCGGCCCCCGAAACCGCCGCCCCGGCCCAGGAGCAGCCGGTGACCGACTCGCCACGCTCTCCCACTCCCTCCCTCTCTCCCGACCAGCGTCAGCGTCAGGCATATGGAACTTCGTCTCGCCACCTGCCGTTCAGCTCAGTTGAAGGCGTGGACGGGGCTGTCCGGGCCGCAGCTGCATGCCCTGATCACCCGTTTGTGGCGGCGCCGCCCGGACAGCGGGTGCGGCCGGCCCTGGTCACTTGACTTCGGCGACCGGGTGCTGCTGGTCGTTCTGGGCTACCGAACGAACCTCACCATGAAGCAGCCGGCCGCGCTGTTCGCCACCACGGACTCCACCGTGCACCGGGTCACCGCCGACCTCGCGCCGCACCTCGCCGCCCTGCTCGGCCCGCCGCCCACCGACCGGCGGGAACTGTGGCTGGTGGACGGCACCCTCATTCCGGTGCACCACCAGAAGAAGACGAAGAAGTCGAAGAACTACCGGCGCAGTGTGAATGTGCAGATCGTCTGCCGGGCCCGCGACCGCCGCATCGTCGCGGTCGGCGACGCCTGGCCGGGCAACCGCAACGATGTGGTCGTCCCGGCCTGGAGTTCGAACACGCCCTTGCGGACGGTCGTCTCGCTGACCGCGGCGGCCTGTGCCACGGCCCGGACACCGCCGTGCCCCAGGCCCTGGGCCTCCGCAGCCATCAACAGCCGTCGCTGCCGCTCGTCCAGATGTGGGAGCAACACCGCTAACTTCACGGCGAGTTGGTCACGAGTCTCGTCCGGGATGCGCATACCACACCAACGAGCTTCAGGACGGGAAGCAACACCTTGATTCCCCGCAAGCCCTTAGCGTTGGGCCGCCGGCGGGGCCTACGGCTCGGCGGGGAAGGTGAGGGCGCTGTCGGGTACGGCGGGCAGCAGGCCCTGTCGGGCGGAGCGGGCGAGGAGTTCGCGTACGGCGGCGTGGCCTTCGTCGCCGAGGTCCGCGGTGAAGGTGTTGACGTACAGGTCGATGTGCTGGTCGACGACGTCCGGCTTCATCTCCTGGGCGTGCTGGAGGACGTAGGTGCGGGAGGCTTCGGGGGTGTTCCAGGCGGAGCGTACGGAGGCGCGGATGGCCTGGGCGAGTTCGCCGAGGCGGCGTTCGCCGAGGGTGCGGCGGGCGACGATGGCGCCGAGCGGGATGGGCAGTGCGGTCTGTTTCTCCCACTCCTCGCCCAGGTCGGCGGCGCGGTGCAGGCCGTAGGTGCCGTAGGTGAAGCGGGCCTCGTGGATGACCAGGCCCGCGTCGACGAGGCCGTCGCGGACGGCGGGCATGATCTGGTGGAAGGGCAGGACGACGATCTCGCCGACGCCGCCGGGGACGGCGCGGGCGGCCCAGAGGCGGAAGAGGAGGTAGGCCGTGGAGCGGGTGCTGGGGACGGCGACGCGGGCGCCGGTGAGGGTGTCCGCGGTGCCGGGTTCCCTGCGCAGGACGAGTGGTCCGCAGCCGCGGCCGACGGCGCCGCCGCACGGCAGCAGGGCGTAGGTGTCGAGGATGTGGGGCAGCACGCCGTAGGAGACCTTGAGGACGTCCAGGGCGCCTTCCTCGGCGAGGCCGTTGGTGATGTCGATGTCGGCGAACCGCAGGTCGACTTCGGGTGTGCCGGGGAGCAGGCCGTGCGTCCAGGCGTGGAAGACGAACGTGTCGTTGGGGCACGGGGAGTGCGCCAGGGTCAGTCGTGAGGTCATGCGGCCGCCTCTTTCTCTGCCGTGGGTGGGTCCGGTGACGGCGCTCGCACGCCCCCTCTCCAGGAAACCGGGAGTGGGTGTGGGGTTTTCCCCAGACTGCCCTCCGCGAGTATGAGAGCGCCTCACCCGATGTGGCCGGATCGCCTGTGTTCCGGTCGGGAACGGTCCACGTGCCGTTCGTTTCAAGGGGGTTCGGGTCTGTCCGGGAACGGGCGGGCCGGCGGTCCCCGGGGCATGCGGACGAGTCACGTGCCACGCCGCGTGCTCACACTCATCACGTGTGCCGCCAGGCACTGACCGAGGAGGTTCCCGGGTAATGGACGCTGGGCTCAAGCGTGAGTTGGAGGAGAAGGTCTTCTCCGGTGAGCGGCTGTCCCGCGAGGACGGCATCGCGTTGTACGAGTCGGACGAACTGGCCTGGCTCGGCGGCCTCGCGCACCATGTGCGCACCGTCAAGAACGGCGACCTGGTCCACTTCAACGTGAACCGCCATCTCAACATGACGAACGTGTGCACCGCGTCGTGCGCGTACTGCTCGTTCCAGCGCAAGCCGGGCGAGATGGACGCGTACACGATGCGCATCGAGGAGGCCGTGCGCCTGGCCAAGGCGATGGAGAACGAGCACCTCTCGGAGCTGCACATCGTCAACGGCCTGCATCCGACGCTGCCTTGGCGCTACTACCCGCGCTCGCTGCGGGAGCTGAAGAAGGCGCTGCCGAACGTGTCGCTGAAGGCGTTCACGGCGACGGAGATCCATCACTTCGAGACGATTTCCGGGCTGCCCGCCTCGGACGTCCTGGACGAGCTGATCGACGCCGGTCTGGAGTCGCTGACCGGTGGCGGCGCGGAGATCTTCGACTGGGAGGTCCGCCAGCACATCGTGGACCACCGCACGCACTGGGAGGACTGGTCGCGCATCCACCGCCTCGCGCATTCCAAGGGCCTCAAGACGCCGTGCACGATGCTGTACGGGCACATCGAGGAGTACCGCCACCGGGTGGACCATGTGCTGCGGCTGCGGGAGCTGCAGGACGAGACCGGCGGGTTCCAGGTGTTCATCCCGCTGCGCTACCAGCACGACTTCGTGGACATGAAGGACGGCAAGGTCCGCAACAAGCTCCAGGCGCGCACCAGCATGGCGACGGGTGCCGAGGCGCTGAAGACGTTCGCGGTGTCCCGGCTGCTGTTCGACAACGTGCCGCACGTCAAGGTCTTCTGGGTCATGCACGGCGTCCAGACCGCGCAGCTCGCGCTGCAGCACGGCGCGGACGACATGGACGGCTCGGTCGTCGAGTACAAGATCACACATGACGCGGACAACTTCGGCACGCCGAACAAGCTGACCCGTGAGGATCTGCTCGACCTGATCCGCGACGCCGGGTTCCGGCCTGCCGAGCGCAACACCCGCTACGAGATCATCCGCGAGTACGAGGGCCCGGACCCGGCGCGGCGCGACGCGCCGCAGCCGATGCGCGTCTGACGCCGCGGTCGTCCTCCTCTCCTTCCCCGTGCACCGCGGTGCACTTCCCACAAAGAGAATCGGCAGGCAGGTGGAAATGTCTTCGCAGACGACCAACGGGCAGGCCTTCGAGGTCTGGATCGACCATGAACTGTGCACAGGCGACGGTATCTGTGCCCAGTACGCGCCCGAGGTGTTCGAGCTGGACATCGACGGCATCGCCTATGTGAAGGACCAGGACGACGAGCTCCTCCAGGAGCCCCGCGCGAGCACACGGGTGCCCCTGCAACTGCTGCGGGACGTCGCCGACTCGGCCAAGGAGTGCCCCGGCGAGTGCATCCACGTGCGCCGCGTCGAGGACTCCGTCGAGGTGTACGGGCCGGACGCGGACAGCGACTGAGCCTGCCGCCGCACCGTGGCGGGTGTAGTCGCCCTCCGTTTCCGTACCGCCGTTGCGTACCGCCGAAAACCGCATGCCTCGGCCGCGCCGGGCCCCTCCCGCATCCTCTCGTCGGCCAGGTGCGCCGATCCGTTGGAAGGACATCCGCGTCCCATGAGTTCAAGCCCCTCGGACGATCTGTGGATCCGCAGGTTCCGCCCCGCTCCCGAAGCCTCTGAGCGCCTGGTGTGCTTCCCGCATGCGGGCGGCTCCGCCAGTTTCTATGTGCCGGTCGCCGCCGCGCTCGCGCCCGGCGTCGACGTGGTCGCCGTGCAGTACCCGGGCCGGCAGGACCGGCGTCTGGAGCCGGGGCTGACCTCGGTGGCCGAACTCGCCGACCGGGTCGCCGAGGCGCTGGGGAGCTGGGACGACCGGCCGCTGACCTTCTTCGGGCACAGCATGGGAGCGGTGGTGGCCTTCGAGGTCGCCCGCCGCATGGAGCGGGCCGGCAGCGGTCCGGTGCGGCTGTTCGCGTCGGGCCGGCGGGCGCCGTCGCGCACCCGTGACGAGACGGTGCACACCCTCGGCGACGACGGCCTGGTCGCCGAGCTGCGTGCGCTCAGCGGCACCGATGCCCGGTTCCTGGAGGACGAGGAGCTGCTGCGCATGGTCCTGCCGGCGATCCGCAGCGACTACACGGCCGTCGAGACGTATCTGGCGGCGCCGGGCGACACCGTGCGCTGCCCGGTGACGGTCCTGGTCGGCGACAGTGACCCCAAGACCTCGCTGGAGGAGGCGCGTGCCTGGGGCGGGCACACGCTCGGCGGCAGCGAGCTGCGCATCTTCCCCGGCGGGCACTTCTACCTCTCCGACCGGTCGGCGGACGTTCTCGCCGTCCTCACCGAGCACTTCGCCGCGGCACCCTCCCGCAGGGCGTAGGGCCCGGCGGGAGCCCCGGCGCAGGGGCCGCACGCGTTCGGCGGGCCGGGGGCTTCCCCCCTCGCACCGCATCCACCTCCCCTTCTCCTTCCGTGCGCCGGGCACCGAGTCCGCCCCGCCGCCCCCGTCTTCGATCCGTTCCGGGAGCTGTCCACAGATGACCGAACAACTCGTCGCAGAGCCGTCGCAGGCCCTGCGCCTCACGCGCCGCCGGCCCAGGGTCGGGCACATCCAGTTCCTCAACTGCCTGCCGCTGTTCTGGGGGCTCGCCCGCACCGGCAGCCTGCTCGACCTGGACCTGCGCACGGACAACCCGGACGGCCTCAACGACGCGCTGGCCGCGGGCGATCTCGACATCGGGCCGATCAGCCTGGTCGAGTTCCTGCGGCACGCCGACGACCTGGTGGTCCTGCCGGACATCGCGGTCGGCAGCGACGGCGACGTCATGTCCTGTCTGATCCTCAGCCAGGTGCCGCTGGACCAGCTGGACGGCGAGCCCGTCGCGCTCGGCTCGACGAGCCGGACCTCGGTGCGGCTGGCCCAGCTGCTCCTCGCGGAGAAGGTGGGCGTGCAGCCCGAGTACTTCGTCTGTGAGCCCGACCTGCAGACGATGATGTCGAAGGCGCGGGCGGCGGTCATCATCGGCGACGCCGCGCTGCGCGCCTCGCTGTACGAGGCTCCCCGGCTCGGCCTCCAGGTCCACGACCTGGGCCGGATGTGGAAGGAGTGGACCGGACTCCCGTTCGTGTTCGCCGTGTTCGCCGCGCGCCGTGAGTTCCTCGCCCGCGAAGGCGCTCTGGTGCGTCAGGTCCACGCCGCCCTGCTGGACTCCCGGGACCTCTCGCTGGCCGAGGTGACCAAGGTGAGCGAACAGGCCTCCCAGTGGGTGGAGTTCGACGCCGTGACGCTCGAGCGGTACTACACGACGGCGCTCGACTTCAGTCTCGGTGCGCGCCAGCTCGCCGGCATCGAGGAGTTCGCCCGCCGGGTCGGCGGCGGGGCCGAGGGCTTCGGGCCCGATGTGGCCGTACGCCTGCTGGACGCCTCCGCCGCCGAGTGACATCCCGCCCATCCGCCGTTCCGCCATGACCCAGAACACCCTCCAGAGCCCCGGAAAGGCCGGCACCATGCCCCGACCTACCCCGTCCCCGCTGCAGTCCGTCCTCGACCGTGCCGCCGCGGGCGGGCGGATCACCCCCGAAGAGGCGCTCGTCCTCTACCGCGACGCCCCGCTGCACGCGCTGGGCGCGGCCGCCGACACGGTACGCCGCCGCCGGTACGCGGGCACCGAGCACATCGCCACGTACATCATCGAGCGCAACATCAACTACACGAACGTGTGTGTCACGGCGTGCAAGTTCTGCGCCTTCTACGCGGCTCCCAAGGACACCGCCAAGGGCTGGACCCGCGACCTCGACGACATCCTGCGCCGCTGCGCGGAGACCGTCGAGCTCGGCGGTACGCAGATCATGTTCCAGGGCGGACACCACCCGGACTACGGCGTCGAGTACTACGAGAAGCACTTCGCCGCGATCAAGGCCGCGTACCCGCAGCTGGTCATCCACTCCCTCGGTGCGTCCGAGGTCGAGCACATGGCCCGTATCTCCAAGGTGAGCGTGGAGGAGGCCATCCAGCGTATCCACACCGCCGGCCTCGACTCCTTCGCGGGCGCGGGCGCCGAACTGCTTCCCGAGCGGCCGCGCAAGGCGATCGCCCCGCTGAAGGAGTCCGGCGAGCGCTGGCTGGAGATCATGGAGACCGCGCACGGGCTGGGCGTCGAGTCGACGTCCACCATGCTCATGGGCACCGGCGAGACCAACGCCGAGCGCATCGAGCACATGCGGATGATCCGTGACGTCCAGGACCGCACGGGCGGCTTCCGCGCGTTCATCCCGTACACCTACCAGCCCGAGAACAACCACCTCAAGGGCCGCACGCAGGCGACGCTCTTCGAGTACCTGCGGATGATCGCGATCGCCCGGCTGTTCATGGACAACGTCGCCCACATCCAGGGCTCCTGGCTGACCACCGGCAAGGAGGCCGGGCAGCTGTCCCTGCACTACGGCGCCGACGACCTGGGCTCCGTGATGCTGGAGGAGAACGTGGTCTCCTCCGCGGGTGCCAGGCACCGCTCCAACCTGGCGGAGATCCTGGACCTGATCCGCGGGGCCGGCCGGGTGCCCGCGCAGCGGGCCACGACGTACGAGCACCTCGTGGTCAACGACGACCCGGCCAACGACCCCGTCGACGACCGGATCGTCTCGCACATCTCGTCCACGGCCCTCGAGGGCGGCACCGCCCACCCCGAGCTGAAGCTGATCTCCGCGAACTGAAGCGGCACGCCCGGGGCCGTTGTGCCAAGGCTCGGGCGCCGAGCGGCCGGCACACCACCAGACGCACAGACAGGATGGAGAAGCCCATGACGGGCGCCATTCACGCCGAGGGCCTCGTCAAGACCTTCGGTAAGCTCCGGGCCCTCGACGGAGTCGACCTCGAGGTCCCGCAAGGCAGCGTTCTGGGGCTCCTGGGCCCCAACGGAGCAGGCAAGAGCACCATCGTCCGTGTCCTGACCACACTGCTGCGCCCCGACGCGGGCACCGCGACGGTCGCGGGCCACGACGTGGTCCGCGCACCGGACCAGGTACGCCTGTCGATCGGCCTGTCGGGGCAGTCCGCCGCCGTCGACGACCGGCTGACAGGCCGTGAGAACCTCCGCATGATCGCCGAGTTGTACGGCATGCGGACCCGGGCGGCCCGGCAGCGGACGGACGAACTGCTCGCCCAGTTCGACCTGACCGGCGCCGCCGGCCGCATGTCCTCCACCTACTCCGGCGGTATGCGCCGGCGCCTCGACCTGGCCGCCGCACTGGTGGTCCGGCCGTCGGTGATGTTCCTCGACGAGCCGTCGGTGGGACTCGACCCCACCAGCCGCCTCATGCTGTGGGACGCCATCGACCGCCTGGTCGACGCGGGCACCACGCTGCTGCTGACCACGCAGTACCTGGAGGAGGCCGACCGGCTCGCCCAGGACATCGCCGTCGTCGACCACGGCCGGATCATCGCCCGCGGCACACCGCGCGAACTCAAGACGCGCACCAGCGGGCAGCAGATCGAGGTGACCGTGGAACGCGGCGAACAGATCCACGCCGCCGCCGCCCTCATCGGCCGCTTCGGCACCCGCAAGCCGGACATGGACCGGGCCAGATCCCTGGTCTCCGCGCCGGTGGAGGGCGGCGTCCGCCTGCTGAGCGAGGTCATCCACGCCCTGGACAGCGCCGGGATCGAGATCAGCGACATCAGCCTGCGCCGCCCGACGCTCGACGAGGTCTTCCTGGCCCTCACCGCGCCGGCCCGCGCCGACACCCCCGAGCCCGCGATGGCCGCCGCCGGCGCGTCCAGCGCGTCCGGCGAGAAGGAGTGATGACCGTGTCGGTGACGGTACAGTCCGGCCCCGCGGAGCTGCTGCGCCCCAAAACCGCGGTGAAGGCGGTCCGTGACGTGGCGGTGGTCGCACGCCGCAACCTGACCAGGATGATCCGCATCCCCGAGGTGCTCATCCTCGGCCTCGTGCAGCCCATCGTGTTCGTGCTGCTCTTCGCGTACATCTTCGCGGGCTCCTTCAGCCTGCCCGGCGCGGGCGGCACGGCGGCCTACCGGGAGTACATGATGCCGGGCTTCTTCGCCCAGACCATCGCCTTCGCCACCGCCAGCAACAGCAGCGTGAGCATGGCCAACGACCTGCAGAGCGGCATGATCGACCGGTTCCGCTCGCTGCCGATGGCCCGCGGCGCGCTGCTGACCGGCCGCACCGTGGCCGACATGGTGCAGAACGTCTTCGTGATCGTGGTCATGGTCGGCTGCGCGCTGATCGTCGGCTGGCGCATCCACCACGGATTCCTGCGCGCGGGCGCGGCCTTCGCACTGCTGCTGCTCATGGGCTACGCCCTGTCGTGGGTGGGGGTGGTCATCGGTCTGTCGGTGCGCGCACCGGAGGCCGCCGCGACCGGCAACTTCCTGTGGCTGTTCCCGCTGACGTTCCTGTCCAACGCGTTCGTCGCGCCGTCCACCCTGCCGGCCCTGCTGCGGTGGGTGGCGGAGTGGAACCCGATCAGCGCGACGGTGCAGGCGACCCGTGAACTGTTCGGCAACCCCGGGCTGAGCGTGTCGAACGCCTGGCCCGCACACCACGCCCTGCTCGTGTCCGTCGTCTGGTCGGTCCTGATCGCGCTGGTGTGCCGGACGCTGGCGGTGCGCCGCTACCGCTCGTCCGCCGGCTGACCGTGGGGAGTTGAAGGAGGGTGAGTGAGATGTTCCGCGCCGATCTGATCCGGCCGCTGCACGAACTGCTCGCCGGACACGCCGCGCGGCGGCCCCAGCAGACCGCGTTCTGCGACGGGCTCCGCTCGGTGACGTACGCCGAACTCGACCGCCGCACCGCCCGGGTGGCCGGCCATCTCGTGGGGCTGGGCCTGGAACGCGGCGCACGCGCCGTGATCTATCTGCCCAACCGCGTGGAGACGGTGGAGAGTTACCTCGCCATCACGCGGGCGAGCGCGGTCGGCGTTCCGCTCAATCCGCGCTCGACCGACGCGGAACTGGCCTATCTGCTGGACGACTGCGCGGCCCGGGTGGTGATCACCGGGGCCGCGCAGCTGTCCCAGGTGCGCCGGGTCCTGGCCGAGCGCCCGGGCATCTCGGTCGTGGCCGTCTCGGACTTCCCCGAGGGGGAGGACGAGGACCTGCCGCGGTACGAGACGCTGGCGACGACCTGGTCGCTGCGCGATCCGCCGCGCGACGACCTGGGCCTGGACGAGCCCGCGTGGATGCTCTACACCTCCGGCACCACGGGCCGGCCCAAGGGGGTCCTCTCCACGCAGCGTTCGTCGCTGTGGGCGACCGGCGCGTGCAACGCTCCGGTCCTGGGGCTGTCGCCCGAGGACCGGGTGCTGTGGCCGATGCCGCTGTTCCACGCCGTCGCGCACAACGTGGGGGTGCTGGGGGTGCTGGCGGTCGGCGCAACGGCCCGGATCACCGACGGGCTGGCGGCGGACGAGATCCTGCGCACGGCCCGCGAGGAGCGGTCCACGTTCCTGGTCGGGGTGCCGACGATGTACCACCACATGGTCGAACAGGTGCGCTCCGGCGACTTCGACGCGCCCCACCTGCGGGTGTGCATGGTCGCGGGCTCCTCGTGCCCGGTGAGCCTGCACGAGGGCTTCCGCGCCGCGTTCGGCATCGCCCTGCTGGACAGCTACGGCAGTACCGAGACCGGCGGTGCGATCACCACCAACCTTCCCCAGGGCCCCTACGTGCCGGGCTCCTGCGGGCTGCCCGTGCCGGGACTGACGCTGCGTCTGACCAACCCGCGCACCGGCGCCGAGGTCCCCGACGGCGACGAGGGCGAAATATGGGTGTCCAGTCCCGCGCTGATGCTCGGCTACCACGGGCAGCCCGAGGCGACCGCGGCCGTGCTGTCCGACGGCTGGTACCGCACCGGTGACCTCGCCCGCCAGGACGACGCCGGGTATGTCACCATCACCGGCCGTCTGAAGGAACTCATCATCCGCGGCGGCGAGAACATCCACCCGGGCGAGGTCGAGAAGGTCCTCGCCCAGGTGGAGGGTGTCGCGGACGCGGCCGTGGGCGCGAAGCCGCACGAGGCGCTCGGCGAGGTACCGGTGGCGTATCTGGTGCCCGGGCCCGGCGGCATCGACCCGGACGCGGTGCTGGCCGCGTGCCGGGCACACCTGTCGTACTTCAAGGTGCCCGAGGAACTCCACGAGATCGACGCCGTCCCCCGCAACCCCGCCGGGAAGATCGCCCGCAAGCGCCTGGGCGGCCTGTCGGGCCGGCTGCTGTGGCGCAGGTCCCCGACGTCGGCGCAGGCTTCACGCCGCTACGAAGGGGCCCTGGAACTGGGCCTGCTGGGCGCCGCACACCCGCTGCTGGAGGCCACCGTCGAGCTCCCGGACACCGACGGTGTGCTGTTCTGCGGCCGTCTGTCGGGCACGGAACGCGACCCGCTGCTGTCGCGCACGGTGGCCGGCACCGCCGTCGTGGCGCCCGCGGTGCTCACCGAACTGGCCCTGCACGCCGGGGGGTACGCCGGCTGCGGACGGCTGCTGGAACTGAGCACCGACGAGCCGCTGGTGCTGCCCGAACGGGACGGCGTCCAACTGCGGGTGGCCGTCGGCGCGGCCGGTGCGCAGGGGGTGCGTACGGTGGCCGTGCACGCGCGCCGGGACGGCGGCGGCGCGGCCGGACGGCCGTGGACCTGCCACGCGTCCGGCACGCTCGCACCCGGCACCGGTCCCTCGCCCGCCCGGGAGCCGGCCGTGTGGCCTCCGGCGGGCTCCCGGCGCGTCCCGCTGGAGGAACTGCCGGCGGACGGCGGCGACACGGACACCGGCGCGGCCGGTTCCGGTAGCGGCCTGCCGCGGGAGCTGCGCTCGGTGTGGCGGCACGACGGCGATCTGTTCGCCGAGGTCGCGCTGCCCGACGAGAGCCGCGAGCAGGGCGCCCGGTACGGGCTGCATCCGGCGCTGCTGGACGCCGTGCTGCGGCCCGCGCTGCTGCGCGCCGCGGTGGATCCGGCCGCCCGGGAGTCCGCACCGGACGGCGAGGGCCTGTGGTGGCCGGACTCCTGGCACGGGGTGGCCCTGCACGCCTCGGGGGCGTCCGTGCTGCGCGTACGCCTGCGGCCGCGGCCCGACGGCGGATTCTGCCTGGAGGCCGCCGACGCGGCCGGCGAGCCGGTGCTGAGCGTGGAGTCCGTGACCTCCGGCCGCCTGACGCGCACCGCCCTGGCCCGGGCGTCGGCCGCCCAGCAGGACGGTCTGTTCGCGCAGGTGTGGGACGACGTGCACCTCGCGCCGGCCGCTGAGAAGGACGAGCGCAAGGACGAGCGGTGGGTGGTCGTCGGTGACGATCCGCTGCGCGCCCGTGCGGGTTTGATGGCCGCCGGACGCTACTCGGAGACCCATCCGGACCTCGACGCCCTGGCGAAGGCCGTCGCGGGCGGCGCCGCACCCCCCGACGTGGTGATCGTCTCCCGCACCACCACCGGGGCCGGGGCCGGCGCGGACACCGCGGGCGCGGTGCGCCGTGCCGTACGCGAGGGCCTGGACTGGGCGCGCCGGTGGGCCGATCCGCTGTTCGCGGACACCCGTCTGGTCGTGCTGACCCGAGACGCCGTGCCGGCCTGGGACGAGTCCTGCTCGCCGGACCTGCCCGGCGCCGCCGTGTGGGGACTGGTCGGCGCGGCGCAGGACCGGGCGCCCGGACGCTTCGTGCTGGTGGACACCGACGCCTCCAAGCGTGCCTGGCGCGTCCTGCCGGACGCCGTGGCCTCGGGCGAGCCCCGCCTTGCCCTGCGCGGCCGGGCCGCGCGCGTGCCGCGCACCGAACGCCTCCTGCCCGGCGACGGCACCCAGGTGTCCGCGCCGGGCGGCGTCGGCCCGCTGCTCGTCGCGGGCACCGCGGCAACGGCGCTGGCCCGGCACCTGGTTGGCGAACACGGCGTGCGTGACGTG
Organism: Streptomyces sp. NBC_01384; assembly: GCF_045040035.1. NCBI lineage: Bacteria > Bacillati > Actinomycetota > Actinomycetes > Kitasatosporales > Streptomycetaceae > Streptomyces > Streptomyces sp. NBC_01384. The sequence goes on from NZ_CP109559.1 coordinate 152,026, forward strand.
CTGCTGGCCGGGCCGGCCGTCGCGGACGACGCGGCACAGCTGCGCGCGCAGGGAGCGCACGTGTCCCTGGCCGCGTGGGACACGGACGACCCGGCGGCGTCCGTACGCGCCCTCCGGCAGGCCGGGCCGTCGGCCGTGCTGTTCACGGTGTCCGTCGACACCGCGGCCATCGCCTCCGAAGGGCCGGACGGCAACGTCGACACGGTGCTGCGGCCCGTCGTCGACACCGCGCTCGCCCTCGGCGACGGGCTCGCGCCCGGGGACGTGTCCGCGTTCGTGCTCAGCTCCCCCGCCACCGCCCCGGCCGCCCCCGGGCTCGTCGCCGAGGCGGTCGGCGCGTTCCTCGACGCGTGGGCGACGCACCTGCGCGCCACGGGTGTGCCCGCCGTGTCGGTGCGCGGGGCCGACCCGCACGCGCGGGAGGCCCGGGACCTGTTCGACGTGGCGCGCTCACTGGGGCGGGCCACGGTGATCGCCGCGCGCCCCGCCCTGGACGGCGTCCCCTCCCCCGGCCCGCTCACCGGCTCCGCCGCGCTGCGGCGGGGCCTGGTGCGCGCCGCCGTCCGCCGCACCGCCCGGGACGCGCTCGCCGATCCGTCCGGACTGCGCCGGCAGCTGGCGGCCCTGTCGGACCCGGAGCAGGAGGAGGCCGTCCTGGACCTGGTACGCGCTCACTTCGCCGCGTCCCTCGGGCTCACCGGCGGCGCCCAGGTGCCGCCCGACGACGAGACGCGCAACCTCGGCTTCGACTCGCTGACGGCGCTGACCGCACGCAACGCGCTGGCCGAGGCCACCGGGCTGTCGCTGCCCGCGGCCGTGGTGTTCGACTTCGCCACGCCCGCCGGGCTCGCCCGCCATCTGAAGAAGGAGCTGCTCGCCCGCTGACGCGGCAGTTCCTGCCGGGCGGCGCGGTACCGGACGGTGCCGCGCCGCCCGGCGCCGTCATGACGCCGAAAGCTGACAGGAGAGGACCGATGAGGGTCGAGAACGTTCACATCGAATCGCTGGGAGTCGTGCTGCACGAGTGGGCCGACGCCCAGCAGGCCGTGGCCGAGGGAAAGCTGGACGCCGAGATCCAGGCGGCGAACGGGCTGACGGGCACTCATGTCGCCGGTGACGTCCCGGCCATGGACATGGCCGTGCAGGCCGCCCGGACCGCGCTGGACCGCTCGAAGATCGACCCCGAGGACCTGGGGGCGCACATCCACAGCGCCGTCCACTACCAGGGGCCCGACGGCGCCTATCCGCCCGGCTACATCCTGCGGGAGCTCGGCCTGGGCACGATTCCCGCGCTCTACCTCCAGCAGGGCTGCGACGGCATGCTCAGCGCCCTGGAGGTGGCGATCGGCAAGCTCACGGGAGCCGCCGAGGCGGGGGCGGTCCTGCTGACCACGGGTGAGAACTTCTCCTCGCCGGACACCGACCGCTGGAAGGGCTTCGGCCAGGCCTACATCCTGGGCGACGGTGCGGCGGCGGCGCTGGTGAGCGACGAGGACGGCTTCGCCGCGGTGCGCTCCCTCAACTCGGGTGTGCTGCACGAGCTGGAGCGCTGGCACCGCGGCAACGGTCCGCTGCTGCTGCGCGAGGGCACCGGGGCGGTGTCCGACATGGTCGAGCGGGCCCAGCAGTTCACCGACCGGATGCCCCTGTCGGAGACGATGGAGAAGCTGACCCTCTTCGACCTGGACATCATCCACCGGTCGCTGGTGGACGCCGGCCTGAACGCCTCCGACCTCGCCAAGGTGGTGCCGATCAACATGGACGGCAGGATGATCGAGTACTCGATCATGATGCCGCTGGGCCTGCCGATGTCGCGCTGCAGCTGGGACTTCGGCAGGGCGGTGGGACACGTGGGCGGCGCCGATGTGTTCATCACCCTGGAGCACCTGGTGCGCACCCGCGAGGTGGTCCCGGGCGACCACGTCCTGCTGGTCTCCCAGGGACCGGGCTGGATCTGCAGCGCGGCCGTGCTCACCATTACCGACACCCCGCACTGGGCGCACTGAACCGCACCCTCCCCCTCAGCAGGAACCGCAGAACCGCAGGACCCGATGGGGTCCTGCGGTTCTGCGGTTCTGGGGTGCGTCTCAGTGCGCCAGCCGCTTCAGCCAGTCGTCGGCGGCGGCCGCCGTGGTGCGGGCGTGGGCCTCCATCATCGTGAAGTGGTTGCCGGGGACGTCGACCACGGTGTGCGCCCGCTCCCAGGACGCCTGCCACTCGTGGAGCTCCAGAGGGCCCCTCGCGTCGGCCGGCACCGGGGGCTCGCTGGAGCGCACCAGCAGGACCGGGCTGTCGAGGGGACCGGGCTCCCATTCGCCGATCATGGCGGCGTACCAGCTCATGGCGGTCAGCCGGTCGGTGTCCATGTGGGCGAACATCGACTCGCGGTCGAACATGCCGCCCAGCATCTGCTGGGAGAACCGCAGGAACGGCGAGTCCGCGCGCGGCATGTAGGTGTCGAGCAGGACCACGGCCGCCGGGGGCCTGCCCTGCTCGTGGAGGTGGCGGGCGGCGGCCAGCGCGAGGATGCCGCCCGAGGAGGAGCCGACGAGGACGACGGGGCCCTCACCGGCCGCCTGGGTGACCGTCTCGGCCTGGAGCGCGGCGACGGCGTCGAACGAGGCGGGCAGCGCCTCACCGGTGCCGAAGCCCTGCGTGGGCAGCGCCCACACGTCGCGCCGGCCGCGGAAGGCGGAGGCGAACCGCGCGTACTGGTGCACGCCCGCCAGGGCCACGTAGGAGCTGAAGCAGACGAACGGCGTGCCGGCCTCGCCCTTGGAGAGCCTGACCGGCCCGGGCACCGCGGTCAGCTCCCGCGGGGAGGCGAAGGTCGGCCGCAGTTCGGCGGCGGCCTGCAGCAGGGCGAACCCCTCGTCGACCCGGCCGCTCCGGCAGGCCCGCTTGAACAGGCCGCTGAGCGTGTCCTCGGCGCGCGGGGCGGGAGCGTCGGCCGGCGGCGCGGCGGCGCCGCCCGCCGGCGCCGTCTGCGGCGCATCCAGCAGCCGTTCGTCGAGGTGGGCGGCGAGCAGTTCCGGGGTGGCGTGGTCGAACAGCAGGGTCGGCGGCAGTTTCAGGGCGGTCGCGGTGGCGAGGTGGTTGCGCAGCTCGACGGCGGTCAGGGAGTCGAAGCCCTGTTCGGTGAAGAGCCGGTCGGCCTCCACCGCCTCGGCGGACGCATGTCCGAGGACCGCCGCGGCCAGTTCGCGGACCAGGCCGACCAGCGCGGTGCGGCGCTCGGCGGGGGCGAGTCCCGCCAGCCGTGCGGACGCGCTCACCGCCGCCGGGGCGCCCGCCGCGGTGCGGCGGGCGGCGGGCCGCTCCGCGGGCCGCAGCAGGGCCTGCAGGGCGCCGTGTCCCGCGGTGGTGTCCATGGCGATGAGTGCGGGGTGGTCGGTGGTGAGCGCGGTGTCGAGCAGGAGGAGGCCGTCCTTGGCGGACAGCGGCCGCATGCCGCCGCGGGCCATGCGGCGCCGGTCGGTCTCGGAGAGGCCGGACGTCATGGCACTGCTGCCCTCCCACACTCCCCACGCGAGGGAGGACGCGGGCAGGCCGAGGGCCCGGCGGTGGGAGGCGAGCGCGTCGAGGAAGGCGTTGGCGGCGGCGTAGTTCGCCTGGCCCGGGGAGCCGAAGGTGCCCGCGGCGGAGGAGAACAGCACGAACGCGGACAGGCCCAGGCCCGCGGTGAGTTCGTGCAGCAGCCAGCCGCCGTCGGCCTTCGGGCGCAGGACCCGCTCGAAGCGCTCGGCGTCCAGGGCGGTGACCGCTCCGTCGTCCAGGACGCCGGCGGCGTGCACCACACCGGTCAGCGGCACCTCGGCGGGGACGTGGGCGAGGAGTTCTTCGACCTCGGCGCGTTCGGCGGTGTCGCAGGCGACGAGGGTGACGCGGGCGCCCAGTTCACGCAGATCGTCCACAAGGTCGTCCGCGCCCGGTGCCGCCGGGCCGCCGCGGCTGGTGAGCAGCAGGCTGCGCACGCCGTGGGCGGTGACGAGGTGCCGGGCGACCGTGCTGCCCAGGGCGCCGGTGGCGCCGGTGACCAGGACGGTGCCGGACGCCAGGTCGGGTGCGGCGCTGCCGGGGCCGACCGGGGCCAGCCCCGGCAGCAGGACCTGGCCGGCGCGCACCGCGCTCTGCGGGAGGCCGGCGGCGACGGCGGCGAGGAAGGCACGGTCGTCCGCCCCGCCGGACACGCCGCCCGTGTCGCCCGTGTTGTCTGTGTTGTCTGTGTTGTCTGTGTCGTTGGTGTCGGGCAGGTCCACGAGCTGGAAGCGGCCGGGGTGTTCGCTCTGCGCGGAGCGGACCATGCCCCACAGGGCGGCGGCGGCCGGGTCCTGGACACCGACACCGACACCGACACCGACGCCGTCGTCGGCGGCATCGGCGTCGGCGTACGCGGCCACGGCGGACCGGGTGACGAACACCAGGCGGGAGGCGGCGAAGCGCTCGTCGGCGAGCCAGCCGCGGATGTGGTCGTGGGCCGGTGTGAGCACCGAGCGGACGGCGCCGGGGACGCCGTGTCCCTGGGTGCGGTGGCCCTCCGGGGCGATCAGCACGACGTCCGGCAGGGTCATACCGGTGTCCACGGCCTTGCCGAGCGCGTCGAGATCGGCGTAGGTCTCCAGGTGGACGCCCGCGGCGTCGATGGTCTGGGCCACCCGGTCGTCGCCCTCGCCGAGGATGATCCAGCGGACCGATTCGGGACGGGGCGCGGTGGGGGCGGGCTGCGCGGGGCTCCAGGCCAGGCGCAGCAGTCCGGGCGCCCGGCCGTCGTGTTCGGGCAGCCGTGCGGCGGGGACGGCGCGCAGGGTGACGGACTCGGCGGAGGCGACGGGGCGGCCGGCGGTGTCGCAGGCGAGGACGGAGAAGCCGTGGTCGTGACCGGCCGGTGCCAGCCGTACCCGCAGAGCGGTGGCGCCCTCGGCGTGCAGGGTCAGGCCGCTCCACGCGAAGGGCAGCATCGCCTCCCCGGCGTCCTTCTCGCCGGTCGTGCCCGGGAGTTCGACGAGGAGCGCATGCGTGGCCGCGTCGAGCAGGGCGGGGTGCAGGCCGAAGCGTGCGGCGTCGGCGCGGTACTCCTCGGGCAGCGCGACCTCGGCGAACACCTCCTCGCCGCGCCGCCACACGGTGCCCAGGCCCTGGAAGCTGGGCCCGTAGGCGAACCCGGCGGCGGCGAAGCGCTCGTAGTGTTCGCCCGTGGCCACGATGTCCGCGCCCTGCGGGGGCCAGAGGGTCAGGTCGGTGGCGGGGGCGGCCGGTGTCTCGGGGGCGAGGGTGCCCTGGGCATGCCGCTCCCAGGGGGTGCCGGCGCCCGCGGGGCGTGCGTACACGCCGAAGGTACGCCGGCCCCGCTCGTCGGGCGCCTCGACGGCGACCTGGAGCTGGACGGCGCCCTCGCGGGGGATCACCAGGGGGCTGTGCAGGGTGAGTTCGGTGAGGTGGCCGCAGCCGGCGTGGTCGCCGGCGTGGACGGCGAGGTCGAGATAGCCGGTCGCGGGCAGGATGACCTCGCCGAGCACGGCGTGGTCGGCGAGCCAGGGGTGGGTGCGCAGCGACAGGCGTCCGGTGAGCAGGAGGGTGTCGGAGCCGGCGGGGCGGACGGCGGCGCCCAGGAACGGATGCGCGGCCGTCTCCAGGCCTGCGCCCTGAAGGTCGCCGGTCCACGGCGCGCTGGGCAGCCAGTAGCGCTCCCGCTGGAAGGCGTAGGTGGGCAGGGGGACGGGCCGGGCGCCGGTGAACAGGGCGCGCCAGTCGGGTTCGGTGCCGTTCGTGAACAGCCGGCCCAGTGCGGTCAGGACGCCGCGGACCTCGGGGACGTCCTTGCGGACGGCCGGGGCGAGCAGGGCCTCGGCGCGGTCGGGGTCCTCCAGGGCCGCCTGGGCCATGGCGGTGAGCGTGGCGTCGGGGCCGATCTCCAGGAAGCGGGTGGCGCCCAGGTCGTCGCGGGTGCGGCGGACGGCGTCGTGGAAGCGGACGGGCTCGCGGACGTGGCGCACCCAGTACTCGGGGTCGGTCAGCTGCTGGGCACCGGCCGGTTCACCGGTCAGGCCGGAGACGACGGTCAGGCGCGGCGCGGTGTAGGTGAGCTGGGCGGCGACGGCCCGGAAGGCGTCGAGCATCGGTTCCATCAGCGGTGAGTGGAAGGCGTGGCTGACGCGCAGCCGGGAGGTTTTGCGGCCCATCGCGGCCACCTGGCCGGCGACGGCGGTGACGGCGTCCTCGGTGCCGGAGACGACCGTGGCGAGGGGCCCGTTGAGGGCGGCGACGGCGATCTGTGTCTCCCGCCCGGCGAGCAGCGGCAGCACCTCCGCCTCGGAGGCCTGCAGGGAGACCATCGCGCCGCCCGCGGGCAGTTGCTGCATGAGCCGGCCGCGGGCGGCGACGAGCGTGCAGGCGTCCTTGAGGGAGAGCACGCCGGCGACGTGCGCCGCGGCGATTTCGCCGACGGAGTGGCCGGTGACCTGGTCGGGCACGACGCCCCAGGATTCCAGCAGGCGGTAGAGGGCGACCTCGAAGGCGAACAGGGCGGGCTGGGCGTGCTCGGTGCGGCCAAGGACCTCGGCGTCGGCTTCGTCTCCGAGGACGAGGTCGCGCAGCCCGGGCAGGTGGGCGCAGGCCGCGTCGAAGGCCTCGGCGAAGGCGGGGAACTCCTGGTGGAGTTCGCGTCCCATGCCGGGGCGCTGGGCGCCCTGGCCGGTGAAGAGGAACGCGGTCCTGCCGCCGCCGCGCGCGATGCCGGACGGTGTCTGCGGTCCGCTGCGCCCGGCGGCCAGGGCGGTGAGGCCTGCGGTGAGTTCGGTCCGGTCGGTGCCCAGGACGACGGCCCGGTGCTCGAAGGCGGTACGGGTGGCCGCGAGGGACAGGCCCACGTCGCGGGGGTCCGCGTCCGGCCGGTCGGCGAGGTGGGCGAGCAGGCGGCTCGCCTGGTCGCGCAGGGCGGCGGCGCTGCGGCCGGTGAGCACCCAGGGGGTGACGGATCCGCCGCGGCCGGTGCCGGTCTGCTGCGCCGTCTCGGCGGGCGGGGCGGCTTCGATGATGATGTGGGCGTTGGTGCCGCTGATGCCGAAGGACGAGATGCCGGCGCGGCGCGGGTGTCCGGCCCCGGCGGCGGGCCAGTCGACGGCCTCGGTCAGCAGACGCACCTCGCCCGCCTCCCAGTCGACGTGGGTGGAGGGCCGGTCGACGTGCAGAGTGGGCGGCAGGATTTCGTTCTGCAGGGCCAGGACCATCTTGATGACACCCGCCACCCCCGCACCGGCCTGCGTGTGGCCGATGTTGGACTTCACCGACCCCAGCCACAGCGGCCGCCCGGCGGGCCGGTCCTGCCCGTAGGTGGCGAGGACGGCCTGGGCTTCGATCGGGTCGCCGAGGGTGGTGCCGGTGCCGTGCGCCTCGACCACGTCCACCTCCGCGGCGGCGACGCCCGCGTCCGCGAGGGCGGCGCGGATCACCCGCTGCTGCGAGGGACCGTTGGGGGCGCTGAGGCCGTTGGACGCACCGTCCTGGTTGACCGCGCTGCCGCGGACGACGGCCAGCACGGGGTGGTGATTGCGGCGGGCGTCGGAGAGGCGCTCCACCAGGAGCATGCCGCCGCCCTCGGAGAAGCCGGTGCCGTCGGCCGCGTCGGCGAACGCCTTGCACCGGCCGTCGGAGGCCAGGCCGCGCTGCCGGCTGAAGTCCACGAACAGGCCGGGGGTCGACATGACGGTGACGCCGCCGGCCAGGGCCATGTCGCACTCGCCGGTGCGCAGGGATCGTACGGCCAGGTGCAGGGCGACCAGGGAGGCCGAGCAGGCGGTGTCGACGGTGACCGCCGGGCCTTCCAGGCCGAAGGTGTAGGAGAGGCGGCCGGACAGGACGCTGGCGGAGTTGCCGGTGCCGAGATGGGCGCCGGCGTCCTCGTCGTGGGCCAGCGGGCGGGAGGTGTAGTCCTGGTAGTTGGTGCCGGCGAAGACGCCGGTGCGGCTGCCGCGCAGGGTCTTGGGGTCGATGCCGGCGCGTTCGAACGCCTCCCAGGAGACCTCCAGCAGCAGGCGCTGCTGCGGGTCCATCGCGACGGCCTCACGCGGCGAGATGTTGAAGAAGGCCGGGTCGAAGTCGGCGAAGGAGGAGAGGAATCCGCCGGCGCGGGTGGAGACGCGGCCGGGCTGTCCGGGTTCGGGGTCGTAGAGGGCGTCCAGGTCCCAGTCGCGGTCGTCGGGGAAGGCGGTGATCGCGTCGGTGCCGTCGGCGAGCAGCTGCCAGAACTCCTCGGGCGTGTTCGCCTCGCGGGGGAAGCGGCAGGCCATGCCGACGATGACGACCGGGTCGTCCTCGGTGTCCGTGCCCCGTGCCGCGAGCGCCGTGGTGGCCGTGGTGGCCGGCGCGGAGGCGGCGGGGGCGGTGGGGGCGAAGGCGGCGCTGAGGTGGTCGGCGAGGGCGGCGGGCGTGGGGTAGTCGTAGACGAGGGTGGTCGGCAGTCGCATGCCGGTGGCCTCGCCCAGGGTGTTGCGCAGTTCGACGGCGGTGAGCGAGTCGAAGCCGAGTTCGCGGAAGGCCCGGGTGGGTTCGACGTCGTCGGGGCTCGGGTGGTTGAGCACGTAGGCGATGTGGGCGCGGACGAGGGTGAGCAGGGCGTGCCTGCGGTCGCTCTCGCCGAGCGGGGCGAGCTGTTCGGCGAGGCCGCCCGCGTCCGCGTGCTCCTGGTCGGGTCCGGGGCGGGGGGCGGCGGTCAGGGTCTGGCGCAGTTCGGGCAGGGCGGCGTAGAGGCGGCGCGGGCGGCCCTTGAGGAGTTCGGCGCCGAACAGCTCCCAGTCGGTGTCGGTGACGACGAGCGTGGTGTCGTCGTGGTCGAGGGCGTGCTGCAGCGCGGTGACGGCGGTGGCGGGGTCCATGAGGCGTACGCCGTGGCGCTCCAGGCGTTCGCCGATGCTGCCGGAGGCCATGCCGCCGAACGCCCAGCCGCTCCAGGCGACGGCGGTGGCGGGCAGGCCGCGGGAGCGCCGGTCCTCGGCGAGGGCGTCGAGGAAGGCGTTGCCGGGGGCGTAGTTGCCGTGGCCGGGGCTGCCGAAGACGCCGGAGGACGAGGAGAACAGGACGAAGGCCGACAGGTTCATGCCGGCGGTGGCGGCGTCGAGGTTGAGGGCGCCGCCCGCCTTCACGCGCAGGACCTGGGAGAGGCGTTCGGGGGTGAGGGAGGTGATGACGCCGTCGTCGAGGACGGCGGCGGTGTGGAACACGGCGGTCAGGGGCCGCTGGGCCGGTATGGCGGCGAGCAGGCGCGCGAGGTCGTCGGGGTCGGCGATGTCGCAGCGGACGAGTTCGGTGCGGGTGCCGAGGGCGGCGAGTTCGGCGGCGAACTCCTGGGCGCCGGGCGCTTCGGGTCCTGAGCGGCTGACGAGCAGCAGGTCACGGGCGCCGGAGCGGGCGAGCCAGCGGGCGACGTGGCGGCCGAGGGCGCCGGTGCCGCCGGTGACCAGGACGGTGCCTTCCGGGGTCCAGCGGCGGCCGGCGGGCAGTGACCCGGTGGCGGCGTGCAGCAGCCGGCGGCCGAGGACGCCGGTGGTGCGGATCGCGACCTGGTCCTCGTGGTCGCGGCCGGCGAGCACCCCGGTGAACCGGTCGGCGGCCCGGTCGTCGAGGGTGGCGGGCAGATCGACGAGACCGCCCCAGGAGTCGGCCTGTTCGAGGGCGACGACGCGTCCGAATCCCCACACCAGCGACTGGGCGGGGGCGTCGGTCCCGGTGTGCGGGGCGGTCGCGACGGCGCCCCTGGTGGTGAACCACACCGGGACGTGCGCGGCGAGGTCGTCCAGTGCCTGGACGAGGGTGACGGTCCCGGCGAAGCCCCGGGGCACGGCGGGAAACGCGGGCAGGGGGTCTTCGTCGAGGGCGAGCAGGCTGACGATTCCGGCCGCGCCGGTGACGGCGTCGGTGAGCTGGGCGGCGAGGGCGGCGCGGTCGGCGGCGCAGTCCACCGCGACGGTGACGGGGCTCGCGCCGGCACGCTTGAGGGCGGCGGCGAGGGCGGTGGCCTCTGCTTGGTCCTCGCGGCCGGCGGGGACGACGAGGGGCCAGGTGCCGGTGAGGGCGGGCGCGGGCGCGTCCTGGAGGGGGTGCCAGGCGATGCGGTAGCGCCAGGAGTCGGCGACGGCTCCCTCGGTGCTGCGCCGGCGGTAGTGCGCCAGCGCCGGCAGGAGGCAGGAGACGGCGTCCTCGTCGAGGCCGAGGGCGGCGGTGAGTATCGCGTGGTCGCCCTGTTCGACGGCCTCCCAGAACGGTGCGTCGGCGGTGACGGGTGCGGCGGAGGCGGAGGCCAAGGCGGCGGCCCGGGTGAACTCGGGCCAGTAGCGGCGGCGTTGGAAGGCGTAGACCGGCAGGTCGACGCGGCGGGCGGGGCCGGCCTGGGCGGCGCTGAAGTCGACCTGGCAGCCGCGCACGGCGAGTTCGGCGAGGGCGAGCAGGAAGCGGTCCGGGCCGCCCTCGCCGCGGCGCAGGGTGCCGGTGACGGCGGTGCCGGTGACGGAGAGGGTGTCCAGGATGTCGCCGACGGTGGTGGTCATCACCGGGTGGGGGCCGACCTCGACGAAGACGCGGTGGTCCGCGGCGGCCAGCGCCTTGACGGTGTCCTCCAGGCGGACGGCCTGGCGGACGTTGCGGTACCAGTAGTCCGCGTCCAGTGCGGTGGTGTCCTCGATCCGGCCGCCGGTGACGGTGGAGTAGAACGGTATGTCGGCCTGGCGCGGGACGATGGGCGCGAACCCGGCGAGGAGGGCGTCGCGCACCTCTTCGATCCGGGCGGAGTGCGAGGCGTAGTCGATGGCGACGCGGCGCGCCCGTACGCCCTCGTCGGTGAGGTGGGCGTGGAGCGCGGTGAGCGCCTCCTCGTCGCCGGAGACGACGACCGCGCGGGGGCCGTTGATGCCGCCGACGGACAGCCTGTCCTCCCAGCGGGCCAGGTGGCGTTCCACGTCGGCGAGCGGCAGCGGTACGAAGAGCAGGCCGCCGCGGCCGGCGAGCGGGCGCAGGGCGCGGGCGCGGGCGACGACGACCTGGGCGGCGTCCTGCAGGGTGAGGGCGCCGGCGATGTGGGCGGCGGCGATCTCGCCCTGGCTCTGGCCGGCGACGGCGACGGGGTGGACGCCGCAGGACTGCCACAGGCGGGCGAGCGCCACGCACACCACGAACAGGGTGGGCTGGACGATGTCGAGGCGTTCCAGCGGCGGGGCGCCCTCGGTGCGGCGCAGGACGTCGAGGACCTTCCAGTCGGTGAGCGCCTCGACGGCGGCGGCCACCTCGGTGAAGTGGGTGCGGAATCGTTCGTCGCCGTCGAGGAGTTGGGTGGCCATCTCCTCCCACTGCGGGCCGTGTCCGGGGAAGAGGAAGACAGCTCCGCCCTCGGTGTCGGCGGCGCCGCGGACGACGCGGGGTGCGGGGGTGCCCTCGGTGACGGCGTCCAGGCCGGCCAGGAGTTCGTCGTGGTCGTGGGCGACGACGACGGCGCGGTGTTCCAGGGCGGGCCGGGTGGCGGCCAGGGACCAGGCGATGTCGGCGGGCTGCTGGGTGCGTCCGTCGCCCGTGCGCAGGTGCTCGGCCAGGCGCTGGGCCTGGGCGCGCAGTGCGGTGTGCGTGCGGCCGGACACCGGGAAGGCGAAGGGTCCGGTGGCGGACGACCCGGTGGCGGAGGGGCTGGTGGCGGAGGGGCTGGACACGGACGAGCCGGTGGCGGGGGCGGCCGGCTGCGGGCCGTCGGGGCCGGGCTGCTGCGACTCCTCGGGCGCCGGGGGCTGTTCGAGGATGACGTGGGCGTTGGTGCCGCTGACGCCGAAGGAGGAGACGGCGCAGCGCAGCGGCCGGTCGGCGGCCGGCCAGGGCCGGGCGGCGGTGAGCAGTTCGACCCTTCCGGCGGACCAGTCGACGTGGGTGGAGGGCTCGTCGACGTGCAGGGTGGCGGGCAGGTGCCGCTCGCGCAGGGCGAGGACCATCTTGATGATGCCGGCGACGCCGGCGGCGGCCTGGGTGTGGCCGATGTTGGACTTCACCGAGCCCAGCCACAGCGGCCGCCCGTCGGGCCGGTCCTGGCCGTAGGTGGCCAGCAGCGCCTGCGCCTCGATGGGGTCGCCGAGGACGGTACCGGTGCCGTGCGCCTCGACGGCGTCCACGTCCGCCGGGGCCAGGCCCGCGGAGGCGAGCGCCTGCCAGATGACGCGTTCCTGGGAGGGGCCGTTGGGGGCGGTCAGGCCGTTGGAGGCGCCGTCCTGGTTGACGGCGGAGCCGCGCACGACGGCGAGGACGGGGTGGTTGTTGCGGCGGGCGTCGGCCAGGCGCTCGACGACGAGGACGCCGGCGCCCTCGCCCCAGGCGGTGCCGTCGGCGGCGTCGGCGAAGGCACGGCAGCGGCCGTCGCGGGAGAGCCCGCGCTGCCGGCTGAACTCCAGGAAGACCGTGGGCGTCGACATGACGGTGACGCCGCCGGCGAGCGCGAGGTCGCACTCGCCGGCGCGCAGCGCCTGCACGGCCAGGTGCAGAGTCACCAGCGAGGACGAGCACGCGGTGTCGAGGGACACCGCGGGGCCTTCCAGCCCGAGGGTGTAGGAGATGCGGCCGGACAGGACGCTGGAGGAGTTGCCGACGCCGTCGTCGCCCGCGTTGTCCGACAGGCTCAGCAGGGTGGTGTAGTCCTGCAGGTTGGTGCCGGCGAACACGCCGGTACGGCTGCCGCGCAGCGCCACCGGGTCGATGCCGGCGCGTTCCAGGGCCTCCCAGCAGATCTCCAGCAGGAGCCGCTGCTGCGGGTCGGTGCCGACGGCCTCGCGGGGCGAGATGCCGAAGAAGCCGGCGTCGAAGTCCCCCACGCGGTCGATGAATCCGCCCCTGCGCGTGTAGCTCTTGCCGGGCACCCCGGGCTCGGGGTCGTACAGCGCGTCGGTGTCCCAGCCGCGGTCCGGGGGCCACTCGGTCATGGCGTCGGCGCCCGACCGCAGCAGCCCCCACAGGCCCTCGGGGTCGCTCACGCCTCCCGGGAAGCGGCAGCCCATGGCGACGATCGCGACGGGTTCCCGGCCCCGTGCCTCCGCCTCGCGCAGTCGCTGCCGCGTCTGGTGAAGATCGGCCGTGACCTTCCTCAGGTAGCCGAGGATCTTCTCCTCATCGCTCATGCGTCATTCACCCGTTCCCCGGTCCCGTATCCGTGCGCCGGTGCCGCAGCACCCCGCTCAGGAGATTCCAAGATCGTTCTCGATGAAGTCGAAGATCTCGTCCGCCGCGGCGGAGTTGATCCGGTCGCTCACGTCGTCCGTCGCCGTGACGGCGGCGGGTGCCGCGGTCCCGTCCGCGCCGCCGAAGCGGGCGAGGAGCGACCGCAGCCGTACGCCGATGCGCTCCCGCTTCGCGTCGTCGTCCGGCAGGCCGGTCAACGCGGCCTCCAGACGGTCGAGTTCGGTGAGCACCTGGCCCGCGCCGTCCACGCCGTCGGTGAGCCTGCCGCGCAGGTAGACGGCGAGGGCCGAGGCGTTGGGCTGGTCGAACAGCAGCGTGGCGGGCAGCGCGAGGCCGGTGACGGTGCCGAGCCGGTTGCGCAGCTCGACGGCCATCAGCGAGTCGAAGCCGAGGGCGTTGAAGGCCCGGGTGGCGCCGACCCTGTCGGTGGAGGCGTGTCCGAGAACGCCGGCGACCTGGGTGCGCACCAGGGTCACGAGCGTCCTCTCCTGCTCGGCGGCGGACTGCCCGGCCAGCCGGGCGCGCAGCGTCCGGGCGGCGTCGTCCTGCCCCGCGTCCGCCGGGCGGGCGGCCGCCAGGTCGCGCACCTGGGGCAGGTCGGACAGGAGCGGGCTGCGCCGGGCCGAGGCGAAGCCGGGCACGAAGCGTGCCCAGTCCACGTCGGCGACGGCCAGGGCCGCGTCCGGGCGGGCCACGGCCCGCCCGAGGGCCCGCGGAGCGCGCTCGGGGTCCAGCGGGTTCATGCCGCTGCGCCGCATGCGCCCTTCGGCCTGGGTGTTCTCCGCGGCCATGCCGCCGCCGGCCCACGGGCCCCAGGCCAGGGAGGTGGCGGGCAGTCCCGCGGCCCTGCGCCGGTGGGCCAGGGCGTCCAGGTAGGCGTTGGCGGCGGCGTAGTTGGCCTGGCCGAGGGTGCCGAGGGTGCCGGACACCGAGGAGAACAGGACGAAGGCGGACAGGTCGCGGCCCTGGGTGAGGTCGTGGAGGTTGCGGGCGGCGGCCAGCTTGGGGCGCAGCACCCTCTCCAGGCTCTGGGGCGAGAGGGTGTCGATGAGCCGGTCGTCGAGGACGCCCGCGGTGTGCACCACGGCGTCCACCGGATGTTCGGCCAGGAGGGCGGCCAGCGCGTCGCGGTCGGCGACGTCGCAGGCGGCGATCACGAGTTCGGTGGCGGTGCCGTCCAGTGCGGCCTTCAGGGCGGCCGCGCCCTCGGCGCCGCCGCCGGAGCGGCTGACGGCCAGCACGCGGCTCGCGCCCTGCTCGGCGAGCCAGGCGGCGGTGCGCACGCCGAGGGCGCCGGTGCCGCCGGTCAGCAGGACGGTGCCCTTCCAGGACGGTTCGGCGGCGGGACGGGCGGGGCCTTCCACGCGTACGAGGCGGCGCAGGAAGGTTCCGGAGCCGCGCACCGCGACCTGGTCCTCGCCGTCGCGTCCGGCGAGGACCGTGCACAGGCGGCGGGCGACGTCCTGGGCGAGAGGCGTGCCGGTGCCGGCGGGGAGGTCGACCAGGCCGCCCCAGCTCCGCGGGTATTCCAGGGCCGCGCAGCGGCCCAGGCCCCAGACGGCGGCCTGTTCGGGCGCCTCGGGCGCCTCCTGGGCGTGGACGCCGACGGCGCCCGCGGTCAGGCACCACAGGGGCACCGCGGAGAGTGCGGCCACGCCCTCGGCGCCCTCGGAGAGTGCCTGCACGAGGGCGGCGGTGGCGGTGAGGCCCCCCGGTGTGGACGGGTGGCCGGGCAGCGGCGTCACGTCGGCGGCCAGCAGGGAGAGCACGCCGCGGACCTCCAGGCCGCCGGCCGCGTCGGCGGCCGTGGCCGTGGCCAACTGTCCGGCCAGGGTGGTGCGGTCGGCCGTGGCGCAGTCGACGGGGACGGTCACGGCGCGGGCGCCGTGCGCGCCGAGGGCGGCGGCGACGGAGGCGGCCCAGGCGCCGTCCGCCAGGTGTGCGGGGACGGGCAGCAGCCAGGTGCCCGTGAGGGCGGCGGCCTCGTCGGAGGCGGGCTTCCAGACGATGCGGTGCTCCCAGCTCTCCTCCCGCGAGGCCTGCTTGGCCTCGCGGCGCCAGGACGCGAGCGCGGGCAGGACGGCACTGAGCGGGGCGTCCCCGTCGAGGTCGAGGCGGGCCGCCAGCTGTTGCGGGTCGGCCTGCTCGACGAGGTCCCAGAACGGGGTGTCCTCGGCGGGCGCGGCGGGCGGTGCGGAGGACTGAAGCCAGTAGCGCTCGCGCTGGAAGGCGTAGGTGGGCAGTTCGGTGCGGCGCGCGTCCCGGCTGTGCAGCCGGGTCAGGTCCGCCTCGCCGCCGCGGGCGTACAGCAGGCTCGCGGCGAGCAGGGCGCTGCGGCGCTCGGGGCCCTCGCGCCGCATCAGCGGTACGGCGGCGGCGGCCGCGGGGTCGGCGGCGCTGTCGAGGACCATCGTCGTCAGCGTGGCGTCGGGGCCCAGTTCGAGGTAGGTGGTGACGCCCTCGGCCTCCAGGGTGCGCACGCCGTCGCAGAAGCGGACCGCCTCGCGCACGTGCCTGCTCCAGTAGGCCGCCGAGCGCAGGTCGTCGCCGGCGGCGAGGCGGCCGGTGACGTTGGAGACGACGGGCAGCACCGGCACGGCGTAGTCGACCTGCGCCGCGACCTGTTCGAACTGCGCGAGCATCGCGTCCATACGGGGTGAGTGAAACGCGTGGCTGACCCGCAAACGCCTGGTCTTTCGGCCGCGGTCCGCGAACTGGGCGGCGATCCGCGCCACGTCATCCGCGTCTCCGGACAGGACGAGTGAGGCGGGGCCGTTGAGGGCGGCGGTGGAGACACGGTCGCCGACGCCGTCGGGGCCGTCGAGGAGGGGTCGTATCTCCTCCTCGGTGGCCTCGACGGCGATCATCGCGCCGCCCTCGGGCAGGGCCTGCATCAGGCGGCCGCGGGCGGCCACCAGGGCGCAGGCGTCGGGGAGGGTGAGGATGCCCGCGGCGTGGGCGGCCGTCAGTTCGCCGATGGAGTGGCCCATGAGGGCGTCGGGGCGCTCGCCCCAGGAGAGGGCCAGGGCGTGCGCGGCGGTGCCGACGGCGAACAGCGCGGCCTGGGTGTAGGCGGTCTGGCCGAGGAGTGCGGCCTCGGGCGAGCCTTCTTCGCAGAAGACCACCGGGCGCAGCGGCGGGCCGTCGAGGTGCCGGTCGAGTTCGGCGCAGACCGCGTCGAACGTGTCGGCGTAGACGGGATGGGCGTCGTACAGGTCGCGGCCCATGCCCGGGCGCTGGGCGCCCTGGCCGCTGAAGAGGAACGCGGTCTTGGCGCCGGTGTGGGCGACGCCGGTGGCGAGGTCGGGGGTGTTTTCGCCCTGTGCGGCGGCGGCGAGTGCGGTGAGCAGTTCCGCGTGGGTCTCGGCGACGGCGACGGCGCGGTGGTCGAGGGCGTGCCGGGTGGTGGACAGGGAGTGCGCGAGGTCGCGCAGGTCGGTGTCGGGGTGGGCGAGGAGATGGGTGCGCAGCCGGGCGGCCTGGGCGCGCAGGGCCTGCGGGGTGTGCCCGGCGAGGGCGAACGCGCGCGGCTGGGCGGCGGGTTCGGGCCGGTCTGCGGCGGGGTGGGGGGCGGGCGGTTCCTCCAGGATGACGTGCGCGTTGCTGCCGCTGATGCCGAAGGAGGAGACGCCGGCCCGGCGGGGCCGCCCGGTGTGGGCCGGCCAGGTCCGGGGTTCGGTGAGCAGTTCGATGGCGCCGCTGGACCAGTCGATGTGCGGGGAGGGCGCGTCGACGTGGAGGGTGCGGGGCAGTTCGCCGTGGCGCATGGCCATGACCATCTTGATGATGCCGGCGGCGCCCGCCGCGGCCTGGGTGTGGCCGAAGTTGGACTTGGCGGAGCCCAGCCACAGCGGCCGCCCGTCGGGCCGGTCCTGGCCGTAGGTGGCCAGCAGGGCCTGGGCCTCGATGGGGTCGCCGAGGGTGGTGCCGGTGCCGTGCGCCTCGACGGCGTCCACCTCGGCCGCCGCCAGGCCCGCGGAGGCGAGGGCCTGGCGGATGACGTGCTGCTGGGAGGGGCCGCTGGGGGCGGTCAGGCCGTTGGAGGCGCCGTCCTGGTTGGTCGCGGAGCCGCGCACCACGGCCAGCACGGGGTGGCCGTTGCGGCGCGCGTCCGAGAGGCGCTCCAGCAGCAGGACGCCGACGCCCTCGGAGAAGCTGGTGCCGTCGGCCGAGGCGGCGAAGGCCTTGCAGCGGCCGTCGGCGGCCAGGCCGTTCTGCGCGGTGAACTCCGTGTAGGTGCCGGGGGTGGCCATCACGGTGACGCCGCCGGCCAGCGCCATGCCGCATTCGCCCTGGCGCAGCGCGTGGGCGGCCAGGTGGAGGGCGACCAGCGCCGAGGAGCAGGCGGTGTCGACGGTCATGGTGGGGCCTTCGAGGCCGAAGGTGTAGGCGACGCGGCCGGAGATGACGCTCCCGGAGACACCGAGGCCGATGTAGCCCTCCATGCCTTCGGGGATGTCGGCGAGGCCGGAGGCGTATCCGGAGCCCATGGCGCCGACGAACACGCCGGTGCGGCTGCCGCGCAGGGACAGCGGGTCGATGCCGGCGCGTTCGAAGACCTCCCAGGAGGACTCCAGCAGGAGCCGCTGCTGGGGGTCCATCGCGAGGGCCTCGCGGGGTGAGATGCCGAAGAGGGAGGCGTCGAAGTGGGTGGCTCCGTAGAGGAATCCGGCTTCGAGGCCGGGCAGGCGCTCGAGGTCCCAGCCGCGGTCGGCGGGGAAGGCGGAGATGGCGTCGCCGCCCTCGGCGACGAACCGCCACAGGTCCTCGGGGGAGGTGACGCCGCCGGGGTACTGGCAGGCCATGCCGACGATGACGACGGGGTCGTCGTCGCGGGCGGCCACCGTGGCGGCGGCCGTGTGGGTGGTGGTGCCGCCGAGTTCCTCGCGCAGGTGGCGGGCGAGGGCGGCGGGGCGGGGGTGGTCGAAGACGAGGGTGGCGGGCAGCCTGAGGCCGGTTTCGGCATTGAGGCGGTTGCGCAGTTCGACCGAGGTGAGCGAGTCGAAGCCGAGGTCGCGGAAGGACTGGTCGGCGCCGATGGCGCCGGCCGCGTCGTGGCCGAGGGCGGTGGCGGCGTGCCGGCGGACCAGGTCGAGCAGCAGCCGTTCCTGCTCGGCCGCATCGAGGCCGGCCAGCCGTGCGGCCAGCCGGGGTGCGCCGCCGGCGGTGGCCTCGACGGTGCGGCGGGCCGGGGCCGGTACGAGGCCGCGCAGCAGTACGGGCAGCCGGCCGGCGGTGGCAGCGGCGCGCAGGGCGGCGGCATCCAGCCGGAGCGGGGCGAGCAGTGCCTCACCGCTCGCCAGCGCGGCATCGAAGAGGCCGAGGCCCCCTTCGGCGGTGATCGCGGGCAGGCCGGAGGCGGCGATGCGCCGGACGTCGTCCTCGCTGAGGCCTCCGGTCATGCCGCCGGTGCCTTCCCACAGGGTCCAGGCGAGGGAGGCCGCGGGCAGACCGTGGGCGCGCCGGTGCTGGGCGAGGGCGTCGAGCACGGTGTTGGCGGCCGCGTAGTTGGCCTGTCCGGCGCCGCCGAGGAGGCCCGCGGCGGAGGAGAACAGGACGAACGCCGTCAGGTCGGCGTCCAGGGTGGCGTGGTGCAGGGCGAGGGCGGAGGCGGCCTTGGCGCGCAGCACGGCATCCAGGCGCTCGGGGGTGAGGGAGGCGAGGATGCCGTCGTCGAGGAGGCCGGCGGTGTGCACGACGCCGCGCAGCGGCCGCTCGGCGGGGATGCGGGCGAGCAGGCGCGCGAGGTCGTCGGGATCGGCGGTGTCGCAGGCTGCCGCGGTCACCTGGACGCCCTGTGCGGCGAGTTCGGCCACGAGGTCGGCGGCGCCGGGGGCGTCGGGGCCCCGCCGGGAGGCGAGGACGAGGCTGCGCACGCCGTGGCGGGCGACGAGGTGGCGGGCGACGAGGGCGCCCAGGAAGCCGGTGCCGCCGGTGATCAGGACGGTGCCTTCGGGGTCCCAGGGCGCCGCCGCGGGGCCGTCGTCGGTGTCCGTGGCGGGGCGGGGGGCGCTGACGCGGGCGAGCCGCGGGGCGAGGAGCTGCCCCTCGCGCAGGGCGAGTTGGGGCTCGCCGGCGGCGAGAGCGGCGGTGAGGGCCGCGGCGGGCAGCGCGCCGGTGTCAAGGCCGAGGCCGGTGCCGGTGTCGAGGCCGGTGCCGGTGTCGAGGTCGAGGTCGAGCAGGACGAGGCGGCCCGGGTTCTCCGTCTGGGCGGAGCGGACCAGGCCCCAGGCCGCGGCGGCGGCCGGGTGCGGTACGTCCTCGCCGTCGCGGGCGGCAACAGCCCCGCGGGTGAGGACGACGAGGCGGGCGTCGGCGGGGCCGGCGGCGAGCCAGCTCTGCACGGTGTTCAGCACGTGCGCGGCCACGGTGGTGATGTCGTCGAATCCGGCGGCCGGGCACGGCAGCAGCACCGCCTCGGCGTCCTCGGGGACGTCGGCGGGGCCGGCCACGCGGGGCCAGCCGGCGTCGAGACCGGTGTCGTCGCCCCCGGACACGTACCAGCGGCCGGACAGGGAAGCGCCCGGTGCGGGCGGGGTGTTCTCGACGGGGTTCCACCGCAGGCGGTGCAGGGCGCCGGCCACCGGGGTGGCGGCGCCGCGCAGGCTGTCCGCGGACACGGGCCGGGAGACGAGGGTGTCGACGGTGGCGACGGGCCGGCCGGCGGCGTCGGCGATGCGCAGGGCGACACCGCTCGCGCCCGCCGGTTCGATCCGCACCCGCAGGCTCGCCGCGCCGACCGCGTGCAGGCGCACACCGCTGAACGAGAACGGCAGGCCGACCCCGGCGGAACTCCCCTCCCCCGCCGGGCCGGTGAGCTGGGCGTGCAGGGCGGCGTCCAGCAGCGCCGGGTGCAGTCCGTAGCGGGCCGCCTCCTTGTGCTGGTCCTCGGGCAGCGCGACCTCGGCGTACCAGGCGCCGCCCGCGCGCCAGACGGCCTTGAGGCCCTGGAACACGGGGCCGTAGTGGTAGCCGGTGTCCGCGAGGGCGGCGTAGAACCCGTCGAGGGAGACCGGCGTGGCGCCGGGCGGCGGCCAGGCGGTCAGGTCGAAGGACGGCTCGGCGGCCCCGGCGGCCAGGGTCGCGGAGGCGTGTCGGGTCCACTCGGCGCCGTCGCCGTCACCCGCGGCGGGCTCGGGGCGCGCGTACACGCTCAGCGGGCGGCGGCCGGAGGCGTCGGGGGCGGCGATGACGAGCTGGAGCTGTGCCGCGCCCTTCTCCGCCAGGACGAGCGGGGCTTCGAGGGTCAGTTCCTCCAGCAGGTCGCAGCCGACCTCGTCGCCCGCGCGCAGGGCGAGTTCGGCGAAGGCCGTGCCGGGCAGCAGGACGGTGCCGGAGACGGTGTGGTCGGCGAGCCAGGGCTGGGAGCGCGCCGAGAGCAGGCCGGTGAGCAGGACCCGGCCGTCGTCGGCGACGCGGACGACGGCGCTCAGCAGCGGATGCGCGGCGGCGCCGAGTCCCGCGCCCGTGAGGTCGCCGGCGCCCCGGGCGCTCATGCGCAGCCAGTACCTCTCGCGCTGGAAGGCGTACGTGGGCAGCTCTACGCGGCCGGCGGGGTCGCCGGTGTCGGTGTCGGTGCCGAGGAGGTGTTCCCAGTCGACGGCGGCGCCGTGTGTGAACAGTCCGGCCACGGCCGCCAGCAGCGTAGGGGCCTCGGGCCGGTCCTTGCGCAGGGAGGCGAAGCAGGCCCGCTCGGTGGTGTCGTCGGGCAGGCCGGTGCGGGCGAGCGCGGTCAGTGTGGTGTCGGGGCCGAGTTCGAGGAACCGGCTGACGCCGCCGTGCCCGGCGAGCCAGGTGATGCCGTCGGCGAAGCGCACGGCCTGCCTCAGGTGGCGCACCCAGTAGTCGGGCGAGCGCAGCTCCTCGGCGGTGGCGGGTTCGCCGGTCACGTTGGAGACGACCGTGATCCGCGGGGCGTGGGAGGTGACGCTCTCGGCGACGGTGCGGAACTCGCCGAGGGCGGCGTCCATGCGGGCGGAGTGGAAGGCGTGGCCGACGCGCAGGCGCCGGGTGCGGCGGCCCTTCGCGTGCAGCCGCCCGGCGACCTCCTCGACGGCGCTCTCGTCGCCGGAGATGACGGTGGCCCCAGGGCCGTTGACGGCGGCGATGCTCACGGCGCCGCCGTGTGCGGCGAGCAGCGGGGCGACCTCGTCCTCGGCGGCCTCGGCGGAGATCATGGCGCCGCCCGGCGGGAGGGCCTGCATGACGCGGCCGCGGGCGGCGACCAGCCGGCAGGCGTCGGCCAGCGACCAGACGCCCGCGACGTGCGCGGCGGCCAGTTCGCCCAGCGAGTGTCCCAGCAGGTACTTGGGCTTCACGCCCCAGGACTGCAGGAGACGGAACAGGGCGACCTCGACGGCGAACAGGGCGGGCTGGGTGAGGTCGGTGCGGTCCAGGGCGTCCGGGCCCTCGGCCCCCTCGAAGACGATGGCCTTCAGGGAGCGGCCCAGCACGGCGTCGAGGTGGCCGCAGACCGCGTCGAAGGCCTCGGCGAACGCGGGGAACGCCGCGTACAGCTCACGGCCCATGCCGAGGCGCTGGGAGCCCTGTCCGGAGAAGAGGAAGGCGGTGGCGCCGCGCAGGGCGCGGCCGGTGACGACGTGCGGCGCGGCGGGCGCGGCAGCGTCCTCGCCGTCGGCGTCGGCGAGCTGTGACAGGCCGCGCAGGGCGGCGGCGTGGTCCTCGGCGAGGACGACGGCGCGGTGCTCGAACAGCTGGCGGGTCGTCACGAGGGCGCGGGCGATTGCGGGCAGTTTGGCGTCGTCCTCGCCGGTGACGCGGTCGAGGAGCCGGGCGGCCTGGCCGCGCAGGGCGGCGGCGCTGCGCGCGGAGACGATCCACGGCACGGCCGGCAGCGCGGCGGCGGGCGCCGCGCCCTGCCCGGCGGCGCCGTCCTCGGCCGGGACCCCGGCGTCCGCGGCGGGGGCTTCGGCGGGGGTCTCGGCGGGGGTCTCGGCGGGTGCGGCCTCCAGGATGGTGTGGGCGTTGGTGCCGCTGATGCCGAAGGACGACACGGCGGCGCGGCGCGGCCGCTCGGCGGTGTCCGGCCAGGCGGCGGGCTCGGTCAGCAGGCGGACGTGGCCGGCGGACCAGTCGACGTGGGTCGAGGGCTCGGTGATGTGCAGGGTGCGCGGGAGGCGGCCGTGGCGCAGGGCCATGACCATCTTGATGACGCTGGCGACACCGGCGGCGGCCTGGGTGTGGCCGAGGTTGGACTTGAGGGAGCCGAGCAGCAGCGGGTTCGTCTCGTCCTTGGCGCGGCCGTAGGTGGCCAGCAGGGCCCCTGCCTCGATCGGGTCGCCCAGTGAGGTGCCGGTGCCGTGGGCGTCCACGGCGTCGATGTCGGCCGCGGTCAGCCCGGCGCCGGCGAGGGCCTGTTCGATGACGCGCTGCTGGGAGGGGCCGTTGGGGGCGGTCAGGCCGTTGGAGGCGCCGTCGGAGTTGACGGCGGAGCCGCGGACGACGGCGAGGACCTGGTGGCCGTTGCGGCGGGCGTCGGAGAGCCGTTCCACGAGGAGCATGCCGACGCCCTCGGACCATCCGGTGCCGTCGGCGTCGTCGGAGAACGCCTTGCAGCGGCCGTCGGGGGCGAGCCCGCGCTGCCGGCTGAACTCGAAGAGCAGCCCGGGGGTGGCCATGACGGCGACGCCGCCGGCCATCGCAAGGTCGCACTCCCCCGACCTGAGGGCCTGCACCGCCCAGTGCAGGGCGACCAGGGAGGAGGAGCAGGCGGTGTCGACGGTGACGGTCGGGCCCTCCAGGCCCAGGACGTAGGAGATGCGGCCGGAGGCGACGGAGGTGGCGTTGCCCGCGAGCATCAGCCCGTGGACGTCCTCGGGCACCTCCACCGGGCCCTGGCCGTAGCCGGAGGAGGCGGCGCCGACGAAGACGCCGGTGGCGCTGGAGCGGAGGGTGGCGGGCGGGATGCCGGCCCGCTCCAGGAGTTCCCAGGACGCCTCCAGCAGCAGCCGCTGCTGGGGGTCGGTGGCGAGGGCCTCGCGGGGGCTCATGCCGAAGAAGCCGGCGTCGAACGCGGCGGCGTCGCTGAGGAAGCCGCCCTCGCGGGTGGAGAAGGTGCCCGGCTTGTCGGGGTCGGGGTCGAAGCGGTCCTCGATGTCCCAGCCGCGGTCCGCGGGCAGCGTTCCGATGGCGTCGCCGCCCTCGTCGACGAGCCGCCACAGGTCCTCCGGGGTGGCGATGGCGCCGGGGAAGCGGCAGCTCATCGCGACGATGGCGATGGGCTCGCGGTTCTTGTCCTCCACCTCGCGGAGCTGACGGCGGGTCTGTCGCAGTTCTGCCGTCACCCGCTTGAGGTATTCCACGTACTTGTCGTCGTCAGCCACGTGTGTCACTTCCTTGAACCGAGCCGGGCGGTGTCCGTTGTGCGGAGATCCAGCGCTGTGGTGCGGGGACCCGCGGCGCGGGCGTCCGCTGCGGTTGTCACGTCGTGCCCAGCTCCCTGTCGATGAGGTCGAACAACTCGTCGGCGGTCCCGGCCGATTCCAGTTCGCCGTCCTGGGCGTCGCCCGGCTGCCCGGCGGCGGCGAGGGTCACCGGGACGCCCGACCAGCGGGCCAGCAGCTCCCGCAGCCGGTCACTGACCCGGGCGCGGTCCTGGGCGTCGTCGACGTCGGTGCCGTTCAGCGCGGCTTCCAGGCGGTCCATCTCGCCCAGCAGGGCCTGCGCGCCGCCGGGGGCGTCGGGCAGGTCCAGTTCGGTCAGCAGGTGGCGGACCTGGACGGCGGGCGTCGGGTAGTCGAAGACGAGGGTGGCCGGCAGCCTGAGGCCGGTGACGGCGCCCAGGCGGTTGCGCAGTTCGACCGCGGTGAGCGAGTCGAAGCCGAGTTCCTTGAACGTCTGCTCGGGCTCGATCCCGGCGGCCGAGGAGTGGCCGAGGACGGCCGCGGCCTGCTCGGCGACCACGTCGAGCAGCAGCTGCTCACGGTCGGCGGCGGACAGCGGGGCCAGCCGCTCGCCGAGGGTCCGCGTGCTGCTTGCGGTGCTCGGGGCGGCCGTCTCGGCCCGGCGGCGGGCGGGTGCCTTGACCATGCCGCGCAGCAGCGGCGGCAGGACGTCGGCGTGTTCGCGCAAGGCGGCCGGGTCGAGGTCCATCGGCAGGAGCACCGCACGGTCGGTGTCCGGGCCGGCGTCGAGCAGCCGCATGCCCAGCTCCGCGCCGAGCGGGACCATGCCGGTCCGGGCGTGCCGGGAGCGGTCGGCCTCGCTCAGTTCGCCGGTCATGCCCGCTTCGGGCAGCCAGGTGCCCCAGGCCAGGGAGGTCGCCGGCAGGCCCGCATCGTGCCGGTGGTGGGCCATCGCGTCCAGGAAGGCGTTGGCGGCCGAGTAGTTGGCCTGTCCGGCGCCGCCGAACGTACCGGCCACGGAGGAGAACACCACGAACCGTGCGAGGTCCATGCCGCGGGTCAGTTCGTGCAGGTTGACCACGGCGTCGGCCTTCGGCCGCATCGACTGGTCGATGCGCTCGGGGGTCATGGAGGAGATGACCCCGTCCGCCAGGACGCCCGCGGTGTGGATCACCGCGGTCAGCGGGTGGGCGGCGGGCAGGGAGGTCAGGAGCGCGGCCAGCGCGTCGCGGTCGCCGGTGTCGCAGGCGACCACGGAGACGTCGGCTCCCAGGGCGGCCAGTTCCTCCCGCAGTCCGGCCGCGCCGGGCGCGTTGGGTCCCTGCCGGCCGGCCAGCACCAGGTGGCGCACGCCGAGGTCGGCGACCAGGTGACGGGCCGTGACCCGGCCCAGTCCGCCGGTGCCGCCGGTGAGCAGCACCGTGCCGTCGGGGTCGGGGGCACGGGGCACGGTCAGGACGACCTTGCCGATGTGCCGGGCCTGGCTGAGGAAGCGGAACGCGTCGGGGGCCCTGCGTACGTCCCAGGTGGTCATCGGCAGCGGCACCAGCGCCCCGTCCTCGAAGAGGGCCACCAGTTCCCGCAGGATCTCGCCGATGCGGTCGGGCCCGGCCTCGACGAGGTCGAAGGCCCGGTAGGCGACGCCCGGGTGGTCCCCGGCGACCTGCCCCGCGTCGCGGACGTCGGTCTTGCCCATCTCCAGGAAGTGTCCGCCGCGCGGCAGCAGGCGCAGTGAGGCGTCCACGAACTCCCGTGCCAGCGAGTCCAGGACGACGTCCACGCCGCGGCCCTCGGTGCTCTCCAGGAACAGCTTCTCGAAGCCGAGGTCGCGGGAGGAGGCGAGGTGGGCGTCGTCGAGCCCCGCGGCGCGCAGCGCGTCCCACTTGCCGGGGCTCGCGGTGCCGAACACCTCGGCGCCCAGGTGGCGGGCGAGGTGGACGGCGGCCGTGCCGACCCCGCCGGCGGCGGCGTGCACGAGCACGGACTGGCCGGGGCGCAGCCCGCCGAGGTCGACGAGGCCGTAGTACGCGGTCAGGTAGACGATGGGCACGGTGGCGGCCTGCGCGAAGCTCCAGCCGCGCGGGATGGGCGCGACCATGCGTTCGTCGGCGACGGCCACCGGGCCGAAGGCTCCGGCGAACATGCCCATCACCCGGTCGCCGGCGGCGAGTCGGGTGACCTCCGCGCCGACCTCGGTCACCACGCCGGCGCCCTCCAGGCCGATCGCCGTGGCGTCGCCGGGGTACATGCCCAGCGCGGTGAGGACGTCGCGGAAGTTGACGCCCGCGGCGCGCATCGAGATACGGACCTCGCGCGGCGCGAGCGGTCCCATCACCTCGGGGCACTCGGTCAGCCGCAGGCTCTCCAGGGTGCCCTTCTCCTCGATGCCGAGCCGCCAGGCGACGGCTCCGGCCGGCGCGGTGAGCGCGCGCTCGGCGGCCAGGGGAATGATCCGCGGGGTGGTCACCGCGCCGTCCCGGACGGCCAGTTCGAGGCAGCCGGAGGCGAGGGCGGCGGGCAGCGCGGCCGCCGAGGCGGGGGCCGCGTCGATGTCCACGAGGACGAAGCGGCCGGGGTTCTCGGAGCGGGCCGAGCGGACCAGGCCCCAGGCGGTGGCCCGGGCCGGGTCGGCGGGCCGCGGTCCGACCCGCACGGCGTCGCGGGTGACGACGGCGAGCCGGGCGTGCGCGAAGCGGGGCTCGTCGAGCCACTGCTGGACGAGGCCGAGCGTCGTGTGCGCCGTGGCGCGGGCGGCGGCGGCCAGGTCGTCGGCGGCACTGCCGGCCAAGTCGTCGACGGCGGTGTCGGGCGCGGGCAGCGCCAGCAGCACCGTCTCCGGTATGTCGGTGTCGGACGCGGCGAGCGCGGCCAGATCGGCGAAGACCCGCACCCGCGAGCCCGCGCTCTCCCACTCCGCGGCCAGCGCCCGGGCTTCGGTGCCGCCGACCAGGCTCCAGTCCGGTCCCGGCGCCGGTGTGCCGGTGGGCACGGGCACCCAGTCCAGCTCGTACAGGCCTTCCTGGCGCGGTGCGCCGACGGTGGAGCCGGCGAGGTCTCCGGTGAGTTCGCGCAGGGTGAGCGAGCCGACCGAGGCGACCGCCCGTCCCGCCGGGTCGGCGAGCGTCAGGCTGATGGACTCCGGGCCTTCCTGCACCATGCGCACCCGCAGCGCGCCGGCGCCCACGGCCTCCAGACGGACCCCGTTCCAGGAGAAGGGCAGCCGTCCCGCGTCCTTCATGGGCACGAACATCACGGCGTGCAGGGCGGCGTCCAGCAGCGCCGGGTGCAGGTCGAACGCCCCGGCGGCCGGGTCGGCGGCCTCGGGCAGCGCGACCTCGGCGAACACCTCCTCGCCGCGCATCCACACCGCCTTCAGGCCCTGGAAGAGCGGCCCGTACAGGTGGCCGCGTTCGGCGAAGCGCTCGTAGAAACCGTCGAGCGGCACCTCGTCGGCGTCCTTCGGCGGCCAGACGGCGAAGTCGTACGGCGCTTCGGGCGCGGCCGCGCCGCCGGTGGTGAGCAGGCCCTCGGCGTGCAGCGTCCACGGCCGGCCGGCGTCCGCGTCCTCGGCCCTGGAGTGCACGCTCAGGGCGCGGGCGCCGGAGGCGTCGGGCGCCTCCACACGCAGTTGTACGCGCACGGCGCCGCGCTCGGGCAGGGTGAGCGGGGTGAGGATCGTCAGTTCCTCCACCCGGTCGCAGCCGGCGTGTTCGGCGGCGTGCAGGGCCAGGTCGAGGAAGCCGGTGGCCGGGAACAGGGCCGTGCTGGTCAGCGCGTGGTCCGCGAGCCAGGCGTGGCTGCGCAGCGACAGGCGTCCGGTGAACAGGAAGGCGTCGCCGCCGGCGAGTTCGACCGCCGCGCCGAGCAGCGGGTGTGCCGCGGAGCCGAGCCCCGCCGAGCTCACGTCGCCCAGCAGGACGGGCGGCCTGGGCCAGAACCGCTGGCGCTGGAAGGCGTACGTCGGCAGGGCCACGGCCTGGGCGCCGGTGGTGTCGAAGGCGTGGGCCCACTCGACTGCGACGCCCTTGACGAATGCCTGGGCCAGGCCGGAGAGCAGGGCCTCGCGTTCGTCGCGGTCCTTGCGCAGGGTGGGTACGAAGAGCATCTCGTCGCCGCGGGTGACTCCGGACTGGGCGAGGGCGGTGAGGGTGCCGTCGGGGCCGATCTCGATGAACCGGCGGACCCCCCGCTCCTCCAGCCACCGCACACCGTCGGCGAACCGCACGGCTTCCCGGACGTGCCGCACCCAGTACTCCGCGGACTCCAACTCCCCTGCGGCAGCGGCCTGTCCGGTCACATTCGACACCACGGCCAGCTGCGCCGGCGCATAGGTCACACTCTCGGCGACCGTACGGAATTCATCGAGCATCGGTTCCATCAGCGGTGAGTGGAAGGCGTGGCTGACGCGCAGGCGTGAGGTACGGCGCCCCATAGCCGCCACCTCCCCCGCGACCACCTCGGCCACCGACTCCACACCCGAAAGCACCACCGACCGCGGCCCGTTCACCGCCGCGACCGACACGTCCGCCCCACGGCCCTCCAGCAGCGGCGTGACCTCGTCCTCCGATGCCTCGACGGCGAACATCGCGCCACCGGCGGGCAGTTGCTGCATCAGACGGCCCCGCGCCGACACCAGACGGCAGGCATCTTCGAGCGACAGCACCCCCGCCACATGCGCGGCCGCCAGCTCACCGATCGAGTGACCCACCACGAAGTCCGGGCGCACCCCACGACTCGACGAGACGGAACAGGGCCACTTCGATCGCGAACAGCGCGGGCTGCGCCCACTCCGTGCGGTTCAGCAGCTCCGCGTCCGTGCCGAAGACCACGCCTCGCAGGCCGTCGTCCAGGTGTGCGCAGACGGCGTCGAAGGCCTCGGCGAACACCGGGAAGGACTCATACAGTTCACGGCCCATACCGAGGCGCTGCGCGCCCTGGCCGGAGAAGAGGAAGGCGAGTTTGCCTTCGCCGCGGGCGGAGCCCGTGACCGTGGAGGGGTCGCTCTCGTCCTCGGCCAGCGCCTGGAGGCCGGCCATGAGCGTGTCGCGGTCGGCGCCGAGGACGACCGCGCGGTGTTCGAAGACCGAGCGGTGCGCCGCGAGGGACAGGCCCACGTCGGCGGCGTCCGCCCCGGGCTGCCGCAGGAGGTGGGTGAGGAGCTGGGCGGCCTGTGCGCGCAGGGCGGTGCGGCTGCGTGCGGTCACGGCCCACGGCAGCATGCCGTGGGTGGGGGCCGGTTCGGTGTCGGCCGGTGCGGTGTCCTCCTCGGTGGCGGCTTCGATGATGATGTGGGCGTTGGTGCCGCTGATGCCGAAGGACGAGATGCCGGCGCGGCGCGGGTGTCCGGCCCCGGCGGCGGGCCAGTCGACGGCCTCGGTCAGCAGACGCACCTCGCCCGCCTCCCAGTCGACGTGGGTGGAGGGCCGGTCGACGTGCAGGGTCGGCGGCAGAACACCGTTCTGCAGGGCCAGGACCATCTTGATGACACCCGCCACCCCCGCACCGGCCTGCGTGTGGCCGATGTTGGACTTCACCGACCCCAGCCACAGCGGACGCCCGGCGGGCCGGTCCTGACCGTAGGTGGCGAGGACGGCCTGCGCTTCGATCGGGTCGCCGAGGGTGGTGCCGGTGCCGTGCGCCTCGACCACGTCCACCTCCGCGGCGGCGACGCCCGCGTCCGCGAGGGCCGCGCGGATCACCCGCTGCTGCGAGGGACCGTTGGGGGCACTGAGGCCGTTGGACGCACCGTCCTGGTTGACCGCGCTGCCGCGGACGACGGCGAGGACGGGGTGGTGATTGCGGCGGGCGTCGGAGAGGCGCTCCACCAGGAGCATGCCGCCGCCCTCGGAGAAGCCGGTGCCGTCGGCCGCGTCGGCGAACGCCTTGCACCGGCCGTCGGAGGCCAGGCCGCGCTGCCGGCTGAAGTCCACGAACAGGCCGGGCGAGGCCATGACGGTGACGCCGCCGGCCAGGGCCATGTCGCACTCGCCGGTGCGCAGGGATCGTACGGCCAGGTGCAGGGCGACCAGGGAGGCCGAGCAGGCGGTGTCGACGGTGACCGCCGGGCCCTCCAGGCCGAAGGTGTAGGAGAGGCGGCCGGAGACGACGCTGGCGGCGTTGCCCGTCAGCATGTAGCCCTCGAAGTCCTCCTGGGAGGCGGCCAGCATGCCGGTGTAGTCCTGGCCGTTGGTGCCGGCGAAGACGCCGGTGCGGCTGCCGCGCAGGGCCTTGGGGTCGATGCCGGCGCGTTCGAACGCCTCCCAGGAGACCTCCAGCAGCAGGCGCTGCTGCGGGTCCATCGCGACGGCCTCACGCGGCGAGATGTTGAAGAAGGCCGGGTCGAAGCCGCTGGCGTCGTTCAGGAAGCCGCCGGTGCGGGTGGAGATGCGGCCGGGTTTTCCGGGTTCGGGGTCGTAGAGGGCGTCCAGGTCCCAGCCGCGGTCCTCGGGGAAGGGCACGAGTCCTTCCGCTCCGTCGAGCAGCATGCGCCACAGCTGTTCGGGGGTGCTGACGTCGCCCGGGAAGCGGCAGCCCATGGCGACGATGGCGATCGGCTCGTCGTCCGGCAGGGGTGCGGGGAGCGGGGCGGTGCCGGTGGTGGCCGGCTGTTCCTCTCCGGCCAGTTCCGTAAGGAGGTGGGCGGCGAGTGCGGAGCAGGTCGGGTGGTCGAAGACGAGGGTGGCGGGCAGGCGCAGGCCGGTGATGCGGTTCATGCCGTTGCGCAGTTCGACGGCGCTGAGGGAGTCGATGCCCAGGTCGGTGAAGGCGCGGCCGGGTTCGACCGCTTCGGCGGACGGGTAGCCCAGGACGTTCGCGACGTAGGAGCGGACGACGTCGAGGACGGCGTCGGCGCGGTCGTAGCCGGGCAGTTGGGCCAGGTGGGCGCGCAGGGAGGAGGAGTCGGCCGCGGGGGCATCGGTCTTCTCGGCGCGGGCGGTGTCCAGGGCGCGGCGTGCCGCGGGCAGGTTGTCGAGGAGGTGGCTGGGGCGCGGTCCGGTGAAGGCGGGGGCGTAGGTGTCCCAGCGCAGGTCGGTGACGGTGACGGTGGTGTCGTCGCCGTCGAGGGCCCGGCCCAGGGCGTCGCAGGCGGACCGGGTGTCCATGGGGTGGACGCCGTAGCGGCGCATGCGCTCGCCGGCGGTGTCGCCGACCATGCCGCCCTCGGCCCACAGGCCCCAGGAGACGGCGGTGGCGGGCAGGTTCTGTGCGCGGCGGTGCTGGGCGAGGGCGTCCAGGAAGGCGTTGCCGGGGGCGTAGTTGCCAAGGCCTGCGCCGCCGATGACGCCCGCGGTGGAGGAGAACAGGACGAAGGCCGACAGGTCCAGGTCCCGGGTCAGTTCGTGGAGGTGGAGCGCGGCGGTGGCCTTGCCGCGCAGGACGGGGTCCATGCGGTCGGGGGTCAGGGAGTCGATGACGCCGTCGTCGAGGGAGCCGGCGGCGTGGAACACGGCGTTAAGGGGGCGGTCGGCGGGGATGGAGTCGAGCAGGGTGCGCAGGGCGTCCCGGTCGGCGGCGTCGCAGGCGGCGAGGGTGACGTCGGCGCCGAGTGCGGTGAGTTCGTCGCGCAGTGCGGCCGCGCCGGGGGCGTCGGCGCCGCGGCGGCTGGTGAGGATCAGGTGGGTGGCGCCGCGGGTGACGAGCCAGCGGGCGAGGTGGCCGCCGAGGGCGCCGGTGCCGCCGGTGACCAGGACGGTGCCGCGCGGGCGCCAGGTCCGGGGGTCGGTGAGGGGGGCGGCGGCGTGGACCAGGCGGCGGCCGAAGGTGCCGGAGGGCCTGATCGCGATCTGGTCCTCGCCGCCCGGGGCGGCGAGGACGGCGCACAGGCGGGTACCGGCGCGGGTGTCGAGTACGGCGGGCAGGTCGATCAGGCCGCCCCAGCGTTCGGAGTGTTCCAGGGCGGCGACCCGGCCCAGGCCCCAGACGAGCGCCTGGGCGGGGCCGGTGACGGTTTCCGATCCGGTGGCGACGGCGCCGCGGGTGGCGCACCACAGCGGGGCGTCGGTGTGGGTGTCGCCGAGGGCCTGCAGGAGCGCGAGGGTGTCGGCGAGGCCGTGCGGGACGGCCGGGTGGGCGGGGTGCGGGCGTTCGTCGAGGGCGAGCAGGGACAGTACGCCCGCCACCGCCGGGGCGGCCGGGGCCGCGGTGGTGTCGGTGTCTTCGGTGTCTTCGGTGCCGAGGGCGGCGGTGATCAGGGCGGCGAGGCCGGCGCGGTCACTGCCGCCGTCGGGGACGGTGACCAGGCGGGTGTCGCGGGCGCCGCCTGCGGTCAGGGCCCGGCGGGCGGCGGCGAGGAGTTCGTGGTGGCCGGCCGCGTCGGCGGGGGCGATCACGAGCCAGGTGCCGGACAGGGTGCCCGCGGGGTTCTCGGTCAGCGGGGACCATCCGACGCCGTAGCGCCAGGAGTCGGTGGTGGAGCGTTCGCGGCTGGTGCGGCGCCAGGTGGACAGGGCCGGCAGGAAGGTGCTCAGCGGGGCGTCGGCGGGGACGTCGAGGGCGTCGGCGAGCGCTTGGAGGTTCTCCTGGTCGACGGTCTCCCAGAAGCGGGACTCGACGGAGTCGGCGGTGAGGGAGCCGGACGCGGCGGCGTCGGCGGCGGCCGCCTCCCGCACGTTGGGCCAGTACCGCTGGTGCTGGAAGGGGTAGGTCGGCACGTCGACGCGGTGGGCGCCGGTGTGGGCGAAGACGGCGCTCCAGTCGAGGGCGATGCCGTGGACGTGGGCCTGGGCGACGGCGGTGAGGAACTGGTCGAGTCCGCCCTTGTCGCGGCGCAGGGAGCCGAGTACGGCGCCCTCGGTGCCGGTGTCCTCCAGCGTCTCGCGCAGGCCGACGGCGAGCACGGGGTGCGGGCCGACCTCGAGGAAGGTGCGGTGGCCCTCGGCGATCAGGCCGCGGACGGCCTCCTCGAAGCGGACGGTCTCGCGCAGGCTGGTGTACCAGTACTCGGGGCCGAGGGTGGTGGTGTCCTGCCACTGGCCGGTGAGGGAGGAGCGGAAGGGGATGTCGGCCTCCCGCGGCTCGATGCCGTCGAGGGCGTCGAGCACGCTCGCGCGGATCGGCTCGACCTGCGGCGAGTGGGAGCCGTAGTCGACGGCGACCTTGCGGGCGCGTACGCCGTCCTCGGTGAGGGCGGTGAACAGTTCGTCGAGCGCGGCGGCTTCGCCGGACACCACGACGGAGGCGGGTCCGTTGACGGCGGCGACGGCGAGGCGGCCGGCCCAGGGGCTCATGCGCGTACGGGTCTCGTCGGCGCTCAGCGGCACGGACATCATGCCGCCGCTGCCGGCGATGGAGATGATGGCCCGGCTGCGCAGGGCGACGATGCGGGCGCCGTCGTCGAGGGACAGGGCCCCGGCGACGCAGGCGGCGGCGATCTCGCCCTGGGAGTGGCCGACGACGGCTGCGGGGGTGACGCCCAGGGAGCGCCACAGGCCGGCCAGGCAGACCATGACGGCCCACAGGGCGGGCTGGACGACGTCGACCCGGCCGAGGTCGGCGGCGCCCTTCTCGCCGCGCAGGACCGCGGTCAGGGACCAGTCGGTGTAGGGGGCGAGCGCGCGTTCGCAGTCGGCGGCGAGGGAGGCGAACACGGGTGAGGCGGCGAGGAGTTCGCGGGCCATGCCGGTCCACTGCGCGCCCTGTCCGGGGAAGACCAGGACGGGCTCGGCGGCGCTGGGGGCGGTGGCGCAGACGATGCCCGGCGCGGCGGCCGGGCCGGGCGCGGCGAGGGCGGCGAGCGCCTCGTCGAGGGTGTCGCGGCCACTGGCGAGGACGGCGGCCCGGTACTCGAAGGCCGGGCGGGTGGTGGCCTGGGAGTAGGCGAGGTCGGCGAGGTCCTGGCCGGGGTGGGCGAGCAGGTGGGTGCGCAGGCGTGCGGCCTGGCCGCGCAGGGCGGCCTCGGTGCGGCCGGACAGCAGGGTGGGTACGAGGGGCAGGGCGCCGGTGAAGACACGGGCGCCCGGGGCCGCGGGAGCGTCCGGGCCGGTGGGGGCCGCCGGTTCGGCGGGGGCGGGGGCCGGTTCGCTGTCGGGGGCCTGTTCGACGATGACGTGGGCGTTGGTGCCGCTCATGCCGAACGCGGAGATGCCGGCACGGCGCGGGCGCCCGGTCTTCGGCCACTCCCGCTGCTCGGTGAGCAGTTGGACGTCGCCCGCGCTCCAGTCGACGTGCGGGGTGGGGGTGTCGGCGTACAGGGTGCGCGGCAGGACGCCCTCGCGGATCGCCATGACCATTTTGATGACGCCGCCGACGCCCGCGGCGGCCTGGCTGTGGCCGATGTTGGACTTCAGGGAGCCCAGCCACAGCGGCCGCCCGTCGGGCCGGTCCTGGCCGTAGGCCGCGATGAGCGCCTGGGCCTCGATGGGGTCGCCGAGGGTGGTGCCGGTGCCGTGCGCCTCGACGGCGTCCACCTCGGCCGGGGCAAGGCCCGCGGAGGCGAGGGCCTGGCGGATCACCCGCTGCTGCGAGGGGCCGTTGGGTGCGGTCAGGCCGTTGGAGGCGCCGTCCTGGTTGAGGGCGCTGCCGCGGAGCACGGACAGCACCGGGTGGCCGTGACGGCGGGCGTCGGAGAGCCGTTCGAGGACGATCATGCCGACGCCCTCGGCCCAGCTGGCGCCGTCGGCGTCCGCGGAGAACGGCTTGCAGCGGCCGTCGGGGGCGAGCGCGCGCTGGCGGCTGAACTCGATGAGGGAGCCGGGCGTGGACATCACGGTCACCCCGCCGGCGAGCGCGAGGGAGCACTCGCCCTGGCGCAGCGCCTGGGCGGCGAGGTGGAGGGCGACGAGGCTGGAGGAGCAGGCGGTGTCGACGGACACCGCGGGGCCCTCCAGGCCCAGGGCGTAGGAGATGCGGCCGGACAGCACGCTGGGCGAGTTGCCGGTGCCGACGTAGCCCTCGAAGTTGTCGTCGGCGGCGGCCAGGATCGTGACGTAGTCCTGGTAGGTGACGCCGGCGAAGACACCGGTGCGGCTGCCGCGCGCGGTGGTGGGGTCGATGCCGGCGCGCTCCAGCGCCTCCCAGGACGTCTCCAGCAGCAGGCGCTGCTGCGGGTCCATGGCGAGGGCCTCGCGGGGGCTGATGGCGAAGAACGACGGGTCGAACTGGCTGGCGTCGTGGAGGAATCCGCCCTCACGGGTGTAGACGGTGCCGGGGTGGTCGGGGTCCGGGTGGTAGAGGGTCTCCGGGTGCCAGTCGCGGTCGGTGGGCAGCGGCGAGATGCCGTCGGCGCCGGCGGCGACGAGGTCCCACAGGTCTTCGGGGCTGCGGACGCCGCCGGGGTAGCGGCAGGCCATGCCGACGATGGCGATCGGGTCGTCGTCGACGGGCGCCGGGCGGTGCGCGGCGGCGTCGCCCGCGGCTGCGCCGAACAGGTCGGCGCCGAGGTGCTGGGCGAGCGCGTTCGGGGTGGGGTGGTCGAAGACCAGGGTGGCCGGGAGGGCCACGCCGAGCGCGTCGGAGAGCTGGTTGCGCAGTTCGACGGCGGTGATCGAGGTGAAGCCGAGGTCGGCGAAGGAGCGGGCCGCCTCGACGTCGGCGGGGCCGTCGTAGCCCAGGACGTCCGCGACCCGGGCGCGGACGGTGGCGAGCAGGGTGCGGGCGCGTTCGGCCTCGGGCCGGCCGGCCAGCCGCTGAAGCAGGCTGCCGGGCTGCTGCGCGCGGGCCGCGGCGCGGCGGGCGGGTGCCGGGGTGCGCGCCGGGGCCGGCTGCTCGACGGCCGGGACCGGGGCCGGGGCTGAGTTCGTTGTGGTCTCGGGGGTTGTCGTGGTCTCGGGGGTTGTCGTCTCGGGGGTTGTCGTGGTCTGCGGGGCGAGGGTGCGCATCAGCAGGGAGGCGACGGTGATGACGGGCTCGCCGATCGCGTCGGCGGCCTGAAGGGACAGGGTGTCGGGGCCGCGGCGGGAGAGGCGGACGCGCAGGGTGGTGGCGCCGGTGGCCTGCAGCGAGGTGTCGCCGAGGGAGAACAGGACGCGGCCGTCGCCGAATCCGTCGAAGATGCCCAGGCCGAGCGGGTGCAGGGCCGCGTCCAGCAGCGCCGGGTGCAGGTCGAAGCGTCCGGCCTCCGTGTCGGTGCCCTCGGGCAGGGCGACTTCGGCGTACACGTCCTCGCTGCCGCGCCAGGCGGCCTTGAGGCCCTGGAAGACGGGGCCGTAGTCGAGTCCGGCCGCGGCGAGGCGCTCGTAGACGCCGTCGACATCGAGGGGTTCGGCGCCGGCGGGCGGCCAGACGGTGAAGTCGAACGCGGGGGCGCCGTCCGGTTGCCGGGCGCTCAGGACGCCGTCGGCGTGCCGGGTCCACGGGCCGTCGGTGTCCGGGGCCTCGGCCCGGCCGAAGACGCCGAAGGCGCGGGAGCCCAGCGCGTCGGGTTCCTCCACGCGGACCTGGAGGTGGACGCCGCCCTGCTCGGGCAGGACGAGCGGGGCGTGCAGGACGAGGTCGCGGACGTGCCCGCAGCCGGTGTGGGCACCGGCGCGCAGGGCGAGTTCGAGGAACGCGGCGGACGGCACCACGAGGGATCCGCTGACGCGGTGGGCGGCGAGCCAGGGCTGTGAGCGCGCCGAGAGGCGTCCGGTGAGGACGACGGTGTTGCCCGCGGCCGGCGGGACGACGGCGGCCAGCATCGGGTGGCCGGCCGCGAGGAGTCCCGCGGCGGACGGGTCGCCGGATCCCGCCGGTACGTCGAGCCAGTACCTCTGGTGCTGGAAGGCGTAGGTGGGCAGGTGTACGGGCCGGCCGCCGGGGGCGAGCGTGTCCAGGCAGGACGGCCAGTCGACGGGGACGCCGCGGGTGAACAGGGCGCCCAGGGCGGTGACGAGGACGGCCGGTTCGGGGCGGTCCTCGCGCAGCGCGGGCACGGCGAGGTGGCCGGGCGTCTGCCAGCAGCCCTGGGCGAGGGCGGTGAGGGTGGCGTCGGGGCCGAGTTCGAGGTAGTGCTCGACGCCGGCCCGTTCCAGCCAGGCGATCCCGTCGGCGAAGCGGACCGCCTGGCGGACGTGGCGCACCCAGTACTCGGGCGAGCAGAGTTCCGCGGCGGTGACCGGTCGGCCGGTGATGTTGGAGACGATGGGGATGCGCGGCTCGCCGTAGCCGACGCTCTGGGCGACGGCCCTGAAGTCGGCGAGCATCGGTTCCATGCGGGGCGAGTGGAAGGCGTGGCTGACGCGCAGCCGGGTGGTCTTGCGTCCCTGGCCCGCGAAGTGCGCGGCCACCTCCAGTACGGCGTCCTCGTCACCCGCGATCACCACGGACCGGGGGCCGTTGAGGGCGGCGAGGCCGACCTCGTCCTCGCGGCCGGCCAGCAGGGGCAGTACCTCGTCCTCCGCGGCCTGGAGCGCGGCCATGGCGCCGCCCTCGGGCAGGGCCTGCATCAGCCGGCCCCGGGCGGCGACCAGCCGGCACGCGTCGGGCAGCGCGAGGACACCCGCGACGTGCGCGGCGGCCAGTTCACCGACGGAGTGGCCCAGCAGGTGGGCGGGCCGTACGCCCCAGGACTCGACGAGGCGGTAGAGGGCGACCTCGACGGCGAACAGGGCGGGCTGCGCGTACGCGGTGCGGTCGAGGACCTCGGCGTCGTCTGCGAAGACGACCTCACGCAGCGGCTGCTCCAACTGGCCCTCGAAATGCGCGCATACGGCGTCGAAGGCGTCCGCGTAGACGGGGAAGGCGTCGTAGAGTCCGCGGCCCATGCCGGGCCGCTGGGTGCCCTGGCCGGCGAACAGGAACGCGGTGGCGCCCTCGGTCAGGGTGTCGCCGGTGACGGCGTCGGCGGACGGTCCGCCCGCGGCGACGGCCGCGAGGCCGCGCAGGAGCTGGGCGCGCCCGGCTCCGCTGACCACGGCCCGGTGTTCGAAGGGGGACCGGGTGGTCACCAGGGCGCGGGCGATGTCGGCGGTGTCGAGTTCGGGGTGCTCCTCGACGTGGGTGATCAGCCGGGCGGCCTGGCCGCGCAGGGCGGCGGCGCTGCGGGCCGACACGATCCACGGCGTCACCGCTGCGGCGGCCGGCCGGCGGGCGGGCGCCGCAGGCGCGGCCCCGGACTCGGCCCCGGCCCCGGACTTGGACGGGGACTCGGTCTGCGGGGCCTGTTCGATGACGACGTGGGCGTTGGTGCCGGACACGCCGAAGGCGGAGACACCGGCGCGGCGCGGGCGGCCGGTCTCGGGCCAGGCGGCCTGCTCGCCCAGGAGCCGGACCGCTCCGGCGGACCAGTCGACGCGCGAGGAGGGCTCGTCGGCGTGCAGGGTCCGCGGCAGGACGCCCTTGTCGAGGGCGAGGACCATCTTGATGATGCCGGCGGCGCCGGCGGCGGCCTGGGTGTGGCCGATGTTGGACTTCACCGAGCCCAGCCACAGCGGCCGCCCGTCGGGCCGGTCCTGGCCGTAGGTGGCCAGCAGCGCCTGCGCCTCGATGGGGTCGCCGAGGACGGTACCGGTGCCGTGCGCCTCGACGGCGTCCACCTCGGACGGGGCAAGGCCCGCGGAGGCCAGGGCGGCCCGGATGACCCGCTGCTGCGCGGGACCGTTGGGTGCGGTCAGTCCGTTGGAGGCGCCGTCCTGGTTGACGGCCGTGCCGCGCACGACGGCGAGCACGGGGTGGCCGTGACGGCGGGCGTCGGAAAGGCGCTCGACGACGAGCACGCCGACGCCTTCCGACCAGCCCGTTCCGTCGGCGCCGTCGGAGAAGGCCTTGCAGCGGCCGTCGGGGGCCAGGCCGCCCTGCAGGCTGAACTCGACGAAGGCGCCGGGGTTGGCCATGACGCTGACGCCGCCGGCCAGCGCGAGGTCGCACTCGCCGCTGCGCAGGGACTGCACGGCCAGGTGCAGGGCCACGAGCGAGGAGGAGCAGGCGGTGTCGACGGTGACCGCGGGGCCCTCCAGGCCGAGGGCGTAGGCGACACGGCCGGAGACGACGCTTCCGGCGCCACCGGTCAGCAGGTGTCCGCCGAGGCCTTCGGGAACCTCCGTCAGGCCGGAGCCGTAGCCGGAGCTCGAGGCGCCGACGAAGACACCGGTCCGGCTGCCCTTGAGGCCGGCCGGGGCGATGCCGCCGCGCTCCAGGGCCTCCCAGGACGTCTCCAGGATCAGCCGCTGCTGCGGGTCGATCGCGAGGGCCTCGCGGGGGCTGATCCCGAAGAACGGCGCGTCGAAGCCGGACGCCTCCTGAAGGAAGCCGCCCGAGCGGGTGTCGCTGGCCGCGAGCAGGGTCTCCAGGTCCCAGCCGCGGTCCTCGGGGAAGGCGGAGACCGTGTCCAGGCCGCCGAAGACGATCCGCCACAGGTCCTCGGGACCCGCCACTCCGCCCGGCAGACGGCATCCCATGCCGACGATGACGACGGGATCGGTGTCGGGCGCGGCGGCCACCGGGAGCCGCGGGGTGCGGTCGTCGTCGGCGGCGGTGAAGAGTTCCTCGCGCAGCCGGGCCACGACGGCCAGCGGCGTCGGGTGGTCGAAGACGAGCGTGGACGGCAGCGCCACCCCGGTGGCGGCGGTGAGTTCGTTGCGCAGTTCGACGGCGGTCAGGGAGTCGAAGCCCATCTCGCGGAAGGCCCGCCCGGGGGCGACCGCGGCGAGATCGGTGTGCGCGAGGACAGCGGCGGCACGCCCCCGGACCAGAGCGAGGAGTTCCGCGTCGCGGTCCTCGGCCGGCAGGGCGGCGAGCCGCTCGCGCAGGGCGGCGCCGGCGCTCGCGGCGCCGGCCGCGGCGGACCCGGCGCCGCGCAGCGCGTCGGCGGCCTCCGGCAGGCCGGACAGCAGCGGGCTGGGGCGGCCGGTGGTGAACGCGGGAGCGAAGCGGTCCCAGTCCACGTCGGCCACGACCACGGCTGTGTCGCCGAGTTCGAGGGCGCGGGAGAGGGCGCGCAGCGCGGCACCGGGCTCCAGCGGGAGCAGTCCGCGGCGGCGCAGCAGCTCCTGCGCGCCGGCGTCGGCGGCCATGCCGCTCCCGTCCCAGGGGCCCCAGGCGACGGCGGTACCGGCGAGCCCGCGGGCCCGGCGCCGCTCGATGAGGGCGTCCAGGTGGGCGTTGGCGGCGGCGTAGGCCGCCTGGCCGCCGCTGCCCCACACCCCGGCGATCGAGGAGAACACCACGAACGCCGACAGGCCCGCGTCCCGGGTCAGTTCGTCGAGGAGGTCGGCGGCCACGGCCTTGGCGCGCAGGACGGCGGCCAGCCGCTCGGGGGTCGTCGCGTCGATCACGTCGTCGTCGAGGACGCCCGCGGCGTGGAAGACCGCGTCGACGGGGTGGCGGGACAGCAGGCTCTCGACGGCCGCGCGGTCGGCCATGTCGCACGCCTCGACGACGACGTGGGCGCCGAGTCCTTCGAGTTCGCCACGGAGTTCGGCCGCGCCGGGGGCGTCCATGCCGCTGCGGCTGGTGAGAACGAGCTCCCCTGCGCCGCGCCCGACAAGCCAGCGTGCCACCCGCGCGCCGAGGGCTCCGGTGCCGCCGGTGAGCAGCACCCGGCCGGGCGCGCTCCACTGCGCGCCGGTGCCGGCCGGCGCGGTGGCGTGGGTGAGCCGGCGGGCGAACACGGCCGCCGCGCGCACGGCGACCTGGTCC
Organism: Streptomyces sp. NBC_01384; assembly: GCF_045040035.1. Classification (NCBI taxonomy): domain Bacteria; kingdom Bacillati; phylum Actinomycetota; class Actinomycetes; order Kitasatosporales; family Streptomycetaceae; genus Streptomyces; species Streptomyces sp. NBC_01384. The sequence goes on from NZ_CP109559.1 coordinate 192,135, forward strand.
TCGCTGCCGTCGGTCACGACGGCGGCCAGCGCGGCCAGGACACGGCGGTCCGGGCGGGCCGGTACGTCGACGAGACCGCCCCACCGCTCGGGGTGTTCCAGGGCGGCGACCCGGCCGAGGCCCCACACGGCGGCCTGTCCGGGATCGACGACGCCTTCGGAGGGGGCGCCGACGGCGACGGCGCCACGCGTGAGCAGCCACAGCGGTGCGGTCACTCCCGCGTCGCCCAGGGCCTGGACGAGTTCCAGGGCGGCCGTCGTACCGTCCAGGCACGACAGGACACCCGCGGCGGGCCCGTCCGCCGTGGCGGCGGAGGCGAGGAGCCGCGCGAGCTCGGCGCGGTCCGCCCGCGGCGGGCAGATGAGGCGTTCGGCTCCGGGCAGGAACTCCTCGATGCCGTCGAGCGCGTCCGCCCCCGGCGGCTGCAGCAGGAGCCATCGTCCCGGTACGCCGACGGAGGCCGGCGGTGCGCTCAGACGCTCCCAGCCGACGCGGTAGCGCCAGCCGTCCACGACGGATCGCTCGGCCGCACCACGCCGCCATGCGGACAGCGCCGGCACGACGGCGTCCAACTCCGCCTCACCCACGCCCAGGACATCGGCGAGGTTCTGCGCGTCGCCGCGCTCCACGGCCTCCCAGAAGCCCGCGTCCAGCGGGTTCACGCCGGCGGACACGGCCGCGCGCCGCGCGGGCTCGGGCCAGTACCGCTCGTGCTGGAAGGCGTACGTCGGCAGCGCGACGGACCGGGCACCGGAGCCGGCGAAGAGGGCCGCCCAGTCGACACGGACACCGTGCGCGAACACGGTCGACAGAGCGGCCACGGCGGTGTCCGCCTCAGGCCGGTCCCTGCGCAGAACGGGAACGCACAGGTGCTCCGGCGTGTCGCTCAGGCAGGCACGCGCCATGGCGGTGAGGGTGCCGTCCGGGCCGATCTCCACGAACCGTGTCACCCCGTGCCCGGCCAGCCACTCGATCCCGTCGGCGAACCGTACGGCTTCCCGGACGTGCCGCACCCAGTACTCCGCGGACTCCAACTCCCCCGCGGCAGCCGCCTGTCCGGTCACATTCGACACCACCGGGATACGCGGCTCGCCGTAGGTGACGCTCTCCGCGACCGTACGGAACTCCTCCAGCATCGGCTCCATCAGCGGTGAGTGGAAGGCATGGCTGACGCGCAGGCGTGACGTGCGACGGCCGGACGCGGACAACTCCTCGGCCAGAGACGACACCACAGCGTCCGCACCCGAGATCACCACCGACCGGGGCCCGTTGACCGCCGCGATGGACACCTCCGGCCCACGGTCCTCCAGCAGCGGCGTGACCTCGTCCTCGGACGCCTCGACGGCGAACATCGCGCCACCGGCGGGCAGTTGCTGCATCAGACGGCCCCGCGCCGACACCAGACGGCAGGCATCTTCGAGGGACAGCACCCCCGCCACATGCGCGGCAGCCAGCTCACCGATGGAGTGGCCCACCAGGAAGTCGGGGCGCACGCCCCACGACTCGACGAGACGGAACAGGGCCACTTCGATCGCGAACAGCGCCGGCTGCGCCCACTCCGTGCGGTTCAGCACCTCCGCATCCGTACCGAAGACCACATCCCGCAGGGGACGGTCCGACTCGGCGTCCAGGTGTGCGCATACGGTGTCGAAGGCCTCGGCGAACACCGGGAAGGACTCGTACAGTTCACGGCCCATACCGAGGCGCTGCGCACCCTGGCCGGAGAACAGGAAGGCGGCCTTGCCCTCGGAGGCGACGCCCTGTGCCACGCCCGGCAGGGTCTCGCCGTCGGCGAGGGCGGTCAGACCGGCGAGCAGTTCTTCGCGGCCGGTGCCGCGCACCACCGCGCGGTGCTCGAAGGCGGAGCGGGTCCGCGTGAGCGACAGCGCCACATCGGCGGTGTCCAGTTCCGGGTGGGCCTGCATATGGGCCAGCAGTTGAGCGGCCTGGCCCCGCAGTGCGTCGGCGCCCTGTCCGGATACAACCCAGGGGGTGACGGGCAGCGGCTGGAAGACCTCGGTCGCGGCTTCCTCGGCGACCGGGTCCGGCACCTGCTCCAGTACGACATGGGCGTTCGTGCCACTCAGGCCGAACGAGGACACACCCGCACGCCGGGGACGCCCCGACTCCGGCCACGCGGTCGGCTCCGTCAGCAGCCGCACCTCACCCGCGGCCCAGTCCACATGCGAGGAGGGCTCATCGACATGGAGGGTGGCCGGCAGCACACCATGCCGCATCGCCTCCACCATCTTGATCACACCCGCCACCCCCGCGGCGGCCTGGGTGTGACCGATGTTCGACTTCACCGACCCCAGCCACAACGGCCGCTCCCCCGGCCGTTCCTTGCCGTACGTCGCCAGCAGCGCCTGCGCCTCGATCGGATCACCCAGCGCGGTACCCGTGCCATGCGCCTCGACCGCGTCCACATCCCTGGCGGAGAGACCGGCACTGCTGAGGGCGGCCCGGATGACCCGCTGCTGCGAGGGGCCGTTCGGCGCGGTCAGACCGTTGGACGCGCCGTCCTGGTTGACGGCAGAGCCCCGCACCACAGCCAGGACCGGGTGACCGTTACGGCGCGCGTCCGACAACCGCTCCACCAGCAGCACACCGACACCCTCACCCCACCCCGTCCCGTCCGCACCCTCCGCAAAAGCCTTGCACCGGCCATCAGTTGCAAGCCCGCCCTGACGGCTGAACTCCACAAACGCACCCGGCGTCGACATCACCGTCACCCCACCGGCCAACGCGAGATCACACTCACCCGACCGCAACGCCGAGACAGCCAGATGCAGAGCCACCAACGACGACGAACACGCGGTGTCGACGGTCACGGCGGGCCCCTCCAGGCCCAGCACATACGACACACGCCCCGAGAACACACTCGCCGCGTTCCCCGTCCCGATGTACCCGCCGAAATCCGCATCCGACGCCGCCAGCAACGCCGGATAGTCCTGACCGTTCGTCCCCGCGAACACACCCGTCCGACTGCCCCGCAACGAACGAGGATCGATACCCGCCCGCTCCACCGCCTCCCACGACGACTCCAGCAACAAACGCTGCTGCGGATCCATCGCCAACGCCTCACGCGGCGACACACCGAAGAAACCCGCGTCGAAACCACCCACACCCGCCAGGAACCCGCCGCGGCGGGTGTGGCTGGTGTAGGGGCCGTTCGGTGCGTGGAGGGCGTCGAGGTCCCAGCCGCGGTCGTCGGGGAAGTCGGCGATGCCCTCGCGCCCCTCGGACAGCAGGTTCCAGAACGCCTCCGGGGAGTCCACTCCGCCCGGGAAGCGGCACGCCATCCCGACGATGACGACCGGGTCGCCCGACACCGCCACCGCGGTCGCCGAGGACACCTCCGTGACCACACCGCTCAACTCGCCGTACAGGAACTCCGCCAGAGCAACCGGAGTCGGATAGTCGAACACCACGGTGGCCGGCAGGGACAGACCGCACTCCGCACCCAGGGCATTGCGCAGCTCGACCGCGATCAGCGAGTCGACCCCCAGGTCGCGGAAGGCGCGGTCGGCGGGAACGGCCTCCGGGCCGAAGTGACCGAGGACCGCCGCCGCGCGGGCACGGACGGTGTCGAGGAGTTCGCCGTGCTGTGCCTGCGCGGTCAGGCCGGTGAGCCGTTCGCGCAGGGCGGTCGCGGGGCCGCGCTGTCCGGCCGGGGTCTTGGGGGCGGCGTACAGGTCGCCGAGGAGCGGGCTGGTGCGGACGGCGGTGAAGGCGGGCCCGAAGCGGGTCCAGTCGATGTCGGCGACGAACGGTACCGCGGTCGGCGAGGCGGCGCAGGCGGCGAGGGCGTCGAGGCCCCTCGCCGGGGCCAGGAGGTTCACTCCCCCGCGGCGCTGGCGGTTCTCGGCCAAGGCGTCGGCGGCCATGCCGCCGCCGGCCCACGGGCCCCAGGCGAGGGAGGTGGCGGGCAGCCCCTCGGCACGGCGGCGCTCGGCGAGCGCGTCCAGCATGGCGTTGGCGGCGGCGTAGTTGGCCTGTCCGGCGGAGCCGACGGTGCCGGCGAAGGAGGAGAAGAGGACGAACGCCGTCAGGTCGCGGCCGCGGGTCAGTTCGTCCAGGTGGACGGCGGCGTCGACCTTGGAGCGGACGACGATGTCGAACTGCTCGGGGGTGAGGCTGTCGAGGACGCCGTCACCGAGGACACCGGCGGTGTGGACGACGGCGTCCACCGGGTGGTTCTCCAGCAGCTGCCGTACGGCCTGACGGTCCGTCATGTCGCAGGCGATCAGGGAGACTCGGGCGCCCAGGGCCGAGAGGTCGGCCTGCAGTTCGGCGGCGCCGGGTGCCTCGGGTCCGCGCCTGCTGGTGAGGACGAGGTGGGCGGCGCCCTGTCCGGCGGCCCAGCGGGCCACGCGGGCGCCGAGCGCGCCGGTGCCGCCGGTGATGAGGAGCGTGCCGCCGGGTGTCCAGGGGGCTTCGGGTTCCTGGGTGAGGGGGGCCAGGCGGCGGGCGAGGACGCCGCCGGCGCGGACGGCGGCCTGGTCCTCGCCGACTCCGGCGGCCGTGGCGGTGGCGGTGGCGGACAGCAGTGCGGCCAGCCGGGAGGCGGCGCGGCGGTCCAGTTCTTCCGGGAGGTCGATGAGACCGCCCCAGCGGTCGGGGTGTTCGAGTGCCGCCACGCGGCCCAGGCCCCAGACGGCGGCCTGGTCGAGGCGTGGCGGGGGGTCGGTGCGGCCGGTGGTGACCGCTTGCCGGGTGAGGGTCCACAGGGGTGCGGTGATGCCGGTGTCGCCGAGGGCCTGGACGAGGAGGGCGGTGGCCAGGACGCCTTCCGGGGTTGCCTCGCGTTCTTCCGGGGACAGGGCCAGGGTCGACACGACGCCGCTGACGGGCGCGTCTGCGGCGGCGGAGGCCAGCAGGGAGGCGAGTGTCGTGCGGTCGGCGCCGGCGGTGTGGGGCACGGTGACGAGGTCGGCGCCGCGTGCGGCCAGGGCCTCGGTCAGGGCGCCGTGCCAGCCGTCGTGGCCGAGGGCGGCCGGGGTGACGAGCAGCCAGCGGCCGGTCAGGCGCGCCTCGCCGGGCAGTCCGGCCACGGGGCGCCAGGTCACCTGGTAGCGGTGGTCGCCTTCGGTGGCGGTCGGTGCGGAGCCGTCGGTCCGGTAGGAGCGTTCGATCCAGTAGCGGTCGCGCCGGAAGGCGTAGGTGGGCAGGTCGAGGGGCCGGGCGCCGGGGAGGAGGGCCGGCCACTGGGGTGTCCGGCCGTGTATGTGGAGGCGGCCGACGGCGGAGGTCAGGGCCTCGGCCTCGTCGCGGTCCTTGCGGAGGGTGGGGACGAAGAGCATCTCGTCGCTGCGGGTGACTCCGGACTGGGCGAGGGCGGTGAGGGTGCCGTCGGGGCCGATCTCCACGAAGCGTGTGACACCGTGCCCGGCCAGCCACTCGATCCCGTCGGCGAACCGTACGGCTTCCCGGACGTGCCGCACCCAGTACTCCGCGGACTCCAACTCCCCTGCGGCAGCAGCCTGTCCGGTCACATTCGACACCACTGGGATACGCGGCTCGCCGTAGGTGACGCTCTCCGCGACCGTACGGAACTCCTCCAGCATCGGCTCCATCAGCGGTGAGTGGAAGGCGTGGCTGACGCGCAGGCGTGACGTGCGACGGCCGGACGCGGACAACTCCTCGGCCAGAGACGACACCACAGCGTCCGCACCCGAGATCACCACCGACCGGGGCCCGTTGACCGCCGCGATGGACACCTCCGCCCCACGGCCCTCCAGCAGCGGCGTGACCTCGTCCTCGGACGCCTCGACGGCGAACATCGCTCCACCGGCGGGCAGTTGCTGCATCAGACGGCCCCGCGCCGACACCAGACGGCACGCGTCCTCCAGCGACAGCACACCCGCCACATGCGCGGCCGCCAGCTCACCGATCGAGTGGCCCACCAGGAAGTCGGGGCGCACGCCCCACGACTCGACGAGACGGAACAGGGCCACTTCGATCGCGAACAGCGCCGGCTGCGCCCACTCCGTGCGGTTCAGCACCTCCGCATCCGTACCGAAGACCACATCCCGCAGGGGACGGTCCGACTCGGCGTCCAGGTGTGCGCATACGGTGTCGAAGGCCTCGGCGAACACCGGGAAGGACTCGTACAGTTCACGGCCCATACCGAGGCGCTGCGCACCCTGGCCGGAGAAGAGGAAGGCGAGTCTGCCGTCGCTCTTCGCCTGGCCGGTGAGGACGCGGTCGGTGGCCCTGCCCTCGGCGAGGGCGGCGAGGCCGGTCAGCAGGTCGGTGCGGTGGGTGCCGAGGAGGGCGGCGCGCTGCGGGAGCGCGGAGCGGGTGGTGGCGAGGGAGAAGGCGAGGTCGTAGAGGTCCGTGTCGGGGTGGTCGGTGAGGTGGGCGGCGAGGCGGGCGGCCTGTTCGCGCAGGGTGTCCTCGTCGCGGCCGGAGAGGACCCAGGGCAGCAGGGGCAGTTCGGCGCGGGCGGGGGCTTCGGCGGCCGGTTCGCCGTCGGCGGCCGGTTCGACGGCGGGGGCCTGTTCGATGACGGCGTGGGCGTTGGTGCCGGAGACGCCGAAGGCGGAGACGGCGGCGCGGCGGGGGCGGTCGGCCTGCGGCCAGTCGACGGACTCGGCCAGGAGCCTGACGTTCCCGGCGCTCCAGTCGACGTGCGAGGAGGGCTGCTCGACGTGGAGGGTGGGCGGCAGGACGCCGTGGCGCAGTGCCAGGACGGTCTTGATGACGCCGACGACGCCGGCGGCGGCCTGGGTGTGGCCGATGTTGGACTTGGCGGAGCCGAGCCACAGGGGGTGGTCGGCCTCGCGGCCCTGGCCGTAGGTGGCCAGCAGGGCCTGGGCTTCGATGGGGTCGCCGAGGGCGGTGCCGGTGCCGTGGGCCTCGACTGCGTCGATCTCGGTGGCGGGGACGCCGGCATTGGCCAGGGCGGCGAGGATGACGCGTTGCTGGGAGGGGCCGTTGGGGGCGGTCAGTCCGTTGGAGGCGCCGTCCTGGTTGACGGCGGAGCCGCGCACGACGGCGAGGACGCGGTGGCCATTGCGGCGGGCGTCGGCCAGGCGCTCGACGACGATCATGCCGACGCCCTCGGCCCAGCCGGTGCCGTCCGCGTCCTCGGAGAAGGCCTTGCAGCGGCCGTCGGAGGCGAGGCCGCCCTGCTGGCCGAACTCGATGAAGGCGCCGGGGCTGGACATGACGGTGACGCCGCCGACGACGGCGAGGGAGCATTCGCCGGAGCGCAGTGACTGTGCGGCCAGGTGGAGGGCGACGAGGGAGGAGGAGCAGGCGGTGTCGACGGTGACGGCGGGGCCTTCGAGGCCCAGCGCGTAGGCGACGCGGCCGGAGACGACGGACATGGAGTTGCCGGTCAGCAGGTGGCCGCGGACGTCGTCGGGGACCTCGCGCAGTCCGCTGCTGTAGCCCTGGTCGCTGCATCCGACGAAGACGCCGGAGCGGCTGCCGCGCAGGGTGGCGGGGTCGATGCCCGCGCGTTCGAGGGCTTCCCAGGTCGCTTCCAGCAGCAGGCGCTGCTGGGGGTCCATGGCGAGGGCTTCGCGGGGCGAGATGCCGAAGAAGGCGGGGTCGAAGCGGTCGGCGTCGAAGACGAAGCCGCCCTGGCGGCGGTCGCCGCCGGTGGCCGGGTCGGCGGCGGGGTCCCAGCCGCGGTCGGCGGGCCAGTCCGTGATCGCGTCGGTTTTGGAGACGAGCAGGTCCCAGAAGTCCTCGGGTGAGCGGACGCCGCCGGGCAGGCGGCAGCTCATGCCGACGATGGCGATGGGCTCGTTGTCCCTGGACTCCAACTGGCGCAGCCTGCGCCGGGTTTCGTGCAGGTCTACGGTGAGCCGCTTGAGGTAGTCCCGAAGCCGCGCTTCATTCGTCATGGACGCCCCCATGCTGTTGTGGTGACGGAACGGTCGCACCGCGAGGGGGCCTGGGCCGGTGGCCGGAAGAGCCGGCGGGCACCGGGCCCGTGCTGTTCACCTCGTGCGGCTTGGACAGCATGTCGTGCGGCCGGGCCGTTTTACGGGCCTGGCCGGGTTGTCTGGGGAAACCCTTGGAAATCATCGCCGCAGGCCGGGGCGGTGGTCGCGGGCCGCTGCCGCGGGCGGGCGGCGGGTGGGGTGGCGAAGGCCGAAGGCCGCCCACGGGGCGGCCTTCGGGGGTGGTGTCCGGGGGCGTACGGGCCCGGGTGGGTGCGGGTGGACGGGTGCGGGTGGTCGGGTGGTGGCGGGGCCTCAGTTGTACGGCGGTGGGGCGCCCTTCTCCAGGACGGTGCGCAGGGCGGCGAAGGCCTCCTGGAGTGCGGTGAGTGCCTCGCCGATGCGCCAGGCCGAGCGGTCGCGGGGGCCGACGGTGTTGGAGACGGTGCGGATCTCCAGTACGGGGGTGTCGTGGGCGGCGGCGGCCTCGGCGACGCCGAAGCCCTCCATGGCCTCGGCCCGGGCGTCGGGGTGGGCGTGGGCTAGGGTGCGGGCGCGTTCGGCGGTGCCGGTGGCGGTGGAGACGGTGAGGACGGGTGCGTGGGCGGCGCCGAGGGCGCTGGCCACGGCCGTGGCGAGGCGGGGCGGGCTGTGGTGGACGGTCCTGCCGAAGCCGAGGGTGTCGAGGGGCAGGAAGCCCTCCGGGGAGTCGGCGCCGAGGTCGGCGGCGACGATGCGGTCGGCGACGACGACGGCACCGACGGGTGTGTGCGGTCCGAAGCCGCCGCCGATGCCGGCGGCGACGACGAGGTGGTAGGGATCCTCCCGCAGGGCCGCGGCGGTGAGGGCGGCGCCGGTGGCGGCCGCGGCGGCGGCCGGGCCGACGCCCGCGGCGAGCAGGTCGGCGCGCAGCGGGCCGGGGGCGAAGCCGTCGCCGGTGCGCCGCACGAGGTGGCCGGGCAGGGCGTGTTCGGTGGGGGCCGCGGCGGGGTCCAGGCCCCGGGCGGCGGCCTCGCGTTCCGCGGTGACGGCGGTCACCACGAGCAGCCGGACGGGGGTCATGAGGAGATCTGTACGCGGCCGTGGTCGCCGATGACGAACCGGTGGGTGGCGGGCAGCCGTGGTGCGAGGGTCACCTGGACGTTGCGGCCGATGAGGGAGGCTTCGACGCGGCGGATGCGGTCGAAGGTGGAGTCCCGCAGCACGATGGAGAACTCGATCTCGCTGCCGGTGATGCGGCAGTTCTCGGCGACGGAGGTGGAGGGGCCGATGTAGGAGTCGGTGATGACGCTGCCGGCGCCGATGACGGCGGGGCCGACGATGCGCGAGCCGCGGACCTCGGTGCCGGCCTCGATGCGGACGCGTCCGATGATCTCGCTGCTCTCGTCGACGTAGCCGTCGATGCGGGTCTCCAGGCGTTCCAGGAGGGTGCGGTTGACCTCCAGCATGTCGGTGACGTTGCCGGTGTCCTTCCAGTAGCCGGTGATGACGGTGGAGCGGACGGTGAGCCGCTGGCCGATCAGCCACCGGAGGGCGTCGGTGATCTCCAGTTCGCCGCGCGGGGAGGGGGTGATGGCGCGGACGGCGTCGTGGACGCGGGGGGTGAAGAGGTAGACGCCGGCGACGGCGAGGTCGCTCCTGGGGTGTTCGGGCTTCTCCTCCAGATCGAGGACGTTGCCGCGGTCGTCGATGACGGCGACGCCGAAGGCGGTGGGGTCGGGGACGCGGGTGAGCAGGATCTGTGCGTCGCAGCGGTCCTTGCGGAACTCGTCGACGACGTCGGTGATCCCGTCGAGGACGAAGTTGTCGCCGAGGTACATGACGAAGTCGTCGTCGCCGAGGAAGGGCCGGGCGATGAGGACGGCGTGGGCGAGCCCGAGGGGTTCGCTCTGCGGGATGTAGGTGACGTCCAGGCCGAAGGCGGAGCCGTCGCCGACGGCGGCCCTGATCTCCTCGGCGGTGTCTCCGACGATGATGCCGACGTCGGTGATGCCGGCTGCGGCGATGGCTTCGAGGCCGTAGAAGAGGATCGGTTTGTTGGCGACCGGGACCAGTTGCTTGCTGGACGTGTGGGTGATCGGCCGCAGTCGCGTACCGGATCCCCCCGCGAGCACGAGAGCCTTCACAGTTCCATCCAGGTGACGAGGGTTGGCCGGCCGGTGGCCGCCGGGGCGTCCACTCGGCCGTGTGGGGTGGGGCGGCCGCCCGGAAGGACGGCCGCCCCCGGGGGGGTCGGGGGTGAAGTGTCGGGGGCGGGCGGCCGGTGTCCGTGGCGCCGGCCGCCCACCGGTCAGGCGCCGCCGAGTTCGCTCTCCAGGAACCGGCGCAGTTCGTCGTCCGACACCTCGTCGGGGTGGCCGGCGCCCGCCGCCTCCCGTACGGAGGGTGCGGCGGCGTCGAGCTGGTCGAGCAGCCGCTGGAGCCGGCTGCGGAGTCCGTCGTGCAGTGCGGCGTCGGCCGGCAGCTGCGGGAACTCTCCTTCCATCTGGTCGAGTCGCTCCAGCACGGAGCCGCCGGCGGCCGGGGTTGTGCCGGGTGCGGGGGCGGGGGCGGGGGCCATCTTGGTCAGCAGGTGGTCGGCGAGTCCGGTGGGGGTCGGGTAGTCGAACAGCAGGGTGGCCGGGAGCCGGACGCCGGTGAGGGAGCCGAGCCGGTTGCGCAGTTCGACGGCGGTCAGGGAGTCGTAGCCCAGTTGCAGGAAGCCCTGTTCGGGGTCGATGGTGTCGGGCGTGTCGTAGCCCAGGACGAGGGCCGCCTGGGCGAGCACCGTGTCCAGGACGGCGTTGCTGTGCTCGTGTTCCGGCAGGGCCGCGAGGCGCTCGCGCAGGCCGTCGCCGGATTCCGGTGCCGTGCCGGCGGCGGCCGGGTGGCCGGCGCGGGCCACCCGCGGGGTGCGGGGGGTGAGGAGGTCGCGCAGCAGGTGCGGCACCTCTGCACCCAGGGCGCGCAGGGCGGCCGGGTCGAGGGCGGCCGGGGCGAGGAAGGCGTCCGGTGCGCGCAGGGCGGCATCCAGCAGGGCGAGGGCGTCGGGGCTGTCCATGGGCTGGACGCCGCCGCGTTCGACGCGGCGCAGATCGGCCTCGCCGAGCTTGCCGGTCATGCCGCTGCGTTCGGCCCACAGCCCCCAGGCCAGGGACTGTGCCGGGCGTCCCTCGGCGCTGCGCCGGGCGGCGAGGGCGTCGAGGAAGGCGTTGGCCGCCGAGTAGTTGCCCTGTCCGACGCCGCCGAAGGTGCCGGCGAGCGAGGAGAACAGGACGAACGCGACGAGGCCGCTGTCGCGGGTGAGTTCGTCGAGGTGCAGGGCGGCGTCGGCCTTGGCCCGCAGTACGGTGTCCAGCCGCTCGGGGGTGAGTGCTTCGACGATGCCGTCGTCGAGGACACCGGCGGTGTGCACGACGGCGGTCAGCGGGCGGTCGGCGGGGACGGCGGCGAGGAGTGCGGCGAGGGCGTCGCGGTCGGCGACGTCGCAGGCGGCGAGAGTCACCTCGGCGCCGTGGCCGCGCAGTTCCTCGGTGAGTGCGTCCATGCCCTCGGCGTCGGCTCCGCGGCGGCTGACCAGGAGCAGGGAGCGGACCTCGTGCGCGGTGACGAGGTGGCGGGCCACCTGCCGGGCGAGCACTCCGGACGCCCCGGTGAGCAGGACCGTGCCCCAGCCGGCGAGGCCGGTGACGTTCTGGGCGGGCACGTCCTGGGCGCGGGTCAGGCGCGGGGCGAGTGCGGCAGTGCCGCGCAGGGCCGTCTCCGGTTCGCCGCCGGCCAAGGCCGCGGGCAGCAGGTCGAGACAGGCGGCAGAGCCGTCGTGGTCGAGGAGGCCGAAGCGGCCCGGGTTCTCGGCCTTGGCGGCGCGGATCAGGCCCCATACGGCGGCCTGCGCCGGGTCGGTGGCCGCGGCGTCGGCCGCGGTGGTGGCCACGGCGTGGCGGGTGGCGAACACCAGCCGTGCCGGGGCGAATATCTCCTCCCGCAGCCAGGCGCCGGCCAGTTCGAGGGCCCGGTGGGTGGTCTGCCGGACGGCGTCGGCGCGGTCGGCGGCATCAGCGGTCGCGGGCAGGGCGGCCACCACCGTCTGCGGCATCGGCAGGCCGGCGGCGACGGCGGCGCGCAGGGCCTCGAGGCTGTCGTGGCGGGTCACCCGGCCGGCATGGGCGTCGGCCCAGGCTGCCAGGGTGTCGCCGGCGCCGGCCAGGACCGCTGCCGGGGCGGTGGCGGAGTGCGTCTCGGCGGGCACCCACCGCACGCGGTAGAGGTCGCCCGCGCCGGCGGACGGTGTGAGCCGGCTGCTGTCGAGGGGGCGCAGGACGAGTCCGGCGACCTCGGCGACGGGTGCACCCGTGGCGTCGGCGACCTGGACCGCGTACCGGTGCTCGCCCTGCGGGGCGAGGCGCACGCGCAGCGCGGCGGGCCCGGCCGCGGTCACCGACACGCCGGTGAAGGTGAACGGCAGGAGCGTGGGCCCCTCGGCGTCGGCGGCGAGTGCCACGGTGTGCAGGGCGGCGTCCAGGAGCGCGGGGTGGACGGTGAAGTCCTCGGCGCGCTCCAGAGGTGCGCCGTCCTGCGGGACGATCTCCGCGTACACCTCCTCGCCCAGGCGCCAGGCGGCGCGCAGGCCGCGGAAGGCGGGGCCGTAGGCGAAGCCGTTCTCGGCGATGCGGGTGTACAGCCCGGACACGTCGAGCGGTTCGGCGCCGGCCGGCGGCCACACAGCCGTATCGAGGTGGCCGGGCCGGCCGGGGTTCTCGTCGCTGAGCGTGCCCTCGGCGTGCCGGACCCAGGGCCGGGCCGTCGCGTCGTCCGCGCCGCCGGGCCGTGCGTGCACGCTCAGGGTGCGGGTGCCGGAGCCGTCGGAGGGGGCGACGGTGACCTGGAGCTGGACGGCCCCGGTGGCCGGCAGGACGAGCGGCGCCTGCAGGGTGAGGTCGGCGATCTGTGCCGCGCCGGCCCGTTCGCAGGCCTGGAGGGCGAGTTCGAGGAACGCGGTGCCCGGGAAGAGGACCACGTCGCCGAGTGCGTGGTCGCGCAGCCAGGGCTGGCGTTCCACGGACACGGTGCCGGTGAGCAGCACCCCGTCCGAGCCGGCCAGCGGTACGGCGATGTCGAGCAGCGGGTGCCCTGCCGCCTCCAGTCCGGCGCGGGCGACGTCGCGGGTGCCGGTGGTGGCCTCCAGCCAGTACCGGCTGCGTTGGAAGGGGTAGGTCGGCAGGTCGGTGCGGCGTGCGCCCAGCGGGGCGAGCAGCGCGGCCCAGTCGGGCGCGTGGCCGCGGGTGTGCAGCCGGGCGAGTGCGGTGGTGAGGGATTCGGTCTCGTCGGTGTCGCGGCGCAGCAGCGGGACGAGGGCGGCCTCGCCGGTGACGCAGTCGCCGGCCATCGCGGTCAGTACGCCGCCGGGGCCGATCTCGACGTAGGTGGTGATGCCCTGGTCCTCCAGGGTGCGTACGCCGTCGTGGAAGCGGACGGCTTCGCGGACCTGGCGCACCCAGTGGGCGGGCTCGGTCTCGTGCTCGCCCAGGGGGCGGCCGGTGACGGCGGAGACGACGGGCAGGGTGGGCGGGCGGTGGTCGAGGTGTGCGGTGAGCGCGGCGAATTCGTCGAGCATGGCGTCCATGCGGGGCGAGTGGAAGGCGTGGCTGACGTTCAGGCGCCGGGTCTTGCGGCCCTGGGCGGCCAGTGCGTCGGCGACGGCGGTCACCGCGTCCTGGTCGCCGGAGACGACGGTCGCCAGGGGGCCGTTGAGGGCGGCGATCGCGGCCTTGCCCTCGTGGCCGGCGAGCAGCGCCAGCACCTCTTCCTCGGATGCCTGTACGGAGATCATGGCGCCGCCCGCCGGGAGGGCCTGCATGAGCCGGCCGCGGGTGGCGACCAGCAGGCAGGCGTCCTGAAGGGAGAGCATCCCGGCGACGTGTGCGGCGGCGATCTCGCCGGCGGAGTGGCCAAGGACGGCGTCGGGCTTCAGACCCAGACTCTCCACGAGCCGGAACAGGGCGACCTCGACGGCGAACAGGCCTGCCTGGGTGTAGGCGGTCTGGTCGAGGAGTGCGGCCTCGGGGGTGCCGGCCGGTGCGAACAGGACGTCGCGCAGGGGGCGTTCGAGGTGGGTGTCCATGTGTGCGCAGACCGCGTCGAGGGCGTCGGCGAACGCGTCGTGCGCGGCGTAGAGCCTGCGTCCGGTCTCGGGCTGCTGGGCGCCCTGTCCGGAGAAGAGGAACGCCACCTTGCCGGAGCGTGCCCGCTCCACCGTCAGGCGCGGGTGCTGCCGGCCCTCGGCGAGTGCGGTCAGGGCCTCGGTGAAGGAGCCGAGGTCGCCGGCGACGATGGCGGCGCGGTCCTCGAACGCGGCCCGTGAGGTGGCCAGGGACAGGGCGATGTCGGCCGGGCTCGCACTGTGGGGCGGGGCGAGGTGGCCGAGCAGGCGTGCCGCCTGTTCGCGCAGGGCGGCCGTGCCGCGGGCCGACAGCAGCCACGGGACGACGGGCGCGGCGGAGGCGGAGGCGGAGGCGGAGGCGGAGGCCGGTGCGGCCGGGGTGTCCGCCGCGTCCGCGTCGTTCCCGGCGGACGGCAGCCTGCCCGCGGGCAGGGCCGCGGTCCCGGCGACACGCCCGGACCCGGACCCGGACCCGGCCCCTGACTCGGGCGCGGACTCGGGCGCGGGCGCGGGCTGGGGTTCGGGTTCCTGGAGGATGACGTGGGCGTTGGTGCCGCTGACGCCGAAGGCGGAGACGCCGGCGCGGCGCGGACCCTCGCCCGGGGCCCATGCGCGCTCCTGGTCGAGCAGGCGTACCGCGCCCGAGGACCAGTCGATGTGCGGTGAGGGGTTCTCGGCGTGCAGGGTGCGGGGCAGGACGCCGTGCCGCATCGCCATCACCATTTTGATGATGCCGGCGACACCCGAAGCGGCCTGGGTGTGGCCGATGTTGGACTTCAGCGCGCCCAGCCACAGCGGCCGCTCGGCGGGCCGGTCCTGCCCGTAGACCGCCAGCAGCGCCTGCGCCTCGATCGGGTCGCCGAGCCTGGTGCCGGTGCCGTGCGCCTCGACGGCGTCCACCTCGGACGGGGTAAGGCCCGCGGAGGCGAGGGCCTGGCGGATGACCCGCTGCTGCGCGGGCCCGTTGGGGGCGGTGAGCCCGTTGGAGGCGCCGTCCTGGTTGACGGCCGTGCCGGCGATGGTCGCCAGGACGGTGTGGCCGCCTCGGCGCGCGTCGGACAGGCGCTCCAGGAGCAGCAGGCCGACGCCCTCGGCCCAGCCCGCGCCGTCCGCGTCGGCGGAGAACGCCTTGCAGCGGCCGTCGGGCGACAGGGCGCGCTGCCGGCTGAACTCGATGAAGGTGTCCGGTGTGGAGATCACGGTGACGCCGCCCGCGAGGGCGAGCTCGCACTCCCCCGAGCGCAGTGCCTGCACGGCGAGGTGCAGGGCGACCAGCGAGGAGGAGCAGGCGGTGTCGACGGTGACCGCCGGGCCTTCCAGTCCGAAGGTGTAGGCGATGCGGCCGGAGGCGACGCTGCTCGCGCTGCCCGTGGCCAGATATCCTTCCAGGCCGTCGGGTGCCCGGCGGGCCCGGCTGCCGTAGTCGTTGTAGTTGGAGCCGATGAAGACGCCGGCCTGGGTGCCGCGGACGCGTGCGGGGTCGATCCCGGCCCGTTCGAAGGCCTCCCACGACGTCTCCAGCAGCAGCCGGTGCTGCGGGTCGACGGCGACGGCCTCACGGGGTGAGATCCCGAAGAAGGCGGGGTCGAACTGGTCGGCGTCGTAGAGGAATCCGCCGTGGCGGGCGTAGGAGTGGCCGGGCTTGTCGGGGTCGGGGTCGTAGAGGCTCTCCACGTCCCAGCCGCGGTTGTCGGGGAACGGTGCGATGGCGTCCGTGCCGTCGGCGACCAGGCGCCACAGTTCCTCGGGCGAGCGGACGCCGCCGGGGAAGCGGCAGCCCATGCCGACGATGACGATGGGGTCGTCGTCGACGGCGGTGTGCGGGAGGGCGGGCAGACCGTCCGCCGCGGCGGCGCTGTCGTCGCCGAACAGTTCCGCGTCGAGGTAGGCGGTGAGTGCCGCGGCCGAGGGGTGGTCGAAGGCCATGGTGACCGGCAGGCGCAGCCCGGTCGCCTCGGCGAAGCGGTTGCGCAGTTCGACGGCGGTCAGCGAGTCGAGGCCGTGGATGGCCCGGTCCTCGGGCACGGCTTCGAGGTCGGTGTGGCCGAGGACGGCCGCGGCCTGCCGGCGGACCTCCAGCAGGAGTGCCGCGCGGCGTTCGGCCGGGGCCAGTCCGCGCAGCCGTGCCACCAGCGGCGGCCCGTCCTTGGCCGTGGTGTCCTTCTCGGCGTGCTCGCCGGCGGCGGCGGCCCTGCGGGCCTCGGGGAACTCGCGCAGCGCGGCGAAGGCGCGGGCGGTGATCAGTTTCCAGTCGACGTCGGCGACGACGAGGAACTCCTCGTCCTGGTCGAGGGCCTTTTGGAGGGCGGACACCGCCAGCTCCGGGTCCATGGGCGGCACGCCGTCGCGGCGCAGCCGCTCGGCGGCCTCCTCGCTGACCATGCCGCCCCCGGCCCAGGTGCCCCAGGCCACGGAGGTCGTCGGCAGGCCGTCGGCGCGCCGCCGGGCGGCGAAGGCGTCGAGGAAGGCGTTGGCGGCGGCGTAGCTGCCCTGGCCGGATCCGCCGAGCGTGCCGGCCATGGAGGAGAACAGGACGAACGCGGAGAGGTCGAGGTGACGGGTCGCCTCGTGCAGGGCCAGCGCGGCGTCCGCCTTGGGCCGCAGGACGCCGTAGGCGCGCTGCGGGGTGAGTGCGTCGATGACACCGTCGTCGATGATGCCGGCGGTGTGGACGACGGCGGTCAGGGTGCCGCCGCCGGGCAGGTCGTCGACGAGTCGGCAGACGGCCTCGCGGTCGGCGACGTCGCAGGCGACGACGCTGGCCGGGGTGCCCAGCTCGGCGAGTTCGGCGACGAGTTCGGCGGCGCCGGGGGCTTCGGGGCCGCGGCGGCTGACCAGCACCAGGTGCTCGGCT
Organism: Streptomyces sp. NBC_01384; assembly: GCF_045040035.1. Classification (NCBI taxonomy): domain Bacteria; kingdom Bacillati; phylum Actinomycetota; class Actinomycetes; order Kitasatosporales; family Streptomycetaceae; genus Streptomyces; species Streptomyces sp. NBC_01384. Next base: position 209,026 of record NZ_CP109559.1, read on the forward strand.
CCGCTGCGGGCCAGCCAGCGGGAGATGTGCCGGCCGAGGCCGCCGGTGGCTCCGGTGACCAGGACGGTGCCGCTGGGTGTCCAGGCCGGTCCGCCCGGGCGCGGGCCGTCGCCGGCCCGGACGAGCCTGCGGGCGAACAGGCCCGAGGGGCGCAGGGCGATGTGGTCCTCGTCGAGGTGTCCGGACAGGGCGGCGGCCAGGCGGCGGCCGGCCCGCTCGTCCACGGTCTCGGGCAGGTCGATCAGGCCGCCCCAGCGCTGCGGGTACTCCAGCGAGGCGATCCGGCCCAGGCCCCAGCTCATGGCCTGCAGCGGGTTCTCCAGCCGGTCGTTGCGGTGTACGGAGACCGCGCCGCGGGTGGCGCACCACAGGGGCGCGTCGAGTGACGCGTCGCCGAGCGCCTGGAGCAGGGTGGTCATCAGGACGAGGCCGGTGGGCAGGACGCTCTCGTCGGCCCAGGGGCGTTCGTCGAGAGCCAGCAGGGACAGGACACCGCGTACGGGCTGGTGGGCGGCCTCCTCCCGCAGGAGGTCGGCGAGGCGCTCGCGTTCGGCCTCGCGGGCGCCGATGACGAGGGTGCGCAGGCCGGCGGCCCGCTCCCCCACCGCCTTCGTCACGCCGCGTACGAGTTCGCTGTCCTGGTGTTCCTCGGGGACGACGAGGAGCCAGGTGCCGTCGAGTGCCGCGGCAAACGTGCCCCGTTCGGGCTTGGGCCGCCAGGTGATGCGGTAGCGCCAGCTGTCCAGTGTGGAGAGTTCCTGCCGGCTGCGGCGCCAGGACGACAGGGCCGGGACGACTTCTCCCAGGGACTGTGCGTCGTCGAGGCCGAGGGTCTGGGCGAGGGTTTCGACGTCGCCGTCCTCGACCGACGCCCAGAAGCTGTCGTCGGCCAGGTCGATGCCGCCGAACGTGATGGGATCGGCGAGGGGTCCGGCTTGTTCGGGCAACTCCAGCCAGTAGCGCCGGCGCTGGAAGGCATACGTCGGCAACTCCACCCGACGCGGCGCGAGGCCCTCGAACACCGGGCTCCAGTCCACGCCCACACCCCGCACCCACGCCTCACCCAACGACGTGTAGAACCGGGCCAGACCCCCCTGACCACGACGCAGCGTGCCCGTCACCAGAGCCTCGCCGCCCGCTGCTTCGACGGTCTCCGCGACCGGGACCGTCAGCACCGGATGCGGACTCATCTCCAGGAACGCGCCATGCCCGGCACTCACCAACTCCCGCACCGCGGACTCCAGCTCCACGGTCCGGCGGAGGTTGGTGTACCAGTACCCGGCATCCGTCACCGCCGACTCGACCCACTCACCCGTCACCGTCGAGAAGAACGGCACCACCGGCACCCGCGCCACCACCGGACCAAGAACCTCCAGCAGCTCGTCACGGATCGACTCCACATGCGCCGAGTGCGAGGCGTAATCCACCTCGACCCGCCGCACCCGTATCTCCCGCGTGCCCGCAAGGTCCATCAGTTCATCGAGTGCGTCCGCGTCGCCGGAGACCACCACCGACGTGGGGCCGTTCACGGCGGCGACCGACACCCGGCCGTCCCAGCCCGCGATCAGCTCCTGGACCTGCTCACGCGGAAGGGCCACCGACACCATCCCGCCACGCCCCGCCAGAGCGATGATCGCCCGGCTCCGCAACGCCACCACCCGGGCGCCGTCCGCCAGGCTCAGCGCACCGGAGACCACCGCGGCGGCGATCTCACCCTGCGAGTGCCCCACCACCGCGGCCGGACGCACCCCGAACGACTCCCACAACGCCGCCAGCGACACCATCACCGCCCACAGCACCGGCTGCACCACATCCACCCGCTCGAACCCCGCAGCACCCTCCACACCCCGCACCACATCCACCAACGACCAGTCCACAAAAGCGTCCAGCGCCGCCGCACACTCACCGAACCGCGCCGCGAACACCGGCGAGGAGTCCAGCAACTCCACCGCCATCCCCACCCACTGCGCCCCCTGCCCCGGAAACACGAACACCGAGTCGGTGTCCTCGCCGGGGTTGTGGGTGGTGCCGCGGACGAGTGCGGGGGTCGCCTCGCCGTCGGTGAGGGAGGTGAGGGCGGTCAGGAGTTGGTCGCGGTCGGTGCCGACGACGACGGCGCGCTCTTCCAGTGCGGCGCGTCCGGTCGCCAGGGAGTGGGCGACGTCGACGGCGTCGAGGTCGCCGGTCTCGATGGCGGACGCGAGCCGGCCGGCCTGGGCCTTGAGGGCCGTGTCCGAGCGGGCCGTGACGAGCCAGGGGAGGACCGGGTCGTCCGCCGTGGGGGCGGGCCGCGGCGCGGCTTCGGGCTCCGGCTGCTCGATGATGATGTGGGCGTTGGTGCCGCTGACGCCGAAGGAGGAGACGCCGGCGCGGCGGGGGCGGCCGAGTTCGTCCCAGGGCCGTGCCTGGGAGAGGACCTCGACGGCGCCGGCCGTCCAGTCCACGAACGGTGACACCTCGTCGGCGTGCAGGGACTTGGGCATCGTGCCGTACCGGATGGCCTGCACCATCTTGATGACACCGGCCATGCCCGAGGCGGCCTGGGCGTGGCCGATGTTCGACTTCACCGAGCCCAGCCACAGGGGCCGGCCGGCGGGCCGGTCCTGGCCGTAGGTCGCCAGCAGGGCCTGTGCCTCGATCGGGTCGCCGAGCTTGGTGCCGGTGCCGTGTGCCTCGACGACGTCGACGTCCGCCGTCGTCAGGCCGGCGTTCGCCAGTGCGGCTTGGATCACGCGTTGCTGGGAGAGGCCGTTGGGGGCGGTGAGGCCGTTGGAGGCACCGTCCTGGTTGATCGCCGTACCGCGGACCACGGCCAGCACCGGGTGGCCGTGGCGGCGTGCGTCGGAGAGCCGCTCCAGGAGCACCATGCCGACGCCTTCGGCCATGCCCATGCCGTCGGCGTCGGCGGAGAAGGGCTTGCAGCGGCCGTCCGCCGCGAGTCCGCGCTGCCGGCTGAAGCCGACGAGGCCGATGGGCTCGCCCATGACGGCGGCGCCGCCGGTGAGCGCGAGCGAGCACTCGCCGGAGCGCAGCGACTGGACGGCCATGTGCAGGGCGACCAGGGCGGAGGAGCAGCCGGTGTCCATGGTGACGGCCGGGCCCTCGAGGCCGAGGGTGTACGAGATGCGGCCGGAGGCGATGCTGGTGACGGTCCCGGTGATCAGGTGGCCCTCGAAGCCCTCCGGTGCCTGGGAGCGGGAGCCGTAGCCCTGGTGGGAGGCGCCGACGAAGACGCCGGTGGGGCTGCCGTGGAGGCTGTCCGGGGCGATGCCGGCCCGCTCCAGGACCTCCCAGGCGGTCTCCAGGAGGAGGCGCTGCTGGGGGTCCATGGCGGTCGCCTCGCGCGGCGAGATCTCGAAGAAGGCGGCGTCGAAGTCGGCCGCGTCGTGCAGGAAGCCGCCTTCGCGGGTGTAGGTCGTACCGGCCCGGTCCGGGTCGGGGTCGTAGAGGTTGTCGACGTCCCAGCCGCGGTCGGTGGGCAGCAGGGACACCGCGTCGGTCTCGTCCTGGACCAGCCGCCACAGCTCGTCGGGCGAGGTGACGCCGCCGGGGAAGCGGCAGCCCATGGACACGATGGCGATGGGTTCGTCGTCGGGCGCGGCGGCCGCGCGGGTGACGGCGGCGGGCAGGGAATCGGCGGCCGTGTCCTCGGGGGCGAGGCGGGTGCGCAGGAGGCGGACGAGGTCGCGCACGTTGGGGTGGTCGAAGACGATCGTCGCCGGAAGGCCCAGGCCGGTGGCGGAGTTGAGCCGGTTGCGCAGTTCGACCGCGGTGAGGGAGTCGAAGCCCATGTCGCGGAAGGCACGGGTGACGGCGATCTCCGCGCTGTCCGCGAAGCCGAGGACCCCGGCCACCTCGCTGCGGACCAGTTCGGACAGGGCCCGGTCGCGCTCGGCGGCGGACATGCCGGCCAGTTCCGCGCGGAGGGTGTCGGCGCGGCTGTCCGCGTGTCCGGCGACGGCCTCGTCGGCCTTCATCGCCTCGGCGACCTCCGGCACCTCGTGCAGGAGCGGTCGCGGGTGTGCGGCGGTGAAGACGGGGACGAACCGCTCCCAGTCGATGTCGGCGACGGCGAGGAAGGTGTCGTCGTGGTCGAGTGCCTGCTGCAGTCCGTCGACGGCCAGCTGCGGGTCCATGAAGGGGATGCCGCGCCAGCGCAGCTGTTCCCGGACGATGTTGACCGCCATTCCGCCGCCCTCGGGGCTCCAGATGCCCCATGCGAGGGAGGTACCGGTCAGGCCGCGGGCGCGGCGGTGGTCGGCGAGCGCGTCGACGTAGGCGTTGGAGGCGGAGTAGGCGCCGTGGTCGCCGCTGCCCCAGGTGCCCGCGACCGAGGAGTACAGCACGAACGCGTCGAGGCGGTCGTGGTCGAAGACGGCGTCGAGGTTCGCCGCTCCCAGGAGCTTGGCGCGCAGGCCCTCGGCGAAGAAGTCCATGTCGGTGTCGGCGAGCGGCGCCAGCATGCCGACGCCGGCGGTGTGCACGACGGAGCGGATGGCGGGGCCGTCGGCCTCGACCTGCTGGACGAGCCGGGTCAGGGCGTCGCGGTCGGCGACGTCGCAGGCGGCGATGGTCACGCGGCAGCCGAGGGCGGTGAGTTCGTCGCGCAGTTCGGCGGCGCCGGGGGCGTCGAGGCCGTGCCGGCTGGTGAGTACCAGGTGTTCGGCGCCGTTTCGGGCGAGGAGGCGGGCGGCGTGGCCGCCGAGCCCTCCGGTGCCGCCGGTGACCAGGGCGCTGCCGCTGGTGCGCCAGGTCCGGGCACCGGGGCGGCCGGACAGCGGGGCGCGGACCAGGCGGCGGATGTAGGTGCCGGAGGGGCGCAGCGCGATCTGGTCCTCGTCGCCTGCGGCGGCGAGGGTGGCCACGAGTGCGGCTCCGGTGCGCGGGTCGAGGTGGGCGGGCAGGTCGATCAGGCCGCCCCACAGTTTGGGCTGTTCGAGGGCGAGGACCCGGCCGAGTCCCCAGACGGCGGCCTGGAGGGGGTGCTGCACGGTGTCGCCGCCGACGCCGGTGGTGGCCGACTCGGTGGTCAGCAGCCACAGCCGGGTGTCGGTCCCGGCGTCGAGGAGACCCTGGACGAGGGAGAGCGACTGGGTGAGGCCGACGGTGGGACCGTCGTGGCCGGGCGCGGGGCGTTCGTCGAGGGAGAGGAGGGACACCACTCCGCGTACGGGTGTGGAGGTGTCGGCGGCGACGATGTCGGTCAGCTGTTCCGCGACGGCGGCCCGGTCGAGGTCCGTCTCGCTCATCACCAGGGGGACGGTCGCGGCCCCGGCCTCGACGAGGAGGCGGGACACGGCCTGGACGATCGTGTCGTCCTGGTGGGTCTCGGGGACGATCACGAGCCAGGTGCCGTCCAGGGCTGCGGTGGCAGGCGTGGCGGCGGGCTTGGGCCGCCAGGTGATGCGGTAGCGCCAGCTGTCGAGTGTGGAGCGGTCCTGCCGGCCCCGGTGCCAGGACGACAGGGCCGGGACCACCTCGCCCAGCACCGACGGGTCGTTAAGGCCGAGAGTGCGGGCGAACTCTTCCAGGTCGCCGTCCTCGACGGTCTTCCAGAACCGCTCCCCCACCGGATCCACCACCCCGGCCGAGGTCTTCGGCAACTCCAGCCAGTAACGCTGCCGCTGGAAGGCATACGTCGGCAACTCCACCCGACGCGGCGCGAGGCCCTCGAACACCGGGCTCCAGTCCACGCCCACACCCCGCACCCACGCCTCACCCAACGACGTGTAGAACCGGGCCAGACCACCCTGACCACGACGCAGCGTGCCCGTCACCAGAACGTCGGCGCCCGCTGCCTCGACGGTCTCCGCGACCGGGACCGTCAGCACCGGATGCGGACTCATCTCCAGGAACGCGCCATGCCCGGCACTCACCAACTCCCGCACCGCGGACTCCAGCTCCACGGTCCGGCGGAGGTTGGTGTACCAGTACCCGGCATCCGTCACCGCCGACTCGACCCACTCACCCGTCACCGTCGAGAAGAACGGCACCACCGGCACCCGCGCCACCACCGGACCAAGAACCTCCAGCAGCTCGTCACGGATCGACTCCACATGCGCCGAGTGCGAGGCGTAATCCACCTCGACCCGCCGCACCCGTATCTCCCGCGTGCCCGCAAGCTCCATCAGTTCATCCAGTGCGTCCGCGTCGCCGGAGACCACCACCGACGTGGGGCCGTTCACGGCGGCGACCGACACCCGGCCGTCCCAGCCCCCGATCAGCTCCTGGACCTGCTCACGCGGAAGGGCCACCGACACCATCCCGCCACGCCCCGCCAGAGCGATGATCGCCCGGCTCCGCAACGCCACCACCCGCGCGCCGTCCGCCAGGCTCAGCGCACCGGACACCACCGCAGCGGCGATCTCACCCTGCGAATGCCCCACCACCGCGGCCGGACGCACCCCGAACGACTCCCACAACGCCGCCAGCGACACCATCACCGCCCACAGCACCGGCTGCACCACATCCACCCGCTCGAACCCCGCAGCACCCTCCACACCCCGCACCACATCCACCAACGACCAGTCCACAAAAGCGTCCAGCGCCACCGCACACTCACCGAACCGCGCCGCGAACACCGGCGAGGAGTCCAGCAACTCCACCGCCATCCCCACCCACTGCGCCCCCTGCCCCGGAAACACGAACACCGAGTCGATGTCCTCGCCGGGGTTTTCGGCGAGGCCTCGGGCCACGGTGGCGGGCTGGTCGCCGTGTGCGGTGGCCCGCAGGGCGGTGAGCAGTTCGTCGCGGTCGGTGCCGACGACGACGGCGCGCTCCTCCAGTGCGGCGCGCCCGGTCGCCAGGGAGTGCGCTACGTCGACGGCGGCCAGGCCGCCGGTCTCGATGCGGGCGGCGAACTGTTCGGCCTGGGCCTTGAGGGCCGTGTCCGAGCGGGCGGACAGCAGCCAGGGAAGGGCGGCCGGGGCGGCGGGTTCGGCCGGGGCGGCGGGTTGGGCCGGGGCCTCCTGCGGTGCCTCGTCCTGCGGTGCCTGCTCGATGATGACGTGGGCGTTGGTGCCGCTGCCGCCGAAGGAGGAGACGCCGGCGCGGCGGGGCCGGCCGGTCTCGGGCCAGTCGACGGCTTCCGTCAGGAGCGTGAGGGGGCCGGCGGACCAGTCGACGTGGGAGGTCGGCTCGTCGACGTGCAGGCTCTTGGGGAGGAGGCCGTGGCGCAGGGACTCGACCGTCTTGATCACGGCGGCGACGCCCGAGGCGGCCTGGGTGTGGCCGATGTTGGACTTCACCGAGCCCAGCCACAGGGGCCGGTCGGCGGGCCGGTCCTGGCCGTAGACCGCCAGCAGCGCCTGTGCCTCGATCGGGTCGCCCAGCTTGGTGCCGGTGCCGTGCGCCTCGATGACGTCCACGTCGGTCGTCGACAGGCCCGCGTTCGCCAGCGCGGCGCGGATCACGCGCTGCTGGGAGGGACCGTTGGGGGCGGTGAGGCCGTTGGAGGCACCGTCCTGGTTGATCGCCGTACCGCGGACCACGGCCAGCACCTGGTGGTTGTTGCGGCGCGCGTCCGAGAGCCGCTCCAGGAGCAGGACACCGACGCCCTCACCCCAGCCCGTGCCGTCCGCGCCCTCCGCGAACGGCTTGCACCGGCCGTCCACCGCGAGCCCCCGCTGGCGGCTGAACTCCACGAAGTTGCGGGTGGTGGCCATGACGGTGGCGCCGCCGGTGACGGCCATGGAGCACTCGCCGGTGCGCAGGGCCTGCACGGCGAGGTGCAGGGCCACGAGGGACGAGGAGCACATGGTGTCGAGGCTGACGGCGGGTCCTTCGAGGCCGAAGCTGTAGGAGAGCCGGCCGGAGAGGACGGCGGCGGAGCCGCCGGTCAGCAGGTGGCCCTCGACGTCGTCGGGCGCGTTGCTGCCGTCGAGGGCGTAGCCCTGGTTGCTGGAGCCGATGAAGACGCCGGTGCTGCTGCCGCGCAGGGTGTTCGGGTCGATACCGGCCCGCTCGAAGACCTCCCAGGTGGTCTCCAGCAGGAGGCGCTGCTGGGGGTCCATGGCGAGGGCCTCGCGCGGCGAGATGCCGAAGAACGCGGCGTCGAACTCGGCGGCGTCGTAGAGGAAGGCCCCCTCGCGCACATAGCTGGTGCCGGTCCGGTCGGGGTCCGGGTCGTAGAGGGCGTCGAGGTCCCAGCCGCGGTCCGTGGGCATGGCCGCGACGGTGTCGGTGCCCTCGGTCACCAGCTTCCAGAGGTCCTCGGGGGTGCGGGCTCCGCCGGGCATGCGGCAGGCCGTGGCCACGATGGCGACGGGCTCGTGTTCGCGGGTCTCGAACTCGGCGAGCCTGCGGCGGGTCTGCCGCAGGTCCGTGGTGACCCGCTTGAGGTAGTCGCGGAGCTTGTCCTCGTTGTTGTCCATGGCAAAGTCAGCCCTTCGAGAATCGGGAGCCATGACGGGGTTCCGCTCAGGAGATCCCGAGTTCCCTGTCGATCAGGTCGAACATGTCCTCGTCGGAAGCGGCGATCAGTTCCTCGTCGACGGTCGCCTCCTGCGGTTCTTCGGATGCCGCCCAGCTGTCCAGCAAGGTGCGCAGTGCTTCGGTGAGGGCCTGGCGTGCGGCGGGGTCGGACGCCTGCCGGTAGGCGGCTTCCACCTGTTCCAGGCCGGCGGGCACGTCACCGGCCCCTCCGCCCGCGGCGGGCAGCAGTTGGGCGTCCAGGTGGTCGGCGAGGGCGTTCGGCGTCGGGTGGTCGAAGACGATGGTCGCCGAGAGCCGGGTGCCGAGGACCGCGCTGAGCCGGTTGCGCAGTTCCACCGCGGTCAGGGAGTCGAAGCCCATGTCGCGGAAGGCGCGTCCCGGTTTGACGGTGTCGGACGGGCCGTGGCCCAGGACCGCGCCCACGTGGCGGCGGATCAGGTCGACGAGCCGGCGGCGGCGCTTGGGTGCGGGCAGTGCGCCGAGTTCGGCCAGCAGAGCGGCGGCCGCGGTGGCTTCGTCGTGCTGTGCCTCGGGCTGCGTGGCGCTGCGGGCGGCGAGGAGTTCCTGTACTTCGGGTACCTCGTCGATGAGCGGACGGTGTCCGTGGGCGCAGTAGGCGGGGACGAAACGGTCCCAGCGGATGTCGGCGACCACGAGCGTGGTCTCGTGCCCGGCGGCGGCCTCGCGCAGGGCGCGGACGGCGCGTTCGGGAGCCATCGCCGGGACACCGCGGCGCAGCAGCTGCTCGCCGGTCTCCTCGTCGACCATGCCGCCGCCCGCCCAGGCGCCCCAGGCGATCGAGGTGGCGGGCAGTCCCTGGGCGCGGCGCCGTTCGGCGAGGGCGTCGAGGTGGGCGTTGGCGGCGGCGTACGGGGCCTGTCCTCCGTTGCCCCAGACGCCGGCGCCGGAGGAGAAGAGGACGAAGGCGTCCAGCGGGTGTCCGGCCAGCAGCTCCTCCAGGTTCTGCGCGCCGACTACCTTGGCGTGCATCACGCCGGCGGTGTCGTCGAGGGTGAGCTCGCCCAGCGGGCGTGCCGCCTCGACGGCGCCCGCCGTGTGGACGACCGCGGTGAGCGGGAGCTCCTCGGGTACGGCGTCGAGCAGTGCGCAGAGCGCGTCGCGGTCGGCGATGTCGCAGGCGGCGAGGGTCACGCGGCAGCCTAGGGCGGTGAGTTCGTCGCACAGTCCGGCGGCGCCGGGGGCGTCGGGGCCGCGCCTGCTGGTCAGGATCAGGTGCTCGGCCCCGTCCTGTGCCAGGGACCGCGCGACGTGCGAGCCGAGGGCTCCTGTGCCGCCGGTGACCAGGACGGTGCCGCGGGGGCGCCAGGCGTCGGCGTCGGCGTCGGCGATGGCGTTGGACGCGTGGAGCGGCGTACGGATCATGCGCCGGACGCTGACGCCTCCTGCGCGCAGCGCGAACTCGGTTTCCCGGCCGCCGTCTTCCGGGGCCGCTTGGGCGAGCAGGGCAGGGAGGCGGTGCAGTGCGGACTCGGTGTCGGCGGCGGGCAGATCGACGAGGCCGCCGCAGCGGTCGGGGTCGTCGAGGCCGATCACCCGTGCGAGTCCCCACACGGCCGCCTGCGCCGGGTCGGGAGCGCCGTCGCGTTCGCCGGTCGACACCGCACCTTGGGTGAGGCACCACAGCCGGCCGGGGACAGCGGCGTCGTCGAGCGCCTGGACGAGCGCCACCGTTGCGAGCAGCCCGTGCGAGACGCCCGCGCTCTGCTTGCTCTCCGCGTCGTTGAGGGCCAGCAGCGACAGGACGCCGGCCGGTGAGACGCCCGCGGGAAGGTCCGCGAGCAGCCGCTCGGCCAGTTCGGTGCGCTGGGCCGAGTCGGGCACGGTGAACTCGAGGGTCCGGGCACCGGCGGCGTGCAGGGCGCCGGCCGTGGCCGCGACGAGGTCGTGGTCCCGGTGCTTCTCGGGGACGGCGAGGAGCCAGGTGCCGTCCAGGGCTGCGGTGGCAGGCGTGGCGGCGGGCTTGGGCCGCCAGGTGATGCGGTAGCGCCAGCTGTCGAGTGTGGAGCGGTCCTGCCGGCCGCGGTGCCAGGACGACAGGGCCGGGACCACCTCGCCCAGCACCGACGGGTCGTTAAGGCCGAGAGTGCGGGCGAACTCTTCCAGGTCGCCGTCCTCGACGGTCTTCCAGAACCGCTCCCCCACCGGATCCACCACCCCGGCCGAGGTCTTCGGCAACTCCAGCCAGTAACGCTGCCGCTGGAAGGCATACGTCGGCAACTCCACCCGACGCGGCGCGAGGCCCTCGAACACCGGGCTCCAGTCCACGCCCACACCCCGCACCCACGCCTCACCCAACGACGTGTAGAACCGGGCCAGACCCCCCTGACCACGACGCAGCGTGCCCGTCACCAGAACGTCGGCGCCCGCTGCCTCGACGGTCTCCGCGACCGGGACCGTCAGCACCGGGTGCGGACTCATCTCCAGGAACGCGCCATGCCCGGCACTCACCAACTCCCGCACCGCGGACTCCAGCTCCACGGTCCGGCGGAGGTTGGTGTACCAGTACCCGGCATCCGTCACCGCCGACTCGACCCACTCACCCGTCACCGTCGAGAAGAACGGCACCACCGGCACCCGCGCCACCACCGGACCAAGAACCTCCAGCAGCTCGTCACGGATCGACTCCACATGCGCCGAGTGCGAGGCGTAATCCACCTCGACCCGCCGCACCCGTATCTCCCGCGTGCCCGCAAGGTCCATCAGTTCATCGAGTGCGTCCGCGTCGCCGGAGACCACCACCGACGTGGGGCCGTTCACGGCGGCGACCGACACCCGGCCGTCCCAGCCCCCGATCAGCTCCTGGACCTGCTCACGCGGAAGGGCCACCGACACCATCCCGCCACGCCCCGCCAGAGCGATGATCGCCCGGCTCCGCAACGCCACCACCCGCGCGCCGTCCGCCAGGCTCAGCGCACCGGACACCACCGCGGCGGCGATCTCACCCTGCGAGTGCCCCACCACCGCGGCCGGACGCACCCCGAACGACTCCCACAACGCCGCCAGCGACACCATCACCGCCCACAGCACCGGCTGCACCACATCCACCCGCTCGAACCCCGCAGCACCCTCCACACCCCGCACCACATCCACCAACGACCAGTCCACAAAAGCGTCCAGCGCCACCGCACACTCACCGAACCGCGCCGCGAACACCGGCGAGGAGTCCAGCAACTCCACCGCCATCCCCACCCACTGCGCCCCCTGCCCCGGAAACACGAACACCGGGGAGTCGGCATTGGCGGAGGCGGTGCCGGAGGTGACGAGCTGCGAGCCGATCAGCAGTGCCCGGTGTTCGAACTGGGAGCGGTGGTTGAGCAGGGACCAGGCCACGTCGACGGGGTGTGCGTCGGTCTCGCGCAGGTGGGACAGGAGGCGGTCGGCCTGGTTCTTGAGCGCGGCCTCCGAGCGGGCCGAGACCGTCAGGGGGACGACGGTCGCCTGTGCGGCCGGCAGGTCCGTGCGGGCGGGTTCGGCGGCGCGGGGAACGTGCTCGATGATGACGTGGGCGTTGGTGCCGCTGATGCCGAAGGACGAGACGGCCGCCGTGCGGGGGCGGTCGTACTCCTTCCAGGGCCGCGCCTGGGAGAGGATCCCGATCGCGCCGGCCGACCAGTCGACCATGGGCGTGGGCGCCTCACCGTACAGGGACCTGGGCAGGACGCCCTCGTGCATGGCCTGCACCATCTTGATGACGCCGGCCATGCCCGAGGCGGCCTGGGTGTGGCCGATGTTGGACTTCACCGAGCCCAGCCACAGGGGCCGGTCGGCGGGCCGGTCCTGGCCGTAGACCGCCAGCAGCGCCTGTGCCTCGATCGGGTCGCCCAGCTTGGTGCCGGTGCCGTGCGCCTCGATGACGTCCACGTCGGTCGTCGACAGGCCCGCGTTCGCCAGCGCGGCGCGGATCACGCGCTGCTGGGAGGGACCGTTGGGGGCGGTGAGGCCGTTGGAGGCACCGTCCTGGTTGATCGCCGTACCGCGGACCACGGCCAGCACCGGGTGGTTGTGGCGGCGCGCGTCGGAGAGCCGCTCCAGGAGCAGGACACCGACGCCCTCCGACAGGGCGAAGCCGTCGGCGTCGGCGGAGAAGGGCTTGCAGCGGCCGTCCGCCGCGAGGGCGCGCTGCCGGCTGAAGGCGATGAAGGGGCTGGGCCCGGACATCACGGCGACGGCGCCCGCCAGGGCGAGTTCACACTCGCCGGCCCGCAGGGCGCGTACGGCCATGTGGAGGGCGACGAGCGAGGAGGAGCAGGCCGTGTCGATGGTGACCGCGGGGCCTTCGAGGCCCAGGGTGTAGGCGATGCGGCCGGAGGCCACGCTGGCCGCGGCGCCGGTGGCGAGGTAGCCCTCGGTTTCCCCGGCGGCGGCGCGCAGTTGGGCGGCGTACTCCTGGTCGGTCAGGCCCACGTATACGCCGGTGCTGCTGCCGCGCAGGGTCTTCGGGGCGATGCCGGCGCGTTCCAGCGCCTCCCAGGCGGTCTCCAGCAGGAGGCGCTGCTGGGGGTCCATGGCGAGGGCCTCGCGCGGCGAGATGCCGAAGAACGCGGCGTCGAACTCGGCGGCGTCGTGCAGGAAGCCGCTCTCGCGGACATAGCTGGTCGCGGTCCGGTCGGGGTCCGGGTCGTAGAGGGCGTCGAGGTCCCAGCCGCGGTCGGCGGGGAACTCCGAGATGGCGTCGACCTCGTCGCGCACCAGCCGCCACAGGTCTTCGGGCGTGCGCGCTCCCCCGGGGTAGCGGCATCCCATCGACACGATCGCGATCGGTTCGTCGTCCGCGGCATCGCGTGCGGCGGGGACGAGCGTGGTCTCGGCGGCGGTCTGCCGGGAGCCGAAGGCCTGCTCTGCGAGGTAGTCGGCCAGGACGGTGATGCTGGGGTGGTCGAAGACGACCGTGGTGGGCAGCGGCAGACCGGTGGTACGGCCGAGGCGGTTGCGCAGTTCGACGGCGGTGAGCGAGTCGAAGCCGAGGTCCTTGAAGGCCAGTTCGGTGTCGACGGCGTCCGCGTCGGCGTGCCCGAGCACGGTGGCGACCTGTCGGCTCACCAGGTCCTTCAGGGCCGTTTGGCGCCGCGCCGAATCGAGCCCGGCGAGGTGCTGGAGCAGGGCGGGCTGCTCCTGGGACGTCGTGTCCTCGTCGTCGGCGGGCTGTGCGTCGGGCAGTTCGGCGAGCAGGGGGCTGGGGCGTACCGAGGTGAACACGCCCGCGAAGCGCGGCCAGTCGACGTCGGCGATCGCGACGAGTGTCTCGTCGTGATCCAGTGCCTGCTTGAGGCCGGTGACGGCGGTGTCCGGGTCGATGACGGGCACGCCGCGGCGGCGGAGGACGTCCTGGATGCTCTCGGCGATCATGCCGCCGCCGGCCCAGGGGCCCCAGGCGACCGAGAGGACGGGCACGCCGTCCGCGCGGCGCTGCTCGGCACGCGCGTCGAGGATGGCGTTGGCGGCGGCGTAGGCGCCGTGGTCGGCGACGCCCCATGTGCCGGAGATGGAGGAGAAGTAGACGACGGCGTCGAGGGCGGCCGGGTCGAGTGCGGCGTCGAGGTGGTCGGCGCCTTGCACCTTGCCGGACAGGGTCGAGACGAGGTCGGTGATGCCGGTGTCGGCGAGTGATCCAAGGGCGCTGATGCCCGCGGCGTGCAGGACGGTGCGGACGGGTGGCACGCCTTCCTGCTCCAGCTGCCGGATCAGTGCGGCGACGGAGTCCGGGTCCGCCATGTCGCAGGCGGCGACGGTGACCGGGGTGCCCTGCTCCTGGAGTTCCTGGCGGAGGTCGGCGATACCGGGTGTGTCGGCGCCGCGGCGTCCGGTCAGGACGAGGTGTCCGGCGCCGTTGCGGGCGAGCCAGCGTGCCATGCGGACGCCGAGGGCGCCGGTGCCGCCCGTGACGAGGACGGTGCCGCGCGGCTTGAAGGAGCGGGCTGCGGGGGCGTCGCCGTGCGGTGCCCGGACCAGCCGGCGGCCGAGCGCCTTGCCGCCCCGTACGGCGATCTGGTCCTCGGTTGCCTCGCCGGTGAGGAGGTCGGCGAGCAGGTTCAGGGTGGGTTCGCCGGCTGCCTCGGGGAGGTCGATCAGGCCGCCCCAGCGCCCCGGGTGCTCCAGGGCGGCGACCCGGCCGAGTCCCCAGACGCCTGCCTGGAGGGGGGCGGCGGGTGCCCGGTCATCCGCCGTGGCGACGGCTCCGCGGGTGACGCACCACAGCGGTGCCTCGATGCCGGCGTCGCCCAGGGCCTGGACGAGCGCGAGGCTCACGGCCAGGCCCTCAGGCACGGACGCGTGGTCGGGGTGCGGACGCTCGTCGAGGCCGGCCAGGGAGAGCACGCCGCTGACGGCAGCGGCCTCGGCCCGGAGCCGGCCGCTCAGCCGCTGACGGTCGGCATCCGCCGCAGCGACCGTCAGGACGCGTACGTCTTCCGCTCGTTGCGTGAGAACGGTGAGGGCGGCCTGGGACAGCGGGTCGTCGTCGAACGCCTCGGGGACGACGAGGAGCCAGGTGCCGTCCAGGGACGCGCCGGACGGCGTGCGGCCGGCCAGGGGCCGCCAGGTGATGCGGTAGCGCCAGCTGTCGAGTGTGGAGCGGTCCTGCCGGCCCCGGTGCCAGGACGACAGGGCCGGGACCACCTCGCCCAGCACCGACGGGTCGTTAAGGCCGAGAGTGCGGGCGAACTCTTCCAGGTCGCCGTCCTCGACGGTCTTCCAGAACCGCTCCCCCACCGGATCCACCACCCCGGCCGAGGTCTTCGGCAACTCCAGCCAGTAACGCTGCCGCTGGAAGGCATACGTCGGCAACTCCACCCGACGCGGCGTATACGGAGCGAAAGCCGGGCTCCAGTCCACGCCCACACCCCGCACCCACGCCTCACCCAACGACGTGTAGAACCGGGCCAGACCCCCCTGACCACGACGCAGCGTGCCCGTCACCAGAACGTCGGCGCCCGCTGCTTCGACGGTCTCCGCGACCGGGACCGTCAGCACCGGGTGCGGGCTCATCTCCAGGAACGCGCCATGCCCGGCACTCACCAACTCCCGCACCGCGGACTCCAGCTCCACGGTCCGGCGGAGGTTGGTGTACCAGTACCCGGCATCCGTCACCGCCGACTCGACCCACTCACCCGTCACCGTCGAGAAGAACGGCACCACCGGCACCCGCGCCACCACCGGACCAAGAACCTCCAGCAGCTCGTCACGGATCGACTCCACATGCGCCGAGTGCGAGGCGTAATCCACCTCGACCCGCCGCACCCGTATCTCCCGCGTGCCCGCAAGCTCCATCAGTTCATCCAGTGCGTCCGCGTCGCCGGAGACCACCACCGACGTGGGGCCGTTCACGGCGGCGACCGACACCCGGCCGTCCCAGCCCGCGATCAGCTCCTGGGCCTGCTCACGCGGAAGGGCCACCGACACCATCCCGCCACGCCCCGCCAGAGCGATGATCGCCCGGCTCCGCAACGCCACCACCCGCGCGCCGTCCGCCAGGCTCAGCGCACCGGACACCACCGCAGCGGCGATCTCACCCTGCGAGTGGCCCACCACCGCGGCCGGACGCACCCCGAACGACTCCCACAACGCCGCCAGCGACACCATCACCGCCCACAGCACCGGCTGCACCACATCCACCCGCTCGAACCCCGCAGCACCCTCCACACCCCGCACCACATCCACCAACGACCAGTCCACAAAAGCGTCCAGCGCCGCCGCACACTCACCGAACCGCGCCGCGAACACCGGCGAGGAGTCCAGCAACTCCACCGCCATCCCCACCCACTGCGCCCCCTGCCCCGGAAACACGAACACCGGGGAGTCGGCATGGGCGGAGGCGGTGCCGGAGACGGTCGGGTCGCCGAGTGCCTGGGTCAGGGCGGGGAGGTCGCGGGAGCCGAGGGCGAAGGCGCGGTGTTCGAAGACGGAGCGGCCGGTCAGCAGGGACCAGGCGACGTCGGTGGCGAGGGCGCCGGCGGCGGCCGGCGTGTCGGTCTGGGTCGTGGAGAGCAGTTCGCCGAGCCGGGCGGCCTGTTCCCGGAGGGCTTCGGGGGTGCGTGCCGAGAGGAGGACGGGCACGGTCACGTCGTCGGCCGGGATGCCGGCGGGTTCGGCGGGCACCGGTTCGGGCTGCTCGATGATGACGTGGGCGTTGGTGCCGCTGATGCCGAAGGAGGAGACGCCGGCGCGGCGGGGGCGGCCGAGTTCGTCCCAGGGCCGTGCCTGGGCCAGGAGTTCCACGGCGCCGGTGGACCAGTCGACGAAGGAGGTCGGTGTCTCGCCGTGCAGGGACTTGGGCAGCAGGCCTTCGCGGATGGCGAGGACCATCTTGATGATGCCGGCGACGCCGGCGGCGGCCTGGGTGTGGCCGATGTTGGCTTTGAGGGAGCCGAGCCACAACGGCCGGTCGGCGGGCCGGTCCTGGCCGTAGGTCGCCAGCAGGGCCTGTGCCTCGATCGGGTCGCCGAGCTTGGTGCCGGTGCCGTGTGCCTCGACGACGTCGACGTCCGCCGTCGTCAGGCCGGCGTTCGCCAGTGCGGCTTGGATCACGCGTTGCTGGGAGAGGCCGTTGGGGGCGGTGAGGCCGTTGGAGGCACCGTCCTGGTTGATCGCCGTACCGCGGACCACGGCCAGCACCGGGTGGTTGTGGCGGCGTGCGTCGGAGAGCCGCTCCAGGAGCAGGACACCGACGCCCTCGCCCCAGCCGGTGCCGTCCGCGCTCTCCGCGAACGGCTTGCACCGTCCGTCCGCCGCGAGTCCCCGCTGGCGGCTGAACTCCACGAACATGCCGGGGCCGGACATGACGGTGGCGCCGCCGGCGAAGGCGAGTGAGCACTCGCCGGTGCGCAGTGACTGGACGGCCATGTGGAGGGCGACGAGGGAGGAGGAGCAGGCCGTGTCGATGGTGACCGCGGGGCCTTCGAGGCCCAGGGTGTAGGCGATGCGGCCGGAGGCCACGCTGGCGGCGGTGCCGGTGAGGACATGGCCTTCGATCGCTTCGCCCGCTTCGTGCAGGCGCGGCCCGTACTCCGGGGCGGTGATGCCGAGGAAGACGCCGGTGGCGGTGGACTGCAGGCGGCGCGGGTCGAGGCCGGCGCGTTCTGCGGCTTCCCAGGCGGTCTCCAGCAGGAGTCGCTGCTGGGGGTCCATGGCGGTCGCCTCGCGCGGCGAGATGCCGAAGAACGCGGCGTCGAACTCGGCGGCGTCGTGCAGGAAGCCGCCTTCGCGGACGTAGCTGGTGCCGGGCCGGTCGGGGTCGGTGGTGAAGAGGGTGGTCATGTCCCAGCCGCGGTCGGCGGGGAACGCGCAGTGGACGTCCGCTTCGTCGCGCACCAGCTGCCACAGGTCCTCGGGCGTGCGGACTCCTCCGGGGTAGCGGCATCCCATCGACACGATCGCGATCGGTTCGTCGTCCGCGCGGTGTGTGGTCGCCGCGGCGGTGTGGGTTTGGGTGCCGTCGCGTTGCTCGTCGAGGTGGCGGGCCAGGCGGGCCGGGGAGGGGTGTTCGTAGACGGCGGTGACGGGCAGGTGCAGGCCGGTGGCCTGGCCCAGGCGCTCGCACAGTTCGACGGCGGTGACCGAGTCGAAGCCGAGGTCTTTGAAGGTGCGGGCGGGGTCGATGGCCTCGGCGCCGAAGTGGCCGAGGACGACGGCCGCGTGCTCGCGCACCAGCCGGAGGCTGTCGCCGGGGCCGGGGCCGGGGCCCGTGGGAGCCGTGGGGGTGGTGGGGGTGGTGGGCGCCGGGGGGTGCGGTGCGGGCGTGGCCGGGAGCGTGTGGGGGTGTGCGGGGGTGCCGGGGGTGGTGTCGATCCAGTGGCGGCTGCGCTGGAAGGCGTAGGTCGGCAGGTCGATGGTGCGGGGGTGGTGGCCGGTGAAGGCCGGTGTCCAGTCGACGTCGGCGCCGCGTGTCCAGAGTTCCGCGAGGGAGGTGTAGAAGCGGGCGAGCCCGCCGTCGTGGCGCCGCAGGGTTCCGGTGACGACGGCGGGCTCGCCGTGGGTGGTGGCCTCGGCGGTCTCCCTGACCGGGACGGTCAGCACGGGGTGCGGGCTGACCTCGATGAACGTGGTGTGTCCGGCGGCGGCCAGCGCCCGTACGGCGGGTTCGAGGAGTACGGGCCGGCGCAGGTTGGCGTACCAGTAGGCGGCGTCGGTCGCGGGGCCCTGGAGCCAGTCGCCGGTGACGGTGGACAGGAAGGGGATGTCGGGGGTGCGCGGGGTGATGGGGGCGAGGAGGCGCAGGACATGGTCGCGGACCGGTTCGACGTGGGCGCAGTGGGAGGCGTAGTCGACGTCGATGCGGCGGGTGCGGACGCCCTGGCGTTCGGCTTCGGCGGTCAGTTCGTCGAGGCAGGCGGTGTCGCCGGAGACGACGACCGAGGAGGGGCCGTTGACGGCGGCGACGGTGATGCGCTCGTCCCAGGGGGCGAGGAGGCGGCGTGCCGGTGCCTCGGGCAGGGCCAGGGACATCATGCCGCTGAGGCCTTTGAGGGGCAGGAGTGCCTTGCTGCGCAGGGCGACGGCCAGGGCGCCGTCCTGAAGGCTCAGTGCGCCCGCGACGCAGGCGGCGGCGATCTCGCCCTGGGAGTGTCCGACGACCGCCGCGGGCTGTACGCCGTGTGCGCGCCACAGGGCGGCCAGGGAGACCATGACGGCCCACAGGACGGGCTGGACGACTTCGGAGCGGTCCATGGCCGGTGCGTCGGCGTCGCCGCGCAGGACGGCGAAGAGCGAGAAGTCGACGTGCGGGGCGAGTGCGGCCTCGCACTGGGCGAGTTGGTCGGCGAAGGCGGGTGCGGTGGTCAGGAGCTGGGCGGCCATGCCCGCCCACTGGCTGCCCTGGCCGGGGAAGACGAAGACGGGCCGGTCGACGGCCGCGGGCGTGGGCGTGGGGCCGGGGGGCAGGGCGGTGGTGAGGCGGTGCAGGAGGGTGGCGGAGTCGGCGCCGGCGGCGACGGCCCGGTAGGCGAAGGGGGTGCGGGTGGTGAGCAGGGACCAGCCGACGTCCACGGGGTCGGCGTGGGCGGCGGGGTGGGCGGCGAGGCGTTCGGTCTGGGCGCGCAGGGCTTCGGGGCTGCGGGCGGACAGCAGCCAGGGCACCACGGGCGGTTCGGCGTGGGCGGGCCGGGCGGCGGCCGGGGTGGGCGGCGGTGCCTGTTCGAGGACGAGGTGGGCGTTGGTGCCGCCCATGCCGAAGGAGGAGACGCCGGCGAGGAGGGGCCGGGCGGGATCCGGTGCGCTCCACCGGGTGGTCTCCAGTTGGACGCGCAGGCCCAGTCCGTCGAGGTCGATGGCCGGGTTGGGGGTGGTGTGGTTGAGGCTGGGCACGAGCTGTCCGTGGGACAGGCACAGGATGACCTTGAGCAGGCCCGCGATGCCGGCCGCGCCTTCCAGGTGGCCGATGTTCGTCTTGACCGAGCCGACGGCCAGCGGGGTGCTGCGGGCGGGGTCGGTGCCGAGGGCGGCGCCGAGGGCGGCGGCCTCGACGGGGTCGCCGACGCGGGTGCCGGTGCCGTGGAGTTCGACGTAGTCGATGCCGGCCGGGGCGACGCCGGCGCGGGCGCAGGCGCTGCGCAGGACGGCTTCCTGGGCGGCGGCGTCGGGGGTGGTGAGGGTGGCGCCGGTGCCGTCGTTGTTGACGGCTCCGCCGCGGATGACGGCGTGGATGCGGTCGCCGTCGGCCAGGGCCCGGGAGAGGGGTTTGAGGACGACGAGGCCGGCGCCCTCGCCGCGGACGAATCCGTTGGCGCGGGCGTCGAAGGTGTGGCACAGGCCGTCGGGGCTGAGTCCGCCGAACTCGGCGAGGGCCTGGGTGCTGCCGGGGACGAGGTTGAGGTGGACGCCGCCGGCGAGGGCGAGTTCGCAGTCGCCGGCGCGCAGGCTGTCGCAGGCGAGCTGGACGGCGACGAGGGAGGAGGACTGGGCGCTGTCGACGGTGAGGCTGGGGCCGCCGACGCCCAGGGCGTAGGAGAGGCGGTTCGCGATGAGGCCGCGGTTGAGTCCGGTGAGGGTGTGGTGGCCCACGCCCTCGGTGCCCTGCCGGTGGACGAGTTCGGCGTAGTCGCTGACGTCGGCGCCGACGAAGACGCCGGTGGCGCGCGGTGCCCGGGCCGCGTCGCATCCGGCGTTCTCCAGTGCCTCCCAGCCCAGTTCGAGGATGAGCCTGGCCTGCGGGTCCATGGCCTCGGCCTCGCGGGGCGAGATGCCGAAGAAGGCCGCGTCGAAGTCGCCGGGGGTGTCGATGAACCCGCCGCGGTAGGGGACGGTGGTGCCCCGGCCGGTGGTGAGGGTGTCGTCGTGGGGTGCGCCGGTACGACGGTCCGGGGGGGTGTCGGTGATGGCGCTGCGGCCCTGGGCGATCAGGTTCCAGTAGGCGTCCGGGTCAGGGGCTCCGGGCAGCCGGCACGCAAGGCCGACCACAGCCACGGGCTCGTGGGCCGAAGTGGTGGTGCGGGCGTCCGCGGGTACCGGCTCGTTCATGGATGGCACTCCAAACACCAGGGCGACAGGGTCGGGGGCAGCCCTCACGGTTGCACGGCCTCAGGCGCGCTCAGCGCTCCTGCCAGGTGCTCTAGGGGAACTCCTAAGCGGTGCCCGCACGCCGGGACAAAGGCGCCCGCGGGCCCTGGGCCTGCCCCATAGCGAGGAGGGCGGGGGCCGGGCAAGAGGAGCAACTCTAGGCGTATGCCCGAACTTGGCACGGCACGCTCGAGGGGCGGCAGCCGACTGCCGCGAGGTCTGCCCCGTGTGTCCACCAGCGTCGTGCGCGCGGGTCTGCCGATGTGCTCCTGGACAGATGTGTTCATGGACAGATGCGTTCGTGGACAGATGCGTTCGTGATCGTGGACAGATGTGTTCGTGGATGTGTTCCTGAAGGAGAAGAGGCGGATTCCATGACCGCGACAAGCCTGGTGCTGCCGGCACGCAACGCGGGCTCTGGCATCGTGTCCCGGCTGGCGGCGTCAGCGGCGGCGGTCGAGGGCGGGGTGATGAGCAACGCGGAGTTCTCCGCCTGGCTCGACGAGCGCCGGCACGAGCAGCGCCAGCAGGTCGAGCGGGTGCCGTTCGCGGCGCTGCGCGGCTGGCGCTTCGAAGCCCGCACCGGCGACCTGCGCCACGACAGCGGGCGGTTCTTCTCGGTGCACGGGCTGGCGGTGCGCTCGGACTTCGGGCCGGTACGGACGTGGGCGCAGCCGATCATCCACCAGCCGGAGATCGGCATCCTCGGCATCGCGCTGCGGGACTTCGACGGCGTGCCGCACCTGCTGATGCAGGCGAAGTCGGAGCCGGGCAACGTCAACGGCGTGCAGCTGTCGCCGACGGTGCAGGCGACGAAGAGCAACTACATGCGGGTGCACGGCGGTTCGGCGGTGCCCTACCTGGACTTCTTCCGCAGGCCCGAGCCGGGCCGGGTCGTGGCGGACGTCCTGCAGTCGGAGCAGGGGTCGTGGTTCCTGCACAAACGCAACCGGAACATGATCGTGGAGGTGGGCCCTCAGGCGGAGGCCGGCGAGGACTTCGCCTGGCTGACACTGGGGCAGGTCAACCTGCTGCTGGGCCACGACAACCTGGTGAACATGGACGCCCGGACGGTCCTGTCGTGCCTGCCGGAGTGGCGCTGCAGCACCCCGCAGACGAGCGGAGAGACGGGCAAAGCGGCGGGCGGGGACGCCGGGCGGGCGCCGCGCACGGACCGGGAGATCCGCGCCTGGCTCACCCGGCGGCGGGCCGAGCACGAGGTCAGTGCCACCCCGCTGCCGCTGGCCAGGACGGAGGGCTGGCTGCGTACGCCGGAGGCGGTGACGCACCGCAGGGGCCTGTACTTCGACATCGTCGCGGTGGACGTGTCCTCGCACCGGCGTGAGGTGCCCGCCTGGTCGCAGCCGCTGCTTCAGCCGCACGGCATGGGCATCGCGGCGCTGTTCGTGAAACAGGTCGACGGGGAGCTGCACGCCCTGCTGCGCTCACGCGCCGAGCCGGGCTTCCTGGACGTGGTGGAACTGGGCCCGACGGTGCAGTGCGTGCCGCGGAACTACGCGCATCTGCCCGAGCCGGACCACCCGCCCTATCTCGCCGAAGTGCTGGCACGCCGCGGCGAGGCCCGCTACGACGTGGTGCTGTCGGAGGAGGGCGGCCGGTTCAGGCACGCACAGAGCCACTACATGATCATCGAGACGGACGGTGACTTTCCCGCCGTCTCGGACGAGTTCCGCTGGGTGACACCCCGTCAGCTGGATGAACTGCTGTGCTACAGCCACCACGTGAACGTGCAGGCCAGGACACTGGTCGCGGCACTGAGGACGCTTTGAGCGCCGCCGGGAGCCGGCCGTTGCGGCTGGGCGCGCTGGGGACGTCGTCCATCGCGCGGCGCCGTGTGCTGCCCACGGCGGTGGCCGCCGAGGAGGTGGAGCTCGTCGCCGTCGCGGGCCGCTCGGCGAGCAAGACGGCCCATTTCGCCCAGCAGTTCGGCTGCGCGGCCCAGGCGGACTTCGCATCGCTGCTGGAGCGCGAGGACGTGGAGGCGGTGTACATCTCCACGCCGACCGCGCTGCACCACACCTGGGCGGCGCGGGCCCTGCGGGCGGGCAAGCACGTACTGGTGGAGAAGCCGGTCGGGGTGAACGCCCGCGAGGCGCGCGAGCTGGCGGCGCTGGCGCAGGAGCGGGGGCTGGTGCTCCGGGAGAACTTCATGTTCCTGCACCATCCGCAGCACGCCTTCGCCGCGGACCTGGTGGAGCGGGGACGGCTGGGCCGGCTCAGCACGATGCAGGCCGCGTTCTGCATTCCGCCGCTGCCCGCCGACGACATCCGCTACACGCCCGGCATGGGCGGCGGAGCACTGCTGGACGTCGGGGTGTATCCGCTGCGCGCCGCCCAGCTGCTCCTGGGAACGGGACTGCGGGTGGCCGGGGCCGTGCTGCGCACCCGCGCCCTGGACGGGCTGGACCTGTCGGGCCAGGCGCTGCTGGTCTCGCCGTCCGGTGTCCTCGCGGACGTGACGTTCGGCTTCGAGCACGCGTACGCCTCGGCGTACACGCTGTGGGGCGACACCGCACGCCTGTCGGTGACGCGCGCCTTCACCCCGCCGCCCGCGCACCAGCCCGTGCTCGTGCTGGAAGAACAGGACCACGAGGAGCGGTTCACGCTGCCGCCCGCCGACCAGCTGCGCACCTGCCTCGCCGAGTTCGCCGCCGCGGTGCGGCGCGGCGGCGCGGGCAGCAGCGCCGAAGAGGCCGAAAAGCGCCGCTCCGCGGTGGCGGCCATGGACCTGGTCGACATGATTGACAAACTGGCCGTGCGCGTACCCGTCGACGATGACCGCCAAGACAGCAGAACAGAACAGCACCGGCACGTTCCCTCTTCTCCCGGCCGATGACGTCCCTGCGGCGTGACGGTCCGAAGACACCGCCCCCGCATCCGGCAGGAAAAGGGAAGACACCGAAAGGAGCGTGCCGTTCTTGAAACCGCCTCGCCGAGCTGCTCCAACAGGGCCGGCGCGCGGGCGGCTTTCCCCCCTCCCGGCTCCGCCGCCGGGGCGGCCGGCACCCGTCCGCGGCCCCGCCCGGCCGGCGCCGCACCGGACCCCCACGGGGTACGCGGGCCCGGGCGGACACCTTCGGCCCCCGCACGCAGACCAGCGCACCGACCCGGGTCCACCGGCCGGCACGGACACCGGCCGCACGCTAGGAGTGTCCTCATGACTCCCCCCACCTCCCCCGCCTCCCCCTCCGCTTCTGCTGCCGCCTCCGCTGCCGCTTCCGGCGCCCCGGTGCCCCCGACAGCCGGGGGCGGGGACGAGGCCCCCGCACCGCCGAAGGCCCCGCGCCCGTCATGGGGCCTCGTCATCACCGTGGCCTGCGACATCGTCCTGCCGGTCGGCCTCTACTACGTGCTGCGCGCCGCCGGCTCCGGCGAGATCACCTCGCTGCTGGTCAGCGGATCCGCACCCGCCCTGCACTCGCTGTACTCGGCCGCCCGCCACCGCAAGCTCGATGCCATCGGCGTCTTCACCGTCGTACTGCTCGTCGTCAGCGCCGTCGCCTCGCTGCTGACCGCGAGCCCGCGCGTCGTACTCGCACGCAACAGCCTGTTCACCGCCCTCGCCGGCGTGTGGCTGCTGGTCACCCTCTTCACGGCCAGGCCGTTCACCTACCAGGCCCTCAAGGCGCTCCTCCCGGGCCGGGCCGACGCGCTGGACAACCTGTGGGAGCAGGACTTTGCGTTCCGCCGGATCTGGCGCATCCTGACCGTCGTGTGGGGCGTGGGGCTCATCGCGGACGCGCTGCTGCGCCTGGTCATGGCCTACACCCTGCCGGTCGACACCGTGCCCGCACTCGACGGAGCGCTGTACGCGGCCACGTGGATCTTCCTCCAGCTCATCACACAGGTCTCGCTGTACCGCTCGGGCACCTTCAAGAAGATCTTCCCGCGTTGACGAATCCCCTCCCTGGGAGGGGATTCCTGGCTCAGGCCGCCTCCTGGAGCGGCGCTCCAGGAGGTCTTACGCCCTCGGCACCAGCCGGGGCCGGAGCAGCCCGGAGGAGCATCACACGCGCGGAGTTCTTGTCCCTGGGGGACACCGCTTTGCACAGGGTGCAGGTACAGGTGCAGGTGCAGGTGCGTTGCGACAGCGGCAGTGCGTGCCTGGTTCTCGCTCCGCACGATCCGCAGTCCATGATGGTGTGCGCGGGATGCACCAGGCCCGACCGGTCCGCAGCAACGGCCCGGTCAGGACGGGGACGACGAACGAGGCGTACCAGTGCCCGGTGCTGTCCCGGTGCACACCCGCCGAGGAGGGCCCGGCGGGCAGTTCGCGGGACCACACCACGGCCAGGACGATCCCGCCCGCCAGGTGCAGGCGCCCGTCCTTCAGCCGGAAACCGCGCCGGGTGCAGTTCGGCGTGGGCAGCGCCTCGCGTTTCTTCTTGTGCTTCGGCATCCCGGCCCGGCGGTGCACCGCCAGCCGCTGCCCGGTGTCCTTCAGGGCCTTCGCGCGGGACGTGCCGAAGTCCCCGATGAGCTGCTGCTGCGGCACCGAGGAGCCCTCGGCCGGCCACGGCACCACCGCGCGGGCCCGGGTCAGCATCCTGTCCGGCAGGGCGGGGCCGCACTTCTCCCCGTCGGCGTGGGCCTTCCTGGAGCGGGCCACGCACTCCTTCCAGACCCACCGGCACCGGTCCCACTCCGCCGGCAGCCCCGCACGGGCCGCGGACGACACCCGCACACCCGCCCCCCTTCGGTCGCGGCCACCCCAACCAGCGAACAAAGGCACACGCGTTCGCCATTGCCCGGCTCCGCCGGCACACCGTACCGGCGCTCCGCCCCGGGCATCGGTGAAGGCACCGGTGAAGGGTCGCCGAAGGTGTCGCGAAGGTGTCGCGAGACGCCCGGGGGGAGCAGTCCGGGCAGGGTGGTGAAGACGCCGGTCACAGCGGATCCACTGGCAAAGCCAAGCCGAATACGTGCACACGCGGGCCACGGGCCACCGCCGCTTCTCCCGGTGCCCGGCGAATCGGGCGAGAGCATGTCCGGTCATCGGTGCCGCGGGCCGGACGCCGGCCGGTGATTTCCCTGTCGGGGGCTGTCCCGCCGTCTTGTCGCGAACCGTCTCGCGGACCTCAACGGGCCTTGTCCGAAAGCCGGGTGGCCCGTGCCGGCGGAAGAGCCGAGCGTGCTTGAGACCGGGTCGGGATCTCCTCGATAGGAAGTGGAAATACCGGACCGTGTCTGGCAATTTTTGACCACTTCGTTCTCGCCTTGCCGCCGCTTTGTGCATTCGGATACTTCGCCACCTGTCAGGGAATTCCCCGACACCTGCTCATCCCACCCACCCCCACCTGCACTTCCTGCCATGCACACACCGGCCAGCGGCATGTGCTTGGAACGCGCCGGGCGATGCGCCAGCCTGCCCGTCAGCCGCAGCGACGAAGGAGGACTGGTGCCGCACGGGCACGCCGGACAGCCTGGACACACCGCCTGGCAGGGCGCACACGCATACGAACTGGCTGTACTGATGGAGGAGTTGGAACGTGCCCGTACGTCGGCCGGATGCGTGCGGCTGACCGGTGAACCGTGGGTCGGCAAGACCCGTCTGGCGCTCCGGCTGGCCCGGGCGGCGGCGCACCAGGGGTGGACCGTGGCCTGCGGCCGGGCGGCCCGGGGCGGCGGCGGGCGGCCCTTCCACGCGCTGGTGGACGCACTCGACGACCGGCTCGCCGCGGCGGACCCCGCCGTTCTGGGCAGGCTGGGGGCCGTCCGCCTGCGCGTGCTGGCCCAGGTCTTCCCGGCGCTGGGCGGCATGCCCCCCGCCGGCCTGGGGGACATCGACGTCCACGCGGTCGCACGGGCGGTGCGGGCGGTGCTGGAACAACTGGCCGGCCGGCGCGGGCTCCTGCTCGTGCTGGACGACGCGCACCGCGCGGGAGCGGAGGTGGCCGAGTTCACCGAACACCTGCTGCGCCGCCCGCCGGACGCGCCCGTGCTCACGGTGCTCGTCCACCGCGGCGGCGGGCCGGCCGCCCGCAGGCTGGCCTCGCTCGCGCACGCGGACGGCGCCGTCCGTCACCTCGCGCTGCGGCCGCTGCCGCGGGAGGCGGCCGCGGCGCTGCTGCCCGCCGGGCTCGGCCCGTTGCACCGGGAGCTGATCCTGCGGGACGGGGCGGGGGTGCCGGGGCTGCTGCGGGCGCTGTCCGACGGTGCGGCGCCCGACGCCGGGGGTGTGCCCCACAGCAGCCTTGAACTGGCCTGCGGCCCCTCTCCGCTGCCGCCCACCGCGCAGGCGCTGGATCTGGGCGTGCTGTCCCCGCTCGCCCGGCGCGCGGTGGCCGCGGCCGCGGCGGCCGGTGATCCCTTCACCCCGGAGGAGGTGGCGGGCACGGCCCTGCTGTCCGTGGAGGAGGCCCTGCGCGCGGTGGACGAACTGCACAGCGAGGGCATCGTCCAGCCCGGCCCCAGGGCGGGATGGTTCCGTTTCTGCCGCCCGGCGGTGCGGGCCCTGGTGTACCAGACGGCGGGGGCGGCCGCGCTGCGTGCGGCGCGAAAGCGGGCGCCGGACGCGGCGGCGCACACGGGCACCGCCACGGCGGTGCTCACCGCGCTGCTGGAGTCGGCGGCGCCGCCGACGGCCCGGGAGGCGGAGTTCCTGGAGGCGCAGGCGCGTGCCACGGTGTTCGCGCAGCCGGCCCGCGCGGCGCGGGCGGCGCGCCGGGCGGCGGAGTGTCCCGGCGCCCCGCCCGGTGTGCGTCTGCTGCTGTGCCAGGCGCTGGTGCTGTCCGGACGGCCCGCCGAGGCGCTGGCCGAGTACGCGCGGCTGTGGCCGCGGCAGGAGACGGACCAGGCCTTGGCGCAGGCCGCGGTGTGGGCCGAGGCCGCGGTGTGGCGGGCCCGGGCGCTGCGGCTGCTGGGGGCCCGGGCGCAGGCCAGGCGCGTGCTGCGGGCGGTGCCCGCCGAGGGCCGTGCCGCCATCCCGGCGGCGCAGGCCGAACTGGCCGCGCTGCTGCTGGAGTCGGGGCGGCCGGCGCGGGGCGCCGCGCTCACCGCCGCCCGCCGTGCGGTGCGCTGCGTGCCGCCGAGCGACGTGGCCGCGCACGGCCACGCCCTGGCTCTGCTGGCCGCCGCCCATGCCGCGCAGGGGGCCGCCGGCACGGCCCGGGAGGTGGCCGGGGAGGCCGGGCCTTTGCTGTCCGGGCTCGGCCGGGAGGGGGCGGCGCCGGTGGTGGAGGCGTGGCGCTGGCTGGGCGAGGCCTCGGCGGGCGGTGACGGGCGGCGGGCCCGGCGGTTTTTCCAGCGCGGTTTCGACCTCGCCCTGCACCACGGGCAGGGGCATTTGCTGGGGCCGCTCGCACGGGGGCTGGCCGGGGCGTGTCTGGAATCCGGTGACCCGGCCGCCGCGTCCGCTCACGCGCGTTTCGCGGCCGCGGAATTCGACCGTCTCACGGCATACGATTCGGCAGCCGCCGCGCAGGATTTCCTTGAATCCGTCGAGCGGGCCGCACAAAAGAATTCGGAAAGTGACCGCTGTGTCCCGCTGAGTGCGCGCGAGCGGGAAATCGCGATGCTTATCGGTCCGGGTCTCACGAATCAGCAGATTGCGGCCCGGATGGACATCAGCATCAAAACCGTCGAAACCTATATGGGGCGTATCTTCAAAAAACTGGGGGCGCGGTCCCGGGCGCAGGTCGTTTTTCTCCTCTCTGCCGATCCGGTGGCCGGGAGGAATTCCTGAACGAGCCGCGGCGCCGTTCTTCTGCCGTTCACCTGGGAGCGGCGCGGCCCGGGCGGGGGAAGGCCGCCGGGCCGTGTCCGAGGCGCCCGTGCACCCGCGTGGGCCGTGCCGGGACGGCCCTCGCACCGGGCGGGCCGGCCGGACCGGGCGGTGCCCGGGGCCCTGCGCCGTGCGCCGGGCGCATGGCTGCCGGGCCAGGCCGTGGCCGGTGCAGTGTCACCGCACCGGTCCTGCCGGTGCGGTGACACTGCCGGGGGGGCGGCGTGTGCCGGTGCGGCGGCCACGGCCGGGCCGGCCCCGCACGCCCCCCGCACACCCCCGCACACCCCCGCACAGCCCGGAGCGCCGCGGGCCGTGTGCGGGGGCGTGCGGCGGGAGCGGCCGGTGCCGCGCAGGCGGCCGGCCGGTGCCCGCGGACCTGGACGCGGGGGGCGGTGATCACGCGCTGCGGGGCGCGGGGGGCCGCGCCGGACCGGGAGAAGGCCTGCGGCCGCCGCCCGCTCACCAGGTCCGGCCGCGGCAGGTCCGCAAAACCGGTGGCGGGGCCGCTGCGGCCCGCAGAACGGCTGCGGCTGCGGCGGCAGGTGTGCCGGCCGGCCTGCGCGAGGCCGCCGGGTGGCTGTCGTACCAGGTGGGGACGGCAGCCGGACGGGCCGTCCGGCAGGCGGTGCTGCCGTTGTCCTGCTCCCGGGGACTCCCGGGAGCAGGACGGGACGGGACGGGACGGGGCGGGGCGGGGCGGGGCGGGGCGGCCGTGGGCCGCCGAAGCCACCGGCGGCGCTCGGCCGGCCGGAGGATGTGCCCGCCCCGTGCCGGCCGGCGACGTGCGGGGGGCGTGCCGGCGCCGGTGTTCCACGGCGGGGTGCAGCACGCCTGCGGGCCCCGGGGCGGGAACCCGTGCGGCAGCCGCGCGCCTGCCCGGCCCCGCACGGCGCCCCGCTCCCGCTCGCCGGCCGCCGCCGGGCCCCGCGGGCGGGAGCGGGGCGCGCCCGGCGCAAACGCCGACGGGCGGACCGGGTTCATCCGGTCCGCCCGTCGGTGTCCGCGCCGGTTCGTCAGCCCCATTGGTCGTCGTCCGGGACGGCCGCCGCCCCGGAATGCACCGGCCCGGACGCCGGGGACACCGCGACCAGGCCGTGGGCAATGGCGGGGGCGGTAATGCCTGCCCCGAGCGAGCAGATGACTCCGACTGCCGTCAGAAGTCCAGCTGTCATGATTCGCAACACAGCCTTACTCATGTCTACCCCCACGTTTGACAGTTGGCGTGCGGTGCATGAGCAAGACTTCCGCACCGAGGTTTTCCGCCCAACCCATTCCTGGTGTCGTAAAGTTGCCTGACAAGAAGTTCCGTCACACTGGAGTGTGGGCCTGCAATGACCGAAAGCGCTCTCCCGGCTGGCGCATTAGCCACGCTGGATGAGGCCGAGGCGAGGGCGTACCGCAATGCAGTACTGCTGGGCCGCTTTGTCCGCGAGGAGATGGCGACCGCCCTCGGTGTCTCCCTCGAAAAGGCGGCACAAGTCGAGCAGCGTCTGTCGGCGCTGAGCCTGCTGCGTCCGATGCCCGGCGAGCCGGAGCTGCTGGTGCCGGTGAGCCCCGACACGGCGGTGGCCGATCTCGTGGGGCCGGCCGAGAGCCGCATACGGGACCTGCAGCGGGAGGTCTCCGAGATCCGTGACCAGATGGGCGCGCTGCGCGCGACGTACTTCGAGAGCCGTCAGCAGCGCAACCAGACCGAGGCCTTCGACGTGATCAGCGACATCAACGCGCTGCAGGCCGTGCTGGACGAGCAGGGCGAGCGCTGCCGCACCGAGATGCTCACCGCC
This sequence comes from Streptomyces sp. NBC_01384, assembly GCF_045040035.1. Lineage (NCBI taxonomy): Bacteria > Bacillati > Actinomycetota > Actinomycetes > Kitasatosporales > Streptomycetaceae > Streptomyces > Streptomyces sp. NBC_01384. The sequence goes on from NZ_CP109559.1 coordinate 239,500, forward strand.
CAGCCCGGCGGTGCCCGCCCCTCCAGCCTGCTGGCCAACGCCCGGCCCAGGGCCCTTCAGCGGCTGGAGCGCGGGGTGCGGATCCGTCACCTCTACCAGCACACCGCGCGCAGCGACCTCGCCACCACCTCCTACGTGCAGGCGGTGACCGCGCACGGAGCGGAGGTGCGCACCACCGACGAACTGATCGACCGGATCGTCATCTACGACCGGGAGGTGGCCTTCCTTCCCGAGCAGCACGTGGACGGCCGGGAGCCGGGGGCGGTGGTGGTGCGCGAGCCGACGCTGGTGGCCTTCATCTGCCGGGTCTATGAGCATCTGTGGGCCGGGGCCACCCAGTTCGTGCCCGGGACCGAGGACAGCAGCGAGATCACCGACGACCTGAAACGGTCGATCATCAAGCTGATGGCGCAGGGCTACAAGGACGAACTCGTGGCCCGCCGGCTGGGCATGTCGGTGCGCACCTGCCGCCGGTACATCTCCCAGATCATGCTGAGTGTGGATGCCACCAGCCGTTTCCAGGCCGGTGTGCAGATCGCGCTGACGGGGCTGGGGGACCTGGAGTAGGCCCGCTGGGCAGTGTCTGCCAGGCCACAACCTGCCATCCGGCGGGCGTGGCCGGCCGGGCGCGGTGCGCGGCAGTCTGGTTCGGTCCGGTCGCACGGAACCGGAACACAGCCGAGGAGGGTTGGCCGTTGGAGATTTCCCGGCCCGCGCGAGCGGGGCACGGACACGGCAGCCGCCATCTGGTGCACCGGCCGCGGTACTTCGGCCCGCAGCCGCCGCCCGGCCCCGACGACCGGGGGCAGGAATTCGTTCTCACCGGTGAACTGCCCACCGCCCACCCGCTGTTCAACGACGGCCACGACCGCTTCCACGACCCGCAGGCGGCCATGGCGATGGTCAGCCAGGTCAGCGGGGGGATCGGGCAGGCCCACTTCGGCGTCCCGGCCGACCGGGTCGCGGTCTTCTACCGGTTCGGCCTGGAGAGCAGCGACGTGGGCGCCTGGCGCCGCCACCCGGGCGGGGCGGGCACGCTGACGGTGACCATGCAGGTCAGGCCGGACAAGGTGATCTCCGGGATCCCGCGGGCGCTGGAGTTCGACACGCGGCTGGAGATCGACGGCGTCGCGGCGGGCACCGGGTCGGCGAACCTGCTCTTCGTCGCCCCGATGGCGCACCGCAGCCACCGCGAGTACTCCCGGCACGCCGTGCTCGCCGTGGCGGGCCGGCACGCCGGGCACGCCGACGGCGCAAAGGGCGCGGGCGGGGCGCCGGGCCCCGGCCCCGCGGAGGTGGGGCGGGCCAGCGCCGCCAACGTCCTGCTGCACTCCCCGGTGAGCGTCGAGGGACACCGGCTGTCCGCGGCGGTACGCCCGCCGTGCACCTGGCCGGCCGGGCTGGCCCGGCCGGACGGGGCCCCGGCGTCCGCGCTGCTGCTCGAAGTGCTGCGCCAGACGGCGCTGCTGAGCGCCCACCGGCTGCACGGCCTGGACCCGCGGCACTGCGCGCTCATCGCGCTGCACACGCACTTCCGCGGCCATGCCGAGCCCGACCTGCCGCTGCGGTGTGCCGCTGTGGCGCAGCCGGCCCGCCAGGACGGCCTGGGCCGGCCGCTGGTGGCGCTGGCCCTGACCCTGACCCAGGCCGGGCGGGCGGTGACGGAGGCGGTGGTGTCAGTCGTCGAGGATCTGTGACCACTCCCGCCGCTCGGCGTCCAGCGCCTCCTGGATGGCGAGCGCGGCCTCGGCGTCGAGCATCGTGGTGATCTCCGTGTCCAGGGTGCGGCCCATGCCGGCGTCGTACACCGCGATGCTGACGACGAACGCGGTGGGGCCGCTGTCCAGGGTGAGGGTGCGCAGGGTCCACTCCTCGCCCGTTCCCGCGGTGCCGTCCGGCCGGTTGACCTGGGTGGGCCGGCTGTCCGGGCCGAAGCCGAACTCGCTGAAACGGAACTGGATGCCCTGGCCGATCGCCTTGCTGTAGGCCTCCTTGAGCGTCCACAGCCGCACCAGGCTCGGATTGCGCTCCCTTTCCGGCAGCCCGGCGAGCATCCGCTGCTCGTGCGGGGTGCAGATGTGCCGGGCCAGGCCCCGGGCGTAGATGCTGCGGTCCGCGCGTTCGGCGTCCACTCCGATCAGGCCGCGGCTGGTCAGGCCGACCAGCAGCAGGTCGTCGGTGTGGCTGAGGCTGATGTCGATCTGGTCGCAGCCGCGCAGGTAGGGGCGTCCGGTCGGTCCGTAGGCCAGTTCCAGGTCGATCGCCTCGGCCCGCAGCGCGGCCGCGGCCGCGTGTTTGAGCAGCCGGCGCGAGGCCGCGTACCGTCCCCGGATCTCGGGGTGGGCGATGTCGCGGTAGCGCGACCAGTCACGGCCCAGCACCGCCCGCAGTGCGGGGCCGTCCGCGGCCTGCGGGCGCCAGTCGGCGAGCCGGCCGTGGACCACTGCCGTGCCGTAGCGCCGCAGGTCCTCGCGGACCTGCGACCAGTCGGTGTCCTGCGCGCTCACGCCGATCAGGTCCCCGCCTGCCGCGTTCATCGGGTGTCCCTCCCGTCGGTCGTGACCAGTTGGTGGATGGCGTGCAGGCTGCGGGCCTGCAGCACGCGGCTGACCGGGATGCTGCGGCCCGTCTCGCGTTCCAGGAGCATCACCAGGCGCAGCAGGTGTACCGAGTCCCAGTCGGGCAGCAGGTCGAAGTCGGCGGCGGCCTGTTCCTCGGTGAGGTCCAGGCCGAGCCCGTCGCGCACCGCGTCGAGGAAGCCGGCGAGGCCGGCGGTGCGCTCAGGGCTCATCGGTGTCTCCTTCGAAGTCGGCCTGAACGGTCAGGTGGGAGGGCGCTGCGGGGATGGCGGCGAGGTCGTGGCGAAAGAGCGTCTGTGCGCCGTCGTCCGTCCTCTCGGCCACGAAGCCGAGCGAGGGGTAGAAGCCGCGGGAGCGGGTGTTGGCGCGGGTGGCGCGGTAGCGGGCGCGGACCGCGGGCAGGCCGCGGCCGCGGGCGTGGGACAGTACGGCGCTCAGGCAGCCGTGCTCGATGCCGCGGGCCAGGACCCGGCAGCTGAGCAGCATGTTGTCGATGTGGAGGCCGTCGGGTGTCTCCCGTACGAAGAGCGCGCCGACCAGGCCGCTGTCGCCGTAGGCGTCGCTCACGCGCACCGCCAGCGGGCGCAGGCCGGCTCCGGCGCCCGGTGGCGAGATCCGCTCCGCTGCGATGCGTTCGCCGGTGAGGTTGAACTGGTTGGTGCGCAGGGAGAGCTGGGCCATGCGGGGCAGTTCGTGGGGCCGGGGCGGGGAGATGCGCACGACGGTGCCCAGTTCGCGCAGGTACTCCTCGTGGGAGCCGGCGCTCCCGCGCAGCCGGGCGCGTTCGGCGGCGGCCCGGTACTGGCCGGTGCGGCCCCGGTCGTCGTCGGTGACGTGCGGGGTGTCGAACCAGCCGTCGGCCAGCAGCCGGGTGACGTGCCAGGCGGGCTCGGTGCCCAGCGGGATGACGGCGGCGCCGGGCAGGCGGTGGCGGACCAGGGCGCGTTCGGCCGGGCTGTCGTCGGCGAACACCAGGGCGTCGGTGGCGATGCCCAGTTCGCCGGCGATGGCGGCCAGGGCGGTGTCCTTGGGGTCCCAGCCGGCCCGCACGCTGACGAAGTCCTGGGCGCGCAGGGTCATGTCGGGGTGGCTCTGCAGCACGTCGTTGACCGGGCCGGGGTCGTTCTTGCTGCTGACGGCGAGGAGCACGCCCTGGGCGGCGAGCTGTTTGACCACCCGCTGGAGGGCGGCGTACGGCTCGCCGCGCAGGGTGGGCCCGCAGTCGATGCCGTCAGCTCCGTCCTCCCCCAAAACCCCGTCCCACAGGGTGTGGTCGAGGTCGAGGACGAGGCATTTCCTGGTCATGCCGCGGCGGGCGCGCAGCACGTGCACGGCTTCGCGGGCCAGCGCGGCGAAGACGGCGGCGCTGAAGGCGCTGCGGGTGTAGAGGGCCAGCCGTTCGTCGGTGGCCGCTCCCGTGGACGCGATGAGCGGGTCGAGGTCGACGACGGCCAGGGCGGGGTGGGCGGCGGGCAGCCGCAGCAGGCGGGCGTTGAACTCCCGCCACACCGCGCCGAGCAGCGCGCGCTGCTGCTGGTCGATGATCTGGTGGGTGAGGCGGCGGGGCAGCGGCAGCGTGTTGAGGACCAGGACCCCTGTTGCGTGCGCGGTGTGGGCGGCGGCGACGGTTTCCAGGCGCTCAAGGAGCCGGGCGCAGGCCTGTTCGGCGTCGGCGACCGTCCACGGCAGCGGAAGCTGTTCTAAGACCGCGTCGGCCCCAAGGACGCACAGGGTCAGCTCCGGGCGGGCCCGGCGCAGTTCGCTGCCTGGGTCGGTGAGGTCGCGCAGGTAGGCCCCGTGGTCGCCGGTGACCGGGCGGGCCAGCAGGCCGTGCCGGGCGAGTTCGGCGAGAAGCGGGTCGGTCAGCGCCGCGGTGGCGGAGTGTCCGGTGACGGCCACGGTGACGGCGGGGGTGTGCGGGTGGTGGGCGAGGACGTCCTGGGGGTCGAGCCGTGCCAGCAGGCTTCCGCAGCGTGCCAGTTCGTCGGCGATCTGCTCCTCGGAGCGGTCGGCGGCGTCGGTGAGGCGGGCCAGCAGCACGGCCACCTCGGGGTAGGCGGCGGCCAGCCGGCCGGCGTGGTGCAGGGTGCGCAGTTCGTCCAGGGCGGTGGTCATCGGCCGCGCCCTGCCGGTACGGGGCGGGCGGGCCTCTCCAGCGCGAGGCCCGCCTTGATCCATTTGCTGGACTCGACGACGACGGACAGGGCGCGCTGCCCCGGCTCCAGCTGGGCCAGGAGGCGGTCGAGCTGGAGCAGCGGCAGGGCGTTGCCGGTGTTGCCGGTGTCGCGCACGCAGGACACCTCGCGGCAGCCGGGCGGCAGGCCGAGCCCGGCGACGATCCGGTCGGTCATGTGGCCCGAGAGCTGGGGCGGCAGGACGAAGCCGACCTGCTGCGCACTCCAGCCGGCCGTGGACAGCAGTTCCCACACGATCTCGCCGGCCAGGACGGGGACCTGTTCCTCGATGGTCTTGTAGTCCTCGAAGAGCATCTGGCGGTTCGGGTCGGGGTCGGCGGCTCCGTGCCAGTCGACGATCTGTCCCGGCGCTCGTCCAAGGCCCGCGAAGCGGTGCAGCAGGCCGCGTACCGCGACGGCCTCGCCGTGCGGGTCGGCGGTGACCACCGCGGCGGCGGCTGCGTCGCCGAACAGGACGTAGTTGACCAGTTCCTGGGTGGCCAGCGCGGAGGCGTCCCGGCCGGCCTGGAGGAAGCGGGCGGTGACGTCGCCGGCGACGACGAGGCCGGCGCGGTGGCCGCCGGCCAGCAGGGCGCGGGCCACGTCCAGGGCCTGGACGGCGCCCGAGCAGCCGGCCTGGAGCTGGTAGGTGGGCAGGTGGTTGAGACCGAGGCGGTCCGCGGTCTGGTTGGCGGTGGTGGGCAGCAGAGCGTCGGGCGTCGCGGTGGACAGCACCAGGAAGTCCAGGTCCGCGGCGGCCAGTCCGGCGGCGGCCAGCGCCCGGCCGGCCGCCTCGGCGCACAGGTCGGCGAGGGTGTGGGTTTCCTTACCCGTGGCCGGGTCCCAGCCGAAGTGGCGGGTGCGGGTGCCCACGAAGAGGTCGATCCAGTCCTCGCTGATCCCGAAGATGCCGCTCAGGGCCGCGTTGTCGACGGGGTCGGCGGGCAGTGCGCTGCCCGTGCCGGCGAGGTGCAGGAGGACGGGGCCGGCGGTCATACGGTGACCCCCGTGCCGGTCAGCTCGCGTACGAGAACGGCGAGTGTGCCCACGGAGCGCAGTGCGGGCAGCAGTTGCTGCATGGTGATGCCCGCGGCCTGCGGCAGCCGCTGTTCGATCCGGTCCTTCAGCTGCATGATCATCACCGAGTCGAAGCCGAGGTCCTCGTAGATCCGGGCCGCGGCGTCGACCTGTTCGCGCGGGTAGGCACCGACTTCCACGACCGCGTCGATGACCGCGCACAGCGCGGCATCGTGCCGGCCGGCCGCCGTCTCGCCGGGCCCGTGGGAGGGGTGCGGGCGGGCGGCGGGGGCGTCGCTCGGCCCGGCCGCGTCCGGTACGGCCGGCCCGGCTGCCGGGCCGGGGGCCTGGGCGGGGATCTGGCCGGAGGCCTGGGCGGGGGTATGGGCGGGGGTATGGGCGGGGGTATGGGCGGGGGCGGTCTGCGGGAAGCGGCGTGCGCGGGAGAAGACGTAGGGGGCGAGGCGTTCGGTGCGGCGGTGGGCCGGCTCGTAGAGGGCCTCCCAGCGCGGCTCGACGCCGCTGAGGTAGAGCCCGGCGACCGCTTCGGCCAGGTCGGTGGCGGTGGCGGCCGGGCCGGGGGCCGGGTGCAGCAGCCGGATGCCGGCCGGCAGGCCGGCCCGCTGGGCCAGGCGCAGCAGGTGCCCGGTGGGGCCGAGCTCGACCAGGCAGGTCGGGGCGGTCTCGGCGACCAGGGCGGACAGTGCGTCGGCGAACCGCACCGGCGCCTTGGCCGGCTGCGCCCAGTACGCGGCGTCCACGATCTCCTCGCCGAGCATCCGGCCCAGGCGGGCCGAGGCCCAGGCGATCCGGGCCGGCCCGGCCGTCACCGGGCCGGCCGCGGCGGCGGGGGCGGCGGGGGCCGGGCAGGGGTGCGGGCCGGGGAGCCGGCGGGTGTGCAGGCCGCGGGCGGCCAGTTGCTTCGCGGCGTGTTCCAGTACGTCCGCGGTGCCCGAGACGACGGTGTCGTGCGGGCCGTCCACGGCGGCCAGGAGCAGCCCGGGGTGGGCGGCGAGCACGTCGGCGATCTCTTCCTCGCCGCCGCGTACGGCGAGCAGGGCGCCGCCCGGCAGCTGCTCGGCCGCGGCGGCGTGGGCGGCGGTCAGGCGGGCGGCGTCGGGCAGGGAGAGCACGCCCGCGGCGACGGCGGCGGCGTACTCGCCGGTGCCGTGGCCCAGGACGGCGTCGGGTACCACGCCCAGGTCGGCCAGGGTCTGGGTGAGGGCGTGGGCGACGGCGAACAGGGCGGGTGTCGCCCACCGGGCGCGGTTGACGGCGGGGTCCTCGGTAAGGATCAGGTCGCGTACCGAAGCGCCGGTGTGGGGGCGCAGGGCGTCGTCGGCGTCGTCCAGGTGGCGCCGGTAGGCGGCGGACTCGCGGTAGAGGGCGGCCGTCATGCCCGGCTGCTGGCAGCCCTGTCCCGGGTAGAGGAAGGCGACGGCCGCGGGGCGCAGGGCGCGGTCGCTGACGCGGGCGCGTGTCTGCTCGTCGTCGGCGGCGGTGCGCAGGGCGTCGGCGAGTTGGGCGGTGTCGCGGGCGGTGAAGGCGGCCCGGTAGGGCAGGCCGGTCTTGGTCTGGTTGCTGGTCCAGCACACCGGGGCCGCGTCCCCGCGCGGGCGGCGGGCCAGTGCCTCGGCCTGGGCGGCGAGATTGCGGCGCAGTGCCTCGGGGGTGTCGGCGGAGAGCGTGAACACCCCGGCGGCGTGCGCAGCGCGGGTCGCGGCGTGCGGCGGGCGGGGGGCGGAGGCCAGGACGGCGTGGGCGTTGGTGCCGCCCATGCCGAAGCTGCTGACGCCGGCCAGCACCTCGCCGGGCGGCAGCCGCAGGGGGGCCTTGAGCAGGGCCAGGCCCCGCTCGGCGAGGCGCAGGCGGGGGTTCTCGCGGGCGGCGAAGGGGCTGGCGGGCACGATGCGGTGGTGCAGGGCCAGTGCCGTCTTGATCAGGCCGGCGATGCCCGCGGCCCCCTCGGTGTGGCCGATGTTGCCCTTGACCGAGCCGAGCGCGCACGGGGTGTCGCGGGGCCCCGCGTACACCTCGCCGAGGGCCGCGCACTCGATGATGTCGCCGAGCGCGGTGCCGGTGCCGTGCGCCTCGAGGAAGCGGACCTGGTCCGCGCCGACGCCGGCCCTGCGGTGGGCGGCGGCCACCACGGCCTGCTGGGACCAGCGGCTGGGCGCGGTGACGCCGTTGCTGCGGCCGTCCTGGTTGACGGCGGTGCCGCGGATGACGGCGTAGACGCGCTGGCCGTCGGCGAGCGCGTCCTGAAGGCGGCGCAGCACCACCACGCCGGCGCCGTCGCTGCGGCCGATGCCGTCGGCGTCCGCGCTGAACGGCTTGCACCGGCCGTCGGGGGCCTTGAGGCCCATCTGCTGGTAGACCATGCCGAGCGCGGGGGTGAGCACGAGGTTGACGCCGGCGGCCAGCGCGGTGGAGCACTCGCCGGACAGCAGCGCGTTGACGGCGAGGTGCACGGCGACCAGCGAGGAGGAGCAGGCGGTGTCCACCGCGAGGCTGGGGCCCTTGAGGTCGAGGTGGTAGGAGATCCGGTTGGCCGTCATGCCCGTGCTGCTGCCGGCGCCGAGCTGCGGGGTGATGCGCGCCAGGTCGCCCATGTGCAGCTGGGCCCATTCGCTGCCCATCACGCCGACGAAGACACCGGTGTCGCTGCCGGCCAGTGCGCGGGGGGAACGGCCCGAGTCCTCCAGGGCCCGCCAGGCGCACTGCAGCAGGAGCCGCTGCTGCGGGTCCATGGCGGCCGCCTCGCGGGGCGCGATGGTGAAGAAGTCGTTGTCGAAGACGTCGGCGTCCGCCACGAAGCCGCCCCGGACGGTGTCGTCGAAGCCCTCGCCGCCGCGGCCGGCGGGCAGCGGGCCGATCGCGTCGCCCCCGCGCATCAGCAGTTCCCAGTAGGCCTCGATGCCGTGGGCCGCGGGGAAGACGCAGTCCAGGCCGACCACCGCCACCGCGTTCACAGCAGCCCCCCGTCGGCGTCCGCGCCGCGCGCCGTCAGATGGGCCGCCAGCAGGGCGACCGTGGGGTGGTCCCAGACGAGCAGCGGCTCGACGGCGATGGCGAAGTCGTCCTCGATGTCGCCGCACAGGCTCAGCGCGCACACCGAGTCCATGCCGTACTCGGCCAGTGGCACCGTCGGGTCGATGCTCTCGGGCAGCCGGTCCAGGTAGACCGCGAGGTGCGTGGTCAGCCACTGGTACAGCGGGGCCTCGGTGTGCCACGGCGGGGAGGGAGTCATCCCTGAAGGCTCCTTGTTCTGATGCTGGGGGCCCGTGCTCAGCCCGGAAGCGGTGTGTTGTACAGGTCGAAGCTGCGCCGGTCCCCGTAGCGGGCCAGGACTTCCTGGTGGACGCGTGCGGTGGCCTCGGCGGGCAGGTCGGCGGCGGGGATCCCCAGCCGCTGGGCGATGCGGTGCAGGGCGGCGGCGGCCCAGGCGGGGTCGGCCAGGAAGGGGTCGGGGCCGCCCTGGTTGTGACGCCACACGCCCAGGACGCAGGCGGCGGCGAGCACCAGCACGTAGCGGTCGGTCAGGGCGAACCAGGAGGGGCCCACCGGACGGGCGGCATCCAGGGGCGGCAGGGCGAGCACCCGGCTGCGCAGTTCGTGCAGCTCGACGGTCATCTGCCCGGCCAGCTCGCGCAGCGTGCGCTCGATCGGGCCGGCGCCGGGCAGGGACGCGGCGGTGGCCAGCAGGGTGGCGCTGACGCTGTCGCGTCCGCAGGCCAGGGACAGCGGGTTGTAGTCGAACGGCGGCAGCTCGGCGCCCGGGCGGAACAGCGCGGCGGGCGCCTCGGCGCCGCTGAACCAGGACTCCTCGGCCAGGGCCCGCAGCTGCGGGATGATCGTGGCCTGGCAGGCGACGGTGCCCGCGTGGCCGAGGCTGACCACCGGCACGTCCCGGATGTGTTTCTGGAAGATGCCGACGGTGCCCTCGCGGGTGTAGATCTGCGAGCCGAGCACGGTCGCCAGGCCGTACATGGTCTCGCTCAGGACGCGGGGCAGCAGCAGCTTGACCGCCGCGGAGTAGATGCTGGTCTCGGCGGGCAGCAGGTGCAGCGCCCGGGTGGCGACCACGGCCAGGCAGTCGTAGAGCAGCAGGTTGACGAAGGCTGAGGCGAGGGTGCCCGCGGTGTGCTGCGGGTCGGCGGGGTCCAGCCCCGAGCGGCCGGGTCCCTGGGTGCGGTCCACCAGGACGGCGGTGCGCAGACCGGTGTCCACCGCGGCGGACACCAGGGAGGCCATGAGGGTGCGGCTGACCTGGAAGGAGCGCAGCGCGGTCGGCACGCCGCTGCCCAGCGGCCCCAGCAGGGTGTCGCGGGGGACGAGACAGCTGTCGAGGTCCACTCCGGCGAAGTAGCAGCCGCGCAGGCCCAGAGCGGCGGGCCGGCGGGTGACCCGGTAGCGGCCGGCGGGCAGGGTGTGCGGGTCGAGCAGGAGCACCGAGTGGCAGCCGGTGGTGCCCGGCTGCGGTTCGGTGCGGCAGAACAGCACCAGGGCGTCGGCGCGGTGCAGGTTGTTGATGACCGGTTTGCCGCCGGTGACGGCCAGGCCGTCGGCGCGTACCTGCGCCCGCACCTGGCTGCGCACGAAGTCGTTGGTGTGGGCGGTCTCGTGCTGGGCGATGGCCGCCTTGGAACCCGCCAGCAGCAACCCCGCCAGCCAGGACCGCTGGCCGGCGCTGCCTTGCATCCACACGTCGGAGGCGGCCATGAAGGTGGTCATGCCGTAGCCGGCCCCCAGGGCGACATCCCGGCGGAAGACCGGGCGCATCACCCGCAGCAGGGTCTCGGCGGAGTCGAACCGCCCGCCCAGTTCCTTCGGCACGAACTCGCGGTTCATGCCGAAGTCGTCGAGCAGCCCCTCGGCCTCGGCGAGCAGCACGGCACGCCGGTCGGCGTGCAGCAGCGCCCGGTAGCCGACCGGGTTGGCCCCAAAGGCCGGGTCGCCCAGCATCCCCTCCAGCCGTGCCACCCGGGCCGGGGCCTCGCCGGCGGGCAGGCCGGGCGGCGGCTGGGTCAGCAGCGCCGACGGCGGCGCGGAGCTCACCACGAGCCGCCCGCCACCGTGCCGCCCGCCCCGCCGCCGGCCGCCGAGCCGGCCGGCGTGCCGCCGGGCGCCGCGGGCCGCGGGAGCAGGGCCTGGACGGCCGGGTCGAGGACTTCGTAGAGCGGGGAGAGCTCTCCTTGCAGGAACAGCGTGCGCATCAGGGTCCGCTGGATCTTGCCGCTGGTGGTGCGGCGCAGGGTGCCGGGGCGCACGAGGATCACATTGCCGGCGGGCACGTCGAAGCTCCGTCCGACCAGGGCCTGGACACTGCGGGCCAGGGCGCGCAGGCGTTCGGTGCCCGCGCGCGGGGCCCGTACCTCGTGGATCACGACGAGCTGCTCGCGCTCGGCGCCGACGGTGAACACCGCGCCGTGGCCGGCGCCGAAGGCGGGGCCGATCTCGCGGATCGCCCACTCCACGTCCTGGGGGTAGAGGTTGCGCCCGTTGAGGATGATGACCTCCTTCAGGCGCCCGGTGATGTACAGCTCGCCGTCGTCGACGGCGCCCAGGTCGCCGGTGCGCAGGAAGCCGCCGCTCTCGCCGAGCGCGGCGTTGAAGGTGCGGGCGGTCTCCAGCGGCTGGCGCCAGTAGCCCTGGGCGACGCTGTCGCCGCGCAGCCAGACCTCCCCGATATGTCCGGGGGGCACCTCCCGGCCCGCCAGCGGGTCGACGATGCGCAGGTCGAAGTCGTGCACCCGCCCGGCGCCGACCAGGGTACGGGCGGGTCGGCCCGGGGCCGGGGCGCGCAGTTCGTCGTGTTCCAGGGCGGCCGCGTCCACCGCCAGGCGGCGGGCGAAGGCGCCCGGCCGGCCGCCGGAGACCACCAGGGTGGCCTCGGCGAGCCCGTAGCCGGGGTAGAGGCTGCCGGCGCGCAGGCCGGCCGGGGCGAAGCGGCGGGCGAAGGCGTCCAGGGTCTTGGCCCGTACCGGTTCGGCGCCGCACAGGGCCAGGCGCCAGCTGGACAGGTCGAGCCCGGCCAGCGCCTCGTCGCTGACACGGCGGGTGCACAGGTCGTAGGCGAAGTTGGGGCCGCCGCCCACACTCAGGCCCCACTCACCGATCGAGCGCAGCCAGCTGACGGGCCGTTTGATGAAGGAGACCGGCGGCAGCTGGACGGATACGGTGCCCAGCCACAGGGGGTGCAGCACATGGGCGATGAGGCCCATGTCGTGGTAGTGCGGCAGCCAGCTGCTGAAGCGGTCGGCGGCGGTGGTGCCCAGCAGGCGCTGCAGCGCCTCCTGGTTGGCCAGCAGGTTGCGGTGGGTGACCATCACACCGCGCGGCCTGCTGGTCGAACCGGAGGTGTACTGCAGGAAGGCGAGGTCGTCGGGGCCCGTCCGGGGGGCCCGCCAGGCATCCGCGTCGGCCGCGAGGCCATCGAGGCCGCCGAGGCCATCGAGGCCGCCGAGGCCGTCGCGGTCGTCGAGGTCGGTGGCGAGGCAAACCGTTTCTCCGCGGCCGGACACGGCCAGCCACAGCGAGGTGTCCGCCGCGTGCTCGGTATCGGTCAGCACCAGCCGGCTGCGGGTGTCCTTGAGGATGCCCGACACCCGCTGCAGCCGCTCGCCCCCGCCGGCGGGCAGCGGGGCGGGTACGGCGATGGCACCGGCGTACAGGCATCCCACGAACGCGACGAGGAAGCCGGGGCCGGGCGGGTAGAGCAGCAGCACGGGCTGGCCCTGGACGCCGTAGGCGCGCAGGCGCACCGCCAGTGCGCGGGCGCGGCGGTCGAGAGCGGCGTAGCTGAGATGTTCGGCGCCGCCGGCGTGACGCAGGAACACCTGGGCGTCGGCGGCGCCGAGGTCGGCGGCCCGCTCCCGGATCAGTTCGGTGAAGGTGGTGAAAGCAGCGGTCAACGTCAGCCCCCTCGTGGCGCATTCGAGGCGGGGCACAGGAGGCCCCTTCTGCCGCCGAAGCGCGCCCATCGTGAGATCGCGGGCTAAAGCGCCGCTTGCGATGCGCTCCCGCGCCGCAGAAATCAGGGGTACGCCTGTCCGATTCTGGGGAGTGGCGGCCGCCTACAGTGACGACAGCACGAATCTGGCGCCGGACGTGTACGCCCCGCCCGGACAGCGGGCGGGGCGGCATCCCCCCGGGGTGCCGGCCACCCGCTGTCCGGGCGGGGCCCCGGGTACCGGCGAGCGGCGCTCTGGCCGAATCCCGTTGTCTGCAGGCGAACCGGGAGACCGGAAGGCCGGGAGACCGGAAGGCCGGGAGACCGGGAGACCGGGGCTGCGGGAGGGGCGGGGCCTGGGGTACGGGGCCCGGGGGCACCGGCCGTGTCCTTGTCGCCCGCCGGCCGGCGCGACCGAGAAGAAGGTGGGGGCATGCGTTTTCGGATTCTGGGTCCGTTGGAAGTCACCTCGTCCGCGGCGGCCGAACCGGTCACGCCCCGGGCGGCCAAGATCCGCGCGGTGCTCGCCACCCTGCTGGTGCGGGCCAACGAGATCGTCTCGGTGGACGGCCTCGTCGACGAGCTGTGGGGGGAGAACCCTCCGCGCACCGCGCGGACCACCCTTCAGGTCTACGTCTCGCAGCTGCGCAAGCTGCTGCAGGCCGCCGACCCCGAGTACGGCCGGGACGCGCTGGTCACGCGCCCGCCCGGATACGCGCTGTACCTGGACCCGGCGCAGCTCGACCTGACGGTGTTCGAGGAACTGCACCAGATGGGCCGGGCGGCGCTGCTGCGCGGCGACCACGCCGCCGCGGCGGATCTGCAGCGCCGCGCGCTCAGGCTGTGGCGTGCGCCGCTGGCCTGCGACACCCCGCACGGCGCGCTGCTCGCGCGGACCGCGGTGCGGCTGGCCGAGGTGCGGGCCGCCGCCCTGGAACAGCGCATCCGCGCCGAGCTCCAGCTCGGCCACCACCAGAGCCTGGTCGGTGAACTCCAGTCCGTCGTGGCCGAGATGCCGATGCGGGAGGAGTTCCACATGCTGCTGATGACGGCCCTGTACTGCGCGGGCCGGCAGGCGGACGCGTTACAGGTCTTCGCACAGCTGCGCCGGGCCCTCATGGCGGAACTGGCCATCGAACCGGGGCAGCAGCTCCAGCGGCTCCACCAGCGGATCCTGGCCGGCGATCCGGAACTGCTGCACCCGGCGCCCGCCCGCCGGACACCGCAGGAGACCACAGCGGGCACGACACCGCAGAAGACCGCACCGGGCGGCAGGGCACAGCAGACGGCGGCGGGCGGCAGGGCACAGCAGGAGGAGGCGGACGGGAGGGCGCCGGAGGCGGCGGCGGGCGGCAGGGTGCCGGAGGAGGCGGCGGACGGGAGAGCGCCGGAGGAGGCGGGCGGCAGGGTGCCGGAGGAGGCGGGCGGCAGGGTGCCGGAGGAGGCGGCGGGTGCGGCGCAGGTCCAGTTGCCCGGCCAGGCCCTGGACCGGCTGCCCGCACGCGACCCGGTGTTCATCGGCCGCGCCGAGGAACTGGACCGGCTCGACTCCCTGCTGCGCGACGTCCCGGCCGGCGGCTGTGCGGCGATCGCCGGAGCGGCCGGCACCGGCAAGACCGCGCTCGCCGTCGCCGCCGGCCACGAGCTGGCCGACCTCTTCCCCGACGGCCGGGTCTTCCTCGAACTGGGCGCCGGGCAGCAGGCGCAGGCGGAGGCGGCCGGCTCACTGACGCGTCTGCTGCGCCGGTTCGGGGTGCAGGGGCCGCTGCCGTCCGATCGGGCCGGGCTGCGCCGCATCCTGCACCGGCTGACCGAGGGCCGGCGGATGCTGCTGATCCTGGACGGGGCCGCGTCCCCGGCGCTGGTGCGGTCGCTGCTGCCGGACACCCCGGGCAGCACCGCGCTGATCACCTGCCGGCGCGTGCCGGACGGGCTGACCGACCGGGTGCTGGAGCTGGACGTCCTGCCCCAGGACGAGGCCCGGCGGCTGTTCACCGCGGCGGCGGGCCGTCTGATACCGCAAGCCTGCAACGAGGCGTCGGTACGGGAGATCGCCGCGCTGTGCGAGGGACTGCCGCTGGCCCTGCGGGCGGCGGCGGCGCGGCTGGCCTCACGCCCGCACTGGGGCCTGGACATGCTGGCCGCCCGGCTGCGCGGCGAGCAGCGGCGGCTGGCGGAACTGAGCGCCGCGGCCCCCGGCTTCCACGACCGGCTGCGCTCCTCCTACGAGGAGACCGAGCCGGTGCTGCGGCACGCCTTCCGCCTGCTGGGACTCCTGCCCGCGGGGCCCTTCGGGCCCGCAACGGCGGCCGCGGTCCTCGGCGAGGACGTGGCCAAGACCGGGGACCTGCTGAGCGCACTGGTCCAGGCGCGGCTGCTGCGCCGGGTGGCGGGCGGCCCCCACCACGGCACGCACCACCGGCTGCACCCGCTGTGGCGGCTGCTGGCCCTGGAGTGCCTGGCCGCCGAGAGCCCGGCCGCCCAGGCGCGGGCGGCCACCGCCAGGCTGGCGGCCGAGTTCACCGCGCAGCTCCGCGCGGCCGACGGCCCCGCCGCCCGGCGCGGGACGCATCCGCTGGAGTGGTTCAGCCGGCGGCAGGAGGGGCTGGTGGACGTCGTACGCCGGTGTCATGCGGCCGGCCTGTGGGCGCAGACGGCCGACCTCGCGGATGCCATGACCGGTTTCCTGGAGGCCCGGGCGGCCTGGGAGGCCTGGGAGACCTGTCACACCCTGGCGCTGGACGCGGCGCGGCACCAGGAGGACCTCGCCGCCGAAGCCCGGCTGCTGCGGTCGCTGGGCGACCTGGCCTGGCAGCGGCGGCACTTCACGGCGGCCGGCGAGTTCTACGAGCGGGCGCTGCTGACCGCCGACGCCGCGCCGGCGGCCGCCGAACGCGGCCGGGCCCTGGTCGGCCTGGCCGACCTGCAACTGGACGCGGGCGGACTGGAGGAGGCGGCAGCCCTGCTCTCGCCCGCGCTCGACGCGGTCGCCGACGACCCGAGGGGCCGCTACGAGGCGCACCGGGTGCTGGGCCTGCTGGCACTGCAGAGCGCCGGGCCGGATGCGGCCGAGGCGCACTTCGCCGACTGCCTGAACCTGGCGACGGCACTGCGCGATGCGCGCCTGGAGTCCTACGCCCGCCGCTGGCTCGACCGGGTGCACGGCACCGGCCACCGGCCCCCGGGCTGGTCGGAGGTCCGGCCCGGGGTGTGGCGCCTGGCACCCTGCGCCGGCTGAACACACAACGACGGCGACGACGGCAGCGATGGCGACGGCGACGGCAGGCGGGCGGGCGTCCGGCGGGCGTCCGGCGGCGTGAACTCCCCCGGCGCGGCACCGGCATGGTCCCGGCCGGCCGGTCGGCCGGCCGGTCGGTCGGGTCAGTGACCGGCCTGTTCGGGTGTGCGGGTGCGCAGGTCCAGGGGCAGGTCCTGGCGGCGGGAGATGCCGAGTTTGCGGTAGGCGCAGGTGAGGTGGCGCTCGACCGTGCTGGCGCTGACGTAGAGCTTGGCCGCGATCTCCCGGTTGGTGTGGCCCTGGGCGGCGAGGGTGGCCACCCGTTCCTCCGCGCCGCTGAGCCGGCCGGCGTCCCGGCCGGCGGCGGGGCGCGCGGCGCGCTGGGGGCCGGGGGCGGGACGTATCTGCTCGCACAGCGGCAACGCGCCGCACTCGCCCGCCAGCTGCCAGGCCCGCCGGGTGATCGTCCCCGCCCGGGTTCCCTCGCCGCTCAGCCGCAGCGCGGAGCCCAGGTCGGCCAGGGAGCGGGCGAGTTCGAGGCGGTCCCCGTAGTCGCGCAGTTCGTCGACCGCGCCGCTCAGCAGCTCGACGCGGCGCCGGGGCTCCGCGGTGGCCGCGCTCAGCCGGAGCGCCACCCCGCGCACCCGCGCCCCGCCCACCGCCGCACGGGCGAGCTGGTCCGCGAGCAGGGCCTGTGCCTGGGCCGGGCGCCCGAGATGCAGCAGCGCCTGGGCGGCGCCGGTGCGCCAGGGCAGCAGAGCGGGCTGGTCCACTCCCCAGCGGCCGGCGATGCTGCCCGCTTCCAGGAACTCCTCCAGGGCCTCCCGGGGGCGGGCGGTGGCCAGGTAGTAGCGGCCGCGCGCGCCGAGGAAGGCGAGGGCGTGCACGGTGGAGTACGGCTCGCCGGGCAGGGTGGGATGCAGATACAGGGCGGCCTTGGCGTACTCGCCCTGTTCGGTGAGTGCCTGGACCAGCAGGGCGAGCGGGGCGAGGAGATACGGGCCGCCGCGGCCGGCGAGGTGGCCGAGCGCGGAGGTCGCCTCCCGCCGGGCGCCCGCGAGGTCGCCGAGGTGCAGCAGGGACTGGGCGTGTGCCGTGGCGAAGGCGGCCTGCCAGCCGGGGGCTTCCCGGGCCGGGGCCTGCTCGCCCAGACGGCGGCACCAGGCGATGGCGCTGTGCGGCCGGTGCTCGACCAGGGTGCGCAGGGCGCGGTCGATCAGCTCGAAGGCGGCCTGGGTCAGCGGCGTGCCGGCCAGCAGCCGTTCGGCGGCCGCTACGCCGTCCGGGGCGTGGGGGGGCAGCCACAGCGCGGCGGCGCGGACGGACGGCGGGGCCGGGACCCGGGAGGCCGGGAGCTGGGAGGCCGGGACCTGGGGGGCCGGGAGCTGGGAGGCCGGGACCTGGGGGGCCGGGTGCTGGTCGCGCAGCGGGGGGTGGGCGGCCGCCGGGCGGGCGCCCTGGGCGGCCCGGCCGAGGGCCTCGTCGGCCTCCTCGACGCGGCCCTGGGCCGCCAGCAGCCGGGCCAGCCACCCCGCGTCGGCGGGCGGCAGTTTCCCCGCGCGCAGGGCGGCCTGGGGTTCGTCGAGGAGACGGTGGGCCGCGGCCGGGTGCAGCCGCCAGGTGTGGGCGGCGAGCTGGAGGGTGATCCGCAGCCGTGTGGGGACGTCGCGGCAGCCGGAACGGGCCAGGCGCAGACAGGCCTGGGCCTGGTCGGGGTCGCTGCGGGAGAACGGTTCCTGCCGGGCGGCGTCCCGCAGGGCCTGGATCTCCCAGTCGTGTGCGGCGGCCTGGGCGGCGAGCAGCCGGCGTGCCACGACGGCCGGTTCGGCCAGGGCGTGGTGCAGGACGCGGGCGGCGTCGCGGTGCAGCGACCGGCGCTGTGCGGGCGGGAGCGTTGCGAGCACGGCGGACTCGGCCGTGGGGTGGAGCAGCCGGGCACCGGCGGCGAGTCCCGCGGCGTCGAGTGCGTGGTGGGCCCGGGCGGCGGCGTCGGGGCTCAGCCGGGCGAGCGGGGCGGCGCTGCGCAGGTCGGCCTGCTCGCCGAGGACGGCCAGGGCCAGGGCGAGCCGGCGGGCGGCAGAGCCGCAGCGCTGCACACAGATCGCGAACGCCTCGGCGAAGGGGCCGCCCAGCCCGGGCTGCGGCCACCCGGGCCGGCGGCCGTCGGCGGGGCCCGTCTCGGCCA
This sequence comes from Streptomyces sp. NBC_01384, assembly GCF_045040035.1. NCBI lineage: Bacteria > Bacillati > Actinomycetota > Actinomycetes > Kitasatosporales > Streptomycetaceae > Streptomyces > Streptomyces sp. NBC_01384. The sequence continues at coordinate 257,645 of NZ_CP109559.1, forward strand.
GCAGGGCGCGCAGCAGCAGCGGGTTGCCGCCGCTGAGGCGATGGAGTTGCGCGGTGGCGCCCGCCGGCACCGGGGTGCCCCAGAAGCGGGCCAGTTCCGCGGTGCTGCGGGCATCCAGGCGGGCGAGGGGGATACGCACGAAGCTGTGGTGGCGCAGCAGTTCGGTATGCAGGCCTGAGCCGTCGCTGCGGTGGTACGGGGACTGGGCGAGCACCGTCAGCAGGGGGGCGTGGCGCAGGGCGTGGGTCAGGCGCAGCAGTTCGGCGAGTGAGGCGCGGTCGGCGTACTGCAGGTCGTCGATGCACAGGGCCACCGGGCCGCGGGCGCAGGCCGCGCGCAGCAGGGAGGCGAAAGGGGTGCCGGTCGTATCCGGTGCCGGGGCCGGCCGGGAGGGGCCCGCGGTGAGGCCGTCGGCGAGCCGGCGCAGCAGGGCGTGGTCCTGGCGGCGGGCGGCGGGGTCGGCGGCCGCGTGCAGCACGGTGAGCCCGCGCTCGGCCGCGGCGTCGGCGGCGTACTGCACCAGCCGCGTCTTGCCGCAGCCGGGTGCCCCTTCCACCAGGACCAGCTGGGCCGTGCCGTCGGTGCAGGCACGCAGGGCCTTGTCCAGCCGTGCGCACTCGTCGTCGCGATGCAGGAGCACCATGGGCCCGCCCTCCCGGTCGTATTCTCCCCGTTCGCGCAGTCTAGGAAGGCATATGCCACCGCGAGTGCCTGCCGCGGCGGGCACTGGCTGCACGGCAGGAAGTGCCCGCCGGACAAAGCCCGCCGGGGCACGCCGGGGCACGGCGGGGCGCACCTGCGGACAGCGTGAGCGACGGCGAGGGCGAGGGGGACGGCGTGGGCGAGGGTGAGGGTGAACAGCCGCGGGGCCTGTGGCCGTTGCGGGGCCCGCGGCCGGGTGGAGGGCGCGGCCGGGCGGAGGGCGCGGTACCGGCTCCCCGGCCGTCTCCCCGCTCAGAAGCTGTTTCACATCCTCTTTGCGCAGGTCAGAACGGTGAGGCTTGCAGGGGTTGCTGACGGCACCGTTCGGAAGAGCGTCGTGGCGACGCCTCCGGGAGAGGCTGGCGAGCTTCGCGCGTTCCGCCTCGGCGGTTCGTTCCAGCGTGATCAATTCATCGGGGACCTCGGGACGCATTACAGAAGCGCAATCGGGCAGACGTCCTGCGTATCGGTCATGGCGCGTCCCCCACAAAACAGCCCGGCCGTGTGTGCCACACGCTCGTCCCCGACCGCGTGGGGTTCCCGCGGCGCGGGGCCAAAGTGAGCCACATCATTGGACAAATAGAAAACATCAGACATTCTGCTCGGCATGCGTTTTTCTCCCACTGATCGGTGCCGTGGTGGCTCGACGGCGACACCGCAGGCCTTGGTGGCGCTGCTGGGCCAGATCAGGACGATCGGCTCGGGCCGGAGCGAGTACGTCCTGCACGGTGTAAAGAGCCTGATCGCGGCGGTGCTTACGTGGCAGCTCATCGCCCTGTGGCTACCGGGACAGCAGCAGTTCCTGGGTGTGGCCACTGCACTGTTCATGGCAAACGCGCCTACGGTGTACAGCTCGGTCGTCCATGCCGTGCGCCGAGTGGGGATCCAGGTATTGGGAGTGTTCCTGGCTGTCGCCGCCGCCTGGCTGCTGGGGGCCACCGCAGGAGGCATCCTGGCCGTCCTGACGACGGTGCTGCTCACCGGCAGACGGGGCAACGGCGAGGACCGGCTCCAAATCGCATCGACTGCGTTGATCACCCTGACAGCTGCTGCCGCGGCTCCGGTCGGACACGTGGTCTCCCCCGTGGTCTCCACCCTTACCGGCGCCGTGGTGGGAGTCGTGGTCAACGCCTTGATCCTTCCATCGACGCACCTCGCCCAGTCCGACGCTGCTGTCCGGCGTCTGGCCCGCTGCACCGGCACGCTGCTGCAGGACATGAGCCGAGGGCTGGAGGGGGAACGGCCCCTGAGCCACGCCTCCATCTGGCTGGAGCGGGCACGCGACCTGGAGCAGCAGCTCTCGGAAGCAAGGGAGGAGGTACAAACATCGGCGGAAAGTCTGCGCTGGAACGTCCGAGCCGGGGCTCGAAGGCAACACATGATCCAGATCTATGAGGGTGCCTTGGAGGTGCTGCACACGGCGTCGTTTCAGGTGCGCGGCATCGCCAGGACGCTGGCCGACAGCCTCGTTCAAGGCGCGCACCCCGGCTTGAACGGCGGCTTCGCTGTTCGATACGCCGAAGCTCTCGATCTGGCAGGGCAGGTGTTCATGAGCTATGCCGGAATCGGAGCGGCGGCCGGCTCGACTGAAGTCGATGCCCAAAGGCACTTGCACACAGTGATCGAGCGTATGCGTACCTGGCATGCCGGGATGACCGATCTCATCGACCGGGGAGCAGTCGGCGCGCCTGATGCGTGGCATGTCTATGGATCGCTCGTCGTCGACGTGGAGCGTCTGCTCTGCGACCTGGACGACACGAAGCTGCCCCAAGGCGCAGGCCCGGCCGCAGTCGTCGAGATCAACGGCTCGCGGTGCATTGACTCGATGATCCGGGCTTGACGGTTCGAAGGGGGCTACGGTGACTGGGTAGCCCCCTGCTGCTGATACGCGGCGCGCATCGCGCTCGTGTGTGGGTTACCTTCGCACCCGTGGAGGCAACCCGCCGGACTACGAATTTACTCCGAGCTCGGAGTAATTCGTAGTCCCGTGCGTTTCGTCGGGCCCGCATGTCCTCGGCCCTGCCAACGACGTCATCAAGGCCGCAGCCGACTTCGGCCGCGCGGACGCCGACCGCTGGCGACGCGATCATCCCTACTTCCAACTCCTCGACAGCTTGCACACCAATGCCAGCCGCGCCGAAGCCGAAATTCGGCAGCTCGAAGACGAAGGCCAATACAACGGGATGGAGCGGCCTGCGCTCGATATTGCGGCGCGTGACGCCCTTGAGAGGTACTACGCCCAGCAGGACAGTGGCGAAGATCCCGACCCCGCCCCAGTACGCAAGGCCATCGTGGCCACAGACCTGTTCGACGCTCGGGAGTTGCCAGACGAACTCGCTCGGGAAGTGGCCGACGTACTGCTGCCGTCCTCGAACAGGCGTCATGCCTTCCACAAGGGCCTGGCCGACCAGCAGCGGAAGAAGGTCGAGACTCGCGCAGCACTGGACGAAGCGCGCCAGCAACTCGCCCACGCTGTTGCCATGTGGAGCGCGACGCCGCCCTGGAGGCTGGCGCGGCGGCTGCGTCGCGGGAAGAACCCGGCCAGGGCTGTCGCCTCAGAATCGCCGAGGCGTCCGCGCTTGCCTCGTAGTCGGCGGCCATCCGCTGATCTCATTGAAGTCAGCGGGCGGAGCCCCGAAGCGACACGGCCCTGACGTGTATCGAAGCCCTGCTCAACTTGTCATGCAGGGATCAGACACAGCTTCTCAGCTTTTTTTAACCTCGCCGGGTCACCTGACCTGCTGATCTTGGCGTCTTCCTGAGACAGCAGGACGGCCGTTCTTCACGCTTCGAGGTGTCGAGCAACGTCGCGTGAAGGAACGGCCGCTGTGAAGAGTCTGGCTCCTGCAGGTCCCGCTGACGCCGCGATGAGCGTGCTGTCCCACTTTCGTGTCGAGTTCTACGACTGCCTCTACAAGCGGCCGGATGCGCTCTTCGAGCTGGCCGACGCGGTGCTGTGCACGGACGGTCCGGTGACGTCGTTGGCCGAGCTCACGCTTACCGCCGAGCATCAGCGCGGGCACGGGGCGATGTACGACGCGGTCAACCACGGCTGGCTGGAGCCGCGCCGCCTGCGCAGGCTGCTTGCCTCCACACCGCTGCCGCGTGCTGCCGATGGGCGGATCGTCCTCGCGGTGGATGTGAGCAACTGGCTGCGCCCCGACGCGCCGACCAGTCCGGACCTGCTGTTCTGTCACGTCTACGGCCGGGGCCGCAGCGCCGATCAGTTCATCCCGGGCTGGCCCTACTCGTTCGTCGCCGCCCTGGAGACGGGACGCACATCATGGACCGCGGTCCTGGATGCGATCCGGCTGGGGCCGGCCGACGACGCCACCGCAGTGACCGCCGCTCAACTCCGCGACGTCTTCACCAGGCTCGTGCACGCCAGGCAGTGGAAGCCCGGCGACGCGGACATCCTCATCGTCATGGACGCCGGCTACGACGTCACCCGCCTCGCCTACGTCCTGGCGGACCTGCCGGTCGAACTGGTCGGAAGGCTGCGCTCGGACCGGGTCATGCTCCGCGACGCCGGCCCACGGCGTTCCACCCCGCGCGGCGGGCAGCCCCGCAAGCACGGCGGAGTCCTCACCTTCGCCAAACCGGACTCCTGGCACACCCCCGACCAGGCCACCACCTGCGACACCACCCGCTACGGCCGGGCCGAAGCGTTCGCCTGGGACCGGATGCACCCGCGTCTGACGGCCCGTGGTCCCTGGCTCGACCACTGCGGTGAACTTCCCCTGATCCACGGCACGTTGATCCGGCTGAAGGTCGAGCACCTGCCCGGCGACCGCGACCCGAAGCCGGTCTGGCTGTGGTCCTCGCGCACCGCGATGACGGGCGAAGACCTCGACCTGCGCTGGCAGGCGTTCCTGCGCAGATTCGACCTGGAGCACACGTTCCGGCTGTTCAAGCAGACACTGGGCTGGACCGTGCCGAAGGTCCGGGACCCGCACACCGCCGGCCTGTGGACCTGGCTGATCGTCGTCGCGCACACCCAGCTCCGCCTCGCCCGCCCCCCCGCCGAGGACCTCCGCCGTCCCTGGGAACGGCCGGCCGAGCCCCGCCGTCTCACCCCTGCCCGGGTCCGCCGGGGGTTCCGCCACCTCCGCGTGAAGACCGCCCGTCCCGCAGGTGTGCCCCAACCCTCCCGGCCCGGCCCCGGACGCCCACCCGGCTCGAAAAACCGCAGGCCAGCCCCGCACCACGAACCCGGGAAGACCGTGAAACGAGCCGAAACCCTCACCGAACATGTCCGCTTGAAACAGCAGCGAGGTTAAACGCCAAGCTCAGGCGGAGCGTGCTGCTTCGTCCGCCGGGCGGGCGGGGGCCTGTCCCCCGTCGTCGCGGCGGGTGCGGCAGGGGCCGGCGCGCGGCGGCGAGGCGGGTGGTCACCCAGTCGACGATGTCGCGGGTCGGTGTCCCGGGGGTGAAGACGGCGGCGACGCCGAGGCCGAGCAGCTGCGGGACGTCGGCGTCGGGGATGATGCCGCCGCCGAACACGGTGATGTCGTCGGCCTGCCGCTGCCTGAGGTCCTCCAGCAGTGCGGCGAACAGGGTCATGTGGGCCCCGGACAGCACGGACAGGCCGATGCCGTCGGCGTCCTCCTGGACGGCCACGTCGGCGATCTGCCGCGGGCTCTGGTGCAGTCCGGTGTAGATGACCTCGACACCGGCGTCCCGCAGGGCGCGGGCGACCACCTTCGCACCCCGGTCGTGCCCGTCCAGGCCGGGCTTGGCCACCACGACCCGGAGCGGGAGTGCGGATGGGAGCACGGGTCCTCCATACGGTTCGGGCCGTTCCTGGCGGCCGGCCCCGGAAATTAGGCGGCTTGAGGGGGAATCAGAGAGAATCGGGGGGAATTGAGGGGGAATTCGCTGCGCGGGCCGCGCCGTGCGCGGGCCGGTGCCGGCAGGTGTCGCGGTGTCAGTACGTGCCGGAGGGAACGTGGGTGCCCCATGCCTTGCGCAGGGTGTCGCAGACCTCGCCGACGGTGGCTCCGCAGGCCAGTGCCTCCTTCATCGGGTAGAGGACGTTGTCGCTGCCCCCGGCGGCCTTGCGTACCGCGACGAGCGCGTCGTCGACCCGGTCGGAACACCGCCAGGCGCGCAGTTTGGCCAGTCGTTCGCCCTGGCGCCGTTCGGCGGCGGGGCCGGCGCGCAGCGGCTCGCGGGGTTCCTCCTCGTCGAGCCGGTAGCGGTTGACGCCGACCACGACGCGCTCGCCGGAGCCGGTCTGCCGGGCGACGCGGTGGGCGTTGCGTTCGATCTCGGCCTTCTGGAAGCCGTGTTCGATGGCACCGACCGCGCCGCCCAGCTTCTCCACCTTCGCCATCAGTTCCAGCACGGCGGCCTCGATGTCGTCGGTCATCTTCTCGACGGCGTAACTGCCCGCGAACGGGTCGGCGGTGGCGGTGACATCCGTCTCGTGGGCCAGGACCTGCTGGGTGCGCAGGGCGAGCCGGGCGCTCTTGCCGGCGGGCAGTGCGACGGCCTCGTCGAAAAGGCCGGTGTGCAGGGACTGGGTGCCGCCCAGGACCGCGGCCAGGCCCTGGACGGCCACGCGCACCAGGTTCACCTCCGGCTGCTGCGCGGTGAGCTGCACCCCCGCGGTCTGCGTGTGAAAGCGCAGCATCTGCGACTTCGGGTGACGCGCGCCGAACTCCTCGCGCATCACCCGCGCCCAGATGCGGCGTGCCGCACGGAACTTGGCGACCTCCTGAAGGATCGTGGTCCGTGCGGTGAAGAAGAACGACAGCCGCGGCGCGAAGTCGTCGACGTCCAGGCCGGCCGCGATGGCCGTGCGCACGTACTCGATGCCGTCGGCCAGGGTGAAGGCGATCTCCTGCACTGCGGAGGCGCCCGCTTCGGCCATGTGGTAGCCGCAGACCGAGATGGTGTTCCACCTCGGCATCCGGGCACGGCAGTAGCGGAAGATGTCCGCCGTCAGCCGCAGCGACGGCTTCGGCGGGAAGATGTACCTGCCGCGCGCGATGTACTCCTCCAGCACGTCGTTGTGAAGGGTGCCGGTCAGCCGGTCGGCGCGTACGCCCCGTTCCTCGGCGACCAGCTGGTAGAGCAGGAGCAGCACGGCCGCCGGCGCGTTGATCGTCAGCGACGTCGACACCTCCTCCAGCGGGATCCCGGCGAACAGCACCCGCATGTCGTCGACCGAGTCGATGGCCACCCCCGCCTTCCCGACCTCGCCGTGCGCGGCCGGGGCGTCGGAGTCGTGGCCCATCTGCGTGGGCAGGTCGAAGGCGACCGACAGCCCCGTCATGCCGTCGGCGATCAGCTGCCGGTAACGGGCGCCGGACTCGACAGCCGTGGCGAACCCGGCGGTCTGGCGCATCGTCCACGGCCGCCCGGCATACATCGACCGGTACACACCACGGGTGAAGGGATACACGCCGGGCCCGCCCAGCTGCACCGCCGGATCCCAGCCCTGCAGGGCATCCGGCCCGCAGACCGGCTCCATGGGCTGGCCGGATTCGCCCGTCCTGACCTGGTCCATCGACTCTGCCCTCCGAAAGGCCCGGCGCCGTCGCGGGCGTGCTGCGGGCCGTCACCATGGGCTCCGGTGCTAAAGCCCGGTTAGGACGGCCGGCCGCCCCCAGCCCCGGGCGCGTCCGCCTCCGGCGGCCGCAGTGCCCCCGCACGGGCCGCAGGGAAAGGGAATCCTGAACACCCTGCCGGTGCGCACGGACGTCTCCCGGCCGGCCCCGCACAAAGCCGCCGCACAAAGACGCCGCCGCGGCCACGGCCCACGACCAGCCGCAGCGGGACCAGCCGCGGCGGGACCAGCCTCAGCGGGACCAGCCGTCCGGGACCGGCCGTCCGGGACCGGGCCCGTGCGCCGGGAACGGCGGACGCGGGCCCACCCGCCCACCCGCCCGGCCGGGGCGATCGGGCCGGGGCGGGGCAGCCGGGGCGATCGGGGCGGGGCGGGCCGGGGCGGCCGTCAGACGTCCTACTTGATGAACTCCGGTGCCACGCGAGGGGGCCACTGCCCCACGGTCAGCATGCCCAGGGAGTGGGCGCGGGCGACGAGGGCGGCCCGGTTGGGAGCCTTGAGCTTGCGGAGCATGAGCCCGACGTGGTACTCGACGCCCTGCCGGCTGAGGTAGAGGCGCGCGGCGAGCTGCACGGTGGAGGCACCGCTGGCGACGCCCTCCAGGACCTGCGCGTCCAGCTTGCTCAGCAGCCGCTCCCGGGGATGTGCGGCCGGCTCCTCCGCGGCCGCGCAGACGGCTTCCTGGTCGGGTCGCACCTGAACGACGATGCCGGCCAGGCCGCCGGTGGTGTCGTGGACCGCGATACCGGTCAGGCCGGCGGAGAACACCCGGCCCGAGCCGCCGAGGCCGACCATCCGCTCGTCGAAGCGGTTGCACCGCCCTTCCGACAGACGGGCGAAGTGCCGGTCGAGATAGGACGGGGAACTCGGATGGAGCAGCTCGTAGAGGCTGCGGCCGCAGGTGTCGGCCGAGGTCCGCCCGAACTGACGGGAGAAATCCGGCTCGGCCGCGACGATACGCCGGTCGGGGTTGATGTGGGCGGTGTACGTGCGGCGGCCGGCCGCAGACAGCGGCCGGCCGCCGTGCGCATGCCGATGACCGGCTGCAGGGTGAGAGGTGGCCGTCCGGTCGTGGGTGAGCAGGGCATCCGTCATCTGAATGGTCATATGCCGCCTACCGACTTTCTGTATCCAACTGCGCGCGTACTGTGCATGCCTCGTTGCACGCCCGGCTTTCACACAACGCCGGGCAAACGCCGGGAACCCGTGCTCGGCGGTCCGGGGACAGAAATGCCGACGACACCGGACCACGCCGTGTCCCCCGCCTCCGACACCGCCGGCGTGCCGGCCGGGCCGGCACGCCGACCGTCACTGAAGGAGCCGGACGCGGCCATCGCCGCCGGCCCGCGCACCCCTGGGGCCGCCCGGCACCGGGACCGCTGTCCGCAGCAACAGCAGCAGCGGCAGCGGCAGCGGCAGCGGCCGGTGCCAAACGGCCCGCCGCAACCCGCCGGTCCGCCCTTCCCTCGGTACAGGGGCAGCCATGGCTCGATCTCCTCTTTCCGCTTTCCGCTTTCCGCTTGAACAGGACGGGACGGGACGGGACGGGACGGGACGGGTGGTGCGGGGCGGTGTGACGTGCGGGCACCGCATCACCCGGTGAAGTCGCCGTGCCGGCCGAGCCCCCCGGGGAGCAGCTCCCCGAAAACCCCGGACACCGTGGATCAGCCCGACTGCACCACCGGCCGCTTGCGGCTGTGCTGTGCCAGGCATGGGGGACCGCTGGGGCATCCGCCCGCCGGCCGCGTGAGGAGCAGGAAGCGGAGGCAGCCCGGCGGGCAGCACAGCCGGCAAAGCGGCGCCGGCGGAAACAGCTCCTCACCGCCCTACGCCGCCCTACGGGCGGACACCGGCCCACAACACGCACTCCCACCGGGGTATCCGTCACTCCCGCTGCAGACCGTGCCCCTTTGCACGCGGACCTCCGGCGGATGCCCGGCTGCCGGGAACGCCGGACCCGCGGACACCCGGCCCGCGGACACCGGGCCGGGCCGCCGCGGCCGGCAGGTCCGGGTACGCCGCGTTTTTGGCCCCGGACGAGGAGAGCGGCCGGCTCATCCCGGCCGGCCCGGGCCTTCCCGCACGGGGGCTCAGGCGGTTTTGCCGGCGTCCTGGGCCATGCGCTCGCGGACGGCGGGCACGGCGCCGCGCTCCCGGGACGGGTCAGGGGCGGCCGCGGGCCGGGGGTACGCAAAGAAAGACGGCGGGCCGGTACGCCAAGGACGCCGGTGACTTCCCCGAACCGCCCGGGGAAGACTGTCGCCGAGAGCGGCGGCGAGAGGCGGCGGCCCGGACTCCGGCGACGCGGTCCCTCCCGCGCGCGGGAGGGCAGGGGGTACACGCCCGGGCCGCGGCCGTGCACGGGTCACCGGGCCGCGGGCCGGGCGGACAGGCTGAAGACACGGCCCGGCGCGACAATCTTCGTGATCGCCTCGCCGAACAGGATGCCGGGCTGCGCGCCGCCATGGCTGATGCCGGTGTTCCGCAGGACCACGAGGGTCGCCCGGGCCGCGGGGAGACAGACGGTCAGGGACTCCTAGCCCGGCAGCAAGCCGTTGTGCCCGATCCAGCTGTGGAACGTCACGGAATTCCGTAATTCCCCACCCGTGACGCCAACTTCCCCGCCCTATCGTTCGAACGTGCGGATCACGGCTCGGGGATCCATTCCACGGGAGGGGGCATGCGGCTGTAGTGGGCTCCTCCGGTGCCGTAGCGGGCGAGGTGGAGGGTCTCACCGTCGATCTGGATCTCCGCCGGCGGAGGGTTGGGAACGGAGATCCGCGGGTGGGCGTAGGGGTGGCCTTCGATGAAGAGAGGCTCCCGGTGGCGGTTCCGGCCGTCCGCCCAGCTCTGGGCCCGCTCGCGGGACCACGGGTTCTGCAGGGTCCGCGGGGCGGCCGGGTCGTGCTCGTAACCGTTGAGGCTGCGCACCAGAGCTTCGCTGTAGACACCCTTGACCCGGAAGTTCTCCAGATCATCCGCGCGTACGATCATGTTGACGTACCGGCGGCCGTTGCCCCGGTGCCGGCCCACCGCAGGCCAGCGCCAGTGGCCAGGGTCCCACCGGACGGGCGGGAGCCACAGCAGGGCACCTGCACGGAAGTGCTTCGTGCCGTGCTGGATGTCGAGGCCGCCCTCGCCATGCGCGGTCTCCCGCGCCACGCTGGCCACCAGACACCAGCCCAGCAGCCCGTCCGACGTCTCTTCTTCGGTGGGTTCCGTGTCTGTCACGCCGAGAATTCTGAGGCACGAGACGGGGCGCGAGCCAGCTCTTATCAGCCGAGCCGACCGGAGCGAACCCTCCGCGGATCACCAGCCGCAGGAGACATCGGCCTCGTCCGAACATGCGGGCGGGGAAGTTGGTGCTCCTGGTGGGGAATTACGGGAATTACGTGACCGCCAAAGGCCACCACCCCGCCGCCGGACACGGGCCGCAGGCCCCTGCACCACCAGCATAGGAGCACCCCTGCCCCACCGCCTGCGGCGGACAGCGGGCCGGCCGGGAGGATGCCCCCGCCGGGACGCAGAACCAAAACGCGGGGGCGGAACACAGGGGCGGGTCCGGCCCGGTGCCGTGCGCGGGGTGGCGCAACTGGCCGGGCGGGCAGAGCCGTCCGGTCCGGCAGCAGAGGGAAACGCCCCGTCACCGGGCGGGCAGCGCGGTGCAACGCCCGTAGGCTTCCCGGCGGCCGGGGACGGACGGCCACCGCTCCAGCGCCTCCCGCAACGCCGGTTCGGGCAGCCATCCGCGCCATGCGATCTCCGACGCTTCCGCTGCCACCTCACGCTCGATCACGGCCTCATGCACCACAAGCCCGTACGGGCCCAGGACACCGCGGCACAAAAACGTACAAGACGAACCCGACCGGTGCCCGAACCCCCGTCTCCTCCTCCAGTTCCCGCCCGGCGGCATCCTTCTAGGACACCCTGGCCCCGACGCCCCCCGCCCAGCAGCCAGTTGCACCGGCCCGGGAAACGGGATGCGCGCTCCGGCCGCCGGCGGACCAGCAGCCGCCCCGCCCGTCACGGCACACGACGGCCGCCACACGGTGCAGCCGCCTTCCGCAAACGGCCTCCTCCCGGTCCACCACGCCCAGCACACGGTCCCGCTCATCCACACGGTCCGCCGGCCCGCCCATGACGCTCACCATGCCAGAGGGCATCCCCAAGGCATCCCGGCTCCCGCCACCAGCAGCTCACCGCGGCGCGCGGGCAGTCCGCCGCGGCAGGGCCCCGCCCTGCCACGGTCCGCCCGGCCGGCGCGATGAACACACACCCCCCTGCGATGAGAACACGCCCCGGTGCGACGGGCACACGCCTCCGGTGCGATGATCGCCGCCATGCCGTCACCGCTGCCTGCCGCGCAGTCCTGGCCCGCCGTCATCACGACCGCCAGGCTGGTGCTGCGGCCCGCAGCACCCGACGACGCGGGCGAGTTCACCCGGCTGTGGACCGATCCCGAGGTCCGGCGCTTCCTCGGCGGGCCGGTTGCCGGGGACCTGCTCCCCCTCTACCAGCGGCATTTCACGAGCCGCCCCCATCTGTTCACCGTGACCGCACAGACCGGCGCGGTGGTGCTGGGCTGTGTGTCCCTCGATCCGGCATCCCGGTTCGAGGGCCGGCGGGAGGTGTCCTTCACCTTCCTGCCGCAACACTGGGGACACGGCTACGCCCGCGAAGCCGTGACGGCCGCGGTCGGCTGGGCCTTCGACCACATCCCCTCGGACGGTCCGACGGTCATCGCGCTCACCCAGCGCGACAACAGCCGCTCACGCCGCCTCCTCGAAGCCATCGGCATGCGTGCCGCCGGCAGTTTCGTGGAGTGGGACGCCCCGCAGGTGATGTACAGCATGGAACGCGAAGACCTCCGTACCGGCCGGTGAGACCGCAACAGCCCAGGACCGGCTCCCGCCGGCAAGCCCGGACCCAAGACCGGTGACAGAACCAAGACCGGCAACAGAACCAAGACCGGTGACAGAACCAAGACCGGCAACAGGCCCAGGACCGGTGACAGAACCAAGACCGGTGACAGAGCCCGGGGCGGTGACAGGGCCCGGGCCGGGGCCGGGGCCGGCGACGGAGCCAAGGAGGCGGCGACGGAGCCAAGGAGGCGGCGACGGAGCCAGGGGGCCGGCGACAGGCCCGGGGCCGATGGTGCGGGTCCCTTCGGGTTCCACCTCGGTGACACCGCGGCCCTCCCGGCAGCCCGGCGCCCAAAGGCGGGCGTCACAGGCCCAAGGAGACGGCCAGCCGGGTGAGTTCGGCCGTGCTGCTGATGTTGAGCTTGGCCCGGATACGGCGGAGATAGGCGTCGACCGTATGCCTGGACAGCCCCATGCAGCGGGCCGTCTGCAGATAGGTGCGCCCGGCGGCGATATGCCGCAGCGTCTCCCGCTCACGCGGCGCCAGCACCGGCACAGGGGCTTCGCCGTACGGCGCGGTGAGTGCGAGGCTCATGGGATTTCCTCCGGCAGATCAGGCCGGTCATCCCCGCTCACACCCTCGAAAGCAAAGGACAAATGACCGAATATTTCTTTTTGTCCCCTTTCGGAAAAGTCTGGCCGGGCGACGTCATGACGGTGTGCGCCGGCTGTCACAGGCCTGTCACAGGGCACACGGACACAAGGACGGGCCCCCGGCGGCGACCGTGCCGGGCTGGTGCTCCGTGCCCCCCGGGATCATGCTTGTCAGGAGGGCCCCGGCCGTACAGGTTCCCGAAGGGCGAGATGAGCGGCGATGGAGCGACTTCCCACCCCTGCGGATGAGCGGCCACACGAGTCGGACGCCCTCCCCGATGCGCCGTACACGGCCACGGCCACCGTCAGCGAGCAGGGCATCGTGACGCAATGGAGCGAAGGCGCCCGCCGGCTGCTGGGCTACCCGCCCGCAGAGATCGTCGGACAGCCCGCCGCCCGCCTGCTCGCCGACCCCACCACCTTCGCCCCCGCCGCCGGCGCCGGCACCGCTGACACCGCCGGCACCGCCGGCACCGCCGGCGGCGGGGGCGGCGGGGCGGGGCGGCGGGATGCGGCCGGGCGGCAGCGGTGGAGCGGCACCCTGGCACTGCGGCACCGCGACGGCCACCTGCTTGTCCAGGCACTGCTCGCACACCGCCGGACGCCGGACGGTGCGGACGCCGAGTGGCTCGTGGTGTCCGCCGCGGCAGCCACCACACACCCGCCCGGCAGCCAGGCACTGGGGGAATGGGCGTTTCGCCAGTCCCCCGGCATCCTGGCCGTCTTCGGCCCGGACCTGCGGCTGGTACGGGCCAGCGCCGGCCTGGAACACACCCTGGCCCTCACCGAGGAACAAATGCGCGGGCTGCGCCTGCCGGAGATCGCACCGCATCCGGCGAACGAGCAGGCCCAGCAGCAGATCCGCCGGACACTCAAGACCGGCGAGCCACAGCACACGGACGTCTGCCTCCCGCCCCAAGACCCCGGCCCGCAACACGACTGGCCCGCCTCGCTGACCCCGCTGAAAAACCCCGCCGGCCAGGTGCGCGCTGTGTGCCTGACGGCGCACCACAGCCTGCGCGAGCACCTCGCCCGGCAGCGGATGCTGCTGCTCAGCGACGCCGGCACCCGCATCGGCACCACCCCCGACGCCACACGCACCGCACAGGAACTGGCCGACACCGCCGTCCCCCGCCTCGCCGACTTCACCGCCGTCGAACTGCTCGACACCCCCCGCCCCGACCCCGCACACCCCACCCCCGCACACCCCAGCCCCGCACAGCCCGGCCCCGCACAGCCCGGCCCGGTACAGTCCGGCCCCGCACAGCCCGGCCCCGCACAGCCCGGCCCGGTACGGTACGGTGCCGCCGCACCGGCCGAAGCACCCGCGCAGCCCCTCATCCTGCGCCGCACCGCCGTGCGCCCGGCGGCCCCGGGCCCCGCCCCGCCCGCCCCGGCGGACAACACCACCGCCTACCCGGCCCTCTCACCCGTGGCCGAGTGCCTGGCCAAGGGCCACGGCACCCTCTACCGGGCAAACGACCCCGCCCTCGCCCGGTGGGCAGCCAAGGACCCCCAGGCCGCCTGGATCCGCACCCCGGGAACACACTCGGTGATGGTGGTACCGATACGCGCCCACAACACCACACTCGGCGTCGCCCTCTTCAGCCGCCACCAACGCCCCGAACCCTTCGAGGCCGACGACCTGTGGCTGGCCGAGGAACTCACCGCCAAAGCCGCCCTCAGCATCCACCACACCCGCCAGCACACCCGCCGGCACACCACCACCATGACCCTCCAGCGCAGCCTGCTCCCCCAGACCCTGCCCGACCAGAAAGCCCTGGACATCGCCACCCGCTACCTGCCCGCCGCAACCCAGGCCGGCATCGGCGGCGACTGGTTCGACGTCATCCCCCTGTCCGGCGCACGAGTCGCCCTCGTCGTGGGCGACGTGGTCGGCCACGGCATCCGCGCCTCCGCCACCATGGGCCGCCTACGCACCGCCGTACGCACCCTCGCCGACGTCGACCTGCCCCCCGACGAACTCCTCACCCACCTCGACGACCTCGTCCTGCACCTGTCCGCCGACGAAAGCGGCACAAACGCCGCCACCGAAAACGCCGCCGGCATCGGCACCACCTGCCTCTACGCCGTCTACGACCCCATCTCCCGCCACTGCACCCTCGCCCGCGCCGGCCACCCCCCACCCGCCACCGTCACCCCCGACGGCACCGTCCGCTTCCTCGACATCCCCCCCCGGCCCACCCCTCGGCCTGGGCGGCCTGCCCTTCGAAACCACCGAAACCCAGCTACCCGAAGGCAGCATCCTCGCCCTCTACACCAACGGCCATCTCGCCACCCGCGACCACGACATCGACGAAGCCCTCGACACCATGTTCACCACCCTCGCCCGCCCCGCCCCCACCCTGGACACCCTCCGCGACAGAATCCTCACCACCATGCTCACCCACCACCCCGACGACGACACCGCCCTCCTCATCGCCCGCACCCACGCCCTGCACACCGACCACGTCGCCACCTGGAACCTCCCCCCCGACCCCACCATCGTCGCCCAAGCCCGCCAAAACGCCACCAACCAACTCACCACCTGGCACCTCGACGACGCCGCCTACACCACCCAACTCACCGTCAGCGAACTCCTCACCAACGCCACCCGCTACGGCCAACCCCCCATCCAACTCCGCCCCATCCACCAACAAACCACCCTCACCACCGAAGTCACCGACTCCAGCAACACCACCCCCCACATGCGACGCACCCACACCTACGACGAAGGAGGACGCGGCCTCCTCCTCATCGCCCAACTCACCCACCGCTGGGGCACCCGACACACCCCCACCGGCAAAACCGTCTGGACCGAACAAACCCTCCCCCCCCCCCCAACCACCCACCCACCCACCCCCGAAAACCAGGGACACTGACGCCTGCAGCCCGACAGCAGACGACCAGCAGCCAAGCAACGTTCCCCCGCATCACGACCATGCAGAGTCGTACACAAGAGCAAACAGATCCACCAGTGACCGAAGAAGCACCAGGTCAATTTGCGCCCCGCCCTGACCAACTCGCCCTGAGCCAACCCGACCGAGACCCACTTCAGAGATCTCCTCACCCTTCGTGTGACCTTGTGCGGTCTCTTTGCGTGATCTTCTCCGGCGTGTCGAGTTGGCTCGGGAGTGTCGTGGAGAGCCTGCGAGAGCCACAGTTCGCTCCCGACGCTCGGTTCGATCACGGTGAGCCGATACCCGGAACCAACGGCACGCTCCTTGTGGGCGGGGCGTCCAGCCGCTGTACCGACGTCTACAACAACACCATCACCAACGGCACCCAGGCGGAGATCTGGGACTGCAACGACGGCCAGAACCAGGCCTGGACTTACACGTCCCGCAAGGAGTTCGTGGTGTACGGCAACAAGTGCCTGGACGCGTGCAACCTGGGCACCATCAACGGCACCAAGGTCCTGATCTGGGACTGCAACGGGCAGAACAACCAGAAGTGGAACATCAACTCGGACGGGACCATCACGAACGTCAACGCCGGGTTGTGCCTGGACGCGTGCAACGCGGCGACGCGCAACGGGACGTCGCTGGTGCCGTGGACCTGCAACGGCGGGACCAACCAGCAGTGGAGTCAGAGTTGATCTGGTAGTCCTGTGGGCGCGGGCGGATACTGTCCGGCGACGCCCACGCGCATCCCGGACAGAGCCACAACGGGCCTCCCCGGCCGCGAGGTCACACCTCGTCCGTGGGACTCGCCTCTCCGCTCAGCCCTGCGCGCATGGCGAGCAGCCCGGCCTGTACCCGGCTCTCGCAGTGCAGTTTCTCCATGATCCGCGAGACATGGGCCTTCACGGTCGGCACGCGCAGGCCCAGCCGCCGGCCGATCTGGGCGTTGCTCAGCCCGTCCGCTATCGCCACCAGCACCTCCCGCTCGCGTGGTGTGAGCGAGGGCAGCCGGGGCGGCACGGCCGGCGGTGGCTCGGCGGCCGCCCGGGCCACCAGGTGGTTCACCGCCTCGGGGGCGAGGGCGTGGAGGCCGGCCGCGGTGTTCCGTACCGCGTCGAGGACCTGGCCCGGCTGGGCGTCCTTGAGCAAAAAGCCATGGGCGCCGGCCCGAAGCGCCGGCAGCAGATAGGTTTCGGCGTCGAACGTGGTCAGCATCAGGATCCGCGGCGGTGCGGGCAACGCGGACAGTTCCCTGGCGGCGCCCACACCGTCCAGGCCGGGCATCTGCACGTCCAGCAGCACCACGTCAGGGGTCACACGGGCGCAGGCCTCGACCGCGGCCCGCCCGTCGTCGGCCTCGGCTACCACCGTGATGTCGGGGGCCGTCTGCAGCAGCAGACGCAACCCGGTGCGGACCAGGGCCTCGTCGTCGGCGAGCAGGACCCGGATCACTGAGCCTCCCCGGCGGGTTCTGCCCTCATCGTCTCCTGCTCCCGGTTCGGTGCGGGCGGCGCGACGGGCAGCCGGAGCCGGACCCGGAACACGCCGTCCCGGTTCTCGGTGTCCAGGGTGCCGCCGAGGAGCGCGGCCCGCTCCCCCAGACCGTGCAGGCCCAGGCCCGCGCCCTCGCCGGCCGCCTCGCCGGGCAGGCCGGTCACCGGGTTGGTCACCTCGCACTTCAGGTTCTCCCCGTTCACCCGCAGCCCCAGCGTGGCGCGGGCGCCGTGGGCGTGTTTGCGGATGTTGGTCAGCGCCTCCTGAACGATACGGTAGACCGTGTGCTCCACCGCCGGCGGCAACGGCCGTGCGCCGGCCCGGACTTCCGTCACCGTCGCGGACCACGGCGCCCAGTCCACGGGCACGCCCGCCGCCGCCGAGTCGGCCAGCAACTGGGGCAGATCCCGCAGTGCCGGGCCGGGCTGGAAGGAACTCTCGACGGTCTCCGGGTCGCGCAGCACATCGAGGATCTGGCGCAGCTGAGTCAGCGCGCGCCTGCCGGTGACTCTGATCAGCTCGCCGGTCTCGCGGGCTCGCTCCGACTCCTGCGGGTCCACACTCAGCGCGCCCGCGTGCAGCGTGATCAGGCTCACCTCGTGAGCCACCACGTCGTGCATCTCACGCGCCAGCGCGGCCCGCTCCTCCGCACGGACCCGGCGGGCGATCAGCAGCGCCTCCCGCTCGGCCCGCTCGGCGCGCTCGGCCAGATGCTCCAGCCTGGCGTGCCGGTACCGGATCACCGTGCCGCGCCAGGCGGGCGCGCCCACCAGCAGGGCTGCCGCCATGACGCCCACCACCGGGGCGCCCATGGTGAACTGGCTGAGCACCGCGGCGGCGTAGACGCCGTACCGCAGGGGGCTCGCTGCCCGCCGTTTGGCCAGCGAGTACATCGCGAACGGCAGGGCCGGCTGAACGGTCAGCAGGCTCGCTCCGGCGACCACGGCCGCCACCAGAGTGGGCCGGTCGCGCCGCCAGGCCAGCAGGAGCCCGGTGGCGCACTCCAGGACGGCGGAGACAGCGAGCGGCAGGGGCAACAGGGATCGCGGTGCGGCGGCCGACAGGAGTCCTCCAGAGGCGATCAGCCCCGCCAGCACCCAGGCGATCGGCTCGGAGGGCCACTGGATCCGGGCAGGGCGAGCCGCCACCGCGGTCGGCGCAGAGGAAACGGACACGCGTGCCACGGTAAAGGACCCTTCGGATGATCGTTCCGGGAACCGCCGCCGACCGGCGCACAGTGGCCGCCACCCGCCGGGACGGAGCGTGCCCCGGTGGGCCGGCGTGAGACCGATCGGCTCAGGGCTTGGCGTTCTCGCTGCTCTTGTCGTTGTCCTGGGCGGCCTCGTCCTCGGCGGACGGCAGGGTCTGGGTGGCGGTGACCTTCCCGTCCCGGTAGCAGATCTGAAACGTCTGCTTCTTCTCCAGGGACACGTGCTTCTGCAGGTAGTAGTCGCAGGTGATGCCGGCCGGCGGCTTCGGCTTGTCCTGCGGCTGGAGACCGCCGGGCTCGCCGAGGCGGTCGCGCACGGCGTCCCGGTTCTCGCCGACGTGAACGCCCTTGAACTGGGCCGTGGTGATCATGTGCGAGGTGATGTCGCTCGCGACGTGTCTGATGCTGAACCAGAGACCGACTCCGGCGAGCACGGCGAGTCCCAGGATTCCGAGCAGGATCGTTCCGGCAACGCGCATGGCAGAACTCCTTGGCTATGGGGGTACCGACGTCCTTTGACGTCGCCCAAGCAGTCTGTTCCGGCACTCCGCGCCGATCGTCGCCCTGGACGAGGAACCCGACCCCCGACTTTCGTATCCCCCCACGTCCTCTGTACGGAAGAAACCGCCGGCAAGCCCCGACATCGTTCCGCTGCGAAGGACCCCGTGACCGTCCACTGACCGTCACTGATCGCTGGGCCCGCCGTCCTAACGGTCGGCGGCCCCACGCACGTGCTCCTCACTCCCCACTATCCCCAGGCCCTTCAACAACCAACGGAGTGGAGCGAAGAGCGGCAGTGGTCATTTTCAAGAATCGCCATCACCAACGCCCGCCACGCCGCAGACCCTTGCTTGAGGCGGCATGACCCGCCCTAGGGCCTGTCTGGAGTTGTGATCACATGGCGGGGAAAAGGGTTGGAGGGATGATGATCGTTCTGAGAGCTTCCAGTCGACCGTGACACCGCCCGAGGAGGTGAGACCCATGAACGCTGTATCCATGTGGGTGCTCCCCCTTGCCGTCACGGCCGGCGATTGACGTAGGTGTCGCCGGGAGCGCCTCGACAACAAGGCACTCCCGAAAGGCAACACCTATGCACTCTCTGCAGTTCACCGCCGAGTCGTCGTCGAACGGCATACTCGAACGCGACTTCACCGTGGGCGGCATCCCCGGCGCCCTCTGGTCGTCGGCCTCCAATGCGGCCGATCGCGCGCCCCTGATCCTGATGGCCCACGGCGGCGGCAACCACAAGAAGCACCCGGCGATGTCCGGCCGCGCCCAGCGCCTCGTGACCGGCTGCGGCTTCCACGTCGCCGTCATCGACGCGCCCGGTCACGGCGACCGGCCGCGCACGGCGCACGACGAGGCGGAAATCGCCGAGCTGTTCCGGGCGAGGGCGGCGGGCGAGCCGGAAGGCCCGATCGTCGTGCGCTACAACGACCACCTGGCGGAGCTCGCCGTGCCCGAGTACCAGGCGACCCTGGATGCCCTCCAGGAACTCCCGGAGATCGGCACCGACGGGCTGGTCGGCTTCTGGGGCATCAACATGGGCACCGCGATCGGCGTACCGTTCGTGGCGATCGAACCCAGGATCACCGCCGCGGTCTTCGGTCAGCACTGGCCCGATGTCCTGGCCGAGAAGGCGAAGCAGATCACCATCCCGATCGAGTTCGACATGCAGTGGGACGACGAGCACATCTCGCGCGAGGAGGGTCTCGCACTGTTCGACGCCTTCGCCTCGAAGGAGAAGTCGTTGCACGTGAACTCCGGCAAGCACAAGGAGCTGCCTCGGTTCGAGGTCGACAGCGCGATCCGATTCTTCGCCCGGCACTTCGGCGGAGCGGTCACCGCGTCGGCCTGACGTGAGCGGTTGCGGCGTCCGGCTTGCCAGCCGGACGCCGCGACCGCGGCCCCGGGTTGAGGCTGCGCATCCAGATGATGGATCCGCGTAGTTGGAGCCCCGCCATGTACCTCGCGGGCGTCTTGTCGTAGCGCGTGGCCAGGCCCCGCCATGCCCGGATCTTGTTGATGCAGCGTTCCACCGTGTTGCGCT
Source organism: Streptomyces sp. NBC_01384 (assembly GCF_045040035.1). Lineage (NCBI taxonomy): Bacteria > Bacillati > Actinomycetota > Actinomycetes > Kitasatosporales > Streptomycetaceae > Streptomyces > Streptomyces sp. NBC_01384. Next base: position 278,094 of record NZ_CP109559.1, read on the forward strand.
CCTTGTACTGCTCAGCGTCATGGGCCACTGGTCGACCTCCGTCCCTGCCGCGCTTCTTGCGGTTCGCGGCCTGATCGGCCTTCTCCGGGATGACCGCCTTGATCCCGCGTCTGCGCAGGTAGGCGCGGTTCACCCGCGAGGAGTACGCCTTATCGGCAGCTACCACGTCCGGTCTGGTGCGCGGACGGCCCACCGGTCCGCGTACCTTGACCTTCTCCAACACCGCGACGAACCGCGGGCTGTCGGCGGCCCGCCCGGGCGTGAGCACGAACGCCAGCGGGCGGCAGCGCCAGTCTGCCGCAAGGTGGACCTTGCTCGTCAGCCCACCACGTGAGCGACCCAGCGCCGCCGCCTTGAGCCGGGCCCGGCGGCGCCGACGCAGCCGTCGGCGCTCGGCCCGCTCGGACTCCCGGACCGGCGAGTCGACCGTCGCTGGGGCGATTTGCCCGGTTTTCGTGGCCCCTTTTCCTGCGCCGCGGCCTCTTCCAGCGCCGCCAGGGCCTCCGGTTCCACCACCATCCCGGCCGCGTCGTGATGGGCGCGGGCCACCGTGGAGTCCACGCTGACCAGGGACATGTCGGCCTGGCCGCGCCGAGCGGCCTCGGCGATCATCCCGTCCATCAGCGTGGCGAACATGCCGACGTTGCGCCACTGGGTAAAGCGGTCGTAGACCGTCTGCCAGGCCCCGAACTCTTCGGGCATCTCTCGCCATTGGCTGCCAGTGCGGAACCGCCGGATGACGCCCTCGAACTGTGTGCGCAGGTGCTGCGGGAAGGGGCCGTACCGCCCGATCGGCAGGAACGGCTCTATCAGTTCCCACTCATCATCGCTCAGTTCACGTCGCGTCACCGGAGGGCTCTACCAGCTCGGCGTGACCCTCGGGTCCGAAACAGACCGCACTGATCACGACTCCAGACAGGCCCTAAATGAGTGGGCGGTTGAGCCAGGACAAAGACGTCCCCCATCTCATTAGGCTGTCAGCAAGACCTTCTATCTGGCATCACATATGGGGACTCCTCGCGAGGCGGGCAGTCAGCCTGAAAGATCGCCCGACGGCCCAACGCGGGCGCGATCTTGATGCCATTGGAGGCATCGCCGCTCCGCTCGACCAATCGGTCAACCTGCACCGCCAGCAGGGCCTTCGCCCTCCGGCGAAGGGGGTCGAGGTGCGCGAGGCCCGGCCGACACGAGACTCTCGACACCCCGGAACGGTCCCGTGACGCCTACAGCTCTGACACAGGTCACAAAGCAGCCCATCCGCGTGGAATATGTCACTCCGGAGAATGTCAAAAATTAAACTAGCTCGCGCTAATGTCGTTTCTGCCCCAATCATCCGGGGCGCAGCCCGAGGCCTTCCACCCAAGGGTTCCGGGGTTCATCAAGGAGAACGATCATGAATCACATCTTCGGACGGCGCGCCGCCACCGTGGCCGCCACGCTTGCTGTCGCGGCGGGCGCATTCCTGGCCGCGGGCGGCACCGCCTCAGCGGCGTCGAACCCGGCAGTCGGTCACGCGACGTCCGTCTCCCGTTCCTCGACCACCGCCTACGGCGACCGTGGTGGCGACCAGCGAGGTGACCGCCCCCGTGACCGCGGCGGTGACGAGCGGAGCGACCGCCACCACGACAGCCGGGACAGCCGGGACAGCCGGGACAGCCGTTGGGACGGCTACCGCAGCTGGCAGCGCAGCGGCAATAAGTGGTACTGCGACGACCACGGCCAGCGGTACCGCTACGACGAACGCCGGTTCTACCACTGGAACCACGACGGATGGAACGTCGTGACCGACAACGCGCACGGTTTCGACCGGGGCGTCTTCCGCTGATCATCGGGGAAAAGGCAGGCTCCGGCTCATGGCATGAGCCGCTCCATGAGCCGGAGCCCGTCCCTGAGCCCACCGCTGCCGTAGCCCGGCGGTGTACCCATCAACCCAGGCTCCAGGAGCAAGCCGACCCATGACCCGTTACGTAGATCAAGTGCTGTACATGGAGCTTGTGCTCACGCCGGAGGAGCGGGGGGTCACGGTGTTGACCCGTCTGCGGTACGACCCGCACGATCCATTTGCCGTGAGCGTCGTCTTCCATACCGACGTCAATGGCTCGGTCCCGTGGTTCTTCGCCCGCGACCTACTGGCGCGGGGAGTGCTCCGGCCGAGTGGGCAGGGCGACGTGCAGGTCTGGCCGACCGGGGAGGGTCCGGATGCCGTACTGAACCTCGCGCTGTCCTCACCGCACGGAGCCGCCCGATTGACGGCCCCACTCGCGGTAGTAACACAGTGGCTGGACAGGACGTACCGGCTGGTGCCCATGGGCCGGGAGACCGATGGTCTCGATTTCGACGCCGAACTGTCGCGGCTGCTGCATGGGGCTGCCTGAGGGCTCCCCCGCGTGCCGGTCGCGTCACGGTGACGGCTGACGAGGCGAGCGGCACCCGATATATGTTGCCGGAAAGAATATATTCCTCACCGAGAGTGCCAGGGTAAAGTACTGACATGGTCGAGAGCGCGCACACGACGCCCGGCATCGGCGCCTTGGGCGTGCCGGGGGATCTCGGGTGGCATCTGGGAATGATCCTGCGGGGGTATCAGCGCCGCTTCGAGGAGGCAGTCGCCGACCTTCCGGCGGGTGTCCGTGGCTATCAGATCCTCTCAGCCGTAGTGCACCACGATCCGTCGAACCAGCAGGCACTGGGTGTGCATCTGGCCATCGACAGAACGGTTCTGACGTATCTGCTCGACACGCTCGCCGAAGCCCGCCTGGTCGAACGCGTGCCGGATCCGGCCGACCGCAGGGTGCGCAAGATTGTGGCCACCGACGACGGGATCCGGCTGCTCACCTCCTTTGAAAAACGTGTGGCAGCGATCGAGGCCGACCTGCTGTCCGGACTGTCGGAAGCGGAGACCCAGTTCCTGGCGGCACTGATCAGGCGCCTGTCCCTGGAGATCCACCGCGCTCAGCCTGGGACCAACCCTTGCGATGCCATGGACCAGTACCCCTGAGAAGGAGCGTTGGGTCCTGGTGATGGCGTTCGGCCTCCCAGCGGCAGTCGGACCGGTATCCGGCCGACGGCGGCGCAAGGAGATGTCCCGCGGCATCGCGGCCGGCGAGTCCGCTCACCAGATGGCCCGTCGACCGGCCGGGGCGGCGCCGACCCACAGCTTGCCCCCTGCTGGTCATACGAGCGGATCGCCCCTGCTGGTGCGAGGCGGCCCCTCCGATGGCGTACGCCCCCATCAAGGCGATGACCCCCGCCAGGGGGCGGAGGCACGTGTGTGAGTGACGACACTCCAATAAATCGGACTAAAGGTGTCATCATGATGCATTGTGCAATCAACGATCATACCTCGGCACGGATGGACGCCGTCGTTGCGGAAGGTGGGGCTAGTGGGCGGATGGTTCACCTGTGCGTCCGACTCCCGATGGAGTGGTAGCGCCACAGCACGCAGCGTCAAGAACGTCATCGCGGCGGTGACCACCTGGGCGGTGGCCGGACTCTGGGCTGCGGGGCCGCCGCAGTATCTGGCCGTGGCCACGGCTTTACTGATGGTCAATGCCGAGACGGTGTACCGGTCTGTCACCGATGCGCTGCACCGCGTGGTCACCCGCGTCTTGGGAGTGTCTTTGGCCCTGGGTGCTGCCTGGCTCATGGGATCGACCCTCGGAAGCATCGTGGCAATCCTCGGAGTCGCTCTCGTCATGGGCGGACGCCGTATGTCCGATGATCGACTTCAAGTCGCTTCTACGGCGATAGTCAGCCTGACCGCTGCGGCTGTGGCCCCCATGGGGAGCGTCATCTCGCTGGTCGGGGCGACGCTCACCGGTGTTGTGGTGGGCACAGCGGTGAACGCATTGGTTCTGCCCCCAGTCCACCTGGAGACGTCGGAGGCCGCCATCCGGGGGCTCGCACAGGACATGGGGACGTTGCTGCGCGACATGGGGCGAGGTCTGCGGGAACGGCAACAGGCGGGCCGCGCGTATGTGTGGCTGGAGAAAGGTCGCGATCTGGAGCGGCGTTTCGCGGACGCACGGGAATACCTCGAGCAGGCGGAGGAGAGCCTCCGCTGGAACACACGCTGCTCCGTGCACAAGCAGCGGCGTCCCGTGACTTACGGTGAGGCGTTCCAGTCGCTGCACAGAGTGTCGTTCCAGGTTCGCGGAATAGCCCGGACGCTCGCTGACAATGCGCACGACGCCCGGACCGACCACCGGCTCGGGCAGCAGTTCCTCGACCGGTACGCCGAGACCCTGGAGTGGTCAGGGCGGGCGGTCGAGGAGTTCGTCGGCCTCGAAGAAATCGATGCCCGCGAACGGCTCCAGGAGGCGATTGATCGGGCCATGGCCTGGCACGGCACCATGACCGACTTGGTCGGCCGAGGCACATTGGCCAAGCCGGAGGCATGGCACCACTATGGATCCCTCATGACGGACGTGGAGCGTCTCCTCACGGACCTGGACCGTGCTGACGGCATTGAACTTGCCGCTCGCCCAGTCGCCTGAGGTGCACCGACCAAGACATTTCTTCATCCCGGCCGCAGTGAGCTGCCCATCGGGGCGCGCAACAACACGCGGTGGACGCCGGGCAAGACGTAGCGGCGGCCCGCGTACGGCGGGGAGAGAACGTTCACCGGGCGGCAGGTTGACGTACGCACCCAGGGCCTCGGGCATGGAGCACCAGGTCGGGCAGATCGGGGCGGGCCAGTGGCCCGCCGCCGGAGAATTGCATCTGCACGACGCCCGGTTCACGAGCCTGCGTGAGCACGTCGCACCACTGCTCGGTAGTCAACTCGGCCGAACGCGGGACGAGTTCGAGCGGGCTGGAACAGTACGGGCAGTGCCGGGGGGTAGCGGTGGGTGACCTCGGCCGGCAGGCCCAGCGGTGCCTCAGTCATCGAAGTTCACCACGCGGCGCTCGGCGAGTCTGGCCACCAGGTATTCGAGGGAGACGATGCGTCCCGCGTCACCGACGAAGCGGTGCCAGGTCAGGCCGATTCCGGCCTCGACCGCGACACGCGCCTTGACGGACCGGGGCAGAACACGGTCGCGGTACTCGCGTGGCTGCTCCTCGAACCACTCCACGGACGGCATCGACACCACGCGCGTGCCGATCTCCGCGGCCTCCAGCAACTCGCGAGCTGCTACGGCGAGCTGGACCTCGGAGCCGGTGGTCATGAGGACCACCTTCGGGGTCTCGGTCAAGGAGTCCTTCAGGACGTAACCGCCCTTCTCCGCGTCCTCGTTACGCGTGTACGTCGGTACGCCCTGGCGGGTCAGCACGAGGCCGTGCGGGGCCGGGTTGGTGGCGTGGCGCTTGAGGATTCTCGGCCCAGGCGATCGCGGTGGTGTCTTCTCGATGACCTGCTGGGGCGAGCCGACGGTCAGCGGCGGCTGGTCCACGTTGTCCTCCAGGGACGGCCCACTCGGCGAGGAGGTCGTGCCCGTGCTGCGCGAGGAGTTCGCCAAGGGGCGCCCGGCCGAGGTGCCCGACGCGCCAACCCATGAGTCCCTCGCGACGGGCGCAAGGCGGACATCCACCCGACGGTAGGGACGTCCCAGAGTGCACGGCCGCCTTCCGAGACCGCCGGAAGCGCAGGGAGCGCAGGGAGCGCAGGCACCCGAGTCGCCGACAGTGCGGCAGCTCGGACACGGCGTGGGGCTACCGTCCGGCTCTTGATTGATGTGCCCTGGCGAGGTCTGCGGTCCTCAGCGCCCGGGTGCGGTCCTCAGCACCCGGACGGGCCCTGCTCTTCGTCGCGGGAGGGTATGCCCTTACGCCGGGAGCAGCACGATCTTGCCTCCCAGGTGCCCCGACTGGCTCACCTGCAACGCGGCCGCCGCCTCCTCCAGGGGGAAGGTGCGGAAGATCGGCACCCGCAGCCGCCCCTCCTCCATGAGGGCGAGGATGTCCTGCAGGGCCTGGGGGCCGCCCTCGCCCGGCACCGTCGTGTGGACCTGGATGCCCGTGTCGGCGGCGTCGAAGGCCACGAGAGTGAGGACACGGGACGGGCCACCCGCGAGTTCGATCGAAGCCGGGATCTCGCCACGGCCCGAGGCGTCGAGCACCGCGTCGACACCCTGCGGGGCGATCGCCCGTACGCGGTCGACGAGCCCCTCGCCGTACGTGACAGGTTCCGCACCGAGCGAGCGCAGCTGCTCGTGGTTGGGCTCGCTCGCGGTGCCGATCACACGTGCGCCACGAGCCACGGCGAGCTGCACGGCGAACGTACCCACTCCACCGGCGGCGGCATGAACCAGCAGGGTCTCCCCCTCGGTGACCTTGAGTTTGTCGAGCGCCACCCAGGCGGTGATGCCCGTGCCTGCCAGGGTCCCCGCCACCTCCCACGGGACGGAGGCCGGCCTGGCGACCAACGCGGCGGGGTCGGCGAGCGCGGACTGGGCGTAGGACGGGGTGACGGAGGCTCCCAGCACTTCGTCACCCACGCTGAACGCGGTCACGCCCTCGCCGACCTGGTCGACCACACCGGCCACATCCGCCCCGAGGCCTGCGGGAAGGTCGAGGGGCATCATCTGGCTCATGTAGCCATGCAGGATCTTCCAGTCGATCGGATTGACACCTGCGGCCCGCACCGCAAGCCGTACCTGGCCGGGGCCCGGGGTGGGCGGCGGGACATCCACGACGCGCAGGACGTCGGTGTTGCCGTACTCGGAGAACTGCACTGCAAGGGACATCTGCTCGCTCCAAGCTCTTGCGGGGAATTACTGGGGAATTACTGATGTGGGTGCGGGCACGGCGGCATCACTGACCGCAGGGGCCCGCATGGTCGCAGTACGGCTGGAGGCGGCTTTGCCCGCAGCCGCACAGCATGACCCTGGTCTCGGCGCGCGGGCCTTCCGGCGTGTCCACCAGCAGCTCTCCGCGCAGGGTCAACTGCCCGGCGGAGCTGCGAGTGATCCGCGTGGGCCGGTCCGGGGTCTCCGTACCGCCGTCCACGCGTTCGTACTGCAGCGCGCCCGAAGGACAGCGCCGCACCACTTCGGCCAGGAGATCGGCCGTGGCACCGTCCGGCTGGATCCACGGATGCTGCGCCGTATCGAAAACCTCGGGCAGACCACGGACGCATTCGGCGGCGTGCAGGCAGCGCCTGGCCTCGAAGGTCACGGTGATCGACTGCCCGTCGTACGCCTTCTTCTCGGATCTGCCGCTCATACCGGCCTCCGTCACTGTCGTGTCCGGCTGTTCAGTCGCTGACCTTGCTGCGGGACTGGTACAGCAGATCCTGGTACTCGGGGTGTCGAGCGATCCAGCCCGCGAAGAAGGAGCAGGTGGCCAACACGCGCAGACCCGAGGCGCGTGCCTCGTCAAGGGCGGTGCGGACCAGCGCGGACCCGACTCCCCTGCCCTCATACTCCGGTGCGACCTCGGTGTGTACGAACGCAATGAGTTCCGTCGTACGGATGTACTCCGCGACGCCCGCGACCTCGGACCCTCCGTCGACGCGGGCCTCGTAGCGCTTCGTTCCGGGCACGTCGGTCACTTCGACCGCCATTTGTCCTCCTCTTGATCCCGATCCCGTTGGACCTGATCCCGCGCGACTCCGCGGAAGTCCGGTCGGCCAGGCCGCCAGACTAACCCCATTCGGTTGACGCATCAACTTATTCGCACTGCAAACGGGTCGGCGCCGCTCCGGGCGCAGCACCGGTGGGGTACTCACGCGGAGTCGACACACCTCCCAAGGGTGGCGACACTCGGCGGCGCCTTCTCCGTCGGCGACAAGGTGCTGCTCATCTCCGGCAGCGAGCGGCCGTTCCCGCCCTGTGCGGCGAGGGCGCGCCCGGTGATCTCCTCCGGGCTGCCCGCTACGCCGACGACCACGCCCGTCTCGTCCGCCCCCAGCGGCTGCAGGGCGGCGAACTGGGAGTCGAGCGGCGCGGCGGGCATGAAATGGCCCTGGCGCTCGGACATCCGCTGCTCGATCAAGGCTCGGTCGCCGGCGAGATGGGCGAAGACGATCCCGGGAGCCGCGGCCCGCAGCCGGTGGCGGTAGATCCGCTTGAGGGCGGAGCTGCTGACCACTGCCATTCCCGGCGAGCTTCAAAAGCAATTACAGAACATCGAATTCGGTCCGCGGCGTCGACTACGCGCGCACGACGGACGTACGAAGCCGCAGATCATCCGAGGACGGCCCGACCTGCCCGGTCGGTGAACCCACCGGCCGGGGCCGCCCACTGCCCCGGGGCGAAACCCTCTTCGAGCCACCAGACTCCGAGCGTGTCCCATACCGCCTCAACGCGGGTAGATGAAACGTCAACAACCTAGCTACACTGCGTCCATGAACGCAACGCCGCGCTGGCTCGACCCGGAAGAGAAGGCCGCCTGGGACAGTTTCATCCGCATGCAGGAGAGGCTCATCGGGCGACTGTCGCGCCGAGTCCAGGCCGACTCCCGTATGTCCGCCGCGGACTTCATCGTGCTCGCCAATCTCACCGAAGAAGGCGGCGGACGGTTGCGCTTCCTGGACCTGGCGAAGCTGGTGGAGTGGGAGAAGAGCCGGATGTCCCACCAAGTCACCCGGATGGTGAAGCGCGGGCTGGTGACCAGGGAAGAGTGCCCAGACGACGGACGCGGAGCGTTCGTCGTCGCCACCCCCGCCGGCTACAAGGCGATCGAGGACGCCGCCCCCTTGAACGTCGAGCACGTCCGCCGACTGTTCATCGACGCCCTCACCCCGGAAGAGCTCAGCACGTTCGCCCGGATCTCGAACCGCGTCCTCGAACACATGGAGAAGCAGCCGGACTGACCGATCAGTCAGCGAGGGGGCGTCAAGACAAGCTGCGCACGCACCCACGACGGTGGTCAGTGCAGCAATTGCCAATAGTTGTGGGTGCGGCCGTTGACGGAGCTTGTGTCAGGGCAGGTGTGCCAGCAGTAGTCTGGTGAGGGATTCGGGTGTGCGGAGCGGCAGATAGTGGTCGGCGTTCGGAATCATCTCGCCGCGGGCGTCGGGGATGCTGGTGACGAGCCGTTCGGCGATCACACCGATCTCCGGGTGGTCGCGGTCGCCGTGGACTACCAGCGTTGGTGCTGCGATGTCCCCGAGGCGCGCTTCGGCATGGGGGCCCGCGCTGGAGTGCTGTTCGCTCACGACGCGCCGCTTGGCGTTCTGGATCACCATCGCCTCGATGAGCTCTCCTCCAGGAGCCGTGTGGCCCATCGCTGCCCAGATCGACAGTTCCAGCTCTGCCAGGGCTGCCGTGTCCTGCTCCCGGCGCGCCGTGGCGTAGGCCGACAACTCGGGACTTCGCGGCCAGACGTGACCACTGACCGAGGCGCCGATCAAGGCCAGTGCGGTGACCCGCTCCGGGTGGGTGAGGGCGAAGTCCAGCGAGGTCTCCCCACCCATGCTCAACCCGACCAGGGCAGCCTGACGCAGACCGAAGTGGTCAAGAACGGCGCGCAGATCGTCGATGTCGCTGAACGGCTCACCCGGCGGCGTGGAGCGTCCCAGCCCCCGGGCGTCGTAGCGGATCACGTCGCGGTGACGAGCCAGCTCGGGAACAACGGCGTCCCACAGACGAGAGTCCATGCCAGCGCCGTGCAGCAGCACCACCGGGCTGCCATGACCGCTGCGCTCGACCCACAGCCGACCGCCAGCGGGGACAGGTATGCAGACTTCGCGCGGAGCCAAGACAGCCGGCCCGTCAGTGTTCGATATCACGCTGCGATCATTTCAGAACGTTCGATGAGCCGGCCACGTTCGAAGCGGGCTCCCGCTCGGACAAGGGCGACGAGGTGGGCTCCGGACAGATAGTCGAACGGCGCCACCCCGACGAGGGTCGTGAGGATGGCCGCGGCAACGTACACGGGGGTCTCTCCACTCCGCCCACGCCGATTCACAGAAGACGCAGGCTTGGTTGACTGATCAACCGAGACCCTGGACTCGGGTTCGTTGACTCATCAACCAGCATGTCACCAGTCGATCGATGTTCACCATTCAACCAATCCTCTATAGTTGACCCGTCAACGTTCAATCGTCACGGCGACGCGACCCCACACCGGGGATGGAGTTGAGGCACGCCCGCCGAACGACGGAAATATCGACGCCCGACGTCACGTTGACAATGTAGTTGATAGATCAACCATATGGAGCTGGGTGCGATGCAGTTCGGGATCTTCACCGTCGGCGATGTGACACAGGACCCCACCACGGGCCGTACGCCGACCGAGCGCGAGCGGATCAAGGCGATGGTCACCATCGCGCAGAAGGCCGAGGAGGTCGGCCTGGACGTCTTCGCGACCGGCGAGCACCACAACCGGCCCTTCGTGCCCTCCTCCCCCACCACCATGCTCGGCTGGATCGCGGCCCGTACCAACCGCATCATCCTCTCCACGGCCACCACGCTGATCACCACCAACGACCCGGTGAAGATCGCCGAGGACTACGCCATGCTCCAGCACCTCGCCGACGGGCGCGTCGACCTCATGATGGGCCGCGGCAACACCGGCCCGGTCTACCCCTGGTTCGGCAAGGACATCCGCCAGGGCATCCCGCTCGCCATCGAGAACTACGCCCTCCTGCACCAGCTCTGGCGCCAGGACGTCGTCGACTGGGAAGGCAGGTTCCGTACGCCGCTTCAGTCCTTCACCTCCACCCCCCGCCCGCTGGACGGCGTACCGCCGTTCGTCTGGCACGGCTCCATCCGCTCCCCCGAGATCGCCGAGCAGGCCGCCTACTACGGCGACGGCTTCTTCGCCAACAACATCTTCTGGCCCAAGGAACACTTCCAGAAGCTGATCAACCTCTACCGCGAGCGCTATGCGCACTACGGCCACGGGACGGCTGAACAGGCCATCGTCGGCGTCGGCGGCCACATCTACATGCGCCACAACTCCCAGGACGCCGTACGCGAATTCCGCCCCTACTTCGACGGCTCACCGCAGATGGGCGGCGGACCCTCGCTGGAGCAGTACATGGACGAGACACCGCTGACCGTCGGCAGCCCTCAGCAGGTCATCGAGAAGACGCTGACCTTCCGTGAGAACTTCGGCGACTACCAGCGCCAGCTGTTCAACGTGGACGGCATCGGGGTGCCGTTGAAGACCGTCCTGGAGCAGCTCGACATCCTCGGCGAAGAGGTCGTGCCCGTCCTGCGGAAGGAGTTCGCCAAGAACCGGCCGGCCACCGTGCCCGACGCGCCGACCCACGCCGCCCTGGTCGCCGCCCGCGACGCCGAGCGCACGTCCACGGGGTCGGCCGGCTGAGACAGCACGACCGGAGAGAACACACCGCCCGTGTCACTTCATCTGATCGGCGAGCCACGGGTAGCGGGCGGTGTCCTTTCCGGCGTAGTCCGGATCCAGATAGACGAAGAGACGGTGGATGCGGACTCGGCGCTTCCGAGCCGGACGCTCATCCTGTTCAGGGTGGCGTCGGAACGCCCGTGGACGACGAGGCTGGGCTGGGCGGAAGACGGGGATTCCGGCTGCGAGGACCCCCGGACGACGACGGCGACGTCTGCGCCGACGACGAGGACACCCCGGGCGAGGACGGCTCAGACGACGAGGACGAGGAGGGAGACGACGGCCCGGACGAGGAAGACGAGGAGGGGGAAGAGGAGGGGGACGGCTTGCCCGGCTCCCGCGAAGACCTGCCGTCCGACGGCGTCGACTCCTTGCCCGGCACAGACGGTGACCCCGACTCCGATGGCTTCGACTCCTTCGGCGAGGACGGCTTGCCCGGTCCCGGCGAGGAGCCGTCCGTCGCCGGTGTCGACTCCTTGCCCGGCACGGGCGGCTTCTGCACCGGCGCGGCCGTCTTCCTGTCGTGCGTGCCCCGGTGATCGCCCGGGTCCCGGGTGAACCAGTCCCCCTTCTGCGGACCCGCCATCACGAACTTCTTCACCGGATGAGGCGCAGGCGCGACAACGACGACACCCGTCGGCCGGTAGCCGGACCACGCACGGCCCACCTTCCTGAACGTGCCCTTCTGGGCGGCCGGCGGTGTCAGCGGGTTCCCGCAGGCGCAACGCACCCGCGGCACCCCGCGGTCATCGACCAGGACCGCGGTCCCCGCCTGCAGCACGGACTGATAACCGGTGGCGGAACCGTTGCGGTAACCGTGGTTGGTGACCCGGGTATCCGCTCGGAGCTGCACCGGAGTAAGGGCTCGCAGATAGCCGGGAACATCGGAAGGCCGGATCCCCAGCACCCAGGCGAACGCCGCGTTCTTAGACGGATGCGCCCTGAGTACGGTGATCTGCTTCTCCACGTCACAACTGGCAACGTTGCGCATCCCGCCGCCTTCGCGCATCTGGCCCGCCGCTACGCCAACGCCGCGACCGACGGACCCACCACACTCACCACGCCGCCCTCGAGCCAATGAGCGACGTGCACGTCGACCATGGTCCGGGCGGACGACCAGCGCGTCGTCGCGCTGCTCCGGCAGACCTGCATGGTGGGGGAATCCGGCGAAAAGGCCTGGGGGAACAAGCTCGCCGCGCTGCGCTCCGACTGGCGGGCCTACGGCCACCTCGCGCCCCGGCGGGACAGCACCCGGGGCGACGCTGGGGACGAACTCGTGCCCGTCGGGCGGCACATGGCCAACCTCCGCCGCAAGGACAGCCTAGGCAAAGCCCCCCCAACGCGCCGAGCAGCGCGCGAAGCAACTCGCCCAGATCAACCCCGGCTCGAACCGCCCCTGGCTACTCGACTGGTAACGCCACTACCGCCTGCTGCACCTGGACCTCAAGCCGTCCAACGTGGTGGTGGACTGCGGCCACGCTAAGGTGCTCGACCTCAGCGTGGCGCGGCCGCCCGGGCCCGCGCCGGCCGGGGTGGGCACGTTCTGCTACCTCGCCCCCGCGCAGGCGCGCGGCGGACCGCTGACGGCCGCCGCCGACGTGGCATGGACCCCCTCGGATCGGCCAACGGTCACCGAGTTGGCCGCGTCCCTCGGCGCGACCCTCCCGGGGAACGGGCCCCACACGCCCGCAGCCGAGAACCCGAGAACCGAGGACGTCGCTACGCTTCGGCGGCCCTCGTGAAGTCGGCGGAGGCGAGCACGGTGCCGTCGGGCGTCGTCAACCGGGCGCCGGACAGGGCCGAGGGAGCGACGGACACCGGGCCTCCCCAGAAGCCGCGGCCCTGGTGAAGGGTGAAGGTGCCCACCCGGACCGTGCTGCCGTCGCCGCGCTCCAGCAGGCAGGAGACCGTGCCGTTGTACGGAGTGGGCGCGCCGGCGAGGTCGACGGTCATGTAGATCCAGCCTGGGGAGCCGGGGTGGGCGTATATTTCGCCGGCCGATTGCCTGGGGACCGCGGCCGGGGTCAGCTCGCCTCGCAGCATGGCCTCCTCCCCGGTGGACCGGGGGGCACCGGCCAGCGCGCTTTCGATCGCCGTTCCGACCGCCCAGCCGCCGAATCCGACGGCGAGGACGAGTGCGGCCACCACGGAGGCGAGCCGGAGCCGGACCCGGCCTCCGAAGCCCCTGTGCCGGACGCCCGCCCCATGGGCACGCGCCCGGCCCTCCCGGGTCGGCGTCCCCTGGGTCAGCGCCTGCGCCACCCGGGTCTCGAAACCGACCGGCGGCTCACTGCCCGGCAGCAGTCCGATCAGCCGGTCGCCGACCAGTGTCAGCTGCTCGACGTACTCGCGGCAGTCCGCACATCGGTCGAGGTGGGCGACGGCTCCGGCCCGCTCCCGTCCCGGCAGTACGCCGAGGGCGAGCTCGGCGCCGATCTCCCTCACTTTCACGCAGGTCATGTCACTGGACATGGTCGCCTCGCTTCGGGGACGCGAGCGTGGTGCGCAGCTTTGCCATCGCCGTCCTGATGCGCGTCTTCGCGGTGCCCAGTGGGATGTTCTCCCAGTCGGCGATCTGCTGGGCCGTCATGCCGTAGATGCTCGCCATCACCAGTGCACGACCCTGTTCCCGGGGCAGTTCCGCCACCGCGGCCCGTAGCCGGGAGGACGCCTCGTCGTCCAGTACGTGCTGTTCGGGGGTGTCACTGACGACTCCCAGGATCGCGTCGAGGTCTTCGGGGGCCACCGGTTCCGGCCGCCGCGCGCGGACGGCGTCGATGGCGAGGTTGTGTGCGATGGTCGCCAGCCAGGTCGTCACCGAACCGCGCCGCGAGTCGTAGATCTGCGCATGCCGCCAGGCACGTTCGAACGTCTGCTGGGCGATGTCCTCGGCAAGTTGCGGGTCCCCGGTGACGGCGACGGCGACACCGAAGACCGTGTGCTGGAACCTCCGTACGAAGGTGACGGCCAGCTCCGGATCGCCGGTAGCCAGCCCGGACAGCAGAGCCTCGTCCGGGAGACGGCCCACGGGGAACCGGAACCTCGACATACCCATATATACGGTCCGCCCTCGCCAGGAGATTGCCCGGCCGCCACGGAACCTCACCTTCCGATTCTCCCGCGCTTCCGCCCGCGCGGCGCGGGCAGCCGATGTCGGCACGGCTGCCCGTCCCCGCGCTGATACCGCGAAGGGACTGGTTTCCGGGCGCGTGGCGTTCAGCGTGACCTGGATGGTCACCGATGAGTGCGGTCGGACCGTGACCGTGATGGTGCTCTCGGTCAGCCAGGCGATGTCGGTGCCGCCGACGCCGGCCTTGTACGGGCCCGCCGCCGCGCCGCGCGGATGATGTGGCCGTCGACGCCGCCGCAGGCCAGGTAGGAGATGGGCAGAGGGTCGGGTGCCGGCGTCCGCCAGCTGTCGGTGGCGGGGTCGTAGGCCTGGGTGGTGGTCACGCCGCAGGTGCTGCCGCAGCCGCCGATCATGTACGGGCGGCCGTCCAGTGCGGCGCCGCCGGCCACGGACTGGGCGTCGGGGGCCGCGGCGCCGGAGGACCGGACGGCGAGGTCGGCCGTTTCTCGCTGTCGGGTCCGCGGCCCGGGTGAGGCGTTCGGTGGCCGTGTGAGCCGTTCGGTGAGCCAGGGCGCCCGCGGCGGTGATCCCCACGAGGACGGCCCACTCAGTCAACGGCCCTGCCCTGTCCGCCGCAGAGGCGCTCAAGGTCTCACACCGGGCGGGCGCGTCTGAGGGGCGCGCCTCACCCACCGCCACCATGTGTCCATCGAAGGAAGGCTGGACGGTCAGCCGTGAACTGGTGGGCCGCCAAGCCGGATTGTCCTCCAGCCCGCCCGCCAAGCCGATTTCGTTGACAACCGGGGAGGAGCGCAAGTGGCCGCCGACCCGTCTTGTCGATCCGGGGCGGCGGCCATTCACCGCGTGGCGGTGACCGTTGAAGTCTCAGTGCGCCGGGAGCCGGGCGGCGACGTACTCGGTGAGGTCGAGGAGCCGGTTGGTGTAGCCCCACTCGTTGTCGTACCAGCCGAAGACCTTCACGAGGTTGCCGTGGGTCTGGGTCAGCGGGGCGTCGAAGACGCAGGAGGCGGGGTCGCCGACGACGTCGCGGGAGACGATCGGGGCGTGGGACACCCGCAGGATGCCCTTCAGCGGCCCGTCGGCGGCCCCGCGGAAGGCGGCGTTGACCTCGTCGACGGTGACGGACCGGTCGAGCACCAGGGTGAGATCGGTGAGCGAGCCGTCCTCGACGGGGACGCGGACGGCGAGGCCGTCGAGGGTACCCGCCATCTCCGGCAGTACGAGGCCGACGGCACGGGCGGCTCCGGTGCTGGTCGGGATGATGTTGACCGCCGCGGTGCGCCCGCGGCGCGGATCCTTGTGCGGGCCGTCCAGCACCACCTGGTCGTTGGTGTAGCCGTGAATGGTGGTCATCAGGCCCTTTTCGATACCGAAGGCCTCGTCGAGGACCTTCACCATCGGTGCCACGCAGTTGGTGGTGCACGAGGCGTTGGAGACGACGTGGTCGTTGTCCGGGTCATACGTGCTCTCGTTGACGCCCATCACGACGGTGGCGTCGACTCCCTTGCCGGGGACGGACAGCAGTACCTTGCGCGCGCCGCTCTTCAGGTGCAGTCCGGCGTCCTCGCGGCTGCGGAACCGGCCGGTCGACTCGATGACGATGTCGACGCCGAGTTCGCCCCAGGCCAGCGCGGCGGGGTCGCGTTCGGCGGTCACCGTGATGCGGTGTCCGTCGACGGTGAGGGAGGTGTCATCGTGCTCGACGGTGCGGTGCAGCCGCCCGTAGGTCGAGTCGTACTCCAGCAGATGGGCCAGCGCCGCCGGGGAGGTGAGGTCGTTGACCGCCACCACCTCGACCGGTGTACCGGCCCCGGCCTCGGCGCGTTCCAGGACACAGCGCAGGTAGTTGCGTCCGATGCGCCCGAAGCCGTTGATTCCTACCCGCACGGTCATGTCCGTTGTCCTCCCGATCGGTCACTGGTGTGGGACCAGCCTGCGAAATCCGAACCGGGTGGGACGTGGGCCGTACGGGGGTGGATCGCGGGACCTTCGGCCCGTCATCGCGGGCCCTGATGCCGACGACTGAACAGCCGCGAGATGTGCCACGGCGTCAGACCGGAACTTCTGGGGGTTCGTTCGCGGGACTCGCGCCTCTCTGGGAGGCGCGACACGAGTCCGTGCCCGCCGGGGTGACACGGCGAGGCACGTCGCCGGGCAGTCGACGCCGCCCGGCCGCGGAGTTCAACGGGAGGCGGAGTTCGACGACGCGAAGGCGAAGGCCCGCACGGAGTGCGGGCCTTCGCCGCTCGTCGGCACGGCGGTCTCAGGGGTGGATGCGGTCCCATGCCCACGCCGGGAGGGCGGGTGGAACCCCGTGCAGGTGGAACCCCGTGCGCCGGTGAGGGTGCTCGTGCAGCGCCATCGAAGTGGTCCCTTCGGGGAATCGGAGGATGCCGGTCGGTGCATGACGCCGCCCGCTCTGGCGGCGTGGGACGGGCCGTACCGGAATGCCGAAGGCCCATTCGCACGGGGCTCATCTGCCCTCTCCGCAAGCCCCGTTGGGCTGCCGGGGGCCCCGTGACATGCCACGTGCTGCGCCCGTCCCGGCGACACCGCGGGCACCGAAGAGCCTGGGAGTGAGCGCCGTTCGCTCCGGTCTCGGGGCCGGTCCGTCTGGTCCCGGTCGGCGGAACCGGCCCCCTGGCAGCACCGCGGTCCCGCATTTCCCATGGGGTAGGCTACCGCCTGAAAGGCGTTCCCGGGCGGGACAGGATGTGCGGCATGAGTTCGGAATCCGCCGGTCAGACCGGCAGCCATCAGCCCCGCCACGCCTTGGCCCGCCTTCCCCGTGAGCAAGTCGTCTTTTCCCGGACGCGCAGCTCGCAGGACCGCGTCGCGGACGCGATCACCTCGTTCGCGGGGACGATGCAGTTCGTCTACCTGCACGCCGTCTGGTTCACGGTGTGGATCGTGCTGAACGAGGGCCTGTTCGGGAAGGTAGGGGTGTTCGACCCCTATCCTTTCGGGCTGCTCACCATGATCGTGAGCCTGGAGGCGATCTTCCTGTCGACATTCGTCATGGTGAGCCAGAACCGCCAGGCAGCACGCGAAAACGTACGCGCCGATCTGGACTTCGAGACCAATCTGCGCTCGGAAGTATGGTCGGTGCACATAGGAAAGACGCTCGGTCTCAACCCGGAGGAGATCGAGCGGCGTGTGCAGGAGATCATCGCGCAGAGCAAGGCCGAGATGGACAGCGCATCGCACGGAGCGCCGGTCGACCCCCGGACACTGTGACGCGGTCGCTGTCCCTTCCTTGGGTCTACCCAGGTCCGGCCGCACTCCGCCGCGCGCCGCATGCGGTGCAGGGCAGCCGGAGGACGGCGACGTGAAGCGGCGGGATCCCGAACCCACCGTATGATCCCTTGCCCCGCCACCGTCACCATGGGCACCCGCCGCATACGCCGGACGGCACCGTGAACGGAGGCGGAAACGCGTGGAGATCGTCGCCTACGGCGTCCTCGCCTGCCGGCACGCTGTCTTGCTTATCCGCCTCTCCCGCCACCACCCCGCTCTGTACAGGTTCCCGATCCCACGGGCTGACTGACCGACGCCTCGCCGCACTCCCAGGTCGACGAGGCGGAGGCGCGGCCGCTCGGCGTGCTGCGGGCGATGACGGGCACGGCGGAGGAGGAGTTGGGTGAGCCGCTGCCCCGAGGCACCCGGAGGCCGGCCCGGAGCCACCGGAGGGACAGTACCCAGGACCACCGGAAGGCCGTACCCCCGTATCACCCGCAGAACCGAGCCCGCCGGCCACTGGAGAGGGCCCGTTCGAGACCCCTCGTCCCATGCCACTGCCCTATCGGCCGGCCGACAGGTCCGTACGGCCCCTGCCGCAGACCGCGCCGCCGCTCGACCCTGGCGGTGGAGGAGCCAGCCGCCCCGGACAAGGAGGATCAACGTGGCAGCCCCCCGGAGCCCGGGCCGTGCTCGACCCCGACGGGCTGGACACCGGACGCTACCGGCTGGTCCCCCGCGAGGACGGTGCCGCGCTCACGCACCGCCGCCACCGGCAGTGGATCGCCGAACTCTTCGCCTGGCGCGGTCAGTTCGGCACCTGCGGGCGCGTCGGCTGTGCGCGGCGCGGCGCCTGGTGCCCGGCCGGCATCGCCGTCACGGAGCAAGTCGCCACACCGCGTGCCGCACACGAAACGGAGACGCAACGATGAACCCGTCCATCACGCTGCGCATGACGCACGCCCTGCCCGTCGCGCACCGGGACCGGCTGCTGCGGATCGCCCGCGAGGTCGACGTCCGGCAGGGCGCCCGGATCTTCGAGGAGGGCCGACGCGCCGACCGCTTCTGGATCGTCCGCGAGGGCACGGTCGCCCTCGACATGCACGTGCCCGGCCACCGCCCGCCGGTCGTCGAGACCCTCGGCGTCGGCGACCTCGTCGGCTGGTCCTGGCTGTTCGAGCCGCACGTCTGGCAGTTGAGCGCCGAGACCGTGACCCCGCTGCGCGCGTACGAGTTCGACGCCGTCGCCGTGCGGCTGATGTGCGAGGACGATCCGCAGTTCGGCCGGGCGGTCGAACACTGGGTCGGCCGGGTGCTGGCTCACCGGCTGCACGCGGCGCGCACGCGGCTGCTCGACCTGTACGGGAACCCCGGCAACGGCGGTCTGTGATGACCGCCTTATCGGTGGCCTGACGCAAGGTCGCCCGGCGGTCGGCGCTCACGGACACCGTCACCCTGCGCTTCTATGACGGCGCCGGGCTGCTGCCGGCCGCGCGGACCGCGGCCGGGTACTGGGTGCACGGCGAGAATGCGGTCGAGCGGCCGGCGTTCATCGGTGCCGCCAAGCACCTGGGGCTGCCACTGGAGGAGATCGGCCCGTAGCGGTCGAGCGAGGGGACCACGGGGGTGTCGCCCGCATCGAGGAAGGCGTGGCACGCCGTCCGCTGAGAGCGGTCCGCGACACACGCCGGCACCTGGGCGTCGGCGATCGACAGCCGGACGGACACCGCGACCTGAGGAGTCGGGAGGCCACCCAGCACACGGACGGCGTGCTCTCGAGCGGTCAGTGGGCAACGCCGTCGGCTCGGTCGTCGTTCGCCAGGTACACGTCCGCAACGGGGCGCCGTGGAAGGGGACGGACGGACGACGCGTAGCCCAGGCGCAGAATCATCTGCGGGAATGCTCCCGCGGTGAAGGACTCCCGGATGCGAGCCCTCGAACGGGGAAGTTCGAGGGGCTGGGTGTGAAAGGCCGCCATGACCCCGTGGGCGGCCGCGTACAGCAGGATCCGTTCGAGAGCCTGGCCGGCCCGGAGCCAGTCCACTCGGTCGTCGCGGTCCGTGCACAACACGGCCACGAGCCCGGTCCGTGAGGGCCTCTGGCGGTGCGGCAAGGGGAATGTCCCGGTGAGGTCGGTGTAGTCACGGCCGGCGTAGGTCGTGCGGTCCGGATGGGTGACCACCGCGTCGGCGAGCACCCCGCCTGGCCGGGCGCCCCGCCATGTCCACCGGACCTGTTCGGCGACATGTCCCGGATCGGTCCCGTGTACGTCCTCGGCAGCCCTGACCAGTTCGGCGAGGCGCTGCCGCTCGTCATCGGCGTCGATGTAGTGCAACGTGGCGCCCTCGTCGGAGGCGTGCTCGCGCAGGGCGTCGATCAGCGAGGTCGGGAGGGGATCGGGGCGGAACGGCCCGCGGACGGTGTGCCGTCGGCTCAGCGCGCCGTACATGCGTTCTTCGTCATGCGTGGGCCGACCATACGCTCCCCAGCTCGCCCGCGCGAGGAAGGCCGGGTCCCCCGTGTGCGGGAAGGGTTCGACCACCGGGTTGAAACCGAGGTGCCGCATGGCGAGACGGATGTTGAAGAGGGCCGCGCCGCAGCCGATGACCATCTCCCGGCCGTACGGATCGGTGAGGAGGAGACGCCGGGTGGCATCCGCGTGCACCTCGATGCCACGGTCGCCGCTCTCCTCGACGAAGGTCCAGGACTGCGTGTGGTGCAGCGAGGGTGCGGTGACGGCGGCGCGGACGAGATAGTTCGCCGCGTGGCCCGGGCGCCCGCAGAACACGGACATGATCGGTGCCGCCCTTCTCGAACTTTCTCCTGACTCCAAGGTCGCCGCCCCGCTCCGTCCGGTCATGGGCCGTAGGTCCCCCGAATCGGACCGTTCGGTCCCCTCGGCACCCTGCGCAGGTCCCACGGCCGCCCGCGCGGGCCGGCGAAGCGTTCTCTGCACCGATGCGGGTCCGCTGCCGTAATTCCCCGAATCGCTCGGGGTGCGGGGTGTCGCACCCTTCGACGTCGCGGGGCCACCCAGCAGTGCCTCCGCGTGCCGCTTCGATGTCGGTGAGACGCGCACCTCCCCTCGGGGAGATGGGCCCGGCCCTGCGGCGCCCTGTCTTGTTGCCGCCGAGGAGGGTGACGGCACGCGTGCACGTGTGCCGTCCGACCACGCGGGACACCTCGGCCCGCAGCGGCCGCCACGGCGGCGACCGTGATCTCGGGCAGGCCGTGGGCGGGCTCTTTCGTGCTCAGGCCGGGCCTGCGCAGCCGACCGCCCGCGGTCACTGTTTGGTGAGACTGGGGCCGTCTTCGCGCAGGACGGCCAGGCGGCGCCGGTACTCCTCCTCGTCGATCTCGCCTCGGGCGAACCGGTCGGCCAGCAACCCCTCGGGAGATGACGCGCCGGGGGTGCGCGGGCGATCCGGGGTGCGGTTCAGCGTGCGGAAGAGCAGGACGCCGACGGTGATGAGCAGGGCCCAGAACAGGACCGTGCCGGTCGACATCGCGAACCAGCCCCATCCGTTCATGTCGTGGTTCCAGTACATGGCAGTTCACTTCCTCAGCGCACGAGCACGGAGGGCGGGACGACAGCCCTGGCCCGCACCCTGGCAGCCGCACGCCCACGTCTTGGGCACTTCCAGGGTCGTACGGCACGGGTCGGTGCGGACAGGTGCCGAACGGCTCCCTCGCGTGGGCCGTTCGGCGGTGTCCAGGGCCTGCGGAACCACGACGCAGGGCAGCTCATCCGGCCCCTGCGCAGCGGCCTCCTGTACCCCGTTGACGTACAACCGCCGCGTCCGGTCCCCCCGTGATCGGGCGCGCCGCCCACCCTGCCGGGGCGCCGTGCGGGGTTAGCGTCGGCGGCATGGACGGAGATCACCGAGGGTGGCGTCAGTGTTTGCTCGGCGGGGCGGTGTTCGCCGTGTGCATGGCCGGCACCACGCTGCCGACTCCCCTCTACGGCCTCTACCAGGAGAAGTTCGGGTTCTCCGAGCTGACGGTCACCGTTGTGTACGCCGTGTACGCCTTCGGGGTCATCGGCGTACTGCTGCTGGCGGGCAACGCCTCGGACGCCGTGGGCAGGCGTCCGGTGCTGCTGTGGGGCCTGGGATTCGCGGCGGCGAGCGCCGTCTGCTTCCTGTGCGCCACCGGGCTGGACTGGCTGTACGTGGGGCGGCTGCTGTCGGGACTGTCCGCCGGTCTGTTCACCGGGGCTGCCACGGCGTACGTGATGGAGTTGGCACCGTACGGCGGCGCCTCCCGGGCCACGCTCGTGGCGACAGCGGCCAACATGGGCGGGCTGGGCTGCGGTCCGCTGCTCGCCGGAGTGCTCGCGCAGTACGCTGCCTGGCCGCTGTACCTGCCGTTCGCCGTACACCTCGCCCTGGTGGCCTGCTCGGCCGCCGTCCTGCTGCGGCTTCCGGAGACCGTACGGGAGCGGCGGTCGCTGAGCACCGTACGGCCACAGCGGCCCGGCCTGCCCACGCAGGTACGGACGGTGTTCGGGCCGGCGGCGATCGCCTCGTTCGTGGGGTTCGCGTTGTTCGGGGTGTTCACGTCGGTCAGCCCGGCGTTCCTCGCACAGTCCCTGAACGTGCACAACCACGCCGTGAGCGGGCTGGTCGTCGCGCTGGCCTTCTTCGCCTCGACCGCTGGGCAGCTTGCCGTCGGGCGGGTCGGGGTGGGGCGATCGCTGCCACTGGGCTGCGCCGGACTCCTCGCCGGGTTGGCGCTGCTCGCGGGCGCGCTGCGGTGGGACCTGTTGCCGCTGGTGGTGCTGAGCGCGATCGTCGGCGGGGGCGGGCAGGGGCTGGCGTTCCGCGGGGCGCTGTCCGCAGTGGCCGAGGCATCTCCCGCGGACCGGCGCGCGGCGGTGATCTCGACGCTGTTCGTGGTGGCCTACGCGGGCATCTCGGTGCCGGTGATCGGTGTGGGGGTACTGGCGGGTCCGATCGGTCTGGAGGGCGCAGGGCTGGTGTTCATCGCGTGCATGGCCGTCCTGGTCTCGACCTCGGCCGTCTACCTGCTCCGGCGGCCGGTACCGGCGAGGACGTAAGAGTCGCAGTCGGCCCCGTCGGGTGACAGCGCCTGCGGAAGGGGATCCCGAGCCGTCTGCGAGTCTTGCCGGAGGGGGGCTGGTCCGTGGCCGTAGGGCGGCTCGAAGCACCCGGTCTGCGGAAACGGGCCGTTGGTCGTCACCCCGTAGTCGGGCTTCTGCACAAACGCCGTGACGCAGGCGTCGTCATGGACGCGAAGACCGACCAGCGCCCCCTCCGGCGTGACGTCGTGACCGTGGCAACCCGCCTCGGCCTGGCCCCGTCCCCTCACCGTCGGGGGCGGGGCCAGGTCTCAGCCCCGACGAGGGGCCTCACCCCACCTCGATGAGCAGGTCGCCGCCTTCCACCTGCTGGATCCGGTTGATGGCCAGCCTGGTCACCCGGCCGGCCGTCGGGGCGGTGATGGAGGCTTCCATCTTCATCGCCTCGATGGTGGCCACGGTCGCACCGGCCGCCACCTCGTCGCCCTCGGCGACCGCGAGCGTCACCACACCGGCGAACGGAGCCGCCACGTGCCCAGGGTTGGCCCGGTCGGCCTTCTCGGTCACCGGTACGTCGGAAGCCGCCGCTTGGTCACGGACCTGGATCGGCCGCAGTTGGCCGTTCAGGGAGGACATCACGGTGCGCATGCCGCGTTCGTCCGCCTCGCCGATGGCCTGGAGCTCGATGAGCAGCCGCACGCCGGGCTCGAGGTCGACGGCGTACTCCTTGGCGGGGCGCAGCCCGTAGAAGAAGTCCTTGCTGTCCAGCACGCTGGTGTCGCCGTAGGCCTGGCGGCGGGTCTCGAAGTCACGCGTCGGCCCGGGGAACAGCAGCCGGTTGAGTGTCGAGCGCCGGGACTTCTCCAGGCCCGTGCGGTCCTCGGCGGTCAGCTCCTGTACGGGCTTGGCGTCTGCGCGGCCCTGGAGCGCCTTGGTGCGGAACGGCTCCGGCCAGCCGCCGGGCGGGGTGCCCAGCTCGCCGCGCAGGAAGCCGATGACGGAGTCGGGGATGTCGAACCTGTCCGGTGTCGCCTCGAAGTCCTCCGGCTCCACCCCGGCACCCACCAGGTGCAGGGCGAGGTCGCCGACGACCTTGGAGGAGGGAGTGACCTTGACCAGGCGGCCCAGGATGCGGTCGGCGGCGGCGTACATCGCCTCGATCTCCTCGAAGCGGTCACCGAGGCCGAGGGCGACCGCCTGGGTGCGCAGGTTGGACAGCTGGCCGCCGGGGATCTCGTGGTGGTACACGCGTCCGGTCGGCGAGGCCAGACCCGCCTCGAAGGGCGCGTAGATCCTGCGGACGCTCTCCCAGTACGGCTCCAGGTCGCCGACGGCCCCCAGGTCCAGGCCGGTGGGACGGTCGGAGTGGTCGGTGGCGGCGACGATCGCCGACAGTGACGGCTGCGAGGTGGTGCCCGCCATGGAGGCGACCGCGCCGTCCACCGCGTCGGCGCCGGCCTGGATCGCGGCGAGGTAGGTGGCGAGCTGGCCGCCCGCGGTGTCGTGGGTGTGCAGGTGCACCGGCAGGTCGAACTCGCGGCGCAGCGCCGACACGAGCGTGGCCGCCGCGGGCGCCCGCAGCAGACCGGCCATGTCCTTGACGGCCAGGACGTGCGCGCCGGCTGCCACGATCTGCTCGGCGAGGCGGAGGTAGTAGTCCAGGGTGTACAGCCGCTCCGACGGATCGGACAGGTCGGAGGTGTAGCACAGGGCGACCTCGGCGATCGCCGTCCCGGTCTCCCGTACGGCGTCGATGGCCGGCCGCATCTGGCCGACGTCGTTGAGCGCGTCGAAGATGCGGAAGATGTCGATGCCGGTGGCCGCGGCCTCCTGGACGAAGGCGTCGGTCACCTCGGTCGGGTACGGCGTGTAGCCGACGGTGTTGCGGCCACGCAGCAGCATCTGGAGGCAGATGTTGGGCACGGCCTCACGTAGGGCCGCGAGGCGTTCCCAGGGGTCCTCGGCGAGGAAGCGCAGGGCGACGTCGTAGGTGGCGCCGCCCCAGCATTCCAGGGACAGCAGCTCGGGCAGGGTCCGGGCCACGGCCGGGGCGACGGCGAGCAGGTCCTTGGTGCGCACCCGGGTGGCGAGCAGGGACTGGTGGGCGTCACGGAAGGTGGTGTCGGTGACGCCGATGGTCGGCGACTCGCGCAGCCGGCGGGCGAAGCCTTCGGGGCCGAGCTCGACAAGGCGCTGCCGGGAACCCGCGGGCGGCTCACCGGCGGGCAGCGGGGGCAGCTTGGTGGCCGGGTCGATCAGCTCGGGGCGTTCGCCGTGGGGCTTGTTCACCGTGACGTCGGCGAGGTAGGTGAGCAGCTTGGTGCCGCGGTCGGCGGAGTGGCGGGAGGTGAGCAGGTGCGGCCGCTGCTCGATGAACGACGTCGTGACCCGTCCGGCCTGGAAGTCGGGGTCGTCCAGTACGGCTTGGAGGAACGGGATGTTCGTGGCGACGCCCCGGATGCGGAACTCGGCCACGGCACGCCGGGCCCGGCCGATCGCGGCTTTGAAGTCCCGGCCCCGGCAGGTGAGCTTGACGAGCATCGAGTCGAAGTGCGCGCTGATCTCCGTACCCGCGTGGGTGGTACCGCCGTCCAGGCGGATACCGGAGCCGCCCGGCGAACGGTAGGCGCTGATCCGGCCGGTGTCCGGGCGGAAGCCGTTGGCCGGATCCTCGGTCGTGATACGGCACTGCAGAGCGGCACCGCGCAGGGTGACCGTTTCCTGGGAGAGCCCGAGATCCGCCAGCGACTCGCCGGCGGCGATGCGCAGCTGAGCCTGCACCAGGTCGACGTCGGTGACCTCCTCCGTCACCGTGTGCTCCACCTGGATACGCGGGTTCATCTCGATGAAGACGTGGTTGCCGTCCCGGTCGAGCAGGAACTCCACGGTGCCCGCGTTGCGGTAGCCGATCTCGCGGGCGAACCGCACCGCGTCGGCGCACATCCGGTCCCGCAGCGCCGGATCGAGGTTCGGCGCGGGCGCCAGCTCGATCACCTTCTGGTGGCGGCGCTGCAGCGAGCAGTCACGCTCGAACAGGTGGATGACGTTGCCCTGTCCGTCGGCGAGGATCTGCACCTCGATGTGGCGCGGGTCGACGACGGCCTTCTCCAGGAAGACGGTGGGGTCGCCGAACGCGGAGGCCGCCTCGCGGGAGGCCGCCTCGATGGACTCCCGCAGCGCGGCCGGGTCCTCGACCCGCCGCATGCCACGCCCTCCGCCGCCCGCGACCGCCTTGACGAACACGGGAAAACCGACGTCCTCGGCGGCACGGACCAGTTCGTCGACGTCGTTGGAGGGCGCCGAGGAGCCGAGGACCGGCACACCGGCCGCCCGGGCGGCCGCCACCGCGCGGGCCTTGTTTCCCGTCAGCTCGAGAGTGGCGGCGTCCGGGCCGACGAACGTGATGCCCGCCTCTTCGCAGGCGCGCGCCAGTTCCGGGTTCTCGGACAGGAACCCGTAGCCCGGGTAGACGGCGTCCGCACCCGCCTTGCGCGCGGCACGGACGACCTCCTCCACGGAGAGATAGGCCCGCACCGGGTGCCCCGGCTCGCCGATCTCGTAGGCCTCGTCGGCCTTCAGCCGGTGCAGCGAGTTGCGGTCCTCGTGGGGGAAGACGGCCACGGTTCGCGCGCCCAGTTCATAGCCAGCGCGGAACGCGCGAATCGCAATCTCGCCGCGGTTGGCGACCAGCACCTTGCGGAACATCCTGGATCCCTTCGGCCTGCCGGTGACGAGGACCATGCTGTCGGTGACGCCCCTGTTGTGCCATGTGAGTCGGGCCACTTCCGCCGATGTCCTCGTCGGAGCACCGTGCTGTCCCGCCGGGCGGTCCGGGGCGAGAGTACGTCGTCCACCGCGCGGACGTGCCCTCTCGCTGCGCCCGGCCCCACCCGACGCCCGGCCCGCCATGAGGCGTTCGGCGACCGCAGGGATCCCTGGCTAACGATCTCCACACGGAAGTCGGGCGACCGCGGCGGAGGCATCCTGTCGGCTGTGACGCTCCGCCACAGACCGTTCCTGGTCTCCTGGTCTCTGACGACCGTCGCGATCGCTGTCCGCGCGGCGGAGTAGTGGTCCGTCACCAGGTGTTGGAACGGAATCTGTCCTGTCCGTCGCGGTGTCATCGCACATTCTCAGGTGGCCGCTGACGCCGTCCAACCAGTACCCCGACCGATAGCGGGACAACCTTTGGCCGGCGGGTTCGGCGGTCCAGGCGCGGTGCGGAGGCACGACCCACGCGCAATGGGTTGCCGCACGCGCCGGCCGGCACCCCGCCGGCGGAGATCCTCCAGGCCGCGGGAGCCCGCTGGGCGATTGAGGAACGCGTCCCGACCGCCAAGAATGAGGCCGGCCTCGACCACTACCAGGTCCGCCGGTATCCGGCCACTACCGCCGCCCCGGCCACCCCGCCGCCTGAGCCGATTCTGTGGGCCATCGGTGGCAAAGCAACCCACGCCGCTCGTGCCTGCCGTCCAGCTCCACCACCGCACTGCACAATCACCCTGGTCAAGACGTACAGAGACGTCTCAGCGGACTGAGGGGTCAGGACCGATGGACAGAGCGGGACATCCGGATCGCAGAGCTCTGCTCGCCGGCGGACTTGTGGTAGCCACGGCCGCGCTTGCTGGGTGTTCACCGACGAGCGCCGCCCCATCGACGAACAGCGCTTCGCCGGAAGCGCGGCCGACCACGCCCGCCGCGGCGTTCGCAAGGCTGATGGAAGGCAACGAGCGCTGGGTGAGCGGAGATCTTCGGCATCCCGACCGGGATCCGAACCGGCGCCAGTTCGTAGCCCAGAAGCAGAAACCTTTCGGGGCGATCCTCGCGTGCATCGACTCGCGGGTACCGCCTGAACTCCTCTTCGACACCGGGCTGGGTGACCTTTACGTGATGCGCACGGGCGGGGAGGCGGTCGGCCCGGTGGTCACGGGTTCCGTGGAGTACGGGCCCATGACGAGTGGCACTCCGCTCATCGTGGTCCTCGGGCATCAGCGTTGCGGTGCCGTCGAGGCGGCGTACAAGTCCCTCCGTGACGGCAAACCACTGCCCGGCAATCTGCAGGCGATCGCCAAGGCTCTGCGGCCGGCGTACGAGCAGGCAGTCCGTGAAGGCGGTGCCGACCCGGTCGAGTCCATGGCCCGCGCACAGGTCACGCTGACCGCTGCCGACCTGCGCTCCAATCAGGACCTGGCCCCCCTCGTGAGAAAGGGCGCCCTTGCCGTGGTCGGCGGCTACTACTCGCTCGATACCGGCAAGGTGGAGGTCCTGGCCGGCGCGCCCGCCTGACCGGCCGGACGGGACGAACGGGCGTTGCCAGGCCGGTGAAGATGAGCGAGACCGTCTGCCCGATGCGCCCCGGGGCAGCTGCCATCAGTACCGCGTCAGCCTTCGTGTTCCCGCCACCTCGCCGGCAGCAGGACCTCGATCAACACGCGGGGGCCGACTGCCTCGCCGCGATCCGTGCGGGCGGCAGTCCAGCCCCGATTCTGAGAACCGCCGGATCGGGACACGGCACGGGCCGCCCGCCACCCCGGCAGGAGTTGTCAGTGGCCGATGCGATGCCGGTTTCGACAACCTCGCCAGCAAGGTCCAGCGGCCGGTACCACTCACGCAGCGCCTCCGCGCCGATCGCGCCGGCGATCGGCTCGGTGGCATGCCGAGCCAGGGTCTCCTCGAACGGAACATCCAGGCGAATCGGGTCCCGGGACCGTCCACGCCGGTGGACAGGTCCCAGGAATGGATCCGGCCGGTCGCCGTGGTTGTCACAGCGATCCGTGGAAGGTGCGGCTGATCACGTCGAGCTGCTGCTCGCGGGTCAGGCGGACGAAGTTGACGGCGTACCCGGAGACACGGATGGTCAACTCCGGGTATTTCTCGGGGTGTTCCATCGCGTCCTCCAGCGTGGCCCGGTCCAGGACGTTGACGTTCATGTGGAAGCCGCCGGAGGCCGTGTAGGCGTCGAGGATGCCGACCAGATGGCCGGCGCGCTCGCCGGGCGCGTGTCCCAGTCCCTCCGGGGTGATCGTCGTCGTCAGTGAGATGCCGTCGCGGGCCTGCTCGTACGGCAGTTTGGCGACCGAGAGCGCGGAGGCGGCCACGCCGTGCCGGTCACGGCCGTTCATGGGGTTGGCGCCGGGCGCGAAGGGCTGTCCGGCGCGCCGGCCGTCGGGGGTGTTGCCGGTGTGCTTGCCGTAGACGACGTTCGAGGTGATCGTCAGGACGGACTGGGTGTGCTCGGCGCCCCGGTAGGTGGGGTGCTTGCGCACCTTCGCCATGAAGGACTCGACCAGGCCGACCGCGAGTGCGTCGGCGCGGTCGTCGTTGTTCCCGTACGCCGGCCAGTCTCCCTCTGTTTCGAAGTCGACGGCGAGCCCGGTGTCGTCCCGGATCACCTTCACCCGGGCGTACCTGACGGCGGACAGGCTGTCGGCGGCGACCGACAGTCCGGCGATGCCGCAGGCCATGAAGCGGTGCACGGGGTGGTCGTGCAGCGCCATCTCGATGCGCTCGTAGGCGTACTTGTCGTGCATGTAGTGAATGACGTTGAGCGTGTTGACGTACGTGGCCGCCAGCCAGTCGAGCATGTGGTCGTAGGCCGCGGACAGCTCCTCGTACTCCAGGTACTCCCCGGTCAGCGCCGGTGCCTCGGGGGCGATCCGCTCGCCGGTCATCTCGTCCCGGCCACCGTTGATCGCGTACAGCAGCGCCTTGGCCAGGTTGACGCGTGCGCCGAAGAACTGCATCTGCTTGCCGACCGCCATCGCCGAGACGCAGCAGGCGATCGCCGTGTCGTCCCCGGTGCGCGGACGCATCTGCTCGTCGGACTCGTACTGGACGGCGCTGGTGTCGATGGAGACCTTGGCGCAGAACTCCTTGAAACCCGTGGGCAGTCGGGGCGACCAGAGCACGGTCAGGTTGGGTTCGGGGGCCGGGCCGAGGTTGTACAGGGTCTGCAGGAAGCGGAAGGAGGTGCGGGTGACCAGCGGACGGCCGTCCGTACCGATGCCGCCGATGGACTCCGTCACCCACGTCGGGTCGCCGGAGAACAGCGCGTCGTACTCGGGGGTGCGCAGGAACCGTACGATCCGCAGCTTGATCACGAAGTCGTCGACCAGCTCCTGGGCGCGGGTCTCGTCGAGAATCCCCTCCGCCAAGTCCCGTTGCAGGTACACGTCCAGGAAGGTGGAGGTGCGGCCGAGCGACATCGCGGCGCCGTTCTGCTCCTTCACGGCGGCGAGATAGCCGAGGTAGAGCCACTGCACGGCCTCATGTGCGGTGGCAGCAGGCCGGGTGACGTCGCAGCCGTACGAGGCCGCCATCCGCGTCAGTTCGTCCAACGCCCTTGTCTGCTCGGCCAGTTCCTCTCGGTCGCGGATGACGTCGGACGTGGACGGCCGTGCGTCCAGCAGGGCGCGCTCGGCCCGCTTGGCCTCGATCAGCCGGGCGGTGCCGTACAGCGCCACCCGCCGGTAGTCGCCGATGATCCGGCCTCGGCCGTAGGCGTCGGGCAGTCCGGTGATGATCCCGGCCTTGCGGGCGGCGCGCATCTCGGGGGTGTAGGCGTCGAAGACACCGTCGTTGTGGGTCTTGCGGTAGGTCCCGAAGACGCGGCTGACGAACGGGTCGGGCTCGTAGCCGTACGCCTTCAGGCCGTTCTCGACCATCCGCAGGCCGCCGTTGGGCATGATCGCGCGCTTCAGCGGGGCGTCGGTCTGCAGACCGACGATCAGCTCGCGCTCGCGGTCGATGTACCCGGGCGCGTGCGAGGTGATCGTCGACGGGGTCGCGGTGTCGACGTCGAGGATTCCCCTGCGCCGCTCCTCCGGGAAGAGGGCACTGACCTTCTCCCACACGGTCCGGGTCCGGTCCGTCGGGCCGGTCAGGAAGGCCGCGTCGCCCTCGTAGGGGCTGTAGTTGGCCTGGATGAAGTCGCGTACGTCGACGCCCTCGCGCCACTGTGTACCGGCGAACCCGCGCCATGCCTCGGGCACGCGTGTTCCGGCTGTCACTGTCACCGTTGTTGTCATCGCCGGTGCTCTCCCTTGCTGCGCACTGGAATGCCTTCGTTTCGATGCTCGTGCGGCGCGACGGCCGCCGGGAGGGCCGGGCAGGGCCCGGGACGCCGCCGTCCGGCCCCCGGCCGGGGGCCGTTCGGCCTCGGTCTCCGCTCGGGGGCTCTCACCCGACCGTCAGGTCCGGCCGGACGAGCGTGCCCGACCTGCCGTGGACGATCTCGTACGCCGCGTCCAGGGCGCCGATCGCGGCCAGTCCCCCGGTGCGTTCGACGAACCGGGCGGCGGCCTCTGTCTTGGGGCCCATCGAGCCGTCCGGGAAGCCGCCGCGGCGCAGCTCGGCGGGGGTGGCGCCGAGGACGGGCCGCTCGTCGGGGGTGCCGTAGCCGGCGTAGACGCAGGGCACGTCGGTGAGGATGAGCAGGAAGTCGGCCTTCAGGTCCTCGGCGAGCAGCGCCGCGGTCAGGTCCTTGTCGATGACCGCTTCCGCTCCGGTCAGCGCGCCGGTGTCGTGGTCGGCGGTGACGGGGACGCCTCCGCCGCCGGCGCAGATGACGAGCGTGCCGCTGTTCAGCAGTTCGTGAACGGTCTCGGTCTCCAGGATGCGTTCGGGTGCCGGGGAGGGGACGACGCGGCGCCAGCCGGTGGTGTCGGCGGCGATGTGCCAGCCGCGTTTACGGGCGAGCGTCGACGCCAGTTCGTAGGGGTAGACCTGGCCGACGAACTTGGTGGGGTGGTCGAAGGCCGGGTCGTCGGCCCGGACGAGGGTGTGGGTGACCAGCGCGGCGATCCGGCGTCCGGGCAGGGCGTCGTGCAGGGTGCGGGCCAGCAGGGAACCGATCATGCCCTGGGTCTGGGCGCCGAGCAGGTCCAGCGGGTAGGGGGCGCTCAGCGCGGGGTCGGCGGCGCTCTCCACGGCGAGCAGCCCGATCTGGGGGCCGTTGCCGTGGGTGATGACGATCTCGTGCTCGTGGGCCAGGGCGGCGATCGCGGTGGTCACCCGGTCGATGTTCGCCTCCTGGACGGCCGCGTCGGGGCGTTCACCGCGGTGCAGCAGGGCGTTGCCGCCGAGGGCGATGACGATACGCATGGCTCAGTCCTCCAGGGTGGCCACGAGTACGGCCTTGATGGTGTGCAGCCGGTTCTCCGCCTGGTCGAAGACGACGGAGGCGGGCGAGGAGAAGACCTCGTCGGTGACTTCGAGGCCGTCGAGGCCGTAGGTGTCGAGCAGTTCGCGGCCGAGGCGGGTGCGGTGGTCGTGCAGGGCGGGCAGGCAGTGCATGAACTTGACGTCCGGGTTGCCGGTGAGGGCGAGCGTCTTGTCGTTGACCTGGTAAGGCAGCAGCAGTTCGATGCGCTCGCGCCAGGTGTCGGCCGCTTCGCCCATGGAGACCCAGACGTCGGTGTGCAGGAAGTCCGCGCCGCGTACGGCGGTCTCAACGTCCTCGGTGAGGGTGATCCGGGCCCCGCTGCCTTCGCCGACCGCCCGGCAGGCGGCGACCAGCTCGGGCCCGGGCCACAGCGCCTTGGGCGCGGCGATCCGTACGTCCATGCCGAGCAGGGCGCCCATCGACAGCAGCGAGTTGCCCATGTTGTTGCGGGCGTCGCCGAGGTAGCAGTAGCTGATCTCCGGCAGTGTCTTGGGGCTGTGCTCGCGCATGGTGAGGACGTCGCACAGGCTCTGGGTGGGGTGCGCGGTGTCGGTCAGACCGTTGTAGACGGGGACGCCGGAGCGGGCGGCGAGTTCGGTGACGATCGACTGGGCGGAGCCGCGGTACTCGATGCCGTCGAACATCCGGCCGAGGACGCGGGCGGTGTCGGCGATGGACTCCTTGCTGCCGACGTGCGTGTCACCGGGGCCGAGATAGGTGGTGGCGGCGCCCTGGTCGGCGGCGGCGACCTCGAAGGCGCAGCGGGTGCGGGTGGAGGTCTTCTCGAAGATCAGCGCGAGGTGCTTGCCGGTCAGGCGGGGCTGTTCGGTGCCGGAGCGCTTGGCCGCCTTGAGGTGTGCGGCCAGGTCGAGGAGGTGGTGGATCTCGGCGGCGGTGAAGTCGAGTTCGCTCAGGTAGGAGCGGCCTCGCAGGTCTGTGGTCATGGGGTTCCTCGCTGGTGCGGACGGGTGCTTGGGTGCCGTCGTGGCGTACGGCCGTGTCGGCGACGGCATCGCTCAGTCGGCCGGGTCGCGTTCGATCGGGCAGCTCATGCAGCGTGGGCCGCCCCGGCCGCGGCCGAGTTCGGCGCCGGCGATGGTGACGATCTCGATGCCCTGCTTGCGGAGATAGGTGTTGGTGGTGACGTTGCGCTCGTAGCCGACGACGACTCCGGGTGCGAGGGCGAGGAAGTTACTGCCGTCGTCCCATTGCTCGCGCTCGGCGCCCGCGAGGTCCTGCGGCGCGGAGAGCATCCGGACCTTGTCCAGGTCGAGTGCCTCGGCGAGCGCGGTCGCCAGGTCGGAGTTGGGGGTGACGTCGAAGCCGGTCCCGTGGGCGTCGCTGGGCCGCAGGGTCCACGAGCGCAGGGCGTCGGCGAGGCCCGGGTAGATGGCGAAGGTGTCGCGGTCGAGCATGGTCAGCACGGTGTCGAGGTGCATGTACGCGCGAGTGGCGGGGAGTTGGACGGCGATCACCCGGGTGGCCGTGCCGTCGGCGAAGAGCCGGGCGGCGAGGTTCTCGATGGCCTGGGCGGTGGTCCGCTCCCCCATGCCGACCATGACGGCGCCGTTGCCGAGGACGTGCACGTCGCCGCCTTCGAGGGTGCCCACGGGCCCGTCGAGGATCGGTGCGGGCGCGGTGGCGGCGAACATGGGGTGGAACCGGTAGATGGCCTCGGCGTGCAGGCTCTCGCGCCGCCGGGCGTGCTTGGCCATCGGGTTGACCGACAACCGGTCGTACATCCAGCAGGAGTTGTCGCGTGGGAAGAGGTGGTTGGGCAGCGGGGCGAGCGCGAAGGCCTCGGCGTCCAGCGCGTTCCAGACCAGGCTGTGCGGGCTGGCGAGCGGCAGGTCGTTCTTGAGGATGCCGCCGATCAGGTACCCCGCGAGGGTCTCGCCGTCCAGCTCGGCGCACCGCTCGCGCACCGGGTCCTGCAGGGCGGGGCCGACGGTCGCGGGGGTGACGACCCGGTCCAGGAGCCAGTCGCGGGCCTCCGGGACGTCGAGGGTCTGGGCCAGCAGGTCGGCGAAGTAGTGCACGCGGGCTCCGTGGTCGCGCAGTACCTGGGCGAAGGCGTCGTGCTCCTCGCGGGCCCTCTTGGCCCACAGGATGTCGTCGAAGAGCAGGGCGTCGACGTTGCGCGGGGTCAGCCGGGAGAGTTCGAGTCCGGGGCGGTGCAGGATCACCTGGCGGAGGCGGCCGACTTCGGAGTCGACGTGGAAGGTGTTCATGGCGGGGCTGCTCCTGTGGTCGGGCGGGTGCCGGCGGGGCGAGGCAGTGAGATCAGTCGTGGTGGTTGAGGGGGTTCTTCCGGAAGCCGCCGGTTCGGCTCGTGCGCGGGCCGCGGGAGAGTCGCTCGTCGGTCACGGGAGTCTCCGGCGCCCGCGCCTCGCCGAGTTCGACC
This sequence comes from Streptomyces sp. NBC_01384, assembly GCF_045040035.1. Classification (NCBI taxonomy): domain Bacteria; kingdom Bacillati; phylum Actinomycetota; class Actinomycetes; order Kitasatosporales; family Streptomycetaceae; genus Streptomyces; species Streptomyces sp. NBC_01384. The sequence goes on from NZ_CP109559.1 coordinate 312,286, forward strand.
GCGAGCTGCGGGGCGCCCGCCTCGCCGTACTCCCCGCGGTCGCGCTTCAGCCACACGTACACCGGCAGGCCGAGCAGCAGGACGAACAGCCCGTAGTACACGGTCTGGTAGCCGCTGCCCTGGATCGACCAGTACGAGAAGGCCATCGCCAGCGCGGAGACGGTGACGTCCCGGGCCAGCCGCCCGGGGCTGAGGCTCTCGCGTCCGCGGACCAGCAGCCAGTACAGCTGGGCGGCGGCGGAGAAGAGGTACGGGATCACGGCGGTCAGCACGCTCAACAGCACGATCTTGGTGAAGACGTCGTCGAAGCGGGTGTAGCTGAACACGGTGATCAGCGAGGCGAGGACGGTGGAGGCGACGATGCCGAAGACCGGGACGCCGTTGTCGCCGCGCAGCTTCGCGAAGGCCCCGGGGAAGAGTCCGTCGCGGGCGGCCGCGTACGGCATCTCGGCGCACAGCATGGTCCAGCCGTTGAGGGCGCCGATGCCGGAGATGATGGCGGCCACCGCGACCGTGTCGCCGGCCCAGCTGCCGCCGAAGATGTTGTTCGCGGCGTCGGTGAACGGCGCGGAGGAGGCGCCGAGTTCGCCGTGCGAGACGGTGCCGAAGACGGCGAGGGTGCCCAGGATGTAGATGACGGCGCAGGCGAGGGTGCCGTACACGGTGGCGCGCGGCACGTTGCGGCCCGGCTCGCGGACCCGGCCGGCGACCACCGAGGCGGCCTCCAGACCGAGGTAGCTGAACAGGGCGATGGCCGCGGCGGCCGAGATCGCGCCCAGCGCCGACTGGCCGCTGGCGTTGAAGGTACCGAAATTGTGCGGGTCGATGAACAGCAGCCCGATCGTGGCCATGAAGACCAGCGGGATGAACTTCAGTACGGTGGTGATCACTTGGAAGGCACCGATGTTCCGTACGCCGGTGAGGTTGATCGCGGCCGGGATCCACAGCCCGATCAGTGCGATGAGCACCGAGACCGCGATGCGGTGGCCGGTGTTGACGAACACCTCGACATAGCCGACCCAGGCCACCACGATCGCGGCGTTCCCGGCCCACGCGGTGATCCAGTACGACCAGGCGTTGAGGAACCCGGCGAACTCACCGAAGGCTTCGCGGGCGTAGACGTAGGGGCCGCCGCTCGCCGGAACGCGCTTCGACAGCGCCCCGAAGGTCACCGCCAGCGCGAGCGCGCCGAGCGTGACGGCTCCGAACGCCACGAGCGAGATGGGCCCGTACGGTGCGAGGGCCGAGGGGAGCGCGAAGACTCCGGTGCCGATGATGCTGCCGATCACGAGCGCGGTCGCCGAGGGGAGGCCGAGTGCCGCCGCGGGGCCCGGCCTTTCGCCGCTTCTTGGGGTCCTGGAGGTCCTGGACATGAAAGTGCTCCTTGTGCGGGTCGCTGGGGACGCAGGCGGTGAGCCGATCCGTGGACGATCCTTCTCGGCGGCCGCGATCGTGGTCAGTGGCCACCCGTCCCCCGCCGGGGCCGTTGGTCCCGTTCGGAACGTCCCCGAACGGCCCCGTGCTCCGCCTCTCCGGTGGCCGGGGAAACGGAGCACGGGGCCGTTGCGTGCCGCGGGGTTCGTCAGGAGGTGCGGTCGATCCCGTAGACCGTGCGTCCTGCGACGAGTTGACGGCCGGTCACCGGCTCGGGCTCGATGCGGATGAAGACCTCCTCGGGCGAGGCCACCCATGAGCGCGGGCCGGTCCGGGTCAGCCGGCCGTGCTCGACGGGATCGGTCACCGCCGTGGCGCGGCCGGTGACGCGGTGAGGCGGTTGTTGACCTCGACCACGTCCTCGATGTGCTGCACCTCCGCCATCAGCCGGGACACCGAGGCCTCCGACATCCGGCCCGTCAGTTCCACCACGCCGTCGCGCACGTACACCTCGACGGTGTCACGGTCGGCCGGGGAGCAAAAGGCGTTGATCTTCGCCTCGATCTCCTGCCGGATTCCGGCGTCGTCCCTGACGAGGGCTTGCAGCAGGGCGTCACGGCGGACCACGCCGACCAGGCGGCCGTCGTGGTCGGTGACGGGGAGCCGCTTCAGACGCGACAGCGCCGCGAGCCAGGCGGCCTCCGCGACGGTCGCACCTGGCAGCACCGTGATCGCGGGGCTGGTCATCAGGTCCGCCGCCGTCTCGCCCCGGGCTTTTTCGTACAGTCGCCGTTCCCGCAGCCTGCCGATGCGTCCGGGCCGGTGGCCAGAGGCTTCGAACGCCGCCTTTGCCAGCAGGTCGGATTCCGACACCACACCGACCACCTGGTCGTCGGCATCCACCACGGGGACCGCGCCGACGCGTTCGCGCGCCAGCAGCCGTGCGATCTCGCGGTACGGCAGGTCGTCTTGCATGGACACGGCGGGTACGTCCATCACGTCCCGCACCAGCGGGGCCGAGGGTTCTGCTGACGGCTCCGGGAGCCTCTCCTCAGCAGAGCCGCCGGTCCTCTGTTCCTGCTCCGCCTTCGGGAACGGGCCTGGCTCGGCTCCCGCTGCCGGGCTTGGGCGTCTCGTGGTGCCGGACGGGGCCGGCGCGGTCTGCCGCTCGGCGCTCGCCTGTTCGGCCGAGACCGTGGCGACGGCACCCAGGTAGCGCAGGAACAGGTCCTGCCTCGATTCCTCGCTGGGACGCCAGGCGTGCGACGGCACGGCACCGCGGGCGTCGGCGCCCGAGGAATAGTTCTCACGCTTGTTCACGACGGCCTCCGGACTCCGTCGGACTGCCTACCGTCCCAGTCTTGCGCTCCACCGCCGCAGGCCAAGAGCCGAACGGCCCTGGTGGAGCGGCGATACGGCCCATCCCGTGCGAGCCCGCTCGGGAGCGGTGGGACTGAGCCGTACCACGCCGTCCCCGCGCACCAGGGGCCGGGCGTCAACCTGCGGGCTCGGGCGGGCGTGGGGCCGCCCGTCCGGGACCCATGCGGGTAGGGAGGTCACGCACCGTGCTTGACGTCGATGTGCTTCTCCTCGGCCTTCTCGCTTGCGCGGCCCACACTGACGGTGAGTATCCCGTCGGTGAAGTCGGCCTTGACGTCGTCCTCATTGGCGCCCGGCGGCAGGGTCACGCTGCGACTCATGGAGCCGTAACGGATCTCGCTGCGGTTCTTGTCGACATCGCGTTCGGTGCGCTCGGCCCTGACAGTCAGCACCCCGTCGCTGATGACGACGTCGATGTCCTCGAGTGAGATCCCCGGAAGCTCCGCCCGCATGACGTACCGGTCGTCCTCCATGTAGTCCTCGATGCGGATCGTGTAGAGGTCGCCCATCGTGGGCATCGCAAAGCGCGCGGGGAACGTCTCGAACCACTCGGGAAGCTCCGGGAACGGGAACTTCTGCCTGCGTGTGAGTGTGGTCATCGCCGTGTCTCCTTGGTTGTGGTTGTGGTTGCGGCTTTGACACCCCCCAGTCCACCGCGCGCGCCGCCTCCCCGCTGAGGCCGAACGGCCCATCCTCGGGGTCCCGGAAGTCCCTTCCGTTCGATCCGTCCACACATGAGGTTTTTGCGAACGATCGACATACGCGCACCACGCCGGGCCTCCCCGAGCACCGTCAGTGGCGATCACCATGTCCGATGCCACCACCACGGATCTGTACGAAGTGACCGTCCACTTCGCCCGGTGCCGATGAACGCCGACGAACGCGGCTCGCCGAAACACCGCCCGGCCCAACCGTTCTACGACGACGCCGACGTCGACGGCACGCTGCGCCGTGGTCCGCGGCCTCCCGCGGACCACGGCCGGTAGGGCCGACCGGACCCCGGGCCGGGACGGACGGCCCCTGGGATACTCCACACTGTCGGGCCTTTCATGAAAACGGAAGCGACGGGCAACGGCATGCGTGCCCACGTCGGCGACGAGATCGTCGTGCGCGGTATCGCCATCGGCGTCATCGCCCGGAGGGCGAGGTCGCCGGTGTGCACCACCCGGACGGCAGTCCGCCGTACGACGTGCGCCGGGCGGACACGGGACGGGTGACGCTGTACTGCACCTGGCGGATACCCCCGGCACCCGGTGAACCGACACCCGATGAACACGGTTCATGAGGGTTCGTCGACGCGTCGGGAACGAACTCCTGGAGGTCACGATGACCCCACCCCATGACCACCGGCCGATCGTGGTCGGTGTCGACCCCGATCCCGCGAAGCGCATGGCTCTGGCATGGGCTGCCGATGAGGCGGCACGGCGCCGGGTACCCCTGCGTGTGGTCCACGCAGAGGGCATGCCGACCGTGAAGTTCCGGCGAGGGGAGATGCCGCCGTCCTGGGAGGAGTTGGACCAGGTACTGCACGTTGCCGGGGAGCAGGTGCTCAAGGCGGCGGTGTCCTTCGCGGAGGCCCGGCAACCGCAGGTCGAGGTGTCCGGGCTACTGGCGGAGGGCGACCCGGCGTGGATCCTGCGGGACCAGAGCCATGACGCCAGGGCCGTCGTATTGGGGTCGCGGCATCTGAGCCGGGTCAAGGAGGTCTTCGGCGCCCTCTCGGTCGCCCTGCCCGTCATGGCGCACGCCCCCTGCCCGGTGGTCGTCGTGCCCGAGCCGGAACACATCACCCAGCAGCCCGCGTACTTCGTCGTCGGCGTGGACGGCAGTGCGCGCTGCGCCGCGGCCGTCGACCTCGCCTTCGAGGAGGCCGCGCTGCGGGGCGCCGCCCTGCGCGCGCTGTACGTGTGGCAACCAGGGCCGCTCGGGATATTCGACGAGTACGCGCCGCAGCAGGAGTGCCGACGTGTGCTCGCCGAGACCGTCGCCGGCCGCGGCGCGGCGTACCCGGACGTGGAGCTGCACCACGAGCTTGTCAGTGGCCATCCCGTGAAGGTGCTGACCGAGGCGTCCGCGCACGCGCTGGGCCTGGTGGTGGGGACCCGGGGACACGGCGGCTTCGCCGGCATGCTGCTGGGCTCGGTGAGCCAGGGCGTGCTGCGTTACGCCCGCTGTCCCGTCATCGCGGTGCCGCATACGCTCGCGTGAGTCGGGCAGCGCGAGATCGACCGCCTGCCTCCTGACCGCCTGCTCCCCCATGTGATGGTCCTCCTGGTGCCCCGACCCCGGCTGGACAACTCCGCGCGACGACGGCCGCGCCGTTCTCGTCAGGGCGCCCCGTCCGGTCCGCCGCCGACCCTGCCGGACTCCTCTCGGTCCGCCGCCGAGCCGACCGACCGGATTTCCGCGCCGGAAGGGCGGGCCCGCGGGGGCACCGGCCGCGGGCCGGCGGCGTCGCGGGCCGGAGTGCCCGGGCCTCCCTCCCGCCGCTCCTGCCGGAGCACATCGAGGACGGCGGAGCCGTCGACGGTCTCACGGGTGACCAGCAGGTCGGTGAGACGATCCAGGGCCCTGCGGTGGTCGCGCAGCAGAACCGTGGCCCGCTCCTCGGCCTCGCGCAGCAGGCGTGCGGCTTCTTCGTCGATGACCCTCTGGGTCTGTTCCGAGTACGGCTGCAAAACGGGTTCCTCGGCGCTCTCGCCCAGATGGCGCGGGCCGGCCGGGGCGTAGCCGACGGGGCCGAGGGCCGGGGACAGGCCGAAGTCGCGGACCATCCGCGTGGCGATGTGGGTGGCCCCGGCCAGGTCGTTGGCGGCGCCGCTGGATCCCTCGCCGAAGACCAGGAGTTCCGCGGCCCGGCCGCCGAGCCGGACAGCCAGCAGGTCGGTCAGGTAGCCCTCGCTGTACAGGTGGCGTTCGGCCTCGGGAAGCTGCTCGGTCACCCCGAGCGTCATGCCCGACGGCAGGACGGTGACTTTGGCGACGGGGTCGGCGTGCTCGGACAGTGCGGCGACCAGGGCATGGCCCGATTCGTGGACGGCGACCGCGTGGCGCTCCTCGGGCAGCAGGGCGTTGGACGCCTCGCGGCGGCCGAGCAGGATGCGGTCGCGGGCGGCGTCCAGGTCATGCGCCTCGATCAGGGTGCGGTCGGCACGGACGGCGTTGATGGCGGCCTCGTTCACCAGGTTGGCGAGGTCCGCACCCGAGAAGCCCGGAGTCGCGCGGGCGACGATGTCGAGGTCGACGTCGGGGGCGAGGAACTTTCCGCGGGCGTGGACCTGGAGGATGGCGGCGCGCTCGGCCTGGCTGGGCAGCGGGACGGTGACCTGGCGATCGAAGCGTCCGGGACGCAGGAGGGCGGGGTCGAGGGCTTCGGGCCGGTTGGTGGCGGCGAGTACGACGATGCCGGTGGACTGGTCGAAGCCGTCCATCTCGGCCAGCAGCTGGTTGAGGGTCTGTTCACGCTCGTCATTGCCGCCGGCCCGCCCGCCGACCGCGCGACGGGCACCGACGGCGTCGATCTCGTCGATGAAGATGATGGAGGGCGCGCGTTTACGGGCCTCGTCGAACAGGTCCCGCACGCGGGACGCGCCCACCCCGACGAACATCTCGACGAAGGCCGACCCGGTGACCGACAGGAACGGCACGTCCGCCTCCCCGGCGACGGCCCGGGCGAAGAGAGTCTTGCCGGTGCCGGGCGGCCCCACCATGATCACTCCGCGTGGTCCCTTGGCACCCGCAGCCGCGTACCGCGCCGGGTTGCGCAGGAAGTCCACGACCTCGCTGATCTCCTGCTTGACCCCCTCGTATCCGGCAACGTCGTCGAACCTGGTGGTGGGCCGCTCCGCCTCGATGATCTTCGCTCGGGAACGGCCGATGGCGCTGAGCCCGCCGGTCACTGCACCTGCGGCGCGGCGTCCGAACCACCAGAAGAGACCGATGAGGAGCAGCACCGGCAGGAAGGCGACCGCGACGGACACGAACGCAGGGGTGCCGCTCTTGCTCTGGGAGGCGCTGATCTGCACGTGCTCGGCCTGGAGTTGCTGCTGGAGCGGCCCGGTACCCAGCGCGGTCGGGATCTGGGTGGTGAACTTCGTGCCGTTCTTCAGAGCGCCGCTGACCGCGCCCTTGTCGTTGATGTCGACGGTCTTCACCTGGCCCACGCCGACCTTGGCGACGAAGTCACTGTAGGACAGGTGCGCCTGTGGGGTCCCCGACGGGGCGCGCACGAGCAGGAGGACACCGAGGAAGACCACCCAGAGCAACGGAAAGATCCACCACGGCCGACCCGACCGCGGCCGCTGTTGCGTGGGCGGCTTCGGCGGCTCCCTCGGCGGCCCGGACTTGGCCGGCGGTGGTGTGAGATGCAGGTGCGGCATCCGCGTTCGCGTGATCACAACGCACCGCCTCCTCCGACAAGGCCGACGTCATACGCCCACACATCGCCGGGCGGCGCGGGACCTGCGGGACCCTGCGGGACGATGACAGGGGAACTCCCTCGCGGGTCACTTCCCGGGTGCGCGGAGAGCGGCCGACACCACTGCGGTTCCGCTTGCACGACACCGGCCTCCTCATTCCATGGTCCCTCGGACACGGCGTTCCATGGCCCCTCGGACACGGCATCAGCACGTCGATCGCACGGAACCAGGGGTACGAGGCAGCCGACGTAGTGGAATCAGCTGTACTCAACGACTCACGGCACTTCCGGTACGACTGCCACCGGGCACTCGGCGTGATGCAGCAGCGCGTGTCCCACCCGGCCCCATGGGAGTCCTCCCGAGCCGCGGCCGCGGCGCACGCCGATGACCACGAGGTCCGCGGCGGCCGAGCGGTGCACGAGAACCCTGTGGGCGGGCCCTTCGACCGTGGACCGAATCACCCGGACATCCGGGTGGTCCGCCACGGCGTCGAGCAGCAGAGCGTCGATCAGTGTGGATGCCCGCTCCTCGTCATAGTGCGCCGGATCTCCGGCAAGCAGGGGGTGCTCGACGGGCTCGTGCCTGGGGCGGCGCCAGGTGCGGACCACGTCCAGGAGGCAGTGCCGCGCCGCCGCCTCACGGAGGGCGAACCGCAGGGCCGTGCCGCTCGTGCCGGCTTCTCCGGCGCCGAGCACGATCCGCTCATGTGTGCCCTCCAGCCCTGCCTTGTCGCCGCGGACCACGATCACCGGCCCGGAAGCGCGGCCGGCCACAGCGAGGCTGACCGAGCCGAGGAGCAGCCCCTTCAGCTCACCACGGCCACGAGATCCCGTCACCACGGCCCTGGCGTTGTCGCCTTCGCGCAGGAGTGCGTACACCGGGTCCTCGGGCAGGACGTCGCCGGTGACCTGCACGTCCGGATTGCGGCGCCGTGCGCGCTCCGTCGCGGTCGCGACGATGTCGTCCGCCATCACCTGGTGTGACGGGCGCTGCGGACTGCCCGAGGGCATGACGCCCTCGTAACGTTCCCACCGGGACGCGTACACGAGCCGCAGCGGCAGGCCGTGCCGGGCCGCCTCGTCGATCGCCCAATCCAGCGCCAGGAGGCTGGATTCCGATCCGTCCACGCCTACGACCAGGGGCAGTTCCATGGCCCCCACCGCCTTTCGTCCGGCTTCGCATACCTGCACCAGCACGGGCCTACTGCCACGGTCGCGCCCACCAGGGGGCTACGCGAGGGGCAGTTCGGCCCTTTTCGGAAATATTCGTCCCGATCCGTTACAAACAGGCGATGACTATTCCAGAAGAGGCAGTGTTGGCGATTCCAGAAGGGGCCGTGTTGGCGTCCGCCGACCGGCGTCCGGGAGTCGCAATGAGGGACCTTCGGACCTCCCCGGCGGACTGTTCGACCCCAGCGCGGGCGAGGACGACGCGATGGACTGGACGTGTCGGAGCCACAGGCGGGGCCCAGCAGACCCTGTGATCCGTAGTCGACCCGCCCTGGCGGGCAGAGGGATGTCCAGGCTCGCGGACCCGGTGCGGAGTACGCACGGAAGGAGTACGGAGTATGCGGCACCGGACTGTCACTGAAGTCATGACACACCGTGTCGTCACGGCACACCCAGGCTCGTCCTTCGAACAGGTCGCCTGGTTTTTGCGGAACAAGGACGTCTCGGTGGTCCCCGTCGCCGACGACGACTCGTGCTCCGGCCCACTCTGGGGAGCCGCCGTATGAAAGTTTCCGAAGCGATGAGCGCTCCAGCGGTTGTCGTCACCCCGCAGACCGCCTTGGCCGAGGCGGCACGGCAGATGGATGAGCACGGGGTCGGTTCCGTGCTCGTCGTCGAGAGCGGGGCGCTGCGCGGCATCGTCACCGACCGCGACCTCGCGGTGCGTGGGCTGGGCCGAGGCCTGGACGCGCAGGCGCGGGTGGAAGAGGTGATGTCACCGCAGGTCGTCACCGTGGACGTGTCCGACGACGTGCACACGGCGTATCGCACCTTCCGCCGGTCCGGTATGCGCCGCCTGCCGGTCCTCTACGGACACCGCCCTGTGGGAATGCTGACGGTGGACGACCTCCTCCTCGACGTCTTCCAACGACTGGGCGACCTTCTCGGGCCCGTTGCCTGGAGTGTCCTCGAGGAGCCACCGGGCCCACCGTCGGAGAACAGTTCTTCGTATGGCACGTGAACCGACGCAAGTGGCAGCGGGGGCGACCCGGTGCCCCGGACGCGACACAGACAGGGTGCCCGAGGATGAGAACCGGAACTCCCGTTCTGACGCCGGAAGGCGACAGTGGCCACGGGCCGCCTCCCACCGGTGAGGCAGGCCCCACCGTGCAGACACTGCCGGCCGGAGACGTCTTCGCCGCCCCCACCTGCCCTACGAACACCTACGAGTCAGGGCGGACTTCAGCATGGCCGACGACCGGCCCGCCCGCGTCGCGTCCATCCGCATACGGATCCTGCTGCCCGTCGAACTGAGCCCCACTCGACGCGAGGGGCTGCGCGCGGGGGTCGACCACTGCACCGTGCACAACACCCTGCGACTGCCACCCGACGTCACGGTCTCCTTCGACTGACCCCGCTTCGGCAGGCCCACACGCGGATCTCCGGAAGGGATCGCAGGGCACCACAGGCTCCGTGCCGGGCCCTGCGGTCTCGTCGTGCTCCGGCCGGCTTCGTGCGTGACGTTCTCTCGAGTGGCACGTGCACGGGGGCGCAGATGCCTGGGCCGAGTGCCAGGGCCGCTCCGGGCGGGGTGGCGGGGGGGCCGTACGGCCGGATGGACGGACGGCGAGCGCAGGCGTTCGGGCGCCGTCACTATCGCTCGTTCTCAATGCCGATCTCCGCCCAGATGGACTTCCCTCCGGCCAGGTGGCGCGTGCCCCAACGCTCGGCGAACTGGGCGACGAGCAACAGCCCGCGCCCGCCTTCGTCGAAGGTGCGAGCCCGCCGCATGTGCGGGGCGGTGCTGCTGCCGTCGGAGACCTCGCAGATGAGCACGGTGTCGCGGATCAGGCGCAGTTGGATGGGAGGGTCGCCGTAGCGGATCGCGTTGGTGACCAGCTCGCTCACCACGAGCTCGGCGGTGAAGGCGAGCTCGTGCAGTCCCCAGTCCGCCAGGCGACGGGAGACCTCGCTCCGTGCGCCCGCCACGGCGGCCGGGTCGGGAGGCAGATCCCAGGTGGCGACCTGGCCGGTGTCGAGGGCCCGGGTGCGCGCGACGAGCAGGGCGACGTCGTCCGACGGTTGTGCGGGGAGCAGGGTCTGGATCAGGTCGTCGCAGATGGCCTCCAGCGAGCGAGCGGGCCGCTCCAGGCACTGGCGCAGCAGCGCCATGCCCTTGCCGAGGTCGTGTTCGGGGACCTCGACGAGGCCGTCCGTGTACAGCGCGAGAAGGCTGCCTCTGGGCACTTCCCATTCGACCGCCTCGAAAGGCAGTCCGCCCACTCCCAGCGGAGGGCCGACAGGCAGGTCGATGAACTCCGCCGTGCCGTCGGGCGTCACCACGGCGGGCGGGGGATGGCCTGCCCCCGCCGCGGTGCAGCGGCGCGAAACCGGGTCGTAGACCACGTACAGGCATGTGGCGATGAGATCGGTGACGACTTCGAGCTCCGAATCCGTGGCCGTGCCCTCCTCCGCCCTGAGGTGGGTGACCAAGTCATCGAGATGGACGAGGAGCTCCTCGGGAGGCAGGTCGACGTCCGCCAGAGTGCGTACCGCGGTCCGCAGCCGCCCCATGGTGGCGGAGGCGCGCAGACCGTGGCCCACCACGTCTCCGACGACCAGGGCGACCCGGGCGCCCGACAGGGGGATCACATCGAACCAGTCACCACCCAGCCCGGCCCGGGAACGAGCCGGGAGGTAGCGGTGGGCCACCTCCACGGCATCCTGGGCAGCGAGCCGCTGGGGAAGCAGACTTCGTTGCAGGGCCAGGGCGGTGGTCCGCTCGCGGGTGAAGCGGCGGGCGTTGTCCACGGCCACGGCGGCGCGGGCTGCGATCTCCTCCGCGAGGAGCAGATCGTCCTCGTCGAAGGGCTCCTGGCGCCGGTGGCGGACGAGCACGGCCACCCCGAGCGTGATGCCTCGGGCGCACAGCGGGATGACCATGATCGAGTGCATTCGGAAGGTGCGGACCTTCACCGCGCGCTCGGGGTCGGCCGTCTGCCAGCTCTCGACGGCTTCGTCCGGGGTGCGGTGCAGCGAGGACAGACCCGTGACCAGGCAGCGGGCGGGGGGCGAGGCTTCCGGATAATAGTCCACGTCTCCCGGCCGGATCACCGACTCGGGGACGCCGGGAAGGACGGACTGCTGCGCGGCGCGACGCAGTCCGATGGAACCCTCGGTGGGGGGACTGGGCTCGAAGCCGCGGAACAGCGAGTCCAGAAGGTCGACAGTGATGAAGTCGGCGAGCCGCCCCACTGCCACATCGGCCATCTCCTGGGCCGTGTGCGTGACGTCGAGGGTGCTGCCCACCTGTGCGCTGACGTCGTTCAGCAGGGCGAGCCGCTCTCGGGCCCGGTACTGTTCGGTGACGTCGAGCGCGATGAGCTGCACATGCCGCACCTCCCCTGCCGGATTCCTGAGGGGGGACACGGTGACGGCCCAGAACCTGTCGTGGGCTCCGCGCCGTGGTCGGCCGTGCACGTGAAACCGCTCCGGTTCTCCCGTCTCGAACACCCGGCTCATCCCCTCTTCGACCGTGGTGCAGATATGGGGAGGCAGGATGTCGGTGACACGCCGACCGCGCATCTGCCCCTCCGTGAGACCCAGTTCGCGGACCGCGCCGGCACTCCCCCGCAGGGCCCGCAACTCGGCGTCGTAGATCATCACAGGCAGGTAGTTCTGCGCGAAGGCTTCCTCTGTCGTCGCCTCGCCCTTACGTGAAGGTGGGTCCTGACGCAGACGGGGCTGCTGTTGGAGCGTGGCCACGATGAGCCACTGTGCGTTGCCCTCGCGGTCGAGTGACGCGTACGCCTGCAGCTCGGCTTCGATGTGGTGGCCGTCCCGGTGTCGCAGCGGGGCCGTCTCGCCCCGTCGCTCGAGAACCGCGGAGAAATCCGCCACGGCGTCGGCGTTCCAGCCGAGCAGACGCGTCGCGGGACGCCCTACGACGTCTTCGTGCGGATACCCGAGCAACCGCTGTGCGCCGGCACTCCACCCCGTCACGGTCCCCCGCGCGTCGACGACTGCCGTGGCCGAAGCCGTCGGATCCGGAAGCTGACCGACGCCGTTTCCAAGGGGGCCGACATTCTCCATGTCCATTCATCGCCCATCCTGCCCCCAGACTCTCGGGCCCTGGGGAGACACAGCCGAGGCCGCAAGGCGGCGAAACATCGCATCCCGTCGCGTCGGCTCCTTTCCTCACTTGTATCTCTCCTAGCGCGCGCCCGCAGGTCGGGATGCCGGTAAGAACCGTGTCATCAGCCGCAAACGGCGGTGATCTTGGGAGGGCGTCACCCGTGTGGGTGAGTCCTGGGCTGTACGGCTGCGGTGGGTGAAGCTCTGCGAGGACCATCGTCGATCGTGGCCCGTACTCCGCTGGACCTGGATGAACTCGTCGAGCACTGGACGTTGCTGAAGGACGAGCAGGCGCTCGTGTCCGGCAAGCGTGGTGCAACGCGACTGGGCTTCGCCGTGCTGCTGAAGTTCTACACGCAGTACGGCCGGTTTCCCCGGAACCGGACAGAGCTGCCCGGTGAGGCCGTGGAATTCATCGCCCGGCAGGTGCAGGTTCCTGCCTTGGAGCTGGAGTCCTACGACTGGACGGGCCGAACCGTCAAGTATCACCGTGCGCAGATCCGGGAGTATCTCGGCTTCCGCGAGTGCAGCGTCGCGGACGCGGAGAAGCTGACCGCGTATCTGGCCGAGCACGTAGCGCACAAGGAACGCAGGCCCGAGCAGGTCCGGGTGGAGCTGCTGGCGCGCTGCCGCACGGAGAGCGTCGAGCCGCCCACGTCGGGCCGGTGCGACCGGATCGTGGCGGCTGCCCTGCGGGCGGCCGAGGAGTCACTGACTGCCCTGATCTCCTCGCGGCTGACCGTGGAGAGCATCGAGCGGATCGTGGCTCTGGTGGCCAGCGCCGACCAGGACGACGCCGGACCCGCGGGCGGCGGCACGGAGGGCGAGGACGCGCCGCCGGTGCTGGCGAAGGTCAAGGAAGCGCCGGGCAACGTGAGCCTGGCGACGATGCTCACCGAGATCGACAAGCTCCTGGCGGTGCGGGCGATCGGTCTGCCACGGGATCTGTTCATCGTCGTCGCGCCGAAGGTCGTGGCCGGCTGGCGGGCGCGAGCCGCAGTGGAGTCGCCTTCCCATCTACGGACGCACCCGGTACCGCTACGGGTGACCTTGCTGGCCGCGCTCCTGCACGAGCGGGAGCGGGAGATCGCCGACACGCTGGTGGAGCTGCTGATCTCCACAGTGCACCGGATCGGGGCGCGAGCGGAGAAGAAGGTCACCGAGCAGCTCATCATGCTGACGAGCTTCGCCCGGTGGGCTTGGCCCGCCCCATGCTCCAGCTCGCCGCGATGCTTGACCCCAACGGCATCCCCGACGCGGTCCTGACCAGCCCACCCGCCCTCAACTACCTCACCCAGCACCGCTCTCGTGCTGGCGCCGGACAGGATCGGGCGCAAGAGCAAGAGGTCACCACAGAGGACGCAGTAGGGGCGCTGGAGGCGCTGCACTCCCTGAGCCTGATCGACGACGCCCCCAGCAGCCCGCACCGGGCGATCCGCGTCCACCAGCTTGTCCAACGCACCGCCCGCGACACTCTCACCCTCGACCGGCACGACCAGCTCGCCCACACTGCCGCCGATGCCCTCACCACCGCCTGGCCCGGCATCGAACGCGACCCCGCCCTCGCCCAGACCCTGCGCGCCAACACCGCCGTCCTCACCGCCCACGCCGAAGACGCCCTGCACCAGCCCGATATCCATTGGGTGCTGTACCGCACCGGCCGCAGCCTCGGCGAAGGAGGCCAGGCCACCGCCGCAACCGCCCATTTCCACCGGCTGACCGAAACCGCAACCCGCTACCTCGGCCCCGACCACCTCAACACCCTGGCCGCGCGTGGCCACCTCGTCTGCTGGCGGGGGGAGGCGGGGGATGCGGCCGGTGCCGTCGACGCCTTCGAGGAACTGGTGACGGACCTGGCACGGGTACTGGGCAAGGACCACCCCCACACCCTGATCGCGCGTGGCAACCTCATCAAGCGGCGGGGTAGTGCGGGTGACCCGTCCAGTGTCGTCGCCGAGTTGGAGGAACTGGCGACAGACCTGGTGCGGGTACTAGGCGAGGACCACCCCAACACCCTGATCACCCGCACCAACCTCGCCTGCTGGCGGGGGGAGGCGGGGGATGCGGCCGGTGCTGTCGCCGGGTTGGAGGAACTGGTGACGGACGCAGTGGAGGTGCTGGGCGAGGACCACCCCCACACCCTGGACACCCGCAGGGACCTCGCCCACTTGCGGGGTATGGCGGGGGATGCGGCCGGTGCTGTCGCCGGGTTGGAGGAACTGGTGACAGATCTAGTGCGGGTACTAGGGCTATTCCACCCCTACACCCTGGACGTGCGTGGCCATCTCGCTGGCTGGCGGAGGGAGGCGGGGATGGGTGTTCATGAATCGACCGATTGATGAGCAAGATCCGCAGATGCGGGTTCACCGCCCGACCGACGTCGGATCATGCCCGTAAAACGGTGTCAAAAAGTTGGCGTGCTCAAGAACTTGAGGACTGCCCTTTTCTGTACGATCTCGGAGGTGCGACAGCCTCTGGACGACGGCACCGCCGACCTTCTCGCCCCCGTCCCGGCCCAACGGACCGGTGACCTTGTGGGATACGCACGTGTGTCCACAAAGGGGCAGTTGCTCGACCGACAGATCCACGCACTCGCCGAAGCGGGATGCCTCCGGATCTTCGCCGACAAGAAGTCCGGCAAGAACGCCGAACGCGAAGAACTGCGGGCCGCGCTCGACTACCTCCGGCCCGGGGACACCCTCGTCGTCCCGTCGCTCGACCGGCTTGGCCGTTCCATCCAGGACCTCATCGGCATCGTCTCCGGCCTGCGCAAGCGCGGCATCGGCTTCACCTCACTCCACGAGGCGCTCGACACCACCACGCCCGGCGGACGCCTGGTCTTCCACGTCTTCGCCGCCCTCGCCGAGTTCATCCGCGAACTCATCGTGCAGGGCACTAACGAGGGCCTGGACGCCGCCCGCGCCCGCGGCGCCCGACTCGGCCGCCCGCCGGCCATGATCGAGGAACAGGTACGCCACGCCCGCGACCTGCTCACTCGCCCGGAGAACACCGTCTCCTCGATCGCCAAGTTCCTCGGCGTCTCCCGCAACACGATCTACAAGTACGTGCCCGAGCTGAAGGGCGGACGACTCGCGCTCGCCGAGCCGACAGGGGCAGCCACACTACCCCGCCCAGCGCAGTCGGCAAAGTAACCACGGCATCGCCCCAGGTCAGCGATATCCGTTGTTTTTGCGGCCGCTGATCCGGCTCCCCCTCCAGGTGGGCGGAAATCCGCTTGGTGAGCCCTCTCGACCGTGCTGAAATGCGCGGATGGATACTTCTGAAGTACTCGCCCTCTTCGACCGTCAGATGCGGCGGGATACCCTCGCCGACGCGCCCGGCGCCCGGGTCGAGCGGGTCGGCAAGGTGGTGCGGCAGCTCGGCGTCGAGGGCGGCTGGAGCGCGGTCGTCTGGTCCGGCCTGGACCAGGCCACGGCGCGGCCAGCTATCGCCGAGCAGGTGCAGTACTTCACCGAGCTGGGCCGTGAGTTCGAGTGGAAGCTCTACTCGCACGACCAGCCGGAGGATCTCGGCGAGCTGCTGCTGGCGGCCGGGTTCGAGGCTGAGCCCGACGAGGCCCTGATGATCGCCCGGATCGCCGACCTGCCCGATGGCGGCGGACTGCCCGAGGGTGTCCGGCTGCACCCGGTGACCACCCCGGCCGACGTGGAGCTCATGCTGTCCGCGCACGAGGGGGCGTTCGAGACGACTGCGGACTGGCTGCGGCCGAGCCTGCTCGACATGCTGGCCGAGAGCCCGGGGACGGTCAGCATGGTCGTCGCGATGGCCGACGACATGCCGGTCTGCGGGGCACGGATGGAACTACACCCGGGCACCGAGTTCGCCAGCCTCTGGGGCGGCGGCACCGTACCCGCCTGGCGCGGCCAGGGGATCTACCGGGCGCTGGTTGCGCACCGCGCCAAGATCGCCGCCGAGCACGGCTACCGCTACCTGCAGGTGGACGCCTCCGACCAGAGCCGCCCGATCCTGCAGCGGCTCGGCTTCGCCGCTCTGAGCACCACGACCCCGTACGTGTACAAGCCGTAGCCGGTACCCCCTGCTCAACGCTTCTCGCTCGCGGGCTGGAGCACTTCGGCCGGGCAGGGGTGAGGAACCTCCTGGGCCTGGAGGGCGGCAAAGTCGGCGTGAGCCCGCTCGACGACCTCGGGGTATACCTGGGCTGCCGGCTTTATCTAGGGTTCGAACCCACTGCGCGCAGGTCAAGGCCGGATACTGCGGCTTCAGGCACGTGAGACAAGTGGGACCGGCTGTGGGGACCAGTGGTGCAGCCGATATCGGCTGCACCACTGGTCCCCACAGCCGAACGGCACGTTCTTCGGGTATCGGCCGAGAGTGTCTGGCCGTACGACCGTAGAACCGAAGGCGCGATGCCGGGCCCTGGCCAGCTTCCAAGGCCAAGATCAATCTCATCGATACTGACTGCGCGACTGGTCCCGACGGCCGGGGACATCGGAAATGGTTCGACCCAACCATGCGTCGCCAGTTGCCGTCAAGACTGCTGGCAACAGGGAGGCCCGGCGGGCGGTCACCCAACGTGCCTGACGAACCCTCGGATACTTGTGAGGCAAGTACGAGAACGGCTACTTGCCTCACGCGCCTGACGCTCTCCGGGAGCCCTAGATAATAGACGCCGCCCGCGCTCACCGCAGCGACGGCCACGCTGAACTGCCCCGACCTGCACAGGCGACGGGGCAAGACCGTCGTTTGCGGCTGGTGACACGGTTCTTACCGGCACCCCAGGTCGGCGGGCGGCGCGGAGGGGGCGTCGCACCGAGACTGACGCGTCCCTGCCGGACGAGGGCACGTGGCCCCGGGAGGCCACGCAACGAACCGTGAAGCCCCAGCTCGACGCCCCGCCACCGCCCGTGATCACAGTCGGTGCGGCGATCCCCGCCTCAACGGCATCTTCTGCGGTTGGCCGACCGTTGAGGGCATCGGCCGCAGCCTCGCTCGATCCCGCGCCGATGCGCCATCTGCTCACCCGTCTGCCCGATCGGGTTGTCGCCGGTACGGTGGTCAGGGTGGCGGACGCGGAGCGTGGCCCGGAGGCAGTCGGCCGCTTGGTGTCGGCCGACGAACGGCGGCATCAGGTCCCTACGGTGCCGCCGCCTTGGGCCAGGACTCAGGACGCTCGGCATTCCGGGCTTCGGGCTCGGTACACATACGTCAGTGGCCGACAGGCATACGGTGGTCCGACGTCGCCGACCGGGACGGCGCTGCCGCCGCCGGCTCGTGTGCGTGACGCCGCAGCAGCCGGACGGCGATCGCGTCGAACGCAGCCGTGGCGACGAACGTCACGCCCATGGCGGCAACCAGCAGCACGGCGAACATCTCCCAGAACTGCGGTGTGAGGCTTGTACCCACTGTCCTCAACTCCCTTCGAGTCGGTGTCGTGTCCCACACCTCATCCAACTCCGATACGGGACAGGACACATGAGCCGAGCGGCTCGACCTCAGGTCTGAAGGGCCCTTGCGCAGCCGAACCGGGGGCCGTCACTTGTCAGTAGCCGTCCGAAGCCGTCCGATCCCGCTGGGCGAGTGCGTGCGGCGGAGCCGGTCAGGAGGTCAGGTCGATCCCGTAGACCGTGCGTCCTGCGACGAGTTGACGGCCGGTCACCAGCTCGGGCTCGATGCGGATGAAGACCTCCTCGGGCGAGGCCACCCATGAGCGCGGGCCGGTCCGGGTCAGCCGGCCGTGCTCGACGGGATCGGTCACCACCGTGGCGCGGCCGGTGACCACGACACTCCAGCCGGAGTGCGCCGCCGCATCCACCTCGTCCACTTCGAAAGCGATCACCACACCGTCGATCGCGGCGGCCAGTTCCGAGTCGGCCGCGGTGCGCATCAGTACCGCGGAATCGGTGTCCAGGCAGAAGTTGACCGGCAGGACGGCGGGCAGGGCGTGGCGCGTGTGGACGACACGGCCGATCGGTGCCCGCTCCAGCAGGCGCAGGCACTCCTGGCGGTCGAGTTCACGGAAGCCGTCGTTGGGATTCATCACCGGGTTCAACTTTCACGGGGTACGGCGGTACATGTTTCATCCTGTGGGGCGGCGAGGGACAGGGGCGAGAGCCGTTCGGTCCAGGGCGGCCGGAGAGTGGCCGCCCTTCGAAGCCTGCTCCTGACCAGGAGGTCAGCGCACCGCGATCCGGCGTCCGGTGGTGGTCACAGGCTCGATGCGCACCCATACGTCGCGCTCGCCGCCCGCCCATGGACCGCTGTACGCGAGCGCCGTCAGCCGACGCACGGCGTCGGGCTCCGTCACGGCCCGGGCGAAGCCGCGTATGAGCACGCTCCAGCCCTCGCTGAGCGCCTCGTCGATGTGGTCGACCTCGAAGGCGACGTGCGCCTCGACGGCTGTCGCGGGCAGGGCGTCAGGTGCCGTCCTGAAGGTGACCACACCGTCGATGACGTTGTAGTTGAGGGGGATGATGATCGGCCCGTCCGGCGTGTCCATCGCGAGCCTTCCGACACCGTGCCTCGAAAGCCGGGCCCGGCATTCCTCGGCACTCAGTTCGATCAGCTCGGGATGGCGGGCGGCCCGACCCCAGCCGGGTGGCAGATCGGCGTCGCCGCCGCGCAGGGCCGCCACGCTCGTCTCCAACGCGTCCGCAAGCCGGATGAGAACGCCGATGCCCGGCGTGGCGGTGGACTTTTCCTCCAGGTACTGGACGTAGCCAGGAGCCGTGCCCGCCCGGGAGGCCGCCTCCTCCCGGGTCAGCCCGAGTTCCTCGCGTCGCCTGGCGATGCGACGCCCGATGTCGCCCCGTGCACTGTCCGCGGTGGCGGACACCGCGTTCGGCGGTGTCTGTTCGGACATGGCCGTTCACTTCCTCGTGTCAAGGCGTCCTGACCGTCAGGACGTCGTGCTGCGGCCCGCCGAGGACGACCTTGAGCGCGCCGGTGTCGGTGGCCCGCGAGAAGACGTCGTACGCCTCCTCCATCGCGTCCAGCGGGAAGACGTGGGTGACCAGTGACGACGTGGGCAACTGCCCGGCGGCCATCATGCGCAGCAGGGTGGGAGTGGAGTACGTGTCGACCAGGCCGGTGGTGATCGTCACGTTCTTGATCCACAGGTCTTCGAGGTGCAGTGTCGCGGGCCGGCCGTGCACGCCGACGTTGGCCACATGCCCACCGGGCCGCACCATGCGCGTACATGCCTCGAAGCTCTCCGGCACCCCCACCGCCTCGATGACCACGTCGGCCCCGAGGCCCTCGGTGAGGTCGGCGACCAGCGCCTCGGCCTCCTCACCACCCACGGCGACGGCATCGGCGCCGAGGTGCTTGGCCGCGTCCAGCCGGGCCTCCGCCAGGTCCACGGCGATGATCCGCTCGGGCGTGAAAAGCCGTGCCGTGGCGATGGCGGCGAGCCCTACGGGCCCCGCTCCGACCACCACGACGGTGTCCGCGGGCCGTACCCGCCCGTTGAGCACGCCCACCTCATAGGCGGTGGGGAAGATGTCGGCCAGCAGCACGGCGTCCTTGCTGTCGACCGCACCGGGCAGCGGATACGTGGAGAGGTCCGCGTACGGTACGCGGACGTACTCGGCCTGCGTGCCGTTGATCAAGTGGCCGAGGATCCAGCCCCCGCCGGCGCGGCACTGCCCGTAGGTGCCTTCCCGGCAGAAGCGGCAGCGGCCGCACGCTGTGATGCACGAAACCAGGACACGGTCGCCGGGGCGGACGGTGCGGACGTCGTTCCCCACGTCGACGATCTCCCCGACGGCTTCGTGTCCGAGCACCGTGCCGGGGCGTACCTCCGGTATGTCGCCCTTGAGGATGTGCAGGTCGGTCCCGCAGATGGTGACGGTGTCGACGCGGACGATCGCGTCGGTGGCATCCTGGATTCCGGGGTCCGCGACGTCCTCCCACGCGGACTTTCCGGAACCGTGGAATACGAGTGCTTTCATGACGATCCCTTCCTGGGTCTGGCGGACGCCGGTTGCGGGGGCCGACGGCGAGGCGCCACCTGGCGTGCGACCACCGCTTCCCGTCGAAGTCGTCGACTCCGACGGTGGTGGGACACTCCTCGACGATCTCCTCGCGCACGGATTGACCACATATATCCATCCTGGGCGTGACGGTTGCTGTCCGCTTGGGCCGGTCGGTCCCCATTGCGGGACCGGGCGAGGCCCATCGGGTCGAGCGACCGCCTCGCGTACGCACCCGGTGTCGTCCTCGCTCGCAGGCAGGGGCCGAACGGCCCCACGCCGGACGCCGGTGAGCACCGGACGGCCCCGCGATGCCGCCTGGTCGGCCCCTGCCGCCGGGCATTCCCGGATGCCACCGTCCTGTCCATGACGACGACGAGGAGGTGCGGTCAGATGCGCAGGACCAAGCGTGTGAGGCAGCGACTGTGGCGGTGGCGGAGCAATCCCCTGCGACGGCGCGACGACGTCGTCGAGGCCTGGATCGTCCTGGCCGTCTGGACGGTCACCGCGATCGGCGGCACCCTGACCGGCGTGGTGACGGCCCATGCCGCCGACGAGTCCTTCGCGCAGGTTCGCCGCGAGCGGCACTCGGTCCAGGCCGTCCTCGTCGAGAGCACGGCCCAGACCGTGGCGATCGGGGCAGGCACGCCCTACGACCGCGTCCGGGCGACGGTCCGCTGGACGGCGACGGACGGCTCCACCCATACCGGCCGGGCCTTGGTGGACTCCGGGCACCAGGCCGGATCGAAGGTCGCCGTCTGGCTGAACAGCAAGGAGCAGCTCACCACGGAGCCGCCGACCGCCTCGGCGGCCGACGTCGAGGCAGCCGCGCTCGGCACCGGAGCCGCGCTCGCCTTCGGCGGCCTGACGTTCGCCGCCGGGCGCGCCGCACGGTGGCGGCTCGACCAGCGGCGCTACGACCAGTGGGGCCGTGAGTGGGGCGAGGTCGGACCGCAGTGGCGGCGCAAGACCACGTGAGATCGAACGAGCGCACGAGAACGCCGACCCCCTGGCCGGGAACACGTCCAGGCCGGGGCAAGTGTGCGGGGCGACCTCGACCTGGTCGCCCCGTCGTCACGTGCGCCTCCCCCGAGCCCGGCGAAAGCGTGGGCCGCCAGGCCTTCCGGTCGGGCCCACACGGCCCTCGCGACGCCGCGCGGGCAGCGGTCAAGCTGGTCAGCAGCCCAACCCGGCGCCTCACGCGCCGGAGTGAAGGAGCTGATCGCCATGACGACCCTGGTGGGATTCCCGGACAGCCCAGTCCGGGTGAACGCACGTCTGGACGCGCCGCTGTCCCGGTGGCTGTGGCTGGTGAAGTGGATCCTCGCCATCCCCCACTACCTGGTGCTGTTCTTCCTCTGGATCGCGTTCACCCTGGTGAGCGTGATCGCGTTCTTCACCATCCTCTTCACCGAGCGCTATCCGCGCACGCTGTTCGACTTCAACCTGGGAGTGCTGCGTTGGACCTGGCGGGTCGCCTACTACTCGTACGGCGCCCTGGGCACCGACCAGTACCCGCCGTTCAGCCTGGGCGAGGAACCGCAGTACCCGGCGCGGCTGGACATCGCCTACCCGGAGCGCCTCTCCCGCGGTCTGGTGCTGGTGAAGTGGTGGCTGCTGGCCATCCCGCAGTACATCGTCATCGGCTTCTTCCTCGGAGGCGTCCGCCTCGGCATGTGGTACGGCGGACTCATCCTGGTCCTGACGATCATCGCCGCCGTGATCATGGCCTTCACCGAGAAATATCCAAAGGCCCTGTACGACCTGATCCTCGGCCTCAACCGGTGGGCGCTCAGGGTCGCCGCGTACGCCGCCCTGATGACGGACACCTACCCGCCCTTCCGCCTGGACATGGGCGGCTCCGAACCTGATTCCCAGGAGGACCGGTCCTGATCGGCGCACCAGTAGCGGGATCCCTGTGCCCCACGCCAGCCACCGCACCGGGCTCCGCATCCCGCCGGTGTGACACCCGGGGTTAAGTCGTTGGGCCCTGGACCGGCCATGGTCACCGGCGCAGGCCAGGAGGTGGGGACGCGGGCGCGGGCCCGCGCGGCTCCGCCGGAATCTCCGGGCCCGCGTCCTCCGTACAGGAGTGATCATGATGGACACCAGGAAGACCAAGTGGTGGACAGTTCAGATCTACCTCACCGAGGACGGCGACGAACTGGCCGCGAGCCGCGCCTCGGAGGACCTCGCCGTGAGCTGCACGACGTCGCCTCCGGCGACATCGTGCAGCACTGACCGCGGTGGTCAGTGTTCGGTGAGGTCGGCGCTGTCCTCGCGCAGTACCGCCAGGCGGCGGCGGTACTCCTCCTCGTCGATCTCCCCTCGGGCGAACCGGTCGGCGAGCAGCTGTTCGGCCGAGGGCGCGGCGGGGGTGTGCGGCTGCCGCCCCCGCGCGGGGGCCCGGTTCAGGGCGCGGAAGACCAGGACGGCGACGGTGATGAGCACGGCCCAGATCAGGACCGTGCCGGTCGACATCGCGAACCAGTCCCATCCGTTCATGCCGTAGCGGTTCCCGTACATGGCGGGTCACTTCCTTCGGCTTCGGGTCGGCATGAGCACGACTGCGACGCGTCGCCTCAGTCGTGCGGGACCACGGCGACCGGGCAGCTCGCGTGGTGGACGGCGGCGCGGGTGACGGGGCCGGTACGCCCGCCCACCGGGCGCTCGGTGATGCGGTGGCCGACGACGAGCAGGCTCGCTCCGGATGCGGCCCGGATCAGCGCGCTCGACGCCTTGCCCTCCGGCACCGACTCGACGACGTCGACCTCGGGGTACTTGTCCTTCCACGGCTGGAGCACTGCGGAGAGGGCCCCCTGCCACTCCTCCGCGCGCTGCCGGTCGTTCAGCAGGCCGACCTCACCAGGGCCCAGGCCGAACGGGGACGGCGCATGCCAAGCGTGGACGACCCTCAGACGCGCCCGGCGCAGCCGGGCGGCCTCGAAGGCGAACGCCGTCACCTCGTCGCATGCGTCGGCGACGTCGAGACCCAGCACCACGTCCCGGTACCCGGTACGGGCGGACGCGCTCCCGTCCGCCGCCGGCAGATGCTCGTCCTCCGCCTCTTCCCCGGCCCGTACGAGGACGACGGGACGCAGGGCCCGCGCCACCACGCCCAGTGCGACCGAGCCCACCAGGAATCCGGTGAAGCCGCTCAGCCCTCGCGATCCCAGTACCAGCAGGTCGGCCCGGTCGGCCGCATCGAGCAGGGCCCGTGTCGCGGGCCCCTCGACCTGCTCGTCGTCGACGCGCACGCCGGGGCACGTTTCGCGGACTCGTTCCTCGGCCTGCCTCAGGGCACGTCGGGCCAGATATCGTTCAGCCGCGTGCGCCGACTCGCCGTCGGCGGAAGGCGGGCTCCAGTTCCAAGCATGTACCACCAGCAGCGGCCGTTCGCGGCGCTCGGCCTCACGGGCCGCCCACTCCACGGCGGCCAGACTCTCCGCGGATCCATCGGCTCCGGCGATCACGGGCGACAGCATGACGCACACCTCCAGCACTCGATCGGTTCCTCATGACCAGCGTCCCCGGCAGGGCGCCCGTACGGGGAGGGGCCACCGGGTCCCCGGCCGGGGCCGACCGGGCCATGCCCGGCCGGTGACGGTCCACCGGCCGCGCCGCCGCCCTGCACGCACCCGCATGGGGGCAGTGCGCAAGGCCTTTGGGGCCGACCGGACCACACCGATGACCATCGGCCCCCTGACAGCGGCCACCGCCGCAGGGAACCGTGGGGTGCGTGGTTCCCGATCGACCCGTGACAACGAGGAGTTGAGTGATGGCGAAGGCATATCTGGTGGGCAGTGGTATCGCGGCGCTGGCCGCGGCCGCGTTCCTGATCCGCGACGGCGGTCTCGACGGATCGGACATCCATCTCTTCGAGGAGCAGCGACAGATCGGCGGCAGCCTGGACGCGGGCGGCACGGTCGGCACCGGCTACAGCATGCGCGGCGGGCGGATGTTCGAGGCGGAGTTCCGCTGCACGTACGACCTGTTGTCCGGCATTCCCTCGCTCGACGACCCTTCGGTGTCGGTGACGCAGGAGATCCTCGCCGGACACGAGGACTTCGCCTGGGACGACATCTCCCGCCTCGTCGACGGGAGTGGAAAGATCGTGGACACCCGATCGATGGGGTTTTCCGAACGGGACCGACTGGACCTGGTCCGGTGCATGGCGAGCCCCGAGAAGCACCTGGACGGAAAGCGGATCACCGACTGCTTTGGAGAGCACTTCTTCACCACGAACTTCTGGTTCATGTGGTGCACGACCTTCGCCTTCCAGCCCTGGCACAGCGCCATCGAGTTCCGCCGCTACCTCAGGCGCTTCATCCATCTCTTTCCCGAGTTCTCATCCATGTCGGGCATATACCGGACCCGCTACAACCAGTACGACTCCATCGTGCGGCCGCTGACGGACTGGCTGCTCGAACGCGGCGTCGTCGTCCACACCGGATACCGCGTCACCGACCTCGGGTTCGTGCCGGGGGACCAGGGCACCTCGGTCAACCTCATCTACGTGTCCCACGAGGGACACCACGAGCAGATCGACGTGACCCCCGAGGACCTCGTCCTGGTCACCAACGGCTCCATGACCGACGCCTCCAGCCTCGGCTCGCACACCTCCGCACCGCCGGCGCCTCCCCGGTCCTCCGACGCCTGGCTGCTCTGGCACCGGCTGGCCAGGGGACGTGAGGACTTCGGCAACCCGGACGTCTTCGACAAGCACGTCGAGGAGTCCCGGTGGGAGTCGTTCACCGTCACCTCCAAGGACCCGGCTTTCCTCGACGCGCTGGAGGATTTCAGCGGCCGCGAGACAGGCAAGGGCGGCCTGATGACCTTCACCGACTCCAACTGGCTGCTCTCCATCGTCGCCAACCGCCAGCCCGTCTACCGCGACCAGCCCGAGGGGGTGTCGGTCTGGTGGGGTTACGGACTGTTCCCCGGGCGGGCGGGCAACCACACCGCGAAGCCGATGACGATGTGCTCCGGCCGCGAAATTCTCGAGGAGCTCCTGCACCATCTCGGCTTCGAGGAGCCGGTGGCGGCTCGCGTCCTTGAGACGTCCACCGTCGTCCCCTGTCTGATGCCCTACATCACCAGCCAGTTCCTGGTCCGCCGCGGCGACGACCGGCCCAAGGTGGTGCCCGAGGGATCGGTGAACCTCGCCTTCATCGGGCAGTTCGCCGATGTGCCCGACGACGTCGTCTTCACCGTGGAGTACTCCGTACGCACCGCCTGGACGGCGGTGGCCCAGCTCCTCAAGCTCGACAAGCGGCCGCCCGAAGTCTACCACGGCCACCACGATCCTCACGTACTGGCAAGCGCGCTGGAGACCATGCACCGGCAATAGTGCGTGTGTCGCTGTCCTCATTTCCGGACGAACGGCTGCCGGGGCGCTCTCGGCAGCCCGCTCCTGTCCGTCCTGGCCCTCATCGGTGCCGCGCCGGCCACCGGCCGAGGAGGTCAAAGGCTCCGGATGGCCGAGCACCGTCCCTGGCTTCACCTCGGGGAGCTCGCCGCGCACGATGTGCCGATCGGTACCACAGACAGTCGTGGCGTCGACCCGCACGATGACGTCGGCCGGGTCCTCGATCGCCGGACCGTGACCGTGTCCCAGGAGGTCCGTTCGGGGCCGTGGTGGACGAGTGCTCGCATGGTGCTCCCTCAGCTGCCGCCTTCCACCGTCGCCCGCGAAGGACTTCGGGGCAACAGAGACCGTCGGGCCCCTCAAGGGGGGCGGCCGCTCAGGTCATCCGGGCCCTCTGAACAGACCGTCCGTTCCGGCACACAGGTCGTCGGCTGCGTCGTCGCGGCTCGCCTCCTAATCCGGCTCCATGTAGGGGCGGCGGAAGACCTGGGCCTGGCGGACGCCGTAAGGACGTACGGCCGCCAGCGCCCGGACGACCGCAGCCTCCAAGGGGCCGCTCGTGTCGACCATGACGGCTTCCGGCCAGGGCGGTTCCGTGGCCGCCATGGTGGTGGCCACGTCGAGGCCGGCGTCGGATGCTCCGGCCGTACGGGTGGTCAGGCGGGCCGCCGCCACATCGCCCGGAACCTGGCAGTGCAGGGCCACCAGGTCGGCGCTGGTTCGTTCGGCCACGCGCAGGGCGGCTGCACGCTGTCCCGCACCGGACCAGGTGGCGTCCAGGACGACGGACTCTCCACTGGACAGCAGGGCGGATGCGCGGTCGAGCAGGGCCGCGTAGGTCTTGTCGGTCCACTCCGGCGAGTACAGGCCTTCGCCATACCTGGCGGCCGCGGGCTCCTCGGCCGGGATGCCCGCCAGCTCCTTACGGAGGCGGTCGCTGCTGAGCAGTGTGACTCCCAGACGGTCTGCCAGTGCGCCGGCGAGCGTGGACTTCCCGCTCCCCGGGAGCCCGCCGACGAGCGTCACACCGACAGCGGACGTACGGAGGTGCCGCAGGGCCGTCGTGATCAGCCGGCCTGCCACCCCCTCCGCGCCGGGCGCGCCCTGGCGTGCCTGGATCAACGCGACCTTGGCCCGGACGAACGCGCGGTAGGCGACGTAGTGGTGCCGGAGGGAGGGCGGTGCCGGGTCGCCGGAGTACTCGCTGTACTCGGCGAGGAAGAACGCCGCGGCCTCCGGGGCACCCAGCTGTTCCAGGTCCATGGCGAGGAAGGCGGCGTCGTCGAGGCCGTCGACATGGCGCAGCCGGTCGTCGAACTCCAGACAGTCCAGGACGCGGGGGCCGTCGTCGAGACAGAAGATGTCCTCGGCGAGCAGGTCGCCGTGGCCGTCGACCACCCGCCCCTGTTCGATGCGCGTGTCGAACAGTTGCCTGCGGCCGGACAGATAGCGGCGCACCAGTCGCTCGACCTCCTCCACGCCGTCGAGCGCGAGGCCGTCGTCGGCCAGCGCACGGACCTGTGCGAAGCTCGCTTCCCAGCGCGCCGACAGAGCGTCCCGCGTCCCCTGCTCGTCCACGTCCCGGCTGCGGGAAGCGTCCGCGTGACGGGTGGCGAGCAGCCGGGCGACCGCGCGCAGGACATCGTCGACGGCCGCGCCTTCTCTCACCAGGCGGGAGAGGCGGCGCTCCGCGGGCATGCGGCGCATCACGACGAAGGGTTCGGGCGTGTCCCTGTCGGGGCTGTGGAATTCCCCCAGGCCGAGGTAGACGTCGGGGGCGAAGCGACGGTTGAGGGCGACTTCTCGCTCGCAGGTGGCCCGGCGCGCCGCCACAGTGGTGTGGTCCAGGAACCCGAGGTCGACCGGTTTCTTGACCTTGTAGGCGCGGTCCCCGACAAAGAACACCACGGAGGTATGGGTCTCGTGCACCTCTGCACGCGGGCGGCTCGGCTCAGACATGGGGGACTACGGCGACAGGGCAGCGCGCGTGGTGGGCTGCGGCTTGGGCCACGGGGCCCAGGCGTGGTGCCGGGCCGGGACGGTGCGTGCGCCGGCCGACGACCAGCAGCCCGGCGCCGTCGGCGGCCTGGATGACGGCCTTGGCGGGACTTTCGAGTGCGATGCTCTCGACCACCTCCACGCCTGGAAACTTCTCTCGCCAGGGGCGGAGGGCCTGGCTCAGGTGCTTCTGTGCGTCCTGCGTGATCTCTTCGGCGATGGCGTGGTCCGTGCCCCAGGGAACGCGCGCGTGGAGCGGCAGGCTCCGGCCGTGGACGGCCCGCAGGGGCACGCCCCGCGCCGCGGCGGTGCCGAAGGCGAATTCAAGCAGATCGTCGCACGGGCCGTGCAGTTTCAGTGCCACCACTACGCCGCGTGCCGTATGCGGTCCGGACGGTGGCCCCGCTTCGCGGGTTTCGGCACGCACCAGGACCACCGGCCGCTCGGCCCGTGCTACAACGGGCATGCTGATGTCTCCCAGGAAATAACTTCCGACAGCCCCCAGCCCTCGCGAACCGAGCACGGTCATGTCGGACTCCGATGCCGCTTGCAGCAGTGCGTTCTGGGCGTCGTCGGCTACGAGATTGCCGACGATGGAGAGGCCTGGATGGCGCGCCTGGAGTTCCGCCCGCGCGTTGTGCACGATCCGTTTCGCCCAGTAGTTCTGATCCACCTCGGCGGGGATACGGGTCGGTTCCGGCACCAGCAGGGGCCACGCGTGCAGCAGGCGCAGCGTGAACTTCCGCCGCTCGGCTTCGTCGGCGGCCCAATGGGCGGCGGCAAGGCTCTCGGGTGAGCCGTCGAGACCCACGGTGACCACTGACTCCATGGCGGCTGCCTCCGTCTTGTAAGAAACCGGAAGGGCGGTGAGCGAGTCCGATTGTCCGGACTGCTGTCCGTCCCACGCCCCGTCGGTGGCCGTGCGGGCGACGGCAAGGAGCATTCGATGCGCGTTCGTCTGCGCCGCCGCTCGGGCACGGTTGCTTCCTATCCGAGGAGTACCCGAAATCCGCTTGCGGCGCATGCGGACTCCGGTGCGACAGGGCTCGGACCGGCGCGGAGGCCGGCCCGGGGAGGAGGTCCTCGACGGCCCTCCGAGGGCGCCGTGTCCGGTCACGTTCGTTCCGCAGACATGACGGCCGACCCGGCCGGGGGCAGACCCCGTCGCTGCGTGACCCGGGTGGCCCGAATGGCCGCCCGCCGAGGTCCTTCGGCCCTATGACCGGGGTCCGCCGCCGTTCGACCGTGGTGGGGACCCGGGGCCCAACTCGTCGTGCCGCCGCCGGACACCCGATGGTCGGCGCCCTCGGAGTCCTGGCGGTACGGGCCCGCGCCATCCTCGGCGCCGTCGAACTGCCGGACGTGCGCATCGTCGTCGGCGGCGGTCTCGACGAGTACGCCGTGGACGACCTGGTGCGCTCCGCGGCACCGCTCGACATCCACGCCGTCGGCACCCGCGTCGGAGTCTCGGCCGATGCCCCGTTCCTGGACTCCGCCTACAAGATGGTCCAGTACGACGGCCGCCCGGTGATGAAGCTCAACCGGGTCAGGAACCGGCCGCCCGCAGGTGCGGCGCCCCCGACACCTGTTGGGGGCCCGGTCGGCCGGAGAAGGGTCCGTTCGGCTCCCCCGGTCGGGGCTGCCCGGGCCATGCGGCGGTACTCCGCGCGTGGCACGTTGGGTACAGCACCATTCTGAGGAAGGGGCGGCGATCATGCGAGCTCACCTCGGCGATCAACTCGTTGTCGAAAGCCGGACCACCGGCGCCACCAGGCGCGACGGCGAGATTGTCGGCCTCCACCACGAGGACGGAACCCCTCCCTACGACGTGCACTGGTCGGACACGGACGAGGTGACACTCGTGTTCCCCGGGCCCGACGCGCACATCCGTCACCTCGAGCACGGGTCAGGAGGGAGCCCTGACCAGCTTTCCCGGCTGAGCACGGACGAGGCACGTCCGCAGGCGGGTGCCGGGTCCGGCACGCCCCCGCCGGGCGGGGGGTGCCACCCAGGTGACATCGGCCGACGCGTGGCTGCCGAACGTCGGCGACAGGGACTGACCCGGGCAGAGACTGCCCGCCGCGCCAGAATGGCGCCGCAGTACCTGGCGTACCTCGAAGAGCGGTCGGCCGACCCGGGCCTGGCAACCCTCATGAGACTGGCCGCCGCGCTGGGCACCTCCGTCGCCGCCCTGCGCGGCGGCGGAATCGATCTGCCGCCCGGCCAGGGCCAGGGACTCCTCAACCCCCAGCTGCGGGACCTCGGCCCGGATGAATGCCGCGCTCTGCTCTCCACGCATGGCTTGGGGCGCGTCGCGGTGTCGACCGCCGACGGCCCGGCAGTCATCCCGGTGAACTACGAGGTCGTCGACGACGCGATCGTCTTCCGAACCAGGCCGAACTCGGCCCCGGCCGCGGCCGGGGAAACGGATGTCGCCTTCGAGGTCGACCATGTGGACGAGGCCATGAGCCAGGGCTGGAGTGTGCTGGCCGTCGGCCCCGCCCGGGTGGTCACCGAGCCCGACGCGGTGCGACGGCTGGCTGATCACGCCCACAGCAGGCCATGGGCGGGAGGCGAACGCGATATGTGGGTGTCGATCCGGCCCACACACCTCACGGGGCGTCGCATCAGTCCGCCCGATCAGTGACCGGGCACGGACTGCCGCTTCTCCCGGCGGGCAGTCCACCGCGAAGGTCCCGCACCGACCGAGGAGCGGGCCCCGCCCAAGGTTTCGCCGACTCGCGAAGGGAGGCTCCGGTGAGCCGACGAGCACTTTCCCGAGAGCGTGTTGCGGCCCTGGTCCGCTGCTCGGTCAATCGTGCGGGACCACGGCGACCGGGGCGGCGGCGTGGTGCAGTACGGCTTGCGTCACCGGTCCGATGTGTGCGCCGACCTGCGTACGACGGCTGCGACGCCCGACCACGACCAGTGCCGCGTCCCGGGAGGCGTCGACCAAGTGGGAGCCCGCGCTGCCGACCACCGCTTGCTCGTTCACCTCGACGCCGGCGAACTTCTGCCTCCACGGCCGCAGTACCTCGGTCAGCTTGTGCTGTACCTGCGCGCGCAGTTCCGCGTTGAGCTCGAGGTCGAAGGCGCCACCGTAGCCGTAGGAGGACGGCAGGCTCCATCCGTGGACGACACGAAGGTTCCGCCCGCGCCGAGAAGCGGCTTCGAACGCGAACCCGATCACGGAATCGTCCGGATTCTCCAGGTCGAGGCCGAGCACGACATCGCCCGTCAGGTGGTCGTCCTCGACGCGTTCGCCGGCCCGTACGAGGACGACCGGCCGCTCGGTCCTGGCCACGACGGCGAGTGCCACGGAGCCGACCAGGAACCCGGTGACTCCGCCCAGGCCCCGGGACCCGAGCACCAGGAGGTCGGCATCCTCGGCGACCGCCAGCAGGGCGGTGACGGGCTGCTCCGGGATCCGCTCGGCGATGATGTGCAGACGGGGGTGACGTTCGGCAAGCCTGGCCGCGGTCTCCCGCGGCAGGCGCTCGGCCCACTCGCCCCGCGGGTCGTCCACGGGCGGCACGGAGGCGCCCGCCAACGGGGAGTACGTGTAGGGCTGCCATTGCCAGGCGTGCACGAGGCGCAGGGTCGCGTCGCGCGACAGCGCCTCGCGGGCAGCCCAGTCTGCGGCGGCGGTGCTCTCGGGCGAACCGTCCAGACCGACGGTGACGTTGGGGGACATGTGCGGACCTCCTCAAGGGGATGCCACTCAGTCTCCGGGCGGGAAGCCCGCGTCAGCAGGGGCCACAGGTCCCGGCCCGGGGCCGACCGGCCCATGCGGCACGCGCCCCACGTACGCGGAAGGCAGCGCCGATACGAAGGCACAAGTCCTCGGTGCCGCAGCCCCGTTGAGGCATGTGTGAGCGACGGACCGAGCGGATTCGCGCACATGAGAGGGGCGTCCCCGCGTTGCCGCGGGAACGCCGGTCCAGGCCTCTCGGTCACATCGGCCGACAACCGCGTACCGTCTGTCCCAGGCCCCGGCGCAGACATGGGAGTTGGGAGAGCTTCCGGATCCGGGGGCGGTGGCGCCGAAGGTCGTTGTCCGAGGGACCGTTCAGACGATCGCGACCGGACAGTGGGAGTGGTGCAGCAGGGCGATGGCGACCGGGCCCGGTTGCGGGCCGATGCGGTGGGGATGGCCGTGGGCACCGACGACCACGACGGCGGCTTCGCGGGTCGCCTCCAGCAGTGCGTGCATCCGGCCGGAGTCGAACGTGAGGGTCGCCACCTCGACCTGGGGATATCGCTGTCGTAGCCCGGCCACCACGCGGCGCGGTGCAGCCTGTTCAATCAGTGCCTGCGCAACAGCGTCGTCCCGCACCCGATCCGCGGGGATCAGGGCCGGTGGTGCGGGCGTCCGGAGCCGAGGGACCGCGGCGTGCCACACGCGCAGTCGGACCCCGCGACGCTCCGCCTCGGCGAAGGCGAACGCCGTGGCATCCGCGTCGGCGTCGCTTTCCAGGCCGAGCAGCACCTCGCCGTGCCCCGCGGATCGGTGGTTCCCCCGTACGACGAGCAGCGGACCGCACGTGTGCGCGGCCAGCCGCAGGCTCACCGAGCCGAACAGTAAGCCGGCGAAGCCACCGAGCCCTCGCGTGCCGACCACGGTGAGCGCCGCGTCCCGACCGTGCCGAGCCAGCGCCTGGACCGGTCCGCCCTCGAAGGCGCAGGCCGTGACGGGCAGGCCGGGGTGCCGTTCGCGTACCCGTGCGGTCGCGGACGCCAGTACCGGACCGGCCTCGTCGAGGTCGGGCACGGCGTACACGATGTCCAGCGGGGCGCCGCGCAGCACCGCTTCCTCGGCGGCCCGGTCCAGCGCCCGTACGGCGATGAGCGAGCCGTCCACGCCGACGGTCACATGACGGGTGGTCATGTCTGTCCCTCCCCTTGGTTCCTCGCCGGTGGCCAGGTACTCCCGGCAGGCGTCGGCGGTGACGGTGACGGTGAACCCGAGCGGTACCGGCAGTCCCAGCCGGATCATCTCTCCACTCCTCCCGGTCTGTTCAGGCGTGCGGGACGACGACGACGGGGCACGGGGCGTGGTGCATCACGGCGTGCGCGACGGAGCCGAGGTGGGTGCCGAGACTGGCTTCCCGCACCCGGCGTCCCACCACGAGGAGGGCCGCGCCGGCCGAGGCCCGGATCAACTCGCCGGACGCGCGCCTTTCGGTGACGATCTCGGTCACGGCGACCTCGGGGAACTTCTCGCACCAGGGGCGCAGCGTCGCGACCACGGCGTGCTCGTGCTCGGCGAGCAGTTCGGGGCCGTTCACCGGAGCGAGCCTGTCGACCGCCGCGTAGGCGGGCGGGCCGCTGAAGGCATGGATCACGCGGAGCGGGGCGGCACGGCGACGGGCGGCGTCGAAGGCGAACTCGATCAGTTCGTCACAGGGCCGGTCGGTGTCGAGGCCGAGAACGACATCGCGGTACGGGGTCTCGGGTATCTCCTCGGGGGAGATCCCGTCCACCGCGGAGAGGTGCTCGTCGGCGGTGCACTCTCCTGCCCGCACCAGCACCACAGGGCGCGGTGACCTGGCTACGACCCGCTGCGACACCGACCCGGTCAGGAACCCCGCGACGCCGCCGATTCCACGGGAGCCGAGGACCAGCAGATCGGCCTCCTCGGCCGCGGCCAGCAGGGCCCCGACCGGCGAGTCGGCCACCGAGTGGCTGATGACCTGCAGGCCGCTGTGCGCGGCGCGCATACTGTCCGATGCCTCCGCCAGCATGTCCTCGGCCCAGGAGCGCTGCGACATGTCCGCGGGCACGGTCGGGGTCGGCCGCGGCTGCCACTGCCAGGCGTGCACCAGGCGCAGTGCCATGCCTCGGCGCATGGCTTCCCTGGCCGCCCAGTGCGCGGCGGCCAGGCCTTCGGGAGAACCGTCGATCCCCGCGGCGACGTGTCGAAGCATGATCCGCACCTCCTGCTTGCATGTCGATGGATTCCCTTTCTCCCGTCGAGCCTGATACCGGGGTGAGCCCGGGTGCAGGGGCCGGGCAGGCCCTACCGAGGGGCCCTTCGGCCCAAGTGGCGTCCCACCGCCACGCCGTGCGGCCCGGCCTCGGGGCCGGTCGGCCCATGGTGAAAGCGTGGCTTCGAGGAGAGATTGGAGGTGGCAGAATCGCGCACCAGGAAGAGGACAGGATCATGAACGCTTCTCCCACTTCCAGCATGCTGCGGGCGTTGCCCACCGAGCACGCCGAGCAACTGATGCACATCGCCCGGGAGGTGTCGTTCCCGCAGGGAGCCCGCCTGTTCGAGGAGGGACGGCGCGCGGACCGGTTCTGGATCATCCGTACCGGCACGGTGGCCCTCGACATGCGTGTGCCCGGCCGCCGCGCGGCCGTCATCGAGACCCTCGGGCACAACGAACTCGTCGGCTGGTCCTGGCTGTTCGCACCGCACACCTGGCATCTGGGTGCCGAGGCCACGAGCCCGGTGCGCGCGTACGAGTTCGACGCCGAGGTGGTACGGGCCATGTGCCAGGCCGATCCCGCGCTGGGCATGGTCGTGAGCCAGTGGGTGGGAGACACCGTCGCCCGCCGCCTGCGGACGGCCAGGACCCGGCTGCTGGACCTGTACGCGCCCTACGGCAGCGGAAGTCTCCGTTGACCGCGTCGGAATCCACCAAGGAGTCACCGTGCATGGGAGCCCGCACATCGTGAGCGATGTCATGACCCACACTGTCGCCGCCGTCGGCCGTGGGGCCGGCTTCAAGGAGATCGTGCAGTTGATGGAGCAGTGGCAGGTCAGTGCCCTTCCGGTCCTGGAGGGCGAGGATCGCGTGATCGGCGTCGTCTCCGAGGCCGATCTGCTGCACAAGGAGGAGTTCCGGGACGGTGACCCGGACCGGTACACACAACTGCGGCGCCTTTCGGACCTCACCAAGGCCGGCGCGGTGACCGCCGGGGAGCTGATGACGTCCCCGGCGGTCACCGTCCAGGCGAACGCGACCCTGGCACAGGCCGCCCGGACCATGGCGCACGCCAAGGTCAAGCGGCTCCCCGTCGTCGATGAGCTGGGCAAACTCGAAGGCGTCGTCAGCCGCGGCGATCTTCTCAAGGTGTTTCTGCGGGCCGACGCGGACATCGCCGAGGAGGTCCACAGGGAGGTCGTGTCGTACCTGTTCCATGCACCCTTGTCCCCTGTTCGCGTACGGGTGCGGGACGGCGTCGTCACACTCGCCGGACAGGTCCGGGACACCTCGTTGGTGCCCGTGGCCGCGCGCCTGGTACGGGCCGTCGAAGGCGTGGTGGACGTGGAGTTCGAGATCACGGGCCCACCCCGCCACCCGTAGCCGTGACCGGTGGCCGAACGGACAACTGCGCTCTGGTCGGGCCGGTCGGCCCCGGTGCGATCGGCCCCGGAGCGTGATGATCGGCCGAGGCGCCCACGTTCACGGAACAGAACCCCGTCCGGGTCCTCCTGCTGGACGACCACGAGTTGGTGCGCGCCACGGTCCGACCGATCTCCTGGCCGCCGAGCCGGACATCTCGGTGGTCGGCGACGCGGGCGGCGTCGAGCACGCGCCGGTGCGCGGGTCGGCGCCGCGCCCGCACGTGGCGGTCCTGGACGTACGTCTGCCGGACGGCGACGGGAGCCGGAGCCCGCCTGTCCGATGCTGACGTCGTTCGACGACGAGGAGGCCCTGCTCGACGCGATCACGGCCGGAGCTGGACCCCACGACGACCGCCCGGCCGATGAGGTCGCTGCGCGCGGACCCCACCGAGGGCCCGGCCCTCGCTCCCGAGCCACATCTCCCGGCTGCCGGCCGAACTCGGAGTCCAGCGCAGCATCCAGGCGGCGGTGCCGGCCGGCCGGAGAACCCCGACACCGCCGACCGCCCCGCACGCTGACCCATGCCCCGCTGGGGGCGCGGGGAACCGCGCGGCCCGCCCCCACCCAGCCGCAGCCGAAGAACCCCGGACACGAAGAACCCCCGGACATACAGGGCGCCGACGGTCTCAGCCGTTCGCCGGTACGCCACCCGGCGATGCATCGGGTGAGCCCAACGGCACCCGCCACACCAACCGAGTGCCACCACCCTCGGACCGTTCGCCGAGCGTCAGCGCGCCCCCGAGAGCAACGGCCCGCTCCTCCATGTTCTTCAGCCCGCTGCGGTGCACGTCGCCCGACATCCCACAGCCGTCGTCCGTCACCGTGAGCGTCAACTCGCCCCCGGTGCACTGAACTCGGACGTCCACGGCCTGTGCCCCGGAGTGCCGTGCCGCGTTGCTCAGCGCCTCACCGAGCACAGCGACGGCGTGGTCGGCGATGTCGCCGGGGACATTGGTCTCGACGAGCCCCTCGATGCGCAGCGCGGGCGGGAAACCGAACGATATGGCCGAGGCCGTGACCACCTCGGAGACCCGGCCGCGCAGACCGTTGCCCTCCCTGCCGCCCCCGCCGTGCGTCCGCAGGCCGAAGATCGTGGAGCGAATGATCTTGATGGTGTCGTCGAGGTCGTCGACGGTCCGCGTCAGGCGCTCCATGCCTTCGGGGTGTTCCATGAAGCGCTGGGCGCTCTGCAGTGTCATGCCGGCCGCGAAGAGCCGCTGGATGGCGAGGTCGTGCAGGTCACGGGCGATACGGTCGCGGTCCTGGAGCAGTGCGATCTGTTCCGCGTCCCGCCGCCGCTCGGCCAGCTCCAGCGCCAGCGCGGCCTGGTCGGCGAACCCGAGCAGCGGTCCGGTGTCGGCGTCGCCGAACGGTGTACCGCCCTGCACCCTCCCGAGCAACAGCACGCCCCGCGCCTTCCCGCTGGTGCCGAGCGGCACCGCGACCACGGGTCCGAGCCCGGCCCACTGGGCTTCGCCCTCGCCCACGCGGGCATCGTGTTCGATGTCGGCGCTGACCACGGGCTCCGCGGAGCTCAGCGCGGCTCCGACGAGGCCGTCCCGGGCCGGCATCACCAGTCCACCGCGCTCCTGCGCGCCGAGCCCGACGGCGAGCGCCGGCCGCAGCGCCTCCTCGCCCGGTACGCGCTCCGCGATCAGCCCCATGTCCGCGGAGACGATCTTCCGGGCCTCGACGACGATCAGCTCCAGCACCTCCGCGCCCGGCGCGCCGGTCAGCAGGACACTCGTGACCTTCCCGCTGGCCCGCTGCCAGCGCTCGCGGAGCCTGGTCTCCTCGTACAGTCGCGCGTTCTCGATGGCGACCCCGGCGGCCACCGCCAGCGTCGACAGGACGGACTCGTCCTCCGCGTCGAACTCCTTGCCGCTGCGCTTCTCGGTCAGGTACAGGTTCCCGAACACCTCGTCGCGCACCCGGATCGGTACGCCGAGGAAGGAGTGCATCGGCGGGTGGTGGGCCGGGAAGCCGTACGACTCGGGGTGCTCGGAGAGCTCCGGCAGCCTCAGGGGCACCGGGTGCCGGATCAGCTCGCCGAGGAGCCCGTGCCCGCTGGGCAGCTCCCCGATCTCGGCCCGTCGCTCCTCGTCGATGCCGACGGTGATGAACGCGGACAGTGTCCGGTCGGCGCCGATCACGCCCAGGGCCCCGTACTCGGCGTCCACCAGGACCACCGCGGCCTCGACGATGCTGCGCAGCACCTGCGGCAGGTCCAGCTCCCGTCCGACGGACAGGACGGCCTCCAGCAGACTGTGCAGGCGGTCCCGGGTGCCGCGGACGGCGTCGATGCGTACCTGTAGTTCGCCCAGCAGCTCGTCGAGCCGAAGCTTGGGCACATGCTGCTCGGATCCCGCGCGTGAGTCCGCGCCCATCGCTTCCTCCGGCCGATTCGGCGGACAAGAGACCGCGCACCGGTTCGCCTGCCCCCACCGTACTGCCTGGAAGGCCGCGGCATCACCACGCACTGCTCCGATCACAGGAATCCCGAACGCAGTTCAAGCAATCCGTGCATCGCCGGGGCCCGGTCGGATCACACCGGGCTTCGGGTCGGCATCGGGGCGCAACCGGAAGGGTCCCGGTTGCGCCCGATCCGCTAGCGGCACAGGGTTCAGCCCCTCTGTTCTCCGGACGCCAGTTCGGTGCCGATGCGCGCGGCCCACGCCTCGATCTGCTCGAAGTCACGGAAGTCCCCGCCCTTCCCGGAGGAAACGATCTTCCGGGCGATCACCCCCCTGGCCCCGTCCTCCAGGCAGCCCCCGAACGTGACGTGCCCACGGACGTCGAGCCGGGTCATGGCCCGCCGCACGCCGGGGACGGGCGGGAGGTCCTTCTCCGTGGCCGAGGCGTCGAGCGGACCGCTGCTGAAGAACCACAGCGGACGCCCGGCGAGCACGCGTCCGTGACGCCGGACGAAGCGTCGGGCGTCCTTGTGCCAGCGCCCCGCGTACAGTCCGCCGCCCACGACCACGGCGTCGTACGACTCGACGTCCGTCACAGAGCGAGCGGGCACCGCCTCGGTCGGCACGCCCTCCTTGCGCAGGACTTCCGCGATGGTCTCGGCGATCCGCGCGGTCGATCCGTTCGTCGTCCCGTAGGCGACGAGCACTTTGCTCAGCATGGCGGTACGCCTCCTCTCAGGACCTGATTCACAGCTTGCGCAGCCATTCCTCGGCGACACCGTGCACGGCCGGCTCGTCGGGCCGCAGGTGCGAGTCGTCCAGCCGATAGGTGAGCTTGTCGACCACCGCGACCACGCCGTCTATCCGGTCGGTCATGGAGACGGCGATCTCCGCCTCGCTCCTGCGCTCCACATGGCCGACGAGGGTGACGACCCCCTCGTACACGTCGACCTCGACGGTCGAGGGGGTCAGCCACAGTGTGCGGACCAGCACCTCCTCGATCACCTCGCGGCGGATCACGTCGTCCGGCTGCAGGAAGACCTGGATCAGGTCGCGGCGGGTGACGATGCCGACGACCCGGTCCTCCTCGTCCACCACCGGCAACCGCTCCACGCGGTGGTGTGCCATGGTCCGGGCGGCCTCGGCGATGGTGTCGTCGGCGTGCACGGTGACCGGTGGCACGGACATCAGCTGTCCGGCGGTCCGGGCGTGTGCCTTCGCGGCCTGCCGCCGGGCATCGCGGGTCAGCCCGGCGAGCCGGAAGCGGGGCTTCGTCTCGTAGGGGTCGGGGATGTCCGCCTGCCGGACCATGAGGTCGGTCTCGGAGATCACACCGAGGACCTTCTCGTCCTCGTCGACCACCGGCAGCCCGCTGATGCGGTGCTCGGCAAGCAGCCGTGCCACTTCCTTGAACGGGGAGCCGTACCGGGCCGTGACGACCTCCGTCGCCATCACCGATCCGACCTTGTTCTGCCTCATGTCTGTTCCTCCTCAGCGCAGTCGGCGCAGATAGGGGTCCTGGGCCCGGCGCGGCAGCAGGCGGACGCGGGCGTCGAGCACGGTGACCGCGGCGGGTGTCGCGAGGACGGGGTTGAAGTCGGCCTCGGCGAGCTGCGGCAGGTCGCCCGCCATGCGGGACAGCCGCAGCAGAAGCTGTTCGAGGCCCTGGAGATCGGCCGGCCGGCTGCCGTGCGTGCCGAGGAGCAGCGGCGCGCAGCGCGGTGCGGTGATCAGATCGTGGACGTCGTGGTCGGTCAGCGGGGCCAGGCGGGCGGCGTGGTCGGCCAGCACCTCGGTCGCCGTACCGCCGAGACCGAACAGCACCAGCGGGCCGAAGACCTCGTCCTGCGCCACCCCCGCGAACAGCTCGGTGCCGCGCGCGGCCAGTGGCTGGACGACCACTCCGGTCATGAGTCCGGCGAAGCGGGTCTCGAAGTCCCGGAAGGCGGCGCGTACTTGGGCGTCGCCCTGGAGGTCGAGGTGGACCGCGTGCTGTTCGGTCTTGTGGACGAGGCCGGGCCAGTGGGCCTTCATGACCACGCGGCCGTCGGCACCGCGCAGCCGTTCGGCGGCGATGACGGCGTCGTCCTCGGTCTCGGCCCAGGCCCAGGACAGTTGTGGAATGCCGTAGCAGGCGAGGAGGTCGGCACAGGTGCGCGGGTCGAGCCAGCCGCCGTCCGGATGGGCGGCCAGGTAGGTCTCGGCGACCGCGTGCGCCCGGGCCGTGTCGACCTCCGCGAGCTCCGGGACCGTGCCGGCCGGCCGGTTCAGCCAGGCCGCGCGACGGGCGGCGTGTGCCAAGGCCCGTGCCGCCGCGCCCGGTTCGGCGTACGACGGGACGGTGCCGCCTTCCCGCGCGGGCAGCAGCTTGACCGGCAGATCCTGCTCCAGGCGTACGACGGCGACCGGCCGTGCCCGGCGCCCGGGTCCGTCGGTGAGGGCCCGGACGAGGTCGTCGCCGGTCGCCACGGCGACGGCGGTGGGGACGAGGGCCAGCAGCACGGTGTCGATGCCCGGGTACCGCAGGAGCCGGTCCACGCAGTCCCTGAGCTGGTCCTCCGTGACGGCGGCGGTGGCGTCGACGGGGTTGCCCACGGCGGCGCCCTCGGGCAGCACGGCGAGCAGGTCGTCGATCAGTTCGGGGGTGAGGGGAGGCAGGGACAGTCCGGCCTCGGCACACGCGTCCGCCGCGAGGACACCCGCGCCGCCCGCGTTGGTGACGATCGCCACGCGGGTCCCGGCCGGGAGCGGCTGGGAGTGCAACAGGGCGGCGGTTTCGAGGAGTTCGCCCACCGAGCGGGTGGCGGTGACGCCCGCCTGGGTGAACAGCGCCTGCCGGGTCATGGTCCGGGTCGCGGCGGCCGCGGTGTGCGAGGCGGCGGCACGGCGACCGGGCTCGGTACGGCCCGCGTCGACCGTCAGGACGGGCATCCGACGGGTCACACGCCGGGCGGTGCGGGAGAACGCCCGCGGGTTGCCGAAGGACTCCAGGTGCAGCAGGGCGAGGTCGGTGCGGCCGTCGCTCTCCCACCACTGGAGCATGTCATTGCCGCTGACGTCGTACTTGTCACCGAGCGACGCGAAGGACGAGACGCCGATACCGAGCCGGGACAGCCCGTCGAGCACGGCGATGCCCACGCCGCCGGACTGCACGGCGACGCCCGCCGTGCCGGGGCGTGGGTGGTCGGCGGCGAAGGTGGCGTCGAGGCGGAGCCTCGGGTCGGTGTTGGAGATGCCGAGGCAGTTGGGGCCGACCAGCCGCATGCCGTACGTGCGGCACGCGGCCATGAGCGCCTGCGCCTGGTCGCTGTCGAGCCCGGCCGACACCACGAGCAGCGCCCGTACGCCGGCCTTGCCGCACTCTTCGGCCGTGGCGGGCAGGGCGTCGGCCGGTATCGCGAGGACCGCGAGATCGGGGACCTTGGGCAGCGCGCTGACCGACGGATAGGACGGCACGCCGAGGATCGACGAGACGTGGGGGTTCACCGCGAAGAGCCGGCGGGTGAAGCCGCCCTCGTGCAGATGGTGCAGGAGGGCCCGCCCCACCGATCCAGGCCTGCGCCCGGCACCGACCACGGCGATCGCTTCGGGGCGCAGCAGCGGTTCCAGGCTGGCGACGTCGGCGGCCCGGCCACGGGCTTCGACGGCCGACAGGTAGGTGTCGTCCTCGTCGAGCGCGATGGTGCATCGCACCTCCGGGCCCTCGAATCGGCGTCCGGCGTGCAGGCCCAGGTCGGTGAAGAGCCGGAGTACTTCGTAGTTCTCGCTGAGCGCGTCGGCGGTGAACGTGGTGACGCCGTCCGCGCGGGCGGCGGAGACGAGGTGTTCGACGAGGAGGGTGCCGACGCCCCGGTGGTGCAGTCCGTCGGCCACGGCGATCGACATCTCGGCCGTGTCCGCGTCGTCGCCGGTCTCGTACTCGGCCAGGCCGATCACCTGGCCCTGTATCTCGGCGAGCAGTGCCCGGTAGCCGGGGCGCGTCGGCGCCGAGGCCCGGTCGGCGGCCAGATCGGCGGAGCGGCGGCTCGCGGCGAAGAACCGCAGCCGCAGGTTCTCCGGTGACATCTCCTCGTAAAGCCCTCGTAGCTGCTCGTGGTCACCGGGCCGCACGGAACGTATGCACACAGTGGTGCCGTCCGCGAGCAGGGCGTGCACGGTGGGGCGGTCGCGCTCGTCGTCCGTCATCTGGGGCCTCCTCGAAAAACTCTCGACAGTTCGAGCATCCGGCGATCCACGGGCCCGCCCCAGGGGCTGATCGGGTGCACCGCATGGGCCGGTCGGCCCCTGTCTCGCGGGCCGGTCCGCGGCGGATGGTGGACACTCTGGGCTCCCGTACGCATGGAGGGACGAACTGCCATGACCCATCCGATCGTTGTCGGGGTCGACGCCTCCGCGCCCAGCAGGGCCGCGGCCGAGTGGGCGGCGGGTGACGCGGAGCTGCGCGGACTGCCACTGCGGGTCGTGCACATCGAAGGGGCCGACCCGACCGAAGGGGTCGCCGCGGCGTTGCTCTCGCTGGGCTCGCGGGCCTCCTGCACCGTCCTCGGACTGCGCGGCGCGGGCGGCGTTCCGGGGTCGGCCGTGGGTTCCGTGGCCCGTGAGGTGGCAGCCCGCTCGGACCGGCCGGTGGTGCTGGTGCCGGGCGGCGGCCTCGGCCGTACGGACGGCGAGTGGCATACGGACCAGGTGGCTCTGGGCATGGATGCCCGCGACCCGGTCAGCGCCGTCATGGACTTCGCGTTCGACGCGGCGCGGCGCCGCGGTGCCCGGCTGCACGCCGTGCACGCGTGGCGGCTGCCCTCCCTCGCCGAGCGGTGGATGCCGTACGCGATGCCGGAGGAGGACCGGGGAGCGTGGGAGGACCAGGAGGTGCAACTGCTCTCGGACGCGCTGCGGCCGTGGCGGGAGAAGTATCCGCGGGCGGACGTCTACGAGGACGTGCGCCTGCAGAGCCCGCCGGCCGCCCTGGTTCATGCGTCGGCCTCGGCGGGGCTCCTGGTGGTCGGCCGCGCGGGCCGGACGCTCGGTCCCACGCTGGATGCCGTGCTGGAGCACACCGAGTGCCCGGTGGCCGTGGTTCCGCGCTGACGGTGCCCCACCCGGTCACCGGTCCGGCAGGGTGAGGGCACAGGATTCTCCGGGCGCCACGGACACGGTGCGGTCCGCGAGGGCGAGGTCGATCGGGTCCTGGTCGGACTCGGGCACCGCCATCATCAACTGGTCGGCGGTCAGACGCAGTTGTATCCCGCGATGGCCGCGGTAGCGGATCGAGAAGCCGTACTCGGACAGCTCCGGCAGCGGCACCGGATCGAACCGCAGTGCGCCGCCCCGGGTCTCCAGACCGGTGAGGCAGCGCTGGACGAGATCGAGGGTGCCCGCCATGGCACCGAGGTGGATGCCCTCCCCCGTGGTGCCGCCCTGCAGATCGGCGATGTCCCCGGCCAGGGCCTCGTGCACGAACGCCCACGCCTCCGCGCGCCGCGCCCGGGCCAGCACCCACCCGTGCACCAGGCTGCTGAGCGTCGAGCCGTGACTCGTGCGGCGCAGGTAGTGGTCGACGGTGCGCCGCCAGACGGTGTCGTCCACCTCGTGCCCGAGCCTGCGGAACAGGCCGCCGAGTTCGGTGGGCGAGAAGAGGTAGCCCATCATCAGGACGTCCGCCTGTTTGGACGCCTGGTAGCGGTTGACGGTGTCGCCCTCGGCCTCCAGGATCCGGTCGAGCCGCCGGATGTCGCCGTACCGTGCGCGGTAGCCGTCCCAGTCGAGCTCCTCCAGTGCGCCGTAGCCCTCGAACTGGCTGATCACTCCGGCGTGGAAGGGCACGTACAGCTTCCGGGAGACGTCCTGCCAGCCGTCGAGTTCGGCCGCGTCGAGGCCGGTGCGCTCGCAGAGGTCTCTGCGCGCCAGTTCGGGCAGGTCGTACAGGACGTCGAGAGTGCGGGTGAGCACCCAGGCGGCGGTGACGTTGGTGTACGCGTTGTCGTCGAGCCCGGGCCGCTCCGCGCCGGGGTAGCCGTCGTGGTACTCGTCGGGGCCGACGACGCCGCGGATCCGGTACCGGCCGAGCGTCCCGTCGTACGCCGCGAGGCCGGCCCAGAAGCGGGCGATCTGCACGAGCATCTCGATGCCCTTGGTGTGCAGGAACTCGGTGTCGCCGCTCGCCTCGCAGTACTGCCACACGTTGTACGCGATCGCCGAGCCGACGTGGTGCTGGAGCCGTGAATGGTCGGGCAGCCAGCGCCCGGAGCGCGGGTTGAGATGCAGTTGCTGGGTCTCCTCCCGGCCGTCGCTGCCGCTCTGCCACGGGTACATCGCACCGGTGCACCCGGCGTCGCGGGCCGCCCGGCAGGCCTGCTCAAGGCGGCGGTGGCGGTAGCCGAGCAGGGCGCGGGAGACCTCGGGGAAGTGCAGGTTGAGGTACGGCAGGACGAACAGCTCGTCCCAGAAGACGTGCCCCCGGTAGGCCTCACCGTGCAGACCGCGCGCCGGGACGCCCACGTCCAGCTCGGCGGTGTGCGGAGAAAGCGTCTGAAGCAGATGGAACAGGTGCAGGCGCAGCACCGGGCCCGTACTGTTCGGCACGTCCAACTCGGCGTTGCGCCAGAGCTGTTGCCAGGCCGTGCGGTGGGATTCCAGCAGCGTCCCGAAATCCGGGGCGCGGCCGACCCGGTCGAGGGCCGCGTACGCCGGGTCCTTGATGGCCGGGTCGTGGGAGGTGTGCAGGGCGACCGTCTTGTCGACCGTGACGGTCCGGCCGTCGGTCAGGGAGAGCCGCAGCAGCTGAGCGGCCCGCGCGTCCTCGTGCGCGTCGGCGGTCTCGACGACGGCGGCCTCCTCGTGCGCGTCGACGGCGTCCGCGCCGGTCACGGCGACAGTGCGGGCCGCCAGGCCGATCCTGATGTCGGAGGCACTGGTCCGGCACTCCAGCCAGATCGTGTCCGGCGCCGCGGTGCCGGTGCGGACGTCCGTGAGGTGCCGGGAGGCGAGGGAGCGG
Organism: Streptomyces sp. NBC_01384; assembly: GCF_045040035.1. Classification (NCBI taxonomy): domain Bacteria; kingdom Bacillati; phylum Actinomycetota; class Actinomycetes; order Kitasatosporales; family Streptomycetaceae; genus Streptomyces; species Streptomyces sp. NBC_01384. The sequence goes on from NZ_CP109559.1 coordinate 356,841, forward strand.
TAGCGCTCCACTCCGGTGTTGGCGACCGTCCCGTCGAGCGCCGACTCGACCTCGATCTGTCCGGACCAGCCCTCCGCCGTCAACTCCGTGCGCAGCAGGGCCAGATGGGGGTCGGCCATGTGGACCAGTCGCAGCTGCCGTACGGCGAGGCACCGGCCGACACCGTCCTCGACGTATTCGTAGCGCAGCGTCCGTTCCAGGGTGCCGGCGCGCAGGTCCAGGTTCTGGCGGTGGTCGAGGAGCTTGTGGGTGTCGGGCGAGAGCCAGGTCCCGGAGGCGGTACGCAGGCGCAGCGGCAGCCAGTTGGGGAGGTTGACCATGTCCTCGTTCTCGACCCGGCGTCCCGCCACGTCCGAGGTGAGGCGGTTGTAGCAGCCCGCCGCGTACGTGCCCGGGTAGTGGACGGAGTCCGCCGCGCACTCGGGGGCCGCGCCACGGGTGGCGAAGTAGCCGTTGCCGAGGGTGCACAGCGCTTCGCGCAGCTGCTCCTGCGCCGGGTCGTAGCCTTCGTACGCCCAGGTCCAGTCGGGCATCCTCAGTCCTCCTGTGCGAGTAGCTCCGCGAGGTCGTCGACCACCAGGTCCGCGCCGTGCTTCAGCAGTGCGGTCCGGGTGGCCGGGGTGCGGGCGCGGTCGACGCCCACGACGAGACCGAATCCGCCGCGCCGCCCGGCCTCGACTCCGGCGAGGGCATCCTCGACGACGGCGGCGCGTTCGGCGGGGACGCCGAGGCGGCGGGTCGCCTCCAGGAAGAGGGCGGGGTCGGGTTTGCCGGGCAGGCCCAGCCGGGCTGCCTCTCCGCCGTCCACCAGAGCGTCGAAGAGGCCGCGCACTCCCGCGTGGTCGAGGAGTTCACCGGCGTGCCGGGAGGCGGAGGCGGCGGCCAGCGGGATCCCTGCGGTCCGCAGGGCTCGCAGCAGGCGGACCGTGCCCGGATAGGCGTCGACGCCCTCGGCGCGCAGCCTCTCGGTGAACAGCTGTTCCTTGTGGGCGGCGACGGCCCGGACCTCGGCCTCGGAGGGCCGCAGCCCGCGGGCTTCGAGGAGGGCGGCGGCCCCGTCGAGGCGCGACTTGCCGTCGACGTACCGCAGATAGTCCTCGTGCGGGTCGAAGGGGCGCTCGCCGCGTGGGCGCAGAAAGGCGTCGAAGGCCGTCTTCCACGCGGCGGCGTGCACCCGCGCGGAGTCCGTGATGACGCCGTCGGTGTCGAGGACAACGGCCTGCGTCCCCCGCAGCACACGGGGTACGCGGGCCGTGCCGTTGCGCTCCGTGCTCATCGGCCGTCGGCCGCCGGTGCGGCCAGGTCGAGGAGCCGGTTGGGGTGGCCCCGGGCGGCGGGGCCGTTGATGCCGACGCCTACGGTCATGGGGGGTGAACTCCTTTGCGGGTGAGGGATTTCAGCCCGTGCCGGGGGGATTTCAGCCGGTCCAGGTCCAGTCGGCGACCTCGGGCAGGTCGGTGCCGTGTTCGCGGATCCAGGCGTGGTGGCGGGTGCGGGCGTCGGCCATCTGCTGGCGGACGGCGGCGGCGCGCACGCCGAGGCCGGGGACACGGTCGATCACGTCCATGACGAGGCGGTAGCGGTCCATGTCGTTGCGGACGACCATGTCGAACGGGGTCGTGGTGGTACCCATCTCCTTGTAGCCGCGTACATGCAGGTTGGCGTGGCCGGTGCGGCGGTAGGCGAGCCGGTGGATCAGCCAGGGGTAGCCGTGGTACGCGAAGATGACCGGCTTGTCGCTGGTGAACAGTCCGTCGTACTCGAAGTCGCCCATCCCGTGCGGGTGTTCCTCGCGCGGCAGCAGCCGGGTCATGTCGACGACGTTGACGACCCGGACGGCGAGTTCGGGCAGATGGCGGCGGAGCAGGTCGGAGGCGGCCAGGATCTCCTGGGTGGGGACGTCGCCCGCGCAGGCGAGGACGACATCCGGTTCGCGGTCCCCGCCCGCGGAGCCCGCCCACTCCCAGATGCCGGCGCCGCGGGCGCAGTGGGCGCGGGCCTGGTCCATGGAGAGCCAGTCGAAGCAGGGCTGCTTGCCCGCGACGACGACGTTGACGTAGTCGCGGCTGCGCAGCACGTGGTCCGCCACGGAGAGCAGGGTGTTGGCGTCCGGCGGCAGGTAGACCCGGACGACCTCGGGGCTCTTGTTGAGGACGTGGTCGACGAAACCGGGGTCCTGGTGCGAGAAGCCGTTGTGGTCCTGGCGCCAGACGTGCGAGGTGAGCAGGTAGTTGAGGGAGGCGATCGGGGCTCGCCACGCCAACTCCCGCGAGGTCTTCAGCCATTTGATGTGCTGGTTGACCATCGAGTCGACGATGTGCACGAACGCCTCGTAGCAGGAGAACAGTCCGTGCCGGCCGGTCAGCGTGTAGCCCTCCAGCCAGCCCTGGCAGAGGTGCTCGGAGAGGATCTCCATCACCCGGCCGTGCCGGTCCAGGTGCTCGTCCACCTGGAGGGTCCCCGCCTGCCAGGCCTTGCCGGTGGCGCCGAAGACGGCTCCCAGCCGGTTGGAGGCGGTCTCGTCGGGCCCCACCAGCCGGAAGTCCCGGCGGTGGGAGGTGTCCTTCATGACCTGTTCGAGGAGGTCGCCGAGGACCCGGGTGGGCTCGTGCAGGGTGGCGCCCGGCTTGTCGACGGGCACGGCGTAGCGGTCGAGGGAGGGGATCGGCAGATCGCGGACGAGCAGACCGCCGTTGGCGTGCGGGGTGGCGCCGAGGCGCTTCGAGCCGGCGGGCACGCAGGCGAGGACGTCGGCGACGGGCCGTCCCTGGGCGTCGAAGAGCTCCTCGGGCCGGTACGAGCGCAGCCAGGCCTCCAACTGCCTCAGGTGCTCGGGGTTTTCACGTACCGCGGCCAGCGGCACCTGGTGGGCGCGCCAGGTGCCCTCGACGGGCACGCCGTCGACCTCCGCCGGTCCCGTCCAGCCCTTCGGGGTGCGCAGCACGATCATGGGCCAGCGCACCCGCTCGGCCACGCCGTCCTCGCGGGCGGTGCGCTGCATGAGCGCGATGCGGTCCAGGGCCCGGTCGAAGGCGTCCGCCATCGCGCGGTGGACCTGGTGCGGGTCGTCGCCGGTGACGTGGATCGGGTCGTGGCCGTAGCCGCGCAGCAGCTCGTCGAGTTCGGCCTCCGGGATCCGGGACAGGACGGTCGGGTTGGCGATCTTGTAGCCGTTGAGGTGCAGGATCGGCAGTACGGCGCCGTCGTGGACCGGGTCGAGGAACTTGTTGGAGTGCCAGGACGCGGCCAGCGGCCCGGTCTCCGCCTCGCCGTCGCCGATCACGCAGGCGACCAGCAGGTCCGGGTTGTCGAAGGCGGCGCCGTACGCGTGCGCCAGCGAGTAGCCCAGCTCACCGCCCTCGTGGATCGAGCCGGGTGTCTCGGGCGCGACGTGGCTGGGTACCCCGCCGGGGAACGAGAACTGCCGGAACAGCTTCTCCATGCCGGGCGCGTCCCGCGAGACGCTCGGGTACGTCTCGCTGTAGGTCCCCTCCAGCCAGGAGTTGGCGAGGACCGCGGGGCCGCCGTGACCGGGGCCCCACACGCACAGCGCGTCCAGACCACGGGCCTTGATCACCCGGTTGAGGTGCGTGTGCACCAGGTTGAGGCCGGGTGAGGTGCCCCAGTGGCCGAGCAGCCGCGGCTTGATGTGCGCCGGGGTCAGAGGCTCGGTCAGCAGCGGGTTGGCGAGCAGGTAGATCTGCCCCACGGCAAGGTAGTTGGCGGCGCGCCAGTGGGCGTCCAGGGTGCGCAGTTCGTCGGTGGTCAGTACGGTGCTGTCCTGGTGTTCGACCTTGGGCGGTTCGACCTTGGGCATGGTGACTCCGTAAGTCATCGAGGTGCGTCACGAGGTGTGTCGCCGGGCGTGGCATCGGTGTGCGTGATCGAGCGGAGGAGACGGCATGGCCGACGAGAAGACGGCGAAGGTGCCGCTTGAGGTGTACGAGCGGGAACTGCTGCGCCTGCAGACGGAGCTGGTGAAGCTTCAGGAGTGGGTGCGCACCGAGGGCGCCCGGCTCGTGGTGGTCTTCGAGGGCCGGGACGCGGCGGGCAAGGGCGGCACGATCAAACGGGTGTCGGAGCTCCTCAATCCGCGCGTCGCACGGACCGTGGCGCTGCCCACGCCGACCGAGCGTGAGCGCACCCAGTGGTACTTCCAGCGGTATGTCGAGCATCTGCCCGCCGCCGGTGAGATCGTGCTGTTCGACCGGAGCTGGTACAACCGCGCCGGCGTCGAGCAGGTCATGGGCTTCTGCACGAAGGAGGAGCACCAGCTCTTCCTCCGCCAGTGCCCGATCTTCGAACGGATGCTGGTCGAGGAGGGGATCCTGCTGCGCAAGTACTGGTTCTCGGTGAGCGACGCGGAGCAGCAGAAGCGGTTCCGGCGTCGGCTGAAGGACCCGACGCGGCGCTGGAAGCTCTCCCCGATGGACCTGGAGTCGATCACCCGCTGGGAGGCGTACTCCCGCGCCAAGGACGAGATGCTGGTCCACACGGACGTCTCGGAGGCGCCCTGGTTCATCGTGGAGAGCGACGACAAGCGCCGGGCCCGGCTGAACATGATCGCCCACCTGCTCGGCTCCGTTCCGTACCACGAGGTGTCGCCGCCGGTCCTCGAACTGCCGCCCCGGCCGCCGTCGACGGGCTATGTGCGCCCGCCGCGCGATCTGCAGACGTACGTCCCCGACCATGCGGCGACCCTCTGAGCCGCTCATCCCTGTTGCGGCACGACGGCGACCGGGCAGGCGGAGTGGTGCAGGGCCGCGTGGGCGACCCTGCCGAGCTGGAGCCCGGTATGTCCGTGGTGCCGCCGCTGGGCTCCGACGACGAGCAGGTCGGCGTCGGCCGAGGCGTCCAGCAGGACCCGGCGGGTGGTGCCTTCGACGGTCCTGCGGCGCAGTTCGACGGCCGGATGCTGGGACGCGGCCGTGCTCAGCGCCGAGTCCAGGATCTCCGCGGCCCGCTGCTCGTGCAAACGGGCCGGTTCGCCCGCGAGCAGGGGGTGGTCGGTGCTCTCGTACGCCGGGCAGCGCCAGGCCCGTACGGCGTCCAGGGCCGCCTCGCGGACCTCGGCCTCCTCGAAGGCGAACCGGGTGGCCGCCGTATCGTGCGGCTCCTCCCCGACTCCGAGGACCACCCGCCCGTGTGTCCCCGCCCTTGCCCGGTTGTCATGGCTGCCGCGCAGCACGATCACCGGGCAGGCGGCGCGGGCGGCGACCGCGAGGCTCACCGAGCCCAGCAGCAGTTCGGCAAGGCCACTGCGGCCGTGCGACCCGACGACCACCGCGGCGGCGAGATGCGCCTCGTTCAGCAGCATGCTCACCGCGTCGTCGGGCAGGACGTCGGTGCTGATCTTCACTTCGGGGGCGCGGCGGTGGGCGCGCCGCGCGGCGGCCTCCACGATGTTGTCCGCCATCACCTGCTCCGAGGACCTGCCGAGGCCCTCAGCGAGCGCGGCGCCCTCGTAGCGCTCCCACAGCGAGGCGTACACCAGGCGCAGCGGTGCACCGCGCAGCGCGGCCTCGTCCGTCGCCCAGTCCACGGCACGCAGGCTGGGCTCCGAGCCGTCGACGCCCACGACCAGGGGCAGCTCCACCGTCCTCACCGTCCTTCACCGAAGTCGAAGACGATCCTGGCCTTGATCTGACCGCGCAGCACCTCGTCGATGGACTCGTTGACGGAGACCAGGGGCCGGGACTCCCGGATGACCCGGGTGCGGCCCGCCGCGTGCAGTTCGAAGACCTCTGCCAGATCCTGCCGGGTACCCACGATGGAACCGATCACCGACGTGCCGTTCAGCACCGTGTCGAAGATCGGGACCTGGATCGTCCCGTGCGCGGGCAACGCCACCATCACGAGCTTCCCGCCGCGCCGCAGTCCCCCGTACACGGCGGAGAACGCGGACTCGTTCACCGCGAGCGCGATCGCGGCGTGTGCGCCGCCGAACCGCTTGAGCACCTCGGCCGGGTCGTGCTTGCGGGCGTCGATGACGAGGTCGGCGCCGAGTTCCGAGGCGAGTTCGAGCTTCTCGTCGGTCACGTCGATCGCCGCCACCGTCGCCCCGGCGATCTTCGCGTACTGGACGGCCAGATGGCCCAGTCCGCCGACGCCCGAGATGGCGACGAGCTGAGCGGGCCCGACGCCGGCGACCTTGAGCGCCTTGTACGTCGTGACCCCGGCGCAGGTGAGCGGGGCCGCGTCGAGCGGGGAGATCCCGTCGGGCACGGGCTGGGCGAAGTCGGCCCGGGCGAGCATCTTCTCGGCGTAGCCGCCGTCGCACCCGTACCCGGTGTTGACCTGCTGCTCGCAGAGCGTCTCCCAGCCGGACAGGCAGTGCTCGCACCGTCCGCAGGCCGAGCCGAGCCAGGGCACCGCGACCCGCTGGCCGAGCGCGAGGTGCGTGACGCCGTCGCCGAGTGCCTCGACGAGGCCGACGCCCTCGTGGCCGGGGACGAACGGCGGGTTCGGCTTGACCGGCCAGTCGCCGTGCGCGGCGTGGATGTCGGTGTGGCACAGCCCGGACGCCTCCACCCGGATGCGGACCTGGCCGGGGCCCGGCTCGGGGTCGGAGCGCTCCTCGATGACCAGGGGCTCACCGAACGCTCGTACGACTGCCGCTTTCATGGGTGTCTCTCCTCGGGTGATCCGTCGTGACGGGTGATCCGTCGTGGCGGGTGATCCGTCGTGGCGGGTGGTCAGTCGTGCGGGACGACGGCGACGGGGGCGGTGGCGTGGTGCAGTACGGCGTGGGTGACGGGCCCGATGTGGGCGCCGAGCGAAGAACGGCGGATACGGCGGCCGACGACGACCAGGGAGGCCTCTCGGGAGGCGTCCACCAGGTGGTTGGCCGCCTTCCCGGACAGCGAGTCCTCAGCGACGTCCACCGTCGGGAACTTCTGCCGCCACGGCCGCAGCGCCTCACTCACGGAGGCGGCCTCCTCCGCGCCGAGCTGGGCGTTGAGTTCCAGGTCCGGGGGCATGCCGTACGCGATGTAGGGCGGCTCGTTCCAGGCGTGGACGACGCGCAGGGAGGTGCCGCGCAGGAGGGCCTCCTCGAAGGCGAAGCCGATCAGGGTGTCGTCGGGGGTCGTGGTGTCGAGCCCGAGCACGACGGGGCGGGAGGGCGGGACGGCGGAGTCGGTGCCTGAGATGTCTTCTCCGGTCCGTACGAGGACAACGGGGCGCTCGGCGTGCGCCACGACGGCCAGGCCCACGGAGCCGACCGCGAAACCGCCCACCCCGCTCAGCCCACGGGATCCGAGCACCAGCAGTTCGGCGTCCCGCGCGGCGCCGGACAGCACCTCGGCCGGCCGCCCGGTGACCTGCTCCACGAGCACGTCGACCTCCGGGTGGTCCGCCCGCAGTCCCTCGGCCGCCTCACGCGGTATGCGTTCAGTCCAGTGCTGGTGCGTCTCGGGGCCGAGCAGCGGGGCCTGGGCGATGGGGTCCAGGGCGGGCTCCCAGACATTGACCAGCTTCAGCGGCAGCCCGCGGAGCTTCGCCTCCCGAGCCGCCCATGCGGCGGCGGCACGGCTCTCGGCCGAGCCGTCGAGGCCTACGGTGACGGTGCGGGGCATGATCTCCACCTCCTGAATCAGGATCGCTCGATCCCGATTCCAGCGTCGTGTCGTGGGGGTTCGTGGTGCAGGGGCCGCAGGTCCCCGGCGGGGGCCGATCGGCCCTATGGACCCGTGGCCGGCGTGGGAGGGCGGCCCCTGTCCGGCTGCCGCCCTCCACTCCGTGGTCAGCGCAGCCATCCGTGGTCTCGGACGAACGGCAGCTTGGCCCAGAGCTTTCCGACGCCCAGGGTGTCGCCCGCCGCGGCCAGTGCCAGGGCGATGAGGACGACGGCGTAGACGAGGTGGTAGTCCACGAACGGGTTGGTGGACATGCTCGCCGACCCGTCGGACAGGTGCTGGGCCGGAGGCCACTCGGCTACCCACATCAGCGCCATCATCGCGGTGCCCGCGACCGCGGCGAGCCGCAGGGCGATCCCGCCGATCAGGGCGAGCCCGATGCCGAGCAGTCCGGCCATGAAGAGCCAGTCCGCCCAGGTGTCCCCGGCCCAGGAGTGGAAGGTGGACTCCATCGGTCCGGCGGCGACACCGCTGAGGAAGCCCTTGGTCGGCGAGCCACCGTCGATCCAGCCCTTGCCGGACGGGGTGGCGTAGCCGAACCCGAAGGTCTTGTCGAGGAACGCCCACAGGAACACGAACCCGGTCAGCAGGCGCAGCGACGCGAAGGAGTAGGCCCGCAGGGTGTGCGTGTCGGTGCTCGCCGACACGGCGGACCCAGAGGTGGACGCGGTCCGGTTCCTGCGGAAGGACGGCAGGTGGAACCCCGGGCTCCGGTGAGGGTGCTCGTGCACGGCCATGGTGGTGATCCTTTCGGGGAATCGGAGAGTGTCGGACCGGTGCCCGACAGCAACCACTCTGGTGGTGGGGGACAGCTGGTGCCGGATGCCGAAGGGCCGTAACGGTGGGGCTGAACGGCCCTATCTGCGAGGCCTGTTGGGCTTGTCGACCGGGATGTCCGTGGCACTGCGGGCGGAGGTGGCACCCCGGGGCACCCGCCTCCGGCCCCGGGGCGTCGCCATGGGAGCCCGCGGCTCCAGCACCTCCTCGGAAGCCGCGGACATCGTGCTGACCACCGCCCCACCGACCGGGTGGACCGCCTCGCGCGACGCCGTCACCATGGCCGTACGGGCCCGGCGCAGCGCGGTGCAGAGCGCGCTCGGCGGCATGCTGATGTCGCTCGCCGCGATGGCGGTGGCCGCCTGCGGCCTGCCGCCTCCGGCCCCCCGGTGCCCTGCTCCAGGAGGGCATCGACGTCGCCGTCATCCTCAACCTCAGCGCGCTGCGCGCCCTGTGCGTCGACCGGAAGGGCGGCCGTCTCCGGAGCCCACCACCGAGGCCCTCAGCCCTCGCATCGGTACGTGGGTGAGGTGCACCGGCTTCTCACCGAGCGGCTCCTTCCGCACGAGTACGCCGGAGAGCACCAGCTCCACCCGGCCCTCGCCTCCTCGCTCGGCGGCCCCGAGACCACCACCCCGAACAACTGAACGACCTGCGCGCCTGTCTGTACGGCCCGTACAGCGTGCTGCACCTGCATTTCACTCAGGAGGAAGAGAACTACTTCTCTTTCGCCCCGTAATCGCCCCCGCGTCGGAGCCACTCCAGGTAGCCGGACATGGCCGTGGGCAGGGTCGGGAAGATCCGGTCGGTGCCGATGGCCTCGGTCAGCCCGTAGGCGTCGAGGTCATCGCGCAGGTCCTGCTTGACGCGGGCGAGCGCGAAGACGACGTGGCGCCGCTCGAATTCCTGACGCAGGGCGTCGACCGCGTCGAGCGCGGTGATGTCCACCTCGACGATGGCTTCGGTGTTGAGGACGAACCAGTCGACGGGACCTTCGTGTTGGTCGACCGCCGCGAGCGCTCGCCGCTTGAAGTTCTCGGCGTTGGCGAAGAACAGGGGTGAGTCGTAGCGGTAGACGAGCACACCGGGGACCGTGTGGGCCTGCGGATAGTCGTCCACGTCGTGCATCCCGGCCAGGCCCGGGACCATGCCCTCGATCGCGTCGTGCGGGCGGGCCACCCGGGTGAGCAGCTCCACGACCGAGAGCCCGACCGCGACGAGCACGCCGTACAGGATGTCCAGGGCCAGCACTCCGGCCAGGCAGCCCAGGGCCAGCAGCAACTCCCGGCGCCGGAAGGCGGCCAGCCGCCGGAACCCGGCCAGATCCATCATGTGGACGGCGGCGTAGACGACCAGGGCGCCCAGCACGGTCGACGGCGTGTGCGCGAGGAGCGGGCTGAGGAACAGCAGGACGGCCAGGACCGCGGCACCGGCTACGAGAGAGTACGCCTGGGTGCGGCCCCCGGCCGAGTGCGCGAGCGCGGTGCGACTGGCGCTGCTGCTCACCGGGAAGCCGTGCAGCACGCCCGCGCCCAGGTTCGCGGCCCCCAGGGCCAACAGTTCCTGGTTGGGGTCGAATTCATCGCCCCGGACCGCGAAGGCGCGCGCGGTGAGGATGACATCGGTGTATCCGACGAGGAGCACGCCGATCGCCGGCAGTACCAGTTGCGGCAGGTCGCCCGGCGTCGGCAGGCCGGGGCTCGGCAGCCCGGCCGGTACCGCGCCGATGACGGCGATGCCGTGGTCCTCCAGCCCGAAGACCGCGACGGCCGCCGTGCCGAGCACCAGGGCCAGCAGCGGACCCGGGACATGGGGGAAGAACCGTGCAACCGCGAAGAGGAACACGATCGCCGCCGCGGAGAAGATCACCGTGGCGGGATGCGCTTCTCCCAGGTTCCTCATGAAGGAAAGCAGTTGAGGAAAGAACTCGGATCCCGAGGTGCGGACACCGGTCAGTTTGGGCAGCTGGTCGACGATCATGATGAGCGCCACGCCCGTCATGTAGCCGACCAGGATCGGCCGCGACAGGAGGTCGGCGAGGAAGCCCAGCCGCGCCATCCACGCCACCAGGAACATCAACCCGACCACGACCGCGAGTCCGGCGGCGAGCACGGCGTAGCGGTCCGGGTCGCCCGCGGCGAGCGGCCCCACCACGGTGGCCGTCATCAGTGCGGTGGTCGACTCGGGCCCGACGGACAGCAGCCGCGAGGAACCCAGCAGCGTGTACAGCAGCAGGGCGGGGAGGATCGCCCACAACCCCGCGACCGGCGGCAGTCCCGCGAGGCCCGCATAGGCCATGACCTGCGGAACAAGGTACGCCGCGACGGTCACTCCGGCCAGCAGGTCGCCACGCAGCCACGAGCGGCGGTAGCCGGCCAGTACGGCGAGACCAGGGGCCGACGGCCGCACGAGACCGCGTCGGCCTTCCTCGGCGGCCACGTCTGGGCGCTCGGACATCGGGCTCCCTTCGTCACCCCTTTCAGCATCGCCCCACGGACGTCCCGCCGCGAGGGCCGACCGGCCCTCGCGGCGGGACGTCCGTGACCAGATGGACCAGCCGGCCCCGGCGAACTCGAACCGCACGTCTCGGACGGCGAGTTCATGGTCCTGGCCCCTCCCTCCGCAGCAGGTCCACCGGCTTGCCGCGACGTCCGTCTCTTCCCCACCTCTCCACCGTGCCGCGGCCGCGGCCGCGGCCGCGACTGCGGCTCCGGCTCCGGCTCCGGCTCCGGCTCCGGCTCCGGCTCCGGCGGGGGACGGCCTGAACCGGTGCTCGTGCCGGAGCACGGCCCCTTCGCACTGGACCGGCGGCGCGGTCCGGCGCACGCTGAGGAATGGGCGAGGGATGACACATCGCCCGGCCGGGGCGGCTCAGCGGGGCAGCGCCCCCACCCGACGTACATCCGCCCCGCCCATCTCCTCCACGCAGGAGTGATCACGATGGAAGTCAAGCAGTGGTCCGTTCAGATCTATATCTCCGAGGAGGACGACGACACCCATGCCCGCGCCGTCCTCACCACCCCGGACACATCGACAGTCACCGGCAGAGGCGTGGCCCGGCGCAACCCGATCGATCGCCCCATCCCGGAGATCGGCGACGAGCTCGCCGCCAGCCGCGCCTTGGAGGATCTGGCCATCCGGCTGCACGACGTCGCCTCCGACGACATCGTGCAGCTGACCGGACCTGCCGATCCGCCTGCGCCCGGCTGGTGAGTACGGCCGAACGAGATACAGGGGTACGGCACCGAGTACCCGCGTAAGGGCGTGCGGCGCGCGGTGGGGCCGAACGACCCCGCTTCGGGACCGGGCGGCCCGTGGTGCCGCCGCTGCCGTGCGCCCATGGTGGGGGCTACCAGCCCCCAGTACGCACACTCAAGACGGTGACGAGGCGTTTACGCATCTGTGCGAGCGGGTCATCCGCCGACACGATCCGTGCGTCTCCTGTTCCCGCCGCTTCCTCGATCTCACCATCGTCCGCACATGACGTCCCGAGGAGGAGACCATGCACGGCAGCCCCCACACCGTGAGCGATGTGATGACCCGCACCGTCGTCGCCGTCAGCCGCGACGCCCCGTTCAAGAAGATCGTCGAGGCCATGGAGGAGTGGAGGGTCAGCGCCGTGCCGGTGCTGGAGGGCGACGGCCGGGTGATCGGCGTCGTCTCCGAGGCCGATCTGCTGCCCAAGGAAGAGTTCCGTGACAGCGCCCCGGGCCTCCCCCAGTCTCGGCTCGGGGCGGCCGAGGGCCCCCCGGCCGCCCGGCTGAGTCTCCTGACCGACCTCGCAAAGGCGGGAGCCGTGACCGCCGCGGAGCTGATGGCCGCCCCCGCCGTCACCGTCCACGCCGACGCCACTCTCTCCGAGGCCGCCCGCATCATGGCCCGGCGCAAGGTCAAACGACTGCCGGTCATCGACAGCGAGGGCATGCTCAAGGGCATCGTCAGCCGGGGCGATCTGCTGAAGGTCTTCCTGCGCTCGGACGAAGAGATCGCCGAAGAGGTCCGACACGAGGTGGTCGCGTACGTCTTCCCCGATCCGGCCGAACCGGTACGGGTGCGGGTGAGTGACGGCGTCGTGACACTCACCGGGACGACCGACGACCCCTCGCTGGCACCCGTGGCCGCCCGCCTGGTGCGGGCCGTCGAGGGTGTGGTCGATGTCAAGTGCGACCTCTCCGACGGCTCGGATGCCGCACCCCTCGTCACAGAGCAATCCGCCATGAAGGACGCGAACACGTAACGCGACCCACCACGCCGGCCCAAAACGCGGCACCGACAGCCGTCGCCGGCCGAACCGGGACGGGGTCGAGGACGCCGCCGTCCGGTCCACGGCAGTGGGGCCGCAGGACGCCTTCGAGCACCTCCCCCTGCGTGACCTCAGCGCACGGCGAGCCATGACCGACGCACCGCGCCCGGCTCCGGCCCGGACAGACGCCCGAGTACGTCCTGCTCGTCGCGACAGCCCACGGTCCACGCACCTCACTCCTGCACCGGGCACTGGAGTGACAGAGTTCCCCGCCGCGGACGTACGAAATGTTTTGCACCCTCCGGGCCGGTCGGCCGGAGCCGGGGCCGACCGGCCCCTGGGGCGACGGCCCCGAGCAGCGCACAGTGGAAGGGAACGCACGTGACGAAGGAGGCGGGAGTCATGCAGCACCGGATGGTGAGCGATCTGATGACGACGCCGGTCGTACGAGTGGGGAAGGACGCCGGCTTCAAGGAGATCGCCAAGCTGCTCGCCGAGTACGACATCACGGCGGTACCGGTCGTGGACGACGACGACCGGCCCGTGGGCGTGGTCTCCGAGGCGGATCTGCTCCGCAAGGAGGCCGGCCGGCTGGACCCTGCGGGGCTGCTGCCGGTCCTGCACCCGCGCCCCGCCGACCGGACCAAGCAGGAGGCGACCACCGCCGAAGGCCTGATGAACAGCCCGGCCATCACGGCCCGGCCGCAATGGACGGTGGTGGAGGCCGCCCAGGTGATGGACCGCTACCGCGTCAAGCGGCTGCCGGTGGTGGACGAGGCCGAGCGGCTGGTCGGCGTGATCAGCCGCGCCGACCTGCTGAGGGTGTTCCTGCGCGGTGACCGTGCCATCCGCGAGGAGATCTCCAGGGACGTACTGATCCGCACGCTGGGCATCGCCCCCGACTCGGTGACCGTGCATGTCGTGGACGGCCGGGTCGCCTTGAGCGGAATCGTCGAACGGAAATCCCTCATTCCCGTCGCCGTGCGGCTGTGCCGAGGCGTGGACGGAGTGGTGGACGTCACCGAACAGCTGAGCCACCGGACGGACGACACCTCCGAGGCACTGGACACCGGCTCGCCGCGCCGCGCCCAACTGGCGCCTTGATGGGCGCGGTGCGACAGCACACCTCGGAGCGGACCGAGTCGCGGCCCGCGCGCCCTGACTCCCAGCCGTTGCGGGCCTCGCCCCACTCCGGAAATGCACGGACCGCATCCTGCTCTCACGCCCGCGGGGGCCGACACACGACGGAACGTGTCTGCAGACGGACGTTGCCCGCGCTCACGGCGGACACGATCGACCGCGGTGCGGCCAGAATGAAACATGCCCAGGTGATCGCGGCCCGAGTGCGCTGAGATGACCCAAGCGACCCCATGTGACGGGTCCGTGGGGGGGCAAACGTGAGAGAGACGATCAGTACACCTTCGGCCGCACCGGACCCAGCGGCCGGCTGTACGGCCTTTGCGTGCTGCGCCGGGGAGTGCGGTGCCGGTTCGGGAGGCGCCGAGGATCGATTTCGGGGGCTGCTGGAGGCGGCACCGGACGCCATGATCATCGTGGACGACACCGGGACGATCAGACTTGTCAACGCTCAGACCGAAGCGCTCTTCGGCTACGGCCGTGAGGAACTCCTCGACCGTTCAGTGGACTTGCTGGTCCCAGGCCGCTTCCGAGCCCACCACTCACTGCACCGCGCCGGCTACGCCGCCAATCGTCAAGTGCGTCCGATGGGCGCCGGGCTCGAACTCTACGGACTACGCAAGGACGGCACCGAGTTCCCCGTCGAGATCAGCCTCAGCCCCCTGGAGACCACCGACGGCCTCCTCGTCTCCGCCGCCGTCCGCGACGTCAGCGACCGCAAGGCCGCCGAGGATCGATTTCGGGGGCTGCTGGAGGCGGCACCGGACGCCATGATCATCGTGGACGACACCGGGACGATCAGACTTGTCAACGCTCAGACCGAAGCGCTCTTCGGCTACGGCCGTGAGGAACTCCTCGACCGTTCAGTGGACTTGCTGGTCCCAGGCCGCTTCCGAGCCCACCACTCACTGCACCGCGCCGGCTACGCCGCCAATCGTCAAGTGCGTCCGATGGGCGCCGGGCTCGAACTCTACGGACTACGCAAGGACGGCACCGAGTTCCCCGTCGAGATCAGCCTCAGCCCCCTGGAGACCACCGACGGCCTCCTCGTCTCCGCCGCCGTCCGCGACGTCAGCGACCGCAAGCGGGCCGAAGCACGCATCAACGAGCTGGCCGCGCTCGTGGAGTCCTCCCAGGACGCGATCCTCGCCAAGACCCTCGACGGCCACATCACCTACTGGAACGCCGCAGCCCAGCGTCTCTACGGGTACACCCGGTCCCAGGTCATGGGCCGACACGTGTCCCTGCTGGCCCCGCCCGACTGCGGCAACGAGATCGACGTCCTGATGGACCAGTTGCGCAACGGGAAAAGGATCGAGCACTTCGAGACACTGCGGGTCACGCGCCGCGGCGACTTGCTCGACGTCGACATCACACTGTGGCCGACCCGTACCCCGGACGGCGAGGTCATCGGCGCGTGTGCCATCGTCCGCGACATCAGCGACCGCAAGCGGGCCGAAGCGGAGCTGACCGTCCTGTACGAACAACAGCGGCACATCGCCCTGACCTTGCAGCGCAGTCTGATGGGCACTCCGCCCGCCATCCCCGGTCTCGCGACCGCCAGCCGCTACCGGCCCGCCACCCAGGGGGCCGGGGTGGGCGGCGACTGGTTCGACCTGATCCCGCTGGGCGCCGGCCGCGTCGGCATCCTGATCGGCGACGTGATGGGACGCGGGCTGGAAGCCGCCGCCGTCATGGGCCAGTTGCGTTCCGCCGCGCACGCCCTGGCCAAGACCGGCATGCAGCCCCGCCAGCTCATGCAGGCCCTCGACGCCGCCGTCGCCGACCTCGACGTCCCAGACCAACTGGTCACCTGCTGCTATCTGGTGATCGCCGCCGACGCGGGTGAGGTGACGATCTGCTCGGCCGGACATCTGCCCACCCTGGTCGCCACCCCGGGCGACGGCGCCCGTGCGCTGCCCGCACCCGTCAACGCGCCCCTCGGCGTGGGCAATGTCCTCTACCAGCAGTCCAGCGCGGTCATCCCGCCCGGCGCCACCCTCGTGCTCTACACCGACGGCCTGATCGAAACCCCCGGCAGCGACATCGAGGACCAGCTCTCCCAGCTCACCGACACTCTGAGCGACCTGTTCACCACCGCTCCCGACCTGGAAGTGGCCGCCGACCATGTCCTGACCACCCTGCTGCCCGACGCCGAAGGCCACAACGACGATGTCACCCTGCTGCTGACTCGGCTGCCCGACGCGCCGCTGGCCGCCGTCACCCTCGACCTCCCGGCAGTCCCCGACTCCGTCCCCGAGGGCCGAGCCTTCCTCAGCAAGGCCCTCACCTCCTGGGGCTGCACCACGAAGGCGGACGACGCACGGCTGCTGCTGTCCGAAGTCCTCACCAACGCCGTCCAACACGCCCAGGGCCCCATCGAACTGCACCTGTGCCGAACCACCACGGACCTCACTGTCGAAGTCGGTGACCACAGTCCGCAGTTGCCCCAGCCCCGCTTCGCGGCCGACGACGACGAATCCGGGCGCGGGCTGATCCTCGTCCGCGCGCTCGCCAACAGCTGGGGCGTACGCCCCACCGACGACGGCAAGACCACCTGGTTCACCCTCAGACTGTGAGCGGACACGTGTCGTCCGGCGCTCAGCGACCGGAGGTCGCCGTGCCTGAGCCGCCGGACGAACCGTGACCACTCAGGACCAGTTCCTTCGCCCTGCGGAACTCCTCGTCCGTGATGTCGCCGCGGGCGCGGATCTCGGACAGCTTGGCGAGTTCGTCGACGCTGCCGGTGGTGGCGGTGCCGCCCGCGGTCTCGCGGATGTAGGCGTCGAAGGCCTGCTGCTGCGCACGGGCCTGATGTATCTCCCGGCGGCCCATGTCCTTGCCGCGGGCGATCACGTAGATGAGGACACCCAGGAAGGGCACGACGATGACGAGCACCAGCCAGCCGGTCTTGCCCCAACCGCCGAGGGAGTCATCACGGAAGATGTCGGCGATGATCCGGAAGAGCAGGATGAACCACATGATCCACAGGAAGAACCACAACATGCTCCAGAAGACGCTCAGCAGCGGATAGTCGTACGCGAGGTACATCTGCGTGCTCATGCCACTCCTCCATCCCGGGCGCCGGCCCGGCAGTCGTTTCCTCCCCCTTCAGCATGCGCACGGCAAGGGTCGTGCGGCCTCACCCGAGGCGGGTGAACATGCGTGCCACGTGCTGCCCTCGGCCGACGCCGGGAGCATGCGACCGCTTCGCGGCGGGTCTGCCCCGGGGCAGCCACCGACAGCGCGGTGATCGGCCCGGACCGGACACATGACAGCCGCTCCAGTGGCTCCGAGCCACGAGCGGCGAGGTGCCCACGAGCACCCAAACGGCCGGCACGCGCGGCAAGGTGTGATCGTCCGCGCGGCGTCTCAGAGCGACGAGGCGGGTCCATACGGGTCCGCGGCACGTGACCGGCGGAGCGCGGCCCGCCAGGCGAAGGCGAGGACGAGCTCGACCAGGCCGAGCAGCACGAGCCACAGGCCGAGCAGCCGGGTCAGAGCGCGGGCGGACTCGGTCGGCAGGGCCAGCACCACGATCCCCGCGACGATGCCGAGCGCCGCGGCGCAGAAGACGACGCCGCGGTGCGGGAGGTCCTTCACGGCGATGGCCGTGTAGGCGGTCAGCATCCCGGACACGAGCCAGACGACGCCGACGATCAGCGAGAGCGCGGCGATGGTCTGCAGCGGATTCCTCAGGCACAGCACCCCGGCCAGGACGAACAGCACCGAAAGCAGCAGCCCGGGGAGTCGCTCGCCGTGTTCCTCCCGACCGAAGACCGCCACGAAGCGGAACACCCCGGTCGCGATCAGGTACAGACCGATGAGAACCGCCAGGACGTGCAGAGTCTCGTCCGGCCACACCAGTACCAGGACGCCGGGCACCAGCGTCGAGATCGCCGAACCCAGGATCCAGGTCCATGAGCGGCCGAGCCCCGCCAGCAGTTCCTCGGGGTCGGCGGGTGGAACGGAGGCCGCCCCGTCGGGCATGGACCCCGGTCCGGTACGCGGCGCCGGACCACGCGATTCGGTCATGGCTCCTCCTCACGCGCTCGAGCGGGTCGTCGCCGGACCGCCGACGGGACGGTGCGCGGGGACCTCACCGGGCCAGCGTCCCGCGCGCCGTCGGCTGCCGGGTCACCCCCGGCGGGTGATCGTCCATACCGCCGGGGCGATGAGGTGGAGCGGGACGCCTTCTCCGATTCCCGGCGGGGCAGAGGGAACTGACGACAGAACTGACGGAACAGACAGAACGAAGAGACGCAAGATGGTCGGTGGGCGCCGGCCGCGGCCCTTGCCCGAGCCGTCCTTGTCACGGCCGGATCGCCGCGGAGCGCCTCTGACGGCGCCCACCAGACCGACGCGGAGCCTTGCGCACGGGCACGGGCACGGGCACAGGGGCGGCGTACGGCCGGTCACTCCGGTAGTCGGCGCATCTCCACGACGTGCAGTCCCAGCGACTGGCAGCGGGCCAACAGCCCGTACAGGTGCGCCTCGTCCACAACGGGGCCGAACAGGACGGTCTGGCCGGACATCACCACGTGATCCATCTCCGGAAAGGCTTTGGTCAGCGTCTCCGTCATGTGTCCGTCGACACGGATCTCGTAGCGCATGAGCTGCTCCCGCGGGCGGCCGGGGCAGGCGAACGGCGCCCTTCCCTACGATCCTCCGTCTCGGCGCGTCGTCCGCCCTCACCCCGAACAGGTGATCCATCGCCCGGCAACGCCGACCATCCGGGTCGACGCTTCAGGACGATTCAATGCGTCAGGACGACCTTGAACGAGATGATCAGCAGGCCGAGCAGCAGGTTGACCAAGGCAGTGGCGGCCGTGAGGCGCCAGGAGGCTCCGGCACGGCGTGCCGCGGCCGCCGACCAGCCCACCTGCCCGGCCACGGCGACGGCGAGCGCCAGCCAGAAGGTGCCCTTCAGGTCGAGGCCCAGGAGTTGGCTGACGCCCACGGCAACGGTCGGCGGGACGGCGGCCTTGACGATCGGCCACTCGGCACGGCACACCTCCATAACGGCCCGCCAGCCCAAGGGCTGCCGCGCCAGACGCGCCCCGAACAGCTGGGCGTGCACGTGCGCGATCCAGAACGCCACGCCGGTGCCGAGCAGCAGCACCGCCAGCTCCAGGCGTGGGAACGAGCCCAGTGTGCCGGCGCCGATCACCACGGACGCGGCGAGCATGGACCCGTAGACACCACCGGTGTAGTCGGCATGGGCCCGGTGCTCGGCGTCGGCCGCTGAGGCCGCGGCGGGTTCGGTACGGGACATCAGGGCCTTCCCTCCGACTCAGTGCACCGGACCGAGGGCATCGGCCGAATCGCCGGATTCGGGATGCTTCGGACGGCTCGCCCGCCCGGTCGGCAGGTGCGTGGTGACCAGAAAACTGGCGAGCGTGACTCCGCCGGTGGCGAGGATCGCCGCCCTCAGGCCGCCCAGCTGCGCCGATGCGTACGAATCCGTGAGGGCGTCGACCTCGGACGGCGGCAGCCCGGCACGCTCGGCCGCCGAGCGCACCTGGTCGGTGGGGACGAATTCGACCCCCGCTTCGAGAGCGACCGCGGTCTGCTGCCGGGCTTCGTTCGACAGGGACGGGTGCTGCTCCACCTGTGTGGAGAAGGCCTGGGCCAGGGCGCCGATCAGCAGCGATCCGATGAGCGCGGTACCCAGCGCGGAGCCCAGATTCTGGGCGGTGAACTGGAGCCCTCCGACCTCACTGCGTTCCTCGTCGTCGGCGCTGGACTGAACGACGTTCCCCAGCTGCGAGGCGAGCAGGCCCATGCCCACGCCGAGCAGGGCCATGGCTCCGGCGAACTGATTGTCGTCGATGACCGGATCGATGGTGGCCAGCAGCCACACGATGGCCGCCGCCAGGATCACCAGGGCCAGTCGGACCACCCGGCGCGGTCCCGCCACCCGTCCCAGCCTGGCAGCGCCCATGGAGGTGATGAGCATGGTGATGGACACCGGGAGCAGTCTCAGCCCCGTCTGAAACGCGTCGAAACCCTGCACGACCTGCAAGTACAGCGGGATGGTGAAGAACAGCCCCAGCAGGATGAGGTTCTGGCTCAGCAGCGTCATCAGGCCGGCCCGCAGTGGGGGTCTGCTCAGCAGGGGCAGGCACACCAACGGATCGGCGCCGTGGGCATCCCGCCTCCGTTCCCAGTGGACGAAGAGGTCCAGGACGACCGCCCCCGCACCGATGACGAACAGCGTCGGGGCGAAACCCAGCACGGTGAAGGGCGGGTTCTGGGGCTTCACCCATCCCCAGGAGCTGCTCTGCAGTACACCGAGCACGCCCAGCCCGAGTCCGGCCGCCGAGAGTACGGCACCCACACCGTCCAGCCGGGGCCGCGGGTCGGCCCGGACGGATTCCGCGACCACCCGGTGGAAGCAGAGGATGGCCGCGACGACCACGACCTCACCGGCGAAGACCAGGCGCCAGGTGAGGTACGTCGTCACCCAGCCGCCCAGCAGGGGGCCGACCGCGATCCCCGCTCCGGCGAGTCCGCCGATGACTCCGTACGCGACGGCCCGCTCCCGTCCGTGGTAGGACTCCGCGACGAGGGCCGCCATGGCCGGAAGCACCATCGCGGCGCCGAGTCCCTCGATGACCGACCAGCCCAGCGCGAGGACCCACACGGTGGGAGCGATGGCGGTCAGGGCCGACCCGATGCCGTAAACGACGAGTCCGAGGACGAACAGACGACGACGGCCCAGGATGTCCCCGAGCCTGCCGCCGATCATCATGAACGCCGCCATGACCAGGGCATAGAGCGTGATGACGGCCTGAATGGTGGTGACCTCGGTGTCGAAGTCCGCGACCAGTTGGCTGATGGAGACGTTCATGACGGACGTGTCCAAAACCATCAGGAACTGGGCCGTCCCCAGGACGATCAGAGCCCGCCAGTGTGCCACCGTGTCCACCTCGCCGAGTCGGCCCGGGACGCCGGTGGGCGTCACCCGGGCAGCGACCGCCGCCGACCGGCCGCCCCCTCCATCCCAGCTCAGAAGCCCGTCCGGCGCCTCACCCGCCACGGGCGAGCCTGCTACCGCGCGGCCATGACCACGGACCGGCGGAGCCGTGAACAGGTCATAGCAATAGCAGCTCGCGTGCCCGGCGCACAGCGTCGGGAGTCCACCACGATCAGCCCTGGGGAGAATCTGGGGAGTTTCGACTGGCAGGCCGATCCCCCTGCCTCCCGAGCAGTCCGTCAATGACGGTGCGCCCCTTACTCCCAGCCTCCGGCATGAAGTGGGCATAGTAACCAAGCGTGACAGTGGGCGAAGAGTGCCCGAGCCATCGCGCCAGCGTCACCACGGACTCCCCCGCCTCCAGCATGATCGAGGCGTAGGTGTGCCGCAGCACATGAAACCCGTCCCTCGGCGCCGCCTGCCACTGCCAAGGTTTTGCCCCTTTTGGGCGCGGTGGAATGATGCCGGCCTCGGCCGGCGCAGGCTTCCAGGTGTTGGTGTTCCACCCAACGACCGCAATGGCGTTGCCGAGTCGTGTAGTGAGCAGCAGGGAGTACTTCCTCCGCTGTCCCTCCGGCTTCTCCCACGGGAGCTCCACCTCCACAGGCGGAAACGCCTCGATATGGTGCTTCAGCTCCTCGGCCACCGAGGAGGGCATATCGACGACGCGGGTCTTCCCTCCCTTCGGAAGAGTGAAGTACCGCCTCCCCTTGAACGACTGGACTTGGCGCCGACGTGGAGCACGCCTCTCGTGTACTGGTCCGCTTGCGCGACGATTTCAGCTACGGGCCCGAGGGCGGCGTTCCTCCTCGGCATCGCTGCTCCCTGCGCTCGTCAGAATCGCGCTCGCGACAACCTCGAAGAGGTGGTCGGCGCGTGGCGCGAGCGAGGGTTGATCGCCGAGCCAAGCGAGCATGGCCACCAGCGCAAACAAATCGGCGCCATCGATATCGCTCCGCGCCATGCCCGCGGCCTGGGCACGGGTGAGGAGCCGCGCACCGGCCGCGCGCAGAGTGACGCACGAAGCGTGGAGTGCGGATTCGGTGTCCTCGATGGCGGCTGCCATCAGCACGGTCACGCCCCGGTACTCGGTTGTCCACGCGACGCAGTCGCGTAGCCATGAAACGAGAGCATCTTCGGGTGAGCTCAACGTTTCGAGCTCGGCCGCCTGTGCCGCCAGCTCGTCGAAGCTCGTGCGGAGCAGGGCATCGAGCAGCGCCTCGCGCGTCGGGAAGTGACGCAGCAGCGTCGCGAGCCCGACATCGGCCCTGCGCGCGATGTCGCGCAGTGACACGTCGACGCCTTGCTCGGTGATGGCGGTGCCCGCTACTGCGAGCAGGTGGTCGCGGTTCTTCCTGGCGTCGGCCCGCATCTGTCCCCCTTGACTATCCGGATCAGTGGTCCATATATTCGGATCAGTGGTCCATTTATATGGATCACTGATCCGAATAAGACTATCTCGCAGCGCGGGCAGGAGAAAACGATGCCGACACACACGATGAGGGCGGTCCGGCTCCATGAGCACGGCGGCCCTGAAGTTCTGCGTTACGACGAGGTGCCGATTCCCGAGCCGGGGCCGGGCGAAGTGCTCGTTCGGGTTCACGCGGTCGGCATCAATCCTCCGGATTGGTACCTGCGCGGCGGGCTGACCAGGATGCCCGGGGAGACGAAATCGACGGTCAGCCTGCCGGTGATTCCGGGGACGGACATGTCGGGCGTCGTCGAGGCCGTCGCCGCGGACGTGGACGGCCTCGCCGTAGGTGATGAAGTCTTCGGTCTTCTGCGTTTTCCCAGCTTCAACGGCAGCGCATACGCCGAGTACGTGGCCGCGCCCGCGTCGGACCTCGCACGCAAGCCGGCCGGCATCGACCACGTACACGCCGCCGGGGCTCCCATGGCCGGGCTCACCGCGTGGCAGTTCCTGATCGAGGTCGGACACGATCACCCCTCGCCCTTCCAGGAGGCACGGCATCGCCCGACGGCACTCGACGCCGACACGACGGTGCTCATCAACGGCGCCGCGGGCGGCGTGGGGCACTTCGCACTACAGCTGGCGAAATGGAAGGGCGCACGTGTCATCGCGGTGGCATCGGGCGCGCATGAATCGTTCCTGAGCGAACTCGGCGCCGACCAGTTCATCGATTACACCAAGAGTCGTCCCGAGGAACTCGTGCACGACGTCGACCTCGTGCTCGACACCGTCGGCGGCCCCGACAGCAAACGCTTCCTGCGCACGCTTAAGCGCGGCGGCGTCCAGTTCCCCGTACTTCCAGGGGACTTCGACGAAGAAGAGACCGCGAAGCTGGGCGTCACGGTCTCGAGCGCCCAGGTCCGCTCGAACGGCGCGCAACTCGCTGAACTGGGGCGCCTGCTCGACGCGGGCACAATCCACGTCGCGATCGACAGCACGTTTGCGCTCGCGGATGCCCGAGCCGCGCACGAACGCGCCGCCCGAGGGCACATCCAGGGCAAGATCGTGCTCACGGTCGCTTAGGAACGAGCCGTTTCACCGACGCGTCCGGCGCCCGTCCGCGGGGCACCGGCGGCCATCGAGACGCCGACGCGGAGAACTTGGGGCGCATCCTGG
This sequence comes from Streptomyces sp. NBC_01384, assembly GCF_045040035.1. Classification (NCBI taxonomy): domain Bacteria; kingdom Bacillati; phylum Actinomycetota; class Actinomycetes; order Kitasatosporales; family Streptomycetaceae; genus Streptomyces; species Streptomyces sp. NBC_01384. Next base: position 380,201 of record NZ_CP109559.1, read on the forward strand.
CGACCACGCGGCCACGATGCTCGCAACGGCGAACCGAGCCGACCGCACGGGTCGGCTCGGTTCGCCGCAGGAGATCGCCGAGACGGTCGCATTCCTGATGCCGGCGGAAGGGCGACATCACTGGCCGGCACATCACCGTCGCCGGCGGCAGCGGTCCGGCGCCCTGACGGTGGAGCGGTCGGTCGCAAGGCGGCGCACCGCTCATGTCACGTCCTGCGCCCTCCCGGCGCACACCAGATGGCCGCTGTCGCTGTGCGCGCCCGATCTTTCACCCGACAACCGAGCACGAGCGAGGCTTGATATGACGACAACTGCGGCTTTCGGCTGGGGAAGCAGCCACCTCAACACAACGCCGGCGGGAGAGGTGGATCTCGACCCTGCAGAGCGGCTCGCCGTCCAGCAGACGCTGGCACGCTACGCCTTCGCCCTGGATCACGGAGATCTGGTGACGTTGGCGGGCGTTCTGACCGAAGACGCCACCTGGACGGTCAACATCGCCGGTGAGGTCGAGCAGGGCCCCTTCGTCGGACGCGCGGCGATTCTCGACCTGGTGCGAGATGCAACGGAAGCGCAAACCGATCAGCGAAGGCACAATCTGATCAACATGGTCTTCCGCCGTGCGGACGCCGACACGGCAGTGGTGTGGGCCTACCTGATGCTGACGTCGAACGCGGGCGGGAGCGCGGCCGTGATCGCGACGGGCTTCTACACGTTCACTCTGCAGCATGCCGAAGGCGAGTGGCGTATCGCTAAGGTGTTCGTCGGTCTGGACAACACCGCGTGAAGCTCAGCGACTACGAGGTATCGGTTCAGGGCAACTGTGATGTCGCTGGTGGGTGTATCCCAGTGCTATGCGGTACCCCGACGGGGATGGCCAGCCGCTTGAACTGCGGGTACGCGGTCCGCTCGACCGAGGTCAAGATCCCCACCCGGCCCAGGGGCGATGCGTTCTCAGGCTGTGAGCCGGAGCATGGCGGCCGCGTGCTGGGGGCGTGCCCGGTAGTGATCGACTGCGGCGGCGATGTTGGTCCAGCCTGCTTGGCGCATGAGTCCGATGGCAAGGTTGCGCAGGGTGGCCATGGCACGGGGTGTGGCACCAGTGCGTATTCGTGAGGCGTCCTCGTCGTAGGTGACGTCTCGGATGTGGTGCAAGGCCTCAACCGACCAGTGGTTCTGCGCGAGTTCGGCGAGTTGTGGCGGGCTGGCCTGTTCGGGCGGGAGGCTGGTGATCGCGTAGACGGTCTTCGTCTCGACCTTGCCGGTCTTGTGGTGGGTGCGGCGGCGCTTGATCTGCATGGCCTGGACAGCGTGCGGGAAGAGCAGGCCGGGACGGACGGTGCAGACCTTCAGACGGCGGATCTCACGGCGGCCGTGCCCGGCCCCGGCGGTGCGGGCCTGCAGTGCCCCTCGACCGCTGCCATGCGGGCCGTCTGTAGGAAGATTGGCACAGCGCCCACATGAACCACGGCGACGTCCGTACGGAACACGAGCACCGCGTTGAAGCAATGAATGTGAGGGATCGGAGAGTGATGAACAGTACTGGAGCGGAGGTCGACGGCGCGCGCGGGGTGTTATCAGTGGACTCGACCGCCCCGGGCGCCGCACCGCGGGGACTCGACGCCTTCCGGCGCGGGTGGGAGACGCAGATCGGCGACGATGTCTTCCAACTGCCGGCCTTCAGTCCGGACACGATCGGTGACTTCCGGGTCAAGGGCCACGTGGCCAAGGTGCAGGGCGCGGCGATCGCCGATCTTCACGCCGCGTCGGCAACCCGGACCGCGGACGTCCCGGGCGGCGATCAGGATCTGGTGGCGATGTACGTAGTGCAGCGCGGCGCATGGACTCTGGGCGGCCCGCCCGGTTGCGGCGACCAGACCGTATCGGCCGGGCAGTTCCTCGTCCGGCACCTCGGGCGCCTGACGGCCTTCGAGACGACGGCGCACCTCACGGCGAAGTTCCTCGTCCTGCCCCCCGGCGAGCTCAAACCCCTGCTCGGGAACCGGGTCATCACCGGGCCGGCGGACTCGGCCGAGATACGCCTGCTGACGGCCTTCACGGACATGATCCACATAACCGTGGCCGACCTCGGCCCGGCCGGTGTGGAAGCCGCCCACGCCGCCCTGATCGAGCTGGCCAAGGCGGTGACGAAGGGCCGGTTCGACGACGTAGAACCCAGGCTGGCTCCCGCGCTCACCCAGGCAGCTAAGGACCTCGCGGACCGCCGGCTCGCTGATCCCGAACTTTCTCCGGCGATGCTTGCGCGTGAACTCAACGTCTCCGTCCGTACGCTGCACCGGGCATTCGCCGCGGTGGGAGAGCAGGTGGCCACCTACATCCGCCACCGGCGACTGCAAGAGGCCCGGCTCGCCCTCACCGAGCCGTCAGGTCGCCTGAGTATCTCGGAACTCGCCGCACACTGGCAGTTCGCGGACAGCAGCCACTTCACCCGGACCTTCAAGAAGCACTACGGTCAGACTCCCACCGAGTACGCCCGCTCGACCGGAGCAGCCTCGCTCTCGCCGAACCGGCACCCGCCGGGCCACGGGCCGGCCGAAAGCGCGTGACCAAAGGTACGACCGCAGTTCAGCGGATGCCGCCTACTCGTGTCCCAAGCAAGGCAGGGCGGCGCTGTGGGCGGCCTGAGCATGTGACCGCGGCGGGATGTTGTCGATGAGGGCGCGGGTCTGGGTGACCTCGTCGGCGCTGCCCGCGGGGCCCTCGGTCGTTTCAGGACCTCGGCGGTTCCCGGCGAGCTGAGAGGTGATCCACCGCCCCGTGGCTCACCATTGGGTGGTGTTTGCCAGCCGCCTTCCGCTGGCCGACCGACGACGGACCGGCGTCAGCTCCCCCCACTTCCGCCCGTATGTGGCAGCCGTCCACACAGGGCCTGGACCCGCCGAGCTCGCCGGCCGCCTTGAGTTCGGCAAGCAGGATGCCGGCAGCTGGTCGAAGACTCCGACCAGCTGCCGGCGATCCAGGCGTCGGGGATGAGCGCGTTGTGGAAGCGCCGTGGGCGCTGAAGAAGGCTCAGTCGAGCAGTTCGGCGGCCCGTTCGGCGATGGCGTAGACGGTCGCGTTGGTGTTGGCCGAGGGGATGGACGGCATCACCGAGGCATCGGCGACCCGCAGTCCGGCTATTCCGTGCACGCGAAGGTTCGCAGGGTCGACGACGGCATCGGCGTCGGTTCCCATGCGGCAGGTGCCGGTGAAGTGGAAGTAGGGGCCGGTGGCCTTGCGGATGAACTCGTCCACGGATTCGCCGCTCGTCCCGGAGCCCGGCACCGCTTCCTGCTTGCGCCAGTCGGCGAACGCGTCGGCCTCCCCGATGCGGCGTGCCAGGGCCAGGCCCTTGCGCATGATCTCCAGGTCACGGTCGTCGCTCAGGTAGCCGGGGTCGACGACGGGAGCGCTGCCGGGATTGGCGTCCGCCAGGCGCACGGTGCCGCTGCTGTGCGGAGCCATCGCGGAGAAAGCGATGGAGTAGCCGTTGGCCGGCGGCTGGCCCCATGCCGACGGGAGCGGTGCGGCGACGATGTAGACCTGAAGGTCCGGCCGGGCCGCGGCGGGGTCGCTGTACAGGAGGCCCATCATTTCGGCCGGCGGGTTGGCAGGAATGAACGGTACGGGCTGGATGGCCTCGTACACCACGCCCGCCATCGGATGGTCCTGCAGATGGGAGCCCACTCCCGGCAGGTCGGCGACGACGTCGATACCGTGTTCCTCAAGGTGTTGTGCCGGGCCGATCCCTGACAGCATCAGGAGGTGCGCGGAACCGATGGCTCCCGCGGTCAGTACCACCTCGGCGCTGTCGACGGACAGGTGCTCCCCACCGATGGTGTACTCGACGCCGGTGCAGCGGCCCGCGGTGGTGCGCAGCCGCTGCACGGTCGCGTCCGTGACGACGTCCAGGTTCGGCCGGTCGAGGAACGGACGGATGTAGGCGTCGGCCGCGCTCTGGCGGGCGCCGCCGGGCAGATTCATGTCACTCCACCCGAACCCGGTCTCCAGTCCGCTGCCGATGTCATCGGCGCGTGCGAACCCAGCCTCCACCGCGGCGTCGACGCCCGCCGTGGCCAGGGGATGGGGTTCCGGGACCGGGGCGACCGCGACCGGCCCGTCCGTGCCCCGCACGGAGGCATTACGGCTGCGAGTGCTCTCGCTGCGGCGGAAATAGGGCAGCAGATCGTCGAAACCCCAGCCTGGAGCACCGAGGCCGGGCCATTCGTCGTAGCCGGAGCGGTGCCCCCGCAGGTGGTAGAGGCCGTTGATGCTCGACGATCCGCCGAGCGCCTTGCCGCGCAGCACGTCAGCGGCCCTGCCTGTACCGGCCTGCACGGTCGAGGCGCCCAGCCAGAGGGATGACGGGTCAAACCCCAGGAAACCCCAAGGAGATGCCATCGTCTCGGTTGCGTCCCGGGCTCCGGCCTCCAGCAGCAACACCCGCACGCCGGGGCGTTCCGAAAGCCGGGAGGCAATCACGCATCCCGCTGTCCCCGCTCCCACCACGACATAGTCATAAGGACTCTTGCCCATCATGTCTCCGCTTTCCACGGCAGCCTTGTCCGACCACCGGATTTCAGAAAATCAGCTCCTCGACGATCAAGGAGCTGATTATGCTTATGTGCTAAAGGGTTCTAAAAGTGAGGATGGTTGTCTTCGCGTCAGCCCTGTGGGTCGCCCAGCCGCGTCCGGGCTCGGCGCGCAGAAGGCGTGGAACCGGCTGATCAGCAGCGAGCGGGCTCCAGTGGAGCATGGCTGTCCGGACGGAGGCCCGCCACGCGCCCCTGCTGGTGTGGGCGTTGCTGGTGCTGACGGACACCGAGGTGACCCGATGGCAAACGATCACCTTGATCCGGCGGGCCTGCGATCCGCACACTGCCGATCACCCCGTTGGGGATGTCCATGTCGGCGCCGGTACCTGCGATGACGGCCACGCGGCCGGAATTCTCTTGGTTCACGAGTTTCTCGTCTTTGGTGTGTATCCGTCCAGGAACAGCCCGGGTGTTCCCTCTGCCGTCGAAGCTTAGGAAAACCGACACAGCACGCACTTGAACCACCGCGACGTCCGTTCGGAACCTGAGCGCCATAAGACAACGTTGGAGCACATGCTTCGGTTCGTTCACGGGCGGGCAGGGGTGGCGAGACAGTCGGCGTCACACAGCACTGCGGCAGGCTGCTCGTACGCGCCGACCAAGTTCTTGCCCTGCCACAGGTGACGGCCCCTTCCCACCGACGGCCGCGTCAACCTGGACCGGCAGCGCAGACGGCAGGTGGACCACCAAGACGCTCACCGGTGACAGAGCGCGGCAGGGAGCCCCGCACGGTCGGCGCCCGTAGCGTCGCCGCAAGCCCAGTCGCCGGCAGTACGAGACCAAACCTGACGCCCCATCGGAACGATGCCAAGCAGGCGCCGCATCTCCGCCTCGGCCTCCTCGTCCAAGGGCCCGAGGCAATCGGCCTGTTCGTGACCAAAGGCTTCGAGAACCCTGGTCATCAGGGGTCGCGTCTCTCGTTGCCGAACTGGGCGAACCGACCACGACGGCGCGTACGCAGGCGATCAGCTCATCTCGCCGACTGAGAACGCATCAGCCCCGGGGGCTGCGGGGCACAATGGTTCGCACGCCGTGGATGTGCGGGCGGCCTGGGGAGGTCGTGTCCCGCAATGTGGTGTAGCAACGATCACGACGAAGCTGCAGGTCACGTGCCCAATCAGCCTGCACGACGCCCCTGCTGACCTGGCTGCTTGTCAGGTACGAGGCTTGGCCGAGATGGTCGGCGCGCACCCCATGGTCCTGGCCTCGGAGAAGGTCGCGTCAAAGTCGGTAGCGCCGCGCCCTGGGCGCTACAAACTGACGCAGCGTCATGTCTATCCGGTCGGCGATTGCCTGCATCTGGCCCACGACCTGCACTTCCGCGGTGATCGCTGCTACACCACTTGGCGGGACACCATCGCCGACCCAGGAGCTCAGCGACGACGCTCAGGAAGAACCGCGAATCACCCAGCGGCAGATCTTCCGCGAGCAGCAGGAGGAAGCCCGCCCCCGGTTGCGCCCCCTGCTCCGCGATGCCTACGAGCGGGGTGCAACGAGCGACTGGAGCGACCTGCTGCGCCGTCCCCAGGAGCCGGAGCTTGATCTGGAGGGCGACGCGGGTCTCCTCGAAGCGGCGACGCCTGAGACGTACCTGGCCGTCAGCCGCTACGACCTGCCCCCGGTACGCGCCTAGTGAGCGTTTTAGAAGTTGGTGGCGTGCTCAGCGGGGCCAGCTGTGCGCCGTAGATGGTCTGCAGAAACGCGTTCCGCGTCAGTCACTGTCAGTGGTCCCGCATACGGTTCTCCAATGGATCATCAGCGGTCGTCGCTTCACCAAGAGGACAACTTCACAGTCCGGGAGACCGGGCAACGCTCCCTGAGAGCTAGCGATATGGGTGGACGTGCTCCGCATATGTGCGCATCCTGCCGGGGTGGAGATCACACGTGAGCGAAACTCCGATGCACGAGGCAGGAGACGTACGAGAGGCGTGGGGCCGGGTAACCGCGTGGCTTGAGCGGAACGACCCTGAAGCTCTCGCTGCGCTCGGCGGCCCGGGGAGCCAGGCGGCCATAAGCGAAGCCGAACTGCGCATGGCTCTGAAGCTGCCTCGGGAGATGTGGCAGTGGCTGCTGGCGAACGACATCGATGCCGGCAGACAACCCGATGGCCAATCGTGTCTGGTGGCGCTGGGGTGCGAGGTAGCCATCCCCGGCGGCCATCTCCTTCTTGGCCTGACGGACATTCAGCGGGTCTACCTCAGCCAGATGGCCTTGGAGGAGATGCAGCCGTCCGCAGACCCTGACTATCCGTTCTGGCGTCGTGAGTGGGTGCCAATCGCCGCGGAGCGCGACGGTCTCTACGGGACGTTTCTGGACACGCTCAACGGAACCATCGGAACGTGGGCTGAAGCATACGGTCCCGAGGAGGGCGTATACGCCTCGTTGTTCGCTTTCTTCCAAGAGGCAGCGGACCGGCTGGAAGGGGTCTCCTCGGGAGACTGGAGAGGCCCCGGCAAGTCTGCTAGACCCCGTAGGCTCGATCCTCGTCCGGAAGACGAGCCGATACGCCTCTGGGCACGCACCAACGGCTATCTCGTAAATGATCGTGGGCGTATCCCTGCGGCCATCCGCGAGGCTTACGAGGCATCACGAAGATGAAGGACGAGGCCACCATCGAATTCCGGCTCCTGACGAACCGCCGCACCGACCTCGTCCGCGACCGCACCCGGTCCATCAACCGACTGCGCTCCGCCTTGACCGGCATGTTCCCTGCGCTGGAACGCGTGCTCGTCCTGACCAGCGACGGACCACTGGTCCTGCTGGCCGGCTATCAGACGCCGGCAGCCCTCCGGCGTCTCGGGGTCGCGTGGCTCACCCGATGGCTGCGTGCCCGCGGCGTCCGCAGTCCGGACGGGCTGGCGAAGAAGGTCATGGAGGCCGCCGAGCGGCAGCACACCTCCGTTCCCGGGGAGGCGGTGATCGCCCAGCTCGTTCGGACGCTCGCCCAGGAGGTCGAGACCCTGAACGAGAAGGTCGCCGAGGTCGACCGGCTCATCGAGGCCGGGTCCCGGACGCACGAGCTGGCCGAGATCGTGGCCAGCATGCCCGGCATCGGTCCGCTGCTGGGTGCCGAGTTCCTCGCCGCGGTGGGCAATGATCTGGCGGACTTCACCAGTCCGGACCGGCTCGCGGCGTTCGCCGGTCTGGCTCCCGCACCGCACGATTCCGGGAAGCGGAACGGCAACCTCCACCGGCCGCGCCACTACCACCGGGGTCTTCAGCGCATCTTCTACGTGTCCGCCCTGATGAGCGTGCGCTACGACCCCAACTCCCGGGCGTTTTAAGACCGTAAGCGCGCCGAGGGCAAACGCCATACCCAGGCCGTGATCGCCCTCGCCCGCCGCAGAGTCAACGTCCTGTGGGTCCTGATCCGCGACGGCCAACTCTACGAAGTCGCCCCACCCCGGCCCACCGGTTAGGTTCTGCATCGAAAACGAGGCGACGAGCCTTGTCTATCTCGGCAGACTGTTGACATGTCCACCGACGTGAGATCCAACACGCAGGATCACTTGATGACAGGCTCTACGTGTGACCGCCGCCACCGGGCCCGTTCAGGGTGATGTCGTCGGCGTAGTAGCTGCCCTGTGCGTACCAGCCGTGCACGTAGATCGTCGCGCTGGTCTGGGAGGCGCCTGTGGTGAAGGAGACGGTCAGTGGGCTGTATCCGAAGGGGGAAGTGGTCCAGGTGGAGACGCCGCCGTTCACGCCCAGGTAGACGTAGGAGCCGCGGACCCAGCCGCTGAGTGAGTAGGTGGTCTTCGGCCGTACCGCGACGGTCTGGTTGCACTGCGCGGTATCGCTCGAACTCACCCTCCCCTGGAGGGCTTTGGAGCCCGCGTGGACGGGGGAGGAAACGATCGAGCCCGGGTGGCCGGCGCAGCTCCACGGCGAGAGGCCGCCCGACTCAAAGCCGGGGTTGGTCAGGACGTCGGCAACCCCGACCGCGCCCGGGGCGGCCGATGTCGGGGCAGCCGACGCGCTCGCCGAGGGAGCGGTCGGGGTGGCCTTGATAGGGCTGGGGATCAGGAGAGAGCAGCCGAAGCCGACGACGGCCGCCGCGACGACCGCAATCACCACGGCCGCCCGGCGCTGTCCGGGCCCCAGGCGCGGGCGGTCTACGGGACGCGGCAGGCGGGTGTCGCCGTCGGGTGCGGGGAGTTCCTCCGTCTTGCCGCCGGGGACAGGCGGGAGTTCCTCTGTCTCGCCGTCGGTCGGGGTGTGTGGGACGGGTGCGGCCACGGCTACGTGGCTGCGGTAGTCCTTGTCCTGGCGTATTTCGTCGAGCAGCTGGGCCAGCGCGTCGGTGCGGCGCGGGCGCAGCACGTGGATGGGCTCCAGCGCGGTGCGGTCGTCCGGTGCGTCGGACGCAGGCGGTGTGGGCACGGTGCTCTCCTTCCGTCCCATGGCAGAGACCGGAGCTGTCCCTGCGGAATTCATACGCAGGGACAGCTCCGGAGGTTCAGTCGGCGCCGCGCCCGGGGAAGCCACGCCCTACGCCCGTGAGGTCAGGGACAGCCGTACGTCGACCGGGCGTTGACGCGGGCCGGTCTGAAATCCTCGGCCTTCGGTCCAGGACCCGCGCCGATTCCGTCAGGAGCGGCGCGGGTCCGCCCATGTCTGCGACCGAGCGCGTCGCCTGTTGGCCTGCCGGGTCGGTCCGGGCCGTGACCGGCCCACCGGGCTCATCTCTCGATGTCGGGCGGCAGGAGGACCGCGTCCCCGAGTTCCTCGGCGAGTGCCAGGGCGGTGTGGAGCGCGAAGCGGCGGTCGTCGAGGCCGTGGCCAAGAACCTCCTGGGCCCGCCTCACGCGGTACGTCACGGTCCCCCTGGCCACATGCAGGCGCCGCGCGACATCCAGCAGGCTGCGCTCCGCGCCGATGTAGTGGTACAGCGTGGTCCGCAAAGCCTCCATCGATGCACTGCGGGCTGCGAGTTCACCGAGTTCACGTCGTACGAAATCACCGGCCGCGTCGAGATCGGTGGCCAACAGCGCGATGGCGGCGACATCGGCGTAAGCGGTCGCATGCATCCGGATCTGTGCGATCAGCCGCGCCGAGGACCACACCGATGCCTGCGCCGACTCCATCGCTGAGCTCATCGCCAGCTTGCGATCGATCGTCGTCTCGCTCGACATCGACAACAAGCTCACTTGACCGACCTGGAGCGTGCGTGGGCGACCGTGATCGGGCACCTCGATGCCGTCGATGTCCCGGTAGAGCCCGCATCTTCGACGAGCTCCAGACCTCGGCCACGGTCCGCCTGCCGAGAACCGTCCGACTGCCGTTCGGAGAGGTCCCGGCCCGCCGTCAGACCCGCCACGTGGTCCCGTTGCCCGGTCGACGTCGACGCGATAGGCGGTCCGGGAGACGACCGCCACCAGTTCCGTCTCCCAGCCGACAGAGCCCGGCGGCAGTGGCACATTTTTGACGGCCCCGACAGGAGCTGGGGAACTTGGTGAACACGGTCGGCTCGGCCGTCGCCGGGATGCCCCTCTGGACGGCATGGTCCAGGTAGTTGAGGCTCATGGCGAGGCACAGCGAGCAGCGCCAGGGCCCACTCGACGACAGACAGGCCACCTTGGGCCCCGGCCCCTCGAACAAGGTGGTCGACGACCTCATAGGCGGCTTGTGGATCCGAACCTAAGCGGCCCCAGCTCGCGGTGGCCACGTCGACGACAACCAACTGCAACGCCATCAACGACCCAGTAGCGCCGACGAGTCGGGCGCCACGCGTCGAGCCTGCCGAGGGTCGGTCCTGGCGGCCCGGCGTGCAGTCCGCCCCGGCCGGACGCTCGATCTCGGCCGCCCACCGGACCACGACCCGCTCAGCCCTCTGGCGCCGACCTCTTCGCGATCCGGACCAGAATCCGCCGGCGCCAACTCCCCCACGACCACCGGCGACGGTCTCCATGGAATGGTAGGTTATAGGTCGACCACTAATGCAGGAGTGGATATGACAGCCGAGGAAGACGACGCCCGCCGCCGCGCCGCCGCCCAGCACGCCGTGGCCGAGCATCTGCGCCTCACCGCCGCAGGACGCGTCGACGAATGGGTGGCACTGTTCGCCCCGGACGCGGTGCTCGAGTTCCCGTACGCGCCGGACGGCGTACCTCAAGTGATATCGGGACGAGATGCACTGTTCGCGCACATGAGTCACTTCCCCGAGAACTTTGACGTCGAGTTCATCGACCTGGTGTTCCACGAGACCGTCGATCCGAGTCTCGTGATCGCCGAGTTCCGCTCGACGGGCACTGCGGTGCCGACCGGCAAGCCGTACGAGCAGACGTGCATCTCCGTTGTCCGGACCGATGACGACGCGCGCATCACCCACTACCTGGACTACTGGAACCCGCTGGTGGCGATCGAGGCGCTCACACCCCACGATGTGCCGTCCGACCCTGACCTCAGCGTGAACTTTGGAGGCTGAGGGGTACCCGTGTTTGACTGACGCCCATGCCCGCCGCCGGTACCAGCACGAAGAGTGACGAACGACGTCAGGCCATCATGGCCGCCGCGATCGATTGCTTCGCGCAAAAGGGTTTCTACGGCACGACGACACACGAGATCGCCGAGTGGGTCGGCATCTCCCAGCCGTATCTCTACCGCCTGTACCCGAACAAGCAGGCACTGTTCGCGGCGGCGGTCGACCATGTGTCCGTCGTGATGACCGAAACCCTGGCCGCGCACTCACCGGCGTCGGGTGAGGCGGCGTTGGACGCGGTGCGCGACGCCTACTCCGCGCTCGTCGCGGACCGGAACATCCTGCGATTCCTCATGCACGCGAACTGTGCCACCGGCGAGCCACTGGTGGCACAGGCCGTGCGCCGGTGCTACGCAAAGCAGGTAGACACCGTTCAGCAACTGCTGGGCGACGACGACGCGGTGCGGCGCTGGTTCGGCGCCGGAATGCTCGACAACGTGGTCGCCGTGCTGGGTCTGGCCGACATCGATGAGCCGTGGGCACACGTCCTCACCGCTCGCTGACCCGCCACCAGCCCCGCCTCGAAGCACTGGAGGACGCTTTCGTGCTTGGGCAGGCATTGCTCCCGGCAATCACTCTTCGGCCTCGTCGACACCGACGATGTGGCCTGCCAAACGCACGCAGACGGCGGGAAGTTCGGGCGCGTGGCGAATCCAGTCATCCATGTTCACACCAGCCCCCGGGGACACCCGAGGCGGCGCGTGGCCTCTTTGCAGTTCGTCTGTCCCGGCCGTGGACGAGTTCGTTCGTGTCACAGTCGCCTTCGCGTAGTTCGGTGGCACACCATCGGACCGGTCTCCCCACCTCCGCCGCGCCGGCGGTACGGGCGCCGCCCAGGCGAGGCCGACCAGTAGGTGCGATGACACCTGCATCAATCGCATCAGAATGGCGCTTCTCCGGCACCCCTGGACGGCACCGCATCTGACAGCGGCGCGCCTACGGGAAGCGGCAGGTTAGTCACGACGACCGGCACCTCGCGCGCCACGGAGTACATCCGCCCCCTCGCCCAGGTCGAGATCGGCACGGACCTCCTCCGCCTGAGCACCCCCGCGTTGACGTGGACCGACGACCGCAACGGCTCCACGCTGAGCGTCAAGGGCGAAGACGTGCGGATCGCATCGTCCGCCGTGCCTGGCACAACTACCGTGCGGACAACGCGATCCTGCCCGACCCGGCACTGGACGACCCGGCACTGGACGACCCGGCACTGGACGACCCGGCCCAGAAGGAGACGCGCGACCTGGCCGGCGAGCGGATCGTGGCCACCCGCCAGACCGAGTGGCGCTCCCTCGGCGTCCAACTCGGCGTGCACTACCCGCAGTCGCCCCTCATCGTCTCCGACGGGAACCCCGAACTCCCCGAACTCCCCGAGAACCCGGAGGAGTACGTGCCCACGGCCCACCCCGGGCATCGCGCCCCGCATGTCGCGCTGGCCGACGGGAGATCCGTCCTCGACCTCTTCCGCGGGCACTTCGCCCTGCTGAACCTCGCCCCCGCCGTGGACAGCGGGGCTCTGGCCCACGCATTCCGAACCCGGGGAATAGCCCTCGACGAGGAGTGGATCGGCGCGGACGGCGCCTGCCGGACGTACGGATTCGCCATCACACTCGTACGCCCCGACGGCATCGTCGCCTGGCGCGGTGACACCTGCCCGGCGGACACCGACGCCCTCGTGGACCAGGTCATGGGTCGGTCGGCCGGCGACTGCGGAACAGCCAAGGGCTGAGCAACCGCCGAGCACGGAGGAACGGAGACACACCATGTTGCTCGCACAGACCGGCGACGGCCTCGCACGGGTCGGTCCCGACGCACTGCAACTCCTCGACGCCCCCGGCCGATCTCTGGAGGACTTCATCGTCGCGGGCAGGCTGGCAGAGGTGCGAGGCCTGCGGATCCGCAAGGAGATCAGCCGGAAGCACGCCACGATCGCACTCCGGTACGGCGTCCCGGCAAGATCGTCGTCATCGGCCTCAACTACCGGGACCACGCGGCCGAGACGGACAGCCCCCTGCCCGCCCGTCCCCGCTTCCACCTGATACCCGGCTCCGCCGTCACCTCCCCGGGAACCGCCGTCCGGCTGCCGGACTCCGCGCCGAAGCGGGTCGACTACGAAGGTGAACTCGCCGTCGTGATCGGGCGCACCGGCCGCGACATTCCAGAGGCGAACGCCTGGGACTTCGTCGCGGGCGGGACGGTCGCCAACGACCTCTCGGCGCGAGACGTCCAGGCGGGAGAGAATCCGGCGCTGCCGATGGCCAGCCCGGCCCTCGCCAAGGGCTTCGACGGCTTCAAACCGCTCGGGCCCGCCCTGCTCACCACGGACGAACTGCGCCTGCACGCCGCGCTGGCCCTCACCACCGAGGTCAACGGAGTCGTACGCCAGCGCTCCTCGACGGCCGAGCTCATCTTCTCGGTCCCTCAACTCCTGGCGTACGTCAGCTCGTTCCTGACCCCGGAAGCCGGTGACGTGCTCCTCACCGGAACCCCGGGCGGCACCGGCGTCGCGGACGGGCGATTCCTGACGGCGGGCGACGTGGTGTCGGTCACCCTCGCCAGGATCGGCACGCTGACGAGCACGATCGCTCCGCCCCAGGACGGGACTCGGCAGGGGGGGGAATGACGAGCGACGGATGCGTTCTCTGCCGACGGGCCGCGGCGCTCACGGACTCGGATCCCGGCTCGCTGGTGCGGACCGGGCACTGGGGAGTGTCCATGCACCCGGCGATGCCGGCACCGGGCTGGGTCGCTGTCCAGACGCTGCGGCACACCGAGGGACTCGCCGATCTGGACGACGCCGAGGCCGGCGAACTCGGCCCGCTTCTCCACCGGTTGAGTGCGGCGGTGACGCGGGTGACCGACTCGGAACGTGTCTACACCTACTCCCTCGGCGAGGGCAGTCCGCACACCCACATTCTGCTGGGCCCGCCCCTGCCGGACCTGCGCGGCGCGGCGTTCCCCACAGCACTGATGCGCCGCGACGCATCCCTGGCGGACGAAGCAGCCGCTCTCCGCGTCGCCCGCGATCTGGCCGGCGAACTGGCCAACCGGTGACCGGCTGGGCGACGCCTATATCGACGCCTCCTTCGCCTCGCCCAAGGGCAGGTCCCGCGCCCGAAAGGACGTCGAGCTGGCACTGCACAGCGGCATCAAGAGTGTCAGCGATCCATCCCCGGAGCTGGTGGCACTGTTCGACCAGATCAACACCGATCCCGAGTGGGTGGACTGGGACAAGGTCGAACACGGTGCGGAGGTCTTCCGGCGGTACAAGGAGCTGTACCCGTACTTCGGCATGTCGACGTTCAACGCGTACGGTCTGGAGACCGTCGCCAAGCCGCTCGCGCTGACCGGCGCCTACACCGGCGGATCGGCGTTCGCCGGTTTCTGGAGACCTCCCGTCTCTGGACCGACACCACCGAGCCCGGTGCCGTGGGACGCCGCTCCGCGGTGCTCGTGCGCACCCTGCACTCGATGATCCGTCACACCCTGCTACCGCACCCCGAGTGGGACCGGGACCGACTGGGCATGCCCATCAGCCAGTTCGCGCGGACCGGGACGTTGCTGCTCAGCTCGTTCGCCCCCGGGATGCAGCTGAAGCTGCTCGGCTACCGTCCCACTGACGCCGACGTGGAAGCGATGATGCATCACTGGCGCTATGTCGGTTACCTCATGGGCGTCGAGCCGCCGTGGTACCCGGAGACGGTGGTCGAGGGCTTCAAGGCCAACCTGCTGCTCGGGCTTTCGGAGCTACCGAAGATCGACAAGGACTCCCAGGGCCTTTCGCCCTCTGGTGGATTACCCGGTGGCCGCGGACGACGAAGCAGCCGACCCTATGGTGCGGTTGAGAATGCTGATCCGGAATTTCATCGAGTACTCGGCAACACGCCCCTACCTGGCTCGCCTCGTCACGTTGGAAGGCGCGGCCGCCACGGATCGTCTGGATTATCTTTACCACCATTACATCGAGCCCATCAGGTCGCGCTTCATCCCCGTTTTTGAACTCCCGCACGACCAGGGCAGAATCAAGAAAGTCCCCTACGAGACCTTCTATTTCCTGCTCACTTCGGGCGGCTCCGCGCTCTACGGCCAGATCGCGCTCGCCTCGATGATGAACCCGGAGCTGACGTCGACAGAGGAGACGCGCGTGCGGCTCTACGCCGAGAACGTGGCCAAAGTGCTCCTCAACGGCCTGTCGCTGTCCAGCTGAACGGGCATGGACCTCGGCGGTTTCGTTCGGATCAGTGCGAGCGGGTGTTCACCGCACTGGCGGTCCGGGCCGATGCCGACGAGGGCTCAACGGGGTTGTCTCGGTGGTCTCCATGATCGTGCGCGCGGCCAGGGCCCGCGAAAGGGACCCCGGCCGGCGAGTCTCTCGTCCCGGGAAGCGGGGAGGTCCACTTGCAACGTCCCGGAAAACACCTCACAACGAACCTATTGACTGTTTGCTATAGCAGGGTCCACGCTTACGGCCATGCGTAACCCCCTCGGTCCCATGGAGACCGCGTCACTGGCCGACCAGGCCTATCAGCGGCTCCGTGACGCGGTGCGCGAGGGCACCTTGCGCCCGGGTGAGAAGATCACCGAGCGCGATCTCGCCGCCCGCCTCGGCGTCAGCCCCACCCCGGTGCGCGAAGCGCTGCGCCAGCTGGTGCACGAGAAGGTCGTGGAGCGGGTCGGTACCCGGGCTCTGCGGATCGCGGACCATCCCCCCGCCGCGCGCTCAGAGGTCGTGGAGGCCGAAGTGCGCCTCTCCGCCCTCATGGCCCGCCTCGCCGCTCGCAACGCCACCGATGCCCAACTCGCCGAGCTGGCCGAGTTGCTGGACCGGGCCGACGGCTTGGTCGCGGAGTTGGAGCTGGTGCTGGCTCAGCAGGGGGCGGATGCTGCGGTGACCGACCCGCTCACCGCCCTCTTCCGGATGCTGCGGCAGTTCCACCACCAGGTGGAAGCCTCCGTCGGCAATCCCGTCCTGGAGGGGCTATTGCACCAGGCCCGCGCCTTCAGTGACGAGGAGCGTCTGGACCTGACCATGAAGCTCGCCCCCGAGCGGGCTGAAGCGTTCCGCCGCCGCTACCGCGAACACCGCGACCTGCTCGACGCCCTCCTGGACCGGGATGAAGAACGAGCCGAGCAGCTCGCCATGCATCACCACCGCGAGGCGCTGATCCAGCTCTCCAGCATCTGATCGCCCTCCCGGCCCCCGCTCGCCGGTCCCGCGCGGGAGGCGGTCGGCCGACAGCATCATTGCTATAGCATATGGCAAGGAGCCGCCATGATGCACGACACGCGTCCGCCCTCCCCAGGCGGAGCGCCGACCACCCTGAACAAGGTGGCCATCACCCCCACCCGGATGAGCGCCGGCGCCGGCGCCTGGGTGGCGATCGCGATCTTCGCGCAGGAATCAGTGTGGAATTTCTACGAGGCCCAGGTGCCGGCGCAACTGCGTGGGTACCTGTCGTCCGCGACCCTGATCGGGTTGATCATGGGCATGGACACCGCCTTCGGTGTGTTCGTCCAGCCAGTCATGGGGCGCTTCTCCGACCTCCGGGCCCGGCATCGTTTCGGCCGGTGGCCGATCATCGTCGCCGGCGCGTGTCTGGCCGCGATCCCCTTCACACTGATTCCGTGGGCCACGAGTCTGCCCGCCCTGATGATGTGCGTCGTGTGCTTCGGCCTGACGGCCAACGCGTTCAAGGGTGTCACCGAGACGTTGGTGTCCGACTACGTCGCCGCGGGCAACCGCAGCAAAGCGCAGGGGTTCATCAAGGCCGGTGTCAGTCTCACCATCGTCGTCTCCTCGCTCATCAGCCTGCTGGTCGTCGACCACAGCCTGAAGGCCGCCTTCGCCATCCCACCGCTGGTGATGCTCATCGCCATCGGACTGGCCAGCTGGTTTCCGGGCCGCGACCACGCCCGTCGCCGCCTGCCCGCCCAGGACGAGGCGGAGCCCGATGCCGCCGCCCACGGGCTTGACGAGTCGGCCTCGTCCTGGGCGGTCATCAAGGATGTCGTCCGCGACCCCAGCCGCTCCCGGCTGCTGATGGTGGGCATCTTCTGCTTCGCCGGCATGTGGTCGGCGCTGCGCGCCATGACCACCCCGTACGGCATCGAGGTACTGGGGATGTCCCGAGGCCAGGCCGGAGCCATCGCTCTCCCCGGCGCCATTGCCTTCCTCATCGCGGTCGTCCCCATCGCCTACCTGTCCAGCCGCGTCGGCCAGGTCCGCGCCATCCGCCGCGGCGTGGCCTTGTTCGTCGCCGGCCTGCTCACCGGCTTCGCCGCGCCCAACGCGTCCATGACCGCGGCCGCCATGGCGATCTCCTCCGTCGGCTACGCCGTCTTCGCCGTCAACGCCCTGGTCGCCCTGGTCGCCCTGTGGAACCTTGCCCCCAACGACCGGGTCCTCGGCGCGTACACGGGCCTGTACACCATCGCTTCCGCATCGGGTATTTCACTCGGCCCGGCCCTGCTCGGCATCACCATGGACCTGACCGGCTGGCGCTCCATGCTCCTGAACGCAGCGGTGTTCGCCGCAATCACCTTCGCCGTCTTCACCAGCCTCGCCCGCCGCACAGCCGCCTCCGCGCGGACCGCCTGATCCAGGCGGGCGCGGGGCCACTTCCGCACGCACAGAGAGACAGCACCCATGGAATTCCGCATCCTCACTCCCACCGGCGCCCTCGGCGCCGGATTCGACGCCGACGCCTTCCACCGCGGCGTCGAAGCCCGCCCGCATGTCATCGCCTGCGACGCCGGATCCACCGACAGCGGTCCAGCGGCCCTCGGCTCCGGCACCCCGAAACTCTCCGCCCAGGCCGTCATGCGGGACCTGCGTCTACTGCTCAAGGCCCGTGACAGGCTCCAGGTACCGCTGATCATCGGCTCCTGCGGCACCAGCGGCCGTGACGCGGGCGTCGACTGGGTCGCGGGGCTCGCGCGCGCCATCGCAGCCGAAGAAGCCCTCCACTTCAGGCTCGGCTTGATCTACTGCGACCAACCGGCGGAGCGCCTCCAGAAGCTGTACGACGAGGACCGCATCCGGCCGCTGCCGAACGCCCCGGAACTCGACCGCGAACTCTTCGCGCGCAGCCACACCGTCGCCATGATGGGCGTGGAGCCCATCCAGCAGGCCCTGGCCGACGGGTGCGACGTCATCCTCGCCGGACGGGCCAGCGACACCGCGCTGTTCGCCGCGCTGCCACACATGCAGGGTGCGGAGCCGGGCCTGACCTGGCACATGGCCAAGACCGTCGAATGCGGCGCCGCATGCGCGATACCGCCCTCGGCCAACGGCCTGCTCGTGCATCTGCGCGACGACCACTTCGACGTGACCACGCTCGCCGAGGGCAGCCGCCTCACCCCGCGCTCGGTCGCCGCCCACACCCTGTACGAGAACGCCGACCCGTTCCACATCCTGGAGCCGTCCGGCGCGCTGGACACCACACACGCCACCTACGAGGCCGTCGACGAGCAGACCGTCCGCGTCCGCGGCGCCCGGTACGTGCCGGCGGACGGCTACACCAACAAGCTGGAAGGCGCCGAGCTCGTCGGCTACCAGACCGTCATCATCGGCGGCGTACGCGACACAGTCGTCATCCAGCGCCTGCCCGACCTTCTGTCGTTCGCCGAGAAGTACTTCGAAGAGAAGATCCTCGACGTCTTCGACGGCCAGGTCGACCCCGGCACCGTCGACATCAACTACCGCCTCTACGGGGCGGGAGCCGTCCTCGCCGACCACGAACCCGACGAACTCGACCCCGCCGAGATCGGCGTGCTCATCACGGTCACCGCCCCGGACCAGGCGACCGCACACGCCATCTCCACCTTCGTGGCCCACGCCAGCAGCCATCTGCCCATCCCCGAGTACGAAGGGCTGGTCTCCACCCTGGCCTACCCGTACTCGCCGCCGGAGATGGACCGCGGCCCGCTCTACCGCTTCACCCTCAACCACGTCGCCACCGGCGTCACACCCTTCGAACTCTTCCGCACCACCACCGAGGAGCTGTAACCCATGGCCACCCTGCTCGACTACTGCTCCCTGGTCCGCTCCAAGAACGCCGGGCCCTTCACCCTCACCTTCGATTTCATGTGCCACGACGAGCACACCTACCAGGCCCTCGTCGACACCGGCTTCCTCAACCGGGAACTCTTCGCCGGCCTTTTCGGCACGCACGAGGAGCAGGTCCTCGTCGTCAACCACCCCCTCGCCCTCGCGGTGAAGGTCTCCCTCCCCCGCCCCACCATCCAGGGCGACCTCCGCGACAGCGACTGCTACGCCGGACAGCAGTACGCCCCGCTGATGGCCATGAAACTGCCCGAACTGTGCTGAGGCGCCGGTCAACGCCTTCGCCGGGGAGCGAAGCCCCGGGAAAGCTCTGCTGCTTGACGGTTCCGCCCCGCTGAACCTGACCATTCCTTGACGGTTTCGGCTGCGCCGGTCACGCGGTTTCCGATGGTGGGCCGGCGACGGGCAGGCGGACCGTGAAGGTGGCTCCGCGTTCTTGCCCGTCGTGTCGCTGCACCGTTGAGGTGACCGTGATGGTTCCGCCGTGAGCGGTGACGATGTCGCGGGCGATGGACAGTCCCAGGCCGGTTCCGGTGCTTTCGCCGGCGTGACGGGTACGGGCCGTCTCCAGGCGCACGAAGCGGTCGAAGACGCGCTCGCGGTCGGCGGGCGGGATGCCGGGGCCGTCGTCGGCGACCCGGATGACTGCGGTCGCCGGGCCGTCAGTGGTCAGGGTCACCTCGATGGTGTGCGCGGCGTGGCGGTCGGCGTTGTCGAGCAGGTTGCGGATCAGGCGGGTGAGCTGGTCCGGGTCGCCGGTGACGCGGACGTTCTCCGCGGCATGGACTGCGACGGGGACGCGGGCCGGTGCGGCGTCGATGGCGGCCTGGGTGAGCGTGGCCAGGTCGACCTGTACGCGGTGGCGCAGCAGGGTGTCGTCGTCGGAGCGGGCCAGCAGCAGGAGTGCTTCGACCAGGCGTTGCAGCCGGGTGGTCTCGGTCACGGCGCGGGTGGCCAGTTCGGGCCAGGGGGCCTGGTCGGGGTGGGCGAGCCCGACCTCCATGGAGGTGCGTACGGCGGCGAGGGGTGTGCGCAGTTCGTGGGAGGCGTCGGCGACGAAGCGCCGTTGGCGCTCGGCGGACGACTCGAGACGGTCGAGCATGCCGTTCAGGGTGCGGGTGAGGCGACCGATCTCGTCATCGCTGCCGGGTTCGGGGATGCGCCGGTGCAGATCGCTGCCGGTGATCTCGGCGGCCTCGGCGCGGATGCGTTCGACCGGGCGCAGGGTGCGGCCGATCAGCAGCCAGGAGACGCCGACGGCACCCAGAAGGACCACAGGCAGAAGGTAGAGAAGGTGTCCTTGGAGGTCGTGGTCCAGGTATGCCAGCAGTTGGGTGGAGCCGCCGGCGTAGACGACGACGGGTTCGGTGCCGGTGACGTAGCGCTGCGCGATGACCCGTTCGTCCCCGCGGCCGGACGACGAACCCGGCGCGGGCTGGGGTGTGGTGCGGCCGGAGGGGAGTGTGTAGAGGGCGGGCTGGCCCGCGACGTTGGCGGTCGAGGCGATCACGGTCCCGGAGGAGTCCACGACCTGGGCCCACACGGTCGCATCGCCCGGGGAGGGAGGAAGGGTGGTCGGCAGGCGCTCGGCGGTGGCGGACTGCCCGACGGAGTCCGCGTAGGCGTTGAGTGTGGTGGTCACGTTGGACCGTACGGAGGTGACCAGGGTGAACGCGAGGACGGCCGTGACGATCGCGACGGTCATGGTGATGGCGAGGGTGGCCAGCAGGGTGAGCCGCAGGCGCAGCGAACCGCGTCTAGGTGCGTTGCGGGTCAATGCGGTACCCCGATCCTCGGACCGTTTCGATGGTGCGGGTGGCGAACGGCTGGTCGATCTTCCGGCGCAGGTGATGGACGCGGACCTCGACGACGGCCGGGTCGGCCTGGGAGGCCGCGTCCCAGCAGTGCTCCAGCAGCTCGCTCTTGGACACCGCGCGGCCCTCCGCCCTCAACAGGTACTCCAGGACCGCGAGTTCGCCGGGTGTCAAGGCGATGGCCCGGCCGTCGCGGTGTACGGTCCGGGTGGCCGGATCCATCGTCAGGTCGCCGGCTTGCAGCAGTGCGGGGCGCGGGGGTGCTCCGCGCCGCAGCAGGGAGCGAATGTGGGCGAGCAGGACGGGATACTCGAAGGGCTTGGTGAGGTAGTCGTCAGCGCCCAGGTCCAAGCCCTCTGCCTGATCGAGGGCCGCGTCCATCGCGGTGAGCATGAGGAGCGGCGTCCAGTTCCCGGCCTCGCGCAGCCGTGTGCAGATCTGGTAGCCGTCCAGGCCGGGGAGCATGACGTCGAGGATGATCAGGTCGAAGTCGTGTTCGGTGGCCTGCCACAGTCCTTCGGAGCCGTCGGCGGTCAGTTGGACGGCGTAGCCCTCGGCCCGCAGTCCCCAGGTCAGGGACGCGCCGAGGGCTTCGTCGTCTTCGATCACCAGGATACGCATGGGGGTTATGCCTTGGTGTGGGAGCAGCGGGTGCCGGCCGGTGCGGCAGCGGTCTTGGACAGGCTGTTGGTGTGCGGGATGGAGAGCTGGAGGACAGGTGCGTGGCTGTCGGGAGGCGCGATGTTCAGCCGTGCCTTCCCCGTGGGGACCCGCAGGCCCGCGAGCGTGTCCGTGATGTGCGCGGTGACCGGTCCGGTGGGCCTCGGGCGGCAGTCCACGGCGCGGGCGACGCGGCGCCGGGCGGTGCCGCCGACCGTGAGGTAGGCGGCGCACCCGCGGCCACGCGGTTCTCGATCACGGTACGCATGACTCAAGCATGCATGGAGGCATGGGGGCCTGCCGGGCTGGGCGTGCCGGCGTCGTCCCGGTCGTGGTGTTCCGCTTTTTCGCCGGTGGCGGCGGGCCTGACCCGCAGCAGACGGGCGGCCCAGGCGGGCAGGAACCAGTTGGCCCGGCCGAAGAGAACCACCAGAGCGGGGGTGAGCAGGGTGCGTACGACCAGGGCGTCGATCAGGATGCCCGCTGCCATACCGGTGGCCATCATCTTGATGGTCACGTCCGGGGTCGAGGACAGCGAGAGCAGGGCGAGGAACAGGATCAGGGCGGCGCTGGTGACGAGCCGGCCGGTGCGGCTGACCCCTTCGACCACGGCGTCGTTCGTACGTCCGGTGCGGTCGTACGCCTCACGGATACGAGCCAGGATGAACACCTCGTAGTCCATCGAGACCCCGAAAAGAAACCCGAACAGCAGCATCGGCACGAACGGGCTGATCGACCCGGTCGCGGGAATGCCCCACAGGGTGTTGGAGCCCCAGCCGTGCTGCCAGACGAGGACCAGTACGCCGTAGGCGGCGCCGACCGACAGCAGGTTGAGGACGACGGCCTTGGCCGGCAGGAGCAGCGAGCGCATGCCCCGGGCCAGTAGCACAAAGGTCACGAGGGCGACCACGGCGAACAGCACCGGGAACCAGCTGGACATGATGTGCGCGACGTCTGTGGATTGGACCAGGTCGCCGCCGATCATCGAGTTGTGCGGGGCCGCCGTGCGCAGCTCGGCCAGGGCGGTTCCCGGGTGTGCGGTGCCGATCTCGGTCTTGGGCAGGGCCATGATGACCGAGCTGGTGGTGTGGTGCCAGGCCGGGCTGTCGGCGACCAGCACACCGTGCATGTCGGGCAGGCCGCGCAGGGTCGCGGCGGTGGCGGACGGGTCGGTTCCCGCCGGGAGCTTGATCGGGATCGAGGTCAGTGCCCCGGTGGGGAACCCGTCGTGCTGCAGGGCCTTGAGTCCCTGTTCCGCCGGGCCGCTCGCGGCCAGCGAGGTGGAGGCGGGGGCGGCGCTGTTGATGGTCAGCCCGAAGGCGCACAGGGTGCCCAGGATCGCGGTTCCCAGCAGGGCCGCGGTCTTGGGCCTGGCCACGATGGCGCGTGCGGTGCGCGTCCACATCGTTCCGGGTCCGGTGCTCTTGCGTCGGCGGAGGCGGACCTTGTCCAGGCGCGGCCCGATCGTGGACAGCAACAGGGGGATGGTGGTGAGCGCCACCAGCGCCGCGATGGAGGGGATGAACAGGCCGGAGAGACCGACCCCTTGGAGGAATGAGACGGGCACGACAATCAGCGCGAAAAGGCCGAGGGAAGCGATCAGCGCGCTGAAGGCGACCGAGTGCCCGGCGCGGTGCAATGACCGCAGGACGGCCTGCTTGTTGTCGGCGCCCTGGTCGCGTTCCTCGCGCCAGCGGTTGACCAGCAGCAGCGCGTAGTCGACCGAAAGGCCCAGTCCCAGCAGGGCGACGATGAACTGCACCGAGGGGTTGATGGCGATGTTGGTGGCATACGTCAGCCCCCAGATGGCCAGCTGCATGGTCAGCACGGAGACGATGGCGGCCAGCAGCGGAAGCAGGGCGAGCGTGGAGCCGAAGACCCAGGCCAGCACCAGCAGGGCGAGCCCGACGCCGACGAGCATCTCGGTCAGCACGCTCGACCCGGAGCTGGAACCGCCCGCACTGAGCTGCTCGATGCCGGTCTGGTGCACGGTGGTGCCGGGCACCGCGTGGGTGATCGCGGAACTCATCGAGTCCAGCACGGGCGGTGCCACCTCGGTGCCCTGCTGCGGCGGGTAGACCATCACCAGGGTCGAGGTTCCACCGGTGCCGACCAGGGCACGGTCGCCGGTGCCGGCGTACGACAGGTCGTGCACCCCGGGCACGGACGCGGCGACCTTGTCGGCGGCGGCGAGACCCGCCTTGACGGCGGGGCTGTCGGCGGTGGTGCCGTGCGGCAGGTCGACGACCAGCACGCTGGGGTTGGCGCTCACCCCGCCGTACTCCTTCTGCAGTGCGGCGTTGGCGTGGTAGCTGGCCGTGTTGACCGTCGTGCCGCTCTTGAGACGATCGGCCACATGGGGCGCCATCAGCACCCCGACCACGGTCACGACGACCCAGGCCAGGGCCAGCCCTATCCGATGCCGCATGACGAACGCGGCGAAGCGTTCCACGAGATCCACCTCCGAGAACAGGCCGGATCCACGGACAGACCGGCGACGCCCGCCGAAGCTAGGAGCGCCAACCTTTCGATTCGCTTAACCGTCGACCCTCGCGCCACGCCGTCGTTTCGGGCAGGTTGGAGAGAGATCACCGGTGGGTTCCGGCAGCCCTGACACCCCTGGAAACACCGGTGCCGACCCCACAAACACCTACTGGCAGGCCGCTCGGGAGCATCGCCGCCGCGTCCGCTATAGCAAATAGCCTGCCCGGAAAGAGGTCGTCATGCGTGCTCGTTCCTCCCGCTCAGCCACCCGTGCGGGGCTCGCCGCCATGGTGCTCGGCGCGGTGCTCGCCGCCTGCTCGTCCGCCGGCACCGGCCAGACGTCCGCCACCGGTTCCGCGAGCCCCGCGGCCCCGGCGGCGGTGGCCGACCTGGTGTCCAAGGCGCACGGCGAAACCGGGCTGATCATCTACGGCAATACGCCCGCCGGCGTCATCCAGCCGCTGCTCAAGGCCTTCACCAAGGCCTATCCCTGGATCAAGCCCGCGTACTCGCAGCTCTCGGACAACCAGGTCTACAGCAAGTACCAGTCCGAGCACGCCCAGGGCGCCCACACCGGGGACCTGCTGATCTCCGACTCGATCCAGCAGGTGGTGCAGGGCGAGCAGAACGGCCTCTTCGCCAACGTCACCCCACAGGGACTGACAGACTTCCCCGCGTACACCAACCAGGGGCACGGAGCGTACGTGATGTCGCCCGACCCGGTGCTGGTCACCTGGAACACCAAGCTGCTGTCCAAGAACCAGATCCCCACCAGTTACGCGGGTCTCTCCGCGGACGTCAGGGAGGCCCCCTCCCGGCACCCCCTCGTCAGCTACTCGCCCGACAACCCACTGGGCTACGAGGCGGTTTACGGCCTGAACCACATCCTGGGAGCCGACACCGTCAACAGCTATCTGAACACGTACGGCCCGCACACCAAGACCCTGGACGAAGGGCTGGACGGCCTGCAGTACCTGGTCCAGGGCGGCGCCTCCGCCGGATGGCTCTCCAGCGGCCTGGCCCAGGCCGTCGTCCCGCAGTACAAAGGCCTGATCGCCTACGGCTACATGAGCGACGCCACCCCGCTGACCCCGCGCGTGATCACCCAGACCGCCGGTGCCGCCTCCCCGGCCTCCGCCCAGCTGTTCCTGGACTACATCTACAGCGACGCCGGCCAGCAGGTCATGTGCGCGGCGGGCATGGAGGCGTCGATGAACCACTTCAAGCCCGCGAACGGCTGCACCGCGAGCCTGACCGAACTGGCCAAACACGTACCGGCCAAGACCACCTACCTCGTCCCCGTCTCCCAGGACGTCGTCGACCAGCGGAAGCCGATCACCGACCGCTGGAACAAGGCCCTGGGCCGCTGAGCACCATGCCCCGGAACACACCCACGGCCGCCCCACCTGCCGTCGCCCGGTTCGCCGCGGCCCCGACCGCCCCGCGCCGTTTTCCGGCTCCGACCGCTGCGTGGCGCCGCGGGCGGCCACCCAGTCCGAGGGACCGCATCGGTCAAGATCCGGACCATTTCCGGGCCAGCGATCCTGCCAAAGTCTCGACGGGCGTCTTTTGCGCTGGTCAGCGATGCGCTACCTCTGTACCACCAGCAGACCAAGAAGTCCGTGTACTGGGCGCGGATCCGGTATTTGGGTTCTGCCATGGAGACCCCGGGGGGACGCCGCCGCGCTCGTCCGAGGTACAGATGTGACGACATCTCCGGCAGCCGTCCGGCTGAACCGCGGCCGCCCGCCGGACCGAGCGACAACCTACGGTGGCGCACCCGGCGCCAAGGGAGGCAGTACATGATCGACGTCGTCTTCGGAGTTGACGTAGGCACCTCCAGCACCAAGGGCGTGGTGGTCGACACTGCCGGCCGCATCCTGGGTGAGGCCGTACGCAGTCACGTGGTCGACCGTCCCCGGCCGGGGCACGTCGAGATGGACGCACATGTGTGGTGGGACGAGTTCGTCTCGCTCGCGGCCGAGTTGCTCGATCGCGACGACGTCACCGTCCGCGCCGTCGGAGTCAGCGGCATGGGCCCGTGCACCCTTCTGGTCGATGACGCGGGAGAGCCGGTGCGTCCGGCGGTGCTGTACGGGGTGGACACCCGCACCGAGGAACAGATCGCCCGGCTGAACCGGGAGTTGGGGTCGGACACCGTCTTCCGCAGGTGCGGTTCGGCGCTGTCGTCCCAGGCCGTCGGGCCGAAACTCGCCTGGATCAGAGAGCGGGAGCCCGGGGTGTGGGCACGCGCCCGCCGCCTCCTCATGCCTGCCTCGTGGCTCGCCCACCGGCTGACCGGCGCCTACGTGCTGGACCTGCATTCCGCCAGCCAGTGCACCCCGCTGTTCGACATCCACGAGCAACGCTGGATCCCCGAGTGGGCCGAGCACATCGCACCCGGCATCGAACTCCCCCCGCTGCGCTGGCCGGGCGAGGAGGCCGGCCGGGTGAGCACGCCCGTCGCGGGCGTCCCGGCCGGGACGCCGGTCATCGTGGGGACGATCGACGCCTGGAGCGAGGCCATCAGCGTCGGCGGCCACGGCGTCGGCGACCTGATGCTGATGTACGGCACCACGATGTTCCTGGTGAACACCGTCGACCGGCTCGTGACCAGCCCGTCGATGTGGTCCACGGTCGGCGCCCTGCCCGGCACCCGTTGCCTGGCCGGCGGTATGGCCACCTCCGGAGCCGTCACCGACTGGCTGGGGCACCTCTTCGGCGATGTCGGCCTCGGCGTGCTGTTCGACGAGGCGGCCGCCTCGCCCCCGGGTGCGAACGGCCTGGTGATGCTGCCGTACTTCGCCGGGGAACGGACACCCGTCATGGACCCCGACGCCCGGGGCGTGATCGCGGGCCTGACGCTGGGTCACACCCGGGCCGACCTGATGCGGGCGGCGCTGGAGGCCACCGCCTACGGTGTCCGGCACAACGTCGAGACGATGCTCGCGGCCGGCGCCGACATCCGGCGGATCGTGGCGGTCGGCGGCGGCACCCGGGGCGGACTGTGGCCTCAGATCGTCAGCGATGTCACCGGTCTCGAACAGATCGTCGCCCGCACGACCATCGGTGCCAGCTACGGTGCCGCCTTCCTCGCCGCCGGGCTGATCGGCCGACCGGACATCGCGGCCTGGAATCCGGCGGAATCGGTGGTCCGGCCCGATCCCGCCACCGCGGGTGTCTACGACCGCCGGTTCACCCAGTACCGGGTCCTGTACGAGAGCACCACCGCGGTCACCCACGCCCTGGCCCACGACCAGAAAACCGGCCGTGAAGTAGATACCCCGTGACGTCGCCCTACGCCCTGCCCGCCCCGTTCCGTGTCCGGTCCTGAAGCCGGACGACGAGTACCACACGCCGAACCACCGCTGAGCGCCGTACTCCTCGAACCGCTCCACCTCTGTGAACCCCGGCTTCACCGCGAGGCGCACCGAGGGGTCGTTGACGGTTTAGGTGCACAGCACCACCGGCTCGTCGGGAGTCGACCACGATCAGCCCTGGGCTTCCCGCCGGTACATGACGCGGCCGCGAGGGCCCATGCGGAAGCTCGGCGGGCCCTGCCGTCGGTGGCGCCAGACGTAGAGGGCCTGCGGCGAGAGGCCGAGGTACGCGGCCGCGTCCTTGACGTTGAGGAACGCGGCGCGTATGGCGGTCTCAGAAGTGGGTGCGGGTGAAGAGGCAAGCAGCGGTCGTGCAGGCATGGAGGGTTTTCTGCGGGTGCGGGCGGGGGCGGGCCCGGGCGGGCAAAGTCGACGTGGATATCGCCGTCTTTCAGCGAACGGCGCTGCCGATTTCAGGAAAGCCGCAGACGGGGGGTGCCGGGTTGTTGATCGTCACGGGCTCGCAGGTTCCTCGGTAGCGGTCAGGGACGTGGGGGGCGGCCGTGCCCAATCCGCGGACGGGTGAGTTCCAGAGCACGAGGAACGGGATGACCAGGGCCGCGGTGATGAGCGTGAGGGTGGGGCGCAGGCACGATGTCCCCTTGCGCCATTTCCTGCGGGTGCGGGAGCCTTGAACCTCCCTTGATTGACGTGGTCATGCCCATCTCGGGATATTGGTGAGCGTCCTTGCGCACGTCCTGCTCGGTGTTCGGTTCGGCCGGATTTACCTGCCCCAACCTCCCGTACGTGTGCCGGGTTTGATCCGTCGTCACCGCATAGTGCGCCATGCCAGACGTGTCCCGTCTCAGAAAGGGAACGGACCATGTCCCTGTCGTCCCTACTTCTGCGCCTGGCTAGACCCGGCCTGGTGACGGTGGCCCTGGCCGCCGGCGCGCTGGTCGTATCGACCGGCAGCGCCACCGCCGCACCCGCACTCACCCAGATCAGCGCCGATCCGTACACCAACTCCAGTAGCCAGCACGCCACCGAGCTTGAGCCGGACACCTTCTCCTACGGCTCTACCATCGTCTCCGCCTTCCAGGTCGGCCGGTTCTCCGACGGCGGTTCCTCCAACGTCGGCTTCTCCACCTCCACCGACGGCGGTGCCACCTGGACCAAGGGATTCCTGCCAGGCATCACCACCTATGGTGGCGGCTCGTATGCACGGGTCAGCGACCCGTCGGTGGCCTACGACGCCAAGCACAACGTCTGGCTGATCTCCACCATCCCGATCACCTCGTCCGTGGCCGTGCCCGCCGTCTTCACCAGCCGCTCCACCGACGGCGGACTCACCTGGAGCAATCCGGTGACCACCGCGACCGGCTCCAGCCTCGACAAGAACTGGATCGCCTGCGACAACACCTCGACCAGCGTCTATTACGGCAACTGCTACACCGAGTACGACAACAACGGCGATGGCGACCGCCTCAAGATGACCACGTCGAGCGACGGCGGAGCCACCTGGGGCACGCCGAAGAACACCGGCAACAGCGCCACCGGCCTCGGCGGCCAGCCCGTCGTGCAGCCCAACGGCACCGTGATCGTGCCCGCCTCCAACGCCTCAGAGACGTCGATCCTCGCCTTCCGGTCCACCAACGGCGGCAGTTCCTGGACGTCGACCACGACCGTCGCCACCGTCAGCTCGTACACCGTGAGCGGTTCCCTGCGCAGCGGTCCGCTGCCCTCGGCCGAGATCGACGCGGCGGGCAAGGTCTACGTGGTCTGGCAGGACTGCCGCTTCCGGGCCAGCGGGAGTTCTTGCACCTCGAACGACATCGTGATGTCCACGACCACCAACGGAACCACCTGGTCGTCGGTGGCCCGCATCCCGATCGACGCCACGACCAGCACCGTCGACCACTTCATCCCCGGCCTCGCGGTCGACCCGGGGACATCGGGCAGCGCCGCGCACCTGGCACTGGCGTACTACTACCACCCGGTCGCCAACTGCACCGCTACCACCTGCCAGTTGGACGTCGGGTACGTCTCGTCCACCGACGGCGGCACCACCTGGACGGCACCGACCCAGCTGGCCGGGCCGATGACGCACTCCTGGCTGGCCAGTACCACGCAGGGGACCATGGTCGGCGACTACATCTCGACCTCCTTCTCCGGCGGGACTGCCCACCCCGTCTTCGCGCTGGCCTCCGCGCCCAGCGGATCGGTCTTCAACGAGGCCATGTACACCCCGGCATCGGGACTCGCTGCCGCGGCGGGCACGGCGGCCGTCACCACTGCCACGGCCCGGCAGAACGCCTTCTCGGTCTACCTGGCCGCGGTCAACTACGCGCAGTGGCTGGCGGAAGGGGGCGGCGAGGACAGCCCCTGACGGCAGCCGTCGGGGCCTGACCGGCACCGCACCCCGGCCGGGCCCCAACCTGACGCACGACGCCCTTGAGGTCTGCTGCTGGTGTGTAGACCACGTCGGGGATGACAGGCCGGTAGTGCACCGGATCGGCGCCGGGCAGTCCGCCCGGTTCCGACTGGTTCCAGCGTGAGGCCGTCGAGACCCTGTCCTCACCTGCCGTTCTCGCCCTGCTCGCCGAGGACGGAAGAACCCGACGCGTCCGCGCTGATGCCAGTCGCCGACTCCGTCAGCGACACCACCGCGACTGACTTGATCCACAGGTCTTGACTATTCCTCTCACGTGTTCCGTCGAACGGGCGGTGGCCTTCAGCTCCGTAACCGTGAGCAAAGGAGCCGTAGGGGAGGGTCACATGACTCGCAGCGTCAGGCATGGGGCTCAGACTCGATGGCCGGGTGGGATGTTGCAGGCCAGGCTGTCCGGCAGGAATCGGCCCTCTATATAGGGGAACGGGCCATCGGGCAGGTCCCAGAGTGCCTGTGCCGGGCCGGGCAGCGGTCGCCGTCCCGGGGCGGTGTCCCACCGCGTCACCGGTGTCCGCCAGCGTGCCAGAGTCAGGCCGCCCGGCAGCGTGGCGTACCGGTCGGCGTGGAAGTCGACGGGCGCGCCGCGCTCGTCGAGAAACACCCGTGCGGTCACGGCATGCCCGGCGTCGGTCAGGGTCGGACTGCCCCGGGACGCCTGCACGGGCGAGCAGCAGATGGTGATCCTCGCCCGTGCACTGGGGCACGCCTGCTTCGGGACGGAGGGAGAGGCGCCCACAGCCTTGGGATCGCCTTCACCGACGTGGAGTTCGCCGACTTCTCCATCGACCGAACAGGGCGCGAGCACGCCGGCACAGCCTGCCGGGCCGGTCGCGTACGAGAGGGTCCCGTTGGCCGCAGCAAGCAGCGGAGCGCTGTCAGTGGTGGGTGGCAGCATCGGGCGCATGACGGACACCACGGCATTCGACTGGCGGCCCTTCCTGCTCAGGTGGAGCGGGGAGTGGGCAGATTCCCTGCCGGACGGCGAGACGCGGGGCGAGGACGACGAGGCCGCGCGACGGGCGCGGTGGCTGGGGTTTCCACCCGCTTCGGAGGAGCGGATCGCGGCCATGGAGGAGCGTCTCGGCCGACGGATGCCCCCGTCGTACCGGGAGTTCCTCAAGGTCAGCGACGGGTGGCGGCACGCGGGCGGTTTCGTGTGGCTGCTGGCGGGGACCGAGGACGCGCGCTGGCACAGCAACGAGTCGGGACTCGCGGACATGTTCGAAGAGTACCTGGACGAGGATGCCGGGCCCGAGGAGCGGCGGGAGGCGGACATCTGGCGGCGCGGGCTGCAGCTCGACGTGGAGTCCGACATCACCCACGTCCTCATGGATCCCGAGGACGTGGACGAGGACGGCGAGTGGGCCGTCTACACGTGGGCGAGCTGGCGGGCCGCGCCGCCCGAGCGGCACGCGAACTTCCTTGAGTTCATGCGGGACATGTACCGGGAGTTCCACAGCCTTCGGGCGCACCGGAGCGACGGGGAGCCGGTGTTCGCCAACGACACGACGCGAAAGCTCGACGCCCTGGTGGAGGAGGCCCGGCTGGAGGCGCTGCGCGGCGGCTGGGAACGGGCCGGGAAGGCGCTGGACGAGGCCAAGGAGTACGGCAGACCGCGGGCCGCCGGGCTGGGCGACCAGATACGCCGCCTGCTCGGACAGACCTACATGGTGTACTTCGACGGACTGGCGACGGACCCGCAGTACGCTCCCGAGCTGCTGCCATCGCTGGTCGCCGAGCACGCGGCGCACTCGTACCGGGACGACTCCACGCTGACGTTCCATCTGCGGGGCGCCGACGACGACCTGGTGTCACTGGCTTACGCGACGCTGGATCAGGTGAGGAACGGCACGTACCGGTACACGGCGGCCGGACCGTTCGGGGAAGCGGTCGAGCGGGCGCGAGAGCTGGCGCGGTGGGGAGAAACCGACGGGGCATGGCGGACGCTGAGGAACGCTCTGCCCCTGTGGGAGCCGCTGGGACCAGACCACCTGGCGCCACTGGGGTGGGTGGCCGACCCCGTGCTCGGGCCGCTGCTGACCCCGGAGCGGGGCCGCGAGCTGCTGTCCACTCCAAGGGGCGGGCAGGCCGGCGAGGCACCGAGGCCGACGGCCGGGCTCGACCCGAGCGACCCGGCGTGGCTCGCGGAGCCGGACCCGGGCAACAACCGCACGTCCTACCGGTTCGTCCTGGTGGAGGGGGTGGAGCCGGAGGAGTTGCCCGGACGTCTCGCGGATGGGGACGGCACCGTGCTGAACGAACCCATGACCCTCTGGGAGGCGCGCCACAGGTCGCTGCACAGCCAGAGGGAGTTCTCGTCCTACGACGACAGGGCTCTCATGGCGGTCGGCCGGGCCGGCACCGGTTGGAGCTTCGCCTTCGACGGCGATCCCGCCCCGTTCGACCGGCGGCGGTTCGTCTCCCCGGCCGCCGCCGCCAGCGAGGGCACCCGTGCGGTGGTGGTGTGGAGCGGTCTGAGGACATGGCGCGGGGAGCCGTTCTTCCACCTTTCGGTGGCGCGAGACGGTGCCGAGCAGTACGCATGCACGTACGTGGACGGGGAGATCCGGCAGAGCGGGGAGATACCGCGGGCGCTGGATCCGAGCCGGTTCTTCGGCGCCCTGGAGGACGGGGCCGAGGTGGAACGGTCGCTGCTGGAAGCGGTGGCCGGGGAGTTCGGTGCGTCTCTGCCGCGTCATGCCATCGTGAACGGGCGGCTGCACACATTCATCACCCGTTCATGGACGCGGCCGCCGAGGGACGGCGAGACGTACGCGGTGATCCGCATGCACCGGGCAGCCGCGCGCCCGGCGGACGCGAGAGGACGGGCCGGGAAGCAGGTAGAGACCGGCCAGGCTGCGCAAATTCTCAATGTGGTGAGAGTCGAGAGCACGTAGCCCTGGGATGTCGGAGGACGAACTCCCGGGGCTTCGTCGTAGCCCCTTGCGCAACGAAGCCCCGCCCCGGCGGAGCTTCGTCGTCTCACACACGTCTCACGGACGGTACGGACCCTCCGGGACTACGCAGTCCTCACCTGCAACTTCGCTCAGTGCTCCTTGGGCCGGGGCCTCTGCGATGAGGCCGAGCAGCACGAGGTACCGGCCGCCGTCATGGCCGACCTGCAGGTCGGCCCGGAATCCTGAATGTGCCCTCTGAGATGGTCGCACTGGCGCCGACGACGCCGAGCGGAAAGTACTGACGGCGGTGGGTGCCGCGACGAAGGGCGGGTCGGCGGCCACACTCAGCCGCTGACCCGCCCGTCTTCCCCCGTACCCCCGTGCGTCCCCCGTGGCCCCCTGGTTCCCCGTGTCCTGGCGGCTCAGCCGCAGGCGGACGCGGAGTTGTAGTAGGCGGTCCTGTAGCCGACGCTGGTCTTCACCCGGATCTGGTAACGGTAACCGACCACCTTGAACCACACGTCGTGCTTGGAGCCGTGGTAGTGGTCAACGTAGGTGCTGTTACTCGAGATGGAGTCCAACTTCAGCTTGTTGTCCGCCTTCGAGAACGTCTTGTTGCCGACGATCCCGTCGTTGGCGAGGCCGTTCGCCGACTGCCATGCCTTGGTGGCGTTCCTCGTGGTCGGCCCGAACCGGCAGTCGATCTGGGATGCCTTCGTCAGCTTGCCGTCGGCCCAGAGCACGGCCTGCCACAGGGCGGTCGCGTTGCTGTGTGCGTGAGAACTCGTGCTGAGGTTGCCCTCACCGGCCCAGTCGGTGGTGATGGCCCCCGTGCCCGCAGAGATGTACCCCTGCGAGGTGTTCGCCGATGCCGACGTCGTCTCCGCAGCCACCCCGCCCGCGATGGCGAGAGCCATGACCGCGGCGGCAGCGCTCTTTCGTGCAGACATGATTCGTGTCCCTCCCGGAGCCGATCCCCCGATGGCCGGCCCTCGTTGCTGTCCCTGAGAAGTTACGAGGCCGGCGGTGCGCCGGTCGTCCCGTGGCGGGTTGAGGTTTGGCCGTGACCGCGGCAGTACGACACCGGTTCCTGCAACTTCCGTGGTACGCACGGCGAATACCGTCGTTGGACGACGCGGCTTCCGGGTCGGGCTTACGCTGCGCCGATGCGGAACATGCGATGGGCGCGCGTACGCCTGCCCCCGCCGGCGCTGGACGCGGCGCTGGCGCTGGCGTTCGCCGCGGTGAGCCTGCTGCTGGGGCAGAAGCCGCCGCCGCTCGCCGGCTGGCATGGGCTGAACGCGTACGGCGATGTGCTGACGCTCCTGGTCAACCTGCCGATCGCCGCCCGCAGCCGGACCCCGGTAACCGTCATCGTCTTCGTATCCGGGATGTGGGCGGTGTTCGTCGACGCGGGATACTGGCCGGTCGTGAACTGCCTGGCCCCGCTGCTGGCGCTCTACACCGTGGCGTCGCTGCGGTCGCTGCGCGTTGCGGTCGGCTGTGCGCTGATCATGAGTTCCGTGTGGTGGTACGCAGGAGCGACCGCACGAGAGACCTCGATGGTGACGTACGTCGCCCAGAGCATACTGTTCTCCGCAGTCATGATCCGCTTCGGCGTCGCCGCCCGCGTCTCGGCCAAACGCGCCGATCAACTGGCAGCCATGGCGGAGCGGTTGCGTGCCGAGCAGGAAGACCGGGCCCGCCGGGCTGTTGTCGAGGAGCAGGGACGGATAGCCCGGGAGCTGCACGACGTGGTGGCGCATCACATGTCGGTGATCTCCGTGCAGGCGGGCATGGCCGGTTACGTCTTCACGTCCGACCCGGCCACCGCGCGTGGTGCGTTGCGGACCATCACGGCCACCACCCGCGAGGCGCTCCAGGAGATGCGCCGGATGCTCAAGGTGCTGAGGGCGGACGCGGACGAGCCGGACGGCGGCTCGGCGTCGTACGACCCGATGCCGTCGGTCGCGGCGCTGGGGGAGATGGTCGAACGCATCCGGGGCGCGGGCGTCGACGTGGACCTGCGGATCACCGGCGAACCGCGACCGCTCGCGCCGGGCGTGGGCCTGTGCGCGTACCGCGTCGTGCAGGAAGCGCTGACGAATGTGCTGAAGCACACGAGCCCCGCCGCCCGGGCCACGGTGCTGGTCGACTACCTGCCGCACCACTTGGCGGTGAGCGTCACGGACGACGGCAGCTCTCCGGATCCGGCCACACCGGCGGGCGCGACGACCGGAATCCAGCCGACCGGCGGCCACGGCTTGATAGGAATGCGAGAGCGGGCCAGGCTCTACGGCGGGACCGTGACCATCGGCCCGCGGGCGGAGGGCGGATTCGGCGTGCACCTCACCTTGCCGACATCGGCCCGTGAGGTCCGGGACGTACAGCGGAGGGAAGACTGACGCGGATGATCAGGGTGCTCGTCGTCGACGACCAATTCCTCATCCGCGCAGGCTTGGTGGCCCTGCTCCGCGCCGCCCCCGGCATCGAGGTGGTCGGCGAGGCGACCGACGGGGAATCGGCCGTCGAGGCGGCGGCCTCCGTCCGGCCCGACGTGATCCTCATGGACATCCGGATGCCCGGCACCGACGGCATCTCTGCCACCGAGCGCATCCTGACCGCCGCCTCCGCCGCCCCGGACGGCGCCGAGCCGCCCCGGATCCTCGTACTGACCACCTTCGACCTCGACCAGTACGTGTACGAGGCACTGCGCGCCGGCGCCTCCGGCTTCCTGCTCAAGGACGCCGGCCCCGAACGCCTACTGGCCGCCGTCGCGGCCGTCGCGGGAGGTGACATGCTCTTCGCCCCGAGCGTCACCCGCCGCCTGATCGAGGCTTACTTTCACGCCTCCGGCCCAGTCCCGGACGCTCCGGCGGACCTGGAGGTGCTCACCGCCCGGGAACGTGAGGTGCTGAAGCTCATCGCGACGGGCATGTCCAACCCCGAGATCGCCGACCGCCTCTTCATCAGCGAGGCCACCGTGAAGACCCACTTCAACCGCACGATGACCAAGCTCGATCTCGGGAGCCGCGCCCAGGCGGTGGTGCTGGCGTACGAGTGCGGCCTGGTGATCCCCGGAAGCCCTCAGTAGGGTCGGGCCTCGGTGTTTCACTCTCGTCCGGCGAAGGCCGCGCGGACCGGCCCCGAGGCCCGGACCCGGTTGACCGGCGGCGGGTTGCAGCCGGCCAACCGGGTTCTACGGCATCAGTCGATGCTCACGTCGTCGATGTAGCCGCGGTAGCCGCCGGTGGCGCCGGGTCGGTCGTAGCCGAGGAGGATCTTGCTGACCGCCTGCCCCGCCTTGACCGTGCCGAGGTTCACTGTGACGTGGTTCCACTCATCCAGCTTGAGGTGGCCGCACTGCTCGGCCGGATGGATGTCGGTGCCGGACTGGTCGGTGGCGCCGGAGTCCCGCAGGTTGCTGCCGTCGGTGAAGATCATGTCGATGGCGACGCAGGTACTGTCGTCGGAGCCGGCTGCCACCCACGGAGTGGTGGCGTCGGACTGCGGGAAGATCCAGTAACTCAGCGTCGTGTCGCCGCGGACGGTGAGCGGCGAGCCGTTGAAGCCGTAGACCTGCATGTACGCGTGGTCGTAGGACCCGCCGTTGGCGTAGCCCGAGTACATCAGCGAAGCGTCGCCTGTGTGGGCCCGTTCGCCGGTGCGCAGGGCTGCCTGGGGGCCCGAGAGTCCGCAGCACAGGCCGGTGACGCCGTAGTTGCCCGCGCCCTTGGCGTCGACGGTGTCGACGGTGTCGGTCCAGGTCGGCTGGGTCTGTCCGGCTTCGAAGCTCGTGGAGAACGAATCGGTGGTCGAGGGCTTGGCCGGCTGGGCCAGCTCGGTGCGGATGGTGGCCAGGCTGGTTCCGGGCGGGGCGAGGTCGATCGTCTCACCGACGGAGGTGTTCAGCCTGATCTTGGTGCCCGAGAGGGTTCCCGTGCGGACGCCGTTGGCGTAGTACTCGATGGACCGGCCGGGCCACGGGTTGGTGAACGTGAGATTCCCGCCGGACTGGCTGGTGATCCGGACGTATTCGACGGCGTTGTTCCGGATGCTGCTGGAGACCAGGAAGTTGCCGTAGGCGAGCAGGCCGCCGAACTTGGCGTTCGAGTCGGCGGGCCAGTTCGGGAAGACCTTGATGTCGTGCTGGAACGACTGCAGGAGCATCTCGTCGAGTCCCGAGGTGGTGACGTTGAGGTTCTCGACGCCGCCGCCGTAGTGGTGCACCGCCATGTTCGGGTAGGAGTGGTCGGTGGCCTCGGCGTGCAGTTCGTCCATCAGCGTGCTGGGGTTGTAGCCGACCATCGCCGCGGCGGCGTACAAGGTGGCCGGGGAGTTGTCGCTGTGCCAGTTGTCGAGCTGCGTGATGGTGTTCTGCGCGGTCTGGAGCAGGTCTGCCGGGCTGTTCAGCCCGACCTGCAGGCTGGGGTAGACGGCCTGAATGGCGACGTCGTTGCCGTCGCCGGCCCAGCCGGCGCCTTCGGAGGTCTGCCTGAAGACGGTCTGTCCGTTTCTCGTCATCGTGGGCAGCGGCGCGAGCTTGCTGTCGATGCGCTGCCAGGCGGGGATGAGTGAGTGGTTGACGCCCAGGTCCCTGCTCATGTCGATGAGGCCCTGGAACAGCAGGTGTACCAGGCCGAGCGAGAGGATGCTGTTGGTCTGCGGGTAGACGCCGCCCTCCTGCGGCGCGTCGTTGTGGATGTTGTACGTGCCGGTGGCCTCGTCCCAGGTCAGGTAGTCCTGCCAGAACAGCCCGACCTGTTCGAGGTAGGGAAGGACCTTGCGCGCGTAGGAGGCGCTGTGCGAGTACTCGTATTCCATGACCATGTCGCTGGCCAGGTTCACGGCGTCGGACTTCTGGTTGTACAGGTCATCGGCGGCGCTGGTGCCGTTGGGTGAGATGCCCACGGGGTAGAGCACACCCTTGTAGCCGTAGGCCGCGGCCTTCGCCTTGCCCCTGGGCATCCAGTCCAGAACGGGGTCGTCATAGGAGCCCATCTGGGCTATGTGGTTGGTCGACAGTGCCGCGTAGAACGCCGCTTCGTAGTTGTAGTTGGCGTGATAGTCGCCGTACCAGTTCATGTCCCCGGTGATCCAGTTGCCCCACAGGCCCGGGGCGTACTTCCCGGCACGCGAGACCGAGCCGAGCAGGTAGAGCGAGCCGTACCAGCTCTTCTCGACGGCTTGGTCGGGGATCTGGACGAACGACCGGGACCAGTAGTTCCGCCACCAGGATTCGTGTGCGGCGTGCAGCTCCGCCAGCGAGCCGCCGGTCAGCGAGGAAGCCATGTGGTGGGCGGCAAACTCGTAGCGGGACGTGTCGTGGCTGCTCTTTATCGCCGCGGCGACGGTGTAGGTCACGCCGGGTTCGAGGGTCAGACTGATCCGGTTGCCCGACAGACTCGCGGATCTGCCCAGTACGGTCGCCGCGATACGAGCGTGGGGGTTCCCGGGGGCGGAGGTGGTGCCGGCCTGCACGTCGGCGTCGAGCACGCCACCGCCGGCCGAGGTGGTCGGGGTTTTGCCGAGACCGTCCTGCAGGGTGATGGTCGCTGCCTGCGAGCGCGAACCGGACAGGCGCAGGGTGGTGACGAACAGGTTCTCGGTCGCCGAGACCCAGCTCGTGGACGCGAGCTCCTCGCCGCCGAGGTTGTAGGTGCCCTCGACCTGTGCCTGGGCGATGTTCTGCACGGCGTGGTAGCCGGCGCCGGCCAGGCCCGGAACGGACAGCACGATCCGGCCGAGCGGTTCGATGCCGTTGGTGGCGGTGGAGAAGAAGTCGTTCTTGCCGAGATAGAACGTCTGGTCGTCGATCGAGCCGCCGACCGCGACGCCGACGTCGCCGTTGCCCATCAGCGGGGCGTCGACGGTCTCGCCGTTCGACAAGGTGGTGGGCGGGGAACTCCATTCACCCTGGAACTGCGCCACCGTGCGCAGAGCCTGAGTCGAGGTGGGATCGCTGACGGTCTGTGCGGCGGCGGGCGAGCCGCCTTGAACGGCAGTCAGACCGATGGCCACGAGGGTCGAGGCCATCAGGGTACTGACGCGCCGCCGGTAGCGGAGCTGGGATCTCACTGCGGTGTGACCTTTCGTCTCATCCGGTGGTGTGCTGCCCCGCCCTTGTGTGAGCGGGCGTTTCAGGGCGGCCTGGTACGGCCGCGCGGTCGGGGCGCCGGGTGCCCTGAGGTCCAGGCGGTGACCCGGTCCTTGTCCAGGCCGGTGCAGCCGGTGCAGCTCGGATCGGCTGCCGGACATCCGCCGCCGAGGGCCCGTACTCACGGAGTCGGCCGTCGAGAACCATGCGTCTCGGTCGTCGCGACCGCAGCCGTGGCCAGGTACGCCGCGCCGAGCAGTGGAGCCTCGGCCGGGTGCTGCACCGCTGTGACGACGATGCCTGCGGTGCCGACCGGATCGGTTTCGGCGATTCCCGCTCGCAGTGGTCCGGCCATCAGATCCCATGCCCCCGCGATGGAACCGCCGACGACGAGAACCGTCGGTTCGAATGCCGCGAGCAGCGGGCCGAGTACTCTTCCCAGGGCCCTGAACGTCTCGGCGAAGACGCGGGCGGCGGCGCGGTCCCCCTGTCGCGCTCGCTGTGCCATCTCCCGGACATCGGGCGGCGCTTCGCCCGTGGCCTGTGCGTAGGTTCGCCGGAGGGCTCGTCTGGACACCGTCTCCTCCAGGGGCCGCTCCGCGTACCGCAGGGCGTGGAGCCGCCCTTCAGGGGGGACTCCGGGCCCGTGCCGCAGGATGCGGCCGTCGCGCAGGAAGCAGGAGCCCACACCGGTTCCGAGGGTGATCCCGACAACGGAGCGGTGTCCACGCGCCGCCCCGGCCCACCATTCACCGAGCACGAAAGCGTCCGCGTCGTTGCAGAAGCTGATGCGGGCGGCGTCGGGCAGCGACGCCGTCAGAGCGGCTCGGAGATCGAAGCCACGCAGCGCGTCGAACTTGCCTACCCCTTCGTACCATCCGATGCCGCGTTCGTAGTCGAAGGGGCCGGGCAGTGCGACAGCCCACCGGGTTGCGCTCTGCGCGGGCAGGCGAGCGGCGCACCGGACGAGGGCCGACAGGATCTCTTCGGCACTGCCGTCGCCGTCCAGTGGCTCACGGAACGATCGGCCGGACCGGAGGCTGCGGGTCTCGACGTCCACACTCGCCGCGGTCACGTGTGTGCCGCCGACGTCCATCACCGATACGACGGTCCCGTTGCCCGGGTTCATCGCACCAGTGCCTTGACGTAGCGGACCGGGCCCGTGCCCAGGGCCCGCACCCGGTAGGCACCGACGGAGGCGGGCACGGTCAGCGTCTCGGCGTAGGCCAGCACGTAGCGGTGTCCGCCGCTTGTCTCAATCTGGATCCCGTCGCCCTCCACGACGTTGATGACGTGGAACCGGTGGTCCGTGTCGTCGTCCACAGCGGCGACCGCGTCCAGTTCGAGGCGTCGGACCTCGAAGAACATCTCCGGGAGGCGGCCGATGACGTCCTCGCGCCAGCGGTCGCCCGAGCGCAGGGTCCGCGGTTTCTGGACCAGGTCCCTTGCCACGGCCTCCCCCGACCGGGCGGGGTCGAGATTCTCGAACGCGTGGCCGACGTGGACGGGCCGTTGCCTGCCTTCACGGTCTTTGCGCAGCCAGTCGTAGAAGCGGAGGCTGTACAGGTAGGGCGTCGCGCTGATTTCGAGTACGACGTTGCCCTCGCCGCTGCCGTGCGGGGTGCCGCCCGGGATGAGGAAGAGCTGGTGCCGGTCGGCGGGGAAGGTCTGGACGTGGCGTTCGATGTCGAACGGCACGCCGTCGTGGACCGCTCGGTCCGCCTCGCTTCGGAAAGCCTCCAGGTCGGCGTCCTGGCGCAGGCCCAGAAACACCTGCCGGTCGGGCCCGCCGACCATCATGTAGTAGGTCTCGTGCTGGGTGTAGGGCCAGCCGAAGACCCGTTGCATGTAGTCCGACTGCGGGTGGCAGTGGACGGACAGGTTTCCGCCGCCGACGGTGTCGAGGTAGTCGAAGCGGATCGGGAACGATGTGCCGAACGTCGCGTGCACAGGCCCCCCGAGGACCTCCTCGGGGTGCAGAGCGACCAGTGCCTGCAACGGGACCTCGACGCGCGCGCCGTCCGGGGTGCCGACGAGGATTCCGCTCTCCGGCGCGATGAGCTCGTAGCCCAGGGCGGTGTTGGCTGCCGTGGGATTGAAGCCGAGCTGCTTCTGGGCCCAGTGGCCGCCCCAGGAGGTGGTGTTGAAGGTGGGTCGGGTGCGGAAGGGCCGGGCGGCCAGATCGGCGAGGGCGTCGCGCAGCGCGGGTCCTTCCAGCCAGGCCGGAGCCTGGGGGTCCTGGGTGTCCAGCCACAGGTCGAGGTCGGCGACGAGGGTGTCGCGGTGCCGGTCCAGGACGGGCCAGTCGATGTAGAACAGGCGGCGGGTCGTCCCCGGTCCGGTGTCGGCCGGCTGCCCCAGATTGCGGCCCGACCCGCCGGTGATCGCGGCCTCGGCATACCGCTTGGGCAGGTCCGCGTACCAGAGCGTGTCGTGCGTGACCAGTGCCGCCCCCGGGCCGAAGACGACGGTGACGGCGCTCACAGCGGCCTCGGGCTGCGGCAGCTCGGTGAAGAAGTCGGCCAGGCCGGCCCGGGACAACGGGGCGAAGTCCGGGTCGTCCTCCAGCACCGCGGACGCGGTGAGGGCGAGGATGTCCGGCCACGCGGCGAAGTGCTCGCGGATGTCGATCTGCTTCGCCGTGATGTCGCGGGCGGCCAGCGCGTCGCAGATCTCGGCGGAGACCGTCTCCCAGTCGACAGCCATGGGGCCGTCGACGGCGAGGACCAGCCCTGGCGCGATGCCGGCGACCGCGTTGCGGTATCCGACACCGACCTCTCCTGTGATGCTGTGGCAGGGTCCGGCTTCGTAGCCACGAACGGGCGACATGGCGATGTCAGTCCTTCTTCGAGTGTGCCGAGGTGTGTCGAGGGGTTCCGGAACTCGGAGTTCTCCGGCCCAGTTCGGTGAGCGTCCCGACACCCTCGACGGACAAGGTGGCGGGCAGCCCGGTGGGCCCGCCGGTCGCGAACGTCGGGTTGATCCCGAAGAGGGCCGAGAGCACCGCCTCGGCTCCGGATGCGCCCGCGATGCACTCGCGCGTGGCCACGCCTCGCTCGGCCACCCGGGCCCGATACCGTCCGTCCGGGCCGGTGACGATCTCCATGGCCTGGCCCCACAGCCCACCCGAGGCGGCGGACGAGAGGTCGCCCAGCAGGGCGATCGCCCGGTCGCGGTAGCCGAGGCGGGCCAGGCCGTGGGCGGTGACGCCGGGCCAGGCGCAGAAGGCGCCGGCCGCACCGTGGTCGGGGCGGTCGGAGGCGGCGGCGATCGGATCGTCGGGGCTCAGCGCCCGCATCCAACCCCCCACCAGCAGACGGTCGGTGACGAAGTCGGCCATCTCCCGCCGTGTCTCGTCCGGGAGGTCGCGGTGGAGGGCTGCCGCGACGAGGCCGAAGTCCAGGCAGTGCCCGATCGTGTCGGTCCCGTCCGGGCGGCGTACCTGCCAGCGACCCGATCCCGCATACAAATCCAGGAGCGCGTCGGCCAGTTGGCCGGCTTCGGCCTCCGCCCGACTGGCGTCCCCCTGGCGGCCGAGCCGCCGGTACAGTCCCGCCAGCGAGCGCGTCGAGCCGACGTAGGCGCCGTTGAAGGAGGCGACGACCCCGGTGTAGTTGGGAACGCATTCCAGCAGGCTCCAGGGATCGTCACCGAAGTCGGCGAGCACACCACCGGTCGCCAGGTTGCGCTTGTCGCGCCACCCGAGCCCGAGTCGCTCCAGGTGTTCCAGGACGGTCGCTGCGCCGGTCGTCTCGTCGAGGAACGCGATGTCGCCGGTGACGCAGACGTAGTGCTCTATCAGCCGGAACAGGGCGTAGTCGTTGGCGCTGTAGGCGTTGCCCAGGGGTCCGCCGCTGAGAGCCTCGACGCCGAAGGAGTCACGGTAGGGCCCGGCCAGGACGCGCAGCAGCCAGGAGTGCAGGCCGGCCGGTTCCAGCAGGGCGTACACCCGGCTCCACTCGCAGTGGTCCCAGAAGTAGGTGGTGGTCGGCCCGAGTCGGGGGCCGCCGGTGAGGAAGACCGGCTCGCCGGGCCGAATGCGCATGCTGCGCATGTACAGCGCCTGCAGTGCCCCCATGTAGTAGGTGCGCGCGAGTCCGGCGTCATCGGTGGTGAAGGTCGGCAGGTGCCCGGAGAAGTCGGGGTTGCCCGGGGTGAACATGCTGGTCCAGAGCCGTCGCCAGCCGTCCTCCCCTGCGCGCATCGTCGTCCCGAGGTCCTCCGCGGCGGCGCGGGCCTCTGCAAGGACGGCGTCGAAGTCGGTTCCGTACGCGCAGGTGATCCCGATGGTCATGCTCTGACCGGGCTCGATCCGGCACGTCCAGGTCGCGCGGCCGCCGGCGCCCTCGGTCCGGAGCTCGGGCGGCGGCCAGGCGAAGGCGTAGGCGGCGCGCGCCGGCGACCGGGAGTCCGCGAAGGTGACGGAGCCGTCCTCGATGCGGGACACCCAACGGCGCGACTCGGTCCAGTGCCGGGTACGTACGATCTCGGCGCCCGCGAGTCGCATCACGACGTGGTCGGCGTCGATGTACACGTCGACGCGGTGCCAGTCCCCGACAGAGAGTTCGGTGTCGGTGAACTCCCGCTCCCCTGTGATGCCGAGCCACAGCCGGCCGTCATCGACACCGATCTGGAGGGAGTCGGGGTGGTTGCCGTGGGTGAGGACGGTCCCGGACTGGCCCGTCGCATCCAGTCGCAGCTCGAAGGCGATCGTCAGGCCGGGGGCGAGGGCGAAGGCGTCCAGATTCGCCTCGTCGTCCGGCGCCAGCGCGATCGCCTCGTCCGCCCGCAGGATCACGCCGCCGTCGGCCGCCTCGACCCGAAGTCCGCGTACGGTCGCGGCCACGCCGATCCGCGGCTGCGGCTCCTTGTCGTGGCTGACGTGCGCCGGGAGCGCGTCGTCGAGGAGCATCGGACCGTGGTCCTCGTCGCGTTGGATCCCCGGAATGCGGGGCTTGCCCAGCCGCAGCCGCCGGGACGCCGGCGAGAGCAGAGAGGACTTCGCGCGTCCGCCGGTGGTTGCCCGGATGCGCTCCAGTGCCATGAAGTCGTGGTACTGGCCATGGTTCCACGGGCCGTCGTACAGCCAGCCGTAGCCGACCTCGGAGTAGGCGACCATCGCGAACAGGTCCTGGGACAGCTCGACCGTCCTGGCCTCGCCGGTCTCGTTGGTGACCACGATGCGCCACAGGAGCAGATCCCGGGACAACGCCATCCGGGTGTCGGTGGTCAGCAGCAGCCCGTCGCCGCGGTGCTCGCGGGTCACGCCCCACGGCTTCCACAGGAAGCGCTGCGCGGCCGGGGTCGCGCCGTCCACATGCAACTCGCCGGTGTGGTAGCCGAAGGTGAATGGCGGGGCGGCCAGCCAGGACAGGGAGGTCAGGTCGTGGTTGACGTGGCCCTGCCCCTGCTGGTTGCGCA
The DNA here is from genome assembly GCF_045040035.1 of Streptomyces sp. NBC_01384. Lineage (NCBI taxonomy): Bacteria > Bacillati > Actinomycetota > Actinomycetes > Kitasatosporales > Streptomycetaceae > Streptomyces > Streptomyces sp. NBC_01384. The sequence goes on from NZ_CP109559.1 coordinate 424,481, forward strand.
GCGAGGGCAGGTGCGCGATCTCGTCTAGGCCGACCCAGTGCCCCGCGACATCGTCCAGGTCAGGGACGCCGGTCTTGCCGATGTCCACGGGTCCGGCGGCGGTCTTCGTGGTCACTTGGTGGCTCCCGAGGTGAGTCCGGCGATGAACTGCTTCTGCAACGCGAGGTAGCCGGCGACGGGGACGACCGCCGCCAAGAGCATCACGCCGAACAGCTGGGCGTAGTTGGTCGAGTACTGGCCGACCGACAGATACAGCCCCGTGGTGATGGTCTGGCCGTGCAACGGACCGAGGATGAACTGCGGGTTCATGAAGTCGTTCCAGATCCACAGCGACAGGAAGATCGCGACGGTCGCGGTGGCCGGGCGCAGCAGCGGCATCACGATCGTCCGCCAGATCCGCAGCGTCCCGGCGCCGTCCACGGTCGCGGCCTCGATGATCTCCCCGGGGATCGAGCGCAGGAAGCCGGAGTAGACGAAGACGGCGAACGACAGGTAGCCGCCGCCGACGTTGGCCAGGATCAGCCCCGGATAGGTGTGGTCCAGGTGCAGAAAGGTCAGGACGCGGATGGTGGGCAGCAGGACCACCGCGGGCGGGATCATCAGGCCGACGGCGAAGCCCGCCAGGACGATCCGGCGAAAGCGGGCGGAGCGGCGGGTTAGCCAGAAGCTGAGGGCGGCGCCCAGCGGGATGATCAGCAGCACCGAGGCGACGACGGTGACCGCGGAGTTGGTCAGGCCGATCTGGACGATCCGGTCGGGCCGGGCCAGGGCGTCGGTCAGGTTGTGCGTCATCGGCGGGGCGGGGGGAGCCGCCGGGTCGCGGATGATCTGGTCCTGCGTCTTGAAGGCGTTGACGATCGTGAGGTAGATCGGGCTGACGAAGGCCAGGGTGAGCAGTCCGGCCACGACGAGGTGCCCCTTCGCGGCCCAGGCGCGGCGGTCGGTGCGCGACGCGGGCGCGGCCTGCGGGGCGGTTCGGCTCCGGGACGTCGGTCGTTGCGTCGGCCGGTGCGATGTCGATGCGGTCACAGGTCCACCTCCCGGCGGCGCAGCAGGGCGGTCACGGACAGCGCGATGACGGTGGAGACGACGAGAAGGAGCATCGCGACGGCCGAGGCGTAGCCGTAGCGGTCGTCCGTGAAGGCGAGCTGGATGACGTACAGAGCGGTGGACTGCGTGGAGTTGGCCGGGCCGCCCGAGGTGAGCACCGCGATGATGTCGTAGAGCTTCAGTATCGTGATCAGTGAGATGGTGACGCTGATGGTGGTGCCAGGGGCCAGCATCGGGAACGTGATCCGCCGGAACCGCTGCCAGCGCCCTGCTCCGTCCACCATCGCGGCCTGGTACAGCTCGACGGGGATCGACTGGAGGGCGGCCAGATGCACGACGGTGGTGAAGCCCGTCAGGACCCAGGCCGCGACGAGCCCGACGGAGAACATGGCCAGGTGGGGGTCGCCGAGCCAGGTGATCGGCTTGCCGATGATCCCCATGGAGACCAGGACGTTGTTGAGGATGCCGTCCCGGGCCAGGATGTAGCGCCAGACGTAGCCGACGATGACGCCGGACAGCACCTGCGGCAGGAACGCGACGGTACGCATCATCCGGAAGCTCAGCGACGTCTTGTCGAGCAGCATCGCGAACCCGATGCCGACGACGTTGGCCGCGATCGTCACCGCGCCGGCCAGGAGGAGCGTGAAGCCGAGACTGGCGGCCAGGGCGCTGTCGTGCGTCATCTCCGTGTAGTTGGAGACGCCGACGAAGTCGGCTCGCGCCAGGAGCGGGTTCTCGTTCGTCAGGCTTTTCCAACCGCTCATGATCACAGGGACGATGATGAACAGGACGTACAGGCCCAGCGCGAGAAGCGCGATCGATCCCAGGGCGGGGTCGCCACGGCGTGGGCGGACTCGGGTGGTCATGGCTCTTCCCTCGGAGGAGGTCTGCGGGATCGGGCCCGGCGCCGGACCCGGTAATCCCGGCGCCGGTGCGGGGGTTACTTGGTCGCCGCGTCCCAGGCGGCGTCCAGCTTGGCCAGCTGCCCGTTGATGTCGTCCGACGAGAAGAGCGCCTGACTGGCCGAGTAGACGGCGTTGTTCAGTCCGGAGGGCATGGAGTCGTCGTTGGTCGCCCAGCCGAACGCCGAGACCTTCGTGTTCTGCTTGGTGACATAGGAGTAGGAGTCCTTGAAGACCTGGGTGACGTCGACGCCGTAGTCGGCCAGGGTCTTGCCCTTGAGCATCGGGAACGCGCCGTCGCCCTCGATCAGGGCCTTGTAGTTGGCCGGGCCCAGCGACCAGGCTTCGGCGAACGCGGTCGCCTTGGCCGGGTCGGCCGTCTTGGCGCTGATCGCCATGGAGCCGCCCACCGCGAACGGCACGACGAGCGACCCGTCGTCGGTGGGGGTGAGGAAAGCGCCGAAGTCATCGGCGTGGTCCTTGGGCACCGAACCGAGGAACCAGCTGCCCATCATGTACATCGCGGTCCTGCCGGACGTGAAGTTCGTGATGGAGTCGGCGTACTTGACGCCCAGGGCGCCGTCCTCGAAATAGCCCTTCTTGACCATCGTCCGGTACTTGGCCACCGCCGCCTTGACGTTCGTGTCGGTGAACTTGACCTTTCCGGCGTAGCGCTTCTTCAGCCAGTCCGGGTCCTTGCCCAGCACGTCCGCGGACAGGATGCCGACCAGCGGCATCGACGCCGCGAACGGGTCGCCGCCGCCCAGCTCGACCGGGGTGATGCCGGCCGCCTTGAGCTTGGCGCACACGGCCATGAAGTCCGCCCACGTCCGGGGAGGCGCGGCAATGTGCGCCTTGGCGAACAGCTTCTTGTTGTAGAACACCTCGGGGATGATCTGCGAGTTGGTGGGCGGGATGTAGACCTTGCCCTTGTAGGCGTTGCCCATGGGGAGCATGAAGTTGGCGTTCACCCACTTCTGGTCGTACGGCTTGAGCAGCCCGGCCGTCGCGAACGTCGACGGGGTGATCGACTGGAGCAGGTCCGGGAACTGCCCGGAGGCCTGAAGCTGCTTGGCGTACGCGTCCCGGTCCGTGCTCGGAGCGACGATCTTCTTGATCGTGACGTCCGGGACCTTCTTGCTGGCGTCGGCGATCGAGGTGTCCCAGAACTTCGCGGTCAGGCTGGGGGTCTCGAAGGTGAGGTAGGTCAGGGTGGTGCCACCCTTCGCGCTTCCGGTCGACGCGGCAGAGCATCCGGTGAGGGCGAGCCCTGCGGCGAGGCAAGCAGCGGTCAGACGGTTGTGCCGCATGAAGTCTCCTGGAGGGACGGTGTGACCCGATGGATGGAGGTGACCCGATGGATGGGGGCAGACCGGAGCGGGTCGACGCCGCGTCACCCTTCGAGATAACGTTATCGCGAGGATAGAAGCGCGTTGCGGGAATGTGTCAAGGGCCGGTCTGATATCGGTCCAATGTTTCGACGAGGAGTTACCGGATGAGCCGAGCACGGCGCGGGAACGGGGAACGACCCAGGCGTCCGACGATGGTCGACGTCGCCCGCGAGGCCGGGGTGGCCCTGCGCACCGTCTCGCGGGTGGTCAACAACGACCCGACGGTGGGCCCGGAGTACGTCACCAAGGTCCAGGCCGCGATCGCGGCGCTGAACTACCGTCCGGACGAGCGCGCCCGGCAGCTGCGTACCGGCGTCACCGGAACGATCGGCGCCGCGGTCCGGCGGATCGCCGAGGTCAACCCGGCGCTGGCCGCCATCGAGCGGACGGCCCGCGACTCGGGGCTGGCCCTCCTGGCCGCGTCCACGGACTTCGACGAGGCCAGGGAGCGCGACATCTTGATATCCATGTGCCGGCAGCGCCTCGACGGCATCATCGTCGAGCCGTTCGGCGAGAACCACGGCTATCTGCAGCCGGAGCTGGAGGCGGGCATGCCGCTGGTGGCCATGGACCGGCCGATGAGCGGGATCTCGGTGGACTGCGTCATGTCCGACAACGCCTCCGGGATCGGCATGGCGTTCCACCACCTGCACCAGCACGGGCACCGCCGCATCGCCTACATCGGCGACAGCGAGCGCGTCTTCTCCGGCCGGGAGCGGGCCGCGGCGTTCCGTGCGGCTCTGCGGGCCCACGGCGAGGCCGTGGAAGGCCTGGTGCACCCCGGCGAGATCACCGCCGAGCGGGTGGCCGCGGCGCTGGACACGGCACTGCGGGGCGCGGACCCGGCGACCGCCCTGGTCACCGGCAACCTGGACACCACGCTCACGGTGCTGCGACACCTCGGGCCGCAGGCTGCCTCCCGGCTAGCCGTCGTCGGCTTCGACGAGGTGCCGCTCGCCGATCTGCTGCAGCCCGCCCTCACCGTGATCGCCCAGGAGACCTCCAAGATCGGCCAGACCGCCGTCGAGTTGCTGCGCGCACGCATCGCCGACCCCGGCCGGCCGGTGCAGACCGTGATCGTCCCGGTCACCTTGAAGGTCCGCGGGTCCGGCGAGGTGCGGGCCTGATGTTCAGGGGTTATGACCCCGTGTTGGCCTCTTGACGGACGCGCAGGGCACCGGCAATCGTTCGCGATAACGTTATTTCAGCGTGCCCAGCCACCCCCGCCGAATCCGCCGATCGCGCGAGGGGGGGGTGAATCGTGCCCTGCGACTCTGCACCTCAGGCACTGGCTCACGGCGGCTGCGGCCGCCGTTAGCGCCGCGTCACCGCTGTCCGGGTTCGCCGCATCGTCGACGGGGCGCAGGTGCAGGGCCTCCGCGACGCCGGTCAGGACTTCGGGTCCTGACTGAGCTGCCGCTGAAGGCTGCGTGTGAGGTGCTCCGCCATGGCTTCCGCGGCGCGGTCGGGCTTGCGGCGCAGTATCGCGCGTACGACGCGCTCGTGTTCCGCCAGCGTCGGGTCGTCGGCGCTCCTGACACTTCTGAGTCGAAAGACATGCAGATGGGAGTGGAGCCGCTCCACCGCATCGGCGAGCAGCGGACGCTGCGAGGCCATCGCGATCGCGTCGTGAAAACGCTGGTCGAGAGCGGCGAAGTCGCGGTAGTCCGCGTACCGCCCCGTCGGCCCCGGATGAGTCTGCATCTCCTCCACGAGCCGCTCGACGGAGTCGAGTTGCTCCTCGGTGGCGTTGATGGCGGCGAGCGCCGCCGCTCGCGGTTCCAGGAGGAGTCGCATTTCGAAGAGCTCCTCAAGGCCCTCGCGGGTCAGCAACTCGGTCGCCCGGTACCCGGAGAGCGACCTTTTCACCACAAGTCCGTCGGACTCGAGCCTGGCCAGCGCCTCGCGGACGGGCGTGGGCGAGACACCCAGAGCACGCGACAGCGCCTCGATCCCCACGCGTGCGCCAGGGGCGATCTCATGGTCCATGACCATGGCCTTGATCTGCTCGTAGACGCTGTCAGAAAGGACCTGGCGACCAGGACCGGCGGATTGGCTTCTTCCTTCGGACTCCGGGGCCCTGGCAGAGGAACTGTCACGCGGTGGCATCCGTTCTCCTCCTCCTGCTGCTCCGGGAGTGTCGGGACGAGAGCAGTTTACCGACGTGAGGGCCTTGCCCGGCGGCGCTCGGTCGCCGTCCGAGGCGAGGGACTCAGCGGTGATGTCTGTGGTCAGCGGTGTGGAATCCCTCGGGCGTCCGCCGTCCGAGTGGACGGTGGGCTGATCACCGCCGACCGTTCCGAGACGCATGAACTTCATGCTCTTGTTCCTCTCTGGTATTCCTCTCCGGGGGATTGTGTGCCGCAGACGTCGGCGGCTTCAGGGCACGCGCAGCCGGTAGGCGTTCACGGCGGTGCCGCCGAAAACGCCGGCCCGTTCGTCCACGCTGAGCCCGACCGTCAGAGCACGGGCGGCATCGAGCACCTCCGTGTAGTCGGCGGCCACGGTGCACACGGGCCAGTCGGAGCCGTACATGACCCGGTCCGGTCCGAAGGCGCCGAGGACCGTCGCGGCGAAAGGACGCAGGTCGTCGACTGTCCATCCGTGCCAGTCGGCCTCCGTGACAAGGCCGGACAGCTTGCAGAAGGTGTTGGGTTCGGCCGCCAGGGCCCGTAGTTCCGAAGCCCACGGTTCGAGCGCGCCCGCCACGATGGCGGGTTTGCCGACGTGATCCAGGACGAACCTGAGGCCCGGCAGACGGCGGGCCGCGGCGGCGGCCGCGGGCAGCTGGTGCGGGAGGATGACGAGGTCATAGGCCAGGCCGGCGTCGGCCACCGCGGACAGCCCCCGCAGGACATCCTCCCGTACCAGCCACCGCGGATCGGGTTCCGACTGCACCTGGTGCCGGATGCCCACCAGCCGGCCGCCACCGGGCAGTTCACGCAGCCGGGCCAGCGTGTCCGCCACATCGGGAGCTGTCAGGTCGGTCCATCCGACCACCCCGGCGACCAGCGGGTCGGAGGCCGCCTGCGCCAGCATCTCGGGGGTCTCCTCCGGGACCGTCACGGTCTGTACCATCACGGTCGCGCCGACTCCGGCCCGCTCGGCCAGCGGACGCAGATCCGACAGCGAGAAGGTCCTGCGCAGCGGCGCGAGTTCGGGACCGGTGATCCATGCCTGGTCCCGCACGGCCAGGTCCCACACATGGTGGTGGGCATCGACGAGCGGCGTGTCGCTCATGCGGTTTCCTCCTCCTTCTCCGGTCGGTCCTCGACGACGAGGACGTGCAGGTGCACGGGACGTGAGCGCGTCGTGCCCGGCGCCGTATGTCGCCGCACACCGTCCGTCGGATCTCACGGTATGAGGAACACCTGCTCCATCGAGGCCCACCACTCCCCCGGTGCCGCCTCCTCCACCGGCTGCTGGCAGGGTGCGGTGAGCCGCCACCAGGCCTGCGTCGCCTCGTCGGCGGCCATGCGGTCCATGTCCGCGGCCAGATCGTCACCGTGGTACTCGAAGTAGCCGAACAGCAGGTCGCCGAGCAGGTGGATCGAGTAGTTCCTGATGTGGCAGTCCCGCAGTGTGTCCAGCACCGGCTGGGGCACGTCGCGGTGCAGGTCGCGGTACTTCTCCAGCTGCTCGGAGCGGACCCGGATCACCTGCGCCACGCGCCTCATTCCGCGTCCACCTCATCCATCTCGTCCACGTCATCCACCTCGTCCACCTCGTCCACCTCGGCGGCCACTGCCGAGAGCGCACGGTCGTGGATGATGCGGATGATCCGGCCGCTCATCCGGTCGTAGTCGCGGTCGTTGTCGACCTCGCCGCGGATGCGATGGTCGGCCATGACGAGGACACGGTCCGCCAGCGTGATCATCTCGGTGAGGTCGCTGCTGATCAGCAGGATCGGCAGGCCTCCGCGGGCCAGCTCCCAGAGGAGTTCGTGGAAGCCGTGTTTGGTACGTACGTCGACACCCACGGTCGGCTCGTCGACGATCAGCAGCCGGGTGTCGGCCGCGAGCCATTTCGCCAGGCTCACCTTCTGCTGGTTGCCCCCGGACAGTTCACCGGCATTCTGCTCCAGCCCGGAGACACGGATGCCGAGGCGTTCGACCAGGTCCTGCGCCACGTTCCGTTCCTCGGCGGCGGAGATGAACCCGAGGGCCTTGGCCAGCTTCTTCCACACGGTGACCGTGACGTTCCGGTGAATGGGCTGTTCGAGGAAGACGCCTTCTTCCTTGCGGTTCTCGGTCAGGTAGCCGATGCCGAACTCGTGCAGCGCCTGGCGTGGGGAAGCGATCCGGGCCGGCTTGCCGTGCACCCTGATCTCGCCGCCGGTGACCCGGTCGAGGCCCAGTACGGCCTTGACCAGTTCGCTGCGCCCGGCGCCGACGAGTCCGTAGAGACCGACGATCTCACCGGGCCGCACCTCCAGGGAGACATCCTGGTGACCGTCGGCGGTGGAGATCCCGTCGAGCGCAAGGACCGGGGCGGCCGTGCGGTCCGGGGTGCGCGGCCGCATCTCGGTCGCCGTGTGTGCGCGGCCCACCATCAGGTTCACGACGTCGTCGTGCGTGTGGCCTGCGAGCGGTGAGGACTCCAGCACGGACCTGCCGTCGCGCAGCACGGTGACGGTGTCGCAGATCGCGAAGACCTCTTCCAGCTTGTGGCTCACGAAGACGACGCACGTGTCACGGGCCGTCAGCCGCCGGACGACGTCGAAGAGGCGCTCGGCCTCCTGCGGGGACAACGAGGCGGTCGGCTCGTCGAGCAGCAGCACCTCGCTCTCGGTGTGGAGCGCCTTCGCGATCTCCACCAACTGCTGCTGGGCCACGGACAGTTCACGGACCGGCCGGAGCGGGTCGAGGTCCAGACCCAGCTCCGCCAGACAGCGCAGGGCGGGCGCGTTCATGGCCTCCCGATCGACGAGCCCGCGGCGCGAGGGAGGGTTCTGGAGCGTGATGTTCTCGGCCACCGAGAAGTCGGGGATGAGGTTGCGTTCCTGGTGGACGACGCCGATTCCGGTCCGGGTGGCCTCCAGCGGCGAGCGCAGGTGGACCTCCTCGCCGCGCCAGGTGAGCCGGCCGCCGTCGGGCGTGTGGACGCCGGTCAGGACCTTGATGAGGGTGGACTTCCCCGCACCGTTCTCGCCCAGCAGCGCGTGCACGGATCCGGCCGTCAGGCGCAGGCCGACGCCGTCCAGGGCCCGTACTCCGGGAAAGACCTTGACGATCTCCTGGCCTTCGAGAAGGACGTCGCTCATCGGGCACCTCCCGCGTTCGGCAGGGCGGCGTCGCCCGTCGGTCCTCGGCCGACCGTTGCCTGCGGGGTACGGCCTTGCCCGGTGCGCCCCTTGCCCTTCTTCTCCACGTGTGTCTGGTGGATGCGGCCGCCGACCACCGTGCCGAGCACGACCAGGCCGATGAGGAAGTTCACCCAGCTCGGGTCGAGCGAGAACTGGGCGCGCGCGGCGTCGATGAGCCGCATGACGAACGCCGCCAGCACCGTGCCGAACACCGCGACGGATCCGCCGTTCAGTGCGACACCTCCGATGATCGGGGCGGCGAAGCTCGGCAGCAGCCAGTCTCCGCCGACGCTGCGGTTGACGCCGGGCAGCGACGCCGTCGCGGTCACGGCGGCGACGCCGACCAGGAGGCCGGACAGCGTGTGGGCGAGCACGATCTGCCGGTCGGTGGAGATGCCCGACAGTCGCGCCGCCAGCGGGTTGCCGCCTGCCGCGAGGAGCCGACGACCGGCGGTCGCGCGGTACAGGAACGCGGCCAGCAGGGCCGCCGCGGCGAGCGCCGTGAGGAACACCAGCGGGAGGTTCAGCGGGGCCGCCCGGCCAAGGTGCTTGAGGGTCGGTGAGTAGCCGTCGACGGTGCGCGTGCCGGCCAGCCGGTACTGGGCTCCCAGCAGGATGGTCATCGTGCCGAGCGTGACGATGAAGCCGTTGATCCGCGTCGCCACGATGAACACACCGGTCGCCAGACCGGCCACCGTCGCCGCGAGCACGCCGGCCACGACGGCGATCGGCGCCGGGACACCGTCGTCGGCCATGAGGACGCCCGTCAGACAGGCCGTGAAGCCGCCCAGGGCACCGACCGCGAGATTGAGCTGTCCGACGCACAGAGCGACCATCTGGGCCAGTCCGATGAGGATGGGCGTGGTCAGGTACTGGAGGAAGGTCCGTACCGACGGTCCCTGGAAGAACTCGCCCGACGAGGCCACTCCCAGGGCGAGGTATCCGGCCAGTGTCACGCACAGCAGTGTCATGGTCGTGGAGCGGGAGAAGCGGCGCAGGGCGGCCGCGCCGGTACGGGCTCCGCGGCCGTTGATCGTGATCACGTGGAGCGCACCACCTTGCGATAGGACACGACGGTGCGCACCCGGTCGGCCGACAGGGCCAGCAGGAGGACGCAGCCGAGGTAGATGTTCAGGCTCTCCAGGCCGACGCCGAGCAGATCCAGGCCCTTGCGGATCACGCCGACCAGCGACGTGCCCAGCAGGACGCCGAGTACGGAGACGACGCCGCCGGTGAGGAGGGTGCCGCCGAGGACCGCGCCGAGGAACGAGGGCAGCATGAAGTCCTCGCCGATGGAGGCGCGGAACGTGCCGGTGCTGACGGCGGCCATGAAGCCGGCAAGGGCGGCGAGCAGTCCGGAGAGGGTGTGCGCGAGGATCACGCGGCGGCCCGTGGGTATGCCCGACAGCTCCGCCGCCGCCGGGTTGGCACCGGTCAGCAGCAGCTCCCGGCCCATGCGGGTGCGGCTGTACAGGAAGCCGAGGCCGCCCAGGGCCAGGACCGTGAACTGGGCCAGCTGCGGGACGGCCGGGGATCCGCAGACGGGACCGACGCAGATGTCGGCGAGCGAGGTGGAGCGCAGGTCCATGAGCCCGCTCGGCTGCGTGGTGAAGGCCGCGTTCTCGGTCAGCGCCGAGTAGAGCAGGGAGACCAGTCCCAGCAGGGCGAAGTCCATGGCCAGGGTGACCACGAAGGAGCTCACGCCGGTACGGGCGATGATCCAGCCGGTCAGGGCGCCGATGGCGGCCCCGGCGAACAGGCACAGGAGCAGACCGAGTTGAAGCGGCAGACCGAGCCGGTCGTAGCCGAGGCCCGCGAAGAGGGCGCCGAAGGCGGCCATCCGGCCGACGGCGAGGTTCATGTGGCCCACGGAGAGGACCACCATCTGGGCGAGCGCCACCACGGTCAGTGTCGAGATGTCCCGCAGCAGCGGGAACAGCACGAGCCGTTCGTCGAGGAACGCGGGCCGCAGGACGTCGAACAGCGCGGCGAGAGCGACGGTGAGCACCAGGAGGCCGAGCCGCTGGTTCACCCAGAACGGCAGCCGCTGCGCGGGCCGCGGCGCGGCATCGGCCCCCTCGGCCCGGCTGTCGTTCTCCGGTGTCGTGGCGGGAGCCTTCATGCCACCCTCCTGTTGTCGACGGCGTCCATGTCCCAGTCGATCCCGATGCCCGGCACGTCCGGTGCCACCGCCCGTCCGTCACGGACCGTCAGTTCGGTGCGGGTCACCGCCCTCAGCTGCGGGATGTACTCGACGAACATGCCGTTGGGCACCGCGGCGGCCAGGCTGACGTGCAGTTCCATCAGGAAGTGCGGGCAGACCATGGCGTTGTGGCTCTCCGCCGTGTGCGCGACCTTCAGCCACGGGGTGATGCCGCCGACGCGCGCGGCGTCGACCTGGACGACGGAGGCGGCGCCCGACTCCAGGTACGCGCGGAACTGCATGGCGGAGTACAGGGACTCGCCGACGGCGACGGGAATCCTGGTCGCGGCTGCCAGGCGGGCGTGTCCGATGACGTCGTCGGCCGGCAGGGGCTCCTCGAGCCAGTACGGGCCGTGGGGTTCGAGGGCGGCCGCGAGGTGGAGCGCCGAGGAGATGGTCTGCGACTGGTTGGCGTCGGTCATGATGTGCATCGACGGGCCGACGGCCTCGCGGACGGCACGCAGCCGCTCGGCGTCCTCGGCCACGTGCGGCTTGCCCACCTTGATCTTGACGCCCGCCCACCCGGCCTTCTGTGCCTTCAGTGCCGAGCGGACGAGGTCGTCGGTGCTGAGGTGGAGCCAGCCGCCCTCGGTGTCGTAGAGCGGGACCTCCTGGCGGTGGCCGCCGGCCAGCCGCCACAGCGGTTCACCGGCGCGCTTGCACCGCAGGTCCCACAGGGCGGTGTCCACGGCGGCGAGGGCGAGGGAGGTGATGGCTCCGGTGGCGGTGGCCCGCGTCGTGGCGAACAGCCGCTGCCACAGTGCTTCGACGTTGCGGGCGTCCGCTCCGACGAGGAGGGGCAGCAGGTGCTCCCGGAGCAAGGCCAGGACGGACGACCCGCCGGTGCCGATCGTGTAGGCGTAGCCAGTTCCCCGCAGGCCGTCCGAGGTGGTGATCTCGACGAGGATCGTCTCCTGCTTGACGAAGGCCTGCACGGCGTCCGTGCGGTCCTTCTCCACCGCGATGTCGGCGAGCAGTGCCGTGGCGGTCGTGATGATGGTCATCGTGCGAGGTCCGCTTTCCGTAGTGCCGTCGGCGGTCACTTGCAGACGAGGAACGTGTCTGCGAACTGCTTCTTGAGCTGCTCGGTCTTCGCCTTCCTGGCGGAGTCGTAGGTGCCCACGTTCGCCTTGGTGACCACGAACGAGCCGGAGTCGATGATCTGGCCCGGGTGGCGCATGGTGCACTGCTGCGTCTGCAGCAGCGCCAGCGCCCAGGTCCCCACCTCGGCCTGTCCCACGGGGTTCTGCACCACGGTGGCGGTGACGGAGCCGTCCTTGATCGCGCTGAGGATCTTGGCGTCGTCGTCGATGGCGACGACCTTGGCCTTGGAGCCGGAGGTCTTGACCGCGTCGGCGGCGGCGACGGCGGGGTTGTAGGCGGTGGTGACGATGCCCTGGATCTGGTTGCCCTTGGCCGCGAGCAGATCGGAGATCGCCTTCTGCGCGGTCTGCAGGTCCTTGTCGACGTCGGTGATGGTCTGCAGCAGCTTCACCTTGCCGCCGGTCTCCCGTACCGCCCTGGTCACGCCCTTGATGCGCAGCTGCGTGTTGGCGTCCACGTTGTTGCCGGTGAGGTGGACGAGCGTGCCCTTGCCGCCCATGGCGGCGATCGCAGCCTCGGCCGCCTTGTAGGCGGCGACCTCCACGTCCGTGGAAAGGCAGAAGTCGGCCTTGTCGGTGCCGCCGGCCGGGCAGGAAGCGAGCGAAGCCACGGCGAAACCCTGTGACCTGAGGTCCGCGAAGGTGGTGTTGATGTCGGTGGGCGAGACCCCGAAGATCCCGAACGCGTTGTAACCGCGGGCCGCCAGCGTGGAGAGCAGGTTGTCCTGCTTCTGCTGGTCCCACTCGGAGGTCTCGTCGAAGGTCACGTCCCCGAGGCCGTACTTCTTCTTCGCTGCGGCCCCCGCCGCCTTCCACGGCTGGAAGTACGGATGGGCGCCGCCGGGCACGAGGGCCACCTTGGTGCCCGACCCATCGGCCAACTCGGCGGTGCCCGTACCGGACTTACCGGACGCGGGGGCCTGGGACCGGGTGCCGGAAGAGGTACCGGAGGACTTGATGGTGCAGGCCGCCGATCCCGCCATGAGCACAGCGACTGCGACAGCTCCTGACAGAACGGAACGGGTCGGGGGACGCATCTCCACCACTCCCCAAAATCAAATAGGAAATCGGTAAGGCGATGTTCAGCCAGACACCGTCCCCCGTCAACCCCCTGAACCGCACGATCGATGACGGTAACCCTGACATGCCAGCTCAAGGCACCAGTCAACGGGCAATCAGACGTGCGGGGAAGCACCATAATCCGGTCACGCCGATCCGCCGGCCGCCGTCATCAGGTCGGATCGGGGCCGAAATCGTATAGGAAATCGGAGCCTCAGAGGGGACTAGTGCCGTCGGCCGCCACGTCGTCGACCCTGATCAGGTGCAGAGTCGTGCTGGACCAGTCACCGGCCGGCAGCTCGGGCGTGATCCCGTATCCGGTGAGTACGGAGGCGTGGTGCACGGCGCCGGTTGCGGCGTCCCGGTAGCGCGCGGCGGGATCCAGGCCGGCGAGCCTGAGGGCGGGGCGCGGCGTGCCGTGGCGGGTCCGAACGGCTCGCCCCGCGCCTCACCCGTGACGGGCGAGGGTGCCGAACGGAGGGCACTGCCCCGGGCTGGTGGGAACAGCGCGGCGGGAGCGTGGCGGGGGTAATCACCGACATGGGGTATTCACCGACATGGGTTCACAGCAGCCGCAGCTCGCGCGCCCGGCGCACCGCTTCGCTGCGCCGGTTCACCGCCAGTTTCCGGTAGACGCTCTTGAGGTGGGTCTTGACCGTGTTCACCGACACACAGAGGTCGGCCGCGATCTCTTCCGTCGACATCATCTGGGCCAGTCGCTCGAGAACATCGTGCTCGCGTTCGCTCAGCTCCTGCACGACGAGCGGTGCGGGCGCTTCGAGCCGGGGCGGCTCACCGGTCGTGAACCAATCCGCGGCCAGTGCCTGCAGCGGCGCCGTGCCCAGGAGGCGTCGGATCCACGGTCCGGCCTCGAGGAAAGGACGCCGCAGCCGCTCGCGCCGGGCCTCCAGGAGCGCCTGGCCGACGAGCTTGCCGGCGGCGGCGGGGTCCCCCGCCTCCAGTGTGGCCTGCGCCCGTGCCAGCGTGGCCCGCACGGTCACCGCCGGACCGGCCGGGCCCTCGGTGCGGAGACGGTCGAGCAGGTCGAGCGCGGCGGCGGGGCGGCCCGCCGCGAGCTGGGCCCGTGCGGCCTCCACGACACAGGCCGGCTGGTCGTCCGGCACCTGTCGCAGCACTTCGGCGGCCAGGTCCACCCGGCCCTCGGCCAGGTGGGCGGCGGAGGCGACCAGAGCGGCATGAGCCTGAGCCCAGGGTGACGCCACGTCCGTGGAGAGCGCCGGGTCCACTGCCGCGAGGGCGGCTCGGGTCTTGCCTCGGGCCAGCAGCAGACGTGCCGTCGCGATGGACCGGCCCGCAGCCATCACCGGGTCCCGCATCGGCGGGCGCGAGCCGACCGCCTCGTCGAGCAGGGCTTGGGCCTGACCCAGTTCGTTGCGGTCGACGGCCACGGCGGCCAGGACCACCCGCCCGATGTCCGAGCCGGACGGCCCGCACAGACTGAACCGCTCCGAATCGGTCATCGCCGCCAAGGCCTTGCGCTCCGCCCTGCCGAGCCAGCCGTTCAGATAGTCGATCAGTGCCAAATGGCCCAAGGACTCCTCTCGCGGGAGCGCCGTCGAGGCTCCGCCGGAACAGCCCGCCGCCGCGGTCAGCGCGGTGCGCGCGTCCTCGAAACGCCCGGCCCACAGGCGCGTCGAGCCCAGATGGGTCAGCAGCAGAGCGGTGAGTTCGGGATGCTGGTCCAAGAGGTGGGCGGGAACCGCCTGCTGCAGTTCCTCGGCCTCCTCCGCGGCCGTTTCCGCCTTGTGCGGGGAACCTGCCATACGGGCCGCCAGGGCTTCCAGCAGCGCGCAGCTCAGCCGTGCCGCGGCCGGGCCGGGCATGTCCGTGACCGGGTCGAGCACCTCCGTGGCCAGGCTCGCCTCGGCATGGTGCAGACGGGCCAGGCCGCGGTCGAGGTCGCACTGGGACAGGTCCCGGGCCGCTCGGACGAGGTCCGTTGCCGGGCTCGTGGCCTCGGGTCCCATCCGGGAGAACAGCTCGGCCAGGTCGTCGCGGCGCAGACCGGTGAAGAGCTGCCCGATCGCCAGGTCGTCGACGAAGGCACCGGCGGTGAACTCCCAGTCGCCCGCGGCGGCGCCATGGGCGATCGTCTCCGGGAGGAATCCGGAGCGCAGCAGCCACTGGGCGGCCCGCCGGTGGAGTTCGGGCTCCAGTCCAGGAGAGCGCACCCGCAGATGGGCCCGGAGGATCTCCCTGAACAGCGGGTGGAGGCGGTACCACGAGTGTCCGAGGTCCTCGACGAACGCGTTCTCGCGGTGCAACTCGGCCAGAATGGGCTCGGCGTCGGTGCGCTCCGTCAGCGCGTTGGCCAGATCGGGGCAGAGGCGCTCCAGGACGCTGACGCGCAGCAGGAGGTCCTGTGTCTCGGCCGTTCGCCGCTTGAGCACCTCGGCCAGGAGGTAGTCGGCGACCGTACTCCGCCCTGCCTCGAATTCCTTCAGATAGGTCTCCGGATCCGGGTTCTCCCGTGCGGCCAGGGCGCACAGTCGCAGGCCCGCCGCCCATCCCCCGGTACGGTCCACGAGCGCCCGCACAGCGTGCGCGGGAAGGCGCAGGCCGTGAAGCTCCAGGAGTACGGCCGCCTCCTCGGGCGTGAAAGCCAGTTCCGCGTTCCGGATCTCCGTCAGATCGCCGGCCGCCCGGTAACGGTGCACCGGCAGCAGCGGCTCGGTGCGGGTGACGAGGACGAGGCGCATTCCCGGCCCGGCATGGTGCAGGACGAATTCCAGCTGCTCCGCGATCTCCGGCGCGGTCACGCGGTCGTATTCGTCGAGCACGACGATCGCGGGCCGGTCGCGTCCGCTCAGCTCGGCGGCGAGTCCTGCCAGCAGCTTGCGGTCCACCCAGTTCGCGTCGGCGGGACAGCGAAGCTCGCTGGGCGTCAGCACACCCGAGGCCCGCAGGGCCTGGAGCACGTAGGCCCAGAACATTCCGGGACGCTGAGCCGCCTCGGCGGTGAACCAGGCGACCGGCTGCCTCAGTCCCGCGGCCCAGTCGGCCACCAGCAGGGTCTTACCCGCCCCGGCCGCTCCGTTGATCATCGTCAACGGTGTCAGGAGAGCCTGGCCGAGATGTTTGACCAGCCGCTCCCGCCGCAGGAACGTGATGGGCCTCGTCGGCAGGGCGAACCGCGTGCGCAGAAAGGGATCTCCCATGGGATCGACCCGTGACATGGCCGGCCCGGCGCCGTTCCCTTCGATCCCAGCCACGGCGCTCACCACTTTCCGTCAGATCACGGGCGGCGCTCCCCTCGCTCGCGTCCCAGCTTTCCCACTCTCACCCGAACCGCACAGTGCCGCATGGTCCCGTCCATGAGGGCCCGCAGTCCCCGGTTCCGGACCCGCACGGCTGGGACTCCGTCGCCGCGCCTGCCCTGTGGGGCTACCCCCCTCTCGATATCGTCCTGCTCCTCAAGCCCCTCCGCGACATCTCCACAGACATCACCGCCTACGTCGAGCGCATCGCCGCTGATGCGGGCGTGACATTCGACGACAGTTCCCGGCGCCCTCGACATCTGCTCAAGAAAAGGATGGCTGCAACAACTGACGTCGACCGGGCCGCCCTCCCTTCGTACGCTGGCAGCCAGTGCCAAGACCGGTGACCTGGTCCGGCATTGATGTCACTCTGGAAAGGGTGCCGCTCGCCCTGGCGCCCGTCCCTCGCGACATCGACTCGTCGACTTCACCACAACACTCCCGCAGAGGATCGGATGCCGACCATCAGATTTGTCAAGTACCTGACATTCATCACAGCGACTCTCGCGCTGCTGACCACGCCGCCGACGGCGGTCGCCGCCGTCCCGGCGCCCGAGGCCTCCAAGGCCCTCCCCCAGGCCGCCGCCCCGGCGGCCGACACCTGGCAGCCGCCGCTTTCGACCCACGGCCGCTTCATCGTCGATGCCCAGGGGAACCGCTTCCGGCTGAAGTCGGCCAACTGGGACGGCGCACAGGGCTCATGGACCGGAAGCGGCAGCATCGCCGACCCCGCCAACCACCACGCCGGCCAGGACTCCTACGGCATCCCCCTCGGCCTGGACCGCGCCTCTCTGCCCGAACTGCTCGCCGACTTCCACGAACTCGGCATCAACAGTATCCGGCTGCCGTTCTCCAACGAGATGATCCACGCCACGGCGCCCGTGCCGGACGCAGCCGTCGCGGCCAACCCGCAGCTGCGCGACAGAACGCCCCTGCAGATCTACGACGCCGTCGTGGCCGCCCTCACCCAGGGCGGGTTCGCGGTCATCCTCAACAACCATACGAACACCTCCCGTTGGTGCTGTGGCATCGACGGCAACGAACGGTGGAACAGCAGTCAGTCCACCCAACAGTGGACGGACGACTGGGTCTTCATGGCCCGCCGCTACGCCACCGACTCACGTGTCGTAGGCGCCGATCTGTACAACGAGGTACGCCGCGACGTACTGGACGACCCCAACTGGGGCATGGGCGACGGCCACGACTGGTACGCGGCCGCCCAGCAGGCCGCGGACCGCATCCTCACCGAAGCCAACCCCAATCTCCTCATCGTCATCGAGGGCATCAACTGGACCGGCGTGCCCGTCGACGGGCTGCCGCACGACCGCCCCACCCTCACACCCGTGCGCACGCTCTCGCACACCCTCGTGGACGCCCACAAGCTGGTCTACTCCGCCCACTTCTACGGCTACACCGGCCCCCGGCACAGCGGCGCCACCGGAATCGGCGAGACCCACGACGCCCGCTACCAGGATCTGACCCGCGACCAGCTGTACCAGGTCCTCGCCGACCAGGCCTTCTTCGTCACCACGGAGGGACAGCACTACACCGCACCCGTATGGATCAGCGAATTCGGCATCGGAGCCAATGAGACGGGCACCGCCGCCCGCACCTGGTTCGGCAACATCACCGACTACTTCGCCGACCATGACGCCGACTTCGCCTACTGGCCCCTGGTCGGCTGGGAGGGGCACGACGACTGGGCCCTGCTGCGCTACGACCCCGCGGGGCGACGGTACGGCATCCTCGACCAGGGCGACTGGCGCGGCACCGCCTGGAATCACCTCATGACCTCTCCGTCACGCACCGGGTACATCGCACCGGTACCCGTCTGGCGCATGCTCACCACCGACCACGGCGACTCCGTGCAGTCTCTGCGGGTACGGGCCGGCGGCGACTGGGATCCGGGGGCCTACAAGGCCGCCTGCCCCGACGGCCTCCGGCTGATCGGCCTCAGCCACTCCGCCGGCCGTGGCCTGTGCACCGACACAACCGCCGGCGACCTGCGCGCCGCAGGCAACGCCCAGACAGTCGTCACCGACGAACGCTACGTCCCCGCAGGCGGTGACTGGGCCGGCGGCTACACCAAACTCCAATGCCCTGCCGGCCAGTTCATCATCGGCTACAGCCGCCGCGACGACCGCTTGTCGGCGGCCCTGTGCACGCCCGGCCGCACCCCTCTGGGCGTCACCGGACGGACTCTCTGGTTCGACCGCTCCGACAACCGTCCCACCGACATGGCCGGCGGCGAATTCGCCTACGGCGCCTACAAAGGCCAGTGTTCCGCCAACGAGTACGCCGCCGGTATCGCCTTCACCACCCGCGCGGGCAGCACCGCGGGCCCCGCCGCCCTGTTGTGCAGCCCGTTGCAACCCTGAGCCCCCCACTTCCCGGCCACGGACACACGCATGCCTCTGGACACTCCCCTGTCCCTCGGAGAAATCCCCCTGCCTCGCCGCGCGCGACAGAGAGGAGCCTTGACGGCTATGGCGCCCCATCCCCCGCCACCCGAATGCCGCCCTCGTCGGCCTCGTCCGTGAGGCGGTTTCGACCGGGGGGCCGGAGAATGAGAGTGGCGGCCTCGCAGTCGACGCATGACTGTCACGGGGGGGGTGTCGGGTCCAGGGGCCATCGGCCATGAAGTCTCCGACCCTTGGGACCTGGGTCTTGCGAGCGCGCGGGCGGTTTGGCGATGAGATCCCGCTCGGCGCCACCGGCCGGGAACATGACGCGCTCTCTCCTGCGCAGTCGGTGGTGGCCCGGGAGGCTCCGGCCGTCGCACACGTCGGACGTGGACCCTGACCGTGGTGAGCGCACGTGACCGTGTGGCACTCGGCGTGACAGGAAAGAGGCGGGTCGTCATGACGGATGCCAGGGCCGAACGCATCGCGAAGCTCATCGAGCCACTGCGGGTGAAGCCGGGATCACGGGTGCGCCTGGGCAAGGACTTCGATCCCCGCTACAAGGCCGGCCTGAAGAAGAAGGATGGTGTGGAGCTGCTGCACACGGGTGTGTCGCTGCTCGCCGAGTACCAGGAGCGTCTGGCCGCCCAGGACACGTACGGAGTGCTGCTCTGTCTGCAGGCGCTCGATGCCGGAGGCAAGGACGGGACGATCCGGCATGTCATGAGCGGGGTGAACCCGCAAGGTGTCAAGGTGAGCAGCTTCAAGCAACCCTCCGTCGAAGAGCTCGACCACGACTACCTGTGGCGGTACGCCGCCAGGCTGCCCGCGCGCGGCGACATCGCGATCTTCAACCGTTCGCACTACGAGGAGGTCCTCGTAGTGCGGGTGCACCCGGAGGTCCTCGACCGGCAGCGGCTGCCGGAGCACGTGCGAGGGGCGGACATCTGGGACCGTCGCTACCGGGACATCAACAACTGGGAGCGCTATCTGACCGACAACGGGTTCAAGGTGGTGAAGGTCTTCCTGAACCTTTCCAAGGAAGAGCAGCGCACCCGTTTCATGAAGCGGCTCGACCTGCCGGAGAAGAACTGGAAGTTCTCCGCCGCCGATGTCCGGGAGCGCCGGCGGTGGGACGACTACCAGCGCGCGTTCTCCGAGATGCTCTCGGCGACCAGTACGCCGTGGGCGCCCTGGTACGTCGTGCCGGCGGACCGGAAGTGGTTCGCGCGTATCTGCACGGCAGCGGTGCTGGCACACACGCTGATGGACATCGACCCCCGCTACCCCGTGGTCGGCGAGGAGGCGCGCAAGGACCTCCGGGCCGCCAGGCAAGAGCTGGAGGCCGAGGCCCCTGAGGGCGCGCCGACCGATCCGTATGCGGCCGTGCATCCGATGCCCGAAGCCGGCGGAGAACAGTACCGAACCGGCCGTAGCGCGAAGCGGAAGCATTCGTCCGCTGCGGCGCGGCGGACCAAGAAGGGCATGCAAACCTAGGGCCCGTCGGGACGACCTGATCCGGATCGGAGGCTTGAGATGGGGATGCAGTCGAAACGGCCGGCCCAGCGGCCCGTCGATCCGGTGTCTTGGTACGCGCGTTCTCCGCAGGAAGTCGCGTCGGCATTCGATGTCGATCCGGCGTCCGGGCTCTGTGCGGCCCGGGTCGCCGAGCTGCTGGCCGTGAACGGACCGAACGCGCTGCCGGAGGAGAAGCCGAGTCCGGCGTGGCGGCGGTTCATCGAGCAGTACCGCAGCTATATGCAGATCGTCCTCGTGGCAGCGGCGGTGGTCTCACTGCTGATCGCGCAGTGGAGCACAGCGATCCTGCTCATCGCGCTGACGCTGCTGAACGCGATCGTGGGCCTGCGCCAGGAGGGCAAGGCCGAGAGCGCGATGAACGCGCTGAAGTCCATGCTGACGACGACGGCCCGGGTGAGGCGCGACGCAGCCGAGTCGGAGATCCCGGCGGAACAGCTGGTCGTGGGCGATGTCGTGCTCATCTCCGCCGGTGACCAGGTCCCGGCGGACGGGCGGATCATCGAAGCTCACGCGCTGCAGATCGACGAGTCGGCCCTCACCGGCGAGAGCGTCCCCGCCGCGAAGGACGCCGGAACGCTGCCGGACACCCGGCTGGGTCCGGGGGACCAGTCGAACACGGCGTTCATGCACACCCCGGTCACGCACGGCAGCGGTGTCGTCATCATCACCGCGACCGGCGAGGACACGGAGCTCGGAAAGATCTCGGAGATGCTGTCGGCGACGGAGAAGGAGGAGCCGCCGCTCACCAAGGAGCTCGACAGGCTGACCCTGTGGATCACGGCCGCCGCGGGCCTGACCATGATCGTGATGTTCGCCCTCGGGCGCAGCCGCGACCAGGCATGGGACGTGCTGTTCGTCAGCGCGGTCTCGCTGGCCATCGCCGCCATTCCCGAGGCCCTGCCGACGGTGACCCAGGCGATCCTCTCCGTCGGCAGCCTCAAGCTGGCGAAGCGCAACGCGATCGTGAAGGAGCTGCCGTCGGTCGAGACCCTGGCGTTCACGTCGGCGATCAACTCGGACAAGACCGGCACCCTGACCATGAACCAGATGACGGCGGTCGAGGTCGTGACCCCGACCGACCGGTACACCGTCGCGGGCACGGGCTACGGTCTCGACGGGAGGATCCAGCACGCCGCGGGCTCCTCCGCGGGCATCGAGGACGCGATCCTCCCGTACCTCGTCGCGAACGACGCCAAGCTGGTGGACGGCGAGCTCGTGGGCGATCCCACCGAGGGCGCGTTCCTGGTACTGGCCCACAAGGCCGGGCTGGACATCGAAGCCACGCGCGAGCGGCTGCCCCGCATCGCCACGCTGCCGTTCGACCCGAGCTACAAACTCATGGCCACCTTCAACTCCACCGTCGACGCCTCCGGCCGGCCGGTGGTGCGCTGCTTCGTCAAGGGCGCGGCTCCGGCGGTGACGGCCCGCGCGGCCACGGCGCTCTCGGCAGGCAGGACCATCCCGTGGGACGCCGAGCTGACGCGGCGCGCCCAGGAGCAGGCCGAGCGCATGGGCGGTGAGGGACGCCGGGTGATGGCGGCCGCCACCCGGGATCTGGACCCGGCCGGCTTCGATCCCGACGCCGACCTGCTCGCCTACGTCACCGATCTGCGTATGACCAGCCTGGTCGGCATGGTCGATCCACCGCGCGAGGAGTCCCGGGCCGCCGTGGCGAGCGCCCAGGACGCCCACATCCGGGTCCGCATGGTGACCGGGGACGATGTCACCACCGGTGCCGCCATCGCCCGGCAGCTCGGGATCCCCGGTGAAGCCGTCCTCGGCGCCGACTTCGCCGCGCTCCCGGAGCACGAGCAAGTGGCCCGCATCGACGACATCGGTGTGGTGGGGCGGGTCGCGCCGGAGCACAAGGTGCTGCTCGCCGCCACGCTCAAGAAGAAGGGCGATGTCGTGGCGATGACCGGCGACGGCGTCAACGACGCGCCCGCCATCAAGTCCGCCGACATCGGTATCGCCATGGGCAGCGGCACCGACGTGGCGAAGAACGCGGGGCGGATGATCCTGTCCGACGACAACTTCGCCACCATCGTGTACGCCGTGGAACAGGGCCGGAAGCTCTACGACAACCTGACCAAGTACATCCGGTTCGTCCTCCTGCTGCTGGTCACCTTCGTCCTGACCTTCCTCGGAGCAACCGTCTTCAACATCGCGGCCGGTGAACCCTTCACTCCGCCGCAGGTGCTGTGGATCCACTTCGTGGTCAACGCCTCGTTCGGCTTCGCACTCGGCTTCGACCAGGAGAGCCCGGGGCTCATGCGGCGCAGGCCGCGTCCCCGAGGGGAGTCGGTGCTGACCCGGCCCGTGCTGGTGACGGTCGGGCTCGCCGGACTGGCGATCACCGTCATTCTGCTCGGGTTGATCAAGTTGGGCGGGTCCCACTTCGGCAGCGTCCGCATCGGCAGCTCGATGGCGTTCACCGCCTTCGCGCTCTGCCTGATCGTGGCCGCGTTCGAATGCCGCAGCGAGACCGATTCGGTACTGACGACCAGCACGTTCGACAGCAAGCAGATGAACTGGGTGGCGCTGGCCCAGTTCGTACTCGCGGTGCTGGTCACCCAGATGGACGGGTTCCGCCGCATCCTCGACACCACCGAGATCAACCTGCGCCAGTTCGGCTGGGCACTGCTGTCCGCCGTCGTGCTCCTGCTCCTGTGGGAACTGGGCAAGCTCCTGGCCCGCGGGGCGAGGCGCAGCGGGTGACCGCGCCCCGTTCCCACGTCATGGCGGTCGCAGGCCTCGCGCTCCCCTGCACCACACCCTCTCCGCGCGCCCGCTTCATCGCCCTGCTCTTCGACTCGCTCAACCCCGCCAACGCTGACGGGCGCCGCCAAGGTGACCGACGCCTACACCTTCGTCACGGTGGACTTCGCCTCCGCCGGAGGAGCACCCGCGTACCACGCCTCGGGCATGATCTACGGGATGACCCCGGACGGCTCGCTGCCGCAGGACCACTTCTTCAAGGACATCAAGTGGCACTACATGCGTGCCGGCGGTGCCCAGCTCAACAGCGGCGGCTACGCCACCAGCCTCGCCGACCACCGGACCCGCTGGAACTCCACGTTGGCCCAGTACAAGCGGACGGTCGCCCTGGGCGGCACCTTCGTCCTGCTCCCGCACGACCTGTGGGGCGCCGACGGCACGACCGGCCAGGGCCGGCCCGGCGGCAACGGTGACCGGACGCAGTTCGACGCCTCGGAGCACGGAGACCCCATCCGCCTCGCCTGCGGAGCGATTGTTAGCCTCCATGGTGTGATCGGTTTCCCCCTGCGCGGCCAAAGTGCGCGATGAGCGTCGTCGACTCCTTCCCGCTCGGTGCCGCGACCACGCTCGCCGAACTCGCCCGGGATCCGCATCCGCGACTGGCTCTGCTCCGTGCGCGGGAGCCCGTGTCCTGGCTGCCCGAGCTGGGCGGCTGGCTGGTGACCCGTCGCGACCTCGCGCTGAGCGTGATGCGGGACGCCGCGACCTTCACTGTCGACGACCCCCGGTTCTCCACCGCACAGGTCGTCGGGCCGAGCATGCTCTCCCTGGACGGTGACCGGCACACCCGCCACCGCGAGCCCTTCGCCGCCCCCTTCCGCCCCCGCGCGGTGCGTGAGGGCTTCGCCTCGTTCATCGAGCGGGAGACCGACCGGCTCATCACCGCACTGGAACCGGCGGGCGCCGTCGAACTGCGGCGTGCCTTCGCCGGACCGCTCGCGGTCGCCGTCGTGACCGAGGCGCTGGGACTGATCGGCACCACCGCGGACAGGGTGCTCTCCTGGTACGACGCCATCGTGCGGTCCGTCTCGGACATCACCGCAGGACACGCGGCGGGGTCCGCCGGCACCGCGGCCTACGCACAGCTACGGGCCGCCGTGGAAGCCACCGTCGCCGACCGGGACGCTTCCTCGCTCCTGGTCTCCGCCGCCGCGCAGCTGGCAGCGCCCGAGGTGGCGTCCAATGCCGCGGTGCTGATGTTCGGAGGCATCGAGACCACCGAGGCGATGATCACCAACGCGCTGCTGCATCTGCTGCGATACCCCGATCAACTCGCCCTTGTCCGGTCGGACGCGGATCTGCTGGACGGCGTGATCGAGGAGTCGCTGCGCCTCGAACCCGGCGCAGCGGTCGTGGACCGCTACGCCACCTGTGACACCGTCCTCGGCCCCGCCACGATTCGCCGGGGTGACTTGGTCACCGTCTCCCTGACGGGCGCCAACCGTGACCCGGCCGCCTTCCCCGACCCCGATCGGTTCGACGTCCGCCGCGAGAACGCGCGTCTCCAACTGGCCTTCGCACACGGCCCGCACCACTGCCTCGCCGCGCACCTGGCCCGCCTGGAAACCCGCATCGCCCTCCAGCGCCTGCTCGAACGCCTCCCCGCCCTGCGCCTCGACCCGGAGCACCCCACCGCTCCGTACGGTCTGGTCTTCCGCAAGCCCCCCACTCTGCATGTGCTGTGGGACTGTCCTGCCTGACGGGCCACCCGGGTGTGAGCATCGATCGGATATGACGCGCGGGTCAGCGGTGGGTGATGTGGGGCGGGCGCTTGTCGATGAAGGCGCTCATGCCTTCCTTCTGGTCGGTGGTCGCGAACACCGCGTGGAAAGGGGCGGCGTTCGAAGCGGATACCCTCCGGGAGGGTCGTCTCGGAGGCGCGGGCGACCGCGAGTGCGTCGCCCAGCAGCTCAGGGGCGGACACCACACGTGAGACCGACCCCGCCCGGTGCTGTCAGCGCATGGCACATGGCCGACTCCGCAGTGCGCGCCCGCAAACGAGGGGCGCACCGGGTGAAGGAGTGAGCCCTGTACGCGCCCCCACGGGCGCGGGGAAAATGCGCCATGTCGACGTTCATGTGGCTGAGGTATCAGGTACCCCGCCGCCAATTCTCCAGAAAGCAGGTCGGCTGCCGTGCTGTTGCGTCTGCCCACGTCCGTTTCGGAAGCACAGGAGTGCATGGCCGAGGGTGCGGTGCCGATAGGTGGGGCGACGCTGGTGTGGGCCACCTGGCAGCGGGACGGCTTTCCCGAGCAGGCCATGTCGCTGCGCGACCTGCCGGAGGCCAATGTGATCGGGCGCGAGGCGCTCGGCGCGGCCGTGGTGCTGAACCGGATCGACGACCGCGTGCCGAAGGCGCTGCAACGGGCGGCCGCCACTGTGGGGACCGGAGCCGTGCGCCGGACGGCCACCGTCGGCGGCAATCTCGTCGGCAGCACGCTGCGCTGCCTGCTGCCCGCAGCACTCGTACTGGACGCCCGTGCAGTGATCCTGGAACCGGACAGCATCGTCGAGACCGATCTGGCCGAGGTTCTGGCCAAGGGCCACCTGCTGCTCAGCCTCCGCTGGCATGATCCGATCGCCAGTGGATACCGCAAACTGACCGGCGAAGCGGGTGGGCCGCCGCCTTTCGTCGTCGCCGCCGCTCTGCACGCCGCCGACGGCGGAGGAACCCGCCTTCGTGTCGCCGTCCGCGACGGATACGAGGTGCTCGCTGAGAGCATCGAGTGCGATGCCGACTCCGGACAGGTCCTCGACGACCTGCGTCGTACGGCTGTCGGCGCGCTTCACTCCACGGCTTGGGAAGTGGTCTGCCAACAGGTCACCGACCTCTTGTCCCGCCCCGCAGACCGTTGAGGACTCGAACGGCTGCCGTATCCACCGCGCATCTGCCCGCACACCGCAGGCCCCGCGTGCGGTCTCCAGGCTGACCAGCCACCGTCATGAGCTCTCGCCGGACCGCGCTGGGGCCGGCGGGAATACCCGACCGTGATTTAGCACTCAACAATATGCACCTGATCGCGGACCCTATGGGAGGCTCGCATGAGCACCACCGCCGAGCTCGGGGAGGGAAGGATGTCTGAGCTGGGGCTCCACGACACCAGTGGCATCCTGCGCCAGGCATGGGTGGCCCCGGACCGGACCAGTTCGGGTCTGGGCTGGGAGCACGCGTATGTGTCCACCCAGTGGGAAAGGCCGTACCACTCGACGTTCGATGGTGCCCCCACTCACCTGCTGATCCTTCACCTGAGCGGGCCGGTGACCGTCCGACGTCGGTTCGGCCGCTCGATGCGGGCCCAGCGGATTCCGGCAGGGGGGCTCTTTGTCCACCCGGCAGGTCGCGCGCTGGATGTCGAACTCCAGGGGGGACTCGACACCGTCCACCTCTATCTCAGCGACTCAGCCCTCCAGGAAGCGCACGGTGGTCGCGAAACGGTGGAACTCGCCGAGGAACTGGGCAGCTCGGATCCCCTGATCGAGCAGGTCATGCTGGCTCTGGACGGCGTCGTGCGGCAGTGGGAGCCCTCCGCCCGCACCTACGTCGATCACCTCGTCGGCATGCTCGCCGCCCAGCTCGCCCACGCGCACACGGCCGGCCGACCCGCGGTCCCGGCCGGCGCGATGTCGGGGCTGACCACTCAGCAGCTCGTGTCCGCACGGGAGCTGATGGAGCAGCGCATCTCCGATCCGCTGCCCGTCTCCGAGCTGGCCGCGGCCACCGGTCTGAGCGCGAGCCAGTTCAGCCGGCAGTTCAGGACCAGCACCGGGAAGTCTCCCCACCAGTTCCTGTTGCAACTGCGGCTGGACCACGCACGCCGGATGCTGCGCACCACGGCCCTGCCCATCCCCGACGTGGCCGTCCGCTGCGGATTCTCCCACCAGGAACACCTGACGCGCGTGATGCGCGCCAAGCTCGGCACGACCCCCGCCGCGGTCCGGCGCGCGGGCTGACGTCGCATTCCGCGGCCCGCCCCCCGCCCGTCGAACACCGCACGCTCGCCACGCCTCAAGCACCGCCTGCGCTCCCATCCGGCTCGGACGCCGGTGCCATACCCGCTCAAGGACCACGGCGCCGCGCCGATCATGCAGAAACACGCGTGAAACGTGCAGGAAACGAGGTGCCCGCCGTCCCCACACTCAGTGTCAGAAATTCAGGGACCCACGGCACAGGCGAAGGCGGACCCCATGCGGAATTTCGTGTACACCTCCCACCCCTCGCGGATCATCTTCGGCACCGGAACGGTGAGCCAGATCCGCGACGAAGTCGAGCGGCTCGGCTGTTCCCGAGTCCTCCTGCTGTCCAGTCTGTCGGTGGCCAAGGCCGCCGCCCGGGTACGTGATGTCCTCGGTGACGTCATCGTGGCGGAGTTCGACGGTGCCGCCATGCACACTCCGGTGGACGTGACCGAACAAGCCCTCGACGTCCTTCGGGAGCACTCCGCCGACTGCCTGGTGGCTGTCGGCGGCGGTTCCACCACGGGCCTGGCCAAGGCACTCGCGTTCCGCACCGATCTGCCGCAACTGATCCTTCCCACCACCTACGCCGGCTCCGAAGTCACCCCCGTCCTGGGGGAGACGCAGGACGGCCGCAAGACCACGGTGACCTCGCCCGCGATCCTGCCCGAGACCGTTGTCTACGACGTCGAGTTCACCCGCGGCCTGCCGGTCGGCATGTCGGTCACCAGCGCGGTCAACGCCATGGCCCACGCCGTGGAAGCCCTGTACGCGCCACAGGCGAACCCCGTCATCGACGCCATGGCGCTCGATGCGATCGCGATGAGCGCCCGCGCCCTGCCGGCTCTCGTCGCCGAGCCGTCCGACACCGCGGCACGTGCCGACCTCCTGCATGCCGCATGGCTGGCTGGTACCTGCCTCGCCTCCGTCGGTATGGGTCTGCATCACAAGCTGTGCCACACGCTGGGGGGTACGTTCGACTTGGCGCATGCCGAAACGCACACCGTGATCCTGCCGCACGCGATGGCCTACAACGCCCCTGCCGCGCGGGACGTCATGAGCCGCATCGCCGGCGCACTCGGCGTGCCGGACGCCCCGAGCGGGATGTTCGACCTGATCACCTCGCTGGGAGGCCCCACCTCGCTACGCGAGCTGGGCATGGCGGAAGCGGATCTGCCGCGGGCCGCGCGGCTGGCCGTCGCCACGCCGTACCCCAACCCCCGGGAGCTGTCACTCCCGGGAATCGAGAGCCTGCTGCGCGATGCCTGGCAGGGCCGCCGTCCGACGGTTCCCACGGCGACGACTCCCGCGACGCGGGCCCCGGGGACACCGGCCCCCGCGACGCACGAAGTGGCTTCGGATGTGGAGCGCCTGACCGCCCAGGTGGTGGCGAGCTTCGCGGACGCACCCGATCCGCGGGTCGGGCAGCTGCTCAGCGACCTCGTACGACACCTGCACCAGTTCGTGACAAGCAATGACGTCACCGAATCCGAGTGGCAGCACGCCATCGACTTCCTGACCCGTACCGGGCAGATCTGCACCAGCACCCGCCAGGAGTTCGTGCTGCTGTCCGACACGCTCGGTGTCTCCAGCATCGTCGACCTGCTCACTCATTCGCGCACCCCGCAGACCACGCCGTCGGCGGTCCTCGGGCCCTTCTACACGGACGGTCCGCCGGAGACCGCGCAGGGCGACGACATCTCGCAGGGCGTGGCCGGCACTCCGCTGTGGGCCGACATCCTCATCACCGACACGGACGGACGGCCCGTACCGGATGCCGTCGCGGACGTCTGGCAGGCCAACAAGGACGGGTTCTACGACGTCCAGCTGCCCGAGTTCGACGGACCGGTGCTGCGCGGCCGCCTGCGCACCGACGAGCAGGGACGCCTGCGCTTCTGGACGACCCTGCCGGCCGAGTACCCGATCCCGGACGACGGACCGGTGGGACAGCTGCTCCAAGCCGTCAACCGTCATCCCTACCGCGCGCCCCACCTGCACTTCATGATCTCCGCCGCCGGCCACCAGCGACTGGTCACCCAGCTGTTCGTGAAGGGCGGCCACTACATCGACTCCGACACCGTGTTCGGCGTCAAGGAGGGCCTGGTCGTGGATTTCACGCCCCAGGCCGGGCCGACCCCGGACGGCCGTGCCGTCGACGGGGAGTGGCGCAGCCTGCAGTTCACCTTCCGCATCGCCCGCCTGGCCGACGGCCCCGCACAGTGACCTGGAGCAGTCTCATGGACTCGACCCACACCTACGACACCGACGTACTTGTGGTCGGCAGTGGCCCCGCCGGTGGATCCGCGGCCCTGCTCCTGGCCACGTACGGCATTCGCACCCTGCTCGTCACCAAGTACGGCTGGCTGGCCAACACCCCCCGCGCGCACATCACCAACCAGCGCACCATGGAGGTACTGCGCGACCTCGGCGTGGACGGCGAGGCCGCCGCGGCCGGAAGCCCCGCCGAGCTCATGGGCGACACCGTTCTGTGCACGGCCCTGGCCGGCGAGGAGATCGGCCGCATCCGCAGCTGGGGCACCGGCCCGCACGCGGCGACCGAGTACGGTGCCGCCAGCCCCGCGCAGATGATCGACCTTCCCCAGACCTATCTGGAACCGATCCTGGTGAAGAACGCCGCGGCGCGGGGAGCCAAGGTCCGCTTCGACACCGAGTTCCTCAGCCTGGAACAGGACACCGACGGCGTCACCGCCCGGCTCCGGGACCGGGTGCGCGGAGACGAGTTCACCGTGCGGGCCCGCTACCTGATCGGTGCCGACGGCGGCCGCAGCAGCGTGGCGGAGCAGATCGGACTGCCGATCGCCGGGCAGAGCGGCAAGGCCGGCAGCATGAACATCGTCTTCAAGGCCGACCTGTCCCGGCACGTGGCCCACCGCCCGAGCGTTCTGTACTGGGTGATGCGTCCCGGCGCCCACATGGGCGGCATCGGCATGGGGCTGGTGCGCATGGTGCGGCCGTGGAACGAATGGCTGCTGGTGTGGGGATACGACATCGACCAGCCCCCGCCCCACATGGACGAGGCGACCGCCCGGGACATCGTCCACGACCTCATCGGCGACCGCGACATTCCCGTAGAGATCACGTCGAGCTCGCTGTGGACGGTCAACCACAGCTATGCCACGACGTACTCGGCCGGGCGTGTCTTCTGCGCCGGGGACGCGGTGCACCGGCACCCGCCGTCCAACGGCCTCGGTTCCAACACCTCGATCCAGGACTCGTACAACCTCGCCTGGAAACTCGCCATGGTCATCCGCGGTCAGGCCGGCCCGGAGCTCCTCGACACGTACACCGCGGAGCGGGCACCGGTCGGCCGGCAGATCGTCGATCGCGCCAACCTCAGCCGTGACCAGTTCGGCCCGATATTCCAGGCACTCGGACTCGACGAGTACAGCGAGGAGGCGGACATCGCCGACGGTCTCGCCGCGTGCCGCACCGAGACGGCCGACGGCACCAAGCGTCGGCAGGCGCTCGAAGAGGCCATCCAGCTCAAGAACTACGAGTTCAACGCCCACGGCGTCGAGATGAACCAGCGCTACGACTCCTCCGCGGTCATCCAGGACACCGGCGCCGCCGAGGGATGGGCTCGGGATCCGGAGCTGTTCCACCAGCCGACGACCCGCCCCGGCGCCAAACTGCCGCACGCCTGGCTCGTCGACGGCAGCGGCCACCGCCTGTCCACGCTGGACGTCGTCGGCAAAGGAACCTTCACGCTGGTCACCGGGGTGTCCGGTGGCGTGTGGGAGGCGGCCGCGGCCGACTGCGCTCAGACCCTGGGGATTCCCCTGAGGTGCGTCCGCATCGGCGCCGAGGACAGCCGCGACGCCTACGGCGAATGGCGCCGGAAATCGGAGGTGGCCGAGGACGGCTGCCTGCTCGTCCGCCCGGACGGACACATCGCCTGGCGAACCTCCTCGGCGCCGGACGCCGACTCCGCGGCATACGGCGAGCTGCTCGAAGCCCTGAGGACCGTACTGCACCGTTGACGACCACGGCGCGGCCCCCGCATACCAACACACACCAACCCATACCCATACCCATACGGAAACCCGAACAGGGGCAGACGCCGCTCGCGGCGAGTCTGCCGGACCGGAACGGAGCGCAGTACACATGGACAAGGTGGTTGCCACGGCCGAGGAGGCACTGACCGGCGTCACGGACGGAGCGTCCCTGGCCGTGGGCGGCTTCGGCCTCAGCGGCGTCCCCAACGTGCTGATCCACGCGCTGTACGCCACCGGCGTGACCGGACTGAGCGTGGTGTCCAACAACTGCGGCGTGGACGGCGGCGGCCTGGGCATCCTTCTCGCCGCGGGCCGTATAGCCCGCGTCACCGGCTCATACGTCGGCGACAACAAGGAGTTCGCCCGCCAGTACCTCTCCGGTGAACTGCTGGTCGAACTGACGCCGCAGGGCACGCTCGCCGAACGTCTGCGCGCCGGCGGATGCGGCATCCCCGCCTTCTTCACGCCCGCCGGTGTCGGTACCCAGGTCGCCGAGGGCGGCCTGCCCTGGCGCTACGCACCCGACGGCACCGTGGCCGTCGCCTCACCGCCCAAAGAGGTGCGCGAGTTCGACGGCCGGCGTCATGTGCTGGAGCACGGCATCACCACCGACTTCGCACTCGTGCGGGCCGCCAGAGGTGACCGCCACGGCAATCTCGTCTTCCACCGTTCGGCCCGTAACTTCAACCCGCTCGCCGCGATGGCCGGCCGCGTCACGATCGCGGAAGTCGAGCAGTTGGCCGAGCCCGGCGAGCTCGACCCGGACGAGATCCATCTCCCCGGCGTGTTCGTCCAGCACGTGGTCGAACTGACGCCGGAGCAGGCCGCGGACAAGCAGATCGAACGGCGCACTGTTTCCGCGCCTCCGGCACGAGGGACGGTGCGGCACTGATGCCATGGACCAGGGACGAGATGGCCGCGCGCGCGGCGGCGGAGATCCAGGACGGCGACTACGTCAACCTCGGCATCGGACTGCCCACACTGGTGCCCGAGTACGTGGCCGAAGGAGTGCACGTGGTGCTCCAGTCGGAGAACGGCGTCCTCGGCGTCGGGCCGTACCCGGCCGAGGCGGACGTGGACCCCGACCTGATCAACGCGGGCAAGGAGACGGTCACCGTACTGCCGGGTGCGAGTTTCTTCGACTCCGCGCTGTCCTTCGGAATGATCCGGGGCGGTCACATCGACACCGCCATTCTGGGGGCCATGCAGGTCTCCGCCACCGGAGACCTCGCCAACTGGATGATCCCGGGCAAGATGGTGAAGGGCATGGGCGGTGCGATGGACCTCATTCACGGCGCCCGCCGGGTGGTCGTCGTGATGGACCACTGCGCCAAGGACGGCAGCCCGAAGCTCGTCGCCGCATGCACCCTGCCCCTCACCGGCGTGGCGTGCGTCGACCGCGTCATCACCGACCTCGGCGTCCTGGACGTCACCGAGGACGGCCTCGTCCTCGTCGAGACCGCGCCCGGCGTCAGCACGGACGACGTCGTCAGCCGTACCGCCGCACCCGTACGCGTGCCGGACCCCGTCGGCTGACCCGCGTCAGCATCCCGTCGGCCGGCCCCTGGCCGGCCCCATGAACCCCGCCGGCCGGGTTTCCCGGACAGTACCCGGACCGGCGGGCTCACCTTCCTCCCTCCGAACTCCCTCCCCACCACAAGGAGTCCCGATGAACGAGCGCCCGCGGGACGTCTACGTCGTCGACGCCGTCCGCACACCGATCGGCCGCTACGGCGGTGCCCTGTCCTCGGTGCGCCCCGACGACCTCGCCGCCGGAGTGCTGCGCGAACTGCTCCACCGCAACCCCGCCCTGGACCCGTCCCTCATCGGTGACGTGTTCTTCGGAAACGCCAACGGAGCCGGGGAGGAGAACCGTGATGTCGCCCGTATGGCCGTCCTGCTGGCCGGTCTTCCCGTGACGGTCCCCGGAACCACCGTCAACCGGCTCTGCGGCTCGGGGATGGAGGCGGTCATCCAGGCCGCCCGCGCGGTGGCGCTCGGCGACGCCTCCGTCGCCGTGGCCGGCGGAGTGGAGTCCATGAGCCGCGCCCCATGGGTCCTGCCCAAACCGGAGCGGGCCTTCCCGGTCGGTAACCAGCAGCTGTGTTCCACCACCCTCGGCTGGAGGATGGTCAACCCCCGGATGCCCGATGCGTGGACCATCCCGCTCGGCGAGAGCGCCGAGCTGATCGCCGACAGGTACGGAATCACCCGCGAGGCCCAGGACGCCTTCGCGCTCGCCAGCCACGAGAAAGCCGCCCGGGCGTGGAAGGGCGGTGCGTACGACGCCGAGGTGGTCCCCGTCGAGGGAGTGGACCTGCCCCGCGACGAGGGGATCCGGGACAACACCTCCCTCGAGGCGCTGGCCCGCCTCAAACCGGTCTTCCGCGAGGGCGGCACGGTCACGGCCGGCAACGCCTCGCCCCTCAACGACGGCGCGGCAGCCCTGCTGCTGACCGACGAGGCCGGGCTGGCCGAGACGGGCCGTGAGCCGCTGGCCAGGATCCGCGCCAGTGCTGTGACCGGCATCGAGCCGCAGTACTTCGGCCTCGGCCCGGTCGACGCCATCCGCAAGGCCCTGACGAAGGCGGGACGCACGTTCGCCGACCTGCACACCGTTGAGCTCAACGAGGCGTACGCCGCGCAGGCGCTGGGCTGCCTCGCCGCCCTGCCCGAACTCGACTCCGGCATCCTGAACCCGAAGGGCGGCGCCGTCGCCATCGGTCATCCCCTCGGTGCCTCCGGTGCTCGCATCACCGCAGCGGTCGCCCACCAGCTCGCGGAAGCGGGCTCGGGCACGGGCCTGGCCGCGCTGTGCATCGGTGTCGGGCAGGGCCTGGCCCTGGTCCTGGAGCGCTGAGGCGACCGCCACCGGACATCACCCCGAGGACGCCGCACCATGACCCGTGGCTGGGGAGCAGCACCACACCGCCGGCTGGGAAACCACGACCTCGGCGGCGTCATGTTCCGTTCGAAGGCTGCGCGTACGTCCGCTCGCTCCCGAGACCTCCGCGAACATGCCGGCCACGGGCCAGGGTATCGACGCGGGCAAGAAGATCGCAGGCCATAGGCGCCACGTCGCTGTAGACACCCTCGCCGAACTGGCGCGGCCTTTGACCCCACACATGGTGCTCGCCGCAGCGCTGCGGCAACAGCGCCAAGGCGGCCCAGCACCGGCTGCGTGCCGCGGACTCCGGCAGGGAGGCCGGTATCCGCCGTTCAAGCGTTCCAGGACCGGGACGTCAGGCTTTCGTAAGGCGGGAAATCCTTCCGCCCGGGGCAGCGATGACCGTGGAATACGGGTATGCGTATTGCGCTTCCCCGGCCGCACTTCGGCGGCAGACTCCACGACCCGAGAACCGCCACGGTGGTCGGGCGCCTGCTGGGCCTGGCCATCTTCGTCTGCTTCGTGACGGGTGTACTCAGTCACTACCTGCAAGAGCCCCCGGGCTGGCTGTCCGGGCATCTGCCCACGCGTCCCGTCTGGGGATACCGGTTCAGCCAGGGACTGCATGTGATCAGCGGAATCGCCGCGGTGCCGCTGCTCCTGGTGAAGCTGTGGACCGTGTATCCGCGGCTGTTCGTGTGGCCGCCCGTCAAGTCCCCGGCCCACGCCGCGGAACGGCTGTCCATTGCCGTGCTGGTTTCCGCCACGCTGCTCGAAGTGTTCATGGGGCTGCTGAATACCCTGCAGTGGTACGTCTGGCCGTTCTCCTTCCGCCAGGTCCACTGGGCCCTGGCGTGGGTCATCGTCGGCTCCCTGCTGGTCCACCTCGCGGTGAAGGCACCTCTGATCGCCGAGCACTGGCGGCGATCCGCGGGGCCGCAGCCTGGTCCGCACCCCCATCAGGCGGT
Source organism: Streptomyces sp. NBC_01384 (assembly GCF_045040035.1). Classification (NCBI taxonomy): domain Bacteria; kingdom Bacillati; phylum Actinomycetota; class Actinomycetes; order Kitasatosporales; family Streptomycetaceae; genus Streptomyces; species Streptomyces sp. NBC_01384. The sequence goes on from NZ_CP109559.1 coordinate 459,317, forward strand.
GAGTACTGCCGCTGCGGGGCGCGACGAACTGGACCGGCGTTCGCTGCTGCGAGGGGTGGCCATTGCCGTCGGAGCGGTCACCGTCGTCACGGCGGGACAGTCCGTGACCCCCCTGAAGGATGCCGACTTGCTGGCCCCCCGCGATCCCGACGTCGGCCCGCAAGGGCTTCCGGTCAACCGGACGGCAAAGGCGGCTGGCATCACGGCCGACGCTGTCAGCAACTGGAGGCTCGAGGTACACGGGCCGCGGCCCTACACGTTGACCCTGGACGAGCTGAGGGCGATGCCTCAGCATCGGGTGGAATTGCCGATCGCCTGCGTGGAGGGGTGGTCGAAGTCGGCGCACTGGGAAGGGGTGAGGATCAAAGACCTCCTGGTCCGCGCCGGCGTCGAAGACGGCGCCCGCCTGCGCATCGTGTCCCTGCAACGCCACGGCGGCTACGGCGTGAGCGAGATGGACCGTCCTTACACACGTGATGACCTCACCCTGCTCGCGCTGCGCCTCAATGGTGATGTGCTGGCGCCGGACCACGGCTACCCGGCCCGCGTCATCGCGCCGAACAGGCCTGGCGTTCTGCAGACCAAGTGGGTCACCCGGCTGGAGGTGCTGACATGAGATCCCTGACTGCCCTGCGAACGCTCCTGGTCCTGCTGGGGCTCGGGCTGTGCGGCTTCGGGGTGTTCCAGTTCGTCGACCGCACGGCTCCCGGCCCGGGTGACGCAGTCGAGGTCCTGGAGTGGCTGGCAGGTGCCGTCGCCATACACGACGGGCTCCTGGTCCCCGCGGTCCTGGCGGTAGGACTGCTCGTCACCGACTCGCCCGTTCGCGCGGTACTGCGAGGCGGGCTCCTGAGCGCAGGCTGCCTGTCGCTGATCGCGTTGCCGATGATGCTGCGCGCCGGGAAGTCCGCCAACGCGACCGTGCTGCCGCTGAATTACGTTCTCAACTGGGGCATCGTCATGAGCATCACGCTCGTGGTCACCGCATCTGTGTCCTGGGCCAGGCTGCAGCGCTCCCGCCGGTCGGCTGGACGCGGAAAGCCCGGGAGCTGACCGTGCCGTCCGGGCCCGCCAGGGGGCAGTCATGATCCGTACTGTCGGCGCTCCGCCCCGGCATGGGGCCCGCAGCCGTATCAAGCGCCCCTGTCACCGCATCGGCATCCGCGACACGTCGCGCACCCTGGAGGCGCGCTCGGGGGACACGGTGATCGTGCGGACCACCCGGCCGAGCAGGGAAGCCGGACTTCGAAGCTCCCGCCGGTTCAGGAGTGTGCCACGGGACGGCGTAGCCCCACGGCGAAGGTCGCCCCCTTCACCGTGGGGCGTGAGGTGTCGGCAGGGGCGGCCAGGCTTATTCCTCGCGTTCGAACTCCGCCCGGGCACGTTCGGCATCAAGTTCTTCCTGTGCGGCACGGTAGATGTCGCCGGCCAGCTTACGGGCGGCCTGAGGATCGGAAGTCGAGGAGACCGTCCGGATCCGGTCAGCCCATTTCTCCATGCTCTGCGGGGTTTCAGGATTCTTACTCACACTACTTTTGTACCTTTTTGTGGGCTCCTTCGCCTCCCCTGCCGGAGTGTGAGACGCGGCCGGGCGGCGGTATGGACGACCGGCAGACCACGACGACGCAGATCGGCCGGGAATCGTGCGACCAGCGCGTCGGAAGGCGTCGCCGTGATGGCGACGACGCCCCGGTGCACACCATTCGCAGAATCTGGCCCAGGCCTCCCCAAGGTTCATATTCCGAAGCCGGGCGCCGATCAGCCAGACCACTAAGCTCGATGATCTGGAGGTCGTGTCCTCCCCCTCTGCCGGGAGACGTCCGATCGATTCGAGCAGCATGTTCAGGCGACCAGCTTCGCCGTGCGGCGGCGCCGTACCGGGAGGATGAGATGGCAACCCTGCTCTCAGTCAACGTGGGGCAGCCGAAGGACGTGCGCTGGCGCGACAGGACGGTACACACGGGAGCGTGGAAGTATCCCGCCGACGGCCCCCGAACGGTGCGCCGCCTCAACATCGACGGAGACGGCCAGGGCGACCTTCAGGGCCACGGCGGGGAGCAGAGGGCAGTCCTCGTCTACCAGACGCAGTCCTACGCGTACTGGCGCAAGGTTCTCGAGCGCGACGATCTCGAGTTCGGCCAGTTCGGGGAGAACTTCACCGTCGACGGGCTGGCGGACGACGAGGTCTGCATCGGCGACCGGTACCGCATCGGCGAAGCCGAATTCGAGGTCACCCAGCCACGCGTGACCTGTTACCGCGTCGGCATGCGGCTGAACGAACCGCGCATGGCCTCTCTGCTGGTCGCCCACCACCGCCCCGGCTTCTACCTCCGCGTCATCACCGAGGGCCGGGTCCGGGCGGGAGACCAGATCACACGGACCCGCACCGGCAAGGGGTCGCTCACCGTCGCCGATACCGATGCCCTGCTCTACCTCCCGGACCCCGATCCGGCCAAACTGCGTGCCGCTTTGAGCATCGAGGCGCTCAGCCCCGGATGGCAGCAGTCCTTCCAGGACATGAGCCGTCGGCTCGACCAGCCGCCCGGCCCCGCACCCACCGCACCGGGCTGGAGTGGCTTCAAACAGCTGCTCGTGACCCAGGTCGTACCCGAGACACCCTCGGTGTCCTCCTTCTACCTGCAGGCCGCGGACTCCCAGCCGCTGCCCCCGGCCACGCCCGGCCAGTACCTGACCGTGCGGATCCCCAGAGAGGGCCGGCCCGGCCTGGTGCGTTCCTATTCGCTGTCCTCCGCCCCCGGTGCCGCCGAGTACCGGATCAGCGTCAAACGCGAAGAGCGCGGTGCGGTCAGCACCTACCTCCACACCCATCTGAACAGAGGCGACGTCATCGAAGCAGCCGCCCCCCGCGGGACGTTCGTGCTGTCCGATGACCACACGCCCGTGGCACTGTTCTCGGCGGGCATCGGCGTCACTCCCGTTCTGGCGATGCTGCACCAACTGGCCCGCGACCACAGCTCCCGCGCCGTGTGGTGGGTGCACACCGCGCGCGATCCCGGGCAGCACCCCTTCGCGGAAGAGGCCCGGCAGCTCCTCGCCCGGCTGCCCCACGCCCGCGCCTTCGTCTACTACACGGCCCCGGATCTTGAGATCACCGGAGGGCCGGGCATCACGCACGGACGTATGACCGGCGGAGGCATCCAAGAGCTGGGCATCCCCGCCGATGCGCACGCCTACCTGTGCGGCCCTGAGGGCTTCATGTCGGCAGTGACATCCGCGCTCCAACTGGCGGGGCTGAGCAGTTCGAACATCCACACCGAAGTCTTCGGGGCACTGGCGGCCATCAATCCCGGCATCACCCACCCAGGTTCCGGACAGCCTCACCAGCCGCCCGGCCCCCAGGGCACAGGGCCTGCCGTCACCTTCGCCCGCAGCGGGCTGTCCACCCGCTGGTCGGACCGGTACTCAACACTGCTGGAGCTGGCGGAGGCATGCGAGATCCCCACCCGCTGGTCCTGCCGTACAGGGGTGTGCCACACCTGCACCACTCCCCTGCTCACCGGGCAGGTCCAGTACACGACGCTGCCCCTGGAAGATCCCGCCTCGGGCGAAGCTCTGCCATGCTGCAGCATCCCCACCACCGATGTCCTTCTGGATCTGTGATGCGACCGGACCGAGGACGGCGCTCCCTCCGCATGGCACAAGGGCTCGTTGAGGTTCCGGCCCAGCGCCTCCTGGACGGGGCTGCCCCCGATCGGGGGCAGCCCCCGTGACCCGGCATCGCCGGTCGCTTGCCACCATCGACGTCGCGGGCCCCACCCCGCGATTCGCCGACACTCGATGACGGCGACGAAGCCGGCCTGCGCGGGGGCGGGGGCGGGCAGATCCTTGCCGCCGAGATCCGGCCTCGTATGAAACTTCAGCTAGCTCTGGGCTTCCTTGGTGCGCTGATAGTGGCGTCGGGCCTTCATCCGGTTGCCGCACTCGGCCATGGAGCACCATCGGGCGCTGTTGGGCTTGCTTCGGTCGAGAAGGAAGCGTTGGCACTGCGGGTTTGCGCAGGGCCTGAGCCGTCCCGGCCTGGTCTCCTGCAGGCCGGCCCAGGTCAGTACCGACTCAGCCGCCATGCGGCGCGCGGCGGGTACCTGAAGGGACCATTCGAGCTTCCCGCCCGAGACGTCGGGAATGCTGCTGACCCCCTGGAGGAATTCACCCAGGCACGCCGGTTCGCGCTCGCCTCTCACGACGTACTGAAGGGCGTCGCGTGCGGCGATGAGGCAGCTGAGTTCGTCGCTCGACCCGCTCCCCCCGTGCCGGCGCGCCCATGCGCGGCCTGCCGAGGGCGTGCCGAGAGCGTCGCGTGTCGAGCCCTCGACCACAGCATTCTCAGCACCCTGTCCAGGATCGGCATGCACCCGGTACGGCATGGCCGGCACGCGAGGAGCCCCCGCTGCCCGGCGGCGCCGCCGCGCCGAGACAGAGCTCGGGCGATCACCGCAGTCCGCGCCGTCGGCAGGGTTGGCGTACACGCCAGACCGCCGCGCGCCCGGCGAACAGGCGCCGGGAAACGCGGCGGACCACGACGACGTACGCCCGTACACCCTCCTGCGCGCGCCCCCGACGTGAGGATTCAGCGACTGCGCAGGGCCGCGAGGGTGGCGTCCAAGTCGGCCACGCGGGGCCGGTTGTGCGGCAGCTTGGCGAGCATGGCCGCCATTCCGCAGGTGTTGGTGAGGGCGGAGAAGACGAGGCCGCCCGCGATGCCCGCCGAGAGGAGCTGGAAGGCCGGGTGTACGAGCAGGCCGAGGCCGAGGCCGGCGAGCACGACAGTGCCGGCGGTGAAGCGCACCTGGCGTTCCATGCTCCAGGTGGCCCGGGGGATGTCGCAGACCGCGGGCTGGTGCAGGTCGTGGCCTTCGGCGGCCCAGGCGCCGGTGCCACCGGCCAGGGTGGCCGTGGGGATCCCGCGCTCGGCCAGGAGCTTGCAGGCGTTCTCGGAGCGGGCGCCGGAAGCGCACACGACGAGGACGTCGCCGTTCTCGGCGGCCTGCCGGATCTCGGGCAACGCACGCCGGAGGTGGTCCAGGGGGATGTTGAGGGCGCCGGGCAGGTGGCCCGAGGCGTACTCGCCCGGTGTCCGAACGTCGATGACGGTCAGCTCGTGCAGCCGGCTGCGGGCCTGGTCGGTTCCGAGGGCGACGGGCGTGAGGGGAACGGTCATGGCTGGTGCGATCCTTAGTGTTCGACGGTACCGCGTACCGGGGCGTACAGTACCCCTAGGGGTATTTTTGGAGGAGTGATCGTGGAACTGGATCTCGCAGGTGCGGAACTCAAGTCCGTGCTGAACCGGCTGCGCCGGGCGCAGGGGCAGATCTCCGGTGTGATCCGGATGATCGAGGAGGGCCGGGACTGCGAGGAAGTCGTCACGCAACTCGCCGCCGCCTCCCGGGCCTTGGACCGGGCGGGATTCGCGATCATCGCCACCGGCCTGCAGCAGTGCCTGACCGATACCGAGAAGGCGCAGCGGAACGGCGAGACGACGGAGCAGATGCGTGCCCGGCTGGAGAAGCTCTTCCTGTCATTGGCCTGAGACACTCGGGTGTCGGCCGCCCGCCATGTAGAACCGGGGTGGCCGGCGCGCAGCACCGGGCGGTCGCCACGCGTCACCGGACGGTGCCACGCATCACCGGGTGGTCTGGGCGCATCACGCGAACACCGCGACATCACACCACCACGTCGATCAGCATGAAGGCGGCTACCGCCAGCAGCACCAGCGCGAAGATCCGCTGGAGCGTGCCCCCGGAGACCTTCGAGGCCAGGCGCTTGCCGTCCCACGCGCCAAGGACGGCCGCCCCGGCGAACGGGGCGATGACGGCCCAGTCCAGCCCGTCGGCCGTACCGGCGCGCGTGGCGAGCGCGGCCAGCGAGTTGACGGAGATGACCAGCAGGCTGGTGCCCACCGCCTCCCGCATCCGCAGCCCCAGCACCCCGACCAGGGCCGGTACGGCCAGGAAGCCGCCGCCCACGCCCAGTACCCCCGTGACACCGCCCAGACCCGCACCGGCGCCGGCCGCGCGGACCGGCCGCACGTGCCCGGAGACCGCTGGGCGACCAGGGCGCAGCATGCGCATCGCGGCCAACGCCGCGACGGCGGCGAACGCACAGGTCAGCGCGGCCTCCGACAGGCGCCCGGCGACGACTCCGCCGAGGATGGCCGGACCGACGCCCGCCGCCGCGAACAGCAGGCCGGTGCGCCAGCGGACGTTGCCGTCGCGGGCGTGTGCGGACAGTGCGGTGGCCGAGGTGACGGTGACGATGACCAAACTGGCGGTGGTGGCCGCGACCGGGGTGAAGCCGAGCAGATAGATCAGGGCGGGGACGGCCAGGACACTGCCGCCGCCCCCCAGGGCCCCCAGCGCCAGGCCGATGACGGCTCCGGCGGCCAGGGCGAGTATCAGAGCGCTCACGCGACGGTGCCGTCCTTGCCCAGTGCGTTGACCACGGGCAGTCCGGATCGCTCCCAGTCCCGCATCCCGCCGATCACGTCGACGGCCTCTGCGCCTCGGGCGGTCAGTAGTTCGGCGGCCTGCCGGGAGCGGTTGCCGGAGTGGCAGATGACGACCAGGGGCCGCCCTTGAGCCGCGGCGGGCAGTCCGGCCCCGGCCATCAGTGCCGACAGGGGCAGGTGCACGGCCCGCGAAGCGTGCCCCGCCTGCCACTCGTCCGGTTCACGGACGTCCAGCAGTACGGCGTCGCCCGCCGTGGCGGCGTCGCCGTGGCCGGTGCGGGCGACCGCCAGCCGCACGGTGACCCGGCCCGGGCCGCCCCGGCCACGTCGGAACACACTCATCGAAACTCTCCGCTCCTCATTACTTCGACAGGGACTCGCGCGACCGACGGGTGAGGCACCCGTCTGACTGGTACGGCAGCCGTCCGCCTGGCACGGCAGCCGTCGGGCTGATATGGCAGCCGTCACCGTGAGGCGTCTCGGACGGCGAGCCCCGCCCTTTCGGCGTTGTCGTAGGCCTCGTCCACGGCGACGACGGTGCGGCCCGCCGCGTCCAGCAGCGAGGCGGCTATGGCGGCGCGCATCCCGCCGGCACAGTGCACCCACACCTCGCCCGGAGGGATCTCGTCGAGCCGACGGTGCAGGGTGTGCAGGGGAATGTGGACCGAGCCCTCGATGAAGCCACCGGCCTGTTCGGATGCGCGCCGCACGTCCAGGACCACGACGTCCTCGTTCCCGCGCCGCTCGGCGAGGTCGGCGAGGTCGGCGAAGGTGGCGCGCCGGAAGGACCCCAGGGCCTCGTCTTCGCGCACCCAGCCCGACGGCTCACCGGTGGCCGCGGCGGCGGGGCGATCGATGCCGACCCGGACGAGTTCGCGCTGGGCGGCGGCCAGTTGCCCGGCCGATTCCGCGAGCAGCGTCACGGGCTTGCCCCATGGGATCAACCAGGCGAGATACGTGGCGAGTTGGCCTTCGGCCTCGAAGTTGAACGAACCCGAGACATGTCCGGCGGCGAAGGCGACGCGGTTGCGCAGGTCCACCACCCACTCCCCCGCGGCGAGCCGGGCGGCGATCTCGTCGGCGTCGGCCGGTGCGGGCGGCGTGAGGTCGACCGGCGCGGGTCCCTTGGCGTTGGCCGGGCCCATGTGCGCGTAGTACGCGGGGATGTCGTCCAGTCCGGCGAGCAGGTCGGCGACGAAGGTGTCGACGTCCCGGATGAGCGCCTCGTTGCCGGCCTTCTCCTTGCCGATGGTCGTCGCAGTGCCGTCGGCCTGGCTCGAGGAGCAGAAACTGCCGAAGCCGTGGGTGGGCAACACGGCGGCCTCGTCCGGAAGTTCGGCCGCCAGGCGCTGCACCGAGGCGTGTTGGGCACGGGCGAGGCGCTCGGTCAGGCGCGGCTCGACGAGGTCGGGGCGGCCGACCGTACCGATGAGCAGCGAGCCACCGGTGAACACCGCGACCGCCACCCCGCCCTCCTCCAGCACGTACGACGTGTGGTGCGGGGTGTGCCCGGGGGTGGCCATGGCCCGCAGGGTCAGGCCGGCGGCGCTGTCGATGTCCACGCGGTCCCCGTCAGCCACCGGTGTCCGCGCGAACGAGACCCTGGCATCGGCGGGGACCAGGTAGCTGGCGCCGGTGATCCGAGCCAGCTCCAGCCCGCCGGTGACGTAGTCGTTGTGGATGTGCGTCTCGACGACGTGGGATATCCGCACCCCGCGCCGTACCGCCGCGGCCAGGACCTGGTCGATGTCGCGCGGCGGGTCGACCGCCACCGCGGTGCGCTCAGCGCCCGCGAGGTAACCGCGGTTGCCGAGGCCTGCCAGCTCAATGACGTCAACGAAGAACACGTCGATGACTCCCTTCAGTGAATAATTACCCCCAGGGGTATGCATTCGACAGTAGCATAGGTACCCCCGGGGGTATTTCTTGAGAGAGGGTGCCCCTTCCGGAGACGCCAGGAGTACCGGCCGCGCTCCGGGACACCCGCCCGTCCCGCCGCACCCGAGCAGAAAGGCCGCCACCATGCGCTACGACCGCACCGCGCACCTCGACACCGACTTCGCCACCACCGTGAGCCACGTCCGTGACGCGCTCGCCGAGCAGGGCTTCGGCATCCTCACCGAGATCGACGTCGCCGCCACCCTCAAGGCCAAGCTCGACCAGGACATGGAGGACTACGTGATCCTCGGCGCCTGCGATCCGTCGCTGGCCCACCGGGCACTGGAGACCGACCGGACCGTCGGCCTGCTGCTGCCCTGCAACGTCGTCGTCCGCACCGACGGCGACCGCACCGCGGTCCACGTCCTCGACCCCGGCACGATGGTCGCGCTCACCGAACTCGACGCCCTGCGCCCGGTCGCCGAGGAGGCGACCCGTCGGCTCGACGCGGCCCTCGCCTCCCTCACCGCGACCGCGCCCGCCAAGGACGCCTGACGCCACGGGGCGCGACGCGCCGCCTGAGGACACGTTCGTAACGGCGGCCGTGTTCGCGCGGCCGCCGAGCGGGCGCCATGTGCCGGGCCGTCGGCCGACCCGTGATCAAGTGGCCCAGTCGCCTGTCCGCCCGTCGGGCCGAGCCGTCGCAGACCTCACCCGCCGGCCGGACCCCGGTCCTCCACGGTCTGCTACGCGAGGCCCTTGAGCATGCCGTGCCAGTACAGGGCCGGCAGGCCGTAGCGCTTGAGCAGCCACATGTCGCGGCGTTCCTTGGTGGTGTCGACCAAGGGGATGCTGGGGGCGGGTCGCTGGTCGTAGTCGAACTCGGCGAGCAGCATCCGGTCGCGGGCGGTGACCAACGGGCAGGAGGTGTAGCCGTCGTAGCGGCGCCGTTCACGGTGCTCGCCCTTGATCTCGGCGAGCAGGTTGGCGACCACGACAGGGGCTTGTTTACGGACGGCGGCGCCGGTCTTGGAGGTGGGCAGGTTGGCGACATCGCCGAGGGCGAAGACGTTGCGGTGGCGTGGGTGTTGAAGGGTGTACTTGTCCGCTTCGACATAGCCGTAGGGGCTTGCGGGGTCTGCCAGCGGGCTGCGCTTGACCCAGTCGGGGGCGCTTTGCGGCGGTACGGCGTGGAGCAGGTCGAACGCGATTCTCTCCTCGGCGCCGGCGGAGTGGTCGGCCACGGTCAGCCGGCGGGCCGTGCCGTCGACGGCGGTCATCTCGGAGTTCAGCCGGACCTCGATGCCGTAGCGGTCGGCGACCTGTTCCAGGGCCCGCCGCCAGACCGGTACCCCGAACAGGGAGTCGGAGGGCAGCACGAGGACCACCCGGATACGGTGCAGGACCCCTTGCCTGCGCCAGTAATCAGCGGCCAGGTAGGCGATCTTCTGCGGGGCGCCACCGCATTTGACCGGGCCGGTGGGCTGGGTGAAGACCGCGGTGCCCGAGCGCAGGCCTCGGATCAGCTCCCAGGTGTAGGGAGCGTGCTCGAAGGAGTAGTTGCTGGAGACGGCACCGTGCCCGACAGCTGCGTCCAGGCCCGGGATCTTGTCCCAGTCCAGTTGAAGGCCCGGGGCCATCACCAGGAAGTCGTAGCCGATGGTGCGGTCGGTGGTGGTGACGGTCTGCGTCTCGGGGCCGACTGCGGTGGCGGCCTCGCGGATCCAGCGTACGTTCCTGGGCATCACGGAGGCTTCGGGGCGGCGGGTGATGCCGAGCGGGGCCCGGCCGCCGCCGACCAGGGTCCACAACGGCTGATACCAGTGGGTGCGGGCCGGTTCGACCACCGCGACATCGGTGAGGCCGGCGCGGCGAAACCGGGCGGCGGCCGTGATCCCGGCGGTTCCGCCTCCGATGATCAGCACCTGGTAGTGGTCCCGGGCGGGACTCGAGGCGGAGGGCATGGATGGCATGAAGGTCTCCCTTGCGGTTCCGCTTTACACCCCCATGGGTATGTGACGGCCTGATGCTAGGCCATGCCCGACGCCGAGGCTAATGCCTGGTCGGACAATTGCCCCTGAGGCAAAGGGAGTTGACGGATGGGACGGCTCACGTACGGCTGACCGGCTACAGCCGGCCCGCGCGGGAAGGGGGTCCTGTCTCCGTCCGCCCGCCCGTGGGGGATCGCTGCTTCAGGCACGACCTGCCGTTCAGGACACCCCCGGCGACAGAGTGGTCACCGGGCGGTTCTGGGACGATGCCGCGCCATGGATGACGGTCTGAAGTGGACGACGGCGTCGAGGCCGCCGCCCGGCGCGGGGTGCAGAGCGGCCTCGCCACCGGCGGCGAGGGTGAGCTGCTGGACCATGGGCAGGCCGAGGCCGGTGCCGTCGTCGTTGGTGTCGCAGGCGCGCCAGAACCGGTCGAAGGCACGGTGCCGCGAGGTTTCGGGCATGCCGGGGCCCTGGTCGACGACGTGTAGTTCGGGTCCGTCCGATCCATGCGCGCGGGTGAGGGTGATGACGCTTCCCGGCGAGGAGACGCGCAGCGCGTTGGAGAGAAGGTTGTCGATGATCTGTTCCAGCCCGCCGGGGACCGCCCAGACGTGCCCGACGTCGGGTCCAGTCACGGTGATGTCGACGCTCTGTTCGGCGGCGAAGGCCGTCCACATCGCGGCACGGTCGGCGACGACGGCGTCGAGGTCGGCGGATTCGGGCGTGATGGCGGAGTTCTCCAGCCGGGCGAGCGCGAGCAAGCCCTGGACCATGCGGCCGAGCCGTTCGACCTCGCCGACCGCCGCGTCCAGGCTGGGCCGGGCCCGGGGGTGGAGGTGGGGTTCGAAGTTCTCCAGCCTCAGGCGCAGTGCGGTCAGTGGGGTCTTGAGCTGGTGAGACGCCTCGGAGGCGAACGCCTCCTGGGCGCGCAGCAAGTGCTGGAGTCGGGCGGCGGTGCGGGTGAACGAGGCTGCCAGGCGGCGCAGTTCGGGCGGTCCCCGGCCGGTGTCGGGAGGATCGGTGAGGCGACCGTCGGCGAGTTGGGCGGTGGCCTCTTCCAGAGCGCGGATCGGGCGGGCGACCCAACGAGCGAGGGAGAAGCCGATCACGATGACGGCGACCAGCACGCCGAGGCCGGCCCCGGCCAGGGCCAGCCACGCGTCGCGAACTCTCTCGTTCAGCGCGGTCAGCGGACAGATGACGCGAACAACGCAGCGCAGAGTGCCTCCGGAGGTTCCGGGCGTGGAGACCTCGGCGCGGGTCTCCGAGTCGTGGATGGTGCCGGAGGCGGGCCGACTGCGCAGAGCACTGGCGATGTCGGGCTGGGCGGACCAGTTCCGACCGATGGTGGTCGCGGTGGTCCGAGTGTCCGTAAGGACGATGCCGTCGCGGTTGGTGATGACCACCCGGCTGCCGGTGCTCCGGGCATAGCTGCGGGCGAGCGCGGGAATGTCCGCGGTCCGGCGGTGTTCGATCCTGTCCTCGCACACCTCGGACAGCACCGCGGCGCCCTGACCGACGGTGTGGGAGAAACGGGACAGTTCCCCGCGGGCATAGACATAGCCGAATGGCACTTCCAGAGCGAGCAGCACGAAGAGCATCAGGCTCAGGTAGCTGAGCAGCAGGCGGCGGGTCACCGCTCCGCGCCGCCGGGGTGTACCCGCGGGACCAGTCGGAATCCGATGCCGCGGATGTTCTCGATCCAGGAGGAGTCGCCGAGTTTGCGGCGCAGGGCGGCGACGTGCACGTCCAAGGTCTTGGTGGGGCCGAAGTAGTTGGCCTCCCACACGGTGTCCAGGAGCTGCTTTCGGGAGCAGACCGCCCCGGGGTCCTCGGCGAGGCAGACCAGCAGGTCGAACTCCTTGGGGGCCAGAGCGACCGGGGCTTGGTGCAGGTGCACCTTGCGGGTGCGTCGGTCGATGGACAGCGGACCGATGCGTTGGGCCTCAGACGGCGCGGCAGGGGCCAGGACGTCCGAGGGGGAATCCGGGTGCCGCCGTTCCGATCCCCCTGCAAAGACGACGCCGTGGCGGGTGCGCCGGGTGACGGCGCGGATGCGTGCCACCAGTTCCCGTACGCCGAAGGGTTTGGAGAGATAGTCGTCCGCGCCCAACTCCAGTCCCAGGACCCGGTCCACCTCGTCGTTCCTCGCGGTGATCATGATGATGGGCACATCCGAGCGTCCGCGCAGGTCACGGCAGACGTCGATGCCGTCCATGTCGGGCAGACCCAGGTCCAGCAGCACCATCTCCGGTTCGGGGGCGGACAGGCCCTCCGCGCCGGAGCGGGCACGTTCCACGGTGAAGCCAAAGCGGCTCAGGCCCTCCGTCAGGGGGCCGGCCACCCGGTCGTCGTCCTCGATCAGCAAGACACGCATTCCCACAGCTTCACCACTGCCGGTGCGTTCCACCCGGCGCACTCGCCGGAAGATCACCCACGCCAGCGACAGCAGCCCGGTCGCCTTCGGCCGTCAGCCCGACGACAGCGGACCTTCAGCGCATCGATAAGGCAAAGCAAGGAAATCGACAAGAAATCCGAATACGGGTGGGCATGCTTTTTACCAAAACCCGCAACATCGAAATTCAGTGTGCCAGGCAAGGAACGGCATGTCACGGCATGCTCTCCCTCCTCTCCGATTCGACGGGAGGAACGCGTCCCAAATTCTGGATCCGTCTTGTGCGAAAGCTGCATTTGCGCTGGCAGCAGCCTTACCCGGGGTCCCGTAAATTCGATTCCGGGCGGCCGGCCAACTGGTGTCGGAGCCCCTGTGCAATGCCCGGCCATGCGAACTCCTCTGCAGGGGCGGTGGCCTTGGCTCTTCCCGAACTGGACGGTGAACATGTCACAGGCAACGATCGACGAATTGCACCGGGTGCGCCCGGCTCTGGCCCGGCCCTTCGCGGCCGCGCTCCCCGGAGCGCGGGCGGAGGTGCTCGGCAGGCTGTGGGGCGCCTTCGCCCGCGAACCGCTCCCCGGCATCACCGGCCGCCGGCATAAGGGCGACACCCTGACCGTCGTCCTCGAACGCGGCGGCTCGCTGACCGGTTCCGCCGCCTGCGCGCGGCGGTTCGCCCGGATCCCCGCGGAGTTCATCGTGGCTGGGCCCGACGGCGCGATCAGTGAACCAGCACAATTGCTGGCGGCCCTCGGGGGGCGCATACCAGCCTCGCAGCGGCTGGCGTCCGAGTTGGACAACAGCGTGGTCAACCTCGCCCTGGCCCGCGCCGCCCACACCACCGGTTCCGCTGCGGTCGGCGATTCGGCGGACGCCGAGCAGGCCGTCGTGGACGGCCACCCCCAGCACCCGTGCTGCCGCACCCGCACCGGCCTGTCCGTCGCCGAGGTTCTCGCCTACTCCCCCGAGCACCGTCCCGTCGTCGACCTGACGCTGGTCGCCGTCCCGTCGGACCGATGGCAACCCAGCGGCGACTGGCCACGGGCGCTGCGCGACGGCGACACGATCCTGATGCCGGTGCACCCCTGGCAGCGCGACCATGTCCTCGTCCACCACCCCGACCTCGTGCTGACCGAGCGGACCGTCCCCGCCCGGCCGCTGCTGTCGCTGCGCACCCTCGCGCCGCTGGACGTCCTGACCGGCTGTCACATCAAGACGGCGCTGGACGTGCAGGTCACCAACTACCGGCGCACCATCTCCCCGGCCGAGGTCGCCGACGGGCCACCCCTGTCCGACCTGGTCTGCGCGGTCACCGACAAGGCCGGACACGGTGACAGCCTGCGCGTGCTGCGCGAACTGGGCGGCGGCTCGGTGCGCGTGGGCGGGGTGGCGTCAGCGAGCCTGTCCGCGATGATCCGCGAGAGCTGTGAACGGCACCTCGACCCGGGAGAGATCGCGGTGCCCCTCACCGCCGTCCACGCGACCGGCGCCGCGGTGACCTCCGGTGACCCGGTGCGCTGGCTGACGGACTTCACCGAACTCGTCCTGCCGCCCGCGCTGACCCTGCTGTCCATGGGCATCGCGCTGGAGGCCCATGGGCAGAACACCCTGGTCGTGCTGCGCGACGGTCGGCCCGTACGGGTGCTGTACCGCGACCTGGACGGCGTGCGCATCCACCCCCGCCGCCTGGCAGCCCACGGCTTCACGCTGCCGCCCCTGACGGGCAACCGAGCCGGTGACGACGAGTGGGCGCTGCGCACCAAGCTGTTCGGCGGACTACTCAGCGGCGTTTTCAGCGAGCTGGTCGACGTCCTGTCCCGCGCCCGGGACGCCGACCCCACGGCGCTGTGGGCGGCCGTGGGCGCGGTTGGTCGCCGCGTGTACGCCGATCTGCCGAACACGGGAGACGCTGCCGTCTTCTTCGGCGACGCACTGCCGCTGAAGGCGACCATCGCCATGCGCCTGGCCCACTCCCCCGGCAAGGCCCAGTGGATCCCCGTCCCCAACCCCCTGGCCCGCCATCGCTGACGACCTCGCCACCAGCTTGCGTACGTCCCCCGTACGAACCCGACGGAGCCGCCCCCCATGACCACCCCCACACTGACGAGCAGTCCCGCAGTGACAGCCGACGCGGTCACCACCCATACCCTGCTCAACTGCCTCATCCGCGAGGTCTCCGCGCCCGAGCACCAGGTCACCGCCGACCGCGACCACCTGCTGCTGCGCCTGCCCCGCCGCGATCTCCTGCTGCGTGTCGCCCTGCGCCGCGTCTCCCTCATCGGAGCCCATCGCTTCACCGGCCTCGTCGAGCGCCAAGACGGCGCCGACTGGGCCACCGTCGGCTGGCAAGAGCTGGCAGGGTACGTCCAGGACGAGCTGGAGCTGCGCTCCGGCGTCACCAACGAGGAGTTCCTGCCCCAGGTCACCGACAGCCACGAGACCATCCGCACCATCCTGGAGGGCCGCGCCGACAACCGGCCTACGGTACCGAGCTACCTGGACTCGGAGCAGTCCCTGATCTTCGGCCACCGCTTCCACCCCGCCCCCAAAGCCCGCAGCGGAGGCCCCGACGGCTGACTGACGTACGGGCCTGAGACCGGCACCCGTTTCCCCCTGCGTCACCTGGCGGTGCGCCGTGAGCTCGTCCGGGAGGAGGGTGACCTGAGCGCGCTGGAGCCGCTGCTGCCACCCGCCGGCCCGGGTTTCGTGACACTGCCGGTGCACCCCTGGCAGTACGAGCTGCTGCGCGACCACCGCGAGCTGCGCGAGGCGATCGCCACCGGGACCATCACCGACACCGGAGTCGCTGGACCCGACTTCGCGCCGACGGCGTCGGTGCGCACGCTCTACCAGCCGGACGCCGACCTGTTCCTCAAGTTCAGCCTGAACGTCCGGATCACCAACTGCGTCCGCAAGAACGCCGCCTACGAACTGTCCGGCGCCGTCGCCCTCAACCACCTTCTCCAGCCGGTTTCCTCCCGCCTCACCGACCGGTTCCCGAACTGTGCGCTGCTGGCCGAACCGGGCTACCGCACCCTGGACATCGGCGGCGACACGGCCCTTCTGGAGGGGTTCGGCGTCATCGTACGGTCCGGTCTGCGCCCACACCTGCGGCCCGGGGTGACGCCGCTGCTGTGCGCGGCGGTGGCGGACGAACACCCCACCAGTCCGGCCCAGGTCTCACATCTGCTCGCGCGTGGGGCCGGGAACGCACTGGCGTGGTGGGACGCCTATCTGGGGCTGCTGCTGCCGCCGGTGCTGACGGCGTATTTCGAGTATGGCGTCGTCCTGGAGCCGCACCTGCAGAACGTCGTCGTCGGGGTGCGCCAGGACGGTACCCCGGTGCAGCTGTTCTTCCGCGACCTGGAAGGCACCAAGCTCCTCGCCGGACAGCACGGCGAGGCACTCGCCGCACTCCCCGAGGACGTGAGGGGCCCGCTCACGTACGACGCCGCGCGCGGCTGGAACCGGGTCGCATACTGCCTGCTGGTCAATCACACCGCCGAGATGCTCGCCGCCCTGGCCGACACGGACTGCGGGCTGGAGCCCGCACTGTGGGGCCTGGTCCGCGACCACCTCGCCGCCTGCTCCCGCAGCCTCGGCGACCCGCCGCGGCTGCGCGCCCTGCTGTCCGGCGTACCGCTGCCCGCCAAGGCCAACTTGATGCTGCGCTGGTCCCGCCAGGCCGACCGTCACGCCACTTACGTCCCGCTGCCCAGCCCGCTGGGTGAAGACTTCCCGCGCGAGGTGCTCCAGTGAACCCCGAAGTGCTGGACCGCATCAGCGAACTGGCCATCGCCGACCTGCCCGCCTACATCTACGACCTGGGCGGCCTGCGCGAGCACGTCCGTACCATCCGTGCCGCACTGCCCAGGCAGGTCGAAATGCTGTACGCGGTCAAGGCCAACTCCGACCCCCGGCTGCTGCGCGTACTCGCCGACCACGTCGACGGCTTCGAGGTCGCCTCCGGCGGCGAACTGACCTACGTGCGGGACCTGTTCCCGGAGATGCCGATCGCCTTCGGCGGCCCCGGCAAGACACCCGCCGAACTCGCTCAGGCCGCCGACGCAGGCGTGTTCCGACTGCACGTCGAGAGCGAACACGAACTGCGCGTGCTGACGACCGTGCTGGGCGACCGCACCATCGACATCCTGCTGCGCGTCAACCTGCCGCTGACCCCCGGGCCAGTGGCTCTGGCCATGGGTGGTCGCCCCGGGCCCTTCGGACTGGAACCGGCCCAGCTCGACGGCTGTCTGGCCGTCATCGCCGGCGACCGGCGCCTGAGGCTGCGCGGCCTGCACGTTCACCTCGCGAGCGGCATCCAGGCCCCCGGCCACCTCGACCTGGCCGAAGACGTCCTGAGGTGGGCTCGCGGCTGGGCCGAAGCCCGCCACATCAACCTGACGGAGGTCAACATCGGCGGCGGAATGGGGGTCGACTACGCCCACCCTGACCAACTCTTCGACTGGGCGGCCTTCGGCGCCGGACTCCACCGGCTGCTGGCCCGGTACCAGGGCCTGACAGCGCGGATCGAGCCCGGTCGCTCGGTCACCGCCTACTGCGGCTGGTACGTCACCGAGGTCCTGGATGTGAAGCGCAGCCACGGCGAGGCGTTCGCCGTGCTGCGCGGCGGCACCCACCATCTGCGCACCCCCGCCGCCAAACAGCACGACCAGCCCTTCAAGATCGTCCCCGTGGATACCTGGCGCCGTCCTTGGCCGCGCCCCGAAGCGCGGCGGGAGCCAGTGACCCTGGTCGGTCAGCTGTGCACACCCAAGGACGTGCTCGCCCGCCGCGTCCCCGTACGGCAACTGCGCTCCGGCGACCGGATCGCGTTCGCCATGGCAGGCGCCTACGCCTGGAACATCTCCCACCACGACTTCCTCATGCACCCCGCTCCGGCATTCCACCACCTGGACGAGGCACCGGCCCCCGCCGGCGTGCGATGAGCGCCCACGGCCCTACGATCGCGAACACGGCACCGGCCGCACTCGGAGCCCGTAACCTCCGCCGCTACCTGATCGGGCAGCTGATCTCCAACACCGGCACCTGGATGCAGCGCGCCGCCCAGGACCTGCTCGCCCTGCATCTCACCGCCAACAGCGGCAGCGCGGTCGGCCTGCTGACCGCCCTGCAGTTCCTTCCCCAGACCCTGTTCGGCCTGTCCGGCGGCGTCATCGCAGACCGCTTCCCCAAACGACGGCTCCTGCTCATCACCCAGACCGCCATGGCCATACAGTCGCTGTTCCTGGGCCTGCTGACCCTCGTCGGCACGATCACCTTCCCCTCCCTGTGCGCACTGGCCGTCGCCCTGGGCACCACCACCGCCCTGGACCAACCCGCCCGCAGTGCCTACCTCTGCGAACTCGTCGAACGGGACCGCATCCCGGGGGCCGTCAGTCTGAACGCCGCCCAGTTCAACCTCGCCCGCATCATCGGCCCGGCCCTCGCCGGCCTGGCCGTCGCGGGCGCGGGACCCGGCCCGGTCTTTCTGGCCAACACCGCCTCGTACCTGGCCGTCCTGTACGGGCTTCTCACCATCCGCACCGAGGAACCCCACACCCCTCGCGAACTCCGGCCCAGCGACACCCGGTTGGCCGACGCCCTCCGCCATGTCTTAGGCACTCCAGAGCTGCTCCTGCCCATCGCCGTCATCGGTTTCGTCGGCACCTTCGGACTCAACTTCCAAGTCACCATCGCCCTGGTATCCGTCACCGTCTTCCACACCGGCCCCGCCACCTTCGGCTACCTGTCAGCCGCGTACGCCGCGGGCGGCCTGATCGGCGCCTTGCGGGGCGCCACTCGCCGACAGCCGCCCACCGCACGGCGCCTGACCGTCTCGGCAGTCACCTTCGGGGTCCTGGAAGCCGCCGTCGGGCTCCAGCCCGGCTACGTCACCTTTCTGGCCCTGCTCATTCCCACCGGCCTGGCCGCGGCAACCGTGACGACCACCGCCAACGCCCTCACCCAGCTCAACGCCGACCCCCCTCTACGAGGCCGCGTCATGTCCGTCTACTTCCTCGTCCTCCTCGGCGGAACGCCTCTCGGCGCCCCCCTGGTCGGCCTTGTCTCCGACACCCTCGGTGCCCGCTGCAGCCTGATCCTCGGCGGCCTGATCTCAGCCGCCGCAGCGCCCGCGCTCCTTGCCCTGATCACTATCCACGCCCGTCGGGCACCTCGGTCCAGGCCGCCGACCGCCGCCGAGGAGACACTCGCTGACGCCCCGGCGCTGCTGAGGCGGCTGACCGGCCCTCATGCCGAGTCCCGGGACTAGACATCCCATTTCGCTGTCGCAGGTCAGGAAACCGAACTCCGGGACGCCGCACACCAACGACAGCGCGACGCCGGGCCACGCACGTCAGGCGCGCCGACGGATCACCCATCGGCGTCGGCCCCATCGCGTCTCATCAGGCGTGTTCTGGATTCCGCCGCCCCGCGGCCTCGCCCGCTCCTGCGGAATCAGTGGCCTGGCGGTTTGATCCACCCCAGCGACCGCTCGACGGCTCGCTGCCAGTTGTCGTATTCCGACTCCCGCCCCTTGGGGTCCATGGCCGGCAGCCATTGGGCGGCCCGGTGCCAGTTGCGGCGCAGGACTTCCAGGTCCGGCCAGTAGCCGGCGGCGAGGCCTGCGGCGTAGGCGGCGCCGAGGGAAACCGTCTCGGCGACCATGGGCCGCACCACAGGCACGTCGAGCACGTCAGCCACGAACTGCATGAGCAGGTTGTCCGCTGTCATGCCACCGTCCACCTTGAGCTCCTTCAGGGCGACCGAGAAGTCGGCGTTCATGGCGTCGACGACCTCTCGCGTCTGCCAGCCGGTGGCCTCCAGGACGGCTCGGGCCAGGTGTCCCTTGGTGATGTACGAGGTGAGGCCGACGATGACACCGCGTGCGTCGCTGCGCCAGCGGGGTGCGAACAGACCAGAGAACGCGGGGACGATGTAGCAACCGCCGTTGTCCTCGACCGTCAGCGCGAGTGTCTCGATCTCCGGCGCGCTGCTGATCAGTCCCAGACGGTCACGGAACCACTGGACCAGCGAGCCTGTGACGGCTATCGAACCTTCCAGGGCGTAGACCGTGGGCTGGTCCCCGATCTTGTAGGCGACGGTCGTGAGGAGTCCGTGCCGGGACCGCACGACATCGGTACCGGTGTTGAGCAGCAGGAAGCTGCCAGTTCCGTACGTGCACTTCGCCTCACCCGGGGAGAAACAGGTCTGGCCGAACAGGGCGGCCTGCTGGTCACCGAGGGCGGCCGTGATGCGGACGCCCGGGAGCACCGAGCGGGCCTCGCCGTAGCCCTCGGCCGAAGACCGGATCTCGGGCAGCATGGGGCGGGGAACCCCGAAGAACGCCAGAAGCTCCTCGTCCCAGGTGAGCGAACGGATGTTCATCAGCATGGTGCGGCTGGCGTTGGTGGCGTCGGTGATGTGCAGGCCGCCGTCCGTGCCCCCGGTGAGGTTCCAGATCAGCCAGCTCTCCATCGTGCCGAACAGCACCTCGCCGTCCTTGGCGCGCTGATCCAGTCCCTTTACATGGTCGAGCAGCCAGCGGATCCGCGGCGCCGAGAAGTAGGTCGAGGGGGGCAGGCCGCACCGCTCGAGGAAGAATTCATCTCCGGGTCGGTTTCTCAGGTCCTCGACGAGCGGTGCTGTGCGGGTGTCCTGCCAGACGATCGCCCTGCCCAGCGGGGCACCCGTCCGCCGGTCCCAGAGCACCGTCGTCTCCCGCTGGTTGGCGATACCGATGGCGGCGACCACTCCCGCGCCGACACCGGCATCGGGCAGAGCCTCGGGCACGATGCGCTGCAGATTGCGCCAGATCTCGACGGCGTCGTGCTCGACCCAGCCGGGCCTGGGGAAGTGCTGCTGATGCTCCCGCTGGGCGACCGACACCAGCCGCCCATGGTGGTCGAACAGAATGCATCGGGTGGAGTTGGTGCCCTGATCGATGGACATCACATACCGTTCAACCATGATCGGGTCTGCCTTCCGATGTGCCGAGGAGGCGGGGATTTACGAGCGAGCCGCTCCCAGGTCTCTGGAGATCGCCCGTGCAGCCTCGCGGAGCAGGGTGATCAGGTTCGGCCGGGGACGACCTTGGCTGTCGCAGATCCTCTCGACCGGGCCGGAGAGGCCGATGGCGCCCACCACGAGGCCGCCGCGCCCTCGGATCGACGAGGCGACGCCTGCTTCGCCCATGCTCATTTCCTGGATCTCGGCGGCCCATCCGAGTTCCCGGATCTCGGCAAGCGCCCGGGTCAGTTGCTCCGGGACGACCAGGGTGTGCCGGGTGTATGCCTCCAGCCCGGCTTCCAGGACCGGCTCGAGGGGCGCGGTCCCGAAGGCCAGCAGAACCTTGCCGAGCGAGGAGGCGTGCAGCGGCAGCAGCGAACCCACGTCCAGGGTCTGGAAGGTGTCGTCCGGCCGGAACACGTGGTGGATGACGAGAACCTCGCCCTCCAAGGGGGTGCCCAGGCGGACCGCTTCCCCACTACGGGCGGCCAGGGCATCGGCCCAGTTGATGGAGCGCGACCGCAGCTCATTGACGTCGAGGTAGCTGGTGCCGAGGTGCAGCAGGGCAGCCCCGAGCTGGTATTTACCCGTCGCCGTGTCCTGCTCCACGAAATCCACATGCTGGAGGGTGCGCAGAATGCCGTGGGCAGTGCCCTTCGCCAGCCCGAGCGAGGCCGCCACCTCGCCGAGCCCGAGTCGACGGGGGCCACCGGCGAGCAGACGCAAGATCGCCGCCGCCCGTTCGATCGACTGGACTGGGCCGGCCATGAGGCGAGCCTAGTACCGCCACGGAGGGTTCGCTTCACGTGCAGGCCGTCGGTTACCACCGGGATGAGCGTTTCGCGTTCGGTAATGGCGACCTGCGTTCATTGACCGGCCTCGCTTCGCTTCCTACCGTTCACTGAGGCCCGGCAACGCGCGCTGAGGCCCGGCTACCGGCCGGCAGCCTCACCGGAGGAGAACAGATGACGGTACAGCTCAATACGATGGTGCGGGAGGCGGTCGAACACGTCGGTCCGCTGCCGCACGTCGCCGGGGCCGTCTCGGCCGTACGCCGACGTGTGGGGGTACTCCTCGCCGACTGGAGTGTGTCCCCCGAGATCGTCGAGGACACACTCCTGGTGGTGTCGGAGCTGCTCACCAACGCGATCGTCCACGCCCTGCCCCCGGCGGAGCTGCGGCTGTCCTGGGTACGGGGCGACGGGCTCAGTACCCTGCGCGTCGAAGTCACCGACGCGGGACCTGCGCTTCCAGCCGGCCAGTCGCCCGCGGGAATCGACCCGGACGAGCACGGCCGGGGCGAGCAGATCGTCCACGCACTGGCGGCTCGGCACGGCCTGCGTGTCCACTCCGGCGGGATCACCCGGTGGGCCGATCTCGTCGCAGCATGAGAATGCACGACATGAGAATGCACGGCTCGCTCCCGAGAATCCGTGACGCGCAGCATGAGAATCGCGGCCCGGCCGGTCAGGCCCGGTCCGGCAGGGCACGCTGACGGCTTTTTCCCCTCGATCGTCGGTACGAGTGCGTAGAGATCCCCACCGATACGGGCCTCCGCCGCCGCGACGCTGTGACGGACAGCCACCTGAAACGGGCCGACAGTCACCGGTACAGGCTTGAGCAGCGCATGCTGGGCGGCCTCGGCGACCGAGCGGACGGCCGCGAGCACCCGTTCACGACACCGCAGCGCGCTGGCCAGGCCACTCGCCAGAGTGACGGCAATGAGCGTGGACAGCACGGCCGACAGCTCGCAGCCCGGAACAGCGTCCCGGGTTCCGAGCGTCACCCCCAGCACCGCGGCGAGGAGACCGACACCGAGGACTCCGCGCGGCCCGCTGGTGGTCGCGGCCAGCGCGGGCCCGGCCGCGAGCAGCGGCAGCCAGATCGTCCCTGCTCCGCCCAAGAGGTGGACGACGAACACGATGGTGAAGACGATCAGCACGGGCAGTACGGGCGTACAGGCGGTCAACCGTGCCGCGGCGCCCCTCGGGGCCGACGCCCCGGAACGGGCCATTCGGTCCCTGAACGGCCGCATCGCCCAGTGGTCGCCACCATGGTCTCGGGCCCGACTCATATTTCGTCCGCAGTCCTCACCTGTGCGCCGGCCGCACTCCAGAAATGTCCGTTTCATCCAGGAAACGGGTTCTGCTCGGGTACCACAAGAACAGGATTTTCAGATAGTGAGCGAAAGGCCCCTGGTCACACGACTGGCGGTCGGAATCAGCCGCGCCCGGATCTCCTCAAGTCGCGAACGCCGGTTCGCCGGCAGTGAGACGCCGAGTGCGCCGAGCGTGTCCCCGCTGAAGACGGGCACAGCGACGCAGACCGTGCCGAGGGCGTACTCCTCCAGGTCCGTCACGGCCGGCGCCACGGGTGAGGAATCGATGCGCCGGAGCAGTTCCGGAGGGCTGGTGATCGTCCGTGGTGTGAGGTCGGCGAGGGAGTGCCGGGAGAGGTAGTCCTTGCGGGAGTCGTCGTCCAGCTCTCGCAGCACGCACTTGCCCAGCGCGGTGGCGTGCCCCGCGTCCTCGAATCCCACCCAGAGATCAGCACGGGGCGCCTGCGGGCCGTCGACGATCTCGGCGACCCGGATCTCGCCCTCCTCGTAGAAAGTGAGGTAGGCGGCGACCGCGAACTCGTCCCGCAGCGCCGCGAGCGTGGGACGGACACGGCTGAGCAGCGCCTGCCCGCGGCCCGTGGTGTGCAGCGTCTGCAGCTTGTCGCCCAGGACGAACCCGCCGTCGTCCAGCTTCCGTACGTATCCGTCGTGGACCATCGTCCGCAGCAGGTGATAGGCGGTGGCCAGAGGCAGGCCCGTCTCACGTGCCAGCTGCTTCGCCGGCACGCCGTTCTCGTGCGCGCTCACCGCCTCCAGCAAGCGGAAGGCCCGCCGCACGGACGTAATGAGCGTAGGGCCGTCGTGACCACCCATGACACCAGCGTGCGCCGAGCGCACGGCGCAGGCAAGGCGCGCGGCTCCTCGCCACTGCGCGGACGCGAGCCGATGAACGTAGCTCTGGCGCTCGGCTCCGTCGGCCGCGTGCCGATGCCGGCGCAACAGGAGCGTCATCCCTGCCGTACCGACGCGCTGGTGCTCTGCACGACGTGGTCGTGCCGTAGCTCGCGTCCGGACGGAAATGCGGGCGGCCCCGTCCTCGTCGGAGGCGGGGCCGCTGGTTGCGCGGCACGGACCGCGCCGGGTCAGGCCTTCTTCAGGAACTCGGTCTTGAGGACCAGACCCTTGACCTTCTTGGTGTTGCACTCGATCTCACCGGGCCGGGAGGTGAGTCGGATGTTCTTGACGAGGGTGCCGCGCTTGAGGGTCTCGGAGGTGCCTTTGACCTTCAGGTCCTTGGTCAGGGTGACGGAGTCGCCGTCCTCCAGGACGATGCCGTTGCTGTCCTTCACCACAATGTCGGTCATGGTCTTTCCTTGCTGATCGGTTGCTGATCTCGATGGTTCCTGTGCTCTTACATCAGGCGTGAGGGCGGCGCGGTCCGCTCGTCGGGCCACTGGTCGCTGCACCACCGCCGGCCCGCTGCCGCGGGCCCGCAACCAGCCGGTCGCAACCGGTACAGCGCCACTCGATGGTCATCAGTGACTCGGCTTCTACAGGGGAAGGGTGATCCAGATGCTCTTGCCACGGCCGTCGGCGTCACCACGGACGACCGCGGTGCCGCCCAGGGCGAGAGTGAGCTCGACGACGGTGCCCAGGCCGGTACCGCCAGTGCCGGTGACCGCCGCGTACAGGGGCGGCTGGTAGGGGTGGCGGTCGTGGACGGCGAAGGCGAACGTGTCCTGGCCGGCCGCGTAGATGACGGTCACGTTCGGGGAGAGTGAAGCGGCGTGGCGAACGCTGTTGGTGACCAGTTCCGAGAGGATCAGCAGGGCCGGGTCCACGCTGGGGTGACGGGGGGAGATGCCCCACTCCATCAGGATCTGTTCGGTGGTCTCGCGGGCGATGCGTACGGCCGAGCCCATGGTGGGCACGGTCAGCACGTGCCGCAGCGGCAGCGTCTCCAGGCGGGCGGCCATCAGCGCGCCTGTCCGGTGCCGAGGCGGAAGCCGGCCACCGTCCGGGGGTTCACCCGCAACAGGGTGTCGTGTGGTCCGTGGGCCCAGCCGGGCAGGGTGCGCCGGTAGTGGGCGGCCTCGTCCGGGTCGGTGATCATCTCGGCCGGTCCGGTCGCGGACACGCTCCAGCCGTTGCCGGAGGGCATGCGGATCTCATCGGCGTGGTAGGTCAGCAGGCCGCGCCCGTTCAGGGCGGCGGCCTGGACGGGAGTGCGGACGACCAGGCGCCCGTACTGCAGGACATGGACGGCGGGGCGGATGACCGGGGCCTCACGCTGCAGGTACGCCACCCGGCCGCAAGTGGTGCCTTCCAGGAGCCACAGCGCCTCGGTCCCGGACACCTCGGTCATGAGATGGTCGGCGGGGACGGTCATCGTGTTGCCTTCCGGGTGTGGCGCGGGCCCAGGAGCCCGGCGTGTTCGAGGTACTCGCGGGCTCCGGCGATGGCCTCTGGGGTGGTGGCGTACTCCCGGCCCTCGTAGCGCAGCAGGTCGAGCGCGCCGACGGAGTCCAGCGCCTGGCGCTGTCCGGGGCGGATGCCGGTGGCCATCACCGCGATGCCTCGCCGGTTGAGCCTTTCGACCGCGTCCTTGAGGACGAGGGCGCCGGTGGCGTCCATCGTGGTGACCCGGGACATCCGCAAGATCACCACCCGTACGTCGGCGACCTCGGACAGCTCCAGCAGGAAGCGGTGGGCGCCGGCGAAGAACAGCGGGCCGTCGATGCGGTAGGCGACGATGTGCTCGGCCAGCAGGGCGTGTTCCTCATCGCTGTGCTCGCCGGGCAGATCGGGGCGGAAGTCGACCTGGTCCATGCGGGCCTGGCGGGCCACCGCCCGCAGGGCGAGGGCGCCGGCGACGGCGAGACCGATGATGACCGCATAGACCAGGTCCAGGGCGAGGGTTGCCGCCGCGGTCAGGATCAGGACCACGGCGTCCGCGCGGGTGGCCTTCGCCATCGCCCGTAGGGAGCCGACCTCCACCATGCGGACCGCGGTGGCGATCAGCACCCCGGCCAGCGCCGCGAGTGGGATCTTGGAGACGAGCGGGGCAGCGGCGAACACGATCACCGCCAGCACGCCCGCGTGGGCCAGGGCGGCAAGCCGGGAGGAGGCGCCGGTGCGGACGTTGACCGCGGTGCGGGCTATGGCTCCGGTCGCGGGGACACCGCCGAACAGCGGGGCGGCGATGTTCGCAAGGCCCTGCCCGAACAACTCCTTGTCCGGATCGTGCTTCTGCCCGACCGTCATGCCGTCGGCGACTTGCGCGGACAGCAGCGACTCCAGCGCGGCGAGCGCCGCCACCGCGACTGCCGGGGCGAGCAGGGAGCCGAGCGAGGACACCTCGACGAAGCGCAGGGAGGGGGCGGGCAACCCCGCCGGCAGGGTGCCGATCGGGGCGGCCGCGTCCAGTTGGAAGACCTGCGCGACGATCGTGGCGGCGACGACCGCGACGATCGAGAACGGGATGGTGGGCCGCCAGCGGGCCCCCGCCAGCATCGTGAGCGCCACCGCGGCCGCGAGTGCCACGGCGGTCCAGTTCGGCGCCTTCGCGAACGCCTCAAAGGCGTGCCAGGCCACCACGAGGACCTTGTCGCCCTCCGGCTTGGCCACGCCAAGCGCATGGGGGATCTGCTGCAAACCGATCACACACGCGATGCCGAGGGTGAAACCCTCCACCACGGATGCGGGGATGTAGGCCATGTAGCGGCCGGCCCGCGCAACTGCCAGGGCGACCAGCATCAGTCCGGCGATCAGGCCCACGGTCAATACGCCGCCGGTGCCGTACTGGGCGACGATCGGCACCAGGACGACGGTCATCGCCCCGGTCGGACCGGAGACCTGGAGGTTGGAGCCACCGAAGACAGCGGCCAGGGCGCCCGCAACCACGGCGGTGGCCAGGCCCGCCTCAGCGCCCAGTCCGGAGGAGACGCCGAAGCCGAGTGCGAGCGGCAGCGCGACGATCGCAACGGTCAGCCCGGACAGCAGGTCACGGCGCGGGTTGCGGCCCATCTCGGCCAGGTCGGCGTGGGAAGGCAGCAGGGAGCGCACCCGGGCAACGCCCCGCGCCAAGAACGAACTCACTGAGCCGAGACCTCGGCTTCCCGCAGCTCGGCCAGCAGCTCGTTCTGCCCCGCGAGCATCTCGGTCAGGATCCGCCGGGCGGCCCGCATCAGATCGGCCACGTCCCCGCCGGCCAGCTGGTAGATGACGGTGGAGCCGTCCCGAGTGGAGCTCACGATCCCCGAGCGGCGCAGGACCGCCAGCTGCTGGGAGAGCGCCGCGGGCTCGACTTCGATCTCGGTGAGCAGGTCGCGCACGGCCTTCGGGCCGTCCTGCAGCAACTCCAGCACACGGATGCGGACCGGATGCCCCAGCATCCGGAAAAACTCCGCCTTCGCCTGGTACAGCGGAACCGGCATCGCCCTGTCTCCTCCTCGTCGTCGACGGCACCCGGGGGCCGCGCCCCTTCGCGGAGGGGGCGACCATGCATCCATCATGTAGGCAATTGCAGAACTTTGCAATTCATCAATCCTGCAGCTCCTCGTCCGGCACCTCCACGCGGCTCGCCCCTGACGTGCCGACACGGGTCACGGCGGCTGACCGGAAAGCTCGTCATCCATCCCTCCGCGCCGGAACAGCGAGGAGAGCCGTCGAGAACGCCGTCGGCGACTTCGGCTCGGCCGCGGGCCCCTTGTCGGCCGACACGAAGGCCGCCCGCGTGCTCGCGCAAGGCGTCCTCGACCGCGGCATCGACCTCATGCCCTCGGCCCGGATGACCGTCGACCGCGGACGACGGCCAGGGCGCCTACGGCAGCTCGGCGGCGAGGACTTCGCCGCTGCGCCGCACGACGTGCAGCCCGTGCCGTCGTAACCGCCCTCACCGAAGAGTGCGGCGGGCGACCTCCGACAGGGAGTCGCGGTCACTACTGACAGTCAGTTACTACTGACAGCCGGTCACCACTGACGGAGATCCTTCACCCGGCGGAGCTTGCCCAGGGAGCGCTCCAGGGTCTCGGGGTCGACGATCGCCACCTCGACGGTGACACCCACCCCGTCCTTGACGCCCTGGGCGATCGCCTTCGCGGCAGCCTCCCGATGCTCGGTCCCGGCCCCGGGGCGTGCCTCGACGCGGACAGTCATGTGGTCCATCCGGCCACGCCGGGTGAGCTGCACCTGGAAGTGCGGCGCGACGCCGGGCGTCGTCAGCACGATCTCCTCGATCTGGCTGGGGAAGACGTTCACACCACGCAGGATGATCATGTCGTCGGTGCGACCGGTGATCTTCTCGATGCGGCGGAACGCGGGCCGGGCGGTGCCGGGCAGCAGCCGGGACAGGTCGCGGGTCCGGTAGCGGATGATCGGCAGGGCCTCCTTGGTGAGGGACGTGAAGACCACTTCGCCCTCCTCGCCCTCGGCCAGCACGGCGTCCGTGAACGGATCGACCACCTCGGGGTAGAAGTGGTCCTCCCATACGTGCAGCCCATCCTTGGTTTCGACGCACTCCTGGGCGACCCCCGGGCCGATCACCTCGGACAGGCCGTATATGTCGACCGCGTGGATGTCCATGCGCTCCTCGATCTCGCGGCGCATCGCCTCGGTCCACGGCTCGGCCCCGAAGATGCCCACCTGAAGGGAGGTCGTACGCGGGTCGACACCCTGCCTCTCGAACTCGTCGAGCAGGGTGAGCATGTAGGACGGGGTGACCATGATGATCTCGGGCTGGAAGTCCTGGATGATCTGCACCTGGCGGGCCGTCATACCTCCGGAGGCCGGTATCACCGTGCAGCCGGCGCGCTCGGCGCCGTAGTGCGCGCCCAGGCCACCGGTGAACAGACCGTACCCGTAGGAGATGTGCGCCTTGTGACCCGCGCGGCCACCGGCCGCGCGGATCGAGCGGGCGACCATGTCGGCCCACATGGAGAGGTCGTTCTCGGTGTACCCGACGACCGTGGGGCGGCCCGTGGTGCCGCTGGAGGCATGGATGCGCCGAACGTCCGCCATCGGGACGGCGAACATGCCGAAGGGGTACGTCTCCCGCAGGTCCGCCTTGGTGGTGAAGGGGAACCGGGACAGGTCCTCCAGCGAACGGCAGTCGTCCGGCTCGACCCCGGCCTCGTCGAACTTCTTGCGGTACAGCTCCACGTTGTCGTACGCGTGCCGCAACGTCGCCCGCAGGCGGTCCAGCTGAAGCTCCCTCAGCTGCTCGCGGGTGAGGCGCTCGCCCTCGTCCAGCAGCTCCTGGGGAAGCGGCTGACCCAGGCGGGGTCCCGTGGCCCCGCCGGCCGTCGCTGGGGTGCTCATCGCGACTCCTTCGTCGTCGTGCTTCGGACGCTGCGGCTGCGCCCGCGGAACTCCGCGATCACCTCGTCGCCACGCAGAACGCTCACGTCGCAGATGCCGCTGCGGCCGAACCGGGTGCACTCCCGGGCCGTGGCCACCAGCACATCGCCCTCGTACGCCGAGGCGACGAAGTCGATGTCGGCTCCGGCCGCGACGGTCACGGGGCCATGGCTGTTGCAGGCGCAGGCGAAGGCGGTGTCGGCGAGCAGGAACAGACAGCCGCCGTGGGCGATCTCGTGTCCGTCGACCATCGCCGGCGTCACGGTCATCCGAAGCGTGGCGGTCCCTTCGCCATGCTCAAGGATGTCGATGCCCAGCGCCCGGGATGCCCCGTCCGCGGCGAACATCGCCTCGGCGGGCGTCGCCCCCGCCGATCTCGCATCCGTGGCCTGCGTCACTTTTTTCACAATCTCGTGTCCCAACCGAACATTCGGTTAGCGTGCGGCACGGCCAAGTAATCCAGCATCACCACTGCCTGTCAAGAGATGGAACGCATGCCCCAGAACCTCTCCGAGCGGCCGGACTTCTTCGCCCGCCACCAGGCCCTACTGGAGCAGGCGGTGGCCGCCACCGCGAGCCGCGGCCACCGGACCCCGCACCCGGAGTCGCCCAGCAAGTCGGTGTACGGCGAGGACGCGGCGAAGGCCGGTGAAGCTGCCTTCGGTGTGCAGCTCGGGCCGCTGCGCCTGACGGACCTGGCCGGACTCGACATACGCCTCGCCATCGCCGACCACCTGCACGCCACGCTCGGGGAGCGCTTCGCGCCGCCGCCGCGGCTGCTGCGTGACAAGGTCGCGCGCGGCGAGCCGGGGCGCAAGACGGGACAGGGTTTCCGCGCCTGGCCCTGAGCGGTCCCGGCCGCGCCCTGGTCCCGGGTCCCGCCCGGCCGGACGAAAGTCTTGCCCGGCCGGAAGAAAACCGTCACACTGGAACCGAACGAATGGTCGGTAGGGAAGCTGGTATCGATGACCACGACACACTCCGCCGCCGCGGGCGCCGACGGCGTCGAGCCGGCGGCCGAGGAGCAGCTCCAGGAGCACTTCGACGCGACCGTCGCGCGTGACCAGCGGGTCGAGCCGCGCGACTGGATGCCGGACGGCTACCGCAAGACGCTGATCCGGCAGATCGCGCAGCACGCGCACTCGGAGATCATCGGCATGCAGCCGGAAGGCGAGTGGATCACCCGCGCGCCGTCGCTTCGCCGCAAAGCCATCCTGTTCGCCAAGGTCCAGGACGAGGCCGGGCACGGGTTGTACCTGTACTCGGCGGCCGAGACCCTCGGCGCCGACCGCGCCGACCTCACCGAGCGGCTGATCGAGGGCCGCCAGAAGTACTCGTCGATCTTCAACTACCCCACCCTGAGCTTCGCCGACGTCGGCGTGATCGGCTGGTTCGTCGACGGCGCGGCGATCTGCAACCAGGTGCCGCTGTGCAGGAGTTCGTACGGACCGTACGCGCGCGCCATGGTGCGGATCTGCAAGGAGGAATCGTTCCACCAGCGCCAGGGGTACGAGCTGCTGCTGACGATGATGCGCGGCACCGATGCCCAGCGCACGATGGTCCAGGACGCGGTGGACCGCTGG
This sequence comes from Streptomyces sp. NBC_01384, assembly GCF_045040035.1. NCBI lineage: Bacteria > Bacillati > Actinomycetota > Actinomycetes > Kitasatosporales > Streptomycetaceae > Streptomyces > Streptomyces sp. NBC_01384. Next base: position 490,059 of record NZ_CP109559.1, read on the forward strand.
TGGTGGCCGTCGCTGATGATGTTCGGCCCGCCCGACGACAACTCGCCCAACTCGGCCCGGTCCATGGCCTGGAAGATCAAGCGGCACAGCAACGACGAACTGCGCCAGCGCTTCGTGGACATGACCATCCCGCAGGCCGGGAAGCTCGGCGTCACCCTGCCCGACCCCGAGCTGCGCTGGAACGAGGAGCGCGGACACCACGACTTCGGCACCCCGGACTGGGACGAGCTGATGCGGGTCATCAAGGGCGACGGACCGTGCAACGCCGAGCGGATCTCCCGGCGGCGGACGGCCCACGAGGAGGGCGCCTGGGTCCGTGAGGCGGCCACCGCCCACGCGACCAAGCAGAGCGAGCGAGCCCGGAAGGAAACGGCGGCATGAGCGACACCGACGGCAAGAAGGACGGCTGGCCGCTGTACGAGGTGTTCGTACGGAGCAAGCGCGGACTGAACCACGTACACGTCGGCTCGCTGCACGCCGCCGACGACGCGATGGCCCTGACCCACGCCCGCGACCTGTACACCCGGCGCAACGAGGGCGTCAGCATCTGGGTGGTGCGCTCGCAGCACATCGCCGCCTCCACCCGCGACGAGAAGGACCCGTTCTTCGCGCCGAGCGCCGACAAGGTCTACCGCCACCCGACCTTCTACGACATCCCCGACGACGTCCCGCACATCTGAGGAGCAGGGCATGAGTGACGACCACGTCTACCTGACCCTCGCCGAGGGACACGAGGACGACACCCGCTGGGCCTACGGCACCGGCTTCGAGGACCCCCTGTACGGGATCGACACCACCGTCCCCGACGGCATCGACGACGGAGAGCTGGCGGCCTCCTGCGTCGCGCTCGCCGACGACGCGCTCGTCTGCGCCCAGCGACTGGCCGAGTGGACCACCCGCGCCCCCGAGCTGGAGGAGGAGGTGGCGCTCGCCAATATCGGCCTCGACCTGCTCGGCCAGGCCCGCCTGCTCTACGCGCGCGCCGGCCAGGTCGACGGCACGGGCCGCGACGAGGACGCGTACGCCTACTTCCGCGACGCCGACGACTTCCGCAACATACGCCTGGCCGAACTCCCGAACGGTGACTTCGCGTTCTCCGTCGTGCGGCTCCTGGTGCTGTCCAGCTGGCGGCTCGCGCACTTCGAGCGGCTCACGGCATCCCCCGACCCCGTCCTGGCGGCGATCGCCGCGAAGGGCGTCAAGGAACTGACGTACCACCGGCAGTACGCGGCCGAGTGGGTGGTGCGGCTGGGCGACGGTACGGCGGAGTCTCACCGCCGGACGCGCGCGGCCCTGGAGCAAGTCACCCCGTACCTCGGCGAGTTGTTCACGGCGTACGACGTACGTGACGAGGTCGTCGCCGTGCTGAGCCAGGTCACCGAGGCGGCGGGACTGACCCTGCCCGCATGGCGTCCGCTGGCCGGCGCCGGCCGCGCCGGCCACCACACCGAGCATCTCACGCCGCTGCTCGCCGAGTTGCAGAGCGTGGCCCGCGCCCACCCGGAGGCGACATGGTGACGACGGAACGGAGTAGCGCACTGGACACGCCGGCCGCGCGGCGGGCTCGGCACATCGCCGAGCAGGTGCCGGACCCCGAGCTGCCCATGCTGACCCTGGCCGACCTGGGCGTGCTGCGCGAGGTGTCGCTCGACCCCGACGGCACGGTCGTGGCGAGCCTGACGCCGACCTACTCGGGCTGTCCGGCGATGGCGGAGATGCGTGCGGGTGTGGCCGCGCGGCTGAAGGCCGCCGGGTACGCGCGCGTGGAGATCCGTACCGTCCTCGACCCGCCGTGGACCAGCGACTGGATCACCCCGGCGGGCCGCCGCAAGCTCGCCGAACACGGGATCGCCCCGCCCGGCGCCGCGCCTCGTCACACGGCCGGTCCGGTGCCGCTCGTACTGACCTCCCCCACGCTCGGCTTCGCTCGCGCGGGGGGACCCCCATCCCGGCGGACCGCCGTGCCCTGCCCGCGCTGCGGCTCGGCGGACACGGAGGAGACGTCCCGCTTCGCCGCCACGTCCTGCAAGGCGCTCTGGCGCTGCCGGACCTGCCTGGAACCGTTCGAGTACGTCAAGGAGATCTGATGGACGACCTGATGGAGTCGGCCGCCCCCGCCCCGGCGGTACGCCCGCGTACCCGCCGCCGGCCGGCCTTCCACTCCCTGCGGGTCGCCGCCGTGCAGCCCCTGTGCGAGGACGCGGCCGCGGTCAGCTTCGACATCCCCGCGGAGCTGGCCGAGGAGTTCACCTTCGCCCCCGGGCAGTCGCTCACCCTGCGGCGCGAGATCGACGGCCGCGACGAGCGCCGCTCTTACTCCATCTGCTCCCCTGCCGGATCGCTGCCGCGCATCGGGCTGCGGGTGGTGCCGGGCGGGCTGTTCTCCGCATGGCTCGTGCAGGAGGTGCGCCCCGGTGACACGGTCGAGGTCATGGCCCCGACCGGCGCCTTCACGCCCGACCTCACCGCCCCCGGCCACCACGTGCTGATCGCGGCGGGCTCCGGCATCACCCCCATGGTGTCCATCGCCGAGTCGGTCCTGGCCGCGGACTCCCGCTCGACCGTCACCCTCTTCTACGGCAACCGGCGCACCGACACCGTGATGTTCGCCGACGAACTGGCCGACCTGAAGGACCTCTACCCGGCCCGGTTCGAGCTCGCCCATGTCCTCTCCCGCGAGCCGCGCGAGGCCGAGGTGCTCTCCGGCCGACTGGACGCCGAACGGCTGTCCGCGCTCGTCGACTCGCTGGTCGACGTGCCGGGCGCCGACCACTGGTGGCTGTGCGGCCCGCACGGCATGGTCCGTGACGCCCAGCAGGTGCTGGCCGGGCTCGGCGTGCCGGCCGACCGGGTCCACCAGGAGCTGTTCTACGCCGACGACGAGCCCGTACGGGAGGTGCACCACCAGGACGCGACCACCGAGGGCCCGGTCAGCGAGGTCACCATCACACTCGACGGCCGCTCCACGACCTCCGCCCTGCCCCGCGATCGGAGCATCCTCGACGGCGCCCAGAAGACCCGGCCCGACCTGCCCTTCGCCTGCAAGGGCGGCGTGTGCGGCACCTGCCGGGCCCTGGTCACCGACGGCAAGGCCCACATGCGCCGCAACTTCGCCCTCGAACCCTCCGAGGTCGACGCGGGTTACGTCCTCACCTGCCAGTCCTTCCCCGTCTCCGAGGCACTGAGCGTGGACTACGACAGCTGACGCGGTCGCACAGCGGGCGGCGAGTTCCTCGGCCGAGGGTCGGCCCGGCCGAGGGTCCGGTCAAAGCCACACGCGTGCGGCTTCGCGCGTCGACATGGTCGACCCCTCCCGACGGGAGATGCCCGACGTCACGTTCCGGGGATGCGGAGATCCTTCGGACCGAGGACGTCCAGGTCGGCCGGTGTGGGCCGAACTGGACGTCATGATCGGAATGATCAGACGAGGTCGAACCGGTCGAGGTTCATGACCTTGTCCCACGCCGCGACGAAGTCGTTCACGAACTTCGCCTTCGCGTCATCGCTCGCGTAGACCTCCGCGAGCGCACGCAGCTCGGAGTTCGAGCCGAAGACGAGGTCGGCACGGCTGCCGGTCCACTTGACCTTGCCCGTGGCGTCGCGGCCCTCGAACGTGGTCGCGTCCTCGGACGTCGCCGTCCACGTCGTGCCCAGTTCGAGCAGGTTGACGAAGAAGTCGTTCGTCAGCAGGCCGGGGGTCGAGGTGAGGACGCCGAGCGACGAACCCTGGTAGTTCGCGCCGAGGACGCGGAGGCCGCCGACGAGGACCGTCAGCTCGGGCGCGCTCAGGTTCAGCAGGTTCGCCTTGTCGAGCAGCAGGTACTCGGCCGGGAGCCGGTTGCCCTTGCCGAGGTAGTTGCGGAACCCGTCGGCGGTCGGCTCCAGGGCGGCGAACGACTCCACGTCCGTCTGCTCCTGCGTCGCGTCCGCGCGGCCCGGCGTGAAGGGGACCTCGACGTCGAGGCCGGCGGCCTTGGCCGCCTTCTCGACGCCCGCGGCACCCGCGAGCACGATCAGGTCGGCGAGCGAGAGCTGCTTGCCGCCGCTCTGGGCGGCGTTGAAGGACTCCTGGACGCCCTCCAGGGTGCGCAGCACCGTGGCGAGCTCGTCCGGGTTGTTGACCTCCCAGCCGCTCTGCGGCTGCAGGCGCACGCGCGCACCGTTGGCGCCGCCGCGCTTGTCGCTGCCACGGAAGGAGGAGGCCGACGCCCACGCGGCGGACACGAGCTGGGACACCGACAGGCCCGAGGCGAGGACCTGCTCCTTGAGGGAGGCGATGTCGGCCGCGTCGACCAGCTCGTGCGTCACCGCGGGGAGCGGGTCCTGCCACAGCAGCGTCTCGGTCGGGACCTCCGGGCCGAGGTAGCGCACGATCGGGCCCATGTCGCGGTGGGTCAGCTTGAACCACGCGCGGGCGAAGGCGTCCGCGAACTCGGCGGGGTTCTCCAGGAAGCGCCGCGAGATCTGCTCGTAGGCAGGGTCGAACCGGAGCGAGAGGTCGGTCGTCAGCATCGTCGGGGGCTTGGTCTTCGACGCGTCGTGGGCGTCGGGGATGGTGCCCGCACCGGCACCGTCCTTCGCCACCCACTGGTTGGCGCCGGCGGGGCTCGTGGTCAGCTCCCACTCGTAGCCGAACAGGTTCTCGAAGAAGCCGTTGCTCCACTGGGTCGGCGTGCTCGTCCAGGTGACCTCGAGGCCACTGGTGATCGCGTCGCCGCCCTTGCCGGTGCCGTAGGTGCTCTTCCAGCCGAGGCCCTGGTCCTCGATCGGGGCGGCCTCGGGTTCGGGTCCTACGTGGTCCGCCGGGCCGGCGCCGTGGGTCTTGCCGAAGGTGTGGCCGCCCGCGATCAGGGCGACGGTCTCCTCGTCGTTCATCGCCATACGGCGGAACGTCTCGCGGATGTCGCGGGCCGCGGCGATCGGGTCCGGGTTGCCGTTGGGGCCCTCCGGGTTGACGTAGATGAGGCCCATCTGGACCGCGCCGAGGGGGTTCTCCAGGTCGCGGTCGCCGGTGTAGCGCTGGTCGTCGAGCCAGGTGGTCTCGGGACCCCAGTACACGTCCTCGTCGGGCTCCCAGACGTCCGCGCGACCGCCGCCGAAGCCGAAGGTCTCGAAGCCCATCGACTCCAGGGCGACGTTGCCGGCGAGGATCATGAGGTCGGCCCACGAGAGGCTCTGGCCGTACTTCTTCTTGACCGGCCACAGCAGGCGGCGGGCCTTGTCGAGGTTGCCGTTGTCCGGCCAGCTGTTGAGGGGGGCGAAGCGCTGCTGGCCGGCCCCGCCGCCGCCGCGGCCGTCGCTGATCCGGTAGGTGCCCGCGCTGTGCCACGCCATCCGGATCATGAAGGGGCCGTAGTGGCCGAAGTCGGCCGGCCACCAGTCCTGCGAGGTCGTCAGCACCTCCGCGATGTCCTGCTTCACGGCCGGAAGGTCGAGGGTCTTGAACGCCTCGGCGTAGTCGAACTCCTCGCCGAGGGGGTTCGCCACGGCGGGGTTCTTGGCAAGGATCTTCAGGTTGAGCCGCTCCGGCCACCACTGGCGGTTTCCGCCGCCTTGAGTCGGGTGCGGGGCACGCCCGTGCGCGACGGGGCAGCCACCCCCGCCCTCCGTCTTCGCGTCTCCGACGATTGCGTCATGGCTCTCGGACATGGGAATCCTTCCGAACTAGGTGGATCACGGTGCTCAGGAACTGAGGGCGGTGGAACAGTCGGTGGGAGCAACCGGGGCACAGCCCCCGGTGGACGACCTCGGCCTCGTCGGTCGAGAAGCCGTGATCGTCGGGCGCGGTGAGCGCGTGGAATGCCTCGGACGCGGCTCGACGGGAGACCTGGCGTACGCGATCGCGCACTCCAGAGGCGAACGCCTCGACCTCGAGGTGGTCACCGTCCGGGCGTCGGCACCGCTCGCGTGGACGATGTGCTCGGGGATGCGCTCGCGGTTGAAGTGGGCGAGCTGCACCCGTCTCCTGAACCGTCACGTGCCTTTCCCTGCTGTTGTCCTGTCCCTTGGCTGTCGCCGGAACTGATCCTACGATGGACTCAGTCCAAGTCAATACGACAACCAGACCCGTACGGATTCATTCGTCAGACGATGCACAGTTAGGCTGGTGGGCATGAGTGACCTGCTGGAACGGCTTCGCGGACGTGGCTGGCGGATGACCGCCCAGCGCCGGGTGGTCGCCGAGGTACTCGATGGCGAGCACGTTCACCTCACGGCGGACGAGGTGCTCGCGCGCGCCACCGACCGGCTGCCGGAGATCTCTCGCGCGACCGTCTACAACACCCTCGGCGAACTCGTCTCGCTCGGCGAGGTGATCGAGGTGGCCACCGACGGCCGCGCCAAGCGCTACGACCCGAACGCCCACCGCCCCCACCAGCACCTGGTGTGCTCGGGCTGCGGCGCCATTCGGGACGTCCACCCCGGCGGCGACCCACTGGCCGATCTGCCCGCCTCCGAGCGGTTCGGCTTCACCGTCTCCGAGGCCGAGGTGACCTACCGGGGACTGTGCCCCGACTGCGCCCGCGCGTGAACCGGCCCGTGCGCCCGGTCCCGTCCCGCTCCGCCCGGGGCAGCCGCGCCGCACGCGCCGACCGCTCCAGCGACTCTCCCCGTCCGGCCTCGGGCGCCATGTCCGCCGCCGCCCATAGGACGAGTTCCAGCCACTGCCCGCCGACCGCCCCCTCCTGACTGAGCCAGCGTCTTCTGAACAGCGCGGTCGCGGTTCTGGTTCAGAGGGCCTGGAGCCGGGTGAGCCATTGCAGGGTGTCGGTGTTGAGCCAGTACTCCGCGAACTTGCCGTCTCGCATGCGAAGTGTGTCGGTGCCGGTGAAGGTGACCACGGTCCCGGGTTCGGCTCTGGCGCCGGGGAAGCCGCCGGCGTAGGTGCCGGTGGCCGTCCAGCGCACGGATGCGTAGCGGCCGTCGACCAGAGGGGGGACCTGGATGGCGAAGCGCAGGTCCGGGAACGCCGCGCGTGTCTGGCCGATCCACGCCACCAGGCCGTCGGCGCCTCGGATGGAGCTGCCGTCACCGCCGTCGAGGAGGGCGGCGTGGACCCGGAAGTCGGGAGAGATGATGCCCGACGCCTGGCCGAGATCACCGTTCCAGAGCCGGAGCCATGCGTCCAGCATCGCCTTCGGCTTCTTCGCGGCCCCCCGGCCGTCTTGGGCGGTGACCGTCCGCTCGGCCGCGGTGGTCGGTGAGGTGTCCGCGGCGGCGGTCGTGGCGGTGCAGGCCAGGGCGGCGATCGCCGCGGGGATGAGCAGCCGCGCCCGGTGGCGCGTCGGAGTGGTGTGGGTGACGGTCATGGTGGTTCCTCGCGTTTCAGGCAGTCGTTTCAGGCAGTCGTTTCAGACGGTGGGAGCAAGAGCCGCGTGCGATCAGCGGCTGCGGAAGGACGCACTACGGGTTCAGTACGACCTTTCCGGCGACGGTGCCGGATTCGGCCAGCCGCAGCGCGTCGGCGACGCGGGTGAGCGGCAGTTGGGCGGCGATCTGGGCGGTGACGTCACCGCGCTGGAGGGCCCCGAAGACCTGGGTGAGGTCAGCGCGCAGCCGGGCCCGGAAGCGGTTCTTGGACAGGGCCCGCCCGGCCCAGACGTTGAAGAAGTAGGCGTGGCGGCGGTTGGGCAGCGCGTTCCACAGCCACACCCGGCCGAGCAGCTTGAGCACGGGCCACTGCTTCGACCCCTCGTCGTCCCGGGTGGAGGCGCTGCCGTACGAGACGAGCGTGCCGCCGGGCGCGAGGAGGTGCCAGGAGTCGATCGCGCTGCGCCCGCCGACGTGGTCGAAGACGGCGTCCACCCCGGCGGGGGCCAGTTCGCGGACCCGTACGGCGACGTCCTCGGTGCGGTAGTCGACAGGAGTGACACCCCGTTCCCACAGAGCGTCGTGGTGGCGCGCGGACGCCGTGCCGATCACCTTCACGCCCGCGGCGTGGGCGAGTTGGACCAGGACCGAGCCGACGCCGCCGTTGGCGCCGTGCACCAGGATGGTCTGCCCCGCGCGGATGCGTGCCTTGCGGTGCAGCATCTGCCAGGCGGTGATGCCGTTGACCACCACGGTCTCGGCCTCCGCCGCACCGATCCCGTCGGGCACCGGCACCGCGTCCGCCGCGTCGACGAGTACGTGGCTGGCCCAGCCGCCGACCTTGACCAGCGCGGCCACCCGGGTGCCGGCCAGGCCCGGCTCGACACCGTCACCCGTCGTGAGGACGGTGCCGACCAGGTCGTAACCGGGCACGAAGGGGAACGGCGGCTGGTCGTAGTACCGGCCGCGGCGCATCTGCTGTTCCGCGAAGGAGACTCCGGTCGCCTCCATCCGGATCACGACCTGGCCGGGGCCCGCGGCGGGGACGGCTCCGTGCCGGATCTCCAGCCCTTCCGGCTCCACCTTGCCCGGCAGGACGACCTCGACAAGTCCTTCGGCGTTCATGACGACCTCCACTGCGCTCCGCTTTGGGTTACTCGCTTTCGCGTTCGTTAGAAGTTGTAACGCCCCACAGAGGGGAGAGTCAAGAGGTTTCGTGATACTCTCTAACTAAATCTTGAAGGTGTACCCTCCCGGCGCGGAAAGGCGGCAGGCCATGGCGGAACCCGGCGCGAAGACCCCGCGCGAGCGCTACCGCGCCCGGGTACGAGCAGAGATCAAGGAGCGCGCGTGGGAACAGATCGCCACGGCGGGGGCCTCCGCGCTCTCCCTGAACGCGATCGCCAAACAGATGAGCATGAGCGGACCCGCGCTCTACCGCTACTGCGCCAGCCGCGACGAGCTGATCACCGAGCTCATCAGGGACGCCTACCGAAGCCTTGCCGACACCTTCCGCGCGGCCTCCGAGTCCGGTGCCGACGTGGCCGCGTTGGCGCATGCCCTGCGCGGATGGGCCATGGACGACCCCCAGCGGTACTTCCTCGTCTACGGCACACCGGTCCCCGGCTATCACGCGCCCGACGACGTCACCGGGATCGCGTCCGAGATCCTGGCGACCTTGCTCGACGCCTGCGCCGCGCTGCCCCCGGACAGCCCCGCGACGCCGTTCGACGCTCACCTCGAAGGCCATCGGCAATGGGCGGACGGCCACCCTGCGCCGCCCGAGGTCCTCCACCGGGCCCTGGCCTTCTGGACCCGGCTGCACGGCGTCCTGTCCCTGGAACTCGCCGGCCACTTCACCGGGATGGGCTTCGACCCCGCCCTGATGTTCGCGGCCGAACTGGACAAACTGTCGGCGCACTGACCGAGCGGGCGGGCCGAGCTGGAGAAGCTGATCGTTCTTCCTGCCTCTGCCGGTCACGCCGTCTCGTCCGGAGCGCAGCCGGTGCACATGGACCTCGACCACCGCCGGGCCGCCGTCGAAAGCCACGTCCCAGCAGCGTTCGAGCAGTTCGGACTTGGACACCACCCGGCCCTGGTGGCGGATCAGATGTTCCAGCACCGCGATCTCACGGCTGGTCAGGTCCAGCGGCACGCCGTCGCGGGTGACGGTGCGGGCGGCGGTGCGGGCGGCGGGGTCTGGGCCAGGCCGTCGGCGGCAGGGGAACGGCTTGGCCAAGTAGTCGTCGGCGCCGCTGTCCAGGCCCTCCGCGTGGTCGAGGTCCTCGTCCATCGCGGTCAGCGTCAGAACCGGCGTCGCGGGGCGACCGGGGACCGAGGCAGCGCCCTGGGCCCCGGCACGCCAACGGCCCCCACAATGAGCCGAGTTGTCGGTGGGTGAGGCGGCAGCAGGGAATTTCAGGACCGTTTGGTGGAGGTCGGCTCGCCGTTCTGGGCGGAGGCGTTGCGAGATGCGCCGCCGTCGGTACGCCGCCCGGCAGGGACCGCAACCCCTGCTCCGGACGCGCGTTACTCCGTGCGAGTGGTGGATACCCGGGCAAAGTCGTAGCGTCAGTACAAGAGACAACCGCCGCCCGAGGAAGGCAGCGCCGGTCCATGCCCGCGGTGCGGGCGGGGGTCGGCGACAGGCCAGGCGCGGGGGCCCGGGGGGCCCGCGGGTCCAAAGAGATTGCGGCTGGGAGCACATATGCCAAGGCACACAGTCAGGGCAGCGGTCAGGTTCTGTGCCGCTGCATCGCTGGCAGCGGTCATGGGAACGGCCTCCGCGGCCCCCGCGGCCTCGCCGCTGTCCGCGCACGCCGTGAAACAGCAGCCCAGGCAGCCCGTGATCGTCGACTGCTTCTGGCACCCTCAGGTACGCCCCGCCGATTTCCTGCTCGCCTGCGGTGACGGCAACAGCCGTCTCTACTCGCTCCAATGGTCGCGCTGGGACCCGAACTCCGCGGTGGCTACGGGCATCAACGTGGTGAACGACTGCAAGCCGTACTGCGCCGCGGGCACATTCCATCCCTACCCTGTCACCATACGGCTCGACCACCCAGGGCCCTGGAAGAAGCACCCGCAGCTGTCGCACTACACCCGGATACGCCTCCTCTACGCCCACAACCGGCCGGACGGATTCGGGCAAGTGGTCGACTATCCGCTGTGGAACTGATCCCGTCGAGGGCCCGGCAGCATCCTCACAGTGACGAGGACGAGTGAGCGAGTCTTGTCGCAGCCTCCGTTACCTGCTCTTCTGTTCCGCACGGGAATCGGGACCGAGGAGGGGAGCGGCGTGGAATCAGCGGCTGGGCAGGACGTACGGGGCATTCTGCCCGAGGGGCTTGGTGTGGCCATACGCGATACCGCCGAGGAGATCGCCGCGCTGCTGCGCCGTGGCGCCGACATGGGGCTTCCGGTACCCGGATCGGAGTGGAACGTCGGGGAGGCGGCAGCGCATCTGGCGCAGGCCAACGAACTGATGGCCGCTCTTGCGGCAGGACACGTACGCAGCTACGGGGACGGCACACCGCAGAGTCTCGCCGCGGCCAATGAACAAGCACTCGCCGCGTTCCACGAGCGTGGGGCCGAGCCGCTGGCCGCGCTGATCGTGGCGCAGGCTGATGCCTACCTGAAAGCGTGGGACGAGAGCGCCGCGGAAGGAACTGTCGTCAGCCCGCTGGGCCCGATGGGCCGGGACGTACTGGGGTCTTATCTACTCACGCACATGCTCGGCCACGGTTACGATCTCGCCCGTGCGCTGGGGCGTCCGCACATGATCGACCGTGCCCGGGTCGAGCTGACCCTGCCGTTCCTGATCACGGCCATGCCGCGGGTGACCGACGCCGCCCGGGCAGCCGGGCTCACCGCCCGCTACGCGATCCGTTTGTGGGGTGGTCCCCGGTTCGGTGTGACACTGACCGACGGTGTGGTGTCGGTCGGCTCGCGACCGCCGGCCCGTCCGGACTGCACCATCCTCATCGAGCCGGTCACCTTTCTCCTGATGGCACTCGGCCGCCGCGACCAGTGGAGCGCCATCGCCCAGGGCCGTATCGTCGTCTGGGGCCGCAAGCCCTGGCTCGCTCCCCGCTTCCCGGCTCTCTTCAAGGCGCCCTGAACACAGCCGGCAGTTGCCCCTACCCCTAGCCCTACCCCTAGCCGAGCATGCGGTCGAGGTTGAAGGCCGCGCTGATCAGGGCGAGGTGGGTGAAGGCCTGGGGGAAGTTTCCGTTCTGTTCGCCAGTGTGGCCGATCTCCTCCGCGTACAGGCCGAGGTGGTTGGCGTAGGTGAGCATCTTCTCGAAGGCGAGCCGGGCTTCGTCCAGTCGGCCCGCGCGGGTCAGCGCCTCGACGTACCAGAACGAGCAGATCGAGAACGTGCCTTCCTCACCTTGGAGGCCGTCGGGGCTGGCCTGCGGGTCATAGCGGTAGACCAGCGAGTCGGACACCAGGTCCTCGCCCAGTGCGTCCAGCGTGGCGAGCCACTTCGGGTCGGTCGGGGCGATGAACTTCGCCAGCGGCATCATCAGCAGGGACGCGTCGAGGATCTCGCTGCCCTCGTACTGGACGAAGGTGCGCCGCTCGGCGGACCAGCCTTGACGCATGATCCGCCGGTAGATCGTGTCCCGGGCCGTGCCCCAGCGCACCATGTCGGCGGGGAGGCCGCGATGCCGGGCCAGCCGCATCGCGCGCTCGATCGCCACCCAGCACATCAGCCGTGAGTAGAGGAACGGCTTTCGCCCTCCGCGGGTCTCCCAGACCCCCTCGTCGGGCTGGTCCCAGTGGTCGCACACCCAGTCGACGAGCTCGCTGATGCTGTCCCAGTGCGCGCTGGAGATGGGCTTGCCCCACTTGTCGTACAGGTAGAGCGAGTCGACCAGCGCCCCGTAGATGTCCAGCTGGAGCTGGTCGGCGGCGGCGTTGCCCACGCGTACGGGCGCCGAGCTCCGGTAGCCCTCGAGATGGGGCAGTTCACGCTCGGGCAGGTCACAGCGTCCGTCGATGCCGTACATGATCTGCAGTGGGCCGGTGGGGCCGGGCGACTGAGTCGCGTCGAGCCGGAGGCGCTCGGAGAGGAAGCCCATGAAGGCTTCGGCCTCATCGGTGAACCCGAGCCTGAGCAACGCGTACACGCAGAACGCGGCGTCGCGCACCCACACATAGCGGTAGTCCCAGTTGCGCTCGCCGCCGATCTGTTCGGGCAGGCTTGTGGTCGGCGCGGCGATGATGGCGCCGGTCGGGGCGTAGGTGAGCAGTTTCAGGGTGAGGGCGGAGCGGTGCACCATCTCCCGCCAGCGGCCGCGGTAGCGCGACTGGGACAGCCATCGCCGCCAGTAACGCACGGTCGCGTTGAATTCCCTTTCCGCCTCGGCCACGGCACAGAAGCGTGGCGCCACGTCACCGCCGACCTGGTCGATGGTGAAGACGGCGGACTCGCCCTCGTGCAGCTTGAACAGCGACCATACGTCCTGGCCGGCGACCTCGAAGGGCACCGTGGAGGTCAGCGCGAGCCTGAGCGAGGACGATTCGAAGATCGCCTGGCCGGCCCCCACGCGCACGGTGTGCGGCGCGCTGCCGTACTCGAAGCGCGGGGCGACGCGCGCGCGGAAAGGCAGCGCTCCGCGGACACACATCACACGGCGGATCAGGCGGTGCCGGCCGGCCTCGCGCGAGTCGTCGACGACCGGCATGAAGTCCTGGATCTCGCCGACCCCGTCGTCCGCGAAGAAGCGGGTGATCAGCACATTGGTGTCGGGGAAGTAGAACTGTTTCGTGCGCGCGGGGACGTCGGCGGCGAGCTCGAAGCATCCGCCTCGGTCGGCGTCCAGGATCGAGGCGAAGACGCTGGGTGCATCGAAGCGTGAACAGCAGTACCAGTCGATGGTGCCGTTCGTGCCGACCAGGGCCGCGCTGCGCAGATCGCCGATCAGGCCGTGCTCGGCGATCGGCAGGTACCGGGGCGCCTGGACACCCCAGGGTCCGGCAGGACCGCTGCCTGTCCCGCCCTTCACTCCGGCCTCAGTAGTCGCTTCAGCCACGTCAGCCTCCCTGGGCTGTCGCTCGAGCCGCCGTCTGCTCTCCAGGCTAGCGACTCATCGGCCCTTGGACCTCCGGGAGCGGCTCCGCCGCGGCGGCAGGGCAACGGCCCGGGGCCGGCTTGGTTCCCCGCTGGCCGGCAGACTCATCACCGGTCAGGGGTGTCGCCGTGCCCGTTCCGGCTCGGGCGGCGGGGTTCAGGCCCTGCTACGGTCCGGTGCGACCAGTGCCTGGGCGAGTGGGATGCGGGCCAGGAGGACCGCTCCGTACAGGATCAGGACGGCCCCGGCGTTCTCGGGGATCAGCCACCAGCCGGTGCGTACCTTCTCCGCGTAGAGAGTGACGCCCAGGGCGAGGCTGACCAGGGCGTCGCCGAGGGTGAGGGCCGGTTGGGAGGCGACCAGGGGGCCGGACTGAACGGCGTTCTGCAGCAGGAAGAGTGCGCAGACACCGGTGGCGGCGAAGGCGTAGGTCTGCCAGGTGAGGAAGAAACCGGTGGCGCCGCTCGTCTGCCAGGCATGTGTGGCGTCCTTGATCAGGGCTGCGGTGAGCGCGTAGCCGATGGCTGCCGCGGCGCCGAAGCAGGCTGCGCGTGCGCGTCCGGCGGGGCGCCGCAGCGCGATACGGACGGCGACCACGATGGCGGCGATGCAGCAGGCGAGGGCCAGGACCCAGCCGCCGGTGGTGGGCCGGTCGGTGCCGGCCGAGGGTGCGGCCGCGGCCAGTGCCATGCCCAGCCCGGCGGCGATGCACGCCACAGCGGTCCATCCGTGCCGGGTCACCCGGCGGCGCAGTACCAGGCCGCCGATCAACAGCGCGAACGGCAGCTCCAGGACGAAGATCGGCTGTACGACGGACAGCGCCCCGTCGACCAGCGCCAGCGCCTGGAAGCACGCCGCCGCCATGACCGCGGCCATACCGCCGAGCCACACCGGCCGGTGCAGCAGATCGACCAGCAGCCGGGCGCGGAAGCCCTCCGACAGCGGGACGTCCTGCGCCGCGCGGCGCTGGAGAACGGTGGCGGTCGCGTTGCTGGCCGCGGCCAGCAACGCGAAGACGACGGAGAACACCAACCCCACCGGCTTGTCCCTCCTCATCTCCCGCGTCTCCCGCGGGCACGCCCGGCCGGCCGGGGTGCACGCCACGCCCATGCTCCCGCGACGCCGTGGTGTCCGCCCGCTCGGGCGCCATGTCGTGTCGGTGTCCGCACCGCTGTGCCCCTTGAGCAGGCGGCGATGGCTGGGCGGACCCGCTCGGGGCAGAGTTCCCCGACGAGCATGTGCCAGTGGGCGCGCGTGGGTGACTTCCTCGGCGGCGGACATGTCGATGGCGCGCTGCTGTTCTCACGGCGCGCCGACGACCCGTTGCCCGGCATGGCCGAGTTCCTCGACCGGTGTCCCGACCCGGCGCCCGACGCCGAGGCGACGGAGCCGCTGCCGCCGCTGACCACCGTGCACCAGGACGTGGAGAGCAGCTGTCACGAGATGGCGGTCTTGCGCTCCGCCTCGGTCACCGGCGGCCCTTGCAGGAGCGGTTTCTTCGGGCCGAGCAGCATGGGAACGAGCATGTCGGGTGAGAACAGGCGGGTCGCGGGCTTTTCAAGGCTCATGACGTCCAGCAGGGCGCCGAGGGCTCGTGGGTTGCGTGCGCCGGTGGCGACGGCCCGGTCGACGAACCGGGCGAGGAGCTTTTCCGTGACGGTGGGCGGCGTATCCGTGGCGCCGGGATAGAAGGCGTCCTGCCCGACGGCCAGGTCCCACGCGCCGGCGACGGGGCGGGCCGCCGCGCGCTGGAGGCGGCGTGCGGTGCCGGGGGCGGTGAGGCTGATGGAGCGCAGCACGTCCCTGATCGCGATGGCGCACTGGGCGGCGACGCTGAGGCCGTGCCCGTACACGGGGTTGTATCCGGCGACGGCGTCGCCGAGGACGGCGAAGCCGTCGGGCCAGGCCTTCATCTTCTCGTAGTAGCGGCGCTGGTTGGCGGTGCTGCGCGAGATGGCGATGTCGCCGATCGGCTCGGCGTCCTTGAGGAACTCGCCGATGACGGGGTCGCCGAGGCGGAGTGCGAAGTCCACGAAGGCGTCCGGGTCGCTGGTGGGTTCGCCGCCGCGGGTGCCGGAGAGGGTGACGATCCAGCGGTCTCCCTCGATCGGCAGGATGATGCCGCCCCGGCCGGGGGCCTTGGCCGGGTTGGCCTGCACATTGACGAGGGGGAAGTCGATGGCCGCGGTGCTGCCGGGGGCCCGGAAGAGGCGGGTGGCGTAGGTGACGCCCGCGTCGACTTCGCGTTCGGTGACCTCGGGCAGGCCGAGGTCGTGGAGCCACTGGGGTGCGCGGGAGCCACGGCCCGAGGCGTCGACGACCAGGTCGGCGGTCAGGGTGAGTTCTTCCTCGCCGGTGCGGACACGGACGCCGGTGACACGGTTGGCGTCGCCCTCCAGGCCGAGCGCGGAGGTGTTCTGACGGAGTGTGATGCGTTCGTCGGCGAGGACGTGGTCACGCAGTTCGAAGTCGAGCAGATCGCGGGAGCACACCAGGTTGCGGTGATGGGTGGTCGTAAAGCGGCGGAACCAGATCTCGTTGGGTGCCCGGGAGACCATGTCACCCATGATGTGGACGAGCCGGCCGCCGCGGGCCGTGATGTCGTCGACGATACCGGGCAGCAGTTCGTTGAACGCGCGCACGCCGCCGCTCCACACCAGGTGGGCGTGGCGGGCCTGGGGGACGCCGCGGCGGGGTTCGGGTCCTTCGGGGAGGGTGTCGCGTTCGATGAGCGTGACGTCGGCGAACTCGGTGAGCGCGGCCGCGGCGAAGAGGCCTGCGGCGCTGGCGCCTATGACGATCGCGGTGAGCGGGCGGGGGGTGGCTCGGTCAGGCATGTGCGTTCACGCTTTCTGTGCTGGTCACCCGCTGGCGGATGGTATCGACGGTGCGGGGGCGGTACAGCGCCCGTGAGATGGCGTCGATGTGGTCGCTGACATCGGTGCCGATCTGCGGAGGCTGATCGCCGGTGTGGAGCGGCGCCCGTCTCCGGTAGGCGTCGATGGCGGCGCGCAGGGCGACGGCACCGGCGAGGCCCGGGGCCTTCGCCTCGCTGTAGCCGGCCCGCGCCGCCTGGTGGGCCCGGCGGTGGAGGCCGTAGTCGAAGTAGGGGGCGAGCAGGCGCAGGGCGTCATGGATGCGCTGCTGGCGCTGCATCAGGCGCAGGTCCAGCGGCGCCCAGAAGCCGAAGCGGGCCTTTGCCGCGGCCGGTGCGACAGCTCGGACCGCGCGCCACAGGGGGCGCAGTTGCCAGTACTCGCGTTGGTCGCGCACCCGCTGGTGCAGGAAGGGTCCCATTTGCGGGACGATGAACCCGGCGGCCACCAGGATGGCCTCCACGAGGGCGAACGGCGGCGCCGCCCGGGTGCTGAGGAAGTCCCAGTCGGTGCCGGACCAGCGGGCGCTGATCGCGGTCATCTTCGCCGCGTCGAAGAAGAGGCCCGACGCGTATCCGAGCTGGAGGCAGACGGTCCCCGTCTTGAGCCAGCGGTTCTCGATCTCCGGGAACCATTTCCAGAGCATGTAGGCCGCGACCAGGCACGACACCATGTGGGCGACCAGGTAGAGCAGAATGTGCTCACGCATCCACGGGGTGCCGGCGTAGTAGGTGTCGAGGTCGTAGATCCGCACCTCGGGCACATGTGCCAGGAGGAAGGTCCCCCAGAGGGCGGCGACGATGCCGGCGTAGATCAGGTAGATGCGGCGGATTCTGCGCTGACGTTCCGGGGAGGGGGCCTCCCTCCACCGCATGATCATGGTCAGGCCGGTGGCGCAGAACGCGGTCAGGAAGGAGTAGGCCCATGGTGCCGCGATATTCGGTACGCCCGTCAGAGTGTTGAGCCGCCGGATGTTGACGGGCGTGATGACGACGAGGACGGCGGTGGCCCAGGTCAGCAGCAGCGTCGTGGCCCGTACCTCGGGGTCGCGCCAAGCGCGTGCGAAGGTCGGCAGCTTGAAGGCGAGGGCTGAGGCGAGCAGGGCGGTCGGGATCGCGTAGGGGATGTGGAACTGAAGGTTCGTCACAGGATGCGTCCGGCGCGGTTGCTCAGGGAGAGGTTGATGCGTCCTTCCACGGTGGCCGAATTGACGGGGCCTTCCGCGTACCGCCCCCGCATCCACGTGCGGACTTCACGGCCGAACAGCAGGCCGAACGTCTCGGCGTCCCCCTCGTGGTCGTCGGTGGAGTCGGCCCGGGCGTCCGCTGCCAGGAAGGCTTCGCGCGGGATGTCCTGCGCGTCGAGGATCTGTGCCGCGGCCCGTTGAAGCGCCTCCGGTGCCCGGTCGAGGTTGAGCGCGCGGGCGGCGGCCGGCAGTCCGGCGACGTGGTGGCCGCAGTCTCCCTGCTCCTCGTGCCATAACTCGTGCCCGAGGATGACCAGTTGTGCGTCGGGTACGGTGCCTTCCTCGACGACGATGATGGAGTGGTCCCCCATGTCCAGGCGCAGCCCCGACACGGGGATGTCCGGGGGGAAGGCCCGGAACACGAGTTGGATCGGTCTGCCCACGCGGACGCTCATCGCCCGGCAGAACTCCCGCATGACGGTCTTCGGCTCCGCCGGCCGCTGGATCGTTTTCGATGCCTCCTCGCCCAGCACGGCGAGCAGGGTCTTCATCGCTTTGGTGGTCATCGGGCGGGGTCCTCCTGTGGGGGAACCACGGACCGGATGACCCCTTCGAGGAGCCGGTCCAGCTGCTCGGGTGTCATGGAACCGTGCTGCCGCAGGTCCATGTCCCGCACGCCGTACTTCGCCATCAGCGCCTGTACGGGATCCGACTCGGGGTTCTCCAGTTTCTGCAGGACGGGCCGCAGAACGCGGTCGAGGACGTCGGCGGCCGGCATGGTGAAGAACGCCTCTCCCCCTTCGACGGCGAAGTACTCCACCAGGCCGTGCAGAAACTCGACGCTGGGCACCTTCTTGCCGTCGCACACCTGACGTGCCCAGTAGTCGGAGACGCCCAGGCGTTCACGGATGTCCGCGGCGAGATCCGACATGCGCCTGCCCGTGCGGTCCAGGTGGGCGTTGGCGAGGGTGTTGATGCGTGCGCAGACCCGGTCGTTGACCGTGTCGGCCGGCACCGTGCCGCCGCTCAGCAGGGTGCGGACCGTGCTTTCGGGCAGCGCCGTCCGGTCAGCCATTTCCTTCGGGTCGAGCAGTTCCGACCGGTTCAGGCCCTGTTCCTCGATGAGCGCGTTGAGGCGCCGAAGACTCTCGGGGAGTTGAGTGGGTGGCTCCACCAAGGTGCTCCCGGGGTGTGGAGGATCGATTACTGCGGTGCGCCTGGCACCCTATGCGGAAAACATGCGGCACTCAACGATCGTTTACCGGCCAAAAACTATCGTTGACGCAGGTGTGGGCGCAGAGCGGGATCCGGGCACGGCGGCGGGGCGCGGCTATGCGTGATCGCCCTGATCACACCGCAGTTGCTCGGCCCGCCGGCTGCTGTCGCCGGCGCTGTCTCGCACCTGGCGGGGTTTTGGCCGAGGCCGTGGACGCGGCGGGCTTCGGCGTGTCCGAAGCCCGCCGTTCCGGGGAGGCACCCGGGCGGCTGGGACCGGCCCGGCACCGGAGTTCCGGTGATCGCGGACGACACCGCGCCCCGTCAGGCGCCCGCACCGGCCGCGATGTCCAACGCCGCGATGTAGCCGAAGGCCATCGCCGGGCCGATCGTCGAACCCGCGCCCGCGTAGCTGTGGCCCATGACGGCCGCGCCGGCGTTTCCGGCGGCGTACAGGCCGGGGATGACGGATCCGTCCGGCCGTAGTACGCGTGCCCGGGCGTCCGTGCGCAGGCCGCCGGAACCCCCGCCGCGAGGATCACCGGGTTGTTCGGAATCCAGACACCCGCGCCGGAGCGCGCCGCCGAGCCCCCGAACGTGGCCGCCTTCTCGACGACGACGCAGCTCAGCCCCCGTTTCGCGGCCGTCAGCGCGGCGGTCGTCCCCGCCGCTCCGGAACCGATCACCACGACGTCGTATGTGCCGCGCGGGCACCTCGTCCTGCCGGTTGCTCCGCCGCGATCAGCCGTACCCCTCGGCGGCCCGCGCGAGGCGCGTGGCGTCGCGGGCGAGCAGGACCGGCTCAAAGCCGTCTGCGGCCCTTCGCCCGGCGAACGCCGCCCCTGTTCCCGCCGTCGCTCCGGTGACCAGGCCTGCGGGCAGCCGACGGTGCCGCGGATGCGGCCCTGCGCACAGACCGTGTCACCGTCCTTCCGGTCCTCCTGCCGCGTGGCCCCGATGGTCGGCGTCCGACCGTCGACTTCCCGACGCACCGTGGGGTTGCCCGCCATACTGAGGTCGGCGGGGAAGGAGAGGCAGATGAACCTGTGATCCATCAGCACACGGAATCGGACCAACACGCGGAATACGACGTCCTGGTGGTCGGCGGCAGTGGCGTGGACACCGTCGTTCGCGTCGACTCCGTGCCGGTCCCGCTCGCCGACTCGGTGCACGTGGGCCCGATCGAGGAGTGGCCCGGTCACACCGGCGGGAACGTCGCTCTCGGCGCCCGGGCACTGGGCCTCAGGGTCGCGCTGCTCGACTGCATCGGTGACGACTGGATCGGCGCACAGGTGCGCGAGCGGATGGCCAAGGAGGGTGTGGAGTTCGTCCCCCTGATCTCGCCCGCGGGAACGCGCCGCGCGGTGAACCTGGTGGACGCGTCCGGCCGTCGGATGTCCTTCTACGACGGCCGCGACCCGGCGGATCTGCGGATGCCCCGGGACTTCTACCTGCCGCGGTTGCGGCGCGCCCGCCACATCCACCTCTCCATCATGAACTTCGGCCGTTTCCTCTACGACGACATCGAGGATCTCGGGGTCCCCGTCTCCACCGATCTGCACGACTGGGACGGACTGGCCGACCACCACCGGGAGTTCGCCCTCCGTTCCGATCTCGTCTTCCTCAGCGCGGCGGGCGCGGGTGAGGACACGCCCGAACTGATGCGGGAGATCCTGCGTGCGGGGCGGGCACGGACGGTGGTCGCCACGGCGGGCGCGGACGGGTCCTACGTTCTCACCCGGGGCGACGGCTTTGACCCGCAGCACATTCCGGTGGCGGTCCCGCCCGCGCCGGTGGTGGACTCCAACGGCGCGGGCGACGCGTACGTCTGCGGCTTCCTGTACGGCAGGCTCGCCGGCCGGGACGTACGGGAGTGCGCCCGGCTCGGTGCGATCGCGGGTGCCCACGCCTGTACGGCCCCGGGCTCGACCGCCCTGATCACCCGGGAAGCTCTCCTGTCCCGCTCCTGACCGGAGGCTCTCCTCACTCGATGACCACCGCCCCCGCGCGGGACTTCGTGAACCCGGCGTGATCGCGCAACGAACCGGCGCGACCGTGCGAAAGACCGATGGGTGACCGGGTCCCGGGCGGAGGGGGTCCCTGCGCCAACCGTAACCTCATCGGTAGACGAACTGCCGCCCGATACCGGCACGGTCGAGGCCGGTCTGGGCTAGATTCGTGAATCCTCGACACCGGCGCCTCTCGGTGAGGCCACGTCGAGGAGAATTCTGGAGCGGCGATGCACGCGTTCGAACTTCCTCCACCGGCTACGACAGTGATGCAGGGGGGACTCGCCGACAGCCTCTTCGAAACGGCGCGCCGCGAGCCGGACCTTCCGCAGGTCGCGCGCCGTCTCGAGGGCTCGGACGACATCTGGACCACAGTGACCGCGGCCGAGCTGTGGGACGAAGTGACGGGCCTGGCCAGGGGATTGGTCGCGTCCGGCATACGCCCGGGGAACCGGGTGGCCGTCATGGCGCGTACACGCTACGAGTGGACCGTGCTCAGCTACGCGCTGTGGACGGTGGGCGCCGAGGTCGTACCGATCTACCCGGCCTCGTCGCACGAGCAGGTCGCGTGGATCCTCCAGGACGCCCGATGCGTCGCCGTGGCCGTCGAGGACGAGCAGGGCATCATGACGGTGGGCTCGGCGTGCGCGTCGGTCCCGTCGCTGCGCCACGTATGGCAGTTGGACACCGGGGCCCTGTCCCAGTTGACCGAGCGGGGCCGGGCGATCCCGATGACGGCGGTCGACTCGCTGCGCCGCATCGTGCTGCCCGACTCGACCGCGGTCATCGCCTACACCTCCGGCACCACAGGGCACCCCAAGGGCTGCGCCCTCACCCACCGCAACCTCGCCAGCCCCTGCGACACCCTCCTCGCGGGCTGGAGACACACGACCGCTCCCCCCGGCGAGCAGCCCGCCATCCTCGCCTTCCTGCCCTTCTCCCATGTGTACGGCCTGATGATCCAGGGGCTCTGTCTGCGCGGCGGCATCCTGCTGGGACACGAGCCCGATCTCAGTGAGGAGGCGCTCTCCGCGGCCCTCCGCTCCTTCCGGCCCACCTACCTCTACGCCGTTCCGTTCGTCTTCGAGAAGATCTACAAGAATTTCCTGCGTACGGCGCAACAGACGGGCCGCGGCGCCCTGTTCGAGCGCGCCGTCCAGACGGCCAAGGACTTCGCCGCGGCCGCCGAACGCCAGCGACTGGGCACCGGCTCCGGCCCCGGCTTCGACCTGCGCCTGCAGCACGCCCTCTACGAGAAGACCGTCTACCGGAAGCTGCGGGCCGCCCTGGGGGGACGGGTGTGCGGCGCGGTGTCGGGCGGCTCCCCGCTCAACCGGGAACTCGCCCTCTTCTACGCGGGCATCGGGATCTTCGTCCATGACGGGTACGGGCTCACCGAGACCAGCGGCGGCATCACGGCCCACCCCGTGGGGCGTGAGAAGTTCGGAACCGTGGGCCGTGCCCTGCCCGGCACGGACATCCAGGTGGCCGACGACGGGGAGATCCTGGTGTGGGGGCCCTCGGTGTTCCAGGGGTACGTCAACGACGCCCCGGCCACCTACGCCTCGTTCCAGGACGGCTGGCTTGCGACGGGCGACATCGGCCGCTTCGACGCCGAGGGGTATCTGACCATCACCGGCCGCAAGAAGGACATCATCATCACGAGCGGCGGCAAGAGCGTGGCTCCCGCGGCCCTCGAAGAGCGCCTGCGCGTCCATCCCCTGATCCACCAAGCGGTGGTCGTGGGCGACGACCGGCCCTGTGTGGGCGCTCTGATCACCCTGGATCCGGACTTCCTCACGCACTGGCGCGGGGCCTTGCACAGGGGTAGCACGCCGGCCCGGGACGCGCGGGAGGAGAACGAGCTGCGGGAGGAGGTCAGACGGGCCGTCGCCGCGGCCAACAGCACCGTGTCCCGCTCGGAGTCCATCCGGGTGTTCCGCGTTCTCCCCGAACCCTTCGACCTGGCCAACGGCCTGCTGACCCCGTCGATGAAGCTCCGCCGGGACGCCATCTCGCGGCGTTTCGCCGCCGAGATCGACGCGATGTACCAGACGTCGTCGAGGGTCCCGCGGGAGTACACGTCGAGCGAACCGTCGATCTGGGACGACTCGGACAACGTATTCCGGTGAGGGCACGGCGTCGGCCACTTCCCAGGGTCGGGAAGTGGCCAATTGGCATATGCGGGCCGTGTTGCCGCCGCGTGAGTTGGGCAATCGGGAGAAGCTGATCCCAAGGACGTCATCAAGGACGCCGACGGCACCGTCCACACCCGCTACGAGCGCACATACGCGGCCCTGGTCGCCGCGGAGAAGAGCAAGGCCGACGAGGTCGCTCCCGAGGGCACGCCCCGGCTGGTCGTCTGGGCCTCCGGCACCGGCAGGCCCGCGCTCGCCCGGGAAACCTCGGCGCTCCCAGCCGACAGCACCTGGAGACTACGCGTCAGGGACAACACTCCCGGCATCTTCACTGTCGACCCCGGCTACCTCGACAGCTGGAGCCTGAGCTTCTGAACCTTCTCCGCCCAGTCGACCTCTTCCACTTCTTCCACGGCGCGGGACATACGTGCGTCCCGCGAGCGACCGCAGGGGCGTGACACGGATTCTGGCCTCCGGCATCCTGGTGGTGTTCATGTGACCACAGTGCTCCCAGGGTGTCGGGCAACCAGAACCCTCTCGTGAGGAGGAACGCGGATCCTGGTACCGGCACCACCACCCTGCGCAGGTCAGCGGTCCTCGTCCGCCTCAACCGGAGGGACGGTGCCGGGAAGCCTCAGGGTGAAGACCGAACCGGCACCGAGTTCACTCGTCACCGCGACAGTACCGCCGTGGGCCGCGACGAGTTGGCGGACGATGGACAGGCCGAGCCCACTGCCGCCGGTGCGCCGGCTGCGGGACTTCTCGGCCCGCCAGAACCGGTCGAAGACACTGGGCAGATCCTCCGGGGCGATACCACTGCCGGTGTCGGCCACCTCAAGGACGACCTGCCCGTCCTCCTCCCGAACGGACAGGGTGATCGTGCCGTCGGCCGGCGTGTACCGGATGGCGTTGGACACCAGATTGCCGAGCGCCTGCCGCAGCCGGACCGGATCCGCGTCGAGCCACGACGTCCCGCTCCCCGCCGACGAGGACGTCCCGTCCACCCTCGTCCGCAGACCGATGCCCGCCGCCTCCGCCCCGACCCGGTGTGCCGCGGCGACCTGTTCGAGCAGTTCGTCCGCACGGACCGCCTCGCGGTGCAGCGCGAGGGTGCCCGCGTCGGCCGCCGCGAGGTCCTGGAGGTCGTCGATGACCCGCTGAAGGAGCACCGCCTCCTCGTGCAGGGAGGCGAGCAGTTCCGGGTCGGGGTCGACGATGCCGTCCCGGGTCACCTCCAGCCAGCCGCGGATGTTGGTGAGCGGGGTGCGCAGTTCGTGGGCGATGTCGCTGACCATCGCCTTGCGTTGCGCCTCCATCCGTTCCCGGCGCTCGGTCAGCTCGTTGAACGCCACCGCCAGGATGCCCGTCTCGTCCTGGGTGGTGACGGGAACCCGTACGTGCTGCTCCGGCGGCTGCTGCGCGGCCTGCGTCAGCGCGCGCAGCGGGCGTACGAGTCTGGTGGCGACCAGTGCGGTCACGGCCACGGTGAGGGCGAGGACGAGACCGGTGACCGCGACGATCTTGGCCTTGTTGGCCGTCGACATGTCGAAGGGCGGAACGGTGCTGTCCCCCGTGCCGAGGAACAGCTCGGCGACCGGCGCGACATCGGGGTCGAGCTGCTCGCGGCGCGCGTCGGTGAGGCACTCGTCGCTCTTCGTCTCGATCGCCGTGGGCAACCCCCTGGCCGTCTTTTTCACGAGGTCGAACTGCGGCTGCGGGGTCTGGATCGAGAAGTGAAGGTAGACGACCTGGGACGAGGCCTGGGCCACGTGCTTGCGCCGGAGGCACTCCTGGGCGATGCGGGTCAGCTCGTCCTGGGCCTTCTGCTCGGTGGGCATGAGGATGTTGACCTGTCCGTCCTCGCACTCGTGGACCGCGTTGTCGTTCTTGACGGTTCTGCCCGTGTCCGTCAGAACGGGCCGGCCGCTCGGCGTCCAGCCGAGAGTGGTCTCGAAATCGTCGCGGCGGTAGCACGCCTGCCGTTTCTTCGCCAGCACGTCGAGGCGTGCGTGCTCCTTGGACGTCAGCCGGTACGGTCCCACCGCGCGCGGGTCGATTCCGCTGAGCTGAGCCCCGGGTTCCGAGTAGGTGTCGGTGTGCAGGGGGTCGACCGTGGCGGCGGCCCCCGGCGGCAGGGCGGTGCGGGGCTTCGCGGAGTCGGCGATCGGCGTACGGTCCGCCGTCGTCAGCGCGATCCGCCGCCCTGTGGAGGCGGACAACCGGCGCAGGGTGTCCTGGACGCCGGACCAGCTCGCGTGAGTGGCGCCGTATCCGCTGAGCTGCCGGAGGATGTCCGTGTCGTCGGCGAGGGCCTGCCCTTGCTCCTCCTGGATGGCGCGGGTCGTCGTCTGCACCGCGAGCCAGGCCGTCGCCGCCACCGAGCAGAGGGCGATCAGTACCGAGGTGGTGATCAGCCGTACGAGGAGGCTCTTGCGCAGCGGTATGCCGGAGCTCACCCGCGCCCACCGCTGAGCTTGTACCCGACGCCGAACACGGTGAGCAGCCGCACCGGTCTGCGTGGATCGGGCTCGGTCTTCTTCCGCAGGTTCATGATGTGCACGTCGATGGCCCGTTCGGTGGAGGCCCGGTCGATGCCGCGGGTGCACTCGAGCAACTGCCGCCGGGAGAAGACCCGCTCGGGCTCGGCGGCCATCGCGCACAGGATTTCGTACTCGCCCGGCGTGCACTCCACGCGTGAGCCGTCGCAGTGCACCTCGTGCCGTACCGGGTCGATGGTGATTCCGGCGGTCCGGATGAGCCGGTCCTGTTCGGCGGCCGGGCGTCCGCTGCGCCGCAGGACGGTACGGATACGGGCCATCAGCTCGCGTGGGCTGTAGGGCTTGGTCATGTAGTCGTCCGCGCCGAGCTCCAGGCCGAGCAGGACGTCGTCCTCCGCGGAGCGGGCGGTGAGCATGAGGACGGGGATGTCGTCGTCCCGGCGCAGCACCCGGCACACCCCGAAGCCGTCGATCACCGGCAGCATGAGGTCCAGGACGACCAGGTCCGGCTTGTGTCGCCGTACCTCGTCGAGCGCGGCTCCGCCGTCGTGGACCACGGTCGCGGTGTGTCCCTCCTGCAGAAGTGAGCGGCGTATCAGCTCCGCTTGTTTCTCGTCGTCCTCCGCGACCAGCACATATGCGCACACGTGGCCGATGGTAAGCGCCCTCGGCCGTTAAAAGGGCAGGCGAGAGGGGCTTCCCACACGCTGACAACTTCCTCATATCCGCCTGCGAGGCTCGCGGGGACACCCCGTCGGCTCCAACGGCGCCTTCCCCGAAGAGGTGTGGCGTACTGCTGCACAGATCTTGACGCTCCTCGATCGAGCGCCTTGGCTTCCCCAGGGATTCAAACGATTCAAAGTCGGCGGCGTGGAGTGGGGGCGGCACGGGACCGGAGTGGACCGCTCCCGGCGCCAAGGTGGTGATGCCGGGGACCGCCGCGGGCCGGCTGGGACCGATGGTCGGATCGACGGTGAGACCGCGCGAGCCGGCCGGCACCGCGGATCAGGTAGGCAGCGGACCGTTGCCGCGACCGCGCCGACGAAGCCGACGAAGCCGAACCAGACGTACTGCGCAAGCTGGTTAGATCGAGCGAGGCGACGCCGACGGAGACCGCGAAGGCGGCCCCTCACTCACACATGGAGACACGATGAGCATGACCACGAGGACGGACACACAGTCGCCTGCGCAGCACGGTGCCAACAGCCACGACTTGATCCGCGTGCACGGCGCGCGCGAGAACAACCTCAAGGACGTCAGCGTCGAGATCCCGAAGCGCCGGCTGACGGTGTTCACCGGCGTGTCCGGCTCGGGCAAGAGCTCGCTGGTGTTCGACACGATCGCCGCGGAGTCGCAGCGGCTGATCAACGAGACCTACAGCGCCTTCGTGCAGGGCTTCATGCCGACGCTGGCGCGGCCCGAGGTCGACGTCCTCGAAGGGCTGACGACCGCGATCATCGTCGACCAGCAGCGGATGGGTGCCGACCCCCGCTCCACGGTCGGCACCGCCACCGACGCCAACGCGATGCTGCGCATCCTCTTCAGCCGGCTCGGGCAGCCGTACATCGGCTCGCCCAAGGCGTTCTCCTTCAACGTCGCCTCGATCAGCGGAGCGGGTGCGGTCACCATGGAGCGCGGCGGGCAGACCGTGAAGGAGCGGCGCAGCTTCAGCATCACCGGCGGCATGTGTCCGCGCTGCGAAGGCCGCAGCACGATCTCCGACATCGACCTCACCCAGCTCTACGACGACTCCAAGTCGCTCGCCGAGGGCGCGATCACTGTCCCCGGCTACACGGGGAGCGGCTGGAACTCTCGGCTCTACAGCGAGTCGGGCTTCTTCGACCCGGAGAAGCCGATCCGCAGGTTCACCAAGAAGGAGCTGCACGACTTCCTCCACCGCGAGCCGACCAGGATGAAGATCGCGGGCATCAACATGACCTACGAGGGGCTGATCCCGCGGATCCAGAAGTCGATGCTCGCCAAGGACCGGGAGGGCATGCAGCCGCACATCCGGGCGTTCGTGGAGCGGGCGGTCACCTTCACCACCTGCCCCGAGTGCGACGGCACCCGGCTCAGCGAGGGGGCCCGGTCGTCGAAGATCAACGGGATCAGCATCGCCGACGCCTGCGCGATGCAGATCAGCGACCTGGCCGAATGGGTCCGGGGTGTCGACGAGCCGTCGGTGGCGCCGCTGCTCGCCGCGCTGCGACACACTCTTGAGTCGTTCGTGGAGATCGGGCTCGGCTACCTCGCGCTCGACCGGTCGTCGGGCACGCTGTCGGGCGGCGAGGCGCAGCGCGTGAAGATGATCCGCCACCTCGGCTCCTCGCTCACCGACGTCACCTACGTCTTCGACGAGCCCACCATCGGCCTGCACCCGCACGACATCCAGCGGATGAACAACCTGCTGCTGCGGCTGCGGGACAAGGGCAACACGGTGCTCGTCGTGGAGCACAAGCCGGAGACGATCGCGATCGCCGACCACGTTGTCGACCTCGGCCCCGGCGCCGGTACGGCGGGCGGCACCGTCTGCTTCGAGGGCACCGTCGAGGGGCTGCGGGTCGGCGGCACCATCACCGGCCGCCACTTCGACGACCGGGCCACGCTCAAGGCGACGGTGCGCAAGCCGACCGGCACGCTGGAGATCCGCGGCGCGACGGCGCACAACCTGCAGGGCGTCGACGTCGACATCCCGCTCGGGGTGCTTGTCGTCGTCACCGGCGTCGCCGGCTCCGGCAAGAGCTCGCTCGTGCACGGGTCGATCCCCGCCGGCGCGGATGTGGTGTCGATCGGCCAGGGCGCGATCCGCGGTTCGCGGCGGAGCAACCCGGCGACGTACACCGGACTGCTGGAGCCGATCCGCAAGGCGTTCGCCAAGGCCAATGGCGTGAAGCCGGCGCTGTTCAGCGCCAACTCCGAGGGCGCCTGCCCCACCTGCAACGGCGCCGGCGTCATCTACACCGACCTGGCGATGATGGCCGGCGTCGCCACCACCTGCGAGGAGTGCGAGGGGAAGCGGTTCCAGGCATCGGTGCTGGAATACCACCTCGGGGGCCGCGACATCAGCGAGGTGCTCGCGATGTCGGTGACCGAGGCCGAGGAGTTCTTCGGCGCCGGCGAGGCGCGCACGCCGGCCGCGCACGCCGTCCTCGACCGGCTCGCCGACGTCGGGCTCGGCTACCTCAGCCTCGGCCAGCCGCTCACCACGCTCTCCGGCGGCGAGCGGCAGCGGCTCAAGCTGGCCACCCATATGGCCGAGAAGGGCGGCATCTACGTCCTCGACGAGCCGACCGCCGGCCTCCACCTCGCCGACGTCGCGCAGCTGCTCGGCCTGCTCGACCGGCTCGTCGACTCCGGCAAGTCGGTCATCGTCGTCGAGCACCACCAGGCGGTCATGGCGCACGCCGACTGGATCATCGACCTCGGCCCGGGCGCCGGACACGACGGCGGCCGGCTCGTCTTCGAGGGCACACCCGCCGACCTCGTAGCCGCCCGTTCCACCCTCACCGGCGAACACCTCGCGGCGTACGTCGGCACCTGACCGAGGCCCTCGCGTCAGGCGGCCGCGCTTGTGAGCCTGAGTTGTATGTCGACCTCCTGGTCACCGGAGGTCGATCCGGACACCTGGACGGCGAACGCCGACGCGAGGGTCTCCCGCAGCCGATTCACTGCCACGGGACCGCCCTGGAGGTCAGCGGTGACGGAACCGGCCAGGGAAAGGTCCGGCGGGAGCGCGGCGCTGCGCGAGACGAGGAAGGCTCCGGTCCAGGTGTCGGGGTGGGCAGTCGTGTCCTGTCGTGGCGCGTCGCCGCCGCCTTCCGACATGAAGCGGGTGTCCAGTGCGCGGAACACGGTGTCCGCGTCCGCGGCGGAGCAAGCGTCCAGGACGACCTGCACCAGGTCCGATGACGAGACCTGTCCAGCAGTCGAGCCGACGGATGACGGAGTGTCGTTCATGGTGTCCTCGCCTTTCCTTGCTGTTCCTCGCTGTTCCTCGCCTTTCCCGGTCGGGCCCGGTCTCGGGGCGGGAACGGACGACGTGTCGTCGGTCGGAGTCCGCACAGCGCGGGCGACCTTGGCGCCGCGCGCGGAGGCCCCAACCGCCGCCCACTACATGCTCGTTGAGGTTCTCGCCCGCGCCGAGCACGCTCCGTGCACAGGTGGTGGCCCTGTGGCTCCAGCCAGAGGAAGTGGAAGGAGGACGTGACGGAGAAGTCGAAACCAACCTGCCCGATCATCATCATATAGCTGATTTACGATATGACCGATTCGCTCCACATCGACTGCTTTACCCATCCTTGTGGCCCGAAACATCCGGGGTCGCGGCCGAAGGCGACACCCCACGGCTCGCCCTCCAGCGGGCCGCCGCTCATGTCGTGCCGTACGTCCCGCTCGGGGACGGCGTCCGGCCTCGGCATGGTCGACCGCGGCGAAGTGCGCGGTGCGGGCCGAGCGGAGACATCACGTTGACGGTGGCGGGCACCGCGTCCAGGCGTCCCCGCCGCACAACGGTGACGACGGCGGAGGAGAGCGGGCCTCGCGCGATGGGGAGCCGAACCGCCGCGAGACGATCACGCGGCGGTCACCCAGGTCCTCGATCACCCGATACCCGATCCGACCTCCGATCCGGTCCCCGGCACCCCGGCGGAGACCGGGAACGCCTCGGCGGGCACGGAGCGCGGATCGTGCGGCGGGGCAGCCGCGTAGGCCACCTCTACGAGCTCCTCGACGCCCCGCGTACGAGCCTCCTCGACGCCGCGCGCAAGCGCATCGAGGCGGCCCTGGGCCCCCTCACCGAGTCCAGCGAAGCCTTCCCGCTCTTCCAGCACCCCGGTACCGAGCCGCTGTACATGCTCGAAGGCACCCTGGTCCACTGCCACGGCGAGGCGCATAACGTGCCCCAGCGGCACCCTCCACCTCGACGGCGAAGGCGCCCACGGTCCGCGGGAACTGCTGGACCTGCTGGACCTGCCCATCCGGTTCCTGGCCGTCTCGGCCACCGGCGAGCACGGCCTCGGCGGAGCTACGCGTCCACGGGGGCCGGGGGCGGTGCGGTGCTGTCGCGCACCACGAGTTTGGTGGGGACGAGCGTGGTGCCGTGTTCCGGGCCGCCGTGGCGCATCCGCCGCAGGACGCCATCGACGCAGAGGCGCCCCACCTCGGCGAAGTCCTGGTGAACCGTGGTCAGCGGCGGCAGGAAGGAGCCGGCCTCGGGGATGTCGTCGAAGCCGATGACGCTGACGTCGTCGGGGATCTTCCGGCCGCGCTCGTGCAGGGCCCTCATGAGCCCCAGCGCCATCTGGTCGTTGGCGGCGAACACCGCCGTACAGTCGCGCTCCTCGGCGAGTCGCAGGCCCGCGCGGTAACCGGACTCCGCCGACCAGTCGCCGCGCACGACGGGCGGCACGACGCGGCCCGCCTCGGTCAGTGCGTCGCGCCAGGCGTCGGCGCGGCGCTGTGCCGCGAAGGACTCCTCGGGACCGGCCAGATGCCAGACCGTGCGATGGCCGAGGTCCAGCAGGTGCCGTACGACGGCGCGGGCTCCGCCGGCCTGGTCGGTGTCGACCACGGCATAACGGTCGCCCGCGTCCGAGTCGGCGACGACGACCTGGACGTGCGGGGGCAGGGAGATGGTCGCCGCGTCGAGCAGGTGCACCTCCATGATGGCGATGACGGCGTCGACGGCGAGCTCCCCGAGCCGGGAGAAGGCGCCGCGCACCTCGTCCTGGGTGGGGACGGCGACCGGCAGCAGCGTGACGGCGTACCCCTCCTGCGCGGCGGAAGTGGCGATCGCCTCCAGGGTGCGCATGTTGCCCGTGGTGGAGAGGTTGAAGGTGATGACGCCGATGGTGCGGAACTCACCGCGCTTCAGAGCCCGGGCGGCACTGTTGGGCCGGTAGCCCAGCTCCTTCATGGCCGCGAGCACCTGCTGCCGGGTCTCCTCGTTCACACCCGCGTAACCGTTGGACACGCGGGAGACGGTCTGCGAGGAGACGCCCGCCAGGCGTGCGACATCCGCCATGGACGCGGTCTGCGTGCGACGCACCGCCCGTTTTCCCTTGCGCGCGCGGGCCCGTTCCGTGCCCGTCGAAGCGCTGTCCGCAGTGTCCACCCGTCTCCTTTGTTACCCAGGTCGTAGTTTCGTCAGACGACCCTTGACCACCGACATTGGCGCAGTGTAGACATGCCGCCATCAGATGTTTACGTAAACATAACAGCCCTCGACAGTTCCGGGGACGACATGTTTACGTAAACATCGCGACGGCGCGAAACGCCGGTTCCGAGATGGACGAGCGAGGAACGACATGACGACGCTTCAACCCCCTGCGGCCGTGGCACGGCGCCCGGAGAGGCCTCCGGCCAAGCGGGACCGCCGCTCCTGGACAGGGTGGGGGTTCATCGGCCCCTTCGCGGTGGTCTTCGCCTTCGTCTTCCTGGCTCCGATCGCGTATTCGATCTATCTCAGCCTCTTCCGCGACAAGCTCATCGGCGGCACGTCCTTCGTCGGCCTGGACAACTACACGCAGGCCCTGCAGGACGACCAGTTCTGGTCCTCGCTGGAACGAGTGTCGCTCTTCCTGCTGGTGCAGGTGCCGATCATGCTGGGCATCGCCCTGCTGGTGGCCCTCGTGCTGGACAGCGGACGGCTGTACGGCAGGGACTTCTTCCGGATCTCGATCTTCCTGCCGTACGCGGTGCCCGCCGTGGTCGCCACCCTCATGTGGGGCTTCATGTACGGCACCCGGTTCGGCCTGGTGGGCGACATCAACGATGCCTTCAACGTCACCCTGCCCGACCCGCTCTCCACCAACCTGGTCCTGGCGTCGATCGGCAACATCGTCACCTGGGAGTTCGTCGGCTACAACATGCTGATCTTCTACTCCGCGCTGCGGGTCGTCCCGAGCTCGCTGTACGAGGCCGCGGAGATCGACGGCGCCGGGCAGCTCCGCATCATCACGGCCATCAAGCTCCCCGCCATCCGCGGCGCCCTCGTCATCGCGACGATCTTCTCGATCATCGGCAGTTTCCAGCTCTTCAACGAGCCGAGCATCCTGCGGCCGCTGGCGCGCAACGCCATCACGACGGACTACACCCCGAACTACTACACATACTCGCTGTCCTTCAACGGCCAGCAGCACAACTACTCCGCGGCGGTCGCCATCATCATGGGGCTGATCACCATGGTCATCGCCTATGTCGTGCAGCTCCGCGGCATGCGCAAGGGAGCGTGACCCGATGAGCAGCACGAGCAGTCCCGTCACCACCGCCTCCCAGTCCGCACCCGCTCAGGCCGGCGGCGGTACCAAGAGCGCACCCCGACTGCGCACCCGCCGCAAGCATGTTCCCGGGCGCCCCAAGCGCAGCGTTCTGCTGACCGTGCTCACCGGCCTGATCATGCTCTACGCCGTGGTGCCCCTGGTGTGGCTGGTCATCAGCGCCACCAAGACCCAGAAAGGGCTCGCCGACTCGTCCGGACTGTGGTTCAGCCACGACTTCGCCCTCTGGGACAACATCAGCCAGACGTTCACGTACCACGACGGCATCTTCGTCCGCTGGCTGCTGAACACCCTGCTGTACGTCGTGCTCGGCGCCGGCGGCGCGACCCTCCTGGCGATCCTGGGCGGCTACGCGCTGGCGAAGTTCACCTTCCCCGGAAAGCGCGCCGTCTTCGCCGTGGTCATCGGTGCCGTCGCCGTCCCGGGCACCGCCCTGGCGGTGCCCACCTTCCTGATGTTCAGCAAGATGGGGCTGACGGACACACCGTGGGCGGTGATCATCCCCTCACTCGTGTCGCCCTTCGGTCTGTATCTGATGTGGGTCTTCGCCACCGAGGCCATCCCCACCGAACTGATGGAGGCCGCCCGCATCGACGGAGCGAGCGAGCTGCGCACCTTCTTCCAGGTCGCCCTGCCGCTGCTCGCCCCCGGCACCGTGACCGTTCTGCTGTTCACCACGGTCGCGACCTGGAACAACTACTTCCTGCCGCTGATCATGCTCAAGGACCCGAACTGGTACCCCCTGACCCTGGGCCTGGACGCCTGGAACTCCCAGGCCCAGACGATCGGTGGCGACGTGATCTTCAACCTGGTGATCACCGGTTCGCTGCTCACCATCGTGCCGCTGATCGCCGCGTTCCTGCTGCTGCAGAAGTACTGGCAGTCCGGGCTCGCCGCCGGAAGCGTCAAGGAGTAACTCCACCCCTGGCCCCACCCCCCTCAGCCCCACCCCCCTCAGCGTCACCTCTTTCACCC
This sequence comes from Streptomyces sp. NBC_01384, assembly GCF_045040035.1. Lineage (NCBI taxonomy): Bacteria > Bacillati > Actinomycetota > Actinomycetes > Kitasatosporales > Streptomycetaceae > Streptomyces > Streptomyces sp. NBC_01384. Next base: position 523,618 of record NZ_CP109559.1, read on the forward strand.
TCGCCCTGTCCCGCCCACAAAGAAGTGGAAGCACCTCCATGCGCAGAACCACCGGCCGCCTGCTGCGCGGCCTCGCTCTCCTCTCCACCCTCGCCCTGGGGGCGACCGCCTGCGGCGGCTCCGGCAACGACAGCTCCAGCCAGAAGGCGGTCTCCGCCGGGGACGTCCAGGCGGCCCTCAAGAAGGGCGGCACGGTCACGGTCTGGGCCTGGGAGCCCACGCTCAAGACGGTCGCCGCGGACTTCGAGAAGAAGTACCCCAAGGTCAAGATCAACCTCGTCAGCGAGCGGTCCGGCGACAAGCACTACACCGCCCTGTCGAACGCCATCTCGGCCGGGAAGGGCGTCCCCGACGTCGCGCAGGTCGAGTACTTCGCGCTGGGGCAGTACTCCCTCACCAAGGGCCTCTCCGACCTGGCCCCGTTCGGCGCCGACAAGCTCGCCGCCAAGTACACCCCGGGTCCGTGGAACGCCGTGAGCGACGGTGCCAAGGTCTACGGCCTGCCGATGGACTCCGGCCCCATGGCGATGTTCTACAACAAGAAGGTCTTCGACAAGTACAAGATCGCGGTCCCGACCACCTGGGACGAGTACGTCCAGGCGGCCAGCAAGCTGCACAAGGCCGACCCCAAGGTCTACATCGCCAACGACGCCGGCGACGCGGGCTTCACCACCAGCATGCTGTGGCAGGCCGGTTCGCGCCCCTACAAGGTCGACGGCACCAAGGTGACGGTCAACTTCGAGGACGCGGGCGCCAAGAAGTACACCGACACCTGGCAGAAGCTCATCGACGAGAAGCTCCTCGCGCCCATCAACGGCTGGACCGACGACTGGTACAAGGGGCTCGGCGACGGCACCATCGCCACCCTGACCACCGGCGCCTGGATGCCCGCCAACTTCGTCACCGGCGTGCCGAGCGCCTCCGGTGACTGGCGGGCGGCTCCGATGCCGCAGTGGGCCACGGGCGAGAAGGCGAGCGCGGAGAACGGCGGCAGCTCCCTGGCGCTGCCCACGCTGGGCAAGAACAAGGAACTCGCCTACGCGTTCGTCGAGTACGCCAACTCCGGCGCCGGTGTCCAGACCCGCATCGACCAGGGCGCCTTCCCGGCGACCAAGGCGGAGCTCCAGTCCTCCTCGTTCCAGAACAAGGAGTTCAAGTACTTCGGCGGGCAGAAGGCCAACCAGATCTTCGCCGAGTCCGCGGCCAACGTCGCCTCCGACTGGTCGTACCTGCCCTTCCAGCAGTACGCCAACTCGATCTTCAACGACACCGTCGGCAAGGCGTACGTCTCGAGCACCAAGCTGGCCGCCGGCCTGAAGTCCTGGCAGGACGCCTCCGTCAAGTACGGCAACGAGCAGGGCTTCACCGTCAAGTAGTCACCGCTCACGAGTAACGCCTACGAGTAACAGCCCACGAGTGGCCACTCAGGAGCAGACGCTCAGGAGTGGCCACTCGGAGCCGCCACTCGAACATCACCACCGCCCCACCACGCACCTCGCACCACCCCGTGCAGCGCACCGGAAGGACCACCATGATCTCCACCCTCCTGTCCCAGTTGCGGCACGGGCCGGACGGTGATCCCACCCCCCGCCTCGCCTACGGCGCCGACTACAACCCGGAGCAGTGGCCGCGCGAGGTGTGGGAGGAGGACATCCGGCTCATGCGGGAGGCGGGCGTCAACATCGTCTCCGTGGCGATCTTCTCCTGGGCCCGTATCCAGCCCGCCGAGAACGAGTGGGACTTCGGCTGGCTCGACGAGGTCATGGACCTGCTGCACGCGGGAGGCATCGGGGTCGACCTGGCCACCGCCACCGCCTCCCCGCCGCCCTGGCTCAGCACGGCGCATCCGGAGATCCTTCCGGTGACCGCCTCCGGTGAGACGCTGTGGCCCGGGGCGCGCCAGCACTGGCGTCCCACCTCGCCCGTCTTCCGCGAGTACGCGCTGCGCCTGGTGCGGAAGATGGCCGAGCGGTACGCGAACCATCCCGCGCTGGTGGCCTGGCACGTCTCCAACGAGCTGGGCTGCCACAACGTCTACGACTACTCCGACGACGCCGCCCGCGCCTTCCGCGACTGGCTGCGCGCCCGCTACACGACGCTCGACGCCCTCAACCATGCCTGGGGCACGGCGTTCTGGTCCCAGCGCTACAGCGACTGGGAGCAGATCCTGCCGCCCCGGCTGGCCGCCTCCCACCCGAACCCCACCCAGCAGCTGGACTTCAAGCGCTTCTCCTCCGACGTGCTGAAGGACTATCTGCGCGCGGAGCGGGACGTGCTGCGCGAGCTCACGCCCGACGTTCCGGTCACCACCAACTTCATGGTGATGGGCAACACCAAGGGCATGAACTACGCCGACTGGGCCGCCGAGATCGACTTCGTCTCCAACGACCACTACGTGGTGCCCGGCCCGCAGGACCGCGACGAGCTGTCCTTCTCCGCCAACCTCGTCAGCGGCATCGCGCAGGGACGTCCCTGGTTCCTCATGGAGCACTCCACCAGCGCCGTGAACTGGCAGCCGATCAACGTGGCCAAGCGGCCGGGCGACCTCGCCCGTGACTCGCTGGTGCACGTCGCGCACGGCGCCGACGCCGTGTGCTTCTTCCAGTGGCGCCAGTCGGCGGCCGGCGCCGAGAAGTACCACTCGGCGATGGTGCCGCACGCCGGAGCCGACAGCGAGGTCTTCCGCGCGGTGACCGGCCTCGGACAGACCCTCAAGACGCTCGCTCCGGTCGCCGGCACCGAGCGTGAGCCGGCCCGGGTCGGCATCGTCTTCGACTGGGACTCGTGGTGGGCGAGCGAGCAGGACTCCCACCCCACCGCCCAGCTCAGCTACCGGCAGGAGGCACTGGACTGGTACTCCGCGCTCCTCGCCCTCGGCATCCGGGCCGATGTCGTCACCACGCAGACCGAACTCGACCGCTACCAGGTCCTGATCACCCCGGTCCTCCACGTCATGCCGGCCGCGCTGGCCAAGGAGCTCACCCGGTACGCCGAGAACGGCGGCCACCTGGTCACCACGTACTTCTCCGGTGTCGTCGACGAGAACGACCACATCTGGCTCGGCGGCTACCCGGGAGCCCTGCGCGACCTGCTCGGCATCCGCATCGAGGAGTTCGGCCCGCTGCTCGACGGCCACACGGTCGACGTCGACGTGGACGGCGTGGACGGGCTCTCCACGGGCAGCCTGTGGACCGACCGGATCAGCGTCACCGACCCGGCGGTGGAGGTGCTGGCCCACTACCGTGCCGGTACGTACGCCGACCGCCCCGCCGTCACCCGTCGCCCGTCGGGCCAGGGCTCGGCCGCGTACGTCTCCACCCGGCTCGGCTCGGACGGTCTCACCGCGCTGCTGCCGAAGCTGCTCGCCCCGGCCGGTGTCGACAGTGAACTGCCGGACGGCGCGCGGGGAAGCGTCGAGCTGATCGTGCGCCGGGACGCCGACAGCCGCTACCTGTTCCTGGTCAACCGGACCGACGGGACGGTGCCACTGACCGGACTCGCCGGGGATCTTCTGGTCGGCCGGGCGGACGACGACGGCACCGTCGTCCTCTCCCCCCGGGACGTCGCCGTGCTGCGGCAGCCCGCCCTCTGACAGCCCTCGAACAGCGAGCACGGCCCCCCGTTCGAGGGTTAGCCGGCGTGCCCCCCGTGCGGGGGCACGCCGGTCCACCGGGGCAGCCCTGGTCACCGCCCCGCCGACGCCGACTCCTTGAAGTGGGCGGCCAGGCCATCGCCGAAGGGTTGCCGGTCCCCGTCCGGACCGTACGTCCGTCCGAAGGGCCTCGGCGCCATGGTCAGTGGCGATTCCGGCGCCGCCCGCAGGCCCACCGCGTCGTCCGTACCGAGCGGACGACGCGCAGGCGGTGGAACCCGCGTTCAATCGATCGGGTGAACGCCGTCGGTGGTCTCAGCCTTCGAGCGGGGTGCAGTCACCCTCCCGCGCCGGCACCTCCGGTCGTCGGTGCACCCAGCCGAACAGCGCCACCGAACACACCGCGGCGAAGGCGCACCAGGTCGACACGAACTTCAGCTCCCACAGCGCCCAGCAGATCACCGCGCCCGCGCCCATCAGCACACCGAGCAGCACGAGTCCGCGGTCGCCGGAGAGCAGGAGGGAACCGAGAGTGGCCAGGAGATAGCCCGCGACGAGCAGTTCCGGGTGGGCCAGATGGACGGCGTAGCCAAGGGTGTGGCCGCGGATCTCGGCCCGCACGGGACGGGTCGCGAGCGCGTACGCGAGGGTCACGGCGGTCGCGACGCCGATCGCCGACGGGACCGTGAGCCGACGCCGGGCATGCCCGGGTGCCGCGCACAGCACACCGGCGGGCACCCACACCACCAGGAGCGGCAGTGCGATGACGGCCCAGGTGACGGTGACGGGGCCCGTGCCCCCGCCGGAGCCCCAGACCATGGACTCGACGATCTGATGAGCCCCGAGGAACAACGGCAGCGCCGCCAGCGGGAGATCGCGGACCCGTCGAGCCCGGGTCACACAGGCCACTCCGACCGCGGCGATCCCGGCACCGGCTGCCAGGTCGGCCGTCGCACTCCAACACATCGCCTCACCAGGGGTCGGCCGTCATGTGATTGCACCTTTACCGCGCACCACGCTACGACGCACCTCGACCGACGCCCGGCGCCGGATTCGGGTTCGGCCCGGCGGGCGAGGGCGGCTCGGGTCCGGGGCAAAAGCCGGGGCTGCAGGGCACCGAGATGTGGCTCGCGATCGTATGGCTGCCGGCGGATCTGGTGGGGGTGGCGGACCGGCTGGAGTACCGGCCGCGTGGCGTCCACCGCCCGGAACCGGCCCGGTCGCCGGGGTTCGCGGCGCCCTGGTAGACCACGCGGTGCGGCGCCCCTGGCATGCTGCGGGCGTGCAGCCACGCTCGTCCGCTGAAGCCACCGAAGCCACGTGGTCGAGGTAGGCGTGGCCGCCCTCGTCGAGGTAGCCGAAGTCGCACGTCCGCAGCTGCGCGAAGCCGTCGGCCGCGTTCCTGCCGGAGATGTCTCCGGTGGCGCGTATGTGGGCGCCGGTCCGTGGCTTTTCCATGAGCCACCTCCGCCCGGCCGGTCCGTTTCCCGTGTCCCGTGTCCCGGACCGATCCTTCATGAAGCTTCGAACTACGGTATCCGTACGAACCGGACCCTCCCCTGTGCCACGGCGAAGAACAGTGATTGGGTGGGCCCCGGCCATGCCGACCGACCCGCAGGAGAACCCCGCAGCCATGAGCAGCCCTTACACGTACGAGTACAAGGTCGTCACCTTCCGGGAGTCGCTGATCGGCGACGCGCTGGACAGCGACAAGCTGGAGAAGGTCCTGAACAAGCACGCCGAGGACGGCTGGGCGCTCAAGGCCATCACCTCCGCCGACGTCAAGGGCCGCATAGGCCCCGGCGCGGTCGAGGGGCTGCTCCTGACCTTCGAGCGGCCCCGCGGATAGCTCCAGTTTTTGCCCGCGTTTACCCGCATACGCCCTCGTATGGTGCGTGGGACGCCGAGGCGGGGGATGCTGGACCTGATGGGACAGCGGATCCGCAGGTGCTCCTGACGTCGTCGGAGGCCTTCCGGAGCGGAAGGCCTCTGTCGGCTGGGCGGAGGCGTACCGCACGCCACCGACGTCCCGGGGCACCGGTGTCCAACCGCTGCCGGCCAGTGAGGTCAGGACGGTACAGCGATGAAGAGCGACGGAACACTCGACCGTGCGGTTCTCTCCAGTCACTCGGTATTCGGCGCGCCCTGCTGGGTCAGCCTGACCACACGCGATCTGCAGGGCGCGCAGGATTTCTACCACGCCGTACTGGGCTGGGAGTGGCGCAGGGGCAGGTTGGGCGAGCACTACATGTTCGCGCGGGTCAACGGGGTACCGGTCGCGGGTGTCTCGGCGATGGCCACCGGCCCGAAGAGGGCCACGTGGACCCCCTATTTCGCCGTGCCCAGCGCGGACGAGACCGTGGCCCGCAGCCAGGAGCGCGGCGGAACGACCGCGGTGGGACCGCTCTCGTTCCCGCCGGGGCGGGCCGCGCTGCTGGCCGACCGGGACGGAGCGGTCTTCGGCATCTGGGAGGGCGAGCTGGTGGCCGACTGGGAGGAGTGGCGCCGCGCGGCACCGGTCTTCGTACGGCTGCACACCCGCGACGCCTTCGACGCCGCCATCTTCTACGCCGAGGTTCTGGAGTGGGCGACCAAGACCCCCGGGTCCTGCGAGGTCCGCTACGAGGACAACGAGGTCGTGCTGCGCAGCCAGGGCGAGGTGGTGGCCCGCATCCACTCGGGCGCGGTGGAGGCGGCACCCGACCCGACGATCAGACCGCACTGGCAGATCCACTTCGCCGTCGCCGACGTGGAGGCCTGCGCGCGGGCCGCGCGCGCTCACGGTGGCACAGCCCACCAGCAGGGGGTCGGCTCGACGGAGGCGATCCTGACCGATCCCTACGGGGCGCACTTCACCGTCACCTCCAAGGGCGCCTGGTAGCTCATCGGGCCCCGGCTGCCGGCGCCTCCCCCAGCGCCGTGCGCTCGTAGCGGACGCGGTGGCCCCGTCGGTGCGACACCAGCAGTCCCGCCGCGCGCAGCACCGACAGATGGGCCGAGACCGACGAGGGGGCCAGACCGTGGCGGTCCGCCAGGGTCGTGGTCGAGGCGGGGATGTCGAGGCCGGCGCGCTGCTCCCGGTCGTCGGAGTGCGCGGCACGTTCCTGGTCGGCGGCGTGCTCACGCTCTCCGCCCTGACGGTTCTGGCCTGGCCCGCCCCCGGTCCGTCGAGGTCCCGGGCGAAGGGTCAGGGCAGTGGCTCGGCGGTCGGCACCTGTGGAGACTGATAACCGCCGCTGGCCAGCATCCGTACCTCACCCGCCGGGCTGATCTCGGCGCGGAGGATGCCGGTGGGGTCGGAGTACACCGGGTTTCCGCCCGGCCCGAGGGCATCGGTCCGTTCGACGACCACCTCGTCGGTGATGACGCCGATGCCGGATTCCTGATGGGTGAAGGTCAGCCGATAACGGTCCGCAGTCTGCATGACAACCTCCCGCGCCGAAATGAGCCAGAGATACAGCCGAGATGAACCAGAGATTGCAAATGCGGGCAAATGAGCCCTCCTCCATGATGCGACCAGATCAGCCGGACAGCAGCGCGCCGAGTGGTCCGGGACACCGGGCCAAAACCGCCCCGGTCACACCACACGACGCCCCTCGCCTCAGGGCGCCGGGCAGTGTAGACATAGGCACATGGTCCGAGTCCTGGGTCGATCGCGGGCTCGGTCGACCCCTCGCCCCAACGGTCCGCGCGACCGGCGCGGACGCGCCGCGGGACTGCGGTCGGCGCTGAGCGGGCGCAGCGTGGCGGGCCAGGTGTTCATGCTGCAGGTGGTGATCGTGCTGCTGCTGGTCGTCTCCGCGGTGGTGGCGCTGGTGCTGCAAGTGCGGCACGACAGCACGCAGGAGGCCCGCAACCGTTCGCTCGCCGTGGCCGAGACGTTCGCCAACGCACCCGGCACCCGCGAGGCACTGCGCGCGGCCAACCCCACGGCCGTGCTGCAGCCGCAGGCCGAGGCCGCCCGCAAGCAGACCGAGGTGGACTTCATCGTCGTGATGAACACCGACGGGATCCGCTACACGCACCCGAAGCCGGACCGGATCGGAAAGAAGTTCGTCGGGAACACCGCCCCCGTGCTGGCCGGTCATTCCATCACCGAGCAGATCAACGGAACCATCGGGCCGCTGGTGCAGGCCACCGTTCCCATCAAGGCGCCCGACGGCAAGGTCGTGGGCATGGTGTCGGCCGGTATCACCACCGCCGACGTGGGCGGTGTCGCGAACCGGCAGCTGCCCATCCTGCTCGCCGCCGCGGCCGCGGCGCTCGCCCTGGCCACGGCGGGTACGGCGCTCGTGAGCCGACGGCTGCTGCGCCAGACCCATGGCCTGGGCCCGTACGAGATGACCCGCATGTACGAGCACCACGACGCGGTGCTGCACTCCGTCCGGGAGGGAGTGATCATCGCCGGCGGCGAGGGACGGCTGCTCCTCGCCAACGACGAGGCGCACCGCCTGCTCGGTCTGCCCGCCGACGCCGAGGGGCGGCACGTCCTCGATCTGGGCCTCGACACGGACACCGCCGACCTGCTGGCCTCGGGACGCGTCGTCACGGATGAGGTACACCTGGTCGGGGACCGGCTGCTGGCCATCAACCAACGGCCCACGGACCTCCAGGGCGGCCCGCCCGGCAGCGTCGCGACGCTCCGTGACTCGACCGAGCTGCGCGCGCTCTCCGGCCGGGCCGAGGTGGCACGGGAGCGCCTGAAACTGCTGTACGACGCCGGGGTGGGCATCGGCACGAGCCTGGACGTGACCCGCACCGCCGAGACACTGGCGGAGGTGGCCGTCCCGCGCTTCGCGGACTTCGCCGCCGTCGACCTGGCCGAGGCCGTGCTGAACGGGGAGGACCCGGAAGCGGTCACCGAGCTGCGCCGCACGGCCTTCAGCGGCATCCGCAAGGACGCGCCCCTCTACCCGGTGGGCGAGAAGATCCGGTTCGTTCCCTCCTCGCCGCAGGCCCGCAGTCTGCGCACGGGCGAGGCGGTCGTCGAGCCCGAGCTCGAAGAGGCTCCCGGGTGGCTGGCTCAGGATCTCGAACGCACGGCGCAGGTCGTGGAGTACGGCATCCACTCGATGATCACCGTGCCGCTGCGGGTGGGCTCGCTGGTGATGGGCGTGGTCAACTTCTGGCGCTCCGAGAAGCCCCAGCCCTTCGACGAGGAGGAGATGGCCCTCGCCGAGGAACTCGTCGCCCGGGCCGCCGTCTCCATCGACAACGCGCGCCGCTACACGCGCGAGCACACCATGGCCGTCACGCTGCAGCGCAGTCTGCTGCCGCGCAACCTGCCCGAGCAGAGCGCCCTGGACATCGCCTACCGCTACCTCCCTGCGCAGGCGGGGGTCGGCGGGGACTGGTTCGACGTCCTGCCGCTGTCCGGCCTCCGGGTCGCCGTCGTCGTGGGCGATGTCGTCGGGCACGGGCTGCACGCGGCGGCCACGATGGGGCGGCTGCGGACGGCCGTCCACAACTTCTCCTCTCTGGACCTGCCGCCCGACGAGATCCTCGGGCTCCTCGACGAGCTGGTCGCCCGCATCGACCTGGACGAGGCGGCGGCGGACAGCGACGTCGCGATCACGGGCGCCACCTGCCTGTACGCCGTCTACGACCCGACCTCCCAGCTGTGCACCGTCGCCCGGGCCGGCCATCCGCCACCGGCGCTGGTCCGCCCCGGGGGCAGCGTCGAGTTCCCCGAGGTGCCTGCCGGTCCCCCGCTGGGGCTCGGGGGCCTGCCGTTCGAGACGGCCGAGCTCAAGTTGGAGGAGGGCAGCCGTCTGGTCCTCTACACGGACGGGCTGGTGGAGGGCCGGGAACGGGACATCGACGAAGGCCTCGAGCTGTTGCGCGCCGCCCTGGCCGGTGCCGACGGGTCACCGGAGGACACCTGCCGGGCCGTGCTCGACGCCCTCCTCCCGGCCCGGCAGGGCGACGACATCGCCCTGATCGTCGCGGACACCCGCGCACTCGCCGCCGAGCACATCGCCGAATGGCAGGTGCCGTCCGAACCGGCCGCCGTCGGGGAGGTGCGCGCCTCGGTCACCCGGCAGCTGGCGGAGTGGGGACTCGACGAGATGGCGTTCACCACCGAGCTGATCCTCAGCGAGCTGGTCACCAACGCGATCCGCTACGGCAGTGGTCCCCTCCACGTCCGTGTACTGCGCGACCGCAGCCTGATCTGCGAGGTCTCCGACAGCAGCAGCACCTCACCCCATCTGCGGTACGCGACCACCATGGACGAGGGCGGACGGGGCCTGTTTCTCGTCGCCCAGCTCGCCGAACGCTGGGGCACCCGCTACACCCTCGCGGGCAAGGTCATCTGGGCCGAGCAGCCCCTGCCGTGAGGGCCGGGCGGCGGCGACGAACGTGCTCGAGACGAACGTGCTCGACATGCCCGGGGCGGAGGTGGGCGCGCACGAGTGGGACCACCTGTCGCGCGCCGAATCCCGTCCCCCGGCGCGACGAACTCCGTGGTTCCCGGTCCAATGGAGGGTGACGGGATACCACCCGCACGACCTGCGGCGCCGCGCCCCACGGGGCCTCGCGGCGGTGCGATGGAGGTCCGCGATGTCCACTGCTCTCCGGCTGCTGCCCGCGCTCTCCCCCGACCATCGTGGACGGCTGATGACCGTGGCCCGGGAGGTCTCCTTCCCGGCCGACGGAAAGATCTTCGAAGCAGGGGGAACCGCGGACCGCTTCTGGGTGGTCCGCTCGGGAACGGTCTCCCTCTACCAGCAGGTCGTCGGCGAGAGACGCATTTCCGTCGCGACGCTGGGGCCCGGCGATCTGCTCGGCTGGTCGTGGCTGTTCCCGCCGCACCGGTGGGACTTCGGCGCCGAGGCCTTCAGCCCCGTACGCGCCTACGAATTCGATGCCGCGGAGGTACGCAGGCTCTGCGACCAGGATCCGACGCTGGAGCTGTCGCTGACGCGGACGATCGCGGCGATCCTCGCGCACCGGCTGGAAACGACCCGCGCGGCCCTGATCGAGCACTACGCACGCCACGGCGGCGGCAGCGTGCGCTGACCCTTGGGCCGGGAGCCGGGCTGCGATAGGAATCTCGCGTGAACCAGACTCCTGACGCCCACGAGATTGCGCACTCCACGGGGACGCCCGGCTCCTTCGAGCTGCTCCCCGGCGCCGCCGCCTCTCCCGTCATCCTGCACGTCCCGCACTCCTCACGGCGCGTACCGGCGCCCGTGCGCGCCGGTATCGCGCTCGACGACGCCGCGCTGGAGCGCGAGTTGGACCACATCACGGACGCGCACACCGCGGAGCTGGCCGCGGCCGCGGCGCGGGTGGCCGGGGTCACTCCATGGCGGTTCGTCAACCGCCTGTCCCGGCTCGTGATCGATCCCGAGCGCTTCCCCGACGAGCGGGAGGAGATGCTGTCCGTCGGGATGGGCGCGGTCTACACACGTACGACGCACCGCGCACCTCTCCGGGCCGCCGACGTCGACCCGCGGCCACTGATCGACCGCTACTTCCATCCGTACGCGGAGGCGATGACGACGGCCGTGGCCGACCGGCTCGCCGTCGCCGGGCGGGCCATTGTCGTCGACGTCCATTCGTATCCGACGGCCCGGCTGCCCTACGAGCTGCACGGCGACGGTCCGCGACCGCCGATCTGCCTCGGAACCGATGCCTTCCACACGCCGCCGGAGCTCGTCGCCCTCGCGGAGAAGGCGTTCGGTGACGCCGGAATCGACAGCCCGTTCTCCGGGGCGTACGTGCCACTGCGCTACTACGGCAAGGAGCCGCTGGTCACGGCCCTGATGGTGGAGATCCGGCGCGACACCTACATGAGCGAGCCGGGCGGCCCGGCGGGTCCGGGGCTCGCCCGCGTCGCCCACGCCCTCGCGGCCCTGGTCGACGCCGTATCGCGGTAGCCGTGCCACGCATCGCCCCGTCACGGGTCGGCCCATCCCGTACATCTTCCACCACCAACCACCCCATGCTCACGCCGGCTCAAGCGCTGGAGCACCTTCCTGACCTGCGTCTCGACGAGGAGACCACCGAGTTGTTCCTGTCGGGCAACCCCCGCCGCGCCTTCCGCCTCGGGGATCATTCGTAGATGCTGGGGCCAGGTACACGTTCGACCCCGAGGTGAGGGCGACCCGTCGATGGCTTTGCAGATCAGCGCCACCAACCCGGAGCACCCCGCGCTCCTGCTCGAACTTCCCTGGCACCTCCCGCTGGAGGAGTGGCCGGAGCACTACCTGGTCCCGCTGCCGCGTGGCATCTCGCGGCACGTGGTGCGCTACGCGCGCGCCGGGGCCGAGGTCGTGGCGGTCAAGGAGCTCGCCGAGCGGCCCGCCCTGCGCGAGTACGAGCTGCTGCGCAGCCTGGACCGGCTCTCCATCCCGGCCGTGGACCCGCTCGCGGTGGTCACCGGGCGCACCGACGGGGACGGCGGGCCGCTGGAGCCCGTCCTCATCACCCGGCATCTGGGCGGCTCGATGCCGTACCGGTCGATGTTCGAGACGACCATGCGGCCGGCCACCATGCACCGGCTGATGGACGCGCTGGCGGTGCTGCTGGTGCGGCTGCATCTGGCGGGGTTCGCGTGGGGCGACTGCTCGCTGTCCAACACGCTGTTCCGGCGCGACGCGGGTGCGTACGCGGCGTACCTCGTGGACGCCGAGACCGGCGATCTGCACCCCCAACTGAGCAAGGGACAGCGGGAGTACGACGTCGATCTCGCGCGCGTCAACATCAGCGGGGAGCTGCTGGACCTGGAGGCGGCAGGGGCGCTGCACCCCTCGGTCGACCCCATCGAGTTCGGTGTGGAGATCTGCGCGCGCTACCGGAGCCTGTGGGAGGAGCTGACCCGTACGTCCGTGTACCCGGCGGGCAGGCACCACTACATCGACCGCCGTATCCGCCGCCTCAACGACCTCGGTTTCGATGTCGCCGAGATGCAGATAGCGCACTCGCCGAACGGGGACACGGTGACCTTCGTCCCCAAGGTCGTCGACGCGGGCCACCACCAGCGCCAGCTGCTGCGGCTGACCGGGCTCGACGCCGAGGAGAACCAGGCGCGGCGCCTCCTGAACGACCTGGAGAGCTGGATGGCCACCCAGGACGACTACGCGCCCGGCGACCCCCTCGCCGCCCGCCCCGAGGTCCTCGCCCACCGCTGGGTGCGGGACGTGTTCCGGCCGACCGTCCGGGCCGTGCCACTGGACCTCCGTGGCTCCATGGACCCGGCCGAGATCTACCACGAGCTGCTCGAACACCGCTGGTATCTGTCCGAGCACGCTCAGCACGACATCGGCCTGGACACGGCCGTGGCGGACTACGTCGCGAACATCCTCCCCAAGATGCGGGAAACCCTGCTGCCGGCGGCCGAGGCCCCGCCCGGACCCGCGTGAGAGCGCGGCTCCGGAGCGGTTGCCGAGCGGTTCCTGAGCAAAGGTGACCGTTCATACATACGATTGAGGACGACACTGTCCTGATCTGGGTGGGAGACGTATGGCACAGGCCGCCAGTTCAGCGCGGACCGTCATTCTGACCGTGGATGACGATCCCGGGGTGTCGCGCGCCGTGGCGCGCGACCTCAGGCGCCGCTACGGCGAGTCGCACCGGATCGTGCGCGCGGAGTCCGGGGAGACGGCGCTGGACGCGCTCAGAGAGCTGAAGCTGCGCGGTGACCAGGTCGCGGTGATCCTTGCCGACTACCGGATGCCGCAGATGAACGGCATCGAGTTCCTGGAGCAGGCGCTCGACGTGTACCCGGGCGCGCGCCGGGTGCTGCTGACCGCGTACGCGGACACGAACGCGGCGATCGACGCGATCAACGTGATCGATCTGGACCACTATCTGCTCAAACCGTGGGATCCGCCGGAGGAGAAGCTCTATCCGGTCCTCGACGATCTGCTGGACGCGTGGCGGCACAGCGACTACCGGCCCGTGCCGACCTGCAAGGTGGTCGGGCACCGGTGGTCGGCGCGCTCCTCGGACGTACGGGAGTTCCTGGCCCGCAACCAGGTGCCGTACCGCTGGTACTCGTCCGACACGGCGGAGGGCCGGCGGCTGCTGTCCGCGGCAGGTCAGGACGGGGAGCGGCTGCCGCTGGTGATCACGCCGGACGGTACGCCACTGGTCGAGCCGGAGGACCCGGATCTCGCGGCGAAGGTGGGGCTCGCCACCACGCCGACGGCGGAGTTCTACGACCTCGTCGTCATCGGCGGCGGTCCGGCCGGACTCGGAGCGGCCGTGTACGGGGCGTCCGAGGGGCTCAGGACCGTGCTCGTCGAACGGTCGGCGACGGGTGGGCAGGCCGGGCAGAGTTCCCGCATCGAGAACTACCTCGGCTTCCCGGACGGGGTGTCCGGGGGACAGCTCACCGACCGGGCGCGACGGCAGGCGGCGAAGTTCGGCGCCGAGATCATCACCGCGCGGGAGGTGACCGGCCTCGAGGTCACCGGAGCGTCCCGCACCATCCGTTTCTCGGACGGCTCGGCGATCTCCGCGCACGCGGTGATCCTGGCGACCGGTGTGTCGTACCGGCAGCTGGAGGCACCCGGCCTGGCGGATCTGACGGGATGCGGGGTCTTCTACGGTTCGGCGCTGACCGAGGCGACCGCCTGCCAGGGCCAGGACGTGTACATCGTGGGCGGGGCGAACTCGGCCGGGCAGGCCGCCATGTACCTGGCGCGGGGCGCCAAGTCGGTCACCCTCCTCGTACGGGGAACGTCGTTGTCCGCCTCGATGTCGCACTATCTGATCCAGCAGATCGAGAAGGCGCCCAACATCACGGTGCGCACCGGCACGGTCGTGGAGTCCGCGCACGGCTCGGACCATCTGGAGCAGCTCACCCTGCGGGACGTGACGAGCGGGCACACCGAACTCGTCGACGCGCAGTGGATGTTCGTGTTCATCGGCGCGGCCCCGCTCACCGACTGGCTTGAGGGAACGGTGTTGCGGGACGAGCGCGGATTCATCCCGGCGGGGCCCGACATGACCGCCGACGGGCAGCCGCCCAAGGGCTGGGAGCTGGACCGGCCGCCGTACCACCTGGAGACCAACATTCCCGGCGTGTTCGTGGCCGGGGACGCACGTGCCGAGTCCGCGAAGCGGGTCGCTTCCGCGGTGGGAGAGGGAGCCATGGCCGTCATGCTCGTCCACCGTTATCTGGAGCAGTCGTGAGCGGGCGGCCGGTGCCGTGCGACATCGCGGAGCTCAGCACGCTGTTCCTGTTCGAGAAGCTGGACGCCGACCAGTTGGAGCGGCTGTGCCGGGAAGGCAGGGTGGAGGAGTTCGAGCCCGGGCCCGTCTACACCGAAGGTGATCCCGCCACTTGCTTCTTCGTGCTGCTGGGCGGCACCGTCGTGATGTCGCGGCGGGTCGCCTCCGACGAGGTGGAGATCAGCCGCACCTCGCAGCGCGGGGTGTACGCCGGCGCCATGCAGGCCTATCTGTCCGGACCGGATCAGGCGCGGTACAAGGGGTCGATGCGGGTCACCGAGCCCTCGCGGTTCTTCGTGCTGCCCGCGGAGACGTTCGCCTCGGTCATGCGGGACTGGTTCCCGATGGCCGTGCATCTGCTGGAGGGGATGTTCTTCGGCGGCCAGAACACCCAGCGGACCATAGGGCAGCGCGAGCGGCTGCTGGCGCTCGGCTCACTGTCGGCCGGGCTGACGCACGAGCTCAACAATCCGGCCGCGGCGGCGGTCCGGGCCACCTCGTCGCTGCGTGAGCGGGTGGCCGGGATGCGGCACAAGCTCGGCTTGATCGCGGCGGGCCCGTATGCGCGCGACGCCCTGGAGACCCTCGTCGAGATCCAGGAGCGCACCGCCGAACAGGTCGCCAAAGCCACGCCGCTGAGCCCGCTGGAGGCCTCCGACCGGGAGGACGCGCTGGCCGACTGGCTCGACGACCACGACATCGCGGGCGGCTGGCAGCTCGCGCCGACGTTCGTGCAGGCGGGGCTCGACACGGACTGGCTGGACCAGGTCGCGGCGGCCGTGGACGAGGACACGCTCCAAGGCGCCGTCCACTGGCTGAACTACACCGTGGAGACCGAGCTCCTCATGAACGAGATCGAGGACTCCACGACCCGGATCTCGCACCTCGTGGACGCGGCCAAGCAGTACTCGCAGCTCGACCGCGCGCCCTTCCAGGTCGTCGATGTCCACGAACTGCTCGACAGCACGCTGATGATGCTTGCCGGGAAGATCGGCTCCGGGATCACGGTCGTGAAGGACTACGACCGTACACTGCCGAAGATCCCCGCCTACCCGGGCGAGTTGAACCAGGTGTGGACGAACCTCATCGACAACGCCGTATCGGCGATGGGCGGCGAGGGGACACTGACCGTGCACACCGCGCACGACCGCGACCAACTGCTGGTCGAGTTCCGTGACACCGGCCCCGGCGTGCCGGCCGAGATCCGCGACCGCATCTTCGACCCGTTCTTCACCACCAAGCCGGTGGGTGAGGGCACCGGGCTCGGACTGGACATCTCCTGGCGGATCGTCATCAACAAGCACCACGGGAGCCTCCAGGTGCAGTCCGTCCCGGGCGACACCCGTTTCCAGGTCCGTCTTCCGCTGACCGCCGCCGACACCGACACCGACACCGACACTCCCGAGGAGTCCTCATGACCCTGCCCGCCGGAATCGACCCGAGCGTCCCGCCGAGTGGGACGGGGTGCGTCGAGTGCGACGCGGCCGGCGGCTGGTGGTTCCATCTGCGGCGCTGTGCGCAGTGCGGTCACATCGGCTGTTGCGACGACTCGCCGGCCAAGCACGCCACCGCGCACGCACAGAGCACCGGCCATCCCATCATCCGCAGTTTCGAGCCCGGCGAGGACTGGTTCTGGAACTTCGACACGTCCGAGCTGTACGAGTCGGGCCCGGAGCTCGCTCCCCCGGTGAGTCACCCCGTGGACCAGCCCACGCCGGGCCCCGCGGGGCGGGTGCCCGCGAACTGGGCCGAGATGCTGCGCTGACCTGCGCGTCCGTGCTCTCAGAGCACGGACGTGCCGTACATCTCCCCCAGCGGTTCGGCGAGGAGTTCGACGCGGACGCCGTCGGGGTCGCGGAGGTAGAGCGAGGTGCCGCTCTCCTCCTGGTACTCGACCCCGGCGGCGCCGAGCTTTTCGCGCAGCCGCTGCCAGGTGGTGGGGTCGACCGAGATGGCCAGGTGGTGCAGTCCGCCGAGGACCTCCGCGTAGGGGCCGAGGTCGAGACCGGGGAAGTCGAAGAACGCCAGCAGATTGCCGTTGCCGAGGTCGAAGAAGAAGTGCGTGGAGCCCTTGTAGTCGCGGTTCTCGATCACCTCGGTGAGCGGGAACTCCAGCACGCCCTGGTAGAACCGCACGGTCCGCTCGACGTCCGAGGAGAGCAGCGCCACGTGGTGCATTCCGCGTGCGGAGCTCGCCGGCCGGTCCGAGGCCAGATGCGTGTCGCGGATGCGTGCGCGCTCCGCCTCGATCGCCGCGAGGTCCAGGGGTTCCAGGGCGCTCATGGGAAACTCCGTCCGCCATTCAACCAATTTGCCGCCACTCTAGACCTCCAGGCTGCGCGTCGGCCACTGCTCGGGGTCGACCACGTGCAACGGGCTGGCGCTGACCGCGACCAGTCCGCTCCAGCCCGTCTCGTGGCTCGCGCCGAGACCGGCACCGTTGTCGCCGTGGAAGTACTCGTAGAGCAGCGGCAGATCCTGCCAGTGCGGGTCCGTCCGGAACTGGGCCCTGACGAGCAGCAGGTTCTGGCAGTACGGCGCCATCCAGGCGGTGCCGTCCGCCTGGTCGAGGTGGCTGCCGGTGGGCAGGGGGGCGCTGCGGTCGAGGACACCCATGTTGTCGAATGCGACGACCTGCTCATCGGCCCCGCGCAGGTCGGTCGCGCGGTGGCGGCGGCCACCGGTGTACGAGTCCCCGACCCGTCCTCGGGAAGCACCGCGGGTGGATGCCGCGTCAGCTCGTGTTGAGCACCATCCGGAAGCGGGCGGCACCGGAGAGCATCTTCCGGTACGCCGCGTCGGCCTCTTCCAGCGTCACGACCTCCGCCATCGGGCGGATGCCGTGCAGGGCGCTGAATTCCATGGTGTCCTGGATGTCCTGCGAAGTGCCGCTGGGGTGGCCGCGGACGACCTTGCCGGCCATGAGCAACTGGATCGGGCTGATTCCTAGCGGCTCCATGTCCGCGCCGACGACCACCAGCTCACCGCGGTGGCCCAGTCCGTCCACGGTCGCGGTGATGGCGGCGGAGTTGGCGGCGGTGGCCAGGACGACCTGGGCGCCCCCGAGGGACTGCAACTCCTCGGCGACCGGGGTGCCGGCCGTGCTGTCGATGTAGTGGTGCGCGCCGAGCTGCTTGGCGAAGTCGGCCTTGTCGGCACCGCGGGCAATGGCCACGGTCTCAAAACCCATCGCGGCCGCGTACTTCACCCCCAGGTGTCCCAGACCGCCGATGCCGAGCACGGCAACCAGGTCACCCGGCCGCGCCGAGCTGCGCCGCATGCCGTTGTACACGGTCACGCCCGCGCAGGCCAGGGGCGCCGCATCGGTCGCCGCCAGCGCGTCGGGGATCCGGGCCAGCGCATCCACGGGCACGACCACCGTCTGGGCGTAGCCCCCGTCGTAGGACCATCCGGGGACCTTCAGGTTCACGCACACGACGAAGTCGCCCTGCCGACAGGGCGTGCAGTGGCCGCACGCGCCGCCGAACCAGCCCACCGCCACCCGGTCGCCCACCTGCCAGCCGCGGTCCTGCGTCCCCTCGCCGAGCTCGTCGACCCGCCCGGCGACCTCATGCCCGGGGACCACCGGAAACGTCACGCCCGGGACGGCGGCGTTCACGAACATGGTGTCGCTGTGGCACACCCCGCAGGCCTCGACGGCGACACGTACATGTCCGGGGCCCGGCTGTGGGACCTCACGCTCGACGATCTCGAACGAACCGCCGGCGGCGGTCACCTGCGCGACTCGATAGGTAGCCATCCGGATCCCTGCCTTGGAGAGTCGGTCTGATCTCGAAGCTCTGCCCGCGGGCGGTCGAACCGGATCTCGCTGCCGAGCATCGGTACGCCGCCGACGGACGGGGCACGGATAACCTCACGCTACTGCAGGTCACAGCGCTCGGCGAGCCGTGCGCCGACGCGCGGTGAACGTGCCGCGCTGGTGCAAGCTCCCGGTGCTGCTGCCGGTGCTACTGATCCGTGTCTGAGTGATGGAGATCGGAGCCGACGGTCGTCGGGGACGGCGACACCGTGTGTGGCTGAGGGCTTGGCGGCGGCGATGTGGGCGTGGGCTCGCTGCGGTGGATCCACAGGAGGGCTCCTGCCAGCAGCGCGGTGCCGCCCAGGAGCCAGGGCAGCGGGCCCGGCGGAAGGACACCCACGATCAAGCCGGTGAGAGCTGCCACCAGTTGCAGCGCGAGAGACTGGACGGACAGCGCCGTGGTGCGGCCCGCACGGGTGACACGGCGGTGCAGGAGCTCGTTCTCGCTCGGCCCCGCGGCGCCGAACCCGAGGTAGACCAGGCCGTATCCGGTGGCCGCGAGGACCAAGGGGATCGTGCCCGTGGCTGCCGCCGTGGCGCCGAGCAGCAGCAGGCCGCTCGCGCTGATGCCGAGGCTCACCATGACCGCACGCTCGCCGCCGCCGGCGAGCCGGGGGGTGAGCGGGGCGAGGTGGCTTCCGACACCGGAGCAGATGAAACCGGCGCAGGCGATGGCGGCGACGAGTACGGCGCCCGACTCCGATGCGCCCGTGAGGGCTGCGGCACGGCCCGGTGTGAGCAGTTCGATCGCGGCCAGGGCGCTACCGGCGGCTCCCGCGCTCAGGAGCAACCGACGGACCAGCGCGTCGCGGCCGCCCAGCCGCAGTCCGTCCGCGACGGTCACCGGGATGCCTCGCAGCACATGGCCGAGGGTGGCCCTCGCCCGGGGCGGCTCGCGCAGAGCGTTCAGCATGATCTAGCGCGGAGCCCCGGGCGTTCACGCTCGGGAGGAATCGCTTCTCTGGACTGCTCTGACCCGCGCGCGTGCAGGGGTCTGCACTGTTGTTGGCCTCAGCCGTCTACTGCGGGCGCTTCTGGTTCTCGATGTACTCCTTGATGATGCTGAGCGGGGCGCCGCCGCAGCTCGCCGCGAAGTACGAGGGTGACCAGAAGTGCGCGCCCCACAGGTACTTGCGGATGTGGTCGGGGTACTCCTGGCGGAGTCTGCGGGCGGAGACGCCTTTGAGGGAACCGACCAGCTTGGAGACCGAGACCTTGGGCGGGTAGTGCACGAGGAGGTGGACGTGATCCTTCTCGCCGTTGAACTCGACCAGTTCGGTTTCGAAGTCGGCGCAGACGGCTCGCATGACTTCCTCGCAGCGTCGCAGGATCTCGTCGGTGAACGGCCCGCGCCGGTACTCGGAGTGAAGACCAAGTGGGCGTGGAGGGCATGGACGACCGTGCGGCCCCTGCGAATATTGGGGTTTGGTTCCCAGCGTGGTGACATAGGTCAACTGTAGTACGGTGATCCACGTGAAGATCGTCGTGCAAGTCAAACTGGTGCCGGATGCCGCGCAGGCATCCGCTGTCGGCGCGACCTTGCACACGGTCAACGACCGGGCCAACTGGGTGTCCGAGGTGGCTTTCACCCGTGGTGTGCCGCGCGAGTACGAGCTGCGCAAGCACACCTACGCCGAGCTGAAAGCGGCCGGCCTCGGAGCGCAGGCCGCGCAGCACACGATCAAGAAAGTCGTGGACGCCTACACCACGCTGCGGGCGAACCTGCGGGCGGGGAACCTCGGCAAGCTGGGCTCGAAGCGCCGGAAGAAGGCCGAGTCCAAGCCGGTCGCCTTCCGCCCCGAGGCCGCGCACCCGTTTGACGACCGGTGCTTGTCCTGGCAGTACGACGCGCAGACCGTCTCCATCTGGACCACCGCCGGACGACTCAAGAACGTCCGCTTCGCCTGCTCCCCGGACGCGCTCAAAACGTTGCGGGAGTACCGCAAGGGCGAATCGGACCTGATCGAACGTGACGGCGTCTTCTACCTGATCGCCGTGTGCGAGGTTCCCGAGGCCGAGCAGTACGAGCCCGACCAGTTCATCGGCGTGGACCTCGGCATCGCCAACATCGCCACCACGTCCACCGGATACCGGGCGGCCGGCCGCGGCCTGAACCGGCACCGTAAGCGGCAGCTCGACCTGCGGAAGAAGCTGCAGGCCAAGGGCACCAAGTCCGCCCGGCGACGGCTCAAGAACCGGCGCCGCAAGGAAGCGCGGCACGCCGCGAACGTCAACCACATCATCGCGAAACAGATCGTGACCGAGGCTGAACGCACCTCGTCCGGCATCGCCCTGGAAGACCTGGGCGGAATCCGGCAGAGGGTACGGCTCCGCAAGCCCCAACGGGTCACGCTCCACTCCTGGGCCTTCCACCAGCTCGGGCAGTTCGTTGAGTACAAGGCGCGCCGGGCAGGCGTCCCGCTGGTGTACGTCGATCCGGCGTACACCAGCCAGGAATGCGCCGAGTGCCATCACATCGAGAAGAAGAACCGGGTCGACCAGGCCCTCTTCATCTGCCGGAAGTGCGGGGTCGTTGCCCACGCCGACCGGAATGCTTCCCACAACATCGCCGCTCGCGGTGAGGCTGTGTGGATTGCGGGGCGTGAGTCACGCGTCCCAGCACCTTCCTAGGTGTCTGGACGGAGGAGGCCACACCACAGCCAGTGGTGCCCTACCTCCAAACCCGGTCGTTCACGGCCAGGTCAAGTTGACGAAAAACAGGACCCGGGAATCGCCCGCCTTTGAACACACAACGTCACGCCCGCCGTACAACCGGGAAAGGTGAGAGTCCGGTGCGCAGCGAGGGATGACCATGGTCAAGGTGCAAGTCTCCACGGATGAGTTGGTCGCCGGAAGATACCGACTGATGGAGGTCCTCCAGCACGAGGAGGGGCGCGACGGCTGGCACGGCCAGGACGTCGAGTCCGAGCGGCCGGTCACCCTGACCCGCTCACGGCTGCCGGACCATCTGCGCGAGGAGGCGGAGCTGCGCACCGCGGTCCGGATCACCCGGGAGTCCGAGGCCCTGGGGCTGGTCTGCCCCGGCCGGGTGGCCGTCGTCATCGACGTCGTCGAGGACAACGATTTCCTCTGGACGGTCACCGCACGGCCCGCGGGCGTTCCCCTGAGTGCGCTCCTCGGGCACGGCCCCGTGAACTACGTCCGGGCGGCCCGGATCGGGCTCGGCGTCCTCGACGTCCTGGGAGCCGCCCATCAGGAAGGGATCACGCACGGCGACCTCAGCCCCGGGCAGGTGTGGGTGGAGGAGCAGGGCGGGGTCACGGTCGGTGGATTCGGACTGATGGGAGCCGCCGCGTCCCCACGCGTCACGGCACCCTCGTACGCCTCCCCCGAGCAGGCCCGCGGCGAGGGCGGCGGACCGGCCACGGACCTGTGGGCACTGGGCGCGATCATGTACGAGATGGTCGAGGGCCGTCCGGCCATCCGCGACCGGGGCGGGCTCGAAGCCACCTTCCGCGCCGTGGAACGGCTGCCCATCCGGGCCCCGTTGAGCGCGGGGCCGCTCGGTCCGGCCATTCAGGGACTCCTGCGCCGCGATCGCGTGGAGCGGGTCCCCGAGCAGGTGGTACGGGAAGCGCTCACCCGCATCCTCAGGGCGGAACTCGAAGATGAGATGCCCACCGAGACCCTGCCGCTCTTCCGGGAGACGGACCTCGAAACCCCGCCAGCGGGGCGGGTTCGGGGCAAACTGCCCGTCAGCCGACCGGTGTTGCTGGGCGGGGCACTGGCCGTGACCGTCGTCTGCTTCGCCGTGCTCACCGCGGCGGGCGGACTGTCCCAGCGCAACACGTCCGCGTCCGGCGCCGCGCCTTCGCCCATGGTTTCCGCCAAACCGTCCCCCGCGCCGAGCGCCCCGCCCAGCGGTGCCGTCTCCCAGCAGGCACCGTCGGCCTCGACATCCCCTTCCTCTCCCTCTCCCTCTTCCTCGTCCCCGTCCGCTTCGCCTTCGCCTTCGCCGTCCCGCACGCTCACCGAGGATCCGCCCGCAGGCTTCTTCCGCTACACCGCGCCCCAGGGTTTCTCCATCGAACTGCCCAAGGGGTGGAAACCCCTGCAGACCCAGAATTCCGCCGACGGCTCCTACCGCATCCTCCTCGGCGCGAGCGGTGACCCGCGCACCCTGACCGTCACCTACAGCACCCAGCTCGGCTCGGACCCCGTCGCGGTCTGGCGCGAGGTGGACGCGTCCCTGCGGAACGCCTCCATCGACTACCAGCGGTTGGGTGACATCCGCGCCGTGGAGTATCAGGGGTACAAGGGCGCGGACATGGAGTGGCTCTCCACGTCCGACGGGGTCCGTGAGCGCACGTTCGGGCGTGGCTATCTCATCGGGGACCACCGCGGCTACTCGCTCAGGTGGACGACCCCGGCCGCCGACTGGGACACCGCCGCCAACCGGGCGGCCCTGGCCACCTTCCTGCGCACCTTCAAGGGCACCTCACATTGAATCGTCCCCCTCGTGAACGAGGGGGATTCCTGGCTCACGCTGCTCGGTCGCTCAGCAAGCGATCGAGTCTTACGCGATCGGCACCAGCCGGGTCGAGACCAGCCCGGACGAGCATCACGCGGGCGGAGTTCTTGTCCCTGGGGCGGGACACTCCGCACACGGTGCAGGTGTAGATACGTTCGGACAGCGGCAGTGCGTGCTCGGCTCTCGCTCCGCAGTCCGCCGCGGCGCGGGTGTGCGCCGCGGCCGGTGCGGTGCCGAGGGCGGTGCGGTGCCGAGGGCGGTGGTGGCACCTGCGACACCCGCGACGCCTGCCGCGGCGAGGAGTTGACGACGGGAGAGGGCAAGGGCGGTGAGGGGGCCCCGGTCGCGTTCCATGACAGAGAACGCTCACGCGTCTCAAAACCCGTGAGCAACAGCGCCCTTCACGCCAGACAGGTACGGTCCGGCCGGTCCCGGCCCTCCAGTCCCGGCCTCCTCCGGTCCCCGTCTCCAGCGGTCACGGGGTGGCGGCCGCGGTGTGGCGGTCCTGGATCGAAGACCTACGCGCGTCAACGGCCCTCCATGGGTCTTCGCTGTGCCAGCCACAGGGCGACCGCCTCCGAGATGGGCTGGCCCGTCTCCAGTTCGATGAAGCCGAACTGCCCGCCCTGGTTGCCCTCCAGAAACCACCAGACGCCGTCCTCGTCCTCGGCGAAGTCGAAGGCGGCGTACGCGAGTCCGGTGAAGGCCGTGTACTCCTGGACCGAGCGCGCGATGCGGCCCGGCACCGTGCTCGGCTGCCAATTGTGTCCGGTGTCGCCGAAGCGTCCGTCGACCTGCCCGGGCACAGCGGCCTTCCGGGCCGCGAACAGCCGGTTGCCGATGCAGGTGAGCCGGATGTCGGCCCGCTTGGGAATGTACTGCTGGAGCAGCGCGGGACCGGCCGCGACGCCGGAGAAGTCCGCGCCGGGGCCGATCAGTGTGGTCGGCAGGGCCACCGGGGGTTCGCCGGGCGGCGGCCCGGAGGCGGACTTCACCACCACCTGCCGGTACTCCTCCACGAACTGCTGAGCCACCCGAGGAGCAGTGGTGATCACGGTCGGCGGGACCGCGAAGCCGCTGCTGTGGGCCACCCTCAACTGCCAGGGTTTGTGCCGGGCCTGCTCGGCCCGGCGCGGGTGGTTCATCCAGCGGGTGGAGGCGGAGTAGAGCATGCCGAACAGGGCCTGCTTGGTCTCCGCGGTGAGCCACGGCGAGGGCTCCGCCGCGTGCGCCGCGGGTTCACCCGGCCGGCGCACCCACACGGAGCGCAGGCCACCCATGCTGAGCACATGGCCGTTGACCGAGAGGTAGCCGTCGAAGTCGCCGTGCGCGTAGTCCGCGGACAGCACCGCCTTGCCCGGCAGGTCGGCCGGGTCCAGGCGCACCATGGGCACGCCCTGTTCGTGCAGCCTGGCCACGACCATGTCGGCGGTGACGTCCTGCTCCGCCGTGAGAATGAGTACCGTCATGTGCGTGAGTGACCGTCAGTCGTCGAAGTGCGTCTGGGAACCGGCGGTGGAGGTGGTCGTGCCGGTGGCCATCAGAAGGGCGTGGTCACTGACGGCCGGGCGGCCGTCCGGCAGCACGTTCAGTTGCAGGGACACGTCGAAGTGGTACGGGGGTATTGCGGCCGAATGCCCTGTGGGCAAGGCGTAGTTGAGGGTGAACGGTCGCACGAAAGATCCTCCCGCCATCTCACGATGCTCTACCCCCTCCCCTACGTGTCACGACCGTAAGGAATTCATCACTTTCCGCCACATCGGGGTGAAGGGCATCACATCGCGTCGTTTCAGGCTTACTAGTTTCCGTATTGCACGTGTGCGTGCTTGATTGTCTGCTGACCCAAGCCAAAGCTTCGGCCAAGGCTTCATTCTCCGTAATCTAGACGCCGTTCCTACCCAGGAGAGTTCCCGGTGACCGCAGTTCTCGACCCGACCGCCGAATCCGCCCCGTTTCAGGGCGTGTTGGACCCCATCTCGTGTGACGCACGCGACTTCGGGGCCTACGCCCGGACCGGCGGCTGGGCCTTCGCCCTGAAGGTGGCGCGCAGTGTGCGCCCCGGTGGGCAGTCCGCCGGCGAGACGCCGAAGGTGTCCGCGAAGGAGTTCGCCGAGCGGGCCGGATGCTCCCCCGAACGGGTGATGCGCTACTACAAGGCGTGGGACAGGGCGGCCGACGACGGGCTCGTCCCGCATTTCGAAGTCCTCGTCCCGGGCGAGGACATCGAGCTGCCGGACGCGGAGGTGTGGCAGACGTACTTCCTCTCCCGCTCCAGCGCCTCCTCCGAGCGCGGCACCGCCATCTCTCAGGCCGCGGAGGCCGAGGGCATCCGCCCCACCAAGGCCCTGGAGGTCGCCGAGAACCCCACCGCGCTGCGGGCCGCGATCCTCGCCGACCCCTCCACGGCCCAGGCGGCCCGGGCCGCGCTCCTCGACCGGGTGAAGGAAGACCCGGCGCTGCAGGCCGAGTTGGCCCGTGACATCGCGCGCACCGACGAGCTGAAGAAGGCGGTCGCCACCGAGACCAGGGCGGCCGACCGAATCGGCTATGTCCGTCAGATCGTGGAGAAGGGCCAGATCAGGACCCCGGCCGGGCAGACCCTCGACGCCCCGGCCGAACTGCGCTCCGAGGCCGAGCGCCACCTCTCCCTCCTCGACGAGCTGGACGAGGGCGAGGACACCGGCGAGTGGGCGACCGAGGCGTACGACACCATGAAGAACCTCGTCGTGGAGACCGTCGAGGCCGACCCTGAACTGCGCGTCCAGGAACGCCGGACGAAGTTCTACAACAGCCTGCAGAGGGCCACGAAGGTCTTCGAGGAGCTGACCTTCGACGACGCCGACGACATCTACGAGGACGACATGGTGCAGCGCCTGGAGGAGCTCCAGCAGGCGATCGGCTCCTGCATCACGGCACTTCGGAGCGCGGCTCCCCGGCAGTGAGCCACGCCGGTGGCCTCCCGGGAACGGTCCGCCTCCCGGGAGGCCACCGGGTTCAGCGGGGCAGGCCGGCCGGGTCGGTCGCCCACCGGGTGTTGGGCTGTTCGGCGAGCCGGAAGGCGATCCTGCCGCCCTTCGTCGTCAGGTCGGCATCCGTCCAGGAGCGTTGCGCGGTGCGCCCGCCCACCCGTACGGCGTCGATGTACGGGTGGGCGGCGTCGGCGTCGGGTGCGCTGACGGTGAGGTCGGCGCCGCCCGGACGGTCCACGACCGCGGTCGGGAAGAGCGGGGCGCCGAGCAACATCGAGGCGCTTCCTGGGGTTCGGGGATACAGGCCGAGGGCGGAGAAGACGTACCAGGCGGACATGGTGCCGAGGTCGTCGTTGCCGGGCAGTCCCGAAGGTCCGGTCCCGTACACGGTGTTGAGGATCTGACGCACCGTCGCCTGGGTTTTCCAGGGCTGTCCGAGGGCGTTGTAGAGCCACGGCGCGTGAATGCCGGGTTCGTTGGTGGGGTCGTAGCGCAACGGATCGCCGCCGCGCACCGACCAGGAGCCGTCGAGGTTGCGGGCCTGGATGTAGCCGGCGTCGGCCGTGGCGGCGGGGTTGAACACATTGCGCCAGTAGGCTCCCCGCTCGGCCAACACCGCGGCCACCTGGTCGTTCCGGTCCGCCTTTCTGCTGCGGTCCGCGCAATCGTCCCAGTCCGTGGAACAGTCCGATCCCGGGGGCCGAGGTCGGCTACCAGCGGCCCTCCACCTGCTCCTTGATCCGTCGGTCGTAGAGTTCGTCGATGGCGTCCAGGGTCTGCCGCGGCAGCGCCGGGAGCTTCGCGGCGGTCGCGTTGGCGCGGGCCTGTTCGGGCGAGCGGGCACCCGGGATCACCGTGGTGACGCCGGGCTGCTGGATGATCCAGCGCAGCGCCAGCTGGGCCGGGGTGAAGCCCTCCGGTGCGAGGGCGGCGAACTCGGCCGCCGCCTCCACACCGGTCACGAAGTCGACGCCGGAGAAGGTCTCGCCCTGGTCGAAGGACTCGCCGTGGCGGTTGTACGTCCGGTGGTCGTCCGCCGCGAACACCGTGTCCTTCGTGTACTTGCCGGAGAGCAGACCGGAGGCCAGCGGAACCCGGGCGATGATCGCGACGCCCGCCTCCTGGGCCGCCGGGAGCACCCGCCGCAGGGGCTTCATGCGGAACGGGTTGAGGATGATCTGAACGCTCGCCACGTTCGGCCGGGCGATCGCCGTCAGCGCCTCGTCGCACGTCTCCACGCTCACGCCGTACGCGGCGATCCGCTCTTCCTCGACCAGCGTGTCCAGCGCGTCGAACACCTCGTCCGACGAGTAGACGGGGGTCGGCGGACAGTGCAGTTGCACCAGGTCGACGCGGTCGACGCCCAGGTTGCGCCGGGAGCGGTCGTTCCACGCACGGAAGTTGTCGAGGACGTAGTTCTGCGGGATCTGCTCGACCCGGCGGCCCATCTTCGTCGCCACCATCACGTGCAGGTCGGGGCGGCCGGTGAGGAAGGACGCGATCGTCTGCTCGCTGCGCCCGTCGCCGTACACGTCCGCGGTGTCGAAGAACGTCACCCCGGACTCCGCCGCCGTTTCCAGCACCGCCTTGGCGTCCGCGTCACTCACGTCCCCCCAGTCGGCGCCGAGCTGCCACGTGCCGAGACCGATGACCGATGCCTTCTGACCTGACCTGCCGAATTCGCGCTCGTCCATGCGGTCAGTCTGACATCTCCGGTCGCCCGCGCAGGACGCCCTCCCTGGCCGCGCCCGCTCGCGCCCCCCATGCGGGCGCAACAGTGCGTCATTCACTCACATGGGCACATCGTTCAGACGGACGGGTGATGCGTGTCAACCGTCACCTACCGTGAACCGCGTGAGCGACCATTTGGGAACGTGAGCGACCATTTAGGAAGTGAAGGGCGCACCCCCTGGTCGGCGTCCCGGTCCCGCCGGGGTCGTGGTCGCGTCGGGGGTTCCTGCTGAGCGCGGCCTCGCTCGCCGCGCTGCCTCCACCCGCGCTGCCGGACCGCGCCGCCGCGTCGGCGGAGCTTCCCGGGTTCCCCGAGGGCGTCGACGTCTACCCTCCGCGTACCGCAACTGGGTCGGCGAGATCACCGCCACGGGCCTGTGGGCCTGCGCGCCGGCCGACCCGGGCCAGGTGGTCGCCGTGGTCAACTGGGCCTGGAAACAGGGCTGGACGGTGCGCGCCCGGGGCAGTTCCCACGGCTGGTCGCCGTTGACGATCCCCTCGGAGACCGAGGCGGGCGCCCCCGTGCTGCTCGTCGACACGGCCACGCATCTCACCGGTCTGTCCGTGGAGTCCACCGGCCCCGCCGCCGTGCGAGCCGGTGCCGGCGTCACGCTGGAAGCGCTGCTCGGTCATCTGGAGGACCACGGCCTCGGCCTCACGGCGGCGCCCGCGCCCGGCGACCTGACGCTCGGTGGCGCCCTGGCCATCGACGCGCACGGCACGGCCGTTCCGGCCCACGACGAGAGCAGACCGCCCGGGCCCACCTACGGCTCGCTCAGCAATCCCGTCCGGTCCCTCACGGCGGTGGTGCGGGACGCGGGCAGCGACGCCTACGTTCTGCGGACGTACGAAAGGGACGACCCCGACGGTGCGGCGCTCCTCGCACATCTCGGCCGCGCCCTGGTCACCGAGGTGACGCTGCGCGTGGGCGCGAACACCAACCTGCGCTGCGTCAGCCGTACCGACATCCCCGCCGCCGAGCCCTTCGCGGCGCCGGGCGACCCCACGGGCGAACGCACCCTCGCGAGCGGACGAGGCCGCCTGGGCCGACGAGGAGGTACTGGGCACCGCTCCGACCTCGGCGTCGGCCGGCCCCTCGGGATCGGTGATGCCGAGCGCGAGCAGCGCGATGGCGATCGCGAACACCGCGTCGCCGACCACTCCCGTGCACTCCCGCCTCAGAAGAACCTGAGAAGTTCCTGTGCCAGGCTGCGAGCCACCGGGCGCCGGGCGATCATCACCGCCCGCCCCTGAGAACCCCCCACTTCGCGACCCAGCGTTTCCAGGAGACAAGCCAGATGAGCCCCAGCACTGTCAACGGCCTGCCCGCTCACGTCCTGTTCGTGCACTTCGTCGTCGTCCTCGTACCGCTGACCGCGCTGGCGCTCGTCGTCTGCGCGATCTGGCCGCACCTCGCGCGGCGGCTCGGCGTCCTGCCGCCGGTGCTCGCGCTCGTGACGCTGGTGAGCGTGCCCCTCACCACGCAGGCGGGAGAGTGGCTGGAGAAGCACGTCGACAACTCGTCCCTGATAGAGCGACACGCCGAGCTCGGTGACGGTCTGCTGCCGTGGGCCCTCGGCCTGTTCGTGCTGTCCTCGGCGCTCTGGTGGGCGGGCCGCCGTACCGCCCCCGACAAGGGAGACACCTCGGGTCCGGCGGTCCGTCTGACGTCCGCGCCGGTCCGTATCGCCGCGGTCGTGCTGTCCCTCGTCGTGGCGACGGGCGCCGTGGTGGACGTCTACCGCATCGGCGACTCCGGCGCCAAGGCCGCCTGGCACGACGGCTTCTCGAAGACCGCGCAGAGTCAGGGTAACTGACTGAGGCCCCCACCAGCGGGCCGCACACAACCGCTTGCCGCAGCCGAGGTTCCGCACGTCGGATCCTCGGCTGTTTGCCGTCCCCGGGACGGTCGGTACGTTCAACTCCTTGTGAACACACATCAATTCGGGGTCTGCTTTACTTCATCTCTTGACGAGCCTGGTGCGGACCTTTAGGTTCACCGATCACTACAGCTCCATGGATGCACTCGTCATTCACGGATATGAATACCCCCCACTTTCAGCCTCCCCGAAGGGCTGTGACCCCCTGATGCCCAGACAATCCCTCACGCGCTCCACCGCACTGCGCGCCACTGTGACCACGGCGGTGTTCGCTCTCTCCGCCGGCGCCCTGAGCGTCTCCCCCGCCTCGGCGGCCACCGGGACGATCACCGGACTCGCGGGCAAGTGCCTCGACGTGGCCGGCGCGAGCTCCGCGAACGGCACGGCCGTTCAGCTCTACGACTGCAACGGCACCACCGCCCAGCAGTGGACCGTCGGCTCCGACGGGACCGTACGGGCCCTCGGCAAGTGCCTTGACGTCACCGGCAACTCGACCGCCGACGGCGCCAAGCTCCAGCTGTGGGACTGCACGGGCGGCGCCAACCAGCAGTGGACGGTCTCCGCCGCCCACGACCTCGTCAATCCGCAGGCCGACAAGTGTGCCGACGTCACCGGCAACACCTCGGCCAACGCCACGCCGATCCAGATCTGGACCTGCACCGGCGCCGCCAACCAGAAGTGGACCGCGCCCGCCGCCGACGGCGGCGGCACGCCCCCCTCCGCGCCGATGGCCGTCGCCCCGTACCTCTACAACGGCTGGGGCAACCCGCCGAGCCCCACCACCGTCATGAACGCCACCGGCGTCAAGTGGTTCACGCTGGCCTTCGTCCTCAGCAACGGCTACTGCAACCCGCAGTGGGACGGCGGCCGCGCGCTGACGGGCGGCGTCGACCAGCAGACCATCAACACCGTGCGCTCGGCCGGCGGCGACGTCGTCCCCTCCTTCGGTGGTTACAGCGGCAACAAGCTGGAGAGCTCCTGCTCCAGCGCCGGGGAGCTGGCCGCCGCGTACCAGAAGGTCATCAGCGCCTACGGGCTCAAGGCGATCGACATCGACATCGAGGCCGACGCCTACAGCAACACGACGGTCCAGCAGCGCACCGTGGACGCGCTCAAGACCGTCAAGGCCAACAACCCGGGCCTCAAGGTGTACGTCACCATCGGCACCGGGCAGAGCGGCCCCGACACCGGCCTGATCAACCGGGCCGCGGCGTCCGGACTGACGGTGGACGCCTGGACGATCATGCCGTTCGACTTCGGCGGCGCCGGCCAGAACATGGGCACGCTGACCCAGAATGCCGCGGAGGGCCTGAAGACGGCCCTCAAGAACGCGTACGGCTACAGCGACGACCAGGCGTACCGGGACATGGGCATCTCCTCCATGAACGGCATCACCGACAACAACGAGACCGTCACCACCGCCGACTTCCAGACCATCCTCGGTTACGCCCAGCAGCACCATCTGGCGCGGCTGACGTTCTGGTCGGCCAACCGTGACCGTCCCTGCCCGGGAAGCTACCCGAACGACGACACCTGCTCGGGCGTGGCCCAGAACGCCTGGCAGTTCACCAGCATCTTCGCCAAGTACACCGGCTGACGGACGCGCTCCGCCCTTCCACCCCCCACCACCACAGGAGAGATCCGTGCCCAGATCCGTGCTCAGACAGAAGAGACTGTCCGGCCGCCACCGGATACCGAAGGTTCTGACCGTGGCCGCGCTCGTGGCGAGCACCGTGTCCGGCATCGAGTTCGCCGCGCAGGACTCGGCGAGCGCGCAGACCGCGGCGGCCGCCGCCATACCGACCGGCTATACCACCGTGGTCAACAAGGGCAGCGGCAAGTGCGTCGACGCCCGCTCGGCCGCGAGTGCCGACGGCACCGCCGTCCAGCAGTACGCGTGCAACGGCAGCACCGCCCAGAACTGGCAGTTGGTGGCCACCAGCGGCGGCTACTACCGCGTGAACAGCAACCTGGACGCCACAAAGGCCTGGGACGTCACCGATGTCTCGACCGCCGACTCCGCGCCCGTCCAGCTGTGGACGTACTCCAGCGGCAACAACCAGCAGTGGCTGCCCGTCGCCGAGGCCGACGGCGCCTACCACTTCGTCAACCTCAACAGCGGGAAGTGTCTGGACGTCCCCAGTGCTTCCACCGCGGACAGCGTGCAGCTGGCGCAGTACACCTGCAACGGCACCGCCGCGCAGTCCTTCACTCTGGGCGGCGGCACGACGAACCCGCCGGGCACTCCGGACTTCGGCCCCAATGTGACGGTGTTCGACCCGTCGATGTCGGCGTCCAGCATCCAGTCCAAGCTGGACTCGGTCTTCTCCCAGCAGGAGACAAACCAGTTCGGCTCGGCCCGCCAGGCCCTGCTGTTCAAGCCCGGCACCTACAGCGCCGACGCCAACGTCGGCTTCTACACGCAGGTCGCCGGCCTCGGCTTCTCGCCGGACGACGTGACCATCAACGGTGCCGTGCACGCGGAGGCCGACTGGTTCCAGGGCAACGCCACCCAGAACTTCTGGCGCGACGCCGAGAACCTGTCGGTCAACCCCACGAGCGGCACCGACCGCTGGGCCGTCTCCCAGGCCGCCCCGTACCGGCGCATGCACGTGCGCGGCAACCTCGCGCTCGACGACGGCGGCTGGTCCAGCGGCGGCTTCATCTCCGACACCAAGGTCGACGGACAGATCCAGTCCGGCACCCAGCAGCAGTTCCTCACCCGGAACTCACAGATGGGCAGCTGGTCCGGCTCCAACTGGAACATGGTCTTCGTCGGCGACCAGGGCGCGCCGGCCCAGTCCTTCCCGACGTACACCAACGTCGCCAGCTCGCCGACGATCCGCGAGAAGCCCTTCCTGTACGTCGACAGCGCGGGCGCCTACCAGGTGTTCGTGCCCGGGCTGCAGTCCAACGCCGTCGGCACCACGTGGAGCGGGAAGACCCCGGCGGGCAAGTCCCTGCCGATCGACCAGTTCTACATCGTCAAGCCCGGCGCCACCGCGGCCGACATGAACTCGGCCCTCGCGGCGGGCAAGAACCTGCTGGTCACCCCGGGCGTCTACCACCTCGACCAGACGATCAACATCACGCGCCCCGACACGGTGGTGCTGGGCATGGGCATGGCCACCTTCGTGCCGGACGGCGGGATCACCGCCGTCACCACCGCCGACGTGGACGGCATCCAGCTGGCGGGCCTGCTGATCGACGCGGGTACCACCAACTCCCCGACGCTGATGCAGATCGGCTCGTCCGGTTCGTCCGCCGCCCACGCGGCCGACCCGACGCAGCTGTCCGACGTCTTCATCCGGATCGGCGGCGCCACCGTCGGCAAGGCGACCAACTCGCTGGTGATCAACAGCGCCAACACGATCATCGACCACACCTGGATCTGGCGGGCCGACCACGGCAACTCCGGCACGGTCGGCTGGACGACCAACACGGCGGACAACGGCCTGACCGTCAACGGCGACAACGTGACCGCGTACGGCCTGTTCGTCGAGCACTATCAGAAGACCCAGGTCACCTGGAACGGAAACGGCGGCAGAACGTACTTCTTCCAGAACGAGATGCCCTACGACCCGCCGAACCAGGCTTCCTGGATGAACGGCACCGGAAAGGGCTATCCCGCCTACAAGGTCGCCTCCTCCGTCACCTCCCACGAGGCATGGGGTCTGGGCAGCTACTGCTACTTCAGCGCCAACTCGAGCGTGGTCGCCGATCACGCCTTCGAGGTGCCGAGCGCGTCAGGGGTCAAGTTCCACGACATGGTGACCGTCTCGCTGGGCGGTGTCGGCACCATCAGCCACATCATCAACAGCACCGGAGGACCCTCCAACTCCAGCACCAACGTCGCCTACCTCACCAACTACCCGTAAACCGCACGGAAAGGATCGATCAGCAGATGCACACCATCAGATCCGGTTCCACCCGCGCGGCCCTGAGAATCCTCGTCCTGCTGGCCGCGCTGCTCGGTCTCGCAGTACCGCCCGCCGCCCACGCGAGCACCGCGGCGACCCCGTTCAAGGTGCTCGCGCTCTACAGCGGCACCTACGACGCGGCGCACATCGACTTCGACAAAGAGGCCAACGTCTGGTTTCCGCAGCAGGCCGCGGCGAACGGCTTCACCTACACGGCCAGCACCAACTGGGACCTGCTCAGCAACGGCGGTGTCAACGCGTACCAAGTCGTGCTGTTCCTCGACGACTTGCCGCAGACCTCCGCCCAACGCACCGGTTTCGAGACGTACATGAGGGGTGGCGGCGCCTTCATGGGCTTCCACGTCTCCGCCTTCACGACCGACGCCGCGAGCTGGTCCTGGTACCACAACCAGTTCCTCGGCTCCGGGAACTTCGTGTCGAACACCTGGGGTCCGACGTCGGTGACCCTGAAGGTCGAGGACCGTACGCACGCGGCCACCAAGAACCTGCCGGCCACGTTCACCTCGTCGGTCAGCGAGTGGTACAGCTGGTCCAACGACCTGCGGCAGAACCCGGACATCAAGATCCTGGCCTCGATCGACCCGAGCAGCTTCCCGGTCGGCACCGATCCCAACCAGTCCTGGTACAGCGGCTATTACCCGATCCTGTGGACCAACACGCAGTACAAGATGCTGTACGCGAACTTCGGCCACAACGCGATGAACTACACGACCAACACGCGTCTGTCGTCGACGTTCGCGAGCGCGACACAGAATCAGTTCCTGCTGGACGGCCTGAAGTGGCTGGGAGGGGCCGGCACCGGCACTCCCCCGGCTGACTCCCCCTCCGAGACCGCCTGGTACTCGCTGACAAATGCCGGCAACGGCACCTGTGTGGACGCCCGTTCGGCCGCCACGGCGAACGGGACCGTGATCCAGCAGTACGCCTGCAACGGCACCCAGGCCCAGCAGTTCCAGTTCCGCTCGACCGACAGCGGGTACCGGCAAGCCGCCATCCGTGCCAATCCACAGCAGGTCATCGACGTGACCGATGTCTCGACGGCCGACAACGCGCCGCTCCAGCTGTGGAGTTACTCGGGTGGGCAGAACCAGCAGTGGCTGCCGGTGAAGGAGAGCACCGGGCGCTACCACTTCACGGCTCGCCACAGCGGCAAGTGCCTGACCTCGGCGAGTGCCTCGACGAACAGCGTCCAGCTCACCCAGCGCACCTGCGACGGCTCCGCGGCACAGAGCTTCACGCTCACCGCGCAGCCCTGACAGCGACGCACCGGTGCCCCCGCCGTATGCGGCGGGGGCACCGGTGCGTCGCGTCAGGGTCCGGCCAGGCGGGCGAGTTCGGTGCCGGCGAGCAGGAAGGCGCCCACGCCGAAGTCCGCGGTGCTGTCGTAGGTGACGGGCTGGCTGGAATCGGGGCGGTCGCCGACGTTCTGGACGTAGCCGAGGAAGCCGTCGGGGTGTACGGCCGTGGTGACGAGGCCGTTCCAGGCGCGGGCCGCCACGGGAAGGCAGGTGCGCCGGTCGACGAGGCCTGCGCCGATCGCGTAGGAGGTGCCGTAGAGGAAGAAGGACGTGCCGCTGGTCTCGGGGCCGGGCAGATGGGCGGGGTCGGCGAGGTTGACGTTCCAGAAGCCGTCGGTGCGCTGCACCCGGGCGACGGCGGTCACCAGGCGTATCAGGGTGTCCCGGTATTCGAGGTGTTCGGCGGTGTGCCGCTGGGTGGGCGGCAGCGCCTTGAGGGTCTTGGTGTGTCCGCCCGCCACCCAGCCGTTGCCGCGCGACCAGACCACGGGCTTGCCCGCGGGCGAGACGATCCCGCCGGGGACCCCGGGGAGGAATCGCTTGTCGCGGTACCAGAGGCCGGTGGTGGCGTCGTACAGCCCCGTGCCGCCCTCGACGCGCTTGGTGTGGTCGTAGAGGGAGTACAGCTTCTGCCAGTACTGCGGGTCCTTGCGGAGGGCGCCGAGGCGGGCGAAGGGCGGCATGGCCATGTGGAGGGCGTCGTCCCACCACCAGTCGTCGTTCTTTTCCGGCTGGTCGGTGTAGATCATGCGGTGCAGGGAGGTCTCGATCGCGGTGATCTTCTGTTCCTCCGGTTCGATCTCGTAGAGATCGAGGTAGGCCTGCCCGGCGCAGTGGTTGTCGGCGTGGCGCGTGGTCACGCCGCCCTTGAGGCCGTAGGCGTGCTGCTCCGCCCAGCTCCGGGCGTAGGCGAGGTAGCGGGGGCTGCCGGTCAGGCGCTGCAGGGCGAGCAGTCCGCTGAAGAAGGTGGCGTTGGCCCAGCCGTTGTCGCCGGGGTCCGTGTGGGTGGCGATCCACTGGTCGGCCACGCGCCGCAGGACGGCGACGACCGCGCTTCTCGACGGCAGCCGCCCCGGAAGTGGAGCGGCCTGTGCGGTTCCCGTCAGTACGGGCTGGAGAGAGGCGGCGGCCGCGAGGGCGGCTCCACCGGCCAGCAGGTGTCGTCTACGCATATGAACAACTCCTACGGATGGGGATTCTCATCCTCAACGTGCGCCTCCCGTCGTGTCCATGACCGGTCGTCAACTTGTCGCGAACCGAACCGAGTTCATGTCCTCGTGCGATCTTCATGGAGTGGAACCCGGCCGTATGGTTACCCGGTCACGCCGGGCCATGTCACCCACCGGACTCCCGACGTCACGGTGCACGCCCGCCGGGCTACTGCCTGTGCTCGACCATGCCCTGGTCAGCACGGTCCGTGAGCTATGTTGAATCCTCGTGGGACACGAAGGAGGCACATCAGTGCCATCGCCGCAGCAGGCACGCGCGCAGGCGTCCGCGATCACCTCCGGAAAGACGGCTCCGGAGGCGGGCGCGGCGCCCACGTCCCAGCTGAGGGAGTTGTTCGACGGGCCCCATCTCTCCCCGGGGCAGCGTCGTATCGCCCAGTACCTGATCGAGCACATCACCGAGGCGGCGTTCCTGTCGATCACCGATCTCGCGGAGCGCGTCGGGGTGAGCCAGCCGTCGGTGACCCGCTTCGCCGCGGCGGTCGGCTTCAGCGGCTACCCCGCGCTGCGGGAGAAACTCCAGGCCATCGCGCTGAGCACGCTCTCCAGCACGCCGGGCCCGCCCACCGAGGACCGCGGCAACGAGCTGCAGGCGGCGGTGGACGCCGAGATCGAGAACCTGGAGAACCTGCGCCGCGACTTCGCCGATCCGGACCAGGTGATCACCGTCGGCCGCGCGCTGTCGCAGTCGACCCCGCTCACCGTCCTCGGGCTGCGCATCTCCGTGTCGCTGGCCGAGTACTTCGCGTACGCCGCCCGCCGCATCCACCCCGACGTACGGCTGCTGACGCGCGGCGGCAGCGTCGCGTACGACGCGCTGCTCCAGTCGCGCGAGGCGGGCGGCACCTGGCTGCTGGCCTTCGGGATGCCCCGGCACGCCCAGGAGACGCTGACCGCGGTGCGGGTGGCGCGCAGCGCGGGGCTGAAAGTGGCCCTGATCACCGACCTGGCGCTCGGACCGCTGGCCGACGAGGCCGACGCCACCTTCACCGTCGGCACCGGGGCACGCCTGGTCTTCGACTCCTACGCCGCCCCCGTCATGATGTCGGCGGCGCTGCTCCAGGCCATGTCCGACGCCGATCCGGAGCGGACGCAGGCGCGCTTGGAGGAGTACGAGCAGATCGCCGAACAGCACCAGTTCTTCCTCAAGGACTGACGCCGCACCGCCCGTCACCACGGCATCACGGGATCATTCACCCCATATCCCGCATGAATTTTTTCATGTTCTTGCGCATCCGGCGGTATATATAAATACTTCTCGCGGATCGTGACCAGGAGGCCTCCGGGTCGCGTCCTACGACCACCCGGAGCCGTCCGCTCCTACCCGCATGGGGCCCCGGGTGTTCGGACGGGCCCCGCGTGAGCGGACGCCTGCGGTGGCGGCCTCGGCCATCCCCTAGACCGGGGCCGCCCCAGACCTGCTGACCCCCCTTGCCGCCGACGTAACCCGGAAGCGATGAACATGGCCCTGACGACGTACTCACCGATCACCTCGGACTGGCCGTGCCAGGTCAAGACCCCCGGCAGCTTCGACTGGGAGCGTTCCGCCACCAAGTGGCTGCGCGAACTGGTGCCGGCCCGCTACGCGAGCTACCCGACGCTCATGAAGCACCCCGTACTGCTCGGCCGCCACGCCCAGATCCAGGTGCAGCACGAGATCCGGGTGGCCCGGACCGCCCTGCAGACCGCCCGGGCCGAACTGCCCGCACTCGGCCTGCACGAATCGGTCATCGAGCACACCATCAAGATGTACGCCGCCGAAGTGCTGCAGCTCAACCACATCGCCCGCAGCGTGCGGGCGGTCACCCAGGCGCTCGTCGACCACCACGCCGCGCGAAACTGAGGTCCCGGGTCCAGGTGGTGGTCCCGGCGGGATCATCACCGAGGAGACATCGTGGACACGCAGAGGCCGCGGACCGAGAACGCCGGTGGAGGAGAGGAGTCCGCGGGCGTACGGCCCCTGGATGTGCGGTGGATCCACGGATCACCGTCGGCAAAGCACAACACCGATCCCGACATCCAGGTCCACGCGTACGACGCGCACACGGTGATCCTGCGGCAGAACATGGCGATCGACTACGAGGCGCCCTTCCTGTTCCTGCTGTTCGGCGAGGACCGGGCCGTACTGATCGACACCGGTGCCACGGCCTCGGCCGCGTACTTCCCGCTGCGGCGCGTGGTGGACGAAGTGATGGCGACCTGGCTGGCCGCCCATCCCCGGGACGGTTACGAGCTGTTGGTGCTGCACACCCACCCCCACGGCGACCACATCGCGGGGGACGGCCAGTTCGCCGACCGCCCCGGTACGAGGGTCGTGGACGCGGCCCTCGACACCGCCTGGCCGTTCTTCGGCTTCGACGACGACCCGGACGGCGTCGCCCATGTCGACCTCGGCGGCCGAATCCTGGAGTGCCTGGCCACGCCGGGGCACCACGAGGCGGCGGTGACGTACTTCGACCCCTGGACCGGCTTCCTCCTCACCGGCGACACGGTCTACCCCGGCCGCCTGTACGTCGAGGACTGGGCCGCCTTCACCCGCACTGTCGATCGCCTG
Organism: Streptomyces sp. NBC_01384; assembly: GCF_045040035.1. NCBI lineage: Bacteria > Bacillati > Actinomycetota > Actinomycetes > Kitasatosporales > Streptomycetaceae > Streptomyces > Streptomyces sp. NBC_01384. The sequence goes on from NZ_CP109559.1 coordinate 562,308, forward strand.
CTCGACTTCTGCGCCGGCCGACCGGTCACCCATGTGCTCGGCTGTCACATCGAAATGACCCGGCAACCGGGCCAGGACTATCCCGTACGCACCACCTACCAGCCCGACGAGCCGCCCCTGCAGATGACGACGGATCAACTGCGCGACATACGCACGGCGATCGGAACCGTCGGCGACCGGCCCGGACGGCACGTCTTCGATGACTTCGTCCTCTGCCGCCTTGACATGCACGGGAGCGACTAGACGCCGTACGACCGGACTGCCCGGGGGCGGTTCGGCCGGACTGTCAGAGGTGCGCAGTACGGTCATGGCATGGCAGCCAGAATCGATCTGACCCTTGACTGCACGGACGCGAAGCTCCTCGCCGAGTTCTGGAAGTCGGCACTGGGGTACATCGACGAGCCTCCACCCGCACCCTTCACCACCCGTGAGGAGTGGCTCGCGCAGTTCGACCTGCCGGAGGACGACTCCGCGGACGACGGCGCGTGGCTCTGCGATCCCGACGGCGTCGGCCCCCGGCTGTCCATCCTCAGGGTCCCCGAGCCGAAGACGGCGAAGAACCGCCTTCACATCGACGTCCGCGTGCCGGGACACGGCGGTCCCGACGAGCGGTGGGCGCGGATCAAAGCGGAGTCCGCGCGGCTCGTGGGGGCGGGCGGCACCGTCCTGGAGGAGTTCGAGGGGCACCACGTGCTGATGGCGGACCCGGAGGGCAACGAGTTCTGCGTCGCCGCCGCCTCGGCCTGAGACGGCCGGTCGTTCGGGGCGATACGAACCCGGTGAGTGGGAACACGGAGGGGAGGAACTGCCCTACGAGAGCTCTGGACGGAACTCATGGACTCCACGGCATGGACGGTGGTCCTCATCGTCGCGGTCCTGTGCGCCGCCGCACTCGGGGTGGCGATCGCGGTGCTGGTACGGCTCGTGCGTACCCGCCGCGATCTGCGGCGCGCCGGGCTTCCGACGGGATCCCGCTGGGTCTTCTGGGGTGCCGTCGTCTATCTCCTGCTGCCGACCGACCTGCTGCCCGACCCGATCTACCTGGACGACATCGGCGTACTCCTGTTCGCGCTGCGGTCGTTGCGCCCTCCGGAGGCGATCGACGCACAAACCCCCGAAGGGCGCGGGAACCCTCGGGAGCGAACGGGACGTTGACGGGGTGAGCGGGCAGGAACCGGGAGCGGGTGCGCCCGATTCGGTGGCCCGCGGGGTTCATCACTTCGACGGGCGGCACGATGAGCGACCTGGTCCCCGGGGGCAATGTGCCTCTGCCGGGCGGCACCCTGACGATCCGGGTGCCGGGCCCCTTCGACGTGTCCGCGCTCATCACCGACGACAGCGGCAAGGTGCGCGGCGACGCCGACTTCGTGTTCTACAACCAGCCGACCGTGCCCGGGGCCCGACTCGCCGGGGAGAACCTCACGATCGACCCGCCGGGCCTGCGGTCCGGAGCGAGCCGCGTCACCGTGGTCATCAGCCCTGCCGATCCCGGTACGCCGCTGGGCCGGCTGCCCGCTCCCACCCTGCACGTCACCGGTCCGGGCGGCCACACCCTCGCCCGGTTCACTCCCCCACGCCCGCAGCGGGAGACCGTGCTGCTGCTCGCCGAGATCTACCGGCGCGGCACCGCGTGGAAGCTGCGCGCCCTTGGCCAGGGGTACGCGGACGGGCTGGCCGGCATAGCGCGGGACTTCGGGGTCGAGGTCGCCGAGGATGTCTCCGAGGCCCCCGCGCCGTCCGTCGCGGCTCCCGACCCGGACGGTTTCCTCGACCTGGTCAACTCCGTCCGTACCGTGGCCGGTTCCCCTCCCGTCTCCCTCGACGCGCGGCTCGCGACCGCGGCGCACGCCCACGCCTCCGACATGGCCGCGCGCGGCCTCCTCAGCTCCGAGAGCGCGAACGGGATCTCCGTCCACCAGCGCATCACCTCCACCGGTTACGCGTATCTCACCGTCGGCGAGCATCTGGTCTCCGGCCCGCGCACACCGGGGGAGTTCGTGGAGTACTGCCTCACCACCGAGCAGTCCCGCAGCACGCTGTACGACGCTGCGTACAGCCAGGCAGGTCTGGCGTACGTCGCCGCCCCCCGCTCCGGCGACATGTACTGGACGGCTCTGTGGGCGCGGCCCTTCACCCCCGGGGCCCTGCGACAGACGGCGAGTGAGGTCGTCGCGCTGACCAATGTCGAGCGAGCCGCGGAGGGTCTGCCGCCGCTGGCCGTCGACGCCCTGCTCACCGCCGCGGCCCAGGCGCACAGCGACGACATGGTGGCCCGCGCCTTCTACTCCCACACCTCCCCCGACGGCAGCCGGCCCTGGGACCGGGCCGCCGCGGCGGGCTCCCGGCGCCGGACCATCGGCGAGAACATCGCGTGCGGCCAGCGCTCTCCCGCCGAAGTCGTCCGCGGCTGGATGAACAGCCCCGGCCACCGTGCCAACATCCTCAAGCCCGACTTCACCCACATAGGCATCGGCCTCGCGGGCGGCGGCAAAGCGGGCACGTATTGGACGCAGCTTTTCGGCCACTGACGAATATTTTCCGATCTTCTTCGCGGGCCCTGCAACCCAACGGCCTCTCCAGCGCGTAGAGATGGTGCCGACGCCCGTATCCGTGGCGCGGTACCCAGAAGGAACTCGGGAGAAAAATCAGATGGTCTCAGGAACGCTGGGCAAGGGTACGGCGCTGGGCGCGGTGCTGTTGGCCCTCCTCGCAGTCCCCGCCCAGGCCGGCACCGCCGCGGCCGCGGATCTGGCGGCGCCGGACGACGCCGGGCTGCAGGCGGTACTGCACACGGCCCTGTCCCAGGGAGCCCCCGGCGCGATGGTGCGGGTCGACGACAACGGCACGGTCCACCAGTTGTCCGAGGGGGTCGCCGACCGGGCCACCGGGCGGGCCATCAGCACGACCGACCGGTTCCGCGTCGGCAGCGTCAGCAAGAGCTTCTCCGCCGTGGTTCTGCTGCAACTGGTCGACGAGGGCAAGCTGAACCTCGACACCTCGGTGAACACCTATCTGCCCGGGCTGCTGCCCGACGACCGGATCACCGTGCGCCATGTGCTGAGCCACCGCAGCGGGCTGTACGACTACACCAACGACATGTTCGCGCAGACGGTCCCGGGCTTCGAGTCCGTCCGCAACAAGGTCTTCAGCTACCAGGATCTGGTGAACCTGTCTCTGAAGCACGCGCTCACCAACGCCCCGGGCGCGGCCTATTCGTACTCCAACACCAACTTCGTCGTCGCCGGCATGCTCATCGAGAAGCTCACCGGGAACCCCGTGGCCACGGAGTACCAGAACCGCATCTTCAAGCCGCTGAATCTGACCGACACCTTCTACGTCCACCCCGACACCGCCATCCCGGGCACCCACGCCAACGGCTACCTCACGCCCGACGAGGCCGGTGGGGCCCTGGTCGACTCCACCGAGCAGACGGTGTCCTGGGCGCAGAGCGCGGGTGCGATCATCTCCAGCACGCAGGACCTGAACACGTTCTTCTCCGCGCTGATGAGCGGGCAGCTCATGTCCGCCGCACAGCTCGCGCAGATGCAGCAGTGGACGACGGTCAACAGCACCCAGGGGTACGGTCTCGGCCTGCGCCGCCGTGACCTGTCCTGCGGTGTGTCCGTGTACGGGCACACGGGCACCGTGCAGGGCTACTACACGTACGCCTTCACCTCGAAGGACGGCAAGCGCAGCGTCACCGCGCTCGCCAACACCTCGAACAACGCGAGCGTGCTGACGACGATGGCCAACACCCTGGAATCCGCGTTCTGCGGCAAGCCGACGACGAAGGCCGCCCTGCGCAGCACGGCCTCCTCCAGCGCCTCCGTGGAGCGCTACGAGGACATCGCACCGGGCATCGCACGCCACTGACGCACCGAGCTGCGGCCGGGCCCAAGAGCCCGGCCGCACTCATCGACGTCACACCGGTCCCGGCTCGTCACTTCTTCAAGTCGGCCCGGTAGGTCCGGTAGAGGACCGTACCGTCGTCGCATCGCCTCGGGGGCGCGCTGCACTTCTGGCAGGCGAGCAGGTGATCGAAGTACGCCCGGTAGCTGTGCGGCGCACGCGTAGGGCTCTGCTGCGACATGAACGTTCTCCCCCGTCGACGGCGGCTGCCGGGCCAGTTATTGACCAATATTCAACAGCCTGATGAGCATAGGCGGAATGACCCGCCCCAGACCCGAGGTCGTCAGAGGCCGACCGAATTCCACTCTTCCACCCCGATACTGGTGGCATGGGATTCGCCGTCTTCATGACCCTGCCGGGACTGGTCATCCTGCTGACCCTAGCGGCCTTCACCGACCGGTTCCCGCTACGCGCCGGTACGGCGGTCGTCCGTGGGCCTCGCGCATGACCTTCGACGATCTCCTGGAGCGGGCCGCGGCACTCGTGCGTCCCGGGCGGCGCGCGGTCCTCGGCATCACCGGCAGCCCCGGGGCGGGCAAGACGACCCTGGCCGAGCGTCTGGTCCGGGGGCTGAACGGCGACGGGCCCGACTGGGTCACGCAGGTGCCGATGGACGGGTTCCATCTCGCGGACGTCGAGTTGGACCGCCTGGGCCGCCGCGACCGCAAGGGCGCCCCCGACACCTTCGACGCGGCGGGTTACGCGGCGCTGCTGCGCCGACTGCGCGACGAAGGAGAGGACGACGACATCGTCTACGCGCCGGGCTTCGAACGGACCCTGGAGCAGCCGATCGCGGGCGCCGTCCCGGTTTCCCGCGCCGCCCGTCTGATCATCACCGAGGGCAACTACCTCCTGCTGCGGGAGGGGGCGTGGGCGCGCGTACGTTCGCAGCTGGACGAGGTGTGGTTCTGCGAACTCGACGAGGCCGAGCGCGTACGTCGTCTGGTCGCCCGCCACGAGGAGTTCGGCAAGGACCACGACACGGCGGTGGCCTGGGTGCTCGGCACGGACCAGCGCAACGCCGAGCTCGTGGCCGCGACGCGGGACCGTGCCGACCTGGTCGTCGGCGCGGCGATCACCGCCTGCGGAGCTCCAGCTCGGGTTCCCCTCGCGCATCGCCCGCGGGAGTCCCGATCAGCGCGGTGAACGCCTCGGTGCGGATCGTCAGGCCTGCCGGTCCCTGGTCGAAAGCCGGGGCGAAGGGACCAAAAGCGCCGTAGCGGACCGCGAAGACGTTCAGGCCCTCGGGGGCGCCGGGCGCCGGGTCCGCCTCGAGGGCGGTGGAGGCCACGAGGTGGCGCCAGCCCTCGTCCGGGTTGCCGTAGCCGCGCGGATCGGCGGCCAGGGCGAAGGCCGCCTGCTCCTGGGTCGCCTTCGCACGGGCGTCGAAGAAGGCCATCCCCTCCGCCTGCGGGTGCGTCAGCCGCAGCGGGCCCGCCGACGTCACAGCGGCCTCCGCGGTCCTGCGTACCCGGTCGCCGTCGTCGGTGGCGTACGGCAGTCCGGCGAGCAGATACGGCGTCCCGTCGAGCCGTTCGACGGCCACCGTCGTCCACAGGCTCGTGCCGTCCGTGACGTACAACGACCGGACATGGCGCAGGACGTGGTCGCGGCCGACGACCGGCTTGGTGACGAGCTTGGCCGTCAGGCCGTCGCTCGCGAGGTCGCGTACCCGCACATCGCCCATGGGGCGGCTCAGCAGGAAGCCGTCGACGACCGGGCCGAAGCCGTGCTGGCGGTTGACCGCGGCGGGCAGGTAGTACGTACCCGCCGCCTCGACGAGCGCAGGCGTCATCCGGTCGTCGAAGGCCACCGAGACCGTGCCCGCGCGCAGTTGATGCCGTACGGGGTCCTTCGACGGGGTGCGGTACCAGCGCGTGGCGTCCTGGATCTGCCAGACGAGCATGAACGCGAAGTGGCCGTCGATCCCGCCGTCCGGCCCGACGGCGTGCCGGCCCCAGCGGGTGTCGCCCCGGTAGCGGCCGAGGTCGGCGCCGATCCGGTGGCCGAAGTAGCGCAGGCCGAGCACGGCCTCGAAGCCGGAGTGCTGTTCGCTGTAGCGCGGGCCGCCGAGGTCGAAGCCGCCGACGGTCAGCCGTGCGTCGAGGTAGCGGGCGAGCGCGTCGCCGTCCTCGGCGAAGACCGGATCGCCGCTGACCTTGTGGGCCTGGGCGAGGAAGGAGAGGGAGATCGGCCCGTAGTTGTTGTCGTACGCGCCGCCGTGCTCCGGGGGCAGCAGGGCACCCCGGTCGCGGACACGGCGGGCGCGGATTTCGTCGACGTACAGACTCATCGCGCGCGAACGGACCGACTCCCCTTCCTCCACGGGGAGGTGGCGGGCGAGCATCAGTCCGCCGACGACGCAGCCGATGGCCTGGTTGCCGGCCTCCTGCGGGTTGAAGAAGGTCGCCTCGGTCAGCCAACGCCAGTAGCCGTGCGCCAACTCGATCAGTTCGTGTCGCTCTTCGTCCGGGATGATCGAGTCGGCCGTCTCCAGCACATTGACCGCCTGGAGCAGCGCCCACACCGTGCTCGGCCAGTCGCCGACGGGGTGCGCGCCCGCCTCCAGCACGTAACGGGCGTACGGCAGTCCGGAGCCGCGTGTCCTCAGGTTCGGGTAACCGGGGTTGTCCTGCGAGTAGACCCGCTCGCGCAGATGGAAGGCCAGGCTGCGGCGCACGGCCTGGCCCAGTCGCGGGTCCTTCGTGCGCTGTCGGGCGAGTGCCAGCAGAGAGGTGATGCCGAGGGAGGTGTCGCCGATGTCGTCGATCGTGGCGGGGTGTTCGAGGTTGCCCTCGGCGGTCATGCGCGCGAGGGCGGCCTCGGTGACGGCGGCGAGGACGGCGTCGTACGCGGCCGGGTCGTCCGGGAGGTCGTGCAAGTGGCCGCGCTGGTGAGGCAGGTGCACCGGAGGTCAGCCCTTCATGCCGGAGGTCGCCAGTCCCTCCACCAGCCTCTTCTGGAAGATGAGGAAGCAGATGAGCGTGGGCAGGAGGGCGAGTGTCGACATGGCGAACATCGCGCCGTACGAGGAGCCGCTGGTCTTGTCCAGGAACAGGGTCAGGCCGAGGGGGACGGTGAAGCGGTCGTTCTGCTGGAGGTAGACGAGCTGGCTGAAGAAGTCGTCGTAGGTCCAGATGAAGGTGAAGATGGTGGTGGTGACCAGGGCCGGACGCATCAGCGGCAGGATGATCTTCCAGTAGATCTGGAAGGGGTTGGCGCCGTCCATCATGGCGGCCTGGTCGAGTTCGCGCGGGATGGAGCGGATGAACTGGACCATCAGGAAGATGAAGAAGGCGTCCACCGCGAGGAACTTCGGCACGATCAGCGGCAGGAAGGTGTTGATCCAGGTCAGGTTGTAGAACAGCGTGTACTGCGGGATCAGCGTGGCCTGCATCGGCAGCATCAGCGTGCCGAGCATCAGGCCGAACCAGATCTTCTTGCCGCGGAACTCGAAGCGGGCGAAGGCGTAGGCCGCCAGCGAGCAGGAGACCACGTTCCCGATCACCGCGCCGATGGTGACGATCAGCGAGTTGGTGATGTAGAGCGAGAAGGAGTTGCCCGAACCGCTCCAGCCCTCGGAGTAGTTCTGGGTGTGCAACTTGTTCGGGATCAGCCCTGGGTGGGTGAAGATCTCGGTGTCGGGCTTCACCGAGCTGCTCAGCATCCACAGCAGCGGATACAGCATGACCAGCGCCACGCCGATGAGCAGGGTGTGGACCAGGATCCGGCGGGAGCCGGTGAGGTCGCGCAGCCGCTTGAGCGGTGACACGGCCGGGGTGATGGCAGACATGGGTACGTACTCTCCTCACCGACGCTCAGTCGTCGTAGTGGACCCAGTAACGGCTGGCGATGAAGTTGACCGCCGTGAAGCCGGCGATGACCAGGAACAGCACCCAGGCCAGCGCCGAGGCGTACCCCATCTGGAGGTCGGTGAAGCCCTTCTTGTAGAGGTAGAGCGAGTACAGCATGGTCGAGTTGAGCGGTCCGCCGGTGCCGTTGCTGACCACGTAGGCGGGCGTGAAGCTCTTGAACGCGTCGATGATCTGCAGGACCACGTTGAAGAAGACGATCGGGGTGAGCAGCGGCAGGGTGATCCTGAAGAACCGGGTCACGGCTCCCGCGCCGTCGATCGCCGCCGCCTCGTACACGTCCTTGGGCAGTTGCTTCAGTCCGGCGAGGAAGATGACCATCGGGGTGCCGAACTGCCAGACGGCCAGCAGGACCAGCGTGTAGATCGAGGTGTCGGGGCTGGAGATCCAGTCCTGGCCCTTGATGCCGAACCAGCCGAGGAAGTCGTTGAACAGGCCGTCGCCGCCGAAGATCTGCCGCCACATGATGGCGATGGCCACCGCCCCGCCGAGCAGCGAGGGCAGGTAGAAGGCGGCGCGGTAGAAGCCGATGCCGCGCAGCGGGCGGTTGAGGAGCATCGCGACGGACAGTGCGAGGGCGAGCTTGAGCGGCACCGAGACCGCCACGTAGACGAGGGTGGCGTGCACCGAGTCCCAGAAGTTGGGGTCGTCGGTGAACATCCGGGTGTAGTTGTCCGCGCCGACCCACTTGGCGGGCGTCAGCAGGTCGAAGTCGGTGAAGGAGAGGTAGAGCGAGTCGAGCATCGGGTAGATCGTCAGCCCGAACAGGCCGACGAACCAGGGGGCCAGGAAGAGGTACGGCCACCAGCCTCCACCGCGCCGTCTGGCGGCGCGGCGACGCATGCGTTCACGCTCGCGCTGGTCGGCCGGGGTCGCGGGAGCCGTCGGCTCCTTGACGACCTCGTCGGTCTCGGTGGTGGTCATGCTCATCTCCCTGGCCCTTTCCCGGTCCTGCCGTGCACTGCGGCCCGCGGCCCGCGGCCCGCGCGGGTGTCTACTGCGAGAGGATCGACTGCGCCTGGTCGAAGAACTCGCTGAGCTGCGCCTTGATCGTCTTCTTGCCGAAGGCGACGGCGAGGTTGGACTGGAACAGCAGGTCCCAGATCTGGTCGGCGCCGTTCGGCGGCGGCTGGGGGGCGGGCAGCGCGTTGGTCGCCTTGCCGACCCGCTTGGAGATGTAGTCGGCGATGTCCATGGACTTCTTGTCGGTGTCCGACAGGCCGGCGGAGATGAGGGAGCGGGCCTTCTCGGTCGGCGGGATGCCGCGCAGCAGCTGCATGTCCTTGATCGCCGTCGCGTCCTGGGCGAAGAAGCTCATGATCTTCACCGAGTCGGCGATGTGCTTGCTCGCCTTGGTGGCGCTGAGCAGGACGCCGCCGTTGACGAAGTTGCCCTCGTGGGCGCCCGACCACTGGCCCTGCGGGGTGGGCAGGAAGTCCAGCACCGCGTCGGTGATCGCGCCGCCCGCGCCGTAGACGCCGGAGTCGAAGGTGAACAGCGTCTTGCCGATGACCACGCCGTTCTTGGTGAGGTCGTTGTGCGCGGCGGAGGTGATCGCGGCGGCCGGGGACGCCTTGTCCTTGCGCATCTCGGCCCAGAACTCCCACCACTCCTGGAGGGTGTCCGCGGTGAAGCCGAGCTTCTTGCCGTCCGTGGCGAAGAAGGTCTGGCCCTTCTCGCGGGCGAACACCTCGAAGGCCTGGAGGGTGCCGCCGCCGCCGTCGTCGACGCCGAACTGCTTGCCGCCGCTCTTCTTGTTGACCTCGACCGCGATCTTCTTCAGGTCGGCCCAGGTCCACTCGCGGTCCGGCAGCTCCAGGCCCAGCTTCTTCAGGCCGGTGACATTGACCGTGAGGATGTTGACGCCGATGCCGGACGGGACGCCGTACAGCTTGCCGTCGACCGTGCCGGCCGCGAGCAGCGTCTTCGAGAAGCCGGTCAGGTCCAGGGACTTGCCGACGTACTCGTCGATCGGGGCGATGACACCCTTGCGGGCGTACTGGGCGACCAGCGCGGTGTCCATCTGCAACAGGTCGGGGGCGCTGCCGCCGGCGACCTGGGTGTTGAACTTGTCGAAGTAGCCGTCGTAGCCCGAGTAACGCTCTTCGATCTTGATCTTCGGGTTGCTCTTCTGGAAGGTCGCGAGCGCTTTCTTGTAGGCGTTGTGGCGGTCGTCGCTGCCCCACCACGTCATGGTGATCTTGCCGCTGGTGGTGCCTGCGCCGGTGCCTCCGCCGCAGGCGCTCAGCGAACCGCCTGTCGCGGCCGCCGCGGCGATACCGCTCGCGGTGCGGAACAGGGTTCTGCGCGAGATCTGGTGACCCACCGGGTCCTCCCCTGGATATGCGTGACGGATCCCCCGGCCGGTCAAGGCGGCGAGGGTCTCTTCCCTGGAGTCGCGCTCCCGGCGTGCGGCCTCGCCCGGCCGCACCGCCCTGTCGGGTGGGAGTCCCCGGCCGTTGCTCCGGCCGCGACCTTACGAGCACGCCCTCGTACGGCTGCCGTACGGATCGCGTACGGCGGGACGCCCCCTCCGGAGTCGGGTTCCCGCCGACCTAGAAAGCGCTTGTCCGGACATTGGCAGAAGCGGACGGAGTCCGTCAATGCTTGGCCGGGACACCGTCGGTCACGGTTTGAATTCCGCGCGCTACGGCCAGCCGGGCCGCGCCCGCGACCGTGCCGCTGTCGCCGACCTCGCTGCTGACCACCTCGGTGGGCCAGCTGAGCCGGGCGAGTTCGGCCCGCACCCCGGGCAGGAGCTGCGGGTTCGCGCCGATGCCGCCGCCCAGGACGATCAGGCCGGGGTCGAGGACCGCGGTGGCCGCGGCGGCGAGCCGGCCCACCTCGCGGGCGTGTCCGTCGACGAAGTGGCGGGCCTTGGGGTGCCCTTCGGCGGCGAGGGCGAAGAGCCGGGCCGCGTCGTACGGCTCGGGGCCGTCCTGCGGCGCGCGCCAGGCCGCGGCGACCCGGCGCAGCAGGGCGCCCGCGCCGGCGTACCGCTCCATGCCTTCGTGCACGGACTCCTCGTCCTCGGCCCAGGGGTAGGGCAGCCGCGCTATCTCGCCGGCCGCGCCGTTGCTGCCACGCAGCACCTGGCCGCCGACCACGATGCCGAGGCCGATGCCGTAGCCGACCTGGAGGTAGCCGAAGGTGTGGCGGCCCCGGGCGGCGCCCTCGTGGAGTTCGGCGAGGGCGGCGCAGTTGACGTTGTTCTCGATGTGGACGGGGATGCGGGGCGGGAGGGAGAGGGCGTCGACTTCCGCCGCTATGGCGGGAGTTGCCGGGCGGGGACCGGAGCCGTCGTGATCGGTCGCCACGTCGGGGACGGCGATCACGACGGCTCGCGGCGAGCCCGCAGGCAGCCCGTCGAGTGCGTCGAGTACGTGGCGCAGGGCGTCTGCGGGTCTCGTACGGGCGTCGGTGGTGCGGGCGGTGAGGACGGTGCCGTCCAGGGCGCAGCCGCGGACCTCGGTGTGGGTGGAGCCGAGGTCGACGGCGAGGACACAGCCGGCGGCGGGGCCGAGGCGGTAGACGGCGGCCGAACGGCCGGTGGTGCCGTGGGCGGTGCCGGAGCGCGCGGCGAGCGAGGCCGTCTCCAGTTCGGCGACGGCGGCGGACACCGTCGGCTTGGACAGGCCCGCGAGGGCGGCGAGCTGGGGCCGCGTGGCGCTGCCCGCCGCGGCCAGCACGGCGAACACGGCGCCCGCGCTCTCGCTCAGCCGCGGGCCGTCCTCCTGGTCGTGTGCCACAGCTCCCCCATTGGTTCGACGGACCGCGTCCATGCCTCTTGACGCACCCTACTTCGTTAGTTAATTTCCTAACGAACTTCACGGTACTCGCCTGCCGTGGTCCGTCAGAGGCCCGTCCCGGGGCTTCCCGATTTCTTCAACTCCCTTTGATCCAGGCACGGTTCGCCCACCGTTCGCAGCTCAGTACTTCGCATCTCCGTACAGCGATCTCAGTACAGCGACGAAAGAGGTTCCGTGCAGGACTCCACGCCCCTCGTGGTCGGTATCGACGTGGGCGGCACCAAGACCCATCTCCGTGCCCGCGCGGGACGGAGTTCCGTCGCCGATCATGTCCGTACGAGCAGTGGTTGGCGGCCGCACGAACCTGCGGCCGCCGCCGCGTGGCTCGCCGCGCTGCTGCGCGAAGCGCTCCCGCCCGACACGGCCGCGGCCGCCGTGGCCGTGGGCGGGCACGCCTGCGAGACGCCCCGGCAGTGCGCGGAGATCCGCTCGGCGCTGGAGGCGCTCCTCCAGGTGCCCTGCCGCGTCGTGGGCGACGCCGAACTGCTCGTCCCCGCCGCGGGGCTGGACAAGGGGGTCGGTCTCGTCGCCGGTACCGGCTCGGTGGCGGTGGGACGGCTGGCCGACGACAGCCCCGTTCAGGTCGGCGGTTGGGGGGCGGTGCTCGGCGACGAGGGCGGCTCCGCCGGTCTCGTACGGGAAGCGGCGCGCGCCGTGTGGGCGGCGCACGACCGTGGTGAAGCCCCGGACGCACTGGCGCTGGGGCTCATCGACGCGTTCGGGGTGAGTGAAGTCCCGGCCCTGGGTGCCGCGTTGGAGAGTGCGACGGATGTGTCGGCCGAGTGGGGCCGGCACGCGCCCGTCGTGTTCGCCGCCGCCGAACGGGGTTCCCGGATCGCCCAGGACGTGATCGCCGACGGGGGCCGGTCCCTTGCCGCACTCGTCGTGCGGCTCGCCGGGCGCGGAGTCGCCGTCGACGACGTGGTGGTCGCCGGGAGCACCGTGCTCGCCCAGCCCGCCTTGTTCACCGCCTTCACGGCGTCACTCGCCGAATCCGTACCCGGGGCACGGCCCAGGCCACTACGGGTGCCACCGGTCGAGGGGGCCGTGGCGTTGGCGCGTTCACTCCTCTGAAGCCGTATGAACTCGCCCGAAGCCCCTGGCCCCTGAAGGGGAGGCAAGGCTTGAAAGGGCGTGTGACGGCGGCGCGTTCCCCCGCACAGCGGGCGCACAGCGGCGGCGCATTCGCTCGTACGACACCTTGCCGCCGCCCGTACTTCGCAAGCGTGACATGAATCAGCCGTAGATCTTCGCTCGTATGACTCGTCCTCACCACAGGGCTCGGTCGCTTCTCCGACTTCACCCGGCTGCGGAGGACCCCCATTCACTCAGGAGAGGCAATCTCATGCCGTCACCAGCCGGGCAGCAGTCCGTCCTCCCGTCGGCCCCCGTTCGTGAGCGCGCCCTGAACCGGCGGGTGTTCCTGCGGAACTCACTCGGCGCGTCGGCGAGCCTGCTGGCCGCTCCGACCGCGGTCACATGGCTCGCGGCCGCGGACGCGAAGGCTGCCACGGCCCCGGCCGCCTTCGTCGACGACTACACCACCAACGTCCTGGCCAATCTGACGCCCGAGACCAACGCGGTGGTCCGGATCCTCGGTGGCATGGGCAAGGTGTGGAAGACCGGCGGCGCCTGGAACACCGGCACGCCGCTGCTGCCCGAGGTGCTGCGCGCCAACATGCGCTACTGCGCGCGCATCACCCACGCCCGCACCGACGCACAGGCGAAGGAGGCGTTCCTCTACGACCGGCAGCACCAGAGTTACGCGATGATCGCCGGTCTGGGCCCGCTCGCCGAGCTCTACAAGTCGGGCGCCAAGGCGGTCACGTCGATCACCAGCGCCCCCGACTCCACCCCCTCCGGCAAGATCAACGACGCCGTGCCCGCCGACGCGCCGGCCGGCTCCGCGCTGGGTGCCGGTGCGCACGACTCGGCTCTCGGCAAGGTGGCCGAGCTGGTCGACACCGTGCGCGGCCCGTACGCCTCCGGCAACCCCGCCAAGTACGCCTTCCAGTACCCGCGTCCGTGGCGCATGAACGAGGACAGCGAGGTCGTCGACACCGGCAAGGTCGACGCGCTCGGCTTCCCGGTCTACGACTCCGACGTGATCGTCGCCCCGCAGCTGCTGTGGCAGCGCGGCACGGCGCCGACGGACGACGGCGGCTTTCCCAGCGGGCACACCAACGCCTTCCACCTGGCGGGTCTGGCGTACGCGTACGCGGTGCCCGAGCGTTTCCAGGAGCTGGTGGCGCGCGCCTTCGAGCTCAGCCACACCCGGATCATGTCGGGCATGCACTCGACCGTCGACGTCATCGGCGGCCGGATCATGGCCACCGCGCTGGCCGCCGCCACGCTGGCCGACCCGGCCAACGCCGCCCTCAAGGCCACGGCGCGCGCCCAGGCCGCCGCGTACTTCCAGCAGCAGACCGGTACGACGGCGGACACCCTGTACACCTACGCGCACTCGGCGGACGTCGCCACCGACCCGTACGCCGACCGGGCCGCGAACGCCCGCGCGCTCACGCCGCGACTGACGTACGTCCTCACGCGCCACGGCTGCTCCGAGGGTATGACCGTGCCCAAGGGCGCCGAGGTCCTGCTGGAGACGCGGCTTCCCTACCTGGACGCCGGGCAGCGCCGCGAGGTGCTCCGGACGACCGCCCTGCCCTCCGGGTACGTGCTGCTCGACGGTCTCGAGCAGTGGGGCCGGCTCAACCTCTTCGCCGCCGCCGACGGGTACGGCGCCTTCGACTCCGACGTGACCGTCACCATGAACGCCGCCGACGGGGGCTTCAGTGCGGCCGACACCTGGCGCAACGACGTCTCCGGGTGCGGCCGGCTGGTCAAGCGCGGCACCGGTGCGCTGACCCTGACGGGCGACAATGCCCATACGGGCGGCACCGTGCTGGAGGAGGGCGTGCTGACGGCCGGTTCGTCGGGTGCGCTGGGGTGCGGCGACGTGCGGGTGAACGGCGGGACGCTGCGGGTGAGCACGGCGTCCTCCGTGCGCGTGCACGGCAGCTACACGCAGGCGTCCGGCGCGAGCCTGGACGCGACCCTGCGTGCGGGCCACGTGCCCGCGCTGACGGTGGAGCGCCGGGTGGTACTGAGCCGGGACAGCGCGCTGACGCTCCGGCTGGACGCCCACTGCCCGCCCGCTCCGGGCACCACGATCCCGGTGCTCCGGACGTCGTCGCTGCGGGGCCAGTTCGGCAGCGTCACGGTCCTGGCCGACGGATACCGGGCCGTGCCCGTGTACTCGGCGGACGGGCTGTCCGTACGACTCGTACGACACTGACCTCTGGCTGGGCGAGTAGCCGGGCGGGGACCCGCGGACCGTGCGTGAACGGTCCGCGGGTCCTCTGCGCCAGGGAGAGGTCCCGAGGAGCGCCGTGTGCCGGAAGCCTCTGCGCGGCCAGGTCAGCGACCTCAAAGAAGCCCTGCAGCGCCAGCTCGGCCGACAACTGGATCAAATGCAGTCGACCGACCTCACGGAACGGATCGGTGAACTGACCGCACAGAACCAAGAGCTGAACAGCCAGCTCGCTCAGCTCCGCCATGAGAAGCAGGAGCTCGAACGGAGACTCGCCGATACCAGCGACGACCTCGTCGCCGCCCGAGCGAGCCTCAGGAGGATGATCCGAAGCGAGAACCCACAGCAGTAGCTGAGCGTCGGCGGGCACGTAACTGGTTCTACGCACCTGTGTCGGTTCCACCGGGGGGCTGCGGTGGGACGCTGGTTGCGCTCCGAGTTCAAGGAGCGCAGATGGCGCGGATGACCAAGGTGGAGATGTTCGCCGTGATCCGGCGGGTCACTCGGCTTGAGGGCACGGGTGTCCGGGCGCTCGCCCGAAGGTACGGAATCCATCGCCGGACGGTGCGGGAGGCGCTGCAGCGCCCTGACAGGTCGGGGGCGGTTCTTCGTCCTGGCCAAAGGGAACAGAAGGAGGACACATTCGCGGCCCCTCAGTCGAGACAGAACTCGTTGCCCTCGATGTCCTGCATCGGGATGCACGACTCGTTGGTGCCATCGGCAAGCAGTGTTTGCACGTGTACCGCGCCGAGCGCGACCAGTCGTGCGCACTCGGCCTGGAGTGTGGCGAGGCGCTCTTCACCCACGAGTCCGGTGCCGACCCGCACATCAAGATGCAGCCGATTCTTGACGACCTTCCCTTCGGGGACGCGCTGGAAGTACAGTCGCGGGCCCACACCTGAGGGATCACTGCAGGCGAACCATGAATCCCGCTGCTCAGGTGGCTGCGAGCGCTTGAAATCGTCCCAAGTGGCAAACCCCTCCGGTGGCGGCGGTACGACGTACCCCAACACCTCACACCAGAACCGAGCGACCCGCTCAGGTTCTGCGCAGTCGAAGGTGACTTGGAACTGCTTGATCGATGACATCGGTCCTCCATAACGCGTGCTGTTCACCGAGACCCCGGATGTCATCGCCGCGTGGAGAGCAGACGCGCCAACAGGGACGCATCGATGTCCACCTCGTCGTCGTGCAACTTGGTGATCTCGGTCACGGCGGGCGAGCCTGCCACATGGTCACCTGAGGCTCAACCAATTTCCCACCTGGGCACCGGGATCGTGCCTCACATACCTGAGAGCAGCCGTGCCATCCGACGCGGACAGATACTTGACAGCTATAGATAACCCTCGATGCCCGCGGCGAGCACGCCATCCTCGAACAGATCAAGGCCATCGCCGCCGACCGCATCACCGTCGTGGTCGCCCACCAGCCGGCCAACACGAAGATCGCGGACCGGATCATCGTGATGGAACACGGCCGGATCACCGAACACGGCACGTACGACGAACTCGCCGACGCCGGAAGCCTGTTCGCCGAACCACTCGCCCTCTCCCAGGACCGCTGACCGTCCCTGAGGGAACCTCAGGAGTTCTCAGGGTCGGGTCAGGGGCACCCCTGATGGTCCGAGGGCTCGGGTCGGGCGAGAGTGGTGACATCAACATCCAGTTGCCGTGTGAGCCGCTGTTGACCGGAAGGACCCGCGTGAACCCCCTTGTGCGTCGGATCGCCGTGCTGAGCCTGGTCGGCGCCGCGGTGGCGACCGCTGTCACTGGTACTGGCACGGACATTGGTACTGGCACCGGTACTGGTACTGGTACTGGTGGCAGCGGCGCGGCCCTCGCCGCTGCCACGGCAGCAACGGCCCCCGCCTCGGCGTCGCCCCGGCCGCCCTTGGATCCGGCCGCGCTGCAGGCGGCGTTGCGGGTGAGACCGGACGACCAGGCGGCCGGTGCGATCGCGCTGGTCGCCGAACCCGGTCAGGTGTGGCGCGGTTCGTCCGGCGACACCGTCACCGGGAAACGCATTCCCGACAACGCGCACTTCCACATCGGCAGCATTTCCAAGACCTTCGAGTCGACGGTGGTGCTGCAGTTGGCGGCAGAGGGACGGGTCGACCTGGACCGGCCGATACAGCACTACCTGCCGGGCCTGCTGCCCGACACCTTCCAGCCGATCACCGTCCGCCAGTTGCTCGACCTCACCAGCGGCCTGCCGGACGTGCTCGAAGGAGCTCCCCCAGTGAGCACCGACGAGCAGATCGCCCACCGGTACGACTACCAGTCGTTCGACCAGATCATCCAGGACACCCTGCGGCCTGCCGACCGGCCGTGGCCGGGACCGAGGTTCGCGCCCGGTACGAAGCAGGAGTACAACTCCCTCGGCTTCCGGATCGCGGGGAAGCTGATCGAGCAAGTCACCGGGCACAGCTTCAAGACCGAGGTCACCGCCCGCATCCTGCGACCGCTGCACCTCGACCAGACGTCGGTGCCGGAGGACAACCCCCGGATGCCCCGGCCCTACCTGCACGGCTACCTCACCAACAGCGCGGGCGAGCCGGTCGACGTCAGCGAGCAGAACGGCAACCCGTCCGGCATGATCTCCACCCCTGCCGACCTGGACCGGTTCATCACCGCGCTCTTCCGGGGCCGACTGCTGCCGTCCGCCCTGCTCGAGGAGATGTTCACCCTCCCCAAGAGCGAAGACGGCAAGGTGGTGCCGTATGCCGACGCCTCCAACTGCCTGACGGCAGACGGAAAGCAGGGCCCTGCCTGCTTCGGCCTCGGTCTGATGTCCGTCCCCCTCCCGGACGGCACCATGCTCTGGGGCAAGACGGGACACGACTACGGCTACGCCAACGGTATGTTCGCCACCCGGGACCTCTCCCTGCGCGGCGTCTACTCCATCTCCACCACGACAGCCAACGACGGACGCGCGAACCCGATATCCAACCGCCTTCTCCTCGCCGCGGTCACACCGACCCGGAAGTAGCCCCGCAAGGAAGAGACCGCGGTGCTACGCGCCGGTGGATGCCCGTACCTTCAGTTCCACGGGCAGTGCACGCACCGTTCCCAAAGGCGCCTCGCCGGACAGGATTTCGCGGAGCGGGCGGGCGCATTCGGCCCCCATCGAGCGCGGGCGCAGGTCGATCGCCGTGATCGGCGGCTCCGCCGTCCGCATCGCCGAGCAGTCCACACAGGACGCCAGCAGCAGGTCTCCGCCCACGGTGCGGCCTGCCGCGCGCAGTTCGGGGAGCACGGCCGCCGCGGCGCCGTCGGGGGCGCACACAACGGCGTCGGTTCCAGGGTCCTGGGCGAGCAGGTCCCGCGCGACGCTCCGCAGTGCCTCGGGGGTGGCGCCGACGGGTGTCTTGCGCAGGACGTGCGGTATGCCGTGGTCGGCACACCAGCGGGCGTGCGTCCGTTGGAGGGTGAGGGACCAGCCGGAGGTCGCGTCGGAGGCGAGGAACGCCGGCCGCCGGGCACCGGAGTCGCGCAGGTGGTCCAGCAGTTCGGTCATCGACGCCTCGTGGACGTAAGTACGTACTGGAGCGTTCTGATCGGGCCACTGGCGTTGCTTCGCGCTGCCGACTCGGCGAGGTGGGGCCTTGCGCCGATGGCGATGGGTGACCAGGTCACTCGGGATCGCGCCGTCCGCCGCCCGTACAGCTCTCATCTGCCGTTGATCCTGGCCCTGCCGTTGCGGTACACCCGGCATGCCGGTCGCCCGGAAGAATATCGTTCTTGTCTTTGAGAATACAATACTCACTTCTTCGAAATGGGATTCCGGTCAGGCGACGGCGGCCGCCATCCGCCGGACCGCCTCGGTGATCAGTTCCGGCGAGGTTGCCAGGTTCAGCCGTACGAAGCCGGCACCGCCGGTACCGAAGCGCGCCCCGGAGTTCAGAGCGACGCGGCCACGTTCCAGGAAGACGGTGGCCGGATCGTCGGGCAGGTCCAGGGCGCGGCAGTCCAGCCAGGCCAGATAGGTGGCCTGCGCGGGGTCATAGCGCACCGCGGGCAGATGCTCGGCGAGCAGGGCCGCCAGCAGACGACGGTTGTCGTCGAGGCCGGGCAGCAGGGCGTCGAGCCAGTCGGCGCCGTCCCGCAGCGCGGCGGTGTGGGCGATGACGCCGACGTGGCTCGGCCCGTGGCTGACCTCTTCCGGGAGTCGAGCCAGGTCGTCGGCCGCTTCGGGTCCCGCGATGGCCAGGGCGGCCTTGAGGCCGGCCAGGTTCCATGCCTTGGACGCCGACATCAACGAAAGGCCGTTCTGCGCGCCGGGCACGCTCAGGTACGGCACGAAGACGACGCCCGCGGCGACGATCGGGGCGTGGATCTCGTCCACCACGACACGCACCCCGTACGTCCGGGCCAGCCGCGCGACGTCCGCCAGCTCGGCGGCCGTGTGCACGGTGCCGGTCGGGTTGTGCGGGCTGCACAACAGATACACCGGCCGCCTCCCGCCCCGGACGGCACGCCCGAACGAGTCCTCCAGCACGGCGAAGTCGATCCGTCCGTCCGGGCTCAACGCCGCCTCGACGACCGGCCGGCCCAGGTTCTCGACGAACTGATAGAAGGGCGGGTACACCGGGCAGTTGAAGACGACCGGGTCGGTCGGCCCGGAGACCAGCTTCAGCATCTCGACGATCCCCAGCATCACGTCGGGCACGATCGACGTACGTTCCACGGCCACACCGTCCCAGCCCCACCGCTTGCGGGCGAACTCGGCGAGCGCCTCGGCGTACGCCGTCCCGGCCGGGTAGCCCGTGTCCCCGAGCGCCACCGCGTCGAGGACGGCCCGTGCGACCGGCTCGGCCAGCGGGACGTCCATCTCCGCCACCCACAGGGGCAGCACGTCCTCCGGGTAGGTACGCCATTTCATGCTCGTACGCCGTCGGAGCTGCTCCAAGGAGAGCCGACGCAGCGGATTGGTGTCGTCGGGGGCCGAAAGGTCGCCAGGCGTAGGGTTCATGGCCCAAAAGTAGGCGAAACGGCGCAGAAACTGTTCGCCTCTTTCCCGCCTGGCTTCGAGCGACCGCAAAGGGTTACCGCCGACCTGCCCGTCCCCCCGCACGCCGCGAAAGGGTGGGGTGGCCCTCACCGCACCGGGCGGCCGCCCGTTGAGCCTCGACGGTCCAGTCCGCGGGGAAGGACGACGACCGCAGGTAGAGCACATGCGAAGCCCGCCGGGCGCGTCGTCGGAGAGGTGCGCCGCTCAACAAGGGCAGATGACTCATCAACATTCTCGGTACACTTACCGCCATGAACGCGACACCGCACTGGCTCAACCCGGAGGAGCAGGCCGCCTGGACGGGCTTCATCCGGATGCAGGAGAAGCTCACCGGCCGGCTGTCCCGTCGCGTGCAGAGCGACTCCAACCTCTCCGCCTCCGACTACACCGTGCTGGTCAATCTCACCGACGCACCCGACGGCCGGATGCGGTTCCTGGACCTGACGAAGGCGGTGGAGTGGGAGAAGAGCCGTATGTCCCACCACGTCACCCGGATGGCGAAGCGGGGACTCGTGGTCCGCGAGGAGTGCCCCGAGGACGGGCGCGGAGCGTTCATCGTCGTCACCCAGGCAGGCCGGGACGCGATCGCGGCCGCCGCCCCCAAACACGTCGAAAACGTCCGCCGCCTGTTCATCGACGCCCTCACCCCCGACGAGCTCAGCGCGGTCACCCTCATCTCCCAGCGGGTCCTCGACCGGTTGGAGAAGGAGCCCTACTGATCGACCGGCGGGCGCGGCCGACGGCGTGGTCGGATCACCCTGCGTGTCCACTCGACGCCGGAGGATCTCGCACGGCGGTCCGCATGACACCGTCGTCGTGGCCGTCGTCGGCCCCGCGGGGCGTTACCGCAGTGCGAAGGACGCCTGCTGCTGCCACCGCGAGCCGTTGTGAACCATGAGTGCGACCGACGCCACGCGGGCCGTGACCGGGAGGGAGCCGCGGAGGTCGGCCTCGACCCTCTCCAGGACTGCGTCGTCCTGCGCCTGAGCGACGGTCAGATGGGGAACGACGTCGGCGAACTGTCCACCGTAGGGCGGCGCCTCCGGCCACCGGTCGGCCATCGCCTCGGTGAGCCTCCGCAATGGCGCGTCCTGCTCAGGAGCGAGATACAGCACCCCGGGAAAGCGCCGCAGCGCTCGAACCGGACCGCGAAGGACCCATGCCGTCCCAGCACCTCACTCACCGCAGCGCGGACGGTGCCGTCGATCCGGTGCTCAGCGAGGACCTCGGCGACGACGCAGATTACTGGGACGAGTCCAAGAACCGCTGGATCACCCCCGCCGGCAGGGTCCCCCTCTACATAGGCCGCTCCGCCGCCCACATCGAACCCACCGGAAGCATCACGGTCCGGTAGCTCCGGTTCACCGGGCTGCGGCCGGCCTCCGGCCGCAGCCCGGACCCGCGCCGGCCCGCCGAGCCCGCGCGGCGTCGCGATGTCACACTCGGGCCCTCGTGGACCCTCTTGGATGGCGGACGGCTCGGCAGACAAACAGAAAACGTTCGTAGGAGGCCCACATGGACGTGACCGTCGACACCCAGTTGTCGTTCCTGCACCGGCATGTGCTCGATTCCTCGTCGGCCCCCTCAGCCTCCTCGGCCTCGTCCCAGGAGCGGCGATGACGAAGGAGATCGAGCTGTCCGCCGGGACGATCGCGTACCGGGACACAGGTGGCGACGGCCCGGTACTGGTGCTGTTGCACGGGCTGATGATGGACGCCACGCTATGGGACGCGACGGTCGCGGAACTCTCCGCCGACCACCGGTGCGTGGCGCCGACGCTGCCACTCGGGGCGCATCGGCACGGCATGCGGGCCGACGCCGACCTGTCCCTGCCCGGAGTGGCCCGGCTGGTCGCGGAGTTCCTCGACCACCTCGGCCTGCGGGACGTCGTACTCGTCGGCAACGACACCGGCGGAGCGCTCGTCCAGCTGTTGATGGCCGAGGGCGCGGCACGGCCGGCAGGGGTCGTACTCGTCTCGTGCGACGCCTTCGACAACTTCCCGCCCGGGCTGACGGGCCGCACGCTCGTGCTCAGCGGCAAGCTCCCGCCCCGGTTGTTCGGACTGTTCATGCAGCAGATGCGGCTGCGCCCGCTGCGGCGACTGCCGGTCGCCTTCGGGTGGCTGACCCGCCGGGGAGACGCCGCCACCGCACGCTGGATCAGGCCGGTTCTCGAGCAACCGGAGATCCGCCGCGACACCGTGCGCGTGCTGCGCGCGGCGGCGGCGGACACCGGTCTGCTGCTCGCCGCGGCCGAGCACCTCCCGGCCTTCGACCGCCCCGCACTCGTCGTCTGGGCGAGCGGCGACCGCGTGATGCCGCCCGAGCACGGCCGGCGCCTCGCCGCCCTCCTCCCCCAGGGACGGCTGGCCGAGATCGACGACAGCTACACCCTCGTCCCCCTGGACCGCCCGGCGGAACTCGCCCGGACCATCCGGGAGTTCACCCGGACGTCCCGATCGACCTGACGGTCCCGGAGTGCTCGGCAGCCGTACGGGGCTACAGCGTCGTACGGGATTCGAGGTCGGTGCGGGTGTCGTTGCCGTAGACACCCGTCTCGTCGCCCCGGACGCCGTACCAGAGCTGGAAGCGCGCGACCGCGGCCGTGAGCGTGGCGTCGTAGGTGCCGTTCGTGGAACCGTGGTCGTACACGTTCGGGATCCGGAGCAGCCGTTGCTGCAGTTCCTTGACCGCGGGGCCGCTGTCCCCCTCGCGGAGGGTGCCCGCGCCGTCCGGGTCCGCGCTCCCGGACGATGCCTGGGCGGCGGCCGTCGTGGGCGCGCCGGTGGGGGCCCGCCCGGCCTGTGCTCCGGCGTCCTGGTCACCACCGGGCAGCAGGAGCGCGAGGGCGAAGCCGACGAGCGCCGCCCCCGTGACCCCGATGGCGATCGCGGCGCGGCGCTGCCCCGTGCCACGCCCGGGCTTCGGCTCTCCTGCGAGCCTGCGCCCGTGGTGGGCACCGGGGGCAGGCGCGGGCTTCCGCACCCCCTCCGATCTCCCGCCCCGGGTGTAGTCCTCGCCCACCAGGACTGGGGGCAGTTCC
Source organism: Streptomyces sp. NBC_01384 (assembly GCF_045040035.1). Classification (NCBI taxonomy): domain Bacteria; kingdom Bacillati; phylum Actinomycetota; class Actinomycetes; order Kitasatosporales; family Streptomycetaceae; genus Streptomyces; species Streptomyces sp. NBC_01384. Next base: position 585,264 of record NZ_CP109559.1, read on the forward strand.
TCGGTCTCGTCCTCGGCCACCGGCGGCATGACGTCGACCGTGGTGGCCGGGACGGCGACCACCTCATAACCCTCGTCCGGGTCGACCCCGTCCTGCTCCTCCCGCACCTCCTTCAGGAGTTGCGCGAGTGCCTCCGTCCGGCGGCGCCGCTGAACATGGGTGGGTTCGATCGCCCGTCGCCTCACGGGCTGCCCTGGTTCGGGCGGTGTCGACACACTGCTCTCCTTCCGTGCGCGCGGTCTCACGCCATCCCTGTGGAGTGATACGTGGGCGCAGCCCGGAGAGTTCAGCGAAGCCCCCTCGCAGAGACGATCGATATGATCAACTCGGCACGCCTTATGGGGCGTTTGGCTGGTATCTCGCTGGAAACAGCCGTCACGAGCGCCCCTCTTCGCGAAGTGGCCGGATCCCGTTCGGCAGCCACTCGTCGAGCACCACGTGAAGTCGGTATGGAAGGCCGGCCTGCACGAGGACCGCACCCTCTGCGGCGAGGTCACCGGTGTGCCCAGCCGGCGCACTCGGTGCCGCGGGGTGAGCAGCGGCTTGAGGCGATCCGGGATCTCCTCGGCCGAGACTGACCGGCGTGCGACGGCGCGCGGCGAAGCGGCCGGAAAATCGGATGCCATGGTGTCGTGGCCACGACACCATGGCATCCGATGAAGACGACGATGAGGACCAGCAGGCTCGGACGCAGCACGGTCGAGGTCACGCGGCTCGGCTTCGGCGGTGGCCCCCTCGGCGGGCTGTTCGCGCCGCTGGACGACGACACCGCGGCCGAGGCACTGGCGACGGCCTGGAACGCGGGGATCCGCTACTTCGACACGTCACCCCACTACGGCATCGGCCACTCCGAGCGCCGTATCGGGGAACTCCTGCGGACGAAGACCCGTGCGGCGTTCACGCTGTCGACCAAGGTCGGCCGGCTGCTCGTGCCGCAGGATCCGGCCGGACGTGTGGACGAGAGCTTCGAGGTGCCCGCGACGCACCGCCGCGTCTGGGACTTCTCCTGCGACGGCGTACGGCGCAGCGTGGAGGATTCGCTGGCGCGCATGGGTGTCGACCGCATCGACGTGCTGTTCCTGCACGACGCGGAGCAGCACTTCGAGACCGCGCTGCGCGACGGATACCCCGCGCTCGCCGAGCTCCGCGCGGAGGGCCTGGTGGGCGCCATCGGCGCTGGAATGTACGACCCGGCGAAGCTCACCCGGCTCGTACGGGATGCCGACGTCGACGTGGTGATGCTGTCCGGCCGCTACACGCTCCTGGACCACAGCGCCCTCGACGACCTGCTGCCCGCGTGCGCCGAGCGCGGCGTCTCCGTGCTCGCGGCGTCGATCTTCAACTCCGGACTGCTCGCCACGCCCCGCCCCGCCGCCGGCGCCCCTTACGACTACGCGCCGGCCTCCCCCGAGCTGCTGCGCCGGGTGCACCGCATCGCCGATGTCTGCGAGGCCCACGGTGTGACGTTGCCGCAGGCGGCGATGGCGTTCCCGCTGCTGCACCCCGTGGTCGCCGGGATCGTGGTCGGCATGCGCTCGGCCGACGAGGTACGGGCCGACATCGAGTCGTACGAAGCCGACGTACCGTCCGGCCTCTGGGCCGATCTGCGCGGCGCGGGCCTCCTCGACCCGCGGGCCCCGGGGCCCGCCGCCACGGCCCACGCTCCGGTCGTACAGCGTGAAGAATGGGAGAAAAAGGGGTAGACCACCTTCGGGGAGCGGAGAGGGTCGCAGTGACTGCGAGCGAGGAACGAGACGTGCTGGCCCGCCAGCGCTTCGACATGGCTGACGCCGCGCCGCTGCTGCTCGACGCCCGAATGACGGTGACCAGCTGGACCGCGGACGCCGAGCGGCTGCTGGGGTACCGGCCGGCCGAGGTGCTGGGCCGCCGCGCCGCCGACCTGCTGCTCCCGGAGGACGCGGCGCGCATCCCCGAGCTGGCCACACGGTGCCACGACGGTGGCGGCTGGGCCGGACTGCTCTGCGCGCTGCACCGAAACGGGCACGCGGTCCGGTTGATGGTCCGGGTCGTTCCGATACGGGAGCGCGCGCCGACACGGGAGAACGGCGGGCCGACACGCTGGGTGGTGCTGCTCGCCGAGGTGGCCGGTGGTCCCGGCTGGGACATGAGCCGGGCCGTGCTGGAGCGGATGAACGCCCGCTCGCCGGTGGGCATCGCCATCGTGGACATGGACCTGCGGTACGTGTGGTCGAACGCCGCGCTGGAGCAGTTCGGCGGCGGTCCGCCGCAGCAGCGGCTCGGGCGGAGACTCGCCGATGTGCAGCCGGGCCTGGACGCGGAGACGCTCGAGGCGCAGATGCGCCGGGTGCTGGAGACCGGCCGGCCGATCGTCGGCTACGAGCACGTGGGCCACGTACGGTCCGAGCCGCATCGCGAGACCGCGCACTCCATGTCGTTCATCCGGCTGGAGGACGACCAGGGCCAGCCGATCGGTGTGTACTACACCGTCGTCGATGTCACCGAGCCCTACCGTGCCCGGCGGCGGCTCGCGCTGCTGGACCGGGCCGGCGAGCACATCGGCCGCAGCCTGGATGTCATGCAGACCGCGCAGGAGCTGGCCGACGTCGCCGTTCCGGGGCTGGCGGACTTCGTCACCGTGGACCTGCTGGAATCCGTGCTCAAGGGGGCCGAGCCGACGCCCGGTCCGCTGCGGGACACCACCGCGGTGCCGCTGCGGCGCGCCGGACACCAGTCGGTCCGGGCCGGGGTCCCCGAGACGGTCGTCGAGATCGGTGACGCGGCGACGTACCAGGCGGGCTCTCCCCCCGTCCGGTGTCTGGCCGAGGGCCGGTCGTGGCACGAGGAGCGGCTGGACCCGCTGGCCAAGGAGTGGGCCACGGGTGTCGCCGGGGAACAGGCCGCCTCCTTCCTCGACCTCGGGCTGCACAGCGTGATGATCGTCCCCCTCCGGGCGCGCGGCGTCACCCTGGGGATCACCACGTTCTTCCGGCGCGACCGCGAGGACCCCTTCGACGAGGACGATCTGGCTCTGGCGGAGGAGTTCGTCGACCGGGCGGCCCTGTGCGTCGACAACGCCCGCCGGTACAGCCGCGAGCGCGACGCGGCGCTCGTCCTGCAACGCAATCTGCTCCCGCATCGCTTCCCCGAGCAGGACGCGGTGGAGGTCTCCGCCTGTTACCGGCCCGCGGACGAGCTGACGGGCCTTGCCGGGGACTGGTTCGACGTCATTCCGCTGTCCGGGGCCCGGGTGGCACTGGTCGTGGGCGAGGTGACCGGTCACGGTATCGACGGCGCCGCCGCCATGGGGCGGCTGCGGGCAGCCGTACAGACCCTCGCGGATCTGGACCTGCCGCCCGAGGAGGTGCTCGCGCACCTGGACGACCTGGTCAGCCGGGCCGCCCGGGAGGAGGGCAGCGGCGCGGACACCCGCACCAGCGGTATGCAGGCCGTAGGCGCCAGCTGTCTGTACGTGGTGTACGACCCGGTGAGCGGGGGGTGCGCGATGGCGAGCGCGGGTCATCCCACACCCGCGATCGTCACCCCCGACGGCACCGTCACCTTCGCGCAGCTGCCCCGCGGTCCCGCCCTGGGCGTGAGCGGACTGCCCTTCGAGTCGGTCGCGTTCACCCTGGCGGAAGGCAGTGTGCTCGCCCTGCACACCGACGGCCTGATCGCCACGCCCCGTACGGGACGGGACCCGGAAGCGGGCCGGGAGCGGCTGCGGCGCGCGCTGGAGAACAACCAGCAGCCGCTGGACGGCATGTGCCGCACGATCGTGGACGATCTCGTGCCGACGCGGCCGTACGACGACGTGGCCCTGCTGATGGCCCGCACCCGCCGGCTGGGCGCCGAGCGGGTCGCGACCTGGGACCTGCCGACCGATCCGGCCGTGGTCGCGGAGGCCCGCAAGGCGACCACGCGGCGGCTGGGCGCCTGGGGCCTGAACGAGCTCGCCTTCACCACCGAACTGGTCGTGAGCGAGCTCGTCACCAATGCCATCCGGCACGCCACGGGGCCGATCCGGCTGCGGCTGATCACCGAGCACGCCCTGATCTGCGAGGTCTCCGACGGCGGCGCCACCGCCCCGCATCTGCGGCACCCGAAGACGACGGACGAGGGCGGGCGCGGGCTGTTCCTGATCTCCCAGTTCACCCAGCGCTGGGGCACCCGCTACACCCCCGAGGGGAAGGTCATCTGGGCCGAGCAGTCCCTCACTCAGCCCGCGATGTGACGTACGGACGTATACCCGCGGGGTTCAGCAGTCGCGGAACTCGGGTGACTGGTTGAGGATCTGCGAGCGCAGCGACGTGAACCGGGCGTGGGTCGCGCCACCCCGGTCCTCGGGGCGGAAGACGGCGACGCGGTGGCAGTTCATGAAGGCGAGGGTGACACCGAAGTGCCGCTCCAGACTGCCGCGGATCGCGTCGCCGGCGAGCGCCCGCAGCAGCTGACCGCGTTCCCCCTCGGAGGGCGGCGGGGTGTGGTTGTCTGCGAACTCCCCCGTCCCGTCGTGCAGTTGGTCGGCCAGGCGGGCGATGAGGTCGTACGCGTACGGCAGGGACGTACGGACGGTGTCCACGAAGTCCTCCTCGCGGACCGGACCGCGTTCGGCTTCGGCGAGCAGCTTCGGGGAGACGTCGAGTGACATGAGAGAGGCAGTCCTGTCGCTAGCTGGTTCGGTGGTGCGTGGGTCGTACGCGGGTCGTCCGGAGGGATGTTCAGCCGGCGGGTGACTCCAGAGCCGTCGGGCCGTGCCGGAAGTCGGGGTCGATCTGTGCGGAGAGGTCGGTGCCGGTGGCCCGGTCGGCCCAGGCCGCGGCGTTGCGGAGGTGGAAGGTGACGGCGTGTTCCTGGAAGACCGTCCAGTCCTTGGTACGAGCGTCCAGGGCCGCCCGCATACGGCGCAGCGCGTGGATGTTGTGCGGCTCGAGGTCGCCTGGTGGGCGGCCCTGTTCCTGTGCGCGTACCCAGGAGGAGTGCTGGAGGTACGTCAGGAGGTCGTCGCCGACGTGTTCCTTGAGGAAGAGCAGGTCGTCCTCGCCGGTGACCTTGTTGCCGATCACCGCGATCGGGATGCCGAACTCCTCGGCGTGGTCGCGGTACTGGCGGTAGACAAAGACGCCCTTGCGGGTGGGCTCGGCGACCAGGAAGGTCATGTCGAACCGGGTGAACAGCCCGGAGGCGAAGGCGTCGGCGCCCGCGGTCATGTCGACGACGACGTATTCGCCGGGGCCGTCGACGAGATGGTTGAGATACAGCTCCACCGCTGAGAGCTTCGAGTGGTAGCAGGCCACACCGAGATCGCTCTCGTCGAACTCGCCCGTGACCATCAGCGGTACGCCGCCGACCTGTTGGAGGTGCGGGGTGTGCACCGGGTCGTCGCCGAGGAGGCGCAGCAGACGCGAGCCGCGGCCCGGCGGGGTGGTCTTGATCATGGCCTCGCGGGAGGCGATGCGCGGGTTACTGCCGCGCAGGTGGTCCTTGATCTCGCCGAGGCGTGCGCTGAGCGGCGGGGCGGCGAAGGTCTCGTCGTCGCCGAGGCCGAGGGCGCGGGCCAGGTGCTGGTTGATGTCGCCGTCGATGGCGACGACGGGCGCCCCGGAGTGCGCCAGGTGACGGGAGAAGAGGGCCGACAGGGTGGTCTTGCCGCTGCCGCCCTTGCCGACGAAGGCCGCGCGCATGTCAGCCCTCCGGGCGCAGCAGGCCGCGCTCGCAGGCCTGGGCCAGTCGCCGCGGTACGCGGTACGAGGTGCCGTCGACCGTGATCGGGGCGAGTTGCGCGGTGGTGGCCTTCCACCGGACTTGGCGGTGGCGGGTGTTGCTGCGGGACATCTTGCGTTGGGAAACGGCCACGTCGGTCTCCTCGTCTCCTTGGTAGGTGGACATGACTCACGCTATCTGAAAATGGATCTCATTTCCAAGCGCGGCGCGCGGAATGCGCGCGGAGGACACAGGGCGCACCGACAGCCTTGTGACCAAGTGAAGTTGACAGACTGTTGACCAGTTCCTTGGCGAGTGGTGACCGACGCCGCGGCTAGGGTCGGCCGCATGTCCTCACACCCCCCACGGACTCCGGCCCTCCCGGTCCTCCCTTATCGCAAACCGACCCGCGACCGGGACTACTGGGTCTTCGACGATGTGCTGCCCGACGTGGATGCCGTCCGGGCCCGGTGTCTCGCCAAGGACGACTGGGTCAAGGGCTACCCGTATACCTCGGAGAGCTGGCCCGGCCTGAGGACGATGCCGGGGCTCGAACCGGGCGAACTGGCGCGCGTGGAGCGGCTGGTGAAGAAGGCCACCGGCGCGAAGGAGCTGTGGGTGCAGAGCACGCCCTCCGGGGGCACGCTCAACCACAACTGCATCCAGGTGGTCGGCAAGGACGAGTGCGAGCCGCGCCCGCACACCGACTCGCGGGCGCTGTGCCGGTACGCCGCGGTGCTCTATCTCAACCCGGTCGTGCCCAAGAGCTGCGGGACCAGCTTCTACCGGCAGAACCTCCCCGGCGGCCGGCTCGGCGGGAACGTGGTGGCGGCGCCGCACAACAACCTGGTCGATGCGCTGGGCACGCGGTTCGTGCCGCCGGACTCCTTCGTCGAGGACCTCGAGGTCCCCCACCGCTACAACCGGCTGCTCCTCTACAACGCCAATCTGATGCACAGCGCTACCGGTTACTGGGGCAGCACCATGGAGGACAAGCGGATGACCGCGGTCTTCTTCTGGATGGCGTGAGCGTCCGCGTCACCCGCCGAGCGGCCCCGGACCTTGGAGTCCGGGGCCGCTCGGCGTTGCGTCGGTGACCGATCGTCCGATGCTCAGTTGCCCATGAGCTCACGCTCGATGGAGGCCAGCTCATCCGCGCTGCCCTGGACCTTGGGGCCGCTGAACCACTTGCGGGCCGACAGGAGCCACCAGGCGCCGGCGAAGCCGAGGACGACGGCGACCGCGATCGGCGCGTAGTTGAAGGACTTGGCGGTGACCGGGCTGACCTGCGGGAGCATGAACAGGACGGTCACACAGGCCACCCAGCCGACGGCGACGACCGCGATGGGCTTGCTCCAGCGACCGAGGGTCCAGGGCCCGGCCACGAAGTCGTCACCCTGGCGCAGCCGCAGGTAGATCGGGATGACATAGGCGATGAAGAGGCCGATGACCGCGATCGAGGTGACGGCTGCGTACGCGGTGGGGTTGATCAGGTAGGGCAGACCGAGGAGGAAGGCGCCGCCCGAGGCGAGCCACACCGCGTTGGCCGGGGTGCGGGTGCGGTCGCTGATCCGGTGCCAGAACGCCGAGCCGGGCAGCGCGCCGTCCCGCGAGAAGGCGTAGATCATACGGGAGTTGGCGGTCACCGAGGACATGCCGCAGAAGAACTGGGCGCCGATGACGATGAGGAGCAACAGCTTGCCGCCGGTGTCCCCGAGGGCGTCGAGGAAGATCTGCACCGGGGGCACTCCGGTGGAGCTGCCGAGCGCGCCGTCGTAGCTCTGGATCGCGAAGGTGACGCCGATCAGCAGGATCCATCCCGCGACGAGCGAGACGAGGATGGAGTTGACGATGCCGCGCGGGCCGGAGCGGGCCGCGTCGTGGGTCTCCTCGGTCATGTGGGCGGAGGCGTCGAAGCCGGTCAGGGTGTACTGGGCGAGCAGCAGGCCCAGCAGGGAGACGTACAGGCCGGATCCCCAGCCGGTGTTGTTGACGAAGTGGCCGAAGACGAAGCCCGCCGACTGGTGGTGGGAGGGGAAGACGACCAGCGCGAGGACGACGACCGCCACGCCGATGACCTGCCACCACACGCTGATGTTGTTGAGCAGGGCGACGAGCTTGACGCCGCGGACGTTGAGGAGTGCGTGGACGAGCAGGGTGATGCCGAAGAGGAGCACCGTGTGGCCGGGGGTGGCGGAGAAGCCGAACTGGAGGTCCAGGAAGGCGTTGAGGAACTGCGCCAGACCGAAGTCGATGCCCGCGGTGACGGCGACCTGGCCGAGGAAGTTGAACCAGCCGGTGAACCAGGCCCAGGCGGGGCCCTTGCTCTTGGCGAGCTTGGCCGCCCAGTAGTAGAGGCCGCCCGCGGTCGGATAGCTGGAGCACACCTCGGCCATGCCCAGGCCGACGGTGAGGGTGAGGACACCGACGATCGGCCAGCCCCACACCATGACGGCGGGGCCGCCGGTGTTCATGCCGAAGCCGTAGAGCGTCATACAGCCGGAGAGAATGCAGATGATCGTGAACGAGACGGCGAAGTTCGAGAACGGCGACATACTGCGCTCGAGTTCCTGCGCATAGCCGAGCTCGTGCAGCCTGGCCTCGTCGTCGGTCATCTTGGACGCTGCGGTGTCGGTCGGACCGGATGATCCGGTCGGCCCCGGTGATCCGGTCTTGTCCAGTGTGTTGTCCGAAGCCACGGGTGATCCCCTTGTCTGCTGGGCCGGTTGGGACGGTGTACGGCGCGGACGGCGCGCGGCGCGCGGCGGCGCGAGCGGCGTGGTGGAGAGTGTGGGACGGCTACTGCGACGTCATGCCGCCGTCGACCGCGACGACGCTTCCGGTCAGGAAGCTCGCCTCGTCGGAGGCGAGGAAGAGGGCCACGTTCGCAATCTCGCGGGGCTGCCCCGGACGCCCGATGGGCTGGAAGAAATCGATGTTGTAGACGTGCTCGAGCCCGCCGAGGAGCTTGGCGTGCGCGTGATTGATCGGCGTGTCGACCCATCCCGGGCAGATCACATTGCGGCGGATGCCCTGCTTGACGTAGTCCAGTGCCACACCCTTCGTGAGCATCACGCCGGCACCCTTGGAGGCAGAGTAAACAGTGAGGAAGGGCTCGCTGACCAGCCCATTGACGCTGGAAATGTTCACGATCGAGCCGCTGCCCGCGGTGAGCATGTACGGGATGACCGCGCGGCGGCCGTAGAGCTGGCCCTTGACGTTCACATCGAGGGTCTTGTCGATGATGTCGTCGGGGACCTCGTGCAGCAGCCCCGGCAGATTGACGCCCGCGTTGTTCACCGGCCCTGGACCGGGCCTGCCCGATGGCTGGAGCATTTCTGTCTCGCCCCGGCTCTCCAGGGCCGGGGTCTCGGTTCGGCTGTCCTGCGAACACTGCTGCACCGCACTGATGCCGACGGCGTGCTCGTCCGCCTGAATGTCCTGCCGGGCAGTGCCGCCCGGCGGCTGTACGACCGTCACGGAATCACCGTGGAGGTCCAAGACCCCATTGACATCTCCATGGTTCGAGAGGCTCGTCGGCGGCCGACCGCGACCGTGTGAATCGGCCGCGGGGTTTCGCGGGCGGACCGCGGTATCGGTCTGGCCCAGCAACTCATTCACCGAGCGGCGAATCACGTGGTCGATGGTGCGTATCCAGGGAACGGGTGCCATGAGGCGGACGAGATCGTCGGTGACGGTGGTGTCCAAGACCGCCCGCAGATCATCGGGGACCGGGCCGTCGACCAGGTACAGCCACGCCGGCGCGGCGCTCGCCCTCACCTCGGCGGGCTGCCCGGGGTCCGAGCACCACGCTCGGGCCTGCCCGATGCCCGCACCGCACCGCAGCACATGGTGAAGGCGGATGACTCGGAGAAGACAAGTCGCTCGGAACGGGGCGAGCCGCTCCATCATGTCATTCGACTCCAAACTAAATAGGGAGAGAGGTGCGGCTGGTCAATAGCCGGCGAGCGGAAGAAAACACCTGGGCCTTACACGTCTATTTCCGGACATGCGCGCGCTACGGCTCAGTTACGGCTCCCTCAAGTCCTGGTGGCCGGGCGGTGAGCTGGTCATGATGGGGGCATGACGTTGGCCTTGCGTGCTATGACGCAACTGGCGAGCTGGCCGGACCTCTCGGAGGCCCGGCCGAGCTGCGGCACGGGGCGGGCGCTGTGCTCGGCTCAGAGCGAGATCGTGCATTTCCATTCGGATCACGACGTCGACCTGCACCTCACGGCCCGTGCCATTCACCGTTTCCAGGACCACCTCAGGGGCGCGACCGCGGTCCGGATGGTGCCCGGCTCGCGCTGGGTGACCATACGCCTCGAGGTCCACACCGACATCGACCTCCTCCTGACGCTGGTGAGCCTCGCTCTGCTGGCCCACCAGACATGGCCGGTTCCGGATGACTCGCCGTCGGCGTACTGCAACGACCGCCGCAGCACGGTGCTTCCAGCGGGCTGAACCGCGGCACCACGCCCCCGGGAGCGACGCCCTGTGTCCGTCGCCGAATCAGCACGTCCGGCGAGGTGGGTTCCCGGTCTCCGACGTGAGCGGGCGGGGTGTGCACGCCCGGTTGGAAATGGCAACGGCGAGTCGGGCACGAATCTCGTCGGGGATGCGCATATCACACCAACGAGCCGCAGAACGGGAAGCAACACGTTGAATCCCGGCAAGCCCTTAGGACGAGTTGCAGGACACAGCGCAGGGCGAGGAACTCGTGCACACCGCTGGAGTTGGGGAGCGGCGGGTCGCTGATGGCGATCGGCGTGACGACGAACCGGCGGATGCGACTGTCGGTCGAGTTCATGTGCGGACCGCCTCCAGGTCGGGGTCGATCGGTCGTGCCGGCCCGACGATGCGCACCGGCACAGGGCCGAGCAGGGGCGCCCGTACACCGTCGACGGTCCCCGCCGTCGGCCCACTCTGTTCGTATCCATGAGCTCACGTCACAAAGCTGAATCAACGCAACGGGCCCCGGCGCTCACGTACTCGGTGAGTGCCGGGGCCTGTCGAAGGGTCAACGGTCATCGAGACCCGATGACGCCGGGGGTCAGGAGCTGGTGCGCGTCGAGCGTCGGCGGCGGGTGACGACGGTGATCGCTCCGCCGGCCACGAGGAGGGCCGCGGCGCCGGCGGCGATCGGCAGGGTGTTGCCGCCACCCGTCTCCGCGAGGCCGCCGGGCGGGGTCGACTGGCCTCCGTTGGGCGTGGGAGCCGGCGGCGTGGTCGAGTCGGAGGCCGACGGGGTGGCCGGCGTCGTCTCCGGGGTCGACGGCTCGTCGGGCGTCGTCGGGGTCGGGCTGCCCGGGGTCTCGGCGGGCGGCGTCGAGACCGGAGGCGTCGTCTCGGGCGTGCTCGGCGGCTGCGCCGTGCAGTCCTTCTTACCGCCGTTCCACGCCATGATCAGCTTGTCCTTGATGACCGCGTGGTCCGGCCCCTTGGGCAGGTCGCCGTGCTCGAAGCCGTCGTTGGCATCGAACTTGCCGTCGAACTTCACGGCGCCACGGTAGAGGTCGATCTGCGCGTAGCAGCCGGCGTCGGGCACCGCGATGTCGAGGGAGTCGGTCTCGCCCGGCTTGACCTTGACGCTGTCGAAGTCGTGGAAGATCTGCTCGCCGGAGGTCTTGAAGGTGGCACCGTGGGTGCGGTATGCCGCGAGCGAGGCGGTGCAGGAGCCGGCGTCGCTCGCCGCGCGAACCTTGATGTGCACCTTGCCGTCGTCGGTGGGCTTCAGGTTCTGGTCGTCGACGCGGACCGAGTCGTAGAAGTTCGTCCCGTCCAGGGAGAACTCGCAGTGATCCGCCGCGGTCACCGTACCGGCACCCTGACCGGGCTTGTAGGCACCGTTGTTGCTGTCCCAGCCGTCACCGCCGGGCGTACCCGTGGCCCAGGCGCTGGTCGTGGCCGCCGAGAGGGCGAGCGCCGCCGCGCCCGTCCCCAGCAGACAGCGAAGGGTGACACGTCTCGCTATGGACATGCAGTTCCCATCTTGATGATCCATGTTCCGGTCGTCGGCGGCAGGGCAGCGCCGAGCTGAGCAGCCGGAGGCCGCACCGGGGTGAGTGGTCGAAGAAACACTGGCCCCATTGGTCACATGGGCCACAGCTCGACCACATAGTCGATCACCGTACGGAGGCTGTCAACCTCGTTGAGCACACAATGACTTCACGCGCGATCACATTTCCGACACAGGGGGAATCAATCATTCCGCAGCGGCTTTCGGCGGGCCGCGGGCGGCAGCCGCCCGCGGCGGACGGAGCGCCCACCTGCTCGGCGGCGTCGTGGTCTCCGGCGAGTGCCTCGACCGCGGAAGGGGGCTGCTCGTCACCCTCATAGCCGGTCATCATGTGGAAGGTCCGGAGCGCGGCCGGATCCTTCATGGCACAAGGAAGGCGTCCGGCGGGGCGCAGGACAGCCGGCGGGGACGCGCGATCGACCAACATTCTCACCGGGGGGACTCAGTTCCCTCGATCGCGTGCACTGAGTGCCATCATTCCCGCGCGATGCTAGGTTCCCGTTCATGAGCGAGGGACCCCGGCGCAGCGACACCGACACCGCCGACACGACGCCGGCCAAGCCGCCGATGCGCGACGCGCTGGTCGCGGCGGCCTTTCAGCTCTTTCTGGAGCGCGGGTACGAACAGACTACGGTCGATGACATCGTGACACTCGCCGGGGTCGGCCGACGGTCGTTCTTCCGCTACTTCCCGTCCAAGGAGGATGTGGTCTTCCCCGACCACGAGCGCTGCCTGACCGACATGACGGCGTTCCTGGGCGCCGGCAGCGACGAGGACGAACCGGTGCAGCGGGTCTGCGACGCCGCCCGGCTCGTGCTGCGCCTGTACGCCGAGAACCCGACCTTCTCCGTGCAGCGCTACCGTCTCACGAAGAAGGTCCCCGGCCTGCGCGCGTACGAGTTGTCGGTCGTCTGGCGCTACGAGCGTGCCCTCGCGGAGTATCTGCGCGGGCGTTTCACCGGCCGGCCCGACGGCACCCTGCAGGCCGACGTCATCGCCGCGGCCGTGGTCGCCGCGCACAACAACGCCCTGCGTTCCTGGCTGCGCTCGGACGGCCAGGGCGACGCGGACATCGCCGTGGACCACGCGCTCGGCTACGTACAGGCCTCGTTCGGCCGCTCCCCCGGTGGCTCACGCGCCGAGCCGGCCGAGGAGCAGGAGGACGTGGTCGTCGTCATCTCCCGGCGCGGGGCGCCGATGTGGCGCGTCGTCCGGGAGATCGAGTCCACGCTCGGACGGAACTGAGCCCCGGGATTCCTCATCTTTAGGGTACCGAGTGCCTTTACGAGTGGCACTCAGTGCCATACCCTGTGGCTCGTGCGCGGCGTTCCGGGCACATCAGACTCCGGCCGAGCGCAGGGAGATGACATCGTGTACCACCCAGGAATCGCCCTTCATCCGGGCATCGGCACCACGACGGACGCGCTCGGTACCGACTCCACGCCGAGCGTACGCGGTACCGACTCCGCGCCGAACGGTACGTCGGCCACGGACGCCCTCCTCTTCCAGCGGTGCCGCTGGTGCGGCACCGCGATGTACCACCGTCTCCTCTGCCCGGTCTGTGCGGGCAGCGACCTGCGGACGGAGGCGAGTGCCGGGACCGGCGTCGTGCGCCACTCCACCGTCATCCACCGCAACACCCCGGCGGCGCGGAACGTCTCCCTCGTCGAGATGGCGGAGGGATTCACCGTCCGCGGCCGGGTCATGGGCCAGCCCTCCGACGTCCACAGCGGCGACCGGGTCCAGCTCACCACCGCCCAGGACCCGGTCCGCCGCCAGCCGGTGTTCCAGCTCGTCGACGGCCCCTATCGAGGCTGGAGTTGACATGAGGCGACTGAACGAACCGGCGTGTGCGGCCAGTTCATCCAGTCACCTGGCGTGAACCCTCAGCTGTACTTGACTGCTCCCCTCCCTGAAGGGGAGGGGATTCCTCCCCTTCAGGGCTGAGCGGGGATTCCTGGCTCAGGCTGCCTCTGGGAGCAGCGCTCCCGGTGGTCTTACGCCCTCAACACCAGCCGGGTTCAGACCTGCCCGGACGAGCATCACGTGGGCGGAGTTCTTGTCTCTCGGGGAGACGGCTCCGCACGCGGTGCAGGTGGTCAGAGCTTTCCGGCGCCCGCAGCGGACGTCACCGAGGCGACGACGGTCGAGGCGGGCTCGGCGGTGTAGTTGTAGGGCGGGGTGGTGAAGGTGCCCACCTGCGAGACCTCGGTGGCGGCTCCGCCCAGGTCATTGCCGCGCAGCGCGAACGACGTACACCATGACGAACAACATGAGGCGTACATGACATTCACACGTGAATCGTCAGCTCCAGAGAGTGCGAACATCCCAGGTGGTGTGGCTCGGAGATCTTCGGAGATCTGATGTCTCGTATATGAGATGCCACACACGGGTCACGCCGCTGAACGGGAACGTAAGGGGCAAGCACTTTCTAGTCAACGCTTCGCGCAGAACACATCCCGTCAACTCCCCTGCCGCGCCCGGCCGGTGGACACAAAGACGCCGGGCCCGATCCACGGAGGGAACGGGCCCGGCGAGGTGGCTTCGCCGCGTCGCGACGGGTGGCGCGTCAGCTGAGGCCGAGGTCGGAGAGGGCGGTGGTCCAGTCGTTGATGATGGCGTCCTGCGCGTCAGAGAGCGAGACGGTGCCCGCGCAGACGGCCTTCTTGAGCTTGTTCTCGACGGTGTCCTTGTTGGCCGCGGTCTTGGTGCCGTACTCGGGCTCGGGCCAGAGGTTGAGCGCGCTCTTCGGGGAACCGCCGAGCTCCAGGGGCACGAAGTGGTCTTCCTCGTAGTCCGAGGTGCTGGTGTCGGTGTAGCCGTACTCGACGATCTGCGTCTTCTTCAGGGCGGTGGTGTACGAGCTGGAGGGCCGTACGGTCGCGGTCCAGCCGGAGACGCAGATCGTGGAGTCGATGGTGGACTGGGTGACGTCCGAGTTGAGGGCGCCCGGCTGGCAGCTGGGGTCGGGCAGGGGGAGGTAGGCCTGGCTGCAGGTCGCGGCGTGGGCACTGCCGGTGGCGACGGTGATACCGGCGGCGGCGAGGGCGAGAGCGGAGAGGGAGGTGATGAGGGGGCGGGATATGCGGGACATCGTGGGGGTCTCCCGGTGTTGTGCCCGGCAGGAATTCCGGGCGGTCGTGCGCATGACAGCACCGGAGTTTCTATGCGGGTAGACCCTTTGACCGGACCGGGAGACGTTTGGTTGAAGGTTTGTCCATGACCTGACAGCTTCATGTGAAGTCATGGCCTGGGCTTGGTTGTTCGCCTCGGTGCGGCCGGACGTCGACGACGGTTGCGCCCGGGGTCCGCGGCGGTGTTGGGCCGCCCGCTCCTGCGACCGGCCGACCCCACTCCGGTTCGGCTCAGCGGGTGCCGCGACCGCGCTTTCGCAGCGCGAGGATGCCACCGGCGAGGGCCGGCACTCCCTTGGTCGCCGTGATGGCCACGGGTCCCGTCGCTCCGGACTGGGTCAACTCGCGGTCCGAGGAACCGTCCTGCGCGCTCGGCCCGCGACCGCTCGCCGTCGTCGCTGTTGCTGTCGCTGTCGCCGTCGGGCTCGTCCCAGCCGCATCCCCGGACCCTGTCACCCCCGGGCCGGAGAGCTCGCCGGGCCACCAGGTGTCGTACGACGTCCCCTTGGGACCGCCCGGTTATCGCGTCGCACGTTCCGCTTGTGAGCGTTGGGGCGTTTACCGGATGAGCGACGTGAGGGGCGTTAGCGTGCGCCTGGCACTGTTCATGTGCGTGCGCACCACGTGCACGAGGGGGAATCTCTCATGGAGAAGACACATGTGCCCGGAGTGCTGGGCCGCCTGACCCTCGCCTTACTCGCGGGGGCCGTTCGGCTATCTGGCCGGACTCGGCAGCTCGGGCGGCCGGTTCGCCGCGTACGCCGACACCGCGCGCACGTTCGGCTGTCTGCGGGCGGACGGAACCTTCGGCCACAGTACGAGTTTCGTCGTCCGCACCACGCAACAGCGGCTCCTGGACAACTACTTCTATCCGGACAGCAACTACATCCTGTACTGGCACCGGAACCACGACTCGGACGAGGGCCCGAAGTTCTATATGAACTTCCCGCCCGTACAGGTGAGTTGCCCCGAGGGCATGACCCCGACCCAGTTCGGCCTCAAGGTCTCCGACATCAACATCGGCATCGACGACCCCAATGTCTTCGGGACGACGACCTGGAGCACTCCGGGTCCGTTCTACGGGTGAGACGCACGGGAAGGGGTGAGGGGCCGGCCGATGCCGGACCCTCACCCCTTCCTCACCCAGTCAGGGAGATGCGAATCCCGACCGTGCCGGCCTCGCCGCGCCGCAGGCGGCTGCCGAAGAGGGTGAGGCGGCCGAGGATGCCGTACTTGCGGGCGATCAGCTCACGGTAGTGCGCGGTCGCGGCCGGGTCGAGGACCTCCGCCGTAGCGGGGACCTGGTCACCGGTCGGTTTGCCGCGCGCGTCGCACGGGCCCACCAGGACGTCGGCCCGGTTGCGGATCCGCTTCACCTTCCAGGAGTCCGCGCTGGTCCAGGCGCCGAGCGCCTCGCCGTCCCGGACCACCCACACGGGCGTCGCGACGCCCGTGCCGTTCTTGCGGTAGCTCGTGATGAGCAGGTACTTGCCCGCACCGAGCGCGTCCAGCTTGGTCTCGTCCATGCCGGGAGTCTAGACAGTCGGCGCCGGGAGTTCAGGCCGGCTGTTTTCAGGACAGCTGACCGTCGTAGTCCGGCAGCTTGAAGGTGCGCTCGGCGTGGCCGCCGACGAGGTCGGAGTCGTTGTTGCCGACGTTGGCGATGATCGTGTAGCCGAGCGACTCGATCTCCGCGCGCTTGCTGGTCTTGTACGCGCTGACCTGGTCGAACAGGTCGGGCAGATCCCGCGTGTAGAGGCCGGAGACCGGGTAGCCCACGGTCGTCAGGTTCCACTTCGTCTCGGCGGAGAGGATGCCCGGGCGTGCGCTGATGAAGAAGATGTCGACACCGCGGGAGTGCGCGTAGCGGGCGAGGTCGAGCGAGGGCTTGACCGCCGGGGTGGGCAGCTCGTACCAGGGGTGGAAGTCCGTCTCCAGCGTGGTGTTGTCGATGTCGAAGACGAGAGCCAGCTTCTGCCCCGCGGCGTTCGCGGTGCGCTGCTCGACATACGGCCGTGCCTGGTCGATGACGGCCTGGACGTCACTCTGCCAAGTGGCGTAGTCGACGGCGGCCGTCGCCGCCGTCGTCGCGCTCACCGTCGCCTGGGCCGGAGCCGCGACGGCGGACCCCGCGACAGTGACCGTCCCTCCGAAGCCCAGCGCCACGACCGCCGAGACCGCGCCGATCCGGCGCCCCACACCACGTCCTGTCATGTCCGTCCCCTTTTTTTGATGTTTTTTATGTTTTTTCATGCCAGAGCGGCGAGAGTGCCTCGACCATCGCCGCGGTACGGATACTCGCGGGTACGGATGTACGAAAGGGGAAGATGAAGTTACTGATCGGTAGAGGATCCCCCTGGGCTTCGTCCTCGTCTCTGAGGCGCGGTGGCAGACCGGGGCGTCCCATGTGAGCCTGGGCACGCGGGCGGGCGGGCCGCGATGTCGGCACACGGAGAGAGGCACCTGGGATGGATGCACCGAACATCGTGATCGTCGGCGGCGGTTTCGCCGGCGTCGAGTGCGCGCGCGGGCTCGAACGCGCACTCCAGCCGGGCGACGCCAGGATCACCCTGGTCAGCCCCACCGACTACCAGCTCTATCTGCCGCTGCTGCCGCACGTCGCCGCCGGTGTCGTCACCCCGCAGTCCGTGGCACCCTCGCTGCGCCGGATCCTGCGCCGCACCACGCTGGTGCCGGGCGGAGTGGTCGGCGTGGATCCCGCGTCCAAGATGTGCGTCGTACGGAAGATCACCGGCGAACTCGTCGACCTGTCCTACGACTACTTGGTCCTCACCCCGGGCAGCGTGACCCGCACCTTCGACATCCCCGGCCTGCTCGACGAGGCGCGCGGGATGAAGACGCTCGCCCAGGCCGTGTATCTGCGTGACCATGTGATCGCCCAACTCGACCTGGCGGCGGCCACGTCGGACGAGGACGAGCGGGCGGCCCGGCTGCAGTTCGTGGTGGTCGGCGGCGGTTACGCGGGCACCGAGACGGCGGCCTGTCTGCAGCGCCTCACCTCCGCCGCGTCGAAGCGCTACCACCCGCGCCTCGATCCCCATCTCATCAAGTGGCACCTGGTGGACGTGGCCCCCAAGCTGCTCCCGGAGCTCGGCGACAAGTTGGGGGCGAGCGCGCTGCGGCTGCTGAGCCGGCGCGGGGTGTATATCTCCCTCGAGACGTCCGTCGCCTCGGTCACGGAGGACAAGGTCACCCTCACGGACGGCCGGGTGCTGCCCTCCCGGACGCTGGTGTGGACGGCCGGTGTCGCGGCGAGCCCGCTGGTCGATTCACTGGGCGCGGAGACCGTACGCGGCCGGATCCTCACCGAGACGGACTTCAAGGTGCCGGGCCTGGACGGGGTGTTCGCGCTGGGCGACGCGGCCGCCGTGCCCAACCTGGCCAAGGCCGACGGTTCGTACTGTATGCCGACCGCCCAGCACGCCGCCCGGCAGGGCCGGCACGCGGCGAAGAACCTGGCGGCGCTGCTGCGCGGGCAGCCCATGACGCCGTACAAGCACAAGGACCTCGGCCTGGTCGTCGACCTCGGCGGCCATGACGCGGTGTCCAAGCCGCTCGGCATCGGGCTCAAGGGGGTGCCCGCACAGGTCGCGGCCCGTGGGTACCACCTGTACGCGCTGCGCACGGGTGCCGCCCGGTTCCGTACGAGCGCCAACTGGTTCCTGAACGCGGTGGCGGGCGACGACTTCGTGCGCACCGGCTTCCTCGCCGGCCGCAAGGGGACCCTGCGGGAATTCGAGCACACCGAGGCGTACCTGTCCCCGGAGGAAGTCGCCGCCCGCACGCGCGGTTAGCTCTCGGCGGTGCTGCCCAGGAGGGCGAGGTAGCGGCGGCCGAAGAGGTAGGCGTCGCCCGGCCAGCGGGCGGAGAGGTAGCGGCCGTCCTCGACGACGAACGCGTGGGTGTCGTCGGTGGCGGTGCCGCGCCGGGTGAGGGTGCGGGGGCCGCGCGCGAACTGCGTGTCCGGGTCGGCGAGGGCCGCCCTGACCTCGTCCTCGACGTACGCCGGATAGGTGCGGTAGTAGCGGCCGAGGCGCCAGGCGGTGGTGAGGTAGGCCGTGCGTTCCATGTACTTGGGCAGGCAGGTGGTGCGCCGGCCGGCCAGGACGCTGCGGCCGCTGGTGAGGTCGCGGGCGCGGGCGAGCACGAGGACGCCGTGGCAGATCGCGCCGACGGGCCGTTCCAGGGCCCAGAAGCGGGCGATCTGCCGTTGGAGGGTGGCCGATCCGAGGTACTGCCGCATACCGGGTGCGTGTCCGCCGGGCAGCAGCAGGCCGTCGTACGCCTCGACGCTCATGTCCGCCCAGGACACGGTGGCGGTGAACTCCGGTGACTCGGTGAGCTGCCGGTAGCAGCGCCGGGGTTCCTCCTCGGCGCCCAGCTGTCCGAAGAGCACGCCCGTCAGCAGCCGCGGGTCCGCCGCCGGCCGGGTGCCCGCCCGCTCGGTGGCGAGCACGACCTCGTGCCCCGCGTCGGTGAGGATCCGCCAGGGCACGGCCACTTCGGTGACGTCGAAGTCGCGGTCGGGGACCGGCATCAGCACGCGCATGCGCCCATGATGGCAGGTGACGGTGGTGCTGTTGATGCGGCCCGTAAAAGAGTGACAACTTCCCTTTTCTGACGGCCTGTTG
This sequence comes from Streptomyces sp. NBC_01384, assembly GCF_045040035.1. NCBI lineage: Bacteria > Bacillati > Actinomycetota > Actinomycetes > Kitasatosporales > Streptomycetaceae > Streptomyces > Streptomyces sp. NBC_01384. Next base: position 604,751 of record NZ_CP109559.1, read on the forward strand.
GGATCTACATTGCCCATTGCCGCGTCATCACAGGAAACGCTCAGGAGCTGATTCCGTGCCCGAGTACCCGGCCGCCTCGGAACTCCCTGCCGAGGAGGTGCTCAGCCGCATCGTCACGACGCGTCCGCACACGGCCCGGATCTGGAACTACTGGCTCGGCGGCGCCGACCACTACGAGGTCGACCGTGCGGCCGGGGACCGGATCCGCCAACTGCACCCGGGCATCGGCGACTACGCGCGGGCGGACCGGCTGTTCCTGGGACGCGCCGTGCGCCATCTGGTCACCGAGTGCGGAATCCGCCAGTTCCTCGACATCGGGACCGGTCTGCCGACCGCGGACAACACGCACGAGGTGGCGCAGCGGCTCGCCCCGGACGCCCGGATCGTGTACGTCGACAACGACCCGCTGGTCCTCGCGCACGCCCGCGCCCTGCTCACCAGCACCCCTGAGGGCCGGACCGACCACCTCGACGAGGATCTCCGCAATGTGGACGCCATTCTCGAACATGCCTCACGGACGCTGGACCTGAGCTGTCCGGTCGGGCTGATGCTGCTGGGCGTCGTCATCTTCATCGGCGACGACGAGGAGGCGTACGACATCGTGCGCCGGCTGCTGGACGCGCTGCCCGCCGGGAGTCATCTGGTGCTCTCGCACACGATCACCAGCCCGGCGATGCCGGACGTGGACGCCGCTGTCGCCTACTGGAACCAGCACGGCACTCCACGGCTCACCCAGCGCAGCCCCGAGGCAGTCCTCCGTTTCTTCGACGGCCTCGAACTCCTGGAGCCGGGTGTCGTGTCGTGTTCGCGCTGGCGCCCCGAGCCCGCGAACGAGGCCGAACCGCCCGAAGTGGCCATGCTCGGCGGGGTGGGACGCAAATCCTGAACCGGAGAACGGCCCGACGGTGAACATGGGAGCACGGGCGCACGTATGGAAGGAGGGCTCACGACCGGGGCCCGGCGGCGGTGACGCCGCACCATACGGCTTCGGGAGCCCATGCATGAGGCACGCACGACGACGGATCGTCCGACGAGGGGCGCGACTCGCGGCCGTCGGCGGGGTCCTCTGCGGAGGGTTGATGGTCACGCACGCCATGGCGAGCGAGCCGTCGGCCGCGTCGCGTGCCCCGGAAAGCGCAACCCAGGCCGCCGCCTACAAGGCGGCCGGCCTGGTGTCGACCCTCGGTACCTCGCGTACGGCGGGCAGTTGGATCGCCGCAGACGGCCGCCCCGTCGTCGCGGTGACCGACTCGGCCGCGGCGGCCGAGGTGAAGAAGGCGGGCGCCCGACCCAAGGTCGTGGGCCACAGCATGCAGGAGCTCAAGTCCGTGACGAAGGCACTGAAGTCGGCGCCACGGGTGGCGGGCACCGCCTGGGCCATGGACTACGTCAACAACGAGGTGGTGGTGCAGGCCGACAGCACCGTCTCCGCCTCCGACTGGTCCCGGATGAAGAAGCTCGCCGCGAGCATGGGCAGTTCGGTCCGCATGGAGCGGACCCAGGGCACCTTCACCACACGGCTGAACGCCGCCCTGCCGATGTTCTCGACCGGCGGGCGCTGTTCGGCGGGCTTCAATGTGACCAACGGGCGCAACGAGTTCATCCTGACGGCCGGGCACTGCGGGCCGGCCGGCTCCGTCTGGTTCGGCGACAACCAGGGCACCAAGCAGCTGGGGCAGACGGTCACCACGGCGTTCCCGGGCAACGACTTCTCCCTCATCCAGTACAACAACGGCGAGAACGACACCGGGAACAACGTCGTCTCCATCGGGGGCGGCAAGGGAGTCCAGATCATCGGGGTCGCCGATCCGACCGTCGGCCAGCGGGTCTTCCGCAGCGGCAGCACCAGTGGACTCCACGACGGTCAGGTGAAGGGGCTCAACGCGACGGTCAACTATCCCGAGGGCACCGTGACCGGTCTGATCGAGACCAACGTGTGCGCCGAACCGGGCGACAGCGGTGGACCGCTGTTCTCGGAGGGCATCGCGCTCGGTGTGACGTCGGGGGGCAACGGAGACTGCACCGCCGGCGGTACGACGTTCTTCCAGCCGATCACCAAGGCGCTCACGGCGCTCGGCGTGAAACTGACCGGACCGGGTGCGCAGTCCGCGGGCGCGGCCGGCTCCGCCACCGCCCAGGCCGCCTCCCCCGCGCCCGTGGCCTCGCAGGGCTCGGCCATCGCGCCGGGCTCTGCCGCGCCGGGCGCGGTCCAGACGGTCGCGTCGGGCGCATCCGAGTCGATCGTCGCCCGCCTCACGGACCCCAAGAACATCGGCCCGGGTCTGCTGGTCATCGCCGGAAGCATCATCGCCCTGGTCGCCACGCGCTACATCCGTACGGAACAGGATCGCAACCGCTACCGGAGGCAGTACTCGCAGAGCTGGGGCTGAGGTGGCGGAGGGTTACGCCGCCTGCGTGGGCGACTGCGGGGCGGCCGCCGACCACTCCAGGACAAGCCGCTGGTACTCCCGCCGCTCCTCCATGCTCAGCGTCCCGCCGGCCCGGAACCACAGGGCCCGGATCTCCTCGTTGACCTCGGCGGCGGAGCGCGCGGAGTCAGTTTCAGGAGTGGTGGACATGGCGTGAAGCATACGGGGCTTGCCGTGAAGGCGATGTGAGTAAAGGTACGCCATACGACATTACGGACCGTGAAGCTGATCACTCCTGGTGCGGTCCATGGACGAGCACATGTGTTGACGTCGGGGTCATTTCACATCAAAAGTAAAGGATCTCAGGACAAGCCCCGACCAGTGAAGGACACGCATCCATGACGTTCTCCCTCGGCATCGTCGGCGCCGGGCAGTTCTCCGGGCAGTTCGCCAAGCTGTTCCTCGCTCACCCGGGCGTCGGCGAGGTCCACGTCACCGATCTCCTGCCCGAGCGGGCCGAGCGACTGGCAGCCTCGGAGGGACTGTCGGGCATCTTCCCGTCGTACGAGGCGATGCTGGAGTCGAAGGACGTGGACGCGGTCGCGATCTTCACCCAGCGCTGGACGCACGGCCCCCTGGTGTTGAAGGGGCTGAAGGCCGACAAACACGTCTACTCGGCGGTGCCCATGGCGATCAGCACGGAGGAGATCTCGGCGATCATCGACGCGGTCCGGGCGACCGGGCTGACGTACATGATGGGTGAGACCAGTCAGTACAACCCCGCGACGGTCCATGCCCGCAACCAGATCGACGAGGGCGCGTTCGGGCGGCTGTTCTACGCCGAGGGCGACTACGTCCACGACATGGATCTCGGGTTCTACGAGGCGTACCGGTACAGCGGCGGCGAGAACTGGAAGGCGACCGCCAGCTATCCCCCGCTCCTCTACCCGACGCATTCGGTGGGCGGGGTGCTCGGGGCCTGGCGGACGCATGCGGTGAGCGTGTCGGCGATCGGGGTGCGCGACGAGCGCGGGGACGGGGTGTTCGACAAGGAGGTCAGCCAGTTCGACAACGACTTCTCCAACGCCACGGCGCTGTTCGAGGTGGCGGGCGGCGGCTCGTTCCGTACGAACGAGTTCCGGCGGGTCGGCTATCCCTCGCACATCCGGGAGTCGCGTTTCCGGTTCTTCGGGACCGAGGCCAGCATGGAGCAGCTCGCCACGGTGAGCTTCTGGCAGGACAAGAAGGGGGTGAAGGACATCACGGAGCTGCTGGAGCCCAAGCCGACGCTCCCTCCTGACGATCCGTCGCTCCAGCACATCGCGCCCGCGCTGCGGGCCGCCTTCACCTCCGGGTCGGCGCCCGTGCACGACCGGGCGCGGCTGCCGCGGGAGTTCGATCACCTGCACAACGGCCACGAGGGCAGCCACCACTTCCTGGTGGACGACTTCGTGACCGCGGTCAACACGCGGACGCTTCCGTCGGTGAACGCGTGGGTCGCTGCCCGCTACACCCTGCCGGGCATCGTCGCGGACGCGTCCGCGCGGCAGGGTGGGGTCAGGCTGGCGATCCCGGACTTCGGGGACTCCCCCGAGGCGTGACGTCCGGCCCGCGAGGGGATCAGGTGCCCGGCTTGCGGCCGTACACGAAGACGTCGTCGCCGGTCTTCAGCAACGACCAGTACTTCTTGGCGGTGGCCGTGGTCATGTTGACGCAGCCGTGCGAGCCGGGCGGGTTCCACATGCTCACGCCGACCGAGTGGAAGGCCTGGCCGCCGTCGAAGAACTGGCTGTAGGGCATCGGCACGTTGTAGACGGTCGAGACATGGTCGATGTCGCGCCAGTAGATCTTCTTCAGACCGGTGCGGGTCTCGTAGCCGTCGCGTCCGGTGCGCACCGGCACCGGCCCGTAGACGAGCCTGCCGCCGTCCTGGATCCAGCTGAGCTGGAGGGTCAGGTTGACGCAGGCGATGCGGCCCTTGTTGACCGGGCACTTGCCGTCCTTGTCGGGGTTGGTGCCGACGGCTTTCTGCTTGTTCATGAGGTCCATCACGCCCCAGGTGACGGATCCGGCGTAGCCCGCGTTCGGGGTGATGCCGTGCTTGGTCTGGAAGGCCTGGATCGCCTTGCAGTCGGCGGTGGACTGCCTGCCGTCGACCGGCCGGCCGAGGAACTTCTCCACCTGCTTCTGGTACGGGCCGGTCTGTGTCGTGCAGCTCGCGGCCTGCGCGGGCGCCGTGCCCAGCGCGAGCGTCAGCGGTGCGACGAGTCCGGTGATCCCCAGTGCGACGGCTCCCCGTCTGCGTATGTCCCCCATGGCGGGCCCTTCCGTGTGCGTGCTGTCGTCGTTGTCTGCCTGGTAGACCCGCGTAGGGGGGTATGCGTTGTACGGCTGTTCGAGCCGCGACGAAACGGTGACAAAGGACTTCACCGGCCGGCCAGTCCTGCGCTGCTTGGAGTTCTACAGCGACCGTCAAGCTCCCCCACTGCGTCGGACCGCGTTCCGGAAACCGGTGTTGACCGCCGTGAGGCCCCCGTCCACGCACAGCGTGGTCCCGGTGATCCACGCGGCGTCCCGGGAGGCGAGGAAGGCGACGGCGGCCGCGATGTCGTCCGGCTCGCCGACCCGTCCCAGCGGGTACACCTCCGACGCCGACGCGAGATCCCCCTCGCGGCCCTCCCATCCCGTGGTGCGGACCGTGCCGGGCGCGACCAGGTTGACGCGCACACCACGGGTGGCGGCGTGCCCCGCGAGGGTGCGGGTGAGGGACATGAGACCCGCCTTGGCCGCGCTGTAGGCGTGGTTGCCGAAGTCCTGGATGCCGTTCACCGAGCCGATGCTGACGATGGCGCCGCGGCCCGAGGCCACCAGGTACGGAAGGGCCGCACGGCAGCAGCGATACGCCCCGGTCAGGGTGAGGTCGAGGTCGCGGGCCCACACCTCGTCCGCCTCGTCCTCGAAGAGCGGGGCGTCGGGGGTGCACCCGTACGCGTTGTTGACCAGGACGTCCAGCGAGCCGAAGGCGTCCACGGCGCGGGCGACGGCCGCCTCCACCATCGCCCGGTCCCCCACGTCGCAGCCGAACGCCTCCGCCCGCGCTCCGCGTTCGCGGATCGAGGCGGCCGTCTTCTCCGCCTCGGCCGGGTCCACATCGGTGACGAGCACCCGGGCGCCCTCCTCGGCCAGTCGGCGGGCGGTGGCCGCGCCGATGCCGCGGGCCGCGCCCGTGATCAGAACTCCGTGTCCCTCGAAGCGTCTCATGGCAGATACCGTGCGCCTATGTCCGCGTTCATACAACAACTCCCGGCACTGATCGGCGTGGTCATCGGTGCCCTGGGCTCGTATCTGGCGATCGTGCGGGGCGATCAGGCCCGCTTCCGTCGGGAGCGGGCGGCCCGCTGGGAGGAGCGGCGACTCACGGCGTACTCCGACTATGCGCGCTGTCTGAAGAAAACGGTCATACTGACCTACCGGATCGCGGCCCATCTCGGCAACGACCCTCATCCGCACCCGCTCTCGCCCGAGGAGGCGGCGCCTCAGCTGGCGGAGGCGCTCGACGCCCGGGATCCGGCCTGGGAGGCGTTGCTGCTCCTCGGCGCCCCGGAAGTGGTGGAGAAGGCCCGCGCCTGGGCCGTCGTCACCGTGGAAATGCAGCGCTTCCTGCGCGAGCGGACCCACGCACCGGAGTTGTGGCAGTCCATGCTCGAACAGCAGCGCGCCTGTCGCGAGGCGTACTACACGGCGGTCCGCAGTGACCTGGCGCTCCCTCCCGGTCATTCGGCCCGCTGGCAGAGCCCGTTGCACGTCCCCTCCTGATCCTCGGCGACAGCCCGTCGCTGCCACGGCACGGCCGACGTAGAAGGGCATCTCCGCGCGTCGCTCCGGCGACGAGTGCGACCTCGTCTTTCAGCGGCGTGCCTGCCGGCGGCCCTGACATGTCCGACCTCCGTACCGGTACAGGCGGGTCCGGCGCTGCCTCCGCGTCGGCGTTCCTCCGAGCGTGCCCCGGAAGTCGGACATCTTCTGTCAGGTATCGCTGATCCGTGTCGTCGTTTCGCGGCGCGTCGGCTCAGTGGCCGCGCTTGATCCACTCCTCGAGGTGCGGGGCCTCGGCACCGATCGTGGTCGAGTCGCCGTGTCCCGTACGGACGACCGTGTCGGCCGGAAGGGTGAGCAGGCGCTCGCGGATCGACTCGACGATCGTCGGGAAGTGCGAGTAGGAGCGGCCGGTGGCTCCCGGACCGCCCTGGAAGAGCGTGTCGCCGGTGAAGACGGTGCCCAGGCCCGGGTCGTAGAGGCAGACCGCGCCCGGGGCATGGCCGGGCGTGTGCAGGACGGTCAGGTCGACACCGGCCGCCTCGATCACCTGCCCGTCCTGCAGCCAGGTGTCGGGGAGCCGGTCCGGGTGGGTCATCTTCCACAGCGGCAGGTCGTCGGGGTGGAGCCAGATCTTGGCACCGGTGCGCGCCGCCAGGGCGGGCGCGGCGTCGATGTGGTCGTTGTGGGCGTGGGTGCACACGATGGCCAGCAGCCGCCGGTCGCCGACCGCCTCGGCGATGGCGTCGGCGTCGTGCGCGGCGTCGATGACGATCGCCTCGTGGTCGTCACCGACGATCCACACGTTGTTCTCGACGTCCCAGGTGCCGCCGTCGAGCGAGAACGTGCCCGAGGTGACGAGATGGTCGATCCGCGCGCTCATCACAGCACCACCACCGAACGCAGCACGTCGCCGTGGTGCATCCGCTCGAAGGCGGGCTCGATCTCGTCCAGGGAGATCGTCTCCGTCACGAAGGCGTCCAGGTCCAGTCGCCCCTGGAGATGCAGGTCGATCAGCATCGGGAAGTCCCGGGACGGCAGGCAGTCGCCGTACCAGGACGACTTGAGGGCGCCGCCGCGTCCGAAGACGTCGAGGAGCGGCAGTTCGAGCTTCATCTCCGGGGTCGGTACGCCGACCAGGACGACGGTGCCCGCCAGGTCGCGGGCGTAGAAGGCCTGCTTGTACGTCTCCGGGCGGCCGACCGCCTCGATGACGACGTCGGCGCCGAAACCGCCGGTCAGCTCCTGGATCGCCGCGACGGGGTCGGTCGAGGCGGAGTTGACGGTGTGGGTCGCGCCGATCTTCGACGCGGTGGTGAGCTTCCGGTCGTCGATGTCGACGGCGATGATCTTCGCGGCGCCGGCCAGCCGGGCCCCGGCGATCGCCGCGTTGCCGACTCCGCCGCAGCCGATGACGGCGACGGAGTCGCCGCGGCCGACGTTCCCGGTGTTGATGGCGGCGCCGATGCCCGCCATCACACCGCAGCCGAGCAGTCCGGCGACCGCCGGGGAGACGGCCGGGTCGACCTTGGTGCACTGTCCGGCGGCGACCAGGGTCTTCTCCGCGAAGGCGCCGATACCCAGGGCCGGGGACAGCTCGGTGCCGTCCTTGAGCGTCATCTTCTGCTTCGCGTTGTGCGTGTTGAAGCAGTACCAGGGGCGCCCGCGCAGACACGCCCGGCACTGCCCGCACACCGCACGCCAGTTGAGGATCACGAAGTCGCCGGGTGCGACCGCCGTGACGCCCTCGCCGACCGACTCCACGATTCCGGCCGCCTCATGGCCGAGCAGGAACGGGAAGTCGTCGTTGATGCCGCCCTGCTTGTAGTGCAGGTCGGTGTGGCAGACCCCGCACGCCTGGATCTTCACCACGGCCTCTCCCGGCCCCGGATCCGGCACGACGACGGTCTCGACGCGCACCGGTTCGTTCTTGCCCGGGGCGATCACGCCACGTACTTCCTGCGCCATGGTGGTGAACCCTTCCGTAGATCGACGTTCGTCAACCGACCCTACGGTGTGACCCGCCGGTAACCGACCGGTAGAAGGCCAGGTGGCGCCCGGCCGCCTCGGTCCAGGTGTGCCGGGCGGCCGGCTTCCGGCCAACCGTGGCGCGTATCGGATCGTCCGAGGTGAGCGCGTGGCCGAGCGCGGCGGCCAAGGCCTCCGGCGTGTCCGCGAAACGGGCGGCGGACCCGAAGACCTCGCGCAGGACGGACAGATCACGCACCATCAGCGGGACGCCCGCCGCGAGCGCCTGCATCGCGGCGAGCCCGAAGCCGCGGACGCCGGACGCGGGTGCCGTGCGGCGGGTGACCGGTTCCCGTCGCGTGCCCGCGCCGACGTAGCCTGAACGCTCCGCACCGAACTCCCGCTAGGAGCGCCGTGAGCATCGCAGAGCCGCCCGCCGTCCAGCCCACCTGGCGGCTGCTTCTCGGGTACGTACGACCGCATCGATGGGCGCTGCTGGCGGGCGCGCTGCTGGCGCTGACCACCGGTGCCACCGGCCTGGTGCTGCCGCTGGTGGCGCGGGGACTCATCGACGACCTGTCGCACGACCGTCCCATCGGGCGGGCGCTGCTCGGCATGGCGGCGCTGGTGGTCACCAACGCGGCGGTCGGAGGGCTGGGTTCGTACGTACTGCGGCGCACCGCCGAGTCGGTGGTACTCGGCGCGCGGCGCGCCCTGTCGTCGTATCTGCTGCGGCTGCGCATACCGGCTGTGGACCGCAGCGAGCCTGGCGACCTGATGGCCCGCATCACCTCCGACACGACGCTGTTGCGCGAGGTCACCACCGATTCGCTGGTGGGCCTCGGCACCGGCGGCCTCACCCTGGTGGCGACGGTGGTGATGATGGGCCTGGTCGACGTGGTGCTGCTCGGTGTCACCCTGGGAGTGATCCTGTGCGCGGGGACGGTGCTAGGCGTGATCGTGCCGCGTATCAACCGGGCGAGCAAGCAGGCACAGGACGCGGTCGGCGTGATGGGCGCCTCGCTGGAGCGGATCCTCGGCGCGCTGCGCACGGTCAAGGCGTCCGGTGCCGAGCACCGCGAGGAGGAGACCATCCACGCGGCGGCCGAGGAGTCCTGGCGGCAGAGCGTACGAGCCGCCAAGTGGTCGGCGGCCGCGGGCAACACAGCCGGCCTCGCGATGCAGATCGCCTTCATCACGGTCCTCGCGGTGGGCGGCGCGCGGGTCGCGACCGGTGCCATCAACGTGGGCACGCTGGTCGCCTTCCTCCTCTATGTCTTCTATCTGATGTCGCCGATCCAGCAGGTCGTCGGCGCGATCACCCAGTACCAGACCGGCGCCGCGGCGCTCGCCCGCATCCAGGAGGCGATGCGGCTGCCCGCCGAACCTGCCGCCCTGCCCGCGCCGCTGCCGACCCCCGGCTCCGCACCGGCCGCACTCGCCTTCGACGACGTCCGCTTCCGGTACGACGACGACCTGCCGTACGTCCACCACGGGGTGACCTTCACCGTCCCGGCCCGCGGCATGACCGCGTTCGTCGGCCCCTCCGGCGCGGGCAAGACCACCGTGTTCTCGCTGATCGAGCGGTTCTACGACCCCGAGGCGGGCGTCATCACGGTCGACGGCCGTCCGCTGGAGGAGTGGGATCTGCCTCAGCTGCGGTCCGCGATCGGCTATGTGGAGCAGGACGCCCCGGTCCTCTCCGGCTCCCTGCGCGACAACCTGCTGCTGGGGAACCCGGAGGCCGACGACGCCGACGTCACACGTGTCCTGAAGACGACGCGGCTCGACGGGCTGGTCGGCCGCCTGCCGCGCGGCCTCGACACGCTCGTCGGACACCGCGGCACCAAGCTGTCCGGCGGCGAACGTCAGCGCGTCGCGATCGCCCGCGCCCTGCTGCGCCGCCCCCGCCTGCTGCTCCTCGACGAGGCGACCTCGCAGCTCGACGCGGTGAACGAGGCGGCGCTGCGCGATACGGTCGCGGATGTCGCCCGTACGACCACGGTCCTCGTGGTCGCGCATCGGCTGTCCACCGTCACGATGGCCGACCGCATCGTCGTCATGGACGCGGGCCTGGTGCGTGCCGTGGGCACCCACCGGGAACTGGTGGCCGGGGACCCGCTGTACGCGGAACTGGCAGCGACGCAGTTCCTCGCGACGGCGGGCTGAGGAAACCGCACCACCGCACGCGTTCCCCGTGTGAAGTTTCCTGCACCCCGGCGCCCATGAGTACCCGGCCTCCGGGGGTGCCCGACTCCCAAAGGCACGCTCCTGCGCCCGGCACGGGGCGCCGGAGGCAGGAGCGGGGGCGGGGGGCGGGGCGGACCAGCCGTCGGCTAGGCCTGGAGGCCCGGGAGGAGCCCGGTGACGGGGGCGACCAGGTCGGTGACCTGGTGCAACTGGTTGAGGTCGTTGAGGCGGTTGAGCCCGCTCAGCTGGCTGGAGATCCGCGGGATGTCGGCCTGGTGCTCCGCGGGAATGTCGCTCACGGCGAGCGCGTCGAGCTGGCTGATCGGGTTCAGCTTCCCCGCGTCCGGGGCCTCGGCGGCGGCCGCCGAGGCCATCGGCGCGGCGAGGCCCGTGACGCCGACGGCGAGACCAACGGCGGCGACCATACGTCGTGTTGAGATCATGCTTTCAGCAACGGCCCCGGACCGCGCGCGGTCACGGCCGTCCCCCACTCCTCACCCGAGAGGCGCAGCGGACCGGCTGGGCTTGCCGTGGGCCGTGCTGCGGAGGAGTCTCGGAGAGGAAGCCCTTCGCGGTCCGCTCCTTACCGGACCGCGGCCTTCCGAGGAGGTCGACATGGGCACCATGGCAGGCCCCGCCTTCGACACCGAAGCGCTGCGCCGGGGCATAGAAGGACACAATGCGGCGGATCTTCTGTCGCTCTACGCGGACGACGCGGAAATGACCATCGTCGACCGCAACACACAGCCGAGTCATCCGATGATCAAACACGGTCGCCGCGAGATCGCCGAAATGCTCAACGACGTCTACAGCCGGGACATGACCCACAAGCTGGAAGAGTGCGTCGTCCAGGGCGACCACGTCGCGTTCACCGAGTCCTGCCAGTACCCGGACGGCGTGCGGGTACTCGCCAGCTCGATGATCTCACTGCGCGACGGCAAGATCGTCGAGCACACGCTGCTGCAGGCATGGGACGAGTAGGAAGGAACTGGCCGAAGGTCCAGATCACCTCTCGCCTGACCTGGACCTTCTCGGCGAAGGCCGGGATGGGGCGCTCGCGCCCGAACCGGCCTCGGCGGCCACGACCAGTTTCCGCAGCAGGTCTGCGAGCGTCCGCTTCTCTGCTGCGCTCAGTACTGCGAGCAGCGCGTTCTCACCCTTGTCCTCCGACACCGCGTGCTGTTCGAAGGCGGCATATCCGGCCTCGGTGAGCCGTACCTCCACGCGTCGGCGGTCGGCCGAGTCGTGCGTACGGGTGATCAGCCCCGCCTCCTCCAGCGGACCGAGCCGTGCCGACAGGGCGCCGCGGGTCAGGCCGAGCATGTCGGCGAGTTGCGAGGGACTCGCCGCGTACGGCGGGCCCAGTCTGCGCAGCATCAGCAGCACCTTGAACTGCCAGTGCTGGAGCCCGCCGCAGTCGAGGGTGTCCCGGCGGGCCTGGGTCGCGAGCCGGGCCAGGATCGCGAGCCGGACGAAGATCTCCTCCTTGACCGGGTCCATCCAGTCGAGCTCCGTCGACCAGACCGCGACGTGCCGGTCGACGGAGTCCCCTGCCGACGACTGCTCCTTCATGTACACCTCCGGAAATAGTTTTCTCTTGGATGGTTTTTCCGATTACTGCTTTCCTTGCCATGACGAACATCGCAAGCACCCTCCGTACGGTCGTACCGCTCGACGAACTCATCGCCACGTCAAGGGAGTTGAGGAGCCACCCTGGTCGGCGGGCCGTGACTGGCGCTGGGGTGGAGTACCACCGGGGAGCGGCCTGACGAACGGGTCTTTGCCGCGCGCCTGGGCGATTGTGTCAGCGACGCCCAGGAGTAGCTCATGTCCAGGGCCCAGCTCATGGACGGTGCGGGTCTCGCGCGCCGCCTCGTCGAGGAGACCGCCAAGCGCGCGGCCGATCTCACCGCGCGCACGGGGATGGCGCCGTGTCTCGCGACGGTACTGGTCGGCGAGGATCCCGCCTCCGTCACGTACGTCCGGATGAAGCAGAACCGCAGCCGCAAGGCCGGTATCGAGTCGCGGCACGTCGCCCTGCCCGCCGGCACCACGACGGCCGAACTGGTCGACACACTCAAGGCGCTGTCGGGCGACCCGACCGTGCACGGCATCCTGCTGCAGCACCCCGTCGGGCCGCACATCGACGAGCGTGCGGCGTTCGAGGCCATCGCGCCCCAGAAGGACGTCGACGGGGTGACGCTGATGCCGGGTGGCGTCGACCCGATGACCATCGCGGTCCGGCTGGAGCAGACGGTGACCGGGGCCGAGCGTCAACTCAGGCGGCGGGTTCCTCCTCCTCAATGCCGCTCTCGCCCTGACGACGCTCCTTTCGATCAGCCGGCCTTGACCTTCGGGGCGAGGCCGGCATGCAAGAGCATCCTGGACGACTCGTCCACCAGATTCCGCATCACCGACAAGTAGGGTTCACTGCCGCCCAGTTCATCCAGAATACGGAGGGCCTCCTCACGGAACCTGTCGATGTCGTCGTCGTACCGGCCAAGAACGGCGGGCGCGAGAAGTACGTCGACGAGTTCCGCCCGGGCGCCACGAGAATCCCTGGCGGCGGCGTGCAGGCCCGGGAGAAGCTCCCTGGACGGGGCGGCCGACTCCTCAAGCGCGCAGGCCAGGAGATACGTCACCGTGCCGTTCAGGAGGTCCTCGTTGCGGCCGGACAGGATGTCTTCCTGGTCGTTGAACATCTGCCACAGGATGCCGAAGACATTCCCGAACTCGCGCCAGAGCTCCACTCTCTCCTTCGCGGCACCCGCCAATTCCGCGGCCATCACGGTGACCATGCTGAAAGGGGCGCCGGATTTTCCTCGGTAGGCCCTGACCACCGCGTCGCGCGAGGCGGCGCCCACGTCCGCGCGCAGGTCGCTCAGCTGGCCTTCGGTCGCGACGATCCAGCACTTCACGATCTCGGCCGACAGGGCGCCGCGTACCGATTCCGGGACGGCCCCCGACTGCACCATGAGAAGAGGCAGTGGACTCCCACTGACGACCGCGGCCAGCAGCGCCTCCCTCTCACTGAGGCCGCCGGCGATGAAAGCGCACTGCCCATCGGCCAGGTCGTCGAGGTAGCACGCCGAGGTCCACCACAGCTCATGCACGACAGCGAGCGGAACAGCGGGTTCGGGCGCACCCGTCTCCATGGCGTGCACGATCAGCGGCAGCACCGACAGCGGGTACTTGAACTCCCTGCTCCGTACGAGTTCCGCGACCGCGGCCCGCACCGCGTCGGCGTCCGGCGCGAGCCTGTCCAGCGCGGCGTCCATCTCCGCGTCGATATCGGCCGAGAACCGCCGATGAAGATCCACGTACGACATGGCATGCATGTGCCGCCCCCCATCACCACGATTGAATCGATCACCGATTCGATCACTGCGGACGGAAGGCAGCCAGAGCATCTTTCAGCCGTGGCCGGTTCCATGCCCCCTAGCCTCCTGGCTGCACCAGTCCATGGCCGAAGGCGAACACCACCGCGTGGACGCGGTCGCGCAGGCCCAGCTTGTCGAGGACGCGGCTCACATGGATCTTCACGGTGGCTTCGCCGACGTGCAGGCAGCCGCGGCTCTACCGCGAGGCCGTCACCGGATTCCTCGACACCGCCTCGGCCGGCCGGCCCGTGGGACCCCGGCCGTGAATCCCGCCCTGCCGACCGTGGGCACCACCAGGACTGTCCTACCAGCGGAGGACATGTCCGAGCCCATGTCATGCATTCCGAGTAGCCGAGATGTCCGGCACGCGCAGGACGACGCGGCAGGCCCTGCCGGACAGGATGGGAGGTGCCCGGAGAGCCCCGTGCTCACGGCTTCGCCGCTGGGCCGCTGGGCCGTGCAGGCCCACGGCTTCCCCCGGCCGTGGGCTGTCGGCAGGGGCCGCCTTCGAGCGGAGGCGGCCCCACCGCGCCGAACCCGTGGGGACGGGGAACGGCGCACGGTCCCGGACCCGGCGGCGAATCTCCTGGATTCGCCGCCGGGTTCCAGGACCCCCGGACCGGCCGTCACTCCCGTGCCATGTCCGACTCCGCCGTCCCGGCCGCCGAGTCGGCGTCGCCGACGAGTTTCTGGAGATGGCCGAGGTCCGTGGAGGAGGCGGGCGCCGGATGGTGCGCGTTCCCGGCGTGGCCGCATCCGGCCAGGAGCGATGCGACGGTCAGAGCCGCCAGAACGGCCGGCACGGTGTGGCGGGCGCGGGCATCCATCAGTTCTCCGTTCCGTTGTCGTGGGTCCGGCACCACTTCTCGACGTCGGCCAGGTCCTTCTGCCGTGCCTCCAGGGTGGGGACGAGGGAACGCCGGAAGGCGAGCCGGTCGTTCAGGTACGTCTCGATCTGTGTGTGCCCCGCCGACTTGGCGTTCGCCACCCGCTGTTCGAGGTGGGCGAGGGAGCCACGGTGTGACGCGTCCGCGCGCAGCCGCTCGAGTATCCGGTCGATCCGCCGGTCGATCTTCGGTGCGCGTCGGCAGAGCGCCGCCGCGCCGTCGCCGGTGGGCGTGCCCGACGGTGCGGGACTCGCCGCGTCGGCCGTGGCGGCGCCTGCGGCGCCGAGCAGCGAACCGACGGCGATCAGCGAGACGACCGAGACCACGGTCTTCCTGGTGCTTGGCATGACGAACTCCTCCGTGTTCACGGGCGGTTGCCCTCACGCCCGGGAAGCTAGGAGCCATCTTTGTGGAAACCTTGTGGCCCACCCGGCTGGTCGGGCCCACCGGACCGGTCGAACCCGGCGGGCCGATCAGGCGGATCAGGCAGGTCGGCGGTCGTGATCACCCAGTTGCGCTGGAGCGGCAGCGTGGCCCCTTCGTCCGCCGTGCCACTGCTCAGCGGCAGGGTGACCTCGATACGGGTGCCCGGCCCCGCCGGTCGGTCCAGTACCCGGATCCGGCCCCGGTGCAGGGCGATCTGCTGGGCGACCAGGGTGAGTCCGAGACCGGAGCCGGGGCTGTCCGGGCGGCGCCTGAAGCGTTCGAAGACCTCGGTGCGCAGTGCGGGAGGGATGCCCGGGCCACGGTCGTCGACGACGAGGAGAGCGTCGGCGCCGCTCGCGCGCAAGGTCACGTCCACCTGCGCGGGCAGTCCGTCGGCGTGGCCGTGCACCAGGGCGTTGACGAGGAGGTTGTCCACCACGCTCCGCAGGCCCGGCTCCCAGCCGTGCACGCGCAGGCCCGGCGCACAGTGGCCGGTCATTCGTGCGTGCGGATGGCGACGCCGCTGTTCCGCCATGCCGGCCTCGACGAGGTCGGCCAGGTCCACCGGGCCGAAGGCGTCCGCCTCGACGAGGTCCCCTCGGCCGAGGTCGCGCAGCATGACCAGGAGTCCGAGCAGCCGGGCGTGCTCGCGGCGCAGGTCGTGGAGCACTTCGTCGCGGTCGGGCCCGGCGAGCTGCGGATGCTCGGTGAGGATCTCCAGGTTGGTCTGCATGCTCATCATCGGGGTGCGCAGTTCATGAGAGGCTGCCGAGGCGAAGGAGCGCGCGGTGGCGAGGGCCTCCGCGGTCCTGGCGGCCTGTTCGTCGTAGCGGGCCAGGACGGTACCCAGGGTGTGCGCGAGGTCGTCGACCTCGGCGATCCCCGTCGGGGTGTGGTCCAGGCGGGCGGGGCTGAAGCGCGGGTCCAGGCCGCTCGCCCGGTGCTGCAGGCGGCGCAGCGGTCGGCCGGCCCGGGTGGCGACGGCCCAGGCGAGCAACCCGGACAGCGGTGCGGCCAGCAGGGCGACGGTGACCGCACGCCGGCGGACCAGACGCAGCTGGGTGTCGGCGGCGGTGTCGGACGCGAACAGCCACAGCGTGCCGCGCACTCCGGGGCGCTCCCCGGTCACCCGCGTCGACAGAATCCGCCAGCTCCTGCCGTCGGCCCGGAGGGTGACCGGGACCGGCGCGCTCGCGGGCAGCGAGACGCCCGGGGCCGGCTGCGGGCCTCCGGTGAAGGTCTGGTCGGGGCCGATCAGCCGGACACCGACATCGAGGGCCGAGATGAACAGCCGCCGCTCGCGGGCCTGTTCCACCGCTGCCGACCGGTCGGCGGCGCTCGCCCGGAGCAGCCCGCGGGCGTCCTTGGCGACGGCCGCGGCGCGCTCGCGCAGATGGGTGTCCTGCTGGTGGTGCAGGTCCGTCGCCACCAGTCGCAGCAGCAGCCAGCCGGTGGCCAGGACCAGTACGGGCACGGCGGCCCCGACGGCGAGCGCGATGCGCGTCGACAGCCTCACCGCCGCTGCCCCGCGTCGTCGTCGCGCAGCACGAAACCCACGCCTCGTACGGTGTGGATGATCCGGGAGCGGCCCGACGCCTCCAGTTTGCGGCGCAGATAGCTGACGAAGGTGTCCACCGCGTCGGTGCGCACCTCGAAGTCGTATCCCCAGACGCGGTCGAGGAGTTGGTCGCGGCTGAGCACGAGGCCGGCGTTGCGGGCGAGGACCTGGAGGAGCTCGAACTCGCGCCGGGTCAGCTGCACCGGCCGCTCGTCGAGGCTCACCCGGCGGGCGGTGGGATCCATCACGAGCCCGCCGACCCGTACGGTGTCGGTGTCCCGGGGCGGTCTGCGCCGCAGCAGTGCCCGCAGGCGCAGGACCAGCTCCTGCAGGGCGAACGGCTTGACGAGGTAGTCGTCGCCACCGGCCTGCAGGCCCGCGATCCGGTCGGCGGTCTCGTCGAGTGCGGAGAGCATCAGCACGGGTACGTCGTTGTCCTCGTCGCGCAGCGTCCTGCACACCTCGATGCCGCTGAGGTCCGGCATCGAGATGTCCAGCACGATCACATCCGGCGGTCTCGTGCGGGCCGCCGCCAGGGCGGAGCGGCCCCCGTCGGCCAGGTCGACGGTGAATCCCCCGAGCCTGAGGCCGCGCTCCAGCGAGCGGCGTATCGCCGCGTCGTCGTCCACGACCAGGACCCGGCCCCGCTCCCCGCTCGTCACCACTGTCCCTCCGCACCGTGAACCGGACCGCACCGCCGGGCCCGCCGCCGCCCATGGTGCCTCAGGCGCGGCCCTGCCTCGACGACCCCCCTCGCGGCTCTGGGCACCACTCCGCCGGTCGCAGGATGCCGAGCAGTTGCCGGACCAGTTCCTCGACGACCTCGTCGAGGGTGGCGTCCACCCAGCCGGCGCGCCAGTCGTGGAGGAGGCCGTTGACGCTGCCGATGAAGGCGGTGGCGGCGATCCGGTAGTCGCGGGGCGCCGCCTCGCCGCGGGCCGCGGCCGCGTTCGCCTCGGCGCAGATGAAGTCGACCCAGCGGGCACGGCGGGCGAGCCGCTGTTCCTCCAGGCGAGGGCTGACGCCGATGATTTCGACGAAGGTGATGCGGATGCGGCGCGGGTCGCCCGTCACGTTCGCCGCGTAGGCGCGGAAGATCGCGGTGGCGCGCTCGGCGAGCGGCAGGCCCTGCGCGTCGGCGAGCGCGGCAAGGGCGGACTCCTCGGCCCAGTCGTTGACCTGGAGGTGCAGGGCGGCCAGGACGTCTTCCAGGGTGCTGAACTCCTCGTAGAACTGACGCGTCGACAGGCCAGCGGCCTCACTCAGGGCGGCGACGGTCGTAGACCTGAACCCTGGGCTGTCGCCGAAGAGCTGGAGTGCGGCGGCCAGGAAGCGTGAGCGTCGTTCGGCCTGCCGTTCAGCGGCGGTCCTGCCTCCGTAACGGCCGGTGGGCTGTCTGAGCCTGCCCGCCACGCTTTCCTCCCCTCGTCGGTCGGACGAACCGTTCGCCCCTCCGACGATTTTGTCGTGTACGGCCCCTTGTGGAGAGGGGCACCCCTTCCTTACTTTCCAGTAAGTAACTCTGAAAGCACTCGTGTTCAGAGTTTCCCGCTTGTTTGCCATTCCCCCGCACCCGCACCCCCCGCCTACGACAAGGACCCACCATGTCTGCCCTCAGACCCAGGCACCTCTGTACGCTCGCCGCCGCCCTCGTCCTCACCTTCACCCTCGGCGGTTCGGCGACCGCGGCCTCCGCGCAGGTCTCCGCGACCGATCTGCGCGAGGTGATGTTCGTGGGCAACAACTGGGACGGCACCGCGGACGTCATCAAGTCCACCGGTGACTTCGCGAAGATCGGCCGGATCAACGTCGTCCCGGACAAGGACGCGCGGATGGCGGAGATCAACGCCGACCCGATCAAGTGGATCTACTTCCTCGCCATCCGCAACGGCGTCGGTGAGGGCCACGACCAGCTCGTCGACGACATGTACTCCACGCCGGACGGCAAGTCGGTGGTCGTCTCGCGCCCCAGCTTCGCCGACGTCGTCTCGATCGACCTCGCCACCGACAAGATCAACTGGCGTTTCCCGGTGTCCGGTTACCGCTCCGACCACATGGCCGTCTCCCCCGACGGCACGCGCGTCGCGGTCTCCGCCTCGACCGCGAACACCGTGCACGTGCTCGACATCAACACCGGCAAGCAGCTGGGCTCGTTCGGCACCGGCGACAAGCCGCACGAGAACATCTTCACGCGCGACGGCAAGTACATCTGGAACATGGCGATCGGCGATGTGAACACCGCGCTCGACGACCCGTGGCTGGACTGGACGAAGGGCGACCGGCACATCACGGTCGTCGACGCGACCACCTACAAGCAGGTCAAGGTGATCGACATGCGGCAGCGGCTGGACGCGATCGGCCTCACCGACTTCTCGGACGCGGTCCGGCCCGCCGTCTTCAGCCCGGACGAGTCCAAGCTGTACTTCCAGGTGTCGTTCTTCAACGGCTTCCTGGAGTACGACGTGGCCTCCGACCGGATCACCCGGGTGAAGACCCTGCCGATGAACCCCGCGACCAGTACGGACCGCACCACCTGGGTCAACGACTCGCGCCACCACGGCATTTCGATGAACCCGTCCGGCACCAAGCTGTGCGTCGCAGGAACGATGGACGACTACGCGACCGTCGTCGACCGGGACACTCTCCAGGAAGGCCCGCTCGTCACCGCCTCCAAGCCGTACTGGGCGACCGTCAGCGGTGACGGCAAGGACTGCATCATCTCCGAGAGCGGCGCCGACCAGGTCACCGCCATCGACTTCGCCACGGGGGAGAAGACGGTGTCGGTGCCGGTCGGCGACCACCCCCAGCGTGTTCGCCTCGGCCATGTGGAGGCGAACTGGACCGGCCCCTCGGCTAGTTGACCGCCGTCGCGGCCCATGAGGTCAGTTCGGAGCGGGCCGCGCTCAGCAGATCGGCGGACGGGGCCGTCGCCCCGTTCGTGACCAGCGCGTAGTGCAGGGTCCCCGAGTCCGGTGCGGTGAGCAGCAGTCGGCGACTGCCGGTGCCTCCCGGCTCGGGGGCCACGGCGATCGGGGTGGTCGTGGTGTAGGCGGGCGGGGAGATCGTCGCCCCGAGGTCGGAGACCACCGTCGTGGACGCCGTCGGGAAGGACGCCGGGAGATGGAGTTCCGTGGGAGCGCTGCCGCCGCCCGAGCGCCAGAGGAGCAGCCCGTACTGGCCGTCTCCCACCAGCTGGGAGACGTGCGGCAGGGACGACGGAATGGGGTTCCAGGTCAGGGTGGTGGAACCGTCCCGGGAGCGGTCCTCATAGGTGAAGGCGACGGTGCTGCCCGAGGTCGCGCTCGGGTAGATCCGGTCGAGGAGGCGGGCGTCCTGGCGCAGGACGGCCGTGCCGGAGTCGTCGAGGCGTACGGCGGAGAGGTCCTCGTCGTTCCAGGCGTCGCCGGAGGTGAGAACCTTGTCGGCGTTGCCGTTCATCAGCTCGTGATGGCGGCCGTTGTAGATGTCCCACTGCCACTGGGTGCCGGAGAGGACCGGGCCGGAGGACGCCGGTTTTGTCCACCAGGTCGCGCCCGGCAGGCGGGAGTCGAGGGCCTGGTACATCGCCTTGTCGACGGTCGGGGCCTTGCCGGAGACCGTTCCCGACAGCGGATGGCCGAACTCGCTGACGATCGCCGTCGTCCCGGCGGCCGAGGCGCGGTCGCGGACCGTCCCGAAGTCGGTGGCGTACTGACCGTCCCCGGCATTCCCCCACATGAGGATGCCCGAGATGGCCTTCTGGTCGTAGAAGTGGGTGTTGAAGACATAGCGCGGGCCGAGCGTGCCCGCGTCCAGCAGGCCGCCCTCCTGCTTCTGGGAGTCGATGTTGGAGTTCCAGAAGAGGTTCGCTTCGACGAAGGCGGGCTTGTCCTGCCAGCCGGCCGCGTCCATCCGGGCCCGGAACTTCACATAGAACGGCCAGAGCAGGTCCCGCTCCCAGGTGCGGCTGGTCTGCCCGGAGTCGTAGGTGCCCGCGAACGGCTCGTTGAACGGGTCGAATCCGACCACGCCCGCGAACCGGTCGGCGGTGAGGTGCGCCTTGACGTAGGCCATGGTGGCCTGGGCCGTGGTGAGGAAGGCGTCCTGGAGGCCGTAGGTGTTGTGCCAGAAGTCGTACTGCGCCTGCTTCACGGCCCCGTTCTGGGTGATGTTCTGACCCCAGAAGATGCAGATCCCGCAGGACTCGCTGGGGTAATTCCCGGCGTCCACCGCCCACTTGGGGGCTCCGTCACCGGTGTACCAGCTGCCCGAGTTGAAGAGGTACCGGGAGTAGAGGTCCTGGTGGAAGTCGGGATAGACGCGGATTCCGGCGTCCAGGAAGGCCTGCATCTGGTCGGTGACCGCGGCGAGATAGGTGGTGTCGACCTGGCCGCGTACGGGTTCGGCGTGGGCCCAGGAGAGCAGGAAGCGTACGGAGTTGCCGCCGCCGAGGGCGCGCAGGGCCGTCGCGGACTTCTTGGCGTCGGCGACCGAGGCGAAGGGCAGGCCGCTGTTCTCTTCGAGTTTCGTCTCGCCGGAGACGTTGTAGCCGCGCAGGACGACCTCGCGGCCGAGGCCGTCGGTGAAGCGGCCGCCTGCGACCGTGAGGGTGGCCGCCGCCGGCGCGTCGAACCACAGGGAGTCGGGGGGTCCGTCCGCGGCGGCGGGCTGGACGCCCGCCGCCGAGAGGAAGCCGGTGAGGAGTACGAGGACGCCGAGCAGACGCGCACGCAACTTCGACATGTTCACAACAGTCGCGGCTGCGCAAGAAGGCGTCAATACTTCTGACTCCTGAGTAAGTTTCAGCTTTTTCCGCCCACTTCGGCCTTGCCCTCCCCCTCGCCGGGTCACGTTCGGCAGGTACTCCTTCGGGTCGAGTCTCCGGGCGGAAGCGGTGCAGCGGCTCGTGCACCTGGGTACCCGACGCGTCCCCCGTAGTGCAGCAGGCGGCCGCCCGACAGCAACGGATTAACGCTCAACAAATCCCTGCCGCAGCACTCGCCGCCCTCCCCACTCGGCCCTAGAGTGACGCGCATCACGTAAAATGGCTGATACCCCTCACCTGGCTCTCTGGGAGGGCACATGACCCGCATATCGGTGAAGGTGGACGGCACCACGTACGAGGACGAGGTCGAACCCCGCCTCCTCCTGGTCCACTACCTGCGAGACCGCCTGGGTCTGACCGGCACCCCGATCGGCTGCGACACGTCGAACTGCGGGGCCTGCACGGTCGACCTGGACGGGGAGACCGTCAAGAGCTGCTCGGTCCTCGCCGTCCAGGCGGACGGGAGCGAAGTGACCACCATCCAGGGACTGGCCCACGACGGTGAGTGGCACGCACTCCAGAAGGCGTTCCACGAGCGGCACGCGCTCCAGTGCGGATACTGCACCCCCGGGATGATCATGGCGGCCCGGGATCTGCTCCGTGAGAACCCTGCCCCGGCTCCGCAGGACGTGCGGGAGGCCCTGGAGGGCAACCTCTGCCGGTGCACCGGCTACCAGAACATCGTGCGCGCGGTCCTCTCCGCCTCCGGGCAGGAGGTCTCGCCGTGACGGACCAGATCACCGAACGCGAGGTCGGCCGCTCCCGGCCCCGCAAGGAGGACGCCCGTCTGGTCACCGGCCAGACCAACTGGACCGACAACATCAACGTCAACGGGCTGCTCCACCTGGCCATCCTGCGCAGCCCCATGGCGCACGCCCGGATCGACCGGATCGACGTCGCCCCCGTACGCGAACGCCCCGGTGTGGTCGCCGCGTTCAGCGGCAGCGACCTCGCCGAGGGCCTCGGCTCACTCCCCTGCGCCTGGCCGGTCACCGAGGACATCGTCCTGCCCGACCACCCGCCGGTCGCGGTCGACGAGGTGCGCTACGCGGGCGACCCGGTGGCCGTGGTCGTGGCCCGCGACCGGTACGCCGCCGCGGACGCGCTGGAAGCGATCGAGGTCGACTACACACCGCTGCCCCCGGTGCTCGACCTGGAGGCCGCCCTCGCCGAGGACGCCCCGCTGGTCCACGCCGACAAGGGCACCAACCGCTGCTACGTCTGGCCGCTGGCCACCGGCGAGGACTACAGGGCCGTGCGGGAGCGCGCGGACGTCGTCCTCAGGCGCCGCTACCTCCAGCAACGGCTGATCGCCAACGCGATGGAGCCGCGCGCCGTCGTGGTCACCCCGCTCGCCGCCTCCGGCGAGTACACGCTCTACTCGGCCACCCAGATCCCGCACATCCTGCGGATC
This sequence comes from Streptomyces sp. NBC_01384, assembly GCF_045040035.1. Taxonomy (NCBI): domain Bacteria; kingdom Bacillati; phylum Actinomycetota; class Actinomycetes; order Kitasatosporales; family Streptomycetaceae; genus Streptomyces; species Streptomyces sp. NBC_01384. Next base: position 627,563 of record NZ_CP109559.1, read on the forward strand.
ATGCTCGCCGTCGTCACCGGGATCCCCGAGCACAAGCTCCGCGTGATCGCCCCCGACGTGGGCGGCGGCTTCGGCTCCAAACTCCAGGTGTACGGCGAGGAGGCCCTCGCCCTCGCCGTCGCCCGGCGGCTCGGGCGGCCCGTGAAGTGGACCGAGTCCCGGTCCGAGGGCTATCTCGCGACCCACCACGGCCGCGGCATGATCCAGGACATCGAGATCGCCGCCACGAGCGAGGGCAGGCTGCTCGGCCTCAAGGTCGACCTCCTCGCCGACATGGGCGCCTATCTGATGCTCGTCACCCCGGGCACCCCGATCCTGGGCGCGTTCATGTACCCGGGGATCTACAAGATGGACGCGTACGAATTCACCTGCACCGGTGTGTTCACGACCAGGACGCCGACCGACGCCTATCGCGGCGCCGGGCGCCCCGAGGCCACCTACGCCATCGAACGGATCATGGATGAGCTGGCCGTCGAACTCGGCCTGGATCCCATCGAGTTGAGGCGCCGCAACTGGATCCGGCACGAGGAGTTCCCCTACACGTCCGTTGCCGGTCTGACGTACGACAGCGGCAACTACGAGGCCGCCACGGACAAGGCGCTCGCACTCTTCGGGTACGACAAACTCCGTGCCGAGCAGGCGGACCGCAATCAGCGCGGCGACTCGGTACGCCTCGGCATCGGCGTGTCCACGTACACCGAGATGTGCGGGCTCGCGCCCAGCCGGGTGCTGCGGGATCTGCGGTATGCGGCCGGGGGCTGGGAGGCGGCGAGCATCCGGATGCTGCCCACCGGCAAGGTCGAGGTGGTCACCGGCACCAGCCCGCACGGGCAGGGGCATGTGACCTGCTGGAGCCAGATCGCCGCCGATGTGCTGGGGGTGCCCTTCGAAGACGTCGAGGTCCTGCACGGCGACACCAGGACGGCACCACAGGGCATGGACACCTACGGCTCGCGCTCGCTCGCCGTGGGCGGCGCGGCGGTGCACCACGCCGCACAGAAGGTGGTGGAGAAGGCGCGCAAGGTGGCCGCGCATCTGCTCGAAGCGAGCGAGCACGACCTGGAGTTCAGGCAGGGCGTGTTCTCCGTGAAGGGCTCACCCGAGGCACGCAGGACCATCCAGGAGATCGCCTTCGAGACGTTCTCCTCGCACGACCTGCCCGACGGCATGGAGCCCACCATCAACGCCGAGCACCTCCTCGACCCGGACAACTTCTCCTACCCGCACGGCACCCACCTGTGCGCGGTCGAGGTCGACACCGAGACCGGCCGGACCACCATCCGCTCGTACGTCTGCGTCGACGACGTGGGCCGGGTCATCAACCCGATGATCGTCGAGGGGCAGGTGCACGGCGGGGTCGCGCAGGGTATCGCGCAGGCGCTGTACGAGGAGGCCGTGTACGACGACGAGGGCAACCTCGTCTCCGGCACCATGGCCGACTACCTCGTGCCCTCGGCGGCCGACCTGCCCGAGTTCGTGACGGACCGGACCGAGACGCCCGCGACCTCGAATCCGCTGGGTACCAAGGGGGTCGGCGAGTCGGGGGCCATCGCCTCCACGCCCGCCGTCGTCAACGCGATCGTGGACGCGCTGCGCCCGCTCGGGGTGACCGAGGTGGCGATGCCCTGCACGCCGCAGCGGGTCTGGGAAGCCCTGCGGTCCGCCCACTCGGCGAAGGAGGCGTCGGCATGATTCCCCCCGCATTCGACTACGCGCGGCCCGCGAGCGTCGACGAAGCCGTCCGTACGCTCGCGGAGGCGGGCGAGGACGCGAAGGTGCTGGCCGGCGGGCAGAGCCTGCTGCCGCTGCTCCGGCTGCGGCTCGCCTTCCCCGAACTGCTCGTCGACGTCGGCCGGATCCCGGAACTGCGCGGCATCCGCGAGGACCGGGGCACACTGGTCATCGGCGCGATGACCTCGCACCACGACGTCATCCGCGACCCGCTGGTGCGCCGGCACGCCGGGCTGCTGGCGGCGGCCACCGCCACGGTCGCCGATCCCGCCGTACGCCATCGCGGCACCCTCGGCGGTTCGCTCGCGCACGCCGATCCCGCCGGTGACCTGCCCGCCGTGATCCTCGCGCTCGACGCGACCCTGATCGCGGTGGGGCCGGACGGGCGGCGCGCGATACCGGCCCGCGCGTTCTTCCTCGACTATCTGCAGACCGCGCTGCGACCGGACGAGCTGCTGGTGCAGGTGGAGATCCCGTCGACCGAGGGCTGGGGTTTCCACTACGAGAAGTTCCAGCGCGTCGCGCAGGCCTGGGCGGTGGTCGGCGTGGCCGCACTCGTACGGCGGGACGACGGGCACCTCACCGAGTCCCGGATCGGACTGACCAACATGGGCTCCACACCGCTGCGGGCCACGGCGGCCGAGGAGGCGCTCACCGGCGCGGACGCCGAGCCGGACGCGGTGGCCCGGGCCGCCGAGGCGGCGGCGGAGGGCACACACCCGTCGTCCGATCCGTCGGCCTCGCCCGAGTACCGCGCGCACCTCGCCCGGGTGCTCACGCGGCGCGCCGTGCTGGCCGCCCTGGAGTAGCGCGCATGCACGAGGTGAGCGGTCCGCAGGAGGTGCGGGCCCGCCTGGAGAAAACGGGGTACCTCGCCGACGACGGGCTGGCCGTGGCCTGCTTCCTGGCGCTGCGGCTGCACCGGCCGCTGTTCTGCGAGGGCGACGCGGGCGTGGGCAAGACCGCGCTCGCGTCCGCCCTCTCCGAGGCGATGGGCGCCCCGCTGATCCGGCTCCAGTGCTACGAGGGCATCGACGCCTCGCAGGCCCTGTACGACTGGGACTTCCCACGCCAGCTGCTGCACCTGCGGGCGGCCGAGGCCGCGGGTGTGACGGATGCCGACCGGCTCGAAGGGGAGCTGTACGACCGGCGGTTCCTCGTCACACGCCCACTGCTGCGGGCGCTGGAGACCCAGCCGTCGGTGCTGCTGGTCGACGAGATCGACCGCGCGGACGACGAGTTCGAGGCGTTCCTGCTGGAACTGCTGTCCGAGTACACCATCACCATCCCCGAACTGGGCACCCTGCGGGCGGAGTTGCCACCCGTCGTGGTGCTCACCTCGAACCGGACGCGCGAAGTGCACGACGCGCTGAAGCGGCGGTGCCTCTACCACTGGTTCGACCACCCCGGGTTCGCCCGTGAACTCGCCATCGTACGAAGGAGGTTGCCGCGGATCACGGCGCGGCTGGCCGAACAGGTGACCGCGCTCGCGCAGGCCCTGCGCGCCGAGGACCTGCTCAAGCCGCCCGGAGTGGCGGAGACCATCGACTGGGCGGAGGCCCTGGACGCGCTGGGGGCGACCGAGGTGGACGCGGAGCTGGCGGTGGCGACGCTGGGGTCGGTGCTGAAGTACCGGGAGGACGCCGAGCGGGCGCGCGGGCTCGATCTGTCGGCGATCCTCACGGCGCGAGGGACGTGAACCGCATGAACGGCGAGAACGGCGAGAACATGGTGGGACAGGGCGTCGACGCGTCCGCCGTGGTCGTCGGGTTCGTCCGGGCGCTGCGCGCCGCGGGTGTCGACGCCGGGCCCGACCGGGTGCAGGCCTTCCTCGGCGCGCTCGACGTGCTCGACCCCCGCGTGCGCTCGGACGTCTGCTGGGCGGGCCGCCTCACCCTGTGCGGGAGCCAGGACGACCTGGAGCGCTACGAGCGGGTCTTCGCCGCGTACTTCGGCGGGCGGCCCGACGGCCCCCCGGCCCGGCCCGCGCCCGCGCCCCGGACTCGGACACGGACGGTCGTACGCGGCGGCGGTCCCGTTCCCCGCCCGGCGACGCGGACCGAGGACGCCATGCCGGTGGCCGTCCTGGCCGACTCCACCGACGTACTGCGGCACCGGGACTTCGCCGAGCTGACCCCCGCCGAGCGGGAGCAACTGCGGCGGCTGCTGGCCGCGTTCACGCTGCGCGGCGAGGCGCGGCGCAGCGCGCGACGGCACCCGGCCCGGCGGGGCGGTGTCGATCCGCGGCGTACGGTACGGGAGTTGCTGCGCGGCGGTGGGGAGCCGGCGCGGCTGCGGCACCGTGCGCGCACGGACCGGCCCCGCCGGGTGGTGCTGCTGGTGGATGTGAGCGGCTCGATGGGGCCCTACGCGGACGCGCTGCTGCGGTTCGCGCACGCGGCCCTGCACGGCTCCCGCACCGGAGGGGCCGCCCGGGGCGCCCGCACGGAGGTCTTCACGATCGGGACCCGGCTGACCCGGGTGACCCGTGAGCTGGCGCACCGCGATCCCGACACGGCCATGGCCGCGCTCGCGGCGGCGGTTCCGGACTGGCGCGGCGGCACCCGGCTGGGTGAGATGCTGCGCGGCTTCCTCGACCGCTGGGGGCGGCGGGGCATGGCGCGCGGCGCGGTCGTCGTCCTGCTGTCGGACGGCTGGGAGCGCGGCGATCCCGCCCTGCTCGCGGACCAGATGCGCCGCCTGCACCGGCTCGCGCACCGGGTGATCTGGGCGAATCCGCGCAAGGCCCGACCCGGCTACGCGCCCCTGGCCGCCGGGATGGCGGCGGCGCTGCCGAGCGTGGACGCGTTCGTCGAGGGGCACAGCCCGGCCGCGCTGGAGCGGCTGGCCGCGGTGGTGAGAGGAGCGGACCCTTGAGTGAGACGCACCCTGCGGTGAGCGGAGCGAGCGATGCGTGAGATCCTCCCGGCGCTGAACCGGTGGTATGCGGTGGGTGCCCCCTTCGGGCTGGCCACCGTCGTCGCGGTCAGCCGCAGCGCGCCCCGCGACCCGGGAGCGGCCATGGCGGTCGGGCCCGGCGACGAGGTCGTGGGCAGTGTGTCCGGCGGCTGTGTCGAGGGGGCGGTCTTCGAGCTGGCCCAGGAGGTGGTGGCGTCCGGCGAGGCATGCCTGGAGACCTTCGGGTACAGCGACGAGGACGCGTTCGCCGTCGGCCTCACCTGCGGCGGCGAGATCTCCCTGCTCATCCGGCGCGTGACACCCGACGAGGACCCCTCCTTCGGTACCGTCGCCGAGTCGGTGGCCACCGGCCGCCCGGTGACCGTGGCGACGGTGATCGACGGACCGGCGCCGCGCGGCGCCACCCTCGCGGTGTGGCCGGACGAGGTCGCCGGTTCGCTGGGCACCACCGGTCTGGACGTGGCGGTCACCGCCGACGCCCGCGGCGAACTGGCCCAGGGCGCCACCATCCGGCGGCACTACGGGCCGCACGGCGAGCGCCGCGAGGACGCCGTCACCGTCTTCCTCCACTCCTTCGCACCACCGCCGCGCATGCTGGTCTTCGGCGCGATCGACTACGCGGCCGCGGCCGCCCGCATCGGGGACTTCCTCGGCTACCGGGTCACCGTGTGCGACGCCCGCCCCGTCTTCGCCACGCCCAGGCGGTTCCCGGCGGGCGTGGAGGTCGTCGTCGACTGGCCGCACCGCTATCTGCGCGGTACGACGACCGACGCGCGCACGGTGATCTGCGTCCTCACCCACGACCCGAAGTTCGACGTGCCCCTGCTGGAGGAGGCGCTGCGCCGCCCGGCCGCGTACATCGGGGCGATGGGCAGCCGTCGTACCCATGACGACCGCAGGAAGCGGCTGATCGACGCCGGTCTGTCGGAGCGCGAGCTGTCCCGGCTGCGCTCCCCGGTCGGGCTCGACCTCGGCGCCCGTACGCCCGAGGAGGTGGCCGTGTCCGTCGCCGCGGAGATCGTCGCGCTGCGGTGGGGCGGCAGCGGGGCGCCGCTGACGGCGACGGGCGGGGCGATCCATCCCGGGCGCCTCGAACCGACAGGAGGAGAGCACCATGGAACTGCACCATGAGTTCACCGTCCCCGTTCCCGTCGAGGACGCCTGGCGGGTGCTCCTCGACATCGAACGGGTCGCCCCCTGCATGCCCGGCGCGACGGTGGACGACTACGACGGCAAGACCGTGACCGGTTCGGTGAAGGTGAAGGTGGGCCCGATCACGGTGACCTACCGGGGCACCGCCGTCTTCGAGGAACAGGACGAGTCGGCGCACCGGATGGTGCTCATCGCGAGCGGCAGGGAGACCCGCGGGCAGGGCACCGCACGGGCCACCGTCACGGCCACGCTCGGCGAACACGACGGCGGCACGGTGGTGTCGGTGCGGACCGATCTGACCGTGACGGGGCGTCCGGCGCAGTTCGGGCGCGGGGTCATGGCGGAGGTGGGCGACAAGCTGGTCGGGCAGTTCGCGGACTGTCTGTCGCAGCGCCTCAACGAGCCTACGGCATCGGCGCGTTCGGCACCGTTCCAAGCCGAAGGCACCGAACCGCTCGAACGGGCCGAACCGACGGAGCCGGTCGAGCCGGTCGAGCCAATCGACCTGCTGCGGACGGCCGGACTTCCGGTCGCCAAGCGGGTGGCGGTCGCGGTGGCGGCCGCCGTACTGGCGCTGGTCTTCGTGCGCATACGACGGCACCGGCGCGGCTGAGTCCGTCAGCCGGCCTCGACGCGGTGCAGGGTCACTTCGGTCAGCCGTCCGTGGGTCACGGTCGCGGTCATGTACGTGTGGTGCGGCTGGCGGCGGCGGTCGGTCGGGGAGCCCGGGTTGAGCAGGCGCAGGCCGGTGTCGGTCGTGGTGTCCCAGGGGATGTGGCTGTGCCCGAAGACCAGGACGTCGAGGTCGGGGTAGCGCTCGGCGCAGCGACGCTCGCGGCCCTGGGCGGCGCCGGTCTCGTGGACGACGCCGAGGCGCAGGCCGTCCAGGTCCACGCGGGCGACCTCGGGGAGGCGGGCGCGCAGGGCGGGGCCGTCGTTGTTGCCGTAGACCCCGACGAGCCTGCGCGCCCGCTCCTCCAGCAGATCGAGGGTGGCGGTGTCCACCCAGTCGCCCGCGTGGACGACGACGTCGGCGAGCGGGAGTTCGGTCATCAGCTGCGAGGGCAGTTCCCTGGCCCGCTTGGGCAGGTGGGTGTCGGACATCAGAAGCAGACGCACCGTACCCACCCTAGGAGCGCGGCCCCCGCCCCTCGGATCGGAACACCGGTCGCAGGACCCCTATCCGTCCGCGTCCAGCAGGATTTCGCTCCACACCTGCTTGCCGCCGCTGACCGGCACGGTGCCCCAGGCCGCCGACACGGCCTCGACCAGGAGGATGCCGCGGCCACCGGTGGCCTCCCAGCCGATGCTGGTGGGCTTGACGGGTGTACGGGCCGAGGAGTCGGCGACGGAGATCCGCAGCCGGTGGTTGATGAGGGTGAGGTCCATTCTGACCTGGCCGCCGGTATGCACGAGGGCGTTGGTGACGAGTTCGGAGACGACGAGGAGTGCGGTGTCCATGCCGTCGTCGCCCACGCCCCAGGAACGCAGGGTGCGCCGGGCGAAGCGGCGCGCGTGCCGGACCGCTTCCGGGACACGCCAGACGGTCCAGGTCTCCCGCAGCGGGCGCGTCGTCAGGCCGTCGTAGCGCATCAGGAGGAGGGCGACGTCGTCGCTGCGGTTGGCGCCCGTGAGCAGTCCGTCGGCCACTATGCCGAGGTGGGCGGGGTCGGACGCGGCCAGCTCCCCGGCGAGCCGGTTCAGGCCGTCCTCGATGTCGACCTCGGCGGACTCGACCAGCCCGTCCGTGGTCAGGGCCAGGATCGTGCCGAGCTGGAGCCGCAGCGGGCTCATCGGGAAGTCGGCCTGCAGGACGACGCCGAGCGGCGGCCCGCCCTCGGACTCGGCGACCTCCGTACCGCCGTCCGGGTGGCGCAGCACGGGCGGGAGGTGTCCGGCGCGGACGTACCAGGCGGAGCCCTCCTCCATGTCCACGTCGACGTAGCAGCAGGTGACGAAGAGGTCGGTCTCCAGGTCCATGAGGAGACGGTTGGCGTGCGAGACGACGACGTCCGGGGGGTGTCCCTCTACGGCGTACGCGCGCAGGGCCGTGCGCATCTGGCCCATGAGGGTGGCCGCTTGGGCGTTGTGGCCCTGCACATCGCCGATGACGAGGGCGACGTGGTTGTCGGGCAGCGGGATCACGTCGTACCAGTCGCCGCCGACCTCCAGTCCCGCCGTGGTGGGCAGATAGCGGGCCACGGCGACCGCTCCGGGGAGCCGCGGCAGGCGGCGCGGGAGCAGGGAGCGCTGGAGCATGCCGACCAGCTCGTGTTCGGCGTCGAAGGCGCGGGCGCGGGTCAGGGCCTGGCCGGCGAGGCCCGCGGACGCGGTCAGCAGAGCACGCTCGTCGGTACCGAATTCGTGCGGCGTGTCCCAGCCGATCAGACAGACGCCGGCCATGATGCCGCCGACGGGCAGCGGCAGGACGGCGAGGCCGCCGGGGCCCACGTCGGCGAGCGCGCGTTCCAGGGGTGCCCCGGCGGGCCAGACGGCCGGGCGTCCCTCGCTGAGGGCCGCCTCCAGCGTCGGCATGGCGCGTACGGGCGCGTCGGGCCACTCCGAGCGCCACTCGGAGCGCCACAGCTCGGGCCAGGCGGCCGGTTCGGGCGGGTCGAGGAGGGTGACGACGAGGCGGTCGCCCTCGATCTCGGCGAGGGCGATCCGGTCGGCCTGGAGGGGCCGCCGCAGCGCGGCCACCACGGCCTGGCCGACGTCACGGACGGTGCCCGCGGTGGCGAGGGCCGCGGCGAGCCGCTGGACGCGGGCGACATCGCTGACGCCGGGGCGCAGCTTCGAGGCGTCGGCGACGGTGCCCACGAGTCGCGCCGGGCGGCCCTCTCCGCCCGGCAGGAGACGGCCGCGCAGCCGCAGCCACTTCGGCTCCCCGGCGGGCTGCAGGATGCGGAACTCCAGCTCGCGGTCGCCGATGGACATGTGATCCGCCTCCACCACGGACATCAGCGCGGGCAGGTCCTCCGGGAGGGTCATCGACAGCAGGGTCTCGACCTTGCCGTCGAACTCGGCCGGGCTCAGGCCGAACAGCTCCAGCATCTCGTCGTCCACCTCGACGTGCCCGGTGTCCATGGCGAGGTCGAACGCGCTGGTGGGCCGGGCGGCGGGCGCGGCCGCCGAGCCGGGCGCCGGGCAGGCGGCGGCCTCGACGATCAGGCCCAGGCACTGCCGGTCCTCGGTGTCGAAGCCGCCCGGGCGCTCGGCGGCCGCGACCAGGCAGCCGCCGTCCGGCAGCGGCAGCACGGCCAGCCAGAAGTCCTGGGACGGCAGCCGGCGGGCGTCGGCGCAGCGGGCGATCTCCGCCGGGCCGAGCCACAGCGGGCTGTCCGAGCGGTGTACGTCCGCGGCGGGGGAGCCCCCGGTGAGGAGATAGCTGTCGCGCAGCCCGTAGAGCGTCCTGGGCACGCCGGCCGACTCGGCCAGGTACAGTTCGTGGCCGCTCTCGGCGGGCGAGTACACGGCGGCGAAGGTCGCGCCGGCGAAGACGAGGGCCTGTTCGAGGATGCGGCGCAGCCGTTCGGCCGGGTTCAGGTCCGGGGTGGGCGTCTTCAGGGCAAGTTCGGCACGCAGCGTTCTCCTTCCGCGTTCCGCAGCGCCCTCACTGACCACGTCCGTAATTACAGCCCTTCCGCGCCGCTCGCGCAGCCCCTGTGACCGTTCCGGGGCCGTCCGGCCTGCGGCGGAGCCGGAGGCCGCAGCGTGTGCCGCGGGTGGCGCTCGCCGTGCGGGATGGGCCGTCAAGAGGGAGTCTTGATCCCTGGGGGTCCCGTCGGGCGGTCCTGCGAGGAGGTGGTCGGCGTGCCCGACTGGCAGGGGTCCGAGCAGGCACCGGCGGGTCGTCGGCCGGCGCCGGTCGGACAGCCACTGCTGTCGATGACGCTGGCCTCGATGCTGGACGACGTCCACGCCCACTCCGGGGCGGTGTATCTGCTGACGCCCGGCGAATCCGTGCTGGAGATGGCGGCGATGGCGGGCATGCCCAGGGCGTTCGCGGCGCCGTGGGAGCGGGTGGGGCTCAACACGCCCATCCCGGTCACGGCGGCGGTGCGCGAGCGCCGGCTGATCTGGGTCGGCGGCGAGGAGGAGATGGCCCGCCGCTTCCCGCGGATCGCCCTGGTACTGCCGTACCCCTTCGCGCTGGCCGCCCTCCCGGTGGCGACCGCACAGCGGACGTACGGCGCCGTCTTCGTGGTCTGGCCCGGCTCGCACCCCCCGGACCTCTCCGACCGGGAACGCGACCACCTGACCTCGGCCTGCGACCGGCTCGCGCTGCGCCTGGAGCGGGCGGCGGCGGAGCACCGTCCGCTGCACCCCGATCCCGGTCTGCTCGCCCCGGCCGCCACGGCGGTCCCCGGCACGCTCGGCGCGGTGGAGGCGGCACGGATGGTGGCGCGGCTGCCGTACGGGCTGTGCGCGCTGGATCTGAACGGGCGGGTCAGCTTCGCCAACGCGGCGACGGCGGAGCTGCTCGGTGTCCCGGTCAGCGGGCTGCTGGGCACCCAGCTGTGGGCGACGGTGCCCTGGCTCAACGATCCCGTCTACGAGGACCGCTACCGGGCCGCCCTGATCAGCCAGCACGCGACGTCGTTCGTGGCGGTGCGACCACCCGGCGACTGGCTGTCGTTCCGGCTCTATCCCAGTACGAACGGCCTGAGCGTGCGGATCTCCCGGGCCCGGGCGGTGGCCGAGATGGGGCGCGCCGGACCGCGGCACGGCGACGACGACATCACCCCGCGCCTGGTGACCATCTCGCAGGTGCTCAGTCTGGCCGGGGCGCTCACGCAGGCGGTGGGCGTGCAGGACGTGGTGCAGCTGGTGGCGGACGAGATCGCGCCCGCCGTCGGCAGCAAGGCCCTGGTGATCCTCGGCTCGCAGGCCGGGCGCCTGCACGTGCTCGGTCACCGGGGATACCCGGACGCGCACATCTTGGAGCGCTGGGACGGGGTGCCGCTCAGCGCGCAGACCCCAGGCACGAGTGCCCTGAACACCGGGGTGCCGGCCTTCTTCGACTCCCGTCAGCAGATGGAGCGCCTGTATCCGTCCCGCGACACGGCACCCGACGGAATGGCGGCGTGGGCGTATCTGCCGCTGATCTCTTCCGGGCGTCCAGTGGGCACCTGCGTCCTCGCCTACGCGGAACCGCACGCTTTCCCGGCGGACGAGCGTGCCGTGCTGACCAGTCTGAGCGGTCTGATCGCGCAGGCCCTGCAGCGGGCTCTGCTCTACGACGCCAAGTTGCAGCTGGCGCACGGTCTGCAGGCCGCGCTGCTGCCGCATTCGTTGCCGTCGCTGCCCTCGATCGAGGCGGTCGCGCGCTATCTCCCGGCCACCCAGGGCATGGAGATCGGCGGGGACTTCTACGACCTGGTGCCCTCGCACGGTCTGGCCGCGGCGGTGATCGGTGACGTCCAGGGCCACAATGTGACCGCGGCCGGCCTGATGGGGCAGATCCGCACGGCCGTACGGGCGTACACGACCGTCGGTCAGCCGCCGGGGGAGGTCATGCGCAGCACCAACCGGATGCTGATCGACCTGGGCTCCGAGCTGTTCGTGAGCTGTCTCTATCTGCTCCTCGACCCGGCGCGCGAGCTGGCGGTCATGGCGCGCGCGGGTCATCCGCCCCCGCTGCTGCGGCGGCCGGACGGGCGGGTACGGGTGCTTGACCTGGCCGGCGGGCCGCTGCTCGGGATCGATGCCGCCGCCACGTATGCGACGGCCGAGGTCCCGCTCGTCCCCGGTTCCGTCCTCGCCCTGTACACCGACGGCCTGATCGAATCGCCGGGTGTGGACATCGAGGACGCGCTGGCCGTCCTCGGGCGGCAGTTCGCCGAGGCCGGCGATCTGCCGCTGAACGCGCTGGCCGACAGCCTCGTCGAGCAGAGCGGGGCGGCGTCGCAGGAGCGGCTCGACGATGTCGCGCTGCTCCTGCTGCGGGTGCTGCCGCACGACTGAGGTGCGGCAGCGGAAAACGGTGAGGTCCGGCCCTCCCGCCGGAGGGCCGGACCCTTCCACTGCCGACCGGGACCGTTGTGCCACGGCCGGGTCAGTGGCTCTTCGTCACCGGCGTCACGGGGTGCTGGTCACCAGGCCGGAGCCGGCGTCCATACCGGTGCTGTTCTGGGCGCTGCCGGTCCCGGACTGGTTGCCGGCGGCCGGGTCGGTGGCCGCAGGGTCCGTGGCCGCGGGGTCGGTCGCGGCCGGGTCGGTCGCCGCAGGGGCGGTCGCCGCCGGATCGGTGGCCGCGGCGCTCGCGGCCGGATCGGTGGCCGCGGCGCTCGCGGCCGGGTCGGTGGCCGCGGCGCTCGCGGCGCCGGCGCCCGCGGCGCCACCCGCGCCGAGCGTCGCGCCGGTCGCCTGGAGCGCGGTCGTCACCGGCTGGAAGAAGGTCTCACCGCCGACGGTGCAGTCACCGCTGCCGCCGGAGGTCATGCCGATCGCGCTGCCGTCCTGGGTGAACAGGGAGCCGCCGCTGTCGCCCGCCTCGGCGCAGACGTTCGTCTGTATGAGACCGGTGACGGTGTCGACACCGCCGGGAACGGTTTCACTCTGGAAGTTGACCGTGGCGTCGAGACCGGTGACCGAGCCGTCGTGCAGACCGGTGGTGCTGCCCATCCGGAGAACCTGCTGACCGACCGTGGCGTCCGCCGCCTGGGTGATCTGGACGGTCTTCCCGTTCCCCTCGTTGACCTCGCTCGCCGTCTGGGTGTTGGGGTCGTCGTACTTGACGAGCGAGAAGTCACCGGCGCCGGGGAAGTTGGCCTGGTCGACGGTCGCGATCGGCTGGCCGTTCTGCGAGTCCGACCACTGCTTGGCCGCGACACCGCAGTGCCCGGCGGTCAGGAAGGCGGGGCTGCCGTCACTCGCGGTGACGTTGAAGCCGAGGGAACAGCGCACGCCGCCCGCGGCCGTCTGGGCGAAGATGGCGTCACCGCCCGACACGAGCGTCTTGAAGGTGCCGGCGGACTTCTTGACCGTGGCCACGCCGGAGCCGAGCGAGTCGACGGTCGAGGTCAGCTTGGCCCACTTCGCACCCGTGACGGTGCTGTCGGCGCTGACCTGGACCTGGTTCGTCTTGGGGTCGATGGACCAGGCGGTGCCGGGGATGGTCGCGTCGGCCTTCAGTGTCTTGGCAGCCGTCTTGAGCTTGGACAGGCTGTTGTTGACGCTGCGGGGAACAGCGCCGGCCTTCTCGACCGTGTTGACGACATTGCTGTTGTTGCCGACGATATTGATGACGACCTGCTGCTTCGCGGCGTCCCAGTACGCGCCGCCGAAGGCCTCACCGAGCTGGGAGGCGACGAGCGAGGCCAGGTTCGAGGCGTCCGCGGACTTCAGCGTCTTGGGAGCGGCGTCCTTCGCGTCGGTCTGTGAGGCGTTGGCGTGGGGCAGCAGCAGGGCCGCCGCTCCGAGCGCCGCGACGCCTCCGACAGCGATGGCGGCCTTGCGCTTGGGAATCCTTTTGTGACTCAACTCTTTGACCTCCTGGGGACGGGGTCGAGGCCACCGTCCGGCGGCTGACTAGGGGGCGCCTGGATGCCTGTTGATACGCGTGAGCCGCGCGGGCTGTTCAACTGTGTTGAAGAAAGTCAGGAGTTGCCTCGGCCAAAGGCAGGGAATACGAGGCAATCGGGCCTTTACGCCGCGTGACCGGGGAAGAATGCCTCGTATGACGTTGAACCTCGCGGAAGCCGACAAGATCCTCTCCGTGAACTTCGCTCCCTGGGTGCTCGATCTGGGCCTGTCGGTGGCGGAGTTGAGCGAGGGCCGGGCGGTGCTGCGGCTGCCCTGGTCGGCGCGGCTGGCCCGGGAGGGCGGCTCCCTGTCGGGTCAGGCACTGATGGCCGCCGCCGACACGGCGACCGTGATCGCGGTCTCGGCGGCGCGCGGCGCGTTCGTCCCCATGACGACGGTCCAGCAGTCCACCACCTTCCAGCGCGCGGTCATGGACGCGGACGTGCTGGTGGAGGCGGTCCTCACCAAGCTCGGCCGCCGGATGGCCTTCGCCGACATCACGATGACCGCCGAGGGATCAGAGGAGATCGCGGCGCGCGCGAACACCGTGTACGCGCTACTGGGCTGAACGACACGGACAGCCACCGGACAGTAACGGTCCGTCTCCGAACAGGAACGGAATCCTGGCTTCAGGGAATCTGCACATCGAATACGCAGGCGCGTCACGGTGAACAGGGGATCTGCACAGTCGCGCGCCCCCCTCCGCGCCATTGCGGGGGGACTGTCCCTTTCGCTCGCGGGGCGGCAAGGGCGGGGACGGAACAATGCCGTGCAGCATGTGAAGAAGTCGCCTTCGAGACGTGCGCACGTCTGCACGGTTGGGCGCCCCCGGTGCTCAAGTTCGCAGGTGAGAGCCCCGGTTGATTGGAAGCGTGCGCCGCGAGCGTGCTTTGATCCGTTGCACCGCGGAGGTCGCGGCAAGGCCCCGGGAACGGGAGCCCCACGGCTCCCGGAAACGGGTGCCGCACCCCCGCGGTGGCGGCCGTCATCTGTCCCCAGAGGGGGGCCGCTCTCCCCCTTATGAAATATCCATACGAAGGGAAGTTCCATCATGAACTCCACCCCCCGTGTTGAGACCGCCGAGATCTCGGACGCCGACCTCGACAACGTCTCCGGCGGTCTGTCGCTGAACGCCGTGGGCACCGTCACCGGCCTGGTCGACGGCATCGCCCCGGTCTCGGGCCTGGTGGGCACGGTCGTCGGCACCGTCGAGGGTGTGACCGGTCTGAACACCGCCCCGGTCACCGGCCTGGTCGCCGGTCTCTGATCGCATTCAGTGCCGTTGAGTCCCGGAACCACTCCCCGGTTCCGGGACTTCTCGGATGCCGTAAACCTCTCGAACAGGTGAGGGAAGTCCCGTGCAGTTCCGCCAACAGGCCCTCGCCAAGCTGCAGTCGCCCGAAGAGCTCGACCTTCCGGTGCGCTTCGCCCGCCCCCAGGGCTGGCTCGTCCTGTCCGTGACGGTGGCCGTCATGGCGGCGGCGTCCGTCTGGGCTGTCACGGGCACGGTGGCGTCCACCGTGAGCGCGCCCGCCGTCCTCACCCACGGCGAGGGCAGTTACATCCTGCAGAGCCCCGTCGCGGGGCAGGTCACCGAGGTCGTCGCCCAGGAGGGCGAACGGCTGCCCGCGAACGCGCCCGTGCTCAAGGTCCGTACGGCCCAGGGCGGTACGACCGTCGTGCGCACGGTCGCCGCGGGCCGCGTCACCGCGCTCGCCGCCACCATCGGCGCGATCATCTCGACCGGCGCGAACGTCGCCGCGGTGGAGAAGGTCGCCCACGCCGACGATCCGCTCTACGCGACGGTGTACGTCCCCGCCGAGAGCGCCGCCACCATCCCCGCGAACGCCGCGGTCGACCTCACCGTCCAGTCGGTGCCGACCCAGCAGTACGGAGTGCTGCGCGGCCATGTGAAGGCGGCCGGCCGGAGCGTACAGACCCCTCAGCAGATCTCCTCCTTCCTTGGTGACAGCCAACTGGGCGAGCAGTTCGCCAAGAAGGGCAGGCCGGTGGCCGTCCTGGTCCGCCTCGACCGCTCCGCCGCGACGAAGAGCGGTCTGAAGTGGTCCTCGGCGGACGGCCCACCGTTCGCGCTCACCTCCATGACCCTGGCCACGGGTTCGATCCGCCTGGCCGATCAGCGCCCCGTCGATTGGCTCCTGCCGTGACCACCACACCAGACACCCGGAGCAGACGCCGCGCCGCCCCGCCCAAGCGCACCGTCCCCAAGGCGAAGGGCAAGACGGTCCGCACCCCCACCGTCCTCCAGATGGAGGCCGTGGAGTGCGGCGCCGCC
Organism: Streptomyces sp. NBC_01384; assembly: GCF_045040035.1. Classification (NCBI taxonomy): domain Bacteria; kingdom Bacillati; phylum Actinomycetota; class Actinomycetes; order Kitasatosporales; family Streptomycetaceae; genus Streptomyces; species Streptomyces sp. NBC_01384. The sequence continues at coordinate 643,188 of NZ_CP109559.1, forward strand.
TCCCTCGCCATGGTGCTCGGCCACTACGGCCGGCACATCCCCCTCGAAGAACTGCGCATCGCCTGCGGTGTCTCCCGGGACGGCTCCCGGGCCAGCAACCTCCTGAAGGCGGCGCGCGGTTACGGCCTCACGGCCAAGGGCATGCAGATGGACACGGCCGCGCTCGCCGAGGTGACGGCGCCCGCGATCCTGTTCTGGGAGTTCAACCACTACGTCGTCTACGACGGCATGGGCCGCCGCTTCGGACGGCGCGGCGTGCACATCAACGACCCCGGCAAGGGCCGCCGCTTCGTCCCGATGGAGGACTTCGACACCAGCTTCACGGGTGTGGTGCTGGTCATGGAGCCGGGGCCCGACTTCCGCAAGGGCGGCCGCAAACCTGGCGTCCTGGGCGCCATGCCTGCCCGATTGCGCGGCACCTCGGGCACGATGCCCGCGGCCGTACTGGCGAGTCTGCTGCTGGTCGCGGTCGGCGCGGCGGTGCCCGCGCTGAGCCGGACGTACATCGACACGTATCTGATCGGCGGCCGGACCTCGCTGCTCGGCGTACTGTTCGCGTCGATGGGCGCCTGTGTGGTGCTGACCGTCGTGCTGACCTGGCTTCAGCAGGCGAATCTGCTGCACGGCCGGATCATCTCCTCGACGCTCAGCAGCGCCCGCTTCCTGCGCCATCTGCTGCGGCTGCCCGTCACCTTCTTCTCCCAGCGCAGCCCGGCCGACCTGGTGCAGCGGCTCCAGTCGAACGACGCGGTGGCCGAGACCCTGTCCCGCGACCTCGCGGCGGCGGGTGTGGACGCGATCGTGGTCGTCCTGTACGCGGTGCTCCTCTACACGTACGACCCGCAGCTCACGGCCGTGGGCATCGGCGTCGCGCTGCTCAACGTGGTGGCGATGCGGGTGGTGATCCGGCTGCGCGCGACCCGTACGGCGAAACTGCGCGCCGACAACGCGCGTCTCACCAACACCGCCTACACCGGCCTCCAGTTGATCGAGACGATGAAGGCGACCGGCGGGGAGGACGGCTACTTCCGCAAGTGGGCGGGCCAGCACGCGACCACGCTGGAGGAGCAGCAGCGTCTCGGGGTGCCGAGCGCCTGGCTGGGCGTGGTCGCACCGACACTCGCGACGCTCAACTCCGCGCTGATCCTCTGGATCGGCGGCCTGCGGGCGGTCGAGGGCCATATCTCGGTCGGTCTGCTGGTCGCCTTCCAGGCCCTGGTCACCCGCTTCACCGCGCCGCTCACCCGGCTCAACGGCGTGGCGGGCCGCATCCAGGACTTCGCGGCCGACGTGGCCCGTCTCAAGGACGTCGAGAACTTCCAGGCCGACCCGCTCTACGCCCGCTCCGGCAGCGGCGAGTCCACCCGCCGGCTGCAGGGCCATGTCGAGCTGGAGAACATCACGTTCGGCTACAGTCCGCTCGACAAGCCGCTTCTCACCGGCTTCTCGCTGACGGTCGGCCCGGGCCGGCAGGTGGCCCTGGTGGGCGGTTCGGGCAGCGGAAAGTCCACGGTCTCCAGGCTGATCTCGGGCCTGTACGCCCCGTGGGAGGGCACGATACGCATCGACGGTCAGCGGCTGGAGGACATCCCGCGCGGCGCGCTCGCCGCCTCCGTCTCCTTCGTCGATCAGGACGTGTTCCTCTTCGAGGGGACGGTCCGCGACAACGTGGCGCTGTGGGATCCGTCGATCCCGGACGACGCCGTGGTCGCGGCCCTGGAGGACGCGGCGCTGTACGACGTGGTCACGCGCCGCCCCGGTGGCATCCACAGCCGGATCGAGCAGGACGGCCGCAACTTCTCCGGCGGCCAGCGGCAACGCCTCGAGATCGCACGGGCGTTGGTGCGCAGGCCCAGCATCCTGGTCCTCGACGAGGTGACCAGCGCGCTGGACGCCGAGACCGAGCAGACCGTCATCGACAACCTGCGCAAGCGCGGCTGCGCCTGTGTGGTGATCGCGCACCGGCTCAGCACCGTGCGCGACAGCGACGAGATCGTCGTGCTTCAGCACGGCACGATCGTGGAACGCGGGCGGCACGACGCCCTGGTGGCGGCCGGCGGTCCCTACGCCGAGCTGGTCAAGGAGCGATGAGATGACCACGGTTCACGAGGGCGCACGCGAAGGAGACCTCGTCCTCGGCGCGCTCGGCGGCATGGGTACGCCGGTCGACTGCTCCGGCCTCGGCCGCCTCGACCTGGAAGGACCGCAGGTCCTCTGGCTGGTGGCGGCGGGCGCCATGGACCTGTTCGCGGTCGACGCCGTCCAGCAGGGCCACTGGCACCACCTCGGCCGCCTCGAAGCCGGCTCCCTGCTGCTCGGCCCGGTCGCGGGGCCCCAACACACCCTCGTGGGGCGGCCGTTGCGGGACTGCGTGGTGCGCCGGATCGTGCTGCGCGAGCTGTACCAGCCCGTCGACACCCAGACCTGGTCCTACGACGATTACGGCAACCCCCAGTACGTACCGCCGACGTCGAGCCCGCTGGAGTACGCCCTCGCCCTCGGTGTCGGCCGGAGCCTGTCCATCCTCTTCCAGGCGCCGATGGCCACGGAGAACGCCGCCGCGCTCACCGACGACGACGTCTTCTGGATGCAGGTGCCGCCCGGAAGTGTCCAGTACGGCTCGCTGTACGGCGCGGAAGCGGCGGCCGACCTGCTGATGGACTCCGGTGTCTGGCAGGGCATGGTCAGCCAGCAGCACCGGCTGCTGTCCACGCTCGATCGCTGGATCGAGCAGCTGGAGGCCAGCCACGAGGACCGTACGGCGGCGGGCATCAAGGCGGGCGAGGCCGTCCGCGCCCAGGCCGACCGAACCCTGCTGGCGTCGATCGGCAAGTCGTCCAAGCGCCCGACGGCGGCCGACGCGGACGCCACGTACGCGGCCTGCAAGCTGGTCGCCCGCGCCTGCGGGATCACCCTCGCCGAGCCCGCGCAGAGCGGGACCGAGAGCGACCGGCTCGACCCGGTGGAGCGGATCGCGCTCGCCTCGCGCGTCCGCGCCCGTGCCGTACGCCTCGACGGGCGCTGGTGGCGCGACAACATCGGCCCGCTGGTGGGCCACCGTGCCGTGTCGGGCTCCCCGGTCGCGCTGCTGTGGCGGCGCGGCGGATACGTGGCCATACAGCCGTCGTCCGGTCGGGAGACCCCGGTCGAGAAGGCCAACGCGCCGGAGTTCGAGCCCCGGGCGGTGATGTTCTACCGTCCGCTGCCCGAGCGGAAGTTGAGTCCGCTGCGGCTGCTGCGGTTCTGTCTCCAGGACACGGGGGGCGATCTGCGCAACCTCGCGATCAGCGGTCTCGTCACCGTCGCGATCGGCGCGCTGGTGCCGATCGCCACCGGCAAGGTGCTCGGCGAGTACGTGCCCAAGGCCCAGCACGGCCTCATCGTGCAGGTCTGTCTGGCCATCATGGTCACCAGCATCGTCTCGGCGGCGTTCATGCTGCTGCAGAACCTCACGCTGCTGCGGATGGAGGGGCGGATCGAGGCGACGCTCCAACCGGCCGTGTGGGACCGGCTGCTGAGACTGCCCACGAAGTTCTTCACGTCCCGCTCGACCGGTGAGCTGGCCAGTGCGGCCATGGGCATCAGCGCGATCCGCCGCCTCCTCGCGGGCGTCGGACCCACGCTCGCACAGGCGGCCACGGTCGGCGCGATGAACCTGGGGCTGCTCCTTTGGTACAGCGTGCCCTTGGCGCTGGCCGCGGTCGGCATGCTGGTCGTCATCGCGGCCGCGTTCCTCGGGCTCGGCCTGTGGCAGGTGCGCTGGCAGCGGCGCCTTGTCGTGCTCGGCAACAAGCTGAACAACCAGGCGTTCCAGACCCTGCGCGGCCTGCCCAAGCTGCGGGTCGCGGCGGCCGAGAACTACGCGTACGCCGCCTGGGCGGGTGAGTTCGCGCGCAGCCGTGAGCTCCAGCAGAAGGTCGGCCGCATCAAGAACCTCACGGCGGTGATGGGTGCGGTGTATCTGCCGCTGTGCTCGCTGCTGATGTTCATGCTGCTCGCGGGTCCGGCGCGCGGCTCGCTGTCGGCCGCCGGCTTCCTGACCTTCAACACGTCGATGACGATGCTGCTGACCTCGGTCACCCAGGTGACCGGAGCGTTCGTGTCGGCGGCGGCCGCGCTTCCGATGTTCGAGGAGATCAGGCCGGTGCTCGACGCCACGCCGGAGGTGCGGGTGGCGAGCACCCGGCCCGGTGTGCTGTCCGGCGCGATCGAGGCCCGGCGGCTGTCCTTCCGGTACGCCGACGACGGCCCGCTGGTCCTGGACGACGTGTCGTTCGACATCAAGCCCGGCGAGTTCGTGGCGATCGTCGGCCCCAGCGGCTGCGGAAAGTCCACGCTGCTGCGGCTGCTGATCGGCTTCGACAAGCCGGTCTCCGGCAGTGTGCTCTACGACGGCCAGGACCTGGGGGCGCTCGACCAGTCCGCCGTACGCCGTCAGTGCGGTGTGGTGCTCCAGCACGCGCAGCCGTTCACCGGCTCGATCCTGGACTGCATCTGCGGCACCGAGCCGTACACGCCCGAGGAGGCGATGGCGGCGGCCGAGATGGCGGGCCTGGCCGAGGACATCAAGCGGATGCCGATGGGGCTGCACACCATCGTCTCCGGCAGCGGCGCGATCTCCGGCGGCCAGCGCCAGCGCCTGATGATCGCCCAGGCACTGATCCGCCGGCCGCGCATCCTCTTCTTCGACGAGGCGACCAGCGCGCTCGACAACGAGACCCAGCGCACGGTCATCGAGAGCACCCGGGCGCTCGACGCCACCCGGATCGTGATCGCGCACCGGCTGTCCACGGTGCTGGACGCGGACCGCGTCATCGTGATGGAGGACGGCCGGGTCGCCCAGCAGGGCCCGCCCGCGCAGCTGCTCGCGGACACGGGCGGGCGGCTGCACGAGCTGGTGCGGCGGCAACTGGCCTGAGTGAGGGCCGTCGGTCCCTCCCGGCGCCGGGGCGCCGTCAGTCCATTCCCGGCACCGGGGCGCCGGACGGAACCCCGGCCTCGACATAACGGGCGTAGATCTCCTTCCAGGACGCGGTGGCCCCGGCGTGCGGGCCTTCGAAGCGCTCGCCGCGCGCCTTGGCGTCGAGTGCGGCGAGGCACACCTCCCAGCCGGCGCCGTTGCGGGCGGCGGTGTTCTCGGCCGCGAGGACATGGGTGAGGGTGAAGTGGGTGCGCTTCTCGTCCAGGGCCTCGAGGTCGAAGCGGAGTTCGTCGCCACCCCAGTCGAAGGAGAGGTGCCGGGGTGGGTCGACGGCGAGGACCCGGCCCGTGGACTCGGGCATGTTCGGGTCGCCGCTGAACTTGACGGCGCCGCCGGGGCGCAGCTCGATCTCCGCCCGGGAGGGGAACCACTCGACCAGTTCGTCCGGGTCGGTCACGAACTGCCAGACGCGGTCGACGGGGTGGTCGTAGGTGCGGCTGAAGCGGACGGCGGGGCGGCCGTCGTCGAGGGTGAGGTAGCTGCCGGTGAGGGCGGTGGGTTCGGCGGACATGTGGCTCAGTCCTTAGGGGTGGGATCTTCCGGGGTGTCCGACGGCTCCCCCGCCGTCTTGTCCAGGCGGCGGCCGAGGGCGTCCAGACTCTCCTTCCACAGCTTCCGGTACGGGGTCAGCCAGGCGTCGAGTGCGGCGATCGGAGCCGGGTCGAGGGCGTAGACACGGCGTTGCGCGTCCTGTCGTACGCGCACCAGGCCCGCGTCCCGGAGCACCCGCAGATGCTTCGACGTGCTCGGCTGGCTCAGACCGCACGCCTCCACGATCTCTCCGACCGGCCGCGGGCGCTCAAGGAGCAGCGCGACGATCGCGCGACGGTGGGGGTCGGCGAGAGCGGTCCAGAGGGGGGCGTCGGACATGGGTCCAATATGCCCAGCCTGTTATATTCTCGTCAAGGCATATATGGTCCAAGCGCCCCCGCGATGGACTGCGACGCCCACCTCACCCGCCACCCTCAGCGAAACGTTGCCGTTTCGCTGAGGGTGCTCTACTCTCGATGTGTACGAAACGGTTTCGTTTACGACTTCGTCGTCCGTAACCCCTGAGCGACTTCCCTGGAGTGGTTCTCCCATGTCCCAGACCCTGACCGAAGGTGCCCACAAGGGCACCGTGGACGGCTCGTCCACTCCATCGTCGAAGCGATGGTGGATCCTCGCGATCACCGGCATCGCGCAGCTGATGGTGGTCCTCGACGCCACCATCGTGAACATCGCCCTCCCCTCCGCCCAGGCGGACCTCGGCTTCTCCGACGGCAACCGGCAGTGGATCGTCACGGCGTACTCACTGGCCTTCGCCTCCCTGCTGCTGCTCGGCGGACGCATCGCCGACCTCTTCGGGCGCAAGCCCGCCTTCCTCATCGGTGTCGCCGGATTCGCCGGAGCCTCCGTGCTCGGCGGCGCCTCCACCAGCTTCGGGATGCTCGTCACCGCGCGCGCCCTGCAGGGTGTCTTCGGCGCGCTGCTCGCGCCCGCCGCGCTCTCGCTGCTGAACACGACGTTCACCGACGCCAAGGAACGCGCCAAGGCGTTCAGCGTCTACGGCGCGATCGCCGGCGCCGGGGGCGTGGTCGGTCTGCTGCTGGGCGGTCTGCTGACCGACGCGCTCGACTGGCGCTGGACGCTGTTCGTCAACCTCGTCTTCGCGGTTGTCGCCTTCGCCGGTGGCTGGGTGCTGCTGAACAACCACCGTGACGCGGCGAACTCCAAGCTCGACCTGCCGGGCACACTCCTGGTCTCCTCCGGTCTCTTCGCCCTCGTCTACGGCTTCTCCAACGCCGAGACGCACGACTGGAGTTCGCCGCAGACCTGGGGTTTCCTGGCCGCCGGTGGCGTCCTGCTGAGCGCGTTCGCCTGGTGGCAGACCCGGGCCGAGCACCCGCTGCTGCCGATGCGCGTGCTGCTCGACCGCAACCGTGCCGCGTCGTTCATCACCGTTCTGATCACCGGCGCGGGCATGTTCGGCGTCTTCCTCTTCCTCACCTACTACCTGCAGCTGAACCTGGGCTTCAGCCCCACCAAGACGGGTGTGGCGTTCCTGCCGATGATGGCGGCCCTGATGGTCATGGCCCAGGTCTCCACCACCGTCCTGGTGCCGCGGATCGGGCCGAAGGTCGTCATCCCGGCGGGCTTCGCGATCGCGGTGGCCGGCATGGCCTGGCTGACCGGCATCGGTGTCGCCTCGGACTTCTCGACCGCCGTACTGCCGCAGCTGCTCCTGATCGGCGCGGGCCTCGGCATCGTGATGCCGCCCGCCATGTCGCTGGCCACGAGCGGGATCGCGGCGGAGGACGCCGGTGTGGCCTCCGCGACGGTCAACACCATGCAGCAGGTGGGCGGTTCGATCGGTACGGCGCTGCTGAACACACTGGCCGCGAGCGCCGCGACCAGCTATCTGTCCGGCAAGGACGCGACCAGCAAACTGGTCCAGGCACAGGCCACGATCGAGAGCTACACCACCGCCTTCTGGTGGTCGGCGGGCTTCTTCGCCGCGGGCGCGGTGATCGCCTTCCTGCTCTACCGCCGCGGAACCCAGGAGGCGGACCCGGACGCCGTGCGGGCCGTCCACATGTAAGCCCCGTGTCATCACCCCGGAACCGAGGGGCCGCCGTCTGCAGGGAGACGGCGGCCCCTCCCGCGTCTGCGGTAGCGGGCGGTCGCTGCGGCGAGCCGCGCCTGCTGGGCGACCTCGTTCTGCGGTAGGGCGGGCCGGTACACGACGAGCGCGTGCCGTTCCTTCTCCAGCCTCAACCGAGGTGGGGTGGCCGCGACTTCACCGTCGTAGGCCAGCGCGTCCATGCCCTTGAGCTCCTCCAGCGCGACCCACGGCACGGCCTGAGCGCTGTAGACCCGGGAGCGGCCGAGCGCGCCGGCGAGCGCGGAGACGATCACCCGGGTGCGGGCGAGCCGGTGGTCGCCGTCGACCAGGCGCAGGTCGAGCAGTCCGTCGTCCAGGCGAGGCCGGAAGGCGGGGGCGAAGCCCTCGGGTTCGTAGCGGCCGTTGCCCGCGAAGAGCAGCCACAGGCGTCGGGGCCGGCCGTTGACGCGCAGCTCGATAGGGGTCGCGGTGCGCAGCACCCGGACGAGGGCGACCGCCGCGGCGGGCCATTTGCCCCACCGCCCCTCCAGGTTCTCCCGCATCCGTACGAGTTCGGGATACAGGCCGATGCTGAAGGTGTTGAGGAACCGCACCTCGTGTCCGGCCCCCGACCGCGCCACGCCGAAGTCCACGCCCACCGCCTCGCCCCGGGTGACCGCGACGGCGGTGTCCTCGAAGTCCGGTACGCCGACGTCCTGGGCGAAGTGGTTGAGGGTGCCGCCGGGAAACACGGCGAGTGCCAGCCCCCGTCCGGCCGCCGCTCGGGCGGCGGCGTTGACGCTGCCGTCCCCTCCGCACACGCCGAGCGCTCCGCCCGTCTCCCCGGCCCTCTCGACCGCCCTCTCGACCGCCCGGTCGAGCAGGGCGGCGAAGTCGTCCTCCGGGCCGCGTTCGATCAGCTCGGCCCTGGGCAGCAGTCCGCGCAGCCGCTCGGCGGGCGGCAACGGCGTGCCGGGCGCGCCCGTCCCGGCCGTGCTGTTCAGGAAGACGACGAGCCCCTCGCCGCCGGGCAGCGCGGGCGCGGGCGCCGCGGGCCGTTCCCGTGCCGGGACCGTGGGTCGCGGCGGCCACCAGCGGCAGGTGAGCGCGGCGGCCCCGACGCCGATCGCCACCCCGGCCAGCACGTCCCCGGGGTAGTGCACGCCCACGTACACCCGCGAGAAGGCGACCGCGGCCGCGAAGGGCGCGACCAGGGCGCCGTATCCGGCCGACTCCAGGGCGACCCCGGTGGCGAAGGCCGCGGCCGAGGCGGAGTGCCCGGAGGGGAAGGAGGTGGTGTGCGGCTGCCGGGTGAGGTGCCGGATCTGCGGTACGAGGTCCAGCAGCGGGCGGGGGCGCCGGGTGCTCCACTTCACGACGGTGTTGACGGTCAGCGAGGCCAGCGCGAGCGAGCCCGCGCCCCGCAGGGCCGCCCGCCGGGCCGTGCGGCCGCCGACGACCGCGAGCCCGGCCGCCGTGCCGAGCCACAGCCGTCCGTGATCGGCGGAGTGACTCAGCCGCCGCAGCGCCGGATCCGCGGCGGGCACCCGCGCCGCGGCCACCCGTGTGAACAGCCGCCGGTCCAACTCGCCGAGAACATGCATGCTCCATGGTTACGGCACCCCGCCGAGGTCGGCACCCCCGGGGACTCGGACCGGTGAGAGGGCCGCTCCGGGCGGCGCACGTCTCCGCCGCGGGGGCGCGCTCGCGCGGTGGTACGAGGAACCGGGGCCGGCCGGACGATGCGGCGCGGCGCGCCGTACGAGCGCTACGGCCGGGCGGTGCCCGGCGTTTTCAGAGGGGCGGTCAACACTTCCGACAAGACCGGGAGTTGGCGTGCAAGGATGGCGAGACGGCACACGACGATCCGGAAGCGGAGGCGCGTACGCGTGAAGTTCCTTCTCGAAGTCGACCTGGAGGAAGCGGGCTGGGACGAGTCCGCCGCTCAGGAACTGGGGCGCATCCTGCGCTACTGGGGCGGGAACATGCAGCACTACGAGTTGACGCCGGGGGACGGGTCCGCCGTGTACGACTCCGGCTACCGCGAGGTGGGACGCTGGTCCATCACGTCCAGTACGCCCGTCACGTCCAGCGCGCCCGTCACGCCCGCCACGCCTGAATGATCCCGAGGGCCGGCCGGCGGCCCCACTCCGCCTGGCCGGCCCCCGGTGCGAGATCGCGTGGCGCACCGCTACGGGGCTCGCACTCCCCACCGGTGTGCCCGCGGTCCGTTGCTCACAGCGGCCACGCGATCCCGGTCATCAGAACGTGAAGACGGTCGTCCCGTAGGAGTTCTTCACGCACTCGTTGGCGAAGGTGCGCTCATACGCGACACGCTTGCCCCGCCAGACGCCTTCGACAGTGACGACGACGGGGTTGAACTGCCTGGTGCACACTGCCCCGTCTCTGAGCGACAGGGCGTCGAAGTCACCGTTCACCGCGCGGAGTTCGGCGCAGGCGTCGAAGGCGGCGGGGTGGGTGCCGGAGGCGGTCGGGGCGCAGTTCAGCGTGACCGCGCGTTCCGGCGTGACGGTGGCGGCGTTCTCGCCGTGGCCCACGGTGAGCACCAGGGCCGAGGGGGCGTAGAGCCCGGAGGTGGCCGACGCCTGAATGGCGTGGGCCGGGGTCGCGGGGGCCGGGGCGGCGAGCGCGGACCCTCCGAGGGGTGCGCAGACGGCGGCGGCCGTGAGGGTGAGAGTCGCTGCCCAGCGCGCGGTGGTCGGCATTGTGTGCATCCTTCCGCTCGATTGAATGCAGTACCGGCTCGGTTGAGTGCCGGTGCGGCGAGCGCGAGTCTGCCGAGTCCGCACCGGAAACACACATCGACCCCATGCGTTTCGGTAACTTTGAGTGTTGAATCACTGGCGTGAAGTTACGAAATTCGAACGCTCAAGCCCGGGAACTGCGCGGTCGTTGATCACCGCGGGCGCCCTCCTGGCTGAATTTCCCCGGCTCCGCAATAGGCCTGAAACATTCCGGTTCAGCCCCCGGCGTACCCCCTTGCTTCTGCTCTGCAATGGAGTAATCGTCATTACATGATTACTTCAGAGCAACGGGAGAAGCTGCGCGGCTGGTTCGCCGGCCGCCTGCCCGACGATCTCTTCGAGAGCCTGCTGGAGGTGACGGTCGACCGCGAGGAGATCACCGTCGTCGGCCGCATCCCTGAGCCCAGGCTCGCCGAGGGCGCCTCGGACGCCGAGAAGGAGGCGGCCGCCCAGGCCCGTATCCAGGAATTCCGCGAGCGCACCCGCGAGGACCGGGTCGCGGTGGCACGGGAAGCCGAGCACCGGTTCCGCAAGAAGGTCTCCTGGGGTGTGGAGTGCGGCGGCGAGCGCGCCCTGTTCACCCACATCGCCGCGCCCGTCATGACCCGGCTGCGCCAGCCCGAGCGGCAGGTCCTCGACACCCTCATCGCCGCCGGGGTCGCCCGCAGCCGCAGCGACGCCCTCGCCTGGTGCGTACGCCTCGTCCAGCGCCACACCGACGACTGGCTCACGGAACTGCGCGACTCGCTGGAGCATGTGCAGCGGGTCCGGGCCCAGGGTCCGGACGCCACGCCGCAGGACGCCGCACCCGACGAGGAGTGACCGACCGCGTCACACTGGCGAGAGATACCGACAGGACGAGGTGGTTGCGGATGAAGTTCGGAGTGTCGACGTTCATCACCGACGAGGGCATCGGTCCGGCAGCTCTGGGCCCCGCTCTGGAGGAGCGCGGGTTGGACACGCTGCTGCTGGCCGAGCACTCGCACATCCCGGTGAACCGGGAGACGCCGTATCCGGGCGGCGGCGAGCTGCCCCGCATCTACTACCGCACGCTCGACCCGTTCGTAGCGCTCGCCGCCGCCGCCTCCGTGACCCGCGACCTGCTTCTGGGCACGGGGATCGCCCTGGTGGTCCAGCGTGATCCGATCACCACCGCGAAGGAGATCGCCTCCCTCGACCTGATCTCCGGCGGGCGTGCCGTGTTCGGTGTCGGGGCCGGCTGGAACCGGGAGGAGATGCGGGGCCACGGCACCGATCCGGCCTCCCGCGGCCGGCTGATGGACGAGCGCATTCGCGCCATGATCGAGCTGTGGACCAAGGACGAGGCCGAGTTCCACGGCGAACTCGTCGACTTCGGACCGGCCTACGCCTGGCCCAAGCCGGTCCAGCGGCCGCATCCGCCCATCTGGGTCGGGGGCAACAGCGACCGCACCTTCGCCCGCGTCGCCGAGTACGGGTCGGCGTGGCTGCCCAGCGGCGTACCGCCCAAGGAACTGGGCGCACGCATCGAACAGATGCGCAAAACTGCGGGTGACCGGCCGGCCGTCGTGGTGTACGCGGGCGGGCACGACCGGGAATCCCTCGACATCTACGCGGAACTCGGCGTCGACCGTGTGCTGCTGTATTTGCCGACCCGGCCGGAGGACGAGACACTGCGCACACTGGACGAACTGGCCGAGGCCGTGTCCGCCTACCGGTGACCGCTTCCGGCCGCCGGGGAATCGGAGCTCACCGTGCCGGACATGGACGAGGACGAGGCGCGCCGCCGGTTCATGGCGGCACGGGTGGCGCGCCTGGCGACGGTGGACGCCGAGCAGCGCCCGCACCTTGTGCCCCTCGTCTTCGCGGCGCGCGGCGGTGAGATCGTCACCGCCGTCGACCACAAACCCAAGAGATCACAGCGACTGAGGCGGCTGCGCAATATCGCCGCCCACCCCGCCGTGTGTCTGCTCGTCGATGTCTACGACGAGGACTGGGACCGGCTGTGGTGGGTACGGGCGGACGGCGACGCCCGCGTCCTGCCGCCCGGCACGCAGGACGAGTACACCGCGGCGATCGCCCTGCTGCGCGACAAGTACGCGCCGTACCGGCAGCGGCCGCCGGAGGGCCCGGTGATCGCCATCACCGTCCACCGGTGGCACGGCTGGCGCGCCGCACCGGAGCCCGGCCCGGAGGGGTGAGTCACCGGGCACACCCGGTGCTGGACGAATGCTCCACCTCGGGCACGGAAGATGGATGTTTTACCTTCTGGCGGGGGCCCCGGACCCGGCCTTGGCGTCGGCAGACCTAAGGACGGCATCCGCTCACCCGGCCAGTTCGTCGGACCGCTGGGCGACCTCGCGAACGGCATCGACATCAGCCTGCCGCTGTCACTGGCCGTCGCCGCCGTGCTGTTCCTGGCGATGCTCCGGCTGTTCCCCGAGCCCCGGGCCGTCTACGGACCCGAGGGCGCGCGGCTGGCCCGTACGGTCGACGTGCCGGTGCCGGCGATCACCGGTCCCGGTGCGGTGCCCGACGGTGCGGCGCCGGTGCTCGCCGTCGAGGGCAACTGAGGAAGTCCTGGAGGAGAATTGATGGAGTCCTGGCTCGATCTGTCCGTCCCTGTTGTCGCCGGGATGCCCGTGTATCCCGGCGACCCGCAGGTGGAGGTGGAACGGGCGCTGCGGGTCGCCACGGACGGGGTCAACGTCCTGCGGCTGCACCTGGGTTCGCAGTCCGGGACGCATGTGGACGCGCCGTACCACGTGAACTCGGCATGGCCCACGCTGGACGCTCTGCCCCTGGAGCGCTTCGCGGGACCGGCGGTGCTGGCGGACGTCCGAGGTCTCGCGCCCGGGACACCGATCACACCCGACCTGCTCGCGCCCGCGCTGAGTCTCCTGCGCCTCCAACCGGGCGCGATCCTGCTGCTCGTCACCGGCTGGTCGGTGTACTGGGGCACGGACCAGTACCTCACCCACCCCTGGCTCACGCCGGAGGCGGCCCGGGTGCTCGTCAACGCGGGTGTCCGCACGGTCGGAGTGGACGCGCTGAGCGTGGACCCCACCGGCGACGCGGACCTTCCCGCCCACCGCGTCCTGTGCGGCGCGGGAGGCGTGATCGCCGAGAACCTGACCGGGCTCGACCTCGTTGCCAACGCTCAGGCTGCGGGGTACTCGGTCGAGGTCTTCCTCTTCCCCTTGCGGCTGGCGGGGGCGGACGGGGCGCCGGTCAGGGCCACGGCGCGAATCCGCGGCGCCTGAGGTCCGTTCCCGGTTCTGCGGACTGCGCTACGACCCGCTCGGCGCTTCCTTCAGCACAAGGTCGAGCAGGCCGGGAAAGCGGCGGTCCAGTTCTTCCCTGCGCAGGGTGTTGACCCGGAGGGTCCCCTCGTCCCGCTGTCGTATGACCCCCGCCTCGCGCAGTACGCGCAAATGCCGGCTGAGGGCGGACTTGACGATGGACAGGCCGAAAGTGCCGCAGGACATTCCCGAGCCGGCACTGAGCTGCAGGACGATACTCAGTCGGACCGGGTCGGTCAGGGCGCTCATCACGGCGAACAGGTCGAACTCCCGCTCGTCGGGATGAAGCAGGGGCGAGGACGTACGGCTGGCCATGGCCCAAGTATCCACCACACTCATGTTCTCAATCATGCGAACATGAGGTAGGTTCCTTTTTTATTGAACGTGAGATGACTTAGCCCGTGCGTTCCCGGGAAAGGAACCCGCCATGTCCTCCCCCACGTCCCCCACTGCCCCGATCGGCGTCGGATTCATCGGCCTCAGCGCATCCGGCGGTTGGGCGGCCCGGGCTCACCTGCCCGCACTCGCGGCCGTGCCCGGCTATGAGGTCCGTGCGCTGTCCGCCAGCAGCCCCGCATCCGCCAAGGCCGCGGGGGAGAAGTACGACATCCCGCTCGCCTTCGGCAGCGCGGAGGAACTCGTACGGTGCGACGAGGTCGACCTGGTGGTGGTGACCGTCAAGGTTCCGCACCACCGCGAGCTGGTCCTGGCCGCCCTCGAAGCCGGAAAGATGGTGTTCAGCGAGTGGCCGCTGGGCAACGGCCTCGCCGAGGCCGAGGAGCTCGCCGCCGTCGCGGAGGCAAAGGGGATCCGCACCTTTGTCGGACTGCAGGCCCGCTCCGCTCCCCCGGTCCGCTACGTACGGGACCTGATCGCCGACGGCTACGTCGGTGAGGTCCTGTCCACCAGCCTCATCGCCTCGGGCCTCGGCTGGGGAGCGGAATTCGCGCCGGGCGGCGAATACCTCCTCGACCGCGCCAACGGCGCCACCTTGCTCACCATCCCCTTCGGCCACACCATTGACGCCGTCACCATGGCGCTCGGGGAATTCACCGGTCTCGAGGCCACCCTGGCGACCCGCCGCCCGCAGGTCCGCAACGCGGCGACGGGACAGCTCGTGCCGATGACCGCACCGGACCAGGTCGCCGTCAGCGGCGTGCTCGAAGGCGGCGCGGTGGCCTCCGTCCACTTCCGCGGCGGCGCCTCGCGCGCCACCAACTTCCACTGGGAGATCAACGGAACCGACGGCGACCTGCTCCTCACCGGCGGTTCGGGCCATCTGCAGTTCGGCCAGGTCACGGTGCACGGCGCACAGGGTGAAGACACCGAGCTGAAGGAACTCCCGGTGCCATCCTCTTATTCGTCCGTCGTCCGACTCGCCACCTCCGGAACAGAGGTGTGGTATCCCGTCGCCCACGCCTACGACCAGATCCGGGCCGATCTCGCCGCCGGCACCCACCACGCGCCGGACTTCGCCCACGCCGCGCGCCGCCACCGACTACTGGACCGCGTCGAGCGCGCCGCCGCCTCGTCCTGACCCCAAAGGCAGTCAGGCCTCACTCCCCCCTGCCCGGGCCGGGCCAGGCTCTGGTAAAAGCATGCGACACCCGCCAGGTCACACCTTGAGCGCGATCGTGCGCGCGATGTCGAGCGTCAACCGCTGCCAGGGGTCCCTGGGATCGCGGCCCGTCAGTTCGTGGATGCGGCGAAGGCGGTAGCGCATGGACTGCGCGTGCAGATGGAGCTCGCGCGCGGCGGCGTTCGCCGAGCCGGTGTCGATGTACGCGGTGAGGGCTTCCAGTAGGTGTCGCCCGCCCTGGTCGGCGAGCGGGCCGAGGACGAGGCGGCCGATATGGTCCGGCGCGGCGGCCGGGTGCCCGGCGAGGAGGGCGAGGACATGGGCGTCGGCGTCGGTGAGGAGGCGGCCCGGGCGGTGCGCGTGGGCGGGCGCCGTGTCGAGGGCGTCGGCGGCGAGGCGGTGGGCGACGGCGACCCGGTCCAGGCTCTCGCCGGTGATCGCACAGCCGCGCCAGGCCAGCTCGCCCAGAACCGCCACGGCTTCAACCACAACCCCGGCGGGCAGCAGCAGGACGGCGCGCGAACCCCGTACGGTCGCCAGCGAGGTGACGTCGGAGGCGCTCGTGCCGTCGAGCGCGTCGAGCAGTCCCGTCGCCGCGTCGTGCGACATCTCGGGCCCGTCCGTATCAACGGACTCCGCCACCAACAGGCAGTACGGGTCCGGGAGTTGGACACCCAGCCGGGCCGACCGGTCCGTCAGCGCGCCCACCGAGGCATGCCGTCCCGCGATCAGGTCGTCGAGCAGCAGCCGCAGCGCCCGGTCGCGGTCCGCCGCGAGGTCCTCGTCGGTGGCGGCGTACGCCGTGGCCATCTCCTCGGAGAGGGTGTCGAGCGCGGTCAGCAGCATCCGGGCGAGCGCGAATGCGTCCACGGCGGCGAGCCGGGGCGCGCGGGCCGCGATCTCGTCGGTGAGGACGGCCGCCGCCACCCGGTAGGCGCGCAGCACCGCCTGCACGGGCCGCCCGTCCGCCGCGCGGGCCGCCGCGATGCCGCGCAGGCGCCGTAGGTCCGACGGTTCGAGGGTGCCGTCGGTGACCCACAGGTGGAGAAGCCGCTCCAGTCCCCAGGCTGCGATGGCCCGTACCTCCGGCAGCCGGCTGTCGTCGAGCGCGGCGTACACCGGGACCTGTTCGTGGACCGCCGAGACGATCGCCGCCACGACACGCGGATCGGCGACCATCTCCTGCCGGACGTGCTCTCTGGCGGCAACGGGCTCACTTGTCACAGGGTGATAATCCCAGCCGTGCGATGTGCGCACCACGGTGGACGGACCTTGTCACCTTCGCAAGGATCGACGGCGTACAGCGCGGTCTCAGGGACGAGAGGCGGGACGTACGGATGGCTAAGCATTGGGCCGACTTCCAGTACGAGATCTATCTGAACGGAATGACGGGCGCCGTACCGCGGCTGCCCACCGATCTGACCCGGCTGGAGGAGCTCACCGAGCAGCGGCTCGGGCCGGGTCCGGTCGGCTATGTGGCGGGCAGCGCGGGCAACGGCAGCACCGCGCGGGCCAACCGGTCCGCCCTCGACCGGCGCCGGATCGTGCCGCGGATGCTGCGCGATGTGCACGAACGCGATCTGTCCGTCGAGGTGTTGGGGCGTCCGCTGCCCGCGCCGCTGGCCCTCGCGCCGGTGGGTGTGCTGTCGATCATGCATCCGGACGCGGAGTCCGCCGCCGCGCGGGCCGCCGCGGCGCAGGGCGTCCCTTACATCCTGTCCTCGGCGTCCAGCACGCCCATGGAGCAGGTCGCGGAGACCATGGGGGAGGCGGAGCGCTGGTTCCAGCTGTACTGGGCGAAGGACCGCGAGGTCACCCGGAGCTTCCTGAACCGGGCCAAGGCGGCCGGGTTCACCGCGCTGTTCGTCACCCTCGACACTCCCCTGCTGGCCTGGCGCCCGCGCGACCTCGACCAGGCGTATCTGCCGTTCCTGCACGGCGTGGGCACCGCGAACTACTTCTCCGACCCGGCGTTCCAGGCGGGTCTGGCCAAGCCCGTGCACGAGGACCCGAACGCGGCCGTGATGCACTTCGTCGGCATGTTCGCGGACCCGGGCAAGACCTGGCCGGATCTGGCGTTCCTGCGGGAGAACTGGGACGGGCCGATCGTCCTCAAGGGCATCCTGCACCCGGACGACGCCCGCCGCGCCGCCCACGCCGGGATGGACGGCGTGGTCGTCTCCAACCACGGCGGCCGGCAGGTGGCGGGCTCGGTGGCCGCCGCCGATGCGTTGCCCCGCGTGGTCGAGGCGGTCGGCGAGCGGCTGACCGTCCTCTTCGACAGCGGCATCCGCACCGGCGACGACATCTTCAAGGCGCTCGCGCTCGGCGCGCGGGCGGTACTCGTCGGACGCCCGTACGCCTATGGGCTCGGCCTCGACGGACAGGCGGGCGTCGAACACGTCGTCCGCTGTCTGCTCGCCGAGTTCGACCTCACCCTCGCCCTGTCCGGGCACGCCCGCCCCGCCACCCTCGGCCCCGACGACCTGATCGAGGAAACCACATGAGCACGACTGTCACCACGGTGACCAAGAACGTTCTGGCCGTGGTCTCGCCCCACGTCGGCGGCCGCACCGCCGGAGCCCCGCTCGCCACCGTCTTCCCCGGCGAGGCCCGCATCACCGTCGTCGAGACGACCGACGAGGACCCGGCCGCGCTGCGCGAGGCCCAGGTCATCATCACGGGCCTCGGCCCGGTGACCGCCGAACACCTCGCCGCCGCACCGGATCTGGAACTGATCCAGTGCGCCAGTCACGGCTTCGACTACGTCGATCTGGAGGCCGCGCGCGCTCAGGGGGTACTGGTGTGCAACATCGGCTCCAGCGGAGCGGAGAAGCAGAACGTGGCCGAGCAGACCTTCGCCCTCATGCTGGCCCTCGCCAAGCAGCTGGTCCCGGCGCACACCGCGCTCGTCGAGGCAGACTGGGCGCTGCCGCGGCTGCAGCAGTCCATCACCGAGTTGTCCGGCAAGACCCTCGGCATCGTGGGGCTCGGCCACATCGGCGAGGAGGTCGCCCGGCGCGCGGTCGCGTTCGACATGAGCATCGTGTACGCCGGGCCGCAGCCCGTCGGCGCGGAGGCGGAGGCCCGGCTCGGCGGCGCGCGCCACGTAGAGCTCGACGAACTGCTGCGCACGTCGGACTACATCACGCTGCACGCGCCGCTCACCGAGACGACCCGGCACCTGCTCGACGCCGAGCGGCTCGCGCTCCTCAAGCCCACCGCGTTCGTGATCAACACCTCGCGGGGCGCCCTGATCGACCAGGACGCCCTCGCGGACGCGCTCGAGGCAGGCACCCTGGCCGGGGCGGGCATCGACGTCTTCGACCCCGAACCGCCCACCGCGGCCCTGCGGTTGCTCAAGGCCCCGAACGTGGTGCTCTCGCCGCACGTCGCCGGCGTCACGCGTGAGACGCTCGTACGGATCGCGCTGGCCGCGGTCCAGAACGCCGCCGACTTCTTGGCGGGCAAGCCGCCCCGGGACGTGGTGTCCTAGTCCTGGTCCCTACCGGCACGTCCGGCGGACGCCCCGCTCCCCGTTACAGCACCACCCCCTCGGCGGGCTCGGAAAGTCGGACGAGCGACGGCGGCACGGGCCCCGCGCTCGCGCGGTCGCCGACGGTCACGGAACGGGGCTCCTCGGAGGCCTCCGACGGGGTCGCCTCCGAGGTGGCCTGCCCGCCCGTCGACGACTCGCTGGGTGACGCGCTCGGCGGCTCGGCCGTCGTGCTGTCGGGGGACGGCAGCCGGCCGACGGGCCGCGTCGTGGCGCTCGCCGTCCCCGCGATCGACAGCGACCCGGGGCTCGCGGACGAGGAGTCGGTCCGCCACCGCTGCGCGTCGGAGCCGTCCCGGTCCTTGACTACGATGTCAGAATCCGGATCGGTGGAACTGGACGTGATGGCAAGCCGGTCGCGTGACCGGGGGATCAACTCGCCCCGCACCGTGAGGTCGTAGCGCACGTCGGCGCCGTGCGCGGCGCCCTTCGCCACGCAGCGGTCCAGGACGACGACACCGTCTTCGGCGTGCGAGTCCAGGCACAGCGCGGGGTCGGCGACGCTGCGCAGCAGGCCGTCGTTCTCGTACGACCACTGCTGGGTCCAGGCGGACGAGCAGACGGCCAGCTCGGCCTCGGCGCCGGACTTCGCCTTGCCGCCCCGGATGTCGAGGCAGAGGTCGGCGGCGAGGTTGCGCAGCCGGGTCTGCTCGGTACCGGTGGGCAGTCCGGCCGAGGTCGGGGGCGACGCGTCGGCGGAGGGGCCCGGGCCGGCGGGGGTGGGTGAGACGGTGTGGCTGCTGCCGACGCCCGTGGAGGCGGCAGGGTCGGCGACACCGTCGTCGTGGGACCACAGGCTGATGGTGAGGACCGTCACGAGCAGCATGGCCGAGGCCGTGCCCGCCCCCGTGAGCAGGGCCTTCGAGTGTTTCTGTGCCGCCTGGGCCAGCCGCCCGGGTGCGGCAATCTGTGCCAGCAGGCGATGCCGTCCAGCACTCCCAGGACGCCCACCGGTCCCAGGACGTCCGCCGGTCCCAAGACGTCCGCCGGTGCCCAGCTGTCCGCCGCCGCCCGCACGTCTGCCGCCGAACGCGGAACCTCCCTGGGGGCTCATCGCTTGCTGCGCGCGCCCCGGGCGCGCGTCGAGATAACGTCGCGCGCCCCAACCGAGCACCGCTTCGGCGAGCAGAATACCCAACCCGCCCTCGAAATGACCGAGTTGATCGGCGGCGTGACGGCAGTGACGGCACTCCCCCAGATGCTGTCGGACATCCGGCAGCAAGGCGCCGCCACGACGCATCGGGACGTCCAGCAGTCGGTTGTAGAAGCCGCATTCCTTGCTCGGCGCGAGTTCCCGGTGGGCGTGCACGCAGCCCTCGCGGAATTGCGCGCGGGCCTGCTCCAGAGCGGCCGCGGCGGTGTCGACGTCCATGCCCGACAGACCCGCCGGTACGGATATGTGCTCGGCCTCGACCTCGGTGTGCCACAGCAGACACTGGGCGAGGGGCGGGAGGGCATGGAAAGAGCGCTCGGCGAGCTTTCGGTTTTCGGCGGTCATGGACTGCGCCGCCCGCATGCCGCGCCCCCCGGCGGGTTTCCTCAAGTCCGGCAGAACACCGGATATCCGGTCCTCCCCGGACCACTCATTGACGGTGTCCCGCACGGTCACGAGGAGTCGGGGTCTCAGGGCCGCTCCGGACTCGCCGCGCATCAGGCAGTCGAGCGCGTAGTGGAAGGAGGTCGCGGCCACCATCGAGGCGACGTTCGCCGAAGAGGCGAGGCAGATGACCGCGTAGTCGTACGTCGGCTGCCAGTGCCGCGCCATCAGCAGTGCGACGGATTGGGTGGCCTCGCCCTCCGCCTGGCCTCTCAGCCGCGCGGCGAGGCTCTCGTCGGACTCTCCGGGAGCGCCGCCGGGAGGATGGGACGGACGAGGGGGGTGGGGGGTGGGCACAGAGCGGGTTCCTTTCACTGTTCGAGGTGGCACACAGAATTTTCTTGGTCGCCAAAAAGGGAGCCCCTGCCTGGTGCACACCTTTTTGACGGAGCGCCGGGAAAATGGCCGCCGACCGGAATAATGAACACCGATTTCATACCCGGCCATTGACCCGCGCGGTATCTTCACCCTTGCACAACACGCTCATGACCAACAAGGCACTTGAGCAACATGCACATCTTTGAAAGATAGTCAGTAACTGCGGCAACTCGCGCCGCTCGCACCGGCTTTCGAAATTTCACGCGCCACGTTCACGCGCCAGGTTCACGTGCCTCGCCGGCGCACCACGTTCATACGCCACGTTCACGCGCCATGTTCGTGACCGCGTTCATGACCGTGTTCATGGGCCCCACGCATGCGCCGCGCCCATGCGCCCCGTGTGAACCGCGCGCTCGCCCCGGAGCCCGTCGCACGCTCCCGGCGCGCGGAACTCCGTAGTCCACTGGAACCGGCCCTTCCCGGAGGCCCCGCGCAGGACGGCGGCTCTCCCGCGCGAAACCGGCCGCCGGCCCCGATCTCCCGCCCTCGGCCGGCGTCCGGTCTCACCACTACGACACCGCACCGCCCGATGCGGGCCCGGCTCAGATCTGCCAGGAGCGCAGGCGGTCGGCCGCGCCGTAGACGTCCGTCTTGCCGGAGATCAGATCACGGGCGAGATCGACGAGCGCCCCGTACGGCGGATCGATCCCGACCCCGCTGACGAACATGTACGCCACCGCCGCCGAGCAGGCGAAACGGGCGTTGGCGGCCGGTAACGGCTTCAGCAGGGCCAGGGTGTGCAGGAGGGCGGCGGCGCGCCAGGCCGGGTCGGAGTCGACGCCGAGGCGCGGCGGATCGACGCGGTGCCGGGCCACGGCGGCGACCAGGGCCGAGAAGTCGTTGACCGTGGGCTGGTCGGGCAGCACCTCTTCGTGGCGCTGCAGCAGCCAGGGCACGTCGATGTGGATGACGGGAGCCATCGGTCAGGCGGCCCGCCCCTCGCCCCTGCCGGGTGGTTCGTCCTCGGGGAAGGCGGCGGCGAACTCCTCCGCGTGGGCGGCGAAGAAACGGCGAAACACCTCCGCGCCCTCCTGCAACGCGCGGTGCCGCACGATGTCGGCCGCGGCCGCCTCCCGCACCAGGGCCTTCATCGACGTACCGCGCTCCTTGGCGATCTGCCGCAGATCCTCTAGTTCGCGGTCGCTGAACTCCACATTCAGAGCTGGCATGCCGCCACGGTACCGCGAAGGTACTTACTCGTAAATATCACCTGCTCAAGAGGCATGGGCAGCGGTACCGGGCCCCCATCGGGTCGAAGAGGTGGGCGCCGGTGACGGCGAGCGCCTCGGCGTGCTCGGGGCTGTCGCGGTGCAGACGCACGACGAGTTCCCCGTCATGGAGGCCCACGAAGGCCTTGCCGTTCGGGTCCTTCAGGCAGGGCATGCCGAACATCTTGGAGAGCTTCGCCCCGCGGGGTGCGAGGTCCTCGGCGAGGTGGCCGAAGAGTTCGTCGGCATCGGCCATCAGACGACCTTCCGTCCGGTGAAGGCCGGCAGGCGCTCCAGCGGGGTGGCGTCGGCGACGGGCTCGACCTCCGGCCCGAAGGACCCGTTCGCCCGGGCGCCCTCGGCGATCTGTCCTGCGACGGCCGCCGCGGTGGCGATCACGTCGTCGTCGGCCGTGAACGGCTGTCCGGTGGCCGTGGCCAGGTCCCAGCCGTGCACGGTCAGGTCCATGATGGTGATCATCCCGGCGACCGGCGCCGGGAAGGTGCCCGGTCCGAAGGGTGTCTCGCCCTCCCAGGCGCCGGGCTCGGGAGGTCGAGCCGTACACGCGGATCGTCTTCACCTGGGGCTGGGAGAACGAGGGCGACCCGGTGCCGCCCGGCAGCAGCCGGGTCGAGGTCACGTTCGCCCCCCAGCCGGACGGCACCCTGCTCACCCTCACCCACTCCGCTCTGCCCGAGCCGGCCCGCGGGCCGCACCAGGAGGGCTGGGAGCACTACCTGGACCGGCTCGCCGTACGGGCGCCCGGCGGCGACCCCGGCCCGGACAGCTGGATGGAGCAGAACCCGGCCTGAGCAGTTCCCCGCTCTCAGGCCCGCCACAGCCCACGCCTGCGGTAACCACCCTCCCAGAACAGCCGGTTGAGGACCCGTACGGGCGGCGGCAGCGCGCCGAGGAACCGGGCCCGGTCGGCGGGCGGAGCGCCGTCGACAATCCACGGTACGAAGAGCGCGGCCCCGCGCAGGCCCTGCGTCTTGCGGATACGACCGGTGAAGGCGCCCCAGTCCGCGGTCGTCAGCACCTCCTGGATGAGGGGCAGGGCGCTCTCCTCCTCGTGCGCGAGGTGGTCGTCGAGGGTCGACGCCAAGGAGCGGACCAGTCCGGAAAGTTCGGCCGACCGGTTCTTCAGGGCCGCGTCGACGGCGGTCAACTGCGGGTCGAGTCGGGCATGCTCCGCCTCCATCTCCGCCAGGAGGGCGATGTCCCGGGGGCGGCCGTCGACCTTGCGCTCCACACGCGGCCACAGGTCGCTGTCCTCGGCGGTGTGGTGGATGTGCAGTTGGTTCCTGAAGTTGTCCCAGCCCGCGCGGACCTGGGGGGTGAAGGCGGTGCCGTCGGCCGCCGCCTCGCCGAGGCGTTCCAGGTCGCGCCGGAAGGCGTCGTGGGCGGCGTACATGACGGTGAGGTCGATGGTGTCTGCCGCTGCTTCGGTGGTCATGAGGTCGCTTCCTCCAGTTCGGGCAGTTCGGGTTCGTACACGGGCAGGGCGTGCGGGTTGGCCGACGGGCCGCGGTGACGGCGTACGGCGAGGCAGGCGAGCGCGCCGGTCAGCAGGACGGCGGCCGAGACCAGGACGGCGGGCCCCATCGCGTCCACGAAGCCGTGACCGAAGACCTGGCCGCCGAGTGCGCGCATACGGTCGGCGATGTCGTGCGGCACGCTGCTCGGCAGCCGCGCCGCCTGCCGTGCGTTCACATCGGTCCCCGCCTGGGAGAAGGCCCCGACGAAGCCGTCGCGGTAGGCGGCGGGCAACTGTCCGGCGCGCTGCCGGGCCTGGTCGGTGAGCGAGGAGGCGAGCTGGGCCTGGAGCACGGCGCCGACGACGGCGCCCGCGAGCACCGAACCGACCTGCCGCAGCGCGTTGTTGACGCCGGACGCCGCTCCGGAGAGCCTCGCCGGGACGTTGCGCATGACCTCGGTGGCCATCGGTGCGAAGGTGCAGCCGGCGCCGAGGCCCGCGAGGAAGAGCGGGAAGGCGACCGCCATCCAGCTCGACCCGACGTCGGTCGCGGCCACGATCCACACCAGGGCCGCCGTCCAGGCGAGCAGTCCGGTCATCAGGATGAACTTGCCGCCGATCTTGTCCGAGAGGACTCCGGCGGGCCCGGCCGTCACGAACGAGCCGAGCGCGAGGGGCAGCAGCACGAGCCCGGACTTGAGCGCGCTGAAACCCAGTACGGACTGCAGGTAGATCGTCAGCGGCAGGAACATCCCGATGACGCCGAAGGACACGGTGACGCCGACGAAGTTGATGAGGGTGAAGTCGCGGTCCTTGAAGAGCGAGAAGGGGACGAGCGGGTCGTCGCCCTGCTGGCCGCGCTCATGGCCGAGGAAGGCGGCGAAGAGAAGGGCCGCCGCGCCGAACAGCGACCAGATCCAGGCGTTCCAGTCGTAGCGCTGCCCCTCGGTCAGCCCGAAGGCCAGGCAGAACAGGGCGCCTGAGGCGAGCAGCACGCCCAGGGTGTCGAAGCGGTGGCGTACGGTGCGTCGCGAACCGGGGATGATCGCCGCGGCGAGGCCCAGCACCAGGACCCCGAGCGGCAGGTTCACGAGGAAGATCCACCGCCAGTCGAGGTGGGTGATCAGCGCGCCGCCGATGATCGGGCCGAGGGCGCCGGAGATGCCCGCGACGACGCCCCAGATCCCCATCGCGGCGCCCCGCCGGTCGGCCGGGAACACCTCCGCGATGATCGACAGGGTCTGCGGCATGAGCAGCGCCGCGCCCAGACCCTGGACCGCGCGGAACGCGATCAGCTGCGCCGGATTCTGCGCGAGGCCGCAGGCGAGGCTGGCGAGCGTGAAGAGCGCGACGCCCGCGAGGAACAGGTTGCGCTTGCCGCGCAGGTCACCGAGGCGGCCCGCGGTGATCAGCAGGACGGCCAGGGCGAGGGTGTAGGCGTTGACGACCCACAGGATCTCGTCGAGGGAGGCGTTGAGGTCCTGCCCCATGTCGGGGATCGCGATGTTCACGATCGTCAGGTCGAGCAGTGTCATGAAGAAACCCAGGGAGAGCGTGATGAGGATCGCCCAGGGGTTGCCGTGCCACTTGTCGTGCCACTTCTTGAACACGATGTCTGTCTCCTTGTGTCGAGGCATCGGACTCGCGTTCAAGAGGGCGTGGGTTTCGGCCGGTGTGACACCCAGGAGGCAGCGTGAGACGTACGTCACATTCCGCTCTCCGGACGTCACATTCGGGCCCGCTTCTCCCCTCGCAGTAGTGAGCGCACCAAGGGAGGCAAGGCATGTCCGAAAGCCCCGCGACCGGGACGGCCGACGGCGCGACGCAGGTGTTCGTCGACCACCGCGAGCTGCTCTTCGCGATCGTCTACAACATCCTCGGCAGCGTCGCGGACACCGAGGACGTGCTCCAGGAGACCTGGCTGTCCTGGACGGGCCGCGCACACCGCACCCCGCTGGAGGGCATCGCCAACCCGCGCGCCTACCTCGTGCGCATCGCCGTGAACCACGCGCTCGCGCGGCGCGCCGCGATCACCCGCCGCCGCGAGACGTACGTGGGCCCCTGGCTGCCGGAGCCGCTGCTCGACGAACCCGCCCCCGCCGGCTCCGGCGACGACCGGGCCCTGCGGTCGGAGTCGGTGTCGCTGGCGATGCTCGTGGTTCTCGAATCCCTCACCCCACTGGAGCGGGCGGTCTTCGTCCTCAACGAGGTGTTCGGCTACGCCCACACGGAGATCGCGGAGGTCATCGGCCGCAGTCCGGCGGCGGTACGGCAGCTCGCGCACCGCGCGCGGGAGCACGTGCACGCCCGCCGGCCGCTCTACCGGGCCCATCCGCGCGTCCGTCGGCAGGCGACCGAGCGCTTCGTCGAGGCCGCGCTCGGCGGGGACATCGCCGCGCTGATGGAGATCCTGGCGCCGGACGTCACGGTGTGGACGGACGGCGGCGGCAAGGCCTCGGGCGGGCTGCGACCGGTGCACGGCCGGGACAAGGCGGCGCGGCTGTTCGCCGGTTACGCCACCCGGCGCGGCACCGGCCTCGACCTCCGCTACCGGCGCGTCAACGGCGACGACTCCGCGGTGCTCTTCGAGGGCGAGTCGCCGTACGCGGTCATGGTCATGGACCTCACCGCGGACGGCGAGCAGGTGTCCGGCGTCTACATCGTCACCAATCCCGAGAAGCTCGCACACGTACGGCGGGACGAGGAGACCGAGGAGGAGCACTCGTGACGGTCACCGGGCGTCCGGCCGAGAAGTCCTCCCCCGGCGAACGCGTCGCCGACTGGTTCGACGGCCGGCTCAGTGTCTACGCCCTCGGCAGGCGGTATCTGCGCAAGGTCTTCCCGGACCACTGGTCCTTCCTCCTCGGCGAGATCTGCCTCTACAGCTTCGTCGTGCTGATCCTCACCGGGGTGTACCTGACCCTGTTCTTCCACCCCTCCATGAACGAGGTGACGTACCACGGCGGTTACGTTCCGCTGAACGGCATCCGGATGTCGGAGGCGTACGCCTCGACGCTCCACATCAGCTTCGACGTACGCGGCGGACTGCTGATCCGCCAGCTCCACCACTGGGCCGCGCTGGTCTTCCTCGCCGCGATGCTGACGCACATGATGCGGCACTTCTTCACGGGCTCGTTCCGCAGGCCCCGCGAGGTGAACTGGGTGTTCGGCTGGACGCTGCTGCTCCTCGGCCTGTTCGAGGGCCTCTTCGGCTACTCACTGCCGGACGACCTGCTGTCCGGGACGGGCCTCAGGTTCGTGGACGGGGCGCTCCTGTCGGTGCCGGTCGTCGGCACGTATCTGTCGTTCTTCCTGTTCGGCGGGGAGTTCCCCGGCCACGACATCGTGGCCCGCTTCTACTCGCTGCACGTCCTGCTGATCCCGGGGATCATGGCGGCGCTCGTCGTCGCCCATCTGATCCTCGTCGTCCACCACAAGCACACCCAGTTCGCGGGCCCGGGGAAGACCGAACGCAACGTCGTGGGCACCCCGTTCCTGCCCGTCTACCTGGCGAAGGCGGGCGGCTTCTTCTTCCTGGTGTTCGGTGTCCTCGCGCTGATCTCGGCGATCGCGACCATCAACCCGGTCTGGTCGTACGGTCCTTACCGCGCCGACCAGGTGTCGACGGGCGCCCAGCCGGACTGGTACCTGGGCTTCGCCGAGGGCCTGGTGCGCGTCATGCCGGGCTGGGAGATCACCGTCGCCGGGCACACGCTCGTGCTCGGCGTGCTGATACCCATCGTCGTCTTCCCGCTGCTCCTGGTCGCCATCGGCGTCTACCCGTTCATCGAGTCGTGGGTCACGGGAGACCGGCGTGAGCACCATCTCCTCGACCGCCCGCGCAACCGGCCGATCCGTACGTCGATCGGAGCGGCGTGGATCAGCCTCTATCTGATCCTGCTCGCGGGCGGCGGCAACGACATCGTGGCAACGCGCTTCCATCTCTCGATCAACACCGTCACCTGGGCGGTGCGGATCTCCGTGTTCGTCATCCCGGCCGTCGTCCTCGTGGTCACCCGCCGCATCTGCCTGGGGCTGCAGTTGCGGGACCGGGAACTGGTGGCGCACGGCCGTGCGACCGGCGTCGTCACACGCCTGCCGCACGGCGAGTACGTCGAGGTGCACCGTCCGCTCGGCCCGGCCGAACTCCACACGCTGACCGAGCACGAGCACCGGGACTCGTCAGACCACCGGGACCTCCAGACGGCTGATGCGCAGCCCGCCGTCGGCGGCGCCGGGGTGCCCGCTCGCCATGAGGAGCCGCAGCCGTGAGCCGCGCACCCCGTCGAAGGTGATCACGGTCGGCGCGTCGGACGCGGTGGCCCAGTCGACGGCCGTCCCCTTCACCGGCACGTACTGTCCGCCGTCCCACACCGCGACCTCGACCGACGCGGGCAGTGCGTGCGTCGCGTCGACGGTGAAGGAGACCTCGACGCGGTCGACGGTACGCGGGCGCGCCCAGGTCACCGAGACCCAGTCCTCGGGACGGGCCCCGTTGAACGCGGGCAGCAGGGCCGTGGCCGACTTGTAGAACGCGTTGGACCAGCCCGTGGCCGCGTCGCCGTCCAGCATGGCGGCGGGCAGGGTGTCCGTTCGGCCGGAGTAACTCGCGTCCGCGAGCGGGTAGTTCGGGACACCAGGTCCCGGGTCGGGTGCGAAGACGGACGGTGCGGTGGCCGCCTTCGCACGCGCCGTGGTCGTGCGCACGGTGACGGTGGCGCCCCGCAGTCCCTCGGAGCGGGCCGTCACCTTCAGTGACCCCGGCCGTGTGCCGGAGCGTACGATCGCGAGTGCCTTGCCGTGGAAGGCCGTTCGCGTACTGGCCTGATA
The DNA here is from genome assembly GCF_045040035.1 of Streptomyces sp. NBC_01384. Lineage (NCBI taxonomy): Bacteria > Bacillati > Actinomycetota > Actinomycetes > Kitasatosporales > Streptomycetaceae > Streptomyces > Streptomyces sp. NBC_01384. Next base: position 671,424 of record NZ_CP109559.1, read on the forward strand.
GCGCTCGGCGCTCTCCTCCCGGCCGTTGTCGAGACCGGCGAGCGACCCGCCGTCCACGTCGAAGGTGATCAGGTGCTCCGCGTCAGGCACGACCGCACCACGGGCGTCGACCACCTCCGCCGTCACGAACACCAGGGAACGACCGTCGGCGGCAAGCGACCTGCGGTCGGGCGTGAGGCGTACCGCGTGCGGTGCCCCGGCCGTGCGCAGCACGTCGGTGGCGACCGTACGCCCGTCACGGCGGGCCACCGCCTTCAGCTCACCCGGCTCGTAGGGCACCTTCCAGGTGAGGTGGAGCTTGCCCGCGCTACCGTTCGGGCTGGTGTAACTGCCGGGGTACGGGCCCGAGGTGAAGGTCTTGTCGTCGCCGGTCGCCTCGGTGGTCTCCAGATAGGTACGGCCGTCGGTAGTCGTCTTGGTGTCGAACTTCCCCGCGCCGAGGGACTTTCCGTTGAGGAAGAGCTCCACGGTGTCGACGTTCGCGTACGCCCAGACCTCGACCGTGTCACCGGCCTCGTGGTTCCAGGTCATGGGCACCAGATGGACCATGGGCTCGCTCGTCCACTGGCTCTTGAAGAGGTGGTACATGTCCTTGGGGAAGCCGGCCGTGTCGACCGCGCCGAAGAAGGACGCCTTCACCGGGAAGACGTCGTAGGGCGTGGGCTCCCCGATGTAGTCGATGCCCGACCAGAGGAACTCCCCCGCGAACCACTTCCGGTCCCGGTCCTTCTTGTGTCCGTACTCGCCGCTCATCGTCCAGGACGCGAGGTTGTTGTCGTACGAGGAGACCGCGCGCCGACCGGGCGTGTAATTCTCACCGGTGTTGAGGTGCTCCGGCTCCTGATAGGTGCCGCGGGTCGAGGTCTCGGACGACGACTCCGACTCGAAGAGGAAGAGGTGCGGATAGGCGGCGTGCAGGGCGTCCACCGACTTGGCCGTGTTGTAGTTCAGGCCGAGCCCGTCCAGCTTGCTGAGCATGAGGTCGGCCGCGGAACCCTTCGTGGGCACACGACGGTACTTGTCCGAGCCGATGACCAGCGGCCGGGTGTCGTCCGCCGCCTTGATGGCGGCGATGATCCGGTCGGCCATCGCGAGCCCCGGAGTGGAGGTGGAGTCGGGGATCTCGTTGCCGATGGACCACAGGACCACGGCGGGCGAGTTGCGGGCCGCGAGGACCATCTCGGTGGCGTCCTTCTCGCACCACTCGTCGAAGAACCGGCCGTAGTCGTACCTCGTCTTGCCGGTCCGCCAGCAGTCGAACGCCTCCACCATCATCACGATGCCGAGCTCCTCGCAGACCTGGATCATCTGCGGCGAGGGTGGGTTGTGCGAGGTGCGGAAGGCGTTGACGCCCATGGACTTCATGATGGTCATCTGGCGGCGTACGGCGTCGATACTGATCGCCGCGCCCAGCGCGCCCTGGTCGTGGTGCAGGTCGACGCCCTTGATCTTGGCGTGGGTGCCGTTGAGGTGGAAGCCCTCGTCCGGGTCGAAGCGGACCTGCCGGATACCGAAGGGGGTGCGGTAGGTGTCGACGCTCGCGCCGCCGACCCGCAGTTCGGTCTCCAGGGCGTAGCGCTGGTCCGGGGACGCGAAGTCCCACAACTTGGTTCTGGAGACGGTGAGTTCATGGGTCTCGTCGGCGCGGCCGGTGACCGTGACCGTGGTGGACGTACGGGCCGCGGTACGGCCGTCGGGGTCGACGATCCGCGAGATCACCTGGACCTCGGCGGCGGCACCGGAGTCGTTGACGACCGTCGTCCGCGCCCGTACGACGGCCCGCTCCGCCGTGATGTCCGGTGTCGTGACGTACGTGCCCCAGCGCTGGACGTGCACCGCTTCGGTGACGACGAGCCGGGCCTCGCGGTAGATGCCGCTGCCCGAGTACCAGCGACTGCTGGGCAGTTGGTTCTGGACCTTCACGGCGATGACGTTCTCGGTGGTGCCGTCCGTGTGCAGCAGGTCGGCGAGGTCGAAGGCGAACCCCGTGTATCCGTAGGGGTGGCGGCCGACCTCCTTGCCGTTGCAGTAGACGTACGAGTCCATGTAGACGCCGTCGAACTCCACGGAGATCCGCTTGCCGGTGAGTTCGGGCGGCAGGATGAAGGTGCTGCGGTACCAGCCGAGGCCGCCCGGGAAGAAGCCGGTCCCGCTGGTGGTGCCGTGCTCGGTCGTGGGCGTCTGTTCGATGCTCCAATCGTGGGGGACTGCGACTTCTCGCCACGCCGCGTCGTCGTAGCCGGGCTGCGCGGCGCCCTCGTACGCGCCGGTGGGGTCGGTGATCCCACCCGGATCGACCAGCGCGAAGCGCCAGCCGTCGCGCAGCTCGACGGCGCGGCGACCCGCGGCGCGCCCTGGCGGGTCCGCCCAGGCGTCGGCGGCGCCCAGGAGCGATCCTGCCGCGGGTACGGCGGTTCCTGCGATCAATACCGATCTTCGAGTGACCGTCATGGCGGCTCTCTCTCGTCAAGGGCCCATAAGTCATCACAACTGATCGTGAACAAACAGATTCTGACTGGGTGACACATAGGCCCGTCAAGGGTGCGGCACTCACTTCCACCCCGCTCATCACATCGGCCGGAATCCGTAGCTTCGCCCTTCCTGTAGGCGCCCGGCGGAGCCCCGTACCGCTGCCGGAAGACCCGGCTGAAAGCGTCCGACGGTCACCAGGCCCGGCGGTGGGGACGGATCAGCGGGCTCGGGCAACTCCTCAGCACGCACGGGCATCCTCCCGGAAGGCTCACCGGCCTGGCGCGAAGCACCTGGGACTCCGGTGGGAAGGGACGGTCGGATGACAGTCACGGACATGAGCGGGCGTCAGTGGTCGGACTTCGACGAGAACGGGTTCGTCGTGGTGCGCGGGCTGTTCACCGCCGCCGAGATCGGCGAACCGTGCGCGGAGTTCCACGCATCACATCGGCGGCTCCTACCGGACGCTGACGATGGGCGGCGAGCCGGTCGCCCTGCCCGAGAGCGAGGGCGCGGGCCCGTGCGGCACGGAGTTCGCCCCGGCGTCACCGCACTGACGTCATTTCCTCGACTCGGGCAGCGCGTCCCGGAGTTGGGCTCGCGAGGTGATGCCGAGCTTGGGGAAGATCCGGTAGAGGTGGAAGCCGATCGTACGAGGCGAGAGGAAGATGCGTTCGCCGATCTCCCGGTTGGTCAGACCGGCCGCCGCGAGGCGCGCGATCTGCAGCTGCTGCGGGGTGAGTTCGGCGAGCGCGTCCAGGGCGGTGGACGGCGAGGCCGCCGGGGTGACGCCCGCGGCACGCAGTTCGGCGCGGGCGCGCTCGGTCCACGGGCGGGCACCGAGCCCGTTCGAACACCTCCAGCGCCGCGGCGAGCAGTGGACGCGCCTCCACCGCGCGGCGCCGACGGCGCAGCCACTCCGCGTAGTCGAGACGGACCTGTGCCCGTTCGAAGGGCCACTGATCGCCCGCCGGATCGGCCAGCGCCGCCGCGAAGTGCCGTTCGGCGTCGTCCGGTTCGGCGAGCAGGGCCTCGGCCCGGTGCACGATCGCGTCGAGCCGCGTGGACGTCTCGCCCTCGGTGAGGCGCCGCCGGGTCGCGTCGAGGACGAGCCGTGCGTCCTCGGCCCGGCCCGTGCGGACGGCGGCTGCCACGAGGTCGGCCAGGTAGTAGTCGGAGGCGTGGAAGTGCAGGGGCGCGGGCCCCGGCTGCTGGGTGTAGACGGCGCGGAAGCGGTTGTACGCCGCCGCGTGGTCGCCCTCCGCGAGCGCGGCGGCGCCCAGCGCGTAGTGCGCGCGCACCTGCAGGCTGCGGCAGTTGGGCAGGTCGATGCCGTGTACGGCGCGCTGTACGGCGGCGCGGGCCGCTTCGGTGTCGCCGCGCAGGGCGAGCAGGGTGGCGCCGAGAACGGGCGCTCCCACCACCACGTTCTCCAGTCCCCCCTCGGCAGCCAGGCCGTACGCCTCGTCGAGTGCCGCGCGGGCCTCCGTCCAGGACCCGCTCTCGTACAGGGCGAGCGCGAGAGCCTGGGCCACGGTGGCGTTCGCCCCGGAGGTCGGGGAGCGGCGCAGATGCTCCATGGCCGCGCCGAGGAGCCGTACCGCCTCGGTCGTCTCGTCCAGGATCCAGGCGGCCCCGCCGGAGACGACCATGCGGGACAGCGGGACGTCGATCCCGGATCCTGGCTTCGGCAGGGGCGCGGTCCAGGTGCCCGCGAGCAGTTCGAGGGCCCTCACCCGGTTCCGCACCGGATCGCAGCCCGCCAGCACCCAGAGCCGGCCCGTCTCGTCCTCCTGCGGCGGCACGCGCTCCACGATCCGCAGGAGCTTCTCCCGGTGTTCGGGGGCTCCCGAGTTGTACGCGGGCGTGGTGGCCGTCGACAGGGCGTCGAGTGCCAGTACGGGGTCCTCGTCGACGACGGCCTCGGCGACCGGCAGCAGAAAGCCGAGCGAGCCCGCGAACTGGGTGGTCACGGCGAGCGCCCAGCCCGCCCGGAGCGAGGCCTCGGCGAGGAGAGCGGGGTCGTCGGTGAGGGTGGCGACCCGGGCACTGAGTTCGCCGACCCAGCGCGGATGACCGGCGTACATCGCCACGGTCGCGGCCCGCACCAGGCGTCGTGCGCGGACGGCGGGGTCGGGGCTGAGCCGGGCCGCGCGTTCGAGGGCGGTGGCCGCGGCCGCGTAACCGCCGCGGCGCTGTGCCCGTTCCGCGCTGTCCTCCAACTCCTTTGCCGCCTCCTCGTCGACGCCCGAGGCGGCGGCCGCGTGGTGCCAGGCGCGGCGGTCGGGGTCGGCGACCAGGACGTCGGCGAGCGCTCGGTGGGCCGTGTGGCGTTCGGCGTAGGTCGCGGCCTGGTAGACGGCGGAGCGGATCAGTGGATGGCGGAAGTGGATGCGGTCGGCATCGAGGCGGACGAGCCCGACGCGTTCGGCGGGGAGCCAGTCGTCGGGGGTGGTCCGCTCGCCCGCGGCCGAGAGGATGACGGGCAGTTCGGCGCTCTCCGCGGCGGCCGCGAGAAGCAGCAACTCCCGAGTGGCCGGGGGTAGTTCGGGCAGGTCTGCGGCGAAGATGGCTTCCAATCGGTCGGTGAGGGGCAGTGCCCCCTCGTGACCGGCGGCGGGGTCGCGCGCCGCGGCCCGGGCGAGTTCGACGAGGGCGAGAGGCACACCCGCCGCCTGTTCGAGGATACGGGAGCGGGCTCGTCCGGCGGGTGGTTCGGGCTGGCGGTCGAGGAGTCGGCCGGCCGCGGCCGTATCGAGTGGCTCGAGGGCCAACTGACCCATCCCACGGGAGAATTGCGCGGGCACGACGGTGTCGCGCGCCGCCACGAGCAGGGCGACCGGCTCGCCTTCGAGGCGCCGGGCCACGAAGGACAGGACGTCGAGGGTGCCGAGGTCCAGCCAGTGCGCGTCGTCGACGACCAGGAGCAGCGGGCCGCGCTCCGCGGCGTCGGACAGCAGGGTCAGCGCGCCGAGCGAGGTCAGCAGCGGATCGGAGACCGTCTGCGCGCCGTCGTCGAGCCCGAACACGCCCAGCAGCGCGGCGCGTTGGCGCGTCGGCAGTCCTTCGGCCAGGTCCAGGAAGGGCCGCAGCATCTGGTGCAGTCCGGCGAAGGCGAGGCCCGACTCACCCTCGCTCCCCCGGCAGCGCAGCACCCGTATCCCGCTGCGGCGGGCGATGCGGGTGGCGGCGTCGAGGAGGACGCTCTTGCCCGCGCCGGGGCCGCCGGTCATCACCAGGGACCCGGTCTGTCCCGTCGTGAGATCGTCCACGAGCCGTGAAAGCAGGGCCAGTTCGTGGTCCCGGCCGACGATCCACTCGTCGTGGAGGGGCGTCATGAGGCGACCCCGGAAAACACGTCGGAGGTGAAGGCGAGAAGGGCGTCGGCGACCGCGCCGGGGTTCTCCAGGAGCATCTCGTGAGTGCCGTCGATGCCGACGACCCGCACGGTGGGCCGCCGCTCGGCCAGTTCGGCGAGATCCCGGGCGAGCCCCCTCCTGTACGCCGTCATCAGTTCGTCGAACCATGGCATGCCGGGGATGGGCGGTGCGGGCCGCAGGGCGCGTCCGAGCAGCAGCGGCCGGCGCGTCTTCGCGAAGGCGTCGAAGAGGTCGAGCGCGTCGATCGCGTCGATCGCGGCCAGCATCTCCAGCGCGTGCTCGCGTTCCGGGCGTACCTCCAGCCGTCCGTCGGGCCCATGGCGCACAGAGCGCAGGAGGCCCGCCTCCAACAGTTCGTAGGGGATGCCGAGTTGTTCGGACATCGCACGTTGCTCGGCGAGCAGGTCCTTCAGGCCGTCGACCGGAATCGGTTCGCCGGGCACCATGGCGCTCTCCAACTCCCTCACCCGGATGAGGCGTTCCTCGACATACGCCGGGTCGAGGCCCACGTACTGGTCGGGGCGGCCCCACCCGTAGCCGTCCAGGTCCACCGCGCCGGGCGTGACGTCCGGGTGCCCCAGCGCGTAGCGCACCGCGAGCACCCCGCCGAGCGAGTGCCCGACGGGCAGCGCGCCGGGAATGTCGTACCGCTCCAGCACCGCCTCAAGGTCGTCCAGCACCCGGGAAAGACTCCAGGTCCCGGACGGGGAGAGACCGTGTCCGCGCAGGTCCACGGCGAGCACCCGGTGCCGGGGGACGAGGAGCGGGGCGACGGCGGCCCAGTCGGCGAGTGTGCGCCTGGCTCCGTGCAGCAGGAGCAGGGGTGGGCCGTCACCCCCGTGGTCGTGTACAGCCAGTTCGATACGGTCTCCGGTCATGTCCTGACAATACGGCTTGCGTCAGGGCTCCAGGAGCAGATTGAGCGTCGGCAGCGGCCCGCCCGGGAACTGCTGCAGCCGGCCGCCGGACGCCAGCGGCCCGAGGTTGATGACCGCCCAGCCCACCCGTTCGGCCAGCCGTGTGACGCGCTCGTTGGCCCCGGGGTGGTTCCCTGAGACGAAGATCACCCGCCGACCGGCGAACGTGCGCGGATCGGAGCCGAGCACCGCCGGTGTCAGCGTATTGAACACCTTCACCAAGCGCGCTCCGGGCACGAGTCCGGCGACGACCTCGCTGGAGGTGCGGCCGCCGAGGTCGGCGACCTTGAAGTCGGGCGGGCCGAGCGGGTTGGTGGTGTCGATGACGATCCGCTCCTGCCAGTCGGACACGCCCGCGGCGCCCACCGCCTCGCGCAGCCGTCCCCACGGTACGGCGATGACGACGATCTCCTCCTTGGCGGACTCGGCGACGGTGGCGGGCCGCAGCGCCGGCCCCATCGAGGCGGCGAGGTCACGCAGCGACCGCGGACCGCGGCTGTTGCTGATGACGACCTGCTCGCCGGCGGCCACGAACCGGTGGGCGAGGGCCTGTCCGATGGCTCCGGCGCCGATGATTCCGATAGGCATGACGTGTCCCCTTCCTCTGGTTCCTCTGGTTCCTCTGGTTCCTCTGGTTCCTCTGGTTCCTCTGGTTCCTCTGGTTCCGCTGGTTCCGCTGGTTCCGCGCGGCTACTACAAGAGGTGAGCGTCAGCATCACGCCGCGGGTCACCGCGGCGCTTCTGTCGTACGACTGGACACGGGCCGCGCGGGCACCGCGAGGCGGAGCCTTGACGTGCGCGTTGTCCAGGCGCTTTGATCATGCGGTGCCAAGGCCGCGGCCGGGCACCCAGAGGTGCGCCCAACCGGTAGCGAACACGGTTCAAGTCCGGCCAAAGTCGCCAGGATCGTGAGCGTCCGAGGCGGGGTCGTAAAGCCCGCGCGGGCTACGGGGACCGACTGAGCATCGTGCGCCGGGATGTGCAGGTGCCGACGCCGGGCAGTGCGGACTACGTGCGCCGGACGCGCTGACGGGGGGTACCCCGGACCAGGAGAGATCACCGTGCATACTCGCACCGAAGCCGGGTGGTTTCCGGATGAGCGGGTGCGTACGGAGCGGACGTATCAAAGGGCATGTCGACATCCATGGCCAGCAGACAGGGCGACCGCCTGCCGACGCCCGCCGCCAGACCGCCGGGGCGATTCGAGGGGCTCCGGCGACACCGGCGGTGGCTGTGCGCGCTGGCCGTGGTCGCCCTGCTGGCCCAGATGGCGGTCGCGATGGTCACGGCGGCCGTGCAGCAGACCCCGACGATCGACGAGCCGGTCTATGTGGGCACGGCGGAGACCTATGTGCGGGAACACACCCTGCGCTTCAACCCCGAGCATCCGCCGCTGGGCAAACTGATCATCGCGAGCGGGCTGGTGTTCGCCCACCCGCACCTGGACGCCCACTTCACGGGTGATCAGACGGCGCTCGGCAGGCGGCTGCTGTACGAGTCGGGCAACGATCCCTGGCGGGTGATGCTGTGGGCACGGCTGCCGGTGATCGTGCTGACGCTGCTTTTCGGCCTGGTCGTCTTCGCCTTCGCCCGTGAACTCGTCGGTGCCGTGGGCGGGTTGATGTCGCTCGCCCTGTACGCGTTCTCGCCCGACGTCATCGCGCACGGCTCGCTGGCCACGCTCGACGTACCGGCGGCCGGCTTCCTCCTGACGTCGGTGTGGCTGGTGTGGCGGGCGCGGCGACAGCGTCCTCTGCTGCACCTGGCGCTCGCGGGAGTGGCGCTCGGCGCGGCGGCCGCCACCAAGATGAGCACCTTGCCCGCGGTGCCGGTACTGCTGCTCCTGGCGTTCCACTCCTTCTGGTCCTTCTCGTCCCCCTCGTCCCCCTCAATCTCCTCGTCCTTCTCGCCCCTCTCGTCCTTCTCGTCCTTCTCGTCCTTCTGGCACGCGCGCCGCTCGCCCGGCCCGGCCCTGCGCGCACAAGCGCGGCTCGTGGTGCTGGGCGTCGCGGTGGCGGCGGGTACGGCGCTGGTGGCCCTCGCCGTCATATGGGCCACCTACCTGGTCGTCGACCCGCAGCTGCGTTGGGCGACGCCCGCGAACGTCCCGGCCGTGCACGGTCTGCGCGGGCTCGCCATCGACTGGCTGCCCGCCCCCCGGCCGTACCGCGACGGCATGCGCATCCAGTTCGGCTTCGAGAACGCGACGTGGAGCGGCTTCCTGTTCGGACGGCTCTACCACGGCTCGCTCTGGTACTACCTGCCGGCCGCACTCCTGGTGAAGACACCGATCGGCATGCTGGTCCTCTGGCTGATCGGCCTGGCCGTGCTCGTCGCCGTGCCCCGGCTGCGCCCCGCCGCCCCGTACGTCCTGCTCCCCCCGGCCGTCCTGCTGGCCGTGGCCATGACCGGGTCGCGTGACCTCGGCGTCCGGTACGCGCTGTTCGTTCCGGTGTTCCTGGCGGTCGCGGCGGCCGGGGTCCTCGCCCTGCGCCACCGCTGGGCCCACTTCGGCGCGGCGGCGCTGGTCCTGTTCGTCGGGGTCAGTTCGCTGCGCGCCTTCCCGTACTACCTGCCGTACTCCAACGAGGCGTTCGGCGGACCGTCAAAGACCCATCTGCGGCTGCACGACTCGAACGTCGACTGGGGGCAGGACCTGGGCCGGCTGGCCGACCGCCTGGCCGAGCGGTACCCGAGCGAGCGGGTCTGGCTGGTCTACAAGGGCAGCGGTGTGCCGTCGTCCTACGGGATCGAGGCGGCCGATCCGCGCAAGGCGCCGCCGAGCGAGGTGCACGGGCTGCTCGCCGTGTCGGACTCCGCGGTCGCGAAGGCCGACGGCCGGCTGGCGTCGTTGCTCGACGGCGCCACCCCCGTCGACGAGGTCGGATACTCGATCACGATCTACCGTCGGCGCTGACGCGAAGGGATCATGTGCGAGAGGTGAGCAGGTCCAGCGCCCGTCGCCAGGGGAACTCCGCGCGCCGGCCGTCCTCCCCCGGCTCCCCCGAGTAGCGGTCGCCGAACCGTACGCCCATCCCGTGCAGGCGGTCGACGCTCGCCCGGTAGGCGGGGTGGGCCGCCAACGCATCGCTCACACAGGGCAGTACGGCGATCGGGACGCCGAGGCCGTACGCCTCGTTCAGGGTGCCCAGGGCGAGGGTGTCGGATATCCCGGCCGCCCACTTGTTGACGGTGTTGAAGGTGGCCGGGGCGACGGCCACCGCGTCGGGGGCCGGGAAGGGGCGCGGGTCGCCCGGTGCCCGCCAGGCGGACCTGATCGGGCGGCCGGTCCGCGCCTGGACGGCGGGCGCGTCGAAGAAGCCCAGCCCCTGCGGGGTGGCGATGACGCCGACCTCCCAGTTCCGTTCCTGTGCCGCGGTGATCAGTTCGCCGACGTCCTGGGCGATGCCGGCCGCGCAGACGACGACGTAGAGGAAGGGTTTTTCGGCGTGTTCGCTCACGCGGGAAACCCTAGTGAACCGGGAAGGTGTCCCCGCGTTCGACGGCGGGCCGGCCTGGTGTCCGCCGCGGGGCTTCCCGCCGCCCTCACCGACCAGTTGTTCCTGCTGGCCGAGGGGGCCATGGTCACCGCGGGCATCACCCGGACCACGGAGCCCGCGGAGCAGGCGCGCGAGGCAGCGCGGTTGCTCATCAAGGCCCAGCGCTGATGAGCCGATCGCTCGACGAGGACGGCCGACGCGAGCCGGCCGACGGCCGTCCTGGTCGAGTGGTCCTCAGCTCTCGGTGACGGTGATGGCGCCCACCGGGCAGGCCCGCGCCGCCTCCCGCACCAGTGGGTCGCCGCCGCCGTCCTCGCGGCCGGGCAGCAGTGCGCTGAATCCGTCGTCGTCCTGTGTGAAGACGTTCGGCGCGGTCAGCGCGCACTGTCCCGCGCCGATGCAGACGTCCTTGTCGATGGCGATGTCGATGCTCATGGCCGCCAGCCTCTTACCAGGTCACGGGGAGTTCCAGCATCCCCTGGATCGTGTCTCCGGGTTTGAAGGGGATGTCGTCCGCCGGCGCGGCCAGCCGCAGGCCGGGCAGCCGGTCGAAGAGCGACAGCAGGGCGATCTCCATCTCGGCGCGGGCGAGGTTCTGGCCGAGGCACTGGTGGATGCCGAAGCCGAACGCGACGTGATGGCGGGCCGAGCGGTGCCAGTCCAGGGCGTCCGGCTCGGGGAAGGTACCCGCGTCGCGATTGATGACGGAGGTCGCGAAGACCACGCCCTCGTCGGCGCGGATCGTCGCCCCGGCCACCTCGATGTCCTCGGTGGCCACCCGCAGCAGCCCCTCGGCGATGGAGAGGAAGCGCAGCAGCTCCTCGACCGCGGTGGGCATGAGCGTCGGGTCGGCGCGCAGTTCGGCCAGCTGTTCCGGGTGCCGCAGCAGGGTGAACGTACCGAGCGAGATCATGTTCGCGGTCGTCTCGTGCCCGGCGACCAGCAGGATCGTGGCGAGGCTGATCAGCTCCTCGCGGTCCATCACCCCCTCGCGCAGCTGTTCCTGGATGAGATCGTCGAGGAGTCCGTCCCCCGGTTCCTTCAGCTTGCGCTCGATCAGCGAGCCGAAGTAGGCGTCCAGCCGGTCGCGGGCGGCCTGGATGTCCGCGGCGGCGGGGCCGCGCAGCAGCCTGCGGGACTGCTCCTCGAAGAAGTCGTGGTCGGCGTACGGAACCCCGAGCAGGGCGCAGATCACCATCGAGGGCACGGGCAGCGCGAAGGAGCTCACCAGCTCGGCGGGCGGGCCCTGCTTCTCCATGGCGTCGAGCAGCCGGTCGACGGTCTCCTGGATACGCGGGCGCAGGGCCGCGGTCCGCTTCAGGGTGAAGCTCGGAACCAGCATGCGGCGTTGGGTGTGGTGCGCGGGATCGTCGAGCCCGAGGAGCGCGACCCGTCGGTTGCGGGACATGGCGAACCGCTCCGTGGGCATCGGGAACGCCGGGCGGGTGCGGTCGGAGGAGAGCCGCGGATCGGTGAGGAGTTCACGGGCGGCGCTGTGCCCGGTGACGACCCACACGCTGCGGCCGTCGAACAGGGAGACGCGCGACAGGGGGCGTGCCTCGCGCAGGGCGTCGTAGGCGGCGGGCGGGTGGTAGGGACACGTACGGTCCTGGGGGAAGGCAACGGGTTCTGTCATGAGTGACCTCGCAAGCGATGGTTCCCTCTTACCGATCTTGCCGATCTTCGTGCCGATCTTCATTAGATGCCCCAGGCGCCTAAAAGACCCACGCGAAGTTCGGCCAGATGCCCCGGACGGGCTATCTGGCCGAAGCGTGCGGGGACCGCCCCCACGTACCTCGGGTTTCCCGCCGACGCCGTCGCCCCGGCGGCGCGCACATGGCCTGAACTCCTCATGGGCGGCCTCTGCGAAAAGGGGTTGCGTGGGCAGATCCGGCAGCCTCAGGATCAGCCCATGTCCACGATCGAAACCTTCCTGTCGCCGACCTCCGCCGCTTCTCCGGTGCGGGTCCAGCAGCAGCCCGGCCGTCCACGGAGGCCCTCGCTCCCCCGATCGTGACCGCCGCGCTCGTCGCGGGGCTTCTCGCGGGCTACGGCATCGCCGTCCCCGTCGGAGCGGTCGCGACCTACCTAGTATCCCTCACCGCGCGTACAACCCTGAAGATCGGCGGCTGCGCCGCGCTCGGCGTCGCCACCGCCGACGGGCTGTACGCCCTGGTCGCCGCGCTCGGGGGCAGCGCGCTCGCCGCCGCGCTCCAGCCGGTACTGGAGCCGTTGCGCTGGGCCTCGGGGCTGGTGCTGGCGGCGCTGGCGGTGCGGGGCGCGCTCACCGCGCTGCGCCAGTACCGCGACCAGCAGCTCGCCGCCCGGTCCGTACGCGATCCGGCGCACCCGGCGCGGGCGTACCTGACGCTCCTCGGGATCACCCTCCTCAACCCCACCACCGTGATCTACTTCGCCGCGCTGGTCCTCGGCAGCCGGACGGCCGAGGCGGCGCGGCCCCTGGAGCAGGGGGTGTTCGTGCTCGCCGCGTTCGCCGCGTCCGCGAGCTGGCAGCTGCTGCTCGCCGGGGGTGGCACGCTGCTCGGCCGGGCGCTGACGGGACGGCGGGGGCGGCTGGTCACGGCGCTCGCGTCCAGCGCGGTGATCATGGTGCTCGCGGTGCGGATGCTCGTCGCGCCGCGATGACGCGCCGCGATGAGTGCGCGCCGCCTGTCACATTCCTGAGGATGACCGGTCGGACGTCCACCGGATGCGGGACGAACCGGTGCCGCCCCGTCGCTGCGTCGTGCGGGAACGGCTCCGCCGTGCCGCACACGTCCCGCGGGCGCGATGACCCCCTGGGTGCAGTGGTGCGGATGATTCGCGTCCGCGTTGGTGTTGAATCATGCCGAGACACGACCAGTACGACGCGACGATGGGACGGAAGTCATGCCTCTTGAGGGTGAGTACGAACCCAGCCCGGCGCAGTGGGTGCGAGACCAGGTGGAGCTGTACGAGAGCTCCGGCGGCACCAAGGGGGCCACGCTGCTGGACACGGGACTGCCAGTCATCATTCTCACGACCCGGGGTGCCAAGAGCGGCAAGATCCGCAAGACCCCGCTGATGCGGGTCGAGCACGACGGACGCTACGCGGTGGTCGCCTCGCAGGGCGGTGCCCCCAAACATCCGGTCTGGTACTTCAACGTACAGTCCGATCCGCATGTGGAGCTCCAGGACGGCGCCGAGCGCCAGGACATGACGGCGCGTGAGGTCACGGACGAGGAGAAGGCGGAGTGGTGGGAGCGCGCGGTCGCCGCGTATCCCCCGTACGCCGACTACCAGACGAAGACCGACCGGCAGATCCCCGTCTTCGTGCTGGAGCCGACCGACTGAGCGTCGCGCACGCACGGCAGTGGTCTGTACCGGCTCCCCATGGTGTGCGTGCCGGTGCCGATCTCACCTCGTCTCCTTTCGCAAGGGGCAGCCGTTCGCCGGAGTCGGGACTTGCCCGGCTCCGGCTTTTTCTCGGAATCCCGGAATCTCGGAATCGGCGTGCATGATCCGCCGCCTCTCGGGCAGCCGAGCCTCAGGCCCCGCTGCGCTCCCCCGTCGCGGCGGGGCCGCCCATTGCCGCGTCGCCTCGCGCGGTCGCCGCGGCGGCTGCGGTGCGGGGCGCGGCTCGCGGCGGGCAGCGACTGGCCGGTCAGCAGCCCCGACCCGCTCCAGGGCATCCATGTCGCGGTCAACCGGGTGGCCCCCGGCGAGGCGGGAGCGGTGTTCCTGCCCGCCGAGCGCATCAGCCTCACGGCCGCGCTCGCGGCGTACACCGCGGGATCGACGTACGCGAACCACCTCGACGACACCGGGAGCGTACGAGGGGGCCGTGGCGGATCTCGTCGTACTGGACCGTGACCCGTATGCGGGACCGCCGGAGGAGATCGCGTGCGCGAAGGTCGCGCTGACCTATGTGGGGGGGTGAGCGCGTCCACGCGGCGCCCGGTGCCTGACTCCCACCGTCACCGCGTTCGCAGTGACTTCCTGGACAGCTGTCCAGCTATAGTGGACAGCTGTCCAGGAAAGCCTGTTACGAGGGAGCTTGCTGACGATGGAGACGGTCGCGAACGTGCTGGTGGGCCTGGTGGCCGCGCTGCACGCGTACATCCTGGTGATGGAGATGTTCCTGTGGGAGAAGAAGCCGGGGCGGGGTCTGCACGGCTTCGACCCGGAGATGGCCCGGGCGACCGCCCCGATGGCCGCCAACCAGGGGCTCTACAACGGGTTTCTCGCGGCCGGACTGGTGTGGGGCCTGATCGCCGCGGATCCGACCGGGTTCCACGTCCAGGTCTTCTTCCTGGTGTGCGTCGTGGTCGCCGGGGTGTACGGAGCGGTCACCGCGAACCGCCGCATACTCTTCGCCCAGGCCCTGCCCGGCGCCCTCGCCCTGGCCGCCGTCCTGATCGCACGGTGACGCCGGAGGACCCGCGGGCCGCCCGCACCCGCCAGAAGCTGCGGCAGGCGCTCCTCGCGGAGTGCGCCGAGCGCCCGCTGGAGGAGGTCGGCGTCGCCGCGCTGGTGCGGCGGGCCGGGGTCGGCCGGGCCACCTTCTACGTGCACTACGCCGACCTGGAGGCGCTGGCCGTCGACGCCTGCGCCGATGTCGTGGGGGAGGCCGTGGAAGCGCTGCACGCGTGGCGCGGTCGGCCCGACCCGGTGTCCGCGCCGCCTGCCCTGCTCGCGTTCTTCGCGGATCTCGCCCCGCACGCCGGGCTCTACCGCGCACTCCTGAGCCCGGGCGGAGGCGGCCCGCTCGGCCTCGTCCTGCACCGGGACCTGCGCGCCCGCAGCCTGGCCGAACGCACCCTCGCGGGCGCCGCGGACGCCCCGCTCGTCGCCTCCGCCGTCGCCGCCACCTTCGCCGGGGTCCTCGCCGACTGGCTGCACGGGCTGTTGGAGGGCACCCCGGAGGAAGTCGCCCACCAGGTCTGGCAGTTGCTGGTCGCGTTGCACATGAGCCGGTGACGCCTCCCCCACCGGCGCACACGCAGGTCACCGTTTCCCTCGTCGCGGGCCACGCCTCCCCCCTGCCCGGCGTACGGCGTGGCCGGGGGCGTGCCGGCGACCACGAGGTTCTCAGCGGCGACGGTGGTGCCGGTCGGTCTGGTCTCCGACGCACGAGGGACGGTGATCGTTCGGCGCTCAGCAAGCAGCCGGGAGACCGAGTTCGACGAGGCCGTGCGGGAGGTCGACGTCGTCCTGGACGCGATCGGCGGGGAGACCACCTTCCGTTCGCCGCGCGTGCTGCGCGAGGGCGGGATCGTGGTGTCGATCCTGCCGATGGGACCGGAGGAGTTCTACAAGGAGGCCGCGCGGCTCGGTGTGCGGGCGGCGCGGATGCTGATGGAGGCCGACCAGGCGGGCATGAAGGCGGTCTCCCGGGCGGCGCGTACGGCGGCGTCCACGTCGGCCGCACCCGCCTCCGCGACCGTCGTGACCAGCTGGCCGGTGGACGGATCGATCACGTCCGTACGCGCACCGTCGGCCGCCTCACGCCACTGTCCGCCGATGAACAGCCGCCCGGGCCCGCTCTCGAAGGTGGTCGTCATTGCCCACTCCTCAGCCTTTGATGCCTTCATGCCTTCGCGCCCTCGTGCCTTCGTGCCTTCGTGCCGTGATCCCGACACCTTGATCGCTAAGGTTTCAACCAACAGGATTCCTGCGTGTTCGCAGTCTCATTACAGACAGGTTTCCTGTCAATGCCATAGGCTGAACCCATGGTCGGCACCAAGGCAACAAAGGCACCTCCGTCGCTGCTCTACATGGTCAAGCAGGTGGAGCTGGTCGTCCGCTCCCACCTCGACGAACTGGTGAAGCCGGCGGGGATCACCGCACTGCAGTACACCTCGCTCACCGTGCTGGAGCGGCACGACGGCCTCTCGGCGGCGCAGCTCGCGCGCGACTCGTTCGTGACCGCACAGTCCATGGCCGACCTGGTGCGGTCACTGGAGAACCGAGGCCTGGTGCGCCGCGAGCGCAATCCGCGCAACCGGCGCGAGCTGCTGATCCTGCTGACCGACGAGGGGCGCGAGCTGCTGGAGCGGTTCGCCGGGGCCGTGCGGGAGCTGGAGGAACGCATGGTCCGGGAGCTCACCACGCACCAGACGGATCAGTTCCGCGAGGCGCTGTCCAAGGCGTGGCACGCACTGTCGTGATCCGTCCGCTCACTTTGCGGGCCGACTCGTCGCTCAAATCGCAGACATATGTCGATCGAACATATCGAAGCTGGCCGTCCGACCTGCGGAAACGCTAGATCAGCGCCGCATCCATCACCATGACCGCCCGGCCGGTGGCGTCAGCGGTGAGGTGCCCGTACGTGTCCGCCGTCTCCGTGATGCTCTTGTACCCCAGCCACCGGGACACGTCCAAGAGTGGCAAGCCGTTGCTGAGCGCGGTCGAGGCGAACCAGCGGCGCAGGTCGTGAGGCGACCATTTGTAACCCAAGGTATTCACTACCTTACGGAAAGCATACGAGTAGTTCGAGGTGGCCACCAGGGTTCCGGTCATCGTCTGGAACAGGGCGCCGTCCGGACCGGTGCCGTAACGAGCCACGTGCTCACCCACGGCGTCGGACAGGTGCGTCGCCAACGGGATGTCCCGCCAGACCCCCTTCCTACGGTGCTTCAGCGGGCCCAGGACGGCCCCCTTGACGCGTATAACCTGGCGGCGGAGCCTCACACGGTCGTCGAGGAAGTCTCCGACCCGCAGGCCGAGCATCTCGCCCTTCCGGAGCCCGAGGCCCGCCATGAGCCAGACGGAGAGCGCCCACTCCCGGCGGAACTCGTCCGGGCGTTGTCACGTTGTTGGGTGCGTGACTGTCTGATGGTGCGTCGGGGTGTGGTGGGTCTGCGGTCCGGGCCTGTGTTCAGGCCGTGGCGGGCCGGCTGGCAGTGCCGGTGATCTGGTCCCAGATGGCGAAGCGGATGGTCATCTCGGCTCGGTGGTCGAAGGCTGTCATCAGGTGGCGGTGGGGTCGGAAGTGGGGTGAGATGCCGCTGAACGCGGACAGGAACCGCTGGGCCGCGCCCACACTGCGGAAGCCCTTCATCACGCGTTCACGCTGCCTGGTGGGCTGGTGGCTGTTCTCGGCCCGGTTGTTCAGGCCCTTGTGCGAGCGGTGCTCGACGGAGGACATGACCTCACGGTGGGCCGCGCCGTAGGAACGCAGCTTGTCCGTGACGACCACCCGCGGCACCGCACGCGTCCTCTTCATCAGACGGCGGAAGAAGCGCCGGGCCGCGCCCTTGTCCCGCCGGTTCTGCACGAGGATGTCGAGCACGTTGCCGTCCTGGTCGACGGCCCGCCACAGGTACTTCCGCTCCCCGTTGACCTTGATGAACACCTCGTCCAGATGCCATTTATCCCCGGGCCGGGGACGGCGGCGGCGCAGTCCGTTCGCGTAGGCCTGGCCGAACTTGGCGCACCAGCGGCGCACTGTCTCGTAGGAGACGATGACGCCTCGCTGGAGCATCAGCTCCTCGACCTCGCGGAAGCTGAGCGGGAAGCGGAAGTACAGCCACACGCAGTGCGAGATCACCTCGACCGGGTACCGGTGCCCCCTGTACGACGGCGACGCACTCGCCACCGACAACCCCCCTCCAGCAGATCAACCCGAAGATCATCTCACCCGGTCAGCCAACGTGACAGCGCCCTACCGCGAGATCCACGAACACGGCTACCGCGGCAACCACCAGGCCGTCCGTCTCTACATCCGCACCATGCGCGGCGGCACTGCCGCAGCCGAGCCTCCTCGTCCCATCCCCACACCACGCAAGATCACCTCATGGATCATGAGGCCACGCGACGGACTCAGCCGCGAGGAACAAGACCAGCTCGACGAGGTGCGCATCGCCTGCCCGGACATCGCCACCGCCTGTGACCAGGCACGCGTCTTCACCGGCCTGGTCCGCGACCGCCGCGGACACCTTCTCGCCGACTGGGTCCGCGAGGCCGAGACCAACGGCCCCGGGCCCGTGCGGGGCTTCGCCGGGTTCCTCCGCCAGGACTGGGACGCCGTCCTCGCCGGCATGACGCTCGACTACAGCTCCGGGGTCGTCGAAGGGCACGTCAACCGTTTAAGAGCGTCCGCCAGTAGGTCATCGGATACGGGGTTTCGTGGGCGGGTATCCCAGCGGTAGAGGGTCCAGGCGTGTCGCTCGCGCTTGCCGCCGTCGACGAAGCCGCACCCGGGAACCTCACTCTTCGGCGATCCATTGGGCGAGGGAGAGCAGGGTGGTTTCGACGCTGTTCGTCATGTAGTCGCGGAGTGCGTCGAGGTCGCCGCGGGTGGTGCCCAGTACCGGGTCGAGGCGGAGGAGTTGCCAGGACTGCTCGACGACGGTTCCGCGTCCCTGGGGGTGGAAGGTCCAGTTCCACTGCACGATGCCGTCTTCGGCGCCGCCGACTACGAAGGTGAAGGCGTCGCCGGGGTCGGCTCGTACGACCTGGGAGCGGGTGGTCCATTCCCGGCCGTCCTTCTGATTGCGGCCGCTGAACCAGGCGCCGGCCCGGGGTCCGGCGCCCTGGTCGAACGTGACGTCGGTCGCGTTGGGGCTCCAGCGGCCGATCGCGGACACGTCACTGACCAGGTCGTAGACCCGGGCGGGTGCAGCATCCACCCATGTGCGTCTGGTGAAGGCGAAGCCTGATGCGTCCAGAGCCTCGAAGAGGTCGTGTTCGCTGGTGGTGGCGCTCAAGGCGTCCTCCTGGGTGCGTGCGGGGTGGTGCCGGGTCGGCGATGCCTACGTCATCACCAGTCCTGCCGGGGAGCCAGACCGGCTGGTGCCTATCCACAGCTGGGGCAGGCTGTGGGTTTCGAGTCGGCCCATACTCGGATCCATGACCGGAAAATCGCAGCTCGGGGACTTCCTGCAGGCGCGGCGCTCCCAGCTGCGTCCCGAGGACATCGGGATGCCCACCTATGGGGAGCGCCGGCGTGTGCCGGGGCTTCGGCGCGAGGAGTTGGCGCTGCTGGCGGGTGTGAGCGCCTCGTACTACACCCGGCTGGAGCAGGGGCAGTCGCTGAGCGCGTCGCCGGAGGTGCTGGACGCGATCGCCGGGGCGCTGCGGCTGGACGAGTCCGAGCGGCGGTACCTGCACGATCTGGCCCGGGCGGACAGGAATCGCACTCGGGGCCGGCGGCCTGCGCCGGAGCGTGTGACGGAGGCGGCAGTTCAGCTGCTGGAGGTGCTGGCGGACGTTCCCGCGATCGTGCTCGGCCTGCGCAGCGACGTGCTGGCGTGGAATCGCCTGGGCCACGCGCTGTTCGCCGGGCACCTGGACCCTGGCGCCCCTGACCTGTCGGCGCAGCGTCCCAACATGGCCAGACTGGTGTTCCTCGACTGTCATACCCGCGACCTGTACGCGGACTGGCCGAGCAAGGCCAGGGCGGTGGTGGGGAATCTGCGCCTGGTGGCGGGCCAGCACCCGCAGGACGCGGCGTTGCACGCGCTGCTGGGTGAACTGAGCGCAAAGAGCGGTGAGTTCGCGTCGATGTGGGCCGACCATCGGGTCAAGGCGTGCACCGTGGCCGCCTATGAGATGCGGCACCCGTTGGTCGGCCCGCTGACCGTCGTTCAGCAGACCCTGAGCCACGGACCGGGCCCCAACATGGTGGTCGCCACCACGCAGGTGGGCTCGCCCTCGCGGGCCGCCCTGGCCCTGCTCGCCCAGGCCATCACCCAGGACACCGTCCCGGCCGACCCGGCGCAGTCGGCGCCACGGGCCGACGCCGGCTGACCTCACACAACGCCACCGGGCGCTCGGTCGGCACTTGCGAGCACCCGTCCCACCCGGGCACGGCCGACGACCAGCCGCCGGCATCAGCCCCCGGGGCCACAGGGCCCCGAGCGGAATCCACCCATCTCCACGCGTGCGTCGGCGTGTTGCTGCCGCATGCCCGAAAACCAGTGAAGGAACCATGTTCAAGAAGCTCTCCGCGCCCGCCGTGTCGGCGGCCGTCCTTGTCGCGGCCGCTGCCGCAGCGCTCAGCCCGGCTGCGGCGTCTGCCGTCTCCGCCCCGCTGAGCAGCGCGCGGATCGCCGTGCACTTCGACCTGGCCAAGGGCCAGACGCCGGAGAACGTCGCCCTGGCACCGGGCGGCGCCGCGTACGTCACCTTCGCCGAGGGCCGCCAGATCGCCGAGGTCTCCCCCAAGGGCACCATCCGGATCCTGGCCACCCTGCCCAAGCCCGCCGACGGGGGTATCCACACTCCGGTCCTGGGCTTCCCGCTGACCGTCGGCATCGTCCGTGCCCACGACGGAACCCTGTACTTCCTCTACGCCACTGGCACCCCGGACCTCACCGGCGTGTGGCGCCTGCGCCCCGGCGGCGAACCCCAGCGGATCGCCGCGTTGCCCGCCAACGGCCTTCCCAACGGCCTGGCGTTCGACGCGCGCACCCACACCCTCTACGTCACCGACTCCGTGCTGGGCACCGTCTGGAGCCTGCCCACCGCCGGCGGTACCCCCACCGCGTGGTCCACTGCCCCCGAACTGGCCTCCACCAGCTTCCTCGGCGCCAACGGCCTGAAGATCCACAACGGCGCGGTCTGGGCCACCAACCTCGACAAGGGCACCGTCCTGCGCATCCCCATCCTCCAAGACGGGCGCGCCGGTTCGGTCCGGAAGGAGGCCACCGGCCTGCCGGGGATCGACGACTTCGCCTTCACCGGCCACGGCGACCAGCTGCTGGCCGCGCTCAACGGCCCCAGTGAGGTCGCGCTCGTCCAGCCCGACGGCAGCCACTCCATCGTGCTGACCCCGGCCGACGGCCTGCAGAACCCCACATCCATCGCCCTGCGCGGCGACACCGCCTACGTGCTGAGCGCCGCCTACGTCACCGCCAAGGACCCCAACCTTCTCCTCGCCCACCTGAACGACTAGCACCGCGCCGGCCGAAAGCGCCCACCCGGGGAAGCACACCGGACCCTCGGGACGGCCCGCTCCGTCAACTCCGGCTCAGCCCGTCACGGCCACCCCGATCCCCCCAAAGCCCGCACGTCAGGAGAACGCCATGCAGAACACGCGCGAGCTCAAACTCGGCGACGTCACCGTCACCCGCATCGAGGAGATGCACTGTCCGATCATGCCCCCGGACCAGTTCTTCCCCGACCTGCCCGAGCACGCCTGGCAGGAACACCGCGAGATGCTGGTGCCCGATCATCTGGGTGCCGACGACGCGATAGTCAACGTCGCGATGCAGACCTGGCTGCTGCGCAGCGAGGGCCAGACCATCCTGATCGACACCGGCGTCGGCAACGACAAGACCCGCCCGGCCGTCGACGGATGGGACCACCTGCAACTGGACTACCTCGGCAACCTCGCCCGCGCCGGCGTGCGGCCCGAGGACGTCGACCTGGTGGTCAACACCCACCTGCACGTCGACCACGTCGGCTGGAACACCCGCCTGATCGACGGCGCCTGGGTACCCACGTTCCCGAACGCCACCTACCTGATGCCCAAGGCCGACTTCGAGTTCTGGAACCCGGCGAACAACCCGGACATCACCGGCGGCGTCAACGAGAACGTCTTCGAGGACAGCGTCGCCCCCGTGCACGCCGCGGGCCAGGTCCAGCTGTGGGAGGAAGGCCACACCATCGACGCCGGCCTGCGCCTGGAAGCAGCCCCCGGCCACACTCCCGGATCCAGCGTCGTCAAGCTGACCTCCGGCAGCGACCGGGCCCTGTTCGCCGGCGACCTGATGCACACCCCCCTGCAGATCACACACCCCGACCACAACAGCTGCTTCTGCCAGGACCCGGCCCAGGCCCGCACCACCCGCCGCAGGTTGCTCGGCTGGGCGGCCGACACAGGCGCCCTCGTCCTGCCCGCCCACTTCAGCGGCCACAGCGCCCTCGAAGTCGAGCACAAGGGCAGCGGATTCGCGATCAAGAAGTGGGCGCCGATCACCCGGTACTGACCTCGGCTCCTCCCCGCCGCCGCTCCTGCCACCCCGGAGCGGCGGCACCCACCTGACCAACCAGCAGCCAGGAGAACCGAGATGTCACCCGCCGATCCCGCCACCGTCACCACCACCTCAGGCCCGATCCGCGGTCGCCTCCACCGACACGGGTCCGTCTTCCTCAATGTGCCCTACGGCGCACCGCCCGCCGGATGCAGGCGTTTCGCCGCGCCGAGCCCGCACGAACGGTGGACCGGGATCCGAGACGCGACGCAACCGGGACCGACCGCGCCCCAGCCCGCCCGGGACTCCTTCGGCACCCTCGACATGTCGCCCTACTTCGGCCCGGGCTGGCAGCGCGGCGACGACTACCTCACCGTGAACGTCTGGGCCCCGCAACCGGACGGACCGACCCGGCCGGTCATGGTGTTCGTGCACGGCGGAGGGTTCGTCGCGGGCTCCAGCCGTGCACCGCTCTACGACGGAACGGCTTTCGCCCGCGACGGCGTCGTCCTGATCACCGTCAACTACCGCCTGGGCATCCCCGGCTTCCTGCACCTGCCCGACGCCCCGGACAACCGCGGCATGCTCGACGTCCAGGCCGCCCTGCACTGGATCCGGGAGAACGCCGCACGCTTCGGCGGCGACCCCGACAACGTCACGCTCTTCGGCCAGTCCGCCGGAGCCATCATCGTCGGCGGCATCCTCGCCGACCCGGCATCTTCCGGCCTCTTCCGACGGGCGATCATCCAGAGCGGCAGCGGCACCGGCGCCTTCACTCCCGACCAGGCGAACATCGTCACCGCGGCCATCGGACGCGAGCTGGACCTCGAACCCACCGCCAAGACCCTGGCCGACATCCCCGACGAGCGCCTGGTCACCGTCATGGCCAGCCTGACCGGCTTGGAGCTGCGCACGTCCACCCACCACGACCCTCTCGGCGGCATCACCTCCTTCAGCCTGGTCAGCGAGCACCAGCCGGTCACCGCGGTCGCCGCCGGCCAGGGAGGCGAGGTCGACCTGCTGATCGGCGCCAATCTCGACGAGGGCAGTCTCTACCTGGCCCCACTGGGACTCCTGGCGAATACCACTGACGCCGATGTCCGGGACACCGCGGCACGGTTCCACCCCGACCCCGACGAAGCCGTCCGTGCCTACCGGGCACAGCACCCGTCCGCCTCAGCCGCCGATCTGCGCACCATCATCCTCGGTGACGGGCTGTTCACAGCCGGCACCCGGAAGATGGCCGCCGCACACGCGAGCGCCGCCGCCGGACGGACGTACTGCTACGAATTCGTCTGGCGCTCCGACGCGATCGACGGGCGGCTGGGCGCCAGCCATGTCATGGAATTGCCCTTCGTCTTCGACCGCCTGTCCCTGCCATCGCTGCGCGGCCCACGAGGGCTCCTCGGCAACGCCGAACCGCCCGCCCCACTCGCCGCCCAGATCCACCGATCGTGGATACGGTTCGCCGAGACCGGCAATCCCGGCTGGCCCGTCCACGAACCGGCCGGAGGCCACGTCCAGCACATCGGCGTCGCCTGACCGCCAACCGCGGCCAACCGCGCCGAGCGCCGCCGCCGCGCACGGCGCGCCGACAGCAGGGAGGCGGTGCCGGCGCACGATACCCGAGCAGACCACCGGACCTGATCAGTCCCGCGCCCACTGGCCGAGGACCCGCAGACGCTGGTGGTTCGGCCCGAGCCGCCGACAGGTCCTCACCGGCGAGAACCAAGGTGATTCCACGTTCGGCAAGGAATCTCGAGGGTTGCGCAGCACAGGAGTCACGGATCGCGATGCACACGGTCCCGAGAGAGCCATCCGCCCGCAGTAGGTGCCGAACTGAGCGGCAGTAGCAGCGCAAGCACGGTTCACCCGACCATCGAATTCTCTACACTTCATGATCACCGAGGGACCCGTGCCTGCCATCCAATCATGCATCCTCGACCCGATCCGCGACCAGTTCCTAGTGCCGTATCAGGCAACGTTCGCCCTGTTGACGAGCCCTGTCCGGTCGATCTTCGTGGTCAGCGATGAGTTTCCCCGCCTGCCTCCGTCTTACCTGGTGAACACCAAGGAAGCGGAGGCATGGGATGAGCGAGACCACCCGCATCACACAGGTGGCCACGGTGGGGATTCACGTCACCGACCAGCAGAAAGCAACAGAGTTCTACGTCGACGAGCTCGGCTTCGAAGTACGCCGGGACGTACCGTTCGGCAACGGGCGCTGGATCGAGGTGGCACCGCCTGGGGCGACGACGACTATCGCGCTCGTTCCCGAAGGGGTCCCGGCCGGCATCCGTCTTACGACCCGGGACGCCGACGCCGACCACGCGGACCTGCGCGCACGCGGCGTCGATGCGGATGCGGGGGTCCTGCGGATGGGACCCGCAGTGCCTGCGATGTTCGCTGTGCGTGACCCGGACGGCAACAGCCTCATTCTCGTCGAGAGCTCCTGAACAGGCGGTATCCATGATGGACAAGCAGTTCACCGCGATCCTGCAGAAAAGTCCGAACAAGGGCGGCTGGACCTACGTCGTGTGGCCCGAGTCGGCTGAGTTCTTCGGCACCCGCGGCCTGGTGAAGGTCCGAGGCACGATCGACGGTCATCCTTTCCGGAGTTCGTTCATGGCCCTGGGGGACGGCACGCACAAGCTGCCTGTGAAGGCGGAAGTGCGCAAGGCGATCGGCAAGGAGGAAGGGGACACCGTGACCGTCCGCCTGGAGGAGCGGGTGGACGCCTAGCATCCGGAACGTTTGCCCTGTCGTGATGTGGCGCGCCGTCTGGATTGATCTCCCAGTCGGTGCGCCCCCGGCATGGTGTGCCGGTGGCAGATCGAGTACGCGTTCGTGAGATCGATGACGATGAGGGCCGGCGGTTGCTGCGGACCATCCGCAGGGGCACCGGATCGGTGGTGATCTGGCGGCGGGCCCAGATGGTGCTTCTGTCCGCGCAGGGCATGACCGTGGCGAAGATCGCCGAGGTCACGTTCACCAGCCCGGACCGGGTCCGGGACGTCATCCACAACTTCAACGCCGACGGCTTCGACTCCCTCTACCCGAAGTACAAGGGCGGACGGCCCAGTACCTTCACCCTGTCCGAACGCCGCGAGATCAAGAAGATCGCCAAGTCCAAGCCGGCCGAGCACGGCCTGCCGTTCTCGACCTGGAGCCTGGCCAAGCTGGCCGACTTCCTGGTCGCCGAGGGGGTGGTCGACGACATCAGCCACGAGGGCCTTCGGGTCCTGCTCCGCGAGGAGGGCGTGTCCTTTCAACGCGTGAAGACCTGGAAGACATCCCGCGACCCCGACTACGCCACCAAGAAGGCCCGGGTCGAGCACCTCTACGCGATCGCCGACGGCGATGTCATACCCGAGGAAGGCGAACCCGAAGTCGTCGTCTGCCTGGACGAGTTCGGCCCGCTCAACCTGCAACCCCACCCCGGCAGGCAGTGGGCCGAACGCGGCGGGAAGCGCAAGGACCCCGAGCGGGAGCCCAGGCCCCGCCGCCGGGCGACCTACACCCGCCCGCACGGGGTCCGGCACCTGTTCGCCGCCTACGACCTGGGTAAGGACAAGCTCTATGGGCACATCAAGCCGAGGAAGAACCGGGTGAAGTTCCTGGAGTTCTGCCGCTACCTGCGCAGCCTCTACCCGCCCCAGGTCCGCATCGCAATCGTGCTCGACAACTTCTCTCCGCGCCTAACCACGAAGAAGGACACCCGGGTAGGAGACTGGGCCGCGGCGAACAACGTCGAGTTCGCGTACACACCGACCAACAGTTCGTGGCTCAACCGTATCGAGGCCCAGTTCACCGCGCTGCGCTACTTCGCGCTGGACGGCACCGATCACGCAAGCCACAAGGAACAGGGCAGCATGATCCGCCGCTACATCATCTGGCGGAACAAGCACGCCACCGACGAGCGCCTCCGCCAGGTCGTGGCCAGGGCGAACGTCGCCTGACCCAACGCTGCAGCAGCCAGCCTCACCAGAGGTGCAGGAAGCTCCGGACGTCGTCGAGGCCGTCGAGCGCCCGACCGTCCACGTCCGACGGATCCACCTCAGCACGCGCCGCCAACGATTGCGCCAGTGCGAGGGCCTCATCGCTGAGATGTCCGAACCGTCGAGCGGTATGTCCCAGGCACAGGCCGGCCAGCCCAAGCAGCGGGCTGCCGGACACAGCCCGCGTCCCGACCTGCATGCACCAGTGCTCAACGAACTCCTGATCGTCGTCGTTCAAGGCACTCCCGACCAAGACACTCGCTGCCTCGGACTCATACGCCCGGTCCCCGAGCGCCCGCTCCAACGTCTCGACTACCACGTCATGCGGCAGGGCAGGAGGGTTCTGGAAACGCAGATGTGAATGCATGCCGCGAGACTACGCACTCCACTGCGGCGCCCCCGCCCCGCGGCTCGACCGGGCGAACGTTGCCTGATGCGGCACTAGTCCACGCAGGTCAGCACAACCCGGCCGACTAACTTCACTGCGACAGGCCAACTGCCCAATCACCGCCTCGTGTAGGGTCTCAGATTTCGCGGCACAGTCTCATCTCCGATGGCACATCGGCGGCACTTATGCCGTCTTCGTGAGACTCGCTGGTGTCCTGTCGCAGTGCAGCTGGCGGATTCTCACTATTGGTGATGTCGGGCCGTTGGTCTGATGTCCGTTCTCACTGGTCCTTTCAGCGTCTCACTGTGTTGCGCGCAGATCTGGCGAATTCTCAGGCGACGGCCTAGCTGACAGGCTGGTTCACCTGGTTTGCACCAGTCTGGGTTGATGTGAGTCTCATCGGAGTTGGCGTTTCTCATCAATGTCTGCCGTGACCGATGAGTTTTGTGCGGATCCGTGGTCGATACGGCTGGATACACCGACAGCAGTGGGCCTGTGCTGGGGACGTTCCAGCGCGGGAGGAAGCAGATGGAGGCAGTGATGAGCGTCGACGACTCCGACCAGGGGCACGCGATCCGGACGGGCGGGCAGGGGACGCGGGTGAGCGGTCCCAGGGTGTTGGTGGCGGGGGCGAGCATCGCGGGACCTGCGCTGGCCCACTGGCTGCGCCGGTGGGGGGCCGAGGTGACCGTGGTGGAGCGGGCTCCCGAGCTGCGTCCCGGCGGGCAGGCGGTGGACGCGCGCGGGGTCGCCAAGGAGGTCATCGGGCGCATGGGGTTGGACGCGGCGGTGCGCGCGGCGTGCACCGACACCGCCGGCGCGCACACTGTGGACGCGGACGGGCAGGTGCTGGAGACCTTCCGTGCCGACGACGACGGTGGCGACGGGTTCATCGCGGACATCGAGATCCTGCGCGGGGACCTGTCCCAGGTGCTCTACGACGACACCCGCGACGGCGTCGAGTACGTCTTCGGCGACCGAATCGCCGGGCTCGCCCAGGACGCGGACGGGGTCGACGTGGTCTTCGCGGGGGGCGACCGGCGGCGCTTCGACCTGGTGGTCGGGGCCGACGGGCTGCACTCGGCGCTGCGAGCGATGGTCTTCGGGCCGCATGAGCGGTTCCTCCGCCACCTCGGGCACGTGCTGGCCTTCTACAGTGTGCCCAACGAGTTCGGGCTGGACCGCTGGCTGCTGGAGTACCAGGATCAGGAGTCCGGGCGCTCCGCCCTCCTGCGGCCCATCCAGGACGCTACCCGGGCGATGGCCATGTTCTACTTCGCCTCGGCTGACTTCGACGTCGACCACCGTGACGTCGCGGCCCAGAAGGTCCTGCTGCGGGAGCGGATGGCGGGCCTGGGCTGGTTGACCCCGGACATCCTCGCGCACCTGGACGACACTCCGGACTTCTACCTCGACCAGGTCGCCCAGGTGGTGATGGACCGCTGGTCGAGTGGACGGGTGGGGTTGCTCGGGGACGCGGCGTTCAGCTCGTCGCCGATGTCCGGGCAGGGCACCGGGCTGGCCCTGGTCGGTGCCTACCTGCTGGCCGGAGAGCTGGCCGCCGCCGGCTGGGACCCCGACGCCGGGTTCGCCCGCTACGAGGCGCGGATGCGCTCGTTCGTCGAGGCCAACCAGGAGATCGGCCGGCTGAACGTCCGCAGCCGCGACGTCCCCGGGCCAGACGCCGAGCCGTGCCCCGATTTCGCCAGCGAATGGTTCACCGAGCTGGTCGGACGCGCGATCAACGGCGTCGAGCTGCCCGACTACGCGGGGGTGCCGGACTCCGCAGCCCCGGCCGGATCGCCGATCACCTCGTCGGCCAAGCCGTAGGTGTCACATAACGTGTCGAGAGGGACCACGCTTCGGTAGGACACCGCCGGACGACCTCCGCTCATGCCGCATGGTGCGCGTTGGCGCGCCCGTAGATGAGGCGGTGTTGGCTCGGAAAACTGACAAGATCGATGAGAATCCACCGCGCGGGGTCTCTGTGGTTCTGTCACTTGCCTGGTCGGCGCTCACCGGAGCTGACAAGACCATTGAGACATCGACCCCGTGACGTCCAAGCCCATTGATCCCAGCCGGATCGCTCGCCCGTCTTGTCTCAAGGCAGTTGTCAGTGCGCAGCTCGCCGACATGGCTCCCTGACACGATGGATGAGAACGGACAGGGGTTCTCACCCTTTCGGGTGGCGGGGTTCCGGCCCGCTCCGCCCGTCAGTGCCTGGCTGACACCCTTGGCTGTACGGGTCGTTGCCCGTGGGGCGGGGGTACGCGATGGACAGTGTCACGGCGACGGTGAGTATCCGTCAGCAGCGTGGTGCTCTTGTGGAGGACCGGGACTGGGGTACGGCACCTGTCGACCTTCTGCAGTCGGCTTGTCCGTGGCGGACGTTCCGTAGGTACAAGGGCCAGAAGCACTGGGCAGTGTGCATCGTGAAGTTGCAGGTCACGGATCTGGTGTGCGTGGGGTTCGGGATGCTCGTGCTGGTCGCGGGCGGATGACTTCGGCGAAGATCGTCTGGCTTGTCGGCCGGAGGCGTTGTCGGGTTCTGCGCCGCTCCCCGTTGATCTTGATGAAGACCTCGTCCAGATGCCACGTATCCCCGGGCCGGGGCTGGGGGCGACGCAGCGCATTGGCGTACTGCTGCCCGAACTTCCCACACCAGCGACGGACCGTCTCATACGAGACGATCACGCCGCGCTCCAGCATCAGTTCCTCGACTTCGCGGAACGACAGCGGGAAGCGGTGGTACAGCCATACGCAGTGGGAGATGACCTCGACCGGTTACCGGTGCCCCTTCCACGACCGCGACGCGTCGTCCCCCACGGACACCCTCCTCCAGCCGGATCAACTCGGAGATCATCCCACGCGCCAGCCAATGTGAAAGTGCCGGTCCGCGAGATCAAGGAACTCGGCTACACCGGCGGCCTCAACCTGCTCTACCGCTACCTCACCCAAGGGCGGGCCGAGGGCGACCGGCCGGTGACCACCCCGCAGCGCGCCACCTGGCTCCTGCTCACCCACCCCGAGCACCTGTGGACCAAGGACACCGACCTGCTCGGCCTCCTCACAGCGGCCTGCCCGGAAATGACCGAACTCACCTGCCTTGCTGGCGAGTTCGCCGCCCTCCTGACCCCGGCCCAGGGCAACGACACCAAGCTCACCCAGTGGATCGCCGACGTCCGCGCCGCCGACCTGCCCCACCTGCACAGCTTCTGCAACGGCCTGGAACTCGACCGCGCCGCCGTGAACGCCGGCCTCACGCTGCCCCACCACAACGGCCGCACCGAAGGCGTCAACACACGCACCAAGAAGATCAGGCGCCAGATGCACGGCCGTGCCGGATTCGACCTCCTCCGCCACCGCATCCTCCTCCAATAACAAGGACGCAGCGTCACCACCGACTACGGAACAGACCCGCATCCCGCTGGCCGCCACCGTGACCGGCGGCAACCGCAACGATGTCACCCAGCTCCTGCCCCTGATCCACGCCGTGCCGCCGATCCGTGGCAAACGCGGACGACCCCGCCAGCGCCCCGACGTGCTCTACGCCGACCGCGGCTACGACCACGACATCTACCGCCGCCAGGTCCGCAAGCCGGGCATCCGCCCGCTCATCGCCCGCCGCGGCACCGAACACGGCAGCGGCCTGGGCAAGAACCGCTGGGTCGTAGAAGCAGCCTTCGCGCTCCTGCACTGGTTCCACCGACTACGCATCCGCTGGGAGATCCGCGCCGACATCCACCAGGCCTTCCTCACCCTCGGCTGCGCCATCATCTGCTGGCGACGCCTCAAAGCCTCTTTTTGATCTGAGTCCTAAGACTCCGCCGACCGCGCCGGGTACTGCCCCGTGTGGCCGCGATCGCAGTTGGGGTCGGCCCGTCGTGAGTCATCGTGAAGCCGTTCGGCGTACACCGCACGAAGTCTGCACGGCCGTGCACTTGTCCGCCGTTCGCCGACAGACGGGCCGTCCGAGTGAAAACCTCGGGCCGAGGTGAGGATGTCGAAAGTGTCCGTTAGATTTCTTGATGGCTCGATGATGATTCAGGTTACCGACGTCAGACGTCATCGGTCACTTGTTCGGGAATGCCTGACCGCGTTCGGAAGAAGTGACCTCGGCGCCGCGATGACAGGCGCTGCTCTCGCCAGCGGCCTTTGATGAACGCAGCGACCAGTCTCGGCCGCAACCTCTCACGCCACGCGGCACAGTCCCCACGAGCCAAGCGCCGGTGGCAGCTTGCAACGCGGGTTATCCGCCGGCGACGTGACCACAAGGAGTGAACATGGGTATAAAACCCATCTTGGCCCGCGCGTTCGTGGCGACGGTCGTGTCCGCGTCAATCGCTGCTTGCACGACGACCGGGACGCAGGAATCTGGGGCCTCCCACCTGGATCCGGTGCCAGGCCCCATAGTGGGGTCGAACGCCAACCCCTCAGTGCATGGCACGCTGATCCAACCTCCGGCGCTGCCCGGGGCGCAGCCGATCTCGGGGAACGACCGGGTGTACACCGCCGACCAGGACTCCAACACGGTCAGTGTCATCAATCCCGCGACGAACACGGTGCTGGGCACGATCGCTCTGGGCGAGCCGCGGTTGGCCCCCAGCAAGGACGTGCTGGGGGCGATGTACGACGGGGAGATCGACGTGCACGGCCTGGGCTTCTCCCGGGACGGGAAGTGGCTCGACGTGATCGACGTGACCACCAACGCCATCCATGTCATCGACACCGCAACCAACAAAGTAGTGCGCACCATGTACGTCGGCCGGGCGCCGCACGAGGGATTCTTCTCGCCGGACGGCACACGACTGTGGGTGGCCGTGCGCGGCCAGGACTACGTCTCGGTGATCGACTGGCGGGCCGACAAGGAGGTCGACCGGATCCCCACCGAGGACGCGCCGTCGAAGGTGGTGTTCAGCCCCGACGGCAAACTCGCCTACGTCAACCACCTGCGCACGTTGGTGCTGGACGTGATTGATGTGGCCTCCCACCGGATCATCAGGCGCGTGCCGATCCCCGCTGAGGCGGGCGGGTCCTCCGACGAGGCCATCTCACCCGACGGCCGGGACGTCTGGCTCGGCATGCCCACCAATGGCCGGACCACCGCTGTGGTCAATACGGCCACCTCCCGTGTGGAGGCGGTGCTGCACACCGGGCCGCGCACCAACCACCCCAACTTCGTCACGGTTGGCGGTGTCGACTATGCCTACCAGACCGTGGGCGGACTGAACGAGACCTTGGTCTACCGCCGATCGCGCAACGGGGCGCCGCCCACCCTGGTGAAGACCATCCACAACAACGGCCACGGTCCACACGGCATCTGGCCGAGCCCCGACAACACCAGGATCTACGTCGCCCTGCAGAACTCCGACGCGGTCGACGTCATCGACACGCACACGAACTCGGTGATCAAGACCCTTCCCATCGGCCAGTCGCCGATGGCGCTGGTGTACGTGGCCCGCAGCACTCCAGCCACCAGCACAAACAACCTGGGCCGGCAAGGCCTGGGCATGCGCACGCAGAACCTCCCCCTGCGCGTCTCCGGTAGCTCCGGCCAGGGCACGGCCCTGATCCGGGCACTCCCAGGCATCAACGAAGTCACCATCGGAGCCGCTGGGTTGCCGCCCAACCAACAGTTCACCGCCTACGCCAGCGACGGCACCCGCACGACAGCGCTGATGTCCATGATGAGCAACCAGTTCGGCAACATCGACGAAGCCCTGTCCTATTCGTACTTCTTCGCCAACCACTACACCTCCGTCATCCTCAAGCCTGGCACTCCATCCGGCGAGCAGGAGCCAGGCACGGCAATGCCCCAGGCGTGACGGACCAGGGGGGCAGGGCGGCGCAGTCGGTGTGGTCAGCGCGTGATCGGTGACCGTGGCTGCGACCCGGGCGGCTTCCGCAGCGCCGACCGCCTGACACCGTGTGGTGACGCATCCAACGGCAGGCCGCGACGTTCCATCAGCACGACGTCGTGCCAGATCTACCGCACAAGGCTCGGCCTCGCGCCAGGCGCCCATCTGCAGCAGCTCGTGGACGCGATCGCCGCCCACAACCAGCGGACGATCACCATGGAAGAACGTGATCTCGCCCCGGTCTTCAGCAGACTGTGCCTGCGCGGACCGGAGGAAGACCGCATCATTGTCAGCCGGGACAACACCGACTGGCAGCGCTGGCGCGTCAAGGTCCACGAGTTGGGGCATCTGCTGCCGTGGATCGACCCCGCCTCCGACGACTGCATGGTCAGCGGACACGGCCAGGGCCACGGCATCGATCTCGACCACGAAGCCCTCACCGACCAGCTGGCAACCCTTCCCTCCGACCTGGTGCAGGACATCCTGAACCCGAATCAGTCGATCAAGCAACGCGCCCGGTTCGATACCGGCTCGGAGCTGGCGGCCGAGGCCTGGGCCACGGCCGTATCGCGGCTGCTGGCCCCGGGCGGCGGAACGGACCACCCGACCGATGCCATCCGCTCGGCCTTCTCCAACCGCTCCTGGTGACATGTGGCAGACCACTCTCACCACCGTCAGCCTGACTATCGCGATCGTCTCGCTCAGCCTGGGCGTGACCAAGGCCGCTGCCGCGCGTCGGCAGCCCGGCCCCGCGCTGAAACTGACGGCGTCCGTGCTGCTGTTCGCGGGTGTCATCTTCCTGCTGGCCACACCGCCTATCTACCGGTGGTTCGGGAGCACCGCCCACTCGTCGAACCTGCCGGCGCTGGCCATCGACACGTTCACCCTGGTTTGTGTCGGCCACGCGCACTACATGACCCTGCTGTGGCACCCCCAGCGGCACACCCCTGAGGCCCGCCGCCAGGCGGTCCGAGCGTGGCGGCCCTTCTACCTGGCAGCGATTGCCCTCATGCTCATCCTTTACGCGATCGCCGACCTCCCCGGCGCGGCCGCCCCACTCCACTTCGCTCCGCACTACGCGCGCGTCCCGGCCGTCACCGCCCTGAAGATCGTCTACTTCACCGCCCTCATCGGCGCCATCGTGGCCACGATGGTCCTGTGCCGTCAGGTCGCGCTGCCCGACCGGCCCGACCTCGCCCACGACGTCCGCCGGTGCGTGCTGTGGTTCGCGCTCGCCGTCGGCCTGGACCTCGCCACCGCCGCCTTCACCCTCGGCTCCATGGCCAGCGTGCTCATCCGCGGCGACCATGCACTCGACGTCCTCGCCGACGCCTCCTGGGTCGCCACCATCCTCAGCGGCATCGCTGCCAACCAGTCCCTCGGCCGGATGGTCCTGGCCACCACCCGAAGCGACCGCCTTGACTGCCGCAGGCTCAAGCCCCTGTGGACGCTGGTCACCGCCGACGCGCCGCACCTCTTCATCCCCACGGTCTGGTGGCGCGACAGCCGCATCCGGCTCGACCGCATGATGCTCGAAACCCTCGACGGCGCCCGTTCCGTTCAGCCAGCTGCGAGCCCGGGCAGGGCGAGTGCCTCTCCGGTTGCAGTGCCCCGGTTCGGGTTCTTTACTAGTAGGTACAAATCTCACTAAACCGTGCGGTCCGTGAGGTGGCGTGGCGGAGCATTCCGTCGTCGACGAGGGCTCACTAGCTGGACGGGCATGGGTTGCCGCGTGTCGGCGTCATGTGCTCTCTGCAGGTCTCCGGGTGAGCTACATCGAGGAAGAAGTGGACATCCTGGGACAGCTTGACCGCAAGGTCAGTTTGGTGGCTGCTCGACCGGGATCGGTCTGGCTATAGTCCGTCGCTTCGTCGCCGAGGGCTCCACCGTGGTCCTCACGGGCCTGAGCAGAACCGAGCTGGATACAGCCGTGGAAACCCTCGGGGACCGGGCCGTCGGCATCCAAAGCGATGTCTCGAATTGCGAGGAAGCGACGAAGCAAGGAGTCGTGTCCCATGCTCGCCATTCATCTCACTCAGTTCGGGGAGCCGGAGAAGAGCCTGAAGGTGGTGGACGTGCCCGAGCCCCCGGCTCTCACCGCCGGACAGGCGCTGGTCCAGGTCGAGTATGCCCCGCTCGACCACCACGACCTTCTCCTGGCGCAAGGTATCTACCCCGTACGCCCTGAGCTGCCGACGGCTATCGGAAACGAGGGCGTCGGGACGGTCGTGTCCGCAGGGCCCGGCGTCATGGAGGTCAGCCCCGGCGATAGGGTCCTGCTTCCCTTCGGCGTCTTTTCCTGGTCCGAGCGGGTCCTGGCCGAGGCAGCGGACCTGACCGTCGTGGACAAGTCCATCAGTCTTGAACAGGCAGCGATGCTCACCATCAATCCCGTCAGCGCGGGGCTCCTGGTCGGCCTGCGTGACCTTCCGGCCGGTTCCTGGGTGGTGCAGAACGCGGCCAACAGCGGGGTAGGCCGGTCCGTCATCGTCTTCGCCAAGGAACGAGGGCTGCGCACGATCAACATCGTGCGCCGCGCGGAACTCGTGAGCGAACTCCGTGACCTCGGCGCCGACATCGTGGTGGTCGACTCGGCGGACGCCGACGCGCGCGTGCGGGAAGCCATCGGATCCGATCCGGTGCTCCTCGGCCTTGACGGTGTCAGCGGTGCGGCGACCGCACTGCTGCTGGACGTACTGACCGACGGCGCCCTGCTGGCGATCTACGGGTATCTGAGCGGCCGGCCGTTCACGCCCGATCCTGACGTGTTGAGGACGAAGAACATCACCACGACGGAATTCTGGATGTACCAGGACGAGTTCCTTCCCCGGCTTCCGGCACTGAACGCGGAGTCCGCGCGGCTGGTCTCCGAGGGAAGACTCGTCCTGCCCTCCGCTCCCGTCTACAAGGCGGCGGATTTTCCCGAGGCGCTCGCGTATTTCCGGGAGAAGGGCAAGGTCCTCCTGGACTTCAACCCGCATCGCGCGTAGGCGCCGCCGCACCTGCCGCTGAGGCCGGGGCCATCCCGGCAGGAAGCGGCCGGAGCCGATCACACAGCCGCTGCCGGGGCACCGACCCCCGACACACGATCAAGGATGGGCAGCATGGCCGCACAGAGCACTATCGGCATTGTCGGCGCGGGAGAGATCGGCCGGGCCGTCGCCGACAAGGCCATCCGTCACGGACATGAGGTACTCATCGGCAACAGCCGGGGCCCGGAGACACTCAAAGCAGTCGTAGAGCAGCTGGGGCCGAAGGCCCACGCGGTGACGGCCGAGGAGGCAGCGCAGCCAGACCTCGTCTTCCTCGCGGTGCCGTTCTCCGCAGTGCCGGACCTGACCAGCCTTACCGACTGGTCCGGGAAGACGGTCGTCGACACGACGAATCAGTTCGCGGCGGCCAACCCCTGGAGGGGCCGGTACGACGTCGGAGACCTCACGGGCAGCGAGTGGGTCGCCGAGCGCCTGCCCGGCGCGCGGATCGTGAAGGCGTTCAACAGCCTGTTCGCCGCGTTCATCGCCGCGGACCCCCAGCACGAGGAAGGCCGTCAGGTGGTCTTCTACGCGGGCGACGACACCGACGCGAAGGCGGCCGTGGCCGGCTTGCTCGACGAATTCGGATTCGCCGCCCTGGACCTCGGCGGTCTACGGGAGGGAGGCCGGCTGATGCAGCTGGACGGAGCACTCAGCGCGAAACACCTGCTGCTCATGGACGTCGGCTGACGCCCCGGCCAAGCCTCATACGCACCAGCGCACAGGAGGACAATCATGAACCGACGTGTCGTCTACACCCGCGGCGGGTTGCCCGCCGACGTCCTGACCGTCATCGAGGAGCCCGAGCCGGAAGCGCCCGCACACGGTCAGGTCCTCATCCGCACCACGGCCTTCCCCGTCCACCGTGGTGATCTCCTGGCCGTCGAGGCATACCCCGGGACCGCACCTGAGCCGGTTCCAGTCGGTGTGGAGGCCACCGGCGTGGTGGAGGCCATCGGCCCGGATGCGCGCGTGGCTCAGGGCGTCGAGGTCGGCGGCCGTGTAACCGTCTTTCCCCTGCCGGGGGGATGGTCACAGTGGATCCTGGCGGACGCCGAGATTGTCGTCCCCGTGCCTGATGAGCTGTCGGACGAGGTCGCCGCGCAGATGCTGACGAACCCGCTCACCGCGGTGATGCTGCGCCGTGAAGCGGAGCAGCACCTGGCCTTGGGATACGACGGATATTTGGTGCAGGCCGCCGCAGGCTCGTCGGTGGGGCGGCTGGTAACGGGCGTGATGCAGTACCACAACGTGGGCCTGGTCAACGTCGTCCGCAGTGACCGCGGTGCCGCCGAGCTGCGCAAGCGGTTCCCGGACGTCCCGGTCGTGGCGACAGAGAATCCGGGCTGGGCCGACGAGGTCCGCAAGGCAGCCGGCGGCCGCCCGCTCAGTGTGGCCTTCGACCCTGTCGGCGGAAAGCTGACGGAAAGCCTTCTAGACCTGTTGGCGCCGGGCGGCAGGCTGGTCATTTACGGGGAACTGGCCGAGGAGCCGATCTCGGTGCATGCGTCGACGCTGCTCTACCAGTCGTTGACGGTGCGGGGCGCGAACCTGGGCCGGTGGCTGTTGGAGGCATCCGCCGAGAGGCGGGCATCGGACGCGGTCGCCGCGACGCTGATCGCGCTGGCGTTCAAAGACCAGTTCGACGTGGCCGCTACGTACGACCTCGGCGAGCTGGCCACCGCCGTGAAGCACGCGGTGCAGCCCGGCAAGGTCGGCACCGTCCTCATCCGCCCCTAGTAGTAGCCGCCGCTACCAGGAGCGGGAGTCCTATAACTTCAGTTATGGAAGCGAGATAGCCATGACCGTGGACGACGTCCGGGAGCTGGCGCTCTCTTTCGCCGGAGTCAGCGAGTCGCGTCCGTTCGCCCCGGACCGCGTGGTGTTCAAGACAGCGGCGAACAACAAGGTGTTTGCCATCCTCAGTGGCCATGAGTTCCCGGACGACCAGGTGACAGTCAAGGCCGATCCGGAGCGGGTCGCCGAGTTGCAGCACCGCTTCGATGCAGTGCACCCGGCGTACAAGCTGAACAAGCGATACTGGGTCAACATTTCGTTGGCCGGCGATGTCCCGGACGAACTGATCCGGGAGCTGATAGAGGGCAGCCACGACCTGGTCGCCCCATGAGCCCCGCGCGTCCAGGGACACAAATCGCCAACGCTGCTCGGCAGGAGCATCGGCCACTGGCTGTCAGACACCTCCCTCGACAGGCAGTCCCCCTACCTCGGATCCACATCACCCCGGATGCATCGCCTGAACGACGCAACGACGCCACCCTGGGGCAGAACCTTGAAGCCCTTGACGTCGGCGGTCCGTTTCACGATATGCGCCCAGGGAACGTTCTGAGAATGTCAGGAAAATGACTGCCCGAGGTTCGGCTTCCACTGGTCCGGTGTCGGCGAAATACGCGACCGGAATGCGCAAAGCCGATGCGCTAGTTACGGTAGAAGTTGCGGATACTAAATCGCCGCGACGCTGCGGCTGCGGTGCAGTCGAGCATTGTTCCGCCGCGCATCCTTGCAGCGTCGATCATGGGCAGTTCCAGCAGCAAGTGACCATCTCGTATGGGACGACCGGCGCGAACGGGAGAATTGAAGCATGAGAGCAATCCGCTTCGCTCAATATGGGGAGCCGACTTCGGTCCTTCGTGTAGAAGATGTGCCTGTTCCGGAACCCGTGGCAGGGCAGGTAAGGGTTCGCATCCTGGAATCCCCAGTGAATCCGTCTGACCTCCTGTATGTACGTGGGCACTATGCTGGCATCCAAGCGCATTTTCCGGCGCCAACCGGGTTTGAAGGCGTCGGTATCGTAGAAGCCCTCGGATCCGGAGTGGACGACTTCGCCACAGGGGAGCGAGTTTCCATCGTCAACTTCGGCGGTAGTAACTGGGCCGAATATGCTGTCGTCTCTGCTCGCGACCTGTTCCACGTGCCTGATGATGTCCCCGATGACCAAGCGGCTTCCTTCGTCGTCAATCCCGCCGCCGCCATCGTCATGGTCCGCCATGTGCTAGCGGTCCCCCAAGGCGAGTGGCTGCTGCAGTCCGCCGCCGGGTCCGAACTAGGGCGGATGATCATCAGGTTGGCCAAGCGCCAGGTAATCCGCACCGTGAATGTTGTCCGCAGGCGCGAATCGGCATCGGAACTGGAGCGCCTTGGTGCCGATGCCGTCATCGTCTCCACGGAAGGGCCTATCGACGAACAGGTCCGCAGTAAGATCGATCCCGAAGGTGTCAAGTACGCCATCGACCCTGTGGTAGGTGAAACCGGAACCCAGATTTTCAAGGCGCTCCATGAGGATGGCCGCATGCTGGTCTACGGCTCACTCACGGGAGAGCCGATCCGCGTAGGCGAGGATCCACGGTACATCCTGGCGGGCCGCCGTATTTTGGAAGTCTTCTGGCTCGGCTACTGGCTGTTGAGATTCAATGATTCAGAGCGAAGGCAGTTGGGTCAGGACATCATTGAGCTCATGCGCGAGGGAATCCTTAAGACCTCTCCCGGGCGTAAGTACTCGCTCGAAGAAATCCATGACGCCGTTACTCAAGCAGAGCAGACGGGCAGGCAAGGCAAGGTTTACCTCGTTCCAGGAAAGAAGTAGCGCAGGCCCGGCCCCCCTCCCCGCGTCTCGCAGCGGCGCAAAGCAGTTGAATTCCCGCAGGTACTGGGCTGTCTCGGCCAGGATATCTGGACTGCCGTTGCGGTCGGGGTCCTTGTGCCCGGCAATCACGTGCGCAGGGTTCAGTGCGGCGAGTTTCTCGGCGGCGCGCGCCCACTGCTCACGAGAGTCGGCGGTGGTTTCGGCTGTCCACTGGTGGATGTTGTTGTAGGCCGCGTCTGACACCGCGGACGTGCTCGGCGGCCTACCGGCCGCACACCTGTGCAAGAAGCACACAACGATATCCGGACTGGTGTTTCCGACCCACCGCTACGTCGTGCCCACCAACGAAAACGGACAGGTCCTTAGCGAGCCGGTCCTGGTCACCATCGACCTCACACACATCTCCGTCACCTGGCCCCTCGAAGCCGAGCCTGTGCCGCCCACTGGGAATGACGTGCACACGGAAGCTACTTGAGAGAAAGACGCACAGTGACATCACAACCGGACGGACTCGTCAGGCGACGCCCGTGACGCCTGGCGAGGCAAGACCTCCCCGGCGTGCGGCCCGTAGCACTGAAAACCCAAGGGCCGTCCAGAATAGGACCGGGTCACGGCGCTGAACGGTCCTCCAGCCGATCCGGCGCCGGCTCGCTCGTGGACACGCGGGGAAGAAGGGCCAATGCCTGCTCGGCAGCCCCGATGACAACCTCCGCTGCGGCTCCCGCTCTGCCCAGGGCCTCCAGTCCCCGCAGCACAGCAAGGAGAAGGCTTGCGAGCCCGTCCGTGTCCGCTTCGGCGTCCAGCGAGCCCTCCTCCTGGGCCCGGGCAAGGCAGTCCGACAGCTGGCTGTGCATTCCGCGGACAGTCGCAGCAATCCGCTCGGCGACGGTCTTGTCGACTGCGCCGAGTTCCGTGGCGCTCCTGGCCATCATGCAGCCGCGCCGCTCCACGTCCCTGCTGATCGCTTCGGAGACGTCGCATACAAAGCGTTCCAGCTGCGGGAGGGCCGGTCCCGGGCCGCGCAGAGCCGAACGCCAGGCTCCGATCGCGTCACTGTTGTAGCTGTCCAGAGCTTGCAGGAACAGGGCGTGTTTGTCTCCGAAGGCCCCGTACAGGCTTCCGCGTCCCAAGCCCGTGACGGCGCTCAGATCGTCGATGGAGGTTCGGTCGTAGCCGTGGGACCAGAACTGGTCGCGAGCAGCCCGAACGACTTCCTCGTCGTCAAACTGCCGAGGCCGGGACATAAGAAAACTGTACGCCGTGTACGGGGCATTACGGGACGAAGACAGGACAGTACGAGCCTGTTTCGAGGCTTGCGAACATCGGCTTGCCCGAACGGCCAAGCTTGTACTGCCCGCCCCGCTCGCCCTCAGAAGGGCACCCCGGGAACCCCTATGACCCGATGAACGGAAGAAACGGCAGAGGCCCCTTCGCCGACTGCAGCGGCGACACGCTTGATTGACCCATGTCGTACGTCGCCAGCGGCAAAGACACGGGGAATACTCGTTTCAAAGGGAAGCGGGGAACGTTGCAGTTCCTGCCAGGACG
This sequence comes from Streptomyces sp. NBC_01384, assembly GCF_045040035.1. Taxonomy (NCBI): domain Bacteria; kingdom Bacillati; phylum Actinomycetota; class Actinomycetes; order Kitasatosporales; family Streptomycetaceae; genus Streptomyces; species Streptomyces sp. NBC_01384. The sequence goes on from NZ_CP109559.1 coordinate 712,015, forward strand.
GCCCCAGATCTTTTTCAGCAATGTGCACATCGGTATATATGAATCCGTCCTTGTCGGCTGCGCAGGCCGCATTTAGCCAATCAGTTGCCGGTGTTGCACCTATGAAGCAGAAAAGCCCGCTGCATCCCAGCAGAGATTCGACGCCAGTAGCGGAATTTCTGATCCTGACGGCCTCCAGGGAGTCTTCCCCTTCGAGTGCTGTCACTTCGCTTGACGTATGCACGGTAACGCGCGGATCCGCGAGGATGCGGCGAACAAGATAAGAGGACATGCGGGCCCTGATGTTGTCGCGGCGCAGGATGATGTTGACTGCAATTGATTTACCGGCCAGGAACAGAGCCGCTTGCCCTGCAGAGTTCGCCCCTCCCAGCACGGACACCGATCTCCCCGCACACGAACGGACTTCCAGCTCAGTGGCAGCGTAATAGATTCCCGCCCCTTCGAAGTGTTTCCAGCGGGCGATTGGAAGGGACTGGTAGCGGGCGCCGGTAGCGATAATAGCGGCGCGCGCATGAATATCCGTGCCGTCGGACAGGGAAATCTGTATCCGGTCGGCAAGGGGCTGGAGGCTTACGGCACGCGAAGGCGAGTACAGGCGAGATCCGAATTTCAGCGCCTGTATAGCGGCGAGGCGGGTCAGTTCGGCGCCACTGATTCCGTTGGGGAATCCCAAGTAGTTCTCGATGCGGGAACTTGCTGCTGCCTGACCTCCAGGGCCCACGGCATCAAGCAGGACAGTTCCGAGTCCTTCTGATGATCCATACACCGCGGCACCCAGCCCGGCAGGGCCACCCCCGATGACAGCTAGGTCTATCTCTTCATCCTTGATTCCTTCATGTGACAGTCCCAGATTCATCGCGAGGTTTCCGGGCGTGGCGTTGCGCAGCGAGCGCCCCGGAAGGAGAACGGCAGGCAAATCACCTGCGGTGAGCGAAGCGAGCCCCATCAGCAGCAACCCGTCTGGGGTTGCGTCGTCCACCCAGCGATACGGAAGTGCCATGTGTTCAAGGTACGAGCGCAGCGCCAGGCACTCTGCAGAGGAAGCGCCTCCGATGACCTCAATGGTGCGCGAGGCAGACTCCATCAAAATTTCACGTCGAGCCCTGAAAGCGGTGAGCAGGATGTCGGATAGTGCGGTCTCGGTTTCCATCAGCAAGCGAAACCGGTCGGGTGGAATTCGATAGATAAGGCCATCCGTGGCAGCGCGGGCAGGGAGATACACGAACTGTCCCGTGAGAATACTGAGTTCACCGATAAATTCTCCGGGCCCGAAGGTGACAATCACCTCCTCGGAATAACCCGGACCTGCCTCTCTGATGATTTCAAGCTGGCCTTCTTCGATTACCACCAGGTCATACTTGTCATCTCCAAGGCGGAATATAAACTGCCCTGCGGAGATGTTCTGCGGAACTCCGAACTCAAAAAGTCGGGCCAGCTGGTCTCCCGCAAGGTGAGGATAGGCTCTATCGCCCCAGATTCGGCGGCCTGGTTGTCGCGAGGGCATGATCTGCTCCCCTAGATCGAGGCATTACACCGGCAGCCGGCCCCACACTGTACTGACGCGCCAGTCGTCCAATAATGGGGGCCGCCCGCCCCGGCGTGCACCGCACGTAGGCCGGGCACGGCCCCGGCACGACGGGGCTCACGCTACGACGGGAGGCTCTTGAGCGCGGTCTTGACCAATCGCAGCCACTGGTCGGCATGGGTTGGCCCTTCCCGGCTCCGAGCTCTTCGATGCCTGCGGCAAGAACTAGCCCTTCAAAGACGGGGCGCAGTTCCCCAGCCTCCGCTGGCAGCCGGGCCGATCCGTCTTCCGGCCTCTCTTCGCGGCTATGCCGACATAGGGCGGCCGTATTCAGACCTGGACAAGGCCGCCGTCAACGAAGAGCTCGGCTCCCGTGGTGAAGGAGCTCTGGTCGGAGGCGAGAAAGACGGCCGTGGCGGCGACTTCGTCGGGGCGTCCTATCCTGCCGAGGGGAATCTCGTCGGCGAGACGGTCCGCCAGTTGCTGTTCGCCCTTTGCCGGGCTGCCCATACCGCGGATGCCCGGGGTCTCTATCGGTCCCGGGCTGAGAGCATTGACACGGATGCCGCGCCCTGCGAGTTCGGCGGCCCAGGTGCGGGCCAGGTTGCGGATGGCGGCCTTAGTGGCACTGTAGACCGTCATGGCCTGGACGCCCATCGAGGCGTTGGTGGACGAGAGCACGATGACCGAGGCCCCCTCCGGCAGCAACGGCAGCGCCTTCTGGACCGTGAATATCGTCCCCTTGACGTTGATGTCGAAGGTCGAACGGTACTGCTCCTCGGTGATCTCCTCCAGCCGTGCCAGCTCGCCGCCGCCGGCGTTGGCCACGACGACATCCAGACGCCCGCTGCCGCCCTGGATGATCTCGAAGAGGTGATCCAGCGCCTCGAGATCCGAGACATCACTTTGTATGCCGATGGCCCGTCCCCCGAGGGTTTCCACAGCCGCATCAAGTTCGTTTTTACGTCGGCCTGTGAGGTAGACGGTGGCGCCCTCGGCGACGAACCGACGGGCTATGGCCAGACCGATCCCGGTCGAGCCGCCAGTCACCAGGCTGATCTTGCCATCAAGCTGTCCCATGATGCCCACATCTCTCTTGCGGCAACCCGACCAGAGACGGACTGAATGCCCAGCGCGCCGGCACGCAGCAGCTACGCCCCAACCGACGACGGAGTCCTCCGCGTCCTAGCTCACGGACCGCATGGTTTAGATGGATTTGTACCTATTAGTAAAGAAGCCTTAAGTGGCGCGCTGCAACCGGAGGGGTACGCGGTCCGTGTGGACGACCGCGACGCGCAGCCCGCCGTAGGTGTCCGGGTGGATGGTGCGGGTGAAGTCGATCCGCAGCCGTAGGGGTGCCGTTAACGAGCGGCGAACCAGGTGACAAGTAACCTGCCAGTAGCTTTTGGATCGAAGACGCTCCGTATGCGCGCATGTCAGAGGACCCGGCCGTGGCCGGGGTCCTCTGAGGTTCTGGGGTCGGGCTACACGGCGGCTGGCTCGGGGTCTGGCTCCTGCGGGACGGGCTGGGCGAGCTGGGCGAGCTGAAGACGGCGGCCCATATTTAGCCGTACCTCGCCGTAGGGCTGGATGTGCATCCAGAACAGCGGGGTCAGGGCGCGTTTGTCCTCGTCAGTCAGGAGGTCTGCCCACTCCGGATCGGCGAGCATGTCTTGGATCATCAAGGTGTTAACGAAGACCAGCGCCGTTTGCAAGAGGTGGAGTGAGAGAACAGAGAGTTCTTGCTGGTCACGGAGGTTGCTGCTCAGCTCCCCGCTCTTGCCGAAGAAGATGATGTCGTTGGCGCCGTTCCAGCCCTCGACGACGTTGAGCCCTTCTTGGATCTCGCGCTGAAGGTCGCGGTCGCGCAGATAGCGGGCGACGAAGATGGTCTTCTGGGCGCGGCCGACTTCGAGCATCGCCTGGTAGACGGGGTGCGAGGCCGTGCGGGTGAAGCGCCGCAGGATCGCCTCGGTGGAGGCGGTGCCGACCCGGATCGCGGTGGCGTACTTGATGAGCTGGTCGTAGTTGTTCTCGATGACGTCCCAGCGGATCGGGCGGGTCATCGCGTCCGCCAGGCGCTCGTAGGTGTCATCGTCCTCGCGGCCGGGCCGGTACAGCTTGACCTTGTTGATCTGCTTGATGCGCGGCAGCAGGTCGTAGCCCAGGAGCCTGGTCAGTCCGAACCCGATTTCCGACTGGCCGTGCGAATCGACGTAGTTGCCCTCGGCCTGCATGGTGGTGGCGTGCCGCATCATGCCCTCGATCGCGGCGGCGACCTCCGAGGCGGTGCAGTTCAGAAGCTGGCTGTGAATGGCCATCGAACCCTTTTCGATGTGCCAGTACACGAGCACGCCGCGGCCCCCGTAACGGGAGTGCCACTCGGTGAAGATGTTGCGGTCCCAGGCTTTGAAGTGCGTGGAGTCCGAGGCCACGGTGGTGGTGCCCTGGCCCCAGACCGCTTCGGAGCGGGCCGCGAAGGTGGCATTCGCTATCTCGACGCCGGCGGCCTTCAGCCCGACGGCGGTCAGATAGCGGCGGGCCGTGTAGCGCAGCTCTTCCTCGGTGTGCTTGTGCTCGCCGGACGCGACGGAGCTGATCCCTGAGTTGGTGCCGTAGGCGTACGCGATCAGGAGCAGGCGTTCCAGGAGCTTCGCCTCGTCGATCGCCTCCCGCGTGCCGACCGGGGCGAGGGCCTTGAGCATCCCGGTGCGCAGGGCGGCCTCTTTGAGGATGTCGATGAGGGCGACGGTGCCCCATTTCTTGCGGATCGCCTTCTTGAGCTTGCGCAGGTTCTTCGGCTCTTTCTGCGGCTCGGGCTCGGTGAACTTGATCGCGCCGTTGCGGTGCTTGCCGCTGATCGTGACCCACGGCAGCTTCGGCAGTTTGGTGTCCAGCGCGCCGAGCTCGGCGCGCATCTCGGCCTGGAGTTGGGCGGTGAACACCTTCGCCTCGCCCGGCTTGTTGAGCTTCTCGTAGTAGTCCGCGCGCCTGACTTCGAAGTCGTCCGGGAGGTCGTCGTCGGGGTTGCGCCACTTGTCGGCGCCGACGACCCAGATCTCCTTGCAACGCAGCCGGTCGCGCAGGGCCTGGAAGACGCACGCCTCGTACACGGTGCGCATGACTCGCTTGGGTCCCTTGTCGGGGGTGAAGAGCGCGAACTCCATCCAGTCCTTGCGTACGACGCCTTCGAGCGGGATGGTCCCGCCGAGGGGAAGGTAGGTGGTGGAGGAGTCCTTGTGCCGCTCGATCAGCTTCAACGCGTCCATGACGGGCTTGTGCTGGTCGTTGGAGGAGCGGAAGTCGAGCACGCCGAGGAGCTTCATCAGCCCGCTGCGGTAGTGGTTGGAGTAGGAGGACTTGAACACCTCCCGCTTGGAGCGGGCGAACTCGGCGTTCGTCGCCTTCATCTCCGCAACCAGGTCCTTCAGCGTCTTCTCTCCGCCGGCCGCCGGGAAGACCACGGAGCGGACCGAGCCGTCGAGGGCGCCGAGCGAGGCGGCGGCGATCTTTCCGAGGAGTCCGGACTTGCCGCGGACCTTGGTGAACTCGGCGACGAATGCCTCGGTCACCTTCTTCTCCGCCCGCGCGTTGATGCGGTGCACGGTGGAGTTCAGCAGCTCCACGAGGGTGTCGGTGATCTCCCGCTGACGCTGGAACAGCAGCGCGGCGAGCAGGACGTGCCGCACCTCGGGGGAGAAGCGGCGCAGGTGGCTCGGGGCAGCGGCTGAGGCTCTGGCCCGCCAGACGTTGATGACCTGGACGCCGATGCCGGTGAACGCCTTGGCCGGGATGCTGACGGCGCGGACCTGCTTGAGTTTGGAGATCTCGTCCAGCAGTGAGTTGAGGCTGACGTTGCCCGGATGGGACTTGATGTCGGAGAGCACCGACTCCAGGTCTTCGTCCGCACCGTCGCCGTCCACGGACTCGATGTCGTCATCCTGCTCGCTGTCGCCGGTCGGATCCGTGAAGACCAGCGCGTCCAGCCGGCGGGGGCAGTCTTCTTCCCGCGCGAGGCGTGCGGCGACCTCGACGACGGCCCGGTCGTCGGCCTGGTGCAGCGCGGACCGGATGATCGTTGCAATCTGGGCCGCGGTCGGCGGCTCGATCAGGTCCACCCGCATCTGCCGCAGCAGCTCGGCCCGCACCTGTTCCTCGCGGCTTTCGTCGTGCCAGATCACGTCCACCAGGTGCGAGACGAGCTTGACCAGGTCGGTCTTCGAGCACTCGTGCCACCCGGTCAGATCCCGCAGCTCGCTGTGGTGCCGCTTCGCGACGCGGGAGGTGAAGTCATAGAACCCCAGCTCGGACGCGGCAACGCCCACCTGCTTGGCGACATGCTCGACCGCATCGGGCGACAGCTCCAGACGCATCTTGGGAAACCGACCGCGCCAGGTCAGAAACTTCAGCTGGACGGCGAAGCCCAGCCTCGTGGCGCCGGTCTTGTTCCTTAACCAGCCCGCCTCGTCGCCGGACAGGGTGAAGTGGTCCACCACCCCGTCCAGACCCAGATCCCGCCCCACAGCTCGGTCCCTTCCACAAGCCCCGTGATCGATCTTCGGGCTGGACGGTAGGGGCGCTGGTGTACGGCTGGCGCGGGTATCGGCGAAGTGCTCGGGAGGGACGGGGTGACCTGGTACAGCTACCGGCTCAGCCGCAAGACGGCGTCCACGTCGCCGGTGCAGAGAAGACCGGTGAGGCCTGACCGCGCTGTTCTGGTCGAACGTCAACCCGTACGGGACGTTCCGGCTCGCCATGGACAAGCGGCTCGACCTGGTTCCCGTGACAGCTCCCCGGCCCTGGTAATTCGGTGCAGCCGACACGGCACGCGCAAGGCGATGAGCGCTCTGAGTGTCAGACGGCCTTTCGGGGGCGGGTGGTGCCGAGGCGTTCCCAGAGGCCGATCAGATGCGCGTGCAGGACTTCCTCGGCTTCCTCTGCGGTCAAGTGGCCTATGAGTACATGGGTGGTGAGGCCGTCGGCGAGGGCGAGCAGAGTGCAAGCCTCGTGCTGCGGGTCGGGCGGCGTAGCGCCTTCGTCGGCCGAGCCGCTCTCGGCGGCCTCCGTGATGAGGCGGACGACGAGATTCTGGAGGGCCGCGTAGTTGGTTCTCAGCGGGCCAGCGAGTGGCTCGCTGACAGCGGCCTGAGCGACAAACGCGAGCCAGATCCGTGCTTCGGCGCGGTGTTCTTCGTGGAGCAGGGCAATCTCGTGGGTCGCGTGGCCCAGGGCGGTGGCGGCCGACTGGGCCGGGCTTACGGCCAGGCGGGTCCTCACACGTTCGGTGATGCGGTCGCCGACGTGGTCGACGGCGAAGAGGAGCATCTCACCCTTGCTGCGGAAGCAGCGCTGAACGGCGCCCAGCGAGACCTGCGCGCGGGCGGCGACGTCGCGCATGCTCACTCCCTCCAGCCCGTGTTCGTCGGCGAGGAGGCAGACGGCCTCGGCGATCCGGCGGCGTCGGCTTTCGTAGTCCACCTGTTTGGGCATGCTCGGTCAGCCTCCTTATTCCAATACGATCGTATCGCTACCGGGCCAGGGTTCGGACACAAGCACTTCGGCATGTGGATGGGAAGCGCGATGATCAGGCAGAACGCCCTGTGGGCAATGACGGCCGCCGCCCAGGCGGAGGCGGTCCGAGGCGGAGAGATATCGGCGGTCGAACTGGTCGACAGCCACCTGGAACGCATCGCCGAGGTCAACCCGCAGGTCAACGCGGTCACGCAGCTGTTGGCTGAGCGAGCCCGCGAGGCCGCGGCACACACGGACCAGCGGCGAGCAGCGGGCGAAGAACTCGGGCCGCTGGCCGGCGTGCCGTTCACGGTGAAGGAGTCCACTGCTGTCGAAGGCGTGCCGACCACACTCGGAACGCCACGCTTCCGCGACTTGGTGGCTCCGGCCGACGCACCTCCTGTGGCCCGGCTCCGCGCGGCGGGAGCCATACCGATCGGCCACAGCAACATGCCCACCCTGGTTCTGGCCGGGATGCACACCCGCAGCGAGTTGTTCGGCGACACCGTCAACCCGTGGAACCGGAGCCGGACCCCGGGCGGCAGCAGTGGCGGTGACGGAGTGGCCGTCGCCACTGGCATGGCCGCGCTCGGACTCGGCAATGATTCCGGCGGATCAGTACGGATCCCGGCCTCGTTCTGCGGCGTGACGGGGCTGAAGCCGACCACCGGGCGGTTCCCCGCCGACCACCGCGTCCTCGGACCGGACGACCCGGGACCAGCCTCACAGATGCTGGTCACCGACGGGCCCCTTGCCCGTACGGTCGCCGACCTGCGGCTGGCATACGAGGCGCTGGCCGGGACCGACCCGCGGGACCCGCGGGCCGTACCCGTGCCCCTCTACGGCGAACCGCTGCCGGGACCGGTCAAGGTCGCGGTCGTGACCGACCCTGGCGGCCACGGCGTTCATCCCACGGTCCGCGGGGCCGTCGCGGCGGCAGCGGACGCGTTGCGCGACGCCGGGTACGACGTGCGGGAGATGGCGGATGTTCCGCGGTTGGACGAGGCACTCGCGGCGTACGGCCGGATCACCGTGACCGAATTCGCGCCGCCCTGGCCAGCGGTGCGGAAACTGCTCGGCGAAGGCGGAGACCGTTACATCCAGATGGCCATGGAGAAGACTCCGCCCGCGAACGCCGCAGAGCTCACGAAGCTGATGGGGACCTGGCTCGGCATCCGCCGCTCCTGGGCGGAGTTCCTCGACGAGTTCCCGCTGCTGCTCGGACCGGTGTTCACCGAGCCGCCCGTCGAACCGGGACTGGAGTCACGCGACGAAGCGGGACGGGAACGGGTCTCCGAGAGCATGCGCCTGTGCACGGTGACCAGCTTTGTGGGCGTTCCCGCGGTCGCCGTGCCGACCGGAGTCAGCGACGGACTGCCGTCCGGCGTACAGATCATCGGGCGCGCGTTCCGGGAAGACCTATGCCTGGCCGCTGCCCAGGAGATCGAGGACCGCCTCGGCGTGTTCACGCCGATCGACCCTCGCCCCGAAGTCCCGACTGCCGCGCGGTAGGCGGAGCTACGACAGCGGGCAAAGAGACGGCCCAGGGGCCGACGAGCGGCGCGGAGGAGGCAGCATCCGTGCCGCGCCGCTCGCGGGCCCCTCCCCGGGGCATGACCCAGATACGCCAGAAACCCGCCACGGGATGATCTTCGAGGCTGGGGAGTTTGCTACAGGGTGTCGGTCGCGAGGGCGTTGACGCGGTTCTCGTACTCGCGGCGAGCCTTGCGCTGCGCCGGTACCGCCGAGGTTCCAGGGGTGCCGTCGAGGGATTGGCAGAGGTCAAGGAGTCGGCGGTGGATCGCAGGCGGGGCGGTGACGCGCAGGGTGTAGCCCTGGCCGCGCCGTACGGTTACGCCCTGATCGAGCGTGGCGCGCTCGGCGTCGTCGAGGTCGGACGCGCGGAGGAAGTCGGCGATCTTGCCCGGCATGTCGAGAACGACCGGCAACTCCGGGGCCAGGGCGTCCGGGGGATCGGCGGCCGTGTACTCGGGCAGCAGGTCGGCGACGGCGGTTCGGATGGCGCCGCGGCTGACGTGGTGGTCGCGGGCGAGGGGGTTTCGTGAGGTCTGCACAGGGTGGGAAGCACTTGCCGCGCGCGGTGCGGTTGCTGATTGTGGCGCGGGCGGTGAACCGGCTGGGGGCGTTCTCCCTGCCGTTCCTCACCGTGCTGATCACGACGAGTTTCGGTGCCAGCACCGTCGTCGCCGGGTACATCAGCGCCGCCTTCGGGCTCGCCACGATTCCCTCGCGCCTGGTCGGCGGTCGCCTGGCCGACCGTATCGGCCGACGGCGCACGATCGTGGTCGGGCTGACCGCGTGCGCGGTGGCGCAACTGGGCATCGCCTCGTCCAATGAGCTGGTGCCGGCGGCCTGCTTCGCGGTGCTGATGGGGTTGGCCTTCGAAATCTACGAGCCGCCCAGCCAGGCGATGATCGCGGATGTCGTGGCGCCGGGTGAGCAGGTCCGCGTCTACGGTCTGCTGAACGCGGCCCTGGCAGTAGCGGGCATGGGTGCGGGCCTTCTGGCGGCCGGGCTGGGGCGCTGGGACCTGCGGTGGCTCTTCGTGGTCGATGCCCTCACCTGCCTGCTCTGCGCGCTGACCGTGCACCTGGTCCTGCCCGCGGACCGCCCCTCCGCGGCAGCGGCAACAGAGCAGGCGGTCACCGTCGCCCCCTGGCGAGATCGCTCGTTGCTCGTGATGCTCGCGGCAGGGACGCTGTTCGCGGTGGTCTACCTCCAGATCATGATCGCGCTGCCGCTGTCCCTGGAACTCCGCGGACTGCAACCGGCCGACGCCGGGCTGCTGTTCACCACGTCCGCCCTCACCATCACCGCCGGGCAGCCACTGTTGCGGCTCAAACGACTCGCCACACTCCCGGCACCTGCCGCCTTCGCCGGCGGCTATCTCCTGCTGGCGCTTGGGCTTGCCGGATACGCTCTCGCTCACGGCCTGGTCGCCTACATCGCGGCAACCATCGTGTGGAGCGTGGGCGACCTGCTCCTCGTGGGCCGCGCGTACGCACTCGTTGCCGGCATGGCCCCCGCCGGAGGGAAGGGGCGATACCTGGCGGTCTACGGCACAAGCTGGGGCATCGGCGGGATTGTCGCCCCGCTCATCGGCACACAGCTGCTTGAGCATGCTGGAACTCTCGGGTTGTGGTGCGCCATGTCCTTTGCGTGTCTGATCCTCGCGGCCCTGCATCCTGCCTGGATCCGCACCGCCGACGACGGCCGTGAACGGGACGCGACGCTCGCTCGGGATCAGGCTGCCTGTCCGTAGCCGTCGGCTCCGGCCCGGTCGTCGCCGCGTAGCGGGCTGAAGTCGACGTCGAGGTGCGGGTCGTACGCCTCGGGCTGGATGCCGAGTTCGTGGGTGGAGTATTCGCCGAAGCGGCGGATGTGCTCGGTCAGGTACGGCGAGATGTGGGCCAGGTCCTCGGGGTCGACGACGTCGCCCTCTCCTTGGAGCTGACGGACGATCTCGGCGATGTCCAGGGCGTTGTGGAAGATGACCGCGTTCGTGAGCAGCGCATTGAATTTCGCGGTCTTCTCCTGCTCGACGGGGTCGTTGTCGGTGATGACGCCGCCGTTGCCGAAGCCGATCCACTGGGAGAAGCCGTTGAACGCCTCGACCTTGTTCGTGGCCGCGGTCACCCGTCGGCGCAGCGGGGCGTCGGAGAGGTAGCGCAGCAGCTGGACGGTGCGGATGACGCGGCCGACCTCGCGGAAGGCGGTGTAGGTGGCGTTCTTGCGGGAGCCCGCGCGCAGGCGCCGCAGCAGCAGAGTGGAGGAGATGGCTCCCTCGCGCACCGAGATCGCTACCCGCATCAGGTGCCGGAACTGGGACTCGATCAGGTCGAAGTCGATGACGTTGCGGCCGCTCTCGCCGAACAGCGCGTCGATGTGGACGTACTCGGTCTGCTTGGTGGGCCGGTAGAAGGTGAGGTCCTTCCAGTTCCTGATGCGGGGCATCAGATCGAAGCCCAGCAGGTGGGCGAGCGCGAAGACCGGGAAGGACTGACCCTGGGTGTCGGCGTGCCCGGTGGTCGGCTTCCGCTCGGAGGTGTTCTTGAGCAGGCCCTCGATGATGTAGACGGCCTCCCACACGCCGCACGGGATGAAGTGTGTGAACAGCGCGATGTACGTGTCCGAGATGTGGTGGTAGGCGATGCCGCCCGGCTTGCCGTACCGCACGGACGTCTCGGAGAGCAGGTTGTTGAGGTAGGTGTCCATGTGGGTGCCGTCCGCGGCGACCGTGGAGCCGTCGCCCCATGCCTGGGAGATGTCGAGTCGGGCGTGCGCGTTGACCAGGTCGGCGATCGCCTCGTTGAGCGTCGGGATGGAGAAGTGCCGGTTCGCGGCCAGCGACAGCTCGTGCCCGCTCACGCCGGGGATGTGGCGGGCGGCCTCGTAGGGGCCCATGTTGGTGCCCTTCACGAACGTGGTGATCACGTACCGGCCGAAGGGGTCCTTCAGCTTCGGCTCGTTGCCGGAGGCGGGGCCGAAGCGGCGCCACCACTCCACCCAGTACGCCGTGCGGGAGATGATCCCGATCAGGGAGCGCTCCGGCATCCGGGCCTTGATCTCCTGCTCCAGTGCCTTCGCTGAGGCCCGCTGGCCCTCGGAACGGTGGGCCTTGAGAGAGGGAATGCCGGTCTCGGGGGCGATGACCAGGCCCTCGTTGTCCGGGTAGCCGGCATCGGCCGTCGCGGCGGCCGCGGTGAGCTTGTCCTCCAGCTGCCGGCGGAACGACACCGCGTCGTACGGCGCATCGTCGCCGGGCTCGGCGAGGCCGACCTCCACCAGGTAGTCGCCCAGCTTTACCTCGACGTCCTCCCACGGCAGGAGCTGCTCGCTCCAGTCCGCGTACTCCTCGGAGCCGGCCACCGCGACGTCGCCGGTCCTGAGTTCCCCGGCGAGCGCGGCGAAGACCATCGCCTCGAAGTGCTTGCGGACGAAGGCGCCTGGCCGGTTCTTGTCCCGGATGGCCTTCTGCCAGTTCAGTGTGGCGAAGGAGATGTCGACCGGGCGGCCGTCCTCGTGCCGTTCCGGGATGTAGTCGCGGGAGGTCTTGTACCGGCGGGCGTGCGCGAGCGCGTCCAGGACGCGGTTGTCCTCCGAGGTGGCCGTCAGCTCCAGGCGGGTGGTCAGGTCGTACATCGTGGAGCGGTCCTTGAGCAGGTGTCCGTACAGCAGCACCTCCCAGTAGTTGCCGTGGTGGGCGGCGACCTTCTCGATCTGCTCGTACTGCCCCTCGAACCCTCCGAAGTCGTCCACCGCCGCCGCGGGCACCCCCAGGGCGCCAGCCTGCACCCGCAGAGCCTTCGCCATCGTGTGCAGGCCGGGCGCGAGCTGGCCGCCGAACCGTGCGGCCACGGCGTCGGCATCCGCGTCCTGATCGAGTTCCCCGACCACCGCCAGGATCTCCGCCGTCAGCGTGGCCGCCTTCTCCCGCGCGGCCTGTACGGGGCCGCCGGCGTCGATGTGCTGGAGCATGGTGCGATAGTTTCCGATCAGCGCCTCGACGATGGCCCGCTGTTGCTCCCGGATACTCTCCAGCTCTGCCTTGGCCCGCTTGACCTGCAACGCGATCCGCTTGCAGAACATCGTGGTCAGGTCGTCCCGGGCCCGCATCCGCGCCTTGTGCACGAGGCACACCAGCAGCGCGAGCCGCTTCACCAGGTTGTAGTCCCGAAGCCCCGGCGCGTCCGCGGCGTCCGCCTTCCCGGCGAAGTCCGTGATCTTCCCCGAGGCGACGCCGGACAGCCACACCCCGGTCTCGCCCAGCTCGTCCACCCACCCCAGGTGCTCGGCCTGGCCACGGAAGTGCGACCACGTTGGGGCCTTCGCCGACTGCTTCAGCCTGTTGAACTTCGTGGTGCCGGACTCGTCCTTCTCCGACAGCAAAGCCAGCAGCCGCTCCCGGTGGGCCTCGCTGAGCTGGTCGTAGATGCCCATGCAGATCGAGGCGTTCACCTCGGTACGAACCTTCGCCGCGAGCGCGTCCAGCGTGGTGAAGCCCGGCAGCTCCAGGCCGGCCTCGACGACCTTCTCCAGCGCGATGTTGATCAGGTCCGCCGGGCGGTTCTTCGACACGGCCTCGCTCCGCATCACCGCCTCGGCGATCTTCCGGGCCTTCGCCTTGTCGTACGACAACCCCGTCCGCTGGCGTACCGCGGTGCGCTGCCGCTCCGCCGTACGGCTCGCGGCCACCTGCGCGAACATCGCCCGCACCGATCAGCACGCCGCCAGCCTCCTACGCCGCGCCACCGTGCTCGATCAGCGGGCAGCCCACGTGCCCGGCCCGCTCGGCGAGCGGCTGCGCGGCAACGCCGAGCGCCTGCGCAACCTCGCCGACGCCCACCACCGCACCCGCGTCACCCTCCAGGACGGAACCGCATGAGCCCTGCACCCGACGAACGCGACCGTATCCGCACGGCCATGGACCGCATCCTGCAAGGAACGCCGCAGCACTCCAACGGCGCTCTGACGGTCGTCGCCCTGGCCCTGGAAGCCGGCGTACCCCGCAACGCACTGACCCAGCGCCACCCCGACCTCAAGAACGACTTCCACGCGCAGGTCAGGGCCCGCGGACAGATCCCGGACTCCGAGATCCGCCTGCGCAAGCAGATCGTCAAACTGAAGGAACTCCGCCAGCAGGACGCCACGGAGCTGGTCCAGCTGCGCACCGACGTCGACCACCTCGTACGCGCTGTCAACCAGTTGACCGTGGAGAACCGGCAACTGCGTGGTGCGCTGTCCCAACCCGGAGCCGCCGTCAAGGCATTGCCGTCCCAGCCTCGCCCCGACCGGATCCCGTGATTGCGTTCAAGGGCCCACTGGGGGATCGCCGAGGTAAGCTCAAAAGCCGCCAGTTGCTGATCTTGTGGTTCGGTCCGATGGCGGCCGTCGCCGACCATCCACACTCCCGGGACCAGAGCAGGTGCGATCGTCGGCGCCCGGGCGCCGCTCGATCACAGCCCCTATGGCTGGGCGGGGCCGGCTGACGGGACACCTTGTCGGCGCAGGAGTCGGCCTGCGGGCCGCCACAGGGCGAAGGCCAGGCCGAGGACGAGTGGGATCTGCAGGAACTGCTGGATTACCGGAGGCCCGGGCTTGTCCCCTCGCCTGAGCGGGGCACGGCCCTGCGGATCGACGGTCACCGTGTAAGTGCCGCCTACCGCCCACTTCCAGCCCATGAGCCCGTTCTCCTCGATCGGAGCCAGCGGTGGGCCGTCGATGACGGTGACTGTGTAGCGGTGGACGCTCGCACCCGCGCCGTCGCCCGCGGACCACTGAATCTGTCGGACCCTGACGTGTTCGGTACGCCCGTGCTGGTGCAGTGCCTGCTGATCCAGCTCCAGGTTCTGCAGGAACAGCACCCCGAAGAGGCACACCGCACACAGCAGCCACCGGAGGTCCAAGTACCAGCACGTGCACAGGAACACGCAGCCGAGGAGGATCGCCAGCGCGCACAGCGCGTCGATCCACGGGGCGTGCGCGACGAAGGCTGTGCACCCGATCAGACGCACGATCGCCCACAGCGCCAACGCTGCGCCGGTGCTTGCGGCGCCCACCAGCACCCGCCGACCCACGCCTGTCCGCCCTTGGCTTGCTTCCTCCGCGCTCACCCTCACCCCTGTTCTCGATGAAACCGCCGGCCTGGTGGTGCACGCGTTCCAATGTATGGATTGTTCAACGATCCTTCAATAGGATGGTTCAACATCCAGTCGTCTGCTTCGCGGACGCGGAACGGTAACCAACCGGAGAGGTGAAGGAGATGAGCAGGCGTCAGTACGGTCAGTACGAAGAGGTCGACGACCTCGGGCAGATCCTGTTCTGCGACGACCCCGCGCTGCTGCTCGGGGGCGTCCTGATGGGTCTGGAGACCGCGGAAGGCACAGTCACCCTCGATCACGCGCAGACACGTCACATGCCCGCTGCCCTCTTCGAGTTCAGGCGTGCCGCGAGCGTGGGCGGCTATGGCATCCAGTACATGGTGCCGCAGGCCGCCTCGATCGACGAGGTACCCAAGGAACCGCAGATCGAAGGCGCCATCCTGTTCGGCATGCAGCGCCTACCGCCTGAATTCTCCGACCTGAGCCTGCCCGACCCGCCGCGATCCGACGATGACGGCGTCTGCCTCGACAAGAAGCGGCCCACCATATTCGACGAGCTGCGCATGCCTGAACCACCGCGACGCGACCCCGACGAGGTCTACTTCGGCATGAAACGCAGGCCGCCCGGCTACGCCGACCTGCGCTCGATCCCCGGATGGGAACTGCACGAGATACCCGATGACCAGCCAGGACCGTGGCAGCACTTCGGAGACACCTACTCCAGGCTGGAACTGCGGACGCCCGACGGTGAGATCTACTCCCGGACCTGGGTCCCGCACGACCCCGAGTGGGAGGCCGCCGCCCTGCGTCACGGATACGTCGTGTGCCTGTGCGGCGTGGAACTGGGGGTCCGCGCACCGTACGCGATGACCGACGCGCAGTACACCCCGCGCATGCGCCACCAATACTTCCGCCACGGATGCGCAGTGGGTCTGACCGTCGGCGGACTCGTCGCCTACGTCGACCACCGCTGACGCGCAACACCGAGCCGGCATGCATCGAGTACGAGCCGGCCCACGACGCGGCGTTCGAGCGGGCCCTGCGGACGAGACGGTTCACCTGGCACGGGCACCTCTGGGGCCTGCTGTGCGGAATGAGGCCGCGCCTGGTCGCGGCTGAGGGGTCTCGCGCTCAAGAGATCGACCTTGGACTTCGGCCGCATCGACGCCTCCTCCCGCCGGAGATCACATCGATGCTCCGACCGCAACAAGGACGGTGGGGCCAAAACTCCCCCACATCACCTTGCCGTCAACACCGTTGGGTCCAGCCCTGATTGCCAAGTGGGCCACGAACCGCTGCCAAAGCCATGGGCCAGCGGTGCAGTCCAACAGCAGCTCAACACGCAGAACTTGACAGACATCCCATGAGCTGGCCTGTCAAACAGCGAGTGCGTGGGGCCGGCGGGACCAGGGGGTCCGGGAACGGGTCCCGCCGTCTTGGCTGTGGTCAGTCTGCTGCCGAGCGTGATCTTTCGTGGAGGGCGCCGACTTCGGCGGAGGTTGTCTGGTTGAGCCGCTCCGCTGCCGAGCGGAGCGCGGTCTCCCAAGCGTGGAAGGCGTCAGGTTGCTCGCCCGCGATGAAGTCGACGTGGTACTCGTCGCCCACGGCCTGAAGAAATGCGCGTTCGGGACCGGTTTGCGCTGCTGTCAGGCCCTGCCAGACCCTGGCTGCCACCTCTCCGGGCGTCATGGCGCCGGCTGCCAGTTGGCCTGCCAGGTAATGGAGAAGGCAGCGTTCGGCGGTCTCCTCGTCGGGGATGGCAGTGCCGAGCTCGCCTACGGCTTGCTGGAACAGTCCTCTGAACTCGGCGGTGTCGTCGCGTCGGGAACGTCCCGCCAGGTCACGCAGTGCGGGAGAATCCAAGCCGACGGCCAGCAACTGAGCCGCCTCCATCGGCAGATCCTCGGGCGAGACAAGACCGACGACGTACTGCCACGCGATTGCGAACACCCGATCCATGCTCGACATCCTGCCGAACCCCTGGTGCCCGCGACGAGCTATTTTAGTGCTGGCGGTGGACGCGGTCTCAGCTGATCTGGAGTGTCAAGCGGCGAGTGCGTGGGCTCGGTGAGGCCAAGCTGTCGCCTCGTCATACGGTGTGCCGGTTTTCAGGCAGCCGTGCAGGATGCCAACGAGCCGGTTGGCGAGTTGACGTAGGGCGGCGTTGAATTCGATGCCGCGGGCGCGTTGCTGCTCGTAGTAGGCCCTGGCGCCGGAGGAGACCCGCAGCGCGGAGAAGGCTTGGGCGATCAGGGCATCGATGAGCCGGTCGTTGCGAACGAACCGCGCGGTCACGACCTTCTTCTTGCCGGAGGCGCGGGTGATCGGGCTGGTGCCGGCGTAGTTCTTGCGGGCCTTGGCGCTGGCGTAACGGTGAGGGTCGTCGCCGAATTCCGCGAGTACCCGGGCGCTGAGTATCGCTCCCAGTCCGGGCTGGGAGCGGATGATCTCAGCGTCTGGATGCCGGCCAAAATAGGCCTCGACCTGCCCGCGCAGGAACTCGACCTGCTCGTTCAGAGTGATCAGCATCGCGACGAGCGCGCGTACGGAGACAGCGTAGGCCGCAGTCACAGCGGGGGGCTGACTCAGGTGCTTGGCGCGCAGTACGGCTTGGATCTGAGAGGTCTTGTCGGGGATGTTGCGTCGGCGGGCACACTTGAGGGCCGCGCCGATCTGTGTGGCCGTCAGCTTCGCCGCGGCCACCGGATCAGGTGCCTTGGCCAGTAGTTCCAGGGTGTCTGGGGCGTCCAGGTCGTCGAACGCCAGCAGGGCGGCGGGGAAGTAGTCGAGCAGGGCGTGCCGCAGCCGCTGCGTGGTGCGGGTGCGTTCCCAGATCAGGGTCTTATGGGCACGCGTCACGACCTTGACCGCTTCGGCGTCGGCGCTGTCCCCGGAGATCGGGCGGAGCTGGTGGGAATCGGTACGCACCATGTCAGCGAGCATGTGCGCATCGGCCGCGTCACTCTTGGCCCCCGATACCGCCAGGCGTTCCCGGTACCGGGAGGCCTGCAGTGGATTGACCGCGTACACCGTGTAGCCAGCGGTGATCAGCGCCTGCACCCACGGGCCCCGATCGGTCTCGATCCCGATCACGACTTCGGCCTTGCTGTCTTCGTCGAGCTCCGCACCGATCATCGCGTGCAACCGTTCGATTCCCGCCACGCCCTCCGGCAGCCGAGCCTTGGACAGCCGACGGCCCGCGGCGTCCATCAACTCGACGTCGTGGTGGTCCTGGGCCCAGTCATCCCCAACGAACAGCAACTCGTCCTCCGTCATCGACCTCGATCGGCAGTAGCCCGCAGGAGAACCAACAGCGACCTAATAAGGCTGTGCTCACGCCGCAACCGGGCGGGCACGACATCCCATCAGCGATTTCGCTCCTGGCCGACCGGCAGGGGCACGATCTGTCAACAGGACTCGGTGTCCAGGGAACAAAGAGTGCTCACCTGCCGGCGGCTACCAGGCGCCGAGTCTGCCGGATGGAGCCTCGGTAGGTCCTATTAGGGAACGCACCTGGACCGAAGACACCACCCACGCCATCCACGAATCACAAACCGTGCGCATCGAGCGCGTACACGAAGGCCACCCCCGCGAAACCGCCTGGACCGTGGCCGGATACGAGACGCCCGTCTCCGACCGCATGTGGCACCTCACCGCGACCGGTTCCTCCCCCGCCCCCCGTGCTCCAGACGCTGCTGAACCATCTCGCCGACGGCAAAGGTTGGGACACCGCCATCGGCAGCCCCATCACCGACAAGACCGTCACCACCGCCACCCAACCCCTCACGGACGCCGGCTGGAGGCACACCGTCGACGGACGCTGGATCCGCTGGACGAACTCGCCCCAGGACGCGGGGGTCCAATTCGACGCCTTCGCCGCCCAGAACCCCCACAGCACCCTCGCCACCTGGACCTACTGGGCCGGCCCCAGCATCGACCGTCCCACCTGGACCATCACGGCCTCCCCCTACACACGCTTAGCGGGCTCCCGCCGGGGCACGGAGCTGTTCGGCCAGCCGCTCGAGTTCGGCCGCCGTGGCAGGCGAGGGGTCGTTGAGTCCGCTGTGCACGGCCGTCGGGCTCTTCAGGAAGCGCCGGAGCACGGCCACAAGGAGCCCTTGCGGCAGAGCCCGCAACGCGGCGAACGCGCGAGGTACCGGCGGCGTCTCCATCGCGGCGAGGTTCTGCCGCATGAGGTGGAGCATGCCGCGGACCGCGCCCGGGTCGTCGGCCAGCACTACCGGGCCGCCCGCCGCGTGTACCGCCTGACCGAGCGGGACCTCGAACGCGGCGTGCGTCCTGAGCCAGGCATCCATCTGCGGCTCGGCCTTGGCGTTGATCCCAGCGGTACGGAACGTCTCCACGATCCGTACCAGTCGCGGGGTGGTACGGCCGCCGGGCTCGCCGATCGGCATCGCGACCCGGCGGGTGATGAAATTGCTCTTGCGGTAGCGGACCACGTCGCCGTCCATCGTGCCGCCAGTCGTGGGGAAGCCGAGCAGCACCCGCTCGTGGCCGATCACCGCACCCAGCGCCTCCGGGCCGGCTGCCCAGTTGAGCAGGAACAGCACGTCACCTTGGACACCGGCGAGTGATTCCAGCACTGCATCCACCTGGTGGGTGCGGACGAAGACGGTGATCAGGTCGTACCCGCCGTCCGGGTGCTCGACCACCGGTACCGGCACCCGCCTGACAGGGCCGTCTTCCTCGGCGAGCTGCACTCCCTGCCGGCGCAGGGCGGTCAGGCGCTCGCCCCGGGCGAGGAGCGAGACGTCGTGGCCGGCCTCGTGCATGCGGGCGGCGAACAGGCTGCCGCAAACCCCGGCGCCGTACACGAGCAGCTTCATGACAATCCTCTTTCATACGTCCGCTTGATTCATACGTTCGTTTCATTCAAACATATGTATAGTCCCTCGTGTGGCGACCCCAGACACCCGCACCCAGATCCTCGACGCGGCCGAGCACCTCTTCGCCGAGCACGGATACCGCGGCACCTCGGTCCGCGCGATCACCAAACTCGCCGGAGCGAACCTGGCCGCCGTCGGCTACCACTTCGGCTCGAAGGCGGAGCTGATGGCGGCAGTCGCCCGCCGCGTGGTCGAGCCCATCACCGCTGCCCAGTGCGCCGGGCTCGACAAATTGCTCGCCCGGACCCCCGACCCACCGGTCAGCGAACTGGTGGAGGCATTCGCGGGGCCGCTGTTCGACGAGATGCCGGCCGGCTACGAGGGCGGCGCCCGGACGTCCCGGCTGATCGTGACGATCCTCAGCGACCCGGCCGAGGAGGCACGCAGCTGGACCGGCCCGGCCGAGGACTCGGTCCGTGAGCGCTACTTCGCAGCCTTCGCGCGCGTACTGCCCGGCCTTTCCCCGGAGGAGCTGTGGTTCCGGATGCGGGGGATCTTTGCCGTGACGGCCGTCGACCGCCTCCAGGTCCACCAGCAGCCCTCCCCTGGCTGCGTGTCCCCGGTAGCGGGCGAGGCGGCCCGGCGATGGGCGATCACGTTCCTGACGGCAGCGATGAGTGCGCCACCGATCCGGCCCTGACGACCCAAGACAGACGCTGGCGGCGCGGGTCAGGCGGCGTTCGCCCTGTGGACGAGGGCAGTGAGGCGCTGGTCGGCGGCGTGCCCACCCACGCCCCAGACCGCGACACATTGAACATGTGCTGGCCCGTGGTAAACGCGGTCCTGAATGACCTGACCGACTCGCAGCCAAACACAGCTTGACCGAGGTGGGCTACGCCGCCCCGTGCTCGACTCGTCGAACGAACTTCGGCACGGGGCGGCAGGCCATTGCACGGCGACATCGATAACGGACTGTGAAGGGGGCTCCCCGCGCCGCACACGGAACAATCCCATCCCATGCCCCTACAACGAGCCGCCATCTGGGGAGAATCTGGGGGGAACGAGCGGCCCTGGGGAGCGTGTGGGGAGAATCGACTGGGTAACCGGGCACGAGCGTGAAAGGCCCAGAAAGACGGATCAGCCCAGGCCAGAGACGTTCCCAGCAGCATCACCGCAGGTCAGCGCCACCAGGTAGACAACGTCAAGAAGATCTCCTCGGTGACTGACGTCTTGTTCCGTCGGAGAAACCCTTGGCACTCGTCATTTCAAGTGGCCCGACCAGCCCACCAATGAACCTGACACCCCATCAGAAGGAGCGTCAAATGAGCGTCACGAGCGTCATTTCAGCGTCAAGATATCGCCCGTAACGCCCACACCGCGCATAAAGCACACGCACAAAACCGCAGGTCAGGAAGCCTTCGCCACCGGCTCCAGAATCGCCACGCACTCCACATGATGCGTCATCGGAAACATGTCGGCGGAGCGGAGCAGGACCTCGACCAGCGCAAAATTCCCCAAGGCCGTGGCCGACCGATCACCATCCCCCGCGGTTCACGAAGTGCACCAGTTGACCGCGGCTTCCCGGCCCGCCCCCACCGCCTGGGACGCGGCGGGGACGATCGCGCTGACCGCCGCCCAGGCCCGCCAGCCGCTCCTCGCCCAGGACTGAGCCACCCTGGCCGAGCAGACAGCCCGACGCCTGGCCCGCACTCACACGACCGGACCCCGCCACAAGTTGTCGGTGACCCAGTGCACGCTCTACCAAATCGGGATCCACCACGAACTCAGCGACACCGACCTCGCCCACGCAACCCTGCCCACCCCCGATCGCCGGCCCGCGCCGCAACGGACACCGCCCGCCCTGCTCGCCGCTGGCGACCCGTCCAGCGCCTTCACCTAGCTGCGCCTGCTGGCGATTACTGCGTAACCTGTGCGTGGCGGTCGCGTTCATCGGCTGTGCGAAAGATCATCACGTATGGCCGCTGGATCTGGTGTGCTCCGGGGGCCGGCATTCTCGGTAGCGTGACCATCTGCCGCATGGAGTGTCCATGTGTCCGGCTGGTCCGTGCGACGGCTTCCGACGGAGAGTGATGAGGCTGCAATGAGTGAACTGACGAAGCCCGAGGTCGACGTTCCGGAGGGTGACACTCCTACCGAGCTGACCATCCGGGACCTGGTCGTCGGGGACGGGGCTGAGGTGAAGCCGGGCATGGTGGTAAGGGTCCACTATGTCGGGGTGACCTTCGAGTCCGGGAAGGAGTTCGATGCCTCCTGGGACCGGGGCCAGCCGTTCAAGTTCGCCCTGGGCAGTGGCAAGGTCATCAAGGGCTGGGACCGGGGAGTGAGGGGGATGAAGGTCGGCGGTCGGCGCGAGATCATCGTTCCCCCGCGTCTCGGTTACGGCAATCAGTCGCACTCGCCGTTGATCCCGGCGGGCTCGACCCTGGTCTTCGTGGTGGACCTGCTGGACTCGTATTCCAGCACAACCGGGTGGAGCAACGCCTAATGACCCTGGCCGCTCCTCCCCTACGACGTGCTGCGTCGTCCCTCGGGGTTGGCGCCGCCATGCTCCTCGCTGCCGCTCCTGCCTCCGCCTCCGCAGCGTCCGAACGGTTCCGCTGCGACTCATTGACCGCCGAAGGCCACAAGGCGACCGACTTCCTCAACGGCCTGCCCGGCGCCGCCTGAACGTCTGAACCCGGCGGCCGCGCTCGGCAATCGGAGGAGGTCCCCGGCGGAATCCAGCTCGTCGCACTGCCGATCACAGCGCCGGTCCGAGAAGGCCCCGCCCAGCAGCAGCACATTGCGCAAGCCGATACGGACCAAGATCCGGACCATTTCCGGACCAGCCCCCGCCAGAGAGCCGCACCATCTACTGTTTCCGCTGGTCAGCTTGGGTGTAACTGCTGTACCACCAGCAGACCAAGAACCTGCTGGGCGCCCTGCGTTAAGTGGGTGAGTAAGCCGCTTGGCGCCAAGGAATCTCGGCGATGCTGCTTCACCGGGCTATGTCTGAGATCGCCTGACCAGCGGCGCAGCATGCCTGACACCGCATCATAACGAGCGTCAAATGACCGTCACGACGTCATTTCATCGTAAAGATATCGCCAATAACGACAATACCGCACATAATGCGCACACGCGGAACCGCAGGTCAGGAGCCCTTTCCGGCAGGCTCAAGGATCGCGACGCACTCGACGTGATGCGTCGTGTGGAACAGTTTCAGGCCCGACACCTTCCCCTCCTCGGCTCGAAGATCGAGAACGTCACGGAGGGGCAGGCTTGTTTCCGCGAACGGCTTCGAGCGAGTGAAGATGGCGTGAGCAGCCACGTCCGGGCCACAGAGGCGCACCGTGATTGGCGCGAGCCTCGCACTCACGGACCGGCACCTACTCTCCCGACGCCGGATGCGCGTTGCGGTGGCGGGTCTGCGATGACGCTCCGCTACACACAGACGCAGCAGTCGACCACCACGGCAACGCCACGCCCGAGACGGGAATACACAAGGAGATCAGCACCAACCCAGCACGGGACAGGTTTCCTGGGGTGATCGCAGGTGCCTCCAGGTCAGCACACACTCAGCACGGGTAGAGCAAGAGCCCCGGATCACTCCGGGGCTCTAACGCTGCGACCTGCACGTTTGCCGTCAGGGATGATCGCTGCTACACCGGCGTCTCAGATACCAATCGAACATGCTGGAATTCACTCCATCGAGGGTAACTTTCAGAGCAGGGACCGGATTTATCGGCCCTACCGCCAGGAGCGGGTCAGCAGCCGGTTGGAGGCGATGCCGTCGTGACACACGACCCCGCACCGCTGACCCGGCATCTGCGCGTCCGCCGGGACCGGGGCCACACCGTGCTGGAGTTCCACGGGGAGATCGACATCCTCGCGGCACTGGAGATCATGCCGTACCTGGACGCGGTCACGGGGCGCCCGGAGCCGCAGATCGTGATCGACCTGCGGCCCGTGGAGTTCTTCGACTGCTCGGGGCTGCGCCTGCTGCACCGGGCCAGGAACCGGACCCTCGCCCGGGACGGACGACTGCACCTCGTGTGCGACCACCCGCTGACGCTGCGTGTCCTCAAGGTGACCGGCCTGGCGCACCTCCTGCCGCCCTCCGCGACGCTCGACGAGGCGCTGGGACTGCCGGAGGCCACGTCGGGCACGTTATGACCGTTTCCGGCCTCCTCACGACATGACCGCGGCCGACCGCCCCATGGCTATTTCTGGATCTTGGTGACCTGCCCCGCCCCGACCGTCCTGCCGCCTTCCCGGATGGCGAACTTCAGCCCTTCCTCCATGGCGATGGGCTGGATGAGCTGCACGTTCATGGTGGTGTTGTCGCCCGGCATGACCATCTCCGTGCCCCTGGGAAGGGTCACGACACCCGTCACGTCCGTCGTACGGAAGTAGAACTGCGGCCGGTAGTTGTCGAAGAACGGCGTGTGCCGACCGCCCTCGTCCTTCGACAGGATGTACGCCCGCGCCTCGAACTGTGTGTGCGGGGTGACCGAGCCCGGCTTGATCACGACCTGGCCCCGCTCGACGTCGTCACGCCTGACCCCGCGCAGCAGCAGTCCGACGTTCTCGCCCGCCCGGCCCTCGTCGAGGAGCTTGCGGAACATCTCGATACCGGTGACGGTGGTCCTGGTCTTCCGCTCGTGGATGCCGATGATCTCGACCTCGTTGTTGACCTTGAGCACCCCGCGCTCGATCCGGCCGGTGACGACCGTGCCGCGGCCCGTGATGGTGAAGACGTCCTCGACCGGCATCAGGAAGGGCCGGTCGACGTCCCTCACCGGCTCGGGCACGAACTCGTCGACGGCCGCGAGGAGTTCGAGGACGGAGGCGCTCCATTTCGGGTCGCCCTCCAGGGCCTTGAGCGCGGAGACCTGGACGACCGGGACGTCGTCGCCGGGGAATTCGTACTCGGTGAGCAGTTCGCGCACTTCCAGCTCGACGAGTTCGAGGATCTCCTCGTCGTCGACCATGTCCGTCTTGTTGAGCGCGACGACGATGTACGGGACGCCGACCTGCCGGGCGAGCAGGACGTGCTCCTTGGTCTGCGGCATCGGGCCGTCGGTCGCGGCGACGACCAGGATGGCGCCGTCCATCTGGGCGGCTCCCGTGATCATGTTCTTGATGTAGTCGGCGTGCCCGGGGCAGTCGACGTGCGCGTAGTGCCGGTGCTCCGTCTGGTACTCGACATGGGCGATCGAGATGGTGATGCCGCGCCGGCGTTCCTCGGGAGCCTTGTCGATCTGGTCGAACGGTGTGAAGGGGTTCAGATCCGGAAACCGGTCGTGCAGCACCTTCGTCACGGCCGCCGTGAGTGTTGTCTTCCCGTGGTCGATGTGCCCGATGGTGCCGATGTTGATATGCGGCTTGGTCCGCTCGAATTTCGCCTTCGCCACTGCAAGCCCTCCTGATCACCTGGGTGACGCCGAGCGTTGCTGCGCCGCTTCCTGGCTGGGGCCGAGCGATGTGCCGAGCGCTGAACGAGGTCAGGCCGAGCGCCGAACGAGGTCAGGAAGTGTCGCTCTTCCTGTTTATTCGCTCGGAGGCGCGTCGAACAGGGCGCTGACGGACTCACCGTTGTGAATGCGGCGCACGGCCTCCGCGAGGGCCGGGGCGATGGACAGGATCCGCAGCTTCTCGGTGTGCTCCTCGTCCGGCACCGGCACGGTGTTGGTGCACACGATCTCCAGGATGTCCTCCTGCTCGCTGAGCCGCTTGAGCGCGCCCGCCGCGAACAGCCCGTGGGTGCAGGCGACCCGGATCGAGCGAGGGCCCAACTCCCGCAGCCGTTCAAGGAGTTCGAGGACGGTACTGCCCTTGGCGATCTCGTCGTCCAGCACGATGACATCGCGCCCGGTGATCTCACCGATGACGGAGCTGATGCTCACCCGGTCGTCGGCGAACCGCTGCTTGGCGCCGGCGGCCACCTGGGCGCCGATCAGCCGCGCGAAGGCCGCGGCCTCCTTGGCGTTGCCCAGGTCCGGCGACACGACCGTCGTACGCGACAGGTCGTACCCGCGGAAGTGCGCGGCGAGCTCCCGCAGGGCGTGCAGATGGTCGACCGGCACCGAGAAGAACCCGTGGACCTGCGGAGAGTGCAGCGTCATCGCCAGCACACGGCTCGCCCCGGCCGCCACCAGCAGGTCCGCGACCAGCCGCCCGCCCATGGAGATCCGCGGCATGTCCTTCTTGTCCGAACGGGCATACGAATAGTGAGGCATGACCACGGTGATCCGCCCGGCGGAGGCGCCCCGTGCCGCGTCGCACATCATCAGCAGTTCGACAAGGTGCTCCTGCACCGGGGTGACCAGCGGCTGCACGAGGAAGACATCGCGCTCGCGGCAGTTCGCCTGGAGCTGCACCTCCAGGCAGTCGTTGGCGAACCGGCTGACCCGGGTCGGGCTGAGGGGCACGCCGAGATGGGTGCAGACCTCTGCCGCCAGCTCGGGATGGGCACTACCGCTGAACACGGCGATGTCACGCACGACCGCTCCTCGCAAGATCGATCCGGGTGCGCCGCCGGTTGGCATGATCGACCCGGGATGCGTGCCTCATGCTACTGGCCCCGGCCGGGTACCCCCACCGGGGGAAAATCGGTTGCGGACGGTCACCGGGTGTACGCCATGATGACCGCGCCAGCGCCCCCTCACCCACGGGAGAACGACATGCGCCGATTCCTCGGAACTTCTCAGCGCCCCCACCGGACGACTGTTCCCGAGGACTCGATCACGCATGCACACGCTGAACATCGGCATTCTGGCCCACGTCGACGCGGGTAAGACCAGCCTCACCGAGCGGCTGCTCTTCCACGCCGGCGCCATCGACCGGCTCGGCAGTGTCGACGCCGGTGACACCCGCACGGACGACGGGGAGATCGAGCGCCGGCGCGGCATCACCATCCGCTCGGCCGTCGCCGCCTTCACCGTCGGTGACGTCCAGATCAACCTGATCGACACCCCCGGGCACGCCGACTTCATCGCCGAGGTCGAGCGCGCCCTGGAGGTCCTGGACGGCGCCGTGCTGCTCCTGTCCGCCGTGGAAGGCGTCCAGGCCCAGACACGCGTCCTGATGAAGACCCTGCGGCGGCTCGGGCTGCCCACGCTCCTCTTCGTCAACAAGGTCGACCGGGCCGGGGCGCGGGAGGCGGGGCTCCTCGACGACATCCGGCGCCGCCTCACGCCGCACGTCGTCCCGCTCACGGACGTCCGGGACATCGGCACCTCACATGCCTCCGTCGTGCCGCACCCGCTGGACGAGAGGGCGGCCGGCACCCTCGCGGAGGTGGACGCGGACGTCCTCGCCGCGGTCGTGGACGGACCCGCGCCGACCCCGGACGAGCTGACCGCCGCGCTCGCCGCGCGCACCGCCGACGGCTCCCTCCACCCGGTCCACTTCGGGTCCGCCCTGGGTGGGCAGGGAGTCGCCGAGCTCGTCGAGGGCCTGGTCCGGCTCGCCCCGCGACCGCCGGCGACCGACTCCGCAAAACCCCGGGACACGGTCCTCGCCGAGCCACAGGGCACGGTCTTCGCCGTGCGCCCCGGCCCCGGAGGCGAGCGCACGGCATATCTCCGCCTGTACGCGGGTGAGGTGACACTCCGTCAGCGGCTCACCTTCACCCGGCGCGAGACCGACGGCCGCACCACTCAGTTCCCGGGCCGGGCAAGGGAGCTGGAGGTCGTGGGCCGGCCCGGGACGGGCACGCTCACCGCGGGCAACATCGCCGCGCTGCGTGGCGTCCACGGCATCCGGGTCGGCGACCGTCTCGGCGAAGTCACCGACCGCGCACCGCAGTTCGCGGCTCCTACTCTGGAGACTCTCGTGCGAGCCAGGCAGCCCGCCCAGGCGGCCCCCCTGCGCTCCGCCCTCCTCGCCCTGGCCGACCAGGACCCGCTGATGCACGCCCGGCCCACCGCGTCCGGCGGCACCGCGCTGCTCCTCTACGGCGAGGTCCAGAAGGAGGTCCTCGCGGACACGCTCGCCCAGGACTTCGGCATCGAGGCGGACTTCGAACCGAGCCGGGTGCGATTCCTGGAGCGGCCGGACGGCACCGGTGAGGCGTACGAGGAGATCCAGCGGCACGGGCACACCGGTTTCTGGGCCACGGTGGGGCTGCGCATCGAGCCGGGACCGCGCGGCTCCGGCGGCGTCTTCACGTACGAGACCGAGCTCGGCGCGCTCCCCCGCGCCTTCCACCAGGCGATCGAGGACACGGCCCGCTCGGCCCTGGTCACGGGTCTGCACGGCTGGACGGTCACGGACTACAAGGTCACGCTGACGCGCTCCGGCTTCGACTCCGTCCTCAGCACGGCCGCCGACTTCCGCGGGCTCACCCCGGTCGTGCTGCGGCGCGCGCTGGAGCGGGCGGGGACGCGGGTGTACGAGCCGTACCACGCCTTCGAGGTGGAGCTCCCGCTCGACGCGCTGGCCCCGGTCACGGCTCACCTCGCCTCACGCGGGGCGGAGTTCGGGGAGACCACCGGCGGCCGTACCTCCTGGCTGGTCACCGGCGAGCTGCCGGCCCGGCGGGTACGGGAGATCGAGCTGCGGCTGCCGGGGCTCACCCACGGGGAAGGGGTCTGGTGGTCGCGCCCCGCGGGCGACCGCCGTGTGTAGTGCGGCAGACGCGGTACTACGGGCGGACGCGGTGCTCATTCGGCGTACGGCGAACTGTGGTGGCCGGTGCCACCGGAGGTGGACGCGCTCCCGCCCGTGCTCCGGTCGACGCCGCGGGTCCGCCAACACGTCGGCCTAGTAAGGGTTTTGAGGGGCATCCGGTGAAGGGAAAGGAGGACCGTCGACATGACGACGTCCATCAAGCGCATCCCCAGGCGCATGCCCGGGTGGGCCAAGGTGATCACTGCCCTCGTGCTGGTGCTCGTGGTGCTGTTCGCCGGGCTGCGGCTGGCCGTTCTCCCCGGACTGCGCGATCTGTTCGGTACGCAGACGCACGACCGCTCCGGGCCCGCCCTCCTCAAGTCGATCCAGGACATGAGCCGTTACGACGCCGCTTCGGGCAACTTCCAGGTGGTGGTGGACCTGGAGAAGGACACGAAGTACCTGCCCGACGCGATCCGCGGCACCCGCACGCTGTACGTGGGCGCCGGCACGGTCGAGGCGTACGTCGACCTCGGCACGCTCGGCAAGAAGGACGTGACGGTCAACTCCGACCGCACGACGGCCACCCTGCGGCTGCCGCACGCGACCCTCGGCAAACCCGCACTCGATCCCGACCGTTCGTACGCCGTCTCCAAGCAGCGCGGTCTGCTGGACCGGCTCGGCGACTTCTTCTCCGACAACCCGAACAACGAGCGGGCCGTGCAGAAACTCGCGGTCAAGCACATCGGCGAGGCCGCGAAGGACAGCGAGCTCACCACGCGGGCCGAGGAGAACACCACCAGCATGCTCGACGGCCTGCTGCGCTCGCTCGGCTTCAAGGAGGTGAGCGTCAACTACGTCGCCTGAGCGGGGCACCCGGGGGCAGCATCGAAGCCCGCTTTCCGGGTAACCGCCTTGTCCATAGGGCTGTTGAAACCGGGAGGATCGTATGGTCCGTACGGCGTTACCCTCGAGCACCCTGCGCACCACAGGTACAGCGAAGTCCGGTCGCCGCTCTTCGGTCCCGCCGCAGGAGCCCAAGGCGCTTCCGCTGCCCGTGCGACTGCTCGTCATGCTGCTGGCCTTCGTGGCCATGGTGGCGTTCGCAGTGGCGCTGGCCCGGCTGACGCTGGAGCCGTCCCCGGCGTCGTCGGCGCTGATCCACACCAATCTGCACCCCGGCCGTTCCCTGCGGGCCTATCTCGACCAGCCGGCGCTGCGCGACGCGGTGAAGCAGGTCGGCGGGAACGTCGTGCTCGGAGTGCCCTTCGGGGTGCTGCTGCCCGTGCTGATTCCGAGGGCGCGGGGAATCCTGCGCGTCCTGGTGCTCACCGCGTCGGTCATGCTGCTGGTCGAGCTCGTCCAGGGGACGCTGATCACCGGGCGCGCCTTCGACATCGACGACGTCATCCTGAACACCTCCGGTGCGCTGGTGGGTTATCTGCTGCTGGGGCGGCGGATCGGCCGGGCGGTGCATCCACGGGGCCGTCGCCGGGGCCGCCGCGACCGGGGTGAGGTCCCGGAGGGCTGAGCGACGGCGCACCGTGACCGTCCGCCCGCGGTCCCCACCACGGACGGACGGCGCCGGTCGGCCGGGGCCGGCCGGTCAGCAGCCCATGGACCAGGTGTGCGAGTCACCGCGGTCGTTCGCCACGGCGTTGTAGCCGACCTCCTCCCCCGGTGCGAGACAGATCGTCATGTCGCCGCCCTGCCAGGCGTCCTCGTAGACCTTGACATGGTCCTTGACGCCCGGTCCGGACAGGCCGTGGTTGGCCCACGAGGAGTCGGTGTCGGCGATCCAGCTCTCCCACCAGCCGTCGTCCCCCGACCAGTTGGCACGCTGGCCGTCGAAGTTGGCGTTCTCCCAGACGCAGAAGTTGCCGCTGGGGCAGTCGGCCGCGCCGGAGGGGGTGGCCAGGGCGAGGCCACCGCTGAGGGCGAGCAGGGCCGCGGCGGCGCGGAGGGCGAGGCGCTTGGTGATCACGAAGGGGTACTGCCTTTCTTCTGGGGTGCCTGGACGGTCCGCTCGGCGTACAGGGCCGCCGCGCGGCGCAGTGCGCGGGTGCGCAACTGCCAGTAGGTGGTCAGTTGTCCGTGTCGCTCGGCGCGGACCCGGGCCAGCAGGGACGGTTCCAGCCGCGCGCGCAGCCGGGTGAGGCCGCTGTCTCGGGCGCAGCGCGCGGAGACATCGGGGTCGGGGCGGCCGGGGCGGGCCCCGTGCGCCGGGGTGGCGCAGCGGGTCCAGCGGGCGGTCGCGGCGCGATAGTCGGGGTCGCGTTTCATACGCTGCTGGGCCTCGGCCCGCAGGTTGTTCACCACGACCCGGGTACGGAACCAGAGCCGCTGGTCGCCGTACAGCTCGCGCTGCGCGTCGGCGAGGCAGCCGTCCGTGTGGGCGGTGACGGTGTAGCCGGTGGCGAGGGTGACGGAGAGCTCGGGACGGCCCCGGCCGAAGAGCGCGCCCTGCAGTCGGCGGTCCTGTGTGTCCGAGGCGTGCCGCAGGGTCAGTCCCTGCCGGGCCAGACAGTGGTCGACGAGCGCCTGCTGGGCGGCGTCGATGAGGTCGTCGCGGTCACGCTCGGTCCTGGGCAGCGGGGGCGCTGTCCGCTGCGCCGTCGTCGTGGCGCACCCCGCCAGCGCCAGCACCGTCAGCGCGGCGGCGAGCGCGCGAAGGAGTCGCACGGGTCAGCCGACCTCGCAGCCCATCGCGGTGTCGGCGACGCCGTCGAGCCGGGCGCCCCAGGGCCAGTTGTCGGCCAGGTCGTGGGCCCGGATCAGCCGGGCGTAACAGGTGCCGCGGCCCCAGTCGATGGCGTACACCGCGGTGTCGGCGTTGGACCGGAAGGAGGCGGCCTTGTCGTGCAGGAACTCCGGGACGTCCGTATAGCCCGGTGGGGTGTAGCACCACGACGAGCCGTGCTGTCCGGCGGCGGTCCAGAAGCACACGTCCCCGGCGCGCGAGGCGCCGTGCGGCGCGGCGCTCGCCGGTACGGCGGCGAGGAGGGCGGTCGAAGCCAGGAGGCCGGTCGAGGCGAGGAGGGCGGCGGTGGGCGCGGCGAAGCCACGGGGCATGACGACTCCCAGAGGGAAGGGGGACGCCGGGGCGGTCTCGATCTCCCGGCAAGACCAACCGTGCCCTCGCGGGAATCGGCCCATGCGCGGTTCCCACCGATTGATGATCTTTCCTGGGGTGTGGGGTCATTCCTCCCGAGACAGCTCGCACCGGCGCGAAACCCGGGGGTCCGCACGCTCCGCGGCCCTCGCCTCGTGTCCCGCCCGACCGGGCCTAGTGCGGCGACCAGGTGAACTTGTCGCCGCCCACCCAGCGCACCACGTCCGGGTCCTCGAGATCGTGGATGTGGATCCCGTGTTCGGCGGCAATCGTCAGGACATCGGTGATCGACTTCGCCTCACCCACCATTTCACGGTCGATCTCCACGATCCGAAACGGCGGGTCGCACGGCTGCACCCCAAGCACCATGACCCGCGGGTAGGAGATGCGAGGGCTCGAGATTTCGGTCATGCCTAGAGCGTAGATCGATTCCCGCGAGCGGGCCGAGGTGAGCGACACCCCGCCGTGCGGGCCGAGGACGGCTGGGCAAGGCTTGAAGGGGTGGGGAGCTCACTGAAGGTGGTGCGGATGGATCCCGTCGAGGCCCTGGACCGGATCGCGTTCCTGCTGGAGCGGATCGTTTGCCCCTGTGCCCAGCCGCTGCCGCGGCACGCGTGACGGACCCCTGCCGACACCCACCACCTGCACGTCACCTGCTGCCCGACAGCCCGCCGGCGCCGGTCGCAAGAGCCGTCCGGCCGGCCCTCTCGCACGCACCGGGTGACACACATCACCGCGTATGCCCTGGTCACGGAGGAACACCCACCGGTAGTTCCCCGTTGAACCAACCGTGGGTGCGGATGGGTCAGTGTCCCCGGGCCTCGCGACCGCCATTCGTGCCCACCACAGACGGCCCCGACCGTGATTCCCCCGTCCGGTCGGGGCCTTTTCCCTGCCCCGGGACGGGGGCCTCCACTTGACTTCGAGTGCTCTCCAATCCGTAGCGTCGAAGCATGACCACTGCACAGCACAAGATCGGCTCGAGCTTCGGCGCCCACAGCACCGCCGACGACGTCCTCCAGGGCATCGACCTGACCGGGAAGCTCGCGATCGTCACCGGCGGGTACTCGGGGCTCGGCCTGGAGACCACGCGCGCGCTCACCGAGGCGGGCGCCCACGTCGTCGTCCCGGCGCGGCGCGCGGCCGTGGCCCGGGAAGCGGTGGACGGCATCGACGGGGTCGAGGTGGACGAGCTCGACCTCGGCGACCTCGACAGCGTCCGCACCTTCGCCGAGCGCTTCCTCGACTCGGGCCGCACCGTCGACATCGTCATCAACAACGCCGGGATCATGGCCTGCCCGGAGACCAGGGTCGGGCCCGGCTGGGAGGCCCAGTTCGCGACCAACCACCTCGGCCACTACGCGCTCGTGGGCCGCCTCTGGCCCGCGATCGAGCCGGGCGGCGCGCGGGTCGTCTCCGTGTCCTCGCTCGGTCACCACAACTCGGGAATCCGCTGGGACGACGTGCACTGGCAGCGCGGCTACGACAAGTGGGAGGCCTACGGGCAGGCGAAGACCGCCAACATCCTGTTCGCCGTCCACCTCGACCGGCTCGGCGCGGAGTCCGGCGTACGGGCCTTCTCCCTTCACCCCGGCGGCATCCTCACCCCGCTGCAGCGCCACCTCGCCAAGGAGGAGATGGTGGAGCGCGGCTGGATCGACGAGGACGGCAAGGTACTGCACCCCGAGGCCTTCAAGACTCCGCAGCAGGGCGCGGCGACCCAGGTGTGGGCCGCGACCTCGCCGCAGCTGGCCGGAATGGGCGGGGTGTACTGCGAGGACTGCGACATCGCCGAGCCCGCTCCGGCGGACGGTGAGCGGACCGGCGTTCGCGACTACGCGATCGACCCCGAGCAGGCCGCGCGACTGTGGGCGCTGTCGGCGGAACTGACCGGGGTGAACGCGTTCGCGTGACGTGCGTGAACGTCAGCCCCGGGCCATGAAGTCCCGCAGGTCCACGGTGAGTTGCTCGCGGTGCGTGGCGAACAGGCCGTGGCCGGCGTGCTCGTAGACCTTGAGCGTGCTGTCGGGCAGCAGTTCCGCGGCCCGGCGGCCGGTCAGGTCCAGCGGCGCCGACTCGTCGTGCGTGCCGTGCACGACGAGGGCGGGCAGGTCGAGCTTCGCCAGCTCGGGCGCCAGGTTCAGGGTGACCACGAGATCACCCAGGGCCGACCCGGCACGCGCCGTCGCTCCGTGACACCGATTGACCATGGACTGGACGTACGCCTCGGAGAGTTCGTTGCCGGGGAGGTCCAGGGCGAAGAACCCGCGGGCGCCGTCCGTGAAGAACGCGGCCCGGTCACGGCGGAACGTCTCGTTGCCGGCCTCGATGAGCGCCGGGTCGACACCTCCGGGGTGGTCGGCCGACCGCGCGGGCCCCGGCGTCAGGCCCGCGACCAGCGCGACCCTGGACACCCGCTCGACACCGTGCCGGGTCAGGCAGCGGACGACTTCGGCGGCCCCCATGGAGTGCCCGACGAGCGTCACTTCCCGAAGGTCGAGGTGCCGCAGCAGCCCGTCGACGTCCTCGGCGAGGCTGTCGAGGTCGAAGCCGCCCCACACGTCGTCGGACCGGCCGTGTCCCCGCCGGTCGAACCCGACGCACCGGTACCCGGCCTCGGCGAGCGGCAGCATCTGGTATTCCCACATCTCCGTGCCGAAGTAGGCGCTGTTGACGAACACGACCACCTGCCCGGCGGCGGGGCCATAGTCGACGAAGTGCAGTCGGGCACCGTCGACGGGGCTCTCGAAGTACGGCATGGGGATCCTCCCGGATTCCGCTGGCGTGAGGGGCGAGTCGGTACGCCCTTCATGATTCCGGGAGGCCGCGGCGGGGTCGATTACCTCTCAGGTCATGCCCGCCCGTTGCGGGACCACCGTGTACTTCGGGTCCTCGGCCGAGGCGATCCCGGCCTCGAAGATGTCGAAGCGGGTGCGGGCGGAGCCCGCGAGGAGAGGTCCCGCGGGATCGGATCACCGTTTTCGCCCGAACCCTCCAGCCGGTGTTCGGTCACGGCGTGCTCCGTTCTTCGGCAGATCGGCGCGGCCCGCACGCGCCGGCCGGGCCGTTTCCGGGTCCGGCGCGAGTACCTCGGGAGCGACCCGCAAACCCACCGGCCGACGATCAGCGCGGAGCCCGCTCCTCCAGCACCGTGCGCCAAGCCGGAGCCGGCCCCTCGCTCACCGGTTCGGCGCGTCGCCCGCCCCGCGCGAAGAAGTCGGCGAGGGGGAGGATCGCGGCGCCGACCGTGACCGCGTCCGGGCCGAGTCTGCCGAGGTCGATGGAGACCCGCTCGGCGGGGTAGCGCAGGGCGTAGGAGGCCGCGTACCGGCGGACGGCGGGCAGGAAGCGGGTGCCGAGCTGCAGGCCCGCCCAGCCGCCGATGAGGATGCGCTCGGGCTGGAAGAGGTTGATCAGGTCGGACAGGCCGGCGCCCAGGTACTCGGCGGTCTCCTCCAGGACGGCCAGCGCCACGGGGTCGGCCTCGGCGTCCCCGGCCGGGTAGGCGGCGGCGAGCATCGCGGCGAGCGCCGTCTCCTCGTCGGTGCCCTCCGGGGGATGCCCGCCCTCCTCGCGCCAGCGGTCGAGCAGCGCCTCCGCGCCCGCGTACGCCTCCAGACAGCCCAGGGCACCGCAGCGGCACCGGCGCCCCCTGACCCGTACGGTCAGATGGCCCCACTCCACGGACCGGCCGTTCTCCACCTCCTCCGTGACGAGACAGGCGCCGACGCCGGAGCCGAAGAGGACGACGACCGCGTTGCGGGCGCCGCGTCCCGCGCCGAACCACATCTCGGCCTGGCCGAGGGTCCGGGCGCCGTTGTCAGCGAAGTACGGGACGGAGTCCGGGAGTTCACAGGCCGAGCGCAGCAGGGATTCGAGCGGGACGGCGTCCCAGCCGATCGTCTGGCCGTGCACCACCGCGCCGCGCTCCGGGGTGCGGGCCACGATGCCGGGGACGCCGATGCCGACGCCGAGGAGTTGCCCGGGGGCGATCTCCGCCTCGGCGAGGACCTCGGCGATGCCGTCGCGGATGTGGCCGACGATGACATCGACGTCGTATTCCCGACGCTTCGACGAACGGTTGGCCTCGTACCCCGGGCGCTCCAACGGCCGCTCGGTGCGGGCGAGTTCGGTGAGGGTCAGGTCGAAGAGTTCGACGCGGACGCGGGTCTCGCCGACGTCGACGCCGATCATGTGGCCGCTGCCGGGCGCGACCCGCAGCAACGTACGCGGGCGGCCGCCGTCCGAGTCGACGCTGCCGGCCTCCTCGACCAGCCCGTCCGCGACGAGTTCCGCGACCACGTTGCTGATGGAACCGGAACTCAGCCCGGTCGCCGGGCCCAGCTCGAAGCGGCTCATGGGGCCATCGAAATACAACCGTTGCAGCACGGCGGTGCGATTGCCGCGTCGCAGGTCACGCACTGTCCGCCCGTTCCGCCCCGCCATGAGAATCCCTTCCGGCCTGCCCGACCTGCAAGATACCGCTGCGCGATCCCTTGACGCGACTTTCTTCCGGGTCTTAACTCACGTCCTAAATTAAGCCATGAGGGTCGTTCGAGAAGTGAACGCGGGCGCCTCTCACGGCTCTCCCTCCGGGAAAGGGAATACGCAGCCATGCGCAGAATCCGAGCCGCGGCCGCCGGTGCGGTCACCGTCTCCCTGCTGACCGCCGTGACCGCCTGTGGCGGCGGCTCGTCGACGGGCGGCGGGTCCAACGACTCTCCGAAGACGCTCACGTACTGGGCCTCCAACCAGGGCGCCAGCATCGAGGTCGACAAGAAGGTCCTCCAGCCCGAACTCGACAAGTTCGAGAAGCAGACCGGGATCAAGGTGAAGGTGGAGGTCGTCCCCTGGTCGGACCTGCTGAACCGGATTCTCACCGCGACCACGTCGGGTCAGGGCCCCGACGTCCTCAACATCGGCAACACCTGGAGCGCCTCGTTGCAGGCCACCGGCGCGCTGCTGCCGTGGGACGCGAACAACTTCGCCAAGATCGGCGGCAAGGACCGCTTCGTCGACTCGGCACTCGGCTCGACGGGCGCCCAGGGCAAGGACCCGGCCGCGGTCCCGCTCTACTCGATGGCGTACGCGCTCTACTACAACAAGAAGATGTTCGCCGACGCGGGCATCCCGAAACCGCCGGCCACCTGGGACGAGCTGATCGCCGACGGCAAGAAGCTCTCCAAGAACGGCAAGTGGGGCCTCGGCGCCGAAGGCTCGAACCCCTCGGAGAACATCCACCACACCTTCGTCTTCGCCAAGCAGCACGGGGCCGACTTCTTCACCGCCGACGGGAAGCCGGACTTCACCTCGGACGGCACGGTCGCGGCGGTCAAGCAGTACGTCGACCTGATGGCGAAGGACAAGATCATCGCGCCCGGCAACGCCGAGTACGCGCAGAACCAGTCCGTGAGCGACTTCGCCAAGGGCAAGAACGCGATGCTGCTGTGGCAGTCGGCGTCCGCCAATCTCAAGTCGCAGGGCATGAGTGACGACGCGTACGGCATCGCCCCGGTCCCCGTGCAGTCCGGCACCCCGGGAACCGGCACGAACGTCAACTCGATGGTCGCGGGCATCAACCTGGCCGTCTTCAAGAACACCCACAACCTCGACGGCGCCACCAAGTTCGTGAAGTTCATGACGAGCGACGCCGAGCAGAAGGTCCTCAACACGGCGTACAGCTCGATCCCGCCGGTGAAGACGGCCCAGACGGACGCCACCTTCAACACCCCGGCGAACGCGGTCCTCAAGGACACCCTGGCTCAGAGCGCCGCCGCGCTGCCACAGGTCGCCGACGAGTCCCAGTTCGAGACCGCGGTCGGGACGGCCGTCAAGGAGCTGTTCGCGGACGCGGCCGCCGGACGCGCGGTGACCACCGAGTCGGTGAAGGCGGGGCTCGAGAAGGCCCAGCAGCAGATGCCGGCGAAGTGAGCGCGGAAAACTTCATGATCACCACGACCACCGCCTCCGCCGAATCCGGCGAATCCGGCGAACGGACGGTGCGCAAGAGCTCCCCCGGTGCGGCGCGCGGGCCGCGCCGCACCGGGCGGATCCGGCGCATCGCACTGCCCTATCTGCTGCTCCTGCCCGCCCTGCTCCTCGAACTCCTGGTCCACCTGGTGCCGATGGTGATCGGCATCTTCATGAGCTTCAAGGAGCTCACCCAGTTCTACATCCGTGACTGGGGCACCGCGCCCTGGTCCGGCTTCGACAACTACAGGGTCTCGGTGGACTTCAGCGCACCGGTGGGCAAGGCGCTGCTGCACTCGTTCCTCGTCACCGTCGGCTTCACCCTGCTGTCGGTGGGCCTGTGCTGGCTGATCGGCACGGCGGCCGCGATCTACATGCAGGACACCTTCCGCGGCCGCGGTCTGCTGCGGGCGCTCTTCCTCATCCCGTACGCGCTGCCCGTGTACGCCGCGGTCATCACCTGGGTGTTCATGTTCCAGCACGACAACGGCCTGGTGAACCACGTGCTGCACGACCAGCTGCACCTCACCGACAAGCCGTCCTTCTGGCTCATCGGCGACAACAGCTTCTACGCCCTGCTCACCGTCTCGGTGTGGAAGGGCTGGCCGTTCGCCTTCCTCATCGTCATGGCCGGCCTGCAGAACATCCCCGGAGAGCTGTACGAGGCGGCCGCCCTCGACGGTGCCGGTCTGTGGCAGCAGCTGCGCCGCATCACCCTGCCGTCACTGCGCCCGGTCAACCAGGTGCTGGTGCTGGTCCTGTTCCTGTGGACGTTCAACGACTTCAACACGCCGTACGTCCTGTTCGGCAGGACCGCTCCGGAGGCCGCGGACCTCATCTCGGTGCACATCTACCAGGCGTCCTTCGTCACCTGGAACTTCGGCACCGGATCCGCCATGTCGGTCCTGCTGCTGCTCTTCCTGCTCGTCGTGACGGGCGTCTACCTCCTGCTGACCTCACGAGGAAGGAAGACGGCCGATGTCTAGCACCTCGCAGGCGGCGTCCAGTGCCTCGAAGGCGCCCCGCTCGCCGATGGCTCCCCCGCAGTCCTTCCTCTGGTCCCGGCGGATCTTCCTCACCCTGCTCACCGGCTTCGTCCTGGTGCCGGTCTACGTCATGGTCTCCAGTTCCCTGAAGCCGCTCGCGGACGTCTCGGGGAAGTTCCGCTGGCTGCCGAGCGGCCTGACGATCCGTCCGTACATCGACATCTGGTCGACGGTCCCGCTGGCGAGGTACTTCGTGAACTCGCTGATCGTGGCGGGCGCGGCGACGGTCTGCTCGGTGGTGATCGCGGTCTTCGCGGCGTACGCGGTGAGCCGCTACAGCTTCCGAGGCAAACGCGTCTTCACGGTGACCGTGCTGTCGACGCAGATGCTCCCGGGCATCCTCTTCCTCCTCCCGCTCTTCCTTCTCTACGTCAACATCGGCAACGCCACGGGCATCGCGCTGTTCGGCTCGCGGGGCGGCCTGATCCTCACGTATCTCACCTTCTCCCTGCCGTTCTCGATCTGGATGCTGATCGGGTACTTCGACTCGGTGCCGCGCGATCTGGACGAGGCGGCGCTGGTGGACGGCTGCGGGCCGCTCGGCGCGCTGCTGCGGGTGGTCGTCCCCGCCGCGATCCCCGGCATCGTCGCCGTCGCCGTCTACGCCTTCATGACCGCCTGGGGCGAGGTGCTGTTCGCGTCGGTGATGACCAACGACACCACCCGCACGCTCGCCGTCGGACTCCAGGGCTACTCCACGCTCAACAACGTCTACTGGAACCAGATCATGGCCGCCTCGCTCGTGGTGAGCGTCCCGGTGGTCGCCGGTTTCCTGCTGCTCCAGCGCTACCTCGTCGCCGGCCTGACGGCAGGAGCCGTCAAGTGATCAACTCCTCATCCCCTGAAGGGACTTCCGTGACCATCGACCTTGCCGCCCTCCCCGAGGACTTCCTGTGGGGCACGGCCACGTCGGCGTACCAGATCGAGGGAGCCGTCGCCGAGGACGGCCGCTCCCCCTCCATCTGGGACACCTTCTCGCACACCCCGGGCAAGATCGACCAGGACGACCACGGGGACGTCGCCTGCGACCACTACCACCGCTGGCGCGAGGACATCACGCTCATGCGCCGGCTGGGCACCAACGCCTACCGGTTGTCCATCGCCTGGCCCCGGGTGCTGCCGGGCGGCGACGGCCCGGTCAACGCGAAGGGGCTCGACTTCTACGACCGGCTGATCGACGCCCTGCTGGAGGCGGGCATCACCCCTTCCGTCACCCTCTACCACTGGGACCTGCCGCAGGTGCTCCAGGACAGCGGCGGCTGGCCGGTCCGCGACACGGCGCACCACTTCGCCTCGTACGCGGCAATCGTCGCGGAGCGTCTGGGCGACCGCGTCCGGCACTGGACCACGCTCAACGAGCCGCTGTGCTCGGCCTGGATCGGCCATCTGGAGGGCCGGATGGCCCCCGGTCTGGCGGACCTCACGGTCGCGGTCCGCGCCTCGTACCATCTGCTCCTGGGTCACGGCCTGGCCGTGCAGGCCGTCCGCGCGGCGGCGCCGGGCGCCCAGGTCGGCATCGTCAACAACCTGTCCAGCATCGAGGCCGCGACCGACCGCCCCGAGGACGTCGCGGCGGCCGGCCGCCTTGACGGGCACACCAACCGCTGGTGGCTGGACCCGGTGCACGGCCGCGGCTTCCCGGCGGACATGCGCGAGGTGTACGGCGTCGAACTCCCCGAACAGCCGGGTGACTTGGAGACCATCGCGCAGCCCCTGGACTGGCTGGGCCTCAACTACTACTTCCCGACGACCGCCGCCGACGACCCCACCGGCCCGGCCCCGCGTGTCCGCACGGTCCGCCGGCCCGGCGTCCCGCGTACCGGCATGGACTGGGAGGTCGACGCCTCCGGTATCGAGCGCCTCCTGCTCCGCCTCACGGACGACTACGGCGCCCGCAAGCTGTATGTCACGGAGAACGGGTCCGCCTATCCCGATGCCGTCCGTCCCGACGGCACCGTGGACGATCCCGAGCGCACGCGCTACCTGGAGCGACACCTCGCCGCCTGCGCCTCCGCGGCCCGCAAGGGCGTACCCCTCGCCGGTTACTTCGCCTGGTCCCTGCTCGACAACTTCGAGTGGGCCTACGGCTACGACAAGCGCTTCGGTCTTGTGCACGTCGATTACACGACGCAGCGGCGCACGGTGAAGGGGAGCGGATACCGGTACGCGGACATCATCCGGGCCCACGGGGAGAGGAGCCGCAGCGCGGCCTGACGTCAGCCGATGGCTCGGCAAAGTCGCCGCCCCCGTCACCCGCCGATCGTGGCGACGGGGGTCATCGGCTCCCGGACGCCCGCGCGGCGGCGGCCGCCATCCCTGCTGATCACATGCCGAACCCTGTCACACGCCCCACGCGGCATGTTCCTCGCCGACCGCGCGGGGCACGGTTTCGATGAGCGTGATCACGCAGAGGTGGCTCCGGTGGCGGGCGAGGCGTCGTCGGGCCGGGGCGTCGCACTCGACCCGGCCGCCCGCCTCCTGATATCCGGCCGGGAAGGACGTGTCCCGCTCGATGTCACCGAGGAGGCCGTGCCCGCTCCCCGAGGCGCGCCGAAGCGTGCGAGGCAGTGCCACACCATCTTCAGGTCCTGCGGTGCGTGGCGGCCGGTGCGGGCGGCGTCCCCGATGATCCGGGGGTCGAGGTGCCCGTCCTCGGCGATCCGGGCGCCGAGCGCGACGAACCCGGGGCCGCGGAAGTCAGGGTGGCGGCGCAGTTCCTCGACCGGGAGCCGGTACCCGGGGTGCCACTCGACCGGGCACGGCAGCCTCCGGGCGGCCGTCTCGACGGGTGTGCCGCGGTAGCTCGCGTCGAGGACCAGCGCCTCCATGTCGCTCGCCAGGGCGACGGGTCCGTGCACCTGCGCCTCGATGTAGTCGTTGAGCGCGTCCTGCTCGTCCGCCTCGGCCAGCTCGATCAGGGACATCCCGGCGGCGACCCCGAACGCGGAAGGCTCGGCCGCGCTGTCCGGGTAGCAGAAGGTGGCCCGGCGCAGTGCCGCGCCGGTCAGCCGGAAGTGCGAGGAGCCGAACCGGGGCGCCGCGCCGACGACCTGGCGCCGGAAGTTCAGGCCGCCGTACACCGGGCGCTCGTGCGCGGGCGCGCTGTCGTACGCCGCACCGAAGATCCGGCTCTCCCAGCGCCAGCGGTCGCCGCCGGGGTGCGCGGTCAGCCCGCCGTTGCTCGTGCCCGTGACGAACTGCGAGCGGTACGCGCCGTCCTGGGCCAGCGCCTCCAGGATCGGCCGCCCGCGTACGAGCCGGTCGGGGTGGAAGTTCAGGGTGACGCGCAGCGCGGGGTCGACCGCCGGGCCGTGGGAGCGGGCCGCGACATGGCGCAGGGCCCGCTCCCGCGCGGTGCGACCGCCTCCGAAATCCACTGGAACCCTCCCCTGCGGCTATGTACCTTAAGGAAAAACCTAGTACCTCTAGGTTTACTCACGCCATCGCCCCCCGCCACGGAGACCCCCTTGAGATCACTCACCGAGCAGGACATCCGCAACTCATTTATCAACTGCTCCAAGGGGGAGGCCAAGCGGCTCGCGACCCCTCGCGACCTCGACCTGCGCCCCTGGGACGATCTGGACTTCCTGGGCTGGCGCGACCCCGGGGCGCCCGACCGCAGTTATCTCGTCACCGAGCGAGCCGGCGAGCTCATCGGCATCACCCTGCGCTTCCCCTCTTCCCAACGCGGCTTCCTGCACCGCAGCATGTGCTCGCTCTGTCTGACCACCCACCCGGGCAACGGGGTCTCGCTGATGACGGCCCGCAAGGCGGGCGCGGCCGGCCGCGAGGGCAACTCCGTCGGCATGTACATGTGCGCCGACCTCGCCTGCTCCCTGTACGTACGCGGCAAGAAGGTCCCGGAGTCCGGGAGCCGCTTCGAGGAGAGCCTCACGATGGAGCAGCAGATCGCCCGGACGGTCGGCAACCTCTCCGCCTTCCTGGAGAAGCTGTACGCCTGATCCCCCTGATCCCCCCGATTCCCCTGATTCCCCGGTGAACAATCTAGGCTCCCTTACGGACAGATCCGGTCCTCGATCATCACGTTCGGTACACCTGCGAAAGGGGAAAAGGCCAAGGATGCGAGACGTACGTGGTGCGTGGGCCGAGGTGGGCGCGCAGGTTCGGAAGTGGCACCAGGAACCCGTGGTCGTCCAGTCGGTGCGGTCGGCGGCGGCCGCGACCATCGCGTACGTGATCGCGCTGCGTCTC
Organism: Streptomyces sp. NBC_01384; assembly: GCF_045040035.1. Classification (NCBI taxonomy): domain Bacteria; kingdom Bacillati; phylum Actinomycetota; class Actinomycetes; order Kitasatosporales; family Streptomycetaceae; genus Streptomyces; species Streptomyces sp. NBC_01384. The sequence goes on from NZ_CP109559.1 coordinate 754,476, forward strand.
AGCCCCGAGCCCGCGCCGCTCACCGCTCCGCTGACCGCGCTCCTGGTGGTGCAGGTGACGCTCTACGCCACCCTCACCACCGGCATCCGCCGGGTGAACTCCGTCGTGGCCGGTGTCGTCGTCGCCATCGGCTTCAGCGTCCTCGTGGGGCTGACCTGGTGGAGCCTGGCCCTGCTCATTCTCGCCTCGCTGGCCGTCGGTCATCTCGTCCGGGTCAGCGAGTTCGTGCCCGAGGTGGCGATCAGCGCCATGCTCGTGCTGGGCGTGACCAGGGTCGGGGACACGGCCTGGGCCCGGGTGCTGGAGACGCTGATCGGCGCGGGCGTCGGACTCGGCTGCAATCTGCTCTTCGCTCCCCCGGTGTGGGTGGGCGCGGCCGGTGAGTCCATCGAGGGACTGGCCCGACGGGTACGGCGGTTGATGCTGCGGATGGGTGAGGAGGCAGCGGGCCGCACCCCCGTCGAGCACGCCACCGCCCGGCTGCACGAGGCGCGCCGCCTGGACCACGACATCGTCGAGGTGGACGCGGCGCTGCGGCAGGCCGAGGACAGTCTGAAGCTCAATCCCCGCGTACGGGAGGGTCTGCTGCACCGGATCGTGCTGCGCACGGGCCTCGACACGCTGGAGATCTGCACGGTGGTGCTGCGGGTACTCGCCCGTACTCTGACCGACCTCGCCAAGGAGCGCGATCCCGAGCCTCTGTTCGAACCGCAGGTGGGTGCGACGGTGGAGCAGCTGCTGTCGGAGGTGGCCGACGCCGTGGTGAGTTTCGCCGTCCTGGTGACCACGGACGTCAGCGACAGCGCCGAGTCGGCGGAGGCCCGGCTCGCCGCGGAGCTCACCACGGCGGTGGCGACCCGCGACAAACTGGCCCAGCTGCTGCTCGACGGGGTCCAGCGGGACGCCCGTGAGTGGCATCTGCACGGCGCCGTCCTCACGGAGGTCAACCGCATCCTGGACGAGCTCGACACGGAGCACCGCTCACGGCGGCTCCTGGAGGAGCTCGACCGCGGCACGCGCGAACAGCGCGAACGCCGACCGCACCTCGCCCGGCTGCGGGAACGTCTGCGGATGCCGCGGATGCCCCGTCGCGACCGGAACCGTCCCCCGGCCTCGAGTCGTTCTATGTGAGGAAGACCGGGCCGCGCCGCATCACGGGCGAGGCTCCCCCGCCGTCCCCCGTCGACCGCGCGGCCTGCACACGGGCCGGGCTGCCCTGGTTCGAGTACTACGACAACGACGCGCAGGACGTCGCCCCCACCGACACACTGGGCTCGGTGCAGCCGGTCGGCGACTGGCTCGGCGCCGACCACGAGCCCTGGCAGGAGCCCTCGCCCGGCCAGGTGAAGCCGCTCGGGGACGCGCCGGGCAAGCCGGTCGAGGACGGTGACTGGTAGGCGGCCCGGTCAGGTCGTTGCGCACCGTGCACCATCCATTGCCTTTTTGGCACGATCCATTGCCTTTTTTGCACTTCTCGGGTGTCGCGCGCCAAGGTTGTTGTCACAGCTGAGGCAACCGACACCCGAGGTGCAGGCATGAGCAGTGGTGCAGAACCGGCGCGGGGCACGGGCGGCGGCTGGAGCAGGCGCCGGTTCGTCGGAGTGCTGGCGGGGGCCGCCGTGGTGACGACGGTCCCGGCACCGGCCGCGCCGCGCACCGAGTCGGCGAAGGCCACAACCGCGCCCACCGACGTCACCCCCTCCCCCTCCGCTCCCGTCACTCCTTCCACTGCCTCCTCCCCCACCCCCCGTCGGCTGTTCCTCGGCACCTACACCTCGGTCGACGGCGGCGGGAAGGGGATCGGCCTGGCCACGTACGACCCCGCGACGGGCGGCATCACGGCCACCGGCACTCTCACCAAGATCGCCGACCCGTCGTATCTCGCCGTGCATCCGAACGGCCGCACGCTGTATTCCGTCAATGAGCGGCAGGAGGGCGGCGTGACGGCCGTACGGCTCGCCGACAACCGGGTGCTGGGTGCCCGGAGCACCGGCGGCGCCGGCCCCTGCCACCTGTCCGTGCATCCGAGCGGGCGCTGGCTGCTGAGCGCCAACTACACCTCGGGCAGTGTGGCCGTGCACCCCATCGGCGCCTCGGGCGCACTGGGCGAGCGCACCGACCTGGTCACGCACTCCAGTCCGGCGCCGGGCCCGGGCCAAGAAGGCCCGCACGCCCACCAGTTCGTCACCAGCCCCGACGGCGGCCATGTCCTCGCCGTCGACCTGGGCACCGACACCGTCTACACCTACCGGCTGGCCCCGTCGAAGGGCACGCTCGCCGAGGTCTCCCAGGCGCACACCCGGCCGGGCGCCGGGCCTCGCCATCTCACCTTCCACCCCGCCGGCCGCTTCGCCTATCTGGCCAATGAGGTCGACAACACGGTCGTGGTCTGCGCGTACGACCCGCCGAGCGGACGGCTCACCCCGGGCGACCCGCAGTCCACGGGCACGGGCGAAGGCACGAACTACCCGGCGCAGCTCCTGGTGACGTCGGACGGGTCGTACGCCTATCTCGCCAATCGCGGCCACAACAGCCTCACGCGGTACGCGGTCGAGGCGGACGGCGCCCGGTTGAGGCTCCTGGACACCGTCCCGGTCGGCGGCGACTTCCCTCGCCACATCGCCTTCTCGCCGGACGAGGGACTGTTGTTCGCGGCGAATCAGCGGTCGGGCACGGTCAGCGTTTTCCACGTCGACGAACAGAGCGGTGAACTCCGGCTCGCGGGCGCGCCGTTCGCCTCACCGGTCGCTGTCTGTGCGCTGCCGCTGTAGAGCGCGGGGACAGGAGGCGGAGCTCGCCTGGGTGAGCAGCACGTGCATCCGTTCGGTGAGCTGCGAGACATCGTCGGCGGGCGTGTGGAACGGCAGGCGTACGTCACCGTTGCCGCGCGCCCGTTCGATGCGCAGGGTCAGGCCGTGCCGGTCGACGGCGAGCGGCTGGACGCGGACCGCGCCCTGCAGGCCCTCGGGCTCGACGAGGCGGGTCAGCCGCTCGACGGCGTCCGGGTGCGCGTCGGCGAGGTGGGTGAGGAGCGTGGACTCGGCCGCGGCCAGGGGGTCGGGGGCGGCGTCCGCGAACTCGTCGAGGTCGACCACCACCGCGCCGGGCGCCTCCCGCAGCACCACGCGAGAGGGCTGGAACTCCAGGTGCCCGTCGGCCAGGACGAACCAGCCGGCGATCCAGAGGCGGGCGCGGATCCTGTTGCGTACCGCAACGGGCGCGACGTCCGCGAACTCCAGGACCGCGGACGGTTCCCCGCGCGGCGCGCGGAACGCGGCGGCGAGCAGCGCGCTGTCCTGCGGCACATGCAGGTGCAGGCGCCCGTCCGCAGTGACGGTGTGCGCGCCGACGAGCTCCTCCCGGCCGCCCTCCGCGGTCACCGCGCAGGACCATGCCGAGGCGAGCACCGAGCGGGCGCGCTCGGCCGCGGCGGGCGCGGCCGTCCAGGCATGACGGTCACCCATGCGGTCACCCATCCCAACCTCCCTTATTAGGTAAGCCTTGCCTAACTTAGCGGAGATCGGGGTGTACGCCAACCACGACACACCTCCGACTCCCCTGTGGGTTACGGCGCGATGGCGCCCAGCAGCGCCCGCGCACACAGATCGCGCAGCTGCTCCCGGGTCAGCTCGGCCCCCCTGAGCCACTCCAGACAGACGGCGGTGGTGAAGGCGAGCCACCCGCGGACGGCGATCCGCAGCTCGGGCCGGTCCTCGGGCGCCCCGCCGAAGTCCGGGTCCGCCGCGAGCGCCGCCAGGATCTGTTCCTCCTGCGCGGCCAGTGCCCGCCGATAGACCCTCCGCACGGCCTGGTCACCGGCCGCGTCGGCACGGTGGAAGGCGCGGAAACCGTGCGCGTGCGCCTCGACGTACTCCAGGAAGGTGTCGAGCCCGGCGCCGAGCTGCTCGCGTACGGGAACGCCGGGTACCGCCGCCGTCATCCGCAGCATCCGCTCGCTCTCGCGCTCCACGACGGCGGCGAAGAAGTCCCGCTTGGTCGGGAAGTAGTGGTAGAGCAGACCGCGCGAGACCCCGGCGATCTCGGCGACCTGCTCGATCCACACCTCGTCGTACGGGCTCTCCGAGAACAGCCGCGCCCCGACGGACAGCAGCTGCTCCCTGCGCTCCTCGGTACTCAGCCGACGGCGCGTGCGTTCCCCTCGCTCCCCCTGTTCGCCCATCATGGCCGCACCTTACTTGACGTCGGTTCAACAACGGGATCACACTGAAAACCGCTATTGAACCCACGTACAACATGGTCAGGGCAACAGATCAGGGCAGCAGAGTCGACGTGCCGCGGGCACAAGGGAGATGGCGTCATGGCGGAGACGACAGGGGCCGTGCTGCCCAAGGGGTTCCGGAGTGCGGAGCTGGGCTGGCCGGAGTTGCACCGCATTCCCCGTCCGCCCTACCGGCTCCCCCTCGTCGGGGATGTGATCGGCGCCAACGTCCGTTCTCCACTGCAGGACTCGATGCGTTTCGGCCGCCGGCTCGGGCCGATCTTCCGGCGCAAGGGCTTCGGCAAGGAGATCGTCTTCGTGTGGGGCGCCGAGCTCGCGGCCGAGCTGGCGGACGAGACACGGTTCGCCAAGCACGTCGGCCTCGGGGTCGCCAACCTCCGGCCGGTCGCCGGGGACGGTCTGTTCACGGCCTACAACCACGAACCGAACTGGCAGCTGGCCCACGACATCCTGGCCCCCGGCTTCAGCCGTGAGGCCATGGAGGGCTACCACCCGATGATGCTCGCCGTGACCGAGCGGCTGATGGACCGCTGGGACGGGGAGCGGACGGCGGGGCGCGCGGTGGACGTACCCGGTGACATGACGAAACTGACACTGGAGACGATCGCCCGCACCGGCTTCGGCCATGACTTCGGCTCCTTCGAGCGCTCCCGCCCGCATCCCTTCGTGACCGCGATGGTGGGAACCCTCACCTACGCGCAGCGCCTCAATGTGCTGCCCGCGCCGCTGGCTCCGGTGCTGCTGCGCGGTGCCGGCCGGCGCAACGAGGCGGACATGGCATATCTGAACCGCACGGTCGACGGTGTGGTGTCGGCCCGTCAACGCGCCAGTGGTGAGGGGGACTTGCTCGACCGGATGCTGGAGACCACCCATCCGGAGACCGGGGAGCGGCTGACGGCCGAGAACATCCGGCGTCAGGTGATCACCTTCCTGATCGCGGGTCACGAGACGACTTCGGGCGCGCTCTCCTTCGCCCTGCACTATCTCGCCCAGCACCCGGACGTCGCCGCCCGCGCACGGGCCGAGGTGGACCGGGTCTGGGGCGACACTCCCCTGCCCGCTTACGACCAGGTCGCCAAGTTGCGCTACGTCCGCCGGGTCCTCGACGAGTCGCTACGACTGTGGCCGACGGCGCCCGCCTTCGCGCGCGAGGCCCGCGGGGACACCGTGCTGGGCGGGGTCCACCCGATGCGGACGGGTGCGTGGGCGCTGGTGCTGACGGCGCTGCTGCAGCGGAATCCCGAGGTGTGGGGCGCGGACGCCGAGGCGTTCGATCCGGACCGCTTCGACCCGCAGGCGATACGGTCCCGGCCCGCGCACACCTTCAAGCCGTTCGGCACCGGCGCGCGGGCCTGCATCGGCCGGCAGTTCGCGCTGCACGAGGCGACGCTGGTGCTGGGGCTGCTGCTGCGCCGCTATGAGCTGCGACCCGAGCCGGACTACCGGCTGCGGATCACCGAGCGGCTGACGCTGATGCCGGAGGGGCTGCGGCTGCACCTCGACACCCGCGCGCCCGCGCCCGACTCAGTCCTGAGCCGTCCAGTGGCCCGGGCGGGCGACTGACCGCGGCAGCCTGGTCCCGGCACCGCCCCTGGCCGCGTTCAGCTGGGGCTGGGTCAGGAAGAACGCGCCGGTCAGGTCCGCGTCCGTGAGGTCGGTGTCGCGCAGGTCGGCACCGATCAGGTCCGCGCCGCGCAGATCCGCGCCGGTGAGGTCGGCGGCGATGAGGTAGGCGCCGCGCAGGTTGGCACCCCGCAGGTCGGCGCCCTTGAGGCGGGCGCCCATGAGGTCGGCGCCGCGACGGTCCTTCTTCTTGCCGCGCCCGACTCCCGCGCGCACGAGTTCGCTGGTCCGCAGCAGGAGGGGGTTGACCTGCTGCCGGTGTGCGTTCACGTCCAACTCCCCAAGCTCCTCCGGGGATTGATTCGTCAGCCGCTCCGTCTCCTCGAGGGCGCGGCGGACGTCGGCGTGGATCGGGCGGGCCGCGGGGAGAGTCAGGGCCTCGTTCAGGTACCAGAGCAGTTCGTGGAGCTGGCGGACGACCGGGAACACGTCGAACATCTGCCGGGCCCGCTCTCGCGAGCCCGTGCGCCAGTCCTGGCCGCCGAAGGTGACCTCGGAGACCTGCTGGCCGGCGCCGAAACAGTCGTACACCGTGCACCCGCTGAACCCCTTCTCCCTCAACTGCGTGTGAATCCCGCACCGGGAGTCCGTCCGCAGGTTCGGGCAGGGCTTTCCGGCATCCTTGTCGATCGCGAAGTCCGCCGAGCGGGCGAAGGGCAGCGCGACGCAGCACAGCCCGAAGCACCGACCGCAGTCGGCCCGCAGCTCGAGGCGCCGGCCGTGGACTGCTGTTCCGCTGTCTTCTTGCATGTCATCAGCGTACTGAGCCAATGGGGGTACCCCATGAGGGGTGACCGGCACCACGTGCTGCTTGATGAGCGTGTCCAAGGGGTTCATGTACGCCGCTCGGAGCTCGCTCTCGTCCATCGTCGCCCTTCTCCCGTCAGACCTCGTCGCGCGTCAGCGCCAGCAACCGGTCCAGGACACGTGGCCCCCCGGCCCGTACCCCGTCGTGCTCGAACTCGTCCGTCACCCAGGTACGCAGACCACCGATGGCGCGGGCCGTCCGCAGCGAGTGCTCCGTGTCGACGTACATGTCGTCGTGGTAGACCGCCGCGGCCACCGGCACCTCGTTGGCGGCGAGGCGGGCGGGGTCGTACAGCGGCGGCCAGTCGGTGCGGGCGGCGAGTTCCTCGGCGGTCTCGCGCAGGGGGCGCAACGCCGGGTCGGTGTCGAACATCCAGGGGTGTACGGACTCCCCGGTGAACAGCAGCGGTCCGTCGCCCGCGAGGGTCTTGGCCGCGTCGAACTGCGGGAACTCGGCCCGCACCCGCTCGGCGGACCAGGCGGTGGGGCGCTCGTCCTGGGCGTAGCAGGCCTCGTGGACGAGCGCGTACAGGGGGTGGCCGGCGTACGACAGCAGGCTCTGCACCTCCTCCTGGAAGGCGTCGGAGAGAGCCGGGCCCTGCGGGGTGCGGACGAAGGCCTCCTCCAGGAGGTAGTGCAGGCGGTGGCTGCCCTCGCCGCCGCCGAGGAGGATGCCCAGGGACTGGAAGGCCTCGACGATCAGGCGGTAGCCGTTGCTCAGGACGGACTCCTGGCGGCCCAGGAACTCGGCGATCTGCCGGGCTCGCTCGATGTCCTGGGGGTATCGCGCGTAGTGTGCCGCGACTTTGCGTTCGATACGGGGGTACGCGGCCCGGTAGACGTCGTCCGCGTGCGCGTCGAGGGAGGGCAGGCCGCCGGTGAGGACGGCGGCGCGCAGCCCTTCCGGCGCGGTGGACAGGTAGTGCACCGCGCAGAAGCCGCCGAAACTCTGGCCGAGTACGGTCCAGGGGGCGCCGCCGGTGAGCCGGGGGCGGATGGTCTCGCAGTCGCGGACGATGGAGTCGGCGCGGAAGTGCGTGAGGTAGTCGGCCTGGGCGCGGGGGCCGCCGCGCAGCGGGAGCGTCTGGCGATTGGCGGGCGTGGAGTGGCCGGTGCCGCGCTGGTCGAGCAGCAGGACCCGGAACTCCTTCAGCGCGCGGCCGAGCCAGGCCTGCTTGCCGACGAAACGGTTGGCACCGAAGCCGGGGCCGCCTTGGAGGTAGACCAGCCAGGGGAGGTCCTGGCGCGCCTTGTCGCTCGCGACGACCTCGCGGGCGAAGAGCTCGATGCTCTCCCCCGCCGGGTCGTCGTGGTCGAGGGGCACGGTGAAGCGGTGGTCGGTCAGGGCGACACCGGGCTGGCGATAGCTGACGGTCAACAGGGCTCCCGAGACGTACGGATCCAGGCTGCGTCCCAGTTGAGCACATGATCCCCGGCCGGCCGAGTCCGGGGATCAAGAAAACCGTACTGAATGGTCGCTCAGCACACGCGGCACGCGGACCGTGCCACGCCTCAGCGCGCCGACAGGCTGGAGCGGCGGACCACCAGTTCCGGCTGGAGCACCACCCGGCGGTGCTCGTGCGGCGTGGGCGCCGTCTCGGCCTCCGTCTCCTCCAGCAGCAGTTCGGCGGCGAGGGCGCCCATGGTCATGGCGGGCTGGCGTACGGAGGTGAGCGGGACGGCCGCGGCGGCGGCGAACTCGATGTCGTCGTAGCCGACGATCGCGAGGTCGTCGGGGACGCCGACGCCCGCCGCGTACATGGCCTGCAGGACGCCGAGCGCGAGCAGGTCGTTGGCGCAGAAGACGGCGGTCGGGCGGTCGGAGAGGCCCAGCAGCCGGGCGCCCGCGTCGCGGCCCGCGGCCACGTCGAGGCGTTCGGTCGGCAGCTCCCGCAGCGCGGTGGGCGCAAGGCCGGCCTCGGCCAGCGCGTTCAGGGCGCCGGTGCGGCGGTCCCTGACCTGGTTGAACCCGGGGGGTCCACTGACGTACGCGATCGACCGGTGACCGGCGTCGACGAGGTGCCGTACGGCCAGCGCGCCACCCGCCACGTCGTCGACCGAGACCGAGCACTCGGTGGTGCCCTCGGCGACCCGGTCGACCAGGACGAAGGGGATGCCGTTGCGGCGGAACGTCTCGATGTTGCGTCCCGTGGCGTCGGCGGGCGTGAGCAGCACGCCGCGGACCCGTTGCTCGGCGAAGAGCGACAGGTAGTCGGCCTCCTCGCTCGCGCTCTGCGCGCTGTTACAGACCATCACGCCCAGCCCGGCGTCCCGCGCGGCGCGCTCGGCGCCGCGGGCCACGTCCACGAAGAAGGGGTTGCCCATGTCGAGGACGAGCAGGCCCATGATCCGGCTGCGCCCGGCCCGCAGCTGGCGGGCGGACTCGCTGCGGACGTAACCGAGCCGGTCTATGGCCGACAGGACGCGCGCCCGGGTCTCGGAGGCGACGGAGTCCGGGCGGTTGATGACGTTGGAGACCGTGCCCACGGAGACTCCGGCGGCGCGGGCGACGTCCTTGATACCCACCGACTGGGCCATCAGGCAGGAACCTCCAGGGGGACGAGTAGCGGCGGGCGGGTCTTCACATTACCCGCGAGTCCGCCGACTTCGGTGATCATGCGGGCAGCCGGAAATCGACGACATGGAGCGCCGAGGGCGTGGTCCCGCTGGACTTCTCCTGGTACATGACCGACAGCGTCCCGTCCTGCGAGACGCGCATCTCGTCGATCACGACCTCGCCGAAGGCGTTCAGACCGCCGCCGTCGTACAGGAGTTTCCAGTCGGTGTATCCGGAGGACTTCGATGCGGCGGCGATCCGGCCGAAGGGCATGATCGCGTAGACGTTGTCGTACTTGTCCAGGATCAGCTTGGTGCGCTGGCTGGAGCTGAGCGCGATCGGGATCTCGGTCTTGGTCCAGGTCCCCGAGACGTTCTTGCGCAGGTGGAAGGCGCGGCCGTTGTTCGTCCGGTCGGTGACGTAGTCGGTGGTGCACTGTCCGAAGCGGCCGGGCACATAGCTGATGATCGCGTGCGGCAGGCCGGTGGAGTCGGTGGCCTGGCTCTCCTGGTTCATCAGGGAGTGGTCCGGATTGAGCGGGTCGACGACGAGCCCGGCGTCGGTGACGGCCACCGTGTCGGAGCCGCCCGTGGTGCCGACGACGGTGCCCGCGTCGTTGCGCCAGGTGCGGCCACGGTCGGTCGAGTAGACGTAGCCGGTGTCGTGGTTGGTGATGCCGCCGCTGTTGCACATCACGGCGCCGTTCTGCTCGCGCCAGGTGAAGAAGGAGTGCAGCCGTCCGTCGACGTCGTAGTCGATGCCGTGCAGATACATGTTGCGGGCGGTGCTGGAGCCGTGCTCGCTGGTGTACGTGCCGGTCGAGCTGGACCACTCCCCGAGAGCGGTCCAGGACGAGCCGTCGTACTCCGCGAGGGCGTTGCGCCCGTTTCCGGAGATGCCCACGCGGTAGCTCAGCTGGAGCTTGCCGTCGGGCGTGGAGACGAACTGGGGGTACGTGAACTGTGTCGTGAGCGCGAGCCCGTCCAGCGAGGTCCCTACGGCTCCGAAGACCGCGGAGGTCCAGGCCGTCGAGGCGGGGTTGTCGAGCAGCCCGGCCACCGACTTCACGTAGAAGAAGCCGTCGCTGTGGGAGTCCATGTTGAGGTGCAGCCGGCCGTCGGTCTTCGACACGCCCATGGAGATCACGTTGTGCGAGTCGGAGCTCTTGAGCTGGTGGGCGAGGGTGACCGTCGACCAGCTCGACGCACCGAGCGCCCGGCGGGCGACCACCGCGCTGCGGTCGGTGGTGTACCAGACGGCGTACTGATAGCCCTTGTAAGTCAACAGCCCGTTCTTCTGGAACGAGTTGTTGTTGACCAGGCCGTCGTACGACACGAAGAAGAGGGCCTGGGCGTCCAGTTGGGTGCTGCCGGTGAGGGTGACCGAGGGGCCGGGGTCGGCCGCGCGTGCCGTACCGGCGATACCGGGGCCTGCCACGGCGCCGAGCACGGCCGTCGCCAACAAGGTGCGTCTTCTCATGTCCGGGACTCCTGGGTAGGGCTTCGCGCGGGTGTCAGGCGAGGTGGAAGACTTCGGTGAGGGGCTTCATGGCCTCGTCGGGTCGGGCGCCGTCCAGCGATTCGAAGAACGGCGCCATCTCCGTCTGCCAACGGGCATTGATGTCGGTGGCTTCCATGCCGGCCTGTGCGGCCGCGAAGTCCTCGGTCTCCAAGTAGCCGACCAGCAGGCCGTCTTCGCGCAGGAAGAGCGAGTAGTTGTGCCAGCCGGTGGCCGAGAGCGCTTGGAGCATCTCGGGCCACACGGCGGCGTGCCGCTCGCGGTACTCGTCGAGACGGTCCGCACGGACCTTCAGCAGGAAGCACACACGCTGCATCAAAGACCCTCCGGGGCCGAGAAAGACGACTGCTGGGACAACTGCTGGGACGACTGCTGGAAGGTGGACTGCTAGAAGTTGAACTGGTCGATGTTCTTGGCGTCGAAGGCGGTCGGCTTGCCCAGGTTGATCACGCCGTCCTTGCCGATGGTGTACGAGCCCATGTCACCGGCCTTGAAGGTCTCGCCCTCCTTGCCGGTGATCTGCCCCGAGGACAGCGCCACGGCCGTACGCGCGGCGAGCTCGCCGAGCTTCGCCGGGTCCCACAGCTCGAAGGCGTCGACGGTGCCGTTCTTGACGTACTTGCGCATGTCGTTGGGGGTGCCGAGGCCGGTCAGCTTGACCTTGCCCTTGTACTTGGAGCCGGACAGGTACTGAGCCGCGGCCTTGATGCCGACGGTGGTCGGGGAGATGATCCCCTTCAGGTTCGGGTGCTCCTGGAGCAGGCCCTGGGTCTGCTGGAAGGACTGCTGGGCGTCGTCGTTGCCGTAGGCGACCTTGACCAGCTTGATGTCCTTGTACTTCGGGTCCTTCAGCTCCTCCTTCATGAAGTCGATCCAGGTGTTCTGGTTCGTGGCGGTCTGCGCGGCGGACAGGATCGCTATCTCGCCCTTGTAGCCGATCTGCTCGGCGAGCAGCTGGACCTCGGTGCGGCCCAGGTCCTCGGCGCTGGCCTGCGAGACGAAGGCGTTGCGGCACTCGGGCTTGGTGTCGGAGTCGTACGTGACGACCTTGATCTTGTTGCTCATGGCCTGCTTGAGAGCGGTGCACAGGGCGCCCGGGTCCTGCGCGGAGACGGCCATGGCGTTGACCTGCTGCTGGGTGAGCGTGTTGACGTAACTCACCTGGCCGGAGGTGTCCGTGGCGCTGCTCGGGCCGACCTCCTTGTACTTGGAGCCCAGCTCCGTCAGCGCCTTCTCGCCGCCCTTGTCCGCCGAGGTGAAGTACGGGTTGTTGACCTGCTTGGGCAGGAAACCGACCGTCAGGCCCTTCTTGGTGGCCGCGTTCGGGTCGGCCGAGCCGGTCGCGGCGGCCGAGCCGCCCTCGCTCTTCACATCGTCCTTGGTGGTGCCGCCGCAGGCGGTGACGGCCAGGGCGAGCGAGGTGACGGCGGCGAGCGCCGCGCCGGTGCGGCGGATCGAAGACTTGCGCATGGCGGGGTCCTTTACGGGGGTGAGTGGGTGCGCCCCGAAGGGGCGCGGGGAACCGCGCGACCAGCCACGGACGGCCGGCGGCTTTGCGAACGGCCGATCCAGCGGAGCGCTTACGTGGCTCTGCGGCCCGCCCTCGCTATGGAGATCTGCCGCGCGACCCGGGGGCCGAGCACGGAGACGACGAGCAGAATGCCGGTGACGACAATCTGCGACTGGGCGGAGACGTCCTGAAGGCTCATCACGTTCTGCAGCGCGCCGAGCAGGAAGACTCCCGCGATCGCGCCGCCGAGCGTGCCCTTGCCGCCGTCGAAGTCGATGCCACCGAGGAGGACGGCCGCGATGACGGACAGCTCCAGCCCGGTGGCGTTGTCGTAGCGGGCGCTGGCGTAGTGCAGGGCCCAGAAGATGCCGGTGAGGGAGGCCATGAAGCCGGTGGCGACGAAGAGGATCAGCTTCTGCCGCTTGACGCGGATGCCGGCGAACCGCGCGGCCTCCTCGTTGGCGCCGACCGCGAAGGCCGAGCGTCCGAAGGGGGTGGCGTGAAGTACTACCACGGCGATCGCGAGGAGCACAAGGAAGGGCAGGAAGGCCTGCGGGATGAAGGTGTTCCCGATGCGTCCGGACGCGAAGTCCTGGTATTGGGTGGGGAAGTCGGTCACCGCGTCCGAGCCGAGCACGATCTGTGCGATGCCCCGGTAGGCGGCGAGCGTACCGATGGTGACGGCGAGGGACGGCAGCCCGAGCCGGGTCACCAGCAGGCCGTTGACCAGCCCGCAGACCACTCCCAGGAGCAGGCAGATCGGGATGATCGTCTCGATCGACATGCCCTGGTTCCACAGGGCGCCCATCACCGAGCCGGACAGTCCGGCCGTGGAGGCGACGGAGAGGTCGATCTCCCCGGCCACCACCAGCAGGGTCATCGGCAACGCGATCAGAGCGATGGGCAGCGTGTTGCCGATCAGGAACGACAGGTTGAGGGAGTTGCCGAAGCCGTCCACGAACCCGAAGGAGAACAGCAGCAGGACGATGAGGAGGGCGCCGACGACCGTGTCCCAGCGGACGGCGCGCGCGAGGGGCGAGTCAGCCATGACGGGCGTTCCTCTTCTTCAGTGCGGAGGCCACGCGCAGCGCGACGATCCGGTCGACCGCGATCGCGAGGATGAGCAGGATGCCGTTGATGGCGAGCACCCAGACGGAGCTGACACCGAGGGCGGGCAGCACGCTGTTGATGGAGGTGAGCAGCAGTGCGCCGAGCGCGGCGCCGTAGACGCTGCCGGAGCCACCGGTGAAGACGACACCGCCGACCACGACCGCGCTGACGACGGTGAGTTCATAGCCGGTGCTGGTGCCGGAGTCGACGTTGCCGAACCGGGCGAGGTACAGGGCGCCCGCGAGTCCGGCGAGGCCGCCGCACACGACGTACGCGGTGAGGATCCGCTTGCGGACGGGGATGCCGGCGAGCCGGGCGGCCTCCGGGTTGGAGCCCAGCGCGTACAGCTCGCGGCCGCTGCCGAAGTGCTTGAGGTAGTACGCGGTGACCAGCAGCACGGCCAGGGCGATCAGGGCGAGGTACGGGACCGCCGAGATACCGCCGGAGCCGAAGTCGACGAAGCTGCCCGGGAGGTCGGCCGCGGTGATCTGACGGGAGCCGACCCAGATGGAGTCGATGCCGCGGATGATGTAGAGCGTGCCGAGGGTGACGACGAGCGCGGGCACCTGACCGAGGCTGACCAGCAGCCCGTTGACGAGACCGCAGCCGATGCCGAGCAGGACGGCCAGGAACACCGCGACGACGGGGTTCCCACCGCCGTGCAGATAGGTACCGGCCGCGAAGGCGCTGATGCCGAGCGTGGAGCCGACCGACAGGTCGACGTTCCGGGTGATCACCACCAGCGACTGGCCGGTGGCGACCAGCACCAGGATCGTCGCGTTCAGCAGCAGGTCCTTGATGCCCTGCTCGGACAGGAACTCGCTGTTGCCCATCTGGGTGATGGCGATCATCACCAGGAAGACGGCCAGGATGGCGAGTTCGCGCATCTTGAAAACGCGGTCCGCCAGCCGGGTGCCACTCGATTTGGGCACTTCGGCGGCGGGGGCGGGGTTGGGTGCGGTCACCGTCATGCGGCGGCCCTCCGGGGGATGTTCGGAATCTGGCGGGCGGCCGTCCGAGGGGCCACCGAGGTGATGCGAACGCCCCACTGGGGGGAGGCGGGCGTCTGCGTGGCAGCCGACGCGCTTCGGGCGGCCGAACCGGCGGCTCCGAAATCCGTACCGGGGGCCCGCTCGGCCGCTGCCGGAGCGAGCTGGCCGCCCGGCCCGGTCGTTGCCGGAGCCACGCCGAGGGCGGCGCTCTCCGTGGCTGTCGACGTCATGCGGCAGCCCTCCCCGTGGCGGCGGCCATCACGGTCTCCTCGGTGGCTTCGGAGCGGGGTATCTCGGCGGTGAGCCGGCCCTCGTGCATCACCAGCACGCGGTCGGCCATGCCGAGGATCTCGGGCAGGTCGGAGGAGATCATCAGGACGGCCACCCCGTCGGCGGCCAACTCGCTGAGCAGCCGGTGTACTTCGGCCTTGGTGCCGACGTCGATGCCACGGGTCGGCTCGTCGACGATCAGCACCTTGGGGCCGGTGGCGAGCCACTTGGCGAGGACGACCTTCTGCTGGTTGCCGCCGGAGAGCGTGGAGACGGTGTCGGCGATCCGGGCGTATTTCACCTGGAGTTTGACCGCCCAGTCGAGGGAGCGGCTGCGCTCGGCGCCGCGGTCCATCAGGCCCGCCTTGACGGTCGTACGCAGCCCGGTGAGCCCGATGTTGCGCTCGATGGACATGTCCATCACCAGGCCCTGGGCGCGCCGGTCCTCGGGAACGAGGGCGAGCCCGGCGGCCATGGCCGTGGAGGGCGCCCCGTTCGTCAGTGAATTCCCGTCGACCTCGACCTCTCCGGCGTCCCAGCGGTCGACGCCGAAGACGGCCCGGGCAACCTCCGTACGCCCGGCGCCGACGAGTCCGGCGAGTCCGACGATCTCGCCGCGCCGGACGTCGAAGGAGACGTCGGTGAAGACGCCCTCGCGGGTCAGACGGCGCACGCTCAGGGCGACTTCGCCCGCCTCGACGTCCTGCTTGGGGTAGAGCTCGTCGAGATCGCGGCCGACCATCCGGCGTACCAGGTCGTCCTCGGTCATGCCGTCGAGGGGCTCGCTGGAGATCCAGGCACCGTCGCGCAAGGTCGTGACCCGCTGGCATATCTGGAAGATCTCCTCCAGGCGGTGCGAGATGAACAGCACCGCGGAGCCCTGCTCACGCAGGGTGCGGACGACACCGAAGAGGCGCGCCACCTCACTGCCGGTGAGGGCGGCGGTCGGCTCGTCCATGATCAGGACGCGGGCGTCGAAGGAGAGCGCCTTGGCGATCTCGACGATCTGCTGGTCCGCGATGGACAGTCCGCGCGCCGGGCGGTCGGGGTCGAGGTCGACGCCGAGGCGCTTCATCAGCGCGGCGGTCGCCGCGTGGGTGGCCTTGTGGTCGATACGGCCGAGGGCGCGCCGCGGCTGGCGGCCCATGAAGATGTTCTCGGCGATCGACAGGTCGGGGAAGAGCGTGGGCTCCTGGTAGATCACCGCGATGCCCGCGTCGCGGGCGTCGGCGGGACCGTGGAAGACGGTGGGCTCACCGTCCAGCAGCACCCGGCCGGCGTCCGGTCGGTGCACGCCGGCGAGCGTCTTGATGAGGGTCGACTTGCCCGCGCCGTTCTCACCGGCGAGTGCGTGCACTTCGCCGGGGAACAGTTCCAGGGACACGTCCCGCAGGGCGCGTACCGCGCCGAAGGACTTGGAGATGTCCTCGAGCGCCAGTACGGGGGCCGGACCCGCGTCGGACCGGTGGGTCATGGGAGCTCCTCAACGACGCGGGCGGAGAAGCCTCACGACGTCGTGAAAGGTTTCAACTAGGTTGCCGGGACGTTAGACATGTTGCCCAGGTCACGTCAATGGGTTCGGGCCGAAATTTTCGATAGCCAAAGGTCACAACCGAGTCACGGAGGGCCCGCTTCACCCAGGGGGTTGACAGCCCTTCGGGGGGCTCATAGCTTCAGCGTTCTGAATCGTTTCAGATCGTTTCAGACAGAAGGGCTGTTCAGATCAGGCAGAAGAGCAGCTCGGACCCGACTCCACAGTCATTCGAAACCGAAGCCACACCCGAAGTCACAGGAGCCCCGAAGTGACCGAGCTTGCCGCGGTGAAGACCGCCCTCAAGACCCAGGCAGTAGAGACGCCGTCATGGGCGTACGGGAACTCGGGAACCCGCTTCAAGGTGTTCGCACAGCCCGGAGTCCCGCGCAATCCGCGCGAGAAACTGGACGACGCCGCCCAGGTGCACGCCTTCACGGGCGCCGCGCCGACCGTCGCGCTGCACATTCCCTGGGACAAGGTCGACGCCTCCGACAGCTACGCGGAGCTGGCGAAGTACGCCGAGGAGCGCGGCCTGAAGCTGGGGGCGATCAACTCCAACACCTTCCAGGACGACGACTACAAGCTCGGCTCCATCTGCCACCCGGACGCGACGGTCCGCCGGAAGGCCGTCGGTCACCTGCTCGAGTGCGTCGACATCATGGACGCGACGGGTTCGAAGGACCTGAAGCTCTGGTTCGCAGACGGCACGAACTATCCCGGTCAGGACGACATTCGCGCGCGCCAGGACCGGCTGGCCGAGGGCCTGGCGCAGGTCTACGAGCGGCTCGGGGACGACCAGCGGATGCTGCTGGAGTACAAGTTCTTCGAGCCCGCCTTCTACTCGACGGACGTCCCGGACTGGGGCACCGCGTACGCGCACTGCCTCAAGCTCGGCCCCAAGGCCCAGGTCGTCGTCGACACCGGCCACCACGCCCCCGGCACCAACATCGAGTTCATCGTCGCCACGCTGCTGCGCGAGGGGAAGCTCGGCGGGTTCGACTTCAACTCGCGGTTCTACGCCGACGACGACCTGATGGTGGGCGCGGCCGATCCCTTCCAGCTGTTCCGGATCATGTACGAGGTGATCCGGGGCGGTGGCTTCACACCGGACGTCGCCTTCATGCTCGACCAGTGCCACAACATCGAGGCGAAGATCCCGGCGATCATTCGTTCGGTGATGAACGTGCAGGAAGCCACGGCCAAGGCACTGCTCGTGGATCGTGCGGAGCTGGCGGAGGCGCAGCGCACGGGGGATGTGCTGGCCGCGAACGCCGTGATCATGGACGCGTACAACACGGATGTGCGGCCGTTGCTCGCGGAGGTGCGCGAGGAGCTGGGGCTGGACGCGGATCCCGTCTCGGCGTACCGCCGGTCCGGGTGGGCGGAGAAGATCGCGGCGGAGCGGGTGGGTGGACAGCAGGCGGGGTGGGGGGCCTGAGCGGCTGAGTCTCGTCTGCCTGGTTCGGACCGTTGCAGGCTGCGGGTCCGATGCGGCTGGTCGCGCCCACGCGGCGGAGCCGCAAAAAGGTCACAGCCCCGCGCCCCTTCAGTGCGCTTCACCTCATCAGGTACCTCACACCTCACCCTTTCTTTTCTCTAAGGACCAAGAACATGGCATCCCATCCCGAAGCCGCCGCTCTGCTGGCCCGGTCGCACCGGCTCGGTGCTGATCCCCGTAACACCAACTACGCGGGCGGCAACGCGTCCGCGAAGGGTACTGACACCGATCCCGTGACCGGCGGTGACGTCGAGCTGATGTGGGTGAAGGGGTCCGGCGGTGACCTCGGCACCCTGACCGAAGCGGGCCTCGCCGTGCTGCGCCTCGACCGGCTGCGGGCGATGACGGAGGTCTACCCGGGGGTGGAGCGCGAGGACGAGATGGTCGCCGCGTTCGACTACTGCCTGCACGGCAAGGGCGGGGCCGCTCCGTCCATCGACACCGCCATGCACGGACTGGTGGACGCCGCGCACGTCGATCATCTGCACCCCGACTCCGGGATCGCGCTGGCCTGCGCCGCCGACGGCGAGAAGCTGACCGCCGAGTGCTTCGGCGACAGCGTGGTGTGGGTGCCGTGGCGTCGGCCGGGCTTCCAGCTGGGTCTGGACATCGCGGCGGTCAAGGAGGCCAATCCACAGGCGATCGGCTGCGTCCTCGGCGGGCACGGCATCACCGCCTGGGGCGACACGGCGGAGGAGTGCGAGCGGAACTCGCTGCACATCATCCGCACCGCGGAGGCGTTTCTCGTCGAGCGCGGGAAAGCCGAGCCGTTCGGACCGGTCGTCGAGGGGTACGGGGCGCCGGCCGAGGGTGAGCGCCGGGAGCGGGCCGCGGCGCTGGCGCCGTACATCCGGGCCCTCGCCTCGCAGGACAAGCCGCAGGTCGGCCACTTCACCGACTCCGATGTCGTCCTCGACTTCCTGGCGAGCGCCGAGCACCCGCGGCTCGCCGCGCTCGGCACCTCCTGCCCCGACCACTTCCTGCGCACCAAGGTCCGCCCGCTGGTCCTGGACCTGCCGCCGTCCGCTCCGCTGGAGGAGGCCGTCGCGCGGCTGGGGGAGCTGCACGCCGAGTACCGCGAGGAGTACGCGGCCTACTACCGGCGGCACGCCGACGCCGACTCCCCCGCGATGCGCGGCGCGGACCCGGCGATCGTGCTGATCCCCGGCGTCGGCATGTTCTCCTTCGGCAAGGACAAGCAGACCGCGCGCGTGGCCGGCGAGTTCTACGTCAACGCGATCAATGTGATGCGGGGCGCCGAGGCGGTCTCGACGTACGCCCCGATCAAGGAGTCGGAGAAGTTCCGCATCGAGTACTGGGCGCTGGAGGAGGCCAAGCTCCAGCGGATGCCGAAGCCGAAGCCGCTCGCCACCCGGGTGGCGCTGGTGACCGGCGCGGGCAGCGGGATCGGCAGGGCGATCGCCGAGCGGCTGGTGGCCGAGGGCGCATGCGTGGTGATCGCGGACCTCAACGCCGAGAACGCCGCCGAGGTCGCCACCTCGCTGGGCGGCCCCGACAAGGCCGTCGCCGTCACCGTCGACGTGACCTCCGAGGAGCAGATCGCCGAGGCCTTCAAGGCGGCGGTGCTCGCCTTCGGCGGGGTCGACCTGGTGGTGAACAACGCCGGTATCTCCATCTCCAAGCCGCTCCTTGAGACCACCGCGAAGGACTGGGACCTCCAGCACGACATCATGGCCCGCGGCTCCTTCCTCGTGTCGCGTGAGGCGGCCCGGGTGATGATCCAGCAGGAGCTGGGCGGCGACATCGTCTACATCGCCTCCAAGAACGCGGTCTTCGCCGGTCCGAACAACATCGCGTACTCCGCGACCAAGGCCGACCAGGCGCATCAGGTCCGGCTCCTGGCCGCCGAGCTGGGCGGGCACGGCATCCGGGTCAACGGCGTCAACCCCGACGGGGTCGTGCGCGGCTCGGGGATCTTCGCGGGCGGCTGGGGCGCGCAGCGCGCGGCGACGTACGGCATCGAGGAGGCGAAGCTCGGCGAGTTCTACGCCCAGCGGACCATCCTCAAGCGCGAGGTGCTGCCGGAGCATGTGGCGAACGCCGTCTTCGCCCTGACGGGCGGGGACCTGACCCACACCACCGGTCTGCACGTCCCGGTCGACGCCGGTGTCGCGGCGGCATTCCTGCGATGAGCGAGCAAGTGAAGACCTTCGCCGCGGTCGACCTCGGCGCGTCCAGCGGGCGCGTCATGGCCGGCCGCGTCGGCCCCGAGGCGCTGGAGCTGACGGAGGCGCACCGCTTTCCGAACCGGCCGGTGCGGGTTCCCGAGGGACTGCGCTGGGACATTCTCTCGCTGTACGCGGGGGTCCTGGACGGGCTGCGGGCGGCGGGCGCCGCGGCAGGCGGACGGCTCTCCTCGGTCGGCATCGACAGCTGGGCCGTGGACTACGGGCTGCTGGACGCCGACGGAGCGCTGCTCGGCAACCCGGTGCACTACCGCGATGCCCGCACCGAGGGTGTCGCGGAGAAGGTGTGGGCCACCGTGCCCGCCGCCGAGCTGTACGCGGCGACCGGGCTCCAGTACGCGCCCTTCAACACCCTGTACCAGCTCACGGCGGCCCGCTCGACGGCTCAACTCGCCGCCGCCAGGCGGCTGTTGCTTGTCCCCGATCTGCTGACGTACTGGCTCACGGGCGAGGCCGGCACGGAGATCACCAACGCCTCCACCACCCAGTTGATCGACCCGCGCACCCGCGACTGGTCGTACGATCTCGCGGAGCGGCTCGGCATCGACCTCAAGCTGTTCGCGCCGCTGCGGCAGCCGGGCGACGCGGCCGGTCTGCTGCGGCCGCACGTCCTGGAGGAGACCGGGCTGAGGGGCCCTGTCCCGGTGACGACCGTCGGCTCGCACGACACCGCCTCCGCGGTGGCCGCCGTTCCGGCCGTGGGCGAGCGGTTCGCCTACATCTGCACCGGCACCTGGTCCCTGGCGGGCCTGGAGCTGGACGCGCCGGTCCTCACCGAGGTGAGCCGCGCGGCCAACTTCACCAATGAACTGGGCCTGGACGGCACGGTCCGCTATCTGCGGAACATCATGGGGCTGTGGCTGCTCCAGGAGTGCGTACGGGAATGGGGACAGCCCGATCTCGGTGAGCTGCTGCGGGCCGCCGCGGAGGTGCCCGCGCTGCGGTCGGTCGTGGACGCCGGAGACGCCGAGTTCCTGGCGCCCGGCCGGATGTCGGCCCGGATCGCCGACGCCTGCCGGGAGTCGGGGCAGGCCGTGCCCGAGTCGCGCGCCGAGATCACCCGCTGCATCCTCGACTCCCTCGCCCTCGCCCACCGCAGGGCCGTCACCGACGCGCAGGAGCTCGCCGACCACCCGGTCGACGTCGTCCACATCGTCGGCGGCGGCACCCGCAACGAGCTCCTGTGTCAACTGACCGCCGATGCCTGCGGACTGCCGGTCGTGGCCGGCCCGGCGGAGGCGGCCGCGCTCGGCAACGTGCTCGTACAGGCCCGGTCACACGGCCTGGTCGGCGACCGTACGTCGATGCGGCGACTCCTCGCCCGTACGCAGCCGTTGCGGCGGTACGAGCCCCGGGGCGACGCGGCGGCCTGGCGTGCCGCGGAGGACCGGCTCACCCGTCCGTGAACGGCGACTCGCCCCTGTCCCTGAGCGGGAGGGCTCCCCTGCCGCTCGCCCGCCGCGTACCCTGCACTCATCCGATGATCGATCCCAAGGAGCTGCGATGCGTGTCGCCCTGTTCCTGACCTGTGTCAACGACACGCTCTATCCGGACACCGGCCGCGCCGTGGTGAAACTGCTGACCAGGCTGGGCGTCGAGGTCGACTTCCCGATGGCGCAGACCTGCTGCGGACAGGCCCACTACAACACCGGGTACCGACATCAGGCCGAGCCACTGGCCCGGCATTTCTCCGATGTCTTCGGTGAGTACGAGGCGATCGTGACGCCCTCCGGGTCGTGCGGCGCGATGGTGCGGGAGCTGTATCCGCGGATGGGTGAGCGGGCGCGGGCGGAGGGCCGCGGGGAGAGCCTCTCGGCCACGCTCGCCCCGGTGGTGCCGAAGACGTACGAGCTCACCGAGTTCCTCGTGGACGTACTCGGTGTGACGGACGTGGGCGCGTACTACCCGCACACCGTCACCTACCACCCCACCTGTCACGGGCTGCGCAGTCTCGGTCTCGGCGACCGGCCGCGCCGGCTCCTCCAGGCCGTCAAGGGGCTCGAACTGCGTGAGTTGCCCGGTGCGGACGAGTGCTGCGGGTTCGGCGGCACGTTCGCCGTCAAGAACTCCGATGTCTCGGCGGCGATGGGCGCGGACAAGGTGCGCAATGCGGAGTCGACGGGCGCCGACGTGCTGTGCGCCGCCGACAACTCCTGTCTGATGCACATCGGCGGCACGATGGCCCGGCTGGAGACGGAGATGCGGCCGGTGCACATCGCGGAGATCCTGGCCAGTACAGAAGAGGAGCCGAGCGCATGAGTGGCACCTTCGTTGGCATGCCTGTGTTTCCCCCACCCGCCCACCCGGCCTTCCCCGTGGCCGCCCGCGATGCGGTCAACAACCCGACCCTGCGCGGCAATCTGCGCCACGCCACCCACACCATCCGCGCCAAGCGGGCGGTCGCCGTCGCCGAACTCGACGACTGGGCCGCGCTGCGCGAGGCCGGAAAGCAGATCAAGGACCACACGCTCCGTCATCTCGACCGCTATCTGGTGCAGTTGGAGGAGTCGGTTACCGCGGCCGGGGGCATCGTGCACTGGGCCGCCGACGCCGACGAGGCCAACCGGATCGTCGCCGACCTGGTCAAAATGACCGGGGAGAGCGAGGTCGTCAAGGTCAAGTCGATGGCCACCCAGGAGATCGGCCTCAACGAAGCCCTGGAAGCCGAGGGCATCCACGCCTACGAGACCGATCTCGCCGAACTCATCGTGCAGTTGGGCAAGGACCGGCCCTCCCACATCCTCGTCCCGGCCATCCACCGCAACCGCGCCGAGATCCGCGACATCTTCGCCCGCGAGATGAGCGAGTGGGGCCGCCCCGCGCCGGAAGGCCTCACCGACACGCCCGCCGAACTGGCCGAGGCGGCACGCCTCCACCTGCGCGAGAAGTTCCTGCGCGCCAAGGTCGGCATCTCCGGCGCCAATTTCATGGTCGCCGAGACCGGCACCCTGATGGTCGTCGAGTCCGAGGGCAACGGCCGGATGTGCCTGACCCTCCCCGAGACCCTGATCTCGGTCGTCGGCATCGAGAAGATCGTGCCGACCTGGCAGGACCTGGAGGTCTTCCTCCAGACCCTCCCCCGCTCGTCGACCGCCGAGCGCATGAACCCGTACACCTCGATGTGGACCGGCACGACCGACGAGGACGGCCCACAGACCTTCCACCTGGTCCTCATCGACAACGGCCGCACCGACACACTCGCCGACGAGGTCGGCCGCCAGGCCCTGCGCTGCATCCGCTGCTCGGCGTGTCTCAACGTCTGCCCGGTCTACGAGCGCGCGGGCGGCCACGCCTACGGCTCGGTCTACCCCGGCCCGATCGGCGCGATCCTCAGCCCCCAGCTCCGGGGCACCGCCAGCGAGATCGACGCCTCACTGCCGTACGCCTCCACACTCTGCGGCGCCTGCTACGAGGTCTGCCCGGTCGCCATCGACATCCCGGAAGTCCTCGTCCACCTGCGCGAACGGGTCGCCGAGGGCGGTCAGGTGACGCGGGAGGGCAACAAGGTCGTCCTCAAGCCCGCCAAGGGGCACGCCGCCGAGCGAGCGGCGATGCGGGCGGCACGCTGGACGTTCAGTCACCCCGGCGCGCTGCGCACCGGCCAGCGGCTGGCGTCCCGGACGCGCCGCTTCCATCCGCGGTCGCTGCCCGGTCCGGGCAAGGCGTGGAGCGGGACCCGTGATCTGCCGGCGGTGCCCGCGGAGCCGTTCCGCGACTGGTGGCAGCGTACGCAGGGCGGAAAGGACACGGACAAGTGAGCAGCAGGGATCTGATCCTGGGCCGGGTGCGGCGCGCGCTCGCCGATGTGCCGCAGGACGACACGCCGTACGAGCAGGCCATCGAGCGCGGGTATCTGCGCGAGCACGGCGGGCGGAGCGTCGAGGAGACGGTGGATCTGCTCGCCGAGAACCTCGCCGACTACCGGGCCCTCGTGCACCGCACGGACACCGAGGAGTTGCCGTACCTGATCATGCGGCTGCTGGCCGCACGCGGCTCGCAGAGCGTCCTCGTACCGCCGGGGCTGCCGCCCGGGTGGATGGCGGCCGCCGATCCCACGCGGATCCACGACCGCGCCGCGAGCACCCCTGCCGAGCTGGACAGGGTGGAGAGTGTGGTCACCGGCTGCGCGCTCGCCATCGCCGAGACCGGCACCCTCGTGCTGGACGGCGGCCCCGATCAGGGCCGCCGCCGCATCACCCTGGTCCCCGATCACCACATCTGTGTCGTCCGCGTTCCCGGCCAGGTCGTCTCCTCCGTGCCCCAGGCCCTGGCGCGCCTCGACCCGACCCGCCCGCTGACCTGGATCTCCGGTCCTTCGGCGACCAGCGACATCGAGCTGGACCGGGTCGAGGGGGTGCACGGTCCGCGCACCCTGGAGGTAGTGCTGGTGAGCGGGGAGTGACCGGCGCGGCTAGCGTGAGGAGATGATCCGGTTCGAGCAGGTCACCAAGCGCTATCCGGACGGCACAACGGCCGTGGACGGCCTCTCCTTCGAGGTCTCCGAGGGCGAACTCGTCACCCTCGTAGGCCCGTCGGGCTGCGGCAAGACGACGACCATGATGATGGTGAACCGGCTGATCGAACCGACCTCGGGCCGGATCTTCGTGAACGGCCAGGACATCGCCACGGTCGACCCGGTGCGACTGCGGCGGCGGATCGGTTACGTCATCCAGCAGGTGGGGCTGTTTCCGCACCGGACGATCCTCGACAACACCGCGACCGTGCCGACGCTGGTCGGCTGGAAGAAGGCGAAGGCGCGGGCGCGCGCCGCCGAGCTGCTCGACCTGGTGGGCCTGGACCCGAAGACGTACGGCTCGCGCTATCCGCAGCAGTTGTCGGGTGGTCAGCGCCAGCGGGTCGGGGTGGCGCGGGCGCTGGCCGCCGATCCGCCCGTACTCCTGATGGACGAGCCCTTCGGGGCCGTCGACCCGGTGGTCCGGGAACAGTTGCAGGACGAGTTCCTGAGGATGCAGGAGACCGTGCGCAAGACGGTGCTGCTGGTCACGCACGACATCGAGGAGGCGGTGCGGCTCGGCGACCGGATCGCGGTGTACGGACAGGGGCGCATCGAGCAGTTCGACACACCGGGGGCCGTGCTGGGCACCCCCGCCACACCGTACGTCGCCGAGTTCGTGGGCGCCGACCGCGGGCTGAAACGGCTGTCGGTCACCGAGATCCAGCCCGCCGACCTGGACCAGCCGCCCGTCGCCCGCCTGGACGAGCCCGCCGAGCGGGCCGCCGCCCGGCTGCACGCGGAGGGGGCGCGCTGGGCGGTCGTACTGGACGCGGAGGGTGAACTGCACGGGTGGGTCGGCGTCGACGAGTTGGCCGCGGGCGGGTCCGTCGGCGACAGCGCGCACCGCATGAACTCGTGGGTACCGGTGGGCGCCCCGCTGAAGCAGGCGTTCGGCGTGATGCTTCAGCACGACGCGGGGTGGGTCGCGGTGCTGGACGGGGCGCGATTCCTGGGGGTACTGACGCCGGCGAAGCTGCATGAGGCGTTGCGGCGGTCGGTGGACGCGGATGCGCGTGGTGTGGCGCGGGGCCAGGTGTCGTTCGACTCGGTGTCCGATGCGTAGGCGCTCCGCTGGGCGGGGCGGGGATGCGGGTTGTCTGCCGGGTGCCGGTTGTGGGGCTGGGCGCGCCCACGCGGCGGAGCCGCACATGTCACAGCCCCGCGCCCCTTACGGGGCGCTGCAGTGCGGGGCGCGTTATTGCGGGGTGCGTTACGCCCTGGTCGGGCGGGCGGAGATTCGTGTCGTGGGGTTCAGGCACCAGGTGAGGGCCGACGGCCAGTCGCCGTAGCCCGCTTCCATGTCGAGGTGGGCGGCGCCGGGGATGAGGTCGGTGTCCAGGCCGAGGGGGACGCCGTACTCCTTGGCCGCGCCGTGCGGGCAGTACGGGTCGTTGTCGGTGGCCACGAGCCGGGTGACGGGTGCGGCGGTGCGCAGGTGTGCGGCGGTGGCGGCGGGTGCGCCGAAACCGGCGATGTCCTCGTAACCGGCGATGACCTCCTCGGACGGCGGCGCGACCAGGAGGACCCGGTCGGCGCGGACCCGGCCCCGGGCCACCGCGTGCAGCCACAGCGGGACGGCGAGGCTGTGGCAGACGACCACGCGCTCGTGCCGCTGCGCGTCGAGATGGGTGTGGAGCCGGTCGAGCCACACCTCCAGCCGCGGGTGGTCGGGGTCCGGGAGCTGGGGGTAGGTCACGGCGTGGCCGAGGGCGGTCAGTTCGGAGGCGAGCCAGTGCTGCCAGTGACCCTCGGGGCGGTGGTTCTGCCAGCCGTGCAGGATCAGGTAGGAGCGTGAGATCGAGGTCATGGTGGTGATCGTCCGTCCTGCTCGTCCATCCGGTCCAGTCAATGTTTTTTCATGGGACCGGTAGCAGCACCTTCAGTATTGACCTGCGTCGACTGGTCGCGCTGCGCGGGCGGGGTGTCCGGCTGACCGGGCAGGCCGGGTCGTGCTCCAGCACGCGGAGGTGATCGCCACCCAGTTGGAGCGGGCGCGCGCCGATCTCGCGGCGTGGGGGCTCGGCCGGGCGGGGGCGGAGCAGGACCCCGTGCTGATCGCCGGGCTGGAGCCGCCGGCCGCGGCGGGAGAGGCTGCCGCCAGCAGGCCCCTGTCCTTGAGGTAGGTCCGGGCCACGTCCTCGGGCAGCCGTCGCCGGCTGTCCACCTGCTGGTTCATCGACGCCAGGTCCGCCGTGGTGAGTACGTCGTTGAGCTTGCCGAGTGCCTTGGTGACGCGCTCGCTGCCGGCGCGCGAGCGGTTGACGACGGGCACGATGTAGTCGGCGTTCTGCAGATGCCTGTCGTCGGCGAGGAGGACGAGGCCGAACTCGTCCAGGGTGGCGTCCGTCGTCGTGGTCAGCACCATCTGGTCCTGGCCGCTCTGTACGGCCCGCTTCGCCTGGGTGGTGCCCACGCCCTTCGGGTCGACGGCGGTGATGTCGATGCCGTACGTCTTCTTCAACCCGGGTTCGCAGTACGGCCGTTGGACGCACTCGTCGCCCGCCGCGAGCCGTACCGGCAGTCGGGACGCGCCGAGGTCGCCGAGGGTTTTCAAGTGATGCTGCCGGGCGTACGTCGCCTTCACCGCGAAGGCGTTCTGGTCGACGGCCCTGCCCGGGTCGAGGACGGTGAGGCCGCGCGGTGTCGCCAGGGATCGGAGCGCCTTCATCGTGGCGGTGAGGTCGGGTGAGCCGACGGGTGGCGCGCCCGCGCCGTGGGTCTTGGCGTTCAGCCAGTCCGCGAAGGTGGCCGCGTACTCCGGTACGACATCGATCCGACCCGATTCCAGGGCGGGTTCGTAGAGTTCGCGGTTGGCGACGGTCAGTGTGGACGCCTTGTATCCGGCCTGGTTGAGCAGCAGTGCGTACATCTGGGCCAGCAGGTCGCTCTCGGTGAATCCGGCCGAGCCGATGATCAGGTGCTTGCTGTCGCCGGGCGGTGCGGTGACCGCGCCCCGGTTCTCCAGGGACGGGCCGGTGGTGCAGCCGGTGAGCAGGAGTGCGCCGATGACGACGGCGGGTCGCTTCATCGCGAGCCCCTGGCCCAGCGCGGCGCCAGTCGTTCGGCGATCTCGAAGATCCCCTCGATGACCAGCGCGAACACGGCGACGAGGACGGCACCGGCGACGACCTGTGGGGTGCTCGCCAGATTGAAGCCCGCGGTGATGATCCGGCCGAGTCCGCCACCGCCCGCGAGCGCGGCGATGGTGGCGGTCGCAACGAGTTGGACGGCGGCGATGCGTACGCCGTTCATGACCAAGGGGAGCGAAAGGGGCAGTTCGACGTGAAACAACATCTGTCGCCCGGTCATCCCCATCCCGCGCGCCGCGCGCACCACACTGCGGTCGACCTCGCGCATCCCGACGTATGCGTTGGTGAGCAGTGGCGGCACGGCGAAGAGGACCAGCGCGACGACGGTCGGGCCCTCGCCCCACTTACCGAGCGGGGTGAGCAGCAGAAGGACCAGCACGGCGAAGGTGGGGACGGCGCGGCCGATGTTGGAGATGTTGACGGCGAGCGCGCCGCCCTTGCCGAGGTGGCCGAGGACGAGGGCGACCGGCAGTGCGATCAGACAGCTGATGACGAGGCAGACGACGGTCAGGACGAGATGCTGGGCGAGGCGGTGCCAGATGCCGTCGTCGCCCGACCAGTGTGCGGGGTCGGTGAGCCAGTTCCAGGCGTCGGTGAGGGTGTTCATCCGCGGGCCGCTCGGGTCCACGGGGTGATGAGCCGCTGCACTCCGAGCAGGAGGAGGTCCGCGGCGACGGCGATGACGACGCACAGCACGGACGCGGTGAGGACCTGTGCCTTGAAGTAGGTGTTCATGCCGGAGTAGATGAGGTTGCCGAGTCCTCCGAAACCGACGATCGCGCCGACCGTCACCAACGAGACCGCCGAGACGGTGGCGATGCGCAGTCCGGCCATCGCGGCGGGTACGGAGAGCGGCAGTTCGACGGTGAGGAGGAGGCGGATGGGGCCGTAGCCCATGCCGCGTGCGGCCTGCCGGGTCTCCTCGGGAACGGCGCGCAGGCCCGCGAGAACGTTCCGGACGAGGAGGGTCAGCGAGTAGAGGACGAGGCCCGCGACCACCAGCGTGGCGGACAGCCCGTACACGGGCAGGAGCAGCGAGAACATCGCGAGGGACGGAATGGTGTAGAGGATCGTGGTCACCGCGAGGACCGGACCGGCCGCCCAGCCCCAGAGACGGGCCAGTACGGCCAGCGGCACCGCGATGACGAGTCCGATGAGGACGGAGAGCGCCGTGAGCTGGAGGTGCTGGACGACCGCGTCGAGGAGGATCTGCCGGCGGGTGCTCAGGTACGCACCGCAGATCCACTCGTTGCGCGCGAGGCAGTCGTCCGGGGGCGCGGTCACCCGTCCATTGCATCGAGGGCGGGTGGGGGTCGGCGCGTTCTGGTGACCCGTACGGGGTGTCAGTGAGGACTCGGTACGGCCTGGCCAGGCGCCGGGCGTCTGGGGCGCCGTCGTCGCGGTCGCGGCGGCGGTACCCCTGGCCGCCTGAGCAGGTGACCCACGGTCTTCACACGCCGATCGCCCCGTCGATCCGCTCCCTGAGCAGATCGGCGTGCCCGTTGTGACGGGCGTACTCCTCGACCATGTGGATGAGTACCCAGCGCAGCGACACCGGTCCGCGCCAGGCGTCCTCGCCCACGAGGTCGAGGTCGGGCGCGGCGTCGACGAACGCGTCGGCGAACGCCACCTCGCCGCGCCAGGCCTCCCACGCCGCCGCGACGACCGCGGGATCGGGCACCGCGCCGTCGAAGTCCGCGTCGGGCAGTTCCGGGGAGGAGAAGCGGGGCGGAGCATCCTGACCGGCCAGGACGCTCCGGAACCAGCGTCGTTCGACATCGGCGAGGTGCCGGACCAGGCCTAGCAGGGAGAGCGTGGACGGTGCCACGGACCGCCGCGCCAACTCCCCTCCCAGACCCGCGCACTTCAGCCCCAGCGTGGCGCGCTGGGCCGCGAGGAAGTCGACGAGCAGGGCGCGCTCGTCGGCGGTGGCACTGCCGGTGAACCGGGGGTCCCCCTCCTCGTCGATGAACATCTCGGCTCTCCTCTGTGGTGTCATGCACACCATCATCGACGACGGGACCGCGGCCCGGAAGCCGGGGTGACGCCGCCCGCACTGGCACCGGCCCGGCCGAGTGGCGTCTCCCGTGCCGCCCCCGCAGCCGCCGCGCCGTGCGCACGATGCCGGATTCA
Organism: Streptomyces sp. NBC_01384; assembly: GCF_045040035.1. Lineage (NCBI taxonomy): Bacteria > Bacillati > Actinomycetota > Actinomycetes > Kitasatosporales > Streptomycetaceae > Streptomyces > Streptomyces sp. NBC_01384. The sequence continues at coordinate 784,080 of NZ_CP109559.1, forward strand.
CCCGGCACCTCGTCGACCGTTGACTGCGCAGCCGCACCGTGGAAATCTAATGCTCAATGAAGAGAATGCAGTTCCCAACCGCGAGGTCGAAAGTATTCCGCGGCGGGCGCGGCGGCTCTTCAGCGTGGGCGTCCGCCGCCTGCCGGTCGGGGCGTTCGACAGCGTGGGCGCAGCGCCCGAACAGGAGAGGTAGCCCCGTGCCACACTTCGCACGCCGATGCCGCCGACCGACTTCGCCGAACGCGAGACAAGCGACGCGATCGCCGAGCCCGCGGTCCGACCCGACGCAACGCCGAGCCAGTGCCCTGAGCCGACTCGACGACTGCCCGAGCCGCTCAGTTCGATGAACCACTCCATCACCACTGGCATAACCACTCGCACCACTCACGCTCAGCGAACCACTCAATTCACCACCGGCGGGACACACGCGTTGCGGTGTCCGAAGGGAGCGTTGCACACGGTGAACGACTTCGAGGCGATGAACTTCTTCCGGGACGACGGGCTCGTCGCGGACCCCTACCCGTACTTCGAGGCGATGCGCGGGAAGTGTCCCGTACAGCGCGAGAGTCACCATGACGTGGTGATGGTGACGGGGTACGACGAAGCGGTTCACGTACTGAACGACAGCGAGAAGTTCTCATCGTGCCTCTCGGTGTCCGGTCCCTTCCCCGGGTTCCCCGTCCCCCTCGAAGGGGACGACGTGAGCGAGCTGATCGAGCGGCACCGTGGCGAACTCCCCTTCAGTGACCAGATCACGACGCTCGACCCGCCCCAGCACACGGATCACCGCGCGCTGCTGATGCGGCTGATCACACCGAGGCGCCTCAAGGAGAACGAGGAGGCCATCTGGCAGCTCGCCGACAGCCACTTGGACTCGTTCCTCGCCGCCGGCGAGGGCGACTTCATCAGCGGATTCGCCGGTCCCTTCACCCTGCGCGTCATCACCGACCTGCTCGGCGTGCCCCACGAGGACCGCGAGGAGTTCGTCGGGGGTCTGGAGCACCGGCCGCAGTCCGATGCCGGCATCGGCAGCATGGAAAAGGAGATGGAGCACTCTCCGCTGGAGTACCTCTACGGGCGGTTCACGTCCTATGTCGAGGACCGGCGCCGCGCACCGCGCGAGGACGTGCTCAGCGGTCTGGCCGCCGCGACGTTCCCGGACGGCTCGACGCCCGACGTCGCCGATGTGGCGCGGGTCGCGACCAATCTCTTCGCTGCGGGCCAGGAGACCACGGTCCGGCTCCTCAGTAACGCGCTCAAGCTCCTCGTCGAGGACCCCGGGCTCCAGCGACTGCTGCGCGCGGAGCGCGAGCGCATCCCCAACTTCATCGAAGAGGCACTGCGAATGGAGAGCCCGGTCAAGGGCGACTTCCGGCTGTCCCGGGTGCCGACCACGGTGGGCGGGGTCGACATCCCGGCCGGCTCCACGGTGATGATCCTGAACGGGGCCGCGAACCGGGATCCGCGCCACTTCGAGGAGCCGGAGACCTTCGACCCCGCCCGCGCCAACGCCCGCCACCACCTCGCGTTCGGCCGCGGCATCCACACCTGCCCCGGCGCGCCGCTCGCCCGTGCCGAGGGCCGGGTGGCCATCGAGCGGCTGCTCGACCGCACGGCCGACATCAGGCTCTCGGAGCGCGTGCACGGCCCCGAGGGCGCCCGCCGGTACACCTATCTCCCGACGTACATCCTGCGCGGTCTGACCAACCTGAACGTGGAGTTCACCCTCGCCGGGGAGCGGGCGCGGTGAAGGCGAAAGTCGACGAGGACCGCTGCCGGGGACACGGCGTCTGCTGGTCGCTCTGCCCCGAGGTGTTCGACCTGACCGACGACGGCTACGCGGTGGTGATCACGCCCGAAGTGCCCGCCGAGTTCGAGGGGGCGGTGCGTACGGCGATGGGCAGTTGTCCCGAGCGCGCCATCTCGGTGGACTGACGGTGGTGGCCATGGCGTCCGGCATCGCCACCGTCGCCCGCGTCTCCGGCGGGCGCTTCCGGGCCTGCTTCGGTACGGGTTCATGTGCGACCGGCTCGCGTCCGGACGGCGGCGCACACACCGCCGTCCACGAGGAGGTCGATACCGCTGAGGAAACCGGCTTCCGACGACAGCAGAAAGGCGACGGCCGCGGCGACGTCCTCGGAGCGGCCCTGCCGGCCCAGCGGGGTCTGCCGCAGGAGCAGCTCCATCCCCGGATGGCTCGCGGATTCCTGCCGGCCCTGGGGAGTGTCGATCAGCCCCGGAGACACCGAGCAGACACGAGCACCGAGCGGTCCGATGCGCACCGCCTCCCGCTGGACGAAGCGATGCACCCCGCGCTTGGCCCACGTGTACGCGATCCCGGTGTCCTCGATGCGCGGCCCGACGGCCTCGTGGACACGGTCGAGGAACCGCTCGTCGAGCGGGTCGTCCAGCACCGCGTCGATGGCCGGGTCCGGTTCGGTGCCGCCGAGCAGCGGGGCCATCGAGGCGAAGCACACCATGGCCGTGCCGGCGGTGGCCAGCGGGCGGAGCGTCTCGGCCAGCAGCGCGGTCCCGACGAGGTCGACGGTGAAGATACGACGCCAGTCGGCCATCGTGGGCGAGATGCCCGCGGCGTGCGCGACGGCGCGCAGGGTGCCGAGTTCGCCGACGCGCGTGGCGAGCCCGGCCAGGCCCTCCGCATCCGTGATGTCGAGGACGAAGGGCTCGACGACGGCACCCTGTGCGCCGGTGGACAGGTCCTTGGCCGCGGCGGTCACGGTCGCCTCGTCGCGGTCGACGAGGAGCAGGATGTCCACCTGGTCGATGAGCCGCCGCGCGCAGGCCAGCCCCATGCCGCGGCCGGCACCGGTGACGATCCCGACGGTCGTCATGCGCTCATCCCCCAGAACCGCTCCAGGCTCTGCTGTGCCACCCGGCTCACCAGCTCGACGCGATAGCCGCTGGCCGGGCTGCGGAGGAACGCGAAGGGGGCGCCGTCGGCGCCCGTACGCGTCGCCTCCCGGACGAAACCGTGGCATTCCAGTTCGCCGGCGTCCGCGGCGACGTCGTCGGACCAGTAGCCGACGTGATGGACGGCGCCGTCTGCCGCCGGTTCCCAGAGGGTTCCCGGGACGCGCCGGACGATCTCGAGGCGGGGTGTCGTCGTCGAGAAGACGCACCCGAGCTCGACGACGGCATCTCCGCCCGGCAGCGTCACCGGGACCGGTCCGCCGATCTCGCCGCACCACTTGTACCCGAACAGGGAAGAGAACTCGGCCAAGGTCGTCTCTAAGTCCTCGACGACGATGCCGAGATGGAACTGGTCCTCGGCCTTCAGCACCCGGCCGACGGCCGCCTGCCCGTACTCCATCGCTTCCAACGTGTCTCCCTCGTCATTGAGTTCAACCGCCCAAAAGAAGTACATTCTTCTAAATGAGAACGATATTCTCATGGGCCGTCGGGAAGCGCAATGGAACAGGAGGGGGAGTCAGGAGGTGTCGGTCACTCAACCGCCATGACCCTTCTTCGTATCATCGGAATCATGCCGTTGACCAACGGATCCCGGGGTTTCGGCGCAAGGGTTCAGGTTGTGTTCAGGCCCGCCAAGGCCCTTGGCAACTCCTGCACCAGAAGCCCCAAAGCAATGGCAAAAACACCTGTGACCAGGGCAGTTCGCCATGTCATCGTGCGGGCATGACCACAGAGCACCTCACCCACCATCGTCACGCCACCGGCGCCACCCAGTTGGCGAACAAGGTTCCGGAAGTCACCGTCTACTTCTGGGTGATCAAGGTGCTGACCACCGGCATGGGTGAGACCGCCTCGGACCTCCTCGCCAAGAAGCTCGGGCCGATCCCCGCCGTCGGCCTCGGCGGGCTGGCCCTCGTAGCGGCGCTCGTCCTCCAGCTCACCGCCCGCCGCTACGTCGCCTGGATCTACTGGACGGCGGTCGTCATGGTCAGCGTGTTCGGCACGATGGCCGCCGACGTCCTGCACGTCGGCCTCGGCGTCCCGTACACCATCTCGACCCCGTTCTTCATGGTCGCGCTGGCCGCCGTGTTCGCCCTCTGGTACGCCAGCGAGAAGACTCTCTCCATCCACAGCATCCGTACCCGCCGCCGCGAGATCTTCTACTGGGCCACCGTCCTGGCCACCTTCGCGCTCGGCACCGCCGCCGGTGACCTCTCCGCCACGATCGGCCTCGGCTACCTCGGCTCGGCCGTCCTGTACGCCGTCGCCATCGCCGTGCCGGCCGTCATGCACAAGTGGGGCGCTCTCAACGCCGTGGCCGCCTTCTGGGCGGCGTACGTCATCACCCGACCGCTCGGCGCCTCGGTCGCCGACTGGATGGCCCTGAGTCACGCCCGCGGCGGCCTCGCCCTCGGTCTGGGCCCCGTCACCCTGTCCTGGACCGTCGCCATCATCGGGTTCGTCGGCTACCTGGCCGTCTCGCGGGGCGACGTCCGGGACGCCGAGCGTCTCGCGTAGGACACTGGCCGTGCGGGCGTGACCGCCACGGGCTTGCGGGTGAGGAGGGTGCGCCATGGGGCATCCGGTCGACCGCCGAGCACTGCTGCTGGGTGCGGGCGGGGCACTGATGGCCGCGGCCGTCGGCTGCTCCCGGTCGGGAACAGCGAAGACGCGGGCCGAACCGTCGTCCTCGTCCACCGCGGCCTCCGCACCCACGACTTCCGCCCCCTCCGCGTCGCCTTCCGCCGCCCCGTCCCTCCCCTCGACCGCGGCCTGGCGCCCGAACCGCGGTGACGTCGAACCCGCCGTGAAGCTGCGGGCGGTACGGGTCGTGGAGGCCATCGGCGCCTGGACGGCCGGGCAGGGCGGCGCCCCGGCGGCGCGGAAGCGGTTGGCCGCACTCGGCGCGGCGCCCTCGCTGGTGGACCAGGCGGGCGCCCTGCTGTCCTCGGCCGACGAGGCCGCGCTCGAAGTGGTGGACGCGCAGTACGGCGGCATCCTGGCGGACTCCGCGAGCGTGCTGGTGGTGTGCCGTCAGCGGACCCCGGGGCACACCGGCGGCACCACCGTCGACGTACGGCTGTCCCGGGCACTGCCCCGGTGGACCGTCACGGCCCTCCACCCGGCGCGGCCCGGTGCCGCCGCCGCGTCACTCCCCACCGCCGTCGAACAGGTGCTGGCCGACCCCCGCATCGTGCTGCCGCCCGCCGCACGGGCCGACCTGCGCAGCGGGAACGTCCACGCGAGCGTGGCACGGGCACTGCTGGAGCTGGCCGGGACGTACCGGATGTACCTGAGCGTGGTCCGCTCCGGGCATCCATTGGACGTGTTCGGCACCAGCCGGTCCAGTGACCATCCGCGCGGTCGGGCCTTCGACGTGTGGCAGATCGACGGGCACGCGGTCGTCGATCCCGGGACGTCGCGGCGGCTGGTCGAGGCGTTCATGCGGGACGCGGCGGCGGCCGGGTCGTACAACGTGGGCGGGCCGGTGCTGCCGGCGGGCGGTTCGGGCAATCAGTTCTTCTCGGACGACACCCACCACGACCATGTGCACGTGGGGTTCACCACCTGACGCCCGCACCGCGCTCCCGCCACGCCTCAGCAGATCCTCGGCAGCTGTTCGCCGATCGGCAGGTCGACCACCCGGGTGCCGCCCAGCCCGGTGCGGGCCACCACCATCCCCGGATGGGCGTCCACGACCTCGCCGATGATCCTGGACTCCGTACCCAGCGGGTGCGCCCGCATGGCGTCCAGGACGGCGTCGGCATGCTCGCGCGGCACGAACGCCACCAACTTGCCCTCGTTGGCGACGTACATGGGGTCGAGGCCCAGCACGGCGCAGGCGTTGGCGACGGCCGGCGGGACCGGGACGTCGCGTTCCCTGATGGCGACCCCGGTGCCCGAGGCCGCCGCGATCTCGTTCAGCGCGGCCGCCAGCCCGCCGCGGGTGGGATCGCGCAGGACGTGCAGGTCCGGGGTGACGGCGAGCATGGCGCCGACCAGACCGCCGAGCGCCGCGCAGTCGCTCTCGATCTCCACCCCGAACTCCAGGCCCTCGCGGACGCTCATGATCGCCACACCGTGCACGCCGATCGCACCGCTGACCATCACGACATCGCCGGGCACGACCCGCTGCGGGCGCAGGTCCACGCCCGCCGGGATGAGACCGATCCCGGCCGTGTTGATGAAGATGCCGTCGCCGTGACCGGCCTCCACCACCTTGGTGTCGCCGGTCGCCACCTCGACGCCCGCGGTCCGCGCCGCCGCACCGAGCGCTTCGGCCACGCGGGCGACGGTCTCCATCTCGACGCCCTCCTCCAGGATGAAGCCGCAGGAGAGGTACGCGGCCCGGGCGCCACTCATGGCGAGGTCGTTGACGGTGCCGTTGACGGCGAGGTCGCCGATGCTGCCGCCTGGGAAGAACAGCGGCCGTACCACGAAGGAGTCGGTGGAGAAGGCCAGGCGGACACCGCCCAGCGACAGTGCCGCGGCGTCGCCCATCTGGGCGAGCACATCACCGCCGTAGGCCGGCGCGAAGATGTGCTGGACGAGTTCGGCGGAGAGCGCCCCGCCCCCGCCGTGGCCCATGACGACACGGGACTGGTCGCGCAGCGGCGCCGGGCAGGTCCAGGCCGCGGGGTCGGGTACGGGCGTACGCGACGTACGCGGCGTATGTGGTGTAGGTGGTGTAGGTGGTGTACGAAGATCGGTGGTGCCGGTGGTCTCAGACAACGGGGGTCGCCTTCCGGGGCGCGGGGGTGATGTCCAGGCGCCGGTAGAGGTAGTACGCGGCGCAGGCGCCCTCGCTGGAGACCATGGTGGCGCCGAGCGGGGTGCGGGGGGTGCAGAGCGTGCCGAACGCCTCGCACTCGTGCGGCTTGAGCAGGCCCTGCAGGACCTCGCCGCTGCGGCATTCGGCCGGTTCGCGGGTCTGGATGCCGTCGACCGAGAAGCGGTACTCGGCGTCGTAGTCACGGTATTTCGGGGCCAGCCGCCAGCCGCTGTCCGGAATCACTCCGATGCCGCGCCAGGCCCGGTCGGTGACCTCGAAGACGTCCTCCAGCATGGCCCGCGCGGCCGGATTCCCTTCCGGACGAACGGCTCGCGGGTAGGCGTTGTCGACGCTGTGTTCGCCGCGCTCCAGTTGCCTCACGGTCCTGCGCACGCCTTCGAGGATGTCCAGGGGCTCGAATCCGGTCACGACGATCGGAACACGGAAGCGCTCCGCCAGCTCCGGGTACTCCCCCACCCCCATCACACTGCACACGTGCCCGGCCGCCAGGAAGCCCTGGACGCGGCAGCTCGGCGACCGCATGATCGCCTCGATGGCGGGCGGTACGCGCACATGGGACACCAGCAGACTGAAGTTCGGGATGCCGAGCTTGCGGGCCTGGTACACCGTCATCGCGTTGGGCGGCGCCGTCGTCTCGAAGCCGATGCCGAAGAAGACCACCTCGCGGTCCGGGTTCCGCCGGGCGATCCGCAGGGCGTCCAGCGGCGAGTACACGACCCGGACGTCGCCGCCCGCTCCGCGCACCTGGAACAGGTCCCGTCCCGTGCCGGGAACCCGGAGCATGTCGCCGAAGGAGCAGAAGATCACCCCCGGGCGGGAGGCGATCTCCAGCGCCTTGTCGATGACCTCCAAGGGGGTCACACACACCGGACAGCCCGGACCGTGGATCAACTCGACCTGGTCCGGCAGGAGTTGGTCGATCCCGTGGCGGATGATGGTGTGCGTCTGTCCACCGCAGACCTCCATCAGCGCCCATGGCCTGGTCACCGTGGAGTGGATGTCGTCGAGCAGCCGGCGCGCCAGGTCGGGGTCCTGGAACTCGTCGATGTACTTCATTTGCGCGCATCCTCTCCCGCTGGCGGCAGGGCCGCGCCCGCCTCCCCGGCCATGTCCCAGGGGTCGCCGAACTCCTCCTGCAGCAGGCCGAGGGTGGCGAACAGCTCGAGCGTCTGCTTCGCCGACTCCTCGTCGAGGCGCTGCAGGGCGAATCCGACGTGGACAATGGCGTACTCGCCGACCTGGAGGTCGGGCAGGTACTCCAGGCACACCTCCTTGACCACCCCGCCGAAGTCGACGTTGGCCATCCGGGTGCCGTCACGTTCCTCGATGTCCAGCACTCTGCCGGGTACCGCCAGGCACATGGGCCTCTCCTCGCTGTCGGTCAGTCGTTGGCTCGGGTACGGTCCTCGGCGCGCGCGGCCACCACGAGCTGGCCGAGGGCCAGACCGCCGTCGCCCGGCGGGACCAGGTGGTGGCGCAGGACCGTGAAGCCGTCCGCGTCCAGGGTCGCCGCGCAGGCCGAGGAGAGCAGGGAGTTGGCGAACACACCGCCGGTCAGGGCGACGGTCTCCACTCCGTGCCGCTCCCTCGCCAGCGCACAGACCTGGTGTACGAGTCCGGCGACGGCCCGGTGGAACCGCGCCGCGACCACGGCGGGCCCCGCACCTGCCCGCAGGTCATCGACGATCGCCGCAAGCACGGGTGCCGGGTCCGCGAGAACAGGGCCCGGATCCACAAGGACGCGTGCGTCATTCGCTGACAGCCCGCCGTCGGTCGGCTCGGTCGGCCGTAGCGCGAACGCGTAGGCGACCGGGTCCCCGGCGGGAGCCCGCAGCGCGGCGGCCTCCCACTCGACCGCCGCCTGGGCCTCGTATCCGGACCGGTGGCAGACGCCCGCGAGGGAGGACACCGCGTCGAAGAGCCGGCCCATGCTGGAGGTGGGGACACAGTTCAGGTCGCGCTCCAACTGCCGCCGCAGCACCAGCCGTTCGTCGGGCGGGCAGGCGGCCACGCAGGCCAGGTCGTCCGACCAGGCGATCCCGGCCGCACGCAGGTGCGCGAGCGCCATCCGGTACGGCCGCCGCACCGCCGCGTCGCCACCGGGCAGCGGCACATACGCGAGATGCCCGAACCGGGTGAAGCCGTCGTAGTCCGCGAGCAGGATCTCCCCGCCCCACACCGCCCCGTCGTCGCCATAGCCCGTGCCGTCGAAAGCGACCCCGATCACCGGCCGGCTGCCGTCCAGCCCCTGTTCCGCCATCGCGGCGGCGACATGGGCGTGATGGTGCTGGACGCGTACGACGGCCCGGCCCGTCGCGTTCCGGTCGGCCCACTGGGCCGAGCGGTACCCGGGGTGCCGGTCGGCCGCCAGGAGTTGTGGCCGCACCGGGGTGATCGACTCCAGTTGTGTCACGGCGTGTTCGAAGGCGCGCTGGGTGGCGAGGTCGTCCATGTCCCCGATGTGGGCGGACAGCCAGGCCTGGCGGCCCTCGCCCAGGCAGAGCGCGTTCTTGAGGTCCCCGCCGGTGGCGAGAGCCGGGCGCACGGGCACCGGAAGGGTCAGCGGCAGGGGCGCGTAGCCGCGGGCGCGGCGCACCAGCAGCGGTTCGCCGTCGCACACGCGCACCACGGAGTCGTCGCACGGCACATGGATCGGCCGGTCGTGGGTGAGCCAGCCGTCGGCCAGGTGCGCCAGCCGCTCCAGCGCCTCCCCGTCGTCGGTGACGATCGGCTCACCGGACACATTGCCGCTGGTCATGACGAGCAGCCGGGGTCCCTCGGCGTCGCCGGGCAGGCCGAACAGCAGATGGTGCAGGGGGGTGTAAGGCAGCATGACGCCGAGGTCGGGGCTGCCGGGCGCGACCGGTTCGGCGGGCCGTGGTGCCCCCGGCGCGACCGGCGTCTCCGGCACAAGCGACGACTCCGGCTCGACCGGTGTCCGCGTACGGCGGCGCAGCAGCACGATGGGGCGGGTGGCGCCGGTGAGCAGGCTCCGCTCCTCGGGGCTGAGCCGGACGAGGTGCTCGATGTCGTCGAGGCTCCGGGCCATGACGGCGAACGGCTTGTCCCCCCTGGCCTTTCGGCGGCGCAGCACGGCGACGGCTGCGGAATCCGTGGCGTCGCAGGCCAGGTGGTAGCCGCCCAGGCCCTTGACCGCGAGGATCGCGCCGCTCGCCAGAAGCCTGCGGGCCTCGGCCACCGGATCCGCCTCGGCGACGGGCGCCGGAGGGCCGCTCACGCCCGGCCGGGCAAGGAGCAGCCGCAGTCGTGGGCCGCAGGCCGGGCAGGCGACGGGTTGCGCGTGGAAGCGCCGGTCGGCGGGATCGGCGTACTCGCGGGCGCAGTCGGAGCACATCGGGAAGCCGGCCATGGTGGTGTGGGCGCGGTCGTACGGCAGCCCGGTGACGATCGTGAACCGGGGCCCGCAGTGCGTGCAGTTGATGAAGGGATGGCGGTGGCGCCGGTCGGCGGGGTCGGCGAGCTCGCGCAGGCACGCGGCGCAGGTCGCGGTGTCCGGCGGGATCAGCGTCCTGGCCGGTCCGTCCGTGCGGGAGGCGAGGATGGTGAACGCCGCCCCGCCGGTGACGGGCACCTCCTGGTGGTCGACGGAGTCCACGCGGGCCAGCGGCGGTGCCTGGGCGGCGATTCGTTCGCAGAACCGGGCGACGGCCGCGGGAGCTCCCTCGACCTCCGCGATGACGCCTTCCGGGGTGTTGGTCACGTGCCCGGACAGGTCCAGGCCGGTGGCGAGCGTGTAGACGTACGGCCGGAAGCCGACGCCCTGCACCACGCCCCGCACGACGACCCGGCGGCGCCGCGGCGTCTCATCGGCGACGGCGGTCGGGGACGGCGGACCGCTCACGAGCGGGACTGCGCCACGGCGCCGGTACCGTGCGGGTGCTCATGACCGTGGCCGTGGCCGTGATCGTGGGTATGTGAGGAGCCGTCCGTTCGGCGCGCCATGACGGGGGTGTGGAGCGGCGCGCCGTCCGCGGCCTCCAGTGCCCGGTCGAGCAGGGCACCGACGCCCCGGTCCCGGCGGGCCGAGGTCAGCAGCACGTCCACTCCCGGGTTGACCCGCTCGACGTTCGCGCGAAACGCCGCCTCGTCGAACTCGACGGCCTCGGCGATGTCGGTCTTGGTGACCACCACCAGGTGGGCGAGGCCGAAGGCGGTGGGGTATTTCAGCGGCTTGTCCTCGCCCTCGGTCACGGAGGCGAGCACGACGCGCAGGGTCTCCCCGAGGTCGTAGGAGGCCGGGCAGACGAGGTTGCCGACGTTCTCCACGAACAGCAGCCGGGTGCCGTCGGGCAGCCAGCCGTCCAGGTGGCGGCCGAGCATCCCGGCCTCCAGGTGGCACAGCCCGTCCGTGAGGACCTGTCTGACCGGGACGCCCGAGCGCGCCAGCCGCTCCGCGTCGTTCTCGGTGGCGAGGTCGGCGGTGAGCGCCGCGACCGGCACGGACCGCTTGCGCGCCAGCGCCAATTCCTTTTCCAGCAGGGCGGTCTTGCCGCTGCCGGGGCTGGACAGCAGGTTGACGACCGTGGTGCCGCGGGCCGCCAGTGCGGCGCGCAGGGTGTGCGCGCTCTCGTCGTTCTTGGCCAGGACGGCCTGCTGCAGGTCGACCACACGGCACATGGTTCTCAAGCCTCCTCGGGGATCGGTTCGCGGGTGGGTGCGGGCGTCGGGCCGTCCTCCCACCGCACGCTGACGATCTGTAGTTCACGGCCCGTCAGCAGGTCGGTGGTGGCGCCGCCGCAGCGCGGGCAGCTCAGCAGGGGCGGCATACCGACGGCCCATTCGTGCGCGCAGGGTGCGCAACGGGCTCGTCCCGGAACCGCGTCGGTGACCAGTTCGGCGCCTTCCAGCACGGTTCCGGCGCAGGCCAGTTCGAAGCAGAAGGAGAGTGCGTCGGGTACGACACCGGCCAACTCGCCCACCTGAAGCCGCACCGAGCGCACGGCCGTGACGTCACCGGCCCGCTCCGCCGCCTCTTCCACCTGGCCGATCACCGCCAGCGCGATGGACATCTCGTGCATCGATCGGTCTCCGTCCCGGCGGAGGCCTGTCGGTCGGGCAGGGCGTCCGCCGCCCCTCATTAGAGGGGAGGCGTCCGAGGGCGCCGGACCGGCACGCCGTCCCGCCCGGCCGCGTTAAGCCGTTCGCCGCAACGGCCCGTCACATGTTGTGCATCCGCAGGTAGCGCCTGATGTCGGGCAGGGACTGCACGACGACGACGGCGACAACGGCGGCCACCACGCCGCCGATGAGGGTCTTGATCATTGCGTCTCTCCTCACTTCGCGGCGTCTACGGCCGTGGCCCGCGGCGCGGACTCTCCCGGCTCGTCGGCCCGCAGCAACTCTTCGATCAGCCGGACGGCCTCCGGTACGGCGGCGGAGACCGGCGGGCTGAGACCGATGCCCTCCTCCACCGAGGCGGGTTCGCATCCGACCACCAGCGTGCGCCGTGGCGGTTGCCCGCCGGCTGCGGCACAGAGCGTCCCCAGCAGTGCGAGCACGGCGTCGGGGGTCATCCGGTGGCCGTCGAGCGGTACGCCGTGCGGCTCGCCCGCGTCGGCGCCGTCGTGCTCGATGACGTACAGGGTGCCGGGTGCCTCGCCGCGTGCGGTGGCGTCGACCAGGATCAGGGTGTCGTAGCCGTCGAGGACCTGGTACGCGAGGTGCACGCCCCGTACGCCGATGTCCACGGCCTCGACGTGCGGGGGCAGTCGCCGCCCGGCGAGGGCACGTACGGTCTCGACGCCGAAGCCGTCGTCGCCGAGGAGGATGTTCCCGATTCCGGCGACAAGGACCTTGCCGTTCTCCTGGCGGGGTGGGTCCACTGGCAGGCTCATGCCTCGTCCTCCAGCGGGGTGATCTCGTCGGGCTGGAAGTACAGGAAGCGGCCCTGTTCGCGGCGGACGTCGGCGCCCGGATCGTCCTCGACCGTCACCGCCAGGTGCACTGCGCCGTCCACGTCGTGCAGGACGGCCTCGATCTTCGCGGTCCGCCCCGCCAGGAACAGGTCCTGTGCGTCGGTGCGGCGCAGGCCCGGTCGCAGCAGCACCCGGCTTCCCGCGCCCAGTGACCGGCCGTCGACGACGATCCGGTCGTGTCCCGGGTCGAAGCCGGCCTCGCTCGCCGGGTCCCACCAGGGGGTGTCCGGACGCGGAACGCCGTACTCGTCGGGGAAGGCGTCCGCGGTCGGCGCGGGAGCCGACCCGGTCACCTCGCGCAGACCGCGCACCGCCCCGTGCAGGCGCTCCAGGACCTCGGGGGGCATCGTGTCCGCCAGGTCGATCACGGCGGCCGCACGCTCGTCGGTGCCCCGGGCCTCGCGCTTCTCCTCGTCGGTGAGCGCGGCCGTGCGCAGGGTGAGGATCTCGTCGATCTCGGTGGCGTCGTACAGGGCCCCGGGGCTCTCCGGGGCGATGGCCGGGTGGTCCTCCAGGATGATCGGGGAGGACAACACCACATCCGTGCGGCCGGGTTCGCCGGCGAGCACGGGCCAGGTGTGCAGATTGCGGCAGGACGCGATCGCGCCCTTCGCCCACTCGGGGGGATCGGTCATCGACAGGAACGACCCGGCGCTCAGGCCCATGAGGAGGTGGGCGGCGACCAGGGAGCGCGGGAGCGCCGCGTCCCGGCCGGCGGCCGTGCCGTCCGGGGGTGTCCAGGTGCTGGTGTTCTCCACGATCGCGGTCAGCCGCAGGACCCGGTAGGGCCCGTCGAGTGCGCGGGCCGACAGCCGCAGGGCGCCGTTGATCTCCTCGTGGCGGCGGACCAGGCGACCGACGGCGGCGCCGGTCTCGTCCAGGACGGGCTCGGTCTCCTCGCCGGCGGGTCGGTCGAAGGGGACCCTGACTCCGTCTCCCAGGAGTTCGTCGACCGGCACGACCGCCTCGACGCGTTCCTCGGTTCCCTCGTCCCAGGGGACCAGGATCCGGTCGCCGAGCCGGAGTTCGGGGACCGTGTCGAAGCCGCCGTCGGGGCGCACCTGTTGGACCGTGCGCCGCCGGACGCGCAGGAAGCGCAGTTCGACCGCGAGGGTGGCGTCCGCCTTGGGTTCCATCAGGCATTCGGTGTGCTGGAAGTCGTGCTCCTCGCAGTCGGCGCCCCAGTCGGGCGGGACGAGCACGCCGAACTGCCAGCGCAGCCGGTTCTTGGCCGCCGAGGCCCGGTAGGGGTAGAGCACATAGCCCTCGAAGAGGACGGCGTCGGCCACCTGCCGGGCGAGGGCGAGGCGTGCCTCGGTCTCCGGGGCGAACGTGGTCACGCTCACGGAGCGGTCCTTCCCGTGGTGCCGGTGAGGGCGAGACCCGGCCGCCGGGGTGGGTCGGGGGGCGCCGTGCCGCTCTCGTCGAGCAGCGCCCGCACGGTCGCCTCCCAGGAGGGCAGCGCCCGTCGGGAGCGGAAGGCGAGCAGGGCGTCCATGGTGTCGCGGGGCAGCCGGAGCCAGCCGCAGCCGGGGAAGTGCTGCTCGACCATCTCCCGCCAGGTGGCCACCGGCATACGGAACACCGCCTCCCGGTCCCACGGGACGGGTTCGACACGGAATCCGCCCGCTCCGGTGAACGCCGTGCCGGAGAAGAGCATCAGCAGCGGCACCTCGCCGCTCGTGAGCGCGGCGAAGTAGCGGGTCGCGGCGATGTCCATGTCGTAGGTGCAGGGCACCACGAGGTCCGTCTCGGTCTCCCCGGTGAAGGCCGGGACCATGACGGAGACCTGCGCGAACTGCACCGGCTGGAGGGTGCTGCCCCACCGCGAGCGCTCCCCGAAGAGGTCGGCGAGGCCCTCGGCCTCTTCGGGCTCGTAGCCGCGCCGGGCGGGCTCGATACGGATCTGGCAGCGCAGTGCGATCGCGTGGACCGGTTCGTCGCCGGTCGCGGTGACGCGCAGCCGGAAGACGAGGGTCGGTCCGGCGGCGAACCGGTCGGCGCGCACGCCGTCGCAGGCGAAGGAGAACTCCGTCATGGCCGCCCCTCCTGGCCCACGGTCCGGGCGCGGCGCGCGACCTGCTCGAAGAAGGCGTCGAGGGCCGCGCGGGCCTCGGCCCCGCCGTCGAAGCCCTGCCACAACAGGCGCATCCGTCCGACCAGTTCGTAGCAGATGTCGATGGGCACGAGGTAGCACGAGCAGCGGCCGTCGCCGCGGCGCAGCAGCAGCGCCTCCACATCGGGTTCGAGCAGCTCGGCGAGGCGGCTGTCGCCGAGAACGGCCGTCCAGGTCGCCGGATCGAGCTCGCTCTCGGTGGCACCGGCGGGGCTCGGATAGAGGGCCACCAGCCGGTCGAGCGCGGCGTTGCGGAAGAAGAAGGCGACGCCGACCGGGATCTGCAGCGCCTCCCAGGCGCGGTCGTCGAGGCGGTGGTCCGGGTCGGTGAGGTAGCGGTCCGGCACCGCGCGGAAGCGGCCGAGGGCGGTGCCCTGCTGTTCCATCAGCAGGGCACAGGGCGTACAGGCGCAGACGATGGCCCGCTGCTCGGTGTCCACCAGGTGGCGGTGGTGCGCTTCGTCCACGGCCGCCGCGCAGAGGCCGCACCGCTCCGGCCGCGGCTCGCGCCCGGTCAGGAATCTGCGCAGCCCTGAGCCGCGGACGGCCGGGCCGGGGGCGAGGGGCGCGCTCATGGGGCCTTCGCCGGAGCAGGGCGGGCGGGCGTGGCGCGGGGCCCGGGGCCGTTGCCGATCTGGAGCAGTGCGGGCTCCCCCGGCCGGCCGGCGGGCCGCACTTCGACGGCGGTGACCTCCGGCGCGAAGCAGGCGAGCGCGTCCTCGGCCGCCTGCTGGGCCGTCGTGCCGCTTCCGGCGCAGCCGCATCCCCCGCCCGCGGCCGCCCGCAGCCGGAGGGTCCCGGTCTCCTCGTCGAAGTCCACGACCTCCAGGTCGTGGTCGCGGACGGTGTCGAGCGCGCGGCCGATACGGGTCGCCCGGTCCTCGGGGTGCAGGTCGTGCAGGACAAGGAGGCTCGCGACCAGTTCGTCGCCGAGCAGCGCCGTCGTCGGGCCGCCCGGAATCGTCCGGTTCCCTGGCACGGACAGCAGGTGGAGCGCCCGGGCCAGCCCTGCCCCGTAGAAGTCCATGAGGGCCTGGACGAGTTCCTCCGCGGCTGCGCGGGCGGCCGGGTCGCCGGTGGCGGCGAGCCGGTCGAGTACGTCCTCGATCCGCCGCCCGGTCTGTACCGCGTCCACTGTCTTCGTCGCCACCACCGTCTTCGTCGCGTCGATGGTCGTACCCGCGCTCATCCGCCCAGTCCGCTCAGGCCGGTGGGCATGTGCATCTTCTGTACGGTCTTGCCGCCACCGACGTACATGTGGACACCGCAGGGCAGACAGGGGTCGAAGCTGCGGACGGTGCGCATGATGTCGATGCCCTTGAAGTTCTCCGGGGAGTTCTCCTCGAAGATGGGCGTGTTCTGCACGGCGTCCTCGTACGGGCCGGGGGTGCCGAAGGTGTCCCGGGTGCTGGCGTTCCACGGGGTGGGCGGGTACGGATGGTAGTTGGCGATCTTGCCGTCGCGGATCACCATGTGGTGGGAGAGCACACCGCGTACCGCCTCGGTGAAGCCGACGCCGATGCTCTCGTCGGGCACCTCGAACTTCTCCCAGGTCTGGGTACGTCCGGCGCGGACCTCCTCGAGGCCCTTCTCCGCGAAGTGCAGGGCGAGGGCGGCGGTGTAGGCCTGGAAGTAGGTGCGCGCGCGGTTGCGTTCCAGCGCGTTGCTCCACTTCGGGATCTTCCACTCGAAGGTGGTCTCGGGCTTGGTCATCGTGCGGGGCAGGTTGATGACCACGCTGTTGCCGGTGGCCTTCACATAGCCGGTGTCGACGAGGCCCGACAGGGCGGTGGACCACAGGCGGGCGATGGGGCCGCCGCCGGTGTCCAGGGCGAGGTGGTCCTTTCCGTCGAACCAGCGCGGCGACATGACCCAGCTGTACTTGTCGTCGAAGTTCCGCTTCTGCGGGGCGGGGATGGTGTGCTGGTTCCAGGGATGGCGGGGGTCGACCGGGTTGCCGAGCGGGTCGTGGGTGACGAACTGCTCCTGGCCCTGCCAGTCCTCGTAGTACGAACTGCCCAGCAGGATACGGATGCCGAGGTTGATCTCGGTGAGGTCGTTGGTGACGAGCTTGCCGTCGACGACGATGCCGGGCGTGACGAACATCCGCCGGCCCCAGTCCGTCATGTTGGCGTAGGTGAAGTCGCAGTACTCGGGGTCGTTGAGCGCGCCCCAGCAGCCGAGCAGCACCCGTCGGCGCCCCACTTCCTCGTACCCGGGCAGTGCCTCGTAGAAGAAGTCGAAGAGGTCGTCGTGCAGGGGGACGACGCGCTTCATGAACTCCACGTAGCGCATCAGCCGGCTGAGGTAGTCCGTGAAGAGCTGGACGGAGGCGATGGTGCCGACGCCGCCCGGGTAGAGCGTGGAGGGGTGCACATGGCGTCCCTCCATGAGGCAGAACATCTCCCGGGTGTAGCGGCTCACCTGGAGGGCTTCGCGGTAGAACTCGCCCTCCAGGGGGTTCAGGGACCGCATGATGTCGGCGATCGTGCGGTAGCCGTGCTCCGCCGCGTGCGGGGCCTCGGTGCGCTCGGCGAGTTCGAGGACACCAGGGTTGGTCTCCTTGACCATCTTCTCGCAGTAGTCGACCCCGACCAGGTTCTCCTGGAAGATGTTGTGGTCGAACATGTACTCCGCGGACTCACCGAGGTTGATGATCCACTCACCGAGGTGCGGCGGCTTCACGCCGTACGCCATGTTCTGCGCGTACACCGAGCAGGTGGCGTGGTTGTCCCCGCAGATCCCGCAGATGCGGCTGGTGATGAAGTGCGCGTCGCGGGGGTCCTTGCCGCGCATGAAGACGCTGTAGCCGCGGAAGACGGACGAAGTGCTGTAGCACTCCGCGACACGCTTCTGCTTGAAGTCGATCTTCGTGTGGATACCCAGGCTGCCCACGATCCTTGTGATCGGGTCCCAGGACATCTCCATCAGGCCGCTACCGTCACCGGCCGGCTTCGTCTTCGGTGCCATCGTGTGTGTCGTGCCCTTCTTCGCGCGGGTGGTCCGGGAGGGTGTGGACGGGGTCGTGGGGCCCTGACTCAGGTGCGGCGGGGGTTCACCACGGCGGCCGGTATCCGGTGGTGATCTTGTCCCGCTTGTGGCGCCACTTCGGCTCCTTGTCCACGGTGTCGAGCGTGAGGGACCTGAGTCTGCGGATCACCGCCCCGTAGGCGCCGCTGGCCTTGGTGGACAAGGTCGCCCCCGGAGGCTGGTCCATGAAGGGCATGAACTTGTCCGGGAACCCGGGCATCGTGCAGGCGATGCAGATGCCGCCGACGTTGGGGCAGCCGCCGATGCCGTTCATCCAGCCGCGCTTGGGCACGTTGCACTTGACGACGGGGCCCCAACAACCCAGCTTCACCAGGCACTTGGGCGAGTCGTAGGTGGAGGCGAAGTCGCCCTGTTCGTAGTAGCCCGCGCGGTCGCAGCCCTCGTGCACGGTGGCACCGAACAGCCAGGACGGACGCAGCTTGTCGTCGAGGGGGATCATCGGGGCGGAGCCGGCCGCCTGGTAGAGCAGGTACGTGAGGGTCTCGGCGAAGTTGTCGGGCTGGATCGGGCACCCGGGGACGCACACGATGGGAATGCCGGCCTGCGACTTCCAGCCCCAGCCGAGGTAGTCGGGCACGCCCATCGCGCCGGTCGGGTTGCCCGCCATCGCGTGGATGCCGCCGTACGTGGCACAGGTCCCGATGGCGACGACGGCCAGCGCCTTGGGCGCGAGCCGGTCGATCCACTCGCTGGTGGTGATCGGCTGGCCGGTCTCGGGGTTGTCCCCGAAGCCGCACCAGTAGCCCTCCGGCTTGATCGACTCATTGGGGATGGACCCCTCGACGACCAGCACGAACGGGTCGATCTCACCCCGCTCGCCCTTGAAGAACCACTCGATGAACGTGTCCGCGCCGCCGACCGGACCGCATTCGAAGTCGATGAGGGGCCAGTGGACGGCGATCTTCGGCAGGCCCGGCAGCTCGCCGAGCGCGATCTGCTCGATGCTCGGCTGCATGGCCGCCGTCAGCGCGACGGAGTCACCGTCGCAGCTCAGCCCGGCGTTGATCCAGAGGATGTGGATCGTGGGCGTCTCGTCGGCGGGCGCACCACCGGCGTCCGTTGCGCCGGCCGTACTCGGTGTCGCCGCTGTCATGGGACCGCCTCCTCGGGGAGGTAAGGGATGAAAGCTGGTATTTCGACCATTAGTTCTCTTGCTACCAGCCAACCGGCCGGGGTGAGAGGTCATCGAGGGCCGTTCCGGTGACCCGAGCCCCTCGTGACCGGTCCGCACCCGGTACCACCCCTGGTCCCGTCCGCGCGGCCGTGGCCGCGGCGAGGCCGAGATGCGGCGGTGTGCACGAGGGGCGTTCCTTGCGGACGAAGGCGCGCCGCAGTGCGTGGTAGGGGGCGTCCGGGTCGTCGAACGTGCGGCGCATCCTGGCCAGCTCCCGCTCCCGGAACGCGGCCAGGGGTTCACCGCACTCCTGGCGGTCCAGCTCCGCCTTCTTCGCGGCGATCCGGGACCGCGATCCCGGCAGGACCGCCAGCCGGGCCGCGAGGCGGCCGACCTCCGCGCCGAAGTCCTGCGGAGCGCAGTCGATCACCCGGTCGACGAGCCCCAGGTCGCGGGCGCTCACGGCGCTCATCGGCAGGGCCTCGCGCAGCAGCCGCTCGGCCGCCGTCGCGCCCACGCGGCGCGGCAGGGTGTACGTCCAGTACTCCGAGCCGTACAGGCCCATGAGCCGGTAGTGCGGGTTCAGGACGCAGCCGGTGCGGCACCAGACCTCGTCGGCGGCGAGGGCGAGCATCACCCCGCCCGCCGCGGCGTTGCCCGCGACGGCGGAGACCACCAGCCGGTCCGTGGTGGTCAGGATCGCCTCGACGAGGTCGTCGATGGCGTTGATGTTGGCCCAGGACTCGGCGGCGGGATCCTCCGCCGCCTCGATGACGTTGAGGTGGATTCCGTTGGAGAAGCAGTCCCGTTGTCCGCCCAGCACCAGCACCGAGGTGGGCCGTGCGCACGCCTCCCGGTAGGCGTCGAGGAGGCGTCGGCACCGCGTGGTGCTCATCGCTCCGCCGGGGAACGCGAACGAGAGGAAACCGACGCTCCCGTCCTCCCGGTACCCGATGTCCGTCCAGGTGCGCCGCCGCGGGTCCGAAAACGGCGGCGTGGCGAGCTCCGGCAGGGTCGGCAGCCTGTCGCCGAGGGCCTGTACGGCGGGCAGTTTGAAGGTGGGCGGCTGCCTGGGACCGCGTCTGCGCCGCAGCTCGGGGATCCAGACGGCACCGTCCCTCGTCGCCCGGCAGATCGCACCGGCCCGGGTGGCCAGCAGCTCTCCCGGGGTGCCGCGCAGGCCGCCCTCGGGGTGGCCGCCGTGCAGGTACCATTCGGCGCCGAGCAGCACGTCGAGCACGCCGGGCTGCGAGTCCGCCGCGCGCAGCTTGCGCAGGACGGTCCGGGTGGAGTCGGCTTCCCAGTCGATCCGCCGGACACTCTGGTCGAGGTAGGGGCGGGAACGCACCGGGGCGTCCTCCGCGTGCGCCGAGCCCTGTTCGCGCGGGGTGTAGGCGCCGGAGGCGAAACGCTCGACGGCGAGCAGGACGGCCGACAGCGCGGCGTCGGCGATCTCGCCCCGGTACAGGTCGCTCTTGCCCACCGGCGGGACCGGACAGGCGACGGACGCCCAGACGTCCCCGGCGTCCATTTCCGCATCCGCCTGAAGGACCGTCACACCCCATGTGTCGGCGCCCTCCTGGATCGCCCAGTCCAGCGAGGACGGCCCCCGGTCCCCGAAGGGCCCCGGGTGGACGATGAGGCACGGGTACGCGGCCCACACCTCCCGGGGAATCGCCGTCCTCAGCATCGGCGCGAGAACGAGCTGCGGCGCGTGCCGCCGGACTGTCTCGGCCAACGGGCGGTCGGGCAGGGCGAGTTCCACCGCGACCGTGTGCCCGTGGTCACGCAGTTCGGCATGGACGCGCTGGGTGAGGCTGTTGAACGCGCTGGCCACGAGCAGGATGTGCACGGCGAGCTCCCGGCGGCGGACGATGCGGGCGGCGATGCCCCGGTCGACTGCGATGCTCGGTCACGCCCCGCCGCCCGGCCCCGGCGACAGGCGGTGGGGTCACCCGAAAGCGGGCGTAGGACCGCCACCCGGCGGCGACAGGTCCTTGCGGTCGGCGGAGCGACCGGTCACCCGTACGTCCTTCACGGCGCGGGTGATCAAATGGGACCGTAGTGTCGAACACATTCGCAGGCAACGGTTGTTCGGCCCTCAAGCACCCGTCCAACCCGAAGGGATCGGAAACGATGAACGACGTCACCACCGAGGACCAGGTCGGCTCGCTCAAGGAGGCCGTCGGACGGTACGGCATCTGGAGTGTGGGCCTGCGGTCGGAGGATCCGGAGCGTCAGGGGGAGCGCGCCGAGGCCGCAGCCGAGCTGGAGCAGCTCGGCTTCGGCGCGGTCTGGCTGGGCGGCAGCAGCACAGCGGCCAACGCGGCGCCGCTCATCGCGGCGACCGAGCGACTGGTCGTGGGGACCAGCATCCAGAGCATCTGGACGCACGAGGCCACCGAGAGCGCGGCGAGCTTCGCCGAGCTGGAGGCGGCCCACCCCGGCCGCTTCGTGCTCGGCCTCGGGGTGAGCCACGCCAAGCTCGCGGACCAGTACCGCCGTCCCTACGCGAGCATGGTCGGCTACCTGGACGCGCTGGACGCGGCGGGGGTGCCCGCCGGCCGCCGGATGCTGGCCGCGCTCGGCCCTAAGATGCTGGGGCTGTCACGCGACCGGGCCGCCGGCTCGCTCCCGTACCTCGTGACCCCCGAGCACACCGCGCAGGCCCGCGAGGTCCTGGGCGAGGTCCCGTTGCTGGCACCGGAGTTGAAGGTCGTCCTGGAGACGGACCCGGACCGCGCCCGCTCCTTCGCCCGGGGCAGCCTCGGCATGTATCTGTCGCTGCCGAACTACACCAACAGCTTTCTGCGGCTGGGCTTCGCCGAGTCCGACTTCGCCGACGGCGGCAGCGACCGCCTCATCGACTCGCTCTACGCCTGGGGCGACGAGGACCGCATCCTCGCACGTATCAACGACTTCCACGCGGCGGGCGCGGACCACGTGGCGCTCCAGGTGGTCGGCGAACACTCCCCGGCCGCCCTCCCGCGCGAGGAGTGGCGCCGCCTGGCAGGTATCCTGACCTGACGCCACGCCTCACCTGGAGGCGGGCTCCGCGGGTTCGGCGGTCGTCGTCGCGGTGGACTTGACGATCTGCCGCCGGACCTGCGCGACCAGGGCGATACGGCCGGCGGCGCCCGCCCCGGACAGGTATGCGGTGGGGATGGTTCAAAACCTGCGCCGCGCGGGCGTGACAGAGGTGGCCCGGGGCCACCGGCGGCTCGGCTACTCCCTCTCGGGGCGGCGTGCACCCTGCCTGATGGCGACCGAGTGACGCACCAGTCCGTGACGGTCGTAGCCGCCTACAGCGACGAGACCGCGCCGACCGCCCTCACGGGCACACGGGCACTGGGGCTCGCCGCCCCCGGCGACGTGGCCGTCATATCGGTCGCCAAGACGTCCCTCACTCAAGCTTGCCATTCCAAGGAATCCCCCGGGAGATCCTGCGGGAGCCCGCCGACCGCCACCATCGCCACGGACAGGTGGCGGACCGGCACGCTCGAATGGAGTACCTTCTACGCCCCGTTCGGTCGCCTGACCATCTCCAGGGTGCATGGGGTGGGGTCACCCCGGCGGCCGGCGGGAGCCGCGTGGGGCACTGTTCCTGAAAGAAGTTCGGTCCGTTGAAACGAGTGCCCTCGAGCGGTCGGAGTTCACGCCGTGAGGGCCTGCCGGGGTGCGCCTGCCGCGGACGGTGCACCCTGCACGGCGGGGCGCACCGGGTACGTGGTCTTCGCCGGATCCACCACTGGGTCCCCGAGCACGATCCGGCCCGCCGCGTGCAACGCGTCACAGTCGCCGGTGGGGAGGGCGACGTAGCAACCTCCCTGTCCGGCACCGGAACTGATGGGTTGCCAGTAGCCGTACCGGCGGCGCCCGTTGGCGTGCACGGTGAGGCAGACGGGAACCCGCTGCACGGTGATGAGACGCAGAACCTCGGCACCGCCGGGGCCGAGTGGAGCGGGCGTGCGCGGGAGGGATCGGAGCATCGTCAGCGGTCTCCGTTCAGGGCTCGCGGCACGGCGCGGCGGCGGAGGGCGGGCGTCATGTGCGGGCAGCCTTTCGACGGACGGGTTCGATCGCGTACCGCGGGGAGCGGTGACGTTGTCGCTGCTCAGCATTGTTCCTGAAGGCACTGACATCGAGATGGGTACGCGGGTTCCGGTGGTCATGGCTCTGGCACTGACTGACGCCCTGCGGGGCTGTCCTGCCGCTGTTCTGTCCGGCCGCATGAGCGCCGGTCCCGCTTCGCTCCCGAGCTGAGGAAGCTGGGTATGGGGAGCGTGATGGGCTTTCTCCTCTTCACCGAGGACGACGAGCCCGGCGCTCTCAACCTGCACTCCCGCCGGCCGCACACCTTCGACGAGGCCGCTCGGCGTACCGGCTGGATCCTCGCCTCGCACGCGGCCGAGGCCTTCTCCGCGGCCCGTACCGCATCAGCAGCAGCTCGGCCACGCCCTGGAGACCCGTATATCCGAAGCTTGCCGCGTGCCATCTTCACGTCTCTTCGTCTCGCGGGCGGGGGCTGGGGGCACCGGTTTCGGTGGTGAACAGACGCTTCAGCGTCTCTAGAACTCTGTGTGTGCCTGTGGTTTCCAGGCTTTTCGGGCGCGGCGTGGCCGTGTGCGGTCGCCGGTGTGGGGTCCGAACCTCGGGGTGAGGGGGTGGACCTCGGTGGCGTGCAGGTGGTGGAAGCCGGTCCGCTCGGCGGCGCGGGTGCGCCGTCGACAGGTTCTGTTCGAGAGCCGCATCCGGCCGGATGCGGGTACTCCATGACCTGGCACCGGCCCGGGTACGGCTGGTGTCGTGGTGTCATGCCCCGCCGGACGCTGGACTGCCCCCGTGGTGGGGGTGGTGGCGGGGACCGTACGCACATCGGGCGCACGGCGGGAAGTCTTGTGGCCCGGGGCCTGTTCGGCGGCGCGCCGGGTGCCTCGGCCACGGGGGCCGGTGGGCCTGCTGGGCGTGGGGTGTCTCTTGCCCAAAGTGGTCTTCGGCCCGGCCGGGCGGGGTGGGGCCGTTTCGGCGCGGCGCAGTCGGCGCAGGCGGCGGGTGGTCTTCTTCGGGCGCCTCACCAGGCGCACGGTGCCCTCAATGGTGGTGCGGATGGTCCGGGTGTTGGTGGCGCGGTCGGTGAGGGTGTGGGTCTGGGCGAGCAGGCCGCGGGAGACGATCCGGCGGGCGGCGGCGTGGTCCCGGTCCATGGACAGTCCACACCCGGTGCAGTGTGCCCATTTCCAGCCGCGCTCGGCGAGCCGGTCGGGGGCGGGGTGGTGGGTGAGCTTGCCGAGGCAGCCGGGGCACAGTGTGGAGGTGCCCCGGGCCGGGACGGTGACCACCGCGATCCCCGCCTTCGCTCCCAGGTGCCGCATCGCCTCGGCCACCGTGCCGCGCACCTGCCCGGACAGCCGGGCGCTGCCGCGCCGGTGGCCGCGGGCTTCCAGGGTGGCGAGGTCTTCCAGGTAGATGACGCTCGCGCCGAGCGCTGCCGCCTGGTCGACGGCCCAGCGGGCCGCCGCCCAGGCCAGCGCGGCATTCAGCTGCCGGATCCGGGCACACACCCGCCCGTGCTCGGCCTCCAGTACCCGGGCCCGGTCGAGGTGTTCGCCCCAGGCAGGGTGCGGGGAGCCGAGCCCGTCCGCGAGGGCCCGGTAGTGGTCACGCTTGGCGGCGAGGTGCTCGCGGTGGCCGCGCAGCCGGTGCAGGGCGGCACTGACCGTGGTGGCGTCGAAGACCAGGGGCCGCCCGTCGGTGACCACCCGGCGGGTCTGCCCTCTTCCGGTCAGGCGGCCCAGGACACCGGTGAGCAGGGTGTTGACACCCCAGTCCAAACCGAGCCCCACCCGATGGCCGGTCGCCCTGGTGGCCGGGGCGGGCCGGGAGTGCGGCAGGTCGACGGCGATCCTCCCGGCCGGGGTGGGGCGCAGGGTCGGGGTGTGCAGCACCGCGTCCGGCGCGATGGTGCCGGGCAGCCGGATGTCGATCACATGCCAGGCCCAGTCCCGCCCCGTGGCCGGGGCGGCGCGCAGGGGGAGCTTGACCCGCAGCCGGGCACTCGCCTCGTCCACCCGGGCCAGGGTGACCTGCTGGCGGTCCATCGCGGCCAGCAACACCTGCCCGGCCACCCGCGGCGGGCCCTCCAGGGCGCACAGCCCGGCGGGCAGCTGCCCGTGCCCGGATACGTACGCGCGGATCTGCCGGGTGCGGTTGCGGATTTCCGCACTGCTCACCCCAGCAGGCAGCACCGCCCGCAGCGCCGCCCATTCCGCCTCGGTGCGCCGCCGCGGATCATCCGGCCAGGTGGCCAGGACCGCGGCCACGATACTGCGCCGGTGCAGGGCCAGCCGCAGCGTGCGGGCCGCGTACTCCTCCACGCCCCGGCGGACCCGGTCCGAGACGTACACCCCCGCCGGGGCCGCGACAGTCTGCGGCCAGTCCAGGCGGCGCATCGCCATCCACCCCTTGGACGGCAGCGCCTCGCCCCGCTCGTCCACCCCGGCGGCCAGCACATCGAGGGAATCCTCATCCCACCGGGCGGCCACCAGAGCACCGGCCAGCTCCCGGCTCAACTGGGCCAGAAAGCCCACCCGTTCCAGCAGGACCCGCTGCCCGACCCGCTCACCACTGCCCTCCAGTACGCCGGAGAAGGCGGTGCACGTCGCCGTCGCCATCAGCCTGGCCATGCCCGCCACCCCGCTTTCCCGCACGCGTCCGGTCATCTTCAGCAGCGGCCGCATCCCGGCACTCCGA
Source organism: Streptomyces sp. NBC_01384 (assembly GCF_045040035.1). Classification (NCBI taxonomy): domain Bacteria; kingdom Bacillati; phylum Actinomycetota; class Actinomycetes; order Kitasatosporales; family Streptomycetaceae; genus Streptomyces; species Streptomyces sp. NBC_01384. The sequence goes on from NZ_CP109559.1 coordinate 809,771, forward strand.
TCGGCCTAACGACCGACCATCACACAAAGACACGGCCTTCCCGCACCCCGAGGGTCCGGGAAGGCCGGGAAAGTGCGGGAAGACCACGATCGTCGGCATCCGACGAGGACGAGACGGTGAACACCCGCATCTCCCAAAACCGACGGAAACCATAACCAGCCAGGATGAAAGCAGTGGCAGATCCTGAGGAGCCGCACCGATGACACGAAATAGCATCAACCAGCCCGCTCAAGCCAAACACCCAACAGTTGAAGACCCTTCGAAGCGGTATCCCATACCCGGCTCGGTGATCAGGTAGCGGGGATGGGCGGGGTCCGTCTCAAGTTTGCGGCGGAGTTGAGCCATGTAGACCCGGAGATAGTTGGTCTTGTTGCTCTGGCTGACTCCCCACACCTCCTGGAGCAGGTGCTTCTGTGTGATGAGCCGGCCGGGGTTGGTGACCAGGATCTCCAGCAGATGCCATTCGGTGGGTGTGAGGCGTACGTCGTGTCCGGCGCGGGTCGCCTTCTTGGCGAGGAGGTCGATGGTGAAGTCGTCCGTCGTGACGAGTGTCGTCTCGGGGGCCAGCGGAACGTCCTCCGTGCGGCGGACGGCGGCGCGCAGCCGGGCCAGCAGTTCGTCCATGCTGAACGGTTTGGTGATGTAGTCGTCGGCGCCCGCGTCCAGGGCCGCGACCTTCTCGTCGGAGGCCCGGCGGGCGGACAGGACGAGGATCGGTACGCGGGTCCAGCCGCGCAGGGCCTTGATGACGTCCGTGCCGTCCATGTCGGGCAGGCCGAGGTCGAGCAGGACCACGTCGGGCTGGCGGGCGGCGGCGAGGCGCAGGGCGGTGGTGCCGTCGGGGGCGGGGTCCACGCCGTACTTGCGTGCCTGCAGGTTGATCACGAGGGCCCGGACGAGCTGAGGGTCGTCCTCCACCACCAGTACCCGGGTCATCGGTGGGTGCCTTTCCTGTTGGTACGGCAGGCCGGAACCATGCGGAACCGGTCTCATGGCTGCGGGAGTTGACGAGGCGGGGTGTCTGCCCCGTCCGCCAACTCCCGCGCGGTGCGCGTAAGGCCATCAGCTCTTCGCCACGAGTTCCTTGAGCGCGATGTTGAGTTCGAGGACGTTGACGCGGGGCTCACCGATGAAGCCGAGGGTGCGGCCGTCGGTGTGCTGATCGACCAGCTGGTGCACCTGGGCGACGGACAGGCCGTTCTTCTCCGCGACCCGGTGCACCTGGATGTCGGCGTAGTCGGGGGAGATGTCCGGGTCCAGGCCGGAGCCGGAGGAGGTGACCGCGTCGGCGGGCACGTCGGAGGGCCTGACCGTGTAGCCGTTGACCGAGTTGTCCTTGATGACGGCCTTCTTGGCGGCGCTCACCCAGTCGATCAGGTCCTTGTTGTCACCGGAGCGGTTGGTGGCGCCGGACAGGATCAGTTTGTACTGCGTGTTGACGCTGTTGGTGCCGAGTCCGTTCTGCGGGCGGCCCTGGAACCACTTCAGGTCCGCATCCGGGGTCTCCTGGCCCTTCTTCAGCGGCAGGTTGTAGGCCTGGCCGATCAGCGAGGAGCCGACGACCTTCCCGTCCGCCTTGATCTCCGAGCCGTTGGCCTGGCCGGAGAACAGGCCCTGGGCGACCCCGGTGATGGCCAGCGGGTAGAGGACGCCCGTCACCACGGTGAGCACGAGGAGCGCGCGCAGGGCCGCCCAGAGCAACCGGGCAGTGTTGGTAACCGAGTTGTTCATGGGGATCAGCCGATTCCGGGGATGAGGGAGATGAGCAGGTCGATGATCTTGATGCCGATGAAGGGGGCGATCAGGCCGCCGATACCGTAGATCCCGAGGTTGCGCCGCAGCATCTTGTCGGCGCTCACCGGCCGGTACTGCACACCCCGCAGGGCCAGCGGCACCAGCGCGATGATGATCAGCGCGTTGAAGATGACCGCCGACAGGATCGCCGAGTCGGGCGAGGACAGGTGCATGATGTTCAGCTTGTCCAGGCCCGGGTAGACCGCCGCGAACAGCGCCGGGATGATCGCGAAGTACTTCGCGACGTCGTTGGCGATGGAGAACGTCGTCAGCGCCCCCCGGGTGATCAGCAACTGCTTGCCGATCTCGACGATCTCGATGAGCTTGGTCGGGTTGGAGTCGAGGTCGACCATGTTGCCGGCCTCCTTGGCGGCCGACGTACCCGTGTTCATCGCCACGCCCACGTCCGCCTGCGCGAGCGCCGGCGCGTCGTTGGTGCCGTCGCCGGTCATCGCGACGAGCTTGCCGCCCGCCTGCTCCCGCTTGATGAGGGCCATCTTGTCCTCGGGAGTGGCCTCCGCGAGGAAGTCGTCGACACCCGCCTCCTCGGCGATCGCCTTGGCCGTCAGCGGGTTGTCACCCGTGATCATGACGGTCTTGATACCCATCCGGCGCAGCTCGTCGAACCGCTCCCGCATGCCCTCCTTGACGACGTCCTTGAGGTGGATGACGCCCAGGACCCGGGCACCCTCGCCGTCCTCGACCGCCACCAGCAGCGGGGTGCCGCCGGCCTCGGAGATGCGGCCGGCGAGCGTGTCGGCGTCCCTGGAGACGGTGCCGCCCTGCTCCTTGACCCAGGTGATGACCGAACCGGCCGCACCCTTGCGGATCTTCCTGCCGTCCACGTCCACACCCGACATCCGGGTCTGGGCGGTGAAGGCGATCCACTCGGCGTGCGCCAGCTCACCCTGGTGCCGCTCGCGCAGCCCGTACTTCTCCTTCGCCAGGACGACGATGGAGCGGCCCTCGGGCGTCTCGTCGGCCAGCGAGGAGAGCTGGGCGGCGTCGGCGACCTCGGCCTCGGTGGTACCGGTCACCGGCACGAACTCGGAGGCCTGACGGTTGCCGAGGGTGATGGTGCCGGTCTTGTCCAGCAGCAGCGTGGAAACGTCACCGGCTGCCTCGACCGCCCGCCCGGACATGGCCAGGACGTTGCGCTGCACCAGCCGGTCCATGCCCGCGATACCGATCGCGGAGAGCAGCGCGCCGATCGTGGTCGGGATCAGGCAGACCAGCAGGGCCACCAGCACGACCATCGTCAGGTGCGTGCCCGCGTAGTCGGCGAACGGCGGCAGGGTCGCCACCGCGAGCAGGAAGACGATCGTCAGCGACGCGAGCAGGATGTTCAGCGCGATCTCGTTGGGCGTCTTCTGCCGCGCCGCACCCTCGACCAGGGCGATCATGCGGTCGATGAAGGTCTCGCCCGGCTTCGTCGTGATCTTGATGACGATCCGGTCGGAGAGCACCTTCGTCCCGCCGGTGACCGCCGAGCGGTCGCCGCCGGACTCACGGATGACCGGGGCCGACTCACCCGTGATCGCCGACTCGTCGACCGAGGCCACACCCTCGACGACGTCACCGTCGCCGGGAATGATGTCACCCGCCTCACAGACCACCAGGTCACCGACGCGCAGCTCAGTACCCGGCACCTCCTCCTCGGTCCTGCCGTCCGAGGAGAGCCGGCGGGCGACCGTGTCCGTCTTCGCCTTCCTGAGTGTGTCGGCCTGCGCCTTGCCGCGGCCCTCGGCCACCGCCTCCGCCAGGTTGGCGAAGATCACGGTCAGCCACAGCCAGGCGCTGATCGCCCAGCCGAACCAGTCACCCGGATCCTTGAAGGAGAAGACCGTCGTCAGGACCGAGCCCACCAGGACCACGAACATCACGGGAGACTTGACCATCACCCGCGGGTCGAGCTTGCGGACAGCGTCCGGCAGCGACTTCAGCAGCTGCTTCGGGTCGAACAGACCCGCGCCGACACGTCCTTCGTCCTTGTGGCCGGTCGGCACATCACTGTGCGGCGCCCGAGTGGGAGTAGTCGTGGACACGGCGTCCTCTTGGTTGTCTGTACGAGTGGTCATGACGCCAGCCCCTCGGCCAGCGGGCCCAGCGCGAGCGCCGGGAAGTAGGTCAGACCGGTGATGATCAGGATCGCGCCCACCAGCAGACCGGTGAACAGCGGCTTCTCGGTGCGCAGGGTGCCCGCGGTCGCCGGAACCGGCTTCTGCTCGGCCAGCGAACCCGCCAGCGCCAGCACGAACACCATCGGCAGGAAACGCCCGAGCAGCATCACGATGCCGATCGTGCTGTTGAACCACTGCGTGTCCGCGTTCAGACCCGCGAACGCCGAACCGTTGTTGTTCGCGCCCGACGTATAGGCGTACAGGATCTCGGAGAAGCCATGCGCCCCACTGTTGGTCATCGAGTGATCCGGAGTCGGCAACGCCATCGCCGCGGCCGTGAACACCAGCGCCAGCGCCGGCGTGATCAGGATGTAGCAGGCCGCGAACTTGATCTCACGGGTGCCGATCTTCTTCCCCAGATATTCAGGCGTACGGCCGACCATCAGGCCCGCGATGAACACCGCGATGACCGCCATGATCAGCATGCCGTACAGGCCGGAACCGGTACCACCGGGTGCGATCTCACCCAGCTGCATGCCCAGGATGGTGATCCCGCCACCCAGACCCGTGAACGAGGAGTGGAAGGAGTCCACCGCACCCGTCGACGTCAGTGTCGTCGACACCGCGAAGATCGAGGAACCACCGACACCGAAACGGGTCTCCTTGCCCTCCATCGCCCCGCCCGCAATCTGGAACGCCGGGCCGTGGTGGGCGAACTCGGTCCACATCATCAGGGCGATGAAACCGACCCAGATCGTGGCCATCGCCGCCAGGATCGCGTAACCCTGCTTCAGACTCCCGACCATCCGGCCGAAGGTGCGGGTCAGCGCGAACGGGATGACCAGCAGCAGGAAGATCTCGAACAGGTTCGTGAACGGGGTCGGGTTCTCGAAGGGGTGGGCGGAGTTGGCGTTGAAGTAGCCGCCACCGTTGGTGCCCACCTCCTTGATGGCCTCCTGCGAGGCGACCGCGCCACCGTTCCACTGCTGCGAACCGCCCATGAACTGGCCCACCGAGTGAATCCCGGAGAAGTTCTGGATCGCGCCGCAGGCCACCAGGACGACCGCGGCCACCACCGACAGCGGCAACAGAATACGGATCGTGCCACGCACCAGGTCCGACCAGAAGTTGCCCAGCTCACCGGTACGCGAACGCGAGAAGCCGCGTACGAGCGCCACGGCGACGGCGATACCGACCGCGGCGGAGACGAAGTTCTGCACCGCCAGACCAGCCGTCTGCACGACGTGGCCCATGGCCTGCTCGCCGTAGTACGACTGCCAGTTGGTGTTCGTCACGAACGACGCGGCGGTGTTGAACGCCTGGTCCGGGTCGATCGCGGCAAAGCCGAGCGAGCCGGGCAGATGACCCTGCAGCCGCTGCAGCAGGTAGAGGAAGAAGACGCTGACCGCGGAGAAGGCCAGGACACCACGCAGGTACGCGGGCCAGCGCATCTCAGTGCTCGGGTCGGCACCGATGCCCTTGTAGATCCACTTCTCCACACGCAGGTGCTTGTCGGAGGAGTAGACCCTGGCCATGTAGTCGCCCAGGGGAACATAGGCGAGTGCCAGTGCCGCTATCAGCGCGAGCAGCTGGAGCACGCCCGCAAGAACGGGACTCATATCGACGCTCAGAACCTCTCCGGGAAGATCAGGGCGAGGACGAGATAGCCCAGCAGGGCGACGGCCACGACCAGGCCGACGATGTTCTCGGCGGTCACAGCTTCGTCACCCCCTTGGCGACGAGGGCCACCAGCGCGAACACCGCGACCGTGGTGACGACGAAGGCCAGATCGGCCATCGCGAACTCCTAGGAGAGGTTCAGAAACGAATCGGACGGTTAGAGGAAACAGCCTCGATGGCTGGATTCGGCCGCCGTTGACACCTCCCATACGGCAGCCTGCCTGCCTTTGACGGAACTCTTACGGCCGACTGCTTCATCTGCGGCGACGACTACCCGCCATCCGGCTGAGCACGCCAATGGCCCGCACCAACGCGGTGCGGGCCATCAAGGCAGGACATCAGGAGAGGCGGAACCGCAGCCGACAGATCACCGCGTCCGTCTCCTTGCGCACGGCGTGGGCGACGACCGCTCCCCGCTGGTTCTGCAGCAACCGCTGCCGCAGCCGGTCCGGCTCGACCTCGGGGATCAGGACGCCAGCGGGATGCGCAGGTCGTGGCTGACCGCCCGCAGCAGCGCCGTACGCAAGGACCACCAGCAGCACCTTCAACTGGCAGCTCATTATCCCGAGATCGCCGTCGCCTACACCCAGATCGTCACCATCGGGACCGACAACATCCTCGAGCTGGGCGAGTTCCGCGCGGCGGTCGGCGCCCAGTGGACGTTCCTGTCCGACGTCGGTCGCAAGGTGCAGAAGGACCTCGGGATCCAGGAATACACCGACCCCCATCACGACCCGATGATCCCGCACACGCTCGTCCTCCGACCGGGCCTGGTCATCCACAGCGTCTACAACGGCTACTGGTACTGGGGCAGGCCGTCGATCGAGGACCTCCGTCGCGATCTCCGCGAGGTGACCCGCGCAATCCGCCCCGACTGGGACCCGACCGCACCGGGCCTCAGCGCGGCCTGGGAGGCCGGCGACCGCTCGATGCACTACCCGTACCAGGATGCCCGAGGAGGCCGCACGCGCACGTGAGGCGGCAGCGGATGACACCGCTTCGCCTTTGGCACCCTGTGCTGCGACCAGGCGACTGGCGCACCACGGCGGAGAACCTCACCTTGTGGCCGCCGCCTCCTCAGGCATGCGGGCGCCGAGGATGGCGAGGCAGTTCACCCAGAGGGGGCTGAGGCGTTGGGTGTCGTTGTAGAGCTTGGCGAAGAGCACCTGGCCCTCGAGCTGGGCGACGACGGACCGGGCAGCCTCGTGGGGGTCGCTCACGGTGACTTCGCCGCGCTCCTGGGCTTCGACGATGACTTCTTCAACCATGCCGACCTGCGCGTCGAAGATCTGCTGCAGGCGTTCGCGGATGGCTTCGGTCTGGTTGCTCATCTCCAGCGTCAGGTTCCCGAACATGCATCCCGAGACGGTGCCACAGCTCTGCTGCCCGGCACGTTGGCCGGCCTCGGTCTCCTCGAAGAGCTGCCGCAGCCGCAGGAGCGGCTGGGTGTCGCCGCTCAGGATGCGAGTCCACTCGCGGCGCTGGATGACCCAATGCTCGTCGAGGACAGCGAGAGCGAGGGCTTCCTTGGACTCGAAGAAATAGTAGAAGCTGCCCTTCGGGACGCCTGCGACCTTGCAGATCTCGGCAGTGCCCAGCGCGGAGTAACCCCGCAGCTCGATGAGCGACTGCGCGGCGGCGAGGATCTTCTCCCTGGCGTTGCTGGTACGTCCCATGACGCAAGTATACGACCGATCGACTAGGTTTAAAGTCGACCGGTTCACTATTCCCCCTTCCGGGGCTTCGGAGTGGCGGCTCATTCGACTCACAGACACGTACGGACGAGCCACTCGTCGTGGTTGTACGCGTCTCTCGCCGGATCCGGGACCGTGGCCGGCTTTTCCTCAACCGTATCCGCCAGGCGGATAGGCTCCGGCAGCTTGCCGAATCGTTCACGGCGCGCCACCTCGGCGGCGTCCGGGGCCTTCTCTTCATACGGCATTTCGTCCTCCATACGACGGTCGCTTCGACGGTGACCGGGATATCGCCGCGAGCGACCTTGAAATAGGGGCACCCCTGATGGGCGCCGACGCCAATTCCCTCTCTGCCGGATTTCACGTCAGTCAGGCCCAGACGTCTCACCACAAGATCATCACCTGTTCGACTGGTGATGATAGTTGCAGCCCGGTCGTCACCTGTCAAGGTGGTGACGAGATGGGACGGTCGGAGCAATCGGCTGAGGACACCGTGTGGACTCGAAGCCGATGGCCGACGCCATCGGCTCACGCCTCCCCGCGCCGAGCAATCAGCAGATCCACAGCGAAGCCGCGCAGTGCGGCCGCACAGGAGTGACATGAAGAGCAGCAACCCGGTCTTATCGCGACGGGGGTTCGGCCGCGGCAACGGCTCTGCCGACCTCCACTCGAAGCGACCGCAGACTGTCGCGGCCGCTATCGGCACCACCCTGTACGCATAAGGGCCCGGCGAACCCGTAACCCGTACATCGAAGGCGCTCAGAGTCAGCGGTTCTCCAAGGACGGCGGGGCTTCGCGACCGGCGTCGCTCTGCCGACGTTCACCCTCTCCGACGCGGCCGCCCTGCTCCGCGACACGGCGCCCCCGAAACGCTGAGCCTTCAAGAACCAGGCGCGTACTCCCGGGGCCTGGTGGGCAGCGGACGCGGGATCAAGACAGGCCCCGTTCACAGACCGCGCCGTTCAGGTCCACGGCGGCGTGGGCCGTACGCGCGGGCTCGCGCCGAGCGCTTCTGCCCCGACGTCCGCCTCTTCCGCGTCCACGAGGGCACCAGCCGGATCCACCAGATCCTCATCGCCAGGGCGCCGCTGGCTGAGGCCGCGCGGCTGAACCCGGCTCCATGGGGAAACTCCTGGCAGCGGAACCGGGCCAACTGGCCTGTCGCACACGTGTGCTGCGCTAATCTCGCGGTCACACGCGCCACGCGAGAGACCAGGATTCCCATGCCAGTCCAGCACCGCAGCCGGTCCGAAACGATGGCCTATGCGGCGGCCGGCATGGAACCGCCGCCCGTGGTCCCGCTGCGGAAGAACGATCCGAGGCGGGCGGGCCCTTACCGGCTGGAGTCGGTGCTCGGCAGCGGCGGCATGGGCCGGGTCTATCTGGGCCGGGACACCACCGGCGGGGCAGGCCTGGCCGCCGTCAAGGTGATCCGGCCCGAATACGCGGAAGACCCGCTGTTCCGCAAGCGCTTCGAGCGGGAGGTCGGCGCGTTGGACCGCGTCCAGGGGGCGCACATCGTGCGGCTGATGGGCAGCGGCTGCGATGAGGACCTGGTCTGGGTTGCCACCGAGTACATACCCGGGCCCACTCTCTCGGACGTCGTCACCCAGCGCGGCCCGATCGACGCGGCGGCGGCCTGGCGGCTGCTGGCCGACGTGGGACGCGCGATCGAAGCCATATGGCGCGCGGGGATCGTTCATCGCGACCTCAAACCGTCCAATGTGATCCTGGGTGCCGACGGCGCCCGCGTCATCGACTTCGGTGTCGTCCAGGCCACCGACGGCACCACGATCACCGCCACGGGCCAGAACGTGGGGACCCCCGCCTACATGTCCCCGGAACAGACCAGAGGCCGAGAGGTGACCGCCGCCTCCGACGTCTTCTCGCTGGCATCCACTCTCACCTACGCCGTCGCGGGGCAGGCGCCGTTCGGCGAGGGTACGGGCGTCGACGTCCTGCACCGGGTGGCCTTCGAACCGCCTCGGGAGGAAGTCCTCGACAAGGTGACGGCCGTCGATGCGGAACTGGCCGCGTTCATCCGTACCTGCCTGGACAAGGATCCCGAGCAGCGTCCGTTACCGGAGACGGTGTTCAGGACCGCCATCGGGCACCAGTTGTCCGCGCCGACACGGAACCCGTCACAAACCGGCCCCAAGTACGCAACCACCCATGGCAAGGGGCCCGAGGCCCTTCCCGCCGCGGCAGCCCCCGCCCCGCCCGCCGAGTCCGCCGCGCCCAGCGCCTCTGCCGCGCCCAGAAAGCCCGGAAAGCGCAGAAAGGTGATCGTGGGCGCCGCCGCGGCGGCAGCCGTCCTGGTCGCCGGGGGCGTCACCACGGCGCTGCTGCGGCAAGGCGACAACCGGACATCGGCCGGCCCCCGGCCGGGGTCGTCCCCAGCCGTAACGGGAAACCCGACCTCAGCGCCCGACAGCTCGCAGAACGCGCCCACCACCGCACCCTCGAACACGGACCCGGCGGCGCAGAAGACGTCGAGTCCGGCGACCCCGCGCAATCCCGCGGCGCTGGACATCCGGTCCGCCGCGTGCGCCACCGAGATCGCGTCGGGAGCCCACGGCGACTGCGTCAAGGCCCTGCAGCTCCTGCTCGTCGGCTACGGACTGCACGTCCCGGTCGACGGACGGTTCGGGAAGGAAACGCTCACCGCGGTGAAGGTCTTCCAGGCCGAGGCCGGGACCGCCGTGGACGGGAAGATCGGCGCGCAGACCAAGAAACTGCTGTACGGCACGGCGCGTGGGCCGGTCCGGGTCGGTTCGCTGACCGTGACCGAGAGCGTCAACGGCGCCTCGGTCGCCAGGTGTCTGGACGCCCACACCGGCACCGCGGGCGGGAACGGCCCGGACATCCAGGTGTGGGCGTGCAAGGACACGGCTGCCCAGAAGTGGGCTCTGTATCGCGTGCCCGGTCAGGGCTCCCAGTACATCGTCGTCGATCAGGACAGCCACCGGTGCCTGGACGCCGACCTCGGCACCATCGGCCACAACGGCCAGAAGATCCGCGCCAGGAACTGCGACGGGCTGAGCGCCCAGCGGTGGCGGCTCGGCTCCTCCGGCACGTCCGACGGCCGGACACTGGTCAGCGTCCCGGACGGCTTCTGCCTGGACGCGGAGGCCGCCACCTCCGGGACGGACGGTCAGTCGGTCCAGGGCTGGGGATGTGCGGGCAGCATCAACCAGATATGGAACTGGTCCTGATGTACCGCCAGGTTGCCCCTGCGTACGCCCGTGAGCAGGCCATGTGACGCCTGCTGTGCAGCGGTCCAGGGCCTCGGCGGGGCCCCTCGACGGGGTCAGTCGGCGCCCATAACCGATGGGCACGCCTCGCTGGAACCTTCGATCCGCCAGGCGGCGGGGAGCGTCACGGTCACTCTCGTCGCAGTGGTGCCGGTGGCCGGGGCTTCGAGGAGGCGGGCGTCAGCGACTGTGCAGACCAGTTGGGCGAGGGCCGTTTCGGTGAGCGGCCCGGTGCCCGAGGGCAGTTCGACCGACACCCGCCCGCCGTCCGTCCGGACCGTCGGAACGGCCGTCCCCCGTGAGGGCCTGCAGCCCAAGCGTCGGCGGTGACGCAACGGGAGCGACTACGTCTGGTCACCCCTTGGCGGACGCCTTTTTGATCGCTTCGCGGATGCGGGAGTAGGTTCCGCAGCGGCAGACGTTGTCAATACGGTCGATGTCGGCGTCCGTCGGGCTGGACGTCTTCTTGAGCAGCGCCGCCGCAGCCATGATCTGCCCGGGCTGGCAGAAGCCGCACTGCGCGACGTCGCAATCAAGCCAGGCCTGTTGGACCGGGTGGAGTGTGTCACCGTCGGCCAGACCCTCGATGGTGGTGACCTTGCGGTTCGCGCAGTCGGCGACCGGGACGACGCAGGGCTGGATCTCCACATCGTCGAGATGGCTGGTGCAAGCACGGCAGACACCGACACCGCAGCCGTACTTGGGGCCGGTGACGTCCAGCAGATCGCGCAGCACCCACAGCAGCGGCATGTCCGCCGGGGCCTCGACGGTGACCGGCTTCCCGTTGAGGACGAAGGAGTAAGACGGCATCTGCACCTTCTCAGAAGTTGATCGGGAAGCGGCGGGGGCGGGTGCCGGTCGCGCGGGCGTAGGCGTTGGCAACGGCGCCGGCCGCGGCCGGAACTCCGAGTTCGCCGGCTCCGCCGGGGTCCCGTCGCGAGGGCATGATGTGCGCTTCGAAGTGCAGCGGGGCGTGCCGTTGACGGGCGTAATGGAAGTCGGCGAAGCTGCCTTCACGGACGGCGCCCCGGTCGATGTGCAGGCCGGCCAGCAGCACGGTGGAGATCCCGTCGACCGCGGTGCCCATGAGCTGGGCCTCGAGTCCCCGGGGGTTGACGGCCGTTCCGACGTCGGCTGCCATCACCACCTTGGTCACCCGGGCGTTCTTCGGGTCGGTTGCGTCGATTTCGACCAGGCAGGCCACGCAGGAGCCGTACTCCTCGTGCACGGCCACGCCCTGGGCCTGCCCCGTCGGCATGGTCCGGCCCCAGTTCCCGGCGGTTGCGGCCTTGTCGAGCACGGCTTTGACGGCCTTGTTCCTGAGGGTGGTGCGTCGAAACGCGACGGGATCCTTGCCCAGGTTCCTCGCGACCTCGTCGACGACGATCTCCTCCGCGGTCCGCATCGTCCCGGAGTCCACCGATCGCCAAGCCCCGAGTGGCATCGCCAACTCCACCCCGCCCAGATCACCGGAGACACGCCCGAAGTTGTACAGGCCGTCGTCGCTGCTGAGCGGTCCCGCCGCCGGAGCGCGACCGCCGCGGGACGTGGTGGTGATCGCCCTCCCTGTCACACCGCCCTGCCCGGACAGGCCTTCCTTTCCGTACGACTCGTTCACCGAGGCCATCACGTGGGTGAAGGCCACCACCCGGCCCCCCGCGTGGCTGGCCCGGATCCGATGGTGGCTGGCCGGGCGCATCCTGCCGTGCCGGATGTCGTCGGCGCGGCTCCACATCAGTTTCACCGGACGGTGTGCCGCCTTCGAGATGAGGGCCGCCTCGATCGCCGCGTCGTAGTTCAGCCGCCGTCCGAACGAGCCGCCGCCCCGTATGACATGCACCCGGACTTTCGACGCGGGCAGCCCGACCGCCGAGGCGATGACGTCGCGCGCGTCCATCGGTGTCTGGGAGGAGAACCAGAGCTCGGCGCGGTCCGCGCGTACGTCCGCCACCGCGGTCAGCACCTCCATCGGGGCGTGGCTGACGAAGGCGAACTCGAACTCGCCCGTCACCTGCCGCGTTCCAAGCAGCGGCGTCCCCAGCAGTGGGACGGCGGCGCGCAGCCGGGAGCGGATGGCGGCGTCGGACAGTGCCGCGAGCGGGCCGGGGGCCCAAGTGATCCGCAGGGCGTCCCTGGCCTTGAAGGCGTGGTGGAAGGAGTCCGCCACGACAGCGACACCGCCGGCGATCGTGACGACCGCACGCACGCCGGGCAGGGCGCGGGCCGCCCGGTCGTCGACCGAGACGACCTTCCCGCCGAGGGTCGGTGGCCGGGCCACCACGGTCGGTTTCGCCCCGGCCACCGACAGGTCCCCGGCGTACCGCGCCTTTCCCGTGACGATGTCCCGCGCGTCGATCCGGGTCGTCGGCCGCCCGATCACCCGGTGCCGGGACGCCGGTTTGGGCTTGCTCGACACGGCCGGACGGCGGATCCGGGCGGCGCTCGCGGTCAAGGATCCGAAGGTGACCGAACGCCCGTCCGGCGCGACCACCGTCGTGTCCCGGGTACGAAGGGTCCGTGCCGGGAGATGCCACCGCTCGGCAGCCGCGGTCACCAGCCTGGCGCGGGCGGTGGCGGCCAGTTGGCGGGCCGGTCCGTACAGCGAACTCACCGAGTTCGAACCGCCGGTGTACTGGTTCCCCTTGGTCCGGGCCTCGGCCAGCGGGATGTCGACGTCGGCCAGCCGGGCGTCCAACTCCTCCGCGATCATCATGGCGACCGCGGTGGTGATGCCCTGGCCGACCTCGACGCGCGGCAGCCGTACGACGATCCTGTTGGCCGCGGTGACCTCCAGGACCAGCAACTCCTCGTCAGCACCGGTCACCACGACGTCGGACGGCGCACTCGTGTGCGCCGCGGCGGGCTCGGCACCTTCCGCCGACGACCCGTCGCAGCCGATGGGAGCCGCGACGGTCAGGGTGGACGCCGCGAGCGTGTAGACCATGAACCTTCGCCGGGACAACGGCTGCCGGGCCGCGCCGTCCTGTGAGGGACCGGTGCTCGTGCCCGCGGCAGAGGAACTGAAGCCATCCACCCTTCACTCCGTTCGTTCGGCTGCTGCGTCGACCTGTGGTTCGACTGATAGTTCGACTGATAGGAGGGGTCAGGGCGCCTGGAGGTTGCCCGCTGACGCCGTAGCCCCGGGGTGGGTACCCAGGCGGCCCGGTGTGGGGTCGAGACGGGCCACCGCCATGCCGGCGATGACGAACGGGATCCAGGCCAGGGCAGGGTAGGCCACCCTGGAGCGGCGGCCGCCGACGATGGGGAGACCGCCCGCGTCGGGCTGCTCACCGAGCACGAGCGCGAGGTGCTCGTGTTGATCGCGGAGGGACTGTCCAACGGCGACATCGGTACATGCATCAGCAGGGGCGGACACACATGGGAGATAACCGCGTCCTGGCCCTGGTGAAGGCGTTCCCACGGCGCGGCAGCGGATCGTCGTACGGGCGGACCCGGCAGCCGTCTGACGGCTCGCCGCGCGACGGCAGCCCCGCGGCCGCGCGTCTGGGCTCAGCCCGTCATGGTGGACTTCTCGCCGGACGGGGTGACGGCGTACCACATCTTGTCCTTGGCCTGGCCGTTCATCTGTCCGGCCTTCGTGTCGCCCATGTACCGGTACAGCGGCCAGCCGCCGAGGGTGACCTGCTTCATGCCGTCCCGGTGGACCGTGCCGAGAAGGCTCTTCTCAACCCCCATGGTCTGTACGGAGTCCTGTTCCATGACGGGCATCCACGTCTTCGTACACTCACCGGCACACGTCCACTTGGACGGAGTCGCCTGGTCCTTGTCGTAGCGGTAGAGGGTCATCCCCTTGTCGTCGGTTACCACACTGCCCATGCCCTTGACCGCCTTGGCCATCAGCATGGTGGTCGTGGCCATGTGCCCACTGCCGGAGTCACTGCTGCCGGCCGGTGCGGAGGTCGCGGATTCCGTGGCGGCCGTGGCGGCCGTGGCGACCGGAGCGACGCTGCCGGGGTTCGTGCCGGAGGAGGCCTTGCCCGTCGAGCTGCCACACGCCGCCAGGAGGAGGGCCGAGGCGAGCCCCGCGGCCGAGAGAAGAACGATGCGTTGCTGAATCACGGAGTTTCCCTTTGCCGGGCGGTCTACTTACTCCTTTAGTACGTTGGCTGACTCCCGCCCGCTCAGCCAACGGTGCCACATGGCGAAGCCTTGACCGACGGCGGCCGAGAACTCAGGAAGCGAGCGGCTGAACCGTTCCGGGTTCGATAGGGACTCGATCAGATCCGCGGTCCGAGGGCCGCGGTGGATCGGCCCTTCAGGGCGGAGAACCGTACGCCGGCCCCATGGGCGAGGTCGTCGAGGCGCCGGGCGACGAGGTAGCGGACCGGCTCGAGGTACCAGGGGGTCGCGCCGGTGTTCGAGGGCGATGTCCGCCAGGGCGGCGACCGCCACGGCCCGGCGCACCCGGCACGATGCCGTGCAGCCGAGTGCCGTGAGCGGCCACCAGTGCCGGGGCAGCAGGGCGGAGGCCTGGGTCAGCGCGCCGACGACCCCGTTCGCGGTGAGCCGTAGGGCCGGCCGATGGGGGTGGCCGGTGCCGTCGAGTTTGCGGGCGATGCCCAGGGCGGTGACCCCGGCGACGGCCGCGGCGACGGCCGCGGCGACGGGCAGCGACCAACGGCGATGGCGAGCAGGACGGTGACGAGTGCCGTGCTCCACGGGGCGAGTACGGCGGGGTCGATGAACTCGGGGTGGCGTTCGCCGAGCGGGTGGGCCCTGGTGCCGTCGCGTCTTCCCCGCCCGGGGCCGTTCTTCGGCTCTGGGCGGGCAGCCGAACGGCACCCGTGTCCCAGGGACGGCGGCAACCGACGCTTGGGCGGCGCGGTGGCCGTAGGCGGCGGGCGGCGACGGCTTGGGGCAACGCAGACCGCGCAGTCGGTGGGCCATAGGATCTGGCTGCCGGGACGATCCCGAATAACACATGCGTTCGCGTGCTGACAGGGTCGTTCGGGCATGATGAGAAGGTGCCGGCGGCACTTTTTCCGGAGGGAGCAGGAATGGCGGACAGTCCGGCAGCGGAGCGAAAAAACACTCCGGCGGCATCTCAGTTGCGGCTGGATGAGCTGCTGGAGGGCCTGCAGGCACAGGTGGCGCAGGTACGCGCGACCCGGGACCGGGTGCACACACTGCTGGACGCGGTCCTCGCCATCGGCTCCGACCTCGATCTCGACGTGGTGCTGCGGCGCATCACCGAGTCCGCCGTGACCCTGGTGGACGCCCAGTACGGGGCGCTGGGAGTGCTGGGCGAAGAAGGGCGCATCAGGCAGTTCATCACGGTCGGCATGGACGAGGACACCATCGACGCGATCGGCCACTATCCCGAAGGCCAGGGCATCCTGGGGCTGCTGATCCGCAAACCGGAGCCGCTGCGACTGGCCGACCTGGGCCGGCATGCCGACTCGGTCGGCTTCCCCGAGGGGCATCCGCCGATGACCACCTTCCTGGGGGCGCCGGTGCGCGTGCGCGACCAGGTCTTCGGAAACCTGTACCTGACCGACAAGCGCGGCGGCGCGCAGTTCGACGACGACGACGAAGCAGTGCTGCGCACGCTCGCCGCCGCGGCCGGCGTGGCGATCGACAACGCCCGCCTGTACGAGGACACCCGCCGCCGGGAGCGGTGGCTGGCCGCGAGCAGCGAACTGACCCGCAGCCTGTTGTCCGGCACCGACCCGGACCACGTCCTGCACCAGGTCGCCGCCACGGTCAGAGCTCTGTCCGCGGCGGACCTGGTCACGATGGCCGTGCCGTTCGACGGCGGTGAGCTGGTGATCGAGGCCGCCGACGGCGAAGGCGCCGAGCAGGTGCACGGGCTGGTGCTGCCGGCCACCACTCTGGCCGCGAAGGTCTACCACTCCAACGAGCGGATCACCAGCGGCGCACTGTCCGACGAGCCGCAGGCGGGGGGCGGCTCCGCGGCACAGATCAACCTGGGGCCCGGGTTCCTGCTCCCCCTCGGCGGCAGCGAACACGTGCGCGGGGTGCTGCAGGTCGCCAACCTGCCCGGCGGAGCGGAGTTCTCCGACGCCACCATGACCATGATCAGCGGTTTCGCCGACCAGGCCGCGCTGGCCCTGGAGATCGCCGAGCACCGGCGCGAAGCCGAGCACCTCATGGTCCTGACCGACCGCGACCGCATCGCCCGCGACCTGCACGATCTGGCCATCCAGCGGCTGTTCGCCTCCGGATTGACCCTGAACTCGGTGCTCGGCCGCATCTCCGACCGTCCCCAGGTGGCCGAGCGTGTCCAGCGTGTCGTCGACGACCTCGACGACACCATCAAGACCGTGCGGGGCACGATCTACGCGCTGCGCGAGCGCGACCGCACCGACGGACACGGCGGGCTGCGCGCGAAGCTGCTGACCGAGACCGACCAGGCCGCCACCATGCTCGGCTTCAGCCCCGCGCTGCGCATGACCGGCCTGCTGGACACCGACGTACCCGTCGGCCATGCCGAGCAGCTGCTCGCGGTCCTGCGTGAAACGCTGTCGAATGCCACCCGCCACGCCCAAGCCACCGCCGTCGAGGTCACCGCCGAGACCGACGGCACCCGGCTGCGGCTGCGCATCGCCGACAACGGATGCGGCATCGACCCGGCGGTCACCCGTCGCAGCGGCCTGGACAACCTCCGCCGGCGTGCCGCCGAGCTCGGCGGCAGCTTCACTCTCACGCCGAACGAGCCCACCGGCACCATCGCGGAATGGACGGTTCCCCTCCCGGCACGGACGGAAGCCTGAGCCCCACCTCGCGACATGCTCGTCGGGCTGGGCGGTTGCCCAGTTCAGCTGCGGCGTGTCGCGGCCGACGGCAAGGGTGGTGCCTTCGGGGCTGAAGGCCGGCGCGTACAGATCCCCGCCGTCGATCAGGGTCTGTGCCGCTTTGGGACCCACTGGCGGCCAGTGTTCGGTGGACCCCCGTTCATCACCCCACTCGTTCCCAGCCGCGGCGCGGAGGGCGCGCGCCGAGCCGGGTGTCGCGGCTGCGGTAGACGATGTAGGGCCGGGTCAGATAGCCGATCGGTGCGGTGAGCATGTGGACGAGCCGGGTGAAGGGCCAGGCCGCGAACAGCAGCAGGGCGCTGAGTGCGTGGAGCCGGAACAGCACCGGGGCGTCGGTCATCAGGTCCGGGTCGGGGCGGAGGTAGAAGATGGAGCGGAACCAGGGGGAGATGGTTTCGCGGTAGTCGTAGCCGCCGCCGACCACGTTCGCGGCCACGGTCGCGGCCAGGCCGAGCACGATGGTCACCGTCAGGGAGACGTACATGGCCTTGTCGTTGCGGGTGGTGGCGGAGAAGACCGGGCCGACGGTGCGGCGCCGGTAGATCAGGATGGCCAGTCCGCCGAGTGTGGCGACGCCGGCGATCGTGCCGAGGACGACCGCGCCGATGTGGTAAGTGTGCTCGCTCACCCTGATTGCCTCGGTCCAGCTCTTGGGAATGACCAGGCCACCGATGTGGCCGAGGAGCACCACCAGGATGCCGAAGTGGAACAGCGGGCTGCCGATGCGCAACAGCCGCCTCTCATACAGCTGGGAGGAGCGGGTGGTCCAGCCGAACTTGTCGTAGCGGTAGCGCCAGACGTGGCCGAGGACGAAGACCGCGAGGCAGACATAGGGCAGGGCGACCCACAACAGAATGCCGCCTGTGCCGGCCTGAGCCGCCATGGTGACGGGCTGCGCGGGTGCGGTCATCGGGGACCTCCTACGACGGGGTCGGGCAGGAACACGGGGGACGCGTACGGGTCGAGGCCGACCTGCTCCTCGGGCGGGCCCTGGGCGGCCAGGCGCATGACGGCTTCGCGGTCGTCGCCGGCGAGGGCGGGCAGGGTGGCGGAGGCGGAGTCCAGGACGCGCGCCCAGGGCGAGCCGTCGTCGTTGAGGGCCAGCCGCAGGAGTTCCAGGCCGGCGCGGTGTTCGGTGAGCAGGCGGGCTCCGGCGGCGGGGTCGGTGGCGGCGAATTCGAGGACGACGGCGAGGTGGTCGGGCAGTTCGTCGTCGGCGAGGCGCCATCCATGCTGTCCGTCCCTTCCCTCTTACGGTAGTGCCACAGCACCGGGGTCACACGGAAACCACAGGCCCCTTGTCTGCGGGCCGGAACCCCACGACCACCGTCCGCGTCCGGTCCTCCCGGCGGCATGGGCCATGCGTCCCTGCCACCGGGCGGACGGTCCCTGATTCGGAATCATCTGTTCCGCCACACGGCCCCACCCCGCGCCTGCTCTCTCGGCCCCCTGCGGAACAACCGCTGCGATCGACGGTCCTGGTGGCACGGGAGTAGGGCCGACCGGCCCTACCCGGTCCCGGCACCCGGAGGGACGATGGGCCGATGTCCCAGAACGACGCCTTTCACGCACTCGACCGGCAGGAGTGCCTGCGCCTCCTGGCCAAGGTGCCGGTCGGCCGTGTGGTGTACACCCGACAGGCACTGCCCGCGGTCCTCCCCATCAATTTCTCCCTGGACGCGGACGCCTCCGTCCTGCTGTGCACCTCGCCGGACTCGGACCTCGTACGCGCCATCGACGGCGTCGTGGTCGCCTTCGAAGCGGACGAGTTCGATACGGCAGCCCGGTCCGGCTGGAGCGTGGTCGTCACCGGCCGGGCCACCGTGGTGACCGATCCCGCCGAGCACGAGCGGCTGTCGCAGGCCGGCCTCCCTTCCTGGATGCCCTTGCAGGAGGCCGTGTTCGTGCGGATCGAATCCGAGATGGTCACCGGACGCGAGCTCACGGGAACGCGCGCGACGCACTGACGCGCAGCCCACAGCGGCCCGCCGGGCTTCCGCCGCTGCCGCGCGGACAGGGCACGCGCCCGACGACACGGGATCAGTCCGTCGGCTCGGTTCTCGTATCGGTTCTCGTATCGGTCCTCAAGCGCGCCCGCCGATGCGACACCTCTGGCCAGGATGCTCGCCCCGGCGGGCCGCGCGGCCGACGATCCGGTGAGCCGACGATCCGGTGAACTGAGGCGTCCCCGGCGTTCCGTGGCGCCCGCTCTCTTGTCTGCACGGCCGATGGGTGCAGTGAACCGTTCGAGTGTCTGCACTGTGGCGGCCTGCGATCCGGTATTCCCTGTGATCGCACCGGCCATGACAGGTGTCCGGCTCGCGGCGGCTCCCTCGGGGCAGCAGCCCTCGACGCCGACCTGAACACGGCTCCTCCAACTCCAGGCTCCGACGGTCGGGCAGGACGGGCCGATCGAGTGCGAGGGGCGTGGGGCACCAGACGCCCGCCCCACGCCCCTCGGGGCGAGTCGTAGGTCATCTCTACTCATTCCTACGCGAACAGCGTCCCGCCCTGTGCA
Organism: Streptomyces sp. NBC_01384; assembly: GCF_045040035.1. Lineage (NCBI taxonomy): Bacteria > Bacillati > Actinomycetota > Actinomycetes > Kitasatosporales > Streptomycetaceae > Streptomyces > Streptomyces sp. NBC_01384. The sequence goes on from NZ_CP109559.1 coordinate 829,627, forward strand.
ACCTCTGTACGGCGCGAACGCCCTGCGATAGCTTCACGTCACCCCCCGGGATTGAATCGTTTCAATCCATGGCGATCGAGAGATGAGGCAGCATGAGCCCGAGTGTCGGGCAGGCTCCGCAGCCAGGCCCAGGCCGGCGCGCAGTGGTGGTGGCGGGAGCCAGTGCCGTGGCACTGTCCGTGACTGTTTCCGGAACGGCGGCCGCATCAGTCGGCGCGACTCCCCTGGAAAAGGCCGCGGCCGGAACCGCTGGGGGGGAGCAGATCCTGGCACCGCTACGTGCAGGGTCTTCAACTGTTAGGTGTTTGGCTTGAGCAGGCTGGTTGATGCTACTTCGCGTCATCGGTGCGGATCCTCAGGATCTGCCACTGCTTTCATCCTGGCTGGTTAGGGTTTCCGTCGGCTTTGAGAGACGCGGGTGTTCACCGTCTTGTCCTCGTCGGATGCCGACGATCGTGGTCTTCCCGCACTTTCCCGGCCTTCCCGGACCCTGAGGGTGCGGGAAGGCCGTGTCTTTGTGTGATGGTCGGTCGTTAGGCCGATCGGAGTGCCGGGATGCGGCCGCTGCTGAAGATGGCCGGACACGTGCGGGAAAGCGGGGTGGCGGGCATGGCCAGGCTGATGGCGACGGCCACGTGCACCGCCTTCTCCGGTGTGCTGGAGGGCAGTGGTGAGCGGGTCGGGCAGCGTGTCTTGCTGGAACGGGTGGGGTTTCTGGCGGAGTTGAGCCGGGAGCTGGCCGGTGCTCTGGTGGCCGCCCGGTGGGATGAGGATTCCCTCGATGTGCTGGCCGCCGGGGTGGACGAGCGGGGCGAGGCGCTGCCGTCCAAGGGGTGGATGGCGATGCGCCGCCTGGACTGGCCGCAGACTGTCGCGGCCCCGGCGGGGGTGTACGTCTCGGACCGGGTGCGCCGGGGCGTGGAGGAGTACGCGGCCCGCACGCTGCGGCTGGCCCTGCACCGGCGCAGTATCGTGGCCGCGGTCCTGGCCACCTGGCCGGATGATCCGCGGCGGCGCACCGAGGCGGAATGGGCGGCGCTGCGGGCGGTGCTGCCTGCTGGGGTGAGCAGTGCGGAAATCCGCAACCGCACCCGGCAGATCCGCGCGTACGTATCCGGGCACGGGCAGCTGCCCGCCGGGCTGTGCGCCCTGGAGGGCCCGCCGCGGGTGGCCGGGCAGGTGTTGCTGGCCGCGATGGACCGCCAGCAGGTCACGCTGGCCCGGGTGGACGAGGCGAGTGCCCGGTTGCGGGTCAAGCTCCCCCTGCGCGCCGCCCCGGCCACGGGGCGGGACTGGGCCTGGCATGTGATCGACATCCGGCTGCCCGGCACCATCGCGCCGGACGCGGTGCTGCACACCCCGACCCTGCGCACCACCCCGGCCGGGAGGATCGCCGTCGACCTGCCCCACTCCCGGCCCGCCCCGGCCACCAGGGCGACCGGCCATCGGGTGGGGCTCGGTTTCGACTGGGGTGTCAACACCCTGCTCACCGGCGTCCTGGGCCGCCTGACCGGCCAGGGCCCGGCCAGGCGGGTGGTCACCGACGGCCGTCCCCTGGTCTTCGACGCCACCACGGTCAGTGCCGCCCTGCACCGGCTGCGCGGCGTGCGCGAGCACCTCGCCGCCAAACGCAACCACTACCAAGCCCTCGCGGACGGGCTCGGCTCCCCCCACCCGGCCTGGGGCGAACACCTCGACCGGGCCCGGGTACTGGAAGCCGAGCACGGCCGGGTATGTGCCCGCATCCGGCACCTGAATCAGGCGCTGGCCTGGGCGGCGGCCCGCTGGGCCGTCGACCAGGCGACCACGCTCGGCGCGAGCGTCATCTACCTCGAAGACCTCACCACCCTGGAAGCCCGCGGCCACCGGCGGGGCAACGCCCGCCTGTCCGGGCAGGTGCGCGGCACGGTGGCCGAGGCGATGCGGCATCTGGGAGCGAAGGCGGGGATCGTGGTGGTCACCGTCCCGGCCCGGGGCACCTCCACACTGTGCCCCGGCTGCCTGAACACCCTCACCCACCACCCCGCCCCCGACCGGCTCGCCGAGCGCGGCTGGAAATGGGCACACTGCACCGGGTGTGGACTGTCCATGGACCGGGATCACGCCGCCGCCCGCCGGATCGTCTCCCGCGGCCTGCTCGCCCAGACCCACACCCTCACCGACCGCGCCACCAACACCCGGACCATCCGCACCACCATTGAGGGCACCGTGCGCCTGGTGAGGCGCCCGAAGAAGACCACCCGCCGCCTGCGCCGACTGCGCCGCGCCGAAACGGCCCCACCCCGCCCGGCCGGGCCGAAGACCACCGAGGGCAAGGGGCACCCCACGCCCAGCAGGCCCACCGGCCCCCGTGGCCGAGGCACCCGGCGCGCCGCCGAACAGGCCCCGGGCCCCACGACTTCCCGCCGTGCGCCCGATGTGCGTACGGTCCCCGCCACCACCCCCACCACGGGGGCAGTCCAGCGTCCGGCGGGGCATGACACCACGACACCAGCCGCCGTATCCGGGCCGGTGCCAGGTCATGGAGTACCCGCATCCGGCCGGATCGAAGAAGATCTGCTTCGATCCGGCCGGATGCGGCTCTCGAACAGAACCTGTCGACGGCGCACCCGCGCCGCCGAGCGGACCGGCTTCCACCACCTGCACGCCACCGAGGTCCACCCCCTCACCCCGAGGTTCGGACCCCACAACGGCGACCGCACACGGCCACGCCGCGCCCGAAAAGCCTGGAAACCACAGGCACACACAGAGTTCCAGAGACGCTGTCAACACCTATCTGTGGGACGAGTCGGCGGGCGCCTACCTCGACTCCGCGACCGGCCCGGTCCGGCACGCCCAGGACGGCAATGCCATCGCCATCACCGCAGGGGTCGCCGACTCCGAGCGTGCCACCAGCGCTCTCGGACATCTCGATGCCACCACGCAGCTGCGTTACGGCAATGCGTTCATGGACAACGACACCATTTTCGGAGGTGCCTCGCAGCGCGTGTACGCGTTCACCTCGTACCCGGAGATCGTCGCCCGCTTCCTGACCGGGCGCGCGGACTCCGCACTGGACCAGATCCGGCGTACCTACGGCTGGATGGACAGCCATGACCCCGGCGTCACCAACTGGGAGGGCATCGGTCCCAACGGGTCGCTCTACGAGGACGGTTTCACCAGCATGGCCCACGGGTGGTCGACGGGTGTTCTGCCGGCTTTGACCCACGAGCTCCTGGGAGCCCAGCCGACCTCGCCGGGATACACCGCGTGGAAGGTGAGCCCCCATCCGGGAAGCGTTGCCTGGGCGCAAGGTGAACTGCCCACCCCGCACGGTCCGCTACGGGTCGCGTGGACCAACTCCCCCGCGCAGTTCAAGCTGACCGTCCATGCTCCGAAGAACACCGCCGGTGTGGTCGTCTTCCCTCAAATGGCCAAGGACGTGGTGGTACGCGTCAACGGGAGCACGGTGTGGGACGGACACCGCGCCGCACGTGGTGACGTGAAGGTCGTCGATGGCCACGTCACGATCACCGCTCCGCACGCCGGCGCTCACCACTTCACCGCGACGCCTCGCTAGCCGGCAGCCCGCTGTGCCGGGCGGATGAGGATGCCGCCCGGCACAGCACTGATGTCGGCAGGCGGATCGCGGCGGGTACGTGCTCCGGTCCGCCGGTGCCGAGCACAACCGGGTCTTCGCTCAGGTGGTTCAGTCGTGTTCGAGCTGCAGCAGGACGAGGACGGCGCGGGCGATCCGGGTGATGGCCGTGGAGTCGAGGCTGACCCCGCGCAATGCCTTGAAGGTGACTTCTCGGCGAAGCGCGCCTACGGGCGGCCGCAGCGGAGAGCCCCGTGGCGTTTCACGGGCATATCGGGCTGTGAGCTCTGCCCCGCCTCGGTATCGACATCCAGCCCGTTCAACGCCCGCCGGGAGCACACAGGTTCACGATCATTCCGAGACGATGGACGATCGAGCGCGGCATGGGGTGCCTCAAGCACACCAATCAGCGGACCAAGTGGGTGCGGGGTCAGGAGGCCGCGTTCATCAGGTCGACGGCGGACTGCTGGCGGGCGGCGTCGGTCGTGTCGAGGGGGCCGGCCCAGTGCAGGCCGTAGGTGTCGAGGGGGGTGCGGTCGTTGGCGTAGGCGGAGTCGGCCTGGCGGCGGATGTAGGAGGTGTAGGGGCGGTCGGAGAGCTGGGCGTTGAAGGCGCTGAGGCCTCGGATGTAGGCACCCTTGAAGGAGGGGCCGTCGGCGCCGCAGTCGCCGGTCTCGCAGGGCTCGCGCAGGATTCCGCCGGAGTTCAGCGAGGTGGAGGTGGTCGAGGCGTCACCGATCCGACGGCCCGTGGTGAGCAGGGCGGCGTTCCCGGTGGCGCGATAGAGCTCCGCGAGGCCGCCGAGGAGGACGCCTTGGTTGTAGGACCAGGCAGTGTCGCCGTTGTTGGTGCAGGTCGTGAGGTTGATGCCGTCGTTGACCAGGTGGGAGCTGTTGATCATGGCGGTGCCCTGGAACCATGACCACTCCGCGTTCGCGCGGGCGAGATAAGCCGTGTCGCCGGGGACACGGTTGTGGAGCGCGGCGTTCAGCTCCAGGTAGAGGGAGTTGGCGATGGCGTTCTTGGCGGTCTTGGCGGTGCTCCACCAGACGCCGCCGCCACATGTCGAGTCCCAGTACCGATACATGTGGTCCGCGTCGGCGCGGGCCGTGTTCAGGTACCTGCTGTCGCCGGTCAGGTCGTACGCGGCGACCCAGGCCAGGCCCCACCACCCGCTGTCGTCGATGTAGTCGTTGGTGAAGTTGCCACCCTGGGCGGACAGGTTGAGGTCGTAGGTCTTGGCGATGGCGTACTGGTAGCTGCCCATGCCGGTGACCTGGATGTTGTTGATGAGGGCGGTCAGCGCGTTGGCCGAGTTCCACCAGCCGGTGGTGTCGAACAGGCCGGTGCTGAGGTTGTACGACTGCATCAGCGCGGTGGCCGCCGCGGTCGGGCGGCTGCCGGCGTTCCAGGTCGTACGGGCCCAGGCCGTGCAGGCGATCTCGGTGCGGTTGCCTGCTTTGCCGCAGGCGCGGAGGGCGCCGACGCCGAGGTTGTTCCAGTCGTCGACGTTGTACATCGCAGTGCGCCAGCCGGTCTGGCCCGAGGGGATCGTGGTGTCGCCGAGCTTGCTTCCGGAGGTCCAGGTGAGGCCGCCGTCGAAGGAGCGGTCGATCCAGACCTCGTCGGCGGGGCTGCCGTTGGTGATCGAGGCCCAGCCCATGGCGTCGGTGTCGTCGAAGTGGAGGGTGATGGTGCGGGAGTAGATGGTGGCGGTCACCGGCCGGCGATCCTGGGGGGACAGAGACGGGTCACGGCCGTCGCAATACTTGTTGCAGATGGTTGCCTGGACTGCTGTGGTCTGTGCTTCGGCGGTTCCGGATGCCGGGATCAGGAGAGCCAGGGATACTGCGGTCGCGAGCAGGCCGGCCCCGAACATGCCTGTACTTCGTGTTTTTGAGTGCATGTCAGCTCCGTCGGGGTCGGTCAGCCCAGGCGCCACTGCTGGTTGGCGCCGCCGTTGCAGGTCCAGAGTTCGAGCGCGGTGCCGTTGACGTTGCCGGAGGCCTGATCGCCGCCCGTGACGTCGAGGCAGAGGCCCGACTGGGCGCCGGTGACGGTGCCGTTCGGGTTGAGGCTCCACTTCTGGTTGGCGCCCCCGGTGCAGGTGTAGAGCTGCACCTTGGTGCCGGCCTTGGTCCCGTTGTCGTAGGCGTCCAGGCACTGGGTGCCGCCGTAGAGCCGGAGTTCACCGGCGGCGGTGATGGTCACGGCCTGGTTGGCGCCGCCGCCGCAGTCCCAGATCTCGATCTTGGTGCCGGGGGCGGTCTGGTTGTCGTACGCGTCAAGGCAACGGTTGGAGGAGGCTCCGACCAGGGGGCGGGTGCCGCCGACGCTGGTGCCGCTGCCGACGGAGACCCGGTACATCACCGAGCCGTGAGCGGGGACGCCGGCTGAGATGGTTCCGCTGGTGCTGCTGACGACGTGGGACCAGAGATTGTTGAGCTGGTAGGAAGACGCCGCGGGGAGACCGACCGCGGTGGCGGAGGTGGTGATGGTGGCGGCGGAGGAGTTCTCGTTGAAGAGCACCACTGATACGTCGCCGTTCGCCAGCGGCTTGGTCAGCACGTGAAGACCGCCGGAGGAGGACACCTCGGTGCCCTGCTTGCCCAGGGAGTCCTGGTCCACGGCGATGACGTCCTTGTTGCCGTAGAGGGAGAGGGTGGCGGCGGAGGCTTTGCGCAGGTCGGTTCCGGCGATCAGCGGCGCGGCCATCTCGGACCAGAGGCTGAAGTGGGAACGGTCCTCGGTGAACGACATGCCGTTGCCGACTTCGAGCATGTCGGGGTCGTTCCAGGCGCCGGGCTTGGCGTACGGGGCGAGCTTGACGTTGGCCTTGTAGATCGACACCACCGTGGAGAAGTTGACGTTGATGTCGTCGGTGGTGCGCCAGCTGTTGCCGACCCCCACACCCCAGGTCCACACACTGGCCAGGCCCCAGTTGCACAGGCTGTAGACGATCGGGCGGCCGGTGTTGGCCAGGGCGTCGCGCATGGCGGTGTAGCGCTGCTGGTCGGGCACGTTCTGGTGGTTGCAGTTGTCGTACTTGAGGTAGTCCACGCCCCAGGCGGCGAAGCTGTTGGCGTCCGTCTGCTCGTGGCCGAGGCTTCCGGGGTAGCCCTGGCAGGTGGCGGTGCCGGCGCTCTCGTAGATGCCGAGCTTGAGGCCCTTGCTGTGGACGTAGGCGGCGGTTCCGCTGATGCCGTCGGGGAACTTGGCCGGGTCGGGCACCAGTTGGCCCCCGGAGTTCCGGGCCGAGGTCATCCAGCAGTCGTCGATGTTGACGTACTGGTACCCGGCGTCCTTCAGACCGGAGGAGACGAGGTAGTCGGCGGTCTGCTCGACCAGTTGCTCCGTCACGTTGCAGCCGAAGGCGTTCCAGTCGTTCCAGCCCATCGGGGGCGTCCTGGCCAAGCCGTTTTCGAGGGCCTGCGCGGGCGGTGCGGCACGGAGCACCAGCAGGGCCGGGGCAAGGACCAGCACAAGCACCACTGTGAGGGCGACACTCAGGCGTCTCATGAAGGGTGACGGGACGGTCATGTCGATGTCTCCTGCTTCGCCGTGTGGGGCCGGACGGACTCAAGCACCCGGCAGCGTTGTCCCGTTGCCGGGTGTAGGCCATTGGAAACGTAACCATCGCGAAGATCCCACCAGTCGGGCTCAACCGTCAATGGTCCGAACCAAACTGTCGTCGGGCGCAACTACTCATGCTTACAAGAGCGTTGACGGCCCCATGGCTCAGTGGGAACGTTTCCATCATCCCACACCTGGAGGTCCTCCCATGCCCCTGCATCCCTCTCGGCGAGTGATGGTCGGTTCCGGCCTGGCCGCGATGACAGCGATGGCGACCACACCGGCAGCCGCGGCGGAACGCTCCAGCCCGGCCCGGGCGTTGTCGCGCGCCATCGCCGTGTACTCCGCGCTCGGGAGACACTTCGATACGAACGACGGCTCCGAGCTGGTCCGCGAGCGGGTTCCGGCGGCGGCCGACGACAAGCCGTACTCGTACGAATGGCCCTTCTCGCAGGTGCACATCGCCGCGCTCGACCTCACGGCCGTGGACGCGACGTACGAGTCGGAGCTGGCCGAACGGGCAACGGCGCAGGAGCACTTCTGGAACGCCGGCGGAGGCACGACCGGGCTTCCCGGGTACGCCTCCTACCCCGTCGCCCCGTACGGCTCGGGCGGAGACATGTTCTACGACGACAACGAATGGGTCGGCCTGGCGAAGGTCCAGCGCCATCTGCAGACCGGGGACGCCGCCGCCCTGGCACGCGCGCAGGAGATCTTCGCCCTGGTCAGGTCCGGCTGGGACACCGACACGAGCCACGCCGCCCCCGGCGGGGTCTTCTGGACCCAGGCCGGCTGGAGCCAGGACCGCAACACCGTCTCGAACATGCCGGGTGCCCAACTCGCCCTGCGCCTCCACCAGATCACCGGCGAGGCCGACTGTCTGGACTGGGCGAGACGTTTCTACGACTGGACGAACACGCACTTGCAGAGCCCCAGCGGCCTGTACTGGGACCACCTCGACCTGCAAGGCACCGTCGAGAAGACCTTCTGGTCCTACAACCAGGGCGTGCCGGTCGGCGTCAACGTTCTCCTCTACGAGGTCACCCGCGACCGCGTCTATCTGCGCCGGGCCGAGCGGATCGCCGAGGCCGCGTACGACTACTACGTCACGCAGGGGCGGCTGTTCACACAGCCCGTGTACTTCAACTCGATCTTCTTCAAGAACCTGCTGCTCCTGGAGTCGGTGACCGAGAAAGACAGGTACCACCAGGCAATGGCCGACTACGCCGACCAGGTGTGGTCCACGATGCGCGATCCCGCCACCGGCCTCGTGCACTTCAATGCGGCCGGCGGTACGGAAGCGATCCAGCAGGCGGCGCTCGCGCAGATCTACGCCGTGCTCGCGTGGCCCCACGCCAAGTGGCGGACGCTCTACTAACTACTAACTACTAACTACTAACTACTGACCACCGACTACTGGTGCCCGATCTCTCCCGTGCCGCGCGCGATCAGGTGGACCGGGAGGACGGTGCGGCGGGAGGGAGCGTCGTCGCCGTTGATGCGGTCCAGCAGAAGGTGGGCGGCGTGGCGGCCGAGTTCCTCGGTGTCGGAGGTGACCACGGTGACCGGCGTGGGGAGCATGTCGGCCAGTTTGAAGTCGTCGAAGCCGACGAGCGCGATGGGGGTCTGGAGCTGCCGGGAGGCACGCAGGACGCCCTCGGTGAGGAAGCCCGTGGTGGAGAAGATCGCGGTGGGCGGACGGTCGGAGGTGAGCAGGGTGTGGGTGGCGGCGGAGGCTTCCTCGGTGGTGCCGCGGCGCAGGGTGACGACCAGGTGGTTGTCGGGGGTGATGCCACTGCGGCGAAGGGCCTTGCGGTAACCGCGCAGCCGTCGGCCGGTGCTGTAGTAGGAGGGGGCGACGAGGATGGCGATCCGGCGATGGCCCTGGTCGATGAGGTGCTGGGTGGCCTTGCGTCCGCCGTCCTCGTTGTCGACGAGGACGACGTCGGCCTCGGCACCGGTGGCCGGCCGGTCGACGAAGACGATGGGTACGTGGTCGTGGCCGTTGATCTCGTTGAGGAAGGCGTGGTCGCCCTGGTCGGGGACGATGATGAGCCCGGCGACGCGTCGTCCGATGAGCTCGCCCACGGCGCGGCGTTCGACCTCCGGGTCCTCGTCGGCCGTGCTGAGGAGGACCGCGTAGCCGGCCCGGTTGGCCACTTCGACGGCGGCCTTGGCCAGGGACGCGTAGAACGGGTTGGTCAGGTCGCCGAGCAGCAGCCCGATGGTCATCGAGTTCTGCCCGGGACGCAGCGAGCGCGCGATCTCGTTGCGCTGGTACCCGATGGCGTTGATCGCCGCCATCACACGTTCGGCCGTCTCCTCGCGGACCGTTCCGATGCCGTTGACGACGCGGGAGACGGTGACGACGGCGACTCCGGCCCGCTCCGCGACATCGCGCATCGTGGGCCTGGCGTTCTGGTGGTGCGGGGGACGACTGCTCACGTGAGTTGAAGACCAACCTTCCATCGCGTACCGGGGGCCGGGACCGCCCTCAGGATACGTTTCGGGTCCCGGCCCGCCGCTCGGCCCAGGTGGCTAACTGTTGCTCTTGATCACTTCGTTGATCTTGTCGGTCATGGTCTGGAGGTCGGAGAGCGGCTTCTTGCCCTGGAGGATGTCCGGCCAGTAGGCGGTGATCAGGTCGTTCGACTGGCTGGCCCACTGGGTGGTGAAGCGCACGCCGATGGTGGACGACGTGTTCAGTCCCGCCTTGACGGTGGACGCGACGGTCGTCAGACCGGCCTTGTCGAGGGCGCCGAAGTAGGCGTCCTGGGCCGAGAGATAGGCCGGAGCCGCCACCGGGGAGTCGGGCAGCACCTTGGTCCACACGGTGGAGTCGAGGTACTTCAGGACCTTGAAGGTCGCGTCGGCGTTCTGGGTGTACGACGGGGTGCAGATGCCCACGGCGTCGTACAGGGTGGTCGCCTTGTTGACCTGAGGGATGGGCGCGAACCCGTACTTGATCTTCGGTTTGTCCGTGAGGAAGCCGGCGGCCAGCCACTGGCCGCTCCACAGCATGGGGATCTCTCCGGCGGCGAACGGCGCCTGCTGGTTGCTGATGTCGTAGCCGGGAGGTGCGATGGCGCCGCTCTTGATGCCTGCCACGAGCTTGCTGACGCCCTCGGTGTACTTCGCGTCGATGGTGACCTTGGTGGGCTGGTGAACGGAGTCGGCGAAGGGCGCGCCACCGGCGGACATGGAGTACGTACTGAGGGTGAAGGGACCGTCCAGGGAGGTCATGGCGTCGGCGACCAGACCGTACTTGGCACCCTTCGCGTGCAGCTTCGCGGCGGCGTCGAACATCTGGTCCCAGGTCCAGCCGGAGGTGGGCACGGCTATCCCGGCGGCCTTGAAGGCGTCGATGTCGTACCAGATGCCGTAGGTGTTCATCAGCGAGGGAACACCGCCGATCTTTCCGTCGGCGGTCTTCCAGTTCTTCATGGTGGAGGAGATGAAACTGTCGGCGCTGAAATCACCGGAGCCGGAGAGCCGGGAGGACCAGTCGGTGAGCAGACCCTGGCTGGTGTACTGCTGCTCGGTGTCGTTGCCGCACCAGAACAGGTCGGGCAGTTTCTTGGCCTGGGTCAGGGCCGCGAGCTTGTCGCTGTAGTTGCCGTTGGGTGTGTCGATGCGCTTGACCGTGATGTTCGGGTCATGGAAGCCGGTCAGGGCCTGGTCGATGGCCTTGTTGGTCGCGTTCGCCTCCCAGGTCATGAGGGTGACCGTCGCCTTGCCGTCCGACTGCTTTCCGGAGGAGCCGCCGCAGGCCGCCGTTGCGAGCAGTCCTCCCGCCGCCATCAACATTCCGGCGACACGGATCGATCGTTTCATCATGGCCTCCTGATACCTGGCTGGTACATGGCTCGTGCGTGGGTCGTGTGCGGATCAGCGCTGGTTGACGGTGCCCAGAGCGCTCAGGCCTTGGATGAAGTAGCGCTGGGCGACGAAGAACACGGCCAGTGGGGGGAGCATGTAGAGCAGGTTGGTGGCCATGTAGAGGTTCCAGTCCGGGGTCTGGCCGGCGAACGGGGCGACGAAGGAGGCCATGCCTACGCTCAGCGGCCACTTCTGCGACGAGTACAGATAGATGAGTGGGTTGAGGTAGTCGTTCCAGGACATCTGGAAGGCCAGGATGGACATGGTGATCCAGGCCGGCCTGGTGATCGGAAGCATGACGCTGACGAAGATCCGGACGTGTCCCGCGCCGTCGACCTTGGCCGCCTCGTCGATGGAATGGGGAATCGACAGGAAGTACTGGCGGGCGAGGAAGATGAACAGCGGATTGCCGCCCAGAAAGGCCGGGACGATCAGCGGCAGCCAGGTGTCGTACCAGCCGATGTCCTTGAACAGCTGGAACAGCGGGATGATGCCGATCACCGGGGGCAGCAGCATGCTGCCGACGAAAACGTAGAACCAGGCCTTCCGGCCGGGGAAGCGGAGCCGGGACAGGGCGTATCCGGCCATCATCGAGGTCATGACGCCACCGACCACCGACAGACTGGTGATGACGACGGAGTTCAACAGCAGCCGCGGGAAGTGGATCGCCTTCGGCCCGTTGATGAAGTTCTCGAAGTGGAACTGGTGGGGCAGCAGTTTGGGCGGGACTTCGAAGACCGCCGAGGGGCCTTTCAAGGCGACAGTGAGCATCCACAGGATGGGCAGGACCATCACCGAGCTGATCAGCAGCGCGGTGGCGTACCAGGACGCCGTACGTACGGTCCTGCCGCGCGGCTTCGATGCCGGGGCTGTCGTCAGCGCCGTCGCCGGCGCCCTCGTAACGTCAGGAGACGTGGTCACTGTAGGTCCAAATCGACGAGAAGCGGGCGGTGGCGGCGATCACGACGACGATGACGAGGAAGAGCACCCACACCTGGGCGGAGGCATAGCCGAACTGGGAGACCTGCCCGAGTTTGGGGAAGCCGTTGGCGTAGATCGACAGCATCAGCGTCCTGGTGCTGAATCCGGGACCACCCAGGCCGTCCGGCGAGAGGATCTTAGGCTGGTTGAATGCCTGAAGGGCGGTCACCATCTGCAGGACCACCTGCAGCACCATGATCGGACTGATCAGCGGCAGGGTGATCCGGAAGAACACCGTCCGGGGGCCGGCGCCGTCGAGCCTGGCCGCCTCGTAGAGCTCGATGGGGACCGCCTGGAGCGCGGCGAGAAAGATGATCATTGTGGAGCCGACGCTCCACAGCATGACGATCACGATCGAGGGCATCGCCGAGTCCGAACCGGACAGCCACTCGCTGGTGGGCAGGTGAAGCCACGTCAGCACCTGGTTGGCCAGGCCGACCTGCGGATTGAATACGAACTTCCAGAGCGTGATCGTGGCCACCACGGGCAGGACGACCGGCAGGTAGCACAGCGTGCGCAGCAGGCGGACACCCCGCATCCGCTGATTGCAGAACACCGCCAGGGCCAGCCCGATGACCAGCGACAGCGGCACATACAGCACGACCAGCAGCAGCGTGGCGCGCACCGAGGGCCAGAAGGACGGGTCGGTGGTGAACATCCTGCGGAAGTTGTCGAGCCCGATGAATTCCGGGTCCGACAGGCCATTGTACCTGGTCAGCGCGAAGTAGGCGGACCGGATCAGTGGATAGACGACGAACGCCGAGAAGCCGATGAGAGCCGGTGCCAGGAACACGTACGCGGCCAGGGTGTCCGACGCCGCCTTCCTTCGCCGGCGCCATGGTGGGCCGAGGCGCCCCGGGCGCCCCTGCTCGGGCGGCCGGTCCACAGGTGGTGCGGTGGTTCGCGTCTCTTGGTGCGGAGTGGCTGTCACACGCGCTCACCTTCTCCCTCCGAGGAGTTGGCGATGACTCAGACCGGGGTGGACCCGACCGTCTGGTGGTCTCCAGCTCCTTCAAGGTAACGTTTCCATTCCCTGTTGATCACACGGTGGCGCACGCCACAGAGGGAGTCAAGAGGCGCGATGGTAACGTTTCCCGGATCAACATCCGGAACAGTGTGGGCGGTTCCGGAGTCGCTGAGGACGCTCGGACGACGGCTGGCCACCGAACTGCGGGGCAGCCCGGCAGCGGACATCGTCGAGAGTTGCCTGACCAACACATGGACCACATCGATGAGTTGGGGCACTCCGCCGTCGGAGGTCTCGGAAGTCTTCGTCAAGACCGGAGACATCCCGGCGATGTGGCTGCGTGACAGCACGGCCCAGGTCCGCCCCTACCTCGCCGTGGCCACGGATCCGGAGGTCGGCGACGTTCTGGCCGGCGTATCGCGCCGTCAGATCCGCTGCGTCCTGCTGGATCCGTACGCCAACGCCTTCAACGACGGACCCACCGGCGCGCACGGCGAGCCCGCCGATCGGCCCACGCCGGGGGAATGGGTGTGGGAGCGCAAGTACGAACTCGACTCCCTCTGCGCGCCGCTGCAGTTGGGGTACGCGATCCGGCGGGCGACCGGTCGCGAGGACCACCTCGACGACGCCTTTCACCGCGCCGCCTGGACGATCGTACGAATGTGGCGGGCGGAGCAGTCCCATGCGCAGTCGCCCTACCGGTTCATCCGGCCGTCCGGCCCCTTCGCCGGTGACAGCCTTCCCCACGACGGCCGCGGAGCCCGGGTCGGGCGGACCGGTATGACGTGGTCGGGCTTCCGTCCGAGCGACGATCCGTGCGCACACGGCTACCTGGTCCCGGCCAACGCGCTGGCGTCGGCGAGCCTGCACGGGCTGGCCGAACTGGCCACGTCGGTCCTCCACGACGCGGAACTCGCCCACGAGTCCTGGAGGCTGGCCGACGAGATCGACGCCGGAATCCTGGCGAACGCGGTGGTCGAGGCCGACGGCGCACCCGTCCTGGCCTACGAGGTCGACGGCCTCGGGGCGGCGCTGTACGGCGACGACGCCAACCTCCCGAGTCTGCTGAGCCTCCCCCTGAGCGGCTGGTGCACACCGCAGGACCCGCTCTATCAGGCCACCCGGCGTCTTGTGCTCTCCGAGGCGAACCCTTCGTTCTTCGGCGGCAAGTACGCGTCCGGTGTCGGCAGTACGCATACGCCGGACGGTCATGTCTGGCCGCTGGCGATCGCCACTGCCGGCCTGACCGGCGACGAGAACGCCGCCGCACAGGCACTGGAAACACTGGCGGCCACGACCGCCGGCACCGGCCTGATGCACGAGAGCTTCCATGTCGACGATCCCGGCCGGTTCACCCGGGACTGGTTCGGCTGGGCCAACGCCATGTTCTGCGAACTCGCCGTCGACCTGTGCGCGGGCAGCGTACGGCACCTGTTTCCCGTGCACCCGCGGACTCTGCCCGCTGCGCCGAGCACGGGCAGCGGGCCTGCCTGACCTGTGTCAGTCGTCGGGGTCGGTCGTCGGCGTCGGCGTCGGCGTCGGCGTCGGCGTCGGCGTCGGCGTCGGCGTCGGCGTCGGCGGTGCCACGCTCCAGGTCGGCGCGACCGTCGGCGGCTCGGATGAAGCGGGTCATGCCGAACTGGGCGTGCGCACGCAAGTGAAGATCACCGCCAAGCCGGGCGCCCGGATCGCGATCACCCTCAGGCGTGGATGCCGTGGGCTGAGCGGCCCCGCCGGGGTCAGGTGCTTCGCGGCCGGGCGTGCAGGAGGAGGTGGTCGGCGAGCAGTTCGAGCGCCGCCTGGCTGTCCTCGCTGTTGCGGTCGACCAGCCAGGTCATGTTGAGGCCGTCGATCACCGACAGCACGTAGCGGGCGAGGACCGGCACGGGCTGGGTCCACTCGATCCCGGCGTTGTCGGCGGCCAGTTCGAGCAGCGAGGCGAAGGCCCGCAGGAAGATCTCGTACTGCTTCCTGGCGACGTTCTCGAAGCCCGGGTTGCGCAGTGCGTACTGGGTGAGCTCGTAACTGATCTGGTGCTCACCGGGGTTGGCCTCGAAGCCCTTCCAGAAGGCGTGCAGGCTGTCGAGGACGCTGTCGCGGATCTCCTTGTGCGGCGCGAACAGACCCCGGACCTCGGCGACGTACCGCTCGGTGAGCGTCTGCGTGACCAGTTCGAGAAGGTGCGCACGGGAGTCGAAACAGTAGTGGAACGCCCCGAGGGTCATGTCGGCCTCGTTGACGATCGCGCGGGTGGTGGCCTTGGCGACGCCGTCGCGCGCCATGACCCGGATCGCCGCCTCCAGGAGCTCGGCCCTCCGGTCGCTCGCCGCCATGCGGGGCACGCGTTCTCCTCTCCTCACCTGTGGGTTCTTCGCTATCGGGCACTTCACGTGCGGGTTCGCCCGTCAGAATAGCCAACCGTCAGCGAACGGCCCGTACGCGCAGGACGGCGAACCCGCTGAGTGCGGCGGTCACGGCGGTGGTCGCGTAGAGGGCGGGGTATCCGCCAAGTCCACTGCCGATCACTCCCGCTGCCGGTGGCACGAACGCCCGCAGGACGAGGGACGCGATGTTCATGAGTCCCAGGTCCTTGGCGCGGGACGCGGCATCGGGGAGTACGGCGGTGACCAGCGCCTGGTCGACCGACATGTAGGTGCCGGACCCGGCGCCGAACGCGGCCGCTGCGAACGTGACAACCTCCAGGGTCGGCACGGAGGCCAGGGCGAGCGCGGCGCCGGCTTGGAGGATCACGGCGACGCACACGAAGACCCGGCGCCGGCCCATCCGGTCCGAGAGAACTCCCCCGATCACACTCGTGACCAGCATCCCCAGGACGTAGATCAGCGTCAGCGGCAGGAGCGCGCCGACCGGGTCGGCGGCGTGGACCTGGTCAGTGAGGAAGTAGAGCAGGTAGCAGACGCCGAGCGTATTGGCGAGGTTGACCAGCAGCCGGCTGGTGAGGGTCCAGCGGAAGCCGGGGCCTCGCCGGGCCACCCCGACCCGCCGGAGCGGCGGCGGGGCGGCCGGCCGGGCGGCAGCCGGCGCGGCGGGCGTCCGCCCCAGAATGCGGATCCGCAGAGAAGTAAGTCAAGTGTCCAAGACGCTTGACTTACTTCTGAACGCTGGGCGACCGTAGCGGGAACCAACGCCTGGCACGAGCACCCTCAGGAGGCAGGAGTGCGACCAAAGGCCACTGTTGTTCTGGACGGATTCGGCGTTCTGGAGTCACTGCGCTGGCACGACGACGCGCTGTGGTTCTGCGATCTCGCCCACGGGACGGTGCACCGCTGGGACACCGCCGGGCAGCCCGAGACCGTTGTGGAGGTTCCCGGCCGGGCCGGCGGCCTCGGCTTCCTGCACTTCGCGATTCCCCGGGTGGCGGCCATGGCAAAGCGCCGCAGCCCGAGTGGCGCCCCCGCACGGGCCGCGGTCCGCAAGGAAGGGGGCAGCCGATGACCACCGCCGACGCCTCGATCGCCAAGGCGACGTCCACGCCCGCGGTCCAGGGGCAGTTCGACCGGCTGCGGGCCGCCACCGCCGGCCTGGAACCGCCGTTCGGCGTCATCGACCTGGACGCCTTCGACGCCAACGCCCTGGACCTCGAACGCCGCGCGGGTGGCAAACCCATCCGGCTGGCGAGCAAGTCGCTCCGCTCCCGCGCGCTCATCCGCCGCGCTCTCGCCCGCCCGGGATTCCGGGGCATCCTCGGCTTCACCCTGCCCGAAGCGCTGTGGCTGGCCGAGGAGTTCGACGACATCGTGGTCGGCTACCCCACCACCGACGCCACCGCGCTGCGTCGGCTGGCCGCCGACGAACGGCTCGCCTCCCGCATCACCCTGATGGTGGACTCCGTCGAGCACCTCGACCTCATCGACGCCGCGACCGGCCCCCGCAAAACCCGCGTCCGCGTCTGCCTGGAGCTGGACGCGGCCCTGCGTTTGGCCCGCGGCCGCATCCACCTCGGACCGCGCAGGTCCCCGGTGCACACGCCGCGGGAGGCCGCCGACTTCGCACGCGAGGTCGCCTCCCGCCCCGGCTTCGAACTCACCGGCATCATGGGCTACGAGGGCCAGATCGCGGGCCTCGGCGACAACCAGCCCGGCTCACGGATCAAGCGGGCCGTCGTGCGGGCGATGCAGCGCTCCTCCGCCGAGGAGCTGTACCGCAGGCGAGCCGCCGCGGTCGACGCCGTGCGGGCCGTGACACCACTGCGGTTCGTCAACGGCGGCGGAACCGGCAGTCTGGAGCTCACCACACGCGAGGACGCCGTCACCGAACTCGCCGCGGGCTCCGGCCTGTACGGTCCCGGACTGTTCGACTTCTACCGGACCTTCCGGCCCGTCCCGGCGGCGTTCTTCGTCCTGCCCGTCGTGCGCCGCCCCTCCGCGCAGATCGCGACACTCCTCGGCGGCGGCTGGGTGGCGTCCGGCCCGCTCGGCAAGGACCGGCTGCCCACCCTGGCATGGCCCCCGGGGCTGCGCGTCACCGCCACCGAGGCCTTCGGGGAGGTACAGACGCCCCTGGTCGGCAAGCCCGCACAGGTCCTGCGCATCGGCGACCAGGTGTGGCTGCGGCACGCCAAGGCGGGGGAACTGTGCGAACGGGTCGGCGAACTGCACCTGGTCCGGGGCGGCGAGGTCGTCGAGAGTGTCCCCACGTACCGTGGCGAGGGGCATCACTTCCTGTGATCACGAATGGTTACGAGTGAAGGGACACCCCGGACACCACGGCAGGCATCACCGGCCGAACGGTTCTGACCGTCGGAGCGGCGGAGTCCCCGGGTCCTCGCGGTGTGCCGGCGCCGTCCGGGCCGTAGCCGAATCGGATCAGCACGTGCGGATGGCACCGGTTGTGTCGCGGGAGGGCCGTCGCAGCGCGCAGGTCGGGCCATTCCATGGCCTGGTGCAGGAGTGAGGTACGCAGCCCGTGGGCGGTCGCCGTGAGGAGCACGTACTGCAGGGCCTGGCCGGCCCGCAGCCAGTCCTCCCTCCGGTCGTGGGGAGTCCACAGCAGGGCCAGCTGAACGTGGCGTTCGAACCGCAGGGCGGGCAGTCGAAGGGCGGGCAGCGCGCCGGTGAAGTCCCGCATCGGCAACCGTCCGCCGACGGCGGGCGGACCGAGGGCGGTGACGGGAATGCCGTAGGGAGTGTCCGCTCCTGGAGCGGTGATCCACGTGCGGGTTTCAGCGGTGCGGTCCGGTCGGCCGGGCGCCCGCCGCCGAGGCACGGTCATGCGGTGGGAGCGCACTCACACCGGAGGCCGCCGGTCAGGGAGCGGGATGCGGCGCTGCGTGCGCGGACGCACGCGGCGTGCGGCCGCCCTCGGGGCCGTAGCCGAACCGGATCAGCAGCTGCGGGCAGCACCGCATCCTCGATCCGCCCGTCGCCGCCCGCAGATCTGTCCACTCCATCGCCTGGTGCAGCATCGAGGTGCGCACCCCGTACGCGGTCGCGGTGAGCAGCACATGCTGCAGGGCCTGGCCCGCCCGCAGCCAGTCCTCCCGCCGGTCCCACGCCGTCCACAAGAGCGCCACCTGGGCGTGACGTTCGAAGCGCAGGGCAGGCAGGTGCGGGACGGGCAGCCGGCCGGTGAAGTCCCGCATCGGCACCCGCCCGGACACATCCCTGGCGCCCAGTGCGGTCACGGGAATGCCGTAGGGGGTGTCTTTGCCCGGGGCGGTAAGCCAGGTACGCGCCTCGGCGGCACGGGCCGGATGGGATGCGTTGCGGGCCTCCGCCGCCTGGGTCAACCGCAGGAGACGCCGGGTCCCCATGATGTCGGGAACATCCAGTTGCGCGCCCTCGGACCGTGCGGAGGTGATCATCGCCGTCACGATCGGCTCCGGTACCGGTCGGCCGGTGAAGGGCATCCGGCTGGTGTGACGCCGCTCGACCGCCTCGTACAGGCCGGCCAGGGACATGGGCCCGTCCTCGGTGGGCCCGGCCAGTTGCACGCGGGCGAGCAGGTCGGGATCGTCCGCGGCGGGCAGCAGCCGGACGATCGGCTGCCAGCCCAGGTGTGCCGCGGCCACCCGGAGGTTGAAGACGGCCGCACCCACGGACAGGTGCTGGGCGCGCAGGTCAGGATCGGTTATCGGCAGCCGCCGCGTGAGGTCGGCGCGGACCTCGACCGACCGGGTGTCCGGGTCCAGGCCGAACCGCCAGGGCTGGGTGTTGTGGATCGACGGCGCCGCCACCGCCGCGGCCAGCAGCGACCGAACGGCTGTGGCGTCGAGTTCCCGGGTCTGCATGGCGGCTCTCCTCTGCAACGCTCTCCCCGTACCACCCATCCTGCGTCACGGTCCTCGCTCGGGAGAGGGTTCACCGGCCCCTTCCGGCGCGCCGAACGGCCTCAAAACCTGAGCCGGACGACGGGGTGAGGCCCTGGTAGGGCTCTGACCCGCGTGATGCCATGCCCTGGCTCAGAAGCTGTGTCTGAGGCCTGCATGACAAGGCGGAGCCGCCTCGGATGAGCCATCTATGCTGACCCACAGCAGGACAGGGGGAAGGGGTAGTTGGTGGACTGGTCCTGGTGGGTTCTCATCATTTTCTGGACGGGTGGCTTCGCGTGGGCAGCCGACAACGCCCGCACCGCGCTGCGCAATCGGCATGAGCGGAAGTTGCAGTTGTTGGAGGCAGCGAAGCAGGAGCGTTTGGCCATCGAAGCGGCGCACAAGCCGCCGGAGCCGGTGTGCGGATGCACGCACCATCTCGCCAAGCACGACAAGCAGGGCCGGTGCCACGAACGCGTCGAGGTGCCAACGGCCTGGGACGAGAACAAGAAGCCGCTGCGTTACGAGGCCGGCCAGTGCAACTGCCAGCAATACGTGGGACCCCAGCCTCTGTCGCAGGTGTTCGCGGAGGACCTGACGGACCTCGCCTGACTGACGTCTCGACTGTCCTGTTGGGGATTTGTCGGCTCGCCGGGCGTCACCACGCACGCGGCCGGACGGGCGTTTGCGACCTTATGGGAGCTTGGTCCAGAAGCCCCGTCACTGCCTTGTCCACCCGCCCGACCGGCGCGTGCCGCCCTCGGAACGGACACGCAAGGACGGACATGATTAGCATGACGCACGACGGCACGCAGATCACGGGCGGAGTCGACACGCACGGCCTGGCTCACCACGCCGCGGTGATCGACATGGACGGCCGGCACCTGGCCGACCTGGAGTTCCCGGCGACCATCCACGGCTACCGGGATCTGCTGGACTGGATGCGCTCGCACGGCACGTTGGTCGCGGTTGGAGCGCAGTGCACCGAAGAGGCCGTTCCACCGCTCGTCGGGGATCTCGCGCGGCCTGGCCTTGGGGATCTTGGGGTTGTAGCGAATCCGGCCTTCGGGCTGGAAGGAGTCCAGTGGGTTGTGGTGAGCGTGCGGGCGGCTGCCCCTGCGGTCGAGCGGGACCGGGTTGACCAGCGGGGGTGAGCACCGCCAGGACCCACCCAGCCAGAGCCCGAAGGCCGCCTGCGGCCATGGCTGGACCGTGAGGCCAGGACCGCCGCCCCGAAAGGTCCGGCACGCCTCGTCCGGCCCGACCTACCCGATCATCAGGGCCATAGGCCACCACAGCCGCGGGCCACTCGGCCCTGCTGCCCCACCCGCCCCGATGACACCGTGTCAACGGGCCGCTTGAGGCCCCCCGTTCTCCCCAAGGAGGTCCTCGTCATGCCCCGTACCGTGACCGTCGGTCTGGACGGCTCGCCCGGAAGCCTCGCCGCGGCGCAGTGGGCCGCGCGTGAAGCGGAACGGCGGGGCCGCGCCCTGCACCTGGTGCACGCCTGGGACTGGCAGCCGCAGGCCCAGCCGGTGCCCGAGATCGCCGCGCACCGGCACTGGGGCGGCCGCGTTCTGCGTGAGGCGACCGAGCGGCTGCACGCCCGCCACCCGGATCTGGAGATCACCTCGGAGCAGGTGCAGCGGCCACCCGTGACGGCGCTGCTGGCGGCGTCCGACAACGCCGACCCACTGGTCATCGGTTCCCGGGGGCTGAGCGGTCTCGCCGGCTTCCTCGTCGGTTCCGTCGGGCTCGCTCTCGCGGCGCAGACCAGTCGGCCCATCGTCCTCGTACGCTCGGAGACGCGCGCCGAGGACGAGCACCAGCCGGACGCGGACGGCCGGCCGTCGACCGCCACCCCTTACCGAGACGTCGTCCTGGGACTGGACCACGAACACCCCGACGACACGGTCATCGCCTTCGCGTTCGAGGCCGCGGCCCGTCGCGCGGCCAGGCTGCGCGTCGTGCACGGCTGGAGCCTGCCGCCCTATTTCGCCTACGGCCTGCCCGCGGACCCCGAATTGAACGACGAACTGGCCCGCCAAGAGGCGAGCGCCGTCAAGGCGGCGCTGGCACCGTGGCGCGAGAAGTTCCCCGGTGTGGAGGTCGTCGAGCAGCCCGCGATCGGGAACGCCGGAAGCCACCTGGTGGACGCCGCGGCCGACGCGTCCCTGGTCGTCGTCGGCCGACGCATCCGGCGCGCGCCACTCGGTGCCCGCATCGGTCCCGTCACCCATACCGTGCTGCACCACGCCGCGGCGCCGGTCACGGTGGTCCCGCACGAGTGAGCGAGTGGTGCGGGGAGGTGAGCGCCCAGGGCCCACGCTGGTCCTGGGCGCTCACCTCACCTCACCTCACCTCACCTCTCGGTCCCCTCAGATCCCGAGGTGCTGCGCGCCGACCGACAGCGGAAGGGGACGATCGGCCCTTCCAAGGTCCCAAGTCGGCCCTGGACCAGACAGCTGTCCGGACGCAGGCTGACGGACAACGCAGGTGGCTGCCCCCGACGAAGTCCGCCGATCGAGCGCACCCGCTCGACTTCGAAGACCCCGTTTCGGGGAGATCGCGCCTTCGCGCCCGCGGTTCCCTGCCGAACCGCGGAACCTCGCGGGCCGTTCCGCAGAACACGGGCCTGCCTGCGGAGTTCCGCCGCTGAAGAAGATCACACCGGCTGAACGGCGCGCGGCGCGCGGCACGCGGCATGCATGAGGGGCGTCCACCTCGCCGACGGGCGGAGAGCCAGGTTTCCCTGCGTACCCGGTCCGGGCCCCTCGGTCACACCATGTCGAGGACGTCAGCCACCGGGCGGCGAGGGGTGGCCGGGCCCCGCGGGCCGTAGCCGAGACGCAGCACCATCTGCACCTGGCCCGTACCCGAACCGGGGTCGCGGGCGAGCAGGCGCAGCGCGCGGTCCTCCAGCGCGTGGGAGGTCAAGGAGGTGACCAGGTCGGCCAGGGTGGCCTCCAGCAGGACCCGTTCCAGTGCCTGCCCGGCGCGCAGCCAGTCGGCGGGGCCGTCGCCGCGGGTGCTCAGCAGAGCCAGGTGCGGAGTGTGCTCGAAGGCGGTGGTGCCGCGGTCCGCGACGGGCCGGCGCCCGGCGAAGTCCCGCACGGGCGCCTTGCCGTCCCATTTGCGCGGCCCGAACGCGTACTCGGGGACGCCGTCGATGGCGGTGTCCGCCTCCGGTCCGAGCCGGGTCCAGCGGACCAGGTCCTCGCCGGCGTCCGGGTCCAGGGTGTCGCGGCTCTCCGCGTCGCGGATCAGGTCGAGCACGGTCTCGACGTGCCAGGGTCCGGGGAAGAGCAGCTCGGCTCCCTCCCGCTCGGCAGCGTCCTGCAAGGTGGACCGCATGTCCTCGGGGACGTCCTTCTCGGCGAAGGGATAGCGGCTGGTGTGCCGCTCCCGGATGGCCGGGTGCAGTCGCGCCAGGTCGTCGTCCCGCGCGCGCCCGGCCTCGTCGGGCAGATGGACGCCGGCGAGCAGCAGCGGGTCCTGCGGCTCGGGCAGCAGCCGGATCTGCGGGACGAGGTCCGCGTGCGCGGCGGCGACGCGCAGGTTGAGCAGGGCCGCCCCGCAGCCGATGTGCAGTGCCCGGTTGTCGGGATCGGAGCGGGGCATGGCCCGCTCCAGGTCGGCGTACAGCAGCAGGAGACGTTCACCGGTCAGGAAGCGGAAGCGCCACGGCTGCGCGTTGTGCATGGACGGGGCCGCAGTGGCCTCGGCCACCAGCCTGGCCACCGTCTTCTCGTCGAGCTGTCGCCATGCCATGCCATCCTCCTCACGAGCGCCCGCCGGAAAGTGGCCTCCAGCACGATGTACCCCCGCTGAGCGGACGGGCGGACACCGCCCACCACTGCGGTGGTCTGCCCGTACCCGGCAGGCTGATCCCAGTGTCCGCCCGACGGGGCCTGGCGGTCCTGCGGAATCCTGAACACGGCCACTGCGCCCGGGTGACCTCACCCCGGCACAACACGCCGTGCACGGCCCCCCTCGTCCCCATCCGGGTCCGACCGCCCCTCCTCCGCCCACACCCTCGGAGCGATCATTGAGTCAGGCGCGGGCCCCGGGATCGGTATCCCCCGAGGGGTCCGCCCGTCCCCACGATGCTGTTGGCCCCCTTGAGAGCCTGACCGGCCCTGAAGTCGGCAGATCGTGCGGCCCGTCGGCTGCCGGCTACTCGTGCTCGTCGCTGCGGGAGGGGCCCCTCCCGAGCACGCGGGTGTCATCGATGCGGAAGGTCAGGGTGTTGACGACGCCGACCACTCCGTCCAGCCGGTACACCAGCCGGAGCAAGAACGGGATGTCGCTGCGGCGCTCCAGGCACCCTCCCAGGGTGACCATGCCGTCCGTGACGGAGGCGGTCACGGCGTGGGCAGGCAGGCACATGGCACGGTTCAGCACGTCTTCGAGGACCTCCCGGCGGATCTCCTCGTCCGTGCGCAGGAAGACGCGCAGCAGGTCACGCCGGGTGGCGATGCCGATCAGCCGGTCCTCCTCGTCCACGACCGGGAGACGTTCGACGCCGTGTCGCTCCATCACGCGCGCGGCGTCCGCGATCGGCTGTTCCGGATGTACGGTGATCGCCGGCGTCGACATCAGGCCCTCCGCCGTGGTGGCGCGGGCGACGGCGGCCGCGCGGCGGGCCGAGCGGCCCAGTGCGGGCATCCGGAACCGTGGTGCCCGGCCGTCTGTGGACCCGGCTGCCTGGCGGCGGATCAGATCGGTCTCGGAGATCACCCCCAGGACCTTGTCGTCCTGGTCGACCACGGGCAGCCCGCTGATCCGGTGCTGGTCCAGCAGCCGCGCCACGTCCTTGAACGACGTCTCCCGGCGGGCCTCGACGACCTCACGAGTCATCACCTCGCCCACGATACGGGTCATCACACTCACTCCCTTCCCTGCGCTGTGCCTGCTCGCCCGACTGCTGGTCCTGTGGGGGCGCGGCGGCCGACACAGAGCATCCGGGGCCGGACCACGAGTTCCAACGGGCACATCGGCTGTTGCCGTCCCCTCGGGTCGTCCCCTGGAGTCGTCCCCTGGAGTCGGTCTGCGATACCTCTTCAGGCTCCCTCCCGCATGTCTGCCGGAGCAGGGGCCGAGCGTCCCGCGACCGAGGACAAACCGCCCACCGCCCGGTGGGCCGGTCGCCGGGACCCCGGGGTACATGGTCCCGGCACCGCGCCGGGCGGCCCCCGTCACCTGGTGTCGCTCGTCTCCGCCGCGGGGAGTGCGGCGCGTCCGGCCTCCAGTCGGGCCACCGGGACACGGAACGGCGAGCAGGACACGTAGTCCAGCCCCGCGCCGTGGAAGAAGTGGACCGACTCGGGGTCACCGCCGTGCTCGCCGCAGACACCGATCTTCAGGTCGGGGCGCGTCGCGCGACCCTCGGCGACCGCGATCCTGACCAGCCGGCCCACGCCGTCGCGGTCGATCGTCTCGAAGGGCGAGGTGGTGAAGACGCCCTTGTCGAGGTAGGCGGAGAAGAACGCCGCCTCGACGTCGTCGCGGGAGAAACCCCAGGCGGTCTGGGTCAGGTCGTTGGTGCCGAAGGAGAAGAACTCCGCCTCCTCCGCGATCCGGCCCGCGGTGAGCGCGGCCCGTGGCAGCTCGATCATGGTGCCGACCGGGCAGTGCAGTGGCACGCCGGTTTCCTGCGAGACCTCGGCCAGTACCCGCTCGACTTCCTCGCGCTCGATGCGCAGCTCCTCGACGGCGCCGACCAGCGGCACCATGATCTCCGCCTCGGGGGAGCCCCCGGCCCGGGTGCGGGCCACGACCGCTTCGGCGATCGCCCGCACCTGCATGGCGACCAGTCCGGGTACCACCAGGCCGAGCCGTACGCCGCGCAGCCCGAGCATCGGGTTCTCCTCGTGCATGCGATTCACCGCTTCGAGCAGCTCGGTGTCGTGTGGGTCCGGCTGCTCGCCGCGGGCCTCGGCGGCGGCGATGCGGACGGCGAGGTCCGTGCGGTCGGGCAGGAACTCGTGCAGCGGCGGGTCCAGCAGCCGGATGGTGACCGGCAGGCCGTCCATGGCCTCAAGAATGCCTTCGAAGTCCTGCCGCTGAAGGGGCAGCAGGGCCGCGAGCGCCCGGTCTCGGTCGTCGTCCGTGCCGGCCAAAATCATCTTTTCGACCAGCTTGCGGCGCTCCCCGAGGAACATGTGCTCGGTACGGCACAGGCCGATGCCCTGCGCGCCGAAGCGGCGGGCACGCGCCGCGTCCTCGGGGGTGTCGGCGTTGGCCCGCACCTCCAACCGTCGTACGGCATCGGCTCGTTCCAGGGCGCGGGCGACCGCGTCGACCACGCTGTCCGACCGCTCGCCGGTCTCCAGGTACCGTATGACCGCGGAGTCGACCAGCGCGGCCGCACCCGCGTACACGGCGCCCGCGGAGCCGTCCACGGAGATGACCGTGCCCTCCTCGACGACGGTGCCGTCCCGGGTGGTGAAGCGCCGTGCCTCGGTGTCCACGGTGAGTTCCTCCGCGCCGCAGACGCAGACCTTGCCCATGCCGCGCGCGACCACGGCCGCGTGGCTGGTCTTGCCGCCACGACTGGTGAGCACGGCCTGCGCGGCGACCATCCCGGGCAGGTCGTCGGGGGTCGTCTCCTGGCGTACCAGGATCACCTTCTCGCCGGCCGCGGCACGCCTCACCGCCTCGGCGCAGTCGAACACCGCGGCGCCCACGGCCGCACCGGGCGAGGCCGGAATGCCGTGCGCGAGCGCGTCGCCGACGGCCGAGGCGTCGAACCGGGGGAACATCAGGTGGGCGAGGCCGTCGCCGCTGACTCGCGCCAGGGCCTCGGCGGGAGTGATCAGGTCCTCGTCCGCGAGTTCGGCGGCGATGGCGAAAGCGGCCTCGGCGGTGCGCTTGCCCACCCGGGTCTGCAGCATCCACAGCCGGCCGTGCTCGATGGTGAACTCGATGTCGCACAGGTCCCGGTAGTGGCGTTCCAGGGTCTGCATGTGGTCGCGCAGCTGCCGGTACGAGCGTGCGTCCAACCGCTCCAGCTCGGTCAGCGGCACGGTGTTGCGGATGCCGGCGACGACGTCCTCGCCCTGCGCGTTGGGCAGGTAGTCGCCGTACAGGCCCACGTGGCCGGTGGCCGGGTCGCGGGTGAAGGCGACGCCGCTGCCGGAGTCGGGGCCGAGGTTGCCGAAGACCATGGTCTGCACGTTGACCGCGGTGCCCAGATCGTCGGGGATGTGCTCGCGGCGGCGGTAGAGCCGGGCGCGCTCGCCGTTCCACGACTGGAAGACGGCGAGGACCGCCCGGCGCAGCTGCTCGGCCGGGGACTGCGGGAAGTACTCGCCGGTCTGCTCGCGAATCAGCTCCTTGTACGCCTCGACGAGTCCGGCCAGATCGGCCGCGTCCAGCCCCAGGTCGTCCACCGCGCCGCGGGCCCGTTTGAAGTCGGCCATGACGTTCTCGAACAGTGAGCCGTCAACTCCCATGACGGTGCTGCCGAACATCTGCACAAGGCGGCGGTAGGAGTCCCGGGCGAAGCGCTCGTTCCCGGAGGACTTCGCCAGGCCGAGGACGGAGTCGTCGTTGAGGCCGATGTCGAGGATCGTCTCCATCATGCCGGGCATGGAGAAGCGGGCCCCGGAGCGGACGGACAGCAGCAGCGGGTCGTCCGGCTGCCCCAGCCGCCGCCCGGCGGCCTGCTCCAGGGCGGTCAGGTGATCGGAGATCTCGTGGGCGAGGCCGTCCGGCTCGGAGCCGGTGGTGAGGAAGGCGCGGCAGGCTTGTGTGGTGACGGTGAAGCCGGGCGGCACCGGCAGGCCCATGCGGGTCATCTCGGCCAGGTTGGCGCCCTTGCCGCCGAGCAGTTCGGCCATGTCGCGGCCGCCCTCGGTGAACGCGTACACGTAACGGACCATGGCGATGCTCTTCCTTCCGGCTTGCGGTGGGTGAGGGAGCTGCCGCGGCCGGGCCTGCGGCCGGGCGCTGAACCCGGTCGGCGCCCGGCCGACGGCGGTGGGGGCGGGTGGGGGCGGATCACATCTCGAAGACGATGCGTGCCTTGATCCGCCCGTCCAGGACTTCGGCGATGGACTCGTTGACGGTCTCCAGGGGCCGGGTCTCGTAGATGACCTTGGTGCGTCCGGCGGCGTGGAGCTGGAAGACCTCGGCGAGATCCTGGCGGGTGCCGACGATCGAGCCGATGACGGAGGTGCCGTTGAGCACCGTGTCGAAGATCGGCACCTGGATGGTTCCGCCGGCGGGCAGGGCGACCATGACCAGCTTGCCGCCGCGCCGCAGCCCTCCGTAGACGGAGGCGAACGCCTGCTCGTTGACGGCCAGCGCGATCGCCGCGTGGGCGCCGCCGTGCTGCTTGAGCACCTCGGCCGGGTCCTCCTTACGGGCGTCGATGAGGATGTCGGCGCCGAGTTCCCTGGCGAGTTCGAGCTTGTCGTCGGTGACGTCGATCGCGGCGACGGTGGCTCCGGCGATCTTCGCGTACTGCACGGCGAGGTGGCCGAGTCCGCCGACACCGGAGATCGCCACCAGCTGGGCCGGAGCCACGCCCGCGACCTTCAGCGCCTTGTACGTGGTGACGCCGGCGCAGGTCAGCGGGGCGGCGTCGCGTGGGTCGATGCCGTCGGGCACCGGGGCGGCGAAGTCGGCCGCGGCGAGCATCTTCTCGGCGTATCCGCCGTCGCACCCGTACCCGGTGTTGACCTGCTGCTCGCACAGCGTCTCCCAGCCCGACAGGCAGTGCTCGCACCGCCCGCAGGCCCAGCCCAGCCAGGGCACGGCGACCCGCCGGCCGACCTCCAGGTGGGTCACCCCGTCCCCGAGCGCCTCGACGATGCCGACGCCCTCGTGCCCGGGGACGAACGGCGGGGTGGGCTTGACCGGCCAGTCGCCGTGCGCGGCGTGGATGTCGGTGTGGCACAGCCCGGACGCCTCCACACGGATGCGGACCTGTCCAGGGCCGGGCTCCGGGTCCGGGCGCTCCTCGATCACCAGCGGCTCGCCGAAGGACCGGACGACTGCTGCCTTCATGGAATGCTCCTCAAGCTCTGTCGGTGCGGTGCGATTCCAGCGTCGACGGCGTCCCGGCGTGGCAGCAGGTGCTGGACGTCCTCATGGGTGGGGCCGATCGGCCCCGAGCCGCTCGGAAACGGGCCCCTTGGGCCGGGCGAAACGCGCTGCCGTGGGACGCGTCATGCGGATCCGCCGCCATTGAGCACGGCCGTGCCGCGGGTGACCGGGATCTGGAGATGATGCTCGCGCCGTGGTTTGGGGGTGGCGACCAGATCTTTGTCCGGCAGCGGCCGGCTCCGGGGAGGCGATCCGATCGGGTACCCCGTCGGAAGACGGGGTGCTGGGGTCAGTAGGGCCGATCGGCCCTGGCCCTTTGGCCCGGGATCGCGCAAGATCTGCGATAGGCAAGGACCGGTTACGCCCAGTGGGTCATCTCCGGTGCAGGATTCAGACAGCACAAAAACGCAAAAACGTTAAAAACGTAAACAAGGAGCATTCAATGGCGGACGGCGAGCAGCCCGGGCCCGACAACCCGATCCGGGTCTTCCTGCTGGACGACCACGAGGTGGTACGGCGCGGGGTGCACGACCTGCTGAACGACGAGCCGGACATCACCGTCGTGGGCGAGGCCGCCAATGTCGAGCAGGCGCTGGTGCGCGTGCCCGCGCTTCGCCCGCAGGTGGCGGTGCTCGACGTGCGTCTGCCCGACGGCGATGGCGTGACCGTGTGCCGGGAACTGCGCTCGCGGATGCCGGAGCTGGCGTGTCTGATGCTGACCTCGTTCGACGACGAGGAAGCCCTGCTGGACTCGATCATGGCGGGGGCGTCCGGATACGTGCTGAAGCAGATCCAGGGCTCGGATCTTGTCTCGGCCGTCCGCACGGTCGCCGCCGGCCAGTCCCTGCTCGACCCGAGCGCCACCGCCAAGGTGATGGCTCGCCTGCGCCAGGGCCAGGAGCCGGAGCCGGCGCCGGACGCCCTGCCGGGCCTGACCGAGCGGGAGCGGGAGATCCTGGCCCTGATCGGCGAGGGACTGACCAATCGCCAGATCGGCCAGCGGCTCTACCTGGCGGAGAAGACGGTGAAGAACCACATCTCCCGTCTGCTGGCCAAGCTCGGGGTGGAGCGGCGCATCCAGGCCGCGGTCATCGCCACGCAGGCCCAGGACCGGCTGAAGCAAGAAGGGCACTGAAACCGCGCGGCGAGCCGCCGGCCCGAACGTCCCCCGGCTCGCCCCCGTCCGGCCCAAGCCCGATCCCGTCCCCTGCCTGCCTGCCTGCAGGCAGGCAGAAGCGGCCTGGGGCGACCTCGGCATGGACGTGGTCATCGCGTCGACCGGTCGCTTCCGTACCCGTGAGCGGGTCGGCCTGTACCTGAAGGCGGGCGCCCGCAAGGTGCTGCTCTCCGTGCCGGGCAAGGGAGTTGACGGCGCCGTCGTCATGGGCGTCAACGAGGGCGTGTACGACCCGGAACGGGACCACGTCGTCTCCAACGCCTCGTGCATCACCGACCGCGTGGCCCCATGGTGAAGGTGCTCGACGAGCGCTTCGGCCTCGTCAAGGGCCTGATGACCACCATCCACGGCTGCGGCAACGACCAGGTGGTCCTGGACGGCCCGCACAAAGACCTCCGCCGTGGCCGCAGCGCCGCCGTCAACATCATCCCCACCAGCACAGGCGCCGCCCGCGCCGTCGGCCTGGTCCTGCCGGAGCCGACCGGACGGCGGGGGCGTCCATCCGACGGGCGTCCACACCCTCACCATCGCCTTCGGAAGGCGCGGCCGTGCCCCTGAGAGCAGCCGGATGGCCGCCCCGGCGCGCCGTCCGTCGTTCGGTACCGAAGACTGTCCAGCCCGCCGGATTGGGGACGGTCGGGGCCCCGGCGGGGACCTTCGGCACCGGAGTGGCGGGGCCGCCAGGAGCGACATTGGTGAGGGGAGCGGCACCGATTCCTCACAGTGCCGCTCCCCCTACGAGCGCCGGAGCCCCGGCTTCGGCCCACCGACCCAGGAGGCGTATTTCCATGGCCCGCAAGGACGACCGCAACCGGACCGCTGCCCCGCAGGAATCCCAGGGCGGACCCTCCGACAGCGCGATCGCCGTGGACCGGCTGGTCACCAACGGGCTGAAGGCGCTCGCCGACTACGAGGCCCTCGACCAGGAACAGGTCGACCACATCGTGAAGAAGGCGTCGGTCGCCGCCCTGGACCAGCACACCGCGCTGGCCCGCCTCGCGGTGGAGGAGACCGGACGCGGTGTCTTCGAGGACAAGGCGGCCAAGAACATGTTCGCGTGCGAGCACGTCACGCACAGCATGGGAAAGACGAAGACCGTCGGCGTCATCGCCCGCGACGACATCGACGACATGATCGAGATCGCCGAACCGGTTGGTGTGGTGTGCGCGATCACCCCCGTCACCAACCCGACCTCCACCACGATCTTCAAGGCCCTGATGGCGCTGAAGACCCGCAATCCGGTGGTGTTCGCCTTCCACCCCTCGGCCCAGCGCTGCAGTGCGGAAGCCGCCCGCGTCGTGCGGGACGCGGCCGTCGCCGCGGGAGCGCCGGAGCACTGCGTCCAGTGGATCGAGACCCCGTCGGTCGAGGCGACCGGCACGCTCATGCGTCATCCCGGCGTCTCGCTGATCCTGGCGACCGGCGGCAACGCGATGGTGAAGGCCGCCTACTCGGCCGGCAAGCCCGCCCTCGGCGTCGGCGCCGGCAACGTCCCCGCGTACGTGCACAAGAGCGCGAAACTGCGCCGGGCCGTCAACGACCTGGTGCTGTCGAAGACGTTCGACAACGGCATGATCTGTGCCTCCGAGCAGGCCGTCATCCTGGACACCGAGATCTACGACGCGGCGCTCGCCGAGTTCCGCACCCTGCACGCCCACCTCGCCACCGCCGAGGAGAAGCGGAAGCTGGAGGCGTACCTGTTCCCTGTCGACGCGTCGAACAACGGCTGCGAACCCAAGGTCAACGCCGCGGCCGTCGGACAGAGTCCGCAGTGGATCGCACAACAGGCCGGCTTCACCGTTCCCGAGGCCACCTCACTCATCCTGGTCGAGGCCGACCGGGTCGGCCCGGAGGAGCCGCTGACCCGCGAGAAGCTGTGCCCGGTGCTCGCCGTGCTGCGCGCCGGCTCCAAGCAGCAGGGCTTCGACCTGGCCGCCGACATGGTCGCCTTCCACGGGCAGGGCCACAGCGCCGTCATCCACGCCGAGGAGCCCGAGCTCGCGGAGGCGTACGGCAGCCGGATGAAGACCGTGCGGATCATCGTCAACGCCCCCTCCTCGCAGGGCGCCATCGGCGGCATCTACAACAGCCTGCTGCCGTCCCTGACCCTGGGCTGCGGCTCCTGGGGGAGCACATCGGTGTCCAACAACGTCTCCGTCGCCCAGCTGCTGAACGTCAAGCGGGTCTCCACCCGCCACAACAACATGCAGTGGTTCAAGGTCCCGCCGAAGATCTACTTCGAGCCGGGGGCCATCCGTTACCTCGCTTCCATGCCGGACGTCCACCGCGTCACGATCGTCACCGACGCGACCATGACCCGCCTCGGCTTGGTCGACCGCATCGGCCGCGTCCTGCAGCGCCGTCCCGAGCCCATAACGCTGCAGATCATCGACAACGTCGAACCCGAGCCCAGCATCGACTCCGTCCAGCGCGGCGCCCGCCTCATGCGGGACTTCCGCCCGGACACCATCATCGCGCTCGGCGGTGGCTCACCCATGGACGCGGCCAAGGTGATGTGGCTGCTGTACGAGCAGCCCGACATCGACTTCGCCGACATGCGGCACAAGTTCTCCGACATCCGCAAGCGCGCCTTCCGCTTCCCCGTCCTCGGCAAGCTCGCCCGCCTGGTGTGCATCCCCACCACCTCCGGCACCGGCGCCGAGGTCACCCCGTTCGCCGTCATCTCCGACCCGGCCACCGGCAAGAAGTACCCGCTCGCCGACTACGCGCTCACCCCCAGCGTGGCCATCGTCGACCCGCTACTGACCACCGGGCTGCCCCCGGCCCTGGCCGCCGACAGCGGCTTCGACGCCCTCACCCACGCCATCGAGGCGTACGTGTCCGTCTACGCCAACGACTTCACCGACGGCCTCGCCCTGCACGCCATCCGGCTGATCTTCGACAACATCGAAGCAGCGGTGAACGACCGCCTGGGCCGCCCCGAGGCGCGCGAGAAGATGCACAACGCCGGCACCATCGCCGGCATGGCCTTCGGCAACGCCTTCCTCGGCATCGTCCACGCCATGTCCCACACCCTCGGCGCCACCTTCCACATCGCGCACGGCCGCACCAACGCGGTCCTGCTCCCGCACGTCATCCGCTACAACGGCACCGTCCCGACCAAGCTCACGGGCTGGCCCAAGTACGAGAACTACCGCGCCCCCGAACGCTTCCAGGACATCGCCCGCACTCTCGGCCTGCCCGCCACCACCTCGCAGGAGGGCGTCGAGTCGCTGGCCAACGCGGTGGAACGCCTGCGCGAGGCCGTGGGCATCGAGCCGTCGTTCCGCCTTCTCGGCGTCGACGAGCACGCGTTCCTCGATGCCCTGCCCCAGCAGGCCCTCAACGCCTACGAGGACCAGTGCGCGCCCGCCAACCCGCGGATGCCCATGCTCGACGACATGCAGGAGATCATGCGGGCGGCCTACTTCGGACCGGTCGAGGCGACCGACGAGTAGGCCCGATGGAACGGGATCGGCATCCGCGATGGGCGGGTGCCGATCCGCCATGTGCCGATCGTTCCGTCCGGGACCGATGACCCCCACATCGGCCCCGGACGGCCCTCGTCACGGCTCCCCGTCGGCGGCCACGCCGGTCACCCTGTTCAGCTTCAACCTGGGGATGTTGCGCTGTTCACCGTCGGTGAGGAGCCCGACCACCCGACGCGACTGGACATCGCCTGCCCCGCCGGAGCCTGTTCGACCTGATCCTCGGCCTCGACCGGTGGGTGCCGCGGGTCGCCGCGGACGCCGGCCGAGCCGTCCGCCGGCGCCGGGACCCTCGCGGGCAGCTGTTGGTGGCCCACCGCAGCCCTCGTCGGGGCCGCAGGTGGGCTCGTCCTCAAGGCGATCTGGTTCGCCCCCTGACTCAGCGCCGGCGTACTGATGGAGGTGGGCGCCATCGTGGCCGTGGCCTGATCGCGACCTGGAGAGAAGCTCCCAGCGCAGCGGCCCGGAGCCCCCGACCGGATCACTTTCCGGTCGGGGGCTCCGGGCCGCTGCACCTCGATCACGCCGTGCCGGGCCACTCCCTCAGAGCGCCCGCAGGCCGTGCTCCCGGAACTGCTCGCGCACCCGCTCCGTCAGGTCCGGATCCGGCGCGGGTGTGTCGCGAAGCGGGAACGGGATCCCCAGCGCGTCGTACTTGTGGGCGCCGAGCTTGTGGAACGGCAGGACGTCCACCCGGTCGACGTTGCCCAGCCCGGCGAGGAACGCGCCGAGCGCATCGACGGCCGCCGGGTCGTCGGTCCAGCCGGGCACGAGGACGTAGCGGATCCACACCGGGATGCCGAGCCGGTCCAGGCGGGTGGCGAAGCTGAGGGTCGGGGAGAGGTCTCCTCCGGTCAGCTTCCGGTAGGTCCGGACGTCGAAGGACTTGATGTCCAGCAGTACCAGGTCGGTGTCGGCGAGCAGTTCGTCGGTGGCGCGGGCGCCGAGGAAGCCGGAGGTGTCGAGGGCCGTGTGCAGACCGAGTTCCTTGCAGCGACGGAAGATCCCGGCCGTGAACGCGGGCTGCAGCAGGGCCTCACCGCCGGTGAGCGTCACTCCCCCGCCGGCGGTGGTGATGAAGGCCCGGTACTTCTCGATCTCGGCCGTCACCTCGTCGACGGTGGTCCGCCGGCCGTCGCGCATGTGCCAGGTGTCCGGATTGGCGCAGTACAGGCAGCGCAACGGGCAGCCGCTGAGGAACAGCACGAACCGGGTCCCGGGACCGTCCACACCCGTGGACAGGTCCCAGGAGTGGACCCGGCCCGTCACCGGCTCGACCGCGGTACTCACAGCGATCCGTGGAAGGTGCGGCTGATCACGTCGAGCTGCTGCTCGCGGGTCAGGCGGACGAAGTTGACGGCGTATCCGGAGACACGGATGGTCAGCTCCGGGTACTTCTCCGGGTGTTCCATGGCGTCCTCGAGCGTGGCCCGGTCCAGGACGTTGACGTTCATGTGGAATCCGCCGGAGGCCATGTACGCGTCCAGGATGCCGACCATGTGGCCCGCACGCTCGGCCGGGTCGTGTCCCAGTCCCTCGGGCGTGATCGTCGTGGTGAGCGAGATGCCGTCGCGGGCCTGCTCGTACGGGAGCTTGGCCACCGAGAGGGCCGAGGCGGCCACGCCGTGCCGGTCACGGCCGTTCATGGGGTTGGCGCCGGGCGCGAAGGGCTGTCCGGCGCGGCGGCCGTCGGGGGTGTTGCCGGTGTGCTTGCCGTAGACGACGTTCGAGGTGATCGTCAGGACGGACTGGGTGTGCTCGGCGCCCCGGTAGGTGGGGTGCTTGCGCACCTTCGCCATGAAGGACGTCACGAGATCGGCGGCGAGGGCGTCGGCGCGGTCGTCGTTGTTGCCGTACGCCGGGTACTCGCCCTCGATCTGATAGTCCACGGCCAGTCCGGTGTCGTCCCGGATCACCTTCACCCGCGCGTACCTGACGGCGGACAGGCTGTCGGCGGCGACCGACAGTCCGGCGATGCCGCAGGCCATGAAGCGGTGCACCGGGTGGTCGTGCAGCGCCATCTCGATGCGCTCGTAGGCGTACTTGTCGTGCATGTAGTGAATGACGTTGAGCGTGTTGACGTACGTGGCCGCCAGCCAGTCGAGCATGTGGTCGTAGGCCGCGGACAGCTCCTCGTACTCCAGGTACTCCCCGGTCAGAGCGGGTGCCTCGGGGGCGATCCGCTCGCCGGTCATCTCGTCCCGGCCACCGTTGATCGCGTACAGCAGCGCCTTGGCCAGGTTGACGCGTGCGCCGAAGAACTGCATCTGCTTGCCGACCGCCATCGCCGAGACGCAGCAGGCGATCGCCGTGTCGTCCCCGGTGCGCGGACGCATCAGGTCGTCGGACTCGTACTGGATCGCGCTCGTGTCGATCGAGACCTGCGCGCAGAACCGCTTGAAGCCCTCGGGAAGCCGCGGCGACCACAGGACGGTCAGGTTGGGTTCGGGGGCCGGGCCGAGGTTGTACAGGGTCTGCAGGAAGCGGAAGGAGGTGCGGGTGACCAGCGGACGGCCGTCCGTACCGATGCCGCCGATGGACTCCGTCACCCACGTCGGGTCGCCGGAGAACAGCGCGTCGTACTCGGGGGTGCGCAGGAACCGTACGATCCGCAGCTTGATCACGAAGTCGTCGACCAGCTCCTGCGCCCGCGTCTCGTCGAGGATCCCCTCGTCAAGGTCGCGCTGAAGGTAGACGTCCAGGAAGGTGGAGGTGCGGCCGAGTGACATCGCGGCGCCGTTCTGCTCCTTCACCGCGGCCAGGAAGCCGAGGTAGAGCCACTGCACGGCCTCGTGCGCCGTGGCAGCGGGCCGGGTGACGTCGCAGCCGTACGAGGCCGCCATCTGGGCCAGCTCGCCCAACGCCCGTATCTGCTCGGCCAGTTCCTCGCGGTCCCGGATGACGTCCGGGCTGGAGGGCCCCGCGTCCAGCAGGGCGCGCTCGGCCCGCTTGGCCTCGATCAGCCGGGCGGTGCCGTACAGCGCCACCCGCCGGTAGTCGCCGATGATCCGGCCTCGGCCGTAGGCGTCGGGCAGTCCGGTGATGATCCCGGCCTTGCGGGCGGCGCGCATCTCGGGGGTGTAGGCGTCGAAGACACCGTCGTTGTGGGTCTTGCGGTAGGTCCCGAAGACGCGGCTGACGAACGGGTCAGCCTTGTAGCCGTACGCCTTCAGCCCGTTTTCCACCATCCGTAGCCCGCCGTTGGGCATGATCGCCCGCCTCAGCGGGGCGTCGGTCTGCAGACCGACGATCAGTTCGCGCTCGCGGTCGATGAAGCCCGGCCGGTGCGAGGTGATGGTGGAGGGGTTGCCTGGATCGACGTCGAGGACGCCTCGGCGCCGTTCCTCGGGGAACAGAGCGGCGACCTTGCCCCAGACGCCGAGCGTGCGCTCGGTCGGCCCGGAGAGGAACGCGGAATCGCCCGCGTAGGGCGTGTAGTTGGCCTGGATGAAGTCGCGCACGTCGATGTGGTCCCGCCAGCGCGCGCCGGCGAAGCCTCGCCATGCCTCGGTCGTCGCCCGGGGTCCAGCTGTCACCGTTACCGTCATCGCCGGTCTCTCCCTCACTGTCCACATGAACTTCTGCGCTTCCGATGCTCGTCGCTCGACATCCACGAGGGGAGGGCCGCTAGGCGCACCTGGGGCGCGCCACCCGTCCCTGCTGTGCGGGGCCATTGGGCCTCGTCGGATCGAGCCCACTTCTGACCGCCGAGGACCGCACCAGCGATCGGGGCACCCCCGCGGACAAGCGGAGGTGCCCCGGTCCGACGAGCATGCGGGCCTCGGAGCAGCCGGCGGTTGCGGCCGACGAGGGCAGCCGCGCCCAGGCCCTGCCCGGACACCGGGTGGCGCCGGCGCCCACGACCGCGAGGGAGATGAGGACGACGGCGTAGATCACGTGGTGGTCGGCGAACGGGTTGGTCGACATGCTCTCCGATCCGTCGGACAGGTGCTTGGCCGGCGGCCGCCGTCGGCAGCGAGCGGATCTTCCCCACCCTGCCGACGGCCGTGACCGCATACAGGAAGTGGTGCCGCGATCAGCAGGCCGCCCGGGGACCCGTCCTCCACAGCGCGACGCCTGCGGGGTGCCTGGCGATGTCGGCGCCGTCGCCGCTGTCGGCGCTCGCCCAGGACGGTTGCGGCGGACAGGGCCGACAGGAGTTCGTCCCGGTGCCGTGCGGCCCCGCGGCGGAGCAGGTGGTGGGACCGGTGTGCCTGAATCGATGGGGCCGTTCGGCCCCTCTTCGCCCAGCGCCGTGAAACAGCGCCGAAACGCGGTCGGGTGCCTGCTACACAGAAGATGCCGCCCGATGCGATGCGGCGTCCGTCCCACCCCATCCCCTGCCCGGGAGGCTTCATGCTGTCCGCAGAATCCGCCGCTGTGGTCCGTGCCACCCTGCCCGCCGTGGCCGGCGCGCTCGACGAGATCACGACTCGCTTCTACGGCGCGATGTTCCGCGACCGGCCGGAACTGCTCGACGGAATGTTCAACCGCGGCAACCAGGCCGGCGGAGCCCAGCGCCGCGCTCTGGCCGGCTCGATCGCCGGGTTCGCGACCGCGCTGCTCGAGGACCCGGACACCCGCCCGGACACGCTGCTGGACCGGATCGCGCACAAGCACGCCGCGGTCGGCGTCACCGACGATCAGTACACGATCGTGCACAAGTACCTGCTCGGCGCGATAGCCGAGGTCCTCGGCGACGCGGTCACCCCGGAGGTGGCTGCCGCCTGGGACGAGGTGTACTGGCTGATGGCCGGTGCCCTGATCGGCCGTGAGGCCCTCCTGTACCAGGACGCGGGCGTGGATCCCGGCAAGGTGTGGCGGCAGTGGACGGTCGTCGGGCGCCGCACCGAGACGCCGGACGTGGTGTCCTTCGTCCTCCGCCCGGCCGACGGCGAACCGGCGCCGCATGCCCGGGCCGGCCAGTACGTGAGCGTACGGGTCCTGATGGCCGACGGGGTGCACCAGCTGCGCCAGTACAGCCTGTCCTCCGACCCGGGCGGAGATCTGCGGCGGATCACCGTCAAGCGGGTCGTCGGCACGGCCGACACGCCGCAGGGCGAGGTCTCCAACCTCCTGAGCGATCAGATCCACGAGGGAGACGAACTGACACTGTCCGCTCCCTTCGGGGACGTCTTCCTCGACGACCCGGCCGACGCCACCACTCCGGTCGTACTGGTCTCCGCGGGCATTGGCGGCACCCCCATGACCGGCATCCTGGCCCATCTCGCCGGCCTCGGCTCGACCCGCCCGGTGCTGGTCCTGCACGCCGACCGTTCCCCCGCCGACCACGCCCTGCGCAGCGAGACGGGCGAGTTCGTCGGCCAACTGCCGGGCGCCCGCGCGGTCTTCTGGTACGAGCGCCCCGGCTCGGAGGAACCCGACGCCCGCGAGGGCCTGATGAACCTCGACGGCATCGAACTGCCCGAGAGCGCCACGGTATTCCTGTGCGGCCCGCTGCCGTTCATGCGCGAGGTCCGCGCACAACTGCTGCGCGCCGGGGTTCCCGCACAGCGCATCCGCTACGAGGTCTTCGGACCCGACCTGTGGCTGCCCGGCCCGGCGGCCTGAACGACGTCGGGACATCCCACCGCGTTTCCAGGAAAGGAATCGGCATGACCAGCAATGACACCCAGACCACCGCTCCCGCAGTGCTGCTGCGCCCGGACGGCGAGGTGGACGAGGAGACCCTGGCGTACGCCCGCACGAAGATCGACGCGGTCGTGGGCCGGCCGGGACTGCCCGCCGTCAGCGGCGAGGTGCACATCACGAGAGCATCCGCCCACCACGCGGACCGTCCCTGGTCGGCAACGGCCACCCTGCACGTCGGACGGCATGAAGTGGTCGTGCTCGCCGAGGAGGCCACCGGCCACGAGCTCATCGACCAGCTCCAGGACCGACTGCGCCGCCAGACGGACAAGGCCGCCCGCGCCGGACACAACGACCATCGGGCGGAGGCCCCGCCGTGGCGCGGCGGATCCGGCACCCCGAGTCCTGTCCCGGAAAGCGGCGGCGCGGCGGACTCTCACCCGGCGTGAGTCCGCGGTGAGTAAAGGCCCGGTCGGTGGACCGTCACCGACCGGGCCTCTGCGCTTCCCCCGCGTCTGTACGCGGACACCGCGGAAGCCCTCGCGGGTCGCGGAGCCCATGCCGCCGAGGCCGAAGGCCAACTGCCCCCCTGGGCCACCCCTACCCAGGGGGGAAGCCAACCACGCCTCCCGGACACTCGCGCCGGAAAGATAACCGCAGGTCAACGTACCCGTCCCCGCGGCTTCAGCGGCAGCGGCGGGAGTTCGGGAGCGGGCAGTGGGGCGCCGTCGTAGCCGTGCACCTCGCCGAAGCGGGTCCCCGCCATCCAGTCCCTGCGGCCCTCTTCGATGTCCTGCTGGGAACGTCCGATGAAGTTCCACCACATGACCAACTCCTCCTCGAACGGCTCGCCGCCGAGGAGCATGAGAGCCGCGTCCGACTCGGCGCGCAGGGGGAGTTCGGTGCGGCCGCAGCCGAGGTAGAGCATCGAGCCGGGGAGCACCGGTACGCCGTCCACGTGGGCCTCGCCGGACATGGACAGGACGGCGTACTCGAAGTCGGGCTCCAGGGGCAGTCGCACGTCGGTGCCGTTCGCCAGGGCCAGGTCGGCTCCGACGATCGGGGTGTACGTCGTACCGGGCGAGGTCGTGCCGTCGACGGTGCCCAGGATGAGCGTGGCCTTGAGGCCGGGAGCCGTGACGAGGGGCAGTTCGGCGTGGTGCTCGAAGTGCGGGTCGGTGTGGCGGTGGCTGTCGGGGAGGGCGACCCACAGCTGAGCACCGTGCAGGAAGCGGGCGTGCGGCTTGGGGCTCTCCTCGGAGTGGCTGATGGCCCTCCCCGAGGTCATGAGGCCCAGTTCACGCGGGCGGATCGTCTGCAGGCTGCCCGTGGAGTCGCGGTGCAGCACCTCGCCCTCGTGCAGCCAGCTGACGGTCTGCAGGCCCATGTGCGGGTGCGGCGGGACCTGCATGCCGGGCTCATCGGCGATGTCGTCGGGCCCGTAGTGATCGACGAAGCACCACGCGCCGATCATGCGGCGGCCCAGGTTGGGCAGCAGGCGACGGACTTCGGTGGACTCGCCGAGCTTGACCCGGCGGGGACTGAGGAGTTCACGCACCGGCTCGGCCACCACGAAACCGCGGCCACCGCACAGTGCGGGAACTGCCTCGCGATCAAGATTGCTCATGGCGCACAACCTAGCCCCGTCGAGGACCGTCCGTCAGGCCATCCACGCTCCCTCGAACTCCCTTGGCGGGGGCCCTCGGCTCAGATCAGAAGCGGCGCGGGCCTAGGACCATGGTCGTAGGCCAGTACGTCGTTGGTCGGGGGCGTCCGAGAAATAGTAGCCATGGATATAGTAGCCATGTACGGTTTTTCTCATGAGTTCGGTACCCAAGCACGCGACCCCCGGTTTCCTCGTCTGGCGCCTGTCGATGAAGTGGCGGGTGGCCGTCGACCGGGCGGTCGCACCACTGGGCCTGACCCACGCCCAGTACTCGCTGGTCGCGTCGCTGTACGGCATGCACAGGGCCGGGCGGCGGCCGAATCAGCGCCAGCTCGCCGACCACACCGGACTCGAACCGCTCTATGTCTCGAA
This sequence comes from Streptomyces sp. NBC_01384, assembly GCF_045040035.1. Classification (NCBI taxonomy): domain Bacteria; kingdom Bacillati; phylum Actinomycetota; class Actinomycetes; order Kitasatosporales; family Streptomycetaceae; genus Streptomyces; species Streptomyces sp. NBC_01384. Next base: position 870,221 of record NZ_CP109559.1, read on the forward strand.
GCTGGCCCGGGCCCTGGAGACCGCCGGCGTCGTCGACCGGACGCGGGACCCCGCAGATCCCCGCGCGGTCCAACTGTCGCTCACACAGGACGGGCGCGAGGTCGCACGCCGTGCGATCAGGATCGTCCAGGGCATGTTGGACCAGCTCCTCGAACCCCTCGGCGGGCTCGCCGGCGAACGCACGGAGGCGTTCACCAACGAACTGGCGACCCTGCTCGACGTACCACTCGATACACCACTCGATCCACCTGCCGAGTTCACTTCGCATCCTGACTAGGAGTCGCCATGACCACCACCACTACCCCGGTCAACGGCCAGGTCATCGGCCTTGCCCACTACGCGAGCCGCGCGGTCCTGGAAACCGTGCTGGCGCGTATCGGAAGCACCTTCGACCAGTCGGTGGCCCTGCGGGCCGTCTCGGACCAGGGCGGGACCGTCGAGCGCGCCCGGCTCGTCGGTCGGCTGACCGGTGCACTGAAGATCGAGGAGTCGGCGGCCGAGGAGACCGTCGACGAGCTGACGGCCCTCAAGCTGCTCGAGGAGCCGGCGGCGGGGCGCGTGTCGCTCACCGAGCGCGGCCGGGAGGTGTTCGAGGAGATCCGCACGAGCGGGAACGAGATCGCGGCCCGGCTGTACGCGGGCATTCCGGCCGAGGATCTCGCGACCGCGGGGCGTGTGCTGGCCCTGGTCACGGAGCGGGCCGAGGCGGAGTTGGCCAACGCGTAAGGCCGCACAAGCACCCACGAGAGGTTGTGGAATATTCAACCTTCTCGGCCTGTTTCCGGTCCCGAAGGAGGTCAGCAGTGGACACGACGTACTACGACCAGGGGACGACCGCGGAGCGGTGGGAGCGGGCGCGGTTGTTCTTCGACGCCAGGGACTACGCCGTCGCGGCGCGGATTCTGAGCGGGTTGGTGGACGAGGTACCGGAGCAGGTCGGACCGCGGCTGCTGCTGGCGCGTGCGTACTACCACTCGGCCCAACTGCGTCGCGCCGAGGCCGAGTTGCGGGCCCTCGTGGAGCTCGACCCGGTGGAGCACTACGCCCGGCTGATGCTGGGGCGCACACTCCAGCGCCAGGGGCGTCACGACGAGGCCGAGTCGCATCTGCGGATCGCCTCGGCGCTCGCCGGTGACTTCGAACAGGTGTGATCCCGTCCTGAGGTCGCGGGACCGAAGAGGCCGGGCACCGGTGGTGCTGGGCCTCTTCCCGTACACCGCGGGACATCGCGGGACACCGCGGGTGAGCCCTGCACGGCACTCGGCGCCGCCCCGGCCGGCCGGCTCCGTCACGCCGCCCGCGACTGCATCAGCCGTCCCAGCAGGTCGTCCAGGCTGACCAGGCGAGGCGGTCCCGATGGACCATCAGCGGGCCCAGGCAGAGGGTGCTGCACAGGGCCAGGACGGTGGCGACCACCGTCAGCAGCCGGGTGGCCGTGAGACCCCCATGAGACGTCAGTCTTCCGCACCATCGGGCGTCCCGTCGGCCCCATTCACCACATCGCGCCCACCCGTCACGTCGGATGCGTGCGCTGCCTCCAGGAGCGCGCGCAGCGCCTGTTCGTCGTCCGGCGGCAGCGCGGTGACGAAGCTGGCGAGGACGGCCTCGCGGTCGCTCTCGCCGTCGAGGAGCCGACGCATCTTGAGGGCGGCCAGGCCCGCGACGTCGGCGGTGGGCCGCCAGACGAAGGAACGTCCGCGTCGTTCGCGGGCCACCACGTCCTTGGCGAGCAGCCGGGTGAGGATGGTGACGACGGTGGTGTAGGCGAGGTCGCCGCCGAGGCGTTCCCTCACCCAGGCGGCGGTCACCGGGGCCTCCGCCTCGCGCAGCGCACCGAGCACCTGGCCCTCCAACTCGCCCTGCCCGCGCCGCCTGGAAGGCCGCTGCGGGTCGTCGCGGTCGCGCTGCGCCATGTCCGTCTCCTTCCGGCGTTCCCCTACCCGATCACGCTACCTGGCCTCCGTAGGTGCGCTTGCCTCGTCGGTACGCGCTCTCGCCGAGGACGACGTCCACAGCGATGAACACCGCGAGCGGGATGCCGAGCAGTGGGACGAAGTAGCCGAGGACGGCTACGGCCGCCATGAGCGGTACGAGGATCTGCGGCGGCACCTGCTGCGAGGGCAGGGGCGGGGGCGGGGGCCGGTACGGGGACGGGGTTTGGACAGGCACAGGAATGCGGATGGGACGGATTCGGCGCGTGGGTCGGGAAGTTGGGCCTCCTCGCCCGTGGTGGTCCAGAAGTCGGGGCGCAAAGTCGCCGAGTTCCCGAGCGGATAGATGGCGTGGGTCACACCCAGGGATGTGCAGGGAGCCGGGGGACGCGCCTGGCGCCGCCTCGCTTGGTGCGATCCGGCTTGGCATCCTGGCGCGATGGCATCCGAACGTGACCCCAGCGCCTCCCGCCCCCTGAGCGACCTGGTCGAGGAACTCCTCGCCCATGAAGGCCCGTTGCCCATCGTCGCCGCCGGGGACCCCGTGCTGCGCCGCCCCGCCGAGCCGTTCGAGGGCCAGCTCGGTCCCGGGCTCCTGGCCCGCTTCGTCGCCGCCCTGCGCGCGACCATGCACGCGGCGCCGGGTGTCGGCCTCGCGGCACCGCAGGTCGGCGTGCCGCTGCGGATCGCGGTCGTCGAGGACCCTGCGCCGGTGTCCGAGGAGGTGCGGGTGGTGCGCGGGCGGGTGCCGCAGCCGTTCCGGGTGCTGGTGAATCCGTCGTACGAGGGGGTCGGCGCGGGGCGGGCCGCGTTCTTCGAGGGGTGCCTGAGCGTGCCGGGCTGGCAGGCCGTGGTGGCCCGGCACTCCGAGGTGCGGCTGACGGCGCTGGACGAGCGGGGCCGTGCGATCGACGAGGTGTTCACGGGCTGGCCCGCGCGTATCGTCCAGCACGAGACGGACCACCTGGATGGTGTCCTCTACCTCGACCGCGCGGAACTGCGCTCGCTGTCCTCCAACCAGGCGATGGCGGAACGCTGGACGCAACCGACCCCGGAGGATGCGGCGGCGGTCATGGGCTTCGCCCTGCCTGAGTAAGACCCGGTGCCGGCAGGCGGCGGCCGGCCGGCTGGACTCGGCCGAGTGCGACCCGGCAGGCGCGGCCCGACGGCGGCTTACCGCCGGCGGCGGTGGCGGTGGCGGTGGCGGTGGCGGGGCCAGGTTTCGCCCGTGGCGGGGTTCCGGGTGGCCGGGTACAGGGTGTGCCGGGGTGCTGGGGTGTGCCGGGGTTCGGGCGCGCGGGTGCCGGGTGTGGTGGGTTCGGCCGGCGTCGGCTTCGGTCGCCGGCGGCCTCGGCTCATGCCGAGCTTGGGCCCGGACCGGGGCGTCGCCGTGCCGGGCTCGGGCCCACGGCGGGCGCCACCCGCCGAGCCTGGCCCGACGGCGGCGCCCACTCATGCTCGGCCTCGGCCGACACCGCTGCTCCTTACCACATCCGTCAGCCTCGACCCGCACCCGCACCCGCACCCGCACCCGCACCCGCACCCCCGAGCCTGGGGGGAGTTACGCGTCCCGGTACGCCTCCAGCAGGCGCAGCCACACCTCGCTCACTGTCGGGTAGGACGGGACCGCGTGCCAGAGGCGGCTGACCGGGACCTCCCCGGCGACCGCGATCGTCGCCGAGTGGATGAGTTCGCCCACGCCGGGGCCGACCAAGGTGAGGCCGACCAGGATCTCGCGGTCGACGTCGACGACCATCCGGGCCTTGCCGCGGTAGCCGTCGGCGTACAGGCCCGCGCCCGCCACGGAGGCCATGTCGACGTCTACGGCGCGGGCGCGCAGGCCCGCGCTCTCGGCCTCGGCGAGGGAGAGGCCCACGGCCGCCGCCTCCGGGTCGGTGAAGACGACCTGGGGGACGGCCCCGTGGTCGGCGGTCGCCGCGTGCGCGCCCCAGGGGTCCGTCTCCAGCAGGGGCACCCCGGCGGCGCGGGCGACGATGGCGGCGCCCGCGATCCGGGCCTGGTACTTGCCCTGGTGGGTGAGGAGTGCGCGGTGGTTGACGTCGCCGACCGCGTAGAGCCACTCGCTGCCGGTCACCCGCAGGCTGTCGTCGACGTCGAGCCAGGAGCCGGGCTCCAGGCCGATCGTGTCGAGGCCGAGGTCGTCGGTGCGGGGCGCGCGGCCGGTGGCGAAGAGGATCTCGTCGGCCTCGATGCGGTCGCCGGTGTTCGTCAGGGCCACCACGGTCGAGCCCTCGCGGGTCACCGCGGTCACCGAGGTGCCCGTGCGGACGTCCGCGCCCGCCTCCTTCAGCGCCTCGGCGACCAGCTCACCGGCGAAGGGCTCCATACGGGGCAGCAGCCCCTTGCCTCGGACCAGGACGGTGACCTGGGAGCCGAGCGCCTGCCAGGCCGTGGCCATCTCGGTGGCGACAACGCCGCCGCCCACCACGATGAGCCGGCCCGGCACCTCGTGGGCGCTGGTGGCCTCACGGCTGGTCCAGGGCCTGACCTGGTCGAGCCCCGGCAGGTCGGGGAGGAGGGCGCGGCTGCCGGTGCAGAGGGCGACCGCGTGCCGCGCGGTGAGCACGTGCCGTTCGCCGTCCGGGCCGTCCGGGCCTTCGACGGTTACCTTGCGCGACCCGGCGAGGCGCCCGTGTCCGCGGTAGAGGTCGGCTCCGATGCCGTTCAGCCAGTCGACCTGTCCGTCGTCCTTCCAGTGGGAGGTGTAGTAGTCGCGGTGGGCGAGGACCGCCGGGACGTCGAGGGGGCCCTGCACCGCCTGGCTGAGGCCGGGCACGTGGCGGGCGTCGGCGCGGGCGATGACCGGACGCAGGAGGGCCTTGCTGGGCATACAGGCCCAGTAGGAGCACTCGCCGCCGACCAGCTCGCTCTCCACGACCGCGGTGGAGAGACCGGCCGCGCGGGCGCGGTCGGCGACGTTCTCCCCCACGGGCCCGGCACCGAGCACCACGACGTCGTACGCGATGGATTCCGTTTCCGTCATGGGGCCAGTCTGGTTGCTGGTGTGCGCCGTGGCCACACGGGTACGCGCGCGGAATACGCCGCTGGGGGGCGGCGTTGTGCACACCGGCTTCGCCCCGAGGCCCGACATCAGGAAGAGGTAGTCACGCCATGAGCAGCACGATGGAGCTGACCAAGGAGAACTTCGACCAGACGGTCACGGACAACGAGTTCGTCCTGATCGACTTCTGGGCCTCCTGGTGCGGGCCGTGCCGGCAGTTCGCCCCGGTCTACGAGAAGGCGGCGGAGGCCAACCCCGACCTGGTGTTCGCGAAGGTCGACACCGAGGCGCAGCCCGAGTTGGCCGCGGCCTTCGAGATCCAGTCGATCCCGACCCTGATGATCGTCCGCGACCAGGTCGCGATCTTCTCCCAGCCCGGGGCCCTGCCCGAGGCCGCCCTGGAGGACATCATCGGACAGGCCCGCAAGCTGGACATGGACGAGGTCCGCAAGTCCATCGCCGCACAGCAGGCACAGCAGGCACAGCAGGGCAAGTAAGACCCGTCCCTCTGATCAGAACGGGTACGGCGCCACGTCCCCGCGCACCGTCGTCCAGCGCACGTCGGTGAAGGCCTCCAGGTTGGCCTCACCGCCGAAGCGGGCGCCGGTGCCGGAGGCGGCGATCCCGCCGAAGGGGGCCACCGCCTCGTCGTTGACCGTCTGGTCGTTGATGTGGGCGATCCCCGTCGGGATGCGCTCGGCCAGGTCCAGGCCGCGTGCGGTGTCCCGGGTGACGATGCCCAGCGAGAGGCCGTACGGTCCCGCGGAGGCGAGCGCCGCGGCCTCGTCCGCCGTACTGAACGAACGTACCGGCGCGACCGGCCCGAACACCTCCTCGGCATACGCGGGCGTCGAGTCGTCGACTCCCGCGAGGACGGTCGGCCGGTAGAACAGCTTCTCGTGCGTACCGCCGGCCGCCAGCTTCGCGCCGCGCGCCGTGCTGGACTCCACCAGGCCCTGGATCTTGGCGAGTTGGGCGCTGTCGATGATGGGTCCGAGGTGCACCTGCTCGCGGTGCGGGTCCCCGACGGCGAGCGAGTCGGCCTTGGCGGCGAGCCGCTCGACGTACTCCTCGTAGAGGGAGGCGTGCACGAGGTGGCGGCCCGTCGTCATGCAGATCTGGCCCTGATGGAAGAACGAGCCCCACGCGGCCGTGGAGATGACCGCGTCGATGTCGGCGTCCTCCAGCACGATCAGCGCCGAGTTGCCGCCCAACTCCAAGTGGGCGCGCTTGAGAAGGCGGCCCGCCGCCTCACCCACCGCGCGTCCGGCGGCGGTCGAGCCGGTGAAGGAGATCACCGGTACGTGCGGGTCGGCGACCAGCGCCTGGCCCACCTCCGCACCGCCGGGCAGGATGTGCAGCAGGCCGTCCGGGAGGCCCGCTTCGGCGAAGACCGCGGCGAGCGCGAGGCCGCCGCAGACGGCGGTGCGCGGGTCCGGCTTCAGTACGACGCCGTTGCCGAGCGCGAGCGCCGGGGCCACCGAGCGGATGGAGAGGATCAGTGGGGCGTTGAAGGGGGAGATCACGCCCACCACGCCGACCGGGACGCGCCGGGTGTAGGACAGCCGCGGCGCCTCCGACGGCAGGATCTGGCCGGTCGGGCGGGAGGCGAGGGCGGCGGCCTCGTAGCATTCCTGGGCCGCGACGTGCAGTTCGAAGTCGGCTTTGCCGGGAATGGAGCCGGACTCGCGCACGATCCATTCGCGCAGCTCGTCGGCGTGTGCGGCGAACAGGTCACCGGCCTTGCGCAGCACGGCCGCGCGGACGAAGTGCGGCGCCTTGGCCCACTCCGCCTGGGCGGCGCGGGCGTCCCGGGCGGCCGTGGCGATGTCCTCGGCGGCGGCGAGCGTGACGGTGGCCAGTGTCTCGCCGGTGGCGGGCTCGGTGACGGCGTACTCGGCGCCCGCCAGGGTGCGGGACTGCCAGGTCTTGGGGTCGAGCAGCGGCATGTCGGCTCTCCGATCGTTCACTGTTCACCCCTGGGACTCATCGTCCCAGGGGGAGTCCCGTGTGGTTCGCGGCCGGTTCGGCGGCCGCGTGGCGGGATGCCGTGATCCGGCGCAGCCCGGCGAGCTGGACCCGGTGGTCGAAGACATCCCCATTTGGTTGAGCGTGCAACATCCTAGTCATGTCGTACGAGAAGCGCGTGGCCTGCCACACCCGGTCGAGGAACAACTCCCAGTAACGGAGTCGGAGTTGGACCGATCCGGTGCGGTGCGGCACGGCGAACCCGCGGGCCGGCACCCGTACGTCCGAGACGGCGAGGTTGAGGCCCTTGGCCCCGGTCGGCGGCACGATGTGCGCGGCGTCCCCGGCCAGGAACAGCCGGCCGTGGTTCATCGGCTCGCGGACGCGCCGACGCTGCTCGACGTGGGCGCGCGGCCCGCTCTCCAGGACGGCGCAGTCGATGCCCGTGCGATGCGACAGCCGGGCCGGCCGGAGCCCGGCGGGGCCGCCGCCGATGATGCCGACCGTGGTCCGCATGACGCGCCTCCGGTATCCGATCCGGCCGTACGGCCGTATCCGATCCGGCCGATACATGTCCGGACCGGCTACAGCCTCTCTCAGCTCGAGTCGCGGTGCACCACCCGCGCGCCCAGTACCTCGCGGGCCTCGGGCGCCGCGCCCGGCTCGCGCACCGCGCGGTCGACCAGTTCCGCGAGGTCGCGTCCGGACGGCAGTTCGATGTGGACGGTGCTGAGGCGGGGCCGCAGCAGCCGGCCGAGCATGAGGTCGTCGGCGCCGATCACGGCCGTCTCGTCCGGGATGCCGATGCCCTCCTCCTGGAGGGCACGCATCAGCAGCATCGCGTACTCGTCGTTGTAGGCGAACACCGCGTCCAGGCCGAGCGGGCGCCAGCGCGCCGCGAGCCGGGCGGCGGCCCCCTCCTCGTATGCGAGCGGCAGCTCGGTCACAGCGGCGTCGGTGCCGGTCAGGGCGCGGCGGACGCCGTCGAGCCGGGACTTGGAGAAGATCTCCAGGCCGGGTTCCTCGGGCACCACGACGCCGACCCGGCGGCGGCCCCGGGCCAGCAGGTGGACGCCCGCGCTGTGGCCGACCTTGTCGTGGTCCATGAGCAGCGCGTGCGCACCCTCGATGCGCTCGGGGCCGAACGTGACGACGGCCCGGGCGCCGGAGCGCTTGAGGACGGCCACTCCCTGCGGGCCGAGGTCGCTGCCGGGCACCAGTACGGCGACCGGCCGCAGCTCGGCCCAGGCGCGGGCGGCCTCGTCGTCGTGCAGGCCGACACTGCCGTACTGCACGACGGTGTAATCCAGACGGCCCAGCGCCCACTGAAGTTCGTTGAGGAACTGGCTGTAGAGCGGTCCCACGGGCACGCTCGGCGTGGGCATCAGGACCATACGGCTGTGCCCGGCGCGCAGGGAACGGGCGGCGGCGTGCGGGACGTACCCGAGTTCCTTGGCCGCCTCGTGCACGCGGCGGCGGGTGGGTTCGCTGATCCGGACGGCGCTGGTGTTGTTCAGAACGTACGAGACGGTGGCCCGGGAGACGCCTGCCAGGCGGGCCACATCGGCACTCGTCGGCACGGGTCGTTGTGCGGGCGACGGCGGGACGGGCTGTTTCGGTATCTGCACCATGACGTGTCGCATCCTTGCAGAAACCCCGCGCGCCCCTTCGCGCCGGGGGAACCTCGCGGGCCTCCCATGCCGGAACATCCCCTTCCGCGAGGGAACTTCCGCATCCCGTGCGGGATGGCCCGTGGGGAGGTTACCGTGCGGTAGACGACGTGCTCCGGAGGTGGTCCCGTATGGCTCACGACCGTGCCGCAGGTCTGGCGGAGTGTGCGCGCGCCCTCGCCCTTGGAGAGGTGAGCGCACGCGAGCTGGTGGAGCGGGCGCTGGCCCGGATCGAGGCGACCCAGCACTCCCTGAACGCCTTCCGGGTGGTGCGCGCCGAGGCGGCACTCGCCGAGGCCGACGCCGCCGACAAGGAGTTGGCGTCGGGGGTGCGGCGGCCGCTGCTCGGGGTTCCGGTGGCGGTGAAGGACGACATGGACGTGGCGGGCGAGCCGACCGCGTTCGGCTGCCGGGGGGTGTTCCCGCCCGAGGCCGAGGACGGGGAGGCGGTGCGCCGGCTGCGCGCGGCCGGGGCGATCGTCATCGGCAAGACCAACACCTGCGAGCTCGGCCAGTGGCCGTTCACCGAGGGGCCCGCCTTCGGCGCCACCCGTAATCCCTGGCACTCCGAGCACACCCCGGGCGGCTCGTCCGGCGGCTCCGCGGCGGCGGTGGCGGCGGGACTGGTCCCCGCGGCGCTGGGCTCGGACGGCGCGGGCTCGGTCCGTATCCCGGCCTCCTGGACCCATCTGATCGGGATCAAGCCGCAGCGCGGCCGGATCTCGACGTGGCCGCGTGCGGAGTCCTTCCAGGGCATCACGGTCAACGGAACGCTCGCCCGTTCGGTCGCGGACGCGGCCCTGCTCCTGGACGCGGCGAGCGGCAACCACGACGGCGATCTGCACCGCCCGCCCGCGCTGCGCATCTCCGACGCGGTGGGCCGCGAGCCGGGCCGGCTGCGGATCGCCCTTTCGCTGAAACCGCCGTTCACGGCGCTGCCCGCGCGGCTCGACCCCCTCGTACGGGCACGGGTCGTCGCGCTCGCGGAGCGGCTCGCGGCGCTCGGCCACACGGTGGAGGAGGCGGAGCCGCGGTACGGGCAGATCGGGCTGACCTTCATCCCGCGCGCCACGGCCGGGCTCGCCGAGCGGGTGCGCGACCTGCCCCACCCGCACCTCCTGGACCACCGGACCCTGGGCGCCGCCCGCCTCGGCCGACTGCTCGGCGGCGCGCCCCTGCGGGCGTCCCGGCGCGCCGAGACCACCCTGCACCGGCGGATCGGCACGCTCTTCGACTCCTACGACGTCCTGCTGGCGCCGACGACGGCCGCTCCCCCGCCGCGCATCGGCTCGATGGTGAACCTGAGCGGCCTCGATACCGATCGGGCCATGATCGCCGCCTGCCCGTACGCCTGGCCGTGGAACATCCTGGGCTGGCCGGGCGTCAATGTCCCCGCGGGTTTCGTCGGCGACGGCCTGCCGGTCGGCGCCCAGCTCCTCGGCCCGGCGAACAGCGAGCCGCTGCTCGTCTCGCTGGCCGCCCAGCTGGAGGCCGACCAGCGCTGGCACGAGCACTGGCCGCCGCACGGGGCGCCCGCGGACTCCCCGGCGGTGTAGGCGAGTTCGGGGCGAAAATCCTCAAGCGGGTTCGACACGGAGGCACTGACCAGCGGGTTCCGGCCGTACCCTGTGCCCATGATGGACGATGCGTCGATGGTCGGGTTGATGGGGCGGGTGACCGGCACGGTCGGGCCCGGGCTCGTCGGCGAGGTGATCGTCAGGGTCCGCGGCGGCGCCGAGCACTTCCTCGCGTACCCCGCCGCCGCGAAGGAGCGGATCGAGTGCGGCACGGTGGTGATGGTGGTCGAGTATCTGCCGCCGCGCACGGTGTACGTATCGGCCGCGTACGACAGTTGACGGCTCGTCTGTGCACGCTCCGCCCCAGGTGAGAGCGGTGTGCGTCAAGATTGCAACAAGGATCCGTCAGCGTCTGTACCCCGGCCCCGCCGAGGAGCACACTCCCGTTCGTTCGGTGCCGATAGGGCACCATGCAAAGGGGGCGTATGCCGATGGTTGTCGGCGTCGTGGCGGGGGCTGTTGTCCTCGCACTGATCTTCGTCGTTGTGGTCTTCAAGCTCATGTGGCGTGTTGCGGAGCCCAACGAAGCGCTGATCATCTCCGGTTCGAAGCATCGGACCGAAGGCCTTGAAGAGGGCATGGGATTCCGCATCGTGACGGGGCGCGGCACGCTGGTGCTGCCGGGTGTGCAGGCGGTGCGCAAGATCTCGCTCGACCTCAACGAGACCGAGCTGCACGTGGACTGCGTGACCTCCCAGGGCATTCCGCTGAAGGTGCGGGGTGTGGTCATCTTCAAGGTGGGCGACGACTTCGTGTCGATCGCCAACGCGGGCCGCCGCTTCCTCGACCAGCAGAAGATGATGTCGGAGCGGGTGCACAACGTCTTCGCCGGCCATCTGCGGTCCATCGTCGGCGGGTTGACCGTCGAGGACATGATCCGCGACCGGGAGAAGCTGACCGGCCAGACCCGGGCCGCGTGCGGTACGGAGATGGAGAAGCTCGGTCTGATCGTCGACTCGCTGCAGATCCACGAGATCGAGGACCCGACCGGGTACATCAAGAACCTGGCGATGCCGCACGCCGCCGCCGTACAGCGGGACGCGCGCATCGCGCAGGCGGAGGCGAATCGTCTCGCCACCGAGGCCGAACAGAAGGCCGCGGCCCGGATGTCGGAGGCGACCCGGGACAGCGAGATCCTCCAGGCCGGGTACCAGGCCGAGCGCGACAAGGCCGCCGCGAAGGCCCGGCAGGCCGGACCGCTCGCCGACGCCGCCGCCCGGCAGGACGTCGTCGTCCAGGAGACGCGGATCGCCGAACTCGAGGCGCACCGCCGTGAACAGCAGCTCCAGGCGGACGTCCGCAAGCCCGCGGACGCCCAGGCGTACGAGACCCGGGCCCGGGCCGAGGCCGAGCGTGACGCGCGTATCTCGGCGGCACAGGCCAAGGCCAAGGAGACCGAGCTCGCGGCCGCGGCCGAGGCGAACCGGGTCAAGACGGCCGCCAACGCGGAGGCCGAGGCGACGAAGGCCCGGGGTGCGGCCGCCGCGACGGCGACCAGGGCCACGGGTGAGGCCGAGGCGGCCGCCGCGCAGGCCAAGGGTCTCGCCGCGGCCGAGGCGACCCGCGCGCAGGGTCTCGCGGAGGCGGAGGCCATCAAGGCACGGGCCGCCGCCCTCGCCGAGAACCAGGAGGCGGTGGTCGCCCAGCAACTCGCCGAGAACTGGCCGGAGATCGTCCAGGCGGGTGCCAGCGCGTTCGGCAACGTCGACCACATGGTGCTGCTCAACGGCGCCGACGGCATGTCGGACCTGTTCGCCAAGGCGCTCACCATGGGCGGCACGGGCCTCGGCCTCGCCCGTCAACTGCTCTCGTCGATGAACCCGGACGACAGCGCGGGCAAGTCCACCGCGGCCGGGCTCAACGGCTTCGTACCGCCGCGCACGGAGAAGGTGCCGGTGGAGAGGGACGACAAGGAGTGATACCGGTGGAGAACGACGGCGAGTGAGGCCGGTGGCGGGCGGCGATCCAGTCACTCGTCACCCGCGCCCCACGGGGGCGGTTCCCACCCCGCTCGCTCACGTACGTCGTGGCTGTGGGTCCTCGAAGTCGAGGGCCCACAGCGCGTTGTCGGCGATCCCGTGGCAATCCCGCCGACGCGGTCGGCATCACCTTCGTCCGAGGGGTTCGCTGACCGCACACCTTGGCCGTCAGCCACGTACCAGGCGCGGACTCGTGGGCCGCACCCATGGGTTCACCGCCCCGGCATTGCCGGTGCCCTTCCCTCCTGCGAGTCTCGTGCGCAAAGGACGACGAAGGAGCTGTGGTGGCAACCCATTTGACCGTGACGCACACCGAGATGGTGACGCCCAGCCTGCGCCGGGTGCGGTTGCCATCGCTTCCACCCCTCGGGGCCACGCGATAACCCCGGATCCTTAAGAGTTCCAGAGACGCTCTAACGTGACCCGCGTGACTGCCTTTACCGATGACACCGCCGAAGACGTCCCCGGCCGCTACGGCCCTTCCGCCACCACCGAGGCCGAGCCCCGCGAGGTGGGCCGGATACGGACCGAGTACGCGCCCGCGCACGACGGCGACCCCGATCCCGGGGAGATCGTCTGGACGTGGGTGCCCTTCGAGGAGAACGACGGGCGGGGCAAGGACCGCCCGGTGCTCGTGGTCGCCCGCGAGGCCACCGGCACGCTGCTCGCCGTCCAGCTGTCGAGCAAGCGGCACGACGGCGACCGGGAGTGGGTGCCGATCGGGAGTGGGCCGTGGGATCGGTCGGGGCGCGACTCGTGGGTGGACGTGGACCGGGTGCTGCGGTTGCACGAGGACGGGATGCGGCGGGAGGCTTGTGCGCTGGATCGGATGCGGTTCAATTCGGTGGTGCATCGGTTGCGGGAGCGGTACGGGTGGCGTTGAGGGCCGCCGTGCAGGCGGGGGCTGAGGGGAGGCCGCGGGTTCGTTGTGGCTGGTCGCGCCCACGCGGCGGAGCCGCACAATGTCACAGCCCCGCGCCCCTGTCAGGCGCGTCATCACCCCCGGAGCTCGGATGCGAACGCCTGCTCGAAGGCGCCTCGCGTCGCCTGGTCCCTCGTGCGGTCCAGGATCCCGAACACGACGTGGTCGAAGAGCCCCTCGAAGCGGCCCTTGACCAGCAAGCCGTGGAACGCCCCCGCCACGTGTGCCGGATCGTTCTGGAAGACGCCGCAGCCCCACGCACCCAGCACCAGACGGCGGTAGCCGTGGGCCGCGGCGGTCTCCAGGACGCGCTCGGCGCGTACGGCCAGGGCGCCCGGCAGTTCGGCCGCGCGCTCCGGGGCCGTACGCAGGACGACTCCGGCGTTGGGGGCCGCGGCGGTCAGGAATCCGGCGGTGTACGGCTCGTCGAGCAACGCTCCGCGGTCGTCACGGAAGACGGGCACGGCGGGTGAGTGGATGACACGGTCCGTGTACAACGGGTCCCGGTGGGCGCGGTGGTGGTCGTAGAACTGGCGGGCCCGCAGCAGGCACGTGTACAGCGCGGAGGCCCGGCACAGAGCCTCCTCCTGGGCCTGCGCGCCGTTCAGGTAGCCGCCGCCGGGGTTGCGTGCCGAGGCGAAGTTCAGGACGGCGACCGGGCCCGCCGGGCGTGGGCCGCCCTCGCCCGCGAGCCGTCGGGCGGCCTCCATGCTGCTCTCGCCCGTCACCTGGAACAGCGTGCTCGCGGACGGCGTGCCCGCGGGAGCACCGGCCGGTGTCCGGACCGGCCCCGGTCCGTACATCCGGGTGCCGGCCCGTGCGGCCTCGACCGCCGCGGCGATCGACACCGCGCGTCCCCCGGACGCGCGGTACGCGCCCGCCGCGACGATGTCCTCGGTCTGCTGCGCGATCGCGCGCAGGCGCGCACTCATGGCGCGACCCCCGTACGCGCCACGAGAACGCCCCTCGCGATCTCCCCCGCCGTGCCCATGAACGCATCGTGAGCGATGCTGGTCGTACGGCGCAACGGAATTTCGCAGCCCCGTAAACAGTGCCTCGCGGCCCGGCAAACAGCGCCTTCCGGTGCCACGAGCGTCGAAGTGCACTCTTGTGCGAGCCGCCAAGAAGGTCTTGGGTGGGACGAGCGATGCCGGTCCGGCACCACAGACGTCGGGCCGGCGGCATGGTGGAATCTCAGGAGGATCCCGACATGTCCGATTCGGTGAGTGACTGTACGGAGCACCGCTCCGCCGTCACCGAGGCCGAGGTGGAGGCGCTGGTCAGGGGCATCTGCTTCAAGACCGGACCGCCCCGCACCCTCGGCGTCGAGGTGGAATGGCTCATCCACGAGCTGCGCCGGCCGCAGCTCCCGGCAACACCCGAACAACTCGAAGCGGCCTACGCCGCACTGCGGACCCTGCCCCTGCGTTCGGCGCTCACCGTCGAACCCGGCGGCCAGTTGGAGCTCAGCTCCCTTCCCGCCGCCTCCCTGATGGAGTGCATCGGGTCCGTGTCGGCCGACCTCGACGCGGTGCGCGCGGTACTGCGCGAGGCGGATCTCGGCCTCAGCGGGTACGGCCAGGATCCCTGGAACCCCCCGAGCCGCTACCTCCATGAGCCGCGCTACGACGCCATGGAGCGCTACCTCGACCGGGCGGGCCCCGAGGGGCGGGCCATGATGTGCTCCTCCGCCTCCGTCCAGGTGTGCCTGGACGCCGGGTACGAGGAGCCGGGCCCGCTCGGGCACGGGCGCCGCTGGTGGCTGGCGCACCAGCTGGGCGCGGTCCTGGTGGCCGCGTTCGCGCACTCCCCGGCGGCCCAGGGCAGGTACACGGGCTGGCGCTCCACGCGGCAGTCCCTGTGGGCGGCGATGGACCCGGGACGGTCCAGCGCACCTCGGCTGGGCGGCGATCCGCGCGCCGCCTGGGCCCGGCACGTCCTGGACGCGCCGGTGATGTGCGTCCGGGCGCCGGACGGCCCCTGGGACGTACCGGAGGATCTGACCTTCCGGGCGTGGACCCGGTCCGGGACACCGCCGAACCGGGCGGATCTCGACTACCACCTGACGACCCTGTTCCCGCCGGTCCGCCCGCGCGGCCATCTGGAACTGCGCATGATCGACGCGCAGCCGGGGGACGACGGGTGGATCGTGCCACTCGCGGTGACGGCGGCGCTGTTCGACGACCCGGAGGCCGCGGAGGTCGCGTACCGGACCGTCAAACCCCTCGCGGAGCGGGCTGATTCGCGGCCGGCTCCACGCAATCCGCTGTGGACCACCGCGGCGCGGTACGGCCTGACCGACCCCGAGCTGCGCGACGCCGCCGTCACCTGTTTCGCGGCCGCGGCGGAGGCGCTGCCCCGGCTGGGCGCCACCGCCGAGGTACAGGAGGCCGTCGCGGAGTTCACGGACCGCTATGTGGCCCGGGGGCGCTGCCCCGCCGACGACCTGCTGAGCCGGTTCCGCAGCCAATTCGATGGTCAGGGCCATGATCACCACGACCGGTCGCACGGTCGGTTGTACGGGAAGGACATCCGCACATGACCGCCCCCGCATCACCCACGGACCCGGAGTCGCTCCGGGAGCGCGCGCTCGACGCACTGACCACGGCCCGCGACCGCACCGCGCTCCTCACGTCCTGCGTGGAGGAACCCGAACTGACCGCACAGCACTCGCCGTTGATGTCCCCGCTGGTCTGGGACCTCGCGCACATCGGCAACCAGGAGGAGCTGTGGCTGCTGCGCGCGGTCGCCGGGCGGGACGCGATGCGGCCCGAAATAGACGGCCTGTACGACGCCTTCGAGCACCCTCGCGCCGAGCGGCCCTCGCTGCCGCTGCTGCCGCCCGCGGAGGCCCGTCAGTACGCCGCCGAGGTGCGCGGGCGGGCGCTGGACGTCCTGGAGAGCGCCGCGTTCCAGGGCACGCCGCTGACCGAGGCGGGCTTCGCGTTCGGGATGATCGCGCAGCATGAACAGCAGCACGACGAGACGATGCTGATCACCCATCAGCTCCGCAGGGGACCGGCGGCCCTCACGGCGCCGGACCCCGCTCCCGCGCCGCCGTTCACGGGACCGGCCGAGGTCCTGGTGCCCGGCGGCCCGTTCACGATGGGGACGTCCACCGAGCCGTGGGCGCTGGACAACGAGCGCCCGGCGCACCGCCGCGAGGTCGCGCCGTTCTTCATCGACACCACTCCGGTGACGAACGCCGCGTACCAGGCCTTCATCGAGGACGGCGGGTACGGCGAGAGGCGCTGGTGGACTCCGGAAGGCTGGGACCACATCCGCTCGCACGGCATCGAGGCGCCGCTGTTCTGGCGCCGCGAGGGCGGGCAGTGGCTGCGGCGCCGCTTCGGCGTCACCGAGGTCGTACCGCCCTCGGAGCCGGTGCTGCACGTCTGCTGGTACGAGGCCGACGCATACGCCCGCTGGGCGGGGCGCCGACTGCCCACCGAGGCCGAGTGGGAGAAGGCGGCCCGTCACGATCCGGCTGCCGACCGCTCCACGCGCTACCCGTGGGGCGACGCCGACCCCACCCCCGAGCACGCCAACCTCGGCCAGCGCCATCTGCGCCCGGCCCCGGCCGGCAGCTACCCGGCGGGGCAATCACCGCTCGGCGTACGGCAGTTGATCGGTGACGTGTGGGAGTGGACGTCGAGCGACCTGCACCCCTATCCGGGCTTCGCGGCGTTCCCGTACAAGGAGTACTCGGAGGTGTTCTTCGGTCCGGAGTACAAGGTGCTGCGTGGTGGCTCGTTCGCCGTGGATCCGGTGGCCTGCCGGGGAACGTTCCGCAACTGGGACTATCCGATCCGGCGGCAGATCTTCTCCGGATTCCGCACGGCCCGCGACGGGAACGCCTGATGTGCCGTCATCTGGCCTACCTGGGACCCGCGGAGCCGCTCGGACGGCTCCTCGTGGAGCCGCCGCACAGTCTGTTCCGGCAGTCGTGGGCACCGCGGCGGCAACGGCACGGGACGGTCAACGCCGATGGTTTCGGGGTCGGCTGGTACGCCGAAGGGGATCCGGTGCCCGCCCGGTACCGGCGCCCCGGGCCGATCTGGGGCGATCAGTCGTTCGCGGAC
This sequence comes from Streptomyces sp. NBC_01384, assembly GCF_045040035.1. Classification (NCBI taxonomy): domain Bacteria; kingdom Bacillati; phylum Actinomycetota; class Actinomycetes; order Kitasatosporales; family Streptomycetaceae; genus Streptomyces; species Streptomyces sp. NBC_01384. Next base: position 887,372 of record NZ_CP109559.1, read on the forward strand.
CTGGCCCGGGTCGTGAAGACCACGGCGCTGCTCGGCGCCGTCCGGGATGCCACCGTGGCCGGAGCGGACGACGAGGCCGCGGCGGCGCCGTTCGCCGCGGACCGTTGGCTGTTCAGCCACAACGGCGCCGTACGGGGCTGGCCGGGCTCCCTCGCCCCGCTCGTACAGAGCCTGCCGCCCGTGGAACTGCTGTCGCTCGAGGCCCGCTGCGACTCGGCGCTCGTCTGGGCGCTGCTCCTGCACCGGTTGCGCGCCGGCGACGACGAGAGCCGGGCACTGGCCGACACCGTCCTGGAGGTCGCCGAGGCGGCCCCCGGGTCCCGCCTCAACCTCCTGCTCACCAACGGCGACACGATCACGGCGACGGCCTGGGGCGACACCCTCTGGTACCTCGCCGAGCCCGGCCGCCGCACCGTCGTGGCCTCCGAGCCGTACGACGACGACCCGCACTGGCGGGAGGTGCCGGACCGCACGCTGCTCGCGGCGAGCCGCACCGACGTCCTGCTCACTCCGCTCAAGGACCCGCACGCGCCGGAAGGCGCGCACGCCCCCATGGCATCCGCCCGCACCAAGGAGCCCAGCACGTGAGCCCGTTCCTTCTCACCCGCACCCTGCCCGAGGACGCCACGGACGCCGCGCTGCGCGCCGACGTCCTGCACGGCCTCACCCACACGCCCAAGACGCTGCCGCCGAAGTGGTTCTACGACGCCCACGGCAGCGAACTCTTCGACCAGATCACCGAACTGCCCGAGTACTACCCCACCCGGGCGGAGCGCGAGATCCTGATCGCCCGGGCCCCCGAGATCGCCGCGACGACCGGTGCGCGCACCCTCGTCGAACTGGGGTCCGGCTCGTCCGAGAAAACCCGCCACCTGCTCGACGCGCTGCCGGGACTCCATACGTACGTGCCGGTCGACGTCAGCGAAAGCGCACTGACCCAGGCCGGGCACGCGCTGATCGCCGAACATCCGGGCCTCGGCGTGCACGCGCTGATCGCCGACTTCACGGGCGGTCTCGCGCTCCCGGGGACGCCCGGACCCCGGCTGGTGGCGTTCCTCGGCGGCACCATCGGCAATCTGCTGCCCGCCGAGCGCACCACCTTCCTGTCGTCCGTACGGGCGCTGCTCTCCCCCGGCGACACCCTGCTGCTCGGCACGGACCTGGTCAAGGACGAGAAGGTGCTCGTCGCCGCGTACGACGACGCGGCCGGGGTGACGGCCGCCTTCAACAAGAACGTGCTGCACGTCGTCAACCGCGAACTCGGCGCCGACTTCGACCCGGACACGTTCAACCATGTCGCCCTCTGGGACGCCGAGAACGAGTGGATCGAGATGCGGCTGCGGTCGGCGACCGACCAGACCGTGAAGATCCCCGCGCTCGACCTGGCCGTCGACTTCGCGGAGGGCGAGGAACTGCGCACCGAGATCTCGGCGAAGTTCCATGAGGAAGGCGTACGTCGCGAACTGGCCGCCGCGGGGCTGGACCTGGCCCATTGGTGGACGGACCGGGAGGGCCGCTTCGCACTGTCGCTGAGCGTGGTCCGCTGACGCCACCAGGGGAAGAGTTCCAGAGACGCTTGTTGTCACGTGATCAGCTTGCCGGCCGACTGTGAAAAGCACGGCGGCCGCAAGCTGGTTGCCTTCTCCGGCATCGCCGATATCGCCGATATCGACGACATCACCGACATCTCGCGCACCGCCGCGCCGTGAGGCACCGTGGAATGACGCGTGGCACACCCGCCACGGCGGAGAGGAGCACCCGCATGTCCGATCACACGTACCGGGTCACCGAGATCGTCGGCACCTCCCACGAGGGCGTCGACCAGGCCATTCGCAATGGGATCGCCCGTGCCTCGCAGACCCTGCGCAACCTGGACTGGTTCGAGATCACCCAGGTCAGGGGACAGATCGTGGACGGGGAGATCGAGTACTACCAGGTCGGCCTGAAGGTCGGCTTCCGTCTGGAGGACGGCGCCTGACGCAGCCGGCTTCCAGCCAGGAAACCAGCCCGCCGGGTCACCCAATCGGAGCCCCACGCTCAAGCCCTGCGGGCTGCCTCCGGCGGATTTTGGACGGGCCTTCGGCGAGCCGCCGGGGGCCGCGGGCCACCCCCCGGGCGAGCCGCGCGCCGGGTCACGCGATCCCGCGCTCAAGCGCCGCAACTTGCCCCCGCCCAGGCCCCTCGGGCAGGTCCCAGGGCCCGGTCTTGGGCATGGTTTCCCGGTCTTGGGCCCGGTCTTGGGCCCGGTCTTGGGTGAGCCACCGGGGGAAGTCTCCGGCCGGAGCCACGGACTTGCCTCTCGCGCGGGCCACGCGCCGGGTCACCCAACTGGAGCACCACGCCCGAGCCCTGCGAGCCGCCCTGCCGCCCGGGCCCCTCGGACGAGGCCCTGCCCGGGACTTTGGGCGGAGCCCCGGGAAGGGGCTTGGGCGAAACCGCCGGAGGAACGCGCGGGCGAAGCCGCCGGGGAGAGCTGCGGGCGGCCCAGCGGGCAAGACGCGCGCGGTGTCCGGGGGGAGCCGCGTGCGAAGCCACATGCGCGCCGAGGAGGAGCCGCGTGGCGGGCCGCGGTGAAGGCCCGCGGCGCGGCAGCAGGCAGAGCCGCGAACGGCGCCGGGACCGCGGCCCCTCAACCCCCACCCGGGCTGCACGGGAACCCCCTCGACTCCCCCTCGCCGCGGACCTCTAGGTCCGTCCCTCTCGTTCCTGAGCGTCTCTCAGTGCCGCGGACGTGGTCGCCCAGCGTGCCCGTACGACCCTGAAACCGGCCCGTTCCGCCTCGTCGCAGACGAGCTCGTCGTCGTCCACCAGGACATGGATCTCGCGGTCGCGGGCGAGCCGGCGCAGGACGTCCAGTTTGGTGCGGCGGGCCGGCCTGCGGTCGTCGTTGCGCCGCATCCAGATGCGGCCGGCGGGCAGCGCCTGCGCGGCCAGCCACGCGACGGTGTCACGGCGGCAGCGCTCGGGGCGGCCGGTCAGATACACCACCTCGTACTCCTCCGCGTACCGCAACGCCAGGGCCACCCCCTCCGCGAGCGGCGGGTCCTGCGGCGCGGCCGCGAAAAACGCGTCCCAGTCCCGCGGCTTGCGCTCCAGGAACCGCTGACGGTGCGCGGTGTCCGCGAGCGTTCCGTCGAGGTCGAACACGGCGAGCGGGGTGCTGTTCTTCTCCGTCACGCGGACCACCCTAAACAGGGCCTCGGACACCCCACCCGCCACCCGAGCCGAACCCCCGCCCAGTCTCCGGTCTCTTTAACAACTTCCGCCCCTCCAGGGACTGTTGACAACACCCGGCCAGCCCTTAACGTGAACCCTCGCACGGCATGTCGCACGACATTCGGTATATCGAACATGGCGGGACGGTGGAGGGACACCACCGCCCCGACTTTTCGGCATGCGGAGGATCACGTTGTTCGATCTCGGTACCGGCGTCACGGCCAATATGTTCCTGACCCCGCTCAGCGGCGACGACACCCTCCGTTACGCCATCACCGCCGGGCGCGCGGGCGCCGAACAGCGCATCGACGCCGAGCCGTTGCCCACCGACCGCTGGGTGCACGTGGCACTGACACACGGCAGCGGGACCGCCGTCCTCTGTGCGGACGGGCAGCAGGCCGGGCGAAACGCCCCCGTGACGGTGAAGCCGCGCTACTTCGGCAACCACATCCGCGCCGGGTACCTCGGCAGGTCTCAGTACGCCGGCCCCTGCTCAAAGGGGGCTGTCGACGACTTCCGTGTGCACGGCAAGACCCTCACGGCCGAGGAAGTCGCCGCACTGGCCCAGGCCTGGGTGGCGCCTCGACGTGTGCGCACGGCGGGTGGGGACGCGGAGTCGCCGCGCCCCCACCCGGATCAACAGAAACAAGGAGAGCCGCATCATGATCACCCCCGACCGGAACGCGTCCTCGACGCCGCTCGACCCGTCCCGCCGCAGTCTGCTGCGTGCGATGGTCGCGATACCCGCGACCGCACTCGTCCTGGGTGAACTGCCCGGGCTGCTCGGGTCGGCCGCCGCGGCGGCGCCCGCCCATGGCTCGGCCACCCGCTACACCATCGTGCCGTTCCTCAACAGCGACGACGGCACCGTGAACGTCTACCAGTCCGACGACGCCACCGACTTCCGGCTCGTCAAGGCGTCCGCCTACACCCCGCCCAGCAACCGCATCCGCGACGCCAGCGTGTTCAAGCACACCGACGGCTACTACTACATCACGTACACCACGCACACCTGGCAGGACGTCAGCACCACCATCGGCTTCGCGCGCAGCTCCGACCGGGTCAGCTGGACCTTCCTGTACGACTACACGGTACCGATCACCAATCTGTCCCGCGCGTGGGCACCCGAGTGGTTCGTCGACAGCGACGGCAGCGTCAACATCATCGTGTCGTGCTCGACCACCGACGACGAGTGGATCTTCACGCCGTATGTGATGAAGGCTTCCAACTCCACGCTCGACGCGTGGAGTTCGCCCGTGGCCCTGTCCGGCATCGGCACCAACCACATCGACACGTTCATCGTGAAGATCGGCTCCACCTACCACGCGTTCCCCAAGAACGAGACGACGAAGTACATCGAGTACGCCACCGCCTCCAGCCTGACCGGGCCGTACACCATCACCAGGACCGGCGACTGGGCGGGCTGGGGCGGCACGCGTGAGGGTCCCTCGGTGATCCAGCTCGACAACGGCGCCTGGCGGATCTTCTTCGACGGCTACGGCGACGGCAGTTACTACTACAGCGACAGCTACGACACCTTCGCCACCTGGACCGCCCCGAAGAAGCTGCCCGGCGTCTCGGGTACGGCCCGGCACTTCACCGTGATCAAGGAGACGGTGTCCGGCGGCGTCAACCTGGCGACGGGCGTGACCCGTTCCTTCCGGTCGGGCAACTACTCCACCCGCTACTGGCAGGAGCAGACCGCGCTGCTCAACCTGCCCGTGGTGACCAGCTCCAGCACCACCGCGGAGAAGCAGGCGTCCACCTTCACCGTGGTGCCGGGCCTCGCCGAAGCGAACGGCTACTCCTTCCGGGACGCGGCCGGCAACTACCTGAGGCACTGGGACTTCCGGGCCCGCTTCGACGCCAACGACGGAACGTCGACGTTCGCCAAGGACGCCACGTACATCATCCGCACCGGCACACCCGACGGCGCTGTCCGCTTCGAGTCGTACAACTACCCGGGCTACTACCTGCGCCACTACAACTACCAGCTCCGCGTGGACGTGTCGGACGGCACCGATCTCTTCCGCCAGGACAGCTCCTTCGTTCCCGTCACGGCCTGGGCATGACCGCCGCGTCAGGAAAGCCGCGTTCAAAGAGCCACGTTCAGAGGTCCCTGTCAGCGAAGAAAGGGAGTACCCGATGAGTGACCGTTCCAGCCCGCTCCAGCCGTCCCGCCGTACGGTGCTGGGGGCGATGGCCGCCCTCACCGCCTCCTTCGCGATCGGCACCCCGTCCGCGCGGGCGGCGTCCGGATCCGCGTACGTGATGGGCTACTTCACCGAGTCCCCAAACGGCCTCGGCTCCGACTACGGCCTCCATCTGGCCGTCAGCGCCGACTCGCTCCAGTGGACCCCGCTGAACCAGAACAACCCGGTCGTGACGCCGACCGGGGGCACCGGTGGGCTGCGCGACCCGTTCATCCTGCGCAAGCAGGACGGCACCTTCGTGGTGCTCGCCACCGACCTCAAGGGCACCGACTGGAGCCTGCAGAGCCAGTACATCCACGTCTGGGACTCCACCGACCTGCGCTCCTTCACCGGTTACCGCCGGCTGAAGCTGCACGACATGGCCACCCACAGCTGGGCGCCGGAGGCGTACTGGGACGCCGGGCGCGGGCAGTACGGGATCATCTACTCGGCCGTCGACTCCAGCGGCCACAACGTCATCATGGTGAACTACACCACCGACTTCGCGACGGCGTCGGCGGCTCAGGTCTTCTTCGACCCCGGCTATGACGTGATCGACGGCGACCTGGCCGTGGGCGTCGGCGGGGTCAACTACCTGTACTTCAAGAAGGACCAGACGCTGGTCGGTGCCAAGTCGACCTCCCTGGATCCGGGCAGCTTCACCGTGTTCAGCACGCCGGTCTCGCACGGCGGCACCGAGGCCCCGATCCTCGTCAAGTCCCAGACGTCCAGCACCTGGTACCTGTGGGGTGACACCTACACCCCGAACGGTGTCTTCTACGCCTGGCAGACCACCGACCTCGCCGCCGGCACCTGGACCGCGGTCGACCAGCGCCTGTACACCCAGCCGCTCAACTCCAAGCACGGCACCATCCAGCCGATCACCACGACCGAGTACGACAACCTCGTGGCGAAGTACGGCACTCCGGCCTGGAACCGGATCAAGTCCTACAACTACCCGGACCGTTACGTCCGCCACGCGAACTACGTCGGCAGGATCGACGCCTACCCGTTCGACCCGTTCACCGACGCGGAGTGGAAGCTCGTGCCGGGGCTCGCCGACAGCTCCGGGGTGTCCTTCCAGTCCGTCAGCTATCCGACGCGCTACCTGAGGCACTACAACTACCAACTGCAACTGGACGTCAACGACAGCACGACGACGTTCGCGCAGGACGCCACGTTCTACCGGACCGCGGGCCTGGCCGATACCTCCTGGTCGTCTTTCCGCTCCTTCAACTATCCGGACCGTCACATCCGCCACGCGGACTACGTCCTGCGCATCGATCCCATCTCCACCAGCACCGAAAAGGCCGACGCCACGTTCTCGGTCGGCTACTGACCGTTCCTATGGACTGAGCGGGAGTGAGCCCGATCAGCCGCGCGCCCCGAACGGTCTTGGGCGCTCCCCCACTGCCTTAAGGGCGTGGGAGGTACCCCCAGGTCCCCAGCGTACTCAACCCCGGGGCGGCGACACGCATCCTGTGCGTGGTCCGGTCCCGGGAGGCCAGTTCCCTACGCGACCCGGTCATATGGGTACGGCCAGAAGCGACGGGGAGGCCCCGAACCATCACCCTGGTGGAGCAGGGGCCCCGCACGCCGGCACCGCACCCGGCGTCCCAGATCGCACAGCCACGCCAACCCGGACGGCCCAGGGCACCGCAAGCCCGGAAGCCGACCATCACACGATCGAGCTAAAACGACCTCACGCACCCTCCTCGACGAGCAGGTGCCAACCCCCTTCATCCCCGGTCCCCAGCCCCCAGTCCTCAGTCCCCAGGAGACACTCCCCATGTCACCCCTCCGAAGAGTCCTCGCCACTCTCGCCGCGGCAACCGCGGCCCTCGGCGGACTCACAGCGACCGCCCCCACCGCCGCGGCCGCCGACTCGGGCACCTTCAGTGTGCTCAGCTACAACGTCGCCGGCCTCCCCGAGAGCCTCTCCAGCGCCTCGACACCCCGCGACACCAGCACCACGGCGATCGGCCAGCGGCTCGGCCCGTACGACATCGTCCACGTGCAGGAGGACTTCAACTACCACGCCTATCTCTACGCCGGCGACACCACGCACGCCTACCGCACGCCCACCAGCGGCGGCGCCGGGATCGGCAGCGGGCTCAACACCCTGTCGAAGATCTCGTACGACACCGACGACTTCGAGCGGGTGCACTGGAACTCCTGCCAGCTCGACTCGGGCGACTGCCTGACCCCCAAGGGCTTCACGTTCATGCGGGAGCGACTGGCCGAGGGTGTCTACGTCGACTTCTACAACCTGCACACCAACGCGGGCACGAACGACGGCGACCTGGCTTCGCGGGCGGACAACCTCAACCAGCTCACGGCCTTCATCCAGAGCCACTCCAAGGGCAACGCCGTGGTGGTCATGGGTGACACCAACACCCGCTACACGCGCACCGGCGACACGATCGCCGAGTTCGGCGCGGCCAACGGGCTCACCGACGCCTGGGTCAAGGTCATCCGCGGCGGCACCGCGCCCGCCAAGGGCAGCGACGCGCTCGTCTGCGACCAGACCGGTGCCACCGTGCCCAACACCTGCGAGGTCGTGGACAAGATCCTCTACCGCGGCAGCAAGCTGGTCACGCTCGACGCCACGAGCTACAACAACGAGCACGCGAGCTTCCTGACCTCCGACGGGCTCATGCTCTCCGACCACGACCCGATCACCGCCAAGTTCACCTGGTCGCGCAACTCCGCCTTCCAGCTGAGCGACCAGTTCGGCGGCCCGCACGGGGACTACTTCAACGACATCGACAGCGTGCCCACCGGGGCCAGGGCGACCGCCGTCACCCTGCGCAGCGGCTCGCGCGTCGACCAGATGGGCCTGACGCTGAGCAACGGCACGACGCTGGCGCACGGCGGCACGGGCGGCACCGCCTCGTCGCTCACGCTCGGCAGCGGCGAGTACGTCACCTCGGCGCAGCTGTGCGAGGGCGTGAAGGACGGCAACACCCGGATCTTCTACGCCAAGTTCACCACCAACCTGGGCAACACCCTGGCGGGCGGTACGACGACCTCGGACTGCGTGACCCGCACGGCGCCGTCGGGCTGGCAGATCGCCGGGTTCCACGGCCGTACGGGCGACGAGGTCGACAAGATCGGTTTTATCTACACCCAGCGCTGAACGACCGTGAAAAGCCCGCTCCCCGCCGTGTGGTCGGACACGGCGGGGAGCGGGCTCGGTCAGCTCACCTCACTTACGAGGAAAGCCACTCGGTGGCGTTCAGAGCGAGGGCCGCGTTCGTGGCGCCGGTGTCGTTCCAGCCGTCGTACAGCGTGTTGCCGGACTGGCCGGTGCCGTCGTCGATCGGTGAACTGTCGCCCCAGAAGGCGACCTTGCCGCTGCCGAAGGTGCTGGTGGCGAAGAAGGCTCCCGTGTTGCCGGAGTAACCGGAGCGGTAGAGCAGTCCCTTGACGGCCGAGTTGTCGGCGGGCTTGAGCGTGGCCGTCGTACCATTCGCGATGAGGCTCTTGGTGACCGTGCCGAACGAGCCGTGCAGGACCGGGTTGCTGCTGTCGCTGATCGCCGCGGGGTAGCCCGAGCTGATGTTCAGCGAGTCGATGGAGAAGCCGAACGGGTCGGTGGAGTCGACGCTGTTGTTGGTCATCAGGTCGTTGAGGATCTTGACCGCGTCGTAGCCGTCGTTGTTGCGGTCGGCGCCGGTGTGGTCGGAGATCATGAACAGGCCGCCGCCGTTCTTCACGAACGTCATGATCGCGGTCTTCTCGGCCGTGGTGAAGAGCGTGTTGGGCTCGGGCAGCACCAGTGTGTCGAAGTTCGACAGGTCGGTGGACGAAGTGCCGCCGTAGGTCAGCTTGGAGCCCGAAGGCAGCGTGTCCAGGCTGTAGTCGCCGGTCTGCTGCAGGGCCACGCCCCAGGAGGACAGGGCGCCGGTCCAGTCGGTCTCGGAGGACGGCGAGGAGTCCTCGCTCAGCGGGTTGGGCTGGCTGGTGGAGATGATCCAGTCGGCGTTGCCCGCCGTCTCCGCGTGGCCGTTGTCGAACAGGACGCGGTGGGTGGTGGCCGCGTGCGCGGGGGCGGCGGCGGTGGTCTGGAGCGCGGCTCCCGTGAGCAGCACGCCGAGCGCGGTGAGGGCGACGGCGAGTCTGTGGCGGGGCCTTGTGGGGGTGAGCATCCGGCATTCCTCCATGGGTGGGGGGACGGGGGAAGAGGCGGTGCGGGGCGCCGATCTGCGCGCGTAGAACGGCCGTTGAACGACTGCCGTTCGACACAACGGTGGACAGTACAGACGAGATCACGGCCACCGGGAGTCCCTGCCGCGACTTATCATCAACCTCTTACCTTGCGCCACAACCACCGTAGACAGTTGGCCAGTTGACGACTGTTCCTGGCTGATGTCCCGTCAGGATGCGTCGACCAGCCAGGGCCTGACCTGCCGTCGGGCCTCGTGCAGCCGGGACTTGAGCGTGCCGAGCGGAATGCCGACCCGTTCGGCGACCTCGGCGTACTCCAGCTGGCAGATGTCCCGATAGACCAACGGCGCGACCAGGTGGGGGTGTTCGCGCTCCAGGCGTTCCAGCGCCTCCAGGAGGTCGATACGGGAACCGGCGATCACGCTCGTGGTGCGCGGGTCGACGTGCTGCGAGGCGTCGATGACGTCCGGCTGCTCGGCGGCCCGCCGCTTCAGCTCGCGGTACTTCTGGCGGGCGCAGTTGGCGACGACCGTGTAGAGCCAGGTGCTGAAGCGACTGCGCCCCTCGAAGGAGTCGATCTTCCGTGCCACCTGGAGGAGGACGTCCTGCGCCGCCTCCTCGGCGTCCTCGCGGCAGGGCAGGAAGCGTCCGCAGCGCCGCACGATCTCCGGCCGGATCCGCTCCAGCAGCAGGTCGAGGGCCCCCGGATCGCCCACGGCCGCGCGCTGCGCAAGCTCCTCGGTCCCCGCCGCGTCCTGCACTGGATGCTCCCTCGCTGTCGATCCAAGGCCAGGCACGATAGTCGCATGCACCGCCTGGCGGCTCGCCCACACGGTCGGCAACATCCGCGACAGGGTCTTCCCTCAGTACGAGTCGAGCCGATTCGGGCACACCCGTCGTCCCGCCGACCGGCCACGTCGGCGGGATCTGATCCCCCTCCCGTGTGACGGGCGGTTACACGGGGTTCGCCGTCTCCGGGTTGCCGTAGTAGGCGTCGGGGCCGTGTTTGCGGGTGTAGTGCCGGTCGAGGAGGTGCCGAGGCGGCGGGGGCCGGCGCGAGGGTGTGGATGGCGATGTCGGCGACGGCTTCGCAGATGATGGAGTGTTCGAGGGACTTGCGGACGGTGGCACCCCAGGTGAAGGGGCCGTGGTTGGCGACGAGCGCGCCGGGGACCTCGACGGCCTTCTGCCAGACCTCCGGGTCCTCCTCCAAGATCTGCAGTGCCTTGGCGAACTCCCACTCGGAGGAGATCCGGCCGCCGTACCGCCGCAACCAGGGTCTTCAACTGATCCGAAAATGATCGTTCAGCCGGGCGTGCGGCAGCGTCCGGGTGGCGGGACCGTCCGGCGACCGGGGGACTGTTGGGTGTTCGGCTTGAGCAGGCTGGCTGATGCTACTTCGTGTCATCGGTGCGGATCCTCAGGATCTGCCACTGCTTCACAGGGTGCTCGACCCGTTGGACGCGTAGTCGGTGTGGACGGTGTAGTAGCCGTCGGCCGGGGCGTAGGCGTCGAAGATCGCCCTGTCGCCCGAGGCCAGGACCGAGCTAGGCCGTCTCACCCCCGGAGCCCTTCCGCCTCACCAAGCCCCCTACCGCCACCATGCTCCCGACCAGGCAGGATCGGCGTACCTGACGAAGCACTGCTGGGCCGAACCGTCTTCACGCCGGGGCGTCCTGGGCGGCCGCGCCCTCGTCCGGGGGCTCGTCCGCGTCGGCCGGCTTCAGGTCGGGTTCCTCGATGACGTCCGGCAGCACCTGTTCGGCCCAGATCACCTTGCCCTGGGGGGTGTACCGGGTGCCCCAGCGCTCGGCTATCTGCGACACCAGAAACAGGCCCCGGCCTCCCTCGTCCAACGTCGCGGCGTACCGCAGATGCGGCGACGTGCTGCTGCCGTCGGCCACCTCGCAGATCAGCGTACGGTCCTGGATCAGCCGCACATGGATCGGCTCGGAGCCGTAGCGGATGGCGTTGGTGATGAGCTCGCTCAGAACCAGCTCCATGCTGAAGCCGAGCTCGGACAGGCCCCACTCGTCGAGTTTCTGGGACACGGCGTCGCGCATCCCCGCGACGGCGGCCGGGTCGGGCGGCACATCCCAGTCGGCGATCCGGTCGGGCGGCAGTGCACGGGTGCGGGCGATGAGCAGAGCGACGTCGTCCTTGGGCCGCTCGGGCAGCAGCTCGTCCAGCACGGCCCGGCAGCTCTCCTCGGGCGTCCGGTCGGGGTGGCCCGCCAGCGCGTCGCGCAGCAGTTCCATTCCCACGTCCAGGTCGCGCCTGCGGTCCTCGATGAGGCCGTCGGTGTAGAGGACGAGCTGAGTGCCCTCCGCGAGATCCAGCTCGGCGGTCTGGAACGGCATGCCGCCGAGGCCGAGGGGAGGCCCGGCCGGCAGGTCCGGGAAGGTGACGGTGCCGTCGGGGTGGACGAGCGCCGGCGCCAGGTGCCCCGCACGCGCCATGACGCAGCGGCGCATCACGGGGTCGTAGATCGCGTACAGGCAGGTGGCGCCCACGACACCCGCGTTGCCCTCCATACCCGCCTCGTCCTGGTCGATGCGGCCGACCAGGTCGTCCACATGGCTCAGCAGCTCGTCGGGCGGCAGATCGAGGGTGGAGAAGTTGTGCACCGCGGTCCGTAGCCGTCCCATGGTCGCGGCGGCGTGGAGGCCGTGGCCGACCACGTCGCCGACGGCCAGCGCCACCCGGCTCCCCGACAGCGGAATCACATCGAACCAGTCTCCGCCCACGCCCGACCGGGCGGGGAGGTAGCGGTAGGCGACATCGAGGGCGCTCTGCTCAGGCAGGGCCCGCGGCAGCAGGCTGCGCTGGAGAGTGACCGCAAGGGCGTGCTCGCGGGTGTAGCGGCGGGCGTTGTCGATGCTGACCGCGGCACGGGCCACCAGTTCCTCCGCCAGCGACAGTTCCTCCTCGTCGAAGGGCTCGTGCTGCTTGGTGCGCCAGAAGTTGGCCATGCCCAGCTCGACGCCGCGGGCCTGGATCGGGGCGGCGATGAGGGAATGGATGCCGTAGTCGATGATCTCCTTGGCGCGCTCCCGGTCCTGCACCCGCCAGCCCGTGGCGGTCGACAGGTCGGCCACCAGCTCGGAGTGGCCGCTGCCGTAGCCGCGCGCCTGGGGCGTGGCAGGCAGAAAGTCGATCAGCCGGCCCTTTTCGTAGAGCGGATGGTCATCCCGGATACCGCACACGGCTGCGCGTCGCATGCCCGTTGCCGTGGGGGCCGGCTCCTCGCCGTGCAGCACGGCGTCGGCCAGGTCCACCGTGGCGAAGTCGGCGAAGCGAGGGACGGCGACCCGCGCCAGCTCCTCGGCCGTGCGCAGCACGTCCAGGGTGGTGCCGACCTCGAGTCCGGCGTCGTACAGCAGCTTGAGCCGCTCCCGTGCGATCTCCGCCCTGCCGGTCAACGCCTGCAGCTCGGTGGAGTCGCGCAGCGTCACCACCGTTCCCCCGGGACCTCCGTCGCGCCCCGTGGGCCGTTGGTTGACCGCCAGCAGTCGCTCTCCGGCGAAGTGCACCTCGTCGGTGGCCTCGCGCCCGGAGACGAGCAGTGCCACCGTCTCGGGGTCGAGGCACGACAGCTCCGACACGAACCGTCCCTCGACGTCCGGGGGCAGCTCCAGCAGCCGTCTGGCCTCGTCGTTCGCCAGCAGCAGCCGCCCGTCGCCGGCGACGATGAGCACCCCTTCGCGCACGGAGTGCAGCACCGCGTCGTGATGGTCGTACATGCGGGTCATCTCGTCCGGGGCCAGGCTGTGGGTCTGCCGTCGCAGCCGCCTGCCCATCAGTGCCGTGCCGCCGGTGGCCAGCGCGAGCGCCCCGGCTCCGGCACCCAGGATGATCGGTAGTTGCCGGTATACCTGATTGGTCACGTTCTTGACCTTCAGCCCGGCGGAGACGAGGCCCACCACCTTGCTCCTGGCGTTGTCGACGGGGACGGTGGCCTGTACCTCGTGGCCGAGCGGGCCGTGGACGCTTTCCGTGTAGACCTTCCCCGCCAGCGACGGCCCGATGTTGCCCACGAACCGCTTTCCGATTCGGTTCGGTATGGGGTGGGTGTAGCGGATGCCCTTGGTGTCCATGACCACGATGAAGTCGACGCCTGCGGCCTTGCGCCCCACCTCGGTGAGCGGCTGGAGGATCTTGGACGGGTCGGGGCTCTGCAGTGCCGCCACGACACCGGGAGAGTGCGAGAAGGTCTCTGCAACGGCTACGGAGCGGCGCCTGGCCTCGGCGTTGGCGTCCCGCTCCGACTGCAGGAAGATGGCGAACACGCCGCAGGCCACGAGCAGCACTACCAGGGCCACCTGGAGAACCAGCACCTGCCCGGCTACGCTTCGCGGGCTCTTGCCGACCAATGACCTGAGTGATATGCGTCGAAAAAGGGCGAAAAAGCTCGCCATGCGACCTTTCTAGCACTGGCGATCCCGGGTGACCAGCGCCCACCCGCGGAGTGATCCCCACCCGGCTCGACCTCGGGGGCCGCTCGGGCATGTGCCGCACGGCTTCCGCCACGCCGGCCACCGCGGCGTCCCGGTCGGCGGAATCCCGGACGCTCCCGTATCGCGTCTCCAGCGCGCCACCCAGGCGGGACGGGTTCTGCGCGGTCGGGTGGTCGGCGACTTCGGGGGATGCGGCGCGCCGCCCTGATGGCCACCCATGAGCGTGATTCCCGTGCATGAAGTGCGCGATCCCCGCGCATGTGGCGCATGACCCCTCAGAGCCCAATGCCCACTTTGACCGATATAATGCAGTTTGTGACCACGTCTGGGCGGCTGCGGCGCCGTCGTCCTCTGTACTGCGGCCGATGGGAAGCCGCCCAGCTGGCACCGGTGATCCTTACCGTCCTCATCGCCGGCTTGGCCTTCGCCACACCGCGGCAGATCGCCGTCAGCCGCCTCCTGCCCGCCGCACCCGCTCTCGCCGCCGCGATGTGGCCCGTACTCCCCACGATTCTCCTGGGGGCGTTCTGCCTGCTGGTCATGATCAGTCTGAGCTTCCTCTACACCGACCTGGGGACGCAGTACACGTCGGCCGCGATCGTCGCGGTCACCTTGGCGGCCGCATACGCAAGTCATGTCCGACTCCAGCGCGAGGAAATACTCTTCCACGTCCGCCTCGTGGCCGACGCAGCCCAGAAAGTGCTGCTGCGCCCCCTGCCGCGCCGCATCGAGAACGTCGAGATCGAGTCGCTGTATCTGGCGGCCCAAGAACAGGCCCGGATCGGCGGCGACTTCTACGAGGCGGCCGGCACACCGTACGGGGTCCGGCTGCTCATCGGCGACGTACGCGGCAAGGGCTTGTCCGCGGTGGGGGCGGCCTCAGCGGTGATCAGCTGCTTCAGGGAGGCCGCATACGACGAACCCGACCTGCGGAGCATCGTCCACCGGCTGGAGACCAGCATCGCCCGCCACAACGCCGCGTATCCCGGCCAGGATCTGCCGGAACGCTTCGCCACGGCTATCATCGCCGAGATCGCGCACGACGGCGGCCGCGTCAGGCTTCTCAACTGCGGACATCCCCCGCCGCTGCTTGCTCACCATGGGAAGATCCGCGTCCTGGAGCCCACCATTTCCTCGCCGCCTCTCAATCTCTCGGCACTCATCGGTGACCGCTACTGCGTCGACACCATCCCCTTCGCCCCGGGCGACCAGTTGCTGCTCTACACCGACGGCGTGTCGGAGACCCGGGACCGCGCCGGCGAGTTCTTCCCGCTGCCGGACTGGATGCGGCGGCAGGGCACGGAGCCGCCTCGCGAGCTGCTAGACCGGCTTCACTGGGACCTGCTCCACTACAGCGGCGGAAGGCTCAACGACGACATCGCGGCCCTCTCGGTGCGGTGCCGGAATCCCCGGGATCACGGCTGTGTCGGCCGCTTGTGAGACCCCGATCCCGAGGAAGAACGCCATCCCCATGGCGCGGTGTGCTCGACGGCTGACGTGACAGGTAGGCTTCAACAATCCGACCGTTGCCAGGAGCAGCAGCCCGTCTACGGACAGCGGCCACAGCGTGGCGCTCGTGGCATCCGCCCCGCCCTGGAGAGCAAATGCCCGCTGGTGAACACAGGAGGCGTACACCGCCACGGACGCGACCGACAGGGCACAGCCGCTTCGCACCCCTCCCCCGACGTCAGCCGCACGAGAACCCCTCGTCCGGGGCTCCTCAGGAGCCCTCATCGGGCGTCGCCGGCGATGCGGCGACGCCACGCCACCTCGGCCGTGCTCGAAACCACCGGCTCACAGGCCTTTCGGCGGGTCGTCCATGCTGAGGGATCCCCTGGAGCGGATCGGCCGCTACCGTCTGGACCGGCGCCTCGGCGCGGGTGGTTTCGGCGTGGTCTGGCTCGCCCACGACGAGGTCCTGGAGGCCGTCGTCGCCGTGAAGGTGCTCTCCGAGAACTGGGTCGACCACCTCGACGTCCGGGAGCGTTTCCTCTCCGAGGCCCGGCTGCTGCGCAAGGCCAACTCGAACCGGGTCGTCCAGGTCTACGACATCGGTGAACTCCCCGACGGCAGGCCCTACTTCGTCATGGAGTACGCCGATGGGGGCACCCTCGCGGACCGGGTCGAGGCCGGGCCGCTGCCCGTCGCCGAGGCCCTGCGTCTGACGGCCCTCGCGGCGCGCGGAGCCGCCGCGCTGCACGAGGCCGGGATCGTACACCGTGACATCAAGCCCTCCAACGTCCTTATGCGTACCTCACCCGGCGGCGCCGACCGGGTCCTGCTCGCCGACCTCGGTCTCGCCAAGAGCCTGGCGCAGGCCTCCGGACTGACCATGGCGGCGGGTTCCGCGGGCTACACCCCGCCGGAACAGGCCCAGCCGGGGTCGGGCATCGACGCGCGGGCCGACGTGTACAGCCTGGGTGCCCTCGGCTACCACCTGATCACGGGCTCGGTCCCCGGGCCGCCCGGCAAGGTCGTACGGCCCGACCGGCTCCGTACGGACCTGGCCCCGGACGTCCAGCGGGCGTTGCTGCGCGCCATGGAGCCCGACCGCGAGCGGCGCTGGCCCACGGCGCTGAGCCTCGCCGTGGAGTTGGAGCGGCTGGCCGAACAGGTGTCGATGGGCACCGTCCGCGCGCCCCGGCGCCGTCGGCGGACCGTGGTCACGGCCGTGTCCGTGGCCGCCGCGGTCGTGCTCGGCGCGGCCGGTGTCACCGCCGCGCTCGTGACCCGGCAGTCCGGCGCCACGTCCATGACGGTCGAGGACGCCTCCGGACGGGTCTCGGTCGAGGTTCCGGACGGCTGGGGCGGCCAACTGCGCGACTCCGGATGGAATCCGCGGACCATGGGCCTGTCGGACACCCACGAGCCGGGTCTCGCCGTCGCCGACGACCTGGCGAAGTGGCAGGACCTGCGCTCGGGGGCCGAGGGGGTGTTCGTCGGCCTCAGCGAACACGGCGACGTGCGCGCCGGGGTCGGGACGATCGCCCACACCGGCTGTCACTACGAGGGCAGCCGCACCTATACCGGCGCGCGCTGGCACGGACTGATCCGGACCTGGAGCGCCTGTCAGGGAAGCCGCGGCTCGCTCACGGAGGCGGGGCTCACCCCTGCGGGCGGCGCCGAGCAGCCGCAGTTGTACGTCCAGATCCGCCAGGCCGCCGGCAGCGACGCCACGACCGACCGGGTGCTCGGCTCCGTACGAGTGAAGGACTGACGAACTTGCCCGAAGATCGCGCGAACCCGCCCGAGGGTCCCGCGAACTTTTCCCTCTCCCGGTGCATCAGAGACTGGTGGCGGAGCACAGAGCGCCGTTCGCACGCCGAGTCATGGCGCGTGCGGTGAATCCCAAGGAGTGTTGACATGGCGACCTTCCAGCCCGGCGGGGCGGCTTCCGCACGCCGTCCGTCCTCCCCCGCCCACCGGGCGGCACTGGTCGCGGGCATCGTGCTGGTGCTGGGCCCGCTCTCGGCCTGCGGCAGCGACAACGGCACGACGAGCACCCCGCAGAAACTCCCCGGCGCGGCCCAGCCGGCCTCCGGTGACACCACCGCGGACGGCACCGGTACGAGCACTGCCCCGACCGGTTCCGACACGGCATCGGCAGTGGCCGCGACCTCCTCGTCGTCCTCCTCGTCCGCGTCCGGGAGCGGGAGCGGGAGCGGCACGTCCGGCAGTACGCGGTGCCACACCTCCGAACTGCGCGCGGCGGTCGGTGCCAACCAACCGGGCGCGGGTCAGGAGAACTTCCCCGTCGTCCTCACCAACACCTCCCACCGCACCTGCACCCTGCGCGGCTTCCCCGGAGCGGCGTTCGTGGACGCGTCCGGCAAGCAGCTCGGGCCCGACCCGAAGCGCTCCTCGGAGACGCCGACGACCGTCACACTGGCGCCCGGGCGCAACGCGTGGGCCGGCCTGACGTTCTCCAACCCGGAGATCAGCGGGGCGAACACCGCGACGCCCGCCACGCTGATCGTGACCCCGCCCGACGAGCGGGACCCGCTCAAGGTGGCGTGGACGGGGGGCAAGGTGCCCGTGTCCGGGAACGCCTCCTCGGTGTCCCTGACCGTCGTCCGCGCCGGCAGCGGCGTCTGACCCCAGCCGGCCCCCAGCCCGACCCCGGCCTGACCCCACCGGTCCCGCTCCCCCCAGCCCCGCCATCCGCCCCGCGGATCGGCGGGGTTTGTCACGGAACAGCAACACGTGGCCGTTGCGGCGACCTTTCCCGAACATCCGCGCATCACAGCGTTTGACGCACACCGCCAAGGGCGGCGCGTCACAGGAACGGAAGGCTCCGGCCCGGCGGGCGGGAGCCGCACCAAGAACAGGGAACAAGGAATCGGGGGATGGTCATGACTGGTATCTCACGCAGGCGTCTGCTGGCCGCGACGGCATCGGCGGGCGCCCTGGGCGCGCTCTCCGCCTGCTCGGCGAACGACTGGTCCGTGGGCAGCGGCGACAAGGGCGACGGGAGCGGCAAGACCCCGCAGCCCAAGCTCATCGGCGACGGCTCCACCGCCGACACCGGGGCCCAGCCGAAGCAGCCGAAGGCCACGCGGCTGAAGCCGGGTGAGCGGCCGCCGCAGTTCGTGGTCTTCTCCTGGGACGGCGCGGGCGAGCTCAGCAACCAGCTGTTCTCCCGGTTCCGCAAGGTCGCATCCGACCACGGCGCTTCGATGACGTTCTTCCTCAGTGGCATCTACACGCTGCCCGAGTCGAAGAAGCACCTCTACAGCCCGCCGCAGCACCCCGTCGGCGCCTCCGCGATCGGCTACCTCGCCGACCGGCACATCCACTCCACCATCCAGCAGATCCGCGCCGCCTGGCTGGAGGGCCACGAGATCGGCACCCACTTCAACGGCCACTTCTGCGGCACCGACGGCGTGCGCCGCTGGTCGCCCGCCGAGTGGCGCAGCGAGATCGCGCAGGCGAAGAAGTTCGTCACCGAGTGGAAGACCAACACCGGCTTCACCGACCTCGAACCGCTCCCCTTCGACTACGAGAAGGAACTCATCGGCGGCCGCACCCCATGCCTGGAGGGCCAGTCCAACCTGCTGCCGACCGCCGCCGCCCTCGGCTGGAAGTACGACGCCAGCTCCCCCGGCGGCCTGCAGATGTGGCCCGGCAAGGTCCAGGGCGGCAAGATCTGGGACTTCCCGCTCCAGTCCATACCCTTCCCCGGCCACTCCTTCCAGGTCCTGTCGATGGACTACAACCTCATGGCCAACCAGTCGCACGCCAACCCGCTCGGCGACAAGACCATGTACGACGCCTGGCGCGCCCAGGCCCGCGACAGCTACCTCGCCGGCTTCCGCCGCGCCTACGAAAGCAACCGCGCGCCCTTCTTCATCGGCAACCACTTCGAGCGCTGGAACGGAGGTATATACATGGATGCCGTCGAACAGGCCGTCAAGCAGATCGCCACGCACGACGACGTGCGCATGGTCTCCTTCCGCCAGCTGGTGGAGTGGCTGGAGGCCCAGGACCCGGCGGTGCTGCGCAAGCTGCGCACGCTCAACCCCGGGCAGTCGCCCCTCGGCGGCTGGGCGGAGTTCCTGGGCACGGCGGCCTCCCAGTCGGCCACCGCCGGCTCCTGACCACTGACGACGCCCGCCCGCGTCCCGGACGGATCAGCGGTGGCCCGCTTGGCCACCGCCGTATCCGTAGCCGCCGTATCCGCCGTATCCGTAGCCGCCGTCTCCATAGCCGCCGTAGCTGCCGTAGCTGCCGTAGCTGCCATATCCGTAACCGGGTGCGCCGTCCTGCCCGCTCGGCGGCGAGCAGTAGGAGTACGGGGAACAGCCGTCCGCGGGCGACGACGTCGAGGGGGTCGGCGCGGGCGTCGACGGATGGGTCGAAGGCTTGGGCGACGACTTGGGCGTGCCGCTGCTCGCCGACGGCGTCTTCGAGTGCTCGGGAGAGGCGTGGCTCGCGGATGTCCCCGCCTGTCCCGCGGAGTCCCAGTTGACCGCCTCCATCTGGAGCGAGGGCGACGAGGTGTCCATCGCCCAGTGCTGGTCGGACTCGTCCTTGCGGGGTTTGAGGACCAGCGACGCCTCGCTCGCGGTGGAGGCGGGGGCAAGGGCCAGGTCCTGGTTCCAGCGGGGCACCACCGTGCCCTGGAGGGTGAAGTCGTAACGCACGTTCTTGGTGCCCGGCTGCGACTCGCCGGAGCAGGGCGCCAGTTGGACCGAGTAGCCGAGGTGGGAGTCGAGACAGAGGTCGGGGGCGGCTACATCGCGCAGCAGCCCGTCCTCCTCGTACGCCCACTCCTGGCTCGCGGCCGAGGAGCACGGCGTCAGCGCCGTCTCCACCCCCTTCACGGGCTTCTCGCCCACGATGCCGATGCACAGCCCGGTCTCGATGTTGCGCAGTCGGCCGCGCACGGTGCCGTTCGACTTCTCGCCGGTGCCTACCCAGGACGGGTTCGAGCCGGACGCCTTGGCGGGGCCCGAACTGGGCGTGCCCGAAGGTCCGGCGCCGTCGGCCACGCCGTCCGCGCCGTCCGATCCCTGGGCGACCCACAGGACGAGCGGGACCAGGATCATTCCGCTCACGGTCAGCGCGGCCAGCGCGATGTTCCGGCGGTGCGGGGCACGGCGGGAGGAGCGTCGGGGCGCCTTGTGCGTGGCCGGGCGGGATGCGGCGGGGGCATGGGCGTGCGGTGCGGGGCGCGGGGGCTCGTTCGGCGGGAGCGGGGCATGGCCGGAGTGGGCGTCATGACCGGCGAAGAGGTCATGGCCGACGAGCGGGGCTTGGCCCGTGAGGGGGCCCGCGTGACTGGGGACGAGGTCATGGCTCGGGAAGGGGGCATGGCTGGGGAAAGGGGCATGGCTGGGGAAAGGGGCATAGCTGGGCAAGGGAGGAATGCTGGGGGCAGCGGGGGCAGCGGCCGGAGCACCCGTCACTTCCACGATCGCGGTGTCGCGGCCGGGGCGCGATTCGAGGTAGGCCGCGGCCGCCCAGCCGAGCACGGCCTCGGCCAGCGACAGCGCGAGGTCGCCGTTGAACCGGCTCAACTGGTCGGCGGTGTTGCGGCAGTGCCGGCACCGGCCCATGTGCTTGCGCAGATCGGGGTCGAGGTCTTCGCCACCGCGGCGCAGGGACACATCCAGCATGCGGTGGTAGCGGCGGCACTCCTCCTCGGGGGCCAGTTCACGATGGATTTCCAGGCAGCCGTCGCGCAGGCGTTCACCGGCCCGGCGCAGTTCCACGGAGGCGTCGTCGTCGCCGATGCCCAACAGCGCGGCCGGTACGTCCAGTTGCTCGGCCTCGACCTCGGTGTGCCACAGCAGACAGCGGGCGGGCTCGGGGAGCCGCTGGAAGGCCCGGGCCAGCTGCCGTCTGCCCTCCGGCGGCAGCAGTCGCGCCATGACCCGCTCCCGGCTGTCCGACTCGGCCAGCAGCTCGGGATGGAGCAGCTCCCGCCGCTGGTCCCCGAGCCATTCGACGGCCATACGGCGTACGGTGAGCAGCAGTTGCGGCCGCCAGGCGGCCGTCGGCCCGGTCTGCCGCAGCGATTCCCCGAACAACCGGGTGAAAGCGGCCGTGGTGAGCATTCCGGCGGGACGCACCCCGTTGGTGCACAGACGCGCGTAGGAGAAGACCGCTTCCCAGTGGCGGTCGAGGAGTTCTCCGACGGGGTGGTGCGCAGGCGTGTTCCCCGAGCTCTTCTTCAGATCGGCCGCGAGCCGCTCATCCGAAACCTCGAACAAGCGAGCGAGTGCTGGGGAATGAGACAGGGCTGCGTCATTCACGTCCGCTTTCCTCCCAAAGGTAAGCATGAATTAGTCCATACCAATGGGTATGTAGCCCGCCCGTCGAAGCGGAGGGACTACCCATGGGGGGGTTGTTGCCACGAACACCCCCTCCGACAGCTCTTTTCAAGCGAGGGGCGGGCGGGTGCACCGTACGCGCACAGAAGGAAACGAAATGTCTGCACGCCGACAACGCACACCTTTGCACAGGGCGACGAGCCGAAACAAGAGATCTCGTCACTTTCCCCATTCCGCCGCACGCAGGGAGATTGACGGAAGGTCAGCCGAAGTCCCCGCAAAGGAAATTCGCAATCCCACACGGCCCTCGGCCAGGCCCCCGCGCGAGACGGCCCCACCAGGACCCGGGGACCGGAAAGGCGTTCACCCGCCCATTGACGCTCTGACATGCCCATGCAATGCCCCCTATTGGGAGCGCTCCCATTTCCGTCGTTCACCCCATCGTGACGGCGGCAACGCATTCACTTCACCACCGGGAGCCGGTGATGTCCGCATTCCCGTTGCCCCGCGGCCGTCAAAAACACCTGGCCGCCGCCTTGCTCACGGGCGCATTACTCGTCGGCGGTCTCGCGACCGCCCCCACCGCGGCGGGATGGCGACCTCCCGGGGCGCCTCGGCTGAGCGCACCGCCCGCCCGCCACTGGGCCCGGCTCACCACTTCCACGACGCAAGCGATGAGCGAGTTCTCGTAGCACCGGTGGGCGGGCGTGCCGGTGCCCTTCGCGCCCTGGGTGCGGCTTCCCGACGCTCTGTGGATCAGTGGCCGCTGATCGCCCGGGGCGTGTACGGCTGCTCCAGCTCTTCGACCTCCTTCTCCGTGAGCTCCACGTCGAGGGCGGCCACCGCGTCGTCGATGTGCCCCACCTTGGTGGCACCGACGATGGGCGCGGTCACCGTGCTCTGCCGCAGCAGCCAGGCGAGGGCGATCCGGGCGCGCGGGGTGTCGCGTTCGGCGGCGATCCGGGTGACGGCGTCGACGATCGCGCGGTCGCCCGCCTGGTAGAGCCGCTTTCCGTACTCGTCGGTGCGGCTGCGCTCGGTGGTGACGTCCCAGTCGCGGGTGAGTCGGCCGCGGGCGAGCGGGCTCCAGGGCAGCACGCCGACGCCCAGGTCCGCACAGAGCGGCAGCATCTCGCGCTCCTCCTCGCGGTAGAGGAGGTTGTAGTGGTTCTGCATGGACACGAACCGCGTCCAGCCGTTCAGCCGGGCCGTGTACTGGGCCTTGGAGAACTGCCAGGCGTACATCGAACTCGCCCCGACATAACGGGCCTTGCCCGCCTTCACCACGTCGTGCAGGGCCTCCATCGTCTCCTCGACGGGAGTGGCGGGGTCGAACCGGTGGATCTGGTACAGGTCCACGTAGTCGGTGCCCAGCCGGCGCAGGCTGTTGTCGATCTCCGTCATGACGGCCTTGCGGGAGAGGCCGCGTGCGTTGGGGCCGTCGTGCATCACGCCGTTCACCTTGGTGGCGATGACGATCTCGTCGCGGCGCGCGAACTCCGTCAACGCCCGGCCGACGATCTCCTCGCTGGTGCCCTCGGAGTAGACGTTCGCCGTGTCGAAGAAGGTGATCCCGGCGTCCAGCGCACGGCGGATCAACGGGCGGGCCCCCTCGTCGTCGAGCGTCCACGCGTTGGGCCCCCGGTCGGGCAGCCCTAAACCCATGCAGCCCAGGCAGATCCGGGACACGTCCAGGCCCGTCGAACCGAGCTTCACGTACTGCATGCTCACTCCTGCTTTCCATGGGGGGTGGGACGGCTCCCGCCGAAGCGGCCGCGGCCAGCCGCCGCGGAGCGCTCCGGGGAAGCCATTCCCGATCGCGGTTCGCTTAGTCGCACGGCGGCGTCACCGACCTCGGCCTTCCCATCGACGCCCTGACCCACCCCGCCGACCGGTACGGGGCTCGTGGGCCGTCGGCGACCGGCCCGCACTCACCCGGGAGTGTGAACGGCGCGGCCGTACGCCACGGTGCGGGATGCGCCCTTGTGCACCGTCGATTCACATGAAGTCAGGATCTTCCATCCCCGTGGAACCTCGTCCCCGGTCAATCCCTCTAGCAGGGCGAAAAGGAGGACGGTATGGATGACGGCCCCCTGAGGGGCAGCGACACGGTCACGCGGCGGCTCGTGCCTCCGCCTGCCGTGCCTGCGCAGGTGTGGCGATGGCGGGCCGAACTGAAGCGGGCACTGCCCGCGCTGTGGTTGTTCGCCGCCGTGCGGCTGTCGGGCGTGCTCATGGTGACCGTCTGGTCGCTGCACCTCGGCCGGCACCCGCGTACCGTGCTCGGCCTGGAATGGGACGGCAGCTGGTACTGGCACATCGCCCGGTACGGTTACGGCACGATCGTCGCCGCCAAGTCGGGCAACGGCCTCATCTACAACGACCTGGCCTTCTTCCCCCTGTTCCCGGGGCTGATCCGGGCGCTGAGCACGGCCTTGCCGATCGGCCCGGTCAACGCGGCGCTCGTCATCGCCTGGGTCGCCGCCGCCGTGGCCGCCTGGGGCGTGTACGCGGTCGGCGAGCTGCTGCACGGGCGCAAGGTCGGCCTGGCGCTCGCGGCGCTCTGGGCGCTGCTGCCGCACGCCGTCGTGCTGACGATGGCGTACACCGAATCCCTGATGACGGCCTTCGCGGCCTGGTCGCTCTACGCCGCGCTGACCCACCGCTGGCTGACCGCGGGGACGCTGGCCGTGCTGGCCGGACTGTGCCGCCCCAACGGCTTCGCCGTGGCCGCCGCCGTCGTCGTGGCCGCCGTCGCCCACCTCTGGCAGCGTCGCCGCGCCGGGGAACCCACCGCCCCACGCGCCTGGGGGGCCATTCTGCTGGCCCCCACCGGGTGGCTCGGCTATGTCGCCTGGGTGGGGCTCAGGACGGGCGACCCCACCGGTTACTTCCATGTGCAGAGCCTGTGGGGCTCGCGGTTCGACTTCGGCCTCGACACCGCGCGCATGTTCAAGCACCTGATCGTCGGACACGACACCCTGGTCACCTATCTGGCCGCCGGAATCGTCCTCGGCTGCGTCCTGCTGTTCGTCCTCGGCGTCCTGGACCGGCAGCCGCTACCGCTCCTCGTGTACTCGGGGATCCTCCTCGCGATCGCCCTGGGCGACGCCCACTACTTCACGAGCAGGCCCCGGCTCCTGCTGCCCGCCTTCCCCCTGCTGCTCCCGCTCGCCCTGTCCCTGGTCCGCGCCCGCCGCCGTACGGTCGCCGTCCTGCTCACGGGCCTGACCGTGTTCTCCCTCTTCTACGGCACCTACCTGCTCACCATTTCCCACCGGGCTCTCTGACCGACGACCGGCACGACGAAGTCGTATCATCCGAAAGAGCCATGCCGAGTCAGCAAGATCACGAAGCTCCTCGGGGGCGGGGCTCCCGCGTCAGCGCCACGCGTTTCTCCGTCCTCGACCGCTCGCGCACCCGTGAGGGGCACGACGCTGCCGAGGCCCTGCGGGACACCGTGCGCCTGGCCCAGGAAGTGGAAGGGCTCGGATACCACCGCTTCTGGGTCTCGGAGCACCACGGCGTGCCCGGTGTCGCCGGGTCCGCGCCCACCGTGCTGGCCGCCGCGGTCGCCGCCGCCACCCGGACGATCCGGGTCGGTACCGGCGGGGTGATGCTGCCGAACCACCGACCCCTGGTCGTGGCCGAGCAGTTCGGGGTTCTCGAGTCCTTGTTTCCCGGGCGGATCGACATGGGGCTCGGGCGTTCCGTCGGCTTCACGGACGGGGTGCGCAGGGCGCTGGGGCGGGACAAGGACGTCGCCGACGACTTCGCGGGCCAGCTCGACGAGTTGCTCGGCTGGTTCCGCGGCCAGTCACCGACGGGGGTGCACGCGCGCCCCGCGGAGGGGCTGACGGTGCCGCCCTTCGTGCTCGCCCTGGGCGAGGGCGCCACGATCGCGGCGCGGGCGGGGCTTCCACTGGTCATCGGGGACCTCAGGAACCGGGAGAAGATGCGACGCGGCATCGATGACTATCGGGCCGCGTTCCGCCCCTCCCGCTGGGCCGCGGAGCCGTACGTCGTCGTCTCCGGCACGGTCGCGGTCGCCAAAACCCTGGAGGAGGCGCGCCGACTGCTGCTCCCGGAGGCCTGGTCGATGGCGTACTCCCGCACTCACGGCACGTTCCCGCCGCTGCCACCCGCCGAGCGGGTCGAGGGCCTTGTCATGAGCGGCAAGGAGCGGGGGTTCTACGAGTCCGGGCTCACGGGGCACATAGCGGGCACCGAGGAGCAGGTCGCCCACGAGCTGGAGACGCTGATCAAGGAGACGGACGCGCAGGAGGTGCTGGTCACGACCAGTACGTACGACCGGGAGGCCCTGCGGGACTCCTTCCGCAGGCTCGCCCGGGTCGCGGGACTGACCGCGGCCTAGAATCGTGGGGTTTGCCCCGAGCCCCGCAGGAGTTCTGGCCATGTCCAGTCCGTAGGTCCCCAGCGGCCGCCATGACTCGTACGTCCGGCACGACATGGCGGTGGTCGCGGGCGCGGACCGGGTGATCGACCTGGGTCCGGGCGGCGGGGACGAGGGCGGGTGGATCGTGGCGGCGGGGTCGCCGGCCGAGGTGGCGCGGGTGGAAGGGAGCACGACGGCTCCGTATCTCGCCCGCGCCCTCGCTCAGGACCGATAGACCCGCGCGGCTCGTACGCGTGCGCGGGCGCCGAGTCTGCCGTCTTCACCGCGACGGCGGCCGGGCCTTACGCGCGAGGTCGGTGTTACCGTTTCGCGCTATTTCATAGCGGTACGTGAGAGATGTGCGGGAGCTGATGCCCGTCCGTCCACGGGGTGCAACCCCCCTTGTGCCGCGCGGGCCAGGCCCCGTCGATCGGGGTGGCTGCCCGGCGCGAGCGTGGGCCGTACCTCGACCTCCGCCACCAGCCCGCGCGCCGAGCCCACCCGCCACAGGGAGGCGAGCAGCGAGTCGTTCCCGACGAAGGCGGGCGCGGTGCTCGCCACTCCCCCGGCCAGCCGGTAGTGGATGTGCACCGGCTGGACCGGCACCCCGGCGTCCAGCGCGGCCTGGAAGACGGCCCGCCGGAAGTGTCCCTGCGCCCTGCCGCACCAGGTGCTGCCCTCCGGGAAGGCCACGACGGCCGCCCCGCCGCGCAGCAGCCCGGCGATGCGCGCGACCGTGTCCGGCAGCGCGCGCAGCCGGTCGCGCTCGATGAACAGGACGCCGCCGCGCGCGGCCAGCGGGCCCGCCACCGGCCACTGCCGGATCTCGGACTTGGCGACCATCCGGGCCGGCCGGACGGCGGCGAGGAGCGGGATGTCCAGCCAGGAGATGTGGTTGGCGACGATCAGCAGCCCGCCGGTGGGTGCGGCCGGGCCGGTGATCCGGACGCGGACGCCCGCGGCCCGCACGATCGCCCGGCACCAGCGCCGTACCAGTTCGGCGGGGATCCGCCCGCCGAGCGGCAACAGCACGACCCCGGTGACGACCACCACCAGGACCGCCGTGAGCCGCAGCACCGCACGCGGTACGGCCGTGGCGGACCCCGTCGGCTCGACGCACGCCCTGGGGGTGCAGGGCGCGCTGGGCAGCCAGACGCTCATCAGGCCGGGACGAGCGAGAGGAAGTGGCGCAGATAGCGCGGGTTGACCCGGCGCATCGACAGCAGCACGAACAGGTCCGCGACCCCGAAGTCCGGGTCGTGCGCGGGTGCGGCGCAGACCCAGGCGCCGAGCCGGAGATAGCCGCGCAGCAGCGGGGGCAGTTCGGTGTGGGGCTGCCGGGTGACGCCCTCCGCGGTCCAGGGCAGCAACGGTCGTACCCGGTACTCCTCGGGCGCCAGGTACTTGGCCTGCACCCGGTCCCAGGTTCCGGCCGCGAGCGCGCCCCCGTCGGCGAGCGGGATCGAGCAGCAGCCCGCGAGCCACTCGTGGCCGCCCTCGACCATGTAGCGGGCTATCCCGGCCCAGATGAGGCCGATGACCGCGCCGTCGCGGTGGTCGGGGTGCACGCAGGAGCGCCCGACCTCGACGAGTCCCGGACGGATCGCGTCGAGCGGGGTCAGGTCGAACTCGCCCTCCGAGTAGAGGCGGCCGGCGATCGCGGCGCGCTCCGGGGGCAGCAGACGGTAGGTGCCGACGACCTGACCGGTCACCGTGTCGCGGACGAGCAGGTGGTCGCAGTACGCGTCGAAGGCGTCGATGTCGAGCCCCGGCTGCGGGGTGGACAGCAGGGCGCCCATCTCTCCGGCAAAGACGTCGTGCCGCAACCGCTGCGCGGCACGCACGTCCTCCTCGTCGCGGGCGAAGGTGACGGTGTAGCGGGTGGGTGCCGCGGGCTGCGGGGGACGGTCGAGGGTGGAAACGCCGGTCATGGCACTCTCCTGGTCACGGGCCGGTTCGGCGGTGCGGCTGCGGACCGTGTCGGTGCGGTCCGTGCGCTCCTGTTCTTCCGATGCCGGTTGGCGTGCACGTGACCTGTGCCAGGAGCCGGGATGTGGGGATGTTGAATGCCAGGAGATTCCCCCGAATGCGAGACGGGACCGGGGATGAGCACCACTCCCGGTCCCGCCCGTCCGCACCGATCCGGCGAACGTTCTCTGAACAAGTGACCTCGGCTGGAGCGCGCCCCGAAGGGGCGCGGGGCCGTGACATCATGCGGCTCCGCCGCGTAGGCACGACCAGCCACATACGACCGGCGGCCGGAGTCCCCCTAGCGCCGCCCGGTTCTACGCGCGGCCCGCAGCCACTCCCTGTTCATCCCGGTGATCGAGACCAACGGAATCCCCTTCGGGCAAGCGGTGGCGCACTCCCCGGTGAGCGTGCACCCACCGAACCCCTCCTCATCCATCTGCGCCACCATGTCCAGCACCCGCGTCTCCCGCTCGGGCGCCCCCTGCGGCAGCACGTTCAGATGGTTGATCTTCGCCGAGGTGAAGAGCATCGCGGCCCCGTTGGGACAGGCGGCCACACACGCACCGCACCCGATGCACTCGGCGTGCTCGAACGCGAAGTCCGCGTCCGGCTTCGGCACGGGCGTCGAGTGGGCCTCGGGCGCGGCGCCGGTCGGAGCGGTGATGTACCCGCCGGCCTGGATGATCCGGTCGAAGGCCGACCGGTCCACGACGAGATCCTTCACGACCGGGAAAGCCGAGGCACGCCAGGGCTCGACGTCGATCGTGTCGCCGTCCTGGAAGGACCGCATGTGCAGCTGGCAGGTGGTGGTGCGCTCAGGCCCGTGCGCGTCACCGTTGATGACCAGGCTGCACGCGCCGCAGATGCCCTCGCGGCAGTCGTGATCGAAGGCGACGGGGTCCTCGCCCTTGAGGATGAGTTCCTCGTTGAGGGTGTCGAGCATCTCCAGGAAGGACATGTCGGCCGAGATGCCGTCCACCTCGTACGTGGACATCGCTCCGTCGGCGTCGGCGTTCTTCTGGCGCCAGACGCGCAGGGTGAGCTTCATGCGTAGCTCCGCTGGGTGGGGTGGACGTACTCGAAGACCAGGTCTTCCTTGTGCAGGACGGGGGCAGAGCCCGTACTCGTGAACTCCCAGGCCGCCGCGTACGAGAACTCCTCGTCCTTGCGGGCGGCCTCGCCGTCCGGGGTCTGGGACTCCTCGCGGAAATGCCCGCCGCAGGACTCGGACCGGTGCAGCGCGTCGAGGCACATGAGCTCGGCGAGCTCCAGGTAGTCGACGATGCGGTTGGCCTTCTCCAGGGACTGGTTGAACTCCTCGCCGGTGCCGGGGACCTTGATGCGCCGCCAGAACTCCTCGCGGATCTGCGGGATGCGCTCAAGTGCCTTGCGCAGCCCCGTCTCCGTACGGGCCATGCCGCAGAACTCCCACATGAGTTCGCCGACTTCACGGTGGAAGGAGTCGGGGGTGCGGTCGCCGTCGACGGCCAGCAGCAGCCGCAGCCGGTCCTCGGTCTCGGCCAGCACCTCCTGGACAGCGGGGTGTTCGTCGGTGACCTGCTCGTGGTGCGGGTTGCGGGCGAGGTAGTCGTTGATGGTGGACGGCAGCACGAAGTAGCCGTCGGCGAGGCCCTGCATCAGGGCCGAGGCGCCCAGCCGGTTCGCGCCGTGGTCGGAGAAGTTGGCCTCGCCGATCGCGAACAGGCCGGGGATGCTGGTCTGGAGGTCGTAGTCGACCCACAGTCCGCCCATCGTGTAGTGCACGGCCGGGTAGATCCGCATCGGCACGGTGTACGGGTCCTCGGCGGTGATCCGGGCGTACATGTCGAAGAGGTTGCCGTACTTCTCCTCGACCTTCGCCCTGCCCATGCGCCGGATGGCGTCGGCGAAGTCCAGGTAGACGCCCTGCCCGCCGGGGCCCACTCCCCTGCCCTCGTCACAGACGTTCTTGGCGGCGCGGGAGGCGATGTCGCGGGGCACGAGGTTGCCGAAGGAGGGGTAGATGCGCTCCAGGTAGTAGTCGCGCTCGTCCTCGGGGATCTCGTTCGGCGGACGGGTGTCGCCGTGCGCCTTCGGGACCCAGATACGGCCGTCGTTGCGCAGCGACTCGCTCATCAGCGTCAGCTTGGACTGGTGATCGCCGGTGCGCGGGATGCAGGTGGGGTGGATCTGGGTGAAGCAGGGGTTGGCGAAGTAGGCGCCGCGCCGGTGCGCCCGCCAGATCGCGGTCGCGTTGGAGTTCATGGCGTTCGTCGAGAGGTAGAAGACGTTGCCGTAGCCGCCGCTGGCCAGGACGACGGCGTCCGCGTAGTACGTGTCGATCCGGCCGGTGATCAGATCCCGCGCCACGATGCCGCGCGCCCGCCCGTCGACCACGATCAGGTCGAGCATCTCGGTGCGCGGACGCATCTCGATGTTGCCCGCCGCGATCTGCCGCGACAGCGCCTGGTAGGCGCCGAGCAGGAGCTGCTGACCCGTCTGGCCGCGGGCGTAGAAGGTGCGGGACACCTGGACGCCGCCGAAGGAACGGGTGTCGAGCAGACCGCCGTACTCGCGGGCGAAGGGCACGCCCTGGGCGACGCACTGGTCGATGATCTCGACCGAGATCTGCGCCAGGCGGTGGACATTGGACTCGCGGGCCCGGAAGTCGCCGCCCTTGACGGTGTCGTAGAACAGCCGGTGGACGGAGTCGCCGTCGTTGCGGTAGTTCTTCGCCGCGTTGATGCCGCCCTGGGCGGCGATGGAGTGCGCGCGACGGGGCGAGTCCTGGTAGCAGAACTGGACGACGTGATAGCCCTGTTCGGCGAGCGTCGCGCCGGCGGCGCCGCCCGCGAGGCCGGTGCCGACGACGATCACCGTGTGCTTGCGGCGGTTGGCGGGGTTGACGAGCTTGGCCTCGAAGCGGCGGGTGTCCCAGCGCTCGTTGACCGGGCCCTTTGGGGCCTTGGTGTCGACGACCGGCTCACCGGTCGTGTACGCGGCGTATTCAGAGGCTGCGGTCATGTCAGCTCACCAATCCGGTCATGACACCGACGGGTATGGAGATGAAGCCCACCGTCAGCACCAGCGCGAGGACATTGGCGATGGTCTTGAGTGCGCGGTCGCGGGTGCGGCTGCCGACGCCCAGGGTCTGGGCCATGCTCCAGAAGCCGTGCCGGATGTGCAGTCCCAGCGCGAGCATCGCGACGATGTAGATCACGTCGCCGTACCAGGTCGAGAAGGTGTCGATCACGTTCTGGTACGGGTGTCCGGACTGGAAGCCGCCGGAGTGCACGGTGCCGGTCGTCAGGTCGAGGATGTGCCAGACGATGAACAGGCCGAGGATGATCCCGCCCCAGCGCATCGTGCGGGTCGCGTAGCTGGACCCGGGCTTCTTGTGGACGTACTTGCTGGGGCGCGCCCTGATGTCGCGGCGGCTCAGCTGGTACGCGGCAGTGGCGTGTGCGACGACGGCGACGACCAGGACCACGCGGATGATCCACAGGGCCCACTCGTAGTGCAGGAACGGTTCGCCGAGGGTGCGCAGCCAGTGCGCGTAGTGGTTGAACTCGCCCGCCCCGAAGAAGATCTTCAGGTTGCCGAGCATGTGCACGACCAGGTACAGCAGCATGATCAGGCCGCTGACGGCCATCACGGTCTTCTTCCCGACGGAGCTGTCCCACACGGTGCGGGTCATGGACGGTCGTCGGTCCGTCCGCGTTGCCAGAGCCATGTTCCGGAACGCTAGGGCCGAAGGTGCCCATCGGTCCAAGACATGGTGCGGCTCGTTTCGATAGTCGATGCCTATGATGATGGGATGCAGTTCCAGCAACTCCAGTACTTCGTGGCGGTCGCCGAGACCCGGCACTTCACCCGGGCCGCCGATCTGGTCCATGTCGCCCAGCCGTCGCTGTCCCAGCAGATCAAGGCGCTGGAGCGGGAGTTGGGAGCGGACCTCTTTCGCCGAGCACGGGGCAACATCACGCTGACGGACGCGGGTGAGGCGTTGCTGCCGCTGGCCCGGCGCATCCTCGCCGACGCGGACACCGCCCGGCATGAGGTGCAGGAACTGGCCCAGCTGCGCAGCGGGCGGGTCCGCCTCGGCGCGACGCCGAGCGTGTGCACCGGCCTGCTCCCGGACGTACTGCGCACCTTCCACGACCGCTACCCCGGCATCCGGCTGCTGATCGAGGAGGGCGGCTCCCACGATCTCGTACGGGAACTCGCGCGCGGCGCGTTGGACCTCGCCCTGGTCGTGCTCCCGCTCCCCACCCCGTCCCCCGCACTGACGACGGTGGAGCTGCTGCGCGAGGACCTGGTGGTGGTGTCGTCGCCGGACGTGCCCGCGCCGGGCAGCGGCCGTACGGTACGCATCCCCGACCTGGAGGGCGAACGCCTCGTCATGTTCCGGCACGGCTACGACCTGCGGGAACTAACCGTCGCCGCCTGCCGGGCCGAGGGCTTCGAGCCGGACTTCGCCGTCGAGGGCGGCGAGATGGACGCCGTGCTGGGCTTCGTCCGGGCGGGGCTCGGCGTGGCCGTCGTACCGCGCATGGTGGCGACGCGGTCGGGCCGGGGCCTGCGGGTGACTCCACTGGCACAGCCCGGCTTGCACCGCACCATCGCCCTGGCCCACCGCAGCGACGTGGCTCCGCCTCGGGCGGCACGGGAACTCCAGCGGATGTTGCTGGAGCGCTGACCTGGGCAGGAGGCCTCGACGGTCGGAACGCCGACCGGGGCAGCGGGTCTAGGTGATCGGCCGGGGCCCCGAGAGTCGGAGTCCTCCGCCGCCCTCCCCCACCGCCGAGGTCCCGCTGGGGAGCGATCCACGCACCAGCCCGGCACGGGCGACAGCCCGGCACGGACACGGAAGCGGCACGGACACGGAAGCGGCGCCCGGCCTGGGTGGCTGGGCACCGTTTCGGTGCGGTGGGTCGGTGGCGAAGCCGTAGGTGGGCTCTTCGGTGGCGGCCGTAGCCGTCGCGTCACCAGGTCGGGATGTAGCCGCCGTCGATGACGAAGTCGCTGCCGGTGATGTTGCGGGCGCGGTCACCGGCGAGGAAGAGGACCAGGTCGGCGACCTCGGCCGGCTGGGAGAAGCGGCCGGTGACCGTGGCACCGGACACCTGCGCGACCACGTCGTCGGGGGTGACCCCGGCGGCGGCCGAGACGGTCGCCGCCACCCCGTCGCCGCCGAGCCACAGTTCGGTCTCCACCGGGCCGGGGCTGACCGTGTTGACCCGGATCCCCTTGGGGCCGACCTCCTTCGACAGGGCCTTGGAGAAGGCGACCAGGGCGGCCTTGCCCGCGCTGTAGTCGATCACCATCGGGTCGGGCAGGGTGGCGTTGACCGAGGCGACCGTCACCACGGAGCCCTGACCGGCCTCCAGCATCAGCGGCAGGGCCGCCCGGGTGACCCGTACGGCCGTGAGCAGGTTCAGATCGACCGTGCGCCGCCAGTCCTCGTCGGTCACCGACACAAAGCCCCCCATCCGGGCCGGGGCCGAGCCGACGTTGTTGACCAGGACGTCGATCCGGCCGTCCGCCGCCTCGACGAGCCGCTGCGCCGCACCGGGTTCGGCGAGGTCGACCGGCACCCAGGTGACGTTGCCCTGCTTGACCAGCGCGTCGAGGCCCGGCGTGGTCGTACGGGATCCCGCGATCACCGTCGCGCCCGCCCCGGCCAGCACCTCGGCGATGGCCAGTCCGATGCCCTTGCTGGCGCCGGTGACAACGGCGGTCCTGCCCTGAAGTTCCGTGTTCATCTCTCTCAGCTCCTTCAGTTCCATCAGTGATCAGTGATCACTGATGTGTGGGTACGTGAGGTGCGGGGCGGAGGTCAGGCGTGCGACGCGTCCCGGCCTCGAATGCCCTGCTCGGCCAGCCACCGCAGGGCGTACTCGGCCACCGTCCGCCAGCCGTGGTCGACGACCAGGGAGTGACCCCGGTCGGGGAACTGCTTGAGTTCGGTGACCGCCGACGAGTCGCCGTAGAGCCTGTACGCCGAGCGGGTCACCACGTCGGGGACGGTGTGGTCGGCCTGGCCGGAGATCAGCAGCAGCGGCCCGCGGTCGGCGTTGCCGGTGGCGACCGCCGCCGGGGAACGCCGGGCGAAGTTGGCGAACGCGGCCTGGAACAGCGGCCTCCCCGGCGAGGGAATGGTCAGGCGCTCGTGCAGGTCGTCCGACTCGGCCGGCTCCAGCGCGTTGCCGAACCCGTAGCGGAACTGCGCGGCGGTCAGGGAGACGGCTCGACCCCGGTTGGCGGGGTTGCCCAGGACGGGGAAACCCGCGCGCAGCTGGGCCGGGGGCAGCGCCTTGACGCCCTTGATCTGGGCCGGGTCGATGGCCACCGCGGCCCGGCCCAGACCCGCGCCGAGCAACTTCTGCGCGATCAGGCCGCCGAAGGAGTGTCCGATGAGCACCGGCGGGCGGTCGAGGGAGCGGATGATCCCGGCGTAGTGCTCGGTGACCTCGTCGATGCCGAGCCCGGCGACGGCCTCGGGGTGGCGCCGGGCCTCGGCGACGGTGCCGGCCTCGCCGGGCCAGCCGGGTGCCAGCGGCGCGTAGCCGTGCTCGTCGGCCAGGCCGATCCAGGGCTCCCACGACGTGGCGTGCAGCCACAGGCCGTGGATGAAGACGACAGGGGTGCGCGGGTCGGACATGGCCTTCTCCTGGACTTCTCGGGGCCGCCCCGGGGGCGGCGCGATGGGTCCAGACTCCGTCGGCAGTCATGGGCGCCGAATCGGTCGAATGACTGCGGTGACCGACCTATGGCTGTGGTGACCTGTGTACGGCTGTACCACCGGCCGGGATCCTCACCTACCCTCGGTCGAGTCCCCGGCTTCCGCCAGCGCGTCCCGCAACGACGCCCGCGAGGAGATGCCGAGCTTGGGAAACACCCGGTAGAGGTGGGCGCCGACCGTGCGCGGGGAGAGAAAGAGCCGGGCACCGATCTCCTTGTTGCTCAGCCCGCTCGCGGCGAGCTCGGCGATCTGCCGCTCCTGCGCGGTGAGGGCGTCGCCCCCGCCCTCGGCGGGCTTGCCGGCCGCCGCACCGGCCGCGCGCAGTTCGGCCCGGGCCCGCCGCGCCCACGGCTCGGCGCCAAGTCGGTCGAACGCCTCGGCGGCCTGCTCGAACACCGTGCGGGCGGCCGCGCGCTCCCGGGCCCGTCGCAGCCACATCCCCTGCGCGAGCCGCACCCGGGCCAGCTCGAAGGGGAACTCCGCCCCCGCGGGGTGGGCCACCGCCCGCTCGAACGCGGCCCGGGCCTCCATGTCGTCGGCGGAGGCGGTCATCGCCAGGGCGGCGGCGGTCAGGAAGTCGAGGCGCGGGGAGATCGCGGGCAGACCCTGGTCGCGGGCGGCGACGGCGTGCGCGCGGGCCTGGGCGGTGCGGCCGGTGTGCACGGCGGACTCCACCAGGTCCAGCAGCGTGCGTACGGCCTGCTGGGAGTAGGGCGTGAAGACGCCCGGCACGGTGAGGCCGCTCGCGTAGGCGTACGCCCCTTCGAAGTCCCCCGCCGTGAGGTGCGTGGCGGCGCCGATGGCCTCGGCGAGCTGGGTGAGGTAGCCGACGCCGCGCGGTCGGGCCCAGCGGTCGAGCCGGTTCAGCGCCGCCGAGGCCCGCTCGGCGTCACCGCGCCAGGCGGCGATCAGGCCGAGGAAGCCGTGGTACTGGTGCTCGAACAGGGCGTAGCCGTGCGCGGTGGTGAGTTCCAGGCCGCGCTCGCCGGTGCGCTCTGCGGCATCCCACTCGCCGCTGTTGATCTGGTCGAGCATGACCAGCTGGAGCAGGGTCATGGCGTTGGTGACCGCCCCGCTGCCCGCCTCGCGGTCGGCTACGCGGCGCACCAGCAGGCGGTGGTCGCCGAGCGCGTCGAGGTAGTAGGCCGCCACCCCGAGCCGCATGACGTCCCACGGCTGTTCCTCGCCGAGCCGGGCGAAGGCGTCCTGGACCCGTTCGCGCGCGCCCGCGCCGCGCCGGGCGACATCGCCGAACGCGTCACGGTAGAGCACGGTCGAGGGCTCGGCGGCAGCGGCATCCACCAGCGTGTCGGTGACCGACCAGAGGGCCGGTTCGGCGGAGAACAGGCTGATGGCGAGCAGCAGGTTGAGCAGCCGGGTCCGGGTCTGGGGGTCGGTGTCCGTCGGCAGTGCTTCGAGCGCGGCGGCGACGCGGCGGTGGGCCGAGCGGACGTCGCCGTCCTGGTAGAGCGCAGCGTACGCGGAGGTGATCACGGCGGTGGGCGACTGGTGGGCGCCGGCCAGCCGGTCGGAGGCCTCCCGCAGTTCCTGCGCCTGGTCGAGCAGCGCGGACTGGGCCGCCACGAACGCGGCGTCACCCAGCCGCCGGGAGCGCGACGCGGCCCCCGGGCTGAGCTCGGCGGCCCGGGTCAGCAGCGCGACGGCGGACGCCGCGCCGCCGCGGGCCGTGGCGGAGCGGGCTGCACGCTCCAGGACGGCGGCGACTGCTTCGTCCGGGTCGATCGTGGCGGCGGCCAGATGGGCGGCGTGGCGTTCGATGTCCGCGTGGTGCAGCCGGGCGAGTTCCGCGTGCGCCGCGCGCCGCTCGTTCGGTGTCGCGGACTGCAGCAGCGCGGAGCGGACGAGTGGATGGCGGAAGACGAGGTCGCCGGTGGCCGCGTCCGGGGTGAGCAGTCCCCCGGCCACGGCGCCGTCGACGTCGCTCAGCCGGTAGCGGGCCCGGTCGGCGGGCGAGGGCGACGCGCCGGTGCCGACGCCGTCGAGCGCGGCCCGTAGCAGCTCGGTGCGCTCGGCGGGGGCGAGGATCTTGATCCGGTCGCCGTAGAGGTGTTCCAGCCGCCGGGAGAGCGGGAGTTCGCTCGGCTCGGCGCCCGATACGGTGCCCTCGTCCAGGGCGCGCGGCAGTTCCAGCAGGGCGAGCGGGTTACCCCGGGCCTGTTCGAGGACCTGGCGGCGGACGGCCTGGCGCAGGTGCGGGGCGTGGGCGTCGAGGAGGGTCGCGGCCGCCCCGGCCCCGAGCGCGGGGACGGCCAGCTCGGGCAGGCCCGCCGCGTCCCACGCCGAGGGGATGTCCGCCCGTACACCGATGGCCATCCGTACGGCGTGCGCGGACAGCCGACGGGCGATGAACCGGCCCACCTCGGCGCTCTGCGGGTCGAACCAGTGGGCGTCGTCGACGACCACCAGCAGCGGTACGTCGCCGGATGCCAGCGCCAGCAGGTCGAGTACGGCGATGCCCAGGGCCATCACGGAGGGCGCCTCGCCCGTCGTACGCCCGAACACGGTGTCGAAGGCGGCACGGGTGACCCGGTCGAGGTCGGCGGCCTCCGGGAGCAGCGGGTACAGAAGCTGGTGCAGGCCCGCGTACGGCAGTTGTGCCTCCGCCTCGACGCCGACCGCACGGACGACGCGGTGCCCGAGCGCGGTGGCGTGTGTCGCGGCGACGTCCAGCAGGACGCTCTTGCCGACGCCCGCCTCGCCGCGCAGCAGCAGGGCCCGGCCGTCGGGCGACGCGGCCAGCCGGGAGAGCTCGGCGAGCTCCGCCTCCCGGCCGACGATCGGCTGCTCGTCCGCCATCCGCCCACTCCTCCCCCGAGTCCGACCCGATGACGCCGGCGCTCACGGGAGCCCAAGCCCGGACAGCACGGCGGCGCGGTCTCGATTCCAGGAGACCACGCCGCGCGCGAAGCCTCAGCCGGTGGCGTCCACCAGCGCCAGCTCGTGCAGCCGCTCCGGCGGTCCCGGGCGGGCGTAGTACCAGCCCTGGGCCGTGTCGCAGCCCAGTATCCGCAGCTGCTCGGCCTGGGCGCCCGTTTCCACGCCCTCGACCGTGACCGCCAGGTCGAGGCTGTGGGCGAGTGAAACGATACCCTCGACGATCTTGAGGTCGACGGGGTCCGCCGGGAACTGCTGCATGCCCTGGGTGAAGGAGCGGTCCAGCTTGAGGATGCTCACGGGCAGGCGACGCAGGTTGGCGAGGTTGGAGTAGCCGGTGCCGAAGTCGTCGAGGGCGATGTCGACGCCCATCTCGGCGAGGCGCCGCAGCGGTTTGAGGAGATCGTCGTCGGCGCCGATCAGCGCGGACTCGGTGACCTCCAGGCAGAGCACGTCGGCGTCCAGCCCTTCACGCTCCAGGATGTCGACCGTGTCCTGGACCAGGCCCGGGTGGGTCAGCTGGCAGGGCGAGAGGTTGACGTTGATCCGCAGCGGACCCGCGTCGCCGTGTCGTTCCTGCCACTGGCGGGCCTGGCGGACCGACTGCTCCAGGACCCAGCGGCCGAGCGGGACGATCAGTCCGGTGTGCTCGGCGAGCGGGATGAACCGGTCGGGGCCGAGGACGCCGTGCTGCGGGTGCAGCCAGCGCACCAGCGCCTCCGCGCCGTGCACGCTGCCGTCGCCGAGGTGCACGAGCGGCTGGTACTCGATGAAGAACTCGCCCCGGTCCAGGGCGGCCGGGAGTGCGGTGGTGAGGCCGTGCCGGGTGATGGCGAGGGCGTCGGCCTCGGGGTCGGCGAGCTCGAAGCGGTTGCCGCCCGCGGACTTGGCGCGGTACATCGTGATGTCGGCGCTGCGCAGCACCTCCGCCGGGCCGCGCTCGCCCGCCGGGCCCTCGACGATGCCGATGCTGCCACGGACCGTCAGCTCCCGGCCGTCGATCCGCACCGGAGTGACGAGGGCGTTCATGATGCGGTCGGCGAGCGCATCCACCTCGCGCTCGGTGTCGGGCCCCGTGGTGAGGGCCACGAACTCGTCGCCGCCGAGCCGGGCGACCATCTCGCCGGAAGCCGTCGCGCAGGACTGCAGCCGGTCGGCGACCTCGACGAGCAGCCGGTCGCCGGCCGCGTGCCCGAGGCTGTCGTTGATGGTCTTGAAACCGTCGAGATCGAGGTAGCACAGGCCGAAACGCTGGTCCTTGCCCGCGGACAGCGCCTTCTCCAGGCGTTCGAAGAAGAGGGTGCGGTTGGGCAGTCCGGTGAGCGCGTCGTGGGTGGCCTCGTAGCGCAGCCGCAGATTGAGCAGCCGCCGCTCGGTGGTGTCCTCCATCAGCGCGAGCTGGTACTGCGGCCGGCCGTCCGCGTCGCGCAGCAGGGACACCGTCAGATTGGTCCACAGGGCGGTGCCGTCGGGCCGGTAGAAGGCTTTTTCGACGTGGTAGTGCTCGCGCTCGCCGCGTACCAGCTCCTCGTACAGCCGGCAGACTTGAGGAGCGTCCTCGGGGTGCGTCCACTCGGGGACCTTGCGGCCGCGCACACCCTGCTCGGAGCCGCCGAACATACGCAGCAGGGCTCCGTTGACCTGCAGGATGTTGCCTTCGAGGTCGGCGATGCCGATTCCTATGGCCGCGCCCTCGAAGACCGCGCGGAAGCGCGCCTCGCTCGCGTGCAGCGCCTCGGCCACCGTGCTGCGCGCGTTCAACGTCGCCTGGTAGATGGCCTCCTGTTCGGCGAGCGTCCGCTCCCGCAGCGCACCCGCGAAACCCGCGGCCATGGCGTGCTGCAGACGCACCGAGCGGGTCCGCAGGGCCTCCTGGGGCCCGTCCTCGCCGCAGTAGAGCACCAGATAGGCGTCGACGCAGTCGAGGGTGCGGCTCAGCGCCTCCGGGGCCGTGCAGTGCGCGGCGACGAGTGCGGCGCCGACCGCCTGCCCTTCGGCCGCGTCGAAGGTCCTGGCTCGCAGCGCATCGCTCAACCGCCGGGCGAGCGGCACCAGTCGCTGCTCGAACTCCGGCCGGGTCAGCGACGTGGAGGTGACCGGGAACACCGCCCGGCTCCAGATCGTCGCGAACCTGCGCAGTCTGTCCTCCGGCCCGTCCGGCTCCGCGGTCACGCCGTGCGCCCCACGCCGGCGAACCCGGAGAAGGAATACGGATCCTCGTCCTCGGGTGCCGTGTCGGGCCGCCAGATCGGCATCGGCACCAGTCCGGGTTCCACCATGTCGTACCCCTCGAAGAACCGCGCGATCTCCTCGCGCGAGCGCATGATCAGCGGATTACGGATGTCCTTGTACACGTCGACCGCGCCCGCGGCCCGCTCCTCGGGGAGCGGAATTCCCTCGTACGAGGCATGCGTGACGACGAGCAGACTGCCCGGCGCCAGCGCGTCGCGCAGCTCGGCCAAGGCACCGTACGGGTCGTCCACGTCCTCCACGAAGTGCAGTATGGCAACGAGGAGGAGGGCGACCGGACGGTTCAGGTCGATCAGCCGCTGCACCTGGGGGCTCGCCAGGATCTCCTGGGGCTTGAGCAGATCGGCCGCGACCACGTCCGCGTCCTCGTTCTCCCGCAGGACGGCCTGGCTGTGAGCGACGGCGACCGGGTCGTGGTCGACGTACACCACGTGCGCGCCGGGCCTGGCCGTCTGGGCGATCTCGTGGACGTTGCCGAAGGTCGGGATGCCGGAGCCGATGTCGAGGAACTGGTCGATGCCCTCGTCGGCCGCGAACCGCACGGCGCGGCGCATGAACGCCCTGTTCGCCTGCATGATCTTGGGCAGTCCCGGCATGAACTCCATCGCCTTGCGCGCGGCTTCCCGGTCGACCTCGAAGTTGTGCGAACCGCCCAGGTAGTAGTCATAGATACGGGACACGCTCGGCACCGAGATGTCAATGCTCCGGGGGGCCCAGGCGGGACGCTCCATCTATCTCTCCAAGGCGTAGTCGACGGCGTAGGCGATCCGGTGTTCGAGCTGAGGCTACTGATCGCCCGCCAAAGGAGCGAGTCAAAACGGAAATTGACCGTCCGTTCACCGTCACTGCCCCGGGCATGTGCCGAATTGCCGCCCCCTGCAGGTCAGTCGAACACGCCGTCCGCTGTCACCGCGAAATCGATGCGAAGCATTCCAAAAAGTTCCCGGGAGTTACGAAGCGTCGCGACGGTACGCGGAGCGTCGGCCGACCCCGGGTGTGGAAAACTTTCGGGCGTTCGTACGCCGAGTGAACCGCGCGCACGCCAAACGGCCCGCCCCCTCCGTGCGGTGCGGAGGGGGCGGACCGGGGTCGCGCGCGTTGTTCCGTTCGTCCGGCACACTTGGCAGTCCTGGTCCACTCCCTTCCGCGATCCGTTGTTCCGGGCGAGATCGATCAACCCTGGGGAGGTGATCCTCTACTTCGACACGCCGACCGGCTTGCCGTTGGGGGCGACGGCGTACCAGGTACCACCCACGCCCTGACCGTTGGTGTCCCCGGGGGCCTTGTCACCGGAGAAGGTGTAGATGGGCCAGCAGTTGACGGTCATCTGCTTGGCGCCGTCCGGACGGGTGAAGCCCATCAGACCCTTCTTCTGGACGCCCTTGGTGTCACTGGCCGGGACCGGGGCGACGACGGGCCACTTCTCCAGGCAGGCGCCGATGCATGCGGACTTCGGGACGGGCCAGGCCTGGTCCTTCAGGAAGCGGTAGACCGTCATGCCGTTCTTGTCGACGATGATCTCACCGAGCTTGGGGTCCTTGCGGGTCGACAGGCCCGGCAGGGAGGCCAGGGTCGCCTTCTTGCCGTCGGGGGCGGACGCGTACCAAATACCGCCGACGCCCTGGCCGTTGGTGTCACCGGCCTTGGTGTCCTTGGCGTACCGGTACATCGGCCAGCCGCCGATGGTCAGCTGCTTGGTGCCGTCGGAGCGGGTGACCTCGCCGAGCAGTGCCTTGTCCACACCGGTGGCGGCCGTGGCGCCGTCGGCGGGAACGGGCGGCCAAGCGGTCGCGCAGTCGCCGTCACAGTTCGACTTGGGCGGCTGGGCCGTGTCCTTGTCGAAGCGGTACAGGGTGAAGCCGGCGCTGTCGGTAAGAACCTTGCCGAGCGTCGTGCTCTCCGCGACGGCGAGCTGACCCGCGGATGCCGCCTTCGGCGCGGCGCTCTGCTGGTCCGCGCCGTAGCCGTTGGGAGCACTGGTGCTGCTGGTGGTGGGCTGACCGTAACCATTGGCAGCCGCGGCGGCGCCCACGTTCTGGGTGCCCGTCGACGGGGTGGTCCCCGAGTCCTGACCACACGCCGTCGTGAGCGCCAGCACGGCCGCAGCTGTCGCTACGAGTGAGGCGCTCCGCCAGGAGGTCTTCATTGGGTAACTCCCACTGTTCGCATAAGGGTTGCAGCGCCCTGCTGCGCCGCGCATGGCCTTAGGTACGGGCGGGGGTGGCGGATGTGTTCAACGTGCGCGCAAAAAACTTTCCGAACACTGTGACACGACCCGCGCGAACCCTTCGCCGACGTCCGCCGGAGACCCCCGACAGGGCCCGTACGAGACCCGTGACGCCGCCCGCCCGAGACCGCCGACAGCACCGTCCGACACCGGCGGCGGCTTCGCACGGACTCCTTCACGGCGCCCACGCGGCGCTCTGCTGTGACGGCGCCGGGGCCGGCGTTTTTCGCGCACCTGTGCCCACCTTGGCGGCCGTGTCCCGCAGGGCCGCCAAACCGCTCCGACCCGCACGTCCTTCGTTCGGGGGCAATACCCGCCGCTCCGGCGTGCGCGGGCACGGTACGCCTCATGATCTCCGTCGTGCATGGACCACAGCGGACCCGGTCCGCCCTCGTCATACGGGTGTTGGCGCTGCTGACGCTGACCTGGATCATCGGCGGCGCGCCGGCCTCGACGGCGGTCGCCGACTCCTGCGCGTACGCCTCCATCGGCCCGGACGGCACGGACGCGGTGGCGGTCGCCGGCGGCGGCCTCTGCACCATCAGCCCGCCGCCACCCTCGCCCCCGCCCACCCCGAAACCACCGCCACCGCCACCGCCCGCACCCCCGCCCGAGCCCAGGCCGAAACCGCCGCCTCCCGCTCCCCCACCACCACCGCCTCCGCCCGCCTCGCCGACCCCGCGGCCCCCCGCCGTGGCTCCGCCGCCGAGACCGGCGCCCTCGCCAACACCGACGCCGACGCCGACACCCTCGCCCTCTCGCAAGGCGCGTCCCAAGCCGTCGGTGACCCCGGTGAGTTATCCGGCGTATCGCGCCCCCGCGCGCAAGCACTCGCCCCGCAGCGGACCGTCCCTGGTCTCGCTCACCCTGCTCGTCACCGTGCCCGCGTTGCTCGCCGTCGCGGCGCTGCGTCCGCGCTGACCCCTGGAGGCATCCTTGTCGGAATGGCTTGTTCTCGTCCTCGCGATGGCGGCGGCGTGTGTCGTCGTCCTGGTCGTGTCCCTCCTACGTACCCGCAGGGCCCCCGATGACGAGGATCCGTCCGAGACCCCGGACGTGATCGAATACATGACCATGATGATCGGCGTGGTCTACGCCATCGTCCTGGGACTGGCCATCGCCGGTGTCTGGGAGGCCCGCAGCGCCGCCCAGGACCATGTGCAGGCGGAGGCCCAGGCCCTGCACGAGATCTCGGAGCGGGTCCGGGCCTACCCGCCGGACGTGCGCGACCGCATCCGCGGCGACGTCGACGCGTACGTCGGTCACGTCGTCAAAACCGAGTGGAAGACCATGGCCGACCACGGCCATGTGACGGCCAAGGGCGGCCGGCTCTTCGAGGTCGTCCGCCAGGACGTCACCGACTACCGGCCGAAGTCCGACTTCGAGGCCCAGGCCTACCAGCCGCTGGTCGACCAGGTGACCGCGGCCGACGCGGCACGCAACGCCCGCGCCGACTCGACGGACGCGACCATGCCGGGGGTGGTGTGGTTCGGGCTGATCACCGGTGCCGTGGTCACGATCGGCATGGTGTTCGCGCTGCAGATCCGGCGCACCAGGCGCGAGCTGATCCTCGCCGGGCTCTTCTCCGCCCTGATCACCTTCCTGCTCTTCCTGATCTGGGACTTCGACGCGCCCTACAGCCGGGGGATCACGGCCTCGGCGGAGCCGTTCACGGCACTGTTCCCGCACCTTCCGGGGTGACGGGCGCTCAGTAAACGGGGTTTCAACAGACAGACTCTCAACAGACGGACTCTCACGCAGGGGAACGGGCAGCAGGGGGACGGACGCCACGCCGTGTCCGTCCCCCGTCCGCACATACGCTGTCGCCCGTACGGCCCACACCGTTACCCCATTCGCGCGACTACGATCGCGCCCGTGCGCACCCTTTCCTAGCGTTCCGGTCATCGAGGTGCATCTCACGCGCAGTCGGAACAGGTCCGCGGCGCGGCTCCTCGGAGACCCGGAGGATCACCATGCACGCGATAGGCGTCGCTTCGGCCGCACTGCTGGGCGTGACCGCCCTGACCCTCTCCGCATCCGCCGCCCTCGCCGGGAA
The DNA here is from genome assembly GCF_045040035.1 of Streptomyces sp. NBC_01384. Taxonomy (NCBI): domain Bacteria; kingdom Bacillati; phylum Actinomycetota; class Actinomycetes; order Kitasatosporales; family Streptomycetaceae; genus Streptomyces; species Streptomyces sp. NBC_01384. The sequence continues at coordinate 931,701 of NZ_CP109559.1, forward strand.
CGGCGACGAAAGCGGCGACGGCGGCCGCGACAGCGGCCGGGGCAACAGCAACATCACCTCGTTCGGCTTCAATGTGCAGCCACAGACCATCGAGGCGGGCGGGCGGCTCCGGCTGAACGCGGAGAGCTGCAACTCCGTCGCCAGGGTCTCCTCGGAAGTCTTCGACGCGGTCAGCATCCCCAGGGGACAGTCGTCGGCGACGGCCCTGATAGACCGGGGCGTCAGAGCGGGCGCCGTGTACGAGGTGACGTTCCAGTGCGGCAACGAGAGCGGGCACACCGAGGTCACGATCGCGGGTGCCCGCACCAGCAACAACGGCCGCACCACCAACAACGGCGACAACGGCGAGTCTGCCCGCGACCCCGTCCCGGTGCAGCGGGGTGTCAGGGCCGGTGTCGGCGGCAGCGTAGGCGGTTTCGACCTGAGGGAGATCGGTCTGGGAGCCGCGCTCACCGGTGGCTGCGTCGGTACCGCGTGGTACATGGCGCGCCGCCGCGCCGACGACTCCTGACCGCACCGCGCACAGTCCTTCGCCCCCCGGACCTCTCGGCAGGATCCGGGGCGAAGGACTGTCACGTGCGCGCCGGAGGGGTGAAATCGGCCGGATCGGCTGCTGCGACCTGCCGGTCAGGTCCGCTTCTCGGACCTGCGGCGCATCCAGAACACCCCGCCGCCGACCACAGCCGCGGCCACCAGCCCGCCACCGATCGCCATGTCGGTGGGCGTCGCTCCGCTGGAGCTGCTGCCGCCGAGACCTCCGCTGACACCACCGATGACGGTGAAGGCGTCGGGCCGGGTCAGCCTTCGGTCGCCGCAGCGGGCCGTGATGTCGTACCACCCCGGGCGCGCATCCCGGTCGACGGTGACCACGGCGGCGAACGTGTCGCCACCCACCCGGCGCAGCCGGGTGGTGCGGAAGACCCGCGAGGAGACCGTGCTGCCGGGCCTTTGGCACGCTTCGCCGTCCACGGTGACCGTCAGCTGACCGCCCCGCGCGATGACGCTGGGCCGGGCGACAATGTTTCTCAGTTCGTCGCGACCCCGTCGGCCCTCATCACCCCGTCGGCCCTCATCACCCCGTCGGCCATTGTCACCCAGACGCCCGCCGTCGCCCAACCGGCCGTTGTCACCCAGGCGCCCGTTGTCACCCAACCGGCCGTTGTCACCCAACCGGCCGTTGTCACCCAACCGCCCGTTGTCACCCAACCGCCCGTTGTCACCCAACCGCCCGTTGTCACCCAACCGCCCGTTATCACCCAACCGGCCGTTATCACCCAACCGGCCGTTATCACCCAACCGGCCATTGCCACCCAACCGGCCATTGCCACCCAGACGCCCGCCGTCACCCAACCGACCGCCGTCGACCAGTACACCGCCGTTGCCCAGCACACCGCCGTTACTCAGCACACCCCCGTTGTTCAGCACACCCCCGTTGTTCAGTACAGCACCGTTGTTCAGTACAGCACCGTTGTCCAGTCCAGTACCGTTGCCCGGTCCACCGGGGTTGCCCAGTCGTTCGTTGTTGCCCGGTTCGTTGTTGCCCGGTTCGTTCGAGGCCGTCGCCGCCGGGGCGGCGAGCCCCACCGCGGCGACCACGGCGGCAGAGACCGCCAGGGCACGAGTTGCACGCATGTGATCCTCCGCGGAAGACGCCCCGGGAACCGTCCCCGGTCGATCGGCGAGAAAGCGCCTCCCAGACAGACCCTCAGATGCCATGTACAGGGCCGCATTTCGAGAATGGTCCGTCCTGGTGAGAAGACACGCCGAGAGAATTCCACACAATCGGATATTGCCGCAGGTCATGGACCGTCAGAAAGTTCCTGGCCCTCGGCAACTCGGATGGCTCACCACGGTGGCACTCCGCCACCCGTTCGCCTGCGCCCCGTCGCTCGGCGGGCATGCTGCACTTAGCTTTCTCGTATGCGCGACGGACGCGGCGACGGCCGTGTCGAGAGGGGATTGCGAATGTTTGCGTCCGAGGTGGCCGAAGAGGAGGAGCGGCAGAAGAAGCGCGCCCCGTGGGGCGTAATAGCGCTTGTTCTGCTGACCGGCCTCGCACTCATTCGGAACGGTTCCGGTGAGTTCGATGTGGGCCCTCCGCAGCCCGCGACGGCGGCGGCAGCGGCAGCGGACAGCCAGACGCCCGACGGTACCTCGGCGAGCGCGCCCGCCTCGCTGCCGTTCTCCGCGGTGGACCGGGTCAGGATCCCGGCGATCAAGGTCGACGCCCCGGTCGTGCCGGTGGGTCTCGACGCGGACGGGTGGGTCGACGCGCCGCCGCCCGACAACGCGAATCTCGCGGGCTGGTTCACCGGCGCGGTCTCGCCCGGCGAGAAGGGCACGGCGGTGATCGTGGGCCACGTGGACAACAACCGGGGACCCGCCGTCTTCTACGGGCTCGGGGCCCTCAAGAAGGGAAACCGGGTCGAGGTAATGCGAAAGGACGGGAAGACCGCGACATTCGAGATCTACGGCATCGAGGTCTTCGAAAAGAGCAACTTCCCCGGCGATCGCGTATACGGCAGCAAGGGCACCCCCGAATTGCGCGTCATCACCTGCGGCGGCGGTTTCTCCAAGCAACACGGCTACGACGGAAACGTCGTCGTGTTCGCCCGCTTGGTCGACGCCCGCTGAACGTTCCCCGACCGGCCGCCCGGATTCCCTCGGCCCGCCGACGGGCCCGGGCAGAGTGCCCAACTCGTCGGCGGACCGGGCGGCAGAGCCCCCGGGGCCCTGGCGGAGCCCCGGAGTTCGGGCGGGCCGGGGTCAGGTGTCCTGGCGGTGGGGCACGGTGAGGTCGTAGCCGGAATCGAGCAGTACGGGGAGATAGTCGCGCAGGGCCCGGACGCTCCGGGAGCGGTCGCCGCCCGCGTCGTGCGAGAGGACGATGACGCCCGGGGCGGCGCCGTTCTCCACTCGGCCGGCGATGGCGCCGGCGCTGGGGATGGGGGTGGTCCAGTCCAGGGAGTCGACCGTCCAGGCGAACGGCTCCATGCCCAGGTCGGCGCCGATCTGGAAGGTGGCCCGGTTCCAGGCACCGTACGGCGCGCGGAACCAGACGGGCCGTTCGCCGTAGGCATCCTCGATGACGTCGCAGGTGCGCTCGATCTCGGAGCGAATCTGGGAGCGCGAGAGCTGGATCAGCAACGGGTGGGTCCACGTGTGGTTGCCGACGATGTGCCCGTCGTCGGCCATCTCGGCCAGCAGATCCTTGTTGTCGACGGCCATCTCCCCGCATACGAAGAACATCGCCCGTACGTCGTGCTTGCGCAGGGTACGCAGGATGTCCGGGGTGTAGCGCGGATCGGGGCCGTCATCGAAGGTCAGCACCATCGTGCGGCCGCGCCCGCTCATCCGCAGGATCGGCTCGTCCCGGACGGCGGTCCGCGCGGGCGTCCGGTGCGGCGGGCCGTCTCCGGCCATCGGCTGGAGGCGGTAGGCGGAGGGCTTGAGAGCCCGGCGCACCTGCGGGCCGGCGACCGGCGGTGCGCTTCGTGGCGGGCCTGCGGCCGGTTCGGCGGTGAGGACGCGGGCCGTGCCCGTCGCCCCCGCCGCCGCCAGGACGGCGGCACCGGCGATCAACACTCGGCGCCGCGTGGGCAGGTGATCATATTTCATGACTTATCATTCGCCCAATAGAGGCGTAGCGTGGCCGAGCAACACCCGTACGACCCGGGAAAGCACCCATTGGCACCAGCTCAGCGGCGGCGCACCAGGGGGAACGGCAGTGTCTCGCGAATCGTCAGCCCCGTGAGGAACATGACCAACCGGTCCACTCCGATGCCGAGCCCGCCGGTCGGCGGCATGGCGTACTCCAGCGCGTCGAGGAAGTCCTCGTCGAGCTCCATCGCCTCGGGATCTCCCCCCGCGGCCCGCAGCGACTGCGCGGTCAGCCGCCGCCGTTGCTCCACCGGATCAGTCAACTCCGAGTAGGCGGTGCCCAGTTCGGTGCCGAAGGCAACGAGGTCCCAGCGCTCGGCGAGACGCGGGTCGGTGCGGTGCTGCCGGGCGAGCGGGGAGATGTCGGTCGGGAAGTCCTTGTAGAACACGGGCAGTCGGGTCTTCTCCTCGACCAGTCGTTCGTACATCTCCAGTACGACGTCACCGCGTCCGCCGTCCGCCCGGTACGGCACGCCCACGCGGTCGCACAGCCGCCGCAGGGCCTCCACCGGCGTGTCGGGGCTCACCTCCTCCCCCAGGGCCTCGGAGATCGCGCCGTGCACCGTCTTGACCGGCCACGGACCGGAGATGTCGTACTCGGTGCCGCCCTTGCGGGCGATCGGCGCGCCGAAGGCGGCTCGCGCCGCGCCCTGGATCAGTTCGCGGGTGAGGTCGAGCATCACGTCGTAGTCGGCGAAGGCCTGGTAGGCCTCCAGCATCGTGAACTCGGGGTTGTGCTTGTAGGAAATGCCCTCGTTGCGGAAGGTGCGGCCCAGTTCGAAGACCTTCTCCAGGCCGCCCACGCACAGTCGTTTGAGGTAGAGCTCGGGGGCGATGCGGAGATACATGTTCAGGTCGTAGGCGTTGATGTGGGTGGTGAAGGGGCGGGCGTTGGCGCCGCCGTGGATCTGCTGGAGCATCGGTGTCTCGACCTCGAGGTAGCCGCGGTCCAGCAAGCCCTGGCGCAGCGCCTGGACGACGGTGGAGCGAGCCCGGACGATCTCGCGGGCGCCGGGGCTGGACACCAGGTCGAGATAGCGGCGGCGCACCTTCGCCTCGGGGTCGGCGAGGCCTCGGCGTTTGTCGGGCAGCGGGCGCAGGCACTTGCCGATGAGCTGCCAGGACGTGACGAAGACGGTCGGTTCGCCCTTGTCGCTGACGCCGACGAGGCCCTCGGCGGTGAGGTGGTCGCCGATGTCGACGTCCGTGCGGAACCGGACGAGGGCGGGCCCGGATTCCTCGCGGGTGAGGGCGAGTTGGAGGTCGCCGGACCAGTCGCGCAGGACGGCGAACACGATACCGCCGAAATCGCGTACGAGGATCACACGCCCGGCGACCCGCACATGCTGTCCCGCATGCCCTGCCTGTTCCGCATGCCTTGTCTCTCCTGCCAGTCCCGCGCGGACCTCGGCGAGGGTGTGGGTGCGCGACGGGACGCCCACCGGGTAGGGGTCGGTGCCGGTGGCACGGAGCCGGTCGAGCGTGCGGTGCCGGACGCGGACCTGTTCGGGCAGGCCCGCGGTCGGATCGGCGGCCCCGGCCCCGGCCCCGGCATCGAGGCCGAGGGCCGACAGCGGGGGCAGGCCCGCGGTGGTCGCGGGTTGAGGTCCGGCCTTGGTGTGGCCCTTGCCCCAGAGCTTGCGCAGCGAGGGCACGGAGACGAAGCCCTCGGCGATGCCGGACGCCAGACCGATGCGGGCGAGGGAGCCGGTCTCGCGGTAGCAGATGAAGCGCGGGTACCACTCGGGGTGGTACTTGGCGTTGGACCGGTACAGCGCCTCCAGCTGCCACCACCGGGAGAAGAACAGCAGCAGCCTGCGCCAGAGCCTGAGCACCGGTCCGGCACCGATGCGGGCGCCCTCCTCGAAGACCGACCGGAACACCGCGAAGTTGAGGGAGACGCGCCGTACGCCGAACTTCCCGGCCGCCGCGCACACCTCGGCGACCATGAACTCCATGACGCCGTTGGGGGCGCTGCGGTCCCGGCGCATCAGGTCGAGCGAGATGCCGTCCTTGCCCCAGGGCACGAAGGAGAGCAGCGCGAGGAGCTTGCCGTCGGGGCTCAGGGCCTCGACGAGGAGGCAGTCGCCGTCGGCGGGGTCGCCGAGCCGGTCGAGGGCCATGGAGAAGCCGCGCTCGGTCTCGGTGTCGCGCCAGGCGTCCGCCTTGTCGATGAGCTCCTCCATCTCCTCGTCGGTGAGACTGGAGTGGCGGCGTACCCGGCAGGTGGCGCCGGTGCGCCGTACCCGGTGGACGGCCTGACGGGTGACGCGCTTGTCGCGGCCGTCCAGGTCGAAGTCGGCGACGTGCAGGATCGCCTCGTCGCCGAGCTGGAGTGCGCCGAGCCCGGCGCGCACGAAGGCCTTGGCACCGTCCTCGGAGGCGCCCATGACGGCGGGCGCCCAGGCGTAACGGCGGGCCAGGTCGAGCCAGGCCTCGATGGCGTGCGGCCAGGCCTCACGGTCGCCGACGGGGTCTCCGCTGGCGAGACAGACACCGGCCTCGACACGGTAGGTCACGGCGGCCTTGCCGCTGGGCGAGAAGACCACGGCCTTGTCGCGGCGGGTGGCGAAGTAGCCGAGGGAGTCGTCGGCGCCGTACGCCTGGAGCAGGGCGCGGATACGGGCTTCGTCGTCGCCGCGCAGGGCCGCCTCCAGGCGCTGCGAGCGGAAGAGCGCGGCGGCGGCGTTGAGCAGGGCGAGGGCGCCGAAGAGGCCGAGGAGGAAGTAGAGCTTGCGGGGCGGGCGTCCGCTGAAAGAGCCGCTGGAGACCAGTCCGCCGCACACCCGGCTGGCCGCCCACAGCAGCCGTTCGCCGCGCGGCAGGGTGCCGGGGAACAGTTCGACCAGGACCCAGCCCAGCAGGATCGCCACGACGAGCCCGACCAGCAGTACGGCCAGGGCCCGCCATACCGCGCCGCGCCGGGAGTCGGCGTAGAACTCGCGGCGCGCCACGAGCAGAAGCACCAGCAGCAGTCCGCAGACGACGAAGGACGGCAGCGACTCGGCGTACAGGCCCATCGCGAGACCGACGATGTCGAAGAAGACCAGCAGGCCGAGATAGACCACCACCAGCCACCAGGCGATCTTCTTGCGGGCGGCGGTCGCGGCGGCGAGCAGGAAGAGGAAGACGGCGTAGGCGAGGTTGGCGCTGACCGGGACGATCAGCAGGTCGAGGAAGTCCACGACGGGGCGCAGCAGGCGGCGCAGCGGGGCGATGAAGGCCAGCAGGACGCAGAGGACGGAGAGGGCACCGAAGAAGGCGGCGAAGCCTTCGGGCACCTTGCTGAGGAATCCGCCCCCAGGCGGCCGTACGGGTCCCGTGACGTCCTTCGGTCCACGGGCCTCCACGGTGGCACTCATGTTTCCGACTGTAGGAAGTGCCGAGCGGGGCCGCCCGTCGAGCGCCCGTCCTGGGCAGCGAGGGTGCCGGCGGAAACCGTACGGTCCGTCGGGCGGACCCACGCGGAGCCCGCCCGGTTCCCCGACCTGGGGGTTCCGATACCCTCGGCAGTGTGGCGGAACAGCAACCCTCGCATCGGTTCGAGCGTGGCACGGACGGTCCCAAGGTCATCGTCGTCGGAGTGGACGGCTCCGACTCGTCGCTGCGCGCGGCGTCCTACGCCGGCGGGCTGGCCCGGCGGCAGCACGCGCTGCTCGCCCTCGTGTACGTCCAGCCGGTGATGGCCGCGGGAGCGGTCCTCGGGGCGCCGGTCGCCGAGACGACCGACCGGATCGCCGAGGACCTCATCGCGCAGATCCGGGAGGCCACCGAGAAGATGAAGGACATCTTCTCGGTGCGCTGGGAGTTCCACACCTTCCGCGGCGATCCCTACAACGGTCTGGTGACGGCGGCGGACGAGCTCAAGGCGGACGCCGTGGTGGTCGGCGCCTCCGAGCAGGCGGGGCACCGGCTCATCGGGTCGGTGGCGATCCGGCTGGTGAAGGCCGGCCGCTGGCCGGTCACGGTCGTCCCGTAGCGAGCCGCGGCCGGGCTCACCGGAGCGTGCGGACGAAATTCCTCGACGAGTCCGTTGAAGACGTCGGGGCGTTCCCTGTTGGGGTAGTGGGCGGTGGCGGTGCCGTCGACCGTCGTGGCGCGGCCGCCCGCGACCGGGCGGGCGAGGCGTTCGGCCGTGCCGATGTGGCCGGCGGTGTCGACGCCGCCGATGACGGCGAGCAGGGGGACCTCGATCCGGGCCGCCCGCGCCCAGGAGTCGGACACCGGCACCCGCCAGTCCGTTTCGGTGCGAATGCGCCTTTCGGTGCGAGTGTGCCTGGAGATCGTCCGCGTCGCCATCTCCCGCAGCCGCCGTACGAGGGTCGGGTCGACGTCGGCGTGAACCGACCGGCCCCCGGACCCCCTACTGCGCCATCGCCAGTCCGTCCCTGGCCGCGCCATGGCTGAGCACCACGTCCCGGATCCGGTCGCGTACGCCGCCGACGTCGGCCCCTTGCGCCAGGGCCGCGTCGAGATCGACGACCCGTCCGGCGTCGATGTCGAAGAACTGGGGCACGAACTCGGCCCTCGTGACCTCCCAGCGGGCACCCTTGCGCGCGGGCGGGGCGAAGGTGAAGCGGGCGAGGGTGCTCTCGTTGCCCCGCGAGTCCTGGACGCCTTGGCGGTTGAACATCTCACCCGCGATCTGGTCGCCCAACCCGTAGACGACCCAGGTGCCGTTGACCTTCTCGTACGCCTGGGGGACATGCGCGTGCGCGCCGAGGATCAGGTCGATGTCGGGCCGCCCGCCCGTGCGGGAGGCGGTGAGCTCCGCGCTCAGCGTCAGCTGCTGGGCGTCGGGCTCGTCCTGCCATTCGGTGCCCCAGTTCAGGGATACGACGACCACGTCGGCGCCCGCCCTCCGGGCGGCGCGGGCATCCGCGAGGATCCGGTCGCCGTCGGCGAGGTTGACGGCCCAGGGCTGCCCGTCGGGCATCGGGAGGCCGTTGGTCCCGACCGTGTAGGCGAGGTGGGCGACCTCGGCGCCGCCCGCGCGCACGAGGGTGGGCAGGGCCGCCTCTTCCTCCGTTCGCGCCGATCCCGCGTGCCGTACGCCCGCACGGTCGAGCGCGTCCAGGGTGCGCCGGATACCGGCGGCGCCGTCGTCCAGCGCGTGGTTCGAGGCGGTGGAGCAGGCGTCGTACCCGGTCGCGGCGAGCCCCCCGGCCATCTGCGGCGTGGACTCGAAGGCCGGGTAGCCGCTGTAGTCGTCGGCGCCGTACACGGTCTCCAGGTGGCAGATCGCCAGGTCGGCACCGGAGACCAGGGACTTCACCCCTTCGAACATCGGCCGGAAGTCGTACCCGGCGCCACCCGCGTCGGAGTTCGCCCGGTCCATGATCGAGGCGTGCGGCAGCACGTCGCCGGAGGCGACCAGGGTGAAGCCGCGCGGGGCGGCGGGCGCGGCAGGGTGCCCGGCGCTCCGGGCGGGCGGCTCCGGGTCGGCCCGGCAGCTCGCGGCGCCCACGACGAGTACGGCCGCGAGGGCCCAGGCGGCCTGTTGGCTACGTGTGATCATGCCAAGCCTCGATGTAGTCGTAGATGCGGTCACAGATGCGGTCGTATTTGAATACGAAGTGAGACGAATCCACATAACAAGGCGGGTCGGAGTCAAGGACCCACGCACACCGGTAGCCCGTCCGGCGCTCACGGACGAGCCCGTCAGGGCGACGGCGAGGCCCGCCGAACCGTTCGGCGCACCGCTCACCGACGGCTTCGACCGCCCACCGCACAACCGTGTTCATGACCTGTCCGGGCGGGACGCACCGCGCTGACATACAGGCCATGACGGCCGGAACCACCACCAAGACGACCGCCGAGCACGAGCTGGCCGCGCTGCAGCGCGAGCACGGCCGACCCCTCTTCGCCCTGCTTCTGCGACTCTCCGACGGTGACCGGCAGCGCGCCGAGGATCTGCTCCAGGAGACGTTCGTGCGCGCCTGGCAGCACCCCGAGGCGCTGCGCGCCGACGCCTTCGACTCCGTACGCCCCTGGCTGCTCACCGTGGGACGGCGGCTCGCGATCGACGCGCGGCGGGCCCGGCAGGCGCGTCCCTCGGAGGTCGGGGACGCGGTGCTGGAAAGTGCGCGGATCTGTGCGGATCACGCCGAAAGGTCGGCGGCGACGCTCGATGTGCGAGAGGCTGTGAAGACACTCACTCCGGAGCACCGTGAAGTCCTGGTGCAGGTGTACTTCCAGGGGGCGAGTGTGGCGGAGGCCGCCGCGGCGCTCGGAATTCCGCCCGGTACGGTGAAGTCTCGCGCGTACTACGCGCTGCGCGCCCTGCGCCGGGTTCTTCCGGGGTACGCGGCCGACCTGCGGTGAAACCGAAGGCCGAGTCAAACCTCCGTAAAGCGCCTTGCTGAGGACCATGGTTGAGCAATCAGCTGTCCTCATCCGTGTTCCGGATCGGAGGGTGTCCGCAGGACACGCCCCGAGGCCCGGGGGCGGGCGACGCGCACGCAAACCGGAGGAAGGCGGGAAGGGATGCTGCACAGAGGTCAAGAGAGCACGGACGGCACCGGCGGTGGGGAACTCACCGTCCCCATGGCGTGGTTGTACGCCGAGTACATCGCCGACGAGCTGCTGCGGACCGGCGACCTGATGCCGCCCACGTCCTTCGAGTTCCGGGCCGGGCGCGACGCCCTGGCGCTGACCATCTTCCTCTCCGACACCGACGGTGAGCTCTCGGGGATCCGGGTCGTTACGCAGTTGGAGACCTGGCTCTCGCTGACGGCGTACGACCAGCCGTGGCAGGACTGGGTGCGCGAGCACATGGCGCGACGGGCGGCCGAGGCGGTCGAGTCCGGCGGTCCCGCCCCGGACCTGGAACTGGCCACTGCGGCCTGGCGCTGGCTGGAGGAGACCGAACTGCTCGCCCCCGATCTGGACGCCGTGCCCGGTGGCGGCCCGGTTCCGGGCGAGGACGACGGTCCGAAGGTGTGGACACCGGCGTGGCGGCTGGGGCTGCCCCTGGGGCACCTGGCGATCCATCTTTTCTGACCGCCACGAACGAGCGTCACGAACGACCGCTCCGCCGACCGCTCGGCCGACCGCTCGGCCGATCATTCCGCAGGCCGTTCGGCCGGTCGTTTCGCCCGTCACTCCTCCAAACAAGTTTTCCGCACAACTTTTTTTGAGCTCGCACCAATCCGCGGGCGCGCTCGCTCCGAATGTCTTCGTCGCGATTCCGGACGAGTCTTGAGTGATTCGACGGTCTGGTACGTACCGGTGGGCAACAGCAACACCACTCCCACCCCGCACCAACGCCACAAGGATTCGGTATTCGGTATGAGGTCCCTGGAACGGCATCACGACGTCGGCGCCTACGCGCTCGGCGTGCTGGACGAGGCGGAGGCTTTCCGCTTCGAGGATCACCTCATGGAGTGCCCTCAGTGCGCGGCGCACGTGAGTGAGTTCCGACCCGCCGCACGGCAGTTGATGCTGTACCGGCGGTCCACCCCGCGCTTCGTGCATCCCTTCGCCGCCCCCGGGCCGCGACTGATGGACAAGCTGCTCGGTGAGGTGGCGACGCGGCACCGGGCCGGGCGCAGGCGCTGGCTGTACGCGGTGGCCGCCGCCGTGGTGCTCGCGGCGGGCGGGCCCGCGATCGCGATGGTCACGTCGAACGGTTCCGGTTCCCAGCCGAAGCCGTTCGCCGCGACGGACGCGCAGACCGGGGTGTGGGCCCAGGTCACGACCGAGGACCGGGTCTGGGGCAGCCAGGTCAATGTCAGGGTCAAGGACGCCGGGGGGCCGCGCCCCTGTCAGCTCGTCGCCGTCGGCAAGGACGGTTCGGAGCAGACGGTGACGAGCTGGATGGTGCCCGCGCACAACGGCGAGGCCACCACCCTGCAGGGCGGGGCCGCGCTCAAGTCCGGGGAGATCAGCCGGTTCGAGGTACGCACGACGGACGGCAAGCACCTGGTGACGATCAAGTCACCCTGATCCACGGTTACTTGAGCAGCCGGGACATCCGGCGGTCCGCGAGTGGCTTCCCTCCCGTCTGGCAGGTCGGGCAGTACTGCAGCGAGGAATCGCTGAAGGAGACCTCACGGATGGTGTCGCCGCACACCGGACACGGCTCACCCGTCCTGCCGTGCACCCGCAGCCCGCTCTTCTTCTCCGCCTTGAGACGACCGGCGACCAGCCCGTGGGAGCGCTCCACCGCCTCCGCGAGCGTGGTGCGCAGCGCCTCGTACAGGCGGCTCGTCTCCTCGGGGGTCAGCGAGGCGGCGAGCTTGAAGGGGGACATCTTGGCGGCGTGCAGGATCTCGTCGCTGTACGCGTTCCCCACACCGGCGATCAGGCTCTGGTCCCGCAGCGCGCCCTTGAGTTGACGCCGCTCGCCCTCGAGCAGCCGCGCGAACCGTGCCGCGTCGAAGTCGGCGGCGAGGGGGTCGGGGCCGAGACGGGCCACGCCGGGGATCTCCGCCGGGTCCCGGACCACGTACACCGCGAGTCTCTTCTGCGTGCCGGCCTCGGTGAGGTCGAAGCCCTCGCCGGTCTCCAGGGCGACGCGCAGCGCGAGCGGACCCTTGCCGGGGCGGGGCGGGCCGTCGGGCAGGGTGTCCTTCCAGTGCAGCCAGCCCGCGCGGGCCAGGTGTGTCACGAAGTGCAGGCCGTCGGCCTCGATGTCGAGGAACTTGCCGTGCCGGTGCACGGCGGTGACCTCGCGGCCCTCGAAAGCGGTGACGGGCGGGTCGTACGTCTTCAGGACGCTGATGGCGACGGGCAGCACGCGCACGACCTCGCGGCCGACGAGATGGTCGGCCAGGAAGTCCTTGAGCGCTTCGACCTCTGGCAGTTCCGGCATGGGTCCAGAGTGCCACCCGGCACCGACAACACCATCCGAACCCGCTCGCCCTCTGGAAGTCGCCCGTCAGCCCCGTCCCGGGACGAGAAACTCGCACCACACACACTTGCCGCCGCCGCGCGCCTCCACGCCCCAGACGTCGACGAGCCGGTCGACCAGCAGGAGACCGCGGCCCGAGACGCCGGACTCTCCCGCCTCGCGGCGGCGCGGCAGGGCGCTGGAGGAGTCCTCGACCTCGACCCGCAGCCTGCGGTCGGGACCGCTGAGCACCCGCAGGGTGACGATCGCGGCGCCCTCGGTGTGTATCAGGGCGTTGGTGATCAGCTCGCCGGCGACCAGTTCGATGTCGTCGGTGCGCTCACCGGTACCCCAGGCACGGACCGCGGCCCGGATCATGTGCCGGGCCTCGGTGAGCGCCTCGGGTTCGCCGGGCGCGACATGCTGCTGGAGACGCCCGCCAGACTGCTGGGGGCCGAGGCCGCGACGGCGCAGGAGCAGCAGGGCGACGTCGTCGCCGCCGCCGCGTTCCTCGGCCACGTCGATGAGACGGTCGGCGAGGTCACGCACGTCGTCCGGGCCCGAGCCGATCAGTTCCATGAGGGTGTGCATGCCTTCGTCGAGGTCGAAGCCGGGCTGCTCGACCAGGCCGTCGGTGCACAGCATCAGGGTCTGGCCCGGGTCCAGCTCGAAGGTGTCGACCGGGTATTCGAGGCGCCCGAACAACGCGGACAGACCGAGCGGCAGGCCCCCGTCGACGGCAAGTCGACAGCAGCTGCCGTCGACTTGCCGGATCAGCGGGTCGATGTGGCCCGCCCGCACCAGCTGGACCACCCCGGTGGACAGATCGGCCTCCGCGTACAGGCAGGTCGCGAAGCGCTCGGTGTCGAGTTCGTGCAGGAAGACCGAGGCGCGGGCCATCACGGTGGCGGGGGTGTGGCCCTCGGCGGCGTAGGCGCGCAGCACGATGCGCAGCTGGCCCATGACGGCGGCGGCGTGCGTGTCATGGCCCTGGACATCGCCGATGACGGCGCCGACGCGGCCGCCGGGCAGCGGGATCAGGTCGTACCAGTCGCCGCCGATGTCCCGGCCGAAGGAGGCGGAACGGTAGCGCACGGCGATGTCGGCGCCCGGCACGCTGGGGATGGAGCGCGGCAGCATCGCCTGCTGGAGGCCCTGCGCGAGGTCTTTCTCCTGCTCGTAGAACATGGCGCGTTGCAGGCTCTGCGCGATGCTGCTGCCGAGCACGACGAGGACGTTGCGATCCTCCGACGAGAAGCCCCGCCGGTCGTTGTAGAGCAGGCCCATCGCGCCGATCGGGCGGGCCTGCACGATGAGTGGCAGATAGGCGGCCGAGGTGATCTTCAGGTCGGTGATCTGCGGCCACAGCAGCGGATACGACTCGGCGAAGTCGTCCGACGACTCGATGAAGCGCGGGGCGAGGGTGCGCACGACCTCGCTCATCGGGTACTGCTCGTCGATGCGCGTGACCATGGTTCCGGGCACGAAGCTGCCCTCGGGGCCCTCGGCGACCAGCCGGATGCGCCCGGCCTCCACCAGGCCCACGACCAGGCTCGTCGCGCCGAGGTGGGTGACACCGTGGGAGTCCTTGAGGACGTCGATGACGTCTTGGACGGTGCGGGCGTGGGCGAGCGCGGCCGTGGTGATCTGCACGACGTTCGTCTGCCGGCGCCGGGCCTCGTCCTCGGCGGCCTGTTCGCGGCGCGCCGCGCTCTCGCCGAGCTCCTGGGTGGCGTCGCGGACGATGCCGATGATCCGTCGCGGCCGGCCCGTCTCGTCGCGGCGGATGGAGCCCTGGGTGTGTGTCCAGCGCAGCGAGCCGTCGCGGCAGCGGATGCGGAAGTAGGCGCCGTAGTTCTCGCTGCCGTCCTTGAGGGCCTGGGAGACCAGGGTGTCGAGGCGGATGGCCTCGGTCCGCGGCACGCGCGGCGACAGGGACTCGGGGGAGCCGTCGTATTCCTCGGGGCGCACGTCGAGGACTTCGTGGGCCTGGGTGTCCATCTGCATAAGACCGGTGTCCAGGTCCCAGTCGAAGCTCCCCATGCGGTTGAGCGCCAGGATCGGATCCGGGTGGGCCGGCCAGTCGTCCGGGAGTGACAGGGCGCTCGCTCCCCGATCAACCATGGGGTCACCTTGTCAGGATTTACCCGATTATTCGACTTCTGGGGAGCGCCGATTCTTCGACCCTCGGGGCCACGGTGTATGGCCCGGAGAATGTGACACTTGCACGGAGAGTGTCACATTCCCGTGGCCGACCACCCGGCCACAGCGGATTCGCCAACAGCGTCGGCCCGTCTCCGGGCCCTCCGGGACACTCGGGCGCTCAGCCGTGGAAGACGTCGGCCGGGGCGTCGAAGACGGTGTCCTCGTCGGGCGACTCGTCGGGGATCAGACCGCCGCCGTCGGGCAGGTCGGGGATCTCCGGAACGGTGTCGGGGCCGATCTCCTCATCCAAGGGGTCCAGCGCGGACGGGGGCTCCTGGGACGCGCGCCGGTCGATCTCCGTGGAGCTGGGAGCGGGGCTTTCCCCCAAGGGGGGCAGGAAGGGCTCGGGCGGCGCGCTCGGCGGGCCCGTCGGCGCGGGAGTGATGCAGTCCGACACCGCGGCCACCGCCGGAGTCTCGGTCGGCGTGCCCCTGTCCGGCACGCCCCCGTCCGGCACGCCCGGGGTCGCGGTGACCGGCGCGCAGTCAGGCGTCGTCTCCTCGGACGACGGAGCCGTCCGCGGGCTCCGCTCCGCACCCGCACCCGCACCCGCACTCGTGCCGGGCTGCCGTACGACGGCGTCGCGGTGACCGTCGTCACCGATCCGCCGTTCGATCCAGGCGTGGTCGACGACGTCGATGATCGTGAGGTGGGTGATCACCGTGGGCGCCGGGGTCACGACGACAACGTTGCCGGGCCGGAACCCGGCCCAGGACGGCCCCTGGGTGGCCGGGGTCCCTCGGGAGACGACCGGCGGGTTCAGCGGGTTGCCGCCGGCGCAGCGGACGCGGGGCACGCCCCGGTCGTCGACGAGGACGGCGGTGCCCACCTGCAGCACCGACTGGAAGGTGGTCGCCCGGCCGTCGCGGAAGCCATGGTCGGTGACCTGTGCGTCGGCGCGCAGCACGACCGAGGTCAGACCGCGCAGGAAGTCCGGGACGGACGCCTCGGAGACGCCCTCGGCCTGCGCGAAGGAACGCGCCTTGCGCGGGTCCGCGGTGAGGAAGCCGATCTGCTTCTCGACGTCGCAACTACTGGCGAACCGGGTGCCGCCGTAGAGGCCGGGTGTGGCACCCGAGAAGGAGCGCACGCCCCGCGGGGCGGAGCCACGGTCCGTGGGCGCCGCCGTGTGCGGCATTCGGGTGACGGGCGGAGAGGCGGCCGTGGACTCGGTGAACGGGTCGGGCCCGCCGGCCGTGACCGGCCGGAGGAAGAGTTCACCACCGGACGCGCCGGATGCCGTGCTCTTGTCGCCGCCCTGGCCGCATCCGGCGACGAGGAGCGCAGCCGAGAGCGCACAGGCCGTGAGGAAGGTTGGGGTGGGTATCCGCACCACGGTCTTCTGTTGCACCACATTCTCCCGTTGCACAGCGCTTTCCCGTTCATCCCGGGCATTTCGTCCACTATTGTCTGCGTCGCCCAGTTGACTTACGCAAGCGGAGGCGGTCACCCAGCGTCACAATGGAAGGGAAAGGAGCGGCTCACTGTGGAGTGGTTCATCGCCCCCGGCTACTGGCTGAGCCGGCTGGTCTTCCAGCGGGCCCTGGCCGCGGTGTATCTCGTCGCGTTCCTGGGCGCGGCGCTGCAGTTCCGTGCGCTGATCGGGGAGCGCGGAATGCTGCCGGTACCCCGTTTCGTCGCGCGGGTGCAGTTCCGCGACGCGCCGAGCGTGTTCCAACTGCACTACTCGGACCGCTTCTTCGCGGCCTGGTCCTGGGCGGGCTGTGCGGTGTCCGCCGCGCTGATCGCGGGCCTGGACCAGCTGCTCCCGCTCTGGGGAGCCATGCTGCTGTGGCTCGTCCCCTGGGCGCTGTATCTGTCGATCGTCAACGTGGGCCAGACCTGGTACTCGTTCGGCTGGGAGTCCCTGCTGCTGGAGGTCGGCTTCCTCGCCGTGTTCCTCGGCAACGACGAGGTGGCACCGCCGATCGTCCTCCTCTTCCTCCTGCGCTGGGTGCTGTTCCGCGTGGAGTTCGGCGCCGGGCTGATCAAAATGCGGGGCGATCCGTGCTGGCGGAAGCTGACCTGCCTGTACTACCACCACGAGACCCAGCCAATGCCGGGCCCGCTGAGCTGGTTCTTCCACCACCTCCCGAAGCCCTTCCACCGGGTGGAGGTGGCGGCCAACCACTTCACCCAGCTCGTCGTCCCCGTCCTGCTGTTCACCCCGCAGCCGATCGCGACGGCCGGCGCCTCGCTGATGGTCCTCACCCAGCTCTGGCTGGTCCTGTCGGGCAACTTCTCCTGGCTGAACTGGACCACGATCGTGCTGGCCCTCTCCGCCATCGAGTTCCCCACCACGCCACCCCGGGTGCCCGGTCCGCCCCTCTGGTACGAGATCGTGGTCCTCGCGGTCGCCACCGGCCTGGTGGCCCTCAGCTATCGCCCCGCCCGCAATCTGATCTCCCGGCGCCAGGTCATGAACCGCTCCTTCGACCCGCTGCACCTGGTCAACACCTACGGCGCGTTCGGCAGCGTCAGCCGGGTGCGCCACGAGGTGGTAGTCGAGGGCACGGCGGACGCCCTGCCGTACGAGGACTCGGACTGGCGGGAGTACGAGTTCAAGGGCAAGCCGGGCGACCTCCGCCACTGGCCGCGCCAGTTCGCGCCGTACCATCTGCGGCTCGACTGGCTGATGTGGTTCGCGGCGCTCTCTCCCGCATACGCCGGGTCGTGGTTCACCGGCCTGGTCGAACGGCTCCTGGAGAACGACCGCGACACGCTGCGGCTACTGCGCCGCTCCCCGTTCCCGCCGGACGCACCGCCCCGGTACGTCCGCGCCCGCCTCTACCGCTACCAGTACACGACCTGGCATGAGCTGCGGACGACGGGCGCGTGCTGGCACCGGACGTACGTACGGGAGTTCCTGCCGCCGATGCGGCTGGAGTGGGTGGATCAAAGCAGGTAGATCACAGCAGGTAAATCACAACCGGTAGATCAACGGCGGTAGATCACAGCCGGTAGACGCGGGCGGCGGTGCCCCCGAAGACGTCGTCGCGCTCGCCACCGCCGAGCCCGCCGGTCAACTCCTCCATCGTGCCGACCACTTGGCCGTACGTCGCTGCCAGCGTGCACACCGGCCAGTCGGAGCCGAACATCAGGCGGCCGGGGCCGAAGGCATCCAGGACGGTGTCCGCGTACGGGCGTAGCTCGTCGACGCTCCACTTGGCGAGGTCCGCCTCGGTGACCAGGCCGGAGAGTTTGCCCACCGTGTTGGGGAGCGCGGCCAGCGCGCGGACGGCCGTCGCCCAGGGCTCCAGCGCGCCCGTGGCGATCGGCGGCTTGCCCAAGTGGTCGAGGACGAAGATGAGTTCGGGGTGGTCCGCGGCGGCTTGGACACAGGCGGGCAACTGGTGGGGCAGCACGACGAGGTCGTACACCAGGCCCGCTTCGGCAACGGCGGTGAGCCCGCCCCGTACGTCCGTACGCAGCAGCCACTCCGGGTCGGGCTCGCCCTGCACCTGATGGCGGACGCCCTTCAGATATTGGCCGCCCGGCAGCTCGCGCAGCCTCGCCAGCTCCTCGGCGACGTCCGGCCGGGTCAGGTCGGTCCAGCCGACCACGCCCGCGATCAGCTCGCTCTCCTGCGCGAGGGCGAGGAACTCGGGGGTCTCCTGGGGCACGGTGATCGTCTGCACGAGGACCGTGCGGTCGACCCCGGCG
Organism: Streptomyces sp. NBC_01384; assembly: GCF_045040035.1. Lineage (NCBI taxonomy): Bacteria > Bacillati > Actinomycetota > Actinomycetes > Kitasatosporales > Streptomycetaceae > Streptomyces > Streptomyces sp. NBC_01384. The sequence continues at coordinate 950,062 of NZ_CP109559.1, forward strand.
GCCCGCGCCTCCGGCTCCAGGTCCGCCACCGTGAAGTTCCTTCGCAGTGGCCGGAGTTCGGGGCCGGTGATCCAGTCCTGGTCCCGGACCGAGAGGTCCCACACATGGTGGTGCGCGTCCACCCTCACGACAGCTCCCATACGACGGGCAGCCCCGCCTCCGCGCCCTCGCTGGAGTAGTCGTGCACGACGTCGAGGAGCTCGGTCATGCGTGCCTGCCAGGCGATGTTGACCGGCAGTTTCTCCAGTTCGGCGAGCAAGCGGCCGTAGTCCTCGCACTCCAGGACGTGGAAGAGGTCGGTGCCGCTGCGCCAGATCGTCCAGGAGGTGGCTCCGGCGGCGCGGATGGCCGCGGTGAGTTCTTCGGGGACCTCCCGGTGGGCGGTCTCGTAGGCGGCGATGCGGTCCGCGCGGACCTTCGTGTGCAGGGCGACTCTCATGACGGGTCCTGGCGAGCGACGGGTACGGGAGCGTCCTCGGGCAGCAGCTTCGCGTCCCGCAGTTCCTGCCAGAAGTCGGCGGGGACCGGCGTCGCGAACTGCTGGACAGCGTCGCGGACTTCGTCCTTCGAGCGGGCGCCGACCAGGACGCTCGCCACGGCCGGGTGGGCGGCGGGAAAGGCCAGCGCGGCGGCCCGGAGGGTGGTGCCGTGCCGTTCGGCGATCTCTTTGAGCCGCAGGGCGCGATCCAGCAACTCCCGCGGCGCCGTGACGTAGTTGTACGTCGCCCCCGGCCTCGGGTCCGCCAGCAGCCCGGAGTTGAAGGCGCCACCGATGACGACCGACGTGCCGCGTTCCTCGGCGGCGGGGAGCAGTTCGCTCAGCGCGGCGTGGTCGAGCAGGGTGTAGCGGCCCGCACACAGCACCACGTCCACGTCCGTCTCGCGGACGAAGCGGGTGAGCATCTCGGCCTGGTTCATGCCCGCGCCGATCGCGCCCACCACGCCTTCGGAGCGCAGCTTCTCCAGCGCCGGGTAGCCCTCATGGAAGGCCTGCTCGGCGTGGTCGTCCGGGTCGTGGAGGTAGACGACGTCCACGCGGTCGAGCCCGAGCCGCTCCAGGCTGGCCTCCAGGCTGCGTCGCACCCCCTGGGCGCTGAAGTCCCAGACGCGCCGGTGTGTGCAGGGCACCGCGAAGCCGTCGGCCAGGTCGTTGCCACCCGCGTCCGCGTTCGTGGGCTCCAGGAGGCGGCCCACCTTGGTGGAGAGGGTGTATTCGGCGCGGGGCCGGTCGCGCAGGGCCGCGCCGAGACGGCGTTCGGAGAGACCGATGCCGTAGTGCGGGGCGGTGTCGTAGTAGCGGATGCCGCCGGACCAGGCGGCGTCCACGGCCCCGTACGTCTGTTCGTCACTCACCTCGGTGAACAGGTTGCCGATGCCCGCGGCGCCGAAGGACAGGGCGCTGACCTCGACCTCGCTGCCGCCGAGCGTGCTCCTTCCGAGGGTGCTCACTGGCCCACCGGCCGCAGTCGCAGTCCCTGCATGCCGCCGTCCACGGCGAGGGCGGTGCCGGTGGTGGCGCCGGACAGCGGGCTCGCCAAGTAGGCGATGGCGCCCGCGACCTCGTCGGCCGACACGAGGCGTCCGGAGGGCTGGCGGGCCTCCAGTGCAGCCCGTTCGGCGGCCGGGTCGGGAGCGGCGTCGAGGAGGCGGCCGACCCAGGGGGTGTCGGCGGTGCCGGGGTTCACGCAGTTGACGCGGATGCCCTCGCGGAGATGGTCGGCGGCCATGGCGAGGGTGAGGGAGAGGACGGCTCCCTTCGTGGCGGAGTACAGGGCACGCTGCGGCAGCCCGGCGGTGGCGGCGATGGAGCAGGTGTTCACGATCGCCGCGTGTGCGGATTCCCGCAGGTGGGGCAGGGCGGCGCGGGCCGTACGGACCATGCCGACGACGTTGACGTCCAGGACCCGGTGCCACTCGTCGTCGGCGTTGTCCTCGATGGTGCCCTGCGCGCCGATCCCCGCGTTGTTGACCAGTACGTCGAGTCCGCCGAGGTCCGCGACCGCCGCGGCCACGGCCTGGCGGACGGAGGCGTCGTCGGTGACGTCGGCACGATAGCCGAGCAGGGGCTTCTCGACCGTCGAGGGGTCCAGGTCGAGAACGGCGACCTGGGCTCCACGGGCGGCGAGCAGCTCGGCGGTGGCACGGCCGATGCCGGAGGCGCCCCCGGTCACCAGCGCCTTGAGGCCTTCGAAGTCGGTGGTCACGCGGCTTCCCCTTTCTGCTTTTCGCTCGTCTGGTTGTCGGACTTCTGCTGGGCGAGGTCGGCGGCCCAGAAGGTGCCACCTGGGTAGGTGAACTCCGTGACGGACTCCGGCCGCATGGTCGCGGAGAAGCCCGGCGCGGTGGGTGCCGTGTAGTGACCCTGCCTGATCACCACCGGGTCGAGGAAGTGGCCGTGCAGATGGTCGACGTATTCGATGACCCGGTCGTCGGTGGTCCCGGAGAGCGCCACGAAGTCGAACATCGACAGATGCTGGACGAGTTCGCACAGACCGACGCCGCCGGCGTGCGGGCAGACGGGCACGCCGAACTTGGCCGCGAGGAGCAGGATGGCGAGGTTCTCGTTGACGCCGGCGACGCGGGCCGCGTCGATCTGCAGGACGTCGAGGGCACCGGCCTGGAGGAGCTGTTTGAAGACGATGCGGTTCTGGACGTGTTCGCCGGTGGCGACCTTGACGGGGGCGACCGCCTTGCGGACGGCGGCGTGGCCGAGGACGTCGTCGGGGCTGGTGGGTTCCTCGATCCAGTAGGGCTCGAACTCGGCGAGGGCCTTGGTCCAGGTGATCGCCTCGTCCACGTTCCAGCGCTGGTTGGCGTCGATCGCGATACGGATGCCGGGGCCGACCACGGAGCGGGCGACCCGGCAGCGGCGTACGTCGTCCGCCAGATCGGCACCCACCTTCAGCTTGATCTGCCGGAACCCGTCGGCGACGGCCTGGGCGGCGAGGCGGGTGAGCTTCTCGTCGCTGTAGCCGAGCCAGCCGGGGGAGGTGGTGTAGGCGGGGAAGCCTCTCTCCCGGAGGGTCACGGCTCGCTCGGCGGCGCCATCCCGGCCGCGGCGGAGCAGTCCCAGCGCCTCCTCGGGTGTGAGGGCGTCCGTGAGGTAACGGAAGTCGACCTGGCGGACCAGCCATTCCGGTTCGGCGTCGGCGAGCAGCTGCCACAGGGGCTTTTCGGCGCGCTTGGCGGCCAGGTCCCACACGGCGTTGACGACGGCGCCGATCGCCATGTGCATCACGCCCTTCTCGGGCCCGAGCCAGCGCAGCTGGCTGTCCCCGATCAGGTCCCGGGCGAGGGAGCCCGGGTCGGCACACAGCTCCTCGACCGACCGTCCGATCACATGCCCGCGCAGCGCCTCGATCGCGGCGACCTGGACGTCATTGCCCCGCCCGATGGTGAAGGTGAAGCCGTGCCCCTCGGGACAGTCCGCCGCGTCGCTGCGCAGCACGACGTACGCCGCCGAGTAGTCGGGGTCCGGGTTCATCGCGTCGGAGCCGTCGAGCTCGCGCGAGGTGGGGAAACGGATGTCGTAGGTGTCGACCGCGTTGATGCGAGCGGCAGTTGGGGACACGGGAGGCCTTTCGGTGCGGGACAGGGGCGCACGGATGGGTCCGTAGATCCACAGATCCGGATATTCGAAGCTCCGAAGATCCGAAGATCCGTAAATTCTTGGATCCGGACGAAATCGAAGGGGGGTCAGTCCTGGGCGCGGCCGGTGGTCACGCGGGCGATCATCAGAGCGACCAGGATGATTCCGCCGTAGATGGCCTGGATCCAGAAGGACGGCACCTGGGCGAGCGTGAGCAGGTTCTGCACCACACCGAGGAGGAGTACGCCGGTCAGGGCGCCGAACATGGTGCCCTTGCCGCCGTCGAGGCTGATGCCGCCGATGACCGCCGCCGCCATCACCGTGAAGATCATGTTGTTGCCCTGGTTGGCGCTGATCGCGCCGACGTAACCGGTCTGCATGATTCCGCCGACCGAGGCGAGGACGCCGGCGACGACGGACACCCCGAGCAGTATCCGGTCGACGCGTATACCGGCCGCGCGGGCCGCCTCCGCGTTGCCACCGATGGCGTACAGGGCGCGGCCGACCCGGTGGTACTTGAGGATCAGTCCGGCGACGCCGAAGGCGACCGCGGCCAGCCACACCGACAGTGGGACGCGCAGGAAGGTGGAGGTGGCCAGCTGGAAGAACGCGTCGGGCATGCCGAACAGTGTCTTGCCCTTGGTGGCGCCGACCAGCAGACCGCGCAGGACGATCAGCATCGCGAGGGTGACGATGAAGGCGTTGAGCTTGAACTTCACCACGAGGATGCCGTTGAAGGCGCCGATGACTCCGCCCACGACGAGGATCGCGACGAAGGCGAGCACGGTCGGCCATTCCGTGCCCCAGCCGGACTGCGCGGACGGCAGGACCAGGAGGGCGCCGACGGCGGGCGCGATGCCGACCACCGACTCCAGCGACAGATCGATCTTGCCGGTGATCAGTACCAGCGACTCGGCCAGGACCACCATCGCGAGCGCTGCCGAGGCGCCCAGGATGGAGATCAGGTTCCGTTCGGTGAGGAACGAGTCGTTGACGATGGCACCGAGCACCAGGAGCACCAGCAGGGCTGGTACGAGGGCGAGTTCGCGGGCCCGGCGGAGCAGTACGGTCTTGGCGGCCCGTGTGTCGGGGGCTCGCATGAAGGTGGGTGACGAGGCCGACGGGGCCTTCGTGTCAGCCATGGTCCACTCCTTCGATGGAGGCGATCAGCTCATGGTCGTGCCAGCCCGCCGGGTGCTCGGCGACGACGCGGCCGTGGAAGAGGACGAGAACGCGGTCGCAGCGGCGCAGGTCGTCGAGTTCGTCGGAGACGACGAGCACGGCGGTGCCGTCCTCGCGGGCGCTGTCCATCCGGGACAGCAGCGACTCCTTGGACTTCACGTCGACGCCCGCGGTGGGGTTGATGAGGACGAGGAGGCGGGGGTCGGAGGCGAGGGCGCGTGCCATGACGACCTTCTGCGCGTTGCCGCCGGAGAGGTCGGAGACGGGCTGCTCGGGGCCCTCGGTGTGGATGTCGAGGCGTTCGATCAGTTCGGTGGCGAAGCCGCGCTTGCGGGAGGTGCCGATGAAGCCGTAACGGCCGAGCCGGTTCAGAACGCTCATGGTCGCGTTGTCGCCGATGGTCATGCCGGAGACGAGGCCCTGCTCGTGCCGGTCGCGCGGGACACAGCCGACGCCCGCCTTGAGCGCGGCCTGCACGTCACCGAACAAAAGCCGCTCACCGTCGAGTCGGGCGGTTCCGCCGGTCGGGGTGTGCAGTCCGGCGAAGGACTCGGCGAGTTCGATCTTGCCGCTGCCGCTGGAGCCGGCGAGGCCGACGACCTCACCGCGGCGGACGGTGAGGTCGATGTCCTCGTAGGCGTCCGAGGTGAGCCCCTGGGCGTCGAGCATCACCGGCGCGTCGGCCGCCACGGACTGGTGCGAGGTCACATGATCGTCGATCGCCTCCCCCGCCATGGCCTCCACCAGCGCCGCGCGCGGGAGTTCGGCGACCGGCGCGGTGGTGATCCAGCGGGCGTCGCGGAGCACGGTGACCGTCTGGCACACCTCGTACACCTCCTGGAGGTGGTGCGAGATGAACAGGAAAGTGACACCGGACTCCTGGAGCGCGCGCATCCGGGTGAAGAGCCGCTCGATCTCCCGGTTGTCGAGCTGTGCGGTCGGTTCGTCGAGGACGATGAACCGGGCACCGAAGCTCAACGCCCGGGCGATCTCGACCATTTGGCGGTCCTCGACCTTGAGGTCTGCGGTCCGCGCTTCCGGGTCGACATGTACGTCCCAGGTCTCCAGCACCTCGGCCGCCTCGGCCCGTAGCCTGCGCCAGCTGATGAACCCGCCACGCCCCACCGGCTGCCGGTTGATGAAGAGGTTCTCGGCGACCGTCAACTCCGGTACGACGGTGGGCTTCTGGTAGACGCAGGCCACCTTGCGGCGCCAGGCGTCGCGGTCGGTGAGCGCGGGCGCGGGCTCGCCGTCGAAGCGGACCGTGCCCTCGTCGGGGGCCTGGAGGCCGGTCAGGATGGTGACGAGGGTGGACTTGCCCGCGCCGTTGCGCCCGACGAGGGCGTGGGACTCGCCCGGCAGCACGGTGAGTCGGCCGTCTTGGAGGGCGACGGTGGGGCCGTACCGCTTGGCCACGCCCCGCGCCTCCACCAGTGGGGTGCTCATTTGACCGTGTTGCCCCAGAGCTTGGGGTCGTCGACGTTGTCCTTGGTCACCAGCGGCGCGGGCAGCTGGTCCTCCAGGATGCCGCTGGGCAGCTTGACGATCTCGGAGTCGTGGTCGGTCGGGCCGGTCTTGAACGTCTTCCCCTGCATCGCGGCCTTGATGTAGTACATGCCGTACTTGGCGTACGCGTCGGCCGGCTGGGAGACGGTGGCGTCGATCTCGCCCTTGCGGATGGCGTCGAACTCCTGCGGGATGCCGTCGTTCGAGACGATGGTGATGTGGCCCGCCTGGCCCGCCTTCTTCAGCATGCCCTTGGACTTGAGGGTCTGGAGGGTCGGGGCGAGGTAGACGCCGCCCGCCTGCATGTAGATGCCCTTGATGTCGGGGTTGGCGTTCAGCAGGGTGTCCAGCTTGGAGGCCGCGGTGTCGGACTCCCACTTGGCGGGGATCTCCAGGACCTTCAGCTTCGGGTAGTTCTTCTGCACGCAGGTGCGGAAGGCCTCGGAGCGGTCCCGGCCGTTGACGGAGGCCAGGTCGCCCATGATCTGCACGACCTTGCCGGAGGTGATCTGCTTGCCCAGGTACTCGCAGGCCTTCTCGCCGTAGGCGACATTGTCGGCGCGTACGACCATGGCGACCTTGCCCTTCTCGGGCGCCACGTCGACGGCGACCACGGGCACGCCCCTGCGCTCGGCCTGGTCGAGCCCCGCGGCGATCGCGGCGCTGTCCAGGGGGGCCACGACGAGGCCCTTCACGCCCTGGTTGAGCTGGTTGTTGATGTCGGTGATCTGCTGGGACGGGTCGCTGTTGGAGTTGACGGTCTTGAGGGCGTCGACCCCTTCGGACTTCGCCATCTTCGGCACGTAGTCGTTGTAGGACTGCCAGAACGGCGAGGTCAGCAGGGGCAGGATCACCCCGACCTTGCCGGTGCCGCCGCTTCCGCCGGAGGAGACGGAGTCCTTGGTACTGCCGCACGCCGCGAGCACGAGGGTCGCGCAGGCGGCCGCAGCCGCCGCACGCACTGCCCGCGACGATATTCGCCTGTTCCGCACGTTTCTGCCGGCCATCTGACGGCTCCTCGTTGAGCGATGTCGATCGGGTGTGACGGTGCGTGGCCGAGCGTCCCGCTCAACCGGGACGAATATTTATCAGACCACTTCGCCTTCACAACACCCCCGTGCGCCAAGTTTTCCGCGTTATCGGCCGTAGTGGTCCGACCACTCTGGTGGTTAGACTGCGGCGCACCCGGCAACAGGAGGAACTGGCGTGGACGAGAGCCTGTCCAACGGGACGGAGGGCGCCCCGCAGAAGGGCACCGTGACGCAGCGCGCCATCGAGCGGATCAAGGCGATGATCGGCGAGGGCCGGCTGGAGCCCGGGCAGCGGCTGCCGACCGAGCGTGATCTGGCCGCTCAGCTGGGCATGTCCCGCAGCTCGATGCGCGAGGCGATCCGCGCGCTCACGGTCCTCGGCGTACTGGAGGCCCGGCACGGCTCGGGCATCTACGTCACCCAGCTGGAGGCCGGGGACCTGCTGGAGACCTTCGGTGTGGTGGCCGACCTCTCGCGCGGGCCGCGGCTGGTCGAGCTGCTGGAGGTTCGGCGGATCCTGGAGTCGACGGCGACCGCGCTGGCCGCCGCGCGGATCACGGCGGACCAGCTCGCCGAGGTCGAGAAACACCTGATGGCGATGAACGCGACGGACGACCCGGAGGAGATCCTCGCCCACGATCTGGCCTTCCACCGCGAGATCGCGGCCGCCGCGGGCAACGAGACCATGGCCGCCATCCTGGAGGGCCTGTCCTCGCGCACGTTCCGTGCCCGGGTCTGGCGGGGCTACGAGGAGGAGGGCGCCTTCGAGCGTACGCGCCGCGAGCACGCGGCGATCCACCGCGCGCTGGTGGCCCACGACCCGGAGGCGGCGCGGGCCGCGGCTGCCGCCCACGTGGGCGAGGTGGAGGAGTGGCTGCGGACCCAGCTCACGCTGTAGCCGGATCCGCGGCCCACGGAGTGCTCAGGCGCGCGACAGCCTCAGCGTCACCAGCTCGAAGGGGCGCAGTGACAGGGTGACCCGGTCGCCGTCCCACTCCGGGATCGCGGCATCGGTCAGGGGCCGCTCCAGCAGGTCGGTCACCGTGACGTCCGCGATCTCGAAACCGGCCGTCAGCGCGGCCTTCGTCCGCCCGCCCCGGGACTCGTGGAAGCGTACGACCACATCCCCGCTCCCGTCGTCGGCGAGCTTGACCGCGGTCACCACGACGGCGTCCTGCGCGACGCCCACCAGCGGCGCGACCTCCTCCGCGCCGTGCACCCGCCGCTCCGGCAGATTGATCCGCCACCCCTCGCGCACCGCGTCCCCGATCCCGGCCCCCGGCACCAGCGCGTGCCGGAAGCGGTGGACGCCCTGGTCGGTCTCGGGGTCCGGGAAGCGCGGGGCGCGCAGCAGCGAGACACGCACGGTGGTGGTCGTACCGGAGTCGCTGTCGCGGACGGTACGGGTCACGTCATGGCCGTATGTGGAGTCGTTGACGAGCGCGACGCCCCAGCCCGGTTCCTCGATGTGCACGAACCGGTGGTTGCACGCCTCGAACTTGGCGGCCTCCCAGGACGTGTTGGTGTGCGTCGGCCGATAGAAGTGCCCGAACTGGGTCTCGGAGGCGTACCGCTCCGCGTGCACGTCGAGCGGAAAGGCGAGCTTCAGGAACTTCTCCGTCTCGTGCCAGTCGACCTCGGTGTCGATGCCGAGGCGCCGCTCCCCCGGCGCGAGCGACAGCACCTGAGTGACCCGCGACGCGCCGAAGGACCGTACGATCCGCACCGACACGCCGTCCTCACCAGGGACGACATCGTCGGCGTCGACGAGGTCGGTGACCGTGTTGCGGTAGAACTCGTCGACGTCCCAGGCGTCCCACATGTTCGGGAAGTCGGGGTGGATCTGGAGCAGGTTCGCGGCGCGCCCCGGGGCGATCGCCTCACGGTCGGCGTCGATGTCGTACACGGAGACGACGAGGCCCTGGGCGTCGATCTCGACCCGCAGCAGGCCGTTGTCGAGGACGTAGCCGCCGTTCACGCGCGGCGCGGGCGCGACCTCGCGCCCGACGGCCACCGGGAGGGCCCCGCCCGCCGGGACTCCGTCGCGGCTGTGTGGTGCGGAGTTGAAGACGAGCTCCGTGACACCCTCGCCGGCCAGCGCACGCTGTGCCGCCTCGATGACGCCGGTCAGCTCCTCGGCGATCCGCTCGTACGTCCTGCGGGCCTCGCGGTGCACCCAGGCGATGGAGGAGCCGGGCAGGATGTCGTGGAACTGGTGGAGCAGAACCGTCTTCCAGATCCGGTCCAACTCCTCGTACGGGTACGGGAATCCGGTTCGTACGGCCGCGGTCGCCGCCCACAGTTCGGCCTCGCGCAGGAGGTGCTCGCTGCGGCGGTTGCCCTGCTTGGTCTTCGCCTGGCTGGTGAGGGTGGCGCGGTGCAGTTCGAGGTACAACTCGCCGACCCAGACGGGGGCGCCCGGGTATTCGGCCTCGGCCTTCTTGAAGAACTCCGCCGGGGTCTCCCACGCCACGGTCGCGGAGCCTTCGAGGTCACGGAGGCGGGCCGCCTTGGCGACCATCTCGCGCGTGGTGCCACCGCCTCCGTCCCCCCACCCGGTGGGGGCGAGGGAGTGCCGGGCGACACCCTTGTCCTTGAAGTTCCTGGCCGCGTGGGCAATCTCGCTGCCCCGCATGGAGCAGTTGTAGGTGTCGACGGGCGGGAAGTGGGTGAAGATGCGGGTGCCGTCGATGCCCTCCCACTGGAAGGTGTGGTGCGGGAACTTGTTGGTCTGGGACCACGAGATCTTCTGCGTCAGCAGCCACTTGGAGCCCGCGGCCTTGATGATCTGCGGAAGCCCGGCGGCGAAACCGAAGGTGTCGGGCAGCCAGGCCTCGTCGTTCTCGATGCCGAACTCGTCGAGGAAGAACCGTTTGCCGTGCACGAACTGACGGGCCATCGCCTCCGAGCCCGGCATGTTGGTGTCCGACTCGACCCACATCCCGCCCGCGGGCACGAACCGCCCCTCCGCGACCGCCTTCTTCACCCGCGCCCACACCTCGGGCCGGTGCTCCTTCACCCAGGCCCACTGCTGGGCCTGGGACATGGCGAAGATGAACTCGGGCTCGTCCTCGATGAGCGCGGTCATGTTGGAGGTGGTCCGCGCCACCTTGCGGACCGTCTCACGCAGCGGCCACAGCCACGCCGAGTCGATGTGCGCGTGCCCGACGGCGCTGATCCGGTGCGCGGACGGCGCGGCGGGCTCGGCGAGCACCCCCGCCAGCCGTGCCCGCGCCGCGGCGGCGGTCCCGCCGACGTCCTGGAGGTCGACCGCGTCGAGCGCCTTCTCCACCGCGCGCAGGATGTCCCAGCGCCGCGCGGACTCCAACGGCAGCTCGGCCATCAGCTCGCCGAGGACCTCCAGGTCGAGCACCAGCTCCCACACGGTCTCGTCGAGGACGGCGAGATCCATCCGGGTGAGGGTGTACTGCGGCTCGCTGCCCGCCGTCTCCTTGTCGCCCAACTGCGTGGGAAGGAAGGGGTGGTAGTCGAGGATCACCGGGTTGGAGGCGGCCTCGATGTGCAGCCGGACCTCCTCGCCGCCCTCGACCGGGGCGCCGATCCGCACCCACTGGTTGCGTGGGTTGAGGCCCTTGACCGGAGTGCCGTCGGGTCGGTAGACGAGCCCCTCGCACTGGAAGCCGGGCATGTTCTCGTCGAAGCCGAGGTCCAACAGGGCCTCGACCGTCTTCCCGGCCCACGCCTCCGGGACGGTCCCGGTGACCCGGAACCAGCTGGTGCCCCACGGAGCGCCCCAGCGCGCGCCCACCTCGATCGGCTCGGGCGTCGCCGCGAGCCCCTCCGCGACGGGCACCGGCTCGCCGGGCGCGTGCCACACCGCCACGTCCAGCGGCACGGACTCGGGGTACACGGCGGGTCGGATGCGCTCGTCGAGGACGCGCTTGAGGCGGGCTTCGACCAGGGTGCGGTCGTCATGCATGGGGTGCTCCGTGGGGTGAAGGTGGTGCGTGAAGGCGGTGCGTGTGGTGGTGCGTGTGGTGGTGCTGCTACCAGGTGTGGGTGGTCGTGGCGGCGGTCGAGACGGTGAACAGCTCCCCCACCGCGCGCACTTCGAACCCCCCGGCCGCCTCCCCCTGCTCGGGGGCGAGACCGCCGACGTAGAACGCGCTCTGGCAGGTGCCGCCAAGGAAGCGGCGCGTGCCGTCGGGGAGTGTCCGGTACAGCTCGTAGTGCCGTACGTCACCGGGGGCGCCCTGCCATGCGAAGCGCAGGTTGCCGCCGTCGGCGCCGGTGACACGCAGGTCGGTGGGTGCGGCGGGGGTGACCACGGCATCGCGGACGGCGAGCCCGCCAAGCCGCCATCGCACCGGCCCACTGCTCGCCGTCAGCCGCACGCCCAGCGCGTGTACCGTCCCGGAGAGTCCGGTCAGCCGCACGGTGGCGGTCCCCCAGCCGTCGCCCGAGGACGTGACCGGGAAGTACGTGTACGGGGGCGCCCCGCCCGCCGCGCCCGGCTCGGCGGTGGCGACGGCCAGCTCCAGGGAGGCGCTGCCCGCGTCCGTACGGTAGGTGAGCTCGACCACCGTGTCCGCGGTGAGCGGCAGCCTGGTCGCGTACAGGTCCAGCGTGGTCGGCGCGTCGAGGGCGCCGTCGACGAGGAGGCTGCTGCCGCCCCGCCAGGCGTCCGCGAAGTCGAAGGTGACGGCAGGGCGCTGTCCGGTCGTCCGCACGACCCAGCGGCGGGACGGCAGGCGGTCCTGGAGGCCGAGGTGGTTCCAGCCCGTGCCCGAGGTGACCTCGCCGTCCTCGTACCACTTCAGTCCGTGACCGGTGTTGAAGACGGTCGCGAACGGAACCGACATGACCGTCGAGCGGTCGGCGACCGAGACGGCAGGGGCACGCCAACTGGCGCTCGTGTCGGGCTTGGCGGGGTCGAGGGACGAACCGGTCCAGAACAAGTCGTCGGCGGCATGGAAGTCGCCGGGGGTACGGCTCGCGGACAGGTGGTTGCGGGTCCACTCGGGCCGGTAGAAGCCGAGGGAGGTGACGTGCGCCCTGCCGCTCGGCACGATGGCGTCCCAGTTCACCGACGCGCTGGTGCCGTTCGCCTCGACGTCGACGCCCGCCCACAACTCGTACGGACTGCGGCCCAGTTGCTGAGCGGTCGTCGCCGAGGAGGCCAGGCTGCTCTGGGACCAGCGGAAGTCGACGAACATGGAGTCGGCGGCCTGGAAGAAGGTCTTGTTCTGGTTGTTCAGCGCGCCCTGCCAGCTCACCGAGCCGCTCACGGTCATCGCGTCGTACCAGGTGACGCGCTGTCCAGCGGCCGTTCCGAGCGCCTTCAACTCGGTCATGAAACCGAGCATGTCGGTGGCGAGCGCGGTGTTCCCGCCGCTCGTCTCGGCGTTGATGAACCAGCCGTCGAAGCCGTACGCGGCGGCGACCGCGACGAGTTGCGCGGCGAGCGGGTAGTGCCCGGTGGAGTCCTTCTGCACCAGGTCGCGGGTCCACTGGAGCTGTCCGCCGTAGGCGACGGGCGGCAGGAAGACATTGCCGAGGACGGATACGCCGTGACGGTGGGCCGCGTCGACGATCGGGGCGTTCGGCGCGAGGATCAGACCCTCGCCCGCCGAGCCGCCCCAGAAGACGAGTTCGTCGAGGTACGCCCAGTGGGTGAGGGCGTAGTAGTCGGCGGTGGCCGCGCCCTGCGAGGGGTTGCTCGAGGTGGGGCCGAAGGAGACGAGGGACTGGACACGGGCCTGGCCGCCGCGGGCCGTCGTGTTGGCCGGGGTCGGTGTGAAGCGGGCGGCGAGCGGCACGGTCGAGGCGTTGAACGCCAGGTCGGCGTCGGCGGCGGCGCTCCAGGCCTTGAGGCTGCGCCAGCTGATGCCGGTGCCCGGGGTGCCCGAGGGCAGCGAGTCGGGGTACCAGTACGAGGCGTACGGCGGTGCCGCGGTCGCGGCGGCCTTCGTCGCCGCGACCGCGGGCAGGGTGGGCAGCGCGGGCAGTAGCGAGGCTGCCGCGCCGGCGAGCAGGACTGTGCGTCTGGTGGGGTTCACGAGCGGGTTCCTCCTTGTGGGGTGGGGAGTACCTGGTCGGGACTGACGACCTCGGTGATGCCACGCGCGGCGAGGTGTTCCTTGTCGTCCGCGCGCGCGTCGAGGACGGTGGTGGGGCGGGCGCCGTCGGCGGTGAGCCGGAAGAAGGCGTCGAAGACGGGGCCGCCCGGGGCGCAGAGCGAGCGGGAAGCGGGGTCGGCGGGGACGATCAGCGCCATGGTGCGGGTGGCGGGCGTGTCGTGGTGCTCGCGGGCCGCGCGCGCCAGCGCCCGCGCGATGTCCTTGGGGCGGCGGTCGTTGGTCAACAGGCCGAGCCCGTATTCGAGTTCGGGGAAGTCGGCCAGGTCGCGGGAGACGTCGTGGGAGCACCACCAGGTGATGCCCCACAGGTCGGGGCAGTCCAGCGCGCCCGCGACGGTCGCCTCCGTGAAGGCCGCGGCGTGCTCGGGCGGGATCAGGGGGGCGGGTGCGCCGACCTCCTGGAGCCAGACGGGCCGGTGCGGGTCGTCGGCCCAGGCCTTGCTCAGCTCGATCAGATACGCGGCGTGGTGTTCGGTCGGCACGGAGGTACGGCCGTGCCGCTGGGCGGTGCCGTTGAAGACCCAGGAGTGCACGGCCGTGACGGCGCCGCGCCGGGCGGCCTGGGCCGGGGTGAACGGCATGTCGTCCTGGTACCAGGTCGCGTCGTACTCGGCGTGCAGGTGCAGCCTGCCCGGGGCGCCCTCCTCGCAGGCGGCGAGCATCCGCTCCAGCCAGTCGTCGATCTGGGCGCTGCTCGCCCGGTCGGGGTCCGGATGCGGCGGGCCCGCCGAGAACTGGTTGACCTCGTTGCCGAGCGTCATGCCGATGAAGTGGGGGCGGTCGGCGAGGGCCGCGGCGAGCGTGCGCAGATAGGCCGCCTGGCCGTCGAGCACCTCCGGGTCGGTGAACAGGTTGCGCCGGTGCCAGGTCCGCGTCCACGCGGGCAGGAAGTCGAAGCTCGACAGGTGCCCCTGCAGACCGTCCACGTTGACGTCGAGCCCCCGTTCGCCGGCCGCGTCGGCGAGCTGGAGCAGCTGCTCGACGGCGCGCGGGCGGATCAGCGCGCGGTTGGGCTGGAAGTACGGCCACAACGGGAAGACCCGGATGTGGTCGAGGCCCAGCGCGGCGATGGAGTCGAGGTCGGCGCGTACGGAGTCCAGGTCGAAGTCGAGCCAGTGGTGGAACCACCTTTCGCTCGGGGTGTAGTTGACGCCGAAGCGCACGGCAGCAGACATGAAGATCCTGGTTCTGTTGTGCGTACCCGGGGGTCAGCGGTCAGCCCTTGACGGCGCCCTCCCCCACCCCACGGAAGAAGTACCTCTGGAGGCAGGCGAAGAGGGCGATGAGCGGTGCCACGGCGATGATCGTGCCCGCGGCGACGAGCCGTTCGTCGTTGGCGAAGGTGCCGTGCAGATAGTTGAGGCCGATGGTGAGGGTGAACTTCGAGGGGTCGCTGAGCACGATCAGGGGCCACAGGAAGTCGTCCCAGGCGCCCATGAAGGCGAAGATCGCGACGACGGCGAGGGTGCCCCTCACGGAGGGCAGTGCGATCCTCAGGAACCGCTGCCAGGCGTTCGCCCCGTCGACGAAGGCCGCCTCCTCGATCTCGTACGGCAGGTTGAGGAAGGCATTGCGCATCAGCAGGACGTTCATCGCGCCGATGCAGCCGGGCAGGACGACCCCGATCAGCGTGTTGTTCAGGCCCAGCTCACGCATGGTGGTGAACTGGGCGATGATGATGCCCTCGACGGGGACCAGCATCGCGAGGATGAACACGAGGGTGGCCACCTGCCTGCCGCGGTAGCGCAGCCGGGCCAGTGCGTAGCCCGCGAGGGCCGAACCGACGCAGTTCGTGACGACGTTGGCGCCCGCGACCTTGAGCGAGTTGAAGGCGTAGTCCCATACGGGGATGGTGTCGGCGACCCGCTTGTAGTTGTGCAGGGTCGGGTCACTCGGCAGGAACTTCGGCGGGGAGCTGAAGATGTCCTCGGTCGGGCCCTTGAGCGAGGTGGACAGCTGCCACAGGAACGGGCCGACGGTGAGGGCGAGGACGGCGAGCAACAGCAGGTAGCGTAGGGCGAGTTCCCAGCCGCGGACACGGCGGCCGTGCTCGTCGGTGATACGGCGGCGACGGGGCTTGCGCTCGACCGGCGGACGCGGCTCGACGGGCCGCGGCTTCTCCAGCACGCTCACGCGTCCTCCTTCCGGTCGGCGCGCAGCACGAGCAGCATCAGCGCGACGGTGACGACGAAGACGACGACCGAGATGGCGGAGGCGTACCCGACGCGGCCGGTCAGTCCGGTGCCGGTGCGCTGGACGAGCATGACGAGGGTGGTGTCCTCACCCGCCGGGCCGCCGTCCGGGCCCGCCATCAGGTACACCTCGGAGAACACCTTGAAGGCGGCGACCGAGGAGAGCGCGGCGACCAGCACCATGGTGGAGCGGACGGCGGGCACGGTGACCGTGAGGAAGCGGCGGACCGCGCCCGCGCCGTCCACCGCCGCGGCCTCGTGCAGCTCGCGCGGCACGTTGGCGAGCGCGGCCAAGTAAATGATCATGTAATAGCCGAGGCCCTTCCAGACGGTGACGGCCATGGCGCTCAGCAGGAGCAGCCACTGATCGCCGAGGAAGCCGACCCTGCCGACGCCGACCGTCTCCAACAGCGCGTTCACCAGGCCTCGTTCGTCCAGGAGCCACACCCAGATCAGGCCGACCACGACGATGGACGCGACGACCGGGGTGTAGAAGGCCGACCGGAAGAAGGTGATGCCGGGGATGTTCTTCTGGACCAGCAGGGCGAGCAGCAGCGGCAGCAGGACGAGCGCGGGGACGACCCCGAGGACGTACAGCGTGCTGTTGCGCAGTCCGATCCAGAACATGTCGTCGTGCAGCAGCTCCCGGAAGTTGGCGAGGCCCACGAACCTGCCCGGGATCAGGGTGCGGCGGTCGGTGAAGGCGTTGACCACGGTCGAGACGAACGGATAGAGGATGAAGACACTCACGACCAGGAGGCCTGGAGCGGCGAACAGCCAGGGGCTGGTGGGCAGTTGGCGCCGCACACGGGCCGCACTGGAGGAACTCGCCATGTCCGCCGCTCAGCCCTGCTGCCGAAGCAGCGTGTCGCAGGCTTTGACAGCGTTGTCAAGAGCCGTCTTGGAGCTCTCCTTGCCCTGCAGCGCCTTGGCGACCTCGTTGCGCAGCGCGGTCTTCATCTGCTCGCTGAAGAGGACCGGGGTGTAATTGACCGCGTTCTTCAGGGACTTGGCGGCGGCGATCCGCACCCGTGTCTCGTCGGTGCCGTCCTCCTTGGTGAAGTACGGGTCGTCGAGCGAGCCCGCGGTACTCGGGAAGATGGCGACCTTCTTGGCGAAGGACATCTGGTTCTGCGCGTCGGTGACGTAGTGCGCGAAGGCGACCGCGGCCGGGGTGTGCTTGGTGCGGGAGTTGACCATCACGCCCATCACGTACATGTTCACCTTGCCGGTGCTGGTGATCTGGTCCGTGATGCCGATGTTCTTGTAGAGGTTCGGCGCCTGCTTCTTGAAGTTGCCGAGGTCCAGCGCGCTGCCGGGATTCATGGCGACGGCCTCGGTGAGGAACTTCCTTCCGGACGACTCCGGGGTGGCGGTCAGTGCCAGCGGGTCGAGTGCTTTGGCGTCGTACAACTCCTTGTACTTGGTGAGGAGTTCGATCCCCTTGGCGTCGTTGAAGGCGAAGGCGGCGCCCTCCTTGTTCATCAGCTCGACGCCGTAGCGGCCGAAGTCCTCGATGGTGGGCACGTTGGCGAGGGTGGCGACCTTGCCGTTGCTCTGCTTGGCCAGCTGCAGGGCGTCGGCGAAGAGTTCGTCGTACGTCGTCGGTGGCTTGGAGGCGTCGAGTCCGGCTTCCTTGAAGAGCGACTTGTTGTAGAAGAGGGGGCCGGTGTTGAGGTACCAGGGGAAGGCGTACGTCCCGGTCATGCCCGGTATCCGGTGGCTGGCCCAGGCTCCGTCCAGGTACTCCTTCTTGTACTGGGCGGCGGACTTGTCCAGGTCGAGGGCGAGGCCCGCCTTGGCGAGCGGGGCGACGAGGTCCGGGGAGACGTTGACGACGTCGGGCAGGGTGCCGCCGGCCGCGTCCGCGCTGATCTTGTCGGCGTAGCCCTCGGCGGGCTGGTCGACCCACTTCACATGGGCGCCGGGATACTTCTTCTCGAAGTCGGCGATCACGCCCTCGAAGTACGACTTGAAGTTGGCCCTCAGGTTCCAGGTCTGGAAGGTGATGTCGCCCTCGACCTTGCCGGAGGCGTCCGTCGAGTCGCTGCCGTCGCCCCCGGAGCCGCAGGCGCTCAGCGGCAGGACGACGGCTACGGCGGCAGCGGCGGCGAAAACTCTGCGGGAGATGCGCACGGATGGGGCTCCTCTTGCAGCAGGGGTAACGGTGCCGGGGCAGACCTTGCAGCCAACTCGGCGGGCAAGTCAATGGATTTGGCCCAGCTAAATTCATTAGTGCCACAACATGGCTGGTCACAGCCGTTCGGCCGACCTCTTGCAATCGATCACTAATGCGCTTTAGATTGCCTCAGCTCAAGCGCTTTAGTACACCGGCTCAGGAGAACGGGGAACGGGGTTGACAGCCAAGCGGTCACCCGCGCGTCGGCCGACGATGAAGGACATCGCGCAACGCGCCGGGGTCTCCGAGAGCGCGGTCTCCTTCGCACTCAACGACCGGCCCGGGGTCTCCGAGATCACCCGCGACCGGGTCCGCCGCGTCGCCGAACAGCTGGGCTGGCGGCCGAGTACGGCGGCACGCCAGCTGTCCGGCGAGGGCGCGGCCACGGTCGGTCTCGTCGTGGCCCGCCCCGCCGGCACCCTGGGTGTGGACTCGTTCTTCCTGCAGCTGATCTCCGGCATCCAGGAAGTGCTGGCCGAGCGTCATCTCGGGCTGCTCTTCCAGGTGGTGGAGGACGTGGCCGACGAGTGCGCGGTCTACCGGCGCTGGTGGGCCGAGCACCGCGTGGACGGCGTCATGGTCGTCGACCCGCGGACCGACGACCCGCGTCCTGACCTGCTGGAGGAGCTGGGCCTGCCCGCCGTGGTGATCGGCGGCGTGCCCGGTGCACGGCACCCAGGAATGTCCACCGTCTGGGCGGACGACGCGGGCGCGATGGCCTCGGTGGTGGACGAGTTGTACGCGCTCGGCCACCGCCGGATCGTGCACATCGCGGGCCTGCCGGGGCTCGCCCACACCGAGCGCCGGATCCGCACCCTGCGCGCGGAGGCCGAGCGGCGGGGTCTGACCGAAGTGCGCTCGGTGCCGACGGACTACTCGGACGCCGAGGGCGCCGCCGTCACCCGCCGTGTCCTGGAGAGCGGCACCCCGCCGACCGCACTGGTCTACGACAACGACGTGATGGCCGTCGCCGGGGTCGCCGCCGCGACGGAGCTGGGCTTCTCCGTACCGGGCGACGTCTCGGTCGTCGCCTGGGAGGACTCGGCCCTGTGCCGCATGGTCAAACCGTGGCTGTCCGCGCTCTCCCGCGACACCGTGCAGTTCGGCCGCACGGCCGCACAGGAACTGACCGCACTGCTGGACGGCGGCCCGGCACGGACGGTCCAGGTGCCGGTGCCGCGGCTGATCGAGCGGGAGAGTACGGGGGTGGCGCGGGGCGCTTGAGCGACGGACCCGCCCGGATGTCCAAGGGCAGCCGCTCTCGACGCGGCACCCCATCGGCGGGCAGAGTGCTCTTCGTACTCACCAGTAATCCGAAGTAGTCCCCTGTCCCGAGGAGCACCCGTGACCAGCTGGGTCGGCCGGACCGCCGCCGAGATCGCCGCAGCCGTACGTGAGAAGCGGGCCACGCCCCACGAGGTGGTGGTCGAACACCTCGCGCGGATCGAGCGGCTCGACGCGCGCGTCGGGGCCTTTCGCGTCCTGCGGGCGCAGGCGGCGCTCGCGGAGGCCGACGAGCTGGCCGACCGCGCGGACCTGGCCGAACTCCCGCTCGCCGGGGTGCCCGTGGCGGTCAAGGACAACCTGCCGGTGCGCGGCGCGTCGAACCGCAACGGTTCCTCGGCGACCCCGGACACCCCCGCCGACCACGACCACGTCACCGTGGCACGGCTGCGTGCGGCGGGCGCCGTGGTCGTGGGCCTGACCAATGTGCCCGAGCTCTGTGTCTTCGGCACCACGGAGGGCGTGCACGGCACCGCCCGCAACCCCTGGGACACCTCGCGCACGGCGGGCGGCTCCTCGGGCGGCAGCGCGGCCGCGGTCGCCGCCGGGATGGTGCCCATCGCGCTGGGCAACGACGGGATGGGCTCGCTGCGCATCCCGGCCGCCAACTGCGGCCTCATCGGTCTGAAGCCGGGCCACGGCACGATCCCGGCGGGCATCGGGCACGGCGACTGGTTCGGCATGTCGGAGAACGGGCCGCTCGCAACCACCGTCGAGGACGCCCGGCTGATGTTCGCGGTCCTGGCCGACACCGAGGCGATACGCCCCTCGGGCAACGCCGTCCGCAGGGTGGCCGTCTCCGTACGCAGTCCCCTGGTCGGCGTGACCGTCGGCCGCCCGTACGCCGCGGCGGCCCGGACGGCTGCCGAGCTGCTGGCCGGAGCGGGTCACCAGGTGCGGCCCGCCGACCCGCCGTACCCGCTCTGGCTGGGCACCGCCTCGCTCGCGCACTGGACGGCGGGCACCGCGGTGGACGCCGAGGACCTGGACCCGCGCCGGCTCGCCCGGCGTACTCGGGTGCACGCCGCCGTGGGGCGCCGCTTCGTGGCCGGGGTGCGCACGGGTGAGCGGCGCGAGCAGCTGCGCAGGCGTCTGGAGCCGTTCTTCGCGGAGCACGATGTGCTGCTCACCCCGGCGCTGGCCCGGCGGGGTCCGGCCGCCGGCCCCTGGCACGAGCGGGGCTGGCTGCGCAATGTGCTGGCCAACACGAACTACTCGCCGCTGACTCCGCCCTGGAACCTCACCGGGTGGCCCGCGATGGCGGTGCCGTTCGGGACGCTGCCGAGCGGCGCCCCCTGCGCCGTACAGCTGGTCGGGCGGCCCGGTTCCGAGCTCGAACTACTCGAACTGGCCGGGCAGTTGGAGGAGCTGCGTCCGTGGCGGCGTACGGCACCGCTCTGACTCGGCAGTGCGATGGCCGGCTTCTGGACTTGCGCCACCCGGCACGGGCCACGGCAGCGCGGCCGTCACGACCTGGGACGCCAGGTGCGGTGCCGGTGCGCGGACCCACCTGCGCGCACCGCCTGGAGGCGGTCGGTCTCCACGAGGGCGTCGAGCACCATCTCCGGGGCCCACAAAACGCCGGATCCGCGGCCAGTCGTCGGCCGCGGCTTCTCTGATCAGCATGGACGTGAGGCTGGCACGCCCATGCCGTCAGTGATCGCGATAGGTCCCGCCGGGGTCGGTCAGTCGACGCTGGGCAGGATGTGGGGCTCGGCGAGGTCGTCCTCGTAACCCGCGAGGCGGATCGGGGCGGACCTCGCCCACACGTCGAGACTGCCGAGCTTCTTCTCGGGCCGGCCGCCCGTGCGCTCCACGCGTTCCTTGGGGCGCTGATCGCGATTCGTCTTCTCCGGTGTCACCGCGCACTCCTTATGTGTCGGGTCACCCTCGGGACCTACAGGGCCAGTCTGCGTCCGGTCGCCTGACATCCCCTCGGGTCTGAGTCGAAGGCAGTTAGAGACGCGGTGGCGCCGGTAACTCGTGTGAGAGCAGGCCGTGGTAACCGGCTTGTCCCGGGACGGACCGTGGGTGTGGGTGGAACCCCTGCAGGCTGTCCGTCCGGTACAGGGTAACCAAATGAGCGGGTGTCCGCTCGATGGGGCTGAAAACACGAGGTAACCGTCTTGAGTCGATCAGCGTCCACCGAGCCCTGATCTGCACCTATTTGATGATGTATAGCCTATTCACACCACCCGTTCGGCGTAGCAACCGCCCCTTCGGGCACCTGGGATCTTTACGGAAGCTTGATACACCCACACTCGCCGCCACCCCGGCAATACGGCATCATCAGATACCCCCAGGGGGTATGCTCCTCGCCGTGAGCCGGGGGTCCGCGAGCCCGAGAAGGCCGACAGGGAGAGAGTGAAGCGATGCACGCCATCCTGCACGCGCTGTCCATCACCGGATCGATGACCTGGGAGATCACCTGGGCCCTGATCCTGGGCTTCGGGCTCTCCGCCGTCGTCCAGGCCGTGGTGCGCCGCGCGACGATCATTCGGCTGCTCGGAGACGACCGGCCACGGACGCTCGCGCTGGCCGCCGGACTCGGCGCCGCGTCCTCGTCCTGCTCCTACGCCGCCGTCGCGCTGGCGCGCTCACTGTTCCGCAAGGGCGCGAACTTCACCGCGGCGATGGCGTTCGAGATCGCCTCGACCAATCTCGTGGTCGAACTCGGCGTGATCCTCGCCCTGTTGATGGGCTGGCAGTTCACCGTCGCCGAATTCGTCGGCGGGCCGATCATGATCGTACTGCTGGCCGTGCTCTTCCGGATCTTCCTGCGCGAGCGGCTGCTGCGCGAGGCCCGGGAGCAGGCGGAGCGCGGGCTCGCCGGGTCCATGGAAGGGCATGCGGCCATGGACATGTCGATCCAGGGAGAGGGTTCGTTCGCACGGCGGCTGTTCTCGCCCGACGGCTACACCTCGGTCGCACACGTGTTCGTCATGGAATGGGCGGCGATCCTGCGCGACCTGGTGATCGGCCTGCTGATCGCGGGCGCGATCGCGGCCTGGGTGCCCGACACGTTCTGGCAGTCCCTCTTCCTGGAGGGCCATCCGCTCGCCGCGAAGCTGATCGGTCCCCTGGTCGGCCCGCTCGTGGCGATCGCCTCGTTCGTCTGCTCGATCGGGAACGTGCCGCTGGCCGTCGTGCTGTGGAAGGGCGGCATCAGCTTCGGCGGAGTGGTCGCGTTCATCTTCGCCGATCTGCTGATCCTGCCGATCCTCAACATCTACCGGAAGTACTACGGCCTGCGGATGACGGGCTTCCTGCTGGTCACCTTCTACGTGGCCATGGTGCTCGCCGGGTACGCCGTGGAGTTCCTCTTCGGCGGCCTCGGGCTCGTCCCCGACCAGGCCGACGCGACGATCCCCATGGAGGGCGTCTCCTGGAACTACACGACCTGGCTCAACATCGCCTTCCTGCTGCTCGCGGCGGCCCTGGTGTGGCGGTTCCTGCGCACGGGCGGCCCGGCGATGCTGCGGATGATGGGCGGGGCGCCGGAGGCGGAGGGTCACGATCACGGGGCGCCGGAGGCCGGGGGGCACCACCACGGGGCGCCGGAGACCGGAGGACACCATCACGAGGCGGCGCCTGGAGCGGAAGGCCACCACGGCCACCACTGAACACGGCGCGCAGTTCAGGTCCCGTTGGCCGATTCGCAAGGCGGCCATGATCTGCTGGCGCTCGGCAACGGCTTTTTCCCGCGGGAGGACTCGGGAGGACGGACGCATGGAGCTGCGCGGCGTCGAAGAGCTGATGGATCTACTGCACGCCTGCCGGGGCGCCTGGGACGGCCCCGATCGCGGCGGCGGCCCGGTCGATCTGCACGACCACCTCCTGCAGACCGCCGCCCTGCTGCGCCGAAGTCGTCCCGCGGACAAGGAACTCCAGGTGGCGGGCCTGGTGCACGCCGTCGGGCATCTGCTGCGGCCCGGTGACGAGGCCGGACACGCCGACCTGACGGCGGACCTGATCCGGCCGCTGCTGGGCGAGCGGGTCTCCCGTCTCGTCCGTCTGCACGCCGGCGGATGGGGGGACGCCGCCGACACCGACGACGTGCAGAGCCTGCGTCAGGCGTGCGAGGCGGGCAAGGTCGCCGGGCTCGACGCGGGGGTCCTGGAGGACTGGCGCACGCTGCTGGAACTGGTGGCGGCGCAGCACTCCCGGCTGGGGGCCGTCGACTGACGGCCCGTCATGGCGGTCACTCCCAAGGGTGACTCCGGTGGCGTAACCGCGCCCGTGGCTGCTGGCTGGACCGAGAGGGGAATCGGGACAGAGAGCGAGCATCGATGGAGCCGAACGACGAGGCCGCCATTTCGCCTACACGCTGATGACGGCGTATGCGCTGCGCATGGCGGCGGTGTTCGTCCTCACCACCTCGACCATCGGGCACCTCCTCGGCCTCTTCCCCCCGTCCGCTCGCCGTCTTCGGGTACCTCGCGGGGCTGACCCTGCTCGTCCTGGGGTCCACTGCGCCCCGGTCCGAGCTGGTCTTCCCGGTCTGGGCGATGGCCGTCGGTGTCCAGGTCCTCCGGTCCTCCGCGTCGGTCCGCACGCCCCGGCGAGCGGCTGATCGTTCTCTCGCGCATGCTGGGAGAGAGGGGCGCGAAGGAGGCCTCGGAAAGGCTGATCCTCGGTGAGGCTTGTCATCGATCTCAACCGCTGCCAGGGATACGCGCAGGAACACGGTCGAGGCCACTGACCACCCCATGGCCCCGGTTACCACTTGCCGGGCGCGTAGTCCTTCATGAAGACGCCGTACAGCTCCTCGCCCTGCTCGCCGCGCACGATCGGGTCGTACACCCGGGCCGCGCCGTCGATGAGGTCGAGCGGGGCGTGGAAGCCCGCGTCGGCGAGCCGCATCTTGTCGGGGTGCGGGCGCTCGTCGGTGATCCAGCCGGTGTCGACGGCGGTCATCAGGATGCGGTCCTTCTCGAACATCTCCTGGGCGCTGGTGCGCGTGAGCATGTTCAGGGCGGCCTTGGCCATGTTGGTGTGCGGGTGGCCCGCGCCCTTGTACCCGCGGTTGAAGACGCCCTCCATGGCGGAGACGTTCACGATGTACGTGCGCTGGGCACCGGAGGACGCCATCGCCGCGCGCAGCCGGCTGATCAGGATGAAGGGGGCCGTCGAGTTGCAGAGCTGGACCTCCAGGAGCTCGACCGGCGTGACCTCCTCGACCGACTGGATCCAGCTGTTGGTGTCGTGCAGGTCGGGCACGAGCCCGCCCGCGTCGATCGCCGTACCGGCCGCGATCCGCTCCAGCGAGGCCGAACCGGAGACCAGCGCCAGGTCCGTGACGTCCTGCGCGGTCAGCGCGCCGCCCCCGGCGACCGGGAGCGCGGCCACCGCGCCGGAGCCGAAGGTACCGATCACCTCGGCGGGCGGCAGCTCACCGGCGGGCAGCGGGCCCGACTCGGCGGCGAGCAGCTCGCTGTAGGCGCCCGGGGAGCGGCGTACGGTCTGGGCCGCGTTGTTGATCAGGATGTCCAGCGGGCCCTCGGCCGCGACCGAGTCGGCGAGCGCTACGACCTGCGCCGGGTCGCGCAGGTCGATGCCGACGATCTTCAGCCGGCCGATCCACTCGTCGCTGTCGGGCATGGCCTTGAAGCGGCGGATCGCGTCGTTCGGGAAGCGCGTGGTGATCGTCGTGTGCGCGCCGTCGCGCAGCAGCCTGAGCGCGATGTACATGCCGATCTTGGCGCGACCGCCGGTGAGCAGCGCGCGCTTCCCGGTGAGGTCGGCGCGGGCCTCACGGCGGCTGCGGTTCTCGGCGGCGCAGTCCTGGCAGAGCTGGTGGTAGAAGTAGTCGACCTCGATGTACCGCGTCTTGCAGATGTAGCAGGAGCGCGGCCGCTGGAGTATCCCCGCGATCTCGCCGGCGTCCGTGACGGACGAGGGCAGGATGCCCTCGGTCTCGTCGTCGATGCGCTGGGCGGAGCCGGTGGCGGTGGCCTCGGTGACCGCCTTGTCGTGGGCGGTCTTGGCGGCCCGGCGCTCCTGGCGGCGGCGCTGCTTGACCGCGCGGTAGACGCCTGCGGTGGCGCGGCGCACCGCGATGGCGTCCGGGTGGTCGACGTCGATCTTGTCGAGCTCGTCGAGCACGCTGAGGCAGACCGCCAGCCGCTCCGGGTCGATGCCTGGCCCGTGCGAGACCTCCGCCGCGTCGACGGCGGAAGTCACCCGGTCGTCCCCTGCCGTGTCCACGGCGAGAGCCGCCTGGCCGTCCTCTGTCACCGTCATCGCGTGTGCCGTTCCTCGGGTCTCGCGCCGCGCTCGAACCGCGCTCGCTTTCGAAGGCGGAATTTTACGGACCAAGGGGGCAAGGCGCCAAACCCGAGAAGATCACCGGCCCCTGCGGACCTCTTCAGGAGCCGCAGGCGATGATCAGCGTCTCCACCTCCTCGGTCAGTGCGCGGGCGAGTCGGTCCAGGTCCGGCACGGCCTGTGCGTCGGCGACGAGCCCGTAGTGGACCCGTCCGCGGTACGTCGACACGGCCACCGCCAGTGCCTGGCCGCGGGCCAGCGGGGCAAGCGGATAGACCTCGGCGAGCGGGCAGCCGCCGAGCTTCAGGCCGAGGCTGGGCAGCGGCACGCTCGTGACCAGGATGTCGAAGAGCAGCCGGGCCGCCTGGCCGACGACGGGACCACCTAGGCGGTGGCCGAGCGGCGGCACATGGTCGGCGAGCAGGGCGACGGCGCCCGCTCCCCGGTTGGGCCCCGCGTCCTTGTTGGCGTCCATCGCCATACGCACCGAGCGCAGCCGCCCGACCGGGTCCGGGTCGTCGACGGGAAGCCGTATCAGATACCCGGAGAGCCGGTTGCCCTGGGGATGCGCGGTGCGCGGGCGGCGTTTGGAGACGGGGATCAGGGCGCGCGGCGCGACCCCCTTGCTGCCGTCGCCGCGCTCGTCCAGCCAGTTGCGCAGGGCGCCCGCGACGACCGCGATCAGGACGTCGTTGACGGTGCCGCCGACGCTCTTGCGGACGCGGTGCACATCGTCCAGGTCCAGGGCCACGCCCGCGATCCGGCGGGTGCCGGTGGGCTGCGAGGTGAGCGCGGGCGAGGAGCGGACGCCCAGGGTGGCGCGGGCGACGGAGCTGCCGATGTCCAGGGCGCGGCCCAGGTCGGAGAGGGTGCCGCGGACGAGGTCCGGCAGCTTGCGAACGTCCGGGAGGACCCCCCGGGGCGGCTCTGCGGGGCGCGGGCGGGGCTCCGGCATGTCCACCGGGTCCATGATGGCGGCGGCGAGCATCAGCGCCCGCAGGCCGTCGGCCAGCGCGTGGTGGAACTTGAAGAGCACGGCGAACGACGTGCCGTCCTCGCCGGGCAGTACGTGCGCCTCCCATGGGGGCCGGCCGCGTTGCAACGGGCGTTCCATGAGCCGTCCCGCGGCGGCGGGGAAGTCCGCGGTCGGGGCGTGCAGCCGGACGTGGTCGAGTGGCTCGAAGTCGGGTGCGGGCTCCCGGGCCGCGCTCCCGAAGGTCGGCGGGAAGGCGAGGGGCTGCCAGACGTCGCGGATCCGCATCCGCAGGCCGGGCACCCCGGCGGCGCGGGCCGCGAGCAGGTCGGCGGCGTGCGCGCCCGCGGTGGGCGAGTGCGCGGCGAAGACACCGAGGGCGCCGAGGTGCATCGGGTGCTGGGCGGACTCGATGTTCCAGAACGCCAGGTCGAGTGGTGCGAGGAGGTCAGGAGTCAAAGGCTTGCTCTCGCGTCGACGGCAGGGTGAGCAAGCAGTCAAACCCTGACAGGAGATTACGGTCAAGTACGATCAAGCTACACACAGTTAACAGCAGATTAAGTCCCGCCCTCACGAAACGAGCGGGACACACGGGATACCGAGCGGGACACACGGGACACACGGGATTTCTGAGGCCGGATCAGGATAAGCCGCCCGGCCGGGACATCGCACCCCGGCCGGGCGGCACGCCACCCATCGGCCGCCACCCATCGGCCACCGGCCATCGGCCACCGACAGCCGCCTACCGGCCATCAGATACGCACGGCCGTACGAAGACGTGTCGGGCTAGGACACGATCCGCCCCTTCCCCAGCGCGATGACTCCGCCCTTGGAGACCGTGTAGAGGTCCGCGTCCCGCTCGGGGTTGACACCGATCGTCGCACCCGGCGGCACCTGGACGTTCTTGTCGAGGACCGCACCACGCACCACCGCGCCCCGCCCTATGTGGACGTTGTCGTGCAGGACCGAGCCCTGGACGACGGCTCCCGGGTCGACCACGACACCCGGTGAGAGCACGGACCTCGTGACCTGCCCCCGGATCAGACAGCCCGCACTGATGATCGACTCGCTGGCGATGCCCCCGGCGTTGAATCTCGCCGGCGAGAGCTGTCCGGAACTGGTGTAGACGGGCCAGCTGCGGTTGTAGAGATTGAAGGCGGGGCGTTCGGCGATCAGGTCCATATGGGCGTCGTAGTACGCGTCGAGGGTGCCGACGTCGCGCCAGTAGCCCTGGTCACGGGTGGTCTCGCCGGGCACGTGGTTGTCGCTGAAGTCGTAGAGCTGCGCCTCGCCGCGCTCGGTGAGCATGGGCAGGATCGAGCCGCCCATGTCGTGCACCGAGTGCTCGTCCTCGGCGTCCCTCTGAAGCGCCTCCACCAGGACCTTGGTGGTGAAGAGGTAGTTGCCCATCGAGGCGAAGACGCACTCGGGGTCGTTGGGCAGCCCCGGCGGGTCGGCGGGCTTCTCCAGGAAGCCCTGCACGGTCTGGCCGTCGGAGCCGGGGCTGATCACCCCGAACGACGAGGACTCGGCGCGCGGCACCCGTATCCCGGCGACCGTCACACCCGCGCCGCCCTCGATGTGCTGGGCGAGCATCTGCCGCGGGTCCATGCGGTAGACGTGGTCGGCGCCGAACACCGCGATGTAGTCGGGCCGTTCGTCGTGCACGAGGTTGAGGGACTGCAGGATCGCGTCCGCGCTGCCCAGGTACCAGCGCGGGCCGAGCCGCTGCTGGGCCGGGACCGGTGTGACGTAGTTGCCGAGCAGGCTCGACATCCGCCAGGTCGTGGTCACATGGCGGTCCAGGGAGTGCGACTTGTACTGCGTCAGGACGCAGATGCGCAGGATGTCGGCGTTGACGAGATTGGAGAGTACGAAGTCCACCAGGCGGTATGTGCCGCCGAAGGTGACCGCGGGTTTCGCGCGGTCCGCGGTGAGGGGCATGAGCCGTTTGCCCTCTCCACCCGCAAGTACGATTCCCAGCACCGAAGGTCCACCGCGCCGCATGCCGCCGCCCCTCTAAGCCCGGTCGAGCCGCGCCCGCTGTGCCGGGCCGGCCCCGTCGCTGAACTACACCTGCCCGATGCTTACCCCGGTTTGAGGACTTCCTCGTACAGCTGGACGGTCCGGCGGGCCACCGCGTCCCAGCCGAACTCCCGTACCGCGCGCTCCCGTCCGGCCTCGCCCATCCGCCGGGCCTTCTCCGGGTCGGCGAGCACCGAGTCGAGGGCGAGCGCCAGATTCGCCTCGAAGTTCCCCTCGACCTGCACGAGGAGGCCCGTCACGCCGTGCTCGACCACCTCGGGAATCCCGCCGACCCGGGACGCCACCACGGCCGTTCCGCAGGCCATGGCCTCCAGATTGACGATGCCGAGTGGCTCGTACACCGAAGGGCAGGCGAACACGGAGGCGTGCGTGAGCAGTTGGATGACGTCCGGGCGCGGCAGCATCTGCGGGATCCAGTGCACGCCCTCGCGTACGCCGCTGAGTTCCTGGAAGAGGTCACGGAACTCCCGGTCGATCTCCGGGGTGTCGGGGGCGCCCGCGCACAGCACCACCTGCACGGCCGGGTCGATGTCCCGTACCGCGCGCAGCAGATGGGGCACGCCCTTCTGGCGGGTGATGCGGCCGACGAACAGGATGTACGGGCGACTGGTGTCGAGGCCGATGCGGTCGAGGACGTCCGTGCCGTGGTCCGGCTGGTAGAGGGTGGTGTCGATGCCGTTGTGCACGACGCGCACCTTGGCCGGGTCCAGAGCGGGGTAACAGGTGAGGATGTCCTCGCGCATGGCCCCGGAGACGGCGATGACGGCGTCGGCCGACTCGATCGCGGTGCGCTCGGCCCAGCTGGACAGGGCGTATCCGCCGCCGAGCTGCTCGGCCTTCCAGGGGCGCAGCGGCTCCAGGGAGTGGGCGGTCATGACGTGCGGGATGCCGTACAGGAGCTTGCCGAAGTGGCCGGCGAGGTTGGCGTACCAGGTGTGCGAGTGGACGAGTTCGCGGCCTTCGAGGGCGGCGGCCATGGCGAGGTCCACCGAGAAGGTGCGCAGCGCGTCGTTGGCGCCGTCGAGCGAGGACCAGGGCCGGTGGCGTACGACGCCGCCTGCGGCGCCCTCGCCCCAGCAGTGCACGTCCAGGTCCGTGAGGGTCCGCAACTCCCGGGCGAGGAACTCGACATGGACGCCCGCGCCGCCGTACACGTCCGGCGGGTACTCCCGGGTCAGCAGTCCCACTCGCACGCAGAGCCCCCCGTCGTACCGGATACCGGCTGGTGCCCTTCATGGTCACCCAGATGGGGCGCTTGGGGAAGACCACGGTTCTCAGCGACGGCTCCGGGGCCGGTCCGGCGGGCGGTCGAAGCAGCAGTCGCCGCAGAGGCCGCCGCCGGGGAGGCGGTAGTAGAGGCAGCAACTGCGGCGGCGGAGGGTGTGGGGGTCTAGGGTGCCGGCGAGGTCGGGGTGCGCGAGGAGGCCGACGGCGAGGGCGCGGGCCCGATCGGCCACGTCCGTACGGCCGTTGACATGGGCCCAGCGGTCCAGCTGGCGCCAGGCTCCCGCCAGGGCCGAGCCCGCGTTCCCCCACAACAGGCCTGCTGAGATGCCGTATCGGGACCGCAGGGCCGCCGCCAGCGGGGCGAGGTGGCCGTCCCGTACGACCTCCCCGATCGCCGCCGCGGGCCGGGCGCGCACCTCGGACAGCCACAGGTCGTCCGGAGCGCTGCCGTCCGGATCCCAGTGGAGCAGTCCCGGATCGAGGTCGGGCAGCTGCCCGTACAGCGCGGCGGCGCCGAGCGCGATCGACCACAGACGGGCCACGAGGGCCTGGTGCGCCACCGACACCGCGATGCGCGGTTCCGGCGCCCGCAGACTCTCCGTGATCTTTTGGACGCGGAAAATTATCGGATCCGCATAAACATTTCTGGGATCATCAGTTCGCGATGCCGCGTACGCCTCAGCGAGCGTCGGCAGCGGAGCACCCGGCGGAACGCCGGTGCGTAGTACGGAGAAGCCGCCGAGCGAGCCGAGCGCCACGAGTCCGGGGTCGAGATCCACGAGGAGCAGTAGTACCAAGCCCCCTAGGGGGTCCGCCGGAGGGGCTACGCCTCGTGTCGCCCACCCAGGGGAGGAGATGGGGCATGTCGTACTCCATCGGCAGTACTACCCAATGCCTGC
Organism: Streptomyces sp. NBC_01384; assembly: GCF_045040035.1. Taxonomy (NCBI): domain Bacteria; kingdom Bacillati; phylum Actinomycetota; class Actinomycetes; order Kitasatosporales; family Streptomycetaceae; genus Streptomyces; species Streptomyces sp. NBC_01384. Next base: position 980,538 of record NZ_CP109559.1, read on the forward strand.
TCAGGGACGACGACGTGAACGGATGAGCGAGGCATCGTAGTGAGTATGAAGGCCGATCGTTCGCCGCGCCGGGCCCACCGCCCCCGCCGCACGCAGAGGAGGGACTCATGAGCGCGCTCGCGCTGTCCGTCCTGCTCTCGTTCGTCTCCGCCGTCGCGTACGCGGGCGGCGCGATCGTCCAGGAGCAGGTCGCGCTGACCTCTCCCGACCAGACGTACGCGCCGCTGCGACGCCCCGGCTGGTGGGTGGCGGTCGCCCTGAGCGGCCTCGGCGGGGTACTGCACGTGGTGGCGCTCGCCTACGGCCCGCTGAGCCTGGTGCAGCCGCTGGGCGCGCTGACCATCGTCTTCGCCCTCCCCATGGCGGCCGTCTTCGTCGGCCGCAAGGCCGGGGCGACCGCCTGGCGCGGCGCGATCATGGCCACGGTGGGCCTCGCGGTCCTGCTCGCCCTGGTCGGCTCGGCGGATTCGCAGTCCCTGAGTGACACCCAGATCACGGTGCTGGCCGGGGTAGCGGGCGGCGCGGTGGTGGCCTTCATGGTGGCGGGCCGGGCCGCGCACCGGCATCCGGCCGTGCGCAGCGTGATGCTCGCGGTGGGGTCCGGCATAGCCTTCAGCATGTCCTCGGTGTTCACCAAGACCGTCGCGGTGGACTGGTCGCACCGGGTGTCGCTCTCCGACCTGCCGAGCCTCGCCCTCATAGGTGTCTACGCGACGGCCGGAATGCTGCTGTCGCAGGCCTCCTACCGGGGCGGCGGTCTCGCGGCGCCGCTGGCCACGCTGACGGTCGTCAACCCCGTCGTGGCGGCCGCCGTCGGCATCACGATGTTCGGCGAGACCTTCCGGTACGGCGAGACGGGCACCGTGCTCGCGCTGGCCTGCGGCGTCGTCGCCGCGGGCGGTCTGATCCTCCTCACGACGGAGCAGATCGGCGGCACCCGGCGCACCACCGAGGCCGCCGCGCCCCCCGCGACGGAGGCCGAGGCGGAGTCGGCCCGGGTCGGTGCCGCTGTCACGGCCGGGCCGGACTCCGTCGAGGAGCTGCTGCTCGCGGTACTTCCCGAGCAGCCGGCCGGAGCGGCCCGCGGGGACGGGTTCAGCGCGGCCCGCCACGAGGACGTCCTGGTTTCGGCCGCGGTGGCGGCCGCGGAGAGCGCGTCCGAGCCCGAGGAGGACGCGCCGGTCGACGTGCCGACCTATTTCGGCCCCTTGTGCGGCCTCTATGTGACGGCGCCCGTCCTGGCGGACCTGGGCCACCACCGCACACGCGTCACATCCTGATGCCGCCCGCCCTCAGGTAGGCCACCGGGTCGATGTCCGTGCCGAAACCGGGCCCCGTCCGCACCTCGAAGTGCAGATGCGGGCCCGTACTGTTGCCCGTGGAGCCGGAGCGGCCGATGCGCTGTCCGCTCACCACGCTCTGCCCGTCCTTCACCGAGATCGCGGACAGATGGGCGTACTGCGTATAGCGGCCGTCGGCGTGCCGGATCACCACCTGGTAGCCGAACGAGCCGCCCCAGCCCGCGCTGACGACTTGGCCCGCGGCGACCGCCTTCACCGAGGTGCCGGTGGGCACCGGGAAGTCCACGCCGGTGTGGTAGCCCTTCGACCAGGAGGCGCCGGCGGCGTGGTAGGGCGTGCCGGTCGCGGCGTGCACGGGGGCGACGAGGGTGTGGGTCTTCTTGGCGGTGTCCGAGGACGCCTTGTCGGAGGACGTCTTGTCGGCGCTCTTGTGCTTCTGCGTCGACGAAGGCGCGCTCCCGGTGTGGACCGGGGTCTGGCCCTTGCCACGTAGATTCAGCCGCTGGCCCGGGAGGATCAGGTCCGGGTCGGAGCCGACGGTCGTGCGGTTCGCGGCGTACAGCTGGTGCCAGCCGCCCTGGACATGCCGGGAGCCCGCGATGCCGGAGAGCGTGTCGCCGTGCACGACGGTGTACATCTCGGCGGTGCCCGCCCGCGACTGGGGCGTGGTCTGCGGCTGGACGTCGCGGACGGAGCGCTTGATGGTCTGCGGCGAGGTGTCCGACGAGCCGGAGGCGGCGGACGGGCTGATGTCGGGGGTGTCCCCGCCGCGGGTCAACCCCGCGCGGACCGAGCAGACCGGCCAGGCGCCGGGTCCCTGTCCCTTGAGTACCTTCTCGGCGATGGCGATCTGCTGGTCCTTGGTGGCCTGATCCGCGCGCTGGGCGTAGACCTGGCCGCCGTACGCCTCCCAGGTGGACTGGGTGAACTGCAGTCCCCCGTAGTAGCCGTTGCCGGTGTTGATGCTCCAGTTGTCGGTGGACTCGCAGGCGGCGACCTTGTTCCAGGTGTCCACGTCGGCCGCGTGCGCGACGCCGGTGCCAATGAGCGGGAGCGCCATCCCGGCCCCGCCTGCGGTAACAGTGAGTGAGGCGCGGTTGATCCTGTTCGGCTGATACCGGCGGTGCCGGCCGCGTACGGCCATGTGAGAGCCCCCTCGACATGCGTCAGGAGCGGCAAAAATAAGCGCTCCGAACAGGCCATGACAAGAGCGCAATCAGCCGTGCTGTGCGCCCTGGGCGCCGCCCTGTCGCCGGGTGAGGCACAAGGGCGTTCTTCTGCGTACGCACCCCCGACGCGTCAGGATGGCCGGAGGGAATACTGACGAACAGGACCGGCAGCACTGACGGGCACGACCGGCATCACCGATACCGACCAACGAATACCGACGGATACCGACGGATACCGACCGATACCAGGATCTCTTACCGGACCTCTTAGGAGCCAACCGTATGAGCACTTCAGCCCAGATCGGCGTCACGGGTCTCGCGGTCATGGGGCGCAATCTCGCCCGCAACTTCGCCCGCAACGGCTATACGGTCGCCGTGCACAACCGCACCGTGGCCCGGACGAACGCACTGGTGGAGGGATTCGGCCACGAGGGCGATTTCGTGGCGGCGGAGACCGCGAAGGACTTCGTCGCGGCGCTGGAGCGGCCGCGGCGCCTGGTGATCATGGTGAAGGCCGGCGAGCCGACCGACGCGGTGATCCAGGAGTTCGCCCCGCTCCTGGAGCCCGGCGACATGATCATCGACGGCGGCAACGCGCACTTCGCGGACACCCGGCGCCGCGAGCGCGACCTGCGCGGGCAGGGCATCCACTTCGTCGGCACCGGCGTGTCCGGCGGCGAGGAGGGCGCGCTGAACGGGCCGAGCATCATGCCGGGCGGCTCGCCGGAGTCGTACGAGTCGCTGGGCCCGATGCTGGAGAAGATCTCCGCGAAGGCGGCGGACGGCTCTCCCTGCGTCACCCACGTCGGTCCGGACGGCGCCGGGCACTTCGTGAAGATGGTGCACAACGGCATCGAGTACGCCGACATGCAGCTGATCGGCGAGGCGTACCAGCTGCTGCGCGATGTCGCCGGGTACTCCCCCAGGCAGATCGCCGACATCTTCCGCACCTGGAACACCGGCCGGCTCGACTCCTACCTGATCGAGATCACGGCGGAGGTCCTGTCGCATGTGGACGCGGCGACGGGCAAGCCGTTCGTGGACGTGGTCGAGGACCGCGCGGAGCAGAAGGGCACGGGCCGCTGGACCGTGCAGATCGCCCTCGACCTGGGCGTTCCGGTCTCCGGCATCGCGGAGGCGGTCTTCGCCCGATCGCTGTCCGGGCACGCCGATCTGCGCGCCGCCTCGCGCGATCTCGCGGGCCCCAAGGCCAAGCAGCTCGGGCAGTCCGAGGCCTTCGCGGACCGGGTGGAGCAGGCGCTGTACGCCTCGAAGATCGTGTCGTACACGCAGGGCTTCCACGAGATCAGCGCGGGCAGCGACGAGTACGACTGGAACATCGACCTCGGCGCCGTCGCCTCGATCTGGCGCGGCGGCTGCATCATCCGGGCGGCCTTCCTGGACCGTATCCGCGCCGCGTACGACACCCGGCCCGATCTGCCGAGCCTGCTGTCGGACGAGACGTTCGCGCAGGAGATCGCGGCGGCCCAGGACGACTGGCGCGAGGTCCTGGTGGCCGCCACCCGCCAGGGCGTGCCCACGCCCGGTTTCTCCGCGGCCCTCGCCTACTACGACGCGCTGCGCGCCGAGCGGCTGCCCGCCGCCCTCACGCAGGGGCAGCGGGACTTCTTCGGGGCGCACACCTATCGGCGTACGGACCGGGAGGGCTCGTTCCACACGCTGTGGGGCGGGGACCGGTCAGAGGTCGAGGCGTAGCCGGGCACACAGGTGGCGTAGCCGGGCACCCGGGTATCGGGCAGCACCGAGGCTGTCACGTCCCTGGAACCGGGGGTGTGACGGCCTCGCCTTCGTTCACCCGTGCGCTCGTCGGTTCACGAGAGCGGGCGTCCCGGTTCGGGGTCCGGTACCGGCTCGGGGCCCGGCGGAATCGGGGACGGGGGTGGGGTGGGCTCCGGTGGGGGGTAGGGGCCGGGGTCCGGGGTCGGTTCCGGGAACGGCTGCGGGTCCGGGAAGGGCTCGGGACGGTCGGGGCCCGGCCCGGGTGTCGGGCCCGGCTTCACCGGATCGGGGTGCGGGTGCGTCATGGTGTCCTCCAGCCAGTCGGTGCGTCGGCTCTGGACTTGTCCCACGCGTACCCGGCCCCCGCGCTCCCACTCACCCCGTCGCGCGAGGGAAGCAAACCAGGTGGACCTACCTCTGGCGCGCCACGTCCGCACCGGCCGCGAGGCCCGGGCGGGGGCTCGACAGCACCAAAACCGTGGTCGTGGTCAGCCGCTGGGCCGGTGTCATGGACGCCTGGGCGAGGACGATCGCGTCGGCGTCGGTGACCGAGTCGGCGGCCGCCGCGACGGCGCGGACGTATCCGTCCGTGTCGCCCGCCTCGAAGCGGTCCCACGCCCCGTCGACCAACAGCGTGCGCACCCGCACGGAGCGCCCGGCGCCGCGTGCCTCGTCCTCGACGAGGGCGACCGTCGGCTCCAAGGTGCTGTGCGACGTCGCCACGACCACGACGCGCGGGCCCGCGGCCACCGCCGCGGCGGCCATCGGGCGGTCCACCCGGAGCACGGGTACCCCGGCGCCCGCCCGCTCGGCGACGGCGCCGATGGTCGAGCAGGTGCACAGCACGGCACGCGCCCCGTCCGCCACCGCCCGGTCGAGCGCCGCCCGCACCTCGCCGGCCACCGCGGCCGGGCCCTCTCTCCGGGCCCGGGCCAACAGCTCCTCGGCCACCATGTGCCGTAGTTCCAGCCCCGGGTGGTCCTCGTCGCGCAGCGCGTCGAAGACGGGGATGTGCAGGGGCGAGGTGTGCAGCAGGGTGAGCACACCGCCCGGGGCCTCTTCGGTCCGCGTCCCGCCCGAGGGTCCTTCAGTCCGCGTTCCGCCCGCGGGCCCCGGAGTCCGCGGCCGACCCGAGTTCTGCATCAGAAGCGCCCGGGATGCGCCTTGAGCCACCGCACCGCCGCCGTCAGCAGCTCCGGGTCGGCCGCCGGAGCCTCCTCGGGGTGGCGCGCCGCCCACTTGACGACGTACGGGCACAGGGGCGCGACCACGATGCCCTCGCGCGCGGCGATGGCGTACAGCTCACGGGCGAGGGAGCCCGCGATGCCCTGGCCCTCGTGCTCGGGTTCCACGATGGTGTGCACGGGGACGAGGGCGCGTGCGGGGGCTTCGAGGACGAAGTACTCGATGCGGCCGACCACTCCGTCCTGGCCGCCGATGAACGCCTCCAGGCGGCCGCCCGCCCGGTCGTCGCGGATCTCGATGTCACTCATGGGCACTCCTCGCGTACTCGGGTCCTCCGCCTGCTCAGCCGATGCCCCGTCCTGGGGTTCAGACGGTGACCGCCTGCGGGCTGCGCTCCTGGTCCGAGCCCGGCACCGGCTCGGACGGATCGGCACCGAGGGCCACGATCCGGTTGTCGTGGTCCACGTGCACGACCCGCGGCCGCAGTGCCCGCGCCTCGGCGTCGGAGACCTGAGCGTAACTGATGATGATCACCAGATCTCCGGGACGGACGAGATGGGCCGCGGCCCCGTTGATCCCGACGACTCCGGAACCACGCTCGCCCTCGATGACATACGTCTCCAGGCGGGCCCCGTTGGTGATGTCGACGATGTGGACGAGCTCGCCCGGCAGCAGATCGGCGGCGTCGAGCAGCTCGGCGTCGATGGTCACGGACCCGACGTAGTGCAGGTCGGCCTGGGTGACGGTGGCACGGTGGATCTTGGACTTGAACATGGTACGAAGCACGGAGAAACTCCCGATCTGTCTGCTCCCTGCCTGCTCTTGCAGGTCAAGGGCGTTTCCTCACCCTACAACGACTGGGTTTTGGGTCGGTTTTCCAGGCTTCTTCACCACATGACACTGACTGATTGCTGACTTTCCTGACGCCGTGCCAGGCAGATCGGGCCTCGACCCGTTCGTCCCCGGTCAGCCTCGACCACGGCGGGCAGTGGATGCCGGCCGGCCGACGGTGCTGCGATCGCCCTCACCCCGTCGGGCGGTGCGGACCTGCGCACGGGCACTGCCGACTGGTCCAGCAGCCGCAGCCGCTCGTTCACCGCCCGTATCCGCCGGATACGCGGCAAGCCCGGGCCGTGCACGGCGCCGCAGGCCACGTGACAGCTGCCATTGACAAGGCGAATCCGCACGAGTTGTCATGGACACATGATCCTGCGTCCTGGGGCCCGCTGCACTCGCCGTACCGATGGTTGCGCCCTCGGTGCCGGGTGTAACCCGTCGCTGGACGGATCACGGACGAAAACCACGGATGCCATGGATGGACGGCTGCAGTGGGAGCACGGTCACTGACCGGGCGCCACGAGCTGCTCGACGCCGCCCGGGCCGAACTGACGGCCCGTCCCGGAGTGCTCTTCCACGGCCCCCTGGGGATCGGCAAGTCCACGCTCGTGGCAGCCCTCACGGCGTCACTGGCTGCGCACGTCCCGTCGGCCGGCACCGTGCTGCACTGCTCCCCTGCGGAGGAGGACGCCGGGCTCCCGTTCGCCGGGCTCGTCGACCTGTTCGCGCGGGTGCCGGAGAGCTGCCTGGAGACGCTCGCGCCCGAGCCCCGGGCGGCGATCAGGGCGGCCCTGCTGCGCGGCACGGAACCGGCGGACGGCCGCAGCCGACTCGCGTTGCGCGTCGCCGTCCTGGACGTGCTGCGCACTCTGGCCGCCGCGGGCCCCATCGTGCTGGTCCTCGACGGCCTGCAATGGCTCGACGGGTTCACCGCCGAAGTGCTGGCTTTCGTCGTACGCCGCCTCAGCGCCCTGGACGTACGGGTGGTCGCCGCCGAGCGAGTGGCGGACGGTGAACAGCCCGAGCTACTGCGCTGCTGCCCGCCGGGCACCGCCGAACTACCGGTGCCGCCGCTGACGGACGACGAGGTGGCCCGCCTCGTGCGCGCCGGCACCGGTGCCGAGCTGCCATCGGGGGTGCTGCGGGCGATCCAGGACGCCGCGGCCGGAAACCCCTTGTACGCACTGGAGTTGGGGCGAGCGGCGGCCCTGCGCGGCCCGGCGCCTACGGCCTTCGGACCGACGCTGCCCGTGCCCCGGAGACTGCGCACCCTGCTGCTGGGCCGGGCACGCACGCTGCCGGAGACGACGCAGCGCACGCTCCTGGTCACGAGCGCCGCCACCCGTCCCGACCTCACCCTGCTGTGTGCCACCGGGCTCCCCGAGCCCGCCGCGGACCTGGCGGAGGCCGAACGACTCGGCGTGGCGACGACCGACGCCGACGGAACCATACGTTTCCTGCATCCCCTGCTCCGGGCCGCCGTCTATGCCGACGCCCCGGAGCACGACCGCCGGCAGGCGCACGCGCTGCTGGCCCGCGCGATCAGCGAGCCCGTCGAACAGGCCCGCCATCTCGCCCACGCCCACCCGCACCCGGATGAGGACACCGCCCGCACACTGATGTCCGCGGCGGAGTCCGCGCGCCGCGACGGCGCGCTCGGCGCCGCCTGCGAACTGGCCGGGCTCGCTGCCCGCCGGACCCCCGGCGACCGGCCCGCGGACCGGGATGACCGGCTGCTGGCCACGGCGGAGTACGCGTGCGACGCCGGGCAACTGGAGGAGGCGGCCAAGTCCGCCGGGACGGTCCTCGCCGAATCGGGCTCGGCACGCCGTCGGGTGCGGGCCCGGCTGGTTCTGCTGCGCAACGCCGGGCAGGCGCTGGAGGGTGCCTTCGCGCTGATCCAGGAAGGCCTCCGGGACGCCGTCGGCGATCCGGAGGCCGAGGCCTGGCTGCACCACTGGGCAGCCGTACGCGGCCTGCTGTGCGGGGAGTTGGAGGAGGCGGCCCGGCATGCCCGGCGCGCTGCCCGGCAGGCGGCCGTGGCGGGCGACGCGGAGACCCGGATCGGGGCGCTCGCCACTCTGGCCCGGGTGCGGTCACTCGTCGGCGATCCCGTCACGGCGGGCGCCGCGCTGGAGGAGGCGCTCGCGGTGGCCGGGGGCGCCGACGGCGGTCCGCAGAGTTGGCGGCTGATCCGGATGCGGGCGATCCTCGCCCTGGACTCCGACAGGGTGACCGAGGCCCGGGAGCAGGTCGCCGAACTCCAGGCCACAATCGGCGAGTCCGCCGGCGTCGAGGAGGCCATGGCGACTCTCGTATCACTCACCCGGATCCAGGTGCGGGCCGGACACTGCCGCGAGGCACTGCACACCGCGGCGCGCTGCTCACGCGCCATGGCCCAGGCGGCTCCCGCGCTGTACGCGGCCGCGCTCGCTGCCACCACGGGCGGCACCGCCGAGGAGGCCCGGCAGCTGGCCGCGCAGGCCGTACGCGCCTCGGAAGCCGACGGCGACCGGCTGTTCCTGCTGCGCGCGCTGGCCGTGCTCGGGCAGGCCGAACTGCTCGCCGGCGACCCACGGGGAGCTGCCTCCGCGGTCGAGGCGCTGCAGCGCGTCAGAGAACTCGGTAACGCCATGTGTGCCGCCGACCCGCCCCTGCTGCACTGGTACGGCGACCTGGCCGAAGCCCTGGTCCTCCTCGGCGAGACGGACGAGGCAGAGGACGTCGTCCGCGAAGCCTACGCTCGTGTGACCGCTGATACGCCCGGCAGCGTGCTGGCGGCTTTGGAACGGGCGGAGGGACTGCGCGAGGCGGGGACCGGCCGGGCGAAGGAGGGTGCGGCGCGGCTGCGTGCCGCCGTGGACCGGCAACGTCAACTTCCCTTGCCCGTCGAGCTGGTGCGCTCCCTGATTGCACTGGGCGCGGTCGAGCGCCGCTCGCGTCGCAGGAGCGCGGCGCGTGCGATTCTCGGCGAGGCGCTGCAGACCGCCACACGGATCGGCGCCGCTCCGCTGGCGGCACGGGCCAGGGACGAGCTGTCGCGCCTGGACGCCGCAGCCCGCAGCGGTGAGGCGGGCGCGGGCGGCCCCGAACTCACACCCACCGAGGCCAGGATCGCCCAGCTGGTCGGCGGCGGAGCCACCAACCGGGAAGTCGCCGCGAAGCTGTTCATCAGCGTCAAGACGGTGGAAGGGACACTGTCGCGGGTCTACCGCAAGGTCGGGGTCCGCTCGCGCACCGCGCTCGCCCACGCGATGGCGGTCGCGGTCCTTGCCTCCGGGGCGACCGTCGACTCCGGCGACAACGGCCAAGTAGACGTCCCGGAGCGGGCCGTGCTGGTGAGCCAGCCCAGCTCCGATCGGACGCGTCGTGCTCTCGACACACGCCGTTGACGTGACATCGGTTGTTAACACGTGAAGCAAGGGTTCCCCCGCTTATGGGGGTGGGGCCGGTCTTTCTACGGTGAAGCCGTTCCGTTTTCGGAACAACTCCCCCACTCCCCGGAGGACTTCAGTGAAGTCACGTCTGAAACTGCTCGGTCTGGTCGCCGCGCCGGCCCTGGTCACCGCCGTCGTCCCCGCCGCCTATGCCGCGAACGGCGCGCAGCCCCACGCGACCCGCGCCGCCATTGCCGGAGACGTCCTGCCAGGCCTGAAGCAGAGCGCGGCCCGCACCGGAAACGTCGCGTCCGGGAAGCGGATATCGGTGGCGGTCAGCATGACCCCCAGAGGCGGCACGGCGCTTGACACCTTCGTCGCCAAGGTCAGCGACCCGAAGTCGAGCTCGTACGGCCACTATCTGACGAAGCGCCAGTTCGCCGCCCGCTTCGGCCGGACCGACGCAGAGATCAAGCAGCTCAAGGACTACCTGCGCGCTCAGGGCCTCACCGTCGGCACCGTCCACTCGGGCAACCTGCTGGTCGACGCCAGCGGCACCGCCGCCCAACTGGAGAAGGCCTTCGGCACCAAGCTGTCGACCTGGAAGGACGCCAGGACAGGGCGCTCCTTCTATGCCAACGACAGCGCGCCGGCCCTGCCGGCCTCCATCGCCTCCATGGTCAGCGACGTGGCGGGCCTCAACAACCGAGTCCAACTGCGACACCAGGCGACGCCGCACACCGTCTCGCCCCACAACGGCCCGGGCGGCGGCTACACGCCGGCCCAGCTCAAGGGCGGCTACAACGTCTCCGGTACGTACACCGGAAGCGGCCAGAAGATCGCCCTGCTGGAGTTCGACGGCTTCCAGCAGTCCAACATCACCACCTACGACAACTACTACGGCCTGGGTTCGCCCACCCCGACCGTACAGAAGGTGGACGGCGGCTCCGGCGCGCTCGGCGACGGCCAGGTCGAGGTCGAACTGGACATCGAGGTCCTGCACGCCATCGCACCCAAGGCGAACGTCACCGTCTTCGAGGGCCCCAACTCCGACGCCGGCGAGGTCGACACCTACCAGGCCATCGTAGACAGCGGCATCCCGACCACCTCGATCAGCTGGGGCGCCGCCGAGAGCGCCCGCACCACCTCCGGCATCAACGCGGTCGACGCCGTCTTCAAGGCCGGCGCCGCCGAGGGCCTCGGCTTCTACGCGGCCTCCGGCGACGACGGCTCCGACGACGCGGGCGACGGCGGCACCTCCGTCGACTACCCGGCCAGCGACCCGTACGTCACCGGCGTCGGCGGCACCAAACTGACCGTCACCTCGTCCAACACCTGGAGCAATGAGGTGGCCTGGTCCGGAGGCGGTGGCGGCAAGTCCTCCGTCTTCAAGATCCCGAGCTGGCAGACGGCGGTACAGAAGAGCGCCGGCGGCGGCTACCGGCAGGTGCCGGACGTCTCGGCCCACGCCAACCCGAGCCCAGGTGTCTCGATCTACTCGCAGGGCTCCTGGTCCTCGGTGGGCGGCACCAGCGCCGCAGCGCCGGAGTGGGCGGCGTTCGCGGCCCTCTACAACCAGCAGGCCGCTGCGGCCGGCAAGGCGAACCTCGGCTTCGCCAACCCCGCCCTTTACTCCGCGAGCGGCACCGGCTTCCACGACATCACCAGCGGCAGCAACGGCGCCTACTCCGCGGCAACCGGCTGGGACTTCACCACCGGCTGGGGCTCGTACAATGCCGCGACGCTGGCGAGCAAGCTGCTCGGCTGACGACCGGCGGCCGACGACCGACCGACAGAGCGCGGGCCGGCAGTGATCCCCGGCCCGCGCTGCGGCGTGACGTCGATTCCAAGTGTGCGCAGCCCGGAGGAGCGGCCGGTGAAGGGGGACGTCATGGGCCGGCCGAAGCGGGCTGCGAAGGAAAAGTTCTCCGAGCGGGGCACCGGGCGGCACAGCAGGCCCCTGCCGCGGGGTGCAGGTCTGCAAGCCGGGACACCGTCCGGCCCCATGCTGACCATCTGCTGACCCGGACACGGCGATCGGGGCTCTGACCTGCGAAAACACCCAACCGCTAGATCTTGGACTTGAACATGGTACGAAGCACGGAAGAACTCCCGATCTGTCTGCTCCCTGCCCGCTTTATGCAGGTCAAGGGAGTTCTCGGCAGCCTACAAAATAGGCATATTCGGTCAGCTGTCCCCAGGTCCATCACCGACCTGTTGTAGGTGTTGGTGAAGTGGTACGTCACGTACGGCACGCCCTGCGGGCTGCGGTAGGTGACGATCGCACACCGGGCTCGGCTCTCATGCCGGCCGTCTCAGGCGGACCGTCGCGCGAGTTCCTCCAGCGCAGCGACCGCCTGAGCGGCACGCTCGTACGGTACGAAGAGGTGGTCGTGGTGGAAACCGGCGACCACATTGCAGCTCAGGCCGACGTCGGCAAGTTCCCGCGCGACGGCGGCGGTCAGACCGACCGCATCGAGCGCCGAGTGGACGCGCAGTGTGATCCAGCCCGCCACGTACCCATACGCCAGCCCGGCCGCGTCAGCCTCCTGCTGGCGCACGACCAGCGTGAGGCCCTCCTGTTCGGTGACCGTGGCGACGGGGGTGACGCCGGGTGGGATGCCACCGCCGACGGTGGTGGTGAACACATAGCGGTCCGGGTTCAGTTGCGGGCGCATACCGGTCAGCAGTTTTTTCAGGTCACTCTCACCAGTCACGATCAACACCCTCCACACATGCTCTTGACCTGCCCTTTCTATACACGCCCGGAGCAGCATGTTCACAATTGCGCCCTGCTTTCAGGTCGACTTCCGTTCGATCGTGTACGTGTACTCACTGACGGGGGTCGCCGCCGAGAGCGATGGTCCGGGCGACCGCTCGCGGGGTGACGTCAATGCCGACGGCGAAGATGCCCTGGCGCAGGAACGCCCGGCGCAGTCGGCCCGGTCCGCAGCCGACATCGAGTGCGGGCCTTCGCAGCGCTCCAGCGGGGTCTCGTGGGCCGTGGTGGGCCGGGCGTACCGGCGGTGCACCGGCAGCCAGGTCCACCGTCCGTCCGCCCCTCGTAGGTACACCGGCCCGCCACGGGTTCGCAGGGCCAGGGCGTAGGGGTCCTGGCGTGCGGCTCGGGGGGCGGTTCTCCTCGGTCGTCACGGCCGGCCGTCGGGGCCGGGCGGGGGGTGTTCCTCGTCGGCGCGGGCGGCCCGACGGACGCGGCGCAGCTTGAGTGCGAAGGCCAGCGCCGAGGCGCCGAAGAGCAGACCGGTGATCGCCAGCCATCGGCCGAGGAAGACGCCTTCGGGCAGTCGGGTGTCGCCTTGGTAGGGGACCGCCAGTTCCAGGATGAGGGGGAACCACACGAGGAGCAGCACCCCGGACAGGAAGGTGGGGACGCGCAGGTAGTTGATCCACGGCACCCGCGGTACACGGCCCGAACGGTGCCGCAGAACGGAGCGGGCCGACAGGTCGGCGAGTGAGTACAGGGGCAGCAGGATCAGGTCGTGGAGGATCGCCGCGCCCACGAACCAGATCGCCACATCGACCGGCCTCACCGCGAACAGGCGCACCATGGCGTAGCCGGCAAGGGCGAACGAGCAGATCAGGACGAGGAGATGCAGGGGCCCTGAGCCGTACCAGCGGACGAAGCGTGCCATGGTCAGGCCCTGAAGGTGAGCCGGTGCACCCACTTGGTGTTGTTCACACCGGGGTTGGCCGGGACGATGACGCGGGCCGGGTAGCCGTGGTCGAGGGAGAGGTCCGCGCCGTTGACGCGGAGGGCGAGCAGGGCCCGGGGGTCGTGGATCTGGTTGCCGCGCAGGACCACCGAGCTGTACGGGCCGGGCGGTTGCAGCGATTCCACCAGGACGCTTCCGGCGTCGGAAAGACCGGCCAGAGCGGCGAGATCGGTCAGGCGCAGGCCGCTCCAGTGCTGGTCGGCGGTGGACCACCCTTCGACGCAGGCGATCGGCAGCGCGGCGGCGTGCTGGCGCATCGCGAGGAGCTGCTCGCGGGTGAGGATCAGCGTCCGTGCGCGGCCGTGGACCTCCAGCCGCCAGTTCGGGCCGACGTGGGCCGGGGAGACGCCGACCGCCGCGGCCGTCTTGTTGATCTGGAAGCCGTTCGCTCCGCCACCCGGGTTGCGGTTGTGCGGGGCGAGCAGCGCGCTGTCTCGCAGTCGGCCACCGATGCTCTGCCCCGCGGTCACCACGAGCAGGACCAGCGAGCCCGCCCCCACCAGTCCCACGGCACCACGCCGTGTCATCGTCGGCGCCGCGGGCGCGGTCGGCACCAGCCCGTCGGGGTCGGGGGGCTCGGGCCGCGTATGGGCGAGGTCGGTGCGCAGTTCGGTTACCAGGCTGCGTGAGCGCAGAGCGCGGGTCATCCGACCGAGCCTGAGCGCCACATGGACGACGAAGGCGGCGATGAAGACCCAGGCGCCGTAGAAATGCAGGGTGTAGAACGAGCCGGGGAAGACGTAGTAGAGCTGGATGTTGAGGATGCCGGTGACGAATTCGAAGACGACCCCGCCCACCAGCATCAGCAGGGACAGCCGTTCCAGCCCGTGGGCGACCGACCGGACCGGCAGCCACTCGAACAGCTTCGGGATGACCGACCACAACTTGGCCAGCACCACGGGGACGAGAACGACGCCGAGGGTCACGTGCACGCCCTGGGTCAGCCGGTACAGCCAGTACGGATGCGTAGGCCAGTCGAACAGGTAGAAGCCCAGCAGGCCCTTGTCGGGGGTCTGGTCGTTGAGCGGGCCCAGATCCGGGTTGTAGGCGGCATAGGAAAGTGCGCCGGTGACGAAGAGCACCGGGATGCCGAACAGCAGCACCAGGCCGAAGACCGACGTCAGCCAGGGGCCGCGGATCGGACTGCGCCAGAACCCGGGGCGGAAGGGCCCTGGAGGCGGAGGTGTCTGTCCGGCCCGCCGCGCGATCGCCCGGGCACGGGCGGCAGCCGTGGCGACGCGAGCCGCCGCGCCGGCGGTGATCCGCTGGACGTGGCCGCGCGCAGGGGCCTCGCCCGGCGTCGGACGCTCCGGCCCCCCGGACGAGCCGGGAGCCGACGGCTGTCTGCCACTGCGCATCCGCCGTCTCCTCCGTCTCAGGGCCGCTCCTCCTCAGAGAGCGGGCGACTACAGTCACACTTTCAGAAGATAACGGAAGAAGTAGTCGCAAAAGGCCACGCTTCGGCCAATTGCACCCATCGCGCCAGCCGAACGGTGGCACCCGGCCCGGGGTTCGGCCCCGGCGTCGCAGGAGCGTTGCCGACCGGCGGACGTCCACCCGTGCGGGCCTGCCGACGGCCGCGCGTGATCCCGTACAGGTCCCTGGGATGTCACGGTGGCGGCGTGGGTATCCGTCTGCGCACCGCCGTCACCATCGCTCTGCTCACCCTGCTCACCGCGGTCGTCGGTGCGGCCGTCCGCACCGACGGCATGCGCAGCGACCCGGGCCGCATCCTGATCTGGTACGGCATCGCCTGGGCGCTCTTCGCGGCCGCGTCGTGGACGGTGCGCACTGTGCCGGTCCGCGCCGCCACCGCGCTGGTTGTGGCCGGCGGCGCGGCCCTGGCCGTCGCCGCGCTGACCGCGCCGCCGAGCACCAGCAGCGACCTGTACCGCTACGCCTGGGACGGAAAGGTGCAGGCGGCCGGGATCTCCCCGTACACGTACACACCCGTCGCGCCGGAACTGGCGCCGCTGCGCGCGAGCTGGCTCTTCCCCTCGAAAGCCGCCTGTCAGGACCCCACCCTGGTGCGGAAACTGGAACTGCATGCCGCCGACGGTGTATGTACCCGGATCAACCGCCCCGCCGTGCACACCATCTACCCGCCGGTCGCCGAGAGCTGGTTCCTCACCGTGTACGAGCTGTCCCCGGACGGCAGCCGCCACAAGGCCGTCCAGACCGGCGGCGCCCTCCTCGCCATGGGCACCACCGTCGCGCTGCTCATGGTGCTGCGGCGGCACGGGCAAGACCCGCGCGCCGCGGCGCTGTGGGCCTGGTGCCCGGCCGTCCCCGTCGAGGCCGTCAACAACGCGCACATCGACGCCCTCGGTGTGCTGCTGACCGTCCTCGCCCTCGGCGCGGCGACCGCGGGCATCTGGCGCGGGGTGCTGCTCGGCGCCGCCGTCGCCGTGAAGTTGTACCCGGTGCTCGCGCTGCCCGGCGCCCTGTCCGGGCTCGGGCCCCGCCAGGCGGTGCGCGTCGTGCTGCCCGCCGTGGCGGTCGTCGCGCTCGGCTATCTGCCGTACGTTCTCGCCTCGGGCGCCGGTGTGCTGGGCTACCTGCCCGGCTACCTGCGCGAGGAGGGCTACGAATCCGGCGGCAGCGCGGACCGCTTCGCCGTGCTGCGCCTGATCCTGCCCGACCCGGCAGTCACCCCCACCGCGGTCGTCCTGCTCCTCCTCACGGTCCTGTACGTCCTGCTGCGCGGCGACCCGGCGCGGCCCTGGAGCGGCGCCCTGCTGGTCACCGGTACCGCCCTGTTGCTCGCCTCGCCCGCCTACCCCTGGTACGCCCTCCTCGTCGTCGCCCTCGTCGCCATGGACGGCCGCTGGGAGTGGCTGACCGTCCCGGCCGCCGGAACCGCCCTCTACCTCGGCGATGCGCTGGGGGTGACGGACGTGGTGAAGGGCATCGACCTGCAGGCACTGTCGTACGGGCTCGCCACGCTGGCCGTACTGGCCGGCACCGCCGTACGCGCCCGTTCCGCCCCCGGCGGTCCGGCGCCCGGCAGCAGCCGACGGCAGCGGGTGCGCAAGTGACGCACGGGCTCCCACCTCGCCGCGATCCATCGGGCGTAGGCGGAATGCGCCCGCCCGGCTATCGGTGCTCGGGATTCTCGTAGTCGTGGCGGCAGCCGGCGTCCCAGGCGGTGCGCTGGTTGCCGTAGACGGGAATGCCGCCGGCGTCCTTCAGCATCCGGGCCAGGTGCAGCAGGTTCCACGTCATGAACGTGGTGTTGCGGTTGGTGAAGTCGTTCTCCGGGCCACCCGAGCCCGGGTCCAGGTAGGAGGGGCCGGGTCCCGCCTCGCCGATCCATCCGGCGTCGGCCTGGGGCGGGATGGTGTAGCCCAAGTGCTGGAGGCTGTAGAGCACATTCATGGCGCAGTGCTTGACGCCGTCCTCGTTGCCGGTGATGAGGCAGCCGCCGACCCGCCCGTAGTAGGCGTACTGTCCCGCATCGTTGAGGAGGCTGGAACAGGCGTACAGCCGTTCGATGATCTGCTTGGTCACCGAGCTGTTGTCGCCGAGCCAGATCGGGCCGGCCAGCACGAGGATGTCGGCCGCCGAGACCTTCTCGTACAGCTCCGGCCAGGCGTCGTTCCCCCAGCCGTGTTCGGTCATGTCCGGCCAGACACCGGTGGCGATGTCGTGGTCGACGGCGCGCACCACGTCGACCTGGACGCCCTGGCCTTCCATGATCCCCACGCTGCGGTCGATGAGCCCCTGCGTGTTGCTGCGCTCCGGTGACCGCTTGAGCGTGCAGTTGAACACCAGGGCGCGCAGGTCGTCGTAGCGGGCGGGTGGTACGTCGGCGGTGGGCGACTGGGCGGTCACTGAGCTCTCCCGGGGATCTGGCGCCGTGCCCTTCACGGCGGCGGAACGATGTCCATCGTGCTGACCCCGCCGTCGATTCGGCCGTCGGCGGCACGGCCCGCTGCCGACAACCACGCCGACAGCCGAACCAGCTCCCGGTGCTGTCACGACCACCCGGTCGGGGGTCGGTGGCCCCCCCGTGGTCGGCGTCGGCGCCCGCTCGGCCGGCCTGGCCGATGCGTGGACCTCGTACGAACAGGCGCTCGTGGCCGTACGCCCCGCGTGGCTGGGGTCAGACGCAGGAGATGTTCCGGCACAGCTCAGCGGGCTGTCGTCCCCCGCCCGCCGGACCATCACGGTGGACCAACCGAGCGAGTCCGCCACGACTTCGTCCGTGGCATGTTCTCCGGCGACCCCGACCCGGACGTGCTCGCCTTCGTCGACGAGGAGATCAAGTCGACGCCCGCCTACGCCGCCGTGCTGCTGCTCTTCGAGCGCACAGGACTGGCTTGACTGCTCCCCTCCCTGAAGGACTCCGTTGGGAAATCCGCAAACTGGCGGGTGTGATCTTGTTGTCAGGCGGCGAGTTGGAGTCGGGCGAGGTGTGAGGTGCGGGTTCCGCCGAGGGGTGTTTCGTTGAGCCAGGCGTCGAGTCTGATGATGTTGATTGCGGTGGCGGCGAAGATGTGTCCGAGGCGGGTCTTGGGCAGGCCCGTGTAGCGGGTCCGGCGGATGCGGGTGCGCCGGACTGCCTGGGAGATGGTTCCCTCCACCCCGGCGCGGACGTTGTAGCGCTGCTGCCACTGGTCGGTCAGCTGCTCGCGACGCCGGTCTTCCAGCGCTTCCTGCTGGTCTTGGGGCAGCAGGGTCAGGCTGCGGCCCCACTTGCCGTTCGCCGCCTTGGTGCACTTGTCCTGCACCGGACAGGCCGCGCAGTCCTGGGCGGTGAAGTGCACCCGTGAGACAGGAGTGCCGCTGCTCTTGCGCTGGTCGGACCAGCTGGCACTGATCTTGCCCTGGGGACAGACTGCCTTCTTGGCCTCCCAGTCGATCGTGAACGCGCTCTGCGTGTAGTGCTCGCCCTCGTAGTTCTCGTGACACGTATCCAGCCCGACCGGCCCCAGCAGCTCGATCCCATGCGCGTCGCGCGCGGCCACGATGTGCGCGGCGGTGACGTAGCCGGCATCGACGTCGTGTTCATCAGGCAGCAGTTCACGTGCGGCCAGGCCCTGGTGGACGGCTCCGGTGACCTCGGTGTCGGCGACGGTGGCGTCCGTGGTGACGACATGGGTGATCAGGTGTGGGGCATTGGGCTCGCACGTCTCGCTGAGGTGGGTCTTGTAGCCGCACCAGCCCGAGCCGCGCTTGGTCCCGTAGCGGGCGTCGGGGTCGTAGGGCGAGGAGAGCCGCCGTCTGCCCGGCGGGAGGTCTTTGCCCTCCCGCCAGCGCACCCCCTCGCCGTCGCGGTGGTACTGCTCCACCCAGGCCCGGCGCAGGACCTGGACGGCGGGGATCTCCCGTAACCAGGCAGGAGCCTGGGGTGCGTAGACGGCCTCCAGGATGGTGAAGCCGTCCCGGCCGACCTGTTCGGCCCACTCGGTGCGGACGTTGTCGCCCTTGGGGAAGCGGTAGGAGTCGATCCGGGCGCCGTAACGTTTGGCCCAGTCGGCGTTGACCATGGACGAAAGCCACGCCGGGGCGGCTGCGGCCAGTGCCTCCAGCGCCGCGCGCAGGGTCTCGCCGACGAACTCCATCCGGTTCAGCGTCCGCACCGCTGCAAGGACGTGGGTGGAGTCGGTCCGCTGCCGACCGCCTGCGCGCAACAGCCCGAGCTCGGAGCACCTGGCCAGGACCAGGTCCAGGACGTGCTCCTCCAGTCCGTGCCCGATCAGCCGGGCACGGAAGTCGCTCAGGACAGAGAAGTCGAACCCCGGATCGTCCAGCTCCAAGCCGAGGAGGAACTTCCAGTCCATCCGGGCCCGCACCTGGTCAGCAGCCTGCCGGTCGGTGTGGCCCTCGGCGTACTGCAGCACCAAGACCAGCGCCAGCGCTCCCGGTGACACGGCCGGACGCCCCCGGGCCGAGAACGCCTCAGCGAAAGACTCGTCCTCGAACAGCGGGCCGAGCGCCTCACGTACCCGGACGGCCAGCGTCCCCTTCGGGAACGACGCCCGCACCACCCGGGCGGTCAGCTCCGGCACCCCACCATCGTCCCGAGACTCCAGCGACACTCAGCCACACCCCTCGCTCCGACAAACAGAACGATCATGCCGACCTCAGCACGCCGGCGAAGCCAGTTTGCTCATTTCCCAACGGAGTCCTGAAGGGAGGGGATTCCTTCCTTCAGGGCTGGGCGGGGATTCCTGGCTCAGGCTGCCTCTGGGAGCAGCGCTCCCGGTGGTCTTACGCCCTCGGTACCAGCCGGGTTCAGACCTGCCCGGACGAGCATCACGCGGGCGGAGTTCTTGTCTCTGGGGGAGACGGCTCCGCATGCGGTGCAGGTGTAGGTGCGCTCGGACAACGGCAGTGCGTGCTTGGTTCTCGCTCCGCAGGATGCGCAGTCCATGGTGGTGTGTGCAGGATGCACGAGACGGATGTCCCGTCCGTGCTTGCGGCCCATCTCGATCAGGGCCTTCTTCGTGGCGCCGATCGCTGCGTCCGCCGCCTTGCGCGCCATCGAGGACTTGGCGAGGAACTTCGGCCTGAAGTCCTCGACGGCGATGGCGTCGTGGTCGGTCACGACCTTCTTCGCCCACTTGCGGCCGGTGTCCTGCCGCTGCCGGGCGATCTTCGCGTAGGTCTTCGCCCGCCACTTCTTCGCCTCGCGGTAGCCCTTCGAGGCGGCCTGCCCCTTCTTCGGTTTACGGCGGGCCATCATCCGGTCGTAACGGGTCAGCCCGGCCTGCGCCTTGCGGCCGTGCTGGGCGTGCGGCAGGTCGTGGGCGTCCGAGGTCGTGGTCGCGGTCTCCTTCACGCCCCAGTCCACGCCGAGCACCTGGGCGGTCTCCGGCAGCGCCTGCACCTCGGTGGGGACCACGAACGAGCAGTACCAGTGCCCGACGCTGTCCCGGTACACGCGCACCGAGGAAGGGTCGCCCGGCAGGCTGCGCGACCACACCACCCTCAGCACGATCCCACCCGCCAAATACAGGCGATCGTCCTTCAGCCGGAACCCGCGCCGGGTGTAGTTCAGCGTCGGCAAGGCCTCGCGCTTCTTCTTCCACTTCGGCATACCAGCCCGCTGCCGCTGAGGCAGCCGGTCCTTGATGTCCTTCTGCGCCTTCGCACGGGACGTGCCGAAGTCCCGGATCAGCTGCTGCTGAGGAACCGAGCTGCCCTCACACAGCCACGGCGTACGCTCCCGCGCCTGGGTCAGCATCCTGTCGAGCTGCGCCGGGCCACAGGTCCGCTTCTCCCCCGTGGTCTTGTTGTGCAGGTGGACCGCCCTGGACTTGGCAATGCACTCGTTCCAGATCCACCGGCACCGGTCCCATTCCGTCTCCAGGGCCGTACGGGCACTCGACGACACGCGAAGCCGGTACGTGTACCGGGCGCGCCCGGCCCCGTCGGCTTCCATTGGCGTCACCATGCCGCCAACGTAGCGTCATGATTCGTTTCTCACTCCGGATCCCGGCAGACCTACACGAACGGGTGACCGCCCGCGCCGCCGCGGACCGGCGGTCCCTCAACTCCCAGATCCCCCACCTCCTGGAGATCGCCCTCGCCGCTCCCCAGGCGGACGCCGGATCGCCCGGCAGCGATCCGGCTTCTCCTGCCCCGCTCCGCGGGAAACCGGATTCCTCCCCGGCCTGAAGGCCGGGGCATCCTCCGGGAATCCCGGTGAACCCCCGTTCGCAGCGTTTCGTCGCCCGGCGGATCCCGGACGCGCAGCTCCACGTCTTCCCGACCGACGTGGCCAGTTCACATTTCCCCTTCCTCGAGAACCCGCCCGCGTTCAATGCCGTGGTCGAGAAGTTCCTGACTCAGGAGCGGTGAGGCACGACGAGCCGTCGCCCAGGCCCAGACCTAGGCCATCGGCTCCCCGGCGACCGCGATCTCCGGCACGCTCTCCCGGGCGTTCTTGAACTGTGTCCGGTACAGCTCCGCGTACCGCCCCCCGACCGCCAGCAACTCCTCGTGCGTGCCCCGCTCCACGATGTGCCCGGCCTCCACTACGAGGATCACGTCGGCGGCCCGAACGGTGGACAGCCGGTGGGCGATCACCACGGCCGTGCGACCTTCCAGCGCCTCGCCGAGCGCCTCCTGGACGGCCGCCTCGGAGGTGTTGTCCAGGTGGGCGGTGGCCTCGTCGAGGATGACGACGCGCTGGCGGGCGAGGAGCAGCCGGGCAATGGTCATGCGCTGGCGTTCGCCGCCGGAGAGCCGGTAGCCGCGCTCGCCGACCACGGTGTCGAGGCCGTCGGGCAGGGAGCGGACGAGGTCTTCGAGGCGGGAGCGGCGCAGTACGTCCCACAGGTCGTCCTCGGTCGCCGAAGGGCGGGCCAGGAGGAGATTGGCGCGGACGGAGTCGTGGAAGAGGTGGCCGTCCTGGGTGACCATGCCGAGGGTCTCGCGCATCGACTCGGCGGTCAGGTCCCGGACGTCGACGCCGCCGATGCGGACGGTGCCCTCGTCTGCGTCGTACAGCCGCGGGAGCAGTTGCGCGATGGTCGACTTCCCGGCGCCGGAGGAGCCGACGAGGGCGACGGTCTGGCCGGGTTCGGCGCGGAAGGAGACGCCGTGCAGGACCTCGGCGCCGCCGCGGGTGTCCAGGGTGGCGACCTCTTCGAGGGAGGCCAGGGAGACCTTGTCGGCGGACGGGTAGGCGAAGCGGACGTCCTCGAACTCCACGGCAGCCGGGCCCTCCGGGACCGTACGGGCATCCGGCTTCTCCTCGAGGAGCGGCTTCAGGTCGAGCACCTCGAAGACACGCTCGAAGCTCACCAGGGCGCTCATGACCTCCACGCGCGCCCCGGCGAGCGAGGTGAGCGGCGCGTACAGGCGGGTGAGCAGCAGGGCGAGCGAGACCACGGCGCCGGGCTCCAGGCTGCCGCGCAGCGCGAACCAGCCGCCGAGCCCGTACACGAGCGCGAGCGCCAGGGCGGAGACCAGGGTGAGGGCCGTGATGAACGCCGACTGCGCCATCGCCGTACGCACTCCGATGTCCCGCACCCGCCGGGCCCGCGCCGCGAACTCCGCGGACTCGTCCTCGGGCCGTCCGAAGAGCTTGATCAGCGTGGCGCCGGGCGCGGAGAACCGCTCGGTCATCCGGGTGCCCATGGAGGCGTTCAGGTTCGCCGCCTCCCGTTGCAGGCGTGCCATCCGGCTGCCCATCCGGCGTGCGGGCACCACGAACACCGGAAGCAGCATCAGCGCGAGAAGGGTGATCTGCCAGGACAGGGTGAGCATTACGGCCAGGGTGAGCAGCAGGGTGACGACATTGCTGACGACTCCCGAGAGCGTGTTGCTGAAGGCACGCTGGGCGCCGATCACGTCGTTGTTGAGTCGGCTGACGAGCGCGCCCGTACGGGTACGTGTGAAGAACGCGACCGGCATGCGCTGTACATGATCGAACACAGCCGTCCGCAGATCGAGGATGAGTCCTTCGCCGAGCGTCGCCGACAGCCAGCGGCCAAGAATTCCGAACGCCGCCTCGGCGAGCGCGATGACCGCGATGAGCACGGCAAGGCGGACGACGGTGCGCTCGTCGCCGCCGGACACGATGGCGTCCACGACACGCCCCGCGAGCACCGGCGTCGCGACGGCCAGCAGCGCGGTCACCACGCTGAGGACCACGAACTGGGCGATGCGGCGGCGATGCGGACGGGCGAAGGCGGCTATGCGGCGCAGTGTCGCGCGGGCGAAGGGGCGGCGCTCCTGCTGTGCGTTCATGACGCTGTGCAGCTGGGTCCAGGCTGTGGTCTCCATGCTCATGGAGATGACCGTAAGACCTCGAGCATCGTTGAGGTCAATGGCTGCCGGAAGAAGTCCACGCACACGAAGGAACACACCGAGGAACACACGGAGGAACACACCGAGGAACGCGCCGGGGGACGGACCAAGGAACGCGTCGAAGAACACAGTAAGGAACCCATGACGGCACCCACGACGACGAAGACTCCTCCCACAGCTTGCCCGGCGCGTCAGGAGCCGGACTCGCGGCCGCAACCCCACGTTGGCACGGCGTGGACATCCTCCCCCGATGTGACAGCCGTGCGACTCCCTCGACGTTTCCCCCTCCGGCCGGTCCTGTGCCTGATCCCGCTCGCCCTCGTCCTGGTGGTCGGGGTGCGGCACCGGTCCGTGCTCGTGGAGGGCTTCGGCCAGCTGCGCTCGGCCGAGTGGCCGTGGTTGCTGGCGGCGGCCGTCGCGACCTGTCTGACCTGGGTCGCCGCGGCCTTCACCCGGCAGGGCGCGGTGGTGGAGCGGCTGCCCGCGCGTCGGCTGCTCGCCACCCAGTTCGCGGCGGGCGCGGCCAACCATCTGCTGCCGACGGGTCTCGGCGCCAGTGCGGTCAATCTGCGCTTCATGACGGTGTGCGGCGTCCCGCTCGCCCGCTCCTCCGCCGCGCTGGCGCTCTACATGCTCGCGGAGTCGATCGCCCGGCTGACGCTGCTGGTGGGCCTGCTCATCGCGTTCCCGGGAGCGCTGCGCGTGGGCAGCCTCATCCCCCCTGGGGCGAGTGGCCCCTTGCTGCTCGCCGCGGGGCTGATCCTCTGTGCCGCGGTGGCGGCGCTGTTTCTCGTACGGCGGCTGCGTACGACCGTGTTCTCCTTCCTGCGCTCGGCGCTCGGCGAGGCGCGCTCGGTGCACTCCCGTCCGGCGCGGGCGCTCGCCCTGTGGGGCGGCTCGCTCGCCTTCCCGCTGCTGCAGGCCGCCGGGCTGACCGCGGTGGGGCAGGCGATGGACCTGCCGGTGGCGCCGACGCACATGACCCTCGCGTATCTGGCGGCGACGGCCGCGGTCGCGGTGGTGCCCACACCTGGCGGGATCGGCTCGGTGGAGGCGGCGCTGATCGTCGCGCTGGTGGCGGCGGGCGGTCCGGTGGCCGCGGCGACGGCGGTGGTCCTCGCCTACCGGATCATCACCGTCTGGGTTCCCCTGGTGCCCGGGGCGTTGACCCTCGGAGCCCTGGTTCGGCTGAAGGTTATCTGAGGCCCGCACCCGCCCGAAGCCCGCCCACGACACACCACTTGAGCCATCAGCCCTGGTCGCACCGGCGACCAGGGCTCGTTTGTACACGCATCAACTCCCTTGCATTACTTTTTACTTGACTCTTCATGACAGTCTGAGTTGACTGAAAGGCGTCGAAAAGTCAGCCGAGGAGGCAGGACCGCATGGGGGACGACACGTTAGGCATCATCCTGGCGGGAGGCCGGGGCGAACGCGCCAAACCACTCACCCTGGCGTCATCCGACTACATCCGCAGCAAGGCGCTCATCCCGTTCGCGGGCCGGTCCGTCATCGAATGGCTCGTCACGTCCTGCCGGGACCAGGGCATCCGGCGCTTCTACGTGGTCGCCCAGGGAGCGGAGAACCGCAGCCAGATCAATCTCGTCCTGGGCCACGGCGAGCGGTTCGGGGTGGAGATCCACTACTCGCGGGCCCGGCTCGACCGCTACAACGTGGGCTCGGGCGCGGCCACCCTGCACAACCTCGAACAGTGGGACCTGACGGGCCGGGCCCTGGTGCTGCCGGTCGACTCCGTCTTCGAGTTCTCGCTCGACCGGCTCGCCCACGCGCACGACGCCGCCGACGCCGTGGTGACCGTGGCCGCCGTCGGCCGCACCCCCGAGGAGATCGCCGGCAAGTACGGCGTCATGCAGACCTCGGCGGACGGCCTCGTCTCGGGATTCCTGGAGAAGCCCGCCCTCGACCGCATCCACCGGCTGTTCCCCGAGACCTCGCTCCCGCTGGCCGAACGCACCCTGCCCACCAACGCCGGGATGTACCTGATCGACTGCGGCAGGCTGCGGCTGGCCGCCCGCACGCCCGACATGATCCGGCTGGCCCAGCAGCGCCTCGACTGGGGCGGCGATCTGCTGCCCTGGCTGGTCGGGCGAGGTCTGCCGGTAGCGGCCGAGTACATCGACCGGCTCGGCGACCTCGGCAGCGTCGACGACTACCTCAAGAGCCTCGGCGACGTACTCGGCGGCCACTACCCCTGGATGAACCGGGCCATGGGACCGCCGCTGAGCGACAGCCCGCCGTACTGGATCCACGAGAGCAGCCTGCGCAGCAAGGACAGCGTCGCGGGCACCACCCTCGCCCAGAAGATCGCCGAGGGCAGCGTGGTCATCGGCCCCGCCGTACGCATCGGGCGGGACGCCGAGATAGGGCCCGGGGTGCAGCTGATTCACGCGGACATCGGGGACGGCGTCGACCTCGACGAGGGGGCGCGACTGACCCGGGCGGCGGTCGGCGACGGTGCCGTCGTGGGGCCGTACGCACGCCTGAGCGACTCGTACGTGGGTCCGCTGGCGCATGTGCACTCCGAGCGGGACAACCCGGTCCGGCTCACCCACTCCGCGCTCGGGGACGCCGCCCAACTGCGGCCCGGCACCCGCCTCTCCGGAGTGAGCGTGTACCCGCGGCTGCGGGTGCCCGCGGTGACTGG
Source organism: Streptomyces sp. NBC_01384 (assembly GCF_045040035.1). Lineage (NCBI taxonomy): Bacteria > Bacillati > Actinomycetota > Actinomycetes > Kitasatosporales > Streptomycetaceae > Streptomyces > Streptomyces sp. NBC_01384. The sequence goes on from NZ_CP109559.1 coordinate 1,006,311, forward strand.
GCTGCCCAGCGGCACCCACCTCACCAGCTCCGACGACATCCTGCACTGGATCTGACGGCGCCCTGGTGCCGGGAGGCACCACCCTCCCGGCACCAGGGCGCCGGGGATCACCGCCCCCATCCCCCCCATCCCCCCATCCCCCCATCCCCCCTTCGCCCCCCACCCGTTTCCCCTGGAGACCTCCATGGACAGCCCGATTGCAGTGATAGGCGGCACCGGACGGGTCGGCCGGCTCGTCACGCGGCAGCTGATCGCCCGCGGCGAGAGCGTCCGGGTCGTCGGCCGCAGCACCTCGCGCGCCCGGCGCCATGTACCGCCCCAGGCCCAGTTCTTCGCGGCCGACGTACGCGACAGCGCGACCGTCCGCACCCCCCTGCACGGCTGCGCGGCCGTCGTCTACAGCGTGGAACCCGGCACCGACGCCAGCGGCCCCGACAGTCCCGAGACCACCCTGCACTCCGGGGTGCGCAACGTCCTCGACGCCCTGCGCGAGGCGCCCGGCAGTCCGCACTTCGTCCTGGTCAGCCAGCGCCATGTGACCCGCCGCGACCACCCGATGAACGCCTACGGCCGGATGCTGGACTGGCGACTGGCCGGCGAGAACGCGGTCCGCTCCTCCGGGCTGCCCTACACGGTGATCCGCCCCGGCTGGCTCACCGACGAGCCGGACCACGGCCAACTCCACCTGGACCAGGGAGACGTGGGCGACGGGTTCGTGACGCGGCCGCAGGTCGCCGACGCCTGCGTCCAGTCGCTCTACTCCCCCTCGGCGCGCGGCCTGACCTTCGAAATGCGCGGCGAGCCGGGGCCCGACACCGCCCCGGTCCCCTGGGAGGAACTGTTCGCCGGGCTCCGCAGGGACGGCCTCGCACCCGCCAGGGCGGCCCTGGCATGACCCTCCATCACGGCAGCCTGCCCCTTCATATGACACTCCACTTAACAACATGACAGATTCCATGACGAACGAGATGACCCTCCGCGCGGACCAGGGAGGACGTGTGAGCGGACAGCACGGCGAACGCCCGTCGGACGTCACCGCCGGCCGCCCGCAGCCGCTGGGCACGACCGTGGACGACGACGGCGTGAACTTCTCCGTCTTCTCCGAACACGCCACCCGGGTCGACCTGTTGCTGTTCGAACACTGCGACAGTCCGCAGCCGTACCGCACCATCCGGCTCAGTCCGGACCGCCATCGCAACTTCCACTTCTGGCACTGCCATGTGCGCGGGATCGGCGCCGGCCAGGTCTACGCGTACCGGATGGACGGCCCGCACGACACCAGCTCCCTCGGCACCCGGTTCGACCACCGCAAGGTGCTGCTCGACCCGTACGCGCGCGCCAACATCAACAGCCGCTGGGAGCGCACGCACGCCATCGGTCCCGGGGACAACGTCGAGCACTGCATGCGCAGCCTGGTCGCCGACGCGGACGACTACGACTGGGAGGGGGACACCCCCCTGCGCACCCCCATGTCCGAGACGGTCATCTACGAGATGCACGTACGGGGCCTGACGGCGTCACCGACCTCCCGCAGCGCCCACCCGGGGACCTTCTCGGCCGTGCTGGACAAGATCCCCCATCTCAAGGAACTCGGCATCACCGCCGTCGAGTTGCTGCCGGTCTTCGACTTCGACGAGACGCAGGTGCTGCGCACCGGTCCGGACGGCAAGGCGCTGCGCAACTACTGGGGCTACGACCCGTACGGCTTCTTCGCCCCGCACACCGGATACTGCTCCAGCCCCCATCTCGCCACCCACATCACCGAGTTCCGGGACATGGTCAAGGCGTTCCACAAGGCGGGCATCGAGGTCATCCTCGACGTGGTCTTCAACCACACCAGTGAGGGCAACGAGTTCGGTCCCACGATCAGCTTCCGGGGCGCCGCCAACGAGGCGTACTACCACCTGTGGCCGCAGGACCGCTCGCACTACATGGACTTCACCGGCTGCGGCAACGCGGTCAACGCCAACCACCCGATGGTCACCAAGTTCATCCTGGAGTGCCTGGAGTACTGGGTGACCGAGCACCACGTCGACGGATTCCGCTTCGACCTGGCCTCCGAGCTGTCCCGCGGGCCGCTCGGCTACGAGATGGCGGTGCCGCCCGCGCTCTGGGCGATCGAACTCTCCCAGGTGCTCGCCGAGACGAAGATCATCGCGGAGCCCTGGGACGGTGGCGGGCTCTACCAGGTGGGGCGGTTCCCGGGTAAGCGCTGGGCCCAGTGGAACGGGCCGTTCCGGGACGACGTACGACGGTTCGTGCGCGGAGACGCCGGACTCGTCGGGGACATCGCCTCCCGCCTCGGCGGCTCCGCCGACCTCTTCGACCCGCAGGACGAACTGCCCACCAACAGCATCAACTTCATCACCTGCCACGACGGCTTCACCCTCAACGACCTCGTCAGCTACAACAAGAAACACAACCACGCCAACGGCGAGGCGAACGCGGACGGCGCGGGCGAGAACTACAGCTGGAACTGCGGCGTCGAGGGCCCCAGCGACGACGCCGGGGTCGAGCGGCTGCGGGTGCGGCAGATCAAGAACCTGCTGACCGTGCTCATGCTCAGCCGCGGAGTGCCGATGCTGCTGGCCGGCGACGAGTTCCGCAACAGCCAGGACGGCAACAACAACGCCTACTGCCAGGACAATCCGACCTCCTGGCTGGACTGGAACCAGGCGCAGAAGGAACAGGAGACGCTGCTCTTCACCCGACGTGTCATCGGGCTCCGCAAGCGCTACCGCACCTTCCGCGAACCGCGCTTCTTCTCCGAGCGGCTCGGTGCCCGGCTGCTGCCGGACATCACCTGGCACGGCACCCGGCTCGACCGACCCGGCTGGGAGGACACCCACGCCCGGGTGCTGGCCTGCACCTATGGCGGTTTCGGCGAGGACCCTGATCTCCATCTGATCCTCAACATGTACCACCTGGGCCTCGACTTCGAGCTGCCCCGCATCCGCGGTCACCGCTGGCACCGCGTTCTGGACACATCCCGTCCCGGCCCGCAGGACGTCCTGCCGCCCGGACAAGAGGAGTTGATCGACGGTCACAGCTTCCATGCCCAAGGCCGCAGCATCGTCCTGCTGGCGGCTTTGCCTGACGAGAAGGGCATCCGACGATGAGTGCACCTGCCCAACGACGTATCACTTCCGACACTTTGGCGGGCTATGTCACCTACTACAGTCCCACCCGCCGCCGCTTCGGTCTGCGCACCTCGGACGACCGTGAGTTCACGGTCCATCTGCCGCCCGGCGCCGTCTCCCGCATCGTCCGCAACCTCGGCGATCCCTACCGCGACACCACGTCCGACACCGTCGACATGCTGGCCGAAGGGCGCTACCTCTTCGCGTACGGCATCTTCTACGAATGGGAGAACGGCTCGCGGTTCGAGGCCAAGGAGATCACGTTCCCGGAGGAGAGCCGCGGCCACTACGTCTTCGAGCACCCCGACTGGTGGGTGCGCCAGGCCGCCGCCGTGGCCGACTTCTACTTACGGGGCCACTTCCCCGACGGCGTCTACGACTGGCGCAACTTCCGTACCCACCTCACCCTCAGCGGCACCCATCTGCCGGACTTCGACGGCGCGGACGTACGCCAGGAGACCGACACCATCTCGCGCCTGGTGTACGGGCTGGCCACCGCCTATCTGCTCACCGGCGAGGACCGGTTCCTGGAGGCGGCCGAGAGCGGCACCGAGTACCTGCGCGAACACATGCGCGTGGAGGACCAGCAGGACGAGATCATCTACTGGTACCACGGCATCGACATCACCTCGTCCGGTCACCGCAAGGTGTTCGCCTCCGAGTTCGGGGACGACTTCGACGCGATCCCGATGTACGAGCAGATCTACGCGCTCGCGGGGCCCACCCAGACGTTCCGCATCACGGGTGATCCGCGGATCCTGAACGACATCGACCGCACGGTCGCGCTGTTCCAGCGGTTCTTCCGCGACCCCGAGCACGGCGGGTTCTTCTCCCACCTCGACCCGATCAACCTCGACCCGGGCGCCGACTCGCTGGGCCGCAACCGGTCCCGCAAGAACTGGAACTCGGTCGGCGACCACGCCCCCGCGTATCTGATCAACGCCTATCTGGCCACCGGCCGCCCCGACTTCGCCGAGCTCCTGCGGGAGACCGCGGACACCATCGTCGAGCGCTTCCCCGACGAGCTGAACAGTCCCTTCGTGCAGGAACGGTTCCACTGCGACTGGAGCCCGGACCGCACCTGGGGCTGGCAGCAGGACCGTGCGGTCGTCGGCCACAACCTCAAGATCGCCTGGAACCTCACCCGTATCAAGTCCCTGCACGACCGGCCCGAGTACGGCACGACGGCCGAGCACATCGCCACCATCATGCCCGCGGTGGGCAGCGACGGACTGCGCGGCGGCTGGTACGACGTGGTCGAGCGACAGCCCGACCCGGACAGCGGCATCCACCGCATGGTCTGGCACGACCGCAAGGCCTGGTGGCAGCAGGAACAGGCGATCCTCGCCTATCTGATTCTCGCGGGGACCAGCGGGAACCCCGACCAGCTGCGCCTCGCGCGCGAGGCCGCGGCGTTCTACAACGCCTTCTTCCTCGACTACGAGGACGGCGGCGTGTACTTCAATGTGCTGGCCAACGGCATCCCGTACCTGCTGGGCACCGAGCGGCTCAAGGGCAGCCACGCCATGGCCGGCTACCACTCGCTGGAGCTGTGCTATCTGGCCGCCACCTATACAGGCCTGCTGCTCAGCAACGACCCGGTGATCCTGCACTTCCGGCCGCGGCCGGACGATCTGCCCGGCCGGGTGCTGCGCGTGGCGCCCGACCTGCTGCCCGCGGGCTCGGTCGAGCTGACCCGGGTGTGGGTCGACGGCACCCCGTACCACAACTTCGACGCCAAGGACCTGACGGTGGTACTCCCGCGCGGCGCCGATCCGGTGCGGGTGCGGGTGGAGATCGAACCGGCCCAGATGCGGCTGCGCATGCGCTCGGAGTTCGACGGCGGCACCGCCCACATCAACTGCAACGGGGTCATCGACGCGGTCGAACTGGGGAAGTTCCGCCGGGTCCTGTCCGAAGTGATGGCCACGGATCCGCTGCGCGTGGAGTTCCATCTGTGCGAGGTCACCGAGATGTGCCGACCCGCCATCAACGAGCTGCTGTTCCAGCGCACCAAGGCAGGGCTCGAGGTGGACTTCGTGATCGTCGGCTGTGCGCTGCCGGACGTCGCGGACGCTCTCCTCGCTACGGACGCGTTCCTGTTGGAGGGTGGTGACGACTGCAACCATGAATGATCTCGCGACGTTTACCGTTCCCCGGCCGCCCGTGCGCACCCTGCGCGCCCCGTCCGCACCCACGGTCGACCTCCCGGCGTACTGCGGAGACCTGTTCGGCGCGTTCACCCGTGCCGACCAGCGGCGCTGGGGCGAGGTGTATGTGCGCGGGCTGCTCGACGTGCCCGGACGCAAGACCCCGGCCCGTATCTCCGAACAGGTACTGGGGCACCGGGCCGTTCAGCAGATCCAGCAGTTCGTGAACCAGAGCCCCTGGGCCTCCGGTCCCGTACGCGGGCAGCTCGCGCGGCAGATGGCGCAGGCCTTCCGGGCGGAGGCCTGGTCCGTCGACGAGGTCGTCTTCATCAAGAACGGCGACCGCTCGGTGGGCGTGGCCCGCCAGTACGCCGCCTCGCAGGAACGCACCGTCAACTGCCAACTGGCCCTGGCCGCCTCGCTCGTGGGGCACGCCGGAGGTGTCCCGGTGAACTGGCGGCTGGTGCTGCCGGCCCGCTGGGACCGGGACGAGCGGCTGCGCGGCGCGGCGCACGTCCCGGACGAGGAGCGGTGCCGCCCCCGCTGGCGCTACGTCCTGGAAGCCATCGACGAGATGCTCGACGACTGGTCGCTGGAGCCGCTGCCGGTGCTGGCCGACTGGCGCTGCGAGAACGACGTCGACCCGCTGCTGCGCGGCCTCGAGGCGAGGGGCCTCGGCTATCTCGTCCAGGTGTCGCCGCACACGCCGGTGATGCTGCCGCGCCAGTGCGCGACGATGCCGGGCGCGCGCGGCACGATGTCCGAACTCGCCGCGCACGCGGCACGCCACGGTGAGCGCACCTCGGTCGCCTGGCACGATCCGGTGACCGAGCGGATGCGGCAGTCGGAGTTTCTCACCGTGCCGGTGCTGCTGCGCTCGGACCAGGACCGGCGGCTGGGCAGCGGCCCGGCGCCCCGGCCCCGGCTGCTGCTGGCCGACTGGCCGTACGGGCGGCCGCAGCCGCGCGCCTACTGGCTCACCAATCTGCCGGCCCGCAGGCTCGCGGAGACGGTCCCGCTGGCGCAGCTGCGGCGGTTCGCCGAGGAGGCCCTGGGCCGGATGCACGAGGAGTTCGGCCTCGGCGACTTCGAGGGCCGCTCCTTCCGGGGCTGGCACCACCATGTGACGCTGTCCTCGGCGGCGCTCGGCTTCGACATGGTGCGCCAGCAGGCCGACGAGAGGATGCTCAGCGAAACCGGCGTGTGAGCGCCGCGGCGGCCCCGTACGGCAGGTCCGTACGGGGCCGCCGCGGCGTTCGCCGCCCGCGGGCGCTCACTTCATCCAGCCGACCTTGGTGAAGTCGACGTCGCCGAGGCCCGGCACGCCGTAGTTCGCCAAGCCCTTTCGGACCGCGAGGAGCTGGGGGCGCTGATACAGCTCGATGTCGTGGCCGAGCCGCCAGACCTCGGCGTCCGCACGGTTGTACAGGCTCCGTGCGGCCTGCGTGTCGAGGGTGCCGACGGCCTGCCCCAGCAGCCGGTCCACCTCGGGGTCGGACACCCGCCCGTAGTTCTCGAACACCTGCTGTCCCACCGGTTGCCGGTAGACGGGGTAGGCGGAACTCGGGTACGTCTGTCCGGTGAAGCGGAAGATCGCCAGGTCGAAGTTGCCCTCGTTCAGATAGTGGGGCCCGTAGTCCTCGGGGGGCACCTTCTGGATGTCGACGTGGACGCCGACCTGGCCGAGCATCTGCTGGATCAGCTCGGCCAGGTCCAGGCCGAGGCGGTTGGTGCCCTCGCTCAGCACGAACCGCAGCCGCAGCTCCCGCCCGTCCTTGACGCGCGGCTTCCCCTCGCCCGCGGTCTTCCAGCCCGCGCGCTGGAGGGTGCGGGCGGCGGCCTCGGGGTCGTACGTTCCGTAGCGGCCGGAGTTGTCGGCGTACCCAGGCTGGTTGGTCATGAAGAAGTGGTTGTCCAGGAGCGGCACCTTCACCGGCAGCCCCTCGGCGGCGACGTCCGCCAGTGCCGGGCGGTTCACCGCCTGCTGCAGCGCGTTGCGCACGGCGCGGTCGGCCAGCGGTCCGCCGGCGCCGTTCAGCGTGATGTGCACCTCGTCCCAGGCCGACCCGATCCTGATGTCGCTGTCCCGGGCCGTACGCAGCCGCTGGTACGCCTCGGTGGTCGCCGCGTTGACCGCGTCCACCTCGCCGTTGAGATAGGCCTGCAGGGCGGCGTCCGGGTCCAGGGAGCGGAAGACGATCCGGTCGAGCCGGGGCCTGCTTCCCCACCACTTCGCATCGGGTACGAGGGTGACGGTCTGCGCGGTCCGGTCCACCGAGTCGAGCTTGAACGGGCCCGCGGTGACGGGGAGTGCCTCCCGCCAGGCGGAGTCGAACTGCTCAGGGGTGCTGTACGCGGCGGCCGGGAAGAGCGGGGTGAACAGCTCCCGCCAGTCGGTGAACGGCTCTCTGAAAGTGACGCGCACCTCGTGCGTCCCGGCTCCCGGGCCCACCTCCTCGATCCGGTCGTACCCCGTGGGATCGGCGACGAGGTAGCGCTGGTCGCCACGGCCCAGGGCGCGCCACTGGGCCGCGAAGTCCCGCCAGCTCAGCGCCTTTCCGTCGGACCAGCGGGCGCGTGGGTTCAGCCGGTAGGTGACCACCTGGGGCGAGGTGGAGGTGACGGTGGCCGAGGTCAGGTACTCCGGCACACGGTGCGGCTCGCCCGCGGCGTCGCGGAGGAAGAGCCGCGGCTCCGTCATGGTGTCGATGGTCCAGACGTCGTCGACCGCCGCATCGGCATGATGGAAGTTGAACTGGGTGACCATCTGGGCGACGGGAAGGACGAGGCTGCCGCCCTCGCGCAGTTTCCGTACCGGCTGGGCGTTGATGTCGTACGTCCCGTACGCCGGAAGGACTCCGCGGCTGGGGCCCGGCCCCGGTGAGCCGGAGGAGACGGTACACCCGGCCGCGACGATCGCCGCCATCCCCCAGGCCGCTGCCCCCGCGAGCCACTGCCGTAGCCGATGCACCCCTCTGCCTCCTGAAGCGTCCGAATCGTCAACTACCGGAGTTTTCCTGGGCATTGCGCCGAGGGAGCCTAACATCGCGGTGTGTCCCGGGAATGAAGAAGAGCGCCGCCGCCGACCTGGTCGGCCGCGCACGCGACGCTCGCGACCGGAAACGGACCGGGGGGTGTGGTGGCGGCCACCGTCTCCTCCGCCACCACACCCCCCGGTCGTCTGCTCAGCGGGCGCCGCCGTCCCTCACCTCGGACAAGGCGCGCTCGGCCCCCACAGACATACCACGTGCAGCTGTGCGCGACTCCCGTACCGCCACAGTCACCCGTCCTCCCTGGATCGGCCGCGCGGAATCCGTATGCCGAATCCGCTCAGCAGCAGCCGCCAATTGTGCCACTGGAATTCGCCATCTGGCGGTTGACGTGATGCGTAGAGGCTCCAGAACTGTTCATCCACATTCCGCTCACCACAAGTCCGCCTGCGAAGACGACGATTGCTATGAGCGCCATTATTTTGATGCCCATGAAATCTCCCCCTTCAGGGAATAACTGAAGTGGTGCTTTGACTCAATGAGTCAACTAGAAGTGACAGCTTCAGTCAAGCATGGTTTTAGCAAAGGACGATCTCGATAAACGGAATATCTATATCCGCATCGAATTCGAGGGAACGCCGGCGGACATGGGAGCTCATGACACATCAGTCCGTGCGCCCCCGCGTGCGCGTACGAGCCCGGCCAACTCCATTGGCCCGACATCGACTTACTGGTAACTTTGATCTGTCATCCTGGTGGTCAAGCCACCCCCAAGGAGCTCACATGGACCCTCTGGAGACCTCCACGGCCGTAGGATTGGGCGAGCGCATCCGGCTGATGCGCGGCAAACGTGGACTCAAACAGCAGGACCTGGCATCGACGGAGATATCGGCGAGCTACATCTCCTTGATCGAGTCGGGCAAGCGCGTCCCCTCGGACGCCGTGCTCAGCGCACTCGCGGAGCGACTGGAGTGCTCCGTCGAGTTCCTGCGCACCGGGCGGGACGACCACGAACTGGAAGAGGCGCGGCTGCGCCTGGCGTTCGGTGAAATGGCCCTGCGCAACGGCAGCAACGGCGAGGCCCTGCAAGCACTCAGCGAACTCCTGTCGAACCCCTCGCTGCTGGACCCGGCGATGACACGGCGCGCGCGGCTCGGGCAGGCCACCGCCCTGGAGAAGCTGGACCGCATCGAGGCCGCGATCGCGGTCCTCGACGATCTCCACCGGGAACCCGATCTGGCCGCCGGGTCCGCCGAGTGGTGTCAGACCGCCGTCGCCCTGTGCCGCTGCTATCGCAACGTGGGGGACATCACCCTCAGCATCGAGGTCGGTGAGCGGGCCATGTCCAAGCTGGACGCCCTCGGCCTGGACGTCACCGTCGACCACATCCAGCTCGGCGCCACCCTGATGAGCTCGTACCATCTGCGCGGCGACCTCGCGCGGGCCCATCTGATGGGCCGCAAGCTCATCGACGCCGCCGAGAAGCAGGGCGCACGGGCCGCGCGGGGCGCCGTCTACTGGAACGCCGGGCTCGTGGCCCGCTCCCGCGGCCAGCTGAGCGAGGCACTGGCGCTGGTCGAGCGCGCGCTGGCGCTCATGTCCGAGGACGACAACCTGCGCCACCTCGCCATGCTCAAGATGAACTACGGCTCGCTGCTGCTGCAGGTCGACGAGCCCGAACCGGCCCGCGGCAAGCAGCTCCTGGAGGAGGCGCAGCAGCTCCTGGCCGAGGTGGGCAACGCGCCGGAGCTGGCACTGTGCGAGATCGGCCTCGCCGACGCCGACGCGATGCTCGGCCACTGGGACGAGGCGGCGGCGCACGCCGAGCGGGCCCTGGGCCTGACCGGCAGCGAGTCCCGTATCCAGGCCGTGGCCGCGCGCGGGACGCTGGCCGAGATACATCTGCTGCGCGGGGACGTCGAGCAGGCGGTGCAGTGCCTGCAGGCCGCCACCCGGCAGCTGCGCCAGTTCCCGCCGTCCCACCAGGTCGCCCTCAACTGGCGCTACCTCGGCGACCTCTGGCAGCGCCAGGGCAACGCCTCCGAGGCCCTCAAGGCCTACGACCGGGCGCTCTCCGCCGCCGGCATGGTTCCGGCCCGCGACCCGAGCGCGACGCTCATCGATCAGCACCGTCCCTGACCTTCCCGGCTCGAGACGGCTCCCCGCCGGGCCGCAGCCAGACCGTCGCCAGCGGCGGCAGCGTGAGCACGGCGCTGTGCGTGTACCCGTTCCAGGGCACCGGCTCGGCGGGGAGCGCGCCGGCGTTGCCGACGCCGCTGCCGCCGTACGCCACGGCGTCGCTGTTCACCGCCTCCGTCCAGGTCCCGCCCGCCGGCAGGCCCACTCGGTAGCCCGCGCGCACCACCGGGGAGAAGTGGCACACGGCCACGAGCGGCCGGCCGAGCGCGTCGCTCCGTACGAAGGACACGACGTTGTCGGCCGCGTCGGAGCCGTCGATCCAGGCGAAGCCCTCCGGCCGGCAGTCCAGTTCCCACAGGGCGGGCGTGCTCGTGTAGACGCGGTTGAGGTCGCGCACCAGCGCCCGGATGCCCCGGTGGTCCTCGTGCGCCGGCCACTGTTCGTCGAGCACCCACCACTGCGGTCCGCATTCGTGTTCGAATTCCCTGCCCTGGCCGAATTCCTGCCCCATAAACAGGAGTTGTTTGCCCGGATGGGCCCACATGAAGCCCAGATAGGCCCTGAGCGTGGCGCGTTTCTGCCACCAGTCGCCCGGCATCTTCGCCACCAACGCGCCCTTCCCGTGGACGACTTCGTCGTGCGAGAGAGGCAGCAGGAAGGCTTCCGTGTGTGCATAGACCATGGAGAATGTCAACTCGTTGTGATGGTGGGCGCGGTGCACGGGGTCGCGGGCGAGGTAGCCCAGTGAGTCGTGCATCCAGCCCAGGTTCCACTTCAGGTCGAATCCGAGCCCGCCGAAGCCGGTGTCGCCCACTTCGTAGGTGGGCCGTGTCACCCCGTCCCAGGCGGTGGACTCCTCGGCCACGGTGATCGCCCCCGGTGCGGCACGGCGCACCAGATCCGTCGTGGCCTGCAGGAACGCCACCGCATCCAGGTTCTCCCGGCCGCCGTCCACGTTCGGGAGCCAGGCTCCGTCCGGGCGCGAGTAGTCCAGGTAGAGCAGGGAGGCGACGGCGTCGAAACGCAGCCCGTCGGCGTGGAACTCCGTACACCAATACGCCGCGCAGGCGGTCAGGAAGTTACGGACCTCGCGGCGGCCGTAGTCGAATTCGAGGGTGCCCCAGTCCGGATGCTCGGCACGCCGGGGGTCGGCGGGTTCGTAAAGCGGCTCCCCGTCGAAGCGGGCGAGCGCGAATGCGTCGCGCGGGAAATGGGCGGGAACCCAGTCGAGTATCACGCCTATTCCGGCCCCGTGCAGCGCATCCACGAGATAGCGGAAATCGTCGGGATCGCCGAGCCGCGCGGTCGGTGCGAAGAAGCCCGTCACCTGATATCCCCAGGAGCCGCCGAAGGGGTGCTCCATCACCGGCATGAATTCCACATGGGTGAAACCCAGTTCGGCGATGTACTTGGGCAGTTCCTCGGCGAGTTCCCGGTAGCCGAGGCCCGGCCGCCAGGACGGCAGATGCAGTTCGTACACGGACAGCGGCACCCCGTGGCAGCCCGTGCCACCGCGCCCGGCCATCCACTCCGCGTCGCCCCAGGTGTACGCGGAGGCGTGCACGACGGACGCGGTGGCGGGCGGCCGCTCGGTGGCCCGGGCCAGCGGGTCGGCCTTCTGCAGCAGCCGGCCGTCGCGGGTGTGGATCTCGTACTTGTAGCGGGTACCGGCGCCGACACCCGGCACGAACAGCTCCCACACCCCGCTGGACCCGAGCGAGCGCATCGGGTGTCCTGTCCCGTTCCAGTGGTTGAAGTCCGCGACGACCCGGACGCCCTGGGCGTGGGGCGCCCACACGGCGAAAGAGGTGCCCGGCACGCCATCGAGGGTGCGCACGTGCGCGCCGAGCACCTCCCAGAGCCGCTCGTGCCGTCCCTCCGCGATCAGATGAAGGTCCAGCTCGCCCACGGTGGGCAGGAAGCGGTAGCCGTCCTCGGACACCACCGGTTCCTCGTCGCCGTACGCCACCAGGAACCGGTAGCGCGGGGCGTCCGGTCCCGGCAGCCGACCGGCGAACAAGCCGTCACGCTGGTGGGTGAGTTCGGTCTGTTCGATCCGTTCGCCACGTTCGCCCTGTGCGGTCTCCACGGTGACCCGGCGGGCGTGCGGACGCAGCGTCCGTACCACGGCGCCGCCCTCGTCCGGGTGCGCGCCGAGCATCGCGTGCGGGTCGTGGTGCGCACCGGCCAGCAGTCGGTCGAGCTCGGCATCGGAAAGCCGGATGTCGTCGGACACGGGGAACCATCCTGTCCAGTGAGGGGGCGGCGGGGTCAGCGGGCCGTGCCCGCCAACCGGTGCACGGCGGCCAGCGGGATCGGCAGCCGGCCGGGGCGGTGGCGGGACTCGTACACGGCCTCGTAGACCGCCTTGTCGGCCTCGAAGGCACGGAGCAGGACGGGGTGACAGTGCGGGTCGTCCCGTCCGGCGGCGGCGTACCCCGCGCAGAACGCCCGCCGGTTGCGGACCGCCCACGCATGGGCGCGACGCGACAGCCGCAGCCGCTGCGCGGGCGCGGAGGCAGAGGCGGGCACGGGGGTGGCCGTGGCGTCCGCGTCGGCGGACTGCAGGGCGGCGAGGCTTGTGCGGGCCGCGTAGTCGAAGGAGCGCAGCATGCCGGCGACGTCGCGCAGGACCGGGTGCGGGCGGGCGCGTTCGGCGGCGGGCCGGGCCGGTTCGCCCTCGAAGTCCACGATCCGCCAGCCGTCCGGCGTGCGCAGTGCCTGCCCGAGGTGCAGATCGCCGTGGGTGCGCTGGACGAAGACGGGGCAGCCGGAGCCGGCCAGCCGGGCGTAGTCGTCGAAGAGCGAGCCGAGCCGGCCCGCGTAACGGGCGAGCGCCGGAACCTCCTCGACGGCCTCCTTGAGGCGGATGTTCATCCGGGCCGCCTCCTCGGCCACGTCCTCCCGTGTCAGCCGGGCGCGGCCGAACGCCCGGCCCAGCGCGGTGTGGACCTCGGCGACGGCCTGGCCCAGGCTGTGCGCGTGCCCGGTGAACCCGCCCCCGGCCAACGGCCCGCGCTCCGAGCCGCCGACGCACTCCGACGCGTGCCGTACCGCCTCCTGCCAGCCGTCCCGCGCGTCGGGCAGGAACTCCTCGACCAGCCCGAGCACCAGATCCTCGGCATGCGGCGCGTCGCTGCGCACCGCCCCGTACAGACGCGGGGTGCGGGCGCAGCGCTGCCGGGTGAGGGCGCGCAGTGCGTCGACCTCGATGTGCGGGCCGGGTTCCGGGCGCCTGAAGACCTTGAGCAGGACGCGGTCGCCGTACGACACGGTGGTGTTGCTCTGTTCGACGTCCAGCGTCCTGGGCACCAGGCCGACCGGCAGCGGGAAGCGGGTGGTGCGCTCCAGGCGCAGCCCGCCGGGTTCTCCGCCGCCCGCCAGGGTCCGCAGCAGTACGCCGAGCAGGGCGCCGTCCTCGACGGCGTCGTAGAGCCACCAGCCCGCCCAGGGGCCCTCCGGCACCGTGGCGATGGCCGTGTGGGCGAGGGCGGCGGGCAGCTTCGGGCGCAGCCCCAGCAGCAACTGATACGGCAGAAACGATCCGTCAGATCGGTGCGCGGCCACGACGGCGTGCAGCAGCACCGGCGGCCGGTCCTGGACGACCGTCGCCGCGCGGGCCGTCAGCGAGACCGCGCCGTCCCGGCCGTCGAACCACCGGCGGCGGGCCAGCCACGGCCCGAGTGCCGGAAGCAGCGGTCCCAGGATCCGCTCCGCGGCCGCGTCGTTCGTCCGGTCGCCGTCGATCCCGCCGTTCATCCGGTCGCCGGTCGTCAGGCCTTTCGTCCCCTCGCCGCTCATGTCGACTCCACGGGCGTCAGCACATGCGCGACCCGGTGCGCCGGATCGAGGCGTACGTAGGCGGACTCGCCCCAGGTGTAGATCTCCCCGGTGAGTTCGTCGCGCAGCTTGAGCGAGCCGTCCCCGGGCAGTCCGAGCGCGGCGAGGTCGCAGCTCACGGTCGCCTCGTGGGCGTGGTGCGGGTCGAGGTTGACGATGACCAGCACCGTGTCCGTGCCGCCCTCGGGCAGCGCCACCCGCTTGGAGTAGGCCAGGATCCGGTCGCAGTCGGTCGGGTGCAGGCACAGGTTGCGCAGTTCCTGGAGGGCCGGATGCGCGCGGCGGAGGCGGTTGAGCCGGGTGATCAGCGGGGCGATGGTCCGGCCCTCGGCCTCGGCGCGCTCCCAGTCCCGCGGCCGTAGCTGGTACTTCTCGGAGGCCAGGTAGTCCTCGGTGCCCTCCGCCGGCGCGGTGTTCTCGCACAGTTCGTAGCCGGCGTAGACACCCCAGCTGGGAGCGGCGGTCGCGGCGAGCACGGCGCGCGCCTCGAACGCGGGCCTGCCGCCGTGCTGGAGGTATGCGTGCAGGATGTCGGGGGTGTTGACGAACAGGTTGGGCCGCAGGAAGTCGGCGCTCGCGCGGCTGAGTTCGGGCAGGTACTCGGTCAGTTCCTCCTTGGTGTTCTTCCAGGTGAAGTAGGTGTACGACTGCTGGAAGCCGGCCTGTGCGAGGGCGTGCACCATGGCGCGCCGGGTGAACGCCTCGGCGAGGAACACCACGTCGGGGTCGGTGGCGTTGACCTCCGCGATCAGCCGCTCCCAGAAGGGCACCGGCTTGGTGTGCGGGTTGTCCACCCGGAAGATGCGCACCCCTTGGTCCATCCAGTGGCGCAGCACGCGCAGCGCCTCGGCGTACAGGCCCTCGGGGTCGGAGTCGAAGTCGAGGGGGTGGATGTCCTCGTAGGTCTTCGGCGGGTTCTCGGCGTACGCGACGGAGCCGTCGGCGCGATGGTGGAACCACTCCGGGTGCTCGGTCAGCCAGGGGTGGTCGGGCGAGCACTGCAGGGCGAAGTCCAGGGCGACTTCGAGGCCGAGGTCGCGCGCGGTGGCCACGAAGCGGCGGAAATCCGTCAGGGTCCCGAGGTCGGGGTGGACGGCGTCGTGCCCGCCGTGCCGGGAGCCGATGGCCCAGGGCGAGCCCACGTCGCCGGGCCCCGCCGTGAGCGCGTTGTCCGGGCCCTTGCGGTGGGTGGTTCCGATGGGGTGGACGGGAGGCAGATAGACCACGTCGAAGCCCATGGCCGCGACCGCGGGCAGCCGCCGGGCGGCGCTGCGCAGGGTGCCGCTCACCGGCCGTCGGCCCGCTTCGGCGACCGCTCCCTCGGAGCGCGGGAACAGCTCGTACCAGGAGCCGACAAGGGCGCGCCGCCGTTCGACGCGCAGGGCGAGAGGCCGGGAGGCGGTGACGAGATCGCGCAGCGCGTAGCGCCCCAGCGCGGCCGTCACCCGGGGGTCGGTGACGGCGGACAGCCGGGCCGAAGGCGGGCCCAGGGTGTCGTGGAGCGCGGCGACGGCCGCGGTCACCGCCTCCCGGCGGTCCGGATCGGGCATGCCGAGCGCCGCTCTGCGGTGCAGCAGCACGCCCTCGGTCAGGGTGAGTTCGGTGTCGACGCCGGCCTCGATCCTCAGCCGGGCGTCGTGGCGCCAGGTGGCCAGCGGGTCGGCCCAGGCCTCGATGTGGAAGGTCCACAGGCCCTCGGCGTCGGGCACCACGGTGGCGTGCCACCGGTCGGCGTCCGGGTCGACCAGGGTCATCGGTACCCGGTAGGCGGGACGGTCGGCGGGGTCGCACAGCACGACGTCCGCCGCGACAACGCCGTGGCCCTCGCGGAAGACGGTGGCCGTGATGTCGAGGTGTTCGCCGGTCACGGCCTTGGCGGGCAGTTCCCCGTCCCGCACCCGCGGGCGGACGTCGAGGACGGGGATGCGCCCGGTCACCGGTGTCATGGATCGCTCCTCCCCCGTTCGTTCCCCGTCAGCGGCGCCCGGTCGGGGTCGGCCGCGTGCGGGTCGCGAGCAGGTCGATGATGGTGCGGGCGAAGAGGTGGCAGTGGTCGCCGGTACGGGCGGTGACCAGGTCGTCGTGGACGACGACGTCCTGGTCGACGTACTCGCCGCCCATGTTCCGCAGATCGCCCAGCAGGTTGTTGTGCACCACCGCGCGCCGGCCGCGCACCAGTCCCTGGACGGGGGCCGCGAGCCACATGCCGTGGCAGATGATGCCCTTGACGATCGCCGGGTCGGCGAACGCGCGGCGCAGGAACTGGGCGGCGGGCGGCAGCCGGTCGGGGTCCTCGGTGTAGCGCAGCCGGTCGGAGACCATCCCGGAGGGGACGATCACGGCGGAGAACTCCTTCAGCGCGAACTCGTCGATGTCTTCGAAGGACTCGCTGACATCGAAGGGCATCCGGTGCTCGTGGCCGTGGAAGGTGACCTTGTCGCTGCCCCACAGCCGGGACAGGAAATGGATCTCGGCGCCCTCCTCGGGGAAGCGGTGCCCGTAGTAGAGGATCTCGGGTTCGTAGAAGTCGCTCTCCATGAGGACGGCGATCTTGTGTCCGGTCAGTCGCACGGCGGCTAGTCCCTCCCCTTGGCGGTCACCAGATCGACGAGGAACGGGCCCCGGTGGGCGAGCGCCTGGGCGACGGCCTTCGCGGCCTGGCCCGGTTTCTCGACCCGCACGGCGGCCACGCCCAGCGAGCGGGCGAGGTTGACGAAGTCGATCGGTGGCCGGCTCAGGTCGAAGATCTCGGGCTGCTCGTGGGCCTCGATCGACTGGTCCCGCCAGTACTCCTCGATGTTGTTCTCCAGGAGCTTGTAGCTGCCGTTGTTGCAGATGACGAACTTGGCGGGGATGCCGTAGCGGGCCGCGGTCCACAGCGCCTGGAAGGTGTACATGCTGCCGCCGTCGCCGGTGAGGCCGACGACCGTACGGTCCGGGTGCGCGAGCTGGGCGCCCAGCGCGCCGGGGATACCTACGCCGAGGGAGCCGCCGCGGGTCTGCATCCACTGGCCCGGCACGGTCGGCGGGAGGTACCGGAAGATCTCGGGTGACGCGGTCAGCGCCTCGTCGAACAGCAGTGCGTCGCGAGGGAGTTGACGGGCGAGCTCCTGGGCGAAGGCGACGGTGGGCAGGCCCTGTACCTCGCACGCGCACCGGTCGCGGTCCTTGGCGCCGGCCAGCGCGTCGGCCCGCTCGGTGGCGCGCCGGCGCAGCCGCTCCTCGGCGCGCGCCCGCCGCCCGGCGCCCAACTGCCGCTCCAGGGCCCCGGCGAGCAGTTCGAGCGTGCCCTTCGGGTCGGCCACGAGCCCCAGGTCCACGGGAAAGTTCTTGGCGATCGCGTCGGTGTCCAGGTCGATGTGCACGACCGGGGCCCCTTCGGCGAAGACTCCGTCCAGGGCCGGATAGACCTCGGGCAGGGCGTAGGTGCCGACCAGCAGGACGCCGTCGGCGACGCCAGTGATCCGCCGACTCTGCTCGCCGAACATATGGCCCAACTGGCCCGCATACGTGGGGTGTTCGGCGGAGAGGTTGACTTCCGCCCAGTCGGCGCCGTAGACATCGGCGCCCCATACCTCGGCCAGGTGGGCCAGCTCCGGCTGGGCGCCGGCGAAATGGACGCCGTCGCCCGCGATCACCAGCGGACGCTCCGCCCCGGCGAGCAGGGCCGCGGCCCTGGCCACGGTCTCCGCGTCGGGCACGGCGCGGGTGTCCGGGTAGGAGACGGGCACGACGGCTTCGGCGGTGGTCCGGTCCATCACGTCGGCGGGCAGGACCACCAGGACCGGCCCGTACGGCGGGGTCCCGGCCACCTTGAAGGCGCGTCGCAGCACGCGCAGCGTGGAGTCCGGGTCGACCACGCGGGTCGCCCACTTGGTCACGGGTTTCGCCATGCCGACCAGGTCGGCGGCCATCTGTGCGTCCAGCCCGTCGTAGCGCAGTCCGGCCTCGCCGACCAGGGTGACGATGGGCGCGTGGCCCCGCATCGCCTGGTAGAGCATGCCGATGCCGTTGCCGAGCCCCACCCCGGAGTGGAGCTGCAGGACCGCCGGAGTGCGGGTCGCCCTGGCGTAGCCGTCCGCCATGCCGACGGCGGTGGTCTCCTGCAGGGCCAGTACGTACTGGATCGAGGGGAAGGAGCGCAGTTCGTCGAGGAACCCCTGCTCGACCGTGCCGGGGTTGCCGAACATGTACCGGACCCCTTCGGCCTGCAGCTGCTCCAGGAGCGCGGTCCGCGCGGGCCTGCTGTCCATGGTGTGTTCACCTCTCGTGGGAACCCGGGGGTGTCAGGAGGTCTTGAACCCCCACTGCCGCAGGCCCTGTTCGAGGACCTCGACGGTCTTCTGTCCGGTCAGGTACGAGTCCGGGGTCGACCGCCCGGTGATGAACGGGTAGTCGACGATCACCGAGGTCTCCTTGCCGAAGTTGCCGTGGTAGGCGCCGCCGGGGGCGGTGGCGTCGCGCAGGATGTACTCCAGCGGGTACGGCGGCGGTCCGATCACGAAGTCGGTGCCCAGGAAGCCGGTGCCGTCCTTGTAGTCGTACTCGATGCAGTGACCGGTGACGTGCTTGCCGCTGATGATGCTGGTGCGGTCCTCCTGGTCGCGGGCGAAGGCGAGGCAGGCGACGCCGTAGCACTCGGCCGCGATGGGCCGCTGCAGCTCGTGGAAGGCGAGGATCAGGTCGTGCACCCGCCAGTTGTTGGCGAGGTCGACGATCGGTCCGCTGCCGCCGACGATCAGCAGCGCGTCGTAGCGGTCCGCGATCTGGCTCCGCACCTGCTCCAGCCGGGTGTTGTAGGCCTCCCAGTCCCGCAGGAAGTACGGCTTGGAGCGGTAGGGCCGGTCGGGCAGCCAGGACGAAAGGTCGAGCGGGTTGTCGAGCCGGTCCGACGCCTCGACGGCCCGTACCTTCGCCGCCATCTGGGGCGTGGTGACGGACCGCCCGAGCGGCGGGTCGACGTAGTCGGGGTCCATGCTCGGCGGCAGCGCCTGGGGACGCTTGCCGGTGGGGGTGGCGAAAGTGAGGTGGTAGCCGGCCTTGTCGAAGGTCTCCAGGGGGCCGATGAGCTCTTCGCCCCAGTAGCCGTATTCGGACAGGACGACGAGGATGCGCTTGCTCATGGAAGGTCCTCTCGTTGCACTCGGATCGTCCGGCTCATTCGTCGGCGATCCCACGAACTCCTGTGTACGTTCCGCGGGGCCGGGTCTCGGCGAGCGGCTCCCGCGGTGGCGCTGCTGCCGCAAGTGGGCCGGGGTACTTCGGTACGTCGGCCCACCGTCGGGGGGAGGGACGGTGGGCCGAGTCGGGGGGCCGGCCGGGTCAGGCCACGGCCCGCGCGGCCGAGCCGACGAGGAACTCCCCGTACCGGCGGGCCTGGTCGGCCAGATCCTGTTCGGTCCAGGTCCGCACACCGTGGAAGAGCAGCGGATCGGCGTACTCCATGCCGATCAGATGCGCCGTGGCATCCAGCGGGAGCAACAGCTCACGGGCCGAGAAGCGGTTGTAGCCCGTCGGGCCGTAGCTGACGGCGGGGCCTCCGGTGGTGGTGACGACCTGGAGCGTCTTGCCGTGCAGGGCGTCGCCTCCCTCGCCGTAGGCGTAGCCCTCCAGGAGCACCTCGTCCAGCCACTGCTTCAGGAACGGCGGAACGGAGTACCAGTAGAAGGGGAACTGCAGGACGATCAGGTCGTGTTCGCCCAGCAGGCGCTGCTCCCGTCCGACGTCGATGCCGCCGTCGGGGTAGGCGGCGTACAGGTCGTGGACCAGGACGCCGGGACTCTCGCGCGCGACGGCGGCGAGGGCCGCGTTGACACGGGAGCGGTCCAGGTGCGGATGGGCGAGCAGAACGAGCGTGCGCGACGCCTGGAACATGGAGCCTCCTTCACGGTACGGCTGCGACCGGCGGGCGTGGGCGACGTCCGCAGCCGTGTCCTACAGGGCGGGTGAGCCGGGCATGGGGGTGATGTCGTCCACGACGTATTCGGTGATGCGTACGGCGCCGTCCTGGACGGCCAGCGTCCAGGTCTGGGACGCGTCGAAGCCGAGCCAGACGCTGCGGGCCTGAGGCGGGGTCCAGGTCTTCGTCTGCCAGTTCACGACGACCTCGATCTCCGCGCTCTGCTGCGAGCCCGAGAGGATCCGCACGGAGGTCAGCGTGTGGGCCTCGTCGAAGAACTTCACGGAGACCGCGTCGTACCAGTCCCGGAAGCCCGGAATCCCGTTGAAGGTCCCCTCGGGGAACTTCATGACCAGCCCCTCCGGCGTGAGGTAGGTGAGCAGCTCGTCGACGGGGGCATGGCGGTCGAGCGCGTCGAACCAGCCCAGGGCGATCTCCCTGGCCGACTCCTCGGTGATGGTGCTTGCTGCCATGGTTCGCTTCCTTTCCTGACGTACTCGGGTGCTCGGGTGCTCGGGTGGTCGGGTAGTCGGGTAGCCCGTGATCAGTGACCGTGCTGAGCGGGCTGTTCCTCGTCGCGGTAGCCCTGGCTGACCTCGACCACCACACCGTCGGGGTCGGTCACCCAGACGGTGCGCCAGCCCGGGATGAAGTCGTCGAATTCCAGCGGGCCGAGGGAGACGGGCACGGCTCCCCGGGCCCGGTCCAGGAAGGCCTGTACGTCGTCGGTCTGGAACGCCAGGTGCCGGATGCTGCCCGGCTCCCCCGGCCCGTCCCCCGTGGGGGAAGGGGCGGGCTCGGCGGAGGCGGTGAAGAGTTCGAGATAGGCGTCGCCGTTGCGCAGGAAGACCACGCGGTCGTCGCCCAGCTGTACCGACCGGGCGCGCTCGAAGCCGAACCAGGTCCGGTAGAAGTCCTCGGTCGCCTCCAGGTCCCGGCAGTTGAGCCCGGCGTGCGACCACCGCAGTTCGATCGGTTCAGGCACCTCGGTCCTCCTTGATGAGGTCGGCGGCCCGCTCGGCCACGGCGACGATCGCCGTGTGCGGATTGCCCGAGGGGACGGTCGGCATGACGGCGGCGTCCACCACCCGCAGGCCGCTCACTCCGTGCACCCGCAGCCGGGGGTCGACCACGGAGTCGTCGTCGACGCCCATGCGGCAGGAGCCGGCCTGGTGGTGGTAGCTGTCCGCGTGCGCGCGTACGAACGCGACGAGCTCCGCCTCGCTGCGTACGTCCGGCCCCGGCCAGAGTTCTCCCTTGAGCACGGCGGCGAACGGCGAGGCGGCGAAGATCTCGCGGGACAGCTCGACCGCCGCCACCAGGCGCCGGATGTCGGCCAGGTCTCCCAGGTAGTTCGGGTGCACCAGCGGCTTGGCGAGCGGATCGGCGCCGGCCAGTCGGATCCAGCCGCGCGAGAGCGGCTGGACGACGCCCGGGACGATGCTGACGGCGTTGGGGTGCTGCTGCCCCACGATGATGTCGAACGGCACGTGGACGAAGCCGAGTTGCAGATCGGGCGCTTGAAGGCCGGGCCTCGACGTGGTGAACAGCGCGGACTCCGACATGTTCTGCGTCGGCGGGTCCACGGGCTCGATCGTTTCGGCGATCACCCCGGTCAGCACGTGGTTGTGGAAGTTCTCCCCGACGCCCGGCACCTCGGCGACCACCGGCAGACCGTGCTCGCGCAGCCGCGCGGGGTGTCCGATGCCGGAGAGCAGCAACAGCTTGGGCGACTCGATCGCCCCGGAGCAGACCAGCACCTCGCGGCCGGCGCGCACGGTGTACTCGCCCGGCGCGGTCCCCGGCTCGACGGCGAGGAATCGGCCCTCGCCCCGCGCCGCGACCGGGTCGGCCACCTGGTAGGTCACGCCCACACAGCGGCCGGCCTCGAAGACCAGCCGGGTGGCCTGCGCATGGGTGCGCAGGGTCAGATTGGGCCGGTCGAGGGCCGGCTCCAGGTAGGACTGGAGCGCTCCGCGCCGCCGGCCGTCCACCACGTCGAGGTGGTGCCAGCCCGCGCCGAGCATCCGGCCGCCGTTGAAGTCCGCGGTCTGTGGATGTCCCACCTCGGCGCAGGCGTCGAGAAAGATCCGCGAGTACGGATTGGGCGCGTGCAGGCCCGCGTTGGTGACCGCCTGCGGACCGTCGGTCCCGCTGACGCCGTCGACCGGGTCCTCCTGCGACTCCAGCTTCCTGAAGTACGGCAGCAGATCGGCGTACGACCAGCCGGCCGCGCCCTGCCGCTCCCAGTTGTCGAAGTCCGAGGGGTGCCCCCGGACGTGCATCATGATGTACATGTTGCTGCTGCCACCGGGCATCCGGCCGCGCGGCTCGTACACCACCCGGCCGCCGAGTCCGGGCTGCGGCACGGTCCGGTAGCCCCAGTCGACCTCGGTCCCCAGCAGCGTGACCCAGAGCGGGGCGGCGTCCACGGCCGCCGGTATCCACGGGCCGCCGGCCTCCAGAAGGAGCACCCGTACGTCCGGGTCCTCGGTGAGCCGGTTGGCGAGCACGGATCCGGCGGTGCCCGCGCCCACGATGACGTAGTCGAATGCGTCCATGCTCCGCTCCGGTGTCAGCCCGGGACCACGGCGCGGAAGGGCACCGTGTCGTGGAAGTTGGCCAGGTAGGTGATGCGTCCGCCGACCACGCGGAAGTAGTTCGCCACATCGGCCTCTATCGCGTCGCCCGTGTGGGTCGTCGCGGAGATGTGGGAGACGACCGCGGCCTGCTCGCCGTCGACGACCACGTGCCGGGGCGCGTTGGTGAACGACGCGTACAGGTCGGGGAATCCGGCCAGCATCTCGCTGAGCGTCTGCCGGCCCTCGACATGTCCGGCCAGTTGCTCGTCCAGGACCATGTCGACGGCGAACAGGTCGACGAACGACGCCCAGTCCCCCTGGCTGGCCAGCTCGTAGTACCTCGTGATGACATCCCTGGTGTCCACTCCGGCCTCCCGGTGTCGATGGGTTGGCGGTGGGTGTCGGTTGGTCCGCGCACCGCCGCACGGTGGTTCAGGCGACGAACTCCTCGAACTCGGCGGTGCCGCCGCCGAGCATGGCGCCCCGGCCCGAGACGATCCGGCCGTCCCGCCAGCTCAGGAAGTGGACCTCTTCGATGTCCATCCGCCGTGCGGGGTCGTCCGCACGCGTCGCCGTGTTGTGGGTGAGGGCGACGGCCGTTGCGTCGCCGACGAGGATGGACACGAAGTCCATCGCGAGGGAGCCGCCGGACAGTTCGCCCATCGTCGTGAGGAAGCCGATGAACTCGTCCAGTCCCCGGTACGTGCGGGAGACCCGCGAGCAGCCGGCGGCCTGCCAGGTGAGCTCGGGGTCCCAGAACTCCTCGATGGCCACCCGGTCCCCGGTGCCGAGCGCGCCGTAGGCCGCCTCGACGCGCTCCACCGTCAGGGCATCGCTCTTCTTCGCCATGAGATCCGTCATGAGATCCGTCCACTCCTTCTCAGCTCGGCGTACAACTGATTCCGGCGGAATGGCCAACGTCCGGAACACCGCCGTGAATTGATTACACAAACACGCGGGATCCCGGACAAGAAAATTCCGGCCGACTGTCCGCACTGCGCCAAGTCCGCCTTCGTACTGTCAGCGCGCGAAAAAGCGCTCCCCATCAGCACCGGCTGATGGGGAGCGCTTTACGGAACCGACTGACGCCGTCGACTGACGCCACCGATCGACGCTGTTACCGAGCGGCCGACGAGAGACCCACCACGTCGCGCATCTCGGCCTCGCTGTAGAACAGATGGAAGACCGATCCGCCGGGGTCCAGGGCGGCCGAGTCGTCGAGGCCCCCGAGGTGCACGGGAACCCAGCCGGCGTCGCGGACGAGGGAGCAGACGATCTCCCCGGCCTCCTCGTCGTCGGCCGCGACGGCCATGGCCCAGTAGGTGGCCTGCTCGCTGCCCCGGGGCCAGAGCAGTTCGTCGGGCACATGACTGAACGCCCGTACGACCGTGCTGCCGGGCAGCAGCCGCGCCATCCTGCGGCCCTCGGTGAGGCCGGGCTCCAGCGCGGAGAGCCAGCGCCCGCCGATGTAGGCGAGCTGGTTGGTCGCGTTGATGACGATCTTCCCCGCGAGCAGGCCGGCGATCTCGTCGACCAGGGCGTCGACGGTCTCGCCCGGCACGGCGAGGAGCACGATGTCCCCGGCCGCGGCCGCCTCCGCGGGGAGCACCACACTGGCGCGTTCCCCGAGGCCCGCTATCTCCTCGGCGCGCTCCTGCGGATGGCGGGAACCGAAGACGACCGTGTGGCCGGCGGCGATCCACAGACGGCCGGCCGCCATGCCGATCCGCCCCGTGCCGATGATGGCGAGGCGTCGCGGCGTCGTGGTCTCAGGCATGGTCGAGTTACCCCCTCCTTGTCAGACCTGTCCGTCCGCCAGACGGTCGGGGAGTTCCTTGAGCTTGTACTGCGCCCACATGTACTCGTTGACCGCGTGCGGGTCGCCGGCGTGCACCCGCACCTCGGCGATCTTCCCGTCCGCCACCCGGTAGGACGTGCAGGTCGGGAAGAGGTACTCGACGCCTCCCGAGAAGCCGTGCCCCAGGTGCTTCTCGACGACCGTGCCGTCGTCCAGTTCACCCAGGTGCAGGTTGTCCACCACGATCCCCGCCTTCGCGAGGGCGGCGTTGAAGGCCATCACCGCGTCGATGCCCTCGTGCAGGCCCGACAGCGGGTGCTGGCCCGGCATGAACCAGGTGATGTCCGGCGCGTACACCTCATTGCGCAGCTGCTCCAGGTCCCTTGCGTGGAAAGCCGCGTACATGCGCTGTACGACATCGGTGTTCGACGTAATCGTCAAAGCCATCCGACTTCTCCTTCTTGTCTCGACTTCTTGTACGGACTTCTTGTACGGACTTCTTGTGCCGACGCACAGTCGATTCCGGCGGAGTGACCAACCGCTCGAATACCGCCGTGAATTCAGTACACGAATTCGCCACGCGCCCGGCAAGAAACGAAAGGACCCACGCACGCACTGCGCCAAGTCGGCCGCCGTACTCTCGCGTCACCAGGGCAGCGGTTTGCCGTCCCGGAAGAAGCCTCCGCTCGGTCCGCCGTCGGGCAGCAGTGCGGCCCAGACGACCCCCGCGGCGCCCTCCGCGACGGGTCTGCCGCCGCCGCCCATGTCGGTGGCGGTCCAGCCCGGACAGACCGCGTTGACGAGCACCCGCTGCCGGCCCAGCTCACCCGCGAGGAGCCGGGTGAGCGCGTTGAGCCCGGCCTTGGAGACGCTGTAGGCGGGGGTTCCGCCGCTCATCGCCTGCAGGGACCCGCCCTCGCTGCTCACATTGACCACCCGCGGGTGCGGGCTGCGCAGCAACAGCGGCAGCAGCGCCGTCGTGACCCGCCACGCTCCGAACAGGTTGGTCTCCAGCGCCCGTCTGACCGAGTCGAGATCGGCGGAACGGGCCTGGGCCCAGGTGTCGTAGAGGATCGCTGCGTTGTTGACGATCACATCGGTACGGCCCAGTTGCCGGGTGACCCAGTCGGCCATGGCGGTGACGCTCGCGTCATCGGAGACGTCGAGCTGGACCGCTGTCACCCGCTCGCCGCCCGGGTCGATGCGCCGGGCGGCCTCGCGCCCCTTGACCAGGTCGCGGGAGCCGAGGACCACACGGTGGCCGTGGCCCGCGAGCTGCCGGACCACTTCCCGCCCGATGCCGCGGTTGGCGCCGGTCACCACCGCGACGGGACGGTCAGCGGGCATCGGTGTCGAGCCCGGCGAACGCCGTGGGCCACCCGAGTGCCGGGGCGCCGGGATCGTCGTAGAGCTCGAAGGTCTTGCCCCGGGCCGCCGTACTGAAGAGCGCCTCGACCACGGCGTCCGCCACCGCGTCACGGCTGGCGGAACCGTCTCCGGTGTCGCCCTGCTCCAGCCGGACGCCGACCGCTGCGGACTCGGTGAGCCAGCCGGGGCGGACGATGGTGTAGGGCGTACCGCTGTGGCGCAGCGCCTCCTCGCCGGCCGCCCGGGCCCGGATGATCCCGGCGAACTCCGGGTGCTCGTGGGCGCGGGTCGAATAGATCGAGGAGACCAGGACGACCGGCAGATCGCTCTTGGCGGCCTCGATGGCCAGGGTCTCCACTCCTTGGTGCAGCAGGGCGTCGGCGCCCGCGCTGTCCGACGGCGGTTCGACCGAGACGACCACGCCGGCCAGGCCGGTGAGCAGCGCCGGGTCGAACCCCTTGGCCAGGTCGACGGTGAGGGCGGTGACGCGGTCGGGGACGCGGCGCGGGCGACGGCTGGCGACGGTGACCCCGTGTCCCCTGCCGACGAGGCGGTCGGCCACCCGGCGGCCGGTGCGTCCGGCGCCGCCGATGACGAGGAACGAGCCTGTGGCGCCGGTGAGTTGATCTGCCATCAAGAACTCCCGTGAAGCTGTGTGTTGTCCGTTGTGAGGCATGGATTCGGTGGGACCGGAACAGCCCGCGAGACCCCGCGCGCCGGGGGGACGGCGGGGTCTCGGGTGGGCCGGAGGGTGCCCAAGGTAGCTGCCCGGGTCGCTCAGCCGGCTTCGGTGGGCTGAAGCGCGTCCGCGCGCCCCTTGCGGCCCAGCGCCGAGAGCCCGACGACCAGGGCGCCGGCCGCGGCGACGGCGCCACCGGTGATGAAGGCCGCGTGGTATCCGCGCAGGATGTCCGCGGCGCCGGTCCCGTCGGTGAACGCGTTGGCCACGGTGACGAGGACGGCGACGCCCATGCTGCCGCCGACCTGCTGGGCGGTGACGTTGAAGCCGCTGGCGACTCCGTGCTGTTCCTGCGGGACCCCGGTCATGGACGCCGCGGTCATGGCCGCGAACGCGATGCCCTGGCCCACGCTCATCACGGCGACCCCGGGCAGGATGTCCACCCAGTAGTTGCCGTCCAGCGGAACACGGGCCCACAGGACACCCACGCCGACGGCGATGAGGAGCAGACCCAGCGCCATCAGCGGACGCTGGCCGACCCGGGCCATCAAACGCCCCGCGGTGTTGGCCGAGACGATGACGAGGATGCCCATGGGGACGATCGCCGCACCGGACTCCAGCGGCGAGTACCCGAGGATTCCCTGCATGTACAGCGGCGCCAGGAAGAGCATGCCGAGCAGCGCGGTGAAGAAGGTGACGGCGGTGAGCGTCGCCGCGCGCACCGGGCCGGAGCGGAAGATGCTCAGGGGCAGCAGGGGGCTCGCCGTGCGCCGCTCCCACAGCACGAACACCAGCAGCAGGACGACCGCGGCCACCAGGGCGACGACGACATCCGTGGCGCCCCATCCCTCGGTGGACGCCCGGCTGACTCCGAACACGGCGAGGGCCAGGCCCGCGGTGACCACGACCGCTCCGAAGACGTCGAGCGACTGGGGCCGGCGGACACTGGCGGGCAGGGTGGCCCGCACGGAGAAGAGGACGGCCGTGCCGATGGCCGTACTGACGATGAAGACCGAACGCCAGCCGAAGGCGTCGGTCAGGACACCGCCGAGGATCAGACCGATGCTGAAGCTCGACGCACCGACCGAGGTGTAGATGGCGAGCGCCTTGTTGCGCTGCGGCCCTTCGGGGAACAGCTGCGTCACCAGGGCCAGGGAGGCCGGGCCCGACAGCGCGGCGCCGAGTCCCTGTCCGGCGCGCGCGGCGATCAGCACGGCGGTGTCGGGGGCGACGGCGGCGCACACCGCGGAGACGGCGAAGAGGCCCACGCCGACACCGAAGCAGAGCCTGCGGCCGAGGACGTCGGCGGCCCTGCCGCCGAGCAGGAGGAAACCGGCGAACGCGACGGCGTAGGCCGTCATCGTCCACTGCAGGGTGGCCTCGCTCATGTTCATGTCGCGCCCGATGTCGGGCAGCGCCGAGTTGATGACCGCGACGCTGCCGGAGTCGAGGGCCAGAGCGGCGGCGAGGATGACGAGCGCCGCCCACGGCCGCCCACCGGAGGAGGAGGCAACAGATCGTTGCCTGGCTGGTGCGGTCTGGCTGGTCACAGATACTCCTTGGGGAGGGGGGTCTCATCCACGGTGCCGCCCCTCCCGCATGTCGAGGGGCAACTCCGAGACCCACCACTGTGGTTGCTGTTGCACAGCCGCAGTCGGCCGCGCGGGCCGGCCGACCGTATTGCGGCCCCTCCCCGGTGGCACTACGTCAACTGTCCCGCCGGCCCCCGGCGGACCGGCGGGGGGCGGTCCGGCCGCCACCGCCTCGCGACAGTGCGGGGGCGGACTTGGCGCAGTGCGGGCGCCGTGGACCATCACCCGCCGGCGTGGGCCGGCTTCGGGTAGCCAACTCATGACGGTCCGGCCGCGGCCGGACCGTCGCCCCCTCTCTTCCCCCACCGGAAGGGCTGAGAACGGCACGTCAGGACCTTCCTCGACATCGGCCCCACCGGCAACGAGCTGGAGTGGTACACGCACGAGCGGTGGCGGGTGGCGGGCGGCCTGCTCGCCGAACGCTGGGCCGTCGACGATCTCGCCACCCTGCTCGGCCGGCTGGGCCATCGGATGCCGGGCTGGAACGGCGCGGCGAGCTCCGCCTGAGGCGGTGCCGCGCCGATCCCGACACGACGCCGCCGCGGTCCCCACGCCGTGCCCGCCGATCCGACGCCGTGCGCCCGGGTGCCGGCCAACCCCGGGCGCACGACGCTCCACCACCCAGCGCCCGCCCGGAGATCCGGTCGGGCCAGGCCGAAGGAGTCATCCGATGCGCGCTCGCTTTCTGGACGCCGCTCTGCCGGGCGGACGGGCCCGCCGTCCCGTCCTCCTGCTGTCCCTGGGCACCTTCGCCCTGGGCACCGACGCCTTCGTGGTCAGCGGTGTGCTGCCGCAGGTGGGCCACGACCTCTCGGTCGGGATGGGCTCCGCGGGGCTGCTGGTCACCGTGTTCTCCGCCGCGTACGCCGTGAGCGCGCCGGTCCTCGCCGTGGCGACCGGCACGCTGTGCCGCCGCAGGATTCTGCTGATCGCCCTGGCGGTGTTCGTCCTCGCCAACCTCCTCGCCGCGCTCGCCCCCGGTTACGGAATCATGATCGTGGCCCGGGTGCTGGCCGCCCTCGCCGCCGCCCTCTACACGCCGGCCGCGACAGCGAGCGCCGCGGCCATCGCCGCTCCCGAGGAGCGCGGCCGGGCCCTGACCGCCGTCCTGGGCGGCCTGACGCTGGCCAACGCGCTCGGCGTGCCCCTCGGCACCCTCATCGCGCACGGCTTCGCGTGGCGGACCACCTTCGTGTTCGTCGCGCTCCTCGGCGCCCTCGCCCTGTTCGGGCTGAGCCGCTCGCTCGGTCCCCTCCCCGCCGGCGGTACGGCGTCCCTGCGTGAGCGCGTCTCGGCCTTCCGTATCCGTACGGTCCCGACCACCCTCACCGCGACGGCCCTGGCCGTCTGCGGTGTCTTCGCGATCTACACGTACCTCGCCTGGTTCGCCGACCGGACCGCGGGCATCGACGGCGGCGCCGTCACCGTCGTGTATCTGACCTTCGGCGTCGCGGCCGTGATCTCCAACCTGCTCGCCGGAACCCTCATCGACCGGGTCCCCCCACTGCGGGTGGCCGCGGTCGCCATGGCCGGCCTGACCGTCGCCTTCGGCGGCCTGGCCCTGACCGGCCTGTTCGGCCGTCACAACACCGCCACCGCGGTGGCGGTGTGCCTGATCGTCGCGGGCTGGTCGCTGGTGGGCTGGATGTTCAACCCGGCCCAGCAGCAGCGCCTGCTGACCGCCGCGGGAGCGCAGGGCCAGGTCGTGCTGTCGCTCAACGCGTCCGCGCTCTACGCGGGCCAGGCGGCCGGCGGCGCCCTCGGCGGACTGCTCCTCGCCCACGGCACGACCGCGCTTCCGCTCGGCGGGGTGGCCTGTGTCCTGGCGGCCATGGTCTTCCTGGCCCTGTCCGCGCGGCGGCCCCTGGCGGCCGCCGCCTCCGCGCGGCCGGCGAACTCCCCCGCCCCGGCCCGCCAGTCCGCTTCCTGACCCTGGTACCGGCCCGCCGGTCCGCCTCCTGCCCCAGTACCGGAACGCCGCCGACGACGCCGCGGTCGGTGCGGACGGACTGCCCCTCCCGCACCCCTCCGTGCCCTCGTCATCGACCCCGAAGGAGTCTCACAGATGACCGGTTTCACCCACCGGACCGTCCTCATCACCGGCGCGACGGACGGCCTGGGCCGCGCCCTGGCCCGTGAACTCGCCGCCCAGGGAGCCACCTTGATCCTGCATGGCCGCTGTCCCGCCAAGGGCCGGGAACTGCTCGCCGCATTACGCGCCGACACCGGCAACGAGAACCTGACGTACGAACTCGCCGACTTCGCCTCGCTGGCGGACGTCCGCGCGCTCGCCGACCGGGTCCTGTCGACGTACGACCGGCTCGACGTCCTGGTGAACAACGCGGGCATCGGTGTGGCCCTGGCCCGCCGGGAGAGCCGGGACGGACTGGAACTCACCTTTCAGGTGGACTACTTGGCGACATACGTCCTCAGCTGCCTGCTCGCACCCCTGCTGGTGCGCTCCGCGCCGGCCCGTATCGTGAGCGTCAGCGCGGCCGGGCAGACCCCGGTCGACTTCGACGACGTGATGCTGGAGCGGCGCTGGGACGGGGTGCGGGCGTACTGCCAGGCCAAGCTGGCCCAGATCAGCCTGACGTTCGACCTCGCGGAGCGGCTGGCCCCGGCCGGCGTCACGGTCAACGCCCTGCACCCGGCCTCGTCCATGCCCACCAAGATGGTGGCCGACCTCTTTCCTCCGCAGAGCACCCTGGAAGAGGGCATGCGCCATACCCTGCGCCTGGTGACCGACCCTGCGCTCGACGGAGTCACCGGCGCGTACTTCGCGCGCGACCGGCGGGCACGGGCCGGCGCCCAGGCGTACAACGCCGAGGCCCGCGCACGGCTGCGGGTCCTCAGCGAGTCCCTGACGGGTGTCGCCCTGCCGGTTACCGCCTGAAGGAGCGCTGCCGCAGGATCAGCGGGACGCCCCGGCCCGAGCTGAGGAGCCAGTGCTCCCACACGTTGATCAGGACGAGCAGCAGGGCGGTCAGACCCACGGTGGCCACCGGGGGCAGATGCCCGGCCGCTCCGGCCGCGGCGAAGAGGGCCAGCGCACCGAAGAAGCGGGTCTTGGACGCGGCGCCGAACATCCGGCGGCGCGTGTAGCAGAAGGTGAGGGTGAACAGGGCCGCGCCGCCGGGCAGCAGTCCGGCGGCGATCCCGTGTGCCTCGCCCAGGGGGTGCTGTACCGCCCGCTGGGCGCCGACGGAGACCAGCAACAGGCCGACGACCAGGACGAGATGGCCGTAGCTCAGTACGTCGCGCACCACGATCGACGGGGTCGGGTGGGTGCGCAGGGCGTGCGCGATGGCCGAGGCCGCGAGGTGGAAGTAGAGCCACCACAGTCCGCAGCCGGTCAGGAACGCGAGGACGAGCGCCGTCAGATGGGTGGCCCGCATGGGACCGGTTGCGACGCCCGCGCCGACGGAGAAGACGTTCTCACCGAGTGCGATGATCACGAACAGGCCGAACCGTTCGGGCAGATGGTTCACGCCGAACGCCAACTGCCGCAGATGGCCACTGAGTACGAGCGGCGCGGCGATCTCCGCCAGGACCGCGGCAACCCAGCCGACCGTGCGCCACGGCTCGGGAAGGGCCGCTGTGCAGAACAGGACCAGCGCGAAGCCGAGGCCCGCGCGATAGGGGTGGATGGTGTAGAGGGCGCATTCTCTGCGGATGGCCTCTCCGATCAGGAGGCGGAGGGCGAGATAGCTTCCGGCGTACAGCAGGGCCTCCTCGCGCACGGCCGGCGCGTGCGGCGCGGCTACGGCCATGCCGTACGTCGCCAGGCCCGACAGGAGCAGGAAGATCCGTTGGGTGTTCGTCTCGTGCACGGCGTTCATCGCCATCACCACATCGACCCAGGCCCACCAGAGCGGGATCAGGACGAGCAGACACCGGCCGAGCGCCGGCCAGCTCGGATGGCCGGCGAGCAGGTGCGCGATCTGGCTGACGCCGAACGCGAGCACCAGATCGAAGAAGAGCTCCGTCCAGGTGGCCCGGTCGCGTGCCTCCGCGACCGGGACGGTCGCTGCTGCCGTTGCGTCGGTCATTTCTTCATAGGCTCATGAGTTCGACCCTGAGCACCGTGGTGCGCGGGTGCGCGCGGCGCACTGCCGCAAGTCGCGGCACCGGCTGTGCGAACTCGGTCAAGGGCGGGTCCCGACGGGCCCGGTGACGGGTGTGCAGGTGTGCCGGAATCGTGCGGGCCAGGTGCCGGATGTACGCGCGAGTACGGCAGGATGAGCGGTCGCCCCGGATGACGAACACGCGTCCGGGCATGATCGTGCGTTCCCGGATTCGAGCAGGTGGCAAGTGACGACTCAGCACATCCGGCCCATGGGCCTTCCCCTCGGTCGCGCGGGAGGCGGCCGGTGAAACACTCCCTCACCCTGGACGATCTGATGATGGCCGGCATCCCCGTGGCGGCGGGTCTGCTGGCGGCCTTCCTGTCGCGCATGCTGCTGCGCTGGCTGGGCAAGCACGCCTCGCGCACCCGCTGGAGCGGTGACGACTTCATCGTCGACGCCCTGCGCACGCTCGTTCCCTGGGGGGCGATCGCCGCGGGTGTCTCGGCGGCGGGCGCGGTGCTTCCGCTGACGGCTCCGGTCGGCCGCAATGTCAACAAGGTCGTGACCGTCGCCCTCATCTTCGTCGCGACGCTCACCGCGGCCCGGGTCATCACCGGGCTGGTGCGGTCGCTGGCGCAGTCCCGGTCGGGTGTCGCCGGTTCGGCCACCATCTTCGTCAACATCACCCGGGTCGTGGTGCTGGCGATGGGCTTCCTCGTCGCGCTGCAGACGCTGGGCATCTCCATAGCGCCGCTGCTCACGGCCCTGGGTGTGGGCGGTCTTGCGGTCGCGCTCGCACTGCAGGACACGCTGGCCAACCTGTTCGCGGGCGTCCACATCCTCGCCTCGAAGACGGTCCAGCCCGGCGACTACATCCGCCTCAGCAGCGGAGAGGAGGGCTATGTCGTCGACATCAACTGGCGCAACACGACGGTCCGTCAGCTCTCCAACAACCTGGTCATCATCCCCAACGGTCAGCTCGCGGGCACCAACATGACCAACTTCAACCGCCCCGAGCAGCAGATGACCCTCATCGTGCAGGTGGGCGTCGGCTATGACAGCGACCTGGAGCACGTCGAGCGGGTGACCATCGAGGTGGCCGCCGAGACGATGACCGAGATCGCCGGCGCCGTCCCGGACCACGAGCCCGCCGTCCGCTTCCACACCTTCGGCGACTCCCGCATCAGCTTCAGCGTCATCCTCGGCGTGGGCGAGTTCAGCGACCAGTACCGGATCAAGCACGAGTTCATCAAGCGCCTGCACAAGCGCTACCGGGACGAGGGCATCCGGATTCCGGCGCCCACGCGCACGGTCGCGCTGCAGCCGGGTGGGGCGGAGCTCCTCGAAGTGGGCATCCCGCACCAGCGCGAGGCCACGGCGGGGAGGTAGAGCCGGGCGGCACACGTCCGCCCGGTTCCCCGCGCACACCGGGTGTCGGAGGGTGGCCGTCGAGTCAGGGTAGTGGCCGGGCTCGCGGTTGCGGGGCGCGACCAGGCTCGGCGTCACGGGAGTGACCGTCCAGTCGGGGTGGTTCGGCATACGGGGCGTCATCGTCCCGTACAGACCAGGTTCAGGGCGTGCTCCGGCAGGGTCCGGACGGGCGTGACCCGCAGCTTTTCGTCCACCTGTTCGAATGCGACCCTCGGCCGCCTACCCGCACGGCGCGGACGCTTCCTCGTGCCTCTGCCGTCCCGATCGGTTGCGGCCGGGGAGCGGACCCCTGTCGAGCCGGGGGCGCTCACGAGATATCTTGATGTCGAGCAATGTTGCAGACGTGGAGCGGAGCACCCGGTGACTGACTCGACCATCATTTACACGCACACTGACGAGGCCCCGGCCCTGGCGACGTATTCGTTCCTGCCGGTGGTCCAGGCGTACGCCTCGCAGGCGGGTGTCACTGTGGAGACCCGTGACATCTCGCTGGCCGGGCGCATCCTCGCGCTCTTCCCCGAGTTCCTCGAGGAGGGTCAGCGCGTTCCCGACGCCCTCGCCGAGCTCGGTGAGCTGGCGAAGACGCCCGAGGCGAACATCATCAAGCTGCCGAACGTCTCGGCCTCGATCCCGCAGCTGAGGGCCGCGATCGCCGAGCTGCAGGAGCAGGGCTACGCACTTCCGGCCTACCCGGACGACCCGAAGTCGGACGAGGAGCGCGACATCCGCGCCCGTTACGACAAGGTCAAGGGCTCCGCCGTGAACCCGGTGCTGCGCGAGGGCAACTCCGACCGCCGCGCCCCCGCCTCGGTCAAGAACTACGCCAAGACCCACCCGCACCGCATGGGCAAGTGGTCGTCCGAGTCGAAGACGAACGTCGCCACCATGAGTGCCGACGACTTCCGCTCCACCGAGAAGTCCGCGGTGATCTCCGAGCCGGGCTCGCTCCGTATCGAGCTGGCGGGCGACGACGGCTCCACCACCGTGCTGCGCGAGTCCGTACCCGTCCTCGCCGGTGAGGTCATGGACGCGTCCGTCATGCACGTCGCGCCGCTGCGCGAGTTCCTCACCGCGCAGATCGCCCGCGCCAAGGCCGAGGACGTGCTGTTCTCGGTGCACCTGAAGGCCACGATGATGAAGGTCTCCGACCCGATCATCTTCGGTCACGTGGTGCGCGCCTTCTTCCCGAAGACCTTCGCGAAGTACGGCGAGGCGTTCGCCGCGGCCGGCCTGACCCCGAACGACGGTCTGGGCGGCATCTTCAAGGGCCTGGAGGCCCTGCCCGAGGGCGCCGAGATCAAGGCGTCCTTCGACGCCGAGCTCGCCGAGGGCCCGGCCCTCGCGATGGTCGACTCGGACAAGGGCATCACCAACCTGCACGTTCCGTCCGACGTGATCGTCGACGCCTCGATGCCGGCGATGATCCGTACCTCCGGCCACATGTGGGGCCCGGACGGCCAGGAGGCCGACACCCTCGCGGTCCTGCCGGACAGCAGCTACTCCGGCGTCTACCAGGTCGTCCTCGACGACTGCCGCGCCAACGGCGCCTTCGACCCGTCGACGATGGGCTCGGTCCCGAACGTCGGTCTGATGGCGCAGAAGGCCGAGGAGTACGGCAGCCACGACAAGACCTTCGAGATCCAGACCACCGGTACGGTCCGTCTCGTCGACGAGGCCGGCCATGTCGTCCTGGAGCAGGTCGTCTCCGCCGGTGACATCTTCCGCGCCTGCCAGACCAAGGACGCCCCGATCAAGGACTGGGTGAAGCTGGCCGTCACCCGCGCCCGCGCGACCGGCGACCCGGCGGTGTTCTGGCTGGACGAGGACCGCGCGCACGACGCCGTCCTCATCGAGAAGGTCAAGCAGTACCTGCCCGAGCACGACACCGAGGGCCTGGACATCCGCATCCTGTCCCCGGAGGAGGCCACCAAGCTCTCCGTGGAGCGCATCCGCCGCGGTGAGGACACGATCTCCGTCACCGGCAACGTGCTGCGTGACTACCTGACCGACCTGTTCCCGATCCTGGAGCTCGGTACCAGCGCCAAGATGCTCTCCGTCGTTCCGCTGATGGCGGGCGGCGGCCTCTTCGAGACGGGCGCCGGCGGCTCCGCCCCGAAGCACGTCCAGCAGTTGGTCAAGGAGAACTACCTGCGCTGGGACAGCCTGGGCGAGTTCTTCGCCCTCGCCGCCAGCTTCGAGCACCTCGCGCAGACCACGGGCAACGCGCGCGCCCAGGTACTCGCCGACACGCTCGACCGCGCGACGGCGACCTTCCTCAACGAGGACAAGTCGCCGACCCGTCGCGTCGGCGGCATCGACAACCGCGGCAGCCACTTCTACCTGGGCCTGTACTGGGCGCAGGAGCTGGCGGGGCAGACCGAGGACGCGGACCTGGCGAAGGCGTTCGCCCCGCTCGCCGAGGCGCTGACCGCGCAGGAGCAGACGATCGTCGACGAGTTGCTCGCCGTTCAGGGCAAGCCGGCCGACATCGGCGGCTACTACCAGCCCGACCCGGCCAAGGCCGCGGCCGTCATGCGCCCGTCGACGACCTGGAACGAGACGCTCGCGACCCTCGCCTGACACACCGTCGGCGACCCACGGGCCACCATCGCACCGCCCCGGCCGGATCTTTCGGCCGGGGCGGTCGCGTACCGTCCCCATGGAGGTGACACCGGCGGTCCACCTGGGTGATCAGCGGTGGCGGGCCGGAACGGCCGCTCATAGCTTCGGCCTATGACCAAACGACAGATGGCCTACCTCGTCTGCACCGCGGCCGTCGTGGCGTCGGGGCTGGGAGCCGCCCCGTCGGCCGACCACGGGACCGTGCACTGGGTCAAACCCGGCGAGTCGATCCAAAAGGCCGTGAATTCCGCACACCCGGGGGACACCGTCTTCCTCGCCCCCGGCACCTACCACGGGAGCGTCCGCGTCACGGTGCCGAACCTGACGCTGCGCGGTTCCGGTGCCCGTGCCACCGTCATCGTGCCCGGCGCGTCCTCGGGTGACCGCACCTGCGCCAAGGCCGGCAGCGGCATCTGCGTGATCGGGACGGACCGCAGTCCCGTCAAGGGCGTCACCGTGAGCTCACTGACGCTCAGAGGCTTCGCCAAGCACGGCCTGTGGGCGTCGGGGACCGATCGGCTGACGGTCCAGGCAGTGACCTCCGAGAAGAACGGCCAGTGGGGCATCGCCCAGGAGCGGTCCGTCCGCGGGGTGTTCCGCCACAACATCGCCCAGAACAACGGCGACGCCGGACTGTTCCTGTCCAACACCGTGGGCACCGAGGAGGGCGCCCGGGACTCCAAGGGGACGGTGGTCACCCACAACCGTCTGGCCGGCAACCGGATCGGCATCACGGTACGGCGGCTGCGGAACCTGACCATCGATCACAACGAGGCGACCGGCAACTGCGCCGCGGTGTTCGTGGTGGGGGACGAGAACAAACCGCACGTCGGAGCGGTGGGCGTGCGCCGGAACTACATCCACGCCAACAACAAGTTCTGCCCCAAGACCCCCCGCCTGCCCTTCCTGCAGGGCTCTGGGATCGTCCTCACCGGCGCCGACGACTCGCTGGTGGCGGAGAACACGGTCGAGGACAACGTGGGCACCTCCCCGCTGTCGGGCGGCATCGTGCTGTTCAAGAGCTTCGTGGGCGCCCTCAGCCAGCGCAACGAGATCCGCGACAACGTGGTGGTGCGCAACGGCAAGGCCGATCTGGCCAACCGTGACCCCGGCAAGGGCAACACCTTCCACGGCAACATGTGCGCGCGCTCCGAGCCCGCCGGAATGTGCTGACCCCTCCCAGCGCACCCTCCCGCTGCTCCCGCTGCCCCTTCCCACTGCCCCTCCCCCTCCAGCACGACCTCAGAAGCGAGGCAAGAGAATGACGACTGTTGATCCGGCTCCCCCGCCGCCCATGCGGCTGCGGGAGCTCGCCTTCGGAGCGGCGTGCGCCGCAGCCGTACGCGCGGCCGCCCGCCTGGGTGTGGCCGACGCCCTGGACGACACGCCCATGAGCGTGGACGACCTGGCGGCGGCGGTGAAGACCCAGCCGAAGACCCTGCGCCGGCTGCTGCGCGCACTGTCCTGCCAGGGGGTCTTCACGGAGCTCCCGGACGGCACCTTCGCGCACACGGAGATGTCCCGGCTGCTGCGCGAGGACGACCCGCACAGCCTCCGGTACATCGTCCTGTGGTGCACCGAGCCGTGGACCTGGAACGTCTGGCCGAAGCTCGACGAGGCGGTGCGCTCCGGCCGGAACGTCTTCGAGGACGTGTACGAACGGGAGTTCTTCGACTACCTCAACGAAGAGGCCCCGGAGTCGGCCTACGTCTTCAACCGGGCCATGACGACGTCCAGCGAGCAGTCGGCGCGGGACGTGGCGAACCTGCTCGATCTGCGGGGCGTGTCCTCGGTCGCGGACATCGGCGGCGGCCAGGGGCAGGTCCTGGTCAGTCTGCTGGAGAAGCATCCCGGGATGCACGGCACGCTGCTCGACCTGCCCGGCGTGGTGGAGAACGCCGATCCGCGCCTGCGCGGCGGCGGTTCGCTCGCCGAGCGGGTGCGCATCGTGCCCGGGGACTGCCGCGAGGACATCCCGGTCCAGGCCGATGTGTACATCATCAAGAACATCCTGGAGTGGGACGACGACAGCACCCGCAGGGCGCTGTCGAACATCCGCAAGGCGGCGCGGCCCGGTGCCCGCGTCGTCGTCATCGAGAACCTCGTGGACGACACCCCGTCGATGCGGTTCACCACGGCCATGGACCTGCTGCTCCTCCTCAACGTCGGCGGTGCCAAGCACACCCGGCAGAGCATGGTCGACCGGCTGACGGACGCGGGCCTGGTCATCGACGAGTTCCGGCCGGTCAACCCGTATCTGCACGCCTTCGAGTGCACCATCCCCGGCTAGTCGCAAAGCGGCCCGGCAGTCGGGAACAGCCCCGCTGACCCGGGACGGCCCGAGGCCGCCGGCTCCGCGTCCTGCGCGGGGTCGGCGGCCTCGGGCCGTGTCCGGGCGCTCGCTTCAGGAAGCGGCGTCCCGCTCCCAGCGGTAGAAGCAGTGCGCCATGGCGTCCTTGGGGCTGCGCCATGTCTTCGGGTCGTACGCGCTGACGTACGTCGACAACTGCTCGCTGATGCTCCGGAACTCGGGGTGCCCGACCACCTTCGCGATGGCGGGCGCCGGGTCCTGGTCGGCTTCGACGAGGTGCATGTACACATCACCGAACTGGAAGAGGCTGCGCCGCTTGACGCCGATCAGGTGCGGGAGTTCACCGCGGTCGGAGGCGGCGAACACATCGGCGATCGCCGGGGCCGAGTCGGGCGCCATGCGCGCGACGATCAGGGCGTGGTGCATTCGGGTGTCCTTCCTGAGCCGGCGGTCAGCCGGGCATCGGCGCGTTCTGACGGTCGCGGGCGGCCTTCTCGATCCGGTCCCGGATGAGCTCCATCTGGACGCGGGAGTTGCGGTTGATGTTGTCCGTCATCCAGGCGTCGTCGACCGGGGCCTCGGGCTTCATCGCGAAGTCCTGTACCCAGTGCATGTGGGTGCCCTGCGGGGTCTCCTTGTACTCCCACCGGATGTTCATGTGGTCGAAGGGGCCCGTCTCGACGCGGCGGGCCCGGACGGTCCGCTTGGCGCGGTCCATGGTCCGCTCCGAGACCCAGCTCCAGACCTTGCCGTTGTCGTCCGGGTGCATGGTCAGGCGGAAGGTCGTCGTGTCGCCCTCGCGGGAGAGCACCTCGAGGGACGCGTACTCGCTGAAGAGCCGCGGCCAGTTCTCGATGTCGTTGGTCATGTCCCAGACGAAATCGAGCGGGGCGTCGATGGTGATGCTGTTCTCGGTGTGTCCGGCCACTTTCAGGCTCCAGCCTTGAGGGTGCTGTTGACGAGGTCGAGGAATTCACGGGGGGTCTTGCAGCGCTCGGCGTCGGGGGGAAGCGGCTTGCTGTACCGGTTCTCCAGTTCGCCGACGATGCCGAGCAGGCCGAGCGAGTCGAGGCCGAGGGTGCCGAAGGGTGAGTCCGAGGCGTGCTTGAGATCCTGGGGGTCGACGGTGACTCCGGCCGCCTTCTTCATGAGCGTGGCCAGTTCGTCGACGGTCACTTCGATGATCATGCGAGTGTTCTCCTTCCCGCCCGGTCCTACCGGGCGGAGTCGCCGCCGCGGCGCACTACCAGCGCCGCGTTGGAGCCCATGAGTCCCCTGCTGAGGACTAGGGCCGTGTGGAGCTCGGCGGGGCGGGCGCTCGACATCACCAGGTCGAGGTCGTGGCAGATGTCGAGCACGTGGGGGGTGGGGGGTACCTGGCCGTTCTCCATGGCGAGCACCGCGGCCGCGGTGTCCAGCACGGGTGCCGCGCAGTAGGCCCGCCCGATTCCGGTCTTGGGTGCCGTGACGGGTACGCGGGTGCCGTGCGCCCCGAGGGCGTCGGCGATGGCCAGGGCTTCGGCGCGGTCCGCCTCCGGTACACCCAGGGCGTCGGCGAACACGACGTCGATCTCCTCCGGGGCACAGCCGGCCTCGTCGAGGGCGCCCCGGATCGCGTGGGCGAGCCCCTCTCTGGACCGCTCCCAGCGGGAGGCTCCGGTGAACGTGGCCCCATGGCCGGCCACGATGGCCCGGACGGCCGCCCCACGGTCGCGGGCGCGGGTCTCGTCCTCCACGATCAGCATCGCTCCCCCCTCCGCGGGAGCGAAGCCGCAGGCTCCCGCGGTGAAGGGCCGGTAGGCGCGGTCGGGTTCCTCGACGGTGCTGATCTCGGGGTAGCCGAGCTGGCACACCATCGAGTACGGGGCCAGGGGCGCTTCCGCGGATCCGACGACCACCGCGCCGGTTCCGCGCCGTACGCCCCGGGCGGCGAGCGCGATGGAGTCCAGTCCACCCGCTTCGTCGCTCGCGACCACTCCACAGGGCCCCTTGAAGCCGCCCCGGATGGAGATCTGGCCGGTGCTGGCGGCGTAGAACCAGGCGATGGACTGGTACGGGCCGACGTACCGGGAGCCCTGACCCCACAGCTTCTGGAGTTCCCGCTGTCCGAACTCGCCGCCGCCGGACCCTGCCGCGGTGACCACGCCGATGTCGTACGGGTCGTCGGGGTCCCCGCCGCCGAGGCCGGCGTCGTCCAGGGCGAGGACGGTCGCGGCCATCGCGAAGTGGCTGAAGCGGTCCGTCTGCACCAGGAACCGCTCCTCGATGAGGGCCGCGGCGTCGAAGGACCGGACCTCGCCCGCGACACGGAGCGGCAAATGCTCGCACCCCTCGCGGGTGATCCGGTCCAGGACGACGAGACCTTCCCGGACGGACTTCCAGTAAGCGTCGGCGCGCAGTCCGTTGGGCGCGATCACACCGATCCCGGTGATGGCCGCGCGCCGAGGGCGCTCAGTGCTCATCTTGTCCTCCCACCCGGCCCGGTCAGGAGCACCGCGGACTGGAAACCGCCGAATCCGCTGCCCACGGAGAGCACGTTCCTCAGCTTCCGCGGGCGTGCGGTGCGCGGCACGTAGTCCAGGTCGCACTCGGGGTCGGGAGTTTCGTAGTTCGCCGTGGGCGGCACCACTTGGTGCTTCAGGGCGAGGACACAGGCGACGACCTCTATCGCGCCGATCGCACCCAGCGAGTGCCCCACCATGGACTTGATGGAGCTCATGGGTATGTCGTAGGCGTGCGCGCCCAGGGACTTCTTGACCGCGGCGGTCTCGTGCCGGTCGTTCTGCCGGGTGCCCGAGCCGTGCGCGTTGACGTAGTCGATCAGCGTGGGGTCGAGGCGGGCCTGGTCGAACGTGGTGTCGATCGCCCGGGCCATCTCCAGCCCCTCGCTGGTCAGGCCGGTCATGTGGTAGGCGTTGCCGTAGGTGGCGTAGCCGCTGATCTCGCAGTAGACGTGCGCGCCACGGGCTCGGGCGTGCTCGTACTCCTCCAGGACCAGTACCGCCGCTCCCTCGCCCATCACGAAGCCGTTGCGGTGGGCGTCGAAGGGCCGGGAGGCGTGTTCGGGGTCGTCATTGTTGGGTGAGGTCGCCTTGATGGCGTCGAAGCAGGCCATGGTGATCGGGGATATCGGCGAGTCCGACGCCCCGGCGATGCACACGTCCGCCCGGCCCTCCCCTATGGTGTGGAAGGCGTAGCCGACCGCGTCGAGTCCGGAGGTGCAGCCGGTGGAGACGGTCTGCACCGGTCCCTGGGCGCCGAACTGCTCGGCTACGACCGAGGCGAGTGTGCTGGGCGAGAACGCCAGGTGCAGCTGTGGGTCGGCCGCGCGGTGGTCCACGTCCCACCGCCGGCCTCCCTCGCTGACCAGGACGTAATCGTGTTCCAGGCGGGTGGTGCCGCCGACGGCGCTGCCCAGCGAGACTCCGATCCGCCAGGGGTTCTCCCGGCCGGCGTCGAGTCCGGAGTCGCTTACGGCTTCTCCCGCGGCGACCACGGCGAACTGGATGTACCGGTCGGCGTGTTCGCTCAGCTCCGGGTCGAGGCCGTGCGCGAGCGGGTCGAAGTCGCATTCGGCGGCTATGCGCGAGCGCAGGCCCGCCGGATCGAACAGCGTGATGCCGCGGGTCGCGGTGCGGCCGGCTGCGAGGAGGTCCCAGAACGCCGTCGCCCCGGTGCCGCCCGGAGCGACCACACCGATACCGGTGACGGCCACCCGCCGGGTCACTTTATGGCCCCGCTTCGCTCGGACGGCCGTCCGTGATCCGGCGCGGACAGGTCCGCCCCGGCGGTGGCGAACTCGAGGCCGGGCGCGGTGTCGTCGGTCACCTCCGTGTCGACGTGGCCGAGGCTCGGACGCGGGGCGAGCGGGCCCAGGTGGAAGACCATGCGGGCTTCCTTGTCGCCGACGTTGCGGAAGCGGTGCCGCATGTTGATCGGGATCAGCAGGCCCTGATCGGGCTGGAGCGCGTGCGTGTCGCCGTCCAGGTCCACCTCGAGCGCACCCGTGACGACGAACACGAACTCCTCGGAGTAAGGGTGGTAGTGCTCGCCGATGCGCTCGCCGGGCTGGATGATGGCCAGGCCCATGAAGCCGCTGGTGGACCCCGCCGTGGCGGGCGTGAGCATGGCCCGGATGTCGCCTCCGCGCCTGCGGTTGGGCTCCGTCTCGCTCAGGTCCACGATGCGTGGATGCTTCTTGATCATGCTTGATACCTCCGGGTGTGGCAGTGACGTCCGGGGAGGGAGGGCCGCGGACGGGTGCCGCGGCCCTACGTCAGGAATCCGCCGAGCGGTCGGTGATGGGCATCATGTCCGCGTGCGACAGGAGGCGGTTGATGTTGCGTTCCGTCTCCAGGGAGCCCTCGACGCCGATCGCGGCACCGTCGAGGAGGCGCTCCAGCTCCGCGGCCCTCTTCGGGCCCTTGAGGCCGAGGGAGGCGATGGGGTCCCTGTCCAGCTCGCCCGTGATGTCGATGAGACGCACCACGATGTCGTCGCGCTGGAAGACCGTGCTGCCGTACACCGGGCTCTTCGGGTCGTCCGCCGCGGCCTCGTCCTGGTGGGCGAGCAGCCGGGCCAGCTCCATCCCGCAGCCTGGCTTGGCCGGGTAGTAGAGGGCGTGACGGCGCACGCCGGCGGGTACCTTGCGGCCGGACACCACGTGGTGCACGGCCGGGAGCGCGGCCCGGGTGAAGAAGACCCGCGCCGAGTCGGCGTCGGTCAGGTCCCGGTCCTGCTCCAGGTACGGGTTGATGGCCTCCTCGACCGCCCGCACCTCGGGCTGACGGGCGACGTGACGCAGCGCCGCCATGAGGTCGCCCTCCACCTCCACCGCTCGCACGACGCGGTTGCCGTGCATGAAGAGCGAGGTGCGCCGCAGCTTGGTGGTGTCGTCGACCTGGGCCTGCGGCGACTCGTACCCGGCCAGGATCTCCGCGACCTTCGACTCGGAGCCCGGCTTGACGGTGAAGGTGAGGGCATGGCGTGCCACACCTTCGCCCGCTCGGGCCGCGACCTGCTTGCCCGCCTTGGCCGACTCCCGGCCGAGCGGCTGGGCGGGGCTGGTCTCCCGAAGAATGCTGTAGCGCATCGACCGGGTGTCCCGGACGCAGCTGTGCATCGGCCGCACCGTTTCGACGTGCTCCTCACTGTTCACCCAGGCGAGGAAGGGCGGGGCGCTCTCCCATTCGCTGGTGATGAGCCACTGCGAGGGGTTCTCGATCGACTGGCAGAGCTGGTCGCTGAGGTGCCCGGGGACGGACGCGACCTGATTGCGCATGTGTTCGTACGCGTCGAGGAATTGCTGCTGGGCCCCCTCGTACAGGTCGAGCAGCAGAATCACCCGAAGCTTGGAGCCGTCGAACGCCGATTGCGATATACGTCCCGAAATGGCCATCCGGCACACCTCTTTCTCTTCTCACGGAAGGTCAGGAACGACCGCCGTGTCCCAAAGGCCGGGGTCGCCATGTGCCGATCGTTGACGGGACCCCGGATACGCGCGAGCCCGCCGGTGCGGACGAGTGAACTGCGTGCCATCCGGGTGCCCGGAGCGCGCGATCCGCTCCTCACCGGGCATGGAAACTGGTGGCCGTCCAACGCGGCCGGCATCCCATCCCCGACTCACGTCGCCTCACGTCGCAGGTGACGCCGGAGGCAATCAATGAACCGATTGGAAGAGGCCGGCGAGGTCGGTCAGCACACGCCGGTCCTGATCGTGGGCGGCTCTCTGGTGGGCCTGTCCACCTCGCTGTTCCTGGGGCGGCTCGGCGTGCCGCATGTGCTCGTCGAGCGCCACTCGGGCACCTCGATCCATCCACGCGGACGCGGGAACAACGTGCGCACGATGGAGCTGTTCCGGGTGGCCGGGGTGCAGCGGCACATCGAGGAGGCCGCATCGGTCCTGGCGGACAACCACGGCATCATGCAGACGCCCACCCTGGTGGGCGACGCAGGCGAATGGCTGTTCAAGGAGATCGACCCGGGCGGCGGCCTCGCCCGCTTCAGCCCCGGCGCGTGGTGTCTGTGCAGCCAGAACGACCTCGAGCCGGTGCTGCTGAAGAGCGCCCGGGA
This sequence comes from Streptomyces sp. NBC_01384, assembly GCF_045040035.1. Taxonomy (NCBI): domain Bacteria; kingdom Bacillati; phylum Actinomycetota; class Actinomycetes; order Kitasatosporales; family Streptomycetaceae; genus Streptomyces; species Streptomyces sp. NBC_01384. The sequence goes on from NZ_CP109559.1 coordinate 1,050,994, forward strand.
GCTGACCGGAGATCTGCGGTTCTCCACCGAGCTGATGTCCTTCGAGCAGGACGCCCAGGGGATCACCGCGCAGCTCAAGAGCCGGGACACGGGCGAGCACAGCACCATCCGCGCGGACTACCTGGTCGCGGCGGACGGTCCGCGCAGCCCCGTCCGCGAGCGGCTCGGCATCGGGCAGAACGGACCGGGCGACCTGTTCCACAACGTGAGCGTCACCTTCGCCTCCCGCGGCCTCGCGGACGTCGTCGGTGACCGGCGTTTCATCGTCTGCTATCTGACCGACCCGGAGGCCGACGGGGCGCTGCTGCCGGTCGACAACGAGGAGCACTGGGTCTTCCACGCGCCCTGGCACCCCGAACACGGCGAAACCCTGGAGGAGTTCACCGACGAGCGGTGCGCGAACCACATCCGGCGGGCCGTGGGCGTACCCGATCTCGATGTGCGGATCACCGGCAGGGCCGCCTGGCACGCCGCCGAGCGGGTGGCCGAGCGGTACGCGGACGGCAGGGTGTTCCTGGCCGGCGACTCGGCCCACGAGATGTCCCCCACCGGGGCGTTCGGCTCCAACACCGGTATCCAGGACGCACACAACCTCGCCTGGAAGCTGGCCGCCGTACTGGGCGGCTGGGCCGGGCCCGGACTGCTGGAGTCCTACGACGCCGAGCGCCGCCCGGTCGCGGAGGCGACCAGCGCTCGCGCCTCGTCGCGTTCGGTCGAGCACAGCCACCCCGGGTACACCCCCGCCCCGGGAGTCGGCGGTCCCAGGGGGTCCGGCGGCCCCGGCGGCAAGACCGGCGGAATCCTCAACGTGGCGCTGGCCTACCGCTATCCGCGCGGCGCGGTCCTGGGCGCCGACCAGTCGATGCCGATCGTCCCCGACGGCATGCGGCTGACGGGCGAACCGGGCAGCCGGGCGCCACACATGTGGCTGAACCGCTCCGGCAGCCGGATCTCCACCCTCGACCTGTACGAGCGTTCCATGGTGCTCCTGTCCTCCGCCGACAAGTGGCACACGGCGGCGAAGAACGTCGCACAACGGCTGTCCGTCCCGCTCGACGCGTACCGGATCGGCAACGGGCCCGACGCGGAGCTGTCCCCCGAGAACGACATGGACTGGGCGGAGGTCCACGGAGTCACCCAGGACGGTGCGGTACTGATCCGCCCCGACGGTTTCGTCGCCTGGCGGTCCCAGGGGCCGTCGGCGAACCCGGAAACGGCGTTGCGGGAGGCACTCGCGACCGTCCTGGACCGCAGCTGACGACCCGACCCGACCCGCCTCGGCTCCGAATCGTCATCTCCGCCCCCAGCAGTCGGCCGCCGCCGATCGCGTCGACGAGGCTCCGGCAGGGGGCAGCGCGGCGGCCGGCTCTACGGGCGTACCTGCCGGGCCCGCTGCCCGCTGTCCGGCCAGGCCTTCAGACCACGGTGTCCCCGGTACGTCGGGAGATAGTGCGGCCGCGCCCATCGCTCACGCGCGGGTAAGCAGCGGCAGGCTCCTGGCGCCCGTCATGTGGTCGGCCTGCATGAAGGTGGGGGGCATCGCGGTGTCCGTGCGCAGCACCGGGAACCGGTCGAGGAGGATGTCCAGGACGATCCGGCCCTCCAACCGGGCCAGCGGCGCGCCGAGGCAGAAGTGGATACCGCGGCCGAAGCCGAGGTGCGCGTTGGACGCACGCGACGGGTCGAACACGTCGGGGCGCTCGAACTGTCGCGGGTCGCGGTTGGCCGACGAGAGCCAGAGCATGACCATCTGGCCCGACGGGATCCGCTGCCCCGAGAGCTCCACCTCGGTGGTGGTGGCGCGCAGGGCGAGCGAGAACGGAGTGAGGAACCGCAGCGTTTCCTCGAGGACGCCCGGAATCCGCGAGCGGTCGGCGCGCAGCAGCGCGTCCTCCTCGGGGTGGGCGTCGAGGCAGAGCGCGGTGTTGCCGATCAGCAGCGTGGTGGTGATGTGCCCGGCGATCAGCAGGATGTAGGCGAAGTTCACCACCTCGTTGTCGCTGAGCCGCTCTCCGTCGACCCGGGCCTCGACGAGTCTCGTCAGCAGGTCCTCGCGCGGGTGCTTGCGGCGTTCGACGACGTGCACGCGCAGATAGTCGCGGAGCTTCGCTATGCTGTCCATCTGCTCCTTGAAGGCGCGCTCCTGCTCCTCGCCCCGCTCGGCCTTCAGGAGTTCGATGGAGGTCTCCATCATCCGCTCCGCCCATCCCCGGAAGAGGTCCCGGTCGGAGGCGGGCACGCCGAGCAGCTCGGCGATGACGATGACGGGCAGCGGGTAGGCGAGGTCGCCGACCAGCTCGATCCGGTCCTGTCCCTGCACCTGGTCGAGCAGCTCATGGGTGAGCTTGACGATCTTCGGTTCGAGGTCGGCGACCATTTTCGGGGTGAAGGCGCTGCTGACCAGCTTGCGCAGCTTCCCATGGCCCGGCGGGTCCATCTGCAGGAGGTTCCCCTCCATCACCTCCGGGTCGACCTCGACGGCCACGAGGTCCGCGGTCCCGGACGAGAACGTCTTCGGGTGCGCGAGAATCTCCTGCACCTCGTCGTAGCCGTAGACGTTCCACGTCGAGGTCTGCTCGTCGAACGCGACGGGATTCTCGGGGTGTTGACCGCGAAGCCAGAAGTGGTGGGGATGGATGCCCCACTGGTCGAAGAGGGTGGTCATCGGGCAGTTCCTTTCGTACGAGCAGAACATGATCGATCGAGAACGCCGTACGAGACGGTAGGCTCCTGCACGCCTCGCAGTAAATGGGAAGACAGACTGCGGACAGGAACGAATAGGGCCGGTCGGTGCGTGGGCAGGGGCGCGGCCATAGGCCCGGCCCTCAGGCCGCGCCGCGCTTGTCCCGGAGGATCTCCAGGGCGTCCGCGACCGAGCGCAGGAAGGCCGCGTACGCCGCCGCGCTGGGCGGCAGTTCGGGTTCCAGGGCTCCCGCCTCGACCGGCGTCCTGTCGCCGGGACGCTCGGGGCCGTGCCAGGCGAGTGTTCGCGGCGTCGATGGGAGTGTGGGCGTCGGTGTAGTGGGCCCAGGTGCCGCGGTGGGCCTTGAGCGCCAGGACATACGGCAGGCCGGCCTCGTGCAGGTCTTGGCGGAAGCCGTCCTGGTCGCAACCAGCCCGAATTCCTCGCCGAATCATCACACCAGACCTGCTGACCAGCACCTTTCAAGATGAAAGGGCTTCATTGTGCGGGGCATCCGGAACATGACCGGAATACTCCGGCCAGAGGAGGCCATGGGTAGGTTTTTCAACTGCCTCGATTGACCGGAGGCGTCACACAAAGAGAGACTCGCGACGCGCTTGCCCGAACCCGTGCCCAGTGCCGCAAGGAGTTTGATGGCCATGCAGTCTTTCGAGTCCTTCAAGGTGTCTCCCAGGCAGGAAGGCATTTGGCTGTCGCAGAAGTTCGCTCCCGATGTGCCGAACAATATTGGCGCGCGCTGGATGATCGATGGCGAGCTGGATGTGGAAACCCTCGTCCGCACGCTGCAGAAAGTGTTCAACGAGCACAGCAACGCACTCGTCAATTTCATGGAGACAAGCGACGGACTGCGGCAAGTGGTGCGCGACATCGGCGACTGGGCGCCGTCCGTCATCGACTTGCGTGACGAAACGGACCCGGAAGCTGCGGCGCGAGTGCTGGTTTCTGGGCTCGACAGGGAGCCATTCGACTTCCAGTGTGATCTGCTGTTCCGCGCGGGCGTGCTGAAGCTGAGTGAATCCCGGTTCATGCTGGCGATCGTCATCCATCACGTGGTGACCGACGGGTATGGCATGCTCCGGCTGCTGACGCGCCGGATCAACGACGTCTACGCGGCGCTGAAGCACGGCACACCGTTGCCGGAGTTCACGTCCGCAGGGCCGGAGGAGATCAACGAGGAGGACGCCCGCTACTACGGATCCGCCCAGTTCCAGGAGGACGTGACGTACTGGCGGAACTACCTTGAGGATCTGCCCCCCGCAGCGCGACTACAGGGTGAGCGCAGCTCCGACACTCCGGTTGCCCTGCGGCGCGTTGTGAATGTCGACCGGGGTGAGATGGCTCGGTGGGCGGACGTCGCCGACTCCATCGGTGTGTCGGCGCCGATACTCTTGACGGCCGCGACGGCCGCGTTCTTCCGTCACCTGGGAAATCCACAGGAATTCACCCTCTCGACCCCTGTCGCGAGCCGCGCCGGCGCCATGAGGGACACGTACGGAATGCGGGCCAATATTGTTCCACTGCGCGTTCGGGTGCCGCTGTCATCCAGTTTCGCGGAGGTCGCCCATGCGGTGGCCTCCGAAATGAAGGCCGGAATTCGGCACTCCGCATATGAGGTTGCCGCCATACGGCGCGGCTCGGGAATCGATGGCTCGATCGCCAGCTCGCCCTTCGGTACGTGCGTCAATGTCCTGCCTTTTGTCACGGGTATGGAATTCGACGACTGCACGACCGCTTGGGACGGCTGCAGCCCGGGCGTGACCGATGAGCTAATGATTATCATGTACTACGACAGCCGTGTCGTCGGCGACCTCCAGATATCTTTCGAGGGTAATGGCCAGCATTATGGAGATGCCGATCTGGAACTCTTCTCCGCGCAATTGCTGGAATTCATCCGGGCGGTGGTGGTGGATCCGCAGGTCCCGGTGGGGCGGGTGGATGTCCTGGAGTCCGTGGAACGTGAGCGGTTGGCCGTGGTCAACGACACATCGGCGCCGACGGCAGAGGTGTCGGTTGCGGAGTTGTTCGAGCGGCGGGCGGCCGGGTCGGCGGACGCGGTGGCTGTGGTGTGTCACGGCCAGGAGGTGTCATACGCGCAGTTGAACGCGCGCGCGAACCGGCTGGCGCGTGTACTGGCCCGCAAAGGCGTGAGCCGTGGTTCAGTGGTGGCGGTCTCGCTGCCACGGTCCATCGAGTTGGTCGTCGGATTGCTGGCGGTGTGGAAGGCGGGAGCCGCATATCTGCCGGTCGATCCGAGGTATCCGAGCCAACGGCTGGACTTCATCCTGGGTGAGGCCAACCCCCGCCTGATCCTCACGGACACAGACACCATGGCAGTACTGCCGCAGACCGGTGCGGATGTGTTGTTCCTGGATGAGGTCGATCTGCTCGAAGGTGACGGCAGCGATCTCGGGCCCGAGTGCGCGGTGGAGCCTCGGGACCTGGCATATGTGATGTACACCTCGGGATCGAGCGGGACACCCAAGGGCGTCGCGGTCACGCACGCCGGTGTGGTGAACGGCATCTCCCGCCTGGCACAGTGCATCGCGGCGGGACCGGGCCGTCGTGCCCTGGCCAGCACCTCCATCAACTTCGACGTGTCGGTGTTCGAGCTGTTCACCAGCCTCTGCCACGGCGGCAGCATCGAGATCATCCACGACGTGCTGGCCCTGGGCGAGCGCCCCACCTGGAGCGGCCACATCATCTCCACCGTCCCCTCCGCCTTCGCCGAACTGGCCGACCAACTGAGCGGGAACACCACCATCGACACCCTGGTCTTCGCCGGCGAGGCCCTGCCCGCTCGCCTGGTCAGCCGAGTCAGGAAACTCTTCCCAGCGGTCCGCGTCGTCAACGCCTACGGACAGACCGAGTCGTTCTACGCCACCACCTTCACCCTCGACGGCGAGGTGGACTGGAACACTCAGGGCGTCACGCCGATTGGCGTCCCGTTGGGAAACATGCGCACCTACGTCCTCAACTCTGCTCTTCAGCCTGTCCCCATGGGCGTAGCAGGCGAACTGTATGTGGGCGGCAACATCGCCCGCGGCTACCACCACCGCCCCGAACTGACCGCCGACCGATTCATACCCGACCCGTATGGCGAACCCGGCGCCCGCATGTACCGCACCGGCGACCAGGCCCGCTGGAACACCGACAGCCGACTCGAATACCTCGGCCGCAGCGACAACCAAGTCAAAATCCGAGGCTTCCGCATCGAACCCGGCGAAATCGAAGCCGCCCTCACCGCGCACCCCGCCATCGCGCAGGCCGTCGTCATCACCCACGACAGCACCAGAGGCGCCTCCGGAAACAACTCCGTAAAGCAGCTGGTGGGTTATGTCGTTCCCGTGAGCGCGGGCGACAATCGCCGGGGTGACGAAGGCCCGGGGGACATGGAGTTGGACCTGACCGCGGGGATTTCCGCCCGGGAACTGCGGGACTTTGCCCTGAGCAGGCTGCCGGAGTTCATGGTGCCCTCGGCCTTCGTACTGCTCGACCGCCTCCCGCTCATGCCCAACGGCAAGCTCGACCGTGCCGCACTACCAAAGCCGGAACTCACCCGAGGCGAATACCGGGCACCGCGTACGCGGGTGGAGGAGATCCTCGCGGAAGTCTATGCCGGCGTTCTCGGGCTTGACCGGGTGAGCATCGACGATGACTTCTTCGTCATCGGCGGCGACAGCATCCGGTCGATCCAGGTGGTCACCCGGGCGCGTGCTCAGGGCATCGAGGTCTCCCCGCGGCAGATCTTCGAGCGGCGGACCGTCGCGGAACTGGCCGAGGCCGCGGGAAGTACGCGGACCACGGCCGTGCTGGACGAGTTCGAGGGTGGCGGCACGGGCGTCGTGCCACTGCCGCCCATCGCCGAATACATGCTCGAACTGGGCGGCGGCTACGACCGGTTCGCGATGGCCATGCTGCTCGATCTGCCAGAGGACATCGACGCGGACGATCTCCACGCAACGCTGCAGGCGGTCATCGACCGGCACGACATCCTGCGCTCCCGCCTCATCCTCGACGGCACCGACTGGTCCCTGCGCGTCGGTCCGGCGGACTCCGTGGGTGTGGCAGGCCTGATCCGGCGCGTCGAGTGTGACGGCCGGTGGGGAGGCGAGGAGTGGGACCGGCAGGTGGCGGCCGAGCTGGACGCGGCGGCCGGGCGTCTGAAGCCGACCGGCGGGGTGATGGCTCAGTTCGTCTGGTTCACTCCGGCCTCCGGTGATGCGGGACGGCTGTGGGTTGTGCTCCACCATCTGGTCGTGGATGGGGTGTCCTGGCGGATCCTGCTGCCGGACCTGGCCGAGGCATGGCGGCAGGTCAGCAACGGTCAGCGGCCGAGCCTTCCCGGCGTCGGAACCTCGGTGCGGCGTTGGACCCACGCCCTGATCGACGAGGCCCACAGCCCTGAGCGGGTAGCGGAACTGCCGATGTGGTGCTCGATATTGGACGGTCCCGATCCGCTACTGGGTTCGCGTGTACTGGATCCGGTGGTGGATGTGATGTCCACCGTCGACCGCGTCCGGGTGCGGGTCTCACCGGAGGTGACGCAGGCCCTGCTGACATCAGTGCCCGCGGCCTTCCGTGGTGGCGTGAATGACGGACTGCTGACCGCGCTTGCCCTCGCAGTGGCGAAGTGGCGGCGAGGGCGCGGGGTGGAGGAACCGTCCACGCTGGTGAAGTTGGAGGGCCATGGTCGTGAGCAGGAAGTGGTGCCGGGCGCAGATCTGTCGAGCACCGTGGGCTGGTTCACGAGCATGTTCCCAGTGCGTCTGGACACCGCCGGGTTCGATCTCGACGAGGCGCTGGCCGGGGGTGCGGCAGCCGGTGGTGTGCTCAAGGCGGTCAAGGAGCAGCTTCTGGCGGCGCCCGACAAGGGACTTGGGTACGGTCTGCTGCGCTACCTCAACGACCGGACGAGCGCCGAGCTGGCACAGTACGCGTCCGGCCAGATCGGCTTCAACTACCTGGGCCGCTTCTCCACCGCCGACATGCCCGCGCACCTGCGCGGCCTCGGCTGGACCCAGGTAGCCGAGCTGGAGGCGCCTCCCGGGGCTGATCGGCCCGCCATGTCGACGGTGGATATCAACGCCCTCGTCGTGGACACCGAAGAGGGTGTTCAGCTCGACGCGGTGATCGGGTTCCCAACGGGGGTGCTGAACCGTGCCGAGGTGCAGGAACTCGCGGATCTGTGGTGCGCGGCGTTGGAGGGCCTCGCCCGGCACGTCGCGGGTCCCGACGCGGGCGGGTTCACCCCGTCGGACCTCTCCTTGGTACGAGCGAGCCAGCAGGACATCGAGGTGTGGGAGCGGCGCTACCCAACCCTCTCCGACGTCTGGCCCCTCACCGCCCTCCAGTCCGGCCTGCTCTTCCACACGATGCTGGCCGACTCCGCCTACGACGCCTACCAGATGCAGTTGGCCTTTCATCTGTCCGGCTCGGTCGACGCGGACCGCATGCGCGCGGCCGGTCAGGCCCTGCTCGACCGGTATCCCAATCTGCGCACCGCGTTCGTCACCGACTCCGCAGGACACGAGGTTCAGATCGTGGTCCACGGCGTCGACCTTCCTTGGTACGAAGTCGACTTGAGCGAACTCCCCGATAAGGCCCGCAGTGAGGCGTTCGAGAGTTTCCTCGCCGAGGACCACGCCGCGCACTTCGACCCGGCCACGCCCCCCATGCTGCGGCTCACCCTGGTCAGGATGGGCCCCGACCACTGCGAACTGGTCCTGACCGCCAACCACGTCCTCTTCGACGGCTGGTCGTTCCCGATCCTGATGCGGGACCTGATGACGCTGTACGGGTCGAGCGGCGACGCGACCGTACTGCCGCAGATCCGTGGTTACCGTGACTTCCTGGCCTGGCTCGGCCGCCAGGACCACGAGGCGTCGGCTCGGGCCTGGGCCAAGGAACTCGACGGCGTGGACGAGCCGACGCTGCTGCTGCCCGAGGCCGTCACCGACGTGGAGAGTTCGGGTGTCGGACTGGCGGCCGTGCCGTTGTCGCCTGAGGACGCCAAGGGGCTGTCCCGGCGTGCTGCCGAGCTGGGTGTAACGGTCAACACGCTCGTTCAAGGTGCCTGGGCCGTGCTGCTGGGGCAGTTGACGGGGCGCGCGGACGTAATGTTCGGCGCGACGGTCTCGGGTCGGCCGGCCGCAGTGCACGGGGTCGACGCGATGGTCGGCATGTTCATCAACACGCTTCCAGTACGGGTGAAGTGCGCGCCAGACGAGTCGTTCGCCCAGCTCCTGATCGGACTCCAGGAGCGGCAGGCGACCCTCCTGGACCATCACCACCACGGGCTGTCCGACATCCAGCAGGCCACCGGCATTCCGACGCTCTTCGACACGCTCGTGGTGTTCGAGTCGTATCCGGTGGACCGGCTCGGCATCAACGAGGCGAACGCGGCGGCCGGGATCGCGGTCACCGGCATCCGTCCGATCTCCAGCACCCACTACCCACTGACCGTGATGGCCGAAGTCGAGCCCCAACTGCGGCTGGGGCTCCACTACCAGCAGCACCTGTTGCAGCAGGACTCGGCCGAACAGATCGCCTCCCGTCTGGCGCGGGTGCTGCGGCAGTTGGTGGTGGATCCGCAGGTCCCGGTGGGGCGGGTGGATGTCCTGGAGTCCGTGGAACGTGAGCGGTTGGCCGTGGTCAACGACACATCGGCGCCGGTTGCGGGTGCGTCGGTTGCGGAGTTGTTCGAGCGGCGGGCGGTCGGGTCGGCGGACGCGGTGGCTGTGGTGTGTCACGGCCAGGAGGTGTCATACGCGCAGTTGAACGCGCGCGCGAACCGGCTGGCGCGTGTACTGGCCCGCAAAGGCGTGAGCCGTGGTTCAGTGGTGGCGGTCTCGCTGCCACGGTCCATCGAGTTGGTCGTCGGATTGCTGGCGGTGTGGAAGGCGGGAGCCGCATATCTGCCGGTCGATCCGAGGTATCCGAGCCAACGGCTGGACTTCATCCTGGGTGAGGCCAACCCCCGCCTGATCCTCACGAACACAGACACCATGGCAGTACTGCCGCAGACCGATGCGGATGTGTTGTTCCTGGATGAGGTCGATCTGCTCGAAGGTGACGGCAGCGATCTCGGGCCCGAGTGCGCGGTGGAGCCTCGGGACCTGGCATATGTGATGTACACCTCGGGATCGAGCGGGACACCCAAGGGCGTCGCGGTCACGCACGCCGGTGTGGTGAACGGCATCTCCCGCCTGGCACAGTGCATCGCGGCCGGCCCGGGCCGTCGTGCCCTGGCCAGCACCTCCATCAACTTCGACGTGTCGGTGTTCGAGCTGTTCACCAGCCTCTGCCACGGCGGCAGCATCGAGATCGTCCACGACGTGCTGGCCCTGGGCGAGCGCCCCACCTGGAGCGGCCACATCATCTCCACCGTCCCCTCCGCCTTCGCCGAACTGGCCGACCAACTGAGCGGGAACACCACCATCGACACCCTGGTCTTCGCCGGCGAGGCCCTGCCCGCTCGCCTGGTCAGCCGAGTCAGGAAACTCTTCCCAGCGGTCCACGTCGTCAACGCCTACGGACAGACCGAGTCGTTCTACGCCACCACCTTCACCCTCGACGGCGAGGTGGACTGGAACACTCAGGGCGTCACGCCGATTGGCGTCCCGTTGGGAAACATGCGTGCCTACGTCCTCAACTCTGCTCTTCAGCCTGTCCCCATGGGTGTGGCGGGCGAACTGTATGTGGGCGGGAACATCGCCCGCGGCTACCACCACCGCCCCGAACTGACCGCCGACCGATTCATACCCGACCCGTATGGCGAACCCGGCGCCCGCATGTACCGCACCGGCGACCAGGCCCGCTGGAACACCGACAGCCGACTCGAATACCTCGGCCGCAGCGACAACCAAGTCAAAATCCGAGGCTTCCGCATCGAACCCGGCGAAATCGAAGCCGCCCTCACCGCGCACCCCGCCATCGCGCAGGCCGTCGTCATCACCCACGACAGCACCAGAGGCGCCTCCGGAAACAACTCCGCAAAGCAGCTGGTGGGTTATGTCGTTCCCGTGAGCGCGGGCGACAATCGCCGGGGTGACGAAGGCCCGGGGGACATGGAGTTGGACCTGACCGCGGGGATTTCCGCCCGGGAACTGCGGGACTTTGCCTTGAGCAGGCTGCCGGAGTTCATGGTGCCCTCGGCCTTTGTACTGCTCGACCGCCTCCCGCTGATGCCCAACGGGAAGCTCGACCGTGCCGCACTACCGAAGCCGGAATTCACCGGAGGCGCATACCGGGCACCCCGCACGACTCAGGAAAAGACCCTGGCCGAACTGTTCGCCGAGGTCCTGGGCCTCGACCGGCAGCCCATCGGAATCGATGACAACTTCTTCACCCTCGGCGGCCACTCGCTCCTGGTGACCCGGCTCATCAGCCGCATCCGTACCGAACTCGCCTCCGAAATCCCCATCAAGACCGTGTTCGGATCACCCACCATCGCGGAACTCGCCGCACACCTGACCACACGCAGCACCCCACTCCGCCGCCCCCTCCAGCACACCACCGAACGCCCCGCCACCCTCCCGCTGTCCTTCGCACAACGCCGACTGTGGTTCATGGACAAATTCGAGGGCCCATCCGCCACCTACAACATCCCACTGACCCTGAAGCTCACCGGCAACCTCGACACCAGCGCCCTCACCGCCGCCCTCCAAGACGTAGTCACCCGCCACGAGAGCCTGCGCACCATATACATCGAAGACGCCAACGGCATCCCCGCACAACAAGTGCTGCCCACCCACAAAGCGATCCTCGACATTCCCGTGGAAACGGTCACAGAGGACCAAGCGTCCGACGCCCTCACTGAACTGGCCAGGCACCCCTTCGATCTGTCCTCGGAGATCCCCGTACGCGCCCACATCCTGCGCACCCGCCCCGACGAACACACCCTCACCCTCGTCATCCACCACATCGCCGGCGACGGTGAATCGATAGCGGTACTGATCCAAGAGATCTCGGCGGCCTACACCGCACGCCGCGAGGGCCGCGCGCCCCAGTTTGCCGCGCTGCCGGTCCAGTACGCCGACTACACCCTGTGGCAGCACGACCTGCTCGGCCAGGAGAGCGATCCGGAGAGTCTGCTGGCCGCTCAGACCGGATACTGGCACGAGGAACTCGCCGGTATGCCGCAGCCGCTTCAGCTCCCCACGGACCGACCGCGCCCGCCGAGGGCCAGCCACCGTGGTGACATGATCGAATTCGCTCTGGATGCCGAACTGCTCGGCAAAATCGAGGAGTTGGCGCACGAGCGCAACGTGACCGTCTCAATGGTCCTACAGTCGGCGCTCGCCGTACTGCTGCACCAGCTGGGCGCGGGCGACGACATCGCGATCGGCTCCCCGATCGCCGGCCGCACCGACGAAGCCCTCAACGATCTGATCGGCTTCTTCGTCAATACGTGGGTGCTGCGGGCGCAGCTCACGGGGGCCCTGACCTTCGACGCGTTGTTGGACCAGGTGAAGGAGAAGGCGCTCGGCGCCTACGGAAACCAAGACGCGCCCTTCGAACGGCTGGTGGAGCTTCTCAACCCCGACCGCTCCACCGCTTACCACCCGCTGTTCCAGGTGATGTTCGCCTGGCAGAACTTCACCCAGACCGACTTCACCCTGCCGGGCCTGCGGGTGGATTTCGTGCACGTCATCACAGGCACCGCGAAGTTCGACCTCTTCTTCAACCTCACGGAGCGGTCCGGGTCGCACGGACGAGACGTACAGGGCCTGATCGAGTACGCCACCGACCTTTTCGACCGCGAGACGGTCGAGCGTATCGCCGGTCTGTTCGTGCGGGTGCTGCGGCAGTTGGTGGTGGATCCGCAGGTCCCGGTGGGGCGGGTGGATGTCCTGGAGTCCGTGGAACGTGAGCGGTTGGCCGTGGTCAACGACACATCGGCGCCGGTTGCGGGTGCGTCGGTTGCGGAGTTGTTCGAGCGGCGGGCGGTCGGGTCGGCGGACGCGGTGGCTGTGGTGTGTCACGGCCAGGAGGTGTCATACGCGCAGTTGAACGCGCGCGCGAACCGGCTGGCGCGTGTACTGGCCCGCAAAGGCGTGAGCCGTGGTTCAGTGGTGGCGGTCTCGCTGCCACGATCCGTCGAGTTGGTCGTCGGATTGCTGGCGGTGTGGAAGGCGGGAGCCGCATATCTGCCGGTCGATCCGAGGTATCCGAGCCAACGGCTGGACTTCATCCTGGGTGAGGCCAACCCCCGCCTGATCCTCACGAACACAGACACCATGGCGGTACTGCCGCAGACCGGTGCGGATGTGTTGTTCCTGGATGAGGTCGATCTGCTCGAAGGTGACGGCAGCGATCTCGGGCCCGAGTGCGCGGTGGAGCCTCGGGACCTGGCATATGTGATGTACACCTCGGGATCGAGCGGGACACCCAAGGGCGTCGCGGTCACGCACGCCGGTGTGGTGAACGGCATCTCCCGCCTGGCACAGTGCATCGCGGCCGGCCCGGGCCGTCGTGCCCTGGCCAGCACCTCCATCAACTTCGACGTGTCGGTGTTCGAGCTGTTCACCAGCCTCTGCCACGGCGGCAGCATCGAGATCATCCACGACGTGCTGGCCCTGGGCGAGCGCCCCACCTGGAGCGGCCACATCATCTCCACCGTCCCCTCCGCCTTCGCCGAACTGGCCGACCAACTGAGCGGGAACACCACCATCGACACCCTGGTCTTCGCCGGCGAGGCCCTGCCCGCTCGCCTGGTCAGCCGAGTCAGGAAACTCTTCCCAGCGGTCCGCGTCGTCAACGCCTACGGACAGACCGAGTCGTTCTACGCCACCACCTTCACCCTCGACGGCGAGGTGGACTGGAACACTCAGGGCGTCACGCCGATTGGCGTCCCGTTGGGAAACATGCGCACCTACGTCCTCAACTCTGCTCTTCAGCCTGTCCCCATGGGCGTAGCAGGCGAACTGTATGTGGGCGGCAACATCGCCCGCGGCTACCACCACCGCCCCGAACTGACCGCCGACCGATTCATACCCGACCCGTATGGCGAACCCGGCACCCGCATGTACCGCACCGGCGACCAGGCCCGCTGGAACACCGACAGCCGACTCGAATACCTCGGCCGCAGCGACAACCAAGTCAAAATCCGAGGCTTCCGCATCGAACCCGGCGAAATCGAAGCCGCCCTCACCACCCACCCCGCCATCGCGCAGGCCGTCGTCATCACCCACGACAGCACCGGCACCAACACCGGCAACCAACTCATCGGATACATCGTCCCGGCCACGAACGACGGGATCACGGTCGAGGACCTGCGCGGGTTCGTCGCCGGTCGCCTGCCGGAGTTCATGGTGCCCTCGGCCTTCGTACTGCTCGACCGCCTCCCGCTCATGCCCAACGGGAAGCTCGACCGTGCCGCACTACCAAAGCCGGAACTCACCCGAGGCGCATACCGGGCACCCCGCACGACTCAGGAAAAGACCCTGGCCGAACTGTTCGCCGAGGTCCTGGGCCTCGACCGGCAGCCCATCGGAATCGATGACAACTTCTTCACCCTCGGCGGCCACTCGCTCCTGGTGACCCGGCTCATCAGCCGCATCCGTACCGAACTCGCCTCCGAAATCCCCATCAAGACCGTGTTCGGATCACCCACCATCGCGGAACTCGCCGCACACCTGACCACGCGCAGCACCCCACTCCGCCGCCCCCTCCAGCACACCACCGAACGCCCCGCCACCCTCCCGCTGTCCTTCGCACAACGCCGACTGTGGTTCATGGACAAATTCGAGGGCCCATCCGCCACCTACAACATCCCACTGACCCTGAAGCTCACCGGCAACCTCGACACCAGCGCCCTCACCGCCGCCCTCCAAGACGTGGTCACCCGCCACGAGAGCCTGCGCACCATATACATCGAAGACGCCAACGGCATCCCCGCACAACAGGTGCTGCCCACCCACAAAGCGATCCTCGACATTCCCGTGGAAACAGTCGCAGAGGACCAGGCGTCCGACGCCCTCACTGAACTGGCCAGGCACCCCTTCGATCTGTCCTCGGAGATCCCCGTACGCGCCCACATCCTGCGCACCCGCCCCGACGAACACACCCTCACCCTCGTCATCCACCACATCGCCGGCGACGGTGAATCGATAGCGGTACTGATCCAAGAAGTCTCGGCGGCCTACACCGCACGCCGCGAGGGCCGCGCGCCCCAGTTTGCCGCGCTGCCGGTCCAGTACGCCGACTACACCCTGTGGCAGCACGACCTGCTCGGTGACGCGTCCGACCCGTCCAGCATCCTGTCGCGCCAGTCCGACTACTGGCAGCAGGAGTTGAGGGACGTCCCCCAGCCGATCCAGCTGCCCACCGATCGCCCCAGGCCCGAACAGTCCAGCCACCGCGGCGACCTGCTCGACTTTACAGTCGACGGCGAACTCCTTGCCTCTGTGGAGGAGTTGGCGCGGTCGCGGGAGGTGACCGTCTCGATGGTCATGCAGTCGGCGCTCGCCGTGCTGCTGCGCAAGCTCGGCGCGGGCGACGACATCGCGATCGGCTCCCCGATCGCCGGCCGCACCGACGAAGCCCTCAACGACCTGATCGGGATCTTCGTCAATACCTGGGTGCTGCGGGCCGAACTGGGAGGCAACCCGACCTTCGCCGAGCTCTTGGGGCAGGTGCGGGGCAAGGCGCTGTCGGCGTACGAGAACCAAGACGTGCCGTTCGAGCGGCTCGTGGAGGTGCTCAACCCGGAGCGCTCGACCGCTTATCCCCCGCTGTTTCAGGTGATGCTGTCCTGGCAGAACGTCACCCGGGCCCGTTTTGAACTCCCTGGTCTCGAAGCAGAGTTCGTGGATGTGCGCACTGGCGTGTCGAAGTACGACCTGCTCTTCAACCTCACGGAGTCCACCTGTGCGGACGGGCGGAGGGTGGAGGGCCTGATCGAGTACGCCACCGACCTCTTCGACCGGGTTTCGGTCGAGCGGATCGCCGACCGGTTCGTGCGGGTGCTGCGGCAGGTCGTAGCCGACCCCACGCTGCCGATCGACCAGGTCGACGTGGTGGACGCGGCCGAGAGGGAGCAGTTGGCGGCGTGGGCACGGGCCGGCGGGGCGATCGATGCGGTGCCGGAGGTCACGCTGGCCGAGACCTTCGAGACGCAGGCGGCCAAGGGCCTCGACAGCCCCGCGTTGACCTGCGACGACGTCACGCTCGACTACGCGGAGCTCAATGCGCGGGCGAACCGGCTCGCGCGGCTCCTCACGGGGCGCGGTGCCGGGCCCGGCCGGTTCGTGGCCGTCGCCCTGCCTCGCTCGGCCGACCTGGTCGTGACGCTGCTCGCGGTCGTGAAGTCGGGGGCCGCGTACGTCCCGATCGATCCGGACAGCCCGGCCGACAGGATCGCGTACATCCTCAAGGACGCGGGCCCCGAGCTGCTCGTCACCACCGAGGCCGTCGCCGACCGGCTCCCGGACAGCAGTGTGCCCCTCGTCTCGCTCACCGAACCCGAGACGGAGGCGACGCTCGCGGAGCTGCCGGGCCATGACCTCGACGCGTCCGAGCGCACGGCACGGACCCGCGTCACAGACGCCGCGTATGTGATCTACACGTCGGGCTCCACCGGCCGCCCGAAGGGCGTGGTCGTCACACACCGGAACGTCCTCAGCCTGTTCACCGCCTGCCAGGGCCTGTTCGGCTTCCACGGGGACGACGTGTGGACCATGTTCCACTCGTACGCCTTCGACTTCTCGGTGTGGGAGCTGTGGGGGGCGCTGCTCCACGGCGGCCGCCTCGTGATGGTCCCGTACGAGGTGAGCCGCTCCCCGCAGGACTTCCTCGAACTGCTGGTACGCGAACGGGTCACCGTCCTCAACCAGACGCCGTCCGCGTTCTATCAACTGATGCACGCCGACCGGGAAGCACCTGGCCTGGGTAGTCAACTCTCCCTGCGGTACGTGGTGTTCGGCGGCGAGGCGCTGGACCTGGCCCGGCTCGGCGACTGGTACGAGCGCCACGCTGAGGACGCGCCGGAGCTGGTCAACATGTACGGGATCACCGAGACCACCGTGCACGTCAGTCATCTCGCGTTGACCAGGCGGCTGGTGGCGGAGCAGTCCGGCAGCAACATCGGGATCGGCCTGCCCGGCCTGGAGGTCCATGTCCTGGACGGCGAGCGCAGGCCGGTTCCCGCCGGTGTCGCGGGCGAGATGTACGTGGCAGGCGGCCAGTTGGCCCGCGGCTACCTCAACCGTCCGGAACTGACGGCCGAACGCTTCGTCGACAACCCGTTCGGCCCGCCCGGAAGCCGCCTGTACCGCTCCGGCGACCTGGCGCGCCGGCGGCGGGACGGTCAACTGGAGTACCTGGGACGGGCGGATGACCAGATCAAGCTGCGTGGCTTCCGCATCGAGCCGGGCGAGATCGAGGCGGCGCTGATCGCGCAGGAGGGCGTGGCGGAGGCGCGGGTCCTCGTGCGTGCCGACGCCGTCGGAGACAGCGTGCTGACGGCGTACGTGGTCCCCGCGTCCGGAGGTACCGAAGTCGCCCCCGAACCAGCCGTGCTCCGCGCCGCGTTGAAGAACCTGCTGCCCTCCTACATGGTGCCGACGGCCTACGTCCTGATCGACGCCATCCCCCTGACCACCAACGGAAAACTGAACCGCAAGGCGCTCCCCGCCCCCACCCCCGCCCTCACCACGGGCAGGACCGGTGCGGTGACCCCGCCGACCAACGCACGTGAGCGGCAGATCGTCGAGGCCTGGAGCCAGGTCCTGGGCATCCCCGAAGTCGGCATCGACGACAACTTCTTCGACATCGGCGGCGACTCCTTCAAGGCCGTGACGCTCGCCCGTGCCATCGGCCAGGGGCTCTCCGTGATCGCGGTGTTCAAGAACCCGACACCGCGGGCCCTCGCCGAGCACCTGGCCACGGCCGCCGACGACGGCGCCGCGCACCGCTGGCTGCACCGGCTGACCCCGGACCGGGCGGTGGGCCAGCGCCCCCGACACAGCCTGGTCTGCATTCCCTACGGCGGCGGCAGCGCCACCGTGTATCAGCCGCTGGCCGGACAACTGCCGCCGGATGTCGACCTGTGGACCGTGGCCCTGCCGGGCCATGACCCGGTGCTGCCCGACCAGCCCATGGCGGACCGGACCGAGTCCAAGGAGCGGCTGGTCGAGGAGATCGCCGCCTCCGTCGAGGGACCGTTCAGCCTGTACGGGCACTGCGCCGGCACGTTGCTGACGGTCCTGGTTGCCCGGGGGCTGGAGGACCGCGGCCTGACCCCGTCGGGGATCCACCTGGGAGCGCCCTGGGACCTGGCGGCGTTTGCGCAGTCCGTAACGCCCAAGTCGCTCGAAACCGCGCTCGACACCAGCGACGAGGAGCTGCACCAGTTCCTGGTCTCGCTGGGCGGGTTCGACCGCGCATTCGACGAACGAGATCTGCAGCACGTGCTGCGTGTCCTGCGGCACGACATGGGCGAGGGCATTCAGTTCTTGATCGACACGGCGGAGCGGTGGGATCGGCTGCGAAGCCCCCTTCACGTGGTCATCGGCGACGCGGACCCGGCCACGGACGGCGTCGCGAGCGGCTACCGAGCCTGGGAACACTACGCCCGGGAGGTGTCGCTGCAGGTCATCCCGGGCGGGGGTCATTATTTCGTGCAGCACGAAGCCGAACTCGTCGCCCGGCTGATCTGCGACCGGCTGCCCGACCGCGGGGACTGACCACCACCGAAGGCCACCGGCAGGACCAGCCATCCGACTCGGAGGGGAGTCGCCCTCGGGTACGGGTCAGCGGCCTCGATCCGGTACATGTCGCCGCCGATGAGGTCGCGGATCTTGCGGGCCATGACCTCGGTGTTGCCGACCTTCAGGTGGGTGCGATCGCCATAGTGGTAGTTCTCGCCGGGCCGGGAGAAGTATGCGATCAGCACCTTGCCCCGTGATGAGCTGCTTGGCGCCGGGCTCGGCAACGTCTTGGGCCGGTCGGGGTCCGGCTGGTCGTTCGTGGTTGAGCAGCCGGTGAGGTGGGGTGCGGTCATGGTGGTAACTCCGGTCAGCAGAGCAGCGCGCAGGATCGTACGGCGCCCGACTGAACTGCGGTTCGGCTGGTTCACAGATGGGCCCCTCGCGAGAGATCCGGAAACGGAAAGGGGCGAGCGACGGCCGGCTGCTCGGCCTTGTCGCTCGCCCCAGGGACGGACGCGGTCAGGCGTCCAGGCGGCGCTTGGCCAGCCAGACGACGATCTCGGGGTCGTGGTGGTCGAAGAACAGCGAGGTACCGCTGTCGAGGGTGGCGATCCGGGCCATCTGCTCGTCGGTGAGCTGGAAGTCGAAGACGTCGATGTTCTCCGCCATGCGCTCGGCGCGCACCGACTTGGGGATGGCGATGACGCCCCGCTGGGTGAGCCAGCGCAGCACGACCTGCGCGACCGACTTGCCGTACTCCTTGCCGATCTCGGCCAGCAGCGGGTTGGTGAACAGGTCGTTCTTGCCCTCGGCGAAGCCGCCCCAGGACTGGATCTGCACGCCGTGCTCGCGCATGAGGTCCTGGTAGTCGGCGCGCTGGAAGAACGGGTGGGTCTCGATCTGGTTGACCGCCGGGGTGATCTCGTTGTTGACGATCAGGTCCAGCAGCCGGTCGGGGTAGAAGTTGGCGACACCGATCGCCCTGGCGAGGCCCTCGCGGTTGAGGGCCTCCATGGCGCGCCACTGCCCGTAGACGTCACCGAAGGGCTGGTGCATCAGATAGAGGTCGAGGTAGTCCAGACCCAGCTTCTCCAGCGACGTCTCGAAAGCGCGCTTGGTGTTGTCC
The DNA here is from genome assembly GCF_045040035.1 of Streptomyces sp. NBC_01384. Taxonomy (NCBI): domain Bacteria; kingdom Bacillati; phylum Actinomycetota; class Actinomycetes; order Kitasatosporales; family Streptomycetaceae; genus Streptomyces; species Streptomyces sp. NBC_01384. The sequence continues at coordinate 1,070,474 of NZ_CP109559.1, forward strand.
TGGGCGGGGGCGTCCTGGACCCACAGCTTGGTGGTGACGAACAGGTCCTCGCGCCCGATGCCACTGGACTTGATGGCGCGGCCCACGGCCTCTTCGTTGCCGTAGGCGGCGGCGGTGTCCAGCAGCCGGTAGCCGGCGGCGAGCGCGTCGGACGCGGCGCGTTCGGTGTCCTCGGCGGGGATCTGGTAGACGCCGAAGCCGAGGAGCGGCATCTCGACGCCGTTGTTCAAGGTCACGTACTGCATGGGGATGTTCCTTAGCTGTGCGGGCGGGGGGTCAGGGGCGGATGAGGGCCTTGAGGACCTGGCGGTCGGCCATGGCCCGGTAGGCATCCGGTGCTTGATCGAGGGGGAATTCCTGGTCGAATACGCGGCCGGGAGCGATCGTGCCGTCCAGGACATCGGGCAGGAGCTGCTCGATGTAAGCGCGTGCGGGGCCGGCGCCGCCGGTCAGGGTGATGTTGCGCATGAACTCGGCCGGGCCGATCGGACCCTGCTCGTACTGCGGGACGCCCAGGCGGCTGATGGTGCCGCCGTCCAGGACCGCGCCGAGAGCGGTGTCCAGGGACTGGCGGGTGCCGACAGCTTCGATGACCTTGTCCACGCCGCCGGTCAGCTCGCGGATGCGGGCGACACCCTCTTCACCACGTGCGGCGACCACGTCGGTGGCCCCGAAGTGGCGGCCCAGGTCGGTACGTGCCTCATGGCGGCCGGCGAGCACGATCCGCTCGGCACCCAGCCGCTGGGCGGCGATCACCGCGCACAGGCCGACCGCGCCGTCACCGACGACCAGCACCGCGTCCCCGCGGCCGACGCCCGCGGTGACCGCGCCGTGGTGGCCGGTGGTCATCACGTCCGACAGAGCCAGCAGCGACGGCAGCAGCGCGGAGTCGGCGGCCACCGGCAGCCTCACCAGGGTGCCGTCCGCGTGCGGGACGCGGACGGCTTCACCCTGCCCGCCGTCCACGCCGTCGAAGCCGTACCGGCCGCCGTTGCGGCACGAGATGTGCAGGCCCCTGGCGCAGTAGTCACAGGTGCTGTCGCTGTACGTGAACGGGGCGACGACCAGGTCACCTGCCTTGAGGCTGGTCACGTCCGCGCCGGTCTCCTCGATGACGCCGAGGAACTCGTGCCCCATGGGGCGGCCCGTCCCGGTGGCGGGCATCGACCGGTAGGGCCACAGGTCGCTGCCGCACACGCACGCGGCGACGACGCGGACCACGGCGTCGGTGGGCTGGTTGATCTTCGGGTCGGGCCGGTCCTCGACGCGGACGTCCGCGGCTCCGTACATCACTGCTGCACGCATAAGAGGGACTACTCCAAACAGGGATCGTGCTGGGCGGTGGGGATGATCAGCGTTCGAGCATCCGGGCTTGGGCCTCGGTGTGGGTGTCGCCGGAGGCGGGCGGCATGTTGCTGAGCTGGTCGAGCTGCTCGGCGGTCAGGGCGACGGCGTCGGCGGCGGTGTTCTCCTCGACCCGGCTGACGCGCTTGGTGCCGGGGATCGGCGCGATGTCGTCGCCCCGGGCGAGCAGCCAGGCCAGGGCCACCTGCGCGGGCGTGGCGCCGACCTCGGCGGCCAGGGCCTTGACCTCGTCGGCGAGGACGAGGTTGCGCCGGAAGTTCTCGCCCGTGAAGCGCGGGTTGTCGCGCCTGAAGTCGCCCTCCTCGAACTGATCGGTGGAGCGGACCGTGCCCGTCAGGAAACCGCGGCCCAGCGGGGAGAACGGCACCAGGCCGATGTTCAGCTCCCGCAGCACGGGCAGCACTCGCTCCTCGATGCCCCGGGTCCACAGGGAGTACTCGGACTGCACCGCGGTGACCGGCTGGACGGCGTGCGCGCGCCGGATGGTGTCCGGCCCCGCCTCCGAGAGGCCGAAGGCGCGCACCTTGCCCTCGGCGATCAGCTCACCGACGGCGCCGGCGGTCTCCTCGATGGGGGTGTTCGGGTCCACCCGGTGCTGGTAGTACAGGTCGATGTGGTCGGTGCCCAGCCGCTTCAGGGAACCCTCCACGGCGGTACGGATGTTCACCGGGCTGGAATCCAGGTTCCAGGCACCCTCACCGCCGTGGGACACGAGACCGAACTTGGTGGCCAGCACCACCTGGTCCCGCCGCCCCTTGAGCGCCTTCCCGAGCAGCTCCTCGTTGGTGTAGGGGCCGTAGATCTCGGCGGTGTCGATGAGCGTGACGCCGAGCTCCAGCGCGCGGTGCACGGTCCTGATCGACTCCGCGTCGTCCGTGCCGGAGCCGGTATAGCCGTGGGACATCCCCATCGCGCCCAGGCCGATCCGGGAAACCTCCAGGTCACGCAGCTTGATGTAACGCATGCCGTCCTCTTCGCATCGTGGCGTCGCCCGGCACCTTCACTCTCGCCCGGCCCGCCAGGTCGTGCCTGCGGTGGCCACCGACGGGAATCCGGGGTGTCGGCGTCTTGCTCACTCAGCTTCGCCCGCATTGCGCCGGTGTGGCAGGGCGGGCTCTTCGGGGGTAATGACAGGGCCCCCCTCGCACCTGCGCACCAGGTCATGTGCGAGTGAGACTGGAGTCATGGCAACCGAGAGCGCGCACAGCGAAGGCGCCGAGCTGGGCCGCTACCTGCGCGCCCGCCGCACCCAGACCAGCCCCGAACACGTCGGACTCACCGTCGGCGCCGGAATCCGCCGCACCCCGGGGCTGCGCCGCGAGGAGCTGGCCACGCTGGCCGGTATCAGCATCGACTACTACGTGCGTCTGGAGCGCGGCAAGGAGACCCGCCCCAGCCCCACCGTCCTCGACTCTCTCGCCCGCGCCCTGCGCATGGACGACCAAGAGCACCAGCACCTGCGCGAGCTCGCCGCCCGCGCCGCCCGCTACGTCCCCGAGCCGCCGCCCGCGCCCAGCCGCAACGTGCGGCCCCACCTCAAGCTGCTGCTCGAGTCCCTGCGCCCGAACCCGGCCTACGTGATCAGCCGCAGCATGGACATGCTCGCCTGGAATCCGAGTGGTCTCGCCCTGTACGCGGGCTTGGACGACTGGCCCGTAAAGCAGCGCAACCTGGCACGCTATCTGTTCCTGCACCCCGCGGCCCGCGAGCTGTTCGCCGACTGGGACCGTCAGATCACCGCCTGCGTCGCCCGTCTGCGCGCCATCGCCGGCACCGCCCCCGACGCACCCGACCTCGCCAACCTCGTCGGCGAACTCCTCCTCAAGAGCCCGGACTTCGCCGGTCTCTGGGAGCGCTACGAGGTGACCGGGCGCAAGCCCGCTCACAAGAGCTTCCAGCACCCGCAGGTCGGTACGCTCACCCTCACCTCGCAGTCTCTGCACGTGGAAGGCACTCCCGGCCAGCGGATCGGTGTCTACACCGCCGAACCCGGCACCCCCGACCACGACGCCCTGCTCCTGCTCGACATGACCGCACCGCAGCCAGCGGAACGCCCTGCGCCTGCCCCGGAAGCCGCTGGTCAGCAGACCCGCCGGGACTGACTACACGGGAGGCTCATTCGGCGGGTTCCGCGGTGGTGCGGTGCTGGTCGGCCGCCCAGGAGGCAAGGATCCGCAGGCCGTCGTGGGTGGGAGAGCCGACTTCGGCGGTCCATACGACGAGCTGCTGGTCGGGGTCGGTGCTGGCCGTCAGGGTGTCCCAGTCCAGGGAGAGCTCACCGGCGACCGGGTGGTCGAGAACCTTCGTGCCCACGCTGAGCGTGGCGACATGGTGCGCGGCCCACCACTGACGGAAGTCCTCGTCCTATGAGGTGGGCCAGCAGGAAATGCCCATCATCCTGAGACAGGAGTGCCTGGCCACGACGTGAGACAGTCCGAGAACCTGCAAGTCAAAGCAGCGCCCAGGGACATGAACCGCGAGATCCCACAACCAGCTGTGGGATCTCACATCCCGTGGCCAAATCTCACGACCGATGGCCGACGGTCTTGTCAGACGGCCTTGACGACGGTGCCAGTGCCTTCGAGCGCGGTGACCTCGTCGACAGGTGCTGCGGTGTCGGTGACGAGGGTGTGCAGGAGTGTGGAGGGACCGACGTAGGCGTAGGCGGTGTGGCCGAGCTTGCTGCCGTCGGCGGCGACGATGATGCGGCGCGTGGAGGCAATGCCGGCCTTCTTCACGGCCGCGTCGTCGAGGTCGTAGGCGGTCAGGCCCTGGGCTGCGCTGAGACCGCAGCAGCCCATGACGGCAGTGTCGAAGCGCAGTGCCGCCAGGGACGCGAGGGTGAGGGGGCCGGTGAGGGCTCCCTCGGCTGCCCGAGGCTGCCCGCCGGGCACCATCAGTGTGGCCGGGCCCGGGCCCTCGCCAAGTACGTGGATGGCCTGCAATGACAGGGGCATCACAGTGATCGGCCGCCGGCGCAGCAGGTGGGCGATCTCCAGGCAGGTGGTGCCGCTGTCGAGGAGGACGGTCTCGCCGTCGGCGATGAGCGAGGACACCTCGGCGGCGATGCGGCGCTTGGCATCGACGGCCTCGTGAGCACGCAGCGCGAAGGGCGGCTCCTCGCCCCTGAGCAGCAGGGTGCGCGCCCCTCCGCGGACGCGTTCAATGACGCCTTGCGCGGCCAGCGCGTCGAGGTCGCGCCGGATGGTCATCTCGGAGGCCCCGGTCAGTTCGGCGAGTTCCTGGACCGTGATCCTTCCCGTCTCTCTGACGGCCTGCGCGATCATCCCGTGCCGGTCTGCGTTGCTCATACCGCGATTGAACACCACACGAAACGAACATTCAATGTGTGCGAAGTGACAGTATTCAACCGCACAATATGTTCGTTACGGTGGCTGTCATGAATGATTCGCTTCGAGCCGCCCGAGTGGCGACCTTTGTCTACTTCAGCCTGTGCGGCACTCTGATGGGCACCTGGGTGGTGAACATCCCCGCCATCGAGGAGCGCGTGGGCATCACTCACGCGACGCTCGGGGGACTGCTGGTGCTGCTGGGGCTGGGGGCCTTCATCGGTATGCAGGTGGCCGGGCGTCTGACTGACTCTCTCGGGGCGCGCATCGTCGTTCCCGCCACCGGCGTGCTGTGCAGCGCGGCCCTGGTGCTGCCCGGCCTTCCCCGGGAGCCGTGGACGCTGGCAGGTGCCCTGCTGGCCTTCGGATTCTGCAACGGCTGCCTGGACGTGAGCATGAACGCCCACGCCGTGCACGTGGAGAAGGCGTACGGCCGGCCCGTCATGTCGGCCTTCCACGCCACGTTCTCGGTCGGCGGCGTCCTCGCCGCGCTCGTCGGAGCGGCTACGGCGAGCGCGGGCCTGAGCCCGGCCGCAGGCATGGCCGCCATGGGAGCCCTGGGCATCGCGATCGCCCTGGTGTCGGCACACGCCCTGCTGCCGACCGCACCCACCGCTGCCGACACCGGCTCTGCGGGGGAGACCGAGCAAGCGCCGGCCGCCGAGCACCGCGGCACCAGCAGGCGCATCTGGATCCTCGCCGCCCTGGCTCTGATGGTCATGCTGTGCGAGGGAGCCGCCAACGACTGGAGCGCGCTGCACCTGAAGGACGTCCTCGGCGCACCCGCGAGCACTGCCGCCTTCGCGTACGGCACCTTCGCGGCGACCATGACCATCGGCCGACTGCTCGCCGACCGCCTCGCCGACCGGTTCGGGTCCATGGCGATCCTGCGTCACGGCGCGGCGACGGCTGCCGTCGGCATCACGATCGTGACCGTCTCCCCGTGGATATGGGCCGCGTTCGCAGGGTGGGCGCTGTTCGGTCTGGGGCTGTCCGGCTGTGTCCCGCAGTTGTTCAGCGCGGCCGGGCACGCCGACCCCTCCGCTGCAGGGGCCAATGTCTCCCGCGTCGCCGGGCTCGGCTACGTCGGCATGCTCGCCGGCCCCGCCGCCATCGGCTGGCTGACCCACCTCGTCACCCTGAACCACGCCTTCGTACTGCTGATCCTGCTGTGTGCGACCACCGCCGTGGCCGCCGGAATCCTGCGCACCGGACCCGACCGCACGAGCGAGATGGCAGCAAGCAGCAGCTGAACACCCCTCGGGATCCGGAGGAACCCACGACGATGTCCACCGACCGCAGCATCGTGCTGTTCGACCTCTTTGGGGTCATCGCCCGCCACCAACGCCCAGGCGCCCTGGGAAAGATGGCCGCCCGCTGTCACACACCCACCGACGCCTTCACCACGGCCTACTGGGCCTGCCGCCCGCCCTACGACGCCGGTCAGCAGTCCGCGCCCGAATACTGGACCGCCGTACTGCGACGGCTGTCCCTGTCCGTCGACGCCGACACCATCGAGGAACTGCGCCTCACCGACATCGACAGCTGGTCACGCATCGACGACCGGATGGTCGCCTACGCCCAGTCCCTCCGCGACGTCGCCGAGGTCGCCTTGCTGTCCAACATCCCCTCGGACCACGCGGACGCCTTCCTCGCCGCGCAACCCTGGCTGCACCATCTGGACCACGTTGCCTTCTCCGGGAAGATCAAAGCGGCGAAGCCGGCCCCGGCAGCCTTCCATCACTGCGTCGTCGCCATGCGGGCTGCCCCGACCGACTTCCTCTTCGTCGACGACCGCGAGGAGAACGTACGCGCCGCTCAGGCCATGGGTATGAACGGACACGTCTTCACCGATCGCGACGAGCTGGCAGCCGTCATCGACTACTGGTTGCCGACTCGAGGACTCACGTGGAAATGACACATCCGTCACCACCTGACTCCTGGACCAACTGTCCTGGTACCCCGGACCGGCAACCGCATCAGTGCCTCGGAGGCTTCCTCCGGGGCGCCGGCGGAGCGCACGAGGCCCCGGCCGCGGCGGCATACCGCAGGAAATGCAGTACGCCGACTCCGGCCGACCAGGACCAAAGGGAAATGCCACGTTCGTGAGACCGAGCGGCTGTGTCACCGTCCTGAGACAGCGGAAGAACCGCAGTTCAGCGAACGCTGCCTATGCAACGAGCGGCGAGATCGTACATCACTCAGTCGAGTCGTTTTCTCAACGAACCGAGCCGTTCGGGCTTCTGTCTCAGCGAACCAAGGCATGCGTCTGAGCGCGCTGGGGGTGCTGGATGGCTGTACCGGCAGGAGCAAGCAGTCCGGGGCTAAGCCCGGTCGCCCCGAAGTTGAGCGGCAGAGGTGGAGGAGCCGTCCGGTCTTCCCGCTCGCGTGACGCGGAGGCGCGGGTCACGAGCCTGATTCGGGCGCACGGAGACGCACCTGCCTGTTCGGTACTGGCGCCTCCCAATGCTGTCACTGGGGGAACCGCTCCGGGCGGAAGTCCGCAAGCATCTCGTCCCTCTTCCCGCTGAGGATCTCCGAAGCAAGCAGCCGGCCGATCACCGGCCCGAGCGTGATGCCGCTGTGGGAAACAGCCTCGTAGTAGCCCGGCACAGAAGGCACCGCTCCCACCGAGGGGAATCCGTCGGCTGGGATGGGCCGGTCGGCTACCCGTGTCTGCGCGATGAGGGGACGCGTCGACGGACGTCGCCCAGGTGGCCATCGAGGCGGTCCGCGCGCAGGGCCGCCGCGTACTCGTCGCCCGAGGCTGGGCCGACCTGGGCCTGATCGACGACCAGGACGACTGCTTCACCGTCGGCGAGGTCAACCAGCAGGCACTGTTCGGCCGGGTGGCCGCCGTCGTGCACCACGGCGGCGCGGGCACCACGACGACGGCCGCCCGGGCCGGCGCGCCCCAGGTGGTCGTACCCCAGATCGTGGACCAGCCGTACTGGGCCGGCCGGGTGGCCGAGTTGGGCATCGGCGCGGCACACGACGGACCGACTCCGACCTTCGAGTCCCTGTCGGCCGCGCTCAAGGCGGCCCTGACCCCCGAGACCCGCGCACGAGCGAGGGCCGTGGCCGACACGATCCGTACCGACGGGGCGACGGTGGCCGCGAAGCTGCTGCTCGACGCGGTCAGCCGAGAAAGGCCGCCAGTGTCCGCGTGAACCACGCGGGATCGTCGAGCCGGGGAAGTGCCCAGCGCCAGGCCCTAAGGGATAACAGCGCGATTTGGGGCCGACCGTGGCGACGGCCCGCTCTGTCGCGCGTTACTCCTTCGGCCACAGCTACCACGTCCTGGTCGAGGGCACCCTCCGAGCCGCCCGCTATGGGCGGCTCGCCCCGGTTGCGCTGTAACCACGCTGACCGCACGCACATGTACTACCTGGGCATCCCCTCGGACGAAGCGCCCCGCCGTCATCAGCGGGCCGACGGACAAGATATGTGGGAGCTGACAGCTTGCCGCTCAGAGCGGGGAACACCCAGTTTCACCGGAGGACGATGTCTGTGAGTCCTGGTAGCTCCCGGGCCCTTGCGGTGGGGGCATCGGAGTGCTCGCCTGCGTGGCGAGGGGGCGCTTGTACCACCGAAGTGCAAGGTCGATCCGTACGCGGCGATCCGCCGTGATACCCGGGCGGGGATGTCGCGCCGGGCCTTGTTGCGCGAGCACGGTGTCGGATTCCGCTCGGTGAAAGCGGCGTTGGAGTCGGTCTGGCCGGATCCTCGGAAGAGGCCGTGACCGCGCGGGACACGGCTGGAAGCTGACCAGCCGTTGATCGACCAGATGCTGCGGACGGACCTGGACGCTCCGCTCGAGCAGAGGCACATCATCAAGCGGAGCCCCGACGACGACCGGGCGGCCGAACTGTCCGCCGGGGCGCATGTCCTTACGGTTTGGCTGTGGCCGACCGGACGCAGCCTGGAGCGGGCCGGCGCGGGTGGGCGGTTTCCGCCGGACGGGTCCCGGCTGTCGTGTCAGCCGCCGTTGTCCTGGTCGGCGGTCTGGGGGAGCCCGACGTACATCGAGCGGTGCAGTTCTGCGACATGCTCCTGGAGGAGACGGGCGGTCAGTGTGGCGTCGTGCGCGCTGAGGGCCGCCCTGATCCGCTTGTGCTCCTCGTTGCTCCGGCACAGGTAGCTCATCGGGTAGGGCAGGAAGTACAGGTAGAGCTCCTTCGTCACCCGCTGGTACATCTCAAGGGCCGAGGGCACCCCTGCGCCACGGGCGATTTCGGTGTGGAAGCGCTCGTCCGCTGTGTGGAACTCGGCCCAGCTCGCTGCCGCGTCCATCTCCTTGATACAGATGTCCAGCTGGTCGAGCCCCGCCTGGACGAGTCTCTCGGCGGCCAGGTGGGCGAAGCCGACTTCCAGCACGATGCGTTCATCGATCAGCCGGTGCACCCGTTCGCTGTCCTGCCGGTACGCGGCGACCTGGGACACGGTGCGGCGGCGGGGCCGGTCGGCGACGAACGTGCCTCCGGAACGGCCGGACCTGCGCTGGACGACGCCCTCGCGTTCCAGGGCGGTGAGGGCTCGGCGGACGGTGATCTGGCCGACTCCCAGGGCGGCTGCCGTGGCCTCGACGTTCGGGAGCCGCTCGCCGGGGGTCAGCAGACCCAGGTCGACGGCGAGGGAGATACGCGCGCGGACCGTGTCGACCGCGCTGGTGCGGCGGATCGCCGCGAGGGCGCCGGTGGTCAGGGGGCTGGGTGCGCGCTCATCGTTCTGGGAGGCCATCAAGCCAGGGTAAGCACCGGGCCGGTGTCGGTCATACAGGGCCTGGACGGCCGCGGCCGTGCGGGCCCTGAGACCGGAATCCGATCCGCCTCTTTACCCGATCGAATCCGAACTGCTCTTTACCTGATCAAAGTGAGCATGTTTGGATTGCCCGCGTTGCCCCTGATGCCCGACCTGAAGGCGCCTGAATGAAAATCGCTGGACTGCAGACCGCTGGAACTCCGGGCGACGTCGACGCCAACCTCCGTGAACTGGACGCGGCCTGCCGCGAGGCCCACGCCCAGGGCGCCGAGCTCCTGATCACCACTGAGCTGTTCCTCACGGGCTACGACATCGGCAGCGCCGTCCACGACCTGGCCCGCACCGACCTGCTGTCCCCCGCCCGGGAGATCGCCCGCGCCAGCGGAATCGCGCTCGTGGCCGGCGCCCCGGAGTACGACTCCGGCAGTTACTACAACAGTGCCTTCTTCATTGACCCGGCCGGAGCCGTGCTCGGCCGCCACCGCAAGACCCACCTGTTTGGTGACCTCGACCGGACGTACTTCACCCCCGGCGACCAACTGACTACCCTCGTCGACTACCGGGATCTGCGGATCGCGATGCTGATCTGCTACGACGTCGAGTTCCCCGAGAGCGTACGAGCTGCCGCGCTGGCCGGAGCGGACCTCGTCGCGGTTCCGACCGCGCAGATGCAGCCGTACGAGTTCATCGCGGAGCACCTGCTGCGAGTGCGCGCTTGGGAGAACCAGCTCTACATCGCCTACATCAACCACGACGGGGACGAGGGCTCGCTGCGCTATGTCGGCCGCAGTTCCATCGTCAGCCCGGCAGCAGACGTGCTGGACAGCGTCGGGCACGGCAACCACCTGATCTTCGCAACCGTGGACGCACGCACGGTCCGTGAAGCCCGCGAGGTCAACCCCTACCTCGCTGACCGACGGCCGGATCTCTACGCCTCCCCCCCGGCTTCCGGCCTCCATCGCACCGCTGCACCGCTCGCAAAGGACCGCACATGCTGAACGATCTCTCCACGGAAAAATCCGCCAGACCCCAGGCCCCCGTGAACCTGTCGGGGCGGCTCGGCACCGGCGCCATCGTGTTCATGGTGATCGCCGCCGCCGCGCCCCTCACGGTGATCGGCGGCAATGTCCCGCTGGCCATCGGCAGCGGACCGGGCGCCGGGGCACCGGTCGGATTCGCGATCGCCTCGCTGGTCCTGCTGATCTTCGCGGTCGGCTTCGTCACCATGACCCCGCACGTCCCGGAGGCCGGCGCTTTCTACGCGTACGCCGCCCGTGGTCTCGGGAACCGGGTCGGCGTGGGGACGGCCGCCGTCGCACTCGTCGCGTATACGGCGATCCAGGTCGCCGTATACGGCTACATGGGATGGGCCGTGAACGACGTGCTGCGGAACTTCGGCGGCCCGTCCCTGCCCTGGTGGGCATGGGCGCTGACCGCCGCCGGGATCGTGGCCTTCCTGGGCTACCGCCACATCGACCTCAGCTCCAAGGTGCTCGGCGTGGCGCTCGTCCTGGAGATCGCCGTGGTGGTGGTCCTGGACGCGGTGATCTTCGCCCGGGGCGGGGCACACGGCGTCAACGTCGAGTCCTTCACCCCGCACGCGGCATTCTCCGGCCCGCTGGGCATCGCGGTGCTGTTCGCCCTCACCGGCTTCATCGGCTTCGAGGCGACGGCCGTCTTCCGGGACGAGGCCCGCAATCCCGAGAAGACCATTCCCCGGGCCACCTACCTGGCCGTTCTCATCATCGGTGTCTTCTACACGGTCTCCTGCTGGGCTCTGGTCCTGGCCGCAGGCACCGACGACGCCTCCGCGGTGGCCAACAAGACCCTCACCGGCCAGGGCAACATGCTCATGGACACCGCCCAGGCGTACGTCGGCACCACGCTCCGGGACGTCATGCAGGTGCTCCTGCTCAGCAGCCTCTTCGCCTGCGTGCTGTCCTTCCACAACGTCATCGCGCGGTACACCTTCACCCTCGCCCGCAAGGGCCTCATGCCCGCACGGCTGGGGACCGTCCACCCGCGCCACCGCTCGCCGTCCTTCTCCTCCCTCGTGCAGACCGCAACCGCGCTGGTCCTGGTCGGTGCCTGCGCCCTGATCGGCCTGGACCCGCTGGTCGGCGTGTTCGGCTCGATGGCCGGAGTATCCACGGTCGGCATGGTCCTGCTCATGACCACCACCTCCGTCGCCGTGGTGGTCTTCTTCGCCCGCAACCCGCACCTCGCCGGCGGCAAGGTCTGGCAGACCCGGATCGCGCCGGTACTGGCTGTGCTGGGTCTGCTGGCCAGCCTCTGGCTGGTCCTGGCCAACTTCACCCTCGTCACCGGCGGCAGCACGGGCATCAGCATCGTGCTGGGCATCATCCCCTTCGCCGCCTTCGCCGCCGGAATCGCCCGCGGACCGAAGAGGAACCTGGAGCCTGCCGCGCAGCCCCTGTCCGCACAAGGCTGATCCATCTGCACGCCCCAGCCGCGTGGTGCCGCCCCGGCCGGTGCCACGCGGCCTCCTCGTCCGCCAGACACCCGACAGGCACGACAGGCAGCCCTTTGCGCGGACACCACCGCCACGCGGCATGTCGCTTCGGCGCCGACAGGTGCGCCCCGAGCTGTAGCCAGTTGCCGGGCTTCAACCTCGCGACGTGACACCGTCTTCCCTCGGCGGCGTCGGAGATCCCGTACAGCGTCGTGTCAGGTCGCGCCGGCCCGAGGAATGCCCGGCGCGCGAGATTGCGGTCCTTAGGGGCGAGCCCGGCAAAGTCCTCCATGAGCGCGGCCGCGAGGTCGTTCCACGCGAGCACCTCGAACGCGGCGGACATGACCAAAGCGGCCGTCTGCGGCAGCCGCTCGAGGAGCGCGAGGATGCTCGGGCGGACGTCGCGCCGGTGCAGCCGGCTACGGGTCGGCGCGGTACCCGCGAGGACGTGAACCCGCAGCGCCACGCCGGGTTCATGGCAAGACATGAGCTGCGTCCATCCGCTCCCCGAGCAGCCTGCCAGTCCCTACGGAATGGGAAAGCCGCGTTCCCGCTCCCTTCGACGAGGTGGCAGCCCGGGCAGTGGGGCACATCGGTGCGGCGCCTCCTGCGCCGACTCGGTGTGCCGGTGCAGACCAGCAGCGGCGGCCACGTAGTCCTGCGCCGTGAGCAGGCCGGTCAGTCGTCCGTGCGGGTCGGTGACCGGCAGCGCGTCCAGCTGTTCCTCCGCCATCACGGCTGCCGCGCGGAGCGTCGATTCCTCGGGGTGGACCGTGACCGTGCGGCGCCCGTGCACGAGGTCGCGCACCCTCCGGCGGGACAGTGTCACCGCGGGGTCCGCGCAGGCGACCGCAAGCTCAGCGCGGTCCAGCACACCGGCGCAGCATCCGTCCTGGCGGACCACCGGCAGATGACGCTGCCCGGACCGCTCGACTACCTCCCAGGCCATCAGCAGCGTCTCGTCCTCGCTGATCGAGTACGGCGCCCCGTTCATCATGGCGCCCACGGAAAGCCTCTCGTCCACGGCTGCCTCCTCCTGATCAGCGCCGACCGTGCCGAGGAACGTCACCGCTGGTTCCCCCCAGGACGGTCAGACGGCGGTGATACTCGTCCTCGTCCATCTCGCCTCGGGCGAAGCGTTCGGCGAGCAGCTGCTCGGGAGCGGGCCCCGGCGGCCGGGCGTCGGCACGGTCGCTGCTCCCTCCCGGCATCGCCAAGGCGCGGTACAGGAGGACACCGAGGGTGATGATCAGGGCCCAGAAGAAGATCATGCCGACGGACATGGCGAACCAGCCCCATCCGCCGACACCGTGGTCGTACCAGATCATCACGGTGACTCACCTCCTCTACGTCGCCGGGAGCACAGGCCCGGTACCTGTGGCTTTCGAAGTGCCTGCTCTTCAGGCTCGCCCCAGCGGCGGAGCACGTCATGAGCCGGTGAGGCCAACACGAGGGGCCGATAGGCCCTCATCGCCAAGAACGGGGGCGCGAACAGCGTCCGTACGGCCCTGGCGGCAGGGCCGTTCGTCCCCTGCCACGGGCCCAGCCGGCCGGGATGTGATGGACGGGGACCGGACCGCGGGCAACGATGCCGGACGGACAGAGGTGACCATGAACCGCTCCGCCTTCACAACACGGCTGCGCTCTCTGACCGAGGCGGTCGCCTCGCCACGGCTGGAGCTCACCCTCCTGGCCGTCACGGCGGCGGCCCTGACCGCAGGGGGTGCCGCCTGGCTCGCCGGTGACGAGGGTCTCGCCGACCTGCTGTGGGGCCTGGGCACCCTGTCCGCGATCCCACCGGCGGTGGGCTGGGTACTCGCCGCACTCCGCCACGGCCGTACGGGCGTCGACCTGATCGCGGTTCTCGCTCTCGGCGGCACCCTTGCCGTCCATGAATACCTGGCCGGTGTGCTCATCGCGCTGATGCTGGCCACCGGTCGCACACTGGAGGCGGCAGCCCAGCGGCGGGCCTCGCACGACCTCCGGGCGCTTCTGGAGCATGCGCCCCGCTCGGCGCACCGCCGGACAGCGACTGGAGTCGCCACGGTTCCGCTGGCCGAAGTCGCCGTAGGTGACCTGCTCGTCGTGGGTCCGGGCGAGGTCGTCCCGGTCGACGGGCGGGTGGAAGGCGCTGTGGCCAACCTCGACGAGTCCGTACTCACCGGCGAGCCCTTGAACGTCGAACGGGCGGCGGGCGACACCGTCCGCAGCGGGGTGGTCAATGCCGGCGGCGCCTTCGAGCTGCGGGCCATGGCGACCGAGCAGGACAGCACGTACGCCGGAATCGTGCGAATGGCCAGGCAGGCGGGGGCCGAGTCCGCACCCGTGGTGCGGCTGGCCGACCGCTACGCGGCCTGGTTCCTTCCGCTCACCCTGGCGGTGGCGGGACTGGCCTGGCTGCTCAGTGGCTCGGCGGTACGAGCGGTCGCGGTGCTGGTGGTCGCCACCCCCTGTCCGCTGCTGTTGGCCGCGCCGGTGGCCATCGTCTCCGGGATCTCCCGCGCCTCACGTCTGGGAGTCGTCATGCGGGACGGTGGCGCCCTGGAGAACCTGGGCCGGGCCCGCACCCTGCTGCTCGACAAGACCGGCACCCTCACCCGCGGCCGCCCTCGCGTCCTCGACGTGGTCGCCGCACCGGGGTGGCAGCCGGCAGAGGTGCTGAGGCGGGCCGCGTCGCTGGACCAGTACTCGCCCCATGTCCTGGCCGAGGCGATCGTCGACACCGCGCGCGAACGGAAACTGGTCCTGTCGGTCCCGTCCGATGTCACCGAGGAGCCCGGCCGGGGTGCTGCGGGCACCGTGGACGGGCACCGGGTGTCCGTCGGCCGCTTCGACGCGTCCGACGCCCGCCCGTCCTGGGCGAGGGCGGTGGACAACCGGGCGCTTCTCGACGGCGCGGCCGTCGCCTGGCTGACCGTCGACGGTTGCCCGGCGGGTGCGGTGCTCCTCCGGGATCCCCTGCGCCACGACGCCCCGCGCACCCTGCGCCACCTTCGGGCCGCGGGCATCGAGCGGCTGCTGATGCTGACGGGCGACCGCGCGGAGCCGGCCCGCGAAGTGGGCGCCGTCCTCGGTCTCGACGACGTCCTCGCAGGGCTCGACCCGGCCGGCAAGGTCGCCGTCGTACGGGCCGAACGCGAGCGCGCGGTCACCGTCATGGTGGGCGACGGCGTGAACGACGCCCCCGCGCTGGCCGCCGCGGACATCGGTGTGGCGATGGGTGCCCGCGGGTCCACCGCCTCGTCGGAGGCCGCCGACATCGTGCTGACCACCGATCGCGTGGACCGGCTCGCAGACGCCGTCTTCATCGCCGTACGGGCCCGGCGGATCGCCGTGCAGAGTGCCCTCGGCGGTATGGCGATGTCCCTGGCCGCGATGGCCGCGGCCGCCTTCGGCCTGCTGCCTCCCGCCGCCGGCGCCCTGCTCCAGGAGGCCATCGACGTCGCTGTCATCCTCAACGCCCTGCGCGCACTGCGCGTCGGCCAGGCCCTGCGGCCGGCACTCACACCCGCCACCGAGGCGCTCATCCACCGCTTCGCGGCGGAACACGACGACCTCCAGGACGTGCTCGAAGCGGTGCACAGTGCAGCCGACCACCTCTCCGACGGCCCCGCCCCGCAGGCTCTGGCGGCCGTCGAGGAGGCGCACCGGCTGCTCACCGAACGGCTGCTGCCTCACGAGCACGCCGAGGAGCACCAGCTCTACCCCGCGCTCGCGCCCGCCCTGGGCGGGCCGGAGGCGACGGCCACCATGAGCCGCGCCCACACCGAGATCGAACGCCTCTCCCGCCGTATCGCCACCCACCTGCGGCTGGCTCACGCCGAAGGCGGCTTGTCCCCCGGCCAGCTCGACGACCTGCGTTCCTGTCTGTACGGACTGCACTCCGTCCTGCTTCTTCACTTCACGCAAGAGGAGGAAAACTACTTCTCGCTGGCCCAGTAAAGACACCGCTGCCCACAGCCTCCCGCCGGAGCCGCGTCGGCACCGATGGTGCTACTGCGCGCTGTGACAGAACCCCTCTCAGGAGGGCCACTCGACCGGCGTCGTATTGCCCGGTGGGACCGGGAATGGGATCTGGTGAGACGACGGTGAGCCCGAGGGCGAGCTGATCCAGGAGAGCCAGGGCCGACTCCCTCTGCGCGATGGGCGATCAACTCCCGTCTGGCGGGCTGACCCTGGCACGACGCCGAGCCCTGCACACACCGGCTGACCATGGTTGCTCGCGGTGCTCCCGGCATCGTCGCAGCTGCATGAGCGGCCTCAAGGTGGTCCGCTCCCTGGAGAGGAGCCGCGGCAGCGCCCGGGCCGATCGTCCCTGGTGCGAGCCGATCGGCCCCTCCCCGCGAGGCGACCGCTGCCGGACGATGAAGGTGCTGCGGACCTGCTCCTGGCAGGGAGATCGGCGCCGTCCGCCCGAATGACGGCCGAGGCGCCAGTCGGAGGGTGAGGCGAGAATTCATGAACGAGACGCTGTCCCTCGGCCGGATCGCCGGCGTGCGGGTCGGCCTGCACTGGAGTGTCCTGGTCATCGTCGTCCTGGTGACGGTCGCGCTGGCGCGCGGCCGGTTTCCCGATGCCCACCCGGGCCACTCCGCCATCGCGTACTGGGCACTCGCCCTGCTGACCGCGGTCGTCTTCCTCGGCTCCCTGCTGACGCACGAACTGGCGCACGCCGTGGTCGCCCGCCGCAACGGCGTCCAGGTGGACGGCATCACCCTGTGGATGCTGGGTGGTGCCGCCCGCCTCCACGACGAGGCGCCGACTCCGGCCGCGGAACTGCGCATAGCCGGTGTGGGTCCGCTCACGAGCCTGCTGGCCGGTGGCGTGCTCGCGGGCGTCGCCGCAGGGCTGGACGCGCTCCACGCGTCCGGGCTGGTGGTCGAGGCGTTCGCCTGGCTGGCCGCGATCAACGTTCTGCTGGCTGTCTTCAACGCGCTGCCCGCCGCGCCGTTGGACGGGGGGCGGCTGCTGCGCGCGTACTTGTGGCACCGCACCGGCGACCGTGCGCGGGCCACTCGAGGTGCCTCGGCGGCGGGCCGGGCGCTGGGCTGGTTCATGGTGGTGACCGGATTCGTGGCCGTGCTGTACGGGCGTGACCTGTCTGGTCTGTGGGCCGCGCTGATCGGCTGGTTCCTCATAGGTGCGGCCACCGCCGAGGCTCGTCAGGCCGAGATGCGCAGCCTGCTGGGCGGTGTCCCGGTCAGCCGGGTCATGACTCCGGACCCGGTGACCGTGCCGGCCACGGCGAACCTCGCCGACTTCCTGGCCGAGGGGCCCTTCGGCCAATACCGCCACTCCGCGTTCCCGGTACTTGCAGCCGATGGCTCGGTGACCGGTGTGATCACCCTTCGGCGCGTCGACGCGACCCCGCCCCGGGCCCGGGCGAGCACGATGGTCCACGAGGTGATGCGTCCCCTCGGCGACATCGTCACGGCCGCCCCCGAGGAACTCGTGCTCGACCTGCTCCCCCGCCTGCAGGCGAGCCCAGTGCGCCGGGCGCTGATCCTCGACGAGGGCCGCCTCGTCGGCATCCTCACCATCGCCGACATCACCCGTGCCCTGACCTGGCCGGCCGCGCCCGGCCCTGACGGGCCGCACCGCGACTGACCCGCACAACCGAAGGAGACGTGATGACAGACAACAGCCCGCCTGTCACCCCGGTGCTTCCGGGCCAAGTGCAGGTGAGCCAACTTGAAAGCCAGGCCTTCGCGGTCAGGGTGCGCGCCACCACACCCTCGTAACCGATCAGCCCGTCGATGCGGTCACGCGCCGGCAGACGGGCGATGTCGCGGTACGGCAGGTCGTCGCGCAGGGAGGCGGCGGGTACGTCCATGACGTCCCTCACCAGCGGGACCCCGGCTTCGGGCGGCGAAGGTTGTCGCGAGGGCGAGGCGGCCGCCGGTGCCGGGCGGGCGGTGCCGCGTGCAGGAGCCTGCTCTTCGGTGTGTACGTGTTCGGCCGCAGCTGTGGCCACGGCTCCCAGGTAGCGAATCAGCATGTCCTGTCGGCCCGCCTCGCCGGGGCTCCAGGGTTGGGAGGGCAGGTCCTGCCGGACCTCGGCCTCCGCGGAGAGGTTCTCGTGGTCGTTCACGGCCGCCTCCCGACTCCGTCGAGTTGCCTACCGTCCCAGTCTTTCGCTCTGACCGCCGTCACCAAGAGCCGAACGGCCCTGATCGACGGCGTTACGGCCCTATCCGGTGCGGGGCGGAAGGGGAACGGTGAGACTGAGAGAACAGCCGACCGGCAGGAGGCCGCCGATGAGCCTGCGGGACTTCCTGGAGCGGTTCCGTCCGGTGGGGACGCCGGGAGCGTCCGCCACTGGCGTGCCCGCCGACCGTACGGCGGAACGGGCCGCGGAACTGGAGCCCGCCCTCGCACAGCTGACGGATGTGCAGCAGGAGGCGGAACGGATCCGGGCCGCGGCGGACGAGGCGGCTGCGGCCGTGCGGCAGGACGCCGTGCGGCAGGCGGCCGAGCTCGTGGCGGCCGCCCGCGAGCGTGCTCCCGAGATCCGCCGACAGGCCGCGGAACCCGTCCTCCGGGAGGCGCGGCGGGAGGCGGAGGCCCTGCGCGCCGCCGGGGGCCGCGCCACTTCGGCCGTCCGGGAGCGGGCCGGGGAGCGCATGCCGGATCTGGTGGACCGTACGGTGGCCGACGCGCTGCGCCTGGCAGGGGGCCCGGGCGAAGGCGAAGCGCCATGAGTGCCGGTTGGGTCGCCGGGGCCGTACGGGCCAAGGCCCTCGTCGGCCGCTACCCGGGTGCCGGTGGGGCCCGGGAGATCGCCGGGTGTGGCACGTTCGACGACGCCCTGCGGTGCCTGGCGGCGACCCCGTACTCGAGATATGCGCGGTCGGCGGTCGGCCTGCCTGAGGCTCAGCGGGCGGTGACCGCCACGCTGCTGTGGCATCTGCGGGTGCTGGCCGGCTGGCTGCCCCGGGGCGGTGCCCGCCTGCTCGTTCCGCTGGTTGCGGGGTTCGAGATCGCCAACGTGGCCTCCCGGCTGCCCGCGCCGGACGGTCGCCGCGCGGAGGCCCCGGAACCGTACCGGCTCGGCGCGCTGGAGACTGC
The DNA here is from genome assembly GCF_045040035.1 of Streptomyces sp. NBC_01384. Lineage (NCBI taxonomy): Bacteria > Bacillati > Actinomycetota > Actinomycetes > Kitasatosporales > Streptomycetaceae > Streptomyces > Streptomyces sp. NBC_01384. The sequence goes on from NZ_CP109559.1 coordinate 1,089,491, forward strand.
CTGGCGGACGCTGGAGCGTGCCGGGACACCTGCGGAACTGCGGGCGGCGCTCATCGCCTCGCCCTGGGGTGATCCGGGTGGCGACACGCCGTGGGCCCTGATCACGGGCATGAGGATGGCCGCCGCGCGGCGCACCGCCGTCGCGGTACCGCCCGCGCGTCGTTGGGCCCAGGGCCGCGCTGTCCTGCTGACGGCTCGTGAACTGTTCGTGTATCAGCGCTCTCTGCCGGGGCCCGCGCGGCGTGACGCGGCACGACTGCTCGGGGCGCGGGCGTCGGCCGCCACCTCGTACCAGGAGTTTCGCGAGCGTCTTCCGGCGACGGCCGGTTGGGTCCTGGCGGACATCGAGGAAGCGGGCGCGCTGTGGAAGGCCGAGGCCCGCTGGTGGCGGACGGTTCAGGCCGACGGCGCGGCGATGCTGCGCGAGGGCCGGTACGGGCCCCGCGTGGTCGTGGGTGCGGTCGCGGTGCTGTCCGTGGACGCCTGGCGGGTACGGGCGGCGCTGGAGTCGGCGGCGCGTGGCGGACGGTCCGGGGAGGTGTTCGATGCCCTGGTCTGAGGTATGGACACCGGTCCGGATGCGCCGTGTGGCGGTGATCGTGCCGCAGGTGGCCCTGCGGGACGCTCTGGTGCGGATCGCCGAGGAGGGGTGCGTGGAGCTGGACCGTGCCGAGGAGGCAGCTCCGGGCGCGGCGGCGGTGCGGCTGCGGCGGCTGCAGGGGCGTGTCACGACGGCCGGGCCCGAGAGTACCGCTTCGGCCGTCCTGGCCACCGCCGCGCCCGATCTCGACCTGCTCGAAGAGCGTCGCGATGTCGAATTGTTGGCGGGCGAGGCTCAGTTGCAGGAGCGCGCGGAAGGCGCTGTACGGCATGGTGAGGTGGCCGCGCTGGCCGGGTGGTGCCCGGCCGCCGAGATGCCCCGCGTCGCGGGCCGGCTGGCCGCCGCAGGCGGCGCACTGGTGCCGCTGCCGTCCCCACGCGGCACCGATCCACCGACGCTGCTTCGGCCGGGCGGGGCCGTCTCCTTCGCGCCGCTGGTGATGACGTACGGCACACCGGCCTATGCGGACCTCGACCTCTCGTGGCCGGCGGGCCTCGCCTACGTGGCGATGTTCGGGATCATGTTCGGTGACGTGGGGCACGGGGCGCTGCTGGTGCTCGGCGCGCTCGCGCTCCGCCTCGGGCGGCCTCGCCGGTTCGCCCGGTTGGGCCGGCTGTGGCCGTTCCTGGCGGGCGCGGGAGTCGCCTCCATGCTCGCGGGCGCCGCCTACGGGGAGTTCTTCGGTCCGACCGGTCTGCTGCCGGTGCTGTGGCTGAGCCCGTTGGACAGTCCTGCCCGCCTGCTGGCCGCCGCCGTGGTCTTCGGGGCGGGACTGCTGGCCGTCGCGCATGCCGCCGGCGCGGTCAACCGCGTTCGTGAGGGCGGCTGGGGCACAGCGCTGTACGCGGCGTCGGGCTGTGCCGGGCTGCTGTTCTACCTGGGGCTCGCTCTGGCAGTGGCGGGCCTGCTCCTGCACCGGCCGCCCGCGGCCGTCGCCGGGGCCACGCTCGCCGTCGTCGGGCTGGCGCTGGTGGCCCTCGGCCTGTTCCGGGCCACGGCGGGCGGCGTCGCCGGATACGCCGAGACAGTCGTACAGTTGTTCGACGTGGTCGTGCGCACGGGCAGCAACACCCTGTCGTTCGCCCGGCTCGCGGCCTTCGGCCTTACCCACGCCGCGCTCGCCGACCTGGTGTGGCGCGGCACCACCGGCCTGGCCGGGCACGGTGGCGCCGGAGTCGCGGGGGCAGTGCTGCTGTTCACCGCGGGCACGGCCCTCTCGTTCGGCCTGGAGGCCCTGGTGGCTGGTGTGCAGGCCCTGCGGCTGGAGTTCTACGAACTGTTCTCCCGGCTCTTCGAGGCGGAGGGCCGTCCGTTCCGTCCGTGGCACGTTCCCTCGGCGGAACCTGCCGACAGCACTACGAAGGTGATCCCATGCTCACCTGGCTGATCATCCTGCCGGTCCTGGCCGCGGTGCTCGGCGCCGTGCGGCTGCTGCGGCGGCGCCGGGCCAGACACGCCTTCCGCTGGCTCCTGGCCACGAACCTGGCCCTCCTGGGCGGCGCCTGTGTCGTACTGGCCACGGCACTCGCGGGCCCCGCACAGGCGTCGGCACCCGCCACGTCCGGCGGAGTCAACGGATCTGCTCTGATCGGAGCCGCCATCGCGGTGGCGGGAGCCTCGATCGGGGCAGCGATCGCCGTCGCCTACACCGGCGCCGCAGCGCTGGCAGCACTGAGCGAGCGACCGGAGATGTTCGGCCGGGCGATGGTGATCGTCGGTCTGGCGGAGGGCATCGCCGTGTACGGGCTGGTGGTCGCGATCCTGCTGATCGGAAAGGCATGACGATGGGCACCGTGGCCGCCATCGGGGCACGGACCAGCGTGTGCGGTCTGGCCCTGGCAGGGGTCGACGTGCGTGTCGCGGAGGATCCGGACGCCGTCCGCCGCACCTGGCGGACGCTCCCGGGCACGGTCGGCCTCGTGATCCTCACGGCCGAGGCCGCCGAAGCGCTGGGAGCCGAGACAATGGCGCCCGGCCCTTCCCGGCCGCTGACCGTGGTGATGCCCTCATGACCGCGTCCATGGACGCACTGGACCCCGTGCGCGCCGAGTTGCTGCGCGCGGCACGGACCTCGGCCGACGCCGTCCGGGAACGAGCGCGGGCCGACGCGGCGGAAACCCTGCGCGCGGCACGCGGTACTGCTGACGAGGTGCTCGCGCAAGCCCGGGACCTCGGCGAGGCCGACGGTGCCGCCGAGGCTGCCCGGGAACGAGTGCGAGCGGTGCAGGACGCCTGGGCGGCGGAACTCGCGGCTCGCTCCGAGGTCTACGCCGAACTCAGGGCCGCGGTCCGCACGGGCGTGCGCCGAGCGATGACGGAGGGTGCCGTACCGCAGGCCCGACTCGCCGAGGCTGCGCGGGCGCTGCTGGGAACGCAGGCGCGGGTCACCGCTGCAGCGGAGGGTGGAGTGACGGCCGAGGTGCCCGGCCGACGGGTCGATCTGTCGGCGGACGCCCTCGCCGACCGCGCCCTGGAACGGCTGGGTGCGCAGGCCGAGACGCTGTGGAGGCCGCAGTGACCACACCCAGCAGTTCGGGAGCAGGCCGGCGGGCCACGTACGCCGGTCCGGCACGCCCCCAGGCGGACGACGCGTCCCGCTCACGGATTCTCCGGGTCACCGGCCCCCTGGTGGAGATCGTCTGCCCCCCTTCGGTCGCCATGCACGACATGGTCGTGCTCGGCGCCGCCCGGCTGCCGGGCGAGGTGGTCGCCATCCACGGCGACACGGCCACCGTCCAGGCGTACGAGTACACAGGTGGACTGAGCCCGGGACATCCGGCGGAGCCCCAAGGCCGACCGCTGTCGGTACGCCTGGCCCCGGATCTGCTCGGCGGCGTGTACGACGGTCTGCTGCGCCCGCTGGCCGGCGCCGGCGACCTTCTCACGACAGGCGAGCCGAGCGAAGCACCGGAAGCGCGCAGTTGGTCGTTCACACCAGGGGTGGCCGAGGGAGCGCGGGTCGCGGGCGGAGACGTCCTCGGGGAGATCGCCGCGAGCGTGCCCATGCGGCTCCTGGTGCCTCCGGACCGCTCGGGCGAGGTGACCCGGGTCGCGGCGGCGGGCGAGCACTCCGCCGACGCGGTGCTCGCCGTGGTGGGCGGACACGAGGTGCGGATGGCGCAGTCCTGGCCCGTGCGCAGGCCGCGACCGGTCGCGCGGCGGCTGGCGTCCGACATGCCACTGAACACCGGGCAGCGGGCCGTCGACCTGCTTTTCCCGGTGGCCCGCGGCAGCACGGTCGCCGTACCGGGCGGCTTCGGGACCGGCAAGACCATGCTGCTGCAACAGATCGCCAAATGGTGCGACACCGACGTGATCGTCTACGTCGGCTGCGGCGAGCGCGGCAACGAGATGGCGGACGTCATCGAGGAGCTTGCAGAGCTGACTGATCCCCGTACCGGAGGCCGTCTGGCGGATCGGACCGTGACGATCGCGAACACCTCCAACATGCCGATGATGGCCCGCGAATCGAGCGTGCACACGGGTGCGACGGTCGCCGAGTACTTCCGCGACATGGGCCTCGACGTCGTCCTGATCGCCGACTCGACCTCCCGCTGGGCGGAGGCACTGCGCGAGTTCGCCTCCCGCATGGGCGAACTCCCTGCCGAGGAAGGCTATCCGGCGGGACTCGCCTCCCAACTGGCCGCGTTCTATGAACGGGCCGCCGCGGTGCGCACCCTCGGCAACGCCCGTGGCTCCGTCACGGTGATCGGCGCCGTGTCCCCGCCGGGTGGCGACCGCACCGAGCCGGTCACCGCGCACACCGAACGGTTCGTGCGGTGCCTGTGGAGCCTGGACCGCGACCTCGCCTACGCACGGCACTATCCGGCCGTCTCCTGGGCGGACTCCTTCTCGCGGGACACCGCCGCGCTGGCCGCCGCGCACGCGCGGGCCGGCGACCCCGAGTGGACCGAGCGGCACGGGCGAGTGACGCGGCTGCTGGCCGAGGCCGACCGGCTGGCCGATCTTGTCGAACTGGTCGGCGTCACGGCCCTGCCGCCGCGGGAGCGGATCAGCGTGCTCGCGGGACGGCTGCTGCGCGAAGCCGTGATCCAGCAGAGCGCGCTGTCGCCGGCGGACGCCTACAGCGCCCCCGAGAAGACCGCGGCCCTCGTGGAGGCCGTGCTGGCAGTGATCGACCGCTGTCTGGAGCTGGTGGACTCCGGTGCCCCGGCGGACGCGGTCGAGGCGGTCGACTTCACCCCGCTGCTGCGGGCCCGTGAGACCGCGGGCCCCGCGGAGACCACTCCCGTGGCGGCGGCCCGCGACACCGTGCTGGCCCGGCTCAAGGAAGCGGCATGAACAGCGCGGACATCGAGTACACGGGCGTGCGGGAACTGCGCGGCCCGCTCGTGGTCGTCGAAGGCGTGAGCGGGGTGGGCTGGGACGAGTTCGCCACGATCGTCCTCGACTTCGGAGAACGACGGCACGGGCTGGTCCTGGAGGTGGACCGCGACCTTGCGGTGGTACAGGTCCTGGAGGACACGGCCGGCATGAACCGCACAGGCACCCGCGTCGCGTTCTCGGGCACGCCACTGCGGATCCCGGCCGGAAGCGGATGGCTGGGGAGGGTGTGCAACGGGCGGGGCGAACCGGCCGACGGCGGGCCGCCGGTGCTGGGCAGCGCGTCCGTGGCGGTGGGCGGCGCGCCGATCAATCCGGTACGGCGGGAACCCCCGAACGAGCCGGTGCTCACCGGCGTGGGCGCCGTGGACGTGCTCACCACGCTGGTGCGGGGACAGAAACTGCCGGTGTTCTCGGTGGCCGGGCTGCCGCACCTGGAGCTGGCGGTGCAGATCGCGGCCCAGGCGACGTGCGGCGGCGAGGCGTTCGCCGTCGTGTTCGCCGGTATGGGGCTCACCCATGCCGACACGGCGTTCGTCCGTGACGGACTGGCCGCCCGCTCCGCCGCACGAGAACTGGTCCTGTTCCTCAACACCGCGGACGACCCGGTGATCGAACGGTTGCTGACGCCGCGTCTCGCGCTGACCGTCGCCGAGCACCTGGCGTTCACCGAGGGCCGTCACGTCCTGGTGGTGATGACAGATATGACGGCCTATTCGGAGGCGCTGCGCGAGGTGTCCGCTGCACGGGGCGAGATTCCGGCCCGCCGGGCGTACCCGGGCTACCTCTACAGCGACCTCGCGTCCCTTTACGAACGCTGCGGCAGGATCAGGGGCCGCCCAGGGTCGGTGACCGTCCTGCCGGTGCTCACCATGCCGGCGGGCGACATCACCCACCCCGTTCCGGACCTCACCGGTTACATCACGGAGGGTCAGATCGTGCTGTCCGCCGAGGTGCACGCGGCCGGCACGTATCCGCCCGTGGATCCGCTGGCCTCGCTGTCGCGCCTGATGCGCAAGGGAACCGGAGCGGGACGGACCCGCGCGGACCATCCGGCCGTCGCCGCGCAGCTGATCGCCGCGCTGGCCCGGTCCCGGCAGGTGCGGGAACTCGCCGACCTGATCGGACGGTCGGCACTCAGCCCGACCGACCTGCGCCACCTCGACCTGGAGAACGCTGTCCGGCACCGGTTCCTGGCCCAGGGAACGAACGAGAACCGGTCATTGGACGAGTCCCTGGACCGGGCCTGGGAGGTGCTGCTGACCCTGCCGCGCAGCCAGCTCGGCATGATCCCGGCGGACCTGCTCGACGCCCACGCCCCGCCGCAGGTCGAGGGGCCGCCGTGAGCACGCACGGGCGCCGAGTGCCGGTGGGACGGGCCGGGCGGTTGCGGCTTCGCCGCAACCTCGCCACCGCGCAGCGCGGAGCTGACCTGCTGGAACGCAAACTCCGGCTCCTGCTGGACCGGGAGCGCGCGCAACGACGGGCCGCGGAGGATGCGGGTTCGGTGTGGCGGGAAGAACTGGCCGCCGCCGACACCTGGCTGCTGCGCGGGGTGCTGCTCGGCGGCGAACGAGCACTGGCCCAGGCGGTGCCCGTGGACCGAGCCTGCATCGACGTCGAGTGGGCAGCGCTGATGGGCGTACGCCATCCCGCGGCCCTGGCCTGGACCGCCCCCGTCCGCTCCCCGGCGGAACAGATGCCGCCCAACACCGCGCTGGCGCACGCCGAGACGGCCTACCGCGCGGCGGTCCGCGCAGCGGCGGAACACGCCGCCCACCGGACAGCGGCCGAACTGCTCGCCGCCGAAGCCGAACGGACGCGGCAACGAGCCCGCGCCCTGCACCGACACTGGATCCCCCGGTTGCAACGTGAACTGTCCGCGGTGGAGCTGGCGTTGGAGGAGGCCGAACACGAGGAGGCGGTGCGACGCCGCTGGGCCGCCTCGCAGGGGGTCCGGTGATGGCGCCGCGAGAAGAGCACGGCGTTGGCGGGCCCACGCCGGGGCCCGCCACATGCCGTCAGCTGCCGTCAGTTGCCGTCAGCTGCCGTCAGCTGCCGTGCTGGATCTCGACGTGCTTGGCCTCCGCCTTCTCGGCGCCCAGGCCGACGCTGACGGTGAGCATGCCGTCGGTGTAGTCGGCCGTGACGTCGTCCTCGTCGGCGCCCGGCGGCAGCGTCACGCTGCGGCTCATCACGCCGTACCGGATCTCGCTGTGACTCTTCGTGACGTCCTTCTCGGTGCGTTCGGCCTGGACGGTCAGCACCCCGTCACTGATGAAGACGTCGATGTCCTCGGGGGACATGCCCGGAAGCTCCGCTCGCATCACGTAGCGGCCGTCCTCCGTGTATTCCTCGATGCGGACCGTGTACAGGTCACCCATCGTGGGCATCGCGAACCGGGCCGGAAGGTTCTCGAACCAGTCCGGCACCTCCGGAAACGCGAACCTCTGCCTGCGTGTCAGTGTGCCCATCGCCGTACCTCCTCCGCTGTTGTCCAGCCTGCCGGCACTTCCAGTCCAGCACTCACGGGCCCGTACCGCTAAGGCCGAACAGCCCATGCCAGGGGTCCCAGAAGTCCCTTTCCTCTAAGAGGGGACGAACACATTCGGCGGCGATCATCATGTCCGACGTCACGACCACCGATCTCTACGAAGTGACCATGGCCCTGTCCTACCTCCGGGAGGACATGTGGGCCCCGGCCACCTTCAGCCTCTTCGTCCGCGACCTCCCGCCCGGCCGGGGCTTCCTGGTCACCGCAGGACTGGAGCCCGCCCTGGACTTTCTGGCCGACTACCGCGTGGAACGGGAGGACGTCGAGGAGTTCGCGGCCGCGCTGCACCGTCCGGTGCGGGACCTCGAACCGCTCCTCGGCCCCGCCTTCGAAGGCGAAGTGCGCGCCGTGCCGGAGGGCCGTGCGGTGTTCGCCGGGGAGCCGGGACGCAGCGTGCCGCCTTGGACGCCACCACCGTCTGGTGGCAGTGGCCGCGGACGCCCGTACCTGGACGCCCCGTACCTGGACGCCGCGTACCTGGACGCCGCGTACAAGCTCGTCGAGTACGACGGCCGCCCGGTCATGAAGCTGTCCTCGGCGAAGGTAACGGCCCCGGGCCGCAAGCAGGTCTTCCGCCGCGCCGGGCAGCCCGACGTCATCGCCCTGTGGCGAGAGGAACCGCCGGACTCGGCACGGCCGCTGCTGCGCCGGTGATGCGCGGCGGCCGTCGGACGGGGCCGCCGGACCGCCGGCAGGACGCCCGCGACCGGTTCCGCGGGGACATCGCCGATCTGCCCGGCCCGACGCTCCGGATCGAGGACCCCGAACCGGTCCGACCGGTTTGGTCCCGGGCTCTGCAGAAGCTGACGGCCACGGTACGTGCGAGCATCGAAGCACGGTTCCGCCCGGACCACCTCGCCGCTCCCTCCGTCACGGCTGCCTCCGACTGCGCGACGTTGTCAGCCGGCGCACCATGAGGGGTCCGGCGGTGGGGCCGACGGGGCCGAGGCGAGGACCAATGGCCCCTCGAACCCTGACCGCGCCAGGTCTTCCATGAGATCGGCGGCGCCGCTCCGCGCCGCACAGTGAGGAGGCGAGTGAGATGTCCGCTCCCGCACCAACAAGGAAGAAGGAACGCGCCGTGCCGAGTACCGGACCCGAGGCGACCGGCGCCTCGATGCGCGCCCGCGTGGGCGACGAGATCGTCGTACGCGGCACTACCGCCGGGGTCGTGGCCGACGAACTGGTGGCTGGAGGCGGTCATGGCCCGGCCCGGTGACCGTCGGCCGATCGTGGTGGGTGTCGATCCCGACCCCAGCCGGCAGATGGCGCTGGCCTGGGCAGCCGACGAGGCCGCCCGCCGTCGGCTGCCGTTGCGTCCGGTCCACGTCGAGGGCGTGCCGACCAGGGGCTATCGAGGGCAAGAGATCCCGCCGTCCTGGGAGGAGTGGAACGAGGCTCTGCACAAGGCCGGGAAGCAGGTACTCGAAGAAGCCGCGGACTTCGTCACGGCACGGCACCCGCAGGTCGAGGTGGACACTGTGCTCGCGGAGGGCGACCCCGTGTGGGTGCTGCGTGAGCAGAGCCACGACGCCACGGCTGTCGTACTGGGCTCGCGACATCTGAGCCGGACCCAGGAGGTGTTCGGCTCCGCCTCGGTCGCCCTGCCGGTCATGGCCCACGCGCACTGCCCCGTGATCGTCGTGCCCGAGCCGGAGCACATCACCCAGGAGCCCGCGTACTACGTCGTCGGCGTCGACGGCAGCGAGCACTCGGCCGCCGCGGTCGACGTGGCATTCGAGGAGGCAGCCCTGCGTGGCGCCGGGCTGCGGGCCCTGTACGTCTGGGAGCCAGGTCCGCTCAGGATCTTCGACGAGTACGCCCCGCAACAGGAGGCCCGCCGGTTGCTCTCCGAGACCGTGGCCGGCCGCCACGCCCGCTACCCAGAGGTGGACCTGCGCCACGAACTGGTCGTCGGGCATCCCGTGCAGGTGCTCACCGACGCCTCGGCCCACGCGCTGGGCCTGGTGGTGGGAACCCGGGGTCACGGAGGATTCACCGGCATGCTGCTGGGCTCGGTCAGCCAGGGTGTGCTGCACCATGCCCGCTGCCCGGTCATCGCCGTTCCGTCGAGGCCGACATGAGGAGTCCCGGGCGAGCAGGAGGCGCGGGAACGGCTACCACGACAACACCACCGCCCAGCTCGCCGCTGAAGCCGGTGGGACCTGGCTCCACTACGCCCCCGGCGACCACACAGGGTGACACAAGCCCTCACTCGCCAAGGAACACCGGAGGTCGTACCGCCAGCGAGACTGCGGGGTGTCGGTCCGCCACGCTCCCTGTGATCACTCGATACGGTCAGACCTTCCGACTGCTGCTGCGGCGGCGCATCATCACGAACGCACTGCCGCTGCCCGCGAGGGCCACCAACATGGCCCCGGCCGCGATCCGCATGGGCTCCAAGCTCCTGACGCTGCCACCTGCGCCGGTCCTGAGGGCCCCACTGACCATCGGATGAGGGGTGGGCGAAACCTGCATCGTCGCCATGCCGGACGGCATCGTCATGGGGCAAGTCATCGTCATGCCGGGCGGCATCGTCATGGTGCAAGTCATCGTCATGTGGGACGGCATCGTCATGCCGGGCGGCATCGTCATGGTGCAAGTCATCGACATCGTGGTGGCGGACGACCGCTGCATGGTGCAGCTCGGTGACATGCTGGATGCGCCCGTCGGGCCCGGCCTCGCGTTCGCCGGCGCGGCGAGAACGGTCAGGGAGATCGTGGCGGCGACGAGGGCAGCGGCGGCTATGCGACGAGGGCACATGGTTCTCTCCTCAGCCGGCCGCGGCCTCGCTGACCGCGTTAGGGGGATCCGGCATATAGAGATCAAAGCGTCGTACTGACGTGTATCGCGACGCGCACTGATCCGCTCCGATCACCCGGATGCAGCTCACTCATGGCCCCGATCGAGCTGTTTTCCCAAGTCACTCGGCATACCTGCGCCAGGACAAACCGGGGTTGCGCGATCCGCCTTCTGGGTGACGGCCCTGATGCGGAACCTGGAGTCGATGCGCCCCCGGGGGCCACGCACGGTCGCGGCGGGCTCGGCTCCTCGGGGAACTGGCTCCAGTTGAATACGCGATACCCCTGACTGGCCCCGCTACATCGCCGCCAGCATCCTCATCGTCTCTGTGGAACTCGCTGTCCCCGCTCACCTCCCCGCAGGGAGCCTCACCACCGTCACGGCCTCTGCGGCACGACCGCGACCGGGCACTGGGCGTGGTGCAGAAGTGTGTGACTGACGCGTCCGAGCTGGAGCCCGAAGCGGCCTGTCCTGGGCCGAGCCCCGATGACCACGAGGTCAGCGGCTGCCGATCGGTCCACGAGGATCTTGCCGGCCGGCCCCTCGATCGTCGTACGGTGCATCCGTACCCGGGGATGCTCGGCGATCGCTTCTCCGAGCACGGCGTCGAGCAGTGCGGAGGCCTCCTCCTCGGGAGTGTTTTCCTCCGCGAGGATGTCGGTGGTGACCTTCACATCAGGGTTGCGCCGCTCGGCGCGCTCCGCCCCGGAAGCCACGATGTGCTCCGCCAACACCTGCTCGGAAGGGCGCGCCAGGCCGGTGGACGGCAGGGCACCCGCGTATCGCTCCCAGAGGGAGGCGTAGACGAGCCTGAGGGGAACACCGTGGCGGACTGCTTCGTCCACGGCCCAGTCGAGGGCAAGCAGACTCGAGTCCGATCCGTCGATGCCATGGCTCGTCCATCCCCGCCGCGGCCGCTCACGGTAGAGGCGCGCCGCCAGACGTCTGCCGCTGGTGGTTCCTTTCGCGGGCCTGCAGTACGGAGGCGGAGGTGCGCTCGATCAATTCAGGGAGGGCCGACCGCACCGGGTCGCTCAGTCCCGTGCCGAGTTCGACATCGGCCACCTCCACGGCGTGCACGACGACCTTCCGCGGAAGCAGGTCGAGGGCCTCCGCCAGGGCGAGGCACTCCCCCAGGCCCAGGGCGTGCGTGCTCGCCGTACCAGTCCCGCGGCCGGCCGCCTCCGTCGCTGTCAGGGTGTGCAGCTCGCCCGGCCTGGCCGGACGCAGGCGGAGGGCTTCCACCACGACCGCGGTGTCCGCTCCGCGCCACAGTTCGAGCATCCGGCCGGGTTCGCCGTCGCTGACCGCCAGCACGATGTCGTCGGGGACCCTGCCTCGCAAGGCCTCCACCACCGCCGGACCCGCCCCGTCGTCACCGCGGAGGGGGTTGCCCACGCCGATCACCACGACCCGGCCGGTCATGCGCGTTCCACGGTCAGATCGAGGAAGTGGGCGGCGCAGGAGATGCAGGGGTCGTGATTGCGGATGGCCCGCTCGCACAAGCGAATGAGCTCCTCGTCGTCGGCCGCGGCTCCGATCCGGTCCAGGCGTGTCTGGACGGCCCGGCGTACGTCCTCCTCGATGGCCGTCTGGTTCTGTGCTGTGGGCGGGATGATGCGGGCCGCGGTGAGCGTGCCGTCCTCGGCGAGGGCGTAGCGGTGGTACAGCAGTCCGCGGGGTGCCTCGGTCGCTCCGGCGCCCACCGCCTTCCGCGGGAGGACGTCGAGAGCCGACCGCGATGGCTGTTCGTAGCCCTCGATGATCCTCAGGGCTTCCTCGACGGCCTGCACCACCTCCACGGCGCGTACGACGATGCTTCGGAAGGGGTTGTCGCAGATGGCCCCGGCCGCGGGATCGCCCAGCCCGGCGTCCCTGGCGGCCTCGGCCGCAACCGGGTGGAGCCACCGGCCGTTGATCGCGTACCGGGCCAGTGGGCCGGTCAGGTAGCGGCGGCCGTCGAGCGCGGCGGTCAGAGCGGTGCTGTGCGGCACCTGCTCTTCGTGAACGTGCTGTTCGAGGTCGGACACGGGGAACTCGCGCAGCGCAGGGGTTCTGCCGTGGGCGGCGATGACCGTCGGTGTGCCGGAGTCGATGGCGTAGCGGCCCGGGTCGCGCAGTGCGAGCAGGTCATGCTCGCTGGCCGCGTCGGGGAAGTCGAACGCCGCCACCCAGCGGACGGTCTCCAGCGCGTCGTCGCGGGCCCGTCGCAGCCGTTCGGCCAACGGACGGAGTTCCTCGGGCGCCGGTGTCCGGTAGAACCCGCCGACGCGGACGTTGACCGGGTGGATGGGGCGTCCGCCCAGCTGTTCGATGATCGCGTTGCCGGTCTGTTTGATCCGCAGGCCGCGCTCGACGGCCGCCCGCTGGTCGCGGGCGAGTTCGACGGCATCGGCCCGGCCGAGGAAGTCGGGGGCGTGCAGCAGGTAGATGTGCAGGGTGTGGCTCTCGATCCATTCGCCGCAGTACAGCAGGCGGCGCAGCTCCGCGAGAGGCCCGTCCACGGTGACACCGCAGGCGTTCTCGATCGCCTGGCAGGCGCTCATCTGGTAGGCGACCGGGCAGATTCCGCAGATGCGGGCGGTGATGTCCGGCGGCTCGGTGTGGCCCCGGCCGATCAGAAAGGCCTCGAAGAACCGGGGTGGTTCGTAGATGCGCAGCCGCGCCTCGGTGACCGTCTCCTCCTGTACGCGCAGGTGCAGGGCGGCTTCGCCTTCCACCCGGGCCAGTGCGTCCAGCCGCAGGACGCGGGTTCCGCGATGGCTCATGCGGGCCTTTCCGGGTCGGTTTCTGTTCCTGCCCGAGGGGTGTTTTGCTCCTCGGCGGCGAGATCGGCTACGAGGGCATATTCCGGCGACGCTGCGTTGAAGGTGCGGAAGACACGCAGGATGTCCGCCTCGCTCATTCCGTCGCGGCGCAGCTGCGCGACCATGGAGCGCAGGTTGGGCCGCTCGGCCGGTCCGAAGCAGCCGTAGCACCCGCGTCCGTAGGCGGGGCAGATGGCACCGCACCCGGCGTGGGTGACCGGCCCCAGGCAGGGGGTGCCATGGGCCACCGTGACGCAGGTGGTGCCGCGCCTCTTGCACTCGAAGCAGACACTGTGGCTGGGGATCTGAGGTTTGCGTCCGGCCAGGTGGGCGGTGATGACTTCGAGGAGCTGGCGACGGTCGATGGGGCAGCCCCGGAGTTCGAAGTCGACCGGTACGTGTGCCGAGATCGGGGTCGAGGTCTCCAGGGTGGCGATGTAGTCCGGGCGGGCATAGACCGCCGCGCGGAATGCGTCGACGTCCCCGAAGTTGCGCAGTGCCTGGATGCCGCCCGCGGTGGCGCAGGCTCCGATGGTGACCAGGCGCCGGGAGATGCGCCGGATGTGTTGGATTCGCTCGGCGTCCTCGGCCGTGGTGATCGAGCCCTCGACCAGGGAGAGGTCGTACGGACCCCGTCCGGCCAGCTCCGCACGCCCCCCGCCGGGGCCCTCGGCGGCGGACATCTCCAGGAAGTGCTCGATGCGTACCTGCTCGGTGAGGCCGAGCAGTTCGTCCTCGCAGTCGAGCAGGGTCAGCTGGCAGCCGTCACAGGAGGCGAACTTCCATACGGCGAGCGTGGGCCGGGGGTCCGGGTTCGCTCGTCGGCGGGCAGCGTGTCCCAGATCGGTGTCCGCCGCTCGGGCGATGGACCGTCCTGGGGCGCCGGCCAGTCCTCGGTCGGTTTCCATCTCACAGCTCCCGTACGGACAGCAGGCGTTCCACGCGGTCGTAACCGACCACAGGTCCGTCCCGGCACAGCAGTAGCGGGCCGAGCTGGCAGTGGCCGCAGTGGCCGGTGGCGCAGCGCATGTTGCGTTCCAGCGACACCTGAACGCGGTGCGCGGCGAGGCCTCGGCCCATCAGGGCTCGCGCGGTGTGGCGCATCATCACCTCGGGCCCGCACAGCAGCGCGTGGGTCCGGTCCGGCCGGAGTGCGAACGCGTCGAGGAGGGTGGTGACGACCCCCACCGAGCCTTGCCAGCCCGGGCCGGGGCGGTCGACGGTCACCTCCACCTCGGCCCTGCCGCGCCAGCTTTCGATGTCCTCCTGGTAGATCAGATCGCCAGGGGTACGGGTGCCCACCAGGATCCCCAGCCGACCGTAGGCGGCCGACCGGTCCAGGGCCGCGTGCACCACCGGTCGCAGTGGCGCCAGCCCGATGCCGCCGGCGATCACCAGCACGTCCTGGCCGGCTGCCGCCTCCAGGTCCCAACTGGTGCCGAACGGCCCGCGCAGTCCGACGGTGTCCCCCGGGCGCAGGTCGTACAGGGCGGTCGAGACCGCGCCCACCGCGCGTACGGTGTGCACGAGGCCCCCGTGCGAGCCGCGCAGGGCGCTGACCGAGACCGGCACCTCACCGACCCCGAACGCGTAGATCATCGCGAACTGGCCCGGTGAGAAGGGCGGGAGTTCCCTGCCGACAGGAACCAGTTCCACCGAACGGGTGTCGGCGGTCTCCGCCCGGGTTTCGGCGACCCGGTACGGCAGCGGCGGCGTCACGGTGCTCATGGCGGGCCGCTTCCGTGGGGTGCGTACAGGTCCAGCAGCCTGATGCGGGTGGCCTGCAGGCGCTCGACGACCACCTCGGTGAAGCGGCGCATCAGGGCGTAGCCGAGTTCTGGGTCGGCGGCGCAGAGGGCGAGGACGTCGGTGGCGGGGAACTCCGTGGCTTCCACCGCGGTCACCGCTCGTGCACCGAGGTGCCAGCGGTACGGCGGGCAGATCCACGACCAGCCCAGTAGTTGACCCGGACCGAGCGTTTCCACCAGGGCCTCCGGCTGCCTGCCGGGAACGCAGATGTCGAGGGCGACCCTGCCGCCGCGCAGTAGCCAGAAGCGGTCGGCTTCCCCACCCTCGTCGAACAGGCGAGCGTCGGCCGGGAACGCCACGTCGAGCCCGACAGCCATCAGCCGCTCGCGCTGTGCGAGTGGGAGGAAGTCCAGGGGCGACGGCAGCTCGGTCACGGTGCCTGCCCCGATGCCTCGGACCGCGTCCAGTCGTGCAGGGCGGCGGCCTCCTCGGTGATGTCGATGCCCACCGGGCACCACACGATGCAGCGGCCGCAGCCCACACAGCCGGAGGAGCCGAACTGGTCGTACCAGGTGCCGAGTTTGTGGGTCATCCACTGCCGGTAGCGGCTGCGCGGGGACGTACGGACGGGGCCGCCGTGCAACTGGGAGAAGTCCAGGTCGAAGCAGGAGTCCCACAGCCGCCACCGCTCCGCGTGGTCACCGGTGAGGTCGGTGACGTCCTCGGTGGTGGTGCAGAAGCAGGTGGGACACACCATGGTGCAGTTGCCGCATGTCAGGCAGCGCCCGGCAACGTCGTCCCAGCGGGGGGCGTCGAGCGTGCCGGCCATCAGCTCCCGCAGGTCGGCCTCGGGCATGGTCCGTCCCATCCGGTCCGCGGCGGCCGCGACCCCTGCGCGGGCCGCCTCACGGGTGGCGGGGTCAGCCGGGCGGACGGGCAGTTCGGCCAGGATCTCGTCGCCTTCCCGGCTGCCGCCGCGGATCCAGAAGCGGTGGCCGTCGTCATCGACCACCTCGGTGATCACCAGGTCACAGCCGGGCGGGGCCGCGGGTCCCGTGCCCATCGAGACACAGAAGCAGGTGCCGCCGGGCTCCGTGCACTCGACCGCGATGAGCAGCGCTCCTGCGCGCCGCCCCTGGTAGGCGGGGTCGCGGTGGGTCCCCCCGGTGAGTACCCGGTCCTGGACGGCGATGGCCCGTGCGTCGCAGGGACGCACCCCGAGGAAGGCGTACCGCGGTGCCGGGGGCTCCTCGGCCGTGAATACGATCTCCTCGCCCACCCGGTCGGCACGCCACTGCCGCACCTTCGCCGGATGCAGGAACTGCTTCCACGACTGGGGGCCCGCCGCGTTCGCGAAGGCGGCACCGTCGGCCCGCTCCCGCAGCCGGTAGCGCCCGGCTTCAAGTTCCACACCCCACCCGTACGGCAGCTCGTCGGCCGACTCCAGCTCGGCCAGCACGATCGCACCGTCCTGCACGGTGGGCCCGATCACGGTGAAACCGCGCCCGGTCAACACCTCCACCAGCGCGACCATGCCCTCCTTCCCCATAGTCGACCCGCCGGACGCAGGAGGGGAGCAGGCGTTCACGTCGGGGTCCGTAGTCATGGCCGTTCTCCTTCAGCACCGCGTCTGGCAAGTGGGACATCGCGGGTGCCTCACACCGTCCACGAACGCAGGATTTCTGGTCCGCCACCACTCGGGTAGGGCCATGCGGGCCATGGGCCCGGGTCCGTTCGTCGCTCGCGCATCCGCGGTCGGAGCGGTTGTTATAGGGCTCGACGGCCATGCACCAGGGCCGTTCGGCCCAGTGCGTACCGGAAGGCGCGGACAGTGCCGAGGCCACATCGGCCATCGGGGCGGGACCGTTGGTACGGCACCTCGCGCTACGGCGGGGCATCGATCTGACCGCTGTGCACGGCACCGGACGCGGCGGACGGATCACCCGTGCCGACGTGGAGCGCGCTTCGCCCACCCCTGCGCCAAGGGGGCGGGCCACCCCGTACGCCCGGCGGCTCGCCCAGGGCCTCGGCAGAACAGGACCAGCCCGACGTCGTGAGCCCCGACACCGGGCAGACCCGTTCGGACTCCCGTCGATCGGGCGGGATCACTCACGGCGCAGCACGACTTTGAGGGCTCCCGTGGTGGTGCCGCGTGCGAACACCTCGTAGGCCTCTTCCATCCGGTCGAGCCCGAAGGTGTGGGTGACCAGCGGAGAGACGGGCAGGCGTCCGAACCTCATCAGATCGAGCAGCCATGGTGTGGAGGACGTGTCCACCTGGCCGGTGCTGATCGTCACGTTCTTGCGCCACAGGGATTCGAGATGCAGCGTGACCGGTTTGCCGTGCGCGCCGATGTTGGCGATGTGCCCTCCCGCGCGGACGGCACGCGTGCACAGTACGAAGCCGTCCGGATCCCCTGACGCCTCGACGACCACGTCGGCGCCCGGTCCGTCGGACAGGTCGGCGATCATCTTCCCTGGCGATTCGGCAACATCGGCCCCCACCCGGGCGGCGGTCTCCAGCCGGGCGCCGGCCAGGTCCGCCACAATGATCCGGCGGGGCGAGTAGAGCCGAGCGACGACCACCGTGGCAAGACCGACGGGACCCGCGCCCACCACGACGACGGTGTCTCCCGGGCCCACATGTCCGTTCCGGACCCCAACCTCGTAGGCGGTCGGGAGAAGCTCGGCGAGGAGGACCGCGTCGTTGAGCGGGAGGTCGGAGGGGCGTCGGGTGGTGGAGTAGTCGGCGAAGGGGACCCGTACCAACTCGGCCTGGGTCCCGTTGATCAGGCTCCCAAGTATCCACCCGCCACCCCCGCCACACTGTCCGTACATGGCGTCACGGCACGCCCTGCAATGGCCGCATGCCGAGACGGACGACACGATCACCTGGTCGCCGGGGCGCAGGAGGTGGACTTCGTGACCGACCTCCAGGACCTCGCCGACGGCCTCGTGGCCGAGGACGGTCCCCGGCTTCACCTCGGGGAGGTCTCCCCGCAGGATGTGCAGATCACTGCCGCAGACGGTGGTGGCGTCGACGCGCACGATCGCGTCGGTCGCCTCCTCGATCGCAGGGTCCGGGACGGTGTCCCAGGAGGTCTGTGCCGGGCCGTGGTAGACGAGCGCTCGCACGGTACTCACTCCCTCGCTCCCCCACCTTCACGGTCACCCCCGTTGGACTGCCGGGCAACAGGGCCACCCGTGCGTGTCAGTCCGGCTCCATGCGTGTCAGTCCGGCTCCATGTAGGCGCGGCGGAAGACCGCGGCCTGGCCGGTGCCCCACGGGCGGACGGCCGTCAGCGCCTGCGCGACCGCGGATTCCAACGGGCCACTGGTGTCGACCGGGACGGCTTCGGGCCATGGCGGTTCCCCGGACGCCATGGCGGCAGCGATCTCGGGGCCGGCATCGGACATGCCGGGGGCGCGCGTCCTCAGGCGGGCCGCCGACACGTCCTCCGGCACGTGGCAGTGCAGGGCCACCAGGTCGGCGCCAGTGCGTTCGGCCACGGCCAGGGCCGCATCGCGCTGTGCCGCATCGGACCACGTGGCGTCCAGGACGACGGACTCTCCGTACAGCAGCAGGGCGGCTGCACGATCGAGCAGGGCGGCGTAGGTCCTGGCCGTCCACTCGGGCGTGTACAAGCCCTCGCCGTAGCCGGCCGCCGCGGACTGCTCCGCGGGGATCCCGGCCCGCTCCTTGCGGAGGCGGTCGCTGCTGAGCAGAGTGATCCCAAGCCGGTCCGCCGGCGCTCCGGAGAGGGTGGACTTCCCGCTGCCCGGAAGTCCGCCGACGAGGGTGAGGCACAGCATCGACCGCCCCGGTGTCCTGCGGAGGCCGGATTCAGTCATGAGGAACGACGGCGACGGGGCAGCGCCCGTGATGAACGGCGGCCTGCGCCACGGAACCCAAGTGGGGCGCCAGACCAGGACGATGTCGGCCCAGCGGGCAGCGGCAAGGCTCTCGGGCGAGCCGTCGAGGCCCACGGTGACGGCTGGTTGCATGGCGGCGGCCTCCGTCTCGTAAGAAGCTGGAAATGACCGTGGACGAGTCCGATCGGGTGGAGGGTCCGGACCTCGCCTGCATGCCGAGCGCGGTGCGTTCTCCCATTCGAGGATCACCCCGATCCATTCCTCGGCGCACGTGGATGTGTGGAGGAGGGGCCGGAGGCGTGGAATCCGGCACGAGAGGAGACAGGGGCGGTGACGATTCCCGTGGTGGTCGGCGTCGACGGATCCGAGGCGAGCCTGGAGGCGGTCGATTGGGCCGCCGACGAGGCAGTCCGGCACGGGGTGCCGCTCCACATCCTGCACGCCGCGACTGGGGGCCACGAAGCGTCGGGCCTGATCACCACTGCCTCGGAACGGGCCAGGCAGGGCACTCCCACGGTGCGGCTGTCGAGCGAGGTGTCGCATGAGGACGCGGCCTCCGCCCTGATCGACAAGGGGCGCAACGCCTTCGCATTGGTGCTCGGGTCCAGAGGGCTTGGAGACCTCGACGCCCTGCTCCTGGGCTCGGTCAGCCTCGCCGTGGCTGCGCGAGCCGACTGCCCGGTCGTCGTGGTCCGCGGCGCGGTGACCCACCGGGAGGCCCGGTTCGGGAGCATCGTCGTCGGAGTCGAGGACGAAAAGAGCAGCGGCACGGCCCTGCGGTTCGCGTTCCGCGAGGCCCAGGTGCGGCGCTGTCGGCTGGTGGCAGTGCACGCCTGGAGCGCACCGGTCGGAGCTTTCAGCACACCTCAGGCCTCGTCGTGGCCCCTGGAGGCGCACCTCCGCTCGCCGGCGCAGGTGCTCGACGACGCCCTGCGCGGGCCGGCGGAGCGGCATCGCGGCGTCCTGGTCGAGCGGCGGCTGATCGAGGCACCGACACGCCAGGCACTGCTGGAAGCGGCGTCAGGAGCGGACCTTCTGATCGTCGGCGCCCGCCCGCGGCTGGTGCATCGGGGCCTGCAACTGGGACTGATCAATCATGCGGTACTGCATCACGCGCCGTGTCCCACTGCGGTCGTACCACAAATATGACCGCCACCGGCTGAGATGGACCGTGCCGACGGCGGTCCCTTCCGGGCCGGACGCCGTCCCCGAAGGGACTTTCGGCCCCGTGACCGAAGCCCACTGTCGGTCGATTGTGGGACGAGGTGGGGGAACGGACCAGCAACGCGCGGAGCCGCACACTGCCATCCGGCGGACACGAACGTGCCGGAGATCGGTGACGAACTGGCGGCAGGCCGGGCCATGCACGACCTCGCCCACCAGCTGCTGAACGCCGCCGGACACGACATCCAGGGCATGGGTGCGGCCCCGGCGAGCACCCGTCAGCCCACTGGATGGCCCATGTGAAACCCGGCGGATTCCAGAGGGATCACCCATGACAGATCCCATGTACAACGTCGGAGGCCGGCTTCCAGCCACCGTGCCGGCCGGCCCTCGTCAGGTGCCGGTGGGGGAAGGGCCGGCGTCATCCGTCCGGTACGCGATGTGGCCGGCGACCGAGACAACGCCGTCGACGCCGCGGCACAACTGCTCGATGACAGGGATCAGACTCCGGAACTCCACGGACCCTCCAAGGGTGACCCTCCCGTCGCGCACCTCGACCGTCACCTCCGAGGGACCGAGCCCCATCGTGCGCCGCAGCACGTCCGCCGCGATCTCGTCGCGGATGGCGTCGTCACGGCGCAGGAAGATCCGCAGCAGATCACCACGGCTGACGATGCCCAGAAGCCGGTCCGCCTCGTCCACGACCGGCAGCCGCTTGACGTGCTGGGCCTCCATGAGGCGCGCGGCCTCGACCACACTCCACTCTGGACGTGCACACACCACGGGAGCCGACATCAGTTCCTCGGCGCGGGACCCCTCGGCCTTGGCCCGCTCCCAGGCCTCCAAATGCGGAACGGGCACCCTGCCTGATGGATCGGCCTGGTCGGCGCTCTTGCGCAACAGGTCGGCCTCGGACACCACGCCCATGGGGCGGTCCAGATCGTCCACCACGGGCACGGCGGTGACGTCGTTCTCCGCCAGCAGCCTGGCGAGCTCTTTGAACGGCGTGTCACGCCGTGCCCGGACGACGCCCCGGGTCATGAGCTCTTCGACCGTTCGGTGGTGCATGTCGCCTCCCGGATACGGGCCGCCCACCTCGCGGACAGCAGGGAATGCGCCCCATGCGGCGGCGTGTCCCGCGTGGCAGGTTGGATACAGCACCATTCTGAGCAGAGGGCGGCAATCATGCGAGCTCACCTCGGCGACCAACTCGTCATCGAAAGTCCGACCACTGGCGGCGCCAAGCGCGACGGCGAGATCGTCGGGCTCCACCACGAGGACGGAACACCTCCCTACGACGTGCACTGGTCGGACACGGACGACGTGACGCTCGTCTTCCCCGGGCCCGACGCCCACATCCGCCATCTCGAGCACGGACAGCCCGGGACCACCCACGAGTCGCAGTCGGGCACGGGTGAGGCGGAGGCCGTGCCCGCGGCTGCCCCACCAACCGGTGCCACCCATCCTGGCGACATTGGCCGGCGTGTGGGCGTCGAACGCCGGAGACAGGGGCTCAGCCGGGAGGAAACAGCCCGCCGCGCCCGAATGTCGCCCCTCTACCTGGCGTACCTGGAGGAACGGCCCTCCAACCCCACGATGGCGGCTCTCATCAGGCTGGCCGACGCGCTGGGCACCACGGTCACCGCTCTGCTCGGCGGAGGCATCGATCTCCCGCCCGGACAAGGCCACGCACTGCTGCACCCTCAGCTGCTGGACCTCGGCCCGGACGAATGCCGCACTCTGCTCTCCACGCACGGCGTCGGGCGCGTCGCAGTGTCGGCGTCCGACGGCCGCCCGGCGATCGTACCGGTCAACTACGAGGTCGTCGATGAAGCCATAATCTTCCGGACCTCGCCCGACTCCGTGGCCGCAGCGGCCGTGGAAACGGAAGTCGCCTTCGAGGTCGACCACGTGGACGAGGCTCTGAGCCAGGGCTGGAGCGTGCTCGCCGTCGGCCCCGCGAGCGTCGTGACGGAGCCCGACGCCGTGCGCGGGCTCACCCGACGCGCCCACACCACGCCATGGCCCGGTGGCGAACGCGAGATGTGGGTGTCGATCCGGCCCACGAGCCTCACGGGCCGTCGCATCACTCCAGCCGATCAGTAGACGCCGATGCGCTGGTGAAGGCTGGCCCCTCCACCGACCCTGGAGGGGAGGCTCCGGTAAGCCGGCACACCCAATCCGACGAACGGGTGCGGCCCTGATCAACGGCCCAGGGGCCTCCCCGCCCATCGATGCACAACGCGCAGCCTTTGCGCCTCCGGTATTTCCGCCGCAGCCCCGCTGTCGTGCTGCGCGCTGACTTCGAGCGCGCCCTACCGCACTCCGACCCCAACATCCGCAGCCTTCACCTCGACCGCAGCCCCCGTTGAACCTGAGGATCGCCGTGGTCCACGAAGGCCGGCACCCGGAATCCCGGCCGCTGTCCGGCCCTGCTGGCCAGGCGCTGCTCGCGAGCGAGCGGTTGGCCGGCGGCGCAACATCGCCAGCAATCTCGACACGCTGTACCCGGTGATCCACCAGCGACACACAGCAGCCGCTACTCATTGCGTGGTCTCGGGTCCATCCGGGGCGGCATCCGCGCCGCCGCTGAGCCGGCACTCGACTCCCACCACGCCCTCCAGAGCGCGGACAAGGCGCTCGGCAACCCAGATGAGCGAGGTGTCGTGGACGCGTCCGCGGAGTGTGACGACCCCGTCCCGCACGGACACGTGGATGGCGTGACTGACCGTGGGGAACAGGTAGGACACCACGGTGCGGCGGACTTCCTCCTCGATGTCCGCGTCCGAGCGCAGGAAGACCTTCAACAGGTCGCCTCGGCTGACGATGCCGCAAAGCCTGTCCTCGTCATCGACCACGGGCAGCCGCTTGACGTGCTTCTTGGCCATGATCTGGGCTGCCTGGGCCAAGGTGACGTCGGGGCGAACCGTGGCAGCGGGCGTGCTCATGAGCTCCTCAGCGGTCAGCGCCTCAGCCTTGGCCAGGGCGGACCGACGACGGATCCGATCGTGGCGGGTGAGTCCGCATTCCCGGAACTCCTCCTTGGGCAGCAAGTCGGCCTCGGAGACGACGCCGACCACCCGCCCCTCGCCCTCCACGACCGGAACGGCACTGACCTGCCGCTGCTCCATGGCACGCACGATCTCCTTGAACCGCGCGTCGCGCCCGACGGCCACCACGGGCATGGTCATCACATCGCTCACGATGTGCGGAGCGTCAGACATGTCCTGAGTCCTTGAAGGGCGAGGCGGAGGGTTGGTTCGGCCGTATGCCTCCAGCATCGCCGCAGCCCGGTGTGCCGCAATCCGGCCCAAGGCTGCCTGCCCGCTCCGGGCCCCGGTTGGTATGTCGCGGCGGCTCTCGGACGGTGCGACGGTATTCACAGGTGGCTTTCGGCAGCCGGACGAAGAAGGCGGTGACGGCGATGGAACTCCCGCTGGTCGTGGGCGTCGACGGATCGGACTCCAGTCTGCTGGCAGTCGACTGGGCGGTGGACGAAGCGGCTCGGCACAGGCTGCCGCTGCGTCTGTTGCACGCCTCTCTCTGGGAACGTTACGAAGGAGCCCAACCGTCCTTCACCACTGACCGTCCTGCTAAGAAGGTCATGGCGCAGCACATCATCGCTTCTTGCGTGGAACGAGCCCGGCTTCGCAATCCCGAGGTGAAGGCATCGGGCGAGATACTCCCCGACGATGCCGTGTCCGTGTTGCTGCGTGCGGGTCCCGAGGCGTTCGCTCTGGTCACCGGCTCTCGTGGGCGTGGCGAGGTCGCCGGGCTGCTCCTGGGGTCGGTCAGCCTCGCAGTGGCGGCGCGCGCCGCCTGCCCGGTCATCGTGGTCCGTGGCGCGGAGCGGAACCGCCAGGAAGCCCCTGGCCGGATCGTGGTGGGGGTCGGGGTCCCGAGCGGCGGCGCGGGCGCCGTGCAATTCGCCGTCCGCGAGGCCGAGGTGCGCGGCTGCGCCCTGACGGCCGTACGGGCCTGGCGCAGCCCGTCCCACGAGCCCGTGGACCACATGCTGATCGCGGACGACGCCGCCCGGTTGCGCGAGCAACGGGCCTCGACCAGCCTCGACGACGCACTACGCGAGGCCATGCGGGAACACCCCCAGGTCGATGTCCATCGCCAGCCGGTCGAAGGCCCCGCCCACCGCGTCCTGTTGGAGGCATCCACCCAGGCCGACCTGATCGTCGTCGGCGCTGTGCGCCGACACGGCCACTTCGGGCTGCAGCTCGGCAGGACCGCCCACGCCCTGCTGCACCACTCTGGGTGCCCGGTCGCCATCGTCCCCCAGCCGGTCTGAGGCCCGGGCTGCGGGCCTGGGCCTGCAGCGGCCCCGGAGGAGAGATGAGGGCGACGGATGTCGGAGTGGACATGGGAGTGGACGGGCTACGACCCCGCCGCCGAACGGTTGCGTGAATCGCTGTGCACGCTCGGAAACGGCTACTTCGCCACGCGGGGCGCGGTGCCCGAGTGCCGGACGGGCCTGGTCCACTGCCCGGGAACCTACGCGGCCGGGTGCTACAACCGCCTGGAGTCGGCTGTGGTGGGGCGGCAGGTGGTGAACGAGGACCTGGTCAACCTCCCGAACTGGCTGCTTCTCCGGTTCCGTCTGCGCCGCACCGAGGGAGCGTGGGGCCCGTGGTTCTCCCCGGACACACACACTCTCCTGGACCACCGGCACACCCTGAATCTGCGCCGCGCCACGCTCACCCGTGCCTTCCGTCACCGGGGCGACGAGGCAGGCGTGCTCGGCGTCGAGCAGACCCGCCTGGTGCACATGGGGGATCCTCACCTGGCCGCGCTGCGGACGGTCTTCACTGCCGATGACTGGTCGGGAGAGGTCGAGATCGAGTCCTGTCTCGACGGAGAGGTGATCAACGGCAATGTGCACCGGTACCGCACCCTCAATCGCCGCCATGTGACCCAGGTGCGGACTGGGGCAGACGAGCCCCACACGGTCTGGCTGAGCTGCCGGACCAGCACGTCGGACATCGCTGTCGCCCTGGCCGCCCGAACGACGGTCGTAGCCGACCTGGCCCCGGTCTCATCGGAGCTTCGTCCGGGCCGCCACCGCGCCGTCCACCGCCTGGTGGTCCCGATCGCTCCCCATCAGCCCGTCACCGTGGAGAAGACCGTGGCGCTGCACACCTCGCGGGACACCGCAATCAGCGACCCGCTCGGCGAAGCAGTCGACCGGCTGTCCACAGCGGCGGACTTTCCCGGCCTGCTGGACTCTCATGTCGCCGCGTGGGAGCGGTTGTGGCGGCGCGCGGACATCCAGGTACCCGGCGAAGCCGGTCGCATCCTGCGCTTCCACCTCTTCCACGTCCTGCAGACGCTGTCGCCACACACCGCGGACCTGGACGTGGGCGTCCCCGCGCGGGGGCTGCATGGCGAGGCGTATCGCGGTCATGTCTTCTGGGACGAGCTCTTCGCCCTGCCGTATCTCAACCTGCACTTCCCGGAGGTCTCCCTTGGGCTGCTGAACTACCGTTACCGGCGCCTCCCGCGGGCCTGCCGGGCAGCAGCCGCGATCGGCCGGGCCGGGGCGATGTACCCCTGGCAGAGCGGCAGCGACGGCCGCGAGGAGACCCAGGAGTGGCATCTCAACCCCCACTCGGGGCACTGGCTGCCCGACCACTCCCGGCTCCAGCACCACGTGGGCTCGGCGATCGCCTACAACGTGTGGCAGTACTGCGAGGCCACCGGCGACACGGAGTACCTGCACACCAAGGGCGCGGAGATGCTGGTGCAGATCGCCCGCTTCTGGACGGACCTCGCCGTCTTCGACCCCGGCCTCGGACGCTACCGGATCCGCGGTGTCGTCGGCCCCGACGAGTACCACGACAGCTACCCGGGTGCCGCCCTGCCGGGGCTGGACGACAACGCGTACACCAACGTCACCGCCGCCTGGGTCCTCACCCGCACCTTGGACGTCCTGCGGCGCCTTCCCGCGTGGCGCCGCGAGGAACTGTTCGAACGCGTCCGGCTGGATGGCAGCGAGCTCCCCAAGTGGGACGAGATCTCCCGTCGGTTGCGGGTGCCGTTCCACCAGGGCGTCATCAGCCAGTTCGAGGGCTACGACGACCTCGCCGAGCTCGACTGGGACGCCTACCGCACGCGCTACGGCAGCATCCGGCGGCTGGACCGGATCCTCGAGGCCGAGGGCGACACGGTCAACCGCTACAAAGCGTCCAAGCAAGCCGATGTCCTCATGCTCGACTACCTCTTCTCGCCCACCGAGCTACGGCAGCTGTTCCTGCGTCTCGGGTACGACCTGGACGACGAGGTCTGGCGCAGAACCGTCGACTACTACCTGCGGCGCACCAGCCACGGCTCCACTCTCAGCGGACTCGTCCACGGCCTGGTCCTCGCCAGGGCCAGACGAGCCGAGGCATGGCAGTACGTCCAGGAGGCCCTGGAAGCGGACATCGCTGATATCCAGGGCGGAACGACCGGCGAAGGCATCCATCTCGGGGCCATGGCCGGGACCCTCGACCTGGTCCAGCGCGGCCTGACGGGACTGGAGACGCGCGAGGACGCCCTGTGGCTGGACCCGGTGCCACTTCCGGCGCTCTCCGAGTACGGGTTCTCGCTGCGCTACCGCGGTCACTGGGGTGTCGGCATACGGCGTCGCAGCGGGCAGTTGGAGATCTGTGTGCCCGACTCGGAGGAGACACCGATCCGCGTGGTGCTGGCCGACCGGGCCGTGACCATCGCGCCCGGGGAGACGTGCACGCTCGTGCTGGCGGAGAGTTGATCCGTGCGGACGGGCGTGCCGGGCCCCGCGCTACCGCCGGATCCGTCAGTTGTGACCCGGACTTCGAAAACGGGGCTGATCGACGACCATCGCCTCGTCGGCATGATCAGCGAGGCGGACCTCGCACGTCACCTGCCCGAGGCACAGGTGGACCATTTCGTCGAGACCGTCTGCGCGGCCCGCTGACCGACCGGATCTTCGTCGGCAGGCAGCATTGCTGGGCGGCGGCCGCGAACGGGGTGGGCTGCCACCGCACCCTTCGTCGTGGCCGGTGCCAGGAGTTCGCATCCCGCCAAAGTGATTGTGGCAGCACGGTAAGGGCTTGCGGGGCGCTCTCCATCACGACGGCCGGAGGCGCCGGTACCCACGAGAGGGTGCGTCCGATGACCAGCGGCATCGGTTGGCCGCGCCGGGCGAACCTACCGGACACGCCATGAGGGGCTCCGCAGCAGGGAGCTCTTGGCTCTGATGCGCCCCTCCTGCCTGGGGCCCCTGACCATTCATGGCCTGCGGACGTCCGGCGAGGATGCCCTGGCACCGCGGCGTGGCCCCTGACGGCCTCGGCCTCGCCGGTATCCCTCCATAGTCATGCCGAGTCCAAGATCCGGACCAGTCACGGGCCAGGGCGTTATGAAGAGCCCCCACGCACGTTGTCCGTGCAGGTCGTAGGGCGCAACTCCGCGGTACCACCAGCAGACCAAGAATGTTCTTTGTTCCAGAGGTCGCGCGGATAGCTGATCTTCATCGGCGGCGGGTGGGGCCGTTGCCCCACCGGTGGGTGGTCCAGGCGCGGCAGACCAGGCTGCGCGGGGTGAGACGGCGTCGGCGAGGTCGAAGAACCCGCGCTCCCCCGAGACGCAGCCCCGCCCACATGGCCATCGCCCGGTCACGCCGGACATCCACCTGCCACCCGCCACCCGGCGCACGACCAAGATGAAGTCAACATGCCGATGGCGCCCGTCCGGCGCCCACATGCAAAGTGGCCACAAGCAGGGCCGACACAGAAAGTCGCAGCACTGCTGTTTCGGAAGGTCCCCAAGGATCTGAAAGCGCCTCAGCCGGTGCGTTCACCATTTAAGGAACGACTCTCATGACCCTCAATCGCGCCGCCAAGCTCGTGGGCATAGCCCTGAGCGCCGCGGTTCTCACACAGACCGCCCCATCGGTCGCCGCCACCCCAACCAACCCGTTCACCAAGGT
Source organism: Streptomyces sp. NBC_01384 (assembly GCF_045040035.1). Taxonomy (NCBI): domain Bacteria; kingdom Bacillati; phylum Actinomycetota; class Actinomycetes; order Kitasatosporales; family Streptomycetaceae; genus Streptomyces; species Streptomyces sp. NBC_01384. The sequence continues at coordinate 1,117,344 of NZ_CP109559.1, forward strand.
ACGGATCGCCGACCACTTCGACCTCGCCGCCGGCCAGCAGCCGGAGAACATCGCGCTCGAACCCCACGGCGCCATCGACCTCAACCAGGCCGTCGCGCGCCAAGTGGTCCGGCTCCATCCCGACGGCCGCCAGCAGGTGTTGGCGACCCTGCCGGCCCCCGCCGATGGCGGTGTCCACACGCCGATGCTCGGTTTCGCGCTCCTCACCGGGCTCGTGCGGGACGACGACGGCACCCTGTACTTCCTGTACGTGACCGGGACCAGCGATCTGACCGGGCTCTGGCGGTTGAAGCCGGGCGGCGTGCCCGAGCGCATCACCCCACTGCCGGCCGACAGCGTGCCCAACGGGCTCGGGCTGGATTCGTCCACTGGCGAGTTCTACAGCGCCGACTCGGCGCTGAGCACCGTCTGGCGGATGCCGATCGGCGGCGGCGCGGCCACTGCCTGGGCCACCGGCCCGGAGCTGGCTCCCCATGGCACCCTGGGCGCGAACGGCCTGAAAGTCCACCAAGGGGCGGTATGGGTGACGAATACGTCACTCGGCACCATGGTCAGGATCCCGATCCGCCGCGACGGATCCGCCGGGACGTTCGAGATCAAGGCGACCGGGCTGGCCGGCATCGACGACTTCGAGTTCATCGGCCACAGCGATCGGATCATCGCAGCGGTCGACGGGCAGAACGAGGTCGCAATCGTCGAGCCCGACGGCAGCCACGCCATCGCACTCACCGGCAAGGACGGACTTGAGAATCCGACGTCGATCGCCATACGCGGTCATACGGTCTACATCCCGTCCGCCACGTGGGCCTTGCGCAAGGACCCGAACCTGATCATCGCCCACCTGCGCTAAGAGCAACGGCCCGTTGTCCGCCGGTTTCGGGCTGCCGGCATGGGCAGCCCGGGGCGCATCCAGGCCGACGAGGTGCAGGGACGTGGCGGGACAGTCCTTGGCGCTCGACGCCGACATCATCGTCACCCGCGAACGCCGCGTGGCCGTCAACGAGATGCTCGTCCGCGCCGGAGCGCAGAACTGGTGAGACCGTACACCCGCCCGATCACGTATTTAGGTGAATCGCGGGCTACGAGCGGTCACCTAGTCCCGGGCCAGACGATCGGCCCAACCACGCTTCCTTCCCCTTGATCCGACAAACAGGTCCCCGTCGGGATGTCGGCCAGACACGCAGCACTTGGAGCCGGAATGACACCACCAGTGGCTAAACCTTCTAACGAAGTTATCCGGGCAGCACTCGAGGCCCACGGCGGCTTGGACCGCTGGCTCAAAGTCGCGTACATCACGGCGAACGTCGCCTTCGACGGCGTGGCATGGGACGCGAAAACCCGTGAACACCCACTGACGCGTGCGCGGGTGACCGTCGAGACCGGCGAGCAGCGGACGATTCTGACGCCGTTCCTCGGCGCTGGCCGTCGCAGCTCGTACAGCCCAGACCTCGCTGCGGTGGTACTCGCCGATGGTCGCGTCGAGAAGGCGCGCGCCCAGCCACGAGCCGCATTCGCGACCGACACCGACGACACGGCCTGGGACGAGCTCAAACTGGCCTACTTCACCGGCTTCGCCTTCTGGAACTACCTGAACCTGCCCTTCCTGATCGCGTGGCCGGGATTCGTCGTCGAAGACGTGACACCGTTCCCATCTTCGACCGGAACGTGGCAGCGCGTCGGCTATTCCTTCCCGGAAGGAATAGCCACCCACAACAGGCTGCAAGCGATGTACTTCGACGAGCGCTCCATTCTGCAGCGCTTGGACTACAACTCGGAGATCTTCGGTGGGCAGGCGACGGCACACCTGCTGTCGGGCTACGAAACCGTCAGCGGAATCCCCTTCCCGACCCGCAGGGAGATCGTTCCCCGCAACCAGGATCACACCTCGGCCGAGGAGCCCGTGCTGATTGGTATGACCTTCACCGACATCGAGGTGGTCGACGCGGAGGCGTGATCTCTGTGCTCGCCCCTGGTCGTACCGTTCGGCACGCTGTAGGCATCGCGCCGGTGCGTATGTCTGCATGACGAATAAGGATTCGACGATATCCGCTGAACGCCTCCGGCGAAGTGCGGGATCATCTCGCCCATGTGGCCGAGGATCAGCTGAGCGGCCGGGTAGCGGTCGAACACCCCGCTGTAGATCAGCCGTAGTGCATGGGCGGCCGTATCCGGCCCGAACGCCCATCGCGGGCCGGAGAGCCCTGAGTGGCCGCGGTGGGTAGGAGTGATGGATTCCGGGGCTACCGGGGCTCGGGCACAGGTAGAGCGGCATTCCGAGTTCGGCGAGCAGCTCCAGCAGCTGGCGGAAGTCCTTACCCGAGCGTGCCAGACGGGACATCTCGATGCCCAGTACCAGCCCGACATGCCCCAAGGAGACCTCGCTGACCAGGCGTTGGAAGCCCGGCCGCGCTATCGCGCTGGTCCCGGACCTGCCCAGGTCATCGTCGATCACCAGCACCCTGCCCGCCTGCCGGCCCAACGCGACAGCCCGGTCGACCAGCGCGTACTGCAGCCGCGTGGACTCACCGTGATCAAGAACCTGCCGGCGGGTGGACTGACGCACGTACACGACCGCGAGTGCGTCGCGATGCCGCCCGGTCACCTTCCCGTCCAACCGCTCCCACGGCATCAACACCGTCACGAGGCCGGCCCCTCATCCCTCGGGACGGCCAGGTCCCCGGCCGCGGGAGTCGTGTCCGCCGGAAGAGCCCGGCCGACCAGCGCCGCCAGCCGGTACAGCGCGGCCTGTCGGTTCACCGGCGGCAGTGCCGCCCACACACGGTCGTCCGCCCGCCGTGGGACCGGTATCTGGGGCAGCTGCCCCCTCCGTCGTCCATGACGACGCCTCCGCTTGATCGCTCGCACGGGCCTGCAGATGCTCGATCACCGCGACCAACCGCAAAAGCCCCTCACGTGCAATTATCGGCTCGTCTACTGCCTGATACACCGTCATGTGTGCATTCTGGCTGGCAGATTGAGAAGTGCTTCCAGACCGCGAAGGGTGAGTGCGGCCTGGACCACTACCAAGTCCGCCTCCACCGGGCCTGGTACCGCCACATCACCCTGTCCATGGCCGCGTTCGCCCACCTGACCGCTCTCCGGGCCGAAGAAGCCGCAAAAGGGGCAGCCCACACGGCGATCACGAGCTCACACCTCTCAGCGTCCCCGAGATCCGTCGCCTGATGGGACATGTCGCTGCCAGGCCCTACTGCCTTACCAGCGCCCGTCGTCTGCACTGGTCACACAACCGACGCCGCAGCCAAGCCCGAGCCGGCCGCTGGTTGCTCCGGCCCGACTCTGTTGGACGTCCTCGCCCGGTATACCCCTCACGTATTTAGGTGAGAGACCGGAATCGACGCCCGAGATAACTTCGGGTTGCCCGGTGCCGATTGGCTCGGTGCGACACCGTCTGCGACAAGGGACAAGGGACAAGGCCAGATGACCAAGAGTGACGAATCGTTCATGACTGTCGAAGAGGCGCGCAGGATCTCTGCCCCGCTCTACGAGGCGCTGAACAAACCGAGTGAGAAGAATGTGTCGGAACTTCTGGCCCAGGCGTGCAACGAGGACTATCACTCGTACCACACAAATCAGGAATTCCTGACGCGTGACCAGTTGGCCGACGTGTTCAAGGCCATGGGAGAGACCGTGCCCGATCTGGCGTGGGAGGTGGTCGACATCCATGTGGTCGACGACATGATGATCGTGCGTGGAGAAGCGACGGGGACGCCGGTCAAAGAATTTTGGGGCGCCGCTCCGACCGGCAAGTCCTTCAGGACGATGGCGATTGATGTGTTCACCGTCCGTGACGGAAAGCTGGCGAAGGGCTACCACATTGAGAATTGGGCGACGGCGATCCAACAGCTCAACGCCTGATACGAGGTTGTGATCACCACCTGGGTTGCGTCCCTGCCTCACGGGCAAGTGTGGAAGAGATCCGGTAGCAGTCAGTAATCGCAGTTCTCGACGACTACAGAACGTGACCCCGTCGATGGCGACTGCCAGTCGACCAGGACGCGTGACTGCGCTGTATCGCATGAACAGGTGAGGAGGCCGGTCGGCTTTCGCGGCGGCCCGGGACCGCGCCACCGACCGGTCGCTCTACCGCTCTACGCCCACTGCCCCACTGAGGGAGTGTTCGCTCTGGCGGGCACGGAGGACGTTGGCCAGTTGCACGCGTGACTGGACCTGGAGCTTCGCGAAGACTGACCGCACGTGGGTTCCCACTGTGTTCGGTGAGATGCCGAGCTTGCGAGCGACAGATTTGTTGGTGTAGCCGGCGCTGATCCACTCAGCCACCTTCATCTCAGCTTCAGTGACGGCCGCCCAGCCATGGGCGGAGCGAGCCCGACTGGCCGTCCACTGTCTGCAGTGACCGCGAAGCCCGGCTTCTCGCACCGTACGCTGCAGCCTCCGCAATCCCTGCCGCGCACCCATCTCTTCGTAGATCTTCCAGGCCCGCTCCAGACAGTCCGCGCCTTCACTGCGGGCCCCGTCCCGCAGCAGGTGGGTTCCGTAATCAGCCCAGGCACGTGCTCGCAGTTCAGCGCGTGGGCTGTACTCGATGGTCTCCGCGGCACGCAGCAGCAGACTTCCTTCGCCGCGTGCGAGTCCGATGGCCTGAAGAGCGACCCCTTCGTAGCTGGCGACTCCGGCGTTTCGCGCTGCCGCTTCCTCAGCGCGCTTCAGCGCGCTCCCCAGGAAGTCGGCGTCCCCTGCTGCCAAACCGATCCCAACGTGGTCGCGCAGTGCCTCGGGCAGCCATGCCCAGTGACCGGTGTGCGCGAGCGGTGAGAGGAGTTCGACCGCCTCCGCCGCGTTCCCCTCCTGCGCGGCGATCCATCCGTGGACGACCGAAACTGTGCTGCCGAGGCGAAGCCTGGCGGCATGGACGTCGCCGTGGAGCAGAGCGATGGCGGCGTACAACGCGGTGGCGTCGTCTCCGTAGGCGGCGGTCCCGTACTCCCGCGAGGCGGAGATCAGGCTCTGCGCCTGGGCTTCGGCATCGCTGAGTCGCCCCAGCGCGAAGGCGTGCCAGAGCCGCGCGTGCATCAGCGAGGGGGCTTCATGGTCGCGGCGAGACTCGGCGATCAATGTCGCAGCCTCGTCGAACCGGTCGACCATCTGCAGCGCGAGGATCTCCTCGGGAAGCGGGCCGTCTTCGAGGCATACGGCGCGATAGGCGGCCAGCGCCTGGGTGTGATGGCCGGAGTGGCGTGCGATCTCGGCTGCTGCCCGCCGGGCCAGTGCGGTGTCCTCCGGCGGGAGGGCACCGCGGGCTGCTTGGGTGTCGATTCCAGCGAGCGCCCATGCGTGCGAGGCGTGCAGCTGGACCCGGGTCGCCGGTGTCACCTTTGGCGAGGCGAGCATCTCCTCCACGGCGGTGGTGTGTTGCGCGGCCTGCCCCGCGACCAGGCGGACCGGCCCCAGGAGGGTGTGCAGGCGAGCGGCATCCTCCGGATCGCCGGTTCCGGCCAACAGCGCGTCGCCGGTTGCTGCCGCTGCGGCAGCGTGGTCAGCCTTGCTCAGCACGTCCAGACAGTGCTCGCCGGCCTCGCGCCACAGTTGTGAGTCCGGGGTCAGAAGGCCGAATGCCTCGCGGGCGAGCTCGGCTGCGAGGCGCGGCTGGCTGATTACGGCCTCGTCGGCCGCGCGTCGCAGGATCTCCACTCGTATAACGGTGTCCAGGCCCACGGCGTGCCGGACATGGGGGGCAACGGTGAGCGCGCTGTGTCCCGTTGAGAGCAGGAAGTCGGCGCAGGCCCGGTGCAGCCGGTGCAGTGCGGTTGCGGAGAGACCGGCGTAGACCGTCTCGCGGACAAGGTCGTGTCGGAAGCTGATCTGGTGGCTCCGCTCTGCGAACAGCCCCGAGGCGAGCGCCGCCTCCACGTGGATCCCCTGACTGCCAGGCAGGAGTTCAGATACCTCGTCGACGGCGAAGGGCCGGTTCAGGACCGCGGCGATCCGCACCAGATCGGCGGCGGCCGGCCTCAGGGCGTTGACGCGGCGACGGACACTCTCGATGAACTCTTCCGGGATCCGATCCGCTACGCCCCGTGAAAAGCCCTTGATCAGCTGCGTGGCCAACTCGGGATTGCCGTCGACCCTCAGCAGCATGCTCTGCTGTGCCTCGGTGGGCGGCTCGCTCAGGTGCTCCTTCGCACATTGGAGGATGTCCGCTGCCACCAGGCCGTCGAGCCGGATGTCCACGTCCGACCGCCCGAGAAAGAGACGATCGTCTCGGCTGGTGACGAGCCACACAATCGGCGATCCGACAAGCCGAGGGGGCACCGCCGCCAGCGCGGCGCGACTGAGCTCGTCTGCCATCTCGATGTCGTCGATGGCGATCAACGTGGGGCCGGCGACACCTTCCAGGAGTTCGCCGATCCGGTCCAGCAGAACTACCGGCTGGTCGGACAGCCGGGCGAGGTCGGCGAGTTCTCCAGGGTCCAGCAGAGGTCGGTCACCCGAGCGCAGCGCGAGCAGCAACGTGGCAGCGGGCGAGAGGTGTACCTCGGCAGCTCTACCCGTGGCGACCGCGAAGCCCAGCGTGCGTGCCTCCGCGCAGAGCGCGCTGAGGAGCGCGCTCTTGCCGATGCCGGATTCCCCGGTGATGTGGATGATGGCGCTGCGGCCGGATCGCTCAGTCCGCCTGAGTATGGCGAGCCCGTGGCTCATCGGCTCGGAACGTCCGTAGAGGCTTTGATTCAGCATGACGTTCCTCCCTTGGTGAGGTTTCTCTGGCACGGGAAGCGTAGGCAACACCCCAGGAATGGCGCGTCAGTAGGTTGACTACTGCTGGATTCCTCAAACGGTGTACACGTATCGGCGCCGTAGTCGGCGGGTTGGCGGTGCGGGTCTGCCCCAGACCCAGGGGCCGGCACGGGAGTTGAGCTGGCTGGTTGCCAGGGTGGTGGCGTGTTCGCTGTCGTCGCGGTTGGCGAATGACCGGCCGGCGAGGGCGGCTTTGCGGAAGATGCGCCACCAGCCTTCCTGCAGGTTGAGCCAGCACGCGCCGACGGGGATGAAGGTGTGGTGGATACGGGGATGGTCCTCCAGCCAGGTCCGGGTGGGCGCGGGCGTTCAGGGACGGCTCGCCCCGCGAGACGCCGGCCCTGGCGCACGACATGTTGCACGCTCCATGTTCGAGGACCACGTAGCGGCAAGTAGGATTCGGGGCCGGCGGGGAGGCACAGCTCCCTCCGGCCCCGAACCGTACGTAGGCCACAGGGCAGTTGACGAGGCCGTGAGGCGATGACCGCGACCAGCTCGTCAGGACAGTGGCCCCAGCAGGAAGTCCAGGACCAGCCGGCCCTGGACGCGGCCCGCGGCAAGGCGCCGATGCGCTTCGCCGGCCCGCGCGGCGGGCAGTACGTCCGCCACCCTGAGCGTGAGCCGGTGGGCGGTGGCGAGGCTCACGAGTGTGCTGAGCAGTCCGGTGTCGGTGAAGGCGTCCAACGACGACACGGCCGCCACGCGGATGCCGCGTTCGGCGGGTCCGGACCAGCCCTTGAGTGACGCGATCGTTCCGTGGTCGGCCACGGCGGGCAGCACAGCGTCGCGCAGGTCGGCTCCGTCGACCAGGCCGGGTACACCGCCCGGCACGGTCCCGCGGATCCGGTCTGTCATGGTCGCTCCTCGTGCGACGACGTAGTCGGCACCCAGGTGTCTCAGCAGCGACTCGTCTCCCGAGGCGGCATCGGTGATCGTCGTCAACCCGCGCAGGGCCGCTATCTGGATGGCGTAACCGCCGACCGCGCCGGTCCCGCCGGTGATGGCGACCGGCCGGCCCTGCTCCAGTTCGAGGGCGTCGAGGGCGAGTTGCGCGGTGAGCGCGTTGAGCAGCAAGGTGGCGGCCTCGGCATCGCCGACGCCGGCCGGCGCGTGGACGACGCTGCGGGCGTCGGCCACGATCCATTCGGCATACGCCCCACCGTACGGTCCCGTCGGGATCACGACGGCGACGACACGGTCGCCGATCGCGAGCCGGCCGTCGAGGCCTGTGCCGAGGGCGTCCACAGTTCCGCAGGCATCGATACCCGGGATGTACGGCGGTGTGCCGGTGGCGAGTTGGGTGGTGCAGCCGCCGGAACGAAAGGTGATGTCGGCCGGGTTGACCCCCGCGGTGTGGACCCGGATGCGTACCTCTCCCAGCCCGGGCTCCGGTTCGGGCACCTCGACCACGTGGAGCACCTCCGGGCCGCCGAACTCGGTCAGGCCGATGGCTTTCAAGAAATCTCCCGGGGAACGTAGGGCGGTCCTCGACGGGTGAGCCCGCGGACCGTGGCCGGGGTCCCGCCGGTCGGTGAGGGGACCGGCGCGCCCCGGGCGTCGGCCACGGGCACGGCGGTCTCGTCAGCGGCTCCGCTCGTGGAGCCAGGCGGCTACCAGGTCCGTGTACTCCTTCGCTGCCTCCTCCCAGACGAAGTGCCCGGCGTCGAGGATGTGAAGCCGGCTGCCCGGCAGGCGGTCGCGCAGGTACTCGGCGTTGGCGGTGGGAACCAGCGGGTCGCGGCCGCCGGTGATGATCTGGACGGGGGCGGTGATGGAGCCGAGCCGTTCGGCGAGGATCGGCAGGTCGTGCGGGTAGTTGCGCACGTAGGCGGTGGAGCGGACGAAGCGGTCGCCCTCGTACGCGCTCAGATAGTCCTCACGCACCTCGGCCGGGAGCGGGTGGCCGGGGATGGCGTCGACGACACCGGCGACGACATCACGGCCGTCGGCCTGGCCGAACACGGCCGGGTCGGAAGCCTCGATGATGTCCTTGAGCGCGCCGGAGACCTGCAGCGGGAACGCCGTGCCACCGCTGCCGACGGTCAGGCTCGCGACCATGCCGGGGTGCTCGGCGGCGAGCAGCAGGGCGGCCGAGCAGCCGACGTCAGGGCTGACCAGGTGCGGAGCGCCGAGTTCCCACTCGTCGACGAGGCGGGCGAGGAAGCCGGCCATCGCGAGCGGCGAGTACAGCTCTGGGCGGCCCTGTGAGTGGCCGAAGCCCGGCAGGTCGATGGCGGTGATGTGGAAGTCGGCGGCCAGGGTGTCCCAGAGGGCGGCAAAGGCGTACAGGCTCTCGGGCCAGGGGTTGGTGAGCAGAACAGTGGGTGCGCCGTCCCTGCCGGCCTCGGCGTAGCGGATCGTGAGGCCGTCGACGAGACGGGTCTGTGGCTGGATGGTCACTGTGGACATTGCTGCTCCTAGACCTTCGTTCGGGTTTCCGGGGGGACGTTGTTGGCAAGCTGCTCGCCGCCGGCGTCGGCCCGTACGCGCGTCGCCCGGCCGGGCGGCAGGGCGTTTGCGCGTAGTAAGAGACCTGGGGTCCAGTGCCGCGTGCTCCGATGACTCCGACAAGCGAGATTTGGGAGCGGAATCGACTCTGGGACCAGTGCCAGGATTGGGCCCGTTCATCCTCGGGCGGGACCTATGGCGGCGGGTATCCGCACGTTGACTACTCGCCGGTGCACAGTCCGGCGATGGTTTCCAGGTTCCCGGTGAGACGGAGGACGGAGACGGGATACGGCTCGGCGAAGCTGCTGATCGGTCGCTACGCCGGGCAGGAGTCCCTGGCTCGGGACACTAGCTTGATCTCTAACCTGTGCGGCGGGGCTTCGGGGCTGTTGACTTCTTCGTCTGTCGTTTCGCTGGTTGTGTTTTGCGGGGTGTGTGCACGTCGTGGCGGGGTGTGGGACGGGTGAGGTGACCAAGGGTCACCTCACCTTCGACCGGACCCGGTCCAGCGGACACGACTTGCCGACATCCGCGACAACCTGATCGCTCGCATTGCCGAGGCCGAACGCGAAGGCTGGCTCGGCGAGGTCGAAGGGCTCAAGGTCAGCCTCGCTGGGGCAGAAGAGAAGATCGCCCAGCTTGATGCCCGCCAGGAGCGCAGGTCTTCGAGGGTGTTCCTCGGAGTCCCCTTGTTCGACCAAATCGGAGCTCGAACGGGCGGTGAGCCCTGATCACGAGTCGACGCCTGGAGCCTGACGGCTTCCCGTCCGGCAGGTTGGATGCGGTCATGTGTTCGATTAGACAGTCCCTGCCTAGGCTTTGCGGGCGAGCAGGTGAATCTCCTGGAACTGCCGTCGGTCGGTGGGCTGAGGCTCGCGAACCATCCGGGCTACCTCGGCCAACCCGGACTTGCGCAGCATCGCGGCGAGGTGATCAGGCCACCACCGATAGGCCGGCGCGACTGTGTGATCGAAGACCTGCGTCGGGTGAGTCGGATCATCGCTTGCCGAAAAGCCGACCAGAAGGTGGCCGCCAGGTGCCAGCACACGATGGAACTCCGCCAGGATGACAGGGAGTTCCTGCGGCGGAGTGTGGATGATGGACCAACGTGAGAGTGCGCCGCCCAGCGCGCCGTCAGCGATGTCCAACGCGGCCATCGAGCCCACGTCGAACCGCAGGCCCGGATAGGCCTGTCGAGCCAACTTGATCATCGCAGGAGAGGCATCAACGCCAAACGCGGCCAGCCCCAGCTCGTCCAGATAAGCGGTGATATGGCCAGGCCCACACCCCAGGTCCGCGACCTGACCGTCCCCACTCGCACTTACGACCTCGGCGAAGGCACCCAAGATCGCGCGGTCCAGGGGACTGTCACGCAGCGTGTCGCGGAACAGTTCCGCATAGGTGGGGGCAGCAGCGTCGTAAGCCTCGCGGGTGGCACTGAGGGCATCGTGTTCGACCATGCTCGCGACAGTAGTTCCTGGCGCTGAAGCGAGCCGAGAGAATCACGATCTTCCCTCCCGCCCGTTCGCCCGGGCTATCGCCAGTTCAGAGAAGCCTGTGTCAGGTGCCCCATGCTCCGCCTTGACCTGGCCCAGGAGCCCCGGCTGCTGGAGATCGAGACCAACACCCGCCAGTGCCTGGGAGAGGCCCAGCGGATGCAGTGGCTCGGTGAGGTCGCCGGCTTGCAGGAGACCCTGCGACACATCGCCGACAAAACGCTCGATCAGCAGCCGCCTGCCGTGAACGGTCAGCCGGGCATTACGGTGGGACACGAAGGCCTCCGTGCGGTGCGGTCCTAGACAGCTCCACCACACCGGAGGTCTTCGCCATGATCAAGCCCCGTAGCTGTCAACAACGCTCGTGATCAATACACCTAGCGGGCGGCCAGACCGATCGGGTCGGCCTGACCTGCCGACTGGAGGCGTTCGTAGGCCAGGCGGACGGCCACTGAGCCCTCGCCGATGGCGGCTGCGACGCGCTTGACGGAGCCGCTGCGCACGTCGCCGACGGCGAATATGCCGGGCCTGCTCGTCTCCAGGAACAACGGTGTCAGGTTCTCGTCCTCCAGCCGGGCGGCTGGGATGTCGCTGCCGGTCAGGAGGAAACCATGCCTGTCCTCGGCGAGCCGGCCCGCCAGCCACCCGGTTCCCGGTTTCGCGCCGATGAAGACAAACAGCCCCGTCACAGCCGGCACTGACGCTTCCGGCCGGCCCTCGCGGCAGAGCCGAACGGCCTCGAGCCGGTCGGTCCCGATCAGAGCGGTGACCTGGGTGGAAGGCCAGACGACGATGCGAGGATCGCGCTCGATCCGGTCGACCAGATAGCGCGACATGGTGGCGTCCAGTGCGTCCCCCCTGATGATCATGTGTACCACGTCGCACGTGCGGCTGAGGAACAGAGCAGCCTGCCCCGCGGAGTTGCCGCCTCCGACGATGGCGACCGGCCCGGTTCCGCAGGCCCGGACCTCCGCCTGAGTCGCCGCGTAGTACACCCCGACGCCCGCAAACTCAGCCGGGTCGTCGAGGGGAAGCCGGTTGTATCGTGCGCCTGTTGCGATGATGACCGACCGGGCCTGAATGGCCTCGCCGTCATCGAAGGTGACCTGGTGCACGCCGTCCTGCGACGACAGTGAGGCAGCTCGTGCGGCCAGCTTGATGCGGACGCCGAACTTCTGTGCCTGCAGCGTCCCCCGGGCCGCGAGTTCCTCCCCGGACAAGCCCGCGGGAAAACCGAGGTAGTTCTCGATACGTGACGAGGTTCCCGCCTGGCCGCCGAGCGCGGTGTCTTCCGCCAGTGTGGTCGCCATACCCTCGGACGCGCCGAAGACCGAGGCCGCGAGCCCGGCCGGGCCTGCGCCCACGACGAGCAAGTCGCACACGCCCGGCGGATACGAGCCGGTGTCGCCGACGATGGCCAAGGCGTCCAGCAGCGCGCGGGAGCCGGGATTCTTCAGCACCTTCCCGCCCGGCACGATGATGATCGGCAGATCGGTGACCGGGACATCCAGACCCTGCAGGATCTGTTCGGCCTCGGCCGACGCCTCCAGGTCGACCCAGTTCCAGACCAGCCGGTTGCGCGCCAAGACCTCCAGCAGCCGCCGCGTGTCACGGGCGAAGCGCGATCCGACCAGGGTCAGGCCTGTGCTGCGGCTCATCAGGATGGAGTGCCGGAGCAGGAAGGTCCGCAGGATGAGGTCGCTCAGGCCCGGCTCCTGCGCCATGACCCGGCGCAGTTGCGTCAACGGAACGTGGAGGACCCGTCCTGCGGAGGTGGCGACGGCGCTGAGGAACGCGCGCTGCCCGGTGAGCATGCCGAACTCGCCGAGAAACTCGGACGGACCGTAGCTTGCTACGACACTGGCCCCTTGCCGGCCGTGACCCTCCATGATGTCGGCCGTGCCGACGAGCGGCACGATCAGGTCGTAGTTCTCGTCGCCGTCGGCGAACAGTACATCGCCGTCGGACACGTCGCGTTCGCTGCCGTACCCGCGCAACACGTCGAGTTGGGCCACGTCCAGGACAGGAGAACGCCCCGGATGCGAGAGCAGGCGACCGTCCGTCCCGGCGGGACGCTCCGCGGACGCTCCAGGAACAGCGTCTCCCGGGTCGGTTGAGTCTGTGCCCATCGGAACCTCCTGGCCTGCGGGGATACGTCGTGGACGCGAACGGTCAGAGGTCACCGATGAGCCCATGCAGTTGATGGCGGCGGGAGACCCCGAGTTTGGGGTAGGAGCGGTAAAGATGGGCGGCCACCGTACGAGGGGACAGGACCAACCGGTCCGCGATCTCCCGATTGGTCAGGCCCATGCCGGCCATGACGACGACCTCGCGCTGCTGTGGGCTGAGGCCCGTGATCGCCTCCGGTGACGGGGCCGCGCCGGAAGGGTTGATCCCGCTGGCGCGCAGCTCGGATCCGACGCGCCGGGCCCAGGGCTCCGCGCCAAGTTGCTGAAATGTGTCCAGGGCGGCGGCGAAGTAGGGCTTGGCGTCGTTGATGCGGCGTGAGCGCCGCAGCCAGGCGCCGTAGTCGTACATGAGCTGTGCCCGTTCGAAGGGCCATTGATCTCCTGTCGAGATCGCCATGCCTTCCTCGAAGTGGGCCTCGGCGTCACCGGGGTCGGCGAGCAGCGCACGCGCCCGGGCGATGATCTGGGCCAGCCGGGGCGAAGGCGGCCCGGTCAGCCGGCCCACGGCGCCCTCGATCAACTGCCGTGCGTCGGGGATCTCGTTGGCCCGGACCGCGGCGGCCGCGAGATCGGCCAGGTCGAGCAGGGAGACTCGGGCGTGCAGCGGTCTGCCGTCCGGCAGCAGTCGGCGATGACGGAGGTAGGCGACGAGATGCTCCTCGTCGGCGTCGGCCGCGAGCGCCAGGGCACGGAGTGCCTCGGCTGCCACCAGGCGGCTCTCGGCAGGGTCAATCCTGCCTCTGGTCTGTTCGGCGGCGGCACGCGCCGCCGCCGAGTCACCGCGCAGGGCGTGCACGGTAGCCGATACCAGAGCGGCCGAAGCGGTCAGCAGGTCCATGCCGTAGCGCTCGCCGTGGGCTTGTGCGTTCGATGCAACGGCCAGTGCCTGGTCCCAGCGGCCGGTGTCGAGGAGGGCGCGGCCGAGCGTGGCCAGCGCCGCTGGGCTCACTTCGCGCGAGGCCTGCGTCCCCTGTCCGTGCTCGGCATCGCGGAGCAGAGTGACAGCGAGTTCGGATTCGTCCAGCAGGCAGGCGACGGCGCCCGGTTCCAAGCCGCTGAGGCCGCCGTCGGAAAGGCCGGGGTCGGGGGTGAGTCCGGGCGTGATCCGGGCGGACGAGCCGTGCAGGTGGGTGAGCGCTTCGCGCGCGTCGTCGAACGAGTCCACACACACGCGGATCCAGCTTCTCCATGTGCCCGCACAGGGATGCTCCGGCATCCGGGTCAGGCGCCTGCGCACCTCGGCACGGTGTTCCGGGTGGCCGGTGTGGTGGGCGACCAGCGCGGCCGAGGCGAGTGCCCGCCAGGCGAGTGCAGGGTGGTCGGGAGCGGCCTCACGGGCGACGGAGACCAGGGCGGCGAACGCGGCGGTCTGCCGGGAGGTCCATGCCTGCGCCCATCCGGCCGCCTCTCGCACGGCGGTGCTGAGGCCGGGGGCATCGGCGAGACCGAGGGCCGCTGTGGCCAGGTCGGCGACCCAGTCGGCCTGGCCGGTGTCGCGAGCGTTCTCGGCGGCGGCGACCAGCCGTCGGGCGCGGTCGTGGCGGGTGGTGCTGAGGTCGGCGGCCCGCTGCAGCGCGCGAGCGCGGGCCGCGGCGTCGGATGTTCCGGGGCGGCCTGCCGTTGCTTCCAGCAATGCGGCGGCGTCCTCGTCGGACCGTACGCTCGCCGCGGCCAGGTGCCAGGCGCGGCGGTCGGCACGTTCGAAGAGCGCTCCCGCGAGCTCCCGGTGCGCGGCGGCCCGGGCGGTGAACGGGGCGGCGTGGTAGACGGCGGGGCGAACCAGCGGGTGGGTGAAGCGAAGGCCCGTCTCGTCGACCCGGACCAGGCCGATCTCCTCGGCGGGGAGCAGCGCCCGTGGGTCGGCCGGGACTGGTGCCTGGTCGTCGTCCTCCGCGACCGCGGCGATCAGCAGAGCCGCCAGGGTGTCCGGTGGCAGATGCGCCAGCTTGGCCACGGTTTCGGCGACGAGCCGGCCGGTCGGCGCCAGGGGCCCTACGGCACTGTGGCGGTGCGCCTGCCGATCACGCGTGGCGGCGTCGGCCAGTTCCACGAGCGCCTGCGGATTGCCCTCGGCCCCGGCCAGCACCCGTTCCCGCGCGTGGCCTCGCGGTACGGCCGGTATCCGGTCGAGGAGCGTTGCGGCCGCCGCGTACGGGAGCCGCAGCAGCCTCAGTTCGGGGAAGCACGCCTCGAACCCCGGCGGTGCCGCCGGTCCGCGCGCGGCGATGACCATCGCGATCCGCCGCGCGGTGAGGCGGTGGGCGGCGAAGGCGAGGCTTTCCAGCGACGCGGTGTCCATCTGTCCGGCGTCGTCCACGGTCAGCAGTACAGGCGCACGCTCCGAGAGCCCGGTCAGGACGGGCACCAGCGCCTCTGCCGCCTGTGGGCCGCCAGGTGCCTCGCTCAGGTCCGCCGGGAGCCCGGCGTCGACGCGCACCGGCAGGAGGAGCCGGTGCAGCCCCGCCAGCGGCAGATCGCACTCGGCGGCACGGCCCACCACGGTGAGCACCCGGAAGCCGAGGCCCGCGGCATGCTGGCTCAGTGCGTTCAGCAGTACGGTCTTGCCGATGCCCGCCTCGCCGAGCAGCACCAGGGCGCGGTCTCCGTAGTCGCGGTGGTCGAGCAGCGCACGCAGCTCCGCGAACTCCCGTTCCCTGCCCGCTAATGGCTTGCTGATCATCTCGACACCCGTCGGTAGAACTCGTGGTTCGTCAGCGAACGTACGCAGGGGAGGTCGACGGGTTCGTCAGTACGATGACTGGTCGTCCGGTTCAGCAGCTGTTCCCGGCCTCGGCGAGGTCACCGGGGCGGTCGTCAGGCGTCGGCCACGACGGCGTGCAGCTCGGCTCGTGAGGTGATCCCCAGCTTGGGGAACATGCGGTAGAGGTGGTATCCGACTGTGCGGTGGGACAGGGAGAGCCGCTCGGCGATCTCCCGGTTGGACAGTCCTTCCACCACCATGCGCGCGATCTGCTGTTCCCGGGCGGTGAGTTCCTCGAATCGGGAGTCGGACCGGGGCTGCGGCCGAATGCCGGAGGCGCGCAGCTCCTGTTCTGCCCGTTCCCGCCATCCCAGCGCACCGATGGCTTCCAGCATGTCCCGCGCCGTCCGCAGATGCGGACGGGATTCGACCGCCCGGCGATGGCGGCGCAGCCAGGCGCCGTACTCCAGCTTCAGCCGCGCGTAGTGGAACGGCCAGCGGCGCAAGTCCCTGGTGAGGGCCTCCTCCAGCAGCGCGTCGGCATCATCGTCGTCGGCCAGCACCGCACGGGCGAAGGCCAGGTTGACCGCGACGACGGGTGCGAACTCCCCGGCCGCGCCCTCCAACTCGGCCAGTACTGCTTTCGCCTCCTCCTGGTGGCCGCTGCGCACAGCGGCGTCAGCGAGGTCGGCGGGCGCGTAGAAGCGCAGCAGGTGGTGGGACGCCTTGTCGGTCGGGTCGAAGACGCGCACGAGGTGTGCATACGCCTCGTGGTAGTTCCCCGTCCCCAGAGCTGCCTGGCCGCGGGCGATCTGCAGATAGGCCATGGCACAACTCGTCCCTGCGGCCACGAGTACCCGCTCGGCCTCGCTCGCGAGCCGCCCCACCGTCTCGGCGTCACCGCGCAGTCCTGCCACGACGGCCTGGGGCACCTTGGCCAGCGCCACCCAGCGATGCTGCCCGGCCTCGACAGCGACCGCCTCGGACTCTTCGGCGGCGGCCTGCGCGGCGGCCCAGTCGCAGGTGTGGATCGCGCAGTACGCCTCGTGGTTGAGGGCGCGCACCAGTGGGCCGAGACGCCGCTCGGTGCGGAGCCGCGGGATCGCCGCGGCGAAGAAGACCCGCGATCGCTCCCATGCCCCGACGGTCGTCCCGGCGATGCCGAGGTGGGCGTGCTGGACCGGTTCCAGGCCTCGGTGCCGCGCCAGTATGTCGAGCCGTTCCCGGACCGCACCGCCGTACTCGTCGGGTGCGGCCAGGGCAAGGACCGACTGCAGTGTCGGGTGCGTGGGAGAGTCCGCCGCCTCATGGGCGGTGTCGGCCACCAACAGCCGTACGCTGCGGCCGGGATCGACCCACCAGCACCGGCGCGCGGCCCCCAGCAGCACCTCCATGGCCAGATCACGCTCGCCCGCGGCGGCGACCTCCCGGGCCAGCTCGACCAGGTGCAGCACCCGCTCCGTGCTCTCGGTCGGACTCTCCTCGACGCTCTCCTGCAGCAGTGCCAGCCGTCCCCTGGCCACAACCCCCAGCCCGGTACGGGAGATCCGGCCCACCAAGCGCTCCACCATGGCGGACTGGCCGAGTTCGAAGGAGAGCTGCGCGGCGCGCAGGAGCCGGGTGTCGCGCGCGAGGGAATTCCGGCTCAGCTCGGCGGCCCGCTCCTCGGCCGCGACGGCCAGGGCCAGCGCGGACCGGCCGACCGCGCGGGACGCCGCCTCGTCAAGCTCCGCGGCGACGTCCTCATCCGGTCCCATGGTGGCCGCGGCCCTGTGCCAGGCTCGCCGGTCCGGCTGGTCGGTCAGCACCTCGGCCAGTGCCGAGTGGGCCGCGAGCACATCGCACAGGTCGGCGCTCTGTTCGATCGCCGAGCGGACCAGCGGATGCCGGAAGCGCAGCCCGCCGACACCGGCCTCCACCAGACGCGCCGCGACCGCCTCCCGCAGCGCGTCCGCCCCGATGTCGACGCCGAGGACCCTGGACGTCGCGTCCAGTGTCTCTGCCAGCGCGCCCCCCTCGTTGAGGGCCGCCACCAGCAGGACCGTCCGTGTCCGATCGGGCAGTTCCGACCAACGCGCGGCGAACGCCTTCTCGATGCGGGTCGACAGGGTCAGCGCCCCGCCGGCGAGCGCCGCGGCGCTTCCCTCCTGGGCTGCTGTGCCCAGCGCCAGTTCCGTGAGAGCCAGCGGGTTGCCGAGTGCGGCCGTGAGGATCCTCTGTCTCGACTCCGCGGGAAGGCCAGGAGCATGGGACTCGACCAGGGCGCACGCGGACTCCTCGTCCAGTCCCCGAAGCCGCAGCTCGGGCA
Organism: Streptomyces sp. NBC_01384; assembly: GCF_045040035.1. Classification (NCBI taxonomy): domain Bacteria; kingdom Bacillati; phylum Actinomycetota; class Actinomycetes; order Kitasatosporales; family Streptomycetaceae; genus Streptomyces; species Streptomyces sp. NBC_01384. Next base: position 1,135,260 of record NZ_CP109559.1, read on the forward strand.
GTCCCGCCGACAGCAGCGGCAGGTCGTAGCCGTCGCGGAGCGCGACCAGCATGCCGATCGGTCCCAGGCCGACCCGTCGGGCGGCGAAGGCCAGGACGTCACAGGTCGCCGGGTCCAGCCAGTGCGCGTCGTCCGCGACGACCAGCAGCGGCTCCTGCGCGGCGGCCTCGCCGAGCAGTTCGGTGACGGTCCACGGGACCAGGAAGCGGTCCGGGACGGGCTCCGAACGTCGTCCGAACGCGGTCCGGATCACATCACGCTGCGGAGCGGGGAGGCGGTCCAGGCAGCCGCGCAGCGGCAGCAGAAGCTGGTGCAGGCCGGCGTAGGGCAGACGGGACTCGGCCGGTACCCCCGTCGTCGAAAGGACCCGCAAGCCACCGCGCGTAGCCTCCCGGCGTGCCAGGTCGATCAGGGTCGACTTGCCGATTCCAGGGTCCCCGACCACCAGCAGGACCCCGCCCTCCCCGTCACGCAGCCCGTCGACCAGCCCGCGGACGGTCGCCTCTTCGCTCCGGCGCCCAAGCAACATCGTGTGATCCTCCGGGGGCTTCAACAGCTCGAACGCTCTCGGAAGATCTGTCTCGGCTTGCCGATCAGCGTCGTGTCGATCTGCTGTTGAGAGACACCTCGGGCGAGTGCGTCGTCGGTACAGGACGTGTCATACGAGATCAGAATCCGGCCATGGTGTCCATGTGCGCGCAGTGCTCCGCGACGCCCCGGGCCGGGCGGGGGCGCCCTTGCCGACAGCGACGGCGGTGACCGCGGCTCAGCCGGTGCTTCCTGCGTGGAACCAGGGCTGGTTGGACCGTGCTCGGAACCCAGGAAGTGGGCATATCGCCCTGGGGCCCGATCGCTGTCGTGACGCGAGGGCGCCGCTTGCGCACCGGTCCGATCTTTCGGGTCCAGGCGTCGCTCAGGACCTGCTTGATGAGGTCGTCGCGCAGGCTTGCGGCGATGGCTTCCAGGTGCCCGATGGCGTTGGAATCCTGCGGCACCCGGTCCTTGGGCGAGTGGCGGCGCTCGCCACACACGGTCCTGACGGCGCCCCAGCCGCTACACGATCGCGCGTACTGCGGCCTCGGTCAGGGTGGCCGCGGTCCGTACGGCGCTGGTGATGGCCTCGTCGGGGTCGAGCCCGCACAGATCGGTGAGGGTGAAGAGCGCCTCGGCGCTCACGACCACCGCGAGGTCCCGCTCGAGTTGGGCGAACGCGTCCGGGTCCCTCGCGCCGAGCGCGTCCTTCAGAGGGAGAAGCGCATGGTCGATGAGCCCGAAGCGAATGCCCGGTCGCATGGTTACCGTCTCGGGCCGGGTGATGGTGGCGGCGATCATCGCGCGTACCGAGCCCTGGCGGGCGAGGATGCCGCGGAGGAGGAACTCGCAGGCGAAGGCGACGCGTTCGACGGGGTCGGCGGAGTCCGCGACCGGCGCGAGTGCCTCGACGGGGGGCGGCCAGACGCCGGCCAGGGCCTCGCTGATCAGCGACGGCAGGTCGGGGAAGTACCGATAGGCGGTGGCCTCGGAGACCAGGGCCGCGCGGGCGATCGCGGGCATGGTCACCTCGGCGCCCGTGCCAGTGAGGTCTCGGGCGGCCGCCACGATCGCCGTCCGAGTGCGCTGCTTCTGGTTGGTGCGGCCGGTGCCCGCCTGCGCCGTCATCGTGGCACTCCTCCTGTTGACTCACCCACATCTTAACAGTCACCCCTCGTCATGAGAGTTGACTTGCATTACGGCACTCAACTTCTCTAATCTCATGAGAGTCGGCTCTCACGAAGGAGAAGCAATGAGCACGGTTTCCGTGGTCGGCCCGGACGACGGCGAGACGATCCAGCTGGGCCCCACACAGATGCGCATCCTCGAGGACGGCAGCACCACCGGGCACCGCCTCGGAATCGGAGAGATCACCATCGCCCCGCACACCCAAGGCCCGCCGCAGCACCGCCACGCCCAACACGACGAGGGCTTCTACGTCGTCTCCGGCACCGTGCACTTCACCATCGGGGAGACGACCCACGTGGCCCCGGCCGGCACGCTCGCGATGATCCCGCCCGGCGCCCCGCACACCTTCGCCAACCTCGGCGACACGCCCGCGGTGATGCTCAACACCTTCACGCCCGACCTGTACGTGCAGTACTTCCGCGACCTGCGGAACATGATCGCGGGCGGCCGGGAACTGACCCCGGAGTCGACCGTCGCGGTGATGAGCCGCTACGCCACGATCCCCGCGACCGACTTCGCGTGACGGCGACTCCCTTTCCCCTTTTCCCTTGGACACGGCCCACTTGAGGAGCACCGAATGACCCGCAGCACCCACACCCTCACGCTCGACCAGGGCACCCTCGACGTCACCGTCGATCTCCACGGGCGGGAGGGCCGCCCCTTCCTCCTCCTGCACGGAGGCGGCGGACCGCAGACCGTCGCCCCGTTCGCCGGCCTCCTGGCCGAGCAGCGGCCGGCCAGGGTGTTCGCCCCCGTCCACCCCGGCTTCGACGGCACCGACCGCCCCGAGTGGCTGACCGAGGTCACGACCCTGGCGCAGGTCTACGCCCAGCTGCTCGACGCACTCGACCTGCGCGACGTCGCCGTCGTCGGCAACTCGATCGGCGGCTGGATCGCCGCCGAACTGGCGGCCCTGGGCAGCGACCGGATCAGCAGTGTCACCCTCGTCAACGCCGTCGGCATCCCCGTCCCCGGCCACCCGATAGCCGACACCTTCTCCCTGACGCCCGTCGAGCTGTCCCGCCTCTCCTTCCACGACCCCTCGAAGTTCCGCTTCGACCCCAGCAAGCTGACCGAGGCGCAGCGCGCGGTCATGGCCGCCAACCGTGCCACCCTGCAGCTCTATTCGGGCGCGCACGCCATGGCCGACCCCACCCTGCCCGAGCGTCTCGCCAAGGTCACCCACCCGACCCTGGTCGCGTGGGGCGCAAGCGACCAGGTCGTGGACGCCGACTACGGCCGCGCGTACGCCCAGGCCATCCCCGACGCGGAGTTCCGTCTGCTGGAAGGCACCGGCCACATGCCCCAGACCGAGACGCCCGAGCAGTTCCTCCCGGCGCTCTGGGACTTCGCCGAGGCCCACACCACCGACCGGCCGCGGCACTGACCCCGGAATGGGGGCCGACATGTCTCAACCCGACCGCAACAGACCCTCGTTGGTCCTGGCCGTCTGCTGCCTGAGCGTGCTGCTGGTCAGCCTCGACACCACCATCCTCAACGTCGCCCTGCCCTCGATACAGGAGGACCTGGACAGCTCCGTGTCCGGCCTGCAGTGGACCCTCGACGCGTACACCATCGTGCTGGCCTCGCTGCTCATACTGGCCGGTTCCACGGCCGACCGCGTCGGGCGACGGCGCGTCTTCCTCCTCGGGCTCGTGCTGTTCACCGGCGGATCGGCGCTGTGCAGCCTGGCACCATCCCTGGACTGGCTGATCGTCTTCCGCATGGCGCAGGCGGTGGGCGGCTGCATGCTCACCCCGGTCGCCATGGCCATCCTCGCCCATGCCTTCCCGCAACCGCGGGAGCGGGCAAGGGCCATCGGCGTGTGGGGCGGGGTGGTGGGCATCAGCATGGCGGCCGGGCCGATCCTCGGCGGCGCACTGGTGCAGACGGCCGGGTGGCGGTCGGTGTTCTGGCTGAACGTGCCGATCGGGCTGGCCGCGCTCCTGCTCGCCGCCCTCTTCGTCCCGGAGTCCCGCGCGCCACGCCCCCGCAGGGTGGACCCGGTGGGCCAACTACTGGTGATCACCGTGCTCGGCACACTGACGTACGCCGTCATCGAGGCGCCGGGCCGGGGCTGGACCTCGCCCGTCATCGTGACCTGTCTGATCACCGCGGCCGGCGCGCTGGCCGCCTTCATCCCCTACGAGAAGAGGCGCAACGAACCGCTGGTCGACCCGCGTCTCTTCCGCAGCGCGCCCTTCAGCGGGGCGACGGTGATGGCGGTGTGCGCCTTCACCGCACTCGGCGGCTTCCTCTTCGCCAACACCCTCTACCTGCAAAAAGTGTTGGGGCTCAGCGCCCTGAACACCGGGGTGCACCTGCTGCCGATGGCGGTGCTGTCCCTGGTGTGCCCGCCACTGGCGGGGCGGATCGTGGGCAGCAGCGGTCCACGCATCCCGCTGCTGCTCGCCGGGGCCGGCATCACCGCCGGCGGCCTGCTGGCCATCCCCGCCACCCGACCCGCCGACCGCTCGGACATCCTGCTCTACGCGGCGTACGCACTGTTCGGACTGGGCTTCGGATTCGTCAACGCGCCCATCACCCACACAGCGGTCTCTGGCCTGCCGCGCGCCCAGGCCGGGGTGGCCGCCGCGATCGCCGCGACCAGCCGCCAGGTCGGCGCCGCGCTCGGCATCGCGGTGACCGGGGCAGCGATCGCCGCCGGGGCACGCCCGGCCGCCTGGTGGATCATCGCCGGCTGCGGACTGGCCATCCTCGCCCTGGGCATCCTGACCACCGGCCCCTGGGCAGCCCGTACGGCCGAAGGAAACGATCCGCCCGAACCCGTCCGAGTACCGCGCAATCTCCTGGACGCCCGTTGATGCCGACTGCCCATCGGTCCAGCTCCCGGAAGGGGTCAGTTCGCATGAGCATCATCGATCACCACGTGAGCAAGGCAGGCCGGGTCAGTGGGCGGTGGCCCGGACTGCCTCCTCGATCAGCTGGGCGACGCGCTCGGGGTGGGCGAGCATCACCAGGTGAGAGGAGTCGACCTCGACGGTCTTCATGCCGGCCCGCTGGTAGCCGTAACGCTCCGCATCGGGGTTGATGGTGTGGTCGGCCGTGGCGACCAGACCCCAAGAGGGGTACTGGTCGATGTGGTCGCGGACGCGCAGCACGAGGTGGCCGCGGGTGGTGTCAGTCCGCGCCCGTTTTCTCGTAGAGCGCGTCGTAGCCGGCCAACTCCAGGCCCTGGGTGGAGGTCTTCGGGTCATGAGGCAGGGTCTCTACGACCTTGACCGTCACATGCTCGGCCCCCGCAGCGGTCCGCTCATGCAGGCCCGGGCCGTGGTTCCCGGCGACGCCACTCGTCCCGCGCGAAGCGACGAGAACGCCACCGGCCACGACCCGGGCCATGACCGCAGCAGGGCTGCCGACGCAGAACGCAGGCCCCACACTTGGTTCTACGGTCGCGTCTTGGCCGACACCAGCGTCCCGTTCGCTTCGGCGGTCCGCCCTTCGCCGGGAGCCGCTGTCGCCAAGCGCGACGGCACGCGTGCGGTGAGCCGCGCCGACCTGTTCTGCTTCGGCCGGTACGTGTAGGCGTAACCGTAGCCGTCGGCCTCTCCTCGGGCCGGGGCGGCATTCATGACGGCACCCAGCACAGGGACGTCGACGCGTTCGAGGACACGCAGGGCGTCGACGACCTGACTCCGGCTGGTCCGCCCGGCGCGCGCCACGAGCAGATAACCGTCAATGGCCGGGGCCATCGCCGCGGTGTCGGCGAAGGGGAGCACCGGAGGGGTGTCCACCACGACATGGTCGAATTCCTCGGCGAGAGCGCGCAGCAAGGAGCCGAATTGAGCGCTGCCCAGGAGTCGGGTCGGGTCGGGAGGAATCATCCCACTGGTGAGCACGGAGAAGGACCCGGCCGACTGCAGCAGCTGATGCGGTTCGGCCTGGCCCACCAGGGCCGTGGTAAGTCCCGCGTCCCTGACCAGGCCGAGGGCTTGGGCAATCGAGGGGCGGCGCAGGTCGCAGTCGATCAGACATACCTTTGCCCCCTCTTCGGCCAGGGTGGCGGCCAGGTTGACCGACACGCTGCTCTTGCCCTCACGAGGCAGGGGACTGGTGACGGCGATCACCTTCGGCCGCTGGTCCACTTCCGTGAACTGCAGATTGACCCGAAGCTTCCGGAAGCCCTCCGCACGAGAACCATGCGTGTTGTCGCGCAAGGCGACCGCATGCCTGCTGGCTCGCGGGTCCTGCACGATGCTGGACAGCACAGGAGGCCCGCCGACCGCTGCCAGGCACTCGGAGAGGGCCTTGGAGTCACGCACCGAGGTGTCCAACGTCTCCAACGCGGCACCCAGCCCCATTCCGAGAATCAGGCTCACCGCCAGACCAAGCGTGGCATTGAGCACGATGTTCGGGGACGCGGGCGCGGAAGGGACGGAGGCGGGCTGCGTGACGGTGAGCCGGACCGGAGAGGAGGACTTCTTTCCCTCAGGACGCTCCAGCTCCATGATCACCTTGGCGAAGTGTTCAGCGACGGCGTTGCTGATCCGGGCGGCTCGTGCCGCCCGGTTGTCGGTGACGGTCAGGCGGACGAGCACCGTATTGACCGGCGCCTCGGCCGTGATCCGGGCTGCCAACTGCGCCGGTGTCATGTCGAGCCGGAGGGATTCCACGACCGGCTTGGTCACTTTGGGACTGGCCGCCACCTCGGCGTAGGACTGGACCCTCGCCTGGGTGAACGAGTTCCCCTGATAGAGCTGGGAGGTGTTGTCACCGTCCTGGAGAGAGACGAACAGCGTGGCCGTTGCCCGGAACTCGGGAGGGGCGAGGACACTGGCCGTTGTCGCTGCCGCCGTCCCCAGCAGAGTCACCACGGCGATGACGCGCCATCGGCGGGAAAGGACTCGTAGGTAGTCGCGAAAATCCAAGGTCATCCCCGATCGGAGCGAGTGAGTGCGACAGTCACCCTAGGGCCAATCTGGGGCATTTGTGCCAAACAATGCATACATCGCATTCTTTGTACCCCAGCAGAGTGCACAGGCGTTTCCTCAGAGACGCTCAACGGTCTCCGTGCGCGAGCAGCGATTGCAGGCGTCGAACACATAGTCGGCCACCCTCTCCACCATCGCGTAGTCGAAAACGTCGTGGTCGGTGACCACGACGACGGCATCGGCTGCCGCGACGTGTTCCTCGGTGAGTTCGACGCACAGGATGTCCTGGGGCAGCCGAAGAGGGTCGACATGCGGCTCCACCGCGAGGACATGCGCGCCCAGTTGCTGGAGTCCGAGAGCCACGGCGACCGAAGGGGACTCCCGGATGTCACCGGCATTCCTCTTGTACGCGAGTCCGAGGACCAGCACCCGGCTGCCATTGACCGGCTTGCGGCGCGCGTTGAGCCCTCTGGCAACGCGCAGCACCACATGGTCGGGCATATGGCTGTTGATGTCGTTGGCCAGCGACACGAAGCGGAAGTCGTGCCGAAGCGTCTGCTTGACCTGCCACGAGAGGTACGAGGGATCGATGGGCAGGCAGTGCCCTCCGACGCCGGGTCCGGGCAGAAATCGCATGAAGCCGAAGGGCTTGGTCGCCGCCGCGTCGACCACTTCCCAGATGTCGATGCCGAGCGGCTTGCAGAACATCGCGAGTTCGTTGACGAGCGCGATGTTGACATGGCGGAACGTGTTCTCCAGAAGCTTGGTCAGCTCGGCCGTGCGGGGTGAGCTGACCGGGACAGTACGTTCCACAATGTCGTCGTAGAACTCTTCGACATGCCGCAGGGAGACATCATTCACTCCGGAGACCACCTTGGGGGTGTTCTCCAGCCGCCAGGTCGCGTTTCCCGGATCGATGCGCTCCGGACTGTATCCCAGAAAGAAATCCTGGCCCGCGCGGAGACCGCTGCCCGCTTCCAGGATCGGCCCCACGACATGCTCGGTCGTGCACGGATAGGTGGTCGACTCAAGGACCACCGTGGCTTTCGGCCGGAGGTGCTGGGCGATTTCCCGCGCGGCGTCCTCCACGAAACTCAGGTCAGGCGCATCGTCCTTCAGGGGCGTGGGCACGGTGATGACGCAGACATCGAAGTCCGCGGCATCCGCGTAGTCGGTGCTCGGGAAATAGCGGCCGGAGTGGAGGGCCGCCTGCAGGCGAAGGGACGTCACGTCCTCGGCGAACGACTCGCCGGCGGCCAGCCGCTTGACCCGGATCTCGTCCACATCGATACCCACGACGTCGTGCCCGGCTTCCGCCGCACGAACGGCGAGTGGCAGGCCCACATACCCTTGGCCGACCACCACTACCTTCATTGTTACCGTCGACACCATCGGACTCCTCTCTGTTTGCCAAGGGCAATTTCCCGGAGGAATAAGCCGGGCGCTCGGTCGGCGCGCTTCCCGTCCCTCGCATGAGTGACAACCGGCAGGCAGATGGAGTCATTTCAGCTGTACGGAGGTACGAATGGACTAACCCGCGATTTCATTCATTATAATTGCGCCTTTCCCGGCTATCGTCGCCTTGCGTTGCCGGAGCGCATGCCTCCGGTAACACCCCACCCGAAAACCTGGAGTGAGGGCGTGATGGAACGTCAGAAGTACCTGATCACCGGAGGAGCCGGCTTCATCGGCTCCCATCTCGTCGATGCGCTGGTGGCACGTGGTGAGCCAGTCGTCGTGCTCGACGACCTCAGCACCGGACGCCTGGAGAACCTTGCAACGGCACGCGAGCAGGGCCACTTCCAATTCGTCCACGGCTCGGTGCTGGACGCGCCGCTCGTCGACAAGTTGATGCGTGAATGCAGTGTTGTAGTGCACCTGGCGGCGGCCGTAGGCGTGAAACTCATCGTCGAACAGCCGTTGAATTCCTTCACCGTCAACACCAAAGGCGCCGAGACCGTCATCGGGTCTGCTCATCGGTATGACCGAAGAGTAATCCTCGCCAGCACGTCGGAGATCTATGGCAAGAACTCGTCCGGACCGCTGAAGGAGACCGCCGACCGGATCCTGGGGAGCCCCTCTGTCCCCCGGTGGTCCTACAGCACTGCCAAGGCGGTCGATGAGATCCTCGCCGAGCTGTACCGCCGGGAGTACGGACTTCGCTCCACCATCGTGCGGTTCTTCAACACCGTCGGTCCACGGCAGAGCCCCGCGTACGGCATGGTCATCCCGAGATTCTCCCGTCAGGCGGTCCGAGGAGAACCCCTCACTGTCTACGGCACCGGCTTGCAGAGCCGCTGCTTCCTCCATGTCGCGGATGTGGTCGAAGCGCTCTTGCCGCTGATCGACCTCCCAGAAGCCGTAGGTGAGACCTTCAACATCGGCAGCGACGAGGAGATCACCATTCTGGATCTGGCGGAGCGGACCATCGCCCGCGCCAAGAGCACTTCGTCCGTGCGCCGCCTCTCCTACAGAGAGGCCTACGGACCTGAGTTCGAAGACATGGAGCGTCGGGTCCCCGACACCACGAAACTCAGGGCCTTCACAGGCTGGCGGCCGCGGCGGAACCTCGACGACGTGCTGGCGGACGCCGTCGCGGACGCGCAAAGTGAGCTGGGACAGCAGGCGGGCGGGCTTGTGGCCGAAACTCCGGCCCAGAGAAAGAGGGACACCCCCGCCGGTCGGACCGTGCTGGCGGGTCCATGTTCGGTCTGAGTCCGTGGCTGGCGTCGGCGATCGTGGGACTCGGGGCTCTTCTCATCGCCGCACTGCTGACCGAGCCCCTGCGGCGCCTGGCCCTGCGCCGCGGATACACCGACCAGCCGAACGCACGTAAAGCCCATGTACATCCCACGCCTTATCTCGGCGGCGTCGCGGTCGCGGTCGCCACCCTGGGCTCCGCCGGTCTTGCGGCACTCGCGATGAAGGAGTTCGACGCCGCGGTCGGCGTCATGCTCATCAGTGCCGCGCTCATCGCCGTTCTCGGCCTCACCGACGACCTGCGTCAGCTGAGTATTCGCTTCCGTCTCTGCGTCGAGGCGGCGGCGGCCTTGATGGTGGTCCTGTGGTGTGGTCATCCCGATGCCTTCGGCACCTGGCTCGACGTCGTACTCGCCGTCGGTTGGATCCTCTTCACCACCAACGCGTTCAACCTGCTGGACAACATGGACGGGGTGGTATCCACGGTGACCGCGATCACCGCGGGATTCCTCTGCTGTGCCGCCCTCTCCGCCGGTCTGGCCGGCACCGCCCCGGTCATGGCCGCCCTCGCCGGGGCCTGCGCGGGCTTCCTCTTCCACAACTGGCATCCCGCGCGGATCTTCCTCGGTGACGCGGGCTCGCTCTTTGTGGGCTTTCTGGTGTCGTCCTTCACCGTGACTCTGCACCAGGGCGACGCGGCCCATTCCGGGTACACCAGCCTGCTGTTGATCACCCTGGTGGTCACCGCGGACACCGGCCTGGTCATGGTCGCGCGACGCAGGGCCGGCAGACCGGTGCTGCAGGGCGGCAGGGATCACATCGCCCACCGGCTCCGGCGCCTCGGATTGACTGTCCGTCAGGTTGCCCTTGTGATCGGCGCCTTCGCGGCCATGACGTGCCTGACAGCGGTGCTCGTCATGCTTGAGGCCTTCCCGCAGACCACCGTGCTGATCACGGTGGTCGCGGTGACCGCCGTGGTGTGGGGCCTGCTCCTGAGAGTCCCCGTGTACTCCGTTGCAGGAGGGGAGGGACAGAACTGAGAGAGGGACAGAACTGAGGGGAGCCGCGGTGAGACACCGCGGCTCCCCTCACCTGTTTCCTTCAGCCCACTTCCACCGGCAGGGGCCAGCCCGCCGGCGCCGCCGCGTACTCGGGCAGGGTACGGAACCAGCCCACCGTCTCGGCCAGTCCTCGGGCCAGCGGCACTTGGGCGACATCGGGGAAGAGACTGCGCAGCAGACCGTCCGCGGCCTGGGAGTGGCGAACGTCTCCCGCCCGCGCCGCCTCGTACCGGATGTCGGCGGGCACCCCGACGATGTCCGCGAGCTGCTGGGAGAGGTCGGTGACGGGCACGCGCGTACCGAAGGCCAGGTTCACCGGACCGGGGCACGTGACCTTGCGCAGGACCGCGTCGGCCAGCACCTTGACGACGGTCCCGACATAGGTGAAGTCCCGCGTCTGCAGGCCGTCGCCGAAGATCCGCACGGGTCTGCCGCGCAACAGGGCATCGACGAAGGCCGGGATCACGGCGGCATAGGCATGGCCGGCCGGCTGCAACGGCCCGTAGACATTGAAGAACCGGAACGCCAGAACCGGGAGATCGAACGAGGCACCGTATGCAAGGACATAGGCCTCGGTGGCGAGTTTGCTCGCGGCGTACGGGCTCAGTGGCCGGGTCGGCAGATCCTCGTGCTTCGGAAGCGCGGGGACAGCTCCGTAGACCGAGGAGGACGAGGCGGCGACCACCGGGATGCGTGCACGCCGGCATGCCTCAAGGACGTTCACCGTCCCGGTCGCGTTGACATGGTGACTGGCGACGGGGTCGGCCAGCGAGCGTGGTACGGACGGCCGGGCCGCGAGGTGGACGACGGCGTCGGCTCCGGACACCAGGCCGTCGAGAAGATCGGCGTCGAGAATGCTGCCCTGGACGAGTTCCGCGTCGACTCCTGTCAGGTTGTCCGCGAACCCTGTGCTCAGATCATCAAGAGCAACGACCTTCCCCACGGACGGACGCGAGGCCAATTCTCGGCACAGGTTGGCCCCGATGAATCCGGCGCCTCCGGTCACAAGAACGTTCAATGTGCTCACCTTTCGGATAGGGGTGCGGGCCACCAGCCCCGGGCCACGGCGATGGAGGTGTAGAGAGCTTCCGTGTCGGCCACCAGACGCTCCGCGCCGAAGCGCTGAGCGGTCGACGCACGGGCCCGAGCGCCCATCTCCCGGCGCAGTCGCTCGTCACCGAGCAGGCGCACTGTGTGCTGGGCGAGTTCCGCGGTCGAAGGCCCCGCCAGGAGCCCCGTCTTTCCGTCGTCCACGACCTCGCCGACGCTGCCCACGTTCGTTGCCACCGCCGGCAGCCCCGCCAGTCCGGCCTCGATCAGGCTGACCGGCATGCCTTCGTTGTCGGAGGTGAGCAGCACCAGGTCGGACGCCGCGTACACGGTCTCCACGTCCGCGCGCCAGCCCAGCAGATGCAGCGAAGCACCGAGCTCGGTGACCGCCGCCGGATCCGGCCGCAGGTCGCCTTCTCCACACACCACGAAATGCGTCTCGGGTACGGCACGGCGTACCTCCCGGGCCACGGCGAGAAAGCGGTCGGGCCGCTTGATTCCGGTAACGCGCCCCACATAGGCCACCACAGGGCAGTCCCGTGGCAGTCCCAGCAGGCGCCGGGCTTCCGAGCGCCCGGGCGCCGCCGCGAGTCTGGTGCCGGGCGGCACGACGGCGTACTGCCCGGCCTTGCCGACACCGGCGGCGAGTAGGTCGTCCCGTACCTGGCTGCCCACGGCCACCAACCGATCGGTGAGGCCTGCCAGAGCGCGTTCGGTCTGCACCACGACTCTGGTCTTCGCGGGGGAGAAATACCCGTGCAGGAGATGGCCGTGAAAGGTGTGCACCCTTGAAGGGACACGCGCCAGCACAGCCGCGGTCCGCCCCAGTGCGCCGGCCTTCGCCGTGTGCGTATGGACGATATGGGGCCGAAATCGCCGTATGGCTGACACCAGTTCGGGAATGCAGCGCACATCATCCGTGGGCCGCACGGCCCGGCCGAGCCAGTTGAGCCGATGGACCGGCAGGTCCGGTGCCCGCTGATCCAGATAGTCGGCCTCACCCGGTCCCACACATCCGGTGATGAGGCGATGGTCGAATCGTTCGACATCCAGCCCTCGCATGAGAGCCGAGACTTGGACGGCCGGACCACCGATATTCATTCTTGTGATGACTCTCATCACGCGCAGGCGGGGAATGCCGGAACCCGGGGTTCGGTGCGTGGCGGTCGACATATGCCAGATATTAAGCGGAGCCCTCTTCAGTATCCGTCAAGGCGCGGCACATATGCCCGTCGTTTCGGGTGACACTCCCGAAGACATTGATAGGCCGCGGGAAGGATGCGGAGGTAGGCATTCGGAAGCTCGCTCGCTGGACACGAATACCGAAAGATCGGCTCGTTCACCCCGCGCAGACCGAAGCAGCCGTCCTGGGCCGCTTCGCCGAGTTCGTCGGCGCGTTGGTGGGAATCTTTGGACTTCTTCCCGTTCGGGCGGCGCGCGCCTGCCCACGACTGATGCTTCACGCCTGCGCGCGAGCGCGGATCACCCTGGCCGGATTTCCCGCCACGACCGTTTCTGCAGAAACGTCCTTGGTCACCACGCTTCCGGCCCCGACGGCAGCGCCACGGCCGATGGTCACCCCCGGCAGCACCGTCACCCGGACTCCTAGAAAGACGTCCTCTTCCACGACGATGTCGGCATGTACCGGGAACGACTCACCTCGACTCTGACACGCGGATGCGATGCCTTCAAAGTCACGGCACTGGCCAATACATGGCATACGCTGTGCCACCACATCCACGATGCGCAGAATAAATGGGTTGTACCGCACATGCCATTGACTGACGAAACGCCGGCACCCCTGCCTCCGACAGCCAGGGGACCCGGGCCGAGCCAATATCCTTCGCGTGTTTGCCTGTTGATCGGCCAGCTCGGCCTTGGCGGCGCAGAGAAACAACTCGTCCTGCTCGCCCGCGGGTTGAGCGCCCGAGGCATCCGGACACATCTACTGGTCATGTTTGAGAAAGGACCACGGGAGGAGGAACTCCGAGACTCCGGCGTGTCCGTAGTGGAACTCGGGTTCGGGCGCCGGTCCCCCCTGTGGAAGTCATTCGTCGGCAACGCCCGCGCCTTCGCGCGCTTCGTGGCCTTCCTGAGGAAAGAAAGACCTCAGGTTCTGCAAGCCTTCCTGATGCATGCCTACTTGATGGCTGCTCCCGCCGCCCGGCTGGCGCGCGTACCCGTGCTGGTGGCCGGGCGACGAAGTCTCGGCTTCTTCAAACAGGGACACCGCCTGGCGCTTGCGCTGGAGCGGGTAGCCACACGATGGACCGACTTCTTGGTCGCCAACGCCCAGGCAGTCGCTGATGACGTCCGCAGTGACGAGGGTGTACCCGAGGCGAAAATCGCCGTCATTCACAATGGGATGCCTCAGAACGAATTCGAACCCGTCGACCCGGCCGAAGTCGACACCTTGCTGCCCGTCGTGCTGTGCGTGGCCAATCTCGCTCCGCACAAAGGGCATCGATACCTCCTGGAAGCCTGCGCGACACTGCGGCGCACTCAAAACCCCTGCACACTTGTCCTCATCGGCGACGGTCCCGAGCGCTCCCGGCTGCAGCAGATGGCCGACCGTCTGGAAATCGACGCTCGTTTCCTCGGCGCCCGTACCGACGTGGCTGGGTTTCTCGCCCGGGCTGACGTGGTCGTTCTGCCCTCTCTCTTCGAGGGATCAAGCAATGCGGTCATGGAGGCCATGGCAGTCGGCCTGCCGGTCGTGGCCACAGCGGTGGGCGGCACCCCAGAACTTCTTGAGGGACGCGGGGTGCTGGTCGCGCCCGCTGACGCGACCTCCCTCGCCAACGGACTTCACCAGGTACTCGGCGACCAGGAAGCAGCCGCTGCCCTGGGACGGCGGGGACGCGAGTGGGCCATGGCCAACCTCACGGCCGACGTCATGGTGGACCGATACGTTTCTCTCTACCGAAAGCTGCTGGAGGGCCGATCTTCGGCGTAGTGGGAATGACGTCCCAGCTACGGGCACCGGCGTGGTGCGAACCGTGGCACCGCACTTTTGCCGACCGGCCCCCTGTGGGGCTGCGCGGCGCCGCCCGAGAGGTTCTTCAACACAGTGGCTGACCGCAGGCCGCAATTCGTCTGGATGCTGGTAGCCCGCACGGGCTCCCTCGTCATGGGCATTCTCGCCAGTGTCATCGTGGCCAGGGCGTTGCCCCCCGAGGGGCGCGGGATCTATTACATGGCAGTCACTTTCGCCAGCGCCGCTATGTCACTGGGCCATCTGTCCGTTGAGCAGGCACAGACAGCCATGTGGTCGGACAGAGCGAGACGAGCGTCCCTGAACGCCAACAGTGTTCCGTTGGGTCTGTTCGTCGGTGCCGGTGCCGCCGTCGTGGCGATCGGGGTGGGCCTTGTGTTCCAGGGGCGCGGCAACATTCCCGATGCCTGGCTACTGGCCACGGCCTGCGCGGGCGTGCCTCTGGGTATGGGTGTGCTGTACGCGACCAACATCACCATCCTGCGCGACCGTACTCAAGTGGCGGGATGGGCGATGCTGGCAAGTGCGGGCGTTCAGTGCACGTGCCTGGTCTCTTTCGGCGTGACCGGACGCCTCACGGTTCACGCGGTGGTTGTCATCTGGGTCGTATCGATGGCGGTGTCCCTGGCCGTACTGGTCGGTGCGGGCGGAGTCACCGTTGGCCGGCCGAACCTGGGTCTCGCCGGGGTGACATGTGCCAAGGGATTGCGGATTCATGCCGGTTCGGCGGCGTCGTACCTGCTGCTCAGATCGGACGTGTTCTTGCTCAACGCCTTGGGTGGCCCCCGCGAAGTCGGGATCTACACGCTCGCGGTGACCCTCGCGGAACTCAGTCGCTTGGCTGTCGACGTATTCGCACAGGTCACGATGTCCCGCCAATTCGACGACGACGTAAGTAGTTCCGCGGTGGTCACGGCGAGGATCGTCCGGCTCATGGTTCTGCTGGCCGTTGCGTCCGCGGTGACGACGGTGGCCGCAGTGTCAGCTCTGATCACGCCCCTGTACGGTCATGCGTACGCGGAAACGGCCCCGCTCGTCGCCTGGCTGATCCCCGGAGTTCTGCTGCTGTCGGCCAGCCGGCCCGTGGCCACCTTCCTGCTGCGCCTCCGGTCGTCGCGCATCGTCGTACTGCCGTCGCTGACCGCCCTGATGGTGAACGTCGGGCTGAACGCTGTACTGATTCCCGCGCGGGGTGCGGTCGGCTGCGCGATCGCCTCCACGGTGGCATACGCAGCACTGGTCGCTTTCCAGGTGACGTGCTTCATCCGGATGAGCGGAATCCCGTGGCGGCAGCTGCTTCCGACGAGCTCCGAGGCAAGGCAGTTCACGACGGGGGTGAAACGTCGTCGCAAAGAATTGCGCATCGGCCAGGTTCCATGACCGAAGGGGTGCGCCTGACAAGCCGCGGAGCTCTGGGCCGATCGGTTCACCCGCCGGTGCTGTCACCAAGGGTGAACACGAACTCGTTGCAGCCGATCCCGCCTCTGCATGTCTTCAAGTGACGCATCTCGAAGCCACGCTCCCGGCAGAAGGAGAAGACTTCCTCGGGTGTGGCGACCTCAAAGGGATACCCTCCCACCCAGTCGACGAGGTCGTGCTTGCGGGACATGCCCCGGGCTCGGCGAACGGTCCCCCTTGCGGGGTCCCTCATGGTCCGGGTCAGCCGCAGCATGGCACGCAGCGGATAGTTCCTGCCCAGATAGAACAGACTGCCGGTGAGCAGCAGACGGCGGGCGACGGCCCCCGACATGTTGTAGCGCCGTTTCACCGAAGTCCAGATCCGGCTCTCCGCTCCTTGGTCGTTGTAGATCGACACGTACAGGGTTCCACCAGGCGCGACCAGCCCGCATGCGGCCTCCATGGCCTCCCAGAGAGCGCCGGTGTGATGCAGCACTCCCCAGGAGTAGACGATGTCGGCCTGATCCACCTGCTTCACGAACTCCGCGTCCAGGATGGAAGCGCAGCAGATGGTCCAGTCGCTGTCCGGTGCGAATTCCTCACGCACCTTCTCAGTTGCCCTCACCGAGTCGGGGTCGTAGTCGAATGACCGTACCCTCGCCCCCATGCGCAGGGCCGCCAGGGAGAAGAGACCGCTCCCACAGCCGATGTCCAGAAAGGTCCGCCCGGTGAGATCGGTGGTTCCGAGAGCCGACTCCAGCGATCTCCTGGCGATGGTGATGCGTTCCTCGTCGATCAGCTGACCGAATTGACGCCAGTTCTGGCCGAAGGCAAATCGTCGGCCTTGGCTAATCTCGGCCGTGCAGTCGATCATTCAGCTTTCCTTACGTGGGGAAGGGCGACGGGTGAAGGTACTGTTTTCCTGTGCGAAGAATGGGCGAGCAGGCACCCCAGGGAGACCCAGAAGGGAGCGGAAACAAGGAGGTCGGTAAGGGTGTTGGCGAAAAGCAGGCCGACCGAATAGGCCACTCCCAGCGATTGGAGAATCGCGTGGTCTGCAGCGTACCGCCGAGCGAGTCCAAGCCACAGCAAAGCCACGAAGAGGACGAGCGCCACAATTCCGGCCTCGGCTGCCAGCCTCAAGTAGTCGTTGTGGGTGTTGATGTAAATACCCAAGATGGACGAGGTCCGGGCGTAATCGGGGAACATTCCATACCCGATGCCGCGGAACGGATGGTCGAGCGCCACACGCACGGCCAGCAGAGCAGCCTGCTTCCGCACCTCGGTGTTCGCGGTGAGTTCGGTTGACGTCCGACTTCCTGTCAGATCGTTTTCCACCGAGTCCAGGGTTCCCGGGAGCACCAGGGCAGCGACAAGGATCGCCAGCGCGATGAGTACTTTGTGCCGCAGCAGACGGCCGGCGAGAAGAACACTGGCCAGCCCCGCCGCGGCCGCCAGAAAGGCCCCTCGGGATCGCGTCTCCAGGAGTGCGGCTGCGCAGACCAGTGCGGGCAGGAGCCACACCCAGGAGCGGTTGAGCCGCACCAGACCGACTGCCGCAACAAGGGAGAGCGCCAGCATGGCACCCACATAGTTGGGGTTCAGACCAAGACCCGTCAGACGGTCGGCCGCATACTCCCCCTGAACGATCAGAGACACCGCGACACCCGCTCCCGAACCGGCAACGACCCGCACAATGTGTCGAGGATCAGGAGGCGCCAGGATAGAAGCCACGAGAAGGCCGAGCCCCACCAGCAGGAGAGCACAGGCCTTCCACGGCTGTTCAATGGACAACTGCTCCTGCGGCAGCAGGTAACTCGCCGTGACCGCGAAGGCGGTGAGCATGATCAGAGCGAGATCGACGCGCAGGTGCAACCCGTTCAGCGCGATTCGGAACAGCAAGAGAGCGACGGCACCCATAACCATTGCCGGCAGCGTGGTGCCGCCAGGATCGACGACGGCGACTACCGGGATCAGCCCGAGCAGCATCAGCAAGGCCAGGTCCGGGCGCGGCCAGACCAGCAGGGCGAAGCACACCGCCGCCGCCGCGGCGGCTGCTGCGTCGTGAAAGAGCACCAGGTACACGGTGACCGGCCCCGCGGCCGCAATACATACCCAGCTGGTGACGACAGTGGAGAGCGATCTCATTTTCCGCCTACCAGATTGACCATCACTCATCTTCCGTGGAACCGTCGACAAGGAGACACCTCAAGCCAAGTACCCCATCAATACCGGATAAATGGATCGAGAATGTCCAACCTGGCCGACCTCTGATCCGGACGGACCGAGCCCAGCGCTGAACGATGAAGCTGATTGCGCCCGAGGAATTATCCGCTGCGGCCGGGATCAGCCGATGTGTCGCAGAGGCTCTCCGTCGACCGACGGCGGACCGGACAACGGATGGTCGACAAACCTACGGTGCCAGAGTTCGAACTGCATCAGTGCCCACAGCTGCCTTGCATGATTCTGGCCGGCCTCGTGTTCCTCCAGCAGGGCTTTCACCGCTTCAGGCCGAAAGAATCCTCGAGACCTCGCCGTCCGGTCGGTCAGGACGTCCCATGCAAGGTCCCTCAGTTCGGTACGCAGCCAGTGGCCCAGCGGTACTCCGAACCCCTGTTTCGGACGGTGCAACACCTCATGGGGAAGCCAGCCCTGCAGTGCTTTCTTGAGCAGGTACTTGGTTGTACCCCGCCGCACCTTGAGCTCCGAGGGCAGCCGCGCCGCCCACTCCATCAGGTGATGATCCAGGAAAGGCGACCGCGCCTCCAGCGAGTTGGCCATGGTCGTAATGTCCACCTTCACCAGGAGATCTCCTGGAAGGTAGCTGTTCACGTCCACATCCATCAGCTGGTTCAGCTGACTGTCCGCACGCGAGGCAGAGAATGCCTGGGTCATCAGGTCGTAGCTGTCGATTCCGAACAACTCCGCGCGCAGCCAGTCACTGTAGAGGTTGTGTTTCTGCTCCGGCGTGAAGTACGACATCAGCCGGGCGTAGCGACGCTGCGGAGTCTCGCCCAGCATGGTGAGGGCGTGACCGGCTCTCCGCCGGTGCGAGCAGGCAGGGCTGCTCTCGAGGAGTGAGCGTCCCAGGCGTCCGAGGCCCGGCTGTGCAGCCCTGTGGACCCGGAGCCGTCCCACCCGGGCCATGAGGGCGTAGCGGGTGTAACCGCCAAAGGACTCGTCACCACCGTCACCGTTCAGGGCAACCGTCACATGCTGGCGGCTCAGCTTGGCAACATAGAAAGAGGGAATGGCGGACGAATCAGCGAACGGCTCGTCAAAATACCACGCAAGGGTGGGCAAGATGTCCAACGCGGATGTCCCCACGACGAACTCATGATGATCGGTCCCATACCGCTGCGCCACCGCCCGAGCATGCGCCCGCTCGTCGAATTGAGCGTCGTCGAAACCCACAGAGAATGTCTTCACGGGGTCCGCGGAAATCCGCGCCATGGCGGCGACGACGGCGGAGGAGTCGATGCCGCCGGACAGAAAAGCGCCCAGGGGCCGCTCCGCCACCATGCGGATTCGCGTGGCCTCAAGCAGGAGTTCACGGGTCCGTTCGACTGCCTCCTGCTCACTGGTGATGGCGGCCGGGGAGAAATCAAGTGACCAGTAGCGCCGCACATTTACCCGGCCACCTTGCCAAGTCAGAAGATGTCCGGGTGGCAGTTTACGGACTCCATCGAAGATCGACCACGGTGCGGGTACGTATTGGTATGTCAGGTAGTGGTGGAGGGCGACCAGATCCACCTCGCGGCGGCTCGGAGACACGGCGCTCAACGCCTTGAGCTCGGAGGCAAAAAAAAGCGAACCCGCGGCGTCCTGGTAGTACAACGGCTTCTTGCCGACTCGGTCACGCGCCAGCAACAGCCGCCTTTCGTTCGCATCCCACAAGGCGAAAGCGAACATGCCGCGCAGACGGTGAACCAGGTCTTCACCATGTTCTTCGTACAGGTGGACGATGCATTCACTGTCACTGTTCGTGCGGAATTTGTGGCCTCGACTCAGCAGGTCACTGCGCAGTTCCGAGAAGTTGTAGATCTCACCGTTGAAGACTGCGACCACACTGCGGTCCTCATTGAAGACGGGCTGGTTTCCTCCGCTGACGTCGATAATAGCCAGTCGCCGCATGCCGAGTGCGACTTGGTCATCGGTGTAGAACCCTTCACCGTCCGGTCCACGGTGAGAGAGGATGTCGCACATCTCTCTGACGGTTGCCGGATCGGTTGACGCCGTTGACACCATGCCCGCTACGCCGCACATCAGCCCTCCTGTATTTCGCGACACGAAAATCGAATGGACCGCCGTGCCGAAATGCGGAAGATCCTCTCGAATGCTTGCGCGCTCGGTTCACGGCACCTCCCTGCGCCGGGTGACAGTGAGCGCGGGATCGCGTCCTACCACCGCACCATACCGATGCAAACGGTACATAGAAGGCGACTCGCAGGGCGGCGGCGCCATCGGGGCAGGGCCCACGCCCCCGGAAGGAGTCACGTCCGGGTTCCGGAAGATACAGGGGGTTTTGGGGTAATACTGGACCGTGCTCGATTTCAACCCTTCCCTCGTTGCCCCGCGCATGCCTCAATTTCGGGTTCTCACGGTGTGTACCGGCAATCTCTATCGGTCTCCTCTCGCCGAGTGCCTCCTGAGAGGGCTGCTCGCCACTGCGGGGGACGCGATCCATGTGAGCAGCGCGGGCACAGCAGCCGTCTCGGGTACGGCAATGGCGGGCGAGGCTGCATCCGTCATTGCCGGACGGGGTGTGGGTTCCGGCGGGTCGGTCCCCCGACGGCTGACCGCCGAGTTGGTCGAGAGCTCGGATCTGGTGCTCGGGGCCGCGACGGAGCATCGCGAGGCCGCCGTACGTCTCTCCCCTGTGTGGGCTTTGTCCCGGGCCTTCAGCCTGCGTGAGTTTGCCCGGCTGGTGAGGGCCAAGGACGCGGCAGGGGTGGTGAATCCCGCTGCACGGTTGGCCGCGCTCGTCGAGGGTGCGGCGGCTCGGCGCGGTGCGGCCGGCTCGGACGCGGTTGATGACGACGTGCAGGATCCGCTGGGTGCGAGCGCGGTGGAGGTACGGGAGTGCGTGGCGCGCATCGAGGCGGCGGTGGAACGGATCGCCACCGTGCTGCTCGTCGGCTGAACCGAGGCGTTGTCCGCTCAGCCTCCGTGGCACCCCGGCAAAGAATGCATCGTGGCCCGCAGCGGGCGCGCCAGCCGTTGCTGCAGGACAGTGGGCGCGTGGTCGGCCGGGGGCTCCAGCAGGTGCAGCGTCACCGTGCGACTGCTGCCCGCAGGTACCTCGACGTCGAACGTGTACACCGGATGTCCTCGCTCGACGCCCGGTGACATGAGTGCCTTCTTCCCGTCGATGGTGGCCTTGACCAGCTTCGCCCCCGCCGTCGCGTAGTAGGAGACCAGCAGGCGATTGTCACCCTCACGGGTCACATAGGGCGGCTTGTCCAGACGGTCGGTGACATAGGTGGGAAGCCCTGAGGACGGTGCACGGTTGGCGAGGACCGCCTTGACGGTGACCTCCCGGCCGGTGGCGGTGCAGCGGCCGGGATTCCAGTCCAGGGTGCGGTCGAGGTAGTAGTCGAGCTTGGTGCCGGCGGCGTTGTTGACCACCAGCCCGGCGTAGGGGGCCTCGCTCTGCGGCAAGGAGCCGCCGAACGGGCGTGATTCCAGCTCCCGCTGCTCGTCCCGGTGGGCGCTCCAGACGGTCATCTGCCCCTTGCCCAGCACCTCGTACAGCCCGGCGAGCAGCGCGGGCCGCCGCTGGGGATCTCCGGCGGCGAACAGTAGCTGCCCGGCCGAGGCTCGGGCCACGTCCAGCAGGAAAGCCTTGCGCGCGCGTGAGTCCTGGTACTTCGCGTAGTTGGTGCGCTCGCTGAGATCCACCACATTGCCCGCGGTGACAACTGTGCCGTCGGTTGTGCGCGCCGGTCCGGAGGCTGCGAGCAGCCGGGCCAGTACGCCCGGATCGAGTGAGAGTACGCCGTCGACACGCTCACCGCTCTTGTCGAGCCAGGCGGCCGACCAGATGCGCGCGGCGTAGGGGAAGTGGGGGCTCATATTGGAGTTGGGCCATGTGTTCACCGCGTCGTTGCGTCCGTACATGGCGGCGAACTCGGCACCGAGGTCCGTCTTGGGACGAGCGCTCGCCATGTCGGTGTCGCGTCCGAACTCCGCCAAGGCCAGCACACCCTTGCGGGCTGTCAACAGGGCATAAGCACCAGGCATTCCACCCGTTCCACGCGCCTCCGCGGGGTTCTGGAACACCACGAAGTAACGCCGCGGGCTGTCCTCCCCCAGCATCAGCGGCAGGAGGCGGGCGCCGATGGCGGCCTCCTGAACCGCGGGTGCCATCCGGTCGAGCCCGCTGAGGAGTTGGTCCCGGGCCCGGTCCACAGCGGGCAGCCAGGTGCTGGGGGGCAGCGCACGGGCCTCCGAAAGAGCCACGGCCATCTGGTGCGAGACCCGCTCCAGAATCGGGGCCGCCTTGCGCAGTTCGGGGAGGTTCAGGTGCCCGCCACCGGTGCCGGCGCCGCGCGCGAGGTTGTCGGCGGTGCGTACGACGGCGGGCAGCCCCTCGCCGGTGAGCTCGTCGGCACTCTTGGCCATACCGCGGACGGTCTGGAGGGGGCTCCCCAGGGCTGGCAGATGCGCGGCCATAAACCATGCGGGGCCGGTGGTGAGCCAATGTGCCCGGGCCGCGTGTGCCGCGGCGGATCGGGCCACTGCCTCAGCGCGGGCCGGACGGGCTGTGGCGCCCCCCGCCGACGAAACCGGTGAGATGGACACCGTTATCGAGTTCCGCAGCGTTTCCATGTCGTCCCGGGCCGCGAGCAGCTCGCTGCGGGCGTACAGGCCCGTGACAATGACCCAGCCCAGACCGGTGAGGAGAAGGCCTGCGGTCGCCCACATCAGCGGCCTGGCGTGACGGCGATTCCGTCCCACCAGGCCGCTGAAAGAGGACAGAACGGCACTGTCCGAGAGGTTGCGGACGGTCCACGGCATCGCCGGCCTCTCAGCCTCGCTCAGCGTCAGTACGCCGACGCTTGGCGATCACCAATGTCCCGCCACCGAGAAGCAACAGACCACCTGCCGCGGTGAGCAGCGCCACGGGTGCGTCCGAGGAACCGGTGTCCGCGAGCCTTGGGGGGCCGTCGCCACGGGCTGGGTCGTGGTAGCTCCCGTTGTCGCCATGACCGGGCCGGTTGTGGCTGTTGCCGTGGCCGTTACCGGACCCACCATGGTCGTTGCCCGACCCACCGTGGCCGTTACCGGACCCACCATGGTCGTTGCCCGACCCACCATGGTCGTTACCGGACCCACCATGGTCGTTGCCCGACCCACCATGGTCGTTACCGGACCCACCATGGTCGTTGCCCGACCCACCATGGTCGTTGCCTTGGCCGTCACGTTCCACAGTCACCCGTACGGTCAGCTTGAGCCTGGATGACCGGCCGACGACCTTGAACAGATAGGTGCCCCGTCGGATCTCCTTGGGGATGGTGACCGTTCCCGTCACGATCCCATTGGCATCGGCGATGAAGGTGCCGAGCACACATTCGCCTCCGCCTTTGCCGCCTTTCCTTTCCTCGTCACCGCACCGCGTGCCCGTCATGACGGACGGCACGAACGCCGGTGATGTCCTCCGTACGGCCGCCGTAGCCGCACGTCCACCACCGCCACCAGCCAGCCGGACGAGGCTGACGACAACCTGCTCGTCCCGCTGGTAGCCGGTGGCGGTGAAGTTGATCGGGTCACCGGGGGACACGGAGTTGTCGTCGATCTCAAGCCCCGGGGCTGGTGGATACGCGGCGAATGCCGGCTCGGCGGCCACCAACGGAGCGGCGGCGACCAGGCCTACGGTGGTGGCGGCCAGGGCGACACGCCATCTGGAACGTCTGAGCATAGGGATCCGGCTCCTTCAGAAGGTGCTGGGTGAGTGATGGTGCTTTGTTGTCGGTGTGGGGAAGATACGAGCGGCGTGTGCCGGACAGGCTGTGAGGCATTCCTGTTTCAGTCCCTGGCCGCGCGCCGATCCATACGGCCAAGGCGTAAGGGGGCAGCCCGACGATCGCGACCGGCCTCCGCGCGATGTGAAATCGGTCCACGTTCGTGCGCTCAAAGGAATAATGGTGGCGTGGGCGGACTGTTCCACCGTCGGTATCACCTCTCCCGACATCGCGCCGATCGTCCTTGCCTCGGTTACCAGTGCCCCAGGTCATGCACATTGCCGATTCCCGATTCGAACGACTTCTGGGCCACGAGTCATCGGGAACCAAGGCCACCGACCGGAATCAGCTATGAAGATCCATACATGAAGATCCATAGACGTGGGGGTCTCCGGCTAAACAGACTCACCGTTGCACTCCACAGACGGCGGAGTGGCTGCACTCATATGGCCCCTCAACGCCGACCGCTGGGCGCCGCGCTTCGAGCTGAGCCCCGTTTGGCGGGCTCAGTATCCATCTCCGGGCCCCTTCATGGAATTCACCGTCACAAAGTGACCGAGCCCTCGGGACCGGTCCTCGATGAGGCCGGGACGGTACTGCATCCGCTTGAGCCGGTCATTTTCCGGCGCGTACGGCGGCAGTTGGTGGACGGTCAGCCATAATCGCCGGCGATCAGCTCACGCATCGCATGGCTGGCATGCGTGTTCAAAATCCCGGACCAGGATGGTCGGGCCGCCGAGTTGCCGGTGGGCGGCGTCCAGGAGCCGGTCGTAATCGGTCCCGGTGAAGCTCTTGCGTCGGACCTTGCGGGACCGCGGTCGATGTGTGCGCGCCAGATCAGCCGTGCCCGCGGCGGTCACCGCACCACCGGAATGCCGGCCGCCTTCATCGCCGAGTAAGCCCGGGCGCGGTGCCGGGGGTTACGGGAGCCCAGAGGGTGGAAATCTTGTTGCCGCGGTAGCGATACCGGGTGACCGGGATCGCGCTGACCTTCCGCAATTCGATCCCGTCCGGACTAGCCGCCACGAGGGCAGGCCGTCTCCGACGCACACTTCGCCCGGCGGGCGGGCTTCCGCGGAGCGCGGTTCCGGGGCCGGGCGGTGTTCGCGGCGTCGGTGTTCCAGAGCGCGTGACACGGGCTGCTCGTCTGTACGGATGCACGGACGAACTGTGGGTGCCCGGTGCCGTGTTCGTCATGCCGCTTTGCATCAACATCGCGGCGAGGAGGGTCGACGTGAACCGGATGCGGTGCGAGTCCACCACCGCCTTTCAGCTCCGGTACGCGGCCGTGTCCTGCGGGACGCGGTGTCGGTGTCGGTGTCGGTGTCGGTGTCGGTGTCGGTGTCGGTGTCGGTGTCGGGCGAGCCGATCACCCTCGCGCGCGAGGGGGTGCCGTTCCTGGCCGGTACTCAGCAGTTGGAGGACGAGATGCCTCGCGAAGAGGGCAGTGTGAGCGTCCGCCCTCCCCCTCAGGGGCCAAGAATCTCCGCCCCTCCCTGGCCTCCCTCGCCTCCCTGGCCTCTCCGACAGTACGAGTTGTGGAGCCACACGCGGCTGATCTTCGACGTCGTGCCGGGCCGCGTCAGCGGCTTCTCGCTGGAAGCACTCGAAGGAGTGCGTTTTCTCATCCGTTCCCGCGTCGTCGACGTCCAGGCACCGCGGGGGCTGCCGCCGTCTGGTGCAATCCCCCTGAATCCAAAGTCAGTTGACGAGACATCAGGGGGCACGATGACACGTCGTGGCAGACGCTTCAGAACGGTACTGACGGTTCTCGCGGCATGGAGTGCGCTGACCGGTGCCCTCGTCGGGGCGGCACCGGCCGGGGCCACCAAGACAGCCGCCAAGGCCATCGCCCCTGGCGTCGCGTACACGGAGCTCGACATCCGGGCCGCCAAGGGTGTGACGCACGCACATGTGCTGAGCGTGGATCTGAGCAACCCGCGTGTGCGGGTCGATCTCCTCCACCCCGCAGCCGTGGCGTCGCGCGCGCCCGTCTCCCGACTGGCCGACGCGCAGGGGGCCGTCGCGGGCGTCAACGGCGACTTCTTCAACATCACCGAGACCCAGCATCCGGGGGTCGAGGCCACCGACGCGACCGTGGGCCCGGCGATCGCGAGCGGGCGCCCGCTGAAGGCGGCGGTTCCGAACGGTCAGCGCTTCGGCCCTGCCCTGCCGCCCGGCACGACCACGGAGAACGTGCTCGGCGTGGGCCTGGACGGCCGGGCCCGGCTGGACAGCGTGGCCCTCGGTGGATCCGTGCTCAGCCGCGAGGGGAAGTGGCCGCTCGGAGGGCTCAACCAGTACGCGCTGCCGGAGGGTTCCATCGGCGCGTTCACCGCGGACTGGGGCAGCGTCTCCCGGGTGCGGGCCACCTGTGGCACCGACACCGACCGGGCCGCGCCCTGCAGCGCGGACACCTATGAGGTGACGGTCCGGCACGGCCGGGTCGTGTCGTCGGCCACCACACCCGGCAGCGGGACCATCGCTGCCGGCACCACCGTCCTGGTGGGGCGCGAGGCGGGCGCGCGGCAGCTGCGCAAGCTGACGAAGGGGCAGGTGGTCCGGATTCAGCACTGGCTGGTCGCGGCCGCCAGCCGGATCCGGTACCGCTTCGCGCTCGGCGGCTACCCGGTCCTCACCCACGGCCGACCGCTGCCCGGCCTCGACAACACCACCTCCGCCGTACGGACCGCCGTGGGCATCGCCAACGGAGGGCGGCGTCTGCTGCTCCTCGCCCTGGACGGCGCGCCCGAGTACCGCAGCGGTCTGACCATCGCCGAAGTTGCCCGCGCCATGCGACAGTTGGGCTCCATCGACGCGTTCAGCCTTGACGGCGGCGGTTCCACGACCCTGGTCGCCCGGCAGCCGGGCGCGGGCGCCGTGAGCGTCCTCAACCACCCCAGCGGTGGCGCCGAACGCCCGGTGCCCAACGGCATCGGCGTGTTCTCACACCGCTGACGTCAGGGGCGCAGGCTGCCCACAATGTCCGCCGTCGCCGTGAGCCCGTTGGTAAGGGTCGGCGCCATCTGCGTGCTCGACAGATAGAAACCGAGCAGCACGCAGACCACCGCGTGCGAGGGCTTCAGCGCACTGTTGCGCACAAAAACCACCACGAGGATCAGGAGCAGTACCACCACAGAGATGGAAATGGCCATCGTCAACCTCCTCCGCCACGTCGACACCGCGGCTTTCGGCCGCAAGTGTCGCGTAGCGGAGGGTTCGTCCGGGCGGCTGACGTGTCCTCCGAACGTGTGGTGTCTACGCCCACCCGTGCACCCCATAGTGCGCCTGTTCGTGCGCCCCTCCCTACACCCCTTCATGTGCGTCGAGGAACGCTTCGAGTCCGGCGAGGTCGTCGGTGTTGAAGTAGTCGACGTCGGCGGCCAGCAGTTCGCCCCACTCGTCGGAGCAGGGCGCGCCAAGAAGCCCGCCCCAGGTGGGGCGGGCTTCTCCCGGAGACGGGTCAGGGCGCCTGGAGATCCACCAGTCCGGCCAGCGCCTCCCGGTGCGCCCCCGCCGTGCCGTACGCGATCGAGTCCGCCTTCGCCCGCTTCAGGTACAGGTGAACCGGGTGCTCCCAGGTCATCCCGATGCCGCCGTGCAGCTGGAGGGCCTCCTCGGCGGTGTGGACGGCGACGGGCGCCGCGTACGCCTGGGCGACGGCGACCGCCACGTCGGTGTCCGCGCTGCCGGTGGCGAGTGCGTCGGCGGCATTGCGTGCGGCGGCGCGCGTGTTGACGACCTCCAGCCACAGCTGCGCGAGCCGGTGCTTGAGCGCCTGGAAGCCGCCGACCGGACGGTTGAACTGCTTGCGGTCCTTCAGGTAGCGGACCGTCTCGGTCAAGCACCAGTCGGCGATGCCGAGTTGCTCGGAGGCGAGCAGTCCGGCGCCGGCCCGCAGAGCGCGTCGTAGGGCGGGTTCGGCGTCGCCGAGCCGGCGCGCCCGCACCCCGTCGAAGGCGACCGTCGCGAGCGGCCGGGTGAGGTCCAGGGACACCTGGGGTGTGACCGTGACGGCGTCCCCGTCGACCGCGTACAGCCCGCCGTCGTCGGCCGGAACCAGCAGTACGTCGGCGACCGCCGCGTCCGCGACTCCCGTCAACTCTCCGTACAGGAGACCGTCTTCGTTCCGTACGGTCTTGTAGGCACCGCCCGGCGCCACGGACAGCGCGACCGCCAGCGCGCCGACCGTCCGGCCGGACGCGAGCCCCGCCAGCAGTTCGGCGGTGTCCTCGCCCGTACAGGCCAGCAGCGCCTCGGTCGCGACGACGGCGCTCGTCAGATACGGCACCGGCGCGACCGCTCGCCCGAGCTCCTCCAGGACCACGGCGACTTCGCGGTGCGTGGCGCCCTGGCCGCCCTGCGCCTCGGGCACGAGGAGGCCCGCCAGGCCCATCCCGTCCGAGAGCGCCTTCCACAGCTCGGGGTCGTACGGTGTGTCCGACTCGGTGCGGGCGATGACACCCGCCGCGTCGCAGTGGTCGGCGAGGAGGCCGCGGACGGCGGCGCGCAGCGCCTCTTCTTCCTCCGAGTACAGGAGATCAGTCATCGCGCGAGGTCCTTCCAGGCGACGTCCTTGTCGGTGCGCGGCTCGGAGGGCAGTCCCAGCACGCGTTCGGCGACGATGTTCAGCAGGACCTCGCTGGTCCCGCCCTCGATGCTGTTGCCCTTGGAGCGGAGGTAGCGGTAGCCGGCGTCGCGGCCGGTGAAGTCGACCAGTTCGGGCCGGCGCATCGTCCAGTCCTCGTACAACAGGCCTTCCTCGCCAAGGAGTTCGACCTCCAGGCCACTGATCTCCTGGTTGAGTCGGGCGAATCCGAGCTTCATCCCGGAGCCCTCGTGACCGGGCTGGCCCGCCACGAGCTGCTGGCGCAGCCGCTCGCCGGAGAGCCGGGCGACCTCGGCCTCGACCCACAGCTTCAGGAGCCGCTGGTGCAGATCGTGGGTGCGCAGTTCGGGACGCTCACGCCAGGTCTTGGAGACCGGGCCGATCATGCCGCCCTCGCGTGGAATGCGCATACCGCCGATGGACACGCGCTCGTTCATGAGCGTGGTCTGCGCGACCCGCCAGCCGTCGCCGATCTCCCCGAGCCGGTGCGCGTCGGAGATGCGGACGTCGGTGAGGAAGACCTCGTTGAACTCGGCCTCGCCGGTGATCTGGCGCAGCGGCCGCACCTCGACGCCCGGGTCGGTCATGTCGCAGATGAAGTACGTGATGCCGCGGTGCTTGGGCACGTCCGGGTCGGTGCGGGCGATGAGGATGGCCCAGCGGGCGAGGTGGGCGCTGGAGGTCCACACCTTCTGCCCGTTGACCACCCAGTTGTCGCCCTCGCGGACCGCCCGCGTGCCGAGCGCGGCCAGGTCGGACCCGGCGCCCGGCTCGCTGAAGAGCTGGCACCAGACCTCCTCGCCGACCCACAGGGGCCTGAGGAAGCGCCGCTTCTGCTCCTCCGTGCCGAAGCCGAGGATCGTCGGCGCGGCCATGCCGAGGCCGATGCCGATGCGCCGCGGGTCGTTGTCGGGTGCGCCCGCTGCCTCCAGCTCGGCATCCACGACGGCCTGGAGGGTGCGCGGGGCACCGAGGCCACCGAGGCCCTCGGGGTAGTGCACCCAGGCGAGTCCGGCGTCGAAGCGGGCCTTGAGGAAGTCCACCCGACCCGTGGTCGCGGGCGGATGAGCCGCCAGCAACTCCCTTGTACGGTCGCGCAGTTCGGCTGCGTCGGTCATGCGGCGGCTCCATTCTCCAGAGAGGGCACCACGGCGACCCGGCCGGTGGTGACACCGTCGGCGACCCGCTGCACGGCGGCAGCGGCGCCGCCCAGGGGCACGCGCTCACTCACGAGCGGCTTGATGGCCCCGCGCGCGGCCAGCTCGGTGAGCTGCTCGTGGCAGTGCTGGATCAGCTTGGGGTTCTTGGTGCCGTACAGGCCCCAGTGCAGGCCGAGGATCGCGTAGTTCTTCACGAGGGCGTGATTCAGGGCCGGGCTGGGGATCGACCCGCTGGCGAAGCCCACGACGACGATCCGGCCCTCGAAGGCGACGACCTTGGCGGACTGGGCGTAGGCCTCACCGCCCACCGGGTCGTAGATCACATCGGCGCCCCGGCCGCCGGTGGCTTCCTTCACGGCGGCGATGACGTCCTGCGTACGCCGGTCGATGACGACGTCGCAGCCCAGCTCCCGTGCCACGGCGGCCTTGTCGGCCCCGCCGACGACCCCGATGACAGTGGCCCCGGCCGCCTTGCCGAGCTGTACGGCGGCGCTGCCGACGCCTCCGGCGGCCGCGTGCACGAGCAGCGTCTCGCCTGCTTCGAGACGAGCCCGGCGGTGCAGGCCGAACCACCCCGTCTGGTAGCCGATGTGCAGGGCGGCCGCCTCGGCGTCGTCCAGGGCGTCCGGCGCGGGCAGCAGGGCTGCGGCGTCCGCGACGGCGTACTCGGCGAAACCGCCGTACGGCAGCGCGGGGTTCGCGAGCACCCGGCGCCCGTCCTCGGTCTCGCCGCAGATCTCCACGCCGGGCGTGAACGGCAGCGGCGGCCTGACCTGGTAGTGCCCGCGGCACATCAGCGCGTCGGGGAAGTTGATGTTCGCGGCGCGCACCTTGAGCAGGACCTGACCCTCACCGGGCACCGGACGCTCCACGTCCTGGAGCTGCATCACCTCGCTCGGTTCGCCGAGCTGGTGCACTTGCCATGCCTGCATGCGGGGCCTCCACGGGACTGCTCTGTCTGACCGGGGTCGATCGCATACTAAGCGGTCGCTTGCCGATCAGGGAACAGTCGCGTACGTCACGGAGGAGTCGAGGCGCGCCCGGAAGCCCCAAGACCCCTCACGAGCGGGCCGGACGCGCCCTGACATGCATCCGTTCCCCCTGTGGCCCGAACAGGCTCAGGAACTCCACGGGCCCCTCCCCCGTCGACCCGAACCAGTGCGGTACGCGCGTGTCGAACTCCGCTGCTTCCCCCGGCCCCAGCACCACGTCGTGGTCGGCCAGCACCAGCCGAAGCCGCCCCGACATCACGTACAGCCACTCATAGCCCTCGTGGGTCCGGGGGTCCGGGTCGAGCTTGCGCTGCGGTTCGAGCACCTTGTACGCCTGCAGTCCGCCGGGCTGGCGGGTGAGCGGCCAGTGCGTGCGGCCGCCGCGCACGATCGGCCGGGCACGTACGCGCGGGTCGCGCACCGGCGGCGCGCCGACCAACTCGTCCAGCGGCACCTCGTGGGCCCGGGCGATCGGCAGCAGCAACTCCAGGCTGGGCTTACGCAGCCCCGACTCCAGGCGCGACAGCGTGCTCACGGAGATGCCGGTCGCCTCGGACAGCCCGGCGAGCGTCGCGCCCCGCTCCTTGCGGATCCGTCGCAGCCGTGGCCCGACTTCGGCCAGTACCTCATCCACCTCGTCCGTCTGCGCGTCCTCGCTCATGCTCACATTGCAGATTCAGCAATGCCATTTGTCAATGTGGCACTGGTCGGGTGACCGTCTCCATGGAGGTGGTGCCCGGCGTCTGGGCGGCGGGCAACGCGGTCGGCTTCGCCGAGCAGATCGTGAACGCCGCGGGCGCGGGCTATCGCGCGGCGGCCACCCTCAACGGGGAACTGCTCTTCGCCGACCTGGACGCCGCCGCAAGCCCGCGCTGAACCGCCCGGGTGTGGACCGCGCCCCTCCGTAGCACCATGGCTCCATGCTGTTCGCCCGGCTCGCCCGTGTGTCCCAGGAGGTCGCCGCCACCTCGGCGCGCTCCCGGAAGATCGCCCTGCTCGCCGAGCTGTTCCGGGACGCCGAGGCGGACGACGTGCCGATCGTCATCCCGTATCTGGCGGGCCGCCTCCCGCAGGGGCGGCTCGGCATCGGCTGGAAACTGCTCAGCGGGCCGGTCCCGCCCGCGCCCGAGCCCTCGCTCACGGTGCGGGAAGTGGACGCCCGGTTGACGGAGATCGGCACGGTCACGGGCACCGGCTCGCAGGCGCAGCGCAAGCGGTTGATGGACGAGGTGCGGACGGCGGCCACCGAGGACGAGCAGCGGTTCCTGTTCGGGCTGCTCACCGGCGAGGTGCGGCAGGGCGCGCTGGACGCGGTGGCCGTCGAGGGGCTCGCCGAGGCGACCGGCGCGCCCTCCGCGGACGTGCGGCGGGCGGTGATGCTCGCCGGGTCGCTGCAGACGGTGGCGCAGGCGCTGCTCAGCGACGGCCCGGCGGCCCTGGACGGCTTCCGGCTCACCGTCGGCCGCCCGGTGCTGCCCATGCTGGCGCACAGCGCCGCGTCGGTCTCCGAGGCCGTCGAGAAGCTGGGCGCGTGTGCCGTCGAGGAGAAGCTCGACGGCATTCGCGTACAGCTGCACCGCGACGGCGACGACGTACGGATCTACACCCGCACCCTCGACGACATCACCGACCGGCTGCCGGAACTCACCTCCGCCGCGGTGGAGGTGAAGGACACCCGGTTCATCCTGGACGGCGAGGTGATCGCGCTGGACGAGGACGGGCGGCCACGTTCCTTCCAGGAGACAGCCGGACGGGTGGGCTCGCGGGTGGACGTGGCCACGGCCGCACGGAGCGTGCCGGTCTCCCCCGTCTTCTTCGACGCGCTGTCCGTCGACGGGCGGGACCTGCTGGATCTGCCGTTCGCCGAGCGGCACGCGGAGCTGGCGCGGCTGGTGCCCGACCCGATGCGGGTGCGTCGCACCCTTGTCCGCGGCCCCGAGGACATCCCCGAAGCGGAACGGTTCCTCGCCGACACCCTCCGGCGCGGCCACGAAGGCGTCGTGGTCAAAGCCCTCGACGCCCCCTACAGCGCGGGGCGGCGCGGGGCGGCGTGGCTGAAGGTGAAACCCGTGCACACCCTCGACCTGGTGGTCCTCGCGGCCGAGTGGGGCCACGGGCGGCGCACCGGAAAGCTCTCCAACCTGCACCTCGGGGCGCGCACCGCGGACGGGTCCTTCGCGATGCTCGGCAAGACCTTCAAGGGCATGACGGACACGATGCTGGCCTGGCAGACCGAGCGTCTGCGGGAGCTGGCCGTCGAGGACGACGGCCACATGGTGACCGTACGGCCCGAACTCGTCGTGGAGATCGCGTACGACGGTCTGCAGAAGTCCACCCGTTACCCGGCCGGCGTCACCCTCCGCTTCGCCCGCGTGGTGCGCTACCGAGACGACAAGTCCCCCGCCGAGGCCGACACGGTCGAGACACTGCGCGCCGCGCACCCGGAGGTGGCCCCATGAGCGGGAAGCGCAGCGCCGGACTGCTGCTGTACCGGCGCACCGACGGCGGCCTGGAGGTGTTGCTCGGCCACATGGGCGGCCCGTTCTTCGCGCGGCGGGACGCCGGGGCGTGGACCATGCCCAAGGGCGAGTACGAGCCCGACGAGCCCGCCTGGGACGCGGCGCGCCGCGAGTTCCGGGAGGAGCTGGGGCTGGCGCCGCCCGACGGGGAGGCCGTCCCGCTCGGCGAGGTCACACAGACGGGCGGCAAGGTCGTCACGGCCTGGGCGATCGAGGCGGACCTCGACCCGGCGACCGTGGTCCCGGGCACCTTCGAGATGGAGTGGCCGCCGAAGTCGGGGCGACGGCAGGAGTTCCCCGAGCTGGACCGGGTGAAGTGGTTCGGCCTGGACCGGGCGCGGGCGGTCGTCGTACCGGCGCAGGCGGCGTTTCTGGACCGGTTGGCGGAGCACTCGGCCTGAGGAACGCGCCGCGTTGCGCCGCACCGCGCCGCGCGGGAGGGTCGAGAAACAGCCCACTTCAAGAGGACAGTCTGTTTTAAGAGGACAGTCCGTTTCAGGAGAACCGCCCGCTTCAGGAGGTCGGCCATGCCCATCGCCACGGTGAACCCGGCGAACGGCGAGACGCTCAAGACGTACGACGCGCTCGGCGCCGAGGAGATCGAACGCAGGCTCGCCACGGCCGAGAGCACGTTCCGCGTCTATCGCACCACGTCCTTCGCCGAGCGGGCCCGGCTGCTGCACAAGGCCGCCGACCTCCTCGACGAGGAGCGGGACGACATCGGCCGGGTGATGACCACGGAGATGGGCAAGCCGGTCAAGCAGGCCCGTGCGGAGGCCGCCAAATGCGCGAAGTCGATGCGCTGGTACGCCGACCATGCCGAAGAACTGCTCGCCGACGAGGAACCCGCCGCCTCCGACGTGAAGGACTCCGGCGCCTCCCGGGTGCTGGTGCGCTACCGGCCGCTGGGCCCGGTGCTCGCCGTCATGCCGTGGAACTTCCCGCTCTGGCAGGTGGTCCGGTTCGCCGCGCCCGCGCTGATGGCGGGCAATGTCGGCCTGCTCAAGCACGCGTCGAACGTGCCGGGGACCGCCCTCTACCTGGAGGACCTGTTCCGCCGGGCGGGCTTCCCCGCGGGCTGCTTCCAGACGCTGCTGATCGGCTCGGGCGCCGTCGAGGACATCCTGCGCGACCCCCGGGTCAAGGCCGCGACGCTGACCGGGAGTGAACCGGCGGGGCGCGCCGTGGCGTCGGTCGCCGGGGACGAGGTCAAGAAGACGGTGCTGGAGCTGGGCGGCAGCGACCCGTACGTCGTGATGCCGTCCGCCGACCTCGACCGGGCCGCGAAGATCGCCGTGACGGCGCGCGTACAGAACAACGGACAGTCGTGCATCGCGTCCAAGCGGTTCATCGTGCACACGGACGTGTTCGACGCCTTCGCCGAACGCTTCACGGCGGGCATGAAGGCGCTGAAGGTCGGCGACCCGCTGGACGAGGACACCGACGTCGGCCCGCTCTCCAGCGAGCGGGGCCGCGGTGACCTGGAAGAACTCGTCGACGACGCGGTGGAGAACGGCGCGACCGTGCTGTGCGGCGGCGAGCGCCCCGAAGGTTTCACGGAGCGCGGCTGGTACTACGCGCCGACCGTCCTCACCGGCATCACCCCCGAGATGCGCATCCACCAGGAGGAGACCTTCGGGCCGGTCGCCACGCTTTATCGCGCCGCCGATCTGGACGAGGCGGTGGCCCTCGCGAACGACACGCCGTTCGGGCTGAGTTCGAATGTCTGGACGCGCGACGAGGCCGAGGTGGACCGGTTCGTACGCGACCTGGAGGTGGGTGGCGTGTACGTCAACGGGATGACGGCGTCCCACCCCGCGTTCCCGTTCGGCGGGGTCAAGCGGTCCGGCTACGGGCGTGAGCTGTCCGGGCACGGAATCCGCGAGTTCTGCAACATCACCACGGTATGGCAGGGGGCGTAAGCGTTCCACAGCTACGATCCCCCTGTGAACCGCGAAGTGACCCTGCCTCTGATCGTCGACGACCGAGGCACGTTGCAGGTGGCGGCCGCCGAGGTCAGCAAGCTGCTGCGCACGGTGGGCGGCCGGTGGCTGCATCTGGTGGAGGCCGGCCAGGACGGGCTCGACGAGGACACGGTGGCGACGCTGACCATCGAACTCGCCAAGCTCGCCGACCGCATCGACGTGGCCTGCATCGCGCACAGCAGTGGGGCGTCCACCGACTAGGGCCGGTCCCCCATCAGTCCGACCGCCCCTGGTCGGTCGTCGAGTTCCGAGTGCGGCTGCCGGCACTTCGCCTCTTGACGCCCTCGCCCTCTCCCTTGCGGGAGCTGGTCTTACAGGTGCCTCCACAGGCGTCACCTACCGCCGGCCCGGCGGTAGGCCCGACACCTCCATTGTCGGACAAGCCGACGTCAGCAGCGACACCACCCCTCACCGGGCCACCGGGCCACCGGGCCACCGGGCCAGGATGCCCCGCCTCTCCCCACCGAAGGCTTGAGCGCCGAACAACCGTTCGACAGTCCGCCGGCAGCGGCTCGTACGCCGCCGCTCGTGGCTCGTGCACCCCGTAGGCCGCGGCCTACGCACCCAGCCGGTCCGGGCCAGGGCCTCACCCTCCGCGAGCATGGCGAAGAAGGCGGCGCTCTCCGGCGCGATGTCCGGCCGCTCGGCCAGATGCAGGTACGCGCGGCGGTCCGCGGCGATCACATGGCGCTGTTCGAGGGCAAGGGCGGCGAGCGTGGAGCGCTGTGCCGCGCCCCGGGCGATCAGGGGCAGCAGCCGGCCCGCACGGAGGTCCGGGGCGAGCTTCCCGATAGTGCGTTCCCGCAGCTCCCAGGCCGTCTACGTCATTGCGTACTCCTTCGGTTCGGCTGCCCCGGGGCCCCTTCCCCGAGGGTCCCGCGCCCTCACCGGATTCGCCGGAATGGAGTAGCCCGACGAGATATCCCCACGCTTCCGGGTGATCGTGGGTGGACCACCCCCGAGGGTGAACCACTCCTGTGGGTGAACCACCCTTCCGCCGGGGGACGAGAGTTCCCCGGAAGGCGAAAGAAGGCGCGCGTCATGGCGACTTTGTGCAGACCTTCGGTCTCCGTGCCGGAATACGTGATCACGATGGAGGAGACGCTGGAGCTGGCTCGCTCCCGTCACGAGGACCACCCCCAGCTGCCGTTGGCACTCCGACTGATCGAGAACACCGGCGTCCAAACCCGGCACATCGTGCAGCCCATCGCAGAGACGCTGAAGCACCCGGGCTTCGAGGAACGCAACAAGGTCTACGAAAGTGAGGCCAAGGCCCGCGTCCCCGCCGTCGTACAGCGTGCGCTGGACGACGCCGGGCTGCTCACCACCGACATCGACGTGATCATCTACGTGTCGTGCACCGGGTTCATGATGCCCTCGCTCACGGCCTGGCTGATCAACTCGATGGACTTCAACAGCGACACCCGGCAGATACCCATAGCCCAGCTGGGCTGTGCGGCCGGCGGCGCCGCGATCAACCGGGCGCACGACTTCTGCTCCGCCTACCCGGACGCCAACGCACTCATCGTGGCCTGCGAGTTCTGCTCGCTCTGCTACCAGCCGACCGACCTCGGCGTCGGCTCGCTGCTCTGCAACGGTCTGTTCGGGGACGGCATCGCCGCCGCCGTCGTCCGCGGAAAGGGCGGCACGGGCATCAAGCTGGAACGCAACGGCTCGTACCTGATCCCCAAGACCGAAGAGTGGATCATGTACGACGTCCGGGCCACCGGCTTCCACTTCCTGCTGGACAAGCGGGTGCCGGCCACGATGGAACCGCTCGCCCCGGCGCTCCAGGCGCTGGCGAAGCAGCACGGCTGGAACGCCTCCGAGCTGGACTTCTACATCATCCACGCGGGCGGCCCGAGGATCCTCGACGACCTCAGCAAGTTCCTCCAGGTCCCGCCGGAGGCCTTCCGGTTCAGCCGGGCCACCCTCACCGAGTACGGCAACATCGCCAGCGCCGTCGTCCTGGACGCCGCTCGCCGGCTGTTCGACGAGGGCGGCGCCGAGCAGTCCGCGCGCGGACTGCTCGCGGGCTTCGGCCCCGGCATCACCGCGGAAATGGCGCTGGGCCGCTGGCAGAACAAGAACGAGGGGAAGGTGTGACCGCGATGACGCAGAAGACGATCGCCGGGCCCATGCCACCCGTCCGGCACTGGCCGGCCCTCGACCTGAAGGGCGTGGACTTCGACCCGGTCCTGACCGAGCTGATGCGCGAGGGCCCGGTCACCCGGATCCAACTGTCCAACGGCGAGGGCTGGGCGTGGCTGGTGACCCGCCACGACGATGTGCGCATGGTCACCAACGACCCCCGGTTCGGCCGTGAGGCGGTCATGGACCAGCGGGTCACCCGGCTCGCCCCGCACTTCATCCCGGCCCGCGGCGCGGTCGGCTTCCTGGACCCACCCAACCACACCCGGCTGCGCCGCTCGGTGGCCGCCGCCTTCACGGCACGCGGCGTGGAGCGGGTCCGCGAGAAGTCCCGCCGCATGCTGGACGAACTCGTCGACGAGCTGATCCAGGACGGTCCGCCCACCGACCTCACCGAGACGGTCCTCAGCCCCTTCCCGATCGCGGTGATCTGCGAGCTGATGGGCGTCCCGGCCGTCGACCGGCAGGGCATGCACACCTGGACACAGCTCATCCTGTCCTCCTCGCGCGGCGCCGAGGTCAGCGAGAAGGCCAAGGACGAGATGGGCGCGTACTTCAGGAAACTCATCGGCGCCCGCAACGGCAGCACCGACGAGGACGTCACCTCGCTGCTGGGCGCCGCCGTGAGCCGGGACGAGATCGTACTGGAGGAGGCCGTCGGCCTCGCCGTGCTCCTCCAGATCGGCGGCGAGGCGGTCACGAACAACAGCGGGCAGATGTTCTACCTGCTCATGACCCGCCCCGACCTGGCCGAACGGCTGCGGTCCGACCCGGAGATCCGCCCCCAGGCCGTCGACGAGCTGCTGCGCTACATCCCGCACCGCAGCGCGGTCGGCCTGTCGCGGATCGCGCTGCAGGACGTGGACATCAGAGGCGTACGGATCCGCGCGGGCGACCCGGTCTACGTGTCGTACCTCGCCGCCAACCGTGACCCGGACGTCTTCCCCGACCCGGAACGGATCGACTTCTCCCGCTGCCCCAATCCGCATGTGGCGTTCGGCTTCGGCCCGCACTACTGCCCGGGCGGGATGCTGGCCAGGCTGGAGTCGGAGCTCCTGGTCGACGTGCTCCTGAACCGCATGCCCGGCCTGCGGCTCGCCGTACCGCCGGACCAAGTCCCCTTCAGGAAGGGCGCGTTGATCCGCGGCCCCGAGGCCCTTCCCGTGACGTGGTGAACGACCGATGACCACGACCGAAGGGCTCCTCGTGCCACCGGGTCACGGCCGGGTCGTGGAGACACCCGCCCAGCACGTGACGTTCAAGGTGACCGGCACGCACTCGCGCACGACGTCCACCTTCGAGGTGCTGGTACCGCCCGGCTTCGACGTGGGCGCCCATGTGCACGCGCGCAGCGAGGAGCTGTTCTATGTGCTCGAAGGCGAACTGGACGTGCTCGCCTTCGAGCCCCGGATCCGTACTCCCGACAACTGGCAGAAGTGGGAGTCGAGTTCGGGCAGCCGGGCGGTACGGGCGACACCGGGCACGGTCATCGCCGTACCCCCGGGCTGCCCGCACGCCTTCTCCAACCCGACGGAGACACCGGCAAAGATGTTCTTCCAGGCCTCACCGCCCCCGGACCACGAGCGTTACTTCGAGGAGCTGCTGGAGATCTTGGGGGCAGGGGGCCCGCCGGACATCGCGGCGATCGAGGAACTGAGGGCGAGATACGACATCGAACAACTCACACCCCTGAAACACCGCTGAGCCGGAGTGTCCCTTCCAGGGGCGCGGGGCCCCGACATTGTGCGG
Organism: Streptomyces sp. NBC_01384; assembly: GCF_045040035.1. Taxonomy (NCBI): domain Bacteria; kingdom Bacillati; phylum Actinomycetota; class Actinomycetes; order Kitasatosporales; family Streptomycetaceae; genus Streptomyces; species Streptomyces sp. NBC_01384. The sequence continues at coordinate 1,174,204 of NZ_CP109559.1, forward strand.
CTCCACCGCGTGGGCGCGGCCAGCCCGATACGGCCCGCGCCCCGCATCCCACCGCACCGCACCGCACCGCACCCGCACCGCTACCGAATCGGCATCCCGGAGAGCGTCCGCGCAATCACCAGTCGCTGAATCTCGCTCGTACCCTCAAAAATGGTGTAAATGGCCGCATCCCGGTGCATCCGCTCCACCGGATACTCACGGGTGTATCCATTTCCGCCCAGGATCTGAATCGCCTGGCCGCTGACCTTCTTCGCCGTCTCACTCGCGAACAACTTGGACATAGAGCCCTCGGCCGCGGTGAACGGCTTCCCGCTGACGGCCATCCACGACGCACGCCACACCAGCAGACGCGCGGCATCGATCGACGTACGCATGTCGGCGAGCTGGAACGCGACACCCTGGTTGTCGATGATCGGCCGCCCGAACTGCTCGCGCGTCATCGCATAGTCGAGGGCAACCTCGTACGCGGCCCGGGCCGTGCCCACCGCCATGGCCCCGACGGCCGGACGCGACGCCTCGAACGTCGCCATCGCCGCGTTCTTCACCCGCTCACCGCCGCCCGCCTTCGCACGCTCCCGCGCACGGGCAAGGCGCTCGTCCAGCTTCTCCTTGCCGCCGAGCAGGCAGGAGCCGGGGATGCGGACGTTTTCGAGTACGACCTCGGCGGTGTGCGAGGCACGGATGCCGTGCTTCTTGAACTTCTGGCCCTGGGACAGGCCCGGCGTGTTCGGCGGCACGATGAAGGAGGCGTGGCCCTTGGAGCCCAGTTCGGCGTCGACGACCGCGACGACGACGTGGACGCCTGCGATGCCGCCGTTGGTCGCCCAGGTCTTGGTGCCGTTGAGGACCCATTCGTCCTTGGCCTCGTCGTAGACGGCACGCGTGCGCATGGAGGCGACGTCGGAGCCGGCGTCGGGCTCGGAGGAACAGAAGGCCGCGACCTTGACATCGCTCGCGTCACCGTACATCTGGGGAATCCAGGTGCCGATCTGCTCCTCGGTGCCGTTGGCGAGGACGCCCACGGCGGCGAGGCCGGTGCCGACGATCGACAGGGCGATGCCCGCGTCACCCCAGAACAGCTCCTCCATCGCCATCGGTATGCCGAGCCCGGTGGGGTCGAAGTACTGCTGGGCATAGAAGTCCAGGGAATAGATGCCGACCTTCGCGGCCTCCTGGATGACCGGCCAAGGAGTCTCTTCGCGCTCGTCCCATTCGGCGGCCGCGGGGCGGATCACATCGGCGGCGAATCCGTGGAGCCAGTCGCGGACCTCCTTCTGTTCGTCATTGAGCTCCATGGTGAACTCGGCCATGTCCCCTCCAGCACTGCACTAAAGTGTTACCTGCGGTAACTGGAGTCTGTTACTGACCAGTAGTGAAAGTCAACTCCCGCGTTTCGCTCGGTAGCCCGTTCGATACGCATTCGCCGATCAGTGTTAGTTTGCGCAGGCGTCACCGAATCACCACGGGTGGGGAGAGATCATGGACACCACACAGCGGACCGATCAGCAGAGGTCCGCCGACCGCCGACGGCGCGAGCTGCTGGAGGCCGCCGACAGAGTGGTGCTCCGCGACGGCCCCGGGGCCTCGATGAACGCCATCGCCGCCGAGGCGGGCATCACCAAGCCGATCCTCTACCGCCACTTCGGCGACAAGGGCGGACTCTACGCCGCGCTCGCCAAGCGGCACACGGACGCCCTCCTCGGAGCGCTGCGGGCCGCGCTGGACGCACCCGCCGAGCGCCGGGAGCGGGTCGAGGCGACGCTCGACACGTATCTCGCGGCCATCGAGGCGCATCCTCAGGTCTACCGATTCCTGATGCACCCCACGGAGGGCGGCTCGTCCGGCGACCAGGGCTTCGACGTGGGCAAGCACTCCGCGCCGTTGCTGCGCCGCATGGGCGAGGAACTGGCCGAGGTCATCGAGGAGCGGGTCGATCTCGGACCCGGAAGTCAGCAGCTGGCGCGGGTGTGGGGGCACGGGATCGTCGGCATGATGCATGCCGCCGGGGACTGGTGGCTGGGTGAGCGGCCGTGCTCCCGGGCCGAGTTGGTACGGAGCCTGGCCGACCTGCTGTGGGGTCGGCTGGCCGCGGCGGGGGATCGTGTCGGGGGTCCTGGGTTCTGAGGTCGCATGTCGGCTGCGGGCGGTCTGTGGCTGGTCGCGCCCACGCGGCAAAGCCGCATGGTGGCACAGCCCCGCGCCCCTTGCAGGGCGCTCAGGTCGGCGCCCCTTCAGGGGCGCGGGGAACTGCGCGCTCAGCCACGAACAACCCGCAGCCGACCGACAAGCTCAGCGCCCCCAAGACGCCCGCGCCGCCTGCCTCATCACCCGGCGGCGGCGCCACCCGCTCAGCCGGTCCACATAGACCCCGCCGTCGAGATGGTCGCACTCGTGCTGCAGGCACCGGGCGAACCAGCCGGTCCCATGCACGGTCACCGGCTCCCCGTCCACCGTGAAACCCTCGACGACGGCGTGGTCGTACCGCTCCGTGCCCGCTTCCAGGCCCGGCAGGGACAGGCAGCCCTCCGGGCCGCGCAGGACAACGCCGTCCGCCTCGACGAGACGCGGGTTCACCACGTGTCCCAGATGGCGGACCTCCTCGTCGTCCGGGCAGTCGTACACGAAGACCCGCAGCGGTACGCCGACCTGGTTCGCGGCGAGGCCGACGCCCTGGGCGGCGTACATCGTCGCGAACATGTCCTCGACGAGGCGGGCGAGTTCGGGACCGAAGTCCGTGACGTCTTCACACGGTGTGTGCAGAACGGGGTCGCCGAGCAGAGTCACCGGCCGGACGCGCCCTCGGGTGCCGGGGATGGAGCCGTGTCGCATGGCGGCAAGGGTACGGTCCTCATGGGCGCGCGAATGTCGCGCGGGCACCGTGGAGGTGCCGCGATTCGGGCACGTGAGTGGATCTCGATAGGCTGAGACCCACACGGTGCCGGGGGCAGAGGCGCGGCGCGTACGCAAGGAGGATCGAGAAACGATGTCAGGCAACTCGGACCCGCTGACGCCGCGGGCCAAGCTGGCCGTGACGGCGGGCAAGGCGGCGGCGGCCGTCTCGCGGGCCGCCGGACGCGGCAGCGGATCGGTGATCGGCGGCCGGGTGGCACTCAAGCTCGACCCCGACCTGCTGGCCCGGCTGGCCACACACCTGGACGTGATCCTGGTGTCGGCGACCAACGGCAAGACCACGACCACCCGGCTGATCGCGGAGGCGCTGCGCGCCGCGGGTCCGGTCGTGTCCAACGCGCTCGGCGCCAACATGCCGGCCGGTATCACCTCGGCGCTCGCCGGGGGTTCGGACGCGAAGTACGCGGTCATCGAGGTCGACGAGAAGTACCTCGCGGGTGTCGCCCGCGACACCGACCCGAAGTGCATCGCCCTGCTCAACCTCTCCCGCGACCAGCTCGACCGGGCCGCCGAGACCCGGATGATGGCCGAGCACTGGCGGGAGGGCCTGGCTGGTTCCAAGGCCGTCGTGGTCGCCAACGCCGACGACCCGCTCGTCGTGTGGGCCGCTTCCTCCTCGCCGAACGTCATGTGGGTGGCGGCCGGTCAGATGTGGAAGGACGACGCCTGGTCCTGCCCGTCCTGCGGCGGCGTGATGCAGCGCCCCGGCGACGACTGGTTCTGCGGCGACTGCGGCTTCCGCCGTCCGACGCCGACCTGGGCGCTGTCCGGGGACCACGTCCTCGACCCGCACGGCTCCGCGTGGCCGATCCACCTGCAGCTGCCGGGCCGGGCCAACAAGGCGAACGCCGCCTCGTCGGCCGCCGTCGCCGCGGTCTTCGGGGTGCCTCCGCAGGTCGCCCTGGAGCGCATGTACCAGGTGCAGGCGGTCGCCGGACGCTACGACGTGGTGCAGTTCATGCAGCGCGACCTGCGGCTGCTGCTCGCCAAGAACCCCGCGGGCTGGCTGGAGACGTTCTCCCTGATCGACCCTCCGCCGACCCCGGTCATCCTCTCCGTGAACGCGCGTGGCGCCGACGGCACCGACACCTCCTGGCTGTGGGACGTCGACTACACCCGCCTGACCGGGCACCCGATCTTCGTGCTCGGAGATCGCAAGCTCGACCTCGCGGTTCGTCTCGAGGTCGCCAACCAGTCCTTCCAGGTCTGCGAGAACCTCGACCAGGCGGTGCAGCTCGCGCCGCCCGGTCGCATCGAGGTCATCGCGAACTACACCGCTTTCCAGGATTTGAGGCGTCGTGTCGGCAACTGAGCAGCCACGGAGGACCAAGAGAATGAGCGACAACAGCCTGCGTCTGGTGTGGATCTACCCGGACCTGCTGAGCACCTACGGCGATCAGGGCAACGCCCTCGTCGTGGAGCGCCGGGCCCGCCAGCGCGGTCTCGATGTCGCCCGTCTCGACGTACGCAGCGACCAGCCGATCCCGACCTCCGGCGACATCTATCTGATCGGCGGCGGCGAGGACAGGCCACAGCGGCTCGCCGCGGAGCGGCTGCGCCGCGACGGCGGTCTGCACCGCGCGGTGGGCAACGGCGCGATCGTGTTCTCGGTCTGCGCCGGTTACCAGATCCTCGGCCACGAGTTCATCAACGACCTCGGGCAGCGCGAGCCCGGCCTCGGCCTGCTCGACGTGGTCTCGGTGCGCGGCGAGGGCGAGCGGTGCGTCGGCGACGTACTCGCGGACATCGACCCGCGCCTGGGCCTGCCGCAGCTGACCGGCTTCGAGAACCATCAGGGCGTCACCCATCTCGGCCCCACCGCGCGCCCGTTCGCGCAGGTGCGGCTCGGCAAGGGCAACGGCACGGGCGACGGCACCGAGGGCGCGTACAACGACACGGTCTTCGGCACGTACATGCACGGGCCCGTGCTCGCACGCAACCCGCAGATCGCGGACCTGCTGCTCAAGCTGGCGCTCGACGTGAACGCGCTGCCGCCGATCGACGACCGCTGGTACGAGGCCCTTCGCGGCGAGCGCATCACCGCGGCCCAGCAGCCCGCCTGAACACCCGCCGACGGGCCGCTCACCCCGCGCGGGACAGCCACAGGGCGCGCTTGAGGGATACCTCAGGCGCGCCCAAGGCGTTTTCGGCACGATGTGCACAGGGGCCCCGACTGACGGCCTGCCCGCTCACTTGTGCGGCCGAGTCCACCAGGCGGACGCCTGCTACGGCACCACCCCATCCCGCCGGTAGGGTGACCGGGATTCCAGCCGGACAGCGTGGTCCGGTCCCCGGCCCACGTTGAGAAGGTATTTCGGGCTATGCGCATTGGTGTCCTCACGTCCGGCGGCGACTGCCCCGGCCTGAACGCCGTCATCCGGTCCGTCGTGCACCGCGCCGTCGTCGACCACGGCGACGAGGTCATCGGCTTCCGTGACGGCTGGAAAGGGCTTCTGGAGTGCGACTACCTGAAGCTCGACCTCGACGCGGTGAGCGGCATCCTGGCTCGCGGCGGCACCATGCTCGGCTCCTCCCGGGTCCAGCCCGCGCATCTGCGTGACGGCGTGGAGCGGGCCAGGGGCCATGTCGAGGAGCTCGGCATCGACGTGATCATCCCGATCGGCGGCGAGGGCACGCTGAAGGCGGCCCGGCTGCTCTCGGACAGCGGCCTGCCGATCGTCGGCGTGCCGAAGACCATCGACAACGACATCGCCGTCACGGATGTGACCTTCGGCTTCGACACGGCCGTCGGCGTCGCGACCGAGGCCCTGGACCGGCTGAAGACCACCGCCGAGTCCCACCAGCGGGTGCTGATCGTGGAGGTCATGGGCCGCCACACCGGCTGGATCGCGCTGCACTCCGGAATGGCGGCGGGCGCGCACGCCATCGTCGTCCCCGAACGCCCCTTCGACATCGAGGAGTTGGCCGCGAAGGTCGGCGAGCGCTTCGAGGCGGGCAAGCGGTTCGCGATCGTCGTCGCCGCGGAGGGGGCGAAGCCTCGCCCGGGCACCATGAATTTCGACGAGGGCGGCAAGGACGTCTACGGCCACGAGCGGTTCGCGGGCATCGCCCGGCAGCTCTCCCTGGAGCTGGAGGAGCGCCTCGGCAAGGAGGCCCGGCCGGTGATCCTCGGGCACGTCCAGCGCGGGGGGACGCCCACGGCGTACGACCGGGTGCTGGCGACGAGGTTCGGCTGGCACGCGGTGGAGGCCGCGCATCGCGGCGACTTCGGGAAGATGACCGCGCTGCGGGGGACCGACATCGTCATGGTGTCGCTCGCGGAGGCAGTGGAGAACCTGAAGACGGTTCCTGAGGAGCGGTACGCCGAAGCGGAGTGCGTGCTTTAGGGGAGTCCGTTCGGCCGCGGGTTCGTCGTGGCTTGTCGCGCAGTTCCCCGCGCCCCTTTCAGGGGCGCTGATGCTGACCCCGGTCATAACAGTGGCCGGGGGCAGTTCTACTCTGGTTCGGACAGACAGCGCACAACCAGTACGAATCAGGAGCCGGCGGATGGATCACAGCGGGCACGGCATGACCATGGATCTGCCGCCGTTCACGCTGGGACGGGGGCTGGAGTGGTCCGCGGACCCGTTCTTCCTCGTCGCCTGCCTGGTGGGGCTCGGCCTGTACGGCTGGGGGGTCGTGCGGCTCGCGCGGCGCGGTGACAAGTGGTCGGTCGGCCGGACCATCGCCTTCGTGCTCGGCGTGCTGACCGTGATGCTGATGATGTGCACCAGGCTGAACGACTACGGCATGGTCATGTTCAGCGTGCACATGGTGCAGCACATGGTGATCAGCATGCTGTCGCCGATCCTGATCCTGCTCGGGGCGCCGATCACACTGGCCCTGCGCGCGCTGCCGGTGGCCGCCACGCGGGGCAACAGGGGGCCGCGTGAACTGCTGCTGATGTTCCTGCACAGCCGCTACATGCGCGTCATCACGCATCCGGCGTTCACGATCCCGCTGTTCATCGCGAGCCTGTACGCGCTGTACTTCTCCCCGATCTTCGACTTCCTGATGGGCTCCCGGACCGGGCACATCGCGATGATGTGCCACTTCCTCGCCGTGGGCCTGGTCTTCTTCTGGCCGATCATGGGCGTGGACCCCGGTCCGCACCGGCCGGGCTATCTGATGCGGATGCTGGAACTGTTCGCGGGCATGCCGTTCCACGCGTTCTTCGGCATCGCGCTGATGATGGCGTCCTCGCCGATGGTCGACACGTACAAGAACCCGCCCGCCTCGCTCGGTATCGACGCACTCGCCGACCAGAACGCCGCGGGCGGTATCGCCTGGGCGTTCAGCGAGATCCCCTCCGTCCTCGTGCTGATCGCGCTGCTCTTCCAGTGGTACGCCTCCGAGAAGCGGCAGGCCCGCCGCACGGACCGGGCCGCCGACCGCGACGGCGACAAGGAACTCGAGGCTTACAACGCCTATCTGGCCTCACTCAACGCACGCAGCCGCTGAATTAACTTTGCAATTCACCTTGCGTGAAAGGCTTTTCCATTCAGTAGCATGGGGGGGCAACGGGGGAAACCGCAGGGGGAGCGGTCATGTCAATTGGCGTATCCATGCAAAGGGCTGGGATTTCCGCCGCCCGAAGGCTCGCACTACTGCTGGTTTCGGTACTGATAGTCAGCGGGTGCAGCAAATCCGATCAGTTGTTCGTAGTGCGGGCCGTGGCGGCGGAGGTTTCCTCGGTCTCCCCCTTCTTCAAGGAGGACGGCCAACTCGGCACGGACATCCATCTACGCGAAGCCCGGCCGAGCGGTGGCGTACAGGCCAGCAACAGCCCGGGGCTGTACGGCGGCGCCCCGAACGGCAGCAACGGCAGCGGCTCGCCGGCACCCGGCACCGGCATCTTCGGCGGCTCGACACAACCCGGAACCTGCGCCGTGGCGAAGTTGAAGAAATTCCTCACCGACCGCAAGAACTCGGCGAAGGCCCAGGAATGGGCACGGGTGCTGGAGATAAGCACCGATCAGATACCGAGTTATATCGATCAACTCACACCCGTCGTACTGCGTCACGACACTCTCGTGACGAATCACGACTACAAGCACGGCAAGGCAGTTCCATACGCCGCCCTGCTCCAGGCCGGAATCGCGATTATGGTCGACAAGGACGGCCTGCCCGCGGTGAAGTGCTCCTGCGGCAATCCACTGCGCCCCTTCGAGGGAAAGGCCTCGAAGACCGACGTGCAGTTCAAGAACGGCAACAAGAAGTGGGCCGACTACCGGCAGGACCGCGTCGTGGTGGTCAAGCCGCCGCCCGGGGAGCACGAGATCCTCAAGCTCCAGCTCGTCGACGTCCACCACCCCGACCGTGGGATCGCCCGCCCGGTGGGGAGCGACGGCAACCAGGACACGTCGTTCAGCACACAGCAGAAACACGCCGTGCCGGCCGTCTCCGGCCTGACGTTCGCCGAGGCGATCCGGCGGCTGACCGACGCGGGGCTGGGAATGACGTACACCGGCGACGCCCTGCCTGCCGACGACGCCCGGGTGACCGCGTCCCAGCCTGCCGAGGGCAGCGAGGTCGCATGGGGCACGTCGGTGGTCCTGTCCGTACGGTCCGACAGCCCGTCCGACGCCGGCGGTGGCCAGGCGACGCCTTCGGATTCCGGCGGCACGAGTGCGGGTCCCGGGACGACTCCGCCAACTGCGCCACCTGCGACGACTCCGTCGACACCGTCCACCGGAACGTCCGGCGATTCGTCGGGCCCCTCGTCCAGCAATACGTCAACGGGCGGCACCTCGTCCTCCGACGGCGGCACCGGGTCGAGCACGCCTTCGCATACGTCTACGGAGCCGAGTACACCTACGGACACGAGCGGCGGAACGGACGGCGGTACGAGCTCATCAACCCCGTCGCACGCTTCTCCGACCAGCACCGACCTGATCACCCCCTCGGCCTCCGTCTCGACCGAGCCGCCGCCCAAGCCGAGCTCTACCAAGCCGACGACGGAGCCGAGCTCGACCAAACCCACCGTCAGCAGCGCGCCGCCGGCGAGTAGACCCGTGTCGAGCGACCCCGCCCCGGTCGACCCCGGCACAAGCGACTCCCCGCCCGGTGATCCCCCCGCGAGCGTCTCCGGTGGGCCCACCGAGAGCACGGCCTGACCCGTGTACGACGCCACGCAGAACCCGGGGAGCAACCGGATGGCAGCAGGAACAGCGCAGACGGGAGGAGTGGGCCGGATCATCGGCGGCCGGTATCTGCTCCTGAAACAGGTCGGCTCCGGCGGGATGGGCCACGTCTGGCTCGCCCACGACCAGCGGCTCGACTGCGACGTCGCACTCAAGGAGATCAGGTTCCGCAATGCCCCGGAGGGCGGCGAGGAGCACGAGTCGCGCATCGCGCGCGCCCGCGCCGAGGCCCGGCACGCCGCGGTGCTGCGCGGCCACCCGCACGTGGTGACCGTGCACGACGTCCTGGAGCACGAGGGACTGCCGTGGATCGTGATGGAGTACGTGGCGGGCGCGGAGGACCTGCGGGCCCGGCTCGCCCGGCGCGGCCCACTGGCCCCCGACGAGTGCGCCCGCATCGGCCTCGCGGTGCTCGACGCGCTGACCGCCGGGCACGAGCGCGGCATCATGCACCGGGACGTCAAACCCGCCAACATCCTGCTCGCCCCGGACCGCACGGGCGCCCCGGGCTCCCGCATCCTGCTCACCGACTACGGCGTCTCGGTCCAGCCGGACTCCCCCGAGACCCGCTGGACCCGGACGTCCGTCGTGGTCGGCACGGCCGGCTATCTGGCACCGGAGCGGGCCCAGGGCGGGCAGCCGACCCCGGCGGCCGACCTGTTCTCACTGGGCTGCACCCTGTATTTCGGTGTGGAGGGCCGCGGTCCCTTCGACCGCGACAGCCATATCGGGGCGCTCGCCGCGGTGGTCGCGGAGGAGGCGCCGCCCTCCCTGCGGGCCGGCGCACTGGGGCCGATCATCGAAGCGCTGCTGGTCAAGGACCCCGGTCGGCGGGTCTCCGCGGAGGAGACGGCGGCGGCGCTGGCCCGGATCATCCTGCCCGAGCTCCATCCGCCGACCCAGGTCGACACCGGCTCGCAACCGCCGTGGGCGGGGCTCGTCACCTCGGACGGGCCCGGGGGTCCGGCGCCCCCGGGCCGGAGCACCGGCGGCCAGGCCCAGGACCACGGCTACGCGGCACCAGCACCACATCAGAGCCTGTCCGCCGCCCAGGACCAGGGTCTGGCCGCCCCCGCACGGGACCAGGGCTTCGCCGCGCCGGGCTCGTACACCCCCGCGGCGCACGCCTCGCACGCGCCCGCGCCCGCGCCCCAGGCGGTGTATACGCCTACGGCGCAGGCCCCCGGCGCCCCGGCCACGTACGCCCCCCGGCCGGCACCGGGCTTCGGTCCGCCACCGGGATTCGGGCCGCCGTGGTACGGAGGGCCGGCCACGCCCGCCCGGGGTCCCGGCAGGCGGCGCCGCAAGCGCCCGCTCCTGCTCCAAGCCGCCGCGGCGCTGCTCCTCGCGCTGGCGCTGACCGCAGGCGGGGTCTGGTACGCGATGGCACGCAAGACCGTACCGCCGTACGGCGCCATGGTCGGGCTCTCCGCACCGCTCAAGAAGGGCGACTGCGTGATCAGCGACCCGTCTCCCGCACCCGCGACAGGCACCCCGCGTCTGCAGCTGGATCCGAGCTGCGGAGCCCTGCGCCCGGACGGGCAGGTGATGGAGCTGTACAAGGCCCGCTCCTTCGAGGACGCGAGCAGCGACGGGGCGGACCAGTGCGCGGAGCGGACGAAGGACATCGCGGGCAAACTCGCGTGGCATGTGCAGAGCCTGGCCGTGGTGCCCATTCGTGAGGGCTTCGAAGCGACCGGCGGCACCGTGGCCTGCCTGCTGGTCGGGAAGCACGGGCCGGTGTACGGCAGGCTCGGGGCCCTGCGCCCGTACGGGATGACGTTCGCGGACGCGGCCCAGATACAGCTGGGCGACTGCCTCGGCCATGCCGACGGGGACGGGCGCGCCTACACCCACTACGAGCTCGTCGCCTGCGACCGGCGCCACGGGGGGAAGGTCATGCGGATCACGCACCTCACCAGCCTCGCGCCCCGCAAGGACGCCGATGCCGCGGCGGACGCCCAGTGCAAGGCCGACGCACCGCCGGAGGCCTTCGGCTACGACTCCGGCAACTATCTGAGTCACGGCTTGCGCAGCAAAGGGCTGTGGGAGAAGGGGTACTACCTGGTGGTCTGCAGCATCGAGCACATGGACAAGACGCTCATGAACGGGGGCGAGTAGCCCTCCCGACCCTGGCGAACCGCGTCCTGTCGGGTGAAAATGGGCGCAGGTCACGGCCCGCGTCGCGGACCCCGCCGGGAGAAGGGTGTGCTGCGATGCCCGGTTCGACGAAGACGATGGGGGTGCTCACCGTCGGTGGGCTCATCGCGGTGACGGCCTATACGGTGGCGCTCGGCAGCAACGGCTGGCTGTGGTTCGGCTGGGTGGTGCTCGTCCTGCTCACGATCGGAATGGTGGCCTCGCACGGCACCTGACCCGCACCGCACTCGCTCACTGGATTTTCACTCTCCGAACTCGCTCTCCGGACTCTCCGGACTCTCCGGACTCACTCTCTGGGCAGCCGTCCCGCCGAGTGCACGCCCGGCTGGTACTTCGGCAGCCGGGCGGTGATCTTCATGCCCGCCCCCACCGCGGTCTCGATGACGAGGCCGTAGTCCTCCCCGTACACCTGGCGGAGCCGGTCGTCGACGTTGGACAGGCCGATACCGTCCGAGGGGCTGACCTCCCCGGCGAGGATGCGGCGCAGCCGGTCGGGGTCCATTCCGGTGCCGTTGTCCTCGATGACGACCAGCGCCTCGGCGCCCGCGTCCTGCGCGGTGATGCTGATGTGGCTCTTGTTCGACTTGTCCGCCTTGCCCTCCAGGCCGTGTTTGACGGCGTTCTCCACCAGGGGCTGCAGACAGAGGAAGGGCAGTGCGACGGGCAGTACCTCGGGGGCGATCTGCAGGGTGACCGAGAGACGGTCGCCGAAGCGGGCCCTGACCAGCGCCAGATAGTGGTCGATGGCGTGCAGTTCGTCGGCGAGGGTGGTGAAGTCGCCGTGCCGGCGGAACGAGTAGCGGGTGAAGTCGGCGAATTCCAGGAGCAGTTCGCGGGCGCGTTCGGGGTCGGTGCGGACGAACGAGGCGATCACCGCGAGCGAGTTGAAGATGAAGTGCGGGGAGATCTGGGCGCGCAGGGCCTTGATCTCGGCCTCGATCAAACGGGTGCGGGACTGGTCGAGGTCGGCGAGCTCCAGTTGCACCGAGACCCAGCGGGCGACCTCGCCCGCGGCCCGGACGAGCACGGCGGACTCGCGGGGCGCGCAGGCGACGAGCGCGCCGTGCACGCGGTCGTCGACGGTGAGCGGTGCGACGACGGCCCAGCGCAGGGAGCAGTCCGGCTCGTCGCACCGGAGCCGGAAGGCCTCGCCGCGGCCGGTCTCCAGGGGGCCGCCGAGCCGTCCCATGATCTCGGTGCGATGGTGATCCCCCGCGCCGTCCCAGGCGAGGACCGTGTCCTGATCGGTGAGGCAGAGCGCGTCGGTGCCGAGCAGGGTTCGCAGTCTGCGGGCGGACTTGCGGGCGGTCTCCTCGGTGAGGCCGGCGCGCAACGGGGGCGCGGCGAGCGAGGCGGTGTGCAGGGTCTCGAAGGTGGCATGCTCGACGGGGGTGCCGAGCCCGCCGAGGCTCTCGGGCCGCGCGGTGCGCCGGCCGAGCCAGAATCCGGCCGCGAGCAACGGGAGTACGGCGACACAGAGGCCCGCGAGGAAGCCGCTCACGTCGTCACCGCCCCGCCCGGGAGTCGAGCCCGTTCATGCCGTGGCCTCCCCACGCGTGTCTTCCCGTACGTCTTCCCGTATATCCCCTCGTACGTCTCCTCGCGTCTCTGCCCGTACCTCTCCCCCGGCCAGCTCCTCCGGCAGATGGAACCGGGCCAGGATCGCCGCCGTCCCTGCCGGCACCCTCCCGGCCGTGACCAGCGACACCAGAACCATCGTGAGGAACCCGAGCGGCACCGACCAGAGCGCGGGCCAGGCGAGGAGGGCGTGCAGCGAACCCGAGCCCGGGTAGCCCGCCATGGTCGCGGCGACCGCGACGAAGGCCGCGCCGCCGCCGACCAGCATCCCGGCGGCCGCGCCCGGCGGGGTCAGCCGTCGCCACCAGATGCCGAGGACGAGCAGCGGGCAGAAGGAGGACGCGGACACGGCGAAGGCGAGCCCGACGGCGTCGGCGACCGGCAGCCCGCCGACGATCACGCTCGCCGCGAGCGGCACCGCCATGGCGAGCAGCGTGCCGAGCCGGAAGTGCCGTACCCCGCGCGAGGGCAGTACGTCCTGGGTGAGCACCCCGGCCACCGCCATGGTCAGTCCGGACGCGGTCGACAGGAACGCCGCGAAGGCCCCGCCCGCCACCAGCGCGCCCAGCAGATCCGCGCCGAGCCCGCCGATCACCCGGTCCGGAAGCAGCAGGACGGCCGCGTCCGCGTTCCCGGTCAGGCTCAGCTCGGGGGCGTACAGCCGGCCGAGCGCCCCGTAGACGGGCGGGAGGAGGTAGAAGGCGCCGATCAGGCCGAGGACGGCGACCGTGGTGCGGCGAGCCGCGACGCCATGCGGGCTGGTGTAGAAGCGGACGACCACGTGCGGCAGTCCCATCGTGCCGAGGAAGGTGGCGAGGATCAGTCCGTACGTGGCGTACAGCGGGCGTTCCTCACGGCCGGCCGCCGGCGAGGTCGACATGCCGCCGTTGCTGCCGCGGTCGGCGGCCGGAACCGGGTCGCCCTTGGTGAAGGTCAGCCGGGTGCCGCGCTCGATGTGGTGGACGCCTGCGGGGAGTTGGATCCGCGCGCCGTCGTAGCGGTGGCCGTCGACCGTGCCCGTCGCGGTGACACCGAGCGGGTCCGAGAGCTTCAGGTCGAGGCTGTCGTCGACGCGCACGGTCCGCTGCTCGCGGAAGGTCGCGGGCTCGTCGAAGGCGCCCCGCGCGGCACCGTCGGCCTGCCAGGCGAGGACCAGGAAGAGCGCGGGCACCAGCAGGGCGGTGAGCTTGAGCCAGTACTGGAAGGCCTGCACGAAGGTGATGCTGCGCATGCCTCCGGCGGCGACGGTGGCGACCACGACGACCGCGACGAGCACTCCGCCGAACCACTCGGGTGCGTCGGTCAGCACGGCCAACGTCAGCCCCGCGCCCTGCAGTTGGGGCAGCAGATACAGCCAGCCGACCCCGACGACGAAGGCACCGGCGAGGCGCCGCACCGGCTGCGAGCCGAGCCTCGCCTCGGCGAAGTCGGGCAGGGTGTACGCGCCGGAGCGGCGCAACGGGGCCGCGACGAAGAGGAGCAGCACGAGATAGCCCGCCGTGTACCCGACCGGGTACCAGAGCATGTCGGGGCCCTGGACGAGGACGAGGCCGGCGATACCGAGGAAGGAGGCGGCGGAGAGGTACTCGCCGCTGATCGCGGCCGCGTTGAGCCGGGGCCCCACGGTGCGCGAGGCGACGTAGAAGTCGGAGGTGGTCCGGGAGACGCGCAGGCCGAACGCGCCGACCAGCACGGTCGCCACGACGACGAGGGCGACCGCGGGGACGGCGTAGTTCTGATTCACGGTTCAGCGGTCCTCGTTCATGACTCGGCGGTCCTCGTTCATGACTCGGCGGTCCTCGTTCACGGCTCAGCGGTCCTCGACCAGGCGCACGAAGTCCCTCTCGTTGCGCTCCGCGCGCCGCACGTACCAGCGGGCGAGCAGCACCAGCGGCGGGTAGACGCAGAAGCCGAGCACGGCCCACTCCAGGCCCGCGCCGTCCGGCATCGCGGCGAAGACCAGGGGCAGCGGGCCGACGAGCAGTACGAGGACGGCTAACACCACCAGCGCAGTGCGGAGTTGACTGCGCATCAGGGAGCGGACGTAGGTGTGGCCGAGCGTGGTCTGTTCGTCGATCTCGGTCCTGGGCCGGTAGTAGCCGGACGTCCGGCGGGTGCGCCGGGGCACTCCGGTGACGACCACCCGGCGTTCGGTCGGATCCTGTGGCACGCCGTCCTCCCTCCTCAGCTCGTGGTCCGGCGCATCAGCAGATCGCGCAGTTCGCGGGCGTGCCGACGGCTGACCTGGAGTTCGACGGAGTCGACGAGGACGCTCACCGTGCCGGCGTCCAGGCGGAGTTCGCCGATGTGGCGCAGCGCGACGAGATGGCGCCGGTGGATGCGGACGAAGCCGCGCGAGCGCCAGCGTTCCTCCAGGGTGGAGAGCGGGATGCGGACGAGGTGACTGCCCTGGGCGGTGTGCAGGCGCGCGTAGTCGCCGTGTGCCTCGACGTGGGTGATGTCCTCGACGGCCACGAAGCGGGTGACCCCGCCGAGCTCGACGGACATGTGGTCCGGGTCGGGTTCGTGGACGGGTATCCGCGCTGCGGTTTTCCGGAGTTGGGCGGCCCGCCGGACCGCCTCGGCGAGCCGCTCCCGCCGCACGGGTTTAAGGACGTAGTCGACAGCCTTGAGGTCGAAGGCCTGGACGGCGAAACCCTCGTGGGCGGTCACGAACACGACGAGCGGCGGCGTGGCGAAACCGGTGAGCAGCCGGGCCAGGTCGAGTCCGTCGAGTCCGGGCATGTGGATGTCTAGGAAGACGACGTCGATCGCCTCGGGCCCGTCGGGTCCGGACTCCAGGGCCCGGTTGATCCGGCGCAGCGCCTCGGTCGCGTCGCTCGCGCCCTCGGCACTGGAGATCCGGGGATCGGCATTCAGGAGGTAGAGGAGTTCCTCGAGGGACGGTTGTTCGTCGTCGACGGCGAGCGCGCGCAGCATGAGAGTGGAGTGTAAGAGCGATTCGTATGCCTGGACATGTGCGGGACGTGGACGTTGTCGCTGGATGCGCGGGCATCGTCGCTGGTTGCGTGGACGTTGTCGCTGGATACAGTGCCGCCATGAACAGCAAGTCCGCGATGTTCGACGAACTCGACCGCAAGATCATCACGGCCCTGATGGCCAATGCCCGGACGAGCTTCGCCGAGATCGGCACGGCGATCGGGCTGTCCGCCACCGCGGTCAAGCGCCGCGTCGACCGGCTCCGCGAGACCGGGGTGATCACCGGGTTCACGGCCACGGTGAAGCCGACGGCGCTCGGCTGGCGCACGGAAGCGTACGTAGAGGTGTACTGCGAGGGCGCGGCGCCGCCCCGACGGCTCGCCGAGGTGGTCCGCAACCATCCGGAGATCACCGCGGCCATGACCGTGACCGGCGGCGCGGACGCGCTGCTCCATGTGCGCGCCACGGACGTGGAGCACTTCGAGGAGGTGCTGGAGCGCATCCGCGCCGAGCCGTTCATCCGGAAGACGATCAGCTACCTGGTGCTGTCCCATCTGCTGCCGGAGGCTCCGGAGGCCGGTGCGACCCACCCCGCCCCGGATGACGCATCAACCGTGCGCTGACCTCCTTAATTGCGCAGCGATGCTGCGCACACGCGCAGCTCTCGTCGCTTGTCGCCTGTATCCCCCGTTTCCTACCTTGGAGGCATCCCCGGTCGACACCGCACGAAGCGGAGGAACCTCTCTGTGCCCGACAGCCGTGTTTCGCGACCTCGGCGCTTTCTCGTCTGCGAACCCAGACACTTCGCCGTGCAGTACGCGATCAACCCCTGGATGCGTCCCGACACCCAAGTGGACGTCGATCTGGCCCACGGCCAGTGGAAGGCGCTGATCAGCGCCTATCGCGCCCACGGCCACACCGTGGACACCGTGGAACCGGTCGCGGATCTCCCGGACATGGTGTTCGCCGCGAACTCCGCGCTGGTCCTGGCGGGCCGGGTCTTCGGCTCGTACTTCCACGCCCCGCAGCGCCGCCCCGAGTCCACCGCGTACGAGACCTGGTTCAAGACGGCCGGTTTCGACGTCTACCGTCCCGAAACCATCTGCGAGGGCGAGGGCGATCTCGTCCCGGTGGGCCGGTATGTACTGGCCGGCACCGGCTTCCGCACGACCCCCGAGGCGCACCGCGAGGTGCAGGAGTTCTTCGGCGTCCCGGTGATCAGCCTCCAGCTGGTGGACCCGCACTTCTACCACCTGGACACGGCGCTGTTCGTCCTGGACGACAGGCACGAAGCGAACATCGCGTACTACCCGGAGGCCTTCTCCCCCGGCAGCCGCGAGGTCCTGGCCCGTATCTTCCCGGACGCGGTGCTCGCGACCCGTGAGGATGCGCACGCCTTCGGCCTGAACTCCGTCTGCGACGGCCGCCACGTCTTCATCGCGCCTCGCGCCGAGGCCCTGGCCGACCGGCTCGCAGGCCACGGCTACGTCCCCGTCCCCGTCGACCTCTCCGAGTTCCACAAGGCCGGCGGCGGCATCAAGTGCTGCACCCAGGAGATCCGCTCATGACCGCTCCCGCCCGTACGCGTACGTCCTCCGCCGCCCGCCCGTCCTCCACCGCCGGTACGCGCACCTCCGCCGAGCTGATCCGCGCCGAGGCGCCGGTCCTCGCGCACAACTACCACCCGCTGCCCGTGGTCGTCGCCCGCGCCGAGGGAACCTGGGTCGAGGACGTCGAGGGGCGCCGCTACCTCGACATGCTGGCGGGCTACTCGGCCCTCAACTTCGGCCACCGCAACCCGGTGCTGATCGACGTGGCCCACCGTCAGCTCGACCAGCTGACCCTGACCTCCCGCGCCTTCCACAACGACCGCCTGGCCCAGTTCGCGGAATCCCTGGCCGAGTTGACCGGCCTGGACATGGTCCTGCCGATGAACACGGGTGCGGAGGCGGTGGAGAGCGCCATCAAGGTGGCCCGCAAATGGGCGTACGAGGTGAAGGGCGTAGCCCCGGACCGGGCGACGATCGTCGTGGCCGCGGACAACTTCCACGGCCGTACGACGACGATCGTCAGCTTCTCCACGGACGAGACGGCCCGCGCCGGCTTCGGCCCCTTCACCCCGGGCTTCCGCGTCGTCCCGTACAACGACCTCGCCGCCCTCGAAGCCGCCGTCGACGAGACGACCGCGGCCGTGCTGATCGAGCCCATCCAGGGCGAGGCGGGCGTGGTCATCCCGGACGACGGCTACCTGGCCGGCATCCGCGAACTGACCCGGCGCACCGGCTGTCTGTTCATCGCGGACGAGATCCAGTCGGGCCTGGGCCGCACGGGTACCACCCTCGCCGTCGACCACGAGGGTGTCGTCCCGGACATGCTGCTCCTCGGCAAAGCCCTCGGCGGAGGCATCGTCCCCGTCTCCGCGGTGGTCGCGCGCCGCGATGTGCTCGAAGTGCTGCGGCCCGGCGAGCACGGTTCCACGTTCGGCGGCAACCCGCTCGCCGCGGCGGTCGGTTCGGCGGTCGTCGGACTGCTGGAGACCGGTGAATTCCAGCGCAGGGCGGCCGAGTTGGGTGCGGTCCTGCGGGACGGCCTGACGGCGCTCGTGGGCCGGGGCGTGGAGGGCTTCCGCGCGCGGGGACTGTGGGCGGGCGTCGACATCGACCCGGCCATCGGCACGGGGCGCGAGATCAGCGAGGGCCTGATGCGCGAGGGAATCCTGGTCAAGGACACCCACGGATCGACCATCCGACTGGCCCCGCCACTGACCATCACCGGCGAGGAACTCCAGTCCGCGCTGGGTGCCTTGGAGAAGGTTCTGACGCAAGGGGTCTGACGCACGGGGCCCGACGCCCGGGTTCTGCCACACGGGTTCTGACACACGGCGGCGCCTCAGGGGCCCGGTCACGCCTCGGCGACGCCACCGGCGGCCGCTGCCAGGGCCGGCACGCATCGGCGTAGGCACGTCGTGCCCCTGCCGACCGGCTCCACCGCCGACCGGCGTCTGCCCCGGGATTCCGGGGCAGACGCCGCGCCGCCTACGGGAACTGCGTGAGGACGAAGTCCAGCGCGGCACTGACATTCACCAGTCCGGCCCCGGTGGCCTCATCGGGGCCGGGACGGGCCTGGTTCCCGAATCTCGGGTGACACGTCCCGGTGGTGATGTCGGTCGCCGTCCTGGTGAAGGCTTCGGTCACCTGGGCCGGGGTGAGCCCCGGACGGGCTCCGAGCAGTACGGCCACCGCTCCGGCAAGCTGTGGTGCCGCCGCCGACGTGCCCGAGAACATGGCCCAGCCGTCGTTGTCCACCGTGCTGTCGGTCTCCGTGTCGTCGGGGGACGGCCGGCTCTCCGCGACGTCGATCTCGCAGCCGGGCGGCACCGGCAGCAGGAGGTACTGCGCCCGGGGCAGCATGCCGACCAGGCCGCAGACCTTGGGCACGACGACATCGCGGATCCAGGGGCTGATGTAGCCGCTCGCGTAGTTCGAGGCCTGCAGCTTCCCGTCCGGTCCCGCGAAGACGCCGCCGGCCGAGATCACACCCGGGACCTGCGGCTCGATCGAGAACTGGCCGTTGCCCGCGGAGAAGACGACGACGATGCCCTGCTCCACCGCGTCCAGGATCTCCATCGCCCACATCGCGTCGATCTGAGCGGGTGGTCCCACCGGAGGGAACTGCCCGATGTCCCCGCTCCACGAGTTCGTCAGCACCTGCGGGTGGTCCGACTTCGCGCGGACGAAAGCCGCCACGGCAGCGGTCAGGTGGCCCTGCTGATCGCTCGCCCGGTACGGGTGCAGCGTCGCGCCGGGCGCCACGGCGAAGATGTTCGCCGATTCGCCGGTACCGTGCCCGACGGGGTCTTCCCTGGGGTCGGTCCCCGGCACGAGCACCACGGTCGGGGCGATGCGGCAGGAGTTCGCGGCGAAGAAGGGATGCTGGAACTGACCCGTGTCCACCATGGCCACCTGGACGCCCCGCCCCGTCTCCCGGTGGTCGTGCGCTTTGGTGGCACCCAGCAGCCTGGCCACGTCGTCCGGCACCGCGAGATGGAATCGGTCGACCCGCGGTGGCGTGGCGGCCACCGGGAGAACGCGCGTGGGGATGCGCGGCTGTTCCAGTGCGACGGCTTCGATGGCGTCCTCGCCCGGCACGGCGCCCAGCCCGCGGGTATCCGGCTGTCGCTCGCCCACGATGTCCAGGTGCGTGACGGAGCGCACCTGGTTCATCTCGACCCGCTGACGCTCTTCGTAGGTCTCGACCCGTCCGCCGGTCAGCTGTTCGTACGCCGTCGGTGTACCGCTCACGGTGAATCCAAGGCGGCTCTCGGCCGTCACACTCAGCCCCGCGGCCCGCGCGTACTCCTTGGCACGGTCCCGGGTGTCGCCATCGGCCTGGAACGGCCTGGCCGACTCGAAACCGGCCGCCTCGTGCATCGGCACCTCGCCCTGCGACCGGGCGGAGACATAGCCGAATACGGTGTCCGGTACCTGTTGCCCATGCCTGGGCGCTGTCGGGAGTGTCATCTGTCCTCCAGAGGCAACCGCCCGGGCGCCTACGTCACGGGATCCGGTCACGAGCGCCGAGCGTCGGGGTGGGGAGCACAGTGACGGACCGCACGGTGTCCTTCAGATCGTGCGGAACTGGCAGTGTCTGGGGCCTTGAGCGCTTCTGCAGACGCACGCCGAATGCCTCGGTGAACTGCCGGCCCGATCCGGTGACGAGCGTTCCGGCGACCATGGGCACCACGTCGATACCGTGACGCGAGCACCACGCGGCCAAGTCATGGACGGATGCGTCGGCCCGCAACTCGGCCAAGGCCTCCACGAACTCCTCCTCGGGCGCGTCACCTTGCCCTGATGTCACTTGTTTCTCCTACTGGTTCACCCACCTCCTCAATCTTCACATTTCTTGCGAATCTTCGCAAAAGATGGTACGGCTCACCCGCACGATCGCACACGGTTCCGGCGGACCACGCCTGGACCTACACTGACACCCCACCGCATACCCGCTGACCTGCTAGAACGCGGCGGTTGAGCCGATCCGCAAGAGTGAGGAGCGACCCCATGTTCTATTACGTGCTCAAATATGTGCTTCTGGGCCCGCTGTTGCGGCTGATGTTCCGACCCCGGATCGAGGGCCTTGAGCACGTACCGTCGTCGGGCCCGGCCATCGTGGCCGGCAACCATCTGTCGTTCGCGGACCACTTCCTGATGCCCGCGATCCTCAAGCGGCGGATCACCTTCCTCGCGAAGGCCGAGTACTTCACGGGCCCCGGTATCAAGGGCCGACTGACGGCCGCGTTCTTCCGCAGCGCCGGGCAGATCCCGGTGGACCGCTCCGGCAAGGACGCGGGCCAGGCCGCGATCCGCGAGGGCCTGGGCGTCCTGCGCAGGAACGAACTCCTCGGCATCTACCCGGAGGGCACCCGCTCGCACGACGGCCGCCTCTACAAGGGCAAGGTCGGCGTCGCGGTCATGGCCCTGAAGGCCCAGGTCCCGGTCATCCCCTGCGCGATGATCGGTACCTTCGAGGCACAGCCGCCGGGCCAGAAGATCCCGAACATCCACCCCGTGGCGATCCGCTTCGGCAAGCCGCTCGACTTCTCCCGCTTCGCCGGGATGGAGAACGAGAAGGCCATTCTGCGTGCCGTCACCGACGAGATCATGTACGCCATCCTCACCCTCTCCGAGCAGGAGTACGTCGACCGGTACGCGGCCGACGCCAAGGCCGAGGAGGCCGCCCAGAGGGCCGCGAACGCCCGTAAGTTCCCGCGGATGCCGCTGAGTTGACCAACGGGACGGCTGGGAGGTGACGGCCGCCTCGCGCGGCGGGGGCACGGGCGTCGGCCGACCGGCCCGGCCGATCGCGTCGGCCCGGCCGTGGTGATGGGGGGCGAGAGGGGGAACGTGCCGCTGGACGGGCCCTCCACCGCCCCCGCCGTGGCCCGATCGCCCTGGTCGGCTCCGCTGCCCGTGATCCGCGACATGACCGCGGCGGAACGGGAGTTGGGCTACCGCCCCGTGGTCGGCGGCGCCTGGCTCGCGACATGAGGGAGGGGCGGCCGGATGTCCGGCCGCCCCTCCCCGCAGGACGAGTTACGGTACGGGCGTGGCGTGCGGGGTGCACGTCACGTCGGCCGTGTCCGTCTTGCCGGTGAGCAGGTAGGTGTCCACCCGCGTGTTGATGCACGGGTTGACCAGGCCGGTCACTCCGTGCGAGCCCGCGCCGTTCTCGGTGATGAGACGGGAGCCCTTGAAGCGCTTGTGCAGTTCGACGGCGCCGGGGTACGGGGTGGCGGCGTCACGCGTGGACTGCACGATCAGGACGGCCGGCAGACCCTTGCCGGTCTTGACGTTCACCGGGGTCTGCTGCTTGACCGGCCAGGTCGCGCAGGGCAGGTTCATCCACGCGTTGGCCCAGGTCATGAACGGGTAGTCCTTGTTGAGCCGCGTGTTGTCCTTGTCCCACTTCGACCAGCTGGTGGGCCACTTGGCGTCGGTGCACTCGACGGCCGTGTAGACGGCGTTGCCGTTCTCCGAGGTGATGTTCCCCGCGGTGTCGGACATGTCGGGGGCGGCGGCGGCGACGAGCGCCTGGGTGTCACCGGCGACGTACTTGCTGAACGCCGTCGCGACCGGCACCCACGACGAGTCGTAGTACGGGGCGCTCTGGAAGAAGGAGATCAGTTCGGCGGGGCCGACGACCCCACCGAGCGGGCTCTTCTTCGCGGTGGCGCGCAGCTTCAGCCACTGGTCCTGGACCTTGGCGCGGGTGTCGCCGAGGTGGAAGGCGGCGTCGTTCTTGGCGACCCAGTCCTCCCAGTCCTTCCAGCGGCCCTCGAAGGCGATGTCCTGCTCCAGGTTGGCCTGGTACCAGATGTTCTCCTTCGCCGGGTTGACGACACTGTCGACGACCATGCGACGGACATGGCCCGGGAACAGGGTGCCGTAGACGGCGCCGAGGTACGTGCCGTACGAGACACCCAGGTAGTTGAGCTTCTTCTCGCCGAGCGCGGCCCGGATGACGTCGAGGTCGCGGGCGGTGTTGGGCGTGGTCATCTTCGCCAGCATCGCCTTGCCGCTGCGCTCGGCGCAGCCGTCCGCGTACTCGGCGGCGAGCTTGCGCTGGGCGCGCTTGTCCGCCTCCGTGTCCGGAACCGGGTCGGCCTTGGGGGCCTTCACGAACTCCTGAGGGTCAATGCAGGAGATCGGAGCCGAGTGGCCGACACCGCGCGGGTCGAAGCCCACGAAGTCGTACGCCTTCGAGGTGTTCACCCAGAGGGGGTTCTTGGTGGTGACGCGGCGCGGGAAGCGCATGCCCGAACCACCGGGACCGCCCGGGTTGTAGACGAGCGCGCCCTGGCGCTCCTCCTTGGTCCCGGTGTTCCCGATGCGGTCGACGGCGAGCTTGATCTGCTTGCCGTACGGGTGGGCGTAGTCGAGCGGGACGGAGACCCAGCCGCACTGGATCGGCTTCTCGAAGCCCCAGTCGGCGGGACAGTCCTGCCAGTCGATCCCGGCCTTCTCGGCCCGGACTGCGGCGATCGCCGCACCGCGGGCCTCACGGTCCTGACCGTGGCGCGAGTCGGCGGTGGCCGACGGCGCCGCGACAGCTCCGGCAATCAGGGTCGCCGTGACGAGCGCTCCGGCCGAACCGAACGCGGTCACGCGTCTCCTCGGTCTCTTAGCCCTCAAGTGGGACCTCCCCGTACATCGTTGCGATTGGTACGGGGATCCTTTCGGCTGTGAGGTCCCTGAGAACAGGGGTGACCGGGCTTCTTTACTATTCCGATAACCGGAGTACGAAGTCCCGTTGAGCGGAGAGCAGTTCTCAGCCCAGTAGGCGCAAGGCCTCGTCCAACACCCGCCGCAGCCGCAGCGCGTCCGGCGCCAGCGCGCTCACCAGAACCGCGGGACCGGCAAGCGGCGCGAGGGCCGCGTACTCCCCCAGCAGCCGCGCCTGGGGCAGCTCCCGCGCGAACTCCGGCCGTATGACGACGAGTTGTCCCAGCGCGCGATGCCCCCCAAGAACCGCCGGCCCGTCCCAGCCACCCGGCGCCCCGGGACCGCAGGACAACTCCTGGTCCAGCAACGGCCGTTCGTCGAGCCGTACGGTAAGACGACTGGTGAGCCGTCCGGGTTGCTCGCCGACGCGCCCGAGCACCTGCTCCTCCCGGAAGACGAGCCGAGCGCCTCCCCGGAGCTCGACACGCGACGACACATACAGGTCACTCCCCTGGGCGGAGATCAACTGCTCGGGCAGCCAGCGCAGTTCACCGCCGTCGGCAACGCTCAGCCGTACGTCGTAGCGGGCCTCGCCCTTGGCCTGACCCGGCAGGGCGATGGTCGCGGCGGCCGACCCGACGTGTAGCCGGGCCCCCTCGGCGACCTCCGCCTCCACCGCGAACCGGTCGCCGCCGAGCGGACCGCTCATCGCCCCGACGAGCATGACCCGCGCCTCGTCGCCGCTCGCCCGGGTGCGGCGCAGAGCGATCGGCCCCTCACCCTCCAGCACGGGCAGCGCGGTACCCCCCCGCCCGTCGGCCCGTGCCCCGATCCGCGCGGTGGCCCGCACTCCCGCTGTGGTCATGCCGTCCACGCGGCGAGCCGTTCCCGCACCCAGTCGGCGACGGCCGTGACCCCGCCCTCGGTCCGCAGCGACTGGAAGACGACGGGCAGTTCGGCCCGCTGCGCCTTGGCGTCCGCGGCCATCCGCCCCAGATCGGACCCCACGTACGGCGCGAGGTCGGTCTTGTTGACGACAAGCAGGTCGGCGGTGGTGACACCGGGCCCACCCTTGCGCGGAATGTCGTCCCCGCCCGCCACGTCGATCACGAAGATCTGCGCGTCGACCAGCCCCTTGGAGAAGGTGGCGGTGAGGTTGTCACCTCCGGACTCCACGAGTACGAGGTCCAACGGCCCCACCTCGTCCTCCAGATCCTCCACGGCTTCGAGGTTCGCGGAGATGTCGTCCCGGATCGCGGTGTGCGGGCAAGCCCCCGTCTCCACGGCGGTGATCCGCTCCGGCGGCAGCACGGCCTCCCGCAACAGGAACTCGGCGTCCTCCCGCGTATAGATGTCGTTCGTGACGACCGCGAGCGACAGTTCGTCGCGCAGGGCGCGACACAGCGCGGCCACGGTCGCGGTCTTCCCGGACCCGACGGGCCCACCGAGCCCGATACGCAGAGCTCGCCGGGAGCCGTCGGGCCGATGAGCGTCGGCGCTGACGGCTGAGGGCCCGTCGTGGGAGTGGTCAAGATGCACGGTACGGCTCCAATTGTTCTTTCAGCCCGGTCAGGCACCCCCAGCCCGTCCGGCGTTCGAGGACGAGGCCGTTCAGGCCGATACGGGGGTCTGGGGGCGGAGCCCCCAGGGATGGGACGGGTGGGGCGGCGGGGGCGCTGCATCCATCAGCGGCTCCGCCGGGGGGGGTCTACGACGCGAAGAGCCGTACAGCCCAAGCGGCATGCGCCTCCGCCCCGATCTCCAACAGCGGAGCGGACGCCGCAGGCAACGTGTCGGCCCCGTCCTCGACGGCACGCCGAGCCGCATCGGCGGCCTGGTGAGCCACAAGATCCAGCTCCGGCGCCAGCCGCGCCAGCGCCCCCGTGGCATCGAACGGATCAAGGCTCAGCAACCGCACGGTCGCGGTCGCCGGCCCACTGACGCTCTCGTACGCGGAGCAGTACGCGGCGTCCTCCGGCCCGAGCCCGGCAGCCCGCGCCGCCAGCCCCAGTACGACCGGCTGATGCGCTCCCTTGGGAAACGCCCGTGCCAGCGCGTCGAGTTCCCCGGACGGCCAGGTCGCCCGAGCCGCCCGCATCAACTGCCGCCCGAGGCGCCGCGCGGCGACCCGCAGGGCGGGCGACGGAGTACGCGCGTCCGCGGCCGAGTCCAGCGTCACGGGATCGACTCCGAGCGCGGCCGCCGCGGCCAGGGCGGCCGACACCAGCCCCGTCGTGTGCAGCCGCCCCCGGCAGAAGTCCTCCAGGCTCGCCGCCCCGCTGATCCGCCCGGCCTTGACGGCCGCCTCGGCCCCGCCGGAGTGGGCGTGCCCTCCGGCGGGGAAGCGGCCGTCGGCCAGGACGAGCAGTGCTGCGCGGGACATCAGAAGAGGAAGTAGCGCTGGGCCATGGGCAGTTCGGCGGCCGGTGTGGCCTCGACCAGCTCCCCGTCGATGTGCACGGCGAAACTGTCGGGATCGACCCGCACGCGCGGCCGGGCGTCGTTCTCCCGCATGTCGGCCTTGGTCACCGCCCGGGTCGAGTCGATCGCCACGAACTTCTTCCCCAGCGAGAGCCGCTCCGGCAGCCCGTCCTCGATGGCGAGCGGCGCCACGAAGTTGAACGAGTTCGAGGCGGGCGCCCGTCCGATCGCACCGAACATCGGCCGGGGCAGGATCGGCTGCGGCGTCGGGATGGACGCGTTGGCGTCGCCCATCTGCGCGTACGCGATCTGTCCGCCCTTGATGACGAGGTGCGGCTTGACCCCGAAGAACGCGGGCTCCCACAGCACAAGGTCGGCGAGCTTGCCGGTCTCGACGGAGCCGATCTCGCGGGCGAGGCCCTGCGCGAGCGCCGGGTTGATCGTGTACTTGGCGACATAGCGACGTACGCGGTGGTTGTCCGCGCGGCCGTCCCCCGGGAGGGCGCCCCGCCGCCGCTTCATCACATGGGCCGTCTGCCAGGTCCGCATGATGACCTCGCCGACGCGCCCCATGGCCTGCGCGTCGGACGAAATGATCGAGATGGCGCCCAAGTCGTGGAGTATGTCCTCGGCGCCGATCGTCGACGGGCGAATCCGCGACTCGGCGAAGGCCAGGTCCTCCGGGACGGCCGCGTTGAGGTGGTGGCAGACCATCAGCATGTCGAGGTGTTCCTCGGCGGTGTTGACGGTGTACGGCCGGGTCGGGTTGGTGGAGCTGGGCAGCACGTGCGGCTCGGAGACCACGGTCATGATGTCCGGCGCGTGCCCGCCGCCCGCGCCCTCGGTGTGGTAGGCGTGGATGCCGCGTCCGGCGATCGCGGCGAGCGTGTCGCCGACGAACCCGGCCTCGTTCAGCGTGTCCGTGTGGATGGCGACCTGGATGCCGGTGCGGTCGGCGACGGTCAGCGCAGCGTCGATGACGGCCGGTGTGGACCCCCAGTCCTCGTGCAGCTTGAGGCCGAGTGCTCCACCGCGGATCTGGGACAGCATCGCGTCGTGCGAGACGGTGTTGCCCTTGCCGAGCAGACCGAAGTTGAGGGGGTACTGCTCCATCGACTCCAGCATCCGGGCGAGGTGCCAGGGACCGGGGGTGACCGTCGTCGCCTTCGAGCCCTCGGCGGGACCCGTGCCGCCACCGACCACCGTGGTGATGCCGGAGGCGAGCGCCTCGTCGGCGATCTGCGGACAGATCAGGTGGACGTGCGCGTCGATGGCGCCCGCGGTGACGATCCGCCCGTTGCCCGCGATGATCTCGGTCTCCGGACCGATGACGAGGTCGGGGTGGACCCCGTCCATGGTGTCCGGGTTGCCCGCCTTGCCGATGCCGGTGATCCGGCCGTCGCGGATGCCGACGTCGGCCTTGACGATGCCCCAGTGGTCGACGATCACCACACCCGTGATGACGGTGTCCGGGGTGCCTTCTGCGCGCGTAGCACGCGCCTGACCCATGGATTCGCGGATGACCTTGCCACCGCCGAACACGGCCTCGTCACCGGCGAGCCCGGGGCCGCCGGACCGGTCCTCCTCGATCTCGATCAGCAGATCGGTGTCGGCGAGCCGGATACGGTCACCGGTGGTGGGGCCGAACAGATCGGCGTACGCGCCGCGCGAGAGCTCAGGCACCTTCAGCTCCGTTCGCTTCTGAGCCCGCGAGGCGAGCGTGCGGGTTGGTGGTCGGCTGCGGCCCGGCGGCCTCGCGTGCTCCCCCAGCTACCGCTGGGAGGTGCCCCCCGCTCACATCGAGGGCGCCTCCGGTCTCACCGCGCAGGCCGGGCACGACACGGGCGCCGGTGAGCGGAACGAGTTCGACGTCGACGGGGATCCCGGGCTCGAAGCGCACGGCGGTGCCGGCGGCGACGTTGAGCCGCTTGCCGCGCGCGGCGGCGCGGTCGAAGTCCAGACCGGGGTTCGCCTCGGCGAAGTGGTAGTGGGAGCCGACCTGGACGGGCCGGTCGGCGGCGTTGAGGACGGTCAGCCGGGTGACCTCGCGGCCCTCGTTGAAGGCGACGGGTCCGTCGGCGAAGAGGATCTCTCCGGGAATCATGGCGCTCGCTCCCCCGTCAGACGATCGGGTCGTGGACGGTGACGAGCTTGGTGCCGTCCGGGAAGGTCGCCTCGACCTGGACGTCGTGGATCATCTCGGGGATGCCCTCCATGACATCGTCCCTGGTGAGGATCTTACGCCCGGAGGACATCAGCTCGGCGACCGTACGGCCGTCGCGCGCGCCTTCGAGGATGTGCGACGTGATGAGGGCGACGGCCTCAGGGTGGTTCAGTCTCAGCCCGCGGGCCCGGCGCTTCTCGGCCACGTCGGCGGCCACATGGATCAGCAGCCTCTCTTGCTCGTGCGGGGTCAGTTGCACGGCGTCCCACCTCACAGTCCTCGCTCCGGACCGTGCGGGGTCCGGTGGCCGCAGCCACCAAAACCCCTGGTGGCATGGATGGGCACGCTAGTTGGCCGTCGTTTCAAGGACGTTAACCGCGCCGCGATCCGGTCATGACCGACGCGAACGCTCCGGGCCGTCCACCGGGCCGCCGCTCACCACGGCATGGACGGCCCGACCGTATACGGCGCGCTCGTCACCCTCGCGCGGGCCCTACGAAGACACAGGGCCCGCGCTTACGGGACGCCGGGCCCCCGGTGCTCCGCCGCGATGCCGAACCGCTGGCGCTCACGCGGGGCGGACGCGACCTCACGGACGCTGGAGAGGGAGCTGACCACCTGCTCCTCCACCGGCTCCTGGAGCTCCTCGAGCCGCTCCAGGTCGGCGGCGGAGACCAGGGCGACGAGGGGCTTCCCGTGCCGTGTCACGACGACGCGCTCACCGCCGTACACCACCCGGTTGATCAGATCGGCGAGCTCAGCCCTGGCTTGCGTCACCGGAATCTCGTAGGCCATGCCGTCCAGCTTAGACCCGGCTCACGACGGCCTCCCGGAGCGGACGATCCGATTCAGCTCCGCCGGAAACGAGTCATTCGTACGCTCGACCGGCCACCTCCAGCGAGGCACGCATGACAAAAAGGAGGGGAACGCGTCCAGGATTTCCAGACGCTCACTGCTGGGGTACTCGGGTTCGGCGGGGGCGGTGCCGGCCACCGGCGGGGCGACGGAGGCGCAGGCACAGGACACACAGGCACAGGAGGCCACCGAAGCGGCGATCGTCTTCTCCAAGGGCACCCGGTTCAAGGCAGAAGCCACCATCCCGTCCGACTCCGAGTCATCCGACCTCACCCTGACCTTCAGCATCGCGACCCAGGTGTCCGACCCGGCGAACAACATCACGCCAAAGGAGATCGCCGACCTCCTCAACGACCTCGCCACATCCCGCGGCCGGCCCCGGTCACCTTCTACGGCACCCCTGTTCCTACGGCACCCCCGCCCCGGCCCCGCTCACCTGAGTCACCCTCGCCGAATCCCCGCGGAGCAGCTCGCTCCGCGGGGATTTTCGCTGTCAGCCGAGCGACCCCCATGACCTTCTGTACGTCCTGTACATTTTTTACAGGAGCCCGTCAACGGTCCCCCAGTGGAAGGCGCGTGCCATGAATGAACCGTCCGCCCGCTACGTCCTGCCCGAGTTCACCGAGCGCACGAGTGCGGGGTACCGGACCCTGGATCCGTACTCGAAGCTGCTCGCCGAGCGGATCGTGTTCCTCGGGACGCCGATCGACGACACCTCGGCGAACGACGTGATGGCGCAGTTCATGCACCTCGAATACCTGGCACCGGACCAGGACATCTCGCTGTACATCAACTCCCCCGGGGGCTCGTTCAGCGCGATGACGGCGATCTACGACACGATGCAGTTCGTCAGCTGCGACGTGGAGACCACCTGTCTGGGGCAGGCCGCGTCGGCCGCCGCCGTGCTGCTGGCCGGCGGTGCGCCGGGCAAGAGGTTCGCGCTACCGGGGGCCCGGGTGCTGATCCACCAGCCGTCACTTCCCGAGCCGGTACAGGGGCAGGCGAGCGATCTGGCCCTCCAGGCCGAGGAGTTGATGCGCACTCGAGGGCTGCTGGAGGACATGCTCGTACGGCACACGGGGCAGAGTCCTGAACAAGTCGCCGCCGACATCGAGCGGGACAAGATCCTGGACGCGCAGGCCGCGTTGGCGTACGGACTGGTGGACGGGATCATCCCGAGCCGCAAGACCTCGCGCACCGCGCCCGGTGCGAGGAACGCCACACCCGACGCGAGGTGATCCGCCGATGGTGCCCGAACTGCCCCCGCTGCCCGCGCTGACGCGTGCCGAGGCCGAGTTGATCGACCGTTACCTCGACGTGGTCGACCTGCTCGGCCGCATCAACCCGGCCCGCCCCGGGGACACCTACCGCGGACTGCGCGCCGCCCAGGCGCTGGTCAGCAAGGCGACGGCGCTGCGCGACGCCCTCGCGCTGATGCACCAGCGGGGCGAGAGCGAGGTGCACGCCCCGACCCTGGCCCAGGCCCTGCGTGTCCTCGACGGCGAGCGACGCGCGGCCCGCGTCACGCTACCGCCCGGCTCCGACAGTTGACGCATCCACACCTCGCTCCCTCCCTCGGTCCCTCCCTGGGTCCGCCCCCGGGTCCATCCCGGGCCGCCGCACGCGCCGAGTCGGCGAAGCGTCCGGCCCGGGTTTCAAACGGACCAGATGGCGTACCCCCTGATGGAGTAGACACCGGTCCCTTCGGGGGCCCGCAAAGGTTGCGCAACGCGCGTAGCGCAGAGGCGGAATGAGGTGCTCCGGTGCTGGTACGGGCGTCGTCGGTGTCCCCAACGGCCCTCGAACAGAGGGGTGTCCACCCGAACGGGTGAGTGGTGAGTAACCCCACAAATCGCCGGTTCCGCTCGGATTTTCCGACTTCAATGCGTGAAGATCCCTTCCGACGACAAGCCCCCGCCACAACGGCGGGGCGGTCCGGGCGGACGCCGAGTCCTGCCGCTGCCCGGATGACCGGTCGACAGATGTGCATCGGCAGGAGTGGAGGACCCAGCACGACGGGCCGCCGGAGAGATCCGGGCGGTCCTTGGGGTGAAGCCGCAGTACGCGGCCGGGCTACTTCGCCAGTCCGAATCCGACAGGTCATCCTTCACAGGCGGCTGACGAAGGGTTGCGCATGACTGCGCTCAATCGTGTCCCGTCGCTGTGGACCCGGGCCGGTACGGCCTCGGCGCTCACCATCGCCGCCATGGGCGGCAGCCTCGTGGTCCCTGGCGTCGCGTCCGACGCCGAAGCGGCCACTCTGGCGACGAAGGCACTTCAGGTCGCGGCTTCCAAGAAGGGCTCCCCGTACCAGTACGGTGCCGCCGGGCCACGCCGTTTCGACTGCTCCGGGTTCACGCTGTACTCGTACAAGAAGGCGGGCAAGACGCTGCCTCGTACGGCCGCGGCGCAGTACAACAAGACGCACCACATCTCCGCCTCCAGCCGCAGAGCGGGAGACCTGGTGTTCTTCCACTCCGGCCGGAACGTGTACCACGTCGGCATCTACGCCGGGAAGGGAAAGATCTGGCACTCCCCGAAGACCGGGGAGGTCGTGAAGCTGCAGAAGATCTGGACGAAGAGCGTCTGGTACGGCCGGGTCAGCTGACCTGCCCGGGAGGGTGCCGGTAGTGGCGCCGGCACCCTCCCGGGACCCCGCCGCCCCTCGGGGCACGAGTGGTCTCGCCTCGGAGCGCGAGCAGCCTCGCTCGGGGGCGTCAGTCGTCCTCTCGCGAGGCGCGAGCCAACCTCGCCGGGGGGCCGTGCGCCCTCGGGTCTCCGCTGCCCGGCCAGGGGCTCCGCTGCCCGGCCAGGGGCTCCGCTGCCGGGCCAGGGGCGCGGGCGACCCCGCTCGGGGCCCCGAACCGGCCCCTGGGGCGCGCGCCACCCCGGCGACGGCCAGCGCCGTGTGCAGGAGCAGCCCGCCCGTGATCCCGAGCGCGCACACGACCCCGGCCCGGCGCGAGACCAGGGTGTTGCGTACGACGACGGTGAAGTCCGCGCCGGGCATGGTGGCCAGGACCGCGGCGACTCCGGTGGGGACGCGGCTGCTGGAACCGGGAGATCTGCGTCGTACGATCTCCGTCGTCCACCGGACCGACGACCGGCCCGCACCGGCGGCCGAGGCCTTCCGGGCCCTGCTGCGCGGCGCCTTCGGACGCGCGGCACAGCAGAGGCAGGAGCAGTAGAGCCAGGGCCCACTTGGGCAGGACCGGCTTGGCGAGGACCAGCAGGACAGGACCGGCAGGACAGAACTGGCGACAGGACCGGCAGGACAGGATCGGTGGAGAGCAGGCCAACTGAGCCGCTCCTTACGGCTCTTGTGGCCCCCCGGCCGTGACCGGGTGGGCCGACAGGGTCCAGGGCAGCTCGATGGAGACCGTCTTGCCCCCTTCCCGGGTGGGCCGGACCACGAGTCTGCCGCCGCACTCGGCGGTCAGCCAGCGGATGATCACCATGCCCCGCCCGTTGTCCTGCTGGACAGCGGCGGGCAAACGTTTCGGGAAGCGCGGATGGCTGTCGGTCACGCCGATGCGCAGGTGTTCGTCTCGGTCGAGCCGGACGGCCACCGTGAAGGTGGGCGACTGCCCGAAAGTGTGCTGGACGGCGTTGGTGGCTAGTTCTGACACGATCAGGCGTACGGTGTCCGCGACTTCGGCGTCGCTCGGCAGGCCCCATTCGGCCAGCACATCGGCGACGAATTTCCGGGCCGCGGAGACCGAGGCGGGATCGCTCGGCAGAGTGACGGATGCTTCCTGGTGATCTGCCATGGCGACGTCGTCCCTTTCCCACGGGACCGGAGTCCGACACGGAGCGGATGGTTCGAGTACGGTCCCGAACTGGTGCTTCGCGCCAGACTGCCATTACTGGGCCGGTCACGGGTGCGATCCACCGAGATATGCATATATCTGTCGCTCGATGCGGTGAACTCTGCGACGGCAGAGCGTATTTGGGCGGCTCGGAAGGAGTAAGGAGTACGGCCATGCAGCACGGTCCCGCGGTGCGCCGCCGCAAGCTCGGTGCCGAACTGCGCGCGCTGCGCGCCGGGGTGGGAATCACGAGTGGTGAGGCGGCCCGTCTCGTCGGCTGGCACCAGTCGAAGGTGAGTCGGATCGAGACGGGCATCAGTGGGGTGAAACCGGCCGACGTGGAGCGCCTGTTGGACGCGTACGCCGTCGCGGAGCCCGAATTACGGGAGCTCCTGGTCGGGTTGGCCGGCTCCGAGGGCAACGGGCGGCACCACTGGTGGCACGCCTACCGCGGGGTCCTTCCGCCGACCTACCGCGACTTCATCAGTCTGGAGTCCCAGGCCAGCGGCATGCGCACGCTGGAGACCACGGTGGTGCCGGGGCTGCTCCAAACGCCCGAGTACGCCCGCGAGGTGACCCGGGTCGCCGTCGGCGGACTCGAGGACGGCAAACTCGACGCGCTCGTCGAGGTGCGCCTCGCCCGGCAGGACGTACTGCGTTCGAATCCGCCGCTGGAACTGACCGCGGTCCTGGACGAGGCGGTGTTAAGACGTGAGGTCGGCGGGCCGGAGGTCATGGCACGGCAACTGGACCGGTTGAGAGAGGCCGCCGCCCTTCCTCAAGTGCGGCTTCAGGTCCTGCCGTTCGCCGCGGGGGCGCACATCGGCGTTACCGGGCCTTTCGTTATCTTCTCATTTCCGAACACAAGCGATCTGGATGTGGTTGTTCTCGACCACTTGACGAGTAGCCTCTACCTCGAACGGAAAGAAGACCTTCAGGCCTACACCGAGGCCTTCAACGCCCTTCAGTTCCACGCCCTTTCACCCGAGGACTCGTTGGACTACATCGCCGGGATAGGTGACGGCGCGTAAGGAGGCACCCCCATGACTGCATTGCCTCGGTACGTACCCTCCAGTACTTCACTCCGCGAC
Organism: Streptomyces sp. NBC_01384; assembly: GCF_045040035.1. NCBI lineage: Bacteria > Bacillati > Actinomycetota > Actinomycetes > Kitasatosporales > Streptomycetaceae > Streptomyces > Streptomyces sp. NBC_01384. Next base: position 1,207,996 of record NZ_CP109559.1, read on the forward strand.
CTGCGGTGGCTGCGCAGCAGCCGCAGTACGGGAATGAACAACTGCGTCGAGACGGCCCGACCCGGCCCAGGCCCCTGGGCCGGACTCGTCGCCGTGCGCGATTCCAAGAACAAGGCGGGCCCTGCCCTGCTCTTCACTCCTGCGAGCTGGGAGGGCTTCATCGCCGGACTGAGCTGACCCCCACCCAGTCACCCCGCATTCAGCCGTCCCTCACCCCATTCGCCCCCACCCAATTCATCCCTCGCCCGTTCACCGATTCCGGCTGATCACCTCCACGGCGTGCTCGATCTGCGCGTCGGTGAGGTCCGCGCGGGCGGTCAGCCGCAGCCGCGAGATGCCGTCCGGCACGGACGGGGGCCGGAAACAGCCGACGGCGAGTCCCGCCTCCCGGCAGTCCGCCGCCCATCGCACGGCCCGCTCGGGTGACGGCGCGCGCACGGAGACCACGGCGGCGTCCGGTCGTACGGCTTCCAGGCCCTCGGCCGTCAGCCGGGTGTGCAGCGCCGTCGCCACCTCACGGGCCCGGGCGGCGCGCTCCGGCTCGCGGCGCAGCAGCCTGAGCGCCGCGAGGGCCGCGCCCGCGGCCGCGGGCGCGAGCCCGGTGTCGAAAATGAAGGTGCGCGCCGCGTTGACCAGATGGTCGATGACCGGGGCGGGGCCGAGGACGGCGCCGCCCTGGCTGCCGAACGACTTGGAAAGCGTGGCGGTCACGACGACGTCCGGGGCGCCCGCCAGCCCCGCGGCGTGCGGCGCGCCTCGGCCGCCATCGCCCAGGACGCCGAGCCCGTGCGCGTCGTCGACGAGCAGCGCGGCTCCGTGCTCACGGCAGGCGGTCGCGAGTTCGGCCAGCGGGGCCGCGTCGCCGTCCACCGAGAAGACCGTGTCGGACACGGCGACGGCGGGACCCTCATGCGTGCCGAGCGCCTTGCGAACAGCGTCCGGGTCGGCGTGCGCCACGACCTGTGTCGTACCTCGGGCCAGTCGGCAGCCGTCGATGAGCGAGGCGTGGTTGCCCGCGTCCGAGACGACCAGCGAGCCGTGCGGCGCGAGCGTGGTCACGGCGGCGAGATTGGCCGCATAGCCGGAGGAGAGGACGAGCGCGGACTCGAAGCCGCAGAAGTCGGCGAGCTCCCGTTCGAGTTCGCCGTGCAGTTCGGTCGTGCCGGAGACCAGCCGGGAGCCAGTCGCTCCGGCGCCCCAGCGGCGGGCCGCTTCCGCCGCGGCCGCCGTGATCTCGGGGTGGCGGGCGAGTCCGAGGTAGTCGTTGCTCGCCAGATCGAGGAGAGGTGAGTCGGCGGCGCGCGGGCGCAGGGTGCGGACGAGTCCGGCCTGCCGGCGCTGGTGCGCCTGCTCGTCGATCCACGCGAACGGCGATCCCGCCATGCTGGTGCCTCCGGGCCCTGAGAGTGGTCGTGAGCGAGTCATGACGATCGTCATGAGGTTGCTCATGAGGGTGGTCATGAGGGTGGTCGCTTTGTAGGCAGTGCACAGACCCTAGCGGGGCGGCCCGCCGCCCAGGATGTGGCAATACCCACACGTCGAACCGTCTCTGTTGTGCAAACTCTCCTTGGCCTCAGCGGCACGTATACGTCAGGATCGGATCTTATGGACCTGCTGAACACGCTGGTGGACAAGGGGCTTCGGCGCGAGCTGCCGACCCGTGACGAGGCGCTGGCCGTGCTGGCCACGTCCGACGACGACGTGCTCGACGTGGTGGCCGCGGCCGGAAAGGTCCGCCGGCACTGGTTCGGCCGTCGAGTGAAACTCAACTATCTGGTCAATCTGAAGTCCGGTCTGTGCCCCGAGGACTGCTCGTACTGCTCGCAGCGGCTCGGCTCCAAGGCCGACATCCTCAAGTACACCTGGCTCAAGCCCGACCAGGCCTCGCAGGCCGCGGCGGCCGGGCTCGCCGGGGGCGCCAAGCGGGTCTGCCTGGTGGCCAGCGGCCGCGGTCCGACCGACCGTGACGTGGACCGGGTCTCCGACACCATCAAGGCGATCAAGGACCAGAACGAGGGCGTCGAGGTGTGCGCCTGCCTCGGTCTGCTCTCCGACGGCCAGGCCGAGCGGCTGCGCGAGGCGGGCGCGGACGCCTACAACCACAACCTGAACACGTCCGAGGGGACGTACGGGGACATCACGACCACGCACACGTACGCCGACCGGGTGGACACGGTCCAGAAGGCGCACGCGGCGGGCCTTTCCGCCTGCTCCGGCCTGATCGCGGGCATGGGCGAGTCGGACGAGGACCTGGTCGACGTCGTCTTCTCGCTCCGCGAGCTCGACCCGGACTCCGTTCCGGTGAACTTCCTGATCCCCTTCGAGGGCACCCCGCTCGCCAAGGAGTGGAACCTCACCCCGCAGCGCTGTCTGCGCATCCTGGCGATGGCCCGTTTCGTCTGCCCGGACGTCGAGGTCCGCATCGCGGGCGGCCGCGAGGTCCATCTGCGCACCATGCAGCCGCTGGCCCTGCACCTGGCCAACTCGATCTTCCTGGGCGACTACCTCACCAGCGAGGGCCAGGCCGGCAAGGCCGACCTGGAGATGATCGCGGACGCCGGGTTCGAGGTGGAGGGCGCGGGCGAGGTGACGCTGCCGGAGCACCGTGCGACGGCCGGCGGTGGCTGCGGTTCGCACGCCGAGACCGGCTGCGGCTCGCACGCGGATGCCGGGTGCGGGTCGCACGCGGGCGGCGGAGTCTGCGGTTCCGTGCGGGTGAAGGAGGAGCAGCCCTCCGAAGCACGGACGGATCTCGTCGCCGTGCGCCGCCGAGGTGCCGGAACGGACCTCGCCCCCAATGCCTGACCTGTCCGGGCCGTCCACGCTGCCCGTACGTGAACTGCTGGACCTGGACCGGCGGCATGTCTGGCATCCGTACGGTCCCATGCCCGGCCGCCAGGAACCGCTCGTCGTGGAGTCGGCGAGCGGGGTACGCCTCCGACTGGCGGACGGCTCGGGTGAACTGGTCGACGGCATGTCGTCCTGGTGGTCGGCCATCCACGGCTACAACCACCCGGTCCTCAACGACGCGGCGCGCGACCAGCTGGAGCGCATGAGTCACGTCATGTTCGGCGGGCTCACCCACGAGCCCGCCGTCCGGCTGGCGAAGCGCCTTGTCGACATCACGCCCGAGGGCCTGGAACACGTCTTCCTCGCCGACTCCGGCTCGGTGTCGGTCGAGGTCGCCGTCAAGATGTGCCTCCAGCACTGGCGCTCGCTCGGCCGCCCGGGCAAGCAGCGGCTGCTTACCTGGCGCGGCGGCTACCACGGGGACACCTGGCAGCCGATGTCGGTGTGCGACCCCGAGGGCGGCATGCACGAGCTGTGGCAGGGCGTGCTCCAGCGTCAGGTGTTCGCCGACGCGCCGCCGGTCGCGTACGAGGAGTCGTACGCCGATCATCTGCGCCGGCTGATCGAGCGGCACGCCGACGAACTGGCCGCGGTGATCGTGGAGCCGGTGGTGCAGGGCGCGGGCGGAATGCGGTTCCACTCCCCCGCGTATCTGCGGGTGCTGCGGGAGGCGTGCGACGCGCATGACGTGCTGCTGGTCTTCGACGAGATCGCGACCGGCTTCGGCCGTACAGGCGCGCTGTTCGCGGCGGAGCACGCGGGCGTCACACCGGACGTGATGTGCGTCGGCAAGGCGCTGACCGGCGGCTACCTGACGATGGCGGCCACCCTGTGCACGGCGCGGGTGGCCGAGGGCATCTCGCGGGGCGAGGTTCCGGTCCTCGCCCACGGCCCGACGTTCATGGGTAATCCCCTCGCCGCCGCGGTGGCCTGTGCCTCGATCGACCTGCTGCTCGGACAGGACTGGCAGACCGAGGTCAAGCGCATCGAGGCGGGCCTGCGGGACGGGCTGGCGCCCGCTTGCGAACTCCCGGGCGTGCGGGACGTACGCGTCCTCGGGGCGATCGGAGTCGTCCAGCTCGACCACGACGTCGACATGAACGCGGCGACGGCCGCCGCGGTGCGCGAGGGCGTCTGGCTGCGGCCGTTCCGCGACCTCGTCTACACGATGCCGCCGTACGTCACCGGGGACACGGACGTGGCACGGATCGCGCGCGCGGTGTGCGCGGCGGCGCGGGAGGGATGACATGACGGTCCTGGTGATCACGGGAACGGGCACGGAGGTCGGCAAGACGGTCACAACGGCCGCCGTCGCCGCCACGGCCGTCGCCGCCGGGCGGTCCGTGGCCGTGCTCAAGCCCGCGCAGACGGGGGTACGTCCAAACGAGCGCGGAGACGCCGACGAGGTGGCCCGCCTCGCGGGCACCGTGACCACGCTCGAACTCGCCCGCTATCCCGATCCGTTGGCCCCCGCGACGGCGGCCCGGCGGGCCGGGCTGGCCGGCGTGCGCCCGCATGAGGTCGCGGAGGCCGCTGCCAAACTGGCAACCGAGCACGACCTCGTCCTGGTCGAGGGCGCGGGCGGTCTGCTCGTCCGCTTCGACGACGAGGGCGGCACCCTGGTCGAGGCGGCGCGGCTGCTGGACGCGCCGGTACTGGTGGTGGCGTCGGCGGGTCTGGGCACGCTGAACACGACGGAGCTGACGTCTCGTGAACTCCGGCGGCAGGGGCTGGACTTGGCGGGCATCGTCATCGGCAGCTGGCCCGGCGACGCCGACTTGGCGTCCCTCTGCAACCTCGCGGACCTGCCGACGGTGGCCGACGCCCCGCTGCTCGGCGCGGTGCCGTCGGGCGCGGGAGCATACGCTCCCGACAACTTTCGTGCGGAGGCACCGAATTGGCTGGCCCCCCGACTGGGCGGAAGCTGGGACGGAAGCGCCTTCGCTTCGGCACACAGGGTCTGAGCGCCCCGTAGGGGGCGCGGGGGCTGTGACACCATGCGGCTCCGCCTCGTGGGCGCGACCAGCCACAACCAACCCGCAGCCGAAGAACAACGCCGGTGCTCAGACCTTTCACCGTTCCCCCAGCAAGCGCACCAACTCGATCCGCGACCGAATCCCCAACCGCGCGAAAACCCCGCGCAGATGGTGATCGATGGTGCGCGGACTGAGCAACAGCTGTGCGGCGATCTCCCGATTGGTGGCCCCCTCGGCCGCCATGCGCGCGACCATCAGCTGCTGCGCGGTGAGTCGGGCAACGGGGTCGTCGGGGCCCCGCACAGGGGAGACGGGCTCCCCCAGGACACGGAGTTCGGCCCGCGCCGCGGCAGCGCACTGCGGCGAGCCGAAGTGCTCGAACGCTTCGAGCGCGCTGTGCAGCCGGTCACGGGCCTCCGTACGGTGCCGCAGTCGCCTCAGCGCACCACCGAACAGCAGTTCAGTGCGGGCGCGTTCGAAGTCGCGGGTGCCGGAGGCGTGCAGGTCGAGGGCGGTGCGGTAGTGCTCGACGGCGTCCGCGCCAAAAGCGAGCAGGGCCCGGCAGCGGGCGCTGAGGGCGAGGTCGTCGGGGCTGCGGACGGTGCGCGCCCAATGGTCGTAGTCGGCGTGGGCGGCGCGGGCCACCCGGGTGTCGCCGGTGCGGACGGCGGCCTCCACGTAGTGCGGGGTGGCGATGTGGCGGATGGCCCGGTGCCCGTGCCCTGGGCCGAATCCGGCGAGGGCGCGCAGCCGGGCCGCGGAGGCGGCGTAGCGGCCGGTGCTCAGGTCGAGGAAGGCGAGTGCGAACAGGGCCAGCGCGGCGGGGAGGCCGAGCCCGCGCGCGAGGGCGTAGGAGCGGGCGGCCTCGGCGCGCTCCCGGCAGACGTCCTCGTCGCCGGTGACCGCGGCGAACATCGCGAGGGCGGCCTGCAGATGGCAGGCCCCGTTGTCCTGACCGGTGGCGTAGGCCTGGCGCAGCGCGTCGAGGGTGGCGGCCTCGGCGGCCCGCGGGCGCCCGGTCCAGAAGTCCGCGTACGTCCGGAACTCCATGGCCTGCGGCACGGTGACCGCCTCTCCCCCGGCTCGGGCGGAGGCGACGGCCCGCACGGCGGCGGTGGCGGCCGCGGTGTGGTCGCCGAGCATGAGCGCCGCGATCCCGGAGTGGATCAGCAGGGTGGGGTCGCCCCCGGGACCGCACCGCCCGGCTGCCGCCTTCAGCACGTCCCGCGCGTCCTCGTACCGGCCCTCGAACGCCGCGGCCAGCCCGCCCAGCGTGCCGGGCGGCGCGATCCCGAGCCGGTCGGCGACGGCCGCCGCCTCCCGGCATCGGCGCAGGTCGCCGGTGTAGATGGCGGCTTCGGTGGCGCGGGCGAGGAGATGGACGGCGGCGTCGCGGGCACCGGGGCCGTTGGACCCATGGGACCCGTTGAACTCATAGGACCCGTTGGACCCGTTGAAGCCGTTGGAGTCGTTGGAGTCGGTACGGCTGCTGGACTCCACGGCCGAACCGTGGGACACCGCGGCACCGCCCGCGTACCGCGCCGCGGCCGTCAGCAGCGCGTCGAAGGCGTCTGTCGCGTTCCCCGCGCGGAGTGCGAGCAGACCGCCCAGGGCGTCGTCGTCGGTGGACGCGACGAGGCGGCGGGCCCGGTCGGCGTCGCCGGACCGCCAGGCGTCGGCGGCGGCCCGGGTGAGCAGCCGGGCCCGCTCTCGCGGCTCGGGGGACAGTGCGGCAGCACGTTCGGCGAGGGCGCAGGCCAGTGCGTGCTCGCCCGCGCCGCGCGCCGTGTGCGCCGCCGCCCGGAGTTCGGCGGCGAGCCGTCGGCTGGGGCCGAGCGCCGCGGCGCCCCGGTGCCAGGACCGCCGGGGTGACTCGCCCTCGCCGCGCAGGACACGGGCGAGCAGCAGATGGACCGCGCGCCGGTCCGTCACGGAGGCGGTCTCGTACGCCGCTATCCGCGTCCACGGATCGCGGAAGACGATCCCGCCCGCCGTGGCATGGGCGACTCCGGCCAGTTCGCCGGCGCCGAGTGGCCGGGTGTCCAGCCGGGCCGCGGTGACGGCACGCAGGAAGGCCTGGGTGTCGACCGGGTACTGGTCGGCCGCCGCGAGGAGCAGCAGGCGCCGGGTGGTGTCGGGCAGAGCGCGGACCTCCTGCCGGTACGCCCTCAGGAGCACGGGAGGCTGCGCCGGAAGCGGGTCGAGGCCGGTCAGCTGACGCTCGGTCAGCATCGAGGCCAGTTGCGCGGCCGCGCGTCCGTCGCCGTGCGCGGTGCGCAGGATCCGTACCCGTACGCCTTCGGGAAGCGAGGGGCCGAGCTCGGACTGCGCGGGGCCGCGTGCGGAGTTCACCGAAGTCACCACACGAATGACGTTACTGGTGAGTTAACTGGCAAGTAAAGACTGGCGATTTCACCGATGCGGCGCGCGTAGACCCCACCTGACACTCCAGACAACCCCACCCGCATCTGGAGGCACCATGCAACGCCGCTTGCGTCGCATCGCCACATTCTTCTCCGCCACGACCGCAGCACTCCTCGTGTCGCTCTCCCTGTCCGCGGCGCCCGCGCAGGCCGCCACCCACAACCCCGTGATCTTCGTGCACGGCCTCAGCAGTTCGGCGAGCAGCTGGGACGACTGGATCGCCGACTTCAAGGCCGACGGCTACTCCAGTTCCGAGCTGTACGCGTGGTCGTACGACTGGGGGCAGTCGAACGTGACCACCGCCCAGGCCCTGGCCACCGAGGTCAAGACCGTCCTCGCGCAGACCGGCGCGTCGAAGGTGGACCTGGTCGTCCACTCCATGGGCGCACTCAGCGCGCGTTACTACCTGAAGAACCTGGGCGGTACCTCGTACGTGGACGACTTCGTCTCCACCGCCGGGGTGAACCACGGGACCACGGTCGCGGGGTGGTGCAAGTGGCTGTACACCTCGTGCGCCGAGATGTATACCGGCAGCTCGTTCCTGACCGCGCTGAACTCCGGTGACGAGACGCCGGGCAGTGTCTCGTACGCCAGCTACTGGTCGAACTGCGACGAGCTGATCGACCCGGACAGCAGCGCGATCCTGAGCGGCGCCACCAATGTGGGGGTCGGCTGTATCTCGCACACCGACATGAACAACGACTACGGCGTCTACCAGCAGGTGCGCGACTTCATCGCCTGACGCCCGAGTCGAGAGACGTAAAGCGTGTGGCGGACGTCCTGGGGGGACAATCACGATAAGGCCCCGTCCTCCCGGGAGGTCCGTCATGCCCCTCAGGTCAGCCGCCTCCGGCAAAGTGTCGCAGGACGCCGTGCACCATCCGCTGTTCGCCCGCTACTACGCCCGGCTCAGTGTGACCGCCGAGACCCGGATGGGCATGGGCGGGGTACGCGACCGGCTGCTCGCCGGTCTGTCGGGGCGGGTCATCGAGATCGGCGCGGGCAACGGTCTGAACTTCGCGCACTATCCGAGCACCGTCTCGGAGGTGGTCGCGATCGAACCGGAGCGGCTGCTGCGGCAGTTGGCCGTGGAGGCGGCGCTGCGCTCCGAGGTGCCGGTCGACGTGGCGCCGGGCGCGGCGGAGGCACTGCCGGTCAAGAGCGAGGCCTTCGACGCGGCGGTGCTCTCCCTGGTGCTGTGCAGTGTGCGCGATGTACCGCGGGCCCTCGGCGAGGTGCGGCGCGTACTGCGACCCGGTGGCATCGTGCGCTTCTTCGAGCACGGCAAGGGCGGCGGGCGCGTGATGGCGTCCGCCCAGCGCGGCCTGGACCGCACGGTGTGGCCGCGACTGAACGGCGGCTGCCATCTGTCGCGCGACACGATCGCCGCGCTGCGTGACGCCGGGTTCGAACTCGGCCCCTACCGGCAGGTGCTGATGCCGGAGAAGGGGCCGCGACTGCCCACCTCGTACTGTGTGCTGGGCAGCGCGTGGCGCCCGCAGGTCAAGGAGTAGTCGGGGACCCCGAGGATTGGTCGCGGCCCCCGGGGGGTGGTCACAGACTCCACTGCCGCAGTTCCTGCGCGATCTCGTGCACGGTCGCCTCGCCGCCCTTCACCAGGCGGGCGAGTTCACGCACCTGTTCCGGGGAGGTGACGACCTTGAGACCGCTGGCGACGAGATAGGCGTACGCGACGGCCGAGGCGAACATCGCGTTGGAGCGTTCGAGCGCCGGGACGTGCAGCAGGAGCTGGAGCAGCGCGGCGGCGCGGGCATGCGGGCTGTCGTAGACGGGAACGCCGAATATCTCCGCCTCATGCCGGCTGACGGCGGCGACGAGCGCACCCCAGTCGGTGACCTGAGGGTCTCCGGGCGTCTTCTGTTCGGCGATCATGAGGAGCCAGGCGAGGTCGACTCTGAGACTGCTCAAGGGATCAACGACGACCTTCGCCCGAGTTGTCTCGGAAGGCATCTCGGGAGGCATCTCGCGATCGTTCCGGCGCGCCGTCTCGCGACCGCCCGCGCACGCCCTCCCGGTCCGCGCCGAACTCCTCGGCGAAGACGTTCTCGTACTGCTTCATGAAGTCGGCGGCAGCGTCGACGAAGGTGTGGCCGACTTCTCCGGTGTCCTGTCTGACCAGTTCCTCGATGTAGCGGTTCACGCTCATACCGCGCTCCAGGGCCCGCTCCCGGGCGGCCCGGGCCGTGCCCTCGTCCACCCGCACATTCAGCTGGGTCTTCGCCATACCTCGAAGCTAGCGCCGATGCGCTAGCACCCGCAAGAGGCGACTCGCCCGACCCAGGACCTCGGGGGGATACCGGGCGTGGGTGGATCACACTACGCTCAGCCGGGACAAGGGAGTCAGGACGTCCATCACCTAGGAGGCGGCCTTGTCCACACCTGCTACGGAACACACCGTCGGGCGAAGGGACGCCGACGGTATCGCCGCCCGCGCCCGCGGCCTGACGAAGGCGTACGGAACCGGGGAGACGGCCGTCCTCGCCCTCGACTCGGTCGATGTGAACATCGCCCGTGGTCGCTTCACCGCGGTCATGGGCCCCTCGGGCTCGGGGAAGTCGACGTTGATGCACTGCCTCGCGGGGCTCGACACCGTTTCGGCCGGACAGGTTTGGCTCGGAGACACCGAGATCACGGGGCTGAAGGACCGCGAGCTGACCCGGCTGCGCCGGGACCGGATCGGATTCATGTTCCAGTCGTTCAATCTGATCCCGACGCTGAACGCGGCCGAGAACATCACCTTGCCCATGGACATCGCGGGCCAGAAACCCGACCCGAAGTGGCTGGACCAGGTCATCGACACGCTCGGGCTGCGCGACCGGCTGCGGCACCGGCCCGCACAGCTCTCCGGCGGGCAGCAGCAACGCGTCGCCTGTGCGCGGGCACTGGCCTCCCGTCCTGAGTTGATCTTCGCGGACGAGCCGACCGGCAACCTCGACTCCCGTGCGGGGCTCGAAGTCCTCGGCTTCCTGCGCGAGGCGGTCGACGAACTGGGCCAGACCGTCGTCATGGTCACCCACGATCCGGGCGCGGCCACCCACTCCGACCTGGTGCTCTTCCTCGGGGACGGGCGGATCGTGGACGAGATGGAGCGGCCGACCGCCGAGGCGGTACTCGAACGGATGAAGCGATTCGACACGATCCGGGTGACCTTCGACGGCGCGGACGGCCCCGGTGACGCGGCCGACGCGACCGACGACGCGATCCTCGACACCCTCGACCAGAACTGAGGCGGCGACCGTGCTCAAGGCGACTCTGCGGAGCTTCCTCGCACACAAGGGACGGCTACTCCTCTCAGCGCTGGCCGTCGTGCTGTCCGTGGCGTTCGTCGCGGGCAGCCTGATCTTCTCGGACACGGTCACCCGTACCTTCGACCGGCTCTTCGCCTCCACCGCGGCCGATGTGACCGTGTCACCCAAGAACGATCTCAACTCGCGGGTTCAGACCGGTGCCACCGAGACACTGCCCGCCGCACTCGCGGGCCGCCTGGCGAAGGTCGACGGCGTCGCGGCCACCCATGTGGACGCGGCGGTCGAGAACGCCACGGTCGTCGACAGCGCGAACAAGTCGGTCGGGCCGACGACGGGTGCTCCCACCATCGTCACCAACTGGCAGGCCACCAAACGCAGTCCGGTGAAGCTGACCTCCGGCCATGAGCCGAAGGGTGACAACGAGGCGCTCCTGGACGCCGACACCGCCAAGAAGAAGCACGTCCGTATCGGCGACACCCTGTCGGTGCAGGCGCAGCCCGGCACGTTCGAGGTGAGGATCGTCGGCATCGCCACCTTCACCACCACCAACCCCGGCGCCGCGCTCGTGTACCTCGACACCCCGACCGCGCAGACAAGACTGCTGGGCAGCGCCGACGCCGCCACGACCATCTCGGTGGACGCCGCACCCGGGGTCGACAACACCCTGCTCAAGCAGCGCGTCGCCGCCGTACTGGGCACAAAGACCTACAACGTGAAGACGGCCGCCGAGCAGGCCAAGGACTCCGCCGCCCAGCTCGGCGGATTCCTGGACGTCATCAAGTACGTGATGCTCGGCTTCGCCGGAATCGCCGTACTGGTGGGCGTCTTCCTGATCGTCAACACCTTCTCGATGCTGATCGCCCAACGCACCCGTGAGCTGGGCCTGCTGCGCGCGCTCGGTGCCGACCGGCGGCAGGTGCGCCGGTCCGTGCTCACCGAGGCGCTGCTGCTCGGTCTGGTCGGCTCCACGCTCGGGCTCGCCGCGGGGATCGGGCTCGCCGTCGGGCTGATCCAGCTGATGACCGCGTTCGGGATGAACCTCAAGTCCACCGAGATGGTGATCGGCTGGGCGACCCCCGTCGTGTCGTACGTCGTCGGGGTCGGCGTCACCTTCGTGGCGGCGTATCTCCCCGCCCGGCGCGCGGCCGGCGTCTCCCCGATGGCGGCCCTCTCGGACGCCGAAGCCGCCGGAGTGGGACGGCCGTTGCGGGTGCGCGCCGTCGTGGGGTCGGTCGTGGGCGTGGCGGGTGCCGCGGCGCTCGCCGGGTGTGCCGCGGCGTCGAAGACCTCGACGGCCGCCTCGCTGCTCGGACTCGGGGTCGTGCTGAGCCTCGTCGCGACGGTGATCGCGGGTCCGCTGCTGGTGCGGCCGGTGATCCGGGTCCTGGGCGGCGCCTTCCCCGCCCTGTTCGGCCCGGTCGGCCGGATGAGCCAGCGCAACGCGCTGCGCAATCCGCGGCGCACGGGCGCCACCGCGGCCGCCCTGATGGTGGGCCTCGCCCTGGTCGGCGGGATGTCCGTGGCGAGCGCGTCCATGAGCAAGTCCTTCGATCAGCAGATCGACAAGACCCTCGGTGCCGACTTCGTGATCCAGAACAGCAACTTCGTGCCGTTCTCCCCGGAGGTCACCGACAAGGTGCGCGGCACCGAAGGCGCCGGGCTCGTCGTCCGTCAGCGGTTCACGCCGGTCGCGGTGCGGCTGCCGGACGGCAAGCGGATCGAGACGACCGCCTCGGGTTACGATCCGCGGCTCGACGACGTCGCCCACATCACGTACGCGCAAGGGGACACCGCGGCGGCGCTCGGCGACGGGCACCTCGCCATGGACGTGAAGTTCGCCCGACAGCACGGCGTGCGCGCCGGCAGCACGATCCCCGTCGAATTTCCGGCCGGCCGGAAGACCGAGCTGACGGTGGCGGCGCTCACCGACCAGGAGACCGGCGGCGGGTTCGGCATGCAGGGCGGCCTGTTCTTCGGCTTCGGCACCATCGAGAAGTACGTGCCCGGCGGGCAGGACTCCTCGCTGTATGTGAACGCGGCCCCCGGCACGAGCCCCGACCAGCTGCGCTCGCGTCTGGAGCGGACCCTCAAGCCGTATCCACAGGTGCAGGTCCGCGACCAGGCCGACTACAAGAAGCTGGTGCACGATCAGATCGCGGTGCTGCTCTACCTCGTGTACGCGCTGCTCGGGCTCGCGATCGTCATCGCGGTGCTGGGCGTGGTCAACACCCTCGCCCTGTCGGTCGTCGAGCGCACCCGCGAGATCGGACTGCTGCGCGCCATCGGGCTCGCCCGCCGTCAACTGCGCAGGATGATCCGTCTGGAGTCGGTGGTGATCGCCGTGTTCGGCGCCGTCCTCGGCCTCGCGCTCGGGCTGGTCTGGGGCGTCTGTGTGCAGCGAGTACTGGCACTCCAGGGCATGAAGGCGCTCGCCATCCCCTGGACCACCATCGTGGCGGTGGTGGTGGGTTCGGCGGTCGTGGGCATCGTGGCGGCGCTGCTGCCCGCGTTGCGTGCCTCGCGCATGAACGTACTGGCGGCGATCGCACACGAGTGATGCACTCGCCGCATCGTGGAATTCCCTGCCGCCGTCCGGACCGCGTGATAGGGATCGGCGCATGACTGACCTGCGCATACGGGCCGCGACGCCCGAGGACCTCGACACCGTACTGGCCTTCTGGAAGGTGGCCGCCGAGGGCACCAGCATCAGTGACGACCGGGACGGCGTGGAGCGGCTGGTCGCCCGCGATCCCGAGGCCCTGATCCTGGCCGAACTCGGCGGGGAGCTGGTGGGCACGGTGATCGCGGGCTTCGACGGCTGGCGGTGCCATCTGTACCGGCTCGCGGTGCATCCCGAGCGGCGGCGGCTCGGCATCGGCTCGGCGCTGCTCGCCGCCGCCGAGGAACGCTTCGTGCGGCTCGGAGGGCGGCGCGGGGACGCGATGGTGCTGCAGCGCAACGAGACCGGGCAGCATGCGTGGCGGGCCGCCGGGTATGCGCCGGAGGAGCAGTGGCGCCGCTGGGTGAAGCCGCTCACCGACTAGCGTTCACCGCCGAAGAAGGCCCTTTACCGATCCTTTACCATGGGAGGATCACTCGGTCCTCTCATGAAAGGTGTGAGCGTCCGCCCATGGGCGTGCCTCCTCGTACCCGATATCGCGCGATCACCCCGTCCCTGGCCGACCATGGGACGGAGGTGACCCGATGACCGAAGTGCTCCTCCTCCTGGTGGCGGTGCTGCTCTCGCTGGCCTGTGGCGCCTTCGTCGCGGCGGAGTTCTCGCTGACCACGGTGGAGCGCAGTGAGCTGGAGCGCGCGGTCGAACGCGGCGAGCGCGGCGCGTCGGGCGCCCTCAAGGCCGTACGGAATCTGACGTTCCAGCTCTCCGGCGCCCAGCTCGGCATCACGGTCACCAACCTGGTCGTCGGCATGCTCTCCGAGTCCTCGATCGCCAAGCTGATCGCCGGCCCCCTGGAGTCGATCGGTGTCTCGCCCTCCGCGTCGAACTCGGTGGCGCTGGTCATCGGTACGGCCCTGTCGACGGTCTTCCTGATGGTCGTCGGCGAGCTCGTGCCCAAGAACTGGGCGATCTCCTCGCCGCTCGCCGTGGCCAAGCGGGTGGCGACGCCGCAGCGCTGGTTCAGCTCCGCGTTCCGTCCGTTCATCACACATCTCAACAACACCGCGAACGGTGTCGTACGCCGTTTCGGCCTCGAACCCGCCGAGGAGCTGGCCTCCGCGCGCGGACCCCAGGAACTGGTGGCCCTCGCCCGGCACTCCGCCAAGAAGGGCGCCCTGGAGGCGGACACGGCCGAGCTGTTCGTCCGCACGCTCAATCTCGCCGACCTGACCGCGGAGAACGTGATGACCCCGCGTGTCCAGGTCATCGCACTGGACGTCCAGGCGACCTGCGCGGACGTGGCGAACGCGACGCGGGCGACGGGTCTGTCCCGCTTCCCCGTCTACCGCGGCAACCTCGACTCGGTCGTCGGTGTCGCGCACATCAAGGACGTGGTGGCCGTGTCCGCCGAGCGCCGGCACCGCACCTCCGTCTCCCAGGTCATGCGCGAACCCCTGTTCGTACCGGAGTCACTGACCGTCGACCGGCTGCTCGACCGGCTGTCCGGCGGGCGCACCGTGGCCGTGGTCATCGACGAGTACGGCGGTACGGCCGGGGTCGCCACCCTGGAGGACATCGTCGAGGAGGTCGTCGGCGAGGTCCGCGACGAGCACGACCCGCACGAGACGCCCGACCTGGCCCCGGCCGGCACGGACGAGGAGGGGCGGGCGCTGTACTCGGCCGACGGGTCCGCCCGCACCGACCAGCTGGCCCGCGTCGGACTGCGGGTGCCCGAGGGACCGTACGAGACGCTGGCCGGTTTCCTCGCGACCGAGCTCGGCCGCATTCCCGCCGTCGGGGACACCGTCGAGGTCGCCGGGTGGCGGCTCGACGTGGTCGACGCCTCGGGACGGCGGGCCGCGCGGGTGCTGCTGCACGCGCCGCGTGACGGGGAGCAGTCGCACAACGAGGGGAAGGGGGCGCGATGACCGCCGTACAACTGCTGATCGGCCTCGCGACGCTGGTCGTGAACGCCTTCTTCGTGGGCGGCGAATTCGCACTGATCTCGGTGCGCCGCAGCCAGATCGAACCGCACGCCGAGGAGGGCGACCGGCGGGCGCGCAGTGTGCTGTGGGGTCTGGAGCACGTGTCGGCGCTGCTGGCGGCCGCGCAGCTGGGCATCACCCTGTGCACGCTGGTGCTCGGTATCGTGGCCGAGCCCGCGATCGCGCACCTGCTGGAGCCGGTGTTCCACGCGGTGGGCGTCTCGCAGGGCGCGGGGCACGCGATCTCGTTCGTGATCGCGCTCACTCTGGCGACGTATCTGCACATGCTGCTCGGCGAGATGGTGCCGAAGAACATCGCGCTCGCGGAGCCGGTGCGCACCGCGCTGCTGCTCGGCCCGCCGCTGGTAGGACTCTCGCGTGCGCTGCGCCCGGTCATCTTCACGGTCAACGCCTTCGCGAACGGGCTGCTGAAGCTGCTGCGGGTAGAGACGAAGGGCGAGGTCTCCGCGACCTTCTCCGACGACGAACTGGCCCGGCTGGTCAAGGACTCCGGCGAGGCGGGGCTCATCGACGACCGCGCCCGGGAGCGGCTGCACGACGTGCTGGAACTCGGCCGCCGCCCCGTGCGCGATGTCGTCCTGCCGTTGGAACGCTTGGTCTACGCGCACGTGGGCGTAACTCCGGAGGAGTTGGAGCGGCTGTCCGCCGAGTCCGGCTTCTCGCGCTTCCCCGTCGTGGACGACGGGCGCCGCATCGTCGGCTATCTGCACGTCAAGGACGCGCTGGACGCGATGCCGCGCGACGTGCCGTTCCAGGTGCAGGACATCCGGCCCATCGCCCGTGTCCGGGAGAGCACCCCGCTGGACGACGTGCTCACGGCGATGCGGCGCAGTCGTACGCATCTCGCGGCGGTGATGGGCAGCGACGGACGCCTGGCCGGGCTGGTGACGATGGAGGACGTACTGAGGGAGCTGTTCGGGCAGACGGTGTGACGCACCGGGGTCGGTGATGGCGATTCGATGCAATGCGGATGCGATGCGATGCAACGCGATGCGATGCGAGTGGAGCGTCGGCCTCGGTGAGGGTCGGTGGCCCAACCGACCGGCGAGCGCGCGTGCGGGTTACCATCTTGTCCGCCATGCAGACGAATGCCACCTACACCAGTCTTGTCGCGGTCGGCGACTCCTTCACCGAGGGCATGTCGGACGTGTTGCCCGACGGCTCCTACCGCGGCTGGGCCGATGTGCTCGCCGGGCGGATGGCCGCGCGGACGCCCGGTTTCCGGTACGCCAACCTCGCGGTGCGCGGCAAGCTCATCGGGCAGATCGTCGAGGAGCAGGTGGACGTGGCGGTCGCGATGCGGCCGGACGTGATCACGCTGGTGGGCGGGCTGAACGACACGTTGCGGCCCAAGGTCGACATGGGACGCGTCCGCGGGCTCCTGGAGGAGGCCGTGGAACGGCTCGCGCCCGCCTGCGAGCGGCTGGTCATGATGCGCAGCCCGGGGCGCAACGGTCCGGTGCTGGAGCGGTTCCGGCCGCGCATGGAGGAGCTCTTCGCCGTCGTCGACGACCTCGCGAAGCGGCACGGCGCGCTGGTGGTCGACCTCTACGGGGCGCCCTCGCTCGCCGACCCCCGGATGTGGGACGTGGACCGGCTGCACCTGACGGCCGAAGGGCACCGCCGAGTCGCGGAGGCCGTCTGGCAGACCCTCGGGTACGAGCCGAAGGACACGGACTGGCATACGCCGATGCCGCCCACGGCGCCACCCGGCTGGGTCGCCCGCCGCACCGCCGACGCCCGCTTCGCCAAGCAGCACCTACTGCCCTGGATCGGACGGCGGCTGACGGGACGCTCCTCGGGGGACGGCCGAACAGGCGCCCACTTTAGCGCTGAGCTGGGCAAAGCCTTCTGGGTCACCCCTGCGGACCACACAAACCCCGGCCCTGTGACGGACTGGCGACGGGTGGAGCCCTAACCCGGAACCCCGCCAGGCTGCCGTGCCCCGATTAAACACGGGGCGCCGCCCCCTGCCATCGCCCGCTGTTGTTGTTGCGGGACGTCATGGGTGAGCTCAGACCACTTGCCCGGGAGAAGAGCCTCCAGTCCTGACCGAGACGCATCGCGACGCGCAGACCGAGGCCATGAAAGTCGAGTCTCTGCGCCTCGCCGGCCTCGAAGCCTTCCTGCCGCCCGTGGCTGGGATTTTCCGTTCAGGAGTGCAGCTTCCCTGACGACGAACAGGACCCTAGACAAGTCCCACCGTCCCAGGTCAAAGGCACTCCTCGCTTACTTGATCAAGCCTCGGACACTCACACTCGCGAAAGCGCGAGGCTAACGGACCAAGCGACACTCTGTGAGGCATTCGTCACGTACCGCACAGAAGGTTGCCACCCCCATGCCCGACCACTCCCCCACGGCCTACGACGTCACCCTCTGCGTCGAGAACCTCCGCATCGCCCTCGCCCTGCACGACATCACGCTGCCCTCCCTCCGCGCGTACCTGCCGAGCTTCGCCGGCACGTACGCACCCGCCGGTCTCATCGCGCTCGGAAACTGCAACACAGCCACGGCCCACGCACTGGCCATCGCGCTCCGCAAGGTGGCGGAGCGATGACCTTCGAACTCAGCCTGCTGGCCACGCCCAAAGCCGTACCCGACGAGGGCTGAGCCCTTCGGGCAGCTGAGCAGAAACATGCCGCCGGGGTGGCCGGAACATCGCGTTCCAGCGACCCCGGCGGCTTTCTGTTGCGCCACCACCTTCGTGCGCTCGACTTCGAAGTTCGCCTCTGCGTGACGGAGTTACTGACGAACGTGATCGACCACCTCGGCGAGGGCACACTCGTAACCGTCCGCGTCACCGGAACGGACCTCGGTCACACCCGCATCGAGGTAACCGACCCGGACCCACGCGCGCTGCCCACTCTCCTGGCCGCCTCCGAAACGGCCGAGTCCGGCTGCGGCCTGACGCTGGTCGACGTACTCGCCCAGCGTTGGGGCGTCGATCAGGGAGCGGACCGCAAGACGGTCTGGTGCGAGCTGGCCGCACCAGGGCGGTAGTCGGTCACGCAGAACGAGAGAGTTGCTCGCGCACCCGTGCGGGATCGGGATTGACGTGTGGCCGACCGGCCACGACGACCATTTGTGATCGCCCATCGCGCCCCGCCAGCCGTCCCCACACAGAGAAATCCCACAGGAACGCCTGTACGAGCACTTCTGTGTATGTACAGTGATGCCGCGCACCGGCGGAGCCTGACCACTCCGTATGCGCACATCAGTCAGCGACCGGGGGAACGCCGTCGCTCACGGGGAGGGTTGCATCGCCATGCCGTCGCAGTGGCCAACCATGTGCGTAAGCCCATCCAGGGACCTGCACTTCTGAGTTCCCGTGAGAGCCCTTGAAATCCACTGCTCTGCGGAGCATCGGCCGGCCATCCGGCGCATACACGTTCTAAAGAAGAAAGTGATGCTCCGTTGCCTTCCCGATCACGAAGATCCTTCATACCAACCGTTAGAAAGACAGGGCTGGTTGCCCGATTCCTCGTTCTGCTGACCGCAGTGGCGGTCGTCGTCGGCCTTGCTGTCCGGCCCGGCCTTGCAGGCCACACGGACCTGGACGACGCAAGCCTCGTGGGTGATTCCTACGACGGCTACGACACCAAAGCGGCTGAACAACTGCGCGGGGACCAGTGTCTGGCCGCTGACGCCCTCCGCAAGGGCGGACCGAACCTGTTCGCCCTCGCACAGAGCGCGATAGGGCTGCCGCCCGATCAGCTCCACCAGAAGCTCGACCGGGACCTCTCCAACAACAACACCCCCCTGCACCAGGCGTTCTACGCGGACGGCACCAACAGCGACCAGTGGGTCAAGGAGGTCGGCGACCAGGGGCAGGCCTGGACCAGCACGGTCAGCGGCCTGGACTCCTACCCTGGCGCACCGCAGGGAGCGAACAAGATCTTCGACCAGGTCGGGCTGCTTCCGTGGCTGTACCAGTCGCACTTCAAGTCGGTCGACCTGTTCTCCCCGTTCTACGAGACATCGCCCACCGCTGACGACAGCACGAAGGCTGCCGCGGTCGCGATCGGCGACCAGCTGTACACCACCGGGGGGACTCCGGAGGAGCAGCAGGCGTGGGCGCTGTGGAAGAAGAACTCCGGCAAAATCGAACCCAATCAGTTGTTCGTTCCCCGGGTGTTCGCCGATGACGCCCGTATCTTCCTGTCCTCGGGCGGTTTCCCGCGCACGGCCCCGGCTCCGGACAGCCCGGAGCTCCGTATCGCGGTCGAGGACCTGAAGTCCCGTTTCGCCGCATGCGCGTGGCACGATCCGATCGACCCGGACCGGGTTCTCGGCAAGGAGGTCGCGCAGGCGTCCGCCGAATGGCAGCAGGAGATCGCTTCCCAGGCCACGCAGCGACAGCAGATCCTCGCCGCCAACGTCACCGCCACGAAGGCGTTGCAGGACGGCACCTTCGCCCTGGGCAAGGTCCTGGGCCAGTCGTGGATCGCGGACTACTCCACCCGCTGGCTGGACCACTACACCGAGGGCGGCCTCGGCTGGATCGGTGACGCTCCGTTGGAGATCCAGGTGCCGGGCGCCGCCGGGAAGTGCCTTGAGGTCCAGGGAGCCGCCAAGACCAACGGCTCCCCGGTCCAGATCAACACCTGCAACAGCAGCAGCGCCCAGAAGTGGCAGCTGTGGGGTGTCTACGACGGCCACTACACCCTCCTGAACCTCAACGCGCAGAAATGCCTGGAGGTGCTGAACGGCGCCAACGCCAACGGCACGAAGATCCAGATCCGAGACTGCGGCAGCAGCAAGGCACAGCAGTGGACGTTCAACGTCCGCGCCGCGGGCGAGCTGCGCAACATCGCCACGGACAAGTGCCTGGACCTGGCCACGTTCGACAACGGCAAGGATGCCCTGCTCAACGCGTGCAACGGCTCCAACGCACAGAAGCTCCGCACCGTCCCCAATGGCCACACCGGCACCGCGCCGACGAAGGCCGACGTGGACAAGGCCAAGGCGAACGTCACGAACGCGCAGGCGGAGGCGAAGAAGCAGCTCGCCGCAGTCAAGGCGCAGCTCGCCGCCGCGCAGACAGCCGCGACCACCTCGGACACAGCCATTCAGGCCGCCTACGGCATCGCCGACACCAACGGCGCGCCCCGCGGCCGTGGTCTGCTGGTGGGCCAGCAGAAGGACCAGGTGACCAAGGGTTCGGTCGCCGCGCTGACGGCGATGGTGAAGGCCGCCGAGACGGCTGAGGCCGCCACCCGTGCCTCCGCCGGGGACAGCGCGACGATCACGCAGCGCGCGCTGGCGCAGGCGGCGCAGGTGCAGGCGGAGTTCAAGAAGAAGGCCGCCGAGACGTCCGAGTTGCAGGCCAAGGCGGCCGCCGACGCGGCGAAGCTCCACCGGGACAACGCCAAAAAGGACAAGGAGACCGCGGAGGCCAAGCTCGCCGACGCCCTGACAGCCGAGGGCGACGCCAAGGCTGCCGCCGCCGACGCCCACGCCAAGCGGCTCGCCGCCGAGGCCGAGGAGAAGACGGCCAAGGCGGAGAAGGAGAACGCCGCGGCCAAGCAGGCAGAAGCCGCCGAGCACAGGAAGAACGCCGAGTCCGAGGCCACGAAGGCGAAGGACGCCAAGGACAAGGCCGAGGCGGCGGAGTCGACCGCCGAGAGCAGACGCGACGACGCGGTCAAGGCGAGCGACCACGCCAAGGACATGCGGGACGACGCCTGGGACGCCGAACAGAAGGCGGACGCGGCCCGAGCCAAGGCCGACGCCAAGGACGCCTACGCCGACTCTCTCGACTCCGGGGAGGCCGCCGACGCCGCCCGCGCCGCCGCGAACGACGCGGACAAGGCTGCCGATGATGGCGAAGCCGCTGCCGGCAAGGCTCGTTCGGAAGCGGACACGGCGACGCAGGCGGCGGCCGACGCCGACGCCGCGGCCACCCGCGCCGAGGCAGCCGCCAAGCGCGCCCGCTCCGACGCCGACGCCGCCCAGGCGGACAAGCTGAAGGCGGACGCGGCGGTCCAGACCGCGACCAGTGCCGCCGCCGACGCCATCAAGGCCTCCCAGGACGCCGCCACCGAAGCCAGGACGGCGGTCAAGCTCGCCGACGAGGCCGAGCAACACGCCAAGGACGCCAGGTCCCAGGCGGACGCGGCGAACACCGAGGCCGGCAAGGCACTCGCGGCGTCGGCGAAAGCCGCCGGGTACGCGCATGTCACCGCCCAGGCCGCCGTGGACGCCGGCAAGGCCGCCGAACAGGTCGCCGACCCGGCCAACGACGCCATCCAGCTGGGCTCGGCCTACCTCGACACCGACTCCGCCGCCGGCCTGGTCGTCCTGACCGGACAGGCCTCCAAGTCCATCGCCGACCAGCAGCAGGCCGTCGCCGACGCCCACGCCAAGAACGCCCAGGCCGAGGCCCAGGCCGCCAAGAACATCGCCGACCAGGCCAAGGGCGACGCCAAGGAGGCCTACCAGCACGCCGCCAACGCCGCCCAGTACGCCGCCGACGCCCGCACCTACGCCCAGCAGGCCCTCGGTTACGCCGCCGACGCAGCCAAGGCCGCCGCGGCAGCCCAGGAATCTCTGGCCCGCACCATCGACTACGACAAACAGGCCGCCACCGACGCCGCCGCCGCCGACACCGCGGCCGGCAACGCCGAGGGCTACGCCAAGGACGCCCGCGACTCAGCCGACGCCGCCGAACTCGACGCCTCCGCGGCCCGCACCGCAGCCGCCCAGGCGACACAGGACGCCAAGGACGCCCGCGCGGCGGCCGACCGCGCCGACGCCGCCGCGAGCGAGGCCGAACAGGCGGCCAAGGACGCCGACAAATACGCAAAGGAAGCCCAGGTCACGGCCGACCGCACCGAACAGGAGGCAGCCAACAAGCAGGTCTCCACGGGTGCCGGTACCGGATCCGGCGGCGTCTTCTACGTCATCGACGAAGAGAAGTCGGAGATTCTCTCCGGGAAGCAGACCAAAAACTGCGCGCTCACCGTCCAAGGCTGCGACGTTGCATACAAGGTCAACGCCAAGCTGGTCGTCGACTTCTACCTGTGCACCGACGACAGCGCCCTCGCCACCGCTACTGGCTGCCCGAAAGCGGCGTGGCAGTGGCTCAGCCGGAAAACGGTGACGGCCGAGGACGTCGACTGGGAGCACCACTTCACCGCTGGTCAAATCACCCGCCTCGGCTGGCAGAACCTCTTCGGTGACACCCTCGGCAGCGTCCTGTACGAAGTGATCCTCGGCGACGCCATCAAGTGCTTCCACGGGTCGAAGACGGCGTGCGCCTGGACTGCTGCCATGTTCGTCCCACTCGAGAAGCCTCTGGCCGCGCTCGCCGACGCGGTCAAGGCAGTGGACGCCTCCCTGCGTACCGGCATTGGAGTCGCCGACGCACTGAAGGCGCTGCGCACGCTGGACGTCGATGCATCGGCGTTGGCGGGTATCGAGCGGTCGTCGGATCTCTTCGAGGAGTTGCGGACCGCCTGCCAGACCAATAGCTTCCCCGGCACCACCGAGGTGCTCATGGCGGACGGCTCACACCGGCCCATCAGCCAGGTGGGTGTGGGGGACCTCGTCAAAGCCATGGATCCGGCCACCGGCCAGTTGCGGACCCGGCAGGTCACCGACACTTTCAAGCACGACACCCAGCGGCTGTTGGACATCACCGTTGCCGACGGGGGGAGGCTGACCAGCACTGCCGGCCACAAGTTCTACGTGGTGGAGCGTGGGTGGACGCTGGTTTCCGATCTGCACGTCGGCGACCACCTGCGCACCCCGGACGGCTCCGTCCACCCGGTGACCGCCCTCCTCGACCGCTCGGGCCTGACTCGGCGTACGGTCTACGACCTCACGGTCGACGACCTGCACACGTTCTTCGTGCTGGCGGGTGCCACTCCGATCCTTGTCCACAACTGTAAGGTCGCGTTGGGGTGGCAGAGGGGTGGGAAGCTCGACGAGTGGGCCGGGCTGCCCGAGAACAAGTTCGCCACCTTCTCCAACGTGCCCCCGAGGGACTTCGCACGTATGGCGGAAATGGCCATCGCCGACCCGAGCGTGACGCTGCACATCAACATGACGGGACTGGCCGAAAAGGGAACCTTCATAGATGCTGCCCAGCGTGGCCTGAAGGGCGGGGAGGCCGGAGCTGCTGCCACGGACTACGAGATGTCCATGATCGCGAGGGCACTCGCCAATGGTCAGCGTCCGTGGAGTTCGATCAAGTTCTACTCCCCGTCGGGTCCAGATGGAGCCATGCGACTGGATCCCCTGACAGATATGCCGGATCTATCGGTGTTGAAGGGAGACCTTGCCCCCGTGAAGGGTTCGGTCATCGGTTACTGCCACTGCTGAGGAGTCGATATATGGATCCCCATCGGAAAGACCTGTACCCGGACGTGACCGCTGCAGGCGGCCTTCTATCGGCGATAAAAGAGGCCGCGAAGCTGGGCAGAGGCGAAATCTGGCCGGTGCCCTGGATCACCGACGCCATCGTCATCGAGACGGCAAGGGGTCATGTGTCGGTCGTTCCCGCGACCGAGGAGCGTCTATTCCGGGTGCGTGTCCATATTCCCGGGTTCACCTGGGACATTCCCGGGTTCACCTGGGACATCGGCTCGACGGACGATCTCGGGTTGCTCGTGGAGGTGGTCATCGCATGGCGGGAAGGTGTGCCGTTCGACGAGTTGGCGGCGAGATTCACGTTCCTGGAGCTCGACGAGTTCGCCAGGGCGCTCGAGAGGGGAGAGCCCACTTCTTCGCAGTGGGCCGACCTTCTGTCGGCCGAATTCCACCGGAGACAATGGAACCTTCTGCGTCGCCTCCATGCGGATGAGGTACTGCGGAACATGTTCCCGGTAATGTCGCACGGTGCGGTCCGCCTGCGGGTGGATCTGTTCGACGGAGCGAGCCGTCAGGTCCGGGTGTATGAGCTGGACGGAGAGCGTTATGAAGTCTGCGCCGGGGTGCCCGGGGCCTCCTGGGTCGAGGTGCCGACCGGTGATCTGATCGCCTACCTGCGAGCTGCCCTGAACGAAGAGTGATCTCGACAGATCGCTGAGGTCGAACCCCGCCAGGTAATCCCTGGCGGGGTTTTCCTTCGTGATGTGCCCAGCATGGGCGATCGATTGGGCGCCTAGCCCTTCAGTTGTAGTTCGGCGATCAGGTTCACAGGGTAACTCCCTGTTATGGACGACTGGTCCGGCGATGTGGCACAAGTAGCTGAGTGGGATGCTGAGTTGGAGGAGTTGCTGCGGCAGGTCGGCGACGTCTTCCCCCGGGCGGATCTGCGGCGGCGGGCGAAGGCGTGTGTGCGCGGGCTGTTGGGCCCGGTCTCCCGCAAGAATGGCTGGCAGCTGGCCGAGTACGCCGGCTGGCGGCGCCCCGATGGGCAGCAGCACTTGCTGGACCGGGCGAAGTGGGACGTCGATGAGCTGCGCGACCGCGTCCGCCGGTATGCGCTGGACGGGCTGGCCGACAGCGCGGGCGGGGTGCTGGTCATCGATGAGACCGGGTTCGCCAAGAAGGGCAAGACTTCCGTTGGCGTGGCCCGGCAGTTCACCGGCTCACTCGGTGGCGTCTTTCCTTGCCAGATCGGGGTGTTCGCCGCGTGGGCCACCACTCGCGGGGCAACCCTGGTCGACCGGGAGATCTGCCTGCCGCAAGTCTGGACAGGCGATCGCGAGCGGTGCGCGGCTGCGCAGGTGCCCGAGACCGTCGGCTTCGCCACCAAACCCCGCCTCGCCGAGAAGATGATCGACCGGATTCTCCCCGGGCTTCCGGAGAGCACCTGGCTGGCCGCCGACGAGGTCTACGGTCGTGACGGCGGCTTCCGCTCCTTCGCCGAGAGCCGCCAACTGCCGTACGTGGTCAACGTCTCCAGCGCCCAAACAGTGCTGCCCCGACCGGGTTGGCGGCGTATCGACAAGCTGGCCGCCGCCGCGGACGACAGCGAGTGGCAGCTGATCGAAGCCGGCCCGAGCCAGACCGGCTCCCGCTGGTGGCAGTGGTGGGTCCGCCGGGTCGCCGACCCGGAGGAGCCCGTGGGCAGCGCGGTGCGGGGGCAGCCCTGGCCGAGCCGATGGATGATCGCCCGACGCCGCCCCGAAACGCCCGACGACCTCGACTACTACCTGGCTTGGGGCCCGGCCGGCACCCCGCCGGAACACCTGGCCCACGTCGCCGGCGCGCGCTGGCGGGTGGAAGACGCGATCAAACTCGGCAAGCATCAGTGCGGGCTGGCCGACTACGAGGTGCGCCACTGGCACGGCTGGTACCGGCACATCACCCTGTCGATGCTGGCCGCCGCATTCCTGGCGGTACAGGCCGCCACAGACGACGCCGACGCCCCCGCACCGCTCCGGGAAGCCCTCAGCGGTGACGAGCCTGATGAGGAGCCCAAAGGGGGGAGCACGAGGACATCATCAGCCCCGAACAGCTCATCCCCTACACCGCGGCCGAGATCCGCAAGCTCCTTACACTCATCCACCCGCCGCCCCCACCCGAGCACGGTCGGGCCGCCCACGGACTGTGGTGGTCACGCTGGCCACGACATCACCAGGCCGACGCCAACGAGCACCATCGCAGACGCCGGACTCGCGAACTCGCCCTGAACTACAACTGAAGGGCTAGGTAGGGCTCAGAATTGGCTCAAGTGCCGTTTCGGCAAACCGAGATCGCTGTATCACTCCAGACATGAGCGGACTCGATTGGGGAACCGTCCCCGCCTGGGCCAGTGCGATCGGAACGAGTGGGTCGCTCCTTCTGGGATTCACCATCCTGCTGCGGGACCGCAGAAGGCAGGAGCGGCAAGAGGCCCAGAAGGTGGTGACGCATCTCCATTTCCAGGATGGGCACGCATGGGTTCACCTGCTGAACACGGCGGACCGCCCCATTTCCTACCCCCATGTGATCACGGGTGGGCCTGAGCGTGAGATCGAATTCAGCGTGACCCGGCTCTCGTCCGGCAAGGAAGCCACCGTCTCTGTGCCTCGCTACGTCGACGGTGTCCGTAACCGCCCTCTTGCGGTGCGTTTCGTGGATGCCGACGGATACCAGTGGATCAGGGACTTGCAGTCGAACGATGTGCTTCGGCGGGACGGGTACCGTCGCGGGCATCCCAGTCTCCGTCTGCTCTTGCGCCGAAGTCACTGGTCAGCGTTCATGCTGTACGTGGGGCGTAGACGCGATCTACGCCGCTAGAAGAAGAACACGGCCCCGGAGCGTTCATGGGGCCGCTGCTTGCCGGACTCGGTGAGCCGGTGTCGGGCGAGGTCCGCCAGGAGGGCCGCCGCGTAGGCGTCCACCTTCCGGGCGCTCTCGCGGGACTCCTTGCCGAAGGACAGGCCGAAGCGGTTCGGGCGCCGTCGCGCGTTGAGCACGTGCCGCCGGAGCGTCTTGCCGAGCGGGAATCCGTCCCCGCCGTGGCGTATCTGCCGGTTTTCGATGGCGGACACGGGCCGCTCATTGGCGGCCGTCAGCTCCTGGAGCCCGCCGCGCATGTCCCGGCCGACTGCCGAGCGCGGAGACGCCCGGATCACCAGGCGGTCCCGGTAGTCCTCCGACCAGGCGTCAACGAAGGATTCCCACAGCGCGACGTCCGCGAAGAATGCGGACACGATGTACGTCTCCAGTGCGTGGCGGACTGCGTCGTCCACCTCCTGGCGGTCGACTTCCCACCCGTCGCCGGCTGGCCCGTCCGGGCGCTCCCACACACCAAAGGGCCAGACAAGGCGGTCCCGGAGACGCACCGCCACCAGGGCCGTGACGTCATCGCTCTTGCCGCCGTCGAACCCAAGCATGATTTCGTCACCGGGCTTCAGTTCGTCGTCCGTGGCGCAGGTGCCCCAGTCCTCCGGAGCTATGAGCTGGTCCTCAGCAGTCACCAACTGGTTGAGGAACATCCGCTGCGACCGGGCGCGCGGCATGACGCCGCTGTAGACCGTGGAGACGATCCAGTCGACGTCAAGCCATGTGGCGTCACCGCGGGCTGCGAGGATTCCGGCACGGAGCTGGTCCGGGTCCGCCAGGTCGACCGGCGGGGACTCCACGCTGTCGTAGTACGCCCCCGAATCGCGGGCCTTGCCCTCCGCGACCTTGGACCAGGCGTGCCAGGTCTGCTCGGCAACGGAGTCCTCACCGGGCAACGGCGCGTTCGTGATCCCCATGGTTCGGGCGCCGCCGCCACGGGACTTGCCGACGTTGCCCGCGATCGTCTGCGCCATCTCGTGGCCCTGGTTCGAACTCACCCAGTGGTGCGTCTCATTGAGGATCACGAACGTGGCACGTCCGCCTTCCAGCGTGCGCGGGGAGGACGTCACGGCCTCGATCACGCCGCCCCTGGCGGAGTAGATGATCTCCTTGCCGAGGTCTACGCCGTACTCCTCGACGAGTTCCACGGAGCACATGGGCGAGAAGAGGGGCATGGTGTTGCGGGTCTGGTCACGGCTGACAGCCGCTACCTGGACCCATGGGGCCTGATGCGGCACGGCATCCGGTCTGCCGTCCTCCCGCCAGCCGCCGAAGCGAGAGGGGCCGACGAACTCGACCAGGGCGAGCGACGCAAGAAACGGGTCCTTACCGGGGTAAGCCCCAGCCCTTCAGGCGTCGGATCGTTCCCTGTCTGCGGACGAACACCCCGGCGTCGTCGATCTCGAACCAGCGCAACAGGATGCGGACTTGTTCCGGCGTGTACCGCCAGGGCTTCCCGGCGTCCGGTCCGTCCGGCTGCAACAGGTAGCGGGCTGTCCAGTCCAGGACGTCCCACCCCAGCGTGCGCGTCTCCGGCGGCACGGTGTCCGGCCATGTGCGGATTGGCTCCAGCGTGAGGGCTGTCATGGGCTCACCTCCCCCCGAAGGTCGCGCCCGCGAGGGGCTTGCCCACCTCCTCACGTGAGGAGGTGCCATCGTCGATCAGTCGCCTGACTCCCCAGCCGCCTTGCGGTACGCCTCCATGAGCGTCACGCGGGCGGCCTCGCGCGGGTCCACTTCACCGCTCTGCCGCTCCAGCTCCACCCGGGCCCGGCGCCGCGCGCCCTCCGTGGTGAGAAGGTCCGTCATGCCGGACAGCACCGATTGGAAGAGCTGAGCGGAGAACCGGCCCTGTTGCAGGTTGCGGCTCATGGCCTCGGCGACGTAGTACGCGGTCGCCCAGTCCGACGCCTCGTAGAACATCGCCTGTCCGGACTCGGCCAGGGACGCGTACCAGTCCGCTGCGATCGGGTGCCATTCCTCGGCAGCCGGCGGGGGCTCGGAGGCCACTCCGCCGGGTGCCTTGGTGAGGGGTGGACCGTCGCTCTTGTTACGCCGTCGGCGCTGGTCCGACCGCTTCGGGACAGGGCCCGGCATGGCATCCGCCCCCTTCAATCTCTGCTACGGCTTCTCGGGTACGGGGAGGGCCTGGGTCGCCTTCTTTGGATCGCCCTTGACGAAGGTCAGGACGTACTGATGGATGCGATCGATCTTCCGGGAGGCTCGCCATTGCTGCGGCAGGCGCATGGCCGTCGTGCCGATGGAGTTCATCAGCACCGCATCGTTGTAGAGACGGACCCCGGCCGCCTCGTGTGCAGCGATCGTCAGCGGCGCCAACCCCCGTACGGCGCCGGACGAATTACGGACCTCACCCACCACCCACGTGGCGAACCGGTCCTCTGCCAGGCACCGGACGGACTCCGCGATGATCTCCTGATACGCCTCGGTGAACTCGCGCCACTTCATTGCGGACAGGTCCGCCGGGTGGTCCGAGTAGCGCTCCAGGTTGAAGCACGGCGGGCATGTGAAGACGTAGTCAAAGGACTCGTCCTTGAACTCCGGCAGCACGTCCGCCGCGTCGCCCTCGTGCCAGCGCGGCACCTCGGCCAGGAGGTCGCGCTCCTGCCAGTCCTCCGCCTGCTCCTCGTTGGCGTCGATCTGCGGCCCGGAGAGGTCAACGCCGTCGTACTGGTAGCCACCGTTCCCGGCAACCAGGCCCCGCACGGAGCCACCCGCGAACGGGTCGAGGATCCGCCCGCCCTCCGGGCAGTACCAGGCGTAATGCGTCTCAGCGAGAACTGGGTCAAAGGTTGAAGCCCCGTCCCCGCCCTTGAACTTGCGGAGCATGTCCGCCCCGAAGCCCCCCGGGGCAGCGTAGGTCTGTACGTGCTCCCGCCCGCGCTGGCTATCAAGGCCCAAGTCCTTCCAGGCCCGGCGCCGTTCGCGCCACGGGCCCAGGTCACTGCGCAGGATCGAGAACGGGTGGACGCCCGGCACCGCTCCGGGCGGCGCGGGCTCGGGCCCAAGGCCCTGCTCCGGAAAGAGTTCGAGAATGAGAGCCCCCATCAGTCATCGTGCGGCCCCGAGCCTTCACCCGCTCAAGGCCGTGGTTCTTGCTGCGCCGTCGGTGCTGATCACTGCGCTTCGGGACAGGGCCCGACATGGTGTCACCTCCCGTGGGTATCCTTGCGGAAAATGCAAACTGCATATTTTTGAGGGAGAGTTCTTGGAACCGCCAGTCATTGCGGCCTTTATCGTCTCTACCGTTGCAATAGCTACGAACGCGGGTGGCTGGGTCGTCAGCATTCGGCAAACCCACCGCAATGCTCGTGTCGAGCAGCGGCAATGGCGCCGAGAGACCCGTCGCGACGCCTACGCCGACCTAGTCACCTCATTTCAGGAGATTCAGAGGATCTACACAGAAACACCAGCGACCAAAGGCTTAGAAGAAGACGCCGACGAGTACATCACTCCCGATATGGCTGCTGCTCTCAGAGACCTCTACCTGAAGGCTGTTGCTGTGCGCTTTGAAGGTCCGTCGGTGATGCGTGATCTCGCCGTCGAGACCGTGGAGTGCGGCCATCGCTTTGCCGCAGCTTGGGTAGACGGCTATACAAACGATGAGCCGAAGAGGCCCTTCAGGTTTGATGAGGAAACGGAACGCATGCTAAAACAGCGGGCGTTCCCGCCCTTCGACCTGGATGAGGAACTGACTCGCGCCGTAGAACTTCAGGAGCGAATCATCGCTGAAGCGGAGAAAGTTCTACTTAGCGAGAGTGATCGGTGAAGCAATCAGCGGCGCCTCCTAACCCTTCAGTTGTAGTTCGGCGATCAGGTTCACAGGGTAACTCCCTGTTATGGACGACTGGTCCGGCGATGTGGCACAAGTAGCTGAGTGGGATGCTGAGTTGGAGGAGTTGCTGCGGCAGGTCGGCGACGTCTTCCCCCGGGCGGATCTGCGGCGGCGGGCGAAGGCGTGTGTGCGCGGGCTGTTGGGCCCGGTCTCCCGCAAGAATGGCTGGCAGCTGGCCGAGTACGCCGGCTGGCGGCGCCCCGATGGGCAGCAGCACTTGCTGGACCGGGCGAAGTGGGACGTCGATGAGCTGCGCGACCGCGTCCGCCGGTATGCGCTGGACGGGCTGGCCGACAGCGCGGGCGGGGTGCTGGTCATCGATGAGACCGGGTTCGCCAAGAAGGGCAAGACTTCCGTTGGCGTGGCCCGGCAGTTCACCGGCTCACTCGGTGGCGTCTTTCCTTGCCAGATCGGGGTGTTCGCCGCGTGGGCCACCACTCGCGGGGCAACCCTGGTCGACCGGGAGATCTGCCTGCCGCAAGTCTGGACAGGCGATCGCGAGCGGTGCGCGGCTGCGCAGGTGCCCGAGACCGTCGGCTTCGCCACCAAACCCCGCCTCGCCGAGAAGATGATCGACCGGATTCTCCCCGGGCTTCCGGAGAGCACCTGGCTGGCCGCCGACGAGGTCTACGGTCGTGACGGCGGCTTCCGCTCCTTCGCCGAGAGCCGCCAACTGCCGTACGTGGTCAACGTCTCCAGCGCCCAAACAGTGCTGCCCCGACCGGGTTGGCGGCGTATCGACAAGCTGGCCGCCGCCGCGGACGACAGCGAGTGGCAGCTGATCGAAGCCGGCCCGAGCCAGACCGGCTCCCGCTGGTGGCAGTGGTGGGTCCGCCGGGTCGCCGACCCGGAGGAGCCCGTGGGCAGCGCGGTGCGGGGGCAGCCCTGGCCGAGCCGATGGATGATCGCCCGACGCCGCCCCGAAACGCCCGACGACCTCGACTACTACCTGGCTTGGGGCCCGGCCGGCACCCCGCCGGAACACCTGGCCCACGTCGCCGGCGCGCGCTGGCGGGTGGAAGACGCGATCAAACTCGGCAAGCATCAGTGCGGGCTGGCCGACTACGAGGTGCGCCACTGGCACGGCTGGTACCGGCACATCACCCTGTCGATGCTGGCCGCCGCATTCCTGGCGGTACAGGCCGCCACAGACGACGCCGACGCCCCCGCACCGCTCCGGGAAGCCCTCAGCGGTGACGAGCCTGATGAGGAGCCCAAAGGGGGGAGCACGAGGACATCATCAGCCCCGAACAGCTCATCCCCTACACCGCGGCCGAGATCCGCAAGCTCCTTACACTCATCCACCCGCCGCCCCCACCCGAGCACGGTCGGGCCGCCCACGGACTGTGGTGGTCACGCTGGCCACGACATCACCAGGCCGACGCCAACGAGCACCATCGCAGACGCCGGACTCGCGAACTCGCCCTGAACTACAACTGAAGGGCTAATAGTGGAGTCGGGTATTGGCCCTCGCATCGGCCGGCAGCAGATTCCACGCCGGTTGCGGTCGGAAGCCGTCCGCAACCGCCCTGCTCGACGATGCCGTCGGGCGTCCCCCGTGCTTCACCGGACGGGATTCACCGACCGGGCCTGGGACTCATTCAGGCCGGGGGCGTGCTGCCCAAAGCGGCGGGATCGGGCCCGTCGGTCTGGAAAACCACGACTCCCCGGCCCCGGCCGCCGGGCCAATGCTGTCGGCTCGAACGGTCGTCCCCGAGCAGCACGGTGGGCAGGAGGCCGTCGGCGATGGCGTCGTCCAGGACGGCGCCCGGGCGGTCGCCGATCACCCAGACCGCCGTCACCAACGCCGGTTCGCCCTCCTCTGCCGTTCACCGTCGTTCCTGCAGGGCATCCCGCAAGGGGCGCGGCGAGGATAGCGGAGTGCCCGGGTTCTCTGGTTCGAATACTTCGGTGCACCGCCCGTCGCGCCAGTGCCCGAAGGTGTCCAGGCCGACTCGTTGCTGTCGACGGTAAGTGTCTCCCTGCCGCTGGAGAGCCGCGGCAATGTGCCGGGGATGGCGCTCAGAGCTCCCCATTCCTCGTAGCAGAACGACCAGTCGCCCAGCGAACCGACCCGCAGCACCGACTTGGGGGTCCCAGCCCGGTAAGCAACGGCGCCGAGGCGCACTGCCTCCAGCTTCGGCATGTTCTGGGCATCTCCCGGGAGTGCACCGAAGCAGACGAGCACGTCGTTCGGTGTGATGCCCCGGGTGACGGTGACGCACCACCCTCCGGCACGAACCCAGTTGAAAGAAGGCTCCGGCGGCGACTCTCGCATCTTTGCTCGTCCCTTCAGGGCTTGATCTGCGGCCTCCCTCACGTGGGTGTCGAGGTCGCCCACCAGTCGGGCGGCAGGGTCGCCACCCACGAGGTCCTCGAGTTCCGGCCGGTCCGCAAGCGCGACCAGCGCCGTCTGGGTGCGGTATGGGCCCCTCTTGCCGTACGCGCCCTCTACCCTCCGTGCAGGGAACCTGGGGGGTCACACCATCCGGGGACGGCCGGACAGGCGCCCAGTTTAGCGCTGAGCTGGGCAAAGCCTTCTGGGTCACCCCTGCGGACCACACAAACCCCGGCCCCGTGACGGACTGGCGACGGGTGGGGCCCTAGCCCGGAGCCCCGCCGGCTGCCATGCACCGATTACACGCGGGGCGCGGGCGAGGCCTGGGCCCCGTCGTTTGGGTGGTGTGATTGCCGTCGCTGTGCATATTCGTGTGGCCTTTTAGAGTCGTCTCGCTTTCTTCGATGGCGCTGGCGCGCCCTGACTGTGTGCGCCGTCTGGCGCCCGATGTGACACAAGCGGCCTCCATCGTGTGGCGATAGAGCCGTGCCTCGAGGAGGAACGTTCATGCAGGCCAGGAGGATCGGCGCGGTCGCCGCAACAGCAGTGGCGCTGGTGGCAGCCCGCGACCTTGTCCAGAAGCGGCACGCGCTGCTGCGGAACTTCCCGGTGATCGGGCACGCCCGGTACCTGCTGGAGACGATCGGGCCGGAGCTGCGGCAGTACATCGTGACCTCCAACGAGGAGGAGCGCCCCTTCAGCCGTGACCAGCGCACCTGGATCTACGCGTCGGCGAAGGAGGAGAACAACTACTTCGGGTTCGGCACCGAGGTCGACATCGAGCACGTCCAGGGGCACGCCTACCTGAAGCAGCGCACCTTCGCCGGCGCTCTGCCCGACGCGCACGACCCGCAGGCCCCGCTGCCCTCGGCCAAGGTGCTGGGCGGTCCGCGCGGGCGCGCCAAGGCCTTCCGGCCGGCGAGCGTCGTGAACATCTCGGCGATGAGCTTCGGCTCGCTCTCCGGCGCGGCCATCACGGCGCTCAACAAGGGAGCGGCGCTGGCGGGCACGATGCACAACACCGGCGAGGGCGGCCTGTCGCCGTACCACCGGGGCGGCGGCGACCTGGTGCTGCAGATCGGCACCTCGTACTTCGGCTGCCGCAACGAGGACGGCAGCTTCAACCTCGACAAGCTCAAGGACGTGGTCGCGAGCGCCCCCGTCAAGGCGATCGAGATCAAGCTCTCCCAGGGTGCCAAGCCGGGGCTGGGCGGGATGCTGCCGGGCGCCAAGGTGACCCCGGAGATCGCCGAAATCCGCGGCATCCCCGTCGGCAAGGACTGCGCCTCCCCGTCGCGGCACACCGCGTTCAGCGACGTCGACTCGATGCTCGACTTCGTCGAGCTGCTCGCCACCGAGACCGGTCTGCCGGTCGGGGTCAAGAGCGCGGTGGGAGAGATGGGCTTCTGGCAGGAGCTGGCCACGCTGATGGCGCGTGGCGACCGTGGCGTCGACTTCGTGACCATCGATGGCAGCGAGGGCGGCACCGGAGCGGCGCCGCGGATCTTCGCCGACTCGGTGTCGTTGCCGTTCCGGATGGGCTTCTCCCGGGTCTACGGCACCTTCGCCGAGCTCGGGCTCACCGACGACCTGACCTTCATCGCCTCCGGCAAGCTCGGCCTGCCCGAGAACGCCGCGGTCGCCTTCGCCCTGGGCGCCGACATAATCAACGTGGCCCGTGAGGCGATGCTGTCCATCGGCTGCATCCAGTCGCAGAAGTGCCACACCGACAAGTGCCCCACCGGCATCGCCACCCAGAACCAGTGGCTGGCCCGCGGCCTGGACCCGACCTCGAAGGCCACCCGGACCGCCGTCTACCTGCGCACCCTGCGCAGGGAGCTGATGAAGGTCTCGTCGGCTGTCGGCGTCGCCCACCCGGGACTCATCACCGCCGACGACATCGAGATCATGAACGGCGACTACGAGGCCCGCACCCTGGCCGACGTCTACGGCTACAAGGACGGCTGGGGCGAGCTCGGCCCGCACCTTGCCAAGGAGATCACCGAGCTGCTCGTCTCCACGCCGACCTCCACGAACACCCGGCCGGAGTGATCGCAACGTGTCCGAAGAAGTGAGATTCAAGAGCGTCGTCGGCCCCGAGCTGGCCGGGTCGATCGACCTGCCGGAGGGCGAGGTCCGGGGCTGGGGGATCTTCGTCCACGGATTCACGCTCGGCAGGAACTCGCCGGCCGCCTCGCGGGTCAGCAAGCAGTTGGCCCGCGAGGGGATCGGCATGCTGCGCTACGACAACCTCGGGATCGGAGACTCCGACGGCGACTGGGGTGACGGTTCCTTCACCGTCAAGGTCCAGGACACCGTCCGCGCGGCAAACCTGATGGCAGAGCGGGGGACTCCGGCGGATCTGCTGGTGGGTCACTCGTGGGGAGGCGCCGCCGCCATCGCCGCGGCGGCCGAGGCAACCGGCGTCCGCGCGGTCGCCACAATCGGGGCGCCCGCCGACCCCAGCCACGTGGAGCACCAGTACGACGCGGTCGTGGACCGCGTGCTCAGTGAGGGGCAGCACGAGTGGTTCGTCGGCGGGCGGACCCTGGTCCTCAAGCGCGCCTTCGTCGAGGACGTCCGCCGTGCCCGTCTGCACGAGCGGGTGCGCGAGTTGGACCAGCCGCTGCTCGTGATGCACTCGCCCACCGACGACACCGTCGATATCGCCAACGCCGGGGAGATCTTCCGCAAGGCGCGGCACCCGCGAAGCTTCGTCTCGCTCGAAGGAGCAGACCACCTCCTGACCGCACCAGGGCAGGCGCAGCGAGCCGCCCACATCATCAGCGCCTGGGCCGACCAGTACATCCACGCCTCACGACCCGCAGGAAAGGGCATTTTGGGTGCTTGAGAGGTCGTTTTCGCCTGATTAGAGCGGCTTCAGGCGCCCCAGTACTGCGCTCTCGCCTCTCGTGTGACAGGCCCGTCCGCGACGAGACGAGATCAATCTCCTATACGGAACACCTTGGAGCGAGGCAGACTTTAGTGGTTGAGACTGGCAAACCGGGCTGCCGCGCGATCTCACCAGCCGCAGGGGCGCAGTGACGCCTCAGAAGTCACACCTCGGCGGTGGAGCTATTTTTCAAGTTCTTGATCTTGCGCAGGCAGAGGTCTATGAGAGGCTCGACGGCCATGGGTGTCGCACCGTCCGGGGACGGCCGCCCGGCCAAGCGTCCGGAGCTGCTGCCGTACGAGGGGCCCGCGGCCTAGCCACAACGGCTGAGCGGGCCCGACGGGGTAGACATACGGGTGGAAGGGAGCCCCATGTCCACCACCGTGATCAACCTCAAGGGCCGCATCCACGACTTCGGCCCCCGGCTGGAACACGCCCCCGCGGACCTCGTCTACATCGGCCGCCGCTGGACCATCGGCCACTGGGACCTCCCACAGCACCCGCTCTACAACCCGTTCGCCCCCGACACCCCCACCAAGAAGCGCGACGGAACCCGCGCCGAGATCATGGAGAAGTACCGGGCGTACCTCCTTGAACGCCCCGAACTCCTCGCCCAGGTGCCCGCGCTGCGCGGCAAGACGCTGGCCTGTTGGTGCGCACCCGAGCTGTGCCACGGGGACATCCTGGCGGAGATCGCGGACGGCTCCGCGCCGCTCTCGTAGGTTCCCACGAATCACCCCGTGGCGCTGGCCTGCAGGAATCGCCAGTAGAATCCGTACACGTGACTGCTGCGCCTGCAAAGCCCCGTATCCCCAACGTCCTCGCCGGACGCTACGCCTCCGCCGAGCTCGCCACGCTCTGGTCCCCCGAGCAGAAGGTGAAACTGGAGCGTCAGCTCTGGCTCGCCGTGCTGCGGGCGCAGAAGGATCTCGGCATCGAGGTGCCGGACGCCGCCATCGCCGACTACGAGCGGGTGCTCGACCAGGTCGACCTGGCCTCGATCGCCGAGCGCGAGAAGGTCACGCGGCACGACGTGAAGGCGCGGATCGAGGAGTTCAACGACCTCGCCGGGCACGAGCAGGTGCACAAGGGCATGACGTCCCGGGACCTCACCGAGAACGTCGAGCAGCTGCAGATCCGGCTCTCGCTCGAGCTGATGCGCGACCGTACGGTGGCCGTGCTGGCGCGGCTCGGCAAGCTGGCCGGCGAGTACGGCGAGCTGGTCATGGCCGGCCGGTCGCACAATGTGGCGGCGCAGGCCACCACCCTCGGCAAGCGCTTCGCGACCGCCGCCGACGAGCTGCTCGTCGCGTACGGCCGGGTCGAGGAGCTGCTCCGCCGCTACCCGCTGCGCGGCATCAAGGGCCCGGTCGGCACGGCGCAGGACATGCTGGACCTGCTGGGCGGGGACGCGGCGAAGCTCGCGGAGCTGGAGCAGCGGATCGCCGGGCACCTCGGCTTCTCGCAGGCGTTCACGTCCGTCGGCCAGGTCTACCCGCGCTCGCTCGACTACGAGGTCGTGACCGCGCTGGTGCAGCTGGCGGCCGCCCCGTCCTCGCTGGCCAAGACGATCCGGCTGATGGCCGGGCACGAGCTGGTGACCGAGGGCTTCAAGCCGGGCCAGGTCGGCTCCTCCGCGATGCCGCACAAGATGAACACCCGCTCCTGCGAGCGCGTCAACGGCCTCATGGTGATCCTGCGCGGCTACGCCTCGATGACCGGCGAGCTGGCGGGCGACCAGTGGAACGAGGGCGACGTGTCGTGCTCGGTCGTGCGCCGGGTCGCGCTGCCCGACGCGTTCTTCGCGCTGGACGGTCTGCTGGAGACCTTCCTCACCGTCCTCGACGAGTTCGGCGCCTTCCCGGCCGTCGTCGCCCGCGAGCTGGACCGCTACCTGCCGTTCCTCGCGACGACCAAGGTCCTGATGGGCGCGGTGCGCGCGGGCGTCGGCCGCGAGGTCGCGCACGAGGCGATCAAGGAGAACGCCGTCGCCTCGGCCCTCGCGATGCGCGAGCAGGGCGCCGAGCGCAACGAGCTGCTCGACAAGCTCGCCGCCGACGAGCGCATCCCGCTCGACCGTGTGCAGCTCGACGAGCTGATGGCCGACAAGCTCTCCTTCACCGGCGCCGCTGCCGACCAGGTCGCCGCCGTCGTCGGCCGTATCGAGGAGATCGTGAAGCAGCACCCGGAGGCCGCGGGCTACACGCCGGGGGCGATCCTCTGACGCGGCTCACCCCCGCGGACCTGGAGGCCGCCCGCGACCGGCTGGTGCCGGATGTCGTCGCGGGCGGCCTCCAGGTGCTTTTCTGTGGCATCAATCCGGGGTTGATGACCGCCGCGACGGGCTATCACTTCGCCCGTCCCGGCAACCGGTTCTGGCCCGTACTGCATCTGTCGGGGTTCACTCCTCGTCTGATGAAGCCGTCGGAGCAGGGCGAGTTGCTGTCGTACGGGCTCGGCATCACGAACGTGGTGGCGCGCGCGACCGCCCGGGCCGACGAGCTCACCGCGGAGGAGTACCGCGAGGGCGGGCGGCTGCTGAGTGCCAAGGTGGAGCGGCTACGGCCGGGCTGGCTGGCGGTGGTGGGTGTGACGGCGTACCGGGCGGCTTTCGGCGACCGCAAGGCTGTCATCGGCCCGCAGGAGCGGACCATCGGGGCCAGCCGGGTGTGGGTGCTTCCCAACCCCAGTGGGCTCAACGCGCATTGGACGGCGGCGACGATGGCCGAGGAGTACGAACGGCTGCGGGCGGCTGCCACCGAGGGCTAGTGGATCAGGTCACGGTGGGTCTGCCTCCGCGACCACGGCCAGGAGCTGGAACGGCCATTCCTTGTCCCACTGCGAAACACCGAGGGCGACCCAGCGGCCGTGCCCGTCCGTCCTCCAAAGGTGCACGTCGGGCACATGTCCGCTCAGGATGCCCCAGGGCTGAGGTATGTCCTCACCGTCCATCGTCCTGTCGAGCACGCTCGACAGGCTGAAGGCCTGGGGGCGCCCCCAGCGGTGGCTGAGCAGCTCCGAGAGGCCGTCCCGATCGGTCGCGTACTGCTCCGCCGCCGCTTCCCGGGCCGTGCCGTCGTCCTCCCAGAATTCCTCGCTCGTCGCCAACTCGGCGATGAGGTAACCGGGTCCCGCGTCGCCGACGTCCGACCGGCTGTGCTCCGGGGGGAAGTCCTCGGAGCACAGCCTCAGGATCGTGGCGAGGTGCTGCTCGCTGGTCATGAGATCCAGTAAAGCGGCTGCCACTGACAATTGGTGTACCGTCAGCGGGTCGTGGCCACGGGGTCGGCCGTCAGCGGGCCATGGCCATGGGGGGCCGTCCGTCGGCGGGTCAGGCGTCGCGGCGCCGCAGGCTCCACGCTCCGCCCCCGAGGGCCGCTGCCGCCCAGGCCGCGGTCACCGCGAGCCCCGACCAGGGTCCGAGAGCACCGTCCCACGTCTCGTGGAGGACGGCCTGGCCCGCCTTGTCCGGCAGGAAGTCGGCGACGGTGCCCGACGCTCCCCCAATGACGAAAGAGACGATCAGCAGGAACGGGATCAGGATGCTCAAGGTGGCGACCCCGCTGCGCAGGACGGCCGCGAGCCCCGCCGCGAGTAGTGCCATGAGCGTCAGGTAGATGCCGCAGCCGACCACGCCACGGAGCTCTTCGCCCGAGGTCAGCCCGCTCGCCCTGGTTCCGAGCACCCCCTTGCCCACCATCAGGCTCACAGCCCCCGTGACCAGACCGAGGGTCAGCACGGGCACGCCGATCGCGACCGCCTTGGCCGCGAACCATGGCCCCCGCCGGGGCACCGCGGCCAGCGACACCCGCAACGCACCGCCCTGGAACTCGGCCGAGACGGCCTGCGCGCCGAAGGTGATCGCCGCGATCTGCCCGAAGCCGACGCCGAAGAACGCCGAGAACAGCGGATCGAAGTCCGGGTCCCCGGAGTCGTCGAGACCGGCGAGCGCGGAGAAGACCGCCGTCAGGACGAGCACGGCGGACAGTCCCACGACGAGCGACCGCAGCGTACGGATCTTGATCCACTCCGCGCGGAGTGCGGGTGCGAAGGTCATGGTCGGGCCTCCTGTGGCTGCGTCGGGGACGGTAGGGCCGAGAACTCGGTCTCGGTGGCGGTCAGGTCGAGATAGGCCTGCTCCAACGTGCCCTCCTCCGCAGTGAGTTCGAGGATCGGCACGCCCGCCCCGGACATGAGGTGCCCGATGTCCTCCACGCGCGCGTGGAGCACGGTCCACCGTCCTCCCTCGCCCTCGACGGCCTCGTGACCGTGCCGTGCGAGCAGGGCGCCCAACGCGCCGCCGTCCGTGGTGCGCACTCGTACGCGGGGCCGCACGCGCGCGTGGATGAACTCCCGCACGGGGGTCTCGGCGAGGAGTCTGCCCCGGCCGAGGACGACGAGGTGGTCGGCGAAGGACGCGGTCTCGGCCATGAGATGGCTGGAGACCAGCACGGTGCGACCCTCCCCGGCCAGTCGGCGCAGCAACTCGCGGATCCAGATGATCCCTTCGGGGTCGAGCCCGTTCGACGGTTCGTCGAGCAGCACCACGGAAGGGTCCCCGAGGAGCGCGGCCGCGATGCCCAGGCGCTGTCGCATGCCCAGGGAGTAGGTCTTCACCCGGCGCCGCGCGACGGACGCGAGCCCCGTCTCCTCCAGCACCGCGTCCACCCGGCGTTCGGGGACGCGGTTACTCGCGGCGAGCGCCCTCAGATGGTCGCGGGCGGTGCGCGAACCGTGCGGGGCACCCGCGTCGAGCAGGGCCCCGACGTGGCGCAGGGGCTCGTCGAGCGTGGCGTAGGCGCGGCCGCCGACGGTGGCGGTGCCGGACGTGGGCCGGTCCAGGCCGAGCACGAGCCGCATGGTGGTGGACTTTCCGGCGCCGTTGGGTCCGAGGAAGCCGGTGACGCGACCGGGAAGCACGCTGAAGGTGAGGTCGTCCACGGCGCGCCGACTGCCGTAATCCTTGGTCAGGTTCTGGACGTCGATGCTGGTCATGGCCTCAGCGTGGCGACTGTTGACCGGCCGGTGCCTCCCCCGCTAGTGGAGATCCTCTCCCCCACTCGGGGGAGGCCCGTTGTCGGTGCCGGCTGGCACGATGACGCAATGGCCCGCTTTCTGCGCCCCCTGCTCCGGGGGACGACGTACACGCGCTTGCTGCACCTGTGGGTGCCGATGCTGTTCGTCAGTGTGTGGCTGTTCATCGACATGTCGAGGCCGTGGGTGCCCGCGGTGCTGTTGATCCCGCTGGGGCTGATCCCGGCCGTGCGGCGGGGCGAGGGCGTGCAGGCGCAGTTCATGCTGGCGCCGGACGAGCGGGACGGCCGGGACGCGGCGATCTCGGTCGCGCCCGCGGCCACCTGGCGGGACCGGTCGCGGACCATTCTCTGGCTCGAGGTACGGATGGGTCTCGGGGCGGTGGCGACGTGCGTCTCCGTCTGGATGCCCGCGGCCGCCGTAGAACTCGTCGGGGCGGCGTTCGGCCGCGGCCTCGACGTCCCGCTGCTGCCGGTGTCGCTCCCGCCCTGGGTCTACGCCCTGCTCGTACCGCTGCCGCTGCTCGCCCTGTACGGCGCGGTGGTCGGTCTCGGTGAGCTGATCACGGCGATCGCGCGTAGGCTGCTCGGTCCCTCCCCCGCCGAGCGGCTCGCCGCCCTGGAGGAGCGCACCGAGCAGCTCCTGGAACGCACGCGCATCGCCCGTGAGCTGCACGACTCGATCGGCCACGCGCTGACCGTGGCGGTGGTGCAGGCGGGCGCGGCGCGGGCGGCCGGCGACCCCGCGTTCACCGACCGGGCGCTGCTTGCCATCGAGAACACCGGCCGGGCCGCCCTGGAGGACCTGGAGCGGGTCCTCGGCGTGCTGCGCGAGGCGGGGCGCCCCGCGAGCGGGCGACCCACGCTGACCGAGGCCGACCGGCTCCTGGAGTCGGCGCGTGCCTCGGGTGCGAAGGTCGACGCCGAGGTGGCGGGTGCGTTGGAGGCCGTGCCGGGACCGGTGTCCCGGGAGGGCTATCGCATCCTCCAGGAGTCCCTCACCAACGTGCTGCGGCACGCGGGGAGCGTGCCGGTCCGGGTCCGTATAGCGGTCGCCGACGGCACGCTCGGCCTGGAGGTCCGCAATCCGCTGACGGCCGATGTACCCGGACCGGGCCGCGGCAGTGGCCTTCGGGGCATACGGGAGCGGGCGGCTCTGCTCGGCGGGCGGGCACGGACGGGGCCGGACGAGGGTGACTGGCAGGTGCGGGTGGAGCTGCCGTTGCGCTGATCTACCCTGGCCGGATGCCGGTCACCGTTCTCCTTGTCGACGACGAACCCCTCGTACGGGCCGGCCTGCGGGCCGTCCTGGAGGCGCAGCCCGACATCGAGGTCGTCGGGGAGG
Organism: Streptomyces sp. NBC_01384; assembly: GCF_045040035.1. NCBI lineage: Bacteria > Bacillati > Actinomycetota > Actinomycetes > Kitasatosporales > Streptomycetaceae > Streptomyces > Streptomyces sp. NBC_01384. The sequence goes on from NZ_CP109559.1 coordinate 1,249,823, forward strand.
CGGCCGACGGCGCCGCGGTGATCCCGCTGGTGCGCCGGCTGCGGCCGGACGTCGTCGCCATGGACGTCCGGATGCCTCTCATGGACGGCATCGAGGCCACGCGCGCGGTGCTGCGGACCGTGAGCGAACCGCCGAAGATCGTCGTCGTGACGACCTTCGAGAACGACGAGTACGTCTACGAGGCACTGCGCGCGGGTGCCGACGGCTTTCTGCTGAAGCGGGCCCGCCCCGCCGAGATCGTGCACGCCGTGCGGCTGGTCGCCGAGGGCGACTCGCTGCTGTTCCCGGCCTCCGTACGGCGGTTGGCCGCAGAGTACGGGGGCGGCGCCAAAGATCGCGCGGCGCGGGCGGCCATGGAGCGCGCGGCGCTGACCGAGCGGGAGGCGGAGGTGCTGCGGCTGATGGCCCGGGGCCTGTCGAACGCTGAGATCGCGGCGCGGCTGATCGTCGGGACCGAGACGGTCAAATCGCATGTCAGCGCCGTGCTGGCGAAGCTGGGCGCCCGGGATCGTACGCAGGCGGTCATCGCGGCGTACGAGTCGGGGTTCGTGGCCCCGGGCTGAAAGCAACCCGCCGGTAGCAAAGGAGGTCCCCGGCTCTCGCCGGGCCGCGCCGCGCCGAGTACGATCCGGCCAACACGCGCGCGAGCTGGGAGGACGGACGTTGGGGCGGTTGACCGGCGGGGACCCCTCTCTGCTGCGAAGGATCAATTCCGCGGTGGTGCTGCACGCGCTGCGTGCCACGGACTGCGCGACGCTCACCGAGATCACCCGGGTGACCGGTTTGTCCCGGCCCACGGTCGAGGGTGTCGTCGAGGGGCTGATCGAGGGCGGCCTCGTGGTCGAGAAGGCGGCCGAGGAGGGTGCTGCGCGGCGCCAGGGCCGCCCGGCACGGCGGTTCAGGTTCCGGGCCGAGGCGGGCCATCTGCTGGGCCTGGAGATCGGCCCCCATCGCGTCGCCGGGCTCCTCGCCGATCTGGACGGCCGGGTACTGGGCGCCATGTCCAAGGACGTGGACGAGACCGCCTCGGCCGACGAGCGGCTGGAACGGCTGCGGACGGCGGTCGCCGACCTGCTGCGCCGGGCGGGTGTCGCCCGTAGTTCCCTGCGCGCGGTGGGCGTGGGCAGTCCAGGGATCGTCGAGGCGGACGGCACCGTACGGCTGGGCACGGCGCTGCCGGAGTGGACGGGGCTGCGGCTGGGCGACCGGTTGAGCCGTTCCTTCAAGTGTCCGGTGCTCGTCGAGAACGACGCCAACGCGGCGGCGGTCGCCGAGCACTGGAAGGGCTCCGCGACCGAGTCCGACGACGTGGTGTTCGTCCTGGCCGGGCTGAGCCCGGGGGCGGGTTCACTGATCGGCGGGCGGCTGCACCGGGGGTACGGGGGCGCCGCCGGAGAGATCGGGGCGCTGCATCTGCTGGGCCGCGAGGCCACTCCGGAGACGCTGCTGTCGACCACGGACGAGCCGCTGCACCCGCTTGACGAGCAGGCCGTCGCCGAGGTCTTCGCGCTCGCCAAGGGCGGCGACCAGCGGGCTCGCGCGGCGGTCGACCGCTTCATCCAGCGCCTTGTGCACGACGTGGCGGCCCTCGTCCTGGCCCTCGACCCCGAACTGGTCGTGGTCGGCGGCTGGGCGGCCGGTCTGGACGGCGTACTGGAGCCGCTGCGGCGCGAGTTGGAGCGCTACTGTCTGCGGCCGCCCAGGGTGGCGCTCTCACTGCTGGGCGAGGCGGCCGTCGCGACGGGCGCCCTGCGGCTGGCCCTCGATCATGTGGAGGAGCAGCTGTTCGCGGTGGAGGGGACCGTGACCGCGCGCCGCTGACCGGCGGTCCGACGAGGACTGGAATACCGGACTACTGGAACGCTGGAACGCTGGAACGCTGGAAAAAACGTCACGCCCCGGAGTGTTCCGGGACGTGACGGCTTACGCCTCTGTTGCGGCTCAGGAAGCCCGGCGCTCCGGGTCGTGGTGGATCTCCACGCCGCCGGAGTCGCCGAAGGTCAGCCGACAGGTGTCGGCGCGGTACGTGGCGACGGAGACCGCGGCGGTGCGCCCCTCGGCGAAGTAGCGGGTCGTCACGACGAGAACGGGCGCCCCGGGCAACCGGTCGAGCTCCTTGGCGTCGTCCGCACGGGCCGAGCCCAGCTCCACGGCGCGGTCCTGGCCCTCCAGGTCGAGGCGCTGCAGCTCGCGCAGCACGGCACGCGCGCGTGCCGCCCCCGAAGGCGCGTCGATCGCGGACAGGTCGGGCACCGAGGACGCCGGGATGTAGATCAGCTCGGCGGCGACCGGCTGGCCGTGCGTCACCCGGGAGCGGCGGATCGTGTGCACCTCGTCGTCGTGGTCCGTCTCCAGGACGTCGGCCACGGCGGCGGGCGGGACCGCCGACGCACAGTCCGTGGGCTGCCAGGCGTCGCCGACCGCGCCCGGCCACACGTGCTGCTCGGATCCGACGGCCACGCCCATGCGCGGCGGGGCGACGGTCGTGCCCACCCCGCGGCGGCGCTGCAGACGGCCTTCCAGCTCCAGCTGCTCCAGCGCCTGGCGCAGCGTGGCACGGGCGACGCCGAACCTGGCCGCGAGGTCGCGTTCGTTGGGCAGGATCTCGCCCACGGAGAATTCAGAGTCCAGTGCCTCGCTGAGCACTGTCTTGAGATGCCAGTACTTAGGCTCCGGCACCGTTTCCAGCTGCGTGGTCCCCACCCTGTCCTCCGCAATCGCCGTTACCCGGCGGCGTTTTAGCGCCCTTGTTTATTAAAGGTTCTTGCACTATCCCTGCGACCATAGGGCCGCCCCCACCCTTGGTCAAGACCAATCCTCGATCCCTTACGGATTGCGCAGGCGCGTTGCCGCGGAGCGTTCACAGGCCGTTCGTGCTGGGCGACGTCCGGGACACAACGCCGAAAGCCCCCGTCCAGAAGGACTCCGTTGGGAAATGAGCAAACTGGCTTCGCCGGCGTGCTGAGGTCGGCATGATCGTTCTGTTTGTCGGAGCGAGGGGTGTGGCTGAGTGTCGCTGGAGTCTCGGGACGATGGTGGGGTGCCGGAGCTGACCGCCCGGGTGGTGCGGGCGTCGTTCCCGAAGGGGACGCTGGCCGTCCGGGTACGTGAGGCGCTCGGCCCGCTGTTCGAGGACGAGTCTTTCGCTGAGGCGTTCTCGGCCCGGGGGCGTCCGGCCGTGTCACCGGGAGCGCTGGCGCTGGTCTTGGTGCTGCAGTACGCCGAGGGCCACACCGACCGGCAGGCTGCTGACCAGGTGCGGGCCCGGATGGACTGGAAGTTCCTCCTCGGCTTGGAGCTGGACGATCCGGGGTTCGACTTCTCTGTCCTGAGCGACTTCCGTGCCCGGCTGATCGGGCACGGACTGGAGGAGCACGTCCTGGACCTGGTCCTGGCCAGGTGCTCCGAGCTCGGGCTGTTGCGCGCAGGCGGTCGGCAGCGGACCGACTCCACCCACGTCCTTGCAGCGGTGCGGACGCTGAACCGGATGGAGTTCGTCGGCGAGACCCTGCGCGCGGCGCTGGAGGCACTGGCCGCAGCCGCCCCGGCGTGGCTTTCGTCCATGGTCAACGCCGACTGGGCCAAACGTTACGGCGCCCGGATCGACTCCTACCGCTTCCCCAAGGGCGACAACGTCCGCACCGAGTGGGCCGAACAGGTCGGCCGGGACGGCTTCACCATCCTGGAGGCCGTCTACGCACCCCAGGCTCCTGCCTGGTTACGGGAGATCCCCGCCGTCCAGGTCCTGCGCCGGGCCTGGGTGGAGCAGTACCACCGCGACGGCGAGGGGGTGCGCTGGCGGGAGGGCAAAGACCTCCCGCCGGGCAGACGGCGGCTCTCCTCGCCCTACGACCCCGACGCCCGCTACGGGACCAAGCGCGGCTCGGGCTGGTGCGGCTACAAGACCCACCTCAGCGAGACGTGCGAGCCCAATGCCCCACACCTGATCACCCATGTCGTCACCACGGACGCCACCGTCGCCGACACCGAGGTCACCGGAGCCGTCCACCAGGGCCTGGCCGCACGTGAACTGCTGCCTGATGAACACGACGTCGATGCCGGCTACGTCACCGCCGCGCACATCGTGGCCGCGCGCGACGCGCATGGGATCGAGCTGCTGGGGCCGGTCGGGCTGGATACGTGTCACGAGAACTACGAGGGCGAGCACTACACGCAGAGCGCGTTCACGATCGACTGGGAGGCCAAGAAGGCAGTCTGTCCCCAGGGCAAGATCAGTGCCAGCTGGTCCGACCAGCGCAAGAGCAGCGGCACTCCTGTCTCACGGGTGCACTTCACCGCCCAGGACTGCGCGGCCTGTCCGGTGCAGGACAAGTGCACCAAGGCGGCGAACGGCAAGTGGGGCCGCAGCCTGACCCTGCTGCCCCAAGACCAGCAGGAAGCGCTGGAAGACCGGCGTCGCGAGCAGCTGACCGACCAGTGGCAGCAGCGCTACAACGTCCGCGCCGGGGTGGAGGGAACCATCTCCCAGGCAGTCCGGCGCACCCGCATCCGCCGGACCCGCTACACGGGCCTGCCCAAGACCCGCCTCGGACACATCTTCGCCGCCACCGCAATCAACATCATCAGACTCGACGCCTGGCTCAACGAAACACCCCTCGGCGGAACCCGCACCTCACACCTCGCCCGACTCCAACTCGCCGCCTGACAACAAGATCACACCCGCCAGTTTGCGGATTTCCCAACGGAGTCCCAGAAGACGGGGGCTTTCGGGTTCGTACAGGTGCCGTGGCGGCTACTGGTTGCCCAGGGACACGAGCTTCTGCGGGTTGCGCACGATGTAGATGCACTGGATCCGGCCGTCCACGACATCCAGCTGGAAGACGCTGTCGGGCTTGTCGCCGGACAGGGCCAGGACCGCGGCGCCGCCGTTGAGCTCCAGGAGGCGGAACGACAGGTCGGAGACGCCCTTCTGGGCGACGCCGTAGAGGAAACGGCTCACCTTGTCGGCGGTTTCGATGACCCGCAGGGGGGCCTTGGACAGTCCGCCGCTGTCGCCGACCAGCCGGACGTCCGGGGCCAGCAGCGCCATCAGCCCCTCCAGGTCGCCCTCGGCGGCCGCGGCGAGGAACCGTTCGGTCAGATCGCGGCGCTCGGCCGGGTCGACCTCGTAGCGCGGCCGCCGTTCCTCGACGTGCTTGCGCGCCCGCCCGGCAAGTTGGCGCACCGCCGGCTCGCCGCGGTCGAGAACGGTGGCGATGTCCGCGTACGGGTAGCCGAACGCCTCCCTGAGCACGAACACCGCGCGTTCCAGGGGTGACAGTGACTCCAGGACGACGAGGACGGCGAGCGAGACGGAGTCGGCCAGCACGGCCCGCTCCGCCGTGTCCTGGGCGGTGTCCCCGAAGTCGGTGACGTATGGCTCGGGGAGCCACGGCCCCACATAGGCCTCGTTGCGCGCCTGCACCTGGCGCAGCCGGTCGATGGCGAGCCGGGTGGTGATGCGTACGAGGTAGCCGCGCGGTTCGCGCACCTCGGTCCGGGCGGCGCCGGACCAGCGCAGCCAGGCTTCCTGGACCACGTCCTCCGCGTCGGCCACCCGGCCCAGCATGCGGTAGGCGACGCCCATCAGGACGGGACGGTGCTCTTCGAAGACGTCGGTCGCGGTGTCGGTGGTCACGCTTCCATCCCATCCGACACGTCCCGCCGTGTCCAGGCGGAATCGGTGCCTCATGGAGCAGCACGGAACACCGCGGAGCAGCATGACCCGCGGTCGCCGTGGAATGGGCCCAGAGCACTGGTCCCCGGGCGAGCGCAAGATCGTCGTCTGTGGCGAGGGCGCGAGTGCCAAGGAGCAGGTGGCGGCGCTCCTAGGGGGGTTCGGATCGCCTCCGCCCCGCGTGTTCGACCTGGGCAGCGTCGAGGCGGCGCGGGCCGTGGAGAGGGTGCTGCGGGTGCGGCTGTTCGAGCGCTTCGGGCACGCGGAGTTCAACCTGGAGGTGCGCAGGGCGCGTTGAGGGGCGCACGCGTGTGTGCGTGATGGATGACGGTACGGGTGCGCGGCGATGGCGGCGCATGCGTGCGGCTCGCGGTGACCGGGGGCTACCCGTCGGTAGCAGTTGCTGACAAGCTGTCTACGAAGTCGGTTCGCCAGCATGTCACCAGACGAGGAGCAGCATCATGTCCGCCACGGTCTCCTTCAGCCTTCCCTCCGCGCACGGCCCGCGGACCGTGACCATCTCCTACGCGCGCGTGGGCACCGGAGAGCCGCTGCTCCTGCTGCACGGCATCGGCCACCACCGGCAGGCCTGGGACCCGGTCGTGCACGTCCTGGCCGCCGAGCGCGAGGTGATAGCCGTCGACCTTCCCGGGTTCGGCGAGTCCCCGGCGCTGCCCGAGGGGCTCACGCACGGCCTCGGGGCGGTGGTACCCGTGCTCGGCGCGCTGTGCGAGGCACTCGAGATCGAGCGTCCGCACGTGGCGGGCAACTCCCTGGGCGGACTCCTGGCCCTGGAGCTGGGCCGCGAGAAGCTCGTACGGTCCGTCACGGCGCTCTCGCCCGCCGGGTTCTGGACGCCGGTCGAGCGACGGTACGCCTTCGGAGTGCTCATGGCGATGCGGCAAGGCGCGCGGCGCCTGCCGCTCCCGGTGGTCGAGCGGCTCTCGCGGACGGCGGCCGGGCGAGCCGTCCTGACGAGCACCATCTACGCCCGGCCCGGCCGCCGTTCACCCGAGGCGGTCGTCGCCGAGACCCTCGCGCTGGCCCACGCCGCGGGATTCGACGAGACCCTCCGGGCCGGCACCACCGTCCAGTTCACGGACGACATCCCGGGGCTGCCCGTCACCGTGGCCTGGGGCACCCGGGACCGGCTGCTGGTGCGCCGCCAAGGGATCCGCGCCAAACACATCATTCCGCGGGCCCGGCTGGTGCGGCTGCCCGGCTGCGGCCACGTCCCGATGAGCGACGACCCGGCGCTCGTCGCCCGCGTCATCCTCGACGGCAGCCGCTGACGGTTCGACACCGACCGCCGAGGGCTCGACGCCACTCGCCGAACGCCTTGCGGCAGCCACTGAGCGGCGCTCGGCCAGGCTCAGCGCACCGGAGCCGAGGGCGACCCCGGCACCGACCAGCGCGCTGCCCGCGGCTTGCGCGGCACCGTACGCGCCGATGCCGACGAGCGGCGCCGTGCAGGCCGCCGCCACAGGGATGAGGCCGGAGAAGAGCGTGGCGCGCTCCGCGCCGATCCGCTGCATGCCCATGTACCAGCACACGAAGCCGACGACGGTGACGACCGCCGCCTGCCACAGCAGCGCGGCGGCCTCGGTGGCGTCCGGCATCCGAAGCCAGGCGCCGCCGCCGACGAGGATTCCGGCCACCGCCGACTCGGCCGCGGCAATCCCACAGACGGTCGCCGACAGCAGCCGTGGACCGAGGGGGCGCAGCACCGGCACGGCGAGGACCGCGAAGCCCACCTCGCCGGCCAGCGCACACACGGAGTACGCGATCCCCGCGCCGTCGGTGCGGCCCCACCCCTGGACCATGCAGGCACCCACCGCGACGAACGACGCCCCGTACAGAACCGGACGTTGCGGACGACGGCCCTCAAGAAGCGGCACGACAACGGCCACGACCACCGGGGCGCAGCCCACGAAGACACCCGGAACCGCCGGTTCCGCAGTCCGTTCCGCGGAGATCACGGCGAGGTTGAAGCCGACCATGCCGACGGCCGCGAGCAGCGCGAGGCGCCCCCACTGGCGTGCCGCGAGCCGCCGCAGCGGTGCCGTACCGCCCCGCCCGGCCGACGGCAGGAGCAGCACGCAGGCGAGGCCGTAGCGCAGGAACTGACCGCCCGCGTACGGGTAGTGGCCCAGGACGCTGTTTGCCGTGAAGGAGGCTCCGACGAGGACGCAGGCGAGGGCGGCGAGCAGCGACCCTCGGGCGGTGGCGTTCATGACGGCGACGCTATGAACGGGCGCGGTCCGGATTAAGGTCCACTGTCATGACGCCATCGGGGACCACATGAGGCCATGGGGGGCCGCATGACGGCATCGGGGGCCCACAGCGGCGAGCCGCCCCACCCCGCCCGGTCGGGCTCCGCGCCCTGGGCGGCCGCCTGGGAGTTGCTCCTGCCGGTCGCTTCGGCACCGCCGCGCGCGCGTGGCCGCACACTGCAGGCCGCGCTGCGCGAGGCGGTGCGCACGGGTCGGCTCGCGCCGGGCACCCGGCTGCCGTCCAGCCGCGCACTCGCGGCCGATCTCGGGGTGTCGCGGGGGCTGGTCACGGAGGCGTACGAGCAGTTGACCGCCGAGGGGTATCTGCGCAGCGACCGCGGCGCGGGGACCTGGGTCGGCGGCGCCGTCCGAGCGGCCCGCCCGCGCGCGCGTGATCTCGCGCCACGCCGCGCCGGGGCCCGCGCCGACTTCGTTCCCGGGACACCGGACCTGTCCCTGTTCCCGCGCGCCGCCTGGGCGGCCGCCCAGCGCGGGGTGCTCGCCGAACTGCCCCACCAAGCGCTGGGCTACCCGGATCCGCGCGGTCTGCCCCGACTGCGCACCGCCCTCGCCGAGCTGCTGGAACGGCGCCGTGGTGTGGTCGCGGACCCGGAGCGCGTCGTCGTGGTCTCCGGGGTCGCGCAGGCGACGACGCTCCTCGGATTCGTGCTCCACGCGCGCGGGGTGCGTTCTGTCGGTGTCGAGGATCCAGGAAGCCCGGAGCACGGTGCCCTGTACGTCGCGGCCGGCATCGGCACCGTACCGCTGCCCCTGGACGGGGAAGGGCTGGCGCCCGGGCCGCTGAAGGCGTCGGGCGTACGGGCGGTGGTGACGACGCCCGCCCACCAGTTTCCCTCGGGGATCGCGTACTCCGCGCGGCGCCGCGCCGAGCTCCTCGACTGGGCGCGTTCGGTGGACGGTCTGCTGATCGAGGACGACTACGACGGGGACTTCCGCTACGACCGTGCTCCCGTGGGAGCACTGCAAGGACTCGACCCCGAGCACGTCGCCTACGCGGGGTCGGTGAGCAAGTCGCTCGCTCCGGGGCTGCGGCTCGGCTGGCTGCTCGTACCGGCGTCGCTCGCCGAGGAGGTCGTCGAGCGCAAGCGCACCATGGATCTGGGGAACCCCGTCGTCGACCAGGCGCTCCTGGCCCGTTTCGTGGAGCGGGGTGACTACGACCGGCAGCTGCGCCGCTGCCAGCGCGCCTACCGGGAACGGCGCGACACCCTCGTATCCGCTCTGGAGGAGCACTTTCCCGGCACGGAGGTGTCCGGAATCGCGGCGGGGCTGCATGTCATCGCCGCACTGCCCGAGCGGTACGGGCCGCAGGACGAGTTCCTCGAGCGGGCCGAGGCCGCCGGGGTGGCCGTGCGTCCGCTGACGGCCTACGGGCGGGTGGTCGACCACGGTGGCGTACGGCTGGTGCTCGGTTATGCGCACCAGGCCCCCGCGCGGATCCGTGAAGGCGTACGGCTGCTGGCGGAGGCGGTGCGTTCGTGAGGCACCCGGGTACGCGCCCGTGCGAACAGCCCAGGTGAGGGACCCGCGTGAGTCCCCCGTGCGAGGCCCGCCTGGAGTCGAACGCCGGTTCCCCTGCCCTCGGGGCCAGTTGTTCACTTGTGGTTTCCGTGTGCGCTGCGGCGCACCAGTAGTTGTGGCAGTGCACACCGGCCGAATCCGTCCCTGGAGGCGCATTCATGTCACACCGTCCGCACAGCCCCTTCCCCGGTCGTCGCAGCGTACTGCGCGGTTCTCTCGCCGCGTCGGCCGCACTGGCCCTGCCCGCCACCCTCGGCGCGGCCCCGGCGCTCGCCCTGTCCGGGCGGCCGAAGGCGGGGTGGGGCGTCCAGGCCGGAGACGTGACCGCCGACTCCGGCCTGGTGTGGGTCCGCTCCGACCGACCGGCACGGATGATCGTCGAGACGTCCGCGACCGAGTCGTTCCGCAACCCGCGCAGATGGCACGGACCGCTGCTCGGCGCTGAATCGGACTTCACCGGTACGACGCGGCTGCGCGGGCTGCCCGCGGGCGAGCAGATCCACTACCGGGTGCTGCTCGCCGACCCCGACGACCCGCGGCGTACCGGCGAGCCGGTGGCGGGCACCTTCCGCACCGCGCCCGCGAAGCGGCGACAGGATGTCCGGTTCGTCTGGTCCGGTGACCTGGCCGGGCAGGGCTGGGGCATCAACGAGTCGATCGGCGGATACCGGATCTTCGACGCCATGGCGAAGGTGGACCCGGACTTCTTCCTGTGCAGCGGCGACAACATCTACGCCGACGGCCCGATCTCCGCCACCGCGGCGCTCCCGGACGGCGACGTCTACCGGAACATCACCACGGAGGAGAAGTCGCACGTCGCGGTCACCCTGGCCGACTACCGGGGCAACTTCCGCTACAACCTGCTGGACTCGGCGCTGCGCCGGTTCAACGCCCAGGTGCCGAACATCATCCAGTGGGACGACCACGAGGTTCGCAACAACTGGTACCCGGGCGAGGTCATCGGGACCGGCACCGCCTACCCGGCCGGCACGAAACTCGACGACCTGGCGGTCCGCGCCCGGCAGGCGTTCTCGGAGTACTTCCCCATCTCCACGATCAGCGGGCGCCCGGACGGCCGGATCTACCGGACGGTCCACCACGGTCCGCTCCTGGACGTGTTCGTGCTGGACATGCGGACGTACCGGAACGCCAACTCGCCCGACAACCAGACCACCGACCCGCAGGGCATCCTCGGCCGCGAACAGCTGGAGTGGCTCAAGCGCGAGCTGGCCACGTCGCGTGCGGTGTGGAAGGTGATCGCCAACGACATGCCGCTCGGTCTGGTCGTGCCGGACCCGGTCGAGGGCAAGCCGAACTTCGAGGCCGTCGCCCAGGGCGACCCGGGCGCACCGCTCGGCCGTGAGCTGCAGATCGCCGAACTGCTGCGGTTCATCAAGCACCGGCGGATCACCGGCACCGTGTGGCTGACGGCCGACGTCCACCACACCTCGGCGCAGCACTACGACCCCTCGCGCGCCGCGTTCAAGGACTTCGAGCCGTTCTGGGAGTTCGTCTCCGGACCGCTCAACGCGGGTGCCTTCCCGGCGAACGCGCTGGACGGTACCTTCGGCCCCGACCGGGTCTTCGTCAAGGCGCCCGCCACCGCCAACGTCTCGCCGGCCGACGGCTACCAGTTCTTCGGCGAGGTCGACATCGACGGGGACAGCGGGGAGCTGACGGTGCGACTGCGTGAGCAGGACGGCAGCGTGCTGTTCACTCAGGTGCTGCAGCCGGGGCGTGTGGGCCAGTAACCCCGTCCCCCTCCCGTACCCTCGAAGCGTCGGGACGCGCACCGGAGTCATCCCCCGGTGCGCGTCCCCGTTTCGCCAAAACCCGCCTGCGCGCAAGTCTGCGCAGGTCAGAACCGATTGTCAGTGGTCGCCTCTACGGTTTTTCCATGACGCGATCGTTGCAGGCCGTGGCCTACACCCGACCCTCCGTGCTGGAGTCCGCACCGGGCGGACGGCGCCTGGGACTTGAGACCTCGCGGGGTACGACGCCCGCGGGGATGAGGGACCATCCGCGGTTCTTCGCAGGCTTCCTGACCTCTCCTCAGGTGGCCGCCGCCGGGCTGCTCGCGATCGCGGACGTGGCGGCGGCGCGCCACTACCAGCGACAGTTGCGGGCCTCCCTCGACCCGTCGGCCCGCGCGCTGGTGGCCGCGGGCGCGGTGGTCCTGGACGGCGCCTTCGGCACGGTGACGGCGGAGGACGGACACATCCACCGGGTGCGCGACGACGCGGGGACGCTCAGCTGCTCCCGCCGGTGCTGGGCCAAGTACCGGGGAGGGCGTGGCCCTTGCAAGCACGCGCTGGCGGTGCGGATGGTACGGCGGGAAGCACCGGCCGAGCCAACAGCGGTAACAGCGGTAACGGATCTGACAGAGCTGACGAGGCCGGGCACGGCACGAAAGGACGGGGGTGTGCGATGAGTTCGCTGTTGGAGGCGGTGCGTACGGGGCGGACGGCGGAGGCGGTGAGTCTGCTCGACGGGATGACGGATGCCGAACGCCGGGCGGTCGTCCCGGAGTTGAAGGCGCTGCGCGGTGAGTTGCGCGGCGCCCCGTGGGACGCGGCGTCCCACCGCGCCTGGCCGGCCCTTCATCTGGCCGGAGCGGCGTGCCAGAGCGGTGCCGCGGGAGTGGCCGCCTGGATCGTGGCGGCCGACATGAGGTGGGCGCAGGCCTCACCCGCCGTGCTGCTCGATGTGCTCGGCGACCGCGAGCCCGAGTGGCTCGCCGATGTGACCCATCGGCTCGCACAACGTCCCTTCGCGTCGGGTGGCGTCCCGTACCAGCTGATGGCCGGTCTCGTACGGCTCTCCGGCTGCCCGGTGCCGACGACCGACGCGTACGTCCAGGGCTGGATGGAGCACATCGGCTCGGTCTGGCAGCAGGGGGACACCGTTCTGGACCGGCTGCGGAAGGATCCGTATCTGCCGGAGCTCGTCGCAGCGCTCTTCGAGATCGACGACATCGGCAGCCGCATCGAGTGGCGATACGGCGAGGGACCGAACAGCTGGACGTACGCGCTGGCGCAGCTGGCCGAGGAGGGTGTCCTCGACCGCAAGGTGATGGTCGACGCCTGCCTCGCCCGGCTGTTGCGCGGCGGCTCCGCCACCGAACTTCGGGCGTTCCTCAACCTGTTGACCGCTCTGGAACTCAGCGGGGACGAGCAACGCGAGCGCACGGCGGACTGGATGGCGATGGCATCGCAATCCGTGGTCCCGGTGGCCTCCCACGCCCAGTCGGTGCTTGCCTCCCTCGCGCTCGAGGGGGTGCTGTCACCACGGCAACTGGCCGAGATGGCCTCGGGCGTGCTGTTCCGCACGGAGAAGAAGCTCGTACGGGCCCAGCTCATCCTGCTGGGCAAGGCGCTCAGGCGTGATCCGTCCGCCGCGTCCGAGGTGCTGCCCTCGGTGGCGCAGGCCTTCGGCCACGAGGACACGGACCTGCAGGAGCGTGCGCTGAAGCTCGTGGAGCGCCATGTCGGCGAGCTCGAAGCAGCGGGTGGGGTACGTGAGGAACTCGCGGACATGGTGGCCCGGTTGAGCCCGGGGTTGCGTGTCCGGGCGAAGCGGCTGCTCGGTGGCGGGGCCCCGGCCTCCACCCCCGAAATCCACGAGGAGGTACTTCCGCCCGTGCCGGAGCGGACGCGGCTCGCGCCCGCTCCGGAGACCCTGGCCGAGGTCGTCGAGGAGGTGGGCTCGTTCCTGGTGTCGGGCGGCGAACTGGGCGTGTTCGAGCGCACCTTGGACGGACTCGTGCGCCATGCGTACCAGGACGGGCAGCGGCTGGCGGAGGCGTTGCGGCCGTTGACCTCGCACCGCTGGTGGGCCGGCGCCTCCCCGGACTGCGTCGACCAGTACTTCCGGGGCAACGCCCACGACCTCGAACTGATCCTGGCGACGCTGCTGGGCCGCACCCGCACCGCCACCCTCCACGACACGGTGCAGCGCCGCGTCATGGGCCCCGCTTGCGCGCACTCCGGGATCGCCGACCCGTTTCACGCCCGTATGCGGGAGATCGCGTACCGGCTGCGCACCGACCCGCAGCCGTTCCTGCTGGCCACGCCGACCTGGTCCACCGGACTGCTGGAGCCCGAGGACCTGGTCGCACGGCTGGACACCTACCGGCGGCTCGAAGCACGGCCCGGAGCCGCCGACTTCGCCCAGGCGCTGCTGCGGCTGCGCAGGGACGACCGCGCGGGCGCCGAGGCGGCGGCGAGCCGAGCCGAGCGGCTGGGCACCGCCGAGGGGGAGCGGCTCGCGCAGTGGCTCACCAGCCAGGGCCCGGCGCCGGCGCCCAGCAGACGCCGGACGTCGGGGGTGCGCATTCTGGTCGAGCTCGGTGAACTGAAGGAGCCGCAGCACTCGTTCCCGCCGGAGTTCCGCGCGCTCGGCCACCCCGTGTCCCCCTTCGCGGGACGGCGGTACTGCGGCCATTGGGTCGGCGGGGAGGCGCAGCACTGGCTCGGTGTCCTCCCCGCCGGGAGGGAACTGGTGGCGGCGCGGATGCTGCGGGACCTCTCCTCGGTCGCCGTGGAGGACACCCGCGGAGGGGCCGCGATCCTTCCCCTCCTCGCCGAGGCCGACGGAGCGGCGGGCGAGGCCGTGCACCTGTGCCTGGCGTACGGACTCGGGGCGCGGCACCCGGAGGACCGGCTCTCGGCGGTGGACGCGCTGCTGGTGCTGGCCGCGCGCGGGCAGCTCGACGCGGGACGGCTCGGTATGGATCTCGGGCAGTCGGTGCGCTCCGGGGCCGTGAAGCCGCTGCGGCTCGCCGAGGCGATACGGACGGCGGCGGCCACCGGCGCGTACGCCACCGTCTGGACGGTGCTCCGCGACGCGCTGCCGATCCTGCTCGCCGATCTCGTGACGGACGCGCAGGCGCAGACACAGGAGGGGACCAGCGGTATGCCCCCGCGCGGGCTCGGCGATCTGCTGGCCGTCGCCGCGGAGTGCGCCGAGCGGTCCGGGGCGCGCGGTGATATCGCCCATCTCGCGCAGACGGCCGGCCGGCGCGGCTCGTCGAGACTGGTGACCCAGGCCCGTCGGCTTCGCGCCGCACTGACCCGGCCGACCGCCACCGCGCCGTTCTGACCAGGCGCGTAACCCACGCGGTCCGATCGAGGCAAAACAACCGTAAAAAGAACTACAAAAGGGATAGAAGGACACTTTACCGATCAGTCACAGACCGTTCGTGATCACGCAACACCACTCCTTCACAGTGGCTGCATGACTCCAGACATGTCTGATGTAACCCGGGCGAAGCACGGTCGCCCCGTCCACCACTGGCGGCGGGACGTGATCGAACTCGCGGCCCTGTTCACGGCCGTCGCGGTCGCGGACGCCCTCGCCAACCTGATCGGGCACGGCCCCGACGGACCGGCCCTGCTCGTGATGTCGGCCGTCGTGCTGGTCGCCACGGCCGGATTCCACACCTGGTGGGCACGGCGCCACGGTCACGCGCCGCCGACGAGCGATACCGGTGCCCGGACGTTCGCCGACGGGCGAGGGACCGGGCAGTCCGAGGCCGCCCCCGCCATGCCCGAGGCCGTCACCGGAGCGACGGTGCTGTGGCGAACGCGGACGACGGTGCAGGACGAGCCGGGTTCGCTGGCCGCGCTGTGCACGGCGCTGGCGCGGCGACAGGTCGACATCCTGAGCCTGCAGACGCATCCGCTCGCGGAGGGCACGGTGGACGAGTTCCTGCTGCGCGCGCCCGCGGCGCTGGCCGCGTCCGAGATCACCCGGGCACTCGCGCTGGCCGGCGGCACCGGGACCTGGATCGAGCGGGCCGACGCCCACGACCTGGTGGACGCGCCGACGCGCGTACTGGGCCTGGCCACGCGAACGGCTTTGGACGCTGCGGAACTTCCGCTGGCCCTCCGGCAGTTGCTCGGTCGGTGCACCATTCGTTCGCTGCCCGCCAGGTCCCCTGGGTCGGGTCGGGCGGAAGAGGGTGCTCCGGTCGAGGGAGCGCTGGAAGACACGGTGCTGCGGCTGCGCGCGCCGGAGGGTGGGGTGATCACCGTGGAGCGGCCGTATCTGCCGTTCACGCCGACCGAGTTCGCTCGGGCACGGGCGCTGGTGGAGCTGGACACGCGGCTGGGTCCGCGCATCCCGCGCAGCCAGGACATGCTGACGCTGCCGGAGGGCCCCGCGATCACCGTGCGCCGCGCCGACGTCTGCGACCTCAAGGCCGCGAAGGCGATGCACGAGCGCTGCTCCTCGCGCACGCTGACCATGCGCTACCACGGGCCGGTCGGGGACGCGGACCGTTACCTCAACCACCTGCTCAGCCCCCGTTTCGGCCGCACCCTCGCCGTGCAGACGGCGTCGGGACGCATCGTCGGGCTCGGCCACCTCCTCTGGGACGGCGACGAGACGGAGATCGCACTGCTCGTCGAGGACGAGTGGCAGCGGCGCGGTATCGGCAGCGAACTGCTCGGTCGGCTCGTGACGATGGCCGTCGAGGCGGGCTGCGAAAGCGTCTACGCCGTCACGCAGGCCTCCAACACCGGCATGGTCGCCGCCATGCGCGGCCTGGGCCTCCCCCTCGACTACCAGATCGAGGAGGGCACCCTGGTCATCACGGCCCGCCTGGACGCGACGCCGGTGACCTCCCGACTGCCGTACGACGACGGGCAGGGGCAGAACCGGAGCGAAGCGCTGCGCGGCGGGCGGGTCGTGCGGGACTAGGAACGTCGGGAGGCCCCGGGCACGTCGCCCGGGGCCTCCCCCGCTTACCTCACCGCCGTATGACCGGCAGCGCGCCGTCCAAGTCGGCCCATAGATCGTCGACGTCCTCCAGCCCCACCGACAGGCGCAGCAACCGGTCGCTGACCCCCGCCTCGCGGCGGTCGTCCGCGGCCACGATGCGGTGGCTGATGGACGCCGGATGCTGAATCAGGCTGTCGACGCTGCCGAGGCTGACGGCCGGGGTGATCAGACGGACCCCGGCGATGACCGCGTGCGGATCGCCGTGGACCTCGAAGGCGATCATGGCGCCGCCGATGCGCGGATAGTGGACGCGGTCGACGCGTGGGTCGGCGGCGAGCCGGCGGGCGAGTTCCGCGGCGTTCACGGACGCGGCCCGGACCCGTACGGGCAGGGTCGACAGGCCGCGCAGCAGCAGATAGCCGGCCAGCGGATGCAGAACGCCTCCCGTGGCGAACCGCACTTGGCGCAGCCTCCGGGCGAACTCCTCGTCGCAGGCCACCACTCCGGCCATGACGTCCCCGTGTCCGCCCAGGTACTTGGTGGCACTGTGCAGGATCAGGCGCGCGCCCTGCTGGGCGGGGCGTTGCAGCACAGGCGTGGCGAAGGTGTTGTCGGCGAGCAGCGGGACGGAGCCGCAGGCGTGCGCGACGGCGCGCAGGTCGAGTTCGGTGAGCGTCGGGTTGGCCGGGGACTCGACCATGACCAGCCCGGTGTCGGGGCGCAGGGCGTCCGCGATGCCCGCCGGATCGACCCAGGTCACCTCGGAGCCCAGCAGCCCGGCCGTGAGCAGGTGGTCGCTGCAGCCGTACAGGGGACGTACGGCGACCACATGGCGCAGGCCGATCGCGTTCCGTGTGAGCAGCACGGCGCTCAGCGCGGCCATGCCGCTGGCGAACGCGACCGCGCTCTCGGTGCCTTCGAGACGGGCGAGGGCGGTCTCGAAGCGGGCGACGGTCGGGTTGCCGAGGCGGCCGTAGACCGGCGGGCCCTGCGGTGCGGCGCCATCGGCCGCGAACGCGTCGATACGGGCGGCCTCGCCGCGGCTGTCGTACGAGGGGTAGGTCGTGGACAGGTCGATCGGCGCGGCGTGCAGCCCCTGCCGGGCGAGATCCTCCCGCCCTGCGTGCACGGCCTCGGTGGCGAGCGCACGGGCCGCGAGCGTGCCATGGCCGGTTCCGTTCCGTTGGTCCTGAGCGTCGTATGAGTCGTGCACCACGGATTCCATAGGCCGCAGCCTGAACACCGACCGGGGTTCAGTGCGTGAAGCCCGTGTTACGTTCGGGACATGGCTGATTCTGTCGTACTCGATCCGGTGGATCTTCATCTGCTGCGGCTGCTGCAGAACGACGCACGGACGACGTACCGCGATCTCGCCGCACAGGTCGGTGTCGCGCCCTCGACCTGCCTGGACCGGGTGACCCGGCTGCGCCGCGCGGGGGTCATTCTCGGCCATCAGCTGCGACTCGATCCGGCGAAACTCGGGCGGGGCCTGGAGGCCTTGCTGTCCGTGCAGGTCAGGCCGCATCGGCGGGAGTTGGTGGGGCCGTTCGTCGAGCGGATCAGGGCGCTGCCGGAGTCCCGGACCGTCTTCCATCTCACCGGTCCCGACGACTACCTCGTGCAGGTCGCGGTCGCGGACATGGCGGACCTGCAGCGGCTGGTCCTGGACGAGTTCACGTCCCGGCGCGAAGTGGCCCGCGTGGAGACGCGGTTGATCTTCCAGCAGTGGGACTGCGGACCTCTCCTCCCACCCGCCCCGCCCACGGCCTCGCTGTCGGTCTCGCCGTCGGTCCCTCCATCGATGAAATCAGGCTGATCCCGGCTCGGGGCCCGATAAACCGAGCTGACGCGGCCCCCGTCCCCGTACGAGGATGTCCGCATGTCAGAGACGAAGAGCCCGCTGCCCCGCGAGGTCGCCGACGCGTACGTCGACAACCTCGTCGCCCTCGATCCGGTCCTCGGTACCTATCTCGGTGTGAAGGAGAGTTCCGGCAAGCTCCCCGATACCTCGCCCGCCGGGCAGGAGGCCATCGCGGAGCTGGCCCGGACGACCCTCGCGCGGCTCGACGAGGCGGAGCGGCAGCCGGGCGCGGACAGCGACATCGAGCGCCGCTGCGCCCGGCTGCTGCGCGAGCGGCTCACTGCCGAACTGGCCGTGCACGAGGCCGACGAGGGCCTGCGGGCCGTCGGCAACATGCAGACGGCCGCGCACTCCGTGCGCCAGGTGTTCTCCATCGCGCCGACGGAGACGGACGAGGACTGGGCCGCGATCGCCGAGCGGCTGCGCGCGGTGCCGACCGCGCTGGCGGGGTACCGCGAGTCCCTCGTCCTCGGCCTGGAGCGCAAGCTGTACGCGGGCCCGCGCCCGACCGCGACCTTCATCGAGCAGCTCACCGAGTGGTCGGACGTGGACGGGCAGGGTCGCGGCTGGTTCGAGGACTTCGTGTCGGCGGGCCCCGACGCGCTGCGCGAGGAGCTGGACGCGGTCGCCCGTAACGCCACGCGGTCCCTGGTGGAACTGCGCGACTGGATGCGTGACGTGTACGCGCCCACGGTCGAGGGCGCGCCGAACACGGTGGGCCGCGAGCGGTACGCGCGCTGGTCGCGCTACTTCAACGGTACGGATCTCGACCTCGACGAGGCGTACGCGTACGGCTGGGCCGAGTACCACCGGCTGCTCGCCGAGATGAGGACCGAGGCCGAGAAGGTCCTGCCGGGCGCCGAGACCCCGTGGGTGGCACTCGCGTACCTCGACGAGCACGGCAGGCACATCGAGGGCGTCGACGAGGTCCAGGCGTGGCTGCAGAACCTGATGGACCAGGCGATCGAGGCGCTGGACGGCACGCACTTCGAACTCGCCGAGCCGGTACGGAAGGTGGAGTCCCGTATCGCGCCGCCGGGCGGTGCCGCGGCCCCGTACTACACCGCGCCGTCGGCGGACTTCTCGCGGCCCGGACGGACCTGGCTGCCCACGATGGGGCTCACCCGGTTCCCCGTGTACGACCTCGTCTCGACCTGGTACCACGAGGGCGTCCCCGGCCATCACCTCCAGCTCGCGCAGTGGGTGTACGTCGTCGACGACCTCTCCCGCTACCAGGCCACCGTCGGCCGGGTCAGCGCCAACTGCGAGGGCTGGGCGCTGTACGCGGAGCGGCTGATGGACGAGCTGGGCTTCCTCGAGGACGCGGAGCAGCGGCTCGGTTACCTGGACGCGCAGATGATGCGCGCGGCCCGGGTCATCGTCGACATCGGCATGCACCTGGAACTGGAGATTCCGGCGGAGTCCCCGTTCCACCCCGGTGAGCGCTGGACGCCCGAGCTGGCGCAGGAGTTCTTCGGCGCGCACAGCAGCCGTCCGGCGGACTTCGTCGAGAGCGAGCTCACCCGCTATCTCTCGATCCCCGGTCAGGCCATCGGCTACAAGCTCGGCGAGCGGGCCTGGCTGCAGGGCCGCGAGAACGCGCGGAACCGGCACGGGGATGCCTTCGACGCCAAGGCCTGGCACATGGCTGCCCTGTCGCAGGGTTCGCTGGGTCTGGACGACCTGGTGGACGAGCTGTCCCGGCTCTGACCCTCAGCGGCAGCGGCCGGGTTCAGGCTCACACCAGGGCGTGAGCCCGGCCGCCGGGAACCCCGGAGACCGGGCCAACGGTTCGTCATACGCAGGGCGCGGAGGGGGCGGAGTGTTCCGCGCAGAGGCATCCGACGCCCTTCTCGATCCACTCCCGGCCGGCCCACTCCGGGTGGCGCCGGATCATCAGCTCCGAGATCTCCTCGACGATGGTCCGCTCGCCAGCAACCGCGGTCCGCCGACCTCACCGTGGCCGGGCACCACGACGCGGGGGCGCTCCGCCGCCAGCCGCTCCATGACGGCGAGCTCCCGAGGTCGTCCGGGATCGTGTCGTCTACTCCTCACCGCTCCCCCGCCGCCCGCTGGGCCACTGACCCGGTCGCCCGGCGAGTCACCGGACCACTGCCTCAGTCCTGGACACCCCGCTGCCGTACGACCGATCCCGTTCTTCCCTTCACGACCTCCAACTGGGCGTGGATGCGCCGCCGCAGGTCGGCGACGTGGCTGACGATGCCGACGCTGCGGTCCCGTTCCCGCAGTGAGTCGAGTACGTCCAGGACCTCGTCGAGGGTCTGGTCGTCAAGGCTGCCGAAGCCCTCGTCGATGAAGAGCGTGTCGAGCCGCACCCCACCGGCCTCGTCCGTGACGACGTCCGCGAGGCCGAGGGCCAGCGCGAGCGAGGCGAAGAACGTCTCGCCGCCGGAGAGCGTCGCCGTGTCGCGCTCGCGGCCGGTCCAGGCGTCCACCACGTGCAGTCCGAGCCCGCTGCGGCCGCGGCCCGCGCGGTCGTCGGAGTGGACGAGGGTGTAGCGGCCGGAGGACATGCGCTGCAGCCGTACGGTCGCGGCGGCGGCGACCTGTTCCAGGCGGGCGGCGAGGACGTATGCCTCCAGGCGCATCTTGCGCTCGTTCTCCGCCGAGGTGCCCGCGGTCAGCCCGGCCAGGCGGGCCACACGGTCGTGCTCCTTGCGCAGTGGCGCAAGACGGCGTACGGACGCGGCCGCGCGCGTGGACAGCCGGTCCAGCTCGGTGCAGCGCCGGTCGGCCGCGTCCTGGGCGGAGGCGGCGTCCCGCAGCCGTATGGCGGCGGACTCGACGGCCTGTTCGGCGGCGGCCAGGTCGGCGGCCGGTTGCTGGGCGGCGGCGGCCGTGTCCGCCTCGGCGAGCACCGCGCGTACCGCGGCCTCTTCCGACTGCCAGGCGTCGAGGCGCCGTTGGAGGTCCCGGTGGGCCGCGTCGTCGAGGAGCGCGCAGGCCGCGGCCTGCGGCGTGTCGAAGCCGGCGCGGAAGGCCGCGTCAGACAGGCGTGCGTCGGCGTCCTTGAGGCGCTGCGCGGTGTCCTCGGCCGCGCGCGCGGCGTCCGCGGCGTCCGTGAGCAGGGCGGCCTGCCGCTCCAACTGCGCGGCGCGCGCGGCGACGCTGTCGGCGACGCCCCTGGCCTGCGTCAACTCCTCCTCCAGGGAGGCTCTTTCGCGGTCGATCCGGTCGCGGTTGGTCACCCGGGCGGCGGCGCGCAGTGCGGCCTGCTGCCGGGCCGCGACTCGGCGTTCATGCTCGAGTTCGGCCTGCGCGAGCCGCTCCCGCGCGGCGTGCAGCCCGGAGCCGGCGGCCCGCGCCTCGGCGTACTGCCGCTCCAGTTCCTCTGTCTGCTCGGCGAGTCGCGCGGTCGGCGCGTCGCCCGCCTCCGCGGTGGCGGCGGCCAGCGCCTCGCGTACGACGCCGAGCCGGCGCTCGTCCTCGGTGGCCTGCTCGTCGGCGCGCTGGTACACGGCGAGGGCCCGCTCCTCGGCCTCCCGGTCGACATGTCCGGCGATCTTCCGTGCGGGCGCGGGGTGTTCGGTGGCGCCGCAGACGGCGCAGGCCTCGCCGTCGACGAGACCGGCGGCGAGTTCCGCGGCGATGCCCTGCAGGCGCTGTTCCTTCAGGTCCAGCCAGTGGACACGCGCGTCGGTCGCACGGGCGCGGGCGACCAGAGCCCGCCCCTGGGCGTCGTCCGTGTCCCGGGCGAACTGGTCGCGCCGGCGGGCTGCCCTGAGCCGGGCCTGGGCGGGATCGCGCTGCACGGCGAGCCGCTCGGCGCGCGTCGCGGCCTCCTGCGCGGAGTCGATGCGTGCCTGGAGCCCGGCGCGGGCCGCCTCCCACGAGGCGAGCCAGCTGTCGGCGTCCTGGAGGACGTCCTCGTCGGCGCGCTCCTGCCGGTTCAAGGAGGCGCGCTCCGTGGTGAGTTCGGCAAGGCGACGCTCGCCCCGGCGCGCCGACTCCAGGCCGCCCAGCTCCTCGGCCGCCTTGCGCGCCGCCGCCGCGAGCCCGGGCGCCCCGGCTCCGCCGAAGGCCTCGGGCAAGCCGGCACGCGCGCGTGCCTCGTCGGCGGCCGCGCGCCGGTGCTCGGCCTCGGTGGCGTCGCGCAGGTCGAGCGCGGGCGCCACCGTCTCGGCCTTCCGTGCCCGCTCCATCCGCGACTGCGCCGCCCGATGGGCGTCGGCCCGCTCCTCCAGCCGCGCGGCGCGCTCCCGTGCCTCCGTGAACCTGCGCTGCAGCCGGGCCACTTCGCGTACGTCGTCCAGTACGCGATCGGCGGCGGCCTGCGCGGACTCGGCGGCCGTACGCGCGGTGTGGGCAAGGGTGAGCCGCTCGCGGGCCGTGCTGCGGGCGACGGCGGCCCAGGTCAGGACGGCCTCGGCGAGGCCGGGGTCGCCGGGCGCGAGGTCGGGCAGCGACACCTCCACGGTGTCCCCGGCGGCCTGCTGCATGCGGTGCGCGTCGGCGAGCAGCGTCGCGTCCCCGTCGCGTACTTCGGCCTCCGTGGCGCGCCGCCGCTCGCCGAGGCGCTTCTCGACCTCGGCGAAGCGGTGCGTGTCGAAGAGCCGGCCGAGCAGCTTGCCGCGGGCCTCGGCGTCGGCCCGCAGGAAGCGCGCGAAGTCGCCCTGGGGCAACAGCACGACCTGGCAGAACTGCTCGCGGCTCATGCCGAGGAGCTGGGTGATCTCCTCGCCGATCTCCTGATGGGAGCGGCTGAGGTCCTTCCAGGAGCCGGCCGCCGCGTCGTACTCGCGCAGCCGGCTCTGTGCCTTCTCGGTGGTCGTGCCCGCGCCGCGCAACTTGGG
Source organism: Streptomyces sp. NBC_01384 (assembly GCF_045040035.1). Classification (NCBI taxonomy): domain Bacteria; kingdom Bacillati; phylum Actinomycetota; class Actinomycetes; order Kitasatosporales; family Streptomycetaceae; genus Streptomyces; species Streptomyces sp. NBC_01384. Next base: position 1,272,713 of record NZ_CP109559.1, read on the forward strand.
GCGGACCCAGGGCGGCTGCCGGGTGACCTCCAACCGGCGCCCGGCGACGGTGAGTTCGAGGCGGATCTCGGTACGGGTCGTGGAGGCCGCGTGGTCGCTGCGCAGGGTCATGCCCTGGCCGCTCTGACGGGCGCCCGGCACGGCCCCGTACAGCGCGTAGCAGACGGCGTCGAGGACGGACGTCTTGCCCGCGCCCGTCGGGCCGTGCAGCAGGAAGAGCCCGGCGGCCGACAGATCGTCGAAGTCGACCTTCTGGGTGCCCCCGAAAGGCCCGAAGGCGGTGATGTCCAGACCGTGCAGCCTCACCTGGCCCCCTTGAGGTCCTGAGTGCGTGGTGTCACCGGGCGACCTCCCGTACGGCCTCGTCGGCGCGGGCGGCGTCGAACGCGTCCCGCAGTACGGCCTGTTCGTCGGCGTCGGGTCCCGCGCCGCGCACATGGGCCACGAAGTCCTCCGCGATCTGCTGCTCGCTGCGGCCCGCCAGCCGCCGGGCGTACGACACGTCCGGGTCCTCGGGGGCCCGCGCCGGGTCGAAGACGAGGCTGAGCGTGTGCGGGAAGCGCTCGGTCAGCCGTGCCATGGGATCGGCCGGGCGCACCGGGTCGGTGAGGGTCGCCTCGACCCACGCCTCCTCGTGGCGCGCCAGCTCCCGATCGGCGAGCAGGTCTTCCAGGTGCCCCCGGATGCGGGCGAGCTTCCGGGGGACGGGGCAGTCGACCCGCTCCGCGCCCAGGACGCCTTCCGGCCCCAGGTCCACCAGCCACATGCTCTTTCGGTGGTCCGCCTCCGAGAAGGAGTACGGCAGCGGGGAGCCGGAGTAGCGGACAGACTCGGTGATGGCCTGGCTGCCGTGCAGATGCCCCAGCGCCACGTAGTCGACGCCGTCGAAGACCCCGGCGGGTACGGCGGCGACCCCGCCGACGGTGATGTCCCGCTCACTGTCGCTGGCCGCCCCGCCGGTGACGAAGGCGTGGGCGAGGACCACGGAACGGGTGCCCCGCGCGCGCGTGGCGAGGTCGGCGCGAACCCAGTCCATCGCGGCGGCGAGCACGGCCTCGTGCCCCGCCTTCTCGACCCCGAACTCGTCCTTGACCAGGGCCGGTTCGAGATACGGCAGTCCGTAGAAGGCGACATCGCCGTGAGCGTCGGCCAGCACCACGGGCGTACCGCTTGCCGAGGGCTCGGTCCGCAGATGGATGCCCGCGCGCCCGATGAGCCCGGCGCCGACGCCGAGCCGGCGCGCCGAGTCGTGGTTCCCGGAGATCATCACCGTGGGCACCCCGAGGTCGGCGAGCCGGTGCAGGGCGTCGTCGAAGAGCTCGACGGCCGCCAGCGGCGGGACCGCCCGGTCGTACACGTCCCCGGACACGACCACCGCGTCGATGTCGCGCTCGCGCACGGTCGAGACGAGGTGGCCGATGAAGTCGGCCTGGGCCCCGAGCATGTTCACCCGGTGGAACGCCCTGCCGAGATGCCAGTCGGAAGTGTGCAGAATTCTCAAGACGCCGCTCCGACCTGCATGCTTCACCTAACCAAAACCCTGGAACCAGCACCGACCAGCACGGGTCTCGCCGTCAGCACCGACCACGCTAACGCCTTTCAGTACCTGATCCACCACAAACCCCGGTCCACCCAGGACATCCGGCAGCAAATGTCCATAGATATCCGCATTAATCCGAATGGCGGGAGCGAGCAGCATCATAGGACCGGACCGGACCGCGTACGCGGGAGCGGCAGGCCGGATCGTGGCCGTCACGACCGGGAACGTGTCGCCCGTCACGTCGAGGCCGGGGGCCACGCGGTCGGACAGCCGACCGCAGCTCAGAAACCCGTACCGCTCTCCGCCGTCGCGGTCTCCGGACACTCCGACGGCCCCGCCCGTCCGCCACGGGGGTCCGCGGAACGCCACGCCCACGTCAAGGGCATCAGCATGGACCACGTGCGCGGCGGCCACGGGCCCGCAGGGCGTCGCGGTCGGACCGGCGCAGGGCGGCGTACATCGCCTCCGCGACCTCCCTCGGGCTCGGGTCGGTGGTACTGGGCTGTGCCATGGAGACACTCCTCCTCGGTTGGCGACGGAAACAACCCAGGAAGTCGTCGGCGTCTGTCGCTTGAGTCATTCGACTGCGGCGCGGGCGACCGGGTGAAGGCAGTCGATCGACTGAAGCGCCCAGCCCGCCGCCTCCCCGACGCTTGGGGAATCCGGGTCCCATTCGGGGAATCCGGGTCCCATGAGGAGGATCAGCGATGACACGGCGGGATGAGCGCGACCAGCAGGCACTGGCTGTGGTGCGAGCCGCGTACGACTTCCTGGGCGGCCGGCGCGCCGAGTGGGCCGATCTGGTCGCTCCCGACATCACCATCCGGCAGTCCGACGAAGTGCCCTGGGGCGGCCATCACGTCGGGACCGAAGGGTTCCTGCGCTTCCTCGGCGCATACGCCGCCACCATCACGAGCACGGTCGAGACCGGCGAGCTGTACGTGTGCGCGGACCGCGTCGTCCAGGTCGGCCGGACCAGGGGCAAGGCCCTGGCGACGGGCGAGTCCTTCGACGCCCATGAGGTGCACATCTGGCAGATCCGCGACGGACTCATCGCCTCCCTGGAGATCCACGTGGAGTCCGCGCCCCTGTTGCGGGCTCTCGGCTCGTGAGCACCCTCGGGACGCTGCGCCCGCGCCACCCCTTCGAGGGCTAACGCGGGCAGTGGCTCCGCGGGCAGGCCCACGCCTCCGTAGCTCTCGCGCTGGTGCCGGCGGGGCTGGGCCGGATCGAACATCGCGGCGAGCACGTCGTAGGCCTCGGTGGGGCGCCCCTCGGTGATGAGGGCGCTCCCACGGGTCATCCGGACGACCGCCGGCAGACAGCCGATGCCCTTGGAAAGGCAGGCGGCCTCCGCTTCCGCCGCCATGGTCCGGGCCGGTTCGACGTCACCGCGCAGGGCGGCAGGACGGGGCGTCCCCGTACGCCTCTCCACCCAGTTCGAACACGGCCGTCCCTGCCGTCATGTCGGCGAGCCAGGCCCGGAAGGCCGCCACGTCGGCGTCCGGCAGCCCGATCTCGATCGTGACGGCCTCGCCGTAGCGCACGTCGCGCACCTCGCGCCCGGTGGAGCGCAGGTCGTTCTGCACCTTGCCCGCGCGCTGGTGGTCGACGGTGACCGTGGCCAGCCGGAAGCGCTTGCGGGTGAGGGTGCCCAGGGTGTCCAGTGCCTCGCCCACCGATCCGCCGTACGCCCTGATCAGTCCGCCCGCGCCGAGTTTCACCCCGCCGTAGTAGCGGGTGACGACGGCGACGACGTACCGCATGTCGCGGCGCAGCAGCATCTGGAGCATGGGGACGCCCGCGGTGCCGCCGGGTTCGCCGTCGTCGCTCGCCTTCTGGACGGCGGCGTCGGCTCCGATGACGTACGCGTAGCAGTTGTGCGTGGCGTCCGCGTGCTCCTTACGGACGCCCGCGATGAACTCCTGGGCCTCCTGCTCGGTGGCCGCCGGGGCGAGGGCGCACAGGAAGCGGGAGCGGTTGACCTCGGTCTCGTGCACACCCGCGCGGGCCACTGTGCGGTACTCGTCCTGCATCACGCCAGCGTATGCGCTCCCCGCGCGGGTGCGGCACAGGGGACCTGGGCCGCACTCCACGCGCGCGTGTGCGCATGCACCGGGGATCTCCTCACGCTCCCGGCGGTAGGGCCACGGATCGCTCCACGACGACCTCGGTGGCGGCGCGCTCAACCGCACGCGGGCCCGGCGGCACCACGATTCCCCGCACGACCACCCCGGCGCCGACACGGCGGCTCCGGCCGCGGGCGGCGGCTCCCCACCCGATGGGGCCCTGCCGTGGCACACCGGTTGCCCGTGCGGCGCCCCCGATCGCGAGCCCGGCCTCCCTGAATGATCGCCTCCGGCAGCGGCACGGCGCCCCGGTCGCGGCGGGGCCCCTCCGTGCGGGCGGCCCCGGCGCAGGTGGGCGGGGCGATGTGGTGGATACTCGCTCCTCGTTGCCCGAAGCCGGATCGCCGGCCCGACCGATCGCAGGGAGATCGCAGCATGACCGGCACCCAGGTGGACAGTTCGGACTCCGCCGAGCCCCTCGAACGGGAGCCCTCCGCGGCCGCGCCGCGCTGGCGGGCGTGGCTCCTGGAGGGGCTGAGCGAGCAGTCGGCCCGGCACCCGGGCCCCCATGCCACCCCGGACGCCGAGCACCAGGGCCACAAGTGGTGGCGGGTGATGTGTCTCACGGGCGTGGACTACTTCTCCACGCTGGGCTACCAGCCCGGTATCGCGGCCCTCGCGGCAGGGCTGCTCTCCCCGCTCGCGACGCTCGTCCTGATCGCGCTCACCCTGCTCGGCGCACTGCCGGTCTACCGTCACGTCGCCAAGGAGAGTCCGCACGGCGAGGGCTCGATCGCGATGCTGGAGCGGCTGCTGCCCTGGTGGGCCGGGAAGATCTTCGTCCTGGTGCTGCTCGGCTTCGCGGCCACCGACTTCCTGATCACGATCACCCTGTCGGGGGCGGACGCCTCCGCACACGTCGTGGAAAATCCCTTCGCTCCGCACTGGATACACGGCGGCAACATCTGGATCACCCTCCTCCTGATAGCCGCGCTGGGCGCGGTCTTCCTGAAGGGCTTCAAGGAGGCCATCGGCATCGCGGTGGCGCTCGTGGCCACCTATCTCACACTCAATGTCGTCGTTCTGGCCGTCTCCGCCTGGCAGGTACTGAGTCATCCGGTCAAGATCGGCGACTGGACCGACGCGATGACGGCCGAGCACTCCTCACCGCTCGCGATGATCGGCGTGGCGCTCCTCGTCTTCCCCAAGCTGGCGCTCGGCATGTCCGGCTTCGAGACGGGTGTGGCGGTGATGCCACAGGTCGAGGGGGACCCGTCGGACACGTACGAGAAGCCCACGGGCCGCATCCGCGAGACCCGCAGGCTGCTCACCACGGCCGCCGTGATCATGAGCTGTTTCCTGCTGCTGTCCAGCCTGGCGACGACGATCCTGATCCCGCAGGACGAGTTCAAGAGCGGCGGCGCCGCGAACGGCCGCGCGCTCGCCTACCTTGCGCACCAGCACCTGGGCGGGGCCTTCGGCACGGTCTACGACATATCGACCATCGCGATCCTCTGGTTCGCCGGCGCCTCGGCGCTCGCCGGTCTCCTCAACCTCGTACCGCGCTATCTGCCGCGCTACGGCATGGCCCCCGAGTGGACCCGCGCCGTCCGTCCCCTCGTGCTCGTCTTCATGGCGGCCGCGGTCGTCATCACGCTGTGGTTCAACGCGAACGTCGACGACCAGAGCGGGGCGTACGCGACCGGTGTGCTCGTTCTGATGCTCTCGGCGTCCTTCGCCTCGGCGGTCGCCGTGCACCAGCGGGGTCAACGCGCCGCCGCGATCGGTTTCGGCACGATCACCGCGGTCTTCGCCTACACCCTGGTCGCCAATGTCATCGAACGCCCCGACGGCCTCAAGATCGCACTGATCTTCATCGTGGCGATCCTGCTCACCTCGTTCGCCTCCCGTGTGCACCGCGCCTTCGAACTGCGCGCCGCCGAGGTCACGTTCGACGAGGCGGCGGCCCGTTTCATCGACCAGGCCGCGGCGAGCGGACCACTGCAGCTGATCGCGAACGAGCCGCACGAGCACAGCACCCGGGAGTACCGCGCCAAGGAATACAGCCAGCGCGAGCAGACACACATCCCGGACGGCCGTCCCGTGCTGTTCCTGGAGGTCTTCGTGACGGACTCCTCGGACTTCACCGCCGACCTGACCGTGCACGGCGACGAGAAGCACGGGGTGCGCAGGCTGCGCGTCGAGGGCGCGACCGTGCCCAACACCATCGCGGCCGTCATGATGCGACTGCGCGACCGCACCGGTCAGGTCCCGCACGCCTACTTCAACTGGACCGAGGGCAACCCGCTCAGCCACCTCGTCCGTTTCCTCGTCTTCGGCGACGGCGAGGTCGCCCCGGTCACCCGCGAAGTGCTCCGCCGCGCCGAGCCCGACCCGGAGCGCAGGCCCCGGATCCACGTGGGTTAGTCCTTCGTCTCGTCCCGTCAGGGCTTTTTCTCGCCCCGTTGGTCCTCATTCTTGCCCTTCTTGCCCTTCTTGCCCCGCGGCACGGTCAGGTCCGTCAGCAGCGCCGTGCCCGGGGCAAGCGCGTCCCAGGAGCTTCCGTGCCAGGCGAGCATCGCCATCGCGGAGGTCGGGAACTTCGTGCGTACGTCGTCCAGCGCGTCGTCGAGGCTGTCCTCGGCCAGTTCGAGCACCAGTTCCTCGAGCCCGGGGTTGTGTCCGATCAGCAGCAACGTTCTGATCTGGTCCGGGACTTCGTGCAGTACCGCCAGCAACTCCGGTACGTCGGCGCCGTACAGCCGCCGATCGAACCGGACGGGTGGCGGGGTGCCCCACTGCTGCGCCGCAAGTTCCCAGGTCTGGCGGGCGCGTACGGCGGTGGAGCACAGGGCGAAGTCCGGCAGACAGTCGGCCTCGGCCAGGGCGCGTCCGACGGCCGGCGCGTCGCGGCGTCCGCGCGGGGCGAGGGGCCGCTCGTGGTCGGCGACACCCGTGGGCCAGGCGGACTTGGCGTGCCGCAGGACGACGAGCCTGCGCAGGGGACCGGCTCCGGCAGGCGTGATCATCGCTGCGTCCCGATGTCCCGGGTGAGTTCGAGCCCGAGGAGTCGGTCCGCGAAGGCGTACGTCTCGAAGCGGGCGCCGTCCGGCACGTCCTCGGCGTGCTCGACGCGCCGCAGCACCTCAAGTACGGCGGGCACGTCGAGGTCGTCCTCCCACGCCGCGCGCAGCTCTTGTCGTACGTGTTCGGGGACCGGCTTGGACGGCCGGGTGGCCCAGCCGGCGACTGCCTTGCGCCAGCGGGCGAGCGTCTCCCGGGCGCCGTCGAGGTCGGCGGTGGCGAGGTCGACGGGCTGCCGGCGCGGGGTCGCGAGCAGGACCATCCGCAGCAGCACCGGGTCGGCCGTGCCGCTCACCGGGGCGACCTCGATCCACATGCCCTCCGAGGCGGTCTCGCCGGGCGCGAGCACGTGAAGTGCCGGGCCCACGCCGCCTCGGTCGCCCTCGGCCCGGCGGATGCCGAGCGCGTCGGCGCGTGCCCGCAGCTCAGCGGGTGGGTCGGCCACCGTGACGACGGGGGTCCGGCCGATTTCCAGGGCCCTGGCGAGCACGTCGGCGACCAGCAGCACCCGTAGGGCGGACAGATCGTCCCGCTCCACGTGCGCCTCGACGCGGGTCAGGCCCCGGCGGGCAGGGACGGCGTCGATGGGCTCGCCCGTTCGGGCGTCGGTGATTCGCAGCACGGGCTGAGCGTAGGCGGGCGGGCGGCCGGACGCAGGGAGGAGGGGCCCGTTCCGGACGGGCGGAACTGCTCCACGGCGGGAGGACGCGCACGTGGGCGGGGTGCTTCATGGCTGCGCGCAGGGCCGAGGGCACCCGAGCCGACGGCCCGCGGGCCACGGGCAACGGGCAACGGGCATCCTTGCGGGCGCCTTGGCCGACGTACGCGGGTGAGGGGTCCCACCTCGGTGGTGCAGCCCACTGCACCAGGGGTTCGGGAGGGCGCTCCCTCGTGGTGGCTGCGGAACCGTACTGCGCTGACCCCTCCGGCCATCGCGGCCCGCAGCTTCCCCCCGGAGGGTGAGAATGACGTATGCCAGAATTAGAGAATGTGACTTATGTCACTGCTCCATGCATGGTGGCCCGAGGCAACTGTGAGCAGGATGGTCGAGAGTCAGGCGAGGACAGGAACGGCTGGTCGCGACCACTCAAGAGGGGGCTGGACTCGTGGACCTGGACTTCACGGACGACCAGACGGCGCTTCGTGACACGCTGCGTACGTTCTTCGAGAAGGAGGCGTCCACCGCGGCCGTGCGGGCGGCGGAGCCACTCGGGTTCGACGCCGCGCTGTGGCGGAAGGTCGTCGACCTCGGGCTCGGCGCGATCGCCGTACCCGAGCAGCACGGGGGCGGCGGCGCCGGGTTCGTGGAGCTCGCCATCGCCGCGGAGTGCCTGGGACAGTCACTCGCCCCCGTGCCACTGATCGAGGCGGCGGTGGCGAACGATCTCATCGCGTCGTTGTCCTTCGGGGGTTCGTCGTCGGACGACGACGGTGGATCGCTGTCCGCCGGATCACTGTCCGGTGCATCGTTGTCGGGTGGATCGTTGTCCGACGGGCCGGACCCCCGGCTGGAGTCCTTGGCCGCACGTGCCGTCGCGGGCGAACTCCTCGCGACCCTGGCCCTCCGCCCGGCGACCGGTGACGTCGCCCGGCTGGTTCCGGCGGGCGCGGTGGCCGATCTCGTCGTCGTCCTGCGGGGTGACGAGCTCCTCCTGCTCCGGCAACCGGACAGGAGTCCCTCCGTACCGGGCGGGGCCGTCCACAACCTCGGGGCGCTTCCGCTCGCCGACTGCCGCATCGACGCGGAGAACACCTTGGTGATGGCACGCGGGCCGGCCGCCGTCCGCGCCCACCGTCGCGCACTGAGCCGCTGGGAACTGCTGACCGGCGCGGCACTCGTCGGACTCGCCTCGAAGGCGCTGGACATCGGTATCGACTATGTGATGCAGCGCAAGGCGTTCGGCGTGCTCATCGGCACCTTCCAGACGATCCAGCACCGCCTGGCCGACGACGTGATCGCCCTCGACGGCGCACGCCTGCTGGCCTACGAGGCGGCCTGGGCGCAGGACGAGAACCTGCCCACGGCCGACACCTTGGCGACCATGGCGTTCCTGTTCTCCTCGGAAACCGCCTTCAAGACGGCGTCGGAGGTCCTGCATTTCCACGGCGGATACGGCTACACGCTGGAGTACGACATCCAGCTCTACTTCCGGCGGGCGAAGGCCTGGTCACTCGTCGCAGGCGACTCCCGCGCGGCGTACGCGCGGCTCGCGCACCGCGTCTTCGGCATGGAGGAAGCACCGGAAGAAGAGGTGGGCTGACAATGGACTTCCGTGAATTCGACGAACTGGCCTCGCACCGCGAGGCGGCCTGCGCCTGGGTCGAGGCGCATGTGCGACCGGAGTGGGTGGCGGAGCAGCGCCGGACCGGCACGCATCAGACGCCCGAACTGCACGCGCTGCTCGCGCGCGACGGCATCCTCGCCGCCGACTGGCCGCCCGAACACGGCGGCAGCGATATCGACCCCGGCTTCGCCCGCGCGGTGTTCGACGAGCTCGGCCGCATGGGACTCGTATCGGACGGGTGGTCCACGACCTCCATGGTGCTGCGCACCATCGAGCACGTGGGTACGGAGGAGCAGAAACGCGCGTACATCCCAGCCGCACTGCGTGGGGACACGCTGATCGCCCTGGGGTACAGCGAACCGGACTCCGGGTCGGACGTCGCCGCGGTGAAGACCACCGCGGTCCGGGACGGCGACGAGTGGGTGATCAACGGGCAGAAGATGTTCACCAGCACCGCTCAGCTGTGCAGTCACGTCTTCGTGCTGACCCGCACCAATCCGGACGTGCCGAAGCACAAGGGGCTCTCGATGTTCCTCGTGCCGACCGACAGCCCGGGGTACGACATCCAGCCGATCCACACGCTCGGCGGGCAGCGCACCAACGCCACGTTCTACGCCGGCGTACGCGTCCCGGATTCCGCCCGCCTCGGTGGGGTCGACGAGGGGTGGGGCGTCATGCATGTCGCGCTGGTCCATGAACGTTCCGCGTCGGGCCCCGGCTCGGACGGAGGGTCCGCGGTGAAGGATCTGGCGCGCTGGGCGCACACCACCCGACGACCCGACGGGACCACTGTCCTCGACGACCCCCTGACCGCCGAGCGGATCGGCAGGATGGCGGTGGACGAGGAGGTCACGCGCCTTCTCGCCCTCCGCAACCGGTGGCGCGCCCAGAAGGGCGACCTGCCCGGGGTCGAGGGCTCGATGTGGAAACTGTTCACGACGGAGGCCGCCCAGCGCCATTACAGCGACATCCTCGACATCCTGGGCGCCGAGGGCGTACTGGCCCCCGAGGCGGCAGACGCCCCCGACGGCGGCAGGTTCGAGGAAGGTTTCCGGGCGGCGGTGGTCGGCACCATCTACGGCGGAACGAGCGAGATCCTTCGGGAGATCATCGCCGAGCGCCGCCTCAAGCTGCCCAGGAACCGCTAGGACCACCGGACGCGCCCCGTCCCGCCGGTCATCGTCCGACCGACCGGTGGGCGCGGATCCTCACCGCCTGCCCTCCGCCGACGAGGACGGACGGGCGAGCGCCTGCGCCGGATGTGCGGTGGCCGGCCGACTCCGGCCACCCGACGGGCCCGATGGAACCTGACGGGGTTGATGGAACCCGACGGGGCCGATGGGCTCGCGCGAACAGTCCACGGCAGTACTCCCACCCCTGGACAACCGGGCGCGGCCACCCACACCGGCCCGCGCCCCAAGCCATCAGCCCCCGGACGAGATGTCGTGCACCATGTCGATGTCGTCCTCGGCATGCTCGAAGAAGTCGTCGGCCAGCCGATGGCAGAGGGTGGCCAGTTGCTGAAGGTCTTCCGGTGACCAGCCGGCCAGGGCCACCGACACACCACGGCAGCTCGCCTCGCGGACACGGTCGACCGCGTCCCGGCCGGACAGCGTGAGCTCGATGCGCTGGGCGCGGCGGTCCTTCGGATCCGGGACTCGGGTCAGATAGCCGGCCTTCTTCAGTTGCTGCACCTGCCGGGTCACGTGGGACGCCTCGACGGACAGCAGGTTCGCCAGCTCGCTGGGCCGCAGCGAGCCCGAGTCGGCGACCTGCCGCAGCAGCGCCACGGCGGCTCGGTCCAGCGGGAGGCCGGCCAACGCCATCAGGCGCTCGTGCCGGCGAACTCGGCTGGTCAGGTACGAGATGCGGGTGAGCGCTCGCTCGATCTCGGCCACCTCCGTCGACTCGAAGGCGGCTGCCGCCGCCGGCGGTGGTGGTGGTGTGGACATGAGTTGATTTTACCGTCTACTTGCATAAGTTATGCAATTCTATGACCCAGATTGCTTGGTCCAAGCAATCCACTCCCCCTTTTGCCCGGTGGACCCCACCGGGCCCGGTTGCCCGGTCAGGAGTCGAGGTCGTCGGCGAAGTGCCGGAACCCATGGCGGTCCTGGTGGATGCTCCACAGGGTGTCGGCGAGCACGGCGGGGTCCTTCCTCGGGTGACCGGGGGTGATCGCGCCGGGGATGACGAGCTGGGCGACGTGGATGCCGTCGTCGGCGAGGGCTCCGTGCAGCAGCTGGCCGTAGGCGCTCTCGGCGGCGAAGGCGATGGAGGTGCCGGCGCGATCGGGGTGCGGCACTGCGGCGGTGCCGCCGTTGACGAAGAGGATGGTCCCGCGGCCGAGGGCGCGCATACCGGGCAGTACCTGGTGCACAGCGGCGACGGGCCCATAGACGGAGAACTCGATCGGGCCCACGAGGTCGGCGGGGCCGGTCTCCAGGACGGGCCGCATGAACTCCCGCTGCGGGATTGGGCTGTACTGCATGACCTCGATGGGGCCCAGGGTGGCGGTAGCGGCGTCCAGGGCCGCTTCGAGGGCCTTCGGCTCTCGTACGTCGGCGGCGAAACCGCGCGCCGTCAGACCCTCGCCGGTCAGGTCGGCGGCGAGTGCGTCCGCCCGGTCCTTGCTGCGCGTGATGAGGGCGACGTCGAAGCCCTCACGGCCGAACCGTCGTGCGACGGCGGCTCCGAGACCGGGTCCCGCTCCGATGATGGCGATGGTGGTCATGGTCTTCCTTGGGGGCCTTGGGGATGGGACGGCGTACGAGGGAGATACGAGGGACGTACGAGGGGAGCATGCCCCGAGGTCGGTGCCCGCCGCTCGTCACCCGCGCCCGAGGCCGCGACCAGGGCGGCCGCCCGCGGCTCCAGCAGCATCCGGAACGCGAACAGAGCGCGTACACCGCCCAGCGACAGGAATGCCGACCGTGCCACCTCACCGGGCACGAAGTTCCACCAGTCCCTCACGGGCCGGCCGCCGGACGGCCTCCCGCACCGGCGTCCGGGACGCACCCGACGCCTCGCCCAACTGCACCTCGCCCACCTTCGCCCCCGGCTTCGGGCGAACGCTGTATACACGCTACCGGGCGCGGTCGCCCCCACGGGGAATCACCCTGTGCCCCACACTGTTTCCCGGCTGAGCATCCATGACAGTCCACGCCCGTCAATGACGGTCCATGGCAGGAAACCTAGGAGGCCGACTGTGTACGGCGACCCGGCAACGATCCGCAAGATCCTGACCGACCTCGGCGACACCTGGGCGATCGTCGGCCTCTCGTCGAACCAGCGGCGTGCGGCATACGGAGTCGCCGACGTCCTGCAGCGCTACGGCAAGCGGGTCATCCCCGTGCACCCGAAGGCCGAGACCGTCCACGGCGAGAAGGGGTACGCCTCGCTCGACGCGATCCCGTTCGACGTCGATGTCGTCGACGTCTTCGTCAACAGCGACCTGGCCGGGCCCGTCGCCGACGAGGCCGCCGCGGTCGGCGCCAAGGCCGTCTGGTTCCAGCTCGGCGTCGTCGACGAGGCCGCGTACGACCGCACCCGCGCCGCCGGACTCGACATGGTCATGGACCGCTGCCCGGCCATCGAGATCCCCCGCCTCGGCTGACCGGCACGGTCGCGGAACGAGGGTTCGCGGCAAACCGAGTTGACTCCGTGCGGTGCCACTGGGTTTGCTGCACCGGTGTCCACACCCCTTCGCTTCCAGCAGACGGACGACGAGGCCGGTCTCAAGGACTGGCAACACGTCCACAATGTCATCGTCCCGCCCGCCGCCATGTCGCTCGACGAGGCCCGCGAGCGAGCCGGGCGCAACCACCTGGAAGTCGCCTATCTCGGCGACGTCCTGGTGGGTTGCACGACGGTGCGCCCGCCCAAGGACGACACCTCGACGGCCACCGTGATCGCCCGGGTGCTGCCCGGTCACCGTGGGCGGGGGTTCGGCGCGGAGCTCTACGAGCATGGGCTGAAGCAGGCGCGAGCACTGGGCGCCGACGTGATCGAGACGGTCGTACTGGCGTCCAACGAGGACGGGCTGCGGTTCGCCCTGAAGCACGGGTTCGTCGAGATCGAGCGGTACGTGCTGCCGGGCGAGACGGCCGAGTGGATAGACCTGCGGCTGGCCTGAACCGTACGTGGCCGGTCACCGCGTCCGGTCGAGGAAGGCCGCCACGGTGTCCGTGAAGCGCCGGGGGTCGTCGAGCCACGGGAAGTGGCCGGCCTCCGGCTGGACGCACAGCTCGGCCTCGGGGAACAGTTCCGCGACGGCGGCGGCCACGCGCGGCAGCGGGCCGCCGTCCAGCGCGCCCGCGAGGAGCAGGACCGGCGCGTCCAGCGCGGCGACGGCGGCGCGGGCCGCGACGGGTCCGAAGGCCTCGGCGGCCGCGTACCGGTCCGCTGCCTCCTCGTTGGTCTGTTCGACGTCGGTTGCGGCGTGCGCCTGCGCGGTCGCGTCCCAACGGCCGTAGAAGAACGGGGCGATGGCGTCCCAGTCGGCGTCGGCCACCGAGCCCGCCCAGATCCGTTCGTAGGCGTCGTACGCCTCCTCGAACCACGGCTCGGCCTTGCGCAGCGCCGCCGCCTCCCGGCGGTGCTCCTCGGTGAAGTCGACACCGAGGGCCCGTGCGCGGCCGGTGACGAGCGTGAGGGTGCGGATGCGGCTCGGGTGCCGGGCCGCATAGAGCAGGGCGAGATCGCCGCCCGCCGAGTGGGCGAGGAGATCGGCCCGCTCCAGCCCGAGGTGCGCGCGGAACGCCTCGACGTCGTCGATCTGCCGATCACAGCGGTACGTCGCCGGGTCGGCCGGGACAGCGGAGTCACCGGTCCCCCGCAGATCGAGCACGACCAGTCGGCGGTGCCGCGCCAGTCCGCCCAGATCGCCGAGGTAGGCGGAGGCACGCATGGGACCACCGGGAAGACAGAGCAACGGCTCACCCTCCCCCCTGACGTGATAGGCGAGTTCGGTCCCGTCGGGGGCGAAGAAGGTGGGCATGCCGTCATCCTTGTCACCACGCCCCCTCCCGGCAACCGGTCTGTGCAGGCCGGAGGCGGGCGGTCAGTCACCGGGGTGGCCGGGGCCGGGTGCGATGCGCGCGGTCGGACGGGGCCCCGAGGCCCGGCCCCGGCCGCGAGGACGGGCAAGCCCGGCGGGCAGGCGAGCATCGGCACGGCCGCCTGAATCAAGAGAAACCTGTACCATACATGTGGACTGGAGCGCACTCGGCGAGGTCACTGCGGTGAGCATCGCCGTCACCGTCGGCGTGGTCGTCGTCTTCGCTCTCGGTGTCCTGGGTATCTCCCAGGTCGAGGCCGCGCGCGCGAAGGACGGCGGCGGCACCCCGTCCTCGGCCTCGCACAGGCCGGGCTCTGCTTCTTGGCATGCGCGGCCGTCGTCGCGTACGGGATCTACCTGATCGTGCCGCAGTTCCAGTCAACTTGACCCGGCCGTAAACGACCGGGCTTGGAGGTAGGGCACCACTGGCTGTGGTGTGGCCTCCTCCGTCCAGACACCTAGGAAGGTGCTGGGACGCGTGACTCACGCCCCGCAATCCACACAGCCTCACCGCGAGCGGCGATGTTGTGGGAAGCATTCCGGTCGGCGTGGGCAACGACCCCGCACTTCCGGCAGATGAAGAGGGCCTGGTCGACCCGGTTCTTCTTCTCGATGTGATGGCACTCGGCGCATTCCTGGCTGGTGTACGCCGGATCGACGTACACCAGCGGGACACCTGCCCGGCGCGCCTTGTACTCAACGAACTGCCCGAGCTGGTGGAAGGCCCAGGAGTGGAGCGTGACCCGTTGGGGCTTGCGGAGCCGTACCCTCTGCCGGATTCCGCCCAGGTCTTCCAGGGCGATGCCGGACGAGGTGCGTTCAGCCTCGGTCACGATCTGTTTCGCGATGATGTGGTTGACGTTCGCGGCGTGCCGCGCTTCCTTGCGGCGCCGGTTCTTGAGCCGTCGCCGGGCGGACTTGGTGCCCTTGGCCTGCAACTTCTTCCGCAGGTCGAGCTGCCGCTTACGGTGCCGGTTCAGGCCGCGGCCGGCCGCCCGGTATCCGGTGGACGTGGTGGCGATGTTGGCGATGCCGAGGTCCACGCCGATGAACTGGTCGGGCTCGTACTGCTCGGCCTCGGGAACCTCGCACACGGCGATCAGGTAGAAGACGCCGTCACGTTCGATCAGGTCCGATTCGCCCTTGCGGTACTCCCGCAACGTTTTGAACGCGTCCGGGGAGCAGGCGAAGCGGACGTTCTTGAGTCGTCCGGCGGTGGTCCAGATGGAGACGGTCTGCGCGTCGTACTGCCAGGACAAGCACCGGTCGTCAAACGGGTGCGCGGCCTCGGGGCGGAAGGCGACCGGCTTGGACTCGGCCTTCTTCCGGCGCTTCGAGCCCAGCTTGCCGAGGTTCCCCGCCCGCAGGTTCGCCCGCAGCGTGGTGTAGGCGTCCACGACTTTCTTGATCGTGTGCTGCGCCGCCTGCGCTCCGAGGCCGGCCGCTTTCAGCTCGGCGTAGGTGTGCTTGCGCAGCTCGTACTCGCGCGGCACACCACGGGTGAAAGCCACCTCGGACACCCAGTTGGCCCGGTCGTTGACCGTGTGCAAGGTCGCGCCGACAGCGGATGCCTGCGCGGCATCCGGCACCAGTTTGACTTGCACGACGATCTTCACGTGGATCACCGTACTACAGTTGACCTATGTCACCACGCTGGGAACCAAACCCCAATATCCGCAGGGGCCGCACGGTCGTCTACACCCTCCACGCCCACTTGGTCTTCACTCCGAAGTACCGGCACGGGCCGTTCACCGACGAGATCCTGCGACGCTGCGAGGAAGTCATGCGAGCCGTCTGCGCCGACTTCGAAACCGAACTGGTCGAGTTCAACGGCGAGAAGGATCACGTCCACCTCCTCGTGCACTACCCGCCCAAGGTCTCGGTCTCCAAGCTGGTCGGTTCCCTCAAAGGCGTCTCCGCCCGCAGACTCCGCCAGGAGTACCCCGACCACATCCGCAAGTACCTGTGGGGCGCGCACTTCTGGTCACCCTCGTACTTCGCGGCGAGCTGCGGCGGCGCCCCGCTCAGCATCATCAAGGAGTACATCGAGAACCAGAAGCGCCCGCAGTAGACGGCTGAGGCCAACAACAGTGCAGACCCCTGCCGCGCGCGGGTCAGAGCAGTCCAGAGAAGCGATTCCTCCCGGGCGTGAACGCCCGGGGCTCCGCGCTAGAACATGCTGAAGCCAAGCCGGGAAGGGCGCGATGACGCCACTGCTGACGGGTCTGACCGTCGACTACAGCGACCATGACGACCCCGTACTGATCCGGCCGGACGGCAGTCCGGTGGAGACCTGGCGGGAGAACTACCCGTACCACGAGCGCATGGAGCGCAAGGAGTACGACTGGCACAAGCGGCTCCAGCAGATAGAGCTGCTGAAGCTGCAGAGCTGGATCAAGGCGACCGGCCGCCGTCTCGTCATCGTCTTCGAAGGACGGGACGCGGCCGGCAAGGGCGGCACGATCAAGCGGTTCACCGAGCACCTCAATCCGCGTGGCGCCCGGGTGGTGGCGCTGGAGAAGCCGACCGAGCGCGAGCGCGGGCAGTGGTACTTCCAGCGGTACGTGGAGCATCTGCCGACCGCGGGCGAGATCGTGATGTTCGACCGGTCCTGGTACAACCGGGCCGGGGTCGAGCGGGTGATGGGCTTCTGCTCCGACGACGAGTACCGGCGCTTCATGCGGCAGGCGCCCGCCTTCGAGCGCATGCTCGTCGACGACGGGGTGGATCTGATCAAGTTCTGGTTCTCGGTGTCGCAGAGTGAGCAGCGCACCCGCTTCACGATCCGTCAGGTCGATCCCGTACGGCAGTGGAAGCTCAGCCCCATGGATCTGGCCTCGTTGGACCGCTGGGACGACTACACCGCAGCCAAGGTCGCCATGTTCCGCGAGACGGACACCTCGCAGGCGCCCTGGACCGTGGTGAAGAGCAACGACAAGAAGCGGGCCCGTGTCGAGGCCATGCGCAGCGTCCTGGCCCGCTTCGCGTACGCCGACAAGGACGAGGAGGTCGTCGGCAGCCCCGATCCGAGCATCGTGGGCGCGGCGGTGAACCTGCTGGAGGCGGGCGAGGACGACACCGGCCAATAGGTCCACGGACCTCAGTCGTGCGCCGGACGGTTGGTGAGGCGGTGGTCGGCCAGGTTCAACGCCTCGTCGACCACCCGGCGCAGATGGCCGTCGCCGAGCGAGTAGATCACCCGGCGGCCCTCCTTCCGGGTGTTCACCAGGCCGGCGAGACGCAGCCGGGCCAGATGCTGGCTGACGGCCGGCCGCGCGGCACCGCACGCCTCCGTCAGCGTCGAGACATCGGCCTCGCCACCGGTCAGGGCGTGCAGGAGGGCGAGGCGGGTGCGGTCGCCCAGGAGGGCGAGGAGTTCGGCGGCCAGCGCGAACTGTTCCTCGCCGGGGGTACGCGGATGCGCATCATGCGCAGGTGATAGGTGCATGCGTGCGCTCATACGCACATAATGGCCTCATGGGCGCCGACACGTCCACTCCCGCGCACCGGAAGGGGACCCCCGTGAGCGACCGGCACGACGGCCACGACCACGACCACGACCACGACAGCAACGGTCACGACAGCAAGGGTCACGGCCACTCCCACGATCACGGGTCGCCCCGCGACCATGGCAACGACCATGGCCACTCCGGGCACGACCACACACACGCGCACCCCCACCCGCACCCCCACACCCACAACACCCCCTCCGGCCCCCTCCCCCGTCTGCGCCACCTCCTCACCCCCCACTCCCACGAGACCGGCGACAAGCTCGACTCCGCGCTGGAGTCGTCGGCCCGCGGCATGCGTGCCCTCTGGGTCTCCCTCGTCGTCCTCGGTACGACCGCCCTGGCGCAGGCGGTCGTTGTGGTGCTCTCCGGATCGGTCGCGCTGCTCGGCGACACAGTGCACAACGCCGCCGACGCGCTCACGGCCGTCCCCCTCGCCATCGCCTTCGTCCTGGGCCGCCGCGCGGCGACGCGGCGCTTCACCTACGGCTACGGCCGGGCGGAGGACCTCGCGGGCATCGTGATCGTGCTGACGATCGCCGCGTCCGGGACCTTCGCGGCCTGGACGGCGGTCGAGCGACTGATCGACCCGCGTCCCGTGCACCACCTTCCGGTCGTCGCGGCGGCCGCGCTGATCGGATTCCTCGGCAACGAGTGGGTCGCCCGGCACCGCATCCGCGTCGGCCGTGAGATCGGCTCCGCCGCACTCGTCGCGGACGGCCTGCACGCCCGTACGGACGGATTCACGTCACTGGCCGTGCTGGTGGGGGCGGGCGGCGCGGCACTGGGGTGGCAACTCGCCGACCCGCTGGTGGGGTTGGCGATCACGGCGGCGATCCTGCTGGTGCTGCGCGACGCCGGCCGCGAGGTGTTCCGGCGCGTGATGGACGCCGTGGACCCGGAGTTGGTGGACTCGGCCGAGCGGGCACTGCGCGAGGTCCCGGGTGTGCGCGGGGTGGGTGAGCTGCGGCTGCGCTGGATCGGGCACCGGCTGCGCGCCGAGGTGGCGGTCGTGGTGGACGGCGAGGCGAGCGTACGGCAGGCGCACCACATCGCTGTCGAGGCCGAACACGCCCTGCTGCACGCCGTACCGAAGCTCACCGCGGCCCTCGTACACGCCGATCCGGCCCCCGCGCCGGGCGAGACGGACCCGCACCTGGCGCTGGCGCACCACATGGTCGCGTAACCGGTCAGGCGATCCCCAACCCCTCCAGCACCACCGCGTTCGGCAGTTCGGCGAACGCCTTCCCCGGCACCAGCAGCTTCCCGCGCCGCCGGCCGCTGCCCACCAGGACGTACGGCAGCTCGACGACCGCCGAGTCCACCAGCACCGGCCAGTCGCCCGGCAGTCCGATCGGGGTGATGCCGCCGTACTCCATGCCACTCCCGCCGGTCGCCGTGTCCATCGGCGCGAACGAGGCCTTGCGGGCACCGAGCCGGCGACGGACGGCGCCGTTGACGTCGACGCGGGTGGTGGAGAGGACCACGCAGGCGGCGAGCGTGGTCTCGCCGCCGCGCTTGCCCACGACGACCACACAGTTGGCGGACTGCTCCAGCAGTTCCTTGCCGTAGTGCTCGACGAAGGTCGCGGTGTCGGCCCACTCGGGGTCCGTGTCGACGTACACGATCTGGTCGGCGGGGACGGTCCCGCGCCAGTGGCGTACGCCGTCGGCGACCGGGCGGGTGAGCTCGTCGAGGCAGTCGGGGGCGGCCGTGGCCTGGTCGAAGTGTCCGATGGGAGCGCGCATGACGGCACGCTAACAGCCGCCCCGGTCTGCCCGGTCGGGTGTCTCAGTGCACGAGCGGGACCGACACCGCCATGACCATTTCCACTGGCACGTCGCCCTTGTTGGCGTACGTGTGAGGGGTGTTGGCCTCGAAGGACACACTCGCGCCCCCGGGGACGCGGTACTCGGTCCCGTCGGCGGTGAGGGTGAGTTCGCCCGCCGTGACATGGACCAGTTCGACCGTCCCCGTGGGGTGCGGGTCCGAGGGGCTGCCGTCGCCGGGCATCAGCCGCCAGTCCCACATCTCCAGCGGTCCGGGCGCCTCGGTGCCCGCGAGGAGGCGGCTGTAACTGCCCGCGTCCGTGTGCCAGAGCCGTACGGCCTGGTCGGCCGGGACGATCCGGACCTTGGGGCCCTGCTCGTAGTCGAGGAGGGTCGTGACGCTGACCCCGAGGGCATCGCCGATCTTGACGATGGTGCCGATGCTGGGGTTGGTCCTGGCCTGCTCGATCTGGATGAGCATGCCGCGGCTGACTCCGGCGCGGCCGGCGAGCGCGTCCAGGGTGAAGCCGCGCTCGGTGCGCCAGCGCTTGACGTTGCGCGCCAGGGACTGGGTCAGCAGGTCGAGGTCCGACACATTCCGTCCAATAGTCTGCGTCCAATATTTTAAATGACAGAGTTCAATGAAATGAACTATGGTGTGGTGCACCTGATCGTTCACTGAACTGTACTGCGAGGCAACCCATGACTGCGCTCTTCGCCCTGGCCACCAGCCTCCTGTGGGGCCTGGCCGACTTCGGCGGAGGCCTGCTGACCCGGCGTACGCCCGCGCTCACCGTGGTCGTCGCCTCGCAGTCGATCGCGGCAGCGGTGCTGGGCGCCATCGTCGTCGCGACCGGCGGATGGAGCGCGGCCGGTCCGCAGCTGTGGTTCGCGGTCGCGGCGGGGCTGGTGGGGCCGGTCGCGCTGCTCTCCTTCTACAAGGCGCTCGCCCTGGGCCCGATGGGCGTCGTCTCCCCGCTCGGCTCCCTGGCCGTGGCCGTCCCCATCACCGTGGGACTCTTCCTCGGGGAGCGCCCCGGCCTGATGCAGCTGGCGGGCATCGCGGTCGCCGTCGTGGGCGTCGTGCTCGCGGGCGGGCCCCAGCTGAGGGGCGCCCCCGTGCAGCGGCAGGCGGTCCTCCTCACGCTGATCGCCGCGCTCGGCTTCGGCACGGTGTTCGCGCTGATCGCGGAGGCGTCGTCGTCGGTGACCGGGCTGTTCCTCGCGCTGTTCGTGCAGCGCGTGACCAACGTCGTGACCGGTGGCGCGGCGCTGTTCGTCTCCGTGCGGCGCGGCGCCGCCGCCCTCCCCGAGGGCGGCTTCCCCTGGCGCTCCCTGCCCGCGCTCGCCTTCGTCGGCCTCGCGGACGTCGCGGCGAACGGCACGTACTCCGTCGCCGCCCAGCACGGCCCGGTCACCGTGGCCGCCGTCCTCGCCTCGCTCTACCCGGTGGTCACAGCCCTGGCCGCACGCGGCTTCCTCAGCGAACGGCTGCGCGGGGTGCAGGCGGCCGGTGCGGGCCTGGCGCTGGTCGGCACGGTACTGCTCGCCACCGGCTGATCACCACCGACCGGCTTCAGCGCGCATCGGCTTCGGGCTCGACTTCACGACAGATCGACTTCAGCACGACCGGCCTCAGGACGGTCGGCCTCAGGACGACCGGCTTCAGGACGACCGGCTTCAGGACGACCGGCTTCAGGACGACTCGGCGTCCAGCTCCGCCAGCCGCGCCACCGTCTCCTCGTCCAGCTCCGACAGCGCGAGCAGCTGCTGCGGCGTCACCCCGTCGGGAATCGGCACCGGCGCGGGCGTCCGCAGCGGCGGCTGCCATCCGTCGGCCGCGTCCCAGCGCCGCACGACCCGCGCGGGAGCGCCCGCCACGACCGAGTGGTCCGGCACCGCGCCGCGTACCACCGCACCGGCCGCCACCACGACGTTCCGCCCGATCCGCGCCCCCGGCAGAATCACCGCGCCGGTGCCGATCCAGCAGCCGGGGCCGATCTCCACCGGCTCCATCCGCGGCCACTGCTTGCCGATGGGCTCGTGCGGATCGTCATACGAGTGGTTCGTGGACGTCACATACACATACGGCCCGAAGTAGCAGTCGCTGCCGATCGTGACCGTCGTGTCGGCGATGACATGGCTGCCGCGGCCGAGCACGACACCGTCGCCGAGGCGCAGGATCGGCTCGGGGCCGAGGTCGAGGTCGGGCATCAGACCGGCGGTGAGGGTGACCTGTTCGCCGACGATGCAGTGGGCGCCGAGGTGGATCCAGGGCTCCCCGAAGACGGTGCCGAGCGGGAAGGCGAGTCTGGTACCTGTTCCCATCGCGCCGAAACGCAGCCGCCCCGGGTGCTCGGCGGTCACCGAACCCGTGCGCTGCACCCAGGCCCAGCAGGCGTGGACGACACGCTGCGCAAGGCGGCGCCGCCATGATGAGAACGTGTTCCTGCTCCTGAGCACCCGCTCACGGTACTCAGGGTGACCTGGGCCCATCAGAGATCACCGCTGTGATCTTCGCCCCACCGGAGCCGGGAGCGATGGCATACGGTGCCGCTGTATCGACTACGAGGTACCGACGATGAGGAGACGGCGATGACGCAGCAGGCGCTGATCATGGGGATCGGCGGCAAGGATCCGCGGGTGGACCCGGAGGCGTTCGCGGCGCCCACGTCCGTGGTCATCGGGGACGTCACCCTGCACGCGGGCGCGAGCGTCTGGTACGGCGCGGTGCTGCGCGCCGACGCCGGTCCGATCGTCATCGGCGCCGACAGCAACATCCAGGACAACTGCACCCTCCACGTCGACCCCGGTTTCCCCATCACGGTCGGCGAGCGCGTCTCGGTCGGCCACAACGCCGTGCTGCACGGCGCCACGGTCGAGGACGACTGCCTGATCGGAATGGGCGCCACGGTACTGAACGGCGCGGTGATCGGCGCCGGTTCGCTGGTCGCGGCCCAAGCCCTGGTCCCGCAGGGCATGCAGGTGCCCCCGGGCTCCCTGGTGGCAGGCGTCCCCGCCAAGGTCAAGCGCCCGCTGACGGAGGAGGAACGCCAGGGCCTCACCCTGAACGGCACGTTCTACGTGGACTTGGCGAAGGCCCACAAGGCAGCACACGGGAGCTGAAGCGCCCCTTCAGGGGCGCGGGGCCGTGCCATTATGCGGCTCCGCCGCGTAAGCGCGACCAGCCACTGACGGCCCGCGCTTTGCGAACCGACCGGAACCTACTCGGCGGCCGCCACCGGCTGCCGTTCCCCCGCCTCGATCTCGGCCGCCGCCTTCTTCGCCTTACGCTTCACGATCAACATCGAGGCAAGCCCGACAAGCACAGCCACGACAAGCCCCACCCACGAGAACTTCTTCAGCCAGGACTCGGCGACCACACCGACGTAGTAGATGATCGCGGTGGTGCCCCCGGCCCAGATGATCCCGCCCAGCACATTGGCGATCAGGAACTTCCAGTACGGCATCTTCAGCACACCCGCGAGCGGCCCAGCGAAGATCCGCAGCAAGGCGATGAAGCGGCCGAAGAAGACGGCCCACATGCCCCACTTCTGGAAGGACCGCTCGGCCGTCGCGACGTGCCCCTCACCGAAGTGCCTGGGGAATTTCCCGCCCAGCCAGGCCAGCAGTGGACGCCCGCCCTTGCGGCCGATGGCATAGCCGATGGAGTCGCCGACGACCGCGCCGACGCTGGCGCACGCGCCGAGAATGACGGGGTTGATGCCCGAGTGCTGCGAGGACAGCAGCGCCGCCGAGACCAGGATGATCTCGCCGGGCAACGGAACGCCCAGGCTCTCCAGGCCGATGACCAGGGCCACCAGCGCGTAGATGCTGACCGCGGGCACCGTCTCGAGCCAATCCTGGACGTGCAACGCCGGTTCCTCCTGAATCCTGTACTTCCTGTACTTCCCGGCGTGCGCCCGCGACGGGCGCACGCCGGGAAGCCTACCGCTCAGCCGCGCGCGGCCGCGTCCCACAGGTCGCAGCGATGTTCCTGGTGGACGGTCGCGCTCAAGCCGTTCCCGCCCCGGGACGCGGTCCGCAGCGAGAGCACCGGCCCGGAGCGGCCGGGCAGCGCGGGCTGCCCATCGGCACGCGGCACACCGCCCCGGACGAAAGACCCCCAATACTGGATCATCTGCCGCGACAGCACCCGCTGCTCCGCGTTCAGCGGGGTCACCAGGCCGAAGTGCTTGAAGAGGTACTGCACCTCGTTCACGTGGGTCGCGCCGAAGTCGAAGCTCGTGTGCAGATTGCGCAGCGAGGCGAACGGCGGGGAGGTGCGGTCGGCGAACTCGTACCCGTACACGGGCCCGCGTCCGGCGAGCACGGCATCGAGCCGCAGCGCCGGGCATGCCATCAGATAGTCGCCGAAGGCGGTGGCATACGCGAGGGTCGGCGACGGGTAGCCCGCGAGCGGGTAGCGCCTGAGCACCCGCTCACCCAGGTCGGCGCCCCAGCCCTCCTTCACGACCGTCGGATACCGCTCGGCGCTGAGCGGTGTGCCGGTGTTGTCGAACCGGCCGAAGGCGAACAGCCGCCCCTCGTCCTCGTTCGCCCCGTTCAGTACCGGGACCCGGGCGGCGGCCCCCTTCGCGTACGCCTCGAAGGGCTGCACCGGCAGGAAGGTGCCGCCGGCGACGGGTCCCCAGTCGAATCCGCCCTGTGCGGCGAGGATCTCCGCGGCGGACT
Organism: Streptomyces sp. NBC_01384; assembly: GCF_045040035.1. Taxonomy (NCBI): domain Bacteria; kingdom Bacillati; phylum Actinomycetota; class Actinomycetes; order Kitasatosporales; family Streptomycetaceae; genus Streptomyces; species Streptomyces sp. NBC_01384. The sequence continues at coordinate 1,296,723 of NZ_CP109559.1, forward strand.
TCCCGCGCAGACACGCCACCGACAGGTCGGCACAACCCACCTTCTTCGCGAAGGCCGCACCGGCGGCGACAGCGGCGTCATGAACGCGCGCCGCACAGTTTCCGTACGCGCCGCTCTCGACGATCCCCGCCCGGTACAAACCCGCCGAGGTCGGCGAGGCCATCTGCGTGCAGACCGAGCGCCCACCCGCCGACTCGCCCGCGATGGTGACGCGCCCCGGATCGCCGCCGAACCGGCCGATGTCGGCGCGCACCCAGCGCAGCGCGGCCTGCTGGTCGAGCATCCCGAAGTTGCCCGAGACCCCGTCGCGCGCCTCGCCGTCGAGTCCGGCCGTGGCGAGGAACCCCATCGCGCCGAGGCGGTAGTTGACGGTCACGACGACCGTGTCGGTCTGCCGGGCGAAGGTGTCGGGCACGATGTCCGCTCCCGCGCCCGCGGTGAACCCGCCGCCGTGCAGCCAGACCATGACCGGTCGGCTTCCGGCGCCGTGGGGGACGTACACATTGAGGTCGAGGCAGTCCTCGGTGTGGCTGGGCCGCTCGTAACCGGGGTCCCAACTCGACGTCTGTACACACCGGTTGCGGAAGTCCCGCGCGGCGCGTATGCCGTGCCAGGGCTCGACCGGCCGCGGGTCCTTCCAGCGGAGGGCGCCGACGGGCGGCCGCGCGTACGGGATGCCGAGGAACTGACGCCCCTCGGCGGTGACATCGCCCCGCACGAGGCCTGCGTCGGTACGGACGACGGCCGGGTCCTGCGCGGCCCGCGCCGGGGCCGGGGCGGCGAGCGCGAGGGCTGGGGCCGGGGACGGGCCGGTGAGCGCCGCGGCGACGAGCATCACCCCCGCCGCGAGCCCGCCAAGACCACGCAGGCCCCGCACACCCCGCATGCCCCGTATGCCCTGCATGGCCCGCATGGCCCGCACGCCCTGCATGCTCCATATATTCCGCATATCCCCTATACCCTGTACGCCCCGCGGACCGTGCAGGCCGTGCAGGCGGCCGGAGCCGTCCCTCTGCCCCCTGTTCACGCGCCCACGTCCACACTGCCGCGCAGTCGCAGGTCCCGCGAGGACGACCCCGCCCACACCGTGCGCCGCCCGGTGCCGAGGACCCAGTCGTGCCGCTGCGCGTCCCAGGACGACAGCGTGCGCCGGGCGAGGCGCAGCGTCACCCGCCGTCGTTCCCCCGCCCTGAGCGCGAGCCGCCGGTAGCCGGCCAGCACCCGTACGGCCTGGTCGAGCCGGAGATCCGGCGACGGGCCCAGGTAGACCTGCGCCACCTCGACGCCGTCGCGCCGCCCGGTGTTGCGCACGGTGAAGCTCACTTCTCGCCCTCGGACCCGCAGATCCTCGTACGCGAACGACGTGTACGAGAGTCCGTGCCCGAACGGGAACAGCGGGCGCACACCTTTCGCGTCGTACCACCGGTAGCCGACGTGAATCCCCTCCGAGTAGTCCTCGGTGCCGTCCACGCCCGGGTAGCGGTGCGGGTCCCCGGCGACCGGGTGGTGGGTGTCGTCGACCGCGAAGGACTGGGTGAGCCGGCCGCCGGGGTCGCAGTCTCCGAACAGGACCGCGGCGGTGGCGGCCGCGCCCTCCTGCCCCGGGTAATACATCTGCAGCACGGCGGCCGTGCGGTCCAGCCAGGGCATCGAGGTCGAGGAGGAGGTGTTGAGGACGACGGTCGTACGGGGGTTGGCCGCGGTGACGGCCTCGATCAGCCGCTCCTGGTTGCCGGGCAGCGCGAGGGTGCCGCGGTCCAGGCCCTCGGTCGCGTCCTCGTAGGCGAAGAGCACGACGCTCTGCGCGGCGCGCGCGGCGTTGACCGCCTCGGCGAGGTCCTGCGCACGGGTGGCTCCGGTGATGCGCCGCAGCCGGAACAGTTGGCCCGCGGCTCCGCCCTGGGCGGTGACGGAGACCTGATGCCTGCCCTTGGAGAGGTTCAGCGCCTTGCGGCGTACGGCGAGTCCGTCGGGCGCGGCGGAGACCAGACCGCCGCTGAAGTACTCGCCGTAGCCGGGCAGCAGCGGGAAGAGTTCGACGCCGTCGACGAGCACTGTGGGCCGGGCGCCGGAGTAGTGGATGACGAAGGTCCACTCGTCGGCGTCCGCGACCGAGAGCGTCCCCTCGTACGTCCAGGTCTTCCCGGCGGCGACGCGCTGGGCCTCGGTGTCGATCCCGGTGGTCAGCACCCCGCCCGGAATGGCCTTTCCGAAGAGATCCTCGCCGAGCGCGTACGACACCTGGGCGCCGCGTCCCGCGCGGGAGCGGATGGCGTCGAGTGGGCTGTCGGCGTGGTCCGGGACGACGTGCGCGCTGCCGCCGCCGCTGACGAAGGGGAGGGAGCCGGTGGGGCCGACGACGGCGATGCTGCGGGCGGCGGCACCGGTCAGGGGCAGCGCGTGCCGCTCGTTGCGCAGCAGGGTCGCGCCGGACCTGGCGATCTCCAGCGCGACGGCCGCGCCCGCCTTCGGGTCGCGGCCCGGGCGGGGCGGGAGGCTGCCGTCGAGGAGTCCGAAGCGGTCCATCACGGCAAGGACGCGGCGCACGGCCCGGTCGACGTACGACTCGGCGACACCACCGTTCTGCACGGCCGTCTTCAGGGCGGCGCCGAAGTACGTCCCGTCCGGCATCTCCATGTCGAGGCCCGCGGTGAGCGCGGTGACGGTGCTGTGGGCGGCGAACCAGTCCGTCATCACCCAGCCGTCGAAGCCCCACCGCCCACGCAGGATGTCGGAGAGGAGCGCCTTGTTCTCGCAGGCGAAGGTGCCGTTGACCTTGTTGTACGCGCCCATGACCGCACCGGTGCGGGCGGCGACGGCCGCTTCGAAGCCGCGCAGTTCGACTTCGTGCATGGTCTGCTCGTCGACCCGCACGTCGATGGACATGCGGTCCTGCTCCTGGTTGTTGAGCGCGAAGTGCTTGACGGTCGCGATGAGGCCCTCGCCCTGGATGCCGCGGATCTCGGCCGCGACCAGATCGCCGGCGAGCAGCGGGTCCTCGCTGAAGGTCTCGAAGTTGCGGCCCGCGTACGGGGTGCGGATGAGGTTGACCATCGGGGAGAGCAGTACGTCCTGGCCGAGGGCGCGGCCCTCGCGCCCGATGACCTGCCCGTAGCGGCGGGCCAGGTCCGGGTCGAAGGCCGAGGCGAGCAGAACGGGGGCGGGCAGAGCGGTGGCGTGCCGGGTGACGCGGACACCGGCCGGGCCGTCGGCGAGGCGGAGCGGGGGGATGCCGAGGCGGGGCACTCCGGGCACGTAACCGGCCTGGCCGAGCGAGGCGGGGTCGGTGGCGCCGTGCAGCAGGGAGATCTTCTCATCGAGGGTGAGTTTGGCGATCAAACCCTCTACGCGAGGGCCGGCGCCGGATCTGGTTTCCGCGTGGGCGAGCGGCGCGGAACCGGTGGTGGCCGCCGCGGCGACCGCGACGGCGCCGCCCAGCAGACGCAGGGTGGATCGCCGGGAAAAGGTGTGGGACATGAGCCGTCACTCCTTCGGTGCGCGGGCACTTCGTTGTGGACCGCAGGCACACGCGCCAACGACAGCCGCCGCGTTCAGTCCTTGAACGCACCCCACACAGGGCCGGACTTGACATGGCGTCAGGCAGCACGGGTACGGCGGGAAAACTATGACCGTTGGTGACTCGTGTCAACGAAATGAACAGGAACAGCCGACACCCCGACAACAACCGAAGGAACCCACGACCCAAGGAGCCCACAATCGAAGGAACCCATCGAAGGGCTTACAAGGGGGTCACCCTGATTTCTTCGGGGTGTATGGGGGCCACGTTTCCGTCGAGATTCGGCACCGGAGGATTTTCGGTGGGTTTGGAAGCCAGCTGGTGTGGTGGTGGGTGACATGCCGCTTTCGGAGTAATCGGGGATGGTGGGCCGTTTGGCCGTCACGCTGTGCTTGTTGATCACGGTCCAGGTCAGGGAGACCGCTGGTGCACAGGTCGCGTGAGGTGTTGTTCGAGAGGATCCGCCGGGCCCATCGTGAGCAGGGGCTGTCGGGGCGGGAACTGGCCGCGCGGTTCAGGGTGTCGCGGCGGACGGTGCGGCAGGCGATCACGTCGCCGTTGCCGCCGAAGCGGAAGTCGCCGCCGCCGCGTCCAAGTGTGCTGGAGCCGGTGAAGGGCTTCATCGACGCGATGCTGCGCGAGGACCTGGACGCGCCGCCGAAACAGAAGCACACGATCGTACGGATCATGGAGCGTCTGGCCGCGGAGCACGACTTCGAGCTGGCACGGCAGACCACGGTGTGGGAGTACGTCGCCAGGCGGCGCCCGGAGATCAAAGCGGAGGCTCTTGCGGGGCGGCGGCATCTGGAGGGTGTGGTCCCGCAGGCGAAGCGGCCTGGAGAGGAGGCGGAGGTCGACTTCGCCGACTTCTGGCTGGACCTGGCCGGGCAGCGCCGCAAGTGCGTGCTGTTCACCCTGCGCCTGTCCTACTCCGGCAAGGCCGTCCACCGCGTCTATGCCACTGCCTCCCAGGAGGCGTTCTTGGAAGGCCACGTGGAGGCGTTCACCGTGCTGGGCGGGGTCCCGTCGGTGCACATCCGCTATGACAACTTGAAGCCCGCGGTGAAGCAGGTACTGTTCGGGCGCTCACGGCTGGAGTCGTCCAGGTGGGCGTCGTTCAAATCGTGGTACCAGTTCTCGGCTTTTTACTGCGCGCCTGGCGAGGCCGGGGCCCACGAGAAGGGCGGAGTCGAGCATGAGGGCGGCCGGTTCCGCAGGAAGCACCTGGTGCCGCCGCCGCAGGTGGACTCGCTGGCGGAGCTGAACGAGCGCCTTGCCGCGATCGACGTCGCGGAGGACGCGCGACACATCCACGGCCGTCCGACCTCGATCGGGTTCGACTTCGAGGCCGAGCGCGACCGGCTTCGGCCGCTGCCCGCCGACGACTACGACTGCGGGATCGACCTGACGCCCACGGTCGCCCGCAACAGCCGGATCACGGTCCGCCAGTGCTACTACTCGGTGCCGGCGAAGTTCATCGGGCAGAAGGTGCGGGTCAAGCTGCGGGCGAACGAGTTGTGGGTGTTCGACGGCCGCCAGGTCGTCGCCCGCCACCCCCGCCTGACGCGCCGTTACACCTACCACGACTTCCTTGACCACTACCTGGAGATCCTGCTGGTCAAGCCAGGTGCGTTCGCCGGCGCCTGCGCACTGCCGCAGGACCGCGCGGAGGGCGGTTTCACGAAGGTCCGCGAGGCGTTCTGGGCCGCGGCCAAGCAGAAGGCCGGGGACCGGGAGGGCACCCGAATGCTGATCGAAGTCCTGCTCCTGCACCGTCAGATGCCAGCCGAGTCCCTGGTAAAGGCGATGGAGACCTGTCTTCGAATCGGCTCGGTGTCCACCGACCTCGTCGCGATCGAGGCCCGCAAGGCGATGGAGGGCACCGACGACGAGAACGCCGAACTTCTCACCGACGACACACCGGCCCACGACGCGGGCGGCGAGAGCGCGGGCCAGGAGGCGGCCGGGGCGAGGGTGATCTCGCTGCACGCGCGCCGCCTGCCGCCCGATCCACGCACGACGCTGCCCGACATGGGCAAGTACGACCGGCTCCTCAACCCGGTCACCACCCGCGAGACCAGCCAGAACCAGAAAGGCCAGGGGGCATGACCCGCGCCATCACCGTCACCGACCACGACGCGGACCAGGACCGCGACCGGGACCGGGTTCCGCAGAGCAGGGTGTCCCTGCCGGGCGACCCGGAGGACATGCTCATCGACGAGGCATGCCGAGACCTGAAACTGCCCGCGTTCCGCGAGCGGTTCATCGAACTGGCCAGCACCGCCCGCCGCGAGCAGGCCACCTACAAGCAGTTCCTCCTCGACCTTTTGCAGGTCGAGCTTGCCGACCGCGACGTGCGCCGCCAGCAGCGGCTCCTGCGGCTGGCTCGCTTCCCGCGCCCCAAGCGGCTGGAGGACTTCGACTTCGCCAAGAACCCGAATGTCACCCCGGAAGTCGTCGCCGACCTGAAGTCCCCCATGTGGGTCCGCGAGGGCCGCCCGCTGGTGCTGATCGGGGACTCCGGCACCGGTAAGTCCCATCTGCTGATCGGGATCGGCACCGCGATCGCGGAGGCCGGCCTGTCAGTCCGCTACACCACCACCTCGGCCCTGGTGAACGAGCTTGCCGAGGCCGACGCCAGTCGGCGGCTCTCCTCTGTGATCGCCCGCTACAGCAAGATTGACCTTCTGTGCCTGGACGAGTTCGGGTATCTGGCCCTGGACCGCAAAGGCGCCAAGCTACTGTTCCAGATCTTCACCGAACGCGAGGAGTGCAAGGCCACCGCGGTCGCCACGAACTCTCCGTTCACCGAGTGGGACAAGACCTTCGGGGACGCCCGCCTCTGCGCGGCCATCGCCGACCGGATTACCTTCCGCTGCACTCTCATCCAGACCGGCACCGAGTCCTACCGCTTCCAGACCACCCAAGAATCCCTCTTCCCAGCAACGAAGTGACGGCCCAGCAGCCCTGAAGCATGCCTCGTCGGCGAGCCGAGCATGGACCGTGGTCGCGGTGGCCGTCTTGATCATTGAACTACGGCTGACCGGTGACTGGCCGAGCCCGTACCCAGGTGCGGTCGTCAGTTAGGTATGCATCGACGGCCAGCCCTGCCTCGCTCAAAGCAAGCTCGAAGGCATTGGTGGTCAGAGGGTGTGACAGGAACGTCTGGGTCCACCGCGCGTCCGAGAAGACGTATTCGACGTGAACGGACCGCACACCTGGACCCACCGGATCGGAGGACACCACCCGGACGAGACCGCCAGCGATCTTCCGCTCTTGTGGCAGGTTCTCGTGCCGCCCCTCGCTCTCTCGCTGGATCAGCACGCAGCCGTCGTCAGCGACATGCCGTCGGCAGGTCCGCAGCAGCCCCTGACGCACTTGTGGATCGCCGGCGTGAACAAGGAACGACCCCAGCAACACCACATCAAAGCGCGCGTCGAGCTCCAACTCCTCGATCGGACTGCAGACGGTCCGGGCGCCGTGGACCCGCTCAAGCATCTGGGGAGATTCATCGACGGCAGTTACGGTGAAGCCCCGCTCAACCAGCGGATGCGTCATGCGGCCCACGCCAGATCCCAGCTCGAGGATATGGACCTTGGCAGGGACTGCCCGTTGGATAATATCGGGCTCATCGCCCACGGGGAGCCGCCCGTACAGCTCGACTGCACACCCGTCCGGCGTGATTGCTCCCGGCCCGGTTCCTTGGTAACCCTCGCGCACCCGTCCGCTCATACCCCCATCGGAACACAGCGGGGGGCTGCCATGAAAGACCACATCGTCCTGTCCCCTGCTGCGCCCCGCCAGTCCGGCTGTCCCGGCCGCTGCCGCTGTTGGCACCCACACCGACCTCTGGCCCAGCACTGACTGTCCCGGCCCCTCCTCGAAAATCTCCACGGCATCCGCCCCCAGGCATAACCAGGTGCGAGCCCCTCGCCGCATCTTGTCAGGGAGGCAGCCCAGGGCCCGCACCAACAAGCTATCGACACTCCCGCGGTGGCATCCCCCGGGACACTCCGCCCCGCCCGGCAGGTCACCCGATCAGTGGTTCCTGAACGCGCCGAAACGGTGCCCATTCCCACCGAAAATCACAGAGCACTGTCGAGTACGTCCCCGCCACGGACAGCCCAACCCTGGTACCCATCGTCACCGAAAAGGTGGTCTCCGTATGACCCGACTAAATCAGTCACCCTGACGCGGCCCCGGCCGTCACCACCAGTTCCACGTTGCGGTCCCCGGCGCGGCCCGCCCAGCTCTCCTGAACTCCGGCCGTCATACTCCCGGCCAGACCGGGAGCGTTGTACGCGAGTTCCCGGTACAGGGAGGCGAGGCCGACCGCCGACAAGTCGTCGAAGTGCGGCGCGGTGCGGTGCGGGGCGGCGGACTCGACGAGGGTGGTGAACAGGGACAGCGTCCCGTCCCCGTTGTCGGCCAGTTCGATCAGCCGGGCGTGGTGCGGATAGTCCACGTGGGAGGCGGTGTTGACCTCCCAGAAGGAGCGGGCGGGCGTGGCGTGCGGGTGCGGTGTGATCCGGTTGACGTGACTGTGGCCGTTGATCCAGGCCACCACGTTCGGGAACCGGCTGAGCAGGGCGATGACCTCCGCTCCGTCGTGACGCGGCTCGTCCGTGCGGGCGGCGTCGGGGCGCCGGGTCATGCTGGGGCTGTGGTGGTGACTGAAGACCAGGATGTGAGCGTCGTCGGCCCCGGGATTGCGGACGAGCCGGCCGTCCGCGTCGTAGGACCGGGAGCTGTGCGCGGCCAGGGTCCTTTCCAGCCACCGGAGTTGCTCGGTGCCGAGCGAGCCCTCGTAGTGGCCGCTGCGGTAGGTCGTGTCGATGCTGACACCGATCACGTTCTCCGCCACCCGGAAGGTGTAGTACATCCGCTCGCCGTCCAGATGGTCCTGCGTATAGCCGTGGCCGACCGGTCCGGCACCGGCAAGAGCGGGATCGAGATGCGCGGCCAGATAGTCGTGCGGGGTGCACAGCCGCCGCCGCTCGTCCGCCGTCACGGTCCGCGCCGAGGCCGCGTTCCTGCTCAGGATCGCCTTGAGCACCTCACTCTTGGGGTCGTCGCCCGACCTCAGCGCCTTGGCGTAGGCGGCCGCGTCCGCGGCGGGGACCGACAGCAGTTTGCGGGAACCGACGGCGAAGTCGTTCAGCGCGGGCGACAGACAGCCGCCGGGCAGATCGTCGTGGTTGCCGACCGTGGAGTACCAGGGGATGCGCAGCCCCGGGCTGGTCACCGGTCGTATCGCCGCGTCGAGGAAGCCGGGGATCAGAGGCAGCCCGCGCCGCTTGTCCAGGTCGCGCACGGCCGGGTCGCCCGGGTGCCAGTACAGGGGAAGCCCGGAGTTCTGGGCGCCCTCGTACGCCGTCGGGTCACCGGTGTTGGGCGTGATCCGCCCCCCGCTCATCACCGTCAGGAACCACTCCAGCTCGATCGCGGAGTTGTTGTCGACGTTGTCGCCCGTCGTCATCACGAACGCGGGGCGCAGCCCGGTGTACGGCCCCCCGCCGAGCGCGTTCACCTGCTCCACGAGCGCGACCGCCCCGGCCACCGTCAGCGCCTCCTGCGCCCGCCACGAGGCGGCACCGCGCGCCCTCAGGAACTCGGTGCGCAGCGGGTTCTGCACATCGGCGAGATGGAGGTCGGTGAACTGCACGAAGCACGCGAGCGCGGTACGCCGGTCCTGGCGCCCGGAACCGGGGGCGGCGAGCTCTCGCCGTACGACCAGTGGCCAGCCGGGCCCCGAGACCAGCCGCCGGTAGGTCTGGGCGTGCGCGCCGCCGCCGAGGCGGGCCGTCGTCTCCAGGGTGGTCGCGGCGTACGGCGCCGACCGCGGAGCCCGGCGGGCCGGCTGCCGGGCGACGCTCCGTACGGCGGCGGGCTCGACGGAGGGGGTCCGGCGCTGCCGCGGCAAGAACGCCCCCGTACCCACTCCGGCGACGGCGATGCCGGCACCGGAGGCGAGCAGAAACCGACGGCGACCGACGGCTGACACGGGCGCGGATACGGAGGTGGATACCTGATCGGACACGGACGGGGATACGGGTATGGATACGGGGTCGGATACGGGTTCGGATACGGGTTCGGTTCCGGCCATGGGGCGACCCTCCGGTGCCTCCGAGCGAATCACTGGGCGGATCCACTCATTCAGGCCACGGGGACTCAGGTGTGGCGTCGCCGTGAACGCCATCGGAACAGGCAGAACGCCGCTCAGCCCGTACGTCTCCGACGGCGCCGCCTGCACCGCGCCGCGCCGTCGGTCCGCCCAAGGCACGGAAGCAACCGATCGGCGCGATCGCCGACGCCGCCGGCCGCACCGCCACCGGCCACAGCCACTTCACAGCCGTGCCGCGAGCACGCCGCGAGCACTTCGCGAGCACTTCGCGGCAGGCCTCAAAGCCCCTTGACGCGCGGGATGTTACCGATAACATCGCTACCCTGGGAACGCTCCCAAACCGCCACGCCAAGCCCCTCTCACCACCCCTCCCAACCCCGGACCGGAGAAGACCCGATGCCGCATCTCCTGCGCGTCCCCGCGCCCCCCGCACCGCCCCTGACCGGCCACCTCCCCTTCACCGATGCCGCCACCGCGCACGATCCCATCGAGGTGACGAGCCGCTACCTCACACGCGGCGGCCGCCCCTGGTTCCCGGTCTCCGGCGAGTTCCACTACTCCCGCTACCCGGCCCGGGACTGGGAGGAGGAGCTGCTGAAGATGAAGGCGGGCGGGGTCACGGTCGTCGCCAGTTACGTCATCTGGATCCACCACGAGGAGGCCGAGGGCCGCGTCCGCTTCGACGGCGACCGCGATCTGCGGCGCTTCGCCGAGCTGTGCGCCCGGCACGGCCTGGACTTCATCCCCCGCATCGGCCCCTGGTGCCACGCGGAGGTCCGCAACGGAGGCCTGCCGGACTGGCTTCTGGCCCGCACGTGCACGCCCCGCACCGACGACCCCGCCTATCTGGAGCCCGTACGCGGCTGGTTCACGGCCATCGCCGGGCAACTGCGCGGACTCGACCGGGCCCACGGCGGTCCGATCGTCGCCATCCAGATCGAGAACGAGCTCTACGACCAGCCCGGCCACCTCCTCACCCTGAAGCGGATGGCCCAGGAGGTCGGGCTGAGCGCGCCGCTGTGGACGTCGACGGCCTGGGGCGGGGTCCAGTTGCCGCCCGACGAACTGCTGCCCCTGTACGGCGGTTACACCGAGGCGTTCTGGACCGAGGCGGACGGCGGCTGGCCGGAGACCTGCCGCAAGCACTTCTTCTTCACCCACCAGCGCGACGACGAGGGCATCGGCGCCGATCTGCGTCCGACGACCGTACGCGGCGGTGCCCCCGCCGCCACGGACCGCTTCCCCTGGGCCACCTGTGAGCTGGGCGGCGGCATGGCCGTCGCCTACCACCGCCGGCCGCGCGTCGAACCCGACGACGTGGGCGCCCTCGGCCTCACCAAGATCGGCTGTGGTTCGGTCTGGCAGGGCTACTACATGTTCCACGGCGGCACGAACCCGGCCGGTGAGCTCAGCACGCTCCAGGAGTCCCACGCCACCGACTACCCCAACGACCTGCCCGTCCTCACCTACGACTTCCAGGCTCCCCTCGGCGAGTACGGCCAGGTCCGGCCCTCGTACCACGCGCTGCGCCTCCAGCACCTCCTGCTGGCCGACTTCGGCGGCCTGATCGCCCCCATGGAGTCCGTCCTTCCCGAGCGGCAGCCGGCCTCCCAGTCCGACCGGGACACCCTCCGCTGGGCCGTGCGCGGCGACGGCACCTCCGGCTTCCTCTTCGTCAACAACCACCAGCCGCACGAACCACTGCCGGCCCACCCCGACACGACCTTCACCGTCGACTTCCCCGACACCCCCGCACTCACCTTCCCCAGCGCCCCGGTCACCGTCCCGACCGGCGCGTACTTCTGCTGGCCGCTGCGCCTCGACGTCGCCGACCTGCGGCTCGACTGGGCGACCGCCCAGCCGGTGTGCCGCATGGCGGACCACGGCCGCACGGTCCTGGTGCTGGCCGCCACCGACGGCATCCCCGTGGAACTCGCCCTGGACGCGGGCACGGTCGTTTCCGTCGACGCGCCCTCCGGAGAGGTCACCCAGTCCGACAACCGCATTCTGATCACGGGGCTGCGCCCCGGCACCGACGCCCTGGTCCAGGTGAAGACCCGCGACGGGAACGGCGTCGGCCTGCTCGTGCTCGACGCCGCCACCGCGCGCACCGCCTACCGGGGCACGGCCTGGGGCGCCGAGCGGCTGGTCCTCTGCCCGGACGGTGTCGTCTTCGACCGGGACGAACTCCGCGTGCGCAGTTCGGCGTCGCGGCCCTCCTTCGCCGTACTGCCCGCGCCCGAACGGCCGTTGACGGTGGCCGGCGCGCCCCTCTCCACGTCGGCCGACGGCGTGTTCACCCGCTGCACGACCGAGGAGTGGGCCGACGGGGACGCCGCGCCCGCCGCCACCCTTGTGCGCCCCGCGGGCCCGCCACCCGCGACCGCGACCGGTCCCCTGGGCCGGGCGAGCACCCCGGCGGACGAGCACTTCGCCGCCGCCGCGGCCGAGTACCACGTGGAAATCCCGGACAACCTCCTGCGCCGACCGTCCGGCACGCTCCTGCGCATCCACTGGACCGGCGACGTGGGGCGCGCGTACGTCGCGGACACCCTCGTCGCCGACCAGTTCTTCTCGGGGCGCGTCTGGGACATCGGCCTCGACCGGCTCCCCTCGGAAGCCCTGCGCGGCCATGGCCTGACGCTGCGGCTGCTGCCCCCGGCCGCCGGCGCTCCGGTCCACGTGCCCGAGCAGGCGGGGGACGTCACGGGACGGGCGGCGGTGTGGCGCGTCGAGTGGGTGACCACCCGCGCCTGGGCGGTCCGGGCGGACTGAGGAGGGGGAGGTGTACGCGGCAGGCCTATCCTGTGGGCCTGCCGGGCGGATCAGGACCGACCGCCGCCACGACGTCGGAGGATGCGCCCCCATGACCCGAGGTGCCACGGACGGCGCCGTCCCCAAAGGAACCAAGGGACCCGACCGCCCTGAGGGACCCAAGGGGCCCGACGGACCCGAGGCACCCGACGGACCCGACGCGCCCAAGGGACGCAGCCGGCGCAGCTTCGCGGGGGCGCGTCCGGTGATGGACGACGTGGCCCGCTTGGCCGGTGTCTCGAAACAGACGGTCTCCCGGGTGCTCAACGACAGTCCCGCGGTGCGCTCCGACACCCGGGAGGCGGTACTGACGGCCATGCGCACGCTCGGCTACCGCCCCAGCCGCAGCGCGCGTTCCCTCGCCAGCGGCAGGACGCGGATGCTCGGGGTGATCTCCTTCGACGCGGCGCGCTACGGCCCCGCCTCCATCCTCACCGCGATCAACACCGTGGCCCAGGAGGCCGGTTACCTGGTCAGCTCCATCGCGCTCGACACGGCCGACCGGGACACCCTGGTGCGCGCCGTGCACACGCTGTCGGCCGAGGGGGCGGACGGCCTTCTTGCCATCGCACCGCAGCGCTGGGTGGGAAAGGCCCTGGCGGAGGCGGCGCTCGACGTCCCCTTGATGGTCCTGGAGAACGACCTCGGGGACGACGCCTCCTACGTCACCGCGGACTCCCGCGACGGAGCGCGCCAGGCCACCGAACACCTGCTGTCGCTCGGCCACGCCACGGTTCACCACATCGCGGGCCCCACCGGCTGGCTGTCCGCCGAGCGCCGTCTGGAAGCGTGGCGTGACACCCTTCGGGCAGCGGGGGCCGAGATCCCCGAGCCGCTCATCGGCGACTGGAGCGCGGACTCCGGGTACGAACTGGGCCGCCGACTGGCCGGGCGCCCCGATGTCACGGCGGTGTTCGCCTCCAACGACCAGATGGCGCTCGGCGTGCTGCGCGCCCTGCACGAGGCCGGGCGGCACGTTCCGGACGACGTCAGCGTCGTCGGCTACGACGACATCCCCGAGGCCGCCCACATGCTGCCCCCGCTGACGACCGTGCGTACCGACTTCGCCGCGACGGGCCGACGCTCTCTGCAGCTCCTGCTGTCCCGCATCGACGGATCGGCCGAGCCGCGGACCGATCACATCGAGCCGGTCCGGCTCGTCGTCCGCCGCAGCACGGGCCCGCCACCCCGACAAGGTTGACGCGGCGGGCCCCGCCCGGCACTCGCCGGACGCTGTCGGCGCATCCCGGTCGGCGTGGTGGGCGGTCTGGCCGGTGCCCCAGGGTCACGGTGTGTGGCCCGGAGAATGTGACACTTGCGCGGCGAGTGTCACATTCCCGCGGCCGACCACCCGATCCATGGTCCGTTCGCGGCTGGTGCACCCCAGTTGCACCGCCGAGGCCCGGGCCCGGGTGTGGCGTGAAGTCCTGCGCCGCCGCCGGGAGCAGGGTGAGCCGTGGGGCACCGTTGCCGTCGGCTCCACGGTGCCGGGGTTGCGGCGCGCGCTCGCCCGGCTGCCCCGGCTGGCCGAGGTCGAGGCCTGTGAGCTGTAGCAGGAGGTGCTGACGGCGGTGACCGTCGAGCTCGCGGCCATGCCGGTGGGCGAGCCGCAGGCCGGGCTGTGGCTGGTGCGGGCCGGGGACCGGGCGGCGCACCGCCTCATCTACGCCGCGCAGCGGGCGCGGCGTACGGCGACGGTGCCGCTGGACGACATCTATGTCGCTCTGTGCCCACTTGACGCTGCGCACGTGGCGCATTTCGGGGTCGGCTTCAGGACGGTAGCGGTAGGGGCCGTCGAGATGGCCAACGGCAATCCGGCGTCCGCCGGTGGGCGTGACGATCACATCACCTGCAGCCATCTCGTGGGTGAAACACCACAGCTGGCCAGTCCAGTTGCCGACACCCCCGCGTGGCCACGAGTAACGGATAGGCCCGGACCGTCGGCACTCAACCCCAGGGCCCCAAACGGACGTTCGGTCATGATCAGGGACCGGCGAATCGCATCTTGTCACGTACCCGACACCCCACCGCGGAGCCGGCCGGCCCGTTCACGGACGGCCGGCTCCGCGTCCGGTCACTCCTTGGCGGCGGCGAGGGCTGCCAGCTCGCGGTCGACCGCGAGCTGGTGCGCCTCGGCGTCCTCACGCGCCTTCTTCGGGCTCCAGCGACCCGCCATCACGAAGACGAAGGGCAGGAAGAGCGCCTGGCCGCCGACGCAGATCCACCACCAGTTGCGCCACTCGCCGGGCCCGTCCTTCGAAGCCTTCTGGACCTTGGCGCCGTACTCCTGCAGCAGCTTCAGCTGCGGCGCCGCCTTCTGCACGACGCCGAGGTTCTCCGCGCCGACCTCCTGGACGGCGCGGGCGCCCAGCGCGGGCGGCACGGTGGCCGGGGTGTACTTGTTCAGCTCGGCGAAGAGCTGCGGGTGCGCGTTGACGATGGCCAGCGCGGGCGCCGCCTGCACCGAGGCGACCTTGACCTCGGCGCCGTGCTCCACGAGCGGGGTCACGGAGGTGACCAGCACCGGGATGAAAGCCGCGGAGACGGCGACCACGATGCGCACCGTCCAGCCCCACACTGCCAGGCCCGCCGCGGTCGCCGCCGGGTTGTGCTTCTCCACCGTCTCGGTGAAGCTCGCCATCCAGGGCGCGTAGGCGATGCCGCTGAAGACGCCGATGCCGATGAACAGCCAGGCGAAGGTGTAGTAGTCGGTCGTCAGGTGGGTGGCGCGGGTGGCGAAGATCGCGGTCACCACGACGGATCCGACCGCGCCGACGATCATGAAGGGCTTGCGCACCTTCAGCCGGTCCGAGAGCAGGCCGACCAGGACCAGGGCGATGGCGTTCGCCCCCCAGTACCAGTTGGCCAGCGCGTTGGTGCGCTGCTCGCTGTAGCCGAAGGTGGTCGCGAAGTAGACGACGAAGTTGCCGACCGCCGCGTAGTACAGCAGCAGGAACACGGCGATGGCGAAGGCCGAGCCCAGCACGTCCAGGCGCATCATCTGCCGCCACTCGCCGCGGCGTACCGCCTCGGTGTCCAGCCCCTTGGCGCGCGCCTCGACCAGTGCCCGGTCCCGCAGCGACACCATGGTCTGGTCGCGCAGCGCCGGGGACAGCTCGCGCAGCGCGAAGATCGCGACGACGAAGACGACGAACCCGGCGATCGCCGAATAGCGCAGCTCGTCCTGCCAGGTGGCGCTGTCGAGGGTGTTGCTGGTGACGGTGGTGACCACCAGGGAGCCGATGACCGGGCCCATCGTCCAGTACCCCATCGCGGTGGCCCGGCCGAGCTGTGGGGAGAAGTCCCTGATCAGCGCGGGGGTGGCGACCAGCACGATGCCCTCGATGAAGCTGACGAGCGCGAAGAGCACCAGGTAGGTGGTCTTGTTCGCCGCGTTCGGCAGCCCGAAGAAGACCAGCAGCGCGGCGATCAGCAGCCCGTAGACCACCAGATTCGCCCGGCCCCAGCGGTCCGCCAGACCGGCCACGAGCGAGGCGAAGGCCCCGATCGCGTTGCCGATCACCGAGACCCAGACGAAGTAGCGGTACGTCATGTCGAAGTGCGTGATGATCGACGTCGCCACCGCGTACTGGATGTACAGCATGTAGTACAGGACGACGGTGGTGATGACCACGATCGCGAGATACGCCATACGACGACCGGTGGGCGGGTAGTCCGCCAGGTCGCGGCGGTACAGCCAGGCCAGCGGGCCGCGGGCGTCCGCGGCGGGCACATCGGGCGCGGGTCTGTCGGCGTCGAACGTCGTCGGGTTGGCGGACATACGGCTCCTCCTGGGAATACCTGGAAACCGGGTGTTTGCGTCGGTGCGACGGGGGCGCGGTGCGGCCCGGCTCCGAGAGCGTGGCCAGAGGCTAGTACCGACTAGTCGGTACGCCTAGAGGTCTGCACGAGGTCATTCACCCGGTTCATCACCGGCCGCCGACGGTGCGAGTGCCGAATAGTCATCCGTCCTGGTCAGGCCACTGATCAGCGATGAACCGAATCCAGCCGGCGGGCAGGCGCCGCCGCTGCGGCACGAGAACGCCATCCCGCGGCGGCAGTCGAAGAGCCCGGTGCGCCATGAGCCAGCCGACCGCCTCTGGCCGGCGGCCCAGTCGTCACTGATACCGCACCGCCGCTGGACCGATGCCCTCCCCGCCACGCCGGGAACGCCACTGGTCCGGCACCGCAAGATGACCGCCAAGAAGTGGGACTACTCCACCCGCCGCAACCGCACCAGGCGCCCGCCGACCGCAGCCGCGCCCAGGAAGCCGGTGCTGCGCCCGGCGAAGGAGAATCCTCCGCGGAGCCATCGACGGATCCAAGGAGAACCGGCGCGCCCGGGGCACCCGATCACCCCGTCCACGCTCTGGGAGATCCTGCACGCCGCCGGCACCGCCCCGGCCCGCGCACGTCCGGCCCCGCCTGGCGACAGTTCCATCGGCTCGGCAGGCACGCTCGCGATGATCCCGCCCGGCGCACCGCACACCTTCGCCAACCTGACGACTCACGTCAGCGACCATGCACACCGGTCACCACCAGTCATTGCGCACACCGATGACCACGCGCGCCCATCAGGAGAAACTCATGACCAGGACCGTCCACACCCTCGCCCTCGACTCCGGCGACCTCGACATCACCTTCGGCGACCGGGGCCAGGGCCACCCCTTCCTGCTGCTGCACGGTGGCGGCGGCCAGACCGTCTCGCCGTTCGCCCAGCTCCTCGCCCAGCAGCGGCAGGCCAGGGTCCTCACCCCCTTCCACCCCGACTTCGGCGGCACCGCCCGGCCCGACTGGCTGACCGACGTCCCCGGCCTCGCTCAGGTCTACGGACGGCTGCTCGACGACCTCGACCTGACGGATGTCACCGTCGTCGGCAACTCCATCGGCGGCTGGACAGCCGCCGAACTGGTCCTCCTCGGCAGCGACCGGATCAGCAGCGTCGTGATCGTCAACGCCACCGGCATCCACGTCCCCGGCCACCCCGTCGCCGACCCGTTCTCCCTGACGGCCGCCGAACTGTCCGCCCTCTCCTTCCACGACCCCGAGAAGTTCCGCATCGACCCGAGCACCTTCTCCGAGGCCCAGCGCGCGATCGCGATCGCCAACCGGGCTGCACTGCAGGTCTACTCCAGCCCGCACGCCATGGCCGACCCCACCCTGCGCGAGCGGCTGGCCAAGGTCACGCACCCGACCCTCGTCGCGTGGGGCGAGAGCGACCAGGTCGTCGACGCCGACTACGGACGCGCCTACGCCGCGGCCATCCCGGACGCCCGGTTCGAGCTGCTCCCCCGCACCGGCCACATGCCCCAGATCGAGACCCCCGAGCAGTTCCTCCCGCTGATCTGGGACTTCGCCGAAGCCCATGCCGCCCGCTGACCCAGCGGCTGAATCGACCGGACGGAGGGCTCCGCGTGCCCGAACCCGGCCGCAGCAGACGGCCGTTGGTGCTGGCCTGCACGCCAGGACGTCAGCAGTGCTGATGCCGCTCCTCCGGCAACCGTGGTCGGGCTGCGGGGTCTGGTGAGATCTTGCAGAGGCGGTGTCGCGCCGCGCCCGCCGTGGGCGTCTGCACGCGGCGGGCGCGGCGCTGGTGAAGGGGCTCGGGTCAGCTCAGGCCGACGGCGTCCAGTGCGGTGGTCCAGTCGGTGGCGATCGCTTTCTGTGCCGGGACGAGCTTTATCGTTCCCGCGCAGACCGCCTCGTAGAGCTTGTACTCGACGGTGTCCTTGTCGGCGGCACTGTATCCGCCGACGGCGTAGCGGGGTTCGGGCCACAGGTTCTGTTCACTCTTCGGGGCTCCGCCCAGAGACAGCGGTATGAGGTGGTCTTCCTCGTAGTCGGCGGTGGCGGTGTCGCTGTAGCCGTATTCGGCGATCTGCTTGACCTTCAGGGCGTTGGTGTAGCTGGTGGAGGGGCGGATGGAGGAGCTGTAGCCGGAGACGCAGATCGTGGAGTTGATCGTCGACTGGGTGACGGCCGAGTTGAGCGCGCCGGGCTGGCAGGCGGTGTCCTGCAGCGGCAGGTAGGACTGCGAGCAGCTGGCGGCGTGGGCGGTGTCGGTTCCGACGATCAGCCCGGCGGCGGCGAGGGCCAACGAGGAGGCAGCGACGGCGAGTTGACGACGCAGACGTGGCATGGGGGCTCCCGGCGTGGGGGGGGTCACCCCGACGGATAACGGGGTGTCGAGAACATGACAGCACCGGACCATCTATGCGGGTAGAGCCCGGGAATGAACAGCCCCTTGCCGGCAGGCAACCTTGACCGGCCGTTGGCGCCCGCTTGGCTAATCCGCCTCGCAGCGGCGGGAGATGACACCGTTGCGTGGTGGAGCTGCTCTCGGACTGCCCCGCTTCCGCGTGCCGGGCCCCGCAAGCCGCCACCGCCGCGCTCCCGCGGTCTGCCGCTGCCCCAGCACTCATTACTTTAGATATTGCGCAACTAGGGAACTATGGAGACTGTGACCGCGTTGTCTGTGATGAACGCGGGAAGCCGGAACAGGTGCGGAGGAAGTTCATGGGTGTGCCCCTGACCAAGGGCGGCAACATGTCACTGAACAGGCAGGCGCCGGGCCTGACCGCTGTAACGGCCGGGCTGGGCTGGCAGGCGGGATCCCCTTCGGGGGGCGACTGCGACCTGGACGCCGGCGCGCCATAACAAGTATTTCTTGCCCCCAACCGGCTCCTGCGGGGTGAGACAGGTCCGTACGGCCCGCCACCTCTCCGGAGGAGACAGGGCGCGAGCACGCTCAGCGTCTGGTGGTACGACAGGAGGAGCACGCCGCAAGGTCATCGACGACCTGCCACACGGCCGCACTGACCTGGGGAGACAGGCCGGAGGTGTTCGGGATGCCGGTACCCAGCACCCGTCGAACACGTCGAGGGACCGCACCGCGGAGTGGACGAAGCTGTGACTCAAAGAGCCGGAGGAGCACGACATCCCGGCGGCAGCCGACCGCCTCGGCCTACCGCTGGAGCCCGGCGAGACGGAGTGCATCGTCTACGCCCCGGCATGACCGGCCGAGCCAGGACCGGGCCACTCCGGCCCGACTCGCCACACTCCGCTCATCTCGACATGATCACTCTCAACCATTTCACGATTACGCAATTGTGCAAGCGTATGCCGGTCGGCCGAGCGCCCGGGTCCCGTGCGGACCGGACCGCACCGATCGGCCAGGATGGAGGACCCCCGTGCCGCAGGAGCAATTTCCGTCAACGGGCAGCGCGAACCTGCGGATAGGCGCCGCGGTGGCCCGGATAGAGGGCCTCTACGCGGTCCTGCGCATCACCGGGCCGGGGGCCCGCCGGAATCGACTCATGGCCGAACTCGAGGATGCCGCCCGGCGACTGGCCGCCGTAACCGGCGGGGCGGCCGAGGGCCACGGCGCAGCCGTGCCGCACTCGCGGCGCGGGCGTCGTCGCGCCCTGGCGGCCCGAGGAGCCGCCTGGATCATCGCACGCGCCGGACGCCAAGCCTCACCGGGCGATCCGGCCGCGCGCGGGCACGGAGGGCCCGACCACGGACCACCTCCCCGGTAGCCGCGCCCTGCCCGGTAGGGCGGGTCGCCCTGCGGCCACGGCGGCGGTGGCCGGTGCCGGGAGGCCGGCCCCGGCCGCCCCGGCGGCACCACCTCGATCAACGTCACCTACTACACCGTCAGCGGCCCCTTCGGCGACCTGGTGCCCGTCGACCGCTTCACTCTCACCCGCCCCCGCGGCGACCACTGACACCCGGTCCGGCCCGGTACCGAACGGGTACCGGGCCGGACCGGCCGCCAATGGCTTCAGCGGACGGGATGAGGCGCCAGTACGGTCAGCCAGAGCAGCGCGATGGTGCCGGCGCCCATCAGCGGGGTGAGTATCTCCGTCTCCAGCTTGTTGCCACTGCTCTTGATCAGCACGATCTCGTACCGGGTCCGCAGCGGCCACAGCCACGGTGCGCCCTGCTTGGTGATGGAGTCGCCGACCAGGTGGGCCAGGCAGCCCAGGCCGACCGCGTAGGGAAGCCAACCGGGCGTGGAGGGAATGAACTTGGCGATGGCCGCGGTGCCCAGCCCGGCCAGAGCCACGATGGTGCCCCAGGCATGCAAACCGTGCCCCGGCGGGCAGAGATTGAGCGCCCGCACAGCCAGCGCCAGGAGGAAGAAGGAGATCCCGAGAGTGAACGGCCTGCCCAGGTAGGCGATTCCGGCCCAGCTGCCCACGCTCATGAGGGCGACGAAGAACACGGAGTGCGTGGCATGGCGGTGACCTCCGGAGATCCAGGCGACGAACCGGCACAGCAACCGGGAGACCGGGCCGAGGAAGTGCGCGATCGTTCCGTCGTGGTGGTCCAGGTCGGGCAGCAGTGCGGCGCCCGCGCACAGCACCGTGCCCATGAGGATCTCCTGGGGTGCCAGATGCGTGTGCAGCAGCAGTGGCGGCAGGTACGGTGCGGTGCCGGCGAAGATCAGCGCGCCGCTCACGGCGTGCGAATGACCCATCATGGTGAAGTGGTTACCCCCGGTTCGGCGCCACCGGAGGTGGCGCGCCGACATGTCTGTGCGTCAGAGGTTGGTGAGCCGTTCGCCTTTGCGGTCCTCCAGCGTGTGGTCCACGCACACCGCCAGGATGATCAGCAGCAGCGCGTCCGGCTCGCTCATCACGTCGACCGCGTATGCGTCGCGGATGCTGAACCAGCGGCGCGAGATGTGCGCCAGGGTGGTGTCGCCGTCCACGATGTCGAACTCGCGGTCCCAGAAGTTCCCGGCTATGCGCAGCCGCCGCCCGCCCCGCAGACGCGCCTTGAAGCGGTCCCCGAAGATCCGGAGAGCCCGCTTGCTGATGCGGCCCACGACCTCGCCGTTCTGCTTGACCAGGATCGTGTGATGGAGGGTGAAGGTCTTCTTGACGATGCGGGCGACCTGGTTGCCCTCGGTGTCCACGAAGTCGAACGTCGTACGCAGGCGGAGCAGTTTGCGGTTGACCTTGAACAGCTTCTCCCGGTGCTCGGTCTCGACCCAGGCTTCCTCGTGGAACGCCAGCATGCGATCGCGTACCAGGTAGCGCATGGAAACCCCGTCCAGATCCGGAGATGGGAAGAACCTCTGCCGAGATAATAGTTGCGTGCTTGCGCAAGGCAGCATCCGCACCTGAACCGGGGAGGCACGCGTGGACATCACGCACCAGCACAACCGAAGGGCCCGCGCCACGGCCGCACTTGTGGGCCTGCTGCTCGGGCTCGGGCTCGCGCTCGCAGTGACACCGGCATCCGCCCAAAGCGGCGTTCAGACGCAGCACGGCGACCACCCGGCGCCAGCAGCCGGCAACCCCGCCCGCACCGTCTCCCCCCTCTCCGGTACGGTGTCGCCCGCCCACCTCCGGCACACCGCGTCCACCCGTCAAGTCGCTGCGGCTCAGACCCGCAGGACGAGGACTACGAAGAGGACCACGAAGAAGAAGAGCGGCTTCTTCAAGAAGCTCGGCATCTTCCTCGTGGTCCTCGTGATCATCGTGATCCTCTTCGTCGCCCTGCTCGTCCGGCTCGTGGTCCGCGCCGTCCGCCGAGTCTTCAGCCGCCGTGGCTGAAGTCGCCGGGCCCTGCCGAGCACAGCCGATCGGCCGGCAGGAAGCGGCCTGGAGATCGGGTACGCCAAAGACCGAGGCACGGAGAAGCGGGACCAGATGGACCCGCTGGCACGAACCGGTCGGTGTCAGGCCGGGCCGGAAGGAAGTGCGGGCAGGGGTTTCTCGTAGAGCCAGGTGTGCAGGAGCGGTTGGACGGGGTGGGGTGAGTAGCGTTCGGCGTGGCCGATGAAGGCGGCTGTGGTGGCGCTGGTGCCGCGATGGGTGGCGTGCCAGGTGCGCACGAGGGGGAAGAAGCGGTCATCGCCCAGGGCCAGCCGGAGGGCGTGCAGGGTGCAGGCTCCGCGGGTGTAGATGCGGTCGTCGAAGATACGGTGCGGGCCGGGGTCGGCGATGCGCAGGTCTTTCCTGTGGCGGTGGTTGAGGGTGTGCCATTCGGCGCGGGCGATGGTGTCGGCGGAATCTTCGCCGATGTGTTCGGACCACAGCCATTCGCTGTAGGTGGCGAAGCCCTCATTGAGCCAGATGTCGCGCCAGTTGTGCAGGCTGACGCTGTTGCCGTACCACTGGTGGGCGAGTTCGTGAGCCACCAGTGTCTCCGAGCCGCGGTGGCCGTCGATGTGGTTGCTGCCGAAGACGGACAGGGTCTGGTTCTCCACCGGTTGGTCGAGTTCTGTGTCGACGACGACGGCGCCGTAGGTCTCGAAGGGGTAGGGGCCGAACCAACCGGTGAACACTGCCAGCATGTCGGGTTGTCGGGCCAGGTCGTGGCGGGCCTGCTGTGACAGGTGGGCGGGGTAGTGATTGTGTCCGGTGATGGTCTCTCCGGTCGCGCTGTCGTGGGCCTGCCAGGTGTCGCGGGTGAAGCGACCGGTGTAGAGGGTGGCGAGGTAGGGGGCCATGGGGCCGGGGTGGTGGTACGTCCAGCACTGGGCGTCCGCGGTGGCATACCGGTCGCGCAGGGTGCCGTTGGCGAGTGCGTGGTGGCCGTGGGGGACGGTGACCCGGAAGGTGTAGGCCGCTTTGTCGTCGGGGCGGTCGTTGCAAGGGAACCATGAGGGCGCACCCAGGGGCTGGGAGGCCACGAGAGTGCCGTCGTGCGGGTCACCGGTGCGGTCCCAGCCGATCTGTCCGAACGGTGAGCACAGCGGGGCCGGCCGGCCGCGGTAGCCGACCTCCACGGTGAACGGGGTGTCTGCGGCGAGCGTGTGCGAGCCGGTCAGGTACAGCTTGTCGCCTTTCTGCCTGGGCCTCGCCGGAATGCCGTTGACACGGGCGGTGTGGGCGGTCAGGCGGGCGAGGTCCAGTTCCACCCGTGCGAGGGGCCGGTCGGCCACGGCGTGAATGTGTGCGCGGCCGTCGAGCGTGCCGCTCGACGGGTCGTACGCGAGGTGCAGGTCGTAGGAGAGGGTGTGATGGTCATACGTGCCGTGACTCGGAAAGTAGCGGTTCTCTGCCCCGGCCGCATCGAGGAGACCGTCTGCGGCCGTTGCGGCGAGCGGGATCAGGGCCGCGCCCCGGAGGAGGGCACGACGACTGCAGTGGGTCATTCCTTACCGGTCCCGGCCGGCAGCGGTGCGCGGCGCGCGGCCGGTTCGCCCGCGATGGGGTTGCCGGCCCAGCGGGTGCCGGTGGGCACCGTCTCGCCGCGCATCACCAGCGAGGAGGCACCGATGGAGGCGCCCGCGCCCACGGTGGTGCCGGGCAGCACGATGCCGTGCGGGCCGAGCGAGGCACCGGCGGCCAGGTGCACGGTGTCCATCCGCATGATGCGGTCGTGGAAGAGGTGGGTCTGCAGCACGCAGCCGCGGTTGACGCTCGCACCGTCTCCCAGGGTGACGAGGTCGGTTTCCGGCAGCCAGTAGGTGTCCAGCCACACACCGCTCCCAATGCGCGCGCCCAGACTGCGCAGCCACCAGTTCAGGACCGGGGTGCCCAGGAAGTCGCGGGCCATCCACGGCACGGCCAACGACTCCACGAACGTGTCGAAGAGTTCGTTGCGCCACACGAACGACGACCACAGCGGGTGCTCACCGGCCCGGAAACGGCCCACCAGCAGCCATTTGGCGCAGGTGGCCGTCAGCATGGCCGCCAGGCCCGCGCCCAGCAGCAGCGGTGCGCCGACGAGTGCCGCCAGGAGCAGACCGCCGTGGGTGAAGGCGTCCTGTTCGCCCAGCAGTACGCATTCGGCGAGGGCGGTGCTCGCCAGAAGAGGCAGCACGCGGCACATCTCCACCAGCGCACGGGCCGCAACCAGCCGCCGGGGCGGGGCGAACGTACGCTCCGGATCGGCCGCCGTCGCCACCCGCGGCAGCGGCAGTGCGGGTCGCCCGAGCCAGGACATGCCCGCCTCGCCGTGCGCGGGCATGTCGGAGAGCACGCCCACCAGGCTGTGGTCGGGCACCGTACGGCCGGGGCCGACGATGCCGGAGTTGCCGACGAACGCCCGCGTGCCGATGCGCACTTGCCCCAGCCGCATCCATCCGCCGCGTACCTCGAACGGTGCGACGAGCGTGTCGTCCGCGAGGAACGCACCGTCCTCGACGTGCAGCAGCGACGGCAGCGGCAGCACCGTCGAGATCTCGGTGTGCCGTCCCACACGCGCCCCGAGCAGCCGCAGCCAGTACGGCGTGGCAAGGCTCGCGTACAGCGGGAAGAGGCCCCCGCGGGCGCCGTCGAGCAGACGGGTGACCAGCCACACCCGCCAGGCCACACCGCCGTCCGCGCGGTGCACACCCGGCGTGATCCCCCGGCCCAGGCCCCGCACCACCAGCGCGAGGACCAGTACCCAGCACACGGTCGTCATGACCGTGAACAACGGAACGGCCGCCAGCAGGCGGAGCGCCGCGGTCGGCAGGGTCAACGCGCCGCGCACCATCTGGTATGTGGCCAACAGGGCCGGTACGGCTGCCACGAGCGGCAGCAGCGGCGCTGCTGCCAGGGACAGGGCGTAGGCGATGTTCCAGCGGCGTCGGCGCACGGTCAGCGGGGCGGGCCAGCCCTTGCTCGCGATACGTTCGGCCGGGTCGGCCGGCCGGGCCGGGGAGCCCGTCCAGCACTCACCGTCGGGGATCCGCCCGTCCAGGCAGGCGCCGGCCACGAGTTCCGCGCCTCGGCCCACGACCGCCCCGGGCAGCAGCATGCTGCGGTGGCCCACACGCGACCCCGCCCCCACCGTCACCGTCCCGACATGCAGCGTGTCGCCGTCCAGCCACCAGCCGGAGAGGTCCGCCCCCGGCTCGATGGCGGCCCCCTCACCCAGCTCCGCCAGACCCGTCACGGGCGGCATCGCGTGCAGGCGCACGTCCCGGCCGGTCGTGCAGCCCAGCACGCGTGCGTACAGAGCAGCCCACGGCGTACCCAGCAGGGACGGGACGCCGAAGGCGGCCACCGCCCGTTCGGCGCTCCACAGGCGCAGGTGGACGCCGCCGCCCCGCGGGTAGGCCCCCGGGCGGACGGAGCCTGCCAGCGCACGCGCCAGGCCCGCTCCGGTCAGGCATCGCGACGGCGCGCTGAACAGCACCACCCATGCCACCGCCACCAGCCACCACGGGGTGTGCGGCGCCCAGGCATGCGGCGCCACCCCGCCGAGTACGTTGTCCGCCATCGCCAACCCGGTCAGCAGACGCAGCCCCGTCACCCCGTACAAGGCCGTCTGGACCAGAATCTGCACCACGGAGGCCCGTCGTGGCACGGGCCGCACCACCCGTACCTCCTCGGCCGCACCGGCCAGCGAGTCCAGATGCACGGCCATATGGCACAGCACCGGATACCGGTACAGATCGGCGACCGAGACACCCGGATGGTGCACGCGCAGCATCGAGGCCATCCGCGCTGCGGTCAGGCTGGTGCCACCCAGCGCCACGAAATCACTGTCCGGGCCGGGACGTACACCCAGCAACTCCTCCCAGATGTCCGCGAGCCGCGCGGCCGTCCCCGCCAACTCCATCGCCGGGCCGGCAGGACCGTCCTGGCCGCTCTCACCACGGGACGGGACGGGCAGCGGCCAGGGCAACGCCTTACGGTCCACCTTGCCCGACGTGCGCGTCGGCAACTCCGCGACCTCGGCGAGGACCGGCACCAACTGCTGCGGCAGACGCTCCACGAGCAGCGCACGGGCCTTGTCCATCTGGAAGGCCGAGCCACGGCCGTCCGCGGTCAGTTGGGGTACCAGGTAGCCCACCAGCACCTGGGTACCGGCCGGCGTCGTCTGCACGGCTGCCGCCGCGCCGCGCACCCCCGGCAGGGCGCTGAGCGCGGCGTCTATCTCACCGAGCTCGACGCGGCGGCCGCCCAGCTTGACCTGGTCGTCGGCGCGCCCGACGAAGATCAGGCCGTCCGCGTCGGCCCGCACCACGTCACCTGTACGGTAGGCACGCGCCCAACCCAGCGCGGGGCAGGGCCCGAAGCGGTCGGCGTCCTTGACGGGATCCAGGTAACGGGCCGTGCCCGCACCGGCGATGACCAGCTCGCCCTCCTCCCCGAACGCCACCGGCTCCCCCGCCGCGTCCACCACGGCCAACTGCCAGCCCTCCAGCGGCAGCCCGATCCGCACCACGTGGCCCGGCTCCAGGGGAGCCGCACACGCGACCACGGTGGTCTCCGTCGGCCCGTAGGTGTTCCACATCTCCCGTCCAGGCGCAGCGAACCGGTCCACCAGCCCCGCGGTACACGCCTCGCCGCCCAGGATCAGCAGCCGCACCCGGCTCAGCGCCTCGACCGGCCACAGCGTCAGCAGCGTCGGAACCGTCGACACCACCGTGATGCCACGCTCGACCAGCCAGCCGCCGAGTTCGTA
This sequence comes from Streptomyces sp. NBC_01384, assembly GCF_045040035.1. Classification (NCBI taxonomy): domain Bacteria; kingdom Bacillati; phylum Actinomycetota; class Actinomycetes; order Kitasatosporales; family Streptomycetaceae; genus Streptomyces; species Streptomyces sp. NBC_01384. Next base: position 1,323,539 of record NZ_CP109559.1, read on the forward strand.
CCCCGCTCGCACCAGCGAGCGCGGCGCCGGCACCAGACACGCGCCGTGCCGCCACGCCAGCCACATCTCTTCACAGGAGGCGTCGAAGGCGACGGACAGCCCCGCCAGCACCCGGTCGCCGGGGCCTGGCGGCCGCTCCCGCAGGAACAGGCCTGCCTCGGCGTCCACGAACGCCGCTGCCGATCGGTGGGTGACGGCGACGCCCTTCGGCGCGCCCGTCGAGCCGGAGGTGAAGATGACCCACGCGTCGTCGTCCAGGCCGGGTCCGGGCGTCATCCGGCCCGCCGCGGTGACTCCGACCGGCTCCACGAGCCCCTCCGGCTGCGGGTGCGGCCCCAGCACCGCGCACACGCCCGCCTCCCGGAAGACGGTGGCGGCCCGCTCCTCGGGATCGTCCGCGTCAACCGGTACGTAGGCGGCACCGCACCGGAGCACCGCCAGGATCGACATATACAGCTCCGCCGTACCCGAAGGCACCCGTACACCGACCCGGTCACCGGGGCCTATCCCCCGCCCCGTCAGGTCCCGTGCCCGGCGCACGGTCTCCTCGCACAGGTCACGGTAGGAGAGCACCGCCGCTCCCGTGTCCACAGCAGGCGCATCCGGAAACGCTGCTGCCGTGGCATCCAGGACGTCCATCAGCGTACGTGGCGCGGCAGCCTCCCCGGAGCGGTAGACGGCCCGACCGGCCAACTCCGTTGACGGGCCAAAAGACGGTTCCTCACAGGACCAGGACATCAACATGCCTCTGTTGTTTTGTTCGCTACTGACAGGTCGAAAAAACCTCGGACATTCGCCTCGGAAGACGGCATCCATCCGCCACAGGTTCACTGCGCAACTGAGAAATCGTCAAATCGAACACGCCGCGAAGCGGCCTTGCCTCCCGCATCCGCAAGTCGCCACACCGGCAGTCACCCACCGGCCGCGACCAGCTCATGAAAAAGAATTGGCAAGACCCCAAAATTATTTTCGATGCATGCAGGCGCACGAGCGTCCCTCATGTCCTTACTCACTCCTTACTGAAATCCCGCCGTGGAAAGAAATTTCTAACCTGACTGAAAGCGCGGCCAGTTCCCGGAATTCAGCCAAGGTTCACCACCGCACGCCCATGAGGCAGGTCGCAGGGTGGTCACGGGCGGATGAGCTGGGTTTCGGCGGCACTCAGGTCTGCGGCCGGGGTGGGCGGGGGTCGGCGGGCGCTGTCGCTGACCTTGATCAGGACGGCGACCAGCAGCCAGTTGGCGACCAGGGCCGAGCCGCCCTGTGCCAGGAACGGCAGGGCCTTGCCGGTGAGCGGGATCAGGCCGGTGACGCCGCCGGCGACAACGAACACCTGCAGGACCAGGGAAGTGGCCAGCCCGGCGGCGAGGAGCTTGCCGAACGGGTCACTGGCGGTGAGCACGGTACGCAGTCCTCGTTCGGCCAGCAGTGCATAGAGTCGCCTACCCGGTGACCGGCACCGCGGCGGGCTGGGCCCTGGCCCTGTGGACGGTCTGCCACGCCACCGCCCTGCACATCACCTCCGTGACCTTCGACGACCGCCAATGGAGCAGCGCCGCTTCGAGCCGAGGCTGGGCGGTCCATGATTCCCGCTCCGGACAGGCAGCCGAGGTGGTCGTCCTGCTCACCCCCGTTCCGAGCTGACGGTCCTGCATGCCTCTACGGTCCAATGGACGTGCAGCTCATACTGTTTGGACGTGAACAACCCGCGCATGATCCAGCCGTGAAGTCGAACAACTTCACCCTCTACGGCATCGACCCGAGCGGCGCCACCGACGTGACCATCGCGAACTCGTACGTCATGGCCGACGCCGACGGCATCGCCCTCAAGGGCGGCAGCGCCCCTCGAAGAACATCGCCCTGCCGCCGCATCAGCGGCCGCGCAGCGGATGGCCGGCGGCAGGTAGGCGGGAGGTCCGGTGGGCAGTTCGTTCAGCCGGGCGCCGCGCCGCAGCGATCGCGCTTCCACGTGACCGGATTGATCACGAGGCGGAGTCCTGTTGGTCGCCCGCCGCGGCGTAGGCCTGTGCCGGGGTCATCGCCACGCCGTTGAGCTGCACGGTCTTGTAGGGGCTGACCTTGGCGCAGGTCTTGGACTGGTCGGCGGTCTGGGCATGGGCGTTGGACACGGCGGCGTGCGTGTCGGCGGGCGCGGCCGACGAGCTGCCGGAGGAACTGGTGGCATACGTCGTTCCGTTGGGCCAGTCGGCGCCGATGACGAGGGTGAGTCCGCTCGCACTGCCCTGGGTGAGGTGCGACGCGGGCAGGCCGAGCGCGGCGGCCACCGACTGCGCCTCGGCTTTCTGACCGGGGCCGTAGGTGAGCGTGGTGGTCGCCGTCCGTTGCGGGGCGTTGCCGGAGGTGGTGCCGGAGCTGAAGCCCTTGGCGATGAGCTCGGAGGCGATCACGGAGGCGCGTCCGCGCTCGGTGGTGGTGCCGTTCTCCACGTGTACGGCGACCTGAGAGGCCGGCACCGTGGCCGATGCCGAGGCGGACGGCGAGGCGGACGCCTTCTTGTTGCCGTCGGCACTGAGGGACTGGTCGTTCACGATGGCGGCGAACAGCGATTTCGCAGCGGACGCGGCGACGAGGCGTTCGGAGTTGTTCGGGTCGGGCGCGGTCTGCATCGTGGTGAACGTCATCCGCTTGGACGGGACCTTGTTCAGGTCGGTCGCCAGCCCGATGAGTTTGCTGATGCTGCCCAGGCCGGTGTCCACGGTCAGGGCCTTGGTGGCGGCGTCGGCCAGCGAGTAGACCTTGGCCGGGTTGGCCAGCGTGCCCGCACTCTTGAAGTTGCGGATCATCGCGCTGAGGAACAGATGCTGGGCGTAGGTGCGGCCGAGGTCACTGCCGTCGCCGAAGCCGTGCCGGGAGCGGACGAACTCCAGCGCCGCCCCGCCCTTGAGGGTGTGGGATCCCTTGGCGAGCTTGAGGTGCGAGTAGGTGTCGTAGACGTTGTCGCTGACGCACACCGACACCCCGCCCACCGCGTCGGACATCTTCACCACGCCGGAGAAGTCGAGCATCACGAAGTGGTCGATGGGTATGCCGGTCAGCTGGTGCACGGTGGTGACCTGGCAGGCCGGGCCGTACTGCAGGGCGCTGTTGATCTGCCCGTAGTAGCCGGACGTCGACTGGCCGCTGTCCGGGTCCTTGCAGGCGGGCACATGCGTCATGGTGTCGCGCGGCACACTCATCACGGTGGCGTTGGAGCGGTCGGAGGACACGTGCACCACCATCTCCACGTCCGCGTTGTGCCCGGCCGTCGAACTCGCCGAGCCGCAGCCACCGCCCAGCTTGCAGTCGGCCGCGTTGTTCCGCCCGTCCGAACCGATCACCAGGATGTTGATCGGCGTACGGCCGAAGGCGTCTGCCTTCTCCTTGCCATTGGCGCCGTCATCGATCGACACGCTGTGGATGTTGCCGTTCAGGTGCTGCCACAGCCACGTCCCGGCGCCCGCGATGACCAGGATCAGCGCGGACACCGTGAACAGGGCTATGCGGCCGAGCCGCTTGCGCCGGGCCCCGGGTTTGGCCCGCCGCCCCGACCTGCGACCCTGAGACTGAGGCGCCTGCCGGGCCGCCGCCCGGCCGCCCTGCGGCGGCCTGGCAGGCCCGCCGTCGTCCGCCCTCCGCGGGCGGGGCGGAGCGGCGGAGCGGCCGCGCGTCGTCTGGCGAACCGAGCCACCATCCCAGGAGTCGCCCATTCCCTCTCCCTACGCTCATCGCCGACGCCAACCGCCAGCGCTGCGGCCCGACAGCACGGACCCCGGTCCCGCACGTAGGGGAGCACCCTCGGTTGGGATAATTGCGCAATATAGCAACTGTTGCTGATGGCACCGGTGCGCTCTCCCGCAAATCCGCTCAGCGGAAGATCCGATTGGCGAGCTGGGGCACCGGCGGCGGCACCCCTGGCCAGCCAAAAGCCCCGTCGGAACGCAGGCACGGACGGGAAGGGGACTGGGCGACATCCACAGCGCCTCGACCCGAGGAAGGAACTGACGGACGTCACCGATGCGTTGCGCGAAGCGGCGGACGACAGCCGGAAGGAGACACCGACCGCAGGCCGGGGCCAAGGAGGTACCGGCCGAACCGGCCGCACGCACGCACGCAATTCGACTCCGACGCCACCTGGCGCAGCAACCGGAATCCTCCGAGGCGGACCATCAATCAAGACGATGACCGCTACTGGCCTGTCTGAGTAACCGCTGATCTCAAGCGCTGGGCACCAGCCCATGAGGCCGCGCCCCGCCTCACGACGCCTCGAACCTACCGCTGCGGCTTCCGTGCAAAGGGCGAGCCGCTGCGGAACGGCTTCGACGTGGTCGGCCGCCGACGAGCCGGCAACGGGAGGCTCAGTGTGCCGTGTGGCCCTCCGTGGTCGGCCGAGCCGTCGCGGTCTCGCCGGGAGCGGACTGGATGACGCGGGGCGCCGCCGCGGCGGAGGAGGACGCGTCCTCGGCCGGGGCGGCGGACTGGGCGGTGCCGTCGTCCTTCATGGCCTTGGCCTCACTCTTGAGGATGCGCATCGACTTGCCCAGCCCTCGGGCGGCCTCGGGGAGCTTCTTCGAGCCGAACAGCAGGATGATCACGATCGCCACGATCAGCAGGTGCCAGGGTTCCAGTCCGTTGCGGAGCATCTGGCCCCACCCCTTTCTCTTCGCCGGACAGTGGCACATGCAGGAGCGGCGTACCATCTGCCATCATTGCCACATTGCGCAACTGTACAAGCATAGGGTGGGGCCAGTCGCGCCCTCCGTATGAGTCGGGCGGACGAGGGTACGCCCATGACCGCCATGAGGGATGAGAACACACCCTCCCGCCACCGGCGCCGGGCGGAGCCGCCCCGGCGCGGCGGATCTCGCGACGGCCACGCGGTACGGAACCGCAACCGCAGCCCGTGGACAACATCGAGTACGGCGCCGGCCTGAAGACCCGGGCCCAGACCGTCGCCGAGTTCTTCCCCGGCGCCCAGCTCCAGCACGTCACGGGCGCGGGCATCAGCTTCGTCCTGGGCGCCTCATACACCGCGGCCGGCACCTCCGCCTCACCGTCATCGGCCACCGTGCCCTCCTCGGTGGCCGATGATGCCCGCTCTGCGGACGACGACCCGTGCTCCAACCTGTCGTACGGATCGCGCGGCTGATGGAGTGCCTCAGCCTGGTGGCAAACCCGTTTTCACGCGATGGTGAAGTAGGCCAGGCTGCCGATGCCCGCCAGTGTGCAGTAGATGGCGAACGGGATGAGGGTTCGGTTCTCGAAGTACCTGACCAGATAGCGGGTCGCGAGATACGCCGCCACGAAGGCGGCAAGGCTGCCCGCCAGCAGGGGGCCGCGCAGGCCGTTGCCCTGGGCTCCGAGCAGCGGTGGCAACTTGAGCAGCGCCGCTCCGCCGATCACCGGCGTGGCGAGCAGGAAGGCGAAGCGAGCGGAGTCCTCGCGTTCGAGGCCGCGGAAGATTCCCGCGCTGATGGTGGAACCGGAGCGGCTGATCCCGGGGAGCAGGGCGAGGATCTGGGCTGCGCCGATCGCCATGGCCTGCCGCATGGTCATCCCCGTGATCCGCTGGTCCGACAGCTCGTCCGGAGTCAGCTGCTCCTCCCCCGCCGCGGTGGAGGCTCCTGCGCGCCTCCGCCCCGTCCCGCCGCGCCGCAACTGCTCGGTGATGAAGAGCACGATGCCGTTGAGGGCCAGGAAGATCGCGGTCGGCACGGGCCGTCCGAGCGTCGTGCGGAACACCTTGTCGAGCGCGATACCGGCGACGCCCACCGGGATGGTGGCCATGACGATCAGCCAGGCGAGCCGCTGGTCCACGGTCTGGATGCGCCGCTGCGTGACCGATGTGGACAGCCCGCGGATCACCCGGATCCAGTCCCGCCAGAAGTAGACCACCAGCGCCAGCGCCGTGGCCAGGTGGAGACCGATCAACTCGTTGAGGTAGAGGGATCCGTCGGCGGAGACGTTCAGATCGTGTTTCCAGTGTCCGCCCAGGAGGGCGGGTATCAGGATGCTGTGCCCGAGGCTGGAGACCGGGAACAGCTCAGTGACGCCTTGCAGCAGGCCGACGCCTATGGCTTCGGGGTAGGTCAAAACGGACATGGCTGGCCTTTGACTCGGAATGCACGCGAGGAGGGGGCTCGGGCGGCGCTTGCGGCGACCCCGGCCAGCGTGAACCTACGAGACGCGTGTAAATGATGGTAAGAACCGCAGGGCCGCCGAGACCTGTTCATCTCGCCGACCCTCACTGTTCACCGTTCCGCCCGGCCGAGGCCCGTTCAGCCGACGGGCCTCAACGGGTTGCCTCAACGGCGGAGCCGACCGTCAGGAGGGGCTGGAGCGCGCCACCGCCCGTGCGCAGGCGGGACACGAGGGGGCGGATCAGTTCGCGCAGGATCAGGCTGGTGATCATGGCGACGGGGGTAGCGATGACGATGGCGCCGAGGACGTCGTGCGGGTAGTGATCGCCGACGTAGACGCGAGTGAAGCCCTCCAGGAGCGTGCAGACGGCGGCGATGGCGCCGAGCCGGCGGTCGAGGAGAAAGAGGGCCGCGGCGGTGGCAGCAGCCGTGGTGGTGTGGCCGCTGGGGAAGGCGTAGTCGGTGGGGGCCGGACAGCTGTTGACGAAGTAGTCGTGCGGGAGGGCGCGGCAGGGGCGGGACTCCGCGACCAGCTTCTTGATGACCTCGGTGACGGCGAAGGCGGCCACGACGCTCACCGGCGCCGCCAGCGCGAGGGCCATGGCGGCATCGTCGCGATGGCGGGCCCGCCACCAGCCGATCACCATCAGGACGGCGAAGACACCCAGGCCGAGGTTGGTTGTCAGCGCCATGGGGGCGTTGAGCCAGGGGGTGTCGCGGGCGAAGTCGGCGACCGACGTGAAGAGGGAGCCGTCGATGCGGGAGCCGTTGAAGGCGAGGACGGTCACGGCGTGAGGGGTCATCTGGCGGCGCTTTCAGGCAGGCGGAGACCGCGGGAACAAAGAGATGCGAGAAGGTGAACAACACCTTAACATCTACACACGTGTAAATGATCACGGGTGGTGGACTGAGCTCGATGCGGCGCCCCGCCTGAGACGGGCGTGTTCATGGGGAGAGCTCGGTGAGATCGTCGCGCCGCGCGGTGTCCACCGACCAGTGGCCAGGCCCGGCGAGCTGCGGGACGCGGAGCAGCCCTGTGATGGTCAGCAGCCCCAGCGGAACCGCGCTCGCCGCGGCCGGGACCAGTGAGGAGGCGGTGAGCAGCCAGGTGGCCAAGCGCGGTGCTCGCGTCGCTCTGACAGCTGCCGGGTGCCCAGCAGGGCGAGCAGGGGCAGCAGCGGGAGGTAGACGAGGACAGGCGTCCAGGGCCCTTTTCGACGGTGCGGAGGTGGACGGCTCAGCGGTCGTCGCTGCCGGGCTCGGAGCCGAGCAGCTGCCGCAGCAGGTCGGCGTCCGTGTCCGACAGGCCGTCGGCGAAGCGGGCGAGCACGGCCTCACGGTCGGGGCGCTCCTCCAGGACGGTACGCATCCGGCGGGCGGCGAACCCGGGGTCGTCCGTGGCGGAGCGTAGGCATAAGCCCGGCGGCGCCGGGTGCGCGTGAGCAGCTGCTTGGCGTACATCCGGATGAGGAACCACCGTGCTGTACGTCAGCTCGCCGCCGAGACGTTCGGCGACCTCGCCCGGGGTCAGCCACTCTCGGCCCGCTGCAGCAGGGAAAGCGTCTCCGCCTCCCGGGCACCGTTGGGCAGCTTGGGACCCGGCTCGCGCGTCTCGCCTTCCGTGGGCTGTGGCGTTCCCTCACTCATCGCTCACCGCCGCACAGAACTTCTCCGGCGGTGTGAAGGCTGCCGTGCTTCAAGTCCGCCATGCTCAGCACGCAAGGGGCGACGGCCGGACCGGCTCAGCCGCCGATCGACCTGCCCGCCTTGGCCCAGTTGGCGTGCAGGTTGTCAAGGTACGACTGGGCCTGGCTGCCGGGGGTCGCGCCGCGGGCGAAGGCGAGCATGTTGCCCGCGCCGGTGTTGTAGCCGAGGGCCAGCAGATCGTTCCTGCTGTAGGAAGCGGACCACCGGGCGGGGAGTTGGGCGGCGAGGTCGTGCAGATACCAGGCTTCAGCCTCGATGGCGAGATCCCGGTCGTTGGGCAATTCCTCCCACTTACGGTCCGCGAAGTCCCGGCCCTGCTTCACCTCGCCGAAGGCGGCACGGTGCATGTTCGCGATACCGAAGGCGGCGTCCGGCTTGTACTTCTGCCAGGCGCGCTCAAAGGCAGGGTCGTGCGGCTTGTACGCCTCGTTGTACAGAATCGCCATCACCAACTGGGCGCTGACGCCTGCCTGCTGAGCCCTGGTGCGGACCTGGGTGGCGTAGTCAGCGGGGTCGTACGACGAGGCGGAACCGCTCGGCGCGGCGGAGGAACCGGCCGAGCGGGTGGGTGAGGCCGATGCCCTAGCCGGGGGCGGCGAGTCCGACTGCGGAGTGCGGGCGGCGCGGACGACGACGTAGAGAGCCACAGCGAGGACCACGACCACCAGCCATCGCCGCCGTGAGGTGGCATCGGACATATTTCGCCCCCCCTTTCTCGCCCCGCTTCGGGCCAGCCACTTGTACAGCACGCGCGCTAAGACGCGTGTGAAGCGTCGCTGATGCTTCACAGGATTCAGTGCAGCAGGGCTACTGCCACCGTGCCGATGTCGCGTCGGCGGCAGCATGGGCCGCCGACGAGACGACGAGTCCTCCGGTTCGCAGGCGGCACACCAGGACCGTGGCGACCGCCGGCGGCCGACCGCCGCGGATGCCCGCCGGCAGGCACACACAACACCGGTGAAAAGGATGGCTCGTACGGCCGCGGGCTCCCGGAAAACGGTGGCGGAGAGAGCCTTGAGCAGAGTGAGGACGGCCAGGATTCCCGCGCTGGTCACCGCAGACCGCACCGTGAGCGGCACGGCCAGGCAAGCCGCCGCCGCTCCAACAGAGCCACCGGCAATTCGACTCCACCCAACTCGGGACAGTCCGCAGCCTCCATCAGACCCGGCGGTTCAATCTGCTTCGGGTGCCTGGGCGCCACGACCAATGACCTGAGTACCTGAACACGATGTGTTCAACGAACAGTCCAGCGTGACCGTTGAAGTGCGAGAGGCCACCGATCGGGGGGATGGAGTCACGTAGGTTGTCGATCAGACCGGCCACGACCGTCCCATGGTTATCGAACGGGTACTGGTAGATGCCCCATACAGGTGCCTCCGCCCTTCGGCGGTTCGTCATGAAGATCCATGCCCAAAAGCTAGGATCTCCAAGGGAACAGCCAAGGAGTAGCACGTCATCCCCGAGGCTCGCTCTTACAGGACGCGTCCCAGGCAGCGGCAACCACAGCCTCGCCCACAGCGCCAACCGCACTACCCGCAGGTGACCGCAGAAGCGGGGAAGCCAGAGGATGCTCACATGACCGGCGCGAACAGCTTCTCCGTCTCCGGCTACGGCCCCCAGCGCGCGGGCTGGACGCGGCTGTTCACCCGTGACTCGCTGGCTCGCCGGCTGGACTGGCCGATACTGCTGTCGGCCACTGCGCTGTCGCTGCTCGGCTCGCTCCTGGTCTACTCCGCGACCCGCAACCGCATCCAGATCAATCATGGAGACCCGTACTACTTCCTCGTCCGCCACCTGATGAACACCGGCATCGGGCTCGCCCTGATGACGGGCACGGTCTGGCTCGGCCACCGCGCCCTGCGCAACGCCGTACCGATCCTTTACGGCCTCTCGCTGTTCGGCGCGCTGCTGGTGCTCACTCCGCTCGGCGCCACCATCAACGGCAACCGCAACTGGATCGTCATCGGCGGCGGCTTCTCGATCCAGCCGTCCGAGTTCCTGAAGGTCACGATCATCCTGGGCATGGCGATGCTGCTCGCGGTCCGGGTCGACGCGGGTGACAAGCAGTACCCGGACAGCCGTACCGTCGCCCACTCGCTGGGCCTGGCCGCCGTGCCGATCATGGTCGTCCTGATGATGCCCGACCTCGGCTCGACCATGGTCATGACGGTCACGATCCTGGGCGTGCTGCTCGCCTCGGGCGCCTCCAACCGCTGGGTCTTCGGCCTGCTCGCCGTCGGCGTCCTCGGTGCCATCGCCGTGTGGCGGCTGCACATCCTGGACGAGTACCAGATCAACCGCTTCGCGGCCTTCGCCGACCCGAGCCTCGACCCGGCGGGCGTGGGTTACAACACTAATCAGGCCCGCATCGCCATCGGTTCGGGCGGCCTGACCGGCGCGGGCCTCTTCCATGGCGCGCAGACCACCGGCCAGTTCGTGCCGGAACAGCAGACCGACTTCGTCTTCACCGTCGCGGGCGAGGAGCTGGGATTCGTCGGCGCCACGTTTATCATCCTCTTGATCGGCGTGGTGCTGTGGCGTGCCTGCCGGATCGCCCGCGAGACCACCGAGCTGTACGGCACGATCGTCGCCGCCGGGATCGTCGCCTGGTTCGCCTTCCAGTCCTTCGAGAACATCGGCATGACCCTCGGCATCATGCCTGTCGCGGGCATTCCCCTGCCGTTCGTCTCCTACGGCGGCTCGTCGATGTTTGCGGTGTGGGTGGCGATAGGACTGTTGCAGTCGATCCGGGTACAGCGGCCCATGTCGGCGTAGAAGGTTGGCGCAGGAAGGCTGAGACCGTGCCGGAAAGGGGAACTCCCCTGAGGGCTGGCCCGACCGATGCCGCCGAGGCGGCGTTCTGGTACTACCGGCCCAGGACGGCGCCTCGGCCTCCCCGCTTCACGCCCACGACGTCACCCTCACCTGCCCCCAGGACGACTACATCGACGAGGCGGCCTTCCTCGACCGGTGCTTCGCGACTGCCGATCGCCTCACGGAACCGCGGCTGCTCACGCTGTTCCGCGAAGCCGTCACCGGAGCCAACCGCTTCTCCAGGGAACTGGCAGGGGAAATGCACAGCGCCTACATCGCCCACGTGCCTCCTGGTGGCTTTACGGCTGCTCCTGGCCGTAAAGCCAGTGCGGAGGTCTTCGCGTCTCACGACGGGGTCCAACGGGTGGTGAGGTTGCGCTCATGACGTGCCCGGGCCAGAGCGAGCCCGGCGGCATAGAGCGCCAGGACGACGGCGAGGAGCAGGTAGTACTGGAACGGCAGCGTGCTCAGGCCGAGCACCGGCCCGAGCGGTGAGGGCGGCAGCACGATGCCGATGACGGCCAGTGTGGCCGCGGACCAGCCGACCGGGCCGAGCGCGCGGCCCTCGACGAGTCGGCGTCCGCTGCGCAGGAGCACCATCACCAGGGCCTGGGTGATCAGGTTCTCGGTGAACCAGCCGGAATGGAAGACGGCTTCGTCGTTCCCGGTGCCGGGGCCGTACAGGGTCAGGGCGAGGACGGCGAAGGTGGCCAGGTCGGCAACGGCATTGAGGACGCCGAATCCGGTGATGAACCGCAGGACATCGCGCGGGCTCAGCACCGTCGGGCGACGCAGCACCGATGGGTCAGGACGGTCGAATGCGAAGGCGAGCTGGGCAGTGTCGAAACACAGGTTCTGCACGAGCACCTGAGCCGGGAGCATCGGCAGGAAAGGCAGCAGCAGACCCGCGGCGAGCATCGCGATGATGTTGCCGACGTTCGATGACAAGGTGATACGCAGGTACGTGGCGATGTTGCCGCCTGCATACCGGCCCGCGCTGATGGCGTGGTCTATCGCGGTGAGGTCCTTCTCGGCGAGTACCACGTCGGCGCCCTCCCGGGCTACGTCCGCGGCACCCTGCGGCGCGATGCCGACCTCGGCGGCGCGTAGCGCCGGCAGGTCGTTGACCCCGTCCCCCAGGAAGCCCACGGTGTGTCCGCCGGCGCCCAGCGCGGCGGTGATCCGCGCTTTGTGCTCGGGGGTGCAGCGGGCGAAGACCGTCGTACGGCGGGTGAGTTCGGTGAGTTCGGTGTCGGTGAGTCCGTCGATGCCGTCGGCGCACCGGACGCCGTCCGGGCCCAGAGGAATGTTCAGGTCGCGGCAGGCGCGGGCGGCGGTGCCGGGGTGGTCACCAGTGAGGATCTTGACGGTGACACCCCGGTCGCCGAAGCCCTTCAGGGCTTCGGCGGCGGTGGGTGCAAGGGCATCATGCAGGGTGACGAAGCCGCGGAAGGCCAGGCCGCGTTCGTCGGCGGGAGTGTAGTCCCGCATGCGGGCCGGGCGTTCGGCGGTGGCGACCGCCAGGACACGCAGTCCGTCTTCCGCCTCGCGGGACGCCAGCACCGTCAACCGTTTACGCTCGTCCTCCTCCAGGGTGCAGCGCTCCAGGACGGCTTCGACGGCTCCCTTGACGACGAGCGTGTGCGTGCCGAGGCGGCCGGGGGTACGGACAACGGCGGTGGACAGGCGGCGCGCCGGGTCGAAGGGGAGAGCCGCCGCCCCGTCGTACTGCAGGAGCTCGTCCTCGGCGACCGCGTCCAGGAGCGCCTCGTCGAGGGCGTCCGGCTCGGGCAGGTCGGCGAGTTGCAGGGTCCACCAGGCGTTGACCGCAGCCCAGTGCAGTACGTCGGGGTCATCGCGCCCGTCCGCGTCCAGGGCACGGTCGACGACCGGCCGGTCCTGGGTGAGGGTGCCGGTCTTGTCCAGGCACAGGACATCCACGGCGCCCAGATCGTGCAGCGCCGGGAGCCGCTTGACAATCACTCCGTGTGTGCGGGCCAGCATGGACGCGCCACGGGCCAGACAGGTGGTGACGACAACCGGCAGCATCTCCGGAGTCAGCCCGACCGCCACCGCGACGGCGAACGGCAGCGTCTCCAGGCCGCGGTCGCGCAGGGCGGCGTTGGCCATCAGCACCAGCGGCGGAGTCAGCAGCATGAAGCGGATCAGGATCCACGAGATGCCGTGCACCGACCGGTCGAAGGCACTCGCCTCGCGCTGCCCGGCCGTACGTCCATGGGCGGCCGCGAGTTGCGTGTCCGCTCCGGTCGTGACGACGACCGCGGTGGCACTGCCGGAGGAGACGCTGCTGCCCTGGAAGCACAGCTGCGGCTGCTCGAACATCCCTGTGCCGTCCGGGTGGGAGATGTCCGCGGCACTCTTCACGACGGGCGCCGATTCGCCAGTCAGGACCGCCTGATGGATGGTCAGTCCGCTCGCGCGCAGCAGTCGTACGTCTGCCGGGACCAGATCGCCCGCGCCGAGCTTGATGATGTCGCCGGGGACCAGCTCATCCACGGGAATCTCCCGGGCCGACGGAGCCACGTCCTCGTCGGCCCGCCGCAGCACGGTGGACGTGCTGGCGACCAGCTCGCGCAGCCCGGCCATGGACCGGTCGGCCCGGCGCTCCCCGGAGGCCCGCAGCGCGCTGCTGACCACAACCAGCAGCAGGATCACACAGGCAGTGGACCAAGCGAAGACGGCAGCGGACACGAGACCGAGACAGAGCAGCACCGCGGTGAACGGATCGCGCAGGCTGCGCACGACGAGCCGTGCCCAGGAGGCGTCCTGCCGTGCCGGGAGAAGGTTCTCCCCGGAGCGGACCAGGCGGACCGCGGCCTCGTCGTCCGTCAGCCCGCGCGGCCCGGTGTCCAGCTGCCGCAGGACCTGCAGTACCGTCGCCACGCCGAACGACGAGTCGGCCGTCTCTCCGGCATGCGGCACCCGAGGTGCCGACTCGGTCCCGGACAGTGGCGCTTCGGCGCCCTTTCGTGAGGCCGAGGCGATCCTAGGCACCGGTCTCGCGCAGCCGGCGCGCCGGCGCCTTTTGGGCTCGCGCGGCCAACTGCCCGACCATCACCCGGACGACGGTCACCACGTCCGGGTCATCGACGTAATAGATCTGCCTCCGGCCTTCACGGCGGGCACGCACGAGGCCGGCGAGTTTCAGCTTCGACAGGTGCTGGCTGACGGCGGGCAGGGCGCCGCCCACCCGGTTGGCCAGGTGAGTGACGTCGCTCTCGCCCTCGGAAAGGGCCCACATGATGTGCAGCCGGGCCGTCGAGGCGAGCAGTCCGAAGGCGGCTGCCGCCTCCCCCAGCACCTCGGCCGGGGGGTCCTGAACGCCACCGCCGATCTTCGCCACAGTCCTCTCCCGCCCACGCCCACGTCACGCCCAACGCACGTCCGCGCACCCAGTGTAGGCGCCGACGCGTAGGTGTCCGGCCGCGCCCGGACACCCGGCCGTCCTCAACGGGACGGCCGCGCGCCGTCGGGGGTCTGCGGTTAATCCTCGTAGTAGTTGTTGACGATCACTTCGGGCTCGTCGTCGTCGAACGCCTCGTTGAGCAGCGCGCCGCCGACCAGCCCGGCCGCACCGGCGCCGATGAGCGCGCCCGCACCGAAGCGGCGGCCGCCGCCCTGCTGCTGACCGTGATCGTGGTGATCGCCGTACTGCTGCGGGTAGCCCTGCTGGGGGTATCCCTGGGGCGCCGCCTGCGGGTAGCCCTGCTGGGGCGGGGTGTAGAACGGCGGCGCGGTGGTCTGCACGCGCTGCGCGCAGCCGCCGCACGCCTGCACCGGCCGGGGCACACCCCACTGCGGGGACCACGTCACCGTCGTCATACCGGGGCCGTGGTTGGGATCGAAGAAGCACGTCACGGAGGAACTCCCTGTCGGTTGTGGTGGCGCAGCGGCCGTCGGTGTCATGGGGGAAACAAAGGTCGGGGTCGGCGTGACGACGGGCGGCGGCGGTGCGTATGTGCTGGTAGCCGCTCCAGCAGGCGCCGGAGCCGGGGTCCCGCGCAGAACGTCCACGCCGTAGTCGGTGGCGATGCCCGCGAGCCCTGAGGCATACCCCTGGCCCACGGCACGGAACTTCCACTCCGCGCCGTGGCGGTACAGCTCGCCGAAGACCAGCGCCGTCTCGGACGACAGTTCTCCGGCCGTGAGGTCGTAGCGGGTCAGCTCGGTGCTGGTGTCCCGGTCCAGGACACGGATGTGGGCGCGGTGCACCTGGCCGAAGTTCTGGCCACGGGCCGCACCCTCGTACAGGGACACCGGAAAGACGATCTTCGCGACCTCAGCCGGCACCCGGGCGAGGTCGACCTGGATCTGCTGCTCGTCCCCGCCGTCCGGAGCACCGCTGCCGGAGTGTCGGACCGAACCGTCCGGACTGCTGAGGTTGTTGAAGAAGACGAAGTGCTCGTCGGACAGCACCTGCCCGGACTGGTCGCACAGCAGCGCGCTCCCGTCCAGCTCGTAGCCGGTACCCGCCTGCCAACCCAGCCCGACCGTGACCGCAATCAGGCCAGGGGCCTGCTTGCTCAGCGACACATTGCCGCCCTTGATCAGGAACACACTCATTCTCATTGGACTCCTCCGCAGCTGCTTCGGCTTCCCGTACTCATCATGATCAACGCCAACTCACCCCTTCCGGTTCCATGATTGCGCAACTTGTGAAACATATGGGCGCAACCATCCGCCTCCCGAATGGCGCCCTCTGGAAACCTGTGAGTTGCGCAACCTCGCAACACATCATCACCGGTCGGGTGGGTCCGCTGTCCTCCCGACCCGACCCCGCTGGAGGACAACGACGTGGGCATCATCGGCTGGATCACCCTCGGGCTGCCGGCCGGAGCCATCGCCAAGATCCTGCTTCCGGGCCGTGACCCGGGCGGCCTGATCGGCACCGCCCTCATCGGCATCGCGGGCGCATTCGTGGGCGGCTGGCTCTCCTCCCGCTTCCTCGACCGCCCGGTGGAGAAGCAGTTCTTCGACCTCTACACCTGGGGCGCGGCGATCGGCGGCTCACTCTTCCTGCTCATCGGCTACCGCATCCTGTTCGACAACTCGCGCGACTGAGCGGGCCCTGAATCCCAGCCGGTCACAGGTGGGGGGCGATGGCGGGCAGAGGGTCCTGGAACGTGCGCCCTGCGGCTGCCGGACGGTTCATGGACCCAGGTGCAGAGCAACACCATGTTCAACGCGGCCTATTCGGTCGGGCAGACCACCAAGGGCAACCCAGCCTGCACCCAGAACACGATCGAGCAGCCGACCGGGCTGCGTGTAGACCACACGGTCGTCGTCGACTTCAAGGGGTTCGCCAGGCTGACCGAGGTGGTCGGCGGGGTGACGGTGTGTGTACCGCAGGACGTCTATCAGAAAGATCTCAGTCCGAACCGCACCACCCGCGGCCAACTTCTCTTCCACAAGGGCGAACAGACCCTCTCGGGGGAGAAGGCGCTCGACTACGTGCGGATCCGGCATGGCATCGGTGACGGCTCCGACATCGGGCGAATCAAGCGTCAGCAGGGGTTCGTAGCCAGCCTGATCAAGAAGACGAAGGGCGATGGGCTCACGCCGACCAAGCTTCTGCCCCTCGCTGATGCCGCCACCAAATCGATGACCGTCGACCCCGGCTTGGGGACGGCGAACAGGCTCGTCTCCTTCGCAATGGCGCTGAAGGGCATCGACCTGCACAACACCAAGTTCGTCACCCTCCCCTGGCGCTACCAGGGTTCCCGCGCCGCCGTCGTCCAGCCGCACGCCGACGAGCTGTGGGCCGCGCTGAAGGCCGACCGCACTGTCGACGGCACCAACACTGGCCGTCCGAAGACAACGGCACCACGGACGGTTGCCGTTTCCCCGTAGCCGAGCGCCGGCGAGATCGACTCAGGTGGCGGGATCACCGTGGCGGTCTACAACGGCACCAGCCAGAGCGGACTCGCCTCCCGGGCAGCCCGGACTCTGACCCGCCACGGCTTCACGGTCACCAGGACCGGCAACGCCAGCAACCAGAACCACGCCGCCGCGCTTGTCCAGTACGGCGCGACCCTCAAGTCCCAAGCTCAGAAGGTCTCCCAGCTTTTCCCTGGCGCCCAGCTCCGGCAAGTCACCTGACCGGGCATCAACGTGGTCCTGGGGCAGAGCTACGCCGCGTCCGCCATGTCCGTCTCACGCGCACCCGCCTCATACGCTCAGCACGGGAGGAGTGCACCGACCGGGTCCTGCTGTTCGACCGCGGCCACGCCGAGAAGACCCTCCACGACTACGCCCACCACTTCAACAGCCACCGACCCCACCAAGAACGCAACCAGCTCGCGCCCAACGACGACCCCAGCGCCATCCCCCTCCCAACAGCCCAGATCGAACGCCGACAAGCCGTCGCCGGCCTCATCAACGAGTACCACCGAGCCAGCTGACCATCGGACAAAGTCCCAGCTCACAACCGGTGAAGCCATTTTGAAGCGCTACGCGACAACGTGGAGATCATCAAAACGCCGGTCCGAGCGCCGAGGGCGAACTCCCACTGCGAGAGAGTCATCGGCACCCTCCGTCGAGAAGTTCTCGATCACGTCCTCATCCTCGGCGAGGCCCACGCGCGCCAGGTCCTAACCGAATACCAAAAGCACTACAACGCGCACCGCCCCCGCCGCAGCCGAAACCAACTACCGCCCGAAGCCCAGGAACAACCGCCTCCGGTCCAAGCGTCCGCCGCCCGCAGAGCCCGCCGCACCCGCGTCCACGGCGGTGTGATCAACGAGTACCGATACGCCTCTTGACCAGCCGCGATAGTTATTCGAGCCTCACACGGTGTCGGGGATGTCAGTCGTGACGGCTGCTCCAGGTGGTCAGCGTGTCAGGTCGGCTCACCTCGTCCGCTGAGGAAAGCCCGGTCGCTCAGCCGCCGACGAGGGCGAGCAGATTGATGAAGACCCCGTCCTGCATCACATGGTTCTCGCCCCAAGCGGGCTTTGCCCTCGGGACACCGACGACTTTCTTCCTCCGGACCGTCCAGGGGCTCAGCCACGCCGGCACGATTCCGGCCGTACCCACCGAAGTCCGGGACCCGCGGGGTGGGACGGGGGTCGGGAGGATGACGTACGCTGCGACCGTACGACGAGCCCACGGGGACCCGGCGTCGGCCGGCGACCGAGCGCATCGGAGGCGATTGCCCTGCTCACGCTGGATCTGCACCCGATGTTCCG
Organism: Streptomyces sp. NBC_01384; assembly: GCF_045040035.1. Classification (NCBI taxonomy): domain Bacteria; kingdom Bacillati; phylum Actinomycetota; class Actinomycetes; order Kitasatosporales; family Streptomycetaceae; genus Streptomyces; species Streptomyces sp. NBC_01384. The sequence goes on from NZ_CP109559.1 coordinate 1,341,405, forward strand.
CAGCGATCGCGACATCGATGTCGCGCTGCGCCAGACCCTCTTCAAGGCGGCCGCCACCGGGATCGACGTCGTGCAGATCATCCCGGGCAAGGGGACAGGTCAGCTGAAGAAGCGGGTGCTGGCCGTGCTGGCGCAGAAGCACATCAAAAAGCTCTACGTCCGCGTGGAGACGGATGCGACCAACGTCGGCCGGGTCCTGGTCCACCTCCGATGACTCCGCCGGCGGACGCGACGGACACCGTGCACTGGTGGAGCCGCAGGGGTCACGCGGGGCCGGCGATCGTCATGGGGTGGCAGGCCACGGCTTCGGCCCGCCACTGGAGCGGCCAGATCCTCCGAGGCGACGGCGGGGTGGGCTGAGCGCTACGACCGGCGGCGGGGCATGCCGCGCCTGCCGCTCTTCGGGGTGCCGGAACCGGTCCGGGAACCCTTGGCCGTCGAAGTCCCGGCGGACTTGCCCCCCGACTTTCCGGCCTTGCGCCTGCCGATAACTCATCCGCCCAGGTCTGCGGGTGCCGATAATTCGTCCGTCCAGGTCAGGTCCCTGGTTCCCGCGCTCCGACCGCGTCCGCTGATCGCGTCAGAGGCTTCGCCGGCACCGGGCATCGACGGCATCATGGCCTCTTGTGCTGCTACGCCTGGCCTATCTCGCGGCCACCTACACCTTCGCGCTCCTGCGCCTGCTGCCGATGAGCGACCGGGACAAAGACATCGAGATCCTTGTCCTGCGGCATCAACTGCTCGTACTGCAACGCCAGGTCGGCAATCCCACGCTCACGGACACCGACCGCGCTGTCCTCGCCGGTCGCTCCACCACCTCCCGAGGGAGAAGCTGCGCCAGCTCCTGCTGTTGGTACGCCCGGACACAATCATGTGCTAGGCCCGGACACAATCATGCGGCGGCATCGCAACCTGCTCAAGCGACGACATGCCGCCACCTGCGTACCGAAGCGGCGCGGACGCCCACCCACGGTCCGGTCGATCCGCGCCCTGGTCCTGCGCCTGGCTCACGAGAATTCCTCGTGGGGCTATCGCCGGATCCACGGCGAGCTCGCGGCGCCGGGCATCAAGGTCGCCGCCTCCACCGTCCGGGAGATCCTCCACCGTTCGAGAGATCCTCCGCGAGCACGGCATCCCACCCGCGCCCGAACGGCAGAGCACGATCGCGAGGGTGGAACCACAACCCAGGGTGAGTGCAAGGTGCCGTACACGGCTTCCGGCAGGCGCATCGTCCGCAGCTTCCGGCTGCTGCCGGTCCCGACCCGAAGGTTCGGCTCCGGACCGGCGACAGCTCCCAGACATCACTCCTGCCCGTCACCCGTTGAGCCGCAACGTCCACACAACCGCCATCTCACCCGTGATGGCCCCGTCCTCGCGCTGTATGACGATGCCCACCGGAAACTCCGGCCGCCCGCCCGCGTCGAGCTCCGCAATGACCTCGGCCGCCGGGCGGCGCAGGGTCGCCGTGGCCGTCACCGGCCCCATGGCCAGCTTCTTGTAGTCGATCTCGGCCCGCACCGCGAGCGGCACCGCACGAGAGAGCTGGTCGCTGAAGGCCTTGAGCACGATGGCACCGCTGGCGGACTCGGCCAACGTGAACATGGCGCCCGCATGGGGGCCGCCAATGTGATTGTGGAAGTCCGGCTGGTCCGGGAGCCGGAGCACGGCCCGCTCCGGGGTGACCTCGACGAACTCCAGGTTCAGGGTCCGCACCATCGGAACAGCGGCGGCCAACATTTCGCCCATCGAGGCGCTTTCAACTGTCATGAGCGAGATGTTACCGGTGAGTAGCGAAGCTGACCAGCCCTTCACACTCCGCCCCCGGCCCGAAAGAAGCCCTTCGGGTCACGCACCCGCTCCACAATCGGAATCTTCAACTCGACACGGAACGCGGGCGTGTGTGTATGGGTCGTTACGCCCCGGCGTGCGGCCCGCCGACGTGGTTGTGGTAGTCGCTCTGGTCCGGCAGGGCCACCACGGCCTTCTCCGGCGTAGTCTCCACGAACTCGAGGTTCAGCCCACCACGTCACCGAACCGGCAATCGAGTCCGACCGGCGATCCGCGTGGCACGGGCGGCGACGAGAAGCCGCCCGTCGCCGGATGGAAGACCGCGGTGAACCCCAAGTGGGGCACCGCCTTCGACGTCCCCGCGGACTGGAACGTCCGCACGCCCGGCACGTTCATAAGCTTCGAGGACCAGCAGAAGGGCGACGGTTCCGCGTACATCGGCATGTCCGCGCCCGCTTTCCTCAAGGAGAAGTGGTGCACGTCCGACGACAACAAGGACGGCCGCACGGAAGACACGGCGCTGGCCGCGGTCGGCACCAAGGGGGAGAGCGGCGCCAAGAACACCGACACCATCGCCCGCGGCGACTCGGCCACCTGGGCCTTCGGCGGCTACACGGACCAGGCGAAGGCGTCGGAGAAGCTCCTGAAGATCGGCAAGCCCCAGCCGTACACGACGGCTTCGGGCATCAAGGGCAGCGTCGCGACGTCGTACACGGTCGGTGTCCCCAAGAGGGGCAAGTGCGACTCCGACGGCACGGCGACCTCGTTCGGCTTCAAGAACTCGGCGGGCGACTTCGTGTCCTGGTCGTTCTACGGCGCGAAGGGCGTCAGCGACGAGGTCCCGGACGCGACCGTGCGGAAGATCCTCAGCACGGTACGGCTGCACGGCGACCCGACGGGGTCCTGAGTCACCCGGCGCGGGGGTGCCGGACGGTGTCGGACCGTGTCCGGTCCTCGCGCAAACGGTTTGGCAAGCGGAGGGCGCGGCGGCGATAGTCGGCCGGTGACCTCTGCCGCCGACACTTCCCACCGCCCCCGACGCCCTTCTCGGGCGGGCCAGAACTACACCCTGCTGACCACCGCCGCGGTCGTCACCAACCTGGGCAGCCAGGGCGCGCTGATCGCCGCGGCATTCGCGGTGCTCGACGCGGGCGGCGACGGGGGTGACGTCGGGCTGGTGGCGGCGGCGCGGACGCTGCCGCTGGTGCTCTTCCTGCTGATCGGCGGAGCGGTCGCGGACCGGCTGCCGCGTCATCGCGTGATGGTCGCGGCCAATGCCCTCAACTGCGTCTCGCAGGCGGTGTTCGCGGTCCTCGTCCTCTCCGGTGAGGCACGGCTGTGGCAGATGCTGCTGCTGTCGGCGCTCGGCGGCACCGGGCAGGCGTTCTTCAGCCCGGCGGCCGAGGGCATGCTGATGTCCTCGGTGAGCGGGGAGCAGGCGAGCCGCGCCTTCGCCATGTTCCGGATGGCGATGCAGGGCGCCGGACTCGGCGGTGCGGCCCTCGGCGGGGCGATGGTGGCCGTGGTCGGGCCCGGCTGGGTGCTCGCCGTGGACGCGGTGGCGTTCGCGGTCGCCGGGGCGTTGCGGTCGTTCCTCGACGTGAGCCACATACCGCCGCGCGAGCCCGGCGGCGGACTGCTCTCCGATCTGCGCGAGGGCTGGCGGGAGTTCGTCGGACGGACGTGGCTGTGGACGATCGTCGCCCAGTTCTCCGTGGTGGTCGCGGTCGTCGGTGCCGCCGACGCGGTGTACGGCCCGCTGGTCGCCCGGGACAGCCTCGGCGGGCCCGGGCCGTGGGGGCTTGCCCTCGGTGCGTTCGGCGCCGGAACCGTCGGTGGTGCGCTGCTGATGACCCGCTGGAAGCCCCGTCGGCTCCTGCTCGCGGGCACCCTCTGCGTCTTCCCGCTCGCCGCCCCGGCCGCCGCGCTCGCCGTGCCGGTGCCGGTGGGCCCGCTGTGTGCCGTGATGTTCGTCAGCGGAGCTGCGATCGAGGTGTTCGGCGTGTCGTGGATGACCGCGCTGCACCAGGAGATCCCCGAGGACAAGCTCTCCCGCGTCTCGGCCTACGACTGGTTCGGCTCGATCGCGATGGTCCCGCTGGCCACCGCCCTGGCGGGCCCCGCGGAACAGGCCTTCGGTCGCACGACCGCCCTGTGGGGCTGTTCGGCGCTGGTCGTCGTGGTCACGGCCGCGGTGCTGTGCGTACCGGACGTCCGGAATCTGACGCGGCGGACCAAACCGGTGACGCAGGGGGCGCGGACGGTGGATGTCGCACCGGGGTCAGCCGATGCTGAAGGCGCCGCCGGGCGGCTCGGGTGAGGGAACCGCGTCCTCGTCGCCCACGGGCTTGGCGGCTCCGATGAACTCCCGCAGCGCCGGGCCGTGTTCGACGCGCGCGGGGAAGGCGTCGGCGGCGGTGCGGCGGGCGAGGGCGGCCGTGTCGAGCGAGCGGTGCGAGGCCACGAGCACCGCGTTGCCGAACCGCCGGCCGCGCAGCACGCCCGGTTCGGCGATCAGGGACAGCTCCTCGAACACCGTCGCGAACGTGGCGAGTTGGGAGCGCAGGAAGGCGAAGGGCGCGGCATCGGCGAGGTTGGCCAGATAGACACCGTCGTCGCGCAGCACGCGCTCGGCGGCGCGCGCGTACGTCGTGGACGTCAGGTGCGCCGGGACGCGCGAGCCGCCGAAGACGTCCGCGATCACGATGTCGGCGGAAGCGGGCGCGGCGGATTCGAGCCAGCCGCGGGCGTCCGCGCCGTGCAACGTGATGCCGGCGTCGTCGGGCACGGGCAGGTGCTCGACGACCAGGTCCAGCAGGCCCCGGTCGGCCTCCACCACGTCCTGCCGCGAACCGGGCCGGGTCGCGGCCACATAGCGGGGCAGCGTCAGCGCTCCCCCGCCGAGGTGCAGCACGTCCAGGGCGCGTCCCGGCTCCACGACCGTGTCCAGGACATGCCCGAGCCGTTGCGCGTACTCGAACTCCAGATGCGTCGGTGCGTCCAGATCGACGTACGACTGCGGTGCCCCGTCGACGGTCAGCAGCCAGGCCCGCTTCCGGTCGACATCCGGCATCAGCTTGGCGGTCCCGTGATCCACGGCCCGTGTCACAGGTATCGGTTCGTCCACGGGTCCATTGTGCCGCCGGTGCCGAGCATGTGGTTCGGCTGCCGGTCGAATGTGGCTGGTCGCGCCCACGCGGCGGAGCCGCACGATGTCACAGCCCCGCGCCCCTTACGGGGGCGCTGCAGCCGCGTCGGCCCCAGGGGCTCCGTCGGCGCTGCCAGACCCCCGCGATCTCCTCGGCGTGGGCCATTGCCTGCGCCTGCCCCTTCCGGGTCAGGCGCACCCTGGGATTGCCGTCCCGCCGGACGCTGGGCCGGTCACCTCGGCGAAGCCGTGGCACCGGCGGCGGGGACCGCGCGCATGTCGAGCACGCGGCGGGTATGCCAGGTAGAACGACAGGCGACTCATATGGTTACGCCCTGATCTTCATGCAGCCTCCTCGAGCCCATCACTGTGCTGCTGAGTACCCTGCTTCGCGGCGCTGTCGGGTGTGACGACGGCGACCCGGGCACCCGCTGCGGTGAGCTCGAGGACATGGCGTCGACGAGTTCCACCTCGCTGTCCTTGTCGAAGACCCGCAGCTCACCGGTGGCCGTGTCGACGGCGGGCAGGCGCAGCGGCCACTCGGGCGAGACGAGCCGACTCTCGATCGCGGCGCGGCGCGTCGCCTCATTCGAGGTGGTGGCCGCCAGCGCCATCTTCCCTGTCTTCCGGCCGTACGCCTCGGGGCGCGGCAGGACAGCGTCGCCCAGGCATAGCGGACGTACGCGCCGATGCGGAGGCGTCCGGGCACCTCGCAGCTCTACGAGCCGAGTTGACGCTCGTACAGCTGCGACATCGTCAGCTTGCCCGAGGTGAGCTGAGCGCCCACGGACGAGCCCGCCGACGTACCGATCACCACATCGGCGTCGCTCAGATCCACGCCCGCCTCCGCGAGCCCGTACAGCATCCCGGCGAGCCAGCCGATCCCCCCGCTGCCCCGCCACCGAGCACAAGTGCCTTCCCCGCCATGGGATTTCCCCCTCCACCACGACCTGCCTGTGATCAGTCTCGCGCACGGCACCGACATCGGTACGAGCGGGTGCCCGCTCCCTTCGAAGCGGGCACCCGCGTCCTACCCCTCGGCCGTCAGCCGACCCAGGTCACCGTCCCCGCGCCTACCGTCCGGCCGCCCTCGCGGATCGCGAAGCCGAGGCCCGGCTCCAACGGCACCTCGCGCCCGAGCTCGACCGTCATCGTGACGGTGTCGCCGGGCCGGGCGACCGCCCGCTCGCCGAGGTCGACGTCGCCGACCACGTCCGCGGTGCGGATGTAGAACTGCGGCCGGTACCCGGTGGAGACAGGTGTCGTACGACCGCCCTCGCCCGTCGACAGGACGTACACCTGGGCCGAGAAACGGCGACTGGGGACGACGCTGCCGGGCGCGGCGACGATGTGCCCGCGGCGTACGGCGTCGCGCGGCACCCCGCGCAGCAGCAGCGCCACATTGTCCCCTGCCTGCGCCTCGTCCATGGGCTTGCCGAAGGTCTCCAGCCCGGTGACCACCGTGTCGACGGCGGCGCCGAGCACTTCGACGCGGTCGCCGACCCGGATCGTGCCGCGCTCGACCGCGCCGGTGACGACGGTCCCGCGCCCGGTGATCGTGAGCACGTTCTCGACCGGCAACAGAAACGGCGCGTCGAGGTACCGCTCGGGCATGGGCACATACGTGTCCACCGCGTCGAGCAGCGCGTCGATCGCCGCGGTCCAACGGGGGTCCCCCTCCAGGGCCTTGAGTCCGGACACCCGTACGACGGGTACGGACTCGCCCCCGTAGCCGTGCGCGGAGAGCAGCTCGCGGACCTCCAGCTCCACGAGGTCGATGAGCTCCTCGTCGCCCACGTCGGCCTTGTTCAGGGCGACGACGATGTGGTCGACGCCCACCTGCCGGGCGAGCAGCACGTGCTCGGCGGTCTGCGGCATGATCCCGTCGAGCGCGGAGACGACGAGGATCGCCCCGTCGAGCTGGGCCGCGCCGGTGACCATGTTCTTGACGTAGTCGGCGTGACCCGGCATGTCCACGTGCGCGTAGTGGCGGGTGTCGGTCTCGTACTCGACGTGCGCGATGTTGATGGTGATACCGCGCGCGGCCTCCTCCGGCGCCCGGTCGATCCGGTCGAACGGTACGAAGGTGCCGGAGCCGCGCTCGGCGAGGACCTTGGTGATGGCGGCGGTCAGGGTGGTCTTGCCGTGGTCGACGTGACCCATCGTGCCGATGTTCAGGTGCGGTTTGGTGCGGACGTATGCCGTCTTGGGCATGGCGGTACCTCGAAGCCTCTTCAGTGTCAGCGGAGCTGAGTGATGGCCCCGGCACGCAGCGGCCGGGACGGGGACCCCAAGGACTTGCCGACCCTCCCCCTGCGGGGTCCGCCGGACGATCCGGGAAGGGTCAGCTTCGGGCGCCGTCGACGGCGGCCACGATGATCGGGACGGCAGCCTTCGGCGCATCCGCGACTGCGGATGCTGCGAGAAGGAAGGCGTACCGGAACATGAGGCGATCATCGCCGACGGATCCGGCCACGTCGAATGGTTTTTCTCGCCACTGAGGCGGGTGTGAACGGGGGCTTCTGCCGATGTGTCAGGGGCGGGTGTGTCAGGGCCCGATGTTCTTGAGGGCCTCGCGTACGGAGAGCGGAGCGAGCCGCCCGCGCTCCCGGGCGACGAAGTCCCGTACCGCCTCCGGGTCCGTCTTGGCGTACTCGCGCAGACACCAGCCGATCGCCTTACGGATGAAGAAATCGGGGTGTCCGGACTGGCGTACGCAGTAGGCGAAGAGCCGCTCGGTGTCGGTCGCGTCCTTGTGGCGGAGCTGGTGGAGCAGGGCCGTACGGGCGGCCCACAGGTCGTCGTCCTCGATCCACGCGTCCATGTCGCTCTTCAGCCTCGGGTCGGCGGCCACCAGGCCTCCCACTACGTGGGAGGCGAGTGCGTCGACGGTGTCCCACCAAGGAACCGTGGTGACCAGATGGCGCGCCACCGGGAGGAAACCGGAGGAGAGTTGCCTCACATGGCGGCGCAGATAGTCGACGGCGAAGTAGTGGTACTCGCGCTCCGGCAACGCCCAGCAGCGCAGGGCCACGGCGGTGCAATCGGCCTCTACAGGGACTGCTGTTGCGAGGAGGACCGTACGGGACAGCGTGCGCCGGTCGGGCGTGGTCAGACCGAGGAAGGGGGCGATGTCCTTCATGTACGCGCGCATGGACACGGCCCGTTGCGGATCGGCCGCGGCGGCATAGGTGACGGTGAGCCGTTCCAGCACCGTGTCCGCGAGGGAACTGTTCGGTACCTCGAACCGTGTACCCGACGTTCCGGAAGCTGTGACGCGCATGAGACGAACCATACGGCGATCACACACACGGGTCGGTTACTGTCGCCGAATGCTCGATGCCACCACCCTCTCTGGGGGCACCGCCACAGCCGTTCCCCCGGCTCCCGCCGCTGAGCTCTCCCTCGCCGCGGAGTTCGCCGTCTCCACACCCACGGGCCTCGCCGCCCGGTGCACGAGAGTTCTGCTCTCGCCCTGGTCCCGGCTCTCCCTGCTCCTGGTGCTGCTCGCGGCGGCCGCGTCGAGTGTGCTGCTCTTCGAACCGCAGCGACTGCTCTCCGACGGCTGGCCGCCGCAGCTCAGCGGTGCCGCGGCGGCCGTGGTGTTCGCGGTGGCGTACGGGCTGTGCACCGTGGCGTTCGTGCCCCGGCCGCTGCTCAACCTCGCCGCCGGCGCGCTCTTCGGCTCCCAGCTGGGGCTCGGCACCGCGCTCGCGGGCACCGTGCTCGGGGCCGGTGTCGCGTTCGGGCTCGGCCGGATCCTCGGGCAGGACGCGCTGCGCCCGCTGCTGCGCGCCCGCTGGCTGAAGGCGGCCGACGGACAGCTCAGCCGGCACGGCTTCCGCACGATGATGATGGCCCGGCTGTTCCCCGGCGTGCCGTTCTGGGCGGCGAACTACTGCGCGGCCGTCTCCCGCATGGGCTGGCTGCCGTTCCTCCTCGCCACCGCCCTGGGGTCGATCCCGAACACCGCGGCGTACGCCGTCGCCGGCGCCCGGGCCTCGGCTCCGACCTCCCCCGCCTTCCTGATCGCGATGGGCTTCATCGCCCTGCCGGCCCTGGTCGGCGCGGTGGTGGCCTGGCGCAAGCGCCACCACCTGCGCGGACGCTAGGACCACCACCTGCACGGGCACAGCCGGGGCACGGCAACCGGGGCCATCGGGGTTACACGGCCTCCAGCACCATCGCGTTGGCGAGTCCGCCCGCCTCGCACATCGTCTGCAGGGCGTAGCGGGCTCCGCGGGCGCGCATCGCGTGGACGAGGGTGGTCGTGAGCCGGGTGCCGCTCGCACCGAGCGGGTGGCCGAGCGCGATCGCCCCGCCGTGCACATTGACGCGGGACAGGTCGGCGCCCGTCTCCTGCTGCCAGGCGAGCACGACGCTCGCGAAGGCCTCGTTCACCTCGAAGAGGTCGATGTCGTCGACGCTCAGCCCGGCCTTGCGAAGCACCTTCTCGGTGGCCGGGATGACGCCCGTGAGCATGAGCAGGGGGTCGGAGCCGGTGACCGCGAAGCTGTGCAGTCGGGCGAGCGGGCGCAGGCCGAGCCGGGCCGCGGTCTCGCTCGACGTGATGAGCACGGCCGACGCGCCGTCGTTGATCGGGCTCGCGTTGCCCGCCGTGACGGACCAGTCGATCTGCGGGAAGCGCTCGGCGTAGGCCGGGGCGTAGTAGGCGGGCTTGAGCCCGGCGAGTATCTCGGTGGTGCTGGCGGGCCGGACGCTCTCGTCGCGCGTCACGCCTTCCAGGGGCGCGACCTCGGCGTCGAAGAGGCCCTTGTCCCAGGCCGCGGCGGCCTTCTGGTGCGAGGTCACCGCGAAGGCGTCCATCTGCTCGCGCGACATGCCCCACTTGGCGGCGATGAGCTCGGCGCTGATGCCCTGCGGCACCAGACCCTCGGGGAAGCGCGCCGCGATCCCGGGCCCGAAGGGGTCCTCGGCGCCTCGGACGTTCGAGCCCATCGGCACGCGGCTCATCGACTCCACACCGCAGGCGACGACCATGTCGTACGCCCCCGACAGGACACCCTGCGCCGCGAAGTGCACGGCCTGCTGGGACGAGCCGCACTGGCGGTCCACGGTGGTCGCGGGCACCGTCTCGGGGAACCCGGCCGAGAGCACCGCGTACCGGGTGATGTTCGCAGCCTGCTCGCCCACCTGGCTGACGGTGCCGCCGATGACGTCGTCGATCTGCGCCGGATCGACTCCGGAGCGCTCGACGAGGGTGCGCAGCGTATGGGCGAGGAGCTCCACGGGGTGCACGTGGGCGAGGGAACCGTTCGGCTTGCCCTTGCCGATAGGGGTGCGTACGGCTTCGACGATGACGGCGTCACGCATGTTTGATCTCCAAACTCGCAGAGTTTGTTTTCCAAACCCGCTAGGTGACCCAAGAGTAACTCGGTGGGTTGGACAAACCAACCCACCCCTAGACTGGTGGCATGAAGGACGCCCGCCCCTGTTCGATCGCCGATACGCTCGCTCTCGTCGGCGAGAAGTACTCCCTGTTGGTCCTGCGTGAGGTACTGCTCGGCGCCACCCGCTTCGACCAGCTCGTCCGCAACATCGGCGCCCCGCGCGATGTGCTCACCGCCCGCCTGAAGCGACTCGTCGAGGCCGGCGTGCTGGAGAAGGTCGAGTACAACGACCGCCCCAAGCGCTACGAGTACCGGCCCACCCAGGCCGGTCTGGAGCTGGGGTCGGTGCTGCTCACGCTGATGGCGTGGGGCGACCGCCATCTCCAGGAGGGCGGCTTCCGTCCCATGGTCCTTGAGCACACCTGCGGCCATGAACTGGTCCCGCAGGTCGTGTGCAGGGAGTGCGGTGAGGTGGTCGAGCAGGACCACCTGACGGCCCACCCGCAGACCCCGGGCTGGACGACGACGGGGCCCGCGGTGGCGTAGACGTAAGAGAAAATCCCCTGGAGGGCTAGTTGGTCCCCTTGTAGACGTCGAGCCGTCCGCACATCCCGAACTTTCCGTACGCGGAAGGCTGTTCGGCCCGTACAAGGGCGTCGCCGAGGTGGGACGTGTCGCCCCGCTCCAGCCGGTCGAGCTGTTCCCCCGTGGCCGCGGCGGCAGCCTCGGCGCCGCGCCGCCACCGCTCGCGCCATTCGGCGAGCCGGGGCCGCACCAGCGCTGCCGCGGCCCGGTGGAACGCGGCGAGCGGCCCGGGCCCGTCCGCGGCGCGCAGCGCCCGGTAGCCCTCCAGGGCGAGGTCGCGCCGCGCCCGGGCGATCCGCTCCTGCTCCGCCTCGGGCGCGTCGGACGGGATGACCGTCGCGGCCGCGTAGGTCTCGGGGTCGATCAGGTACTCCGGGGGCAGCGTGAGCACGGCGTCGCCCGCCTCGGGGAGCCCGTTGTTCTGCATGAGGACGGTGATGCGCAGGTCGTCCTCGTTGACGAGGCGGTGGATGGTGCCGGGCGTGAACCACGCCACCGTGCCGGGTTCGAGCGGCGTGACCTCGTACCCGGACGTCGTCAGCGTCTGCACCGCGCCACTCCCGCCGGTGACGACGTATGCCTCCGAACAGGTCAGGTGCAGATGGGGGGTTCCGCCCAAGACACCGTCGGCGGCAGGCCAGTCGTACACACAGAGGTGCGAGACGGCGACGGCTCCCGGAAGCCCGGTGAACACCGGCGTCTCGTTCGAGCCGCTCACCACGGGTGCTCCTCCAGGTACTTGGCGACCCCCTCGCGCTCCCAGGCCCCGTCGGCCACGACGACCCGGTAGCGGCGGGTGAGGGTGTCACCGGGGGCGAGTTCCAGTTCGTCGAAGAAGGCGAGCGAGGGGGCGACCGCGGCGAACGGTTCGTTGCGCACGAACCAGTGGGCCGGGTGGGCGCCCGCCTCCCCGGTGTGGTCGTTCTCGGGGGCGTGCGCGAAGACGAGGGTCGCGTGGCCGTCGGCACCGTCGTGCTCGCCCGAGTACGCGAGCCAGGGCGCCTGCCGCCCCATCAGGCCGGGCCCTTCGGAGTCGGGTCCGATGACCCGGCCGTCCCGGAAGGCGCGCGGTCCGCGCCAGAACAGACCCGTGTAGCCCGCCATCTCCCGCCCCGCGGTGGTGGGGCTGCCGAAGCGCAGCGGTTCGTCCCGCCGGTTGGTGACCGCGGTGGTCCAGGTCAGCGCCCAGGAGCCCGACGCGGGATCGACGTCGTGCACCTCGACGCGGCGCTCCTCCTCGGCCCACAGCTCACCGTCGTACGGATGCCAGGTGAGCCGCTCGGCGATGACCGCGCGGTCCCCGTCCGAGGCCACCTCGTCGAAGCCGACGTGTGCCATCGACCCGACACGCTCGGGGAGTTCGAGGTACCCCTCCCCGTGGACGTATGTGTTGCCACCCCACAGGTTGGAGCCGGAGAGGTGCGAGGCCGTCATCTGGAGGCCCTTGTGCCAGCGGTGGTCGTTGGGCCGGTAGTCCGTGACGACGTCGCCCGCGAGCGTCCTGAGGGGATGCAGATACGGCTTGGGGGCCTCCCAGGCCGCCTCGGGCCGGTAGACGTAGCTCAACAGCTCTACGCCGGTGCTGGTGTCGCTGATCGTGATGCGATCACCATGGGCGTGGACGATACGCAGCGCACTCTGCACGGACTCGGTCATTCCGACACCTCCTGGCTCACGGTGGACCCGGACTCGACTGTGGCCGACGCGGACACGGCGGACGGCGCCCAGCCCGGCGCGCCCCCGTGCAGAGCCGTGTGGAACGGATCCCCGGGACCGACCTCCCCCGCCCGGACGGTCGTATCCGTGAACGCCGACTTGTAGAGCGCGGTGATCAGTTCCAGGCTGGTGCGTCCATCGGCGCCGCTGCTGCGCGGCCGCTCACCCGCGCGCATGCTCGCGACCAGCTCCCGCAGCTGCTCGAGGTGCGAACTGGGTATGTCCGCACCGAAGTCCCGCCAGGCCGCCGCGTCCTCGTCCGACACGTCCGGCGCCGGGGTGATGTGCCAGTTGTCATTGCTGTGGCCGTACAGGTGCGTGAGTTCGACGGTGGCGCGTTCGCAGTCGATTCGGATGCGGCTCACCTCGTCCGGGCTCAGCACGCTGTTGACGATCGTGGCCAGCGCGCCGTTCTCGAAGCGGACGAGGGCGGTCGAGACGTCCTCCGTCTCCACATCGTGCACCAGGCGCCCGGCCATCGCCCGCACCTCACTCCACGGCCCCATCAGGTCGAGCAGCAGGTCCATCTGATGGATGCCGTGTCCCATCGCGGGCCCGCCGCCCTCGGTCTCCCAACGTCCGCGCCAGGGCACGGCGTAGTAGTCGGCATTGCGGTACCAGGTGGTCTGGCAGTGCGCGACGAGCGGGCGTCCCATGGTCCGCTCGGCGATGAGGCGCTTCACATGCCGGGAGCCCGAGCCGAACCGGTGCTGGAAGACTATGGCCGCGTACGGGCCCCCGTCCTTGCCCTCCTCCGCCTCGACGGCGTCGAAGTCGGCGAGCGTCAGGACCGGCGGCTTCTCGCACCACACCCAGGACCCGGCGCGCAGCGCGGCGACGGTCTGGTCGCGGTGCAGGGTCGGCGGGGTGCAGATGGCGACCAGGTCGGGCCGCTGCTCCTCGAGCATGCGGTCCAGATCGGTGTACGCGTGCGGGATGCCCGCCTCCGCGCAGAACTTCTGGACGGCGTCCTCGGCGATGTCCACCGCGGCGACGATCTCCGTCTCGCCCTCCTCGGCGAGCCGGGCGAGTGCGGGCACATGGCTCCCTCGCGCGATGGCGCCCGTACCGATGACGGCGGCTCTGATGCGGCGGCCGGCGAACGGGGCCGTGGCGCCGCGGGAGAGCGTCTCAGGACGGTTCGACGAGGTCGCGGGGCTGGCGGCGTTGCGGGATGTACTACTCATGTACGTGATCAGCGCTCCATCGGACGTGACGTCAGACGTTGGCCAACGCATGGTGTCACCGAAGCGGAACCGGTGACAGCAAGCGCTTTCCCTCCTGCTGCAACGTATGTGGCGGCCCAGCGGCCGGTCAACACCCCGGTCACACCCTGGACAACGTTGCCCTCCAGCCCCGGGGCAGGACCGTCCTCCGTCCGTCCTCCGTCCGCCCGCGAAACTCCTGTGGCCGGGCTGTCACAACGGGACGCTACGCTGCCTCCGACACCCGTGATCACCGCCCACAGCGGCTCGGTGCGCCCACACCCGTGCGGCGGCGGCCCGTTACTCCTTCCTCCTCGCCATGCCGGCCGTGCTCGCCTCGGGCACCTTCGAGGTCAAGGACGCCACCACGAGCGGCGACGTGTCGTGGGGGCCGACCATTTTCGCGACGGTCATCGCATTCGCGGTCGGTTACGCCGTCATCGCGTGGTTCATGAAGTTCATCTCGCACAAGAGCTTCATGCCGTTCGTCTGGTACCGGATCGCGCTCGGTATCGTCATCATCGCGCTGGTGGCGACGGGCGGACTGAGCCCGCACGCGGCGGAGTCGGCGGGCTGACGGCTCGCCTCTAGGGTGCTTCGACCGCCCCTGGCAGGGCGGGCGCCCAGGGCTCCGGCTCGGCCACCGGCCCGTCCCGTGATGGCGGCGCTGGATCTCCTGGGCCGGCGCTGGACGCTACGCGTCATCTGGGAACTTCACGGCAACGGCGCCCCAATCGGCTTCCGCGAGCTCCAGCGCCGCTGCGACGACATGTCCTCCAGCGTCCTGTCCACACGCCTCACGGAACTCCGCGAGGCGTGCATCGCCGTGTCTACGGCGTCGACGGCGTCCACGGCCCAGTCGGCCTGGCATCTCACCCCGCTCGGCGACGACCTGGTCACCGCGCTGGGCCCCCTGCTGGACTGGTCCCGCACCTGGGCCGAGCGGCAGTGAGCGGGCCTCGGTCGGCCGCGCGAAAGTCCGGCCACAGCGCACCTCCGACCTGCCCATACTCCACTCCATGGCCATGACCCAGCAGTTCGCACGCGTCCGCCCGCAGTACCTGGCACGGTGTCCCGAGTCGGCCCTCGACTCGCCCGGTGGCGCTCCCCGTTGGGACCCGCCGAGGCGCTCAACTCCAGGACCTTTGTGTCGTCGCAGGGATCGACTGAGCCCGATCGCGTCGCTCCGCGTCGGCCGTGACGAACCACATACGGCATGAGTAGCCACCTGGTAGCGCAGTGTCAGTCCATGCCCCTAGGCTTGTCGCATGTCCCCCGATTTCATGCCCTCTGGTTCCGTGCGGTCCGCTGCCGCGTTAAACGAGCAGATCCGTGCCCTGTGGACGCGCGCAGGCGGTTCCCTGTCCGCTCAGGAGCGGGCGGAGTACGAACTGCTGGTCGTGAAGTGGGCAGAAGCGATACGCGGAGAGATCATCGAGGCGGCGTGAGGTCCGGCATGAGATCCGGCATGAGGTCCGAGGCGTGATCGACAGCCCCTGTCGCGGCGGATCGAGTCGCCCCGCCCCGCACCCCGGCGGCCTCATCGGGCGAGAAGCGACGTCTTGAGGACTGCCTGACGCTCTTCACTCCGCAGGACGTCGTGCTGATCGGCGGTGCACTGCCCACGGCAGGAACCGGAGCGGCGGGAGCGCACGCGCGGCGACCGTCCGCCGGGTCTGGCGGCCCAGCAGTTGGCGCCGGCCCACTCCCACGGCGCGTACGGCATCGAGTGCTACATCAGCCGCGCCGCGCGACTGCGCACGCCGTATCAAGGAATTCACCCCGCGCACGCCCACACCGACCGTCTTCCAAAGACTGCTCGCCAGTGCGCAGGCGGTCGCTGAAGGGCATCCTGTCCAGCCCTCACGCCCAGCGTTCCCTTCGGGACTCACCGCCCCCCGGACACCCGCAGTACCGCCCCCGTCGTGTACGACGCGTCGGGTGACATCAACCATGCGATGGCGGCGGCGACTTCCTCGGCCTGTCCGACGCGGCGCAGCGGAATGGAAGAGGCGGCACGTTCGGCGCGGCCCGGGTCCCCCATGGTGGCGTGCATCTCGGTGTCGATCATGCCGGGCGCGACCGCGTTGACGCGGATGCCGTCCGGGCCGAGCTCCTTGGCGAGACCGATCGTCAGCGCGTCGACGGCGGCCTTGGTGGCCGCGTAGTGGACGAACTGCCCCGGGCTGCCGAGCGTGGCCGCCCCCGAGGACACGTTGACGATGACACCGCTTCCCCAAGCCGCCATGGACCGGGCGGCCCGGCGCGAACACAGCAGTGTGCCCAGAAGGTTGACGTCCACCACTCGCCGCAGATCGGCAGTGCCGGTGTCCGCGAGTCTGCCGAGCGGGCCGGTCACACCCGCGTTGTTCACCAACCCGGTGACAGGGCCCAGCCGGTCCGCCGCCGTGTCGAAGAGCCGCTCGACGTCGTCCTCGTCGGAGGTGTCCACCCGCACCGTGATACAGCGCGCCCCGGTCGCGCGGACGGCGTTCGCGGTCCGCTCCGCGGCCGCGGCGTCCCTCACGTACCCCACGACCACGTCGTGTCCGTCCGTCGCGAGCCGCGCGCAGGTCGCAGCACCGATCCCCCGGCTGCCGCCCGTGACGACGGTGACAGTGCGTGTCATATGCGCCTCCCAGCGGCGAACCGGCAACCCCGTGGCCACATCAAACTCGTATGCGCATTCGATCACGCCGAGGGTCGGAGATGCGCCAACACCCGGTCCCCCAAAGGAAAGACCGGCTCGTCCGGCAGCAGCCCCGCGGCCCGGTCCAGCTCTCCCCGGCGTACGAGCCCATGGATCTCGCTGACCAGCGAAGTCACGTCCTCCACCCGACGATCCGCTCGTCCTTTGTTGGGACTACGGCCAGCATTGTGGTCGGGTCAACGCACTGTGTCGCTGAGGATGGCAAACGGGCCGCGGCTCTCGTCGCCGTTCGGCCGGCGCCAGTCGGCAGCGACATGTCCTCGGGCCTCCCCGGCCGTATGGGTGCGGGGAACCTGCTCGTCGGACCGCAGGACACGGATCACGTCGATGGTCAGAGCTGCCGCCAACTGACTGTGTGGACCGGCTTCTTCCTTGGTTTCCACCACGATGGCGGTGCCATGCTGTCCGTCGTCGACGGCCATCGACGCGACCACGGTTGAAAAGCCGACTCCATTGAAGCGGCTCGTGACGGAGGGGTCGGGGGTGTCGCTGGCGCTCTGAGCCTGCGGCGCTGCGCGGCCCTGGAGGAGACCGAGCAGTTGAGCGACGAGGACCGGGTCATGGGTCCCGTCGTACACCCACCGCCTTCCCAGTACCCCGTGCTCGGACGTGCCGATGAGCGCCTGATCGGCTCCGTCGAGCGGCGCCCCTCGGTAGCTGAGCGGCACGTGGTAGGAGCGCGGTCGCTCGCCGGACGTGTCCGTGACCACCATGAACTCGATTCCCACCTCCCCTTGCGGATCATCGAGCCGGAAACCACCAGCCTTGGTCAGGTGCGGCTCACTGGCCGTGCCGATGTACCACGGCTGCCTGGGAAGCCAGGCTGCGAGAAGCTCCAGCTTGCCGGGCGTCATTGTGGTCTTGTGGATGACAGCCATGCTTCATGAACGTCACCCGTCGGCATGGAGTTCCCACTCAAGCGCAGCAAGAACCGGCCATCGGGGTCCGCGAGGGCGTGGTGACCTGAGTGTTGCCGAGGGTGGCTGCCGCCTGATCAGTGAGCAGCGAGTGCTTTGTCTATTCGCTGCAAGGTGCCCTTGTGCGTGACCCATCTGCGCAGGGTCTCCAGCTCAGTTCGTGCTGAACGGTCCCCGATCCGCGCCAAGGCGACGATGCCCGCCTCGGCCACCTGAGGCGAGCGGGGAGTGTCTCCGGACCGATGGTCCAGGGAGGTCTCGACGAGGCCGACGAGGGCATGGACGGTGTCTGGCCGAGGCGGAAGGAAGGAGAGCATCCAGGCGAGTCCACGCAGAACGTGGGAGTTGTAGGGGTCGAAGCGCGTGTTCACATCGAACGGGAGGTGCGGATGGCCGAGGAGCGGGATTGTTCGATCCAGAGCAGCCAGCTCGAACCACCTCAGCACGGCTCGCCGTACCGCCTCCGGGCCAACGGTGTCCAGCAGGGCCGATCCGGTCTGCTTCCACTTCACCGACGGTGCGCCGACAGTCGCAGGAGCGGCATGGGCCAGTAGCCGCTGCCACGGCTCTCCTCCAGCGGTCGCCTCCTTGAGCGCCTGGTCGGCCCACGGTTCCCCGGGATTGAGCACCGGCCCAGGGAACGTGGCCAGCAGATTCCGCATCCCGGGTTCAGTGCCGTTCGCGGCCGCATGAGTGCGCCGGAAACCTGGCAGGGTCGCCGCAGCGTTTGTGCGCCGGAAGGCGGCGAGGATCGCCGGATCGGGGGTACGCCCGGCTGCGAGTTCCGCATCGGCCAGTTCCCAGACCCGGTGGGTCGACCAGATGAGGTACTGGTCGCCCAACCGGGAAAGTTGTTCATGGCGTTCGGCGGCAAGCAGGTCCCCATCGAGGCCGCGGACAACTCCGGAAGCGACCATGAGCAGTTCGGTGCGGAGGTAATCCAGATCCCGCCGGAATTCCTCGGCCGTCCAGACGTCTTCCACGTGGGCGTGCCAACGGGCCCATATGCCCGCGAGCTCCAGCCGGTCCTTGTCGGGCAGCGCCCGCAACAGCTCCATGTTCTCCAACCCCACGCCCGTCATGGCGCCGTTGTTACAGGCGGCCCGCATGACGGCGCGGGACAACTCTTGTAGGTCACCGCGCTCGGCGAGGGCCTGGTACCGGGCGGCCTGTTCTGCCAGCAACTGGGTGTTCCACATCCATCTGCTCATGACCGGCAGAGTAGAAGGAGCCGCTGACATCGAACGTGTCCCTGCCCCTTCCGAACGTGCCCCTGCCCATCCCCTACGTGCGGCACCCGTCCGTCGCTGTATGCCCTGTCACGGTGAGGGTGTCAGGTTTCTTGCGTGATCCGCCCGGACAAAGCTCATCGATCACTCCGCGATCGTAGATGCGCCAGCACTTCCTCGCCGAGAGGACAGGGCCGCTCCTCGGGCAGCAGCGCGGCGGCCCGGTCGAGCTCACCTTCCCGCACGAGCCCATGGATCTCGGCAGCGAGCGAGGTCACATCCTCCACTCCCACGATCCACTCGTCCGCGTACCGCCGCACGGCCTCGCCCGCGAGGCCGAGCTGCAACGAACGGTACGGCAGCGGATTGAGCCGCAGATCGCGCTCCGGGTCCCACTGCACCCGGGTCGGCGCGGTCACGTCCACGGACGTGGTGTACCAGCCGAGGGTGTGACACATCCGGGAGATCTGTCACACCTGCGGACTCCTCTGCCGTGGCGAGCAGCCGTACACCACATCCAGGGACGTGGCCGTCGGCGCCTGCCTCAACTGCCGCTTCCACGTCGCCTGGTCGGCGTGCACCCCGCGGACGTAGTGCGACAGACACGCGTTGCGCAGCGCCCAGACGAATCCCTCGCGACTGATCTCGACGGCCAGAACGGTCTCCTGGCCCTCCTTCGTGCCCCAGCCGCAGCGATACATCATCCACAAGAAGCTCGGCTTGATCCATGTCATCCGGTCGCGCTTCCACGCGGAAGGGAATCGTCCATCGCGAGCCGCGGGGAGGCCGATCTCGGGCCGGTAGGCCTGGTAGACGGTGACCGTGGTGGGCGTATGGCGGGCTCGGACGCGGAACTGCGGCTCTGCCGCGAGGGGTTGATCATTCACGGGAACAGGGTCCGCCGGAGCGACCTGCCGTGGCCACCGAATATTGGTGCACGCCCCTTGGCTGCGCACCCCTCGTGGCCAACACTGAGCCGATGACGCAGCGCGTGGAGCTCGCGACCGTGATGGACCGGTTCGCGGTGGACGGACTCGTCACCGAGTACGCGGTGGCGGTCGACGACGGCGACTGGGAGGCGTACCGGAGGCTGTTCGCACCGGACGGACGCGCCGACTACCGCTCGGCCGGTGGCATCGAGGGGGACGCCGACGAGGTCGCGGGATGGCTCGCGCGGAGCATGGAGATCTTCCCCATGCGTCAGCATCTGATCGTGAACCGGCGTGTGCGGTTCGGAGTCCTTGAACAGGACACGGGCGACACGGCCCGGGTCCAGGCCGACTACATCAATCCGATGCGGTTCGCGGGCCACGACGGCGGATCGACCGCGCCCGATTTCGTGTGCGGCGGCCGGTACGCCTTCCGGCTGGTGCGTACGGACCTGGGGTGGCGCCTGTGCGAGGTCGTCGTCCAGGAAAAATGGCGCCGCACCCCGCAGCCGCCCCAGGAACCCGCCGCGACCTGACCGCATGCCCCTCACCGAACATCCCTGCCCGGACGCCCCTGACCAGATGCCTCGGACCAGACACCTCGGACCAGATGCCCCCTGTCGGAGATCGTCTCCGACGCGCACACTGGAGACATTCCCCGGGGAGGGAGGCGCTGCATGAAGAGGCCCGACCGTTGGCCCGAGCGTTGGCTCGTCTCCCCCTGGCGGCGTGCCGTCGTCGCCGCGCTGGCCGGCGCGCTGCCCATGCTCGCCTTCCCCGCCCCCTCGTGGTGGTGGTTCGCGTACGTCGCCCTCGTGCCCTGGATCCTGCTGGCCCGCTCGGCCCCGACGGCGAAGCAGGCGGCGTACGACGGCTGGCTCGGCGGGCTGGGCTTCATGCTGGCCGTGCACCACTGGCTGCTGCCGAGCCTTCATGTGTTCACGGTCGTGATCGCGGCGCTGCTCGGCGCACTGTGGGCGCCCTGGGGCTGGCTCGTACGACGGTTCCTCGCCGGAGTGCCGTCGGCGAGGCAGGTCGGGGCCGCGCTCCTCGTGCTGCCGTCGGGGTGGCTGATGGTCGAACTCGTCCGGTCCTGGCAGGGCCTGGGCGGGCCATGGGGGCTGCTCGGGTCGAGCCAGTGGCAGGTGGAGCCCGCGCTGCGGCTCGCGTCGGTCGGCGGGGTGTGGCTGCTGAGTTTCCTGGTGGTCGCCGTCAACGTGGCGGTCGCCTTGCTGGTCGCGGTGCGTGAGTCCCGTATGCCCGCCGTCGCCGGACTGGTCGCGACGGCCGCCGCGACCTCGGCGGCCTGGGCGTGGTCGCCGCGCCCGGACGTGGACGGCCGGGTCCGGATCGCGGTCGTCCAGCCCGGGGTCATCGGCGGCGCTGCCGGCGCCGAGAAGCGCTTCGCGCGCGAGGAGACGCTCACCCGGACCCTCGCGGGGCAGAATCTCGACCTGGTCGTCTGGGGTGAGAGCAGCGTCGGCTTCGACCTGGCCCACCGGCCCGACCTGGCGAACCGGATCGCGGCGCTGTCCCGTCTGACCGGCGCCGACCTCCTGGTGAACGTCGACGCGCGCCGCTCCGACCGGCCGGGGATATTCAAGAGTTCGGTCCTGGTCGGACCGCGGGGCCCGACCGGCGACCGCTACGACAAGATGCGGCTCGTACCCTTCGGCGAGTACATACCCGCGCGTTCCCTCCTCGGCTGGGCGACCTCGGTGGGCAAGGCGGCGGGCGAGGACCGCAGGAAGGGCACCGAGCAGGTGGTGATGAACGTCGGACACGGGCTGCGGGTCGGCCCGATGGTCTGCTTCGAGACGGCGTTTCCCGACATGAGCCGGCATCTCGCCCAGGACGGCGCCGAGGTGCTCCTCGCGCAGTCCTCGACCTCGACCTTCCAGCACAGCTGGGCGCCCGAGCAGCACGCCTCGCTCGCCGCGCTGCGGGCCGCCGAGACCGGCCGCCCGATGGTGCACGCGACACTGACCGGCGTCTCCGCCGCCTACGGCCCGAGCGGCGAGCGGCTCGGCTCCTGGCTCGGTACAGGCGCGAGCGGGGCGGTGGTCTACGACGTACCGCTGGCGCGCGGCGTCACCCCGTACGTCCGGTTCGGTGACTGGCCGGTGCACGGGGCGCTGCTGGTGCTGGCGGCGCTGTGCGCGACGGAGGGCTTCCGGGCGCTCAGGCTGCGGCGGACCGCTCCTCGACCGCTCGTACCACCCGCTCGCACAGCTCATGAGTCGCCAGCGCGTCACGGGCGCTGAGCACCTTGCTCGCGCGTACGGCGTCGAGGAAGGCGAGCACGCCCTGCTCGATGCCGCGCTGCCGGGCCACCGGCACCCAGTCCCCGCGCCGCCGCACGGACGGCTGCCCCTTGTGGTCGATCACCTCGGCGAGGTTGACCACCTGACGCTTGGTGTCCTGCCCCGAGACCTCGAGGATCTCCTCCGCCGAACCGCTCAGCCGGTTCATCACGCCGAGCGCCGTGAAGCCGTCCCCGGCCAGCTGCAGCACGACATGGTGCACCAGGCCGCCCTCGACGCGGGCCCGTACGGTCACGTCGTCGATCGGCCCGGGTACCAGGAACCGCAGGGTGTCGACGACGTGGATGAAGTCGTCGAGGATCATCGTGCGCGGCTCCTCGGGCAGCCCTATGCGGTTCTTCTGCATCAGGATCAGCTCGCGGGGGTGGTCGGCGCACTGCGCGTATCCGGGCGCGTAACGCCGGTTGAAGCCGACGGCGAGGCTGACGTTCCGCTCCTCCGCGAGTCGCACCAGACGCTCGGAGTCGGCGAGTTCGTACGCGAGCGGCTTGTCGACGAACGTCGGTACGCCCGCCTCCAGGAGCCGCGTGACGATCTCGGGGTGTGCGACGGTGGCCGCGTGTACGAACGCCGCGTCGAGGTCCCGCGCGAGCAGCTCCGACAGGTCGGCGTGCCGCTGTTCCCGCGGAAGGCGGAGGCTGTCGCCGACCCGGGCGAGCGTGGCGGGGGTCCGCGTCTGCAGATGCAGCTCGACCCCCGGCTGGGCGCCGAGCACCGGCAGGTACGCCTTCTGCGCGATGTCGCCGAGTCCGATGCAGCCGACCTTCACCAGGGTCTCCTTCAGTCGCCGACGCGGGCCTCGCCGGAAGCATACGGCCGCTGCGGTGGCCGCCAGTCGGCAATGCCGTCGAAGCTCCGCAGGAAGAGTGCGGGCGCGGCCTTGGACAGCACGGTGAGCACAGGGTCGCGTACGGCCTTCCGGGCGATCTCCGTCGTACGCGGCCTGCGGTCCGCCGTGTACGCGGCGAGGTCGGGCCGGTCGGGGGCTGCGCGGCCGGCGAGCACGATCGCGTCCTCGATGGCCTGGTCGCCGCCGAGCGCGGTATGCGCGGGCTCACCCACCGGGCGGTCGACGAGGTGGCCGGGCTCCCCCAGGGCTCGGCCTCGAACCAGGCGCGCACCCGGCGGGCCCTGCGGAAAGCCGCCGTAGGCCTGCTCGCGGAGCGCGAGGCGCAGGTGCTGACGGCGGACGAGATGCCGGATCCGCGGGGCGGGGCCGACGCGCTCGTCGAGGGGCTGACACCGGCCCTGCACCGCTGTCCGACCCGCCACCGAGAGCTGCTGATCGCCCGCTACGAACTGGCCTTGGAGGCCACCCGCCGCCCCGAGTTGCGCGCCGTGTTCGACGCGGCGGAGCAGCGTTTCCGGGAGCCGCTGACCGCGATGGTCACGGCCGCGGGTTCGCGCGAGCCCGCCCGGCACGCGCTGTCACCGGCCGCGTGGTGCGACGGGATGATGTTCTCGTGCGTGGCGGGGTCGCACCACGCGGACGTACCCGGCGTCGGCGAACTGCGGGACGGTTTCCGGGAGTTGCCGGCAGGAATGCTGCGCGGCCGACTCCGTCCGCGGGCCCGAAAACGACGTGGTGAGCGGCCGCCCGGTCGGCGAAAATGCGGGCATGACGAAGCAGCGCACCAAACCCGCCACCAACGCCGCCGAACGGCCGATGCTGGAGGGCTGGCTCGACCACCACCGCGAGACCCTCGAGATGAAGTGCCAAGGCCTCGACGATGCCCAGCTCAGGACCGCCTCGGTCGAGCCCTCCGAGCTGTCGCTGCTCGGTCTGGTGCGGCACATGGCGGAAGTGGAGCGCGGCTGGTTCCGCAAGGTGCTGGTCGGCGACGACCAGGGGCCGATCTACTGCAGCGACGAGGACCGGGACGGGGAGTTCCATCTCACCGAGGCGGACACCTGGGACGAGGCGTACGCCACCTGGCAGGGCGAGATCGAGATCGCCCGGCGCAACACGGCACGCTTCGCGCTGGACGACGCCTGCGAGGGCAGGAGCAAGTTCACCGATAACCCCATCAGCCTGCGCTGGATCTACACCCACATGATCGAGGAGTACGCGCGTCACAACGGTCACGCGGATCTGATCCGGGAGCGGATCGACGGCGCCACGGGCGAGTGAGGCACTCCACTCGGCGCCGGTTCATCTTGCGGACACCGGCGCCCTCCGGAGAAGCGGAAGGATCACCCGTGCGGGGCAACCTGCGCTTGTCCGCTCCCCTCAGCGGGCCGGACGCAGCAGAGTTGCGCGGGTGCATCGAACGACGACGACCGCAACGCTCCTGGTCACCGTGGCCGTCACCGCCCTGTCCGGCTGTGTGACCGTCCAGCGACCGCCCTCCCCCGCCCTGCCGCCCGCACCGTCCCGGCCGTCACCGCCGCGTCCGGACGGCACGGCCGGGCCACAGGTCGTGCAGGCGCCGGCGCGCGAGGCGCTGGAGCTCGTCGGGCCGCCCCGGAAGCCGTCGCCGAGCCCACCGAGCGCGTCGGCGCCACACCGCGCGCCCGCCGTCCCCCAGGCGCCTCCTCCATACCACCCGCACAGCCCTCTGCACCCGCACCCGCACCCGCAGCCGCAGCCCCACCGGCCCGCACCTCGCGCCGTCGTCCCGCCACCCGTCGCACCGGAGCTCCCAAGGACCTCGGACGTGTGCGCGCTCGGCAGGAAGTACGGCGGCTGGAAGCCGGACAGCCCGGAGGCAGTCATCTGCAGGAGGACGTACGCCCCTTGAGGGATCCCGCGCCCGTCACAAGGCTCACCCCGCCCGCCTCACACGAGGCACCCCTCCGTCCGCATCGGGCATGCCGCCGTGAGGGCGCACCAGCGACGCCACCGTGCGGCCAGTTCACGTGCGGCCAGTTCCCTCACCGGGCCGGGGCCCACGCGCAGGTCGGCCGTCGGGAAAGCGTCCCGGTAACCGAGCCGCGGGGCGATCCGATGGGAGGTGTCGGCCTCGATCCCGGGCACAGCGGCCAGCGCTCATCAGCCGGCCGATCACCCGGCCCCCGGAACGGTGGGCGTGGTCCGCGCCGCCGGGGCCCACCTCCAGCGCGCCCGCGTCGCCGTCGAGGCGGATCGTGCGGCGATAGACGCCGTCTCTCGCACTGACTACTCCACGCGCGGCACCGCCCGGTCCGCCAGGAGGGCCTGCACGCCGTCCCTGTCGTGCGGCGGGCCGATATCGGGACGGAGTGCGACGACCTGAAACACCCTGCTGCCGTCCTGCCCCTGACCCGTGAAGTCGGCAGGGTGAAGCTAGGGCCGCTGTCTCGGCGGCCCCAGGGCCTCCCCTCCGGGCCGGCCGAAGGGGCCGGGGCCCTCGACGGTACCGGGGCCCTCCCCCGGCCCCCCGTCCGAAGGCCCGTCCCCGTCGAGTCTCAGCTCCAGACGGCCGATCGCCGCCCGCACACCGTCCCCGTAGCCGTCGTCACCGAGGGCGCCGATCACGCCGCGGGCCCGGCGCAGATGGGTTCGCGCGGCATCGGAGCGGCCGAGCTTCACATAGTCGGCCGCCAGGTTCAGATGCAGCGACGGATAGAACGCGCGGACCGCGAGCGACTGGTGGCGCTCGGCGCCCCTGCCGTCGGTGCCGTCGGTGCCGTTGGTGCCGTCGGTGCCGTCGGTGAGTTCCTCGGCCGCCGACAAGGCCCGCAGGTCCCAGGCCAGTTCGTCCGCGGGATCGTCCTGCGTGTCCGCCAGATAGTGCGCCAGTGTGCAACGGTGCAGCGGGGCGCCGTCCTCGCCGATCTCCGCCCACAGGGCGAGGAAGCGCCCCCGGGCCTCCTCGCGGTCGCCGCCGTGGTGCAGCATGACGACCTGTCCGATCCGGGTCATCATGGCATCCGGCGCCGCCTGCTCCTGTTGCTCCGCCACCGCGTCCTCCAGGGTCTCCAACGGTGCGGCGATTGGCTTAGCGAAGCCGCGGAAAACTGATTCCGGCTCGGGCGTAACCATATGGACTGCCTCTCGTTCTACCTGACATACACGCCGCGTGCTTGAAATGCGCGCGGTCCCCGCCACCGGCATCGTGCTTCACCTGCGGTGACCGGTTCAGCGTCCGGCGGGGCAGCGATCCCAGGGTGTGCCCGACCCGAAAGAGCCGGGCACAGTCCAGACGCCGGCACCGCGTCACCGCCAGTGACGCCGCACACGGGCTCTACCCAAGGATCGGCCCGGACTCGTCCGCGCTCGTTACCGCTTCCACCCCTCGGGGCCACGCGATAACCCAGGATCCTTAAGAGTTCCAGAGACGCTCACCAGTTGGATGAGCGAAACGTAGCGATCTGATGGCGGAGTGTCACGCACGCGCTCGGCGCCCAGTCGACGTCGGGCACCCTCCTCGGTGAGGTCGTGAGACCTGACCGACCAGCGTCCGGAGGGGCGTGCCATGCGGACTGAAGGCTCCGGCCGTTCAGCACCAGGGTACAAAGTCGATTGACTCACACCCCTGAGCAACGCTCAGGATCACCAAGTCAATCAGAGACGCTGTCACTGTCCCTTCCGACGCTAAACGGACGCACTGACAATTGCGCTCAGGCACGCCGTACGCCGCTGGGCCACGCAGGTGACGGCCGGCCCCCCGGCCCGGCCGTCACCTGCGCCCCGGATCAGCCCAGATCCGGAATCCGCCAGTCGATCGGCTCGTGGCCCTGCCGTGCGACCGCCTCGTTGATCTGCGTGAACGGGCGGGAGCCGAAGAACTTCTTGGCGGAGAGCGGCGAGGGGTGCGCGCCCTTCACCACGACGTGCCGCTCCTCGTCGATGAGCGGGAGCTTCTTCTGCGCGTAGTTCCCCCACAGGACGAAGACCGCCGGGTCGGGCCGGTCGGCCACGGCCCGGATCACCGCGTCCGTGAACTTCTCCCAGCCCTTGCCCTTGTGCGAGTTGGCCTCACCGGAGCGCACGGTCAACACCGCGTTGAGCAGCAGGACGCCCTGCTCGGCCCACGGCATCAGATAGCCGTTGTCCGGGATCGGGGTGCCCAGCTCCTCCTTCATCTCCTTGTAGATGTTCCGCAACGAGGGCGGGGTCTTCACCCCGGGGCGGACCGAGAAGCACAGGCCGTGTCCCTGGCCCTCGCCGTGGTAGGGGTCCTGGCCGAGGATGAGCACCTTCACCCGCTCGTACGGCGTCGCCTCCAGCGCGGCGAAGACCTCCTCGCGCGGAGGGTAGACGGGACCCTTGGCGCGCTCCTCCTCGACGAACTCGGCGAGCTCCTTGAAGTAGGGCTGCTGCAGTTCGTCACCCAGGACGCCGCGCCAGGACTCGGGCAGCATGGCGGTGTCGGTCACGTCAAGTTCCTCCGATGTGCGGTCACTTCCAGGCCTCAGAACCTACAGGCGACCACTGACAATCGGCCCCGCGCCCCGTACCACCAATGGAGCCACCAAAGGAGCCACCACCGGAGCCTCTGGTGACCTACCGGGGATCTACCACGGATCTACCAGCTGGTCTTGCGGTGCAGTTCCCACATCATCATGATCGTCGACGGGTCCAGGGCCTGCTCCCCGCCCGAGATCTCCTCGCTCGCGGCCACGAACTGCTTGCCCTGCCACAGTGGCAGCAGCCGGGCGTCGTCGACGAGGATCTGCTGGGCCGCCTCGAACTCCTTGACCACGGCTCCGCGGTCGCTCTCGCGGCGCGAGGCGGGCAGCAGGGAGTCGGTGATCCGCGGCACCGGATAGGGCGTACCGAGCGCGTTCTGCTCGCCCACGAAGGGCGCGATGAAGTTCTCGGCGTCCGGGAAGTCGGGGAACCAGCCGCGCCCGAACACCGGGTACTCGCCCTTGCGGTAGCCCTCTTCGTACGTCTTCCAGGGGCGCCCGTTGACCGACACGCGGAACAGACCGGAGTCGTCGAGCTGCCTCTTGATCTCCTGGAACTCCGGGGCGGTCTCGGAGCCGTAGCGGTCCGTGGTGTACCAGAGGGTGAGCGGGACGCGCTCGGTGATGCCCGCCTCCAGGAGAATCTTCCGGGCCTTGGACGAACTGGGGTCCCCGTAGTCGTCGAAAAAGCCCGTGGTGTGACCGGTCAGACCCGCGGGAACCATGGAGTACAGCGGGTCGACGGTGTCCTGGTAGACCTTGTGTGCGATCGCCGCGCGGTCGACGACCTGGGCGACCGCCTTGCGGACCGCGAGCTTCTTGGCCCACGGGTCCTTCGGGTTGAACACCAGGTAGCTGATCTCGGTGCCCGCGCCCTCCACGAGTTGGAGGCCCTCCTGCCCTGCGTGGCTGCGGAGCGAGACGATGTCCTTGGAGGCGAGGCCGCGGAAAGTGACGTCGATCTTCTTGTCCCTGAGGGCGTCGACCATCTGCCCGGAGTCCTGGAAGTAGCGGATGGTGACCGCGTCGTTCTTGCGCTGGGCGAAGCCCTTGTAGTTGTCGTTCCTGACCAGTTCGGCCTGCTTGCCGTCCTCGTAGGAGCGCAGGCTGTACGGCCCGGACCCGAAGACCTTGCCGTCCTTGCGCGGCGAGTGGGCGGGGTAGTCGTCGGGGTCGACGATCGACATGGCCGGGGTGGCGAGAACGAACGGGAAGGTGGCGTCCGGCTTGTTGAGGTGGAAGACGACCTCGCGCTTGCCCACCACCTGGACCCGGTCGAGGCTGCCCAGCAGCCCCACGGGGCCGCTCGGCAGGTTGATCTTCTTGATCCGGTCGATCGAGTACTTGACGGCCTGCGCGTCGAGCGTGTCCCCGTCGGAGAACTTCATGCCGGCACGCAGCTTGCAGCGGTACGCGCGGTTCGAGACGTCCGTGAACGCGCACCTCTCAGCCGCGTCGGGCTCGGGCGTCGTCGCCCCGGAGGGGTAGCTCAGCAGCGTCTGGTAGATGTTGCGGAACAGCTCCCAGGAGCCGTCCCAGGAGGCAGCCGGATCCAGCGTGCTCGGAGCACTGGTGGTGCCCACGACGATCGGCCCCTTGTCGTCGGACGATCCCGTGGAGAGGACGCCGCACCCGGCCACCAGGGTGATGGACGTGACCGCCGCCAGCTGTCGCAGACATGGGTTCCGGTTGAACACGCGCACGCTCCTCGATCTGCCGTACCAAGGGTCGGCAGACCATACCGCAGCGCCCCGCCGGTGAACCCGTGTTCCTGGCAGGGCACTTGATCAGCGCGTTTGTGACTACGTTGTCATTCGGCTATGTGTCGTTCACACGTCGACGCGGGCGCCGTTTCTGTCCATCGGCGCCCGCGTCGAAGCTCATATCGTCCGGTGTTCCGGGGTTCCGGTCAGCCCACTCCGGCGTTCAGGAAGATCCCGCCGTCGACGACGAGCGTCTGGCCGGTGATCCAGTCCGACTGCGCCGAGGTGAGGAAAGCGGCGGCGCCCCCGATGTCGGAGGGCACGCCGAGCCGGCCGAGCGGGTAGGCCGCGGCCGCCTCCTCCTCGCGGCCCTCGTACAGGGCCTGCGCGAACTTGGTCTTGACGACGGCGGGCGCGATCGCGTTGACCCGTACCTTGGGCGCGAACTCGTGCGCCAGCTGCACGGTCAGGTTGATCATGGCGGCCTTGCTGATGCCGTACGCGCCGATGAACGGAGAGGGCGCGATGCCCGCGACGGACGCGATGTTGACGATCGCGCCGCCGTTCTCGCTCTGCCAGGCCTTCCAGGTCAGCTGGGCGAAGCCGAGCGCCGAGATGACGTTGGTCTCGAAGACCTTGCGCGCCACACCCAGGTCCAGGTCGGCCATCGGGCCGAACACCGGGTTGGTACCGGCGTTGTTGACCAGGTAGTCGACGCGTCCGAAGGCCTCCATGGTGCGCTCGACGGCGGCCGCCTGGTGGGCCTCGTCGTGCGCCTTGCCCGCGACGCCGATGACGCGGTCGGCACCCAGTGTCTCGACGGCCTCCTTGAGGGCGTCCTCGTTGCGGCCCGTGATGCACACGCGGTCGCCGCGGGCCACGAGGGCTTCCGCGACGCCGTAGCCGATGCCGCGGCTCGCGCCCGTGATGAGCGCGACCTTGCCGGAGAGTTCGGGAAGTGTGGTCATGTTCGTGTCTCCCGGCTTCAGTTGAGCGGTCCGCCGGCCACGTACAGCACCTGGCCGGAGACAAATCCGGCGGCCTCGCCGGTGAAGAAGGCGATCGCGTTGGCGATGTCGTCGGGGTTGCCGACGCGCTGCACGGGGATCTGGGTGGCGGCCGCGGCCTGGAAGTCCTCGAAGCCCATGCCGACGCGCTCGGCGGTGGCCGCCGTCATGTCGGTGGCGATGAAGCCGGGCGCGACGGCGTTGGCGGTGACGCCGAACTTGCCGAGCTCGATGGCGAGGGTCTTGGTGAGGCCCTGCAGACCGGCCTTGGCGGCGGAGTAGTTGGCCTGGCCGCGGTTGCCGAGCGCCGAGGACGACGACAGGTTGACGATCCGGCCGAACTTCGCGTCCACCATGTACTTCTGGCAGGCCTTCGCCATCAGGAAGGCGCCACGCAGATGCACGTTCATGACCGTGTCCCAGTCGGACGCGGCCATCTTGAACAGCAGGTTGTCGCGGAGCACGCCCGCGTTGTTCACCAGGATGGTCGGCGCACCGAGCTCCTCGGCGATCCGCGCGATCGCGGCCTCGACCTGGGCCTCGTCGGAGACGTCGCAGCCGACCGCGAGGGCCTTGCCACCGGCGGCGGTGATCTTCTCGACGGTGTCCTTGCACGCGGCCTCGTCGAGGTCGATGACCGCGACGGCGCGGCCCTCGGTGGCCAGTCGTACGGCGGTCGCGGCGCCGATGCCGCGCGCGGCACCGGTGACGACGGCGACGCGCTGCTCAGTGGTGGACATTGCTGGTTCTCCTCGCCCTTGAAAAGCCCTGCGGCTTGTAATGCCCTGCTGATCGAAATGACCTGCGGCTCACACGGTACGCCCCTCCGGTGAGCGACCGCTTAGTACCTTCAGCAGACGTGACGCTAGAAGGCCTGGCACCCGGTGTCAACGGCACACCGCGCGCGTGTGATCCATTACCTGACCAGCAGGTCGACCAGACGCTCGACTTCCGCCTCCGGATCGGCGGTGAGCCCGGTGTGCACCGGCCCCGGCTGCACCACCGTCGAGCGGGGCGCGATCAGCCAGCGAAAGCGCCGCCCGGCATCGTCATGGGCGGCCTGACCTGCTGCTTTTCCTCCCGCGCAGACCCCCTCGGCCGCCCGTAGCGCGGCCCGTACACCGGCCACGTCGGCCCCCGGGTCCAGGGCCAGCAGCTTGGTCTCGTCCAGATGCGTACGCACCCCGACGAAGGACTTGGCGCGGCAGTACACCAGTACGCCCGCGTTGAAGCACTCGCCGCGCTCGACCCGCGGCACCACGCGCAGCAGCGCGTACTCGAAGACGTCCCGCTCGCTCACTTGCCCCCCTCGATGCCCTTGATGCGCTCCTCGATCACGGTGGCGCGTGCCAGGAGCGGCTGCGCGTAGGCACGCCGGAGGGCGTCCGGCGAGTCGAAGCCGGGTTCGTCGGCCAGCCACGCGTCGGGAATCTCGGCGGTCACCTCGGCCAGCAGGTCCTCGGTCACCAAGGGCGCCAGCTCGGCCGCCGCGGAGGCGATGTCGGGGCCGAAGGGCGCGAGCGCGTGGTCGGAGGCGTCGTACGGCTTGGCGGCGGAGGCCTCCGCTCCGGGCCAGTGGTGGTGCCAGATCATGGTGGCGCCGTGGTCGATGAGCCACAGGTCGCCGTGCCACATCAGCAGATTGGGGTTGCGCCAGGAGCGGTCGACGTTGTTGACCAGCGCGTCGAACCAGACGATCCGCCCGGCCTCCCCGGGACTCACTTCGAAGGCGAGGGAGTCGAAGCCGATCGCACCGGAGAGGAAGTCCATCCCGAGGTTCGGTCCGCCACTCGACTTGAGCAGCCCCTGCACTTCCTGGTCCGGTTCGCCGAGCCCCAGCACCGGGTCGAGGTCGACCGTCACCAGACCGGGCACGCGCAGGCCGAGCCGGCGGGCGAGTTCACCGCAGACGACCTCCGCGACGAGCGTCTTGCGCCCCTGCCCCGCGCCGGTGAACTTCATGACGTACGTCCCGAGATCGTCGGCCTCGACGAGCCCCGGTAGCGAGCCGCCCTCACGCAGCGGCGTGATGTAGCGGGTCACGGCGACCTCAGTCAACATTTTCCCAGGCCACCCGAGTCTTTAGCCTTACAATCCACGATCAACTCCAGACACGCACACTCCAGGGAGTCTGCCGCGATCAGCCCTGGGGAGAATCTGGGGAGTGTCGACTGACATGCCGAGCTCCCTGCCTCCCGAGCATCCCGTCAATGACGGTGCGCCCCTTGCTCCCGGCCTCCGGCATGAAGTGAGCATAGTAACCGAGGGTGACCGCTGGTGAGGAGTGCCCGAGCCGCCACGCCAAGGCCACCACGGACTCCCCCGCCTCCAGCATGATCGAGGCATAGGTGTGCCACAGCACCATGGGTGTGCCACAGCACATGGAACCCGTCCTTCGGCGCCGCCTCCCACTGCCACTTCTTCGCTCGCTTGGCCGGTCCGGCGACGATGCCCGGGTCTGGCCAGGCACAGCACGCACGCTGTCATTCGGCGGTGGCCAGGGCGCCACCATCGCCCCTGGACGTGAAATCGTGAGCGATGCAGAGGCCCTGAGCACCTCCCCACTGGAGAAGCTGACCGTCACCCTGTACTTCGCCGACCACACCGGTCCGGCCACCTTCCACCGATTCACCACCGCCACCACGTACCGCGCCCCCGGACGCCATCTGACCGACTCCGGCAGCGACGCCTTCAGGACCTTCACGAACGCTTGATACTTCCTGACCGGTGTGGAGGTCTTCGGTGCCGTCTCCCCGCGACGCGGCACCGTCGTCGCCTTCGGTGACTCGCTCATGGACGGGACCGGGGCCACGCCCGGCGCCGACAACCGCTTCACGGACAAACTCGCCGAACGCCTCGTCGCCACCTGTCGCCCGCTGGACGTCGTCAACGCCGGCATCGGCGGGAACCGAATCCTCAACGACTCACCCTGCCTCATGGATGAGCGTCGCCGTATTCCAGGCGGCTGGGGGATCGGGGGCACGCCTACACCGACGAGGAAACCGTGCGGAGCATGAGGAAGCTCCTCGGCAAGGAGTAATCACCCGACCGATCGGGACGGACCCCGCTCGGCTGGAGACACTCATTCGGCGGTGCGCTGGTCATAGGCGGCGCGTGCCGCGTGGACCTGGGCGGCACGGGTGTGGGTCCAAGTGCAGAGGACGCGGGTTTCTTCGGCGATTTCGCTGCCGAGGTCGGTGAGCCCGTAGAGGACCAGAGGCGGCGCGGCATGGGGGTCCACCGTCCTGGCGACGAGTCCATCGCGTTCCAGGGTCCGCAGGGTCTGCGAGAACATCTTGCGGCTGATCCCGCCGATGGAGCGCTGCAGCTCGGAGAACCGCTGGACACCGCGCTCGCGCAGGCTCAGCAGCATCAGCAAGGCCCACTTGTCGGCCAGATCCACGAAGACGTCGCGGCTGGGGCAGGCCGCGTCGAGGATGTCCATCGGCCGCTCCGGGTCGAGGGTGATCGGTGACTGCTCCTGCTGTGACATACCCCTCAGAATACACCAGCACCCCCATGGAGGGTTGACCTCTTTTAGAGGTCAGATCTAGATTGGAGACAAGACCTATTCAAGGAGTAACCCATGACCGAGACCATCAAGCGCCCCCTGGTCGCCATCGCCTTCCACTCCGGCTATGGGCACACGGCCGTTCTGGCGGAAGCAGTCAAGCGCGGTGCCGAAAAGGCCGGAGCCGAGGTCGCCTACATCCCCGTGGACGCCATCACCGACGAGAACTGGCAGCGGCTCGACGACGCCGACGCCATCATCTTCGGCTCCCCCACCTACATGGGCGGCGCCTCCTCCGCCTTCCACGCCTTCGCCGAAGCCACCAGCGGCCGCTACCTCACAAGCGTCTGGGCCGACAAGATCGCCGCCGGCTTCACCAACTCCGCCTCCAAGAGCGGCGACAAGCTCTACACCCTCAACTTCATGAGCGCTCTCGCCGCCCAGCACCACATGATCTGGGTCGGCCTCGGCCTGCCCCCCGGCTGGAACGCCCTCACCGCCTCCGAAGACGACCTCAACCGCCTCGGCTTCTGGATCGGCGCCGCCGCCTCGACCCCCCAGGACGGCGGCATCGACACCGTCCACCCCGCCGACATCGCCACCGCCGAACACCTCGGGGCTCGAGTCACCCAGCAGGCCGACATCCACATCGCAGGCAGGCACTCCCTCTCCCACCGATAACACCCAGGACAGCGCCCCCACATCCCGCATCCACCATCACGCGAGGACATCCACGGACCACGAGGCACCGCGCACTCCCAGCATCAGACACCGGCCCCGCCCCATTCCATCCCCCCGTGAGGACTGACCACATGACGGCCTTCGACCTGAAGCAGCATTACGACGCCCCCGCCGCCAAGGTGTGGGATCTCATCGGCGACTTCTACGCCGTGGAAA
Organism: Streptomyces sp. NBC_01384; assembly: GCF_045040035.1. Taxonomy (NCBI): domain Bacteria; kingdom Bacillati; phylum Actinomycetota; class Actinomycetes; order Kitasatosporales; family Streptomycetaceae; genus Streptomyces; species Streptomyces sp. NBC_01384. The sequence goes on from NZ_CP109559.1 coordinate 1,375,759, forward strand.
AGTGGATGCCCGGCCTCGCCGGCGTCCTGAGGAACGACGACCAGCAGACCCGCACCATCACGATGCCCGACGGCGGGCAGCTCGTCGAAAAGCTCATGGAAGAGGGACCGCTCTTCCACCACTATCGCTTCGACGACCCCGGGCCGGTCCCGGTCCGGGGCTTCACCGCCCGAATCGCGGTGACCGCGGTCGGTACGGACGAGTCCGAGATCCACTGGGCCGCCCAGTTCGAGCCTGCGCCGGGAGTCACGGAAGAAGATGCCACGGCAGGCCTGGCGGGCTTCTACCAGGCGTGCCTTGACAAAATCGCGGCGGAACTCGGCGCGTAGGCGGCACCTGCCCCGTCCGCCCAATTCGCCGGACATGCCCAGGCATCCGTTTCCGGCCCCGGCACCTCACCATGTAACGGCTCCACCACATGCCTACGGTTGAGTCACCACCCGGATTGTCCGGATCCCAGTCGAACAGCCCCGTAAGGCCGGCTTCCTCGCCGCCCTGCGTCGCGCATCGACCTGGCGGCGAGACCACGCCACGTGAAGAGCCGCTGCCACGGAGGGGCAGGCGCTGTCGGCGCCGCTCCACACGTCCCGGCGGGCTTGAACCGCGGTCACCGCGGTCACCGCGGTTCGCCCAGGGTCCCGTCACCCATTTCTGCAAGCCACAGCGAGAAAGCAACTATCCCTTCATGAGCACCATCGAAGACAAGAACAAGGCCATCGTCCGCGAGGCCTTCGACGCTCTGTTCAACAAGCGGGACTACGCCGTTGCCGAGCGGTTCTGATCCCCCGACTACATCCAGCACAGCGCCTTCATCGCGCCCGGCCGGGAGGGGCTCTTCGACCTGGTCGAGAGCCTCCTGGCGGAGCTGAAGCACGAATGCGAACTGATCATGGCGGAAGAAAACATGGTCATGGTGCGCGGGCGCTTCTCAGGGCACGGACAGCCCGCCCCGTGGATCGCCGTCGACTTCCTCCGCATCGAGGACGGCATCCTGATGGAGCACTGGGACGTGATCCAGGACGAAGCGTTGGAGACCCTCCCGGAAAGAATCCCTGAGCGGCCTGCCGATGTACGGCGACGACTTCCCCGAGGAGCGCCGAGATCAGCTGCCGGTGTTCACGCGGCCGCCGCCGGCCCAGAGCCGGTAGCCGGTCGGCGGCCGCCGCGCACACCGCCAACTACCAGCACACCAATGAGCTGAGAGATCGCGCCAAGAGGCCGTGTGCGTGCGTGGTGACCAGCTCGACGCCTACTTAGGTCCCCGCCCCCAGCGCATCTCTGGACCCAGATCGCCGCGAGCAACGTCGCCACCAGACCCCGCACCCACGCGCTGGAGGCGGGCTCTCCGCCGAAGACGGCGCGGCACAGCGGACGGAGCAGTGCGTCGATGGCCCGCTCCACGCTGGGCACCTTGCCTCCTCGAGCTCGTTCCCGCTCGATGATCGCGCCGAGCCGGACGGGCCGGTCAGCAGTGCAGGCACTGCCGCCTCGCGGACCCGAGCCGATCGTCGCCCACATCAGGGCGAGGGCTGCGGCCGGTGCCCCGTTTCCGAGAGGTGGGGGTCAGGTGGTGCGGTTGCAGAGTTCGTCGACGTAGGTGCGCGCATCCACCTCGGGCAGCGTCCAGGGCAGGAAGATGACCCTGTAGATGATGGGGGCCACCAGCCGGTCGATGACCTCGTCGCCGCTGAAGGTGCCGCCGGACCGTGCGGCGAAGCCGGCTGCTTCTGCCCGCCGGTCGCGCAGGCAGTCCGACTCGCTCTCACCGGCCGCGGCGGCCCCGCCGCGCAACAGGGCGGCGTTCACCGGGGTGCTGTAGTGGCTGATCAGCTCCTGTGCCCATGCGGTCAGATCGGCACGCAGGTCTCCGGAGTCGGGAAGGCCGCGTTCGGGGTCGAGCCGGTAGGTCGCCAGGTCGTTGATCATGGTCCGCGCGTCGCCCCAGCGCCGGTAGATGCTCGAGTGATTCACTCCCGCACGCTCCGCGACCATGGGGATGGTGACCGCGTCGCTGCCCCGTTCGGCAATCAGCTCTTCGACGGCATTCCTGATGGACGTCAGCACCGCAGCGCTGCGGCCGCCGGTGCGCCGCCGCGGGGAGGATTCTGCAACCATGCCCCCACTATAACGCACACCGCTTGGCATTAAGCCTCCATTGGGCTACAGTGACCCTAACGCACAAAGCTTTGCCTTAGGAGGTTGAGGTGTCCATCACCGATTCAAGGCCTGACCGGAGCGCCCGGCTCGTGGCCTCTGAGCCCGCCCAGTCCCCCAGACTGCTTCCTTCTTCTGTAGCGTTCGCCGGGTCGGCTGCCGTCTTCGCAGCGCTCTACCTGGCCGCAGGCGCGCCCACCCCGCTGCTGGTCGTCTTCGAGCAGCAGTGGCACTTCCCCGCCTGGGTCCTGACGGTTGCCTTCGCTGCCTACGCGCTCGGCCTGCTGGTGGCTCTGCTGGTGGCCGGCTCGCTGTCCGACTACATCGGACGCCGGCCTGTTCTGGTCGGGTCGCTTCTGGTGGAGCTCGGGGCGATGCTCCTGTTCGTCTTCGCTCCGGACATCGGCTGGGTCATCGCAGCCCGCACCATCCAGGGCATCGCCACCGGCGCTGCCACGAGCGCCTTCTCCGCCTCGGTCGTCGAACATGCTCCGGAACGCCACAAGAAACTGGGCACCATCATCACCGGCATCGCTCCGGCGGGCGGGCTGGGTTTGGGAGCCCTGCTGACCGGCGCAGCGGTCCAGTTCAGCAGCCACGCGACTCTGATCGTGTTCACGGCCCTCGCGGTGATCATGGTCGTCGGCACGGGTGTCGCCGCCTTCTCCGCGGAGACGGTTTCCACTCGTCCCGGGGCGGCACGCGCCCTGATTCCCCGCGTCTCCGTCCCCCAGGCCGCACGTCGTGAGTTCCTGGCGAGTATTCCCGTTCACATGGCCGCATGGATGCTGGCCGGCCTCTTCATGGGGCTCGTACCCACCATCATCCGGGACCTGCTGGGCCTGCACAGTGGCCTCCTGAACGGCGCCACGGCGTTCGTCGAGCCCGCGGCAGCCGCCGCGGCCGGCCTGTTCCTCAGCCGTCTGACAACACGCCGCACCATCCTCGTCGGCGGTGCGGGCGTCCTGCTGGGAACCGCGGTGATCGAGGCCGGTGTCGCCGCCGGAATGCTCTCCCTGCTGTGGGTGGGAGGCATCATCGGCGGCGTGGGCTTCGGCGCCTCGTTCTCCGGCGCCATCCGGACCATCGCCCCGCTCGCACAGCCCCACCAGAGGGCAGGACTCTTCGCATCCATCTACCTGGTCGCCTACCTGAGCTTCGGAGTGCCGGCGATCATCGCAGGACTCCTGATCGCTCCGGTCGGCCTGCAGGGCACCGTCCTCGGCTACGGCGTCGCCATCCTCGTCGTCGCAGCCCTTGGGCTGTTCGCGCAGTACCGCCTCAACACACGCCACTGACCCGGAAAGCGGGCAGGTGAACGCCCAGTCCTCCAGCTCATACCCATGACGGGACAGAAAGGTGCTCACGACGAAGACCATCGGCTTCTCGCGCTTCGGCGGTCCGGAAGGTCTCCATGTGGTCGAACTGCCCACTCTCACGCCCGGGCTCGGCGAAGTCCGCGTACAGGTGCGTGCAGTGGTGACGAATCCCATCGACATCTCCCTGCGGTCAGGGGCCCCAGGTCGCATCACTGCGTCGCGCGGAGCTTTCCCCGCCCCCGACAACCGGCGAACGACCGTCCGTTCGTCCTCGTCACACCCCGGCCGTGCTCGTAGAACACCAGTGCTCGACTTCGGCGTGCCGATCACATAGGAACCGGGAACGCCACGTCAGGCCCAGCCCCTCCGTGCGGTGTCGGGCATCAGCCCGGGAACCGAAGCGAAGACTTTCAGCGCGGCCGGTTGGTAAGGCTCACCAAGGCGGGTCGGTGGGCAGGTGCTGCTCGGTCCAGATGCATTTGCCGGACGCGGTGTAGCGGGCGCCCCACCGGCTGGTCAGAGCGGCGATCAACTGGAGCCCGCGGCCACTCTCGTCGGTGTCGGCCGCTCGGCGGATCCTGGGCATCGTGGGGCTCCCGTCGGTGACTTCACAGACGAGGGTTCGGCCGCGCAGCAGCCGTAGGGTGATCGGCCCTCTTGCGTGGCGAACGACGTTGCCGACGAGTTCGCTGACGACGAGTTCAGTCGTCATGATCAGCTCGTCCAGGCTCCAGGTGGTGAGCTGGTCCCGGACATGCGCGCGGGCCTGGCCGGCGGCTGTGGGGTCGTCCTGAAGTTGCCGGCAGGAGATGTCCTCGGGAGCCAACGCGTGGGTGCGGGCGACGAGCAGCGCGCTGTCGTCGCGGATGCTGCGCCGGTCGGGCAGCAGGGTGTTGATCAGGCGGTCGCACAGGTCGTCGAGGGCTTCTGGCGCCGGAGGGTGTGCGGAGCCGGGGTGGTCGGGGTGAAGGTGGCGGGCGAGGCGGCCCATGCCTTCGTCGATGTCCCATCCGCCGGATTCGACGAGGCCGTCGGTGTAGAGCGCGAGGAGGGTGCCGTCGGGCAGGCTGAACTCGGCTGTGTCGAAGGGCGGTTCGGCGACACCGAGAGGCGAGTTGACGGGCAGGTCGGGGAAGTAGGCGGTTCCGTCGGGTCGGAGTACGACGGGCGGGGGATGGCCCGCGGTGATGCCGCGGCACAGCCGGCTGGCCGGGTCATAGACGATGCAGAGGCAGGTGGCGTAGAAGTCGTCCCCGAGGCCGCTGACGACTTCGTTGAGGTGGAAGAACATCTCGTCCAGGGGCTGCTCGAGGTCGGCGAGCGTACGGACCGCGGTGCGCAGGCGGCCCATGGTGACAGCCTCGGACAGGCCGTGGCCCATGACGTCTCCGATGACCAGGGCGACCTGCTCGGCCGACAGCGGGATGACGTCGTACCAGTCGCCGCCGACATCCATGCCGTCGCCGGTGGGCTGGTAGCGCGCGGCGGTGGTCACAGCGGGCAGGGCGGGCAGGGTCCGTGGAAGCAGACCGCGCTGGAGTTCCTGGGCCCGGCGGTGCTCGGCGTCGTACAGTCGGGCTCGCTCCATGGCTTGTGCGACCATTCCGCTCAGCGCCGTGAGCAGGGTGCGTTCTTCGCTGCTGAAGGTGTGCGGACGGTCGTAGACGACGCAGGCCGCGCCTACCGTGCGCCCGGAGGCGATCAGCGGCAGGATCGCCCACGCCTGGACCCCGCTCTCAGCAGGCAGGTCGGCGATTCCCGGGTAGTGGGTGATGAACTCCTCGGCGGAGGAGATGAAGTTCGGAGTGCCCTCGATGAAGGCCTGGGCAGAGGTCGGGAGATCGGCGATGCGGGCGCCTTCGAACCGGCGGAGGCTCTCCTGCGAGTAGCCGACGCTGCCCACCAGAAACGCTTGTCCGTTTTCGTGAACCCAGACGCCGACGCCCTTGGCGCCGAACAGGGGCAACATGTGGGTGCCCAAGACATCGGCCACGTCGTGTCCGGTGACCGCTGCGGCGAGGGCTTGGGTCAACTTTGCGATTCGGGTCGTACGCTCGACGGCAGCGCCCTCGGCGGCGGCCTCCTTGGCCTCCTGACGCCGGGTACTGCTGATGTCGGTGATGCACAGGGCCAGGCCGTCCGGCAACGGGACCAGTCGCACATGCAGCCACCGGCCGGTGTCCGAGCGTATGTCCAGCTCGGTCGGCCTGTCCTCGGCCGCTGCCTGCCGGCCGGCTTCCTGCACGCCGAGCGTGCGCAGTGCCGGAACCGCTTCCCACAGCTCGTGCCCGAGCAACTGCCGCGACGGAGTGAGAAGGCGCTCGGCCTCCGGATTGGCAAAGGTGATCCGCCAGGTGTGATCGACGGCCAGGAATCCGTCGCGCATACGTCGCAGGGCTTGCTCCGCCGATCCCTCGGCCAGGTGGCCCGTGGTGGGGCCTCGCACGATCCCGGTCAGGCGAGGCCCGGACCCGTCGTCGAGGCTCGAAGCCTGGCCCCGGACCTCCACCCGGCGCAGGGTGCCGTCTGGCTGGCGGACCCGGAATTCCATCTGGTACGGCGTGCGGGCGCGGATGGCCTCGTCGGCCCGGACCAGCACCTGCGGCAGGTCTTGCGGGTGGACCAGTCGCCGCCACGTACGGATCTGCCCGTCGAACCCCTTCGCGTCGATCCCCAGGATGTCGAGCGCGGCACCGTCCCAGATCACGGTGCCGGTACGGAAATCCCACCCCCAGAATCCGAGGGAGGAGTCCGGACCGGCGCACACATCCGGGCGTCCCGCGTCCTCGAGCTCAGGGTGTCCCGGACTGCCGCGCAGACAGTCGGGGATCCAGCCTGCCACAGCCCTCAGTTGCTGGTGCAGTGCCGGCTCCTCCGGTATACGGGTGAAGACGGACAGCGCGCCGAGGGGCTCGTCCGGGGCCGGTATCGGAACCGAGAGCAGCCCGGCTCCCGCGGGCAGGCCCGAAGAGGACGCTGCGAGTCCGGGGCTCGTCGTCGCTGTCCATGCCGGGACGTTCGTGCGGACCGCGTAGGCAGGGGCCTCCGGCGAGCCGCGGTCGACCTCTTCCCAGTGCCTCGCTGTCGCCCCCTCCAGACCGCCCTCCACCGCCAAGTACAGGCTGCTGCTCCCGGGGGCCCCGAGATGCACCATGCCGCCCAGTGCCTGAACCACGGCCATAGCACGGTCGAGTCCGAACCGTAGGAGGTCGTAAGCGTTCGATCCCGCACTGTGTGCGGACAGGAAGGAGGGGGGAGCCTGTGCCGGGACGCCGTCGGGGGCGCCGTCCACTCCCGGTGCGTCCTGGGCATGCCTGCTCTCGCCCGGCATCGTCTCCCCACCTGTCAGTCCGGTCAGGAAAGATATAGGCAAACAGTATCCGAAGAGGCGCAATAGCGGAGATTCCGGATTTTACGGGCGGACGGTCTGATCCGACGCGACGAAGGCGACCGGCCCGGCCAGCTGATCCACGTGGACGTGAAGAGCTCTGCCACATCCCCGACGGCGGCGGTCACAGGGCCCTGGGCCGACAAGCCGGCCGCGCCACCCGCAGCATGGGCTTCAAGAACATCCACTCCGCCGTCGACGACCACAGCCGCCTCGCCTGCAGCGAGATCCACCCAGACGAGAAGGCCGCCACCCGCGCTGCCTCCCTCCGACGGGCTCCGGCCTTCTTGGCCATCGCGGGCATCGCATCGACCGCATCGACCGAGCGCTGACCGAGAACACGGAGGATCCACGAGGCGTGGCCATGCAAGGCACGACTTGAGTCGCTTTGTCGTTCAGGCCGGGGCGCTCGTTTCCGACGCGCCCGGGCCCGGCACGTGGTTACCGGTCTCCTCACACCTCCAGCAGTGGGTAATCGGTGTAGCCGGCGGCATCCGGGCCGTAAATGAGGTCCTTCTTCGGTTCAGCGAGCGGCACACGGGAGGCGAACCGAGCCGGCAGATCCGGGTTGGCGATGAAGGGCTGCCCGTAGGCGACCAGATCGGCCAGGTCGTCGGTCAGGATCTTGTTCCCTCGGTGCTGGTCGAACCCGACGTTCGCGATGACGGTGCCTTGATAGACCTTGCGGAAGTGCCGGAACATGCCGTCGTCGGCCAGCCCGTCCAACGGTCCTCCGGCAGGGTCGGCCATCATCCCCATGAGCAGGAGATGTGACAGTTCATAGTCGTTGAGCCGCCCGAACACGTACTCGCTGTCAGCCAGCGCATCAAGCCCGGAGACGAATTCTCCCGTCTCGGACCAGGCGGGTCCGGCCTTCACGCCGACGCGCCGCAGATCGACGAACTCGCCGACGGCTTCGATGATCTCGAAGAGGAAGCGGGCGCGGTTCTCGATCGAGCCGCCGTAGAGGTCCGTGCGCCGATTGGTGCGGGGATTCAGGAACTGACTGATCAGGTAGTTGAAGCCTGCCTGCAGCTGCACACCGTCGAATCCTGCCGCCATGGCGTTACGAGCCGCCGTCGCATAGTCGGCGACCGTCTGCCGGAGGTCGTGCGCCGACATGGTCCGGGGCTCCACGGTCGGCTTGCGACCGGTCGACGTCGGGGCCAGCAGCCCCGGGTTGACGGCCGAAGGCGCAAGGGGCGGGCGGCCACCGAAGAAGTCGGGATGGGAAGCGGACCCGGTATGCCACAGCTGAGCGAAGATGACACCGCCTGCGTGGTGGACCGCGTCCGTCACCTGCTTCCAGTGGGCGACCTGCTCGTCGGTGAACAGCCCCGGGACGTCATGCCATCCGACCGCGTCGCGGCTGATCCACACGCCCTCGGAGATGATCAGGCCGGCCGATGCCCGCTGAACGTAGTACTCGGCGTGGAGATCGGTGGGCAGGAGGTCGCGGTTGCGTGCACGGCTCCGCGTCAACGGAGCCATGACCACGCGGTTCGCCAGTGGGACGTCACGCATCTGATACGGCAGAAGCAAGGGCTGTGTCGAACTCATGTTTTCCTCCTGGCGGGGGGGGGTGCGGAAACTCGGGAGATCCGGGATGCGATGGGCGACATCTCGCGCGGCACCGCTTCGATTCCTTAAGGCCCGGATATGTGCTTTAGCTCCACGGTAGCACTCGTGCGCCCTAAAGCCAAAATCTGTGCTACAAGGTGGATGGATGAGTCCGCGCCCTCCATGCCTCGAGGGGCGGACGGCTGCGGCGCCACAGCGCCGCAGAGCACGCGTCGATCAAGTGGACCGCCGAGGCGTCGGCGTGTGCGATCGGGGCAGTGAAGCACTCGGATGCCGCGCAACAACCGCCACCATCGAGGCCGCGTGTGCATGTATGTGCACGTCGAAGCGCCAACCACATGCGCTCGATGCCACATCCTGGGCGTTCGGCCGACCCGGACCCTTTTCCAGGCATGGACGCCAATAGATATGTAGTCTATTTTGGAGACTTGGAAGGAGTCCTAGATGCCCCATTCTGTTCTGCAGCGCACTCAGCTCGCCGCTGCCTTCCACTCCGGCCACGGTCACACTGCCGTCCTCGCAGAGGCCGTCCGGCGGGGCGCCGAGAAGGCCTGCGCGCACGTGTCGCTCATCGCGGTAGACACCATCACCGACGAGCAGAGGCGGCAGCTCGACGCGGCGGACGCCGTGATCTTCGGGTCGCCGACCTACATGGGCGGTGCGTCCGCCGACTTCCACCCGTTCGCTGAAGCCACCAGCGGCAGGTACTTGAACGGCACCTGGGCGGACAAGATCGCGGCCGGCTTCACCAACTCCGCTTCCAAGAGCGGCGACAAGCTGAACACGCTGAACTTCCTTGCTTCCTTCGCGGCGCAGCACCACATGATCTGGGTGGGTCTGGGACCGGCTCCGGGCTGGAACGCCCTCCAGCCCGACGAATGCGACCTGAACCGTCCCGGCTTCCGGGTCGGCGCGGGTGCCCAGCCCCCGCAGGACGGCGGTACCGAGACGGTGTACGAAGCCGGCTTCGCCACGGCTGAACACCTCGGGTGCGCGGGTCGCCCCCCAGGCCGCAGCCTCACCGCGGGCCTCGCCGCCCTGGCCCAAGCCGCCGCTTGACGGTACCGGCATACGCCCTCGGGCCCCCCGAGCGGGACCCCACCCTCCATACCCGGGCCGCGAACCCCACGGCCCGTGCAATGAAGAACGACTAGGAGCACGATCAATGCCTCTGCATGGTGAGTACGAGCCGAGCGCAACCTCGTGGGTGCGCGAGCAGGTCGCGCAGTACGAGGCCACCGACGGCGCGGAAGGCGGGACCTTCCTGGACCTGCCGGTCGTCATCCTGACCACCAAGGGCGTGAAGTCCGGGAAGATCCGCAAGATGCCCCTGATGCGGGTGGAGCACAACGGCTCCTACGCGGTGGCCGCCTCCAACGGTGGCGCTGACCAGCACCCTTCCTGGTACCAGAACGTGGTCGCCCATCCCCTTGTCGAGGTGCAGGACCGAGCGGTCAAGCAGGACATGATCGCCCGCGAGCTTCACGGCGAGGAGAAGGCCGAGTGGTGGAAGCGTGCCGACGCCGCCTACCCGTCCTTCGTCGATTACCGGGCCGGGACCGATCGTGAGATCCCGCTCTTCGTCCTGGAGCCGGTCGCCGACGAGCACTGACCGGCTCTCACCCTGGTGGGGCGTGCCGGGCGGCACCGCGCTCCACCAGGGCACCCGGACCACACGGGCCGGGGCACGACCCTGCTTGCCGCGGCACGGCCGCAGTGGCTCGGCCCGTCCTTCGAAGAGCACTCCCGCCTCCGCCACCGCCTGGGCGGAGCACACGACATCACCGGCCTGGATGTGCCCAGCGTCCAGCTCGACGTCGACACTCCTGACGACCTGCGGCTCGCCCTGCGACTCGGCATGGGGCGGCATACCCGCGCCGTCCTCGCACCGGCCCCTCAGACCGTGTCGCACCCCTCCCCACGCCACACTCCCAGCCCCCACCCCGAAGGAATCTCCAGCCATGGGCACTGACATCCCCTCAACGGCGGCGGCGCGGGCCGCGCAGCCGCACCGCGCGACCGCCGACATCTCCGGCCGGACTGTCGCCTGGGCTGGGCGCCCCCGGCCCGCCCGGCTCTCCCGCAAGGGCATGCCGCACGCCCGACGGCGTGAGGAGACACCTCGCACGCCGTCGGGTCACCCCAGAGGGAGCATGCAGACCTGTGCACAAGGCGCCGCGGGGAGGCGTTGTGGCACGCCGCAGATGGTGCCTCAAGTGGCCTCGTCGGTGGCGTGGCGCTCGTCGTAGGCGACGCGCGCCGCGTGCACCTGGGCGGCTCGTTTCTCGGTCCACATGCACAAAGCCCGGGTTTCCTCGGCGATTTCGCTGCCGAGATCAGTGAGCCCGTACAGCACCAGCGGCGGGGTCGCCTGGGGGTCGACGCTGCGCAGAACCAGGCCATCGCGTTCCAGAGTCCGCAGCGTCTGGGACAGCATCTTGCGGCTGATCCCCCCGAGGGACCGCTGCAGCTCGGAGTACCGCTGAGCACCGAGTTCACGCAGGCTCGCCAGCATCAACAGCGCCCATTTGTCGGCCAGGTCCACGAAGACGTCACGACTGGGGCAGGCCGCGTCGAGGATGTCCATCGGTCGGCTGGGGTCGATACTCACTGAACGTTCCTGTTGCACCATGTCAACATTCTAGACCAGGACACCGAGACCCCCCATGTTCCCAATCGGAGGCATGGTCCACAAAGGAGACCATGCCTCACTCTTCGCGCACCTTCCGCGCCGGCAGCCGAATGCGGCCTTTCCGGCGACCGGCGGCGCCGACCGGCCGTCGCGAGCGCGGCACCTCTCCCCTCCTGCCCCGCCTTACCGGCCGGGGCGCATGGTCATGACCCACACCTCGCACCGCACTGCTCATCTCGCGCGCGGCCGGGGCGACCCCGACCACGCCCGGACACCCTCCACGAAACAAGGACTCCATTCCACACATGGACCTCATTAGAGATCCGATCTATATTTGAGACTCGATCGAGGGGTGAGCCGTGAGGCCTGTACATCCCGCCCACGGGCCACCGCAGCCGGACTGGCTGTGGCCTTGCATCCGGCCTCCGTTCACCCGTGGCGCCCGGCCTGCCGGTCCCCGCGGGCGCCCACAGCACCAGGCAGCTGCACGACGACAGGAAGTACAGACCATGGCATAGGAAACCTCACGCCCCGCCGACGCTTCCGGAGTCTTCCGGATCGGCGGCAGCCTGCCCGTCAACCGGCTCGGATACGGAGCGATGCAGCTGACGGGACCCGGCGTGTGGGGGGCATGACACCCAGGCACCAGCCCTGTCCGGGCCGGTGCCAGGTCATGGAGTACCCGCTTCCGGCCGGCCGGATGCGGCTCTCGAACAGAACCTGCCGGCGACGCACCCGCGCCGCCGAGCGGACCGGCTTCCACCACCTGCACGCCACCGAGGTCCACCCCCTCACCCCGAGGTTCGGACCCCACACCGGCACACGCACACGGCCACGCCGCGCCCGAAAAGCCTGGAAACCACAGGCACACACAGAGTTCTCAGGCACACACAGAGTTCTAGAGACGCTATTGGGGTGGTCGCGGGCACCGGACGCGGCCCGCGGGTGCCCGCCGCGCCCCGATCCCGATGCGGTCGAACCCGCTGTCGACCTGCTGTCGATTGGGTCAAGAAGTCCTCAACCTCCTGAACAGGGCACACGGCCGGACCGTACTCCTGTACGTATCACCATCACGTTCGTTGAAGGGAAAGTCAGCATGACCAGCGATTCGCTTCACCCTGTCCAGGCTCCGGCCCGCCGCACCGTCGTGGCGGCGGTCGGCACGGCGGGGCTCGCCGTCGCGCTGACCGCGTGCGGGTCGGACAACAAGTCCTCCGACTCCTCCAGCGTCTCCGGCTCCGGAGCGAGCGCGAGCAGCGGGGGTACGGGCGGGGGCGGCAACGCCGCGGCCGGGAACGCGGGCGGCACGGTTCTCGCGAAGACCACCGACATCCCGGAGGGCGGCGGCAAGGTCTTCGCCGACCAGGGCGTGGTGGTCACCCAGCCGACCGCGGGCACCTTCAAGGCCTTCTCGTCCAAGTGCACCCACGCGGGCTGTGCGGTGAAGGGCATCGCGAACGGTGTGATCACCTGTCCGTGCCACAACAGCCAGTTCTCCGCCACCGACGGCAGCGTGAAGAAGGGGCCCGCGACGCAGGCTCTGGCCGCCGCCAACATCACCGTGGACGGGGACTCGATCAAGCTCGCGTGACCCCGCCGCGGCCGGGCTTCAGTGGCGCGCTCGCTTGAAGCAGGCCAGCACGTCGTCGGTCGCCGTGATGGTGGCCACCAGGGCGAGCGTGTTGCGGATCATCGCGGGGGTGTAGTCGGAGGGCACCCCCGCGATGGCGTCCGCGGGCACGACGGCGGTGTAGCCACGGTTCACGACGTCGAACACTGCGTTGGGGACGGCCACGTTGGCAGAGACTCCGGTCACGACGACGGTGCGGCAGCCCAGGTTGCGCAGCAGAGCGTCGACGTCCGTGCCCGCGATCGGAGACAGTCCGTGCAGGCGGCGTACGACGAAGTCCTCCTCGGCGACCTCGATGGGTGCCGCGACCCGGACCGCCGTGGAACCCGACAGCTGCTGCACGGGCAGTCGTTCGGCCGCGCGGAACAGCCGGGCGTTACGGTTGGCGCCCCGCCCGTCGGGCCGCCGCTCGGCGATGGCGTGGATCACCTGGACGCGGCCCTCGTGGGCACCGGCCACCAGCCGGGCGACATTCGCGAGCGCCCCCGACGACCGTGCTTCCTTGGCGAGTTCGGGCAGGGCGCCGTCCGGGCCGACGACGCCCTGCTGGCACTCGACGGTGAGCAGCACCGTGGTGGCGGGGTCGAGGAGTGCGCTGAGCTTTTCGTACGACGGCACGGTTCTCCCCTTGTCGTCGAGGGTCGGGGCGGGCGAGCGTAACGACCATTGCGTGGGAACGGAAGACGGCCCATGCTTTCTGACGAGATGTCAGAGGATCTCTGTCGGCACAGAAGGTCGGCACAGAAGGCCGATGCAGAAGGTCGGCGCAGAAGGTCGACGTGGAAGAAGAGGTGACCGCATGACCGTCACTCAGCGCAGGGGTCGGAAGATCATGATGACCTCCGGCGAACTGGATGAGTTCCTCACCACCCAGCGGACCTGCCGCGTCGCGACGGTGTCGAAGGACGGCGCCCCGCACGTGAGCGCTCTCTGGTTCGTCTGGGACGGCACCTCGCTGTGGCTGTACTCCGTGGTGCGCAGCAAGCGCTGGACGGAACTGCGCCGCGATCCGCGGATCGCCGTGGTGATCGACACCGGCGAGGAGTACGGGGAGCTGCGCGGCGTCGAGCTGTCCGGCACCGTGGAGTTCGTGGGCGAGGTCCCCCGCACCGGGGAGCTGTGCGCCGAACTCGACGTCCCGGAGACGCTGTTCGCCCGCAAGAACTTCGGTCTGGAGGAGATGCCCCACGACGGCCGCCATGCGTGGGCCCGGCTGACCCCGACAGCCATCGCCTCCTGGGACTTCCGCAAACTGCCACCCCTGTAGGGCCGCGGCGAGCCGGCGGCACGGTGGAACTTCGGCGAGCCTCCGGGGCTTCCAAGAGCCGCGGTGGCCGTAAGACTTCCGCGAGCCGACGCCGCCGGAAGACTTCCGTCGGCTGGGCCCGCTGCAGGGGTTCACCACACCACGCCCGGTGCAGCCCCGCCGGCGCTCAGCCGACGTTCTCCCCGGCTGCCCGCAGGGCCGCCACCGCCGCCCTGATCGACGGGCGGCGGTCGGCGTCCGCCCGCCAGACCACGTAGACATGCCGCCGGACGGCCTGTCTCAGCGGCACGGTGACCACGCCCTCGGGCATCGGACTGCGCCCGAGCAGGGGCGCGATGCAGACGCCGAGCCCCGCGGCGACCAGGCCGAGCTGGGTGTGCGTTTCCCCGGCGCGATGGCCGATGTTCGGCTCGACACCCTTGGAGCGCAAGGTGAACATCAGCCACTCATGACAGAACTCGCCCTCGCCCCAGGTGATCCACTCGTCGTCGGCGAACTCTCCGAGGTCGACCTCCGCGCGGTCCGCGAGCCGGTGCCCGGCCGGCATCGCCACATCGGCCGGATCGTCGAGGATCGCCGCCTTCACCAGGCCGTCGGGCAGCGGCATCGGCTTGTTGTACCAGTCGAGCACGATCGCGAGGTCGAGATCGCCCCGTACCACTCCGGCGACGCCGGCCTCGGGCTCCAGCTCGCACGAGCGCACCCGCAGCCCGGGGTGGTCGGCGCGCAGCGCGGCGAGCACGGTGGGAAACAGCCCCCGCGCGGCCGTGGGGAACGCGGAGAGCCGTAGCTCACCGACGACCTGACCGCGCTGCGCCTCCAGGTCGGACTGGGCGAGCTCGACCTGCGACAGGATGCGCGCGGCGTGGTCGGCGAGCAGCCGCCCGGCGTCCGTGAGGCGCACCCCACGCCCGTTCTTGGCGAGCAGTTGTTGCCCCACCTCGCGCTCCAGCTTGGACATCTGCTGGGAGACGGCCGACGTCGTGACATGCAGTCCCTCGGCCGCACCGCTCACCGAACCGTGCCGGGCGAGGGCGTCGAGGGTGCGCAGGCGCTCCAGATTCAACATGTAAGCAATACTACGAGATACCGCTCGACAAATCTCGCTTGTGCTACGAGATCGCCCTGCCTCATCGTTACGTCCATGAGCACCGTCGCCACTCCTCGAACCGGCACCCCCGCCGCCCCGACCCCGCGCCGCCGCGCCGCCCTCGACTGGCGGATCCGCTTCGGTGTCCTCTCCCTGATCTGGGGTTTCAGCTTCCTGCTCATCAAGGTGGGCACAGAGAGCTATGCGCCGTTCCAAGTCACCCTCGGGCGGCTGGTGTTCGGGACCGCGGTGCTGGCGGTGGCGATGGCGGTGAAGCGGGAGCGGCTGCCGCGCGGGGCGCGGACCTGGGGCCATCTCGCGGTCGCGGCCTTCCTGCTCAACGCGCTGCCGTTCTCGCTCTTCGCCTACTCGGAGCTGACGATCCCGTCGACGCTCGCGGGCATCTGCAACGCGACCTCGCCGCTGTGGGGCATGGCCCTGTCCGTGGTCGCCCTCTCCGAGGACCGGCCGACCCGGCGCAGGGTCGCCGGCCTCGGCCTCGGTTTCCTAGGCGTGCTGACGGTCCTCGGCGTCTGGCAGGGCTTCCACGGCCTGGACGCGACGGGCACGGCGATGGCCCTGCTGGCCTCACTGAGCTACCCCATCGGCTGGATCTACGTCCGCCGCACGCTGGCCGGCAGCGGCCACTCGCACCTGTCGATGACCGGCGCCCAGCTCCTGCTGGCCACCGTTCAACTGGCCGTCGTCACTCCACTGTTCACCACCCTGCCGAGCCGCTTCCCGGTCGTCCCCCTGCTCGCGATCGCCGCCCTGGGAGCCCTCGGCACGGGCCTGGCCATGCTCGTCCAGTACGGCATCGTCGCCGAGGTCGGCCCGACAACGGCCCAGATGGTCACGTACTTCATCCCGGTGATAGCCACCGCGGCGGGTGTGGCGATCCTCGGGGAGTCGCTGACCTGGTCGACGCCGGTCGGCGCGGTGATCGTCCTGGCGGGCGCGGCGCTCACACAGGCCAAGGCCCGCCGATGACTCACACGTAACGGCGTGCGGGGCGGACGTAACGACGTACCCGTCAGACGTGACGCCGTACGGGTCACACATGACCGTACAGGTCACACATGACGGCGTACGCGTCAGACATAACGACGTACCGGCGCCGGGCCGACGGCGGACGCGACGGCGTCCGCGAGCGGCTCGATGTCGTCCGGGGTCAGGGTCGAGACGGTGACCCGGATCCCGGGCGGTGCGCTCATCCGGAAGCGCGCCCCGGGCGCGACCGCCCAACCGGAGTGCAGCAACCGGGCGACCGCCCCCGTCTCGTCCGGGACGGGGATCCACACGTTCATCCCACTGCGCCCGTACGCCTCGATGCCGCGCTCCTTCAGGGCGTCGATCAGCGCGTGGCGGCGCCGCCCGTATGCCGCCGCCACGGCCCGTACGTCCACCGCGCCGCTCGTCCACAGGTGCACGACCGCCCGCTGCAGCAGACGGCTCACCCAGCCGGGGCCGAGCCGCTGCCGCCCGTGCACCCGGTCCAGGGTGACGGGGTCCCCGGTGAGGACGGCGAGCCGCAGGTCGGGGCCGTACGCCTTGGCGACGGAGCGTACGAAGGCCCAGCTGTGCGTCATCCCAGCCAGGGGGTGCAGCGGCAGGTCGACGATCCGATGCCCGTGGTCGTCCTCGACAAGCAGGACCTCAGGGTGCTCCTTCAGCACAGAACGCAGGGCACGCGCGCGCGTGGAGGTCACCGCGGCGCCGGTGGGGTTCTGCGCCCGGTCCGTGACGATCAGGGCGCGGGCACCGGCCTCCAGCGCACGTCGTACGTCGTCGGAGACCGGGCCCTCGTCGTCGACCCGCACCGGGACCGTACGCAGTCCGAGCGCGGGAAGGAGGTCGAACACGCTGCCCCAGCCGGGGTCCTCCACAGCGACGGCGTCCCCCGGCTTGAGATGGGCCGTCAGCACCCGCTCGATGGCGTCCAGCGACCCGGAGGTGACGACGACGGGCCCGTCGGGCACCCCGTCCGCGTCGAGGTCGGCGCGCGCGAGCCGCGCCAGCTCCGGCTCGACGGCGGCCTCCCCGTACAGCACGGGGTCCCGGTCCGAGCGTCCCGCCGCCACCGCGAACGCCTCGGCGAAGCCGGGCAGCAGCGCACGGTCGGGGTTGCCGTCGGCCAGGTCCCGCACGCCCTCCGGCACGTCGACCCGGATGTACTCGCGTCCCGTCGTGGCGGGCTTGGAGCGGACCCGGCTGCCGCGTCGGCCCGCGGTCTCGATGACCCCGCGCTCGCGCAGCGTGCGATACGCGGCGGCGACGGTATTGGGATTCACCCCGAGTCGCTCGGCCAACTCCCGCATCGGCGGCAGCAGTTGACCCGGCTTGAGCTCTCCGGAACCCACCGCGTGCTCGACGCTCGCGGAAATGTCCGCTGCGCGTCGCCCTTCGATCCGATACTCTCCTAGCACAAAACAGATTATGCACTAGTGCAATGGAGAGCGCAATGCCGGAGACGAGCACTCAGCCAGGGACGGCGCAGCCCGCTGCCTACACCCCGACCGACCGCACCGTCCCCACCCGTTCCAAGGAGCGCGCCGCGTACGACCACGAGCTGGTCCACGCGATACTCGACGAGGGGTACGTCTGCCACCTCGGCTTCGTCCGTGACGGCGCGCCGGTGGTGCTCCCCACCCTCTACGGACGGGTCGGCCGGCGTCTCTACGTGCACGGCTCGACGGGCTCGCGTCCGCTGCGGATGACGGGCCAGGCCGACCCCGGACTGCCGGTCTGCCTGACGGTGACCCATGTCGACGGCCTGGTCCTGGCACGCTCGGCCTTCCACCACTCGATCAACTACCGCTCCGTGGTGGTGCACGGCATCGCCCACCAGGTGACGGATCCGGACGAGAAGCGGGAGGCGCTGGACGCGCTCGTCGACCACGTCGTCCCCGGCCGCTCGCACGACTCACGCCCGGCCAACGCCAAGGAACTCGCCGCCACCGCGGTGATCCGCCTCGACCTGAACGAGGTCTCCGCGAAGCTGCGCACCGGCGGCCCGAACGACGACGACGAGGACCTCGCCCTCCCCCACTGGACCGGCGTCGTCCCCCTCACCAAGGGATACGGCACCCCGATCCCCGCCGACGACCTGGCCCCCGGCATCGAGCTCCCCGACTACCTCACGACCCTGTGATCCTGACCGGAGGGGGGTGACCCAGGTGCTGGCCCGCATGGACCCGCATGGACCCGCACCTGGGTCACACCGGGTGCCTCAGACGAGCGCCCCCTCCTCCTCGGGCACCCCGTAGGAATCGGCCCGGGCGGTCCTCGCCTCGGCCAGCGCAAGCCCGGCGACCGAGCCCAGCATCAGCGAGGTGCCCGCGAGCGTCGCCGCCGTCACCCGTTCGCCGAGTAGCCCGACGGCCAGTGCGGCCGCGCTCACCGGCTCCAGGAGCATGATCACGGAGACGGTCGCGGAACGGACGACGGCGGCGCCCGCGAAGAACAGGGCGTAGGCCAGAGCCGTGGGGACGGCGGCGATGTAGACCAACAGGGCAAGCACCTGGGCCGGCTGGGCGGCGTGCGGGAGCAGCCCCTCGGCCAGGCCGAGCGGCAGCAGGCAGACGGTGGCGACGGCGAACGTCCCCACCGTCGTGCCGGCCCCGCCGGCCCCGCCGGCGCGTCCCCGCCACCGGGTGAGCAGTGTCATCGTGGAGTACCCGGCCGCGGACAGGACCGCGAGCAGGACACCCCAGGGACGCACCGCCGTACCCCCGCTGCCCAGCACCAGCACCGCCAGCCCGGTGAGTGCCCCGGCGACGGCGGCGCCCCCGCCGCGCCCGAGCCGCTCGCCCATGGTCAGCCGCGCGCCGAGTGCGATGAGTACGGGCCCGGCGCCCAGCGTGACAACGGTGGCCACCGCCAGTCCGGTGGCCTCGACGGCGGCGAAGTAGGCGGTCTGGAAGACGGCGAGTGCGAAGCCCGTGACGCCGATCCGCAGGGCCTTGCGACCGAGCGGCTCACGCACGGCGGGCGCGACCCGCCGTTCCCGCCGTGGGCGCAGGCGCACGGCCAGCAGCAGCACGAGTCCGCCCGCGCAGCGCCAGAAGGAGAGGGCGATCGGCCCCATGTCACTGGCCCGGTAGACCAATGACGCGGCCGCGCCCGCGGTGCCCCAGGCGGCACCGGCAACGATCAGATAGAGGAGGCCTCGCCCGATGGGCAGGCCGGAAGCAGTATTCGACACGTGTTTTCTCTCCGCAGATACGCAGATGCACAGAAGGCAGATGCGCAGAAGTTCGGGAAGGGACCACATCGCGGCCCATGCCGAGGGGGCAGGGGTGTACGGAAGGGTCCTCGGACTTCTTCTGCGGGCGGCACCGTTCCGCCCGGCGACCGCGCCGGGCGGGGATTCCGGAGGGCCCGCCTCAGGCGGCCGGAGGCGGCAGAACGAGTGTCGACGGCATGACCAGCACCCTAGACGGCGGTCCCGTGGGCCGACAACTCTCTTTCGGCGTCGCGTTCCGCGTCGCTCCCGCCACCCGCGACCGGCCCGTCCGAGGGCTTCGCGGGCGCGGACGACTGGGCGATGAACGCGCCGACCAGCACCACCGTGCCACCGACGATCTGGGGCGCCGAGAGGTGCTCACCGAGCAGGACCCAGGCGAGGACGGTCGCGATGACCGCCTCCAGACAGGCCACGACGCCGGCGACCTGCGGGGAGAGCCTGCGCACGGAGAGCACTCCGGTGACGTACGCGACGACGGTCGCGATCAGCACGATCCAGCTGAGCAGCAGGGACGCGGCGACGGATGTGCCGTTCAGGTCCGCGCTGCCCCCGAGCACCGACCAGTCCATGGTCCAGGGACGTGCGACGACGGTCAGCACGAGGGCACCGACGAGCAGGCCGTGGGCGATGACCCCGAGCGGGTCCGGTGCCTCGTCACCGGCGTCACTGCCCTGGTCGGACAGGACGAAGTAGCCGACCTGGCAGCAGGCGGCGCCCAGTGCGAGCAGCAGCCCGACGGCGTCGAAGCTCAGCCCGGACCACACCTCGACGACACAGGCCAGCCCACCGACCGCGAGGGCGACCCCGAGCGCCGCGGCCCGCGTCACCGGCCGGCGCTGCACGAACCGCACCCAGCCGAGTACGAGCGCGGGTGCCAGGTACTCGACGAGCAGTGCGACACCGACGGGTATACGGGAGATCGCGGCGAAGTAGCAGGCCTGGACGCCCGCCACGGCGAGCAGTCCGAATCCGGCGAGCAGCGCGGGGCGCCGGCGTACGAGGGCGCGGTGGCGTACGGCCAACGGCAACATCACCAGGGCGGCGCCCGCGACCCGCAGCCACACCACATGGAGCGGGTCGAGCCCAGCCTCGATCAGCGGCTTCGCCGCGACACCCGATCCGCCGAAGGCGACCGCCGACGCGAGGGCGAGGCCGAGGCCGACGCCCTTTCCACGGTTGCCCTGACTGCCCTGAGACGTATGCATCGGCACATGATGACAGGCGACGACATGAGCGTCACCCCCAATGACACCTGTCTCAGCGGTTGGACTGGCCCGCCTGGTCGCCGCCCCCGATCTACCCCTCGAAGTCGAGGTCGAGCCCGAACTCCAACTCGTCCTCGACGTCGAACGCGGTCTCGATCCGCAGCAACAGCACCTGGACGTCGACCCCCGCCCGCCCGAGGACTTCGACGGCCCGCGACTGGGGGTCGGCGACGATCGAGGCGAGCAGATCAAGACAGCGGGCCCGCTCGGCACCCCGAAGCCCGGCGCGCCCGCACGCCCGCTCCATGGCACCGGCCGCCACCGGCGACCAGCCCGGCTCGGCCACGACCGGCACGGCACCGGAGTCCTCGACGACGCTCTGCCAGCGAAGCCCGTAGCCGATGCTGCGCTGCACGAGATAGCCGAGCAGCCGGGCGACCTGCGGGGCACCGTCGAAGACGGCGCGCACCTGAGGGTCGGCCTCCAGCAGCGAGTGCAGCAGATGGGCGGTGTCGATCTGCCGGTCCCCGTCCCGCAGCGCCCGCCTGCGTGCGCCGGAGACCACCGAGGCCAGCTCGGCACTGAGCCCGGCATCGAGGTCCGTGCGGTGGGAGCCGCTCTCGGCGGCCGGTTGCTGGGGGATACGCGGTGGCACACCCCCTACCCCATCAGTCTCTTCGATCCGGGGCATCCTCGGTGGGCAGCATCTTCGAGTCCGACACAGGGTGGGCATCCGTGCGTGCGTTCTCCTCCTTAGGGATGACTTCGCACGGTTTTCCCCTGGGGGCGCGCGCCGCCTTGCTTCACGCCCGGGGCGCAACCACACCGCCGCCCCCTCCACTCCCCCACCCTGCTCCACCTCTCCACACTTCCTGACGGTTCATCAGTATTGAATGTTCCAGGGACCCCGGCTACGTTCCGCGACACCGTAGCTGCGCCGGGCGCAGCGCCCGACACGAAGGGGTGGTCGCATGGCCGAAGTCAGCGCGGAAGCACGCATCGAGGCGCCGGCCGAGAAGGTGTGGGCGCAACTCACGGACTTCCCCTCGTACGGCGAGTGGAACTCGACCCACACCGACTTCCCCCGGGGTGGCCCCGCATCACTCGAGGTGGGCGGCACCTTCGCGGAGAACATGAAGCTCATGGGGTTCCCGGCCGAGGTCGACTGGACCATCGAGGAGCTGGAGCCCGCCCGCACCCTGGCCATCCGCGGAAAGGGCCCGATGGCGGTGACCGTCGCCACCCGCTACACCCTGACCCCCGACGGCGAGGCCACGTCGGTACGGATCGACGGGGAGTTCACCGGCGCGGCCGTCTCGCTGATGGCGGGCAAGCTCAAGGACTCGGCGACGGCCGCACTCAACGAGTCGCTGCGCAAGCTGGGCGGGCTGGTGACCTGAGTCGCACATCCGGTCCGAGACCCGCACCCAGCTCCCGTACGCGGAAAGGCGCCCCGCGGAAACACTTCCACGGGGCGCCGTCAGAAACCACAGCATGCCCGTCAGTCCTCGTCGGCGAGGATCAGGTACAGCTTCTTGCGGGCTTCGTTGATGACCGCCAGCGCCTTGTCGCGCTGGTCCTTGCTGCCGGTCTTCCAGACCTGGCCGAAGGCCTCCATGAGGCCGAAGCCGGCCTGCCGGATCTCGTGCAGCGTCTCCCAGTCGACCCCGCGCCCGGCCTCTTCCCACGGCGCGTCGGGGCCCGCGTCGGCCGCGCCGCGGCCTTCGTCGGTGAGCGAGAACAGCTTCTTGCCGCCCTCGGCCGCGCTGGCGATGAGGCCCTCGTCCTCCAACAGTTGGAGGGTCGGGTAGACCGAACCCGGGCTGGGCTTCCATGCCCCGCCGCTGCGCTCGGCGATCTCCTGGATCATCTCGTAGCCGTGCATGGGCCGGTCCTTGAGCAGGGCCAGGATCGACGCGCGTACGTCACCGCGCCGCGCCCTGCCCCTCGGTCCGCCCCGGCCGCCGCGCTGCCCGCCCCAGGGGCCCGGCCCGAAGCCGAAGCCGGGACCGCCGGGGCCACCACCGGGACCTCCCGGCCCAAAGGGCCCGAAAGCCCCGCGCCGCCCTTCGAAGCGGCTCCTGTCGCGCGGGCCGGGTCCACCATGCCGCCCGTGCCCACGTTCGAATCCAAATTCCTGCCCTTGGGAACGCATCGCCATCACTCCATTCATTCGTTGATCGGTCGCGATGCATCAACGATATATCGGAATAGTTCGCCTGACAACCCCCCTCGGTCCCGCAGGCCGAGGCTCGTCCAGGAGGCACAGGCTGGGCACGACGGCTCGTCCGGGTGAGAAATCGGGACACGCTCCTGCCTGGTTCCATCACCGCAAGTCCCGGGTGCCTGCCCGCCGCCACACAACCCGCGCCCCGCAAACGGTCCAGATCCCCGGAATTGGCCTTGTCCCGCGGCCTCGTCCGGCCGTTAGCGTCGAGGCATGCGGATTCGAATCGTCGACGCCTTCACCGACCGTCCCTTCACCGGCAACCCGGCCGGGGTCCTCCTCCTCGACCTCGATGCCTTCCCCGAGGACACCTGGCTCCAGAACGTGGCTCTGGAGGTCAACCACGCGGAGACGGCGTTCGCGCACCGCCTCCCCGAGGGCGGTGGTGCCGACTGGGCGCTGCGCTGGTTCACGCCTGTCACCGAGGTCGCGATGTGCGGGCACGCGACCCTCGCCACCGCACACGTCCTGCACACCACCGGCGCCCACACGGGGCCGGCACGGTTCGCCACGCTCAGCGGCGTGCTCATCGCCACGCCCCATGAGGACGGTTCACTCACCCTGGACTTCCCCACCGCGCCGCTCACGCCGGTCGAGGTCCCGGACGGTATCGCCGAGGCGCTGGGCGCCGAGCCGCTCACGGCGTTCGACACCGGCCCGAACATCGGCGACCTGGTGATCGAGGTCGCCGACGAGAAGACGGTCCGGGCGCTCACCCCCGACCACAAGGCCCTCGCCCGGTACTCCGAGCGCGGCATCATCGCGACCGCCCGCGCCGAAGACCCCTCCCAGGGCTACGACTTCATCTCGCGCTGCTTCTTCCCGAACGTCGGCATCGACGAGGACCCGGTCACCGGCAGCGCCCACACGGCCCTCGCGCCCTACTGGTCCGAGCGCCTCGGCCGCCTCGACCTCACCGGCCTGCAAGCCTCCCCGCGCTCCGGTCTCGTCCGCACCGAGCTGCGCGGCGACCGCACCCTCCTGACCGGCCGCGCGGTCACGGTCATCGAGGGCGAGCTGCTCGCATAACGGCACGCGAAAGAGACGGACAAGAGACGGACAAGACTCAAGGGGCGTAAGAGACTCAAGGGGCGTACGAAATTGCCGTACGCCCCTTGAGAACCCGCTCGCACCGCTCAAGCGGTCGGCAGCCACCCCACCTTCCCCGCCAGCAGCGCGTATCCCACGAACGCCCCGATGTCGAGCAGCGAGTGCGCGACCACGAGCGGTCCGACCCGGCCCCACCGCCGGTACAGATACGCGAAGACCACGCCCATCGCCATGTTCCCGGCGAAGCCGCCGATGCCCTGGTAGAGGTGGTACGAGCCGCGCAGCACCGAGCTCGCCACCAGCGCGGTCCCCGGCGTCCAGCCCAGCTGTCCGAGCCGGCGCAGCAGATACCCGACGACGATGACCTCCTCCAGGACGGCGTTCTGCACCGCCGACAGGATCAGGACCGGGTATTTCCACCACACATCCGGCAGCGCTTCGGGCACCACCGTGAGATTCGCGCCGACCCCCCGGGCCGCCAGATAGAAGGCGATGCCCGTGCTGCCGATCACCGCCGCGATGGCGGCTCCGCGCCCGAGGTCGGGCCAGGGCCGCGTACGGTCGAAGCCGATCACGCGCAGCCCCTGCCCCTCCCGCAGCAGGAGGTGCGCGACCAGCGCGACCGGCACCAGGGCCGAGGCGATACCGAACAACTGCCAGGCCAGATCAAGCCAGGGACGACCCGGCGCGGCCGAGGCGTTGAGGGTGGCCGCCTGCTCCTTGAGACCCCCCGGTTTGGTGACCGATCCGACAAAGCTGATCAGCGCGGACACCCCGCTCGCACCGAGCGAAAGGCCCAGAACGAGCAGTGTCTCGTCCCGGAAAATCCGTCGCGTCAGCCGCTCCTCGGGAAAAGAATCAGCCACCGACCCCGCCTCCACCTGCACTCCCGCCTCCAGTTGAGTAATCCCGCCTCATCCCCGTCTTCGCCCCGCTAGGGTCTCGAAAGAAGTTACGAAGATCGTGCGCGACAGGCCGTCGGGGGACGGACACCGTACGGGGCGCACCTCCTCTTTCCCTCTGCTTTACGGCTGTCTCGCGGCTTCGGCTCACACAGGGAGGGCACCACCGTCATGGGACGTCACAGCTTGCCCGACGCGTACGGGGCGGGCGCGGCCGACCCCCGTCCACGCGCGCGCCGCCGCACGGTGGCCATCGCGACGGTGCTGGTCCTCACGGTCGAAGGGAGGTCCAGGAGATCGCCAAGGCGACCCGCGGCTCGGGCCAGCAGGTCAACGACCCCGCACAGATCCACTCGGTGATCCTCAGGGCCATCGTGGCGGCGGGCAGCCAGAGCCAGGGCTGACGTCCGCTATCCGAGGGGCACCGGCTCCGGCAGCCCCACCGGCCAGGTGTGCACGGGCTCCCCTAGATGCATCAGCTCGCCGTAGCGCCGCGTGGTCGCGGCCAGCGCGGCATCTCTGCCGAGACCCTTCTCCAGCGCCTGGTGAAAGGTGGCCGCCTGCCAGGTCGCCCCGTTGGCGCGCAGCCGGCACCGGTCCTCGATCACGCCCAGGTAGAAGTCCCGGTCGACGGGCTCGACACCCCACGCATCCAGCCCTCCGGCGGCCAGCGGCAGCAGTTCGTCACGGACCAGGTTCACGGCCTCGACCCGTGCGGTGCCCCCGTACCGGCCGCGCCTCGGCCACTCCAGGCGCGCGTCGATGCCGTGGCGGCAGGCGGCGTCGAAGTTGGCGGCGGCGGACTCGAACGGCAGCCGTGTCCAGACGGGCCGTGCCTCTTCGGCGAGCGCGCGGACGAGCCCGTAGTAGAAGGCCGCGTTGGCGACGACATCGGTGACGGTGGGCCCCGCGGGCAGGACCCGGTTCTCGACGCGCAGGTGCGGGGCGCCGTCGGCGATGCCGTACACGGGCCGGTTCCAGCGGTAGACCGTGCCGTTGTGCAGCACGAGTTCGGCGAGCTTGGGGGTGCCTCCGGCGTCGAGGACCTCGAGGGGGTCCTCCTCGTCGCAGATGGGCAGCAGGGGCGGGAAGAAGCGCAGATTCTCCTCGAAGAGGTCGTACGCCGAGGAGATCCACCGCTCGCCGAACCAGGTGCGCGGCCGCACCCCCTGGGCCTGGAGCTCCGGCGGCCTGGTGTCGGTGGACTGCTGGAACAGCGGTGGCCGCGACTCGCGCCACAACTCGCGGCCGAACAGGAAGGGCGAGTTGGCACCGACGGCGACCTGCGCGGCGGCGACGGCCTGTGCCGCGTTCCACACGTCCGCGAAGCGCGCCGGCGTGACCTGGAGGTGCAACTGCACGGAGGTGCAGGCGGCCTCGGGCGCGATGGACTTCGACGTACAGACCAGGCGCTCCACCCCGTCGATGTCGAGCGCGAAGTCCTCTCCGCGGGCGGCCACGATCTGGTCGTTGAGCAGGGTGTACCGGTCGACGTCCGACAGGTTCGAGGAGACCAGGTCGTCGCGGTCGATCGTCGGCAGAATCCCGATCATCATGATTCCGGCGTCGACTTCGCCGGCTTTTCGATGGGCATATGCAAGCGAGGTGCGCAGCTCCTCGGCGAGCCGGTCGAATACCCTGCCGCCCAATCGATGTGGAGCTATGTTGACTTCCAGATTGAACATGGCAAGTTCTGTTTGAAAATCTCGGCTCGCAATCCTCTCGAGTACTTGCGCATTCATCATCCTGGGCATGCCGTCGGGTCCGGCGAGATTCAGCTCGATCTCCAGTCCCATGAGATTCTTCGGGCGATCGAACCGCTTCTCCTCCAGCAGTCGCGCCAGCCCCGTCAGGCACTGCCGGAGCTTGTCGCGGTAGCGCTGGCGATCGGACAGGCCGTACGGCCCTGCCACGACCTTCTCTCCCATCGAAGCGTCCCTCCTCGAATGGGCAGGCCGATCCTCCGGCCTCTGCTGTCCCGGAGGATGATGCCCAGGCAACACGATCGATAACGCCCTGTACAGCCTTGTCGACCGCTACCCTGATACCCATTGTCCGGAGGCACATTCACGAGGCATGGACCAGGGCACACTTTCAGGCTGACGCGATCTCGTGAAAAACGCCGACGAGAATCGGCCGACCGCTCCGGCGAAGCATTCCGAGGTCACCGTCGAGCGCTGATGAAAAATCGGGATGAACCTCTCGTTTCGCCGACCGAATACCGCCTTGCTCTTCATATTCAGGACGGCTAGACGAAACACCATCTGAACACGTGTCGTATAAACTCCGCGAACGAGGCAGAGAGTTGGCGCTCGCGGTCCTAGGGCCTGTCGTCAAGGTGACGTGCGACAGGCGGCACCCTGTCGGCAGATCCAGACCCCCTCGCCCCTCCGACCCCGAGAGCTGACAGCGCCGTCCGCCCCCGCCCTCGCGCCACTGTGCCTGTCGAATGAGAGGCGACCCACCATGCCGCTGCATGTCCCCCCGGCTCCCGCGCCCGCCCTGCGCACCGTCCTCACGGCACTCGGTTCCCCCACCGCAGTCCGCGAGGCCCGCACCCCGTCCCTACGCATGGCGCAGGGACCCGTCACCCCCGAACTCCCGCTGCCCGTACACGTACTGGACCGGATCACACCGGCAGGCACGCCGGCTGATACGTCGGCCACCCGGCTCGCCGGGTGGCGCTTCCTGATCCGCTGCGGCGACCGCTCGGTGGCCGCAGCCGACACCATGCTCACCCCCGACGGCTGGGCCTTCTCGCACTTCTTCGAAGGCCCCTACCTCGCGGCCACCGAGCGCGCCCTGCGCCAGGCCGAGAACATGAAACAGCCCTACCAGCCACGCCTGCTGTCCGTGCCCGAGCTCTACATGCTCACCCTCTGGCTGCACGGTGACTGCACCGCGGACGGCGCCGCCGGACAGCTGGCCGCCACCGACCTCCTGGTGCCGCTGGCGCCCGCCCCGCCCGGTATCGCCGCGCACCGCCCGCACCGCGTCGCCGAACTCCTTCCGGTGCTCACCCACCGCCTCACACCCGGACCCCTGCTCAGCTCGCCCGCATAGGCAGGAGCCCACACACCGGCGCGTTCCACCGTGCCCCGCCGCCACGCCCCGCCGCCGTTCTTCCCGCCGCGGGGCACGGTGCTGTCACGGTGCCGTTCAGCCTCCGAGCCGGGCCGCTCGTTCGGGACCGGCAGCGCTCGTACGAGGGGAAACGCGCCCTCGGCTCCCATCGGACTAGCCCCATCCGACCACCGCGAACCCCCCGAAGGGACCGTGCAGTTGGAGTGAACCGTCCGCGCGGGTGATGCGTCTCCAACCTGTGAGGAGCGCTGCTGCGAAATCCCTGCGGATTGACGCCCGGAGGGCAACACTGGGTTCCAAACACACACCGACGGGGGGCGGCGATGAGCACTTCGAGCCGCGGGACAGACACCACAGCCATCACTCATCTCTCAACCCAGCGAAAGATCCCATCCATGTGCCAGCACCAGCCACCGTGTCCGACAGCCGAATCAGCCGACCGGGAGTCCGCCCGTCTCGTGGCTCACCACCCGGAGCAGGGATGGAGCCTGCTGTGCAACGGCGTTCTGCTCTTCGAGGACACCGGTGAGCTCCTGCCGGACGGCCAGATCATCGCCCCGCACCGCCCCCTGGGCAGCGAGCACGTGATGACGGCCGCCTGAGCAGCACGCACACGAAGGGCGACTGCCCGGACATAACGAGGGGCCGGCCGGAGACACACTCTCCGAACCGGCCCCGACGCATATCAAGGGATGATTACTCTTCGTAAGCGTCCAGCGGCGGGCAGGAGCAGACCAGGTTCCGGTCGCCGTACGCCTGGTCGATGCGGCGCACCGGCGGCCAGTACTTGTCCGCGGCCGAGACCCCGGCCGGGAACACGGCCTCCTCACGGGTGTACGCGTGCTCCCACTCCCCGCCGAGCGCGGCGGCGGTGTGCGGCGCGTTGCGCAGCGGGTTGTCGTCGGCCGCCCAGGCGCCCGAGCCGACCTTGTCGATCTCCGCACGGATCGCGATCATCGCCTCGCAGAACCGGTCGAGTTCGACCAGGTCCTCGGACTCGGTCGGCTCGATCATCAGAGTGCCGGCCACCGGGAAGGACATCGTGGGCGCGTGGAAGCCGTAGTCGATGAGCCGCTTGGCGATGTCGTCGACGCTGACGCCGGTCGCCTTGGTCAGCGGACGTAGATCGATGATGCACTCGTGGGCGACGAGCCCGCCGGGACCGGTGTAGAGCACCGGGTAGTGCGGCTCCAGGCGCTTGGCGATGTAGTTGGCGGACAGCACCGCCACCTGCGTGGCCCGCTTGAGGCCCTCGCCACCCATGAGACGGACGTACGCCCAGGAGATGGGCAGGATGCCCGCCGAACCCCAGGGAGCGGCCGAGATCGGTCCGACGCCGGTCTCGGGACCGGCGGCGGGCTGCAGCGGGTGGTTCGGCAGGTACGGCGCCAGGTGCGCGCGTACGCCGACCGGGCCGACGCCCGGACCGCCGCCGCCGTGCGGGATGCAGAACGTCTTGTGCAGGTTCAGGTGCGAGACGTCACCGCCGAAGTGGCCCGGCTTGGCGAGGCCCACCAGCGCGTTGAGGTTGGCGCCGTCGACGTACACCTGCCCGCCGGCCTCGTGCACCTGCGCGCAGATGTCGGCGACGTGCTCCTCGAACACACCGTGCGTCGAGGGGTACGTGATCATCAGCACCGCCAGCTCGTCGCGGTACTGCTCGATCTTGGCGCGCAGGTCCTCGACGTCGATCTCGCCGTCCTCGGCGGTCTTCACGACGACGACCTTCATGCCGGCCATCACGGCGCTCGCGGCATTCGTGCCGTGCGCGGAGGACGGGATCAGGCAGACGGTGCGCTGCTCGTCGCCGTTGGCACGGTGGTAGCCGCGTACGGCGAGCAGCCCCGCCAGCTCGCCCTGGGAGCCCGCGTTCGGCTGGAGGGACACCTTGTCGTACCCGGTGACCTCGGCGAGCCGCTCCTCCAGCTCCTGGATGAGGGTGAGATAGCCCTGCGCCTGCTCGGCGGGCACGAAGGGGTGCAGCTGGCCGAACTCGGGCCAGGTGACCGGCTCCATCTCGGTGGTCGCGTTGAGCTTCATCGTGCAGGAGCCCAGCGGGATCATGCCGCGGTCGAGCGCGTAGTCACGGTCGGACAGCCTGCGCAGATAGCGCAGCATCGCGGTCTCGGAGCGGTACTGGTGGAAGACCGGGTGCGTGAGGTAGTCGTCGGTGCGCAGCAGCGCGGCCGGCAGCGTGTCCTCGGCGGTGGCGTCCAGGGCCTCGATGTCACCGTCGACGCCGAACGCGGTCCAGACGGTGCCCACCTGCCCCCGGGCAGTGGTCTCGTCGCAGGCTATCGACACGTGGTCGGCGTCGACGAGGTGGAGGTTGACGCCCCCGTTGCGCGCGCCCGCCACGATCTCGGCGGCCCGGCCCGACACCCGCACGGTCAGCGTGTCGAAGTAGGCGCCGTGGACGACCTCGACCCCGCCGGCCGTCAGGCCCGCGGCGAGGATCGTGGCGTACCGGTGCGTACGCCGCGCGATGGTCTTCAGGCCCTCAGGACCGTGGTAGACGGCGTACATGCCGGCCATCACGGCGAGCAGCACCTGCGCCGTGCAGATGTTGCTGGTCGCCTTCTCGCGGCGGATGTGCTGCTCCCGCGTCTGCAGGGCGAGCCGGTACGCCTTGTGTCCGTCCGCGTCGACGGAGACGCCCACGAGGCGACCGGGCAGACTGCGTGCGAACGACTCGCGCACCGCCATGTATCCGGCGTGCGGACCGCCGAAGCCCATCGGCACGCCGAAGCGCTGGGTCGTACCGACGGCGATGTCGGCGCCGAGTTCACCCGGCGAGGTGAGCAACGTGAGGGCGAGCAGGTCGGCGGCGACGGTGACGACCGCGCCGAGCTCGTGCGCCTGCTCGATGACGGGCTTCAGGTCGCGTACGGCACCGGAGGCGCCCGGGTACTGGATCAGCACGCCGTTGATCTCGCGCCCGGCGATCCCGGCCGGGATGCCCTCGCTCAGGTCGGCGACGACGACCTCGACGCCGGTCGGCTCGGCGCGGGTCTCGATGACGGCGATGGTCTGCGGCAGGGCGTCCGCGTCGACCAGGAAGAGGCCCTTCTTGTTCTTGCCCATGCGCCGGGACAGCGCCATCGCCTCGGCGGCCGCGGTGCCCTCGTCCAGCAGCGAGGCGCCGGAGGTGGGCAGCCCGGTCAGCTCGGCGACGACGGTCTGGAAGTTGAGCAGCGCTTCGAGCCGCCCCTGGGAGATCTCCGGCTGGTACGGCGTGTACGCGGTGTACCAGGCCGGGTTCTCCATGACGTTGCGCAGGATCACCGGCGGCGTGAACGTGCCGTAGTAGCCGAGGCCGATCATCGGGTCGAGCACCTGGTTGCGGTCCGCGAGGGAGCGCAGCTCGGCCAGTACCTCGGCCTCGGTGCGCGCGCCCGGCAGCTCCAGCGCCTCGGCGTTCTTTATGACGTCCGGCACCGCGGCGGCCGTCAGCTCGTCGAGCGAGCCGTACCCGACCTGCGCGAGCATCTTGGCCCGTGCCTCGGAGTCGGGCCCGATGTGGCGCTGCTCGAAGGGGATTCCCTGTTCGAGCTCTGAAAGCGGAATGCGATGGGCGGTCATTGCGGAGGCCTCCTGGTCTGACACGACCTTCGAGGGGCACCCCGGCACGGGTACCCCGACGGCCTCCCCCTCTGTCATCTCAACCTGAGAGCTTCACCGGCCCGCCCGCGTGCTGACGACCCGGCTTTCACCGTCGGTGAGGGCGGAGGCCTTCGACACCCGCCCTGCTTTCCAGAGTGACCTCGTCCGTGCGGTACGTGAGCCTGAGAGATTCCGGGGAGGATTTGCTCCTTCGGCGCCTCCGATGGTGTCTGGAGGACTCTCCCGCACGGGGTCAGCAGCCGCGTGCCAGCCTACCAGCGAGGACAACGCACGAGCTTTCGAGTGGCCACCTTCCCGAATGTGCTCTTTTGTAGTGCTTACGGATGAGTTGCTAGCGAATGGAGGGCCCGTGCAGACCGACATCGATCCGCGCAACCTGATCGGCCGCAAGGCGCTCGACCGCAATGGCGCCAAGATCGGCACAGTCGACGAGGTCTACCTCGACGACGCGACCGGCGTCCCCGAGTGGGCGGCCATACGTACGGGCCTGTTCAGCAGGGACGCCTTCGTGCCCCTGGAGCCCAGCGAACTCGTCGAGGGCACCCTGTGCGTCCCCTTCGACCGCGCGCTGATCAAGGACGCCCCCGACTTCGGCGTAGGCCGCCACCTCTCCCCCGAACAGGAACTCCAGCTCTACCACCACTACGGCCTGGACGTGGCGCCCCCTCCCCCGCCCCCGGACAGAGACTTCGGTCACTTGGCGGGCACGGACGAGGGTTGACGGAACACCTCGGGCCCACTTGCGCGCCCCGTCAGGGGTGCGGGGAACTGCGCGATCAGCCACGGTCGACCCTCAGCACCGAACCGACCTCACCCCCACGGCGATCGCAATCGGCACCCACCACCAACGGCAACGGATCCGCCAACTCCAACGCCAAGTCATCGGTACGGAACGTCCGCACACGCCCCGGCTCGGAGTAAGGCGTCTCGAACCGCACGGTCACCCTCCCCAGCCCGCTCCCCTGCACCCACCCATGCCCGTACTCGGAGTGCCGCACGTCATGCCCGGCGGGCCACCGCCGCTCGGCGGGCGGCACCTGCTCGGCAACGGGGTCCTCCGCCGCCTCCGCATCCGGACGCTCCAGCACCGCCGCCTCCCCCGCAGCGGCCTCTGCCTGGGCCTGGGCAAAGAGGTCCTCCTGCGTGTAGTCGGCAAGCCCGGAAACACCGACCCCCAGCAGCCGTACACCCCCGGTCGTGTCCACCGCCTCCAGAAGCCGCGCGGCAGCCTCCCGCACGACAGCAGGGTCGTCCGTGGGCCCCCGCAGCGTCTCGGACCGCGTCAGCGTCGAGAAGTCGTACCTCCGCACCTTCAGCACGATGGTCCGCCCCGACAGCCCGGCGCCCCGCAACCGCCGCACACACCGGTCGGCGAGCCGCTGCACCTCCAGGCCGACCCGCACGCGGTCGTGGATGTCCACGTCGTAGGTGTCCTCGACCGACACGGACTTCGTCTCCCGCTCGGCCACCACCGGGCGCTCGTCGTGCGCCAGCGCCATCGCGTACAGCGCGTGCCCGTGGGCCTTACCCAGCAGCCGTACGAGCTCGTCCTCGCCCGCCTCGGCGATCTCGTCGACCGTGGTGATCCCGGCGCGGCGCAGATGGTCGCCGGTCGCGGGCCCGACGCCCGGCAGTATCCGCACCGACATCGGTCCCAGCAGCGCGCGCTCGGTCCCCGGCTCTATCAGCACCAGCCCGTCGGGCTTGGCCTGCTCCGAGGCGATCTTGGCGAGCATCTTGGAGGCGGCGAGCCCCACTGACCCCGTGAGCCCCGTAGCGGCACGGATGTCCGCGCGCAGCTTCCCCCCGGCCAGCCGCGCCGAGCTCTCGTCCCAGGCCGTGCCACCCGCCTCCAGGTCCACGAAGGCCTCGTCCAGGCTCAGCGGCTCCACCAACGGCGACAGCGCCCGCAGCAGCCCCATCACCTGCTCGCTGATCTCCCGGTAGACCGTGAAGCGCGGCACGAGATACGCGGCGTTCGGTGCCAGCCGGCGCGCCTGGGCCATGGGCATCGCCGAGTGCACCCCGAAGACCCGGGCCTCGTACGAGGCGGTGGCGACGACTCCGCGCGGTCCGAGCCCGCCCACGACGACGGCCTTCCCGCGCAGGCTCGGCTTGGCTGCCTGCTCCGCCGAGGCGAAGAAGGCATCCATGTCGAGATGCAGGATCGTGGGCGCGGTTCTCACATCTCCGATGCTGCCCTACGCCACTGACAATGCCCCGGCACGGCCCGCGCCGGTAGCGCCGAAGCATGCCGCCGTACGGTGCTCAACCCGCGCCCGTACGCTCCGGGTCGCTCTCCTACGGTCTCCTACGGCCTGCGGGCCTCAGACGGCCCGATTGCGCCGTCGCGCCAGCTCGTCCGCCGGATTGGGTCCGACGAGCGTCTCGCCCGTGTCCACGCGCTCCCCGTGCAACTGCGACAGTGCGCTCTCGACGTCCCGCCACACCACACCCACGGCGATCCCGAAGACGCCCTGACCGCCCTGCAACAGGGCGTGCACCTCGTCGGGCGAGGAG
The DNA here is from genome assembly GCF_045040035.1 of Streptomyces sp. NBC_01384. Taxonomy (NCBI): domain Bacteria; kingdom Bacillati; phylum Actinomycetota; class Actinomycetes; order Kitasatosporales; family Streptomycetaceae; genus Streptomyces; species Streptomyces sp. NBC_01384. Next base: position 1,409,678 of record NZ_CP109559.1, read on the forward strand.
CACTCGTAGACGGTCGCGCCGTCGCTCATCAGCGTCATCCGCTCCAGGTCCCGGAAGCCGCGCTCCCTGAGATGCTGGACCGTGGTGCGGATGTTCTGCAGGGACACTCCCGTGTCGAGGAACCGCTTCACGATCTTCAGGACGACGACGTCCCGGAAGCTGTAGAGCCGCTGGGTCCCCGACCCGTGGGCGGGCCGCACACTCGGTTCGACCAGTCCGGTCCTGGCCCAGTAGTCGAGCTGCCGGTAGGTGATGCCCGCGGCGGCACACGCCGTGGGACCGCGGTAGCCGATCTCCTCGGCGGCCGCCCCTCCCTCACCGAGCTCACCCCGCACCGCTGTCGGCCGCGGCGGAACGTGATCGGCCGCGCTGCCGTGAAGCGGGTACGGGCCGCTCTCCCCCAGACTGCGTCCGGGGGCACCCCCAGCCGTACCGTCGCCGCTGCTTCTCACGCCGACCTCCGTCCTTGACCTGCCTTCTCGACGGTAGGCAGTCACCAGGGGCGCGTCAACGATCGCCACACTCGGCACGCCGAGTGATAATCACCCTAGGAGTGGTTTCCCGTGTCCCACCGGGGGGAAAGGCTAGCCGAATGCTCTCGGAGCGGGCCGCAGCGCGCCACACTGGCCACGGGGCAAATGCGGCCCGGAGCCCGCCCATCCATTGGCTCGTTCACGGAGTGGGAGGTCGCACCCGCTCCCACGGGCCGGGCGGCCGACCGCCCATCGGCGGGCGATCGCTCCCGCTCCGGACCGCCCTGACCGGTCCCCTCACCGGCTGACTGGTCTCACCACCGGCTGACCGGTCACTGGCTGACCGGACCCATCACTGGCTATTGGTCCCGAAGTCCTCGGGCGAGATCTGGTCGAGGAACTCGCGGAACTTCTCCACCTCGTCCTCCTGCTCGTCCGGGATCGCGATGCCGGCGTCGTCGAGCACCCCGTCGCTGCCGTAGATCGGCGTTCCGGTGCGCAGCGCCAGCGCTATGGCGTCGGACGGGCGGGCACTGACCTCGACCCCGCTGGCGAACACCAGCTCCGCGTAGAAGACACCCTCACGCAGGTCCGTGATGCGCACTTCGGTGAGCTCCTGGCCGACGGCCTCCAGCACGTCCTTGAACAGGTCGTGGGTCAGCGGTCGCGCGGGGGCCATGCCCTGCTGGGCGAAGGCGATCGCCGTCGCCTCCCCCGGTCCGATCCAGATGGGGAGGTAACGATCGCCTCCCACTTCACGCAGAAGCACGATCGGTTGGTTGGAGGGCATTTCCACCCGGACACCTACGACATCGAGCTCGTTCACACAGTAACCCTAGGCCGTGCCCGGGACGTTTGGGTAGTCGGGCACAGAACGGGTGGCCGATCCGGACTCCCCGTCGGGCGCTCCGGGTCAGGGCAGCCGCACGCCGAGCGCGGTCTGCACCAGGGCCGCGTGCAGTTTCACCGTGAGCCCCGCCAGCTCCTTCGTGCGGGCCTCCGCGTGCGCCCTGGTCTGCGGATTGCGATGGCGCCTGAGCGGGGCCACCACCTGGTCCACCAGGCCCGCGTCACGGTCGGCCGCGGCCTTCATCGCTCGCAGATGGCGCGGCTCGATCCCGAACCGCCCCAGCTCGACGACGAGCGCGGCGACGGTCACCGCCTCGGCGTCGTACGCCCCGTCCGGCAGCGGGGCGATCAGCCCGTACGACTCCCACTCCTGAAGCTCCTGCTCGCCGATCTCGGCGGCGGCCAGCAGTTCCGCACGGCCCACCCGGGCCGCTGTGGGCGCCTCGGGCTCCCCGAAGAGGTCACCGAACGACTCCCCGTCGCCGGAGTCGCGCTGCCGCCCCGCAGACGGCAGCCGCACCGGCTCACCGCGCTCCAGGGCGTCCAGGTACTCCCGGATCACCTTCAGCGGCAGATAGTGATCCCGCTGCATCCTCAGGACGTGGCCGAGGCGCTCGACGTCGGCCGCGCTGAACTTGCGATACCCCGAGGGGGTCCGCTGCGGCTCGACCAGCCCCTCCGACTCCAGGAACCGGATCTTGGAGATCGTGACTTCGGGGAACTCCTCACGCAGCGCGTTCAGCACCGCGCCGATGCTCATCAGCCCACTGTCCGCTGCGGCGGTACCGCTGCCGGCACCGCCGCTCGGTGATCGAAGCATGGACCTTCCTGGGGGTCCCCCCGGACGGAGTCTGGGGGAGGGTCAGATACCCCGCTGGCTCGCGTAGAAGACCAGCCGGTACTTACCGATCTGCACCTCGTCGCCGTTCGAGAGCGGGACCGAGTCGATCCGCTCCCGGTTGACGTAGGTGCCGTTCAGGCTGCCCACGTCGGCGACCGTGAACGAGCCGTCCGCGGCGCGACGGAACTCCACATGGCGACGCGACACGGTCACGTCGTCCAGGAAGATGTCGCTCTGCGGATGACGCCCGGCCGTGGTCAGCTCGCCGTCCAACAGGAAGCGGCTGCCCGAGTTCGGACCGCGGCGCACCACCAGGAGCGCCGAGCCGAGCGGCAGCGCGTCGACGGCCGCCTGCGCCTCCGGAGAGAGTGTCGGCATCTGCGTCTGTCCGGTGATCTCGGCATCGTAGGCCTCGATGCCCGAAATGGAGATCGTGGACGTCGTCTCGGCGGCACGCTCCGGGACCGCTCCGGGCCGCAGCGGCGCGCCGCAGTTGGAGCAGAAGCGGCTGTTCTCCGCGTTGCGGTTACCGCACCTCGTACACACCAGGGCCGACATGGACGGATCCTCCTGCCGCGGCTGCCCCCCAGGGGCATGGGACGCGTACGGGTCGGAGGCAAACCCTCCACCCGCACTTGAGGTTGACGGTTCCCCGAAACCTATGCGTCCGGACTGGGCAGGGTCAACAGACGGCGCGCCCTGACCACCGGAAATGTCACCGACCTGGTCCCGGAACAGCGGGCGCTCGCCGCTCTGGCCTTCAGCGTCTCCATGGCGCGGTGCACGGTGTCGGGCAGTCGCGTTGTCGCTGCCCTCTCCTCGTGCGCTCTTGCCGAACAACTTCGCAAACAACTTCACGGGCGATTCCCCTTGACCGAAACAGACCCGCCCGTGGGGCAGGACGAACCCTGATTGAACACACCGGTCGACCCGGACATCCTCACAACGTCCGTATCCACCAGACAGTTTCCACCACGCACCACCCATTCGGTGCGCCGACCCCCCGCAACCTCATGCCCTCGCCGCGCGACCCCCATGCACCCCCGGCTCACTGGGAGGACGACCGAGCGTAGTCAGGCCGCTTCGCAGCTCGCAAGGCGTCCACCACGATCTTCGTCACAGGCTCCACCGTGACGGTGGCCTGCTCCTTCTCAAGAGTCTGCACCACGCCTCCGGGGATGTTGAGCGCCGGCTCGAGGTCCTGCGGTTTGCCGATGACCTTGAAACGAAAGGGCTGGGTGATCTTGTTCCCATCGACGCTCACGCCCTTGCCGGAGTCCGACAGATAGGTGCTGGCGACGACCCGTACACCGTTCACCTGAATCGCCTCCGCGCCGGCCGCGCGCAGCTCCTGGATCGCGTCAAGCAGCATGTCCGCCTTGACCGTCCCTTTTGCGTCGTTGATCGTCAGCGTGATGCCGGGTCCCTGCGCCGCCACCGTGCCCGCCAGAATGCCGAGTTGCTTCTCCTTCTCGACCGTCTGCTTGCGGGCTTCCTCGGCCTGGTTGGAGCTGTTCTCCAGCTCGGTGCGCTGATCTTCGAGGCCCTGCTTCTCGTCTTCTAGACGCTGCGTACGGTTGTCGAGTTCATCGAGGATGCGTACGAGATCTTCTTGACGTGCGCCGCGCAGGGCGCTGCCGCTGTCGCTGTTGGAGGCGACCTGGACAGCCAGGCCGAAGCCGAGGCCGAACAGCAACAGGGCGACAATGAGTTGCGCGCGCGTCACCCTCGGCGGCCACAGCCCTTTCACCAGCCGCTGACGGCCGGTCAGCGACGACTCGCCCTTCTCTTCGCTCTGTTGCGTCCCGGAACTCTCGGGAGCCTTGGCCGGGACCTCTTCGGGGAGTTCCCTGCGCAGCCGGTTCTCGGGTGTCTCGCCTTCGTTGCTCATCGGCCTCACGCCCGGAACACGTGCCGGCGGATCGCCGCGGCATTGGAGAAGATGCGGATGCCGAGGACGACGACGACACCGGTGGAGAGCTGCGCGCCCACACCCAATTTGTCGCCCAGGAAGACGATCAGCGCGGCGACGACCACGTTCGACAGGAACGAGACCACGAAGACCTTGTCGTCGAAGATGCCGTCGAGCATCGCGCGCAGGCCTCCGAAGACGGCGTCGAGCGCCGCCACGACGGCGATCGGGAGGTAAGGCTCGACAACCGCCGGAACCTCGGGCCGGACCAACAATCCAGCCACGACTCCCACGACGAGGCCCAGTACGGCGATCACGATGTGCCCTTCTCTGTGCTCGGCTGTGCTGTACGTACGATCACACTCGGTGCGGCGGACAACCGGACGTCTTTTTCGACGGAAATGGCGGTCCGGATGCCGTAGTTCTCCTGCAGGGCGTGCAGATACAGCCCATCGGCACTGTTCTGGAACCTGGTGCTGAGCCGTTCGCCGTCCCCCACCGCCAGCACCGTGTAGGGCGGCACCAGCGGCTTGTTGTCGACCAGTATCGCGTCACCCGCGGCCCGGATCGCCGAGAGGGCCGTCAGCCGCTGCCCGTTGATCGAGACGGCTTCCGCACCGGACTCCCAGAGCCCATTGATGACCCGCTGCATGTCACGGTCGCGGACGCGCCCGGTGTCGGAGAACCCACTGGTCTCGCGGGGGTTGCCGTCGCCGCCCTGGGTGGCTTCCTTGGCGTCGTTCACGACGAGTTTGACGCCCGGCCCGCGCACGGCGACGGCGCCCGACAGGATGCCCACCAGGTCAGCCTGGTCGCCGCCCCCCTGTTTCTTCAACGCCTCGTTCTGCCGGGCGCTCACATCGGCACGCAGGGTGTCGACACCACTCTCGAGCTTGTCCGCGGACGCGGTCTCGCGCTCGACGCGGTCGATCAGCTCCTGGCGCTCCTTGGCGACCACCGGGGCCGCGATCCGCGCGTTCGCCGCCCCCACGGTCACCACCAGGGCCGCGAGGACGAGACCGGCTGCCAGACCGAGCTTCGCCCGCACTGTTTTCGGCATACCGCCGGCGCCCTCGGCCTTCTTACGGGCGGCCGCCTCGGCGTATCCGTCGTCGAGGCTGTGGTCCATGACGTTGGTGAGCAGCGACATGGAGGCGTCCGGGCGCGAGGGGCGCGGAGGTGTGCTCCGAACGGGGGGCTGCTGCGGCATGACGCACATCGTCGCACGTCGCGGGCACTACCTCCGAATGGCCCCACCGGCGTGCCGGACAGGCCCCCTTAGGGGCACTTGTCCGGCACGCGCGCGTGGCTAACGCCCGGCGCTCTCCACGACGGCCGCCCACTCGTCGAGCAGGGCCTCCGCGGAGGCGTCGTCCGGGCCCTCGGCCCACAGATGCGTCACCGCCTCGGCCGGGTCGGGCAGCACCATCACCCACCGCCCGTCGGTCTCCACGACCCGTACGCCGTCGGTCGTGTCCACGAACCGGTCCCCGGCCGCCTCCACGACCCGACGCATCACGAGTCCCTTGACTGCCCATGGAGTGGCGAGATCGCGCTTGAGGACATGCGCCCGCGGAATCCGCGCGTCGATCTGGCTGAGCGTGAGTTGCGTTCGCGCCACCAGTCCGATCAGTCGTACGAAGGCCGCGGAACCGTCGAAGACGCTGCTGAACTCCGGAATGATGAACCCGCCGCGGCCGTCACCACCGAAGATCGTCGACTCGTCGCGCCCGACCCTGGTCAGGTCGTCCGGAGACGTCGTCGTCCACTCCACCTGCGTCCCGTGGTACGCCGCCACCTGCTCGGCGATCCGGGTGGTGGTCACCGGCAGCGCCACTCGCCCACTGCGCCGCTCCGCAGCCACCAGATCGAGCATGACCAGCAGAGCCCGGTCGTCCTCGACGATCCGCCCCTTCTCGTCGACGAGCGAGAGCCGCTCACCCACCGGGTCGAAGCGCACCCCGAACGCCGCACGCGCGGACGCGACGATCTCACCGAGCCGCACCAGACCGGCTCGCCGTGTGTCCGCCGTCTCCGTAGGCCTCGATTCGTCGAGACCGGGGTTGATGGTCAACGAGTCCACACCGAGCTTGCCCAACAGGCTGGGCAGTACGAGCCCGGCACTGCCGTTCGAGGCGTCCACGACCACCTTCAGCCCGGATTCGGTAATACCGGTGGTGTCGACATTCCGCAGCAACGATCCGGTGTACGAGTCGAAGACGCTGGCCGGGAAGTGCAGATCCCCGATCTCCCCCGGGAACGCACGCCGGTACTCCTGCCGGGCGAACACCCGGTCCAGCTTCCGCTGGCCTCCCTGCGAGAGATCGGCGCCCTGCCCGTCGAAGAACATGATGTCGACGGAGTCCGGCACTCCGGGCGACGTCCGGATCATGATCCCGCCCGCACTGCCCCTGGCGGTCTGCTGCCGGGCCACCGGCAGCGGTACGTTCTCCAGATCGCGTACGTCGATGGCGCTGGCCTGCAAAGCCGAGATGACCGCCCGCTTCAGCGCGCGAGCGCCTCGGGAGTGGTCGCGGGCCGTAGTGACGGTGGAGCCCTTCTTGAGCGTCGTCGCGTACGCCCCCGCAAGACGCACGGCCAGCTCAGGAGTGATCTCCACGTTCAGGATTCCGCTGACGCCGCGTGCGCCGAAGAGATGCGCCTGGCCGCGCGACTCCCAGATCACCGAGGTGTTGACGAAGGCGCCGGCCTCGATGGTCTTGAACGGATAGACGCGTACGTTTCCCTGGATGATCGATTCTTCACCGACGAGGCATTCGTCGCCGATGACGGCGCCGTCCTCGATCCGTGCGGCCCGCATGATGTCGGTGTTCTTCCCGATGACACAGCCGCGCAAATTGCTGTGCTGCCCGATGTACACATTGTCGTGCACAACGGCCCGGTGTAGGAACGCTCCGCTCTTGACGACGACATTGGAGCCGACGACAGTGTGCTCGCGGATTTCGGCGTCCGCCTCGACCTTGGCGTAGTCACCGATGTAGAGCGGGCCCCGCAGCACGGCATCGGGATGCACTTCGGCACCTTCGGCGACCCACACGCCCGGGGAGATCTCGAACCCGTCGATCTCGACGTCGACCTTGCCTTCCAGGACGTCGGCCTGGGCCTTCACATAGCTCTCGTGGGTGCCGACGTCCTCCCAGTAGCCCTCGGCGATATAGCCGAAGACCGGCTTTCCCTCCTTCATCAGCTGAGGGAATACATCGCCGGACCAGTCGACGGAGACATCGGCCTCGACGTAGTCGAAGACTTCGGGCTCCATGACGTAGATACCCGTGTTCACCGTGTCCGAGAAGACCTGGCCCCAGGTCGGCTTCTCCAGGAAGCGCTCGACCTTGCCCTCTTCGTCGACAATGGTGATGCCGAATTCAAGGGGGTTCGGGACGCGTGTCAAGCAGACGGTGACCAGCGCACCCTTTTCCTTGTGGAAATTGATGAGGTCGGTGAGATCGAAGTCGGTCAGGGCGTCACCGGAGATCACCAGGAAAGTGTCGTCCTTCAACGCCTCCTCGGCGTTCTTGACGCTCCCGGCAGTACCGAGTGGCTTCTCCTCATTGGCATAGGTGAGCTCCATGCCGAGCTCTTCACCGTCACCGAAGTAGTTCTTGACGAGCGAAGCCAAGAACTGAACAGTAACGACGGTCTCGTTGAGCCCGTGCCTTTTGAGCAGCCGTAGCACGTGCTCCATGATCGGGCGGTTCACCACCGGCAGGAGCGGCTTGGGCATGCTTGAGGTCATGGGGCGAAGGCGTGTGCCTTCGCCTCCGGCCATCACGACGGCCTTCATGTCGGAAGCGTCCTCCTTGAAGAGACGAAGGTCTAGCCGACTTCACCCGTCCTGATTGTCCCGCAGTTTTCGAGCGCGGGCCATCCGGGCACTTCAGCCGCCCCATCGGGCCGAGCTCAATCGGCCATGGCGTCCGCCTTGAGAAGCCGGCGGACCTGCACCACGTAGAGGACTCCTGCCCACCAATAGAGGGTTGTACCCCATCCGGCGAACGCCCATCCGAAAATCGCAGCGAGTGGCGCGAGCCATCCGCTTCCGTCACTGAGCAGCAACAGCGGGAAGGCGTACATCAGGTTGAAGGTCGCCGCCTTCCCCAGGAAGTTCACCTGCAGCGGCGGATAGCCGTGACGCCGAAGGATGGCCACCACGACCAGCAGAACCAACTCGCGCGCCAGAAGTACAGCCGTCAACCACAGCGGAAGAATCTCCCGCCACGTGAGGCCCACGAGAGTGGACAGAATGTAAAGCCGGTCAGCCGCGGGGTCCAGCAGCCGGCCCAGACTGCTGATCTGGTTCCAGCGCCGCGCGAGCTTCCCGTCCAGGTAGTCACTGATGCCGCTCAGCATGAGGACGAGCAGCGCCCAGCCGTCGCTCTTGGGGCCACCGAACTCGGGCCTGAGGATCAGCCACAGGAAGATGGGCACGCCGACCAGGCGCGCCATGCTGAGGATGTTCGGGATGGTGAGGACCCGGTCCGTCTGGACGCGGGTCTCCTGGACCTCCACCCGGGGGCCTCCTGTGGGAAACGAGCCAATGATGCCCCTGACCCTACCCGTAGCCCTCACGCCGCGGCGCGGAGGGGTTCAGGCACCATCAGAAAACACCCCGGGAACAACAACCCAGAGAAAATAAAAAAAGCTCCGGCTCTCGGGCTGTATGCCCAAGAGCCGGAGCTCTAAAAGGAGTTCGGCGGCGTCCTACTCTCCCACAGGGTCCCCCCTGCAGTACCATCGGCGCTGTGAGGCTTAGCTTCCGGGTTCGGAATGTAACCGGGCGTTTCCCTCACGCTATGACCACCGAAACACTATGAAACTGTAACTACCGCACCATACCCAGTGGCCCAGGGCATGGGGTTGTTCGTGGTTTCAGAACCAACACAGTGGACGCGAGCAACTGAGGACAAGCCCTCGGCCTATTAGTACCAGTCACCTCCAGCGGTTACCCGCCTTCCAGATCTGGCCTATCAACCCAGTCGTCTACTGGGAGCCTTAACCCCTCAAGGGGGTGGGAATACTCATCTCGAAGCAGGCTTCCCGCTTAGATGCTTTCAGCGGTTATCCCTCCCGAACGTAGCCAACCAGCCATGCCCTTGGCAGGACAACTGGCACACCAGAGGTTCGTCCGTCCCGGTCCTCTCGTACTAGGGACAGCCCTTCTCAATATTCCTACGCGCACAGCGGATAGGGACCGAACTGTCTCACGACGTTCTAAACCCAGCTCGCGTACCGCTTTAATGGGCGAACAGCCCAACCCTTGGGACCGACTCCAGCCCCAGGATGCGACGAGCCGACATCGAGGTGCCAAACCATCCCGTCGATATGGACTCTTGGGGAAGATCAGCCTGTTATCCCCGGGGTACCTTTTATCCGTTGAGCGACGGCGCTTCCACAAGCCACCGCCGGATCACTAGTCCCGACTTTCGTCCCTGCTCGACCCGTCGGTCTCACAGTCAAGCTCCCTTGTGCACTTACACTCAACACCTGATTACCAACCAGGCTGAGGGAACCTTTGGGCGCCTCCGTTACTCTTTAGGAGGCAACCGCCCCAGTTAAACTACCCATCAGACACTGTCCCTGATCCGGATCACGGACCCAGGTTAGACATCCAGCACGACCAGAGTGGTATTTCAACGACGACTCCACAACAGCTGGCGCTGCCGCTTCAAAGTCTCCCACCTATCCTACACAAGCCGAACCGAACACCAATATCAAACTGTAGTAAAGGTCCCGGGGTCTTTCCGTCCTGCTGCGCGAAACGAGCATCTTTACTCGTAGTGCAATTTCACCGGGCCTATGGTTGAGACAGTCGAGAAGTCGTTACGCCATTCGTGCAGGTCGGAACTTACCCGACAAGGAATTTCGCTACCTTAGGATGGTTATAGTTACCACCGCCGTTTACTGGCGCTTAAGTTCTCAGCTTCGCCACCCCGAAGAGTGACTAACCGGTCCCCTTAACGTTCCAGCACCGGGCAGGCGTCAGTCCGTATACATCGCCTTACGGCTTCGCACGGACCTGTGTTTTTAGTAAACAGTCGCTTCTCGCTGGTCTCTGCGGCCACCCCCAGCTCAGAGTGCAAGACTCATCACCGGTGATGGCCCCCCTTCTCCCGAAGTTACGGGGGCATTTTGCCGAGTTCCTTAACCATAGTTCACCCGAACGCCTCGGTATTCTCTACCTGACCACCTGAGTCGGTTTAGGGTACGGGCCGCCATGAAACTCGCTAGAGGCTTTTCTCGACAGCATAGGATCATCCACTTCACCACAATCGGCTCGGCATCAGGTCTCAGCCTTGATGTGCGACGGATTTGCCTATCGCACGGCCTACACCCTTACCCCGGGACAACCACCGCCCGGGATGGACTACCTTCCTGCGTCACCCCATCACTCACCTACTACAGGTCTGGTCCGTCGGCTCCACCACTCCCCTTTGCCCGAAGGCTCCGGGACGGCTTCACGGACTTAGCATCGCCTGGTTCAATGTTTGACGCTTCACAGCGGGTACCGGAATATCAACCGGTTATCCATCGACTACGCCTGTCGGCCTCGCCTTAGGTCCCGACTTACCCTGGGCAGATCAGCTTGACCCAGGAACCCTTAGTCAATCGGCGCACACGTTTCTCACGTGTGTATCGCTACTCATGCCTGCATTCTCACTCGTGAACCGTCCACCACTGCCTTCCGGCGCGGCTTCACCCGGCACACGACGCTCCCCTACCCATCACAGCAGGCGTTGGCCCTATAGCTGCAATGACACGACTTCGGCGGTACGCTTGAGCCCCGCTACATTGTCGGCGCGGAATCACTAGACCAGTGAGCTATTACGCACTCTTTCAAGGGTGGCTGCTTCTAAGCCAACCTCCTGGTTGTCTCTGCGACTCCACATCCTTTCCCACTTAGCGTACGCTTAGGGGCCTTAGTCGATGCTCTGGGCTGTTTCCCTCTCGACCATGGAGCTTATCCCCCACAGTCTCACTGCCGCGCTCTCACTTACCGGCATTCGGAGTTTGGCTAAGGTCAGTAACCCGGTAGGGCCCATCGCCTATCCAGTGCTCTACCTCCGGCAAGAAACACACGACGCTGCACCTAAATGCATTTCGGGGAGAACCAGCTATCACGGAGTTTGATTGGCCTTTCACCCCTAACCACAGGTCATCCCCCAGGTTTTCAACCCTGGTGGGTTCGGTCCTCCACGACCTCTTACAGCCGCTTCAACCTGCCCATGGCTAGATCACTCCGCTTCGGGTCTTGAGCGCGCTACTAAACCGCCCTATTCGGACTCGCTTTCGCTACGGCTTCCCCACACGGGTTAACCTCGCAACACACCGCAAACTCGCAGGCTCATTCTTCAAAAGGCACGCAGTCACGAGACACCAAGCAAGCTTGATGTCCGACGCTCCCACGGCTTGTAGGCACACGGTTTCAGGTACTATTTCACTCCGCTCCCGCGGTACTTTTCACCATTCCCTCACGGTACTATCCGCTATCGGTCACCAGGGAATATTTAGGCTTAGCGGGTGGTCCCGCCAGATTCACACGGGATTTCTCGGGCCCCGTGCTACTTGGGTGTTTCTCAAACGAGCCGTTGACGTTTCGACTACGGGGGTCTTACCCTCTACGCCGGACCTTTCGCATGTCCTTCGCCTACATCAACGGTTTCTGACTCGTCTCACGGCCGGCAGACCGTGAAAGAGAAATCCCACAACCCCACATACGCAACCCCTGCCGGGTCTCACACGCATATGGTTTGGCCTCATCCAGTTTCGCTCGCCACTACTCCCGGAATCACGGTTGTTTTCTCTTCCTGCGGGTACTGAGATGTTTCACTTCCCCGCGTTCCCTCCACTTGCCCTATGTGTTCAGGCAAGGGTGACAGCCCATGACGACTGCCGGGTTTCCCCATTCGGAAACCCCCGGATCAAAGCCTGGTTGACGACTCCCCGGGGACTATCGTGGCCTCCCACGTCCTTCATCGGTTCCTGGTGCCAAGGCATCCACCGTGCGCCCTTAAAAACTTGGCCACAGATGCTCGCGTCCACTGTGCAGTTCTCAAACAACGACCAACCACCCATCACCCCCGGTTACCACCGGAGTTCACTGGGGCCGGCACTGAAGGCAGCCAAAATCGGCCGTACCTTCAGACACCCAACAGCGTGCCCGACCCGATCCCGTCCGGAGATCATGCGTTCCACACTCCTAAGAGCAGTACTTGCAGCCTCCGACCCGTGAACCCGGCCGAATAATCAACGTTCCACCCATGAGCAACCAGCATCAGACATTCGCTGATGTACTGGCCTCTGACCTCACCCCGGAGGGATCGGTAAGAAGTGCTCCTTAGAAAGGAGGTGATCCAGCCGCACCTTCCGGTACGGCTACCTTGTTACGACTTCGTCCCAATCGCCAGTCCCACCTTCGACAGCTCCCTCCCACAAGGGGTTGGGCCACCGGCTTCGGGTGTTACCGACTTTCGTGACGTGACGGGCGGTGTGTACAAGGCCCGGGAACGTATTCACCGCAGCAATGCTGATCTGCGATTACTAGCAACTCCGACTTCATGGGGTCGAGTTGCAGACCCCAATCCGAACTGAGACAGGCTTTTTGAGATTCGCTCCGCCTCACGGCTTCGCAGCTCATTGTACCTGCCATTGTAGCACGTGTGCAGCCCAAGACATAAGGGGCATGATGACTTGACGTCGTCCCCACCTTCCTCCGAGTTGACCCCGGCAGTCTCCTGTGAGTCCCCATCACCCCGAAGGGCATGCTGGCAACACAGAACAAGGGTTGCGCTCGTTGCGGGACTTAACCCAACATCTCACGACACGAGCTGACGACAGCCATGCACCACCTGTACACCGACCACAAGGGGGCGACCATCTCTGGCCGTTTCCGGTGTATGTCAAGCCTTGGTAAGGTTCTTCGCGTTGCGTCGAATTAAGCCACATGCTCCGCTGCTTGTGCGGGCCCCCGTCAATTCCTTTGAGTTTTAGCCTTGCGGCCGTACTCCCCAGGCGGGGAACTTAATGCGTTAGCTGCGGCACCGACGACGTGGAATGTCGCCAACACCTAGTTCCCACCGTTTACGGCGTGGACTACCAGGGTATCTAATCCTGTTCGCTCCCCACGCTTTCGCTCCTCAGCGTCAGTAATGGCCCAGAGATCCGCCTTCGCCACCGGTGTTCCTCCTGATATCTGCGCATTTCACCGCTACACCAGGAATTCCGATCTCCCCTACCACACTCTAGCTAGCCCGTATCGAATGCAGACCCGGGGTTAAGCCCCGGGCTTTCACACCCGACGTGACAAGCCGCCTACGAGCTCTTTACGCCCAATAATTCCGGACAACGCTTGCGCCCTACGTATTACCGCGGCTGCTGGCACGTAGTTAGCCGGCGCTTCTTCTGCAGGTACCGTCACTCTCGCTTCTTCCCTGCTGAAAGAGGTTTACAACCCGAAGGCCGTCATCCCTCACGCGGCGTCGCTGCATCAGGCTTTCGCCCATTGTGCAATATTCCCCACTGCTGCCTCCCGTAGGAGTCTGGGCCGTGTCTCAGTCCCAGTGTGGCCGGTCGCCCTCTCAGGCCGGCTACCCGTCGTCGCCTTGGTGAGCCACTACCTCACCAACAAGCTGATAGGCCGCGGGCTCATCCTTCACCGCCGGAGCTTTTAACCCACCCAGATGCCCAGGCAGGTATTATCCGGTATTAGACCCCGTTTCCAGGGCTTGTCCCAGAGTGAAGGGCAGATTGCCCACGTGTTACTCACCCGTTCGCCACTAATCCACCCCGAAGGGCTTCATCGTTCGACTTGCATGTGTTAAGCACGCCGCCAGCGTTCGTCCTGAGCCAGGATCAAACTCTCCGTGAATGTTCTCCCGTAATCGGGACGACACCACGAGAGCGGAACCAAGGGGAGGAATAATCCCCACGGTTCACAGCGTCCTCGCTGTGCGCCTGCCAGGCAGTGCCCGGCAGGACTTTTTCAAAGGAACCACGTCCCAGCCGATCGGCCGGAGACGGGGTATCAACATATCTGGCGTTGATTTTTGGCACGCTGTTGAGTTCTCAAGGAACGGACGCTTCCTTTGTACTCACCCGAGAGACTCTCTCAGGCTTTCCTCCGGGCGCTTCCCTTCGGTCTTGCTTCGTTCTTGCGTTTCCGACTCTATCAGACCGTTTCCCGATCCGATTTCCTCGGCGCTTTCCAGGTTCCCGCTTTCGCTTTTCCCTTTCCGGCGGTCCAAACACTATCAGCGATTTTCCGTCTCTCTGACCACGGCTCTGCGGACATGCAGAACCAGACCCCGAGATAGGATCTGACAAGTTGGGTGCTGCCAGGCAAGCACGCTTGGTCGCGTCACTCGGCCTCAAGCAGGGGTACGACTCTACATGGGGGTTTGGAGCGCGCGCAAATCGTTTGCGTGGTGCTCCAGGGCCGCCGACCGGGCCCTCTCATGCGGAACCGGTAGTTCATATGACATACCCTGCTCAACAGTGCGCCGTCCGGGACAGGCAGTGGCGGCCCATATGAATCTCCACCCCTGGAGGCTTCCCATGACCACCGTGACGTCCCCTCTTGCAGGACGTGCCATCGGACTCGCCGCGGTACCAGATCCCGTCTTCTCCGGGGCGATGGTAGGCCCCGGCACGGCGATCGACCCCGTGCGTGAGCCTTCGGAGGCTGTTGCCCCCGTGGACGGAGTGATTGTCTCGCTCCATCCCCATGCCTTCGTCGTCGTCGACGGAGAGGGCCACGGCGTGCTCACGCATCTGGGTATCGACACCGTGCAGCTCAACGGCGAGGGCTTCGAGCTGCTCGTCAATAAGGGTGACACCGTAGCCCGCGGTCAGGCGGTGGTGCGCTGGAACCCGGCTGCCATCGAGCAGGCCGGAAAGTCCCCGATCTGCCCGATCGTGGCGCTCGAGGCGACGGCCGACTCCCTTTCCGATCTCCGCGAGGACGGCGACATGAAGGCCGGCGACACGCTCTTCAACTGGCAGTGACGCCTACAGCACTGCCGTCGTAGACGGCACGTTCGAAAACCACCGCGGCGGCGGGTCCCGCCGCACAATCGGAGACGGGTGAGATGGAGACAACGCTGCGAGGCGTCGGCGTGAGCCACGGTGTGGCGATCGGCGAGGTTCGGCACATGGGGACGGCGGTTCTTGAACCGCCTGCCAAGCAGATCCCGGCGGAGGACGCGAAGCGCGAACAGGGGCGCGCCCGCCAAGCCGTCGAGGCTGTGGCGGCCGACTTGATGGCGCGCGGCAATCTGGCGGGGGGCGAAGCCCAGGCGGTGCTCGAGGCGCAGGCCATGATGGCCCAGGACCCCGAGCTGATGGCGGACGTGGAACGACGCATCGCGGTCGGCAGCACGGCCGAGCGCGCGGTCTACGACGCGTTCGCCTCCTACCGTGCGCTGCTGGCGGGTGCCGGTGAGTATCTCGCCGGCCGCGTGGCCGACCTCGACGACGTGCGGAACCGTATCGTCGCCCGGCTGCTCGGGGTGCCCATGCCGGGTGTCCCGGACAGCGACGAACCGTACGTTCTTATTGCTCGTGACCTTGCTCCCGCGGACACGGCGCTGCTCGACCCCACTCTCGTCCTCGGTTTTGTCACGGAAGAGGGCGGGCCGACCAGCCACAGCGCGATTCTGGCGCGGGCGCTGGGAGTGCCCGCTGTCGTCGCACTCCCCGGCGCCGGTGAGCTCGCTGAGGGCACGGTGATCGCCGTGGACGGCAGCACCGGTGAAATCTTCGTGCAGCCGAGCGCTGAGAAGCGGGCCCAGCTGGAGGCCGCGGCGGCGGAGCGGAAGGCGGCGCTGTCCTCCTCGACCGGCCCCGGTGCCACCTCCGACGGACACAAGGTGCCGCTGCTGGCCAATGTCGGCGGTCCCGCCGATGTACCTGCCGCCGTCGAGGCCGGGGCCGAGGGCGTCGGTCTCTTCCGTACCGAGTTCCTCTTCCTGGACGACAGCAAGCAGGCACCGTCCGAGGAGAAGCAGGTCGAGGCATACCGGCAGGTGCTCGAGGCGTTCCCCGAGGGGCGTGTCGTGGTGCGTGTGCTGGACGCGGGCGCCGACAAGCCGCTCGACTTCCTTACTCCGGCCGACGAGCCGAACCCGGCACTGGGTGTGCGGGGTCTGCGCACGCTGCTCGACCACCCCGACGTACTGCGCACGCAGCTGACGGCGCTCGCGAAGGCTTCGGAGGGACTGCCTGTCTACCTCGAAGTGATGGCTCCGATGGTCGCGGACCGCACGGACGCCAAGGCGTTCGCGGAAGCGTGCCGTGACGCCGGGCTGCGGGCGAAGTTCGGCGCGATGGTGGAGATACCTTCGGCGGCGCTCCGCGCGCGGTCGATCCTGCAGGAGGTCGAGTTCCTGTCCCTGGGGACCAACGACCTCGCGCAGTACACCTTCGCCGCCGACCGGCAGGTGGGCGCGGTGTCCCGGCTGCAGGATCCGTGGCAGCCCGCGCTGCTCGACCTGGTCGCCATGTCCGCGGATGCTGCGAAGGCCGAGGGCAAGAGCTGTGGCGTCTGCGGTGAAGCCGCCTCCGACCCGCTGCTCGCGTGTGTGCTGACCGGTCTGGGTGTCACCTCCCTGTCGATGGGTGCCGCGTCGATTCCCTACGTCCGGGCGACGCTCGCCAAGTACACGCTGGCGCAGTGTGAGCGTGCCGCGGCGGCCGCGCGTGCCGCGGACACGGCCGAGGAGGCGCGCACAGCGGCTCAGGCGGTGCTGTCCGGCGAGTAGCCGGAGCGGTTCGCCGAGCGGCGGTTGCCCAGGGGCGCTCCACCTGCGGGTGGGGCGCCCCTTCGCGTTCAGCGCGTTCAGTGCGTGTGGCCCGTCGACTCTCCTTCGGTTCCGAGATCGGGTGGTACGCAGTAGTCGACGCCTGATTCCGGGGAGACGAGGTCTCCCGATGCGGCATCGGTGCAATAGGCGTCGAAGACCTCGCCGGCGGTGAGGGGCGCAAGGCCTTCTCCGCGCAGACGCCATCCGTACACACGGTCGGTGGCATCGGGGGCCGTGGTGCGCATGACGAGTCCTCCCGCGCTACCGGTGGCGAGGCCGAGGGCCAGGACGGTGGTGAATTCGAGGGCCTCCGACTCGTCGAGGCGGATCGTGCCCTCGGCGTCGTCGTCGGCCCGCAGGACGGCGACGAGTGTTTCGGGTGCCGTCGAGACGCTGCACACGAGATGTCGCTCGCCGGGGCTCGCGGTGTCGAGGACGCGGGTGAGCAGGTGAGAGGCGCGCGCGAAGGATGCCCGTCCGATGTCCTCTCCGCAGGATGCGCAGTTGCCGATGCGGGCCAGGAGTGTGGTCGCGTACTCCCAGGTCGCCTTACGGACGGCTTCGTCGACGAGGTCGGGGACGAGTTCGGCGAGGGGCTGTCCCTCGTACGGAACGGTGGGGCCCGTGGCGGCCAGTTCGGCGATGAAGCGTGTGCGGCTGGCGGCGGCGTCGGGTTCCAGGCCGCTGTGGGCGCAGAACTCCGCGTACTCTTCGGGGTCGAAGAGCGCCACCGTGGTGTGGCTGCCCTCAGCCGCCAGGTTCCTGAGCAGGGATTCCACCTGCTGGAGGTAGATCGTGTGGTCGTCGAAGGTGAAGGTGCGATAACGCCGCATCGCCCTGAAATCGTGCTCGTCGGTCAGCAGACCGATGGTGCCGACGATTTCACGGCGCAGGACACGTCGCATGGTGTGGTGCTTGGTGTGCGCCATCTTTCCCCCTGTGCGCAGTCGATCAATGCTCACTCACAGTAACTGGCGGCACTGACAACGCGGTGCGGTCGAGGTGATTCCGCACCAAGCGGCGCTGGAACATGCAGGTCACGGCGACAGTCGCGCCGAAGAGGGTCCAGCCGAGGGGGCCCGCCGCGATGGCAGCGGTGACGGCGAGTGGTCCGATGCTGCGCTGCGCGGACTGTGCCAGTCCGTGGACGCCGAGGTAGGCACCCAGGGCCGTGCCCGGTGCGAGAGCGACGGAGAGTTCCCAGGAGACGGTGGCGTGCAGCATCTCGGCCGTGGTGAAGGCGACAGCCGAGGCCGTGAGGAACAGGGTGGCGGTGACGGGTCCGCCCGTGGCCGAGAGCGCCATGGTGACGCCGCCGAGCGCGAAAGCGGCGGAGAGCGGGAGCAGCAGGGTGCGCGCCGCGGCCGTCGTGGTGCCGAAGCGCGCCAGCGGGACCTGAAGGGCCACGACCATCACATTGTTGAGGACCATGAGGAGCGGGGCGAGGCCGTGCGGTGCGTGGCCGGAATGGGCGATCCACAGCGGCAGGCCGACCTTGAACACAGCGTCATCGAGGAAGAGGACGATCTCGGTGGCGACATACGCGAGGTAGGTGCGGTCGCGCCAGGGATTGTGCGGCTTCGTCGTAGGGGTTGGGTCCTTCGATGTGGCGATCACGCGGGTGGGGGACGGTGGTTCGGCGCAGCGGACGGTGAGGAGGGCGGCGGCGACGAACGAGAGGGCGTCACCTGCCAGAAGCCATTGGTAGGCGGTGGTGGTGCCGACGGTGAGCGCCGCCGCGGCGGCGAGGCCGCCCAGGGCCCAGCCGGCATTGGCGGCGGTCCGGCTGACGGCCTGGTAGCGCACTCGGTCCGGTCCCGAGACGCGGGTGGCGTACAGCTTGGTGAGGACGTTGGCGGCGCGGTCGCCGAGGCTGCCGACGGCGGAGAAGGTCAGCAGCAGGCCGTAGTTGTCGGTGGTGAGCAGTGCGAGGGAGGCCAGGGCCCGCACGATTTGTAGGGCGATGAGGACGCGGGTGAGGGGCAGGCGGTCGGCGATGCGGCCGCCGAGCGGTGCGCCGGCGATTCCGATGGCTCCCGAAACCGCGGCGAGGGTGCCGACCTGTGCCACGGACAGGCCGGTGACGTAGATGAAGTACAGAACCGAGACGGACGCCCACAGGCCGCTGCCGCTCCGGTCGACGAGGGCGATCCAAAGCATTCTTCGGCCGTCGGGGCCTCCTGGAATGCGTGTCGACCATGCGGCTGCTCGGCGGATCGGTCCCACTCTTCCCCCTTGCTTTTCACTTATGTATTGATACATACTTGGTAACGTGGCAACACAATATGGGATCAGTGGTACGACGGCCAAGGGGATTGCCTCGTCCGTCGAACGGGGCGTGGCCGAAGGTGCGTTGGGGCCGGGAGCGGCGCTGCCTCCGGTGCGCAGACTCGCAGACGAGCTCGAGGTGAGTCCGGGTACGGTCGCGACGGCGTACAAGGAACTGCGGCGACGCGGAATCGTCGTGACGCGTGGGCGTGGCGGGACCGTGGTCGCCGCGGCTCCCGCGGTGGCGTCGCGACGGCCCCCGAAAGTGCCGGACGGGCTGCACGACTTGGCGGGTGGGCATCCCGACCCGGAGCTGCTTCCGCACTTGGTGCCGCCTTCACGCCTCTCCCCCGGCGCGCGGTCGCACCGCAGCACGCCCCGTCTGGCGCGGCTGGAGGACGCGGTGCGCGAATGGCTGGGGCCGGACGGTGTGCCGACGGACCACGTGACGTTCGCGCACGGCGCGCTGGATCTGATCGGGCGGCTGCTGTCGGTGGAGTTGCGGCCCGGCGACGCCGTCGCCATGGAGGACCCCGGTTATCACCATCTGCTGGACCTGGTCACAGCGCTGGGACTGCGTACGGTTCCGGTCGCCGTGGACGACCAGGGGATGCGCCCCGAGGCGCTACGGGGTGCGCTGCGGGCCGGTGTACGAGCGGTGGTGTCGAGTCCGCGGGCGCAGAATCCGTACGGCGGATGTTTCTCGGCGGAGCGCCGGGACGCGCTGGTCGACGTGCTGCGCGAAGAGGCCGATGTACTGGTCATGGAGAACGACCACGCCTCCGCCGTCGCAGATGCGGCCCTTCATACGTTGACCGCGGGCGGCCTTGCGCGCTGGGTGCATGTACGGACCGT
This sequence comes from Streptomyces sp. NBC_01384, assembly GCF_045040035.1. Lineage (NCBI taxonomy): Bacteria > Bacillati > Actinomycetota > Actinomycetes > Kitasatosporales > Streptomycetaceae > Streptomyces > Streptomyces sp. NBC_01384. The sequence goes on from NZ_CP109559.1 coordinate 1,429,694, forward strand.
GAGCAAGTTCCTGGGGACCGACCTGCGGTGGGCCGCGGCGGCCTGCGATCCGACGACACTGGCCCGGCACGACGGCCGGATGCTGCTCACCTCCGGCTGGGTCAGTCATCTGCTTCAGGAGACGGTGTTCGGGCTGATGACGGACGACGGCACGCGCGCGTTGGTCGCACACGCTCAGGCGACCTACGCGCTGCGGCGGAAGACGCTCCACCGCGAGCTGGCGAAGCGTGGCATCGAGGCCCATGCCGTGAGCGGAATGAACGTCTGGGTACCGGTGCGGGACGAGTCGGCCGTCGTCAACGGGCTGCGGTCGTATGGATGGTGGGTCGCGGCGGGTGCGCGGTTCCGGCTCGCTTGCGGGCCCGGGGTACGGATCTCGGTCGCGGAACTCGAACCCGCCGACGCGGTGCGCCTGGCCTCGGACTTCGCTGCCGTGCTCGGCGAGTCCGAGGCCACCTACGGAGGCTGATCAGCCGCGCTTGCGGGCCAGTTCTTCGTAGAAGCGCAGCAGTTCGACGTTGTCCACGGAACCGACGTTGACGGCCTTCTCCAAGGGGGCTCCCTGGAGCAGGCGCTTGACCGGGACCTCGATGCGTTTGCCCGTGAGAGTGTGCGGGACTCCTGGGACCTCGATGACCTCGTCAGGGACGTGGCGCGGTGAGAGCTGTTCGCGGATGGTCTGTTTGATGCGGTTCAGGAGGGCCTCGTCGAGTGAGGCTCCGGGGGCGAGGTGCACGAAGAGGGGCATCCAGTAGCCGCCGTCGGGCTCTTCGATGCCGATGACGAGCGACTCCTTGATCTCGGGGAGGCGTTCGACGGCTTCGTAGATGTCGGCCGACCCCATGCGCACGCCTTGGCGGTTGAGCGTGGAGTCGGAGCGGCCGTGGATGACGACGGAGCCGCGCGAGGTGACGGTGATCCAGTCGCCGTGGCGCCAGACGCCGGGATAGGTGTCGAAGTAGCTGTCGTGGTAGCGGCTGCCGTCAGGGTCGTTCCAGAAGCGGATGGGCATGGATGGCATCGGGTTGGTGACCACCAGCTCGCCGACTTCGTCGGTGAGGGGTTTGCCGCTGGGGTCCCAGGACTGGAGGTCGGTGCCGAGACCGGCGGCCTGGAGCTCGCCGATGTACACCGGGAGCGTGGGCACCGCGCCCGCGAAGCAGGAGCACACATCGGTGCCGCCGCTGACGGAGGCGATCCACAGGTCGCCGCGGACCTCGTCGTGCAGCCAGCGGAAGCCGTCGGGCGGCAGGGGGGAGCCGGTGGTCGCGACGCACTGCATGCGCGCGAGGTCGAAGTCGCGGGAAGGGTGAACGCCTGCCTTGCGGCACGCCATGACGTACGCGGCGGACGTGCCGAAGAGGGTCGCTCCCGTGCGTTCGGCGATGCGCCACTGGGCGCCCGTGTCCGGGTAGCCGGGGCTGCCGTCGTACAGGACGATCGTGGTGCCCGTGAGCAGGCCTGAGACGAGGAAGTTCCACATCATCCAGCCGGTGGACGTGTACCAGAAGAAGCGGTCCTCGGGGCCCAGGTCGCAGTGCAGGCCCAGCTGCTTGAGGTGCTCGACGAGGATGCCGCCCTGGGACTGGACGATGGCCTTGGGGAGGCCGGTCGTGCCGGAGGAGTAGAGCACCCACAAGGGGTGGTCGAAGGGGACCTGCTCGAAGACCGGCGCCACGTCCGCGGAGGTCAGGGTCGACCAGTCCAGGGCGCCTTCGGGAGCCTCGGTGCCGAGCAGCGGGATGTGCACGACGGCGCGCAGGGTCGGCAGTTCGCGGCGCAGCTCTGCGACCACGTCCCGGCGGTCGTGCTCCTTGCCGCCGTAGCGGTAACCGTCGACGGTGAAGAGCACGACGGGTTCGACCTGCTGGAAGCGGTCGAGGACGCTGCGTGCGCCGAAATCAGGGGCGCAGGACGTCCACACGGCTCCGACGGCGGCCGTGGCGAGCAGGGCGACCACGGCCTGCGGAACGTTCGGGAGATAGCCGCTGACGCGGTCTCCCGGGCGTACACCGAGGGCCCGCAGCTCGGCGGCCAGGGAACCGACCTGGCGGCGCAGCTCGGACCAGCTCACCGGGGTCGGCTCATGGGTCTCGTCGACATACAGGAGTGCCGGTTCGTCCGTGCGGGTCTCGGCCGCGCGCAGGGCGTGTTCGGCGTAGTTCAGGGTCGCCCCGGGAAACCATGCGGCGCCGGGCATCGTGCGGTCGCCGAGCACGCGCGTGTAGGGGGTCGAAAACCGTACGTCGAACCACTCGGTGACGGCTTTCCAGAACGTGTCCAGTTCCCGTACCGACCAACGATGCAACGCCGCGTAGCCACCGCCGGACGGGGCTCCGTGGTGCTCGGCCGCCCAGGCCTGGAACTTTGTGACCTGCGCCTGGGCGATGCGTTCCTCGGTGGGCTGCCAGAGCGGTGAGGGGTTCGCGGTGGACATGGGGCGGCTCCCGGACTGTGGGCGTCGGTCGCGCACGAGACGGAGTGTGCGCGTCACGCGGCTGACACGGACGATGTCATGTGATCGACTCCCGCACCAGGGTGCGCCACAGATGGTCGCCGGCGTGAAGATGTGCCCCCACCACGGGTGAACGGCAGTTGAACGACTCACTCATTTGGCGCAGGCAATGGCAGGCTGAGCAGCATGGACGGTCGTGACCTGGTGCGTTCGGTGAAGACAGTCGGTTCGACGGGGGCGGCCCAGGGGTTGCTCACCGTGCGGGCCGCATGGCGAAGGAGGCGTGCCGACGCCGCCGGGTTGCCACGGCGGGGCGCCGAGCGCGCGCGGGTGCCGGGCCCCGTGCAGGGCGTGGAGCCGGGGCCCGGGGGCGGTGTCGTCCGGTTCGCGCGGTCCGAGTTGCGGATCACGGTCACGGTGAGCGGGGCCGTGTTCTGGGGCTGGGACGGCGCCGGTCCGGAGCCGTCGTACGCGCTCGCGGGCCGTTGCCCGGAGCCGGACCCGCGGGCCGTTCTGGAGCCGGACAAGGACGGTGGCTGGCGGGTCGTGGCCGAACGGGTGACGGTCGTCGTCTCGCGGCACGGCGCCGTCGAGGTGCGCACCCCCGGTGGCGTGATCCTGCGACGCGATCTGCCGCCCCGTTGGTGGGAGCCGGTCGGCGGAGGCGGCGCGCGGTGGATGCAGCGCTCCGAAGTGGCCGCCGACGCACGGTTCTTCGGCCTGGGCGGGCGTGCGGCGGGACCCCGGCTGCGCGACGGGTCGTACCGGCTGTGGAACACGGATCCCGGACGTGCCTTCACGCCCGACGACGATCCGCTGTACGTCACGATGCCTGTGCAGATGGTGGTCGCCGACGCGGGCACGCACCTCGTGTTCCACGACACCTCCTGGGACGGCAAGGTCACCTTGCGCGAGGGCGAGGAGGGCGCGGGCTCGGGGCACGACCGGGCCGGGACGTGCGAGCTGAGGATGGACGGCGGCCCGCTGCGCTGCTGGGTGATGGTGGGCACCCCCGCGCGCGTGCTGCACACCTGGGCCTCGCTCACCGGGGCGCCCGCGCTGCCGCCCAGGTGGGCCCTGGGGCACCATCACGCGCGCTGGGGCTTCGGCAGCGAGCAGGAGGTGCGGCGGGTCGTCGCGGGCTATCAGGACCGCGGTCTGCCGCTCGACGCGGTCCATCTGGACATCGACCACTACGACGCGCACCAGGTGTTCACGGTCGACCGGGAGCACTTCCCGAAGCTGCCGGTGCTCGCCGAGGAGCTGCGCCGCGACGGCATCCGGCTGGTGTCGATCATCGACCCGGCGGTCAAGGCCGAGCCGGGCAACGTGGTGTACGACGGTGGCCTCGCCGGGGACGCCTTCGTACGGGATGCCTCGGGACGGCTGGTGCGGGGTGTCGTGTGGCCCGGAGAGTCGGTCTATCCGGACTTCACCCACGCGCGCGTGCGTGAGTGGTGGGGCGGCCTCTACAAGGAGCGGCTGGCGCAGGGGTTCGCGGGGTTCTGGCACGACATGAACGAGCCGACGTCGTTCACCGCGTTCGGGGAGTCGACGCTGCCGCGGTCGGCGCGGCACTCCTTGGAGGGCCGCGGCGGTGACCATCGTGAGGCGCACAACGTGTACGCCCTCGGCATGGCCCGCGCCGCGTACGAGGGCCTGCGTGAACTGACTCCCCAGGAGCGGCCGTTCCTCTTCTCGCGCTCCGGATGGGCCGGAATGCAGCGCTACGGGGGGACCTGGTCCGGGGACGTGGCCACGGGCTGGCCGGGATTGCGGGCGTCGCTGTCGCTGGTGATGGGACTCGGGCTGTGCGGGGTGCCGTACTCGGGGCCGGATGTGGGCGGCTTCGACGGAAGCCCCTCGCCCGAGCTGTATCTGCGGTGGTTCCAGCTCGGCGCATATCTCCCGCTGTTCCGTACGCACGCGAGTCTGCGGGCGGGACGCAGGGAGCCCTGGGAGTTCGGCGACGGCGTCCTGGAGCACGCGCGCGTGGCGCTCGTCGAGCGGAGGCGGCTGCTTCCGTACTTCATGACGCTGGCGCATCTGGCGCGCCGCACCGGCGCACCGTACGTGCGCCCCGTGTGGTGGGGCGCGCCCGAGGACCGGGCGCTGCGCGACTGTGAGGACGCCTTCATGCTGGGCGACTGTCTCCTCGTGGCGCCGGTGCTGGACCATGGGGCCGACCGGCGTGCGGTGCAGTTGCCGCGCGGGCGTTGGTACGACACGGTCACCGAGGAGGCGTACGAGGGGCCGGCCCAGGTGTTGCTCGATGCCCCCTTGTCGCGGATTCCGGTGCTGGCGCGCGCGGGTTCCGTGGTGCCCGTTCGGGGCGAGGACGGCGGACTGGAGCTGGAGGTGTGGGCTCCGGTGCGCGGGCGGGTCGGGGGTGGGCTCGCTGTGCCGGACGGGGGCGACGGCTGGGACGAGCCGGAGGCCGAACGCTATGTGTCGCGCTGGGAGGGGCAGCACGTGGTCGTGCGACGGGACGGAGAGGGCGGCCCCGGTGAGCCGGGGTATCCGGTCCGGGTCCGGGGGCTCGGGACGCCGTGACGAGGCCCTGAGGGCCCCGCGGGGTCCCTCAGACGTACCGTCCCTCGAACCATGCCCGCACCGCCACGGTGTGCAGTGGGAAGGCCAGTTCGGTCGGCCTGTGCAGCAGGTGCCAGCCGTCGGTCTCGTCCGTGGCGGCGGAGGGCGGGAGTTCGGCGGCGGGGCGCTCCGGGAGGAGCCCGAAGAGCAGCAGATGACCGGCGGGAGAGCTCATCGCGTCGGCGAGCCGCACCTCGCGGTTCGCCGCGTCGATGCCCGTCTCCTCCTTGAGTTCCCGGACTACGGCGTGCCGCCAGTCCTCCCGGTGGTCGATGAACCCTCCGGGCAGCGCGATGCCTCCGCGCGCGGGGGCGATGGTCCGGGTGATGACGACCAGGGCGGTGCCCCTGTCGTCGTACACGGGCTGCAGGGCCACCGCGACCGGCAGCGGATTGCGGTAGGCCACGGTTCCACACGCGGCGCAGGTGCGGGGCCAGCGGGAGATGCCCTCTCCGTAGGGTGCTCCGCAGCTCGAACAGTGCGAGTCCGGCGCGAAGTCGGCGGGTGGGTGCGGGGGTGCGGACACGCCGCGGACTGTAGCCGATCACTCCGGGCGCGTCTTCAGGTGCCTTATCGGGTGCGATTCCAGGCGCCTCCTGGGGTGCCTCTCTCGATGTTGGCCCGCCCCGTCGTCACGGGGCGGGCCGGCCCGGCTCAGCGGGACGAAGTCAGTGACTTCTTGGACACCGGGAAGTCGAAGTAGGTGTCCGGGTACGGCTCGGGCTTGTACGTGTAGTGCCACCACTCCTCGGCGAGGTTGACGAATCCGAGGTCTTCGAGGGTGCTCTTCAGGAGCAGCCGGTTGGCGCGCTGCGGGCCCTGGATGCGCGGGTCCAGGGTGTGGGCGAGGGTGTCGAAGCAGTCGAAGCCGGTGCCCATGTCCACGGAGTTGTCGGGGAAGCGCTCGTCCTGGGGCGCGTAGCAGGACACGAGGGGCTCTCCGGGGACGTACGGCCTGGTCGGCTTCGCCGGCAACCTGACGATCGTGAGGTCCATCGTCGAGCCTCGGCTGTGTCCGGACTTCTCGGCGATGTAACCGTCCTCGAACAGACGGATCTTGTCGACCTGCGGATAGAACTCGGACTTCGTCCTCTGGTCGTCGAGGTCCTCGGCCCAGCGGACGAAGTGGTCGACGGCGCGCTGCGGCCGGTAACAGTCGTACACCTTGAGGGTGTAGCCCTTGTTCAGCAATGTCACTTGAGCCTTGTGGAGGGCTTCGGCGGCGGGTCGGGTCAGGATGCAGATCGGCTGCCGGTAACCGTCGATGCGCTCGCCCACGAAGTTGTGTGGCGTGTAGTAGCGCATCTCCTGGATGATCGTCGGGTCCACGGATCTCAGGGCCACGAAGTCTTCGGGGGCCTTCGGCTCGGGTGTCGCCCGAGCTGTGGCGGAAGCGGCGGTCACGGCCAGTAAGGCGGCGAGCGTGGTCACCAGGCCGCGCACAGCGGCGGAGAGTCGTGTCATGTCCCCTGCATCTATCAGGTGCGGGTTCCACCAGGGAAGGGATCGCATACGGCCGAAGGTCATCGAGGGACGGATCCCGGCGGGCTCCTCGGAGGGACCCGCGAGAGCCATACCCGGAGGGACGGCCGGAACCACCCCCGTGGGCCCCGGCCGCCCCTCCCGATACTCCGACGCCCGGCAGGCCTGTGCGGTTCTCCCCATCGCGCTGCCCATTTCCCGATGCCCGTGGCACACTTCTGACGTTCCGTCAGATCCGGCATTATGGAGGGGTCTTGTCGCGTACACGCACACCCGTGGTCACCGGATGGTTCGCCGGGGACGGGGACGACTTCCGCCTTCTCGGCACGCGCTGTTCGGCATGCGCCTCGGTCTTCTTCCCTCGCGAGGACGCCTTCTGCCGCAACCCGGGCTGCCACGGCGGCGAACTGACCGAGGTGCCGCTGTCCCGGTACGGCCGCGTCTGGTCGTACACGGACAGCAGGTACCGGCCGCCGTCACCGTATGTGACCGATCCGGAACTCTCGTGGGAACCCCACGCGTTGATCGCTGTGGAGCTGGAATCCGAGCGGATCGTCGTACTGGGTCGGACGGTTCCCGGGATCACCGTCGCCGACCTGGCGGTGGGCATGGAGGTGGAGGTCGTCTGCGGTGTGCTGAACGAGGATGCGGAGACGACCTGGACGACGTGGCACTGGCGGCCGACCGGGGTGACGGGGGTGACGGCATGAAGGACATGGGGCGCACGGGGGTAAAGGCATGAGCGGCGAGGTGGCGGTGCTCGGCGCGGGCATGCACCCGTGGGGCAAATGGGGACGCAGCTTCGTCGAGTACGGGGTCGTGGCGGCGCGCTCGGCGCTGGCCGACGCGGGGGTCGACTGGCGGGACGTCTGCTCGGTCGTGGGCGCGGACACCGTGCGCGGCGGCTATCCGGGATACGTGGCGGGGGCGACGTTCGCGAAAGCGCTGGGCTGGCAGGGGGCGCGGGTGGCGAGCGTGTACGCGGCGTGCGCGTCGGGGGCGCAGGCCATCAACACGGCGCGCGCGCAGATTCTTTCGGGCCTGGCGGACGTGGTGCTGGTGGTGGGCGCGGACGCGGCGCCCAAGGGGTTCTTCCGTCCGGCGAGCGGGGACCGGCCGGACGATCCCGACTGGTTGCGGTTCAGGGTCCTCGGGGCGACGAATCCGACGTACTTCGGGCTGTACGCGCGGCGGCGGATGGCGGTGCACGGGGACACTCCGGAGGACTTCGCACAGGTCAAGGTGAAAAACGCCGCCCTGGGGGCACTGAATCCGAACGCGCGGTACCGGAAGAGGGTCACCGCCGAGGAGGTGGCGGGCTCCGCCGTCGTTGCCGATCCCCTACGGCTGCTCGACATCTGCGCCACTTCCGACGGCGGTGCGGCCCTCGTGCTGTCGAGCATGGAGTTCGCGCGACGACACGGGGCAGTGGATCCCGTGCGAATCCGCGCAGTGTCGACGGTGACGCCGCGCTACCCCAACACCGTGCTCGATCTGCCGGACATCGCCACGGACTCCGCGGTCGCGGTGGAGCCCGCGGCCGACACCTTCCGGGCCTCGATCGCGCGGGCGGCGTACGAGGAAGCGGGCATCGGTCCCGAGGACCTCTCGCTCGCCGAGGTGTACGACCTGTCCACTGCGCTGGAGTTGCAGTGGTACGAGGACCTGGGGCTGTGCGGGGAGGGCGAGGCGGTGAAGCTGTTGCAAAAAGGCGCCACGGCGCTCGGCGGGCGTATACCGGTGAACGTCAGCGGCGGACTGGCCTCCTTCGGGGAGGCTGTTCCGGCGCAGGCGATAGCCCAGGTGTGCGAGCTGACTTGGCAGCTACGGGGCCAGGCGGGAGACCGGCAGGTCGCGGGGGCGCGGGTGGGGATCACCGCGAACCAGGGGCTGTTCGGACACGGATCGTCGGTCATCGCCGTCCACTGAGTCGGCAGTCGGCCGCGTGTACTGGGTCGGCAGCTGCACTGCCCGGCGACGCTCGCCGTCCGCGGACGCCCGCCAAGGCGAACGTCCGCACTCCGTGTGACGACCTCGGAATGCTGCGTGAACAGCTCATGAATCGCGCCCAGGCGTGCGCGGGCGGCGCCAGGATGCTTTCGTGCCCTCCTGGACGGATACTGTCCGCTTCGCGTTCCAGCCGGTCGTCAATCTGACGACCGGAGGGGTTGCGGCGCTGGAGATACTCGCCCGTCCGGAGGCCGGTGACATCCTGGCACAGGCCCGCCGTGACCCCGAACTCGACGGCCGGCTGGCGGCGTTGGCCATCCGCGCGGCGGCCCGCAGGGAGACGATGCTGCCGCTGCACGTAAATGTGTTCGCCGGGACGCTGGCCGATCTGGGTGGACTCGCGGCACTGCGCGACGCCGTGCGTGCGGCCGGGCGGCAGCCGTGGGAGGTGACGGTCGACGTCGGTCCGCCGTACACCCATGTGCCGCAGCACGCCCTGCTGGAGGCGGTGGCCGCCTTGCGGGGCGAGGGCTTCCGGATCTGCGCGGACGGGGTGGGCGACGGCGACGTACCCCTGCGGCTGCTCACGGACCTCGCTCCCGAGCTGGTGAAGCTCGATGTGTCCCTGCTGACACGCCCTGCGGCGGTTCGGGCGATGCGGACGCTGTGCGAGCAGTTGGGCGCACTGCTGTCCGTGGAGGGCGTCGAGACGGAGTCGCAGTGCGCGGCCGCGGCGTCGGCGGGCGCGCAGTTGGCGCAGGGCGAGCTGTTCGCGCCACCCGCTCGGCTGCCTGCGGCGGACGTATACGTTCCGACCATCTCCCCCGGCGTCGCGACGATTCCCCGGTCGGGGCCGTCGGTACGGCAGTTCGTGCGACCCGCCGCGCTGCTGCCCGCCACAGCGTCCGCGGGTCAGGTGCGGGCGCTGCTCACCGGCTCGCCCGACGTGTCCGGGGTGCTGCTCGTGGACCCCTCCGGGATACCGGTCCGGTCGGTGCACCGGTCACGGTTCCTGCTGTCGATGTCGGGACCGTACGGGCATGCGCTGTACGCCGACCGGCCTGCCGCCAAGCTCGGCGATCCGCCGCGTACGGTCGGCGTGGACGCCACCGCGTGGGAGGTTCTCGACGTGGTGGCGGACGGCGAGCGGGACCGTACGTCCGACGATGTCGCCGTCGTCGACCACTACGGGCGGTGTGTGGGGGCCGTACGCCTTGCCGATCTCGTACGCGCGCTCTCCGAGAGCCGGGTCGAGGAGGCGGCGGGGCTCAACCCGCTGACACGGCTGCCCGGTTCGGACGCGATCACCGGAGAGGTGGACCGACGGATCGCCGACGGCCGGATGTTCGCGCTCAGTTGGCTCGACGTCGACCACTTCAAGCAGGTCAACGACGGAGCGGGGTTCGCGGCGGGCGACGAACTGATCCGCGCGGTCGGGCGGGCGCTGCAGCACGCGGCGTCCGGAGCGACCCGCGTGGGACACATCGGCGGCGACGACTTCCTCGTCCTCGCAGACCCGGACGCCCTCGACCCGCTGGCCGGCTCGGTGCTCGACGCGTCGTGGTCGGCGGGCGGACGGACCGTCACCCTGTCGCTGGCCACGCTCCTGTGCGCGCCGGGCAGCGTGACCGACCACCGGCAGGCGGCCGCCTGTCTGGCACCGCTCAAGCAGGCCGCGAAGGCCCTGCACGGGGCGAGTTGGGTGCTGGGCCGGGCGGGGCTGCCGGGCCATGAGGTCCGTCGCGGTTCGGGCGTGGCGCGGGCGCAGGCGGGCTGAGAGGAGGAACAGGCGCGCTGGGCCTTTGGACGGATCACGCCGACGTACGCCACGCGCCGACCGCCTTCACCGGCCGACCGGGCCGAGGCCAACCACCAGGCTGTCCGGGCCCTCTGGGTACCAGCGTGACGGGCGGGGCTCAGGGGTCGGTCGGCCCGCCGCCGAGGGCCGCGCAGTCCCCGGTCGCGCACCGATCTTGGCCCGTTCCTGGCCCTCAACCATTGCCGTCGCCGACCTTGACGCCCCCTGGGCGCCGGTGAACACTTCCGGATGTCAGTCGGCATCGCCGCATTCGGGCGTCTCCAGGCACCGCGCCGCTCGGGTTTCCGACCTGCTCCAAGGGCCGTCCCCGCGGGCGATTCCGCTGCGACGGCACGCCAGTCACGGACGCCGGGCGGGGCGCGGGACCTCCCTGCCCTCGGCTGAAGTAGCCATGGGAAACGCACCCCGTACGGTGGCCCGGAGCGGTCCGCTCCGGGCGAGGCCTAGGAGCCGCCATGAGCAACGGCGACATATTTGTCGGCGAGTTGATCGGCACTGCGATTCTGATTCTGTTCGGCACGGGCGTCTGCGCCGCGGTCACCCTCAACAAGTCCAAGGCGCAGGGCGCCGGCTGGGTCGTCATCGCGTTCGGGTGGGGTTTCGGCGTGCTCGCCGGTGCGTACACCGCGGCGCCGCTGTCCGGCGGCCAGATCAACCCGGCCGTGACGATCGGCTTCGCCATCGAAGGCTCGACCAAGTGGGAGGACGTACCCTTCTACATCCTGGGCCAGTTCGCCGGCGCCGTCATCGGAGCCATACTCTGCTGGCTGCTCTATCTCGGCCAGTTCAACCTCAACGCCGACGACGACAACGCCATCGAGACGCTGGGCATCTTCTCGACCCGGCCCGAGATCAACAATCCTGTGCAGAACCTCATCACCGAAATCATCGCCACCGTCGGCCTGATGCTGCCCATTCTGGCCATGGTCGGAGGCCACAAGCACGTGGCGGGGATCGGCGACGCTGGACTGCCCGTCCAGCTCATCGCGTTCCTCGTGGTCGGTATCGGCCTCTCGTTGGGCGGCCCCACCGGGTACGCCATCAACCCGGCCCGTGACCTGGGGCCGCGCCTCACCCACGCATTGCTGCCGATTCCCAACAAGGGTACTTCGGAGTGGAGTTACTCCTGGATCCCGGTGGTCGGCCCGATCGCCGGCGCCGCCATTGGGGCCGCGATCTACAACGCAGCCTTCTGACGAGAACGCAGCCTTCTGAAGAAGAAGACGTAAGGGGACGTCATGACGGAGAACGCCGAGAAGTACGTCGCCGCAATCGACCAGGGCACCACCTCCAGCCGCTGCATCATCTTCGACCGGGACGGCGCGATCGTCGCCGTCGACCAGCGCGAGCACCGCCAGATCTTCCCCAAGCCGGGCTGGGTGGAACACGACGCCACCGAGATCTGGTCCAAGGTGCAGGCGGTGGTCGCGGGAGCGATCGCCAAGGCCGGACTGCGCGCCGACCAGCTGAGCGCGCTCGGCATCACCAACCAGCGCGAGACGACGGTCCTGTGGGACCGTGCCACCGGCAAGCCCGTGCACAACGCGATCGTCTGGCAGGACACCCGGACCTCCGCGCTCTGCAACGAGCTGGGCGGCACGGACGGCCAGGACCGCTTCCGCGAGCAGACCGGGCTGCCTCTCGCCAGCTACTTCTCCGGCCCCAAGGCGGCCTGGCTGCTCGACAACGTGCCGGGGCTGCGCACGCGTGCGGAGCGCGGCGAGATCGCCTTCGGCACCATCGACTCCTGGCTGATCTGGAACCTGACCGGCGGCACGGACGGAGGCCGGCACGTCACCGACGTCACCAACGCCGGGCGCACCATGCTGATGAACCTGGAGACCCTCCAGTGGGACCCGGCCATCCTCTCCGCGATGAACGTCCCCGAAGCGGTGCTGCCCGAGATCAGGTCGTCGGCCGAGGTGTACGGCACCGCCGTGGGCCAGCTGGCGGGCGTCCCGGTCGCCTCGGCGCTCGGCGACCAGCAGGCGGCGGTCTTCGGGCAGGCCTGCTACGACGTGGGCACGGCCAAGAACACGTACGGCACCGGCAGCTTCCTGTTGCTCAACACCGGCAACCGGCCCGTTCCCTCGAAGAACGGGCTGCTGACGACCATGGGCTACAAGATCGGCAGCGAAGCGCCCGTCTACTGCCTGGAGGGGTCGATCGCGATCACCGGCGCGCTGGTGCAGTGGTTCCGCGACCAGCTCGGCATCATCCGCAGCGCCGACGAGATCGAGACGCTGGCGGCGAGCGTCGACGACAACGGCGGCGCGTACATCGTGCCCGCGTTCTCGGGCCTGTTCGCGCCCTACTGGCGCTCCGACGCACGCGGTGTCGTCACCGGCCTCACGCGGTACGTCACTAAGGCACACCTCGCCCGCGCGGTCCTGGAGGCGACGAGCTGGCAGACCCGCGAGGTCGTGGACGCCATGTTCCAGGACTCCGGCGTGCAGATCACCACCCTGAAGGTGGACGGCGGCATGACCAAGAACAATCTGCTGATGCAGCACCAGGCGGATGTCCTCGGGGTGCCGGTGATCCGTCCCCAGGTCTCCGAGACGACGTGTCTGGGCGCGGCCTACGCGGCCGGGCTCGCCACCGGTGTGTGGAACGACCTCGACGAGCTGAGGTCGCACTGGCAGAAGGACGTCGAGTGGACCCCGTCCATGGAGGCCTCCGTCCGCGACCGCGAGTACCACAACTGGCGCAAGGCGGTGGAGAAGAGCTTCGGCTGGCACGAGGACGACGTCAGCTGAAACAGGGGGGCCACGCGCGCGTGCTTTGCGCGTGAGCCACGCGCGCGTGCAGGACTGCGGCCCGTACCCCGGTCGGCGGGGGTACGGGCCGTATGCGCGGCTGGGCCCTGTGAGTGGGTCAGGTCGTGACCGGTTCTCGTCGGTCGGCTCCGTACGCCATCGCGTGCTGGACGACCTCGATGAGAACCTCCTTGGCCGACTCCCGGTCCCGTGCGTCGCAGAGGACGACCGGTACGTCGTCGTCGAGGTCGAGGGCCTGGCGGACGTCCTCGGCCGGGTAACAGGCCGATCCTTCGAAGCAATTGACGCCCATCACGAACGGTATGGAGCGCCGCTCGAAGTAGTCGACAGCGGCGAAGCAGTCCTCCAGGCGGCGAGTGTCGGCGAGCACCACGGCGCCGAGGGAGCCGGAGGCCAGCTCGTCCCACAGGAACCAGAAGCGGTCCTGCCCGGGCGTCCCGAAGAGGTAGAGCACCAGGTCCTCGCGGAGCGTGATGCGGCCGAAGTCCATGGCGACGGTAGTGGTGTGCTTGCCCTCCACACCGCTGGTGTCGTCGACCGGGCGACCCGCCTCGGTGAGCACCTCCTCGGTGCGCAACGGTTTGATCTCACTGACCGCGCCGACCAGAGTCGTCTTGCCCACGCCGAAGCCGCCGGCCACCAGGATCTTGAGCGTGACGGGCTCGACCGGAGGCTTGCCGCGCTCAGAACGCCCGAAGATCATCGATCTCTTCTCCTGCTTGATGGGGGTCGTGCGGCGGAGGGCCGTAGCCCCCGCCGCCGGGGGTTTCGATGACTAGTACGTCGCCTGGGCCGACGTCCGCCGTATCACTTCCGCCAAGTTCGGTGACCGTGCCGTCGGCGCGCTCCACCCGGTTGGCGCCGAGCGCTCCGGGCTCGCCTCCGGCCATGCCGTAGGGCGGGACCCTGCGATGCTGGGAGAGCGTGGAGACGGTCATGGGCTCATGGAAGCGGATGCGTCGCACGGCCCCGTCCCCGCCGGTCCAGCGCCCCGCGCCGCCGCTGCCGCGCCGAACCGCGAACTCGTCCAGCCGGACCGGCAGCCGCCACTCCAGAACCTCGGGGTCGGTGAGCCGCGAGTTGGTCATGTGGGTCTGTACGACGGACGCGCCGGGGAAGCCGTCGCCCGCGCCGGATCCGGAGGCTACGGTCTCGTAGTACTGGTACCGGTCGTTGCCGAAGGTGACGTTGTTCATCGTTCCGGAACCTTCGGCCTGCACCCGCAGGGCACCGTACAGCGCGCCGGTGATCGCCTGGGATGTTTCCACATTGCCCGCGACGACGGCGGCCGGGGGCTGGGGAGCGAGCATCGAACCGCGGGGCACCACGATGTCCAGGGGGCGCAGGCAGCCGTCGTTGAGCGGGATGTCGTCGGCGACGAGGGTGCGGAAGACATACAGGACGGCGGCGTTGACCACCGAGAAGGGGGCGTTGAAGTTCGTGGTGAGCTGCGGGGACGTATCGGTGAAGTCGACGGTGGCGGAGCGATTTTCGCGGTCTACGGAGACGCGGACATGGATGACGGCCCCGGAGTCGGTCTCGTAGGCGAACTCACCGTCTTCCAGGGCGTCGATGACGCGGCGTACCGCTTCCTCGGCATTGTCCTGGACGTGCCGCATGTACGCCTGGACGACGTCGAGCCCGAAGTCGTCGATCATACGGGCGACCTCGTCGACACCTTTCCGGTTGGCGGCGATCTGTGCGCGCAGGTCAGCGAGGTTGGTCGTCGGGTTGCGTGAGGGGTAGGGCGCCTCGGTGAGCAGGCGGAGCGTCTCGGCCTCGCGGAAGCGGCCGTCCTCGGCGAGCAGCCAGTTGTCGAAGAGGATGCCCTCCTCCTCGATGGTGTGGCTGTTCGCGGGCATGGAGCCCGGGGCGATGCCGCCGATCTCGGCGTGGTGGCCGCGCGAGGCGACGTAGAACAGGATGCGCTCGCTTTCCGTGTCGAAGACCGGGGTGATCACGGTGACGTCGGGGAGGTGGGTGCCGCCGTGGTACGGGTCGTTGACCGCGTAGGTGTCGCCCGGACGCATGCTGTCGCCGCGCCTCCGGATGACCTCCTGCACGCTGGTGCCCATCGAGCCCAAGTGGACCGGGATGTGGGGAGCGTTGGCGACAAGGCTGCCGTCAGGGTCGAAAAGGGCGCAGGAGAAGTCGAGGCGCTCTTTGATGTTGACCGACTGGGCAGTGGACTCCAGGCGGGCGCCCATCTGTTCGGCGATGGACATGAAGAGGTTGTTGAAGACCTCGAGGAGAACCGGGTCCGCTTCTGTGCCGAGATCGGAACTCTGCGTAACCGCCACGCGTTCCATGACCAGATGCCCGTCATCGGTCGTAGCGGCCCGCCAGCCGTCGTCGACGACGGTCGTCGCGCTGGCCTCGGTGATGATCGCGGGGCCGGTGACCGTTTCACCGGGGGGCAATTCCTCGCGGCGGTACAGGGGTGCGTCGCGCCAGGCACCGTCCGTGTGAAGGCTGACCGTCTCCGGGGCGGCGGAGCGGCCTTCGAAAGAGGCCAGGGCGGAGAGATCGGGGGGTTCGGTGAGACCGGTGGCTTCTACGGAGAGGGCTTCCACGACGACCGGACGGTCAAGGGTGAAGGAGTAGGTGGCGCGATGGCGTTCTTCGAAGGTGCGGGTCATGGTGGCGGGCTCGGTGAGCTCGACCGTGAGTGCCGTGTCCGTGCCGTCATAGCGGAGCTGGGCACGCCGGGTGACCGTGATGCGGTCCTCGGGTACGTCTTCGGCCAGGAGTTCGGCGCGGGCCGCGCCCTCCAGGTCGTCGGCGGTCTTGAGGATACCGGGCATGGCGGAGGGCTCCAGGGGCGCCTCCACGGACTGCTCGCGCATGGCCGTGGTGTCGGCGAGTCCGATGCCGAGGGCGGAGAGCACACCGGCCATGGGCGGGACGAGGACGGTGCTGATGCCGAGCGAGTCGGCGACCATGCACGCGTGCTGGCCGCCCGCGCCGCCGAAGGTGGTCAGCGCGTACCGGGTGACGTCGTGCCCCTTCTGGACCGAGATCCGTTTGACGGCGTTGGCGATGTTGGCCACGGCGATCTGCAGGTAGCCCTCGGCGACCTGCTCAGGGGTGCGGTGGTCGCCGGTCTTCTCGCGGATCTCGCGCGCCAGGGCGGTGAAGCGGTCGCGGACGAGTGCGTCGTCGAGGGGCTGGTCGCCGTCGGGGCCGAACACCCTTGGGAAGTGGACGGGTTGGATGCGGCCCAGCGCGACGTTGGCGTCGGTGACGGTGAGCGGGCCGCCACCGCGGTAGCAGGCGGGTCCGGGGTCGGCGCCGGCCGAGTCGGGGCCCACGCGGTAGCGGGAGCCGTCGAAGTGGAGCACCGAGCCGCCACCCGCGGCGACGGTGTGGATGTCCAGCATGGGTGCGCGCAGCCGGACCCCGGCGATCTGGGTGGTGAAGACCCGCTCGTACTCGCCCGCGAAGTGCGACACGTCCGTGGACGTGCCTCCCATGTCGAAGCCGATGACGCGGTCGAAGCCGGCGAGCTGCGACATCCGGGCCATGCCGACGATGCCGCCCGCCGGGCCGGACAGGATGGCGTCCTTGCCGCGGAACTGGCCGGCTTCGGCAAGGCCTCCGTTGGACTGCATGAACATCAGCCGTACGCCCTCGAGTTCATCGGCGACGTGCTGGACGTAACGGCGCAGCACGGGCGACAGGTAGGCGTCGACGACGGCCGTGTCGCCTCGTGGGACCAGCTTCATCAACGGGCTGACCTCGCTGGACAGAGAGATCTGCGGGAAGCCGATCCGTTCGGCGAGCTCACCGACGGCCTGTTCGTGGGCGGGGTGGAGGTGACTGTGCATGCAGACGACCGCGACGGCGCGGATTCCGGAGTCGTACGCTTCATGGAGAGGCCCCGCGAGGACGTCCAGGTCGGGGGCGCGCAGGACGGTGCCGTCGGCGGTGATCCGCTCGTCGACCTCGATCGCGCGCTCGTACAGCAGCTCGGGCAGTTCGATCGCGCGGGCGAAGATGTGCGGGCGGTTCTGGTAGGCGATGCGCAGGGCGTCGCGGAAGCCGCGGGTGACGACGAGGAGGGTGCGTTCCCCCTTGCGCTCCAGGAGGGCATTGGTGGCGACGGTGGTGCCCATGCGGACGGCGTCGATCTGCGCGGTCTGGACATCCTGGCCGCCGCCGAGGAGTTCGCGTACGCCCGCGACCGCCGCGTCGGCGTACCTCGCCGGATTCTCGGACAGCAGTTTGTGCGTGAGCAGGCGGCCGTCCGGGCGCCGCGCGACGATATCGGTGAAGGTGCCACCTCGGTCGACCCAGAACTGCCAGCCTGTCACGTCTGTTCCCCGCTTCCGCCCAGCTCAGAGCGCCCGGAGGCCGTTGATCACGTCGCGCAGAATACTCTCGTCCGGCAGCTCGGCAGGGGGTACGGGACGTGTCACATGGACCATTTCCTCGGCCACGAGGTCCCCGATGAGGACCCGGACCACGCCGATGGGGAGGTCGAGTTCGGCGGCGAGTTCGGCGACCGACTGGGGGGTGTCGCGGCAGAGTTCGACGATGTCCACATGCTCCGGGGACAGCGAATGGTCCGCTTCGGGGTCGTCCGCATGGGGCTCCGTGACGACCACGGCGATCAGATCGAGGCGATGCTGGGCCGGACTGGTGGTACGTCCGCGTGTCATGGCATAGGGACGGACCACCGGTCCGGCGTCGTCGTCGAACCAATGGCGTTTTCCCTGACCGTCTCCGCTCATGTCATCCCACTACCCGCCCGAGGGCAGATCGGTGCGTGGAGTGGCTGCCAGATGTGCGCCGACCCGCTTCACCAGGAGCGTCATTTCGTAGGCGACCTGCCCGACGTCGGAGTCGGCGTCGGAGAGAACGGCGAGGCAGCTGCCGTCACCGGCGGCCGTGACGAACAGGAAGGCGTCCTCGAGCTCGACGACGGTCTGCCGGACGCTGCCCGCCTCGAAGTGGCGGCCGACGCCCTTGGCGAGGCTGTGGAAGCCGGAGGCGACGGCGGCCAGGTGCTCGCTGTCCTCCCGCGTCAGATCCTGGGAGGCCCCGGTGGCGAGGCCGTCGCCGGAGAGCACGATCGCCTTGCGGATGCTGGCGACGCGGTCCACCAGATCGTCGAGGAGCCAGTTCAGCTCTCCCGACGTCTTGCTGGTCGCGGTGGGTCCTGCGGCCTTCGGTGCGGTCATCGACCGTCCCCCTTTGTCGTTCCTGGTGCTGTGCCGCCCTGGGCCCCGTCGCCCGCGGCGTTCTCCTCGCGGCCGCGCTGCCAGCCCCGTTGGAGCGAGGCCATGCGGCTGCGTACCTCGTCGGCGTCACGATCGGCGAGATCCGCCCCGTTTCCGGGGCGGGCCTTGTCGCGCTCGGCACGCCGTTCGGGTCCGTCCTTCAACTGCGGGGCCAGATTGGCCTGTCGGACGCGGCGGGGCAGCGGGCTCGCACCCGATTCTGCCCCTTCCGTCGCGGCGCCGGAGTCCGGGGTGGTCCCGGCCGTACCGGACGACGAGCTGGTGCGACGGATGCGCTGGGGGAGAGCGGGGGCCTCTCGGAGGCCGGGCGCCTCAGATCGAGGGCCGGACCTCTCGGAGCGAAGGCCGGGGGTCTCGGGACGCTCGCCGTTGCGGCGCACCGGAGTCTCGGTGCGCTCGGCGCGCCGGGCGACCGGAGGCTTTGCGCGCTCCCGTTCGGCTACCCCCAGCAGGTCCACCGACTCGAGGACTGGTTCGCGGCGCTCCGCCGACTCCAGGAACTCCACGGGCTCCTCGTCCGTCTCCCCACGTCGCGGCCTCGTCCGGGTCACGGGACGACCGTGCGAGCTGACGAGCTTGGGGGTTCTGCGACGCGGCAGCGGGACCGGAGCGCCCGGGCCGTCGTCGCCGGAGCGGGCCGCCTCTCCGCGGCCTTCGCGGGTCTGCTGGTGCTGTTCGACCGGGACACCGGCGATGGAGCGACGCGGCCGGAAGAGACCGCCTTGCTCGGTCCCCTCGTCGTCGAGGGCCTCCGGGAAACCGCTGAGGGCGTCCAGGTCGACCGGCGCCTCCAGCTCGACCGGTCCGTCCAGGATCGAGGCGGGCAGGCTGGGGAGGCGCACAGGGACCTCGGAGAGCGCCGCCTTGCGGTCCTCCTCGATCTTGCCCTCCTTCGAGGGCAGCGCGCGGTCGAGGCGGAAGCCGATGCCGTTGGTGTCCGGGACGTCGTCCGTGAGCAGCGCGTCGGGAATGAAGACAACGGCGGTGGTGCCGCCGTACGGGGACGGCTGGAGGGAGACACGGACGTTCTGCCGCTGGGCGAGACGGCTGACCACGAAGAGACCGAGCCGGTCGGTGTCGGACAGTTCGAACTCGGGGGTCTCGGACAGCCGCAGGTTGGCGTCGAGGAGCGCTTCGGCCGCCATACCCAGGCCGCGGTCGTGGATCTCCAGGGTGAAGCCGTTGGCGACGCGCTCGCCGATGACCTGGACGGCCGTGTGCGGAGGCGAGAACACCGTGGCGTTCTCCAGCAGTTCGGCCACCAGGTGGGTGAGGTCGGCGACCGCGGGCCCGGTCACGGCGACGCGGGGCAGTCGGCGTACCTCAATGCGCTCGTAGTCCTCGACCTCGGCGACGGCTGCGCGGACGATGTCCATGAGCTGGACGGGCTTGCGCCACTGCCGGGACGGGGCGGCGCCGGAAAGGATGACCAGGCCCTCGGCATGTCGGCGCATGCGCGTGGTCAAGTGGTCGAGGCGGAACAGGTCGGCGAGTTCGTCGGTGTCCTCGGTCCTGCGCTCCATGGTGTCGAGGAGGGTGAGCTGCTTGTGGAGCAGGACCTGGCTGCGGCGGGCGAGGTTGACGAAGACCTCGGAGACTCCATCGCGCAGTTCGGACTGTTTGACGGCGGCTTCGACGGCAGCGCGTTGCAGGGTGTTGAGGGCCTGGCCGACCTCGCCGATCTCGTTCTTGTCGTACTCCAGGCGCGGCACTTCGGTCTCGACGTCGACCTGCTCGCCCGCGGAGAGTCGGCGCATGACGCTGGGCAGTCGGACGCCGGATGCCTCATGGGCCTCCAGGCGCAGTCGGCGCAGGTCGCGGATGAGGCTCCGGCCGATGCGTACGGACATGATGAGCGAGGCCAGCAGGGCGATGAGTCCGAGGACACCCGCGATGACCGCCTTGACGATGACGCCTGTGGCCACGGGCCTGACCCGGTCCTGGTAGCGGTCGCCCGCCTTGTCGTCGAGGCCGGCGAGTTCGGCGAGCACATGCCCGGCCGCGCGGTCCCAGCTCTTCGCGGTGACGCCGCGGGGTGATCCGGCCGGGGAGGTGACGACGGTTTGCTCGGCCACGCGCAGGGGTGTCGTGTCGGCGTTCTTCCAGTAGTGGTCGAAGCGGTCGCGTTCCGGGGAGGGCAGCAGCGGCAGGCTGATGTCGTAGAGCAGGGTGCGCTGCGCCACGAGGTCCGAGATGTCGCGGATCTCGTCGCCGGTGACGCGGCCCGCGACCAGTGCCGAGCCGAGGAGGGCGTCCTCTCGCGAGAGCAGCTCGCGGGCCGTGACCACGTTGACCAGGGCGCGGCCCTGCTTGTCCATCTCCACGTTGTCGACCGCATGAAGGTTGGCCATCAGCGTGTAACAGGGGTCGACGAGTCGGTTGTAGAGGTCGAGGGCCTGGGCCCGGTTGACGGTGCCCTCCTCGACGCTGCGGCGCAGCGAGTCGATGCCGTCGAGCCCGTCCAGGACAGAGGTGAGGCGCTCCGAGGTGCCCCCGCTCATTTCCTCGCGTACGTCTTCGTCCTTGGCGTTCTTGCGGACCTTCGCGACGGCCCGGTCGGTGGCGGTCCGGCTGCGCTTCAGCGCCGCGAGCACGTCGGAGGCGCGGGGATCGGCGAGATAGAGAAGCGTCTGGCGGCGTTCCTGCTGGAGGACGGTGACGGTGTCCTCGGTGGGGTAGCCGATCTTCTCGACGATGTCCGACACGTTGAACAGCTGGTTGGCCTCGCGGCCGGTGAGTACCGTCGCGAAGGCCCAGATCCCCGTCAGGGAGAGGAGCGGCACGAGGAGCAGCGCCACGATCTTCCGGCGGATGGACTTCCCGCGAAAGCGCATGGCCTCCCCCAGCTCGACCCCCTCCGGCCCGGGGGCACACCTGTGCGTCAACAAACGGCGTGAGCCTACTACTGACGCACAGGTAACTCGAAGGCCTGTCCGAGCCCATGCCCGGCGCGAAGGGGACGGAACAGGGGCCGTTGAGGGAACGAGAGATGGGGAGTTGTCCGTTCATTGGGTGAGATTGCCGCCCCGAATCCGGTAGGTGGAACCGGAGCGCATCGGACCGGCGAACTTGGTCAGTTGGCCGGAATTTTTGGCTTGTTGGGAATCTTCGGGGCACACCGTTCGTCGTTCTCTACGGGAAATGGGGGCGGAATCGGCCACAGGCGCCGCATGCCGCGCCCAGGCGGCGTAAAACAGCGCAAGCCGGGCAGCCACTGGGGAGCCGGTGTCGTATGACACCCGTGCGAGGGTCTGCTGGGCGGTGGGGAGTGACGAGTTGATGGGCACGGCGGAGCGGCATGGGGCGCCCGGGATCGGTGCTGTGGCGCCCGTGGCGGTGCGATCGGCCGCCCAGGCGCCGGATCGCGACATTCCGGCGGACGGGCGCGAGCGGACAGACCGGCGCGATCGGACCAGCGGGGGGCTCTCGACGACGGACGGACGCGACGAAGTGATGAGACAGAGCGTTGCCACGGACGGGCGCGATCGGGTGAGCGGGCGGGGCGTTGCCAGGAACGGAAGCGAGCACGTGAGCGCCCAGGCCATTGCCGGGAACGGGCACGAACCGGTGGGCGAACGGGGCACCGCCACCGGTGGCCGTGAGCAGCCGGTCGATCGGAGCATTGCCGCCGGTGAGTACGAGCACGCGGGCGGACAGGGCGTTGCCGTCGGCGGGCACCAGTATGTGAACGGGCGGCGCGGGGCCACCGTTGGGCACGCCGACGGGTATGAAGAGCAGACGTACTACCGGCCGTTGTGGATCTCGGAGCCGGCGCGTCGGCGGCGGCTGCCCGACCCGGTGCGTACGGCGGCCGTGCGGGCGGTGCTCATCATCGCCGTGACCCTGATCCAGGCGGTGATCGCCTTCCTGTCCACGCTCGCGGAATCCTGGCTGGCCTTCCCGATGGTCCTGAGCAGCGTGGCCAGCACGGTCGTCGCCACCTGGGCCGCCCTGGATGTCTGGGTCACCCGGCAAGTGTGGAATCAGCGGAACGGAGTGGTGTCCGAGCCGAGCAGCACCGCACGCACCCTGCGGCGCGAGCGGCGCCGGGCCCGACGGCAGGCGCGCGCGGCGGAGCGCGCGCAGGAGCGAATACAGCGGCAGGGCGGCGCCGGGCAGTTGTCGCACCCCTGAGTACGGCTCACGGCCAAGGGGCGGACCCGGCTCGTCGGGTCCGCCCACACGGGGTCGTCAACTCTTCACGGCGCCCGCCGGCTCCACCGGCCCCTCAGCGCACGCCAGTTCACGCCGTGCTTTCATGAACGGACGTGGGCGGTCGATGGAGAGCACAGCCGTCGTCCGGCCGTCGCGCTCGTACAGGGCGAGGAAGCCGCCCTCGGCGGGTGCGCCGTCGTCGAGCGCGCCCTCGGCGATACGAACGGTGTCCGCCTCGTGCCGACGCCCTGCGAACTGGATCCGTGCGCCGTACTGATCGGACCAGAAGTAGGGCAGGGAGCGGACGGTCTCAAGGGTGCGTCCGGCGAGCAAGTTGCGTACCGCGACGCGGGGTTGCTCGGTGGCGGAGGTCCAGTGTTCGGCGCGCGCACCTCCCACGCGGGCGACGTCACCGACGGCGACCACCTGCGGCAGTCCGGTCACGCAGCCGTCGTCGCACAGCACGCCGTCGTACAGAGCGAGTGTCGAACCTGCGAGCCAGCCGGTGTTGGGGGTGGCGCCGATGCCCACGATCACGACGTCGGCGGGCAGGATCCGCCCGTCGGAGAGTTCCACGCCGGTGACGGTGGAACGCGACGCCGCGCCGTCCAGGGTGCGCCCCGGAGCGGCTGCGGTGCTGGCGTGCTCCTCTGCGGCATCGCTCCCCCGCAGCCCAGCCACACCGATGGCGGTCACGAGGTCGACTCCGCCACGGCGGTGCAGGGCAGCGCACACGGCGGCCATCTCGGGGCCGAGTTGGGGGACAAGGGGCAACGGCGCGGCCTCGACGACGGTGACGTCGTGGCCGAGTCCGGCACAGGAGGACGCGGTCTCGGCGCCGATGAAGCCGCCGCCGATGACGACGACGCGGCGCGGCCCCTGGGAGAGTTCCTCGCGCAGGGCGCGGGCGTCGTCGAGGGTGCGCAGGGTGTGCACGCCGACGAGGTGGTCGCCCGGGAGGCGGCGGGCCGAGGCGCCGGTGGCGATGACCACCCCGTCCGTGGAGACGGTGCGGCCGTCGTCGAGGAGCACGGTGCGCCCGCGGGCATCGAGGCCGCGGGCGCGCACGCCGAGGAGCCACTCGGCGTCGAGTTCGGCGGTCTCCTCGGCGTCGGTGAGGGCGAGTTGGGCCTCGTCGGCGCGACCGGTGAGGAAGTCTTTGGAGAGGGGAGGGCGGTCGTAGGGGCGGTGGGGCTCGTCCCCGACGATCACCAGGTGTCCGTCGAATCCCTGAGCACGGAGTTCCCGGGCGGCGTACAGCCCGGAGAGGGAGGCACCGACGACGGTCACGGTCCTCATGAGGCGTGCTCTTCGTCGCACACGGTCAGGGCATTCATGCGGCGCTGCCCTCCTCCGCGGCCAGGTGGACGTGGATGATTCCGTCGTCGACGGTGACGCGGTGGGTGCGGACGGGGCGGCGTGCGGGGAGGCACGTCGGCCGGCCCGTACGGAGATCGAATGAGGCGGCGTGCAGCGGGCATTCGACCAGACAGCCCTCCAGCCAGCCCTCCGAGAGGGAGGCGTCCTGGTGGGTGCAGGTGTCGTCGATGGCGTACAGCTCGCCGTCGACGTTGAACACCGCGATGGGCGGCGTGGTATCGACACGGACGGATTCGCCCGCGGGGAGGTCTTCGAGGCGGCAGACGGGAATCATGGGCCCCCCTCTCGGTCCTGGACTCTTCGTCCGGGACCTCCTGGTCCAGGTGGGTCCGGAGGCCTTTCGGGTTCCGGACGCTTCGGTAACATGATGTTTCGCATGGCGCACGAGGTAGCGCTATGCGCAACAGAATCCGCGCGGGGGTCCCGTCACGTCAAGGGCTTCCCGCAGATGCGGCCCAAACAGGGCCGCCAGGTGGTGAGAGTTGAGCTATGACCCGCACGCAGAAGCAGGCTGAGCACACCGAGGAGAGTCCCGAGAAGCAGAACGGCAGGGGGGCGGGCAGCGCCGTCCAGTCAGTGGACCGCGCCGTGAGCGTGCTGGAGATCCTCGCCCGGCTCGGCGAGGCCGGTGTCACCGAGATCGCCGACGAGTTGGACGTGCACAAGTCCACCGCCTTCCGCCTGCTCGGCGTCCTGGAGAACCGCGGTCTGGTGGCCCAGGCCAAGGATCGCGGAAAGTACTACCTGGGGGCCGCCGTACTGCGCCTGGCGGGGGCTGCGGCAGTGCGCCTCGACATCTCCCAGGAGGGCGTCCCGGTCTGCCGGGAACTCGCCGACGAGCTGGGCGAGACCGTCAACATCGCGGTCCTCGACGACGACGCGGCGGTCAACATCATGCAGGCCCGCGGCACCGCGTCGGTCACGGCGCAGAACTGGCTGGGCAGGCGCACCCCGCTGCACGCCACCTCCAGCGGCAAGGTGCTGCTCGCACACATGCCGCCCACGCTGCGGGAGGGTCTGCTCGCGCGCCCCCTGCCCCGCTTCACCGAGCGCACGGTCACGGGTCCGTCCACACTGCGTGCCGAGTTGGAAGCCGTCATCGAGCAGGGATACGGCGTCACCATCGAGGAGCTGGAGTTGGGGCTTGCCGCCGTGGCCGCGCCGGTTCGTGCGCATGACGGCAAGGTGATCGCCGCGATCAGTGTGTCAGGGCCGGTGTATCGGCTGAACTCGGATCGGCTGCCGGAGCTGGCGAAGCGGACGGTGGCGGCCGGGGCCGAGTTGTCGCGACGGATGGGGTACGGCTTCTGAGACTGCCGGGGTGCCCTCTGCAGTCCGTGGGCTGCGGGCCGTCCATGGCTGGTCACGCAGTTCCCCGCGCCCCTGACAGGGCGCGCACCTCCGCGGAGTCAAGCGGCTCAGCCCCTCGCCGCCACGCGGGGCCGGGGAATCCCCCCGGCCCCACCCCTTTGTATGTCCGGCACGCTTGTATGTCCGGCATGTTTCGGGAGCCCCGTTCCTTTTGCCAAGGGTTAACTCCCACCCCTTGACGGCTCAGCGACGGCGTTCTCAATATGTTCCTCATCGCGCAACCCATCGTGCATTGCGCAACAGCAGAGGAGCTTGTCGTGCCACACGAGGTCCGTGCCGTAGTCGCTGTCAAGAAGGGCGCACCCGTCGAGGTGCAGACGATCGTCGTTCCCGACCCGGGCCCCGGTGAGGTGCTCGTCAACGTCCAGGCCTGCGGGGTATGCCACACGGATCTGCACTACCGGGAGGGCGCGATCACCGACGACTTCCCCTTCCTTCTCGGCCATGAGGCGGCCGGCACGATCGAGGCGGTCGGCGACGGCGTGAGCGACCTGGGCCCGGGCGACTATGTGGTCCTCGCCTGGCGGGCGCCCTGCGGAACCTGTCGTTCCTGTCGCCGCGGCCGCCCCTGGTACTGCTTCGACTCGCGCAACGCCACCCAGCCGATGACCCTCCTCGACGGCACCCCGCTCAGCAACGCCCTGGGCATCGGCGCCTTCGCCGAGAAGACCCTGGTCGCGGCCGGGCAGGCGGTGAAAATCGACCCGGCCGCCCGCCCCGAGGCCGCGGGCCTGATCGGCTGCGGGGTGATGGCCGGTTACGGCGCCGCGGTCAACACCGGCAACGTGGGACGCGGTGACACCGTCGCCGTCATCGGCTGCGGCGGCGTCGGCAACGCGGCGATCGCGGGCGCCTGTCTCAACGGCGCCATGAAGGTCATCGCCGTCGACATCGACGACAAGAAGCTCGACCAGGCGGAGAAGTTCGGCGCCACCCACACGGTGAACTCACGCGGCACGGACCCCGTCGAGGCCGTCCGCGCGCTCACCGACGGTTTCGGCGTCGACATCGCCATCGACGCGGTGGGCCGCCCGGAGACGTACAAACAGGCCTTCTACATGCGCGACCACGCGGGTGTACTCGTCCAGGTGGGGGTCCCGGACCCCGAGATGAGGATCGACCTGCCGCTGATCGACCTGTTCTCGCGCGGCGGTGCGCTGAAGTCCTCCTGGTACGGCGACTGTCTGCCGAGCCGCGACTTCCCGTTCCTCATCGACCAGTACCTGTACGGGCTGCTCGACCTCAACGCCTTCGTCAGCGAGACCATCTCCCTCGATCAGGTCGAGGAGGCGTTCGCGAAGATGCACCGGGGCGAGGTGCTCCGCTCGGTGGTGGTCCTGTGAGTGCCACGGGGACCGTGCGCGTCGAACGCGTCGTCACCTCCGGCACCTTCAGCCTCGACGGCGAGACCTTCGACGTCGACAACAACGTCTGGCTCGTGGGAGACGACGAGGAAGTGCTGATCGTCGACGCCGCCCACGACGCCCGTACGATCCACAAGGCCGTGGCCGGACGCCAGGTCACCGCGATCGTCTGCACCCACGCCCACGACGACCACATCGACGCGGCGGCCGACCTCTCCGTGCTGACCGGCGCACCCGTGCTCCTGCACCCCGACGACAACGAGCTGTGGTCCCTCACCCACCCCGCCCGCAAGCCGGACGGCGAGCTGCGCGACGGCCGGATCCTGTCGGTCGCCGGCATCGAGCTCCAGGTGATCCACAACCCCGGTCACACGTGGGGCAGTTGCTCCCTCTACGTCCCCTTCCTGGACACCGTCTTCACCGGGGACACCCTCTTCCACGGCGGCCCCGGCGCGACCGGCCGCTCGTACTCCGACCGGCCCACCATCGAGGCCTCCGTCCGCAACCGGCTTCTCACGCTTCCCGGCAACACGGTCGTCCGTACCGGGCACGGCGCGGACACCACTGTCGCCGCCGAGCGCCCCAACGTCCCCGCCCCCTGACCTCCCACCCCTGACCCCCTGCCCCCTGACTCATCCCTGAGCGCGTTCACTCCCCACCCCGGCAAGGAGGGGCATGTCCAGCACGCCCGCAACCCATCCCCGTGTCGTCATCATCGGCGCCGGCATCGTCGGCTGCTCCCTCGCCGACGAGCTGACCGCCCGCGGCTGGACCGACGTCACCGTTCTCGAACAGGGGCCGCTGCCCGCTCCGGGCGGCTCCACCTCGCACGCTCCGGGCCTGGTGTTCCAGACCAGCCCGTCCAAGACGCTCACCACGTTCGCGCGGTACACCGTGGAGAAGTTCAACTCCCTCCAGGTCGACGGTGTCTCCTGCTTCAACCCGGTGGGCGGCCTGGAGCTCGCGACCACGCCCGAGCGCCTCGCCGACCTGCACCGCAAGGCCGGATACGCCGCCTCCTGGGGTGTACGCGGCGAGATCGTCAGCGCGGCCCGCTGCAAGGAACTGTGGCCACTCATCGACCAGTCGGCCGTCCTCGGCGGCTTCCACACTCCCGACGACGGCCTGGCCCGCGCCGTGCTCGCGGCCCGCGCTCAGATGGAACGTGCCACTGAAAAAGGCGCCCGATTCCTGGACCGCCACACCGTCACCGGCATCGAACAGGAGAACGGCGAGGTCACCGCCGTCGTCACCGACCGCGGCACCTTCCCCGCCGACCAGGTCGTCTCCGCCGCCGGTTTCTGGGGCCCGGTCATCGGCCGGATGGCCGGGGTCGACATACCCCTGCAGCCACTCGCACACCAGTACGTGAAGACCAGGCGGCTCCCCGAGCCGGCGAAATCCACCACCGCGGCCCCCACCGACGACGCCACCACCGCAGCGCCCACCGACGCCACGAAGCCCATCCTCCGCTTCCAGGACCGCGACCTCTACTTCCGCGAGCACCACGACCGCATCGGCATCGGCAGCTACGCCCACAAGCCGCTCCCCGTAGATCCGTTCGAGATCCTCCCCTACGACGAGGCGCGCGCGAACGACATGGAGATGCCGTCCTCGTACCCCTTCACCGAAGAGGACTGGGCACCGAGCTGGGACGACTGCCGCTGGCTGATGCCCGCACTGCGCGAGACGGAGATCGAGGAAGGCTTCAACGGCGTCTTCTCCTTCACCCCCGACGGCATGCCGGTGCTCGGGGAATCCCGGAAACTCCGCGGCTTCTGGCTGGCCGAGGCCGTCTGGGTCACCCACTCCGCGGGGGTCGCGAAGGCGGTCGCCGAGTGGATGGTCGACGGACGCGCCTCCATCGACCTGCACGAATGCGACCTCACCCGGTTCGAGGACGCGCAGCGCTCACCCTCGTACGTCCGGGAACGCGGTTCGCAGCAGTTCGTCGAGGTGTACGACGTCCTCCACCCTCTCCAGCCGATGGAGCAGCCCCGTCCCCTGCGCGTCAGCCCCTTCTACGCCCGGCAGCAGGAACTCGGTGCGTACTTCCTGGAGGGCGGCGGCTGGGAGCGCCCGCACTGGTACGAGGCGAACGCCCCGCTCGTGGACGGTCTGCACCTCCCCCAGCGCGACGCCTGGTCGGCCCGCTACTGGTCGCCCATCGCCGCCGCCGAGGCGAAGACGACCCGCGAGAAGGTCGCCCTGTACGACATGACCCCGCTGCGCCGCCTCGAAGTCACCGGCCCCGGAGCCCTCGGCTTCCTCCAGCGCATGACCACCAACAACCTCCGCAAGAAGCCCGGCGCCGTCACGTACACCCTGCTCCTGGACGAGACCGGAGGCGTACGCTCCGACCTCACCGTCGCGCGCCTCGCCTCCGACCGCTTCCAAGTGGGCGCCAACTCCCCCACCGACCTCGACTGGCTGACCCGCCACGCACCCGGCGACGTACACATCAGGGACATCACCTCCGGCACCTGCTGCATCGGCGTCTGGGGTCCGCTCGCCCGCGAGCTCGTCCAGCCGCTGACCCGCGACGACTTCTCGCACAAGGGCTTCGGCTACTTCCGCGCCAAGGAGACGTACCTCGGGCACGTCCCCGTGACGGCGATGCGGCTGTCGTACGTCGGTGAGCTGGGCTGGGAGTTGTACACCTCCGCCGATCTGGGGCTCAGGCTATGGGACACACTGTGGGAGGCGGGGCGGGAGCACGGCGTGATCGCGGCCGGGCGGTCGGCCTTCAACAGTCTGCGGCTGGAGAAGGGGTACCGCGCCTGGGGCGTGGACATGACCGACGAGCACAACCCGTTCGAGGCGGGGGTCGGCTTCGCGGTCCGCATGGACAAGGACGGGTTCGTCGGCCAGGAGGCACTCCAGGACCTGGCCGCCACGGAACCGTCGCGCAGGCTCACCCCGCTCCTCCTCGACGACCCCGTCGCCGTCGTGCTCGGCAAGGAGCCCGTCTACGTCGACGGCGCCCCGGCCGGTTACGTGACCAGCGCCTCGTACGGCTACACGCTGGGCCGCTGCATCGCGTACGCCTGGCTGCCGGCGCTGCCGACCGGAACGGGCGTGCACATCGAGTACTTCGGCGAGAAGGTCCGGGCGACCGTCGCCGAAGAACCCCTCTTCGACCCGAAGATGAACCGAATCCGCCGCTGAAACCGATCAGTAGACAAGAGCCCGGCCACAAGGCATAAGGAGGCCCCTGTGTCCCCCACGTACGACGTGATCGTGATCGGTCTCGGCGGTATGGGCAGCGCCGCCGCCCACCATCTGTCCGCGCGCGGCGCCCGCGTGCTCGGCCTGGAGAAGTTCGGCCCGGTGCACAACCGCGGCTCCAGCCACGGCGGTTCGCGCGTCACCCGCCAGTCCTACTTCGAGGACCCGGCGTATGTACCGCTGCTGCTGCGCTCGTACGAGCTGTACGACGAGCTGGAGCGGGCGACGGGCCGGGAGATCGCCACCCTCTGCGGCGGTGTGATGGTGGGGCGCCCGGACTCACGGACCGTCTCCGGTTCGCTGCTCTCCGCCGAGCGGTGGGACCTCCCCCACGAGATGCTGGACGCCTCCGAGATCCGCCGCCGCTTCCCGACCCTGAACCCGAAGGACGACGAGGTCGCGCTGTACGAGGCGCGGGCCGGGCTCGTCCGTCCCGAGAACACCGTCGCCGCGCATATCCAGCTCGCCACCCGGCAGGGCGCCGACCTGCACTTCGACGAACCGATGACCCGCTGGGAGCCGTACAAGGACGGTGTACGCGTCCACACCGCCGAGAACACCTACACCGCCGGCCAGTTGGTGATCTGCCCGGGCGCGTGGGCGCCGCAGCTGCTCACCGATCTCGGGGTGCCGTTCACGATCGAGCGGCAGGTCATGTACTGGTTCCAGCCGAAGGCCGGGGTACGGCCGTTCCTGCCCGAGAATCACCCGATCTACATCTGGGAGGACGCGGCCGGAGTGCAGGTGTACGGCTTCCCTTCGATCGACGGGCCGGAGCTGGGCGCCAAGGTCGCCTTCTTCCGCAAGGGGGTCGTGACCACCCCGGAGACCGTCGACCGAACGGTCCACGAGGACGAGATCCAGGCCATGGCGGACCATATGTCCGGGTGCATCCCCGACCTGCCCGGCACCTTCCTCAAGGCTGCCACCTGCATGTACTCCAACACCCCCGACGAGCACTTCGTCATCGCCCGCCATCCCGCTCACCCGGAATCCGTGACCGTGGCCTGCGGATTCTCCGGGCACGGCTTCAAGTTCGTGCCGGTCGTCGGCGAGATCCTCGCCGATCTGGCCATGAACGGCACCACCGATCACCCGATCGACCTGTTCGACCCCCGCCGCCTCGCCGCCGCGCCCGCCTGAGGAGTACGCACGTGACGACGACCCCCGTCTCCCCGTCCCCCCTCTCCCCCAGCCTGATCGCCACCCTCCCCGGGCGCTACTACACCGACCCGGAAATCTTCCAGCAGGAGCAGGAGCGGCTCTTCGAATCGATGTGGTTCTGCGCCGTCCGCTCCGCGGATCTGGGAAAGCCCGGCGCCTTCCGCACCGTCCAGGTCGGCCGGGAGAGCGTCCTGATCACCCGCTCCCGCACGGGTGAGCTGCGCGCCTTTCTGAACATCTGCCGCCACCGCGGGGCCCGGCTGTGCACCGAGGAGTCCGGCGAGGTCCGGCGCAATCTGCAGTGTCCGTATCACTCCTGGACCTACGATCTCGACGGCAAGCTGGTCGCCGCGCCGAACCTGATCAAGATGCCGGACGTCGACCGCGTCGAGTACGGCCTGGTCAAGGTCGCACTGCGGGAGTGGCTCGGCTACGCCTGGGTGTGCCTGGCCGACGAGCCGCCCTCCTTCGAGGAGACGGTGATGGGCGCAGCCGTGGAGCGGCTGGGCAACGCGGCCGCCATCGAGCACTACGGCACCGAGAAGCTGGCGCTCGGCAAGCGCATCACCTACGACGTGAAGGCGAACTGGAAGCTGATCGTCGAGAACTTCATGGAGTGCTACCACTGCGCGACGATCCACCCCGAGCTCGTCGACGTCCTCCCGGAGTTCGCCGACGGCTACGCCGCCCAGTACTACGTGGGGCACGGCGCCGAGTTCGGCGAGGACATCCAGGGTTTCACGGTCGACGGCAGCGAGGGCTTCGGCCGGCTGCCGGACATCGCGGACGACCAGGACCGTCGCTACTACGCGATCACTGTGAAACCGACGGTCTTCATCAATCTGGTCCCGGACCATGTCATCCTGCACCGCATGTTCCCGCTCGCCGAGGACCGCACGATCGTGGAGTGCGACTGGCTCTACGCGCCGGAGGTCGTGGAGTCCGGCGCGGATGTGTCCAAGTCGGTCGAGCTCTTCCACCGGGTCAACGAACAGGATTTTGAGGCCTGTGAACGTACGCAGCCGGCGATGGCCTCGCGGGCGTACCGGAAGGGTGGTGTCCTGGTGCCCACCGAGCACCACATCGGGATCTTCCACGAGTGGCTGATCCAGCAGTTGGGGGGCCACGGTGCCTGAGGCATACGACCGACTGGGAGGCCCCCGTGCCTGACCTGTTCATTGACGGTACATGGCGAGGCGCTCTCGATGAGCGCACCCGCGAGATCCGCTGCCCCGCCGACGGCTCCCTGGTCGGGGTCGTCGACGAGGCGGGCGGCAAGGACACCGTCGAGGCGATCGCCGCCGCGCGCCGCGCCTTCGACGAGGGCCCCTGGCCCGCGACTTCGCCCGCGGACCGCGGTGACCTGCTGCTGCGCGTCGCCGACCTCCTTGTACGGGACAAGGACGCGCTTGCCCGCGCCGAGTCGCTCGACACGGGCAAGCGGCTCGTCGAGAGCGAGTACGACATCGATGACATCGCGAACTGCTTCCGTTACTTCGGGCGCACGGCCGCCGCCGAGACGGGCCGGGTCGTCGACACGGGCACGGCGAGTGTCGACAGCCGCGTCGTGTACGAGCCCGTCGGGGTGTGCGCACTGATCACTCCCTGGAACTATCCGCTCCTGCAGACGGCTTGGAAGGTCGCCCCGGCGCTCGCGGCGGGCAACACCTTCGTCCTCAAGCCGAGTGAGCTGACCCCGCACACGGCGATCCATCTGATGCGGCTGCTGGAGGAGGCCGGGCTGCCGCCGGGCGTGGCCAACCTGGTCCTCGGCGCCGGGCCGGAAGCGGGCGCCCCGCTCGGCGACCATCCGGACGTGGACCTCGTCTCCTTCACCGGCGGTCTGGGGACCGGGCGACGGCTGATGGCCGCCGCGGCCGGGACGGTGAAAAAGGTCGCCCTGGAGCTCGGCGGCAAGAACCCCAACATCGTCTTCGCCGACGCCGACTTCGAGACGGCGGTCGACATGGCGCTGACCGCGGTCTTCCTGCACTCCGGGCAGGTCTGCTCGTCCGGCGCGCGACTGCTGGTCGAGGATTCGCTGCACGACCGGTTCGTCGACGAGGTCGTCCGGCGGGCCTCGGAGATCCGGCTCGGCGGCCCGTTCGACGAGCGGGCTCAGACCGGGCCGCTGGTCTCGGCGGCGCACCGCGCCAAGGTCGAGGCGTACGTCGAGCAGGGCCTCGCGGAGGGCGCGGTGCTGCGCTGCGGTGGCGCGCGCCCGTCCGGGCCCGGCTTCGACGCGGGCTTCTACTATCTACCGACCGTGCTGGACGAGTGCTCGTCCGACATGTCCGTGGTCCAGGACGAGTCCTTCGGGCCGGTGCTGACCGTGGAGAGCTTCAGCGGCGAGGCGGAGGCCGTGCGGCTCGCCAACGACACGATCTACGGGCTCGCGGGCGCCGTCTTCACCACCGACGAGGCCAAGGCCCAGCGCGTGGCAGCCCGGTTGCGGCTCGGCACAGTGTGGATCAACGACTACCACCCCTATGTACCAGGGGCCGAATGGGGCGGTTTCAAGCAGTCCGGCTTCGGGCGCGAGCTCGGACCCTCTGGCCTCGCCGAGTACCGCGAGGCGAAGCACATCTGGCGCAACACCGACCCGTCCCCACAGGGGTGGTTCGCGTAATCCCCTGATGATCCCCCGGTGATCTCCGGATGGTCTGATCCCCTGACTCCCCCCACCCCACCCGCACGAGCCGCGTCCCTCTCCCCCGATCCAGGAGGCCGCTCATGACCGCCCATCCACCCACGACCGAACAGAACGACGACGCCGAACTCTCCGAGTTCGGCTACAAGCCCGAACTCAAGCGCACCCTCGGCAACTTCCACACCTTCGCCGCCGGCATCAGCTACATCTCCATCCTCACCGGCACCTTCCAGCTCTTCTACTTCGGCTACGGCAGTGGTGGTCCCGCCTACTGGTGGTCGTGGCCGATGGTGTTCATCGGCCAGTTCATGGTCGCGCTCTGTTTCGCCGAGCTCGCCGCCCGCTATCCCGTGGCCGGTTCCGTCTACAACTGGTCCAAGAAGGTGGGTAATCCACACATAGGCTGGCTCGCGGGCTGGATGATGCTGCTCGCGTCGATCGTGTCGATCTCGGCCGTGGCACTCGCCTATCAGTTGACGCTTCCGCAGATCTCCTCCACCTTCCAGTTCGTGGGCGACGGCACGGGCAAGTACGACGTCGCCACCAACGCGGTCCTGCTGGCGGCTGTGCTGATCCTGTTCACCACCCTGGTGAACGCCTTCGGTGT
This sequence comes from Streptomyces sp. NBC_01384, assembly GCF_045040035.1. NCBI lineage: Bacteria > Bacillati > Actinomycetota > Actinomycetes > Kitasatosporales > Streptomycetaceae > Streptomyces > Streptomyces sp. NBC_01384. The sequence goes on from NZ_CP109559.1 coordinate 1,463,934, forward strand.
GAAGCTGATGGCGACCATCAACACGGCGGGCGTCTTCATCGAGCTGATCGCCACCGTCGTGCTGATCATCCTGTTCGCGGTGCACATCACGCGCGGCCCCCAGGTGGTCATGGACACCCAGGGCACCGGGAACGGGCAGTCGTTCGGTTACCTCGGCGCGTTCCTGGTGGCCTCGCTGGCCTCGGCGTACGTGATGTACGGATTCGACACGGCCTCGTCGCTCGGCGAGGAGTGCCTCGACCCGTCGCGCAACGCCCCGCGCGCCATCATCCGCGCGATCGTCGCCTCGTTCGTCCTGGGCGGGCTCGTGCTGCTGCTCGCGCTGATGAGCGTCTCCAGCCTGAAGGGCGACAAGCTCTCCACGGAAGGTCTGCAGTACATCGTCCTCGACGTGCTCGGGCCGACGGCCGGCAAAGCGATGCTGTGGTGCGTGCTGATCGCGGTCACGGTGTGCGCCCTCGCCGTGCACACGGCGGCGATCCGGCTGGCCTTCGCGATGGCCCGCGACAACAACCTGCCCGCGTCCTCCAAGCTGGCCAAGGTCAACCCGCGGTTCCAGACCCCGGTGCTGCCAACGGTGATCATCGGCGTCCTCGCGCTGGCGATCCTGGTGGTCAACATCCGCCAGCCGCAGATCTTCACCGTGGTCACCAGCATCGGCATCGTCATGATCTACCTGGCGTATCTGCTGGTCACCGGCCCGATGCTGGTGGCGAGGCTGCGCGGCAAGTGGCAGCCCGCGGGAGACGGCAAGTTCTCGCTCGGCCGCTGGGGGCTGCTCGTCAACATCGTCGCCGTGGTGTGGGGCGCGGCCATGACGATCAACCTGATCTGGCCACGCTCCGCGGTCTACAACGCGACGGCTCCGTACCACTGGTACCTGCGCTGGGGCGCCGTGCTGTTCGTGGGCATCGTCGCGGGCGGCGGCTTCGCCTACTACTGGTTCGTGCAGCGGCACCGGACCGGGGTGCTCGCCGAGCACAAGCTCCAGGCCTCGACGACGGCTCCGCTCGCCACTCCCGTGACCGACTGAGGACCGGCAGACGACCGGCACACGACCGGCCGAAGACCGACTGATGAGCAACGCAAGGAGGTCAACTTCCCATGAACGTCGATGAGTTCGACTATGTCGTGGTCGGCGGCGGCACCGCGGGCAACGTGGTCGCGGCCCGACTCTCCGAGGACCCGTCCGTCACCGTGTGCGTCCTGGAGGCGGGCCCCAGCGATGTCGGTGACGACGACATCCTCAAGCTGGAGCGCTGGATGGGGCTGCTGGAGTCCGGCTACGACTGGGACTACCCGGTCGAACCGCAGGCCAGCGGCAACAGTTTTATGCGGCACGCCCGCGCCAAGGTGCTCGGCGGCTGTTCCTCGCACAACTCCTGTATCGCCTTCTGGGCACCCGCGGAGGACCTGGACGACTGGGCCGCCGCGGGCTGTACGGGGTGGAGTGCGGCCGAACTCTTCCCGTTCTACCAGCGGCTGGAGTCCAACGACGCTCCCGGCGACCACCACGGCCGCACCGGCCCGGTGAGGCTGCGCACGCTGAAGGGTGAAGACCCTTGTGGCACGGCCCTGTTGGAGGCGTGTGCGCAGGCTGGCATTCCGACCACCGCCTTCAACACCGGCAAGACCGTGGTCCGGGGCGCCAACTGGTTCCAGATCAACTCCGACGAGAACAACATCCGCCAGTCCTCGTCGGTCGCGTATCTCCACCCGGTCATGGGCAAGCGGCCGAATCTGGAGGTGCGCACCGGGGTACGGGCCAAGAAACTCGTGCTCGAAGGGCGTCGCTGCGTGGGCGCCGAGTACCTGGACCCGGACCTGATCCACACCCGGACGGTGCGCGCCCGCCGCGAGGTGATCGTGTCCTGCGGGTCCATCGACACGCCCAAGCTGCTGATGCTCTCGGGCATCGGGCCCGCCGCGCATCTGCGTGACGTGGGTGTCGAGGTGGTGGTGGACTCGGCGGGTGTCGGCGAGAACCTCCAGGACCACCCCGAAGGCGTCATCATGTGGGAGGCCAAGCAGCCGATGACCACCACGTCCAGCCAGTGGTGGGAAGCGGGCATCTTCTACGACACCGAACCGGGCCTGGACCGGCCGGACCTGATGTACCACTACGGCTCGGTGCCGTTCGACATGAACACGGCTCGGCACGGGTTCCCGACGTCCGAGAACGCGTTCTGCCTCACACCGAACGTCACCCGCGCGAAGTCACGCGGCACCGTGCGGCTGCGCACGCGCGACTACCGGGACAAGCCGATGGTCGACCCGCGCTACTTCACGCACGAGCACGACGTGCGCGTGATGACGTACGGGCTGAAGCTCGCACGGAAGATCGCCTCGCAGCCCGCGCTGAGCGGCTGGGCGGGCGCCGAACTGGCTCCCGGACCTGACGTTCAGACGGACGACGAGCTGCTCGACTACATCCACAAGACCCACAACACCGTCTACCACCCGTCCTGCACCGTGAAGATGGGCGCGGACGATGACACCTCGGCCCCGCTCGACGCGCGGCTGCGGGTCAAGGGGGTGGAGGGCTTGCGGGTCGCGGACGGTTCGGTGATGCCGGATCTGATCTCCGTCAACCCCTGCATCACCACCATGATGATCGGCGAGAAGTGCGCGGACCTGGTGAAGGAGGACGTGTAGAAACACCCCGTAAGGGTCGTGGGGAACTGCGTTCCCCACGACCCTTACGTCCTACGGGGCGATCGGCGCCGGACGCTTGAACATCCGCGTCGCCGTGATCTCGGTGTGCACGGCTTCCCCGGCGGGAGCCTCACGTGGCAGTCCCGGCCGGAGGTGTTCCTCGACCCTGATGTACTTCAGCCCGGCGCGCAGATCGGCGTCGTTGCGCAGCCGGATCACGAGGGGGAACTCGGCGAGCGCGGTCGTGTCGAACAGGCCGGTGGTGTAGAGGAGTTGGACGCCGAGCGCGTCCGACACGGCCCTCTGCAACTCCAGCAGGTAGGTCGCGTTGGCGCGCCCGATGGGGTTGTCGAGGAAGAGCGTGCCGGCGTGCCGGTGCTTGTCGCGGCCCCGGTCGTTGCTGCGCAGCGCCGCCATCGTGCAGTACAGCGCGATGGCGGCGGTGAGCAGCTGACCACCGGAGAACACGTCTCCCATCTGACCGACGGGGACGCGCTCGGCGCGCAGTACGGCGTCCGGCTTGAGGATCTCCACGGCGATACCCTTCGGCTGGAGCGCGGCGCCGACTCCGCGCAGCAGCAGCGACATCCCGTCACGGCGCATGTCGGAGTTCTTCTTGACGGCCGCGCGAGTGGCCTCGTCGACGACTTCGCCGAGCCGCTCGGTGAGCATGGCCTGGTCGGGCTCCTCGAAGCGGATGCGCAGGAACTCCTGCCCGGACCACTCACCCAGCCCCTCCGGCAGCCGGGACAGCCGCTGCGCGGACCGCAGAGTGGCGAGAGCCGATTCCACCAGCCCACGCAGCCGGTCCACGATCGAGTCCCGGTTGCGCTCCAGCTGCGCCAACTCGTCCGTCAGCACCCGCAGCCGGGGCGCGAAGGCGTCCGCCCACTTCTGGGCGTGCTCGGGCAGCGCGGACGCGGGCAGCTCACGGATCTGCTGCCGGGCGGGGGTACGCACCTGCTCGTAGCGGGTGGAGTTGGCATGCCGTACGAGGATGTCGCCGGCCTCACGCACGGCGCTCTCGGCGGCGGAGAGGTCGGCGGCACAGCCGCGCAGGGAGCGGCGGGTCTCGGCGGCGGAGTGCCGTGCCTCTTCCAGGGTGCCGGGGTAGGGCTCGGGCTCCTCCTGCTCCTCGTCGGAGTGCTCGCGCAGCAGGTCGCGGAGCAGGGCAGCCGTCTCGTCGAAACCACCGGCCGCGTCCTCGGCGGCGCGATGCGCGTCGAGCAGCTCGGCGTGCGCCTCGCGGGCCTGGCTGAGCGCCTCGGTGCGGGAGGCGAGTTCACCGGTGGCCGTGCGCAGCAGCGACTGCGCGTGCTCGGCGTCGCGCGGGATCAGTTCCTCCGACAGCTCGGTGTGGACCTCGCCGTCCTCGGGCGCGTGCCGTTCGGCCTCACCGCGCAGCCGCCCGAGCTGCTCGCTCGCGGTCGACATCCGGGTCTCCAGGAGCTGCACGAGCTCCTCGGCGCGGGCGACCGCGGCCTGCCGGGACGGTCCGTCGGAACCGTCGGGCGATTCCAGGAGCTGCGCGGCGCGCGTGCGCACCTTGTTGCTGAGCCGGTCCAGCTCGGCGAGGGCCGCGCTCTCGTCGCTCTCGGCCCGCGCCTGCTCGGCGCGGAGATCGGCGCCGACGCCGACCTTCTCGTACAGCTGCGACGCGGACCGGTAGGCCTCGCGCAGGGCGGGCAGTGAGGACTTCGCCGCGTGGGACTCGTCCTCCGATACGTCGTCGGGGGCGCCCGCGATCTCCGCACGCTCGGCGCGCAGCGCACGGGCCGTGCGGCGGGCGTCGTCGGCGGCGCGCTGGGCAGCGCGACGGTCCTCGTCGGCGGCACGGGCGCGCTCCAGGCAGACCTGGGCGCGGGCCTCCGACTCGGCGGCCTCGTCGGCGAGTTCGCGCACCTTGACCTGCCAGCCGGCGCGTTCGCGCAGGCGGAAGGCGAGTCCGGCGAGCGCGTCGGCGGCGCGCCGGGCGCGCTGGGCGGCGTCCTGCCGCTCGTCCCTTACAAGTGCTGCCTCGGCCGCCGTCTCGTCGGCCTCGGCCCGCACGGTGCGCGCCTCGGCGAGCTCGGCCTCGGCCTCCTCGGCGAACGCGCGCGCGTGCCCGGCCGCTGCGGCCAGTTCGACGAGCCGCCCGGCGGGGCAGCCGGTGCGCCAGGACGCGAGCCGCGCCGCCAGCTCCCGGTCCTTGCCGAGCCGGGCCGCGAGCGTACGGATCTCCTCGTCCCGCTCGGTCGCACGGGTGCGCAGCGCCTGTCGCTCCTCGTCGGCGGCGTGCTCGTCGTGCATGGCCGGGTTCGGCGGTACGAGGAAGACGCCGCTGTCGCCCGCGTCAGGGGCCGGGGTCGGGGCGAGCAGCGCGGCGGCCGTGCCGACGGCGACGGCGGAGCGCGGCAGCAGCGCCGCGTCGATGAGCGCCTCGCGGGCCCGCGCGTGGGTGTCCGGGTCGGTGATGATCACGCCGTCGACGAGCTCGGGCCGGGCGGCCAGCACGCGCGCGTGGTCGGCGGGGTCGACGGCCTGGGCGAGGTAGCGCCAGCCGGGCAGCGCGGGGATGCCGTGCTCGCCGAGGTACTCGACGGTGGCGAGCACGTCCGGGCCGGGCGGCAGCAGTCCGCCGTCGCCGAGAGCGCCGAGGATCCGGGCGTCGTCGGCAGCGGCGGTCCGCAGCTCGAAGAGCTGGCGCTCGGCGGAGGCGACGCCGTCGTCGAGCAGCTCGCGCAGTTCGTCGGCGTACTGGTCCAACTCCTCGGGGGTGAGGGCGCCTTCGTCCTCCGTCCAGATGTCGGCGGAGGTGCTGCGGACACCTCGGCCGGTGTCGCGGTCCTTGCCGTGACCGCCGGAGGCAGCGGCGTCCCCGGCCGCCCGGGGCACCGGTACCCCGCCGCGTCGCGTTCCGGAGGCACCCGGCAGGCTGAGCAGCTCCGCGAGCCGCTCCTCCCGGGCCAGTGCCTCCGCCGTACGGCGCTCTCCGTCGTACGCGCGCTCGGCCGCCGTCGCCGCGTCCGCCGCGCGGGCGGCCGTCAGCTCGGCGCGGGACTCGGCGGACGCCGCCTCGCGGGCGTGCTCCGAGGCCCGTCGCGAGGCCTCCCGCGCGGTGTCCCACGCCGCGACGGCCGCCTTCTCGGCGTCGCTGGCGGCGAGGGCGGCGCGGGCCGGGTCGGCGTCGGGCGCGCTGTCGTCGAGCCAGCCCGCGCGCACCGCCTCGGCGGTCTCCTGCTCGACCTCGCTGAGGCGCTGACGCAGATGTCCGACCTCGCTGCGGGCGCGCTGTGCGGCGGTGGCCGCGGCGGTCGAGTCCGCGTACGCGGTCTCACCGACCTCTTGGAGTCCGGCGGACCGCTCCTCCTCCTCGTTGGCGAGCGTCTCGGCGCCTTCGGCGGCGCGGTGCAGGGCACGTACGAGGTCGACGGCGGCCTTGGCGCGGGCGGCGAGCGCGGGTGCGGCGTCCCGCTCGGCCTCGAGGATCGCGGCGGCCACGCGCGCGGAGCGGTCGGCGGCGGCGCGGTGTCGCAGGACGAGCTCGGCGGCCTGCCAGGAGGAGTGCAGGGTGCGCGCGTCGGCCAGTTCGCGCTTCTGGGCGGCCGCGGACTTCTCGGCCCCGGCGAGCGCCAACGAGGCGTGGCGGTAGGCGAGTTCGGCGGTGATCAGCGCGCTGCGCTCGCGGGCGCCCTCGGCGTGGGTGACGGCGTACGCGGCGGCGGTCACCCGCTGCGCGAGTTCTCCGGCGCGGACGCGCTCCCGCACGGCCCGTGCGGACAGCCGCCGGGCCAGCGTGCGGGTACGCCGCTCGGCGCCCGCATGGATGTCACGCGCGCGTGCCCGTGCCTCGGCTGCCTCGACGATCCGACCGAGCAGATCCACGGAGCCCGCCGTGAAGTCCCGCTCGGCGATCAGCTCGGCCCGCCGCCCCAGCTTGTTGCCGAAGCCGCCGACCAGGTCGGCGAGCCCGTCGGTGTCCCGCGTGTCGGTCACCGCGCGCAGCAGCAGGTCGGTGAAGTCGGAGTCCTTCTTGACCGCGAAGAGGCCGGCGGCCTCGCCCTCGTCGGCGTTCATCTCCCGCTGGTAGCGGAAGAGTTCGGGGTCGAGGCCGAGTTCCGTCAGATGCTCGTTCCAGCGGTCGTGGATCTCCTCCCAGTGCACTTCGAGATGGGGGTAGGCCTTGCCCGCCTCGGTGAGGGCGTCCCGGAAGCCCTTCATGGTGCGCCGCCGCCCCTGGGCGCCGGACGCGCCCTCGACGGGCGGCCGGACGGCGGTCGCCTCGGCGACGGGCAGGTTGTCCAGGCTCAGCCCGGGACCGGGCCGGAAGGAGTACCAGGCTTCGGCGAACTTCCGCGGGTCGTTGGAGACCTGCCGCCCCCGCCACTCGCTGGCCTTGCCGACCACGACGCACTCGCCGGTCAGTGTGTGCTGCCACTCCAGCGCGACATGACCGCAGTCGTCGGCGAGCAGGAACTTGCGCAGCACTCCGGAGCTGGCGCCGCCCAGTGTGTTGCGGTGGCCCGGCAGCATCACCGAGAAGATCAGCTTGAGCAGCACCGACTTGCCGCCGCCGTTCTCCAGGAACAGCACGCCGGCGGGCGCGGGCCGGCGCGGCGGCCCGACGGGCTCCTCCTCGAAGAACTCCGCCTGCATGGGCGCGGGGTCGGGCACGGGCTCGCCTACACCCCGCAGGTCCAGCACGGTGTCGGCGTAGCGCGCACCGGCAGGCCCGATGGAGTAGAGGCGGACCCGGGACAGCTCGTACATGGCGGCGGACTCTCGTGGTAAGTCTTCGGATACGTGAGGAAGGTCGGGGAAGGTCAGGAGTGGAACGGCAGACCGGCGTCGGCCACCAGCTCCAGGTCGTCGGTGTGCTCGGCGGGCAGCAGCGTCGGGGTGCCGTCGGTCACCGGAACGACGCCCAGTTCGAGGAGCTCGGCCATCGCGGCGCTGCCCGCCATGTCCCGCACCTGGAGCTGGTAGCGGGCCGTCGTCCGGTACGTCCCCCCGGAGTCGTCCCCGGTCCGCTGCAGGAACCCGGAGTCGGTGAGGAACGCGACGGCCTTGCCGACGATGCCGGTGGTCGAACCGGCCAGTCTTCGCGCGTCCTTCGTGGCGCCGGTGGAGCTGCGCCGCGCCCAGATCCGCCAGGCCGCCTCCAGACCGGGCGCCTCGGTCGCCGGATCGGTGTTCTCGCCCTGCTCCTCGGCGCCCTCCTCCAGGCGGCGGCAGGCCTGTCGTACGAACGCGTCGACGCCGTTGACCGAGACGCGCCCGATGTACCCGTCGTCCGCGAGGTCCTCCGGGCGCGGGAAGGCCATCGCGGCGACGGCGAGGTGGGCGAGGCCGTGCAGGAAGCGGTCCGCGGAGTCGGCCGAGGTGCGACGGGCGTAGTCGCCCATGCGGACGGCGAACACCGAGTCCTCGGCGGCCGTCACCGCCATCCCCGCGCGCGGGGACACCTCCAGCACGACCAGACCGAGCCCGGCGGCCACGGCGTCGGCGAGCCGCGCGAACGGCGGGTCCTCCCGGTACCGCCGCAGCAGCTCCGCGTACTCCTGGTCCCGCGCCGGCTGCAACTTGGGCTGCAGCCCGAAGGCGACGAGCCGCGCCGCGTCGGCGGCGTCGGCGGGCGTGACAGGAGCGTTCGCCGGCGCGGCGACGACATCCGGCTCACTCCACTCGACGTGCTGCTCGGTCACGGCAAGGGCTCCTTGTCCAGAGATACGGTGACGAAAGCGCCCCTGTCAGGGGCGCGGGGAACTGCGCGACAAGCCACGACGGACCCGCAGGTCACGAACAACCCGCAGCTCTCCGGCTCTTCCAACGAGACATTCACCGCCGATCCGCCGCCATCCCCGCCGCGTCCAGCAAAGCCATACCCACGATGAGATCCGCCCCTCCGAACTCCGGATCATCCAGCTCGGTCCCGTCGTCCACGGCGAACAGCAGCTTCTCCTCCCCCTGCCGGTAGGCCGTACCGACGGGCGGGCTGGCCGCGTGAACGGCCAACAGCGCAACCAGGTAAGGAAGTTCGGCATCCCGCAGGCGTGCCTCCGCCAGCAGCCCCGACAACCGCCGCGGCGCGTCCGCGGGCAGATCCAGCAGCTCCATCGCGGAAGCGAGCTGCTCCTCGCTGAACCGGCTGTCGTCCGGCGTGGCGATGAGGTCCGGCTCGGGCATCTCCGCTCCCAGGTGCTCCCGCTCCAGGGGCGGCGTCAGCAGGAGGTCCACAAGATCCCCCACCCGGACGGAAACGGGCGTCCGCAGCCCCGTCCCGCGCGCGAAGAACGCGTCCGTCACGCGCCGCGCCTGCGCGACGGGCAGCGGCAGCACGGGCGCGACGAGGTGCCCGTAGAGGTCGATCCCCGAGGTCGTCATGGGCGTGGCGAAGGCCTGCCGGTCCTGCTCGGCGCGGAACAGCGGTCCAGCCTCCAGGAGCCGGGACTGCAGCTGCGTATGGCGCCGGATGCAGTCCTTGACGATGTCGACGAGCTCGGCGGCTCGGCGCTTCTGCTCGGGGTCCTCGGACTCGTCGCGGGCCTTGCGGATGTTGGTGAGGATCGCGTTCTCGTGGCGGTAGCGGTCGGCCACGTGATCGAGCGCCTCGGCGATCATGTCGGGCACGGCCTGGAGCCAGTCGACGGCGCGGACATTGCGCCGGGTCGCGTCGAGCGCCTTGCGGAGGGTCTCCGAGTACTGCACGGTCCGGTACCGGGCCTGTTCGGCGGCGAGCTGTGCGTCGGCGAGCCGGCCGCGGCTGATCAGCACCTCCAGCTTGACCTCGGCGGCGATCTGCGCGCTGGTGACGTCGGTGTCGAGGGCTCCGACGAGGACGTTGACGGCCTCGTCCGTCGTACGGAGATAGACGGTCCCCCCGTACCCGGGCACCTCCTCGATCAGCTTGAAGTCGTAGTCGCGGCGCACATAGGAGCCGTCCGGCGCGAAGGTGCCGTATACGGCCCGGAAGCCGCGGTCGACGCTGCCGACGTTGATCAGGTTCTCCAGGACCCACTTCGCCACGCGCTCGTGCTCGGCGACGGGCCGCTGCGGGGCCTGGGCGGCGATGCGGGGGATGAGCCGGGCCACTATCTGGTCGTGGTCGGCGCCCGTGTCGAAGTCCATGTTCAGTGTGACGAGGTCGATGGCGGCGAGGGCCACCTCGGCCATCCCGTACACCGTGTACTCACCCGCGAGATTCGCCTTGCGCACATCCAGGTCGTGCAGCGGCGCGGTGCAGGCGAGCGCGCGCAGCCGCCGCGCCAGGCCCTCGTCGGCGGCCGGGCCCAGCGCGGGGCGCGGCCCCGCGCTGAGCTGGGGCGGAACGCTGTCCGTCGATGCAGGCGAAGTCACGGTGCACAGACTAGGTCCTCGGTCTGACAACGGTCGAAACGACGCAGAAGCGACCGCCGTCACACCGGCCCCACGCCCGTGCAGCACGCTGCGGTCGCCGCCTCGCGAGAGCAACGGAGCGAACCGCCGCCACAGCCGGTCCGAAACCGCCTCAGTCGATCCCCTGCGTCCCGTCGGCGACCCGCCGCGCGTACGCTTCCACGACCCCCGCGAGGGAGTCGTCGAGATAGACCGCGAGCAGCTGCTCGGCCCCGTCGGGGTCGCCCGTCCGGAGCGTCTTGAGGATCTCATGGTTGCGCGCGAGGTACGGCTCGTGCAGCCGCCGCGGATCGGCCACCACATGGAAGGCGAGGCGCAGTTCGGCGAAGACGCTGCGCATCAGCTCGTCGGTGCGGGCGCTCCCGGCGAGCGCCACCAGTTCCCGGTGGAAGTGGATGTTGGCCGTACCCACTCCTTTCCAGTCACCTTCGCGCGCCGCCCGCTGCCCGTCCGCGACGGCCTCGGCGAGGCCGTCCACGGCGTACGGCGGCTTGCCGAGGCCACGGACCACGGCGCACTCGACGAGGGTGCGGGTGCGGTAGATGTCCTCGACGTCCTCGATGGTCAGCACCCGCACGAAGACCCCGCGGTTGAGCTCGTGCACAAGGAGTCGCTCGTGTGTGAGCAGCCGGAAGGCCTCGCGCAGCGTGTTGCGGGAGACGCCGAGCGCCCCGCCGATGCTGTCCTCGGACAGCCGTGACCCGGGCGGGAAGTACCCCTCGGCGATACGGCTCCTGAGGATGTCCGAGACCCGCTCGGCGGTGCTGGTGCGGCCCAGCAGGGCGCGATCGTCGGCCAGTCCCGTCAGCTCTGCCATGCCCGGAATTCAATCGCAGAAATGAGAACGAAACAACACGGGTATTGAAGGATCGTTCAACGATCCTCTACCTTGTCGGTCAGGCGCCCACCGCACGGCAAGGCACGGCAAGGCACGGCAAGGCACGACCGCACGGCACGGCTCAGTCCTCAAGCACCCTCCGTCCCTCACTGCGAGGTGCCCATGAGCACGACCCCCGGCACGACGCCCGGCACGCCCCCTCCAACCCAGGCCCTGACCGCCGGCACCCGGCCCGGCACGGCTGAACTCACCGCCCAGGAAGGACCGTTCGCCTGGCTGCACGCACTCGGTCCGCGGGGCCGACAGGCCTTCGCCGGCGCATTCGGCGGCTATGCGCTCGACTCGTACGACTACTTCACACTGCCGCTGAGCATGGTCGCGCTGGCGGCGTACTTCGGCCTGGACAGCGGCCAGACCGGTCTGTTCACCACCGTCACCCTGGTCGTCTCGGCGATCGGCGGCGCGATCGCAGGTGTGGTCGCGGACCGGATCGGACGCGTCAAGGCACTGATGATCACTGTGATCACCTACGCGGTGTTCACGGTGGCCTGCGGCTTCGCACCCAACTACGAGACGCTGCTGGTCTTCCGCGCCCTTCAGGGCCTCGGTTTCGGTGGTGAGTGGGCGGTCGGCGCGATCCTGGTCGCCGAGTACTCGAGCGCGAAGCACCGAGGGCGCACGCTCGGCGCGATCCAGAGTTCCTGGGCCGTCGGCTGGGGACTGGCGGTGATCGTCTACACGCTGGTCTTCCAGTTCCTCGGCGACGACCTGGCCTGGCGCGTGATGTTCTGGACCGGTGCGCTGCCCGCGCTGCTCGTCGTCTGGGTGCGGCGCCGGGTGCAGGACGCCCCGGAAGCGGCCGCCGTGCGTGAGAAGAGCGCCGAGAAGGGCTCGTTCACAGCGATCTTCAAGCCCGCCACGGCCGACGGCCCCGGCCTGCTGCGCACCACGTTCTTCGCGGTCCTGCTCTCCACCGGTGTCCAGGGCGGCTACTACACCCTGGCCACCTGGGTGCCCACCTACCTCAAGAAGGAGCGGGGTCTGTCCGTCGTCGGCACCGGCAGCTACCTGACGTTCCTGATCTCCGGGGCCTTCATCGGCTACCTCACCGGCGGCTATCTCACCGACAAGCTGGGCCGCAAGCGGAACATCCTGCTCTTCGCGATCCTCTCCGCAGCCTGCATCCTCACCTACGCCAACATCCCGAGCGGCGCCAACACGCTTCTCCTTGTGCTCGGTTTCCCGCTCGGCTTCTGTATGTCGGCGATCTTCAGCGGCTTCGGCTCCTTCCTCAGCGAGCTGTACCCGTCGGCGGTGCGCGGCACGGGGCAGGGCTTCACGTACAACACCGGGCGGGCCGTGGGCGCCGCCTTCCCCACCGCCGTCGGCTTCCTCGCCGACAGCTGGGGGGTGGGCGGCGCCCTGGTCTTCGGCGCGATCGGCTACGCCCTCGCCGCCCTGGCACTGATCGGGCTCCCCGAGACCCGTGGGAAGGAACTCCTGTGAACCACACCATCCCGGACCAACCGTTGACCCTCACCCGGAACCAGTCGTCAAGCCCCACCCAGGACCGCCCGCTGAGCCTCCTCGACATCGACGGCCACGCGCACGCGTGGACCCCCAAAAAGGCGCGCGCCCGGTTCCGTGCGGGCGTGTCGGGCCCCACCGCCGGAGTCGCCGCGGGCCACACCCAGGCCAATCTGATCTCGGTGCCCGCCGACTGGGCGTACGACATGCTGCTGTTCTGCCAGCGCAACCCGGGGCCCTGCCCGGTCCTCGACGTCACCGACGCCGGCTCCTGGACCACCCCGCTCGCCGAGGGCGCGGACCTGCGCACCGATCTGCCGCGCTACCGGGTGTGGGAGCACGGCGAACTGGTCGACGAGCCCACGGACGTGGTCGACCGCTGGCGCGACGACCTGGTCTCCTTCCTCATCGGTTGCAGCTTCACCTTCGAGTGGGCGCTGACCGAGGCGGGCGTCCCGATGCGCCACATCGAACAGGGCCGCAACGTCTCCATGTACGTGACCGGGCGCCAGTGCCGTCCGGCCGGGCGGCTGCACGGCCCCATGGTGGTGTCCATGCGCCCCGTCCCACCCGAACACCTGGCCACGGCGATCAGGGAGAGCAGCCTCATGCCCGCCGTGCACGGCAGCCCGGTGCACTGCGGCGAGCCCTCGGGCCTGGGCATCGAGGATCTCTCGCGCCCCGACTTCGGCGACGCCGTGGACACCGAGCCGGACGACATCCCGGTGTTCTGGGCCTGCGGAGTGACACCCCAGGCGGCCGTGATGGCGTCCCGCCCACCCTTCGCGATCACCCACGCACCGGGCCAGATGTTCCTCACCGACGCCCGCGACGAGCAGCACCGGGTGGCCTGAAGCGGCCCAGCGACGACCGAAGTTGCCCGAAGTGGCCGCGAACAGCCCGAAAAGGAGAGATTGCACCTCATGACCCTGATCGATCTCAACGCCGACCTCGGCGAGGGCTTCGGCCGCTGGCGGCTGACCGACGACGAGCAGCTGCTGTCCGTCGTCACCAGCGCCAATGTGGCCTGCGGCTTCCACGCCGGGGACGCGGCCACCATGCGGCGGGTGTGCGAGCTGGCGGCCGGGCGGGGCGTACGGATCGGCGCCCAGGTCTCCTACCGCGACCTGGCGGGTTTCGGGCGGCGCGCGATGGACGTGCCGCCCGACGAGCTGGCGGCCGAAGTGGCCTACCAGATCGGCGCCTTGGAGGTCTTCGCGCGAGCGGCGGGCGCACGCGTGTCGTATGTGAAACCGCACGGCGCGCTCTACAACCGCGTCGTGCACGACGAGGAACAGGCGGCGGCGGTCGTCGCGGGCATTCGGCTGGCGGGCGCCGCGCTGCCCGTCCTCGGCCTGCCCTCCTCCCGCTTCCTGAAGCTGGCCGAGCAGGCCGGACTGCCCACCGCGACCGAGGCGTTCGCGGACCGCGCCTACACCGAGGAGGGCACCCTGATGCCGCGCACCCAGACAGGCTCGGTGATCACGGACGCCGAGGTGGTCGTCGAACGCTCCCTGGGCCTGGCCCGCTTCGGCACGGTGACGTCCCACTCCGGGGAGCGCATCCCGGTCCGCGCCCGCTCCCTGTGCCTGCACGGGGACACCCCGGGCGCGGTGGACCTGGCGCGCCGGGTCCGCACACGTCTGGAGTCCTCGGGCGTCCAGGTGAAGGCTTTCGTATGAGGGCATTCCTCGCCGACGACGGCATGAGAGCGCTACCGGTCGGCGACCGCGCCCTGCTCGTCGAGGTCTCCTCGGGAGAGGCGGCCCAGGCCCTGCACGCCGAACTGCTGCGCCGCCGCGCGGAGGGCTCCCTGTCCGTCAAGGAGATCGTCCCCGCGGCCCGCACGGTCCTCCTGGACGGCCTGGACGACCCTGGGCGGCTGGCGGAACAGCTCTCCACCTGGGAGATCCCGCCGCCGTCCGCGCGCGCGGAGGCGACGGTCGAAATCCCCGTACGGTACGACGGTCCCGATCTCGCAGAGGTCGCGGCCCTGTGGAAGGTGCCGGAGCACGAAGTGCCAAAGATCCACGCGGCGGCCGAATTCCGCGTCGCCTTCTGCGGGTTCGCGCCCGGCTTCGGCTACCTCACGGGGCTGCCGTCCCGGTACGACGTGCCGCGCCGGGCGACTCCGCGGACGGCTGTTCCGGCGGGGTCCGTGGCGCTCGCGGGCCCGTACACGGGTGTGTACCCGCGCTCGTCGCCGGGCGGCTGGCAGCTGATCGGCACGACGGACGCGGCGCTGTGGGACCACGCGCGCGTGCCGGCCGCGCTGCTCGCACCGGGGACGCGGGTCCGGTTCGTACCGGCGGGGTGCTCATGACCGACCGGGCCCTCGCCGTCGTCCGGGCCGGGGCTCTGACCACCGTCCAGGACCGGGGCCGCCCCGGCCATGCCCACCTCGGCGTTCCCCGCTCCGGCGCGCTGGACGCGCCCGCGGCGGCGCTGGCCAACCGCCTCGTCGGCAACCCCGTGGAGGCGGCGGTCCTGGAGACGACCCTCAATGGCTGTGGCCTGCAGCCGCGTTCGACGGTCACGGTGGCTGTCACGGGCGCGCCCTGCCCGGTCACGGTGGACGGCCGTCCGGCGCCCTGGGGAGCCCCCGTACGCGTCCCCGCCGGGGCTCTGCTGGACATCGGGCCGGCCCGCGCGGGAGTGCGCAGCTATGTGGCGGTCACCGGCGGAGTCGCCGTGGATCCGGTACTCGGCAGTCGCTCCACGGACCTCCTCTCGGGCCTGGGCCCGCCGCCCCTCGCGGACGGTACGGTGCTGCCCCTGGGACATCCCGATGGCGTCCACGCGCGCGTGGACGTGGTTCCGCACCCGGGGCCGCCCTCGGAGCTGGTCCTGCGCGTGGTTCCGGGACCGCGCGAGGACTGGTTCACGGCCTCGGCCCTGCGCACCCTGGCGACGGGCACCTACCGGGTGTCCTCCGCGAGCAACCGCATAGGGCTGCGTACGGAAGGGCCCTCACTGGAGAGGGCCGTTTCCGGCGAACTCCCCAGTGAGGGCATGGTGCTGGGCGCCGTGCAGGTACCGCCCGACGGCAGACCGGTCGTCTTCCTCGCCGACCATCCGACCACCGGGGGGTACCCGGTGATCGCGGTGGTCCGGGCGAGCGACCTCCCCGCGGCCGCTCAGGCGGTCCCGGGCACGCCGGTCCGCTTCATGGTCGTACGCCGCCGCTGAAGTACCGCACTCCCCACTTGAACCGTCATGCCGTCTTCATGCCGCTTGAATCTTCATGCCGCGTCCGGCTGTTCCGCCACCGACAGCGCGGCCAGCGCGGACGCCACCGCGTGCGAGGCGCTGAGGTCGAGCCGGGCGCTGGTGCCACGCGCCCGGTGACGTACCTCCGCCGCGGCCAGGGTGAGCAGCTGTGGCAGCAGGTCGGTGCACCTCCGGGCCACCCACCCCGTCCCGGCGGTGGCCAGCCACCACAGGCTGGCCGACCGGGTGGGCGCGGGGAACTCGGGCTCGGCCGAGGGCGCGGCCCCGGTGGCGAGGCCCTGCTGCGCGAGCAGCGCGTGGAAGTGCAGGGCGAATTGCCGGTGTCCCCGCTCCCCCGGGTGCAGCCGGTCCGCGCTCCACATCGCGCGGTCCGTCAGCCAGGCGCCCTCCGCCGCGTGCAGATGCACGGCTTCGTAGCGCTCGGACAGGGCGTGCACGACCGTGTTGACGGCCCGCTGCCGCCGGGCCAGGGGCCTGGCCAGCGCCCCCGGTAGCCCCAGCATCGCGCCGGGGTCCGGCAGGCAGGCGGTCAGCAGGACGGCGTCCTGGGCCCGGAACGCCGCGTACACCTGATCGAGCCGGGCGGCCACGGCGTGGATGTCGAAGGTGCACCGCAGCGTGTCGTTCACGCCGATCACGACGGACACCACGTCCGGGCGCAGGGCCAGTGCCGCCGGTGTCTGCCGTTCCAGGACGTCGCGGGTCTGCGCGCCGCTCACCGCCAGGTTGGTGAACTCGACGGACGCGTCCGGACCGTCGGACAGCCCCTTGGACGGCCCCTCGGACAGCCCATCCGCGAGCAGCGCGGCCCAGCCCCGCCAGGCCTCGCCCACAGGGTCGCCCACGCCCTCCGTCAGCGAGTCCCCGAGGGCCACGAACCGGAGGGGTCTCATCCGACGCCCTCCTGCAAGCGGGGCGAGGCCTCGACCACCGCGTCGTGCGCCGCGAGGAACGCCTCCACGGCGGTGCCCCAGCCGAAACACTCCGCACGCGCGCGTGCCGCTTCCCTGCGCGCGGTCTCGGGGCGTCCCAGGAGCAGCCGTACAGCGTCCGCGAAGGAGTCCCCACTGTCCGCGGCGGTGGCCCCGGCCGATCCGACGACCTCCGGAAGGGCGGACACCGCGCTGGCCACCACGGGCGTGCCGCAGGCCATCGCCTCCAGGGCGGCCAGCCCGAACGTCTCGGCGGGCCCGGGGGCCAGACACACATCGGCTGAGGCCTGCAGTGCGCCGAGCAGCGCCCGGTCGGCGACATGCCCGAGGAAGGTGACGGGCAGCCGCCGCTCCCGAGCCCGCTGTTCGAGCCGGGCCCGCAGCGGCCCGTCCCCGGCGACGACGAGCGCGGCCCGCTCTCCGCGCCGCAGCAGCGCCTCCAGCGCGTCGAGCGCCGTACCCGGCCGCTTCTCGACGGACAGCCGGGAGCACATCACGAGCAGCACTTCGTCTGCGCGCGCGTAACGGCCGCGTACCCCGGAATCCCGCAGCCCTGGGTGCCGGCCGACCAGGTCGACGCCCAGTGGGGCCCGTACGACATTGCGGGCCCCGATGCGGACGAACTCGCGCTCCGCGAACTCCGTGGTGCACACGACCCGGGCGTAGGTGTGTGCCGTACGGATGTTGAGGGCGTCGGCGGCCTTGCGGGCCATCCCCTCGGGAAGCCCCCAGGTCCGCAGCACGCCGTCGGCGGTCTCGTGGGAGACCATGACCGCGGGCACCCGGGCCCGCCGCGCCCACACCCCGGTCCAGCGCAGGGTGGTCCGGTCGGAGACCTCGAGCCGGTCGGGGGCCAGCGACTCCAGGAGGCGGGCGACGCGGCGCTTGTCCGTGAGGACGCGGTAGCCGCCGGTGCCGGGCAGCAGCGGCCCGGGCAGTGTGATCACCCGGCCCTGCTCGGTGTCTCGGCTGCTCTCTCGCTCTCCGGGGACGATGAGCACGGGCTCGTGTCCTGCGGCCCGGTAGCCGGTGCCGAGCTCCCGCAGCGCGGTGCGCAGGCCGCCGGAGGCGGGGGCGACGAAGTTGGCCAGCCGTACGATGCGCAGGCTCATGCCGCCACCACCGTCCGTGCGGAGAGCACGTCGGCGTAGTGGTCGATGAGCTGGTCGCCGACGGCCGCCCAGGTCCGGCCCTCGACGGTGGCCCGACCGGCGACCCCGTAGGCGGTCCGCAGGGCGGGGTCGGTTGCCAGGGCCCGTACCGCGTCGCGGACGGCGGCTGCGTCGCGCGGCGGCACCAGCAGGCCCGTGCGGCCGTGCGCGACCAGGTCCAGCGGTCCGCCCGCGGCGGGTGCGACGACCGGCACCCCGCTGGCCATGGCCTCCTGCACGGTCTGGCAGAAGGTCTCGAAGGGGCCGGTGTGCACGAAGACGTCCAGGGAGGCGAAGATCCGGGCGAGTTCGTCGCCGGTGCGGCGCCCGAGGAAGACGGCGCCGGGCAGCGCCTCGTGGAGGGTGGTTTCACTGGGCCCGTCACCCACGATCACCACCCGCACGCCGTCCAGGCCGCAGGCTCCGGCGAGCAGTTCGACCTGCTTCTCGGGGGCGAGCCGGCCGACATAGCCGACGATCAGCTCGCCGTTCGGTGCCAGTTCACGGCGCAGTGCCTCGTCCCGGTGGTCGGGGCGGAAGCGGACGGTGTCCACGCCGCGCGGCCACAGCCGCACCCGGGGCACGCCGTGTGCCTCCAGGTCGTGCAGGGCCGCGCTGGACGGGGCGAGCGTCCGGTCGGCGGCGGCGTGGACGGAGCGTATGCGCCGCCAGGCGGTGGCTTCGCCCGCGCCCACGTACGTACGGGCGTATCCGGCGAGGTCGGTCTGGTAGACGGCGACGGCGGGGACGCCGAGCCGGGCGGCGGCCGCCATGCCGCGGACGCCGAGGATGAAGGGACTGGCCAGGTGGACGATGTCGGCGCGGTGTTCGGTGATCGCGGCGGCGACGCGTCGGCTGGGGAGGGCGACGCGGACCTGGGGGTAGCCGGGGAGCGGTAGGGAGGGGACACGGACGACGGGACACGGCGCGAGGGCGTCGGGCCCGTTCCCGGCAGCTGTGGCCGGGGCGACGACGAGGGGAGCGTGACCGCGATCGACGAGGTGCCGGGCGGTCTGGAGCGCGCAGTGGGCCACGCCGTTCACATCGGGGGGAAAGGATTCGGTCACGATGACGACACGCATACCCGTGTTGTCGCCGCGCTGGACGTGGCCGCGTCAACGTGGATCTTTCCTGCCGAGGAACGCCCCGTGAGCGTTGTACTGCACGCATTTCCAGGTCAGCCCGCGGCCACGACCTCCTGACCCCCGGGTCACTTCGTGTTCATACAGCGGGTGCGTCGGGCCCTATGCGGCTGCGTACGGCTGTCTGGACTTCCGCCTCCTCGGCCGGATCCGCCGCGAGCCGCCGCAACTGATCGACTACGCGCGCGTCACCCGTCTCGGCGTGTCGTGCGGCCACCTCGCGGGTCGACTCCTCGCAGTCCCACAGGCACTCGACGGCGAAGCCGGCGGGGAAGGAGGGGTCGGTGGCGGCGAGGGCCCGGGCGGCTCGCCCGCGCAGATGGGACGAGGCGGTTTCACGGTAGACATGGCGCAGCACGGGGGCGGCGCAGACGATGCCGAGCCGTCCGGCTCCGTCGACGAGGGTCCACAGCGTGGGCGCGTCGGGGCCTTCGCCGCGTACGGCCTCGCGCAGCGCGCCCAGCACCAGTTCGCTGTCCTGGGTGCCGCCCCGGCAGGCGAGCATCCGTCCCGCCGCGGCGCCGAGGGCGTCGGGCCGCTGTGCCCACCTTCGCGCCCGGTCGACGGCGGCGACACTGCGCATCCGTTCGAAGGCGTCGACAGCGGCGTCCGTGACCGCGGCCGTACCACCGGTCGCGGCGGCCTCGATCAGATCGAGAGCGTCCGGATCATTGCTGTCGGCGAGATAGCGCAAGGCGGTACAGCGGGCGCCGTCGCCGCCGTCGCGGGCGGCCTCGAGAATCTCGGGCCGGTCCTCGGGGCCGGCGACGGCCGTGAGGCAGCGCGCGGCCGGCACATGGAGTGCGGCTCCGCGGTCGAGGCCCTGTTGGGCCCACTCGAACACGGCCCGCACACTCCAGCCGGGACGGGGTCCGGTGGGGCGCAGTTGCCGTTGCCATCGGTCGAAGGAGCCCTGCTCCTGGGCGGCACGCACGCGCGTGCCGATCGATGCGCGGGGATCGTCGGCCCACAGCCGCCAGGGCCGGGGCTCGAAGGCGTCACGCACGTGGGCGGCGAGCGCGGCCTCGCCCTCCGGGTCGGCAGGGAAGCGGGCGAGCACGGGGACGGCGAGGGCGCGCAGGCCCGCGTCGTCGTCGCGCAGCGCCAGCTCGTCCAGGGCCCAGGCCCAATTGCTGCCCGAGGCGGCATACCTGCGCAGCAGTTCCAGGGCGTCCCGCCTGCCGTACGAGGCGAGGTGGCCGAGGACCGCGAGGGCGAGCCCCGTGCGGGACTCGCAGTCGTCGAGGACGTCCTCGACGTCGAAGAGGTGCCGCTCGATCTCGTCGAGCTCGCCGCTCAGATCGAGGTAGAGACGGGCGTAGTAAAGGGAGCGGTTCTCCACCTGCCAGTCGTGGCGGGGGTCGCGCAACACACAGTGGTTCAGTGCCGCGAGCGCTTCGGCGCGCGGTGCGGTGAGCGCGTGCAGCGTGCCGTCGCCGCGGCCCCTCTGGAGCAGGCCGAGCAGCGTACCGCTGGGCGCTATGACCGGATCGAACATGGGAAACAGCCTCACATCAAGCGTCGACGCAACCGGGATCCTGCATTACCTGGCCGCGTGACAACACGTCGGAGCGCCCGCCGTTTCTTGCTTGCTGTAGACCATCTTCCTCTGCCTCTCGTCGGTGGCCCATGCGGGCCGCGTCACGGCCCGCGCGGTGCGGCAACACCTGCCCAGCCATCGCGTCCGTGAATCACGACGTCATGATGACTCGGCAGTTCTTCTTGCCGCGACCGTATTTCCGGCGGCCCCGTACCGCCTCCCCCGTTTTCCGTGTTGTGCCTGGTCAGCGTGTTCGGATCAGTGCGCGCCGAACAATTCCAGCAGTTCCGTCTTGCCGAACATCCGGGCCGTGTCCACGGCCGAGGGAGTGCCCGCGGCCGGGTCGGCGTCGGCGTCCAGGAGCGCGCGGATGACCGCCTCCTCGCCCTTGAAGACGGCCCCGGCGAGCGGGGTCTGGCCTCGGTCGTTGATGCGGTCGGCCTCGGCGCCGCGCTCCAGCAGGGCGCGCACCGCCTCGGCGTGGCCGTGGTACGCGGCGAGCATCACGAGAGAGTCGCCGCGGTCGTTGGTGAGGTTGGCCGGAACGCCCGCGTCGACGTACGCCACGAGCGACTCGGTCTCGCCTCGGCGCGCCAGATCGAAGATCTTGGTCGCCAGTTCCACGACTTCGGGGTCGGGGGCTTCACTCATCGGCCGGACCACCTCTCACAAGGACAACAGCAACGACGTGCGACAGCGGGAAGTGCAGCCGTACGGGTGATTCGCCAGCGTACTGGCTCCGACGGCACATGACCGGCGCCGACCGAGGCAAGGATCACCCCAGGCCCCACAAGAGGCAACAGGAGACAACAGACCTGATCAGGGAGCCCGGGACGACTCCGCCGACCGGGTGAAATCAGTTGAATTTCACCCAGTTGCACCTTTTATCGTATGGATACATGCTGTGATCCTGGAACAACTCATGGTGACTGCCCCCAAGAACCAGGAGAGCACAAATGATTCTGTCCATCTCAGGTGTCGTCCTGCTCGGCATCATCGTCTTCCTCTTCTTCCGCAAGGACGGACTCAAGGCGTCGCACGCCACGGTGTCCTCGCTCTTCGGCTTCTACCTCGCCAGCACGGCCATCGCGCCGAGTATCAAGGCGGGCGGGGAGAGCCTGGCGAGCCTCCTCGGCGGGATCAAGTTCTGACACCCCTGCCCATCGCACGCACTTCCAGGAGACAGCAGTGGCCCGGCGCCCTCTCCCCCGCATCCTCAGCAACGGCACCGCGCAGATCGCCCGAAGCCGGGAGCTGGCCCGGACGGCAGCCGACAGCACCACCGACGTCCTCCACCCACTGATCACGATCTCCCGTGGACTGCGCCGGCTGGCAGGTGCCGGTCGGCGCAAGTGGGCCGACACCCCCAAGGACCGGCGCGGGCCGCTGCTGTTCCTGGTGGCCTCGGCGATCCTGGTCGTGGCGCTGGTGCCGTACGGCCCGCTGCTCGCCGCCATCACGCTGATGGCGGCGGCGGCATGGACCGGACGGGACCGCGACTCGTCGGGGCCCGCGGGCCCCGACGAGTCGCAGATCCAGCGCCTCCAGTCGCTCTATGAGTCCCTGGTCCCGTACTTCT
Source organism: Streptomyces sp. NBC_01384 (assembly GCF_045040035.1). NCBI lineage: Bacteria > Bacillati > Actinomycetota > Actinomycetes > Kitasatosporales > Streptomycetaceae > Streptomyces > Streptomyces sp. NBC_01384. The sequence continues at coordinate 1,485,903 of NZ_CP109559.1, forward strand.
CGGTGGCCGAGGACCCGGACCCCCTCTACTCCCACGGCGGCGACTGGGAGAAAGCCTTCCCCACGCACGACTTCGACGACGACGGACGCGTCTCCCGACTCCTCATCCGCTACCCGCCTTACTTCACGGACGGCGAGGCGGAGTCCCGTACCCGGATCGAACAACTGCTGCACGCCAAGTCCGGCCGAGGCCGCGAGTACCACTTCGACTGGCACGAGGAGGGCAACGAGCTCACCGTCACCGTCCTCCCGCCGCTCCCCGTCGACATCGCCGCCCAGCGCTTCGTCACCGCGCCCGGTGAGACGGTCCTCGGCTTCACCGATCCCGCCGATGTCCAGCGCACCCTTCCCCTCACCTACGGTGAGGAACAACGCGACGTTCCGCCGGTCGTCTGGCGCACCGGCATCCGCTCCACCGAGCCGCACCTGCTGATCGCGGGCGAGCCGGGCAGCGGCACGAGCACGCTGGTGCGCTCCATCGCCCTCCAGGCCCTTCAGTACGGCGATGTCGTCATCGTCGAGGGCGGTGGCACCGGCGAGTACGCGTGCCTGACCGGCCGGGACGGCGTCCTCGCCGTCGAGTCCGGACTCGCCGGGGCGCTCGCGAGTCTGGAGTGGGCCGCGCACGAGACGGAACGACGCCTGATCGCCGCCAACCGTGCACGTCAAGCGGGTCACCCCGCCCCGGACGACACGAAGAACCCCCTGTGGATCCTGCTCGACCGGCCGAGCGCGCTCGGGCACTTCGCGGCAGCCGACGGCCGCAACGATCCCCAGGCCCTCCTTCAGGTCCCGCTCCGCCACGGGCGCGCGGCGGGCGTCACGGTCGTCATCGCCGAGCAGTTCGACGACCTCGACGCGCTCAGCGATGCCGTACACCAGCACACCCGCGCGCGCGTGGTCCTCGGTCCCGCGTCCCCGGCCCAGCTGGAAACCGTCCTGGGCGCACCGCCGCACACCACTCCGACCCGGGACGTGCCGCCCGGCCGCGGGTACGCCCGACTGGGCACCGGGCCCGTCCTGCGGCTCCAGGTGCCGGCTACGCCGGACCCCTACGACGACGCGACGAGCGAGACCCACCGGCGGGCGGTCCTCGACCTCCTTCCGGAGCGGACGACTCCGGCTGATGCGGGGCCGCTCCCCGTGGAGGCGGCGGTGGCCGAGGGCTAGGCGGATTTGTTCCGCCCCGCCGCCCCTACCCGTCCCGTCCCACACCTGGGGGCTCCGCCCCCAGCTCCCCGGGTGGTTCGTCTGCCGCAGGTGGGTGGGACACGGACCGCTAAGCCACGAACGTGCGCGGCGCCTCGTTACCGCCGTTGGCCCCCGTCTCCACCGACCGCGCCGCCGCGGCCAACCGCACCGCCGCCTCCTCCGCCACCGCACCCCCCACGGTGAACGGCAGCCGCACATACCCCTCGAAGGCCCCGTCGACGCCGAACCGCGGCCCGGAGGGCACGCGTACCCCCACCCGTTCGCCCGCCTCGGCGATCCGCGAGCCGGACAGCCCGCCGGTGCGAACCCACAGCGTCAGCCCGCCCTGCGGAACCGAGAACTCCCAGTCGGGCAGCTCACGGCGCAGGGCGGCGACGAGCGCGTCCCGGTTCTCCCGGCCCTGCCCGCGCCGGATCTCCACTGCTTGCTCCCACCCCCCGGTGCTGAACAGCCAGTTCACCGCCAGCTGCTCCAGTACGGGCGTCCCGAGGTCGGCGTACGCGCGCGCGGAGACGAGGCTGCGGATCACGTCGGGGGCCGCGCGGACCCACCCGATCCGCATGCCCGCCCAGAACGCCTTGCTGGCCGACCCGACGGTGATGACCGTGGACCCTGCGGGGTCGAAGCCGCACACGGGACGCGGCATCTCCAACCCCTCCTCCAAATACACCTCGCTCATCGTCTCGTCGACCACGAGCACGGTCCCCGCCGACCTCGCGGCGTCCACCAGGCGTCGGCGCTGGTCCTCGTCCGCGAGGGCCCCCGTCGGGTTGTGGAAGTCGGCGACGACGTACGCCAGCCGGGGCGCGGCGTCCCGCAGGACCTGCCGCCAGCGGTCCATGTCCCAGCCGGCCAGTCCCTCGGCCATGGCGACGGGTACCAGCCGGGCGCCCGCCGCCCGCATCAACTGGAGGATGTTGGCGTACGACGGCGACTCGACGGCGATGCGTTCGCCGCGCCCCGCGAAGAGGTGACAGATCGCGTCGATCGCCCCCATCGCGCCCGTCGTGACCATGATCTGCTCGGGCATGGTCGGGATGCCTCGCGCCGTGTACCCCTCGGCGATCATCGCGCGCAGCGCGGGCAGCCCCGCCGGATAGTCGCCGTGCGTGTGCGCGTACGGCGGCAGTTCCTCCAGGGCGCCCTGCACGGCACGGGTGAGCCACGGTTCGGGCGCGGGCAGCGACGCGCAGCCGAGGTCGATCATCGAGCCGAGCGCCTCGGGCGGCAGCGGTTCCAGGCCACGCGCGGGCAACGGGTTCCCGGCGGGAACGGCGGTCCAGCTGCCCGCTCCCCTGCGCGACTCCAGGAACCCCTCGCTGCGCAGTGCCTCGTAGGCCGCGGCGACCGTCGTACGGCTGACGGACAGGGACAGCGCGAGCTCCCGCTCGGCGGGCAGCCGGGCGGCCACCGGCACCCGGCCTTCGAGCACGAGCAGCCGAACACCGTCGGCGAGCGCCCGATAGGCGGGCGGACGCCGGGTGCCGGGCCCCGCGGGGCGTTCCTGCTGGGAGTTGAGCAGCCGGGCGAGCTGCGCGGCCCCCACCGCCGAAGTCCAGTGCGTCATGATTCCCAGTCCACCTTCCTCGGATTGGCCTTGGATGGCGCCTCCTGCCAAGCCACAGAATGTCACGAGCCAGGCCACTGTCACCACCACGGGGCACCGCCGCGGTTCACCGCCGGAGTTCCACCACCACAGGGGGGCACCTCTTGTCCGCACGCGCCGAATCCCTACCCGCCGAACCCTCCGACCCCCTGCGTAAGGAATCCGAGCGGCGGCTCCCGCTTCGCCTCGTCCGGCTCTATGTCGGCCTCGCGCTGTACGGGGCGAGCTCCGCCCTGCTCGTGGAGTCGGGCCTCGGTCTGGAGCCCTGGAACGTGCTGCACCAGGGGCTCGCCGAGCTGACCGGTCTGACGATCGGTGTGGTGTCGATCATCGTGGGTGCGGCGGTGCTGCTCCTGTGGATTCCGCTGCGGCAGCGCCCCGGCCTCGGCACGGTCTCGAACGTGTTCGTGGTCGGCATCGCCATGGACGGCACCCTCGCCCTGGTCCCGGACGCGCACACCCTGGCCCTACGGATTCCGCTGCTCGTGGCGGGCATCGTGCTGAACGGCGTGGCGACGGGCCTCTACATCTCGGCCGGCTTCGGTACGGGGCCGCGCGATGGCCTGATGGCAGGTCTGCACCGGCGTACGGGCCGCTCGATCCGCCTCGTGCGCACCCTCCTCGAAGTCGCCGTCGTCGCGACCGGCTTCGCGCTCGGCGGCACGGTCGGCATCGGCACGGTGCTGTACGCCGTCGCGATCGGGCCGCTCGCCCAGCTCTTCCTGCGCGTGTTCGCCGCCCGCCCGGCACCGGGCGGCAGCACCGTCGTTGCCGCCGGTCAACCGGAGCGAGCGATACTTCCAGGGTGAGCCCGCGCATACGCCACCCGTACCTCGACCACCCCGGCCCGATCGCCTTCGCCCATCGCGGCGGTGCGGCGGACGGCCTGGAGAACACCGTCGCCCAGTTCCACCGCGCGGTGGAGGCGGGCTACCGCTACATCGAGACGGATGTGCACGCGACGGCGGACGGCAGACTCGTCGCCTTCCACGACGCGACCCTCGACCGGGTGACGGACGGCGCGGGCCGGATCGCGGACCTCCCCTGGGAAGACGTGCGCCACGCGCGCGTGGCGGGCAAAGAACCGGTGCCGCTCTTCGAAGAGCTCCTCGAAACCTTTCCCGAGGTGCGCTGGAACGTCGACGTCAAGGCCGAGCCCGCCCTCCACCCCCTGCTGAACCTCATCGGCCGCACCGACGCCTGGGACCGCGTCTGCGTCGGCTCGTTCTCCGAGGCGCGGGTCTTCCGCGCCCAGCGCCTGGCCGGACCCCGCCTGGCCACCTCGTACGGCACCAAGGGCGTCGTGGGGCTGCGGCTGCGCTCGTACGGCATCCCGGCCGCGCTGCGCGACTCGGCGATCGCCGCCCAGGTGCCCGAGTCCCAGTCGGGTGTGCCGGTGGTCGACCGGCGCTTCGTACGCGCCGCCCACGCCCGCGGCCTGCAGATCCACGTCTGGACGGTCAATGAACCCGATCGCATGCACCGGCTCCTCGACCTGGGAGTCGATGGCATCATGACCGATCACATCAACACGCTGCGCAGGGTCCTGGAGGACCGGGGCACCTGGGTCTGAGCCCTCTCGCGCGGTCCGTCCAGCGGGAAGCGAGGGGCACGGGTGGACACCGAAACCGTGTGGGCAGGGGTGACCGACGAGGTTGCCGAGCGGCGGCGCGAGCAGCGCGGCTGGTACTTCTACGACTGGGCGTGCTCCGTCTATTCGACGAGCGTGCTCACCGTGTTCCTGGGTCCTTATCTGACGTCCGTCGCCAAGCACGCGGCGGACGCGGACGGTTTTGTGCACCCCCTGGGTGTCCCGGTCCGCGCCGGCTCCTTCTTCGCCTACGCGGTCTCGGCGTCCGTCATCCTGTCGATCTTCGTGATGCCGATGGCGGGCGCGGCCGCCGACCGCACCGGCCGCAAGAAACCGCTGCTCGCGGTCTGCGCCTATCTGGGAGCCGCGGCCACCACGGGCATGTTCTTCCTGCACGGCGACCGCTATCTGCTCGGCGGTCTCCTACTGATCGTCGCCAATGCCTCGGTGGCCGTGTCAATGGTCCTCTACAACTCCTACCTGCCGCAGATCGCCCCTCCCGAGGAGCGCGACGCGGTCTCGTCCCGCGGCTGGGCCTTCGGCTACGCCGCGGGCTCGCTGATGCTGGTCGTGAACCTGATCCTGTACACGGCCCACGACACCTTCGGCGTCTCCGAATCGACGGCCGTCCGCATCTGTCTGGCCTCGGCGGGCATCTGGTGGGGCGCCTTCACCCTCGTACCGCTGAAGCGGTTGCGGGACCGCCCCACGGAAGCCGCGGGCCGGGCGCCCGGGCACGGATGGCGGCAACTGGCGGCCACCGTTCGGGACATGCGGGGCAAACCGCTCACACTGGCCTTCCTGTTCGCGTATCTCATCTACAACGACGGCATCCAGACGGTCATCTCACAGGCGTCGGTGTACGGGTCGGAGGAGCTGGGCCTGAGCCAGTCGACGCTGATCGTCGCGGTGCTGCTGGTGCAGGTGCTCGCGATCGGGGGCGCCCTGGGCATGGGGCGGCTGGCGCGGACGTACGGCGCGAAGCGCACCATTCTCGGCTCGCTCGTCGCCTGGACGGTGACGCTCGGCGCCGGGTACTTCCTGCCGGCGGGCGCGCCTTTCTGGTTCTTCGTCCTGGCCGCCGGGATCGGCCTGGTCCTGGGCGGCAGCCAGGCACTGTCGCGCTCCCTGTTCTCGCATCTCGTGCCGAGCGGGAAAGAGGCCGAGTACTTCTCCGCGTACGAGATGAGCGACCGGGGCATGAGCTGGCTCGGCCCGCTTCTGTTCGGTTTGACCTATCAGCTGACGGGAAGTTATCGGGACGCGATCATCTCGCTCGTGGCCTTCTTCGTCATCGGATTCGTGCTGCTGGCGAGGGTTCCGGTGCGGCGGGCAGTGCACGACGCGGGCAATCCCGTGCCGGACAGGATTTAGCACCTGAGGCCAAAGGCCGGTAGTGTACGCGTTTGGCCTGCCAGGCGTACCGTTACTGCGCGTCAATGATATGGAAGCGTTGGGTGACATCTGCTGTCAGATGTGACAAACCGGGCGCCGGTGGGTACAACAAGGGGCGGCTACGACGGCGACGCATGACCCTGAACGGGAATCTTTACCGCCGACCGGACGTTGACCGGATGACGACGACAGCGACACCTGTCCTGTGGGCGACAAGCCCGGGAGGCACGATTCATGAGTGAGCGAGCTCTTCGCGGCACGCGCCTCGTGGTGACCAGCTACGAGACGGACCGCGGCATCGACCTGGCCCCGCGCCAGGCCGTGGAGTACGCATGCGAGAAGGGGCACCGGTTTGAGATGCCCTTCTCGGTCGAGGCGGAGATCCCGCCGGAGTGGGAGTGCAAGGTCTGCGGGGCCCAGGCACTCCTGGTGGACGGCGACGGCCCTGAGGAAAAGAAGGCCAAGCCCGCGCGTACGCATTGGGACATGCTGATGGAGCGGCGCACCCGAGAGGAGCTCGAAGAGGTCCTCGAGGAGCGCCTGGCCGTTCTGCGCTCCGGCGCGATGAACATCGCGGTGCATCCGCGGGACAGCCGCAAGTCCGCGTAGCCCCTCCGGGGGTTGGGCGGCATACCACGCACGCACGCAGCCGCGAGCACCGTACGTCACTTGTACGGGGCCCGCGGCTCTGTGCGTTGGGCGCGCGGCGGTGTGGCAGGGGAGGGTGGTTCGCCGGCGCGGTTGTGGTGCGGTGCCGGGTGATGGGGTGACCGGCCCTGGGGCTGCCGCCCCAGACCCCGCTTCGCCCTTCGGGCCCGTCCTCGAACGCCGGACGGGCTGGAGATGCGCGCCCGGTCGGCCAGGGTCAGCGATTCAGTGGCGGGCGCGGGCCCTGCTCCGCTGCCGGGCCCTGGGGGCCCTCGTCCCTGATGACCTCGCCCTGGACGACCTTGCCGTCGGGGCGGTGGATGCGGGCCTGCTGGAAGGCGTCCCCGACTGTGCCGGGCGCGGCCTCGCGGAGCTTGCGTTCGATGGTGCGCTCGGCGTACCGGCTCAGGGCCTTCTGGACCGGCGGGATCAGCAGAAGCAGGCCCAGGGCGTCGGAGACGAGGCCGGGGATCATCAGGAGGAGACCGCCGAGCATCATCAGCCCGTTGCCGTTGCCACCCCCGCTCGTGGGGGCCACTCCGCTCTGCTGCTGTTGCAGGGTCTCGGTGAGGTTGCGGAAGGCACGGCGGCCGGCCCGCTTGATGACCACGGAGCCCAGGATGAAACCGGCGACCAGCAGCAGGAACACCGTGAAACCGCTCGTCGCGCCCGCGACCACGGTCAGCAGCCAGATCTCCAGCACCAGCCAGGCGGCGATGCCGAGCGGCAGGAACGTGCGCAGCCGGGATCGCCGCGGCCGGGCGGGGTACGTGGGAGTCGGTGCGCCAGTCGTCATGCACCCAGTGTGCCTGGGCACAGCTCAGTATGGGATAAGCGGATGATCAGCCGTAGCTGTGGAGTGAACTGGTGTGAGGGGGCGGGCCCGGCCGGCCCGCCCCCTCACGCCCGAAGCGCTCCTAGGACCTGGGCTTTCGGCCGGTGATCCGGCCGACCCGCTCCCGCACGCCCCACGTGGTGACCCGCCACAACGCCTCCACGAGGATGTCGCGGCTCATCTTGGAGTCGCCGAGCTCCCGCTCGACGAAGGTGATGGGCACCTCGACGACGTGGAAGCCCGCCTTGACGGCACGCCGGGCCAGATCCACCTGAAAGCAGTACCCCTGGGACGCGACTTCACTGAGCCCGAGGCCTTCGAGGGTCTCGCGGCGGAAGGCGCGGAAGCCTCCGGTGACGTCCCGGATCGGCACGCCGAGCATGAGCCGGGAGTACATGCTGCCGCCGCGCGAGATGAACTCGCGGGACTTGGGCCAGTTCACGACCCGCCCGCCCGGCACCCAGCGCGACCCCAGCACGAGGTCGGCACCCTTGAGGGCGGTCAGCAGCCGGGGCAGTTCCTCCGGCTGGTGCGAGCCGTCGGCGTCCATCTCGACGAGGACGCCGTAGCCGTGCTCAAGGCCCCAGCCGAAGCCCGCGAGATACGCGGCGCCCAGGCCTTCCTTGCCCTTGCGGTGCAGCACCTGGACGTGGTCGTCCTCGGCGGCCAGCTCGTCGGCGAGCTTGCCCGTGCCGTCCGGGCTGTTGTCGTCCGCCACCAGAACGTGTGCATCGGGCACCGAGGCTCGCACCCGGCCGACGATCTTCTTGATGTTCTCCGCCTCGTTGTAGGTCGGGATGATCACCAAGGCCGTGCCGAGCGGGCCGAACCGCCCCCCCTGGGCTTCTGCCGCGAGGGTCCCGTCGCCGTCGTTCACTACTGCCCCTTCATGTTCGTATGCAGGGGTCCACCATAGTGGCCGCAGCCTGCACTGAAACGTCCGCGCGTTAGTACGGGGGTGTCGATTCGGCAAGAGCCGGGTAAGAGCGTGCCCGCCGCGCCGGAGCACCGTACTGCGGATCGGGGCCCGGCGCCCTTCGGGCCGACCTGGGACCCGCTGGCTGCGGGTCGACCGAAAGCCGTTGTCTACTGGACGTCCGGGCCCCACCCGGGTCACACCCTTCCGACAGGCGTGAACGTTCCATCGCCGTGGCACCGGCGCTGAGCCTGGCTCCCAGTGGTGGTGCGCCGGTGCGGCACACCACCCCTGACCCAGCGGCGCTCCGGCGACTGCCTGGAAGTTCTCCGGTCGGACGTCCGGTGGTGGACCCGGCCGAACCTACCGGCCCCTTGCCGCCAGCTGTCAACACTCGTCTGACCTGTGGGTTTTCGCCCCCTCACCAGGTCAGCGCGGAGGATGCGCAGGTCGCACGACAGGGCGGCCGAAGGCGATCACCGCCTCGCCACCCCGCGAGATCACTCGCCCGGCCGTACGAAGACCGTCCGGCCTCCGACGACCGTGCGCAGGCACACGGGCAGGTCGCCTCCGGGGCTCAGATCCGGCAGTCCGGGGGTACCGGAACGAGGGTCGGTGGACCAGCGGGCGACCCGGTCGTCGGGGGCCTGTACGACCAGCTCCTCGGTGCGCCACACGGCATAGTCGGCGGGTGCGCCCGGCACCAGGACACCCGCGTCGTCCCGTCCGATCGCCCGCCATCCGCCGCGCGTATGCGCCGTGAACGCGGCGCGCACGGACACCCGGTGCTCCGGCGTGCGGTGGAAGGCGGCGGCGCGCACGGTGCCCCACGGGTCGAGGGGGGTGACGGGGCTGTCGGAGCCGAAGGCGAGCGGTACGCCGGTGCGCAGCAGGGCCGCGAAGGGGTTGAGGGTACGGGCCCGCTCGACGCCCAGGCGCTGGGCGTACATGCCGTCCTCGCCGCCCCACAGCGCGTCGAAGGCGGGCTGCACGGAGGCGGTGAGGCCGAGTTCGGCGAAGCCGGCGACGGTTTGCGGCGTGAGCATCTCGGCATGCTCGACGCGATGCCGGGCAGCGCGCACGCGGGCCAGGCCGACCTTCTCGGCGGCGGCGCGGACGCCTTCGACCACGGCGGCCACGGCGGCGTCCCCGATGGCGTGGAAGCCCGCCTGGAGGCCCGCCTCGGTGCAGGCCACCACATGCGCGGCGACCGCGGCGGCGTCCAGGTAGGCGGTGCCGGTGTGGTCGGCGTCGGCGTACGGCTGGTGGAGGCAGGCGGTGTACGAGCCGAGGGAGCCGTCGACGAAGAGGTCGCCTGCGGCGCCGATCGCACCCAGCTCCCGGGCCCTCGCCACGCCTTCTTCGGCCTGCTCGGCCCAGTAGCCGACGACCCGGGGCCCCGCTTCCTCCGCGGCGAGCCGCAGCAGCCCGGTGAAGTCGTCCTCGGAGGAGATCTCCGGGCCCGCGCACTCGTGCACGGAGCCGATGCCGAGCGAGGCGGCGTGGGCGAGCGCGGCGCGCTGGGCCTCGGTGCGCTGGGCCGGGGTGACGGCGCCGAGCGCGGCGGCGCGTACCGCGTGGTGGGCGTCCCGGGTCAGCGGGCCGTCCTGGAATCCGGCGCGCTCGGTGATGCCGGGAACCAGGTCGAGCAGGGCCGTGGTGACGACGGCCGAGTGCACGTCGATGCGGGAGAGGTAGAGCGGACGGCCGCCGGTCGCCTCGTCCAGTTCGGCGCGCGTCGGGGGGCGTCCGCCGGGCCAGCGGGCCGCGTCCCAGCCGTGGCCGAGCAGCACCCGGTCGGCGGGACGGGCGCCGGCGAAGTCGCGCACGAGCGCGAGGGCCGCTTCCAGGGAGGGCGCGTCGGACAGGTCGAGGCCGGTGAGCGCGAGCCCGGTGGCGGTGGTGTGCACGTGCGCGTCGGTGAACGCCGGGGTGACCAGCGCGCCTTCCAGGTCCACGACCTCGGCGACCCCGTCGGCGAAGGCGTCGGCCGCGCCTTCCGAGCCGACCCAGGCGATCTGCCCGCGTTCGACGACCATCGCGGTGGCGAAGGGATCGGCGGGGCTGTGGACTTCTCCACCGCGCAGCAGCACGGTGTCCGACCAGGCGGTGCTCTCACTCATGGGAAACAGTCTCGCGCCTGCCGACGGCCGGTCGGTGCCCGGGTGGGTCAGATGCGGGGCGGCCGCGCCTCGTACGGCGTCGACAGCACCACCGTCGTACGGGTCGACACACCCGCCAGGGTGCGCAGGCGGGCGAGGAGCTCCTCCAGTTCGTGCGGGGTGGAGACCCGTACTTTGAGGATGTAGTTCTCGTCGCCCGCGACGCTGTGGCAGGCCTCGATCTCGGGCACGCCCGCAAGGCGTTCCGCGATGTCGTCCGGGGCGCTCGGGTCGAACGGCTTCACCGAGATGAAGGCGGTCATGGGCAGCCCGACGGCCTCCGGGTCCACGACGGCGGCATAGCCGCGGATGACGCCGCGCTGTTCGAGCCGGCGCACCCGCTGATGCACGGCGGACGTGGACAGGCCGGTAGCCTTGCCCAGGTCGGTGTAGCTCATCCGCCCGTCTGCGACGAGCAGCTGCACAATCTGTCGGTCCAGCTCCTCCATGGCGCAAGAACCTACAGGGCCCTTGATCCCCTCGGATACCTCAGCGGCGCAGGTCATACCCGGTTTGTGATGTGGGTGAGAGCGGGCTGTGAGCCGCTCGGGGGACAAATCCACCGGGCCGGGCATCTGCGGGCGGCATGTGACGAACAACACAGCACTACAACCGGGTCCGTGATGTTCTCGTGATTACCGCAGAGACGGGACGGGAAATGCTTGCTGTGGTCGAGGCCGCAGCGCCTTGTCGGCCCACCCGAGGGGGAGAATCCCATGCAGAGTCTTAAGCGCCCTGGTCGTACCGCGTCCAAGCGGCCCCAGCTCGTCGTCGAGCCCGAGCCGGAGGGCGTCGAACCGGACGCCGTCGACGGTGAAGAGCTCGACGCCTACGACACCTTCGAGATGTACCGGGTGATCTGCCCGGACTGCGCCCAGCCCATCGCGCTCCTCGCGGACGAGGCGATCCTGCCCGAGCACGCGCTGTGCGCCTCGCCGTGGAACCCGTTCGGGCTCACGGTCTGCGCCGGTACGGGCCGCGCCGCGGCCGACGCCCGGCCCGCGGACGAGTCGACGGAACTCCAAGAGCAGGACACGGCCCTCCTGTTGACGCTCCCTCAGGGCCTCGACTGGCGGACCCAGCCGTTCTCGCACGTGGGCGGCCCGGGCTCGCGCCCGATGCGGGTCCCCGAGATGCGCGGCCAGGCAGCCTGAACCGGCCCTCGCGCGCTCAGCGACCGGCCTCCGGTCCCTCCCAGTAGCTGCCCTGCACCATGGCGCGCAGACTGCCGTGGTGCAGAATCAGTGTGTCCGGGTCCCGCGGGACGGCGACCTCGCCGAAGTGCACCTGGCGGTAGGCGACGCGCAGCATGACGATCGCGTGCCGCAGCGCCGCGTACAGCGTGTGGAAGTCCATGTCCCGGGGCGTGTGGCCGGTGAGTTCGGCATAGCGCCGCTCGACACGGTCGCGCCGCAGGAAGCCGGGCAGTCCGCGCTGCCCGAAGCCCACGGTGAGGTCCTGGAAGAAGCGGTGCAGATAGATCGTCCAGCCGAGGTCGACCTCGCGCGGGGCCAGGGCCGCCATCTCCCAGTCGAGGACGGCCGCGGGGTCGAACCCGTCGTAGACGACGTTCCCGATGCGCGCGTCGCCCCAGCTGAGCACCGCCTCGCCCTCGTCGCGCGGCCACAGCTCGTCGAGCCGGTCGAAGGCGCTCTCGATCAGGGGTGAGCGCGACAGACCGTCAACCACCCATTCGTAGTAGGCGCGTTGGGCCTCGACATGGCGATGTAGCGGGCTTCCTTCACCCGGGAGGGTCAAGAAGTCCGCTTCTCTGGGCGGGACTTGGTCGTGCAGCCGGGCGAGGAGCCCGACGGAGGCCGCCTCCAGGTGCTCGCGTTCCCGGTCGCTCGCCGCGTGCAGCCAATTTCCCTCGTACGTGTAGGGCATGACGTCCGGCGGTACGCGCCCCTCGACCCGCTCCATGACGAAGAACGGCGCCCCGAGCGGCCCGGGGTCCTCCTCCAGCCACAGCACCCGCGGCACGGGGAGATCGCTGCGTGCGGCGACGAGACTCATCGTGCGGTACTGCCGGGGCAGGTCGTAGACGGGGAAGACGGTGTACGCCGCCGGGTCCGCCGCCAGCCTCAACGCGCAGGCGATGGGGGAGGGTGGTTCGGGGTGCTCGATGTCGAAGAGCAGGGTCTCGCTGGACATGCCGTTGGACTCGGGGACGGTCACGTCGACCGCCTTGGCACCGGGGAGGTGCGTGGCGAGCCAGGCGGTCAGCCGGCGGGCCAGTTCCTCCGGGTCGCGGGTGGTCGTGCGCGGGCGCGGTGCCGTGGCCATCCCGCTCCTCCTTCAGGGCGCGACCGAGTCGAATGCGGTGAAGCCGCTCGGGTCGTGGCGGCCGGACGAGCCGTGTTCGAAGATCCCGTGGCCGACCTGCCCGTCCAGCGTGCAGCGGGCCGCGTGGTCGATCACCCCGTACGCGGCCCGGGGATGCGCGGCCGGGTCGGAGAGGTCGTAGACGCGGCGGTCGCTCCAGCCGCGGCCGCGCCAGGTGCCGTGCTGCCAGTCGTCGGCGGGCGGATAGCCCGCGCCGACCGCGAGCGGGGAGGAAGTGAGCACCTCCACGCCCAGCTCCATGGGCTTACGGTCACCTGGACGAGTGAGGTGGATGACCGCGGACGTGGGATGGCGGGTGCCGGAGCGATAGCTGATGTCGGCCTGGGGCCAGCCGAGTTGGAGGTCGCGCTCCCCGTCGCGTACGAGTGTGGCGTCGTTGAGCGACCGGTAGCCATCGGCGTCCTCCTGGACGACGACCATCACGAACCGGTCCTCGAACCGGACCGGGCACCACAGCCAGTGGAAGCCCTCCGTCGGGTTCTCGTGCGCGAGCCGGCCGCCCTCCTCCCCCGGCATCGGGCGCACGCCCCAGCTGCGGTCGCGGGTGCCGGTCCAGCGGCCGCGGGCCAGGCGTATCTCCTCGCCGCCGACGCGGATCCAGCCCTCGCAGTGTCCCGCCTGCACGAAGCGCCTGCCCTCGAGCGTGAGCCGGCCACCTCGCCGCTGGAGGTGGTGCGGCTCCCACAGCGCCGGGAAGTCCGCCGCCCAGGTGATCTCGTACGACAGTCCGCCGGGGTCGGCGGGATCGGCCGCGCAGCTCAGCACGAACTCCTTGAGGGGCCTCTCGACGAGGATGCGGAGCGGGCCGACGGCCAGGTCCATCCGGTCGTCCCCCAGCGCGTCCGACGCCCGTACCGCGTGCAGTTGGTCGCCGAGCCGCAGGGTGGCGTACGCGTCGATCACTCCGACGTTCGGATAAACGCCGAGCCCCAGGATCAGCAGCGCCCGGCCCTGGTGGTCGAAGACGTGGAAGATGCAGCGGTCGTACGCGTTCCGGTCTCCGGTCGCGAGGTGCTTCATGGACAGCGGCACCTGGTGCACGGGGTACTCGTCGAGGGCGACGGGGCGGTCGTCGGACACGGCAGGCCTCCCTGGGCGCACGGCAGTTGACGCCCCAGGAGGGGTGCGGCCCCCGGCGGCGCCAGTTGACGGTACGTCAGACGGCGCCCCGGGGCCAGACGCCCGCACCTCCGAGCGCCCCCCGTACGGGCCCGTCGTGAACCCACGCTCGATTACGCGGGTGGGTGACCTGCCCACCCGCCCGCGCGTTGCCTCGGTATGACCCCCACCTATTCAGCGACCGGGCAGCCGCGCCGGATCTTCGTCCCGGCTCCGGCAGAATCGGTTCGGCAGGCGCCGCCCCCGCCGGCGCCCCAGGATCCCCCCATCTACCGCGCCCTGATCCGCACCTGGGCCGATCGCGGGCGCACGCTCCCGGGGCGCCACGACCCGGAGTGGGTCCGGCTGACGGCGCCGTCGATTCCGTACGGCTACGGGCAGTTCAGTGTGACTCCGGACCCGCGAGGTGACGGGCGATGACCATCCGCTGGATCTGATTGGTGCCCTCGACGATCTGCAGCACCTTGGCCTCGCGCATATAGCGCTCGACCGGGAAGTCCGCGGTGTAGCCGTATCCGCCGAGCACCTGGACGGCGTCCGTGGTGACCTTCATCGCGGTGTCCGTGCACAGGAGCTTGGCCATGGCCGCCTGCTTGGAGAACGGCCGCCCCGCGTCGCGCAGCCGTGCCGCGGCCAGGTAGAGCGCCCGGCCCGCCTCGATCTGCGTCGCCATGTCCGCGAGCATGAAGCGCAGCCCCTGGAAGTCGGAGATCGGCCGGCCGAACTGCTCGCGCCCGGTGGCGTACGCGACGGCCTCGTCGAGCGCCGCCTGGGCGACACCGATCGCACAGGCCGCGATGCCGAGCCGCCCGGAGTCGAGCGCCGAGAGGGCGATCGCGAAGCCCTGGCCCTCGTCGCCGATGCGCCGGTCGTCGGACACGCGTACGCCGTCGAAGTGAACCTGCGCGGTGGGCGAGCCCTTCATACCCATCTTCTTCTCGGGCGCGGCCGCGCTCAGCCCCTCGGCATCGCCGGGCACCAGGAAGGCGGTGATCCCGCGCGGGCCCTCGCCGCCGCTGCGCGCGAGCACGGTGTAGAAGTCGGCGACTCCGCCGTGCGTGATCCAGGCCTTGGTGCCCGTGATCATCCAATGGTCTCCGTCCCGCACGGCTTTCGTCCGCAGCGAGGCGGCGTCCGAACCGGAGGACGGCTCGGAGAGGCAGTACGCGCCGAGGAGACCGCCGCCGAGCATCGCGGGCAGATGATCGGCCTGCTGCTCCTTGGTGCCGTAGTTCGCGAGGGCGTGGCAGGAGAGCGAGTGCACGCTGACGCCGAGGCCGACGGTGAGGCGGGCCGCGGCGAGCTCCTCGAGGACCTGGAGGTAGACCTCGTACGGCTGGTCGCCGCCACCGTACTCGGATGCGTACGGCAGTCCGAGCAGTCCGGATTCCGAGAGCAGCCGGAAGATCTCGCGCGGGAAGTGTCCGGCGTCCTCCCCCTCCGCCGCCTTCGGGGCGATCTCGCGCTGCGCGATGTCACGGACGAGCGAGATCAGATCGCGGGCCTCGTCCGTGGGCAGTCGGCGGTCCACCGGCTGCGGGGCGCGGTCAGGCATGGCGACGCTCTCCTCCCTGTCGGGCACATCGACGAACGCGCGCCTTGGGGTGGGGCCGCTTCGCCGGGTCTCACCTGGCCCAGCCGATGCTGCCGTTTTGGGGTGGAGAACGGCCTGATCAGCGGCTGTGGCGCTGTGAGTATGCCCGTTCGGAGTCACCGCGTCACCGGTTAACGACCGCTTACTAAAAGAAATGGGGAATCGACCCGACCACCTACCCAATTGGTCCGAACCATTGACGCACTGGTCTAGTCCTCCTACTGTTCCGTCAGCGTCTCACCGCGTTCATGCCAAAGAGTGCGCGTTTCCCTCTCCCCCACGAGGAGACACCCGATGCTCAGTCCGCACCGTCCCCGCGCCCTCCGGGCGCTCCTGTCCGCCGCCTGTTGTGCCGTCCTCGGCGCGGGGCTGCTGGCGGGCGCCGGAACCGCGACGGCCACGGAGTCCGGCACCGCCCAGGCCACCGCCGCCGGTTCCAAGGTCGTCGGCTATTTCACCGAATGGGGCGTCTACGACCGGAACTATCACGTCAAGAACATCGAGACCTCCGGCTCGGCCGCCAAACTCACCCACATCAACTACGCCTTCGGCAACGTCACCGGTGGCAAGTGCGCGATGGGCGACGCGTACGCGGCGACCGACAAGGCGTACACCGCCGACCAGTCGGTGGACGGCGTCGCCGACACCTGGGACCAGCCCCTGCGGGGCAACTTCAACCAGCTGCGCAAGCTGAAGAAGAAGCACCCGAACCTCAAGGTCCTCTGGTCCTTCGGTGGCTGGACCTGGTCGAACGGTTTCGGTGAGGCGGCCAAGAACCCTGCCGCGTTCGCACAGTCCTGTTACGACCTCGTCGAGAACTCCAAGTGGGCGGACGTCTTCGACGGCATCGACATCGACTGGGAGTACCCGAACGCCTGTGGCAACACCTGTGACACCAGCGGCAAGGCGGCCTTCAAGAACCTGATGGCGGCGCTGCGGGCGAAGTTCGGCTCCGGCAACCTGGTCACCGCGGCGATCACGGCCGACGCCACCGCGGGCGGCAAGATCGACGCGGCGGACTACGCGGGCGCGGCGCAGTACGTCGACTGGTACAACCCGATGACGTACGACTTCTTCGGCGCCTGGGACACGGCCGGCCCCACGGCTCCGCACTCACCGCTGAACTCGTACACCGGCATCCCGAAGGCGGGCTACTACACCTCCGCCACCATCGCGAAACTCAAGGGCCTCGGCATTCCGGCCTCGAAACTGCTGCTGGGCATCGGCTTCTACGGGCGCGGCTGGACCGGCGTCACCCAGGCGGCCCCCGGCGGCACGGCCACCGGCCCGGCGACGGGAACGTACGAGCAGGGCATCGACGACTACAAGGTGCTCAAGACCAAGTGCCCGGCGACGGGCACGGTCGGCGGCACCGCGTACGCCAAGTGCGGTACCAACTGGTGGAGTTACGACACCCCGTCGACCATCGCGGGGAAGATGACGTACAAGAACCAGCAGGGCCTGGGCGGCACCTTCTTCTGGGAGCTCAGTGGTGACACCTCGAACGGTGAACTGATCAAGGCGATCAACTAGCCGATCTGTCAACCAACCGATTCCGTAGGTGAGTCGGGGCGGGGGTGCGGTTGCCCCGCCCCTCGTTCAGACGTCCCGGCGGGCGGGCCCCGGGGCCCGGTAGGAGGAGTCGAGCTCCTCGACCGCCCGCATCGCGCCACCCAGCATCTTCACCAGCAGTTCGCGCATCGTCTCGCGCGTCAGGGTCTGCTGGCCGATCCAGTCGAGGGTCGCGCCCTCGACGCTGTAGAGCCAGCCGAGCAGCGCCATGCGGGGCAGCGGCGCGATCTTGCGCCTGCCGTACGCCCCTTCGGCGATGGTCTCGACGATGACCTCGCGCACGCCCTCCCGGATGGCCTGCACCTCGGTGTCGAAGCCGACTCCGCCGGTGATGATCGTGCGGTACGCGGCCTGGTTGTGCTCGGCATAGCGCAGATAGCCGTCGATGGTGCGGTGCACCCGCTCGACCGGGGGCAGTTCGAGGCCGTGGGCCGCACGGGAGATCAGGTCCGCGACCGAGTCCTCGACGATCGCGAGGTAGTAGCCGCGCTTGGACTTGAAGTAGTAGTAGATCAGCCCTTTGGCGACATGCGCCTGTCGTGCGATGTCGTCCATCGACAGCGCGTCGTACGACGTGTCGGCGAACAACTTCCGTCCGATGGCGATGAGTTCGGCGCGGCGCGCCAGAGAGCGATCGGTGCCGCGCGCCCGGGGGCGGTCGACGGCGCGCTGTTGACTATGATTCAATTCCGGCCCTAGTCTCCGACTGCCAGCGGGACGTTGGCAGTATGGCAGACCGATACCACCTGCTCGTTCGACTCTGGTCGACCGACAGGATCGTCTTCTGGCGGGCCGTCCTCGGAAAGATCGGCTCAGCGGGCCGAGGACTCAGCTCACAGCAGGCCGAGCTGGGTGACGAGCATCGCGAGGACCACGACGAAGGTCCAGCCCACTACGTGTTCGAGGATCTTGGGGCCGTCGTCCTTCGGGCCGCCGGTACGGGCGCGGAGTCGGGTGGCGGTGGCGGAGGTCGCGGTCATGGCTTCTCGCTCACGTAGTGGTGCGGTGGCATCCCCCCGCATCCCATCGGCTCCCCACCGACCCGACCACCTTGCCACCGGAACGGGTTTCAGCGGTAGGACCTTGGTCACGCCGGACACCTCGACGGGACACGCCGGACGCTTCGACCACCTTCGAATCCCCGCGTTTTCCGCAACGGTGCGTCGGAATTGTGCGTCTCCTCACAGGACAGTGTGGCAACACCCTGCACACGGTGACCGTGAGCGGGACGACCGCCACGGCCGTGCGCGACGATGGGGGTACCTCCCGTTCATGGGGGTCCCCCCGCTCGAGCGAAGCCGAGAGCGGGGGAGAACTGGTGATCACCCCGGCGAAGGCCCTCGACCGGGGCAAGCCCTTCACGGTCAAGGTCACCGAGGACCTCGACGGTTTCCTGCACCCGTGGCTGTACGGCCCGAAGACCCCGCCGATACCGAATCACCCGGACCGGGTGGTCAACCCGGTGCAGAGCTGAGCGCGGGGACGGCCCTTTCGGGGACCGCCCCCTGCTCACCGGATACCCACCGCCTCGAGCGCCTCGCGCTGCCGCGCCGACGGATGCGCCGGGAAGTACAGGTAGCAGACCCCGCCCGTGCCGGAGACCACCTTCCCCGAGACGTTGTACCGCTTGGTACGGAGCCAGATGTTCTCCCACTCGCGCCGCGGATAGACGCGGCGCACGGCCTCGTCGCTCGGCGCGGCGGGGTCGCCCGCGATCACATCGCCGTCCGCGGTGAAGCCGATGACGGTCATGAGATGCCCCGAGGTGCCGTAACCCGCCCCTGTCAGCTCGGACTTGAGGAACGACTGCGACGTTATGGCCGGGATGCCGGCGGCGATCAGCGTCTCCAGGTCGGTGAGCGAGCCGAGGCGGGTCACCACACCCTGCAGGTCCTTGTACGTCGCCGCGTACGCGGCGTTGAAGGGCCAGTTGCCGCAGCCGGCGTACTGGTAGTCGTAGGTGAAGCGGGCCGCGTGGCACACCTGCGGGTCGGCGAAGTCCGGGTTCGTCCAGGCGAGTTGCTCCGCCGTGGGCTTGCGGCCCCAGTACTCGATGATCATCTGCGAGGAGGTGGGGCTGCACCAGGCCTCGCCGCCGTTGTCGTACTCGGGGTACTGGCCCGCGTGGATCTCCTGCGAGTAGCGCGGGACCGTCAGCTCACGGGCGAGGCCGGGCGTGGAGGCCGGGACGGTGAAGCGGTCGGGGATGTCGGAGCCCATCGCGCCGAGCCGCCACACGGTGGGCGTGATCCCGGAGCCCGGGGTGCGGTACAGGGTCAGCCGCAGCCGGTACGAGACGAGGCGCAGGCCCGAAGCCGCGTCGTCGATCGCGAAGGTGTCCGTCCAGATACCGCTCTTGCCGTCCTTCTGATCGTCGACGGAGGTCCGCTTGATGTCCTGGTCGCCGGACGCCCAGCGGCCCATCACGTACCAGGGGGTGTCCGTGCCGTCGGAGTACGTGCCCGTCAGCTCGACCTGGAGCCAGGTGCCCGCCGGGGTGTGCGCGTTCCAGGAGGCGACGGCTTCGGTGGCAGGGGCGGTGAGCCGGTGGACCGGGGAGGTCCAGGTCGCGTACTCCCAGGTGGCGGTCTTTCCGGTGTGTGGATCGGTGTAGTCCGCGGTGCCGGCCAAAGCCGCGATCGCCAGGCCCGGACGCAGGCCCGCGAGGGCCCGCGTGCCGTTCGCGGTGCCGCTGCGCCAGTCGGAGTACGAGGTCCAGGCGCGGTTGTCCACGAGGGACGACCGCGCTGACGCGGGCGCTCCGGCCGCTCCCGCCGGGGTGGCCGCGGCCGCGGCGGCCGGACCGGCGGTACCGGTCGCCGCCGCGGCGACCGCCGCGGCCAGGAGGGTTCTGCGGGACGGCTCTGAAGCTCTGGTCATGGGTGGGGGACCCTCCCGTTCGTCCGGAAGCGGAGGTTCCCCACTATGGACGGCGGAAGCGGGCTCCTGCCAGCACTTCGGCCCGTGCCGCGCTCACCAATATGGGTCGAGACCACTGGCATGACCTGCGATGCCTCGGTTTCGGCGAGGGCGCGCCGACCGCCACTAGAGTGTTCCCCGTACAGGGGTACATGTGCCCGCCGGGCAGATGTACCCGCCGGGTGGCTGCGCCCGCACCTCACCGCACCTCGGGAACCGTGATTCACGACCTCGCCTCGCGCCTGCGCGGGCTGCCGCCCTCCTGCGGACCCGTGCGCCTGATCGGGGTCGACGGGCACGCCGGCTCCGGGAAGACCACCTTCGCCGGACGGCTGGCCGGGGCGCTCGGCGGCGCACCCGTGCTGCACCTCGACGACATCGCGACGCACGAGGAGCTCTTCGCCTGGACCGGCCGGCTGCTGCGTCAGGTGGTCGAGCCGCTGAGTCGAGGCGAAACGGCGCGCTATGCCCCGTACGACTGGACCGCTCGCGCCTTCGGTCCCGTGTGCGAGCTGCCGCCCGCACCCGTGATCCTGCTGGAGGGCGTCGGCGCCGGCCGCCGTGCGCTGCGCCCGTATCTGGCGCGACTGCTGTGGATGGAGCTGCCGCACGACGAGGCCTGGACGCGCGGGCGGCGGCGGGACGGCGAGGCCCTGAGCGCGTTCTGGGCCGGGTGGGTCGCCGCGGAGCGTCGGCATTTCGTCCAGGATCCCTCGAGGCCCTTCGCCGATCTTCTGGTGCGGCAGTGTTCCGAGGGATACGAGGTGGTTTCCGGGCCTGCTGGGGCCGTTGGACCGGACCACTTCATCACGCACGGTGACGGACCATCCGCAATGTGCTGAACTTGTGAAGACCCCTGCGGGGGAAGTTCCCTCACCACTTCAACTCGGCTTGACCCGGGGGCCGTACAGGACTTACGTTCTCAATGTGCGGCCTTTCGAGGCCACCCGCAAACGCGAAGCCCCCGGTTGTTCCCCCGTGATCGGGGGCTTCGTTCTGCCCACATCCTTTCTTTTCGGGCGCCGCGCGCCGTCATTCGCTCACCCTCGGTCACCGAGTGAAGTGCGCCCCATCTGCTCCCACCTCGTGGAACGAGGCGTGCGGCACCCTTCGGCCCGCGTATGCGGCGCAGGTACGATGCCTCTCGGTGCGACCTTCGGACGGCTGCTCTGCGCACCGGCGCAACTCCCGTCCGCGGCACAGGGGTTCGACCAAAGCTGCCGACGGGCACCGGCCCGTTCGGAGAACCATCGGGGGCACGGTTTGTGGGGGACGTGATGGACTTCGGCACGCGGGGCCCGGAGGCCCCGGCCGACCTCGCCTGGATGCGAGGTGTGGACGCCTACACGATGGGCGCCTATCCACAGGCGGAGGAGGAGTTCCGTACCGCGGTCCGGATGGACCCCGGCATGGCGGACGGCTGGCTCGGACTGCACGCGCTGCGGGTGGACACGACGACCGCGCTGCTACGGATGTTCCGGCACCGGGACCGCTTCGGCGAGCAGCGCTCCCGGCACCGGCGCACACTCAACTCCTGGTACTGGCTGGGCTGGTGGGTGCAGCCGGTGCTGGAGAGTCCGCGCGATCTGCTGCTCGCGCACGCCTCGCACTGGCTGGACGGCCGCCATGTGCCCGAGCTGGACCGGGCGCTCGCGGGACTGCCGCCGGTCGACGCCGATCACCAGGTGCGGTTTCTGCACGCCTGCCGGGCCTATCTGGTCAAGGACTGGGAGCAGCTGGTCCGGCACACGGATCCGCTGATCGACGACCCCATGCTGGGCATAGAGGCCGGCCTCTTCGGCGGGATGGCCCGGGTCCGCCTGGAGATGTTCGGCCAGGCCGAGCCGCTCCTGTCCTCCGCGCTGATGCGCTGCCGCAGTGAGCAGCCGCAGCGCAAGGAGCTGCGGTACTGGCTGGCGCGGGCGCACGAGGGCACCGGGCGGTCGGCCGCCGCGCTGCCGCTGTACCGGGCGGTACACAGGGTGGACCCGGCGTTCATGGACACCTCGGCCCGGTTGGCCGCGATCTCCGAGGGCGACGGCTACGACGATGCCGCCGCCGACCTCGCGGCCATCACGCTGGCCGGGGTCGGGCAGGACGTGATGGAGGGCCCCGACGGCATCGATCCCCTGTTCGGCACCGAGGGCCGCGACCTGAAGCTCTCGGAGCCCGATCCGCTCCCGCCGGGCGCGTTGCCGCCGGAGACCGACGTGGTGCGGGAGAAGGCCGTGGTGCCGGTGCAGCCGCTGCCGGCCGGGCCGACCGACCCCGCCTTACTCGAGGAGGCGCTCAACGAGCTGGAGCGCATGGTCGGACTGGAGCCCGTGAAACGCCAGGTCAAGGCGCTGTCGGCACAGCTGAACATGGCGCGGCTGCGGGCCGGACAGGGCCTGCCGGTCCAGCCGCCGAAGCGCCATTTCGTCTTCTCCGGCCCCTCAGGCACCGGCAAGACCACGGTGGCCCGCATTCTCGGCCGGGTCTTCTACGCGCTCGGGCTGCTCGGCGGTGACCACCTGGTGGAGGCGCAGCGGGCGGACCTGGTGGGCGAATACCTGGGCCAGACCGCCGTCAAGGCCAACGAGCTGATCGACTCGGCGATCGGCGGAGTCCTCTTCGTGGACGAGGCGTACGCGCTCTCCAACTCGGGCTACGGCAAGGGCGACGCGTACGGCGACGAAGCGCTGCAGGTGCTGTTGAAGCGGGCCGAGGACAACCGCGACCACCTGGTCGTCATCCTCGCCGGCTACCCCGAGGGGATGGACCGCCTGCTGGCCGCCAACCCCGGCCTCTCCTCCCGCTTCACCTCCCGCGTGGACTTCCCCTCCTACCGCCCCCTCGAACTCACTTCCATCGGTGAGGTGCTGGCCGCCGAGAACGGTGACATCTGGGACGAGGAGGCCCTCGACGAGCTCCGCTCGATCGCCGGCCATGTGGTCGACCAGGGCTGGATCGACGAACTCGGCAACGGCCGCTTCCTGCGCACCCTCTACGAGAAGAGCTGCGCGTACCGGGACCTGCGGCTCTCCGGTTACCCGAACATCCCGTCCCGCGACGACTTGTCGACACTCCGGCTGCCGGACCTGATGCAGGCGTACGGGGAGGTGCTGTCGGGGCGGGGACCGCAGGACCCTTCGGCGATGTGACCGGTGGTCTTCGCCCCCCGCGCCCCTGCTTTCAGGGGCGCGGGGAACTGCGCGACCAGCCCCCGCCCACCCGCGGACAGAGAACCAGGGAGGGAACGGGCAGGGGCGTCAGGTCGCCAGCGCCTGCTCCGGGGTCTCGCTGGCGCGGGGTTCCGTGAACGGCGTCACCACAGCGGCAGCGTCCCGGTGGGCCGGGTCGCGTACCTCGCCGACCAGGAGCTCCAGGACGTCCTCCAGTGCGACCAGGCCCAGGACCTTGCCCGACGCGTCCGCGACCTGGGCGAGGTGCGTCGCGGCGCGGCGCATCACCGTCAGGGCGTCGTCCAGGGGAAGTTCGGAGCTCAGGGTGGTCATGGGCCGCCAGAGGTGCTGCGGAACCGCCCGTTCGGACTCCTCCAGGTCGAGTACGTCCTTCACGTGCAGATAGCCCATGAAGGCACCGTTCTCCGCGACCACCGGGAACCGGGAGTACCCGGTGCGGGCGGTGAGCGCGACCACCTGGCCCGGGGTGACCGAGGGGCCGACGGTGACCAGGGAGTCGTGGTCGAGGAGGACGTCCGTGACCGGGCGGGAGCCCAGTTCCAGGGCGTCTTCGAGGCGCTCTTGTTCCTCCGGGTCCAGCAGGCCCGCCTGGCCCGAGTCCTCGACGAGGCGGTTGAGCTGTTCACTTGTGAAGACCGCCTCGACCTCGTCCTTGGGTTCGACCCGGAAGAGTTTCAGGATCAGGCGGGCGCAGGCGCCCAGGGCGACCGTGACGGGGCGGCACAGGCGCGCGAACGCCACCAGGCCGGGGCTCAGCCACAGCGCCGTCTTCTCGGGCGCGGCCATCGCCAGGTTCTTGGGCACCATCTCGCCGATGACGAGGTGGAAGAAGACGACGAGGGCGAGCGCGATGACGTATCCGAGGGGGTGGATCACCCCTTCGGGGAGGTGCACCGCCTCGAAGACGGGCTCCAGCAGGTGGGCGACGGTCGGCTCGGCCACCGCGCCCAGCGTCAAGGAGCAGACGGTGATGCCGAACTGGGCCGCCGCCATCATCTGCGGCAGCCGCTCCAGGCCGTACAGGACCTGACGGGCCCGCGCGGACTCAAGGGGTTCGATCTGGCTGCGCCGTACGGAGACCAGCGCGAACTCGGCGCCGACGAAGAAGCCGTTGGCGAGCACCAGCAACACGGCGAAGAGGAGTTGGAGCACGCTCATCGGACGGCCTCCGGCGCGGCAGCCGCGTCGGCGGTCCTGACCAGCCGGACCCGTTCGGCCCGGTAGTGCCCGACTTGGCGCACGGAGAGACGCCAGCCAGGCAGTTCGGCCTTGTCGCCGGGGGCCGGGATCCGGCCGAGCAGATCGGCGACGAGGCCCGCGACGGTCTCGTAGGGGCCCTCGGGCACGTCGAGTCCTATGCGCTGCAGGATGTCGACCCGGCAGCTGCCGTCCGCGTCCCAGGCGGGCCGCCCGTCCTCGGGCGGCGCGGCGGCGAGTTCCGGCAGGTCCTTGGCGTCGTGCTCGTCGCGGACCTCGCCGACGAGTTCCTCGACGATGTCCTCCAGGGTGACCACGCCCGCCGTACCGCCGTACTCGTCGACGACGACGGCGATCGGCTGCTGGTTGCGCAACTGCTCCAGGAGCGGCTGCACGGGCAGGGTCTCCGGGACCAGCAGCGGAGCCTGGGCGATCCGGCCGACGGGTGTGCGCCGCCGGTCCTGGGAGGGGATCGCGAGGGCGTCCTTGAGGTGCACCATGCCGACGATCTCGTCGATCCGCTCCCGGTAGACGGGGAAGCGGGAGAGGCCGGTGGCGCGGGTGAGGTTGACGACGTCCTCGGCCGTGGCGGAGGACTGGAGGGCGCTGACCCGTACCCGCGGGGTCATGACGTGCTGCGCGGTCAGATCGGCCAGCGAGATGGTCCGTACGAAGAGATCCGCCGTGTCCTGCTCCAGCGCGCCGGCCTGCGCCGAGTGCCGGGCCAGGGAGACGAGTTCGCCGGGGGTGCGGGCGGAGGCCAGCTCCTCGGCGGGTTCGACACCCAGGGCCCGTACGAGCCGGTTGGCGACGGTGTTGAGCGCGGCGATCACCGGCCGGAAGAGGCGGGAGAAGACGTGCTGCGGACCCGCGACGAAGCGGGCGACCTGCAGCGGCTTGGACACCGCCCAGTTCTTGGGCACGAGTTCGCCGATCACCATCTGCACGGCGGCGGCGAGCAGCATGCCGACCACCACGGCGACACCGGACACGGCGCCCTCGGGCAGGCCGAGCGCGCTGAAGGGTGCGTGCAACAGTTCGGCGAGCGCGGGTTCGGCGAGCATGCCGACGACGAGCGAGGTGATGGTGATGCCGAGCTGGGTGCCGGAGAGCTGGAAGGACAGCTCCTTGAGTGATTCGACGACCGTACCGGCCCGTCGGTCGCCTTCGGCCGCGGCCTTCTCGGCGTCGGGCCGCTCGACCGTGACGAGGCCGAACTCCGCCGCCACGAAGAAGCCGTTGGCCAGGATCAGCAGGAACGCCGCCCCAAGGAGCAGCAGGGGGATGGTCATGATGCCGCCGCCTCGATATGTCGGGAGGGGGCGGCGCAGGTACTACAGGACGATCCGTCCATCGCTGGAGGGAGTCACTCCTCGGGTAGCAGGGGGCCGCTGAGTCACCGGGTGGAACATCGGCGGCGGAGGCGCAACGAAAACGCCTCCGCCAACAGATTAATCAAGACATGGGCCCATGCGGCAGGGTGGAAGGCCGAGAGTCAGCCGTGATGTTGCTCCCGGTCGCCGATGGAGCGGGCCTCGGCGAGCGCGCGCAGGGCTCGGGCGTCCTCGATCGCGCGCTGTTTGGCGATGCCCGGCTGGATGCCCAGCGCGGGCAGGCTGGTGCCGTCGCTGAGGTTGAGGAACACCCAGGGGTCGCCGGGGCGCAGGTTGACCTGGAGGATCTCCGCCCAGTCCAGGTGTCGCCTGCTGGTGATGTTGACGACGGTGACGCCGGTCTCGTCGGCGACGACCTTGGGCCGGGAGAGCATCAGCAGGACGCCGAAGAGCAGCGCGCCGGTGAAGATGAAGCTGAGCTGCTCCCCCGGGCTGAGCTGTTCGAGGAGCATCGCGACCGTCGTGATGACGAGGAAGATCGCGGCGCCCGCGGTGAGCAGCACGGCCCGGGTGCGGGACGGCCGGAAAGTGACGGGGAGCGTGGGAAGGTCGGACATGGCTTCGGTGGGGGTCCTCAGAGGCGGCAGGCGTGGATGGCCGTGGTCAGGATGGCCCGCGCGCCGAGCGCGTACAGGTCGTCCATGATCCGCTGGGCCTCCTTGGCGGGCACCATGGCGCGGACGGCGACCCAGCCCTCGTTGTGCAGCGGGGAGATGGTCGGCGACTCCAGGCCGGGCGTGAGGGCGACGGCCTTCTCCAGGTGCTCGGCGCGGCAGTCGTAGTCCATCATCACGTACGTCCGTGCGACCAGGACTCCCTGGAGGCGGCGCAGGAACTGCTGCACCTTGGGCTCGGCGTCCTCGGCGTCCTCGGCGGTGTCGGCGCCGACCTGGCGGATGACGATGGCCTCGGACTTCATGATCGGGTCGCCGAAGACCTCGAGGCCCGCGTTGCGCAGCGAGGTGCCGGTCTCGACGACGTCCGCGATGACCTCGGCGACACCGAGTTCGATCGCGGTCTCGACGGCGCCGTCGAGGTGGACGACGGAGGCGTCGATGCCACTGTCGGCGAGGTGCTTGGCGACGATGCCCTCGTAGGAGGTCGCCACCGTCATGCCATCGAGGTCCTCGATGCCCTTGGCGGTGCCGGGCTTGGTGGCGAAGCGGAACGTCGAGCGGGCGAAGCCGAGCGGGAGGATCTCCTCCGCGCCGGCGCCCGAGTCGACGAGCAGGTCGCGGCCGGTGATGCCGATGTCGAGACGGCCGGAGGAGACGTAGATCGCGATGTCGCGAGGACGGAGGTAGAAGAACTCGACCTCGTTGCCCGGGTCGACGATCCGCAGTTCCTTGGACTCCCGGCGCTGCTGGTAGCCGGCCTCATGCAGCATCTCCGCCGCAGGGCCTGACAGGGAACCCTTGTTGGGGACGGCGATGCGCAGCATGAGGTCGGCTTCCTTTGTTCGTGCGTACTTTTCGTTCGTACGTGCGGGGTTGCGTGGTTTACGGCTCAGAGGTGTGCGTACACGTCGTCGAGGGAGATCCCGCGCGCCACCATCATCACCTGGACGTGGTAGAGCAGCTGCGAGATCTCCTCGGCGGCGGCGTCCTTGCCCTCGTACTCGGCGGCCATCCAGACCTCGGCGGCCTCTTCGACGACCTTCTTGCCGATGGCATGGACGCCCTTGCCGACCAGCTCGGCGGTGCGCGAAGTGGCGGGGTCGCCATTGGCGGCCTTGTGCTGGAGCTCGGTGAAGAGCTCCTCGAACGTCTTCTTGGACATGATGCTGCCCACCCTACGCGCTACCGCCGGTACCTCAGTGCCAGGGTTCAGATACTGAGCGCAGCGTGGCCGCGGTCGCGACGGCGGCGGTCACCGCCTCGTGTCCCTTGTCCTCGTTGGAGCCCTCGATGCCCGCGCGGTCGAGGGCCTGCTCCTCGGTGTCGCAGGTGAGCACGCCGAAGCCGACGGGGACGCCGGTGTCGATGGAGACCTGGGTGAGGCCCTGGGTGACTCCCTGGCACACGTACTCGAAGTGCGGGGTGCCGCCGCGGATGACGACGCCGAGCGCGACGATCGCGTCGTACCCGCGGCCCGCGAGGACCTTGGCGACGACCGGGAGCTCGAAGCTGCCCGGGACCCTGAGCAGGGTCGGCTCGTCGATCCCCAGCTCGTGCAGGGCGCGCAGTGCGCCGTTGACGAGGCCGTCCATCACCTTTTCGTGCCACTGTGCCGCGATGACCGCGACGCGCAGGTCGCCGCAGTTGCGTACGGACAGTTCAGGTGCACCCTTGCCGCTCACGTCTCTCCTCAGTGCTTTCTTGTTACTGGTTGCCGCAGGCGGACACGGTGGTCGTGTCCAGCCAGGGCAGGTCGTGTCCCATCCGGTCCCGCTTGGTGCGCAGGTAGCGGAGGTTGTGCTCGCCCGCCTGTACGGGCATCGGCTCCCGGCGCGTGACCTTGAGGCCGTGCCGGACGAGCGCGTCGGTCTTGTCGGGGTTGTTGGTCAGCAGGCGCAGGCTGTGGACGCCGAGATCCTCCAGGATCTGCGCACTCGCGCCGTAGTCCCGGGCGTCGGCGGGCAGCCCGAGTTCCAGGTTGGCGTCGAGGGTGTCACGGCCGCGCTCCTGGAGCTCGTACGCGCGCAGCTTGGACAGCAGGCCGATGCCGCGTCCCTCGTGGCCGCGCAGATAGACCACGATGCCCCGGCCCTCGGCCTGGATGCGCTCCATGGAGGTCTGGAGCTGGGGGCCGCAGTCGCACCGCAGGGAGTGGAAGACATCGCCGGTGAGGCACTCGGAGTGGACGCGGACGACGACGTCCTCGCCGTTGCCGATCTCGCCGTGCACAAGGGCGATGTGCTCGACGCCGTCGACGGTGGAGCGGTAGCCGTACGCCGTGAACTCGCCGAAGGCGGTAGGCAGTTGAGTCTTGGCCTCGCGGCGGACGGTGGGCTCGGACAGGGGTACGCCCTGTTCGAGCGAAGTCGAGAGCTCCAGGGAGCGGCGGTAGGCGATCAGATCCTCGATGGAGATGATCGTCAGGCCGTGCTTGCGGGCGAAGGGGATGAGCTCGGGCAGGCGGAGCATGCGTCCGTCCTCCCCGGCGATCTCGACGATCGCGCCCGCCGGGCGCAGGCCCGCGAGCCGGGCGAGGTCGACGGCGGCCTCGGTGTGGCCGTTGCGGACGAGGACGCCGCCGGGCCTGGCGCGCAGCGGGAAGATGTGGCCGGGACGCACGAAGTCGCCCGCCTCGGTCTCGCCGCCGGCCAGCAGCCGCAGCGTGGTGGCGCGGTCTGCCGCGGAGATGCCGGTGGTCACGCCGTGGGCGGCGGAGGCGTCCACCGAGACGGTGAACGCGGTCTTCATCGACTCGGTGTTGTCCTCGACCATCTGCGGGAGCCGGAGGCGGTCGAGCTCGTCGCCCTCCATGGGCGCGCAGATCAGCCCGCGGCACTCGCTCATCATGAAGGCGATGATCTCGGGGGTCGCCTTCTCGGCGGCGATGACGAGGTCGCCCTCGTTCTCCCGGTCCTCGTCGTCGACGACCACGATCGGGCGGCCCGCCGCGATGTCGGCGATGGCCTTCTCGACCGGGTCGAGCGCGAAGTCCGAAGCATCTTCATCGTGGCCGGTGCTGTACCAGACGGGTGCGGTGGTCATGCGGGAGCTCCTTCCAGGACGGGCTGCCCGGCCTTGCGGGAGCGCAGCCACCAGTCGCGCATGCCCGACAGGACGAGCGCGCCGTAGACGACGTAGACGAAACCGGAGAAGGCGTAGCCGTTGGCGAAGTTGAGCGGGACGCCCACCACGTCGACCAGCAGCCAGGCGAACCAGAACTCGACCATGCCGCGGGCCTGCGCGTACATGGCGACGATCGTGCCTACGAAGATGTACGCGTCCGGCCAGGGGTCCCAGGACAGGGTCGGGTACGCGTGGAACAGTCCGCTGACCGCGAGGGTGCCCACGGCCGCGGCACCCACCATGTACGCGCGCTCGCGCCAGGTGGCGAACCGTACGGAGATCTGGCCGTCCTGGCCCTCACCCTTGCCGCGGTTCCACTGCCACCAGCCCCACACGGCGACGACGATGACCACGACCTGCTTGCCGGCGCTCCCGGAGAGGTGGCCACTGGCGAAGGCCGCGAAGAGGACGACACCGGACAGGAGCTGGACGGGCCAGCTCCATATGGAGCGCCGCCAGCCGAGCGCGAGACCGATCAGACCGATGATGTTGCCGATCATGTCCGACCACTTGATGTGCTGCCCGAGGAGCGTGAACGCCTCGGAGTTCAGCCAGTTCACTGCGCGCTCCCCTGGGTGTCGGGCAGCACGACCGGCTGCTCGCCACGGGAGCCGAGCAGTCGCTCGACATACTTGGCGATGACGTCCACCTCGAGGTTGACCGGGTCGCCGGGCTGCTTGCGGCCGAGCGTGGTCAGGTCGAGGGTGGTGGGGATGAGGCTGACGGTGAAGAAGTCCGGGCCCGCGTCGACCACCGTCAGGCTGATGCCGTCGACGGTGATGGAGCCCTTCTCGACCACGTACCGGGAGAGGTCCGCAGGGAGCGAGATCTTGACGATCTCCCAGTTCTCGGACGGCTTGCGCTCGATGACCGTGCCCGTGCCGTCCACGTGCCCCTGGACGATGTGCCCGCCCAGGCGCTCGCCCACGGCCATCGGGCGTTCCAGGTTGACGCGGGAGCCGACGGTCAGGGCGCCGAGGCTGGAGCGGTCCAGGGTCTCGGCCATGACATCGGCGGTGAATTCGTCGCCCTCATGTTCGACGACGGTGAGACAGACGCCGTTCACGGCGATGGAGTCGCCATGCTGTGCGCCCTGCGTGACGACGGGGCCACGCAGACGAAAACGGGAGGCGTCGTCGAGGATCTCGACGGCGGTGACCTCACCCAGCTCTTCGACGATTCCGGTGAACACTTCCCGGGTCCTCCTGCCTCATAGGGCACGGACTCCGGGGCCTGTCGATGACGACAGAATGAGCGGACTGCGACACCGGGAGCGAGCCGCATGGGACAACACGTCCCGAGGGACGCGTCGAAACAAACGGCAGCGCGCACGAATGCCCGCCCGCCGCGCACTGCCTCCCATCCGGACTTTAACCGTCGGTCCAGGAATTCCACCTGGTCAACCGGCCGCTGGAAGCGACCGGGTCGCGGACTATAACCGCCGGTTCGGACTTTCACCGACCCCGGAGTGCGCTGCTTCTGGTACAGGATCAGTGTGCCACGCCTGATCCATATCCATGCGGGTGAACGCCTGTGGGGTGCCTCACAGGCCGCCCGAATGGACTTCTACTGGACTTCTGCTGGACTTCTACGGCGACCGCGCAGCCGATCAACTCCCTTGAGGCCTACCCCTCTTGACAGTGATCCACTTATTGGTCCATACCTATTGACCACCCTGGTCTAGTCCTCTTAAGGTCGGCGATCAATGGTTTGTTGAAGGCGAGATGTCCCACTCGCCCCTTGAGCGGCCCGGCGGCGGTGACGATGGCCCTTGCCCCGCCGCCGGGTCTCCCTTCCGGAATCCGGTGTCTGCCAGGCTCTCCAGCCGGATGAACGATCCGTGACAGACCCGTGGCAGACTGTCACGCGCATGCCCGGCGCCCAGGCGACGTCGGGCACCCTCCTCGGCCCTGTAGCTGTGCAGGCTGGGCCGACCAGCGTCCGGAGGGACGTGCCACGCGGGCTGACGGCTCCTGCCGTCAGCACCAGGGCACGAAGGCGATTGGCTTGCACCCAGCAACACTTGGGATCGCTGAGCCAATCGGAGACGCTGAAGACGTGACGACGAGCTGCGCCGACAACACCGACAACACCGACGGCTTCGAGCCCCATCGCCCGCGACTGTTCGGGCTGGCCTACCGCATGCTCGGTTCCGCCGCGGATGCGGAGGACACCGTCCAGGACGCGTATCTGCGCTTCAGCGGCGCCGACCGGGCGGACATCGAGCAGGTGGGCGCCTGGCTGGCCAAGGTCGTCACCAACCTCTGCCTGAACCGGCTCACCTCGGCCCGCGCCCGGCGCGAACAGTACGCCGGGCCGTGGCTGCCCGAGCCCGTCCTCACCTCGGACGGCACGCTCGGCCCCCTGGAGTCGGCCGAGCAGCGCGATGCCGTGTCCCTGGCACTGCTGCTCCTCCTGGAGCGGCTCACCCCGACCGAACGCGCCGTCTACGTCCTGCGGGAGGCCTTCGCGTACGGCCATCGGGAGATCGCCGAGGTGCTCGACCTGAGCGAGGCCAACTGCCGCCAGCTCTACCGCAGGGCCGTGCAACGGGTCGCCGCGCCGGAGGCCCGCTTCGCGCCGCCGCCCGAGCAGCAGGCGGGACTCGTCGCGTCCTTCCTCACGGCGGCCCGCGAGGGCGATCTGGCCGGCCTGGAGAAGCTGCTCGCGGCGGACGTCAGCTGGTGGACCGACGGAGGCGGCAAGGTCAGCGCGGCGCGGCGGCCGATCGAGGGGCGCGAGAAGGTCCTGCGGTTCCTGGCGGGCGGCGTGGGGCGGTTCGCGGCGCACCTGGACTTCACGGTGGCCGAGGTCAATGGGGGTACGGCGCTGATCGGCCGGGAAGGCGAGCGGCTCGCGGGGGTGGTGACCTTCGAGGTCCGGGACGGGGCGGTCGTCCGTATGAGCGCGGTGCTGAATCCGGACAAGCTGGAGTTCGTGGGGCGCCAGCTCGCGGGGGCGTGAGCGGGCCCGTCGGGTCACTGTCACTTTCGCGCGGGCTGCCCGGTCTCAGCTGACGAAGGGCGCTCCACTGGGGCGCGCCCGGCATATGAAGGGACCGAACAGCATGACCACGATCCTGGTGACCGGTGGTACCGGAACTCTGGGCCGGCTCGTCGCCGAGCGGCTGCGGGCGGACGGCCACGAGGTGCGGGTGCTCAGCCGGCATGCGCAGCCGTACGCCGTCGATCTGATCGCGGGCGGCGGCGCGCTCGACGCGGCCGTGGCGGGCGTGGACACCGTCGTGCACTGTGCGAGTAGGCCGCGCGGGGGTGACGAGAAGGCGGCCGGGAATCTGATCGCGGCGGCGCGGCGGGCCGGGGTGGCGCACCTGCTGTACATCTCGATCGTCGGCGTGGATGTGGTGCCGCTCGGCTACTACCGGTCCAAGTTCGCCGTCGAGAGGCTGGTCGAGGAGTCGGGGCTCGGCTGGACCATCCTGCGCGCCACCCAGTTCCACGACCTCGTGGCCCGCGTACTGCAGGCTCTGTCCAAGCTGCCGGTCATGTTCGTTCCGGCCGGGGTGAGCGATCAGCCGGTCGAGGTTGCGGAGGTCGCCGAGCGGATGGCCGAGTTGGCGGTGGGGGCTCCTGTGGGGCGGGTGGCGGACATGGGTGGGCCGGAGGTGCGTACGTTCGCGGAGCTGACACGGGCGTATCTCCGCGCTACGGGGAAACGACGTCCGGTGGTCGGCGTGCCGCTCGTGGGGAAGGGGTACCGGGGTTTTCGGGATGGGGGGCATCTGACGCCGGGGAACGCGGTGGGGAAGGGCACGTTCGAGGCGTATCTGGCGGGGCGGTTCGGGGGTGGGCGGGGGCGGTGACGCGTCGTGCGTCAGGCCCCCCGGGGGGTTGATTTCTGCCGCGGGTGAGTGGGGGCTGGTCGCGCAGTTCCCCGCTCCCCTGGGCCGGGGCTGCGCCCCGCCGCCCCCGCCCGTCCCGCGGGCAGGGGCGGCGGGCGCATCAGTGGGGGTGGGGGGCGAACAGGTCGTTCTGGGCGCCGTCTCGGGCGGTCAGGAGGGCGCCGCGGAGGACCGCGCCGCCACCGAGCGTGCTCGCCCGCACCTCGACCGGCAGCGGGGACATCCGGACGAGCCGCTCGCCGACTCGCGCGGCGAGGACGTCCCCGCCCGCCTGCCCGACCTCGCCGCCGAGCACCACGCACCCGGGATCGAGGACCGCCACGACGGACGCCGCACCGATGGCCAGACGGTCGGCGAGGGCGGAGAGGAAGCGGTCGGCACCGGAGGAGAAGGACGGGGAAAGGGAAGGGGAGGAAACGGTCGCCACCGCCTCCCGTACCAGCGCCGCCGCCTGCGGTTCCCCGGGTGACACCGGCGCCACCAGCCCGTACCCCGCCGCGAGTTCCGCGATCGCGGCGGCCCCCGCCAGGGAGTGGAAGCCCCCCTCGCAGTCCGTGGCCGAGGGAAGGGCCGCCGTGCCCGGAACCGGCAGGAAGCCGATCTCGCCCGTGCCGCCGGAGGCCCCGCGACGGAGTCTGCCGTCGAGGACGACGGCCGCGCCGGTGCCGTGGCCGAGCCAGAGCAGGACGAAGGTGTCGCGGTCGCGGGCGGCGCCGTCGCGCTGTTCGGCGAGGGCGGCGAGGTTGGTCTCGTTCTCGACGATGACGCGGGCGGGCAGGCGTTCCTGGAGGGCGGCGACCAGCCGGCGGTGCCACTCGGGCAGGCCGGAGGAGTCACGGAGTTCGCCGGTGGCGGGGTCGATGAGGCCGGGGGCTCCGATGCCGACCGTGTGAAGGCGCTCCGCCCCGGCCTCCTTGGCGGCGCGTTCCACCAGCGTGACCGCCTGTTCTACGGCGGGCCCGGTACCGGTGTCGTCCGCGATGGGTACCGACGCCCGCCCCAGCTCCGCACCGAGGAGATCGGAGACGACCACCGAGACGCCCTCGGTGCGGACGTCGAGCGCGGCCAGATGGGCCCGGTCGGCGACGATCCCGTACAGGCGGGCGTTCGGGCCACGGCGCTGCTCCCCGGACTCCCCCACCATCGCGATCAGTCCGGCGGCCGTGAGGCGTTCGACGAGGTCGGCGACGGTGGGCCGGGACAGTCCCGTGAGCTGCTTCAACTGCCCCGCCGTCAACGAGCCTTCCTGCTGGAGCAGGCGCAGGGCGAGGCGGTCGTTGATGGCCCGGGCGGTGCTCGGTGATGCGGGCATGCCGGGATCCTCCCAGATCAGCTGTCGGCCCTGGACGGCCGGTATATCGCCTATCTATCAGGCAGGGTTCCTGATAGTTTACGGCCGCAGCGCGGGGAGCGGAGCCGGGAGGGGCGGGAAAGATGACTGACGTGGTCCACGATCTGGGCGAGGTGAAGCGGGCCCGGTACGCCGTGGCCGCCGTCTTCGCGGTGCACGGCGCGGTAACGGGCTCGTTCGCGACCCGGGTGCCCTGGATCCAGGACCACGCGTCCATCGGAGCCGGCCGGCTCGGGTTCGCGCTCGCCTTCACGGCGTTCGGCGCGTCCGTCTCGATGCCGCTGGCCGGACGCATCACCCACCGCTTCGGGTCCCGCCCCGCCCTGCGCGGGCTGATCGCGCTGTGGACACTGGCCCTGACCCTCCCGTCCCTCGCGCCGAACCTGCTCACCCTGTGCCTGGCGATGTTCACCTACGGCGCCACGGCGGGCATGGCCGATGTCGCGATGAACGCGCTGGGCGTGGAGGTCGAGCGGCGGCTCGGCAAGTCGATCATCTCGGGGCTGCACGGCATGTGGAGCGCGGGCGCCCTGATCGGCTCGGCGGCGGGCACGCTCGCCGCGCATATGGGCTCGGACGCGCGCCTGCACCACGCCCTGGCGGCGGCGACCCTCACCCTGCTCGGTGTGGTCGCCTGTCGCTGGGTGCTCGATCTGCAGCCCACCGAGGACGAGGAACCGCCGCCCAGGTTCGCGCTCCCGCCCAGGTCGGCGCTGCTGATCGGCACGGTCGGGTTCTGCGCGGTGTTCGCGGAGGGCGCGAGCCTGGACTGGTCGGCGGTCTACCTGAAGGACGAGTTGGGCACCTCGGCCGGTCTCGCGGCGGCGTCGACGACCGGATTCATGCTGACCATGGCGCTGGCCCGGCTCGTGGGCGACGCCGTGGTGAATCGTTTCGGCGCGGTGCGCACCGTGCGGGTGGGCGGAGTGCTGGCCGTGCTCGGCGGGCTGCTCGTCGTCGTCGCCGGCCAGCCCGCGGTGGCGAT
The DNA here is from genome assembly GCF_045040035.1 of Streptomyces sp. NBC_01384. Classification (NCBI taxonomy): domain Bacteria; kingdom Bacillati; phylum Actinomycetota; class Actinomycetes; order Kitasatosporales; family Streptomycetaceae; genus Streptomyces; species Streptomyces sp. NBC_01384. Next base: position 1,521,531 of record NZ_CP109559.1, read on the forward strand.
GGGCGGCTTCGCCCTGCTGGGTCTCGGCATCGCGGTCGTCGTCCCGCTCTGCTTCGCGGCGGCGGGGCACAGCGGTTCCAACCCCAGCCAGGCCATCGCGGGCGTCGCCACCATCACGTACACCTCGGGCCTGGTCGCGCCGAGCGCGATCGGCACACTGGCGCAGGCGACCAGCCTGGTGGTGTCGTTCGGGCTGGTCACGGTGCTGGCGTGCGGTCTTGTCGCGTTCGCGGGGGTGCTGCGCGCGGGCGAGCGCGACCGGCCGAAGCTCAGTCCTGCGAGCGCAGCAGTTCCCGGCCCACGGCCCTGAAGCGGTCGCTCCACGACGTCGGGCGCAACGTCGCCGCGTCGAGCCGGACGAGGACCCGCGTCCCGTGCGCGTACGTGACCGCGCCATCGGCCGAGCAGAAGCGGAAGCCGTACGTCAGTCCGGTGGTGCCGAGTCGCTCCAGCCAGAGGTGGACGGCGTACGCGCCGGGGCGGTTGACCGGGGCCTCGTAGCTGATCCGCAGTTCCTTGACGGCGTTGCAGAAGTCGCCCGCCGCCTCCCAGTCGCCCTCGTAGCCGAGGAAGCCGTGGTCGTTCCAGAGGGCGGTCCAGGCGCGTTCGACCATCAGCGGGTAGCGGGCGTTGTGGAGCAGGCCGAGTGCGTCCAGGTCGTCGAAGTGGACGGTGACGGGGAGGAGCCGCCCGTAGGAGACGGCGGGGGCGGCGGGGGCTTCGGCGGTCACGGGCGGGGCTCCTGAGGGTGCCGGGTGGGGACGGTGGGGACACCCCCATCCTAAGCGGTCGCTCAGGAACCCCTGATCGGGGTGTTCGTGCGCCTCCGGTCAGCCGGCGATCGAGTCCAGCTGCTCGGCGGCGGGCCGCAGCACCCACAGGTCGCCGCCGGGCGGTGTCTCCAGCTCGGGCACCGCGGCCCGGGCCGCCCGGTCCCCCGCGTCGGCCGCCGCGTGCACGATGTCGCTCGCGCCGTAGCGGTGGAACTCCAGCTCCGGGTACGGCCACGGCGCGGCGCCCGTCGCGGCGGGCAACAGATAGTCGACCGCCTTGGCCAGGGTCTGGCCGTCCGGCCCCGCGTACTGCCACAGGTTCACGCCGACGTGCCGGCCGATCGCCGCGAGGCGGGTGTAGGCGACCAGGTCGAAGGTCGAGTAGTGCCAGCTGCGGGTGCGGGTGAGTTCCTGGGGCTGGCTGCCGTCGGCGGCGATCTGCGGGTCGATCCGCTTGGGCTCCGCCCCGAGGACGGTCCGGCGGGCGAGGTCCTCGTCGCCGGTCGCGTAGGCCAAGGCGGCGAGTTGCATGTCGTAGAAGGTGCCGTGGTTGTTCTTGGCGGCGCCTTCCTCGCCGCCGAAGGCGCTGCTGAGCAGCCAGTCTCGGAAGTCGGTGTTCCAGGTGCGCATGGCGGTACGGTCGCTCTTCGACCAGCCGGGGGCGCCCGTCTCCAGGATCGCGATCGCGTCCAGCACGCTGGTGTAGGACTGCGAGAAGTCGATGATGCCGATGGCCCGGCCGTCGTACTTGCAGGGGATGAACTGCCCGTGGTTCAGGTTCGGGTTCATCCGGGTGGCCGGCGCGAGGAACCAGGTGCGCAGGACTTGGGCGGCCTTCTCGGCGTACTGCTTCCTGCCGGTGTAGTACCAGGCCAGCGCGAGGTCGTACGTCGAGTCGAAGACCTTCTCGACGTCCTGCCGGTCGGTGCCGGTGTCGACCTCCGGATTGCGCTGGCCGTCGCGCTGGACGTAGGGGCAGCCCCAGGGATTGTCGGCGGTCTTCGGCTGCGAGGGCCACCAGTACGGGGCCTGGCTCAGGTAGTCGTGGACGTCACCGCCGGGGGCGGGCCTGGGCTTGTCGACGACCGTCCAGGGGCCCTGGGTCAGCCAGTCGTCGGCGCGGGCGGTCAACTGCGCGAGCGTGCGCTTCAGTTGGGGATCTCCGCGGTCGAGACGGAGCCGGGTCTGCTGGAGCCGGGTGCCGTCGAGGACGGCGGTCCGGGGAACCTTCGGCGCCGCATGGGCCGAGGCGGAGGGAACGACGACCGCCGCGAGAGTGGCCACGACGGCGAGGAGGACAGCCAGACGGGGTCTTGCACTCATCGAGCCTCCGATCAGAAATGTGAACGCAGTTCATGAGTAAGACCGTGCGAGCGTAGGACCGCCAGGTAGCCGTGACAATGGTCCGGACAGAGTTTCATGTACGAAGAAAGCGGAACTCACCATGGACCTCGGCGTGCGCTGGAAACTGCACGGCGACGGGCGCACCCCCGCGCCCGGCGCGGTCGTGCGACCCGATGAACGGCTCTCCTGGCCGCGCACGATCGGACTCGGCGCCCAGCATGTCGTGGCGATGTTCGGAGCGTCGACCAGTCCTGTCGGCATGCACCTGAACTGCATGTTCCGCTAGTCGTCGAGCCCCGGTGCGGCCGGCGGGTCTCAGCACCACCCCAGCACACAGTCACGCACTCACCTCACACGCGAAGGAGTTCTTGGACCTGACCGTTAAGACCGTCCGCCGCCCTCCCGCGGCCAAGGGCTTCGTCCTGCTGCCGCGCAGGTGGGTATTGGAACGATGACCCGCCGCCTCACCCGCAAGCCCGCCCGGCATCCCCAGCCCCGGCGCGATGTCTCCACCTACTACCTGCAACTCGAACCCGCTTGAGCCCGTCGCCCAGGACCGCAGTCCGTGCCGACGGCGACCGGGCGACCGCACCGGCGGCCGCCCGGTCCGGCGGACCTTTGTCAGGCCCGCGAACGCGACGTTCTACGGCGTGCAGAGCAAGGAGTTCCAGGCCTGACCGCGCGGCTGTGGCAAGACCGGGGGTGGCGTCTTCCTTCCGGCGCGGCTGTCTGGCACGTGGCCATGGCTGCCCGCCAATCAGAAGCCCCCGCTGCTTCCAGCACGACCTGCTGCCACCCGACCGGCAGCGGGCCTGCGTCCCGGCTGCTGCTCCTCGGCTACTCGCGTCGGTGGCTCGCACGGGGGGAGGTCACCCCCACTGGCCGATGTCCTCGTTGGTCGCGTCCATGCAGGTGTAGAGACGCAGCTGGTTGCCCGACGCGTCGCCGCCCCACCCGTTGACGCAGGTATGCCAGGCACTCTGGGGCTGGAGCTCCTCCACGGGGTCGGTGGCGGTCTGCGTGATGACGAAGTTGAACAGGCCGTCTGGGGTGGTCTCGCACTGGTATAGCGCGATGTGGTTGCCGGTCGTGTCCCCGCCCTCCCAGTTGTTCAGGCACAGGTTGGTGTTGAGAGCGCTGCGGATCTGGTAGTGGGTGCTGTCGACCTGGTGCCAGGACCACGCCTGTGCGGCGGTGCTGTTGCACGTCCACTGCTGGAGCTGTGCGCCGGAGTAGGCGTTGGAGTTCGGCACGTCGAAGCACAGGCCGTTATGAAACTTGATGGGCCGGTAGCCGGTGTCGGCGCTGGCCGGGCTGGCGGTGAGGCCGGTGGCGATGAGAGTCGCGCCGGATATGACGGCGGCGGCTATGCGCTTACGCATGGGTATCTCCCCCATAGGAGTAGGTGTTGGTTGGACAGTCTTCCGTGATCGCGACCTGTCCACCCCCGACCGGCTTGGCCCTTGATGTGGGCGCTCTTCTCCCGAAGCTGCCGCCAAGTAGCAGGTAGCTCTCTGTAACCAGGATGGGCGCTGGTCGCTACCAGCTACTCCGCGGTCTTGTCGAGATGGCGGTAGATGGTGGGTCGGCTCACGCCGAACTCGTCGGCGATCTGCTGGACGGCCAGTTCGCAGGAGTCGTACATTTCGCTGCCGAGCTGGACCTGGCGGGGGCCGAGCTTGGGCTTCTGGCCGCCGGAGCGTCCGCGGGACCGGGCGGCGGCCAGGACTGCAGGCGGTGATGAGTCACTCCCCGTCAAGCTTCGGGGGTCGAATTTCGCGGCGGTGGGCGCAGCGGGGCCGGGGCGTGATGGTTGTGCCGGTATGGGCGAAGGCCCGCGCACAGGGAATGCGCGGGCCTTGGCGGTAAAGGCTGGTGGGTCACACGGGGTAGAAGTGGATGACTTCGTTGCTGGAGAGCTGGCAGCCCCAGAGGCGCAGTTCGTCGCCGGGCTGGTCGCCGCCCCATCCGTTGACGCACTGGTTGCTGGCGCTGCGGGGCTGGAGGACCCAGTTGTAGCCGCCGGTGTCCCAGTTGTACTGGAGGCGGTTGAACTGGCCGTCGCCGTCGCTGACGGTGCAGTCGTAGAGCTCGATGTGGTTGCCCTGCTGGTTGCCGCCCTCCCAGTTGTTCAGACACAGGTAGACGCCGTTGGCGTCGGGGTGGAGTGCCTGGATCTTGAAGTGGGTGGCGTCCGTGGGATAGACGTGCCAGATCTGGTTGTCTCCGTTGTTGCAGCCGTACTGGATGACGTGGACGTTGCGGGCGTAGTTGCCGTTCGGGACGTCGAAGCAGAGGCCGTTATCGAACTGGATTTGGTAGTAGCCGTTCGAGACGGCGGCCGGGACGGTGACGGAGGTCACGGTGTCGGCCTGGGCAGCGGTGGCGGTTCCCAGGAAGGTGGCGAGGGCGATGACCCCAGTCCCGGCAATCCTGGCGAGCTTTCGGCACATGGACATGCTGAGTAGTCCCCGTGGGTGTTGTGGATGGCGTTGAGTTACGCGGGTAAATAGTCTCAAGTTGGTGATCACTGTGCCGCACGCTCTCAGACAGACGATAAGAGGAATATGGGACAAGATCTGTCCTATATGGCGAGGACCTGGCCCAGTCCGGCGAACCTGTCTCCGGCCCTCGGACTGAGCGGCGGCGACGTCTCGTTGGCCGCCTGATCTGCGGCTGCCGTGGCCGCGTGCGTGTCAGTCCGCCCTGGGGGACCAGTGCGGGTCGCGGCCGGTGAAGGCGAGCAGCTTGTGGGCGGGGCTCGCATCCACCGGGACGGGCAGCGCCGGGCCGTACTTGCCGAAGTTGTCCCGGACGAAGTCGACGAGGCGGCCGGCGATGTCCTCGAGCCGCTCGGCCACGGACTCGCTCAGCGGCAGGTCCTGGCCGGTCGCGCGGGCGATGTCCCAGGCGTGCAGGGCCGCGTCGAGCGCGGCGGCAGCGGTGCCGAGCTCGGCGGGCATCGGACCCATCGGGGTGGGCATGCTCTCCGCGTCGCGGCCGGACTCCCACGCTGCCGTCGCCGCAGCGAACACGGCCTCCAACTCCGCTGCGGCATCGCCCTCCAGGGCGTCCTCGGGTGCGAACGGGTCCCCGGCGGGTGCGGTGTCGTTGATCTGCATGACCAGTGCTTGCTGGTCGAGGCGGGCGTGGTTGAGCACCTGGCGCACCGACCAGTCGCTGCAGGGGGTCGGCGCGCCCCACGCGTCTGCGGGTACGCCACGGACGGCGGTGAGCAGGTAGTCGTGGGCGTCGGCGAGCAGCTTGAAGCCGTCTACGGCCATCGTGGTTCCTTCCGTTGTCGAAGAGCGACCGTGTCAGGGATCTTGGGGCGTGCAAGGTCGGTGGCCGCGCCGCCACCTGTGTGGCCAGGTGAAGCCCCACACGTCGAGGCGGCGCCACCCAAAGGGCCTCTCAGGCCGTGCTGGACGTGAGTCCTCGCAAGGCCCGCGCAGCCGCTGCCGCCTGCCCGTTCACCTGACGCCCGCGCCATATGACGTCAGTTGCGCCGCACCCGCCACGGTCGTCCCGAACCAGCACCTGGCCATCCGGTTCTGACGATCACGCGCACTACGCGCTTCTCCCTCTTCCCAGTGCGGCCTCTGCGCGGCCCCGTGGTTCTTGATCCTGCCGGGACACGGGGGCGAAGTCGTTGACGCTCGGTGCACAGTGGTTGATCATCCGCGCACCCGGCGGTCGTGGCCGGCGAGACGACGAAAGTCGCTGGGTGGCATGCCGTAGCGGGCGCGGAAGGACCGGCTGAAGTGCGCCAGGTCGGTGAAACCCCAGCGGGCGGCGACGGCGAGGATGGGGCGGGAAGTCGACTGGGGGCTCGCCAGGTCACGGTGGCAGTGTTCCAACCGGGCGTGGCGTATGTGGGCCGTGACCGTGTCGGCCTGTTCCTGGAAGAGCCTGTGCAGGTAGCGGACGGATATCTGGTGCGCCGCGGCGATGGTCCCGGGTGTCAGCCCGGGGTCGCCGAGATGCTGCTCGATGAAGGCGTGGATGCGGGCGAGGAGGGCTCCTTGGCCCACGTGCGGCGGGAGCAGTGTGTCCGCTTCGAGGCGCTGGGCGAGCAGGGCCGCGAGTAGGTCCATGGTGACGGCGGTCAGGCGGGCGGCAACGGTGGGCGTGTACCGGTCGGCGTGTTCGGTCAGTTCGAGAATGGAGCGCGCCAGCAGGGCGCCGATGCCCTCCTGTCCACAGAGGGGCACCGACAGAAGCGGGGCGATCTTGTTCTCAGGAAACGGCAGCAGCACCCGAGGGAACTGCATCACCACCTCGGCGACCGCCCCGTCGGCAGTCATCGAGCCGTTGACGGGCCGTGAACTGTCGTAGAGCACCATGTCCGTCCTGCCGAGGACTGCGTCCCGGCCACCCTGGGTCACACCGATGTTCCCGCTGACGTTCAGCAGAAGCTGGTACCCCTCGGGATCGGATCGCCGGATCAGCCGGGCGGGCCGGTGGACTTCGAACGAGGGGTGGCTGACCTCCGACAGCTGGACCGCGCCGAGGTCCAGCGCGCGCACGGTGGCACGGAAGTCAGCCGCGTGGTCGGTGCGGGTCTCCACCGGGAAGAACGTGCTGGCGACGAAGTCGTTCCAGACGGTGAAGCGTTCGGACACGGGCAGGTCCTCGGTCCGGAACAAGGTCTCGATCGTCATCTGCGGTTCCCCCTGAAGTGCCCCCTGACCCGGGACAGCGGATGCTCATGCCATGGGGGTGCAGTCGTGCTGAATCCGGCTCGGGTTTCGAACGGGTGAGGCACCTGAACTCGGGTGCCTGCGGACCCTGGTGCGGTTGGATTCGACCTCGCTGATCCTTTTGTACCCCATCCGCGTGAGGTCCGCAGTCGGCCGCTCCGCTCAAGCTTCTGCTTCTCGAGGCCGTGATTTGTGCGGCGACAAGGGTCGGCGACGCACGCGACTGCTCAGGGGGTCATCCATCCGAGACCGAGGCCCGGCTGAGCAGATCCGACTGGAGCTCCCCGCCAATTCCCCAGTCCTCGGCGGGGGTGTCCTGCAGCTGGATCCAGACTCCCGCGCGCTCGCCGCCACAGGTGTCCACGAAGGCATCGGTGAGGCGGGCGACCAGCGCGCGCTTCTGCTCGAGGGTACGGCCGGCCCGTAGGGCGACAGTGATGACTGGCATGGCAATGGTCTCTCGTTCTTCCAGGTCTCGGATGCCCTGCCCCGAGGTGTCGGGGCAGGCGTGGGGCGGCGGTCTACGCGGCGTGGTGCGCCAGTTCCCAGGGGTCGTGGGCGCTGAAGACGCTGACCTCGTCCCCGTGCAGTCGGACGAGTTCGCGCAGGCGGGCATGGTTGCCCAGGCGCAGGGGTCGGTCCACCTCAGTGATCTGCTGCAGGATGTCCATGCCGGGGTGGCCGTGCGGCGCGTCGGGGTCGACCTCCCCGTGGAAGTAGTAGGCGTCGCCGCAGTGAAGCAGCCATCGGTTGCCGTCCGCGACGGCGATCCCGCTGTGGCCGAGGGTGTGGCCGCCCAGCGGGACCAGCAAGATCTCGGCGTCCAGGCCCTGGAGCGGGCGCACGACGTCGAAACCGAACCAGGGGTCGCCCTGGTGTCCTTCGTAGGTCACCCACTGTGGCCGGTGTGCCCAGTGGGCCGGCCGGTAGCGGGTCCGGTCCTCGGGGTGGTGCCCGGGGGCGCCCATGGCGGCCCGGTGCTCGGCCTCGCGCAGATGGACCTTGGCCCAGGGGAAGTCGGGCAGGCCGCCGGCGTGGTCGAGGTCGAGGTGGCTCAGCACGATGTGCCGGACGTCCTCGGGCTGGAATCCGAGCCTGGCCACCTGGTGCAGCGCGGTCTCCGCCGGGTCGAGTACCGGTTGGGCCCGACCGAGGAACTCCGGGCCGAGCGTCTCCTGGGGCCGCTCCACGTCCGGGGTGCCAAGCCCGGTCTCGACCAGGACCAGGCCGTCGTGGTCGGTTTCGACGAGCAGGCAGTGGCACACGGCGGGCAGGCTCCCGGTGGCGGTCTCGATGACTCGCAGCGACCCGCAGTTGAGGTGGTGGATCTTCACGGCTCGCCCCTTTAGAGTACGAACGTTCGTAAATATTTAGCGAACGATCGGTAGGTTAAGCTGCTCCCATGAGCCCGCGCAAGTCCGTCGCCGAAGCGACTGCTACCCGTGCCCGAATCATCGAGTGCGCCCTGACACTGGCCTCCGCCGAGGGGCTGGAGGGCTTGACCATCGGCCGCCTGGCCACCGAACTGGAGATGAGCAAGGCCGGGGTGATCGGCCACTTCGGGTCGAAGGAGGCCCTGCAGCTCGCCACCCTGGAGGCCGCGGTCGACAGGTTCCGTCTTCGGGTCCCCGCGCGGGCGGTCGGCGCAGCGCCGGGACTGGAGCGCCTCACCCGCGCGTTCGCCGAGTGGATCGACTACATGGCCGAGCCCGAAGGGCACGGCGGATGCTTCCTCACCTCCGTCGCGAGCGAGTACGACGGGCGCCCCGGCCCGATCCGCGACGCTGTGCTCGCCGCCCTCGACAGCTGGTCGTCCTACGTCGCCGCCGAACTCGACACCGCCGTCCAAGTCGGTGTCCTGCCCGTGGACACCGACATCGACCAGCTCGTCTTCGAGTTGAACGGCGTGGCCCTAGCCACCGACCAGGCCGTCCAGCTCCACCGCGACCCGGAGGCGTCAGCCCGCGCCCGCCGGGCGATCACCCGGGTACTGCGCGCCTCACGGACGCCGCTTCAGTGCGGACTTTCGACGTGGCCAGCCGCCGATCACAGCAGCCCGGTGAGCAGCATCGGTGTGGGGGCTCCGGGGTTGCCGTCGCTGCCGACGACGGTTGCGGCGCCGCCGTTGACTTCGACCCCGGTGGGCCGGGCCGGGGTGCCGTCCACGGGGGAGGGAAGTGTCTGGAGTCGCACAGCGTCGTCGTTCCACTGCACGGCGATGCCCTCGTCCTGGGCGGTGTCCAGGCCCACGGCGAGCAGGCCGCCGGGCGCGGTGGCGGCCGAGGAGAGCGGGCCCGCCTTGGCGGGGGCCTTGGCCTGCAGCCACTTGCTGCCGTTCCAGTGCATCACGAGCGCATGGCCGCGGTCCGTCTCGGTGGTCACCACTCGGCCGACGGCCCAGACATCGTCCGGGCCGTCGGCGGTCAGCGCGTTGAGTTCCCCGTACAGTCCGTCGATCGGCGGCTTGGGCAGCTGCTTCCAGGCGGCACCGTCGTAGTGGAGCAGGACGGGCTGGTCGCCGGTGTCGAATCCGACGGCCCAGACGCACTGCGGGGAGACGGCGGTGACCGCGTTGAGCACGGCGATCTGGGCCCCGGACGGCAGCGGAAGGGACTTCCAGGCGGTGCCGTCCCAGTGGTCGAGCAGTCCGGTGAAGTCGCCGCTCTCGTCGGCGGCGGTGGCCCAGCCGACAGCCCAGGCGTCGGTCGGGGTGACGGCGGCCACGCCGAGGAGGCCGGCGCCGTTGTTGGACGGGACCGGCGCGCGGAGGTCCTGCCAGGTGGCGCCGTCCCAGTGCTCGGTGACGATACCCGCGTCGTCGGTGTCCCCGGTCAGCCAGATGTCCTGGGGTCACGCTGCGGAGACGGCGTTGAAGCGGGAGCCGGACACCTGGTCGGCGGGGGTGGGGATCCGCCGCCAGCCGAGGCCGTCCCGATCGTCGCGGCCGACGAGCAGCGGAGTCCGCAGGGAGGCCTTTCCCTCCGGTGTCACCTGGGCGCCGACGGCCCAGGTGGTGTGGCTGTCGACGCCGGCCACCGCCAGCAGGTTCGCCGGCGTCACCGGCACCGCCTCGCGGTTCCAGGCCGTAGCAGCGGCGTGCGCGGGCAGTGCTGTCGCCAGGCGGGCCTCCAGGGTCACCGCCGCGGCGGTGACCCTGGAGGCCCGCCGCCCACGTGCCGGACGTCCGGTACGACCAGTCATCAATTGTCTCCTCAGGTATGAGCGAGGGGAGCGGGATGGAACGGGATGCTCCCCGCTCGGTCAGACGCTCGGGGGGGTGCCCCTATCTGTTTCGTCAACCCCGGTGTGGTCGGCTTGTAGGGGTTGATCCTGGTTTTCGGGAACGTCCCGCGAAGCGGGATGTTCCCGGCGGATCGGGTGGCTGATGGGCAGCCCTGTGGCCGGCATGGCCGGAGTGGCCGTGCCGGTGCGCGGGCGTGATGGGGCCTGGAGGGCAGGGGTGGTGGAGTCGTCAGGCGGCGAGGTCGACGCCGCCCGGGGTGCGTGCTTCGTAGAGGGCCCCGGTGCGGATCATCGCGTGGATGACGTTCACGCGCTGGCGGGCCAGGCGGAGGATCGCCTGGGTGTGGGTCTTGCCGCGTGCGCGTTGCCGGTCGTAGTAGATCCGGGAGGACGGGTCGGACTTGCAGCCGATCGCGGCGAACGCGGCCTGGAACAGGGCGCGTTTGAGGAGCCGGTTGCCGCGGTGGGGTGCGTGCTCGCCGCGGATGGAGGTGCCCGAGGACTTCGTGGCGGGCGCGAGTCCGGCGTAGGAGGCGAGGTGTCCGGCGGTGGGGAAGGACATGCCGTCACCGATCGCGACGATCACGGCCGCTGTGGTCCTGACGCCCAGGCCGGGCAGGGAGGTCAGGAGGTGGAAAAGAGGGAGGGCCTCCAGCAGGGCGGCGATCTCCTGCTCGGCCTGGCGACGCTGGGCGTGGGCGGCGGCGAGCTGGGCGGCGAGTCCCGGCACGATCAGCGCGCTGGCCTCGGTGCCCGGAACGACAAGGGTCTGCTCGGCGAGCGCGTCGAAGATCTCTGCGGTCAGGTGGCGGGCCTTGCGCGAACCGTGCACCTTGAGCAGGGCCTCGCAGCGGGCACGGCCCAGCTTCTTCAGCCTGGCCGGGGAGCCGTGGCCCTGAAGGAGGGCCTGGACATAGGGGTAGGCCAGGCGCGGGCCGAGCACACGCTCGAGAGAGGGGTGGATCTGGGAGAGCAGGCCGCGCAGCCGGTTGGTGGCGCGGTTGACCTCGCCGGCCAGGTCGTTGTCGTAGCCGGTGAGCATGGTCAGCTCGGCCAGCACCTCGTCGTCGCGGTCCACCGCGCGCAGGGTGTGCGGCATGGTGCGGGCGGTCTCGGCAATCACGAACGCGTCGCGGGCGTCGGTCTTGGCCTCGCCCGGATGCAGATCGGCGGCCCGCCGCATCGACAGCCCGGGCAGGTAGGCCACCCGGCAGCCGGCCGCGCGGGCCACCGTCAGCGGCAGCGCACCGATGTTGGCGACCTGGTCCACGATCACCAGAACGGTGCCGAACTTCGCCACCAGCCTGGTGAACAGCTCCAGCAGCTTCGGCTCGGTGTTGGGCAGCCGCTTGTCGTGCACGGTTCTGCCGTCCTCGGTCCGGCCGTGGGCGTGGTGGAACTCCTTGCCCAGGTCCAGGCCGAGGAAGAGATCTGTCGCGGTCGTATCGACCATATGCGCGTGCCCCTCGCCCCTCGTCTCCTGAAACTCCCGGCCGTCCCTGCGGCACCACACGCCGGCAACCACGTTACGCAGACATGCCGCCCGTGAAGCGGCCCGGCATTGCGCCGGACCAAGCGGTCGTCAGGCCCCTCATCAGCGGTCAAGCGGTGCCCCGAAGCCCGGCGGCAACACCCCCCAGGTCATCCGTACGACAGGGGGCACACAGCCATACCGGGCCCGGGGGCCAGGCGCCCCATTGCGGGGCCACGGAAAAGGTAACGGGGGTGGTGATCCGTCATACCCGTCGCACCAGCCCCGACGACACACGGGCCCGGCCGCCGTCCGAAGGAACGGACCGGCGGCAGGGGGCCCACGCCGCACCTCATCGGGCTCGCGGTCCGCCCGTCTTGGTCCGTGTCGACGCACGTCTTTGTCAGTGGTGGGGTGGCTGCCGCCGCGACGTGGTGGCTGAAGCAGCACTGGCACGCGGGGCGGGGGTGGTACCGGACCCCGGCCGGCGCCAGGGCATCGGCCGGTGGGTGCTCACGTGACCCTGGGGCATCTGCTGCTGCGCGCGGGGGGCCTGGGCACAGTAGCGGACGCCGTTGACGGTGCCGCTGGTGGTGTTGAGGGTGAGCTGCTCGCCGGGCAGGTAGAGGGTGGTGCTGGAGGGGCCCTTCTGGAGCAGAAGGTTGCCCTCGGCGTCGTAGAGGTAGTGGCTGTCGCCTGCGGTGCCGCCGGTGATCGCATACCCATCGAGGCAGCGACCGCACTCGCCGATGCGCTCGGTCCCTGTGAAGGAAGTCGGGGCTCGCATGCAGCACCCGCTATGGCAACTCCCGGCATCACGCGTTCGAGTTCAGTAGCGTGAAGGGATGAGAACACGTAGGGGGAGGCTCGCCGCCGTCGCGAGCCTGGCAGTCGGCGCGGCCCTGGTACTGGGCGGCTGCGGCAGGATCAGCACGGGGGAAACCGGCACGGGGGACACGAGCGCGGCAGAGCTCGGGTTCAAGGAGTATGCGGGCGCGGTGGACTACCCGTCGGTGACGGACCCGCACAACAAGGGGTATGTGGCGCCAGGCGAGGGTCTGCGCCAGCTGGTGCCGCTGGGCGACTGCGCCCTGGGCGAGGGGACGTACGCCAACGGGTACCGCTATGCGAACGTCAACTGGACTGGTTCCGACGGCTGCACGAAGCTCTCGATCACCCCGAAGCCAGGCGCCGACGACGAAACCGACGTGCCGTACTCCATGCGCAGCGGCTGGCCGGGGGGCGGCCTGCCGGGCGACGTGGTGGTGCCGTGGAACGACGGTTCGCTGGTCGGTGTCGGCGCCACTCTGACCCGCCGGGCGCCGAACGGCGAGCAGTTCCGGCTCGCCACGCTGCCGCTGACGTTCAACACCCGCCCCGAGCAGGAGACCGCAGACGACGCCTCGGTGAACACCGCGGTGAAGTTCGGCTCGCTCCTGCTGATTGGCGGCGGCCAGCGGGTCGACCAGGTGGAGTCTCCGTACGTGTTCGCGTCCGACGACGCAGGCAAGACCGTGCGTCGCGTGCCGCTGCCGGCGATCGACGGCCGGCAACCGTCCACACCCGTGGGCGACTTCGGCGTCAATGGCAAGGAGGTCGTCGCCTTCGGCGCGGCGGCGACCAACGCTTTCGACTTCCACTCCTCGGGCACGATCCCGTTCTGGCGCAGCGCGGATGGCGGCGCGCACTGGACGTCCGGCGAAATCGCCGGGATGCCACCGGGCACACAGGTGCACAGCATCCTGTACGCGTCGAACCACTGGTTCGCCGTGGGCGGCTATGCCAGGGCCGGAGCCTTCTACGACTCCCTCCCGCTGGTTCTCACCAGCCAGGACGGCATCCACTGGACCCGGGTGGACAATTCAGCGATGGGCCCCGGCAAGATCACAGCCGCGACCATCGACTCCGCGGGCCACCCGGTCCTGGTCGGCTCGGCCCCCCGACCCAAGTCCAAGCCGAACACCCGTACAGTGCTGTGCGGTTCCGTCTGGGTCGGCAACCGGACGACCACAGGCTGGAAGCGCGGCAGCCTCGGCTGCAGCGAGGACCCCCCGAGCGCGGCGGTCACCCTCGCGGACGGGCGCGTGCTGATCGCGGGCAACCGGGACCTCTGGCTCTCTCGAAGCCCGCGGCCGGGGGGCGGTCACGAGTCCTGATCTCTTCCCGCGACGACCGGGCGATCACAGGATCCGCGAAATTGGCTTCGACCGGCTCTACCTCGCCCAGCTCGTGTCCGGCGCCGAAGCCGTCGCGACGGCGATGGACGTGGTCGCGGTCGTCGCGGACCGCTGGGGATACCGCAGCCGGAACCGCGAGGACGGCCGCTACCAGCTACCCGGTGTCCTGGCCCAGGCCCTGCTGATCAACCGCAGCCCCCGGATCGAGGATCTGACCACCGAGGTGTTCGCCCGCCTGCATGCCCACCCGGCGACCAGCACCCGCTACTCGGCCAGGTTCTTCGCTCTGCAAAAGATCACGGCCGATCTCGGACACTGCCAGACCCCTGCGGTCCCGGTTTCAATCACGCCCCGGGCCTGGCTGGGGTTCCCGAACCGTGGTCGTCCTTTCTGCAGCGGTGGTACGGCACCTCCACGCTCACCGTGAATGTCCGCAACAACATCCGACGAACATGGCCAAGACCGGCCGTTGGCCGACCGCCGAGCACCCCGAGGCCGTCGATCCCGCCCACTGGACGCGGGCGGTCCGCGCGGACCTGTGTGACGAAGCCTGGCCCGAACTCCGAGCCCGCGCTGCGCCTGTGGCGCCCGGTGTGCGAGGACCATATTGCCCCGATATCCCTGTTCGCCGACCCGGTCCTGGCCCAGCTGATCACCCCGGACCGCGGCCGCGAGATCCTGGCCACGCCCCGCGGTACAGGCTCTGGCGTCCAGTAGGCTGGGCGTTCCAGCCGCCAGGGACAGCAACACCGCATGGGGAGGGGCCATGTCCGAGGAACGGGACGGCGTCGTGATGTACTGGCGACCCGGCTGCGTGTTCTGCATGAACCTGCGACTGAGCCTGCTCTTCACCCGCCTGCGCTACACCAAGCGGAACATCTGGCGGGACAAGGACGCAGCGGCGTTCGTCCGTTCCGTCGCGGACGGGAACGAGACGGTGCCCACCGTCACCGTCGCCGGGCACGTAATGGTCAACCCGTCGAAGCGACAACTGCTGGATGCGGTCCGCGAGTACGCCCCGCACCTGCTGGCGTCCTGACCTGGCGGGATGGGAGACGGGTCGGGGCCGACGGCCTGTGGCCGACCCCGACGCGGTCGAGGGCCGTCGGGCACCACTCCAACGCGAGCCCACTCTGTTCCGCATCGCACAGCACCTCGACCATGTCGTCGTAGATCCGGAGTGCGACGCCCTCGACCGGGAGGGAAGCCAGTTCCAGCCGCGACGCCCGTTCCGCGGTATCGGCCTCCGCCGCGCGCCCCGTCGTACAGAGGCAGTCGATCACGCCGACCTGCCCGTCGCGCCCGGACTCCGCCGCTCGACGGTAGCGATCTGTGGACCTACGCCGTTGATCTCGGGCGGCCCACATCCGAGGTCGCACCAACGGGCATCGTGGCGATGGCCGCGCGCGGCACATCGGGCCTGACGGAACGTCAGGTTCAGCGCGTCGCCGGTCGGCGAATCGTATGAGTAACCTGCAGACTTCCAGTAGCGACGGGAATAGGCGATGGGTGCGGATCGATTACAGGGCCGGTGACGGCGTCGTAAATGGCTCGCCTGACTTCCTACCGGGTCCGCATCCCCTCGCGGATCCCCTCCACCTGCGTCAGTTGGACAGCGGACACCAGCACAGGGTATGCACGCGTATCGCCCTGTTCATCATCCCGGAACTCGAGGACAAGCCGTGCGCGGAACCCAGCTCATACCCGGAGTGGCCGTCGTGCTACTTGCAGGCGCTCTCGCGACCGGCTGCTCTGGTGGACACAGCACCGAGGCCGGGTCCGGGCCCGCGGATTCCTCCGTCACGGCGGCGCCGACGCCCGGGACCACTGCGGCAAAAGGGGTCAGGAGTTCGCCAACGCCGAGCACCGCCACATCGACTGGCTACCCGACCACCCCGGCCGCTCCGGGCGCGGCCGTGCCGCAGGTACGAGACGCCTTCGCAGTACTGCAAGCAACGTACAACGACAGCTGTGGGACCCCCGGGAACTGCCAGTACTTCCTCAGCCGTCTCCTGACCAACCTCGACGACCTCGGCAACTCGATGAAGGTCAGCCCGAAGGGCACAGCCCACTTCAAGCAGCCGCTCGCCTGGATCGGGCAGATGCAGACCGCGCTGGGTGGCGAATTCACGTTCGATAACCTCCACAAGCACCAGAGCCTGCTGGTCACGACCCGCGACAAGATCAACACTTGGATGCAGTCGTACCCGGACGACTACCGCTAGTCAACGAAAGTGTCACCCCACCGCGAATAGGCGAGAAGCTGCAGGTGAGCGCCACGGTCAGGAGGTGGCCGCCGTGGACGGCTGAGGTCAGTGGCCGCCGATGGGACGGTCGCAGCCGGGAGGGCGGGGTAGCCGGCGAAGGCGTCCGTCTGGGCGAAGTCGCGGTTCATGATGGCGGTGCCGATCCTGTCGTCCAGTGGGTCGCCCGTCATCTCTCCGACGGCCTTGATGTGACCGGCGTTCTCTGCAACCAGAGCGATCAGGACCGGAAGGGCCACGATGATCGCCGATCCGCTGAACGAGGGGGCGTGCAGGTCGGGGAAACCGATCCAGTCAGCCTCCTTGACCGGGGTCAGGTCGAGGCGCCAGTGATCGACGACCTTGCCGCCCGCGTCCGCCGAGTGGATCTTGCCCGCCGTCAGGTACCTGGCGCCGGTGACCGCGTCCACGCTTCACGGCCGGGTCGACCTGCGCAACCCCCTGAACCTGGTGCCGGCCGCGGCGGGCATCATCATCGGCGTCGGCGGCGTCACGCTGAAGTTCACGGACACCTTCTCGCTCAGCGGCATCGCGCTCGGCAACCCTCGTCGTGATCACCGGGTACCACGCGCTGCGGGCGATGGCCCCGGCCCATCTCAAGGCGCAGGAACCGCTGCTGGACTCCGGCACGTCCTCGTACGACGAGGCGGACGAGGCGGACGATCAGCGCGCCAGCTCATAGGCGTACTCCGCCGAGAAGGCCCCCGGCGTGCCCTTGCAGCCGTCCGACTCCCCCGGCAGCTTCACCCACAGATAGGCGTCGATCCTGGCCTCCCCGGTCTTCAGGGTCGGCGCCCGGCCGATCTTCCGGCCCGCCGGATCGCACCACTCACCGTCCGCGGGGGCGCCGTTGCCGTTGCGGCTGGTGTCGATGACGGCGCCCAGGCTCGCGGGGCCGCCCAGCGCGGACAGCACCTGCCGGGCATAAGCGATCTCGTCGCTCGTACGGTGGAAGTTGGACACGTTGGTGAAGATGCCGTCGGAGGAGGCGGACGAGGCGGCGCCCGCCTGTTCGAGGAGCGCGGCCTGTTTGTCAGCGGAGTTCCAGCCGGAGTGGCCGGCGTCGTAGTAGACGCGGGCCCGGGGGTCGGCGGCCTTGAGGACGCGGCCCGCGCGGGCCAGCGAGGCGAAACGGGCGGCCCGGTCGCCCGCGGGGAGGCAGTCGGCCTGGGCGATCGAGTCCGGCTCCAGGATGACGATCACCTCGTCGGAGCCGAGGCCCTCCGCGAAGTTCTCGATCCAGCCGTCGTACGCGGCGAGGTCGGGCGCCCCGCCCCCCGAGGCACCTCCGCAGTCGCGCTGCGGGATGGCGTAAGGCACGACGACCGGGACCCGGCCCTCGGCGGCGGCGCCCGCGGTCACCGCCCTGACCCGCGCGGTGACGGTGGCCGGTGTGAAGTCCGCGAACCAGACGGCGGCCGGGCGCTCCGCGATCCGGGACTCGATGACCGCGCGCCGGAAGTCGCCGGGATGGGAGGCGACCCAGTCGAGGACCTGGGAGTCGGGGTGGCGGTAGAGCAGGGCGGGTGCGGCCACGGTCTCCGGCTCCTTGCTGCTCGGGGAGGGCGTCGGGCTCGGCCCCGGGGACGGGGAGTGCGACGACGGGGACGGCGAGGCCGAGGTCCGGGTCCGCGTCGGGGAAGGCGTCGGTACGGCGGGCAGCGGCTGGAGGCTGGGTGAGCGGGTCACCAGCGGTCTGGCGTCGTCGGAGGGGCGCCCGCCGTCGAGCGCGGACATCGTCCCGGTCACCGCGCCGACCGCGACGACGACCGAGGCCGCCGCGACCATGGCGGCGCGCCGGGCCGCCCGCCTGCGCTCGGCCCTACGTGCGGCCAGTCGCTGGGCACGTAAGCCTGACACGTACCGCTCCCCCCGGTTCCCGCCACTCCGGCTGCTCCAGCCACTCGCGCCACTCGCGCCACTCGCGCCGGGCACACCGCTGCCGACACGGACGCGTTCCCCCGTTCTGGGGATGCGCCCGGCCAGGCGGCGCTCCGGCCAGCCTAGGACTGGGACCCTGCCCTCATGTCGCAGTTGGAACAGTTCGTCACCCCGGTGGACATGGTCGTCTCCCGGATGCGCGCCGTGCGGGCGAGCCTGCCGGAGCGGGACGGGGTCGCGGTCTTCAACCGCGTCTACCTCGCCGTCACCGAGGAGATCGAACGGCGCCTGGAAGCGGGAGAATTCCCGGACACCGAGGCCGTGGTCACGCTGGATGTACGTTTCGCCGAGCGCTATCTGAGGGTCGCCGAGGAGGGGGCCCCGCCCGCCTGCTGGCGGCCGCTGTTCCAATTCCGGCGCCATCCCGGGGTACGCCCGCTGCAGTTCGCGCTCGCGGGCATCAATGCGCACATCGGACACGATCTGGCGCTCGCCGTCGTGGACACCTGTCGTACGCTCCGCTGCGAACCAGCCGATGTGGAGGACGAGTTCGAGCGCGTGGGTGACCTCCTCGTCTCGTTGGAGGAGCGCGTCCGCGAAGATCTGATGCCGGGCCCCGACCTCCTCCAGATCGCTGATCCGCTCACCCATCTGCTCGGCTCGTGGAGCCTGGAGAGGGCTCGCGACGCGGCCTGGTCGGCGGCGCGGGCCCTATGGGCGCTGCGCGGACTCCCCGACCTCGCCGAGGAGTTCGCCGACCGTCTCGGCAACGTGGTGGGCCTGGCCGGCCGGATGCTGCTCACTCCCCTGGGCGACCGATCCGGCCATATCGCCGCGTACGGCCCGTAACTCGCCCTCGTACGCGATACGTTCACGATTCATATGCCTGATGCGAAGGAGCACAAGCATGGCTGCTCGGCTGGGTCTGAGTCTTCCTCAAACACGGCAGTACGACATCGGTCGCGACGTCCCGGACGTGGCGCGCGCGGCCGAGGAGATCGGCTACGAGAGCGTGTGGGTGTTCGAGCGCGCCCTGTTCCCGGAGCCCGCGACACAGGGACTGTACGGCGTCCCGAACCTGCCCTGGCCCGACTCGTACCGCGGCGTCGCCGAACCTCTGGTGACCCTGACGCTGGCCGCGGCGGCCACGCAGCGGGTACGCCTCGGCACCAGCGTCCTGGTCGCCCCGCTGCACGGCCCGTTCCAGTTGGCCAGGACCCTCGGCACGCTGGACGCGGCGAGCGGCGGCCGGGTCGTGGTGGGCCTCGGGACCGGCTGGTCGCACGACGAGTACGCCGCCGCGGGCGTGGCGCCGTTCGAGGAGCGGGGCCGGGTCCTGGACGAGGTCCTCGACGTGTGCCGCGCGGTGTGGGGCCCGGACCCGGTGTCGTACGAGGGCCGGCTGACCAGGATCGAGTCGGCTGTCGTCGCCCCGAAGCCGGCCCGGCCGATCCCGATCCTGCTGCCCGCCTTCAGCAAGAAGGCGCTGACCCGGCTCGTGGACCGCGGTGACGGCTGGCAGCCCGTGGCCCAGGGAGGCGCCGACCAACTCGCCTCCCATTGGCGGCAGGTGCAGGACCTCGCGGCCGAGCGCGGGCGCACCGAGCCGATCCGGACGGTGGTACGGGTCAACGCGCACTACTCCGCCAAGGCCTACGACGGCGCGGACCGCCAGCCCTTCCAGGGCAACGTCGACCAGATCGTGTCGGACCTGGTCCCGTACGCCGAGATCGGCCTCGACGAGTACTTCCTCGACCTCCAGGAGGGCCCGCGGGACGCCGAGGAGCTCAAGGGCCTGGCCGCCGAGGTGTACGCGGCGGCACGGGCGGCCGGAATCTGACCGGGCCGCCCCACGCTGACCGGCCCGGCTCAGTCCTCGGGCAGTTCCACCGGCGCGATCTCGTCGTAGACGTCGCCGGGTCCGGGGTTGGTCGGGTCGGTCGCCCCGCCCAGCTGGTGCATGACGCCCCAGACCGCGTTCAGCGCGGTCTGCACGGCGCCCTCGGCCCAGCCGGCCGTCCAGGAGATGTCGTCGCCGGCGAGGAAGATGCCCCGCTTGTCCTCGGGCAGCGCGTCCTGCATGAAGTGCGTGAACAGGCGGCGCTGGTAGCGGTAGTGGCCGGGCAGGTTCGCCTTGAACGCGCCCATGAAGTAGGGCTCGTTCTCCCAGGACACGGTCACCGGGTTGCCGATGATGTGCTTCCTGATGTCGACGTTCGGGTAGATCTCGCCGAGCGACTTCAGCATGACCTCCATCCGCTCGTTCGCGGACAGCGGCAGCCACTTCAGGCTGTCGTCGCACCACGTGTACGAGAGGCAGATGACGGCGGGCTTGTCCGGGCCCTCGTCGAGGAGGTAGGTCCCGCGGGTCATGCGGTCGGTGAGCGTCATCGACATGACGTCACGGCCCGTCGGATTTCCCTTGTCGTCGACGGCCTTGTCCAGCCAGAAGGGCCGGTCGACCGGCACGAAGAGCTTGGAGGACTCCATGTAGTGGGTCCGCTCGATCGCCGTCCAGTGGTCGATCGGGAAGAGCGAGTCGTCGCAGGCGATCTTGGAGAGCAGCATCCAGGACTGGGCGGTGAAGATCGCCGCCCTGAACGTGCGGATGTCGCCGTTCGCGTCCGTCACCGTGATCCGGTTGCCCGCGGTGCGGTGCAGCCGGGTCACGGCCGGGCGCGGGGCGCCGTCGTGCAGCTTCGCGAGCGAGGTGCCGTACGCCCAGTGCACGATCTTCTCCGGCTCGCGCTCCCACAGCCTCAGCGGGAGCTGCTGGGAGCCGCCGACGATGCCGCGGTGGTGGTCGTCGGCCTCGGTGTAGACGACGCGCAGGATCTCGAGGATCGAGTTCGGGAAGTCGGTGTCCCAGCCGCCCGTGCCGAAGCCGACCTGGCCGAAGATCTCTCGGTGCCGGAAGGACTTGAAGGACTCCGACTCGCAGAGGAAGCCGTAGAAGGTCTGGTTGTCGAGCTTCTCGACGAGCTGGGACCAGATCTCGCGGATGCGCGGCACATCGCGCTCGCGCATGGCCTGGTTCATGTCGGAGAAGTCGGCGCCGTCTTCGAGGCAGGCGTTCCAGGCGTTCATCACGTCGCGGTAGACCTGCGGCAGGTCGTCGACGGTGGTCGCGTAGTGCGACTCGCCCTTGAGGTCGACGACCGTCGAGGGCGTGGCCTCGGCGAGGGGGTTGGGGAACGGCCGGGTCTCCAGACCCACCAGGTCGATGTAGTGCTGGAGGGCGGTGGAGGAGGGCGGGAAGCGCATGGCGCCCATCTCGGCGGTGAGGGACGGGTCGCACCCCTCGAAGCCCACGGTCCGCAGCCGCCCGCCGATCACGTCGGCCTCGTAGACGACGGGCTTGAGGCCCATCTTCATCAGCTCGTACGCGGCCACGATGCCGGACAGACCGCCGCCGATGACCGCGACCTCCGTGCCGTGCTCGGTCGCGGGTATCTGACCGAGGCCCGCCGGGTGGGCGAGGAAGTCGTCGTACGCGTACGGGAAGTCCGGGCCGAACATGGTGATCGGCGGCTGCTGCGCGTCGGCGTGCTGGACGGCGGTGGGCACCGTGGACGTCATGGGGTACGGACTCCTTGCGGGAAAGCTGGTGAGGGGAAGCGCTGGGGCGGCCGGGTTTCAGATGAGCGACCCGTAGAGGCCGGGGCGGCGGTCTTTCAGATACGGGTTCGCCTCGCGCGAGGCCGCGAGGAAGGCGGGGTCGGCGTCGGCGAGGACAAGCTCCTCACCGCGTCCGGCCCGGGTGCGGGCGATCCCGTCGGGCCCGGTCAGCGTGGACAGTCCGACGAACTCGAACTCCCCCTCCGGGCCGACCCGGTTGACGTACGCGACGTACATCTGGTTCTCGAAGGCACGCACCGGGACGACGGACTCGGCGACGAACTGGAAGGGGTGCATCTGCGCGGTCGGCACGACGAGGAGGTCGGTGCCGGCGAGGGCGTGCGCCCGGACGTTCTCCGGGAACTCGACGTCGTAGCAGATCATGAGGCCGACGCGGAGGCCGTTCAGGTCCGCCTGGACGACGGGCTGGTCGCCCGGGGTGAAGTGGTCGCGCTCGAAGCTGCCGAAGAGGTGGGTCTTGCGGTAGTTCGCGAGCCGGGTGCCGTCGGCGGCGATGAGCTGCGCCGAGTTGTAGACGCTCCCCCGGCCTTCGGCCGGGGGGACCCCCATCTCGCTTCGCTCGCCCTCGCGCTCCGGGTAGCCGTAGACGACGGCCACGCCGTGGCGGGTGGCGATCTCGGCGATCGCGTCGGCGCAGGCGCCGTCGGCGGGCTCGGCGAGGCGGGCGATGTCGTCGCCGATCGCGTACCCGGTGAGGAACATCTCCGGCGCCGCCACGAGCCCCGCTCCGGCGGCGGCGGCCCGGCCCGCGGCCGCGTCGAGGACCTTGAGGTTCTCGACGATCGAGCCGGGGCGGCCGGAGCTCTGGAGCAGGGCTGTGCGCATGCGTGATCCTCACGGGTACGGAGGGGATTCGGGGGCTGTCTAGACGGTACGGGCGGGGGGCTCGGGGGGACAAGGAGGAGCCGTTGCGTGCCGGTGGACGAATCGTTGCGTGCGCCCGGCCCCCGGCGGTGATTCGTTGCGCGTCCTCGGGCAGGGCACAGAACCCTCTGAGGCGCAGGTCACAGGCGCCGTCGTGAGGGGCCTCGACCCGTCGTGCCGGAAGTGGTCACCGCCTCCGGCCTGACGGGCGCCAGAGGTGGGCGGGGGCGGTGTCTCACAGCTCGCGTCCGGCTCTCACAGCTCGCGCAGCCGCTCCACGATCTCGCGCAGCAGTTCCAGGTCGGCCGCCGGGCCGCCCGGTGCCGGCCGCCGCGGTGCGTCGATGCGCACGAGACCGGCCTCGGCCAGGTCGCCGAGCAGCACGCGTACGACGGTCAGGGGCAGATCGGCGTCCGCGGCGAGCTCGACGACCGGCCGGGGTCCGTGGCGCACCAGGGCGAGCAGGGCGGCGCGGGCGTGATCGACGCCCTGCTGCCCCTCGTCCGTCTCCAGGGCCCTGACCTGGGACATCAGATCGATCGTGTGCCGGTCCGAGGGCCGGGTCCGACCCCGGGTAACGGTGTAGGGCCGCACCATCGACCCGGTCTCGTCCTCGTACCAGTGGTCGTCGGTCACGGCCGGATCAGGGACCCGCGGGGTCGGCGGCCGACCGTACGGCGGCGGCCATGTGGCGGCCGACGCGGCGGACGAGCAGCGCCATCTCGTGGGCGAGCTGTCCGACGTCCGTCTGCACCTCGCTCAGGACGGCCAGCCGGCTGCCGTCCCCCGCCGGGGTGATGAACAGGTAGGCGTCGTCGAGCATCACCATGGTCTGGCGCACCTCCCCGGCGTCGAAGCGCTCGCCGGCCGAGCGGGCCAGGCTGTGGAAGCCGGAGCAGACGGCGGCGAGGTGCTCGATGTCCCGTCTGCTCATACCGTCCGAACAGCTCAGCGGGAGGCCGTCGGCGGTGAGGAGCACGGCCTGGCGGACGTGGTCGGTTCTGGCCACCAGGTCGTCGAGCAGCCAGCCGAGATCCGTGCCGGGCGGTGCGGGGGTGGTACCCGGCACCGGCGGCTCGGAGGCCTGGGCGGGGTCCTCGGGGGTCTGGTCACGGAGCATCGTCGGCGTCCGTCCCTTCGTCGGTGTCGGTTCGCCGCACGGGGCCGGGGTGCGTGGGACCGGGTTCCGTGGGCAGGCCCTTGCGGCCGCGGTCGAGGCCGCGCTGGAAGGCCCCGAAGACCGCGCGGACCTCCTCGGGGGTGACCTCGCGCTCCGGCGTCTCGTCGGCCGCGGGGCCCTCGGCGCGCAGTTCGGGGGCGAGGGAGGTCTGGCGGACGCGGGTGGGCAGAGCGGGCGGCCCCGATGCCGGACGGCCTTCCGGCATACGGCCCACGTCCAGCTCCTGCCCCTCCCGCTCCCTCTGCCCCTCCCGCTGCTTCTGCCCCTGCCGCTGCTTCTGGAGGACCGCGGTCCCCCTCCGGGAGGGCAGCACCTGCCGGTCCGTGTCCGCCACCGCCTCCGGCCGCTCGGGCTCGACCGGCGCGAGGACCGCCTCGGGCAGCAGCACCACCGCCGTCGTACCGCCGTACGGCGACCGGCACAGCGTGACCTCGATGCCGTGCCGTGCGGCGAGCCACCCCACCACGTACAGCCCGAGCCGGTCGTGCCGGGTCGGGTCGAAGTCGTCCGGCGTGGTGAGGGTGCGGTGGGCCTCCTCGATCTGCTCGGGCCCGAGGCCGAGGCCCCGGTCGTCGATCTCCAGGACGAAACGGCCCCCTGCCCGGCCGGTGCGCAGGGTGACCTGGGTCTGGGGCGGCGAGAACACGGTGGCGTTCTCGACAAGTTCGGCGATCAGATGGACGACGTCGGCGACGGCGTCCGCCGCGACACCCACCTCCGGCATCGGCGGGACCACGACGCGCGCGTACTCCTCGATCTCGCTCACCGCGGAGGACACCACGCGGGCGACGGGTACGGGCCGCCGCCATCTGCGGCCGGGCGCCGCGCCGGAGAGGATGATCAAACTCTCCGCGTGGCGCCGCATACGGGTGGTGAGGTGGTCGATCCGGAACAGGTCGTCCAGAACGTCCGGGTCGTCGGTGCGCCGCTCCAGCGTGTCGACGAGTTTGAGCTGGCGGTGGACGAGCGCCTGGTTGCGGCGGGCGATGTTGAGGAGCACCGCGAACAGTCCGCGGCGCAGGGTGGCCTGCTTGACGGCGGCCTCGACGGCCGCGAGGCGGGCGGTGTTGAAGGAACGGCCGACCTGGCCGATCTCGTCGGCCCCCGCCTCCCCGTCGGCCAGGGGTGGTGCCTCGGTGGCGGCGTCCACGTCCTCGCCCGCACTCAAGCGCCGCATCACATCGGGGAGCTGACGAGTGGTCAGGAGGTCGGCGGCGTCCCGGAGCGTCTCCAGGCGGCGCGAGATGCGCCGGGCGCCGCGCACCGCGAACCACAGGGACAGGCCTACGGCGGCGAGTCCGAGGACGCCGACGATCGCGGCCTTGGCCAGCTCCCGGTAGGCGAACGCCCGTCCGCGCTCGGCGGAGTTGACGGCCGACCCCGTGCACAGCTGCATGTACCGCTTGACGGCCCGGTCGGTGGTGGTGCGCCAGGAGCCGGCCGCGACGGCCTCGCCCGCACCGTGCGCGCCCGCCCGCAGCAGGGCGTCCTCGCCCCGGGTCAGCTCCCGGTGCAGTGAACCGCGTTGGAACTTCTCGAAGAGTGCGCGCGAGTCGGCGGGGAGGTCGGGGACGTACGTCCGCTCGAAGACCCGGCGGTCCTCGATCGTCGCGGTGAGCGTGTCGTACTGGCGGTCGGTGAGCGATCCGGCGGCCCGCGCCCCGGCGACGAGAGCGTCCTCGCGCGACACGAACTCCCGCACCCGCACCAGTTCGATGACGACCTGGGCCTCGCGCGCCAGCTGTCCGGCCTGCAGCGCGGTCAGCGCGGACTGGACGTCGAAGCCCGGTTCGACGAGGGTGCCGTACTCGGTGACCGCCCGGTCCCAGCTGATGGCGCGGGACAGCACCCGCTCCCGCAGCCCCTCCAGCCCGTCGAAGGAGCGCAGCACGGCGTCGAGCACCTGCCGCTGCCGGCCGGAGAGCCGGCCGCGGTCCCCGTCCCGGATCGCGGTCCGCATGGCGGTCACGGCGCGGTCGGTGCGGCGCTGCTGCTCCATCAGGTCGAGGGCCGCCGCCGTGCCGTGGTCCGCGCCCAGGTAGGCGGCCGCGAGCCGCCGTTCGATCTGGATCTGGCCGACCACGGTGTCGACCGGTGTGCCGAAGTCGTCGTACACCCCCTGGACCCGCACGAGCGCGCGCAGTTCGCCGGTGACGGAGACCATGGCGAAGCTCCACAGCACCATGAGGGCGATCACCGGCGCGAGCGCGAGCGCCACGATGCGCGTACGGACCGTGGTGGGACGGCCGAAGGACCAGCGCATGGTTTCCCCAGGACGGCAGGACGGTCGGGTGGCCGGGCGACGGTTGGTTACCCATCGGTGTTACTCGCTGGTAGCGGGCGCGGATCAACCTACGGGATGGCACACGCGGACCGCAATGGCTTCCTGGGCTGACTCTCGGTTCAATACGCGGGACGTGCCCGGTCAGTCGGCCACGTCCGCACGGGGAACGGTGAAGGTGGTGACGACCGCGGCGTGGTCCGACGGCCAGTCGTTGCCGGCCACGTCGGGCCAGGGGCGCGGCGTGCCGGTGACCAGCGCCCGGGAGTCGAGCACCGTCAGCCCCCGGTGCAGCACGAAGTCGATCCGGTCCTGCGGCTCGGGCCGCCCGCTGCCGTCCTCGTGCTCCACGTGGATCGGCGACCATGTGTGCCCGGGCTCCCGTACGGGGTCGGGGTGGGCCTCGCGGTAGGAGTCGCGCAGGCCCGCCTCCTCGGCGGCCTTGGTCACGGGCCACTCGACGTCCGGCCAGTCCAGGTGCGAGGGCGCGTTGAAGTCGCCGACCAGCACCACCGGGGTGGCGTCGGTGGCGGACTCGGCGATCCGCCGCAGGATCTCCCGCATCTGCTCCAGCCGGGCGCCCTCGTGGGCGATCAGCTCGGCCGCCGGGAGCCCGTCGAAGCGGGCCTCGTAGGGGCCGTACGGTGTGTAGTCGAGGTGGGCGCTCCAGACGTCCACCTCCTGGCCGCCGTCCAGCCGGACGCGCACTCCGGTGCCGCCGTAGAAGCCGACGTCCGGGTCGCCGTGGCGGGCGGTGATCGGGTAGCGGCTGATGACGCCGAGGTTGTCTCCGGCCCGGTGGTGGTGCCAGCCGAGGGCGTCGGCGAGTTCCTGCGCCGAGGTGCCGTACGTCTCCTGGAGACCGACCACGTCCGCGCCGGTCTCGGCGATGACCTTGAGCTGCTTCTCGCGGTGGTCGTCGACCTGCGTCCCGCCGTACCAGAGGTTCCAGCTCATCACCCGCAGCTCGCGGGGCGCGACCATGGCGCGCAGCCGGGCCGGGGTCACCTCCTCCAGGCTGGTCAGGACGGTACGCCCGGGTACGGAGGCGATCGGCGCGAGCGAGGGCACGGCGAGCACGGCACACCCCGCGGCCTCGGCGGACGCCACGCCCGTCTCGGTGTCCTCCACGGCCACGCACGCGGCGGGCTCGACGCCGAGGGCGCGGCAGGCGGCGAGATACGGATCGGGGGCGGGCTTGGTGCGCTCGGTGTCGTCGGCCGTGACGGAGACGGCGAAGTGCTCAGCGCCGAGGGCCGCCAGGACGGTGTCGGCGACGGCGCGCGGCGACGCGGTCACGAGGGCGGTGGGGACGCCCTCATGGGCCAGGTCTTCGAGGAGGCGAAGGGCTCCCGGACGAGGCACGATGCCGGTGCGGACACGGTCCGCGAACTCCCGGTGCAGCTCGGCGGCGATCCGCTCCGCCCCGGCGCCCGTGATCCCGCCCAGCCAGGCCGCGGTGTACTCGACGGGCCGGCCGAGCACCTCCGGCTGGTCGGCCCCGGTCAGCCGGCGCCCGAGCCCGTCGGCCACCTGCTCCACCGCCTCCCACCACAGCCGCTCGGTGTCCACGAGCGTGCCGTCCATGTCGAACAGGACGGCCTGGAGGGGGAGGTGGGGGGAGGTGGTGCGGAGGGTCACGGTGCTCTCTTTCACTCGGTGTAGCTCAGTGGGGGGATGGGACGGTTACCGCGTGCGCTCGGCGACCAGCACCGGCCGCTCCGGCAGGCTCACGGTCACGGCGGCGCCCGAGCCGAGCGCGGCGGCCTCGTGGGTGGGCAGATCGGCCTTCACCTCGGTGGTGTCCGGGAGCCGGACGGTGACGCGGGTGGCGGCGCCGAGGAAGGCGGTGGCGACGACGCGGGCGGTTCCGGCATCGTCCGCGAGCACCCGCACCGCCTCGGGCCGTACGAGCACATCCACCTCCGTCGCGGCGGGCGCGTCCCCGTCGACCGGCAGCCGCTGCCCGAGCACCTCGACCACGCCGGAGTCCAGCCGTCCCGGAATCCGGCTCATCGTGCCGACGAACTCGGCGACGAACGCGGTCGCGGGCCGCCCGTACAGCTCGGCGGGCGCGGCGCACTGTTCCAGCCGCCCGGCCCGCATCACGGCGACACGGTCCGCCATGGACAGTGCCTCTTCCTGATCGTGCGTCACGAACAGGGTGGTGATGCCGAGTTCCTGCTGAAGCCGACGGATCTCCTCGCGGAGCGTGAGCCGCACCTTGGCGTCCAGGGCGGAGAGGGGTTCGTCGAGCAGCAGCACGCGCGGGCGCAGGGCGAGCGCGCGGGCCAGCGCGATGCGCTGCTGCTGACCGCCGGAGAGCTGGTGCGGGAACCGCTCGCCCTTGTCGGCCAGGCCCACGAGATCGAGCAACTCGGCGGCACGAGCCCGCCGTTCGGCCGTACGCACCTTGCGCATGCGCAGTCCGAACGCCACGTTGTCGAGGGCGCTGAGGTGCGGGAAGAGGCTGTACGACTGGAAGACCATCCCGGCGTCGCGGCGGTGCGCCGGAACCCTGGTGACGTCCTCGCCGTCGACCAGCACCTCGCCGGAGTCGGGGTGTTCGAACCCGGCGAGCATGCGCAGCGCGGTGGTCTTGCCGCAGCCGGACGGGCCGAGCAGGGCGAGGAGTTCGCCGGGCCGGACGGTCAGGTCGAGACCGTCGAGGGCGACGGTCGGGCCGAACTCCCGTCGGAGTCCGCGGAATTCGACGGTGGCGGCCTTGGCGTCGGCGGCCTTCTCAAGCGTGGTGACGGTCATGGTTCATCCCCGGGAGGCCGAAGCGGAAGCGGAACGGGAGCGCCCGCCGAGCCCGGCGAGCGAGAGGAGCAGGGCCCAGGTGACGAGCAGGCTGAGCACGGAGACGGCGACGGAGAGCTGGGCCTGCGAGCCGCCGACGCTGTAGATCCACACGGCGAACGGCTCGAAGCCGAGCAGCTGGGCGACCGTGAACTCACCGAGGACCAGCGCCAGCGTGAGGAAGGAGGCGTTGAGCAGCGCCCCGCGCAGATTGGGCAGTACGACCCGCAGCAGCGCCTGCGGCCAGTTCGCCCCGCAGCTGCGCGCGGCCTCGACGAGGGTCCGTACGTCGACGGCGCGCAGCCCGGCATCCAGGGCCCGGTACACGAACGGCAGCGCCATCACGACGTACGCGAGGACGAGCACCACGGGGAAGTCGGGGTTCTGGAGGGCCACGAAGGTCTGGAACAGCGGGGTGCGGGACAGGTGGTCGGGGCCCCACTTGAGGACCGTGGCGATCCCGGCGACGAAGGCGATCGGCGGGACGACCAGCGGCAGCGAGCAGACCACCTCGACGACGGGCCGCAGCTTCGGCGCGCCGAGCCGCAGCGCGACCATGGCGGGCACCATCAGCAGCAGAACCACGGCGATGGTGGCGGCGGCCAGTTCCAGCGAGAGCAGCAGGCTGGAGCCGAAGCCGTCGGCGGAGACGATCTGGCGGTAGGCGTCGAAGGTGATCCCCTGGTTCGGCACGTCGACCGTGAAGATCACGGACGCGGCGAGCGGGACCAGGAAGTAGAGCCCGGCACAGGCGAGCACGACCCCGCGCCAGGGACGTACGCGTACGGACTTGTTCAGGCTTCCAGCCATCGCGCGCTCCGTCGTTGCAGGGGCAGGTACACGGCCATGACGAGGCCCGCGACGAGAACCATGTCGAGGCTGAGGGCGAGCGCCACGTTCTCCTGGCCGACCAGGACGTTGCCGGAGATGGCGTCGGCGATCTGCAGGGTGACCAGCGGGACCGCGCTGCCCACCATGGCGGCCGCGGTGGCGTACGCGGCGAAGGCGCTGCCGAAGAGGAGGACCAGGCCACCGAGGAGTGAGGGCGCGAGGACGGGCAGCGCCACGTGCCGCCAGTACTGGACCGAGGTGGCACCGTTGTTCTGCGCGGCCTCGCGCCACTGGGAACGCAGGCCGTCCAGCGCGGGCGTGATGGTGAGGACCATCAGCGGGATCAGGAAGTACAGGTAGACGATGGCCAGGCCCCAGAAGCTGTAGAGGTTCCAGCCCCTGTCCCTCAGGCCCAGGTGCTGGGTCAGGACACCGGCGTTGCCGAGGGTGGCGACGAAGGCGAAGGCCAGCGGGACGCCGCCGAAGTTGGCGAGGACGCCGGAGGCGGTGAGGACCGCCTCGCGCAGGGCGCGCAAGCGGGAGGTCACCACGGCCTGGGCGAGCGGCAGTCCGAGGACGGTGGCGATGGCCGCGGAGACCGCGGACAGCTTCACGCTGCCGATCAGGGCGGTGAGGTAGGCGCCTTGGAGGGAGGCGGTGAGGTTGGCCGTGGTGTACGAGGTGGCGCCGGTGGTCTGGTCCTTGACCGTGAAGGCGCCGTTCAGCATGGCCAGGGCGGGGATCCCGAAGGCGATCGCGACGAAGACGAGCAGCGGGAGAACGGCGAGCCGGCCGGGGGCGCGGCGCCGCCGCCGCTGGGAAGCGGCGGCGGCGGACGTCACGTCGGCCTCGGCCTCGGTGAGGACGGTGGTCATCCGGAGACGGCCTTGCCCCAGCCCTGCGCGAGGACCGTCTTGGCCTTGGCCTGCTGGGCCTCGGTCGGGAAGCTCGGCGTGCCCGAGACCGCGGGGAGCTTGGCGGCGGCGGTCTTGTCGAGCGTGCCGGCCGTCTCCATGGTGGTCATCAGGACCGGGCGGGCGTAGCCCTTGAGCCAGAGGTTCTGGCCCTCGGCGCTGTAGAGGTACTCCTGCCACAGGCGGGCGGCCGCCGGGTGCGGGGCGTCCTTGTTGACGGCCTGCGAGTAGTACTGGGAGAACTTGCCGTCCGAGGGGACCGTGACCGTCCAGTCGACGCCCTTGGACTTGAACTCGTCGGCGTAACCGGCGTTCAGGTAGTCCCAGTCGATGCTGATCGGGGTCTCGCCCTTCTCGACCGTGGCCGGGGTCGACTCGACGGGCGTGTAGTTGCCGTTCTTCTTCAGCTTGGCGAAGAAGTCCAGGCCGGGCTGGATGTCGTCGAACGAACCGCCGTTCGCCAGCGAGGCCGCGTACACGCCACCGAAAGCCGAACCGGACTTGGTCGGGTTGCCGTTGAGGGCGACCTGACCCTTGTACTGCGGCTTGAGCAGGTCCTTGAAGGTCTTCGGGCACTCCTTGACCTTCTTGGCGTCGCAGCCGATGGAGATGTAGCCGCCGTAGTCGTTGAACCAGCGGCCCTGCGCGTCCTTCTGGCCCGCGGGGATGTCGGCGAAGGCGGTCACCTTGTACGGCGCGAGGAGCCCCTGCTGGGCGGCGCTGAGCGCGAACGAGCTGCCCAGGTCGAGGACGTCCGGGGCGCGGTCCTGCCCCTTCCTCGACGTCACGGCGTTGATCTCGTCCTGGCTGGTGCCGTCCGGGTTCTCGACCTCGATCTTGATGCCGTACTTCTTCTTGAAGCCGTCGATCAGGGCGCCGTAGTCGGCCCAGTCGCGGGGCAGCGCGATCGCGTGCAGCGTGCCCTCCTTCTTGGCGGCCTTGACCAGGGCGTCCAGGCCGCCGAAGTCCGCGGCGGAGGTCGCGGTGGCCGCGCTCTTGCCGTCGGCGGTGGTCGCCTTGTCGTCGGGGGCCGCGCCACAGGCGCTGAGGGCGAGGGCGGCGGCGACGGCGAGGCCGCCGGTGAGGACGGCGGTCCTCGGCAGGAACACGGTCACGGTCTCTCCAGGAGTACGCACGAGGGTTCGGGAAGTGCGGAGAACTTGTCTGAACAAGTTGGCCCCAGTAGGCCCGCCGCTGGTGTCCTGTTCGTAAACACTGGCGAAACGCTGGGCCCCGATTCCCTGCACAATCCCGGGGCGCGCAGATCACCGTCCGATCTCGATTAGGCTGGTCACGCTGTGCACAGCAGTCGAATCAGAGGGGAAGCATGCCGGCGCGACACGAGGAGATCGCCGACGAGCTGCGGCACGCCATCGACCGCGAGGAGTACACGGTGGGCAGTCTGCTGCCCGCGGAGACGGACCTCGCGGCCCAGTACGGCGTGGCACGCGGCACGGTCCGCCAGGCCGTCGCGGCCCTGACCGCCGAGGGCCTCATCGGCTCCCGCCAGGGCGCCCGCCGGGTGGTCCTCGCCAGCCGCCGCAGCCAGAGCTTCGCCGAACTGCGCAGCTTCGCCCAGTGGGCGCGCGCGATGGGGCGCGAGGCGACGGGGCACGTGGTCGAGCAGGAGTACCGTCCGGCGACGACGGAGGACGCCGTACGCCTCCAACTCCCCGAGAAGACACCCGTATTGCACGTCCTGCGCGTCCGCGGCCTGGACGGCGAGCCAGTACTCCTGGAGCGGACCGCGTACGCGGACTGGATCTCCCCCGCCGTCGAGGCCATCGAGCCCGACTGCCCCTCCGTCACCCAGCGGCTCTTCGAGGACACCGGTCTGGTCTTCGCGTACGGCGAGCACGTCATCGACGCGGTGGCGGCGGGCGCCCAGGACGCCGACCTCCTCGACGTCCGCCGCACCAGCCCCCTGCTACGGGTCCGCCGCGTCACCACCACCCGCGAAGGCCGCCCGGTGGAGTGGTCCGACGACCGCTACCGCTCGGACGCGGTGAGTTTCAGCGTGCGCAACTCGATCGGCAACAACGCGCTGGCCCGCAAAACAGCGGAGTGAGGCGAAGCGCCCCGAAAGGGGCGCGGGGCTGTGACATAGAGCGGCTCCGCCGCGGGGCGCGCCCAGCCACAACGAACCCGTACCCGGACAACGCACCCCCCAGCGGAGCGCCTACGTGGGCGACCCCGACGAAAACCGCCGCAGCAACGGAGACAACACCAGCACCGACTTCGTACGCTCCACGAACGGCTCGCCCGCGATCCGCTCCAACACCCGCTCGAAATGCCGCATGTCAGAAGCGAAAACCTGCACCACCGCATCCGCCTCCCCCGTGACGGTGGACGCGGCCACCACCTCCTGATACCGCTCCAGTCCCCGCTGAATGGTCTCCGGCGAGGTATTGCGTCGGCAGTAGATCTCGACGAACCCCTCCGTCTCCCACCCCAGCGCCGCCGGATCCACCCGAACCGTGAATCCGGTGATGGCGCCGGTGGCCCGCAACCGGTCCACCCGGCGCTTCACGGCGGGCGCGGACAGGCCGACCAGTTGGCCGATGTCGGCGTAGGAGCGGCGGGCGTCCTCGGCGAGGGCGTGCACGATGCGTTCGTCGAGATCGTTCAGCACTGCGGGTGTGCCACTTCTCTGATGGTGCGAGACGGGAGCGGCGGTAGCCGTAACTGAAGTAGAACACGAGCCCGGCGGCCGTCCAGACCCCGAAGACCACCCAGGTGACGGCCGAGACGCTGCCCATCATCCACACGCACAGCGCGAAGCCGATCGCGGGCAGCAGCGGCGACAGCGGCACCCGGAAGGTGCGCCGCATGTCCGGGCGTGTCCGGCGCCCTCGTACGGCCGGCGGTCGAGGTGGTCGATCAGTGGCCGGTACCCGAGCCGGGCGTACAGCGGCGCGGCGCGCGGGTTGTCTGCGTTGTCCGCATTGCCTGCGGCGGTCACACCGGGTACGTACGCCGACGGCCCCGTGGGTGCACCACGGGGCCGTACGACGGTGGGACGCGTCAGTTCCAGCTGGCGTGCAGCGGCTCGCCCTCGGCGTAGCCGGCCGCGCTCTGGATGCCCACGATCGCGTTCTCGGCGAACTCCTCCAGGGAGTTGGCGCCCGCGTAGGTGCAGGAGGAGCGGACGCCCGCGATGATCGAGTCGATCAGGTCCTCGACACCCGGGCGGGCCGGGTCGAGGAACATCCGCGAGGTGGAGATGCCCTCCTCGAAGAGGGCCTTGCGGGCGCGGTCGTACGCCGATTCCTCGCTCGTACGGTTGCGGACCGCGCGCGAGGACGCCATGCCGAACGACTCCTTGTACAGGTGTCCTTCGGCGTCCTGCTGAAGGTCGCCCGGGGACTCGTACGTCCCGGCGAACCAGGAACCGATCATGACGTTGGACGCGCCCGCGGCCAGCGCCATGGCGACGTCGCGGGGATGGCGGACACCGCCGTCGGCCCACACGTGCTTGCCGTACTTCTTCGCCTCGGCGGCGCACTCCAGGACGGCCGAGAACTGCGGCCGCCCGACGCCTGTCATCATGCGGGTGGTGCACATGGCGCCGGGGCCGACGCCGACCTTGATGATGTCCGCGCCCGCCTCGACCAGGTCCTTCACATCCTCGGCGGCGACGATGTTGCCCGCGACGATCGGGACCTGCGGGTCGAGCGCGCGCACGGTCCTGATCGCGCTGATCATCGACTCCTGGTGGCCGTGCGCGGTGTCGATGACGAGCGTGTCGACGCCCGCGTCGAGCAACTGCTTGGCCTTGCCCGCGACATCACCGTTGATGCCCACGGCGGCGGCGATGCGCAGCTTGCCGTTCGCGTCGGTGGCCGGGGTGTAGAGCGTGGCGCGCAGGGCCCCCTTGCGGGTGAGGATGCCGGCGAGCTTGCCGCCGGCGTCCACGGCTGGGGCGTAGCGGCGGTTGGCGCCGTCCAGCTTGTTGAAGGCCTCGCGGGGCTCGATGCCGGCGTCGAGGAGCAGCAGGTCCCGGGACATGACCTCGGTCAGCTGGGTGAAGCGGTCCACGCCGGTGAGGTCGGCGTCGGTGACCACGCCGATCGGGCGGCCGTCCTCGTCCACGACGACGCCCGCGTTGTGTGCGCGCTTGGGCAGCAGGGCCAGCGCGTCGGCGACGGTCTGGTGGGGGGCCAGGACGATGGGGGTGTCGAGCACCAGGTGGCGTCCCTTGACCCAGGAGACGACCTCGGTGACGACCTCGATCGGGATGTCCTGCGGGATGACGACGAGGCCGCCGCGGCGGGCCACGGTCTCGGCCATCCGGCGGCCCGCGATCGCGGTCATGTTGGCGACGACCAGCGGGATCGTGGTGCCCGTGCCGTCCGGGGCGGCGAGGTCGACGCCCTGCCGCGAGCCGACCGCGGAGCGGCTGGGGACCATGAAGACGTCGTCGTACGTCAGGTCGTAGGGAACCGGAGATGATTCTACGTAGCGACCGGAACCGGGCTCAAGAAAACGCATAAGTCTCACATTTTCACGCGAAACGGCGCAGGTCACTCCCACAAGGACACAGCAAAACGCCCCCGCGTTCGTGTGTTCCTCCAGCGAGGTACGGGGGCTCCGGTGTCAGGCAGTGGAACCTGCCTTACCCCGAGAGCTTACCCGAATGCGCCTGCCGAATCCTGGCGTCCGGGAGAGTGACCAGTCAGCGAGACGGCGATCAAGGTGCCATGGCCGAACTCAGGGCCGCCGTCATCCCGAGCCCGGGGGGAGGGTGAGGGCCGACAGGGCGGCGGCTCCCGTGGTGAGCAGGGCACGGCGCCTTGAGCATGTGGCCATGACAAACCGTTCGGCCGAAGCGGCGGCGGTTCCGACGTCGGCCATCGCAGCACAACGCCGGAACCGCAAACACCACGCCGGGCGATTTTTTGGCGCTTCTTCAACGTTCGTCACGCGGACGGCGGAAGCGTCCAACGCTGGCCGACGCCGGCCGTGCACGAGGCGATGGTCAGCTGGGTCTTGTTCGTGGCGCCGTTGCTGGAGTCGGTGAGGCAGAGGCCGGAGACCGGGTTGACGATCTCGCCGGACGCATCGGCCTGCCACTGCTGGGCCTGGGTGCCGTTGCAGGTGTGCAGTTGGACCTTCGTGCCGGAGGTGCTCGCGCCGTTCGTCACGTCCATGCAGTTGTTGAGCACCTGGAGGGTGCCGTCGGGGACGACCTTCCACGTCTGTGCGGTGGTGCCGTTGCAGGTGTAGATCTGGATGGCGGTGCCGTTCGAGGTGCCCGAACCGGCGTCGTCGACGCACTTGCCGGTCGCGGTCCCGGTGAGGGGGCCGCTGGGCTGCGCCACGCCGGTGCCCGGTGTGCCGTCGTAGGAGGGTGGCGTGTCCGAAGTGGCCGCCGCCCAGGAGGTGTTCGCGGCCGAGGAAAGGGCGAAGTCCAGCTTCGCCGAGCCCGAGAGGTACGAGGCCGGTACGTAAGCCTTGTTCCAGGAGCCACCGTTGAGGATGAGCGACTGGACGTACGGCGAACCGTCCGCCGCGGCGGGGGCGTTGACGGTGAGCGTGTGTCCGCCCGCCGTGACGACCGCCGAGGTGAACAGGGGGCTGCCGATCGCCAGGTCGGCGGTTCCCGGGATCTCCGGGTAGAGGCCGAGGGCCGACCAGACGTACCAGGCGCTCATCTCGCCGAGGTCGTCGTTGCCGGGCAGGCCGCCGGCGGCGTTGGTCCAGAGCTGGTCCTGGACGGCGCGCACGGTGGATTGCGTCTTGTACGGCTCGCCCGCCCAGTCGTACTCCCACGGCAGCCCGATGCTGGGCTCGTTGCCCATGTTGGACTGGGTGCCGATGACGCTGCCCAGGCCCTGGTAGCCGCTGAGCACGCTGTCGAGGTACGACGCCAGGGACGACGTACCGCCTTCCAGGGACGCCAGCTTGGCGATGTTGAAGGGGATCATCGGGGTGTAGGCGAAGGCGTCGCCCTCGGCGAAGTCGTTGGACGAGGTGCCGGTGATCAGCTTGGCGTCGAAGCCGTCCATCCAGCGGCCGTTGGAGTGCCGCGGCTGGATGTAGCCGGAGGAGGAGTTGTAGATGTTCTGCCAGTCCTGCGCCCGGTCCTGGAACTTCTTCTGCGTGGCACTGTCGCCGAGCTCGCCCGCGAACACCGACAGCGCGAAGTCGTCGGTGTCGTACTCGAGTTGGGTGGAGGTGGTGGCGTACTCGTGGCAGCAGCCGTAGGGCGAGTTGGTGGGCAGGTAGCCGAAGGAGTCCAGGTACGTCACGCCGGGTGTGACCGGGGTGTTCGTCGTCTGTTCCTTGATCATGGCGGACAGGGCCGTCGACGTGTCGAAGTTCCGTGCGCCGAAGGCGTAGTAGTCGGCGAGCACCGGTACGGCGGAGTCGCCCACCATGATGTGTGTCTCGCCGGTTGCCATGCCCCACTTGGTGAGCGTGCCGCCCTGCTGGTAGTCGTCGATGATCGACTGCGCCATGTCGGACGCGGCCGACGGGTCGAGCAGCGCGGTGAGTTGGGCCTGTGAGCGGTAAGTGTCCCAGGTGGAGAAGTCGGCGTACTTCGCCGCGTGGCCGCTGCCCACCGTGTGCACCGCGCCGTCGAAGCCCCGGTAGGAGCCGTCGGCATCGCTGATGACGGCGGGGAAGAGCGAGGCGTGGTAGAGCGCGGTGTAGAAGACGGCCTGCTGGTCCGACGTGCCGCCGGTGACGGAGATCTTCGACAGCTCGGCGCTCCACGCGGACGACGCCGCCGACTTGACGGCGGCGAAGGTCTTCCCCGTCACCTCGGCGTCCCGGTTGGCCGCGGCCTCCGTCACCGAGGTGTAGGAGATGCCGGCCCGGGCCTCCACCGTACGGCTGCCGGTGGTGTCGAAGGTCAGGTACTCGCCGCCGCTGAAGCTGCCGGCGGCGGTGAAGGGGTGGTCGAAGGTGATCGCGTAGTAGAGCGTGATCGGGGTGGTGTCCTCGCAGAAGCCGGTGCTGGTGATCGACCCGGTCACGGTGTTGCCGCCGCTCAGGTCGAGCGTCGAGGAGGCGTACGGCGTCTGAGTGTCCTGCACCTTGAGGAGCAGGCTCGCCTGGGTGGAGGACGGAAAGGTGAACTGCCCGATCCCGGCGTGCGTGGTGGCGGTCAGCGCGACGCTGGTGCTGTTGCCCAGGCTGACGGAGTAGGAGCCGGGCGAGGCGGTCTCGTTCGAGTGCGAGAACGACTCCGTCGTGGAGGCGGGATCCGAGCCGAGCGAGCCGACCACGGGCAGGATCGGCAGGTCCCCGGCCGCGTCGCAGCCGACACCGGAGACATGGGTGAGGCTGAAGCCGGAGACGGCCGAGTCGGCGTAGTTGTAACCGCCGCCCTTGGGACGTGACGTGGTGTCAGGAGACCACTGCAGCATGCCGTGCGGCACGTCGGCGCCGGGGAAGGTGTTCCCGGCACTGAAGTCGCCGTTGCCGCCGGTACCGATGTAGGGGTTGACCAGCGACACGGGGTCGGTCGCGACCGCCGCCCGTGCCGTGCCGGCCAGTTGGCCGGACACGGCGAGCGCGAGCGCCGCGGCCCCCGCGGCCAGGACACGCAGCAGCGCGCGGGGGCGCAGGGCGTCAGCCACGGGCGAGCACCTCGCCGAGCACGCCATTGGCCGGGGCGGTGATCCAGTCGCTGGAGATGTACGAGGCTCCGTCCGCGGCGAGTTCGGCGACCCGGGCCTGGGCGTCGGCCAGCGACGGGGCGGAGGAACTGAGGGCGGGCGAGACGTCGTAGGCGTCGGTGACCACCGTCAGGTAGTGGTTGGTGTTGTACCACTCGGTGTTGCCGTCACCGACCCAGGCGGCGGCGTCCGCGTCGAACACCACGAACCAGGGGCGCAGCGTGGTGTCGCTGTAGCGGGTGCGCGGGTCGACGGCCTGTGCGCCGAGGACGCTGGGGAAGACGGCGGCCTGGCTGATGTTCCCCGCGGCGGCAAGGTCCTTGAGGTGCTGGGCGTAGACGACGTCCGACCAGGAGGAGGCGGGGTCGACGGCCTGCTCGAAGGTGCCGGGGATGATCTCCACGATCGCCCTGCCGGCGAGCGAGCTGTAACTGGCCCAGTTGTTCACCTTGGCGGCGGTGTCGAGGTCCGGGTACTGCGTGCCGTCGCTCTTGGTCAGCAGGTCGGCGGGGGTGTAGAGGACGCTGCCGAGGTGCGTCTTGACGTAGGAGTCGAACTCGGTCGCGTCCAGGCCGATGCCACTGTTGAACCCGTTCTTCATCTCGATCTTGACCATGATCGGGTGGCTCGTGGGGTGAGCCTGGAGCCAGATCCGGATGTCGTCGAGGCAGCTGTCGAGGTTCTGGTTGCGGTCGCCGGTGTAGAGGTCGGCGGCCGACGAGGCCTGGACGCAGTTGTTGTCGCTGCCCAGCGGGTTGCTGTGGCTCACGTTCCACTTGTGCGTGAACACGTTGGCCCAGGTGTCGAGTTCGACCAGGGAGGTGCCGGTGTCCAGGGCGTTCGCGAGGTAGGTGTACGTGGACTTGTCGTTGTACGTGTTGTGGATGCCGGTCCCGGATGCCCCGGCCAGCGTCGCCCCGCCGAGATCGGCGGCGTGCGCGGCGGGCGTCGCCACCGTAGCGAGCAGCAGGGCCGAGACGAACAGGAGCGCGGCCTTCAGTCTTCGACGGATCATGCGCATGCCAGACCATTCCTCTCGTGGTGCCCGATGGACGCACAGAGCTTAGGGGGGCTGGATGTCCGTTCGCTACGCCCGGGTAACAAGTTGCCGTCGCCGCCCTGAACCGTCACCGGCGTGTCCGCCCTGCCGCCCGAGGCGAGGCGAACACGCCTGATGTGCAGGCGAGTTACGGGATGGCGGCGCCCTCCGCGCTGAGCGCCGCCGTCACCGGCTGGAAGAAGGTCTCGCCGCCCGAGGCGCAGTCGCCGCTGCCGCCCGAGGTGAGCCCGATCGCCGAGGAGCCGAGCACATCGAGGTCACCCTCGTCCTGCGCCGCCGCGCGCCGATCCCCCACGATCTGGTCGAGGGCACCGGCACCGTCACGCCGCAGGAACTGGCCCCGGTACGGGGCGGACCCGGCGGACGTCGAGCTGGCCACCATCGAACTCGGCGGCGGCCTCACCACCGGTGACCGTGCACACCCGCATCCTCGGCGGTGTCATCAACGAGTACCGCTACGCGGCTTGACCTGCAGCGACGACTTTCCGAGCCCCACAGGGTTCGGTCAGTGGCCGGGGACGCACCGGTACAGCGTCTGGGCGGTGGTTCCTTCGGCAGCCGCCCCCGGGACGGCGGGGGTGGCGCCGGAGGAGTCCGTGCCGCCGTAGGCGGAGGCCGGGACGCGGGTGCACGCGGACTGGACCCAGTCGGTGATCTGCGCAGTGACTGTCGTCGCCGTCGTCCCGCTGCCGCCGCCGAACAGGGAGCCCATGCCGCGGCCGCCGCCCAGCAGCACGTACCGCAGCTTGCCGGAGTCGACGAGTTGCCGGAACTGCGCCTCGGTGGGGAACGGCACCCGGCCGCTGAAGCCGCCGAGCGGCAGGACGTGGGCGCCGGTGGCGAGGATGTACGGGGACGCGCCGTTCCAACTGGTGGTGGCGAAGACGTACGCGGCCGAGCCCTGCTGCGCGGTGGTGTAGTGGAGCAACTTCCGCTGGGCCGTGGTGAGTCCGCCGTCCGCGCTGATGCCGCCGAAGCCGCCCGTGCCGACGCGGGGCGCCCCCGTCCCGCGCGTTTTACCGCGCGTCGTGCCGCCGCCCCAGCGCAGTTGGCCGGTCCGGCCGCTCGCGGACGTCACCGAGCCATGGCCGCGGTTCATGCCGGACGGGCCGACCGCGCCCATGCCGGAGCTGCTGTACGAGGGGTTGAGGACCTGCACCGCCCACGCGCCAGGCGCGACCAGCACCGCCGCAAGGGCCGCGGCGAGACCGGCGAGGGCGAGCCGGCCGCCGGACGCAGCGCGGCCGGGATGGGCCAGCACCAGCAGGACGACGGCGGCGAGACCGAGTACGCCGACCGCAGGGGCCAGCCACGGCAGGAACGACGGGAACTCGCCGGCGAGGTACGCGCTCCACGCCGCCGTCGCCGCCACCGCGCCCGGCAGCGCCCAGGAGCGGCGGCCGCCGGCCCGGTAGGCGCGCCACATCAGCACGGTGCCGCCACCGGTGAGCGCGCAGAGCGGTACCGCGATCACGCCCATGTAGTACGTGTGACCGCCGACGCTGCCCGCGCTGAAGACCACGAAGTAGGTGGTCAGCCAGGTGCCCCACAGAACGAATCCGGAACGGATCCGGTCGGTGCGCGGCCTGCCCCGGCGCCACAGCAGACCGCAGACGACGGCGACGGCGGCGATCGGGTAGAGCCAGCCGGTCTGCGAGGCGAGCGACGTGCCGAACATCTTCGACCAGCCGTCCTGGTCACCACCGCCCGAGCCGCCACCGCCGCCGGCCTGGCGCGCGGCGTTCGTCCGGGCTGCCGCAACCTGCGCGGATGCCGCGCCCTGGGAGCCGTTCTGGGCGCCCTGGACGCTCTGAGCGCCGGTCGTGCCGGTGGCGCGGCGGTGAGTGCCGACGCGGGCTCCGGTGCCGCCGGTCCGACCAGTCTGGCCCGTCTGGCCCGTTCGGCCCGTTCGGTCGGTGCCGGATGCCGCCTGCTGTCCTCCGCGGCCGCCTCCGCCGCCCTGTGTCGCGCTCACGCTGCCCGTGGAGGCCGCGCTGATGCCGAGCGAGGAGAAGCGGTTCAGGAAGTTGTAGCCGACCACCATGCTGAACGCGGAGTTGTTGGTGGTGCCGTCCACGTAGGGCCGGTCCTTGGCCGGGGTGAGAGTGACGGCGAGCATCCACGACGCCGACACGGCGGTCATGACCAAAGCAGACAGGCCGAGGTGCGCCAGCCGCTTCCGCAGCGCGATCGGCGCCGATGTCAGATAGACCAGGGCGAGCGCGGGAAGCACCGCCCACGCCTCCAGCATCTTGGCCTGGAAGCCGAGCCCGACCCATGCACCGGCGAGCACCAGTGGGCGCAGCCGGCCGTCCCGGGCGGCGCGTTGGGTGGCCTCAGCCGCCAGCAGCACACACAAGGTGAAGGCGGGGTCCTCGACCGCGGTCCGGAAGAGCCCCACGGCCACCGGGGTCAGCAGGAAGGCCGTGCAGGCGACAAGCGCCGCGTTGACTCCGGCCCAGCGGCGCACCAGTCGGTGCAGGACCAGCAGGCTCGCCACCCCCTCGATGACCTGGGGAAGGGTCAGCGCCCACGGATGGAATCCGAAGATCCGTGCGGAAAGCGCTTGTGGCCACAGGAATCCCGGCAATTTGTCGAGCGTGATGGAATTCCCGGGGTCGAACGAGCCGAAGAAGAAAGCCTTCCAGCTCTCCGTCATACTGCGGGCGGCATCCGCATAGAACGTGTGATATTGGCTGTGGTTGATCCCCCAGGTGTAGAGCACCGCGGCGAGGACCGTGATGACCAGCAGCGCCGGGCGCGCGTACGCCGGCTGGTCCACCGGCGACCTCCATGGCGCGCGGCGAACGGCACCGGTGGGTGCGGTCGGGTCGAGGACTGTCGTAGCCATGCGCAGCAGTCTTCGATACGGCGCTAGCCCGCCACGCCCATGCGGCCCGGTTCAAGGAAATTCTCATCAGACTCAGGAGAACCCTTTAACAGGACCGGGCAGAATTTCAATCTGTGGAGTGTCGTTCATTACCTACCGTATAAATTTGCCGTACCTGGAAATCACACAGTGGGCGCACAGCTTCTGCCTGGCGCGGGCCGCGTGGTAGTCATGGGGTGTGCGCTTCGAGATGGTTCCCATGCCGCCGACCGTTGAGGCCAGGCCGCGCGACACCCGCGGCTGCCCCGTTCCGGCCATCACCCCGTGGGAGGGCGAACAACCGCAGTTCGCCCTCACCGACTACGAGCGCAGCGCCAACTGCGCGCGGAAGCGGCTCTGCTCGGTCTGCAACGAGGAAATGCCGCAGGGTCCGGCCTGGCGCGTGGTGGGCGCAGCGGAGAGCACCACGATCGGCGAGGCGCTCGCTGCCGGGCGCCCCTACCGCAATCTCGCGCCGACCCTGGAGGGGCCGGGGCACCGCGCGTGCATGCTGTACGCCTCGATGGTGTGCCCGTATCTGGCCCGTCCCAACGCGCGGCGCGGACTGACGGCGGATCGGCCGGACGAGCTGACCGAGCATGTCGTCCGGGGCACCGTGCGCGGCACGATGGGCGCCGTGGTGGGGTTCGGGGAGTTCGAGTACGCGATCACCAGCAGCCAGGTGCTGTTCCGCTTCCTCGACGTGGTCGAGTTCCTGCCGCACGACACGGCGGACGCGCACCTGGACGAGCTGCGGGCCGAGCTCGCCCGGGCGGCGGAGTGACTCCGCGACCTGGACCAGCCCGGCCCGGTCTTTCGTATCTTTCGTACCGGATCAGGGGCGGTAGGCGGCCAGGCCGACGACCGAGGTGACCTTGGTCGGGTGGCCGGAGCCGTTGGCCGACAGGGTCACGGTGCCGGCGGGGGTCCGCACGGCGAGCGTGGTGCTGTCGGCGGACCAGGCCGGCTCGGTGTAGTCGGTGGTGGCGTGCGGGGTGAGATCCTTGACGCGGCCGCCGCTGGTGGTGAACTCCTCCACGAGGATGTGGTCGTGGCCGGCGACGGACCGCACGAACACGACCTCCTCCTCGTTGGGTGACAGGGCCGGCTGCGAACCCTTGGTCACCGCGCCGCCCTGCTGACGGATGTAGTCGTCGCGTATGTAGACGTCACCGGTGGAGGAGTTCGCATAGACCGAGGTGCCGTGGCCGCCGGCCGCGTTCGGCCACACGTTGCCGGTCTTCGGCAGCGCGGGCACGCCCGGGCCGGACTCCGCAGCCAGAGCGAGCGTCTTGGGAGTGCCATGCACCGCCGTGGCGGCCACGTACTCCAGCTTGGACACACCGTTGGCGCGGGCGGCGAAGATGAGGTTGTTCTTCGCGGGGATGCCGTCCTGCGTGTCGGCCTTGGCCACCTGCCAGGTGGGGTGGGACCAGTTCTGGTTGCCGGGGTTCTTGACGACCACGACGCGTCCGCTGCCATCGGCGCCCGCGACGTCCAGGTTTCCCGAGCCGTCGATGAAGGCGGCCTTGGCACCGTTCGGCGACCAGGCGAGATCCCGCACAACCACGCCGAAGTTCACCCAACGGCCGTTGATCAGCACGTACTTGCTGCCGTTGCTGATCGTCAGGGTCCCGCGCGAAGGGGCCTTGGCGGCGGCGAGGGCGGAGCCGGATCCGCCCAGCACCGCGGTGCCGGTGACGGCGGCGGCAAGGGCGATGGCGGCAGCGGTGTTGCGGACACGAGCGGACATGGTGTGTTCCCCCAGGGACGTGCACAGGAAGCGCGTCAGCACCAGAGCCGCGCCGCCGTCCCGGGCTGTTCCCCGTCCCTCGACCGCTTGCTGCTCTGTGTGGATGGGAGGAGCCTGTCAGCCCACTGTGCCTGAAGCGTCCTTCTGATGTCACAGCCCTGCAACACGATACCGACAGCGCCGCCGAACGCATGGGCCCCGGCCGCCCCGACCTTGGCCACGACCCGCAGGTGGCGGCCCGTCAGGACAAAGTGCGCGGTCTGGGGTTGCCCGGTTGTACCGCCGGAAGGCAATACCGGGGTCGGGGACGAAGCGCAGGGGATAGCCCTCGTAGCAGAGGTACGGCTTGTCGATGAGGGCGGGGGCGAGGACGGCTTTGGTGGCGGCGAACTGTTCGTCGTCGAACGCGGTGACCGGGCCGGGCGCGCAGCAGGGTGGCCGGGCCTTGTCCCATGGCGGCCTGGATGCGGTGCCCGGACGGATCATCCAGGCT
Source organism: Streptomyces sp. NBC_01384 (assembly GCF_045040035.1). Classification (NCBI taxonomy): domain Bacteria; kingdom Bacillati; phylum Actinomycetota; class Actinomycetes; order Kitasatosporales; family Streptomycetaceae; genus Streptomyces; species Streptomyces sp. NBC_01384. Next base: position 1,565,701 of record NZ_CP109559.1, read on the forward strand.
GGCCAGGAAGCAGCTGGTCGGATCCTCCAAAGGCTCCGCGAAGGACTCCTCGAAGAACTTCTCAGGAGGCTCCCCCGAGGGCGAGGACGACCGAGAGCGTGGCGTCGTGCTCCTGGTAGTGCCCGGCAGCAGACTCCAGCACCTCCTGGGCGATCTCCCACTCGTCGGGGCGGGCCTTGGCATAGGGCCGCCAGCCGCTCACCAGGAGCAGACGGCCCGGGCTTGCGGGCCCCCAGTCGGGGTCGCCCAGGCAGTCCGCGAGCGCGTCCCAGTTCCGGCCGAACCACTCCGGCAGGTCGAGAGCGCGGACACAGCGATCCATGAAGCCGGCCTTGTCCGAAACCCCGGTGAGGTCGAGCACGCTGACCTGCCACCCGAGCGCGCGCGCCGCGCGCAACACCTCCGCCAACGGGCTGTCCGTCATCTCAGCACCGCCCTGAACGACTTGTAGTGATCACCGGTGTAGTAGATCTCACCGCCCTGCCCGGTGACAATGCGGCGGGCTCCCCGATGTCGCCCAGGACGTAGGTGAGTGTGTCCAGGGCGTCAACCCGCCCGTGACAGCCCTCGGCTGCCGGTAGCACACGGCTCGCATTGGCAATGGTCAGCGGAAAGGGCCGAGGGCGAGGCAAGCAGTGGGAGGTCGGCCCGGGAATGGTTCGCGTTCACGTTCGGAACCGGTCGGCCGGGCGGGCGGGCGCCCGCCCCGTCCTCCCGCCTTGAGGGAGACAGACCCGTTGAGGGAGACAGACCCGCCGTACGCCGCGCATGCGTGCCCATGACGCTGCTACGCGCCAGCGGCCTTCGGCTCGCTCATCCGGCGGGCGGCCTCGACGACCGCCGAGCGGTGCAGGGCCAGCCGCTGCGGCGACCAGGACTGGCCGGCCTCCTCAGGGTCGACGCCCTCGGCGGCCCAGAACCACGCCTGGGCCGCGGCGAGAACCATGGTCAGCAGATCGGCCGGCTCCATCTCCTGGGCGACCTCGCCACGCTGCTGCGCGTCGGCCACTTCGGCGGCTTTGCGTCGGAAGCCGTCCGGTTCGAGTCCGGTGACGGAGGGGCGCTCCAGCAGTTTCCATAGGCGCAGGCGCATCAGGTCCGGCCGGGCGACGAGGTGGTCGAAGATCGCACCTGCGTATCCAGGCAGGTCCTCGACGTCGAACGGCACCGACTCGGCACCCGCCGTCATTGCCCGTTGCAAAACCTCGTCGAACAACTGCTCCTTGTTGCCGAAGTAGGCGTAGATCAGCCGCTTGTTCGCCCCCGCGGCCTCCGCGATCCGGTCCACTCGGGCACCGGCGATGCCGTAGGCGGCGAATTCGGTGAAGGCGGCGTCGAGCAGCCGGGCCTTGGTGGCGCTGGAATCCCGTGGCATGTCTGCCACCCTAGCAAGTAACTATCTAGTTATTGACATGGGAAACCCACAGGTCTACGGTCATGTATCTATCCAGTTAGTTACGGACTAGAGGAACCCTTATGGAACACCGCGCACTGGGCGGCCAGGGCCTGACCGTCGGGGCCCAAGGCCTCGGTTGCATGGGTATGAGTGCCTTCTACGGCGCCACCGACGAGGCGGAGTCGCTGGCCACCGTCGACCGTGCGTTGGAGCTCGGCGTCACTTTGCTGGACACCGCCGAGAGCTACGGCCCCTTCATCAATGAGCAGCTTCTCGGCAAGGCGCTGGCCGGGCGCCGGGAGGCCGCCGTCCTCGCCACCAAGACGGGCGTGGAGATCACCGATGACGGCCGTGTGCTCGATCTCAACGGTCGGCCCGAGTACGTGCGCCGGGCGCTCGACCGGTCGCTGCGGCACCTGGGCAGTGACCATGTCGACCTGTACTACCTGCACCGTATCGACCCCAAGGTGCCGATCGAGGAGACCGTCGGCGCGCTGGCCGAGCTGGTCGCCGAGGGCAAGGTCCGCCACATCGGCTTGTGCGAGGCCTCCGCGCAGACGATCCGGCGTGCCCACGCCGTGCACCCGCTCACCGCCGTCCAGACGGAGTACTCGCTCTTCGAGCGCGGCATCGAACAGGACGGGGTGCGCGACACGCTGCGGGAGCTGGGGATCGGCCTGGTCGCCTACTCCCCGCTGGGGCGCGGCTTCCTGTCCGGCGCGATCACCAGCCCCGGCGACTTCGCCGAGGACGACTGGCGCCGCACCGACCCCCGGTTCCAGGGCGAGAACTTCGACCGCAATCTGGACGTCGTCCGGGAGGTCCGCCGTATCGCGGCCGACAAGAACGTCACCTCCTCCCAGCTGGCGCTCGCCTGGATCCAGCACCAGGGCGCGGTCGCCATCCCCGGCACCAAGCGCCGCCGCTACCTGGAGGAGAACGTCGCCGCGACCGAGGTGATCCTCACCGACGACGACATCGCCGCGATCGAGGCGGTCGCCCCGCACGGCGCGGTCACCGGCGACCGCTACGCACCCGAGTTCATGGGGACGCTCAACGGCTGAGAGCCGCCGACACCCTCACACCATCCCGTCGCGGGGCCACACCCCCCACATATACGGCCCCACGCCCTTATACGGCCCCACGCCCTCGCGTCCCGAAAGGACGTTCCCATGCCTCAGCCGGCCAAACGGTCCCAGATCACCATCGGCGCAACGACGATCACCTATCTCCCCGACGGTTTCGGCGCACACAATCCAGACGTCCTGTTCCCCGGCGTGGACTGGACGACGCGCCCCGGCCATCTCGAAGACGGGCAGCTCATCCTCTCGTTCGGATCCTTCCTGATACGCGCCGGAGACCAGAGGATCCTCGTGGATCTGGCCGTAGGGAAGATCGACGTGAACGTACCCGGCATCGCTCACCTCAAGGGCGGTGCGCTTCTGCACAACCTCGCCGAGGAAGGACTGACCGCCGACGACATCGACACGGTGGTGTACACCCATCTGCACCTCGATCACGTCGGCTGGACCAGCGATGTCGCGCCGCTGCCGAACGCGCCCGCGACGGACTCGCCCACCGGCCTCACCTTCGGCCGGGCACGCCATCTCATGTCGCAAGACGAGTGGCAGTACTGGTCGGCGAGGACGGCGACCATGGGCGGACCGGACGCCGAGGCAGTGCTCAAGCCACTCGACGGCGTCGTCGAGTTCGTCAGCAGCGGCGACAGCATCGCGCCCGGGGTGACCGTCGAGGCCACTCCGGGTCATACCCCCGGACACCTGGCGATCGTCGTGCGGGACACCTCGGGCGCCAGCACCGAATCGGCCTATATCGTGGGAGACATCCTCCACTCCCCCGCGCAGGTCTTTGACCCTGCCTTGGTGTTCTCCTCCGACGTCGTCCCGGACCAGGCCCGAGCGGTGCGCGACCGCGTGCTCCAGCGGCCGGACACCGTGATCGCGGCCGGGCACTTCACGGACGACGTGTTCGGCCGTGTCACATCGGCGGGCGACACACACGCCTGGACTCCCGCCGACGGCGCGCCGTCTTCCCGGTAACCCGACCGGACCTGCCGTCCCGGGTACGGCCCGGCCGCACCCTTCCGGCCAACCGTTCCTATGGACTGAGCAGGAATTAGCCCGATCAGCCGCGCGCCCCGAACGGTCTTGGGCGCTCCCCCACTGCCTTAAGGGCGTGGGAGGTACCCCCAGGTCCCCGGCGTACTCAACCCCGGGGCGGCGACACGCATCCTGTACGTGGTCCGATCCCGGGAGGCCAGTTCCCTACGCGACCCGGCCATATGGGTACGGCCAGAGGCGACGGGGAGGCCCTGAACCATCACTCTGGTGGAGCAGGGGCCCCGCACGCCGGCACCGCACCCGGCGTCCCAGATCGCACAGCCACGCCAACCCGGAGGGCCCAGGGCGCCGCAAGCCCGGAAGCCGACCATCACACGATCGAGCTAAAACGACCTCACGCACCCTCCTCGACGAGCAGGTGCCAACCCCCATCGCCGAGGCGCCGATCGCGATCGGCAAGTGAGCCACGCACCGTGCGGCCCTCGGTTTTCTCAAGTCACTCAAGTCACTCAAGTCAGGAGACCCACCTCATGTCCGTGCCTCAGACGCCCCACATGTTCGGGGCAAGCACAACCGCCGCCGAGGTCATCGACGGCGTGGACCTGCACGGCCGCCGGGCCGTGGTGACCGGAGCCAGTTCCGGAATCGGGGTCGAGACGGCCCGGGCGCTCGCCGCGGCGGGCGCCGACGTCACCCTCGCCGTGCGGGACACCGCCGCGGGCGCCCGCGTGGCGGCGCGCCTGGAGACGGAACTGCCCCCGCAATCCGGTAAGTTGACGGTGGAGCGGCTCGACCTGGCCGACCGGTCGACGGTCGCGGCGTTCGTGGCCGCCTGGACAGGCCCGTTGCACATCCTGGTCAACAATGCCGGAGTGATGGCCCCGCCGGAACTCACCCGCACGCCGGACGGCCGGGAAACACAGTTCGCCGTCAACCACCTGGGCCACTTCGCCCTCGCCGTCGGCCTGCACCCGGCACTCGCGGCGGCGGACAGCGCACGGATCGTCTCGGTGAGTTCCATCGGCCACCTCTTCTCACCGGTCGTCTTCGACGACCTGGACTACCGCTTCCGCCCCTACGACCCCTGGACCTCCTACGGGCAGTCCAAGACCGCCAACGCTCTGTTCGCCGTCGGTGCCGCCGAGCGATGGGCCGACGACGGCATCACCGCCAACGCACTCATGCCGGGCAACATCGCCGACACCTCCCTGGCCCGGCACATGGACATGCAGCAGGTGGCCGACTTCATCGCCGCGGGCGAACTCGCGCTGCCACCGCAGAAGACCGTGGAGCAGGGCGCCGCGACCTCGGTGCTGTTGGCCGCCTCACCGACGGTCGAGGGCATCACCGGCCGCTACTTCGAGGACTGTGCGCAGTCCGAGCCGGTCACCGAGCGAGCCGGGGCCGTCGCCGGCGTCGCACCGTACGCCCTGGACCGGGAGAACGCGGCCCGGCTGTGGGCCGTGTCCGAGGATCTCGTCCGCTAGAGCTCCACGCGAGCTCTAGGCTGCCGACATGACCTCGCGACACGAGCAGTGGGCCCGGCTGCGCCGCCGGCTGTGGCAGCCGCCGCGCGCCCATGGCGAGCAGCCGCGCGAGCGGGTGGTCGGCCCGCTCGAACTGTTCTACGACCTGGTCGTGGTCGTGCTGGTCGCCCAGGCCGCCCACCACTTGGCCGGGCACTTGACCTGGCGCGGCCTTGGCGAGTTCGCCGCGGTGTTCGCGCTGGTGTGGATCGCCTGGTTCAACGGCACCCTCCACCACGAACTCCACGGGCACGAGGATGCCCGCGGCCGGAGCATGTTCCTGCTGCAGATCCTGGTGCTCGTGCCGCTGGGCGCGTTCATCCCCGAGGCAGGCGGCGCACGCGGAGTCGCGTTCGCCGTGGACGCGGGGGTGCTGTTCGCGGTCCTTGCCGTGCTGTGGCTGCTCGCCGCACGCGGTGACAGCCCCGAATTCCGCCGCCCCAGCACGCTGTTCGTGACCGGGACGGCCGCCTGCGCGGCCGTCCTGGCCGCGAGCGCCGCCCTGCCCGCGGGCGTCCGCGTACTGACGTGGGGCCTGCTCGCCGTCGCCTACCTGGCGGGGTTCACGGTCATGATCGGTACGGCCACCCCGGTACAGGCGGTCGCGCTCAGCGTGACCGCCGCGCTCACCGAACGGTTCGGGCTGTTCATCATCATCGTGCTCGGCGAGACCGTGACCGGAGTGGTCGACGGACTGGCCCACGAGCCGGCCAACGCGCTCACCCTCGCCGTCGGGCTCGTCGCCGTCGTCGTCGGCTTCGGCGCCTGGTGGACCTACTTCGACTTCGCCGGACACCGGCGGCCGAGACCCACACGCGCGAGCACCGTGCAGTGGATGCTCATGCACTTGCCGCTCACGGCCGCGGTGGCCGCCATGGGCGCCGCGATGGTCGGCCTCGTCGAGCACGCCCACGACAGCCGGACCCCCGCCGCCACCGCCTGGGTGCTCTGCGGGGGCGCGGCCGTCGTGCTCTGCGCGACGATGGTGCTCGCGACCTCCCTGCGCGTCTGGCGCCTGGACCGCGGGCTCTACCGGCCGCTGGCCCGCACCTGCGCCGCCGTGGCCGTCATGTGCGTGGGCGTCGGCGCCGCACGCCCGGCACCACTCGTCCTCGGCCTCGCCCTCGTCCTCCTCCTCGGCGTCCCCTGGGGACTCGCCGTGGCATACCGCCTGTCCCACGAAGAGGAATCCGCCGCCGAGGAAGTGTCGGGGGTTGAGACTGATAGGGGTCGTTGATCGGGTAGTCGGTGTTCCCGGTCTCGACGCCGGCCGGTGATCCTGCGGGCATGACGTGGGGATGCAGACAGCGGTTGAGGATGGGAGATCTGTGTGATCGTCTGGGTGAACGGCGAGCGTGACAAGGCTGCCCGGCGGTGGTGCAGGGCTCAGATTGCAGACTGTGTGGCTGCGGCGGACGCTTTGCCTGTCGACACCGTCTTCTTGGACGGTGAACGGCCCCGGGACGAACTGGCCCACGAAGTACTGACGCGTGTCGGCGTGAGCTGGGGCTCGTAGACGTCTCTACCTCACCGGGTGTGATCTCCGGGCGCGTATCGGGTCCCCGGGAGGAGCGTTCCCGCACCCCGGTCAGCCGCGGCGCGCAGCGGCGTAGGCGCGTTCGAGTTCCGCGACCGTGGCGAGGAAGCCGGCCCCCTCGGTCCTGTGCAGGGTGTCGGTAGCGAGCCGGTCGAGGGTGGCCCATAGCTCGGCGAGCGGCCGGCGGAGCGCCTCACCATTGGCGGCGAGGGAGACGATGACGGCTCGGCGGTCGTGCTGGGCGGGGGCCCGGGTGAGGAGCCCGGCGTCCTCCATACGGCGGATCGATCGCGAGACCGTGGAGTGGTCGAGCCCAACCGCTTGCTGGAGCTCAGCCTGCGTCTGGCCGTCCCTGTCGAAGAGCTGCATGAGGATGAGTTCCTGGCCGGGGTGCAGGCCAAGTTTCAGCAGGAGTTCAGCGCCGTAACCGTGTAGTTCACGGGCGAGGGCGAAGAGCCCGAAGCTGACCGGGGCGTAGTCGACGAGGCTCGGCCGAGGCATCACCGGGTCAGGGTTCGCGGCTGGCATGGCGCTCCTCGGGCAATTGCGGGCCAGGCATATGTGTCTGACCACTAATACGGACGGAAACTCAGCGCCCCGGGTGCGACCTGGGCAGGGAATACTGTAATCGCCGCGGAGGGTTGCCGATCGGTCCCCCCGAGGCCGTCGGTCGGGGGAGTTTGGTCGGCCCGGAAGCCCGCCGCGAGGGTGCCGTCCGGGTATAACCGTGGGCGTTCCGGCGTCGGGGTCCGCCCCGCGTTGCTTAAACGCACCAAGATCGGGCCGAGGAGCGCCGTACCGTGACCGGCCCGGTGACTGACGCGGCCGCATCGAGCAGCGCGGAAGAGTATTTCCGACGTGCCCTGATGCGCGCCCTGAAGGCGATGCCGCGATCCTTGGACGACGACCTGCTGCAGGCAACGGGGCTGACACGCACCACAGCGTGCTGATGCCCCTGTCCGAGGTTGACGACCGCGAGTTGCGGATGACCGATCTGGCCAACGCCATGGCTCTGTCGGGGAGCCGGATCTCGTGAGTGGTGACGAGCATGGACTCGCGCGGTCCGCTGGAAGTGGCGCCACGCGAAGGACGCCTGGGGTATCGGGACGTCCTTGACCGATGCTGGATTCGCGCGGCCGCAGTCGGCGTACCCGGCCCACCGGGCTAGCGTGCGTGCGCGAGTGCTCGATCCTTTCGACGCCTCGGAGACGGACACCCTGGGCCGGCAGTTCGTACTGGTTGCCGAAGAACTCTCCCGAGGGGGCTCTTTCCGCCGCATGCGGCTGGCAAAGCATGCTGACACCGATAAAGAAATTGCTTGCAAAGGCAAGATGCGTGGTGCCAATGCCATTGCTGGCTGATCGATAGGAAATTTTCCCCGGCCAGAGCGATCCCGCGTGCGCTGCACCCGGCGGGAGTCGATTGGTTGGTTTGTCCTCATATTTCCTGGGGTTGTTTCGAACATCCCTCAATCCGGATCCGGATCCGATCGCGGCTCATTCCTTGCCGAGGCCGCCGCTTCCGCCGCGCCGGCGGCAGCACCCCCGGCCGTCGGGCGCACCGCAACTGCGGCCTTGGCAGCTTCGCCTCACAGCTCGCCCCCCGAAGACGGTCCGCCGGACCGCCGGGGCCGAGGCAGGATCACCCGCGGCTCGCGGCGGCGTAGGCGCGTTCGAGCTCCGCGGCGGCGGTGAGGAAGTCGGAGACCTCGGCCCTGCGCAGGGTGCCGGAGCGATCTCACTTGACATTCAGTGGCTAGACACCTAATTATGTGGCTAGACACGTTAATTCGAGCGCGGGGCTCTCCCCGCGACGAACCAGCCCAGGCGGAGGTGGTGCACGTGGCCGAGACCCCCTTGATCCCCAGGGGACATCGGTCCTTGCACCACCCACGCCGCCGGTGATCCCTGGCCGGGACTTCACCACTGCATCGGGCAACACGAAACCGCAGTCGGGTAACGGCCGAGCCGGGACCCGTGTCAGAGCCGCCTTTCCACCGGACCTGGCGGCACCGGACCCGCAGGATGCCGTCGCGCTGTCGGCGGGCCTGCTCCGATTCACGATGGGAACGAACAATGAGCGAAACCCTTGCTGCCGCGGATCTGCTGCGGCGCAGCCTGGACACCTTCCTCGCCAAGGACATGAAGGGCTGGGCGGATCTGTGCGACGAGAATGTCGTCGTCGAGTTCCCCTTCGCCCCCGAGGGCAGCCCCGCCCGGCTGGAGGGCCGGACCGCCATCTACGAGTACCTGCGCGGCTACCCCGACCTCATCGACGTGCACCAGATCACGTCGCTGCGCATCTACTCGACCGACGACCCGAACGTGGCCGTCGCAGACTGGGGTGTCACCGGTCGCGTCCTGGCCAACGGGAACCCCTACGAGATGAGTTACGCCACCTTCGTGACGTTCAAGGACGGCCTCATCGTCAAGTACCGCGAGTACTGGAACCCGATGGCGTTCATCGCAGCACTGAGCGGCGCGACCTTCTAGACCGCTGAGGTACGACGCCTAACCTGCGCGTTTCACCTGCCACGGTGTCCGGATCTTGATCGGAAACGCGAAAGTGCCCTCTGAGCTGCAATGCCGGTGAGTTAGCGCGTCGGTGCAGGTCAGGTGGGGTGTTTGGTAACTCTCAGTGTGTAGTGGACGTTACTGGGAGTGCGGGGCTGGTCCCGTTTTCTGACCTCGAAGGTGTTCTTGGACGGCTTCTTGATGCGCTGGCACTGCCGGTCGCGCCGGGTAGGGAGGAGGGCGGTCAGGAGTTCCGCTACGACCTCGCGGCGGGCGGTGCCCAGCGCGGTCGGGTCCGCTGCGGACTGGGCGGCGACCTTCAGGCGGGCAAGCTGCACCGTCACGGTGAAGGAGATCCGGTCGGGATCGATCCCGGCCTGCTCTGCGGCGTGCATCTCCAGTGCGCACAACGCCTGGTAGACGGTGAGGAGGGCGTAGATCTCCTGGCAGACCAATTCGGGCGCCTTGGAGCGCAGGATGAAGGCGGTGCCCCGCAGGCGGTTCTTCAGCTCCGCGAAACCGTTCTCGATCTCCCATCGCTGATGGTAGGTCATCGCCAGCTGGCGGGCCGGGGCGAGCCGGTGGTCCAGCAGGCTGGTGACCAGCCGGAACGTCTCAGTACGGGGCAGCCCGACTCGGGGCCGGACGGTCACGGTGTACTGGATGATCCGGACGGTGTGGCCTGTCGGCGGCTCGGCCAGGGTGCGGCCGGCAGCCCTGGCCTGTCCGTGCCGGATGGTCTCTTTCGGGGTCGGCATGACCGAAAGGTAGGACCCGTCGGGCAGTACCCGCAGCGGGACGAAGACCAGGTTCTTCTTGATCCGCCAGGCCAGATGGGCGCCGGTGGCCCGGGCCAGGCCCCACAGTTCGTAGCCGGAGAAGTTGCGGTCGGCCAGCAGCAGCATGTCCGGCCTCAGACAGGCCAGGAGCCGACGGGCGAGCTTGTGCTCGCTGAACTTGGCCACCGCGTCGAAGGCCGCGTCGACCAGGGCGTGGGTACCGCACTCGGTCAGCGCCATCAGGCGGACCTGGGGGTGTCCGCTCTGATTGACGCCGCCTTTGCCGGTGAAGCCGAACTCCCGTGCGTTGGCGGGGGTGTCGGGGACGTCCAGCGCTGTGCCGTCCCAGGCCACGAGTCGCAGCCCGAAGGCGAACACGCCCGGGGTGGCGGTCGTGGCCAGCGGGCCGCACCGCCGCTCGAACAGGATCTGCAGCGGCTTGGCGCCCAGCCGCTGCCGGGCCCGGGTCAGGGCGGAACTGCTGGGCAGTCGCTGCACGCACGCGCCCGGCAGGTGCCGCAGCTTCTCGGTCAGTGTGCGCAGGACCGACCGGTATCCCGGCGGACCGGCACTGTCGGAGCTGCTGAACAGGCACAACGCCAGGACGAAGTAGACCACCGCCCGGGCCGGCAGCAGTCGGCGGCGACGTTCGCCGCAGCCGGTCAACTCCACGACCTCGTCCACCAGTTCAGGGCTGATCTCCTCGGTCAACACGCCGAGACGGACATGCTCACCAAAGCGCCTGTCCGGCGGCACCACCAGCGGGTTCAACGGGACTTGGCCGTTCTCGTCGATAGCAGACGGCGGGCGGGCGATGGCACACTGAGCACCCAACGGAGTTCCCTTGCGGACAGTCGGATCTTGGTCGATCTTCTGTCCTACCGGGAGCTCCGTTGCTACGTCCCGGCCTCGCCGACACATCACCAGAAGTGACGAACTACGCAACGTCACCAGGGGATATTTCTACCCAAGCCCATCACCGTCGAGCGCCTGACCTGCACCGACGCGCTAACTCACCGGCATTGCTCTGAGCTGGGAAGATGAGGCTTTTCGAAGGTCTCTGTCATCCCGGCAGGAAGGCACTTTCTGCGTGCACAGCCGACGGCCACGGGGTGGTCAGCCATGCCGGGTCCCGTCTGCCGGCCGATCGGTGCGCGGTGGCCAGGGCGGTCGCCGAGGGGGCGGGCCGAGTCATCATGATCGGCGGGCCGCCTCGGGGCGTCGACGCGTTTCCAGGCCGGCCTTGCCGCGGCCCGCCGCGGGTGGCTGTGCCCCCGAGGGACTCAGCGGGCCTACCGGCTCCCTCGCGTCTCGTCGAGGAACCCCATGAAGTATGCGAACAAGCCGAGCAGGGGGATGAGGAGACTGTCCGTCAGCGGCCCTTGACGGCGCCGACGGACGAGCGGTTCACGAACGCGGCGAGGAGGCGGGGGTTTCACTCGACCCGTGGCGCCGATCGGCTCAGCTGTCCGCTGTCTCCGTGGTCCCCGTGGTGCCGGTCGACTCCGAGGACGGGGGCTTCGGCGTCTGCCGGACTGCGCGCAGCGCGAGGGAGAGTTCGGCGATGCCGCGGGGATCGGTTATGGAGCGGCCGGTACGTTCGGCGATGCGGCGCAGGCGCATGCGCACCGTGTTGGGATGAACGTACAGACTCTTGGCGGCCTCCTCGGCCGATCCGCCGCAGCCGAACCAGACGTCCAGCGTTTCCAGCATCAATTCGCGTTCGTCGACCGGCAGCGCCTCGATCGGACCGAGGACGTTGGTGGCGACGCGGGCCATGACGTCGGGTGCGCCGGCTGCCGCGACCGCGACCGGTGAGTCGTCGAAGACGGTCACGGCGCCGCTCTGGGCGTCGCCGCCGCGCATGGCGACCTTGGCGAATCGCAGAGCGTCCCCCGTGCGGTACAGGTCGTCGTAGGAGGGACTCACCCCCACGCGCCGCTCCGCCTGGTGTCCCAACACCTCGACGAGGTCGTCCAGGGCCCGCGGGGTACCCAGGTACACGATGCCCAGCTGGAGATCGGGGCGCAGCCGCCAGGCGGACCGGATGCCGCGCCGACTCAGGAGGGCCGCAACCTCCGGCAGAGCCTGCCGACCGATGTGCGGTACCTCTGCGGCGACCACGGTGAACGGACCGTTGCGCGGCACGCCCAGGACCTCCGCCGCGGACCACACGACGTCGGTGCCCATGCTCCTGCCCTCCAGGAGCGCCTCCACCAGCGCCGAACGCTCATGCTCATTGGCGAGGAGCCGCTCGGCCGCCGCGTCGTGGTATCCGGAGACCATGGCCTCGGTCATGCCGTCCTGAATCACCCACATCGCCGAGGCCGCCGCGACCAGCATGTCGCTCCCCACCAGGGAGTTTCTGGTGGCTTCGGCGACCGCTGCCTCCCAGAAGTACTTCACGCCGATGCGGTAGGCCGTCATCACGGCGGGAAGCGGCACATTCTGCAGGGCGCGTCGGCGGCCGATGCGGGCCGCGGCCTCGGTGTCCAGAGGTACCTGTCCGGTCAGCGCCCGGAGTATGTTGCCGAGGTGGGTCCGGCAAGCCTCCTCCAGATCCTCCGCGGGCACCACGTCGTAGTGGTAGTCCCGCGAGCCGGCGCGGATCCGCGCCGCCATCTCCTTCGCCAGCTCCCCGACGCGTTCGAGCAACACGGTCGCCAGGGCGTTGATCTCCTTGCCGACCAATGTCTTCTCCGGCTCACCGATCAGGGGTCTTCCCTTTACAGTACCGCCGGAACGCCAGCCCGCACCGCGGCGCGGAGCCGCCGCCTCGCACGGCCCCGGACGACGGGCCCCGTTTTCCTTGGCTTGAGAGGTCTGGTTCCCGAGTGAGACCCATCCGGGTGAAGCATGCGGTCGCCGAGGCGGGGTGGCGCCGGATGTGTGTCGGGGCAGGCTGCGATCGGCGCCGAGGTTCCCCCGGACCTGGTGTTCCACCTGGTCTGCCTCGAAGCCCCCGGCCGGCTGGTCCACCGGCTTCGGGTCGCCGTCGGCCGGACGCCAGAACCAGCCCAGGCCGAAGTCACACGCGGTGATGGTCAACGGTGGAGCGTCGGCACGTCAGCACGATGAGTGCGTTGACCAACTAGTCATGCGATGCGGCACTGTTCAGTCATGCGTGGCCGAACGGGATTGCCGGCCGTCCTGGTCTTCGGTGAGGGACGCCGACTGTGAGGCCTGGTCGTCCTCGCCGGGTGCCATCGCCTCCAGGGCGGCGCGGAGCGCGGCGCGTGAGGTGATACCAAGCTTGGGATACAGCCGGTGCAGATGGGAGCCGACCGTGCGGTGGGACAGGAACAGCCGTTCGCCGATCTGCTTGTTGGTCAGGCCGATGGCCGCCAGCTCGGCGATCTGCCGTTCCTGCACGGTCAACGCGGCTGTCGGTGCGTCGGGCCCGGTGCTGGTGGCAACGCCAGTAGCGCGTAGCTCGTTGCGGGCCCGCTGGGCCATGGCTTTGGCGCCGATCCGGTCGAAGGTTTCGAGGGCGGCGCTCAGGTACAGGCGGGCGCGGGGGTCGCGGGTGCGGCGCAGCCACTGCCCGTAGGCGAGCTGGATGCGCGCGTGTTCCCACGGCCACCGGGCCGCTTGGGGCAGGGACAGGGCTGCCTCGAACAGGGGGCCGGCTTCCTTCTCGTCGGCAGCCACAGCCGCGGCCCCGCCGGTGATCATCGCGATGCGGGGGGAGATGCGGTGGATGCCTGCCTCTTGGGCGGCGGCGACGTGGGCGCGGGCCTGGTCCATGCGGCCGGTGCGGACCGCCGCCTCGACCAGGTCCAGGACCACCCACCGGCCCGGGATGCCGGGGCTCGGTGCGCCGGGTGGGTCGATCCTGGCCACCTGGACGTGGGCCTCCTCGTAGTCGCCTTGGCCCATGGCAGCGAGGTGGCGAGCCGACCGTCCGTAGGCCTCCGTCACCTCGACGCCGCGGGGCGCCGCCCAGGTCGTGGTCTCCTCGCTGCGGGTCCGGGCGAGGTCCACGTCGCCACGAAGAGCCGCGCCTGATGCCAGCAGGGCCCGAATCTGTCGCTCCCAGAAGTGGTAGCCGTAGACCGCTGCCAGGTCCAACCCCTCCTGTGCCAGACTCTCGGCCTCGTCCCACTGCCCGTGGACGTAGGAGTCGTGGCAGAGCAGCATCAAAGCGGGAATGACCATGGCGATCGCGCCGCCGTCGCGTTCCCGTTCGATCATGCGAGAGACCAGGTACCTGTAGTCGCACAGGGCGTCCATCGCGACCGCCGCGAAGCCCAGGGGGATCAGCTCCCAGGGTGCCGCGTCGGCAGGCAGTGCCGCGAAGGCGTCGGCGAGGCCCTTCCGCAACGCATCGGGGGCGCGAGTGGGGTCGACGTACGCGTCGTAGCACAGTCTGAACGGTGTTACCGCAGCCGGTTCGAACCGGGCCATTGCGGTCTTGAGATGCTGCCACGGCTCGGGGCGGAGGGTATAGAGGCTGACGAGCAGCAGCGCGTACAGGATGCCGCAGTGGTCCCAGTTGTCGTTCTGGGCGATGTCGTCGTCGAGCGCCCGGGCCAGGAGCCGGTATGCGGCATCGACATCGCCCTCATCGTTGGTGAGGAGGTGGGCGGTGGCGGCGAAGACCAGCCCGGTCGGCGTGTCGGGTGCCTGTCCGGCATCGGCCAACAGCCGTGAAACGTCTTCAAGTTGACCAGTGAAGGTCGCGAGGTAGGCGGCCTCGACCAGTCGGCGGGACCGGTCGCCCGGATGCGGGCTGAGTTCACCGGCCCGCATGAGCCAGGCCACCGCGGCGGACGCAGCGACGCGCCGCCGGTCGACGACGGCCGCCTCGTCCAACGCCCCGGCCGCGGCGCCGGACGGTGCGCCGCGCCGCCAGGCGGACAGGGCTTCTTCCTCCAGCGCCCGCGCCACCGCCTCGTCCGGTCCGGTCGCGGCCTCGGCCAGATGCCACGCCCGGCGCTCAGGGGAGTCGGCCAGGGCCGCGGCCAGGGAGTGGTGCGCGCTCCGGCGTTCACTCGGGGATGCCAGGTGCACGATCGCGGCGCGGATCAGCGGATGGCGAAACGACATGTGGCCGACGGCCGCATCGACATGTACCAGGTCCGCCTGCTGCGCCGGGGCGAGGTCGTCGATGGCCGCAGAGTCCTGCGCGGCCTTCCGTATCGTGGTCAGGTCAGCGGCGGCGTCCAGCGCAGCCATGAGCAGCACCCTTCGGGTCGGCGCCGACAGCCTTTCGATGGCAGAGGCGAAGGTCGCCTCCAGCCGCCCGGAAAGGGGCAGGAGCGCGGGCAGCGGGTCCTGGCCTGAGCGCTGTCGGCTGCTCAGCGCCGCCGGCAGCTCCCGCAGCGCGAGCGGGTTGCCCGCGGCCTCGGCCAGCAATCGCCGCCGTACCGACGGCCCCAGCCCGGGCCATCGAGCGTCCAGCAGCTCGGCTGCCGCCTGCGCAGCCAGCGGCCCGATCTCGCGCACGGGCAGCTGGAGTTGGTGGAAGAAACAGCCCGCCCCGGTCCGCATGGCGGCCAGGAAGACGATCGGATGGTCGCTGATCCTGCGGACGACGAACCCTAGCGCGGTCGCGCTGGCGCAGTCGAGCCACGGCACGTCGTCGGCGATCAGCAGCAGCGGACGCTCGACGGTGACCTCGGCGAGCAGGGCGAGTACGGCCGTCGAGGCGGCCGACGGGTCCGGGGACGGTCCCGGCGTGAGACCGAAGATCCGGTGGAGGACGTCGCAATGGTGGTCGGCGAGCCGGTCGGCGTGATGGCGCAGCGGGTAGAGCATCTGGTGCAGCGCCGAGAAGTTCATCTCGGCCTCGAACTCCACGGCGGAGGCGCGCAGTACCCGCATTCCGACGTCTGCGGCCCGCGCTGCGGCGGCATCCAGCAGTGCCGTCTTTCCCACCCCCGGGGCGCCGCGCAGCAGCAGGCCGGGGCGGCCCCGATCGCGCCCGGCGAACAGCGAGTCCATCAGTTCCAGCTCGGCCGTGCGCCCAGCCAGGTCCGCTCCAGGCTGTGAATTCACCGACTTCCCGCCATCAAGCTGCTTGCCGGAAAAATTATGATGGGTTGACAAGAAAAAGCATCCCTTGCTATTCATTCAATCTGCGACGATCAAGGCCCGGCTCGTAGCCGGTCCTCGGCCCGGCCGCCGGGCTCGGCGGCGCCGCCCGCCGTGATGAACCGGCCGACGGCGAGGAATCGGGGCCTCCGACTATCCGAAGTCCGCCCACTGCGACCGCGTGGGGACCACGACGCCGACCATCGCTGACACTGACCTCCCGCAGGTTTCTCGTGGACGGTCGGGCCGACGCCCCGTACCGACATGGCCTCTTTTCGCCCTCGGGCTCGCACGGCGACGACCCCCGCCCGGCGACAGCGCGAGGACGGCGACTCGTCGCGAGCGTGAGCCACACCTGGCCCCCCGAGTCCTGTCTCTGTGGTGCCGGGACCTGGTCCCTTCGGCCCTGACAACGATGTCCACGACACAAAGCCATGGCGGAGCACGGGTCAGGGTTCACTTGCCCTCGCGGCGACCACGGACAGGTGTAGCCCTACAACACGCGCACCCCACAGCAGGTAGAACGGAAAATGCTGTCGCTGAACAGCCTGCGTGCACGCCAAAGATGGCGGAACAGCGAACCTCGGACAACCTCGAAGCGGCACGGGAGGAGGCGTACCGTCCCCACGCGGGCGAACGTCCGCTTCACATAGACAGCAAAATCATCACTGATTGAGGAACGGTGGTCCATGTTCCCGGCCACAGCAATCGGCTCCAACGGCAGTGACTGGCCACACCGTCGCCGCGAGGCATCCGACCGGGGATTCTGTACATCTCCGCCAGACGCCAATGAAATGGGTCAGGCCCCGGCCCACCGGCTGCGCGTGTTCGATGCCTTCCGCATCCTGGCGCGCCACCACCGAGTCACCATCGGGACTGTCGCGGGGCGATCGGGCCGGAGGCGACACCTCGCCGTACCAGCCGGTCAACAGGCAGCGGGTCGTGGGCGTTGTCCCACGACCCGCTGCCCCGGCCGTTCAGCCGCTCGCACCCGCAGGCACGTCTGAAACCGACTACTTCGCGGCGTCGGCCGCTTCGTCCGCCTCCGCCCTTGCCAGAACCGCGTCCAGCGTGGCGTACTCGGCCTCCTCGACGGCCGCGATCGCGAAGTCGATGGCGTCGGCGGCGTACTCCTCGGCATCGTCGGCGGCGTTCTGCAGACGCTTCACATCACGCTCCGCCTTACGTTCCTCCAGCTTCTCGCGGACCGAGTCCACATGCTCCTGCCAGGAAGTCTGCACCTGGTTCCAGGTTCCGGCGACGTTCGCCTTCGCCCGTTGCCCACTCGCCTGCAGCCTCTGCGCGCCCTGCTCGGCCCTGTCCTTTGCGTCGGCCACCGCGGCGGACAGCTTCTGCCGGTCCTCCGCGGCACTTGCTGCCACGGTCCGCTGCGCTTCCTGGGCCTTCTGCGAGAGCTCGGCGAGGCGGCCGGCCGGGCCGTCCGAGGTGGTGCCAGGCGCCTGGTTCTTCTGCGGTGTCGGGTCTGACATGGTGCATCCCTTCCTTGACGGATGTGTGCTGTTCGATGACGGGACGTACTGAGGTGCATACCGGGGGAAATCAGTGGGACCGGGCGAGTCGCCTCGTGGTGTGCGTGGCGCGGCGGATCCTCGCGGACACCACGAGTACGAAGGCCCCGTGCAGGATGCTGAAGACGCCGAACACGGAGACGAGCGTGACCGCGCCGGCACCGGGCCGCGCGGCGAGCACGATCCCGAGGAGGAGAGACACCAAACCGCTGAGCAGCCACATCGCCCGCTCCCCAGCGCTCTCGCCGTGCCGGAACGACAGGGCCACCTCCATGACTCCGGTGACCAGTGCCCACGCCGCCACGCATACCGTCAGCACCAGCGCCGTAACCCCCGGCCATGTCAGCGAGCCGAACGCCGCGGCCAAGGCCAGAGCGGCGAGGAGTAGATACCCGGCTACCGGGCCGATGCGGTCACTGTTGAAGGCACGCATGACATCGATACCGGCAGCGATGAGGGCATAGACGGCGAACGCGACGGCGAACGCCCCCACGGTGACGCCGGGCCACGCCAACGAGACGACTCCGACGACGACGGCCAGCAGCCCTCGCGAGATCAGAGGGGTCGCCGTCGACTTGGCCATCCTCATGCCCTTCTTCCTTCGGAGAGTGCCCACTCCCGCGGAGTGGCGCGGAAGCGGCGCTGCCGTCACTCTGCCGCAGCGCCGGCCCGGCTCACTTCGGTCAATCGACTCAATGAACGACGTACGGATACGCATTCGGTCTTGTACGCAGTCGATTGACCCAAGGGAGGCACCTGCCCCGCGCGTACGTTGGCGAGCGTCTCTCGAGAGCAGCGGATCAAGGAGTGGCCATGGCCCCTGACAGCAACGGGTTCGACATACGTCTTCCGAACGAGCGGGCCGTTCTCGCGCGGATGCGCGGGACCCAGGACCGGATCGCGGACGCGATCACCGCCTTCGCCGGAACCATGCAGTTCGTCTATATCCACGCGGCGTGGTTCACGGTCTGGATTGCCTTCAACGAGGGGCTGTTCGGCCACTCCGCAGTCTGGGACCCGTACCCTTACGGACTGCTCACCATGATCGTCAGCCTTGAGGCGATCTTTCTGTCCACGTTCGTGATGGTGAGCCAGAACCGCCAGGCCGCCCGCGAGAACGTCCGCGCCGACCTGGACTTCGAGACCAATATCCGCTCGGAGGTGTGGGCGGCTCACATCGGACGTGCCCTCAAAGTCGACCCCAAGCAGGTCGAACAGGAGGTGCAGACCCTCCTGGCGCAGAACCAGGCGAAGATGAACGGCACCGAGCAGCCCTCTCCATAGATGCGGTGAGACAGAAGCGTGGAGCCGCAGCGTGAGCCGGCGTCCTCCCTCCCCCACCCACATCCCCCCATACCGTCCGCCGATCAGCCAATCGACTGAAGCCGCGACACCGGGCCAGTGGTGACGATGATCTGCACAGGATCGACCTGTCACCGGGAGGAAACGTCATGATCCCTCGACATCGCCCTTTCCTCGCCTACTGGAACTGGCAACAACACGCACGCTGCCGGGGCATGGACAGCTCCGTCTTCTTCTCTCCGTCCGACGAGCGCGGTGCCGAGAAGCGGGCGCGGGAGAAGAAGGCCCGGGCCGTCTGCAGGCATTGCCCTGTGATCGAGGCCTGTGCCTGGACCGCGATGAGCGGTCCTGAACCGTACGGCGTCTGGGGAGGCATGTCCGAGGGTGAACGCGGACGGCTTCGGCAGCCCCGGCCCCGCAGAATCATTGCGAACGAGTCCGAAAAATCCGATTCTTAAGTGAAGGTGCTGTGTGGGGAGGGCATGCGATGGCGGCGAACAGCGGTGCGGGGGACCCCGAGCGACTGCGGCTGGCGGAGGCCGACGCGGGGCGGGCGGCGTGGCGGCGTTGGGGGCCGTATC
This sequence comes from Streptomyces sp. NBC_01384, assembly GCF_045040035.1. Taxonomy (NCBI): domain Bacteria; kingdom Bacillati; phylum Actinomycetota; class Actinomycetes; order Kitasatosporales; family Streptomycetaceae; genus Streptomyces; species Streptomyces sp. NBC_01384. Next base: position 1,584,981 of record NZ_CP109559.1, read on the forward strand.
TGAGCGAACGGCAATGGGGCACGGTCCGCGAGGACTACAGCCCCGGCGGTGACGCCTGGTCGTACTTCACCCACGACCAGGCCCGCTCCCGCTCCTACCGATGGGGCGAGGACGGTATCGCGGGCGTCAGCGACGACAAGCAGCGGCTGTGCTTCGCGCTCGCCCTGTGGAACGGCCGGGACCCGATCCTCAAGGAGCGGATGTTCGGCCTGACCAACGCCGAGGGCAATCACGGCGAGGACGTCAAGGAGTACTACTTCCACCTCGACTCGACGCCCACCCACTCGTACATGAAGTTCCTCTACAAGTACCCGCAGGGTGCCTTTCCGTACGACGATCTCGTGGCCGTCAACCGGGCCCGCGGGCGGCACGACCCCGAATACGAACTCCTCGACACCGGCGTCTTCGACGAGGACCGCTACTTCGACGTGTTCGTCGAGTACGCCAAGGCAGGCCCCGAGGACCTGCTGATCGAGATCACCGCACACAACCGCGGCCCCGACGAGGCCACCCTCCACCTGCTGCCGACGCTCTGGTTCCGGCACACGTGGTCGTGGGCGGGAGGCACGGCCGTGCCCGGTCTGCGGCGGACGGACGGCGCGATCCGGGCCGACCACGAGGAGCTCGGCACACGGTGGCTGTACCTCACCGGCGAGATGGAGACCCTGTTCACCGAGAACGACACCAACAACGAGCGCGTCTTCGGCAGTCCGAACGCCATCCCGTACGTCAAGGACGGCGTCGACCGGTACGTCGTCCACGGCGAGACCGGCGCCGTCAACCCGCGGCAGACCGGCACGAAGGCCGCCGTCCACCATGTCCTCACCGTGCCGGCCGGTGACAGCGCCACCGTCCGGCTGCGCCTGACCGACACCGAACTCGCTGACCCCTGGGCCGAGTTCCACCAGGTACTCGACACGCGACGGACCGAGGCCGACGTGTTCTTCGAGGGTGTCGTCCCCGACGGCCTGGCCGAGGACGAACGGCGCATGGTGCGGCAGGCCCTCGCCGGAATGCTGTGGAGCAAGCAGTACTACTACCTCGACGTCGAGCGCTGGCTCGCCGAGCACGGCGTCGATCCGCTGGCCGCCGACCCCGGTATCCGCAACAGCGCCTGGTACCACATGGCGGGCGACGAGGTCATCTCGATGCCGGACACCTGGGAGTACCCCTGGTTCGCGGCCTGGGACCTCGCCTTCCACGCCGTCGCCCTGTCCATGGTCGACATCGGTTTCGCCAAGTCGCAGCTGGAGCTGCTGCTGCGGCGCCTGTATCTGCATCCCAACGGCCAGATCCCGGCGTACGAATGGAACTTCGGTGACGTCAACCCGCCGGTGCACGCCTGGGCCGTCCTCTTCGTCTACGAGCTGGAGAAGCACCGCACGGGCCGCGGCGACCGCACCTTCCTGGAGAACGCCTTCCAGAAGCTGATGAAGAACTTCACCTGGTGGCTCAACCGCAAGGACGTCGACGGCAACAACGTCTTCCAGGGCGGCTTCCTCGGCCTCGACAACATCGGCGTCTTCGACCGCAGCGCCCCGCTGCCCACCGGCGGCCACCTCGACCAGGCCGACGGCACCGCGTGGATGGCCCTGTACTGCCAGAACCTCCTGGAGATCGCCATCGAACTGGCCGATGGCAACCCGGTCTACGTCGAGCACGCGCAGACCCTGTTCGAGCACTTCGCCTGGATCGCGGTCGCGATGAACCGCATCGGCGACGACAACCAGAGCCTGTGGGACGAGGAGGACGGCTTCTTCTACGACGTCCTGCGCCTGCCCGACGGCGGCGCGACCCGGCTGAAGGTCCGCTCTCTGGTCGGGCTGATCCCGCTCGCCGCGACCAGCGTGATCGGCGGCTGGACGGATCAGCGTTTCCCGGAACTGGTCCAGGGCGCACAGGAGTTCGTGCGCAGGCACCCGGCCGTCGAAGCCCTTGTGTCCTCCCACCACGTCCTCGGGTCGGACGCGGCGGGGCGTCACCTGTTCGCCTTGTTCGACGAGGACCGGCTGCGGCGCATCCTGTCCCGCATGCTCGACGAGGACGAGTTCCTCGGCCCGCACGGCATCCGCTCCCTGTCGCGGTATCACGCCGCGCACCCGTACACCTTCCAGGTGCACGGCGAGACGTACGGAGTCGGCTACCTGCCCGCCGAATCCGACTCGGGCATGTTCGGGGGCAACTCCAACTGGCGTGGCCCGGTGTGGTTCCCGGTCAACGTCCTCCTCGTCCGCGCCCTGCTGAACCTGCACGCCTACCACGGCGACGACTTCACCGTGGAATGCCCGACCGGCTCCGGCCGGCGGATGAACCTCTACGAGGTCGCGCGCGAGATCGCCGACCGGCTCACCGCCACCTTCCTGCGCAATGCCGAGGGCCACCGCCCGGTGCACGGTGCCCAGCCGAAGTTCGCCAAGGACCCGTACTGGCGCGATCTGATCCTGTTCCACGAGTACTTCCACGGAGACACCGGCGCCGGCCTCGGCGCCTCCCACCAGACCGGCTGGACGGGCCTGGCCGCGGTCACCGCCACCCTGTTCCATCTCGTCGGCGCCGGTGACTGGGGCGCACTGAGGGAGGAACCCCTGTCATGACGGTGATATACGAGATCAACACCCTGGTCTGGCTCCGCGAGTTGAGCGAACGGTACGAACGTCCGGTCGCTCTGGGCGACGTGCCCGGCGAGGTCTGGGACGAGGTCGCACGGCCGGGTGTGGACACCGTATGGCTGATGGGCGTGTGGGAGCGCAGCCCGGCGGGACTGACGATCGCCCTGCGGGACGACCGCCTGCTCGCCTCCTTCCGCGACGCCCTGCCCGACCTCACCCCGGCGGACATCGCCGGGTCCCCGTACTGCGTACGGAACTACGTCGTCGACGAGAGCCTCGGCGGCCGCGAGGGACTGGCCGCGGCACGGGCCGAACTCGCCGCGCGGGGCGTACGCCTGATCCTGGACTACGTCCCCAATCACGTGGCCCCCGACCATCCCTGGCTCACCGAGCGCCCGGACTGCCTGGTCCGGGGCACGCCGGACGACCTGGCCCGCGCACCCGAGGCCTTCCTGGAGGCGGGCGGGCAGGTGTACGCGCGCGGCCGCGACCCGTACTTCCCGCCGTGGCCGGACGTCGTCCAGCTGAACGCCTTCAGCGACGAGCTGCGGGCGGCGGCGGTGGACACGCTGGCGGCGATCGGCGACCAGGCGGACGGCGTGCGCTGCGACATGGCGATGCTCCTCATGAACGACGTGTTCGCGAAGACGTGGGGCAACCTGGCGGGAGCGGCCCCCGCGGAGGACTTCTGGCCGTACGTCATCCCCCGCGTGCGGGAGCGCCACCCCGGTCTCCTCTTCGTCGCGGAGGCGTACTGGGACCTCGAACGGTCCCTCCAGCAGCAGGGTTTCGACCACTGCTACGACAAGCGGCTCTATGACCGCCTGGTCCACGAGGACGCCGGATCCGTCCACGCCCACCTCGGCGCCGACCTCGCCTACCAGCGCCGGCTCGTCCGCTTCCTGGAGAACCACGACGAACCCCGGGCCGCCGCCGTCCTGCCCGGCGGACGGGAACGCGCAGCCGCCGTCGCCGTCGCCACCCTGCCGGGCGCGACCCTCTGGCACGAGGGCCAGTTCGAAGGACGCCGCGTACGCCCGCCCGTGTTCCTCTCGCGTCGGCCCCAGGAACCGGCCGACGCGTCCCTGCATGACTTCTACGACCGCCTGGTGACCGCCGTGGCCCCCGTCCGCGAGGGCGACTGGCAGCTGCTGACCTGCACGGGCTGGCCGGACAACGACACCCACCACAACCTGCTCGCCTGGTCCTGGACCGCCGGCCAGGGACGGTACCTCGTCGTGATCAACTACTCCGACCGGCCCGCCCAGGGGCGGGTTCCGCTGCCCTGGACCGACCTTCACGGGCAGTCATGCGAACTGACCGAACTGCTCGCCGAGAACACCTACGAACGGGAAGGCGACGAACTGGTCGATCCGGGCCTGTTCGTCGCACTCGACGCCTGGCACTGGCACCTGCTCTCGCTGAGCCGGTAGGAGACGGGTGGCCCTTGCGGCCCGGCCGCCGGGGCCACCCCCTTCCTCATGACGCTCATGGCGCCTGTCGCGTCCTCGCGGGCTTCTCGGAGTCGGCGGTGGCGTGGACCTCATCAGTGGTCAGATAGGCATCGGTATGCTCCATCGCCCGGATCGTGCTCGGCTGTCCGGCGAGGAATCCGGTGCGGACGAAATCGTCTCCCGCCACCGCGTGCAGCATCCAGTTCGTGGCGACGCGGGTCCTGGCCACGAGCGTGGGCAGCGCCAGCAGGTGGTAGACGCGCGTCACCAGCTGTGCCGGGAGGCCGCTGAGCGGGATGCCCAGCGGCCGGGCGACGGAGCCCAGGCCGCCCAGGTCGACGACCAGGCCGAGATCGCGGTGCCGGTACTGGCTCGGACTCCGTCCGCGCAACCGCGCGACGACGTTGTTCCCAGCCGTCCTGCCCTGACGCAGGGCGTGCTGCGCGGTGGGTGGGCAGACCGCGTCCCCACCGGCGGCGAGGTCCGGTACCGCGGCGGCGTCGCCGAGGGCGAACACGTCGTCGTGGCCCGGCAGGGTCAGCTCCGCGGTGACCGCGAGCCGGCCCCGTACGGTCTTCGCGCCTGTCGACGCGACCAGCGGGCTTGCCGCGACCCCCGCGGTCCACACCAGGGTGTGGGCGGGAAGCCGGCGCCCATCGGTGAGTTCGACCCAGCCGGGCCCGGCCGACGCCACGCTCACACCGAGGGAGACCTCGATGCCGCGCCGCCGCAGCCGGGCCAACGCCTTGTCACCCAGTCGCGGGCCCAGTTCCGGCATCAGCCGGGGCGAGACATCGACCAGGTGCCACTCGATCGACTCCCGGCTCAGCCCCGGGTAGCGGTAGGTCGCCGCGACGGCGAGTCGCTGGAGGTAGGCGGCGGTCTCGGTGCCCGCGTATCCGCCGCCCACGACGACGAACCGCAGCCGTGCCTCCCGCTCCGCCGGGTCCTCGGTCGCGTCGGCCAGGTCGAGTTGGGCGATGACGTGGTCGCGCATGGCGACGGCCTCCGCCAGGGTCTTCATGCCGCGGGCGTGTTCCGGCACACCGGGGATGTCGAACGAGCGCGTCACGCTCCCGCTGGCCAGCACCACGATGTCGTATCCCTCGCGGACCTCCTGATCGGTGATCAAGCGCACCACGCACTCCCGGGAGTCGAGGTCGACGCCCAGGGCGGTGCCGGGGACGATCCGGGTGCGGCGCAGCACCCTGCGCAGCGAGACAGCAATCGACTGCGGTGTCAGCACCCCGGCCGCCACCTGCGGCAACAGTGGCAGGTACAACTCGTAGTCGAGCGGCGTCACGAGGACGATGTCGGCCTCGTCGGCCTTCAGTACCCGTTCCAGCCGACGGGCGCAGGCGACGCCCGCGAAGCCGCCGCCGACGATCAGGACACGGGGACGGGTGGGGTTGATCGGACTGGTCATGACACTTCCTCCGAGCGGCTGAGCGGGGCAGGGCGACCGAGGGCCGCCATCGTGATCCGGGTGGTGAGACAGCGGCTTCCGTCGGATGACGTAAACGCCTACCGTGCGGCAGGAACGGCCCGGACGACCGTCGTACGTCCTGTCGGGCAGTCGTCCGACAGAAGCTCGACAGGACGTCGGCCACCTAACTTCGGAGTCATGAGAAGAACGGAACGAGTAACCTCTCCAGTGACCGTGGCCGTCAAGTCCGGCGACCTCCGGCTTGCTTGTGACATCTCCACCGCCCTGCGTGCCCGGCCCCGCGTGTGCCTGCTGCGACCGGAGCAGGAAGCACGCGCGGAGGCGCTGCTCGTCCTGGCCACGGAGCTCGACGAAGAGGCGCTCGCGCTCATGCGCGGTGCGTGCGGGGAGCACGGGCGGCCGCGCATCGTGCTGGTGGCCCAGTACGTGGGGCGCGCCCAGCTTTCCCGGGCAGTGCGTCATGGACTTGTCAACGTGCTGCCCCGGCGTACTGGGCTCGACCACGTCGTCCTCGCCCTGTTGCGTACCCGCGAGGGGCGGATGCGCCTGTCCGACTCCGCCCTTGTCGATGGCCTGGACCTGCGCCAGCGAGCCCAGGCCATCCACGGCGTGACACCCTACTGGGCACCGTAGGCCGTTAGCGGTCCCCCTGTGCCAGAACGTGCGCGAAGGCCTCGTCCCAGTCCATCGAGAGGCCTTCCGTGCCGAAGGGAACGGATCTGAGCGTCTCATCGATCCAGGCGCGCAGGGGGTCGATGCGGCCTTCGAGGAGTGCCACGTCGGTCCGTCCCTGGAGGAACATCCAGAAGCTGTCCCCGCCATGGTGCTGGCACGGAGGCCAGATCCGTACGTCGCCGTCACCGCTCGGTCGGTGCAGGCCCGTCACGAGCAGTTCCCGCGAGAGCGCCCAGGTGACGGCGCCGCCGACGTCGTTGAAGAATTCGACGCGCACCTCGAGGGGCTGGGTGTGGTCGAAGCTGAAGCGGGCCTGGATCGGCAGTGTCTCGCACAGGGACACGTGCCGCCACATCCTCAGGGAGAGATCCGCGCAGTCCTGTTCTGAGGAACGTACGTCCCTGGCTGGTTCGTTGTGCGAGCGGGCCATGTGCTTCCCTTTCTGTGCTGATCTGTGCCGGGGCGGGTGAGCTGCGCCCGGCGCGGCCTCAGGGTGTGCCCCTCGTCCCGCGCCGGGCGCAGTCGGCCCCCCCTTGTCAGATGGCCGGGTTCTTCAGGCTCCGCCGCTGGTGGACGACGATGTAGCCGAGCAGTGCGTAGCCGAACAGGTGGCCCGTGGTGCGGGCGAGCCTGTGGCGCGGAGCGTCACGGAACCAGTGATGGTGGGAATGGGAAGGTGTGCGGGAGACCGCCTTCGTACCGGCGACCGCTGCGAGTGCGTCCCGCAGCAGGTTTTCGAGCTCGGCGCCCGGCTCGCGGAGCCGGCCGGTGCCCTTCTTCTTGCTTCGAGTTGCGTCGTGCATGGCGTGCTGTGCCTCTCGGTCGGGTTCGAGTGGTCCTGAGAAGAGGAGCAGGCCAGTCCCGCGGGGTTTCCCGAAGGACCGGCCCTGGTGAATCTCCTGATGCGGCTTGGTGTCAGCCGGTGATGAACAGGTCGTCGCGCACGTCGTAGACGCCCGGGGCCATCCAGGCGGCCGAGATCACGGCGTCGTGCTCCGCCCACGTGCGGACATGGCCGGTGAGGATGACCGTGTTCGCATCGGTGGTGACGGCGACTTCACTGTCGTCGAGGATCAGCGCGTTGCGGTCCAGCGCGTCCGACACCAGCAGGGTGACGTCGACCGGGTCGGCGTCGTCGGAGATCTCGATCTTGTTCTTGATACCGCGGACTCCCGTGAGTCCGGCGACCGCGTCCTCCGCGGCCCGCCGCTCCGAGCCGTACCGGACAACGCCGGTCAGCTTCAGGTTGCCGTTGCTGGCGGTCGCCTCGACACCGATCGGCACGGCGATGTTCATCAGCAGCACGCTGTTCGCCGTCTCGGCCAGCGTCGCGTCGTCGCGCTCGTGCGCGGCCGGCAGCACCACCTCCAGGTTGTTGTGGACCTTGGTGACGCCGGCCACCCGCTGCGCGGCGGCGGCGGCTTCGAGGTACTGGAGGTAGCTCGGGACGGTGCCGGTGAGCCTTACTTCGCCCCCGAGGTTGTGAACGGTGATGTCCGTCGCGTCCACCAGCGGGTCGAAGACGAGTTCCGCGTCGACCGACTGGCGAATGTCCTTGGTCTTGCTCATCAGAGAGATCCTTCCGTTCCGGCGAGAGCGGCGAATTTCCGCTTCGTCATCAGTTCACCGCGAAACCTCGGTGCCAGTAAAAGCGATGGGGATGATTCTGGTATTGGTCTGCGCCATGGATTCCATGACATAGGCCGGGTAGCGGTTCAGGTGGCAATCTTTTCGGCGGTGTCGAAAAGTACCTTCTGCAATTCACGGGGGAGATCCGTGCTCCACACCAGACCGGCGGTGGCGGTCAGCGGGGACCCCTCGACGCGAACGGGCACCATCTCGTGACGGCCTGCGTCCGCCGTCGACTGCGGAGCGATCCCCACGGGGCGGCACGGCCCCGTCAGGACGGCGCTCGGCCGGCTCCCGGTCGCGGCGAAGGCCAGCGTCATGGGCAGCGACTGCCGAAACGGCGGGTCGGTGAAGTCGAAGGACGGGTTCCTGGTCCGCAGCGCCGAGCGCCATGCGTCGTACGTTCCGGGGTCCGCGTGACGAGGACCGTGGATGATGTGCATACGGGCGAGTTCGTCGAGGCCGATGGCCCCGTTCACCACCCCCTGGTGCCGTGCCGGAATCCAGAGATCGGGTTCGAAGGACCCGATCTCCATCACGTCGAGGGGGTCCGGCAGCGCACAGTTCGCCGGGCTCATCCAGCCCAGAGCGGCGTCGGCCCGCCGCTGAAGGATCGAGGAGAAATCAGCGTCCAGCGCTGTCTCCAACCAGGTCACGTCGACCTCGGGAGCCGCGGATCGCAGCCGCGAGACGGTCTCCGCGGCGAGCGTGGGCGGCAGATACGGCTGAACGACGAAACGCAGGCGCGACCGGCCAAGACCCGCCGCCTGTCGGGTTCGGCTGACGCCATGATCGACCAGGGAGAGAACGGCCCGGGACTCCTCCAGCAGTACGGTGCCGGCTTCGGTCAGCCGAACTCCTTCACGCCGACGCTGCAACAACGGCGCGCCGACGAATTCCTCCAGACGCCTGATCTGCTGACTCAGTGTCGGCTGCCCGACATACATGCGCTCTGCGGCATGTGTGAAGGTGCCTGCTTCCGCCACTGCCACGAAATAGCGCAGATGGCGCAGCTCGACACCATGGGGTGCCGAATTCTCAGAATCGAGCAAGGAAATCGATCCGTTCTCGGCTTTTCCCATGCAGTCCCATCCGGCCACTCGACAGAAGCGGACTCGTGTCATGCTGCCGGAGGTCCCGTTGCCGGGCTTGCGTCATCCGACTGCCGCGATGTCCTCACCGGGGGGTGTCGGGCCGTGTCCTGTCGCGATACATCGCCACAACCGCCCTGCGCAGGCTGAGCCGCTCGGCGATCTCGTCGTCCGGAAGCCGCAGGGCGGACAGCTCGGTGATCTGCCTCAACCGCTCGGCGGACGACTCGGGCCAGTCGATCGGGGCGCCCGTTGCCTGCAGTTCGAGTCGTGCCTCGTCACTACACGGAAGCGCGCCGATCCGGTCGAAGGTGGACTGCGCCGAGGTCAGCGGCGACCGCGCCTCATGGACCCGTTTCTGGCGGCGCAGCCAGGAGCCGTACGCCAGCTCGACCTTCGCGCGGGCATAGGGCCAGTCGGACAGATCCTGCCGCAGCGCCGCCAAGTAGAAGTCCTCGGCGTCCTCGTCGGCGGCCAGGACCGCACGGGCGTACAAGAGGTGGACATGCAGAAGCGGCGACGGCGTCTCCCGTGCGATCATCTCCAGCTCCGCCACCAGCTCTCGGGCGTCTTCTCGGTGTCCGGCGCGTACGGCCGCGTCCGCAAGGAACATCAGGCTCGCGAAACCGTTCCGCTGGTGGAAGCTGGGTTCGGCCGGATCGAATATCGCCCGCAACGTCCGGTAGGCGTCCCGGTTCCGCCCGGCCGCCAGTGACACCAGTCCACGGGCGAGTTGAAGCATTGACAGCATCACGTTCCGGCCGCGGGCCTCTCGCAGTTCGGCCTCGATGGCCCGCCGCAGTGCCTCCTGCGCATCACCGACGAACGCTTTCAGCAGGACGTCGCACACCAGCTGTCCGGCTCCCCACGCCGGCTGCCCCGTCTCCGCTGCCAGCCGCTTCCCCTCCTCGGCCACGTCGGCCGCCCGCACCAATTCCCCGAGCAGCACGTACGTCACCGACTGCGTGGTCAGCACCTGCGAGAGGAGTCCCAGTCGGCCCTGCTGGCGCAGTATCACCTCGGAGCGGGACAGCAGCTCGGTAGCCAGGGCCATGTGCCCCACCCCGTGCGCGGTGATGCCCATGACCCGCAGTGCGTCCCCATCGTCGCCAGGAGGCATCCGGGTCAGTGCCTCGACGACCTGCCGGGCGCGCAGCACCGGTTCCACCGCCGCCAGGGCCGCGAGGTAGCGCGGGTCACCCGCCGTCTCGGGCAGCCGGTCGACGCAGGCAACGACACGCGCCCGGGCGGCCGGCCCGGTGTCGGCCCACCAACATCGCAAGGAAGCCGCCAGGAGAAGGTCGAGCGACAGATCGGGATCGGCAGGCGCGGACCGAACGGCGAGGTCGCACAACTCGTTCACGCGCGCGGCGCCCCCGGGCGTGTGGTCGAACATCTCACCGAGCCATTCCATACGCGCCCGGTCCAGGTCGGTCAGGTCGGTCCTGGCAGCCGACTGCAGCAACTCGTGGACAATGTCCTCCCGGCCCATTCCGAAGGCGTGCCCGGCCGCCACCAGCAGCCGGTGCCCGCGCAACGCCGACCAACTCGTCAGCTGTGCCGACCGCTCGAGATCGTCGATCGCCGAGAACACCGCGCCCCGGCTCAGCGCATGCGCGGCATTGGCCTCGAGAGCGTCGGCGATCCGGTCGTCGGGACCCACGATGGACTGCGCGTTGTGCCAGGTCCGCCGGTACACATCGTCCAGTGTGTCCGCCAGCGCCCGGTGGGCCGAATGGTGCCGGGCCAGGCTTTCGGCCTGCAGGATTCCCGAGCGCATCAGGGGGTGCAGGAAGGCGACCCGGCCCTCTTCCACGCTCACCAGTCCTACCGCCTGCGCGGGGTCGAACACCTCAGGAGTGACCGGTTCGCCGCACAGGGCCGAGACCGCCTTGATGATTTCGGCGAGGTCGTCTGCCGGGTCGACGGCCGCGACGAGCAAGGCGTCCCGGGTCGCCGAGGGCAGTTCGGCCCCGCGCCCCGCGAACGCGTGTTCCAGCCGGTCGGACAGGGTCAACGGACGCAGTCCACCGGAGGGCGCGGCCGCCATCGCGATCGGCAACTCGCGGAGCGCCAGCGGATTGCCCAGCGCCTCTCGCCGGATGCGCCGCCGCTCGGCCGGACTCAGGCCAGGAGCATGAGCGGACAGGATCTGCGCTGCCGCATCGTCGTCCACGCCGCCCATTGTCAGCTCCGGAAAACCGGCGTGGCGGAACGGGCCCGTATGGCCCCGGCGCATCACGGCGATGATCACCACGGGTCCCGCCACGCGCCGTCCGACGAACGTCAGCACCTCGTGCGACTGCGGATCCAGCCACTGCACGTCGTCGGCCAGTATCAGCACCGGCTGGTCGGCCGCCATGGCCGCCAGCAGGTCCACGACCGCCAGATTGATCAGTAACGGCTCCGGTGGCGGGCCCTCGACCAGGCCGAACGCCGCCGACAACGCTTCCCTCTCGTGCCGCGGAAGCAGCGAGACATGATCGAGCACCGGACCGACCATCTGGTGCAGTCCCGCGAAGGGAAACATCGTCTCGCACTCGACACCGACCAGCCGAAGTATCCGGAAACCCCGGGCCCGCCCCCTGGACTCCGCCTCGTGCAGCAGCGACGACTTACCGATACCCGGGTCCCCGAGCATCAGCAGCACCGCACCGCTCGACGGCGTACGTTCGAGGAGCCTCGCCAGCACGGCGATCTCCCGCTCTCTTCCGACCAGCCTCGCCGCACCCATGGATCCCTCCCAACTCCCCAGAGCCTCCACGCTAGTCACTCCGCACCATCGGCGGCTTGCGTCGTTTGACTGATCCCGCCCGCGCATCCGGTGGTGCGGCGAGCGCTGGTTTCAGTGGTCGTTCGCGGCCGGTTCCGGCAGCTTCAGCAGCGGCGCCAGCTCACTGCGCGAGGTGATTCCGAGCTTGGGGAAGGCTCTGTACAGATGTGCGGCGACCGTACGGTGTGACAGATGCAGTCGTTCCGCTATCTCCCGGTTGGCGAGCCCTTCCGCGGCCAGCCGGGCGATCAGTGTCTCCTGGGGTGACAGCAGCTCCATGACGGACGGAAGCGGGTTGCCGGCTGCTTGAGCAGCGTTGCGGCCCGCCCAGTTCGAGGCTCCGATGAGCTCGAAAGCGGTCCGCGCCGAGAGCAGCATCGCGCGCGACCGAGCGGCCTGCCGGCGGCGCCGCAGCCACTGTCCGTACGCGTGTTCCGTCCGCGCCTTGACCAGCGGCCAGCGGGCCAGGTCCTGGCCCAACGCGACCATGTACAGTTCCTCGGCCGCCGCGTCGGCGGCGAGCACGGCTCGCGCGTACGGCAGCTGGACGTGCAGCAGCGGGGCGGGAGTCACGCCTGCCGCTTCCTCGAGGATCGCGAGTATGTGCGCGGCTTCATGACGGCTGCTGCCACGATCCGCTGCCATGGCGAACGGCATCACCGCGGCGAAGCCCTGCCACCGCAGGCCCTCGTGCGGCTGCTCCAGAAGCGGCCTCAGCTCTTCGTACGCCTCGGCGTACCGTCCCTCACCGAGCCGCGCCACGCCACGGGCCAACCGTAGCGTCGGGATGAGATCGGCGCGCTGCCATGTCGCCACGGTGTCGGCCAGCTCCACCGCGCGCTCGACTTGCCCGCGCAGTGCGGCGGCGACCGCGTCCGTGCCGGTGAGCGCGGCGACTAAGGCCGGCTGTCGAGTCTCGGCGAGAATCCGGCGTGCTTCTTCGGTGAGATGAGCGGCACGCGGCCAGTCCCCGAGCAGCAGCAGGTCGGCAGCTTCGGTGAGGAGTGTCTCCGACAGCAGACCGAGTCGGCCCTGCTCGCGAAGAATCGGTTCTGCTCGACCGAGCAGGTCGACCGCGCGGACCGGATCGCCGATCGCGTGCGCGGCCATGCCGAACAGCCGGAGGCCGTCGGCGTCAGGGAGATACCACACCCTCTCGTTCGAAGGCAGCCGGTCGGCCACCGCCCGGCCGTGGAGCACAGGTTCGGCCAGCGCCAGAGCCGCGATGTGCCGTGGGTCGCTCGTCCCTGTCAGCCGCTCGGCGGCCGCGACGATGCCGGCCCGCGGAGCGGGGCCGGCACCGGTCCTGTGAGCACGGAGCGCCGCGCTCAGCAACAGGTCGAGAGCCAGGTCGGGATCGCCTGCCGACAGCTCGGTGATATCCCGCACTTGTGTCCGGGCCGGACCGGGCTGCGGGTCCGCGTCCGAGATGTCCCGCAACAACCAGGCCTTCGCCCGGTCCGCGTCGCTGAGCTCCTGACGTTCTGCCTCGTCGATCAGGGAGTGGGTCAGGCGTGTGCGGCCGAGACCGTACGCATGCTCGGCCGCACACAGAAACCGGTGTCCCCGGGTGGCCGAGTCCGCGGTGAGCTGCGCCGATCGCTCGAGCGCCCAGATGGCCGCGACGACTCCGTGACGCCGGAGCAAGGGAGCGTGAGCATCCGCCAGTTCGTCCGCTATCTCGTCGTCGGGGCCGTTGACGGACTGGGCACGATGCCATGTGCGCCGGTCCGGCTGCTCGGCCAGCACCCGCGCCATAGCGGCGTTGGCGGCCTGTCGGCGGGCCGGGGTCTCCGCCTCCAACACCGCGAATCGGACCACGGGATGGAGGAAGCGCAGTCTCGTCCTGTCGAGTCGTATCAACGACGCCGCGACCGCGCTGTCGAGAACGTCCACCGCGACAGCGCGCCCTGCCAGGACGGAGGCGGCTGCAAGGATCTCCGAGAGGTCTCCGACATGCTCGACGGCCGCGACCAACAGGGCGTCCCGGGCCTGCACCGGCAGTTCGCCGAGCCCGGCCGCAAACGCCGTCGCCAATGCGGAGCTCACCGGCAGGTGGGTCCACGAACCCGGCAGTCCCGTCGGGCGCCACGCTGCGGGGAGTTCAACCAGCGCCAGCGGGTTGCCGAGCGCCTCCCCGAGTATCCGCTCCCGAACAGCAGGAGGCAGCGTGGCCGCATGGCGGGCCAGCAGCCGCCGCGCCGAGGGCACGTCCAGCACCGGCACGTCCAGCACGGGCACATCCGGCATGTTCCGTCCGCTGCGGCGTGCCCCGAGGATGACGATCGGGTTGTCGCTCACCCTGCGCCCCATGAACGCCAATACGTCTCGGGTGGGCCTGTCGAGCCACTGCCCGTCGTCGGCGATCAGCACCACGGGCTGCTCGGCCGCCCTCGTGGTGATCAGGTTGAATACGGCCAGGGCCACCTTGGAGGTCTCCGGCGGTGGCCCGGAACCGATCTCGAACACCGACCGCAGGATCTCGCCCTGTCCCGCGGGCAGGGCGTCCGCCGTGCCCAGCACCGGCCGCAGCAACGCGCGTAGACCGCTGAAGGGGGTGTCGTCAGAGCGCCCGGCAACCTCCAGCAGCTGCCATCCCGCCCTCCGGGCGCGTTCGGCTGCGGCACGCAACAACGCGGACTTGCCGACGCCCGGGCCGCCCTGCAGTGTCATGGCGCCGCCGGCATCGGGCAGCCTTCCCATCAGTTCCTGCAGGACTCTCAACTGCTCGTCGCGGCCAAGGAGCCCGGCCTCGTACACGCGTCTCCCCAGTCTTCCCGTACGCTCAATGCCTTCTCAGCGGGATCGTAGGTGAACCACGGCGGCAGGGCTTGAGTCATGTGACCGGATCCAGAACCACAAAGCGTCGATACCGGGCCCACGCGCGGGTGAGCCGTGAACACCGCGTCGGCACCCATCGCCGAACGCGCACGTCAGACGTAGCCTCGCCGCCGCACCACGCTCAGGGCCAGGGCGCCCAGCGGGACGTTCAGCCAGAACGTGAGCAGCCGGTAGACGAGCACGGCCGACGTGGCCGCCCCGGCCGCCACGCCGAGCGTCGTCAGACCGGCGATGAGTCCGGCCTCCAGCGCGCCCAGACCGCCCGGCACGGGAGCCGCGTTGGCGATCAGGCGGGCCGCCATGTACGCGGCACCGACCTGGATGAAGGGAAGGTCGCCGCCCAGCGCGTGGAGGCTCATGGCCAGGCCGACGATCTGGATGAGAGGCAGGCCGAGAGCGCCGGTGACACCCACGACGATCTTGGCCGGTTCGGTCGCGATCCCGGCGATGGTCGACCCGGCCGCGCGCAGGAACGGCCATACTTTGTCGTGCAGGAAGCGACGGCCGGGCGGGGTGAGGAAGAGCAGGCCCCCGGCAGCGAGCGCCAGGGCGATGGCCCACAGCAGATACCGGCTCGCGGGCAGGTCCAGATGTACTCCGGCGTGGCTCCGTCCCGCCCAGGCGAAGAAGACGGCGGCGACAACGGCGTTGGAGATCGCACCGGCCAGGCTCTGCAGCCCGACGGAGGCCGTGGCGGCCCCGGTCTCGATCCCCGTCTTCTGCAGGTAGCGCAGATTGAGCGCCATGCCACCCACGTTGCTCGGGGTGATCCGGTTCAGGAACGAACTGGCGAACTGCACTTGGTAGGTGGGGCCGAACGGCAGCCGTTCCGGGATGGTGCCCCATTGCAGGCAGGTCGAGAACGCCTGCGAGATGAAGGTGACGGGCAGCACCGCGAGAATCCACCACCAGTTCGCGTCGCGCAGCGCGTCGAGAGCCGCCGGAGCGTTGGCCAACTGCGGGAGCACCAGGTGGAGGACCAGAAACGCGCCCACCAGGCCCAGGGCGCTCTTCCACGTGAAGCGCGCCAGATGCGCGAGCGGAACCGGCGGGGCGCCGCCGGCCGTCTCGACCTCGACGGCGAGATCACGCAGCAGACTGGGACGACCGCCGGCGCGCAGCGTTCGCCGCCGGGCGCTCTCCCTGGCCACCCGTGCGCGGGCCTGGTCGTACCGGGCGACCTCACGCCGCGCGGGCCCCATCAGCGCGAGCGGCTGCAGGTAGGGCAGGGCGGTCACCAGCAGTTCCGGTCCCAGGCCGGCCAGTGCGCACGCGGTGGCACGCTGGGGACCGACCCGTACCGCGGTCGTGGCCAGCAGCTCGGCGATGTCGCTGCCGAGCACCTCGGGCGGAGCATTGAGCTGGGCGCGCGCGAAGGCGGAGAGCCGGCTCTCACCGCCCGGATCGACGAGGACGTGCTCCGGGCGCAGTGCCCGATGTCCCAGCCGGTGCTCCTGGAGGCGGGCCACGGACGTCCACACCCCGATGAGGACGTGGTCCGTCATCTCCTCGTCCGTCAACGCGGACAGCGCACGGGCGTCCTTCTCGACGGTCGCCACGAGCGCGCCGCCCCCGGCCACCGGATACGCCATGACAGGTTCGTCCACCCGGGCACCGGTTCGGGCCGCGAAGACGAGCATGAGCAGTTCGTGCTCGGCCGCCCCGAGCGGTGACTGGCCGGTCGCGTCGGCCGGGTGGCGCAGGAGCGTCCGTCGGGCAAGCCGGTGGAACAGATCACGGTTGTGGTCCTCGGCGGCGAGCACCCGTACCGCCAGCCGGGAACCGGCGGTGGTCACGGCTCGGTAGACGGTTCCCTCACCGGGACTCCGCTCGTCCGAGGGCAGCTCACGCAGGGTGGCGACCGGAATTCCGGAGACGACGAGGGCGTCGGCGACAGCCTGCGCCGCCGGGCGGTCGGCCGGAGCCCCGGCCAGCAGCAGCACGGCCGACCCGGCCGCGCCACCCACGGCGAGTGCGGCGACGGCGTCCAGCGGCATGATCCCAGCGGCCGCGACGCTCAGCACGGCACACGCGAAGGTCAGCGACCACAGCGCCCGCCGCCGACGCGCCCCGAGCCATGGGCCCGCCGCGACGGCCGCCGCCGCGCAGGCCGCCAGGTACACGGCCGACGGCCAGCCCGCCTGCACCAGACCGCCCCGGCCGACCAGCACCCCCGGCCACGTATCCGGCCTGCTGCGCACCAACGCCAGGTGCGTGAGCGACCACGCGACCAGTGCGCCCAGCGCCGCCGCGGGCACGACCCGCAGAACCGGGTCGACCCGCCGCCGTACGAACCACACCGCCAGGGTGGCGATCGGCGCGAGCATGGCGACCACCTGCACCGTTCCCACGAGACCGTCCCGTAGAGCCGGAGGCAGCGCGGTCGCCGTGCTGAGCAGTCCCTGCTGCACCGCACGGGCGAAATCGCGCGTCGCGACCGCCAGCAGCACCGTCACCACAAGTGAGGCCAGGGACACCAGCAGTCGCCACAGATCGGCCGCCCGACGGACGGCCCGTCGAGGCGGAACATCGATCACCGGCGCCGAGGAGCCTTCCGACGTGCCGACGGCGTCCGAAACCGACTGGATGCCACGGCCTTCGAACACTTTGATCACCTCGGCTCCTCGTCAGCAGGCCGAAAGCCCGGATGCGGCACCCGCGTCCCCCTCCAGCATCATCCCCCACTCGGACGTCACCGATGCTCTCGCCGGAACTTCGTCCGCGCATCCGTCACATGACCGCATTGCGTCATGCGACGGTCCGCCGCCACGCGTTTCGCGGACCGCTCCGCCTGCGGAACGAAGTGCTGAGGTACCGACCGCAGTCGGATGACGGATCACCATCCCCGCCCGCCGCGCCTAGCGTTCGATGTGGAGAAGACGACCTTGAGCAAGGTCGGGCGCACCGGCGCGCATGCCTCGCCTCTCCCTCGTTTCCTGTCAGGAACGAGACAACACCCTCACCCTGGGAGATCACCATGCTCAGCTCGCCCAACGCACTGCTCTGGCGCAGCCTGCTGGCGGTCGCCGTCGGAGTGGTCGCCGTGGCATGGCCCGGCATCACCATCGGCGCATTCGTCATTCTGTTTGCCGTCTACGCGTTCATCGGCGCGGCGATGGACGGCGCGCGAGCCTTCAGCAGCGACCGGGTGGGCCCGGTCTTCGGCTGGCTGCTGCTCGCCCTGCTGTCGGTCGTCGCCGGTGTGGTCGCGCTGGCGTGGCCCGGCATCACGGCCCTTGCCCTGACGGTCTGGATCGGCGCGTGGGCGTTGGCTACGGGTGCCATGGAGATCGTCCTGGCATTCCAGCGCGGGGAAAAGCCGGGCGAGCGGGCGCTGTTCGTGCTGACCGGCCTCGTGTCGATCGCGCTGGCCTTCGTGCTCTTCGCCCGGCCGGACATCGGCGCGGTCTCTCTGGCCTCCGTTTTCGGGCTGTTCAGCATCTTCTACGGCACCGCGGGCACCATCGCGTCCTTCCGGGAGCGCAGCGTCCTCAAGGACACCGGCGGTGCGGAGCCGGCGCACGCCTGAGCCGACGCCACTCCTGACGCACCATCACCTGGCGAGTCCCCTCGGCCGACCCGCACCGGAAGCGCGGGCAACCGGCACAGCCGACCCTCGCCCCTCTCCGTCACGACGCCGGTTGAAGTCCTCCGGCCGCATTCCCGAGAAGAGCCATTCATGAACGAAACGCACGTCGCCACCCACGACACTCTGGACACCCATCGGCGCGTCACCGTAGTCGGCGCCGGGGTCATCGGTTCCTCATGGACCGCCCTGTTCCTCGCCAAGGGCCTGACCGTCACCGTCACCGACCCCCTGCCCGACATGGAACAGCAGGTACGCGACCAACTGCAGCAGGCCATCCCCACCCTGCGCGCGCTCGGACTCCCCACCGCCGACCTCGACCGCAACCTGCGCTTCGAAGCCGACCTCGGCAAGGCGGTCGCGGAGGCGGACGTCGTGCAGGAGAACGGCCCCGAACGCCTGGACGTCAAACAGGACCTCTTCGCCCGGATCGAGCAGGCCGCACGTCCCGACACCCTGCTGCTCAGCTCCACCTCGGGCATCCGCGCCACCGACATCGCCCAAGCGCTGCAGCAGCCCGAACGACTCGTCATCGGCCATCCCTTCAATCCGCCGCACCTGATCCCGCTGGTGGAGGTCGTCGCAGGCGAGAAGACCGACCAGGAAGTGGTCAAGCGCGCCGTCGCCTTCTACACGGCGCTCGGCAAGAAGCCACAGGTCCTGCGCAAAGAGGTGCCGGGATTCGTCGCCAACCGGCTGCAGGCCGCGCTGTTTCGCGAGGCCGTCAACCTCGTCGTTCAGGGCGTGGTGACCGAGTCGGAACTCGACAACATCGTGACCTCCTCCATCGGCCTGCGCTGGGCCGTCGCCGGTCCTTTCCGCAGCTTCCACCTCGGTGGCGGCTCCGGCGGCCTGCCCCACTTCCTCGAACACCTCGGACCCGACCTCGAGAGCCTCTGGCGCGACCTCGGTACCCCGGTACTCGACGAGCCCACGGTCCAACTCCTCTCCGGACAAGCCGGTTTCGGCGCGAGTATCGAGGAACTGGAGACCGCACGCGACAAGGCACAGATCAAGGTGCTGCAGGCGGCATCCGTACCGTCCACGACTGACGCCACTCCCGGCACCTGACTCGACCATGACCCCGCGCGGGCGCGGACGGTCCGTGAGCACGGCATACGCTCACTGATGATCGTCCCCGTCCGCGCGGCACGCCGTGCTGGGTACGGTGGTGTTCCTCCGCACCGAGGAACCCAAGCCGTCGCAGGAGGACGACCTGCTCCTCGCCGTGGAACTCGTCGCCTGGGCCGCGACAACTGGTTCGACGTGATCCCGCTGTCCGACGCCCGGACGGCCCTCGTTGTCGGCGATGTGGTGAGACACGGCGTCAACGCCGCGGCGAACATGGGCGCGCCGCTGAGCGCCGCGGCAGCGCGGGCCGCGGCACGGGGAATGCAAGAGCCGCGTGCCTCCGGCGTGGAGTTGGAGGCCGAAGATGAACTTTTCGGCGCCGCACCAAAGGCTCTACCCCCTACGCCATCACGCCGACCGGATCGCCGACCACCATCGCGACACCCTCCACCGGGTCTTCGGTCTCGCGCCCGGACCGTCGCCGGACCCGCTGGTCGCCTCGACGGCCGTACTCGCCACTGGGCGGGCTCGTCGCCGAGCACCGCTGCTGGTGATCGCCGACGACGTGCCGTGGCTCGACCGCGCCGGCGCAGCCGTACTGGGGTTCGCCGCCCGCCGGATCAGCGACGATCCGAAAGGCAGGCAGCACGACCAGACTCCATGGCCGACCATGCTCGTACTCCCAGAAGCCGTTCAGTCCACTCGGCGAAGGTCGCCGACAATCCCGAGCGTGGTACGGCGGTCAGTCACTTTACGGAAGACCCAACCGGCAGCCGTTCGGCATGGTGCTCTCATCGTTGCGCGCCTTCTCGGTTGATGGCTCTCCTGAGGCAGCCGCGGTGGTGCACTCCCAACAAGCATGAAAGGGACTTCCATGACCGATCGTCGACCGCTCCGTCCGTCGTCCGTCGCCCTTGCGGCCGATCCGGCCCTCGAACGCCTGCTATGGGATGACCCGTTCTTGCGTGTCATCTCGACGACCTGCCCGCCCGGGCTGCGGCTCGAAGGAGAAATAGACCTTTGCTCCCGGGATCTACTGGCCGCAGCTCTGGATGAGGCGGTCCGGTTCGGCAGTGGCGATCTGCACGTCGATCTGACGAGCGTCACATTCATCGACGTCGCCGGAACCCGCATGATGACGACTGCTGCGAAGACGCTCAGCCGCGACGGCCGCCGTCTGCTGCTGCACGCCACGCCGCCCGGCACACGCAAAGTGATCCATCTCCTGGGCTGGGAAACGACCCCCGGCCTGATGCACTGCATCGGCGCGATGCTGTAGCGAACCTGTCATCTCGCCGGAGTATGGGCGGCGTCCCCTGCCAATGAGGCCGCCCACCGTCGACGTCGTGAAGGGCCGTCAATACAGTGCCTACGAGGACACCTGGGACAGGCACGGCTCTTTCCCCGGCTCAGCGCCGCCTGTCAGGCAGACCAGCGATCGGCGGCCGGCTGCCTGGCCGCCCCTCAGGACGCGCCCGGTCCGCGGCGGTGAGTTCCGGCTGGTCGGCCTCGTCGATCAGCGCATGGGTCGGTTCGGTGCGACCCGAAGCGCACTCTCACTCGACGCCGCACAGCAGCCTGCGGCCCCGTGTGGCGGCGTCACTGGCTGGTCAAGGCCGGAATGCGGCACCGGTGCCGAAGAACACGCACGTCTCCTCGCGCGGACGGCACACACCCTCGCCGTTCGTGAGCAGGTCAAGGGTGAAGTAGCGGAAGCAGTCGTATGACAGATCGCAGCGGGGAGCCACGACTCTAACGTTCATGGCGAACGCCACGGCCTCGGGCGAGGTCGGGCACCGCACCACGCACTCCCCCTTCGTGTCAGGAACAAGGCGACACCCTCGTATGTGGAAGGTCACCATGCTCAGTTCGCCCAACGCACTCCTCTGGCGCGGTCTGCTGGCCGTCGTCATCGGCGTACTCTCCGTCACATGGCCCGGCATCACCGTCGGCGCCTTCGTCATCCTCTTCGCCGTCTACGCGTTCATGAGTGCGGCGACGGACGGTGCCCGTGCTTTCGCCAGCGACAGGGTGGGGCCCGTCTTCGGCTGGCTGCTGCTCGCCCTGCTCTCGTTGGCGGCCGGCGTCGTCGCGCTGGCATGGCCCGGCATCACGGCTCTCGTGCTCACGATCTGGATCGCCGCGTGGGCACTGACGACCGGTGTCATGGAGATCGTCCTGGCCTTCCAGCGCGGCGAGAAGGCGGGCGAGCGGGCCTTGTTCCTGCTGACCGGCCTGGTGTCGATCGCGTTTGCGTTCGTGCTGTTCGTCCGTCCCGACATAGGTGCGGTCTCACTCGCCACCGTCTTCGGGCTGTTCGGCATCGTCTATGGCGTCTCGGCGGTCTTCGCCTCGTTCGAGGAGCGGCGCCGTCGTACCGACGTGAGCCGGTCCGAGCCGGTCAGCGCCTGAGCGGCACGGAGTCGTACTTCGGCGGGAGCGCGGAGGCACAGTCGTCGTACGTGCCGGTCGATCCGCCGGCCTCGGCCGGCACGAGCGTGCCGAGGTCAGCGAGCCAACCGGTGGAAGCGGGCAGGTGTGGGTCGAGGTCCTGGAGGCCGTCGACATCAACGTGCCGGGGGCCTGCTCATCCCCGGCCTCGTCATCGCCGACGCCGCAGCGACAGCCGAGGCCGGCGTCGTTCTCAGCAACGCGGCCGTCCTTCCCCGCCACGCCGTCCGGTAGTGAGCCGCGCCCGGCCCATTCCCGGAGCCGCGGCGGGGCCGATGCCCGACGCCACCGCGTGGCAGCACTCCAAGACGCGGGAACAGACCCGCGACCACACGGGGAACGGTCGGCAGCACCATGCCGCCGATGCTCCCGTGGCGGCCCTCGGCCGGCGCGTCAATGGCCCTCAGAGGGCCCGGAAGGGGCAGTAGCCGGTCGATGGGCAGGACCACGGCGGGACGGGGCCCCCGGCCGCGGAGAGGCGCCCCTGACGGCCACGTCCGGCCGCCCCGGAGTAACACCAACGGCCGCCCCGGAGGGCCAGGGCGTCTGCCGGGACGGGCGCAACCGCTCGGCCCGGGGCCACGAGGAGCCGGCCCGGGGCACAACCCGTCACCCACCACCAGGGCACGGCCCGCCGTCCCGGAACGGATCGCCCCGTCACCCCTGGCGCATCACGGCCCGTCCGGGTCCGCCCGGTTCAGGGCCGGGCGGGGCGTCGGGCCCGCCGTCAGCAGGTAGTCCGCGGCGGACGTGTCCGTCACCAGGCTGGTGACGAGCCCGGACCGCAGCACCGCGTCGATGGCGGCCGCCTTGCGCTGTCCGCCCGCGATCGCGACGACCTCGGGGATACGGCGCAGCCGGTCGGCCTCGACGGTGATGCACCGCTCGCCGAGGTCACGGCCGACCCGCCGGCCCTCGGCGTCGAAGAGGTGCGCGGACATCTCGGCGGCGACACCGAGGGACGCGTAGTGATTGCGTTCCTCGTCGCTGAGCATGTCGTGCACCGTCGAGATACCGGGCTCCCAGGAGCCGATCGACACACAGGCGACCGTGACCTTGTCGAAGTACTCGAAGGCGCGGGCGATCCCCGTCTGGCTGCGCAGCGCGGCCGCGGTGGCCGCGTCGGGCAGCAGCATCGGCGCGTAGATGGGGTGGGCGTCGCCACCGGACACCTGCGCGGCGCGCCGCACCGCCTCCACCGACCCGCGCTCGGCGGTCCCGGCGTCGTACACGCCCGTCAGCTGCACCACCGTGCACGGCGGGAGCCGGTCGAGGGCGGCCGCCATGTGGATGGTGGAGCGGCCCCAGGCCAGGCCCAGCACATCGCCCTCATCGACGAGCTCGCCGAGCAGGTCGGCGGCGACTTCGCCGAGGTTCTCGGGGTCGGGCGACTCCTCGGCCTCGGCCGGGGACTCGACCACGACGGCGTGCCGCAGGCCGTAGCGGGCGCGCAGCGCGTCGGAGCGCTCCGCGTCCAGCTCGGCGGGCACACGGATCTCGATCCTTACAAGATCCCGTTCGAGAGCGGTCTCCAGGACCCGGGCCACCTTGAAGCGGCTGACGCCGAACTCCTCGGCGATCTGGATCTTGGATTTGCCCTCGAGGTAGAAGCGGCGGGCCATGGCCGCCGCCTGCACCAGCTCAGCGGGTCCCATCCGCATGGCTGACCGGCCCGCCGACATACCCGACACGGCGATCTCCTCACTGCTGTTCACACTCTGGATTCGCCGTTCATCCTTGCAGATCCGGCGTACTTGATCAGCCCTGATGGGCGGCGTTCACGTTCCCTTGGCTCACTGGTCGCACGCCCAGGCCGCATGGGCCGTCGCCCCCTTCGCCTGGGTGCGCAATGCATGTACCGCTTGGGCGGGATCCGCCGCCCCGTACACCGCCGAACCGGCGACGAAAACGTCCGCGCCCGCCTCCGCGCACTGCTCGATGGTGGACGCCGACACCCCGCCGTCGACCTGAAGCCACAGCTCGAGGCCGTGCTTGCCGATCAACTCCCGAGTGCGGCGGATCTTCGGAAGCATGATGTCCAGAAACGCCTGGCCGCCGAAACCGGGCTCGACCGTCATGATCAGCAGCATGTCGAGCTCGGGGAGCAGATCCTCGTACGGCTCGATGGGGGTCGCGGGCTTGAGCGCCATGGAGGCACGGGCGCCCTTGGCCCGGATCTCGCGGGCGAGCCGCACCGGCGCGGCGGCCGCCTCGACGTGGAAGGTGACGGAACCGGCACCCGCTTCCACGTACTGGGGTGCCCACCGATCGGGGTCCTCGATCATCAGATGGCAGTCCAGCGGCGTGTCCGTCGCACGGGCCAGGGACTCTACGACCGGCACACCGAGCGTGAGGTTCGGTACGAAATGGTTGTCCATGACGTCGACATGGAGCCAGTCCGCCCCTTCCACCGCCTTTGCCTCCTCGGCAAGGCGGGCGAAGTCCGCGGACAGGATGCTGGGGTTGATCTGCACGGCCATGCCCCAAGCCTGCCATGCCTCGGGCCGGTTGCTCTCCTCGGTCCGGCCTCTGGACCGTACCTGGACCCCTCGCAGCCGCACCCAGGCCGCTCTGCGGATGTCGCACGCTGTCCCGGGCTGCCGGCGCAACTCCCCCGGATAAAAGCAACGCCTTGTCAGCGACAGCCCGAAGAATCACGCCGGGAGGGGTGACGGGCGTGGACTCCGCCGGCATCCGCAAGTCACGCGGTTCGGCGGATCAAGGCCAGGTACATGGCGTCGGTGCCGTGCAGATGCGGCCACAGCTGTACGTCGGGGCCGTCGCCCAGGCCCGGTACGCCAGGGAGGAGCGGACGGGCGTCGAGGAGCTCGGCGGAACCGCCCTCGTAGTGCTTGAGCACGTCGTCCACGACCGCGCGGGTCTCGGCGAGGTGCGGCGAGCAGGTCGCGTACCCGACGACGCCCCCGACCCGTACGGAGTCGAGCGCCGTCCGCAGCAGCCCGCGCTGCAGCGGCGCGAAGCCTTCCAGGTCCTCGGGGCGGCGCCGCCAGCGGGCTTCGGGACGGCGCCGCAGCGCGCCCAGCCCCGTGCAGGGCACGTCCATGAGCACCCGGTCGAAGGTGCCGGGCAGCCACGGCGGACGGGTGCCGTCGGCCGCGATGACCTGGTACGGCCCGGGGTTCCCGGCCAGCGCTTTGGCGACGAGCCCGGCCCGGTGCGGCTGCTTCTCGGAGGCGAGCAGCACGGCGCCGCGCTCGGCGGCGAGCCCGGCGAGCATGGCGGCCTTGCCGCCGGGTCCCGCGCAGCCGTCCAGCCACGCCTTGTCGGGCCCGTCGAGCGGTGCGTTGGCGAGGGCGAGTGCCACCAGCTGGCTGCCCTCGTCCTGGACGCCCGCACGGCCCTCCCGTACGGCGTCGATGGCACCCGGTTCACCGCCCTCGGTGAGCCGCACGGCGTACGGCGACCAACGCCCCGGCAGCGCGGACTCCTCCCCGAGGGCGTCGAGGAGTTCGTCGGCGGTGGAGCGCCCGGGCCGGGCGACGAGCGTGACCTCGGGCCGCTCGTTGTCGGCTTCGAGCAGATCCTCGATCCCGGCGCGGCCGCCGCCCAGCGCGTCCCACAGCGCGGAGACGACCCAGCGCGGGTGCGAGTGCACGACGGCGAGGTGGTCCTCGGGGTCCTCGTCGTAGGGCGGCGCGACCTGCTCCAGCCAGGCGTCGAGATCCTGCTGCGCGACCTTGCGCAGCACGGCGTTGACGAACTTGGCACGCCCGTCGCCGAGCACGACACGGGCGAGCTCGACGGAGGCGGACACGGCGGCGTGCGTAGGAATCCGCGTACCGAGCAGCTGATGCGCACCGAGGCTGAGCACATCGAGCACGGGCGGATCGACCTCGCGCAGCGGCCGGTCGACACAGGCGGCGATGACGGCGTCGTACGTGCCCTGCCGGCGCAGTGTCCCGTACACCAGCTCGGTCGCCAGCGCCGCGTCCCGCCCGTCGAAGTCGCCCTTCTCGCGTGCCTTGCGCAGCAGCGGCGGCAGAACGAGGTTCGCGTACGCGTCCCGCTCGTCCACGGCCCGCAGCGCCTCGAAGGCGAGCATGCGGACCGGGTCCTTCTGGGGACGGCGGTAGGGCTTGCCGGGCTTGTGCGGCCGACGGGACTGCTCACTCACGAAAAAGGTGCTCCGGATCCTGGGTGGTTCGACCCGTCCAGCGTACGTCCGGACAGGCACGGACGGCCTCGCGGGCCGCGTCCGCGGGGACTGGGCACAGGCGGCCTCGCGGCCCCTGCCCGCACCTCAGACCCCGAGCCGCTCCCCGGAGGCGATGCGCACCCCGCGCGCCCAGTCGGCGGCGCGCATCGGCTTCTTGCCCTGGGCCTGGACCCACAGCAGCTCCACGGCGTACGAGCCGGTCCCGACGTACACGTTGTTCTTGCCGACGGACAGCTCGCCCGGGGCGAGGTCGGTGCGCTCAGGCACGGGCGCGGCGTGGATGAGCTTGAGCCGTTCGCCGCGGAAGACGGTCCAGGCGCCGGGCGCGGGCGTGCACCCGCGCACGACCCGGTCGACGCGCAGCGCCGGCGTGGACCAGTCGACGTGCGCGTTCTCGACGGAGATCTTCGGCGCCAGGGTGACGCCGTCGGCGGGCTGCGGTACCGCCTTCAGGGTGCCGTCCTCGATGCCGTCCATGGTCGCGACGAGCAGCCCGGCACCGGCGAAGGCGAGCCGGGTGAGCAGGTCCCCGCTGGTGTCGATGGGGCGGATCTCCTCGGTGACGGTCCCGTACACGGGCCCCGAGTCGAGCCCCTCCTCGATGAGGAAGGTGGAGGCGCCGGTGATCTCGTCCCCCGCCATGACCGCGTGCTGCACGGGGGCGGCGCCGCGCCAGGCGGGCAGCAGCGAGAAGTGCAGGTTGACCCACCCGTGGGCGGGAACGTCCAGGGCGACCCGAGGCAGCAGCGCCCCGTACGCCACCACGGGACAGGCATCGGGCCCGATCTCCCTCAGCCGCGCCAGAAAGTCCTCGTCCCGCGGCTTGACCGGCTTCAGCACCTCGATCCCGGCCTCCTCCGCCCGCTCGGCGACCGGACTCGCGACAAGGTGCCGCCCCCGCCCGGCCGGCGCGTCGGGCCGCGTGACAACGGCGGCCACCTCGTGCCGCCCGGAGGCGATCAAGGCGTCCAGAGCGGGAACGGCGACCTCGGGGGTACCTGCGAAGACGAGCTTCATGGGTGGCGGTTGGCCTCTCGGGCGGGAACGCTTCAGGGCCCTGCACACCCGCCGGTCGGGACGAGGTACGGGGCAGCGCACCAGTCTATGCGGCGAGGAGGCCTGCGGGCTCGGGGGTTGTTCGGCAAGCGTCACACGGCGACGCGCCGGATCCTCCGCGGTACGGGTGGGAACACATGAGCCAGGGCCGAAGGCCCGGGCGAGTCACCGGCGCACCGGGGGCGTACGCCCTTGGATGCGCCCTGTGCGTCTGCCCTCACGCCCCCGCAGCGTGACCACTCACCCGGAAACGCGTTGGTCAAGAGAGAGTTGACCGCAACGGGCCGCGATCGCGGCCCGATCCTTTTCAACGCCGGTTCGAGAGGCTTGTTCATGGCCGACCACGCAACCCACGACGCCCAGGCTCGGGCCAGCCTGCACTTGCTGGTGCGGGACATCGAGCGGGTCCGCCGGCAGGTGGACGCACTGCGCACGCTCACCGCCCAGTTGGGCAATGTCTACCGCCCGCGCCGCTCCGGCCCCTCCACGGGCTTCGTCGTCTACGGACGCGCCCCCGCCCCGACCGTCCGCCTCGCCCAGGAGCTGCGGGACAGCGTCGAGACCCTGGTCACCGCGGCCGTGGACTTCGACCGCTCACTGGGCTTCTCGTGGGACGCGGTGGGCTCGGCCCTCGGGGTCACCAAGCAGGCCGTGCACCGCCGTTACGGCGCCCGCCGCGCCGCCGCCCAGGCCGCCGCCGACGCCGAGCGCGCCACCGAGGTGCCGGGCACCCGCACGGTCGCCGTCAACACCGGTATCCCCACGGTGCCGACGGTCCCCGCCGCCCGCTCCATGCCGACCCAGCCGACGGCGGGCAGCCCCACGCTCCGCGACGAGGCCAGGCCCACGGCGTTCCCGGGGCCGCGCAACGGCTGACCCCACCTCTCGCCTGCCTCCCGGAGTCACCCAGCCCGGGAGGCGGCCCCTCCCCCACGCCCTCGCCGACGCGCCCCGCCCGGCATCAGGACCACGCGTCACCCCAAGTCCGCGGGACCACGCGTCACCCGAAACCCGCAGGACCGCTCCTCACCCGATGTCCGGCGGATCAATCCGAATCCGTACGGGCTCGCTCCCCCCACGTGCCATCCGCGCCGCCTGCGCGGCCTTCAGCGCGGCCGCCAGCGCCGCCCCACTGCCCGGCGGCACCCGAACAAGCGCCCGCTCCCACTGCTCCCCCGGCGGCGGCGCTCCCACCCGCCGCGGCCGCCCGGCATCGGTCACCGGCAGCGGCACCGGCCCCAACACCTCGGCGTCACCAGGAAGTTCGACCACCGCGAGAAACCCGGTGAGCGCCTCCGCCGTACCGGACACGGCCGCCATCCGGGACACCGGAGGAAACCCCAGCTCGGCCCGCTCGGCGAGCTCCCGCACCGCGTGCCCGACGGGATCCCACCGTACGAGCGCCTGTACGGGCCGCAGGGTCGGCTCCGCGACGACCACGACCGTGCCTCCCGCTCCCTGCCCGCGCACCAGCGCCGCCGCACCCGTCCACCGCCGCAGCGCGTCCTCGCCGGCCCGCAGATCGGGCCGCGACAGCATCGCCCAGCCGTCGAGCAGCAACGCGGCCGCGTACCCGCCCTCGGCGACCGGCTCGGCCCCTGGTGTGCTCACCACCAGCGCGGGCGCCCCCGGCACCGTATCGAGCACCTGTTCCCGCCCCGAAGTCCGCACGGGCACGGCCGGAAAGGCTCGCCCCAACTCCTCGGCGGTCCGCCGCGCCCCCACGACCTGGGCCCGCAGCCGGAACCCACCACACTCCGGACAGTGCCAGGCCGCCTCGTCCCGCCCGCACCAGGTGCACCGCAGCGCCCCGGCATCCCGTGCCTCCAACGGCCCGGCGCAGTGCCGGCACCGAGCCGGAGCCCGGCACTGCGCACAGGCCATCCGCGGTACGTACCCACGCCGCGGCACCTGCACCAGCACGGGGCCGTGCCGCAGCCCCTCTCTCACCACCTGCCAGGCGACCGTCGGCAACCGGGCCGCCCGTGCCGCCTCGTCCCGCGCGAGATCCCCGTCCCCCACGGTCCGCACAAGCGGCGCACTCGCCCGCACCTGGTCCCGCTCGGCGCCCAGCGGCAGCGCCCACCCGCTCTCGACGAGTTGCGCGGCCTCGACGGTGCAGCTCCAACTCCCCAGCAGAAATGCGCACTTGTCATGGGCGGCCCGCAGCAGCAGCACTTCCCGCGCATGCGGCTGCGGCGCGTGCAGCTCGCTGTGGCTGTCGTCCCCGTCGTCCCAGATGGCGACGAGCCCCAGATCCTGAACGGGCGCGAACATGGCGGCCCGGGTCCCCACCACGGCCCGTACGGACCCCCGCCGCACCGCGAGCCACTCGCGATACCGCTTCTCGGGCCCGGCCTCGGCGGTGAGCACCGCATGCCGCCCCTCCCCCAGCAACGAGGACAGCGCGGCATCGACACGAGCGACGGCCCGCCCATCCGGTACGACGACAAGCGCGCCGCGACCCGAAGCGAGCGTCGCGCCCACAGCCCTGGCGATTTCCTCGGCCCACTCGGGCCCGGGCAACGCGTTCCACACGGCTCGCGGCGCTCCGCCCGCGGCGAGCGACTCCAGAAAGGCCGCCCCCCGCCCGTACCGAACCCAGGACCCGACCGCGGGCACGCCGGGCGCAGGCAGCGGCGCGGGCGAGGGCTTCTGCTCGGCCCGGGCGTTGCGCGGCGGCACGGCAAGCTGCAGCACATCCGCGAGGCTCCCCGCGTACCGATCGGCGACGGCCCGGGCGAGCCCCAGCAACTCGGGCCCGAGCACGGGCTCGGGTGACACGACCTGCGCGAGCGCCGCGAGCGGTCCGCTGTAGTCGGACTCGGCAAGCCGCTCGACGAGAAACCCGTCGATCAGCCCCCCGCCCTCACGCCGCCCTTCCCGCACCCGATGCCGCCCGGCCCCGAACCGCACCCGGACCCGCACACCTGGCTGCGCCTCGGCATCGAGCTCCTCGGGCACGGCGTAGTCGAAATACCGATCAAGATGCAACACGCCCTTGTCGACAAGGACCCGCGCGACCGGCAGCTCCTTGGCCAGCGCGGCCCCCCGCCAGGTCCGCGGCTTCGCCTTGGGCGCCCTGGCCTGCCGCACCCCTTCCCGAATCAACGCAAGCTGCTCGGGCGGCGCACCCTCCGCACCGCCCTCACCCCACCCGTTCGCGCTGCTCACAGCAACATTCCTACCAGACCGCACTGACACCGCCGGGCGCCCGGGAGCAAGCCGGCCACGCATCGCAAACGCCCGGAGGGCACTTCTGCCGCTCCGGGCGCCACGATGTCGGGTGAAGGAGGGCACTGGCGCGGTAGCAGCACGCTGCCCCGTTTCCAGCGCCCCCTTCCCAAACCGGACATGAGGTTCTCCCTCATCCGGCTTTCCCCCAGGCCGTCGACCTGCCGCATTCCGCGGCGCCACCCACGTTGGCGACAGGCCCAAGCACCCGGACCCGGTTCTCAGGCGAGCGAATACGAGGGCAAATAGCCGAACACGGCAGTCCCTCCGCACCCTTCCCCGGTCGGCCATGCACACCTGGCTAAAGGCCCTTCGCTACGACGGGTTATGTTGTCCGCGCCGATCACTGCTACTACGCCCTCCTCCGACTTCCGCTCGACGCTCCACCACTTCACGGTTCTACCGCTTATAGGCTTCGCCGTTACCGGGCACCGCAGGCTGGCGACCTGCGGCCACACCGCCGGTGTCAAGACGGATCTCTCCTGTTTCGCCGTGGGCTGTGTGCACGTTCCACGTCCTCTACGCCGGCGGGTTCCTGAGTGCTTCACATCCAAGACCTTCACACCGTCCATGGCCTTCGCCCGAGAGAGCGGGGCTCGGCTCCCGCTTGGTCCCTGCTCACGCAGGGGGAACTTAACGACGCGGCAGACTTCGCTTAATGCTGCGGACCGCACACTTGCTCGCCCCCCAAAGGGACTTTGTCATGACGCTTCAACGGTCGGGTCTCCCCTACCGTCGGCCACCAGCTACCGGGCTGCTTGGCCACTACCCGGACCGGACTCACACCGGCAAGTCCACGACGACTTATCAGGACACACCTCTCCCGAGTTCCAAGCGGCAGCGGCCCATGATCCAGATTCACCGCGCGCCCTGGGCGCACTCCACCGAAGTAGCCGCGGCCATCGCACCGGGAGACCCCGAGCGTACGAGACCCCACCCCACCCGACCACCGATTTTCGCGCCCGGCACGACACACGGCACCCTGCTCGGGCCTCCGGTGGGAGAGCTCGGGCCCCCGGTGGGAGAGCGGGAGAAACGACGAGGCCCGGCACCCCCGAGGGGTACCGGGCCTCACCAGGACGCGGCCGATTACAGACCGGCGGCCTTGCGCAGGGCGTCCACGCGGTCCGTACGCTCCCACGTGAAGTCGGGCAGCTCGCGGCCGAAGTGGCCGTAGGCGGCGGTCTGGGAGTAGATCGGGCGCAGCAGGTCGAGGTCGCGGATGATGGCCGCCGGACGGAGGTCGAACACCTCGGCGATGGCGGTCTCGATCTTCTCGGCGTCGACCTTGGCGGTGCCGAAGGTCTCGACGAAGAGGCCGACGGGCTCGGCCTTGCCGATGGCGTAGGCGACCTGGACCTCGCAGCGCGAGGCAAGACCCGCGGCGACGACGTTCTTGGCGACCCAGCGCATCGCGTAGGCGGCGGAGCGGTCGACCTTGGACGGGTCCTTGCCGGAGAAGGCGCCGCCGCCGTGGCGGGCCATGCCCCCGTACGTGTCGATGATGATCTTGCGGCCGGTCAGGCCGGCGTCGCCCATCGGGCCGCCGATCTCGAAGCGGCCGGTGGGGTTGACCAGCAGGCGGTAGCCCTCGGTCTCCAGCTTGATGCCGTCGTCCAGCAGCGCCTTCAGCTCCGGCTCGACCACGAATTCGCGGATGTCGGGGGCCAGGAGCGAGTCCAGGTCGATGTCGCTCGCGTGCTGCGAGGAGACGACGACCGTGTCCAGGCGGACCGCCTTGTCACCGTCGTACTCGATGGTGACCTGGGTCTTTCCGTCGGGACGGAGGTAGGGGATCGTGCCGTTCTTGCGGACCTCGGAGAGGCGGCGCGAGAGGCGGTGCGCCAGGTGGATCGGCAGCGGCATCAGGTTCGGCGTCTCGTCGGTCGCGTACCCGAACATCAGGCCCTGGTCGCCGGCACCCTGCTTGTCCAGCTCGTCCTCGTCGCCCTCGACACGCTGCTCATAGGCGGTGTCGACACCCTGCGCGATGTCCGGCGACTGCGAACCGATCGACACCGAGACACCACAGGAAGCTCCGTCGAAGCCCTTCTTCGACGAGTCGTAGCCGATCTCCAGGATCTTGTCGCGGACCAGCTGGGCGATCGGCGCGTACGCCTTGGTGGTGACCTCGCCGGCCACGTGCACCAGGCCGGTGGTGATCAGCGTCTCCACGGCGACCCGGGACGTCGGGTCCTCGCGCAGAAGCGCGTCGAGAATGGTGTCACTGATCTGGTCAGCGATCTTGTCGGGGTGGCCCTCGGTCACGGACTCCGAGGTGAACAGGCGACGGGACACAACGCTCCCTGTGGTTGCAGCGGCTGCTGGCTGATCATTGGTGGACGGGACGAGAGCTGCGCTCGGCGGCGTCCGAGAACAGTTTATCGGTCGCACTCACCCACAGGCCCCCCTGTCTCGCTTCTCGGAAGCCCTGTGACCTGCGGCACGGGCATTCTGCGCCATGACAATCGGTCTCCACCAGGGTCGGCACACCCGATTTCGCGCGAATGGACGCGCCTGTTGAGGCGAATGAGACATTTACTGCAGACGGCGTGTCACCAGGTCCCACACGGTCTCGGCCAGAGCTTCCTTGGGTCCGTACGGCACCGGGGTCTCACTGCCGTCGGCCCCCAGCACCACGGCCTCGTTCTCCTCGGAACCGAAGGTCTTTCGCTCCCCCACCTCGTTCACGACGAGGAGGTCGCATCCCTTGCGTTCCAGTTTCGTACGGCCGTTGGCGAGGACGTCGTCCGTCTCGGCGGCGAAACCGACGACCACCTGGCCGGGGCGGGGGCGGTCCGTCGAGATCTCCGCGAGGATGTCCGGATTACGGACCAGAACGATCGGTTCCGGTTCCTGTCCGTCCTTCTTCTTGATCTTTCCGGCCGCGTACGTGGCCGGGCGGAAGTCCGCCACCGCCGCCGCCATCACCACGGCGTCGGCGTCCGAGGCCGCCTTCAGCACCGCCTCGCGCAGCTGCACGGCCGTCCCGACCTGCACCACGTCCACCCCCGCCGGGTCCGGCAGTCCGGTGTTCGCGGCGATCAGCGTGACCCGGGCGCCCCGCGCGGCCGCCGTGCGCGCCAGGGCGTACCCCTGCTTGCCGGAGGAGCGGTTGCCGAGGAAGCGGACCGGGTCGAGCGGCTCGCGGGTGCCGCCCGCGCTGACGACGACATGGCGGCCGGCCAGGTCCGGCTCGGCCACCCCGCGGGCCAGTACGCGGCGACAGACCTCGAAGATCTCCGACGGCTCGGGCAGCCGCCCCTTGCCGGTGTCGATGCCGGTCAGACGTCCCACAGCGGGCTCGATGACGACGGCGCCGCGGCGGCGCAGCGTCGCCACGTTCTCCTGCGTGGCCGGGTGCTCCCACATCTCGGTGTGCATGGCGGGCGCGAAGACGACCGGGCAGCGTGCGGTGAGCAGGGTGTTCGTGAGGAGGTCGTCGGCGAGGCCATGGGCCGCCTTGGCGAGCATGTCGGCCGTCGCGGGGGCCACCACCACCAGGTCCGCGTGCTGTCCGATGCGCACGTGCGGGACCTCGTGGACGTCCGACCAGACCTCGGTGGAAACGGGGTGCCCGGAGAGCGCGGACCAGGTGGCGGCACCGACGAAGTGCAGGGCGGACCCGGTGGGGACGACGCGTACGTCGTGGCCCGACTCCGTCAGCCGGCGCAGCAGCTCACAGGCCTTGTACGCGGCGATGCCACCGCTGACCCCCAGCACGACCTTGGGCTTGTCCACCGTCTCTCCCCGGGCTCGGAAACGTACGACTCCATGACACACCACAGGCCCGGCGGTCGCGCCGCCGGGCCTGGGATGAGCAATTGAACGACTACTGCGCGGGGCCCTCAACGGCCTCGGACGTCAGCAGACCCGCGTTGATCTCGCGCAGGGCGATAGAAAGCGGCTTCTCGTGGACGTGGGTGTCGACGAGCGGACCGACGTACTCGAGGAGGCCCTCGCCGAGCTGCGAGTAGTACGCGTTGATCTGGCGGGCACGCTTGGCCGCGTAGATCACGAGGCTGTACTTCGAGTCGGTGGCCTCGAGGAGCTCGTCGATCGGAGGGTTGATGATGCCCTCGGGAGCGGTGATGGAAGAGGACACGCTCTGCCTTCCGAAAGGTGGAAAATGACCTGAAATATCAAACAACTTCCATCAAGGCTAGCAGCTCACGCGCCACGTCCTCGACGGAGGTGTTGACCAGGGTGACATCGAACTCCGGCTCGGCCGCCAGTTCGATCTTGGCCGCTTCCAGGCGGCGCTCGATCACCTCGGGCGGTTCGGTGCCCCGCCCGGTGAGTCTGCGCACCAGCTCCTCCCAGGAGGGAGGAGCCAGGAACACCAGCAGGGCCTCCGGCATGGACTCGCGGACCTGCCGGGCACCCTGGAGGTCGATCTCCAGGAGGACCGGCACACCCGCCTCCAGGTGCTCCAGGACGGCGGCACGCGGCGTCCCGTAGCGGTTTCCGGCGAATTCGGCCCACTCCAGCAGCTCGCTGTTGGCGATCAGCTTGTCCATCTCGTCGTCGGAGACGAAGAAGTAGTGGACTCCGTGCTTCTCACCGGGGCGCGGCTTGCGGGTCGTCGCCGACACCGAGAGCCAGACCTCGGGGTGTTCCTTGCGCATATGGGCGACGACCGTGCTCTTGCCGACCCCTGAGGGGCCGGAGAGCACGGTCAGCCGCGGACGTTCACTCATGCAGCGATTATTCCAGCAATCCCGGTATGCCCAGGACTCAGGCGCCGGAGCCGCCGAACTCGCGTTCCAGAGAAGCGATCTGGTTCGAGCCGAGGCCACGCACGCGGCGGCTCTCGGAGATACCGAGTCGCTCCATGATCTGCTTGGCGCGGACCTTGCCCACGCCCGGCAGGGACTCAAGGAGAGCGGAGACCTTCATCTTGCCGATGACGTCGTTCTCCTGGCCCTGCTTGATGACCTCGTGAAGGGAGGCGCCGGAGTGCTTGAGTCGATTCTTGACCTCGGCCCGCTCCCGGCGAGCCGCGGCGGCCTTTTCGAGCGCGGCTGCGCGCTGTTCAGGGGTAAGGGGCGGAAGAGCCACGCCTACGTCACCTCGGATGTCGAACTGTCGGATACGGACCGGTGAGGAACCTAGTCGCCCCACACCTGGGGAGCTACGAGCAACACGCTTGCCCGTTCTCCCCCACTGCCTTGAAAGCGTGGGAGGTGCCCCCACTCGACGGAGACTAGCGGGCAAGTGCGCCAGAGTCAGCGAGAACAGAGGAAAAGTCCTGGTCAGCCTCCCTGGAGCCGGACATTTACGACATACTGCCCCGGATTTGAGGATGTATTCAGACTCGAGCCGCTCCGGAGCCACTCATCGGAGGACTGCCGATCGCCCCTTGGAGAGCTCAGGCGGCCGCCACCGCGGCCCTGATCTCCTCCGCGAAGCGGTCCGCGGACTCCCGCAGCGCGAGAACGTCGGGACCGTGACGCAGAACACCTCGGCTGACGTTCGGGACGACATTGCGCACCGCCGCGCCGAAGACACCCGCGAGATCGGCCGCCGTGGCCCCCTGAGCGCCGATTCCCGGCGCGAGGAGCGGTCCGTTGATGTCCAGGTCGTAGGAGGAGAGATCGCCCAGCGTGGCGCCCACGACGGCGCCGAAGGACCCCAGGGGCGCCTCTCCCGCGTTCTCGGCGGCGAGATGGGCCAGCATGGTCGCTCCGACGTTACGGCCGTCCCCGCGGACCGCGTGCTGCACCTCGCCGCCCTCCGGGTTCGAGGTCAGGGCGAGCACGAACAGCCCGGCGCCGCTCTCGCGCGCCAGCTCCACCGCGGGCTTCAGCGAGCCGTAGCCCAGATACGGCGACACGGTCAGCGCGTCCGAGAAGAGCGGCGCGCCCTTGCGCAGGAAGGTCTCCGCGTAGGCGGCCATGGTCGAGCCGATGTCGCCGCGCTTGGCGTCCATCACGACCAGCGCCCCGGCCGCGCGCGCCTCCTCGACCGACTTCTCCAGGACGGCGATCCCGCGCGACCCGAACCGCTCGAAGAAGGCGCTCTGCGGCTTGAGGACGGCCACCCGGTCGGCGAGCGCCTCGACGACCGTGCGGCTGAAGCGCTCCAGGCCCGCGATGTCGTCGCCGAGCCCCCAGTCGGCGAGCAGGGACGCGTGCGGGTCGATGCCCACGCACAGGGGGCCGCGCTCGTCCATGGCGCGGCGAAGACGTGCGCCGAAGGGTTCCAGGCCCATGCTGCCTGCCTCGCTCATGCGGATTTCCTCACGTCGGCGCCGACCGCGTCGGCGAGGGTGGCGTACGGGCTCGTCCGGAGGCGCGCGGCGAGCCCCTTGTGGATCGCGCGGCCCCAGAAGGGACCCTCGTAGATGAACGCGCTGTACCCCTGGACCAGCGTGGCGCCGGCCAGGATGCGCTGCCAGGCGTCCTCGGCGTTCTCTACGCCGCCGACGCCCACCAGGGTGATCCGGTCGCCCACGCGCGCGTAGAGGCGGCGCAGCACCTCCAGGGAGCGTGCCTTCAGCGGCGCGCCCGAGAGTCCGCCGGTCTCCTTGACGAGCGAGGGTTCGGACTTCAAACCGAGTCCCTCGCGCGCGATGGTGGTGTTGGTGGCGATGATCCCGTCCAGGCCGAGTTCGACGGCGAGGTCGGCGACCGCGTCGACGTCCTCGTCGGCGAGGTCGGGAGCGATCTTGACGAGCAGCGGCACACGCCGGTCGGTCACGGCACGGTCGGCGGCCTCACGGACGGCGCTCAGCAGCGGCCGCAGCGCCTCGGTGGCCTGGAGATTGCGCAGGCCGGGCGTGTTCGGCGAGCTCACATTCACCACGAGATAGTCCGCGTACCGGGCGAGCCGCTCGGTCGACTTCACGTAGTCGCCGACGGCCTCCTCCTCGGGGACGACCTTGGTCTTGCCGATGTTGACGCCCACGACGGTCCTGAAGACGGCCGTACGGGCCGCCAGGCGCGCCGCCACGGCCGCGGAACCCTCGTTGTTGAACCCCATGCGGTTGATCAGCGCCCGGTCCGGCACAAGGCGGAACAGCCGCTTCTTGGGGTTGCCCGGCTGCGGCTCCCCCGTGACCGTGCCGATCTCGATGTGGTCGAAGCCGAGCATCGACATCCCGTCGATCGCGACGGCGTTCTTGTCGAAGCCCGCCGCGAGCCCGAAGGGGCCGTGCATCCGCAGCCCGAACGCCTCGGTGCGCAGCTCCTTGTAGCGGGGCGCGAGCGCGGCGGCGACGAAGGTGCGCAGCACGGGGATGCGAGCGGCGAGGCGGATCCAGCGGAAGGCGAGGTAATGGGCCTGCTCCGGGTCCATCCGCTTGAAGACCAGCCGGAAGAAAAGCTTGTACATGTCTCAGTGTCCTCTTGAAGCGTCATGAGCCTCATGAAGAGGGGGACACCGTTTCCGGTGTCCCCCTCAGGGCTGCTAGTCGCGGGCCGCGGTCAGATGCTCGGCGTGTTCCTGGAGTGAGCGCACGCCCACGTCGCCGTGGTTGAGCGCGTCGATGCCCTGGACGGCGGCGGCGAGGGCCTGGACCGTCGTCAGGCAGGGCACGGAGCGTGCCACGGCCGCCGTACGGATCTCGTAGCCGTCGAGACGGCCACCGGTGCCGTACGGCGTGTTGACGATGAGGTCGACCTCGCCGTCGTGGATGAGCTGGACGATGGTCTTCTCACCGTTGGGGCCGGTGCCCTCGGACTGCTTGCGCACGACCGTGGCGTTGATGCCGTTGCGCTTGAGCACCTCGGCCGTGCCGGACGTGGCCAGCAGCTCGAAGCCGTGGGCGACCAGCTCGCGCGCCGGGAAGATCATCGAGCGCTTGTCGCGGTTGGCGACGGAGATGAAGGCGCGGCCCTTGGTCGGCAGCGGACCGTACGCGCCCGCCTGCGACTTGGCGTACGCCGTTCCGAACACCGAGTCGATGCCCATGACCTCACCGGTCGAGCGCATCTCCGGGCCGAGGACGGTGTCGACGCCACGCCCGTGGATGTCGCGGAACCGCGACCACGGCATGACGGCCTCCTTGACGGAGATCGGCGCGTCGAGGGGCAGCTCACCGCCGTCACCGGTGGCCGGCAGCAGTCCCTCCGCCCGCAGCTCCGCGACGGTGGCGCCCAGCGAGATCCGGGCGGCGGCCTTCGCCAGCGGCACCGCGGTCGCCTTCGAGGTGAAGGGCACGGTGCGCGAGGCACGCGGGTTGGCTTCGAGGACGTACAGGATGTCGCCGGCCATCGCGAACTGGATGTTGATCAGGCCGCGGACCCCGACGCCCTTGGCGATGGCCTCCGTGGAGGCGCGCAGACGCTTGATGTCGAACCCGCCGAGCGTGATCGGCGGCAGCGCGCACGCCGAGTCGCCGGAGTGGATGCCGGCCTCCTCGATGTGCTCCATGACGCCGCCGAGGTAGAGCTCCTCGCCGTCGTACAGGGCGTCGACGTCGATCTCGATCGCGTCGTCGAGGAACCGGTCGACCAGGACCGGCCGGGAGGGGCTGATCTCGGTCGACTCGGCGATGTACGAGGACAGCCGCGTCTCGTCGTACACGATCTCCATGCCGCGCCCGCCGAGCACGTACGAGGGCCGTACGAGGACGGGGTAGCCGATCTCGTCGGCGATGGCCTTGGCCTCGGCGAAGGTCGTGGCGGTGCCGTGCTTGGGGGCCGGGAGACCGGCCTCCGCGAGAACGCGTCCGAAGGCGCCGCGGTCCTCGGCGGCGTGGATCGCCTCGGGGGACGTACCGACGACCGGCACGCCGTTGTCCTTGAGCGCCTGCGCCAGGCCCAGCGGGGTCTGCCCGCCGAGCTGCACGATCACACCCGCGATCGGACCGGCCAGCGACTCCGCGTGGACGATCTCCAGCACGTCCTCGAGCGTCAGCGGCTCGAAGTACAGGCGGTCGGAGGTGTCGTAGTCCGTGGAGACGGTCTCGGGGTTGCAGTTGACCATCACGGTCTCGTAGCCCGCGTCGCTGAGCGCGAAGGAGGCGTGGACGCAGGAGTAGTCGAACTCGATGCCCTGGCCGATGCGGTTCGGGCCGGAGCCCAGGATGATCACCGCGGGCTTCTCGCGCTGCGCGACCTCCGTCTCCTCGTCGTACGAGGAGTAGAAGTACGGCGTGTTCGCCGCGAACTCGGCGGCGCAGGTGTCGACCGTCTTGTACACCGGGCGCACGCCCAGCGCGTGCCGCACCTCGCGCACGACGTCCTCGCGCAGCCCCCGGATCTCGGCGATCTGGGCGTCGGAGAAGCCGTGCCGCTTGGCCTCGGCGAGCAGCTCGGGGTCGAGCTTGTCGGCGGCGGCCAGCTCGTCCGCGATCTCCTTGATCAGGAACAGCTGGTCGACGAACCAGGGGTCGATCTTCGTCGCCTCGAAGACCTCCTCGGGCGTGGCGCCCGCGCGGATGGCCTGCATGACGGAGTTGATGCGGCCGTCGGTGGGCCGCACGGCCTCGCGCAGCAGCTCGGCCTTGTCACCAGGCTCGCCGACGAACGTGAACTGGCTGCCCTTCTTCTCCAGCGACCGCAGCGCCTTCTGCAGCGCCTCGGTGAAGTTGCGGCCGATCGCCATGGCCTCGCCGACCGACTTCATGGTCGTGGTGAGGGTGGAGTCGGCGCTCGGGAACTTCTCGAAGGCGAAGCGCGGGGCCTTCACGACCACGTAGTCGAGCGTCGGCTCGAAGGACGCCGGGGTCTTCTCCGTGATGTCGTTCGGGATCTCGTCGAGCGTGTAGCCGACGGCGAGCTTCGCGGCGATCTTGGCGATCGGGAAGCCGGTCGCCTTGGAGGCGAGCGCCGAGGAGCGCGACACGCGCGGGTTCATCTCGATGACGATCACGCGACCGTCCTCGGGGTTCACCGCGAACTGGATGTTGCAGCCACCGGTGTCGACGCCGACCTCGCGGATCACGGCGATGCCGATGTCGCGCAGGATCTGGTACTCGCGGTCGGTCAGCGTCATCGCCGGGGCGACGGTGATCGAGTCACCGGTGTGCACGCCCATGGGGTCGAAGTTCTCGATGGAGCAGACGACCACCACGTTGTCGTGCTTGTCGCGCATCAGCTCCAGCTCGTACTCCTTCCAGCCGAGGATGGACTCCTCCAGGAGCACCTCGGTGGTCGGGGAGAGCGTCAGGCCCTGGCCGGCGATGCGGCGCAGCTCCTCCTCGTCGTGCGCGAAGCCGGAGCCGGCGCCGCCCATCGTGAAGGAGGGGCGGACGACGACGGGGTAGCCGCCGAGCGTCTCGACGCCCCCCAGCACGTCGTCCATGGTGTGGCAGATCACGGACCGGGCGGACTCGCCGTGGCCGATCTTCGCGTTCACCGCCTCCACGACGCCCTTGAAGAGGTCGCGGTCCTCGCCCTTGTTGATGGCCTCGACATTGGCGCCGATCAGCTCGACGCCGTACTTGTCGAGGGTCCCGGCCTGGTGCAGCGAGATGGCCGTGTTGAGGGCCGTCTGACCGCCCAGGGTGGGCAGGAGCGCGTCGGGGCGCTCCTTGGCGATGATCTTCTCGACGAACTCGGGAGTGATCGGCTCGACGTACGTGGCGTCGGCGATCTCCGGGTCGGTCATGATCGTCGCCGGGTTGGAGTTGACCAGGATGACCCTCAGGCCCTCGGCGCGCAGGATGCGGCACGCCTGGGTACCGGAGTAGTCGAACTCGGCGGCCTGGCCGATGACGATCGGGCCGGAGCCGATGACCAGGACGGACTGGATATCGGTGCGCTTAGGCACGCTGGCCCTCCATCAGGGATACGAAGCGGTCGAACAGGTAGGCGGCGTCGTGCGGGCCGGCTGCCGCTTCGGGGTGGTACTGGACGCTGAAGGCCGGCTGGTCGAGGAGGTGGAGCCCCTCGACGACCTGGTCGTTCAGGCAGACGTGGGAGACCTCGGCGCGGCCGTAGGGGGTCTCGGAGACCTTGTCGAGCGGGGCGTCGACGGCGAAGCCGTGGTTGTGCGCGGTGACCTCGACCTTGCCGGTCGTACGGTCCTGCACCGGCTGGTTGATGCCACGGTGGCCGTACTTCAGCTTGTAGGTGCCGAAGCCGAGCGCGCGGCCCAGGATCTGGTTGCCGAAGCAGATGCCGAAGAGAGGCGTCTTGCGGGCGAGGACTTCCCGCATGACGGCGACGGGACCGTCGGCGGTGGCCGGGTCACCGGGGCCGTTGGAGAAGAAGACCCCGTCGGGGTTCACGGCGTACACGTCCTCGGCCGTGGCCGTGGCGGGCAGCACGTGCACCTCGATGCCGCGCTCGGCCATGCGGTGCGGGGTCATGCCCTTGATGCCCAGGTCGACGGCGGCGACGGTGAACTTCTTCTCGCCGATGGCGGGGACGACGTACGCCTCTGTCGTGGCGACCTCTTCGAAGAGGCTGGCGCCCTTCATCTCGGGCGCCTGGCGCACCTCGGCGAGCATGGTGCCCTCGTCGGGCAGCGCGTTGCCGGAGAAGATGCCGACGCGCATGGCGCCGCGCTCGCGCAGATGGCGGGTGAGCGCGCGCGTGTCGACACCGCTGATGCCGACGACTCCCTGGCCCCGCAGTTCCTCGTCCAGCGAGCGCCGTGCGCGCCAGTTGGAGGGCACGCGCGCGGGGTCGCGTACGACGTATCCCGCGACCCAGATCCGCTTCGACTCGGGGTCCTCGTCGTTGACGCCGGTGTTGCCGACGTGCGGGGCGGTCATCACGACGACCTGGCGGTGGTACGACGGGTCGGTGAGGGTCTCCTGGTAGCCGGTCATCCCGGTGGAGAACACGGCCTCGCCGAAGGTCACCCCCACGGCCCCGTAGGCGCGGCCGCGGAAGATCCGGCCGTCCTCCAGGACGAGTACGGCGGAAGCTGCCTTGTGCCTCTGCGAGGCAGCTCCCTGGATGGAGGTCGTCATCGTGCGCCTTCCGTGTCGATCGTTTCGTTGCTCTTGTTGATCTCGTTGATCAGGGTGTCCAGGGTGTCGACCCACTCGGCGTGCTCGGCCGCGCGGTCGGAGCGGAAGCCGGAGTCGATCAGCTTGTCGCCGTGCGCCCAGGTCACGACGAGCAGACCGCCCTCGCTGAGGACCTTCCCGGCGATGCCCTTGCCGAGCAGGGCCTCGCGCAGCGCCTCGGCCGGGATGAAGAAGTCGGTGGCCCCTGGGCGTACGACGTCCAGTCCCGCGTCCGTCAGCGTGAGCTCGACCCGGCTGCGGGTGCCCAGGCCGTGCGCCACGATGCGGTCCAGCCACTGCCCGGCCGTCGTGGAGCCGTGGTAGCGGCCGCTCATGCTCAGTTTCGCCGGGCCGGGGTCTTCCGGCGCGGTGGGCAGCTCCGGCAGGTCACCCTGAAGGGTGCCGCGCCACTTCCAGCCCTCGCGCATCAGCCAGTAGACGAGGACGACGAAGAGGGCGAGGCCGACGAGCCAGCCGATCCGGGCGGCCCAGTCGGTCACGGCCGCCGACTTCTGTTCAGCGGCCAGCGATTTGGCGGCCATCGAGATGAGAGGTGTCACGCGAGCTTCCCGTCGACGAGGGTGGCCTTGCCCCGCAGCCAGGTGTGCGTGACCCGGCCCGGCAGCTCGCGGCCCTCGTAGGGGGTGTTGCGGCTGCGCGAGGCGAAGCCCGCGGGGTCCACGGCCCCACGGTATGCCGTGTCGACGAGCGTGAGGTTGGCGGGCTCACCTGCCGAGACGGGACGGCCGTGGCCCGCGGCCCGCCCGATCCGCGCGGGCTTGACGGACATGCGGTCGGCGACGCCGGCCCAGTCGAGCAGCCCGGTCTCGACCATCGTCTGCTGCACGACGGACAGCGCGGTCTCGAGCCCCACCATGCCCATGGCGGCGGCGGCCCACTCGCAGTCCTTGTCCTCGTGCGGGTGCGGCGCGTGGTCGGTGGCGACGATGTCGATCGTGCCGTCCGCGAGCGCTTCGCGCAGGGCCATGACGTCGCGCTCGGTGCGCAGCGGCGGGTTGACCTTGTAGACCGGGTTGTACGTGCGGACCAGCTCGTCGGTGAGGAGGAGGTGGTGCGGGGTGACCTCGGCGGTGACGTCGATGCCCCGCGCCTTGGCCCAGCGCACGATCTCGACGCTGCCGGCCGTCGACAGGTGGCAGATGTGGACACGCGAGCCGACGTGCTCGGCGAGCAGGACATCCCGGGCGATGATCGATTCTTCGGCCACCGCGGGCCAGCCCCCGAGCCCCAGCTCGGCGGAGACGACGCCCTCGTTCATCTGGGCGCCCTCGGTGAGCCGCGGCTCCTGCGCGTGCTGCGCGACAACGCCGCCGAAGGCCTTCACGTACTCCAGGGCCCGGCGCATGATCACCGCGTCGTCCACGCACTTGCCGTCGTCCGAGAAGACCGTGACCCCGGCCGCGGACTCGTGCATCGCGCCCAGCTCGGCGAGCTTCTTGCCCTCCAGGCCGACCGTGACGGCGCCGATCGGCTGCACATCGCAGTAGCCGTGCTCCTGGCCGAGCCGGTAGACCTGCTCGACCACACCGGCGGTGTCGGCGACCGGGAAGGTGTTGGCCATGGCGAACACGGCGGTGTAGCCGCCACTCGCCGCCGCCCGCGTACCGGTCAGGACGGTCTCGGAGTCCTCACGACCGGGTTCGCGCAGGTGGGTGTGCAGGTCGACAAGGCCCGGCAGCAGCACTTTCCCCTCGGCCTCGACGACCTCGGCGCCCTCGGCGGACAGGCCGGTGCCGACCGCCGCGATCTGGGTGCCCTCGATCAGCACGTCCTGCGGCTCGCCCCCGAGCACCTTCGCACCACGGATCAGGATCTTGCTCATGTTCTTACTTCTCCTCGTCCGCGGAAATGGTGTGCGCGGAGCGCTCGTTGGAAGGGTGGTGGTGGGCGACGGGCGGGCGGGTGTGGGTGACGGCGGGCTCGTTGCCGCCCAGCAGCAGGTACAGGACGGCCATCCGGATGGAGACGCCGTTGGCCACCTGCTCGACGACGGTGCAGCGGTCGGAGTCGGCGACCTCGGCGGTGATCTCCATGCCGCGGACCATCGGGCCGGGGTGCATCACGATCGCGTGCTCGGGCATCTTCGCCATGCGGTCGCCGTCGAGGCCGTAGCGCCGCGAGTACTCGCGCTCGGTCGGGAAGAACGCCGCGTTCATCCGCTCGCGCTGGACGCGCAGCATCATCACCGCGTCGGACTTGGAGAGCGTGCTGTCGAGGTCGTACGAGATCTCGCAGGGCCAGGACTCGACGCCGACCGGCACCAGGGTGGGCGGGGCGACGAGGGTGACCTCGGCGCCGAGGGTGTGCAGCAGGTCGACATTGGAGCGGGCGACCCGGCTGTGCAGGACGTCGCCGACGATCGTGATGCGCTTGCCCGAGAGGTCCTGGCCGATCCCGGCGTCCCGGCCGACCAGGCGGCGGCGCATGGTGAAGGCGTCGAGCAGGGCCTGGGTGGGGTGCTGGTGGGTGCCGTCACCCGCGTTGATGACGGCGGCGTCGATCCAGCCGGAGGTGGCGAGCCGGTAGGG
Organism: Streptomyces sp. NBC_01384; assembly: GCF_045040035.1. NCBI lineage: Bacteria > Bacillati > Actinomycetota > Actinomycetes > Kitasatosporales > Streptomycetaceae > Streptomyces > Streptomyces sp. NBC_01384. The sequence continues at coordinate 1,629,532 of NZ_CP109559.1, forward strand.
GGCTCCGGAGGCGCCGTGCCGGATGACGACGGCGTCGACGCCCATGGCTTCGAGGGTCTGGGCGGTGTCCTTGAGCGACTCCCCCTTCGACACCGAAGATCCCTTGGCGGTGAAGTTGATGACGTCCGCGGAGAGGCGCTTCTCGGCTGCCTCGAAGGAGATCCGGGTACGGGTCGAGTCCTCGAAGAAGAGGTTCACAACGGTGCGGCCGCGCAGGGTCGGCAGTTTCTTGATCGGCCGGTCGGCGACCCGGGCCATCTCCTCGGCGGTGTCGAGGATCAGGACGGCGTCGTCGCGGGTGAGGTCGGCGGCCGAGATGAGATGACGCTGCATCTGTCAGGCTCCGTAACGCAGTTCAGTTCAGGATGCGGGGGTCTGGGGGTGTCCCCCAGAAAGGCACAGCCGGGCAAACGGGCGCGCGCGGAGGCGCACTCGGGGGCGTACGGCAGTGGCGTAGTCCGGAGTGCTACTGCTGCGCGTCCGGGGAGGTCCGCTTCGCACCGAGCAGCACGGTGTCGCGACCGTCCTCCTCGGCGAGCTGGACCTTGACCGTCTCCCGCAGCGACGTGGGGAGGTTCTTGCCGACGTAGTCGGCGCGGATGGGCAGTTCGCGGTGGCCGCGGTCGACGAGGACCGCGAGCTGCACGGCGCGCGGGCGGCCGATGTCGTTCAGCCCGTCGAGCGCGGCACGGATGGTGCGGCCGGAGAAGAGCACGTCGTCGACGAGGACGACCAGGCGGCCGTCGATGCCGTGACCGGGGATCTCGGTGCGGGCCAGCGCACGCGGCGGGTGCATGCGCAGGTCGTCGCGGTACATGGTGATGTCGAGCGAGCCGACCGGGATCTTGCGGTCGGTGATCTCCTCGAGTTTCACGGCGAGCCGCCGGGCGAGGAAGACGCCTCGGGTCGGAATGCCGAGGAGCACCACGTCGTCGGCACCCTTGGCGCGCTCGACGATCTCGTGGGCGATACGGGTCAGCACCCGCGCGATGTCGGGGGCCTCGAGAACGGGCCGCGCATCGGCTTCGTACTGCTGCTTGTCCTGCTCTGTGTCCATACGAAACGGACCTCCTTCTCCGCCTCACGGGACGGATCATTAAAGGACGTCGGATTTGCGCCATCAACGCTACCAGCCCGGCAACACCCCTGATCACCACCCTGCGGGACACCGCCGGTGACTCCCACGGAAGGGTCGGTCCGGACCATTCGGCTTGACGGGGAAGAGTAACGCTGCGTAACCTCACAGTGAGTCACCAGAGTCACCAGCCGCGCGGCGGAGCCGCACGTTGATACAGCGTCCGGGGAGCTATATGTCCAGCGAATACGCCAAACAGCTCGGGGCCAAGCTCCGGGCCATCCGCACCCAGCAGGGCCTTTCCCTCCACGGTGTCGAGGAGAAGTCCCAGGGACGCTGGAAGGCGGTCGTGGTCGGGTCGTACGAGCGCGGCGACCGCGCCGTCACCGTGCAGCGCCTTGCCGAACTGGCGGATTTTTACGGGGTCCCCGTGCAGGAGCTGCTGCCCGGCACCACTCCGGGCGGGGCCGCCGAGCCGCCGCCGAAGCTCGTCCTCGACCTGGAGCGCCTGGCCCACGTGCCGGCCGAGAAGGCAGGCCCCCTGCAGCGCTACGCCGCGACGATCCAGTCGCAGCGCGGTGACTACAACGGCAAGGTGCTGTCGATCCGCCAGGACGACCTGCGCACCCTCGCCGTCATCTACGACCAGTCGCCCTCGGTCCTCACCGAGCAGCTGATCAGCTGGGGTGTGCTCGACGCGGACGCGCGCCGCGCCGTCGCCCACGACGAGGGCTGAGCCCTTCGGGCAGCTCAGCAGAAACGTGCCGCCGGGGTGGCCGGAACCGCAGGTTCCGGCCACCCCGGCGGCTTTCTGCGGGCCTCGGGAGCCTCATCGGTACAGGAACGCCGGAGGGCCCGCAGCGGACGCGCTGCGGGCCCTCCGGCGTTTTCGTACGTTGCCGTCCACGGGCGCCGTACGACTAGGCCTCGTCGCGACGCAGCGACGGCTTGAGGTCCTTCAGCCGGCCCAGCAGGCCGTTCACGAACGAGGGCGACTCGTCCGTGGAGAACTCTTTCGCCAGCTGCACCGCCTCGTCGAGAACCACGGCGTCGGGGGTCCCGTCGACCCAGATCAACTCGTAGGCGCCAAGGCGCAGGATGTTGCGGTCGACGACCGGCATCCTGTCCAGCGTCCAGTCGACGGCGTACGTCGCGATGAGCTCGTCGATCCGCTTCGCCTTGGTGGCGTAGCCCTCGACCAGCTGCATTGTGTACTCGCTGACCGGCGGCTGCCGGGTGTCGCTCCGGGAGTGCCGGATCCAGTCCGCGAGGACCGTCAGGACGTCCACGCCGCGCTGGTCGCCCTCGAAGAGGATCTGGAAGGCGCGCTTGCGGGCCGTGTTGCGGGCAGCCACGGTTAGCTGTTCACCCGGCCGAGGTAGTCGCTCGTGCGGGTGTCGACCTTGATCTTCTCACCGGTGGTGATGAAGAGCGGGACCTGGATCTGGTGGCCGGTCTCCAGGGTGGCGGGCTTGGTGCCACCGGTGGAGCGGTCGCCCTGGACACCCGGCTCGGTCTCCTGGATGGTCAGCTCGACGGCGGCGGGCAGCTCGACGAAGAGCACCTCGCCCTCGTGCTGCGCCACGGTGGCCGTGAAGCCCTCGATCAGGAAGTTGGCGGCATCGCCGACGGACTTGCGGTCGACCATCAGCTGGTCGTACGTGTCCATGTCCATGAAGACGAAGTACTCGCCGTCCATGTACGAGAACTGCATGTCGCGCTTGTCGATCGTGGCCGTCTCGACCTTGACGCCGGCGTTGAACGTCTTGTCGACGACCTTGCCGGAGAGCACGTTCTTCAGCTTGGTGCGCACGAAGGCCGGGCCCTTGCCGGGCTTGACGTGCTGGAACTCGACGACGGACCAGAGCTGGCCTCCGTCGAGCTTGAGCACCAGGCCGTTCTTGAGGTCGTTCGTGGAAGCCACGGTTGCGGAATCTCCTGGACTGACGTGGACGACCCCGGGGCACGCGCCCAGCTCATTGCTAGAGCGCGAGCAGTTCCTTGGTCGTGATGGTGAGTAGCTCGGGTCCGCCGTCCGCCTCGGGGCGCACGACGAGCGTGTCATCGATCCGGACACCGCCCCGGCCCGGGAGGTGGACCCCCGGTTCGACGGTGACCGGCACGCAAGCGTCCAGTTTACCCATGGACGCGGGGGCGAGCTGCGGGTCCTCGTCGATTTCGAGCCCCACACCGTGCCCGATCAGCGGAGGAAGGCCCTCCGTGTGGCCCGCGGAGTCGAGCACCTGGCGGGCCGCGCGGTCCACGTCGCGGTAGGCGGCGCCGGGCGCCAGCGCCTCGCGTCCGGCGCGCTGGGCGGCGAAGACGAGGTCGTACAGTTCGATCTGCCAGTCGGCGGGCGAGGTGCCGATCACGAACGTACGGCCGATCTCGCAGCGGTAGCCACGGTAGGTCGCGCCGAGGCAGACGGACAGGAAATCGCCCTCCTCGACCCGGCGGTCGGTGGGCCGGTGTGCGCGCCGCCCGGAGTTCGGACCGGTGCCGACGGAGGTCGCGAAGGCGGGGCCGTCGGCGCCGTGGTCGACGAGCCGGCGCTCCAGCTCGAGCGCCAGATGCCGCTCGGTGCGGCCGACGAGGATGGATTCGAGGAGCTCGCCCAGCGCCTGGTCGGCGATTTCGGCGCCGATCCGCAGACAGGAGATCTCCTCCTCGTCCTTGATCACCCGCAGCTGCTCGACCGCGCAGCCCAGGTCGGCGAGGCACAGTTGTGGCGCCACCGAGCCGATGGCCCGGTGCCGGGTCACGGTCAGGTGGTGTTCCTCGACCGCGAGTGATTCGGCGCCCTGGGTGGCGGCGACACCGGCGGCGGCGACGGCGGCGTCACCACCGGCGCGCGGCAGCACCTGTACCCGCAGCGCCTCGTCGGTACGCCCCTCATCGGCCTCACCGCTCGGCGGAGCACCGCAGAGCAGCAGGTCCTCACCCCTGCCCAGCAGGAGAACGGCACCACGCGGGGCGGCCCCCGCGAGATACCTCACGTTCGCCGGGCGCGTGACCAGCGCCGTCGCGCTCCCGCCCGCCGTACAGCGCTCCCGAAGCCGCTCGCGGCGCGCCGCGTACACCTCTGACATAAATCGAGCCTACGAGCGCCGACGCGATGTCGCCGTTCCAGCGGGGCCGGATGGGCGGCAGGGCGGAGGTACTACCGCTGAGGGTCGGGGGTCGGGGGCTCCGGCTGCGCCGCTGGGGGCACTGTCCCGGGGGGACAGCTACTGTCTCGGCAACACCTGCCGGCGGTCGACCCCGCCGAGCCGGATCCACCGCAGTGATACCGCGGCGAGCCAACGCCACCCCGCAGGACCACCGCCGGACCAGCCCCGCCCCCGGGCGTCCCCACGTCGCCGCGGCGCTGCCGGCGGAACCGCCGTTGCCGAGGCCGCGGGGCGCGCCCCCGGCGGGCTACCGCTGAAGCGATGTCGCCGTCACGTGACCAACGGCGCCCACGTGCTGCCCTCGCGGGGCTACCACTGCGGTGGGCTCGCGATGGAGCGGGCGAGGACGTCGTCCAGGACGCGTGCCGTGGACGGCACGTCGAGTTGGGAGTTGTCGATGATGGGCAGCCCGGAGCCGTACCAACCCGCCATCCGACCGTGGATGCGGGCGACTTCCTCGTCGGTGAGGCGGCGGTTTCCGGAGCGCTCGGCGTTGCGCTCCAGGACTATCTCCAGGCCCGGCAACAACACCACGGGCAGCAGCCCCGGCCCGACGTGCCGCTTCCAGCCGCCGAGGCCGACGACCGGGCGGTCCGGGAAGACCGCGTCGTCCAGGATGCAGGAGATCCCGTTGGCCAGGAAGTTCCGCGCGGCGAAGCCGCAGGTGCGGCGGGCCAGGCGGTACTGCGCCTCCGAATGGTCGTTCCACCCCGACTGCGGATCGGCGAAGCCCGAGCGCACCCATTCGCGTACGTCGTCGAGACTGATGTGGGCCGTCGGGACCCGACGGTGGTCCGCCCAGTACTTGGCGACGCTGGTCTTGCCCGCGCCCGCGGGGCCGATGAGCAGCACGGCGAGGGTGGTCGCCGTGGGGTCGGGGGCGCCCGTGGCAGGTGGTGCGCTCGGCATGCCGACCGGGGCGCCCGGGGGCAGCTGTACATGGCCCGTGGTGTCGGGCGCCGGCGGTGCGGGGGCGTGCTGCGGGGGCGCGGGATGCGGCAGGTGGGACGGCGGTGCCGGATGTCCTGGGGGCGGGCCCGCGAAACCGGGGGCAGGTGGGCTCGTGGGGGCCGGGCCGGGGTGTCCGCCCGGGTGCCCCGGGTGGTGCGCGGCCCCCGACCAGTCGGCGGCCGGTCCGTGCCCCGGCTGGTGGGGCGGCGGCAGCGGAGCCCCCACTGCGTGCTGCATCCGGTGCCACTCCGTCTCGTGTCTTTTGGCTCGTTCGCCTCCGGGACACCTCAGTCGGTTGTCGAGAGCCCGACCGTGCTCAGCCCTTCGGGCCTCCGCGCGCTCGCCCTCTCGACACCGACGCGTCCCTTCGGCTCACTCGCGGCAGGCGATGGACGCCGCCGAGCGGAGCCTCGGTCCCGCTCTCCCCCACAGCCTAAAGGGCGTGGGAGAAGCCCCTGCCGAACGGTACCTTCCCCGCCCGCCGTTGTGTGAACGGCCGGGAAAGGTGTGAAGTGCCCCTGGACGGAGGGCAAATCGGTCCAAGCGCGGGCTCGTTGGGAACTACCGCTCCTCGGAGGTCACTCCCCCACTTCGCCGTACGCGGCGAGGAGTACGGCCGGGTCGGGCCCCTCCAGGACGGTCGGCTTGGCCAGCCCGTCGAGGACGATGAAGCGCAGCAGATCGCCCCGGGACTTCTTGTCGACCTTCATGTTCTCCAGGAGCTTGGGCCACTGGTCGTAGCGGTAGCTCAGCGGGAGGCCGACGGACTCCAGGATCGTGCGGTGGCGGTCGGCGGTCGCGTCGTCCAACCGGCCCGCCAGGCGGCCGAGTTCGGCGGCGAAGTGCATACCGACGGCGACGGCCGCGCCGTGCCGCCACTTGTAGCGCTCGTTCTTCTCGATGGCGTGCGCGAGGGTGTGCCCGTAGTTGAGGATCTCGCGGAGCCCCGACTCCTTGAGGTCGCCGGAGACCACCTCGGCCTTCACCTTGATGGAGCGCTCGATGAGCTCGGCGGTGTGCGGGCCCGCGGGCGTACGTGCCGCCTCGGGGTCGGACTCGATGAGTTCCAGGATCACCGGGTCGGCGATGAAACCGGCCTTGATGATCTCCGCGAGCCCGGAGACGAAGTCGTTGACCGGCAGGGAGTCCAGTGCCGCCAGGTCGCAGAGCACGCCCGCGGGCGGGTAGAAGGAGCCGACGAGGTTCTTGCCCTCGGCGGTGTTGATGCCGGTCTTGCCGCCGACCGCCGCGTCCACCATGGCCAGCACGGTGGTCGGGATGGCGACCCAGCGCACCCCGCGCAGCCAGGTCGCCGCCACGAACCCGGCCAGGTCGGTGGTGGCGCCGCCGCCCACGCCGACGATGACGTCGGTGCGGGTGAAGCCGGACTGGCCCAGGGCCTTCCAGCAGTAGGCCGCGACCTCGGCGGTCTTGGCCTCCTCCGCGTTCGGTACCTGGATGGCGACGGCCTCGAAGCCCTGTCCGGCCAGGTCGGCACGGAGCGCCTCACCGGTCTCGGCGAGCGCTTCGGGGTGGATGATCGCGACACGCTTGGCCTTGTCGCCGATCAACCCGCCCAGTTCACCGAGGAGTTGACGGCCGACGAGGACCTCGTAGGGGTCGGTGCCCGCGGTGCCGCCGACCTGGATACGGGTCACTGCCTCGCTCATGCTTCCTTCAACTCCAGTGCGTCGAGGACGGCTTGGGCGACCTCTTCGGGGGTGCGGCCATCGGTGGGCACGGCCGCGCGGGCGACTTCGGTGTACAGGTGGCGGCGCGCCTCCATCAGCTCGCGCCACTGCCGGCGCGGGTTGACGGCGAGCAGCGGCCGGGCGGCGTTCAGCCCGGTGCGCTGGACCGCCTCCTCGACGTCCATCGAGAGGTAGACGACCCGGTGCCCGGCGAGCAGCGCGCGGGTGTCCTCATCGAGGATCGAACCGCCGCCGAGCGCCAGCACCCCGTCGTGTTCGGCGAGCGCCTTGTGCACGGCCCTCTTCTCGATGGCGCGGAAGACCGGCTCGCCCTCGTCGACGAAGATGTCGGCGACGGTGCGGCCCTGCTCGGCCACGATGTCGTCGTCCGTGTCGCGGTAGGCGCAGCCGAGCCGCTCGGCGACCAGCGCGCCCACAGTGGACTTGCCGACCCCCATCGGGCCGACGAGGACGACCAGCGGACCGCTCACCGTACGACCAGGTTGTCGAGGTAGGACTGCACGTTGCGGCGGGTCTCCGGAACGCTGTCGCCGCCGAACTTCTCGGCCACCGCGTCCGCCAGGACAAGGGCGACCATGGCCTCGGCGACGATTCCGGCGGCCGGGACCGCGCACACGTCGGAGCGCTGATGGTGCGCCTTGGCGGCCTCGCCGGTGGCCACGTCGATGGTGGCCAGCGCGCGCGGCACGGTCGCGATCGGCTTCATCGCGGCGCGCACGCGCAGCAGCTCGCCGGTGGTCAGACCGCCCTCGGTGCCGCCGGAGCGGCCGGAGGTGCGCCGGATGCCGTCCTCGGTGTGGACGATCTCGTCGTGCGCCTTGGAGCCGGGAACGCGGGCCAGCTCGAAGCCGTCGCCGACCTCGACGCCCTTGATCGCCTGGATGCCCATGAGCGCGGCGGCGAGCCGGGCGTCGAGGCGCCGGTCCCAGTGCACGTGCGAGCCGAGGCCCACCGGCACGCCGTACGCGAGCACTTCCACCACGCCGCCGAGTGTGTCGCCGTCCTTGTGGGCCTGGTCGATCTCCGCGACCATCGCCTTCGAGGTGCCGGCGTCGAGGCAGCGCACCGGGTCGGCGTCGAGCTTCTCGACGTCCGAGGGCTTGGGGTAGACGCCGTACGGGGCCTTCGTCGCGGCCAGCTCGACGACGTGCGAGACGATCTCGATCCCGGCCGTCTCCTTCAGGTACGAGCGGGCCACCGCGCCCAGCGCCACGCGGGCGGCGGTCTCCCGGGCGGAGGCGCGCTCCAGGATCGGCCGGGCCTCGTCGAAGCCGTACTTCTGCATGCCCGCGAGGTCGGCGTGGCCGGGCCGGGGCCGGGTCAGCGGGGCGTTACGGGCGACCTCGGCCAGCACCGACGGGTCGACCGGGTCGGCCGCCATGACCTGCTCCCACTTGGGCCACTCGGTGTTGCCGACCATGACGGCCACCGGGGAGCCGAGGGTGAGGCCGTGCCGGACGCCGCCGAGGAAGGTGACCTCGTCGCGCTCGAACTTCATCCGGGCACCGCGTCCATAGCCCAGGCGCCGCCGGGCGAGGTGGTCCGCCACCATCTCCGTGGTGATCGGCACGCCGGCGGGAAGGCCCTCCAGCGTCGCGACAAGTGCGGGTCCGTGGGACTCCCCCGCGGTCAGCCAGCGCAACCTGCTCAACGATGCTCCTCATGCTCGCGCCCTGGTACTGCTCCTGCGTACACGCGTCCTCGCGTACGGCGACGGCGCGACCGGGTGCGCGGCCCTGGCCCGCCACCTCCGATCCTCCCACGTCCGGGCTCATTGCCCCGCCGCGGGTCCATCAGGCGGACGGCGCCGGGCCCGGTCCGGCGCCTCTCAGCGGCTCGCGAGCGCCTGCTCGCCCGCCTTCCGCATGGCGCCGAGGGGCGCCGGGACACGCCCGGTCATCTGTTCAACCTGCAGCACCGCCTGGTGCACCAGCAGGTCGAGCCCGCTGACGACGGCCCCGCCGTACCCGGACCAGCGGGCCGCGAGGTCGGTGGGCCAGGGGTCGTACAGCACGTCGAAGAGGGTCGCGGGCCGCTCCGGGACCGCGGCGGCCAGGGCGTCCGTCGTGCCCGCAGGGGTCGTGGCGATGACGAGCGGGGCGCGCAGGGCTCGCTCGGCGTCCGCCCAGTCCGCCGTACGGACCGCCACGTCGAGCCGCTCGCCCCACTGCCGCATCTCGGCGGCGCGCTCGGCGCTGCGGACGTACGCGACGACCTCTCCGGTGCAGATCCGCGCGAGCGCGGCCAGCGCGGAGGAGGCGGTGGCGCCCGCGCCGAGGATCGCGGCGGAGTCCACCTGTTCGATCCCGCGCTCGCGCAGGGCGGCGACCATCCCGGGGATGTCGGTGTTGTCGCCGACCCGCCGGCCGTCGTCGGTGAACACGACCGTGTTGACCGCCTCGACGGAGGCCGCCGTCTCACTGACCGCGTCGAGCAGCGGGATGACGGCCCGCTTGAGCGGCATGGTCAGCGACAGGCCCGCCCACTCGGGACCGAGGTCCCCGAAGAAGCCCGGCAGCGCCTCCTCGTCGATCTCGAAACGGTCGTAGGACCAGTCGTCGAGTCCCAGCTCCCGGTACGCGGCCCGGTGCAGCACCGGGGAGAGGGAGTGGGCGATCGGGGAACCGAGCACCGCGGCCCGCCGGGCGTCAGTTGCCCGAGTTGGCATTGAACTTGTCCTTGAGCCTCTGGAATTCCGCATAGGTCTTGGCGAATTCGGTGTTGTTCTGACCGTCGGTCGCCACAAAGTAGATCCAGCCGTCGCTGGTCGGGTTCAACGTCGCGCTGAGCGCGTCGTCACCGGGGTTGCCGATCGGTCCGGGCGGCAGACCCCTGTGCGTGTACGTGTTGTACGGGTCCGGGTTGGTGTTGATCTCGGACTCACTGATGTGGATGTTGCTCTGGCCCTTCAGGTAATTGAAGGTCGAGTCGAACTGGAGCTTCTGGTTGGTCTCGGTGTTGGTGGACTTCAACCGGTTGTAGATGACCTCGGCCATCTTGCGGAAGTCGTCGTGCGTCTTACCCTCGGCCTGGACGAGGCTCGCGACCGTGACGACCTGCAACGGGTTGGCCAGGTTCAGTTCCTTGGCCTTGGCCGTGAGGTTCAGCTGGGCGTACTTCTGGCTGGCCTGCGTCACCATCTGCTTCAGGATCGCCTCGGGCTTCATTCCCTTGGCGGCGGGGTAGGTCGCCGGGTAGAGGAATCCTTCCAGCGGATCCCTTATATCCTTGTTGCTGTTCGCCCAGCTGGGAAGTCCGAGGCTCTTGTATTCCTTCTTGGCGATTTTACTGGTGGTGCCGTCCGGGAGATCGAGCTTCTTGTCGATCGCCTGGTACACAAGGACGTTGCGCTGCCCAGGGGCGACGACCACATTGTTCTGGCTCTTGGGGTCGAGCATCAGCTTGACCGCACTGGCAGCCGACATTCCCTTCTTCAGCACATAGGCGCCCGCCTGGATCTTCGTCCCGTCGGGGTTGTTCTGCTGTGCGGACACGAAGGCGTCGACGCTCTTGACGACGCCGGCCCCCTTCAGCACCCGCCCGATGACATAGCCGACCGCGCCCTGGGGGATCTCGACGGTCACCTGGCCGGTGCCGTCACCCGCGTAGTCCGGAGCCACGCCGAAACGATTTTGGTAGAACTGGTACCCGTAGTATCCGACGCCGGCGATGCCGCCGCCGAAGACCAGCACCACCACCAGGCAGGCGCAGCCGCTGCGGCGCTTCTTGCCCTTGCCGCCCCGGCCCTTCCGGTCGCCGCGGCCGGCCTTGGGGTCGTCGTCGTCGAAGTCGTCGTCATCGTCGTCGCCCGCGAAGAAGGCGTGTTCGCCCTGATCGGGACCCGGGTCCCAGTCGGTCTCCGGTTCGGGCTCGGCGCGGCGGCGGGCGGGCGGCTCCGGCGGCGGGTACGCGTCGGGCGTGCCGTAGTGGTCGGGCTGCTCAGCGGCGTACGCGGCGGCCTGGTTCCCGTACGGGTCGGTCGGGTCGACGGCGTAGGCGCCTTGGTGCTGCGTCCCGTTGTCCCAGCCGCCGTTGTGGTACTGCTGCTGGTCCTGGCCGGTGTACTGCTGCTGACCCTGATCGACGTACTGCTGCTGCTCCTGGCCGGTGTACTGCTGCGCGTACTGCTGCTGGCCCTGGCCGGGGAAGTGCTGCTGACCCTGGGCGTCGTACTGCTGGCCCTGGCCGGGGAAGTGCTGCTGACCCTGGGCGTCGTACTGCTGCTGGTCCTGGCCGTAGCCGCCCTGCTGACCGTTTCCCCATTCGCCGTACTGCGCCTGCTGATGCTGCTGTTGCGGCTGCTGCGGATAGTGCTGCGGCTGGCCGCCGTAGGGGGACTGGCCGTCGGCGGCCTGTCCTCCCCATCCGCCGTCCCCGTGCAACGGGTCCTCCGGATTCCACGGTTCGGAGCCTGCGCCCCGGCCATACTCAGTCATCGATCCCCTAGAGCCGCGAGGCGGGTGGCTGCTGTCGCTGGTGGCTCGGCTCCCGTCCGCCTCTTTGCTGTGCGGTGGCTGTTCGAACAGCACCACATCGCGCGGAACGTTACCGTATCGCGATCAGATGACCACTTCGACGCCCTCGCCCGGTGCGTTCCCTGACGCCCGTTCGGACTCCAGAGCCTGCTGCAGAATGATGACGGCGGCCGCCTGGTCGATGACGGACCTGCCCTTTTTGGACTTCACGCCCGACGCGCGTAGACCCTGACTGGCCGTCACTGTGGTCATCCTCTCATCGAGGAGGCGGACCCCGACGGGCGCGATCGCACGGGCCAGCTCCTGGGCGAAGGCGCGCACCTTCACGGCGGCCGGTCCCTCGCCCCCCTTGAGGGAGCGCGGGAGCCCGACAATGACCTCGATCGGCTCGTACTCCTCGACGAGTTGCTTCAACCGGCGCTGCGCGGCCGGGACATCACGTCCCGGCACGGTCTCGACCGGAGTCGCGAGGATCCCGTCGGGGTCGCACGAGGCGACCCCGATCCGGGCGTCCCCGACGTCGATCGCGAGCCGACGGCCGCGGCGCATGCCCCGGCCGTCCCCACTCTGCTGCGAGCCGTCCGCGCTCACTTGGCCGTCTCGGCGACGAGCCGCTCGACCGCGTCGACGGCCTCGCCGATGGCGGCCGGGTTCTGGCCGCCGCCCTGGGCGACGTCCGGCTTGCCGCCACCGCCGCCACCGAGGGTCTTGGCCGCCGTACGGACCAGGTCACCGGCCTTGAGGCCACGCTCGCGGGCGGCTTCGTTGGTGGCGATGACCGTGAGCGGCTTGCCGCCCGCCGTGGTGAACAGGGCCACCACGGCGGCCCGTCCGCCCTGGATGCGGCCGCGCACGTCGAGGACCAGCTTGCGCAGGTCGTCGGCGCTCGTGCCATCCGGGACCTGGCCTGTGACCAGAGCCACACCGTGGACGTCCTTGGCGGACTCGACGAGACCGGCGGCGGCCTGGAGGACCTTCTCCGCGCGGAACTTCTCGATCTCCTTCTCGGCGTCCTTCAGCTTGCCGAGCATGGCCGAGACCTTCTCGGGGAGCTCCTCGGGGCGGCCCTTGATCAGCTCCTGGAGCTGGGCGACGACCGTGTGCTCGCGGGCGAGGAAGTTGTAGGCGTCGACGCCGACCAGGGCCTCGATACGCCGTACGCCGGAGCCGATCGAGGACTCACCGAGCAGCTTGACCAGGCCGAGCTGGGAGGTGTTGTGCACATGCGTGCCGCCGCACAGCTCCTTGGAGAAGTCGCCGATGGTCACGACGCGGACGCGCTCGCCGTACTTCTCGCCGAACTCGGCGATGGCGCCCTGCTTCTTGGCCTCGTCGAGGCTCAGGATCTCGGCGTGCACATCCAGGTCGCGGGCGAGCACCTCGTTGATCTTCTGCTCGACGTCGGTCATGACGGCCGTCGGAACGGCCGACGGGGAACCGAAGTCGAAGCGGAAACGGCCGGGCTGGTTCTCGGAACCGGCCTGGGCGGCCGTCGGGCCGAGGGCGTCGCGCAGGGCCTGGTGGGTGAGGTGCGTGGCCGAGTGGGCACGGGCGATGGCGGTGCGGCGGCGGGAGTCGATGGTGGCCTGGGCCTGAGCACCGACGGTGACCTCGCCGACCTGGACGACGCCCTTGTGGACGTACACGCCCGGGACGGGCTTCTGGCAGTCGCGGATCTCGATGACGGCGCCCGTGTCGACCTTGATGCGGCCGGTGTCGCCGATCTGGCCGCCGCCCTCGGCGTAGAACGGGGTGCGGTCGAGGACGATCTCGACCTCGTCGCCCTCGGTGGCGGCGGGCGAGGAGACACCGTCGACCAGGATGCCGACGATCGTGGACTCGCCGTCGGTCCGGTCGTAGCCGATGAACTCGGTCTCACCGGCGGCGTCGGCGATCTGACGGTAGGCGCCGAGGTCGGCGTGGCCGGTCTTCTTGGCCCGGGCGTCGGCCTTGGCCTTGTCCCGCTGCTCCTTCATCAGACGACGGAAGCCGTCCTCGTCCACCGAAAGGCCCTGCTCGGCGGCCATTTCGAGGGTGAGGTCGATCGGGAAGCCCCAGGTGTCGTGGAGCAGGAAGGCCTTGTCGCCGGCGAGCATCCTGCCGCCGGACTCCTTGGTCTCCGTGATGGCCGTGTCGAGGATGTTCGTGCCGGCCTTCAGCGTCTTGAGGAAGGCGGCCTCCTCGGCGAGGGCCACGGTCTCAATGCGCTGCCGGTCGGTGACGAGCTCCGGGTACTGCTGGCCCATCATCTCGATCACGACGTCGATGAGGTCCTGGACGACCGGGCCGGTGGCGCCGAGCAGCCGCATGTTGCGGATGGCGCGGCGCATGATGCGGCGCAGCACGTAGCCGCGGCCCTCGTTGCCGGGGGTCACACCGTCGCCAATCATCATCACGGCCGTACGGATGTGGTCGGTGACCACGCGCAGGGAGACGTCCGAGTCGTGGGCGGCGCCGTAGTGGACGCCGGTCAGGTCGGTGGCCTTCTTGATCACGGCCATGGAGGTGTCGATCTCGTACATGTTCTGCACGCCCTGCAGAATCATGGCGAGGCGTTCCATGCCGAGGCCGGTGTCGATGTTCTTGCTGGGCAGCTCGCCGAGGATCTCGAAGTCCTCCTTCGAGGTGCCCTCGCCGCGCTCGTACTGCATGAAGACCAGGTTCCAGATCTCCACGTACCGCTCGTCGTTGACGGCCGGGCCGCCCTCGACGCCGAACTCGGGGCCGCGGTCGTAGTTGATCTCGGAACAGGGGCCGCAGGGGCCGGGGACGCCCATGGACCAGTAGTTGTCCTTCTTGCCGAGGCGCTGGATGCGCTCGGCCGGGACGCCGATCTTGTCGCGCCAGATGGCCTCGGCCTCGTCGTCCTCCAGGTAGACCGTAATCCACAGGCGCTCGGGGTCGAGCCCGTAACCACCCTTGTCCTGGGGCGTGGTGAGCAGCTCCCAGGCGTAGGTGATGGCGCCTTCCTTGAAGTAGTCGCCGAAGGAGAAGTTGCCGCACATCTGGAAGAACGTGCCGTGCCTGGTGGTCTTGCCGACCTCTTCGATGTCGGGCGTACGCACGCACTTCTGCACGCTGGTGGCGCGACTGAACTGCGGCTTCACCTCACCCAGGAAGTAGGGCTTGAAGGGCACCATGCCGGCGTTGACCAGGAGCAGAGTCGGGTCGTCCGCGATGAGCGACGCCGAAGGGACGACGGTGTGACCGCGCTCCTCGTAGAAGCTCAACCAGCGGCGGCGAATCTCGGCCGACTCCATCAGTGGTCCTCATTCCGGTTGTACGAGTACGTCGACCTCTCGACGTACGTCGGGTTCTTGCTGTGGTTCGGGGTGTTGCGGTTCTCGATCGCGGCGACGCGCCGGGGCGCGGGCAGTTGGGGGCGGCGATCGAGCCCGAGTGCCTCGTCCAGTTCGGCCTCCCGCTCGGCCATGCCGTCGCGGACGTCGAGCGCGAAGTCCTTGAGCCGGTGCCCGGCCTCGATCACCTTGTTCGCGGCCTGGGTCGCGAGGCTCTCGGGGGTCAGCTGCTTGAGCTTGCGGTTGACCTTGGTGGTGGCCCACACACCCGCGGCTGCGCCGGCGGTGAACCAGAACGTACGGCGGAACATCGCTGCGTCAGTCCTTCTTCCGCTTTCCCCGTCGCGCGGACGGGACCGTGCGGCCCACGATCACGGTACGCCGGGGCGCCTTGGGGGGTACGTTCTCCTTGCGGCCGCCGATGGCACGGCGGACGCCGTAGCCGAACGCCGCGACCTTCACCAGGGGGCCGCCGAAGGTGGCGGCGACGGTCGTGGAGAGCGCCGACGCGTTCGACGTGACCTCCTGAACGTCCGACGCGATGGCGTCGACCCTGTCGATCTGGGTCTGCGCGGAGCGCACCGCCGCGGAGGCGTCGGCCAGCAGCGGGACGGCCTGGTCGGTCACGTCCGCCACAAGCTTGGTGGTCGCCCTGAGCGTCTGGGCCAGCCTCGCCAGCGCGACGGCGAGGAAGGAGACCAGGATCGCCCAGAAGACGGCCACCAGGATTCCGGCCACCTCTCCACCGGACACTGTCGCACCCGCTCCCTAGTACGTGCCTGAACATCGTGCCTGAACATCGAAAAGTCGTCCCCCGAGCCTATCGCGCCGGGGCCGCCGCTCCGTACCGCATTACCGGCTGCGGGACCCGGACTTGCCGCTCGGTGCGGTGCCCGCGCCGCGCAGCCTGCCCCCGGACATGCGGGAGCCCGCCGTCTCGTTCACCTCGAAGGGCGGGGAGACGACGGGCTGACGCTGACGCGCGGGTGATGCTACGTCCGCCGGAAGATCCGGAAGATCTGGAAGATCAGCGGGCGTAGTACTCGACGACGAGCTGCTCGTCGCAGATCACCGGGATCTCCTTGCGGTTCGGCTCACGGTCCAGGCGGAAGGCCAGGGCCTGGAGGTTCACCTGGAGGTAGCGCGGGGTCTCGCCGTCGGGGGCGAAGCCGCCCGCGCGGGAGACCTCGAACAGCGTCTTGCTGCGGCTGCGCTCGCGGACCATCACGACGTCGTCGGGACGGACGCGGAACGAGGGCTTGTCGACCTTCTGGCCGTTGACCTCGATGTGGCCGTGGACGACCATCTGGCGGGCCTGGTAGATCGTGCGGGCGATGCCCGAACGCAGGACCAGCGCGTCGAGACGGCGCTCGAGCTCGATGATCAGGGCCTCACCGGTCTTGCCCTGAACCTTGGAGGCACGCTCGTAGGCGCGGACGAGCTGGCGCTCGGACACGTCGTACTGCGCGCGCAGACGCTGCTTCTCGAGCAGACGGACCTTGTAGTCCGAGTTCTGCTTGCGGCCACGGCCGTGCTCACCCGGCGGGTAGGGGCGGGCCTCGAAGTACTTGACGGCCTTCGGGGTCAGCGCGATACCGAGGGCACGCGACTTCTTGACCTTGGGGCGGGACTGGTTCGCCATGAACCAAACACCTCGTGTCTCTGATGCGAATACGGCTTCACCAGGGTTAGGGGAGGTCGCAATCCGCAGCCCGGGAAACCCTGCGGGTCCTGAGGGACCTGCTGGGCAGCCGCTCCTGGGTCTGGGCACATACGTGCAGCACGCGAGTGGCCCACCGACCGCTCCCGGAACCCGGGTGGTGGTGGGCTGCCCGCGACACCTTCGACGGTGCGCGACGCTCCTGGATCCCCGTAGCCTTTCGGCGCAGGGGTTCCGGCTGGATGTCCCGTTCTGGTGGTGCCGACCGGAGCCGGACACGGGACGCAGCGCTTGGCGCCATGCTACAGGGTGCTCAGGACCGCCCTCTACCGAGGTGCTTGCGGGTCCACTCCACCGCGTCCGCGTAGCGCGCCTCGGCGCCGTGCCGGGTGGGCGTGTAGTACTCCCGGTCCTTGAGCTCCTCCGGGGCGTACTGCTGGGCGGCGATGCCCTCGGGCAGGTCGTGCGGATACACGTACCCCTGGGCGTGCCCCAGCTTGGCAGCCCCCTTGTAGTGCCCGTCGCGCAGGTGCATCGGCACCGGGCCCGCGTGCCCCTTGCGTACGTCCTCCATGGCGGCGCCGATAGCCGTCGTCGCGGCGTTGGACTTCGGCGCCAGGGCGAGGGCGATGGTGGCGTGGCTGAGGGTGAGCGCGGCTTCGGGGAAGCCGATCATGGCGACGGCCTGGGCGGCGGCCACGGCTATCGGCAGCGCGTTCGGATCGGCGAGGCCGATGTCCTCGCTGGCGGAGATCATCAGGCGGCGGGCGATGAAGCGGGGGTCCTCGCCGGCCTCGATCATCCGGGCCAGGTAGTGCAGCGCGGCGTCCACGTCGGAGCCGCGGATGGACTTGATGAGCGCGCTCGCCACGTCGTAGTGCTGGTCGCCGTCGCGGTCGTACTTCACCGCCGCGCGGTCGACGGTCTCCTCCAGGGTCTGGAGGCTGATCTCCCGCTCGCCCTTGTCGAGCGCCGCGCCGGCCGCGGCCTCCAGGGCGGTCAGGGCACGGCGGGCGTCACCGCCGGCGATCCGCTGCAGGTGCTGCTCGGTGTCCTCGGGGAGGGTGACGGCTTCCTTGAGGCCGCGCTCGTCGGTGAGCGCCCGGCGCAGCAGGCCGCGCAGGTCGTCGTCGGTGAGCGGTTCGAGGGTCAGGAGGAGGGAGCGGGACAGCAGCGGGGAGATCACCGAGAAGTACGGGTTCTCGGTCGTCGCGGCGATCAGCGTCACCCAGCGGTTCTCGACGGCCGGCAGCAGGGAGTCCTGCTGGGCCTTGCTGAAGCGGTGGATCTCGTCCAGGAAAAGGACGGTCTCCTTGCCGAAGCCGCCGGTGGCGCGGCGTGCGCCGTCGATGACGGCGCGTACTTCCTTGACGCCCGCGGTGATCGCGGAGAGCTCCACGAAGCGCTTGTTGGTGGCCTTGGAGACCACATACGCCAGGGTCGTCTTGCCGGTGCCCGGTGGGCCCCAGAGGATCACCGAGGA
The DNA here is from genome assembly GCF_045040035.1 of Streptomyces sp. NBC_01384. NCBI lineage: Bacteria > Bacillati > Actinomycetota > Actinomycetes > Kitasatosporales > Streptomycetaceae > Streptomyces > Streptomyces sp. NBC_01384. Next base: position 1,647,357 of record NZ_CP109559.1, read on the forward strand.
CGGTCCGGCCGGACCGCCGTTCCCCTCGCCGACGAGTCTGCGCAGGGGTGAGCCCGGCTTCAGCAGATGCTGCTGGCCCACGACTTCGTCGAGGGTGCGCGGGCGCATCCGTACGGCCAGGGGACTGCTGGACGGGTCCTTCTCCTGGCGTTCTTCTGCTGCGGCGGTGAACAGGTCGGGCTCCACGTACAAAACCCTATGTCACGCCACTGACAATCCGGTCAGCGCTGTCAGCTGGTCCAGAAGTCCCACCAGCGGGTCAGGATCAGCATGCCGATGATCCCGATGTGCATGACCGGCAGGACCCAGGTGAACTCGCCGAAGAAGCTCTTCAGCCGGCGCGGGGCGGGCAGGAAGTCGTTGCGGATGTTGAACGAGGTCACGTACCAGAACATGGTGATCGTGGCGACCCAGGCCAGACAGCACCACAGACACAGTGAATTGATCCGGTACAGCGACTCGAACTGCAGCCAGGTGCAGAATGCGACGCCGAAGACGGTGCCGGCGTTGAAGGTCAGCCAGTACCAGCGCGGGTAGGTGGCCCGCGCGAGCAGGCTCATGCCGACGCAGATCACGATGCCGTACGCGACGAGGCCGAGCATCGGGTTGGGGAACCCGAAGGCCGCGGCCTGCTTGCTCTTCATGATGTTGCCGCAGGAGACGACCGGGTTCAGGCTGCACCCGGGCACGAAGTTCGGGTTCTCCAGCAGCTTGAACTTGTCGATCGTGATGACCCACGCGGCGAGCAGACCGGCCGCGCCGGTGATCACCAGCAGCAGGGCGAGCGCACGGCTGCCGCCGACCGTCCGGGGACCGTCGGCGCGTTCCTGGTCGGTGGAGACGTCCTTGACTGTCGTCTTGCTCATCACGCCGTTTCCGTAGCTTCGAGGGCCTGCGGGCACCGACATTGTGCCGCACGCGCACGTGTGTCCACCGTTCGATGGACATAAGGAGGTACGCACGGTCGTCCCGGAGCGTTCGGTTCGGCGGGAGGCTCGACCGCATGACAACACACGCGAATCGACTCGCGGTGGACGTACGGGGGCTGCGCAAGCAGTACGGGGACGTGACCGCCGTCGACGGCATCGATCTCGGCATCCGGCAGGGCGAGGTGTTCGGCCTGCTCGGACCCAACGGCGCGGGCAAGAGCACCACGGTGGAGATCCTCCAGGGCAATCGCGACCGGGACGCGGGCGAGGTCTCCGTGCTCGGCGCGGACCCGGCGACGGGCACGCGCGCGTGGCGCTCGCGGGTCGGCATCGTCTGGCAGGACGAATCAGCGCCCGCGGAGTTGACGGTCCGCGAGACCGTACGGCACTTCGCCCGCTACTACCCGAGGCCCCGCGACCCGGAGGAAGTGATCGGACTCGTCGGCCTGGAGGCGAAGGCGGACAGCCGTATCAAGGCGCTCTCGGGCGGCCAGCGCAGGCGTCTGGACGTGGCGCTCGGGGTGATCGGCGGCCCCGAGCTGCTGCTCCTGGACGAGCCGACGACCGGCTTCGACCCGGCTGCCCGCCGCCAGTTCTGGGACCTGATCCGGAAGCTGGCCGACGAGGGCACGACCATCCTGCTCACCACGCACTACCTGGAGGAGGCGGAGGCGCTCGCGCACCGGCTCGCGGTCGTCGCGCGAGGGCGGGTCGTCGCGGAGGGCGAACCCGCCGCGCTGCGCGAACGCTTCGGCACCGAGGCGACCGTCACGTGGACGGAGGCCGACGGCACGCCGCGCCGCGAGCGCACCGACACCCCCACACGCACGGTCGCGGAACTCACCCGCCGCTTCGACGGCGAGATCCCCGGGCTGAGCGTGACCCGCCCCACCCTGGAGGACGTCTATCTGCACCTGACCGGACAGGAGAACGCGCGATGACCCTGACGACCGTCCGCACGCGCGGCGAGACCGCTCCCGGGCGGCTGCCCGGAGCCTGGGGACTCGGCCTGCGGCGGGGCGCCCTGGAGATCAGGCAGTTCTTCCGCCAGCGCGACCAGGTGGTGTTCACCTTCGCCTTCCCGGTCGTCTTCCTCTTCCTCTTCGCGTCGATCTTCAAGGACGATGTGCGGGGCGCCGGCATCACCGCCTCCCAGCTGTACGTCCCCGCGATGATGGCCGCGGGGATCATGTCCACCAGCTTCCAGTCCCTGGGCATCTCCATCGCGATCGAGCGGGACGAGAAGGTGCTGCGGCGGCTGCGCGGCACACCGATGCCACCGGCCGCGTACTTCCTGGGCAAGATCTGGCTGGTGCTGGTCACCGGCCTCCTGGAGACGGCGATCCTGCTCCTGGCCGGGACGACGCTGTACGACGTGAAGTTGCCCTCGGACGCCGCCAAGTGGGCCGACTTCGCCTGGATCTTCGTTCTGGGCCTGACGGCCTGCGCCCTCCTGGGCATCGCGATCAGCTCGGTCCCGAAGTCCGGCAAGAGCGCCACCTCCGTCGTCGTACTCCCCTTCCTGGTGCTGCAGTTCATCTCCGGGGTCTACATCTCCATCGACACGATCCCCGGCTGGATGCTGAACATCGGCGCGCTGTTCCCGCTGAAGTGGATGTGCCAGGGCCTGCGCGGGGTGTTCCTGCCCGAGTCGGCGAAGGTCCTCGAACAGGCCGGCGGCTGGGAGTTCGGGCGGATCGCCCTGGTGCTGGGGGCGTGGTGCGTCGGAGGATTGCTGCTGTGTCTGCTGACCTTCCGCTGGAAGAACCGCCGCGACGGATGACCGAACGGATCGCCGGACCCGGCGGCGCGAAGAGCTCGTACACCTGGGACCGCTCCTTCCGGCTCTGGGACTCGTACTTCGCGGTCGTGTGTGTGGCCACCCTGGTGTTCGTGCTCGGCACGGGGCATCCGGGGTGGCCGCTGCGCCTCGTCTCGGCGGCGCTGCTGGTGGCGCTGGTTCCCTGGTACGTGTGGGTGGGGCGGCCCGTCCTCGGCGGCGACCCGCCCGACGAACGCCGGGCCCTCGGCTATCTCGCGGGGGCGATCGTGCTGTTCCTGCCGTCGGGGATCCTCGTCGGTGAGACCCGGCTGATGGCCTTCGCGCTCGTCCCCCAGTGCTTCATGGCGCTGCGGCTGCGCTGGGCGCTGGCGGCCGTGACGGTCATCAACATCGCGCCGGTGGCGGGTTGGGCGCTGCTGTGGTGGCCGAGCGGCCAGGACGTCTTCTTCAACTCGCTCTTCGGCGTGGTCACCCTCGTCTTCTCGGCGGCCTTCGGCAACTGGACCATCCGCATCATCGAGCAGAGCCAGGAACGGGCCGAGCTGATCGCCGAACTGGACGCCAGTCGCCACGAGCTCTCCCGGCTCTCGTCGGCGCACGGCGCGCTGGCCGAGCGGGAACGGCTCTCCCGGGAGATCCACGACACCCTCGCGCAGGGCTTCACCAGCCTGCTGATGCTGGTGCAGGCGGTCGAGGCCGAACTCGACCACGACGTCCCGCAGGCCCGCCGCCACCTGTCCCTGATGGCGGAGACGGCCCGGCAGAACCTCGCCGAGGCGCGGGCGCTGGTCGCCGGGGGCGCGCCCGCCGACCTCGACGGCGCCTCACTGCCGGACGCGCTGTACCGGCTCGCCGCGCGCCACGACGCGACGGTCGACGTGACCGGTCCGGTGCGCGCACTGCCTGCCGGACCCGAGGTCGTGGTCCTGCGCTCCTGCCAGGAGGCGCTGGCCAACGCCCGCAAACACGCGGGGAGTTCGACCGCGGCGGCGGTCGTCCTGGCGTACGCCGACGATTCTCTGACCCTTTCCGTGCGGGACGAGGGCCCCGGCTTCGACCTCGCGGCACCGGTCGGCGGCTACGGTCTGGCCGGGCTGCGCGCCCGGGCCGCGGAAGTGGGCGGCACGGCCCGTGTGCGCAGTGCGCCCGGCGAGGGCACGACCGTCACCGTCTGCCTGCCCGTTCCGCCTGAAGTTCTGCCTGAAGTTCTGCCTGACCGCGCCAAGGAGTGACCCGTGATCCGCATCATCCTCGCCGACGACCATCCCGTCGTACGGGAAGGGCTGCGCGCGATGCTCAGCGCCGAGCCCGACCTCGATGTGATCGCCGACGCGTCCAGCGGACCGCAGGCGGAGGCGCTGGCGGCCGAGCTGCGGCCGGACATCGTCCTGATGGATCTGCGGATGCCGGGGGGCGGGGGCGTGGACTCGATCGCGCGGATGACCGAGGCGGGGTTGTCGTGCCGGGTCATCGTGCTGACGACGTACGAGACGGACCGGGACATTCTGCGGGCGGTCGAGGCCGGGGCCGCGGGCTATCTCCTGAAGGACCTGCCGCGGGGGGAGCTGGCCGACGCGGTCCGATCCGCCGCGCGCGGCGAGACCGTGCTCGCGCCGTCCGTCGCGGCCCGGCTCGTCGACCAACTCCGTACGAAGCCGGAGCGACCGCGGTTGTCCGAGCGGGAGACCGCGGTGCTTCGGCTGGTGGCGGAGGGGTGCACGAACGCCGAGATCGGCCGACGGCTGTTCATCGGCGAATCCACCGTGAAGACCCACTTGCTGCGGGCCTTCGGAAAACTGGGCGTGGACGACCGTACGGCGGCGGTGACGAGCGCGATGCGCTTCGGCCTGCTGGACTGAGTTCGCCTCGCCTCCGCCGCCCCTGCCGGTGGGGGCTTGGTCGCGCGGTTCCCCGCGCCCCTTCCGGCCCGTCCGGCATGTGAGGGCGAGGAGATCCGGGGTCAGCCCAGGCGGGCTTCCAGTTCCGCCACGATCTCGTTCACCCCGACCGCCACCTGCTCACCGGACTCCATGTCCTTGAGCTGCACCACACCCTCGGCGAGATCCCGCTCACCGGCGACGATCGCGTACCGCGCACCCGACCGGTTCGCGTTCTTCATCGCCCCCTTGAGCCCCTTCGCGCCGTACGAGAAGTCGGCGGCGATGCCCAGCTTCCGCAACTCGGTCACCTTGGCGAAGAGGACCCGGCGGGCCTCCTCGCCGAGCGGGACGGCGAACACGCTCGTGGACGCGGGGAGTTCGAGCGAGACACCCTCCGCCTCCAGCGCCAGCACCGTGCGGTCGACACCCAGCGCCCAGCCCACCGACGGCAGCGCGGGGCCGCCGATCATCTCGGACAGGCCGTCGTAACGACCGCCGCCGCCCACCGCGGACTGGGAACCCAGACCGTCGTGGATGAACTCGAAGGTCGTCCGGGTGTAGTAGTCCAGGCCGCGCACCAGCTTCGGGTCGTCCTCGAAGGAGACCCCCGCCGCCGTGATCAGGTCGCGCACTTCCTCGTGGTACGCCTTGCACGCGTCGCACAGGTAGTCACGGAGCAGCGGCACACCCACCAGCTGCTTCTGCACGGTGTCGCGCTTGTCGTCGAGGATCCGGAGCGGGTTGATCTCGGCGCGGCGGAGCGTGTCCTCGTCCAGGTCCAGGCCGCGCAGGAAATCCTGCAGCGCCGCCCGGTACACCGGACGGCACTCCTTGTCGCCCAGCGAGTTCAGCAGGATACGGAAGTCGCGCAGGCCCAGCGAGCGGTACGCCTGGTCGGCCAGGATGATCAACTCGGCGTCGAGGGCCGGGTCCTCGGCGCCGATCGCCTCGGCGCCGACCTGGGAGAAGTGGCGATAACGGCCCGCCTGCGGCTTCTCGTACCGGTAGTAGGAGCCCGAGTACCACAGCTTTACCGGAAGGTTGCCCTGCTTGTGCAGGTTCGCCTCCAGTGCGGCGCGCAGCACGGACGCGGTGCCCTCGGGGCGCAGGGCCAGCTGGTCGCCGCCCTTGGTCTCGAAGGCGTACATCTCCTTGCTGACGATGTCGGTGGATTCACCGACCCCTCGCGCGAACAGGCTGACGTCCTCGAAGCCGGGCGTCTCGATGTAGCCGTAACCGGAGTTGCGCAGCGGGGTGGCGATCGCCTCGCGCACCGCGAGGAACTTCGCGGATCGCGGCGGAATCAGGTCGTACGTGCCCTTGGGGGCCTGGAAAGTACTCACGAAAATCTCTCGTCACATTCCTCGTCGGGGAGCGGGCGAGGCTCCCTGGCCGACGGCCACCTGCCGCAGATACGGGTTGGTGGCGCGCTCCTGGCCGATGGTCGTCTGGGGGCCGTGGCCGGACAGCACCACGGTCGAGTCGTCGAGCGGCAGGCACACACGGGCCAGCGAGCCGAGCATCTCGTCCATGTCACCGCCGGGCAGGTCGGTGCGTCCGATGGAGCCGGCGAAGAGCAGATCGCCCGAGAAGAAGACCGACGGAATGTCTGATCCGTCGCGGGCTTCGGGCATCTGGAACGTCACCGACCCCTTGGTATGGCCGGGCGCGTGCGCGACGGACAGCTCCAGACCGGCCAGCTCCAGCCGCGTGCCGTCGGTCAGCGTCCGTACGTCGTCCGGCTCCCCCACGGTCAGCTCGCCCATCAGCGGCATACCGATGGAACGGCCGAGCGCCCGCTCCGGGTCGCTCATCATGTACCGGTCCTCGGGGTGGATCCAGGCCGGTACGTCGTGGGCGCCGCAGACGGGGACGACCGAGGCCACGTGGTCGATGTGGCCGTGGGTGAGGACGACCGCGACGGGCTTGAGCCGATGCTTCTTGAGCGCGTCCTCGACTCCCTGGGCGGCCTGATGGCCCGGGTCGATGATCACGCACTCCTCACCTGCGGCGGGGGCGACCAGGTAACAGTTGGTGCCCCAGGCCCCGGCGGGGAACCCGGCAATGAGCACGATCGTCCTTCGTGGTGGCGTACGCGTGGTGCCGTACGGGGTGGGTGGCAGTGGATCAGAGCCTACCGGCGCTGCCGTTTCCTCAGCTAACCCATATACGGTACGGGGCACACGCAGGCGGTCGGCTCACAAGACGCACGCGTCCCACTTGACGTACGAGACGCACGAGGAGATAACCCGGTGGTCACCCAGGAACAGCGGCGGCGTCAGCTCGCCCGGGAGAAGTTCTTGCGGCAGCAGCAGCGGCGTACGGCCGCGCGGCGCAAGGCACACATGCGCAACACGGTGGTGGCGTCGGTCCTCGGCGTGATCGTCGTCGGCGGCGCGGTGTCGTATGCGACCGGGGTCTTCAAGGACGACGGCAAGAAGGCCAACGCAGGCGCGCAGGTCTCGCCGAGCGCCTCCGCGACCAGCAAGGCGCCGGATCCGTGCAACAAGGCCGCCGAGGGCGCGGTGAAGTCGCTGAGCTGGAAGAAGGAGCCGGCGATGACCATCGACAAGTCGGCGAACTACACGATGAAGATGGTGACGACCTGCGGCGACGTGGACATCGCTCTGAAGTCGGCCGCCGCCCCGCACACCGTGAACTCGTTCGACTTCCTTGCGGGCAAGGGCTACTTCGACCACACGAAGTGCCACCGGCTCACCACGAACGGCATCTACGTGCTGCAGTGCGGTGACCCGAAGGGCACCGGCAGCGGCGGTCCCGGGTACACGATCCCGGACGAGAACCTGAAGGACAAAACCCTCAAGGGCGGTATCTACCCGGCGGGTACGATCGCCATGGCGAACACCGGCCAGGCGCACACCGGCGGCAGCCAGTTCTTCCTCGTGTACCAGGACAGTCAGCTACCGGCCACCTACACACCGTTCGGAACCATTTCCAAGTCCGGTCTGACGGTCCTGAAGAAGATCGCCGCGGCCGGAGAGAGCACAGGCCAGGGCGACGGGGCGCCCAACGCGACCGTCGTGATCAACAAGATGACCGTGACGAAATCCTGACCGTCAACTGCGAAATTTCGGTCGCGCTGGATGCGGACAGCCGCCGGGCTGGTCGCCTATGTTGGCCGTGACGAAACTGTGGACGATGCCCGGGGGCGCTGAAGCCCCTCGCAGGCATCATGTGGAGGAGGCGCTGTGAGCAGCGACCCGTGGGGCCGCGTCGACGAGACGGGGACCGTGTACGTGCGTACGGCCGACGGCGAGCAGGTCGTCGGTTCCTGGCAGGCCGGCTCTCCTGATGAGGCGCTGGCCTACTTCGAGCGCAAGTACGAAGGCCTGGTTGTCGAGATCGGCCTCCTCGAAAAGCGAGTGAAGACCACCGACCTGTCGGCGAAGGACGCCCAGATCGCCATCGACCATATTCGCCAGCAGGTGGACGCCCACCACGCGGTCGGTGATCTGGACGCGCTGAAGAAGCGGCTGGACAAGCTCGTCGAGACGGTCGACGCTCGCCGTGAGGAGCGCAAGGCACAGCGGGCCAAGCAGTCCGACGAGTCGCGGCACGCCAAGGAGGCGCTGGTCGTCGAGGCGGAGGAGCTGGCGCAGAGCGACCAGTGGCGGGCGGCCGGTGAGCGACTGCGCTCCCTGGTGGACACATGGAAGGGGCTGCCGCGACTGGACCGCAAGTCGGACGACGAGCTGTGGCACCGCTTCTCGCACGCGCGCTCGGCGTTCTCCAAGCGCCGCAAGGCGCACTTCGCCTCGCTGGACGCGCAGCGCGAGGACGCCCGCAAGACCAAGGAGAAGCTGGTCGCGGAGGCCGAGTCGCTGTCCGCCTCAACGGACTGGGGTCCGACGGCGGCGCGCTACCGCGAGCTGATGGCCGACTGGAAGGCCGCGGGCCGCGCCCAGCGCGAGCACGAGGACGACCTGTGGAACCGCTTCCGCAGCGCCCAGGACGTGTTCTTCGCGGCCCGCAGCTCGGTCTTCGCCGAGCGGGACGCGGAGCAGACGGAGAACCTGAAGCTCAAGGAGGAGCTGGCCGAGGAGGCCGAGAAGCTCGTCCCGGTGACGGACCTGAAGGCCGCCCGTGCCGCCTTCCGCTCCATCAACGAGCGCTGGGAGGCCATCGGCCATGTGCCGCGCGACGCCCGCCCGAAGGTCGAGGGCCGGATGCACGCGGTGGAGCGGGCGCTCCAGGAGTCCGAGGAGACCGAGTGGCGCCGGACGAACCCGGAGGCACGCGCGCGTGCCGAGGGTCTGACCGGTCAGCTGCAGGCCGCCGTGGACAAGCTCCAGGGCCAGATCGAGGCGGCACGCTCCGCGGGCAACACCTCCAAGGCCGACAAGCTCCAGAGGGAGCTCGACGGCCGTCAGGCGCTGCTGGACCAGGCACTGAAGGGTCTGCAGGAGTTCGGCGGCTGAAGCTGCCGAGGCGGCTTGAGTTTTTCCGCCACTACGTAGAGGGGCTCCCGTACGGCGCGTACGGGAGCCCCTCTACGTAGTGGCCCATCAGCGAGAGCGGGCCTGACGGGCCGCGGAACTCAGGACCCGTCGGACGGCCTGCGCGCCGACGTCACCCGGTACACGTCGTACACGCCCTCGACGCCCCGTACCGCCTTCAGGACGTGCCCCAGGTGCTTGGGGTCGCCCATCTCGAAGGTGAAGCGGGAGGTGGCGACGCGGTCGCGGGAGGTCTGGACGGCCGCGGACAGGATGTTGACGTGCTGGTCGGACAGGACGCGGGTGACGTCCGACAGGAGCCGGGAGCGGTCCAGGGCCTCGACCTGGATGGCGACCAGGAAGACCGAGGACTGGGTCGGCGCCCACTCGACGTCGAGGATGCGCTCGGGCTCGCGGGACAGCGACTCCACGTTGACGCAGTCGCTGCGGTGAACCGATACGCCGCTGCCGCGGGTGACGAAACCGATGATCGGGTCGCCGGGGACGGGCGTACAACAGCGGGCGAGCTTGACCCACACGTCGTCGACGCCCTTGACGACCACACCGGGGTCGTTGTTGCTGCGCCGCTTGCGGCCGCGGCCGCGGGCGGGCGGTACGGCCTCGTCGATCTCCTCTGTGGCCGCCTCCTCGCCGCCGAGCGCCTGGACGAGCTTCTGAACGACGCTCTGCGCGGCGACATGGCCCTCGCCGATCGCCGCGTACAGGGACGAGATGTCGGGGTAGCGCATCTCGTGCGCGAGGGTGACCAGGGAGTCGCCGGTGAGGATGCGCTGGATAGGCAGGTTCTGTTTGCGCATCGCGCGGGCGATGGCGTCCTTGCCCTGTTCGATCGCCTCGTCGCGGCGCTCCTTGGAGAACCAGGCGCGGATCTTGTTGCGGGCGCGCGGGGACTTCACGAAGCCCAGCCAGTCGCGGGAGGGGCCCGCGCCGGCCGCCTTGGAGGTGAAGACCTCCACCAAGTCGCCGTTGTCCAGGGTGGATTCGAGCGGGACGAGGCGTCCGTTGACCCGTGCGCCTATCGTGCGGTGGCCGACCTCCGTGTGGACCGCGTACGCGAAGTCCACCGGGGTCGCGCCCGCCGGGAGCGCTATGACGTCGCCCTTGGGCGTGAAGACGAAGACCTCGTTGCGGGACAGGTCGAAGCGCAGGGACTCCAGGAACTCGCTGGGGTCCTCGGTCTCCTTCTGCCAGTCGAGCAACTGGCGCAGCCACGCCATGTCGTTGACGGTGTCCTGGCCCGCGCTGCCCTTGGCCGCCCGGGGCACGTCCGTACGGATCTTGGAGGTACCGGCGACGGTCTCCTGCTTGTACTTCCAGTGCGCGGCGATGCCGTACTCGGCGCGGCGGTGCATGTCGAACGTACGGATCTGGAGTTCGACCGGCTTGCCGTTCGGTCCGATCACCGTCGTGTGCAGCGACTGGTACATGTTGAACTTGGGCATCGCGATGTAGTCCTTGAACCGGCCGGGGACCGGGTTCCATCGCGCGTGCACGGTGCCGAGAGCGGCGTAACAGTCCCTGACCGTGTCGACGAGGACACGGATGCCCACCAGGTCGTAGATCTCCGCGAAGTCACGGCCGCGGACGATCATCTTCTGGTAGACGGAGTAGTAGTGCTTCGGGCGGCCGGTGACGGTCGCCTTGATGCGGGCGGCGCGCAGGTCGGACTGGACCTCGTCGGTCACTATGGCGAGATATTCGTCACGCTTGGGGGCGCGCTCGGCGACCAGGCGCACGATCTCGTCGTACATCTTCGGGTAGAGGATCGCGAAGGCGAGGTCCTCCAGTTCCCACTTGATGGTGTTCATGCCCAGCCGGTGGGCGAGCGGCGCGTAGATCTCGAGGGTCTCGCGCGCCTTCTTCTCCTGCTTCTCGCGCTTGAGATAGCGCATGGTGCGCATGTTGTGCAGGCGGTCGGCGAGCTTGATGACCAGGACGCGGGGGTCCTTGGCCATGGCGACGACCATCTTGCGGACGGTCTCGGCCTGCGCGGCCTCGCCGAACTTGACCTTGTCGAGCTTGGTGACGCCGTCGACGAGCAGGCCGACCTGGTCGCCGAAGTCACGGCGCAGGGTGTCGAGGCCGTACTCGGTGTCCTCGACGGTGTCGTGCAGCAGGCCCGCCATGAGCGTGGCCGGGTCCATGCCGAGCTCGGCGAGGATCGTGGTCACGGCGAGCGGGTGCGTGATGTACGGGTCGCCGCTCTTGCGCTTCTGGCCGCGGTGCCAGCGCTCGGCGACCTGGTAGGCCTTCTCGATCTGCCGCAGCGTGGCCGTCTCGATCTTCGGGTCGTTGCTGCGCACTATCCGTAGCAACGGCTCCAGGACCGGGTTGTACGGGTTCGAGCGCTGCACGCCGAGCCGGGCCAGGCGGGCGCGTACACGGTTGGAGGAGCTGCTGGCGCGCGCGGGCTGGCCCGCCGCGGGGCGGACCGCCGGAGTGTTCGCGGGGCGCCCGGGAGAGGCCGGCTTGGGGCGTGGCTGCTCGGCCGCCTTGCGGTCGGGCGCGGACTGGGCGTGCTCGACCGGCCCACTCGTGGCGTTCTTGGCGGGCTTCTCCGCGGGGGCCGAGGCGGGCTCGGGCTTGGCGGCGGTGAGTGGCTGGGCCTCGTCTGGCAAGAGGGCTCCTCGTGCGCGTTCCGGGTCCCCCGGTCAGGCTCCGGAGACCCCATGGTAGCGATCCTGGGCGTCGGACTCGCTTTCGGCCGCTGGGACGGCCTCGTACAGGAGGAACGCATGAGGCGGGCGCCGGATTCCTCCGGGCCCGCCTCCGCGGTGTCCTACGGGTGTCTCAGGGCTTTCCCAGGCCTTTCCCGGGGCCTACCCTCCGGGTGCTGCCGCGCGGCCCCGGGCCTCGGTCCTCAGACCTTGAGGAGCGCCTCCAGCGGAGCGCCCGCGAGGGCCGGCTCCAGGCGGCCGCGGCCGCCGAGGAAACCGAGCTCCATCAGCACGGCGACGCCCGCCACCTCGGCGCCCGCCCGGCGGATGAGCTGGAGCGAGGCCTCGGCGGTGCCACCGGTGGCGAGGACGTCGTCGACGACCATGATCCGGTCACTCCCGGTCACGTCCTCGGCGTGCACCTCGATCTCGGCGGAGCCGTACTCCAGGTCGTACGCCTGCGACAGGGTCGCTCCGGGGAGCTTGCCCGCCTTGCGTACGGGGATGAAGCCGAGCCCGGCACGGACGGCGACCGGGGCGCCGAGGATGAAGCCGCGGGCCTCCAGGCCGACGATCTTCGTGGCGCCGCTGCGCACGGCGATGTCCGCCAGCGCGTCGGTGAGGGCCGTGAAGGCCGCCGGGTCCGCCAGGAGCGGGGTGATGTCCTTGAACATCACACCCGGCTCCGGGTAGTCGGCCACGTCGCGGATGCGGCTGAGCAGCAGTTCTTCGATGTCGGTCATCGGCGCTTCCCCGAGGGTCGGCCGCGGCCCCGGCTGCGGGACGCGGGCTGGTTGCGCGGACCGACGACCATCGGCGCCTCGTCGTCCAGCTCGTCGTCCAGCAGTTCGTCGGAGACCTCGGTCTCCAGGGGCTCGCCCTTGGCGGCGGCCTGGGCCCGCTTGGCGAGCACACGCTTCCTGAGGGCCTTCATCTGCGGCTCGCGCTCCTTGAGGTCGGCGACGAGCGGCGTGGCGATGAAGATCGAGGAGTAGGCACCGGCGGCGAGGCCGACGAACAGCGACAGCGAGATGTCGTTGAGCACGCCCGCGCCGAGCACACCGCCACCGATGAACAGCAGGCCCGCGACCGGCAGCAGCGCGACGATCGTGGTGTTGATCGAGCGGACCAGGGTGCCGTTGATCGACCGGTCGGCGATCTCGCTGTACGTGTAGCGGGTCTGCTTGGTGATGTCCTTCGTCTGCTCCTTGAGGCTGTCGAAGACGACGACCGTGTCGTAGAGCGAGTAACCGAGGATCGTGAGCAGACCGATCACGGTGCCCGGGGTGACCTCGAAGCCGACCAGGGCGTAGATGCCGACCGTGATGGTGATGTCGTGGATCAGGGCGACGAGCGCGGCCACGGCCATGCGCCACTCGAAGGCGATCGCCAGGTAGATCACGACGAGGACCATGAAGATCGCCAGGCCCTCCCAGGCCTTGTTGGCGATCTGGTCACCCCAGCTGGGGCCGACCAGGTCCGCGTTGATCTTCTCCGCGTCGACCTTCAGGTCCTTGGCGAGCTCTTCCTTGATCTTGTCGGACTTGTCCGTGTCGATGCCAGCGATCTGGACGCGCAGACCGCCGTTGCCGAGCTTCTGGACGACCGCGTCATGACCCGACGCGTCCTGCGCGTACGTCTGGGCCTGGGCCACCGAGACGCTGGTCTTGTCGGTGGTGAAGACGGCGCCGCCCTGGAACTCGATGCCCATGTTCAGGCCGCGCACCGTCAGACCGAGGATGGCCGTGATGGTGATCAGGATCGAGATGCCGTACCAGATCTTGCGCTTGCCGACGAAGTCGTAGCCGATCTCGCCGCGGTGGAGCCGGGCGCCGAGGGTGCCGAGTTTCGACATCTCACGCCTCCTTCGGGTCGACGGGGGCGGAGGGACGGCGAGTACGGCGCAACGGGGGCTTGGCGCCGAGCCGCTTCGGGTCGAGGCCCGACCAGCCGTGGCCGCTCGCGTAGAACTGCCTGCGGGCGAGGATCGTCATCAGCGGCTTGGTGAAGAAGAACACGACGACCACGTCGAGCACCGTGGTCAGACCGAGCGTGAACGCGAAGCCCTGGACCTTGCCGACGGTGACGATGAAGAGCACCGCGGCGGCGAGGAACGACACGAAGTCGGAGACCAGGATGGTGCGCCGGGCGCGCGGCCAGGCACGCTCGACGGCCGGGCGCAGGGAGCGGCCCTCGCGGATCTCGTCCCGGATGCGTTCGAAGAACACGATGAACGAGTCCGCGGTGATACCGATCGCGACGATCGCACCACAGACGGCCGGCAGGTTCAGCGCGAAGCCGATGGCCGGGCCGAGCAGCGCCATGAGGACGTACGTGAGGACGGCGGAGACCAACAGGGAGGCGATGGCGATGACCGACAGACCCCGGTAGTAGACCACCAGGTAGATCACGACCAGGCCGAGGCCGATGGCGCCCGCGATCAGACCGGCGTGCAGCTGCTCGCCGCCGAGCGCGGCGGTCACGGTGGTGACGCTCGACTCCTTGAAGGAGAGCGGCAGCGCGCCGTACTTCAGCATGTTGGCCAGGTCCTGGGCCTCGGTCTGGCTGAAGCTGCCGGAGATCTCCGCGTTGCCGCTGGTCAGCGCCTGGGTGACGTACGGGTCGGAGACGACGTCACCGTCGAGGACGATGGCGAACTGGTTCTGCGGCTGCTGGTTCTTTGCGAGCTTGCCGGTGATGCTGGCGAACTTCTTGGAGCCACTGGACGTGAACTCCATGGTGACCTTCCAGCCCGCGGCGCTCTGGGTGTCGAAGACGGCCGAAGCGCTCTTGATGTCCGTGCCCTCGACCTCGGCGGGGCCGAGGACGTACTTCTGCCACTGGCCCGAGGAGTTCTGGCCGCAGGCCACGGTGGTGTCGGTGCGCTTGGCGCCTTCACCGGCCTTGGCGCGGACCGCCTTGTTCCTGCAGTCGAGCGCGGTGTACTGGGCCTCGAGCTTGGTGGCCGCGGCGCTGGCGCTCGCGCTGCTGGTCGCCGACGGCGAGGCACTGGAGGAGGCCGAAGAACTGGCCGAGGAGCTTGCGGAGCTGCTGGCAGAGCTGCCGGCGGAGCTGCTCGGGGACGGCGTGGAGCCGGCCTTCAGGGCGTCGGTGACCGCGCGGCCCTGGGAGGTGGCGGTGGCCGACGGGCTCGCGGAGCTCGACGAGGTCGCGGAGCTCGACGAGGTCGCCTTGTCGGTGGCCTTCGAGGAGGAGCTGCTGGAAGCGCTCGGCGACGGGCTGGCCGTCGCGGCCGAACCGGAGACCTCGGTGGTCAGAACCGGACGGAAGTAGAGCTTGGCGGTGGTGCCGACCTGCTCCCGGGCCTGCTTGGAGTTCGTGCCCTTGGGGATGTTGACAATGATGTTGTCGGATCCCTGGGTCTGCACCTCGGCCTCTGAGACGCCGAGACCGTTGACACGGCGGTTCATGATGTCGACCGCGGTGTTCATGTTGGTCTTGTTGATCGCGTTCGGCTGGCCCGGATCGTTCTTCGCCGTGAGCGTGATGCTCGTGCCGCCGGCGAGGTCGATGCCGAGACGCGGGGTGGGGTGCCCGGAGACGAACATCCCCCCCGTGAGCGCCGCGATGGCGATCAGGATGAGGGCCAGCGAGCGCCCCGGCCTGCTCTGGGCGCTCGCGCTCCGGCCCTTCTTCGGTGCTGCCACCTTCTCGTACTCCCTCTCGGGCCGCCGTGCGCGGGGTCAGCGCGGGAGCGGCCATGACATGGTGTCGGGATTCCGTGCGAAAACACAGGTCCCGGAGGCACGGGGCGCGAGCGGATCGCGCCGCGTCCCCGGGGCGTGACTACTTCGCGTCGGACTCGCCATCGGTCTTCTTCGGCTCTGCTTCGTCGGCCTCGTCGGCCTTCGCCTCGGCGGGCTCGTCGGACGGCTCGGCCGCCACGTCCTTCTTCCCGAGGTCGAGGGGCTTGTCGTCGGAGGCGTCGGAAGAGGCGTCGGCGGCGGGCTCGTCGGTCTCGGTGAGAGAGGAGGCGTCGTCGGGAACGACCGCCCCGTCGGCTTCCAGGTCGTGCTCGATGCCGTGAACGATGCGGTTGTACTCGTCGTCGGAGAGCACCGCGCCGATCGCGTTCTTCGCAAACAGCAGGTCGACGCCCGGGCCGGCGTCAAGCAGGACCGAGTCCTCGTTGACCTCCTTGACGGTGGCGTACATGCCACCGATCGTGCGCACGCCGGAGCCGGGCTGCATGTCATTGCGCATGGAAGCGGCCTGCTGCTGCTTCTTCTTGGCCGACCGGGTCATCAGGAACATGGCCCCGATGAGCACGATGAACGGGAGGAGGGTCACGAGACTCACGGGTCGGAACTTCCTTCTTCGACCGCGATGGTGAGCGGCCTGCTGGATGGGGGTATGTATGTCGCCGACAAGGGCGGCATCGGCGGAGTCTAAGCGAGTCCGCACTCAGGGAACAACGCTCAGCATGGCACCGGGGTTCCTGACCCCGCGAGTGCCCTCGCCGTCACGCCCCGAACAGGTCCCCTTGTCCGTTTCCCCCGGTCGACTGGCGGGGCGGGGTCAGGCCGAGATGCGCCCAGGCCGCCGGGGTCGCCACCCGGCCGCGCGGTGTACGGGCGAGCAGTCCCTCCCGTACGAGGAAGGGCTCGGCGACTTCCTCCACGGTCTCACGTTCCTCCCCCACCGCGACGGCGAGCGTGGACAGGCCGACCGGGCCGCCGCCGAAGAGCTTGAGCAGGGCTTCCAGGACTCCGCGGTCGAGGCGGTCGAGGCCGCGGCCGTCGACTTCGTACACCTTCAGTGCGGCCGCCGCGATGTCGCGGGTGATGATCCCGTCGGCCTTGACCTGAGCGTAGTCCCGCACCCGGCGCAACAGGCGGTTGGCGATACGGGGCGTGCCGCGGGAACGCCCCGCGATCTCGGCGGCGCCCTCGGAGCCGATCTCGACGTCGAGGAGGCTCGCGGAGCGGTGGATGACGCGCTGCAGCTCGGCGGGCTCGTAGAACTCCATGTGCGCGGTGAAGCCGAAGCGGTCGCGCAGCGGGGGCGGCAGCAGGCCCGCGCGCGTGGTGGCGCCGACCAGAGTGAACGGCGGCAGCTCCAGCGGGATCGCGGTGGCGCCGGGGCCCTTGCCGACGATGACGTCGACGCGGAAGTCCTCCATCGCCATGTAGAGCATCTCCTCGGCGGGCCGGGACATGCGGTGGATCTCGTCGAGGAACAGCACCTCACCCTCCTGGAGCGAGGAGAGGATCGCGGCGAGGTCTCCGGCGTGCTGGATGGCGGGGCCGCTGGTGATGCGGATGGGGGCGCCCATCTCGGCGGCGATGATCATCGAGAGGGTGGTCTTGCCGAGGCCGGGGGCGCCGGAGAGCAGCACGTGGTCGGCGGTGGCGCCGCGCGCGCGGGCGGCGCGCAGGACGAGGTCGAGCTGCTCGCGGACCTTTTCCTGGCCGATGAACTCGTCCAGGTCCTTGGGGCGCAGTGCCGCCTCGACGGCCTGGTCCTCACGGTCGGCGACAGAGCCCACCAGCCGCTCCGCGGCGGGGCCGACGAGCCGCTCGGCGGCGGTCTCGTCGGTCGTGTCGTCCCAGTTCACTGAAGTTCTCCTCGCCGTGGCATGGCGGCTGTGTCATCCGGTCGGGGGTCCCGGGGTGGGCTCCCCGGGAAGACACAGCATGTATGTGTGCCTCGCGGTCTGGTGGTCGGGCGGCCGGTGGTTCAGCGGGCGCGGTTGAGGGTCTGCAGGGCGGCCTTCAGCAGCTGGCCCACCTGGGGTGTGCCCTCGGTGGCCTCGGCCTGCGGGGCGACCGCGGAGACGGCCTCGTCGGCCTCGCGCGCGGCGTACCCGAGGCCGGTCAGCGCGGCGTGCAGCTGGTCGCGCCAGCCGGTGCTGACCGGGGCGCCGATGCCGGTGCCTGTGCCTGTGCCTGTGCCGAGGGGCTCGCCGAGCCGGTCCTTGAGCTCCAGCAGGAGCTTCTGGGCGCCCCTCTTGCCGATGCCGGGTACGGCCGTGAGCGCCTTCTCGTCACCCGTGGCGATCGCGCGGCGCAGGGCGTCGGGCGAGTGCGTGGCGAGCATGGCCTGGGCGAGGCGCGGGCCGACGCCGCTCGCGGTCTGCAGCAGCTCGAAGGTCCCCCGCTCGTCGTCGTCCGCGAAGCCGTAGAGGGTCAGGGAGTCCTCGCGGACGACGAGGGAGGTGGCGAGCTTGGCGGGCTGTCCCATACGGAGCGCGGAGAGCGTATTGGGCGAGCACTGGACGGCGATGCCGATGCCGCCGACCTCGACGACCGCGGAGTCCGGGGCGAGGGCGGCGACCGGGCCGCTGACGAAGGCGATCATGCGGTACGGCCTTTCGAAGCGTGGTGCGATGCGAGTTTCGCTGCCTGCAGGGCGGCGGCCTGTTGGAGCCGGTTCTGCGCGACGGCCTGCTGGAGTCGGGTCTGGGCGGGGGCACGCCAGATGTGGCAGATCGCAAGGGCCAGGGCGTCGGCCGCGTCGGCGGGCTTGGGGGGCGCGTCGAGCCGGAGCAGGCGCGTGACCATCGCGCCGACCTGGGCCTTGTCCGCGCGTCCGCTGCCGGTGACGGCGGCCTTGACCTCGCTCGGGGTGTGCAGGGCGACGGGGAGGCCGCGGCGGGCGGCGCAGAGCGTGGCGACGGCACTGGCCTGGGCCGTGCCCATCACCGTCCGTACGTTGTGCTGGCTGAACACCCGCTCCACGGCGACCACTTCGGGCTCGTACTCGTCGATCCACTGCTCGATGCCCTGCTCGATGGCGACGAGGCGCAGGCCCAACTCGGCGTCCACCGGGGTGCGTACGACCCCGACGCCGCGCATGGTCAGGGGCCGGCCCGCGACTCCTTCGACCACGCCGACTCCGCACCGGGTCAACCCGGGGTCAACACCCAGTACCCGCACCCCAGCACCCCCTTGCGGCTGAACCGCCGCCGCTCTCGCGGAAGTGGCTGATCGCCGTCGTGGCTCCTCAATTGATGGTTGCGGTCCGGTGGACTGCGATCATCATCCGTCTTCGACAGGCTAGCCGCTGCCACTGACAACGACGGCGGGCCGGCAGGACGTGTCCTGCCGGCCCGCCGCGATGAAACCGCTGCCGCTCAGGCGTCGACCTTGGCCATCACGTCGTCGCTCACGTCGAAGTTGGCGAAGACGTTCTGCACGTCGTCGCTGTCCTCGAGGGCGTCGATCAGCTTGAAGATCCTCCGGGCGCCCTCTTCGTCGAGCTCGACCTGCATGGTCGGGACGAAGTTGGCGTCGGCGGAGTCGTAGTCGATCCCGGCGTCCTGGAGGGCCGTGCGGACCGCGACCAGGTCGGTGGCCTCGGAGATGACCTCGTAGGACTCGCCGAGGTCGTTGACCTCCTCGGCGCCCGCGTCGAGCACGGCGCCCAGGACGTCGTCCTCGGTGAGCTCGCCCTTGGGGACGATGACGACGCCCTTGCGGTTGAAGAGGTACGAGACGGAGCCCGGGTCGGCCATGTTGCCGCCGTTGCGCGTCATGGCGACGCGGACGTCCGAGGCGGCGCGGTTGCGGTTGTCGGTGAGGCACTCGATGAGCACCGCGACACCGTTCGGGCCGTAACCCTCGTACATGATCGTCTCGTAGTCGGCGCCACCGGCTTCGAGACCTGCGCCACGCTTGACCGCGGAGTCGATGTTCTTGTTCGGCACCGAGCTCTTCTTGGCCTTCTGAATGGCGTCGAACAGCGTCGGGTTGCCGGACACATCGGCGCCGCCCGTACGGGCCGCGACCTCGATGTTCTTGATCATCTTCGCGAAGAGCTTGCCGCGCTTGGCGTCGATCACGGCCTTCTTGTGCTTCGTCGTAGCCCATTTAGAGTGGCCGGACATCTGCCTGTCTCCTTCGCGTAACCCATCCTGTACGAACTCCCCCAGACTTTAAGAGCCTGGGGGACCCCCAGATCCTACAAGGCCCATGGTGTCCGGTTCTCGCGCACCATGTCGACGAACAGGCCGTGCACGCGGTGGTCGCCGGTCAGTTCCGGGTGGAACGACGTGGCGAGCGCGGTGCCCTGGCGTACGGCGACGATGTGGCCCTCGTGCTCGGCGAGCACTTCGGCCGCGGCACCCACGGATTCGACCCAGGGGGCGCGGATGAAGACGCCCTCTACAGGATCACCCTCGACGCCCTTGACGTCGACCGCCGCTTCGAAGGACTCGTTCTGACGTCCGAAGGCGTTGCGGCGCACGATCATGTCGATGCCGCCGATCGTCTCCTGGCCCGAGCGCGGGTCGAGGATCTTGTCGGCGAGCATGATCATGCCCGCGCAGGTGCCATAGACGGGCATGCCGCCTCGCACGCGCGCGCGGAGGGGTTCCATCATGCCGAAGAGAACGGCCAGCTTGGAGATGGTGGTGGACTCGCCGCCCGGGATGACCAGGCCGTCCACCTCGGCGAGCTCCTCGGGACGCCGCACCGGCCTGGCCACGGCGTCGGCCGCGGCCAGGGCGATGAGGTGCTCCCGTACGTCGCCCTGGAGGGCCAGGACGCCTACGACCGGGGTGTTCATCAGTGGTGTGCCTTACCAGCCGCGGTTGGCGTAGCGCTCGGCCTCGGGGAGGGTGTCGCAGTTGATGCCGACCATGGCCTCGCCCAGGTTGCGGGACGCGTCCGCGATGATCTTCGGGTCGTCGTAGAAGGTGGTCGCCTTCACGATGGCGGCGGCGCGCTTGGCCGGGTCGCCCGACTTGAAGATGCCGGAGCCGACGAAGACGCCCTCGGCGCCGAGCTGGCGCATCAGCGCGGCGTCGGCGGGGGTCGCGACACCACCGGCGGAGAACAGCACGACCGGGAGCTTGCCGAGCTCGGCGACCTCCTTGACCAGCTCGTACGGGGCACGCAGGTCCTTGGCGGCGGCGTACAGCTCGTTGTTGTCGAAGCCGCGCAGCCGGGCGATCTCGTTCTTGATCTGGCGCAGGTGGCGGACCGCCTCGACGACGTTGCCGGTGCCGGCCTCGCCCTTGGAGCGGATCATGGCGGCGCCCTCGGCGATGCGGCGCAGGGCCTCGCCGAGGTTGGTGGCGCCGCAGACGAAGGGGGTCGTGAAGGCCCACTTGTCGGAGTGGTTGACCTCGTCGGCCGGGGTGAGGACCTCGGACTCGTCGATGTAGTCGACGCCGAGGGACTGAAGGACCTGGGCCTCGACGAAGTGCCCGATACGGGACTTGGCCATGACGGGGATGGAGACCGCGTCGATGATCTCCTCGATCATGTTCGGGTCCGACATACGGGCCACGCCGCCGTCCTTGCGGATGTCGGCGGGGACCCGCTCCAGGGCCATGACGGCCACGGCGCCGGCGTCCTCGGCGATCTTCGCCTGCTCGGCGTTGACCACATCCATGATCACGCCGCCCTTGAGCTGCTCGGCCATGCCGCGCTTTACGCGGGCGGTGCCGGTCGCGGCGGTTTCAGCGGGCTGGGCGGAGTTGGAGAGCGTGCTGGACACGGATGACCTCACTCGGTGAAAGAGGGTTTCTGCAGCACCGAGGAAACGGGATGGGACCAGGCCACAGCAAGGGCCAATGGAGACCCGGTGGATCGTTTTCGCCCCGTCGCCCCTACCCGTCCTGTCTGTCGGGCCTCCGCCCCCAGCCCCCTGGTGGGCTGTTCGACTGTGGGCGGGTGGGGGCTGGTCGCGCAGTTCCCCGCGTCCCCGAGGACCCAGCGGGCGCGGCGTCAGGTCGTGGGGCGGTCCGCCAAGGCCGTGGGGGGCTCGTCGTCCATTTCGAAGGCCATGGGGAAGGGTGCATGACCGGCGAGGCGGAACCAGCGGACCTTGCGGTGGCGGCGGAGCGCACGGGCGGCGCGCACCGAGTCGTTGTGGAACCGCCGAGCCATCGGCACCCTCCGCACCGCCTGCGCCAGTTCGCTCGCCGCCGCGTCCCCACCCGGCGCCTCCCGCACCGCCTCCACCTGCTGAGGCTCCCCGAAGACGGCCCGCAACGCCTGGCTCAGCTCGCTCTCGGCCACCTCGCGCTGCTCCTCCTCCGCCTGCCGGGCGGCGTGCGCGGCCTCGTACAACACGATCGAGGCGGCGGGATCGAGCACCCCGGAGGTCGCCAGCTCCTGGGCGACCGAGGCGCGGCGCAACAGCTGCGCGTCGAGCGCGGCGCGCGCGGCGTCGATCCGGGAGTGCAGCCGGTCGAGGCGCCCCGCCGTCCAGCTCAGGTAGAGGCCGATCGCGACGAGGACGACGAGGGTCCAGATGAGGGTTGCGGTCACGGGCGGCAAGGCTACCCGGGCAAGGTCACCGCTCCTTCAGGTCCCACGCGTCCTTCAGGTCCCACGCGCAACGGAATCCTCGCCGAAGGCGTCGCCCATACGGAACGCGCCGCCGGGCAGTGTGACGGCGGCGGTGTCAGGCGCGGGAACGGGACGGTCGCCCGGTCGCATGCCAGGGGGCGAGGCCGGTACGGACGGTTGGAAACCCGAACTGTCCTTTCCGCGCGCGGGTGCGCAGCACGATCCTCCCGAGGCCGTCGTGTCCGCCGTGGCCGGCGTGTCCGGCACGCTCAGTCCCGGGCCAGTCCGAACCGCGCCCGCAGCCCCGTCCGTTCGTCCGCGGCGACCGCCGCCGCGCCGTCCGTCACCGTCTCGTAGACGGACAGGATGTCCGCGCCTACGGTCGACCAGTCGAAGCGCCGTACGTGGGCGCTGCCCCGCGCGCGGAGTTCGGCCCGGCGCTCGGGGTCGCCGAGCAGTCGTAGGGCCGCCGCGGCCAGGTCGTCCGCGTCCTCGTTGGCGAAGAGCTCGCCGGCCGCGCCCTGGTCGAGGACCTGCGCGAAGGCGTCGAGGTCGGAGGCCAGGACCGGCGCCCCCGCCGACATCGCCTCCACCAGGATGATGCCGAAGCTCTCGCCGCCGGTGTTGGGCGCCACGTACAGGTCGACGCTACGCAGGAAGCGGGCCTTGTCCTCGTCGCTGACCATGCCGAGGAACTCGACGCGCGAGCGCATCTCGGCGGGCAGGGACTCGACGGCCTCCTCCTCGTCACCGCGTCCGGCGACCAGGAGCCGGGTCCCCGGGCGCTCGGCGAGGATCTTCGGGAGGGCCTTCATGAGGACGGGCAGGCCCTTGCGGGGCTCGTCGATGCGGCCGATGAAGCCGAGGGTGTCGCCCGCCCGTCTCCCACCACCACCCTCAACCGAGCTTCGCGCCCCTTCTGATTGCCACTCGGGCTTGGGCTTGGCGCGGGCGAAGAAGTCGACGTCGACGCCGTTCGGGATGACGACCGCGTCGCCGCCCAGGTGCTCGACCAGGGTGCGGCGCGCGTACTCGCTCACCGCGATCCGCGCGCTGATCTTCTCCAGGGCCGCCTGGAGGATCGAGTACGCGGCGACCATCGCCCGGGAGCGCGGGTTGGAGGTGTGGAAGGTGGCGACGATGGGGCCCTGTGCCGCCCAGCACGCGAGCAGGCCCAGGGACGGCGAGGCCGGCTCGTGGATGTGGATCACGTCGAAGGTGCCGTCGTGCAACCAGCGCCGCACCCGTGCCGCCGACAGGAAGCCGAAGTTCAGACGCGCCACGGAGCCGTTGTACGGCACCGGGACCGCGCGGCCAGCCGAGACGACGTACGGCGGCAGCGGTGTCTCGTCGTCCGCGGGGGCGAGGACCGAGACCTCGTGTCCCAGGCGGATGAGGTGTTCGGCCAGGTCGCGGATGTGGAACTGGACGCCGCCCGGAACGTCCCAGGAGTACGGACAGACGATGCCGATCCTCACGGAGTCCTCTTCTCGGAATCCTTCTCGGTGTTGTCAGGATCCTTCCCGGGATCGAGGTCCTTGAGCCACAAGCGCTGCAGCATGTGCCAGTCCTCCGGATGTTCGGCGATACCCGTGGCGAAGGCGTCGGCCAGCGCCTGTGTCATGGCAGACGTCTTCTCGGCCCGGGTACCTGTCTCGGGAACCTCGACGGGGGGATGCACACGGCCCTGCATCACGGGTGAGTCGTCGTACCAGAGCGTCACCGGCAGGAGGATGGCTCCCGTCTGCTGGGCCAGCAGGGCCGGGCCGGCGGGCATCCGGGTCGTCTCGCCGAAGAACTCCACCTCGACGCCCGAGGCCGACAGATCGCGCTCGGCGACCAGGCAGATCAGTCCGCCGTCGCGCAGCCGCCGGGCCAGCGTCCCGAACGCGGTACCGCCGCTGTGCGGCAGGACCTCCATGCCGAGGCCCTCGCGATAGGCGACGAAACGGTCGTACAGCGATTCCGGCCTGAGGCGCTCGGCGACCGTCGTGAACGGCGTCTCCAGTTTGGTGGTGACCCAGGCTCCCGCGAGGTCCCAGTTCCCCATGTGCGGAAGGGCCAGGATCACGCCCTTGTCGGAGGCGAGTCCGTCCGTCAGGTGGTGCACGTCCTTGGGCTCGAAGCCTGTCCTCATGCGCTCCTTGCTCCAGGCGGGGAGGCGGAAGGACTCCATCCAGTAGCGCAGATACGAGCGCATGCCCGCTCTGGAGAGCTCGGCGAGCCGCTCCGGGGTCGCGTCGGGCAGCACGCGCGCGTAGTTGCTCTCCAGGCGCTGTACGCCCTTGCCGCGCCTCTTCCAGGCGAGGTCCGCGACGGTGCGGCCGAGGCGCACGGCGACCGGCTCGGGGAGCTTCTTGACGGTGCTCCAGCCGGCCGCGTAGGCCCCGTCCACCAGCCTCTCCTGGAAGCTGGTCACGACGTGGCCCCGCTGTTCTGGGCCGCGGCCGCCGCCGCGTCCGCCTCCGCGGACTCCCGGCGCACCGTGACGACGCGCTGGATGAGCGTGACGAGGCTGCCGACGGCGACGATCCACAGCGCGACGGGCAGCAGCCACTGGATGCCCGGCACCCCGAACGTGTGCAGCCCCGCGAGGCCGGCCGCGACCAGGGAGATCACCAGGCGCTCGGCCCTCTCGACCAGGCCGTTGACGGCGACCGGCAGGCCGATCGACTCGCCGCGGGCTTTGGTGTACGAGACCACCTGGCCGCTGGCCAGGCAGAAGATCGAGACGGCGCACAGCGCGTTGTTGTCGCCGCCGCCCGCGTACCAGAGCGCGAAGCCGCCGAAGATCGCGCCGTCGGCGACCCGGTCGAGCGTGGAGTCCAGGAAGGCTCCCCAGCGGCTGGAGCGGCCGAGCTGGCGCGCCATGTTGCCGTCGACCAGGTCGGAGAAGACGAAGAGCGTGATGACGATCGTGCCCCAGAAGAACTCCCCCCGGGGGTAGAAGACCAGCGCGCCCGCCATGACTCCGGCCGTGCCCAGGAGGGTGACCGTGTCGGGGCTTACCCCCCGACGGATGAGAAACGCGGCGAACGGTGTGAGGACACGCGTGAAGAATGCACGCGCGTACTTGTTCAGCATGGCCTTCCCGAGGGTCGGTGTCGCCGCGCGGCCCCTGCTGGCCACCGGCTGGCCCATCGTAGCCACGCGCGCGCATGTGCGACGGTCGGGCACCCGCACCCCGGTGTCACGGACGGATGCCATCGATGTCACGGCGGGATCGCGTCCGCCGTATGGACGCACCGTGACACGAGTGCAAAGCTCGAATACACCGCGGGCGTCATCGGAGCCGCACCGCTGGGGGCGTCCCCTCTGGGGGAGGATCCGCCACGCCCGCGCCCACAGTGACCTCACCGTGCACGGGAGGCAAGGCCATGGGCGACAAGGCGAACGCACACCCCGGAGCCGCCGGCAGGGCTACAGCGGCCGACCACCCCGCGTCCGTACGGAATGTGGTGTTGGTCGGCCACAGCGGATCCGGCAAGACGACATTGGTGGAAGCCCTCGCGCTGACCGCGGGGGCAGTGAATCGGGCGGGCCGGGTGGAGGACGGCACCGCCGTCTCCGACTACGACGAGATCGAGCACCGGCAGCAGCGCTCGGTGCAGCTCTCCCTGGTACCCGTCGACTGGGACGGATACAAGATCAATATCCTCGACACCCCCGGATACGCCGACTTCGTCGGGGAACTCAGGGCCGGTCTGCGGGCAGCGGACGCGGCCCTTTTCGTCGTCTCGGCCTCGGACGGGGTGGACGGCTCGACCCGGATGGTGTGGGAGGAGTGCGCGGCGGTCGGCATGCCGCGCGCCATCGTGATCACCCACCTCGAATCGGCGCGCGCCGACTTCGACGAGATGACCCGGAACTGCGCCGAGGCATTCGGCGCGGACGACCCCGACGCCGTACTGCCGTTGTATCTGCCGCTGCACGGCGCGGAGGGGCCCGACGGGCACGCGCCCGTGACCGGCCTGATAGGCCTGCTGTCGCAACGGTTGTTCGACTACTCCTCCGGGGAGCGCAAGGAGGCCGAGCCCGGGCCCGAACAGCTGCCGCTGATCGAGGAGGCGCGCAACCGGCTGATCGAGGGGATCATCGCCGAGAGCGAGGACGAGACCCTCATGGACCGCTATCTCGGCGGCGAGCAGATCGACTTCAGGACACTCGTGCAGGACCTGGAACGGGCCGTGGCGCGCGGGGTCTTCTTCCCCGTGCTGGCGGCCGCGCCCGCCGCCGAGGGGGCCCGCCAGGGCCTCGGTACGGTCGAGCTCCTCGAACTCGTCACGGGCGGCTTCCCCACCCCGCTGGAACGCGCGGCGCCCACGGTGACGACGCCGGAGGGGCAGGAACGCGAGGTCAAGACCTGCGACCCGAACGGGCCGCTCGTCGCGGAGGTCGTGAAGACGGCCAGCGACCCCTATGTGGGCCGGGTCTCGCTCGTACGGGTCTTCTCGGGCACCCTGCGCCCCGACGAGACGGTGCACGTCTCCGGGCACGGGCTGACCGACCGGGGCCACGAGGACCACGACGTCGACGAGCGCGTCGGCGCCCTGTCCACCCCGTTCGGCAAGCAGCAACGCGCCCTGACGCACTGCATCGCGGGCGACCTTGCGTGCGTCGCGAAACTCAACCGGGCCGAGACCGGCGACACGCTCTCGGCCAAGGAGGACCCGCTCCTCATGGAGCCCTGGCAGATGCCCGACCCGCTGCTGCCGCTCGCCATCCAGGCGCACAGCAAGCCTGACGAGGACAAGCTCTCGCAGGGTTTGGGGCGGCTGGTCGCCGAGGACCCCACCATGCGCCTGGAACAGAACCAGAACACCCACCAGGTCGTCCTGTGGTGCCTGGGCGAGGCCCACGCGGACGTCGCCCTGGAGCGGCTGCGCAACCGGTACGGCGTCCAGGTCGACGTGGTCCCGCACAAGGTCTCCCTACGGGAGACGTTCGCGGACAGGGCCGCCGGGCGCGGTCGGCATGTGAAGCAGTCGGGCGGGCACGGCCAGTACGCGATCTGCGAGATCGAGGTCGAGCCCCTCCCGAACGGCTCGGGCATCGAGTTCGTGGACAAGGTCGTCGGTGGCGCCGTGCCCCGGCAGTTCATCCCGTCCGTCGAGAAGGGTGTGCGCGCCCAGGCCGCCAAGGGCGTGGTCGCGGGCCATCCGCTGATCGACGTACGGATCACCCTGCTCGACGGCAAGGCGCACTCGGTGGACTCCTCCGACGCCGCGTTCCAGACCGCGGGCGCGCTCGCCCTGCGCGAGGCGGCCACCGACGCCAGGATCCATCTCCTGGAGCCGGTGGCCGAGGTGACGGTGCTGGTCGGCGACGAGTACGTGGGCGCCGTGATGAGCGACCTGTCGGGGCGGCGCGGCCGGGTCGTCGGCACCGAGCAGGCGGGCGGCGGGCGCACGCTCGTACGGGCCGAGGTCCCTGAGATCGAGATCGGGCGGTACGCCGTCGATCTGCGCTCCCTCTCACACGGCACCGCGCGCTTCGACCGCCGCTATGCGCGGCACGAGCCGATGCCGCAGCAGATCGCCGAAAAAATTCGCGAACAGGCCCAGGACGCCTGACAGTTCGGCTCCCTTCACCCTCGGCGGGCGGCTTCGGCCGTCCGCCGACGAATGTCGGTCACGGCCGATACTCTGGGAACTGATCAAGACGATGACCTGATCAACAGGTGTGCGGGGCAGGGAAGTCGGGAAGGCCGCAGGAGCGACACCGGCGGCGATGGGGGCGGGTATGACGGTTCCAACCGGTTTCGAGGACATCTTCGGGCCACAGGTGCCACGGTCGGGCACAGACGAGTTGGCGACGTACGCCCTGGCCTCGGCGGCCTACCGGGACGACGAGGTCGGAAAGATCCTGGAGGCCAACAACGAGTGGCACGAGTCGACCGTCAAGCCGAGCCGCAAGTGGGCGACGATCTTCCGGCCCAACCTCGGTGAGGCCTTCTCCCAGGCAGTGGTGTCCCGCATGCTGGGCGTCGGCCGCAACCCGGTCATCCAGTCGTTCGGCATCGAGCCGCAGGCGGTGGTCGAACACTGCCTGGCGGCGAACCGCCTCCGCAAGGAGCGCGACAACCGGCTCGCGGCCGTGATGGTGGTGTGCGGCCTGTTCTTCCTGCCGGGGCTTCTCCTCTGGCTGCTGGTCTTCCAGCTGCGGACCACCATCGCCAAGCGCGAGGGCAAGCGTGCCCCCGCCCTCGCCACCACCCTGCTGGTCGCGGTGGGCGCCGTCGCCGTGATCGCCCTGATCCGTCTGCCCATCACCGGTCCCCTCGCCTGGTACGTGCGCGGCGCGCTCGTCGCCCCCGTCGTCGGCTGGCTGCTGGCGAAGCAGATCTGCGAGCGCACGGCGAAGGATCTGCGCACCCGCTGGAACAGTCTTCTCTCCGGCAGCACCGTGGGCGCCAGGGTCCCCGAATCCGTTCCCAGCAGTCCCGGCGACACCCGGGCCGAGCGGCTGCGCCAGGCGTTCGGCGAGCTGAGGGACGAACAGCGGTCGAACGCGGTCTTCTACGCCGGTCCCAAGGGCATCCTCGGTATGGGCACGCGCTGGGGACACTGGCACCTCGCCGAGGAACTGGTTCCGCTGCCCTCGGAACAGACGCAGAAGGTGGGCTCGCTGAGCGCGGAGCTGGCGAAGCACCTGGTTCCGCCCCCGGAGATCGCCAGGTTCCAGAGCTTCGACGTCGTGAGCGCCATTGAGCGAGCCCTGGAGAAACTCAACACGAGCCCGCTGACCACGGGTGGTTTCCCCAAGCCCGAGATACGCCACTGGGTCGTCACACATGTGCCGGTGGGCACCAAGGAGGTCGCCCGCCCCGGTGGCAGCACGGCCCACCAGGTCAACCTGCAGCAGATGCGGGACATCTGCAACAAGCAGCAGTACGACAGCGGTGAACGGCACTACCTCGGTGTCCAATGGACGCTCTGGGACGGCCAGTTGGTGATCAGCATGCTCGTCACCGTGACCGTGCTGCACAAGACCCTGCGCATCGAGCTCACCGGCCATGCCCTGGGACCGGTGAACGGCCTTTTCATGGGCAAGCCGGCGGCCAAGGAGAAGGAAGTCGCCAAGACGGTCAAGTTCTGGGAGACCCGCAAGGTGAAGCTCCCGCTCGTGGACAACGACGAGGTGGTCCGTCTCGCGGCCCGCGCCCCGCTCACCTGGTATCCGCCGCTCCTCAACTGGCTCGGCGGCTCGCTGGTGCTTCCCGAGCCCTTCGGGCTGCGCCATGCCTGGGCCGACCAGCCCTGGAAGAACCGCTTCATGGCCGATGACGTGTTGCGCAGCGCGACCCCCGTGCTCCGCGTGGTGCACGAGGCCGTCATCGAGTTCCTGAAGGGTCACAACGTGAACACCGAGAAATTCGACGGCCGCACGTCCGTCCTCAGCGGCGCGGTCCAGGACCCGACGCCGAAGAAGGACGACGTCTACGACGCGTGAGCCCCCGGCGGACGGGCGGCGAAAGGCCGTCCGTCCGCGTCCGTCCGGTGCGGGTCGTCTCGGGCCGGTCGCGCCCACGGGGCGGAGCCGCATGATGTCACAGCCTCGCGCCCCTGAAGGGGCGCTCCCAGCCCGGCTACCGCGTCGGCCAGGCCTCCGCCAGCATTTTGCGGGTGTCGGCCAGGAGCTGGGGGAGCACCTTGGTGTGGCCCACGACCGGCATGAAGTTGGTGTCGCCGCCCCAGCGGGGGACGATGTGCTGGTGGAGGTGGGCGGCGATGCCCGCACCCGCCACGGTGCCCTGGTTCATACCGATGTTGAAGCCGTGCGCGCCCGAGGCGGTGCGCAGCGCGGTCATCGCCTGCTTGGTCAGCTCGCCGAGCTCCGCGGTCTCCGGGTCGGTCAGGTCGGTGTAGTCCGCGACGTGGCGGTAGGGCACGACCATGAGGTGGCCGCCGTTGTACGGGTACAGGTTGAGCACCGCGTACACCTGCTCACCGCGCTTGACGATGAGCCCGTCCTCGTCCGACTTCGCGGGGATCGAGCAGAAGGGACAGCCGTCGTCGGCCCCCGGGCCGGTGGGCTTGTTCTCGCCCTGGATGTAAGCCATCCGGTGGGGCGTCCACAAGCGCTGGAACGCGTCCTGCGTTCCCACTCCGATCTGCTGCTCCGGCTCACTCGTCATGTGGTGCAGCATATTGCTTCGCCCATTCGCGGCGTGTCGGCGGGTGCCGTACAAAAGGGCGTGCGGTCAAGCTGGGGCGATGAATGACGACAGCCCCCAGGCCCGCTGGGAGCGGCGCAGCGAGGTCCCGCTCGGCATGGCGTCATTGCTGTTTCTCTTCTTCTACGCGGTCCTTGTTCTGGCCCGCGACCTGCCCGAGAGCTGGCGGAACGCCTGCCTGGCGGCGCTGTTCGCCACCTGGGCGCTGTTCGCCGTCGACTACGCCGTGCGCTGGCGGCTGAGCGGGCAGCGCCTGCGTTTCGTACGGACGCACTGGTTGGACTCGGTGGTGCTCGCGCTTCCCCTGCTGCGCCCGCTGCGGATCGTCAAGGTCTACGAAGCGGTGCAGCGCCGACATGGACAGCCCCGGTTCAGCCTGCACGCGCGCGTGATCACGTACGCCACCCTGTCGGTGACGCTCCTCGGCTTTGCCGGCGCTCTCGCCGTCTATCAGCAGGAGCGCACCGCCCCGGACGCCACGATCCACACCTTTGGGGACTCGGTGTGGTGGGCCTGCTCCACGCTGTCGACGGTGGGCTACGGCGATGTCACTCCGGTGACGCCGTGGGGGCGGGTGATCGCCACGGGTCTCATGGCCTGCGGGCTGGCCTTGCTCGGTGCGGTGACCGGCTCGTTCTCGTCCTGGCTGCTGCAGGTGTTCTCGCGAGAGGACAAGACCGACGAGGACAGGGAGAAGCCCCCGGGGAATACCCCGGGGGCCTGAACCCCACATCGGCGGGGACCACGTCACACCTGGATGCGCTGCTCCACCACGTCTACGAGCTTCGCCAGCGCTTCGTCACGCGGAATGCCGTTCTCCTGTGAACCGTCGCGGTAGCGGAACGACACCGTATCGGCGTTCATGTCGTCGTCGCCGACGATGATCATGAACGGGATCTTCTGCTTCTGCGCCGTCCTGATCTTCTTCTGCATACGGTCGGAGGAGGCGTCGACCTCGACCCGCAGGCCCTTCTTCTTCGCCTCGGTGGCGAACTTCTGCAGGTACTCCACGTGCGCGTCGCCGATCGGGATGCCGATCGCCTGCACGGGCGCCAGCCAGGCCGGGAACGCGCCCGCGTAGTGCTCGAGGAGCACCGCGAAGAATCGCTCGATGGAACCGAACAGCGCACGGTGGATCATCACCGGACGCTGCTTGGAGCCGTCGGGCCCGGTGTACTCCAGGTCGAAGCGCTCCGGCAGGTTGAAGTCGAGCTGCACGGTCGACATCTGCCAGGTGCGGCCGATGGCGTCCTTGGCCTGGACGGAGATCTTCGGGCCGTAGAACGCGGCACCGCCCGGGTCCGGGACCAGCGGGAGGCCCTGCTTCTCGGCCACCTGCCGCAGCGTCTCGGTGGCCTCCTCCCAGGTCTCGTCCGAGCCGACGAACTTGGTTTCGTCCTTGGTGGAGAGCTCCAGGTAGAAGTCGGTCAGGCCGTAGTCGCGCAGCAGGTTCAGGACGAAGGTGAGCGTCTTGTCGAGCTCCTCCGCCATCTGTTCCTTGGTGCAGTAGATGTGCGCGTCGTCCTGCGTGAAGCCACGGGCACGGGTCAGGCCGTGCACGACGCCCGACTTCTCGTACCGGTACACGGTCCCGAACTCGAAGAGGCGCAGCGGCAGTTCACGGTACGAGCGGCCGCGCGCATCGAAGATCAGGTTGTGCATCGGGCAGTTCATGGGCTTGAGGTAGTAGTCAACGCCCTCGTCGAGCTGCATGGGCGGGTACATGCCGTCGGCGTACCAGTCCAGGTGGCCCGAGGTCTCGAAGAGCTTCCCCTTCGTCGCGTGCGGGGTGTAGACGAACTCGTAGCCCTCTTCCTCGTGCCGGCGCCGCGAGTAGTCCTCCATGACCCGGCGGATGATGCCGCCCTTGGGGTGGAAGACGGCGAGGCCGGAGCCGATCTGGTCCGGGATGGAGAACAGGTCGAGCTCGTTGCCCAGTTTGCGGTGGTCGCGCTTCTCCGCCTCGACGAGGAAGTCGAGGTGCGCCTTCAGCTCGTCCTTGGAGGGCCAGGCGGTGCCGTAGATGCGCTGGAGCATGGGGTTCTTCTCGCTGCCGCGCCAGTACGCCGCGGCGTTGCGCATCAGCTTGAACGCCGGGATGTTCCGGGTGGTGGGCAGGTGGGGACCGCGGCAGAGGTCCTTCCAGCACAGCTCGCCGGTCTTGGCGTCGAGGTTGTCGTAGATCGTCAGCTCGCCGCCGCCGACCTCGACGTCCGCGCCGTCGTCCGAGGAGGCGGAGCCCTTGATGCCGATCAGCTCCAGCTTGTACGGTTCCGCGGCGAGCTCCTCGCGGGCCGCCTCGTCGGTCACCACACGGCGGGAGAAGCGCTGACCGCGCTTCTGGATCTCCTGCATCTTCTTCTCGACGGCCTTGAGATCCTCGGGCGTGAACGGCTTCTCGACGTCGAAGTCGTAGTAGAAGCCGTCCTTGACCGGCGGGCCGATGCCCAGCTTGGCCTCGGGGAAGAGCTCCTGCACGGCCTGGGCCATGACGTGCGCGGTGGAGTGGCGCAGGATGTTGAGGCCGTCCTCGGAGGAGATCTCCACGCCTTCGACGGTCTCGCCGTCCTTGACCTGGTACGCGAGGTCCTTCAGCTCGCCGCCCACGCGGGCCGCGACGATGGTGCGCTCGCCGGCGAAGAGGTCGGCGGCCGTAGTGCCCGTCGTCACCGCGCGCTCTTCCCGCTCGGAATCGCGTTGGATGATCACACGGACGTCTGACACCGGACTCTCCTGTCTGAAGGGGACGCGCGCATCGTCTCTTGCACGCGTAATACAAAGGCGATCGTACCGAGCCCGGGGTCCCCTCCGCGAAACGGTTTGCGCCGAGGCTCCCTGGACGCTCCCCGACCCCCCTCAGTCCCCGCTGCACGCCTCCTCGAAGAAGTCCAGGTTCTCCTGGAGCGACTTCATCAGCCGGTCCCGCTCGGCCTCGTCCACCTGCACCGGTACGACCCCGGAGGCGTCCGTGAGCCGACGGAAGCCGCCGCGGCTCTCCAGCCGCCCGTGCACCCGCACCGGCAGTCCGACCAGATGGGCATGGCCCGCTATCCGGTACGCCTCCTCGTCGAGGGTCATCCGGACGTGCGCGACCTCCGCTCCCGCGATCACCCGCAGTCGTACGGTGCCCTCGCCGCGCGGCTCCGACCTGCGCATCCGCACCACGGCGCCGGTGAGGCGCACCGGCACGGACGGCTCCTCGCGCAGATAGCGGGCCCCGGCCCGGCGCAGGACAGGCAGGTCGCCGGGCGAGAACTCGACGGCTTCGTCGGGGGCCGCGCAGCCCTCGGGAACCCCTGCGGCGGGCGCCCACTCGACGGCGATGCGGGCACCCTCGGTGCCGCGGACGAGGGCGGCGACGGCTTCGGTGAGTTCGTGGCTGACGCCCGCCTCGACGGCCGCGTCGAAGGCGTCCATGCCGCCGGTGGCCCGCTGGTAGTCGATGGCCTCGCGGGTGGCGTACAGCGCCTGGTGCAGACGTACGGAGAGCGACCGGCCGGTGTCGACGGGCACGAAGACGGTGAGTCGGCGTCCGCCGGGGTCGGCGCCGACGAGGACGTTCTCCAGGGACGCGGCGGCGGGCCTGCGGTGGCGGGCGCCGTAGTAGCCCGCACGCGCGCGCGTGGCGAGCGCGGCCGCGAGCAGCATCTGCCGGGCGGCCGAGCGAAGCCGCTCCTCGACGCTCCAGGGCGTGGCGCCGACGGGTCCGGCCGGGACGTCCCGCCACCAGCGGATCTCGTCGCTGGGCACGGCGAGCGCGACCAGGATGTCGTGTGCGGACGGCGAGCCGCTGCGGGAGAGCGCGACGAGCGCCTCGCCGAGCAGGTCGTCGCTGTCGGGGAAGGCCCGGTTCTCCGGCACGAGCAGGCTCGTGCCGCCGCCACCGGGCCCGGGTGGGGTCCACCGGCCGTACCGTCCGGCCGCGCCGCCGCGGCGCTGCCAGCCGTGCCGGTGCAGCAGCGCGCTGAGGACGGCGGGGTCGACCTGGCCGGGCTCGGGCGGCTCGGTCCAGTGGGACTCGACGGGGTGCGGCCTGACCGGCCGTAGGGGTTCGCCGATGGGGTCGATGGGGCGGTGCGTCACGGTTTCCCTCCCGTCCCGACCCGCGTCATGATCTCGCAGAGCGCCCGGTCGTCGAAGATGCGCGCGGTCGGTATTCGCACGGTGGTCCGGCGCCGGCCGGTGATCGCGTGGCCGGCGAGGTTGATCCAGTAGCAGCAGTGCCGCAGGTCGAGGCGGTCGTGGCTGGCGCGCAGCCAGTCGTCCTGGGACCTGGGCACGAGCATCACGACCAGGATCTTGTGCACCGACACCGGGGTGCGGGCGAGCTTCGCCAGGTGCTCGTTGTCGAGCGTGAAGGAGAAGGCGGGCCCGGGCGGGTTCGGCGGGATCTGGTACGTGCACTTGAGCTGCACCTTGATGGTGACTTCGTCGTCGACCGTGTGCCCGGGGGCGCTGTGGCTGACGTGCCAGTCGATGCCGTTGTCGGGGAATGGCTGGGACAGCGAACAGCCCGCGGCCGCCGCCACGGCGTGCAGATAGCCCACCTGGAGCGTCTCCATGCAGGCGGTCGTGGCGAGTGTGCCGCGATGGGGTGCCGTCCGCTGGGGCAGCAGCCCGCCCCGCTCGGGCTGCGCGAGCGCCATGAGTCCAACAGCCTTTCAAGCCAGGTGAATCCCCGTATCGGGCCGCTGAACTGCAAAGACCCGTACCAGTGTTGTCTCCTTCCGGCGTACGGCGCAAACAGCCCGGGTATCACCAAACAGGCAGAAGGCGGTGCGTCAGCTGCCGTGGGTGAACGAGGAGTTGTGTACGTATGACGTGCTGGTACGAAGGCCCCTTGGCCGCGTTCGACACCGAGACCACGGGCGTGGACGTCGAGACCGACAGGATCGTGTCGGCCGCCGTCGTCGTCCAGGACGCCGCGGGTTCCCGGCCCCGGGTGACTCGCTGGCTGGTGAACCCGGGAGTGCCGGTGCCCGCGGGGGCGACGGCGGTGCACGGGCTGACGGAGGAACATCTGCAGCGCAACGGCCGCTGGCCGTCGCCGGTGATGGAGGAGATAGCCAAGGTGCTGGGCGAACAGGCCGCGGCGGGCCGCCCGCTCGTCGTGATGAACGCGCCGTTCGATCTGACGCTCCTGGACCGGGAGTTGCGCCGTCATCGCGCGTCCTGTCTCGACCGGTGGTTCGAGTCCGCGCCGCTGCGGGTGCTCGATCCGCGGGTCCTCGACAAACACCTGGACCGCTACCGCAAGGGCCGCCGCACCCTCACCGACCTCTGTGCACACTATGAGGTGGCGCTGGAGGGCGCGCACGACGCGGCGGCGGACGCGCTGGCCTCGATGGATGTCGTACGAGCGGTGGGACGCCGGTTCGCGGCCCGTCTGGAGCGACTCTCCCCCGCCGAGCTGCACACCCTGCAGGCGGTGTGGCACGCGGCACAGGCGCGGGGTCTGCAGGCGTGGTTCGCGCGCAGCGGTTCGCCGGAGGCGGTGGATCCGGCGTGGCCGCTGCGGCCGGAGCTGTCGGCGGCGGCGTGAGCTCGCGCGGGACAACGAAAAACCGGTCCGCTTGCGGCGGACCGGCTTTCTCCGGGTGGGCGATACTGGGTTCGAACCAGTGACCTCTTCGGTGTGAACGAAGCGCTCTCCCACTGAGCTAATCGCCCGGGAACGCACTGAACAATACAGGTCCCGGCGGGTGTCGTTCAAACCGCTTCCAGGTACGCCGTCAGTCACCCGTCAGGTGGGCCGCCAGTCCGCGCTGTCCCGCGCGCATCATCAGGGCGTGGTTGGCGCGGAAGGCCGGCCGTCCCGGCACCGCGAGCCGCCGCAGCAGGGGCTTGCTCACGTCCACCTCCTGGTCGTACTGGGCGCGGGTGCCGAGCCCGTCGGCGGTGAGCGTCCAGCGCGCCCAGCCGTCGATGTCACCCGTCATCGCGATCTCCAGGACCCCGGCCGCCGGGTCGCGGCGCGCCTCCCGTGCCGTGAACACCAGGTCGTACGGGAGGAGCGAGCGGATGCGCATCGTGCCGCTGCGGTCGTCGATCCGGGTCACCTCGCGGACCTGGGGCCACCAGCGCGGGTAGTCCTCGGCCTGTTCGAGGACGAGGTAGACGTCGGCGGGCGGCGCGGGCAGGGCCCACACACTGCGGAAGCGGTAATGGCTCCAGTCCATGGACGGAGTGTGCCCAATCGGACATCCGAGTACGTCCTGAGTACGCGCACTCATGCCGAGAAACATGACCGGTACCACACTCCCGAGGTATGACCCGCCTTCCGCCCCCGGCCGAGGAGTTGCGGCTCCTCGACACCGAGCCGCGGCAACTCGACGCACGCCGCGCCCCGTGCGGAGTGATCGCCGCGGGCACCGCCGTGCGTGAGGACCGGCGCTCCGTCGGATACACGGCCGCCGCCCGTACGGAACGGGGCTGTCCGTCACGCTCGTGGCGAGTCTTCCGACGGCGTGGGTCGACCCGGACCGGTCTCGTCCCCTGCTGCTGGGCGCCGCGGCGCTCGCGGTCACCCTCGTGGGCGCCCGGCACCGGTTGCGTGCCCCGCTCGTCCTCGGGTGCGGCGTGCTCGCGCCGGACGCGCTGCACGAACTCGCCCCGTACCTCGTGCAGATGGCGGGCGCGCTGCCCCGTTGGGTGCCTCCCGCACTCGCCGGTCTGGCGCTGCTCGCACTGGGTGCGACGTACGAGCAGCGGATCCGGGACGCGCGGCGGGTGCGGGAGGTGCTGGGGAGAATGCGCTGACGCACCCTCGGCCAGAGAGACGGCTACGGCATCTTGTCGCCGAGCAGGGCGAGGTTCTCGATGGCGGCGAGGCCGTACAGGGCGGTGTCGTTGGAACTGACCCAGTTGGCCTCGCTGCCGGGAACCAGCGTGAGCGGGCCGCTCAGCGGCTCGGTCTTCCAGGGTGAGGACTCCATATAGCCGTCGGAGCTGTAGAACTTCGTCCACGCCCGCTTGGCGAGCGTCGCGTCGCCGGTCTGGACGGCGGCGTACGCGTCGAGGCGCGAGTGGCCCTGGAACAGCAGCAGGGAGCCGAAGTTGGAGCCGTAGCGCGCCGCCTGTTCGGTCTTGGTGGCGTTGAAGTAGCGGCAGTAGTCGAGGTAGACCTCCTTGAACTTCGGCACGTCGACCAGGTCGATCAGCTCGGCGCACAGTTCGTTGAGGCCGAAGACGGCGGAGAGGTGGGAGACCGACACGACCGGCGCGGAGGCGATGGCGAACCTGCCGGTGTCGAGGTCGTACAGCCCGCTGCCCTGGACGAAGCCGTTGGGCTGGGCGGCGATCGTCTCCATCGTCGACAGGACGCGCGCCTTGGCCTTCTCCCACTTCGGGCCCTTGCGCTCCCACTCCGTGAGCCAGGCCGAGACCAGACCGCTCCAGTCGGTGCCGAAGCCGATGGACAGGGCGTGCCGGTCGGGGGTGTACGGCTCGGTGCGGATCTTGCGGATCGGGTCGAGGACGAGGAACGTCTCGTCGGAGTCGACGTTGGCGTGCATGAGGTCGCCGACCCGCTCGTCGGCGGTGAGGTAGTAGTAATAGCGGCGGTACGTGGTGTTGGCGATGCGCTGCTGCTTGGCGCTGTCGGCGTAGTGCTGGACGCCGTGCCGGGTGCCGAGGCCCGCCCACTGGCCAAGGTGGTAGACGTCGACCTCGCCGGTGTGCCGGGTGAGCGACTCGGCGAAGCGGAAGATGTCCGAGCGGCCCGAGCGGAGATAGGCCATCCAGAGCCAGATGTCGGGCGACAGCTCGGAGTTGTCCCAGGCGTACCCGCCGACGTCGTACCGCCATTGGTGGCGCACGGTGTCGTACGAGTGCATGAAGTCGCCGTAGTCCCAGAAGCCGTACCAACGGCGCATCTCCACCTGGTCCTTGTAATAGGTGAAGAGGAAGTCGAGGTGGTCCTCGATCTTCGCCTTGGCGGCGGTGGAGCGGTCGGGCTCGGAGAAGAGGCCGCCGAAGACCTTGGCCTTGATCAGGTGCTTGGGCGGGGCGGCGAGCTGCGGCAACACTCTTACGGCCGCCACCTGTTCGGCGAGGGTTTCGGGCGTGGGGGTCGACTCGTTGGCCCAGAAGAGGAGTTCGGAGGTGCGGGCGATGCCGTACGGGGTGCCGAACTCCGGTTCGTAGTCCTCGTAGGTGATGTTGAGGCCTTCGAGCTGTTCGGCGTAGGTGTCCTGGCCCATGCCGTCGTGGTAGAAGCGCAGGTCCATGGGCTGTGCCTCGGGCGACCAGAGCCAGAGGGTGACCTCGGCCTCGTCGGTCGCCGCGTCGCGGATGTCGAGCTGCGCGGGGTACTTCTCCCAGAAGTCCCTGAGGCCGAAGGAGAGGCCGCCGCTCGCCCCGCCGACGTAACCGAAGCCGCTCGCCCGGCGTCCACCGCCCGCGCCGATCCAGCCGTGCCCCTTCTTCGTCCGCTTGCGCAGGGTGAATCCGTCGGCGGAGAGCTGGGAGAGGGTGTAGTCGCCCCACTCGGGGATGTACTGGAGGCGGGTCGTCACCCGCTGGTCCCAGGTGGACGGGTCGGGCAGCTTCTGGCCCGCGAACTGGGCCGCCTGCACGGCCGCGCCCGGGTCGCGGCGCAGACCTGTGATGCCCTGCACGGCCTCCCGCAGCAGACCGGAACCGTCGCCGCCGATGCGGATGTGCCGGTCGTACGCCGCGTCGCGCATCGGCACGTTGAAGCGGACGCCGAGCCCGCGGATGAAGTCGCCGCTCGTCTTCCCCGGCTCCTGCTTCCCGTCGAAGGTGATGGTGTGCACCATCCGGAAGGAGTCGGCGCCCGCGTAGAAGTACAGCCGGATCGAGAACGGCAGCCAACTACGGTCGCCCTTGCGGTGCTTGCCGTCGATGCGGACGACGGCACGGACCGGGCCCTCCTGCTCGACCGTGCCCTCACCGATGACGCTCTCGAACCGCTCGTACTTCTCCGCGCCCTGGTCGTCGTCCTCGATCTCGGGCTGGCGGATCAGCACCAGCCGGCCGTCCTTCGCGATCTCGGTGGAGCCGCGCTTCACCGACTTGACGAGGGTGGAGCCACTCTTGCCGATCTTCGCGGTGATGACGCCGGTCGAGATGTCGATGGTGCCGCCGCTCTTGTCGACGGTCACCTTCTTGTCGGGGGCGGCGGGCGCACCGGCGGCGAGCGTGAGCTTCCCGGAGCCGGAACCGACCGCGTGCGCCGTCCACTTGAGCGAGCCGTCCGGCCAGTAGGCGATCGGCCAGGACTGGACGGGGACGTCCTTGCCGGAGGAATCCGTGAGCGCGAAGGTCTGGTCCTGCTGGTACGCGCCCTTCGGCCAGGGCACACCGACGGTGGAGCCGGGGGCGGCGCCGAGACCGCTGTCCTCCAGCCAGTCCAGGGTCACGGGGTCGGTGTCGGCGGCCTCGGATCTGGCGGCGGCCTGCGCATTCGTGCTTCCCAGGGCCCAGCTGAACTGCGCGGCGGCTCCGGCGACGGCGGCCGCCTTGAGCAGGGACCTGCGGGGGATGGGAGACATGGCCTTTCCTTTCCGTGCGGGGAAGTCAGGGGCATGACAGAAAGAGGTGCGACGCCGGGGCGCCGACCCGTGAAGAGCTCAGCGGTGGCGGTGGCGCTTCTCGACGGCCACGGCCGCCGCGGCGACGGCCCCCAGGACGGGGACCGCCAGCGGCGCGACGAAGAAGGCGGAGCAGGCCACGACGGCCAGGCCGCCGACGAGCAGGAAGGACCCGGCGGGGTCGAGGACCGTACGCCGTCCGGCCTCCGCGAGCAGCGTCCGCCAGGACGCGCCGGGCTCCCAGACGGCCGCCGCGCGCAGCCCGGCGACGGCGAGACCGATCAGGGCGAACAGACCGACGGCCCCGACGAGCGGGCCGCCGGGGATCCCGGCGCGCACGGCCTGGACGTCCACCCAGACCGCGGCCGTCGCGGCCCAGCCGGCGACCCCGGCGATCCAGCCGCCCCGGACGGCCGCCCGGAAGTCTGCGACGAACTCCCGCAGGCCGCCCGCCTCGTGGGAGGTACGCCGCCGCAGATGCCGCGCACCGGCGGCGAACGCGGCGGGGTAGGTGACCAGCGGCAGCGAGGCCAGCGCGATCCACACCCCGGTGAGCAGACACTCCGCGAAGACGGCGAAGCGCTCGGCGAAGACGGATTCGCGGGGTGTCTTGCGGGCCTTGGTGCGCGCGGTGGCCGTACGAGCCATGGTCACGTCCCTCTCAGCCCTTCAGTCCGGAGGTCGCCATACCGTCGATCAGGTACCGCTGGAAGGCGAGGAAGAACAGCAGCACGGGCAGCAGCGCGACCAGCGACATCGCGATCATGCCGCCGTAGTTGGCGACGCCCTCCTGGTCGCGGAACATCATCATGCCGAGCGAGACGGTGTACTTGCTGGGCTCGTTGAGGTAGATCAGCGGGCCCATGAAGTCGTTCCAGGCGTTGATGAAGGTGAAGATCGCGCTGGTGATGAGGGCCGGGCGGCTCAGCGGCAGCACGATCGACCAGTAGATCCGCAGATGGCCGCAGCCGTCGAGCCGCGCCGCCTCGTCGAGCTCGCGCGGCAGGTTCCGCATGAACTGCACCATGAGGAAGACGAAGAACGCCTCGGTGGCCAGATACTTGCCGATCAGCAGCGGAACGTAGGTGTTGATCAGCCCCATCTTCTGGAACATCACGTACT
Source organism: Streptomyces sp. NBC_01384 (assembly GCF_045040035.1). Lineage (NCBI taxonomy): Bacteria > Bacillati > Actinomycetota > Actinomycetes > Kitasatosporales > Streptomycetaceae > Streptomyces > Streptomyces sp. NBC_01384. The sequence continues at coordinate 1,688,198 of NZ_CP109559.1, forward strand.
GCGGGATGAGCAGCACGTGGTAGGGCAGCAGGAGCGTGCCGATCATGAGGGAGAACAGCAGGTTCCGGCCGGCGAACCGGATCTTGGCGAAGGCGTAGGCGGTCAGCGAGCAGGAGATGACGATGCCGACGACGGAGCCCAGCGCGTAGAAGAGGGAGTTCTGGAAGAACGTGGCGATCGAGATGTCCGCGATGCCGTCGGCCAGACCCTTGAAGTTGCCGAGGATGGGGCTGGTCGGGAAGAGATCCAGACTGCCGATGATCTCCCGGCTGGGCTTGAACGAGGCGCCGATGACCCAGATGACCGGATAGAGGACGACCGCGAGGATCAGCAGCGCGCCGATGTGCCAGACCAGCGAACCGGTGCGCTTGCGGCTGCCGACTTCCAGGGGCTTGCGCAGGGTGGTGCTCATCGGGCGTCCTCCTCGTAGTGCACCCACCGCTTCTGGGACCAGAAGAGGACGGCCGTCACCAGCGCCACTGCGAGCAGCAGCATCCAGGCCATGGCGGAGGCGAAGCCCATCTGGGACTCCTTGAAGCCCTTCTGGTACAGGTAGCAGGTGTAGACGAGCGTGGCGTCCGCCGGTCCACAGGTGGCGTTGGAGACCACGTACGCCGAGCCGAAGATCTGGAAGGAGTGGATGGTCTCCAGGAGCACGTTGAAGAAGAGCACCGGCGAAATCATCGGCAGGGTGATGTTCCAGAACCGCCGCAGCGGTCCTGCCCCGTCCACCTCGGCGGCCTCGTACAGCTCCCTCGGCACCTGCTTGAGCCCGGCGAGGAAGATCACCATGGGGGCGCCGAACTGCCAGACGGTGAGCGCGACCAGGCTGTAGAGCACCCAGTTCGGGTCACCGACCCAGCCTCCCGTGTGGAAGCCGAGGAACGACTGCGTACGGTCCACGACCGCGTCGTCGGAGAAGAGCGCGCGCCACACGAAGCCGACGGAGACGCTCGCGCCGATGAGCGACGGGGCGTAGAAGGCCGCCCGGTAGAAGGCCTGCCCACGGCGGCTCTGAGCGAGCAGCAGCGCGACCCCGAGGGCGAGCAGCAGTTTGAGCGGAGTGCCGATGACGACGTACTTGGCCGTCACCTCGACCGACTTCTGCCACCGGGGATCGTGGAACATCGCGGTGAAGTTGCCGAAGCCGATCCACTTCGGCGAATTGAAGAGGTTGTAGTCGGTGAACGCGAAGTAGAGGGAGGCGGCCATCGGGCCCGCGGTCAGCAGCAGGAAGCCCGCGATCCACGGGGACATGAAGAGATAGCCGGCGAGGTTTTCCCGGCGCCCCCGCCGCTTTTGGGCGGCGGGGGCCCCGGGGCGTATCTCCGGGGCGTCGGGCGGAGAGTCCTTGACGAGCGTCACGGCGGTTCCCATCAGGCGGCGAGGGCGGTCTTCGCCTCGGAGAAGAACTGCTTGACCGCGTCGGCGACCTTGGTCGCGCCCTGCGACATGTCACCGCCGATGCGCAGGAAGGCGGCCTCGCAGGTGTCGGCGCCGGCCGGGTGCGGGGTGATGGTGCCGAGCACTCCGGCCGCGGCGACATCCGTCTCGTACTTCGCGATCGCCTGGTTCGGCGCGTCGGTCGGCTTGTACGCGTCGAACTGCTCGGTGGTCGCGAGAATGCCGCGGTCGTAGCCCATGATCTTGCCGACCTCGGGGTCGTGCACCATGAAGTCGATGAACTGGGCGACTTCTTTGGGGTGCTTGGTGTGGGCGGAGGCGCTCAGCATCAGGGAGGCAAGGTACTGACCGGTCTGCTTGCCGTCGGTGGTGGGGATCGGCGCGAGGCCGTAGGTGCTGGTGCCCTCGGCCGAGTAGCGGACCGTGAAGTTGTCCCAGGTGAACTCGGAGGCGCCGTGGCCGGCCGTGACCGAGGACTTCGGCTTGTCCTGCTCGACCCGCTTGGGGTCGGTGATGATGCCGGCCTTGACGCGGTTGTAGGCGTCCGTCCACCACTCCGTCAGGTCGGCCTCGTCGAAACCGAGTCCGTCCTTGGTGAAGAACGCCTTTCCGTTCTGCCGGAGGTAGAGGTCGTACAGGTACATGATGCTGAAGTAGCCGGTGTCGCCGGGCAGCTTCTGGGTGTCGTGGATTTTCTTCAGGGCGGCGAAGTACTCGTCCCAGGTCCAGCCTTGCTTGGGATTGATGCCCGCCTTCTCAAACACCTTCTCGTCGATGACAAGTGACATGGTGTTGGATCCGACCGGAATACCGAGCTGCTTTCCGTCGACCTGGCCCACCTTCTCGACTCCGGCGCGGAAGTTGTCGAGGCTCAGATTTCCCGCGTCTATCTGAGGCTTGAGGTCGAGGAGGATGCCTCTTTTGTCGTACTTCCGCAGGAATCCGACCGCGTTCTGGAATACGTCCGGCGGGTTTCCACCGGCGGCCTGGGTCTGGAACTTCTCCCAAAAGGCCACGTAATCCTGGAAGTCCGTCTTCACCTTGATCTTCGGGTACTTCTTCTCGAAGAGCGCGATGGACTGGTTGATCCTCTTCGCCCGCTCGTCGGCACCCCACCAGGCGTAGCGGATCGTGACCGTCCCGTCCCCGGAACTGCCGCTGTCCCCGCCGCAGCCCGTCGTCGCGGCCAGCCCCAGCGCGGCCAGCGAAGCTCCGGCCGCCTTGAGGACCGTACGCCTCTCAACACTCCCGTTGTTTCCCACAGTCGGGCCTCCCCGCGACGTCGTCGGCACAGCGTGAATCGTTTCAAGTAAGCGCTTGCTGGCACAAGGTACGGAGGGGTTTCAGGCGCGTCAATGATTCGGACAGGAATTGATGTGACGGGGCTCGCGCGCGCGGCGGCGGGCTGCGGGGGCGCATTTCGGTTGAGGGTGCGCGAGTGTGCAGGTCCAGGGCGTGCGGTCGGGGCGTCGAACGGGAAACGGCGGGGCGGGCGAGGGGGGCGGGGCTGAAATCAACCATGGGGCGAGTGGGGGTGATGTTGCGGGGCGGGGGTGCGCGAACCGAGCGCGAGGGGGCGGAGGGTGGCCTTCGCGAGAGGGTGACTCGAACTGGCGTACGCGCGTGGGGTGTTGGGAGTGGCCGGCATCCGCTCGCCGAGAAGTGCGCCCAAGGCCGCTTCAACGCGATCGTGTGAGGGTCGGCTCGCGGGCTCGTGACGCCCCGGGGCGATCGGGTTGGCGTCGCCGTGCGATCCCGTACGCCGGGTGCGGCGCCGGCGTGCGGAGTCCCCGCTCCACCGGAGTGATGGACGCTGTCGGCGAATCCCGGTCGGCGTGGTGGGCGGTCTGGCTGGTGGCCCAGGGGCCACGGTGTATGGCCCGGAGAATGTGACACTTGCGCGGAGAGTGTCACATTCCCGCGGCCGGCCACCCGTCCGCAGCGCATTCGCCAACAGCATCCACCGGAGCGATGGTTCGGGGCCTCCCCGTCGCCTCTGACTGTGCCCAGATCGCCAGGTCGCGAGGGAACTGGCCTCCCGGGACCGGACCACGCACGGAATGCGTGTCGCCGCCCCGCCGGGACCGACGCCGCCACCCGGCAACCGGCACTCGGCGCAGCGCTCACTCCTGCGCCCTGGCACGGCCGTACGGAAATGACGAAGGCGACCCGGTCCACGTACTGCGTGGAACTGGGTCGCCTGCCGTGCTGGTGGGCGATACTGGGATCGAACCAGTGACCTCTTCGGTGTGAACGAAGCGCTCTCCCGCTGAGCTAATCGCCCGGGCGCAGGGAGAACATTACCCCATGTCAGGGGGTGCCCCGACCAGCCGAGGGACCTTCAGGGCGGCACTGGAAGGGCCCCCATCCCTTGGATCGGTCACTCGTTGATGTTCCAGGGCATCTGGAGGCCGAACTTCCAGATGTAGACGGCACTGAGTGTCGCGACGATGACGACACCGACGGTCGTGAGGATGATGTTGCGGCGCCGCACCTTGGGGTCGAGCGCCCGCTGCGTCGCCTCCGTGACCTTGCGCTTCGTCCAGCGGAGCACCAGCTGCGCCCAGACGAACTCGGTCGCCCAGATCGCCATGCCAGCGAAGATCACCAGCCAGCCCGGCCCCGGCAGCGGAAGCATGATCACGCCCGCGACGACCACCGCGAGCCCCACGATGAAAACGCCCACCTGCCAGCTCAGGTGCAGCGCGCGACGCGCCTTGATGAATTCCGGTGCCCGCGAACCGAGCGCCTCCTCGATCTTCGTTTCATCATCAGCCATGGCGACCTCACCCGGCTCGTCACTCCCCGTATTCGTACGGCCAAACCCTACCGGAGAGAAACCAGTCACCGGAATGGCCCTATCCGGCGAAGGCACTCTCGGCCGGAAGAGTTACGTAAAGACACGCAAAACACTCAGAGGGGTTTACAACGGCACCGTAGGTGGCATGTCGATTTCGCCGACGTGCGAATCCCCGAGCGCACACTGAGCGAAAGGCCCTGGCGCTTATGAACACCACGGTCAGCTGCGAGCTGCACCTGCGCCTCGTTGTGTCGAGCGAGTCCTCACTGCCTGTTCCCGCAGGACTGCGGTATGACACGGCCGATCCCTACGCCGTGCACGCCACCTTCCATACCGGAGCCGAGGAAACCGTCGAGTGGGTGTTCGCCCGCGACCTCCTCGCCGAGGGCCTGCACCGGCCCACCGGTACCGGCGACGTCCGAGTCTGGCCGTCCCGGAGCCATGGCCAGGGCGTCGTATGCATTGCCCTGAGCTCCCCGGAGGGTGAGGCTCTGCTCGAGGCCCCGGCGCGGGCCTTGGAGTCCTTCCTGAAGCGAACGGACGCCGCCGTGCCCCCCGGCACGGAACACCGGCACTTCGATCTCGACACGGAGCTCTCACACATCCTGGCCGAGAGCTAGCGAGTCCCCACAGAGCCGCCCGGCGCCGTCCACTCGGGGAGACGGCTCGGGCCTAGACAACCGCATAGGGCACAACCGGATAGGGCACAACCGCATAGGGCACAGACACCGGCGCCGTCGCCGCGGACTTCCGCGGAGGCGGCGCCGGTGTGCGGACGCGAGCGCGAGCCTCGACCGGAATGGCGTCGGTGCCGGTGGCCGGGGGCGGGGGCGGGTCTTCCGCATGGACGTCGCCCGGGCGCGCCGACGAGGGCGCACCTCCGCAGGAACGGCCCCCGGCGGGGCACACCCCGGACAGGATCCGGGCGGGCCGGTGCACGGGGCCCGGGTCGACATCCGTGGTGTCGGGGCTCGTGGTTCGCGGTCCGCCCCGGGGCGTGCGGGACCGCACCCTCCTGGACCGCACCCGCTCTCCCGCGCCGGGAAGCCACTACCATCGGCCAGCATCGGCGGGCGGCCGCCCGACCCCCAGGCCAGGGAGCGAAACGTGCTGATCACCCACGACACCCGGTGCGCCCTCGACACCGTGGTGGATCTGGTGAACACCGCGCCGGAGGACCACACGGCGGACGGGCTCGCGGATGTCGCGTCCCTCGCCGATTTCGTACGAAAGCACGAGATCAGTGACGTCGGCGTGCTGACGGAGCACGACCTCGCGGCCGTACGCAAGGTCCGCGGCCGGTTCGCCGGAGTCTTCGCCGCGGACGACCCACGGACCGCCGCGGGTCTCATCAACGAACTGGTCGCCGCCGCGGGCACCACTCCCCGGCTCACCGACCACGACGGCTACGACTGGCATGTGCACTACTTCGCGCCGGGCGCCTCGATCGCCGACCACCTCGCGGCCGACTGCGGGATGGCGCTGGCCTTCTTCGTGGTCGCCGGCGAGCAGGACCGGCTGCGGCGCTGCGAGGCCCCGGACTGCCGGCGCGCCTTCGTGGATCTCTCCCGCAACCGATCGCGCCGCTACTGCGACAGCCGGACCTGCGGAAACCGGCTCCACGTGGCCGCGTACCGGGCACGCCGCAAGGAGGCGGCGGGCTGAGGGAACCGGCTTGCGGGGACGGGAACCGGCCTGCGGGAACGTGAACCGCCCCGCGGGGAAGCTGGACGGGTGGCGGCGGGCTACGGAGCCCTCGGCGGGTGACGCCAGGGGCTCCGTGTACGGCTCAGAGCAGCAGCAGGTCGTGCAGCGAAGCCATGAGCAGCAGACAGCCGATCACCGCAAGGAAGATCATCAGCGGTGGCTGGGAAAGTGCGTAGAGACAACCCCGCCGCTCCTCAGGAGGGACGGCGGTGTCGCTCTCTGTTGTATCCAGCATCTCGCGGCGATGATGGCGCAGCCACCACCCCCTCCGCGATCAACACGCCCGGAATGACCGGGAGTTCGCCAATATCCGCGGTGAGCAGGCACGAACGTGATCGTTTCCGTGCCGTCCCATGATCCTCTGTGTCGTTTCAGTCCGACACAGGCCGGGCTACTTCATATCCGGGCCACTTCATATGCCGTGCTTCTTCAGGATGGCCTCGATGTCGCCGAGGTCGTCGCCGGCGCCGGTGGCCCGGGGTGTCGTCCCGGGTCGGGCGGCCGGGCGGGAGGCCTGGCCCAGCGAGGGCGCCGAGGCCGCGGGGCCCACCGCCTCGCGCCGGGCGGCCCGGGCGGCCGCCTTGCGTTCCTTCCTGGTCCCGCCGCCGCGTCGCTCCACCGCCCGCGTGGTCATGAACAGCAGCCAGGCCACGCCCAGCACACCGAAGCCCGCCCACGCGGTCGGGCTGAACGCGGTGTCGGCCAGCCAGCCGACGACCCCGGTCATCACCAGGCCGACCGGCACCAGCGAGTAGGCGGCGATGCGTGCGGCGGAGAGGAAGCGCTTGCGGTAGGCCGTGACCGCGGCGATGCCGAGGCCGGCCGCGGAGACGGCGGAACAGACGGTCTCGGCAATCATCCGGTCCTCCAGGGCAGGGCTCGGTCCAGCGGGGTCGGTTCGTCCCTTCCATCCTGCACCGCCCTACGCCCGATATGCCATGCTCCGGGCGGACCTCAGGGACATCTCCGGGTCGGGGTCCTCCCCAGGTCCCGGTTGGGGCACCGTCGGCGGGGCTGGGAGACTGGGTGTCATGAACGACTCCTCCACAGCCCGCGCCGCCGCCGTCCTGGACGTCTGGTGCGAACTCCAGTGCCCCGACTGCCGCAGCGCCCTCACCGACCTGCGCGCGCTGCGCGCCCGCTACGGCGACCGGCTGGAGCTGCGGCTGCGGCACTTCCCGCTGGAGAAGCACAAGCACGCCTTCGCCGCCGCACAGGCCGCCGAGGAGGCCGCGGAGCAGGGGCAGACCTGGCCGTACGTCGAGGCGGTGCTCGGTCGCGTCGAGGAGCTGGACCGCAAGGGCGAACCCTTCCTGATCGAGGTGGCCCGTGAACTCGGCCTGGACGCCGAGGAGTTCGACACGGCCCTGATCGACGGGCGGCACATCCTGATCGTCGACACCGACCAGGCCGAGGGCAAGGCCATCGGTGTGACCGGCACCCCGACCTATGTCATCGGCGGCGAGCGGCTCGACGGCGGCAAGAGCCAGGAGGGCCTGCGCGAGCGCATCGAGGAGATCGCCGACCGCCTGCTGGCCGAGGACGCGTAGCACTCGGACGGCGCCGCGCACGTTCTTGTACAGGCGCCCCTCACCTACAGGCATCCCTCAAAGCGGGCTCTCCTGCCTCACAGCAGGTTCTTGTAGAAGTGGTACATGGTCGTCGCGTAGCCGAGCGACTCGTAGAGCTTCTCCGCCGGGGTGTTGCCCGCGAACACGTTGAGGCCGATGCGGTCCCTCCCGCCGACCACCGCCTGGGCCTCGGCCAGCAGCATCAGGGTGCGTCCGTGGCCGCGGCCCCGGTGCTCGCGATCGGCCTCGACGCTGAGCACGTACGCCATGTCGGGCCACAGTCCCACCCACAGGGTGCCGACCAGCGTCCCCTCGTGCTCCAGGACGCTGATCAGTGTGTCCGCGGTGGCCGGCCCGTCCGGCAGGAACCGGGCATGGCTCAGGTCCGCCTTGCGGTACGCCTCGGCCTCGGACACGCCCCGCTCGATCAGGGAACGGGCGAACTCCTCACGCTCGTACGCCAGCCAGGGCACGTACTCGGCCTCGGTCATGGGCCGGGGGACACTGCCGACGGGCAGTTCGGGTGGCGGGCCCTCCAGACGCTTCGCCATGTTCCGGCTGTTCAGGACGTACCCGAGCGTCGTGACGAGCCGGAGCATGGCCGCCGCGTCCGCGGGCACCGACGTCTCGATGCGCTTGCAGCCCCAGCCGCGCGCCACCTCCTCGGCCGCGAGCACGGCCACCGTGCCCCGGCCCCGCCCGCGATCGGGTTCCTCGATGTGCAGCTCCCCGACCCGGGCCACGGTGGGGCCGTATTCGGGGTGCGTGGAAAGGTGGATCTCGCCCACGGGACGGCTGTTCACACAGACCTTGTAGCGGCGTGACAACGCCCCGTCGGCTCCGCGCTGAAGCGGCTCGGTCGGCCGCAGAGTGGTGGTCATCACGGGTGTTCTACCCGCTCCACCAGCTGTCGTCATCCGGATTTGCCGCCGCCGACGCACCCCCCGGATCGGGCCCTACAGATCGGGCCCTACGGATCGAGGTCGTGCCCGGCCCGCTCGTCGAAGATCCGCATCGCCTTGGCCGTCACCGGGCCCGGCGCGCCCGGGAGTTCGCGTCCGTCGACCCGGTGCACGCCCTGCACATCCCGCAGCGTGGAGGTCAGGAAGACCTCGTCGGCGCGCTCCAGGACGTCCAGCGGCAGGTCGGTCTCCTTGGCGCCGGTCCACTCGACGGCGAGCGCGCGCGTGATCCCGGCGAGGCAGCCGGAGGCGAGGGGCGGAGTGTGGATCTCGCCGTCGAGGACGACGAAGACGTTCGAGCCCGTGCCCTCGCACAGCTGCCCGACCGTGTTGGCGAACAGCGCCTCGGACGCGCTCTGTTCGCGCGCGCGGGCCAGGGCGACGACGTTCTCGGCGTACGAGGTGGTCTTGAGGCCGGTGAGGGCGCCGCGCTCGTTGCGGGTCCACGGCACGGTGATCACGGCGGTGGAGTCGGGGCGGCGGGCGGACTCGCCGAGGGCGACGAGCAGGGTCGGGCCGTGCTCACCGCGGTCGGACCCGAGCGGGCCGTGGCCGCCGGTGTACGTGATCCGCAGCCGGCCGAGCGGCATCGGGTTGACGTCCAGTACGGCGGCGCAGGCGCGGCGGACCTCGTCGAGGTCGGGTTCGGGCAGTCCCAGGCCGCGCGCCGAGCGGGCCAGCCGGTCGAGGTGGCGGGTCAGCGCGAACGGCCGCCCGTCCACCGCCTTCACGGTCTCGAAGATGCCGTCACCGACGGTCAGCCCGTGATCGAAGACGGAGACGCGGGCGGACTCCATGTCCTGCAGCCCGCCGTCGAGCCAGATCTTCACGTCAGAGTCCTTCCACTTTCGTACGTGTCTCCGTACTCTCCCGACGCTACCGCGAGCAGCCGGGACGCCTTCAGCTCGGTCTCCCGCCACTCCCCCTCCGGGTCGGAGCCCCAGGTGATGCCCGCGCCGGTGCCGAACCGCAGACAGCCTTCGCGACGGTCGATCCAGAAGGTGCGGATGCCGACGGCGAGCTCGCCGGTGCCACGGTCGGCGTCGACCCAGCCGATGCCGCCGCAGTAGGGGCCGCGGGGCGCGGTCTCCAGGGCGTCGATGATCCGCAGGGCGCTGGACTTGGGGGCGCCGGTGACCGAGCCGGGCGGGAACGCGGCGGCCAGCAGCTCGGGCCAGCCCGCGTCGTCGCGCAGTTCGCCGCGGACCGTGGAGACGAGGTGGACGAGCCCCGGGTGCTTCTCGACCACGCACAGGTCGGGGACGGTGACGGTGCCGGTGGCGCAGACGCGGCCGATGTCGTTGCGGACCAGGTCCACGATCATCACGTTCTCGGCGTAGTCCTTGTCGAGGAGATCGGCCTCGGTGCGTCCGGTGCCCTTGATCGGTCCCGACTCGATGGTGCGGCCGGTGCGGCGCAGGAAGAGTTCGGGGGAGGCGGTGGCGATCTCGACGCCGTGGCGGGGCAGGCGGATCGTTCCTGCGTACGGTGCCGGGTTGCCGCGGGCCAGCAGGGCGGTGAGGGCGTCCACGTCGGCGTCGGGGGCGACGGACGCGGACAGCACACGGCAGAGGTTGGCCTGGTAGACCTCACCGGCGGCTATGTCCGCGCGGATACGGCGCACACCCTCCGTGTACGCGGCGCGGTCGAGGGACGACGTCCAGTCACCGGTCGCGGGGCCCCGCCACTGTCCCGGCACCGGGGCGGGCACGGGTTCCTCTCGTACGTCCTGGAAGCGGGCGCAGATCAGACGCCCCTCGAAGTCGGCCGAAACGGCCCAGAAACCGGCCGAGTCCAGGGCCGCGGGGTCGCTGGTGACGTCGAGGAGACCGGTCGCGACGAGGCCGCCGAAGCGGGCGAGAGGAGGGAGGTCGAGCACGCAGTCGAGTCTAGGGCGGGTGACCTGCGGGTGCCCTGACCATGTCCTTCGGCGGACAGACCGCAGCACGCTGCACAAACGCGTTTTTGTGCTGGCCCCGGAATCCGCTAGAGTTCAACACGTCGCCGGGACGCGCAAGCCGAACGGAAACGACATGCGGACGTAGCTCAGTTGGTAGAGCGCAACCTTGCCAAGGTTGAGGTCGCCAGTTCGAACCTGGTCGTCCGCTCGCAGGAAGTGGGGGATCGTCCCGAACCCCCACACTCCTGGTGGAGTGGCCGAGAGGCGAGGCAACGGCCTGCAAAGCCGTCTACACGGGTTCAAATCCCGTCTCCACCTCCAAGGACGATTAGCTCAGCGGGAGAGCGCTTCCCTGACACGGAAGAGGTCACTGGTTCAATCCCAGTATCGTCCACTGGTCCGCAAGGACTTGATCCGCAAGGATCCCCGCGCGATTAGCTCAGCGGGAGAGCGCTTCCCTGACACGGAAGAGGTCACTGGTTCAATCCCAGTATCGTCCACTGGTCCGCAAGGACTTGATCCGCAAGGATCCCCGCGCGATTAGCTCAGCGGGAGAGCGCTTCCCTGACACGGAAGAGGTCACTGGTTCAATCCCAGTATCGCGCACGCAGTAGGCACCACCGCATCACTCGCACCACCTGCAGGTTCACCTGCGCGATTAGCTCAGCGGGAGAGCGCTTCCCTGACACGGAAGAGGTCACTGGTTCAATCCCAGTATCGCGCACCAGCCGAAGCCCCCGGCCGTCTCGTACGGTCGGGGGCTTCGTCGTACCCGGGTTGTTTCCCCGGTCGCGCTCAGGACGAGAAGAGCATGTGGCCGAAGCTCTTGTGCCGCTGGTGACCGCCGTAGTGACCGTCGTGACCGCCGTGACCGCCATGGCCTCCGTGCTGCGGGGCACCCCAGGCGGGCGCGGACGGGTACGCCTGCGGGGCGGGCGGGGGCGGCACCGGCTGCGACCACTGGGACTCCAGGCGGGTCAGCGCCTCCAGCTCGCCGTAGTCGAGAAATATCCCGCGGCAGCCGCTGCACTGCTCGATCTGGACGCCATTGCGGTTGTACGTGTGCATCGGCGCATGGCACTTCGGACACTGCATGCTCGGCTCAACTCCTCGCCGGTCGGTACCGCTTCCGCCAGGACAGACACTGTCCGGCCTCGAACGGTTGCACCCTACGTGGTCGGGCCGTGCGCCAACTCGGGCGGGACGGACCCCATTCGGTCGCAGGCGTCGATCACGGCCTGCTGCACCTCGTCCAAGGGGCGGCCTGCCGCGAGTGACTTGGCGATCGCCAGGGCCGCCGTCTGCACGGTGAGGACGCGGGCGGCGACGTCCAGGGCGGGCCAGGGGTCGCCGTCGGCGGGTACGGCCGGGCCGCCCGCGCGCTGGTAGGCGGTCAGGAAACGGGTCCACTCGTCGGGCGGGAGCAGACCGCAGGCGTACCAGGCGGCCGGACGGCCCAGGTCCCAGGCCGGGACGCCCACGCCGAGGTCGTCCACGTCGATGAGGAGCCAGGGACCGGCCGGCGCGGGGTGACGGACGAGCTGGCCGAGGTGCAGGTCTCCGTGGCAGAGGGTCTTGGCGGCCGGCGCGGGGGCTTCGTCGCGGGCCCAGGCGGGCAGGCCCGCCCAGGCGCGCAGCACCAGGGCGGCGGCCGGGTGCGGGCCCGCCGACCGGAGCCGGGCGATCGCCCCGGCCGCCTTGGCGGGGCCCCTCATGGGCGGCAGGCCGTCCGGCACGGGGGTCCGGTGGAGGCGGGCCAGCAGGGTCGCCGCCGCCTCCCAGGGGGCCGCCTCGGGAGTCTCCGGGTCGACGGGGGCGCCGTACGGCCAGAAGGTGACGAGCCGGCCGCGCAGCTCGACGGGCGCGGGGCGGAGCGGGGGCAGGAGGATGCCGGAGAGCGCGGGGTGCGCGGTGGCGGCGAGGCGGCGGGACAGTTCCGCGGGGTCCGTGCCGGGGGCGTGGGCCTTGGCCACGGTGTCGCCGTGGCGGACGACGGTGCCGTCGTGCCGGTCGGCGAGGACGGTGTCGTCGTGCGCGCAGGCGTTGCCCCTGGGGTGGGCCGCGTGCCGCGCCCCGGCGGTCAGGGCGGACAGCACGTCTGCGGTCACGGGTCCCCCTGGGGTGCGCGGTCGGTCCCTGGTGAGCGTACGTTGTCGTCCTCGAACGCCGGACGGGCCGGGACTTTGAGGGGCGCGGAGCTGTCACATCGTGCGGCTCCGCCGCGTGGGCGCGATCAGCCCTCAGCCACCCGAGGCCAAAAGAATCCACCCCGGGTCCGGCTGCCGAGCCAGGACAAAAACAATGCCCGCGCAGCTCCCCAGCTGCGCGGGCATTTGTGCCGTCCGCCGCACCCCCGTCCCCACGGGGTTTCATGGCCGGATGTCCCCGCCCGGACCGCTCTTCCGGGCCCGGGGCGCCGTTCAGCGCCCCAGCATCACGCCCACGGACGACGCTTGTGTGACCACTGCGTCCCAGCCGCCGAAGACGACTACGAGCAGGGCCGCCAGGGGAAGGACCATCGCTGTCGCCACCAAGGGGTGGCGCTGGCCCTGGCGCGGGAACGCGGCGCCGTACGCCTTGCGTCCCTGCGTGCGGATCGCCGTCCGCGGTGCCGTGTGGGCCATGGTCCCTCTCCTGACCGAGCATCTTTGTGGTTGGCAGCGGCGAGTGTCTGACCTCGGGGGACGAGTGCTGCACCCGCCGCTTGACCTCAAATCTAGGGGTGCGGCGGCGATGGGTCGTCATGCCCTCGTACCGATTGCCGGGCCTCCCGGAGGATGAGCGATGACCTGCGATGTACTCCCCTGGGTGGAGATGGAGTCCTAGGACTCAGGGTCTTCCCTGAGGGGGCGTCCGGTGTGCCCCGACTGTTCCGAGCTGTCCTCCCTGGGCGCCGGCTGCTCGACCGGCGCCGGCACCCGCGTCGCCATGAAGCGGGCGGTGCGCACGACCGACCCTCCCCCACTGCCTAAACGGCGTGGGGGGACCCCCACCGGGTGACTTCGCTCACTTCCACCACCCCCCGCCGCACCGTGGTCTCCACCCTGCGGCCCACCCCGCTCGCCATCACCTCGTCCGTGCGCGTCGTGTCCCCGGCGTTCACGACTGTCTCCACGCGATCACCCTTCACAGGTTCAATCCCCCTTCTGTGAGGGACGGTTGGGATCACAGGTGGCCCAAAGCCCTTCTGTTCGCTTGTTCCCTGACCGTCTTTCACGTCTCCCACCCGGCACTGACAATCGATCGGGCCGAGAGGGCGCGGCCTCTGCGCGCACCCGGCCGCGGAAACGTAAGCTGTGGCTCGTCAAACGGACCGGGCAGCGGGGATGGACATGGCGATGATGCGCCTGAGGCGCGAGGACCCGCGTGTCGTCGGCTCGTTCAGGCTTCACAGACGGCTCGGCGCGGGTGGAATGGGCGTGGTCTACCTGGGCTCCGACAGACGTGGCCAGCGGGTCGCGCTGAAGGTGATCCGACCGGATCTGGCGGAGGATCAGGAGTTCCGGTCGCGGTTCGCCCGCGAGGTCTCGGCGGCCCGGCGGATCAGGGGCGGCTGCACGGCGCGGCTCGTAGCCGCCGATCTCGAGGCGGACCGGCCGTGGTTCGCCACCCAGTACGTGCCTGGGCCCTCCCTCTACGACAAGGTCGCCGAGGAGGGCCCGATGTCGGCCGCCGACGTGGCCGCCGTCGGTGCCGCGCTCTCCGAGGGGCTCGTCGCCGTGCACGAGGCCGGTGTCGTGCACCGGGACCTCAAGCCGTCCAACATCCTGCTGTCCCCGAAGGGACCGCGGATCATCGACTTCGGCATCGCCTGGGCGACGGGTGCCTCGACGCTCACCCACGTCGGTACGGCCGTCGGCTCACCCGGCTTCCTCGCGCCCGAGCAGGTACGCGGGGCCGCCGTCAGCCCGGCCACGGACGTGTTCGCGCTCGGGGCCACGCTGGCGTACGCGGCGACCAACGACTCGCCCTTCGGACACGGCAGTTCCGAGGTGATGCTCTACCGAGTGGTGCACGAGGAGCCGCAGCTGCACGGCGTTCCGGACGCGCTGGCTCCGCTCGTCCGCGCATGTCTGGCCAAGGACCCCGAGGAACGCCCCAGCACGCTCCAACTCTCCCTGCGGCTCAAGGAGATCGCCGCCCGCGAGGCACAGGGCCTGGCGGATGTCCGGCCGCCCACGCCGCGGGGCGATCCCGACCGGCCGACGGGGCGCCTCGCCGAGCAGTACGCCGAGCAACCCACCCAGCGCCGCCCGCAGGGCACGGGCGGGACCAACGGGGGCTCACGGCCGACGCCGTCCGGTGCGCGCCCCGCGCCCGCCCGCGGAACCGGGCGTTCCGGCAGCAGGCCCGCGCCCCGCAGTGGTACCGGCCGTCCCGCACCTCGGACCACCGGGACCGGGCGCCGACCCGCCAACCCACGGCTGCTGCGCCAGCGGCTCTTCGTGTTCGTCGTGGTGACGCTGCTCGTCGCGCTGGGCATCGCGGCGGCGCAGGGATGCCAGGGGCCGGCGCGCGGGCTGGACAACGGGAGTACGCGCAAGGACGTACGACAGGAGCAGTCGTCGTACGCGCCGCGGTCCGGGAATCTGATGGCCGAGCAGTACGGGAGCCGGCTGAACAAGACGGCCAAGGATGACTAAGGACGTCTAAAAGACGGCTGAGGACGACAGCGCCCAGGGCCGGGCCTAGGACTGCGGGCGGCCCGTCGCCACCGCGTAGAACGCGACCGCCGCTGCCGCGCCCACGTTGAGCGAGTCGACGCCGTGGGCCATCGGGATGCGGACCCATTCGTCCGCCGCCATCAGGGCCTTCGTGGACAGGCCGTCGCCCTCCGCGCCGAGCATCAGCGCGACCCGGTCCATCCGGTGCGGGGCCGCCTCGTCCAGGGACCTCGCCTTCTCGTCCGGGGTGAGGGCGAGCAGGTTGAAACCGGCGTCGCGGACCGACTCCAGGCCCTTGGGCCAGGTCTCGAGACGGGCGTACGGGACCGAGAAGACCGCGCCCATCGAGACCTTCACGGAGCGACGGTAGAGCGGGTCCGCGCAGTCCGGGGAGAGCAGGACCGCGTCCATACCCAGGGCGGCGGCGGAGCGGAAGATCGCGCCGATGTTGGTGTGGTCGTTGACCGCCTCCATGACCACCACTCGGCGCGCGGACCGCAGGAGTTCCTCCGCCGTCGGCAGCGGCTTGCGCTGCATGGAGGCGAGCGCGCCGCGGTGCACGTGGTAGCCGGTGACCTGCTCGGCGAGCTCGGGGCTGACCGCGTACACCGGGGCCGGGAGCTCGTCGATCACGTCGCGCATGACGTCGACCCACTTCGCGGACAGGAGCATCGAGCGCATCTCGTACCCGGCGTCCTTGGCCCGTCTGATGACCTTCTCGCCCTCGGCGATGAACAGGCCCTCCGCTGGTTCGCGCTTGCGGCGCAGCTCCACGTCGGTCAGGCCCGTGTAGTCACGCAGACGCGGGTCGTCGGGGTTCTCAACGGTGATGAGATCGGCCACAGGGTGATACTGCCTTGTCCTGGGTGCGGTGCCAACGGCTGGGAAGGGGTTGTGTTACCCCGGGTTACGCGGAGGCCTCGGGGGTCGGCCGCGCCACGTGCCCGGGGCCGACGTTCACGACCTCTCCGATGACGATCACCGCCGGGGGCTTCACGTCCTGCGCGACGACGGTCTCGGCGACCGTAGCCAGGGTCGCGTCGACGCGCCGCTGGGCGGCGGTCGTGCCCTCCTGGACCAGGGCGACGGGGGTGTCGGCCGGCTTGCCGTGCGCGATCAGCGTTTCGGCGATCCTGCCGATCTTGTCGACGCCCATGAGGACGACGAGCGTGCCGCGCAGCTTGGCGAGGGCCGACCAGTCGACCAGAGAGCGCTCGTCGTCGGGGGCGACATGGCCACTGACCACGGTGAACTCATGTGCGACACCCCGGTGGGTGACGGGGATGCCCGCCGCGCCCGGCACCGAGATCGAGCTGGAGATGCCGGGGACGACCGTGCAGGCGATGCCCGCCTCGGCGAGTGCCTGGGCCTCCTCCATGCCACGGCCGAAGACGAACGGGTCGCCGCCCTTGAGCCGGACAACCGACTTGCCCTGCTTCGCATGCTCGATCAGCGCGTTGTTGATGGCCTCCTGGGCCATGAAACGGCCGTACGGGATCTTCGCCGCGTCGATCACCTCGACGTGCGGCGGGAGTTCGGCGAGCAGGTCGCGCGGGCCGAGGCGGTCGGCGATCACCACGTCGGCCTCGGCGAGCAGACGGCGGCCGCGGACCGTGATCAGGTCCGGGTCGCCGGGGCCGCCGCCGACCAGGGCGACGCCGGGGGTGCGGGTGCGGTGGTGGGGCGCCACCAGGGTGCCGTCGCGCAGGCCCTCGACCACCGCGTCGCGGATCGCGGCGGTGTGGCGGGGGTCGCGGCCCTTGGCGTCGGTGGTGAGGACGGCGACCGTGACGCCTTCGCTGTGGCCGGTGGCCGGGGTCCAGGCGGTCGCCGCGTCGGCGTCGTCGGAGCGGACGCACCAGACGCGGTGGCGCTCCGCCTCGGCGGAGGCGTCCGTGTTCGCCTCGGGGTCGCTGGTCGCGATCAGGGCGTACCAGGCGTCCGCCAGGTCGCCTTCCTCGTACGCGCGCTTCGTCCAGGTGATCTCGCCCGCGTCCGCCATCGCCTCGACGGAGGGGGTGGCCTCGGGCGATACGAGGTGGATGTCCGCGCCTGCCGCGATGAGCGCCGGAAGGCGACGCCCGGCCACCTGGCCGCCGCCGAGAACGACTACGCGGCGGCCGGTGAGGCGGAGGCCTACGGGGTAGGCGGGGTGTTCGGCCATGGCGGTGCGGCTCCTCATGCGGGGCGGTGCTGGGCGGGGCCCCTGCGGCTCTGGAGTGGCCCCTGACGTGCGGATTTTAGGGTGCGGGGCCGGTGGGTGGCTGGGGTGGGTGGGGGTTTCCTTCCCCAAACCCGCCCCTTCCCGAAACCGGGGCTCCCCCGGACCCCATCGCCTCTTGCGGAGCGTCCGCCCACAGCCCGTGGGCCTACTTTTCAGTTACCCCCGCGGAATCGAACGTAGCCACCTCGTGCATCGCCCTCGCCGCGCTCTGGACCACCGGCAGGGCCAGCAGCGCGCCTGTGCCCTCGCCGAGGCGGAGGTCCAGGTCGATC
The DNA here is from genome assembly GCF_045040035.1 of Streptomyces sp. NBC_01384. Classification (NCBI taxonomy): domain Bacteria; kingdom Bacillati; phylum Actinomycetota; class Actinomycetes; order Kitasatosporales; family Streptomycetaceae; genus Streptomyces; species Streptomyces sp. NBC_01384. The sequence continues at coordinate 1,705,702 of NZ_CP109559.1, forward strand.
AGGGGGCGCAGGCCCAGTTTGTTCAGGGCGGCGGCGTGGCCGGGCTCGGCGCTGCGGTGGCCCGCGATGCAGGCCGCGAGGACCTCGGGGGCGATGGCGCGGGCCACGAGGGCGGCGGCGCCGGCGCTGACGCCGTCCAGGATCACCGGCGTACGCAGGGAGGCGCCGCCGAGGAGCAGGCCGACCATGGCGGCGTGTTCAAGGCCGCCGATGGCCGCGAGGACGCCGATGGGGTCGGCCGGGTCCGGCTGGTGGAGTTCGATGGCGCGGCGTACGACCTCGGTCTTGCGGGCGAGGGTCTCGTCATTGATCCCGGTGCCGCGGCCCGTCACCTCGGAGGGGTCGGTGTCCGTGAAGACCGAGATCAGGGCGGCGGACGCGGTGGTGTTGGCGATGCCCATCTCACCGGTCAGCAGGGCCTTGTTACCGGCCGCCACCAGGTCACGGGCCGTCTCGATGCCCACCTCGATCGCCGCGATGACCTCCTCGCGGGTCATCGCGGGGCCGGTGGTCATGTCGGCGGTGCCCGCACGGACCTTGCGCGGGAGGAGGCCCGGGGTCGCGGGGAGGTCGGAGGCGACGCCCACGTCGATGACGCAGACCTCGGCGCCCACCTGGTTGGCGAAGGCGTTGCAGACCGCGCCGCCGCCCAGGAAGTTGGCCACCATCTGGCCGGTGACCTCCTGCGGCCAGGGGGTGACGCCCTGGGCGTGCACGCCGTGGTCGCCCGCGAAGATCGCGACGGCGGCGGGCTCCGGGATCGGCGGCGGGCACATCCGGGACAGGCCCGACAGCTGTGCGGAGATGATCTCCAGCATGCCGAGCGCGCCCGCGGGCTTGGTCATCCGCTTCTGGCGCTCCCAGGCCTCGCCGAGCGCCTTGGCGTCCAGCGGGCGGATGTTGGAGACCGTCTCGGCGAGCAGGTCGTGCGGCTCCTCGCCGGGCAGCGCGCGACGGCCGTACGTCTCCTCGTGCACGACCCAGGACAGCGGGCGGCGCTTGGACCAGCCGGCCTGCATCAGCTCGGGCTCGTCCGGGAACTCGTCGACGTACCCGACGCACAGGTACGCCACCACGTCCAAGTGCTCGGGCAGGCCGAGGGCGCGGACCATCTCGCGCTCGTCGAAGAAGCTGACCCAGCCGACGCCGAGGCCCTCGGCACGGGCCGCGAGCCACAGGTTCTGCACCGCGAGCGCGGACGAATACGGGGCCATCTGCGGCTGGGTGTGCCGGCCCAGGGTGTGGCGGCCGCCACGGGTCGGGTCGGCGGTGACGACGATGTTCACCGGAGTGTCGAGGATGGCCTCGATCTTCAGTTCCTTGAACTGCTTCGCGCGGCCCTTGGGCAGCGACTTGGCGTACGCCTCGCGCTGACGGGCGGCCAGTTCGTGCATCGTGCGCCGGGTCTCGGCGGAGCGGATGACGACGAAGTCCCAGGGCTGGGAGTGGCCGACGGACGGCGCGGTGTGCGCGGCCTCCAGGACCCGCAGCAGCACGTCGTGCGGGATCGGGTCGCTGCGGAAGCCGTTGCGGATGTCGCGGCGCTCGCGCATCACGCGCAGCACGGCCTCGCGCTCGGCGTCGTCGTAGCCGGGGGCCGCCGGGCCGGTGGACTCTCGTACGTCTTCCACTACGGCCGTGCTCTCTTCCTGGTCGGCGACCTGGGTGTCCAGGTCCTCCGCTTGCTGTGTGACTACTACGGGCTCCGGGTCCGCTTCGAACGGCTCCGGTACGGGGGGTGTGTCGGCCTCGGCCTCACGGGGCGCGGGGACCGGAGCGATGTGCTCCGCTTCGGTGGCAGGGGGCTTCGGCGACTCCGCGGACACCGCCTCCCGCGCTGCCGGAGGCTCTTCGAACGCGGACTCTTCGACCGGAGACCTTTCGACCGAAGATTCTTCGACCGGAGGCTGCTCCTCCGTGGGAAGGGGCGGCACGGTCATGGCGTGCGGCGGGGTCGGGGCCAGGTGCGGGGTCGTGGGCACCGTGCCTTCCACGGGCACGAACTGACCGAGGGGCTGGACCCCGGCGGGGTCCAGGGAGGCGCCCTGGAATCCGGGCGTGCCTGCCGCGTCCGCGAATCCAGCCGTGCCTGCCGTGCCCGCCATGTCGCCGGGGTGGTGCTCGCCGTGCGGCTGGTTCACGGCCGCGCGTGGCGCCTGAGCGTGAGCGGCGACACCGACAGGTACGCCGGCACCGGCCTCGGCGAACGCGGCGTGGGCCTCGGCGGGGGTCGCGAACTGGGCGGCCTGGACCGGGAAGGCCTCGGCGCCAGGGATCGTCTGCACGTCGGCGGAGGCATGCGCTGCGGACGTGACGAGGGGCTGCGGTGCGGACGCGGGCTGCACGGCATCCGCCGAAGGCGCTGCCTCCGCACCGGTGTCCGAGAACTGGGCCACGGGGTCCGGCATATGAACACCCACCTCCGCGAACTGGACGTCCGGGGCCTCGAACGAGGCGTCCTGGGCCAGGAACTGGGCCGCCTGGTCCGCCGGGTCGGCGAGGAGAGTGACCGGCTCCGCCGGAACGGTGACCTGCGGCTCGGCGGCGTGCGCCGCCTGCGGGTCCTGAGGCTCCTGCGCGGGCTGGAGGGCTTGCTCGTGCAGGTACTCCCCGTTCCCGGGGTGCACGGGGACCTGCGCCGGGACGGCGGCCTGCTGGGGCGCCTGGGCATCGGCGAGGTGCTCGGCAGGGGCGTCCGCCGACGGCACCGCGTGCGGGAGATCCTGGGCTGCGGCCACGGCTACCGGGAAGGGAGCGGGGGTGGCGTCGGGGGCCTGCAGGTCCAGTGAGCCGTCCAGCGCGTGCGCGGCCTCGGAACCCTGCGCGACCTCCGGCGGCTGCGGGGCGAAGTGGACCTCCGACGCCTCGGGCACGTGGGCGGTCTCCGGGGCCTGGGGCACCTGTGCGAATTCCGGGTTCTCGACCGCCTCCGCCGCCTGGGGAGCCGGGGCGAGTCCCGCGGTCTCGGCGGCCTCCGGCACCGGCTCGGCGACCGCTCCCGGCTCGGAGATCTGTCCCACCCCAGGTACGACCGTTTCGGCAGCCGTCCCCTCGGGGCCCACCGGCGGAGCCCCCCACGGCACCGCGCCCTGCGGCACCGCGCCCTGCGACGGGATCTCGGCGAGCTGCGGTACGTCGAGGTACTCGGGCCCGGCCGTAGGCGGACCTGCGTGCCGTACAGGAGTTGCGGGAGCCGCCGGAGTCACGGGATTCATGGGGGTGGCCGGCGGCGCGGCGGCGGGGCCGCGGTCGGCGAGCGAGCGCACCGGGCTCGCCGAGCCGTCCGGGGTCGGCGGGCCGAGGTGCAGCGGGCGGCGCGGTGGCGTCGGCTGCGGGGCGGGCGTGGGGCTGGGCACACGGACGCCGCCGAGGTCGATCGAACCGCTGTCCCGGCCGGCCGTCTCGTGCGGACCAGGCTCGTGGGGGAGGGGCTGCGGGGCAGGCGGGGCCACCTCGTTGCCCCAAGCGCCCTGCGCGCCCGGCATGAGGAGCAGGTCGTCGTCCTCGGCGGGGTTGTCGGAGGGGTCGAGGAAGGTGTACGCGCCCGGGGCGGGGACGCCCGGCTGCTCCACCATGCCTGCGTTCTCCGGCAGTCCCTCGCCCGGGACCTGGCCGGTGTCGGTCATGCGTACCCCTCGCCCATCGGTTAGTGCTTCCAAGTCCTGCTCGCCCGGAACGGCGCACCGACCGCCCCACAGTGAAGAACGAGCGTGCGTGCCCAGCGGCACGAACGACCGGCCAACAAAGACGACAAAGCCATTAACTGGCATTGTCCCGGTCGTCCGACCCTCGCGACAGCTTGATCCGCGACGGCCCGCTGTGGACTGCGCCACGTTGCGCGTCCTCCGGTTCTGCCGTACCACACACGCCTCAAAACGGGCGCGTTTTCCGGACATTGACCCACGAAAGGCCGATCACCCGGGAGCGGTACAACGATCGGCCAGCCTACCGCGCGCAGTACGACAACAGGATCACGGGTTGCGATCGGGCAGGCCCGCCCGTCGCCCGACCACCACCCCTCAACGAGGCGGTTCGCGCCGCTCCAGCTGTCCTGTGAGCAGGAACGCGACGCTCCGCTCCGTCTCCGTCCAGGCCCTTGTGTCGAGTTCGACGGACTGGATGAGGGCGCACTCGACCTGGTAGCCGTGCTCGGTGAGATTGCGGCCGATGAGCTCGGCCGCGTCGCGGGTCGCCGCGTGCGTCACGATGCGCTGCGGGCGGCGGTCGGCGACGGCCGAGACGACCGCCGCTCCCCCGCCGCCGACGCGTACGACATCGGGTTCGGGGAGGTTCTCCAGGACGTGCGGCGCGGTGCCGTGCACGATCTGCATCTGGACGCGGTAGCGGCGGGCGGAGTCCTCGGTGCGGGCGCAGGAGCCGGGGTTGCGGTCGACCGCGAGGACCGCCGCGCCGGTGCGCGCCGCCTCGGTGGCGAAGGCGCCGCTGCCGGAGCCGATGTCCCACACGAGGTCTCCGACGCGCGGGCCCAGGCGGGCGAGTTGGGCGGCGCGCAGCAGATCCGTTTCGCCTTCGCCGAGCGCACCCCCGTACGCCTGGGCGGGCAGTGCCCAGCCGCGCGGTCCGGTGCTCGGGTCGCGTCCGGCGATCCAGCCGCCGTCCTCGGCCGCGGCCACGAAGCCGCCGATGACGATGACGACGTTGGGGTCGCGCCAGGTGTGGTCGGCGGCCTTGTCGGAGGTGAGGATCGTGACCCGCTCGCTTGCGGTGCCGAGTTCCTCGCAGATGACGAAGGTGCGGTGGACGCCTTCGAGGAGCAGGCCGAGTTCGGCCGGGCCCGCGCCCGGCGAGGTGAGGACGGCGACCTTGGTGTGGGCGCGGCACACGTTCACCGCGCGGCGCAGGGTGCGGCGATGGGCGACGACCACCTGCGCGTCGTCCCAGGGCATTCCGGCGCGGGCGAAGGCGGCGGCGACCGAGGAGACGGCGGGCACGACTTCGACTTCCAGGCCGAACTCGGGGGCGCGCAGGGTGCGTACGACGCCGAAGAACCCGGGGTCGCCGTCGGCGAGGACGACCGCGGTGCCGCGGTGGTTCGCGATACGGCGGGCGGCGAGGGAGACACTGCCGAGGCGGATGCGTTCGGCGGCCCGGGGCACCTCCGGGAGCGTCAGGTGGTGCGCCGCTCCGGCCACCAGGGTGGCCGCGCCGAGGGCGGAGCGCCCCGCGGCGGTCAAGGGCGAGCCGTCCCAGCCGATCACCGTGACCCGGTCGGCCATCGTCGTCAGTCTCCAGAAGGTTTTTGCAGGTCGTCAGGGGCAGCCCGCGGGCGGGCTCCGTGAGGGTACCTGGTGTTGCTGGGTGGTGCCGCGCAGAACTCCGCGGGGCGCCGGCGTCGTGGGAGCGGTTCCTCGGGTGCGGTTCCAGACGTCCCCTGGATTCGGTTCGGGAAATCCCCCGGATTCAGTTCCAGTCGGAGAACGACGTGAAACCACCCGTATCGGCGAGCTGCTCGCCGACCCCGTCGAGGTCTTCCGGGAGGAGGCTCCAGACGATGAAGTCGGTGCGGAGGTCCACCCAGCGGCCGTCCTCGGTGCGGGTGTGCGCTATACAGGCGTTGCGCAGCACGCCCTCACTGATGCAGCCGATCTTCTGGGCGACCTGCTGGGAGGCGGTGTTGTCGGCCGCGGTGCGCAGTTCGATGCGCTCGAACTTCTGGTCGCGAAAGAGCCATCGGGCGGTGGCGAGCGCCGCTTCGGAGGCGTAGCCCTCGCCGCGGGCCCAGGGGGCGATGCTGTACGACAGTTCGGTGGAGCGCACGTGCCAGTTCGTCTTGGCGAGCTGGACGATGCCGACCAGGCGCTGGGTGAGGAACTCGGTGACGGCGAGGTCGAGGCCCCGGCCCGCCGCGCGTTCGGTGGGCGCGTACTCGCCGACCCACTTGCGGGCCCGCTCCTCGGTGTAGGGCTGGGGCACGTCGGTCCAGGCCCCGACCTGCTCGTCGTTCATCATCTCGGCGAGGGCGGGGACGTCGTCCTCCTCGAGCGCGCGCAGGACCAACCGCTCCGTGCTGATGGAGATGTCGGGGAAGGTGCTGGTCATGCGCCGCTCCGTAACCGTCGGGGACTTGGGGCCCTCGGATCCCGCGGGCCGCTGAACTGCCCAGCATGCAGCATGAAGCCACCGAACTGCACCATGGGGTCCACTCCGCGTGATGGAGTGGACCCCGTGCGGTGACGTGGTCCGTCGGGAAGGACCGGAACGACCGTAAGGGCCTGAAGGGCCTGAAGGGCCTGAAGGACTAGAACGACGGGATGACCGAACCCGCGTACTTGTCCTCGATGAACTTCTTGACCTCGGGCGAGGTGAGGAGTTTGGCGAGCTTCTTCACCCGCGGGTCGCTCTCGTTGCCCTTCTTGACGGCGAGGAAGTTGCCGTACGGGTTGTTCGTCGCGGACTCCAGGATGAGCGCGTCCTTGGCGGGCTTGAGGCCGGACGAGATGGCGTAGTTGCCGTTGATCACCGCGGCGTCGACGTCGTCCAGGGAGCGCGGGGTCTGGGCCGCCTCCAGCTCCTTGAACTTCAGGTTCTTCGGGTTCTTCGCGATGTCCTTGGTGGTCGCGCTGTTGCCCGCGCCGTCCTTGAGCGTGATGATCCCGTTGGCGGCGAGCAGCTTGAGCGCGCGCGCCTCGTTGACCGTGTCGTTCGGGACGGCGACCGTCGCACCGCTCTTGAGCTCGTCGGCCTTCTTGATCTTGTGGGAGTAGAGGCCGAGCGGTTCCAGGTGCACCGTGACGACGGGCACGATGTGGGTGCCGTTCTTCTTGTTGAAGTCGTCGAGGTACGGCTGGTTCTGGAAGTAGTTGGCGCCGACGGACCCGTCCTCGGTCGCCGTGTTCGGCGTGACGTAGTCCGTGAACTCCTTGACCTGCAGGTCGAGGCCCGCCTTCTTCGCCAGGTTGTCCTTGATGTAGTCGAGGATCTCGGCGTGCGGGGTGGGGCTCGCGGCGACGACCAGCGGACCGCTGGTGTCAGAGGCGCTGCTCTTGTCCGAGCCGCAGGCGGAGAGGCCGAGGGTGAGGGCTCCGGCGGCGAGAACGGCGGTGGTGATCTTGGCGGTGTTACGCACGAAAAGTGCCTTTCCTTAAGGGTGGAGCAACCCCGTGGTGGGTGGTACGGGGAAATCTGCGGGTGGGGGGAGAACCAGAGGGGGGAGTGTTCGGGCGGTCTCAGGCGACCTTGCCGACCTCCGCGGCGGCGGGCTCCTTGGCCTTCAGCAGCCGCAGCTTCGGTGCGGCGCCGGAGTGGCCACCGCGCCGGTGCAGTGAGCGGGCCGCGTAGTCGCCGGCGAACTGGATGACCGAGATGACGACCGCGAGGATCGCCACGGTGATCCACATCAGTCCGGTCTCGAAGCGCTGGTAGCCGTAGCGGATGGCGATGTCGCCGAGGCCGCCGGCGCCGACGGTGCCGGCCATCGCGGAGTAGCCGATGAGAGCGACGACCGTGGTGGTCGCGGACGAGATCAGCGAGGGCAGGGACTCCGGTACGAGCACCTTGCGCACGACGGTCCAGGTGTTGCCGCCCATCGACTGCACGGCCTCGACGAGCCCGCCGTCCACTTCGCGGACCGCCGTCTCGACCAGGCGCGCGAAGAACGGAATCGCGCCGACGGCGAGCGGCACGATCGCCGCCTCGCGTCCGATGGTCGTCCCCGTGATCGTGCGCGTGAAGTTCATCAGCGCGACCATCAGGATGATGAACGGAAGCGAGCGGGCGATGTTCACGACCTGCCCGATCACCTTGTTCGCGACGACGTTCTGCAGGAGTCCGCCGCGGTCGGTGAGGACGAGCAGGATGCCGAGCGGCAGACCGCCGACGATCGCGATCAGCGTGGACCAGCCGACCATGTAGAGCGTGTCCCAACAAGCCTGGGACAGCAGGGGCTGCATCTCCGACCAGGTCACTTGGCACCGTCCTTCACGAATACGGGCTGCCGGCCCTGGATGTCGATCCGCAGGCCCTGCTCGCGCAGGAATCCGATCGGCACGACGTTCTCCTCGTAACGGCCGGGCAGTTCGATGCGCATCCGGCCGACCTGCTTGCCGGCGACGGTGTCCATCGCGGCGCCGAGGATCGAGATGTCGATGTTGTACGTGCGCGAGAGCTGCGAGATGACCGGCTGGGTCGCGGCGTCGCCGTGGAAGGTGACGTCGATGACGGTGCGGTCGTCGCCGGACGCCTCGCCGCTGACCGGGAAGAGCGCCTCGGCGAGTTCGGAGCCGGGGGTCGCGAGCAGCTCGCCGACGGTGCCGGACTCGACGACGCGGCCCTTCTCCATCAGCGCGGCCGAGTCGCAGATCGTCTTGACGACGTCCATCTCGTGGGTGATGAGCAGGACGGTCAGACCCAGCTGCCGGTTCAGGTCGCGCAGCAGCTGGAGGATGGAGCGGGTGGTCTCCGGGTCGAGGGCGCTGGTGGCCTCGTCCGAGAGCAGCACCTTCGGGTCGCCGGCCAGGGCACGGGCGATGCCGACGCGCTGCTTCTGGCCGCCGGAGAGCTGTGCCGGGTAGGCCTTGGCCTTGTCGGAGAGGCCGACCAGGTCGAGGAGTTCGAGTGCCTTGAAGGAACGTTCTTTCCCTGACTTGCCAAGGATTTCGAGCGGCAGCTCGATGTTCTCCTGGACGGTGCGCGAGGACAGCAGGTTGAAGTGCTGGAAGACCATGCCGATCCGGCTGCGCGCCTGGCGGAGCTCCCTGCCGGCGCGCGGGCCGCGGCCGGCGAGCGCGGTGAGGTCCTGTCCGGCGACCGTCACCGTGCCGGCGGTGGGACGCTCCAGGAGGTTGACGCAGCGGATGAGCGAGGACTTGCCGGCGCCGGACTGGCCGATGACGCCGTACACCTCGCCTTCGCGGACGTGCAGATCGACGCCGTCGAGGGCGGTCACTTCACGGCCGCGCGAGCGGTGAGCCCGATAGATTTTCGTGAGGCCCGTTGTCGTGATCACTGGGGGTTTCCGTCACTGTCGAGTGCGGGGCGCGGGTGTGCGCCGGCACGGGTGCATGCGGTCGGGAACGCGGCACGGTTCTCGCGGTGGCGATGGAACCGGATGTATCCGGGGAGGAGAACAAGTGCGCGGGGCAGCGCCGCTCACGTACGGGGTACGGACAGGGCGCGGCGGTCTCGCTTCGGGGCGCGAGACGGGGCGGTGGTGCGGGGGCCCTCTAGAAGGCGCACATTCGACACATACAGCGAGCACCGGGCGTCATGGTCGCCTCGGTCGCAAGGATGCGGCTGCTCGTCGTGGTCATGGGAAGAAGTAAAGCAGACGTACAGCCGGAGCCCAGAACCGCTGTCCGCATTGCGGACACCGGTGGACACCTCCCAGCCGCCGGTGGCGCTCTCCGCTCACCCGCGCGTGACCAGTGCGGGCACGGCCGAGCGGCCCGGCACCAGGAGGTCCGCTGCCGGCTCGGACGCGCCGCCGGTTGTGGCCAACGCCACGGCACTCGGGCCGACGGCGCGTCCCGGGCACCCCGGGGGCGAGGACATCGGGTCGTTTGGCCCGTAATAGGGTCACGGCATGCTTGATGCCCTGACGGTCGCGACCGCCGTCGCCGCGCTCGCGCTCGCCGCCTGGTGCGGCTGGGCCGCCTACCGTGATCAGCCCACCAAGGACTGGCACTTCATCGGCATGGCCGTGGTGTCGCTGCTCGCCGTCGTCCAGTTGGTGATCGGTGTCGTCCAGCTGGCGCGCGGCGAGAAGCCGGACCAGGGCACGACGATCTTCGTGGCGTATCTGCTCGGCGCCTTCGCGTGCGTTCCGGCCGTGGGCTTCATGTCGCTGGCGGAGCGCACCCGCTGGGGCTCGATCACGGTGGCGGCCGGCGGTGTCGTCCTCGCCGTACTGGAGGTGCGGCTCTATGACATCTGGGGAGGCTGAGATGACGGCCACGGAGGAGAACGGGATCGCGCCTCAGGAGAAGAAGCGGACCCGGCTCATCAGCGGACCCGGCATGCTGCTGCTCTGGCTGTACGGCGTGATGGTCGTCGGCGCGGTGTCGCGCTCGGCCGTGCAGATCTCGACGGAGTTCGACAAGGCCCCGCTCGCCTACTCGCTGTCGGCGGTGGCGGGCCTCGTCTACGGTTTCATCACGTACTCGCTGGTGCGCGGCGGCGAGACGGCCCGCAGGGCGGCGCTGGTGTGCTGCGCCGCCGAGCTCGCGGGCGTACTGACCGTCGGGACCTGGACGCTGGTCGAGCCGTCCGCCTTCCCCGACGCCACCGTGTGGTCGGACTACGGGATGGGCTATCTGTTCATCCCGGTGCTGCTGCCGCTGTCGGCGATGTACTGGCTGCGCAAGGCACGTACAGCCGGGCAGTCGGCGTAGATCAGCCGTCCGCGCGGGTCAGGCGCTGGTCGCGAAGGCGTCCGCGGCGGCGCCCTTCACCAGCGTGACCAGGGTGAGCCGCTCGTCGACGCGCTCCGTGGAGACCTGCGCGTAGCCGTGCTTGCGGTACATGCGCAGATTGCGGTCGCTGCGGTGGCCGGTGAAGAGCTCGAAGGACTTCGCCGTACCGTCCGCGGCGAGCTTGGACTCGATCGCGGCGAGGAGTCGTCCGCCGAGGCCGTGGCGCTGCATGCGCGGGTGGACGATGAGCTTGTTGATGTGGGCCGTGCCGTCCGGGTCCACGGCTCCGCGGACCGAGGCCACCACCTCTTCGCCCAGCCGGGCCACCAGAACCGTGCCGCCCGCCAGCTCTGCCCTGAGCGAGTCGAGCGGCTGCGTGAGCGGCTCGATGCCGTAGTCGCCGTACAGCGCGGCCTCGCTCTGATAGCAGAGGTACTGCAGCTTGAGAATCTGCTCTGCGTCCTGCTCGGTCGCCGCCGAGATGGTCACGCTCATGCCCATGTGTGCATGCCTCCCGCTCACTTGTTCCGCCGGTCGTCCCCCACTCCTATCCCCGCGGCTCGCGGGCCGCAACCACCGGGGCAAGCAATCGACGCAGACATCCCAGGCATCTGGAACGTTCCGGACCCAGACTGCCCTGTGAGATACCCAACTCGCCTGCGATCTCCCGGTAGGTGAGGTCCTTCGGGGAGAGCAGCGCCGCCATCAGGCTCGGACAGCGGCCCGGCAGCCGGCGGACCGCGTCGTGCAGGGCGCGGCGGCTGTCGGCGCTCATCGCCTGCTGCTCGGGGCCGGGCCCGCTCTCGTCGGCGGGCTCGGAGGCGTACGGCCTTTCATGACGGGCCGTACGGCGGGTGCGGCGGGCCTCGGAGCGCACGGCCCGGCGCAGCCAGCCCTGCGGGTCGAGGGGCGGGCCGTCCGAGTCGAGGCGCTCCAGAAGGCGCAGCCAGACGGCCTGTTCGAGATCGCTCTGTTCGGCCCCGGTCGCATAGGCCTCCGCCGAGGCCTCGGCGGCGAGCAGCGGGCGCAGCACGGAAACCATGTCGTCGGTCATATGCGGCGGGACGCGGCCGCCCCGGCACAAGGTTGCCGGGGCGGTCGGCTGTCACCCCATCGGGGTGACCTGATCATCCGTTGACGAAGTCCTCGCGGGCGAGCAGCGCGGTGTCCGCGTTGTCGGAGAAGACGCCGTCGATGCCCGTGGCGAAGTAGGTCTTGAAGGCGCCGAAGGCGTCGCCGTAGGCGTTCGGGTCGGTGCCCTGGCGGAAGTTCGCGGGCAGGAAGGTGTTCTCGTTGCGCATGGTGTACGGGTGCAGGATCAGGCCCGCGCGGTGCGCGTCGGCGACCAGCGTGGTCGGCGTGGTGAGGGCGCCGTTCGCGTCCTTGGGGATGACCAGGTCGAGCGTCGGGCCGATGCCCTGCGCGTACGAGGCGATCCACTTCAGGCCCTCGGGCTTGACGAGGTCGGCGACGGTGCGCGGGTCGCCCGCGGTGACGAAGTCCCAGGGACGGGTGTTCGCGGCGGAGAGCAGGACGACGAGCGGGTTGTCGACGAGCTTGTCGAGACGCTGGATGCTGCTCGGCTCGAAGGACTGGATGATGACCGGCGAGTTCTTCTTGTCCTTGCCGTGCCCCCGCAGCACCTTGGCGAGGCGCTCCTCCAGGCCGAGGCCCAGCGCCCGGAAGTAGGTGGGGTGCTTGGTCTCGGGGTAGATCCAGACCTGCTTGCCGCGCTTGCGGGTCTGCTCGTCCTGCCAGTGGAGCACCTCTTCGAAGGTGGGAATCTCCCAGCGGCCGTTGTAGAGCGTGTTGTGCGGGCGGTTGGCGGGGATGCGCTCGACGGCCCGCAGGGTCTTCAGCTCGGCCAGCGTGAAGTCCTCGGTGAACCAGCCGGTGACGGCGACGCCGTCGAGGGTCTTGATGGTCTTGCGGTCGGCGAACTCGGGGTGCGCCGACACGTCGGTGGTGCCGCCGATCTCGGGCTCGTGCCGGCAGACGAGGTGGCCGTCCTTGGTGGGCACCAGGTCACCGGCCTCGATGACGTCTGCGCCCATGTCGAGGGCCAGCTGGTACGAGCCGAAGGTGTGTTCGGGCCGGTAGCCGCTGGCGCCCCGGTGTCCTATGACGGCCGGCTTCGGCAGGCTCTTGTACCCACCGCCGTACCCGCCGCTCCCCTGCCGCTCGTCGGCTCTCGCCGCGCCGGGCAGCCCGAGGACCGCTCCGCCCGCGCCGAGCACCGCGGCCCCGAGCAGCGCCCGTCGCGCCGTGCCCCGGTCCTGCCCGTTCGACTCCTGCGACTCCGGTGTCCCCTGCGTTCCCTGCGTTCCCTGAGTCCCCATGAGAGCTCCTCCCGCCGTACCGCCCCGCACCTGTCAAAGCGGGTCGATCGTAGGTTCCCTTGCGTGACGGGAGGGAGACCCGTGGCGGAACATGGGGGTTCCGCCGAATGTCATACGGGATGAGGAGACTGACGGTCCGCCAGTTTCGGGGCGGCGGCGGTGGGTACGCGGTCAGGGGTTCCCGATCGCGGGGTCCCGGTCCAGTGCGGCAAGCGCCGCGACGTCCGCCACATGCCTCCGTTCGTGTGACGAACGCGCAACAGGACGCCACCGCAGGTAAACATTCATCAACAGTCCGTATCCAGTCGGTGAACCCGATGTGCAATCACCGGGGGGCCGCGAGTATCGTCCTCACCTGCACAGACTCATACCGAATCCCTTGACACCGGAGGGCCCGTTGTCCCGCTTCGCGCTCATCAAGGCAGTGCTCGGACCGATCATGCGCCTGATGTTCCGCCCACGGGTGGAAGGCGTGGAGCACATCCCGGGCGACGGTCCGGTCATCCTGGCCGGCAACCACCTCACGTTCATCGACTCGATGATCATGCCGCTCTTCTGCGACCGCCAGGTCTTCTTCATCGGCAAGGACGAGTACGTCACCGGCAAGGGCATCAAGGGTCGGCTGATGGCCTGGTTCTTCACCGGCTGCGGGATGATCCCGGTCGACCGTGACGGCGGCCGCGGCGGTGTCGCGGCGCTGATGACCGGCCGCCGGGTGCTGGAGGAGGGCAAGGTCTTCAGCATCTACCCGGAGGGCACCCGCTCCCCCGACGGCCGGCTCTACCGCGGTCGTACCGGCATCGCCCGGCTGGCCCTGATGACCGGCGCGCCCGTGGTCCCGTTCGCCATCATCGGCACGGACAAGATCCAGCCCGGTGGGTCCGGCTTCCCGCGGCCCGGCCGGGTGACGGTCCGCTTCGGTGAGGCGATGGAGTTCTCCCGGTACGAGGGCATGGACCGTGACCGGTATGTGCTGCGGGCCGTGACCGACTCCGTGATGACCGAGGTCATGCGGTTGTCCGGGCAGGAGTACGTGGACATGTACGCCACCAAGGCGAAGGCGGCGTAGCACCTCTGGCGCTCTGGCCGTATCTCGGGTGCGGGTGAGTTGTGACTGGTCGCGCCCACGCGGCGGAGCCGCACGATGTCACAGCCCCGCGCCCCTGAAGGGGCGCCTTTCTAGACCCCGGTCTCCAGTTTCTGTCCCTTCAGCAGGAACCACGCCGCTGCGGCCGTAGCAAGCAGTACCGCCGCTCCGATGCCCGACGCCAGCGCCAGGCCGTCAACGAAGGACGTACGAGCCGCGCTGAGCAAGGCCTCTGAGGTGTGGGCCGGCAAGGTCGTCGCCGCCTCCACCGCGCCGCCCAGTGACTCGCGGGCCCCTGCCGGAGTGCCCGCGGGGCCGGTGAAGCCCGCGTAGACGCCGGTGACGATGGAGCCGAGCAGGGCGATGCCGAGGGCGGCGCCGAGTTCGTACGCCGTCTCGGAGACCGCGGACGCGGCGCCGGCCTGCTCCTTGGGCACGCTGGAGAGGATCACGTCGGCGGTGACGGTGAACGAGAAGCCCGCGCCGACTCCGACGACCAGCAGCGCGCCGCCGAGCAGCGGATAGCCGGTGGACCGGCTCAGCAGCGTGAGCGCGGCGAGTGCGAGGCCCACGGCGGCGAGACCGGCGGAGACCACGGCACGCACCGAGTAGCGGCGCGCTACGGAGCCCGCGATCAGGCCCGTCACCACCGCGCCGATGGCGGCGGGCAGTTCGGCGAGGCCTGCCTCGAACGGCGGCCTGCCCTGTACGAGTTGCAGGTACTGCGACAGGAAGAAGACCAGCCCGGACAGGCCGAAGACGGTCAGCAGATCGGCGAGCACCGCCGCCGAGAAGCCCCGGTTGCCGAACAGCCGCATGTCCAACAGCGGTACGGGCATGGTGAGTTGGCGGTGCACGAAGCCGTGGAGGGCCCCGGCACCGAGCAGGCCCACGGCCACCGGTTCCCAGGCGAACCCGTGCGTGGCGACTTCCTTCACCGCGTACACGACGCCGATCACACCGACGAGGGAGAGGCCGACGCTGGTCAGATCCCAGGGGCCGGGGTTCGGGTTGCGGGACTCGGGCAGCAGCTTGATGCCGACGGGCACGAGGACCAGCATCACGGGCACGTTGATGAGGAAGACCGAACCCCACCAGAAGTGTTCGAGCAGGAAGCCGCCGGCGACGGGGCCGACCGCCGTACCGGCGGAGGCCGTCGCACCCCAGACGCCGATGGCGAGGCTGCGCTCGCGCGGGTCGTGGAAGAGGTTGCGGATCAGGGCGAGGGTGGCGGGCATCAGGGTCGCGCCCGCGACACCGAGCAGCGCCCGCGCCAGAATCATCATCTCCGGCGTGCTCGCGTACGCGTTGAGCACGGAGATCACGCCGAACGCCGTGGCGCCCATCAGCAGCAGCTTCTTGCGGCCGATGCGGTCGCCGAGGCTGCCCATGGAGACGAGCAGACCGGCGATGACGAAGGAGTAGACGTCACCGATCCACAGGAGCTGGGTGCCGGAGGGCTTCAGGTCCTCGCTGATGTACGGGGTCGCGAGACCGAGCACGGTCGCGTCGACGGCCACCAGCAGCACGGCGAGGACGAGGACGCAGAGCGCGAGCCAACGGCCCGGACGCTTCTCCCCCTCCGCCGTGTACTCCCCCAGGCTCTCGGCTTCTCCCCCACTCTCGGCTTCGCTCGAGCGGGGGGACCCCCATGAGCAGGGGGCACCCTCATGCCGCAGGGTGCTGGTCATGATCACTCTCTCCGTAGTGCGCCGCCGAGCAGCAGCTCGACGATCATGTAGTGGAAGTCCTTGGCGGCGACCCGGCCCTCGGTCACGGCCCATGCCCCGGAGGCCATGAGCCCGTAGAGCGCCTCGGTGAGCCAGGCGGGGGTGAGGTCGATGCGGAACTCACCGCTGTCCTGGCCGCGCCGGAACAGGGCCGCCATCCGGGCGTCGAGCCGGGCCCAGCCCTCGTTCTGTTCCTCGCCCTCGAACAGCTGGTTCTCGGTGTAGAGGAAGGCGAGCAGTCCGGCCGCCTTTTCGAGTTCCTTCACCAGTCGGCGCAGGGCCTCCTGAGCGGTGTCCTCGTCGAGGCGGGCGGCATCGAGCGCCGCCTCGCACTCCTCGATTCCGAGTGCCTCCAGCGCCCGTACGAGCGCGTCCCGCCCGGCGAACTGGCGGTGCAGTGTGGCCCGGCTGATCCCGGCCGCCTTGGCGACCTCGTCCATGGTGGCGGTGGATTTGCGGGTGAGCAGGGCGGCTGCGCTGCGCAGCACGTGTTGACGGTAGACAGCCATGAGACAACCGTACTCCATGTGAGACATTGCTGTCTCAATAGAAGCGCGTGAGTCTCATACGCGTTCCGTTTCGCGGTTTTTTACGGTGCTCAGTGCCAGAGCAGCTGCCCGCGCCGCTCCCAATAGGCCCCCGGGTCCTCGACGAGGGCGGCGAGGCGGGCCAGCTGGTCGTCGTCGAGGTCGACGACCGCGGCGTGCAGGTTCGAGGCGAGCTGGGCGGTGGTGGCCGCACCGGAAAGGACGACCCCGGCCCAGGGCTGCCGCAGGATCAGCGCGAGGGCGACCGCGTCGGCGCCGACGCCCGTCTCCTCGGCGATCGCCCGCACCACGTCCGGCGCGTGCCCGGAGGCCAGGCGGCCGTTGGCCATGCCCTCCTTGACGATCACCGTGAGCCCGGCGTCGTGCGCCTCGGCAAGGGCGCGGGCGGCCGAGGTCTCCAGGACGTTGTACGTGGACTGCACGGTACGGAAGAGGGGCGCGCCCTCGACCGTCACGGCGAGCGCCGCGCGGATGGCGTCGGCCTGGACGGGTCCGCTGGTGGAGAAGCCGATCGAGAGGCCCTGGGCGGCCGCTTCGGCGAGCTTGGCGTGGAGTTCCTTGTCGGTGAGGGCCGGGCTGTCCGGGGTCACCGAGTGGATCTGGTAGAGGTCGAGACGGTCACCGAGCAGCTCGGCGGTCTCGGCGCGCTGCCGCTCATAAGCGGCGAGGGTGTGGTCCTTGACCTCGTGCTTCTCGGCGTCGGTGGTCCAGTCCGCGGTGTAGGTGTAGCCCCACTTGCTGCCGATGACCACGTCGTCGACGTCCGGCCGGGCGTTCAGCCAGTCGGCGAGGAACTCCTCCGAGCGGCCGTACGAGCGGGCCACGTCGAAGTAGCGCACGCCCTGGGCGTAGGCGGCGTCGAGGAGTTCGTGCGTGCGCTCTCGCAGGGCGTCGACACTGCGGTCGGCCGGGAGGTCTTCCTCGCGGCCGAGGTTGATATAGCCGGGTCGGCCCACCGCGGCCAGGCCGAGGCCGATGTGCGCGGTGGGAGTCGTGGCTGAGGCGAGGCGGGCGAAGGGCATCGCGGGCTCCGTTCGGTCGGCTCCTTTGACCGGGCCTGTACGGCTCGGTGTTCCGGCTCCCGACCAACCTAACCCGCGATGCCCTCCGCGTACGCGACCTGCTCCTTCTTCCGCCCTGCGCTACTTCTTCTGCCCTGCGCTACTTCTTCTGCTTCGCCGTGGCCCACTGGTGCTGGGCGGCCACATCGGACTTCACCTCGGCGAGCTGGACGGCGACCGCGCTGGGTGCCGTACCGCCGCGGCCGTCGCGCGAGGCGAGGGCGCCCGGGACGTTCAGGACGGAGCGCACCTCGGGGGTGAGGTGGGCGGAGATCTTCGCGAACTGCTCGTCGGTGAGGCCGTCCAGCTCCTTGCCGTCGGCCTCGGCGACCTTCACGCACTCGCCCGCGATCTCGTGCGCGACACGGAACGGCACGCCCTGCTTGACCAGCCACTCGGCGATGTCGGTGGCGAGCGAGAAGCCGGCCGGGGCCAGCTCCTCCATGCGCTCGCGGTGCACGGTCAGCGTCGCCATCATGCCGGTGAAGGCCGGGAGCAGGATCTCCAGCTGGTCGATGGAGTCGAAGACGGGCTCCTTGTCCTCCTGGAGGTCGCGGTTGTACGCGAGCGGGAGCGCCTTGAGCGTGGCCATCAGGCCCGTCAGGTTGCCGATCAGGCGGCCCGACTTGCCGCGCGCCAGCTCCGCGATGTCCGGGTTCTTCTTCTGCGGCATGATCGACGAGCCGGTGGAGAAGGCGTCGTGCAGGGTGACGAAGGAGAACTCCTTCGTGTTCCAGATGATGACCTCCTCGGCGATCCGGGAGAGGTTCACGCCGATCATCGCGGTGATGAAGACAAACTCCGCCACGAAGTCGCGGGAGGCCGTGCCGTCGATGGAGTTCGCGACGGAGCCGTGCTCGAAGCCCAGGTCCTTCGCGACCGCCTCCGGGTCGAGGCCGAGGGAGGAACCGGCCAGCGCGCCGGAGCCGTACGGCGAGACGGCCGTCCGCTCGTCCCACTGCCGCAGCCGTTCCGCGTCCCGGGACAGGGACTGGACGTGGGCGAGGACATGGTGGGCGAAGAGGACCGGCTGGGCGTGCTGGAGGTGCGTACGGCCGGGCATCGCGACGTCCGGGTGGGCCTCGGCCAGACCGATCAGCGCGTCCTGGAGCTCCGCGATCAGACCGCCGATCGTCCGGGCGTGGTCGCGCAGGCACATCCGGAAGAGGGTCGCCACCTGGTCGTTGCGCGAGCGGCCCGCGCGCAGCTTGCCGCCGAGGTCGGGGCCGAGGCGCTCAAGAAGTCCGCGCTCCAGGGCCGTGTGCACGTCCTCGTCGGCGATCGTGCCCACGAAGGAACCGTCCGCCACATCGGCTTCGAGCTGGTCGAGGCCCGCGATCATCCGCGTCAGCTCGTCGTCGTCAAGGAGGTTCGCCTTGTGCAGCGCGCGCGCGTGGGCACGCGATCCGGCGATGTCGTACGGCGCGAGACGCCAGTCGAAGTGGACGGACGCGGACAGCTTGGCCAGGGCCTCGGCGGGACCGTCGGCGAAACGGCCGCCCCAGAGCCGAACGTCACCGCTGTTGCTGCTCACTGCACTTACTCCTTGGAGGGTGGTGATGTGCGACCGCCTCCCCACCCGGAAGGAAAGGGAGGGAGGCGGTCGTCACGCTAGCGCGTCCTGGGTTCAGGCCAGGTCTGCGTCGGGCTATGCCTGCAGATCACGCCGCGCGGCGATCTTCGACGACAGGCTGTAGATGTCGATGAATCCCTTGGCTGCGGCCTGGTCGAACGTGTCGCCCGTGTCGTACGTCGCCAGGTTGAAGTCGTAGAGCGAGGTGTCGGAGCGCCGGCCGGTGACGACCGCGCGGCCGCCGTGCAGGGTCATCCGGACATCGCCGTTGACGTGCTGGTTGGCCTCGTTGATGAAGCCGTCCAGGGCGCGCTTGAGCGGCGAGAACCACTGGCCGTCGTAGACCAGCTCGCCCCAGCGCTGCTCGACCTGCCGCTTGTAGCGGGCCAGTTCGCGCTCGACGGTGACGTTCTCCAGCTCCTGGTGGGCCGTGATGAGCGCGATCGCGCCCGGGGCCTCGTACACCTCGCGGGACTTGATGCCCACGAGCCGGTCCTCGACCATGTCGATCCGGCCGATGCCCTGGGCGCCGGCGCGCTCGTTGAGCTGCTGGATGGCCTGCAGGACGGTGACGGGCTTGCCGTCGATGGCGACCGGGACGCCCTCCTTGAAGGAGATGATCACCTCGTCGGCCTCGCGGGCCTCGGCCGGGTTCGAGGTGTACTCGTAGATGTCCTCGATCGGCGCGTTCCAGATGTCCTCCAGGAAGCCCGTCTCGACCGCGCGCCCGAAGACGTTCTGGTCGATGGAGTACGGGGACTTCTTGCTGGTGGCGATCGGGAGCTGCTTCTCCTCGCAGAAGGCGATCGCCTTGTCCCGGGTCATCGCGTAGTCACGGACCGGGGCGATGCACTTGAGGTCGGGGGCGAGGGCGACGATGCCGGCCTCGAACCGCACCTGGTCGTTGCCCTTGCCGGTGCAGCCGTGGGCGACCGTGCTGGCGCCGTGCTTCTGGGCGGCGGCGACGAGGTGCTTGACGATCGTCGGCCGGGAGAGGGCCGAGACCAGCGGGTAGCGGTCCATGTAGAGGGCGTTGGCCTTGATCGCCGGGAGGCAGTACTCCTCGGCGAACTCGTCCTTGGCGTCCGCGACCTCGGCCTCGACGGCACCGCAGGCGAGCGCGCGCTTGCGGATGACGTCCAGGTCCTCGCCGCCCTGGCCGACGTCGACCGCAACGGCGATGAC
Organism: Streptomyces sp. NBC_01384; assembly: GCF_045040035.1. Taxonomy (NCBI): domain Bacteria; kingdom Bacillati; phylum Actinomycetota; class Actinomycetes; order Kitasatosporales; family Streptomycetaceae; genus Streptomyces; species Streptomyces sp. NBC_01384. The sequence continues at coordinate 1,725,595 of NZ_CP109559.1, forward strand.
CTCGGCGCCCGTCTCCTCGGCGATCCAGCCGATGGCGACGGAGGTGTCCAGACCGCCTGAGTAGGCGAGTACGACGCGCTCGGTCACGGGTTTCTCCTCACAGTGCATTCGCTGACATGCATGAGTATGCAGGAGTCTGCATGGTTCGTCAATCTCAGGTCGCCCTCGAAGGGGCCAAGGGGAACCCTGATCGAAAATGTCTGAGGATGTTTGAACGATAGAACGCGCTTACTCGTACCTCTCCCCGAACGCAGGCGCCGCGTTTTTGTACACCGAGGAATGACGAGCATCGGACCGCCCGGACGACCACCGGACGGTCCCCCATCCCCGACCCGAGTGAGGCTTCCGCATGTCCAGGACCCTTCCGAAGTACAACAAGCGCCGCGTCCTGATGATCGGCGGCACCGCCGCAGTGGTGCTGTCCGGAGCCGTGATCGCCGGCAACGCCATGGCCGGGGGGACGTCCAACAGCAGCGCGAACGCCACGACCAAGGCCGCGACCTCCCCGGGCACGGTGAACTGCCCGGCCGTCGCGCCGAGCCTGCCCGCGATCCCCGCCACCGCGCAGGCCGAGGTCACCCGCAACCTCACGCTCCTGGACACCCAGATCACCGAGGCCAACAAGCGGCTCGTCGACACGGTCGGCCAGGGCGGCCCCAACTTCATCCAGAACGCGATCCTCGGCCCCCTCAAGGACAAGCGGGTGGCGACGATCAACCGCATCGCCACGGCGATCGGCCGTACCGCCGCCAAGCCGACGGGTCTCGACTCCCTCGCGCCCTGCACCCTCAACGCCAACGGCGTCAACAACGGCGGCGCCGCGGCCACCGCGGCCCCGAGCGCGACGGCCACCCAGCAGGCCGGCAACACGGGGAACACCGGGAAGGCGGGCAACACCGGCAGCACCACCGCCGCCGGCACCATCAGCTGCCCGGACGTCGCGTCGAAGCTGCCCGCGATCCCCGCCTCCGCCCAGGCCGAGGTCACCCGCAACCTCACGCTCCTGAACACCCAGATCACCGAGGCGAACACGCGGCTGGCGAACACCGTCGGCCAGGGCGGTCCGAACTTCGTGCAGAACGCGATCCTCGGCCCCCTGAAGGACAAGCGCGTGTCGACCATCGACCGCATCGCCATCTCCATCGGGCGCACCGCGGCCAAGCCGACGGGCCTGGACTCCCTCGCGGCCTGCACGCTCAACAAGTAAGAACCGACAAGTCCACCAGGTGACGGTCACGTGGCCGCCCCGTCTACGACCGGGGCGGCCGCCGAACCGGCCGACACCTCACCACTTCACGCGATTCCTTGGACACGAGACACAATTCCTTAGACAGGCAAAAGGTCTTGCCCAATAATCGTTAGACATGGGAAAGACCTATGAACGCATCGACGGCAGGCTGCGTACGTTCATCGAGACGCAACCGATCTTCTTCACCGCGACCGCGCCCCTGTCCGGGGACGGCACGATCAATCTCTCCCCCAAGGGCCTCACCGGCTCGTTCGCCGTCCTCGACGAACTGACCGTGGCCTATCTGGACTTCGCCGGCAGCAACGCGGAGACGATCGCGCACCTGCGGGAGAACGGCCGCATCACCCTCATGTGGTGTGCCTTCCAGGGCCCGCCGAACATCGTCCGGGTGCATGGCCGCGGCGAGCCCGTCTTCCGGGACGACCCCCGCTTCAAGGAACTGCTCACGCACTTCCCGGACATCGACCCCACCCCGCACGGCCTGCGCGCGATCATCGTCGTGACGGCCGAACTCGTCCGCGACACCTGCGGCTACGCGGTGCCCTTCATGTCGTACGACGAGGACCGCGACCTGCACGCCAAGCGCTTCGCGCGCGAGGACGACGCCTCACTGAGCGAGTACTTCACCAAGAAGGATCACGTGGCGACGAGCCTGGACGGCCTACCCGGGCTGCCGCTCCCGCTGCCGCCCCGTACGGTCTGATCCATGCGCCTCGGAGCCGTCGCCCTCGCGTCCGCGTCCCTGCTCGCCCTGGCCCCGAGTGGCCCGCCGCCCCTCCCCGAACGCATGGCCGATACGGGCGGTGGCAGCCAGCTGATCACCGCTCAGGCGCCCCGTGCGGATGCGTCGTCGGGCACGGTCACCTGGTGGGACCGGCGCGCCGGGCACTGGGTGAAGGCCGGTTCGGCGGCGGCGCGCTTCGGGGCGAAGGGGCTGATCGAGGGGGGCTCGCGCAGGCAGGAATCGAACACGACACCCGCCGGGCTGTACGACCTTCCGTTCGCCTTCGGGATCAAGGCCGCGCCCGCCGGGACCACGGTCCCGTACCGCCGGGTGCGGCAGAAGTCCTGGTGGTGCCAGGACAACGACTCCCGCGCGTACAACCGGTGGACCGAGCCCCGGCCCGCCGACTGCCGTGCCGCCGAGTCCGAGCATCTGATCGCGTACAAGACGCAGTACGCGTATGCCTACGTCGTCGGGTTCAACTACAAGCGGCCCGTGCGCGGGCGGGGTGCGGGGATTTTCCTGCACGTCAACGGCAGCGGGGCTACGGCTGGGTGTGTGTCGGTGCCGGGGGAGGCGATGCGACGGATTCTGGCGTGGGCCGACCCTTCGCGGGGGCCGCGTATCGCGATCGGGACGGTGAGCGGGGAGACCGCGATCACTCGTTACTGACCGCGGGGTGACGGCGCGCGGCTGCCGTCGGTCGGCAGCTGGACGGTGAATGTCGTGGCGCCTGGACGGCTTTCCAGTTCGACCGTGCCGTTGTGCGCCTCCACCACCGCCGCCACGATCGACAGGCCCAGCCCCGCGCCACCGCCCGCGCCACCGGTGCGGCGGCGGTCAGCTCGGGTGAAGCGTTCGAAGACGCCGGGCTGGACGTCCTCCGGAACACCCGGACCGTCGTCGTGGACCCTCAGGACGGCCATCTTGTCGTCCGTGTCCAGTGACACGGTGACCTTGGTGCCAACGGGTGTGTGCAAACGGGCGTTGGCCAACAGGTTGGCCAGCACTTGTTGGAGACGGTGGGCGTCGCCGGTCGCCGTGACCGGCTCTTCCGAGAGTTCCAGCGTCCAGCGGTGGTCGGGGCCCGCGGCACCGGCGTCGGTGACCGAGTCGAGGACGAGGTGGGTGAGGTCGACGGGGAGGCGTTCCAGGGGGCGGCCCGCGTCGAGGCGGGCGAGGAGGAGCAGGTCGTCGACCATCTCGCCCATCCGCGCCGACTCGGCGGCGATGCGTTCGAGGGCTCGGGTGACCTTGGGCGGCACCGGGTCCGGATGCAGCAGCGCCAGTTCGGCGTGGCCGCGGATCGAGGCGACCGGGGTGCGCAGCTCATGGCTGGCGTCCGCGGCGAAGCTGCGCAGCCGTTCCTCGCTCGCGTGCCGCTTGGTCAGCGCGTCCTCGACATGGCCGAGCATCCGGTTGAAGGCCCCGGAGACCTGGCCCACCTCGCTGCGCGGGTCGGGTTCGGGGGCGCGCGACGGCAGCGCCACCTCTCCGCTGGCGAGCGGGAGCTCGCTGACCCTCGTCGCGGTCGCGGCGACCCGGCGCAGGGGCCGCAGCGACCAGCGCACCCACAGAGCCCCGGCGACACCGGCGACCACGAGGGCCACGCCGAAGACGACCGAGGAGACCAGTTCCAGACGGTGGACGGCCGCCTCGACCGGCTCCATCGGCAGCCCGGTGACCAGGACGTCGCCGTCCAGTCCCCGCGACGCCATCACGCGGTACTCGTACAGGGTCGACAGACAGACGGTGTGGCCCTGGCCGTCGACCGGGACGCCGGCCAGGGCCCGCTTGTCGGCGGTGCTCAGCGACACGCTCAGGTCGGTCGCGTCGTCGCCCGAGCGTACGACCGCCGCGTTGGTGACGTCCCGGCCCACCAGGCGCGCGCCGAAGGTGCCCGCGCCCTGTCGGCGCGTGTCGCCGTTCTCGTCGCCGTCATGGTCCGACGGCTTGATCCTGCCGTGCTCCAGGCTCGCGGGGAACTGCACCCCCACGTCGCGCAGCTGCTGGTCCACGCGCCCGGTGAGGAACCCGTTCAGCTCGTACACGGCGGCCACCCCGACGGCGGCGCAGCTGACGGCGAGCAGCACCACGAGCCCGGCGGTGAGCCGCGCCCGAATCGTGCGCGGACGCGACAGCCGACGTACGGCCGCCCGCATCCCCGGCCACCGGCGCCGCCTCATCGTCCCGCCACCGGCTTGAGCACGTACCCGGCGCCCCGCACCGTGTGGATCATGGGTTCGCGGCCCGCGTCCACCTTCTTGCGCAGATACGAGATGTAGAGCTCCACGACATGGGCCTGGCCGCCGAAGTCGTACGACCAGACGCGGTCGAGGATCTGCGCCTTGCTGAGCACCCGGCGCGGGTTACGCATCAGAAAGCGCAGCAGTTCGAACTCGGTCGGCGACAGCTCGACCAGTTCGCCGCCGCGGGTCACCTCGCGGGCCTCCTCGTCCATGACGAGGTCGCCGACGGTCAGGCGCGGGCCCTCGTCCAGCTGCCGGGCCATGCCCGCGCGGCGCAGCAGCCCGCGCAGCCGGGCGACGACCTCCTCCAGGCTGAACGGTTTGGTCACATAGTCGTCGCCGCCCGCCGTGATGCCCGCGATGCGGTCCTCGACGGAGTCCCGGGCCGTGAGGAAGAGCACACAGACCTCGGGGTGCACGCCGTGCAGGGTGCGCAGCACGGCGAAGCCGTCGGTGTCCGGGAGCATCACGTCGAGGACGACGGCGTCCGGTATCAGCTCGCGTGCCTCGGCGACGGCCGAGGCCCCGTCGCCCGCCGTCCGGACCTCCCAGCCCTCGTAGCGCAGGGCGCCGGAGAGCACCTCGGCCAGGTCGGGGTCGTCGTCGACGACGAGGACGCGTACGGGGGTGCCGTCGGGGCGGGTGAGCGCGGGCCGGCCGTTGCCTCGGGAGCGGGGAGTTTTCATCTCGTACACCAGGATCGCTCCTCACCCGAGGTCGCGACGCCCCTCCCGCCTCTGAGTTTCCTCTGAGTGGGCCACATGTGCCGCTCTCGGTTTCCTGTGAGTCCGCGCCGAAGCCGCCGATTCAGAGACTCCTCAGAAGTTACCGAAGCACAGTTCCGTCCCAGACAGCAGGAAGGACGGACATATGACCACGGTGCACGAGCGGGCGGCGGTACCGCGCCCCACACGAGGACGCGGGCGCCCCAGGCCCTCGCCCGCCGGGCCGCTGCTGGCCCTGCTCTGGGCCGGGGCCGCCGCGGTCATCGGCCTGTGGTGGTACGACACGCAGTCGGTGGTGGGCCTCGCCGGGTGGCTGACCGACGCCGGGCGGATCGCCGGGCTGCTGTGCGGCTACAGCTGCGCGGTGCTGGTGGCGCTGATGGCCCGGGTGCCCCTCCTGGAGCGGCGCATCGGCTCCGACCGGGTGGCCCGCTGGCACGCCATGGCCGGCCGGTACACGGTCAGCCTGCTGGTGGCGCATGTCACGCTGATCCTGTTCGGGTACGCGGCCCAGGACGGGGCGGACATCGTGCACGAGACGCTGAGCGTGGTGTTCGACTACCCGGACATGCTCAAGGCCACCATCGGCACGATCATCCTCTTCGCGGTCGGGATCACCTCGGCGCGCGCGGCCCGCCACCGGATCAGCCACGAGTTCTGGTACTACGTGCACCTGCTCACGTACGTGGCCGTGTTCCTCACCTTCTTCCACCAGCTGGCGCTGGGCTCGGACTTCGTCGGCAACACCGCCGCCCAGGCCGCCTGGTACGCCCTCTACCTGGGCACGGCCGCGCTGGTGGTGTGGTTCCGGGTGCTCGCCCCGGTGCGGCTCAATCTGCGGCACAAGCTGCGTGTGGAGTCCGTGTACCGCGAGGCGCCCGGCGTCTTCTCCATCGTCGTCCGCGGGGAGCGGCTGGACGAGCTGAACGCCCAGGCCGGACAGTTCTTCCGCTGGCGGTTCCTGTCGGACGGGATGCGGTGGACTTCCACGCCGTACTCGCTGTCGGCGCCACCGCGCTCCGACCGGCTGCGGATCACCGTGAAGGCGCTCGGCGACCACAGCGCCGCCGTGGGGCTGCTGCGGCCCGGCACCCGGGTCTGGGCGGAGGGCCCGTACGGGGCGCTGACCGCCGAGCGGCACACCGGACGCAAGTCGCTGCTGATCGCGGGCGGCGTCGGCATCACACCGCTGCGCGCCCTCTTCGAGACGCTGCCGGGCGGACCCGGCGACGTGACGCTGCTCTACCGGGCCCGTACGACCGAGGACCTCGCGCTCGGCGCCGAGCTGGAGGCGATAGCGCAGTGGCGCGGGGCGCGCGTCCTATACGCGGTCAACGGCGCCGACGGGACCCGCCCCCGGTTCACCGCCGAGTCGCTGCGGGCGTCCGTGCCCGGCCTCGCCGGGCACGACGTCTATCTGTGCGGTCCGCCCGCCATGGCACGGGACCTGTACGGGGCGCTGCGCGCTGCCGGGGTTCCCGACCGCCGTATCCACCACGAGTCGTTCGAGCTGTGAGGCCGCCTTGCACGCCCTGAAGAAGCACCGTCCGCTGCGCCGCGTGATGCTGGCGGCCGCCACCACCGTCACCGGTGTCGTCCTGCTGCTGTCGCTCAAGCCGCACACCGCGCCGACCGTGGCGGAGGCATCGTCGTCCGCCGGACAGTCACAGTCACAGTCCGCGTCGCCGCCCCGGTCGCCGTCTGCCGGGAGTTCTTCCGGAAGTTCCTCGAAAGGCTCTTCCGGCAGCTCGTCGGGGAGCAAGAAGAGCACCGGCACCAAGACCGTCACCGGTGACACCGTCCAGACCCGCTGGGGTCCCGTCCAGGTGCGGATCACCCTGAAGAACGGCAAGATCACCGATGTGACCGCGGTCTCCTATCCCTCGGACAACCCACGTGACCAGGAGATCAACAGTTACGCGATTCCCCAGCTCAGGAGGGAGGCACTGAACGCCCAGAGCGCCCAGATCGACTCCGTCTCGGGGGCCACGTACACCAGCGGCGGATACAAGCAGTCCCTCCAATCTGCACTGGACTCGGCAGGCCTCTGAACGCACAGCCGTCGGGGACCGTATCTCTGGGCCAAAGGGGTCTTTCCCCTAGCCCCGTCCCCACGGACGACCACGGAGGAACCGTTGTCCACGATTGCCGGTGGCCGCGCCGCGCGGCGCCAGACCATGCGCCGCATTCGCCCACGACGCTCCCCCGCCGTCCCACTGCTGCTCGCCGTCTGGGCGGGCGCGGCCGGGGTCATCTGGCTGTGGTGGAGCAACACCCCGTCCATCGCGGACGACAACAGCAAGATCCTCAACGCGGGCCGGATCACCGGACTGCTCGCGGGCTATCTGATGGCACTGGTCGTGCTGCAGATGGCTCGTGTCCCCGCTCTGGAGCGCCGGGTGGGTTCGGACCGGGTCGCACGCTGGCACGCCATGAGCGGCCGGTACACGATCTGTCTGGTCCTGGCCCACCTCGTCCTGATCATGTGGGGCTACGCGCTGCAGGCCGGCAAGAGCTTCGGCGACATCGTCCAGCAGACCATCGACTCGATCAACCAGCTGCCCGACATGGGCAAGGCCGCGATCGGCACCGGTCTGCTGTTCCTCATCGGGCTGCTCTCCATGGGCCCGGTGCGCCGCAGAATGGGGTACGACACCTGGTACCACATCCATCTGCTCACCTACGCCGCCGTCTTCCTGACGTTCTGGCACCAGCTGACCACGGGCAACGACTTCGCCGTCGAGCCCACCGCGAAGACGGTCTGGTACGGGCTGTACGGCTCGGTGACGGCGCTGGTGATCTGGTACCGGATCATCGCGCCGATCCGGCTGAACGTGAAGCACCGGATGCGGGTCGAGGCGGTCATCGAGGAGACCCCCGGGATCGTCTCGGTGCTCATCAGCGGGCGCAAGCTGCACCGCATGGGCGCGGAGGCCGGGCAGTTCTTCCGCTGGCGCTTCCTGGCGCCGGGGATGCGGCTCAGCTCCCACCCGTACTCGCTGTCGGCGGCGCCCCGCCCCAACATGCTGCGGATCACCGTGAAGGCGATCGGCGACCACAGCTCCGCGCTGCGCGACCTGCGGCCCGGCACCCGGGTCTGGGCCGAGGGCCCGTACGGGGCGCTGACGGCGGGCAAGCGCAGCCGCGGCAAGGTGTTGCTGGTGGCCGGTGGTGTCGGGATCACGCCGATGCGGGCGCTGTTCGAGACGCTGCCCGGCGCGGCGGGCGACCTGACGCTGCTCTACCGGGCCAACACCACCCAGGATCTGGCCCTGTGGGACGAGCTGGCGGCCATCGCCGAGGAGCGCGGGGCCCGGCTGATGTACGCGGTGAACAGTCCGGAGGGGGAGCGCCCGGACATCTCGGCCGAGACCCTGCAGCGGAAGCTGCCGGACATCGATCGCCACGACGTCTTCATGTGCGGGCCGCCCGGCTTCGCGCAGCAGGTCTACGAAGCACTGCGCGGCGCGGGGGTTCCCGCCCGCCGCATCCATCACGAGTCGTTCGAGATGTGAGCGACGGGAGTCAGGAGCGATGAAGAAGAGTCACCCCATTCGGCGTGCCGTGCTGGCCGGCGCCGCCACCGTGTCCGGGATCGTCCTGCTGCTGTCGTTGAAGCCCGCCTCCGACCCGACGTCCACGTCGGCGCAGGGAGCGGCGGCCCAGCAGACGGCGGCGTCGCAGGACTCGCCCCAGGGCGGCAGCGCGCAGCAGTCGTCCACGGGGGCCCAGACGGTCACCGGCGACGTCGCCCAGACCCAGTACGGGCCGGTCCAGGTCCGTATCACCGTCAGCGGCGGCAAGATCACCAAGTCCGAGGTCGTCCAGATCCCGAGCGGCGGCCACAGCACCGAGGTCAGCAACGCTTCCGTACCCAAGCTCAACCAGGAGGCCGTCGCCGCGGGCAGCGCCAGTATCGACGCGGTGTCGGGCGCCAGCTACACGAGCGCCGGATACAAGAAGTCGCTGCAGTCGGCCCTCGACAAGGCCAAGGCGAGCGGCAGCGGTTCGTCGGGGGCAACCGGATCAACCGGATCGACCGGGTCCGCGGGCTCGGGCTCCTCCGGTTCCGCCGGCTCCTCCTCGTCGTCCCAGGCCCCCGCCGCGCAGGCCAAGACGGTCACCGGAGCCGTCGCCCAGACCCAGTACGGCCCCGTCCAGGTCCGTATCACCGTCAGCGGCGGCAAGATCACCAAGTCCGAGGCCGTGCAGGCGCCCAAGGGCGGACTGAGCGATCAGAAGACCGCCCTGGCCGTCCCCAGGCTCAACCAGGAGGCGGTCGCGGCCGGGACCTCGACCATCGACGCCGTCTCCGGCGCCACCTACACCAGCACCGGTTACAAGCAGTCCCTGCAGTCGGCCCTGGACAAGGCCGGTGGCTGACCCCTCCGAGGAGCCGCCCGCGCTGCGGCACGCGGAAGAGGTCATGGGCACCGTCTTCTCGTTCGATGTGCGCGGCGGTGAACCCAAGGCCGTCCAGCGCGCGTTGGAGGAGGCGGTCGCCCAACTCCACCGGGTGGACGAGGTGTTCAGCACCTACCGCGAGGACAGCCAGATCTCACGCCTCGCCCGCGGCGAAGTCGCCGTCGCCGACTGCGATCCGCAGGTCGCCGAGGTGCTCGACCTGTGCGCCGAGGCGGAGCGGCTCAGCGAGGGCTGGTTCAGTACGACGTACGAGGGCCGGCTCGACCCGACCGGCCTCGTGAAGGGCTGGGCGACCGAGCGCGCGGCCCGGCACATGGCGGCGGCCGGGGCGAGCGGGGTGAGCGTGAACGGCGGCGGCGACGTCCAGCTGTTCGGCGTGCCCGGCGCCCAGCGCCCGTGGCGGGTCGGCGTCTCGGACCCGCTGCGTCCCGGTGCGCTCGCGGCGGTGGTCTCCGCCGCCGGTGTCGACCAGCTGGCGGTGGCCACCTCCGGCACCGCCGAGCGCGGTGCCCATATCGTCGACCCGAGCACCGGCCGCTCCGCGGTGACCGACCTGGTCGCCGTGACCGTCGTGGGCCCCGAACTGACCTGGGTGGACTCCTGGGCGACGGCCGCCTTCGCGATGGGCTCCCGAGCGGCCCTGACCTGGCTGGAGTCCCTCCCGGACATCGAGGCCCTGCTGATCACGGCGGGAGACGAGGTCAGATGCACAGGGGGCTTGGCTCAACGCCTGGGGTGAGTTTCCGCTTTCCGGGGCACAACCCGCACCCGAGAACAGACACGACGATGGAGGCGCACCCCGACCGAGGGTGCGCCTCCATCGTCGTACGACTCAATGATTGTTCTGAGCCAACCGCAACAGGTGATCGGCCAGAGCCTGACCCCCCGTGGGGTTCCGACTGATCAACAGCAATGTGTCGTCGCCGGCGATCGTCCCGAGGATGTCGTGCAGCTCCGCCTGGTCGATCGCCGAGGCGAGGAACTGCGCGGCCCCCGGAGGGGTCCGCAGCACCACGAGGTTCGCGGAAGCCTCCGCGGAGATCAGCAGCTCCGCCGAGAGCCGCCGCATCCGCTCCTCCTTCGCCGACTCCCCCAGCGGCGCGCGCGGGGTGCGAAAACCACCCTCGCTCGGTACCGCGTAGATGAGGTCGCCGTCGTTGTTACGGATCTTCACCGCGTTCAGCTCGTCCAGGTCCCGGGAGAGCGTCGCCTGGGTGACGTTCAGCCCGTCGTCGGCGAGCAGCTTCGCCAACTGGCTCTGCGAGCGCACCGGTTGCCGGTTGAGGATGTCCACGATCCGGCGGTGGCGTGCGGTGCGGGTCTGCGGCACGGCAGGCCCGACATGCTCGTGGTCCTGCGCCTGACTCATCGTCGTCTCATTCTTTGGCTCGTCCGTCCCCGTTGGCTACGGCGTCGAGGACACCGGGAAGGGCCTGGAGGAACGCGTCCACCTCGTCGTCGCCCAGGTTCAGCGGGGGCATCAGCCGTACGACATCGGGGGCGGGCGCGTTCACCAGGAGACCGGCGTCCTGAGCCGCCTGCTGCACCTGCGGCGCGAGCGGCTCGGTGAGCACGATACCCAGGAGCAGACCCGCGCCTCGGACATGGTCGATCAACGGGTTCCCGAGGGACTCGATTCCGGAGCGCAACTTCTCGCTCATGCGCTTCACGTTCTCGAGGAGGCCCTCGGAGGCGATCGTGTCGAGTACGGCGAGTCCGGCGGCACAGACGACCGGGTTGCCACCGAAGGTCGAACCGTGGTGACCGGGCTTCAGCAGCTCGGCGGCACGGCCGAAGGCGACGGTCGCGCCGAGGGGCAGTCCACCGCCGAGCCCCTTGGCGAGCGTGACGACGTCCGGCAGGACGCCCTCGTGGTCCTGGTACGCGAACCAGGGTCCGGTGCGGCCGATGCCGGTCTGCACCTCGTCGAGGACGAGGAGGCTGCCGGTGGCGGCGGTGATCGCCCGGGCGGCCTTGAGGTAGCCGGGCGGGGGCACGACCACGCCGTTCTCGCCCTGGATCGGCTCGATGATCACGAGGGCGGTGTCCTCGGTGACCGCCGCGGCCAGAGCCTGCGCGTCGCCGTACGGGACGTGCGTGACGTCTCCGGGCAGCGGCAGGAACGGCTGCTGCTTGCCGGGCTGGCCGGTGAGCGCGAGGGCGCCCATGGTCCGGCCGTGGAAGCCGCCGTGGGTCGCCACCATGTGTGTGCGGCCGGTCAGCCGGCCGATCTTGAAGGCGCCCTCGTTGGCCTCGGCACCCGAGTTGCAGAAGTACACCCGGCCCTCGCGGCCGAAGAGCTGGAGCAGCCGTTCGGCGAGCGCGACGGGCGGCTCCGCGACGAAGAGGTTGGAGACATGGCCGAGGGAGGCGATCTGCTTGCTGACGGCCTCGACGATCGCCGGGTGGGCGTGGCCGAGCGCGTTCACCGCGATACCGCCGACGAAGTCGAGGTACTCCTTGCCGTCGGCGTCCCACAGCCTGGTGCCGGCGCCGCGGACGAGCGGCAGCCGCGGGGTGCCGTAGTTGTCCATGAGCGCGCCCTGCCACCGCCGGGTGAGCTCCGCGTTGGTCCCGGTCATTCGGCGTCCCCCTGTTCATCGGGCTGTGCGTCCGGCACGACCATCGTGCCGATCCCCTCGTCGGTGAAGATCTCCAGCAGGATCGAGTGCTGGACCCGGCCGTCGATGACGCGGGCGGTGGTGACGCCGTTGCGCACGGCGTGCAGACAGCCCTCCATCTTCGGCACCATGCCGCTGGCCAGCTCGGGCAGCAGCTTCTCCAGTTCGGAGGCGGTCAGGCGGCTGATCACCTCGTCGCTGTCGGGCCAGTCCTCGTAGAGGCCCTCGACGTCCGTGAGGACCATGAGGGTTTCGGCGCCCAGTGCCGCAGCGAGTGCCGCAGCCGCCGTATCAGCATTGACGTTGTAGACATGTCCGTCGTCCTGGCTCCGGGCGATCGAGGAGACGACCGGGATCCGGCCGTCGGCGAGCAGTGCCTCGATCGCGCCCGTGTCGATCGCGGTGATCTCGCCCACCCGCCCGATGTCGACCAACTCCCCGTCGATCTCGGGCTGGTGCTTGGTGGCGGTGATGGTGTGCGCGTCCTCGCCGGTCATGCCGACGGCGAGCGGCCCGTGCTGGTTGAGCAGTCCGACCAGCTCGCGCTGCACCTGACCGGCCAGCACCATGCGTACGACGTCCATGGCGTCCTCGGTGGTGACGCGCAGGCCCGCCTTGAACTCGCTGACGATGCCGTGGCGGTCGAGGGCGGCGCTGATCTGCGGGCCGCCGCCGTGCACGACGACGGGCTTGAGACCGGCCTGCCGCAGGAACACCACGTCCTGGGCGAAGGCGGCCTTCAGCTCCTCGTTCACCATGGCGTTTCCGCCGAACTTGATGACGACCGTCTTGCCGTTGTGGCGGGTCAGCCACGGGAGTGCCTCGATGAGGATCCGGGCCTTGGGCAGCGCGGTGTGTTTCCTGGTCACATTGCTCATGAGGAGTACGCGCTGTTCTCGTGGACGTAGTCGGCGGTGAGGTCGTTGGTCCAGATCGTGGCGGTCTCGGCGCCCGCGGCGAGGTCGGCGACGATGTGGACCTCGCGGTAGCGCATGTCGACCAGCTCGCGGTCCTCGCCGACGCCACCGTTCTTGCAGACCCAGACGCCGTTGATGGCGACGTTGAGCTGGTCGGGCTCGAAGGCGGCCCCGGTCGTGCCGATCGCGGACAGCACCCGTCCCCAGTTGGGGTCCTCGCCGTGGATGGCGCACTTGAGGAGGTTGTTGCGGGCGATGGAGCGGCCCACCTCGACGGCGTCGTCCTCGGTCGCGGCGTTGATCACCTCGATCTTGATGTCCTTGCTGGCGCCCTCGGCGTCCCGGATGAGCTGCTGACCGAGGTCGTCGCAGACCGCCCGTACCGCCTCGGCGAACTCCGCGTACTCCGGGGTGACTTCGCCGGCGCCGGAGGCGAGCAGCAGCACGGTGTCGTTGGTCGACATGCAGCCGTCGGAGTCGACGCGGTCGAAGGTGGTGCGGGTGGCGGCGCGCAGCGCCTTGTCGAGGCTCTCGCTGTCGAGGTCGGCGTCCGTGGTGAGCACGACGAGCATGGTGGCCAGGCCCGGGGCGAGCATGCCCGCGCCCTTGGCCATGCCTCCGACGGTCCAGCCATTGCCCGTGCGTACCGACGTCTTGTGCACGGTGTCGGTGGTCTTGATGGCGATGGCGGCCTTCTCGCCGCCGTGCGCGGAGAGCTGGGCGGCGGCCGCCTCGACCCCGGGCAGCAGCTTGTCCATCGGCAGGAGGACGCCGATGAGTCCGGTCGAGGCCACGGCGACCTCGCCTGCGTTGAGGTCCAGTACCTCGGCGACCTTCTCGGCGGTCGCGTGCGTGTCCTGGAAGCCCTTGGGTCCCGTACAGGCGTTGGCGCCGCCGGAGTTGAGGACGACGGCGGAGACCTGTCCGGACTTGAGGACCTGCTCGGACCACAGCACCGGCGCGGCCTTGACGCGGTTGGAGGTGAAGACGCCCGCGGCGGCCAGGCGGGGCCCGTTGTTGACCACGAGGGCCAGGTCGGGGTTGCCGTTCTCCTTGATGCCTGCGGCGATGCCGGAGGCGGTGAAGCCCTTGGCAGCGGTGACGCTCACGGTGCGACTCCGATCGTGGAAAGACCCGTTTCCTCGGGAAGCCCGAGGGCGATGTTCATGCTCTGGACGGCCCCGCCGGCCGTGCCCTTGGTCAGGTTGTCGATGGCGCTGATCGCGATGATGCGGTGCGTGGCTTCGTCGTACGCGACCTGGACCTGAACGGCGTTGGAACCGTAGACGGACGCGGTGGCGGGCCACTGCCCCTCGGGCAGCAGGTGGACGAAGGGTTCGTCCGCGAACGCCTTCTCGTACGCGGCCCGTACCGACTCGGCGGTGACCTGGTCCTTCGCCTTGGCGCTGCACGTGGCGAGGATGCCGCGGGGCATGGGCGCGAGGGTGGGCGTGAAGGAGACGGAGACGGGCTCGCCGGCCGCCGCGCCGAGGTTCTGGATCATCTCGGGGGTGTGCCGGTGGCCGCCGCCGACGCCGTACGGGGACATGGAGCCCATGACCTCGCTGCCGAGCAGATGGGGCTTGGCGGCCTTGCCCGCGCCGGAGGTCCCGGACGCGGCGACGATCACGGCCTCGGGCTCGGCGAGTGCGGCCGCGTACGCCGGGAAGAGGGCGAGGGAGACGGCCGTCGGGTAGCAACCGGGCACCGCGATGCGCTTGGACCCCTCCAGCGCGGCGCGGGCGCCCGGCAGTTCGGGAAGGCCGTACGGCCAGGTGCCGGCGTGCGGGGAGCCGTAGAACTTCTCCCAGTCCGCCGGGTTCTTGAGGCGGAAGTCGGCTCCCATGTCGACGACGAGGACGTCCGGGCCGAGCTGTTCGGCGACGGCGGCGGACTGTCCGTGGGGCAGGGCGAGGAACACGACGTCATGTCCGGCGAGGACGTCCGGGGTGGTCTCCTGGAGGACTCGGTCGGCCAGCGGCAGCAGATGCGGCTGCAGTGCGCCGAGACGCTGGCCCGCGTTGGAGCTGCCGGTCAGGGCGCCGATCTCGACCTCGGGGTGCGCCAGGAGCAGACGCAGCGCTTCTCCGCCCGCGTACCCACTCGCTCCCGCCACTGCTGCGCGTACCGCCATGGAACCCTCCTCTTCAATGGCATGACTATACGTTTCGCTGCACGTTTATGCAATCCGCTATGGGTGATCTCTGCGCCGACCTGCGAGGGGACACTTCAGTCGAGGACGCATCTCAGTTGATGGAGACCAGCCACCGCCGCGGCGAGCTGGAGCGGTACCAGGAGGGGGCCGTGGGGGCCGCCACCCAGGCGATGAGTTCCACCGTGAAGCGCGGGACGGATGCGGCGCGGTCGTCCGGCGGTCCCGGTACAGGTTCCTCAGCAGCGTCGGTCACCCGCGTGACAATCTCACGGCGGGTGCCGGACGGCCAGAGGGCTTGGGCCCGTCGGGGCCAGTGACGAGTTCGACGTGGTCGGGCTCGGCCGATATCGGGACAGTGAGAGGTGGGCGACACCGGGCGCCGAGCGCGAGTAGAGGGGTACGAGGAGATACGAAGAAAAGGGAAGGAGAGGGGTACGCGTGCGTGGGGGACCTGGTCAGGAACGCTGGTCGCGGGCCTGAGCCGACCGTTCCTCGTTCTTCTCCTTGATGCGGGCCGCTTCCTTGCGGACCTCCGCCTGGGTGGTCCGCTCCCGGCGCAGCCACTCGGGGTCTTCCTGCTTCAGGGCGTCGATCTGCTCCGTGGTGAGGGCCTCGGTGACTCCGCCGCGGGCCAGCCCGGCGATGGAGATGCCCAGCTTCGCCGCGACCACGGGCCGGGGGTGCGGGCCGGTGCGTCGCAGCTCCTGCAGCCACGCGGGCGGGTCGGCCTGCAGCGCGTTCAGCTCGGCGCGCGAGACGACGCCCTCCTGGAACTCGGCGGGGGTGGCCTCGAGGTACACACCCAGCTTCTTCGCCGCGGTGGCGGGCTTCATGGTCTGGGCGGTCTGGTGCGACGTCATGTGTCAAGGGTATCGAGCGTGTGCGCGACCTTTGACCACGACCGATAGCCTGGCGAGGTGACAGGCTCGGAAGTACACCCTTCGTTCCGGCTCGCCTACGTTCCGGGAGTGACGCCCACGAAGTGGGTGCGGATCTGGAACGAGCGGCAGCCCGACATCCCCCTGACGCTCGTCGCGGTGTCCCCCGCCGAGGCGTTCGACGTGTTGCGTGACCGCGGCGCCGACGCCGGATTCGTCCGGCTCCCGGTCGACCGGGAGGACCTCAGCGCGATCCCCCTCTACGCCGAGACGACCGTGGTCGTGGTCCCCAAGGATCACATCGTGGCGGCGGTCGACGAGGTGACCGCCGACGATCTGGCCGACGAGATCGTGCTGCATCCCCTCGACGACACCCTCGGCTGGGAGCGTCCGCCGGGACAGCCCGCGTTCGAGCGGCCGGCGACAACGGCGGACGCCGTCGAACTCGTGGCGGCGGGCATCGGGCTCCTCGTCGTCCCCCAGTCCCTCGCGCGCCTGCACCACCGCAAGGACCTCACGTACCGGCCGGTCACGGACGCCCCGGAGTCGCGGGTCGCGCTGTCCTGGCCACAGGACGCGACCACCGATCTGGTGGAAGATTTCATCGGGATCGTCCGCGGGCGGACCGTCAACAGCTCACGGGGGCGAACCCAGGCCACGGCCCAGGCCCCGGCTGATTCGAAGTCCAAGGCCAAGGCCAAGCACCCCGACACGGGCGACGGCGCACGACGCAAGCCGGCCACCACCGGCAAGTCGGCCGGCAAGAGCCCCCGGAGCGGCGGTTCCGGAGGCTCCAAGGGCGGCGCCAAGCGGGGCAAGCCCCGTCGGCGCTCCTGACCTCCTACCCCCTGCCACGTCAGTCGCGGACTGCCGAGCGGGGGCGCGACGGGGCCGTCGGCGGCGACGGTGAGACGCCCGGTGGTGCTGTCGCGGGTCGCGGTGAACCTGGCCCGGTACTTGGCCCAGCCGCCGCGTGCGGTGGCCGTGAGTCCGAGTCTCCAACGGGTGCGGGTGCGTGGCATGGATACTCAGCGGCTCTGTGGTGTTGAGTTGTTCGAAATACCGGACAACGATCAATACTTCGAACGGCAAGATAGGGAGGGGGTCAGAGCGCGTCAATGGGTCGCGCAGCATCGCAGGGGACGGAGAGTGGGACGGTATGGGCGAGTTCTGGCCAGTGGCGAACGCACTCACCTACCTGGCCGGGAGCTGGCACGTGGAGCGCGCGGTGCGGGATCTCGCGCGCGGCGCGGAGGGGCAATTCACGGGGACGACGATTTTCGGCCCACGGGAGGAACCGGGGGAACCGGGGCTTCCGCACGGTCTTCTGCACCAGGAATCCGGCACGTTCGTGTGGCAGGGCACACCTCGGCCCGCCGAGCGGACCCTGCGGTTCCTGCCGGGGCCGAGCCCGGCGACGGCCATCGTCCAGTTCTCCGACGGCCGCCCCTTCCACGACCTGGACCTGAGCACCGGCCGGTACGTCGCCGACCACCCGTGCGCGGCGGACCTCTACCGGGGCGAGTTCACGGTGTACGGGGAGGACCGCTGGCGCACGGTGTGGCGGGTGGGCGGCCCCGCCAAGGACCTGGTCCTCACGACCGAGTACACACGGCTGATCTAGGGCAGGCAGGCCTTAGGCGCGCTGCGGGACGGCTTCGAGGCGCAGGTTCCAGCGGCCGTTGGTCCCGGTGAGGGTGATCGTCGACAAGGGGCGCACGTCGATGTTCCAGTACGTCGACGGCTGGGCCCTGAGCGCGTAGACGAGCGCGGCCCGTACCACCGAGGGCTCGGCCACCGCGACGATCCGGCTGCCGTCGTCGGCGGGCCGGGTGTCGAGCCAGCCGCCGACGCGGGAGATGAAGGACATCAGGGACTCGCCGCCGTGCGGGGCGGAGCGCGGATCGGAGAGCCAGGCGTCGACCGCCGACGGCTCGCGGGCCATCGCCTCACCCAGCGTGAAGCCACGCCAGCGGCCCATGTCGCAGTCGCGCAGCGCAGGCTGGGCCAGCGGCGCGTAGCCGAGGGCGTCGCCGGTGGCACGGCTGCGCGGGGTCGGTGAGCAGTAGCGCAGCTCGGCCGCCGCCAGCGGTACCAGTTCGGGGGCGGCGCGCTGCACCTCTTCCCAGCCGGCCTGGTCCAGTGGCCGGTCGTCCTCGAAGCGTTCGGCGAGCAGCGAGGAGCTGCGCGCGGCGGCGACGAACGTGACCCGAAGATGCATGCGGAGATCGTGGGGTGCGGGACTCCGCAGGTCAAGGGGTGTTATGCAAGGTATACACGGGCCCACTGGAGGAGGCTTGACGAAGCGGACTTACTGGAGCATGAGCGCCATCCACTGCTCGGGGCGGTCCAGCGGCTTGAAGCCGACCTTCGCGTAGACGCCGTGCGCGTCCTGCGTGGCGAGCAGGATGCGGCGCAGGCCGAGGGGCTCCAGGTGGTCGCGGGCGGCGGCGACCAGGGCGGTGCCGAGGCCCTTGCCGCGGACGGACGGGGCTACGTAGACATCGCAGAGCCAGGCGAAGGTGGCGTGGTCGGTGACGATGCGGGCGTAGGCGACTTGCTCTCCCGAGGTTGTGTCGTACGCGCCGAAGTTCAGCGAGCCGGTGATCGCTCGCTCCTGCTTCTCCCGCGCGCGTCCGGTGGCCCAGTAGGCGTCGGTGGAGAGCCAGTGGTGGACGCGGTCGATGTCCATGCGGGTGGTGTCGGCGGAGATCTCGTAGCCCTCGGGGAGGGGTTGTGCAGTGGTCATGCGGGGAGAGTTGCAGATCAGGGGGATGGGGGTCGAGCGCTTTTCGTTCTCGCCCCCACCTGCGCGCCCAGCCCCCATCCACCCGTGGCCGAGGAACCCCCGGCTCAAGCCAGTCAGGCCAGTACCTCGTCGCAAGCCGCCCGTAGGCGTCGTACCCCCTCCGTGATCTCCTCCGTTCCCGCGACCGCCGCGAAGCTCAGGCGGAGGTGGGCGGCGGGGGGTTCGGCGCTGAAGTAGGGGCGGCCGGGGGTGACGGCCACTCCTGTGCGCAGGGCGGCGGAGACCAGGGCGGACTCTCCCCCAGAGCCGAAAGCCTGGGAGGTGCCCCCAGTGCCGTCGGGCAGGCGGAGCCACAGGTGGTAGCCGCCGGACGGGATGTGGGGCAGGGCGAGTTCGGGGAGCGTCAGGCGCAGCGCCGTCGTCATCGCGTCGCGGCGGGTCCTCAACTCGGCGGACACGGCCCGCAGATGGCGGGGCCAGGCGGGCGAGCCGACGAGTTCGAGCGCGGCCTCCTGGAGTGGGCGCGGGACGAAGAAGGTGTCGACGACCTGGATGGCGCGCAGCCGCTCCAGGACCGGTCCGCGCGCGGCCAGTGCGCCGACCCGGAAGCTAGGCGAGGTCGCCTTGGTCAGGGAGCCGACGTGCACGACGACGCCGTCGGGATCCTCGGCGGCCAGGGGACGCGGCAGCGGGCCCGCGTCCTCGTGCACGAGACGGCGTACGAAGTCGTCCTCGATCACGAACGCACCCGCCTCGCGGGCGATCCGCAGCACCTCGGCACGCCGTTCGGGGGCGAGCACGGCGCCGGTCGGGTTCTGGAAGAGCGGCTGGCAGACGAAGACCCGGGCGCCGGTGGCCTTGAAGGCATCGGCGAGCAGGGTCGGTTTCACGCCGTCGGCGTCCACCGGGACCGGTACCGGACGCTGTCCCGCCGCGCGGGCGATCGCCAGCATGCCCGGGTACGTGGGCGACTCGACCAGGACCGGGGCTCCCGGCGGTGCGAGCGCCCGCAGCGCGGTGGTCAGCGCGGACTGACCGCCCGCCGTGACGAGCACCTCCGCGGCGGTGACCGCGCCGCCGATCCCCCGCGCGAACCACTCGCGCAACTCCGCGAGCCCCTCCACCGGCGGCCTGGACCAGGCACCGGGGCGGCGGCCCGCCCGGGACAGGGCGGCGCCCATGGCCCGCTCGGGCTGGAGCGAGGGGTGCAGATAGCCGCCGTTGAACTCCACGACGCCGGGCGGCGGGGCGGCCAGCGAGACCAGGACTCCGGAGGCGTCCACCGTGCGCGGCACGAGTTCCGTCGCGGGGTCCGCGCTCAGCGCGACCTCCTGCCAGGAGGTGTCCCCGGCGGGAGCGGCGGACGTCCGCGGGTGCGCCCGGAACGCGCCGGCGCCCGGCCGGGTCACCACCAGTCCCTCGGCGGCCAGTTGTGCCAGCGCCCTGGACACCGTCACCGGGCTCACCCGGAACCGCTCGACGAGCGCCCGGCTCGACGGCAGCTTTCCGCCCGGTGAGTAGCGGTTCAGCTCCTGCCGCAGCTGTTTTGCCAGGTCGCCCACACTGCTACGCTCTTGCATGAGAAGAGAGAGTAGCGCTATCGAGCAGACCGGGATAGCGGTCAGCGGCACCCCCGAGCTTCGCGCCCCTGAACCTCGCACCCATGAACTCCCCGCCCCCACCGACCGGCGCTCCGGCACCCTGCAAGCCGCCCTCGGCGTCACCGCCTTCTCCCTCACCTTCCCCGCCACCGCCTGGGGTCTGGAGGGCTTCGGACCCTGGTCCCTCGTCGCCGTCCGCAGCATGCTCGCCGCCGTCATCGCGGGCGGCTGTCTGCTGGCGCTGCGCGTACCCGTACCGGCGCGGCGGCACTGGGCAGGGCTCGCCGTGGTCGCCGCGGGTGTCGTGCTCGGCTTCCCGCTGCTGACGACGCTCGCCCTGCAGACGTCCACCACCGCCCACGCGGCCGTGGTCGTCGGACTGCTGCCGTTGACCACCGCGCTGCTGTCGGCGCTGCGGACCGGGGCGCGGCCCTCGCGGATGTTCTGGGGCGCCGCTCTCGCGGGCGCGGCCGCCGTGATCGCGTTCACCGTGCAGCAGAGCGGTGGGGCGCTGAGCAGCGCGGACGCCTATCTCTTCGGGGCGCTGCTGATCTGCGCGGCGGGCTACACGGAGGGCGGCCGGCTCGCCCGGACCATTCCGGGGTGGCAGGTCATCGGCTGGGCGCTGGTGCTGTGTCTGCCGCTGTCGGTGCCGGGCGCGCTGGTGGCGCTGACGTACGAGCCCGTCCAGCTGTCGGCGCACAGCGTGGCGGGGCTGCTGTGGGTGGCGGCCGGATCGCAGTTCCTGGGGCTGGTGGTCTGGTACCGCGGAATGGCGGCGATCGGGATTCCGAAGGCCAGCCAGTTGCAGCTGGCGCAGCCGCTGCTCACACTGGTGTGGTCGGTACTGCTTCTCGGCGAGCAGCTCACACCGGCCGCGCCCCTGACGGCCGCGGCCGTGCTGGTCTGCATCGCACTCACCCAACGAGCGCGGGGCTGAGCTGCAGGAACCGTCACTCCCGCGGATGACGAGGAGACCCTTCAGATGCATGCAGACGTGGGCGACAAGCTGGTGCAGCACGGCAGGGTTGTCGGACAGCACGACAAGGTCGCAGAGATCACCGAAGTAATGGGAGCGGAGGGCACGCCCCCGTACCGCGTCCGTTTCCCGGACGGGCACGAGGCGGTCTGCTCACCGGGCCCCGACTCCGAAATCCGTCACAAGGACGCCAGGCACGCCAGGCAATAGAGAGCGGCAAGACCAGCAAGTGGCCCAAGTGGCCCAAGTGGCAGTAGAGAGCAGTGCGTTTCAGCGCGCGGGTCTCGCCGGCTGCTGGTAGTGGTCGGCCACGACCCGCGCCATCGCGCCGATACGGTCGGCGCCGACCTCCTTGGCGGAGAAGAAGACATGCCCGCGCACCTGTGGGTAGGCGTGGGCGAAGGTGAGATGCCGGGAGAGTTCGGCCGGGTCCTGCCAGGCCGAGGGCTGCGCCGGATCGCCGGCCTTGTGGAGCGCCTCCCCGACGTACACCTTCACGCCTGTGCCCTGGGCGACCGCCGCCCACCAGGGCACGAGCTTCGCGTAGTCGGCGGCGGCGAAACCGAGGTTCCAGTACACCTGCGGGACGATGTAGTCGATCCAGTGCTCGCGGACCCACTTTCTGGTGTCGGCATACAGATCGTCGTACGTCTGCACGCCGGCCCGGGTGTCGGAGCCCCGCGAGTCGGTCGCGGCGTTGCGCCACACCGCGAAGGGGCTGATCCCGAAGCGCGTGGCGGGCCGGATCTGCCGGATACGGGCCGCCGTCTCCAGCACCAGTCTGTCGATGTTGTCGCGCCGCCAGGCGGCCCGGCTGGGGAAGCCCGTGCCGTGCGCCCGGTACGCCGCGTCGTCGTCGAAGACCTGGCCCGCCACCGGGTACGGGTAGAAGTAGTCGTCCCAGTGCACGGCGTCGATCGCGTACTTCTTCACCGCGTCGAGCATCGCGTCCTGGACGAACTTCCGTACCTGGGGCAGGCCGGGGTTGTAGTGCAGCTTCCCGCCGTAGGGGACGACCCAGTCGGGGTGCTTGCGGGCCGGGTGGTTCGCCGCGAGTCTGCTGGGGTCGGTGTGGCCCGCGATCCGGTACGGGTTGAACCAGGCGTGCAGTTGCAGGCCGCGCGCGTGGGCCTCCCGCACCGCGGTGCCGAGCGGGTCCCAGCCGGGGTTCTCGCCCTGAACGCCGGTGAGGTACTGCGACCACGGCTCGTACGGCGAGGGCCAGAGCGCGTCGGCCGTGGGGCGGACCTGGAAGAACACGGCGTTGAGGCGGCGGCGGACCGCCGTGTCGAGGTGGGTGAGGAGTTCGGCGCGCTGCTCGGCGGCGGACAGCCCGGTCCGCGAGGGCCAGTCGCGGTGGGAGACGGTCGCCAGCCACATGCCCCGCAGCCCCGAGGCCGCCCGCCGCCGACCGGGCCCGGGGATGCCACCGGCGGCGCCTGGTACGGCGGCCACCGAGTCCCCCGCCGTGCCCAGACCCGACAGCGTCGCCATCGCCGCCGCCGCGAACGCCCGCCGCGGCACCCGCCCCGTCCCCGCCATCCGCCCCGCTCCTCCACGCTCCGGATCCGCCCGGTCACGGACCGTCTCCCCGCACAGCATGCCCGACCCCGGCGATCGATCATCGATACTTCGGAGTAACGTGCAGGGGACGTGCACGATCGGAGCAGGCACCGAACAACGGGGGTCCTGCCCCAGCCGTAGACCAGCGAAGGGGACGATGTGACGGACACCGCGGGAGGCATCTCACGCGTCGGAGTGGTGGGCTGCGGCCAGATGGGAGCGGGCATCGCCGAGGTCTGCGCCCGCGCCGGTCTCGACGTCAAGGTCGCCGAGACCACCGGTGAGGCGCTGGAGATCGGCCGTACCCGGCTCTTCAACTCCCTCTCCAAGGCGGCCGAGCGCGGAAAGATCTCCGCGGACGAACTCACCGCCACCCAGGACCGGCTCAGCTTCACCACCGACCTCGGCGAGTTCGCCGACCGCGACCTGGTGATCGAGGCCGTCGTCGAGAACGAGCAGGTCAAGACCGAGATCTTCCAGGTGCTCGACCAGGTGGTGACGCGGCAGGACGCGATCCTCGCCTCCAACACCTCCTCGATCCCGCTGGTCCGGCTCGCCGTCGCCACCTCGCGCCCCGACCAGGTCGTCGGCATCCACTTCTTCAACCCGGCCCCGGTGCAGCAGCTCGTCGAGCTGATTCCGGCGCTGACCACCTCCGAGGGCACGCTCAGCCGGGCGCAGCTGTTCGCCGAGAAGGCCCTCGGCAAGCACGCGATCCGCGCCCAGGACCGCTCCGGTTTCGTGGTCAACGCGCTGCTGATCCCGTATCTGCTCTCCGCCATCCGGATGTTCGAGTCGGGCATCGCCAGCCGCGAGGACATCGACAACGGCATGGAGCTGGGCTGCGCCCACCCGATGGGCCCGCTCAGGCTCTCCGACCTCATCGGCTTGGACACGGTGGCCTCGGTCGCGTATTCGATGTACGAGGAGTACAAGGAGCCGCTGTACGCCGCTCCCCCGCTGCTCCAGCGCATGGTCGACGCGGGCCGGCTCGGCCGGAAGTCCGGCTCGGGCTTCTACACGTACTAGCGAGTGCGGCGACGCCGCCAAGTGGCGCTGTTCAAGGGCGAGTTCACCCGGAACAGCGCCCACGGCGGCGCTGCCGTGGGTGGCTCTCGCGGCGCCCGCCAGGTCCTCATCCGCGCGTCCTCGCCCAGCCCACGTGGACTGCACGGGGCCACGGCCTGTTGAGCGGCATCGACCGACAGAAAACCGACCCTGACCTGGGACTTTGTGTCTTTCGAAGCTGTCAGGGCCTTTCCCGCTTACTCAGCGAAAAATCCCTGGAAAGTCCCTGGGACAGAGCTGAAAGTCCCTGAAAAGTCCCTGGGAAGTCCCTGGTTCGGAGCGGCCGACCAGCGCTTGTGAGCCCCGCGCCGGTGTCGCGGGCAACTGGATTCGGACCCGAGACCTACGCATTACGAGACCATGAGTGATCGTGTTGCGTGGTGTTTCCCCGTGCCGCGTAGTGACGTTGTGCCTGATCAGGGCACGTGCAACAGGTTGACCCGTGCCACCCGATGCTGCACGGTCCAAAGGCGTCCGGCCACCGGCTGGCCACCGGCAAGGCCCCACTGGTGGCAAGAAGCAGGGTCATCGAGTTGTAGGCCTCCCACAGACTCTTCGTACGCGTCGTCCCCCCGTGGGTCGCTCCAGAGACGGCCCCTTCCAGCGTGGCCGGTGCAGACCTCGCCGGTTACCTGTTCCCGAGCCCGTCCCTGAGGTCCGTCGTAACCAGCTAAACCCCCTGGCCATCGACCAACCAGTGGTGACAGGATCCGCAGCATGACCTATGGAATCGAGTCTTACCCCACCCGATGAGCGCCCAGGCAGGCGGTGGAGTCCCCGCCCCTTGGCCCTCTCTGTACGCATACGCGCTGTGTTTGTACCAGTCGAAGCCCGACGGTCGGCTGCCTCACGGTGGCTGCCTCTTGCCTGACTCGCCACAAAGGCGCGCAACGCTGGGTTGGCGCGAGGCCGAAGCAGGTGTGCAGGAGACCCTCGCTCCCCTGCTGTCCGATCCGGATACGGTCCGCGCCGCCGACGAGATCCACCGCAGGCTGCACGCGCTGGGTATTCGGGATCGTCATGTCCAGGCTGCGATGGCCGATCTGCCCCTGGAAGACACAGCGGCAGCCCGTACTCTCGGCCGCCATCTGACACGCACCGGCACCAGCACACTGACCGTGAACGTCGGCATCACTCTCCTGGCTCGCCTCGGTGAGCCGGAGGACGTGCCGTACCTCAAGGTTCTCGGTCTGCTGAGGGAACTCGCCCGTCCCGTGGTCGGCGCGCTCACCGCCCTCGACTGCCCGACAGCAGCCTTGGTATGGCTGGCCAACCACGCCGAGAACCGTGCACTGCGCCACCTGATCGACGCGATCGCCGCGCGCGATGACCACGAGGCCCGCACATGGCTGATCAACGCCCCTCTCGACTCAGGTGCTGTCGGACCTTCCACCGCCCGCAGGATTGCCGAGGCCGTCCAACTCGCCGACATTCTCAGCGAGGAGCAGATCGACAACCAGGTCGTGGCCCAGGCCGGACGTCTCCTCTCCCGAATGACGGGACTGCGCGACTACCAGCCCGAGATCCTCAGCTACCAACAGGCCACCACCACCTACCACGCGTTCGTCGCACGCGCCTCCCAACTGCCCCCGACGCTGGACCATTACGCCATCCTGCTGTCCGTCGCCCTGGACCTGCACAGTGGCCCCAGCGTGCTCCTCGACTGGCAGCCGGGACAGAGGGAAGCCCTCCTGCGCGCCCTCGAAGCCGTCCTGAGCAACCAGTCCTGGACAGCCGTCGCGGAGAGCGAACCCGAAGAACCCCCCGAACGCCGCCGGCTCCATTGGATACGGCGCGCGGCACGGCAGCCTTTCCACCGCGCGACGGTCTCCCGGTTCCGGGTGGAGGCCACCGTGCGGGACCCGACAGACCCGGATACGGTCGAGGCACGGCTGTTGATCGACGGCCGGCCCCTGGTACCCGAAGCATTCGGCAAGGGTCCAGCCAACTCCCCCGAGTACCTTCTCGACAGCGGTCGTCTGCGGGCCGCAGCCGAGCCCCGAGAGGTACAGCTCGCCGAGGCGTACTGCACCGAGGACTGCTGCGGCGCGCTATACGTGACCATCTGCAGGGAAGATGACCAGGTGGTGTGGCGTGACTGGCGTCGCCCTCCGGCGCGGCAACCCCGCGCGGAACTTCCCGAGTACCGCTTCGACGCGGGCGACTACGACGCCGAGATCGAGCGCGCGGAGAACGACCGGTCCTGGGCCTGGCCGGCTCGAAACACCGCCCGCTCGATAACTGCGGGGCTACGCGAACAACCCGATCTCCTCACCCGATGGGACGGCCAGGTCGGCTGGATCGGCACCGACTTCCATGATCAGGACTCGGCCATGATCTCCTTCACGTACTGGCCGGGCCTCGCCGCCGGGCAGCAGGACGAGGACGGTCCCTGGTTGCAGTTCATCTGGAGTCTCCCCGACGACGGCACACCTCCCGAGAACCAGGCTTCTGCGGCGCTGCGGCAACTCGCCGAGCAGGACCCGAAGACCTACACGCAGGTCAGGGGCGGCAGCCGTGAGTTCGCCAAGACACTCGGCTTCCCCTGGCCCGAACCGGGAGACTCGGAAGAGAGCGCCTGACCGAACTCATCCGGCCTGCGACGCGCTCCCCTGCAGGAGAAGCAGCACGTCTCCGGGCGCGTCGCAGGGTGCCCGACAGCGGATCAGTGTGCTGTTCGCGATGCTTCGCGACGGCACCTTCCGGGGCGCATCCGGTCCCCGAATGGGCAGCGCTCCGTCCGATGGACCGGCAGCCGCCGCTGTGATGCCGCCGTCGGGAGGGGTGTGAGGTCGGCTGTGGGGCCGTCGTCTCCGTCGGGGTCGAGCCGAGCCCCAGACCTATCAGGTCTCGCGCCTCGCCCGACCTGAACCGCTGCGGGACTCCGCCATGGTCTTGGCGGCGGTTAAACGGGATGCTGCAGGTTCCGCTGTGCCCAGATACTGGAACCTGCGGTCAGGGAGGCCAAGCGCGTGGTGGAGATGGAACCCGGTATCAGACAGGCGTTGGACGACGCGTCAACTGGCTTTGTCTCCTACGAACAGTTGTTGGAACGCTTCCTCAAGGCGCTCACCAAGGCGGGCCTGCAGAATGACGGGCAGGGCGTTGCTCTGTGGGCTGCCTTCAGTTTCCACCGCGACGAACAGAAGGGCTTCACCGGCAGCTACGCGGGATCCGATCCAGGCGAGCCGTGGCCGACCGATCCGCGTCAGGTTCCGGCGGATGTTCTGGCGGTGTGGGCCGCGTACGCGGCCCATGCCCGGCATCCCGGGGTGAGGGCCCGTCTGCACCATTTGTTGTGGGAGGCCCGGAAGGGCGATGCCTTTCAGCATGCCCGGCAGGCGATCGAGGCCTATCGGGATGCGGCGGCTGAATTCCTGAACGCGCCGGAACGGGATTCTGGGCAGGTGCGGGCATGCGACTGCTTGACCGTCGCCCAGGACTTGGCCGCTTCCCTGAGGCAGACCGCGCTCGAGGACAGCGTCCGCAGCGTAATGACGGATTTCGTCACGGCGATGCTCGACGAGGGGGATGACGCCCCTGGTCTGGTCCTTCAGTTGTTGCGGGCTCTCAGCGTGAGGCGGCCAGTGGACGAAGGTGTCCGTCGCCTTCTGGGCAGGGCCTGCGACCGGTACGCGTCCGACGCTTTTGTGCTCGTTGACCTGTTGGAATTGTGCCGGGACGTGGAGACGGACGTGGCGGCACGCACGGGCCTCGACCGCCGCATCGTCACCACGGTCTTGGAGGATGCCGAGCGGTTGTCGGGTTTCATGCGTATTGACCGGCTCAGCACGGCGGCGACCATGGCCCGGGACCGGGGCCTGGCGGACCTGCATGACGAGGCGGTCCTACGGATGCAGCGTACCGACCCCGAACATCTCGGTATGTCACGCTTCGAGGAGACCATTCGCGTGCCCAAGGCCATGTTCGATGCCTACACCCAGTGGGTGGGCGGTGCCTCCACCCTCGGTGAGGCGCTGGGAAGACTGGCTGCTGTCCCCTCTCCGGCTGGCACCTCCGCCGACGCCCAGAACGCCGCGCAACGCATCGCCCAGTCCTCAGCCTTCCTCTCCGTCGTCGCCACCGTGCGGATCAACCCGGTGGGGCCGGTCCCGGTCGCGCCAGCAGGCGTGGATCCGCTGGCGAATCACGCAGCGCAGTGGCGGCTGGTGTCCATGGAACTGGCAGGGCTGTGCCTTGCGGCAGCGCTGGACCAGATCGGCGAACGCTTCGACCCCGACGAGTACACGCTCGTCGAGCTGCTCACCCATCCCCCGGTGGTGCCGACCGGCCGTGCCCGCAGGCTGACCTTGGCACTGCTTCACTACTGGCGGCAGGAGTACACCGCCGCCTACTCTCTGGCGCTGCCCCGGGTCGAAGGGCTGCTGCGCGAACTGCTCCGGCAGCAGGACGTTCCCGTTGTCCGTGTCGCTCAGGGCGATACCCGCGGAGGAGCCAGCCTGCTCGGCACACTCATCGACCGCATGACCGAGGCCGGGCTCGACCCTGATTGGCAGGATTTCCTGCGGCTGCTGCTGACCGACGGTGCGCGCGGCATGAATTTGCGCAACGACGAGCTCCATGATCTCGCCGACGACGAGCCGCAGCCCCACCGCGTCGCCCTCGTCCTGCTGGCTGACCTCTACTTGGTCTCCCGCGCCCACCAGCCAAACGCAGACGAGACAGCCGATCCCCAGGAAGGCTGAGCCCCGCCTGCTCGCCGGCTGGTCAAGTGAGGGCCAGCGCGCAGAAGGTGTTGCGTACGTCGGTGAGGGGGCCGCAGTCGCGGGTGTAGTAGAGCTTGTTGGCGAGCAGGACGCCCGGCGGTCTTGTGTGGGGTTAATCCACATACCGAACGTTGGAGTTGGAGCGATTGGAGTAGGAGTTGGTGTCGACGTCGTTGCGGGCGCCGGTGAGGGTGCTGGACTCGTTTGTCTCCAGGAAGCCGCCGAGGTCCTTATAGGTGCTCCACAGCTGGACGGTGTCGTTGAAGCGGACGAGGCCGTCCTGGGGTGAGGAGGTGATGTCGAAGATCTGCCAGCGGCTGCTGTTGCCGTCGCGGTCCTTGCCCCAGACCGTGGTGACCTCGTACAGGCCGCCGCCCGTCTTCTGGACGCTGGTGGCATCTCCGTTGCCGGCGTCGAGGTAGCCGCCGTTGCCGGTGTAGAGGTTGCGCAGGTAGATGATCTCGCCGCTTCTGACCGGTGCGCCGGTGGCCGTGCAGGTCCCGGAGACGATCTCCCAGGTGCTGCTGGCTGGCTCACGGTTCGCGACCGTCGCGGTGGACACTTGGTACCTCGCCCCCCGGGGCGCTGGAGCCGCCGTTGACGTCGAGGTACCCTCCGTCGCCCGAGTAGAGGTTTTGAAGGTAGAACCGGTCCCCGTAGTGCAGTTCGTTCGCCATCGCTGACTCCCCTTCCACGAACTTCCTGCCGGGAGCGCGCCATTGGGCGCTCACGCAAGCTGATCCCGGCTACGGATCATGCTTCCGGCAAGCGCCACCGACACGCCCGGACGAACCGGATGGCCACACTTTCACGATCCCGGAGTCGGTGATCCGTCAGCTCGACCAGCAGCTGGAGCTTCTCGGCGAGGGCATCCCCTACGGAACGCTGGTCGCCGAGGACATCAAGGCGATGTTCCAGACCGCCTATCTCGTGCTGCGGGACACCGGACGGCGGCCCCAGGAAGTGACCCGGCTCGCCCTGAGCTGCCTGGAGAAGGACGGGGACGAACACCAACTGATCTGGGACAACCGCAAGAGCAAGAGGCTGCGGAGACGTCTGCCGATCGGCCAGGACACGGTGACGGCGATCAACGCCTGGAAGACGCGGCGCGCGGGTCTGGAGCTGCCGCCGAACAGTGCCCGCTACCTGTTCCCGGCGATCACCAACAACACGGTCAACCACCAGCTGCTGCCGGGCAACTTCGGCCGCGCGATGCGGTCCTGGGTGAGGTCGCTTGAGCGGATCGACTCCGAGACGCTCGGGCCGGACGGTCTGCCGCTGCCGTTCGACCGCGACCTGATCTTTCCCTATGCCTTCCGCCATTCCTACTGCCAGCGTCATGCCGACGCCGGGGTCCCGCAGGACGTTCTGCGCGATCTCATGGACCACCGATCGGCGAACACCACGGCCGGCTACTACAAGGTCTCCCTCAAGCGGAAACACGAAGCGGTCAAGACGCTGCGGCTGCATGTGATGGACCGCGTTGGCCTGCCCTCGCCGATGGCATCGAACACCGCCTACGAACTGCGTTCGGTGGCCGTCCCGTTCGGGAACTGTACGGAACCCTCGAACGTGAAGGCCGGAGGGCAAGCCTGCCCGATCCGCTTCCAGTGCGCCGGCTGCGGCCACTACCGGCCCGATCCGTCCTACCTTCCCGCAGTCCAGGACCACATCCGGGCGCTGAAGGGCAACCGGGAGATGGCGATGGCCACCGGGGCCGCGGAGTTCGTTACCCGGGGCCTGGGCGACGAGATATCCGCGTTCCAGCAGGTCGGGGCCAAGATGGCGGAATACATGAGCAAGCTGCCCGAGGACGAGCGCAACCAGGTCGAGGAGGCTGCGAAGGTGCTTCGCAAGGTGAGGGCCGCCAGCGAAGGGCGCCCGCTGTTGCCGCTGACAGTAGTCAGCGGCAACAAGACTGGGGGCGACCGGTGACGGCCGCAAGGACCCCGGCCCAGGTCCTGCTGGAGTCCCGCCAGCGTGACAGCCAGGAGAAGCGGACCCGGGTGATTTCCACGGTCGACGCGATGAAGGCGAAGGGCGAGACGATCACCTTCCTCAGCGTCGCTCGCGCCGCCGGCGTCTCGAACTGGCTTGTCTACTCGGCCGGGATGCGCGAGCACATCGAGAAGGCCCGCAAGGGTCAGGCCGTGACGAAGGCCCGCGAGCAGACCTCGGGAAGCCGCGCGAGCGCGGCGAGCCTGGCCACCGACCTGGAGCTTGCTCGGGCCGAGTTGGCGGCCGTCCGGGAGGAACGCGACCGCCTCAAGGACGCAGTCCAGCGGCACCTGGGCCAGCAGCTGCACCAGACTGGCGCGAAGGAAATGGGGTGGCGAGGGCGAGTTGGTTGATGTAGCCGACCCCGGTGAGGTGGTGTATCCAGATGTTGACGAGGCGGCCGGGCGGGCAGCCGCCCGGCGGGCGCTCGATGATCCGGCGGAGGCGTTGGGTACCGGGGTGGAAGTCGAGCATGCCGCCGATAAAGGTGTGCTCCAGAACGAACGCGGCGATGGTCAGGGCGGGGTTGGCGGCACTGCCGACGGGTGTCATCGCGGTGTAGGTGCCGTCGGGGACGATGTCAGTGATCCCGGACAGGAAGGCGGCGGGGCGGCCGCAGATGTGTTCCATGCCGGTGGCGGCCGCCGCGTGGGCGTCCGGCCCTTTCTGGACGATGACGCTGATCTGCGCGGGGTCAGGGAGCGTGGCAGTGATCTCCCGTATGCGGGCGCGATTGTGGTCGCCCGCGACGACGACGATTTCGGTGACGCCAGCGAGGCGGGCTTGCCGAATGTGGCGCTCCAGCAGGGTTTCGTTGCCGAATCGCAGGGTGGGCTTGTCGCGGCCGAGGCGGGTTCCGCGACCTGCGGCCAGCAGTACGGCAGTCATCGTGTTCATCGTGGTCCTCCCGGGGTGAAGGCGTCGGTGACGTACGCGGCGACACGCTGCGCGTCAGAGAGCCGCAGTGTGGGGTGGTAGGGGATGCACACGGTGCGCTGCAGGCGGTCGTGCAGCCCGTCCAGGACTCCGGGCTTGGTGTGGAAGGCGGGGTAGTCGCTCCAAGGCCGCTCGAACATCACGGTGGTGGCAATCCCGTCTTTGGCCATGCAGTCGCGCATAGTCCAGGCGGCGTCAGGTGAGCCGAGGTCGACGGGAAAGCGACCCCACGTGTCCTGCGGGATGCGGCCTTCGGGCAGGGCCTGGCACGCATGCCCTGCGAAGGCGCCCTGGTAGGCGTCGGCTATGTGGCGCAGCGCGGTGCGGGTCTTGGCGCGCTGCTGCCACTGGCCGTGGGCGAGGGCGGCGGAGATTTCGGTGATCGTGCGGCTGCGGTGGATACGGTCGCCGCCCTCCCAACGGACTTCCTGGCCGCTGTGGGAGCGCCGTGTTCGGACCAGGTCGGCGAGGTGGGGATCTCGCAGGAGGGCGATGCCGCCTCCGTTGCCGCTGATCGGTTTGGTCGGCGCGAAAGAGATCAGTGCGGCGTCGCCCCTGGTGCCGGGCCCGTCGCGCGGCTGATCGTCGGGCAGCAGGTAGGCGCAGTCCTCGATGACAGTGTGCCCTGCGCTGCGGAACGCGGTGATAGTCGCGCGGGCGTACGGGGCGACGAGGCCGGCGTGATGGACCCAGACGATGATCGGACGCCGGACGGCGGCCTCGAGCGCAGCGGTGTCTTGGGCCAGGGCCAGCTGTCCGGGGTCGACGGGGGCGGGGATGGGATGGGCGCCGAGCTGCTGGGCGAGGGCGGGGATAGAAGGAAAGCAGTTCGCGGGGATCAACACATCACGACCTCTGGCGTCGAAGGCCTCCAGGAGGAGTTCGAGCGCGTCCATTCCGGAAGCGACGGCGACCGCGGCGCGGGCGAACGCCTGGCTGACGGCCGCTTCCAGGCGTTCGGTCAGCGGGCCGTCGACCATGCGGCCGGTCTTGAGGATCTGCGCGACCTCAAGATGTGCCTGTCGGCGGACCTGCGGCGGCAGGAAGGTGCGCCAGATCGGCACCGGATCCGTCTGATCGACGGCCGTCACCGCGCCGCCTCCGCGAACAGGCGCGGTCCGCGCAGGACGGCGCGGGCGTCCGGACCGGTGTTCAGCAGCAGGTCCAAGGCGGTCAGGTGGGTGAGGAAACCGTGCTGACGGTGGAGCTGCGGCCAGCGCGGGTGGGCAAACTTCTGCCAGAGCACCTCGATCTCCGCCTCGTCGAAGGGCTGCCGGTCGAGGTACACCGCGCAGCCGTCGCCCGCCAGGTAGGTGTCCGCATCCACCGCACGGCACAGCGCGGCCAGTCGCTCGCTGCGCCTACCGGGAATCGAACCGAGCGTGCTGGACAGGACAGTGGGTGTCTCGATGTCGAACATCCGGCCGAGCGTGACGGTGCACTGCACGGTCAACTCGCTCAAGCTTCTCCAGCGTCGGCAGTAGACCTCCTCCAGGAAAGACGACAGCAGATGGGCGTACGGGGCGCGGGTGTAGGCCTGGCTCAGGGTGCGGGTGTGGGTGCGGACCCACGGCTGCGAGTAGTCGATCGGCACCTCCCGCAGGGTGCGGAATCCCCCGTGCCGCACCGGCACGGTGAGCATCCGGCTGCCCTCAGCGGTCTTGACGGCATTGCGGTTCTGCCAGCCGCCGCGGCTGAACTGGGCGTCGTCCAGCAGGATGAGCAGGTCGGCCTGGTCCCACTTGTCGAGGTAGCCGGTGTACGGCAGGTAGTGCGGTTGATGGATGGCCACAGTGAACATGCGGCACCTCCTTAGGTCGGCTCGGACGGCAGGGTTACAGCAGACCGGGAACCAGCCGGTCGGCGAGGGCGAGGGCTTGGGCGACGCTGCGGCCCATGTCGTCGTAGAAAGTGGTGCCACGTCCGGCGAGAATCACGTCCGGGGACACAGCTAATTGCCGGTACCTCTCTGCGAGTTCGGCGTTCCGCGGGCTGCGCAGTACGAAGTCGATCCGATTCGGTCCAGGACCGGCGGCCTCGAACCCGGCGAGTATGGCGGCGGACTGATCATGGCCACGGTTCCACGGCAGCAGGGCAGGCGCGTGCGAGCGGTAGTAGGGGCTCGTACCATCCGGGTAGGTGACCACAGGGGCGGACTGCGCAACACCGGCGTCCACGACTTGCCAGCGAAGGTGCAGGCTTCGGCGCTGCAACGAGCCGAGCTGATACCGGAAGTGCGCGTCGATAGGTGCGCTGACGATCATGAGGCGCCGGTACCGCGGCCTCGGTGGATGCAGGTAGTCGCGGCCGAGATGGACCTCAATTCGCGGGTGGTCGGCCAGCGCTTCGATCAGGGTGCCGTAGCCGCCGCCCGGAAGGCCCTGCCACCGGGCCCCGGGGTGGTAGCCGCGGCTGGGCTGGTAGGAGATGCCGAATCGTTCGGCGAAGACCTCCGGGGCGAGATCGGCCGGATCGGCACCCCACTGTGCGGCCACGTACCCGCGGACGAACATCTCGTACAGCCTCGGACCGACCCGTGCGAGAGCCAGGGTCCGCACGTTGTCCGCCGGAGCGTTACGGTACGGCGCGGCATCCTGCTCCACCGTGGCGCGGGCCTGTTCTGGCGTCATGGCGTGTCCGTAGGCGGCTTCGATGGCCTCCAGACCGAGCGGCAGCGGTACGAGCACGTCGGCCACGCAGGCGTGCACAGTGTGCTCGTAAGCCACCATCCGTACCCGGCGCGTGAACCACTCCCACACTCGCGGGTCGGCGGTGGCCACGACGTGCGTGCCGTACGGGTTGTACTCCACACCAGTGTGCGGATCGCGCCTCGACCAGCACAGGCCGCCCAGATGGTGCTCGCGCTCGACGACGACCACACTCGCCGGGCACCGGGTGGCGAGCTGTTCGGCCAGGACGAGCCCGAACAGCCCACCGCCAACGATCACCACATCGTGTGCCCGGGGCCTGGTCACAGGAACCACGCATGACGCCGCTCGAACTCCTGTCGCGGGGGCACCACAGCGCTCCCGGCCATCCACTGGTCGACGGTCATGGACTGTTTGATGTGGCGGCAGCCCAGCGCGTAGCAGCGGGACAGGCCCATGTTCGCGATCAGACGGCGGGCAACCTGCTGGTGCTGCTCGCCGCCCCAGATGTCCTCCAGGTTAGCGTGGTTGAGGTCGCCGATGAGGTACTGCTTGCTGCCCCACTGGGGGCCGCAAATGTAGACCTCCCCGTTCGCCAGCACCCAGCAGTTCACCCCGGTGGCCACCGTCCAGCAATGGGAGTGGGCGCCGGTGATGCCCTTGTTGTCGTCGCCGAGGATCAGACCGATCTTGTCCGCCCACTCCGTCAGTCCCCGCTCGGCGGCGAAGCTTTCCAGGTCGCTGCGGAACTCCGCGCGCTGGACTTCGTCGAGGACGAAGCCGCCGCCGCGGTGCTCGTAGTCGTCGGCCAGCCGCAGATGGATCGAGTCAAAGCCGGTTGCCTCAGCCCACGCGTAGATCTGCCGCAGCCAACGGTAGTTGGTGGAGTTGATGATCATCTTCGCGTTGACGGCGGGACTGGCCAGCCCGGCTTCCCGACGGGCCGCGAGCACAGCACGGACCGCCTTCTCCATCCGGCTCTGCCCGTGCCGGACCCGGGCAACGGCCTCGTAAGTGGCGTCGTCATAAGCGAAGACCGCGACTTCGACGAACACCATCCGGTCCAGGACCTCCGGGCGGGCCAGTACCTTCCCCATGGTCATGTTGCTCGCCATGCCGGCCCGCGTGGTCTCGCGCGGCAGGGCGGCAATGAAGTCGGTGATCTGGCCGCCGCGCCACAGCAGCGGCTCACCGCCACCGCAGTACTGGACGCCACGCACTCCCATGTTCGCGATCGAGACGTGGAGGCGCTGCATCATCTCCAGCGGCATGCTGCCCTGCCCGTACGCGTGATTGCGCTCGTCGGCGTTGCAGTGGTCACAGGCGACGTTGCAGTCCATCGTGCCGTAGACCTCCAGCGTCCACGGCGCAGGCCGAATCTGGATCTCCCCGCGCGCCGGAGGCACCGCAGCGTCGGCCGCCGCGTAGAGGGCTTTGTGCGCGGACCAGTACGGGCGGGGCTGAGCGGTGGCGGTGATCAGGTCGGTCTCACTGACGGGTTGGACCATCAGATACCTCCGGCAAAAGGGGCGGGGGTCAGAAGAACGAGCCGTGCGGGGCGTCGAACTCGGTCAGGAATTCGAGCATCCGGTTCTGCTGGTGGTGCACGCAGAACGGGCAGGACTTCAACACGAGCTCTTCCAGAACCTTGCGGCGCTGGTCGCCATGCCAGATCTCGGCGAAAGTCGAGTCGTTGATGTTGCCGATCACCCCGGCGATACCCATGCCGGCGTCGGTGCGGGTGCGTTTCTGGGCACACAGGAACACGTTGCCGTCGGCTCCGATGGCGGGCTTGAACTGCTGCCAGTGGCAGCGGCTGTAGCCGCGGACCTGGTGGGTGCCGTTGTCGAAGATCCGGTCTACGACGTGGACGTCGAACGTCTCATCGTCCAGGTCCAGTGCTCGCTCCAGTCCAGCCAGCATCCGTTCGTGCAATCCGGGCTCGACGGCGACTCCGGAGTACGACTTGTACTGGATGTAGTCGGCCCCGCACTCCTTGACCAGTCCGCCGCAGGCGACCAGGTCGTGCACGTTGTCGTCATTGATGAAGAACCCGGTCCCCACCGTGCACGGGCCGTCTGC
This sequence comes from Streptomyces sp. NBC_01384, assembly GCF_045040035.1. Lineage (NCBI taxonomy): Bacteria > Bacillati > Actinomycetota > Actinomycetes > Kitasatosporales > Streptomycetaceae > Streptomyces > Streptomyces sp. NBC_01384. The sequence goes on from NZ_CP109559.1 coordinate 1,761,889, forward strand.
CGCCGCCAGTGCCCGCAGGTTCGCGATGATCCGGTGATGGTCGTCGTTGCCGTGCAGCCTGGCGTGCAGCGCGGGATCGGCCGCATCCAGGCTGAACCGTACGTACGTGGCAGCTCGCTTCAACCGGGCCCCCAGCTCGGGGACGACCCGCGAGCCGTTGGTGACCAGCCCCACCGACATGCCGTGGCCGGCGGCCCGCTCGATCGCGTCGACCGTGCGTGGGTGTGTCATCGGCTCGCCTCCGCCGACGAACAGCAGTGAGGTCACACCGAGTTGCGCCAGCTCGTCGACCAGCGACAGCAGCCGTTCAGGGGCCATCCGCTCGCTGCGCTCCTTGGAGTGCAGGCTGCTGTAGATGCAGAACGTGCAGTGGTGGTTGCAGGTGTTCGCGGGGTCGATCTCGATGCTCGTCGGGAAAGGATCATCCCCGGCCGCGTACGCCCGGATCGCATCCCGCTGCTCCAGCAGCCGCATCGGATCGAACAGGTACCGGAACCGGTGGTGGCGCTCGATCTCCGCGTAGCGGTAACCGAGTGCCTCCGCCGAAGTCCGGGCACCGGCCGTCAGTTCGGCAACATCTTCATTGACGACCTTCCTCGGAGTTACCAGCGGCAGTTCACGTCGCATGCTGTGCCTCCTTCAGGCTGTGCTAGTGCCAGCTCATGTGCGAAGCGCCTATCTGTTTTCTGTTGGGCCTCCCGGCGGTGGAGGGCTGCCATGCCGCCCGAGAGGCTCGGGGGTCGCCTGGCCCTCCACGCCGAGGGCCCGCCCGGTGCCGGTAGCCCCTCACGTAGCGGGCACCGGGCGGGAGTCATGCGGTGAAGAGAGCGAAGTCAATGTCGTCATACACAGCGAGTTGCCCCCACGGGTTCACGCCGGAGTTGAAGCGCGCGGCTTGCTGCGTCAGGTCGAACAGCAGGCACAGCACGATGGCCGTGATGCGGTCCATACGGCCTGAGCAATCGAGGTCGACCGCCGGAGCCTCAGCAGCGGCAGGCCTGGTGGTCTCCTTCACCATCGGGGCCACCCGGTGCAGGATCCCGTAGATCTGCTCGGTCAGGTCGGGATGGCCGCGAGTGTCGTCGAGGACGGTGAAGCAGGTCTGGGTCACTGATGGTCCTGTCCAGAGAGTTGGTTGGGGTGGCCGTCTCTGCGGCGTGCCGCGGAGACGGCCACCCGTTGGCTTCGTCGGTCCCTTCGCTCCCCGGGCCACCGTCATGTCCCGGGGAGCGAAGGGTGTTTGTGGCCCCCGTCGCCGAGCGGGGAGTCAGGGCTTTGTGCTCGACGACGGGGGGCCCGCGCGCGGCAGTGAACGACGACGGGGCTGCCGCGCGCGGGGGTCAGGTGGCGGTGAGGTCCTCCGAGCGGGCCCATGAGGCTTCGCTGGCCAACCGCTCGGACCACTGGATGGTGTTTTCCTGGAGGGCGGTCTCGGCGAGGCGTATGCGCTGGACCTCGCCGGTTCCGGCGGGCGGGTAGGTGTGCTGGACGTCCCGCCACAGGCGCTGGAGCAGGTAGGTGGTGTCCAGGGCTCGGGCGCCGTGCAGCTCCATGGCGTCCTGCCCGGACTGGACGGCCCACTGGTGGCCGAGGTACTTGGAGTTGACGAGGTCGGCGTCGCAGGACAGGCCGTGGTCGAGCAGGTGGACGGCCTGGTAAGCAATGATGCGGGCGGCCCGTAGACGGGCCTCCATGTCCCCGAGGCGGTACCGGAGGACCGGTAGGTCGGACAGGGTGCCTTGGTAGCGGGGGCGGTTCTTCAGGTAGCGGACGGTGGTCTGCACGATCGCCTCGTGGAGACCGAGGCTGACGGCGGCCAGGTTGGGGCGGCCGTACAGGATGCTGCTGCTCTGGCCGACGTTCATGCCCTGGCCGATGTCGCCGAGTGTGTTGTCGGCGGGTATTCGGACGCGGTCGAGGTCGAGGCGGCCGAGGGAGAAGCCGTGCAGTCCGAGGCCTGGCCGGTGGGGTTCGAGGGTCAGCCCTTTGCGGTCGTGCTCGACCAGGAACGCCGTCAGGGCCTGCGAGGCGGTGGTGCCGGGCGGTGCGGTGCGGGCGAGGACGACGTGCAGTCCGGCGATGTGGCTGTTGCCGATGTAGATCTTGCTGCCGCCGGTGATCACCCACTGGTTGCCGTGCCGCTCGGCGAGGGTCTCGATGCCTCCGATGTGACCACCCATATCCGGTTCGGTGGCGGCGATCGAGAACAGCGTTGTGCCGTCGGCGACCTGCGGGAGCCAGTACGCCTTCTGCTCGTCCGTGCCGAAACGCAGCAGCGCGGCGACGGGGATCAGGCTGGCCTGGAGGATCGCTGCGGCAGCTGCGGACACAGTGGCGATGCGGTGGATCAAGATCGTCTTGGCAACGTGACCGGCGCCCATGCCTCCGTAGACCCGGGGGATCGTCACCGCGAACCAGCCCTGTGCGGCCATGAGTTGCGGCAGCTCGCGCTCCACCTTGTGAGGCAAGGCTTCCATCCGCTTCGCGCGGGAGGCGACGTGTTCGGCGGCGAAGGCGTCGGTCTCCTGCCACAGCAGCTCGTGGACGGGGGTGAGATACGGGCTGAGTGCGGTGGGCGGCGTGGTGGGCATGGTCGGTCCCTCTCCCTGTGTGAGGTCGCAAGGCGGGGTGCGGCCGGATCCGCAGGCTGCGGCTCCCGGGTGGGGTGGCGCAGGAGTCAGTACGTGGACGCGCCGGCGGTGATGGCTTTCATGACCGTGTCGCTGGTGGCGAGGACGACGTCTCTGAGGCGACGGGCGTCGCTGAGGGGGCGCGTGTCGGGGTCGATGACGCACACCGTGCCCAGGACGATGCCGGTCTCGGCGTGGAGCAGGGGCGCGCCGAAGTACGACTGGATGCCGACGGCGTCGACCACGTGGTTGCCGCTGAAGCGGGGGGATGCGTGGACGTTGGGCAGCGGCAGGGCTTTCTTCCGCTTGACGACCTCAGGACACCAACCGTGGTCTCGGCTCATGGTGCGGCCCACAATGAGGTGGCCGCTGTCCGGCGGAGGGTTGTGCAGGCCGACGAAGGTCTGCTCCGCCAGAAAGAGGCTGACCATCCCGTAGAGGAAGCCGGTGGCCGTGGCCATCTCAGCAGCCAGGCCGTCGAAGAAGGTGTGGGGGCCCGTCGGGACGTGGAGACGCTGTATCAGGTCGCCTCGGGCGGTCTGCTCGGCAAACTCCTGGGCCTGGTCGCCGGTGACGGTGCCACTGCCCAGGCGGACCGCGCCGGGCGGTGGGACGATCACGTCGCGGTCCGCTCGCGCGGGCAGTAAGTGAGGGTTCGGGCCGGTGAAGGTCGGCGGCAGGGGGGTGTGGGTGTGGTGTGTCATCAGGCATCCAGGAGGGCGGTGTTGGTCGGGCGGGCGGGCGGGGTCGGCGGGGCTGCTGGACAGGGCGTGGTCGACCAGGGTGAGCAGGACCCCGGCGACGGAGGAGGGCACCCGGGCGTCGCAGGCGACCACCGGGATGCGGCGGCCCAGGCTGAGGGCCTGACGGATCTCGTGTTCGGGGTAGCGGTAGGCGCGATCAAACTGGTTGATGGCGACGATGAACGGCAAGTCGATCTGCTCGAAGAAGCTGACCGCGGTGAAGCTGCTGGCCAGGCGGCGGGTGTCGGCCAGGACGACGGCGCCGACCGCCCCGCTGGACAGGTCGAACCAGAGGTCCACGAACCGGTCCTGGCCCGGCGTGCCGAACAAGAACAGTTCGAGCGGCACCGGAACGTCGAGGGAGAGGCGGCCGAAGTCGAAGGCCACCGTGGTGGTGTCCTTGGTCTCCACGCCCTCCAGGCTGTCGGTGGGAGCGCTGGCCTGCGTCAGGTACTCCTCGGTGGTCAACGGCTCGATCTCGCTGACGGCTCGCACGCAGGTGGTCTTGCCGACCCCAAACCCGCCGGCGACCACGATCTTCAGGACCGCCGGACCGCCGACCTCCTTCATCCCGGCACCCGCGCTGGCGGACGCCGCCTCATCCGGCCTTGGGGTACGCGTCAGCATCGGGCCACCGGGCCTTGAGACCGGCACTGAGTGCCTCCAGTAACTGTCGGGTCGGGCGCTGCCCGGTCGGAGAATCGGACGAGTCGTAGGCATCGGTGACGGGCACCACCAGGGCGCGCACGTCCAGCAGATCCGAGATCAGAATCTTGACGGGAGTTACGGGGCGGCCGATGGTGCCGGCCAGCTCGGCGACCGAGAGCCGCCGCTGCTGGCACAGGCCCAGGATCTGCCCGCATTCCTCGGGCAGCCCCGGACCTGGTCTGCCGGGGCCGGGCTCAAGTACCGTCTCCAGGCTCAATGTGTGGCGGGGACGGGTACGCCCGCCGGTCAGCGTGTACGTCCGTACGAACGCGGATGTCTCAGCGGCCTCGATCACTAACGGTTGCCGACTCTGTGTGCTCATCAGGCATCGTCGCTCGGCATGGCGTCGTTGCGGACCGGGGTGACCATGTACGGGGCGAACTGGTCCACCAGGCGGCCCATCTCGTATCCCACGGTGCCGACCTCGGCGTCGACCCGGGTGATCACGCCCAGCACGGTGTCGACCATGCCCCTGGTGTTGCCGGGGTGGTCCTCGAAGGCGGCGCTGGTGCCCGCGCTCTGAATGAAGAAGAGGGCGTCCTCCCGCTCGATCATGATCTGCTGCGGCGCCATCTTCTTTTCGGTTGGGCCGGTGATGTTCTGGGCCAGCGAGGCCAGGCCGCTGAAGGTGGCGGCTAGCGGATCCGCCCAGTCCTTCGGGATGTCGCTGTGCAAGAGCTTCAGTCCGTCGCGCGAGAGCAGCAGGGCGTCAGTGACGCCCGGGACCGTGGAGGCGAACTGCTTCAGCAGCCACGCCATCCGCTGCTGCGGCCCAGCGGTGTCTTCCGGGGGCGCAGTCGCAGTGTCGACGCCATTTGCGCTTGTCATGTCATAGGGGGTCATGGTGGATTCGCTCCATACGGAATGAGTGGCCGCCCTGCCGGGGGCGCGCCACACGGTGGGGGGGCTACAGGTGTGCGGCCGGTGGTTCGCCGCGACCGGCGGCCTGCGGGGACGGGGCGGGGGCAGTGGTCTTCTGTGTTCGCGCGGAGTGCATGCCTACCCGGAACGCTGCGGCCAAGCCCGGTCTGGCCGCCTTCGCGGGAGCCTGGGGCTTCTGCGCGGCATCGGGGATGCGCAGCTGTCCGCGCGTACGCTGCGGCAGCGGCGGCGCACCGGCAGGCCGCCCCGGTATGTCGGGGGTGGGTGCCGTCTCGCGCCGCTCGGCGTGGGCTGACTGCGCGTAGATGGCCGTAGCCGGCGGGGCTGACTGCGGCTGCGCGGGGGCGGCGGGCGACGGCTGGCCCGGAGCCGGGGGCGGCGCTGTGGTGCGGGCAGCGCCAGACGGGATCGCTACAAGTTGCCTGGTCGGTACGACCACGAGGGCTGTGGTGCCACCCGTGGAGTTCTCCGACAGGGTGACCGACATGCCGTGGCGTTGGGCGATCTTCGCGGCCGTGAGCAGGCCGATATGCCCGTCGCGTACCTGGGCGCTGACGTCGACCCGGTCCGGTTCGGCAAGGGCGCGGTTCATCTTCGCCCGGAGCTGCGGACTCATCGGCAGCGCGCGGTCTTCGACCTCAATCGCCAGCCCCTTCGCCACTCTCTGCGCCCGCACCTGCACCTTCGTATTCGGGTCGGAGAAGTCGCACGCGTTCTCGATCAGCTCGGCCAGCAGGTGCGTCAGGTCGGGGCCCACGTGCCCGGGAAGTGCGAGCTCGGCTCCCACGGTGCCCGCCGCCACAGCGACCCGCGGAAACTGCACCACCTCGGAGACCGCTCCGCGCAGGACCGTCACCACGTTCACGGGACGGCGGACGCTGCGCAGAGACTCGCCCCCCAGCACGGCCTTGCTCTCCACCAGACGGCGCATCCGCGTCACCAGGTGATCGATCTTGTAGATCTTGTCCAGCAGCTCCGGGTCGTCAGTCAGCGCCTGGAGCTCGGTCAGCGCCTCCAACCCCCGCCCAACCAAGGCGTGTTCACGCCGCGACAGCTGGCGCAGCATCTCCAGCAGGACCGCGGACTGCGACTCGTCGTGTACGCGTATCAGAGACGCCACAGCCTGGAGTTGCAGCTCTCCCAGCAGCACTTCGATCTCTGCTGCCAGGCCTGTGCCTCCCGTTGGCGGAAGGCTGTCGGGAACAGATGGCCTTCCGCCCCGGCACAGCTCGTCAGCGGTCCACAGCACAGATTTCTCGACGGCATTCGTCGCACCCGTGATCTTCTGTAACTCTGCCGCCTGTGCCCCCTGCACAACCGTTGCGGCAGCCTTTGCTCGATGCGCGCCGACGAGCGCGGCCGCAGCCGTACCGCACGCCAGTGCGCCCACCAGCTGCCCAGCGGGGATCTGCCCGACCTGCCAGGCAACGACGGCCATGCCAAGGAGCACCGCAACGATCACCAAGGGGACGGCTACCGCCGCTCGGATCTGTTCGAGCACGAAACGGTCCGCCTCGGAGCGACGTCGGCGGCCACGGCGGTGCGTGACCGGGCGAGTGGGGGACACGCCGTCAGACATTGAGTTCCTCAACAGTCAGGTTCAGACAAGGGGCAAGGCAAGACGAAGAGTCGGCAGCGAACGGCCGGCCCTGGCGGGTTACGGGGACGTCGGCTGCATCCGCACCCGGACGGTCTTCCTATCCCCGTCTTCCGAGATGCTCCAGGTGGTCTCACCGCCAAGCTCACGTACTCGTGCAAGGCCTGTGCTCTTCTGCGCAGTGATGGCCATCAGGAAGTCAGGGAATTCCGGGCTCGGGTCCGTCACGGAGATCAGTAGGGTCTCGCCTTCGGTGACGACCAGGTCCAGCACGATTTCGCCTGCCGGGTACTGCGTCCCGACGTGGTCAACGACGTTCCGCATCAGCTCCACCACGATGCTGGTGGCGTCCTCCTGTTCTCCCGGCCAGCTCATCAGCGCGAATCTCGTCCGGGCGTGAATGCGAGCAAGCCGTACAGCGTCCGGCTCGTTGGAGCCTCTCGTCCGGGCGTGAATGCGAGCGAGCCGTACAGCGTCCGTCTCGATGGCGAAGCGGCGTCGCAATTCCTGCGGACGCTCGGGCCGGACGGCCGAGCCGGTGGAGCGTTCGGCCAAGAGCGGGACTGGCGTCGCGGCGGGTTCCATCGTCCTTCCTTCTCAGAAGCGGAGGGAGCACCAGGTCGTCGTGCCGTCGGGGCTGACGCCCCAGTCGTCGGCGATGGAGCTGACGAGGAAGAGACCGCGGCCGTCCTCGTCATCAGGAGTTGCGTTGCGCGGCACGGGAAGTTCGTGAGAGCCGTCTCGCACCTCGATCCAAAGGCGATCGGCGGTGGGACACAGGCGTACCCCGACGTCGCCACAGCCGTGCTTGAGCGCGTTCGTTACCAGCTCGGTGGCGAGGAGTTCGGCGTCGGCGGCGAGGTCTGGTCGGCCCCAGTGCCTCAGCCCGGCCCGGATGATGCGGCGTATGCGATGTGGCCATGCCTGGTCTGCTGCCGCGTTGGCGCCGGCCGTGGAGCCGCTGGCGCGGGAGAAGGACACGTCAAGGCCGGTGCACGCACGGAGCCGATTGGTGGTTCTGGGGTCCGTCCGCGCGATGGTCACAGTCTGTGTCATGCCGAATCCTCCATGCGTCCTCACTTGGCGATCAGCCTCACTTGGCGATCAGCCTCCGAAAGTCAGCAGTCGGGGAGGCCAGGCCCCGCAGTCGCGGCGTCTGCCAAACCAGGTGCTGCGGGATCGGGGGCCAGGTCGGGCCACTGGGGCGCTGCCAGCGCGTAGCGGCCTGAAGACGCCTCACACGTCGCGGCCACGGTGGGCAATGCGGTGCGGTGCATCTGCGACTTCACGGGGACTCCCTGTTCCACGACTGTGCCCGCCCAAGCACTCTCTGCAAGGGCTGGGTACGAGCGTTTCAATCGTGGCCGTACGGATCTAGCCCCGTCCCTTCATCGGCTCTTGGTACAGAGTTGACGCTCTTTATCGGCTCATCCTCGGAACTTCCTCGATCCCGCTAAGTACCGTCTGTATGGGGCACGTTGATGGGGTAGGCGTTTTACCGTCGTGGCAGTGACGTGCTGGGACAGACGGGATGGGAGGCACCATGCGTACGTTCTTCCGGTACTGGCTCGACGAGCGGGAGTTACGCGACCACAAGGACTTCCTGCCGCCGTACCAGGAGGCGGCCGCACGGCTGGGGCTGAAAGGCCTGGAGCCCGCTAAGCCGACCTTTCAGGCCTGGTACTACGGGACGCGAAAGCCGCAGGGCGACTTTCGCCGGGTGCTCGTCGCGTGGACCAACTACAGCATCGATCAGTTGTGGACCGAGGTTCCAGACGGCACCGTTCCGGACTTCCGGTCCTTGTCCAGCACGTCATCCACTGCACCCCGTGCCGATCTCGGCACGGATCTGAACGACATGAAAAGGACGGGCGCGATGGCTGTTCGACGCGCAAAGGAATTCCTTCTGGGAGCGGACCGCGACAGGGTGGGCGAGGACACCCTCGACCTACTCAAGGACGACGTTGCTCGGCTCGTCGCCGCGTACCCACGTGAGCCGCTTTCGGCGATCTGGACCGATCTGCTGGATTCGCATGGCGAGGTCTTGCGGATCCTCGAGGGCGGCAGGGTCCGGCCGTCGCAGCTGCGTGAACTCAACTTCATGGCCGGCGCACTGTCCTTCCTCGTGGCCAAGGGGTTCAACGACATGGAGGACCGGGACCAGGCGCTTACGATGGCCCGGGTCGCTGCGGCCTGCGCAAGGGATGCCGAGCACCCGCCCCTCGTTGCCCTCGTCGACGGGCTCAAGTCCCTTATCTCTTATTGGGCTGACAAGCCTGGGGATGCCCTCCACTACGCCCAGAAAGGCGCCACAACAGCCGCCGATCACAACGGCACCGTCGGCTTGTGGCTGCTCGGTCTTCAGGCGCGAGCCGCAGCCGTCCTGGGCGACGAGGAGACCGTACGCTTGGCGAACCAGCAGGCCACCGACCGACGGGACCACGTCGTACTGGACGATCTCGACGCGCTCGGGGGCCTGTTCACCTACTCGCAGGAGAAGCAGCTCTACTACGGGGTGGAGGCTGAAGCCCTCCTTGGCCACGGTGACGCGCAACTCGCCGCGCAGGCCGAACTGGCAGTGCAGGGCTTCAGCGATCCCGACGCCCCGTCCTGGGCGTTCGGCGACCTGGCCGGATCGCAATGCGACCTCGCCCTCATCCGGCTCTACGGCGGAGACGTAGAAGGCGCGGCCGCAGCCATTCGCCCGGTCCTGGACCTGCCGTCCTCGCACCGGAACAACGGCATCGTCGTGTCAGCGCAGCGCGTCCGCCGAGCACTCATGACTGACCCGGTACGCACTGCCATCGCCGCCCGTGATCTGCGGGACGAAATCGAGATCTACCCGCCGACTCGCCCTGCCCTTCCGCGTTAGCCCGCGGGTAGAGTCCCTGGCATGTACCCGGTCAAGCGTTCCAGCCAGCGTCTGGATCTGCGCGAACTCGTCATCGAAGACGTGGACGCAGTGTTCGCCGTCTACGGCAACCAGGAGGCAACAGAGCATCTGTCGTTCGAGCCGCGGACCCGCGACGAGGTTGGCCACATCGTGGCTCGGTCCATCGCCTCAGCCACCGTGTCACCGCGTACCGAGTACGCACTTGCGGTCATCGAGCGAGACGCCAGCCATCTGATCGGGTTCGGCCGCTTGGCCACAGATCCGCACCAGCAGCGCGCGGCCACCATGGGCTTCGCGCTGCGTCCGGATGCCTGGGGCGTCGGCTACGGCGTCGAGACAGTACGCCTCCTACTCGGCCTCGGATTCGAAGACCTTGAGCTTCACCGCATCTGGGGCGCGCGCTCACCATCGAATGAAGCATCGGCGAAGACGATGGCCGCGGCTGGCATGGTTGAAGAAGGTGTCATCCGCGAGCACATCTACAAGGCCGGGAAGTGGCGGGACTCGGTGGTGCACGCGACACTCGATCACGAGTGGGACCATGCCGCACACGGCCACTGACACTGCGTAGCCTCCACTCACGCAATCCGGGCGCGGCCCGAATCCCCGCCGACAGGGTGGATGGGAGATCGGCCAAGCAGCGGCCGCCGTACGGAAGGGACGTGAGACGCCGGGCCAGCCTCACCAAAGGCTCCGCGACGGACTGGTGGGGCTTTCGGGGTTACGGCTGGTGTAGGGGATCCACGTTTCCGTGAGCAGTGATTCCTGTACTGAATTTCTCTGTGGGACCGGTCCCGGAGTCGCCAGCAGATGACGACCGCTACCCGTCAGCCCGCCGTCTGACTGACATAGCTGACCGACAAGGGGATAGTTGCCCGCTTCCAAGCCAAGTTCTACATCCGCTCCCCGGGTCTGCTGCAGGTTTGGGTGACAGGTTCGGTCACGCGACCTGGAGGGCCGGTGTGGTCATGACGGTCTCGAATTCGATGGGGGGGTCAGCCGGCCGAGCGAGGCTTGTCTGCGGCGCCGGTGGTAGGTCCTCTCGATCCAGGTCACGATCGCGATCCGCAGTTCCTCGCGGGTGGCCCGCGCTCACGACGGCCACAGCCTGCCGCATCTGCTTCCACCTGGGCCCGGCAGGTGTCGTAGGGGTTGACCAGCGTCACTCGCAGATTCCCACGCTTCCTGGTGCGGGCCGCGAGCTGGATCGCGGCCGAGAGCCCGGCGTAACCGGCGCCCAGGACCAGGACCTCGTGCTGCTGCGCTGCTGTCGCGGTCATCGCTCTGCTGCCTCTTTCGTGTCGGTCGTTCCCGCCGTGCGGACGACCACCAGACGCAAGCTGCCCCCCCGTTCGTGACATGGGGCCGATGTGGCCCGTGTCACATCGTGAAAAGAGAACGGGCGCGCGCTGTGTCAGCACCTCACCCCGAGCGCCGCGGCGCGCAGCATTCAACCATGATCGAACTGGCTCCGCACGGGAACTGAGGGAACAACAGGAGCCGCAAGTTAGCGGCAGGGCCTGGTGCTTCCACGCCGCCCGCGAGCACGACCGCCTCTACACCACCCCGACCAGCGGAACTGCGCCCTCACCACTTGATCGCGAGCTTCACTCGAAACGAACCACACCCAAATCACCGATCGTCATCACCTCGACACCTGAACGGCGGCACCCACGACCGGCTCCGGAGTCAACCCCCGAAGGACCTCTGGAGCCGACCACTTAGCCGCACCGGGGCGGCACCAAAGCGGCACCGGGACCGTTGCGCGGGTGTCGCGCCTCGCACGGTCCGGGTGCCGCCGGGTTATGCATGACGGGTATTTTCACGCTACCCGACACGCTGCTTCTGCGCGCGGTACGTCTCCAGCAGGCGGAGCCACACCTCACTCGCGGTGGGGTAGCTGGGCACGACATGCCACAGCACGGGAAGCGGCACTCTCGCGACAATGGCCGTCGTGGCCGAGTGGACGAGTTCGGCAACGCCCGAGCCGACGAACGTGGCACCCACCACCGTGTCGGTATCGCGATCGATGACCAGTTTGGCGCGCCCGAGGTAGTCCTCGCGCAGCACATACGTGCCGGCCAGCGCGGCCATGTCGTACTCGACCGTCGCCACGTCCAGTCCCGCCGCGCGCGCCTCCCGCTCGGTCACGCCGGCCGATCCGACCTCCGGGTCGGTGAAGGTCACCTGCGGGTTGCCCCGGTGCCCGTCGGCGGAGCCCGGCGGGCCGCTCCACGCGCCGACCGCCGGACCGCCCGTGGCACGGGCGGCGATCACCTCACCGGCCACCCGCGCCTGGTACTTGCCCATGTGGGTCAACAGCGCGCGTCCGCAGACATCACCGACGGCATAGAGCCAATGCCCGTCCACCGCCCGCACGCCCTGCTCGTCGTCGACCTCCAGAAAGCCGCCGTCGGAGCATCCCACCGACGACAGGCCGATGTCCTGGGTGTTCGGCGTCCGGCCGGTGGCGAGCACCAGTTCGTCGGCGACGAGCGTGCTCCCGTCGTCCAGCCGGACGGTGACCTCGCCGCCGTGCGGCAGCCCGACTCCCGTGTCGCGGGGATCGTCGCGCCGCACCTCGGTGACCGACCTGCCGGGAAGCAGCCGCACCCCCGCGGCCGTCAACCGGTCACCCACCATGCGCCCGGCGAAGGGTTCCGCCCGGGCCAGCAGGCCGGCGCGCCGGTACACGATGCTCAACTCCTCGACGCCCAGCGGCTTCAGCCAGGTCGCCGCCTCGCACGCGACCACCCCACCGCCCAGCACCACGACCCGGCGTGGCACCTCGTGCAGATTGGTGACGTCGCGGGACGTCCAGGGGCGTGCCTCGCTCATGCCGGGGATCGTCGGCACGGTGGTGCAGGAGCCCGTGTCGATCACCACCGCGTGCCGTGCGGTCAGCACACGGGTGCCGCCGGCCGCCGTCCGAACCGCCACCGCGCGCTCCCCGGCGAGCCGCCCGTACCCGCGCACGACATCGATGCCGACGCCGAGCGCCCAGCCGATCTGCGAGGAGTCGTCGAGGCCGTTCACGACGGTGTCCCGGCGGGCCAGTACCGCCCGCACGTCCAACTCGCGCCCGTTCAACAGCGAGGACACACCCGGCACATGCCGTCCGCCGTCCAGCACCTCGGCCGGGCGCAACAGGGCCTTGCTGGGCATGCAGGCCCAGTACGAGCACTCGCCGCCCAGCAACTCCGCCTCGACCAGCACCGCGTCCAGACCGGAGAACTGCGTGGCGTACTGAGCCGCGTTCTCCCCGGCCGCGGCGCCGCCCAGGACGATGACGTCCCACTCGGAACGATCGGGATCCACACGCGCTGCCATCATTCACGCCCTCAAATACGAGAATGGTGAACTCGGAGGATCAGGCGATGGCTCTCATATTGCGCTCGGACGGGGGTTACCACCTCTCGTCCTACTCCGCTCCGGCCTATTCTCCGAATACGAGAAAGGGTACGCCTTCGGGCTGTTCTCGGCGCTGGGAGAGGTCACGCCGTCCGGCGGATCAGCGCCAGATACATGGCGTCCGTACCGTGCAGATGCGGCCACAGCTGTACGTCGGGGCCGTCGCCCAGCGCGGGGACGCCGGGCAGGAGCGGGTTCGCCCGACCGCTGAGTGATGGTCAGCAGCCGGGCGGTTGGGTGGTGTGCGGGTCAGGCGCCGGCGCCTGCAGGCAGGTCACCCATCTTGTTCACGACGGTGCGGGAGAGGACCGCGCTGGTGCCGGTGAGCATGCCTGCCTTGCCCATCGAGGTGTCCTTGATGAGGTAGCTGCGCTCGCCGAGGAACAGGTGGGTGTTGCGGTCGAAGATGTACTCGGTGCGTTCGCCGTTGGAGACGTGGGCGATGGCTTCGCCATGGCGGCCGGCCGCGTCGGTGGCGTCCTTGACGAGGACGACGCCGGGGATCTTCGCGGCGGCCCGCCAGATGGAGGAAGCCACGTCACCGGGCACGATCGACTCGGATACGGTCTCGCCGATCCAGTTGAACGCGGCGGCGTCCTTGCCGGGGGCCTCGCCGCGGGTGGCGGAGTAGATCTGCTTCAGCAGCGCGTCGGGGTTCGTCGACAGCGACGCGATCTGCGGGACGGTGCCCGGCCTGGCGGGCTGCGACGCTTCGCCGGGGTTGACCACACCTGCGCCGCTGTTGTGGATGGTGATGTTCTGGCCGCCCTCGTGGATCAGGCCGTCCTTGGAGGGGTCGGCGGCCAGCCACACTTCGCGCTGGTGGACGGCGTCGAGCTTGGCCGCGCCGCCGATGGTGCGCTGCTTGACCTGGTGGGTGAAGCCGACCTTGCTCTTGACGTAGATGAACTGGTGGGCGCCGACGGTCGGGGTCTTCTGCTTGCTGGCCGCGTCCGCGACCTGGCTGAGGAAGGCGGTGGCGCCGTGGGCGGAGGCGGGCTGCACGGTGATGACCGAGGCCATGGCCACACTGTCGTCGGCGGGGGTCGCGCCGGAGCTGGCGACGCTGACGGCGACGGCTGCGGCGACAGCCAGGGCCGCGGCCGGCGCGGCTATCAGGCTCCAGCGCGGCATACCGCGCTTCGCGGCGGGAGACGGCTGCGCCTGCGCGCCGGTCTGGGTGACTTCCTGCATCAGATATTCCTCAAGACGTTGAGACCGGGCGGGAGAGAGACCTGGTGTGCCGGGGCGCGGCAGCAGGTGCGACAGCTCCTGGCGCTCGGCCTCGTCACCATGCTTCGGAGCGTTCATCGGGCTTTCTCCTGTATCGACCGGACCGCGGGTGTGCGGTCGCCCTGTATCTGTCGGACGGGCGCAGGGGGTTCCACCTTTTTTTTCACGCGCTTCAGTTCCTGCTCGGTCAGTTTGAGCAGACGCCCCCGTGCGCGTGACAGGCGGGAGCGGACGGTGCCGACCGGGATGCCCAGGGCCTGGGCCGCCGCGGCGTAGCTGAGGTCGGACCAGACGCACAGCATGAACACATCGCGGTCCCCGCGGCGCAGCCTGGCCACCGCCGCTCTGGCGGCCGCGAGCCTTTCGCTGTCGTCGATGCGAGCGGCGACTTCGTCGGCAATATCCGGGACGGTTTCGGGTGTGGGGAAGCGGGTCAGGGTCTGCTGGTGTTTGCGCGCTGCGCGTCCGCGGTTGCGCAGGACGTTGGTGGCGATGCCGTAGACCCAGGGGCGGAGGCTCTCGTCGCCCTGCTCCAGCCGCTCCCGCAGACGCCACACTTCCAGGAACGTCAGTGACACCGCGTCCTCGGCGGCCGACCAGTCGCCCGTGGCGCGGTAGGCGTGCGCGTAGATCGCCTGGCCCAGTTCCTGGTACAGCTGGCGGAAGGCTTCTGGATCGCCGGCTCGCAGACGAGCTCGCAAGGATTGCTTCACGCAGGTACCTGTCGGATACACGGGGCCAGTTCCCGTGAGGTGGATCACAGTCAGATGAGGCGCAGCAGGATTTCGGCATCCCGGTGTCTTCTCGATCAGAGGCCTCACGCGCCCCATTGCCACCGACCTCGGTGGCAGCGCCACGATATGTCGTTGAAGTGTAAACTAGCCGCCTTGATGTCCGCCTATGCACCCTCGCCGAGCTTGTCCGTCCATACCCCCGGCGCGGCCCGTGGCCTCTGCTCCACGCCACGAAGCACCGACCACTTGAAGCGGGGCTTGAGGGTCCACTCCCGTGCGGCCTGCACGAGCGGTGTGTGCCGGCCGCGCAAAGCCGTCACCGGGCACGGTCACATCGCGTACCGGCCCTGATGGCCGCTGACCGAGGGATGCGCGGCCTTCCACGCGGCGATCACCGGCTCGACCAACGCCCACTGCTCGTCGCTCACGTCGGTCTTGTAGGGCTTGCGCTCGCTCACGGTGCCCAGCCCAACATGCCCACGGCCGCCGACCGGCCGGGATGCCGCACCGCCACACGTTCAGGTGATGACAAAACTCCTATGCACTCTCATACCGCCCTCTCAATGGTTGCACCGTTCAAGGACGCCTTCGACGCAGACTTGTTGGCCTTCGCCCGACGCTGAAGGCACGAGAGATCGGCGTCGCCAGGCCGCGGATGACTCCGTGAGCACAGGGCCGCCGCCCGTGTCATGTGTGCCAGACGGCGGCCGTGGTCCGGGTCGTGGAATTCCGGTCTGACGCCGTAGCGGCACGATTGCCGCCGTTTCGAAAGCGGCGGCCGGCGAAGGCCGTGACGACCGCGGGCGTACGCCTCGGCCATGGGACGGGGCGTTGATCGACCGCGACGCCCTCACCGCCAAAAAGAGCCACCGAGAACACCTTCTCCGACCTGTTCCTGGGCCTGGCAGGAGTCGCCCTGCTTGTCGGCATCGGAGTCGCCAACACCGTGATCATTTCGGTACTGGAACGCCGCCGCGAGATCGGACTGCGCCGAGCACTCGGTGCCAACCGCGGCCAGATTCGCAGCCAGTTCCTCGTCGAAGCCGTCATCCTCTCCAGCCTCGGCGGCCTCGCCGGAGCCCTCCTCGGTACCCTCGCCACCCTCGGCTACGCCACCCACCAGGCATGGCCGCCCGTCATCCCCCTCAACTCCCTAGCCGAGGGCATCGGCGGAGCATTCCTCGTCGGCATCGTCGCTGGGGTCTACCCGTCCATCCGCGCCTCGCGGCTCACCCCACCGAAGCACTCGCCACTACCTGACATACGCGATCGAAGCCACCGCGGCGAAGCCAGGTCCGTCATGGCCCTGGCACCCTTTGGGCCCGAACAGCGAGATTGTCGAAGCTGTATTCGAAATCAGTCACTACGCCGCGACCAGAAGAGACCGGTTCTTCAGCGGGAGGCTCCACGGCCGTCCCTTGCGGACCGCATCCGCACCCTCGCAGCGCAGTACGGTCACCAGCCGCAGCGCAGTACGGTCACCAGCTTGCCGAACAGGCGGGGGCTCAGCCCGGTGAACGGGACTGCTCTGAGTGCGTCCCCCCTGGGCGCCGCCCTGGCCGCGACCTCATGCCACCCCGGCGAACGGTCGACCGCGTGCCCTCGGCGGCGCGGTCACCGCAGGAGCGGAGTGTGACCCGTCTGAAGCCCTGGCTTTTCCGCAGAGCCCGGTGCAGCGTGAATCGAATGTCGTCAATCGCCGCAACCGTCTTCACCCTGGAGCGGCAACACTCAAAGATCTCATCAAGTCCCACGAGACTGCGTTTGCGTGTAGAGACAGTTTTTGAGGTGACATACGTAAGATCTGTCATGAATTAGTTTCGCACATGGAATGGTGCGCCGCCTCATTTGATGCATTATGGCCGCACCGAGAGAACCGCACACAGGGGCCAGCAGATAAACCCACAGATCATCCCACGTATTGCTGATGGCGGCGGGAGCGAGGCTCCGCGCAGGGTTCAGTCCAGCTCCCGAGATGGGCGCTGCCAGGAAAACCAATACGATCCCCAAGACACCCGCTGCCGCTGCGGTAAAGGGCATCAAGCGAGGTATCTCAAGAAGGGACAATATTAGAGAAATGAGCAGGAAGGACGCCGCCACTTCGACTATCAAGGCTACCCACACTCCTTCAGGTCCAGGAACCGTAACTATCAGGCGCGAGTTCGTGACTCGATGCCGCCAGATAAGCGCTACAATCGCCGCTCCGGACACCGCTCCCGCAATCTGAGCAACTATGTAGGCAAAGGCGCTCTTTGCGCTTATTTTCCCTAGTTGCAAGAAGGCCACAGTAACAGCCGGGTTGATATGCCCTCCGCTGATGCGACCCAACGGGGAGTAGATGATGAGAGTGCCGCAGAAAGAGAAGATTACAGCTGTCAGGAGTCGCCGCAGATCTCCGCTCGGAATGAGTGACATCATGGGAGAACCCTGCGAGAAATCCATAACTATCGCACTTAGGCCAAAGAGCAGCAGGAGCGCGGTCCCGGCAAACTCAGAGACGACCTCGCGCCATCCGACCACACTACCTCCCCTCGTGCACCCCAGGCACAGTTACAGGAAACTCGGCGCACCGCTTGCAGAATTTTTAGCGAAGAGCCTCATTATGACTTGGCTCCAGCCGGAGCCGCGAGGCTCAAACGTCCGGCTCTCAGCGCTGTTCGTATCAGCTTCGCTTGCTTGCACCGGTAGCCACGAGAGCTGCTGTCGACGGTCCGGGGCGACATGTGAGGAGCGATGCCGACGTTGGTGCCATGTATGAGAATCATCGCAGGCTTGGACGACGACCCCTCTTTGAATTCCCAGAATTTCCATCGTCCGCAGAAGCTGCCGCCGAAAGCGAGGAAGTAGCGGCCACGAGAGTCGCGGCGATGGCTATCCTACGTCTCACCCGAACGGTGATAGGCGATATGCCTGCGTCCATGTTCCGTATCCTCTGCGAGGGGGGCATCGCTTACATCCTCTGAGTGCGTGCAAGCCGTAGGCGCGCCGAGTGGAGCAATCGGGTGAAATTCATGCGCCGAGACTAGGTGAGCATCACGGGTGCATTCGCAGCGACCTGGGACCGCGCCACCTCGACGACCTGTTCACCAGCATCGGCCACCACTGCAGGCGGGGATCAAGGGCGCCTATGACTGCATCGAGGCATTCTCGGAGACCATCGTCGCGTCCGGTGAGAATCCTCGAAGATCGTTCAGGACAACACCTTCAAGGTGTGCCCAGGGGTGGCGCACGGCCTGTCCATGGTTGCTTCGTTCAAGGACGTCTCGACGCCGACTTGTTGGCCTTCGCCCGAGGCTGAAGGGACGAGATACTGGCTTCGTCAAGCCGCGGATGACTCCGCGAGCACAGGGCCGCCACGCATACGGCACCTCTCGACAAGTCGGCACAGTAGCCGTCGAGCCGCCAACACTGTAAGCGCCGGCCCGTACACAGATGGCTGATCGTGGTAAGGATATGGGCGCTCTGCCAGGGCCGCCGCCCGCGCCACGCTGGCGGTCGGGGTGCACAGTGCTGCAGCAGGGTCTGCTCAGCGCAAGGGCTCACTCACTGGGGTCCGGTCGGCCGCCCGGTCCACTGCAGGAGATCCGGCCCAGTACGGGATCACTGGCGCGCGGTTGCGAAACGGCCTTGCCAGGGCGGGTGCGATCGCGGCTTCGGAGCCGCCCCGGGCGACGTCGCTCGCGTCACATTTCTTGACCGCACGGTCCGCAACCAGGTTCTTTACCGTATAGTCCAAAACTGAGCCCGTGACACCCGGTTCGGGACTCATCCCTGTAGCGACAGTCATCGCGTGGATGGCAAGGCCATCCACGCCGAGTAGGAGCCTTGATCATGGGACAGCTTGAGGGCAAGACAGCCATCGTCACTGGCGGTAACAGCGGGATCGGGCTGGCAACCGCCAAGCGATTCGCACGTGAGGGCGCACACGTGTTCATCACCGGCCGTCGTCAGGAGGCTCTTGACGCCGCGCTGGCCGAGATCGGCCAGGGCGCCACCGCCGTCCGGAGCGATGTATCCGACCTTGGCGACATCGACCGTCTGTACGCGGCTGTCGCCGAGCAGGGTCGCCGGATCGACGTGCTGTTCGCCAACGCCGGCGGCGGTGAGTTCGCCACTCTTGAGCAGGTCACCGAGGAGCACTTCGACTCGACCTTCGGCATCAATGTGAAGGGGATGCTCTTCACCGTCCAGAAGGCGCTTCCCCTGCTCAACGATGGCGCGTCGGTGATTCTCACCGGATCGACCGCCGCCACCTCAGGTGCCGAAGCCTTTAGCGTCTACGCCGCGTCCAAGGCGGCTATCCGCTCCTTCTCTCGTTCCTGGGCCAATGAGCTCAAGGGCCGAAAGATCCGTGTGAACACCCTCGTCCCCGGCCCCATCGACACCCCTGGCAACTCCGGCCTGGCTGCCGATGCGGAGGAGGCCGCCAAGATGCAGGCATTCTTTGCGAGTCAGATCCCTCTGGGCCGGATGGGCCGCCCTGACGAGGCCGCTGCCGCCGCGCTCTTCCTCGCCGGCGACCAGAGCAGCTTCATCACCGCAGCCGAGCTCTTCGTCGACGGTGGCCTCAACCAGATCTGACCGCCGCTTCGACCATTCCCTGTGACCGGCGCATCCGTAGCCGCGCCACAGGCCGGTGAACGCACTGGTCAGGCCGATGAAAGTCATGCAGACCACGATTCGGCTGCGCTACAGGTCCAGGACAACGTCGTCGGTGGGCTTGGAGCAGCAGATCAGGGTGTTGCCCTCGGCCGGCGGCTCAACGGGGGTCGGGGTAATAGTCGACGGTGCCGGACATCATGGCGAGTTCGCAGGTGTGGCACACGACCACTGGACCGGGACATCGCAGGCTTCGGCAAGTTCGAGCAGGGACTCTTGGGCGTCGTTCCAGGGGACGTGAAGACCGCTGCGGGCGAAGGAGACCTCGGGTCCGCTGCCGACGGGGCCCGGGGGCTGGTGGGGCGCGGGGCGACTGCAGATCCCTTGATCCCGGGAGTGAGGGACGGCGCGGCGCCGAAGAGCTCTGTGTGGATCCGGCCGGCTTCCAGCCCGGAATCGATGAGCGCGGCGGTGACGTTGTCCATGAAGTCCACGGGTCCGCACACCTGGCGGGCGGAGTGGTGGTGAGCGAGGCCGTGCAGCATGGCCAGTACGGGTGTCACGCCGATCCCTGCCGACAGCAGCAGCACCGGATCGTCGCCCTGGGCCATGCAGAAGGTGCCGCGGGGCGCGACGGCCTCCAACCGGTCCCCGACGCGGATGTGACCCCGCAGCTCGTTGCTGGCGGCACCGTACGGTTCGACTTTGACGCCGGTGCAGTATGCGCACGCGCCCGGCCGGCCGGTCACACCCCGGGGCGCGCGACGCACCCGTTCCCCGAGCTCGGTTCACATCGCGCGGAATGCGCGCAAATGATTCCGTGCCCGGTGTACCCGCTAGCGCGCCATATGCTCCCATACGTCAAATTCCCGATATCGGCATGCCTGGTGTACGCGCGAGCTCGTGCGTCAGGAAGGCCGTGTAGGGAGTGAGCCGGCCCTTGATGCGGTGCGAGCCACCAGACAGGTGCTGCTGTGCCGCCACCGCAGCCGGCTGACCCCACCCCGCCTGGTCCTCCAGCTCACCGTGCCCCCTCATGACGACAGACGTGGACGTGCGTCAGCGGCTTGCCCGCCGATCAGTCGATGCGGTCACCCAGCAAGGCGGCCGAGACCTGTTCCACCAGCCAGTGTTCGGTGTCGTTCCATGACCAGCCGCAGTCCGCCACGTACAGGCGCCAGGACTGGTGGCCGAGGAAGAACCACAGGATGTCGGTGGCGCGGCCCTGCGTCAGGCCCTCGCGCAGGGCATGTAGATCCGCCAGCCGCCCGGCCACGACCGCGAGGGCCTCGCGGTAGACGCGATTGGCGTCGGTGAGGGTTTCCGCGGCGGTTTCGTCCAGTGTGGCCGCCGTGACTAGTACCTGGAGGAGGGCGGAGTACCGCTCGTTGTCGATCCGGACCCCATACGTAGCGGCGGCGACCGTCTCTCGGGGATCGGATGAGGCGCGCACCGCTGCGAGGGTCTCGTCGACGATCGGGTCAGCCATGCCCTCGCCGATGAGGTGGGCCAGGATCGCGGCCTTGCCTCCGGTGCTCGCGTACACCGTGGGAACGGCCGTTCCGGACTCCCGCGCGATGTCGCTGACGGTGACCTTTCCATAGCCTTGTTCCATAAAGAGGCGCAGAGCGGCGGCGAGGATGGCCGCTCGTGTCTCCGCGGCCGCCTCGGCACGCCTGCCGGCACGGTAGGGCCGCCGGCCGCCCGGCCGACTACTCATAGTTCCATCTTCAACCAACGCATGCTACTTTCGATATAGGTACCATCTATTGAATATTGGACGCCTTCCCCTGCCATCGTCTGCACCCGGCCCACCCCATACCAATCGTGCCGGGCGCCCCCGTCTTCTCTGTCTGGAGTCACCCATCATGAGTCTCTTCACGCCTGCCACCGGCGCTGCGGCACGTCAGTATGTCCTGGGGCAGGAGCTGCGGGTCACCATCCTCACCTCCGGAGCGGAGACCGAGGGACGCCACGACGTCACCGACTCCGTCATGGAGACGGGCGCGGCGACGCCGCTGCACCTGCACACGCGGTACGAGGAGCGGCTGTGGGTGGTGTCCGGTTCGCTGACCGTGTGGGCCGGGCCCGACACCGTGACGCTGCGGTCCGGTGACTTCTTCACCATTCCCAGGGACGTGCCTCACGCGATCAAGTCCGGCCCCGACGGGGCCCGGGCGCTCAACATCAGCTCGCCGGCCGGATTCGCTGAGCTCATCGCTCGGGCCGCCACACCGCTTCACCTGGCCACGCCGGAGACCGAGCTGGACGCGGAATTGTTCATGGCGGTGACCGAGGAACTCGGCGATGTCGTCCTCGGCCCGCCCGGCATGATCCCCGCAGATCTGGACCGCCCCGGCCAGTAGCTCGCGAAAGGCGGTCCCGGCGAGCGGCGGGATCAGACTGCCCCTCGGCACAGGCACGGCAACTGGGCATCGATGCCTGGCCGCTCCCGGGTCGGCAAAGGACGCGGATCATCGGCCTCCAGCGCCGTTTCGCCATCGCCGCGCGGAGAGCACGCTGACCCAGACGTCATGGGCGATGACCGCAGTCTCATCTCCGCAACGGAGCGCTCGGCCGCCTCTTACGGCAACCGTCACGAAACAACCCGCGCTCGCCGCAATGCTTGCAATCGCGAACTCTGTACGCCGTCGAAGCGGCGCGATGCGCCTGGGATCACGCCGCCCGACAATTCTTGACCGGCCGGTCCGAATCTGTTCTACTCGACAGAGATGTTGCGGAGCCCCGGGCCATCGCGCCCTTGTGGTCCTCCGATTTCTGACGTGCAGCGGCCACCAGCGCCGTGAGTGGCGTGAAGCGCCGGATGCGCTCCCCCCGCACCCCTCTCCGTGAAAGGTTCCCTGATCATGACTACACGCGAGGTCGTCGAGAAGTTCCTCGGGCTGCTTGCCGCCGGAGACCCTGACGCCGTTGCCGAAGTGTTCGCGAAGGAGATCGACTGGTACGTGCCCGGATCCCCCCGACTGCCCTGGACGGGCCGGCGCACGACGCGCGCCGAGGTCGCCGACTACCTGCGCACACTGGGCGAGAACATCGTGCCGGAGGAAAACGTCGACACCGTCGAAGCTCTCGTCGTGGAAGGTGACCACGCCGTCCTCCTCGGAGAGTTCTCCCGGATGGCGCGAAGCACGGGCCGCTCGTACCAGATGCCCATCGCCATGCACCTCCAGGTCGCCGACGGCAAGATCGTCAAGCTCTACCTCTACGAAGACACCTTCAAGGTCGCGCAGGCATACGCGCAGTGAGGGCCTGACCTCCGTTCCTTCGACGACACCGATCAAGGGCCCTCGTGCCGCAGCCGCGGTGGCCGGCGGCTGACTCTGCGCCGCCCCCACGCAGAAGCCCCGGCCTCCACATCTTTCAAGGAAACCGTCGTGCGCGCCGCGATCGACATACGCCGTTCCTCCTCCCGCCGCCTCTCCCGCACCGACTGGCTGCGGTCCTGGAACTCCTTCTCCTTCGGAGCCCGACCCGAACCAGCCAACACTCACTTCGGGCTGCTGCTCGTGTCCAACGAGGACACCGTCAAACCTGGCACGGGGTTCGACACCCATCCCCACCAGGACATGGAGATCGTCACCTGGGTGCTGGAGGGCGCGCTTGTCCACCAGGACTCCACCGGCCACAACGGAATCATCTATCCGGGCCTCGCCCAGCGCATGACCGCCGGCTCGGGCATCCTTCACAGTGAGAAGAACGACTCGTGGACGCTGACCGGCGATCCGGAACACAACAACGACGTGCACTTCATCCAGATGTGGGTCCTGCCCGACACTGCCAACGTGTCTCCCGGGTATGAGCAATTGGACATCAACGCCCCGCTCGCACAAGGCGGATGGGCCACCCTGGCCTCGGGCATGCCCAAGCACTCCGGCACCCGGGCCATCAGCATCCGTCAAAAGCATGCCGCACTGCACGTCGCGCGGCTTCGTCCCGCCGAGACCCTGCACATCGCGACCGCGCCGTTCGTCCATGTCTTCGTCGCCAAGGGCGCGCTCTCCCTGGAAGGCTCCGGTCCGCTCACTCAAGGAGACGCGGCGCGGATCACGGCTGCCGAGGGCCAGCGGATCACCGCAGCAGACCGGGGCGCGGAGGTGCTCATGTGGGAGATGGACGCCACTGTGATTCTCCGGTGAGCCCTCCTGGCGCTCCTGGGACCTCACACACGCCCGCATCGGGCGCCAAAAACATATCTGCGCCGCCCAAGTCGAACGGCCGCCACTGGGAAGCCCAGGGAAAGTGAAATAGCAACACATGATGAATGCCCGCGAGCTGCTGCTCGCCTACACGGCCAACATCGCAGACCCAGAGGTCACCTCGTCCCTCTTCGCCGAGGAAGGCGTCCTTGAACTGCCGTACCTCGAATCCATCGGCCTCCCGACCCGAACGGTCGGTCCCGAAGCAATTCGCGAGTTCATGACCGGACTGTTTCAAGTCGTCCCGGGCTTCGGTTTCGACACGGTGGACATCCTGATCGAAACTGAAGATCAGGTCTTCGGAGAGTGGTCGGTGGAGAGGACCACGACCACTGGCCGTCCCTTCAGCCAAACCTACGCCGGACGCCTGGTGGCCGAGAACGGAAAGATCAAGCTCCTCCGCGAGTCTTTGGACCTGGTCCGGGCCGCGCGCGCGATGCTGCCGAACGGAGTGGCGGACATCCCTGCGTGACGTTCCATCGTGCTCCTCACCTCAGTTTGCCCGCGGTGCGGAGCACGATGGCGCTGGGCGCTGGCGCCCGCCGGATGGACCCGGAAACGTTGCGATCATGACCCGCCCGGTGTGGGGTGAGGGCGTCCACGCCAAGCCGCAACGGCGGCCGAGGGCCCGCACCGTTCAATGGCGGGAGGCACCATGCCCTCGAACACTCCGGCACCTCCCTTCACCGAACAGACCGCCATCGAGAAGGTGCGGCTCGCCGAGGACGCCTGGAACACCCGCGACCCCCGGAGGGTGGCCGTCGCCTACACCCCCGACAGCCGGTGGCGCAATCGTGCCGAGTTCATCACCGGGCGCGAGGAGATCATCGACTTCCTCACCCGGAAGTGGACCAGAGAGCAGGACTACCGGCTCATCAAGGAGCTGTGGGCATTCCACGGCAGCCGCATCGCCGTGCGCTTCGCCTACGAGTGTCACGACGACTCGGGGAACTGGTTCCGCTCCTATGGAAACGAGAACTGGGAGTTCGACGACGAGGGGCTGATGCGTGTACGGCTGGCATGCATCAACGACCTGCCCATCCAGGAGTCGGACCGCAAGTACCACTGGACGTTGGGACGTCGCCCGGACGATCATCCCGGGCTGAGCGATCTGGGCCTCTAGGGCGCGTATCTGGTTTCGATCAATCTGCCGGATCTGGCCCGCGCGGTGGGGTGGATCCGGTAGATCGTCGTGTATGACGCGTGCGCAACTGACTGATGCCGAGTGGGCGTTGATCGAGCCGTACCTGCCGGTCGGCGAGCGGGGTCCGTACCCGGAGCGGCTGCGGCAGCAGTTCGAGGGAGTGATCTGGCGGTTCAGGGCGGGTGCGCAGTGGCGTGAGGTGCCGAGTGAGTTCGGCGCCTGGACGACTGTGTCCAACCGGTTCCGGCAGTGGCGGGACGCCGGGGTCTTCGAGGCGCTTCTGGAGGGGATGATCGCGGAGGCCGCGAAGCGGGGTGAGGTGGACTTGTCCCTGGTCAGTGTGGATTCCACCACCGCCCGGGCTCACCACGACGCTGCCGGGATGCACCTCGGCCAAGAGGTCATGGCCGCCTTGGAGAAGGCGGCCGCCGAGGAGGAGAATGCCCGCCAAAAGGGGGCAGTCCGGAAGGACAAGACGGGCAGGGTGCTTTAGCTGATCCCGAGCGGGAGGAACGGCGACGTATCCGGCGCCGGCACAAGGCCCGCCTGAAAGCAGCCCTGCTCGGACGCTCGAGGGGCGGGCAGACCGGCAAGATCCACGTCGCCGCCGACCGCAAGTGCCGCCCGCTGGTCTTCGTCCTGACCGCCGGCCAGGCGGCGGACAGCCCGCAGTTCATCCCGGTACTCAAGAAAGTCCGGGTGCCCGGGCCGGTCGGCCGCCCCCGGACCCGGCCCGACGCTGCTGCCGGCGACAAGGCCTACTCGTCCCGCGGCAATCGCTCCTACCTGCGCAAACGACGCATCAAGGCGGTCATCCCGGAGAAGAAGGACCAGGCCGCCAACCGCAAGAAGAAGGGCAGCCGGGGCGGCCGGCCCGTCAGCCACGACACCGCGCTCTACAAAGAGCGGAACACAGTCGAGCGTCTGATCAACAAGCTCAAGGCGTGGAGAGGCATCGCCACCCGCTACGACAAGACACCCAAGAGCTACCTCGCCGGAGTCCACCTGCGCGGCTCGATGATCTGGATCAAGGAGCTCGCGCGGGCCACCCCTTGATCAAAACCAGATACGCGCCCTAGTACTGCAACCGCATCTGGGGGTTGTGGCCTCGACGTTTGTAGTGGGAGCGGCGGGCTCGGGCCTGGCTGCGTCTACGGAAGCGTGACCAGCTCAGATGGTGTTCGTTGGTGTGGTGGCGGGGCGTGATGACGAGGTGCCCGATCAACCGGCGGATCTCCGGGACGCTGAGGGGTATGAGGTCTTGCTCGTCGTCTGCGCCGCCCCTTTTGTGGCTTCTTGGGCTCGGACTGCGGTCAGGTAGGCGAGTGCGGCCATCGACAGGGTGATGTGCCGGTACCAGGCCCGATAAAGCCGGACCTGGTAGTGGTCCAGGCCGCACTCGCCCTTGGCGGTCTGGAAGCACTCCTCCACCGCCCACCTCGCTGCGGCGACTTTGACCAGGTCTTTCAGTCGAGAGGAGGCCGGTCCGTAGCAGACGTAGTAGGCGATCTCGGTGGGGTCGCTGACGCTGCGGCGGGCCAGCACCCAGTGCCCAAAGCCGTCTTCCCAGCAGGGGCGGATCGCGACGCGCGCCCAGTCGTAGACGCGTTCGCCGTGCGCGCCCGGCCCGCCTGACAGTCGCTTCCAGCGTTGCCGGGGCAGCGCGGCGATCAGCTCGTCGACCCGGACCTCGGCCCAGTCGGTCGTGACCACCGTGTCGTTGACCTTGGTGGCCATCACGTGTGCGATCTTGCGCTGCTCCAGCCAGAATCGTGTGTGCTTGACCTGCCCGTATGCCTCGTCCGCGGTCACCCATGCGAACGGGACACCGGCGTCGATGGCGCGTTGCAGCATCCGTCTGAAGTGCTCTTTCTTGGTCGCGAAACAGACCTCGTCGTCAATGCCGGCGGCCCGGCAGCGGTCCCGGTCATCGGCCCAGGAGGCCGGGAGGTAGAGCTCGCGGTCGATCAGGGCGCGTCCTCGTGCCGAGGCGTAGGCCAGGAAGGTTCCGATCTGGCAGTTTTCCGTGCGGCCCGCAGTCCCCGAGTATTGGCGCTGGACACCGGCGGATTTGGTTCCCTTCTTCAGGAAGCCGGTGTCATCGCCGATCAGGACCGCGTCCTTGGCGCCGATGGTCTCCACGACGAAGTCACGGACGTCGTCACGGACCGCGTTCTCGTCCCAGTCGGAGAGGTTGAGCAGGCGCTGGACACCGTCCGGGCGGAGCTGGCCGACCTGCTCGGCCAGCGTCCAGCCGTTCTTCTTCTCCAGCGGCGCGACCAGTCCCTGAAGGTAGTCCAGTGCTCGCTCACGCGGCTCGGACCTGCCGAAACGGTGGGCGAACCGGGCATGCAGCCCGGCTATCCCCTCGGACCACGACTCGACCTGCTCGATCGTCAGCGCATCAGCACACAGTCACATCAACGACAGGCAACGTTGATCGTCACCCCAGATGCGGTTGCAGTACTAGGGCGCGTATCTGGTTTCGATCAATCTGCCGGATCTGGCCCGCGCGGTGGGGTGGATCCGGTAGATCGTCGTGTATGACGCGTGCGCAACTGACTGATGCCGAGTGGGCGTTGATCGAGCCGTACCTGCCGGTCGGCGAGCGGGGTCCGTACCCGGAGCGGCTGCGGCAGCAGTTCGAGGGAGTGATCTGGCGGTTCAGGGCGGGTGCGCAGTGGCGTGAGGTGCCGAGTGAGTTCGGCGCCTGGACGACTGTGTCCAACCGGTTCCGGCAGTGGCGGGACGCCGGGGTCTTCGAGGCGCTTCTGGAGGGGATGATCGCGGAGGCCGCGAAGCGGGGTGAGGTGGACTTGTCCCTGGTCAGTGTGGATTCCACCACCGCCCGGGCTCACCACGACGCTGCCGGGATGCACCTCGGCCAAGAGGTCATGGCCGCCTTGGAGAAGGCGGCCGCCGAGGAGGAGAATGCCCGCCAAAAGGGGGCAGTCCGGAAGGACAAGACGGGCAGGGTGCTTTAGCTGATCCCGAGCGGGAGGAACGGCGACGTATCCGGCGCCGGCACAAGGCCCGCCTGAAAGCAGCCCTGCTCGGACGCTCGAGGGGCGGGCAGACCAGCAAGATCCACGTCGCCGCCGACCGCAAGTGCCGCCCGCTGGTCTTCGTCCTGACCGCCGGCCAGGCGGCGGACAGCCCGCAGTTCATCCCGGTACTCAAGAAAGTCCGGGTGCCCGGGCCGGTCGGCCGCCCCCGGACCCGGCCCGACGCTGCTGCCGGCGACAAGGCCTACTCGTCCCGCGGCAATCGCTCCTACCTGCGCAAACGACGCATCAAGGCGGTCATCCCGGAGAAGAAGGACCAGGCCGCCAACCGCAAGAAGAAGGGCAGCCGGGGCGGCCGGCCCGTCAGCCACGACACCGCGCTCTACAAAGAGCGGAACACAGTCGAGCGTCTGATCAACAAGCTCAAGGCGTGGAGAGGCATCGCCACCCGCTACGACAAGACACCCAAGAGCTACCTCGCCGGAGTCCACCTGCGCGGCTCGATGATCTGGATCAAGGAGCTCGCGCGGGCCACCCCTTGATCAAAACCAGATACGCGCCCTAGTACGCCTCTGGTACTCCGCCAGCGTCTCTTCATTCGTGCTGGCCAGACCCTGTTCGCGCCCCGCGCGCCTCAACGACACGGCCATCCCGTCTCAGCATCGCTCACCCACGACAGCCCTTCAGTGGTTGGCGCGGTCCTTCCAGACGTGCGGGACGGGTGGACATGAAGCAAGACGACAGACCCGCTCGGGTGGCCCACCGGTGCCAGCTGCACGCAAAGCCAATGTGGACCGAAAGGTCAAAAAGCAGTAGTGTGAATGCCATGGCGCGTCCCCGAAACTTCGATGAGAACCAGGTTCTGGAGTCCGTGCGCGAGCAGTTCTGGAACCGCGGCTATGCAGCCACATCGCTGCAGGACCTGATGGCCGCCACAGGTCTGGGCAAAGGAAGCCTGTACGGAGCGTTCGGTGACAAGCGCCAGCTCTTCCTGCACGTACTGGACAGCTATCGCGACGAGCAGCTCACCAGCGTCCGGCAAATCCTCACCGGACCAGGCCCGGCCCTGGAGCGCCTGACCCACCTCCTGGAAGGCACGGCCAACGGCTTCGCGGGAGACACGCAGCGACGCGGCTGCTTCATGGTCAACAGCACGTCCGAGCTGCACAGCCAGGAACCCGAGGTGGTCTCCCGAGCCCGAACGACCTATCAGGGTGTCGAAGACCTCCTGATCGCCTGCGTCAAGGATGCGCAGCGTGAAGGAGACCTGGATCCCAGTGCCGACGCGCAAGAGCTCGGACGCCTGCTCCTCGCGGTCCTGCAGGGCATCGAGTTCCTCGCCAAGACCAACATGGACGGCTCGGCCCTCCTGCAGATCGGCCACGCCGCGCTGTCCCAGCTGCCTCGACCCTGACCCGGCGGTTCGGCCCGCTCCCTGCCACACCGCTGCTCTATGCCCCGCACATCCGGCAGGCACCGGAGGGCAAACGGATACGGTGGCCCGCAATCAGGAGGCTGTCCGCATCGGCCGGGCCGCAGTCGAGACCCGGCAGGCGAAGAACGACCCGTGGCTCATGGCGCTCCTGCACTGCCGTCAGGCCGTCGGCCACGCCAGGACCGGCGAACGGACCCGAGCTGAACGCTCCCTCGCACGCGCCGAGACCGCATACGACCGCGCCCAGGGGCAGCCCGCCGCATGGCTGTCCTTCCTCACCCCGGCCGAGATCACCGGTCTCGCCGGTGCGGCACACCAGGCCCTCGGCCGTCACACCCGCGCTCAGAAGCTCACCTCCTCCGCGCTGGCCCTGCTGGAGCCGCGGTTCGAGCGGAACCGGGTCTACTACACGGCCCAGCACGCGCAGGGCCTCCTCGACGGCGGGGAGGTCGAACACGCGGTAGCCGAGGCGGCGCGGGCGGCCGTGATCGCCAAGCGGGTGCAGAGCGACCGCGTGCAAAACAAGCTCGATGACCTGCGACGCCAGATGCGCCAGCATGCGAAGCGCGTGCCGGACGCAGCGGACTTCCTGGAGCAGACACGACAGACGGGAGCATGACGTGGACGGGCTACGGCTGGAGCGACGTGACGCGGCTGGACTCGAGGACATCCGTCCCCAGCTCCTCGCCGTGTACGCCGAGGTGTACGCCGATCGGCTCGGCGAGGAGTTCCACAGCGTCGCCCGGTTCGACGAGCGCCTGGGCTGGAACACGGAGGTTCCCGGCTTCGCCGCCGTCGTCGCCTACATGGACACGATCCCGGTCGGCTACGCGTACGGCTGCACTCTGCAGGAGGGCACCCGCTGGTGGCGCGGTCTGCGGACACCGCTCGCCGACAGCGCGGCGGTAGAGACCGGGGCCCCACGTTCGCACTGTCGGAGCTGATGGTCGTCGAGAAGGTCCGCGGTACCGGCGCCGCCCACGAGATTCACGACGAGCTGCTGCGCGGCAGATCCGAGGAGCGGGTCACGCTCCTCGTCGAGCGGGACCATCCGCGCGTACACGCCCTGTACGAGGCATGGGGGTACCCGCACTTCGGTGAGGTTCTCCCCTTTGAGGACGCGCCGCTCTACGACGCGATGATGCTCACCCTGGGCTAGCCGCGGGTGCTGGTGAACCGCACCCCGGGCCCCCACTTCGCCTTCTGGTCGGCGAAGCACCAGCTACACAGGGGGAGGCCGCCCGGACCGTATCGCCATGTCTGCCGCTGGCATCCCGCGCACAGTCCGACGTGACTGCCAGGGCAGATCATGGTGCTGGGGTCGGGCTCCGTGATCGGTGGCACTGGGGTCGTCATGTCTGTGTCCTCATCTGGGCGACGAGCGCTCATCGCTTCGAACAAAGAATAGAACACGCGTCTCGATTGTCAGACCCTCCCCGTACGGTGGGGGTATGTCCCACTCCTCCGGGCCTGACGGCCGGGTGACTCCTGCCCTTGATGAGATCAACAACGGAATCCGCCGGCTCATGGCTGGCCCCGCCGGACGGAAGCGGACCGCCGACTACGAACGCCTCCTCGCCCTATGGGCGGAGGCAACTCGAGACGACGTCGAACCGGCCGCATGACGAGACCCCGCCCGAGCCTGATCGGGCGGGGCCCCGTGTCCCGGGTTCGAGTAGCACGCTCAGCTCGTGGACGATCCGAACGTTGATGGCGATATCTCAAATAGCGCCATCACCAGGTGTCCCGTCCGGCCTAACCCTGATGGTGTACGCCATACGGACCAGCCACGATTACGGAGGGGGTCGACTCCTTCACGTAGGGAATCCGCAGACATGAGAGCAACAGACATGGGAGCAATACACGCCGTGCCCAGGGCCCGCCGCCTGCGCCACCTCGCCGTGGCAGCACTCCTGACCGCGACGGCGACCACGATGAGCGCCTGCGGCACCGTCCGTGACGGTGCCGCCCCGGGTACCGCCCAGGGCATGGCGGCGGTGGCCGCGGACGCCAAGTACGTGCCGTGCGGCAACCCGCCGGAGAAACTGGAGAAGATCGACCAGGACTTCCTGGACCAGCTCGCGGCCGCCGGCGGCAAGCCGCTGTACGACCTGTCGTACCCGGCCGCCCGGGACGTGCTGAACAAGCTCCAGGCGGGCCCCGTCCCGATGCTGCCCGCTCAGATCACCCAGCGCACCGTGCCGGGCGGCCCGACGGGCCCGGTCAACGTGCACATCGTGCGCCCCGCGGGCGTCAAGGGGACGCTGCCCGGCATCGTCTACATCCACGGCGGCGGCTGGGTCCTCGGCAACTTCAAGACCCACGAGCGCCTCGTCCGCGAACTCGCGAACGGCGCCCGCGCCGAGGTCGTCTTCGTCGACTACACGGCCTCTCCCGAGGCCCAGTTCCCGGTCCCGATCGAGCAGGCGTACGCCGTCGCCAAGTGGGTCGGCGCCCACGGCGCCGAGATCAGCCTGGACTCCAGCCGGCTGGCCGTCGCCGGTGACTCCGTCGGTGGCGACATGACCGCCGCGGTCACGCTGATGGCCAAGCAGCGCGGTGGCCCGCACTTCCGCCAGCAGGTCATGCTCTACCCGGTCACCGACGCCGACTTCGACACGGCGTCGTACGACCGCTACGCGGAGAACTGCTGGCTCACCCGGCCCGCCATGAAGTGGTTCTGGAACGCCTACGCTCCGAAGGTCGCCGACCGCGCCAACCCGCTGGCCTCGCCGCTGAAGGCTACCGTCGGGCAACTGCGCGGCCTGCCACCGGCCTTGGTCATCACCGACTCCGACGCGCTGGTGGACGCCGCCAACTCCTATGCCGCGAAGCTCAGGTCGGCGGGGGTGCAGGTGACCTCGTCGCACTACAGCAAAGTCACCCACGACTTCATGATGCTGAACGCGCTGCGTGACACGCAGGCCAACAAGGCGGCGGTCGCCCAGACGACGGCGACCCTGCGCGAGGCGCTCTACGCGTCAATGACCCCCGTCGCCGGCAAGTAGGGCGGCAGCCGTCCCGGATCCGGACGGCGGAACTCGGCGGGCGCGATCACGAGGCCGCCGAGTTCCGAGCCCTCCGAAGTCCCGTGCCGGCCCAACAGGCCTACAGGGCCAGCCAGCAGGGCGTCCACCGCCTGATCTTGATCGCGCTTGCGCTGGCTTCCGGCGGCGAGACAGCAGCGTCGTGGCCCGCCCCGACACACAGGGCGGGCGTCCGGTCAGGGGCTGGCCAGATCGTCCGGCGGGGCGGGCGGGGCAGTCGGCTGCGCGGGGCACGGCTCGGCGTCGGGACAGAGCAGGGCCAGGCGCTCGTTCGCCTGGTCGACGGCGTCTCGAAGGCTGCTGCCGTTGTTGGGATACACCTAGTGCCAGACGTGGCCGAGGCGTTCCTCCATCCCCGATACCCGCTCCATCACGCCCGGGCGCGCCGGGAGCCCGGGGCGTCCCTCTTCCCCGTACCAGTCGCCGAGGAACTGACTGGTACGACGGAACAGGTGCAACGCCCCGCGGATCAACCGCCACAAAGCACTGCCGCCGCCGCCGAGGATCGATATGGCCCCGCCCCACACCAGCGCCGTGTCAACGGCAGAAACTCCCGTCGCCACCTCCATGCGCTAGCCCTCCCACGCGAGCGCGGTCAGGACAGCGCTCGCGACTTCGACCTGCTCGTCCGACTGGTTCAGCAGCCGCACCCGCATGGACCGGCCAGCCGCCAGACGCTTGGTCAGCGGCACCACGGCGAACGTGCCGCCGGGCGTGCCGGTCACCTCGTGGATCGGGTGGTCCTGCTTGAGCGCACCCACTGCGTCGTACTCGCTCATGCGGACCTGGACGACTTCGCCGACTGGCAGGCCCTCCAACCGCATGCTGAGCGAGCCGGTGAACGTCGCGGCGCCCTTGGCGAAGGTCGGGCTGTTCGTGGCGTGGCCGTCGGGCTCGTCGGTCCACTCGGTGGTGAACTCGATGTCGTCCCACAGGCCCGGCGCGAGCTGGTAACTGTGGACGAGGCCAAGGTTGGACGTAGTCGGGGTTCACGGTGTCGGTCTCCTGTGGGGTGGGGCTCCAGCTCGCCGGGTGCGCGAGTCGCTCGGCGACGTCGGCACGGAGCTGCGCCATGGTGAACCGGAAGGGGCCGCGGCGGCCGTACCCGGCAACCGGACCGGCCGGGTCGGGCTTGCCCTCGACAGAGGTCTCCAGGTGCCCGGCGACGCTGCCCGCGCTCCAGCCGTGGAGGCGGCACAGCGCGGCGTTGAAGCGGACCCAGCTGTCGTATTGGCCGCGTGTGTAGACGTCTTTCCCGTCGCCGAGGTCGACACTTCGAAGATCAGCCGGTGGCCGTTCATCTATGCGGGCACCATCCCGATGCCGGAGCAAACCCCGGATCAGGTCGAACCCGTACACCACTTCCCTGGACGCAACCCGGGTGCCACATGCATGACGCTTGGGTCGACACCTCGCCGCTTGCGAAGCAGGAATCGCGCACGCCAGCACAATGGAACGAGCGGACATCGCAGAGTCACCGCAGTGTGGTTCCGGCCGAGGGCATCACCTGGTGGAGTGCGATCATGTTGTGTTGTGTGAAAGTCGTTCCGGTTGCACAGCGCCGCCGTCTGAAGTGCTGACATCAGTCAGAGATACCGCAATGCGAAATAGCCGCTCCAGCTCGGCGTCTGGCCAGTGGCCAGGACTCTGCATGCAGATTCTGAAGGCGACGCACGCCGCGCGTGGTCAGCCGGAAGTTCGCAACGCCCCCGTCTTTCTGAGATCAAGCCACACTGACTTTCCACGACCGTGAGGGGAGGTTCCCCAGGCTGTAGAGAGGTCTTCTACGATGTCGAGCCCTCTTCCATGCTCTGCCACAGCGTTCTCCTCATCTGAGTGGATGACGGCGGTGGGCACAGGGGGCCTGGCATCCGTGTCACGGACCTCGAAGTAAATTCTGTCAGGATACTCTCGGAGCATCACTTCGACATCGCTGTCAGCATGGATCAGCGCATTGGTGACGATTTCGGAAATCATGATCTCAGCATCGTCGATCAGCGCCTCGAGCTCCCGACTGAGCAGATAGTTCCTTACAAATTTCCGCGCGGACCTCACGCTTCGGATGTCGCGCTTCTTGATGGCCATCCGGGCGACCCGGTCGGCTGACCCGATGAGATTTCCCTCGTAAAGGGCGAGTAGGAGTGCGAGATCGTCCGATCTCCGGCCACCCTTCGAGGCATTGGCGACGAGGGCGTCGGCAAGTTCATGCAGGGAGTGGCAACCAGCGTTACCGGCGGACGCGAGAAGGGCGTGGGCATCGGACACGGGATCGCCACCCACGCCATCCGTATACAGAAAGAAAAGGGTGCCCGGGCGGATGTCGATCTTCTTGCTGACATATACGTGGCCGGGCGCAACGGCAAGCGGAACGTTTGCAGGTACATCCGGAACAAGGATCCCGGACAGCGGGCAGCGCACCAGGGGAGCGGGATGGCCGGCCAGAGCTATTTCGGCGATGCCGCTTTCAGGGTCGATGCGCACAAAACAGCAGGTAGCGTAGAGGTCGGTATCCAGTTCAGTGAGCAGATCACTGGATCTGGACAGTACGTCGGCGGGTTTATGTCCTTCCGCCGCATAGGCGCGGCACCCGCTCCGGAGCTGGCCCATGATCACCGCGCTGTCGGCATTGTGACCTTCAACGTCACCCACAATCAGGCCAATCTGGCCACCCGGGAGAGGGATGGCGTCGTACCAGTCGCCGCCCATGCCAGAGGCGACGGACTCGGCCGGCACATAACGAGCCGTAACCGCCACGTCAGGGAATTCCGGGAGGATACGCGGGAGGAGCTTCTGCTGAAGTGCGTCGGTGAAAGCGCGCTTGCTCTCACCGAGATGGGCACGCTCCGTGGCTACGGCGAGTTGCGTCGTCATCATCAGCAGGACGGCTTGCTCCTCCGCCGAGACCCGTCGTGGGGTCTCGAAGCCGAGCAGGAAGCTTCCTTGTAGGCCGCCACTTGCGACGAGGGGGATGATCGCTGCCGCTTGGAGGTTTCCGATCTCAGTGTCGGAGTAGAGCGCGAGCATCGCCTCACGATCGGGCAGAAACAGGGGCACACCCGTACGCAGCACATCTGCGCCCGGAAGCCTCCGGTCGAGGCTGGCCCCGTGCAGAGCTCGGGCCACGTCCGTGGCCCCGGCATGTCCGACGACTCGCAGTCTGCCTTCTTGAGCGATCACTGCCACGAAGGACTGAGCGCCGAACGGGAGCATCATGCACTCAAGGGCCGCTCGCATCACGGCGCCCAGTTCGAATGCTTCGTTAAGAGCCGCTGACAGCTTATGGACCTGATACATCTTCGAGAGCGCTGGAGATCCTGGTACGTCGCTAAGACCCCAGCGATGCTCTCCGCTGACGCCTGGGCCGTCCGCCGTCGAAGAGCGAGGAAACATCGGGATGATCAGCGGGGATTCCCTCGGCCATACGCCCGCGTACCGAAGACAATGCTTGGCTAGTTCGGGTCCGAAATTGCGTCCGAGTTCCTCCATCCGCAAAAGGATACGTCTTTGCTCGTGGGGATCCGTTGGTGCCCATTGACCTGTGAGCACTCCGAATGTCTCGTCACCGACTGTCAGCGGCACAGCAACGACGTAGTGGGGGTAAGGCATCAGCCTCAGCGAGTATTCGTCCTTGAGATCGGCTTGGGACACTGTGCGAGCTGTGCGGTATGCGACGGCCGAGGCATAGGGGCTATTGGAGAGAATGCACTCGGGCACGGCGAAGATACCAGGCGGTGCTCCCCCGACGGCGACCGAGAAAAGCTGGTCCCGCTCGCGTGATGCCAGGTAAACGATGCCGTGGAATGCACCTAGCTCCTGCACCAGCTGGTAGAAGACTTCGGTCAATACTCGACCCCTGCCAGTCAGGACCACAGGGGGGATCATGTCCTGGTGGCTGTAACCAGCCTCCTGCTTGCCTGCCACATTTCCCCCACTCGTGGGGTGTGTTCGGGTGGGACACGGGACCGCGGTTAAGTCCGGGCTCCCTTCGAGGATACGGTCCACGTTCCGGGAAAGACCATGTGTGGGAGGGCCCGGAGAGCTGAGCGCGTCGCCCCCCTGCGCTGCTCATCCCGGTCGGTGGGCATGGCGCTCCGGTGCCGCCGTGCGACCAGGTCCGTTCGTCATCGCTGCACACAGCGCACGCTGACCCAGCCGTCATGGACGATGACTGCGTTCTCATTTCGCTGAATGAACGGCTCGCCCGCCTCTGAGCACAACCGTCACGAAGCTCCCGGCGCTCCCGCAACGGAGCGCTCGGCCGCCTCTTACGGCAACCGTCACGAAGCAACCCGCGCTCGCCGCAATGCTTGCAATCGCGAACTCTGTACGCCGTCGAAGCGGCGCGATGCGCCCGGGATCACGCCGCCCGACAATTCTTCCGCTTGTACTCGTCCGAGTACCGATTCGTGTACTTGCATCCCACCTGGCACTGCTTCCTCTGGGCTCTCACGTCCCAGTCTCCAGGTGTCCACGATCAAGGGGAAGCTTCAGGCCGTCGATACACCACTCCAGCGGACGTCACCGAACTTCTGCGTGCCAGGAATGGTCTGGAGCGGAGTTGACCTCACCTGTCACGGTCTTCTGGGGGGTCGATCGCGACCCGACCGTGCTCCGAGGATGCAGCCACGGGGCTGGGCCCCGGTCCATCGGGCGGGAAGGCGATCCCGACCTTGCCGAGTGGCACCTCGTGCCCCATGTCGCAGGTGACGCTCGCCCGCAGGGGCGCGCCGCATTCGTGGTGGGTGAAAAGGAGGGGCGGCCCGGCCGGGTCGGCCAGGTAGCGGTCGCCCCATTGGATGAGGGCCATGGCGACGGGGAGCAGGTCGCGGCCCATTGCGGTCAGGACGTACTCGTGTCGGGTGCGCTTGCCCGGCTCCTGGTAGGGGTGGCGTTCAAGAACGCCGACCTTGACGAGTTCGCGCAGGCGCGAGGCGGTGACGGCTTCCGTAATGCCCACCCGTCGGGCGAAGTCGTCGAAGCGCCGGGTGCCGTAGAGCGCCTCGCGCATCAGCAGCATCGCGGAGCGGCTGCCCACCGTGCGCATAGCGCGCTCCAGGGAGCAGCGGTCCGCGGTCCAGCTGTCCCTGTCGGCTACGGGTCCTTCCAGGTGTGCGGTCTTGATGGACATGGCCCAAGGCTACCGCTGGCTTGTGTTTTGCATACCCAGGTCCTAGCCTCCTGGCTATGGCAAAGGATAGTCAGAGGGGGCGGGCGGGCTGGGTTCTGCCAGTTCTGTGCGTAGGCGCCTTCATGGCCAGCTTGGATCTGTTCATCGTCAACGTTGCCTTCGGTGACATCGGCCGCGAGTTCCGAAGCAGCTCAGTAGTGAATCTGAGCTGGGTCCTGAATGCCTATGCGATCCTCTACGCGGCCCTTCTCGTCCCGCTCGGCCGCTTGGCCGACCGCTTGGGACAGAGGACCGTGTTTCTAGCCGGCCTTGCCTCGTTCACGGCCGGCAGCGCCGCCTGCGCGGTGAGTGACAACCTGTGGGCACTGGTGGCCTTCCGCGGGATGCAGGCGATGGGAGCCGCCGCACTCACACCCGCCAGCCTTGGACTGCTGGTCGCAACAACGCCTGCTGACCGGCGAGACCGCGCGGTTCGCATCTGGGCGGCGACAGGCGCCTTGGCCGCCGCTGTCGGACCTGTCGTCGGTGGGCTACTGGTCGAGGCGTCCTGGCGATGGATCTTCCTGGTTAACGTTCCCATCGGCCTGGTCGCACTCCTCGGCGCCCACTGGTCAATCCCCGACACCCGGCACAACACCACCGCCGAGTGGCCTGACTTCCTGGGCGGGGGAGTTCTCCTGATGTCGATCGGGACCTTGTCCCTCGCGCTGGTCAAAGCACCAGCCTGGGGATGGGGCAGCCCGGCTGTCATGACCTGCTTCGGGTCGGCAGCGCTGGGAGCCGCTGTGTTCTGGCGCCGCTCTCTGCACCATCCCTCCCCGGTCGTCGAGCCAGACCTGCTGCGGGTACCTACCTTTGCCTGGTCCAACGCGACCGCGCTGGCCTTCAACGCCGCGTTCGCCGCAGATCTGCTCAGCGTCATTCTCTGGATGCAGGAGGTATGGCACTACAGCGCCCTGCAAACGGGATTGGCTGTGGCGCCTGGGCCATTGATGGTGCCGCTCTTTGCCGCACTCGCCCAACGCGTCGCGCACCGCGTCCCATCCGGCGCGATCGCTGCCGCCGGCTGCCTCCTTCTCGCGCTAGGCAACGTCGTTCTCGTGCTCGCCAACGGTGCGGCACGCGGCTACGCCGTCGGGCTCCTACCCGCTTGGCTGGTCATCGGCGCCGGTGTCGGACTGGCGGTCCCAACGATCCTGTCCGCAGCCACGGCGGACCTGCCTCCGACTCGCGCCTCGACAGGCAGCGCCGTGGTCAACATGAGCCGACAGATCGGCGCCAGTCTCGGCGTTTCCCTGCTGGTGGCGATCCTTGCCTCCGCCTCCGTCGCTCATGACGTCCAAGCCGCGTTTGTCTGGGGCTGGTGGACGATCGTCATCACTGCGTTCGTCGGCGCTCTCACTGCCCTGGGAATGACACCTCACTCACCCAACATCGCTCCTCCGGCCGCCCTCTCCTCGGACACCCCTGACCTGGCTGAGCTACCACACAGCCAGAACTGAGGGCCCTTCATCGCACCAGACACCGGCGTCAGTTGCCGACACGCCCGCTCTTTTGCCATCGCCCTAACCGCTGCCGCAGACCAGCTCATCGGCACCGTCCGTCACCGGTGCGGATCTGGTACGCGAGGCAGATGTACGTACTCGCCTGCGACCCGCTCCAGGATCCGGGCCCTGGTCGCACAGGGCAAGGAAAGGGCGAGGCCGTCGCGTTCTCCATGGGCTGGGACCCGGCACGTCCAACGACGGGGTGCGGGGAGGGGCGTCCACTGCTGGCCGGGGGCGCTGGTGAAGACGTGCCGGACAAGGTCTCACCGATCGGTTCATCGAATAGTCGGCGAGCGCCCGCGGTCACGCGGCCCTTTCATGTGCTCGTTACGGGCCATCCCCCTTGGGCCGACAGAGCCCACACTCCGCGCACCTGTCCAGAGTGGTGTCATGCCATGCAGACCACCGACCTCCCCGAATGCACGGAGCTACTAACTTATCCTCCCCACCATCCCCACAGACCGTTCACACCTCGGGGATGGCATGGACGTCGACCGAGGTGCAGCAATTCACCGATGCAGAACACCCCGCGATGGGGCACAGTGGAATGGAGGGCCGGATGACCGGGACAGCGCGCCCTCAGGGCGCACACCCCGAAGGTGCGCACGGCACTCGAGTGATGTCGCTTGGTGTCGGAACAATCCGCACCGGCTCGGGGAAGAGGCCTCGCGTCACCGGACCGGAATGTGCTTCGGAAGGACATCCGGTGTACCGAATACTTACTACACCAGTGGTTTGTTATTGCGTGAGGAGCGCCAGGTGGAAATCACGAAGACCGACACGGCGGTTGTGTTCATTGACCCACAGAACGACGTGCTGAGCGAGAGCGGAGCGAACTGGGACGCGGTGGGAGCGAGCGTCACAGAGAACAAGACCGTCGAGAATATGGAGAGAATCTTCCAGGCGGCGAAGGCAGGCGGATATGAGGTCTTCATCTCGCCCCATTACTTCTACCCGACGGACAACGGATGGCGAATGAACGGGCCGCTCGAGGCAAACGAGCTCGAGACCCACACGTTCGCACGGTCGGGACAGCTTGATCTGACCGGGTTCCGAAACTCCGGGGCAGACTGGCTGGACCGCTTCAAGCCCTATATCGAAGACGGCAGAACGGTGGTCGCCAGCCCGCACAAGGTATTCGGTCCGGAAACCAACGACTTGGTACTGCAACTGCGCAAGCGGGGAATACAAAGGATTATTCTCGGCGGGATGCTGGCGAACATGTGCGTCGAGTCCCATATGCGTCACCTCATCGAGGAGGGATTTGAGGTCGCAATGGTCAGGGATGCAACAGCAGGACCCCGACACCCGGTCTGGGGCGACGGCTATCAGGCGGCGATCATCAACTACCGTTTCTTCGCCCATGCGTTGCTGTCGACTGACGAAGTACTCGATCGAATGCACTGAGGAGCTCGCAGCCGGAAATGGTGCCCGCATAGTCCGATAGCTACGCTTTCAACAGCGCTGTCGGTCGCCTGTCTACTGCGCGGGAGTGCCGTGGAAACATATCTGCCCGACAATAGCCGGTGCTCGGAACGACGTGTCGGTAGCAACAGAGGTTGCGGACCACAAACGAGCGGATTCGGGTCGGCGCGAGAGGGCATACTGTGGAGTTCCAACACATCGTGGAGCTGGTCGGTCGAGCCGTTGACGCCGCCGGCGTAGCCATCATAGTCGTGGGAACGCTCTTGGCGACCATTCTCGCGGCTATCCGGCTCAGTCGCCGACAGACGGGTGTGTACCGCGGCTATCGCCGTCGCGTCGGGCGGTCGATCCTGCTGGGGCTGGAGTTCCTCGTAGCCGGCGATATCATCCGTACAGTCGCCGTCGCACCGACGTACGCAAGCGTCGGAGTGCTGGCCGTGATCGTGGGCATCCGCACCTTCCTCAGCTTTTCTCTCGAGCTCGAGATCACCGGGCGGTGGCCATGGCAGAAGCCAGTGGCCGAAGCCGAAGACTGACCCCGCGTGACGCCGGCGGCCACGGCGCCATCCCTGCCGTGAATTCCTAGGCCGGAGCTCAGTCTCATCGATCTCAATTGGTGAGTCTGCGGCAGCAGACGAGGGTGCGCAGGCGATGCTCGTGAAGGGGTGGAAGTGCTCGGCTTTGCGCTCGTAGCGTCGGTGGAGGCGGCGGCAGCCGGCGACCCAACCGGCTGGCTCTTGCTGCACCGGCGCCTGGCGCGCGACTACGAAACCCACCCGCACCGCTCCGAAGCCATGATCCATCTCGCCATGACCGACCTGATGGCCCGCCGCCTCACCGGCGAGAACACCATCTCCTGGCGCGACCCGATATCACCGGATCAAATTCGCATCCCGGGATGAAACAACGGGAGAAAGCGACCTCTTAAAGGGCCCCTGGCGCTGCCGGCGCCACCGGCGGGTTGAACCGTGAATACTGCGGCGCGGACGAGACCAGGGCGCCGTCCGGGTGGTCGATCTGGACGACCTTGGCCAACTGGAACTCCACCGTTCTCTCCGCGCCGGGGAATTCAGCGGCGGTGTCCGCACTCCAGTCGATCACCGCCGTACCTGTCAGGTGCAAGGTCCTGCCGATCTCCCAGTCGATGAACAACAGGCCCGCGGCCGGGTTGACGGTGAGATTCCCCAGAGTCATCAGCATCGTGTTCCCTTCGTAATCGGGCCATTGGACCCGTTGCGGGGACAGGCTGGTGACGAAGCCGGGGTTGCCGCCGCGATGGGAGGCATCGGCGTCACCCGCCGTGGAAGCGGAGGCAATGAAGAACGTGTCCGCGGTGTCAATCATGCGGCGCTGCTCCGGGAGCAGGTCGCTGCCCTCCGATACCTGGGGCTTCGCGGGCGCAGGTGCTGCCTCCTGCGGTTCGCGGCTCTGGATGTATTTGGGGCAATTGCCGTATGCCTGGTCCACTGAAAGCCTGAGTCCCCCTGTCGCGGGCACGGTCCGGCCGTTGATCCTCAGTCGTCGACGGTTTTTCAAGTCGATGGCAAGAGTGCCCACAAGTGCAGGTGCCGCCAAGACCGCCGCCAGCGGGTCGACATCCAAAAGGCGCGCTCCGATGAGTACCTCGCGGGGGCCAAGCGCCTGCAGGAATCCCGGCTGTCCGTACACCATGGACGCCCACACTTGACCGTCCGGTGCAGTTGCTCCGACAACCAGGAACCGCAGATCGGCAAGGAAGTCGCGGGCACCACGGGGAAGTCTGTCGCTGATGATCGGCCGCAGGTGATCGGCGTGCTCACGGAATCCTGCGCGGTCCTGAGCGGCCAACTCACCCTTATGGTAGGAGGCCAGGTGGGAGCTGCTATTGCGCATGGTGGTATTCCTAACTGCTGTCAGCGCCTTCAGGCAGCGGCGTCATACGGGCGGAAGAAGAAATTTCATGCCGCGTATGACCGCGCTAGAGCTGGCTACCCCGCCAAGCCGACGGTGCGGTGGCCGGGAGCGGACGGTTCATTCCAGCGTAGACCCGCAGCCATCGCGAGGCGGCGCAGTGATAGGTGAAGACGCGTATTTGAAATTCGGGCTTACCCGAGGATGTGGCGTTGTGCAGACAAGTTGCGCTCCCAGAGCGGGACGGTGACCCTCCGCTACCTCCTCGTGCCTTAATGTGTCCGCGATTCTGGTTTCGCCATCTGTAAAGAAAATCTAAAAGGTCGCACTTATCCGTCTCTGTGTTGCTGTCCCCGGGGGGCGGGTCTAGCGTGAACACATTGCGCCCAACGCCATCTGTCTCGACGCACCACGCCGCCGAGGGGAAAACACTTCCGAGCCTGAGGCAGTGACCACCCCTCCCTCTATCGCAGCGAAAGGGGTTGCCTGCGGGCGGATTGACGCATATTCCGCGCTCGAAGATCCCAGGAGGTCGTCATGCTCCCCACGCACCACAAAACAGCGACTGTTAACGGCCAAAAGGTCTTCTACCGCGAGGCTGGTCCCACTGAAGCACCGGTCGTCCTGCTGCTGCATGGATTTCCCAGCAGCTCACACATGTTCCGCCATCTCATCCCGGCACTGGCCGACCGGTATCACGTGATCG
Organism: Streptomyces sp. NBC_01384; assembly: GCF_045040035.1. NCBI lineage: Bacteria > Bacillati > Actinomycetota > Actinomycetes > Kitasatosporales > Streptomycetaceae > Streptomyces > Streptomyces sp. NBC_01384. Next base: position 1,804,863 of record NZ_CP109559.1, read on the forward strand.
CTACCGATCACATCGGCTACGGCCAGTCCTCCATGCCCAAGGTCGGAGAATTCGACTACACCTTCGACAACCTGGCCAATATTACTGGGGGGTTGCTCGACCAGCTGGGAATCAAGCGCTTCTCCATCTATGTGCACGACTATGGGGCACCCATCGGGTGGCGGCTGGCCCTCAGTCCCTCCTACGAAGTCACCACTATTATCTCGCAGAGCGGCAACGCCTACATGGAGGGCTTCGCCAAGCCCTTCTGGGACGACCTGTTCGCCTACGCCACTGCTCCCGGACCCGACACCGAACCGGGCGCGCGGGCCAAGTTCGCCTTGGAGACGACCCGCTGGCAGTACGAGAACGGTGCCACCGACAAGAGCCTGGTCAGCCCGGACAACTGGCTTCACGACCAGGCCCTGCTGGACCGGCCAGGCAACGACGAGGTGCAGCTGGCACTGTTCCGCGACTACCCGACCAACATCGACGGCTACCCGCAGCTGCAGGAGTACTTCCGCACCAGCCAGGTGCCAGTGCTCGCGGTCTGGGGCGAGAGGGACGAGATCTTCGGGCCGGACGGCGCGCGGGTGTTCTCCCGTGACCTGCCCGACGCGGAAGTCCACCTGCTGCCGGCCGGGCATTTCGCCCTGGAGACGCACCTGGATGCCATCAGCGGCTACATCCACGGATTCCTCGGCCGCGTCCTCACCTGAGGCGCGGACGGAATCCTGGGCTGCATCTGGGCGAAAAGGAGGAGTCATGACCCCTGACTCATGAAACAGCCCACGAGGCCAGCGTCCGCGAGACCGGCGGGAGGTTTTTCCGGCTGCTCGGTGAGGGCGACGCCGACCGCGTCGCCGACGTCTTCGCCGAGGAGATCGACTGGTTTGTGCCTGGAGCCCAAAGCATGCTGCCGCGGGCCGGTCGGCGCACGCGACGCGAACAGGTTCCCGACTACTTCAAGACTCTGTGGCCGGTGATCGTCCCGGAAAATGGCGAGACGAGCATCGACAAGATCCTCGTCCACGGCGCCGACGCGGTGGCCTTGGGCCGGTTCGGGTACTTGGTCCGGCTGCACCTGTGCGAGGACACCGACCTGGTCGCTAGGGCCGTGACCGCAAGCGACAGAGAGGGCGGCCAAGAGGCCCGGAACCGGTGCAAGTCGCTTCCTCGTCAAGGCTCTACCAGTTCCTGACATGGGAAGTAGCGGTAAGAAAGGTGGCGTGGTGGCCACATTGATGGCAGTGAACGTCGGGATGCCCCACGACGTGCCCTGGCACGGCAGGACGGTGCACACCGGCGTGTACAAGCAAACCGTCGCCGGGCCGCAGATGGTACGGCGCCTCAACATCGATGGCGACGGCCAGGGTGATCTGGGCGGGCATGGCGGCGAGCAGCGGGCGGTGCTGGTCTACCAGGCCGATTCCTACCTGTTCTGGGCGAAGGAGCTGGGCCGCGACGACCTGGCGCCCGGCCATTTCGGGGAGAACTTCACCGTCGACGGTCTGCCGGACGACGAGGTCTGCATCGGCGACCGCTACCGCATCGGCGGCGCCCTCTTCGAAGTCACCCAGCCGCGGGTGACCTGCTACCGCGTGGGCTTGCGTATGGGAGAGCCGCAGATGGCGGCCCTGCTCGTGGCCCACCACCGCCCCGGCTTCTACCTGCGGGTGATCGAGGAGGGCCAGGTCGAGGCCGGGCAGGAGATCGTCAAGGTGTCCACCGGCCCCGAGGCGATGACCGTCGAGGAGATCGACCGAGTGCTCTACCTGCCTGGACACACACGCGAGCAGGTCGAACGGGCCCTGCGGATCCCGGCCCTCAGTCCCGGCTGGCAGGGCTCCATGCAGACTCTCCTGGACCAGGCCGACAGCGACGCGGCCGACGGCTCCTCCGGCAGCGCCGGCCTGAACAAGGCCGCCACTGCCCCGCCGCCCAGCTGGCCCGGCTTCCGCCCGCTGACCGTCACGCGCATCCAGCCCGAGAGCCGGAGTGTGTTCTCACTGTCCCTGGCCGCATCCGACGGTTCAGCACTGCCCACTGCTCTGCCCGGTCAGTTCCTCACCATGAAGGTCCCGCTCGAGACAGACGTGCCGCCTCTGATCCGCAGCTACTCCCTGTCCGGCGAGCCCGGCACTGGCACGTACCGCATCAGCATCAAAGTCGAACCGCACGGCGCTGCCAGCCACGAACTACGCGCCCACATACGCGTCGGCGATACTCTGGAGGCCGCCGCGCCCCGCGGAACGTTCTGCCTGTCCAAAGGCGACAACCCGGTGGTGCTGCTGTCCGCGGGAGTGGGGGTGACTCCCGTGCTGGCCATGCTCCACGCGCTCGCGCGTGACCGCTCCCCGCGCCAGGTGTGGTGGCTCCACGCAGCCCATGACAGCACCGAGCATCCCTTTGCTCAGGAGAGCCACGACCTGATCGAAGGCCTTGCGAACGCCCGGTCGAGCATCTTCTACAGCAAACCTAGCGATGCCGACCGTAGGGGCGTCGACTACACAGAGGCTGGCCGGCTCTCGGCCAACCGCATCCTCGGACTAGGCCTGCCGACCGACGCCGACGCCTACCTTTGCGGGCCCGTGGGTTTCATGAACAGTGCCACCACCGCGCTCGTCGACGCCGGGCTGGAAACGTCGCGAGTGCACACCGAGATCTTCGGCGCCGGGCCCTCCCTCACCCCGGGAGTGAAAGGTTCCTCGACCGCCCCCGCGCCCCACCAGCCCGCAGGCCCCGTCGGCACCGGCCCTTCCGTCTCCTTCGCCCGTAGCGGCCTCACTGTCCCCTGGAACAACAGTCAGGACTCCCTGCTCGAACTCGCCGAAGCGTGCGACGTCCCCGTCCAGTGGTCGTGCCGCACCGGCGTCTGCCACACCTGCGAACTCGCCCTGATGTCCGGCACCGTCGACTACTCACCTGATCCGGTCGAACCACCAGCCCAAGGCAACATCCTCATCTGCTGCTCCAAGCCCACCGAACCCGAAGGCGTCGTTTTGGATCTGTAAGTCGCCGGGATGCCGGTGCACAGACTGCATCGTCACTGCGAAGCCCCCACCTCCAGGCCCTTCGGCGAAACCTGCGGGCGCAGGTAGGCCGCCGTCCGCCATGTCAGTCCCCACCGAGGACCCCCCAAGAGCCAGGAGTGATCTACCCACGACGACACGTGCCCCTCCTTCGACGAACCGCGGCAGAGGGCATGCAACAGGACGGAGATGGTCGACATGGTCGACCCGGTTGAGGAGTTCGACCTGCTCGTCGTAGGCGGCGGAAAGGCCGGCAAGACGCTTGCCATGGATTGGGCCAGGAGCGGCAAACGGGTCGCCATGGTAGAGCGGGGCATGATCGGCGGCACCTGCATCAACGTCGCCTGCATCCCCACCAAAGCTCTGGTAGCCAGCGCCCGCGCCATGCGCACCTTCGCCCGGGCGCGACAGCTGGGGTTTGTGACTGAAACCCCCGAGGCCAGCGCCGAACTGCTGCGCACGCATAAGACCGGCGTGGTGGAAGGCATGGTCACCATCAATCACAAGCAGTTCGTCGACTCCGGCATGGACTTCATGCTCGGAGAGGCCCGCTTTACCGCGGAACGCACGGTAGAGGTGACCCTGAACAGCGGCGGCACCCGGAGGCTGCGCGGCGCCGAAGCGGTCGTCAACACCGGGACGACCCCACTCCTGCCCGACATCCCAGGCCTGGCGGACGCGCGCGTACTCACCAGTGAGACCCTGCTGCACCTGGAGCGGCTGCCGGAGCACCTGATCGTGATCGGCGGCGGCACGGTCGGTCTGGAGTTCGCGGACATGTTCGCGGCCTTCGGCAGCCGGGTGACCCTTGTGGCCCGGGGCACGCGGCTGTTGGCGAGGGAGGACGAAGACATTGCGCAGGCGGTCACCAGCCTGCTAGCCGCCGGTGGCGTTGACGTACTCACCCACCGTTCCACAACCTCCGTCCAACGGGGCGCGGACGGACGGATCATTGTGGCACTGTCCGACGGCACGGTGCTGAGCGGCGACGAGGTGCTTGTCGCAGTCGGCCGCCGACCCGTCACTGCCGGACTTGACCTCCCGGCCGCCGGGGTCCGGACCACAGCAGCCGGCTTCGTCGCCGTCGACGACCGCCTGGCCACCACGGCCCCGCACACGTGGGCCGCTGGAGACGTCGCCGGCAGCCCGCAGTACACACACATCTCCCTGGACGACTACCGGATCCTTAAGGCCAACCTTGCCGGCGGTTCCCGCTCCACAAAGGACCGGCTTGTTCCTCACACCACTTTCCTCACCCCGGAACTAGCCCGCATCGGGCTCACGGAGTCCCAGGCCCGTGCCGCCGGACACCAAGTGCGCGTCGCCCGACTGCCGGTGGCCGCCATCCCACGGGCGCGTACGATGCGGGATACGGACGGCCTCTGGAAGGCCGTGGTCGACGCCCGCACCGACCGCATCCTGGGCGTGGCCCTCCTAGGCCCGGAGAGTGGCGAGACCCTCACCACAGTGCAGACCGCCATGCTCGCCGATCTCCCCTACACCGCCCTCCGCGACATGATTATCACGCACCCCACGATGACCGAAGGGCTGAATCTTCTCTTCGCCGTACTCCAGGACTACCGGTAGTTCGTCAAATTCGGCAATAGAGGTCAATGCCGTGTCCGGTGGTGACCCCGTCGATCAGGGCCTGGAGCTCGGAGGGCGGGTCCGCGTCCGTCCAGGCTCGCCACCATCGGTTGAGGGTGACGGCGGGGGTGAGCCAGGAACGGATGGCCGGTAAGGCCCTGGGCCAGCAAAGCTGTTGGGGTATGGCTGGGCCCCCCTCTGGCGCCTCATCGGGGCACGGGTCCGGCGCGGTGGCATCCAGGGGTCCGGGTGGGGCGAACCACTGGTCCCAGCAGAAGGAGAAGGCGCAGTTGACCAGGGTCTGGTGGCGGCGGATGGCGCGGTCGGTGCGGACTTGGAAGTCGGCCCGGCCGAGTTCGTCTTTGACCTGTTTGTAGCTCTGCTCGGTCCACGGCCGCAGTCCGTAGAGGCGGACGATCTCGGTCAGGTCGGCCGGCGGGTGCGGGCTGGTGGCGGCGTGGGGGGGCGTCGGGGTGGGGCAGGTTGGTGGCCAGGTACCAGGTGGCCTTCTCCGGCAGGCTGGCTGGATCGGTGGTGGCCACGATCAGGCGGCAGGGTGAGGCGGGTCCGTAGCCGCCCAGTCGGGCATCGGCGGCCCACCAGGTCTCGGTGTGCCCGTCGCGGAAGTGACGCTCCACGGGCGTCCAGTCGCCCGGACGCTTGGCATCCTTCCAGGTCAGGGCGTGGGCAGCTTCGATGGGGGTGTGTGGCTGGTCTGCCGGAGCCAGGTGCCGCGGTGCGGCTTGAGGGCCACCACGTAGGCCAGGCCGGCCTCGCGCAGCGCGCGATACCAGTCGTCACTGACGGAGTAGGCGCAGTCGGCGACCACTGAGCGGTGTGCATCGTGAAGTCGCAGTTCACGGGTCTGGTGTGAATGGCGAGTTGGGTGCTCGTGCCGGTCGGCGGCCGATAACCATGGTGCAGATCATCGGGTAGGTCCCAGCTCCGGCGGGATGCCGGGTTCGGCTGCGCCCACGACCGACCCGCGCTACGATCCGTCAGCAGGTCGGCACGCCGTGAGAACGCGGGAGGGCGCGGGGCTCATCGATGGCGAAGCCACGGTCAAACGGCTGCGCCGCACGGACGACGGCCACGCCTGGCTGATGCCGCACAACCCGGCCTACAACCCGATCCCCGCGGACACCGCGACCATCCTCGGTAAGGTGGTCGCCGTCCTGCGTAACCTCTGACCGAGCGGTTCAGCAGCGGCCACACACATAGCAGCGGCGCGAGTCCTCACCCGCTCTGCCAGCCGCGGTGGGCGTCACAGAGGGCTCCAGGCCGACGAACCGCGCGTAGACCCGCTGACCCTCCTGTACGCAGTTTGCGTACGGGGTTCGAAGGAAAGTACCGGTTTCGGTAGGAGGCGACTCGTTTCACCTCGCGACGGCCGAGCCTGCTGGATCCCCCAGTGGTTCAGGGGTCTGATGCAGGTTCGGGTGACAGGTTGTCACCCGATCGTTCGGCAGGCCCGAGTTTTCGGTCGAGGGAGGGGCGATCGCACTCAACGCTACCTTCGGGCATGCGCGTGCATGCGATCGCTACACCACGTACAAGTCGTCCGTCACCTCGGCGGTCCTACGGTGTAGCAGTTGGCGGATGAACGTCAGCGCACCTTCAGACGTAAAGGGCCATGCTGGACATGATTTCCACCCGCGCTTTCTGAATCGCCGGCCGTCCGGCCAGCGGTGAGACGACCTTGGCTGTTACCTCCCCCTGGACCGGTCAGCTCATCGGAGAGGTCAGTGTGCCCACCGATGAGCAGGTGGAGGAGGCGGTGGCGGCGGCGTATGCCGTTCGCGATGAGTTCGCGGCTACTCCCGCATATGTTCGTGCCGCCGCGCTCGACCACGTGAGCAAGCGCCTTATGGAGCGCAGCGAGGAGATCGCGCAGCTCATCTCCGCGGAGAACGGAAAGCCGATCAAGTGGGCTCGCGTAGAGGTCGGCCGTGCGGTGTCCGTGTTCCGGTTCGCCGCGGAGGAAGCCCGCCGCTTCAATAGCGGTGAGGCTCAGCGGCTCGACACTGACGCCGGCGGCCAGGGCCGACTGGCGCTCACCCGCCGCTTCCCGAAGGGCGTTGTGCTGGGGATCACGCCGTTCAACTTCCCGCTGAACCAGTGTGCCCACAAAGTCGCCCCGGCTATCGCGGCCGGCGCCCCGATCATCCTGAAGCCGGCGCCCGATACTCCGCTGTCGGGTCTGATCATCGGTGACCTCCTTGCCGAGACCGAACTGCCGGCCGGTTCATGGAGCATCCTGCCGGTCGCCAATGACCGGATGCCGGGGCTGGTGCAGGACGAGCGCCTGCCCGTTATCTCGTTCACCGGCTCCGAGAGGGTCGGGTACGCCATCATGGACTCCGTTCCCAGAAAGCACTGCACGTTGGAGCTCGGCGGGAACGGTGCTGCCGTGGTGTTGGCCGACTTTACGAGCGACGAGGATCTTGACCGGGCCGCCGCGCGCATCGCTACGTTCTCCAACTACCAGGGCGGACAGTCCTGTATCTCTGTGCAGCGTGTGATAGCTGACGCCGCGGTGTACGACCGGCTGTTGCCGCGTATCGTCGCAGCCGTCAAATCTCAGGTCACCGGGGACCCTTCGAATGACAGAACTGATGTGGGTCCGCTTGTCAGTGAAGCCGCAGCGTGCCGCGTCGAGTCATGGGTCGACGAAGCCGTCGGTTCCGGGGCCACGCTGTATACGGGCGGCAAGCGGGAGGGCGCCTCGTACGCGCCTACGGTCCTCGCGGATGTTCCGGCGGATACGACCTTGGCCTGCGAGGAGGTCTTCGGGCCAGTTCTGACGGTACTCAAGGTGTCCAGTGAGGCCGAGGCTTTCGCCGCCGTGAACGACTCCAAGTATGGGCTGCAGACAGGCGTGTTTACACGCGACCTGCAGGCTGCCTTCCGGGCACATCGGGCTCTGGAGGTCGGGGGAGTCGTGATCGGCGACGTGCCCTCCTATCGCGCCGACCAGATGCCCTACGGCGGGGTCAAGCAGTCTGGTGTCGGTCGCGAAGGAGTGAAGTTCGCCATGGCGGATTACACCTACGAGCGCGTGCTGGTCCTCACTGACCTTGCGCTGTAGTCGCAAGGCCCTCCCGTCGGATGTCGTGCTGCGCGCTGGCCGCCGGTCGCGGAGGGCAGGCCGGCGGCGGACCCGAACCCGCCGTCGCCGGCCGACCTGCAGGCCGGGCTGAGCACTTCGACATCCTGCGGTGCGGTTCAGCGGGCTACGGACTGAAAGAGCTGCATCGGGGCAAGCGACGCAACCATGGCTTCCCTGTTGCTCGTTCTGCCTTCGCACGCGTCCCGTTCGGTGCGGGATTCGCCGTCAGGACCCTTTGGCCGGCGACGCCCGCCGTCCTGGCGCTGTGGCTGCTCGGCTTCGTCACGCACGCCACGAGCGTGGGCGATGGCCGCGGACCAGGGTAGCGGTGGTGATCTGACGCACACGGCACCACAGGAGTGTGGCCCGGCCGCTAACGGCCGGGCCACACTCACCCCGCTCACGCTGGTGCCGGCGCTCAGAAGCAGGCGTCTTTCCTATGGGCGCAGCAGCGGACGTGCTGGCCGTCACCGTGGGCGTGAGCATCGGCGACGGGTCTCATCCGCAGCGGCGGAGGGACTCGAGGTCGATTGCGGGTGTCACCGTGTGCGGGCACACCGGAGGGGCTGCACCCGCCCGAACGTTCGCTGTGACTACCGGTGTGACCGCGACGCGGTCACGCTCTTGTCTTTGCCGGGGCGGGCACAATGCATTCTCTTGCGGCGCTCAGATCTGGTTGAGTCCGCCATCGACGAACAGCTCGGATCCGCTCACGAAGCTGCTCTCATTGCTGGCGAGGAACAGTGCGGCGGCTGCGGCCTCGTCCGGGTGCCCCATCCGGCCCAGCGGTATCTGGCTGGCGAAGGCGTCCCTCATCTTCGCGGCCTGGTCGGCGTCCGCGGCCAGGCCGGTGATGCCCGGGGTGACGATCGGGCCGGGCACCAGGGTGTTCACTCGGATTGCGCGGCCGCTGAGTTCGTTGGCCCAGGTGCGGGAGAAGGAGCGGACCGCGGCCTTGGAGGCTGCGTATACGCCGAAGGACGCGCCGCCCGAGGTAGCGGCAGTCGATCCGGTCAGGATCACCGAGGCGCCGTCGTTGAGCAGCGGAATTGCCTTCTGGACGGTGAAGAGCATGCCGCGCACGTTGATGTTGAAGGTGGCGTCGAAGTGCTCCTCGGTGACCTGCTCAAGCGCGGCGAACTCACCGCCGCCCGCGTTGGCGAACAGTACGTCGATGGACCGGCCTTGCTCGGCGACAGCCGCGTAGAGGCGGTCGATGTCCGCGAGGTTCGCGACGTCGCCCTGGACGGCGGTGGCTTCCCCACCGATCTCGGCCAGCGCGGCGTCGAGAGCCTCCTGCCGGCGGCCGGTGATGAACACGTGCGCGCCCTCACGTGCGAATCGCTTGGCTGTGGCCAGTCCGATTCCGCTGTTGCCTCCGGTGACGACTGCCGTCTTCCCGTCAAGCTGTCCCATGATCGCTTATCCCTGTCCGGTGCAGACGCCAAAAATCGTGCACCATGTGTCGCTGCAGTGTTACAGCCCGGAGCGGACAGCCCCGGGCCACTTATGGACTGTACGGTAAAAAACCACGTTATGGACCGCTCGGGCAAAAACGTGACTGCATCCACACCGCCGAGCGGCGACGAGCCGGCCGACGCCGGTCCGCCCGCCGGGACGCTAGGACGCCGGGGCGCCGGGGCGCCGGGGGGGAGCCGTGCGCCACACACCCCGCCACCACCCAGCCTGCCCCCCTGCGTGTCGCATGCAGCCGGGCGCCCACGATCTGGACCGATAGGTCAAGAAGGGCGTATGCTGTTGAACATGGGACGACCGCGGAATTTCGACGAGAACCAGGTTCTGGAGTCTGCGCGCGACCAGTTCTGGAATCAGGGGTACGCGGCTACGTCACTGCAGGACCTGACGGACGCCACCGGACTGGGCAAGGGGAGCCTGTACGGGGCCTTCGGCGACAAGCGGCAGCTGTTCCTGCACGTGCTGGACGGCTACCGCGACGAACAGCTCAACGGCGTCCGGGCGGTCCTGACCGGGCCCGGTACGGCCTTCGAACGCCTGACCCTGCTCGTTGAGGGCGTGGCCAAGGGATTCACGGAGGACCCGCAGCGGCGCGGCTGCCTTCTGGTCAACAGCACGTCCGAGCTGCACAGCAATGATCTGGACGTCGTCTCCCGGGCCCGGAGCAGCTACCAAGCGGTCGAAGATCTTCTGATCGCCTGCGTGAAGGAAGCCCAGGACGAGGGGACGGTCGAACCGGGGGCGGACGCCCAGGAGGTCGGGCGGCTGCTCCTTGCCGTCATGCAGGGCATCGAGTTTCTCGCGAAGACCGGCATGGACGGCTCAGCTCTGCTGCAGATAAGCCAGGCCCTCAAGCAGCTCTCCCGACACTGACCATCCTGCGGGCCAGCACCCTTCACAGGTGACGTGCCGACCGGCAGGGACCCGGGTGGGCCCGCTTGAGTCGGCTGCGAGCACGCGCATTACCTGCCCTCCGAAGCACCCCCACGAGTGGCCCGGGCGCCCGCCCCAGCGCGGTTGACGGCCTGCCCCTTTCACCATGCCCTTGAGCAGGCACTCCGGCCGGGCGGCTGCGCCATCGACTGCGCCGCAACGCGGGCCGGACGACGCTCCGGCAGCCGACGGCGCCGGCCGATTGCGCACGGGCCCTGACGGCAAATTCTCCAGGCTAGCCAAGTCCGCGCGGGACCTCGCTCGCGCCTCACTTCCGCACACCGACGGCGATTCGCCAACTGGTGCATTGATCCACTGACTTCGCAATGCACCTGAAGAGGACACAATTTCTTGACTGTACGGTCCATAAGGTCTACGTTTGGCCGACGACCCGCGGATTCGCTATTGCAAGTAGACGTCGGGTCGGCGGCAGACGGGCACAGACTGTTCCGCTGCACGGCACAGAGAAGCCGGGCGGAATGCGCGAGGGGTCTCGCGTGCCCCACCGCAAACGCCTGCACCCGCCCAACGAAAAGTGATCACCATGACCACCGCTGCCCAGCCGCCCTTCCCCTACAGCCTCCACAACGTGACGATCTCCGTCAGTGACCTCGACGCGTCGATCCAGTGGTGGAACCGGGTGTTCGGCCTCACCCTGCTGGCGAAGTCCCGCTTCGACGCCATCGGAGCGGACGTCGCCTTCCTGGAGGGCCCCGGGTTCCGGCTCGAGCTCCTCCAGCCCGCGGACGGTGTGCGGATCCCCGAACTGACGGCAGAGCCCCCCGCCCACATCCGCCCGATCGGCAACAAGGCCCTGGTCTTCCGCGTCGAGGACCTCGCCAGCGTGACCCGCACCTTCCGTGACCTGGGCGTGACGACCGTCTGGGAGCAGATGGACCTCGGCGACGGCAGCATCTCGACCGCGATCCGCGACAACGACGGAAACCTCATCAACGTCTTCCAGCAGGGCGCAAGCCCGATCGGCTGACACGGCGAACCGATCGCCCAGGCTGCCGAGCCAGTTTCAGGCGCTCCGGACATGGTTGCCCAGGACATCTTTGAACCGTCCCTCCCGGGCGGCCAATTTACAGCGCCACTGGCCGGCAGCGTCCTGGGTTAACGGCAGCGCCGCCGTTGACCCAGGACCGGGGGACGGCGCTAACTACGCGCGAACTCAAGCAGGTCTCTGTTGAAGATCTCGGCGTACTTGGGCACCATCGCAAGGCCATGAGGTGCGCCCTCGTAGACCTTGTACTGCGCGTCCTTGACGATCTTGGATGATTTGGCGCCCGCGGAGACGATGGGCACGATCTGGTCGTCGTCGCCGTGCACGATCAGTGTCGGCACATCGACCTTCTTCAGGTCCTCGGTCGTGTCCGTCTCGGAGAACGCCTTGATGCAGTCGTAGGCGCCCTTGATGCCGACGGTCATGCTCCAGAGCCAGAATTCGTCACGCGTTCCCTGGGAGACGGTCGAGCCCTCACGGTTGGCACCGTAGAACGGGGCACTGAGGTCCTTGTAGTACTGCGAGCGGTCCGTGAGCACACCCTGGCGGATCTCGTCGAATACCTCGATCGGCAGGCCCTCGGGGTTGGCTTCCGTCTTCAGCATCAGCGGCGGGATGGCGCCGAGCAGGACCAGTTTGGCGACCCGTGCCGTGCCGTGCCGGCCGATGTAGCGGGTGACTTCGCCGCCGCCGGTGGAGTGCCCGACCAGGATGATGTCCCGCAGGTCTTCGGTTTCGATGACCGCGGCCAGGTCGTCGGCGTAGGTGTCGAGGTTGTTGCCGTCCCAGGGCTGACCGGAGCGGCCGCCACCGCGCCGGTCGTGAGCGATGGCGCGGAATCCGTTGTCCACCATGAGCTTCATCTGGGGGTCCCAGGCGTCGGCGGTGAGCGGCCAGCCGTGGGAGAAGACGACGGGTTGGCCCGAGCCCCAGTCCTTGTAGAAGATCTGCGTGCCGTCCTCGGCGGTGGCGAAGGGCATGGTTGCGCTCCTCTCGATGTCCGCTCGCGGGCCCCTTACGTCATGCCCTCCGGGGATGTGACGGGAAAGCGGCGCCGCATGAGGTCAACATTAATTGCGGGGCAGCGATTCAGCGCGTCTGGAAACACCGCTTCGGTACGAGTGGGACGGCCGTTGCCTGACAGGCGAGGAAGTGGTCTGTCTCGTACGGTGGTCCTTACATGCCGCGGGCACATCCACGGTCAGGAGAATTCACCGGTTACGCCACTCGAGTGAGCTCCCGGGCACAGTCACCCACCCGCCCTGAACATCACCACCGGTGGCGGGCGGCAGCCAGGTGATCACGGGTCGTTACTACTCGTTCTGTGACACGCGGAGGGCAGGACATGGGATCCGACGTTGACGTGCTGGTCGTCGGTGCTGGTCCAGCGGGGTTGCTGCTCGCAGGTGACCTTAGCCGAGGCCGGAGTGCGCTGCACCGTCGTGGAACGGCGAGAAGGGGAATCCCAGCTGACTCGCGCATTCGCCGTTCACGCCCGAACGATGGAGCAACTGGACGCCCGCGGCCTTGCCGACGACCTGCTGATGACCGGCCTCCGCAACCCGATCCTGCAATTCCTGCGGATCGATCTGTCGCACCTGCCGACCCGTTACCCCCACGTGCTCGTGAAATGCGTTTCCCTCCCCGGCTGAAGCCGGGGATACCCACACAAGATCAGGGATGGCATGGCCGCCGGCCATGGACGATTGGTTTCGGCAGACAGGCAGGCAGTGGGGGGCGCGGTTCGATTGAGGGCCCGTCGGCGCGCAACAGCTCCCGGCAGATGTCGCGTATCTGGCGGTCGTCGACGTGTTGTCCTTCACGGCTCGGTGGAAGTGGAGTCCGGGACGCGGGTCTTCCGAGCGATGCCCGGCGGGCAGCCTGCGCCCCGCGCAGGAGGACCTCGTCGGCCGCGACCGACGGCCCGGCCAACGCCACCATCGCCCGCGAGCTACGTGTGCACTATGTGGAGGGACTGATGCACCCCGGCGGTCCCGGGGTACTCGTCTGTTGCACCCGGCCGGAACCGGGAGGATCGTAATTCATGGGCACGGGCGGAGCCGGGAAGTTGCCGCACGCCGGACAAGGCCCCCAGCGCAGAGCGGCAAAACATCACAATGCTCTCTGCCGAGCCGGTCACGTTCTCCGGGGAGGGTGTACTCAATGACCCCGTACGGCCTGCCGGAATCGGTTGAAGCGTGCCTGTTCGATCTGGACGGTGTCATCACGAAGACGGCCGTCATACATGCGGCTGCCTGGAAGCAGACGTTCGACGACTTCCTCCTCCGGCACGACGGATCCGGCTTCACGCCGTTTGACGCCACCCAGGACTATGACGAGTACGTGGACGGAAGGCCGCGCACCGACGGGGTGCGCAGCTTCCTCGCCTCGCGCGGTATCAAGCTCCCCGAGGGCTCCCCGGACGACGAGGGGGATACGGTGCAGGGGCTAGGGAATCGCAAGAACGATCTATTGCTGGAGAAGATCCGCACGAAAGGTGCCGAATCATACCCGGGCACCATGCGCTATATCCGGACGGTCCGGCAGCACGGACTGAAGACAGGCGTTGTGTCCTCCAGCGCGAATTGCCGGGAGATCCTGGTGTCGGTGGGGGCCGAAGCGCTGTTTGACGTTCGCATCGACGGGCTGGTTGCCGCGGAGCGCGGGCTTCCCGGCAAACCGCATCCCGATACGTTCCTGGCCGCCGCCCATGACCTGGGCGTCACAGCCCGGGTGTCGGCTGTTTTCGAGGACGCACTCGCCGGGATGGACGCCGGCCGGTCGGGCCACTTCGGCTATGTCGTAGGGGTCGACCGGGTCGGCCAGGCGGACGCCCTGCGCGCCCACGGCGCTGACATCGTCGTGCAGGACCTCGCGGAGCTGGAGCGCCGGGGATGATCACAGACACTTGTTTCGCCGTCGACCCCTGGGCCCTGAAGGAAACGCCTCTCAACTTGGATCTGCTGCCACAGAGCGAATCGGTCTTCGCGCTCTCCAACGGTCATGTCGGCTGGCGCGGAAACCTGGACGAGGGCGAGCCTCACGGGCTGCCCGGCTCCTACCTCAACGGCCTTCACGAGTTGCACCCGTTGCCCTACGCGGAAGGAGGATACGGCTACCCCGAGTCCGGCCAGACCGCGATCAACGTCACCAACGGCAAAATTCTGCGGTTGCTGGTCGACGACGAGCCCTTCGACCTGCGCTACGGCAGGCTCCGCGCTCACGAGCGTGTGCTGGACCTGCGTGCCGGTCTTCTCCACCGCAGCTGTACGTGGACCTCGCCGGCGGGCCACACGGTCCGGGTGCGCTCCACTCGGATGGTCTCCTTCACCCAGCGCTCCATCGCCGCCGTCGCCTACGAAGTCGAAGCGGTCGACATCCCAGTGCGCATCGTGGTGCAGTCCGAACTCGTCGCCAACGAACAACTTCCCGCAGTCGCAGGCGATCCCCGCGCCGCTGCGGCCCTGGAGTCACCACTCGATGCGGAAGAGAACCAAGCGCTGGGAAGCCGTCTGAGTCTGATCCACTGCACGCGCAACAGCAAGCTGCGGGTCGCGGCCGCAGCCGACCACACCGTACGGGGGCCCGCGCAGACGCAGACCAGTGTCGAGAGCAACGACGATGTCGCGCGCCTGACGGTCACATCGCTGCTGGCCCCCGGCCAGAAGCTGAGGATCAACAAGCTGGTCGCCTACGGCTGGTCACGCATCCGTTCCTTGCCCGCCGTACGGGACCAGGTGGAAGCCGCGCTCGCAGCAGCCGGCAGCACCGGCTGGCAAGGACTGGTGGACGAGCAGCGGCACTACCTGGACGAGTTCTGGGCACGCTCCGATGTCGAAGTTGACGGAGACGAGGAAATCCAGCAAGCCGTGCGGTTCGCGCTGTTCCACGTGCTGCAAGCCGGCGCCCGCGCCGAGCAGCGGGCCATCCCCGCCAAGGGGCTGACCGGCACCGGCTACGACGGCCACTCATTCTGGGACACCGAGACCTTCGTCCTGCCGCTGCTCACCTACACCTCGCCCGGAGCCGTCGCCGAGGCGCTGCGCTGGCGGCAAAGCACCCTGCCAGCGGCCCGGGACCGGGCGCGGCAGCTCGGGCTGCGCGGAGCAGCATTCCCATGGCAGACTATCGACGGTTCGGAGTGCACCGCCTACTGGCCGGCCGGCACTGCCGCGTTCCATGTCAACGCCGATATCGCGGACGCCGTCATCCGCTACGTCTCCGCCACCGGCGACCAGGACTTCGAGCAGACCAGTGGGGTGGAGCTCCTCGTGGAGACGGCCCGGCTGTGGATGTCGCTGGGCCATCACGACCACCGCGGCACCTTCCACATCGACGGCGTGACCGGTCCGGACGAGTACAGCGCGGTCACCGACGACAACGCCTACACCAACCTCATGGCCGCCAAGAACCTGCGCGGAGCGGCCGACAGCGCCGAACGCCGCCCCCACCAGGCGGCGGCTCTTGGCGTGGACGACGAGGAGACAGCAGCCTGGCGCGACGCCGCGGAAGCCATGCACCTGCCCTACAACGACGAACTGCAGGTGCACGAGCAGCATGCCGGGTTCACCCGCCACCAGCCGTGGGATTTCGCCGCCACCCGGCCCGACCAGTACCCCTTGCTGATGCACTTCCCCTACTTTGACATCTACCGCAAGCAGGTGGTGAAGCAGGCGGATCTGGTGCTGGCCATGTACACGTGCGACCAGTCTTTCGACACCGAGCAAAAGGCCCGCAACTTCGCCTACTACGAACCGCTGACGGTCCGCGACTCGTCACTGTCCGCATGCTGCCAAGCGGTCATAGCAGCGGAGGTCTGCCATGAACACCTTGCCTACGACTATGTCGTAGAAGCGGCACTGATGGACCTGAATGACCTGGAGAACAACACTCGGGACGGGCTGCACATCGCCTCACTGGCCGGAACCTGGATGGCCCTGGTCTGCGGCTTCGGAGGCATGCGCCACAACGGCGACACGCTGTCGTTCATGCCCCGACTACCCGAGAATCTCAGCCGGCTCACCTTCCACATGGGGATCTGGGGCCGCCGCCTGCGCGTGGAGATCAAGACAGAGAACGTCACCTACACCCTGCTGGCCGGCACAACGATGACAGTCCGGCACCACGGCGAAGCACTCACCCTCACCGTCGGCTCCCCTGTGACCCGCCCCGTCCCCGACTCAACCGTGCGCCCAACCCCCGAACAGCCGCAGGGCCGCCGCCCCGGTCACCCCCGGCAGCAACGCGGAGGGCAGTGAAAGTCGGGCGCCGACACACAGCCAAACGACTCCTCGCACTCACTGAGCAGGACACGATCTCAGAAGCGGTATGTGAGTTGGTAGGTGATTTGCCGTCACCTGAATGTGTGGGACTGCGGCATCCCTGCCGGTCGGCGGGCTTGGGCGTGCTGGGCTGAACACTGTGAGCGAGCGCAAGCCCTACAACACCGACCTGTCCGACGCACAGTGGGCGCTGATCGAGCCGGTCATCGCCGCGCGGAAGACCGCACACCAATCGGTCAGCGGCCACCAGGGCCGGTACGAGATACGGGAGATCGTCAACGCGCTCCTCTACCAGGGCCGCACCGGCTGCCAGTGGACCTGCTTCCGCACGACCTGCCGCCGCGTGGCGCGGTGATGTACTACTTCACCAAGTGGCGCGACGACGGCACCGACCAGACCATCCACGACCTGCTGCGCTGGCAGGTGCGGGAGAAAGCGCGGCGGAAGGCGGACCCGAGCCTGGTGGTGCTCGGCCCAGAGCGTGGACGCCGCGGCCGGGGTGCCCGCTCAGTCGACGGGGCGTAATGCGGCAGAAAAGTACCGGGCCGCAAGCGCGGCCTGGCCGTTGACGTGTTGGGCCTGGTGATCGCGGTGGTGGTGCTCGCCGCGTCCGTGCACGACAACGCCGTCGGCATCGCGCTGCTGGACAGGGTCGTCGCCGACACCGACACCGTTCAGAAGGCCCTGGTCGACCAGGGCTTCAAGAACGCCGTCGTCGCGCACGGTCAGACGGTGGGCATCGAGGTGGAGATCGTCGAGCGCAACCCGGCCCGGACCGGGTTCGTGCCGATCCCCAAACGGTGGATCGTGGAGCGCGCATACGGGATCTTGATGCTGCACCGCAGGCTGGTGCGCGACTACGCGCACCAGCCGCGCAGTTCGGAGTCGCGGGTGTACTGGGCGATGACCACGGTGATACTGCGCCGGCTGACCGGGGCCACTGCACCTTTCCAGAGTGGTGTCATGTCGGCAGACCACCGACCTCCCCGAATGCACGGAGTCAACTTCTCCTCCCCACCATCCCCACAGACCGTTCACACCTCGGGGATGGCATGGACGCAGGGCTGATGCGTTCTCAGCCGACGAGATGGGCTGATCGCCTGCGTACGCGCCACCGTGGGTGGTCCGCCCGGTTCGGCAACGAGAGACGCGACCCCTGATGATCAAGGTTGTCGAAGCCTTTGATCACGAACAGGGGTCGCGTTCGCGTGCCATCCTCCTTGACCGGTGTCCTGCAGCGCCACTGCGAGGACATCGACTCCGCCTGCCCCGATCCGGAACCGCCGCAACTCATCTCCCTGGCCGAGACCTTGGGCCGGATACCCGATCCACGCCGGGTCCGGGGCCGCCGCTACCGCCTGGGCTGCCTGCTCGCGCTGTGTCTGATCGCCGTCCTCGGCGGAGCAACGTCCCTGACGGCCAACGCCCGCTTCGCCGCCGATACCGACTCCGACCTGCGCGAACCACTCGGACCGGCCTCCAGCACACCGAACGCCTCCACCCTGGGGCGACTCCTGTCCCGCCTGGACGGCGATGCCCTGAACGACACCGTGGGCGCGTGGCTCGCCCGGTACGCGGCCTACCCGGCCGCAGACGGCGAGACCGTGCGCGGATCCCGCACCGGCGGCACCGCCGTCCACCTGCTCGCCGCTGCACTGCACGCCTGCCAGACCGTGATCGCCCAGCGCCAGGTGGCCGCGAAGAGCAACGAAATCCCCGCCTTCCCCCCATTACTGAACCGGATCGCCCTGCGCGGAGTCGTCGTGAGCCTTGACGGGGAAGCGACTTGCATCGGTTCCGGGCCTCTTGGCCGCCCTCTCTGTCGCTTGCCGTAACGGCCAGGCGCCATGGACGAGGATCTTGTCGATGCTCTCGCAATTTTCCGGGACGATCACCGGCCACAGAGTCTTGAAGTAGTCGGGAACCTGTCGCGTCGCGTGCGCCGACCGGCCCGCGGCAGCATGCTTTGGTCTCCAGGCACAAACCAGTCGATCTCCTCGGCGAAGACGTCGGCGACCCGGTCGGCGTCGCCCTCACCGAGCAGCCGGAAAAACCTCCCCCCGGTCTCGCGGGCGCTGGCCTCCTGGGCTGTTTCATGAGTCATGAGTCATGACTCCTCCTTTTCGCCCCGGTGGTGCACCCCAGGATTCCGTCCGCGCCTCAGCTGAGGACGCGGCCGAGGAATCCGTGGATGTAGCCGCTGATGGCATCCAGGTGCGTCTCCAGGGCGAAGTGCCCGACGGACGTCAGAGGTCGAGTTCGCTCAAACCCGGGTGGTCGTCGGGGCGGCGGCCCAACGGCCAGTGGAACTTGCGCTCCGACTCCTTGATCGGAAGGTCGTTGATACAGGCGTAGCGCCGGCGCATCAGGCCGTTGTCGTCGAACTCCCAGTTCTCGTTGCCGTACGAGCGGTACCAGTTGCCCGAGTCGTCGTGGCACTCGTAGGCGAAGCGCACCGCGATCCGGTTGCCGTCGAAGGCCCACAGCTCCTTGATCAGCCGGTAGTCCAGCTCCCGCTTCCACTTGCGCGTGAGGAAGGCGACGATCTCCTCGCGGCCGTTGGCGAACTCGGCGCGATTCCGCCAGCGCGAGTCCACGGTGTAGGCGCCAGCGACCTTCTCCGGGTCGCGGGAGTTCCAGCCGTCCTCGGCCAGACGCACCTTCTCGATGGCCGTCTCCCGGCTGAACGGAGGAAACGGGGGGCGCGATTCGTCAGTCATGTCGACTCCTGACTCCGTGTCGTTGCCTTACAGAGGGGCGCGGATACCCGCAAGGGGAAAGCCCCGGCGCGCTGTTCACCACCGATAGGGCAGAAACTTACCATTGAGCACGATTTCCACCCGGTCGCCCTCAGGGTCCGGCACGCGCTTGATGTCCATGCGGAAGTTGATGGCACTCATGATCCCGTCGCCGAACTCCTCGTGGATGAGTTCCTTGAGGGTCGGCCCGTACACCTGGAGCGCCTCATACAGGCGGTACATCGTCGGGTCAGTGGGGACCGCGGCGCCCAGCGCCCCGCGAGTGGGCTGCAACTGGAGCGCCTTCACGACGTCTTGGCCCAGGCCCAGGGCGGACGCGGCGGCTTCGGCCTCCACGGCCCCCATCGGGTGCTGCCCCAGGAGGGCCGCCGTGGACCAGACGACCGGACGGCCGACCGCCTCTGCCAGCTGCGCCCAGGTCACACCGCGCTCGATCAGGGCGCTGCGGACCGCGTCCGCCGCTTCCTGCTTCGTCATCATCGTGATCCTCCCAGTACCGCTCCGCTGTGGTGAACGAGTTTCGGCGGGTCGGGGCCCGCCCCCGCGCCGACGCGGCTGTTCGGGTAGCACAGAGCCCTCGCCTGCGGCGTTGGCCCGACGAGTCCCCTGCCGCGGCATCAGGACCATCCCCTGCACTTGAACCGTACGGCGATCCCGTTGCCCACGCAGTCCCACGATCCCCAATGCAGACCAGTCCCGCGCACTGTCACCTTTATGGGTCAGGCACTCAGGACGCCCCGCGCGGCCGTCGCCGAACCGAAGGTGACAGTGCACGCGCCAGGGACCGGCGCGCTAGACGAGATACGGTCCTCGCGCTCACCGCCCTCTTGTACCGAGCGACAAACTCGCTCTAGTGCAGGGCACTAAAGGACGATATTTTTATATCGTCCGACGTGTCTGACTGTCGGCCACAATGCCGCTGGTCACGGCGTTTCCATCGGATAGCGCCTCAGGCAGCGAACGCCCCTTGGCGCGTGTACGGCGAAATTCCACCCGGATTCGACCCGGCCTACTGTTTCCACCGCGCCACATGCGCTCTGACCTGGGAATATATCGAATGGGAACAGAACTCGGCCACGACGCCGGGTTCTGTTCTACACGCCAACGGGATATCAGAGACGCTAACGAGCTCATGCTCGACGTCCGGCCCCCGGACCGCTTCCCTGCCGCCCGTGCCGCCGCCCGAAGCAATGGTAGGCGCCACCATCGAACACTGGACTTGGAGGGCCGAGGGAGGACAGTTCGGCCCCCACAAGGAACTGGCCACACAGATGAATTTTCGAACGATCTCCGTCTGTAGGGCCAGCAGCCCCAACTCCCGCGTCTCCGGGTCACCTCTGCCTGCGCGGAGAACACGTGGACCGATTGGCGGCCACATCACGGCAATGCCGCGGCTATCAGTCCGCCGCGGCTTCACCCGTCGCTGACGCTCACGGCAGTTCGCCTACGGCAGACGCCCATGACTTGAGACCTGCGCGGACACCATGCCAACGTACGGGTGCTGGCAAAACCGCAGCTCAACGGGAGGATGATCCAGCGCCTTGGACTGCTACGCCCGAGATCAACAGTCGCACCTCAGCACCCCCTGAGGCAGCCAATACGCGCGCTACCAGAATTTCCCGGTTTCACCAAGCCCAGACTTCTCCGGATCGTGAGGACATCAACGTTTCTGACCCTGGAGACCGGAGATGCACGACCAGATCGCGTCCACGCATGAAGCCGCGTTCTTGAACCTGAACAAGGCGGCGGAATATCTTGGCATTTCACCGAACACCCTGTATGTCTGGCGTCATCGACGGCAAGGTCCGCCGAGCTTCCGCATGGGCCGCCGCGTCATGTACAGGATCTCGGCGCTCAATGAGTGGGTCATAGCGCAGGAGCGGGCGGATTCACGCTCCAATGCCGCCCTCAATCCTCTCACCCAGAAGCCGATGAAGCGCGCAGTGCGCACTCCTTGAAGGCTACCCACGAGCCGGAAGGCGGTGCGTCGATCTTTCGGATTCCCGGCGCGCAACTTCCAACCATGCCATACGACCATACCCAACTGAGTTCATAGGAGAGCATTCCCTTGGCGGGGTACATAGAAGACCGCTGGCTCAAGAAGAAGCCCAACAAGGACACCGGTAAGCGGGAGCGAACTGTCCTATGGGGCCAGGGCAAGCGCTACCGGGTGAAGGGCATCCCGGGCGTCCGGGACCGCTCGTTCGACACGAGCGAGGACGCGAAGCAGTGGCTTGCCAAGGCGCAGACCGACACCACACGTGGCGAATTCGTCGACCCACGAGACGGGGCGATCCCCCTCGCCCAGTACATCGAGAAGCACTGGTGGCCGAGCCGATCGGACGAACCGTCGACCGCCGCCCCCATGCGCAGCAAGATCTGGAACCACATCATCCCGTTCCTGGGTGCAACGGCGCTCCGGGACATCGACGCTGCCGTGCTGCGCGTCTGGAAGGCCCAGCTGCTGACACGGGTCGAGGCGTCCACGGCCCAGGTGATCTGGATCCACCTTTCCACGATCCTCGAAGCCGCCGTAGACGACGGCCGCCTGGTCAAGAACCCCTGCAAGGCCAGCCGGACTGTCAAGGCGCCCAAACCTGCGAAGAGGAAGGCCAAGGCATGGGCCAGGCTGACCGTGGATGCCGTCCGGGCGGGCCTCCAGGATCGATACCGCATTGCGGTGGACCTCGGTGTCGGCCTCGGCCTGCGCCAAGGCGAGGCGTTCGGCCTCGGCGAGGAGGACTTGGACTTCGATGCCGGTGTCGTACGCGTCCGCCGACAGCTGCAGTGGGACGTCAAAGGAAGGCCGTACTTCTGCCTGCCCAAGGGCGGCAAAACGCGAGACGTTCCCCTCTCCCCCAACCTCGCCAAGCGTGTCCAGGACCACCTGCGCCGCTTCCCTTCGATCTCCTGCACGCTCCCGTGGCGCAACCCTGAGCCGCCGACGACCGAGCTGGAAGGGCGACAACGTAAACCGATCAGCGTCCGGCTGGTGCTGAGCTCCCCGCAGGCCAATCGAATCAACTACTCGATGTGGAGCAAGCGGAGCTGGCGGCCCGCACTCGCGGCGGCCGGTGTCGTGAAGAAGGTCGGCGACAAGGCTGAGACGTACGGAGGTCGCAGCCGTCGGTACTCCGTCTACGAACTCTCCCGCGAGGACATGTTCCACGTCCTCCGGCACACGTACGCGAGTACCCAGCTTGAGGCCGGCGAGTCGATCGTGAGCGTGTCTCAGTGGCTCGGGCATGCCTCGCCGCAGACCACGCTGACGCACTACGCTCACTTCATGCCCGGGGCGGGCAAGCGGGGCCTCGCCGCCATGGACGAGTGGTTCGATCGAGATCCACAACCGAATGTCCCTGAGAAGTCCCTGGACGCCCCACAGGCCCAGAACAGGCCATGAAACCGCAGGTGAGAGCGGTAATCACGCACACTGACAACGTGTACGAGGAGTACAAGGAGCCGCTGTACGCCGCTCCCCCGCTGCTCCAGCGCATGGTGGACGCGGGCCGGCTCGGCCGGAAGTCCGGCTCGGGCTTCTACACGTACGCCTGATTACGCACGGTCGCCCCCTTTCGTACCGTCGCCTGATCACGTACGGTGAAACTCAGGCGTACGCGGGCCCGGCACCCCTTTCGGTGCCGGGCCCGCGGCATTCACACGCCGTGTGCGCGCCGGGCCCGCATATGCCCCTCGCACACGCTCCCCACACGTCCACCAGGCGGGTTGACTTTCCGTGCGCATCCAAGGGATGCGACGACTACGGAAAGGAGCGGACCTGTGACCGCCGACCCGGAGCATCCCGTGGTCCAAGGAGAACTCGCAGAGTTACGCCGTCGCCTCGACGTGGCATACGCACGCGTCGAGGGAGGCCATGCCCTGCTCAGTCACCGCGCCGAACAGACCACCAAGGAGCTCGACGACCTGAGCGCACGGGTCGTCGCCCTGGAACACACCCGCTGGCCACTGCCCGCGATCGCGGCCCTCACGGCCGTGGGCGCACTCGCCGTGGCGGTCTGGCAGGCTCTCGGACACTAGCGTTCAGGACGCCGTGGGGGGATCGGATCGATCAGGGCAACGCGTCCTGCCCGAGCCTGAGGTGATGCAGGAGGAGTAGTGCGGCAGCCATATTGGCGGCCGGGACCTCGCCGCGGGCGACCAGATCGGGGACGACCTTGAGGGGAACCCATTCCCGACGGTCGGACTCGAAGTCGTCCACGGGGTGTCCGATGTACGTGCCTTCGTCGGCCCAGAAGATGTGGTGCCGGGCGTCGGTGAGCCCGTTGGAGGGCTCGACGCTCATCAGATGACGCAGGGGTCCCGGTCGCCAGCCGGTCTCCTCCTCCAGTTCGCGGGCCGCCGCGACGGCGATGTCCTCGCCGTCCTCGACGACGCCCGCCGCGAGCTCCCACCCCCAACTGTCGGTGATGAAACGGTGCCGCCACAGGAGCAGCACCTCATTGGCCTCGTTCACCACCGTGGCCACGGCCACGGGACGCAGACGTATCAAAAAGTGATCGAGGTGCCGACCGTCCGGCAGCTCGACATCTGCGAGATTGACGCTGAACCAGCGGTTCGCGTACACAATTTGTTCGTTCTGTTTCGTCCACTGCACGGTTCTGCCACCTTCCGCCGAGTAGATGGCAATATCGCAGCCGGAGCGTCCAGACAGCAGGCGCACAGCAGCGCACAGTGCACGGTGCGGCGGTGGGGCTCGGTGATCTACAGCGGTACGCGCAGTGCTCCGTCGATCAGTTCGGCGGCCTCGGCCGTACCCGCACAGCCGCTGCGCACCAGGTGTTCGCGTACCGCGCGCAGTCTGTCGCGCAGCCGCTGGGACTCCATCCCCCGCGCCTGCTCGGCCATTTGGACCGCGGTGGCCACCGCCTTGTCGGCATTGCCCTGGCGCAGCTCGATCTGGCTCAGCATCGCAAGGCGGTGCACGCGCCCCCGGTCGTGCGCCGGCGTGTCCACGGCCGCCGCGGCGTGCGCCGCCGCGGCCACCAGGTCGCCGAGGCTGAGCAGTGCCTCCGCCACCTGTACGTTGACCAGGCCGGGCTGGACATAGCCGGTCTCGTCGGGCTCGTAACCGCGCCGGATGCGCTCGGCGGCCTGTTCGGCACGCCGGATGCAGGACAGCGCACTGCTGCCGTCGCCGAGGTGCGCGTACGCCTTCGCCTGCATCGCGTAGAGGTCCGAGGCGAGCGCCGGGGTGATGTGCCGCCCGGCGGCGCGCAGTGCGGCCTCCGCGAAGGCGACGGCCTGTCGGTGCTCGCGCATGAACAGCGACTGGTTGACCAGCAGGGCGATGACGTATGCCCCAAGTCCCCGGTCCCCGCTGGCCTTCGCCAGCCGCAGCGCCTGGTGGAAGTAGCGCTGGGCGAGTCCGTGCGCGTCGGAGTCATAGGCGCAGATGCCCGCGATGGCGACCAACCCGCCGGTCGCGCGGTGGAGTTGACGGCCGGTGGCATCGGTGTAGCTGCCGCGCAGCAGGGGTGCGGTCTCCGCGTTGAGGAAGCCGACGATCCTGCTGCGGGTCGCGACGCCGCCGGCCTTGCGGTACATCTGCTCGTAGTGGGCGCGGGCCGCACGCAGCATCTCGATGTCGGCCATGCTCACGTGCTGGCGTCCGCCGCGCGAGACATCCACGTCCTCGGGCGGGTTCTCCCACTCCCACACGGGCATCACGGCGGGCGTTCCGGTGACGGCCGGGGCGCCGAGGATGTGCGGGCGCTGCTGTTCGTCGGAGCGCCACAGGGCGGTGGCGCGCTCCACGAAGCCGGAGAGCGTGGTGCCGTGCGGGGCGGCCGGCCCGCCGGGCACGCCGAGTCCGATGTCGTCGAGCGTGACCGGCCGGTGCAGGCGTCCCGCGAGCACTTCGCAGATCAGGTCGGGCACCTGGCCGCGCGGGCGCTGGCCCTTCAACCACCGTGCCACGGCCGTGTGTTCGTATCTGAGCGCGAGGCCGCGTGCCCTCCCCGCCTGGTTGACGTGCGCGGCGAGTCCGGCGTGCGAGACACCGGCCTCGTCGAGTATCGCGTCGAGCAGAGTGTTGGGCTGCATTCGGGCCCCCGGGTGGCTCGGTGGCGACAGTGTGGTCAGAGTAATCCGCCCGTCTTGCTTGTGGGTGCCCCTTCACACGGGGTGTGAACGGAATGCCCATATCCGCACTGTGTGCGCGCTGTCGCGGAGCGTTTCTGGCCGGTTGACTGAAATGCCTCGCAAGAGGCCGGCCGGGCCGCCGGCTCCCCCTCGTACAGTGCGGCGGCCCGATTCCGCGCCGTCCGCCCGGCTGCCTGCCCGACACTCCGTGGCGGGGCGGACGGCGCGCTCCGCGGGTTGCGCGGGGCAACCGCGGGTTTCGCGTCGACTGTGGATGCGTTGTGGCTGGTCGCGCCCACGCGGCGGAGCCGCATAATGCCACAGCCCCGCGCCCCTAACGGGGCACGTGACGAGCTACGGAGTGACTCTGCTGAAGCGGGACTCGGCTGCGGTCATTGCGGAGGACCAGTACCGCCACGTCGTCCGCCGGTCTTCCGCCGCTGTGGCTGAGGAGGTCGGTGAGGACGGTGCGCAGGACGGACTGGGGTGAGAACGACGGGAAACGGACGGCTTTGCCGAGCGTGGCCGGGAGCGGGAAGAAGCGGCCTTGTCCGTCGCGCGCGTCCTCCACTCCGTCGGTGTGCAGGAACAACGCCTCGCCGGGGAGGAGTTGACCGCAACGGGCGGCCGCCAGGTCGGCCGGGAGCGGGAACGGGCCGAGCGGAGGCAGCGGTTCGGCGTCGGCGAGGGGTTCGACGCGGCCGGGCTTGAGCAGATACGGCCACGGATGACCGCAGTTCAGGGCGTACACCTCGCCGTCGCGGCGGATCTCCAGGAGCAGTACGGTGACGAACTCCTCGGCGACCGGGCTGTCCGGGTCCAGGCCGGCCGAGGGATGCTCGGCGCGCGCCCGCTCGCGCAGGTGCCGGGCCAGAGCGCGCTCCAGCCGCCGGAGCACACTGCCGAGTTCGGGCTCGTCGTGGACGGCCTCGCGGAAGCTGCCGAGGACGGCGGCGACGGTTCCGATGGCGCCGAGGCCGTGCCCGCGGACGTCCCCCATGACGATCCGTACACCGTGCTCGGTGGCGATCACCTCGTACAGATCGCCGCCGATGTTCGCGTCGCGGTCCGCGGAGAGCTGGGCCGCGGCGACGTTCAGCCCGTCGATGCGCGGGGGCAGCGGGCGCAGCAGCACGCTCTGGGCGGCGCCCGCGACCTTGCGGATCTGCCTCAGCTCCCGCAGCAGCGTCCGTCTGACATGGAGGATCAGCCCCGTGCCGACGGCGAAGAAGACCGCGCTGGTGACGATCCGCGCCTCGAGCCCGTCCCGCTGGGCGAGCGGGCAGGTCATTTTGAACGTGATGGCGATCGCACCCCAAGCGGTGGGCAGTCCCAGGCTCAGTGCCCGCCGCAGGGGCCACCGCTCGGCCCGGCGCACCGTCCGGTCGAGCCCCGCCCGGGGACCGCTCCCCCGGCGTCGCGCCAGGAGACCCGCCCTGGCCGGCCCCCGCGCATTCGTCCGGGGCGTCCCCTCACGGGGAACCCCAGCCTTGATACGGATCATGCCGATTGGCCCCCCAATAGGCCCTGACAGCGCAGATGACCTTCGAGAGGCCGGTCCGATTCTGTCGACCGCATGCCCCGATCGGGCCAGATCGCCCCAACTTGCCACCCGAATGAGTGACACAGCTCCGGACACCCGCATTTATGCAGGTCGGCCGGGGGAAGCGGGCCCCAAAGGGGCGCGGGGAACTGCGCGCCCAGCCACGACATACGCGCGGCCGAAGGACAACCCGCAGTTCCCCGGCACTTCCAACGGAGCTAGCTCCGCAACATCGCCCCCGTGCGCCCAGCGGCGAGCGCCACCGCCGCGTCACGCGCCGCGGAGGCCTCGTCGACGGTCAGCGTGCGGTCGGCGGCACGGAACCGCAGCGCGTACGCCAGGGACTTCTTGCCCTCGCCGAGCTGCTCGCCGCTCTCGTAGACGTCGAACAGGCGGATGGACTCCAGGAGTTCACCCGCGCCCTCGCGCAGCGCCGCCTCGACGTCCACGTGCGGGACGGTCTTGTCGACGACCAGGGCCACGTCCTGAGTGGCGACCGGGAAGGTCGAGACCTTCGGGCCCTTGGGGAGGCCCCCGCTCGCCTGCTCCAGCGCCTCCAGGTCGAGTTCCATCGCGCAGGTGCGCGCGGGCAGACCCAGGGTCTTCAGGACGCCGGGGTGCAGCTCACCGGCGTACCCGATGACCTGCTCCGCGCTGTCGACGACGACGGCGAGCTCGGCGCAACGGCCCGGGTGCCACGGCCCGTACTGGCCGGAGCGGACGAGGAGCTCGGTCCCCGCCTCGCGGGCCAGCGAGCGCGCGGCCTCGATCGCGTCGGCCCAGTCGGCCGGGCGGCCCTTGCCCCACCAGCCGGCCTGCTCACGGGCGCCCGCGAGGACGACGGCGGCGTGCCGGGGCTGGACGGGCAGCGCGGCCGTGAGGGAGGCGATCTCCTCGTCGGTGGGACGGCGGTCGACGGACAGGCGGCCCGCGACGCGCAGTTCGTCCTGCGGCTGGAAGACCAGGCCGGTCTCGAAGAGCGCCAGGTCGTGGCTGCCGCGGCCGTCGTTGCGGCGCAGGGCGTGGAGCAGGCCCGGCAGCAGCGTCGTACGGAGCGCGGGCTCCTCGTCGGAGAGCGGGTTGACCAGCTTGACGACCTTGCGCTTCGGGTCGTCGGCGGCAAGGCCGAGCTGGTCGAAGACGTGCTCGCCGATGAACGGGTAGTTCAGCGCCTCGACGTATCCGGCGCCGGCCAGCGCGCGGCCGATCCGGCGCTGCAGCCGCTGCCGGTCGGTCAGGCCCAGGCCCGCCGGGAGCTTGGGCAGCGTGGAGGGCAGGTTCTCGAAGCCCTCCAGACGGATGACCTCTTCGGCCAGGTCGTTCGGGTCGGTCAGGTCGGGCCGCCAGGACGGCACGGTGACGATCAGCTCGTCCTGCCCGTAGACGTCGCAGCCGACCTGCTGGAGGCGGCGTACGACGGTCTCGCGGCCGTAGTCGACACCGGCCACCTTGTCCGGGTGGTTCGCCGGGATGGTGATGGTGTGCGGCGCGGAGGGCGCGATGACCTCGGTGACCCCGGCGTCGGCGGTGCCTCCGGCGAGGAGGACCAGCAGGTCGACCGTGCGCTGGGCGGCGGCGGACGCGGCCTGCGGGTCGACACCGCGCTCGAAGCGCTTGGACGCCTCGGAGGCCAGCTTGTGGCGGCGGGCGGTGCGGGCGATGGAGAGCGCGTCGAAGTGCGCGGCCTCGACGACGACCTCGGTGGTGGTGCCCTCGGTGTCGTCGATCTCCGTGTGGGCGCCGCCCATGACGCCCGCGAGGCCGATGGGGCCGCGCTCGTCGGTGATCACCAGGTCCTCGGCGTCCAGCGTGCGCGTGACGCCGTCGAGGGTGGTGAGCTTCTCGCCCTGCTCGGCCCGGCGCACGCCGATCGCGCCCTGGACACGGGTGCGGTCGTACGCGTGCAGCGGCTGGCCGAGCTCCAGCATCACGTAGTTGGTGATGTCGACGGCGAGCGAGATCGGGCGCATGCCCGCCTTCTGCAGGCGTCGCCGCAGCCAGATCGGGGAGTGCGCCTCGGGGTCGAGACCGGTCACCGTACGCGCGGTGAAGCGGTCGCAGCCCATCGGGTCCAAGACCTGCACCGGGTAGCCGAACGCGTTCGGGCCGGGCACGTCGAGCAGCGCGGGGTCGCGCAGCGGCAGGCCGTACGCGATGGCGGCCTCGCGGGCCACGCCGCGCATCGACAGGGCGTAGCCGCGGTCGGGCGTGACGGCGATGTCCAGGACCTCGTCGACGAGCTGGAGCAGCTCGATGGCGTCGGTGCCGACCTCGTGCTCGGGCGGCAGCACGATGATGCCGTGCGAACCGTCGTCGCCCATGCCCAGCTCGTCGCCGGAGCAGATCATGCCGTGCGAGGTCTTGCCGTACGTCTTGCGCGCGGCGATCGCGAAGTTGCCGGGCAGGACGGCGCCGGGCAGGACCACGACGACCTTGTCGCCGACGGCGAAGTTGCGGGCGCCGCAGACGATCTCCTGGGGCTCACCGGTGCCGTTGGCGGTGCCGACGTCGACGGTGCAGAAGCGGATGGGCTTCTTGAACTCCGTCAGCTCCTCGATGGTCAGCACCTGGCCGACGACGAGGGGGCCCTTGAGGCCGGCGCCGAGCTGCTCGACGGTCTCGACCTCGAGACCGGCGGAAATGAGCTTGGCCTGGACGTCGCGGCCGGTCTCCGTCGCCGGCAGGTCGACGTACTCCCGCAGCCAAGAAAGCGGGACCCGCATCAGATCTCCATCCCGAACGGCCGGGTGAACCGGACGTCACCCTCGACCATGTCTCGCATGTCTTCGACGTTGTGGCGGAACATCAGCATCCGCTCGATGCCGAACCCGAAGGCGAATCCGCTGTACTTCTCCGGGTCCACGCCGCAGGCGACCAGCACCCGCGGGTTGACCATGCCGCAGCCGCCCAGCTCGATCCAGCCCTCGCTGGAGCAGGTCCGGCAGGGGCGGTCGGGGTTGCCGACGGACTCGCCCTTGCAGACGTAGCAGAGCATGTCCATCTCGGCGGACGGCTCGGTGAAGGGGAAGTAGTTCGGACGCAGCCGGGTCTTCATGTCGGCGCCGAAGAGCGACTGGACCATGTGGTCGAGGGTGCCCTTGAGGTCGGCCATGGTCAGGCCCTCGTCGACGGCGAGGAGCTCGATCTGGTGGAAGACCGGGGTGTGCGTGGCGTCCAGCTCGTCCGTGCGGAACACCCGGCCGGGGCAGACTACGTAGACCGGGGGCTCGCGGTCGAGCATGGCGCGGGCCTGCACGGGCGAGGTGTGGGTGCGCAGCACGACACCGGACTCGCCGTGGTCGCCCTTCGGGCCCTCGACGAAGAAGGTGTCCTGCATCTGCCGGGCCGGGTGGTCGGGCGTGAAGTTCAGGGCGTCGAAGTTGAACCACTCCGCCTCGACCTCGGGGCCCTCGGCGATCTCGTATCCCATGGACACGAAGACGTCGGCGACGCGCTCCATCATGGTGGTCAGCGGGTGGCGGGCGCCGGCCGGTACGCGGTCGTACGGCAGCGTGACGTCCACCGCCTCCTCGACCAGCACCCGGGCGTCGCGATCGGCCTCCAGCTCGACCTGGCGGGCGGTGAGGGCCTTGTTCACCGCGCCCCGGGCCTGGCCGACCAGCTTGCCGGCGGCGGCCTTGGCGTGCGGGGGCAGGGCGCCGATCTCGCGGTTGGCGAGGGCCAGCGGCGAGGTGCCGCCGGTGTGGGCGACCTTGGCCTCCTGGAGCGCGTCGAGGTCACCGGCGGCGGCGAAGGCGGCGAGCGCCTCGTCCCGCATGCGCTCGATCTCTTCCGGTTTCAAGGCCTCGACCTCTACAGGGTCGTACGACTTATTCGGTGCCGACATCTCTTCCCGTGCTTCCGGTTGCTGGCGGATGGTCCCCGTCCCGACTCGGAGACGAATCGTCCACAGATGAGGATGAGGACGCAAAGGTGCCAAAGGCCGAGTCTAACGGGGGCGCGGGCTTCTCTCGGACTGGGCGTCCGGGAGAAGCCCACAGGGTGTGCGCATGCGCCCGTGGGACCTCTTCGGCGTTACAGCAGGTACGCCGGGGTGCCCACGGGCAACGTAAATCGGAATTCGGCGCCGCCGCCGTGGGCGCGGCCGACCGTGATGGTGCCGCCGTGGGCTTCGACGATGCCCTTGACGATGTACAGCCCGAGGCCCGTGCCGCCGCGCTTGCTGCCCCGCCAGAAGCGGGTGAAGACGCGGTTCATGGACTCCTCCGGGATGCCGGTGCCCTCGTCGCTCACGGTGACCGACGTGGCAGCGTTCACAACGCCCTCACCGTCTTCCCGCTCACGCGGGGACGCCGAGGGCGTGACGTCGATCGTGACGGTTCCCTCGCCGTGCCGCACCGCATTTTCGAGCAGGTTGCTGAGCACCTGGTCGATCTTGTCCGGGTCGGCCCAGAGCGGGGGCAGGGGTTGTTCGATGCGCAGCAGGAAGCGGTCGGCGGGCTGGCCCGAGGCCACGTACGCCTGGATGTGGCGGCCGACGGCCGCGCCGATGTCGACGGGCTGACGGCGCACTTCGAGGCGGCCGGAGTCGATGCGGGAGATGTCGAGGAGCTCGGCGATGAGCCGGGTGACCCGGTCGGCGTCGGCGTCGACGGTCTCCAGCATGAGCTTCTTCTGGTCGTCGGTGAAGCGTTCCCATTTGGCGAGCAGAGTGGCCGTGAAGCCCTTGACCGAGGTGAGCGGGGAGCGCAGTTCGTGGGCGACCGTGGCGATCAGCTCGGCGTGGCTGCGCTCGGTGCGGCGGCGCGCCTCGGTGTCGCGCAGCGAGACGACGACACGGCGGACGGGCCCGGTGGGCGCGGTGCGCACGTACCGCGCGGAGACGAGCACCTCCCGTCCCCCGGGCAGCAGCAGATTCCGCTCGGGCTGTCCGACGCGGATCGCGAGGCCGCCGTACGGGTCGGTCAGCTGCCACCAGCGGCGGCCTTCGAGGTCCTCCAAAGGGAGGGCCGAGTCCAGTTGCCGTCCGAGCGCTGCGGCGGCGGGGACGGCGGTGATGCGGGCGGCGGCGGCGTTGAAGCAGATCACCCGGCCGTGCTCGTCGGCGACGACCAGGCCGTCGGGCAGATCATCGGGGCCGATACCGAGTTCGGCTCCCGCTTCGGCTCCGGGATCGGCCCCTGGTTGATCGTCGTCGTGTTGATCAGCGCGCCGGGGCGCGGGTGTGTCGCGCACGTCCCGTGCGCGCAGTGCGCTCTTCGCACCGCTCGTGCCGACACCCATCCCCGTACCCCACCTCTCGTCTGGCGCAGTGGGCCCCCGAGCCCGTCACCCTACTAGCTGTCGGTGACGGAGCGGCACCCTCCGGAGGCGCGCTGTGCACGGGCGGACGCGTAGAGACATACGGCGGCGGCCGTCGCCAGGTTCAGACTCTCGGCCTTTCCGTGAATCGGTACGCGCACGACGGCATCGGCCAGCGCACGCGTCTCCTCCGGGAGCCCCCAGGCCTCGTTGCCGAACACCCAGGCGGTGGGCCCGCCCATGGTCCCCTTGTCGAGCTCGTCGTCGAGGTCGTCCTCGCCCGCGCCGTCGGCGGCGAGGATCCGTACGCCGGTGTCCTTGAGGCCCCGCACGGCTGTCTCCACGGGCACACCGACGGCCACCGGCAGGTGAAAGAGGGAACCGACCGAGGCCCGTACGGCCTTGGGGTTGTACAGGTCGACGGACGCGTCGGTGAGGACGACGGCCTCGGCGCCGGCGGCGTCCGCGCACCGCAGCACGGTGCCGGCGTTCCCGGGGTCGCGGACGTGCGCGAGTACGGCGACGAGCTTGGGCCGGGCCTTGAGGATCTCCTCGAACGGGGTGTCGAGGAACCGGCAGATCCCGACGAGTCCCTGCGGGGTGACGGTCGTCGAGATGTCGGCGATCACCTCCTCGGCGGCGAGGTGTACGCGGGCTCCGGCGTCCCGGGCGTCCCCGACGATGTCGGCGTAGCGCTCCGCGCCCTCGACGGTCGCGAACAGCTCGACGAGCGTGGCGGCTGCGTCGACGCGGTGCGCCGCCGCCTCACGCACGGCCTGCGGGCCCTCGGCGAGGAACAGCCGCTCCTTGCCCCGGAAGTTCCGCCTGGCCAGCCGCCGCGCGGCCAGGACACGGGGCGAGCGCGGGGAGATCAGCTCGGGGGCGGCGGACATGGGGTCACCTCAGGGGGTCGCGGAGGGTGGATTCGAACCCGCCGTCGTCATCTGCTTCTGCGGGCTACGGACTGCGGCGGACTTGTTCGGCTCGGGGTGGTGGGGGCTGGGCCCTCCTCACCACGGCTTCCGCCGTGGGGCACCCCGATACGCCCCCGGCCGGAAGCCTCCGTCGCCGCGAGCGGGCTTCGCCTCCCCCGACGGGGGGCGCCAAAAGATGTCACGCGTACCGTACGGCGCCGTAAGCGTCTTTCCCGCCCGGCGGCGCCCAGCCGCGACGGCGGCGTCCGGCGGATGCCGAACACACGCCGAACACACAGGGACCCGCCGGCCGCGAGGCAAGCGGGTCCACAGCGTATGTCCGGCTCAGGCCAGCGCGAGCGTCACGCGGCCTTCGGGGCGTTGACGTCCGCCGGCAGCGCCTTCTGCGCGACCTCGACGAGCGCGGCGAACGCACCGGCGTCGTTCACGGCCAGCTCGGCCAGGATCTTGCGGTCGACCTCGACGTTCGCGGCCTTCAGACCCTGGATGAAGCGGTTGTACGTGATGCCGTTGGCGCGGGCAGCGGCGTTGATGCGCTGGATCCACAGCTGACGGAAGTCGCCCTTGCGCTTCTTGCGGTCGTTGTAGTTGTAGACCAGCGAGTGGGTGACCTGCTCCTTGGCCTTGCGGTACAGGCGCGAACGCTGACCGCGGTAGCCGGAGGCCGCCTCGAGGATCGCCCGGCGCTTCTTGTGGGCGTTGACTGCCCGCTTGACGCGTGCCACTTGTTAACTCCTTGTAGCGGGGCCGTGGTTGTCGTCACACGGCCCGAAATCGATTGGGTCCCGGTCAGAGATCAGGCGCGCCGTGCGCGCCCGACATCACTTGCCGAGAAGCTTCTTGATCTTCTTGGCGTCGCCCGGGGCCATCTCGGCGTTGCCGGTGAGACGACGCGTCAGACGGGACGACTTGTGCTCGAGCAGGTGGCGCTTGCCGGCGCGCTCACGGAGCACCTTGCCGGAGCCGGTGACCTTGAAGCGCTTGCTGGCACCGCTGTGCGACTTGTTCTTCGGCATAGCGCCGTTCTCTCCTCGTCAGTGGCGTTCCGATGCCCGGTCGTTAAACCGGGCACAGTGGAACGTCATGTATGTATCGATTGACATCCCTGGACTCACGTCCCGTGGACACCGTGGACTCTCGTCCCGGACTCCCCGGAGCCTTCGCCCTGGGATCAGGCCTCGGCCGGAGCCTCGGCGGTCTCGACCTCGACGGTCTCGACCTCGGCGGTCTCGGCCTCAGTGGTCTCGGCCTCAGTGGTCTCGCTGTCGGCGATCTCACCGTCGGCGATCTCACCATCGGCGGCGTTCTGCGAGCGACCGGGGTTGGCCTTCGCTTCTGCCTTGCGAGCTGCCTGGGCCTCTCGGGCCTCGGCCATCGCCTCGGTCTTCTTCTTGTGCGGACCGAGAACCATGATCATGTTTCGGCCGTCCTGCTTCGGGTTCGACTCGATGAACCCGAGGTCCTCGACGTCCGAAGCGAGACGCTGCAGCAGTCGGTAGCCGAGCTCCGGCCGGGACTGCTCGCGACCGCGGAACATGATCGTGATCTTGACCTTGTCGCCCTGCTTGAGGAACCGGACGACGTGACCCTTTTTGGTGTCATAGTCGTGCGGGTCGATCTTCGGCCGGAGCTTCATTTCCTTGATGACCGTGTGCGCCTGGTTCTTGCGCGCCTCACGGGCCTTCATGGCCGACTCGTACTTGAACTTCCCGTAGTCCATGAGCTTGCAGACCGGCGGACGCGCGCTCGCCGCCACCTCGACCAGGTCGAGGTCGTACTCCTGCGCAAGCTCCAGCGCCTTGGCAAGCGGGACAATCCCGACCTGCTCGCCGCTGGGACCGACAAGTCGCACCTCGGGAACGCGAATCCGGTCGTTGATGCGGGGCTCGGTGCTGATGGATCCTCCTCGGTAGCACCACACGGCGGTCTGGCGGACAGCCGCGTATGTCTCTGATGACATGTGGACCAACCACCGCGGGGCATGAAAAATGCCCCGGACGGTACACAGGCGGGGCTCCAAGGAATACCGGAACACCGCCGCGGTGAACCGCGGGGCGCGCATTCGGGCGACTCCACCGTCCGTACGGAACGGTGGTGGCCGCCTGACCGGGTGACCCGCCATCCCGGAGGACGGTCAGGTGGGAGATCGGAGCCTCCACTTGTGGGCCGAGCGTGCTACATGTTTCTTGGCACGTCCGGCCGGTCGTTACACCAGGCTAGCAGCTCACCCGGACCCGCGCTAACCGGCGGCCTCCCGGCTCCCGCGCACGGGGGCCGGCGTGCCGGGGCCTATCGTGTGGGACATGAGTGACACCCCTCCCCAGAACCCCGACTTCGACAGCATGACCCGCGACATCGCCGAGGTCCCCGCGGTCGAGGTCCTCGTGACGGTCGCCGTCAACCTGATGAGCGCCGCCGCCGTGAAGCTCGGTCTGACGGAGGAGGGCGACAAGTACAAGGACCTCGACGAGGCGCGCAAGCTGATCCACGCGCTGGCCGGGCTGCTCGACGCGAGCGCGACCGAGATCAGCTCCTTCCACGCGTCCCCGCTGCGCGACGGTCTGAAGTCGCTGCAGCTGGCGTTCCGCGAGGCGTCGATCGTCCCGGACGAGCCGGGCCAGGGCCCGGGCGAGAAGTACACGGGCCCGATCTACGGCTAGTGGCCGTTCCCCCCGTTCTCTACTGACGTACGTACAGGGGCTCGCCCGGTGGCGTCGTCCCGGCCGGCAGCAGTGCCAGGTCGAGGCCGCGCACCAGGCGGGCCCTCAGTGTTTCGTCGGCGGCGAGCCGCTCGGCGAGCGCGCGGGCGGCTTCGGCCGGGGCCGCGGCCGGGTCCAGTACGAGCGCGAGGGTGCCGTCCGCCTGACCGGGGCCGAGGTGGGCGCGCAGGACGGTGGGCTCGGCGGCCACGGCGGCGCGTACCGCCTCGACCACGGCGGGATCGGCGAGCGGGTCCGCGGTCGTCCGTCCCTCGGCGAGGGCGAGCAGCGCGGAGCCGGTCAGCTCGTAGGGCACGGGACCGGCCAGGTCGAGGACGAGCGTGTCGGCCTTCTCGTGCGCGACGGCCTGCAGGGCCTGGTGCAGGGGTACGGCGACGGGGCGGGCCCCCGGGTCCCAGCGGGCCAGCGACTCGGTGGAGGTGAAGGCGGGCAGGGCCGTACGGTGGCCGGCCTTCAGGGTCGGCACCGCCATGTCGCTGGTCTTCTCGCGCCGCAGCCCCTTCTCGTCCTCCTCTACTTCACCCAGGACCGCCACGACGGGCACGAGGAGCCGGGCGCCCTTGAGCGCCTCCAGGACCGGCCCTACGGCGGTGCGGTCCTCGGCCCAGGCCGCGAGCGCCGCGCTCAGCCGGGGATCGGCGGAGCCGTCGTCGTCGGGGAAGCCGGAGTCGGGAATGTTCTTGTTCGCCACAGTCCCCGACCCTATCGGGGGGATGCTGCTGGGCTTGTGCGGCCCCGGAAACCTGGCGGTGACTGCTTTCACGGGAATCTCAGCTTTCGCTGACACGCCTCTAACATCCGTCTAACGCCGGGCACAGGCATGGCCCCGAGCATCGCGGGATGGCCCCTCACAGATCTCGTCGGCGTCGCACCCGCCGCTCCGGACGCAGGACCCTCGTCTACACCGTGGTGGCTTCCGCCGTCCTCGTGGGCGGCACGGCGGCAGGTGCCCTGTATGTGAAGGCACAGGCGCACGACCGCGGGGGCCTCGTATCCTCCTCCTCGGCGTCGGCCGCGTCGTCGTCCCCCAGCGAGGAGACATCGGTGGAACCTGTTGCGGAGCCCTCGGTGGACCGGGACGCGCTGCTCACCAAGGCCATGAAGGCCGTGACCCCGGAGGACGGCGCCGAGGTGTCGGTCGCGGTGCTCGACCTCGGCTCCGGCGAGAGCGCCGCGTACGGCGAGGGGGCCTTCGACACGGCGAGCATCGTCAAGGTCGACATCCTCGCGACACTGCTGCTCCAGGCGCAGGACGCGGACCGGCATCTGACGGCGACCGAGAAGACGTACGCCACCGCGATGATCACGAACAGCGACAACGCGTCCGCGTCCACGCTGTGGGACGTCATCGGGCAGGCGGACGGCCTCGACGCCGCGAACAAGCGGTTGGGACTGACCGGCACCTCCGGCGGGGACGGCGCGCTGTGGGGGCTGACGCAGACCACGGCGGCCGACCAGCTGACCCTGCTCCAGCAGGTGTTCGGGGACGACTCGGAGCTCACCGAGGCCTCGCGGGTGTATCTCCAGGGGCTGATGGGCGAGATCGCCGCCGATCAGCAATGGGGGGTGTCGGCGGTGGCCGACGGCACCTCGTGGGCTTTGAAGAACGGGTGGCTGGCGCGCAGTTCGACCGGGCTGTGGGACATCAACAGCATCGGGCGGGTCACTGTCGACGGGGACGAGTATCTGGTGGCGACGCTGTCCGACGGCAACTCGACCAAGGCGAAGGGGATTTCGGTGGTGGAGGCGGCGGCGAAGGCCGCGGTGGCCGCGTTCAGCGCGGCGTGAGTTCGGGGGTCCGTAAAGGTGCGGGTCGTGCGTCCGGCTGCGGATGAGTTGTGGCTGGTCGCGCCCACGCGGCGGAGCCGCATGTGCCACAGCCCCGCGCCCCTGTCGGGGCGCGTCCGACCTGGCCCCTCTTACAAGGCCTCGCTGGATACGTCCTGCCCGGAAAACCTGCGGCCTCGCCACAGGATCACTGACGCGGCCAGTAGGACCACTCCCGCGCCGCCCGCCACCGGGCCCGCCCAGCCGGACGGCCGGCTGTCGTCCTTGGGGGCGTCGGGGCCCGATCCGAAGTACTTCTGGCCGTACGCCGCCGCGTGGGTGTCGTCCGGCTTGAGGCGGCCGGCGGCCCGGATGGCGGCGGCGGGGTCGATGAAGCCGAAGCCGCGGGAGTCGTCGCGGCCGCCGCTGGGGGCGTCGCGGGCGGTGTCCTCCAGGAGCTTCTTGATCTGCGCCGGGGACAGGCCCCGGTGGGCCGCCTTGATGAGCGCGACCGCGCCGGAGACGAAGGCGGAGGCGGCGCTGGTGCCCCAGCCCTCGTAATACTTGTCGTCCGGGTCGGCGATGACGACGTCGACGCCGGGGGCGCTGACGGTGGCGTACCAGCGGCGGGTGGAGAACGAGGCGCGGGTGCCGTAGCGGTCTACGGCCGTGGCCGCGATCACGCCCGGGTAGGCCGCGGGGTACGAGATGTGGTCGCCCTTGTCGCCGCCGTTGCCGGCCGAGGCGACGACGACCGCGCCCTTCTTCAGGGCGTACTGGACGGCGGCGTCCTCGGCGGGCTCGGGGTGGGCGGACTTGGAGTCGTCGCCGAGGGAGAGGTTGATGACGTCCGCGCCGTGGTCGGCGGCCCAGCGGATGCCCTCGGCGAGGGCGTTGCCGCGGGTGTTGCGGGCCCTCGTACGGGCCGAGTCGCCGTCTTCGAGGATGACGCGGACAGGGAGGATCTTCGCCTCGGGGGCGATGCCCAGGACGCCGTCGCCGTTGCCGCTGCCGTGTCCGTGGCCCGCGATGATCCCCGCCATGGCGGTGCCGTGCCGGGCCCAGGCGCGGTCACCGCGCTGTGCCCCGAAGCCGACCATGTCCTTTCCCTGGAGGACATTGCCGGCCAGGTCCGGGTGCTGGTCGTCGACGCCCGTGTCGAGGACCGCGACGGTGATGCCCTGGCCCTTCGTGGTGCGCCAGGCCTGCTGGGTGTGCATCGCGTCGAGGGCCCATTGCTGGGCACGTATGCCGTCGGCGTGCGCGGCGGTGGACGGGAGCAGGGCGAGGGAGGCGGCCAGCAGGACGCTGAGGACTCCGGCCCTGCGGGTGCGCATGTGGGTGCCCCTGCGGGGGACCTTGCGGGTCATGACGGCTTCTCCGTGGCCGAGCCGACGGTTTTGCGCAGGCTGCGTTCGATGCGGTCGGCGAGGCCCTGTGCGTCGTTGCCGAGGCCCGCCTGGGCCGGGGCCGTGGTCACGCCGGGCTTCACCGCGTCCGCGGCGGCCTGCGGGGCGGTGACGATACGGCCGTCGGCGAAGCCGGAGACCGCATAGACGACGACCGGGGCGTCGGTGAGGACCGACACCGTCCAGGACGCGCGCTGGGCGTCGCCGAACCCGGCGGCGACGGTGCCCTTGGCGGCGTACGGACGGGGCATCAGGTCGGTGCGCCGGCTGAGGCCCTCCTGCTGGAAGCGGGTCTTCAGGGAGGTCATGGCCGTCGCGTCCGCAGTGGTGAACAGCAGGCCCACGGTGGTGACCTGACTGTGGGTCGCGTCCGTGTAGGTGGCGCGCAGCAACCGCAGGCAGCCGACCGGGGCGAGGGCCTTGCGCAGGAGCGGGTCGAAGGCGTCTGCGCAGCCGCTGTCCGGGGCGACGGCGACACGGGTCCAGGTGCGGTCGGCGCCGCCGGGGCCCGCGCCCTGCCCCTGCACGGTGAGCGGGAAGAGCTGGTCCACGGGCACGCTGTGCCACAGGCTTCCGGCCGCCGCGAAGGCACTGCGCGCGCCGTCGTCCGAGCCGTCCCCGGTCAGCCAACTCCCGGCCACCGCACCGCCGATGAGCCCGAGGCCCAGCACGACACAGGCCGCGGCCGCCACCAGCCGGGGCCGGGTGCGCGCGGCGACGGAACGCAGCCGCGTGGTGTCGTCGTACACCTCGGGTTCCGCGAACGTCACGAAGGGGCGTCCCGTGCCGGACGGTTCGGCGGGCGGCTGCACGGGGGTGGGGAGCAGCCGCCTGGTCGTCTCCGTGATCCCGTCCTCGGGTACGGGGGTCCGCCGCGGCGGGGTGGGGTGCGGCACGCCGGGGTGCCGGGCGGCCGGCGGGGTGTCGGGGAAACGCGCGGAGGCCGCGGGCGGGGGCGGCGAGGCGGGGGTGGGACGCCGTCCGGGGAAGCGCGGGTGCGGGGCCTCGCAGTGTGTCGACTCCGGGGCGCCGGTGGCACCCGGCGCCGACGAGGACGTCGTACCGGCCGAGGACCCGGACGACAGCTTCGGGTCGCGCGAGAGCCGGAAGGGCCGCGGCGCGCGGGGCGCGGCGCCCGGGCGCTGCGCGGCATCGCCGGGGGCGCCGGACCCCTGCGGCGCACGGGGACTCGGCACCCCGCTCGACCGCTGGGCGTCACCGCCCGGACGCCGGCCCGCCTCCGCCGGGGCACCGGACGGCGCCGGACCCTGGGAGTCACCGCCCGAGCGTGGTGTTCCGGTGGCCGGCGTACGGGACTCGCCACCCAAGTGCCGCGGCGCGGCGGAGGAGGAGCCGGACGGCGGCGTCATGGCGTCGCCCGCCGAAGGCTGCTGTGCCGGCCGGGGCGAGCGCGGAGTGGGGACGTCCCCCGTGGCAGACGGTTCTGCCGGACGGGACGCCGTGGAGGGCTCCGTCCGGTGGGGCGCCGGGGGTTGCGGGGCGGCGGTCGAGGGCACGTCCTCGGGCCAGGGCAGCGACCAGGGTTCGCCGCCCACAGGCGGCTCTGCCGGGCGGGGCCGCCACGTGGCGCCCGAAGGCAGGTGCTTCGGGCGGGGCGGTACCGCGTCTCCTCGTGCGGGGGACTGCGCGGGCCGCGGCGGTGTCGCCGGGCGCGGTGGCACCGTGGCGCCCCCCGCGGGAGGCGTTTCGGGCCGCTGCGGGGTCGCCGGACGGGACGGTGGGGTGGCCGTCCTCGCGGAAGGCGCCGTCCCCTCGGGAGATCCTGCCCCCTCGGGGGACTCTCCCGGTGTGGGTGGCTGTGCCGGGCGGGGTGGGGTGGCCGGGCGTGGCGGGATGGAGGCGCGGCGCGCTTCCGTGCTCATGCACCCCCCGTTTCCTCGTACCCGGGCAACCGACCCGGCCCGGAGTCCACCGGGCCGCTCACGTGTACGGAAAGAACCACCTCGGCGACTCACCCCCACGGGCACGCATACCCGTACCGACGGTCCGTCATCCCGGGCACGACCCGCCCGGACAAGGTCGTTCCTCCCTGCGTGCGCGTCACTCTACGGGTTGACGTGGGCCGGGAGGGAACCAGTCCGGGGGCCCGCGGCATCTGCCCGGAACATCCCCCTACCCTGCGGTAATGGAGTCTGGCAGGCTTCGGTCATGACTGCCCGCGCCGCAGACCGGGCCCGCTACGACCGGGCCACCGCTCACCTCGACGCCCCTCTCGCGATCGTGGACCTGGAGGCCTTCGACGTGAATGCGGACGATCTCGTCCGCAGGGCCGGCGGAAAGCCGATCCGGGTCGCGAGCAAGTCCGTGCGCTGCCGCGCTCTGCTCGAACGCGTCCTGGACCGGGACGGCTTCGCGGGGATCATGTCCTTCACCCTCGCCGAGTCGATCTGGCTGGCCCGCTCCGGCTTCGAGGACATCCTGCTCGCCTACCCCTCCGTGGACACCCGGGGCTACGCCGAGCTGACCTCCGACCCCAAGCTGGCCGCCGCCGTCACCGTCATGGTCGACGACCCCGCCCAGCTCCGTCTGATCGACGAGGCCCGCCGGGGCGGTACCGAAGTCGTGCGCGTCTGCCTGGAGTTGGACACCTCCCTCAAGCTGCTCGGCGGACGGGTCCGGGTCGGCGCCCTGCGCTCGCCGCTGCACTCGCCCGCCCAGGTCGCCGAGATGGCCCGCGCCGTGGTCCGCCGGCCCGGGTTCAAGCTGGTCGGGATCATGGCGTACGAGGGGCACATCGCGGGCGTCGGCGACGCCGTCGCGGGACGGCCCTTCCGGTCGCGTGCGGTCCGGCTCATGCAGGCCACCGCCCGCAAGGAGCTCGTGCAGCGGCGCGCCGAGGTGGTCCGCGCCGTACGGGCCGTGGAGCCGGACCTCGAGTTCGTCAACGGCGGCGGCACGGGCAGTGTGCAGCACACGGCCGCCGAGGACGCGGTCACCGAGATCGCGGCGGGGTCCGGGCTGTACGTGCCTCGGCTGTTCGACAACTACACGTCGTTCAGCGGGCGTCCGGCCGCGCTGTTCGCCCACCCCGTCGTCCGCAGGCCCGGCGTCGGGGTCGTCACGGTGCTCGGCGGCGGCTACCCGGCCTCGGGCGCTCCGGGCGTCGACCGGCTGCCCGTCCCGTACCTCCCGGAGGGGCTGCGGTACGACCCCCAGGAGGGGCCCGGCGAGGTGCAGACGCCGCTGCTCGGCTCTCCCGCGGACGATCTGCTCATCGGCGACAAGGTGTGGTTCCGGCACGCGAAGGCCGGAGAGCTGTGCGAGCGGTTCGACGCGCTGCACCTCGTCGAGGGCGACACGGTGACGGCGACCGTCCCGACGTACCGCGGAGAGGGCCGCACCTTCCTGTAGCCGGGAGCCGTGTTCACCGTGCGCCGACCGGCCGGATCCCCTCGGTGATCCGGTCCATGTCGGCGAGCGGCGGCCCGTCGGCGCCCGCGTCGAACGCGAAGCGGACGATGACCAGGGCCTGTGGCCCCACGCCGGACGGGAACGCCAGCGACTCGACGTAACCGCCGGGTCCGACCGCGGTCTTCACCCGCCAGCGCACGAGATACCCGATGCCGCCCGCGACGGCGACCGGGCCCGCGCGCAGCTGCCGGTGGGACGTGACGCCCTTGAAGGGGCGGTTGTCGAGGAGGTCGCGGTCGTACGCGCTGTTCGCGGCGTCCTCGATGTCGCGGGCGGCGAGCGCCTTCGGGGACTTCTCGTCGTTCGCCGTGACCGTACGCGAGACGACCCGGCCGTGGCGGCAGACGCCGGGGTCGCCCGGGCAGTCGTACGTGCCGGGGGTGGTCATCACGACGTCGTCCTCGGCGACGTACGGGGGCCGGACCCAGCCGTCGGGCAGCGGGAACGTGATGCCGTTGAGTTCGTCCACGACGACGGACGGGTCGGAGGGGTAGGGGCCGGCGGTCCGCGCGGGCGCGTCGGACGGTGTGGTCCGTGCCGCCGCGGCCCTGCCTGCGCCGCCCTCCCGGCCCAGCACGAAGGCGCCGGTGACGATCGAGGTGACCAGGACGACTCCGGCGGCGACGAGCGCCACGGCCTTCGCACGGCCGGGGCCGCCGCTGAAGGGCTCGGGCGGTGCCAGGTGCGCTTGAGGAGCCTCGGGCCCCCGCCGGTGGTCCGTCCACGCGGTGCCGTCCCACCAGCGCTCGACGAGCGGGTACGACGGGTCGCGGTACCAGCCGGGCGGCGACGTCATGCTCATCCCGGCACTCTAGGGCGCGCCCCGAACGCGGGAACACGGTGTCCGGCCGATCGGGCACGATCGAACCGCCGGCCTCCGTACGAAAATTGCGGACAGTTGGGGCGCGGGTCGGACGAGGCGGGTGGCGCGGCCGCCAGGACGGCGACCGCGACCAGGGTCCATAAGGGTCCATGCGAGAAGGGTCCATGCGAAAGTGACTAAAAGGGTCGATATCGCATGGGGCATGCATATACCGGGGCGATCTACAGGGGCGTGACGTACGCGCCCGAGATTCCGCCGTCCACCAGGAAGTCGGAGGCGTTCACGAAGGAGGAGTCGTCGCTGGCGAGGAAGGCGACCGCCGCGGCGATCTCCTCGGCCTCCGCGAACCGGCCGACCGGGATGTGCACGAGACGGCGTGCGGCCCGCTCGGGGTCCTTGGCGAACAGTTCCTGAAGGAGCGGGGTGTTGACCGGCCCGGGGCACAGGGCGTTGACCCGGATGCCCTCGCGGGCGAACTGCACGCCCAGCTCCCGGGACATGGCGAGCACGCCCCCCTTGGAGGCTGTGTAGGAGATCTGCGAGGTCGCGGCGCCCATCCGGGCCACGAAGGACGCGGTGTTGATGATGGAGCCCTTGCCCTGGCGCCGCATGTACGGGATCGCGGCCTTGCAGCACAGATAGACGGAGGTGAGGTTGACCTCCTGGACGCGCTTCCAGGCCTCCAGGCCGGTGTCCAGGATGGAGTCGTCGTCGGGCGGCGAGATGCCCGCGTTGTTGAAGGCGATGTCCACGGAGCCGTAGGTGTCGTACGCCGTCTTGAAGAGCGCCTCGACCTGCTCGGGGTCGGTGACGTCGACCTTGACGAAGATCCCGCCGACCTCGTCGGCGGCGGCCTTGCCGCGGGCGTCGTCGACGTCGCCGCAGACGACGTGGGCACCCTCGGAGGCGAGCCGGCGCGCGGTGGCGAGACCGATGCCGCTGCCGGCGCCGGTGATGACGGCGGTACGGCCGACGAGACGGCGGCAGATGTTCCCTTCGGTGCCTTCGGTGGCTTCGGTACCTGCGGTGGCTTCGGTCACTGTGCGGGGCCCTCCGTGCTGATGAAGACGTTCTTGGTTTCGGTGAAGGCGGTGAGCGCGTCCGGGCCGAGTTCGCGGCCGATCCCCGACTGCTTGAAGCCGCCGAAGGGGGTCCAGTAGCGGACGCTGGAGTGGGAGTTGACGGACAGGTTCCCGGCCCGGACGGCCCCCGAGACGCGCAGCGCCCGGCCGATGTCACGCGTCCAGATGGACCCGGAGAGGCCGTACTCGGTGGCGTTGGCGAGGCGGATCGCGTCGGCCTCGTCGTCGAAGGGCAGGACCACGGCGACGGGACCGAAGACCTCCTCGACGGCCACGCGCGCGTGGGGCTCGACATCGGTGAGGACGGTGGGCGGGAACCAGAAGCCGGGGCCTTCGGGGGCCTTGCCGCGGATGCCGGGGGTGTCGGCGGGGACGTACGACCGTACGCGGTCCAGCTGTGCCCTGGAGATCAGCGGGCCCATCTGCGTCTGCTCGTCGGAGGGGTCGCCGACGACGACGGACTCGATCGCCGGGGCGAGGAGGCCGAGGAAGCGGTCGTAGGCGGAGCGCTGGACGAGGATGCGGGTGCGGGCGCAGCAGTCCTGGCCGGAGTTGTCGAGGAAGGACATGGGGGCGGCGGCAGCGGCGGCCTCGATGTCGGCGTCGGCGAAGACGATGTTGGGGCTCTTGCCGCCGAGTTCGAGGGTGACGCGCTTGAGGAGGGCCGAGCCCTTCACCAACACCTGTTTGCCCACGGTCGTTGACCCCGTGAAGACGATTTTGGCCACT
Organism: Streptomyces sp. NBC_01384; assembly: GCF_045040035.1. Classification (NCBI taxonomy): domain Bacteria; kingdom Bacillati; phylum Actinomycetota; class Actinomycetes; order Kitasatosporales; family Streptomycetaceae; genus Streptomyces; species Streptomyces sp. NBC_01384. The sequence goes on from NZ_CP109559.1 coordinate 1,849,830, forward strand.
CCCGGGTGCTCGACGAGGGCGTTGCCCGCGACGGGTCCCGCGCCCGGCAGTACCTGGAAGAGGTGCTCGGGGAGGCCGGCCTCCAGGGCGAGTTCGGCCAGCCGCAGAGCCGTCAGCGGTGTCGTCTCGGCGGGCTTGAGGATGACCGCGTTGCCGGCCGCGAGCGCGGGGGCGGTGCCCCAGGCGGCGATCGGCATCGGGAAGTTCCAGGGCGCGATGACCGCCACGACGCCGAGCGGTTCGAGGATGGTCACGTCCAGGCCGCCCGGCACCGGGATCTGGCGGCCGGTGAGCCGCTCCACTCCCCCGGCCGCGTAGTCGAGCAGATCACGGACGTTGCCCGCCTCCCAGCGGGCGTTGCCGAGGGTGTGACCGGCCTCGCGGACCTCGAGGCGGGCGAGCTCTTCGAGGTGGTCGTCGACGGCGACGGCGAAGCGGCGCAGCAGCCGGGCACGGTCACCGGGGGCCAGTGCGGCCCATGCGGCCTGCGCCCTCGTCGCCCGTACGACGGCGGCGTCCACGTCCTGCGCGGTGGCGGCCGGGACGGTGGCGACGACCTCCTCGGTGGCCGGATCGAGGACGTCCAGTTCGTGCAGTTGCGACAAGAGAGGCCTCACATGCGTTCGAAGGAGCGGCGCAGCTCCCAGTCGGTCACCGCGGCGTCGAAGGCGTCCAGCTCGACGCGTGCCATGTTGCGGTAGTGCGCGACCACCTCGTCACCGAAGGCGGCCTTGGCGATGGGGCTGTTCTCCCAGAGTTCGGCGGCCTCACGCAGAGTGGTGGGCACATGCTCGTACTCGGCGGTGTACGCGTTGCCCGCGCAGGGCTCCGGCAGCTCCAGCTTCTGTTCGATGCCGTACAGGCCCGCCGCGACGAGTCCGGCGACGGCCAGGTGCGGATTGACGTCACCGCCCGGCAGCCGGTTCTCGAAGCGCATCGAGCGGCCGTGGCCGACGACGCGGAGGGAGCAGGTGCGGTTGTCGTACCCCCAGGCGACGGCGGTCGGCGCGAAGGAACCGGGCTGGAAGCGCTTGTACGAGTTGATGTGGGGCGCGTAGAGGAGCGAGAAGTCGCGGAGGGCGGCGAGCTGCCCGGCGAGGAAGTGGCGCATGACGTCGGACATGCCGCCCGGGTCCCGCCCCGAGCCGGCCATCACATTCGCACCGTCCGCGTCCGTGAGCGAGAGGTGGATGTGGCAGGAGTTGCCCTCGCGCTCGTTGTACTTCGCCATGAAGGTGAGCGAGACGCCTTCCTGGGAGGCGATCTCCTTGGCGCCGGTCTTGTAGATGGCGTGCTGGTCGCAGGTGACGAGGGCCTCGTCGTACTTGAAGACGATCTCGTGCTGGCCGGGGTTGCACTCGCCCTTGGCGGACTCGACGGTCAGCCCCGCGGCCTGCATCTCGTTGCGGATGCGGCGCAGGAGGGGCTCGATGCGCCCGGTCCCGAGCACCGAGTAGTCGATGTTGTACTGATTGGCCGGGGTGAGCCCCTTGTAGCCCGCGTCCCAGGCCTGCTCGTAGGTGTCCTTGAAGACGATGAATTCGAGCTCGGTGCCGACCTGGGCGGTGTAGCCGAGCTCGGCGAGGCGGTCGAGCTGGCGGCGCAGGATCTGGCGGGGCGCGGCCACGACCGGCGAGCCGTCGTTCCAGGCGAGGTCGGCGATGAGCAGGGCGGTGCCCTCGTTCCAGGGGACGCGCCGTAGGGTGCTGAGATCGGGGTGCATGGCGAAGTCGCCGTAGCCCCGGTCCCACGAGGACATGGCGTAGCCGTCGACCGTGTTCATCTCGGTGTCGACGGCGAGGAGGTAGTTGCAGCCCTCCGTGCCGTGCTCCAGGACCTCGTCGAGGAAGAAGCGCGCGGCGAACCGCTTGCCCTGGAGCCGCCCCTGCATGTCGGGGAAGGCCAGGAGGACCGTGTCGATCTCGCCGGCCGCGACGAGGGCGTGCAGCTCCTCGACGGCGAGCGGGGGTGTGCGGTCTGCCACCGGAAAAGCCTCCTTGGGTCAGCCGAGAGCCATAAGGTATTGCCGAGAACCATTGCTTGGGAAGGGGGCGCGACCAGATGACGCAGGCGGAAGCCGACGGCGGCGTGGACGACCGACTGACGCCGGTGCTGCGGCCGGTGCGGGCGGGCAACGGTTTCGAGGAGGCGCTGGAGCAGATCCTTCAGGTGGTCCGGCTGGGGCTGGTGCCGGGCGGCGGGCGGCTGCCCGCGGAGCGGGAGCTGGCGGAGCGGCTGGGGATCAGCCGGGTGACGCTGCGCGAGGTGCTGAAGGTGCTCCAGGACCAGGGTCTGGTCGAGTCGCGGCGCGGACGGTACGGCGGCACGTTCGTGGTGCCGAGGGCCGACGCCCCCGGCGAGGACGAGCTACGGCGCCGGTTCGCCAAGGTCGACATCGAGGACGTACTGCGCTTCCGCGAGGTGCTGGAGGTGGGTGCGGCGGGACTGTGCGCGACGCACGGGCTCTCCCCGCAGCAGGCCGAACGGCTGCGCGATGCGCTCACCCGCACGCACGAGGCCCCGCTGGCGGACTACCGGCGCCTGGACACGCTGCTCCACCTCACCCTCGCCGAACTGAGCGGTTCGCCGTCGCTCACGGCCCAGTACGCGGCCGTCCGCGCCTCCGTCAACGACCTGCTCGACTGCATCCCCCTCCTGGTCCGCAACCTCGAGCACTCCCAGCGCCAGCACACCGCGCTGGTCGAGGCGGTGCTCGACGGGGACGCGGACGGGGCGCGGGAGATCATGCGGGAGCACTGCGCGGGGACGGCGGCCCTGTTGCGGGGCTTCCTGGCGTGAGCCGCCGACGAGTACCTTTCAAAGAAGCTTGCAAAGGTATGAGTACATTCCATTGGACCCGATAGGGAGCGCGGTGTGGGAAGTGTGGGAAGCGCGGGCAGTGTGGACAGACCGCTGATCGGCGTGAGTACGTATCTGGAGGCCGGGGCGCGCTGGGGCGTGTGGGAGCTGGAGGCCGCGCTGTTGCCGGCCGGCTATCCGCGGCTCGTGCAGGCGGCGGGAGGTCTCGCCGCGATGCTGCCGCCGGACGATCCGTCCCACGCCGCGTCGGCCGTCGCCCGCCTCGACGGACTCGTCATCGCGGGCGGCCCCGATGTCGACCCGGTCCACTACGACGCCGAGCGCTCCCCGCGCACCGGACCACCCGCTCCCGAACGCGACGCCTGGGAACTCGCCCTGATCCGGGCCGCGTTGGCCACCGGCACCCCGCTGCTCGGCATCTGCCGCGGCATGCAACTCCTCAACGTCGCCCTCGGCGGCACGCTCGTGCAGCACATCGACGGGCACGTGAAGGACACCGGGGTCGTCGGACGGCACGAGGTGACACCGGTGGCGGGGAGTCTGTACGGGGATCTCGCGCCGGAGGCGTGCGCCGTGCCGACGTATCACCACCAGGCGGTCGCACGCCTGGGACAGGGGCTGACGGCATCGGCGCACGCGGCCGACGGGACGGTGGAGGCGATCGAACTCCCCGGCCCCGGCTGGGTGTTGGGGGTGCAGTGGCATCCCGAGATGGGCGAGGACCTGCGGGTCATGCGGGCGCTGGTGCGAGCCGCTTCCTGAGCCAGTCGAGGGCGGCGACGCCCTGGGCGTGCTGGAAGGCGCGCACGGTCGGCAGCCCCGGGGGAGGTGGCCGCCGGGAGTGCTGGACGAAGAACCCGGCCCACGCGGCGGAGCCGCACGATGTCACAGCCCCGCGTCCCTTGCGGGGCGCAGCCCCCGCACCATCCAGCCCGTCCGGCGTTTGAGGACGAGGCCCTTCAGGCCGAAACCGGTGCTCTACACGCCCCGCGTCAGCGACAGCAGGTCCCGGGCCGGCCCCGTGGGCCGATGTCCCGTGGGCCAGACCGCCCGAAGGGCCCGGCGGAGTTGGACGTCGGACAGGGGGATGTCGACCAGACGGTGGGTCGACAGTTCCTCGCCGAGCGCCAGCTCACTCAGGACGGCAGGCCCCGCACCGCTCACCGCCGCGGCCTTGACCGCCGTGGTCGAGGAGAGCTCGATCAGAGGCCGGGCCAGGCCCCCCAACGCCGCGTCGAGAACCTGCCGCGTACCCGAACCCTCCTCCCGGAGGATCAACGGGGTCGCGGCCAGCTCCGCCCCGGCGAGGGGCGCGCGGCGACGGGCCCACGGATGCCCCGGCGCCGTCACCACGATCAGGCGGTCGTGCGCGATGACCGCCGAGTCCAGGGCGGGCGGGACGGACAGGCCCTCCACGAAGCCGAGGTCCGCCTCACCGGCGAGGAGGCGTTCGGCGACGGCGGTCGAGTTCCCGGCGAGGAGCGACACCGCCGTGTCCGGTCGCTGCGCGCGCAGCGCGATCAGCCAGCCCGGCAGCAGATACTCGGCGATCGTCATGCTCGCCGCCACCCGCAGCCGCGAGTCCCGCCGGCCCCGCAACGCCTGAGCCCCCGCGTCGAACGCCTCGGCCGCCTCCACGACCCGCCGCGCCCAGTCCGTGACCAGCGCCCCGGCGTCCGTGAGCCGCGAGCCCCGCGGCGAGCGGTCGACGAGCGCCACGCCCAGCTGCCGTTCCATGGAGCGGATCCGGCTGCTGGCCGCGGGCTGGGTGATCCCCAGTTCCCGGGCCGCCCGTCCGAGACTCCCGAGCCGCGCCACCGCGAGCAGCAGCTCCAGCGCCCCGAGATCGGGCACCCGGTGCGCGATCCCGACCGCGACCGACTCCCCGGCCTCCCTACCGCCGGCACCGCCGACACTCACCGCCGGCTCCCCCGACCGACTCCGGATCGAACCCTCACCACTCACACCCATAAACCCAGCTTATGCCCCCATAGACCCACACTCCCTGGTGGGGACCCCGCACCGGCGCCACCGTGGACCCATGGTCACCGCAGCCCAGCCCCTCCTGCCGACTCCCGCCTCCCCCTCCGCCGCCGGAACCCGGCACCCCCGCGCCGCCGCCGTCCGTCACCTCGGCCCGAACTGGTACGCCTCCGTCATGGGTACCGCGATCGTGGCCACCGCGGGCGCCGGGCTCCCTGGCGGCCTCCCGGGCCTGCGGACGGTCTGCGCCGCCGTCTGGGCGCTCTCGGCCGTCCTGCTCGTGACCCTGCTCGGCGCCCGCGCCCTGCACTGGACGCACCACCGCGACCAGGCCCGTGCCCACCTCCTCGACCCGGCCGTGGCCCCCTTCTACGGCTGCCTGTCCATGGCCCTGCTGGCCGTGGGCGGCGCCACCCTCCTCGTCGGCCAGGACTGGATCGGGACGCACACGGCGGTCCTCCTCGACGCCGTGCTGTTCAGCGCCGGTACGGTGGTCGGGCTCGGCGCCGCCCTGGCCGTCCCGTATCTCATGGTCGTACGCCACCGCATCCGGCCCGACCAGGCCTCCCCCGTCTGGCTGCTCCCCCTCGTCGCGCCCATGGTGTCCGCCGCCCTCGGGCCTCTCCTCGTCCCCCATCTCCCTGCGGGGCAACCCCGGGAGACCCTGCTCCTCGGCTGTTTCGCGATGTTCGGGCTCAGTCTGCTGGCCATCTTCGTGATGCTGCCGGTGATCTTCGCCCGGCTCCTCACCGCGGGTCCGCTGCCGCTCGTGCTCACCCCGACGCTGTTCCTCGTACTCGGTCCGCTCGGCCAGTCCACGACCGCCGTGGGCAAGTTCGCGGACTTCGCACCGGGCGTCGTGCCCGCCCCGTACGACCAGGGCTTCGCGACGCTCGCGGTCCTCTACGGCGTCCCGGTACTCGGGTTCGCGCTGCTGTGGCTGGGGCTCGCCGCCGCACTGGTGGTGCGGGCCCGCCGTCGGGGCATGAGGTTCGCGATGACCTGGTGGGCGTTCACCTTCCCGGTCGGCACCTGTGTCACCGGCGCCGAGGGGCTGGCCCGGCACACCGGGCTCGTCGCGTTCGACTGGCTCGCGATCGCTCTGTACGGGCTTCTGGTGGCCGCCTGGTGCGTGGCCGCCGTACGCACCGCGCGCGGCCTGGTCAGCGGCGAGCTGCTCGCAACACCTAAATAGGCGTAACTCCACCATGGACGGGCAGTTCCCGGCAGGCGTCGGTGGAACCTCAGCCAGTGTCCGCTCGACCGCCCGGCACCCTGCCGCCGGCTTCCGCCCCAAAACAGGCACCATCCCGGCTCACCGCTAGAGCACCTCGGCGCTCATGTCGTACGCGTCCTGGTGGCGTCGGATCTCGGTGCGCTGTTCGGCGGACCAGGCAGCCAGGGGCTCGATGGCGGAGAGCAGGGAGGAGCCGAGGCTGGTGAGGGAATATTCAACACTCGCGATACCCGGATCGGTGACCCGATTCGCCGAGACCCACCCGGCCGATGACACCGAAGCCGTCGCGCAGCTCAGGCAGGTGCTCAGCGCCCTCGCCGCCACCATCGAGGCCCCCGCATCCTGAGCCCCGTATCCCCGGCACGCTCCGAGCGGAGGCGTTCCGGTGCCGGGTGGCGGGCAAGGGACGGCCTTCCACCCGGCGTGATCCGTACGCAAGGCGCACCGACGGCGTGGGAACACTGCAACGTCATGGTGCGAGCTGTGACTCCCTGCTCGTATCGTGAAAAGGCAGACAGCGGCATGGTAAGCGGGAAAATCATGGCAGAACCGGCGGTCGACTACGCGGCGGTGTTCCAGGCCCTTCCCGGAGCGGTGGCGCTGGTGACTCCGCAGCTGATCTTCGCGGACGCCAACGCGGAGTTCCTGCGCCTCCGGGGCCTCCCCCGCGAGCAATTGGTCGGTCGGTTCCTGCCCGAGGACCGCCCCGAAAAGGACCCCGCCGAGCCTCTCCTGCTCAGAGTTCTGGCGTCACTGCGCCGGGCGCTGGACACCGGTGAGCGCAGCGTCGTAGCGCTGCAGCGCTACGACATGGAGGACCCCGACCAGCCCGGGGTATGGCACGAGCGGTATTTCAACATGACCAACATTCCCGTATTCGGACCTGATGGGCGGGTGACGCTGCTGCTGCACCGGGTGGAGGACGTCACCGAACTCATCCGCACCCGTGAAGTCGCGCTGGCCTTGCAAGAAGCCATGTTGCCCGCTCCTCGCCCGGTCGGCCGGCACTCGACGGCCGTTCGCTACCGGCCCGCCGCCGAAGCGCTGAACGTGGCCGGCGACTGGTACGACCTGGTCGACCTGCCCGGCGATCGCATCGCCGTCGCCGTCGGCGACGTCGTCGGCCACGGCCTGTCCGCGGCCGGCGTCATGGGACAACTGCGCAGCGCCCTCACCGCCGCCTCTCTCGTCCCCGAGGGCCCCGCCCGCGCTCTGGAAGTCCTCGGGCTGTACGCCCGCACCATCGACGGCGCCGAGAACACCACCGTGGCCACGGCATTCATCGACTGGGAGAACCACACCATCACCTACAGCAGCGCCGGCCACCCCCCACCAGCGCTCCTACAGAGGGACGGGACCGTCGAGTTCCTGGACCAGGCCACCGACCCGCCACTGGCCGCCCGCCCTCAACACGGCCCCCGGATCCAGGCTGTCGCGGCCTTCCGCGAGGGCGCCGTCCTCGTGCTTTACACCGACGGTCTGATCGAACGGCGCGGCGAAGACATCGACACGGGCCTCGCCCGGCTCGCCGACTCCCTGGCCCGCCACCAGGCAGACGACCCCGAAACCCTCGCCGACGCCGTACTCGCCGACCTCATCCCACCCGGTGACGCCACCGACGACACCGCCCTGGTCATCGTGCGCCTGTGAACCCGGCCCGCCACGTTCGCCCGCTCGGCGGCGGATATGTCACGTGACGGCAGGCGCACGGCTCGCCGCCATCGACTACAAGATCAGTCTCTATCAGGAAAGGCTATCCGCATGAAGAAGATCACCCTGGGAGGCGAGGGGCTCGAGGTCTCGCGTCTGGGCCTCGGCTGCATGGGCATGTCCGGGGGCTACACCGGCGCCGGCACCGACGACTCCGGGTCGATCGCCACGATCCACCGCGCCATGGAGCTGGGCGTCACCTATTTCGACACCGCCGAGATCTACGGTCCGTACACGAACGAGGAACTGCTGGCCAAGGCGTTCGCCGGCCACCGCGACGAGGTGGTCATCGCCACCAAGTTCGGTCAGATCAACCACCTCGTGCCCGAGGAGAACGGGCTGCCGGTCCTCGGGCTGAACGGCACCCCCGAGAATGTGCGGCGGTCGGTCGAGGGCTCGCTGCGACGCCTGAACACCGACTACATCGACCTCTACTACCAGCACCGGATAGACCCGGGGACGCCGATCGAGGACACGGTCGGGACGCTTTCCGAGCTGATCGAGGAAGGCAAGATCCGCCACTACGGGCTGTCGGAGGCGGCGCCCGCCACCATCCGGCGTGCGCACGCCGTGCACCCGGTGACCGCCATCCAGACCGAGTACTCGCTGTGGACGCGCGACACCGAGGCCGAAGTGCTCCCCACCGTACGCGAGCTCGGCATCGGCTTCGTGCCCTACTCGCCGCTCGGCCGCGGCTTCCTCACCGGCACGATCCGCTCGCTCGACCAGCTCGACGCCGACGACTGGCGCCGGTCCAACCCGCGCTTCGAGGGGGACAACCTGGAGGCGAACATCCGGATCGTGGAGCACGTGGACGACGTCGCCAAGCAGCTCGGCGCGACGCCCGCTCAGGTTGCGCTCGCGTGGCTGCTCGCGCAAGGCGACGACATCGCGCCCATTCCCGGCACGCGCCGGGTCGCCAACCTGGAGCAGAATGTGGTGGCGGACGAGCTGGTGCTCTCGGCCAAGCAGTGGGAGCAACTGTCCGAGGTGGCGGCGCCGGTCGGCGACCGGTACGCCGACATGAGCCGCATCAACCGGTAGTCCACATCTGTTCGGAGGGGTGCCGGCTCGCGTGAGGCGGGAGCCCTTCGTCTGGGGCATGCACACACTGAGGTACGGTCACGTACTTCTCCTCTCAGGTTCGCCTGGTAACTGGTGTCGAAGTTCCCCAGATCCCCGCCGTTCAGGGCGAGTTGCCGAGTCGGTGGCCAGCCATGCGTCAGCGCGCCAACTTCGCAGGTCAGCGGGGGCGCCGTGTTGCATCACCTGAGCTTCCCAAGCTGAGGTTCTGGCATCTGGCCTCCACTCATGGTCGACATTGAGCTTCCGCAGGCCCTGCTCGCAGCACCTCGCTGAGCAACCGCGGCGCCTGCGCCAACGACGGGCCGTACCAGGTCAGCAGGCGGCCGTCGACGAGCGCGCAGGGCACGCCCTCGAACGCCTCGGGGCCGTCGTCGGCCGTGAAGCGGTACGGCTCGTCGGGCAGGACGACGAGATCGGCGCCCGCCGACCTGAGGTCGGGGAGCGGGATACGGGGGTAGCGGTCCTCGTGGTGGGCGTACGCGTTGTCGACGCCCAGACGCGCCAGTACGTCCCCGGCGAAGGTGTCCCGGCCGAGGACCATCCAGGGGCGGCGCCAGACCGGCACGATCGCGGTCGTACGGCGGTCGGGCGTCGGCAGACGCACCCATGCCGTCTCCGCCTCGTCGAGCCAGCGCGGCCGGGTCCGGGCCCCGCACGCGTCAAGCACCCGCTCCAGCTCGCGCAAGGCCCCCGGCACGTCCCGTACCTCGGTGACCAGGACCTCGATGCCCGCCTCCCGCAGGGCCGTCAGGTCCGGCTCGCGGTTCTCCTCCTCGTTGGCGATCACCAGGTCGGGGGCGAGCCGCACGATCCGGTCGACCTGGGGGTTCTTGGTGCCGCCGATGCGTACGACGTCGAGGTCCGCCGGGTGGCTGCACCAGTCGGTCGCGCCGACGAGAGCGCCGGGAACGCTGACGGCCACGGCCTCGGTCAGCGAGGGCACGAGCGACACGACACGCGGTACGGCAGCCGCGTTCACCACGGCATATCGCTCATAATGGGATGTCCCGGACATGCTGCCAGTATCGCAGCGCACCCGGCCCGCCTCCCCCGCCGACGGGCGGAATCCGCCAGGAAGGGCGGATGTTTCAGCGCTTGCCGAAGGTGTTGCGGTCCTCCACCGCCTCGATGTGGTCGGCGACCTCGACCACGACCACCCGGGTGTCCGGCACGGTCGCCCGCCACCGGTGGCGCACTCCGCCGGTGAGATACAGCGTGTCGCCACGGCCCAGCCGGTGGGCGCGACCCTCCGCCTCGACTTCGACGGCGCCGTCGGCGACGTACATCAACTTGTCGTTGCGGTGCTGGAGTTCACGGCCCTCTTCGTGGTCACCGGTGAACTCCGTGGCGTGCAACTGGTGGTGACCGCGCACGAGGGGGCGCATATGGGCTTCAGGAGTGAACTCGGCACCGGAGTCGGCGCGCACGACGTCGACGCTGCACGCCGGGTCGGCCGCCGCGAGCAGCTCGCCGGCGGTGGTGCCCAGGGCGTCGGCGACTCTTTCCAGGGAGCTCTGGCTGGGCCGGGCCCGCTCGTTCTCCACCTGGCTGAGGAAGGGAACCGACAGGCCGCTGCGCTCGGCCACGACGGCGAGCGTGAGCTCCAGTGCCCGGCGCCGCCGCCGGACGGCCGCACCCACCCGAAGGGGCTGTTCTTTGTGGTCGCCCATCGCTCCGGCTCCCTCCCACGCATCGTCGGTCTACCGCTTCGGTCTACTGCTTCGGTCTACTGCTATCGGTCCGCTGCTTCGGCGCACAAGTTCTGATGAGTTGTTTGCACCCTACGCATGTTCGGCAAACCGTTTCATACACCCGTCACATCGCTGACACATCCAAGGAGGGTGAGCCTCACAATTCGCGCCAATAGACGAGTTGCCCCGACTCCCCCGGCGCCGCGCCCTCCCGCGGGACGAAAAGGCTGACCAGCAGGGCCGGGTGCCCGTCCGGGTCGGTGAGCGAAGTCGCCGAGGGATTGGCGAAGGAACGGCTGCCGCCGTGGGTGCGGATAGTCAGCCGATCAGCCCGGCCGGTCATCGGATCATAGGCGTACGTCCGCCAGCTCCCGAAGTCCCCGCGCCACCCCTGACCCTCCGTCAGAATCATTCGCGTGCCGCCGAGTTCGAGGAGCGAACGGTCGCCGAGATTGCCGCGGGTGCCCCAGGCCTCCAGGGCGTGGTCCAGCCGCCGGTCAGGTGTGGCATGCCAGGTCGTGAAGTTCTTGAGCGTGGCGCGGAGTTCGCGGTCGGTGTCGCAGCGCGCCTGATAGTGGCCGGTGAGTTCGACCGTGCCGTCGTGAACGGACGTGATGTCCGGTGTGCCCTCGGCGCAGCGCGAAAGGGTGCGCCGCGCGTCGTACGCGTGGGCGGCTTTTCCGGCCAGCAGGGCCTGGAGTCGGGGGTACCCGCGTACGGCGATGTGGTTGTCCGGATCCTTTTCGTACGCAAGGACGTATCCGCCGCGGTCGTCGGCGGCGGCGCGGGCTGGCTCGTGCCCGCGCCGAAGTCGTGGCGGCAGGTCCAGACGCGCAGATCCGTGGAGGTGGCGAGGGCGGCGTGGTAGCGACCGTCGCCGAGGAAGGTGTGGTAGACGGCGAGATAGGTGCCGTCCGGGACCTGGGTGATCTGCGCGGTGTCCATGGTGCGGCCGGAGTCGTCCCGCAGGTCGTACACGTACCCGTCGGCGGCCCGGACGTCCGAGGCGAGTGCGGCGAACCGCTCGGTGGCGAGGGACGCGGGCTCGGCGCTCGCGTCCGACAGCAGCACAGCCGCGGCCACCACCACGAGGAGGACAGCGAGGGCGCCGAGCCGGGACAGGGGGCGCACGGAGTCTCACAGGAACGAGCGGAGGAGGGAGCCGAGCGTACGGACGACACGCGGCCTCCGGGACCGCCGAGAGGAGTGGACTTCGCCACAGGGGAACCGCACGGACGCCTCCCCCGCGCCCGGAGCCGGAGCCCACCCCGCAACCGGGTCCGCCCCGGTGCCGCGCCTGCCCCGCTTACACGGAGCGGACACCAGAAGTGGTCCAGGTCACTGTCAGTGCCGTACGGCATGATGCGAGGCGTGACCAGACGCCTGATGTTGCTCGACACCGCCTCCCTGTACTTCCGGGCCTACTTCGGGGTCCCCGACTCGGTGAAGGCCCCGGACGGCACGCCCGTGAACGCCGTGCGCGGGCTGCTGGAATTCATCGACCGCCTGGTCAAGGACCACCGGCCGGACGATCTGGTGGCCTGCATGGACGCGGACTGGCGTCCGCAGTGGCGGGTCGACCTGATTCCCTCGTACAAGGCGCACCGCGTCGCCGTGGAGACCAAGGCCGGCCGGCCGGACGAGGAGGAGGTGCCGGACACGCTCTCCCCCCAGGTGCCCATCATCGAGGACGTCCTCGACGCGCTGGGCATCGCGCGCGTGGGGGTCGAGGGGTACGAGGCGGACGACGTGATCGGCACCTTCACCGGGCGCGCCACCGGCCCGGTCGACATCGTCACCGGCGACCGCGACCTCTACCAACTGGTCGACGACAAGCGGGGAGTCCGCGTCCTGTACCCCCTCAAGGGCGTCGGCACGCTCCAGCTCACCGACGAGGCGTGGCTGCGCGAGAAGTACGGGGTCGACGGCCCGGGGTACGCGGATCTGGCGCTGCTGCGCGGCGACCCGAGCGACGGTCTGCCGGGCGTGCCGGGGATCGGTGAGAAGACGGCGGCCAAGCTGCTCGACCAGTTCGGCGACCTGGCCGGGATCATGGCGGCGGTCGACGATCCGAAGGCGAAGCTGACTCCCTCGCAGCGCAAGCGGCTCGACGAGTCACGGCCGTACGTCGCCGTGGCGCCCAAGGTCGTCCGGGTCGCCGGTGACGTGCCACTGCCGGACGTCGACACGGCGCTGCCGCACGCGCCGCGCGACCCGGCGGCGCTGGACGAACTCGCCGCGCGCTGGGGTCTGGGGGGATCGCTGCAGCGACTGCTCTCGACGCTCACCACCTGAGGAGGGACGCACCCGAAACCCGGGAGACAGCTCGGCAGACAGCTCAGCCGAGACTCGGCAGACGGTTCGGAAGCGGCATTCTCACTGAGAAGAGTGACATTCTCGATTTGGGGAAGCCTTGCTACTGGAGCGGGGCTCGGCCCTGGGTGCCGGGCGGCTCGCACCTCGATACAGGGAACTTGGAGAGTTCAAGTGTGAGGGGTGCCAATTGAGGCAGAGGTGCTAACTTAGGTAAGCCTAAGCGAGCGAACGAGGAGGCCGTCATGGCAGAGCGTCCGGCACGCACGTCCAGGAAGCCCCACTCCGCGCGGGTCGTGCGGACCGAGCGGCTGACACCGCACATGCAGCGTGTCGTGCTGGGCGGCGAGGGCCTCGCCGAGTTCACCGCGGGCACCCGCACCGACCACTATGTGAAGCTGCTGTTCGCCCCGGAAGGCGCCTCCTACCCCGAGCCGTTCGACATGGAGCGGATCCGCGAGGAGCTCCCGCGCGAGCAGTGGCCGGTGACCCGGACGTACACCGTGCGCGCCTGGGACCCCGAACAGCGTGAGCTGACGCTCGACTTCGTGGTGCACGGCGACGAGGGCCTCGCCGGGCCGTGGGCGGCGCGCGTCCAGCCCGGCGAGATCGTCCGGTTCATGGGGCCGGGGGGCGCTTACGCGCCCGACGCGAGCGCCGACTGGCATCTGCTCGCCGGTGACGAGAGCGCGCTGCCCGCGATCAGCGCCGCCCTGGAGGCGCTGCCGGACGGTGCCGTGACCCGCGCCTTCGTGGAGATCTCCGGGCCCGAGGAGGAGCAGAAGATCGACTCCGACGTGGAGGTCGTCTGGCTGCACCGCGGGGACCGGCCGGTCGGCGAGGCCCTGGTGGAGGCCGTCCGCGCCCTCGACTTCCCGGCGGGCCGGGTGCACGCGTTCGTGCACGGCGAGGCGGGCTTCGTGAAGGAGCTGCGCCGGCTGCTGCGGGTGGAGCTGGAGATCCCGCGCGACGACCTGTCGATCTCCGGCTACTGGCGCCGCGGGCACAACGAGGACGGCTGGCAGGCGACCAAGCGGGAGTGGAACGCGCAGGTGGAGGCGGAGCAGGAGGCGACCGTGGCGGCCGCCTCCTGATTCCCGATGGACCAGGTCGGCTGATGGACCAGGTCAGTTGACGGACCGGGCCACCTGACAGGCCGGGTCACCCGACGGACCGGGCCACCTGACGGACCCGGTCACACCGACCGCTGGTACGACCTGAACGTACGGATCGACAGCCACACCGCCACCACGGCGAGGGTCAGCAGCGCCCCGCCCCGGCCCAGCACGGCACTCCAGTCGGGGTGCTCGGACATCGCCGAACGTCCCGCCACCATCGCCCAGTTGAGCGGGTTGAAGTCGGCGATGTGCCGCATCCAGCCGGGCATCTGGGACGGGGCCATGAAGGCCGAGGACAGGAAGGTCAGCGGCAGCAGCAGGAACGTGTTGATGCCGATGATCGACTCCCGCTCCTGGACCAGCATGCCCAGCGCGTTGGACAGTGCCCCGAAGATCGTGCCGAGCAGTACCGAGGCGACGATCAGGATGGCGATGCCGCCGATGCCGCCCGGGTAGTCCGCGCCGCCCAGCAGGCCGAGCAGCACGATGATGACCGACTGCAAGGCGGTGACCAGGCCGTTGTTGACGACATTGCCGTTCATCAGGGCCGCCCGGCTGACGGGCGTGGTCAGGAACCGGTTGAGCGTGCCGCGCTGGATCTCGTCCAGCGTGCTCATGCCCGCCCACATGTTGGAGCTGAGCGCGCTCATCACGACCACGCCGGGGACGAGGTAGTCCAGGTACGAGGTGGTGCCGAAGCCGCCGAGTTCGACGACCTTCTTGAAGAGGTTGCCGAACAGGAACAGCCAGATCACCGGCTGGATCAGGGTGATGATCGCGTACGCGGGCTGACGTGCGAACACCATGAGTTGACGCTGCGTCATGTACCAGGTCTGGGAGACGGCGGTGCTCATCGGGCACCTCCGGCGAGGACGAGGTTCTCGGTGCCTTCCGATTCCGCCTGCGCCTCCGAGTAGCGGCGGCCCGCGTAGCGGAGATAGACGTCGTCGAGCGAGGGGCGGGCGACGGTCGCGGCGGCGACACCGACCCCGGCCCGCTCCAGCACGCCGAGCAGGGCGGGCATCGCGGCGGCCCCGTCGTCGGCGCGGACGCTGACACGGCGGCCGTCGAAGAGCGCCTCGCGCACGCCCGGCAGCCCGGTGAGGGCGCCGTTGAGCAGCGTACGTCCGGCGTCTCCGACGGCTTCCCGCAGCTCCACATGGACGGCGTCACCGCGGAGTTCGCCCTTCAGGGCGTCCGGGGTGCCCTCGACCACGACATGGCCGCGGTCGACGATGGCGATCCGCTCGGCGAGCCGGTCGGCCTCCTCCAGGTAGTGCGTGGTGAGCAGGATGGTCAGACCCTCGTCACCGGCGAGGCGGGCGATCTCGTCCCACATCGCGGTGCGCGCCTCGGGGTCGAGACCAGTGGTGGGCTCGTCGAGGAAGAGCACCTCGGGGCGGTGGACAAGACCGAGGGCCACATCGAGGCGGCGCCGCATGCCGCCCGAGTAGCCCTTGACCGGGCGCCGCGCCGCGTCGGCGAGCTTGAAGCGGTCGAGCAACTCGTCCACCCGGCGGTTCAGCTCGGCACCCTTCAAGCCGTAGAGCCTGCCCTGGAGTTGCAGGTTCTCGCGGCCGGTCGCCACCGGGTCGGCGCCGGAGTTCTGGGCGACCACACCGATCGCGCGGCGCACCCGGTCCGGATGGCGCAGCACGTCGTGGCCCGCGACGGTGGCGGTGCCCGAGTCGGGGCGGGCCAGGGTGGTGAGGATCTTGACGGTGGTGGACTTGCCGGCGCCGTTCGGGCCGAGCAGGCCGAAGACGGTGCCGGTCTCGACGGTGACGTCCATGCCGCCGAGCGCGGTGACGTCTCCCGGGTAGGTCTTGATCAGCTGACGCGCCTCGACCGCGGGCGCACGGGTACTACTCATGACGACTGCTCTCCTGTGTGAGCGGTGATCTCGGGCAGGGCCGAGCCGATCCGCGTGAAGAGCGCCGGGCTATCCTGGGTGTGCCGCACCTCGATCGCCCGGAACTGCCTCACGGTGGGTTCGGTTCGGGGTTCGAGACCCTGGCGGGGCTACTCCAACAGCTCTGCCGGGGTCTTTTTTCGTTCTTCGGCTACTTCTCTTGCTTCTCTCGCTTCTCTTCGAAGTCGCTTTCCAACTTCACGTACTCCTCGGGGACCTCCCCCGTCTCGCTGAAGGTCCGCCACTGCTGGACGCCGGGAAACGTGCCGTCCCTCAGCTCCTCCAGGAAGCCTCGGACCCAGGCCGCCTCCGCCTCGATCATGTGCACCTTGTACTCGGACTCGATCAGGAAGAGGCGGGGCAGCGTCTCGTAGAGCTTCTCCAGGCCGCCGCGCAGGCTCGCGGCCCGCACCTCCAGCGTGTTGAGCCGCCCCGCCAGCAGGCGTGTCACCTCGTCGGGGTGGAGCACGCCCATCAGCGAGAGCGCGGACTCGAAGAGCGGATACTCCTCCACCGGTACGGCGAGCAGGTCCGACAGCCACTCCGTGGCCTCGTCGCGCCCGGAGTCCGTGATGCCGTACAGCGTGCGCTCGGGGCGGTTGCCCTGTCGCTGCACCTCGGTGACCTCGACGAAGCCGTGCTTCTCCAGGTTCTGGACGACGGTGTAGAGCGAGCCGTAGTTGATCTTCAGACTGGTGTCCTTGCCTCGGCGGCGCAGGGTCTGGGCGATCTCGTACGGGTGCATGGAGCGCTCGGTGAGCAGCACCATGACCGCGAGCGCCAGCGGATTGCTCAGCTTCCGACGTTTCATGGTCATGATGATCTCACCTCGCTTCCGAATATCCGCTGCCGAACATATCGCGTATCCGAGGCGAGCGTCAATGGACACGATGTATCGCGATTTCGTGCCCCCGGCAAGGACGTGAGGACTTAGGCCCGCCGCGGATACGGCCGCGTCATGCGAGCGAAACAGGGTCTCCCTAATTTCTGTCACCCGACAGGAATTCGACTCACCCCCGTCCCGCCCACCCTTCCGCGCCGAAGGCAGGTGTCACCGTGACGACCACCGCTCCCTCCGACGTACGCCCCGATCCGCCGCAGTCCCCCGACGACGGCTCCCTGGCCGAGTTCGGCTACCGCCAGGAGCTGCACCGCAGCCTCGGCCGGTACGCCTCGTTCGCCGCCGGTTTCTCCTTCATCTCCGTCCTGACGACCGTCTTCCAGTTCTTCGCCTTCGGGTACGCGTTCGGCGGCCCCGTCTTCTTCTGGACCTGGCCGGCCGTGCTGGTGGGCCAGTTGACGGTCGCCGCCTGCTTCGCGGAGCTGGCCGCGCGCTATCCGATCTCGGGCGCGATCTACCAGTGGTCCTCGCGACTGTCGAACCTCTCCTTCGGCTGGTTCGCCGGCTGGATCATGGTGATCGGGCAGATCGTGGTGGTCGCGGCGGCGGCACTCGCACTGCAGATGGTGCTGCCGGCGATCTGGTCCGGCTTCCAGCTGGTCGGCAGCGATCCGACGCCCACCAGCGCCGACGGCGCGGCCAACGCGGCGGTCCTCGGCGTCGTCCTGCTCGTCCTGACCACGCTGGTGAACGTCATCGACAACCGCGTGATGTCCGTGATCAACCGGATCGGTGTCACCGCCGAGATCATCGGCGCCGTCCTGATCATCGTGCTCCTGCTCACCCACTCCGAGCGCTCCCCCGGCGTCACCTTCCACACGGGCCAGGGCAGCACGGGCCTGTTCGGGGCGCTGATGGTGGGCTCGTTCATGGCGGCGTACGTCATGATCGGCTTCGACAGCGCGGGCGAGATGAGCGAGGAGACCCACAACCCGCGCCGCACCGCGCCCCGGACGATCCTCACCGCGCTCGGCGCGGCGGGCCTGCTCGGCGGACTGATCGTGCTCGGCGGACTGCTTGCCGCGCCCAGCCTCACCGACGGCCGCCTGGGCGTCGACGGCCTGAGCTACGTCCTGACCAGCAGCCTCGGTGACGGCGTCGGCCGCGCGCTGCTCGCCGACGTGGTGGTGGCCATCGCGGTGGCGACCCTGGCGATCCAGACCGCCGCCTGCCGCATGCTCTTCTCGATGGCCCGCGACAACCAGCTCCCCTTCTCCCGCCGCCTCGCCAAGGTCAACCCGCGCACCGGCATGCCGAACGCCCCCGCCCTGGTCGTCGGCATCCTCGCCGCCACCCTCCTGCTCCTCAACTTCGCCTCCCCGGAAGCCTTCCTGGCGATCGGCACCACCTGCATCGTGATGCTGTACCTGGCGTACGCGATGGTGACCGGGCCACTGCTGGTGCGCCGGCTGCGCGGGGAGTTCACCGCCGACGGCACCGACGAGACGGGCGCCCCGCTCTTCTCGCTGGGCCGCTGGGGCGTCCCCGTGAACGCGATCGCCCTCCTCTACGGCCTGTTCATGACCGTCAACCTGGCCTGGCCGCGCGCGGCGGTGTACGACCCGGCGGGCGGGCACTGGTACTTCCAGTGGTTCACCGTGTTGTTCCTCGGCGTGACCGTGGTCGCGGGCGCCGCGTACCGGGCGTACAAGGCGCGCACGCCGGTGACGGAGGCTCCGGAGGTGGCTCCGGCCTCGTACGCTTGATCAGGTGAGACGTAAGCCCCGGATCCCGCCCTCCCCGCTGCCGCAGCGCGACGGTGTCGACCCCGTGCGGGTCAGGCTGCCGCAGGGCGGGGGGTGGGCCACCGTGCGGGAGCATCTGGTGGAGCGGCTCGCGGCGGGAGCCGGGGTGATCGACGGGATGTTCGGGGAGGGGCTGATCGTCGGGGTGGACGGGCGGCCGGTGGCGCCCGACGCGGCGTACGTACCGGGGATGTTCGTGTGGTTCCACCGGGAGCTGCCCGCGGAGGAACGGGTGCCGTTCACGCTCGACGTGGTGTACTGCGACGAGCACGTCGTCGTCGCCGACAAGCCGCACTTCCTCGCCACCACCCCGCGCGGGGGCCATGTCGCCGAGACCGCGCTGGCCCGGCTGCGGCGGGAGCTGGACCTCCCGGCGCTCGGCGCCGCGCACCGCCTCGACCGCCTCACCGCCGGGCTCGTACTGTTCACGGTACGGCCCGAGGAGCGCGGTGCCTACCAGTCGCTGTTCCGCGACAAGCTGGTCCGCAAGGAGTACGAGGCGGTGGCCCCGTACGACACGGGGCTCGCGCTGCCGCGTACGGTCCGCAGCCGGATCGTGAAGGAGCGCGGGGTGCTGGCCGCGCGGGAGGTGCCGGGCGAGTCGAACGCCGTCACCCGGGTCGAACTCGCCGACCATCACGAGGGTTTGGGGCGCTACCGGCTGCTGCCGTCCACCGGGCAGACCCATCAGCTCCGGGTGCACATGAACGCGTTGGGCGTGCCGCTCCTCGGCGATCCGCTCTACCCGGTGGTGACCGGCCCCGTGCCGGCCGGTGACTTCCGGCGTCCGCTCCAACTGCTGGCGCGGGTGCTGGAGTTCACCGATCCGGTCACGGGGCGGGCGCACCGGTTCGTGAGCGGGCGGGTGCTGCGGGCCTGGTCCGCGTACGACGACTGGGCTCAGTAGCCCCGCCACCAGCGCAGGAAGCGCTGCCAGGCGCCCGGGCGGTGGGCGGGTTCCGCCGCCGTCGGCGCCGTCGGCGCCGGCTGGGGTGGTGCGGGCCGGTGGGCGGGCGCCGTCGGCCGGTCCGTGGTGACCTGCCGGTTCGGCTGTTGCTGCCGCGGGATCGGGTTGATGGCGGGCATCGCCTCGACGTCCTGCTGCGGCTTCGGCTCGAAGTACACCGGAAGCTCCACCAGGTGCCGCGAGGCCATTGACGAGCGCCAGCGCAACTCGTCCTCGTCGCCGTCGAGTTCGACGTCGGGCAGCCGGATCAGCAGCGCCTCCACGCCGACGTCGGCGATGGCACGGCCGATGTCCTGGCCCGGACACTCGTGGGGCCCGCCGCCGAAGGCGAGGTGGGAGCGGTTGCCCATCATGTTGGCCTTGAGGTCGGGGCGCACCCGGGGGTCGATGTTGCCCGGCGCGATGCCGAGGATCAGTCCGTCGCCCCGGCGGATGCGCCGACCGCCCAACTCGGTGTCCTGCTTGGCGAAGTAGCCGAGGACGGCGCTGAACGGCGGCTCGTCCCACAGCGACTGCTCGACCGCCTCGGGGACCGTCATCTGGCCACCGTTCAACTGGGCGCGGAAGCGCGGGTCGATGAGTACCACGCGCAGCACGTTGGCCAGGAGGTTGGCCGTGGCCTCGTACGCGGCGAGCAGCACCAGGCGCAGATGCTGGGCGACCTCGTCGTCGGTGAGCCGGGCCGGGTGGTTGATCAGGACACTGGTGAAGTCCTCCGCCGGCTGGGCGCGGCGCCGGGCGGTGTGCCGGATGAGGATGTTCATGACGTACTCGTTGCTGGCGATCGCGGTCTCGGTGCCCTGGAGCAGGTCGCGGGTCGCCTGCACCAGCCGGTCGTCGTACTCGTCGGGAATGCCGAGGATCTGGCAGAGCACGGCCATGGGCAGATGCTCGGTGAACTGGCTGACCAGGTCGGCCCGGCCCTTCTCGCAGAACCGGTTGACGAGGATCTGGGTCGCGCGGTTGATGTGCCGCCGGATGGTGCGGTGGTTGATGGTCGACATGGCGCCCATCACCGCGCCCCGCAGGCGCAGGTGCTCGTCGCCCTCGGCGTGGGAGCAGATGGGCTGCCAGGCGATGTGCGGCGCGAGCGGGTGGTCGGGGCCGGCCGTGCCGTCCTGGACGGCGGTCCACAGCCGGCTGTCCCGGGAGAAGTGCGTGGGGGTGCTCACCATGTGCAGGTTCTCGGCGTGGCCGAGCACCACCCAGATCGGCACGTCGTTGTGGAGCAGCACGGGGGCGACCGCACCGTGCTCGTCGCGGAGTTTCTCGTAGAGGTCTCCCAGGTCGTCCGCCGCGAGGCCGTAGAGCCGGTGCAGTCCGTCAGGACCGAGGCCGTGGGCGGGGCATCCGGGCGGCGGGTCGAGCGTACGGTCGTCCGTACCGGCCGGGGAGTGGGATTCAGGCGTCACGGTGATCGCTCCGAAACTGAAGTGGATCCGGTGTCTTGGGGGATGTCCGGTGTTGAAGGTGTCCGGTGTTGAAGGTGTCCGGTGTCGGGGGTGTTGGGGATCTCCGGTGTGTCCTGGGGCGGCGCGGGGTTCGCTGCGGGCCTCAGGTGCGTGCCGGGTTCATCGCCAGCGAGTGCAGGAAGTGCATGAGCGTCATCAGGACGTCCCGGCTGGAGGCGCGGCGGCGCGCGTCGCAGGCGATGATCGGGATCTCCTCGGAGAGGTCGAGCGCGGCGCGCAGGTCCTCGATCGGATAGGTGGGGGCGTCCGGGAAGGTGTTCACGGCGACGACGAACGGCACACCGCGCTCCTCCAGGCGGCCGATCACGTCGAAGCTGACTTCCAGCCGGCGGGTGTCGATCAGGACGACCGCGCCGAGCGCGCCCTCGAAGAGGCCGTTCCACAGGAACCAGAAACGCTCCTGGCCGGGGGTACCGAAGAGGTAGAGCACCAGCCTCTCCGTGATGCTGATGCGGCCGAAGTCCATGGCGACGGTGGTCGCGGTCTTGGTCTCCGAGCCGTAGTTGTCGTCGATGCCGATGCCGGCCTGCGTCATGGTCTCCTCGGTCGTCAGCGGCTTGATCTCGCTGACGGCACCGACCATGGTCGTCTTGCCGACTCCGAAGCCGCCCACGATCACGATCTTCACGGCGGCCGTCGCCGTGTGCGGCAGATGGTCCTCGGCGCGAGGGCCCGTGATCGTGTCAGAGCTTTTGAAGTCCATGCATCACCGCTTCGAGGAGGGAACGGTCGGGGAGCGCCGAGCGGACGATCGGGGCGCGCGCCTGTACCAGTTCGGCCGTCAGCAGCTCGGTGAGCAGGACGGTCACCACGCTGAACGGCAGATTGAGGTAGGCCGAGAGCTCGGCCACCGACAGAGGGGCCTTGCAGAGCCGGAGCAGCACCGACAGCTCCGGCTGGGTGGTGGGCGGCGGCGCGGCGGCGCGCGCCACGATCAACGTGACCAGGTCCAGATCGGCCCGCTCGCCGCCCTCCGCGCCGCCGGTGAGCAGGTACAGGCGCCCCGGACTCTTGGGGTCCTCTTCCTCGCCCTCTTGGGGAGGCCGCTCTGTGGGGGGTTCGGTGGGGGGCTCGGTGAACTCTTCCTTGGGGTAGCGCCGTCGGCGTTGCGGAGGAGTCATACGGTCTGCCCGTTGCGCCGCGGCGGACTGGTCAGATGGTCCCCGATGCGTGCGACGAGGTCGCGCATGCGGTTGCTCATCAGGCCGGGCTCCGCGGTCTGGTTGGCGAGCACCGCGAGATAGGCGTTGGCGCCCGCGGACATCAGATAGAAGTAGCCGCCGCCGATCTCGATGATGACCATGCGCATCGTGCCGTCGCTGCGGGGGATCTCGCCGGCGACGGCTCCGGCCAGGCTCTGCAGTCCCGCGCAGGCCGCGGCGACACGGTCGGCGGCGTCCGGGTCGCCGCCGTAGCGGGCGATGCGCAGTCCGTCGGCGGAGAGCACCACGATCTGCTGGATGCCCGGTACGCCGTCGGCGAGATCTTTGAGCATCCAGTCGAAGTTGCCTCGCTGCTGGATCACGTGAGGTCCCCCTCGTCGTCGGCCTCCGGGGCCGGCTGGTTGGTCCTGGTGAACGCCTTCGGGTCCGGCTTGCCCTTGAGGCCTGCCATGAACGCCTCGACCCACATCCCCGGTGGTGGCTGCTCCTCCTTCGGGGCGGGCTCGGCGGCCCAGGAGGGCATCGCGGCCGCCGCTTCCTCGGCCGCGGCCTCGGCGGCGCGGGCCTCGGCGATGCGCTGACTGAGCGGGACCTTGACCCGGCTGCGCCGCTGCGGCAGGCCGCCCGCGGTCCACTCGGTGACCAGGGGGACGTCGTCGTCCAGGGACCCGTCGAACTGCTCGGGGAGACGGGGTCCGGTGGTCGGGCGGCGCTTCTTCGGCTTTCGCTTGGGTCCCTCGACTCCGTCGGTGTCCATGGTCGGCACGGAGTTGATGCCGACGCCGTGCGCGAGACCGGGGGCGGGGTCCTTGGTGAGCATGTCGCTCGGCACCACGACGACGGCGCGGACACCGCCGTACGCGGACTGCCTGAGCGCGATCTTCATGTCGTACATCTTCGAGAGCCGGCCGACGACGGCCATGCCGAGCCGGGGGGCCTCGCCGAGGATCTGCAGGTCGATGCCGGCACGGGCCTGCTCGAGCAGCTTCTCCATCTTCTGGCGGGCCTCGTCGTTGAAGGCGACGCCGGAGTCCTCGATCTCGATGGCGACACCGGTCTGCACGGTGATGGCGGTGAGGTGCACCTTGCTGGTCGGCGGTGAATAGCGCGTCGCGTTGTCGAGGAGTTCGGCGACGGCGTGGATGACCGGTTCGACGTGGATGCCGTTGACGTTGACTTCGGCGATCGAGTGCAGCTCGATGCGGCGGTACTCGAGGATCCGGGACATCGCGCCGCGCATCACGCTGAACAGCGGTACGGGCTCGGGCCAGTTGCGGCCCGGGCGGCCACCGCCGAGCACCGCGATGGAGTCGGCGAGGCGGCCGATCAGCGCGGTGCCGTGGTCGATGCGCAGGAGGTCGTCGAAGACGTCGGGGTTGCGTCCGTGGTCCTCCTCCATCTCGCGGAGTTCCTTGTTCTGCTGGTGGACGATGGCCTGGACGCGTCGGGCGATGTTGACGAAGGAGCGCTGGCCGGAGTCGCGCAGCAGGTCCTCGTCGTCCACGATCCTGAGTACGTCGTACAGCAGGTCCCGCTGCGACTCGGAGAGGTCGCGGTGGTCGGTGTCGGCTTCGCCGTACTTGTTCGCGGCGTCCTCGGGCGAAATACCGCCGCGCATGCGTCCGAGCGCGACGGGCAGGACCTCCGTGCGGAAGCGCACGACCTCCTGGTCGTGGGCGGCGAGGCGCTGTTCGAGGTGCGCGGTCCGGCGGCCGAGCTCGGCGCGCAGGCCACGGGTGACACGGCCACGGCGTGCGGCCTCGGCCGCGACCGCGATGATCAGCAGCGTCGCGATGCCGCCGCACCAGCCGACAGCGGCCCGGGCCGGAGCCGTCACCAAGGCGACGGCGGCCCCGGTCACCGCGGCCATCAGTATGGCCGGCAGCAACAGCACGCGCGCGTAGGGAAGTTCACGGCCACCGGGAGGCGATTGAACACTCACCATGTATGCCCTCTGAGACAAATCGGCTGGGGGTCGGGGGGAGTTCGTGGGGGAAACGGCGTGGTCAAACCGAATCTTCGGAACTTTTGGGAACAAGCGCACGAATACACCTCAACTCGGTGTGCTGCGGGCGAGCTTAGTCCGACCGGATCATCGCCATGTCATATTCGGCAACCACCTGAAATCGCCCTTGCGGCAGGAGTACCGTCGTCCCCATTTACACGCCCAGGCTTCATTCGCACACGGCGTGTAACGACGTACGGGCATGCGAAAACCGCGCCCCCACAGGGCGGTACGTCAGATTCCGGCGATCCGCAGCGCCGCGTCGGCGGTGGCTTCGGCGAAAGCCGACACCGCCCGCTCGGGGTCGGACCGGTGCACGAGAATCACACCTTCGATGAGACCGAACAGCAGATCGGTCCGCAGGTCGAGTTCACTCTTGACGAGCGCGCCACCCGCGGCCGTCGCGGCCAGCAACTGCCGGTAGGCGTCCTTCAATTCGGCCCGTACGGCATGGAAGCCGGCGAAGCGCTCGGCGCGTACCTCGGGCAGCAGATACAGGCCGCCGAGGTTGTGCGGGCCGCCGCAGAGCAGCTCCACGTCGGTGCGGCACAACTCCCACAACCGGCCCTCAGGCGGGGTCGCGTCGTCCGCGAGGAGCTCCCGGGCAAAGGCCAGTGAGGGCGTGACCGTGGACTCCAGGAGCTCGGCGAGCAGCTCCTCCTTGCCGGAGACGTAGTGGTACATGGAGGCCTGGCGCATGCCGGCCCGCTCGGCGACGGCACGGGTGGTCGTCGCGGCGTACCCCCGCGTCGTGAACAACTCGGCGGCGGCGTCGAGCAGTTCATCGCGCGGCGACAGCCCACTGTCCGGCCGCTGCGCGGCCCGCGGCCGCCCGACCCGTCGCCCACCACCGGTACCCATACGTTCGATCCTCGCACACAGAGCACCTCACCCAGGCCGGGGGAACTGCGCGCCCGGCCACAACACAACCCGCACCGTCGAACCCGCAGCTCCAAACCCACAGCACACCCCCACCAGGGGCGCGGGGAACTGCGCGCTCAGCCACACGCAGCCCGCACCACCGAACCCGCGGAGCGCCCCGCACCGTCGAACCCGCGCAGCGCCCGGTGAGGGTTCAGTAACCGCACAGCAACACACGAGACACGGCCCGGACCCGCCCCACCCCTAATTTCTGTCGAGCGACAGAAATAACCCAGGAGCCGGAGGACTCGCGATGGCCACAGCGACCACATACGGAGCACGCGACCACGCCCGCGCCCAGGCGGGCTCCCGCACCGAGGCCATGCCCGTCGTCCCGGCCGGAGCCTGGCCGACGCCCCCCTGCGAGGCGGGCCACCTGGTGTGGGCGGAGACGGTGGAAGGCGGCAACTACACGCACAAGGTGCTGGCCCGCGGCACGGAGCTCAGGCTGACCGACCTCAGGGGCGACGCCTGCGCGCATCTCCTCCTGTACGCCGCCGACCGCCCCTGGGAGCGCCTGAACGTGGCGGACACGGTCAAGGTCCAGTGGAACGCCTACCTGGGCGAGGAGCAGCTGCTCCTCTCCGACCAGGGCCGCGTCCTCGCCTCGCTGGTCGCCGACACCTCCGGGCGGCACGACGCGCTGTGCGGCACCTCCACACTCGTACGGAACACACACCGCTACGGCGACGGGACCCCGCAGTCCGACTCCCCCGCCGGGCGCGAACTGTTCAAGCTGGCCGCCGCCAAGAACGGCCTGGAGGCACGCGATCTGCCGCCCTCGCTCTCCTTCTTCCAGGGCGTGGAGGTCCGCGACGACGGCTCGCTGGACTTCACCGGTTCGACGGGCCCGGGCGGCAGCGTGACGCTCCGCGCCGAGCAGGACGTCACCGTGCTCATCGCGAACGTGCCGCACCCCGCCGACCCCCGCACGGAGTACGTCAGCACTCCGCTGGAGGTCCTCGCCTGGCGCGCGGCGCCGACCGAGCCCGGCGACCCGCTGTGGGAGGCCACACCCGAGGGCCGCCGCGCCTTTCTGAACACCGCCGAATTCCTTGCCGCGAGGGGGATCGCATGACCGAGGCAACCGCGAAGAAGACCACCGTCCCGGCCCGCGCCGCCTGGTCGGCCGTCGTCCGTGCCGGTCAGACGCTCACCGTCACCGACCTGCACGGCAACCAGGCCGTCGACTTCCTGGTGTACGACGCCCACGACACGACCGTCCGCTACAGCGCGCCCGACACCATCCACGCGCAGGGCAACCTCTTCCTCACCACCGGCAGCGTGCTGATGTCCAACGAGCACACCCCCCTGATGACCGTGGTCGAGGACGAGGTCGGCCGGCACGACACGGTCGGCGGCGCCTGCTCCAAGGAGTCGAACACCCTGCGCTACGGCCATCACACCTGGTCGCAGCACGCCTGCGTGGACAACTTCCTCGCGGAGGGCGCCAAACACGGCCTCGGCAAGCGCGATCTCGTCTCGAACATCAACTGGTACATGAACGTGCCGGTCGAGAAGGACGGCACCCTCGGCATCGTCGACGGCATCTCGGCCCCGGGGCTCAAGCTGACGCTGCGCGCCGAGTGCGACGTCCTCGTACTGGTCTCCAACTGCCCGCAGATCAACAACCCCTGCAACGGCTTCGAGCCGACGGCGGTCGAGATGACGATCAGTGGGGCGGGCGCATGAGTTTCGACACCCTGCTGATCGCCAACCGGGGCGAGATCGCGGTGCGGATCATCCGCACCGCCCGCGAACTGGGCCTGCGTACGGTCGCCGTGTACTCCGACGCCGACCGCTGCGCCCCCCACGTCCGGCTCGCCGACGAGGCGGTACGGCTGGGGCCCGCGCCCGCCAAGGAGTCGTACCTCGACGCCGACCTGGTCCTGAAGGCGGCCAAGGACACCGGGGCCGGGGCGATCCACCCCGGGTACGGCTTCCTGTCCGAGGACGCGGCCTTCGCGCGGCGCTGCGAGGACGCCGGGATCGTGTTCGTGGGGCCGACGCCGGAGCAACTGGAGCTGTTCGGGGCGAAGCACACGGCGCGGGCGGCGGCCCAGGCCGCGGGGGTGCCGTTGGCGCCGGGGACGGGGCTGCTCCCCGGTCTTGCGGAGGCTTTGGAGGCGGCCGAC
This sequence comes from Streptomyces sp. NBC_01384, assembly GCF_045040035.1. Classification (NCBI taxonomy): domain Bacteria; kingdom Bacillati; phylum Actinomycetota; class Actinomycetes; order Kitasatosporales; family Streptomycetaceae; genus Streptomyces; species Streptomyces sp. NBC_01384. Next base: position 1,877,009 of record NZ_CP109559.1, read on the forward strand.
CTCATCGGCTATCCCGTGATGCTCAAGGCCACCGGCGGTGGCGGCGGCATCGGTATGTCGGCATGTCGCTCCGCCGATGAACTGACCGAGGCCTGGGAACGGGTGCAGCGCGTCGCCGCAGCTTCCTTCTCCTTGGCCGGAGTCTTCCTGGAGCGGCTGGTGGAGCACGCCCGTCATGTCGAGGTGCAGGTCTTCGGCGACGGCCGCGGCCGTGTCGTCACCTTCGGCGACCGCGACTGCTCGCTCCAGCGCCGCAACCAGAAGGTGCTGGAGGAGGCCCCGGCACCGGGCCTGCCGTCCGCCGTCCGCGCTCGACTCGCCGCCTGTGCACGCGACTTGTGCGCCAGCGTCGGATACCGCTCGGCCGGCACGGTCGAGTTCGTGTACGACGCCGCGCGCGAGGAGGCGTACTTCCTGGAGGTCAACACCCGCCTCCAGGTGGAGCATCCGGTCACCGAGGAGATCTACGGCGTCGACCTCGTCGCCTGGATGCTGCGGCTCGCCCGTGGGGAGTCGGAGGTCGTACGGGACCCGGGGGCGCCGCGCGGTCACGCCGTCGAGGCCCGCGTCTACGCCGAGGACCCCTCGCGCGACCACCGGCCCAGCGCGGGACTGCTGACACGGGTCGAGTTCCCCGGCGGCGTCCGCGTGGACGGCTGGGTGGAGACGGGCACCGAGGTGACCACGTCGTACGACCCGATGCTCGCGAAGGTCATCGCGTACGGCCCGGACCGGGCGCACGCACTGGAGCGCCTCGACGAGGCACTGGCCAGGACCCGCGTGGACGGCATCGAGACGAACCTCGGGCTGGTGCGGGCCGCGCTCGCCGAACCGTCCTTCCGGCGGGCGACGCACTCGACGGCGACGCTGGCCGGCGTCACCGATCCCACCCGGCGCATCGAGGTCGTGTCCGGCGGGACGCTCACCACGGTCCAGGACTGGCCGGGCCGCACCGGCTACTGGCAGGTGGGTGTGCCGCCGTGCGGCCCGATGGACGACCTGTCCTTCCGGCTCGGCAACCACGCCCTCGGCAACCACGAGGGGGCACCGGGTCTGGAGTGCACCCTCCAGGGGCCGACCCTGCGCTTCACACACGCCACGACGGTCTGCGTCACGGGCGCTCCGGCACCGGTCACCGTGGACGGCACGGCGGTCGCTCAGTGGGAGCCGGTGACGGTGCCCGCGGGGGCCGTACTGGAGGTCGGCGCGCCCACCGCACACGGCTTGCGCACCTACGTACTGTTCGCGGGCGGGGGCCTGGACGTACCGGCGTTCCTCGGCAGCGCGTCCACCTTCACGCTGGGCCGGTTCGGCGGCCACGGCGGCCGGACGCTGCGCACGGGCGACGTACTGCGCGGCGGCTCGGCCACGGATCACGGGGCGCCGGTGCCCTTCGGCGACCGCCCCGCGTTCGCGTCCACATGGCAGGTCGGCGCGCTCGAAGGCCCGCACGCCGCGCCGGAGTTCTTCACCGAGGACGACATCCACGACTTCTACGCCGCCGACTGGAAGGTGCACTTCAACTCGGCGCGCACGGGTGTACGGCTGGTCGGCCCGAAGCCCCGCTGGGCGCGCACCGACGGCGGCGAGGCGGGCCTGCACCCGTCCAACATCCACGACACGCCGTACTCGGTCGGCGCCGTCGACTACACCGGCGACATGCCGGTGCTGCTCGGTCCGGACGGTCCCTCGCTCGGCGGTTTCGTCTGCCCGGCGACGGTCGTCAGCACGGAGCGCTGGAAACTCGGCCAGTTCCGCCCCGGTGACACCGTGCGCTTCGCCCCGCTCGCCGACGACGGCTCCGAGCGGCCCGCGATCGTCGACGGCGGGGTACTCGCACGGGACGGCGACGTGACGTACCGCCGCAGCGGCGACGACAACCTGCTGGTCGAGTTCGGTCCCATGCAACTGGACCTGGCCCTGCGCATGCGCGTCCACGCGCTGATGGAGGCCGTGGCCGAGGCGGGCCTCGACGGCGTCACGGACCTGACCCCCGGCATCCGTTCGCTGCAGATCCAGACGGACCCGCGCAGGCTCCCGCAGCGCGAACTCCTCACCATGGTGCGGGAGATAACCCGAACCCTCCCGCCCAGCGACCAACTGGTGGTCCCCTCCCGCACGGTCCACCTCCCCCTCTCCTGGGACGACCCGGCGACCCGCGAGGCGATCGCCCGCTACATGGCGGGCGTCCGCGACGACGCGCCCTGGTGCCCGTGGAACATCGAGTTCATCCGCCGCGTGAACGGCCTGGACTCGGTGGACGACGTGTACCGCACGGTGTTCGATGCGGAGTACCTCGTCCTGGGCCTGGGCGACGTCTACCTGGGCGCACCGGTGGCGACACCGCTGGACCCGCGCCACCGCCTGGTGACCACCAAGTACAACCCGGCACGCACCTGGACCGCCGAGAACTCGGTCGGCATCGGCGGCGCCTACCTCTGCATCTACGGCATGGAGGGCCCCGGCGGCTACCAGTTCGTCGGCCGTACGACCCAGGTGTGGTCCGGGTGGCAACAGCGCGGCGCGTTCGAACCGGGCTCGCCCTGGCTGCTGCGCTTCTTCGACCGCATCAAGTGGTACGCCGTCGAGCCCGACGAGCTCCTCGACCTGCGCGCCGACATCGTCTCGGGCCGTTTCGTCCCCCGGATCGAGGAGGGCGTCTTCTCGCTCGCCGAGTACAAGGCCTTCCTCGCCGCCGACTCCGAGTCCATCGCGGAGTTCCGGGCCCGGCAGCGCGCCGCGTTCTCCGCCGAGCGGGATGCCTGGGAAGCGGCGGGCGAGTTCGCTCGCGCGGACGCCGCCTCCGCGCCCGCGGCTCCCGCCGCCGAGGTGACGGTCCCCGCGGGCGGCCGTCTGATCGAGGCCGAGTTCGCGGCTTCCGTGTGGCAGCTGAACGTCGAACCGGGCGACCGGGTGACGACCGGCCAGCCCCTGCTGGCGTTGGAGGCGATGAAGATGGAGTCCCGCGTACCCGCTCCGATGGACGGAGTGGTGGCAGAGATCCTCACCAAGCCGGGCGCCCAGGTGGAAGCGGGCACGGCACTGGTGGTCCTCGCACCCGCCACCTGAAAGCAAGCGTGTGGTCCGTGCCCGAAGAACCAGGAGCAACCCATGTCCGTCCTGACCCGAGTCCGCATGGCCTACGCCCGCATCGAGGCAGTCGACCGCCCCGAGATCTGGATCGACCTGCGCCCCCAGGCAGAGGCCGAGAAGGAAGCCCAGGCCATCGACGCACGAGTCGCCGCAGGCGAACACCTCCCCCTCGCCGGCAAGCTCCTCGCCGCGAAGGGCAACATCGACGTGGGGGGCCTCCGGACCACCGCCGGCTGCCCGGCCTACGCCTACACCCCCAAGGACGACGCCCCCGCGGTCGCCCGCCTCCGCGCGGCCGGCGCACTGCTCCTCGGCACCACGAACCTGGACCAGTTCGCCACGGGCCTGGTCGGCACCCGCTCCCCGCACGGCGCCGTACGGAACGCCCTGGACCCGGCCAGAATCAGCGGCGGCTCCAGTTCGGGATCGGCCGTGGCCGTAGCCCTCGGCCTCGTCGACCTCGCCCTCGGCACCGACACGGCCGGCTCCGGCCGCGTCCCCGCCGCCTTCAACGGCATCGTCGGCCTGAAGCCCACCCGCGGCCTGGTCCCGACCACCGGTGTCGTCCCCGCCTGCGCCTCGCTCGACTGCGTGACCGTCTTCGCCCGTACGCTCCCGGAGGCCGAGCAGGCCCTCGCGTACATGGCGTCCCCGTCCGGACGCGAACTCCCCGCACTCCCCCAGCGCGCCCCCGGCCCGTGGCGCGTCGCCGTCCCCCCGACGGCACAGCTCGGCGAACTGGACGAGGGCTGGGCGGAGGCGTACGAGGCCGCCGTGGCCCAACTCGTCACGGCCGGGGCCGAGGTACGCACCCTCGACCTCGCCCCGTTCACCGAGGCGGCGGCCATGCTCTACGAGGGTGCGTTCGTCGCCGAGCGCTACACGGCGGTGGGGAGTTTCGTCGACAAGTTGATCGCCGAAGGAGGTGCGGGTCTCGACCCGACCGTCGCCGGGATCATCACCCGCGCCCGGGACATCCCGGCCCACCAGCTCTTCGCCGACCAGGACCGCCTGGCCGCCCTGCGCACCCGGGCGCTCGCCGAACTCGGCGACACGGACGCCCTGTTGCTGCCGACCGCGCCCGGCCACCCCACGCTCGCGGAGGTCGCCGCCGACCCGCTGGGCGCCAATGCCCGCCTGGGCCGCTTCACCAACTCCACGAACCTCTTCGACCTGGCGGCCGTCGCCGTCCCCGCCGGCCTCACCCCCGCCGGTCTCCCCTTCGGCGTCATGCTCATCGGCCCGGCGTTCACCGACGAACGCCTCGCCCGCATCGCCGCGCTGCTCCGGCCGTGGCTGAGCATCGCCGTGGTCGGCGCCCACCTGTCCGGCCAGCCGCTGAACCACCAGCTCCTGTCCCTGGGCGCCGAGTGGGAACGTACGACCACGACGGCACCCACCTACCGGCTGCACGCACTCTCCACCACTCCGCCCAAGCCGGGCCTCGTCCACACGGACGCGGGCGGTGCCGCCGTCGAGACGGAGGTGTGGCGGCTGCCCGCCGAAGGCCTCGGACGCCTGCTCGCCGAGCTGCCCCGGCCGATGGCACTGGGCCGGATCGCACTGGCCGACGGCACCCACGTACCCGGCTTCCTGTGCGAGCCCGGCGCCCTCGAAGGCACCGAGGACATCACGGAGTACGGCGGCTGGCGCGGCTACCTCCAGGCACACGCCTGAGCCCGACCGGGTTCACGGGTTCCGTGACGCCGTCCAGGCCGGCCACCACCTGGTGGGCGCCCGGGATGAAACACGGCGGCCCGCTCCCCCACCACGCCACCGCGCCACCGCGCGCGGCGGAGCGCACCACGACCCCGGCGAGATCGAACCCGAGCACGGTCCCGGGTTCACCTCCGGCACCGCGCCGAGCCGCGGATACGCGGGCGGCGGTGCGCCGCCCCCCGGCAGGGAGGCGGCGCACCACGAACGACCGGGCTCGGCTCAGCCCACCGACGAGTAGGCGACCACCCCGCGCAGCAAGCCCTCGACCGCCTTGCGCGCGTTCTTCGCGACCGTCGAGCCCCCGCCTCCGGAGACGGGCGCGGCGGCCGAGATCTGGCCCAGGACGTCGATGACCTGCTTGCACCAGCGGACGAAGTCACCGGCCGGCATCTCCGCCTCGCGCAGCACCTCGTCGAGGCCCTTGCCGGACGCCCACTCGTAGGCCGCCCAGGCGAAGCCGAGGTCCGGCTCACGCTGGCCGACGCCCTCGGTCTGGGTGATCCGGAAGTCCTCCTCCAGGGCGTCGAGGCGGCCCCAGATGCGGACCATCTCGCCGAGCGCGGCCTTGGCCTTTCCGGACGGCAGCTTCGGCGCCATGGCGTCGTCGCCGACCCGGGACTCGTACACCAACGCCGAGACACAGGCGGCGAGTTCGGCCGGGTCGAGTCCTTCCCAGACTCCGGCGCGCAGGCATTCGCTGGCCAGCAGATCGAGTTCGCCGTACAGCCGGGCGAGCCGTCTGCCGTGCTCGGTGGCCTCGTCACCGCGCAGATAGTCCAACTCCGTGAGGAGGGCGACGATCCGGTCGAAGGTGCGGGCGATGGTGTTCGTCCGGCCCTCGATGCGGTTCTCCAGCTGCCGGGTGTCACGCAGCAGCCGGTGGTAGCGCTCGGCCCAACGGGCGTGGTCCTCACGGTCGTTGCACCCGTGACAGGGGTGGGCGCGGATCGCGGTGCGCAACCGGGCGATCTCGCGGTCGTCGGCCGCCTCGGACCGCCTCTTGCGCAGCCGGTCGGGGACGATGTGCCCGGCCTTGGTACGCAGGGCGGAGGCGAGGTCGCGACGGGACTGCGGGGAGCGCGGGTTGAAGGACTTCGGGATACGCATCCGCTCCAGCGCCTCGACCGGCACCGGGAAGTCCATCGAGGCCAGCCGCTTCACCTGGCGCTCGGCGGTGAGGACCAGCGGGCGCGGGCCGTCGTGGTGCTCGAAGCCGCGGTGGCCGTTGGACCGGCCCGCGGGCAGCCCCGGGTCGAGGACCAGCGCCAGGCCCGCGAACTTGCCGGTCGGGACATGGATGATGTCGCCGGGCTTGAGCTTCTCCAGCGCGACGGCCGCCTCGGCGCGCCGCTGCGCCGCACCCTGCTTGGCGAGGTCGGTCTCGCGGTCCTTGAGTTCGCGGCGCAGCCGCGCGTACTCCTCGAAGTCCCCGAGGTGGCAGGTCATGGACTCCTTGTAGCCCTCGAGCCCCTCCTCGTTGCGCTGCACCTGCCGGGAGATCCCGACGACCGACTTGTCGGCCTGGAACTGCGCGAAGGAGGTCTCCAGGAGCTCGCGCGAGCGGTGCCGGCCGAACTGCTCGACCAGGTTGACCGCCATGTTGTACGACGGCTTGAAGCTGGAGCGCAGCGGGTAGGTGCGTGTGCCCGCGAGTCCCGCCAGATGGTCGGGGCTGAAGCCACGCTGCCACAGCACGACGGCATGGCCTTCGACGTCGATGCCGCGGCGCCCCGCACGACCGGTGAGCTGGGTGTACTCGCCGGGTGTGATGTCGGCGTGCTGCTCGCCGTTCCACTTGACGAGCTTCTCCAACACCACCGAGCGGGCGGGCATGTTGATGCCGAGCGCCAGGGTCTCGGTGGCGAACACGGCCTTCACCAGGCCGCGTACGAAGAGCTCCTCGACGACCTCCTTGAACGTCGGCAGCATGCCCGCGTGGTGGGCCGCGATGCCGCGCTCCAGGCCCTCCAGCCACTCGTAGTAGCCCAGGACGTGCAGGTCCTCGGACGGGATGGAGGCCGTGCGCTCCTCGACGATCTCGCGGACCTTCACGCGCGCCTCGTCGTCGTTCAGCCTCAGCCCCGCGTACAGGCACTGCTGGACGGCGGCCTCGCAGGCGGCACGGCTGAAAATGAACGTGATGGCGGGCAGCAGGCCCTCGGCGTCGAGGCGTTCGATGACCTCGGGCCGGCCCGGCGTCCAGATCCGCGAGCGCTGTCGGCGCTCGCGCTCCCGGTCGGCCTCGCGCAGGGCGCGGCCGCGTCTGCGGTCCTGGAACGAGGGGCGGCTGGCCTCCATGCGGGCCAGGCGCGTGAGGTCGGGGTTGACCGCCTTCTTGTTGCCCTCGCCCTCCTCGAAGAGGTCGTACATCCGGCGCCCGGCCAGCACGTGCTGGAACAGCGGCACGGGCCGGTGCTCGGAGACGATCACCTCGGTGTCGCCGCGCACGGTGTCCAGCCAGTCGCCGAACTCCTCCGCGTTCGACACGGTCGCCGAGAGTGACACCAGCGTCACCGACTCGGGGAGGTGGATGATCACTTCCTCCCAGACGGCGCCGCGGAAGCGGTCGGAGAGGTAGTGCACCTCGTCCATGACCACATGGCCGAGGCCGAGGAGGGTCTGGGAGCCCGCGTAGAGCATGTTGCGCAGCACCTCGGTGGTCATGACGACCACCGGGGCCTCGGAGTTGACGCTGTTGTCGCCGGTGAGCAGGCCGACCTTGTCCGCGCCGTAGCGGCGGCACAGATCGGCGTACTTCTGGTTCGAGAGCGCCTTGATCGGCGTGGTGTAGAAACACTTCTTGCCCTGCTGGAGGGCGAGGTGGACGGCGAACTCGCCGACGACCGTCTTGCCCGAGCCGGTGGGCGCGGCCACGAGCACACCCTTGCCCGCCTCGAGCGCCTGGCAGGCCTCGATCTGGTAGGGGTCGAGGCCGAAGTCGTACATCTCGCGGAAGGAGGCGAGCGCGGTGGCCTGCTCGACAGCGCGCTTCCGTGCTGCCGCATACCGCTCGGCCGGTGAGAGGTCCTCTGTCATCGTGCTTTCGAGACTACCGGCAGCCACTGACAACATGACGATCAATATCCGGATCTGTTTGTCTCAAACCCCGGATCCCCGCAGCTCAGGGAATTGCCACGCGCACCGCCGCGGGCACGCACTCCGCGGTGAGCGGCAGCGGCCCGAGCGGCTCCCCGTCCGCGTACCCGGTGACACCCTCGGCGACGAGCTCGACCTTGGCGGCCCGGTACACGGTGACCACGGAGTGGTCGAGGTGGGTGCCCCGGTAGACCTTGGGGAACACCTTGAGCAGCGTCGTACGGCTGCACTCCCCGACGACCGTGACGTCGAACAGCCCGTCCCCCAGGTCGGCGCCCGCGCAGATCCTCATCCCGCCGCCGTACGACGATCCGTTGCCGACCGCGACGAGGGTCGCGCCGATCTCCCGGACCTCGCCGTCGTCCAGGGTCATCCGGTACGGGAGGGGCTCGAGAGCGGCCAGTTCGGCGAGCATGGCGAGGTCGTACTTGAAACGGCCGACCGGCCACCGCATACGATTGCCGCGATCATTGACCCGGGAGTCGAAGCCGGAGGCGAGGACGCCGCCGAACCAGGTGCCGTTCACCCGGCCCAGGTCGACGTCGCGCAGCCGCGCCCCCTTGAGGGCCTCGGCGATCAGCCGTCCCGCGGCCGCCGGGTCACGCACCGGAAGTCCGAGGGTGCGGGCGAAGTCGTTCCCGGTACCGGCGGCGACCAGGCCGAGCGGGGTGCGGGTGCCGGCGACGGCCTGGAGGGCGAGGTTCGCCATGCCGTCGCCCCCGACGGCTATCAGCGCGCCGGTGCCGCCCTCGACGGCCGCACGCGCGCGCGTGAGGGCGTCCTCGGCGTTCTCCCCGAGGACCGTACGGACGGAGAATCCCGCCTGCCGCAATGCGAAAGCGGCCGGCTGCGCCGCGTGGGCGCCCCGGCCGCGTCCCGCGGTGGGGTTGACGAAGAGGGTGATCTCGCTGGTCACGGCCCTGACCCTACGAGATCTCCGGGCTTCGTCAGGTCACGTCGTCATAACCGTTGACCCGGTCCGTGCCCGACTGCTCGGGCAGCGCGCGGTGCGCCGACACGCTCTCGACCTCGCCGATGTCCTCAGGCGTGAGGTCCAGGTCGGAGGCCTCGTCGTCAGCCGGCCCCTCGGTCTCGCGGCGCCGCTTGCGCCGGTCGTTGAGCAACGCGATGGCCACGCCGATGAAGTAGAGCCCCCAGATCGGCGCCGCCAGCGCCAGCATCGTCATCGGGTCGGGACTCGGCGTGGCCACGGCCGCGAAGGCGGTGATACCGACGACCATGCCGCGCCACCAGCCCAGCATGCGCCGTCCGGACAGAATGCCGGTGAGGTTGAGCATGACCAGCAGCAACGGCATCTCGAAGGCGAGGCCGAAAACGACGACCATGCGGGTGACCAGGTCGAGCAGGTCGTCCAGAGGCAACAGGTTCTCAGCACCGCTGGGTGTGAGGCCGATCATCACCTTCGCCGTGGTGGGCAGCACGTGGAACGCGAGGTAGCCGCCGCCGAGAAAGAGCGGGAAGCCGAAGCCGACGAAGGCGTAGGCGTACTTCTTCTCGTTGCGGTGCAGGCCCGGCGCGACGAACGCCCACAACTGGTAGAGCCAGACCGGCGCCGCAAGCACGACACCGGCCATCAAAGCGACCTTCAGGGCCAGGGTGAACGGCGCCAGCAGGCCACTGACGGTGATGTGCGCGCAGTGGGCGTTCTTGGCCTTGGCCAGCTCCCCGAAGGACTGGCGGCAGCCGATCTCGTCGAGCATCGGCTGGGTGACGAAGTTGATGATGTCCCTGTAGAAGAAGGCCGCGACAATCGTGACGGCAAGGATCGCCAGAACACCCTTCGCGAGCCGGTTACGCAGCTCACGCAAGTGATCCGCGAGCGGCATCCGCCCCTCGGGATCCCTCTCCTTCTTGCGGGCAGACTCGAGCAACCCACATCCTCATCTCGTGCGGCAGGCCGGGGCGTCCGGCCTTGCGTCAGCGCTGGGTGGTGTCCGTCGGCTCGTTGACCGGGCGGGAGCTGGTCACGTCGCCTGGGGCGGCCTGGATCGTGCGCTGAGCCGGAGCGGGCTCCTCGGTGGACTGGGCGGTGGCGGTGTCGGTGTCGGCGGACTGCTTGCCGTCGTCCTTCATCGCCTTCGCCTCGCTCTTCAGGATGCGAGCAGATTTGCCGAGCGAGCGCGCCATGTCCGGGAGCTTCTTGGAACCGAACACGAGGAGGATCACCAGAACGAAGAGCAGCAGGTGCCACGGCTCAAGTCCGTTGCGGAACATAAGTTCTCACCTTCTCACCGAGGCGGGCGGCTGGGCATGTTCGGACGGTCGGACATGCGTTTGACCGTCGTGCAGCGATCGTAACGCCCCGAGATGAACGTGGGACAAGCCCGGTGCGTATTTCCTGCTCTGCGGACCGCGCCTCGTTCTCCGGGCCGCGATCAGCAGCGTACCTGCCCCCACTGGCAAGGTGACAGGGCGAAGTGGCCCAAAGCGCATCACAGAGGAAACTCACAGGGTGTCCACCGCCCGTTCCAGATCCTCGGCCGCCCTGTTGATACGGCGCGCCGAGTCCGCGACCTGCGCTCCCAGGCGCCGCGCCTCCAGGAAGATCCGGACGGCGAGCACACCGAGGACGGCGAGACCCACGAAACCCACAGCTACCGCGAACATCGGCCAGTACATGACGCCGAGCCTAGCCCCAGTCAAACCGTGGAGTGCAGCCTCAGCGTCCTGACCCCGCCCCCGATCAGCAGCTCGACGATGCGTTCACCCGCGGGCTTGCGGACGGTGCCCCCGCAGTCCGGGCAGGTGAAGGAGTAGAAGGTCGTACGGCTGGTGGCGCCGATGGCGAGCCGCAGGGCGCTCGCGGAGAGTTCGAAGCGGCCCCGGCAGTCCGGGCAGCCGGCCCGGAACACCACAGGGACCACTCTCTTCATCCCCGTGAACGCTGCCGCGACCGTCATTTCCCTCGCACCGGACATCGGAGACTCGCTCAAAGCCCTCGCTCCTCTTGTTCTGGTCGTTCGCCTCCGGGACGCCACAGCCGCCGTCGCGTGGCGACCGTGCTCAGCCTTTCGGACCTTGGCGCGCTCGCCCCGCGGCACCGGCGCGGCCCCCGCGGCTCACTCCCGCTTGTCGTACTGCCCGTCCTGAACGCCGTGCGCCTCATGGGCACCCCGCGGTGCGTCCTGCGCCGCCTCGATCCCGTCGTACGCGGCCAGCGCCTCGCGGGCCGCGTGACGCGCGCTGTCGGCGAGCTCGGGCGGCGAGACGATCCGGCCGTCACGGCCCAGGCGCAGCGCCAGCCGTCTGAGCGATGCCGGGTCGGGCGTGCGCAGGGTAATACGCAGCCCGCCATCGGGAAGCTCATCCGCGCTGTCGTGCGGGTAGTACTCCGCGACCCAGCGGCCCCCCGGGCCGACCTCGACCACGACCTCCGGGTCCTCGGCGGCCGGCTGCACCAGGCCCTCCGACAGGTCCCGCAGCTCGACCTCCGGCGGCGCGGACGGCTCGTCGAGGATCTGGATCTCGGCGACCCGGTCGAGCCGGAAGGTGCGGCGCGCCTCGGATCGGCGGCACCAGGCCTCCACATAGGTGTGCCCGACGCTGACCAGGCGGATCGGGTCGATCTCGCGCTCGGTGAGCTCGTCCCGCGAGGGTGAGTAGTAGCGGATCCACAGCCGGCGCCGCTCGGAGATCGCCCGGTCGACGTCCGCGAAGACCCCGCCCTCGGACTCGAAGGTCACCGAGAGCCGGGAGCTGGCGCCCGCTGCCTCGCCCGAAGCGGCCTCCACCTTGGCGGTGGCGCGCAGCAGCGCCTGCCGGTCGCCCTCGCGCAGCCCGGGCAGCGTGGACACCGCGCGGGCGGCCACCAGCAGCGCGGTCGCCTCGTCGGCGGCGATACGCAGCGGCTCCGCCACATCGTCCGGGTTGTGCCACCAGATCCGGTCGCCGTCGGTGTCGATGTCCAGCAGATCCCCGCCGCGGAAGCTGGTCCCGCACAGCGGCAGTACGTCGAGGTCGGAGATCAGCTCGTCCTCGGTGATCCCGAAGGCGCGGGCGACGTCACCGACGTGCGCGCCGGGGCGCTCGCGCAGATAGGTCACCAGCGAGAGCATCCGCCGGGTCTGGTCGATCGCGTTCGTGGGCCTGACCGGTTTTCCTGCCACGTTCTCTACGTTCCCCCTCAGCCCTTGGCCACAGCGCGCAGCCGGTCCACTACATCGGCCCGCAGCTCTGCGGGCTCCAGGACCACCACGTCGGGCCCGAACTCGACGAGCCAGGCGTCCAGGCCGTGCCCGTACGGAATCTCCAACTCGTCCCAGCCGTCGCCCAGTTCCCGTACGGAGACGGCCTTGGCGCGCAGCGGGTAGCCGGAGCCGGTGCGCAGCCGGATCCGTGCGGAGCGGTCGGCGATCTCGCCCGCCCAGCCCGCGACCGTCTCGCGCACGGTGACGACATCGGGCACCTCGGCGGTGTAGCGCCCGGCGCGGGAGCGGACCTTGCCGGTGATCCTGGAGAGCCGGAAGACCCGCTCGGCGCCGCGGTCGCGGTCCCAGCCCGCCAGGTACCAGTGGCCGCGCCAGCACTCCAGCGCCCATGGCTCGACCTGCCGGGTCTCGGGGTGTGCGGCGGTGGCCTTGCGGTAGTCGAAGACGACCGGGCGGCGGTCGCGGCAGGCTAGCATCAGGGGCTCGAAGGCCGCCTCGTGCACGGGGATGTGCGGTTCGAGGGCGCCGTGGGCCTCGTAGGGGTCGACGTCCTCGGGAAGGCCCGCGGCGCGCAGCTTCTGCAGCGCACCGCTCGCCGCGCCGGCCAGCCGGGCCTGCTGCCAGACCTTGGCGGCGAGGCCGAGGGCGGCGGCCTCCTCGGCGTCGAGGGTGATGGGCGGCAGGCGGTTGCTGTCGCGGCGGGCGAGGTAGCCGACCTCGCCGTCGAGGTTCTCCACCGTCTCGATGACCAGGCCCAGCTCGCGCAGATCGTCCTTGTCGCGCTCGAACATCCGGTTGAAGGAGTCGTCCGACCCGGCCGCGCCCGTGCCCGGCCTGAAGGCCTCGACATACGCCTCGATGGAATCGCGGAGTTCGCGCTTGCTGAGCGGCCGCCGCGTCCCGAGCAGACACAGCGCGAGGTTCATCAGCCGCTCGGCCTTGGCAATGGCCATCGACGCCCTTCCCTATGGTGCTTCCGACCGATGACCGTACCGCTCCGAAGTGCCGTGACAAAAGCCGAGGGCCCATGCCCGGGCAGGCATGGACCCCAGATGATCAACTCCGGTCGATCCCGATCACGCGACGCACGAAGATCGGCCCACGACATGATCAACAAACCTGCGGCACATCTCCCTGCCCGGCCACCGGGCGAGGCCGGCAACAGGCCCCGTGACCGCCCGGCCGGGCGGTCGCCGTGGCCGTCGGGTCGGGAACCGATCCCTCTGGTCACCCGACCAGGAACCGGTCCCCGACAGCCGACGTCAGACCGCGACCAGGTCGCAGACGAAGATCAGCGTCTCGCCGGGGGCGATCCGGCCACCGGCGCCGCGGTCGCCATAGGCGAGGTGCGCCGGGATGATCAGCTGGCGGCGGCCGCCGACCTTCATGCCCTGCACACCCTGGTCCCAGCCGCTGATGACCTGGCCGACGCCGAGCTGGAACTGCAGCGGGGTGCCGCGGTTCCAGGAGGCGTCGAACTCCTCGCCGGTGGAGAAGGCCACGCCCACGTAGTGGACCTTGACGAAGTCGCCGGCCTTGGCGACCGGGCCGTCGCCCTCCCAGATGTCCTTGATCTCGAGGTCCGCCGGGGGCTCGCCGCCCGGGAAGTCGATCTCGGGCTTCTCGATGCTCACGTCTCTCGCTCCTGCTTGTTCGCGTAAAGGCCTTAAGGCAACACCGACACTCTCACATCCCCGCAGGCGTTACATCTTCGCCAGGATGTCCACCGAGAAGACGAGAGTGGAGCCCTTCTTGATCTTGCCACCGCTCGGCGGGTTGTCACCGTAGGCGAGCTTCGGCGGGACGACGATGAGGACGCGGCTGCCGACCTTCTTACCCGTCAGCCCTTCGCCCAGGCCCTTGATGACCGTCTGCATCTGCTGCAGCGAGAACTGGGCCAGCCGCCCCTGGGTGTACGTGGACTCGAACTCCGCGCCGCTGTCCCAGACCACGCCCTTGAACTGCACGAGGACGGCCGAGTCCGCCTTGACCTCGGCACCGTCCCCCTCCAGCACATAGTCCGACACGAGCTTCGTGGGAGCGGCGGACTTCGGTACGTCGACGGAGGGGGCCTTGCCATCGGTGTTGGTGCCGACCTTCGGCAGAGCGGCGTCGCTCTGCGCGACCGCCTTGCCCTTGACCGAGCTCTTGGAGTTGAAGGTGTCCTGGATGTCGATGACGAACACCAGCGTGTCGGTGCCCTTGATGCCCGCCTGCGTGTTCCCCGATGTGCCGTAGCCCCAGAGCGGCGGCACGGCCATCAGAACCCGGCTGCCGACCTTCTTGCCCGCCAGAGCGTAGCGCCAGCCGTCGATGATGCTGCCTTGGGCGAGCTGGATGAGCAGCGGCGTCTTACGGTCGTAGGAGTTGTCGAAGACCTTCGCCGTCGACCAGATCTGGCCGAGGTAGTTCGCCTGGATGAAGTCGTTCTCCGCCACCGTCTGGCCGCCGCCCGCGATGACCGTCTTGACCGCCAGGTCCTTCGACGGGTCACCGTTGCCCTTGGCCACGGTCGGCTTCTCGTCGAACTTCGTCCCGGCCGTGATGGCCGGCAGCGGACCCTCGACGATCTTCGGCGGCGGAACCGTCGAGGCGGAGGCCGAAGGGGACGGGCTGCTGCTGGACTTGGCCTTGTCCGACTTGTTGTCGTCACCGCATCCGGCGAGAGTGACCAGTCCGGCGGGTACGGCGATGAGAAGTGAGCGTCGGCGCACGGTGAGGGCCTCGTATCGATCGATCTTGGTTGATGGCGTGCGCGCAACTCTACGACGTGAGAAGGGCGCCGTACGGAAAACGTACGACGCCCCGCGTTGCGTTCCGCATCCCTCGCGGAACTCCTGGCTCACATCCCCGCGATCAGCTTCTCCACCCGGTCGTCGACGGAACGGAACGGGTCCTTGCACAACACCGTCCGCTGCGCCTGGTCATTGAGCTTGAGATGGACCCAGTCGACGGTGAAATCGCGGCGCTGTTCCTGAGCGCGCCGGATGAAGTCACCACGCAACCGCGCCCGAGTGGTCTGCGGCGGCACGGACTTGCCCTCGAAGATCTTCAAATCGTTGCAGATCCGGGTGGCTTGTCCCTTCCTCTCCAGCAGGTAGTACAGACCACGACGACGGTGGATGTCGTGGTAGGCGAGGTCTATCTGCGCGACCCGCGGGTGCGACATCGTCATGTTGTGCTTGGCCCGGTACCGCTCGATGAGCTTGTACTTCATGACCCAGTCGATTTCGGTACCGATCCGGTCGAGGTCCTCCGCCTCGATCGCGTCGAGCGTACGGCCCCACAGTTCGAGCACCTGCTCGACGGTGCCGGTGCGGATGCCGCGGCGCTCGCAGAAGTCCACGGCCTTCTCGTAGTACTCGCGCTGCACCTCCAGCGCGGAGGCCTCCCGGCCACTGGCCAGGCGCACCTTGCGCCGGCCCGTGATGTCATGACTGACCTCGCGGATCGCCCGAATGGGGTTCTCCAGGGTCAGGTCACGCATGACCGTGCCCGCCTCGATCATGCGCAGCACGAGATCGGTGGCACCGACCTTCAGGAGCATGGTCGTCTCGGACATGTTCGAGTCGCCGACGATGACATGCAACCGGCGGTAGCGCTCGGCATCGGCGTGCGGTTCGTCGCGGGTGTTGATGATGGGCCGGGAGCGGGTCGTCGCGGAACTGACCCCCTCCCAGATGTGCTCGGCGCGCTGACTGACGCAGTACACGGCGCCGCGCGGCGTCTGCAGCACCTTGCCCGCACCGCACAGCAGCTGCCGGGTGACCAGGAAGGGAATGAGAATGTCCGCGAGCCGGGAGAACTCCCCGTGCCGGGCCACCAGATAGTTCTCGTGGCACCCGTAGGAGTTACCCGCCGAGTCGGTGTTGTTCTTGAACAGGTAGACGTCGCCCGCGATTCCTTCCTCGTGCAGGCGTCGTTCGGCGTCCACCAGGAGTCCTTCGAGAATACGCTCGCCGGCCTTGTCGTGAGTGACGAGTTCCGTCACGTTGTCACATTCGGGTGTCGCGTATTCCGGATGTGATCCCACGTCGAGATAGAGGCGGGCACCGTTCCGCAGAAAGACATTGCTGCTGCGGCCCCATGACACGACACGGCGGAAGAGGTACCGCGCCACCTCGTCGGGAGACAGGCGCCGCTGTCCCCTGAACGTACACGTGACGCCGTACTCGTTCTCCAGCCCGAAAATGCGGCGGTCCATGACTGAACATTACGCCCGATCCCCCGACCTGAAACGGGGTTCGACAGCACGGTTTGGATCATTTTCCGATGAGACCGCAACCACCGCACCATCCCCGGTAGCTGCGAGGACCCGCCCCGTGGCCAGCAGAACCACCAGCGCGGCGGCCCCCGCGACACCCGGTACGGCGAAGCCCCACACCGCCCCGCCCCACTCGACGACCGGCCCCGCGAGGCCCGTTCCGACCGACGCGCCCACAGTGAACGTCGTCACAAGCCAGGAGAACGCCTCGGTGACGGTGCCGCTCGGCGCGTGCCGGTCGACGATGATGAAGGCGCAGGCGATGCAGGGTGCCAGGAAGACTCCCGCGAGCGCCGTGAGAGCCGTCATGGCGACCGCGCCCGGCATCAGCATGAGCGGGAGGTAACACACCGCCAGAAGGGCCACAAGCACCCGCAGTCGCCGCTCCGGCGCCCCGCTCCACGTCCGCGCGCCGTACACCGTCCCACCGACGAGCGCACCGAGCCCCACGGCCGCCATCAGCCAGCCGTACACCCCGTCCCCGCCGTGGTCGTCCGCGTACGACATCGCGGCGACCGTGATGGAGCCGAGCGCGATTCCCACGAACAGGAACGCGCCGAGCAGCGCCAGCAGCCCCGGCGAGCGCAGCGCGCCGAGCCAGTGCGCCTCGCGCGGTGCCGAACGCCACGCGCGCGAGGGCGGCGAGAGGACCACGGAGAGGGCGCCCAGCACACCGATGACGTTCAGGATCAGCAGCGCCGCCCGGGCGGACCAGAGCGACACGCACAGGGTCACGAGCAACGGTCCGACGGTGAACATGACTTCCTGGGCCACGGCGTCCATCGCGTAAGCGGTGTGCACCTGCTCCTCCTTACGGAGGACGGAAGGCCACAGCGCCCGCAGTCCGCCCTCCAGAGGCGGCGTGAAAAGCCCGGCGACAGCCATGGAGACGTACGCCACCGGCAGCGGGTCGGTGCCCGAGAACGCGAAGACGGCCATCCCAGCAGCCGAGACAAGAGCGGCCGGCAGCTGGACCCGCGGCTGCCCGCACAGGTCCACGAGTCGCCCGAGCAGCGGCTGCCCCACGGCGTTGCCCACCCCGTACACGGCCGCGAGCGCACCGGCCAGGCTGTACGTCCCGCCCTCCGCCCGGATGAAGAGCACGACGGCGATGGCAGCGGTGGCGTTCGGCAGCCGCCCTATGAGCGTCCCGACGAGAAGCCGTGCGGCGTGCCTCGCCCTGATGATCTCCAGATACCCCGCGGCCATGTCATGCCCTTCCATTAGCGCGTGACGTCCGATGCGCCTGAGGTTTTACGTATAACGTCCCGCGTCATACGTACCATGTGCCCAGTCCGCGAGTCCAGACGAAAGAGCAGGTCGCCGGTGGCACGAGGTAGCACGCGCCCCACGAGCCGTGACGTCGCCCAGGCCGCCGGGGTCTCCCAGGCCGCGGTCTCCCTGGTGCTGGGCGACAAGTGGCGCGGCCGGGTCTCCGAAGCCACGGCGCAGCGCGTCCGCGAGGCCGCCCAGGAGCTCGGCTACCGCCCGAACCTGGCCGCCCGCAACCTCCGCCTCGGCCGCACCCGCACAGTCCTCCTGGTGGTCCCCGCACTGACCACCGAGTTCTTCGCGGGCGTCTACACCGGCGCGGCCCGCATCGCCGCGGAACACGGCTTCGGCGTGGTCCTCTACCCCTCCCCCGAGGGCATCGGCCCCGCCCGCAACCCGTTCGGCTCCGCGGCCGCCGCGCTGGACGGCGTCATCGCCTCCTCCATGGCCGCGGACGCCCTCTCCGCCATCCGAGGCGACCAGCTCCCCCTCGTGATGCTGGACAGCGACCCGCAGGGCAGCCTGGGCGCGGCAACCGTCAACCTGGACATCAAGGACGGCGTACGACAGGTGGCCGAGCACCTCCTGTCCCTGGGCCACCGCCGCTTCCTCCACCTGGCGGCCGACATCCCGTCCTGGACCTTCGAGGTACGCGCCCGCGAACTCACCACGCAACTGAACAAGGTCCCCGGCACACACCTGGACACCGCCCGAGCCCCGATCTCCTTCGAGGACGCCCTGTCCGTCGCGGAGACGGCACTCACCGCCCCCGGCCCCCGGCCCACCGCCCTGGTCTGCGACGACGACAAACTGGCGGCCGGCGCCTACAAGGCGGCCCGCCGCCTGGGCCTGCGCATCCCCGAGGACCTCTCCATCACAGGCCTGGACGACCTGGCCCTGGCCCGGGCGATCGACCCTGAACTGACCACCGTCCGCCTGGACGCCGAACGCTTCGGCGAACGCGGCATGGAAGCCCTCCTGGCCGTCCTGGACGGCCGCACCCCACCAACCGACAACATCCCAGTGGAACTGGTCGTACGAGGCTCCACAGCCCCACCAAGCTCCCTCTGAACCTCTCGCCCCACGCACCCGCAGCCACCGACACACAGAAGGGGCCGTGCCGGTACATCCAAAGCCCGTCGCTTACGTCCGGATCGGGAAACGGCTCCCCATAGGGCAACGTCTGATCCGTCGGCGACGGGCTGGATGTACCGGCACGGCCCCGCCCCACCCACCGACCGATGGGCAGGGCCAAGCCAGGCGAGGGATCACTCCTCGTCGTCGGCGTCCTCGGCCTCCGTAGCGGTCGACGCGCCCCCCGCCTCCAACAACCGATCCAGCTGACGCCCCACGATCCGCTTGAACTTACGCTGCTGCGGACGCGTACGGTCCAGCACCGCGACCTCCAGGCGCTCCGCGGGAATCTCCCGCTCACCCCCGTTCGGCTCCCGCGACAGCGACTGCACGGCCAGCTTCAGCGCCTCCGCCAGCGTCATACCGTCCTGGTGGCGCTGATCCAGATAGCTACTGATCTGCTCGGCATTACCACCCACCGCGACGGACCCGTGCTCATCCACGATGGACCCGTCGTGCGGCAGCCGATAAATCTGGTCACCTTCAGGGGTCTCCCCCACCTCGGCGACAACCAGCTCCACCTCGTACGGCTTCTCGGCCGCCGAGGAGAAGATCGTGCCCAGCGTCTGCGCGTACACATTCGCCAGGCCCCGAGCGGTCACATCATCACGGTCATAGGTGTAACCCCGCAGATCGGCATAACGCACACCACCGATCCGCAGATTCTCATATTCGTTGTACTTGCCGGCGGCCGCGAAGCCGATCCGGTCATAGATCTCGCTGAACTTGTGCAGCGCACGGGACGGGTTCTCGCCGACGAACACAATGCCGTCGGCGTACTGCAGCACAACGAGGCTGCGACCGCGGGCGATGCCCTTACGGGCGTACTCCGCCCGGTCGGCCATGGCCTGCTGGGGTGAGACATAGAACGGCGTCGACACCGGTTATCCGTCCCTTTCTGTCGAAGTCACTGGGTCACCTTGGCAAAAAGAGCCGGACTCAGAGCAGCGCGGCCCGCGGACCGTCCGGCTGCTCCAGACGCCGCTCCAGGATCGCGCGGGCGATCTCGGCGGACTCGTCGTCGGTGAGCCTGCGGAAGCCGTCCTCGGTGATCACGGTGACGATCGGGTAGATCCGGCGGGCGACGTCGGGACCACCGGTCGCCGAGTCGTCGTCGGCCGCGTCGTACAGCGCCTGGATGACGAGGGTCGTAGCCTGCTCTTCGGTCAGGTCGTCGCGGTAGAGCTTCTTCATGGCACCGCGCGCGAAGATCGAGCCGGAGCCGGTGGAGGCGTAGCCCTGCTCCTCGGAGCGGCCGCCTGTGACGTCGTAGGAGAAGATGCGGCCCTTGTCGCGGTCCACATCGAACCCGGCGAAGAGCGGGACCACAGCGAGGCCCTGCATGGCCATGCCGAGGTTGGAACGGATCATGGTGGAGAGGCGGTTCGCCTTGCCCTCCAGGGAGAGCGTGGTGCCCTCCACCTTCTCGAAGTGCTCCAGCTCCAGCTGGAACAGCTTGACCATCTCGACGGCCAGACCGGCCGTACCGGCGATGCCCACCGCCGAGTACTCGTCGGCCGGGAAGACCTTCTCGATGTCACGCTGGGCGATCATGTTGCCCATGGTGGCCCGCCGGTCACCGGCGAGGACGACCCCGCCGGGGAACGTGACGGCGACGATGGTCGTGCCGTGCGGGGCCTCGATCACGCCCTGGACGGGCGGCAGCTGCCGCTTGCCCGGCAGCATCTCCGGCTGGTGCTCGGACAGGAAGTCCATGAAGGACGACGAACCGGGCGTCAGGAAGGCAGCCGGTAGACGCCCGGTGCTACGAGTGTTGGCTTCCACGGGGATCCTTCCAAGTAGGCGGCAGCCCGACGAACAGCGTCGGGATCATCTCCCAACTTGCCGATGGCCGAATTGCAGTTGAAGCACAGTACGCCACGGACCCTACCCGTCTCGTGGCAGTGATCCACATGAACTGCGGGAGCTTTCAAACAGATCACACAGAGCCCCATTTGAGAGGCGACCATCTCGTCACGCTTGGCTTCGGTCATGCCGTAGTGGCGCTTCAGATGGCTGGCACGCCCCTCAACGGCTCGACACGCCTTGCAGCGCGTCGACAGCCCGTCCGAGGCTGTTGCATTGCGGTGCCACTCGGTCCACGGCTTGACCTCGCCGCACTTGAGACAGAGTTTGTGTCCCTCGGGTACTACCATCTTGGGGCGAACTTTTCGCCCGAGGCTCTGCTGATGTGTCCGGTGATAGTCCGATGCGCAATCTCGACAGTGTCGCTGCAGACCGTCCAGGTTGGACCGCTTGCGGGCGAAGGCCGCGTACGGCTTGTACTCGCCGCACCGCACGCAGCACTTCACATCCTCTTCGCTTGCCAAGTCGAAAGCCCCCGCAACCTTCGATCCGAAGGCTACTCGCCGCCTTTCTGAACGAAACTTCGAACGAAGTCCTCGGCGTTTTCCTCCAAGACGTCGTCGATTTCGTCCAGTACCGAGTCCACGTCGTCGCTCAGTTTCTCCTGGCGTTCCTTGAGGTCCTCGGAGACCTGCGCGTCTTGCGCCGTCTCCTCGACCTCCTCGGTGGAACGCGTCGCCTTCTGCTGTCCGCCGCCGGTGTCCTTGGTCGCCATAACCCTCACCCCGCTCGGTTCGCCGTTCTTGATCAGACCCTACAAGCAGGGTCCGACATCGGCCCCGCAGTTGCCACAACGTCCGGGGGCCACCTCGATGATTCCCGGACGTCGCGTCTTTCCACCCCATTGCGCCACCTGGGCCGCAGGGCCCCTGGCGGCCCGCTCAGCCGCCTGACAGGACCCTGACCAGGTCTTCCGCCGTACGGCAGCGGTCGAGGAGCTCCTTGACGTGATTACGCGTTCCGCGAAGCGGCTCCAGGGTTGGGACGCGCTGGAGCGAGTCCCGGCCCGGCAGATCGAAGATCACCGAGTCCCAGGAGGCCGCCGCCACGTCGTCCGCGTACTGCTCCAGGCAGCGTCCGCGGAAGTACGCACGGGTGTCCTCCGGCGGCTTGGTGCGGGCCCGCTCGACATCCTGCTCGTCCAGGAGCCGCTTCATCTTGCCGCGTGCCGCCAGACGGTTGTACAGACCCTTCTCGGCGCGTACGTCGGCGTACTGGAGGTCGACCAGGTGCAGCCGGGCGGCGTCCCAGTCGAGGCCGTCACGGCGCCGGTAGCCCTCCATGAGCTCCCGCTTGGCCACCCAGTCCAGCTCCCCGGCCAGGCTCATCGGGTCGTTCTCCAGGCGGTTCAGGGTGTCCTCCCAGCGCGCCAGGACATCCTTGGTCTGGTCGTCGGCGTCCGCCCCGAAGCGCTCCTCCACGTATTTGCGCGACAGCTCGAAGTACTCCATCTGAAGCTGTACGGCCGTCAGTGTGCGTCCGCTACGCAGCGTGACGAGTCGCTTCAGCGTGGGGTCGTGCGAGACCTGGTGCAGCGTGCGCACCGGCTGGTCGACGGCCAGGTCGACGGCGATGAAGCCGTCTTCGATCATGGACAGGACCAGGGCGGTCGTGCCCAGCTTGAGATAGGTCGAGATCTCCGACAGGTTCGCGTCGCCGATGATCACGTGGAGCCTGCGGTACTTCTCCGCGTCCGCGTGCGGCTCGTCGCGGGTGTTGATGATGGGGCGCTTCAGGGTGGTTTCGAGGCCCACCTCGACCTCGAAGTAGTCGGCGCGCTGGCTGAGCTGGAAGCCGTGCTCGTGCCCGTCCTGGCCGATCCCGACGCGGCCCGCTCCGGTGACGACCTGGCGTGAGACGAAGAACGGCGTGAGGTGGCGCACGATGTCCGAGAAGGGGGTCTCCCGCTTCATCAGGTAGTTCTCGTGCGTGCCGTACGAGGCGCCCTTGTTGTCGGTGTTGTTCTTGTAGAGGTGGATCGGCTGGGCGCCGGGGAGCTGGGCCGCGCGCTCCGCGGCCTCCGCCATGATGCGCTCGCCGGCCTTGTCCCACAGGACGGCGTCCCACGGGTTGGTGACCTCGGGAGCGCTGTACTCCGGGTGTGCGTGGTCCACGTACAGCCGTGCGCCATTGGTGAGGATGACATTGGCCAGGCCGATGTCCTCGTCGGTGAGCTGGCTGGAGTCGGCGGTCTCGCGGGCGAGGTCGAAGCCTCGCGCGTCCCGGAGCGGGTTCTCCTCCTCGAAGTCCCAGCGGGCGCGGCGCGCCCGGTGCATCGCCGCGGCGTACGCGTTGACGATCTGGGACGAGGTGAGCATGGCATTGGCGTTGGGGTGGCCGGGGACGGAGATCCCGTACTCCGTCTCGATGCCCATTACTCGCCGTACGGTCATGCGGCCCTCCTTGCCCGGCGGCGCCCTCGGTCGGGGACGCTGCTCAAGTACCGCTGGTTCTCCGGTGCGTGTGCGGTGCCCGTCCCCGCACTGCGCGACTCGGCGGTACGAAAGAGCCTAGAGCGCCTCTGCGCTGGTGGGGAGATCATTTGCGTCATTGCTCTGCTCCAGCCGTGCCCCGGAAAACAGTCGGCTGCGGGTACCCGTGGAGGGCACCCGCAGCCGCCCTGTCCTTTACAGGTACTGACCGGTGTTCGCCACCGTGTCGATGGAGCGTCCGGTGTCCGCGCCCTGCTTTCCGGTGACAAGCGTACGGATGTAAACGATCCGTTCGCCCTTCTTTCCGGAGATTCGGGCCCAGTCGTCCGGGTTGGTGGTGTTCGGCAGGTCCTCGTTCTCCTTGAACTCGTCCACGCAAGCCTGGAGGAGGTGGGAGACCCGAAGGCCCTTCTGGTTCTGTTCGAGGAAGGCCTTGATGGCGGCCTTCTTGGCGCGGCCGACGATGTTCTCGATCATGGCGCCGGAGTTGAAGTCCTTGAAGTAGAGGACTTCCTTGTCGCCGTTGGCGTAGGTGACCTCGAGGAAGCGGTTTTCCTCGGACTCGGCGTACATCTGCTCCACGGCGGTCTGGATCATGCCGTGGACGGTGGCCGCCCGGTCCCCGCCGTGCTCACCGAGGTCGTCGGAGTGCAGCGGGAGGCGCTCGGTGAGGTACTTCGCGAAGATGTCCTTGGCGGCCTCGGCGTCCGGGCGCTCGATCTTGATCTTCACATCGAGTCGTCCGGGGCGCAGGATCGCGGGGTCGATCATGTCCTCACGGTTCGAGGCGCCGATCACGACCACGTTCTCCAGGCCTTCCACGCCGTCGATCTCGGCGAGCAGCTGGGGGACGATGGTGTTCTCCACGTCCGAGCTGACGCCCGATCCACGGGTGCGGAAGAGGGACTCCATCTCGTCGAAGAAGACGATGACGGGGGTGCCCTCGCTGGCCTTCTCACGAGCACGCTGGAAGACGAGGCGGATCTGCCGCTCGGTCTCGCCGACGTACTTGTTCAGGAGCTCGGGGCCCTTGATGTTGAGGAAGAAGCTCTTGCCGGTGGCTTGGCCGGTGACCTCGGCGACCTTCTTGGCCAGCGAGTTGGCGACCGCCTTGGCGATGAGCGTCTTGCCGCATCCGGGGGGCCCGTACAGCAGCACGCCCTTGGGCGGGCGCAGTTCGTGCTCCTTGAAGAGGTCGGGGTAGAGGTAGGGGAGCTCGACCGCGTCGCGGATCATTTCGATCTGGTTTCCCAGGCCGCCGATCTGCTCGTAGCCGATGTCCGGGACCTCTTCGAGGACGAGCTCTTCGACCTCGCTCTTGGGGACAACTTCGTAGACATAGCCGGAACGGGGTTCGAGAAGCAGGGCGTCACCGGGGCGGATGACGACGTCCAGCAGCGGTTCGGCGAGCCGTACCACCCGTTCCTCGTCGGTGTGCCCCACCACGAGGGCGCGTTCGCCGTCCTCGAGGATCTCCTTGAGGGTGACGATGTCGCCGACGCTCTCGTACTCCATGGCCTCGACCACGTTGAGGGCTTCGTTGAGCATCACTTCCTGGCCGCGCCTGAGCTCTTCGAGCTCCACGCTGGGGCTGACGTTCACCCGGAGCTTGCGGCCCCCGGTGAAGATGTCCGCCGTGCCGTCCTCGTTCGCCGTGAGGAAGACGCCGAAGCCGGCCGGTGGCTGTGCGAGCCGGTCGACCTCTTCCTTGAGGGCCACGATCTGGTCGCGGGCCTCACGGAGCGTGTTGGCGAGCCGCTCGTTCTGTGCGGACACGCCGGCCAGGTTGGTCTGCAGCTCGACGATCCGCTCTTCGAGAATCCTCGTGTGCCGCGGAGAGTCGGCGAGCTTGCGGCGCAGGACGGCGATCTCCTGCTCAAGGTAGGCAACCTGCCCGGCAGGGTCATCGGACCCTCGTCCCGGGCGGATGCCGCGGTTCATGTCGTCGTCGTGGGCTGCCACGGTCCTCACCTCCTCCAAGGGGAGCTGGACGCTTCCAGACCCTACCTGGGTGGGTGTCGATTGAAACCCCTAGATCACAAAGACTGTCGGGGTGTGTCCGATCTTCACCCTTGCGCTCTCCCTCACGCCAGGGGAATACCCACCGAACATGATTGGGAAGCGGGCGGAGGTAGGGTCGACGTGTTCAACACCCGTCAGAGCTGGCCCGATTCCCCAGTCTTCGGATCGCTCGACGCAGGAAACGGCAGGAGAAATGACCGTGCAGCAGGAGGCGCAGGGCGCCATCGAGGCGCTTGAGGTCTGGATCGACCAGGATCTCTGTACTGGCGACGGGATCTGCGTCCAGTACGCGCCGGAGGTCTTCGAGCTGGACATCGACGGCCTGGCCTATGTGAAGAGCGCCGAGGACGAGCTCCTGCAGGCCCCGGGCGCCACAACGCCCGTACCGCTGACGCTTCTGCGCGATGTCGTCGACTCCGCGAAGGAGTGCCCGGGCGACTGCATTCATGTGCGTCGAGTTTCGGACAGGGTCGAGGTCTACGGCCCCGACGCGGAGTGACCTGAGGGGCACTCCGCGTCACGACGTGTCTCTTTTCTCACATACTTCTCATACGTTTTGGGCGTCGGCGGGCGTCGAGCGGATGAACGTGCCGTTCTTCCACTGCCACTTGGCCTGGTCCTTCACGTCCGGGCAGCAACTCGGTACGTCGGCCGAGGAGTAGCCGAGGAGCGTCGCCGTGACGGCGCTGTCACGCACCGCGAAGTCCGTGACGCTCAGCCGGTCCTTCGGATCGACCAAGGTGGCCACGACGCGGGGCTTCTTGGCGCCCTCGCCCTGGGTGAGGACGTACACGCCGTTGGGCGGGGTGCCCGAGCCCGCGTCGCAGCGGACCACGGCCACCGTCTCCGGGCTGCCGTCTCCGTCGAGATCTCCGGAGGCCGTCTTCTGTATGAGGACCTTGGTGGGCCCGCACTCGATCGGGAACGTGACGCCGGCGGGGTCGGGGGCCGTGGTCGCGGCCGGGGCGGACTTGGCCTCGGGGCCGGGCTGGGCCGCCGTCGCGGAGCCGGGTTGGATGACCGAGGAGAGGGCGACGACTCCGGCCAGAGCGGTGGCCGTGGCGAGCCAGTGGATGGGGCGGGTGTGCGTGTGTGCCAGTTCCGGGACGACGGATTGCTGCACTAGGAGCGTCTCCTGGGAGGGCCGTGACGGTGGGGTTGGGGGGTGGCCAGCATGGTGCCACACGTCACAGTGGGGCGGAACGGCGGGGTCCGGACTTCTGGCGGCGCGTCAACGGAAAAGTGCTGCGGCGGAGTTGCGTACGTGTCCTGGGGCCCGGTTACGGAAAGGCGCTGTGGCCGAGTTCCGGGGTGCTTTCCGGGAACTCGGCCACAGGTGTGGTGCGTTGGGTGCGTCGACGGCGTGGGCGCCGACCGGGTCAGCGGCCTGAGCGTCTCTGATTGGCTCGGTGATCCCAAGTGGTGCTGGGTGCAAGCCCATCGCCTTCGTGCCCTGGTGCTGGGGGCAGGAGCCGTCAGCCCGCGTGGCACGTCCCTCCGGACGCTGGTCGGCCCAGCCTGCACAGCTATACGGCCGAGGAGGGTGCCCGACGTCGCCTGGGCGCCGGGCGCGCCCGTGACAGTCGGCCACGGGTTCGTTACGGACCGCTCATCCGGCTGGAGAGCCTCCGTCGGCGTTCGGACCGGCGTAGTCCTCGCCGTAGGCGCCCTTGGCGGGGCGGCGGCGACGCATGGGCGGCTCGACGCCGTCCGCGAGGCGGCGGGCGGTCAGCAGGAAGCCGGTGTGGCCGATCATCCGGTGGTCCGGGCGGACGGCCAGGCCCTCGATGTGCCAGTTGCGGATCATCGTCTCCCAGGCGGTCGGCTCGTTGAAGGAGCCGATCTCGCGGATGGACTCGACGGTCCGTGCGAGCTGGGTGGTGGTCGCCACGTAGCAGCAGAGGATGCCGCCGGGGACGAGCGCCTTGGAGACGGCCTCCAGGCACTCCCAGGGAGCGAGCATGTCGAGGATGACGCGGTCGACTTCGGTGTCGGACAGGTTGTCCTGGAGGTCGCCGACGGTGAGCTGCCAGGCGGGGTGCGGGCCGCCGAAGTAGCGCTCCACGTTCTGCTGGGCGATCTCGGCGAAGTCCTCGCGGCGCTCGTAGGAGTGCAGCATGCCCTGGTCACCGATGGCGCGCAGCAGGAAGCTGCTGAGCGAGCCGGAGCCCACGCCCGCTTCCACGACGCGTGCGCCGGGGAAGATGTCGGCGAAGGCCAGGATCTGCCCCGCGTCCTTGGGGTAGACCACGGCGGCGCCGCGGGGCATGGACAGGACGTAGTCGGGGAGCAGGGGGCGCAGCGCGAGATAGGCGACGTTCCCCGTGGTGCGGACAACGCTGCCCTCGGGAGCGCCGATCAGCTCGTCGTGGGGGAAGGAACCCTTGTGGGTGTGGAAGTTCTTCCCGGCCTCGAGCGTGAACGTGTAGTGGCGGCCCTTGGGGTCGGTCAGCTGAACCTGGTCCCCGACCTTGAAGGGCCCGCGCCTGCGGGCGGCACCGGTCGGTTCGGACATGTGACCAGCCTACCGGTCCCTGCGCGGGGCGCCGACCACGTGGGGGCCCTGCTGAGGTGCGGTTCGAAGGTGCGGGTCGTCTGTGGCTGGTCGCGCCCACGGGGCGGAGCCGCACGATGTCACAGCCTCGCTCCCCATTGGGGCGCGCCACAGCAGCGGGGGTTCGACGGATTCGCTCAGGAGGGGCGGGCCATCGCCTTGACGAAGGCTCGCTCGACGTCTGCCGCCGACAGGACCCCGTAGATCTCGCCGGAGTCCTCGACCACCAGGTACTCGGTGGCGGGGGTGGCGCGCAGGACGTCGAGGAGGTCTTCGCCGGCGAGCTCGGCGGAGACGCGCATGCCGTCGGTGAGGTCCTGGGCGAGGCCGCTGACGGCGACCCAGGGGCGGCGGTGCTCCGGGACGCCGACGATGGCGGCCTCGCGGACGAGGGAGAGCGGTTCGCCGTTGGCGTCGACCACGACCAGGGCGCGGGCGCCGGCCTCGTTGGCGCGGCGCAGTGCCTCCGAGAGCGGAGTGTTGGTCTCGACCGGGACCGCGCGCCGGGTGAGCGAGCGGGCGCGCAGCTCGGGCAGGTGTTCGCGCAGCCGGGCCATGCGGAGGCTGTTGCCGGCGCCGGTCCAGATGATCGCGGCGAGGATCGCGGCCAGCAGGGCGTCGGTGACCGTGTCCATGCCGCTGCCGTTGTCCTGGGTCTGGCCGAGTGCTCCGGACTGGGTGAGCAGGGGCAGTCCGATCAGTACGGAGACGGCGAGGGCGCGGCCGACCCAGGCGGCGGCGATCGTGCCGCTCATCGGCTTGCCGGTGATCTTCCAGACGACGGCGCGGAGCATGCGGCCGCCGTCCAGGGGCAGGCCGGGGAGCAGGTTGAAGGCGGCCACGATCAGGTTGGAGATCATCAGGCCTGCCAGCAGGACGCCGGGGACGGTGCCGGGTTCGACGGCCTGCATGGCGAGGAGGAAGAGGCCGGAGAGGACGAGGGAGAGCAGCGGGCCGACGAAGGCCAGCACGAACTCCCGGCCCGGGGTCTCGGCCTCCTTCTCGATCTCGGAGACTCCGCCGAAGAACTGCAGCTGGATCCGGCGCACCGGCAGTTTGAAGCGTAGGGCGGCGACGGTGTGGGCGAGTTCGTGGACGAGGACGGAGGCGTAGAAGGCGACCGCGAAGAAGAGGGAGACGAGGTAGCGCAGGGCGCCGAGTTCGGGCAGCACGCGGTCGAGTTGGCCGCCGAACACCCAGGTGATCAGCGCGGCCACGAGGAACCAGCTGGGCGCCACGTACACGGGCACGCCGAACGGCCGTCCCATCAGCAGGCCGCCGCCGGGCTCCCTGCCGCGCCGGGGCGGCTTCGTCTTGCCGGTGCCGGTTGCGGAGTGGGCGAGGGTACGGGGGTGCGCGGGGGTGCCGGTGCCGGTGGGCTGGTCGTCCGCGCCCCGGGCTGCGTCGCTCGCGGGGGCGGGGTCCGTGTGGGCTCCCGCCGGGGGGTCGGGGTGTACCGGGGGCGCGTCCTGGGAGCCGGAGCCCGCCTGAGCCTCGCCCGAGGCCCCGGAGCGAGGCCGGTCCGAGGAGTCGGTAGCGCCTTGGCCCGAGGTTTCGCTTCCCGCCTCGTCCGAGGCGCCGCTGGGCGTCTCGGGCTCGCTCGGAGAGCTGGCGTGCGGCTCTGCCTCGCGGGTCCCGTCGGGAGAGGGGTCGGCCTCGGGGGGGCCCGGTTCGGTGGGCGTCGGCCCGGTGGGGTGCTCGGGTCGCTCCGGTCCGGGGCGCGTGGCGTCGGCGGCCGGGGCCGAGGGGGCCCCCGGCTCTCCGTGGCGCTCGGTCGCCTCGTCGGTGCCGGACCGCGGCTGCCCGCTCCCGCCGCTCTCGTCCACGATGTCCCCTCGTTCGAAGCGTCTCCCGCTCCCGATCATGCGAAGCAGGAGGGTCTGGGTCGATGGTATGCGGCCGTCGCGACGCGTTTCGCCCCGGCACCCCCTCTGTTTTCCGCGCAGTCGCACAAGGTCGCACCAGCCCCGACGGTGCACTCACTGTCAGTGGCGGGCCGTAAGGTCTGTGGTCATGGAAACCAGCACCGGGGCCGCCGTACCGCCCGAGCCGGCCGGAGCCGTCACGGCCGTGCCGCCGACTTCGCTGTCGCCCTCGCGCGCCAGTGACTTCATGCAGTGTCCGTTGCTCTACCGGTTCCGGGTGATCGACAAGCTGCCCGAGAAGCCGAGCGAGGCGGCCACCCGCGGCACGCTGGTGCACGCGGTGCTGGAGAGGCTCTTCGACGCGCCGGCGACGGAGCGGACGGCTCCGCGCGCCAAGTCCCTCATCCCCGGTCAGTGGGACCGGCTGCGTGAGACCCGGCCCGAGGTCGTGGAGCTGTTCGCCGACGACCCCGAGGGCGAGCGGCTGGCGCGTTGGCTCGGCGAGGCGGAGCAGTTGGTGGAGCGCTGGTTCAGTCTCGAGGACCCGACGCGGCTCGAGCCGGCCGAGCGTGAGCTGTTCGTCGAGACCCAGCTCGACTCCGGGCTGAAGTTGCGCGGCATCATCGACCGCGTCGACGTGGCCCCTACGGGCGAGGTCCGGATCGTCGACTACAAGACGGGCAAGGCGCCGCGGCCCGAGTATGCCGAGGGTGCGCTGTTCCAGATGAAGTTCTACGCCCTGGTGGTGTGGCGGCTGAAGCAGGTGGTCCCGCGCCGGCTCCAGCTCGTCTATCTCGGCAGCGGCGACGTGTTGACGTACGACCCGGTGATCGCGGACCTGGAGCGTGTCGAGCGCAAGCTGCTCACCCTGTGGGAGGCGATCCGGCAGGCCACCGAGACGGGCGACTGGCGGCCCCGGCCCACCAAGCTCTGCGGCTGGTGCGACCACCAGTCGGTGTGTCCGGAATTCGGCGGCACTCCCCCGCCGTATCCGCTGCCGGTCAGGGCGCCCGAGTCGGGCGGCACCGAGCAGGGCAGAATGGGGCCGGGCTAGGGCCTGTCGGGCGGACCATGCCGGAGACGCGGGGTCAGGCGCCGTTGCTCACCTCAGACCTGGTCCGCCGGACAGACCCTAGCGAAGGAGACTTACGTGGCCATCCGCGTCCTACTGGTCGACGACCAGCCGCTGCTGCGTACCGGCTTCCGGATGATCCTGGAGGCGGAGCAGGACCTTGCGGTCGTCGGCGAGGCCGGTGACGGTCTCCAGGCACTCGATCAGGTACGAGCCCTGCAGCCCGATGTGGTTCTGATGGACATCCGTATGCCCCGGATGGACGGGGTGGAGGCGACCCGGCAGATCACCGGGCCGGGGCGGGACGGACCGGCCAAGGTGCTGGTCCTGACGACCTTCGACCTCGACGAGTACGTGGTGGAGGCGTTGCGCGCCGGTGCCAGCGGCTTCCTGCTCAAGGACGCGCCGGCCAATGAGCTGGTGCAGGCGATCCGCGTGGTCGCCGCGGGCGAGGCGATGCTCGCGCCGAGCATCACGCGCCGGCTGCTGGACAAGTACGCGGGCCATCTGCCGTCGGGCGACGAGCCCGTGCCGGACACGCTGCACACCCTGACCGAGCGTGAGGTCGAGGTGCTGAAGTTGGTGGCGCGCGGACTGTCGAACGCGGAGATCGCCGCCGACCTGTTCGTCAGCGAGACCACCGTCAAGACGCATGTGGGCCACGTGCTGACCAAGCTGGGGCTGCGCGACCGGGTGCAGGCCGCGGTGTACGCGTACGAGAGCGGGTTGGTGCGCCCCGGCGCGCAGCCGTAGCCCGGGAGCCACCCACTCGCTTCCCTGGCGACGCAGCGACACGACCGAGGGCGCCCTCTTCCTGGAAGAGGGCGCCCTCGGCGTTCGTACAGGTCGTGCGGCTACCGCCGG
This sequence comes from Streptomyces sp. NBC_01384, assembly GCF_045040035.1. Classification (NCBI taxonomy): domain Bacteria; kingdom Bacillati; phylum Actinomycetota; class Actinomycetes; order Kitasatosporales; family Streptomycetaceae; genus Streptomyces; species Streptomyces sp. NBC_01384. The sequence goes on from NZ_CP109559.1 coordinate 1,908,431, forward strand.
TGTCAGATCTGGAGGTCCGGGAGCTCCTCGGCCACGATGTCCTGGAGCCGTACACGCCGTACTTGCCCGCCCGTTTCCGAGCCGCATCCGGTGAGCAGACCGGTGGCCGGCCCCGTCGTGATGGACAGGACTGGCAACTGGTTGCACGTGTTCACGAGGTGGTGCCTGGTCATGGGTTCTCTGGAAGCCGGATCGGGCAGGCGCCGGATCCGGCGGGCGGGCGCCGGGCCGCGAGATCCGGCGCCCGAAGAGAACCGGTCAGCTCACGCCGCGGCCGAGCTCCCACAGCTGGAGCGTCGAGGAGGAGTTGAGCGCCCACTCGGCACCCGTGATGTTGTCCCGCGCGGCGATGTACTGCTTGCCCTGCCACAGCGGCAGGATCGGTACGTCGTCGGCCACCTTGTCCTGGATGTCGGTGAGGCTCTTCGACGCGGTGAGGCGGTCGGCCTCGCGACGGGACTCCGGGATCAGCGTGTTGCGGATCGTGGTGTTCACATACGGGGACGCGAGGGTGTTGTCCTTGTCGAGGAACGGCGCGAGGTAGTTGTCGGCGTCCGGGAAGTCGGGGAACCAACCCATGCCGTAGACCTCGTACGTGCCCTTCTGCTCGGCCTTGCGGTAGTTCACCCAGGGCGTGCCCTTGATGTCGACGTCGAACAGGCCACTGGCGTTGAGCTGCTTCTTCAGCACCTCGAACTCCTGCTGGGTGACCGAGCCGTAGTGGTCGGTCGTGTAGTGCAGGGTGAGCTTCACCGGGGTGGTGATGCCGGCCTTGCTCAGCGTCGTGGTGGCCTTGGAGACGCTCGGGTCGCCGTACTTGTTGAAGAACGAGTTGGAGTGACCCGTGATGGTGGCCGGGACCATGGAGTACAGCGGCTCGGCCTGGGAGCCGTACACCTTGGAGACGAGCTCGGCGCGGTTGATCACCTCGGCCATGGCCTGGCGGACTGCCTTGTTCTTCACCGACGGGTCGTCGGTGTTGAAGCCGAGGAAGCGGATCTCGAGGCCGGGCATCTCGACCAGATTGATCTTGCTGTTCGTGCCCGCGGCGCCGAGCTTGGTGATCTGCGCCGGCGTCATCGCGCGGGTCATCAGGTCGATGTCGCCCTTGTCGAGCGCGGCGCCCATGGCGTCGGCGCTCTCGAAGGAGCGTATCTCGGCCTTGTCGTTCTTCGGCTTCAACAGACCCTTGTAGTTCGGGTTCTTGGTGAAGGTGAGCTTGACGGCCTCGTCGTTCTTGACGTCGGCCTGAAGGGTGTACGGACCGGAGCCGTCGACGTTGAAGCCGTCGCGCAGCTTGTCCTTCTCGTAGTCCTTCGGGTTCACGATGCCGGCGACCGGGGTCGACAGCTTGAACGGGAAGGTGGCGTCCGCGGTCTTGAGGTGGAAGATCACCTGGCGGTCGCCCTGCGTCTCGATCGTGTCCACGGTGGACAGCAGCGCGAACACACCGCTGTCGGCCTTGAGCGACATCGCGCGGTCGATCGAGAACTTCACGTCCTTGGCGGTGATCGCGTCACCGTTCGCGAACTTCAGTCCGTCCCGCAGCGTGCAGGCGTAGCGCTCGTTGCCGGAGTCGGTGAAACCGCAGCTCTCGGCAGCCTCGGGCTGGGGGTCGCCGTCACCGCGCGGCTGGACCATCAGGGTCTGCACGGTCTGGCGCAGGATGTTCCAGGTGCCGACGTCGTAGGCGTACGCCGGGTCGAGAGGAGCCGGGGCATCCTTCGATGCGGTGAACCGGTCCGTGGTGCCCACGACGATCGTGCCGCCGCTGCTGCCTCCGCTGCCGGAACCGCCACACGCGGCGAGCACCGGGGCGAGCAAGCCGACAACGGCCGGCAGCACCAAAGTCTTGCGGTTCATGCTCGAGTTTCTCCAGAGCTGTCGTGTCCGTGTACTCGCCATGCAGGGGTGGTGCGGGCGAGTCACCGGGGTTATGGCGAGGTTCTCGCGACGACATTAGTCCGCACCACCAGGACCGCCCGCAGAGACCGGAGTTGAGTTCCCATCACGCTACGAAACCGGGCGCGGACGCACCGATAACCCGACAGCGGAAGGATTCGTACAGCATTCCACCAATCGGGACACAAGGGCACGTCGACCACCCCCGGAAGGGGGGTGGCGGCACATGCCGGGCCGGATGTCGACCCCTTCGAGAGTGGCGAACGTCACACTCTCGACCCTGGGGGAGAGTACCGGAATTCGACCATCCGGCCGCAGATTGAGTTATCCGCGACAGGCCTCGGACACTTACCGGCGGATACCTCGGGGTTATCCGCACATTCGGTTATGCACGCTGGGTGAACGCCTAGCGCATTTCCGTCATCAGGCCGCGGAGAAAAGGCAGGTCGACCTCTTCGAGAGAGGTCACGACCGTGCGCCGGGCCGCGGGGGCGATCGGCGCGACCGAGGGTACGGCGACCACCTGGCAACCGGCGGCCTCCGCGGCGGCGACGCCCGTGGCGGTGTCCTCGATGACGGCGCACCGGGCCGGGTCGGCACCGAGTCCGGACGCCGCCAGCAGATACGGGTCGGGGAACGGCTTGGTCCGCTCCACCTCGTCGCCCGCGACGGTCAGCGCGAAGTACTGGGGGCCGAGGGAGGACAGGACGCGGTCGATGATGCGCCGGTGCGAGGCGGAGACCAGGGCAGTGGGGATCTCGTGCGCCGCGAGCTCCGCGAGGAGTCTGGCCGCGCCCGGCATCAGGGGCAGTGCCCGGCCGATACGGTCCTCGAAGCCGTCGTTGAGCAGCACGGTGAGCTCGGCGAGGGTGATGTCGGCCCCGGTGGCCTCGATCAGGAAGCCGGCGCTGCGGGTCATGGGGCCGCCGACCACCACATGGCGCCAGGTGTCGTCGAGGGCGTGACCGAGGCGCTGGAAGGTCTCGACCTCGACGTCCCACCAGAACCCCTCGGTGTCCACCAGGGTGCCGTCCATGTCCAGCAGTACGGCCTGCAACGCTGAGCCTTCGGCCGTACGGGTACCGAGCGCGGGGACCGTAGTGGTCATCCTGGCGCACCTCCTTGAGGGACGCGCAGGCCGGTTCCCTCAGGGGAACCGGCCTGCTGTGGACCGTCCAGTGTACGACGGCCTCAAGTGAAGCGCTTGTTGGTTGTGAGGGGCGCGTCAGAGGTGAGGGGCGCCCACCCCTCACCTCGCGTTGAAGTACTTCGCCTCCGGGTGGTGGATGACGATCGCGTCCGTGGACTGCTCGGGGTGGAGCTGGAACTCCTCGGAGAGGCGGACGCCGATGCGCTCGGGCTCCAGGAGTTCGGCGATCTTCGCGCGGTCCTCCAGGTCGGGGCAGGCGCCGTAGCCGAGGGAGAAGCGGGCGCCGCGGTACTTGAGGTCGAACATGTCCTCGATGGCCGCCGGGTCCTCTCCGGCGAAGCCGAGCTCCGAACGGACGCGCGCGTGCCAGTACTCGGCGAGCGCCTCGGCCAACTGGACGGACAGACCGTGCAGTTCGAGGTAGTCGCGGTAGGAGTTCGACTCGAAGAGCCTGGCGGTCTCCTCGCCGATCCGGGAGCCGACGGTGACGACCTGGAGGCCGACGACATCGGTCTCGCCGGACTCCTCGGGCCGGAAGAAGTCGGCCAGGCACAGCCGCCGTCCGCGGCGCTGGCGCGGGAAGGTGAAGCGGGTGCGCTCGTTGCCCTGCTCATCCAGGATGATCAGGTCGTCGTCCTTGGACACACAGGGGAAGTAGCCGTAGACGACGGCGGCTTCGAGCAGGTTGTCGGTCTGGAGCTTGTCCAGCAGCCCGCGCAGCCGGGGACGGCCCTCGGTCTCGACGAGTTCCTCGTACGTCGGTCCGTCGCCCGCGCGGGCCTGCTTCAGGCCCCACTGCCCCTTGAACAGCGCGCCCTCGTCCAGCCAGGAGGCGTACTCCTTGAGCTGGATGCCCTTGATGACACGGGTGCCCCGGAAGGGCGGGGTGGGCACCGGGTTGTCGACGGCGACGTCGGAGCGGACGTGGCCCTCCTCCGGGCGCTCCTCGACCACGGTCTGGGCGGTGGCCCGCACCCGGCGCTGCTTGAGCTCCGGCAGCACGGCTCCCGGCACCCCCCGCTTGACCCCGATCAGCGCGTCCATCAGGCGCAGGCCCTCGAAGGCGTCGCGGGCGTAGCGGACTTCGCCCTGGTAGATCTCGTGCAGGTCCTGTTCGACGTACGCCCTCGTCAAGGCGGCGCCGCCCAGGATGACCGGGTAATCGGCGGACAGGCCGCGCTGGTTGAGCTCCTCCAGGTTCTCCTTCATGATCACCGTGGACTTGACCAGCAGGCCGGACATCCCGATGACGTCGGCGCGGTGCTCCTCGGCAGCTTCCAGGATCGCGGAGACGGGCTGCTTGATGCCGAGGTTGACGACGTTGTATCCGTTGTTGGACAGGATGATGTCGACGAGGTTCTTGCCGATGTCGTGCACGTCGCCGCGCACGGTGGCCAGCACGATCGTGCCCTTGCCCTCGGCGTCGGACTTCTCCATGTGCGGTTCGAGGTAGGCCACCGCGGACTTCATGACCTCGGCGGACTGGAGTACGAACGGCAGCTGCATCTGGCCGGAGCCGAACAGCTCGCCGACCACCTTCATGCCGTCGAGCAGCGTCTCGTTGACGATGTCGAGGGCGGGGCGGGTCCGGAGGGCCTCGGCGAGGTCGGCTTCGAGGCCGTTCTTCTCGCCGTCGATGATGCGCCGCTTGAGGCGCTCGTCCAGGGGCAGCGCGGCCAGTTCCTCGGCCTTGCCGGCCTTGAGGGACTTGGTGGTGGCGCCCTCGAACAACGCCATCAGCTTCTGGAGGGGGTCGTAACCCTCGGCGCGGCGGTCGTGGATCAGGTCCAGGGCTGTCTGGACCTCTTCCTCGGTGAAGCGGGCGATCGGCAGGATCTTCGACGCGTGCACGATCGCCGAGTCCAGGCCCGCCTTGACGCACTCGTCGAGGAAGACCGAGTTGAGCAGGATGCGGGCGGCCGGGTTGAGACCGAAGGAGATGTTCGACAGGCCCAGCGTGGTCTGCACGTCCGGGCGGCGGCGCTTGAGCTCGCGGATCGCCTCGATGGTCGCGATGCCGTCCTTGCGGGACTCCTCCTGGCCGGTACAGATGGTGAACGTCAGGGTGTCGATGAGGATGTCGGACTCGTGGATGCCCCAGTTCGTCGTCAGGTCCTCGATGAGCCGTTCGGCGATGGCGACCTTGGTCCGGGCGGTACGGGCCTGGCCCTCTTCGTCGATGGTCAGCGCGATCAGCGCGGCGCCGTGCTCCTGGGCGAGCCGGGTGACCTTGGCGAAGCGCGACTCGGGGCCGTCGCCGTCCTCGTAGTTGACGGAGTTGATGACGGCCCGGCCGCCGAGCTTCTCCAGACCGGCGCGCAGGACCTCGACCTCGGTGGAGTCCAGCACGATCGGCAGTGTGGAGGCGGTGGCGAAGCGTCCGGCGAGCTCCTCCATGTCCGCGACGCCGTCGCGGCCGACGTAGTCGACGCACAGGTCGAGCATGTGCGCGCCCTCGCGGATCTGGTCGCGGACCATCTCCACACAGTCGTCCCAGCGGCCCTCCAGCATGGCCTCGCGGAACTTCTTCGAGCCGTTGGCGTTGGTGCGTTCGCCGATCGCCATGTACGCGGTGTCCTGTCGGAACGGGACAGTCTGGTAGAGGGAGGCGGCGCCGGGCTCCGGCTGGGGGCTCCGCTCGGTCGGCGCCATCCCACGCACGCGCTCTACGACCTGGCGCAGGTGCTCAGGTGTGCTGCCGCAGCAGCCGCCGACCAGGGACAGGCCGTACTGCTGGACGAAGGTCTCCTGCGCGTCCGCCATCTCCGGCGGGGTCAGGGGGAAGTAGGCCCCGTCCTTGGTGAGGATGGGCAGCCCGGCGTTGGGCATGCACAGCAGCGGGATGCGGGAGTGGCGGGCGAGATAGCGCAGGTGCTCGCTCATCTCGGCCGGGCCGGTGGAGCAGTTCAGGCCGATCATGTCGATGCCGAGCGGCTCCAGCGCGGTCAGCGCGGCGCCGATCTCCGAGCCCAGCAGCATCGTGCCCGTGGTCTCGAAGGCGAGGGAGACCAGCAGCGGCAGGTCCGTGCCGAGCGCGTCCAGGGCCCGGCGGGCGCCGAGGATCGACGACTTGGTCTGGAGCAGGTCCTGGGTGGTCTCGACGATCAGGGCGTCCGCACCGCCGGCGATCAGTCCCTCGGCGTTCGCCTGGAAGCCGTCGCGCAGTGCGTGGAAACCGATGTGGCCGAGGGTCGGCAGCTTGGTACCGGGACCGATGGAGCCCAGCACCCAGCGCTGGCGGCCGTCACGGCCGCCGAACTCGTCCGCCACCTCGCGGGCGATCCGGGCGCCCGCCTCGGACAGCTCGTACACACGCTCGGAGATCTCGTACTCGGCCATCGCCGAGTGGTTCGCCCCGAAGGTGTTCGTCTCGACGCAGTCGACGCCCACCTCGAAGTAGGCCTCGTGGACGGAGCGGACGATGTCGGGTCGGGTGATGTTGAGGATCTCGTTGCAGCCCTCGAGGTCCTCGAAGTCCTCCAGCGTCGGGTCCTGCGCCTGCAGCATCGTGCCCATCGCGCCGTCGGCCACCACGACACGCTCGGCGAGCGCCTCGCGGAGTGCGGCGGTGCGGGCCCGGTTCCGGGCAGGCTCGAACGGAAGGGACGGGTTCGGCAACGAAGCCATGAAGGTGCTCCCTGGAGTGCGACGGCTGTCGGCTTTGCGCTTCCCGTGGAAGGCGCACGCCGTCAGGGTAGCCCGGAGCACCGGCCCGGGTCAGTGGCGTCCACGGGGCGGACGGGCGTGGCGCCTGTGCCAGGGGTGTTAAGACAGACCGAGCATGTTGCGGCCACCCATTAGCGGGAGCTCGGCAACGAACGGTAATGTTCGACATTGCCGAACGGTGGTAGCGATGTCGCACCCCGTCGGCCGAAGGGGACGGAGGTAGCACGGCGATGGCACGGAACATCCAGTCGCTCGAACGGGCGGCGGCGATGCTGCGCTTGCTCGCGGGCGGCGAGCGGCAGCTCGGCCTGTCCGACATCGCCTCTTCGCTGGGCCTGGCCAAGGGCACGGCCCACGGCATACTGCGCACCCTCCAGCAGGAAGGCTTCGTCGAGCAGGACACCGTCTCCGGGCGCTACCAGCTGGGTGCCGAGCTGCTGCGGCTCGGCACCACCTATCTCGACGTGCACGAGCTGCGCGCGCGGGCCCTGGTGTGGACCGACGACCTGGCCCGCTCCAGCGGTGAGAGCGTCTATCTGGGTGTGCTGCACCAGCAGGGCGTGCTGATCGTGCACCACGTGTTCCGGCCCGACGACAGCCGCCAAGTGCTGGAGGTCGGGGCCATGCAGCCGCTGCACTCCACGGCCCTGGGCAAGGTCCTGTCGGCCTACGACCCGGTGGCGCACAGCGAGGTCCTGGAGGCCGAGCGCAAGGCGTTCACGGCCCGTACGACGGTCGAGCCGGAGCAGTTCGAGGGGGTCCTCGATCTGACCCGCGCGCGGGGGTACGCCGACGACATCGAGGAGACCTGGACGGGCGTCGCCTCGGTCGCGGCACCCATCCACAACCGGCGGCGCATGCCGGTCGGCGCGGTGGGTATCGCCGGGGCCGTGGAGCGGATCTGCCGGGACGGGGAGCTGCGCCCCGAGCTGATCGCGGCAGTGCGGGACTGCGCCCGCGCGGTGTCGCGGGATCTGGGCGCCGGGCGGTTCTGACTCCCGTACACCCCTCGATCCCTCACACGACAAAAAGCCGTACGACAAAAGGGCCGGTGCGTCACCGACGCGCCGGCCCTTCGGCGTGTGCCCGCGGAGGTGCGCACGCGCGCGCAAGATCGATAGCTCACAGCAATCAATAACGATCGCGCTTTCGATAACAGAACCCTTGACGAGCTGGTAACGCGAGAGCAAGACTCCCGTCCATCGGTCGGCATTGTCGAACACCTACCGGCAATACAAGTTAGAGTGTGACAACGCCATGGGCCGGCATCGCCCTCACCCCCGAGGGCGCGAACCACCGGAGGGACCCGGGGTTCGCCTTCCCCTGGACGAAGGACAAAGGAGTCGCGGGTGTCCAGCTCCGACATCTTCATCGGCGAGACCATAGGTACCGCCATACTCATCCTGCTTGGCGGTGGCGTCTGTGCCGCCGTCACGCTGAAGGCCTCCAAGGCCAGAAACGCCGGCTGGCTCGCCATCGCCTTCGGGTGGGGCTTCGCGGTGCTCACGGCGGTCTACACCTCCGCGCCGCTGTCCGGCGCCCACCTGAACCCGGCCGTGACGCTGGCACTCACCATCAAGAACGGCGGCTGGAACAACCTGCCGGTGTACTGGGGCGGCCAGCTGCTGGGCGCCATGATCGGTGCCACGCTGGTCTGGGTCGTGTACTACGGGCAGTTCCAGGCGCATCTCACCGACCCCGAGATCATCGAGGCTTGTGACGCGGAGGTCGCCGGAGCCAAGGCCGTCGAGGCGGAGGAGAAGGGCGCGGGCCCCGTGCTCGGCATCTTCTCCACCGGTCCCGAGATCCGCAACGCGGTGCAGAACCTCGCCACCGAGATCATCGCCACCATCGTGCTGGTCCTCGCAGTCCTCACGCAGGGTCTGAACAACAACGGCACCGGTCTCGGCCCCCTGGGCGCCCTGATCACCGCCCTCGTCGTCGTCGCCATCGGTCTCTCCCTCGGTGGTCCGACCGGCTACGCGATCAACCCGGCCCGTGACCTCGGTCCGCGTATCGTGCACGCGCTGCTCCCCCTGCCGAACAAGGGCGGCTCCGACTGGAGCTACGCCTGGGTTCCGGTCGTCGGTCCGCTGATCGGCGGCGCGATCGCCGCAGGCCTCTACAACGTCGCTTTTGCTTAGAGCCTTCGAGGCGCCCGGCTCCCTTCGCCCCGGCGCCTCGGGCCTCCTTGAACCGCAAGGTTTTCCGAGCCGTAAGCAATACGCCGTAAGCCAGCCTCTTTCATACGGAACCTTCAGGAGCACACCGTGACCGACGCACACTCCGCCGGCATCGCTTCCCACGGCCAAGGGCCGTTCATCGCCGCCATCGACCAGGGCACCACCTCCAGCCGCTGCATCGTCTTCGACCGCGACGGACGCATCGTCTCCGTCGACCAGAAGGAGCACGAGCAGATCTTCCCGAAGCCGGGCTGGGTCGAGCACAACGCCGTCGAGATCTGGACCAACGTCCAGGAAGTCGTCGCCGGGGCCATCGAGAAGGCCGGCATCACCCGCGACGACATCAAGGCCATCGGCATCACCAACCAGCGCGAGACCACCGTGCTGTGGGACAAGAACACCGGTGAGCCCGTCCACAACGCCATCGTCTGGCAGGACACCCGCACCGACGCGCTCTGCAAGGAACTCGGCCGCAACGTCGGCCAGGACCGCTTCCGCCGCGAGACCGGCCTTCCGCTCGCGTCGTACTTCGCCGGTCCCAAGGCCCGCTGGCTGCTCGACAACGTCGAGGGCCTCCGCGAGCGCGCCGAGGCCGGCGACATCCTCTTCGGCACCATGGACACCTGGGTCATCTGGAACCTGACGGGCGGTGTGAACGGCGGCCACCACGTCACCGACGTCACCAACGCCTCCCGCACCATGCTGATGAACCTGCACACCCTGGCGTGGGACGAGAAGATCGCCGAGTCCATCGGCGTCCCGCTGGCGATGCTGCCCGAGATCCGCTCCTCCGCCGAGGTGTACGGCGAGGTGACCGGCGGTTCGCTCGGCGAGCTGCTCGGCGGCATCCCGGTCGCCTCCGCGCTCGGCGACCAGCAGGCGGCCCTGTTCGGCCAGACCTGCTTCTCCGAGGGCGAGGCCAAGTCCACGTACGGCACCGGCACGTTCATGCTGATGAACACCGGCGACAAGATCATCAACTCGTACTCGGGCCTGCTCACCACGGTCGGCTACCGCATCGGCGACCAGGCTCCGGTCTACGCCCTCGAGGGCTCCATCGCCGTCACCGGCTCGCTGGTGCAGTGGATGCGCGACCAGATGGGCCTGATCAAGTCCGCCGCCGAGATCGAGACCCTCGCGTCCTCGGTCGAGGACAACGGCGGCGCCTACTTCGTGCCGGCCTTCTCCGGTCTGTTCGCCCCGTACTGGCGCTCCGACGCCCGCGGTGTGATCGCCGGTCTGACCCGGTACGTCACCAAGGCGCACATCGCGCGCGCCGTCCTGGAGGCCACCGCCTGGCAGACCCGTGAGATCACCGACGCCATGACGAAGGACTCCGGCGTCGAGCTCACGGCCCTCAAGGTCGACGGCGGCATGACCTCCAACAACCTGCTGATGCAGACCCTGGCCGACGTCCTGGACGCCCCCGTGGTGCGTCCGATGGTCGCCGAGACCACCTGCCTCGGCGCCGCCTACGCCGCCGGTCTCGCCGTCGGCTTCTGGACCAACACCGAGGACCTGCGCGCCAACTGGCGCCGGGCCGCGGAGTGGACCCCGAACATGGACGCGGAGATCCGCGAAAGCGAGTACAAGAGCTGGCTCAAGGCCGTCGAGCGGACCATGGGCTGGATCGAGCACGAGAACTGACGAGGAGTAAGAACCCGTAATGACCAGCCAGCCCACCCTGCAGACCGTGCCTGCCCTCGGTACGCACCCGGCCTCCGGCTCCAACCCGAGCCGCGCCGAGACGCGGGAGCAGCTCTCCAAGGCGACGTACGACCTTCTCGTGATCGGCGGCGGCATCCTGGGCATCTCCACCGCCTGGCACGCCGCGCAGTCCGGACTGAGGGTGGCTCTGGTCGACGCCGGCGACTTCGCCGGCGCCACCTCTTCCGCCTCCTCCAAGCTTCTCCACGGCGGTCTGCGCTACCTGCAGACCGGCGCGGTGAAGCTGGTGGCGGAGAACCACTTCGAGCGCCGTGCGGTCTCCCGCCAGGTGGCCCCCCACCTGGCGAACCCGCTCACGTTCTACCTCCCCGTGTACAAGGGCGGGCCGCACGGCGCTGCGAAGCTCGGGGCGGGCGTCTTCGCCTACTCCGCGCTCTCCGCGTTCGGTGACGGCGTCGGCCACCTGCTCTCGCCCGCGAAGGCGCAGCAGGACGTGCCGGAGCTGCGCACCGAGAACCTCAAGGCCGTGGCCGTGTACGGCGACGACCAGATGAACGACGCGCGCATGGCGCTGATGACGGTCCGCGCGGCCGTCGAGGCGGGCGCCGTCGTGCTCAACCACGCCGAAGTGACCGGCCTGCGCTTCACCAAGGGCCGGGTCACGGGCGCGGACCTCAAGGACGCCACGAACGGCGCGGAGTTCGGCGTCAACGCGCGCCTCGTGCTCAACGCCACCGGCCCCTGGGTCGACCACCTGCGCACGATGGAGGACCCGAACGCGGCGCCGTCCATCCGCCTGTCCAAGGGCGCGCACCTCGTCCTCAAGCGCACCTCCCCCTGGAAGGCCGCGCTCGCCACCCCGATCGACAAGTACCGCATCACCTTCGCCCTCCCCTGGGAGGACATGCTCCTGCTCGGTACGACCGACGAGGAGTACGAGGGCGACCCGGCGGACGTCGCGGTCAACGAGAAGGACATAGCCCAGATCCTGGACGAGGCCGCGTTCTCCATCCGCGACCAGCAGCTCTCCCGTGATCTGATCACGTACTCCTTCGCCGGTCTGCGCGTGCTGCCCGGCGGCCCCGGCGACACCTCGAAGGCCAAGCGCGAGACGGTCGTCACGGAGGGCCGCGGCGGAATGCTGTCCGTCGCGGGCGGCAAGTGGACCACCTTCCGGCACATCGGCCGTACGGTCATGAAGAAGCTGGAGTCACTGCCGGGCCACCCGCTGGGCGAGGACTTCGAGCCGATCTCCGAGCTGCCGAAGAAGCTGCCGCTGCCGGGTGTCGCCAACCCGCGCGCGGTCGCCCACCGCCTGCTCGTCGACGGCCCGGCGCCCGGCCCCCGCATGGGCGCCGACACCGCCAAGCACCTGGCGACGCACTACGGTTCGCTGGCCTTCGACATCGCGCGCCTGGCGAACGAGAACCCGGAGCTCGGCGAGCGCGTCCACCCGGACGCCCCGGAGATCTGGGCGCAGGTCGTATGGGCCCGCGACCACGAGTGGGCCGAGACGACGGACGACGTACTGCGCCGCCGTACGACGCTGACGATCCGCGGGCTCGCCACGGACGAGATCCGGGGCAAGGTGCAGGACATGCTCGACGAGAAGTAGGTCGCGCGAACGGCTTGAGGGGCGGCTCCCACGGGGGGAGCCGCCCCTCTCGCATGCGCGGGAACCGCTCCCCCGGGGCAGGGTTCGCGCCGCGGGCACCCCCGCACCACCGGGTTCTCGTCCGGACCCGGGCCGCCTTCCGGCCCGGCCTGATCCCGCTCACCGCGTACGTCGACGCAGGCCTCACGACGCTCGACGACGCCGCCGCCCTCGCCGGCCCGGAGGCGCTTGCCCGATCCGAGGTGGATTTCGGGTCCGTTCGGCCTGGTGACCCCACATAATGTGCTGAGACATCGGATGTCTCATCGGCATCCGGAGTGAACAGGGAGGTCCGCCATGGCAGTCACCGATGAGGCGATCGAGAAGATCAAGGGCATGATCGTCTCCGGCACGCTGCGCCCCGGCGACCGGCTTCCCAAGGAGAGCGAACTCGCCGCCGACCTCGGGCTGTCCCGCAACTCCCTGCGGGAGGCGGTGCGCGCGCTCTCCCTGATCCGCATCCTGGACGTACGGCAGGGCGACGGCACGTACGTCACCAGCCTCGATCCCCAGCTCCTGCTGGAAGCGCTGAGCTTCGTCGTCGACTTCCACCGCGACGACACGGTGCTCGAATTCCTCGCGGTGCGCCGGATCCTGGAGCCCGCGGCGACGGCGATGGCCGCGTCGAGGATCAGCGAGCAGCAACTGGACGCGCTGACCTCCCAGCTGGACGCGCTGGGTGCCGCGCCGTCGGTGGAGGAGCTCGTCGCCTGCGACCTGGAGTTCCACCGGGGCATCGTGCAGACCTCCGGGAACTCGGTCCTGTGCTCGCTGCTGGACGGCCTGTCCGGGCCCACCACCCGGGCCCGCATCTGGCGCGGTCTGACCCAGGAGGACGCGGTCAGCCGCACCCTGCACGAGCACCGGGCGATCCTGTCCGCGCTGCGGGACCGCGACGCGGAGGCGGCCCGCTCATGGGCGACGGTGCACATCGCGAGCGTGGAGCAGTGGCTGCGCAGCACCCTCTGAGCCGGGTCCCCGCGCAGCCTGAGCCATGGCCCCCGCGAGCCATCGGAGGTGTGCGGAGCGGGAGGGGGATGGCCGAGTGTTCGGGACGGCCGGGATCACCGAGGGGTGTTTGAGGGTGGCGAACGGGGCAGTGATCCGTTCACTCCCCCGTGCAAGGGGGCTGCGGAGGCCCCCTCGGCACGCCGTAAGGTTGGGGCGTACGTAAGGGGCACGTCGGAAGGAGGCGCTGGGTGATCGAGCTCGAGGGGGTTCCCGAGCTGATCGACCCGGTCATGGTGGCCGCGTTCGAGGGCTGGAACGACGCCGGCGACGCCGCCTCCACCGCGGTCGCGCATCTCGACAGGGAGTGGAAGGGCGAGGTGTTCGCGGCGCTGGACGCCGAGGACTACTACGACTTCCAGGTGAACCGCCCCACGGTGTGGCTGGACGGCGGGGTCCGCAAGATCACCTGGCCGACCACGCGGCTGTCGGTGGTCCGGGTCGGCGGCGAGAAGCCGCGCGATCTCGTGCTGGTCCGGGGGATCGAGCCGTCGATGCGGTGGCGCTCGTTCTGCAACGAGCTGCTCGGCTTCGCACACGAGCTGGGCGTGGAGCTGGTGGTGATCCTGGGCGCGCTGCTCGGTGACACCCCGCACACACGTCCGGTGCCGGTCAGCGGGGTCACGTCCGACCCGGACCTGGCCCGCACGATGGACCTGGAGGAGACCAAGTACGAGGGTCCCACGGGTATCGTCGGCATCCTCCAGGAGGCGTGCACACACGCGGGCGTACCGGCGGTGTCGCTGTGGGCTGCGGTGCCGCACTATGTGTCGCAGCCGCCGAACCCGAAGGCGACGCTGGCCCTCCTGAACCGTCTGGAGGACCTGATCGACCTGCGTATTCCGCTGGGCGAGCTGCCCGAGGACGCGCGGGCCTGGCAGCTGGGCGTCGATCAGCTGGCCGCCGAGGACAGCGAGGTCGCCGAGTACGTGCAGACGCTGGAGGAGGCCCGGGACACCGCGGAGCTGCCGGAGGCGTCGGGCGAGGCGATCGCGCGCGAGTTCGAGCGGTATCTGCGACGGCGGGACGGCGGCAGCCCGGCGGGCCCTGCCCCGGGCGGGCACGCCACGGCCGACGGCAGCGACAGCTCCTCGTATCTGCGGGACAACCCCGGCGGTCGTACGAAGCCGCCGAAGCCGCCGAAGCCGGAGCCCGGCACCGAGGACGAGGACTCCTCGGAGGACTGAGCGGACGGAGCAGTGGGAAGGGGCGGTGCGCGCTCACAGCGCACCGCCCCTTCCTCGTTTCAGCGTTCAGCGTTCAGCGTTCAGCGTTCAGCGTTCTACGGCGATGATGTCGTACGGCGTGTCCGGCGTCGGCGTCGTCGTGAACCGGGCGTTGGGCAGGTAGAGGCGGTCCCCGTACGCGGCCACGGTGGTCGGTATGTCGAGGTCGGGATCGGTGAGGCGGCGCAGGAAGACGCCGCTGTGCCCGTCGGGCGAGAGCCGGAAGACGTCGATCGCGTTCTGCCGGTTCTGCACCACGTACAGCGTCCGCCCGGTCAGCAGCAGTCCGTCGCCGTTGACGAGCGGCGCCGCGTCGCCGAGGTCGACGAGGCGGGTGACTCCGGTCCTCGGGTCCACCCGGTGCAGGCCGCCGACCCCTGTCTGCACGACCAGCAGCGCGGTCCCGTCCGGGGTCTGCGTGATCCCGTTGGCGTTGATCACCGCGCCGGGCACCTGGCTCCAGTCGCCGCCCAGGGGGAGCCGTACGACGTCGGCCGCGTCCGGCAGCGCGCCGCCCGGGCCGAGCGGCAGCGCGTACAGCGTGGGCTCGTAGGAGTCCGTGAACCAGACCGCGCGGGGCGTCAGGACCACGTCGTTGGCGAAGGTCTCGGTCTCCGTGGCGAGGACGTACGACGCGAGTTCGGCGCCGGTGCGGGCGTCCACCACGCGGGCTCCCGCCCCGACCATGGCGACGAACAGCCGCCCTCTGCCGTCGAGTTTGAGTCCGGCCGCCGACGTACCCGGCCCGGCGGCGACGGTACGGCCCTGTCCGGTGCGCAGGTCGGCGCGGTAGACCGAACCGTCGGCGATCGATCCGGCGTAGGCGTACGGGCCGCCGCCGATGGTGATGCCCTCCGGGCGGAAGCCGTTCGGCAGGGGGATCACGGTGGGTAACGACTTTTCGGACGCCCGGGCGGTGCCCGCCGACGCCCCGGCGAGCACGGCGCCGGCGGTCGCGGCACCGGCGGTGAGCAGTCTTCGGCGGCTGAGGTGATGCGGCAACGAGCTGAGGTGACGTGGGAACGAACGGTGCGTGGATGTCACGGTGCGTCCTTCCGGGCGGTTACCGGGAGTTGACCGGTCCAGCGATCAACTGTCCCTGACACCCCACCACATGTCTCCCATCTCCGCAGCCTTTGGCCGGATTGCGGCGTGACATCTATTTCAGGCCGGATTGCACAGGTTTCCCCATTCAACTTGTTTTCAAACCGAGTTGGCGAAGACGGGGTGGACGGACCGCCGTGGGCGTGCCAGGTTGTGCCTCGAAGACGCGGCCCGGGGACGGGACATGGCAGCCCCCGCAGGGACCGAACCGAAGGGAGCGGTGCGCGATGACCGACCAGGTACAGCCGACACAGGGCCCGGGAACGGCCGGGCCGGGGCCCGACGGAGCGGGATTCACCTACCGAGGAGCCGAGCAGGAGCTGATCGTCGTCGCACGCCCCGAGGCCCGGCTGCGCGCCGGGGCCGAGGGCGTCCGCTCGGCGGTGGGCGCGGACCTGTCGGCCCTCAACATGTTCCTCAGCGACGAACAGCTCGTCCTGGAGCCGCTGTTCGGCGGCGAGGAGCGACTTCGCCAGTCCGCGGTGGCGGACGGCGAGAGCGGGCCGGACCTCGCGCTCTTCTACCGGGTGCGGGGCGGCGGGAGCCGCGCCCAGGAGCTGCGCTCGCGGATCGCCGCGCTGCCGGAGATCGACACGGCGTACGTGAAGCCCGGCGCCGTCCCCGCCTCGGTGGGGTCGGTCGGACACACCGCGCCGAGCGCGGACGACGGCCGGCAGCGGAAGGAAGGGGCGCCCGTCACCCCGGACTTCACCAGCCGCCAGGGCTATCTGCGGCCGGCGCCCGAGGGCATCGACGGGTACTGGGCCTGGCAGCGGCCGGGCGGTACGGGCCAGGGCGTGACGGTGATCGACGTGGAGGGGGCCTGGCAGCTCGGACACGAGGACCTGGCCGCGAAGCTCGCGGGCGTGGTCGTCGGCACCCCGCTCACCGACCTCGCCTGGCGCAACCACGGCACCGCCGTCATCGGGGTGATCGGCGGCGACCAGGGCGAGTACGGGATCACCGGCATCGCGCCGGACGCCGTGACCGCGGCCGCGTCCTTCCAGGGCATCGGCACGGCGGCCGCGATCCACGCGGCGGCCGACCGGCTGGGCCCCGGCGACATCATCCTGATCGAACTGCACGCTCCAGGGCCGCGGTTCGACTTCGAGCAGCGCGACGACCAGCAGGGTTACATAGCGATCGAGTGGTGGCCGGACAACTTCGCGGCCATCCGGTACGCGACCGCCAAGGGCGTGCTCGTCGTGGCGGCCGCGGGCAATGGCGCCGAGTCGCTCGACGACGCGGTGTACGAGCGCCGCCCCGCCGAGTTCCCCGCGTGGTGGCGCAACCCCTTCAACCCCGCCAACCCGTCCTCCGGGGCGGTCCTGGTCGGCGCGGGCGCACCACCGCCCGGCACGCACGGCCGCGACCACGGCCCGGACCGCTCCCGCCTCGCGTTCTCCAACTACGGGGCGCGGGTGGACGCGCAGGGCTGGGGACGCGAGGTCACGACCACCGGCGGCTTCTGGGACCGGCCCGGCGACCTGCAGGGCGGTGCCGAGGAGATCGGCTGGTACACGGACACGTTCTCCGGGACCTCCGCCGCCTCCCCGGTGGTGGTCGGCGCCCTGGCCGCGCTGCAGGGCATGCTCAGGGCGGCGGCCCAGGAACCCATGTCCCCGGAGCGTGCCCGCGCGGTACTGCGGGCCACCGGCTCCCCGCAGCAGGACGCGCCGGGCCGGCCCGCCTCCCAGCGGATCGGCAACCGGCCGGACATCAAGGCGGCGGTCACCCGGCTGCTGCCGGAGGCGGTCGGCTCGGGCCGGGCCGACCGGTACTGGGACGAGCTGCTGCCGTACCCGCGCGAACTCCCGCCCAGGCTCCGGCTGTTCGTGGCCGGCGACTGGCGCAACCTGGACAACCCGTCCCCCGAGATCCGCCAGGCGGTGCACTCCGCCTTCGCGGGCGGACGGCCCGACGTACGCGTCTGGTTCTCGGACGACGAGATCGTCGGCCTGGTCATCACGGGCTGACGTACCCGAAGACGTCCGAAGACGTACCGGAAGAGTCAACGATCCAATGATTCACGGAAGGTGGCACCCGTATGAGCACCACCCCGCAGATGAGTCAGCAGCAAGGCATCCAGGGACAACAGCAGGGGCCGAGCACTGCGCCGCCCCAGCAGTACGGGCAGCAGATGCAGCAGCCGTTCGGTCCGCAGCAGGGCATCGACCAGCAGCAGTTCCCGCAGCAGATCCCGCAGTACATCCCGCTGCACCTGCAGCAGCAGCTCCAGCAGATGGGCCAGCAGCAGCCGTTCCAGCAGCTGCTGCAGCAGCTCGGCGGGCAGCAGCAGGCGCAGGCGGTGGCGGTGGCGGCGAGCGGGATCGCCCAGCACTTCTGGGACGTGGTCACCCCGCTGCCCGGCCAGCCGTCGATCCTCTACCTGTTCATCAACAACGCCTGGCGCCCTCTGGTGAACCCCAACCAGGTGACGCACGACGAGGTCCAGCAGGCCTTCGCCTACGGGCAGCAGGTCATCGGCCTGTACGACGCCAACGGCACCGTACAGGCCGTCATCGTGAACAAGTGACGGCCCTGACGGTCTGAACGAAGGGGCGCCGGGCGGTACGACCGCCCGGCGCCCCCACGCAGGAAGTACTGAAGTACTACAGGGCAACGCCCAGGAGGGCGTCCACGGCGCGCGAGACGACGCCGGGGGCGCCCTCGTCCGTGCCGCCCGTCTCGTGCTGGAGCGCCGCCCAGCGGTCGACCGCGGCGAGCGCGGCCGGGGCGTCCAGGTCGTTCGCGAGTGCCTCGCGGATCTCCTCGACGAGCGCGTCGGCGGACGGGCCGTCGGGCCGCGACACCGCTGCCCGCCAGTTGTCCAGGCGCGCCACCGCGTCCGTGAGGACGGCGTCCGTCCACTCCCAGTCGGCGCGGTAGTGGTGCGCGAGGAGCGCGAGCCGGATGGCGGCCGGGTCGACGCCCTCGCGCCGGAGCGCGGAGACGAAGACGAGGTTGCCCTTGGACTTCGACATCTTCTCGCCGTCGAGGGCGACCATGCCGGCGTGCACGTACGCCTTGGCCATCGGGAACTCGCCGGTGAGCACCTGGGCGTGCGAGGCGCCCATCTCGTGGTGCGGGAAGGCGAGGTCGGAGCCGCCGCCCTGGACGTCGAAGCCCATCCCGAGGTGGTCGAGGGCGATAGCGACGCACTCGATGTGCCAGCCGGGCCGGCCGCGCCCGAGCGAGCCCCCGTCCCAGCTGGGCTCGCCTTCTCGCGCGGCCATCCAGAGCATCGGGTCGAGCGGGTTCTTCTTGCCCGGACGGTCCGGGTCGCCGCCCCGCTCGGCGGACAGCAGGCGCATCGCGGCGGCGTCCAGGTTGGACACCTTGCCGAAGTCGGGGTCGGACTCGACGGAAAAGTACACGTCTCCTTCGAGTTCGTAGGCCGCGCCCGCGTCCCGGAGCCGCTCGACGAGCGGCACGATGCCGGGTATCGCCTCGACGGCGCCTATGTAGTGCCGCGGCGGCAGCATCCGCAGGGCGGTCATGTCCTCACGGAAGAGGGCGGTCTCCTTCTCGGCGAGTCCCACCCAGTCGACGCCGTCGCGCTCCGCCCGCTCCAGGAGCGGGTCGTCGACGTCGGTCACGTTCTGGACGTAGTGAACCTGCCGCTTGGTGTCGAGCCACACGCGCTGAACGAGGTCGAACGCGTTGTAGGTCGCCGCGTGACCCATGTGGGTCGCGTCGTACGGCGTGATGCCGCAGACGTAGATACGGGCGACGGGACCGGGGTCGAGTGTGACGAGGCCGCCGGTCGCGGTGTCGTGGATCCGGAGGTCGCGGCCCTCACCAGGCAGGGCGGGGACCTCAGAAGCGGGCCAGGCATGCATGTCATGAGCCTAACCGGACGGAAGTTCCGCATACGAACCGGCCAGCGCCTAATGGCCGGGAAGGCACCCTTGCGCGAGGCCGAGTGGTGTGCGGCGGATGCTGGGGCATGCGCGCTTCCGTGCGCCTGAGAGCTCGGGCCGCTCTGTGATCTGTGCTTCGATCTGCGCTGCGCGACCGCGGGTTCGTTGTGGTCGATCGCACAGTGGCCCGCGCCCCTTCAGGAGCGCGGGCCGGGTTCGCTCACACCGGTGGCCAGGGAATCGCGGGCCACTCCCCGCTCGGTTCGGGGTGCTTGCCCGAAGTCAGCATCGCTTCGACACGCGCGCGCGTGGCGTCGATCTCGGCGGTGGTGATCAGTTCGGCCAGCCGGGTGGCGAGGGACGCGCCCGGTGCCAGGCCGTCCCGCAGAGACGTGAGGACCTCGACCGCCTCCGGGGTCAGCGACTCCCCCGCCCAGCCCCACAGCAGCGTGCGCAGCTTGTTCTCGGCGTTGAAGGTGACCCCGTGGTCGATGCCGTACAGCCGCCCCTCCTCGGCGGGCAGCAGATGCCCGCCCTTGCGGTCGGCGTTGTTGATCACGGCGTCGAGCACGGCCAGCCGTCGCAGCCGCGTGTCGTCGGCGTGCACGAGCAGTGCCGTCTGCCCCTCGCCGACCTCGGCGAAGCCGATGGCCTTCCAGCCCTCCGCGGGCTCCTCGCCCTCCACCAGGGCGAGCAGCCCGTCCCCGTCGGCTTCGGGCAAGGCCTCGATCCACAGCTGGCACATGCCCTCGCCGTACGGTCCCTCGCGCAGCACGGTGGTCGGCACGAGCCCCCACCCGGTCGCCTCGGAGACCTCGTACGCGGCGACCTCGCGCTGCGCCAGCGTGCCGTCGGGGAAGTCCCACAGGGGCCGCTCCCCGGCGACCGGTTTGTAGACGCAGAACGCGTCGCGGCCCTCGTACGACACGGAGCAGTACAGCACCGCGTTCGAGGCCTCACGGATCCTTCCGCGCACCTTCAGCTCGCCCAGGGCGAGCAGCTCGGCCGTGGTCACGCTCCGCGGCGGTATCCGTTCTGGCGCGGACATACGTGTCCTTCCGGGTCGAGCGGGAGGCTGCACAGCGGGCAGGGCGGCCGGCCCGCGTTGACGACATCGAGGGCGCGCTTGGCGAAGGCCCTGGCCTGCGCGCCGGTGAGCCGGACGCGGAGCATCGGCGGGCCGTTCTCCTCGTCCTGGAGCAGTCTTTCCTCGGCCTCGGCGAGGTCCTCGTCGGTGTCGGCGTCGAGCTCCACGAGGGCCTGCGCCTCGACGATCATGCGCTGCTCGTCACCGTCCCAGGCCAGCGCCATGGTGCCGACCCGGAACTCCTCCTCCACGGGGGTGTCGAGGGGGGCGGTGTCGGACACCTCGTTGGGGGCCATGGCCGGGACGGGGGCGCTGCCGCCGGTGCGCCGGACGACCTCGTCGAGGAGCTCGTCCATGCGCTCGGCGAGCGCGGCGACCTGGGTCTTCTCCAGGGCCACGCTGGTCACCCGGGGGCCTGAGGAGGCCTGCAGGAAGAAGGTGCGGCGCCCGGGCAACCCGACCGTACCGGCCACGAAACGGTCCGGGGGGTCGTAGAGGAACACCTGACGGGACACGTCCTGTCTCCATTGGAATCGGCATGTGGACCGGCTGACTGCGTCGGCCCGCATCGGCTGCTGACAACTTGCTGACAACTACTGCGCTGCTTCGACCGCTTCACCCTACTGCGGCCGACGATCACGGTGCGCCCGCACCGCCCCCGACCGGTGCGTCCCCGCTCGGAGGCTCCTCACGCGGCGCCAGGGAGGCGAGGTCGCCGGTGTCCCCGAGGCGCACGAGGAAGGGACGCAGTCGTGTGTAACGGATCGCGGTGATGGAACACGGTTCCACAGAGATCCGCTGGAAGAGATCGAGATGAAGTCCGAGTGCGTCCGCGACGAGGGACTTGATGATGTCGCCGTGCGAACACATGAGGTACACGGCGTCACCGCCGTGATCGCGCTCCACGCGCGCGTTCCACTCGCGCACCGCCTCGGCGGCCCGCGTCTGCATGGCCCGCATCGATTCTCCGCCGGGGAACGCGGCCGCGGACGGATGCGCCTGTACGACCTCCATCAGCGGCTCATCGTTCAGCTCGGCCAGCTTGCGGCCGGACCAGTCGCCGTAGTGCGCCTCGCCGATGCGCTCGTCGGTGTGCACGCGCAGCTCTGGGCGGGCGTCGAGCAGCGGCTGCACGGTCTCCTGGCAGCGCTGCAGGGGGCTGGTGACGACCTCGGAGATCGGTAGCGCGGCGAGCCGCCCGGGCAGCGCGGCGGCCTGCTGGGCGCCGCGCTCGTCGAGGGCGACGCCGGGCGTCCAGCCGGCGAGCAGCCCAGCGGTGTTGGCGGTCGAACGTCCGTGCCGGACGAGAATCAGGGTGGGCATGCGGCCCAGCGTAAACGGGCGGCCAGGGGACGCGGTGAGACCTGTGGACAACCGCGGCCGGAGTGCGGCACGGGCCGTGCGGCGGAAGAATAGGCTCCGTGATCGTCGACTGCGCCTTCTACCGTGACGGGCGCCGGACGGAGGGCCCCGAGGACTTCGACCGCATGCCCGAGCTGCACTGGTTCTGGTCGTATCCGGCGGTGGTACCGGCGAGGGTGGGCCTGGAGATCCTGCTGTACCGACTCTTCAAGCGGCGGGGTTGGCTGTGGCGCTCGTTCCGCCTCACGCGTGCGCGTGGCAACCTCGCGGGGGACTACGCGAACTCCGGTGCCGTCGTCGCCGGGCCGCCCAGGGCGTCGCGGCGTTCGGGCATCTTCAGGGAGACCATGCGGCGCCAGCCGACAGCACGCTCGTAGGCGTAGACGGCGTGGATGCCCGCGGCGAGTGTCGTCGACCTGGACCTCGGCCAGCCTAGGATGCGCCCCATGTGGGCCATCACGGCGAGACTGACGTCCCGGTAGATGCGGATCTCGGCGAGCGCGCACTCCCGCAGCACCCGCTGGATGGCACGGCCGTGTCCGGCGGACGCGAAGCGCAGCAGTTCCTCGTGGCAGTAGGCGAGGTGATTGTCCTCGTCCTGGGAGATCATCCGGATCGCGCGGCCGATGTCGGGGTGGTCGGCGAAGTACTTGCGCAGCAGCTCCATCTGTTCGGAGGCGCGCTGCTCGGTGACCCTGCTGTGCGCGAGGTAGGTGATGACGTCCCGGACGGTGAGCGGCTGTTCGCTCTTGAGCTTGTCGTGGGCCAGGCCGATCCCCCGCCGTTCCAGGAGCATGGTGTAGTCGGTGTCGGCCGGGACCTCGACCGGCGCGAGGCCGCGCTTCTTCATGAGGGCGTTGAAGATCCGCCCGTGTTTGTCCTCGTCGGCGCCGTGCCGGGCGATCTTCGGGGCGAGGGCGCGTTCGCTCGGCGGGACCAGCGCGGCGATGCGCGCGTTCTCCCATCCTCCCTGCGATTCCCCACTGGCGGCGATGGAGCAGAAGAGCCGGAACGACTCGTCGTTGTCGAGGATCTCCTGGAACAGACTCTTGGCCGACAGCATCGGTGACACCTCTCTGCAGGGTCCACAGAAAACGAGTCAAATAGGATGCCAGGGACCCGGCAACCGATGTGTCGGACAAATGCGCCGAACGAAGGACGAGGGGCGGTTCCAGGCGCGTAACCGAGCGGGCGCCCGCGCGTTGTCCCCCGTGACGGCCGTGGCGGGGAAGACCCCCCGAGCCCCCACCACGGCCGCGGAAACTCTCCTGGATCTCCTACGCCAGACCGGCCCGCTCCAGCGCGTCGGAGCCGGCCCGGAGCGAAGCGATCCGGTCCTCCAGCGTGAAGCCCGCGGGCGACAGCGTCAACGTGGTGACCCCGGCCGCGGCGTACGCCTTCATGCGGTCGGCGATGCGGTCGACGGAGCCGAGCAGGG
The DNA here is from genome assembly GCF_045040035.1 of Streptomyces sp. NBC_01384. Taxonomy (NCBI): domain Bacteria; kingdom Bacillati; phylum Actinomycetota; class Actinomycetes; order Kitasatosporales; family Streptomycetaceae; genus Streptomyces; species Streptomyces sp. NBC_01384. The sequence continues at coordinate 1,931,742 of NZ_CP109559.1, forward strand.
TGGTCTGGTCGATCAGCGCGTGCGGAATGGCGGCGGCCGCGCCCTCCTTGTCGCCGGACAGGTACTTGTCCTGGATCTCCGCGGCTTCCTTCTCGTACCCCATGCGCTGGGCGAGCTGGTTGTAGAAGTTCTGCTTGCGGCTGCCCATGCCGCCGACGTACAGCGCGGTGTAGGGGCGGAACATGTCGGCGAGCGTCGGCACGTCCTTGTCGGCGCCGACGGCGAGCGGCAGCGTCGGACAGACGTCGAACCCCTCCATGGTCTTGCCGGCCTTCTCGCGGCCCGCGCGCAGATGCCGCAGCGCGGTGTCCTCAAGGTGCTCGGCCGAGGGGAAGATCAGCAGCGCGCCGTCGGCGATCTCGCCGGTCTGCTCCAGGTTCTTGGGGCCGATCGCGGCGATGTACAGCGGGATGTGCTCGCGCTCGGGGTGCACGGTCAGCTTGAGGGGCTTGCCCGGGCCGCCCGGCAGCGGCAGCGTCCAGTGCTCGCCCTCGTACGACAGTCGCTCCCGCGTCATCGCCTTCCGTACGATCTCGACGTACTCGCGGGTGCGGGCCAGCGGCTTGTCGAACTTGACGCCGTACCAGCCCTCGGAGACCTGCGGACCGGAGACGCCGAGGCCGAGGCGGAAGCGGCCGCCGGAGAGCGAGTCGAGGGTCGCGGCGGTCATCGCGGTCATCGCGGGCTGACGGGCGGGGATCTGGAAGATCGCCGAGCCGACATCGATGCGCTCCGTCTTGGCGGCCACCCAGGTGAGCACGGTGGCCGCGTCGGAGCCGTAGGCCTCGGCGGCCCAGCAGACGGCGTATCCGAGCCGGTCGGCCTCCTGGGCGACGGCGAGATTGTCCGCGTCCATTCCGCCGCCCCAGTAGCCGAGGTTGATCCCGAGCTGCATGGCCGATTCCCCTTACCGATCAGTAATGTCCCTTGTGTCGGAGACCCTAGCGCGCTGATGGGCAGCATGGCAGGAGCGGCTTCGGCCTCTGATCATCCAGGTTGTCCACAGGGCCCCCACGACGCGAGTTTTGGCCAGTAATCTCGGCGTCCATGGAGCAGAGGCATCTCGGCCGTACCGGCCTGCGTGTGTCCCGGATCGGACTCGGCACCCTCACGTGGGGGCGGGATACCGGCCAGCATGATGCCGCGGAGCTGTTGAAGGTGTTCTGGGAAGCGGGCGGGAACCTCGTCGACACCGCGGACGTGTACGGGGACGGCGAGTCGGAGTATCTGCTCGGACAGCTCATGGAAGGGCTCGTGCCACGCCGCGACCTGGTCGTCTCCACCAAGGCGGGCAGTGTGCCCGACCCGGACCGGCGGTTCGACGGCTCGCGCGGGCATCTCCTGTCGGCGCTCGACGCCTCGCTGCAGCGGCTCGGCACGGACTACGTGGATCTGTGGCACGTGCACGCCTTCGACCCGGACACCCCGCTGGACGAGACCCTCCAGGCGCTCGACCTCGCGGTCAGCAGCGGTCGCGCGCGGTACGCGGGGGTGTCCAACTTCTGCGGCTGGCAGCTCGCCAAGGCCGCGACCTGGCAGCTCGCCGCGCCCGGGACGCGCACCCGGATCGCCAGTACGCAGATGGAGTACTCCCTGCTCCAGCGCGGCGTCGAGCGCGAGGTGCTGCCCGCCGCCCTCGATCTGGGCGTCGGCCTGCTGCCCTCCTCCCCGCTCGGGCGCGGCGTGCTCACCGGGAAGTACCGGGGCGGCACGCCGTCCGACTCGCGGGGCGGCTCGGAGCACCTCGCTCCGTTCGTCGCGCCGTATCTGGACGACACGGCGAGCGGCATCGTGGACGCGGTGACGACCGCGGCGGACGGCCTCGCGGTCACGCCGCTGCAGGTCGCGCTCGCCTGGGTCCGCGACCGGCCCGGCGTCGCCGCCCCGATCGTCGGCGCGCGCAACGCGCAGCAGCTCACGGCAGCGTTGTCAGTGGAGGCCCTTAGTCTTCCTGACGAGATCTGCCGCGCGCTCGACGATGTGTCGGCGCCGGTGCACCACTATCCCGATCACGACTGGAGCACGCTGTGAGCACGGAGCCCGAGACCACGGAGGAAGCGGAGCCGGGGACGCCGGGCGCGGGCGCCCCGCAGAACGACGGCACCTCGGAGGCCGAGGGGACCACGGTCGAGAAAACCACGGTCGAAGGGACCACGGTCGAGGGCGACACGGAAACCGAGGACCCGGTGGCCGACGGCTCGGCCCCGGACGATGACGGCACCCCCGCGACGGACGGCGCCGCCGAAGGCTCGGCGGACGCGGCCCAGTTGTCCGAGGCCGAGGCCGAGCTGGCGGCACAGCAGCTGGAGCGGGAGCGGATCGAGCGGCGGAAGGCCGAGAAGCAGGGGCCGATCGAGGCCGGGGCCAAGCTCAGCGGGAAGGCCGCGGATCTGCTCGCGGCGGTGCGGGCCGTGGAGAGCGGTGAGAAGCCCGTAGCCACCGCCTTGCGCGAGCCCGAGCCGACACCGCGCAGGGCGGCCGCCCCGGAGCCCGTGCGGCGCCCGCAGCCGGTGGCCGCCCCGGCCGAGACCTCGGCGGCCCTCGCCCCGGATGCCGTCGCCGCCGTACGCGCCGTGCTGACCGGGGGCGGCGCACCCGACGCGCTCGCCCCGCAGGTGGTCGGGGCGCTGGGCGAAGGCGCCGACGAGCAACTGCGCGAGGATCCCTGGCAGTTGCTGCGCGTCGCCGGGGTGCGGCCCGAGCAGGCCGACGGGTTCGCCCGGGCGCTGCTCGGCGCGGAGTGCGGACCGGACGACGAGCGACGCGGCCGGGCGGTCACCGTATGGCTCCTCGAACAGGCGGCCCTCGCCGGGCACACCGCCCTCGACGCCCCGGCGCTCACCGCCGCGCTCGCCCAGCGCGCCGTGCCGGACCCGGACGCGGCCGTGCAGAGCACCCTCGCGGAGGGCGAGGCGCTCGTCTTCCAGGACGCCCTCGACACCGCGCCCCCGGCGCCGGAGGAGGGCGCCGAGGAGCCCGAGGAGCGCCCGGTCCGCGTCCTCGTCGGCCTGGAGCGGTACGCGCTGGCCGAGGAGAGCCTCGCCGACGGACTGGCCCGGGTGATGAACTCCGTGCCGAAGGCGGACGGCTCCGCCGGCGGCTGGGAGCAGGCCGCCTCGTCGACCACCCGTTCCGCCGCGGAGCTGATCCGCGCGGTCGCCGCCCACGGCCTGGTCCTGCACACCGGCGGGGACGCCTCCCAGGCCGAGGCGGCGGCGCTGCTGTACGCCGCGCGCGGTCTCGGCCTGCGCGGCTGGGCCGCCACCCACACGCCGAGCGGCCGCGACCGCTTCACGGTCCAGATGGCGCTGTACGACCTGCCGGACGGGCCCTCGGGCGCCCCCGAGGACGGGCCGGTCACCGGGGTCACCACCGTCGCAGGACTCCTCTCCGGCGCCGAGGGCCCGGGCCGGGACGCGGACGGCGCCTTCGACCTCGACCTCCTCGTCGTCCTGGACGCGCCGCAGTTGGACGTCGAGACGGCGGCGATGCTCGCCGAATCTCTGCCGGACGGCGCGCGACTGGTGCTGAGCGGGGACCCGGGGGTGTTGTGGTCGGCGGGTCCGGGGCGGGTCTTCGCGGACCTGCTCGCCGCCCGGGTGTGCCCGCAGGTGGCCTCGCGGACGCCGGACCCCGGCCCCATCGGTGAGCTGGTCTCCGGGGTCGGCATCGGCGAGCTCAACCAGGTCGAGGCCCCCGGCAAGGAGGTCGTGATCGTCCCGGTGCGCGACGCCGGCGAGGCGGTGCACCGTACCGTGCAGCTGGTCGCGGACTCGGTGCCGCGGGCGATCGGCATCCCGGCCGAGCAGACCCAGGTGATCACCCCGGGGCACGGCGGCGCGGTCGGCACACGCGCGCTGAACACCGCGCTCAAGGAGCGGCTGAACCCGGGCCCCGGCCGCTTCGGCGGCTTCGACCCCGGCGACCGCATCGTGTACTCCCCCGCTCCGGGTCGTACGGTGCCGGGGCAGGTGGTGAAGGCCGACGCCGACGGGCTGCACCTCACGTGCGCGGGGCTCCCCGTCGTCGTGCCGAAGGAGCGGGTGGAGCAGTCCGTGCGGCACGGCTGGGCGCTCACGGCGCACCAGGCGGTCGGTCTGCGCTGGCCCGCCGCGGTCGTGGTGCTCCCCGGCGACGCCGCGGCGGCCCTGACCAGACCCTGGGTCTACACGGCCTTCGGCCGGGCCGAGCGCCATCTGTCCGTGGTCCACGGAGTGGAGCAGGCCCTGCAGCGGGCGGTGGCCGAGGTCCCGCAGAAGCCGCGCAGCACGCGCCTGCCGGCCCTGGTCAAGGCACAGGCACCGGCGGCGGGCTGAGCCCGGCCCCTGGACACGCGTCCCGTACACAGAAAGTGGCGGCCACCGATCTCCCGGTGACCGCCACTTCTTCGTAGGACCCGCTCAGCGATCGGCGTCCAATGGCTCCAGATCCCCGTCCTCGTCCAGCTCGGGGTCCGGGCCGAGGTCGTCCTCCAGCTCGTCGTCCTCCGACTCGTCGTCGAAGACCGCGCTGACGTCGAAGCGGCAGACGACGCGCTGCGGGTCGATCGCTTCGAAGGGTGTCTCCAGCCACTCCCCGGGGTCGGCCGGTTCGTCCGCTGCCGTGACCCAGAGCGTGGAGTCGCCCTCCTCCAGGCCGAACTCCTTGTGCCGGGAGGCGATCTCGTCCGGTTCGAACTCGCCGAACAGGACGCCGAGCGCTCCGTGGACCGTGCCGGACGCCGCGTCGAAGCCCGCGGCCGCGGTGGCCCCGTCCTCCTCCACGGCCTCCACGCGCTGGGCCTGCGCCAGCAGTCGCTGCGGCTCCACCACCGCGTAGTCCCGGCGGATCAGTACGCTCAGCGCGTTCGGTTCCTCGGGGCCCGTGTACGGCGGCAGCGTGTCGTCGCTGCCGGGGATCTCGAAGGGCGTGACCTCGTCGTAGCGGTCGTAGAGCAGCTCGTCGTACTCCTCGGCCGCGGCGGCCAACTCGTTGAACGCCTCGTAGACGGCCGGGTCGTCATCGCCCGACCTGCGCTCGACCGCGGCCAAGTGGCGGTCGAGTGCGGTCTTGACAGCCTCGGCGGCGGCGCGTACCTCGGCAGCGGTGGGCTGCACAGCATCAGACATAGTGCAGACGCTATCCGTACACGGCCTCTGCCCGCACAATAGATGCGATGCCGGAATACGAATTTGTCGACGTGTACGTGCCGCGCGGGGTCTCCCGCAAGGAAACGGCACGCCTGCTGACGGACCATGCGGAGTACGGACACTGGGAGTTGGACCGCCTCAGCCTGCACCCCGACGGCAGCCGCAAGGTGCGGTTGCGCCGGCGGATCATCCGCCAGGTGCGCGCCACGTGGTGAGCGAAAGCGGCTGAAACGGAGCGGGCCCCACCAGTGCGGGGCCCGCTCCGTTCGCTTCGCCACAGGGGACGTCTGTGGCGTTGCGATCACACCTGTCCCGGTCCGTCCCCGACCTGGTCCGGCCCTGTTCCGGTCCGGCCCTGTCTTCTGCCGTGCCGGTTACACCCCCGCGCGCGCCCGGCGGTAGAGCACGGCACCCGCGAGGATCGCGCCCGCGCCGGCCGGGATCACCGCGCCGAGCGGCAGGTCACTGCCGGTGTGGGCGAGCTGCGCGGCGGCCTGCGGCTGGGAGACGTTCTGCGTCCCCGGGTGGTTGGGGTGCGAGGCGGGCGGCGTGCCCGGGTGTCCTGGGTGACCCGGGTGGCCCGGCTGACCCGGGTGGCCCGGCTGACCCGGGTGGCCCGGCTGACCCGGGTGGCCCGGCTGACCCGGGTGGCCCGGCTGACCGGGGTGACCGGGCTGTCCGGGGTGACCAGGCTGACCCGGCTGACCGGGCTGACCGGGCTGACCGGGCTGACCGGGGTGACCAGGCTGTCCGGGCTGACCGGGGTGACCCGGCTGTCCGGGGTGACCCGGCTGTCCGGGCTGACCGGGGTGACCAGGCTGACACGGGTGACCCGGGTGACCGGGCTGGCCCGGGTGACCGGGCTGGCCCGGGTGACCGGGCTGGCCCGGGTGACCGGGCTGGCCCGGGTGACCGGGCTGGCCCGGGTGACCGGGCTGGCCCGGGTGACCGGGCTGGCCCGGGTGACCGGGCTGGCCCGGGTGACCGCCGCCGGGCGGATTGGTGGTGTGCCCGCCGGCCCCGTTCGCGCACTCGTTGCCCATCGCCGGGTTACCGGCCCCGACCACGTTCACGCTGTTTCCACAGGCGTTGACCGGCACGTCGATCGGCACCTGGACGTGGTTGCCGGAGCCGACACCCGGCGAGTCACTGGCATACCCACCGGCATGGGAGCCGCCGCCCGGGTGCGAACCACCGCCGACGTGACCACCGGAGGACGAACCGCTGCCGCCGCCCTGATTGACGCACTTGTTGCCCATCGCCGGGTTGAGCACCCCGACCACGTTCACGGTGTTTCCACAGACGTTGACCGGCACGTGCACCGGCACCTGCACCGTGTTGCCCGACAGCACGCCGGGCGAGTCCGAACTGGAGCCGATCGCACCCGAGTCGGCGTGTGCGTAGCCCCCGGCCGCGGCGAGTACGCCGGTCGCGGCCGCCACGGTCATCAGGCCCTTGCGGGTGACCTGTCGCATAACTGAATTCCCTGCCTTAGTCCTTGACTTGGACCATCCGGAACGCGCACGCATCCGTCAAGCGCGTGCGCCGAAAGCCGGTCGGCCCCGGAGTGCGTGGCGCGCTCCGGGGCCGACGGGCTCAGATCCTCATGGGGTGAGGCACAACGTCACTTGTTGATGCAGGTGTTGCCGAAGGCGGGGTTCAGCAGCCCGATCACCGAGATCGTGTTGCCGCAGACGTTCACCGGAACGTGAACGGGCACCTGGATGACGTTGCCGGAGACGACGCCCGGGGAGTGCACAGCGGCACCCTGGGCACCCGAGTCGGCGACGGCCAGGCCCGCACCCGCGAGAACCAGACCACCAGTGGCAGCCGCAGCAGCGACGACCTTCTTGATCATTATTCCTCCTTGTAGGCAAATGCGATCCCATGCAGCGGATCGCATCACCTGTAACGAGGAAGGAGTAGTAGAGCTACGAGCTTATGGTCGCATTCACCCGTCCCGGGCGATCTCCGTACGTACGGGCGAATGACGGCGTCAATACGTCAATACGCCGCGACGCGTCACGACGCGTCGATGAAGCGGTCGAGCACGCGTACACCGAACTTCAGCGCATCCACCGGCACCCGCTCGTCGACCCCGTGGAACATGCCCGCGAAGTCCAGCTCCGGCGGCAGCTTGAGCGGCGCGAAGCCGAAGCAGCGGATGCCGAGGTCGGCGAAGGACTTGGCGTCGGTGCCGGCCGAGAGCATGTAGGGCACGGCGCGCGCGATCGGGTCCTCGGCGGACAGCGCGGTCTGCATGGCGTCGACCAGCGCCCCGTCGAAGGTGGTCTCCAGTGCCTTGTCCGCGTGCACGTCCTCGCGCTTGACCTTCGGTCCGAGAATCCGGTCCAGGTCGGCGAGGAATTCCTCCTCGTACCCCGGCAGATAACGCCCGTCGACGTGCGCGGTCGCCTGCCCCGGAATCACGTTGACCTTGTACCCGGCACCCAGCTGGGTCGGGTTGGCGGTGTTCTGCAGGGAGGCACCGATGAGCTTGGCGATGCCGCCGAGCTTGGCGAGCGTCTCGTCCATGTTCTCCGGGTCGAGCTCGGTGCCGAGCGCATCCCCGAGCTCGTCGAGGAAGTGCCGCAGGGTCTTAGTCACCCGGACCGGGAACTTGTGCCGGCCGAGCCGCCCGACGGCCTCGGACAGCTCGGTGATCGCGTTGTCCTTGTGGATCATCGAACCGTGCCCGGCGGTGCCGTCCACGGTCAGCTTCATCCAGTGCATGCCCTTCTGGGCGGTCTCGACGAGGTACAGCCGCAGCTTCTCGTTCACCGTGAAGGAGAATCCGCCGACCTCGCCGATCGCCTCGGTCACGCCCTCGAAGAGGTCGGGGTGCTTGTCGACGAGGTGCCGCGCCCCCCACGTACCACCAGCCTCCTCATCGGCGAGGAACGCGAGGACGATGTCACGCGGCGGCTTGCGCCCGCTGCGCAGCCGGTCCCGGACGACCGCCAGCGTCATGGCGTCCATGTCCTTCATGTCGACCGCGCCGCGGCCCCACACCATCCCGTCCGCGATCTCGCCGGAGAAGGGGTGGTGGGTCCAGTCCGCCGCGTTGGCCGGTACGACGTCGGTGTGGCCGTGGATGAGCAGCGCGGGGCGGGAGCGGTCCTCGCCCTCGATGCGGGCCACCGTCGAAGCGCGCCCCTTGTGCGACTCGAAGATCTGCGGTTCGAGCCCGACCTCGGCGAGCTTCTCGGCCACGTACTCCGCGGCCTTGCGCTCGCCCGGCCCGGAGTGGTCCCCGTAGTTGCTGGTGTCGATCCGGATCAGCTCGCGACAGAGGTCCACGACCTCGTCCTCGCCAGAGACGCTCCTGGCCGTGTTCGACTCGCTCACGCTGCTTCCTCCCACTGTCGCTGCTGGTGGTCCCCCTCATCCTCTCTCCCACACCCGCCCCGCCCCAAGGCCGGACCCGGCCCGTCACACGCCGTTCACGCGGCGACGGGGCGTGATCAGAGGCCCTCGAAAGCCTGGTAATGTTTCCTCTGTCGCCGCGAGGGAAACCCCGCGCGGCAAACACCTTGTCCGGGTGGCGGAATGGCAGACGCGCTAGCTTGAGGTGCTAGTGCCCTTTATCGGGCGTGGGGGTTCAAGTCCCCCCTCGGACACGCACAGTACGCCCACCGGTGCTGGCCGACTCTCGGCCGGCACCGTTTGCGTTTGATGGTCGTACGTCTGATGGTCGTACGTCAGCCGCAGCCCGAGTTGCCCGTAGACCTCGGCCTTGTCAGCGGGACCAGCCTGGTGCAGCACGGACAGTAGGCCGCCGAGGGCGTCAACCAGGCTGCGGATCTCCTCGCGGCTCATCCGCCGGTGGGTTCCGCGCCGGTTCTCGGCCTGTGCCATTTTGGCGGCATACGCGGCCCGCTCGGCTTGCACCTCCCGGCTCCATGTGGCCACGAGCGTGGGGTCGGCTCCGGCTTCGAGGGCGGCGCGATGCCGGGCGAGCTTGCGGTCGCACTCGGCCAGAGCTCGCCGCAGGGTTCCGCACGGCCGACGCCGTGTTGCTGTCGTGTACCGGCTGGCACACCCTGTCCGTCCTTCCCGACATTCAGCAGGCGGTCGGCATCCCGGTGATCTCCTCGAACCTCGCCGTGGCCCTGATCGCCACCCGCCTGGCGATCGGAGCGCCGCCGTGACCACCGAAGCCGACCGGATCCACCGCCTCGTCGAAAAGGCCGCGGCCTTGCCGGACGTACGACGCGAAGTCGAGGCCAACCACGATGACAACCGCTGGTGGCCCACCTCGATCACCGACACCCGCATGCGGATGATCGCCGTCGGCTGGTCCACCCGGGCCTCGTACCGGATGATCGACACCTACGCCTCCGTGGTCGCCGCCGCAGGGGCCCTCGGATGCGATGCCCTGACCGCCGCCACCGACGACGAGCTCACCGCGCTCGTCACGCCGATCGGTCTTCCGACCGCCCGCGTCGACTACCTCAGATCGCTGGCCGACCTCGTCCGCCGCTGGGGCAAGGACGAGATCGACCCGACTGCCGAAGGGATGGACACCGACTCAGCGCGCCGCGCCGTTGACTCGCGCCTGCCGGCCGGTGGGTGCGGCGCCTGTGCTGGAGCGCAGCGCGATCGGGGGTGCCAACAGGATGTGCCGAGGCGGAGTGTCCGGTGCGGCGATGCGTTCCACCAGCAGGGAAACAGCTTTCTCGCCCATCTCCAGGGCCGGTACGTCCGCCGCCGTGAGCGGCGGACGGAAGTCCTCGGCCCAAGCTTCGGCCGCCACTCCGGTGATGGAGAAGTCGTACGGCACTTCGAGGCCCCTGTCCGCCAGCGCCCGCTGGATGCCGGGCAGGGCGGCCTCGTTGATGGTGGTGAGGGCGGTGAGGTCCGGATGGCTGCGCAGGAGCGCCTCGACGCATTCCTGGCCCGAGCGGGCGTCGTCCCCGCAAGGCACTTCGATGCCGTCAAGGCCGTACTCCGCCAGGGCGGTCTCGAAACCCTCCCTGGCCCTGCGCGCGGGGCCATAACCGGCCGCGATGAGTTCCGGGGAGCGGGTGACCAGTGCCACCCGGCGGTGCCCCAGATCGGCGAGGTGCCGCACGCAGTGCTGGATCAAGCCCGCGTAATCGACGTCGATCCAGGACATCTGCTGGTCGCCTGCCGTGTGTCCGATGCCGACGAAAGGCAGCCCGGCACCCTGCAGGCGATCCACACGAGGGTCCTCCAGACGGATCTCCATCAGAATCACCCCGTCCACGCGGCCCTCCGAGACCAACCGCTCGAAGGAACGGTCGTGATCCTCGCCGGAAGGGGACAGCAGCACATCCAGGTCCACCCGGGCGGCGGCGTCGACCACGCTGGCGACGAAGTCCAGCTGCATGTGCGTGAGCCGGTTGCCGGCCGGCGGGATCACGAGACCGATCGTCCGGGTCCGGCCCTCCTTGAGGGCCCTGGCGGTCGCGTTGGGCCGATATCCCAATTCGTCGATCACGTCTTGGATACGTCTGCGGGTGTTGGTCGCGACGGGGCGTTTGCCGCTGAGCGCGTACGACACCGTGGTGCGTGACACGCCGGCGCGCCGGGCGATCTCTCCGATGTTCATGCAGCTCCCCACGAACCTCTCCGCAGGCCGCAAGGCTACCTCGCGCGAATCGGTTCGCCAGGGGGCAGGAAGCGGCGTGTGCATGGCATAGGGACGTGTCGGCGCAGTGATCGCGGATACGGCAGATCGACCGCTCGATGCGGGTCAGTCTGCGTGGACGCACGCGGGTCCGGGCGGACCGAGGATGCCCGAGTGCCATGAGTCCGCGGGGAACGGCGTCAGGCTGCCGGGCACCGTCACGCGTTCCGCGTCTCATGCATCACCGGAAGGTGTGGAGCGAATCGATTCCACGCAAGCGCTTCGATTGGATGGTACGACCGGCGGAGGGGAGGGTCAATGGCGTGCCATGAGACGAAGGTGACGCCGACGTGCGGGTCGAGGCCCCGCCGCTTCGGCCAGCGCGCTCCGAGCCGGGCCCCATTACCCGGGATCGGCGGCTGCGTCCCTGTTCACCGGCATGATGGCAGGTCACCCAGGTGATCCGGGCCTGGCCGTCGGACACACGCTCGACCCACCGCGCCGCGCGGTGGGAGGACACGGAGACACCCGCCTGCCGCCACGTCGGTCCCGCTCGAACGTGTCGATCGGTCCCCGAGCCGCAGGAATCAGCCGTTCGAATCGATTCCGCGACAAGGGCCTCCCCGCCCTTGACAGCCCTGCGGAATCAGGAGCACCGTCTCCCTCCGAAACCTCTCTGCAATCCCACTGCAAAACGGCACCTTCCAGCGCTTCCGATGGTCAGCGCCTCCAACACAACCCGACGTGGGTTGCGCCGCACGGTAGGGAGATCAGATGGGAACCACACGTACAAGACGCCACCCGCTGTCCGGGCGCGGTGGCGTCCAACGGCTGCTCGCGGCGGTACGGAGCCGTGGCAGGCCGGAAAATGTGCCGGATCAGGCACACGTCCGTCCGTCGGCGCGCACGCCCCGCTCTCGGCAGAAGACGTTCGCCCGGGCGGCGGCCGCGGCCGCGCTCGTCGCCGGCGCGCTGGGCGGCGCCACGGCAACGGCCGGCACAGCCCAGGCCGCCGCATCCGGGCCGTGTGACATCTACGCGGCAGGCGGTACGCCCTGTGTGGCGGCGCACAGCACGACGCGGGCGTTGTACGCCTCGTACAACGGATCGCTCTATCAGGTCCGGCGTGCTTCGGACAACGCCACCCGGGACATCGGCGTCCTGAGTGCGGGCGGATACGCCGACGCCGCCGCGCAGGACTCGTTCTGCTCGGGAACGACCTGCCTGATCACGGTCATCTACGACCAGTCCGGCCGCGGCAACAACCTCACCCAGGCGCCCGCGGGCGGTGCTGCCGGCGGCCCCGACAACCTCGCGAACGCGACCGCCGCGCCCACCATGGTGGCCGGTCACAAGGCTTACGGTGTCTTCGTCGCGCCCGGCACGGGTTACCGCAACAACCACACCAACGGCATCGCGACCGGGGACAACCCCGAGGGCATGTACGCGATTTTCGACGGCACGCACTACAACGGCGGCTGCTGCTTCGACTACGGCAACGCCGAGACGGACAGCAACGACGACGGCAACGGCACCATGGAGGCCATCTACTTCGGCAACATCAAGGTCTGGGGCTATGGTTCGGGCAACGGTCCGTGGATCATGGCCGACCTGGAGAACGGCCTGTACTCCGGAGTCAACGCCGGCTACAACGCCAACGACCCAACCGTCAACTACCGGTACACGACGGCCATCATCAAGGGCGGTCCGAACCACTGGGCGATCCGCGGCGGCAACGCGCAGTCGGGCGGCCTGTCCACCTTCTACGACGGGGCGCGTCCCAACGTCCCGGGCTACAACCCGATGCGGAAGCAGGGTGCCATCATCCTGGGCATCGGCGGCGACAACAGCAAGGGTGCCCAAGGCACCTTCTACGAAGGCGTGATGACCTCCGGCTACCCGTCGGACGCCACCGAGAACGCGGTTCAGGCCAACATCACCGCGGCCGGATACAGCAATTCCTCGGGCGGGACGGGCACCGGTGCGCTGCACGCGGTGGGCGCGGGCAAGTGCCTGGACGTGCCGAACTCGTCCACCACGGCCGGCACACAGCTGCAGATCTGGGACTGCAGCGGCGGCGCCAACCAGACCTGGACCCGCACCTCCTCCAACCAGCTGACCGTCTACAGCGGCAGCAGCCAGATGTGCCTGGACGCGTACAACAACCAGACCTCCGCCGGCACCAAGGTGGAGACCTGGCCGTGCAACGGCGGCGCCAACCAGCAATGGCAGCTGAACTCCAACGGCACCGTCACCGGCATCCAGTCCGGACTCTGCCTCGACGTCACCGGTGCCTCCACGGCCAATGGCGCCCTGGCTGAACTCTGGACGTGCAACGGCGGATCCAACCAGCAATGGAGCCTCAACTGACCTGAACGGCTCCAGCCCGTGGCCCGCCCACCGCGGCCACGGACCACTCGCCACCGGCATCACGTTCTCCGGTGACACGTTCTCCGAGCTCGGGCAGGCCGGGCTGGGCGTGGGGAACGACGGCGTCGCCACGGCCTCCGGCACCGGACTCGGAGCCAACGGCGTCACCATCACCGGCAACACGTTCACCGACATCGCCGGCAGCGGCATCCAGGTCGGCGGAATCCAGCCGGACGCGCACCACCCCGGCAACCCGCAGATGACCAACCAGAACATCACCATCAGCAACAACCGGGTCAGCGGCGTGGGCACCGACTACAAGGAGACCGCAGGAATCCTGTCCACCTACGTCACGAACGCGACGATCACCCACAACCAGTGCGACCACCTTCCCTACGACGGGATCGACATCGGCTGGGGCTGGGGTGTCAACGACCCGGGCGGCAGCCAGGACTACGTCAACCGGGGCACGTACAACTACCAGCCCGTCTACAGCACTCCCACGACGCTGAAGAACAACACCGTCTCCCACAACCTGGTCTTCGACACCAAGAACGCGATGTTCGACGGCGGCAGCATCTACAGCCTGTCCGCGAACCCCGGCTCGGTGATCTCCGACAACTACATGTACGACAACAACCACACCACCGCGCTGTACCTCGACGAGGGCTCCCGGTACCTGAAGGTGTCCAACAACGTGGTGCAGGACGCGGGCAACTGGGCGCTCACCAACGCCAACGCGAACAACCACACCGACGACAGCACCTTCTCCGGCAACTGGTACAACGGCGGCAACACGTACGTGGCCACCGGTCCTCCGCACAACAACGTCCTCACCGGCAACGTCCTGGTCAGCGGCACCAACTGGCCTCAGGGCGCCAAGCAGGTCATCCAGCAGGCAGGCATCCAGTCGCCGGGCGGCGGCGGCTTCCCCACCGGCTACCACCAGCTGGTGATCGGCAGCAACAGCCTGTGCCTGGACGTGTACGGCAACTCCGGCAGCGCGGGCGCCGCGATCGACCAGTGGACCTGCAACGGACAGAGCAACCAGCAGTTCGAGTTCATGCCGGTCTCGGGCGGTTACGGGCAACTGCGGGCGCAGAACTCCGGACAGGTCGTGGCGGTGTCGGGCGGCTCCACGGCCGCCGGTACGCCCGACATCGTGCAGCAGGCCCCCAGCGGAGCGTCCAGCAGCCTGTGGCTGCCGGTACAGCAGTCCGACGGCTCGTATGCCTTCCAGAACCAGAACAGCGGCTTGTGCCTGGACGTCTACGGCGGCGGCAGCAACCTCGGCCAGCAGCTCGACCAATGGCCCTGCAAGAACACCGCCGGCACCAACCAGGACTTCACCCCCCGCTGACCGACTCGTGCGTCCGAAACGCCTGCACGGACCGGCGGTTCGTTCACCACACCCACTGTCCCCGCACCAGTGAGGAACGCTGATGAGGAAGTACTGGGCACCCTTGGCCGCGACGCTGACGGCCGTGCTCGGCCTGAGCGCCGCGTTACCCGCGGCGGCTGCCGCCGGCGGCGAGGCGCCGTCCTCCGCCGGGGCCGCCGCCGCGCCCGCCACCTTGCGGCTGATGCCGTTGGGCGACTCGATCACCTGGGGCGTCGGCAGCCCGTCCGGGAACAGCTACCGGGGCTTCCTGGGGAACCGGCTGGCTGCCGAGGGGCATGCCCTGGACTTCGTCGGCTCGGGCCGCAACGGCACCATGTCCGACCCGGACAACGAAGGCCACTCCGGCTGGCGGATCGACCAGATCGCCGGCATCGCGGACTCCGTGCTGGCACGTTACCGGCCGAATGTGGTCACTCTGGAGATCGGTACCAACGATCTGAACGGCAACTATCAGGTCCCGACCGCCGCCGACCGGCTCCGTGCGCTCATCGACCAGATCACCAACGACGCACCCGACGCGACCGTCCTAGTCGGCACCGTGATCATCTCCACCAGCGGTACCGAGGAGGCCAACCGGCCCGCGTTCAACGCCAAGCTTCCCGCAATCGTCCAGGCCGAGCAGGCTGCCGGCAAGCACGTACGTCTGGTGGACATGGGCGCCCTGACCGCCGCGGACCTGTCCGACTCCCTGCACCCCAACGACAACGGTTTCAGCAAGATGGCGGACGCCTTCAACGCAGGGGTCCAGGCCGCGGACGCCGCAGGCTGGATCAAGCCGCCGGTTTCCGTGGGCGGGCAGGTGCGCTCCGGAATCGCGGGGAAGTGCCTGGACGTCAGCGGCGGCAGCAGCGCCAACGGGACCGCCGCGGAGGTCTGGTCCTGCAACGGCTCTGACGCGCAGCTGTGGTCCGCGCGCTCGGACGGCACTCTGCGGGCGCTCGGGAAGTGCCTCGACGCCACCGGCCGCGGCACCGCCAACGGCACCAAGATCGAGATCTGGGACTGCAACGGCGGCACCAACCAGCAATGGCAGGCGTACGACGGCGGCTACCGCAACCCGGTCTCCGGCCGTTGCCTCGATGACCCCGGCGCGTCCACCACCGACGGTACGCAACTGGTCCTGTGGGACTGCAACGGCGGCGCCAACCAGCGGTGGACCGCTCTGCCGGTCTCCTGAACTCCGTGACCCCACTCCACCGCGGCACCGTCTCGTGATCGGTGTCTCCCCCCACACAAAAGGAGAATGATTCCTCAT
Organism: Streptomyces sp. NBC_01384; assembly: GCF_045040035.1. Taxonomy (NCBI): domain Bacteria; kingdom Bacillati; phylum Actinomycetota; class Actinomycetes; order Kitasatosporales; family Streptomycetaceae; genus Streptomyces; species Streptomyces sp. NBC_01384. The sequence goes on from NZ_CP109559.1 coordinate 1,947,491, forward strand.
GTCCTGGCTCAATGAAGAGCCCCGTCTCCGCAGGGCCCTGGCCGCGGCCACCGGTTTGATAGCCGGCACGGTACTGGCCCTGGCCGGGCCGGCGAGCCCCGCCGCACATGCGGCTTCCGGCACGCTGGGCGCCGCCGCGGCCGACAGCGGCCGCTATTTCGGCACTGCCGTGGCTGCCGGAAAGCTCGGCGACTCGACGTATTCCACGATTCTCGACCGGGAATTCAACATGATCACCCCGGAGAACGAGATGAAGTGGGACACCACCGAACCGTCCCGCGGCAACTTCAACTTCGGCCCGGCCGACCAGATCGTCAGCCACGCCACCGCGCACGGGCAGCGGATACGTGGCCACACCCTGGTGTGGCACTCCCAACTGCCCGGCTGGGTCAGCAGTATCGGCGACGCGAACACGCTGCGCAGCGTGATGAACAACCACATCACCACCGAAATGACCCACTTCAAGGGCAAGATCTACGCCTGGGACGTGGTCAACGAGGCGTTCGCCGACGGCTCGACCCAGCACCGCAGCTCGGTGTTCCAGAACGTGCTCGGCAACGGCTTCATCGAGGAGGCGTTCCGCACCGCCCGGGCCACCGACGCCTCGGCCAAGCTCTGCTACAACGACTACAACATCGAGAACTGGAGCGACGCCAAGACGCAGGGCGTCTACGCGATGGTCAAGGACTTCAAGGCGCGCGGCGTGCCCATCGACTGCGTCGGCCTCCAGAGCCACTTCGGCTCCGGCGGCCCGCCCGCCAGCTTCCAGACCACGCTGTCCAACTTCGCCGCCCTCGGCGTCGATGTCCAGATCACCGAACTCGACATCGCCCAGGCGTCGTCGACGGCCTACGCCAACACGGTCCGGGCGTGCATGAACGTCGCCCGCTGCACCGGCATCACCGTGTGGGGGATCAGGGACAGCGACTCGTGGCGGACGGGAGAGAACCCGCTGCTGTTCGACAACAACGGCAACAAGAAGCCGGCCTACGACGCGGTCCTGTCCGCGCTCGGCGGCAGCACGGGGAACCCGGGGGGCATCGTCTCGGGCACGGTGTACTCGCTGAGCGATGTCGCTGCGGGGCGGGTGTTGGATGTGCCGGCTGGACAGACGGCGAACGGCACGCCTTTGCAGATCTGGGATGCCAATGGCGGTGCTGCGAATCAGCAGTGGCGGGCGAATCAGAACGGCGACGGCTCCTACACTCTGACGAACATCGGCAGTGGGCGGGTTCTGGACGAGCCGGGTGGTCAGACGGGTAATGGCACGCGGATGGAGATCTGGGACGCCAATGGCGGTGCCAACCAGCACTGGCGGGCGAGTCAGAACGGCGACGGTTCGTACACCTTGACCAACGTCGCTTCCGGCCGGGCGTTGGAGATCCCCGGCGGGCAGACCGCCAACGGGACTCCGGTCGAGATCTGGGACTCCAACGGCGGCGCCAACCAGCACTGGAACTTCAGGTGAGGTGATCCGGCGCCAAGCGCGCGCTCCCGCTCCCGGATCGCTTCGGGCGGACCGGAACGAACACCCGCGCCCGGCACGGCCGCCGTCGCCGGACGCGGGTTTCGGCATGCCGTCACGGCGGGCTGACCAGGGCAAATACATGGGATTGATCGGGTTCCGATTGGGGGAGGCGTACGTATTGACAGGGCGAGAGGCGCATGGAATCACTGGAACATGGGATGTCTGAGAGGCCTCTGTGGGCGCTCTCGGGCGTTCTAACCTCCACGACGCCAAAGGAGAGTCACCCCATGACCTCATCCGGATCGCGCCCTCGCCCGCGCCTTCCACCGCCGAACGCACCTTGACGGGAACGGTCGACGGCCCCTCCTGAACTGCCGGTCAGGTCGGCTGCCGTGACCTTCCGAACGCCTCGCGCACAATCCGGAGCCAAACGGAACTCAGGTGTGCGGCCGGGCGTGTCCGGCCCGCCGGCTGCACCCGCCACGCCGCCGACCGCAGAGCGTTTCCCTTCGGACAGGCACGGCACTCTCTGTCACCTTCCCCCATATTCAAGGAACAGAATGCAGCCTTCATCCGTTTCGCCCCGGAGCCCCGCGGCTCGCCGACCACGCTTACCGGCGGCCGCCGCCGTATGCGTGATGGCGCTGCTGGCCACGCTGCTGGCGACCGCGCCGACGTGGTCGGCATCGGCGTCGTCGTCGGCACCCCTGGTGAGCTCTGCGTCGGGGCGGTGTCTGGACGTCAAGGGCAACGTAGACACGCTGGGAACGGCGCTGGACATCCAGGACTGCAACGGCCAGGCGAATCAAGCATTCGAGTTCACGTCGGCGGGCGAGCTGAGGACGATGAGCGGCACCCGGTGCGTGGACGCCTACAACAACCAGACCGCTCCGGGAACCCCGGTGATCATCTGGTCGTGCAACGGGCAGTCGAACCAGATGTGGCGCCAGAACTCCGACGGGTCCATCACCGGCGTCCAGTCCGGCCTGTGCCTGGACGTCAACGGGGCGGGCACGGCCAATGGCACCGCGGTCATCCTGTGGACCTGCAACGGCCAGAGCAACCAGAAGTGGAGCACGTCGACAGCTCCGCCTCCGTCTGGCGGGTCGGGCCCGTGCGACATCTACGCCGCGGGCGGTACGCCGTGTGTGGCCGCGCACAGCACGGTGCGGGCGCTCCGCGGTTCGTACAGCGGCAACCTGTACCAGGTCAGGCGCTCGTCGGACAACGCGACCAGGGACATCGGTGTGCTGGCGCCCGGCGGCTTCGCCAACGCGGCGGCGCAGGACTCGTTCTGCGCGGGTACCTCGTGCGTGATCACGGTCGTCTATGACCAGTCCGGACACGGCAACGACCTGTGGTACCAGGGATCGGCCCAGGTCCCGGGATCGAGTCAGAGCAGTCCCGCGAAGGCGACCTCCGAGTCGCTGACCGCCGGGGGCACCAAGGCGTACTCGCTGTACATCAATCCCGGGAACAGCTACTGGCGGGACGGTCACCTGACGGGCGTGCCGACCGGTAGCGCGCCCGAAGGGGCGTACATGGTGACCAGCGGCACCCACGTCAACAGCGGTTGCTGCTTCGACTACGGCAACAGCGAGACGACACGGAAGGCCGACGCCGCCGGGGCGATGGACGCGATCAACTTCGGCACCGAGTGCTGGTTCGGCGGCTGCTCGGGAAGCGGTCCCTGGGTACAGGCCGATCTCGAATGGGGCCTGTACTCCGGAGGCAGCCAGTCCTGGAACACCAACCAGCGGGCTTTCACCAGCAAGTTCGTCACCGCGATGCTGAAGAACAACGGGACGTCGAGATTCGCCCTCAAGGGCGCCAACGCGCAATCCGGCAGCCTGGCCACCTTGTGGGACGGCGGGCTTCCCAGCGGATACAGCCCCATGAAGAAACAAGGAGCCATCGTCCTGGGAAGCGGCGGCGACTGCTGCAAGTCCGGCGGCGGCGCCAACCTGAGCGCCGGCACCTTCTACGAGGGAGCCATCGTCGCCGGCTACCCCTCCGATGCGACCGACAACGCGGTGCAGGCCAACGTCACCGCTGCCGGCTACCGCTGAGCTCTGTTCACAAGCGCGGGAGGGGGCGGTCCTCCGGCACGCCCGAAGGACCGTCACGAGACCCGCACCGCTGCCCTGCATGCCCCTCATAGGTGGATGCGCTCCGGGAGGGGGCGTGTTCCGCCATAACCCCGTCCAGGAGTCGATGAATCATGCCCATGACCACTGCGAGAGCCAGGCGTCTCTTACCGCTGTTCCCGAGACTGCCCTTGCGCAGGATGTTGGCGCTCACCTTCTCGGTCGCGCTGTTCTGCGTGGCCGCCCCCCTCGTCTCCCTCGGTACGGCGCAGCCCGCCGCCGCGCTGGGCAACGGGCTGGCGCTGACCCCGCAGATGGGCTTCAACGACTGGAACGCGTACGGCTGCAACGTCTCCGAGTCGCTGATCAAGTCCACCGCGCAGGCGATGCACACCAACGGCATGCAGGCGGCGGGCTACTCGTACGTCAACATCGACGACTGCTGGATGACGCACAGCCGCGATTCCGGCGGCCACCTGGTGCCGGATCCGGCGAAGTTCCCCGACGGCATCAAGGGCACCGCGGACTACGTGCACTCGCTGGGACTGAAGCTGGGGATCTACGAGGACGCGGGCACCGCGACCTGTGCGGGGTATCCGGGCAGCCTGGGGCACGAGACCACGGACGCGCAGTCGTTCGCGTCGTGGGGTGTGGACTATCTGAAGTACGACAACTGCAACAACAACGGGGTGCCTGGGCAGACCCGGTACACCACGATGCGGGACGCCCTGGCGGCCACCGGCCGGCCGATCCTGTACAGCCTGTGCAACTGGGGCCAGGAGAACGTGTGGACCTGGGGCGCGGGCGTGGGCAACAGCTGGCGCACCACCGGGGACATCAGCGCGAACTTCTCCAGCATGCTCTCGATCTTCCACAGCAACGTGGGACTGGCCTCCTACGCCGGCCCCGGCCACTGGAACGACCCGGACATGCTCGAGATCGGCAACGGCTCGATGACGCCCACCGAGAGCCGCAGCGAGTTCAGTCTGTGGGCGGAGATGGCCGCGCCACTGATCGCGGGCACCAACATCCCCTCGGCCAGTGCGGACACCTTGTCCACGCTGACCAACTCCCGGGTGATCGCGGTCGACCAGGACCCCCTGGGCAAACAGGGCACCATGGTGTCGTCCTCGGGCGGCCTGGACGTGCTGGCCAAGCCGCTGGCCAACGGGGATGTGTCGGTGGCCCTGTTCAACGAGACGGGCTCGACGGCGACCATCACCACCACCGCGGCCGCGATCGGGAAGACCGGGGCGTCCAGCTATGCCCTGACCGACCTGTGGTCCGGGGCGGCCTCGACCACCTCGGGCACGATCAGCGCCTCGGTGCCGGCGCACGGCACGGTGATGTACCGGGTCGCGGGCGGCACCGGCAGCGGCGGCGGCACCAGCGTGACCGGTGAGCTGCACGCGGTCGGTGCGGGCAAGTGCCTGGACGTACCCAACTCGACCACGACCGCCGGCACCCAGGTGCAGATCTGGAGCTGCAACGGCGGGGCCAACCAGATATGGACGCACTCCACGTCCAACCAGTTCACCGTCTACTCCGGCAGTGGCCAGATGTGCCTGGACGCCTACAACAACCAGACCACCCCCGGCACGAAGGTGGAGATCTGGTCGTGCAACGGCCAGACCAACCAGCAGTGGACGCTGAACTCCAACGGCACGATCACCGGCGTCCAGTCCGGCCTGTGCCTGGACGTCACCGGAGCGGCCGCCGCCGACGGAACCCTCGCGCAGCTGTGGACCTGCAACGGCAGCGGCAACCAGCAGTGGACGCTGCGATGAGTGCCTCTCAGCGCCTCGGCCGGGCACCGGCGGGGCCGGCCTGCGGGTCTGCCTCCCGCGGACGGTCGGGCGCCCTCCCATCGACCACCGGCAGCTTCGGCGCCGCCGTGTGGCGGCACCGCCACAGAGGAGGTCTCCATGCTCAAGCCGGCCATTGATCGCCGACGAAGGCGATGCACAGCCGTGATCCTGGTCGCCCTGGCAATGATCGTGGCCGCGTTCGGCTCACCGGCGTTCGCCAAGTCCCCGCGGACCGGCACGACCGCCACCCGCCACTCGGCGGCCCACTCCGCGAACGCCCCCGCGGCGGCCGCGGCCGCGTCGCTTCCGTGTGACATCTACGCCGCGGGCGGTACGCCGTGTGTGACGGCGCATTCCACCACCAGGGCGCTCTTCGCGTCGTACAACGGGCCGCTGTACCAGATCCAGCGGGCCTTCGATCACAGCTACCGCGACATCAAAGTGCTCAGCGCGGGCGGATACGCCGATGCCGCGTCCCAGGTCTCGTTCTGCTCGGGCACGTCGTGCACGATCACGAAGATCTACGACCAGACCGCCCAGCACAACGACCTGCCGATCTCCTGGGGCGGCTACTGGAAGGGCCCCGGCCCGAACGGATCCGACATCGGGGCGGACGCCATGGCCCTGCCCGTGACCGCGGCCGGCCACCAGGTCTTCGGCGTCAAGGTCACCCCCGGCGTCGGCTACCGGCTCGACCACGCGAGCGGCGTGGCCACCGGCTCCCAGCCCGAGGGCATCTACATGGTGACGTCGTCGAACTACACGAACCAGTGGTGCTGCTTCGACTACGGCAGCGGTGAGAACTCCCACACCGACACCGGCAACGCCACCATGAACGCCATCTACTGGGGCAACGCCTGCTGGTTCGGCGGATGCACCGGCAGCGGCCCGTGGGTCGAGGCCGACCTGGAGAACGGCATGTACCACACCAACACCGGCTCCAACAAAGACCCCAACAACCCCGGCGTGCACTACCCCTTCGTCAGCGCGTGGCTGAAGAACAACGGCACCAGCAACTTCACTCTCAAATACGGCAACGGCGCCGCCGGCGGTCTGACCACCACCTTCTCCGGTCCCTTGCCGAACGGCTACTCACCGATGAAGCTCGACAGCTCGGTCCTGCTCGGCACCGGGGGCGACAACAGTCCCAATGGCGTGGGCGAGTTCTTCGAAGGCGCGATGACAGCGGGCTACCCCTCCGACGCCACCGAAAACGCAGTCCAGGCCGCCATCACCGCTGCCGGCTACGGGATGGGAAGCGGTGGCGGCACGACGGGTGCGTTGCACGCGGTCGGTGCGGGCCGATGCCTTGACGTGCCGGGCGCGTCCACGACGGCGGGTACCCAGACGCAGATCTGGGACTGCAACGGCCAGGCGAACCAGACATGGTCCCAGACCGCCTCACACCAGTTCACCGTGTACTCCGGCGGCAGCCAGCTGTGCCTGGACGCCTACAACCAGGGCACCAGCCCCGGCACCAAAGTCATCACCTGGGCCTGCAACGGCCAGACCAACCAGCAGTGGAACCTCAACGCCAACGGCACCATCACCAACGCCCAGTCCGGCCTGTGCCTGGACGTGACCGGAGCCGCCACCACCAACGGCACCGCCGTAGAACTGTGGACCTGCAACGGCGGATCCAACCAGCAGTGGTCGCTGAGCTGACCCCGTAAGGAACCCGCTCACTCCGCGCCGGGGCGGCAGCCGGCCTTGTCCATCACGCGTGCCGCGGCGCGGCGGCGCCGAGCCACAGGAGGATCGAATGAGGACGAGAGCGAGGCCCGGCCGTCTGGTACTGACAGCCGGCGTCGTCTTGGCGCTCGTGCTGCAGCTGCTGTCGACGGCCGAGAGCCAGGCCGCCCAGGGCGAGTCGCTGAGCGTGAACCTGGCGTCGACGCGGGGGCCGTCGACCGGCGTGGGGGAGGGGTTCCTCTACGGCTTCAGTGAAGACGGCAGCCAGCCGGCGGACCAGTTCATCCAGCCGCTGGGGATCAACGCCTTCCGTGGCGGGGGATGGTTCTCCGGCGGCTGGATCAAGGACAACTACCAGTACGGCTCGGCCACTCGGGCCGACGTCGACTCGATCATCGCGCAGGCGAAACGGCTCACTCAGCCGCCCTATCATGCGCAGTACCAGGTGCTGGTCAGCGACATCTACGGCGCGAACGGCGGCCAGCCGTCGAACACGACGTACCCGTGCGACAACGGCAACTGCTCCAACTGGGTCAGCTTCATCGACTCCACAGTGGGAGCGCTGCAGGCTTCGGGGCTGACGTTCGCCTACGACATCTGGAACGAGCCGGACATCTCCGTCTTCTGGACCCGGGGTATGAACAGTACCCAGTACTTCCAGATGTGGGACACCGCCTACCGGGAGATCAGGCGCATCGCCCCCGGGACGCAGATAGTAGGGCCGTCACTCGCGTTCACCCCGCAGCGCAACCCGGGTGAATGGCAGACCTGGCTCGCGCACGTGAAGGCGGCCGGGACAGCGCCGGACATGATCACCAACCACGACGAGGGCGATGTCGACGACCCGGTCACCGTCGCGCAGGCCCTCAACAGTGACCTGACCGCGGCGGGCATCGATCCGCTGCCGCTGTCCGCGAACGAGTACCAGCCGGCCGACCGGCAGACCGCCGGGGTGACAGCGTGGTACCTGGCGCGGTTCGCGCAGTCCGGGTACACCAACGCGATGCGCGGCAACTGGGTGTGCTGCGTCACCCCGAACCTGACCGGAGTCCTGACCCAGAGCGGGGGCAGCTGGCAGCCGACCGGCAACTGGTGGGCACTTCGGGACTACGCCGACATGACCGGCACCCTCGTGGACACCTCCGGCCAGGTCGGCTCGACGGCGATCTCGGCCTCCGAGGACTCCGCCAACAAGCGAGTGGTGGCGATCATCGGTGACGCGAACGGGAACACCGGCACCGCGTCCGTGACCTTCAACGGGCTGGCGTCAGTGCCCTGGCTGGCGAACGCCGGCAACGTGAACGTCACCGTGCACCGCATCCCGGACCAGGCGCCGCTCGCTGCCCCGCAGACTGTGTACGACCAGAACGTGAGCACCTCGGGCGGCTCGATCACCGTGCCGTTCACGTTCCAAGCCTCGCACGATGCGTTCGCGGTCTATCTGACACCGGCCTCGTCCAGCGGGGGCGGCTTCCCGAGCGGCTTCCACCAACTCGTGGTCGCCAACGACAGCCTGTGCGTGGACGTGTACGGCAACTCCGGCAGCGCGGGCGCCGCGATCGACCAGTGGACCTGCAACGGGCAGAGCAACCAGCAGTTCCAGTTCGTGCCGGCCTCGGGCGGCTACGGCGAACTGCGGGCCCAGAACTCCGGCCAGGACGTGGCGGTGGCCGGCAGCTCCACGGCGGCGGGCACCCCGGACATCGTCCAGCAGGCACCCAACGCGGCGGCGGGCAGCCTCTGGCTGCCCGTGCGGCAGTCCGACGGCTCCTACGCGTTCCAGAACCAGAACAGCGGTCTGTGCCTGGACGTCTACGGCGCCGGCAGCAACCTGGGTCAGCAACTGGACCAGTGGCAGTGCAAGAACGCGCCCGGCACCAACCAGGACTTCATCCTCCGCTGAACACAGCTCCGCCACGGGACACCTTCGACCTGCGAAAGGAACCACCGTGTCAGCATTCAGTCGGCTGTTACGGCGCTTGCGCACCTCAACGGCCTTGCTCACGGGCCTCGTCCTGGCCGCCGGCGGCATCGTGGGCACGGCCGCCGCGCCGGCCCAGGCCGCCACCTCGATCACGATCAACGGCGCGTCGGGCGGCCGGACCTTCGACGGCGTCGGCGCGATCAGCGGCGGGGGCGGCAACAGCAGACTCCTGATCGACTATCCCGAGCCCGAACGCGGCCAGGTCCTGGACTACCTGTTCCGGCCCGGCTACGGCGCCTCCCTGCAGATCCTCAAGGCCGAGATCGGCGGCGACACCAACTCCACCTCGGGGGCCGAGCCGAGTCACCAGCACACCCGGTCCGACCTGAACTGCGACCGGGGCTACGAATGGTGGCTGATGGAGCAGGCCAAGGCGCGCAACCCGGACATCAAGCTGTCCGGGCTCGCCTGGGGCGCGCCCGGCTGGATCGGCGGCGGCAACTTCTGGTCCACCGACATGATCAACTATCTGCTCTCGTGGCTGGGCTGCGCCAAGCAGCACGGGTTGAGCATCGACTACCTCGGCGGGTGGAACGAGAGAGGCTACAACGTCTCCTGGTACGAGCAACTGCGCAGCGCGCTCAACACCAACGGCTACCGCAACGTCAAGATCGTCGCAGCCGACTCGGACTGGTCCGTTGCCAACGACATCAACTCCAACGCGGCGTTCGCCGCCTCGGTGGATGTCATAGGCACGCATTACCCCTGCGGCTACCGGTCCTCCCAGTCCAACTGCGCGGTGCCGTCGGCCGCCACATCGTCCGGCAAGACGCTGTGGGCGAGCGAGAACGGCTCGGACGACTACAACGCGGGAGCGCCGGCAGTGGCCCGCGGCATCAACCGTGGATACATCGACGGCCGGATGACCGCTTATCTCAACTGGCCGGTGGTCGCCGCGCTCACGCCGAACCTGCCCTACCCCACCATGGGTCTCGCCCTGGCCTCGCAGCCGTGGTCCCGCCATTACGCGATCGGCAAGAACGCCTGGGTGACGGCGCAGACCAGCCAGTTCACCGCCCCGGGATGGCACTACCTCGACGCCTCCAGCGGCTACATCGGCGGCAACCGGAACAACGGCAGCTACGTCTCACTGAAGTCCACGAACAACTCCGACTACTCCACGGTCATCGAGACGATGGACGCCGGCAGCGCCCAGACGCTGAACTTCAACGTCACCGGGGGGTTGTCCGACAAGACCGTCCACGTCTGGTCGACCGACGTCAATTCCAACAACCCGGCCGACTACTTCGTACACGCCACGGACATCACCCCGTCCGGCAGCGGATTCAGCCTGACCGTACAGCCCGGCCGTGTGTACACCCTGACCACCACGACCGGACAGGGCAAGGGCACCGCCAGTGGTCCCGGCCAGGGCACGCTGAGCCTGCCGTACAGCGACTCCTTCGACAGCTACGCCACCGGCACCGAGGCGAAGTACCTCATGGACTGGCAGGGCGCCTTCGAGGAGATGGGCTGCGGCGGCGGCCGCAGCGGCAAGTGCGTGCGTCAGATGAGCCCGCAGAAACCGATCACCTGGGACGCGCTGTCCGATCCGCACGCCCTGCTCGGTGACGTGAGCTGGAGCAACTACACCGTCTCGTCCGACGTGATGCTCGAACAATCGGGATACGCCGAGCTGATCGGCCGTGCCAACGCACAGGACTACGGCAGCACCGGAGGGCTGAACGCCTACCACCTGCGGGTGAGCGACACCGGAGCCTGGTCGATACTGAACTCGAACACCAACGGCAACGTCTCCACCCTGGCCCACGGCACGACCACGGCGCTGGGCACCAACCGGTGGCACACCCTGGCCCTCACCTTCTCCGGCAACACCGTCACCGCCGTCATCGACGGTTCCACGGTCGGTTCCGTGAACGACTACACCTGGGCCGGCGGCCAGATCGGCTACGCGACCAGCCAGAGTGAGACGGCGCAGTTCGACAACCTCTCCATCACCCCCGGCAGCGGCGGACCCGGCGGCGGCACGACCGCCGCGATCACCGGGGTCGGTTCCGGCCGGTGCGTGGACGTGCCGAACCAGTCGCAGACGGTCGGCACCCAGGTGCAGTTGTGGGACTGCAACGGCGGCAGCAACCAGCAGTGGACGAACACCTCGGCCGATGAGCTACGGGTCTACGGCGGCGACTGCCTGGACGCGTCGGGCCAGGGCACCAACCCCGGAACCAAGGTGGACATCTGGACCTGCGACGGCGGCAGCAACCAGAAGTGGACGATCCACGCCGACGGCACGATCACCGGTGTCCAGTCCGGCCTGTGTCTGGACGCCACCGGCGCGGGAACGGCCAACGGCACCTTGCTGGAGCTGTGGACCTGCACCGGCAGCAGCAACCAGAAGTGGACACGCAGTTGATCCGGTGACCGGCTGACGAGTACCGACGCCGTCAGCCACGTCGGCCGGACGGCGCCCGCGCCGTCCGGCGGAGCGTGTCCGCTGCCCCGCCGCACTCGATCCGACGGATTCCGGATTCCTGAACTCCCCCCGTCCATCCCTCCGAGAGGTCCCCGCATGCCTTCCTCTTCCCTTCCGGTCAGCCGGCGCCGACTGTTGGCGGCGGCCGGCGCGGCCACGGCCTTCGGCCTGCTGCGGTTCGCCCCCGAGGCCGCCGCGACCGACGGCCCCGGAAGCTACACCGCGAGCTGGTCCTCCGTGGACCAGCACCCCCCGGCCCCCGCCTGGTTCCAGGACGCCAAGTTCGGCATCTACTACCACTGGGGCGTCTTCAGCGTTCCCGCGTTCGGGAACGAGTGGTATCCGCGCAACATGTACATCGGCGGCTCGAACGAGAACAAGCACCACATCGCCACCTACGGCGACCCCTCGGTATGGCCGTACAACAACTTCATCGACGGTGCCCGCGACAAGGCCGGCAACTACGTGCAGTTCGCCCCCAAACTTGCCTCCCAGGGCGGTAATTGGGACCCGAACGCCTGGGCGCAGCTGTTCAAGGCCGCGGGCGCCAAGTTCGCCGGCCCGGTCGCCGAGCACCACGACGGCTTCTCCATGTGGAACAGCCGCTCCAACCCGTGGAACTCGGTCCAGCACGGCCCCAGACTCGACCTCGTGGGGCTGCACGCGCAGGCCATCCGCGGGCAGGGGCTGAAGTTCATGGCTTCGCTGCACCACGCCTACAACTTCACCGGCTACTACGACCACGTGCCGTCCCAGTCGGACCCGACGCTCCGCATCCTCTTCGGCCAGCTGAGCTCGGCCGCGGAGAACAAGCTCTGGTACGACAAGCTGGTCGAGGTCATCGACGGCTACCAGCCGGACCTGGTCTGGCAGGACTTCAACCTGGGCCGGGTGGAGGAGTCCTACCGGCTCCAGTTCCTCGCGCACTACTACAACCAGGCGGTCTCGTGGAACAAGGACGTGGTCGCGACCTACAAGGACGGCCTCAACAACAAGGGTGAGGTCTTCGACTTCGAGCGTGGCGGCCCGGCCGGGCTGCTCACCCCCTACTGGCTGACCGACGACAGCATCTCCTCCTCCAGCTGGTGCTACACGGTGGGCATCGGCTACTACTCGACGCAGGCACTGCTCCACTCGCTGATCGACCGGGTCAGCAAGGGCGGCAGCATGCTGCTGAACATCGCCCCGATGGCCGACGGCACCATCCCCTCAGGGCAGCAGTCGATCCTGCTCGCCATGGGTGACTGGCTCGGCCGCTTCGGAGAGGCGATCTACGCCACCCGCTCCTGGACCAGCTACGGCGAGGGCCCCACCCAGATGGGCGGAGGCTCGTTCAGCGGCCCAGTGGCCGGGACGGCGAAGGACATCCGGTTCACCCGCAGTCAGGACAACAAGGTCCTCTACGCCACCGCGCTGGGCTGGCAGGGCGGCACCATGACCATCACGACGCTGAACTCGGATCGGATCAACCTCAGCAGCCTGACAAGCGCGCAACTGCTGAACAACGCCGCAGGCACCTACGTCAACCTGCCCGCACCGACCCAGGACAGTGCCGGCCTGCACCTGGCCATGCCCTCGTCCAATGCGCCGTTCAGCGCCCTGGCGTACACGGTCAAGCTCACCTTCTCCGGCCAGATCCCCACCCTGAACAGCCCGGGCGTCCCCACCACCTGGGTGAAGATCGCCAACGTGACCAGCGGACTGGTGCTCGACAGCGGGGGCAATGTCGCCTCCGGCTCCAATCTCAAGCAGTGGAACTACGACGGGAGCACCAACCTGCAGTGGCAGCTGACAGACCTCGGCAACGGCTACTACCGCATCATGAACCGCACCAACGGCATGGCCGCCGACAGCTGGGGCGATGCCGCCAACGGCGCTCCCGCCCGGCAGACGGCCTGGAACGGCGGCAACAACCAGCAGTGGTCGCTCAACAGCCTTGAGGGCAACCGCTACCAGATCATCAATCGGGGCACCGGCACCGCCCTCGACGGCAGCGGCAGCGGCAGCGGCACGGTCGGCGCGACCACGGTGATGTGGACGCCGAACTCCAGCACCAACAACGAATGGACCATTACCGGCATCTGAACCGCCCCAGCCGCCGCGGCGACTGGCGCCCCGATGAAAAAGGAGAAGTAGATGAGATGTAAATCCCTCTTAATGCCCCTTGTGGCTGCGGCACTTCTCGTCATGTCCGCTGCCGGCACGGCGCTGAGCAGCAGCCTCGACGCGAGCACGTCGCCCACGAGTGTCGGTGCCGCCGCTGCGACTGCCGGATGCGGCAACGCTCCGACGCTGACCAGCGGCACGCATACGATTTCGAGCAGCGGCCAGAGCCGCAGCTACATCCTCAGGGTCCCCGCCAACTACGACAACAACCACCCCTACCGGTTGATCTTCGGATTCCACTGGCGGGGCGGCACCGCCAACGATGTCGACTCGGGCGGAACCGATGGGTACAACTGGTCCTACTACGGACTCAGGCGACTGGCGGACAACGCGAACAACAGCACGATCTTCGTGGCGCCCCAGGGCTTCGACAACGGCTGGGCCAATTCCGGCGGTCAGGACGTGACCTTCGTCGACGACATGGTCCGGCAGATCGAGGCGGGCCTGTGTGTCGACACGACGCAGCTCTTCTCCGCGGGTTTCAGCTACGGCGGTGCGATGTCGTACGCCCTCGCCTGTGCTCGAGCGACGGTCTTCCGCGCGGTCGCGGTCTACTCCGGCGCGAACCTCAGCGGGTGCAGCGGCGGTACTCAGCCCGTCGCGTACATGGGGCTCCATGGCATCAGGGACAACGTGCTGCCCATCTCTTCGGGACGGGCGCTGCGTGACACGTTCGTCAGGAACAACGGCTGCACCCAGCAGAACCCGCCCGAGCCGGCGTACGGCAGCCTGACGCACATCATCACCGCCTACTCAGGGTGCAGGGCCGGGTATCCCGTCGTATGGGCCGCGTTCGACGGAGCAGGTCACGACCCCGGCCCCATAGACGGGTCCACCGGCGACGGCTGGCGCACCTGGACGTCGGGAGAGGTGTGGAAGTTCTTCACACAGTTCGACTCGTCCACCCCGCCCCCCACACCCACCAGCCGGCAGATCGTGGGCCAGCAGTCGGGCCGCTGCATCGACATCAACAACTCCACGACGACCAACGGCACCCAGGCACAACTGTGGGACTGCAACGGCGGCACCAACCAGCGGTGGACCTACACCGACAGCAAGCAACTCATGGTCTACGGCAACAAGTGTCTGGACGCCTCCGGAGGGGGACCAGCAATGGCACCCCTGCGGTGATTTGGGACTGCAACGGGCAGACGAACCAGCAGTGGAACATCAACGCCAACGGCACGATCACAGGAGTGCAGTCGGGGTTGTGTCTTGATGCAGGCGGCGCGAATACCGCCAACGGAACGAAGATCCAACTGTGGAGTTGCTCGGGCGGAGCGAACCAGCAGTGGAGTCTGCAGAGCTGACATGGGCTTCGGGGCCAGGCACCAGCCGGTCTGGCCCCAAACCTGGCAACCTCCGCGAAGCATGCAGCCGGCCGCGTGCTCGTGGGCGCTGGCTGCCTGGCCGCCTACCCCACCACCAGCCGCGTCCGCCGTGTCAGGGCGTAGGCGTAGTGGTCGTGTCGGTCTCGGACACACCTTCTGTACACGCGGCCCGGTTTCCGGGCAGCGTCGATCGGCACCCGATCTCGGCCTGAGGCCGAGGCGGGTGCTTTTCACTGTCCGCCTCCCTTCCTCGCGTGGTGTTTGACAGGTGTTATCGCAGGTCAGCCGAGGTGCATCCGCTCCCTTCCGGGGGTGCGGGCGGTGACGGTTCGGGTCGCTGGGTCGAAGGTGAGGCCGATCTGGTGCTCGCGCAGATACGCGGCCGCCTCCTCGGCCGACGGCGTGTCCGCCCGGGTGTCGGTGAGGCGCAGGTGCAGCGCGGGCAGCACCGCCCAGATCTGTGCCTCGCGGACATAGGCGTTGCGCGGTCCCGTCGTGTCCGGTGGGGTGGCGCTGGAGTGCCCGTGGCGGCACCGGTAGGCGGGATGCTGGTGGACCCAGCAGGACTCCATCCGCCGTCCGCAGATCCCGCAGGTGATCATTCCGGCCAGCCGGTAGGTGCGCCCGGGCACTTGGACAGTGGCGCGGACGGATTGGGCGCGGACGAAGTCCATCTCGCTCACCAGAGCGGGGTGGGCGGGGTAGTGCGAGATCACCCACTCCTCGCGGGGGTTCCAGCGCATCACGTCGCGCTCCCCGAGGGTGGTGTTGTCCGGGTCGAGGAGCACGTGGTCGGTGCGCTGACGGTTCCACACCTGGCGGCCGGTGTAGCGCGGGTTGGCCAGGATCGCCCGGACCGCGGTGAGCGTCCAACGGGTGCCGTGACGGTGCGGGTTGCGCTCCGGGTCCGTCATGCCGGGCGAGGGGATGCCGGCATCGTTGAGCGCGCGGGTGATGCGGGCCTTGCTGTGCCCGGTCAGGCGCTGGGCGAACATCCATTGCACGATGGGGCCGGTGGCCGGGTCAATGGCGAGTGCATGGAGGTGGACGCCGCGGCGGGCCATGGCGCGGTTGGGGTGGGGGCCGACGTCCACGAGGCGGTAGCCGTAGGGTGGGCGCCCGCCCAGGTACCGGCCCTGGTCGCGGGCCTGCACCGTCATCGCCGTGCGCGCCCGGATCCGGGCGCGGGCCACTTCGCGTTTGGCGAGGATGCCCAGGAGGACCATCAGCTCGTCGTGTTCGGTGAGTGCCGGGTCGGCTGGGCCGCCGAGTTCTGGCAGCCATACCGCCACTCCGTAGTGGGCGAACAGTGGCGCCATTGTCGCAAACTGCTGCCCGCGGAAGGCCCGTTCGCTGGAGCCGATGACGATCGCGTCGAATTCCCGGTCCGGATCGGCGAGCGCGGCCAGCAGCGCGGCCGCCTGCGGCCGACGGGCCCACGGCAGGGAGCGGCTGCGCCCGATGTCGAAGAACTCCGCGACCACACGGCCGTATCCCGAGGTCAGGGCCTGCGCCCGGAGGAGCTGCCAGGCTTTCGACGTGGCCGGGTCCTGGACACCCGCCCGTAGAACGCGAACCGCACCCCGGACGAAGCCGCGGCGGCAGCTCGACCGGCGTCGGTGTCCTGGGCCCATAGGGCCAAGACGCCCTGCGTGGGCGAGGAATTCTCGCGCGCGGTACGCGTCGTGGTCGTCATCGTGCGCCTCGGGTCAGGCCAGGGAGTGTCCGAGACCGGGCATCTGGCATCTGCTGCGCCGTGCCGGATACAGCCGTGCTCACCAACCAGGCTGCCTCGCCAGGGGCTTCGGAGGCATCGGCGCGCAGGAGCAGGCGCCGGGCGTACCGAGCGCATGTCGCCGGAGCGACGTCCGATCCCGCGTGCCGGGCCGCCAGGCGGATGGCAAGGCGACTGCTCCATGCTGGCCGGGCGATGCCGTGATGGCGGCATGCTGCGATCCGCGCCGTCGTTGTCGCTGCGCGCGGACGGTCGGCTCAGTGCGGCCGTTCGCCGGCCAGCTCGTCGCCGCCCGTGCTCATGCTGTCGGGCTCGGGCTGGATGACGCCGTGTTCGTCCAGGAGCGGGCGGATCCGCATCGGCTCGGTGGTCTCCGGGTCGGAGCAGCGGGGCGGCTCGGGGCCGGCGGGGCCGGTGCGCAGCATGCGTTCGACGCGGCAGATGCGGTAGGTGTCGCCCTGGGCCGTCACCTCGTTCAAGTGCGGTGTGGATTCCAGGTGTTCGGCGGCGCGTGCGTAGGCGTCGCGGGTCACGGTGTCCAGGTCGTACATGTCGGCCCAGATCCCGGACAGGCCGTTGTGGAGGACGCGGCGAGCGTCGTGCGGGGTCGGCTGGAGTCTGCTGGCCGGGCTCCAGCCGACCCCGGTGCGCTTGATGACACCGAATCCGATCGGGAGCAGGACGAGTTCGGGGTGGTCGTGGACCGCCTGCCGGGATGCGGCACGCATAGCGGGCGGGACGTGCTCGCCCTCGTAGGTGAAGTCCCGGAGGGCTTGGCGGGTGCCTTCGGCCATGACGCCGGGAGGCGCCGTGGGATCGTCCATCAGGGCATCGAGGGGGTGGCCGATGTCGGGCAGGGTGCGGGCGCGGCCGGGCCGGTGGTCCCAGGAGCGGTCGGCGGGTTCGGGGTCGGTGGGGCGGGGCGGCTCCGGGCCCTTGTTCAGGCTGCAGCGTGCGTACTCGTCGCCGCGGACGATGCGGTAGCGGGTGCCGAGGACGGTGAGCTCGTCGGTCCGCTCACACTCCAGGAGGTTCACGGCCGCGAGGAGTTCGCGGCGCTCGGCGACGGTGCCGGCCTCGTCCTTCGCCTGGAACCACAACAGCGAGTTGAGGGCGTCCCGGGCCTCTTGCGGGGTGCCGTCGGTGGCCTCGGACACCAGCCGCCAGCGGGTATCGGGTTCCGGGCCGAGTGCGGCCACACCGAACACCGGGCCGCGCGGCCACACATAGGGGTAGCGGGTCGAGGCGTCGAGTGCGTCCATTTCGCGGACCAGGGCCACCGGGTCATCCCGGCGCAGGAGTTCGGCCGCGGCCCGTTCCAGTCGTCGCTTCCAGTCATCGCTCACGTACGCATTGTGGCCGCGGGCGGCGTGCGGTGTCAGAGGGTTCACGAACATCACCACCCCGCTCCCTGCGCCCGGCCATGGTGCGCCAGGGGACAGCTGGGCTCTCCCCTGCCGTGGCGTCGGGCACTGTCTCTGCGCCCCCTGCGCCCGACCGCCCCTGCGGCGCGCAGGCGGACGCGGCGCCCCGGCTGGTCACAGCCGGGCCCAGCCCGGCGGATTGGCGCGGGCCGCCCGCACCGCCTTGGCGGTCGGTCTGCGGCAGTTCTCCGGCACCCGGTCCAGCGGCACGCCCAGCTGTTCGGCCCAGGTCCTGCGCCAGCCCGCCCGCCGGTCCGCGCGCGCCTGCTGGGCGCGAGCGGCACGTGACTCGCGCAGCGCGACTTCGGCGCGGGCGGCCTCCTCGCTGCGCAGCCAGGGTGGTGGTGCGGCCCGCAGGGCGGCCACGTGCTGGGGGTTCCACAGTCCCGCGCTGCCGCGCGGCCTCAGCGCCGCGACGACGTCGACCGGGAGGCCGAACAGCTCGGCGACCGTCTCGTTGGTGAGGCGCGCCGCCTCCCGGGCCGCTGCCAGCGCCGCATGCTCCTCTGCGGCGCGGGTCCGGTGCACGGCGGCCTCGGCCTCGGCTGCCACCGCCGCCGCGCGCGCCTGCGCCGGCCACTGTGGTAATGCGGCGAGTACCTTCTCCAGCTCGGCCCGCGCCATGTAGCCACCGATCATGTCGGTGCGGCCCGCGAACACGGCCGGGTCGACGCCGGACCGCCGCTCGATCTCCGCAGGCCCGGTGAGCTCGGCGCACGCTCTGTGCGCCAGCGGCAGAACCTCGTCGAGCAGTGCCGAGCGCTCCTCGGCGCGCATTCGGCACTCCTCGACCACGGCCGCCAATACGCCGACCGCCTCGTCGGTGACGAACTTCTTCAAGAATCGCGACCCCCGCGGCAGCCCTGCCGCCAGCGCGGCGGCGTAGCGCACCAGGGCGACGTTCGCACCTTGCGTGGTCTGCTTGCGCACTGCCTGCAGCTCGTGGCGGGCCTGTTCGGCGCGCTCTTTGTTGCGCGTGCGGGTGACGGCCGCCTTCCGGGCCGCTGCCGGGCGGCCCACCGCGGTCACGGCCTCCCGCAGCACCTGGTCGGCTGTGGCGTACGCGGCGAGGCCGTCGACATCGACCGCGCGGTAGTACCGCACGGTCAGTACCCTGCCGTACTTGCGTACCTGCTCCTCGGCCACGGGCGCGAGCCCGGTCTGCGCTACGACCCGGGCGAACCGCGCGGCCGAGACGCCCAGTCGCCGGGCCGCCTGGCTTGCGTTGAATCGGTGCTCACGTGTCAGGCGCGCCCGGAAGGCGTCCAGGTCGGCGGCGGTCCGCGTCACCTCGTCCGGATCGAACCGGCGGTCCGCGCCGCGCTCCAGCAGCCCTGCCGTGACCGCGAGTTCGATCTCCCACACCGCGAGACCGAGTGCCGCACGCGCCCTCTCTCGGCCCCAGCGCACCGCACCGCGGTTCCCCTGGTGTGGACTGTCGTCTCCTTCGTCTGCCGCATGCCTCTGCCCCTCGTTCATGACACAAACGTTACGGGGCGCCACTGACAGTGAGGGGCGATTCGGGGTGGGAGAGGTCCTTCAGGAGGGTTTGCAGGACGGCCTCCTCCTCCGCTCGGATCTCCAAGTCAGGCAGAGCACCGGCGAGTTCGGGATCCCAGGGTGAGGGCGCAGGGGTGCCCTCCAGCGGTGCGGGGGCCGTCAGGGCCGCGGCCGCCGCGTAACGCCAGGGCCGCCACGGCACCCGGCGCAGCAGCGCGGTCGCGATGCGCAAGGCCGCCCCAGTCGAAGTCGCCCGGGAGAACGTGGTAGAGCAGGCGCGCGCCCTGGGCGTGGAGGTGGCGCGGGAGCGTGAGAGCCGCTCGCCGCGAAGAAGAACCCGCCGGCGCCGTGCCCGGCGTAGGGGCCGCGGCGCCTGTCCCGGCGCAGCCCGTCCACCAGCCTGGCCAGCTCCTCAACCCCGCTCATCAGGACATCCCATCAAACCGCCGCGCAGGTAGGCTGCCGGGCCGTGAGCGAGTACCAGTACTACGAGTTCCTGGCCGTCGACCGCCCGCTGACCAAGGCCGAGATCGACCGGGTAAGAGCGCTGTCTACGCGGGCCCGGATCACCTCCACCAGCTTCGTCAACGAATATCACTGGGGTGACTTCCACGGCGATCCCACCAAGCTCGTCGAGCAGCTTTACGACGCCCACCTGTACTACGCGAACTGGGGCAGCCGCCGTCTTCTGCTGCGTATCCCCGCCTCCGCGCTCCCGGCCAAGACCGCGCAGGGCTACGCGCTTCAGGAGACACTCGCGGTGTGGACGCGCGGTGGCCATACCCTGCTGGACTTCTCCCTGAGCGCCGAGGACGGCGGCGAGTGGGATTTCGAGACCTCCTTCGAGCTCGCCTCGTTCGCCGGGCTCCGCGCCGAGCTCGCGGCTGGGGACCTTCGCCCGTTGTACCTGGGCTGGCTGGCCGCCGTCGCCGTCTGGGAGCTCGCGGACGATGACGAAGAGGAGTACCAGCGCGAAACGGAACCATCCGTCCCCGCCGGGCTGGCCGAGCTGACCGGGCCGCAGCGGGCCCTCGCGGACTTCCTGCGCGTCCCACAGGACCTGCTCGCCGTCGCAGCGTCCGACAGCGCTCCGGCCACCGAGTCGGCGGCCGCCCCGGACAGGCTCGCCGCCTTCATCGCCGGACTTCCGGCGCCCGAGAAGGACACCCTGCTGCTCCAGGCAGCCCTCGGCACAGCCCCCCAGCTCGGCCCCGGACTCCTGGCCCGCTTCCGGCAATCCCTGCGCACCAGCGAGGGCGGCCCCGGGGTACGCCGCAGCGCGGCCCAGCTCCTGGACGCGGCCCACCGCCACCGCACCGTGCGCGCCCAGGGGGAGCGGGCCGCACGCGGGGCGGCGGAGCAAGCGCGAGTACGGGCAGTCGCCGAGGCCCGCGACGTGCGTCTGGACCACTTGGCCCGGGACCAGGCGACCGCCTGGCGCACCGTCGACGACCTCATCGCCCAGCGTAAACCGGCCGCCTACGATCAGGCCGTCGCGCTGCTCAGCGACCTGCGCGCACTTTACGCACGTCAGGGCAGCGCCGCCGACTTCGACCGCAGATCCGGCGAACTGCGCACCGCCCACCGAGGAAAGCCCTCGCTCATGCGCCGGTTCGACGCCCTGGGCTTCCTCAACCCCTGACCGTCCGGCCGGGCGAGCCGAGCCAAGGCGCTTTCATACATGGGTGTGAGACGAAGCCACCCACCAGGCCGGGCGGCTTCGGCACGGAGTTGGGGACGGCCAGAGAGGCGGGCGCGTGCGGCACGTCCAGGCACGGCCCGACCGCAGCGCAGTGGTGTCGGCCGTCGATACCACATGGCCCGTCCCGGTGTCAGGCCCGTAAACGAAAGGGGGGGGTTGGGCTGCCGGTCCTCGGTAGGGTCGCGGTATGAGCAGCGCATCCCCTTCGCCTGTCCGAGCCGTCGACTCCCCGTACGAGCAGTTCCTCGCGACGGTGGGCAGGCAGCCGACGGCGGCGCAGTGTGAACAGTGGGCCGACGAGCACCCCGGGGATCCGGACCAGGGCCGCGCCCTGGTGCAGGCCGGATGGCTGACCGTCCGCGGCAAGCAGTACCAGGGCGGCGACGACGCAAAGGCGCTGGAGCTGTTCACTCGGGCGACGAAACTCAGCGGCGCGGCCGGCCGACAGGCGCAGGTCGGGGTGGTGGAGACGCTCTACGCGCAGGACCGCGAGCGGGACGCCGAACAGGCCGAGCAAGCCCTACGCGAGGAGCTGACCGAGCAGCCCGATGAGGCCGTGGCCGACCTGCAGGTCTTCGACGACATGGTCGACATGCTCGGGGAGATCGGCAGGTCCGAACGGGCCCTTGACTGGTGCCTGGCCGCCCTGGCACACCCCGCAGCGCGGGAGAGCAAGGGGACCGGTGGCGGCGAGGCCGCCCGACTGCGCCGCGGGCTGCGCATCAGCCGGGCTCTCCTGCGCCGGGACCTCGGTCTGGAGCGGACCGACGACGACCTGGCCGCCGAAGCCGAGACTGACGCCGAACTACGGGAATTCGGCGAAGAGTTGGACCGGGCACTGAGTGGGCTGCCGTCGGGGAGGCC
Organism: Streptomyces sp. NBC_01384; assembly: GCF_045040035.1. Classification (NCBI taxonomy): domain Bacteria; kingdom Bacillati; phylum Actinomycetota; class Actinomycetes; order Kitasatosporales; family Streptomycetaceae; genus Streptomyces; species Streptomyces sp. NBC_01384. Next base: position 1,969,686 of record NZ_CP109559.1, read on the forward strand.
GGTGGAGGTGCCCGAGGACGCTGCGGCCTTCGACGGGATCGTGCTGCGCTGGGTACGCGAGGACTTCGCCGCGGTACGCACCCGCTGGCCCGAGTCGACCGACTCCTACGGGGACGACTACACCGCCTACGCACAGCGGCTGCAGACCGACGCGTGCACCTACGCGGAGGCCGGCGCCGCCCGGGTGCACATCGTCAGCGCCACTCTGGCCGCGTACGAGGAGTTCGCCGTCCGTGAAGGGCGCGATGCCGGCACCCCGGACACCCGCCGCGCGTTCAGCAGGCATGTGGTGCGCGCCCACCCGGACGAGTCGCTGGCCTGGCCCCCGCCGCGGAACGGGCCATGCTGGTGCGACTCGGGCCGAAAATACAAGAAGTGCTGCGGCGCCCCGGCCAGGAACTGATCTCGCAGGGAAGGACCACACAGTGGAGGGTCTGTCGGACCAGGACCTCGACGCCATGATCGCCGAGGCGCTCGTTGACGCCTACGGCGAGGACGAAGAGCTGGTCGGCTTCCATGCCGTGCTCAGCGACCGCGTTACCGTGCCCTTCACCACCGAAGTGTTGGGAGTCGACGTCATCGTCGAGGAGATCGACCTGCGACCGGGCAGCGGAGTGGTAGCGATCTGCCGCCGCGGACGGATCCTCCAACCCATAGGTCTGCGAGACCTCCCGCTGCCCGACCCTCCGCCCGAGGGCGCCGAATGGATCGAAGCTTTCCGCCACTGGGCCCTGTGAAGCCCTTCGGTGAAAAGCGTCCCGAAGGGGGAGGGATTCGTGCTCCGGAATCGACAGGGCCCTTGACCCTGCCCCTCGATAAGGCCGGTACCAGAGAGCGCCACTCCTGTGAGGGATGCCGACCGGCGTCCAAGCTCAATACGCTGAGGGGTATCTGCCCTACACCGATAGCTCAAGTACCGCGGTGAGACACGCATTCCGTGGGCTCCCGGTATCGATCCCCCCTCGGACACACAGAACGCGTGAGGGCCGCGACCATCAGGTCGCGGCCCTCACGCGTTGCGCCCGTCACGACCTCCCCGTCACGGCCCTCGCTGGTCGTGTTCACCGTGTTACGGACAGATGTGGGGCAGATCTCGTCAGGATGACATACCCCCATGTCAGGGCACCGTCACAACCCCGGAATCAGCGGTTCCGGTGCCCCGGACGGCCTCCTCGCATGGCTGATGACCAGGTGCGCGACTAGCGTCGTACTAAAATTCCAGGCTTGTTTGGAGCTGGACCGGAATATCCCCAGGCATACCTGCGGGCCCACCAGCTCCCCGGACGCTCCGGGAACGACACGTGAGGACCCGATGGCAGCCCTCGAGCAAGGCCCCGCACTCGCGCTGTTCGACGAGGAGGTGCGCGCGGAGTTCGGCGACCCGGCGCGCTTCTCCGCCTCCGCCGCCGCCTCGCCCCGCACGCTGGTCGACATCCTCGACGCCTCCGTCCGGGCGCACCCGGACGAGCCCGCCCTCGACGACGGCCACCACTGCCTCACCTACCGCGCCCTGGCCGTCGAGGTCGAGGCCCTGCGACGGCGGCTGGGCGCCGCCGGGGTGGGCCTCGGCGACCGGGTGGGGGTCCGGGTGCCGTCCGGCACCAATGAGCTGTACGTCGCCATCCTCGCCGTACTGGCCGCCGGCGCGGCCTATGTGCCGGTGGACGCCGAGGACCCGGACGAGCGGGCCGAGCTGGTGTTCGGCGAGGCGGACGTGCGGGCGGTCGTCGGGGCCGGGCACCAGCTGACCGTCAACGGCGCCTCCGAGGTGCCCGCCGCCCGGCCCGGCGTCGAGCACGACGCGTGGATCATCTTCACCTCCGGGTCCACCGGCAAGCCCAAGGGCGTGGCGGTCAGTCACCGCAGCGCCGCCGCCTTCGTCGACGCCGAGGCGGAGTTGTTCCTCACCGAGGATCCGATCGGGCCCGGTGACCGGGTCATGGCGGGCCTGTCCGTCGCGTTCGACGCCTCCTGCGAGGAGATGTGGCTGGCCTGGCGGTACGGCGCCTGTCTGGTGCCCGTGCCGCGCTCCCAGGTGCGCAGTGGCGCCGACCTGGGGCCCTGGCTGGTCGAACAGGAGATCAGCGTCGTCTCGACCGTGCCGACGCTTGCCGCGCTCTGGGAGCCGGAGGCCCTGGCCGACGTACGGCTGCTGATCTTCGGTGGCGAGGCCTGCCCGCCGGAGCTGGTCCAGCGGCTGGTGACCGAGGGCCGCGAGGTCTGGAACACCTACGGGCCGACCGAGGCGACCGTCGTCGCCTGCGCCTCCCTCCTGACCGGCGAGGAGCCGATCCGGATCGGGCTGCCCCTGAACGGCTGGGAGCTCGCCGTCGTCGACGACGCCGGGGACCCGGTGGCCATGGGCGACAGTGGCCAGCTCGTGATCGGCGGGGTCGGGCTCGCCCGGTACCTCGACGCCGAGAAGGACGCGGAGAAGTACGCGCCGCTGAAGTCGCTGGGCTGGGAGCGCGCGTACCGCAGCGGTGACCTGGTCAAGGCCGAGCCGGAGGGGCTGATCTTCCTCGGGCGGGCCGACGAGCAGATCAAGCTCGGCGGGCGCCGCATCGAGCTGGGCGAGGTCGACGCGGCGCTCCAGGCGCTCCCCGGTGTGGCGGGGGCCGCCGCAGCCGTCCGTACCGCCCGCAGCGGCAACCAGCTCCTCGTCGGATACGTGGTCACCCAGGACGGCTGGGACCAGGCCGCCGCCGTCGAGAAGCTGCGCGCCGAACTGCCCGCCGCCCTCGTCCCGCTGCTCGCGCCCGTCGAGGACCTGCCGACCCGCACCTCCGGCAAGGTCGACCGGGGCGCGCTGCCCTGGCCGCTGGAGGGCCTGGAGACCGGCGGTGCCAAGGAGCAGCTCTACGGCACCGAGGCCTGGCTCGCCGAGCAGTGGAGCGAGGTCCTCGGTATCCCGGTCGGCAGCGCGTCCGACGACTTCTTCGCGATCGGCGGCGGCAGTCTCGCTGCCGCCCAGCTCACCACCAAACTGCGCACCCGCTACCCCAGCGCCGCCGTGCTCGACATCTACCAGCAGCCCGTCCTGCGCAAGCTGGCCCGGCACCTGGAGGAGTCCGCGCAGGACGACGGCGCCGAGCGGGTGATCGCGCCGGTACCGCTGCGCGCCAAGGTGGCCCAGCTGTTCCTGCTGATACCCCTGTTCACGCTGATGGGGCTGCGCTGGACCGTGGCACTGGCCGCCCTCGGGAACGTACTGCACTGGTTCGGTCCGTATCCGTGGGCGCCGAGCGCCTCGTGGTGGCTCGTCGGCGGCGGAGCGGTCGTGCTCTTCAGCCCGCCGGGGCGGCTCGCGATCGCGGCGGGCGGGGCGCGGTTGTTGCTGCGCCATGTGAAGCCCGGGCGCCACCCCCGCGGCGGAAGCGTGCACCTGCGGCTGTGGACCGCCGAGCGGCTCGCCGAGTTCAGTGGCGCGACCTCGCTGACCGGGTCCTGGCTGGAGCGGTACGCGCGTGCCCTGGGCGCCAAGGTCGGCGCGGACGTGGATCTGCACTCGCTGCCGCCGGTGACCGGCATGCTCAAGCTGGGCCGGGGTGCCGCCGTCGAGTCCGAGGTGGACCTGTCGGGGCACTGGCTGGACGGTGACCGGCTGGAGATCGGCCCGGTCAAGGTCGGCGCGGGTGCGGTGGTCGGGACGCGCAGCATCCTCTTCCCCGGCGCGCGCGTCGGGAAGCGGGCCGAGGTGGCGCCCGGCTCGGCCGTGGTCGGGCAGATTCCCACCGGGCAGCGCTGGGCCGGTGCGCCCGCCGTGAAGCTCGGCAAGGCGAAGCGCGCCTGGCCGAAGGAGCGCCCACGCCGGGGCACGTACTGGCGGGCGATGTACGGCGCGACGGGCTTCGCGCTGACCGCGCTGCCGCTGCTCGCGGGCGTCGCCGCCCTCCTGGTGGCCCATCTGTTCGTGAACGCGGACGCCGGGCTCGGCGAAGCCCTGCGCGGTGCCGCGCTCGCCCTGGTGCCCGCCACGCTCGCCTTCGGGCTCGCGTACGCGCTGCTGATTCTGATCGGCGTACGGCTGCTCAGCCTGGGCCTCGGCCAGGGCACGTATCCGACGCACAGCCGGATCGGCTGGCAGGCCTGGACGGTCACGCAGCTGATGGACCGCTCCCGCGAGACGCTGTTCCCGCTGTACGCCGGGCTGATCACGCCGGTGTGGCTGCGGCTGCTCGGCATGAAGATCGGCCGGGGCGCCGAGGTCTCCACCGTCCTCGCCCTGCCGAGCCTCACCACCGTCGGCGAGGGCGCGTTCCTCGCCGACGACACGCTGACCGCGCCGTACGAGCTCGGCGGCGGCTGGATGCGGATCGGGCGCGCCGAGATCGGGCGCCGGGCCTTCCTGGGCAACTCCGGGATGACCGCACCGGGCCGCAGCGTGCCGGACGGCGGGCTGGTCGGCGTGCTGTCGGCGACCCCGAAGAAGGCCAAGAAGGGCAGCTCGTACCTGGGGCTGCCGCCGGTGAAGCTGCCGCGCTCGACCCAGGACGGCGATCAGAGCCGTACGTACGACCCGCCCGCGCGGCTGCTGTGGGCGCGGGCGCTGGTGGAGCTGTGCCGGATCGTGCCGGTGTTCTGCTCGGCGGCGCTGGCGGTGCTGACGGTCGCCGCGCTCAGTGTGCTGGGCGTCTGGGCTCCCCTGCTGGCCGGAATCGTGCTGCTGGGCGTCGGTGCGCTCGCCTGTCTGACGTCCATCGTGGCGAAGTGGCTGCTCGTGGGCCGGCACCGGGCGGGCGAGCATCCGCTGTGGAGCGGGTTCGTGTGGCGCAACGAGCTGGCGGACACGTTCGTCGAGGTGGTGGCCGTGCCGTGGCTGGCCGGATCCGTGCCCGGTACGCCGCTGATGACGGCGTGGCTGCGCGGGCTCGGCGCCCGGATCGGCAAGGGCACATGGGTGGAGAGCTACTGGCTGCCCGAGACGGACCTGGTGACCCTGGAGGACGCGGCGACGGTCAATCGTGGCTGTGTCCTGCAGACCCACCTCTTCCACGACCGGATCTTGCGGACGGATACTGTTGTCCTCCGTGAGGGCGCCACCCTGGGCCCGGGCGGAATCGTCCTTCCCGGCAGCACAGTCGGGGCGCGCAGCACGCTGGGACCCGCGTCGCTCGTCATGGCGGCGGAATTCGTACCCGACGACACCCGCTGGCTGGGCAACCCGATCGAGGCATGGCGTTCCTAGGCGCCCACGGCGTCCGGGGACGGTGCACCGGCACGTCGTACGAGCACAGCGCAGGGAGCAGACGCAAGCGTGAGCGTTCAGCAGACAGTGGGATCGGACCCGTACTTCCCGGCCAACGGTGATCCCCGTTACCGGGTGCACCGGTACGAGCTCGCGCTGGACTACCGTCCCGGCCCGAACCGGCTGTCCGGCACCGCCCGGCTCAATGCGATAGCGGGCCGGGGTCCGCTCGCCGAGTTCCAGCTGAACCTGGCCGATTTCCGGATCGGCCGGGTCCGCGTCGACGGCAAGGTTCCGCACTACACGCACCGGGGCGGCCGGCTGCGCATCCGTCCGCCGAAGCCGATCCGGGCCGGGGCCGCCTTCACCGTGGAGGTGCACTGGTCGGGCAACCCCAAGCCGGTCGCCAGCCCCTGGGGCGAGCTCGGCTGGGAGGAGCTGGAGGACGGGGCGCTGGTGGCGAGCCAGCCGATCGGCGCGCCCTCCTGGTACCCGTGCAACGACCGCCCGGCCGACAAGGCCTCATACCAGATCTCGATCACGACGCCGTCGGCGTACTCGGTGGTGGCGGGCGGCCGGCTGCTGACGCGTACGACGAAGGCGTCGACGACCACCTGGGTGTACGAGCAGGCGGCGCCGACGTCCAGCTATCTGGTCGGGCTGTCGATCGGGAAGTACCAGACGGTGCTGCTCGGCGACCCGGGGCTCGGCGGCGTACCGCAGGCCGGGCATCTGCCCGCGCGCCTACTCGCCGAATTCTCCCGGGACTTCGCGCGGCAGCCCGCGATGATGGAGCTGTTCGAGCAGATCTTCGGGCCGTATCCGTTCGGCGAGTACGCGGTGGTGGTGACCGAGGAGGAGCTCGATGTCCCCGTCGAGGCCCAGGGGTTGTCGCTGTTCGGCGCCAACCATGTGGACGGGGCGCGGGGTTCGGAGCGGCTGATCGCCCACGAGCTGGCGCACCAGTGGTTCGGCAACAGCGTGTCCATCGCGGACTGGCGGCACATCTGGCTGAACGAGGGCTTCGCGAAGTACGCCGAGTGGCTGTGGTCGGAGCGGTCGGGTGGGCGCTCGGCGCAGCAGCTCGCCGCCGTCGCGCACCGGAAGCTGTCCGGGCAGCCGCAGGACCTGGTGCTGTCCAACCCGGGCCGCAAAATGATGTTCGACGACCGGCTCTACGAGCGCGGCGGGCTGACCGTGCACGCGCTGCGCTGCGCGATGGGCGACGAGGCCTTCTTCCGTATGCTGCGCGGCTGGGCCGGCCTGCACCGGGGCGGCGCCGTCACCACGGCGGCCTTCACCGCGCATGCCGCCCGGTACGCGGCCGAGCCGCTGGACGACCTGTTCGGGGCCTGGCTGCACGGGACGAAGCTGCCGCCGCTGCCCACGCAGGCCACGCCGGTTCCTGCGCGGCCCGCCTACCCGCCGACCTACCCGCCGACCAACGCCGACTCGGTCTAGGCAGAATGGCGGTCATGACCAGTCGTACCTGCCCCTGCGGGCTGCCCGAGCCGTACGCGAAGTGCTGTGGGCGCTTCCACCGCGGTGAGGCCGCGGCCCCGACCGCCGAGCGCCTGATGCGGTCGCGGTACTGCGCCTTCGTGAGGGAGGACGAGGGGTATCTGCTGCGGACCTGGCATCCGCGGACGCGGCCGGCGCGGGTCGACTTCGACCCGGGGATGCGGTGGACGGGTCTGGAGATCCTCGGCGCGGGGCAGGGGTCGGCGTTCCACAGCACCGGCACGGTCACCTTCCGCGCCTCCTACCGTGGCGGTTCGCTGTATGAGCGGAGCCGGTTCGAGCGGGTCGACGGGGCCTGGGTGTACGTGGACGGCGAGTTCCTGGAGTAGGACCTCCTACGGCGCGAGGATGTCCAGCTCCTGGAGCGCGCCGACCGCGATCTCGCGGGTGAGTTCCTCCGCGCGGGGCGCGTTGCCCTCGCGGACCGCCTCCGCGACCTGGACGTGCAGGGTGACGGCGGCGGGGTCGGGGTCCTCGAACATGACCTCGTGATGGGTGCGGCCCGCCAGGACCTCGGTGACGACGTCACCGAGACGGGCGAACATCTCGTTGCCCGACGCGTTGAGGATCACCCGATGGAAGGCGACGTCGTGGACGAGATACGCCTCCAGCTGGTGACCGCGTGACGTGGCGACCATGCCGAGGGCGCACTCGGTGAGTTCGGCGCACTGCTCGGCGGTGGCGTGCCGGGCGGCCAGGCCCGCGGCGATCGGTTCGACGGCGGAGCGCAGCACGGTGAGGGAACGCAGCTGGTGCGGGCGGTCGGCGCCGGCCAGCCGCCACCGGATGACCTGAGGGTCGTACACATTCCACTCCGCCTTGGGGCGGACCGTCACACCGACGCGGCGGCGGGACTCGACCAGGTGCATGGACTCCAGCACCCTGACCGCCTCGCGCATCACGGAACGGGACACCTCGAAGCGCTGCGCGAGTTCGTCCGTGCGCAGCACACTCCCCGGCGGGTACTCACCCGCGGTGATCGCCGGCCCGAGGGTTTCCAGTACATGTCCGTGCAGCCCCCGGCCCCCTGTGGTCATGGGCTCAGCGTACGAGGCAGGACCCGGGAACAAAAAGTCAGACTTATATGTCACAGACTCTTGAATTCGTCATACCTAATGAGTTTCAGTGTCGTCGACATCAGATGTCGACGAAGACAGTCACACACTCAGTGACGCAGACAGCGAGGCAGCGATGAACACCCCCCATGTCGTCGTGGTCATGGGCGTCGCGGGCACCGGGAAGACCACCATCGGTCCCCTGCTCGCGGCCAGGCTCGGCGTTCCGTACGCCGAGGGCGACGACTTCCACCCCCAGGCCAACATCGCCAAGATGACGGCCGGGACCCCGCTGACCGACGAGGACCGGTGGCCGTGGCTGGACGCCATCGGCCGCTGGGCGCACGACCGCGCCGGTCTCGGCGGAGTGGTCAGCAGTTCGGCGCTCAAGCGCAGCTATCGCGACCGGCTGCGGGCCGAGGCGCCCGGGGTCGTCTTCGTCCATCTGACCGGTGACCGCACGCTGATCGAGGACCGGATGTCGCACCGTCAGGGGCACTTCATGCCGACGGCGCTCCTGGACTCGCAGTTCGCCACCCTCCAGCCGCTGGAAGCGGACGAGGCGGGTGTCTCCGTGGACGTCTCCGGCGACCCCGGTGAGATCACCGAACGGGCCGTGGCCGCGCTCCAGGGCCTGGCCGCCGAGCCCTCGCAGTAACGCCCTCCTCTCTCCCTCCTCGTACCCCCACCTCCCCCTTCAGTCCCTCGTACCTCCTGAGGCCCTCCGGGGCTTCTGAGGCCTTCCTGAAAGCAAGGGAACCACCGTGACCAGACTCAGCGTCGAGATGCTGGCAGCGGACGCCGTCGAGCCGATCACCTCGGCGGGCCATGCCCAGCTGGGTGTCGCCGTGCTGGCGGGCATCGCCGTCATCGTCCTGCTCATCACCCGGTTCAAGCTGCACGCATTCCTGGCCCTGACCATCGGCTCACTCGCCCTCGGCGCCTTCGCCGGGGCCCCTCTGGACAAAACCATCACCAGCTTCACCACCGGCCTCGGCACCACCGTCGCCGGCGTGGGTGTCCTGATCGCGCTCGGCGCGATACTCGGCAAGCTCCTCGCCGACTCCGGCGGCGCCGACCAGATCGTCGACACCATCCTCGCCAAGGCCGGCGGGCGCGCCATGCCGTGGGCGATGGTGCTGATCGCCTCCGTGATCGGTCTGCCGCTGTTCTTCGAGGTCGGCATCGTGCTGCTGATCCCGGTCGTGCTGATGGTCGCCAAGCGCGGCAACTACTCCCTGATGCGCATCGGCATCCCGGCGCTGGCCGGCCTGTCCGTGATGCACGGCCTGATCCCGCCGCACCCCGGTCCGCTGGTCGCCATCGACGCGGTCAAGGCCAACCTCGGCATCACCCTCGCGCTCGGCGTCCTCGTCGCCATCCCCACCGTGATCATCGCGGGCCCGGTCTTCTCCCGGTTCGCGGCCCGCTGGGTGGACGTCCCGGCCCCCGACCGGATGATCACCGCCCGCGCCTCCGAGGACCTCGCCAAGCGCCCCTCCTTCGGCGCCACCCTCGCCACCATGCTGCTGCCGGTCGTCCTGATGCTGTCCAAGGCCCTGGTCGACATCGTCGTGGACAACCCCACGCACATGACCCAGCGCGTCTTCGACATCATCGGCTCGCCGCTGATCGCCCTGCTCTCGGCCGTGATCGTGGGCATGTTCACCCTCGGCCGCGCGGCCGGCTTCACCAAGGACCGCCTCTCCACCACCGTCGAGAAGTCCCTCGCTCCCATCGCGGGCATCCTGCTGATCGTGGGCGCGGGCGGCGGCTTCAAGGCGACGCTGATCGACTCCGGCGTGGGCCAGATGATCCTGGACATCTCCAAGGACTGGTCGATCCCCGCGCTGCTGCTGGCCTGGCTGATCGCGGTGGCCATCCGCCTCGCGACCGGCTCGGCGACCGTCGCCACCATCTCGGCCGCCGGCCTCGTCGCACCCCTCGCCGCCGACATGTCCACCGCCCACACCTCCCTCCTCGTGCTGGCGATCGGAGCGGGCTCGCTCTTCTTCAGCCACGTCAACGACGCCGGGTTCTGGCTGGTCAAGGAGTACTTCGGTCTGAGCGTCGGCCAGACCGTCAAGACCTGGTCCGTCATGGAGACGATCATCTCCGTGGTGGCGGGCGGGCTGATCCTGTTGCTGTCACTGGTCATCTAGGGGTACGAGGACGAGCCACGGGAGTACGGGGATGAGTCACCCTCTGTTCGACATCGGTGGCCGTACGGCCCTGGTCACCGGCTCCAGCCGCGGTATCGGGTTCGCGCTCGCCCGCGGGCTTCTGGAGGCGGGCTGCACGGTCGTCCTCAACGGACGGGACGCCGACCGGCTCACCAAGGCCGCGGCGGCACTGTCCGGTGACGTCCACACCGCGGTCTTCGACGTCACGGACGGCCCCTCGGTGGCCGCCGGAATAGCGGACGTCGAGGACCGGGTGGGCCCGCTGGACATCCTCGTGAACAACGCGGGCATGCAACTGCGGGCCCCGCTCCTGGAGTTCACGGACACGGACTGGCACCGCATCCTGAACACCAACCTGACCAGCGCGTTCCTGGTCGGCCGCGAGGCGGCCCGGCGGATGACGGAACGCGGCCACGGCAAGATCATCAACATCTGCTCCCTGCAGAGCGAGGTCGTCCGTCCGGGCATCGCCCCGTACGCGGCCACCAAGGGCGCGCTGAAGATGCTCACCAAGGGCATGTGCGCGGACTGGGGTCCGTACGGGGTGCAGGTCAACGGCCTCGGCCCCGGCTATATCGAGACCGAGCTGACCAGGCCCCTCGTCGAGGACGAGGAGTTCAGCGCCTGGGTACGGGGGCGCACCCCGGCCGGGCGGTGGGGCCGTACGGAGGATCTGGTCGGCGGACTGCTGTTCCTCGCCTCGCCCGCGGCGGACTTCGTCGGCGGACAGGTGCTGTATGTCGACGGCGGCATGACGAGTGTGCTGTGAAGGGGACCACGCGGTGAAAGGGACTGTGCTGTGAAAGGGACCGCGCGGTGAAAGGTGCTCGGCGATGCTCGGTTGTGTGATTCACGGACAGGGCGACCTGCGGGTCGATGAACTGCCGGTCCCCTCCCCCGGCCCCGGGGAGGCGCTCGTCGCGGTCCGGTACGGCGGGGTGTGCGGGTCCGACCTCCACTACTGGCGGCACGGCGGCGTCGGGGACTTCCGGCTGCGGGAGCCGATGGTGCTGGGGCACGAGGTCGTGGGCACGGTCGTCTCGTACGGTACCGGGGCCTCGGGTCCTCCGCCGGGTACGGCCGTCGCCGTGCACCCGGCGACACCCTGCGGGGTGTGCCCCGAGTGCGTCGACGGGCGGGCGAACGTGTGCCGGGACACGCGGTACCTGGGCAGCGCGGCGCGCACCCCGCATGTGCAGGGCGCCTTCGCATCCCGAGTGGCCGTGCCCGCCCGGCAGTTGAGGGAGCTTCCCGCGGGGCTCGGACTCACGCGGGCCGCGCTCGCCGAGCCGCTGTCGGTCGCGCTGCACGCGGTGCGGCGGGCCGGTGCGGTGAAGGGCCGGCATGTCCTCGTGACGGGGGCCGGGCCCATCGGCTGTCTCGTGGTGGCCGCCGCGAAGGCCGCGGGCGCGGCCCGGGTGACCGTCACGGACCTGCTGCCGCAGGCGCTGGCGTACGCCGTCTCGGCGGGCGCCGACGCGGTCGTACGGGCCGACGATCCCGCCGATCCCGGGTGGCCCTCGGAGGTCGACGTGGCCGTCGAGGCGTCCGGTGTCGCCGCGGGTCTGGACACCTGCCTGCGCCTGGTGCGGCGCGGCGGGGTGGTCGTCCAGCTCGGCATGCTGCCGCCGGGGCAGAGCCCGTTCGCGGGGAACCTGGTGGTGAGCCGGGAGATCGAGCTGCGGGGCGCGTTCCGCTTCGACACGGAGTTCGACGACGCGCTGGCCCTGCTCGCCGCCGAGCCCCGCTTCGACTCCCTGGTCAGCGCGGTGGTCCCGCTCCGGGATGCGGAGTCGGCGTTCACCCTGGCCGCCGACCGGAGCCGCTCGTGCAAGGTGCTCCTGGACTTCGGGGTCCAGCGGGGACCGGCGTAGCGGGACGGGGCCCAGCGGGCCTGGGCCCGTCCTGCTAAGGCCGCCAGAGTGGATGTTCGCGGTCCGCCCACTCTCTGCTCACCGAACCCGTGCGCAGTCCGCGCCGGGCCTCCGGGTCGCCCAGGGCCATGCCGATGTGGCCCGCGAGGACGATGCCGACCGTGAGCGCCAGCCAGTCGTGGACGAAGGTCGCCGAGGTGCGCCACATCAACGGGGTGAGGTGGGTGAACCACATCAGCAGACCCGTGCCGAGCATGACCAGGGTCGCGCCGGCGATCCAGGCCGCGTAGGTCTTCTGGCCGGCGTTGAACTTGGCCGCGGGGCGGGACGAGCGGCGCCGGTCCCGTCGCAGGGCCGCGCGCAGCCACGTACGGTCGTGTGCGCCCCAGCGGTTCAGGCGGCCCAGGTCCGCGCGGAAGGCGCGGGAGGCCAGCCCCACCAGGACCGGGACCGGAAGCATCAGGCCCGCCCACTCGTGGATCCTGACCACCAGTTCGCGGCGGCCGACGAGCTCGGCGAACGTCGGGAGGTACAGACACGCCGCGGTCGCCACGCAGGTCCCCATCAGCAGGGCGGTCACCCGGTGCACCCAGCGCTCGGCGCGGCTGAAGCGCCGTACGCGCGGCGAGGGCTCGGCGCGGACCGGGGTGTCGTCAACTCGTGGGTGCATCGTCGCGTCCGTTCGAGCGGCCGACCCATGCGTCCACGTCGTAGCCACGGTTCTCCCAGTATCCGGGACGGACGTCATCGGTGACGGTGATGCCGGAGAGCCACTTGGCGGACTTGTAGAAGTACATGGGGGCTACGTAGAGGCGGACCGGGCCGCCGTGGTTGTGGCCGAGGGGCTTGTCCTGCATGCGGTGGGCCACCAGGACGTCGGGGCGCCGGGCCTGCGCGAGTGTGAGGCTCTCGGTGTACGCCCCGTCGAAGCAGGTGAAGCGGATCGCGCGGGCCGTGGAACGCACCCCCGCGGCGTCGAGGAGGTGGGAGAGCCGTACCCCTTCGAAGGGTGTGCCGGGCACCCGCCAGCCCGTGACGCACTGCACGTCGTGCACGAGCCGGGTCTGCGGCAGTGCCCTGAGGTCGGCCAGTGTGTAGCTGCGGGGGCGGTCGACCAGGCCGTCGATGGTCAGGCGGTAGTTCGTCGCGTTCTTGTGCGGGACGGACGAGGTCACCGAGTAGTAGCGGAAGCCGCCGCCATTGGGGAGCAGACCGGTCAGGCCGGTGGGGTCGCCGGCGAAGAGGGACTCGAGGCCGCGCTGGAGCGGGGGCGCGACCACCACACCGAGCGCGCCGAGTCCGAGCGTGCCGAGCAGGAGCCGGCGGCCGATGGGCGCGCCGCGCTCTTCGGGGTGCTCCGTTCCCCGCTCTGCGGACTGTTCAGGGTTCACACACCCATACGAGCACCCGCGACCCCCTTGAGGCCAGCGGCAGCGGGTGCCCGTCAGATTTCCGTAACCACTTCTCACGCGCTTCTCAGAACAGACACCTCGCGAGAGACGCCTCGGATCAGGGCGCGGACTCCGCCGCCTTGTCCAGCTGGAACGCCTCGTTGCCGAGCCCGATACGGGCATACGCCTCGGGTTTGCGGGAGCGCAGGACCAGGCCCTGCACCAGGCCGACGACCAGGGCGGCTCCGACGAGGGCGGGCAGCAGCCAGCTCAGTACGGAGTCCGGACCGGCCCCGACCAGGATGTCGAAGTCCTTGACCGTGTAGCCCGCGATCACCAGGAGGGCGATGCCCGCGATCGCCGCGGTGGCCAGGCGCCAGGCCTGGGCCCGGGCGGCACCGCGGCGGGCGAAGAAGACGATGACCGAGAGCGAGGCCGCCGCCATGAGCAGGATGACGCCGAGCGCGCCGACGTTGCCGGCCCAGGTGAACAGCTGCAGCACGGGGGCGGTCGGGTCGCCGGTCGGCTTGTCGTCGGTCACGGCGAAGGCGACCAGCACGATCACGGAGACGGCGGTCTGCAGCAGCGAGCCGGTGCCGGGGGCGCCGCTGGTGCCGGTGGTCCGGCCGAAGGCGGGGGGCAGCAGTCCTTCCCGGCCCATGGCGAAGGCGTACCGGGCGACGACGTTGTGGAAGCTGAGCAGCGCCGCGAACATGCCGGTCACGAAGAGGACGTGCAGGACGTCGGTGAAGGTGCCTCCGAGGCGCGACTCGGTGAGGAAGAACAGCAGTCCGGCGCTCTGCTTCTGGGCGGCGCCGACGATCCCGGAGGGGCCCGCGGCGACGGTCAGCGCCCAGGAGCTGAGCGCGAAGAAGACGGCGACGAAGCCGATCGCCAGGAACATCACGCGCGGGACGAGGATGTGCGGGCGGCTGGTCTCCTCGGCGTACACCGGTGCCTGTTCGAAGCCGGTGAAGGCGGCGATGCAGAAGCACAGCGCGGTGCCGACGCCCGCCCCGGTGAGCGTGTCGGGGTTGAAGGCGTGCAGCGAGAGGCCCTCCTTGGCGGGGTCGCCCACGGCGGCGATGTCGAAGATGACGACGAGCGCCACTTCGACGACCAGGAGGACGCCGAGGACGCGCGCGTTGACGTCGATCTTCAGCCAGGAGAGCGCGCCGACGACGAGTACGGCGGCCAACGCGGGTATCCACCAGGCGACTTCGGCGTCGGCGTAGGTGGCGAACAGCCCGGAGACCTCGAAGCCGAAGATGCCGTAGATGCCGAACTGCAGCGCGCTGTAGGCGACCAGCGCGACCGCGGCGGCGCCCGCGCCCGCGGTGCCGCCGAGGCCGCGGGCGACGTAGGCGTAGAAGGCGCCCGCGTTGTGGACGTGGCGGCTCATCTCGGCGTACCCGACGCTGAAGAGGGCCAGCACCACGCCGAGGATGACGAAGATCAGCGGCTGCCCGACGATGCCCATCACCGCGAATGCCGTGGGCATGACACCCGCGACCACCATGAGGGGTGCGGTCGCCGCGAGGACGGACAGCAGCAGGCCCCCGGCGCCGAGCCGGCCTGCGTGCAGGGCGCGGTCCTGGCCCTTGAAGGTGCTGATGGCGCCGCCTGTCGCGGCGGGTCTGCCCGTGTTCGAACTGCTCGATGTGCTCGAACTGCCCGTCGTCATCGCGGGGCCGTCCTTTCGGGTCTCTTGACTCTTCATGGGGTTTCTTGGCTCTTCATGGGTGGGTCACGCCGCGCCGAGGGCGCTGTCGCGGGCGGCACGGAAGGCTCTGTACGGGTCGCGGTCCGGGTACGACCACGGCACCGGGGTGGCGTGCGGTCCGATGCGGTGGAACAGGGCGGCGGCCTCGGCGCCCCGGCCCTCGCAGAACTTGGCGTGGGCGAGGAAGTTGAGGTCGAGGTGACGGCGGGGGTGGTCCTCGCGCTCCCACTCCAGCCACCAGTCGAAGGCGGTCTTCATCACCTGGCGGGCCCGGCGCCCGACCCAGTGCCCGGAGGCGACCGGGTCGGCGGGCTCACTGCCGGCGGTGGCGAGCACGCGGTAGCGCTCCGCGTGCGCGACGACGGGGAGGATGGCCAACGGGGAGTCGGCGGGGGCCTGTTCGGCCGCCCAGTTCGCGAAGTCGTAGACCTCGTGGAGCGGGTCCTGCCCGGCCTCGGCGCGGCGCTCGGCGAGGCGGGCGACCATCAGGTGGTGGGCGTGGTGGTGGTCGGGATAGCGGTGGCGCACCTCGTCGAAGAGCCGGACCACGTCGCCCTCGCTGCCGAGCGAACGCTCCAGCAACAGGAGTCCGAGCCAGGGCGTGGGGTCGGCGGGCGCGAGCGCGGCCGCCGTGTGGCAGGCCTCGCGGGCCCGCTCCGGGCGGTCCTTGCTGTTCAGAGCACGCTGGACGGTGGCACAGGCGAGGAGTACGGCGGCGTCGGCGGACTCCGGTTCGGCGAGCTGCCAGTCGCGGGCCCAGGCGACGGTGGCGGGTTCCTGCGCGAGAACGGTCACGCGGTGTCCGCGGCGGTCCCAGTCGTCGCCGGTCGCGGCGAGCAGGGCGCGGACCGCGGTCCATCGCCCCTGCGCCAACGAGGTGCGCGCGGCGATGAGTTCGGCGTCGTCGAGCGCGGCGTCGAAGGCCTGGGCCGCGCGTTTGCGGCCGCGGCCCAGGGGAGGAGGGGGTGGCGGGGGTGGCGACACCGCTGGGCTTCCTCACAGACGCGGCCGGTCAAGGGGTGATCACGCACAGCAAATCCTTGGCTGAGGGTTCAAGTCAAGGCCCGATTGCTCCGCTGCACGCTTCAACCTCCCTTGATTGGCGCAGAGTTGATGTTCCCTCTCACGGTCTCCGGGACGGGAAGGAGCTGGTCGGACCAGTGCCTCCAGGGGCGGGCCGCACCCGCCGCCCCACTGCCGAAATCCCGCGGAACGGCTGCGTCCGGGGTGGCGCGGCGCCCCCCGGTCACCCCCTGGAGTCCTACGGAACGGCTCCCCGCAGGGGTGCCGGGCCATGCCCGGGCAACAGCTCCCTGCGGGCCGGGTCCGCTCGCCCGACGGCTCCCTGCGGGGCTGAAATCAGCCCACGGAACGGCCCCCTGCGGGGCCGAGCCCGCCCGGGGAACGCTCCCTGCCGAGCCGAGCACACCACGGTCGGACTCAGCCCCGGCCCCGCGCGCGTCCGGGGGAGGCCCGGGGCGTCACCCCCGCCCCCTCTCGGGGCTCAGTTCACCGCCTTCGCGGCCGCGCGGCCGGCCGTGCGGCCGGAGAAGAGGCAGCCGCCGAGGAACGTGCCCTCGAGGGAGCGGTAGCCGTGGACGCCGCCGCCGCCGAAGCCGGCGGCCTCACCGGCCGCGTAGACGCCGGAGAGCGGGTCGCCGCCCTCCGTCAGTACACGCGAGGAGAGGTCGGTCTCCAGGCCGCCGAGGGTCTTGCGGGTGAGGATGTGGAGGCGGACGGCGATGAGCGGGCCCGCCTTGGGGTCGAGGATGCGGTGCGGGGTGGCGGTACGGATCAGTTTGTCGCCGAGGTAGTTGCGAGCGCCTCGGATCGATGTCACCTGGAGGTCCTTGGTGAAGGGGTTCGCGATCTCCCGGTCGCGCGCGACGAGCTCGCGGCGCAGCGCGGCCTCGTCGATCAGCGACTCCTTGGTGAGGGCGTTCATGCCGCGGACGAGGGCGCCCAGGTCCTTCTCCACGACGAAGTCCGCGCCGTTGTCCATGAATGCCTTGACCGGTCCCGGTACGTCGGCACGCGCCCGGCCGATCACATCCTTGATCGACTTGCCGGTCAGGTCCGGATTCTGTTCCGAGCCCGAGAGCGCGAACTCCTTGCCGATGATCTTCTGGTCGAGCACGAACCACGTGTAGTCGTAGCCGGTCTTCATGATGTGTTCGAGGGTGCCGAGGGTGTCGAAGCCCGGGAAGAGCGGTACGGGGAGGCGGTTTCCTCGCGCGTCCAGCCAGAGGGAGGACGGGCCCGGCAGGATGCGGATGCCGTGGTTGGCCCAGATGGGGTTCCAGTTCTGGATGCCCTCGGTGTAGTGCCACATGCGGTCGCGGTTGATGAGGTGCGCGCCCGCCTCCTCCACGATCGCGAGCATCTTGCCGTCGACGTGCGCGGGCACACCCGAGATCATCTTCTCGGGAGGAGTGCCGAGCCGCTCGGGCCAGTTGGCGCGGACCAGATCGTGGTTGCCGCCGATGCCGCCCGAAGTGACGATCACCGCCTGTGCCCTGAGCTCGAACGCCCCGGCGACCGTACGGCTGCTGGCCTGCCCGCGCGCTGCGCCGGACGGCTCCAGGATCTCGCCGGTCACCGTGTCGACGGTGCCCGCGCTGCGGGAGAGCCCGGTGACACGGTGGCGGAACTTCAGCTGGACGAGACCGCGCGCGACCCCGTCCCGTACCCGCCGTTCGAAGGGCGCGACCAGCCCCGGCCCGGTCCCCCACGTGATGTGGAAGCGCGGCACCGAGTTCCCGTGGCCGTTGGCGTCATAGCCGCCGCGCTCCGCCCAGCCGACCACCGGGAAGAAGCGGACCCCCTGCCGGTGCAGCCAGGACCGCTTCTCACCGGCCGCGAAGTCCACGTACGCCTCGGCCCAGCGGCGCGGCCAGTGGTCCTCGACACGGTCGAAGGCGGCCGTGCCCATCCAGTCCTGGAGGGCCAGCGCATGGCTGTCCTTGATCCGCATCCGGCGCTGTTCGGGCGAGTTCACGAAGAAGAGGCCGCCGAAGGACCAGTGGGCCTGGCCCCCGATCGACTGCTCCGGCTCCTGGTCGAGGAGGATCACCTTGCGGCCCGCATCGACGAGCTCCGCGGTCGCGGCGAGCCCCGCGAGGCCCGCTCCGATCACGATCACATCTGCGTCGTAGGCCATGGGCCCGTCCTCTCGGCATTCCGACGGCTCATGACAGCCCATGAAGGTTCATGAAGGCCCATGGGAGCCCATGGAAGCCAATGTCCGATCATGTCGGCTTCGTCACGAGGCGTCGGCATCGTGGCTGGTTGATGAGACAGTGGTACGGAAGGCAGCAGACATCGATCCTGGTCGATCGGGCACAGCACGGGCCGACCAAGCCGTTGTTACTGATCGGTCAGATCCTTCGGCAAGAGGAGTGACCGAGTCAACTGCCCGGTTCCGGGTACTCCCGTGGGCGCGGCCCGGTTCATGGCACTACAGTCGGCGGGAATACGCACCCGTGACCCGTGCTGATCCAGACGTATCGAGGTACCCAGCGTGTCGGTTCTCGTTCTGATCCTCTCGGTGAGCGCGGCCTGCTGTCTGGGCTTCGGCTTCGTGCTCCAGCAGAACGCCGCGTCGCACGCCCCGCTGAGCGACTTCCTCTCCCCCCGCCTGCTGCTCGACCTCATCCGGGTGCCCCGCTGGCTGGGCGGCATCGGGCTCATGGTGTGCGGCATGGTCCTCGGCGCGGTCGCCCTGGGCAAGGGTGAGATCTCCCTGGTGGAACCACTCCTCGCGACGAACCTGCTCTTCGCGCTCGCGCTCTCCCGCCACCAGACCAAGCACGCCCTGGGCCGCCAGGGCTGGGCGGGGCTTCTGCTGCTCGCGGGCGGGGTCACGACGTTCATCGTGGCGGGCAGACCCACGGGCGGCGACTCGGTCACCGATCCGCTGCGGCACTGGCTGATCATCGGGATCATGGTCGGGCTCGCGCTGCTGCTCACCACCTACGCCAAGCGCTCCCGGCTGAGCACCGCGCCCGTACTGCTCGCGCTGGCCGCGGGGCTGCTGTACGGCGTACAGGACGCACTCACCCGGGTCAGCGGGCAGCGGTTCGGCGAAGGCAGCTGGAGCGAGCTGCTCACCGGCTGGCAGCCGTACGGGGTGCTGGTGCTCGGGGTGACGGGGCTGGTGCTGGTGCAGAGCGCCTTCGAGACGGCCGAGCTGCGGATGTCGCTGCCCGCGCTCACCGCCGCCCAGCCACTGGCCGGCATCGTGTGCGGGGTGGGCTTCCTCGGAGACCAGCTGCACACGGACGTGGGGGCGCTCGCCTGGGAAGCGGCAGGGCTCGCGGCGATCGTGGTGGGCATCGTGCTGCTGGGCCTGCACCCCGCGATGCCGAGGGGCACCGCGAAGACGGAGCGGGTGCGGGACCTTCAGCCCCATTGAGGGCCGGCTGCGGCGTCACCTCGGGGCGTGCGGACACTCCGGGCCGTGAGGGATCTCTGGGCCGTGAGGGATTTCCGGGGCTGCTTGGATGGGACCATGAGTGCCGCTGACGAGATCCTCGACATCGTGGACGAGAACGACGTGGTCATCGGGCAGTCCCCGCGCGGCGAGGCATACGCCCGCGGTCTCCGCCACCGGTGCGTGTTCATCCAGGCCCGGGACGCCGAGGGCCGGCTCTTCGTCCACCGCCGCACGCCCACCAAGCTCGTCTTCCCCTCCCTGTACGACATGTTCGTCGGCGGGGTCGTGGGCGCGGGCGAGTCGTACGACGACGCGGCCCTGCGCGAGGCCGAGGAGGAACTCGGCGTCTTTGGGCTCCCCCGGCCCGTCCCCCTCTTCAAGTTCCTCTACGACAACGGCTCCGGCCAGACCTGGTGGTCCGCCGTCTACGAGGTCCGCTGCGACCTCCCGGTGGACCCCCAGGCGGAGGAGGTCGCCTGGCACGACTTCCTCACCGAGGAGGAGGTGGAGCGGCACCTGACGGACTGGACGTGGGTGCCGGACGGCCTCGCGGCGTACGAGCGCTTGAGGGACTGGCGGGCGATGGGCGCGGACTGAGCCGGCGCAGGGCCCCGGTAGGGTCCAGGGCGTGATCGAATTCGCACGGAACGTCCGGCTGTGGTTCGCGCCCGAGGAGGTGCGGCAGGAGGGCCGGACGCCCGACTACCGGTTCTCGCTGGCCAACGAGCGGACCTTTCTGGCCTGGCTGCGTACGGCGCTGGCGCTGATCGGCGGGGGCTTCGCCGTGGACCAGTTCCTGCCGGACCTGCGGTGGGCCTGGCGGGTCGGCCTCGCGCTGGCCCTGCTGGCGTCGGGCGTGCTCTGCTCCCTGCGGGCCGTCAACCACTGGGTGCGCTGCGAGCGCGCGATGCGCCGCGGGGAAGACCTGCCCGTGTCCCGCTTCCCGGCGCTGCTGAGCATCGCCGTCGCGGTCGTGGCCGTCGCGATGGTCGTCGTCGTCCTCGTCGGATGGGAAGGATGACCGCGCCCGCCCCGGAGCGGCATCCCGAGCGCGACCCGGGGCTGCAGCCGGAGCGTACGCGGCTCGCGTGGCGGCGTACGACCCTGTCGAGCACCGTCGCCGCGGTCCTCGCGGCGAAGACGGCGCTGCACGGCGGCCTGTCGGTGACCGGCGTCGTGGCCTGCGCCCTGTGCTGCGGGCTGTGGCTGGGTTTCCTGGCGATCGCGCACCGCCGTATCCGCGTCCTCGCGGCGTCAGGCGCCGCCGGCCCGCCCATGCTGCCCCCGCGGCAGGCGACGGCGGCGACCCTGTGCACGGTCGCCCTGGCCGTGTGCGCGGCGGCACTGGTGTTCTAGGCACCCTCGGAAGCCTAGGCGCCCTCGGAGGCCTGGGAGGCCTGGGGGCCTGAGAGGCCTGAGAGCCGTCCGCCCGGGTTACCCGGGCGGCACGTATGCCGGACTTGCCGCATATAAGGTGCTTTCTATCGCTAGCCTGAGCCGTCGTTTCACGCCACTCACGAAGGTGAGCACCATGACCACCCTCCACCTGGAGCATCCGACCCACCAGCACACCCACGGCCCGGACTGCGGGCACGCCGCGGTGCCGCACGGCGACCACGTCGACTACGCGCACGACGGACATCTGCACCGGGAGCACTCCGGACACTGGGACGAGTGCGAGCCGAGCGGCCACACGGCGCACGACGCACATGGCCACCAGCACGGCGAGGGCTGCGGACACCCCGCCGTCGAGCACGGCGACCACCTCGACTATCTGCACGACGGTCACCGGCACGCCGAGCACGAGGGCCACTGGGACGACCACTAACAACCACTGGGCGGAACGGTTCACCGGCGTCTCCCCCGGCTCCCGGGGGAGACGCCGATCACGTTTCGCCCATGCCCTGGACGACATACCGACTGGTCGGCATCATGGTTACGTCCTGTTTCCCGGTGCGTAGGAGAAAAGATGAGTCCCGACCACCCGCCAGGTCTCGATCTCGACCGGCTGCGCGGCCTGCTCGACGGTGAGCGTCCCGGTCTGGTGCACGGCCCCCTCACCGGCCGGCTGATCGAGGGCGGACGGTCGAACCTCACGTACGCGGTGACGGACGGCACCACGAAATGGGTCGTACGCCGGCCCCCGCTCGGGCATGTACTGGCCACCGCGCACGACATGAAGCGCGAGCACCGGGTGATCAGCGCGCTGCACCCGACGGCCGTCCCGGTGCCGCGTCCGGTGCTGCTGTGCGAGGACGAGGAGGTGCTGGGTGCGCCCTTCTACGTCATGGAGTTCGTGGACGGCACCCCGTACCGCACCGCCGAGCAGCTCGCCCCGCTCGGCCCGGAGCGCACCCGGGACGCGGTGCTCGGGCTCGTCGACACGCTCGTCGAACTGCACGCCGTCGACCCCGCCGCCGTGGGCCTCGCCGACTTCGGGCGTCCCGAAGGCTTCCTCGACCGGCAACTGCGCCGCTGGGGCAAGCAGTTGGACGCGTCCAGGAACCGTGAGCTCGCCGGGATCGACGAACTGCACGCCGCCCTGGGCCGCGAGCTGCCGCACTCCCCCGCGCCCGCCGTCGTGCACGGCGACTACCGGCTCGACAACGTGCTGATCGGCGAGGACGACCGGATCAAGGCGATCCTGGACTGGGAGATGTCCACGCTCGGCGATCCGCTCACCGACCTGGGCCTGCTGGTGATGTACAGCGCGCCGCTGGACCTGCCCGACTCCCCCATCAGTACGACGGCTTCGGCCGCCGGGCACCCGGACCCGGCCGAGATCGTCGAACGGTACGCCGCACGTTCGGGGCGCGACGTGTCCGACGTCGCCTGGTACACGGCGTTCGCCTGGTTCAAGCTCGCCGTGATCCTGGAGGGCATCCACTACCGGTACACGCTCGGCCAGACGGTCGGCGCGGGCTTCGACCGCATCGGTGAACTGGTCCCGTTCTTCATCGAGCACGGTCTGACGACACTTCAGGAAGGCTGACCCACATGGACTTCGCATTCGACGCGCGCACCGAGGAACTGCGCGGGAAGCTGCTCGCCTTCATGGACGAGTACGTGTATCCGGCGGAGGCGGTGGCGGAGGAGCAGCGCGCCCGGCTGGCCTCGCCGTGGGACACGCCCGCCGTGGTCGGGGAGCTGAAGGCGGAGGCCCGCAGGCAGGGCCTGTGGAACCTCTTCCTTCCGAATGCCGAGTACGGCGCCGGGCTCACCAACCTCCAGTACGCGCCGCTCGCCGAAATCACCGGCCGCAGCCCGCACCTGGCGCCCACCGCGCTGAACTGCGCGGCCCCGGACACCGGCAACATGGAGGTGCTCGCGCAGTTCGGCGACGAGCAGCAGAAGAAGCAGTGGCTGGAGCCGCTGCTCGCCGGGGAGATCCGGTCGGCGTTCGCGATGACCGAGCCGGAGGTGGCCTCCTCCGACGCCACCAACATCACCACGCTCATCGAGCGCGAGGGCGACGAGTACGTCATCACCGGCCGCAAGTGGTACATCTCCGGGGCGATGAACCCCGACTGCAAGATCTTCATCGTGATGGGCAAGACGGACCCGGACGGCGCCGACGTCCGCCGCCAGCAGTCGATGGTCCTGGTCCCGCGCGACACCCCGGGCCTCGAAGTGCGGCGCGCCATGCAGGTGTACGGCTACGAGGACCACTCCCACGGCGGGCACGCGGAGGTCGTCTTCGACCATGTGCGCGTCCCCGTCAGCAACTTGATCGGTGAGGAGGGCGGCGGCTTCGCCATCGCCCAGGCGCGGCTCGGCCCTGGCCGTATCCACCACTGCATGCGGCTGATCGGGATGGCCGAGCGGGCGATCGAGCTGATGTGCCGCCGGGCCGTGTCCCGCACGGCGTTCGGCAAGCCGCTGGCCCAGCAGGGCGTGGTCCAGAACTGGATCGCGGACGCGCGCGTGGCCGTCGAACAGCTCCGTCTCCTGGTGCTGAAGACGGCCTGGATGATGGACACCGTCGGCAACAAGGGCGCCCACACCGAGATCCAGGCCATCAAGATCGCCACCCCGCGCACGGTCGTCGACATCCTCGACAAGGCGGTCCAGCTGCACGGCGCGGGCGGCGTCAGCCAGGACTTCCCGCTGGCCGAGCTGTGGGCGAGCGCGCGCACGCTGAAGCTCGCCGATGGTCCCGACGAGGTGCACCAGCGGTCGCTGGCGCGGCGGGAGATCAAGAAGTACGTGTGACCGTCCGTCCGGTGGGGCGGTGATGGGTCTTCTCGCCCCCGCCGCCCCTGCCCATTCCCGTCCCCTGGGGGCTGCGCCCCCAGACCCCCGCAAAAGATTGCGCAGTTCCCCGCGCCCCTGAAAAGGGGCGCGGGGAACTGCGCAATCTTGGGGGCGGCGGGGCGAAAAACACCCCCCGCCCCTACGGGCGCAGCGCGCGCAGCAGCAGGTCCGCCAGGTGGTCGGCGACCTGCTGGGGGGTGAGGGGGCCGCCGGGGCGGTACCAGGTCGACAGGTGGTGCACCGAGCCGAAGTGGTAGTCGACGACCAGGTCGGCCGGGGTGGCGGTGGAGAAGACGCCCTTTTTCTGGCCCTCCTCCACGAGCGCGCGGAAGCGTTCGTGGTAGCGGCGGCGCTCGGCGCGTACCTGCTTGTCCTTCTCGGGGCTGAGGTGGTGCATGGAGCGGAAGAAGATCGCCGCGTCGTCGAGGTTGTCGATCGTGGTGACGACGACATCGGCCGCGGCACCCCGCAGCCGCTCCTCGACGGGCGCGTCGGCGTCCGCGAACGCGTCCAGGCGCTCCTGCTGAAGGCGCAGCACGCGCGCGTACACCTCGTGCAGGAGGTCGTCCTTGGAGCCGAAGTAGTGGTAAAGCGCGCCCTTGGTGACGCCCGCCGCCTCGACGATCTCCTGCACGGAGGTGCGGTCGTAGCCCTGCTCGGCGAAGAGCCGGGTGGCGGCGGCCAAGAGCCGCTGCGGGACGGGCATACCGTCTCCGTCCGTCGTCCTGGGCACTGCCGCCACCTGCCTTCCGAAAGTTGTCCGCTGTTACCGGGAGTCCCGCTCTTACTGGGACTCCTGCTGTTACTGGGACTCCTGCTGTTACTGGGACTCCTGGGGACGGGAACGCAGTTCCCGACGGAGGATCTTGCCACTCGCCGTCTTCGGCAGTTCGGGCAGGATCTCCACATGCCGCGGATATTTGTAGGCGGCCAGTCTCTCCTTGCAGTACGCGGCGAGCGCGTCGGGGTCCTCCTCGGCGCCCGGCCGCAGGCTGATGTACGCCTTCACGGTCTCGCCGCGGTAGCCGTCGGGGATGCCGACGACGGCCGCCTCGCGGACCGCGGGGTGCGTGTAGAGCACGTCCTCGACCTCGCGGGGCCACACCTTGAAGCCGGACGCGTTGATCATGTCCTTCTTGCGGTCGACGACGTAGAGCCAGCCCTCGGGGTCCATGAATCCGATGTCGCCGGTGCGCAGCTCACCGTCCGGGAAGGTCTCGGCGGTGGCGTCGGGGCGGCGCCAGTAGCCGGGCACGACCTGCGGCCCGCGGACGAGGATCTCGCCCTGTTCGCCGAAGGACACCTCCTGGCCCTGGTCGTCGACGATGCGTACGACGGTGTCGGGGCCCGGCAGACCGACGGCCAGCGTGCCCGAGACCGGGTCGACGGGGGCCTCACGGCCCGGCGGTACGGAGGCGCAGGGGGCGGTGCACTCGGTGAGTCCGTAGCCGTTGCGGATGTAGGGCCCGAAGCCGGCCCGGAACTTCTCCACCAGGGCGGGCGGCAGCGGGGCGCCGCCGGAGGAGATGTTCACGAAGGACGAGAAGTGGTCGGGGGTGACGGAGGGGTGGGCGGCCAGGGCCATGAAGGCGGTCGAGGGGCCGACCGTGTAGAGGGGTCGGTGCTCGGCGAAAGCGTCGAGGACGACTCCCGCCTCGAAGCGGTAGGCGAGGACCAGCGTGCCCGCGCTGCTGAGGCAGGCGGCGAGCTGGCAGACCATTCCGGTGATGTGGAACAGGGGTGCCATCGCGAAGTAGACCGGAGCCTCGGGCAGCGCGAGACCCGTCCGCTGACGCTCGGCGTTGTACATGATGTTGCCGTGCGTGTTGGTGGCCCCCTTGGGGGTGCCGCTCGTCCCGGAGGTGTAGCTGATCAGCGCGATGTCGGCGGGGACGGTGTCACGCCCCTCGGGGGCCTTGTGGCCCGCCCGGGCGACCGCCACCAGGTCGTCCGCGTCCGCGGCCTGCGGCAGCCGCTCGAAGGTCAGCACGCGCGCGTCGCCCCGAGTCTGGAAATCCAACTCACACCCTGTGAGGACGACACTCACGGCCGAATCGGCCGCCGTCTCGCGCAGATACGACTCCCAGGCGCGGTCGGAGCACACCAGGGCGCGTACGTCCGCGTCGTGCAGGACGTGGCGGACCTCGCCCGACTTGTACATCGGGTTGACCGGGACGACGGTGGCGCCCGCCTTCCAGGCGCCGAGCAGCGCAAGCACGAAGTGCGGGGAGTTCTGGAGCAGGATCGCGACCCGGTCGCCGCGCTCCAGGCCGCGGGCGGCGAGGTGCCCGGCGACGGAGTCGCTGAGCTCGTCCACCTCGCGGTAGCTCAGCCGCCCGTCGAAGTAGGCGAGCGCGGCGGCGTCCGGGGTGTCCGCCACGGCCCCGCGCAGGGCGTGCACCAGGGAGTCGGGCGGGCTCACCGGGCCGCTCTGGGCGTCGTTGAGGAGGGCCATCCAGGGCCGGTCGGCGTAGGTGGTCACCGGGTCGCCTCCCACTTCTGCTGAAGGTGGTTCATGTTCGTCAGCCAGCGGTCCGGCTCCGCGGCCCGCACCTGGTAGTACCCGGCGACCTCGGGGTGCGGCAGGATCAGGAAGCGGTCCTCCTCGATCCCCGCGAACAGCGCGTCCGCGACGGCCTCCGGCTCGATGGCGGTCGGCTGGAGGACGAGGTCACCCGCGCTGCCGGTGGCGTCGAGCATGTCGGTGCGCACGCCCTGCGGACAGATCGCGTGCACCTTCAGACCGCGGTGGCGGTACGTCAGCGACAGCCACTCGGCGAAGGCGTACGCACCGTGCTTGGTGACGCTGTAGGGCGCGGCGCCGATCATGGTGAGCAGTCCGGCGGCGGAGACGGTGGACACGAACCGGCCGCTGCCGCGCTCCAGCCAGGCCGGGAGCAGTTCCTGGGCGGCCCGGACGTGCGCCATCACGTTGACGTCCCAGGCGAGCGCCCAGACCTTCTCGTCGGCCGACTCGCTGCCGGCCGAGGGGAGGCCCGCGTTGGCGCAGTAGACGTCGATGGTGCCCCCGAGTGCGTCCCGGGCCTCGGCCACGATCACGGACGCGTCGCCCGGCACCGCGATCGCTCCGATCTCCTCGGCCACGGCCTTCGCCTTGGCGGCGTCCAGGTCGTTGACGACGACCCGGGCCCCCTCGGCGGCGAAACGGCGGGCCAGCGCGGCCCCGATACCGCCCCCCGCTCCGGTGACGACCACTCCCGCATCCCGCACGGCTTCCACCATCGGTCTCCTTCGACACGACGCGACACAACACGGCTCCACTGCGACCCCAGACTAACCAGTCGGTATGTAGCGAGGGAAGAGGCGCCCTGCGAGGGGTGCGGGCCTGCGCCATACATGCGGCTCCGCCGCGTGGGCGCGACCAGCCACCTACGGCCTGCCGCTCACGAACGACCCGCGGGAGCGCTTAACGTGCCGATACCAACCTTCCGCGGTCACGGAGGTCCCCCCATGCGTGTGTCCCGAAGAGCCCTGCTCACAGCCACCACCGCGGCGGGCCTCACGGCGACCCTCACAACCCCCGCCGCGGAAACCCCCGGCGACCCCCTCCGCACCGGCTTCGAGCACCTCCAGGCAACCGGCTACGCCCCCCTCCGCGGCCGGCGGGTGGGCCTCGTCACCAACCCCACCGGTGTCACCAGTGGGGGCCCCTCCCGCTCGAGCGAAGCCGAGAGTGGGGGAGTACGCCACATCGTCGACGTCATGCACGGCGACGCCCGCGTCGACCTGACCGCCGTCTTCGGCCCGGAACACGGCTTCCGCGGCACCGCACAGGCGGGCGGCTCCGAGGGCCGCTACGACGACCCGGCGACCGGGCTGCCCGTCTACGACACGTACCTGAAGAGCGGCCGACCGCTGGCCGACATCTTCACCCACTCCGGCGTGGACACCATCGTCTTCGACATCCAGGACGTGGGCGCGCGCTTCTACACGTACATCTGGACGCTGTACGACTGCATGGAGGCGGCCCAGCTGGCGGGCAAGCGCTTCGTGGTGCTGGACCGGCCGAACCCGGTGACGGGACGGACGGCCCTGGGGCCCGTGCTGCACAAGGAGTTCGCGACGTTCGTCGGACGGCAGCCCATCGCGCAGGCGCACGGGATGACGGTGGCGGAGCTGGCACGGCTGTTCAACGGGGAGTTCCTGGCGGCGCCGGTGGAGCTGACCACCGTACTGATGTCGGGCTGGAAGCGGTCGGACTTCTACGACGCCTCCGGCCTGCCCTGGGTGCCGCCGAGCCCGAACATGCCGACGGCCGACACCGCCCTGGTGTACTCCGGCACCGGCCTCTTCGAGGGGACGAACCTGTCGGAGGGGCGGGGCACGACCCACCCGTTCGAGCTGCTGGGCGCGGAGGGCATCGACGGACAGTGGGCTCTGGCGGCAAACCGACTCGGCCTCCCCGGCGTGCACTTCAGGGAGGCGTACTTCGCTCCCACCTTCTCCAAGTTCCAGGGAAAGACGATCGGCGGCGTCCAGATCCATGTGCACGACCGGGCCGCGTACGACCCCGTCCGCACCGGCATCGCGCTCCTGGTGACCGCCAAGAAGGTCTGGAGCGGCTTCGGTTGGCGCTCCGACCACTGGATCGACAAGCTGACCGGCTCCACGAGTGTGCGCACGATGATCGACGCGGGCGCGACGGCCGACGAGGTCGTGGCGGCCTGGGAGGGCGAGTTGAGGACCTTCCGGCGGACGCGGAAGGAATATCTCCTCTACGGTTGAGTCGTGGTGTATGGCCAACCTTCGCCCCTGGTAGGACGATGCGCCCAGATCGCATCGCCTTCGGGGGACGAGGGGACTTGCCATGGCGGATCCGGCAGTCAGTGTTTCTCCCTACTGGGAGCTGACGTTCGACGCGGACGGGGACGTGGACGGCCGGGAGAGAGACCGGCTGCTCGCGGAGGTCGCAGCACGCGAGGTGCGCGATCTGATCGTCTTCGCGCACGGCTGGAACAACGACCGTTCCGACGCGACCCGGCTCTACAGTCAGTTCTTCGCACCCGTGCCAGGCCTCGCGCCGCACGCGCGTCTGGGGTACGTGGGTGTGGTGTGGCCCTCGATGCGGTTCTCGGACGAGCCGATCCCCGACTTCCCGCCCTCGGTGGCCGCCGACGTCCCCACCGACCTCCCCGGCACCGCACGGCCGGCGCTCGACGAGGGCACCCGGCACGCCCTCCTGGAGGTGTTCCCGGGCCGTGCGACGGTGGTCGAGCAGATCGCCCGCCTGCTGGACCAACAGCCCGACGACGAAGCCTCGCTGGAGGAGTTCGGGCGTCTCGTACGCCTGCTGGTCGAGGTACGGCCGCAGGGACCGCAGGCCGCCTTCGCCGCGGACACGCTCACCCAGGGAGCGCCGGAGGGCGACCCCGAGACGCTCTTCGGGGACACGGCCACGGCCTGCGACGAGTTCGCCCAGGCGCTGGCCGGGATGCGGGCTCCCAGTGAGGCCTCGTTCGCGCTGCCGCGGCTGTGGGACGGGGCGCGCGAGCTGCTGCGCCAGGCCACGTACTACGCCATGAAGCGGCGCGCGGGAACGGTCGGCGAGCTCGGGCTCGGGCGCGCGATCGGACAGCTCGCGGCCACCGCCCCCGGGGTGCGGGTGCATCTGGTCGGGCACAGCTTCGGCGCCCGGCTGGTCTCCTTCTCGCTGCGCGGACTGCCCGAGGGCGTGCGCACGGTGAAGTCCGTGACCCTGCTCCAAGGGGCCTTCTCGCACTACGCGTTCGCGGCGCGACTGCCCGAGGACCCCCGCTCCAGCGGCGTACTGAACGGCCGGCAGAACCGCATCGACGGGCCCCTGGTGTGCTGCTACTCCCACTTCGACTCGGCGCTCGGCACCGTCTATCCGCTGGCCTCACGGATGGCGGAAGACGACCGGTCGGTCCTGGGTCTCGACCTCGACCCCGGTCACCTGCTGGGCGCCAAGTGGGGTGCGATGGGCCACGACGGGGTGCAGGCGGTCGAGGGCACGAAGACGTTCACGCTCGCCGACGCGCTGCGCGCGAAACTGCCGGTGTCGGGGTGCGTGAACGTCGACGCGTGCGCGGTGGTGAACCGCGGCGGGCCCCCGTCCGGGGCCCACAGCGACATCTGCCACCGGGAACTGGCTCAGGTGGTACTGGCGGCGGGTCGCGTGCAATGACCCGCCGCCGCACACAAGCGGTCGGCACACTCCGGGGTCACCGGTGCGACGTGTACTCCACCACCTGCTGGAAGGTCGGCCGGTTCTGCCAAGTGATCTTTCCGTGCTTGATACCGCCCAGCGTCCGCTGAACGATCGAGTCGGCGCACCACTGGTCGCCCGCCGAGCACTGGTCGTCGCCGGGGTAGACCTGGGCGGCGGTCAGGCCGGCCGCCGTCTTGAGGGTGCTGATCAGGTCGTCCCGGCAGGCGCTGAGGCTGCCGCTGCCGCAGTACTTCTGCGTCAGTCCGCCCTGCACCGACTCACCGAGTACCGCCCGGATGTCCTTGTCGACATAGCTCCACCAGCCGTACTGGAAGGAGCTTCCGGCGTGTGCGCCGGTCGGGCCGTGCGCGGCCGACGGGGACTCGTCGATGGGCAGGTTGTTGGTCATGGCCGTGTACAGGTCGGTGCCGAGGCCCGGCTGGAACTCGGCCTTCACCAGCAGCGGCCACCAGGCGTCCAGGATGCGGATCGCGTCGGCGTTGGCGTACGCCTTCGAGCCGGCCGAGGTCTCCTTGCGCTTGGCGCCGGCCGTCACCCAGTCGGACAGCTTGGTCACCGCCGCCGCGGCCGTGGTGTCCGTGACCGTCGAGCTGTTGATGACCTTCAGCAGCTTCGGCAGCACATCCTCGGCCCGCAGGTCCGCCAGGGCCGCGTCGGCCATCGCCTTCACCAGCGCCGTTCTGGTCACCCCGCCCGCGGCGACCAGCTTCTTCACCCGGTCCTCCAGGAGGGTGCCGCGGTGCACCGAGCCGTCACCCCAGGGGGCTGTCGTGTAGTCCTTGGCCTGCTTGTTGTTCCAGGAGATGTAGTAGTCCTGGTCGATGGAGTTGGGGTGGGCGGACGCCGGGGTGTACGAGGCGGTGTTCGTGGTCGGGTCCCAGTTCTGCCACTCGTACGCGGCCTGCGCCCAGACGGGGAACTCGGCGTCGACACCGCTCGCCCGCACCGGGTTGTCGCCGCTGTTGTAGTACGCGGTGTGCGAGGAGTCGGCGTAGAACCAGTTGAAGGTGTAGTTGATGTGCTGCACCGCGCTCTGGAACGTCTGCGGGCTGTTCACGTAGTCCGGGTCGTTGAGCATCTGGAAGCCGATGATCGAGTCGGCCTCGTGCATGTAGGAGGAGCGCAGGGTGGTGTACGCGACCTTCTTGCCGCCGACCGTCGCCCGATACTCCACGGGGCCGTACTTGGTCCGGTAGACCTGCATCCGGTACGAGCCCGCCGCGGTGCCGTCCGCGGTGGTCGGCGTCCAGGAGTTGGTGCGCTCGACCTTGTCCATGGCGGTGCAGGTGCCGTGGTAGAGGTAGTGGTAGTCGTCCTGGCACAGCTCGACGGCGTACGTGTCGATGATGTCCTGGCCGGAGGTCGTCGCGCTCCAGGAGAAGTCCTGGCCGCGGCCGAGTTCGACGTACATGCTCAGGCCCGCGAAGGAGGCGCCGCGCGCGCTGAGGCCCGGACCCTGAATCTCCTGGAGCATGAGGAGCTGTGGCGCGAAGTAGCCGGTTTGCGGGCCGAAGACGGCGATCGGGTGGCCGCTGGCCGTGTACTTGCCGCTCACCACGAGGGCGTTGGACATCCCGCGCTTGGCCGAGGTGAGGGTGGTGGCGGCCGCCGTGGCCGAGGTGCTGGTGGCGGTCGAGGTGGCCGCGCTGCCGGTGCGGTCGTAGACCAGCGGCTCCTGGGTCACCGAGCCGGCGTCGGGCAGGGCCTCCCCCTGCGCGGTGTCGGGCTTCGTGGCGTACGGGAAGCTCTCGCCGTTGTGGACGGTGAGCGTGGCCTCGGGGTCGTTGCGCTCGCGGAAGGACTCCCAGACCTTGGTGCCCTCGGTCACACCGTACTTGGACTGGGCGGCCAGCAGCGAGATCGCGTTGTTGACCTCGCCGCCGCCTCCGGAGCCGAAGAGCGCGCCGATGACGGAGGCCAGCGCGACCAGATCGGTGATCTTGAAGTGGTCGATGGTGCCGGCGTTGGTGATGGAGTCCTTGTGCCCGGTCAGGACGTACTCGCCGGGGAAGTAGCGGCCGCTGTCGGAGGCGTCGATGTACGCGTTGATGCCGTCGAGGTAGGCGTTGGCGTCGGCGAGGGCCTGCTGGCCGCGGGCGCCGTTGTTCGCGATGGCGTTGTCGATCTGGGTCTGCAGATCGGCCTCGCTGTAGGGCGCGTTGCGCCAGAACTCCTGCTCGAGGCCCTGGTTGGAGGCGGCGCCACCGGCGAAGGAGGTCAGCTGACCGCGGCCGACGTGCCGGAAGACGTCCATCAGCCACAGCCGGTCCTGGCCGGCGGCGTACCCGGCGCCGTACTCGGTGCCGTAGCGGGTGGTGCCGGTGATGTGCGGCACACCGGTCTTCTTGTCGCGGACGATCGTCACGTCGGTGCGGCCGCCGGGGTTGATGGTCGACTCGACCTGGTCGGAGGCGACACCGAACGACGCGTCGTTGAAGAAGTCGTTGATCTTGGCATCGGTGAGGGTGGCGGCGCCCGAGGCCAGGTTGCTGTAGGGGCCGAGCTGGTCCTCCGCATGGCTGGGCTGGGAGCCGAAGGCCTGGTTGAGGAGGATCTGGGCGAGGGTGGCGGTGCCGTTCTCACCGGCCGGGAGGATGTCGGAACACTGGCCGCCGCAGTAGTCGTTGGCGGCGAGCGCGGACGTGCTGTCGGCGGCGGCCGCCTGGGTCAGCGGGGACAGCAGAGCGGCTATCAGGGCGCAGATGGATGCCGCCCCCAGGAACTTGGTGAATCTGCGGGGAGTTCTCAGTCTGTCAAGTGTGGTGCGTGGGGTGCGCCGTGGCATGGCAGCTCCTACCGACGGGGGTGGGCCGGACGTTACCGCCGGTATCCCCGAGTTGGAAGATGAACATGCGTCAACTTTTCAACGATCACTCGGAGTTGCGCGGAACCGCCGAGGCCCGGCATCCCGTTCCCACAGCCTTTTCGACAGGTCGCTGACAGAGAGGGGAGGCAGGCCGGAGGGAGTTCGGCCGGTGACTGATGACCCTCATCGGAAATTGGATGGAGCCGAATCGCGTGTCGATACGTCTACTCGGCGACGTCCCTACGACGACGCCGAAGTGACCGAAGTACAGGTGCAGGTGTGACGGAGGTGCAGGGCGATGGCGGGATTCCGAAGTCTGGCGAGACAGGTGCGAGATCCGAGGAGTGATCTGGCACTGCGGCGCTATTCACTGCGCAAGTGCCTTGAAAGGTTCGCCCCTTACGGACATCGGGCGACCTGGGACCATCTGTGCTCCCGGGCCGGGTTCGGTCCCGAGGACCGCTCCCCCGATCCAGCGCGGCTCGTGGCCGCACTGGACGAGCTGGAAGAGGCCCGCTCCGTCTGGCTCGCCTACGAGGTCGAATTCGCCGAGCGTCGCAAGAAGGAGAAGCACGACGGGCTGCGCAGGCCGGGCAGTGTCGACGACTGGCACCGGCTGACCTGGGGCGGTTTCGGCGTCGCCTGGTGCGACGACCCCACGGTCCACCCCCACGCTTCACTGGCCGAGGTACTGCGCCGGCTGATCGCCGCGCTGGAGCGCGAGCCGGGTGCGGTGTGCCCGGTGTGCGCCGGTGAGCGCCTCACATGGAAGTACGACCTGGCCCACGAACCGTCTTCGGGCCCGGTCTGCACGAGCTGCGGAATTGTCGTGCCGCGGCCCGTTCTCACGCAGGAGGCGCTGGCGGAGGCCAGGCGCGGACGCCTGTTGGTCTCGGCGTGAGCGCTCCGCTGGGGTGAGCGGCGGGGTACGGGAGCTGCGGGTGCGTCGTCGGCCGCGGGTTGTCCGTGGCTGAGCGCGCAGTTCCCCGCGCCCCTTTGGGGCGCTGCCCGCACCGGGGGCGTGCCCCCTGCGGCAGCAGCCGGCGCATCAAGGCGGCGTGGTCGTCGAAGTGGCCGGGGACCTCGAAGACGAACATCCGCAGCACGTCCGGGGGCACGCGCGTATACGGGGTGCGCAGGAACGCGATCTCCTCGGGAAGGTGGCAGCGTCCGCACCCCACCTCGTTCGGGCTGGCGAAGCCGTTGAAGACCGTGTCGATGTCCGCGAGGGCGGCGTCAAGGGCGGTTGAGGTCATGGGAGTTGACCGTCCCGTCGGGACTCCGTACCCGGCGTCGCCGCGGGCCGAAGATCCCGACACTACCAGCCGCGAATCCGCTCGCTCCATCCCTTTCCCCTCCGGACAGTTGAGGGCGATGAAACCCAGCTGAGGTACCCATGGAACCCGAGGAGTCCCGATGTCGACGCTGCGCGTCACCGCCGAAGTGCTGACCATCCACGAGCATCCGAACGCCGACGCGCTCGAACTGGCCCAGGTGGGCCTGTACCGAGCCGTCGTCGCCAAGGGCGCCTACCGCACCGGCGAGAGCGCCGTTTACATCCCGGAGCAGTCCGTGCTCCCCGGCGAGCTCATCGAGGAGCTGGGCCTGACCGGACGCCTCGCGGGCAGCAACTCCGACCGCGTCAAGGCCGTACGTCTGCGCGGTGAGCTGTCGCAGGGGATCGTCTGCCGCCCGAAGGCGCTGGCCGACGTCGACCTGGCGCGGGCCGCGGCCGACGGCGCCGACTTCGCCGAGGCGCTCGGCATCGTCAAATGGGTGCCGCCGATCCCGCCCACCATGGACGGCGAAGTCGAGTCCGCGCCCGATCTGCTGCCCTGGGTCGACATCGAGAACATCCAGAGGTACCCGGACATCTTCGCGCCGGGCGAGAGCGTCGTCCTGACCGAGAAACTGCACGGCTCGGCCTGCCTGCTGACCTACACGGCGGACAAGGACCGCGTATACGTCTCCTCCAAGGGCTTCGGCGCCAAGTCCCTCGCCCTCGTGGAGGATCCGCGCAATCTGTACTGGCGGGCCGTCCACGGCCACGGGGTGGCGGCGGTCGCGGCCCGGCTCGCCGAGCGGCTCGGCGCCCGCCGGGTCGGCATCTTCGGCGAGGTGTACGGGGCGGGCGTACAGGACCTGTCGTACGGCGCCGACGGCCGCCGAGAGTCCCTCGGCTACGCCGTGTTCGACGTGTCCGCGGAGATCGACGGCGAGGTCCGCTGGCTGGACGCGGCCGTGCTCCTCGACGGCGAACTGCCGCTGGTGCCACGGCTGTACGAGGGCCCATACGACATCGACCACGTCCTGGAGGTCGCCTCGGGCCGGGAGACGGTCTCCGGGCGCGAGCTGCATCTGCGGGAGGGTGTCGTCATCCGGCCCGCCACCGAGCGGTACAGCCCCGTGACCGGCGGCCGGGCCATCGCCAAGGCGGTCAGCCCGGCGTATCTGACGCGCAAGGGCGGCACCGAGTACGAGTGACGGAGGGCGAGTGACGCAGGGCGACGGTCGGTCGGGCCTGCGGGGCCCCGGGGGGTGCCGCTCAGCAGCAGTCCTCGGGCTCCCTCTGCCGCTCCGGCCGCTCCGGCTGCCGCTCCGGTGCCTTCTGCCGCACGGTGGCGCGCTCGGCCATGAGCCGGGAGCCGGTCAGGCGCTCACCGAAGACGTCGTCCGGGTTGGAGAGCACACAGCGCTCCAGGGACAGACAGCCGCACCCGATGCAGTCGGTCAGGTGATCCCGCAGCCGGCCCAACTGCGTGATGCGCTCGTCGAGTTCCGAACGCCAGGCCTCCGACAGCCGGGCCCAGTCCTCACGCGTCGGGGTGCGCTCCTCGGGGAGTTCGGCGAGCGCCTCGCGGATGGTGGCGAGCGGGATGCCGACGCGTTGGGCGGCCCGGACGAAGGCGACGCGGCGCAGCGCGTCGCGATGGTAGCGGCGCTGGTTTCCGGTGGTGCGGCGGCTGCTGATCAGGCCCTTGGACTCGTAGAAGTGCAGGGCGGACACGGCGGCGCCGCTGCGGGCCGACAGCTGGCCTACGGTCAGCTCGTGGATCTTCTCAGGGATCTGGGGCACCCCTCCAACCCTACCTACTTCGTCACACCTCCGGTCCGTTGACATGCGCCCCGCGCCCGACCATGCTAAGCAGTTGCTTAGACATAGAGATGCGGGAGGTCGGGAAGATGGCAGAGCCGAGGACGTTCGCGACGGTCGACGAGCTGCGTGCCGCCGTGGGCGAGCAGCTGGGGTACAGCGACTGGGTCGAGATCGAGCAGAAGCGGATCGACCTGTTCGCGGAGGCGACCGGCGACCACCAGTGGATTCACGTGGACCCGGAGAAGGCGGCCGCGGGCCCCTTCGGCACGACCATCGCGCACGGCTACCTCACCCTCTCGCTGCTTCCGCTCTTCGGTCCGCAGCTGATCAAGGTCGAAGGCGTGAAGATGGGCGTCAACTACGGGACGAACAAGGTCCGTTTCCCCGCCCCCGTGCCGGTCGGCTCGCGGCTGCGCGCCACCGCGAAGATCACCGGCGTCGAGGACGTGACCGGCGGCGTCCAGGTGTCCGTGGGCTTCACCGTGGAGCGCGAGGGCGGCGACAAGCCGGTGTGCGTCGCGGAGTCGGTGTCGCGGTACTACGTCTGAGACTCCCCGCGCGCTCCGGGGCTACTTCTTGGCCCCGACCATGCGCAGCACGAGGTCGGCGTAGAGCGCGCCGACCTCGTCGGGCGTACGGGGGCCGTTGACATTGAACCAGCGGGCCACGTCGATACAGAGCGAGAGCACGGCGAGCGTGGTGCCCGGCACGTCCGGCACGTCGAAGTCGCCCGCCGCCACGCCGTCCTCGATGATCCCGCGCACTGCCGCGTCGGTCTGCCGCCGCAGTGCGACGATCTCCGCCCGCGCGTCGGGCCCGAGGGCTTCGAGCTCGTACTGCACGACCCGCGCGGTGGTGTGCTGCCCGGCGTGCCACCGTACGAAGGAGCGCACGGCCTCGGTGAGCCGCTCGGCGGCGCTGCCCTGGCCCTGCGCCGCGCCGCGCACGATGTCGAGCGCCTTGTCGTGCCCGATCCGGCTGATCCGGTGAAGCAGCTCTTCCTTGGTCTTGTAGTGGATGTAGAGCGCTGCGGGGCTCATGCCCGCGCGGCCCGCGATGTCCCGGGTCGTCGTCGCGTGGTAGCCACGCTCAGCGAAGGCCTCCACGGCGGCGACGAGCAGCCGCCGGGCCGCGTCCGGGGTGACCTCGGCCCACGGCTGCATCTCGCCGCCGGCCGTCTCCTCCGCCGTACTCATCGCTGGTTCGCCCCTCTCGCCTGACAGGAGGTACACCATACCGCCGAAGGTGAGCGAGCGCTTAGCGTGCCCGCTGAGCGCCCGCGCGAAAGTCGCTCAGAGTTTCTCGAAGGGGTCGTGCTCGGCGAGCAGCTTCTCCAGCCGCGCCTGGTCGACCCGGCTGACGATCTGCCCGGCCTCCTGCCTGTCCCGGATCACCTTGGACAGCGTGAAGGCGGAGGTGACCAGATAGAGGACGGCGATGCCGAGGAAGGCGCGTACCCAGGCGTCGGCGTCCAGCCTGAAGATGCCGATGGCGGTCGCCGCCATGGCGACGGCGAAGGAGGCGACGGCCTGACCGTAGAAGGCGGCCGTGCTCTGCTGTTTGACGGATGACTCACTCATGCGGACAAGGGTCGGCGGACGCGGCCCGCGCCACATCCGCCGAAGTACTCAGGGACGTACTCAGAAAGCCGAAACCCCCGTCAGAGCACGCCCGATGACCAGCTTCTGTATCTGGCTGGTGCCCTCGTAGAGGGTCATCACGCGGGCGTCGCGCAGCAGCTTGCCCGCCGGGTACTCGTCGATGTAGCCGTAGCCGCCGAAGACCTGGAGGGCGTTGTTCGCGGCGCGCACGGCGGCTTCCGAG
Source organism: Streptomyces sp. NBC_01384 (assembly GCF_045040035.1). Classification (NCBI taxonomy): domain Bacteria; kingdom Bacillati; phylum Actinomycetota; class Actinomycetes; order Kitasatosporales; family Streptomycetaceae; genus Streptomyces; species Streptomyces sp. NBC_01384. The sequence continues at coordinate 2,007,248 of NZ_CP109559.1, forward strand.
GCGAAGAGCTTGGCCTTCGAGGACTCCGTGGTGAACGGCAGTCCGCGGTCGATGAGATCGGCGACCCGCCAGGTCAGCAGCCGTGCCGCGTCCACGTCGACGGCGATGTCGCTGATCAGTTCCTGTACGAGCTGGTGGTGCGCGATGGTCTTCCCGAACTGCTCCCGCTCGGTCGCGTACCGCACGGCGCAGTCCAGCGCCGCCTGGGCGATGCCGACGCACCCGGCGGCGACCGACATCCGCCCCTTGGCGAGGGCGGACATGGCGACGGAGAAGCCCTTGCCCTCGGGCGCCAGCATGGCGCTCGCGGGTACGCGTACGTCTTCCAGGACGATTTCGGCGGTGGCCTGGCCGCGCAGGCCGAGCTTGCCGTGGATGGTGCGGCGGCTCAGGCCGGGGGTGTCGGTCGGCACGAGGAAGGCGGAGACGCCCTTGTGGCCGGGCGCGTCGGTGGAGCGGGCGAAGAGCAGGACGACGTCGGCCCAGGTCCCGTTGGTGATGAACATCTTGGTGCCGTTGATGACGTAGTCGTCGCCGTCACGTACGGCCTTCGTCGAGAGGTTGCCGGCGTCCGAGCCGGTGCCGGGCTCGGTGAGGCCGAAGCAGCCCACGTACGCGCCGGAGGTCAGCCCCGGCAGCCACTGCCGCTTCTGTTCCTCGCTCCCCCAGTACGCGATCGTCTTGGCGACGAGACCGAGCGAGACGGAGACGATGCCGCGCACGGAGGAGTCGCCACGGCCCAGCTCCTCCGTCACCAGGCAGTACGCGAGATGGTCGCCGCCGCTGCCGCCGTACTCCTCGTCGATGGTGAGCCCCAGGAAGCCGACCTCGCCGAGCTTCTTCACGAGCGAGCGGTCGACCTCCTCCGCGCGGTCCCACTCGACGACATGGGGGGCGATCTCGCGGTCCACGAAGTCCTTGGCGAGTTGCCGGACGGCGGTCTGCTCCTCGCTGAGCTCCAGGTTCATGACGGATCACCCCAAATTAAATTAGCACTGCTAGTTTAAGTGTGCAGCCCTACTATGTGCGCCATGGCCCGACCGCGCAAGCCCCTCCTCAGCACCGACCGGATCGTCGACACGGCACGGGCCCTGGTGGACGCGGAGGGTCTGGCCGCCGTCTCCACGCGGCGGCTCGCCGCCGAACTGGGCGTGAGCGGGCCCTCCCTCTACAACCATTTCCGTACCAAGGACCAGATCCTGGAGGCGGTCGCGGACTCGGTGAGCGCGCAGGTCGACCTGTCGATGTTCGAGGACGGGCGGGACTGGCGTACCGCCCTGCACGACTGGGCCGTGTCCTACCGGGCGGCGCTGCGCGACCACCCGAACATCGTCCCCGTCCTCGCGCGCGGCCCCGGGCGCCGACCCGCCGGCCTGCGCCTCGCGGACGCCGTCTTCGGCGCCATGGTCGACGCGGGGTGGCCCCCGGCCCAGGCCACGTCGATCGGGGCGCTGATGCGGTACTTCATCATGGGGTCCGCGCTGGGGTCCTTCGCCGGGGGCTTCGTGGACGACGAGAGCGCGTACGACCCCGCCGACTATCCCCACCTCGGACAGGCCCACCTGCTCGCCGAGCAGCAGGAGAAGGTGGACGAGCGGGCGTTCGAGGTGGGGCTCGGGGCGTTGCTGGACGGGTTGGCGGAGCAGTTCGGGAGGGTTGCGGGCGACGATTGACGGCACCGGGGCGGTTCTGTCCCGCCCCCGCCGCCCCTACCCGCCCCATCCCAACCCGGGGGCTCCGCCGCGTGGGCGCGAACGGAAACCACCCACCCGCAGCCAGGGGACCCGGCCCGGACCCGGAAACCGTTCGGTGGGGGCCGAAGTGTCTGTGGCGGACGATGGGGGCATGACGAGGTCGAAAGATCCGGTCGCACCGGGACTCGCGGCGCTGGCCGGAATGTTCGCGGACGATACCCGCGCCGCCTTCCTGCTCGCCCTGCTCGACGGCCGCGCCTGGACCGCCGGCGAACTGGCCCGGCACGCCCACGTCGCGCCGTCGACCGCGAGCGAGCATCTCGGCAAGCTCGTGGCGGGCGGGCTGCTCGCCGAGGAACGGCAGGGCCGACACCGCTATGTACGACTGGCGGACGCCCGCGTCGCCCAACTCGTCGAGGACCTCGCCGCCCAGGTCACGCCCGACACCACCCGACGCCCCCGCACCCTCCGGGAAGCCGGCACGGGCTCCGCGATGGCCCGCGCCCGCACGTGTTACGACCACCTCGCGGGCAGACTCGGCATCACCCTCACCGAGGCCCTCACCCACCGCGGACTGCTCCGCCAGGACACCGGGTTCGCGCTCACGGACGCGGGCCTGCGGTGGTTCGACGAGGCGGGCATCGGCCTGGACCGCACCGGCCGCCGCCCCCTCACCCGCGCCTGCCTCGACTGGACCGAACGCCGCCCCCACCTCGCGGGCACCGCCGGCGCGACCCTGTGCCGCCACGCCCTGGACGCCCGCTGGTGCGTACGCATCGGCTCGGAGCGCGCGGTCAAGGTCACGCCGGAGGGCGAGCGGGCCTTCGCGGAACTCCTGGGTATCGAGGCGACAGCACTCCGCTGAGCCGACGGGCCCCACCACGGCGTCCGAAAACCGCGAGACCCCTCCCCCGTACCCCACCTAGCCTCGGGATCATGATGAATGCCACCTCACCCGTGTCCGCCCGTCGCGCGGGCCTGCTCGCCGCGGGCGCGGCGACCGTCACCGTCGTACTGTGGGCCTCCGCCTTCGTGTCGATCCGGAGCGCTGGCGCGGCGTACTCGCCGGGTGCGCTGGCGCTCGGGCGGCTGCTGGCGGGGTCCGTCGTGCTGGGCGCCCTCTGTCTCGTACGCGGGGAGGGGTGGCCGCCGCGCGAGGCGTGGCGCGGGATCGCGATATCCGGCCTGCTCTGGTTCGGCTTCTACATGTGCGTGCTCAACTGGGGCGAGCAGCAGGTGGACGCCGGTACGGCGGCGCTGGTCGTGAACATCGGCCCGATCCTCATCGCGCTGCTCGGCGCTCGGCTGCTCGGTGACGCGATGCCGCCGCGGCTGCTCGCGGGGATGGCGGTGTCGTTCGCGGGGGCGGTCGCGGTGGGGCTGTCGATGTCCGGCGAGGGTGGTTCCTCGGTCCTCGGGGTGGTGCTGTGCCTCCTCGCCGCCGTCGGCTATGCGGCGGGGGTGGTGGCCCAGAAGCCGGCGCTCGGGCGGGCGAGCGCGCTCCAGGTGACCACGTTCGGCTGCCTGGTCGGGGCCGTCGCGTGCCTGCCGTTCGCGGGACAGCTGGTCCACGACTTCGCGGACGCGCCCGCCTCCGCCACCCTCAACGTGCTCTACCTGGGCGTCTTCCCGACCGCGCTGGCGTTCACGACCTGGGCGTACGCCCTGGCCCGGACCACCGCGAGCCGTATGGGCGCGACGACCTACGCGGTGCCCGCGCTCGTCGTCGCGATGTCCTGGCTGTTCCTCGACGAGGTTCCGGGGGTGGTCACGCTGGCCGGTGGGGCGCTGTGCCTGGCCGGGGTCGCGGTGTCGCGCTCCCGGCCGCGCGCCACCGTGCCGCGGCGAACCCCGGAATCCCCACGCGAGCCGGAACGCGCCTGACGCGCCTGAACCGATGGGGCTTCGCCCCCGCGGTCAAAACACCACCAGCGCCCGCCCGCCCTTCCCCGCCACCATGTTCTCGAACGCCCCCGGAATCCCGTCCAGCCCCGTCCGCTCGGTCACCAGCATCCCCAGATCCAGACGCCCCGCCCGGACATGCTCCGCCAGCACCGGCAGATCCCGCGCCGGGTTCGAGTTGCCGTACACACAGCCGGACAGGGTGCGGCCCCAGTGGAAGATCTCCAGAGCGTTGAAGGTGACCTGCTGGTCCTTGCCGCCGATGCCGACCACCGTCGTACGGCCACCGCGACGTGTGGAGTCCCAGGCGGCACGAATGGTCACCGCACGGCCCACGCACTCGACGGCCACGTCCACGCCCTGCTTCCCGGTGAGGGAGCGGATCTCGCGGGCGGTGGTGTCGGAGGCGACGACGTAGTCCGTGGCGCCCGCCTCCCGCGCCAACGACTCCTTCTCGGGGGAGACGTCCACCGCGACGACCTGCGACGCGCCCGCGATCCGCGCGGCCTGCAGCGCCGCCAGCCCGACCCCGCCGGCCCCGAACACGGCGACCGTCTCGCCGGGGCGGACCCGAGCCGAGTGGTGGACGGCGCCGTATCCGGTGAGCACGGCGCAGCCCAGGAGGGCGGCGTCGGTGAGCGGGATACCGTCCGGTACGGGGAGTACGCAGCCGGCGGCCACGACGGTCTCCTCGGCGAACGCGGCGACGTTCAGACCGGGGTGGAGGTCGCTCCCGTCGGAGGCACGCCGCGCGTACACGTCCCCCGCGCCGGTCAGCGCGTCGGCGCACAGCCACACCTCCCCCAGCGAGCAGGCGTGGCACCTTCCGCAGGAGGGCGCCCAGTTGAGGACGACTCCGTCGCCGGGCGCGATACCCGTCACGCCCTCGCCGACGGCCACGACGGTCCCGGCGCCCTCGTGGCCGAGGACGGCGGGGACCGGCACCCGCATGGTGCCGTCGGACAGCGAGAGGTCGGAGTGGCAGACCCCGGCGGCGGCCAGTCGGACGCGGACCTGGCCGGGGCCGGGGGCCGGAAGGTCGATCTCGGTGATCTCCAAGGGGGCGCCCACAGCGGGAAGTACGGCAGCGCGAACCACGTAAAAGCTCCTCGGGCCCAGGACTCAAGAACTGACTGGAACTGACCGAAATCGACTAGAACTGAAGGGACTTCGTCTGGAGGTACTCGGAGAGACCGTGCGAGCCCAGTTCCCGCCCGACCCCCGACTGCTTGTAACCGCCGAACGGGGCACGCGGGTTGAAACGTCCGCCGTTGATGTCGACCTGCCCGGTGTCGAGCCGTCGCGCGAAGGCGACCGCCTCGGCCTCGTCGCCCGCCCACACCGCGCCCGCGAGCCCGTACACCGTGCCGTTGGCGATCCGGACGGCGTCCTCCTCGTCCTCGTAGGGGATCACCGACAGCACCGGGCCGAAGATCTCCTCCTGCGCGATCGTCATCTCCGGGGTCACGTCCGCGAAGACGGTCGGGCTGATGAAGTAGCCCTGTTCGCGCGGGGACTCGGGGCCGCCCGCGACGAGTCGGGCGCCCTCGGCGACGCCCTTCTCGATGTAGCTCCGCACCCGTGCCTGCTGCTTGGCGTTGACGACCGGGCCGATGCGGTCTGCGTACTTCGCCGCGGCGGTCGCGGCCAGCTCGACCGCCTCCTCGTACCGCGCGGTGTGCACCAGCATGCGGGTCCAGGCGCTGCACGTCTGACCGGAGTTGGACATCACGTTGGCGACGCCGACGTTGACCGCCTTGGCGAGATCGGCGCTCGGCAGGATGACGTTGGCGGACTTGCCGCCGAGTTCGAGCGCGACCTGCTTGACCGCCGCGCCGGCTGTCGCTCCGATCCGCCGTCCTACCGCCGTGGAGCCGGTGAAGGAGACCAGGTCCACGTCCGGGTGTTCGGCGAGGGCCTGGCCCGCGACCGGGCCGAGGCCGGTGACGAGGTTGAAGACGCCGGCCGGGACGCCCGCCTCCGCGATCGCCTCCGCGAAGAGCTGGGCGGTGAGCGGGGTGTCCTCGGCGGGCTTCAGGACGATCGTGCAGCCCGCCGCGAGCGCGGGGGCGACCTTGGCGACGATCTGGTGCAGCGGGTAGTTCCAGGGCGTGATCGCGCCGACCACACCGACCGGTTCCTGATAGACGGTCGAGTTGCCGACCTTCTCCTCGAAGGCGTACGTGGCCGCCAGCTCGGCGTACGAGCCCGCGACCAGGATCGGTACGGCCGCGTGGACCGACTGCGAGAAGGGCAGCGGGGAGCCGAGTTCCGCCGTGACGGTCTCGGCGATCTCGTCCTTGCGTGCGGTGAGCACGTCGTGGAGGGCCCCGAGCCGCGCGGCCCGCTCGGCGGGCGGGGTCGCGGCCCAGGCCGGAAGGGCGGCGCGGGCGGCCCGTACGGCGGCGTCGACGTCCTGGGCCGTGCCCGCCGGAACCCGGCCGACCACCTGCTCGTCCACCGGGTTCACGACCTCGATCGTGTCCGTCCCGGCGGCGGGGCGCCAGGCGCCGTCGATGTACATGCCGTCGTGTGCCTTCATCATGTTCCTCCCGGGCGGGGGCCGCGTCGTCCGCCTCACAGTGTCGTCCGATCCACAAACTAGCGGTGTTAGTTTTCGGGCGCCAGACGTCTTCCGGGGACCCACCCTGCGGAACTCACTCCTCCAGGTCCGGCAGCCGCGCCGGAGCGGGACAGATGCGTTCGCCGTGCTGGTCGAAGACGAACAGATGGGCGAGGTCGACGAGGAGGGGGACCTGCATCCCGTGGCGGAGTTCGAAGTCGGGGGTGGTGCGCACCACCAGGTCGCCGGGGAGGCGGCCTTCCGGGGGGATCTCGTCGGCGGGCGTGGGTTCCGTGTCGGCGGGGTGGTCGACGACGACCACGGGTCCGGCCCGCAGCCCGCCCCGGCGTTCCCTGAGGCGGTCCAGGAGGGAACCCTCACGGCGGCGGCGCCGGGGCCCACGGACCGGGTGGACCGGGCGCGGTGCCTCCAACTCCGGTACGAAGGCGGGCCGCGAACCGGTGTTGAAGTGGACCAGCACCTCGTGCCCCTGGAACTCCACGTGCTCGACGAGACCGCTGATCGCCACCTCGCCGGGCCGGGCCTCCGACGGCTTGGCGAGGCGGACCGCCTCGGAGCGCAGCCCGACGATGACCTCGCGGCCCTGCTGCACCCGCAGCAACCGGTGGTCCAGGGACCAGGGTTCGCGCAGCGGCAGATCCTGCTTGCCGAGGCTGATCGTCATGGCTCCGTCGAGCGGGGCCCGGATCAGACCGCGCAGCAGATTGATGCGCGGGGTGCCGATGAAGGCGGCCACGAAGACGTTCGCGGGCAGCGCGTAGACCGTGCGGGGTGTGCCCAGTTGCTGGAGGACGCCGCCGCGCAGTACGGCGACCCGGTCGCCGAGCGACAGCGCCTCGGCCTGGTCGTGGGTGACGTACACCGTGGTGACGCCCAGCTCCCTGGTGAGGCCCGCGATTTCGGCGCGCAGATGGTTGCGGAGCTTGGCGTCGAGGTTGGAGAGCGGCTCGTCCATCAGGAAGGCGGAGGGGTGACGGGCGATCGCGCGGCCCATCGCGACGCGCTGGCGTTCGCCGCCGGACAGCTGGTGGGGGAAGCGGTCGAGGAGCTCCTCGATGCCGAGCATCCGGGCGGTGGCGTCGACGCGCGGGCGGGGGTCTTCGCCGGGGGTCTCGATGCGTAACGGGAAGCCGATGTTGTCGCGGCCGGTCATGCTCGGGTAGAGGGCGAAGTTCTGGAAGACCATCGCCATGTCCCGCTCGGACGGCGGCAGATCATTGGCGTACTCACCGTCGAGACGCACCTCGCCCTCGGTGACGTCCTCCAGCCCGGCGATCATTCTCAGCACGGTCGACTTGCCGCAGCCGGAGGGCCCGAGCAGCACGAGGAACTCACCGGGCCGGATGTCCAGCGACAGCCGCTCCACCACGCGGACACCGCGTGTGTACGACTTGCTGACCTGTTGCAGGGAGATGGCGCGTGTCATGAAGGGGCCCCCGGGGGCTCACAGGGCGCTGGCGCTCCGCGGTCGAACGTCCCGTGCGGGGCGCAAGGGACGCGTGAGTCACGGAAGTTAACGGACCGCATACGTCCGGGGGAAGACGCTCGGCGGGATCGGGCGTGTCGCTCCCGGCGCGGTTCCCGTCCCGGTTCCGGTGCGGCGGAAACGGACGGTCGGACACCGGCCCGGCGGACGCTTCGGTTCCACGTCATCGGGCCTGTTGAGTGGTCAGATGTCGCTCTTGCGGCGCAACGGCACCCCGGGCCGAACGACGGGTTCACCGCGGTCGGGGCCGCCTTCTCCGGCGACCCCGGCGACCGGGCCGCCGAGGCGGGTGCGGCCACCTGCCCCAGGCGGTTGCCGGTCAGCCGCAGCGCGAGGGCAGGGCCCGCGGTGCGATGACGTCAGGTCGGACTCGCATGCGTCAACACGATGTCGACATGCGAGCAATAGGCACAAAACTCCAGGTCACTGGCTTGTCTCGATGAGCGCTCGGCTTCCGAGGCGCCCCTACGGGCAGGCCGCGAGTTCCACGGGCACCCCGTTGAGCACCGCCGTGCCCGACAGCGGGTCGAGGAGCGAGCCGTCGAGGAGCTGGTTGACGTTGACACCCGGGTCGAGGGCCGCGTGGCTCATCCGGGTGCCGGGCCGGTCGTGTCCCCAGCCGTGCGGCAGGCTCACCACCCCGCGTCGTACGGCGTCGGTGACCTCCGCCGGAGCGATCACCTCTCCCCCGGCGCCCTTGACCCGTACGGCCGTCCCGTCGGCGAGGCCCAGGCGTGCGGCGTCCTCCGGGTGGATGTGCAGGGTGCAGCGGTTGGTGCCGCCGGTGAGGGCGGGGATGTTGTGCATCCAGCTGTTGTTGGAGCGCAGATGGCGGCGGCCGATCAGCACCAGCGCCGCCGGGCGCTCGCGCAGGGCCGAGCGCAGCCGGGGCAGATCGTCGACAATCGGTGCGGGCAGCAGCTCGATCTTCCCGCTGGGCGTCTTCAGCGGCTGCGGCAGGCGCGAGCGCAGTGGTCCGAGGTCGATGCCGTGCGGGTGGGCGAGCAGTCGCTCCAGGTTGAGGCCGTCCGGGCGGGCACCGAAGCCGTCGCCGTACGGGCCCAGGCGCAGCATCATGTCGAGCCGGCGCTCGGGGCCGCTCTCGCCGGTGAGCTGTGCGGCGAGTTCCTTCGGGTCGCGCTCGTGGACGGGGCCGTGCGGGTCCTGGACGGCCTTGCCGAGGGTGGAGTCGATGACCATGGCGTCCACGGCGGACGGGTCGGCGCCGTGCATCCCCGTCACGGCCAGCACCAGCCGGGCGAGGATCTCGGTCTCAGGCATGCGGCCCGGTTCGAGGGGGACGGCGGGACGGTTGTAGCGGACCTGGTTGCGTACGGCGAGGGTGTTGAAGGCGAAGTCGTGGTGGGCGCTCTGGGAGGGCGGGGGCGGCGGCAGGACGACGTCGGCGTGGCGCGAGGTCTCGTTCAGGTACGGGTCGACGCTGACCATGAAGTCGAGCGAGTCGAGGGCCTTGTCGAGGCGGTTGCCGTCGGGGGCCGACAGTACGGGGTTGGCGGCGATGGCGATGAGGGCGCGGACGGGGCTGCCCTCGGGCGTGGCGGTGTCGATCTCCTCGGCGAGGGCGGCGAGCGGCAGTTCGCCCTTGGCCTCGGGGTGGCGGCTGACCCTGCTGTGCCAGCGGCCGAGCGCGAAGCCGCGGCCGGGTCCGGCGGGGCGGGGTGTCTTGTCGGTGGCGGCCTGCGGGAAGAGCGCGCCGCCGGGGCGGTCGAGGTTGCCGGTGAGGATGTTGAGGACGTCGACGAGCCAGCTGGCGAGGGTGCCGTGCGGGACGGTGCAGCTGCCGATGCGGCCGTAGACGGCGGCGGTGGGGGCGGCGGCGAGTTCGCGGGCGAGCGCCCGGATGGTGTCCGCGTCGACGTCGCAGGCCTCGCTCGCGGCCTCGGGGGTGAAGTCGCGTACGGCGTCGGCGAGTTCCTCGACGCCCTGGAGGTGCGGGGTGAGGTCGCCCGGGTCGACGAGCTTCTCCTCGAAGAGGACGTACGTCATGGCCGCGAGCAGCAGGGCGTCGGTACCGGGGCGGATGGCCACGTGGCGGTCGGCGAGTTTGGCCGTGCGGGTGCGGCGCGGGTCGATGACCGTGAGGGTGCCGCCGCGGGCCCGTAGCGCCTTGAGCTTGCCGGGGAAGTCGGGGGCGGTGCACAGGCTCCCGTTGGATTCCAGCGGGTTGGCGCCGATGAGGAGGAGGTGGTCGGTGTGGTCGAGGTCCGGGACCGGGATCGCGTTGGCGTCGCCGTACAGCAGGCCGCTCGACACATGCTTGGGCATCTGGTCGACCGTGGAGGCGGTGAAGACGCTGTGGGTGCGCAGCGCGGTGAGCAGGACGGGCGGGTAGAGCGCGCCGGCCATGGTGTGCACGTTCGGGTTGCCCAGGACGACGCCGAGGGCGTGCGGGCCGTACTGCTCGACGACCGGGCGCAGGCCCGCCGCGACCGCGTCGAAGGCTTCCTCCCAGGTGGCCTCGCGCAGCTCGCCGTCCTCGCGGACGAGGGGGGTGCGCAGCCGGTCGGGGTCGCCGTCGGCCGCTCCGAAGGAGGCGCCCTTGGGGCAGATGAACCCCTTGCTGAACACATCGTCGCGGTCGCCGCGGGCACCGGTCACACGGGTGCCCTCGATGGTGAGCGTCAGCCCGCAGGTGGCCTCGCAGAGGGGGCAGACGCGCAGGGCGGTGCCGGAGTCGGCAGTGGTGCCGGAGGTGCGGGACACGGGTCCTCCCGGAGGGCGGTGGCAGCGGTGGCACACGGACTGGGGCCGAGCATACCGACCGGTACGGATGGAGGGGAGTGGCTGCGGGGATCTCGTCGGAAACTCGCGGAGGGGGTGGTCCGGGGTCAGTCGAAGAGGATGGGGCCGTTGCGGGTGCCCACGGCCGGTTCGCCGTCCGGTCCGGCGGCCAGGGCGGTGCAGGGGGGAGGGCGACTCAAGCCGGCGCAGGACCTCCGGTTTCCCCCCGTACCGCCGGCCGATCCCGTGGATGCGGACCACCCGAGCCATAGCGTCCCCCCATGCCCGACCCGAGGTGGGATCACCTCGGCTACGGGCGTCTGCCCAGGACAGGTTCAGTCGAGCACGCGTGCCAGATACGCCCGCAGCAGGGCGCGCGTCTCCTCGATGATCCGCTCGTCTCCCTTCGGGGCGACCCGGAAGGCGAGGTGGACCAGGCTGTCGGCGGTCTCCACGGCGACCAGGAAGGTGCGGCGCAGGTCCTCGTCGGGGGTGCGGTCGAGGTAGCCGGACAGGAGGTCCGTGAGGCGGTCGGCGACGCGGGTGTTGGGCTCGGCGTCGCGGGCGCCGACCGGTATCTGGTTGCCGAAGTCGACGAGGGAGAAGCCGGGGGCGGTGCGTTTCATGGCGAGGTACTCGTCGAGCACGGCGTCCACAGCCACGCGCCAGCCTCCCCCGTCCGCCCGCTGGAGGCGTTCGGTGACCCGCTCGCTGTAGCGCTCGAGGTTGCGCTGTGCGAGCGCGTCGGCCATCGCGCGCTTGTTGCCGAAGAAGCGGTAGACGGAGCCGATGGGGACGCCCGCACGCTGGGCCACGGCCCGGGTGCTCAGGGCGTCGTAGCCGACCTCGTCGAGGAGGTCGGCACAGGCGTCGAGGATTCTGGTCAGTCGTTCGGCACTGCGTCGCTGGACGGGGGCACGGCGTAGCGAGGTCGCTTGGGGCACGGGATTCATGATGCCTGTCCGCCGGGGTCCGGTGAACCTCCGGTGCCAGTACGGTCCCCGGTGCCGCTCCCGCGCACCGTCGCCGTCGGTGCCGGTGGGGTTGCCGGTGTGGTTGCCGGCGTGGTGGACGGTGTCGAAGTCGAGGGCTCCTTCGACGCGGGCGCGGACGCCGTGATGTCCGCCGTGCTCTCGACGGGCTTGCCGTGCACGGCCCATGCCGTGTGGTCGTCCGCGTACAGGCGCGCGGTGACGTGGTGGGTGCCGCGCGGGACCAGGTCACCGGTGAGGTGGTAGTCGGTGGTGCGGAGGGTGGCGAGGGTCCGGCCGTCGAGGGAGAGGAGGGCGATGCCGTGGCCGGCCACGGGCTGCGCCTTCGCGCCGGCCGGCGAGAAGAGGAAGCGGGAGACGGTCAGCGTTACGTTCCAGCCGTCGTCGGAGTCCGGCTGGACCTCGATGGCGACCTCCGGCGCGCTCTTCTTGTCGACCTCACGGTAGTGCCGTCCCTCCTTGTCCGTCTCGTCCAGGATCTTGCCCACGGGCGAGGACGACACTCCGTCCCTCCGCTCGTGCGCATCGCCGGTACCGCAGCTCGCCGATCCGCCGAGCAGGGCGCAGACCGCGAGCGCGGCGAGCAGTCCACGCTTCCACGACATACCAAGAAAAGTAGAACAACCCTCTGCCGGTCGGATCCCCCTGGAGTCGGGTTCTCGGGTCGCACCGCCAACCCCAGGATGTACACCGCACGAAGGCCCGGCCCTCCACCGTCGGCCCCCGTCTCCCTCTTGCGCACCCAAAAGCCGAATCATACGGTGCTACATAGGAATCAGACGCGAGGGAGCGATCATGAGTGGGGACGCGAGGAAGACGGCCGAAGGGCTGACCTACCTCTCCGGATTCGGCAACGAACACAGCTCGGAGGCCGTCCCCGGGGCGCTGCCGCACGGCCGCAACGCCCCCCAGCGCGCCCCGCTCGGGCTGTACGCGGAGCAGTTGAGCGGTACGGCGTTCACCGAGCCGAGGGCCACCAACCGGCGTTCGTGGCTGTACCGGATCCGCCCGTCGGCCGCGCACCCCGCGTTCACCCGCACGGACAACGGCGCACTCCGCTCGGCTCCCTTCACCCAGACCGAGCCCGACCCGAACCGGTTGCGCTGGAACCCGCTGCCGGAGCCCGCGGAGGGCACCGACTTCCTCACGGGCCTGTGGACCCTGGGCGGCAACGGCGACGCGACCCAGCGCACCGGCATGGCGGTGCACCTGTATCACGCCAACTCCTCCATGGACCGTGTCTTCAGCGACGCCGACGGGGAGCTGCTGATCGTGCCGGAGCGCGGCGGGCTGCTGCTGCGTACCGAGTTCGGGCTGCTGCACGTGGAGCCGGGCCAGGTCGCGCTGATTCCTCGGGGGGTCCGCTTCCGGGTGGAGCTGCTGGACACCGCACCGACGGGCGGGCCGAGTCCGACTGCCCGCGGCTATGTGTGCGAGAACTACGGAGCGCCGTTCCGGCTGCCCGACCTCGGCCCGATCGGCGCCAACGGGCTCGCCAACGCACGGGACTTCCTCGCTCCCGTCGCCGCGTACGAGGACGACGACGCGGCGGGCCCGGTCGAGGTGGTCAACAAGTTCTGCGGCAACCTCTGGACGGCGACGTACGACCACTCGCCGCTGGATGTCGTCGCCTGGCACGGCAACCATGTGCCGTACCGCTACGACCTGCGCCGTTTCAATGTGCTCGGCAGCATCAGCTACGACCACCCGGACCCGTCGATCTTCACGGTGCTGACCTCGCCGAGCGACACCCCGGGGCTGGCCGGGGTCGACTTCGTGGTGTTCGCGCCGCGCTGGCTGGTGGGTGAGGACACCTTCCGGCCGCCGTACTTCCACCGGAACGTGATGAGCGAGTACATGGGGCTCATCGAGGGGGCGTACGACGCGAAGACCTCCGGTCCAGGGGGCTTCGTACCGGGGGGCGGTTCGCTGCACAACATGATGTCGGCGCACGGGCCGGACCGGGAGACCTTCGACCGGGCCAGCGCCGCCGAGTTGCGGCCGCAGAAGATCGACGACGGGCTCGCGTTCATGTTCGAGACGCGGTGGCCGGTGACCGCCACGGCCCAGGCGGCGCGCGCGGAACATCTGCAACGCGGCTACGACGACGTGTGGCGGGGCCTCCAGCGGCACTTCCGCCCATTGCGCTGAGCTGCGGCGACCGGTACGGATAGCCCTCGTGACCTCCTTCGCCCCGGACTCGATCGTCCTGAACCGCAAACTGCCGCTCTGGTATCAGGTGTCGCAGTCCCTGCGCGCCTCGATACTCGGGCGCTCGCCCCAGGACCCGCTGCGCCTGCCGACCGAGGAGCAGCTGGCCGGGCACTACGGGGTGAGCGTCCTCACCATGCGGCAGGCGCTCAAGGAGTTGGAGGACGAGGGGCTGATCACCCGCCATCGCCGGCGGGGCACGTTCATCGAGCCGAGTGCGCGGCGCGGCGCGCCCGTGCGGCTGCTGGGGTCGGTGGACACGATCGTGGCGCAGCAGTCGGGCATGACGACCGAGCTGCTGGACCACGGCACGGTGCCGGTGCCGGCCGAACTCGCCGAGCACTTCCCGGATCTGGCCGAGGTGGGGACGTACCACCGGCTGCGCAGCGACGAGAAGACCGGCGAGCCGACGAATCACGCGCGCAACTACGTCCGTCCCGAACTGGCGGCGCTGATCGACCCGGAGGATCTGGTGCGCTGGCCCATGACCAAGGTGCTGCGGGATGTGGTGGGCGCCCGGATCAGCCGGATCACCGACACGGTGGAGGCGCGGCTCGCGGACCCGGAGACGGCGCGGCTGCTCCAGGTCCCGCTGCTCAGCCCGATCCTGCACTACACGGGCGTCGTGCACGGCGAGGACGGCCGCGCGCTGGACGTGGCCCGGATCCACTACCGCGGCGACCGTTTCTCCTTCACGGTCACCCTCGACGCCCACTGACGATGGCGTACGAGACCGGCGCGCACCGCCCACGTCGTACGATGCCGGGCGTGACGCACGACGACGCTCCGCTGCTCGCGGACCTCATGCCGTGGTCGGTCGCACCGCCGAGGCTGGGGCGGGGGTGGCCGACGGCGCCCGACGCCGCGTCCCTGAAGGCGCGCTGGGACGCGTTGGTGAAGGCCGAGGGGCCCGACCGGGAGGCGCTGTTCGAGCCGACGCGCTCGCGCACGCTGCACTCGGCGGTCGGGCAGTTGCCCGGGCAGTCCAGCGGCACGGAGAAGCTGGTCCGGGCCTCAGGGCCCTGCCCGGAGCCCGTACGGGTGCTGCACGGGCCGTTCGACGAGCAGTGGCTGATCCCCGACCACCGGCTGATCGACGCGGCGCGCCCCGAGTTGTGGCGGGTGGCGGACGAGCGGCAGGTCTTCGCCGTCGAGCAGCCCGCCGCTCCCGAGACCGGCGGGCCCCCGCTGCTGGTGACGTCTCTGCTGCCCGTGCTGCGCCCGGGCCGTGTCCGGCCGCTGTACCGGCGGCCGGGCGGCGCGGAACCGAACCTGGCGCCGGGCCTGTTGGAGCACCTGGGCGCTCGTCTCGGCCGCTCTCCCGAGCCCGTGGACGTGCTCGCCTGGAGCGTGGCGACCGTGCGACCGGGTCCCGAGGGGCATGTCGTGCCGCTCACGGAGGACAGCGGCCTCTGGGCGCGCGGAGTCGAGTTGGGGCATCGGATGGTGTGGCTGATGCGCCGCCACGGAGAGCGCCCCAAGCTCCCGGGGGGCCGCCGCCCGTACGTCCGCGCCCCACTCCCCGCGCGCCCGGTCGACCTGCACTACGACCGTGTCGAAGAGGCTCTCCATCTCGACGAGGGCCGTATCTCGCCCGTGCCGCCTCAGGCCTGGGACTTCGAGGTGGGCGGAGTGCGCGTCCTGGAGCAATGGTTCGCGGCCAGGCTGGAGCGGCAGCCGCAGCCGCCCGAGCCAGGCACGCTGGAGGCGATCCGGCCCTCCGTCTGGCCGCAGGCCTGGACGTCCGAGCTCCTGGAGCTCGTCACGGTACTGGCGCTGCTCGCGGAACTCCGCCCCCAGCAGACCACGCTGACGATCACGTCGCCCGTCACGCACACCGAGCTCCGCAAGGCGGGCGTGCTCCCGGTGCCGGACGCGGCGCGGCGGCCCGCCTCCGTCCTCGACCACCATGAAGAGGGCCCCGAAGGACAGTTCGCGCTGATCTAGCCCACTGATCCAGCCCATTGATCTAGCCCTTTGGTTCGAACCCCTCCAGCAATCGCCCCAGGGACCGCTCGAACGCCGCCTCCAGGTCGATCGGCCCCGCGTCCTGCGTGAAGACGGCCGCCATGCGCGGATACGCGCCGGTCGCCATCCGACTGCCGAGGTAGGCGACCCGCATCGCGTACTCCTGCTCCTCGGACCAGGGCAGGGAGCGGGTGCGCTCGGCGGTGGCCAGCTCATTGCCGACGAACGTCATCACCACGCCGTTGATCATCGCGATCAGCTCCATCTTCGTGCCGTACGGCACGTCGAGCGGATCGAGGCAGACAAGGCAGTACTCCAGGTAGCGCAGGGCGTTGGGGCTGAAGCCGTAGACCGGGGACAGCACGCGCGGCAGCCACGGGTGGCGGTGCATGAGGGCGCGGGTCTGGTGGGCGACCCGGAGCATGTCGGCGCGCCAGTCGCCCGAGGGCTCCCGGATCTCGTGTTCGCCGCTGACGGCGTCCACCATCAGCTCGTACAGGTCCTCCTTGCGCGGCACGTAGTTGTAGAGCGACATCGTGCCGCAGCCGAGTTCGGCGGCCACGCGCCGCATCGAGACCGCGTCGAGCCCCTCCGCGTCCGCGATCCGCACGGCGGCGGCCGCGATGTCCGCGCGGCTGAACGCGGGCCGCGGACCACGGCCCGCGCGCTCCGGACGGGCCCAGATCACTTCGGGTACGGCGTTGCGCCCTGCCATTGGTCGATCACCTCACCACCATCCTAGTTACGTACACCGTACGTAGTGCGTTATGGTCACCTCATGACTACTACGTACGCTGTACTTAGTGAGGGTCTGGAGAAACGCTTCGGGTCCAAAGGGGATGTCGTCCATGCCGTGCGCGGGCTGGACCTGGCCGTGGCGGCCGGCACCGTCTGCGGGGTGCTCGGGCCGAACGGCGCGGGCAAGACCACAGCGGTACGGCTGCTCACCACGCTGTTGCGGCCCGACGCGGGGTCCGCGCGGGTCGCCGGGCACGACCTCGTACGGGAGGCGGCCGCAGTGCGGGGCGCCATCGGGGTCACCGGGCAGTACGCCTCCGTCGACGGCGACCTCACCGGCCGGGAGAACCTGCGGCTGTTCGCGCGGCTGCACCGGATGCGGGACGCTCCCACGCGCGCCGGTGAACTCCTCGAACGCTTCGGGCTCGCCGAGGCCGCCGACCGGCCCGCGTCCACCTACTCGGGCGGTATGCGGCGCCGCCTCGACCTCGCGGCGAGCCTGATCCGCCGCCCCGAGGTGCTCTTCCTGGACGAGCCCACCACCGGGCTCGACCCGGCCAGCCGCAACCAGATCTGGGAGGCCGTGCGCGCCCTGAAGGGTGAGGGCACGACCGTAGTGCTGACCACGCAGTACCTGGAGGAGGCCGACCAACTCGCGGACGACATCGCACTCGTCGACCACGGCAGGGTCGCGCACACCGGATCGCCCGCCGAACTCAAGGCGCTCATCGGCTCGTACGCGGAAGTCGTCGTCGCCCACGCCGACGCGATGCCCGGCGCAGCGGCCGTCCTCGACCGGCTCACCGGCTCCCAACCAGTCTTCAGCCAGGAGCGGCACGCGGTCGGGGCGATGACCACCGATCCGACACTGACCCTGCCCCGGCTCGTCCGTGAGCTCGACGCCGCGGGCGTGCCCCTGCTCGACGCGAGCCTGCGGCCACCGACGCTCGACGACGTCTTCCTGCGCCTCACCGGGGGCGGCACCGACCACACCGACCGCAAGGAGCTTGTGACATGACCACATTGACGTACGACGGGACCGCGATGCTGGGGCGGCACCTGCGGCGGATCCGGCACAATCCCGGGCTGCTGATCCTCACCCAGACCATGCCGATCACGATGCTGCTGTTCTTCGGCTATGTCTTCGGCAGCGCCCTCGCGACACCCGGACAGGAGTACCGCGCCTGCCTGCTGCCGGGACTGCTGGTGGCGACCGCCGCCAATGGGATCATGACCGGCATGTTCCAGGCCGCCCAGGACTCGCACCGGGGCGTGATGGACCGCTTCCGTACGCTGCCGATGAGCCGGGCCGCCGTGCCGCTCGGGCAGGCGCTCGCTGACCTCGTGGTCACCGCCGTGGGCACGGTGCCACTGATGCTGGTCGGGCTGGCCGTGGGCTGGCGGATCGAGGGATCGGCCCTCCGGGCGGTGGCCGGCGTCGGGCTCCTGCTGCTGTTCCGGTTCGCGACGACGTGGATCGGCATCGTGCTGGGGCTCGCCTCACGGAGCGAGGAGGCGGCCGGGCAACTGGGCGGCGCGACGTTCATCCTGCCGCTGCTGTCCAACGCGTACATCCCCACCGACAACCTGCCGGGCTGGCTGCGCACGGTGGCCGAATGGAATCCGATCAGCGCGGTCACCACGGCGCTGCGGGACCTCTTCGGGAACGCGCCGGTCCCAGGCGAGGGGGCCTGGCCGGTGACGCATCCGGTGGCCGGGGCGCTGACCTGGTGCGCCGTCATCCTCGCGGTGTTCGTGCCGCTCGCCGTACGCCGATACGCGACCGGGGAACGATGAATCCCAACGGGGGCTCGGGCATCCGGGGTTGACGACCGCCGAGGGCCGGGAGGAGGGGGAGAGCAGGAGCCACAGCGCGCCGCCGGGTGGGAACGAGGCGCACAAAAAGACGAACGGGGGTGCACCCGCGCTCGGGGAGCACACCGGGGCGGCGCTGCGTGCCGTGGGGATGACGGGCGGCGAGAACGCAGCGCTTGCGCCGGGGCGGTGTGGTCGCCTGAGCGCGGGTTCGAGTACCGCGCGACCGTGCTAGCGGCCGCCGAACAGCGAACGACGCAGCCGCTTCAGAGGGGCGAAGAGCGAGACCCGCCGTACGCGCGCGCTCCTCCCGCTGCTGTCGTGCGCGGAGTCACGCGCGGTGAGCTCACGCATCAGCGAGGTCGCCTCGACCGTCTCGCGCTGCGGGATGGCAGGGCCACCCAGCACCGCCAGATGGCGGTCGAGGCGCGAACTGGTCGCACTGCTCCCACAGGTGATCGCAGGGACGCGTGCCCTGCTGCGCACTGTTATCTGTTCCATGTCTCTCCCCACCCGTACGAGTCCACCCGGCCCGGGCAGGCTAACCCTATCGCTCCCTCGTGGCACTCGTGTATCGCAGGCGCAGGATTCACCTTCCTCGTAAGGGTGTTGACGGTTACTCTCCGAATCCGACCGATTTCAGGGCGAGTTGCGCAACTGGCGTGGTGGTGGGCTGTGCCGAGCCGCCGTGCGGCTCGACGGTGACGGCAAGTGACGTGGCGTTCGTATTCAGTCCGGTGGCCATCAGGGGCGTGTCGCCCTCGAAGAGCCCGAGGGAGCGCGGTTGGACGTTGGGGCGCATGAGCCACAGCTGGTGCACGCGCCCCCCGGACGGAGTGCCGAGTCCGCTCAGTGTCACGACGGCACGCCGCTCCGATGCGGAGGCAACCGCTCCGATTCCGCGGCCCTGTGCGTCCCGTTCACTGGTGGCCCGGGCGTCCGGCGCGGC
This sequence comes from Streptomyces sp. NBC_01384, assembly GCF_045040035.1. Classification (NCBI taxonomy): domain Bacteria; kingdom Bacillati; phylum Actinomycetota; class Actinomycetes; order Kitasatosporales; family Streptomycetaceae; genus Streptomyces; species Streptomyces sp. NBC_01384. Next base: position 2,026,329 of record NZ_CP109559.1, read on the forward strand.
GAGAACGTGGGCGATCTCACGTGCCTGGGCCCGCTCCTGGTCCAGCTTGTCCTGGGTCTGCGTCGCCTGGACGGCGAAGAGGGACGCCACCACGAGCGCCGCCGCGGCGGTGGCGGTGGAGAGCGGAGCGAGCAGCGGACGGAAGCGCGGGGTTCGGGCGCGCGCGGGTCCGTGCGCCGCGCGCCCACGGGGTGCGCCGTTCGGCAACGCCTGCGACGGGTGGGAAGGGTGCGACGGGTCCAGCGACTCCTGCGGAGTCGTGCGTACGGCGGTCAGGACCCGCTCGCGCAGGGCGGCCGGGGCCGGGGCCGCGGTGGACCAGGCGAGGCGCACCGCGTCCTCGCCCAGCGCCCGCACCTCGGCGGCGCACTGGGGGCAGCCGCGCAGATGGCGCTCGAAGCGCCGGCGTTCGCCGGGTTCCAGCGCGTCGAGGGCGTAGGGGGCGGCGAGCGAGTGCAGATCGCGGCGCAGCAGACGGTCGAGGACGCTCATACGTCGCCTCCCAGAGGTTGCGGGGCGTGGCTGGGCGATTCCAGGACGCGGATACGGGGATGCGGGGCGCCGGGAGGGAGGAGCCGCACACTGGTACGGGACTGCCGGACGGCGGTACGGGACTGCCGGAGGCCGGTGGTGACATTCCGCGGGCCTGCGGGGAGATGCCGGACGCCGGGACCAAGGTGACACACGCCGGGACCCTCTTGCCGCGCGCCGGTGCGAACGTGCGGGACACCGGCCCGGCGATCCACCGCACGGCCCCCACCATCCCGGTGCTCAACCCAACGCCCCCTCACGCCGCACCTCCCAGGCAGTTGCGCAGCCGTGTCAAACCGTCGCGCATGCGCGTCTTGACGGTGCCGAGTGGCAGGGAGAGCCGCTCGGCGACTTCACGGTAGGTGTAGCCGTCGTAGTAGGCGAGGGTGACGGACTGTCGTTGCAGGGCGGTGAGCCGGTCCAGGCAGCGGCGTACCCACTCGCGTTCCAGCCCGGCCTCCACCTCCTCGGCGACCTGGTCGAAGGCGGGGTGGTGCGCGCGCTGCCCCTCGCGCTGCTCGCGCTCGGTGGCCGCGCGGGCGCTGCGGACGCGGTCGACGGCCCGGCGGTGCGCGAGGGTGAGTATCCAGGACAGCGCGCTGCCCCGGCCGGGGTCGAACCGCGCGGCGGAGCGCCAGAGTTCGAGCAGTACCTCCTGGGCCACCTCCTCCGACTGGGCCGTGTCCCGGACCACCCGGCGTACCAGTCCGAACACGGGTCCGGACACCAGCCCGTACAGGTCCTCGAATGCCTTCTGGTCGCCTCCGGCCACGAGCACCAGAAGTTCGTCCGCCTCCACTCGCCCCTCCTCTCCGGCCGCGCGCGGCCTGTCCCTTCACCCACGTGTTCGTAGCGAGCGCTGCTTCGGATGGGGTTACGGATCAGTGCGCCCAAAACGCGGGTCGGTGGCCAAGGAGTGATGAGAGGCCCGTGAGAGCGCCGTGAAAGAAAGTGGCTCGTCGGTGAAACAAGCTGAGAAACCCGCCGTAAGAACGTTTGGGATTCGACCAATCCACCCCGGCGACCGCTCCGAATGGCGTGCGTCAGGCAATTGGGATCTGAGGACGGACGGCATGACACCTATCTCCAGGAGTGGCTCGGGACGCAGGAGTCTCGCGGCCCTCGTCTGCGGTGCGCTGGCTACCGGGGGGCTCGTAGCCGCCGGCGTGACCGCGCTGGACCCCGGGGCGGCCTCCGCCTCCAGCCACCGGGAGGCCCCGCTGATCTCGGGGACTCCCCAGTACGACAACACCGACTTGTACGCCTTCGTCAGCCCGGACAAGCCGGACACAACGACGGTCATCGCGAACTTCATCCCCTTCGAGGAGCCGGCCGGCGGGCCGAACTTCTACACGTTCGCCGACGACGCCCAGTACGACATCCACATCGACAACAACGGTGACGCGCAGAGCGAGCTGGTGTACCGGTACACCTTCAAGACGCACCGCAAGAACGGCGACACGTTCCTCTACAACACGGGCCCGGTCAACAGCCTGAACGACCCGACCCTGAACATCACGCAGACGTACGACATCGATCTGCTGCGGCTGCACAACCAGAAGGTGGTCTCCAAGACGAAGGTCGCGGACGACATCCCGGTCGCGCCGTCGAACGTCGGCAAGGCGTCGATGCCGAACTACGAGAAGCTGCGCAACCAGGCCGTGTACAAGCTCTCGGGCGACTCGACGACCTTCGCCGGTCAGGCGGACGACCCGTTCTTCGCCGATCTGCGGGTCTTCGACCTGCTGTACGGCGGCAACCTCTCCGAGGTCGGGCGGGACACGCTCAAGGGCTACAACGTCAACACGCTGGCCCTGCAGGTGCCCAACTACCTGATCCAGGAGTCGTCGCACCAGCCGGTCGTCGGCATCTGGTCCACCGTCCAGCGCAAGGACGCCCGCGGCTACTGGACGCAGGTCTCGCGCCTGGGCAACCCGCTGGTCAACGAGGTCGTCAACCCGCAGAAGGACAAGGACAAGTTCAACGCGTCCTCGCCCTGGGACGACGCGCAGTTCCTGAAGAACGTGACCAACCCGGAGCTGCCCAAGCTCATCGAGTCGATCTACAAGATCAAGGCGCCCTCCGAGCCGCGCAACGACCTGGTCGACGTGTTCCTGAAGGGCGTGAAGGGCCTCAACCAGCCGCCGAACGTGCGTCCGGCGGAGGAACTGCGGCTCAACACCTCGATCAAGCCCAGCATGCACCCCAAGCGGCTCGGTGTGCTCGACGGTGACAAGGCGGGCTTCCCGAACGGGCGCCGGCTCGCCGACGACGTGATCGATGCCTCGCTGCGGGTCGTCGAGGGCGAACTCCTCGGCCAGAAGACCGGCCTGACGGACTCGGTCGACGCGAACGACAAGAGCTTCGAGAAGTCCTTCCCGTACGTGGCCGAGCCGACCTCGGGTTCGCGCGGACCGCTGGCGAAGGGCACCGGCAACGACGTCAAGAACCAGCTGGGTGACGCCCTGCAGACGGGCTCCGGCGGCACCGACACCATGCTGATCGCGGGTTCCGCGGCGGCGGGCGTGGCCGGGGTCCTGCTGATCGGCGCCGGCGTGATGTGGTGGCGCCGCCGTATGTACAACCGGGCCTACTGACCCGGCTCCCCGAACCGGGCCCATTGACCGGCCCGGCTCACCGACTGGCGCGGCCCGCACCCACCACCCCCCACAGTGCGGGCCGCGCCGCCCCACCCCCACAACGACCGTTCCCGTCCAGGACTTTGAGGAGAGGGCATGTCCCCGCGTACGAACGAGAGCGCGCCGGAGGGCGAACCCGACGAGGCGACGGCGGCCGACGAACAGGGGCTCGGGCGGCGCGCCCCTTCAGAGGCGCGGGGCGTGACATCAAGCGGCTCCGCCGCGGGGGCGCAACCAGCCACAGCCGACCCGCAGCCTCCGCACGACGCTTCCGGCCCCGAAGCCGACGAACACCTGCCCGTGGCCGACGAACGCGTCGCCGCCGTCCGGCGGGTGTCCGCCTCCACGCGCCGTTGGCGAGCGGCCCAACTCGGCTTCTGCGCCGCTTCCTTGGCCGTCGCACTCACCGCCGGGGCCATGATCGTCGGGGCCCTGCGGGACGGCTCGGGCACCGCGGTCGCCGCCGCACCCAGCGCCGTCTCGCCCCAGTTGCTGGCAAGCGGGGACCTCGACGCCAGCATCACCTCCCTGCAGGCCCATCTCCGCGCCCAGCCCAAGGACTTCGACAGCTGGGCCACCCTCGGGCTCGCCTACGTCGAGCAGGCCCGCACCAAGGGCGACCCCTCCCGCTACCCGCAGGCACAGCAGGCACTGGACCGCTCCCTGAAGCTGCGTCCCGACAACGAGTCGGCGCTCGCGGGCCGCGCCGCCCTCGCCGCGGCGCGGCACGACTTCACCGGCGCCCTGACCTACGCGGACAAGGTGCTGAAGGAGAACCCGTACAGCGAGCGCGCCCTCTCCTCCCGTATCGACGCGCTCGTCGAACTCGGCCGCTACGCCGACGCCTCGAAGGCCGCCGACCTGGCCGACTCGCGCCGCCCCGGCGTCCCCGTCTTCACCCGATACGCCTACGTCCACGAGCTGCGCGGCGATGTGAAGACCGCCCGCCGCGTCCTCGAGCAGGCGCTCGACACCGCGACGAGCCGGGGCGACGTCTCGTACGTGGCGACGGCGCTCGGCCAACTCGCCTGGAACCAGGGCGAGTACGCCTCCGCCCTGAAGTACTACGCGCGGGCGCTCGCCGCCGACGACAGCTACCTCCCCGCGCTCGAAGGCCGCGCCCGCGCCCAGGCCGCGCAGGGCGACCGCGCGGCGGCGATCAAGGGCATGGAGCAGGTCGTGGAGCGCTATCCGCTGCCCCAGCCGCTGGTGGAACTCGGCGAGTTGTACGAGGCGCGCGGCCAGGCGGGCGACGCCCAGAAGGCCCGCGACCAGTACTCCCTGGTGAGCGCCTGGATCAAGCTCGCCCACTCCTACGGCGTCAACGCCGACCTCGACACCGCCCTCGCCGCCGCCGACCACGGCGACCCCAAGGACGCGCTGACGGCGGCCCGCGCCGAGTGGGCCCGCCGCCACACCGTGCACACGGCGGACGCGCTCGCCTGGGCCCTGCACGTCAACGGTCACGACAAGGAAGCCCTGCCGTACGCCCGTCAGGCCACGGCCACCGGCTACCGCAACGCGTCCTTCCTCTACCACCGCGGCATGATCGAGCGCGCCACCGGCCACGAGAAGGAGGCCCGCGCCTCGCTGAAGTCGGCCCTCGACCTGAACGCGGGCTTCTCGCCCCTGGGTGCCCGTGAGGCCCGTAAGGCACTGGGGGCGACCAAGTGAAGTCCTCTCGTTCTCGTCCACGCGTGACGTCGCGTCGTCTCTTCGCCTCCTGCGCGGCCGTCCTCACCGCCGCCTGCGCCCTCGTCCTGGTCCCCACCGGGGCCGCGAGCGCGCATCCGCTCGGCAACTTCACCGTCAACCGGTACGACGGACTCGTCGCCGCCCCCGGGCAGCTGCGCGTCGACCATGTCGAGGACCTCGCGGAGATCCCGGCCACCCAGGCGAAGCCCGACATCAAGAAGCTCGGGATGACGGACTGGGCCCGGCAGCGCTGCGAAACGGCCGCGACCGGCAGCAAGGTCACCGTGGACGGGCGTGCGGTCCCGCTCTCCGTCGGCACGAGCCACGCGCAGTTGCGGCCGGGGCAGGCCGGGCTCAACACCCTGCGCGTGGAGTGCCGGTTGACCGCCCCACTCCCCAAGAAGGGCACGGTCTCCCTGGGCTTCCACAGCGCCGGGGCCGACCGGGGACCCGGCTGGCGCGAGATCACCGCGCGCGGCGACCGGATGACGCTCACCACGTCGGACGTACCGAAGAAGTCGGTGTCGCAGGAGCTGACCAGTTACCCCAAGGCGCTGCTCTCCTCCCCCGCCGACACCTCGACCGCCGCCCTGCGGATACGCCCCGGCGGCCCCGCTCTCGTCGAGGAGCGGACGAACGCGCCCGCCGCCTCCATACTGCCCCGCGGCGCCGACCGCTGGACCCAGGCGCTGAACAACCTGGTGGCCCGCCATCACCTCACCTTCGGCTTCGCCGCGCTGGCCCTGCTCATCTCCGTGGTCCTGGGCGCGATGCACGCGCTCGCGCCCGGCCACGGCAAGACCCTGATGGCGGCGACGGCAGCGGCCCGCGGCGGCAAGGCGGGCCTGCGCGACGTCCTGCCGCTGGCCGCCTCCGTCACGGTCACCCACACCCTGGGCGTGGTCGCTCTCGGCCTCCTGGTGACGGCCGGGTCGGCCGCGGCGCCCTCGGTGATCGCCTGGCTCGGCATCGCGAGCGGCGTCCTGGTCATCTTCGCGGGCGCCACGCTCGTACGGCGGGCCTGGGGCAACCGGGCACAGGGGCACGGACACACGCACGGCCACGACCACGGCCACGACCACGACCACGACCACCCGCACGGTCATGACCACCCGCACCCCCACAGCCACACTCACGACCACGCGGACCACCCCCACGAGCACGCAGAAGAGCATGAACGCCCCCTGGTCCTCGCACACGCCCACGCCTCCGTGGCAACGGCAACGGACAGCCGGCCCCCCGCCCACGGGCACGCACACGAACACGGGCCACACCACGATCACGACCACGCGCACCCCCACCCCCACGCGCACACCCCCGCCGTCTCCCCCACCCTCGAACACACCCACGGCGGTTTCACCCACACCCACGAGGTCGCCCCCACCCTCCGCGGCACGATCCTGCTCGGCTTCGCCGGCGGACTCGTGCCCAGTCCCTCCGCCGTGGTCGTCCTGGTGGGCGCCGCTGCGCTGGGACAGGCGTGGTTCGGCCTTCTCCTCGTCCTCGCGTACGGCGTTGGTCTCGCCCTGACGCTCACCGCGGCCGGGTTCGCCGTCGTCAAGCTGAACGACGGGATGAACCGGGCGCTGTCGAAGCGCCCCCGGTGGGCCGGGGGACCGACCGCGGCCCTGATCCGCAGGACCGCCCCCCTGGGCTCGGCGTTGATCGTCGTCGCCCTTGGGGCTGGATTGGTGTTCAAGGGGGCGGCATCCGCACTCGGCTGAGCTACTTTTGTGGAGAAATCACGCGGATGCGCAGCGGATACGAATGGGGGGACACCCGTGTCCGAAGATCCGGGCAATGAACGTCTGATCGCGGGTCGCTACCGCCTCCTCTCCCCGTTGGGTGAGGGCGGCATGGGAACCGTGTGGCGCGCTCTGGACGAGGTGTTGCACCGCGAGGTCGCCGTCAAGGAGGTCCGCGCGCCCGCCGGTATCCCGGTGCAGGACGTCGAGCGGATGTACGCCCGCCTGGAGCGCGAGGCCTGGGCCGCGGCCCGGGTCGCGAACCGCAACGTGGTGACGGTGTACGACGTGGCGACGCAGGACGGCCGCCCCTGGATCGTCATGGAGCTCGTGCGCGGGATCGCCCTGTCCGACCTCCTGGACTCCGAGGGCCCGCTGTCGGCGCAGCGTGCCGCGCACATCGGCGCCGAGGTGCTCTCCGCGCTGCGCGCCGCGCACGAGGCCGGGGTCCTGCACCGGGATGTGAAACCGGCCAACGTGCTGATGTCGAACGACGGCCGGGTCGTCCTCACGGACTTCGGTATCGCGACGGTCGAGGGCAGTTCGGCGCTGACCATGACGGGCGAGGTCATCGGCTCGCCCGAATTCCTCGCCCCGGAGCGGGCGCTCGGCCGTACGCCGGGGCCCGAGTCCGACCTGTGGTCGCTCGGCGTGCTGCTGTACGCGACGGTCGAGGGCAACTCGCCCTTCCGTCAGAACACCCCGCTGAGCACGCTGCGGGCCATCGTGGACGAGCCGCTGCCGCCGCCGCGCCGCGCGGGTCCCCTCGCGCCCGTGATCGAGGGGCTGTTGAGGAAGGAACCGGCCGAGCGGCTGAGCGCCGCGCAGGCGGAGAGCGATCTGCGGCTCATCGCCGCGGGCGGCTCCCCCACCGCGGGCCCGCCGTCCCCGACCGCCCAGTCGCCGACGATCTCCTCGTTCTCCCAGCCCGCCCAGGAGCCGCCGGGATTCGGCCCCCCAGGACCGCCGTCCCGGACGTACGCGCGGGGACCGCAGCCGGGTTACACACCGTACCCGCCGCCCACGGACACCCCCGCCTCCACGGAGCCCGTCCGCAACCGTCGCGCGGCCGCCGCCGTGATCGTCGGCGTGATCGCACTCGCCCTCGCGCTGGGCGGACTGACGTACGCCCTGGTGAACCGTGACAACGGGAGCGGCGGGAGCAGCGACACCAGCAGTAGCGGGAGCGGCCCCAAGAGCGGTTCCGGGGGCGCGAGTTCACCGGCCACGAGCAGCGACAGCGGGAGCAACACCGGCGCACCCGGTGGCAGCAGCCCCTCGACCACTGCGTCCAGCAGCGCCCGTACGAGTAAGCCGCCGGCCCAGTCCGTGCAGGTGACGGTCGCGGGTGCGCACACCGACTACTCCGGTTCCTGCCCGCCGCCCCAGGCCCAGGCGCCGACCTTCACGGCGACCTTCACGGTGGGCCGCGTGCCGGCGGACGTCGAGTACCGCTGGGTGTTGAAGACGGGCGAGGTGTCCGACCCGGGCTGGAAGACCCTGTCGTTCCCGTCGGACGGCGGCAGGACCAAACAGAAGTCGATCTTCTTGACGACGTACAACGCGAGCGGGACCTTTCAGAACGAGATCAGCGTGGAGGTCCGGGGCCCCGTGCGGACGACGTCCAACTCGCTGCCGTTCTCGGTGTCGTGCGTGACGGAGACCCCGTCGGACGGGGCCTCCGCTTCCACGTCACCGTGAGGGCGGTCAGGCGACCGAGGTGAAGACCGGGAGATAGCCGCCGGAGTGGCCGGCCGCGGTCGGGTGGTACGACTCGGTGATGTTCAGCAGGTTGAGGCTGTGCAGCCAGGCGTCTCCGGAGCAGAGCTCGTGGCCGGTGAAGGTGGTCCTGACGTCGCCGAAGGTGAAGCCGTGGTCGGCGGCGCGCTTGGCGATGGCGCTGTCCAGGTAGTCGGCGGCGCCGTTGATCGCGGCGCGCTTGGTGTCGGAGAGGCCGAGGCAGGTCGCGCCCAGTTGGTAGAACCTGGGGTAGCCGAGGACGACCACGTGGGCGGTGGGTGCCTTCGAGCTGATCGCGGAGTAGACGGAGTCGAGTTGGCCGGGGAGCGTGGAGTCGACGTAGGCCTTGGCGGTGTCGATGCGGGACAGGCAGCCGCTGTCGGACTGGAGCACACACGTCGTCATGACGTCGGCGAAGCCCGCGTCGTTGCCGCCGATGCTGATCGAGACGAGGCCGGTGGAGGAGCTGAGCGGGCCCAGCTGGTTCGCCAGGACATCACCCGTACGAGCGCCCGAGCAGGCCGTGAAACTGAACGACGACGGTGAATGGGCGGCGGCCCAGAGGTAGGGGTACGCCTTGGTGCTGCGCAAGCAGTCGCCGCTGGAGCTGATATAGCTGCCCGCGCCGACACCGGACGCATAGGAGTCGCCGAGGGCCACATACCCGGTGGCCGCGGCGGTCCCGGACGCCTGCGCCGTCGCGGCGCCGGTGAGGGCGACGCCGACGGCGAGGAGGAGTGAGGTCACGTATGCCGTAATTCGGGAACGTCTCATGGAACCTCCCTTTAGCAGGATCTCTGCCACAACTGTGGTACCAGCTACGCGTGTTGACAGGAAGTGTCCATGCCAAAACTCTTCGGCTCCCGCCGGCATCCCCCGCATCGCCCGAACGCGTTCACCGCATATTTCATCGCCTGTTCATGACAACAGCGGCAGCAACGGCGCCTACGGGAAACACGCGGTGAACAATGGCGCCACATGTTTGAAGTCGGCCAAGAAGCCCGAGTGAGCGCCTACCGCACTTGACGACCCCCAGCCCGTTGCGCGACATTGAAGCCCGGCATCCGGCGCTTCGGGGGGCAAAGTCGCCAATGCAGACCATAGGTATCAAGCCGCCTTCATCAGACAGTGACGAGCGGTCAGGAGAGGATCCGGGGAGGGACCTGGTCCCCCTGCTCGCAGGCGTCGCGGTGGCCGTCGCGGGGGTCGGCGCGGTGCTCGCGCTCGCCGACGCGGACACGTCCCTGCGCGGCCCGTTCACGCTGTTCTTCCTGCTCGCCGCGCCCGGAGCCGCCATCGGTGCCGCACTGCGCGGGCTGGATCCCTTCGCCCGCACGGTGGTGTCCGTCGCGGGAGCGATCGCCGTCGACCTCCTCGTCGCCCAGGGCATGCTGGCGGTGCACCGGTGGTCGGTCCGTGGCGGGATCGTGGCCGTGACCGCGATCAGCTCCGTCGTTCTCCTGCTGGTGCTGGTACGGCGGCTGCGCGGCCGTGCGGCGAGAAGACGGGCCTCCTGACGTGGACATCGGCGTGTACCGCCCCGGCGAACTGAGCGCCGCCGACCGGGCGGCCTGGACGACTTTGCAGTCGAAGGCCCACTTGAACGGCTCGCCCGAGCTGGCGAACCCGTTCCTGTCCCCCGAGTTCACGCTCGCGGTGGGCCGGTGCAGACGCGGCGTACGGATCGCGGTCGTACGGGAGGACGGCGAACCCGCGGCGTTCTTCCCGTTCCAGAGATCGACCACCGGCGTCGGCCGGGCCGTCGGCCTCGGTGTCTCCGACTGCCAGGGGCTGGTGCACGGCCCCGGCTTCCACTGGGACGCCCAGGACCTGCTGCGGGCCTGCGGGCTCGCCATGTGGGAGTTCGACCACCTGGTGGAAGGCCAGGCGCCGTTCGAGGCGGGAGCCTCCGGCACCTTCCCGTCCCCGGTCATGGACCTCGACCAGGGCTACGAAACCTATCTGCGCCGGCTGCGCGCCCAGTCGCCGAAGTTCACCCGGACCACCCTCGCCAAGGAGCGCAAGCTCGGGCGGGACGCCGGCGGGGTGCGCTACGTCCACGACGAGCGCGATCCGGCGGCCCTGCGCACCCTGATGGAGTGGAAGTCCGCGCAGTACCGCAGGACCGGGCGCAGCGACCGCTTCGCACACGCCTGGATCAACCACCTGGTGCAGCAGCTCTACCACACCCGTTCCGAGCCGTTCGCGGGCGTCCTCTCGGTGCTGTACGCGGACGGCAAGCCGGTCGCCGCGCACTTCGGGCTGCGCACCGAGCGGGTCCTGGCGTGCTGGTTCCCGGCTTACGATCCGGCGTTCGCGAAGTACTCGCCCGGGCTGATCCTGCATTTGCGGATGGCCGAGGCGGCCGCCGCCGACGGAATCGCCTATTTGGATCTCGGGCGGGGCCGGAAGGAATACAAGGACTCCCTGAAGACACGGGAACTCGCCGTGTCCGAAGGGTGGGTGACCCGTCGTCACCCGGTCGCAGTCGGACACCGGGCGCGGCGCGCCCCGGTCCGGGTGCTGCGCAACATGGTGCTGTCGCGGCCCGAGCTGTTCGAGCCCGCCGACAGGATTCTCAAGCGGATGGGGAAAATCCGTTCGAGACGACAGGTAACGGTCAAACCAACAAAAACGTGAGGCCTCGTTCCAGGTCTTGCCATAGGGACGCAATCGTCAATACCGTCATACATCTCACCCGCATCGGACCATCATGCATAGGCGATCTAGGGGAGGGCTCAAGATCGCGGTGACGGCCCGGCGCGGGGCGCGGTAGGGGGGTGCCGTGCTCGGTGACCACACTTGTGCCGAGTCGTGCCGCGCGACCGGTTTCCGCATCCGGAATTCCACCTTCGGGTTCCGTCTTCGGAATCGGCCAGCTTTGCCAGCTCACCCGGCATGCACGGAGATCCATTTCGTCATGCCGTAAGTGAGAACCCCCCTTTCGAACCGGACAAAGAGCCGGACCGCCCAGGGGCGGGCGGTCCACCGGACGAGAGGGACCAGACTCATGAGTTCAGTCCTGCGCCCAGCCGTATCGGGCGATGATCCGTTAATGGCCGGCAAATACCGGCCGATCTCCTCTCACCTGGCCATAGCGCCACCGGTGAGCGTTGTGATTCCCGCCATGAATGAGGCGGAGAATCTCCCGTACGTCTTCAAGACCCTTCCGGACTGGATACACGAAGTGGTTCTTGTCGACGGCAATTCCACCGACAACACCGTCGAGGTGGCCCGGGAGCTGTGGCCCGACGTCAAGGTCGTCGAGCAGCACGGGAAGGGCAAGGGCGACGCCCTGATCACCGGATTCGAGGCGTGCACCGGCGACATCATCGTGATGGTCGACGCGGACGGCTCGGCCGACGGCCAGGAGATCGTGTCGTACGTGTCCGCGCTGGTGTCCGGGGCGGACTTCGCCAAGGGCTCGCGCTTCGCCAACGGCGGCGGCACCTCCGACATGACGCCGATCCGCAAGCTCGGCAACCGAGTGCTGTGCGCGGTCGTCAACGCCAAGTTCGGCGCCCGCTACACCGACCTCTGCTACGGCTACAACGCGTTCTGGAGCCACTGCCTGGACCAGATCGACCTCGACTGCACCGGCTTCGAGGTCGAGACCCTGATGAACATCCGGGTGGTCAAGGCCGGGCTCAAGGTGCAGGAGATTCCCAGCCACGAGTACCTCCGCATCCACGGCACGAGCAATCTGCGGGCCGTACGGGACGGGCTGCGGGTGCTCAAGGTGATCCTGGGCGAGCGCTCCAACCGGCGCGCGCTGCGCCGCAGGCCGCACGCCGCACAGCTCAACTCGGGCCAGGGAGAGGTGTCTTGAGCAGTTCCGACATCTCGGTGGTGATCTGCGTCTACACCGAGGACCGCTGGGAGGACATCCTCGCGGCGGTCTCCTCGGTGCGGGCGCAGTCACTGCCCGCCCTGGAGACGCTCCTCGTCGTGGACCACAACGCCACGCTGCTGGAACGGTTGCGCGGGGAGTACAAGGAGACCGACGCGGTGCGGGTGCTCGCCAACGCGGGCCCGCGCGGCCTGTCCGCGGGCCGCAACACCGGGATCGCCGCCGCGCACGGAGAGATCATCGCGTTCCTCGACGACGACGCCGTGGCCGAGCGGGACTGGCTGCGGCACTTCGCCGCGGGGTACGCGGACCCGCGGGTGATGGCCGTCGGCGGCCGTACGATGCCGATCTGGGCGTCGGGGCGCCGGCCCGCCTGGTTCCCCGAGGAGTTCGACTGGGTGGTGGGCTGCACGTACAAGGGGCTGCCGCCGGGCCGGGTCCAGGTCCGCAACGTCCTCGGCGGGAACGCTTCCTTCCGTCGTACGGCGTTCGACGCGGCCGGCGGCTTCGCGACCGGCATCGGCCGCGACGGCGACAAGCGTCCGCTGGGCTGCGAGGAGACGGAGCTGTGCATCCGCCTCACCCGCGCCCGCCCGGACGCCATCCTGCTGATCGACGACCGCGCGGTCATCCACCACCGGGTCCCGGAGCCGCGCGAGCACTTCGCGTACTTCCGCACCCGCGCCTACGCCGAGGGCCTCTCCAAGGCCCTGGTGGCCCGAAGTGTCGGCGCCGACAAGGGCCTCGAGTCGGAGCGCCAGTACACGACCCGCGTGCTGCCCGCGGGGGTGGCCCGCGGTCTGCGCGACGCGCTGCTCGCCCGCCCGGGCGGCGCGGGCCGCGCGGGCGCCATCGTGGCCGGGGTTCTCACGGCGGCCGGCGGGTACGTACTCGGCAGCGTCCGGGCCCGCAGGGGTGGCGCCACGTTCACCGTGGCCGAGATCGAGACCGACAACCAGAGCGAGAACGAGAACGAGAGCGGTCAGGGACGCGAGGGGGCGGCGGCATGAACACAGGACGACCCCCGCGGGTCGCCGCGCGGCACGGGGGGACGCGTCGCGCCGACGCGCGCCCAGGCCGCGCGGTTTGTGGTGCGGCGCGCCCGGAGGCGCACCGCGCGCACGCCCACGCGGGAGGTGTGGCGGCCCTATGAACGACACCCCCGTTCCCATCCTCATGTACCACTCGATCGCGACCGCACCAGGCGACGCGACGCGCGAGCTGTCCGTCGCGCCCGAGGCGTTCGCGGAGCAGATGGCGCTGCTCGGGGACCAGGGGTTCACCCCGGTCGACACGGCTGTCCTGGCGGCGGGTTGGCGCTCGGGCCGCCCGCTGCCCGAGCGGCCCGTGCTCATCACCTTCGACGACGGTTACGAAGGCGTACACCGGCACGCGCTGCCCGTGCTGGCCAAGCACGGCTTCGCGTCCACACTGTTCGTCTCGACGGGGTGGATCAAGGGCGCGTACGACACCGGCGGCGCCCTCGACGCCATGCTGAGCTGGGCTCAGGTGCGCGAGCTCGCCGCCGAGCAGGTCGAGATCGGCGGGCACAGCCACACGCACCCGCAGCTGGACCAGCTCACCGACGACGCGCTCCGGTTCGAGGTGCTGCGCTGCAAGGAGATCATCGGCGACGAACTGGGCACCCGCCCGGCCTCGTTCGCGTACCCCTACGGCTACTCCAGCCGCCGGGTGCGCCACGTGGTGCGCGAGGCGGGCTTCGCCCAGTCGCTCGCCGTCGGCAACGGCCTGGCGCGCCGCCGCCAGGGCCCGTACGCCCTGCAACGCGTCACCGTGCGCCGCAGCACCGGTATCGAGGAGTTCGAGCGGCTCGTCGAGGGCCGCGCGATCGCCCTCAATTTCGTCCGGGACCGCGCCCTCACCAAGGGGTACGCCATGGTCCGAAGAGCACGACAGGTCCGCCGGAAGGCCATCCGTTCCCGTGTCTGACACGACGACCACAGCCCAGGCTTCATCGCCCACCGCCGAAGCGCCCGAACAGCGGCCGGGACGCCGCCTCCGCCTGCCCGGCAGGGGCCGCAAGGACGGCAGCAGCGGAGGCAACCAACTGTTCCGCAACGCCTACGCCCTGATGCTCAACACCGGGATCTCCGCGGTGCTCGGGCTCGGGTACTGGCTGGTCGCCGCCCGCTACTACTCCGACTCGGCGGTCGGCCAGGGCTCCGCCGCGATCGCCGCGATGAAACTCCTCGCGGGCCTGACCGCGGTGACCCTGACGGGCGCCCTGGCCCGCTTCATCCCGGTCGCGGGCCGCGCCACCGGACGCCTCATCTTCCGTACCTACGCGGGCAGTTCGGTGGTCGTGGCGGTGGCCGCCGGGGTCTTCCTGCTGACGCTGAACATGTGGGGCCCCTCGTACCGCTTCCTGCACGGCCCGCTCAACGGCCTCGGTTTCGTCCTCGCGGTCGTCGCCTGGTCGCTGCTGACGCTGCAGGACGGCGTCCTGACCGGGCTGCGCAGCGCGCTGTGGGTGCCGGTGGGCAACACCGTGTTCTCCACGGTGAAGCTGGCGCTGCTGGTCGTTCTCGCCGCCGCGATCCCGACGACGGGCGTCTTCGTCTCCTGGGTCGCCGCGATCGCCCTGTCGGTGGTACCGCTCGGCCTGCTGGTCTTCCGGCGGCTGGTCCCCCGGCACATCAAGGCGACCGAGGAGCGCGCGAAGCCGCCCACGCTCAAGGAGGTCGGACGCTTCCTCGCGGGCGACTACACCGGCTCGCTCTTCTCGCTCGCCGTGGTCTATCTCGTCCCGGTGCTCGTCGCCTCGCAGGTCAGCTCCTCCGACAACGCGTACTTCTACATCACCACGACGATCGGCGGCACGGTCAACCTGCTCGCCATCAACATGGGCGCCTCCCTGACCGTCGAGGGCTCGCACGACCCGGCGCGGCTCGCCTCGAACACCCGGGCCGCGCTCAAGCGCATGGCCCGGATCATGCTGCCGGTGTGCGGACTGCTGTTCGTCGGGGCGCCGTTCATCCTGCACGTCTTCGGCGACGGTTACGCGCACGCGGCGACCCCGCTGCTGCGCTGGTTCGCGGTCGGCGCGCTGCTACGGGTCGTCATGGAGACGTACTTCGCGGTGCTGCGCGCCCAGAGCCGCACCTCCGGACTCGCCTATCTGCAGGGCCTGCTGTGCGTCCTGGTCCTCGGCCTGACGGTGATCCTGCTGCCCCGGATGGGCCTGACCGGAGCGGGCGTCGCGGAGATCTCCAGCCTCACGGTGATCGTGTCGATCGCCGCGCCCAAGCTGTTCAAGATCGTACGGACGGCGCCGCCCGCCGAACTCCCGGCGGACGCGGCACCGGACGGGGACCTCGCCGACCTGGGCGCGCGCGACGTGCCCGCCGCGGGGCCGCGCGAGCCGAAGCGCGGACCCGCCTGGGCCCTCGACTCCGACACCCTCGCCCTCGGCGTCCACGTCGACTTCGACCACCAGGAACGCCGCCCGGACGTACGGCCGGGCCCGGGTACCCCGCCCACGGGCACACCCAAGGTACGCCCGGACCACCGCCCGACCTGGGCGCTGCGCCCACAACAGCTGCCTGGGCAGTCCGTGGGCCTGCCGGTCGAGGCGAGAGAGCCGGGTTCGGAAGCCTCCTTGGGCCCGTCCGAGGCCCCAGAAGTCGACGCTCCCTTTGAAACCGAGGGGCAGGACAGCGCCCCTTCAGGGGCGCGGGGCGGGACATCAAGCGGCTCCGCCGCGTGGGCGCGCCCAGCCACAACCGACCCGCAGCCGCCCGACACCACCACCCCACCCCTCCGCGACCGCCTACGACACCCCTCCAAACCCGGCGTGCTCCTCGGCTTCCTGCTGATCTCCGCACTACTCCTCTACTGGGTCCCGGCACTAAGCCTCAACGACGCCTCCCTCGACAAGATGGGCGGCCTCGGCCTCATCTCGATCCTCCCGCTGCCCACCCTCGTGGGCGCGACCCTGCTGATCACGGTCTTCGCCTCCCTGCTCTGGATGAACAGCGAGCACAAGGGCCTGCTGCTCATCACCCTGCTCGCCACCGTGGTGTCCCTGCACGCGCTCCCGGCGGTGATCGAGACCGAGCCACGGTTCGCGACGGCCTGGCAGCACCTCGGCTTCATCGACTACATCGACCGCACCGGGTCCGCCGTACCCGGCCTGGACGCCCGCTGGAGCTGGCCGGGCTTCTTCGCGGCGGCCACGTTCGTGGCGAAGGCCTGTGGTGTCAGCGACCTCACCGAGGTGATCCGCTGGTGGCCGCTGACCATGCAGCTGCTCTACCTGGCCCCGATGTTCCTGCTCGTGCGCTCGATGCGGGCGAGCTGGCGTGCCAAGTGGACCGGCATCTGGATCTTCGTGCTGAGCGGATGGGTCGGCCAGGACTACTTCTCCCCGCAGGGCTTCACCTATCTCCTCTACCTCGTCTTCGTGGCGATCCTCCTGGTGTGGTTCCGGGCGCCGCGCGTGCTGTGGACGAAGGCACGCCCCGGTGAGGCGGAGGTCGAACCGACCGACCGACGGCAGCGGGCCGTGCTCCTCATGGTGCTGATCGGCCTGTTCGCGGCGAGTGTCCCGGCGCACCAGCTCACCCCGTTCGTGATGCTCGGGGTGCTCGCGGTCCTCGTCCTCGTGGGCCGCTCCGAACTGCGCGGCCTTCCGATCCTCTTCGCCGTCCTGGTCTCCGTCTGGATCGGCTTCATGGCCGAGCCGTACTGGTCGGGGCACTTCAACGACCTGTTCGGCGGGGTCGGCGGCGTCGGCAGCAATGTGTCGACCTCCGTCTCCGGCCGTATCCAGGGCGGCAGTTCGACCCACAAACTCGTCCTCTACGCGCGCGTGCTGCTCGCCGGCGGCGTGATGGCCTTCGCCTGCTGGGGCTGGTGGCGGCGGCGCGACCACAAGTACCGCGAACGGTCGCTGCTCGTCCTGACCTTCGTACCGTTCCTGGGCTTCGGCATGCAGTCGTACGGCGGCGAGATGGCCCTGCGGGTCTTCATGTTCGCTCTGCCGGGTGCGGCGCTGCTCTCCGGGCTCGCCCTCTTCCCGCGCGCCGGCGTCACCGCGAAGGAGCGGGAGAAGGACCGGGTGAGCCTCGCCCCGCTCGCCGCCCTCATGGCGGGTCTGCTCCTCATGGGCGGCTTCCTGGTGGCCCGTTGGGGCAACGAGTCCTTCGAGCGGATCCGGCCGGGCGAGGTCACGGCCATGAACTACGTGTACGCGCACGACAAGCCGACCGTACGGCTGCTGTGGCTGAGCAACGACACGGTCAACAACGTGACGCCCGCGATGCCGTGGGGCACCCGGGACATGGAGAAGGTGCAGTACGTGCCGACGCTGGCGCCGAACGACCCGGTACTGGTGTCCGGGCTGGTCAAGTCCCTCAAGGACGCGGGCCCGAACTCGTACCTCGTGATCAACCGGAGCCAGGTGGTCTACCTCCAGATGGACGTGGGCTATTCGGCGACCTGGGAGTCGAGGCTCATCCGCAACCTCGACGACCGGCAGGACCTGAAGAAGGTCCTCGTCAACGACGACGTGACCATGTACGCGCTGCGCAAGCAGCCCGCGGGCAAGGTCCCGAGCCCCGATCCGGGTCCGATCGGTCCCCAGATCACCTGGACACCGTGGTCGGTCGTCGGCGCGCTGGCGGCCGTGGCGCTCATCATCATGCTGGCGGCACGCGAGGTCGTACGGGTCGCGGCGCGGCCGAGCGTGCGGCAGCTGCGGTGGCTGCAGAGCAGCTTCTGGTTCTCGCTGCCACTGCTGGCGGTGCTGCTGGCTTCGCTGGTCCAGCGGTTCTTGACGATGAAGTGAGCGGTTTTCATCCTCGAACCGCGAAGGATCAGGCAGGAGCCACGGGCTTGCTCAACAACACGACGTTGCTGCTCGATCTCGACGGGGTGTCCGTCGTGCACGTCAAACGGAGTCTTCGAAGTTGAGCGGTCCGACCCACGCATCAAGGTAGGACCGCTCAACTTTGAAGACCCGACATCGCTCGAGGCTTGGGAGGGCAATTTGCCGATGTCGTCGGCGAGGCCCTTCGCAGCATGACCCGTCAGGGCGGCGCCGGCCGCTGTTGCCACTCCTGCCGCTGCGGCCGGGGCGCCCGCGACGCAGCCGAAGCCGGAGAGGCAGATGACGACCCCGCCGCCCGCCACGTGAGCCCCGACATTGGTGATGAAGATCCCCAGGGCCGCCTCGCCACCATGGACGACCAGGCTCGGGCCGTTGTCAAGGATAGCCCTGCCGAAGTTCTTGAAGCCCTGCCACCACTGCTTGAGCTTTGACTTCTGCTGCTGTTCCTTGCGCTCGTAGTCCTGGATCGCGTTGACGAGCTTGCGCTTGAAACTGGGCTTCTTGTACGGCGAGTAGTCGGAGCAGTTATTGGCGTTGCAGCTGTCCCCGAAGCCCTGGGCGTTGGCGAGATCCTGCGAGATGGGCGGAGCGCCGGGCACCACGGACTTGTTCATGGTGGGGTCCGCCCACCAGTTGTCCAGGCCGGTCGGATCGGACCCGGTGGTCGGGTTGCTGCCCGAGTCGTCGTACCCGGCGAGCTGAGTGAGATCGGCGGATTCCAGGACCGGGTCGGCGGACAGGAACCGGCCGTTGGCCGGGTCGTACTCGCGGACGCCGAGGTTTTCCAGACTCGTGGTCGAGTCCGGAGTGCCGCCTGTTTACCCTCTGCCGCCGGACCAGGTGGTGGGAGCGGTACCTCGGGTACCGTCGAACTGGCGGCGGGCGACGGTCAGTCGTCACCCGGCACCGCTTCATCCCAGGTCACGAGCGGCCGTAAACAATCACCTCAGAAACACCCCGGTGACCTGGCGCATAAGCTGATCCGGTGGACGAAGACTGGTTCGAAGTAGACGACGATGTGAACGACCAGAATCAGAAACTTGTTGCCGTGGTGCGGGAATCAGCACGCTTCTGGCCGGAATGCCCGCCCAGTGCGACCTCTGTGCTGGTAAGCAAGCCGGACGAGACTGGCGGGGAAAGCCAAGGCGGCGATGGTGAACGCGATCGCGACCCCTATGACATCGCGATCGACGAGGCACTGGCCGACGGAGAACAGGTGCTACTGCTGGCCGTCGATCTTCGCGATCTGGAGAAAAATCGCGTATTCGGGACCTTGGGCGCGACCGTGGCCGGCGACCGCCTCTTCTGCAGCCAACGGCACAACACCACCTATCGGCCGCAGCCCAGCGACGACGTGGAACCGCTGGAGGCGACCGGACCCCTGACGGAGCTGGGCAGGATCGCCGCCGACTGGTTCGAGGAAATCGTACGCCGCCCCGTCATCGGTCCCGTAGGTCACGGAGCGTGGTCCTTCGTCGCGCCGGGTACCGCTCTTCCCCCTAGGTACCGCTGGGTCCGCAACGGTCCCAGCGCCAAGTAGGCCGGCCCGGGAACACCCGTCGTGGCCGATTGAGAGCAGGGATCGTCCGAGGCGGTGGAGACGTCACCCAGGTCATCCGTCTTGTCCACGCGTCCGCGGGAGTCGTGGGTGTAGTCGGTCTCGGTCTCGCGGGTACCGCCGGAAGACAGCGGGGTGTACACCCGCTGCTTGCTGTCACCGGTGCAGTAGGCGTGCTGGACAGGAAGGCCGCCGCCCACGGCATGGGCCGCGGTCGCGCCGGACGTCCACGATCGTGTCGGCGACGACCTTGCCGCGATCTGTCCGACCCGGTGAAGAACCTGCTCTTGCGCACGCTGGGCGTGACGGTGGCCGGCGACCGCCGGGCGCCTAACGCGAGGGCTGTAAACTGACGCGGTGGATGACAGCTGGTTCGAAGTAGAAGTTTCCGAGGCAAGCGACCGACAGAGAGCCTTTGTTGACGTTCTGCACGAGTCCGCACGCGCCTGGCCGGAATGCCCTCCGGACCATACCCTTGTGCTCGCCTATCGGCCAGGAATCGACGACGATGACGCGGACGGCGAACCGTTCAAGCCGGTGATCGACGAGATATTCGCCAGCGGGGAAGAAGTGGTCCGGGCCATCGTGGACGTGAGCGATCTGGAGGGCAAACGTGTCCTCAGAACGCTGTGCGCGACCATGGTCGGCAACAGACTCGTGTGCAGCCAAGTGCACAATCAGACCTACGAACGCGAGTTCAGCGACGATATCGCCCCCTTGGAGGCGACCGGGTCTCCGGAGGAGTTGGGCCGGATCGCCGGCGCCTGGTTCGAGGAGAACGTCCGCCGCCCGGTTATCGCCCCACAGGGTGTCCGCATACCGACGTCATTCGTTGCTCCGGGCACGCCCCTTCCACCAGGGCACGTCTGGATCCGCAACGCCCCCTGCCCTGAGTAACGGTGGTCCCACGCCGCCGCCGGCACGGCGAAAAGCGCCGCGGGCGGCGCCCTCAAGGCGCCGCCCGCGAGACCGTACACAACGGTTTCAGCTTCTTCCATCGCGCCGACGAGTGACAGCCGTCACTCGTCCTCCATTCCCATCGCGAATCCCTCGCTCAGGCCCTCGGCCTCTGCCTCCGCCTCCGCCATCGCTTCGCCCTGGGCCTCCGCGTCGCCCTCTCCCGAAAGTTGCTTGAGATATTCGGGGTAGTGGCGGCCGCTCCTTCCCATCTCGGCGCCGGACGCCTCGAACTGCTCAAGCTCGTGGCGTCCCTGGCACCGTGCGCAGACGGCTACCTCCTCTCCGTCGCGCCCCCTCACGGCCTCCGTGTACTGACGATCCGCCTTCACCGAGCCGTCGCTGTCGGCCAAATCGTCGCAAAGGTCCTCGGCACATTGGCCGCTACTGCCGCTCTTGGGTGATTTGAGCGCCGCCCAGTACATCATCCTCTTCTTCTCGTCCCACGCGACGGTGATGGTGACGAAGCGCCGCAGGTCGGTCTTGCTGATCTCTCCGTCGGCCTCCAGTTCCTGAAGGCGCGCGACGACCGCGGCGCGTACGCGCCGGGATGCGTCCAGGTAATGCTGTGTTTCCCATTTCTCGTCTGCTGCGGCGATGGCACCGGAGACCGAGTTCTTGCCGTTGATGGCCTTGATGTGCTGGTCTTCGGCGTAGTTGGCCTTTGCTTCCTCCGCCTCTTCGGCCGCGTTCTCGAAGTAGCTGGGTTTGGCCTTCGGGTCGTAGTCGGAGCAGTTGTGCGCGTTGCAGTTTTCGCCGAGCCCTTGCTCGTTGGCCAATTTTTGGGAGATCGGCTTGGCACCCTTGACGACGGGCTTGTTCATGGTGGGGTCGGCCCACCAGTTGTCCAGGCCGGTCGGGTCGGACCGGGTGGTGGGGTTGTTGCCGGAGTAGTCGTATCCGGCGAGTTGGGTGGGATCGCCGGTTTGCAGGACCGGGTCGGCGGACAGGAAGCGGCCGTTGGCCGGGTCGTATGCGCGCGCGCCGAGGTTTTCCAGGCTGGTCGTGGGGTCGGGGGTGCCGCCGATGTAGCCCTTGTCGCCGGGCCAGGTCGTGGGGGCGGTGCCGCGGGTGCCGCCGAAGGGCAGGTACTGGCGGCGGGTGACGGTCAGGGTCTGGTAGTCGATGGCCAGGCTGTCCGTGCCCCGCCGGTCGGGGATCAGGTACTGGACGTCACCGGTACTGGACCGCTCGGCGACCGTCGTACCACCCAGAGAGTAGTAGCGGGTGCCCGACAGGGCCGAGGTGGAAGTGTTCTCCACTATCTGCTCGTCACCCAGGAAGAGCGTGGCCTGCCCCGGGTCGGTACGCAGCACCACATTGCCGTCGGTGTCGTACAGGTAGCTGGTGGTGCCGGCGCTGGTGGTGTCGGTGGCGAGCTTGCCCTGGTCGTTCCAGATCAGGCTCTGGTCGCCGGTGGCACCACCGGTGATGGTGCCGGTGTCACCCGACAGGTCGTAGGTGTAGGACGCGGTGTTCTTGGCGGCGTCGGGGCCGGTCGCGGTGGTGTTGCTGAGGGTGTGGGGCTGATCGGTGGCCGAGCCCTGGGAAGGGTAATTGTAGGTGGTCGTGGTGTCGTTGGCCGTGGTGCCCGAGGTGTCGTGGTCCGTCTGGGTCTTACGGTCGCCGGCCGCGTCGTAGGTCCAGGACTGCCAATACGCGTTGGTGCCGCCGACAGTCGCGCTGCTGCCAGTGGTGGGGGTGGCGGCGCACTGGTCGGTGGCGGTCCAGGCGGCGGACAGGCGGGTGGCGTAGTCGTACTGGTAGCACTGGGTGTCGGTGGCGGCGCCGCCGTTCTGCTTGTCGGTGGTGGAGGTGACCAGGCCTGCTCCGACCGAGACGTTTCTACTCTTGTCCTCGAAGGTGTAGCCGGTGTCGTCGACCACCGTGCTGGCTGTGGCGTCGGTGGTCTTGGCGTCGGTCAGTGCCCGGGTCTGCGGGTCATAGGTGAGGGACAGGGCGACCCAGGTGCCCGAGGGGCCCATGGTGTACTGCAGGGGCTGGCCGTACTCGGAGTAGCCGACGGCGGTGACGTAGTCCCAGGCGGCGGTGGCACCGTCACTGCCGGCGCTGGTGGGCCGGCCGTAGGTGTCGTAGCCGTAGTTGATGGTCTCGGCGGGCAGGCCGCCGGATGCCGGGTCGCCCTGGGAGGCGAGGTTTCCGGTGAGGGTGTAGCTGTAACTGGTGGTGTAGCCGGCGGAGGGGGCGAGGCCGGCCTCGTTGGAGGGCAGGTTCGCCAGGGTTTCTTTGCTGGCGGCGGGTTTGGCCATCCCGGTGTAGGCAAGCACCGTGCTGGCCACCGAGGGGCTGGTGGTGCCCTTCTGGTACGAGACCGACGAGGTCGGGTACCCCTTCTTCAGGGTGTCGTAGGTCCAGGCACCGATCTCGTCGCCGGCCGAGGTGGTGGCGCCGCCGGTGGTGTCGTAGGCGAAGTTCTTCCGCCCGTCCGCGTCGTAGGTGTACGTGGTCTGCTTGCTGCGGGCGTCCGTCACCGTCAGGAGCTGACTGGCGTTGTCGTACGTCGAATGCGAGGTTCCGGTGTCCGGGTCGGTGGCGGCGGTCTGGTTGCCGAGCAGGTCGTACGTCCAGGACCAGGCATTGCCGGCGGCGTCGGTCTCGGTGGCCTGCTTCCCGCTGGGGAAGTAGGTGTAGTGGGTGTCGGAATAGTCCGAGGCCGGGGCATTGACCGGGTCCGCCGCAACACCGGCGTGGTACTCGTACAGGTCCGTCGTCCTGCCGCGGGCATCGGTCAGAACGCTCTTGGCGGTGCCGCCGGCCGGGGGGACGGTGGTGGTGACGTTGCCGCCGTAGGCGGTGGTGGTCTGCCAGGTCTGGCTACCGAGCGCGTAGGCGGTCGCGACGGTCAGGCGGCCCGCGCCGTCGTAGGCGAAGCCGGTCTCGGAGGGGATCTTCCCGTCCTGCGCCTGGACCAGGGTGGAGTCGGGGACCCCGCCGGTGTAGTAGGGGTCGGTGGTCTTGGCGGGCAGGCCATCGGTGTTGTAGACGGTGTCGGTGACGAGCCGGCCGCCGTCCACGGTTCCGGTCTGGGTCTCCCGGGTGCGCAGCAGCGCGTCGTAGAGGACTTCGCTGGTGCGGTAGGTGCCGTCGTCGTTGAGGGTCTGGGTCGTGACCACCGAGGGCACGCTGTTGGACAGGACGTAGGAGTCCTTGTAGACGGCGGACGATATGCCGGGCTTGAACACGGCGGTCAGCCGGCCCAGCGCGTCGTACTGCTCCGTCGTCACGTATCCGCCGGCGTCGGTGGACTTCAGCGGGAGGACGCGCAGGGCGTCGTAGGTGGTGGTCGTCGTGTGCGTGAGCGGGTCGGTGACGGTGACCGAGGTGGGCTCCGCGCCGGTGGTCGGGGTGTAGACGGTGGTGGTCTTGCGGCTGTCCGCGTCGGTGGCCGTCAGGGTGCGCCCGTACTGGTCCACGGTGCTGGCGGCCATCGTGGTGAAGGTGGGCGTGGAGCCGGTGTAGGCAGTGGCCTTCTGCTCCATGGTGGTGTCGCCGGTGGTGGGGGCGGCGGCGAAAGTGGTGGAGAGGTCGTAGTAGGTGCGGGTGTCGGAGACCGCGTCGGCCGGCAGCGACGGGGTGGCCGAGCAGTTCACCGCGACCGTGGTTTTTTCGTCCGGCGCGTTCAGGATCCAGGCGGTGGTGTTGTCCGCGAAGGTGGTCGTGGAGCAGATGTCGTCCGAGGCGGTGGAGACGTCACCCAGGTCATCCGTCTGGTTTACGCGTCCGTGGGAGTCGTGGGTGTAGTCGGTCTCGGTCTCGCGGGTACCGCCGGAGGACAGGGGGATGTAGACCCGCTGCTTCTTGTCGCCGGTGAAGTAGGCGTGCTGGTCCGGCAGGCCGCTGCCCACGGTGTGGGTGGCGGTCGCGGCGGACGTCCACGGGTCGGCGATGGTGTCGGTGACGACCTTGCCGCTGCCCGAGCCGTTGTAGCCGATCGTCTCGTAGGTCGATCCCGCGTACTGGTCCAGGTCGGCGATGCCGGTGTCGCCCCGGGAGTCGCTGACCGTCACCGACCGGGTGGCGTTGCTCGGCAGGGTGTCGCCGTCCATGCCCCGGAAGTAGGTGTAGTCGGTCTCGGTGACCGGGTCCGGTGCGGTGCCGGTGGTCACCTTCATGCCCTGGTAGCCACGCCACTGGTTCCAGGTGCGCTGGTCGGAGGGGGTGAGCGGGTTGTCGTCGTAGTGCCAGGCCGGGAAACCGACCGGAGCGTAGTGGGTGGCGATGGTGTCGTTGACGCCGCCGCCCGCCGGGTCCTGCTGGGTGACGCCGGTGACGATGTACTTGTTGAACCAGTCCTGGACGGGAGCGGTCTGCCCGTCCGGGGTCCAGTAGGCCGGGTAGCACAGCTTGGTGTTCTGGCTCGGGTCGCTCGGGGTTCCGGATGCACATGCCGCCGAGGAGTAGGCGACGCTGATGGTGGCGCCGGTCTCGGTGGTGATGGTGTTGAGCCGGTGGCGGGTGATCGGCGGGTAGCCGTCGGTGACGTTGACGCGGTTGGACAGCGCGGTGCCGGTGAGAGCGACCGCGGGGGTGGAGATCGAGGCCGTCGAGCCTCCGGCGCTGGTGTCCTGCCCGGTACGGATGATCGAGGACAGCCACAGGGATGCGGTGGTGGAGTCGCCGGTGGCCGGGAAGGAGTGGGTGAAGGTCCAGGAGTCGACGTTGGTCTCGGTGGTGCCCACCAGGGCCTGGGTCTGGATGCCGGTGAGCTCGTACTCCGACCAGAAGGTCGGGGTGGTCACCGAGCAGGACGCGCCACTGGCGCAGTTCAGGTCGTACGGGACGTCGGGCCAGTTGGCCGCGGTCGAGGAGGACAGGCCCGAGGTCGCGCAGCCGCCGGCGGAGGTGGAGCAGCGGCCGTTGACGGTGAAGGTGACCTGGCCGGCCGGGGAGGTGGAGTACACCGTTCCGGCCCGCTGCCCGTACATGATCTTGTTGAGGTAACCACCGCGGATGTAGGAGGTGTTGGCGGTGGTGCCCAGGTCGCGGGCGTAGTAGTTGGTCTCGGTGGTGTAGAAGTACGAAACCGTGTCCTGATGGGTGTCGACGACGTAGTCGAGGTTCCAGCGGTAGGCCTGCTGGCACCAGGAGCTGGAGAAGGTCGCGTTGTAGCAGGGCTGACCGGAGGCGGTGGCGTAGACCGGCTCGGTCCATACGGAGTTGGTGGCCGTGTTCCCGCTGGCGTAGCCGGGCAGTTGGTTCTGCCCGAAGTAGTACTGGGTGCCGTCGTCCGTGGTGACGACCCAGTACTCGCCGCTCTGGGCCCCGTTGGTGGCTCCGGTCTTGTACTGCACCCGGTCGTTGGAATCGTTCTGGGTGTGCCAGTCGCCGGTGGTGTCGTCCTTGACCAGGGTCGTGGACTGGCCGCCCAGCGACAGCGTGATCGTGTTGTTGCTGGACCAGCATTTGTCCTGGGTCTTGGTCGTGCCGGACGGGTTCTGGTGGCACGACTGGTAGGACCGCTCGACATAGCCTGGGCTGTACTCGAAGCCGTCACCGACCCAGGAGGCCTGGTTGTTCGTGGAGGAGGTCAGACCGTCCTGGGACTGCGAGTTGTAGTCCAGCGCGATCTTCGGTTCGAGCCCGCCCGGCACCGCCGGTGTGTCGATCGGGTAGGACCAGTTGAAGGCGTCGGTGCTTCCGCCGGCCTGCCATGACCCTGACGGCTTCAGCGACGTCGCGGAATAGTCGCCGCCGCCTCCGCCCGCCGACGAGGTCGCCGCCACCACCACCGACGCCCGTTGCATCGCGGCGATCAGCGGGACCGCGGGCGTGAACGCCGGAGTCAGTGGACTGGCACCCGTCGTGCTGCTGCTCTTCGCTGCGGGGAGGGTGATGTTCGCGCTCAGTCGGTGCGTGGTGCTGTCGTTCGCCGACGTGAGCGGCGTCTGGGTGCGGCAGCGGGCCAGCCGCGGAGTGGTCAGAGCACACGCGGGCAGCGTGACCAGGCGCAGGCGGGATGCCCAGTCGGCGCCGAAGGCGGCGGTGAACGCCGAGTAGTCCAGCTTGAGGCCGACACGGCTTTCGGCGTTGCTGCCATCGCTGCGGTCCAGGCCCAGCAGGACGCCGTTCACGCCTGCGGCGCTCGCTCCGCTGCGTGGCAGCAACCGCACGCCGACGCCCGATGGAGTGGCGGCCGCGGTTTTCGTGGCCTGCGTGGCGTTGCGCTTCGCTGCGGTCTTCGCCGGGCCTATCCACACCGGGAGCGACCCGGCACGTATCGCCGCGCCGGATGCCTGCTTCGTTTTCGCCCCGGCCCCGCCCAGGGTGACCTCCGCCGTACCCGAGGGCCA
The DNA here is from genome assembly GCF_045040035.1 of Streptomyces sp. NBC_01384. Lineage (NCBI taxonomy): Bacteria > Bacillati > Actinomycetota > Actinomycetes > Kitasatosporales > Streptomycetaceae > Streptomyces > Streptomyces sp. NBC_01384. The sequence continues at coordinate 2,053,206 of NZ_CP109559.1, forward strand.
TGAGATGTGCGGGGGCCGGTAGGCCGGCATGGGCTTGGGCCGGTGGTAGTGCGAGGCCACAGCGGTGACCGGCACCGGCTTGTCATGGGCGGGGGTGGGCTCCTGGTGCCGACCGGCCGCGTCGGCCGGTGTTGCCTGCAGGACACCGGCACATAACGCCATCGTGGCGAGAGCCGCGGTGGGGGCGCGCAGTGCAATGCGGCTCAGCCACGAGCGTGCGGCCCGGCCCGTTATGACTGCCTTGTTGCCCCGGTGTCTGCCAGAAACCACAGCGTCCCGCTCCTCGACGTCCGTAATGATCACTCGATCCGAGCGGACGCTACCCACCACTTGACGCTCGACGAACCCTCCTACCGAGTCATGACCAGACCTTTACGTCGCATACATGACAACATTCTGCGGGCAATCGGGCGGAATGATCACCTCCAGCCACCTGTCCCTCTGGTCACGGACAGCAGCGGACTCCTAGCGTCGTGAACTACTGGATCTTCAGGTCATCAGACAGGGGCGAATCTCCACATGCGATGGCACCACATACCCGGCGCGCGCAGAACCACCGGCCGGAGCAGAGCCGCGGTCACTGCCGCGCTTGCCCTGATCACCGCCACAGCGAGCCTGACCCCGGCCTATGCCAACACCCCCAGGGCCACTACGGGGGACGCAGCCCACTACTCCTCCGGCGCATCCGCCCCGGTCGCCAAGGACACGCCCGAGCGATCGGACCTGCCATACCTGCCGAACGAATACGGCCCGTCAGCCACCCAGCGTGAGGCGATGGCGACTGCGGCGGCGAAGGCCCGGAAAACCGGGAAGGCAGTCGGGATCAACTCGTTGACAACCCCCGTCCAGCAGGTCACCGTCAGCCCCGAGGGCGGATTCCAGCTGTCGGCCAACCCCGAGCCCGTGCGGACCGAGCAGCACGGCAACTGGGTCCCCGTCGACATGACACTGCATCAGAACAGCGACGGCACGTGGTCTCCGGCCGCGACCGCGTACGGCACGGTGTCCTTCTCCGGTGGCGGCCACGCCCCATTAGTCACCACCCATTACAACGGCGTGAGCATGGCTGTCTCCTGGCCAGGCACGCTGCCCGCTCCTGTCATCAAGGGCGGATCCGCGACGTACCGGTCCGTGCTGCCCTCGGTGGACCTGGTGGTCTCGGCCACCGCCGCCGGCGGCTTCACCGACACACTGGTCGTCAAGTCCCCTGCCGCCGCTCAAAACCCGGCGCTGGCCACCCTCCGTCTCGGAACCCAGGTGACCGGCGGTCGCCTGAGCCGGGGCAATGCGGACAACCTCGCACTGCGTGACACCCGTGGCCGAGACCTCATGGACGCGGCCAGCCCGCTGATGTGGGACTCCAACACCGTGCTGCCGACGCCGGCAACCAAGAAAGCACAGAGGGCAAGCAAGGCCAAGGTCGCCGCGGACCCCTCGGATGCCGCGCACCCCGGGCTGGCCGCACGTGAGGCGCCGGTGGGTACGAAGGTGTCCGCCTCCGGGCTGTCACTCGTACCGGACTCCCGGATGCTGAAGGCCCACTCCACAGTGTTCCCGGTCTATATCGACCCGACGTTCAACTGGCACCCCTACGATCCCGCCGCCCCGGCCTTCGACGAGGTCAAGCAGGGCTGCCCCAACAAGTCCTTCTACAACCAGACCGGGTCACTCGCCGACGACGGGTACCTGGGGGTCGGCTACAACGGCTGGCAGGAGGGCGCCTGCTACACGGGCAAAGAACACGCGATCTACCAGTGGAAGCTGTCCTCCACCCTCTTCGGCGCGCACATCAACACCGCCACCGTCAACGCCACGGAGATCTACTCCGCGTCCTGCTCCAGCTCCTACACCGTCAACCTGCACTGGTCCGGCGGCATCGGATCGGGCACCGACTGGAGCAACCGGCCCGGCTACAACAACTACTCCACCTCCGCCGGCTACGCGCGTGCCTACAACCCGACATTCTGTCCCTCAAACGGTTCAGTCACCCACGGTCTGAACGTGCTCACCCCGATCGCCCACAACGCCGCCGGTCACTCCTCCACCTTCACCGCCACACTCAGCGAGGACTCCGCCGAGTCCAGCCACGACGACGGCGGCTTCTCCCGCTTCGCGCACAACCCCAGCCTGGAGATCTTCTACAACCTCCCTCCCTCCGCCCCCTCCAAATCGACGATGGCCGCAGTCGCCGGCGCGGACGACGCGGCCTGTGACACCACCGGCCCCGACTACCCGTACATGGGCAAGACCATCGCCAGCACCCCACCCGTGCTGAAGGCGAAGGTCTCGGACGCCGACGGCGACAAGCTGCAGGCGACCTTCCAGTACTGGATCAACGGCTCCACCACCCTGCACACCGGGCTCAGCAGCGACAACCTGGCCAGCGGCTCCTACGCCGCCTACAGCCTGCCGTCGAGCTTCATCAGCTCGCTGACCAGCGGTCAGATCGTGGACTGGCAGGTGAAGGTCACCGACGGCGAGGACACCACCGCCTACACCCAGTCCCCGACCTGTCACTTCGTCGCCGAACCCACCGCGCCGAGCGCCCCCACCGTCACCTCGAAGAACAGCCTCTACCCCAACACCGACAACGACGGGGGCGTAGGCGCCGCGGCCGGCACCGCCGGCACCTTCAACGTGGCCACCAGCGGCGGGGCCGGCGCGACGAAGTTCGTCTACTCCGTCGACGTACCGCCCGCCACCAGCAACCCGTCCGCTTCCCAGGTCGTCAACGCTTCGAGCAACGCCGCCGCAGTGACGATCACCCCCTACTCCCCCGGCCCGCACACCCTGTGGGTGTACGCCGTGGACGCCGCAGGCGACGACTCCGGCACCACCGGCTACCCGTTCCTGGCCGCCGGAGACCCGAACACCACCTGCACCAGCCTGTCCGCGTGCTTCAACAACACCGGTATCAGCGCCGACGCCACCCCCAGCCAAGCCGACCTGGACGGCAGCGGCGACAGCTACTCCGCCACCGACCTCGCCACCGCAGGCTGGGCCAGCGCCGGCAAAGTCACCGTTGACGGAGCGACCTTCACCCTGCCCGTCTACGGAGCCGGGCAGAAAGACAACGTCCTGGCCGCCAACCAGACCATCACCTACAACGGCTCCGGAAACGCGCTGGAGTTCCTGGCCACCTCCACTTGGTCGGCGCTGGCCACCCCTGGCGCCATCGCCAACGACGACACCGCGCCCTACGTCCCGACCGGGACCACGGTGAGCGGTTCGTACTGCTTCTCCGGCACCGACCCGGTGGGAGCCTGCGCAGCGACCGGCACCGTCACCTACACCGACGGCACCATCGCGAAATACGACCTGACCGTTCCCGGCTGGACTGTCAGCGCCGACGCCATCGCCGCCGTGATCCTGCCTCACCGCAACAACACCTCCGGGCAGACCACCACCCCGCACCGGCTCTACGCCTTCTCCGTGCCCATCGACCCGGCCAAGACCATCGCCTCGGTCACACTGCCCGATGTGGGCAATCACATCGGCAACCACACCCAGTCCCTGCACGTCTTCGGCATGGCCACCCGCAACACCACCACCGGCACCCCTGAGACCACCGGCAGCACCGCCGCCGCACCGACCGGCCAGAGCTGGACCGGTGCCTGGGCCAACCCCAACGAAGGCCAGTACAACTTCCAGGGCGCCAACTTCTCCAACCAGACCTTCCGTATCGCCCTCCCCGCCTCGACCTCCGGCAACACCGTCCGCATCAAGCTCGACAACGCCCTCGGCACCAGCAAGCTGTCCATCGGTCACGCCACCATCGCCCAGGACTCCGGATCCGGCGCCCCCTCCGCCGTGCCCACCGCCACCCCCACCACCCTCACCTTCGGCGGCGGCCAGTCAGTGACCATCCCCCAGGGCGGCTCCGTCTACAGCGACCCGCTCACCTTCCCCGTCACCGCCAACCACTACCTCCTCGTCTCCTACCAACTGAGCAACTCCGTGCCGTACCTGGTCCAGCACTCATTCGCCAACAACGCCTACCAATACGTCACCGTCACCGGTGCCGGGGACAAGACCACCGACACCACCGGCACGCCCTTCGACGGCAACACCGGAACCCTGCAAGGCTGGTTCACCGACCTCGTCACCAATGTCGACGTCACCACCAGCCACACCCCGACCGAAGCGGTGCTCGGCGACGGACTCATCGATGCCTTCCAGCCCAACACCACCCCAGTCGCCAGCGGAAGCCGCGTCTCCGACACCCTGGAAGGCGCCGAACCCACCACCCCCAGCCCCTACGGCACCATCGCCGAGGGCATCGAATCCAACGACCTCATGACCGACAACCCCCAGACCTTCAACGCCAAAACCCTCGGCGGCCCCTCAGCCCTCTCCCGCATCGACCGCGACATCCTCGACCAACCCGGCATCAGCAGCGTCGTGGTCTACGAAGGCCTCGAAGACCTCCTCAGCGGCAGCACTCCGGACGACCTGGAAGCCAACGGCTACACCGCCCTCGTCCAACAACTCCAAGGCTGGGGCATCTCCACCACTCTGACCTCCCTCACCCCCTGTGACGGCTTCGCCGGCGACGGCGCCACCTCCAACGACCCCTGCACCAGTACGGTCGACGCCAACCGCACCGACGTCAACGGCTGGCTCGGCGACATGGACCTCGGCAGCCCCTGGTCCACCCCGCCGGTCTATTACGCCGACTTCGACACCGCCCTCGCCGTGCCCGACACCGGCAACGGCGAGAACAAACTCGCCACGGCCGCCGACACCGGCGACCACGTCAACCTCACCAACTCCGGGTACGCCGCCGAAGCCCTCGCCATCCTCTCCCCCCACGACACCTGGGCCCTCGATGACGGCGACGGCTTCACCATCGCCAACGACACCGCCCCCACCGACACCCCCTACACCGTCAACGACACCACCGGCGTCGGCAGCAACACCCTGACCCTCAACGGCGCCACCACCTGGACCAACGACACCACCCGCGGCGAAACCCTCTCCTTCGACGGCACCACCGGCTACGCCGCCGGCAGCGGCCAGGTACTCAACACCACCGGCAGCTACTCCGTCTCAGCGTGGGTGAAACTCTCCTCACTGCCCACCCGCAATGCCACCGTCGCCGCCCAGGACGGCACCCAGAACAGCCCCTTCTACCTCCAGTACAACTACACCCACACCAGCAGCCCAAGTTGGGCCCTCACCTTCGCCAACACCGACACCACCAGCTCGGCCTTCACAGTCGCCGGCTCAACAACAGCAGCCACCGCCAACACCTGGACCCACCTGGTCGGTACCTACGACGCCACCACAAAGACCGCCCAGCTCTACGTCAACGGCAGCCTCGCCGCCACCGCCACCGGCGTCACCTCCTGGAACGCCACCAACGCCTTCGCCATCGGCCGCAGCCTGTACAACGGCAGCAACACCGACTTCTTCCCCGGTCTGATCAGCACCGTCCAGGCCTGGAACTACGCCCTCACCCCCAACCAGGTGACCGCGCTCTACCAGCAAATCCCCTGACCCCTCCCGTCGTGGGTGCTCCCGACCCGACAGCCAGGAGCACCCACGACGGCGAAGCGCGTGCGGCGGTTCGCCCCGGGTTCACCGGGACGAACCACTTCACCGGGTCAGCCACTTCACTTCGTACGCCTTCATGTCGAACCGCTTGCCGTCCACCTGAGCGCTGATGGAGCGGTTCAGGGTGTTCACGACGAGGACGGCCTTGACGGTGGCGAGGACGCGGACGTTGGGCACGTCGTCCGCGGCGACGGACACCGTCGCGTACTTCGTGCCGGGCGGGAACGCCTGGTCGAAGCGGGAGACGAGGTCGAGCATGGGCAGAGCCGCGCCCCCGTCCGCGCTGTCGGTCGGCGTCCACAGGCAGCCGGCGCAGTCGGTGCCCTTCTGCTCCTCCGGGTTCCAGTAGAAGCCGGAGGAGGCGCCGCCGCGGGCCATCGCGATCAGGCCGGCGGCCTGGACGGCGACGCGGTGGGTCTCGGACCAGCCCTTGCGGTCGTCGCTGCCGTCGGCGGGCTCGACGTAGTACTCGGCCCACCACAGCGGCAGGTCGTGGGTCTGCTCGCGCACCCACCGGCTGACTGCGGTGAGCTTGTCGGTGGCCGCGAACTCATTGGGGAGCAGGTCGTCGTCCTTGGTGTAGCTGGAGCCGTCGACCACGACGAAGTCGGCGCCCACCTTGTTCCTGTTCCAGTAGTCGAAGGCGTCGAGGACCCGCTGGTCCATGGTGCCCCAGGTGCCCTTCAGGGTCGTGGAGGCGTTCTCCGTCTGGCGCGGGTCGAGACTGTCCATGACGAGGTACGGCCCTCCGACCAAGATGTCCTTGTCGACCTTCTTCAGCGCCTTGTAGACGAGGTTGTAGAGCTCGGTGTAGCCCTCGTAGTCCCAGCGGCCCTCGCTGTTGTTCCAGAAGCCCTTGAACTCGTTCCAGACGATGAAGTGACGGACGTCCGGATAGCGCTTGGCGACGGTCGCGGCGAGCGCGGCGAAGTCCGCGTAGTGGGCGCGGTCCGGCGCGGTCTCCAGAGCCGCCTGGCTCCAGTTCGTGTTGTCCGCGCCGGACTTGCCGCCCTTCATCCAGTCCGGGGAACAGCACAGGGTGACGACCGGGGTGCCGCCGGACTTGCGGATGAAGTCGATACGGCGGTCCATCTCCGTGAAGTCGTAGCGCCCCTTGGAGGGTTCGGGGTTGCCCGCACCCCAGCCCATGATGTGCTGGATCTGCGGCAGCGACTGCTTCTGCAGCAGCCCCTCGACGCGCTGGGTCGCCGCGTCACTGCCCTCGTCGGCGCTGTACTGGGTGTGTGTGAAGCCCCAGCCCACCTCCGGCTGCGGCGTTTCGGGCGGGGTGACCGGAGTGCCGTGCACCTTGTCCCCGTCGCGGGTGGTGCCCGCGGTGCTCGCGCCGCCCCCCGGCAAGGTGTTGAGCAAGGTCACCACCAGGGCCAGAGCGGCCACTCCCACGCCGAGCAACGCGGTGAGCCGCCACCGCCGTGCCCCCGAATTCCACCCATGACGTCCCATCAAGGGCAACAGTAACGGCGGGGATCGGTCGCGGGACAGGTCTCGTAAGACCACAGCCGTGTAACAGGGCGGAGGGACAGGGATACAGAGAGGTACAGAGGGAGGGACGAGCGCCATCACCGCCATCACCGTCGCGACCGTCACCACCAGCACCGCCGACACAGGCGACACACAGGCCGCACTGCGGAAACCGGGTGCACGGGGCGCCCGCGTGACGGATCATGGCGGCATGTCTGCCAACCCACACGACGCTCTGCCGATCCGGCTCAACGTCGACGACAGCGACTCGCCGTCGGACGTCGTCGACGCGCTGTTCCTCGGCCGCTTCGCGACGGGCGAGCAGCCGCACTCGTACGCGGCCAACATCGACCGCGTACGGTCCGGGGCGACGCTCCTCCCGCCGGGCGCGCGTGTGCTGCGCTCGGCCCGCGACGACGACCGCAGCGCCACGCTCGCCGAGGGCGACGGCTGGACCCTGCTCGTGTCCCGCTGGAACCGTGGCGCCGACATCACGGTCACCGCGACCAGCGCCGAGCTGGCCGAGAAGATCCTCGACCAGGCCACGGACGGCGCGGCGGACGAGCCCGAACCCCAGCCGGAGAACGTGACGATGGGGTTCTGGTACGTGTCCCCGCGCCGCGGCCCGCACCGCACCACCCGCCAGATCTCGGCGGGTACGTGGGAGGAAGTGCGGCCGAACTACACGGCGCCGGTTGCGGACGCCATGGACCGCCTGATGAAGACGACGCCCGAGGACATCGCGGGCCGGCTGTTGCTGTTGCACGGTCCGCCCGGCACGGGCAAGACCTCGGCCCTGCGCACGCTGGCCCGCTCCTGGCGCGACTGGTGCCAGGTGGACTGTGTCCTGGACCCCGAGCGGCTCTTCTCCGACGTCGGCTATCTGATGGACATCGCGATCGGCGAGGAGGACAGCACCGGCAAGGGCCGCTGGCGGCTGCTCCTGCTGGAGGACTGCGACGAGCTGATCCGCGGCGAGGCCAAGCACACCGCGGGTCAGGCGCTCTCGCGGCTGCTCAACCTCACCGACGGGCTCCTCGGCCAGGGCCGCAACGTGCTCGTGGGCGTCACGACCAACGAGGATCTGGAGCGCCTCCACCCCGCCGTCGTCCGCCCCGGCCGCTGCCTCGCCCGCATCGAGGTCGGCCCGCTGACCCGCCCCGAGGCGCTGAACTGGCTCGGCGCGCAGGAGGGCGTCGGCCGCGAGGGCGCGACCCTGGCCGAGCTGTACGCGCTGCGCCGGGGCACGACCCCGACGTCGGTACCGGACCAGCGGGAGGGCGCGGACGCGGGGCTGTATCTCTAGCCGCCCGGAACTGCGTGCGGTGCTTTGATGGTCGTATGACCCTGTTCGTGGGCACATCGGGGTGGCAGTACAAGGACTGGCGCGGCGTCCTGTACCCGGACGGGGTGCCCATGCGGCTGTGGCTGGAGGAGTACGCGGCACGGTTCGCCACGGTCGAGATCAACAACGCCTTCTACCGGCTGCCGACGCGCGAGACCTTCGAGAGCTGGCGGGAGCGCACTCCGCCGGACTTCGTCGTCGCCCTCAAGGCGAGCCGCTATCTGACGCACATCAAACGGCTGCGCGACCCGGCGGAGCCGGTCGACCGGCTGCTGAGCCACGCCGCCGGGCTCGGTGACCGCCTCGGACCGGTGCTGCTCCAGCTCCCGCCCACCCTGCACGCCGACCCCGGTCTCCTCGACGAGTGCCTCGGCTGCTTCCCCGCCGACGTCCGGGTCGCGGTCGAACCGCGCCACGACTCCTGGTGGACACCGCAGGTGCGCAAGGTACTGGAGTCACGGGGCGCCGCCCTGTGCTGGGCCGACGTACTGGCCCGCCCGGTGACCCCCCTGTGGCGGACCGCCGGCTGGGGCTACGTCCGCTTCCACGAGGGTCGCGCCCAGCCGTGGCCGCGCTACGGCCGCCAGTCCCTGACGACCTGGATACGGCGCATCACGGACGCCTGGCCCGACGCCCCCGAGGTGTACGCGTACTTCAACAACGACCCGGACGCGGCGGCGGTCCGGGACGCGGTGACCTTCGCCCGCGCGGCGACGGCGACGGGCCTGACGGTGACCCGGGCACCGGACGACCTGTGAAGCAGGAAAGCCGACCCCCGTAAAAAGCCGACCCCCCTTGGAGCTAGCCCCCGTAAGCCGCCCGCAGGGCATCCCGTACGGCGTCCAGCGCGGCGGACTCGGAGAGGCCGAGGCGGCGCACGCGCTCGGCGTACGCCTGCGCGGCCGACGCCGCCTCACGCTCCGCCGCCGAGCCCGCGGCGGCGACGAACGTCCCGTTGCGGCCGCGCGTCTCGATCACCCCGTCCGACTCCAGCGCCCGGTACGCCTTGGCGACCGTGTTGGCGGCGAGGCCGAGCTCCTCGGCCAGCCCCCGCACGGTGGGCAGTTTGTAGCCGACCGGCAGCGCTCCGGAACGGGCCTGCTCGGAGATCTGGGCGCGCACCTGCTCGTAGGGCGCGGCCCCCTCATCGATGTGGATCTTCAGCGTCACGGAGCGATTGTCCCGTACCGACGGGAAAATGAAGGGCATCGGGAAACAAGGGCACCGGGAAACGAGGGGCATCGAGAAACAAGGGGCCCCCGGAAAATGAGAGGCGCCCAAACACACGCCCCACGTAGCGTGCGAGTCCATGGCTGTGATCATCAACGACGTCCGCCCCGACGACCGGCGGCACACCGAGGGCTTCGCCCGTGTCCGCAACCGCGCCCTCCCCTTCGTGCTGTACACCCCCGACTCCATCGCGTACGACATCGCGCACGCGCACCCCGACGCCCACTACCGCCCCCTGCTCGCCGAGCAGGACGGCGAAGTGATCGGCACCGCCCAGGTCGGTATCGCGTACGACAGCCCGGAGCCGGGTCAGGGCTACCTCAACGTGTACGTCGACCCGAGCCACCTGCGTCGCGGCGCGGGCTCGCTCCTGGTGCGCGCCGCCGAGGAGCGCTTGGCTGCCCTGGGCGCCACCAAGCTCTTCGCCTGGGTGCTGGACAAGCCGGGCAGCCGCGCGTTCGCCGAGAAGCACGGCTACCGTGCGAGCCGCTCCGCCCACTTCCTCCGCCTCGACCTGGCGGGCGGCACCCTGCCGCCGCTCCAGGACCCGCCGCCGGGCGTCGAACTCCGCAAGGGCTCGGACTTCGCCGACGACCCGCGCCCCCTGTTCGCCCTGGACGCCGAGACCTACTCGGACGAACCCGGGGACATCGCCCACGAGTTCACGGACTACCAGGCCTGGCTCCAGGAGACCTGGAACCACCCCATGTTCAGTGCCGAACTCACCACGGTCGCGCTCGTCGACGGCCGCCCGGCGGCGTTCAGCGCGGCCCGCACGGACGGCGGCACCCGCTACGGCACCGTGATGACGGGCACCGCCGCCACGTTCCGCGGCCGTGGCCTCGCCAAGCTCGCCAAGAACGACTCGCTGCACCGCGCCCGCGCCGCCGGATATACGGAGGCGTTCACGGGCAACGACAGCGGCAACGAACCGATGATCGCGGTCAACAAGTGGTTCTGCTACGAGATCTGCGCGACGGAGGTGCGGTATGTCCGTGAACTCGACTGACGGGTCGACCATGGTGGAGGTCGTCCTCGTCAAGTCCGGCCGCGTCAAGATCCGTTACGCCGCCGAGCTGCTCGCCGACGACGGCACCCGTGTCACCGTGCGCGCGCCGTGGGCGGGCGAGGGCTTCCGCGACTTCGGCTTCGTACGGTTCGAGCCGGGCGATGTCTTCACCGAGTACTACTGGCGGGACCGCTGGTACGCGATCAAGGAGGTCCGTGACGCGGAGGGCGTACGGAAGGGCTGGTACTGCGACATCACCCGCCCGGCCACCCTCTTGGGCGGCGAACTGGCCGTCGAGGATCTCGACCTGGACCTGTGGCGCTCCGCGGACGGCACGGACGTGCGCCGCCTGGACGAGGACGAGTTCGCGGCGAGCGGCCTCGCGACCACCGATCCGGAGGCCGCGAGGGCCGCGCAGGACGCCCTCGACACACTCGAACGCCTGGCCCGCGAGGGCGGCGGCTTCGAGACGCTGCTCGACCAGAACGCGATGAATACCGGTAGCTCGACCAGAACGCGATGAATACCGATGGTCAGACTCGGGCCACCACCGCGTAGCGCTCGTCCGCCACCTCCCGCCCCCACAGCCGCGCGTCGTCGGACAGCCGCTCCAGACGGAGGTCCGACGCGAAGGGCTCGAGGAGGGCGGTCAGCCGGTCCGCGGGTATGCCCACCGGGCTCAGCGTCCCCCACACGCCCTCGACCAGGACGAGGCGCCCTCCGGGGCGCAGCAGCCCGCTCCAGTGCCGCAGGACGCGCTCGGGGTCGGGCAGGGCCCACAGGACGTGCCGGACGAGCACGACGTCGAACCGCTGCTCGCCGACGGGCGGTGCCGTCGCATCACCGAGGAGGAACACCGCGTCACGCCCGGCGAGCTTGGCGCGGGCCAGGTCGACCATGCGCGGCGCGCGGTCGATCCCGGTGACGCGGTGTCCCCACTCGGCCGCGAGGAGCGACAGGCTGCCGGTGCCGCAGCCGAGATCGAGCACGTCGGACGGGGTCCGGGGCAGCCACCCGGCCAGCCGCTCCGCCCAGGCCTCCCGCACGGCGGCGTCGCGCAGCCCGTGGTCCGGCTCGTCGTCGAAGGTGGCGGCCTGGTCGTCCCAGTCGACATCCCCGCCCGGCCGCACGCCGTCCTGACACTGATTGACGCTGCTCTCACCTGGATTCATGTTGCCGTAACTCTCCATGTGCCCCAGGGTGACACCCACCACTGACAGTCGAATCGTGACAGCCACCACAGACAGATCCCGACCGATGAGGAACTCTCCCCGAAAGGGTCTACCTCCGTACAACAGCGGAATCCGGTAGGCACAAGGAGGCAGCCATGCGCCGTGTGACCGTGCAGAAGCCCCTGAGGAAGTCGGACTCCCGCCGGGTGCGGGACGAGGCCGACGAGCGTCCGGCCGAGCGCCCGGAAGTCCGAAAGGACATCCACCGCACGTGGTGGCCGGACGGGTGAGCGGCCCGGGCCGCACGCCCCGGCACAGAAACCGTCAGTCGAGGACCTCGGACAGTCCGAGCGCACGCGCGCGTGCGTCCACGAACGCCGGTTGCCGTCCACCCCGGCGCCCTTGCCATGGGCGTCGGGGTGGACGGCGATGCCGTCGAGGAAGAGATGATCCTCGTACGCCTCGTACGCCTTGAGCACCACGAGGCCGATCACGGACTTCCCGTGCTCCCATGTTTCCCGGACTTCTCCGGCTCCCCCGGACTCCCCCGGACTCCTCCGTGACGAACGCGCGCCCTGCCGCCACGTTCGCCGCGTGATCCGCCTCCGCTGGTATCTACCTGAGCGCAGTCTCAGCGCTCCCTTAAGCCGACCATAAGGATCTCCCTCACCCGCCTCCAGCAGGCGGTTTCACGGTTTCTTGGGGCTAGTTTGCTGATCATCCCCTCGCCCCCGGGACCGATTCGATCGAGGAGCTCCCCCATGCCTGGTCGCCGCAGGGCCGCCACCCTCGCCGCCGTCGGTGTCGCCCCACTCGCCCTGACCGTGCTCGCCGCGCCGCCCGCCGCCGCGCACGGCACTGTGGGCGACCCGGTCAGCCGGGTCTTCCAGTGCTACGCGGAGAATCCGGAGAGCCCCACGTCGGACGCCTGCAAAGCGGCCGTCGCGGCCGGCGGCACCCAGGCGCTGTACGACTGGAACGGCATCCGGATCGGTGACGCGAACGGCAGACACCAGCAGATCGTCCCCGACGGGAAGCTGTGCAGCGCGGGCAACGACGAGTTCAAGGGCCTGGACCTGGCCCGCGCCGACTGGCCGGCGACGAGCGTGAGCAGCGGCGCGTACACCTTCAAGTACCGGGTGACGGCCCCGCACAAGGGCACCTTCAGCGTCTACCTCACCAAGACGGGTTACGACCCCTCCAAGCCGCTGGCCTGGGCCGACCTGGACCTGGCGCACCCGGTCGGGCACGGTCGCTAGACCCTGTCGTCAAGCTCCGGGGCCTGTCCGGCGGCTCAGGTCGGACAGGCCCCGGCTGTGGCGGTCAGCTGAACACGGAGGCGCAGTTCGTGCTGGTGGCGTGCGCCGGGTCGAGGGCGTTGGCCGCCTCGTGGAAGGCGATCCGGTCGAGGAGTCCGATCGCCGCATGCTCGGAGAGGTCGACCGGGCACAGGTCCTGCAGCAGTACGTTGTGGACGTCGGATCCGGTGAGGAACTGCGAGCGGTACGGCGTGACCACCTCGTCGTACTTGGTGGCGATCACGGTGTAGTGGACGCCGGCGACGGTGTCGCCGCCCGCGTTGAGCTTGGTCAGGAACGCTGATCCGACGATCTGGTCGGCGAGCGCGGGCGTGGCCGCGGACAGCAGGTCCTCGGCGCCGGGGAAGTACGGCAACAGGTTGGTGAGGCCGTCGAGGGTGGTGCCGTGGTTGTCGGGCGCGATGCCGACGAAGGTGTTCACCTTGGCGGCGCCGCCGAGGAACTTGAGGTAGTAGCGGGGCATCAGGCCGCCCTGCGAGTGGCCGACGAGGTCGGCCTTGGCGGCGCCGGTGGCGGCGAGCACGTTGTCGACGAAGACCTGTAGTTGCTCGGCCGACTTGTCGATCGGGCCGAGGGCGTTGAAGAGGGGGACGCCGGGCAGTTGCCCGTAGTCGAGGGAGAAGACGCAGTACCCGCGGTCCTCCAGATAGGGCGCGAAGGCCAGCCAGTTGTCCACGGAGTTCGCGAAGGTGCCGTGGACGAGGACGACGGGGTGGGGGTGGGCGGCGGAGGGCTTGCAGGAGTAGTCGTTCCAGCCGCTGCTCGGCGCGGCGGCATGGGCGGTGGCGGCGGGGACGACGGCGACCGCCGTGGTCAGCAGCAGTGCGGTGAGGGGTCTGAGCAGGCGCTTCCAGGGCAGCATCGGGTGATCTCCTTGCGGCTCAAGGGAGTTGCGACGACATACGCCCTGTGATCCGGATCACGAGGATGCTGTTCACTCGTCAAGTTACGGACGAGTAGTGCAAGTGTGAAGTTACGCGTCAGTAAAAAACTTCTGGCGGCACAGGACGGCACTGACACGTGCCGCCGACGACCCGCACGAGCCAACCCAAAAGATCACCAGGTGGGCCTGATGGGGCCATAGGGAGCGATCCGCAGCAACTGCGCGCACAACACGCGGACTTCCCCCTCCCCGAGCAGCTCCACCCACGGCCGAACAGCCTCCGCCGCCGCCTCCTCCGCGGCGCGCGTGCACTCCCACCCGCGCCCGGTCAGCACGACCAGCCGGGCCCGCGCATCGCCGGGATGCGGCCGCCGCTCCACATACCCCTTGCGCACCAACTCGTCGACGAGCTGACTCGCGGCCTGCTTGGTGACCCCGAGGTGCGCGGCGAGGTCGGTGACCGTCGCCCCGCCCGGGGCGAGGCGCGTGAACGCAAAGCCGTGCGCGGGCCGCACCCCCTCGAACCCCCGGGCGACCACGCCCTCATGAATACGCTGCGTCAGCTCACCGGCGACGGCGAGCACGGCGGCGGACAGGGTCACGGCCTCGGAGTTCTGCACGGAAGCATTGAAACACCCTTGACGTATTGGTCAAGCAGCTTGACCATGTAGTCAAGGAGCTTGACCATCTACCTGGAGGCCTGCCATGCCCGTCGTCCGCCCGTCCGAAGCCGTCGTCCACGAGATCCACGGCGCCCGTTTCGTCTCGTACGCCACCCCGCTGAGCGGCAGCAAGGAACTCTGCGCCTGGCGCGGCGAGATACCCGCGGGGACCAAGGCACCCCTGCATACCGTCAACCGCGAGGAGATCTTCCACCTCCTCTCCGGCGAACTCCTGATCACGCTCGACGGCCGCACCGAGCGGATCACCGCGGGCGACACGGTGATCATCAACCCCGGCGCGACCCTCGGCGTCGAGAACCCGACCCAGGAAACCGCCACCTCCTGGGTCACCACATCCATCGGCCTCCAAGCGGAACTGGCCGACGGCTCGGTCCTCACTCCCCCGTGGGCGAACTGATCTGGAAGGCGAGCTCGGAGCGGGTGAGCTCCAACAGGCGGCCGACCCAGTTCCGCCCGCGACTGTCGGGGGCGTCGGTCCAGTGGAGGGACTCCGAGAAGCCCGTGTAGCTGATCCTCGCGTCCCCCGTGGAGAGGAGCACCTCCGCCAGTTCGGGGTGTTGGCCGAACTTCGCGCGCAGCAGCCCGGCCATGACGGCGAGCCGGGCCTGCGCCCAGTCGGCCCGCCGTGCGGCCCGGCCGCCGAGGTCGTGCGCGTCGCGGCCGGACGCCGCCTCCCGGATACGCGTCCGGTCGGCGGCGTCGGCCGCCGACAGCGCCCAATATCCATGCAGTACGGATGCGTAGGTCTCCCCGGCGAAGTCGATCCTCACCGGGAAGTCGTTGCGCAGTACGAACAGACCCGGCTCCTCGGGCCAGCCCCGCGGATGGACGACCTCATTCGAGACGACGGCCGGGTGGCCCGCCACGGCCGGATCGTCGGCGTACCGGACGGCCCGCCGTTCCTCCGCGTCCTGGACGGCCCGGTCCCCACGGTGGAAGTAGTCGAGTGCCTCGTGACGCAGCTCCGCCGTGACCACCGGGCCGTCCCCGTCGACCGCCTCGCCGAGGTCAGTGACCAGGATGCGCAGCGGGCGGTCCTGACGGTCCATGTCACCCAGGACGTAGATGCGGAGGTGGGGCGGGACGGCGAGATGGGCATCCCGCAGTGCGAGGCGCCGGGGCTCGGTCGGATCCTGCTGGTAGTGCCGGATCGCGTCGTGGCACCGCTGTGCGGCGGTCGGCCGTCCACTCAACTTGTCGACCAGATCGGCGACTTCGAGGAGGAAGCCGTCCGGAGTCAGCGGTTCGCTGTCGCGAGAGCAACACGGCCGCGGCCACCCACCAGAGGGGATTGAGAAAGCCGAGGCCGAACAGGACGACGATCAGGACGAGAAGCAGAACGAACACGGCGGGCCTCCCCGGAGCGGAACAACGCATCACTGCCGGGGGCCGGGGCCTGTTCGAACAGCCTAGCCCTCCCCAGAGGTTGCGGATAGCGACCCCTGTCCGCGGCGTCCGACGGAACCGGTCGAAAGGGGATGGCCACTTGACATCTGTCCGGGGAGTGCGGAGAGGGCTAGCGTGCGTGGTACGGCCCGAGCCCCCGGCAGCGTCGATCACCTCTCGCGCTCCTTCGGGGGCGCACCTCGCGCATCAGTGCCGGAACCCGTCCCGTCACCAACGGGCGACTCCCGCACCCGCCATCGCCACTCGATCATGGCGCGGCATCGATGCGCCCCGTGCGGGCACCCTTCTGCTGCCCGCCGCGTCGCACGCATTTCACGACAGGCGGTACACATGTACGCGCTGATCGTTCCGGCTTCGACCCCCTTCGTCCTGCTCGCCACCGTGATGGGCCTGTCCTGGTGGGAGGACCGCATCCTGCCGGCGCCACCGGCCGAGCTGGTCAACGCTCCCGCCGAGGCTCCGTTTGCCCCAGCGGCCCCTGCCCAGCTCGCAGAACTCCCCCATGTTGACACTGCGTTGACAAGGGAAGTCGCCCGGCGTTGACTGACAGCACGGTGTAGTGCCATGCCACTCCGGATCACTCGGGCGACGCATTCCGCGTTCCCGCTTCGCCCGGACCCCGCGGAAGTCAGGAAATTCCCGCGATCCGGAGGCCCGGCAATGATCCTGTGGATGCTTCTCCTTCTGCTGATCCTGGTGGTGTTCGGGTTCGGCTTCACCGTGCAGGCCCTTTGGTGGGTCGCTGCCGTACTCCTGGTCGTCTGGCTATCTGAGCACGGAGCAATCCGTGCCGTCACTGAAGACGCTGAATGCGGATAGCGACCTCATCGCCATCCGATATCGGCCCACGCGTCCTCATCACTTCTCTGACCAGGCAACTCCCAAAGATGCTTCCGCGAGGCGGAAGCCCCATTGCGCCTCTGCGAGGCCCTTCCCGACGATGTGGCCACCACCCAAAGACGGGAGCCAGTCCCCCACGCCTCACATCACCGCCTTCGCCAGGAACCAGTGGTTCTTGGCGAAGCAGTCAGTCAGCCAGAGCGGCCGGCCGTACAGCCTCCGGCCCGAAGCGTCGACGGGCACGGTCTGCGGCGGCTTCGGCTGCGCGGGCACGGGCATCACTGGGATCCAGAGAGAGCTGGCGGTAGGCGCTGTCGGCCGGCAGCAGGTCGTCGGCACGGATCGCGAAGGCGCGGGCTCGTGCTCGCTGCAGCCCCAGGGCGGTCAGCAGGCCCAGGGCCGCTGCGGCGAGGGCGGGTGAGTGGTTGGTGGGTTCCGGCAGAGCGCGCGAGCGGGTGGTGGAGCTACGGTCGGCGTACCGTACCGTGAGAGCGAGGCGGCCAGTGATCTGGTTCTCACCGCGCAGGCGTTGACCGATCTGGTCCGCAAGTCCCAGGACCGCTCGGTGTTGCCACACCGGGTCAAGACAGTCCCGCTCCAGCACGAGGTCGGCGACCAGGTGCGCTGCCGGTTCTGATGGGGTGACCGGGCGGGGATCATGGCCGCGGGCGCGCTCGGCCAGCAGCCGGGCAGAGCCGGCTCCGAGAAGTCGCTGCAGGGTTGCCGGGGGTATGTCGGCGACCTGGCCGATGGTGTGCAGTCCGTATCTGTTGAGCGTTTCCGCTGTGGCGCGGCCGATCCCTGGCAGCGCGATGACCGGGCGGGGGTAGAGCCAGGCGGCGGCCTGCCCGGCGCGGATCCAGGTGGTGTCACCCGGCGCGGACGCGTCGGCCGCCATGGCGGCCAGCATGCGGTTGTTCGCGAGCCCGGCGCTGCTGTCGATGTCGTAGAGGGCCTTCAGCCTGAGCTTTGTCAACTGGACGACGTCGTAGGGAGACAGGTCGAAGTATCTGAGCGCCGATGTCAGGTCGAGCTGGACGGCGTTGGGCGGAATGGCCTGGACATGGGGCGTGATACCAGACACCAGTTCGATTATGTCTTCGTACTGGGCGTCGCTCAGTACGGCGTGCAGATGGAGGTGGGCGATATGCCGCTGACGCGCCGTCATCCTGCACTCCCCGGGCTGGTGTAGCCGAACTTCTTCAGGTCGGCCGAACGGCTGCCGGCGGGCTGCAGGTCGGCATATGGGTGCAGCCGAGCGCCTGTGGTGCCATTGACCAGAGTCCGCCGCGGCTGTGCGGGGGTCGGGTGCGGGTGACTGGCTCCGAGGAGGGCGAGTGCGGCCTCGGGGCCGTTGTCGCGGCGGGCGGCGGCGATCTCGTCCAGGTCCCAGGCCATGGTGCCGACGACGGTACGGCGGGTGCCGCGCACCTGGACCGTGCCGCGCACCAGCAGCAGGCCACTGTGGAAGACGGTGTGGGCGCAGGCCGGGTGGGAGTCCTCGAAGAACGCCAGGTCGACCAGGCCTGAGCCGTCCTCCAGGGTGACGAAGATGATGCGCCGACCGCTGGCGATCGGCGGGGTCTGGGTCGAGGCCCGTACGCCGGCGACGAGGACCTGCTGACCGGCGCGCAGGCCGGCCAGGTGGGCGGCGTCGGTCGCACCGATCTCGCGCAGGAGTCGGTGGTGGTGCTCCATCAGGTGCTTGGAGACGTCGATGCCGAGGGTGCTCAGCTCGGCGCTCAGGGCTTCGCGTCCGGTCATCTCCGGCAGGCCGCTCGGCTCCGCTCCGCCGACGGCGTTCGTGTCGATGGGCAGCTGGCCCTTGCCCGCCGATCGGGTGCGGGAGGCCCGGTGGAGTTCGGCGATCTGCAGCAGCAGATCGCGTCGCGTGAGGCGTCCGTCGTGGAGGGAGTTCAGGGCGCCGATCTCCGCCAGGCGTTCGGCGACCGGCCTGCTGGGACGGGCCCGCTGCCAGAAGTCCGACAGCGATCCGTACGGCCGGCCCTCCTCGATCCGCGCGCATTCCTCCTCGCTGATGCCGTGCACCGCGGAGAGGGCGAGTCGTACGCCCCACTGTTCTCCGTCGGCCTGCTCCACGGTGTGCTTCACCTTGGAGTGGTTGATGTCGACGGGCAGGACGGGGACGCCGCGCCGACGGGCGTCGGAGACGAGCACGCGCTTGGGCCACATCCCGGGGTCGTGTTCGAGCAGGCCGGCCAGCAGGAACGCCGGGTAGTGCGCCTTCAGCCAGGCGCTCTGCAAGGCGGGTACGGCGAAGGCGACCGCGTGGGCGCGGCAGAAGCCGTACGCCCCGAAGGCCTCGACCGTCTTCCAGACCTCGTCCCGGACGGCGGCGCTGTAGCCACGCGCGCGTGCCAGGCCGTGGAACCAGTCCTTGATCCTGGGCAGCCGGTTCTTGTCGCCGAGCGCCCGCCGGGCGATCTCCGCCAGTGCGCGGTCGCAGCCGGTCATCACCGAGAACGTTTCGATGATCTGCTCGTGCCAGATGGTCACGCCGTAGGTGTCGGCGAGCACCGGCTCCAGGTCCGGATGGGCGTACGAGGGGGTGCCGCCATGGCGTGCGGCGATGTACCGCTCGGGCATACCGCCGGCAACCGGTCCGGGACGGAAGAGACTGATGTCGGCGATGACGTCCTGCGGGTCGCGGGGCTGCAGCCGGGACAGGAGGTCTTGCTGGCCGGGCGACTCGAGCTGGAACAGGCCCAGGGTCTGGCTCTCCTGGATGAGCTTGAACGCGAAGACGTCGTCGAGCGGCACCTGCCGAGGGTCGTCCAAGTCGATGTGGTTACCAGTTGTCCGTTCGATCTCGGTGACGGCGTGGGCCATCGCGGACTGCATCCGCACGCCCAGAACGTCCAGCTTGATGTTGCCCAGCGCCTCGATCTCCTCCTTTGCCGCCATCGCCATGGGGTAGTCGCCCTGCGGCGTGGGCTGCACAGGCAGCCGGTCCAGGAGGGTCGCGTCGCTGATGACCACTCCGCAGGGGTGCATGGCCATGCCGTGGACCAGGGAGTCGAGGCCTTCGGCGAGCTCCCACAGCGGTCCGTACCGGTGTGCCTCGGCCGCCAGCTGACGCAGTTCGGGCAGTTCGGCGAGCGCGCCGGTGATGTCCGAGGCCCGTAGGTGCGGGAAGCTCTTGGCGATCCGGTCGATGTCAGCCGGTACGATCCCCAGCGCGAGGCCGGTGTCCCGCAGGGCGCGGCGGGCCCGGTAGGTCTCGGGCATCGCGGTGACCGCCACCCGTTCCTTGCCGAACCGTTCGAAGATCGTGTCGTAGCACTCCAGCCGTCTGGCCGACTCCACGTCGATGTCGATGTCGGGCAGCGACCCGCGGCGCACGCTCAGGAAGCGTTCGAACAGCAGGTGATGGTCGAGCGGGTTGGCCGTGGCGATGTCCAGCGCGTGGCAGACCATTGACCCGGCACCCGAGCCGCGGGCCGCGACCCTGATGCCCTTCTCCCGGATGTCGGCCACGATCTGGCCGACGGCGAGGAAGTACGAGTCGTAGTCCAACTTGGAGATCACGTCGAGTTCTTCGTCCAGCCGGTCAAGCGCCAATCGATCGCGGTCGAGGCCACGTCGGGCCATACCTGCCTCGCACTGCCGACGCAGCAGCTGTGCGGCTCCTCCTGCGCCGGGCTCGGCGCCGAAGAGCGACGGTTCCGGGAAGTGTGGCGTGCCCAGCCCGAGGTCCGCTCCGGGGCCGACGGTGCACGCGGCCGCCGTGGCAGCGGTGTCCGTCACCAGGCGTCGTGCTCGCCGGACATCCGCTCCGGCGCATTCGGCGACCATCTGTGCGATGACCGTCATCGCCCTCTCGTCCTTGAGCCAACGCTGCCCGCTGTCCAGGCGGCGCCGGTCGATCGGTCGCAGCAGTCTCGCCGCGTCCAGGACATCAGCAAGCCGATGCTGCTCCGGGTCGGCGTAGCGGACGGCGTTGGAGAGCACCGCGGTGGTATTGGTGCGGTCGGCCAGCGTCAGGGTGCGGGCAGCCAGCCGCAGCGATCCAGGCCCGATGCCGAAACGTTTATGCACAACAGCTTCCAGCCTGATTCCCCTACCGAAAATCTCCCGCCACGGCACCAACAGCTTCATCGCGACGTCTTCACGGCCGGCCGCCAAGGCCCGCACCGGCTCCGAGAGCGGTCCGAGCAGCACCGTCAGGCCAGGGCCGCCGTACTCGCGCAGCGCTTCCCACGGCACCACCGGTGCCGCACCGGCCCCGGCACGCGCATGGGCGGCTGACGTGATGCGGCACAGTCGCGCCCATCCCGCCCGGTTCTGCGCGAGCAGTACGAACCGCAGCGGCGGCTCGACGACGTGTGCGCCGCCGCGCGCTGGAGTGCGCTGCCGCTGGGCAGGCTGCGGGGACACAAGGGCATCCACCGCCAGGTCGACACCGAAGATCGGCCGAACCCCGCTTGCAGCGCATGCCCGCGCGAACCGGACGACCCCGGTGACCGTGTCCCGGTCGGTGAGCGCGAGTGCCGTCACGCCCCGCTCGGCCGCCCGCCGGACGAGATGTTCGGGGTGAGCGGCACCGTAGCGAGCGGAGTAACCGGACGCGACGTGCAGATGGGCGAAGCCCGCCATGCCGCACCTCCATCACTCCACCCCTTTTCAGTCATACGCCCGATATGTTCGTCGTACGCTCGTTCGATTACTCTAACTCCATCAGCCCCGGTCAGCGACCAGATTCGAACACGTCAGCGATTCTTTGCCGAGGGAAGCAGCGGCCGAAACAGGCACTGACCCGCCACCTCCCCGGCCGGGCAGCGCAGTTGGGGGGAACCACCCCACGGCGCACACCACGCCGGCGCCGCTCACGACCCCAAGGCCCACGGAAAGGCAACGGTTTGCAGCACGAACGACACTTTCCGTAACGGGGAACGAATCCCCAGCGGGTCGCCGTAGCTCGACAGCAGCTCCCAGCGCAGGTCTCCTGCGGCAAGGGCCGCGCTCCAGGAAGCGAGCGGACCAAACGCCGCCAACTGGTCGAGCACAGGGAACAGAGCCGCAGGAACCAGCCCGCACTCACGCGCACTCACGCGCGATCCGGGCCCGTCTCGACGCACCCTCGACCGGCCGAGAAGTCCCCGTACGCCGCAAGACAGAGGGCGAACAGCCGCCGAGACGGGTCGTCGGCGCCCGCACAGCCACCTGTGCGACATCCGTTCGAGCCCGTCCCACCTGCACGAACACCGGCCCGCCCGGTCCCGAACAGGGAGGACGGACGCGTCAGCCGAGCTGGGCGCCGAAGGTCGACAGGGCCTCGGTGACCGGCTGGAAGAAGGTCTCGCCGCCCGAGGCGCAGTCGCCGCTGCCGCCCGAGGTGAGGCCGAGGGCCGTGGAGCCCGAGAAGAGCGAGCCGCCGCTGTCACCGGGCTCGGCGCAGACGTCGGTCTGGATGAGTCCGTCGACGATGTCGCCGTTGCCGTAGTTCACGGTGGCGTCCAGACCGGTGACCGTGCCGCTGTGCACCTGGGTCGTCGCACCGCTGCGGGTCACCGATTGCCCGACAGTCGCGTCACCCGCCTGGGTGATGGGCTGCGCGGAACCGTTGTAGAGGTCGACCTCGCTCGGGTGGTCGACTGGTGACTCCCGCGGCGGCCAGGGCGGCGACACCCGCGGCGGCCACGGCGGCGCGGCGCCCGGCTATGCGTCGGTACTTCAACTCACGTCCTCCTGCGGGGGGGGGCCGACCGGGAGGTTGTGGGGACCTCCAGGACCGGAAGGCGTACGACCGCCCACTATTCCGAGGCCCACAGGGGGCTCACAAGGTCGACTTCGGGACGCGCGTACAGCAATGGGCGTACGCCCCGGGCTCCTTGACCCTGTGTGATCGCACCTCGTGAGTTCGCAGTGCAAACACCGGACGCAAGTGACCGATGTGCACCGCGCGAGGTCTACTCCTGTCTGGTTTCCGACCCTTCAGAGGCCGATTCCAACGGGGGCGCAGAGGAAGGAGGTTGCTCCCGCACCGGTTGCTCGACCGATGCCTGCGCCGGTTGGGCAACCGATTCCCGCGCCGGTTGAGCAACCGATTCCCGCGCCGGCTGCTCGACCGACGGCTGCGCCCGCTCCAGGAACCGCAGCAGTTCCACCGGGAAGGGCAGCACGAGCGTGGAGTTCTTCTCGGCCGCGACCGCCACCACCGTCTGCAGCAAGCGCAGTTGGAGCGCGGCGGGCTGCTCGGACATCACCCCGGCGGCCTCCGCCAGCTTCTTCGACGCCTGGAGCTCCGCGTCCGCGTTGATGACCCGCGCGCGCCGCTCCCGGTCGGCCTCCGCCTGCCGGGCCATCGACCGCTTCATCGTCTCCGGGAGTGATACGTCCTTGATCTCGACCCGGTCGATCTGCACCCCCCAGCCCATCGCCGGGCTGTCGATCATCAGCTCCAGCCCCTGGTTGAGCTTCTCGCGGTTGGAGAGCAGATCGTCCAGGTCGCTCTTGCCGATGATCGAGCGCAGCGAGGTCTGTGCCATCTGGGAGACCGCGAAGCGGTAGTCCTCGACCTGGATGACCGCGTCGGCCGCGTCCACCACCTTGAAGTAGATGACCGCGTCGACCCGGACCGTGACGTTGTCCCGCGTGATGCCGTCCTGCGCGGGCACCGGCATCGTCACGATCTGCATATTGACCTTACGCAGCCGGTCGACGAAGGGCACGACCATGGTGAACCCGGGCCCGCGCACCTCCGGGCGCAGCCGGCCGAGGCGCAGCACCACCCCGCGTTCGTACTGTTTGACGACACGGGCCCCGGCCATCACATAGACGAGCCCCACGGACACGACGGAGACTCCCGCCGCCACCAGCTCCTCGACCATCACGGCCCCCCAGGGTCCGAAGTGGGCGCATCAGGCATGTACAGCGTCAGGCGCGTACCAGGCGTCAGGCGTGTACTTCGACGGTAACTCCGTCACCCGACCAAGGGCGAGCCCCCGCACGACAGTTGCGTACGGGGGCTCGCCTGCTGCTGGCTGCAGGTCCGGCTGTGCGGGTGCGGTGGTGCGGGTGCGCTGGGGGAACCGAGGATCAGCCGACGCTCACGCCGTAGTAGCTCAGCGCCTCGGTGACCGGCTGGAAGAAGGTCGTACCGCCGGAGGTGCAGTCACCGCTGCCGCCGGACGTCAGGCCGTAGGCGACGGAACCCGCGTAGAGCGGACCGCCGCTGTCGCCGCCCTCGGCGCACACGGTGGTCTGGATCATCTGGTAGACCACGTCGCCGCTGCCGTAGTTGACCGTGGCGTTCAGCGCGGTGACCTGGCCGCTGTGCGTGCCGGTGGTCGAGCCACGACGGTAGACGGTCGTGCCCACGCTGGGCGTGGCGGCGCTGCTGATGGTCTGGCTGCCGACCGCGCTCGGGTGGGCGATCGAGGTGTTGGTGTAGCGCACCAGCGCGAAGTCGTTGGTCGGGAAGCTGTAGCTGACGTTCGTGCCCAGTGTGGTGGTGTGACCGGAGTTGGAGTACCAGGTGGAGGCGACCTGACCGCAGTGGCCGGCGGTCAGGAAGTAGTAGGTGCTGCCACTGTGCACGTTGAAGCCGAGCGAGCAGCGGTAGGCACCGCCGTAGATGGCGTCGCCGCCGGTGATCAGCTTCTTGAACTTGCCCGGGGTGTGCTTGATCGTGATGGCCGCGGAGTTGCTGCCCGCGTCCCTCTTGATCTTCGCGATCTCGGCCTTGGAGACGGTGCTGTCGACGGTGACGACCACGCGGTTCGTCTTGGCGTCGACCGCCCAGGCGGTGCCCGCGATGTCGGACTTGAGTACCGACTTGTTCACCGTGCTCAGCTGGGTGGCGCTGAACGTCTGGACGTCGGATGCGTTCGCGGTGGGGACGGAGAACGCTGCGGCGGCCAGGAGTCCGGTGGTCACGGCGATCAGCCGGGTCCGTCTCGCTTTACCGCTGAGGGGGGTGGTGCGCTTGATCCTCACTTTTCGTTCCTCCCGAGGGGAAGTAGGGGGCCCGCGTGGGGTCGGGGCCCGTGAGGCGCAGCCGGGAGCCGCCCGACCGGATTCCGGACAAGCCGTGCTCCTGACAAGCGCTGTGGGGGAGTATTCGGCCGCACGGCCGACCGACGCAAGGGCGCCTTTCGGCCGTGCGACGTTCAACTTGCGTACCACCAACGGTAGTTGATCTCCTCGGCGCGGTTGTGCGGATTGCGTGCGGATCGCCGGAGCGCGCACAGGACGGCGAGTGCTCCGGCGGAGTGAACCGTCAGAGCAGCATGCGCTCCCCCGCCGCGAGGGCCACGTCCAGCGTGTTCCCGGGCGGCGGGAAGGGGCAGACGAAGTGGTCGGCGAACGCGCACGGCGGGAGCACGGCGCGGTTGAAGTCGAGCGTCGTACGCCCCTCGGCGTCGGGTGCCGCGGGGCGCAGGAACCGGAAACGGTAGCTGCTGTCCCCGCTGGTGGTGTCGGCGAACACGGCCCACAGCGAACCGTCGCTCTCCACCGACACCTGGAGCGTGCGGTCCTCGCCGTCCAGGGTGAAGGCGAGGATGCCGCCGAGCTCCAGACCGCGGGCGACTCCGTCCGCGTTCTCCACACGTACGGTACGGTCCTCGCCGTACGGCGTGAAGTGTCCCGGCACCGACCAGCGCGGGTCGTACGGCGTCGCCTCGACGCCCTTGAAGGCCGCGCGCGCTTCGGAAGCGGGGTCGAAGTCGCGTACGCCCCAGACCCCTTCGCGCACCAGGACGACGAACCGGCGCTCACCGAGTCCGACGCGCGCCCCGGCCGCCGACCCGAGGTCGGCGTCGAGCCCGACCTCGCCGGTGAAGGGCTCCCCGTCCACGCTCAGACCGTCCTCGGGCGCGGCCGCCAGCAGGACCCCGTCATCGTCGGCGGTCCACCGCCCGGGGATGTCCGGAAGTTGCCCGTCCGGATAGTCCTCCAGCCAGTGCGTGCCGGTGAGCGCCAGCGGGCCGTAGGGCGCGGACACCGTCTCGATGCGGTGCTCGTGCCACTGCTTCCAGACCTCGGCTGCGCCTTCTGATACGCCTTCTGATGCGTCTTTCGTCATGTGATCAACCCTTCCATACGGGTTCCGGCAACCCGAGGTGTGAGCGCGGCGTCGTGCCGGTGTATTCCGTGCGGAAGGCGCCCCGCTCCTGGAGCAGCGGGACCACCCGGTCCACGAACGCGTCGAGTTCGACGGCGACCGCCTCCGGTGTGCCGACCACTTCTCGGCCACCGCGAGGGGGCCCCGCCTTCCAGGCACGACGGGTTCGGCGCCGGCGAAGTCGGAGATGTCCCCACCGGGACCGAAGAACTGAGGGGCCTGAGCATTCCCCGCGCCCAGCCACACACGACCCGCGGCTTCCGGACGACCGATCTCAGCAACCGGTACGACCGTGCCGAGTCACAGTCCGCAATCGCAGCATGAGCAGCACTCACAGCATTCGCAGATCTCACAGGCCTCGCAGCAGCTGCAGTCGCAGTCACAGTTGCTGAGGCAGCCCTCGCGCTTCTTGCGCGACCACGGGCCCTCGAACTCGTCGGCGCAACACACCTTGCAGGTGCAGCACACCCCGATCGCGGCCGCGCATCCGGCCCAGAAGCCCCGCTTGCCGGGCCCCGGCGGCCGGAAGGAGGGCCCGCCTCCGAAGGGGTTGCCACCACCGACGTGAGGATTCTGCCCGATGTGCGGATGCGAGGGGCTCTGCGGGTTGTACGGGCCACCGTGCCGCGGCGGCCCGAAGGCCCCTTGCACACCGTCCGCATGGGCCTGATGCCCGCACCCCGACGTCCCGAACGCCCGGTCCACCGAGCGCCCCAGTTCGTGCGCGAGCAGGAGATGCGCCAGCTTGCCGTCCGTGAATGCCACCTCGCGCAGCGCGAGCCGTATCCCGTGCAGGGCGTCGTCGGCGAGCCGTCGCGCCTCCGCGAGCGAGGTACCGGTGGCCGTGAGCGGATTCCACGCCCCCGACGCGGCGTCAGTTTCCCTGTCCTCCACCGCGTCCAGCAGATGCGCGAGCCGTCCGAAGAGCCGTCCGACCTCGGCGAGCGGCTCGGCATTGCCCGGCCGCCCGGCCAGAACGGCCGTGTGCGCGAACGCGGCGGCGGTCGCGGTCTCGGTCGGCTCGGTCACGGCTCGCAGCGGCGTCCCGAGCCCCGCGAGCGCCTCGATGCCGACCTGCCGGTCCACCGCGTCGACGAGCACCGCGGTGTCGAAGCCCACGTCGGATCCCGTACGGGCCCCGGCGCGTCCCCAGCTCGCGGCGACCCGGCGGGCGGCGAGCGCCACCGGCTTGCGGGCCAACAGCCCGTCCCCGTCGGCCACGTGGTCGCGCACCTTGGCCGAGGCCAGCACCAGCGAGACGGCGGCGGCGAGCCGGGCACCCTCGCCCTGCGCTACGGACGCGGTCCGCATCCCGCGCAACGGGCACGGCCCCGCCGTACGCCGCCACCCTCCCCCGGGCTCGGCTCCGCTCGACCGGGGGGACCCCCATCCGCGCTCGGCCTGAGCCTCCGTCAAAACCGATATCAACAGCCCGTCATAATTGGTGACAACCCGAGCGAACTGCCCGTGGTCCCCGCGCAACGCGAGACAGAGCCCGCACAAATGCGCCATCCACTGCGTTTTGAGACCTTCGCCGAGGCGATGGCCGCAGGGCCTCACGATTCCGAACACGACACTCCCCCGTGCCTCGTACGACGTTGAGCTGCGGCATCGTAGCGACTCCCTCGTTCACCCGTACGCCCTAGCCGTCACCCGAACGCCGTCGAGAATCATATTTCACTCTCAGTCAGCAGCCGTACACGGCAAGACCCTTGGGGCACGCGGGCTCTCGACGAATTCGCTGTGCACCAGTACCGTCACGAAACCCCCGCGCGGCGTCTATCCACTTGGCGCGACATCCGCATCATGGACGACCATGGGGATGCGGAAAGCAAGAAAGACCGCTGTGAGAGGAGGCGTCCATGGGATCGGTGCGCAAGGCGAGTGCCTGGCTTGGCCTCGTCGACGACAACGATGACGAGCGTTACTACGACGACGACAACTACGCCGAGGGACAGGACTCCGGCGATGCCTGGGTCACCGACCCGCGCGTGAAGGTCGCGTCCGAGACGGCGGAAGAGACAGGCCGCCGGATCGGCACGGTCACCCCGGACAGCTTCCGGGACGCACGCGGCATCGGCGAGCTCTTCCGGGACGGTGTCCCGGTCATCATCAACCTCACGGCCATGGAGCCCGCCGACGCCAAGCGCGTGGTGGACTTCGCGGCCGGCCTGACCTTCGGCCTGCACGGCACCATCGAGCGGGTCGCCACCCGGGTCTTCCTGCTGACCCCGGCCAACACGGAGATCGTCAGCGGCGAGACCGCGGCGCGCCAGACGGACGGATTCTTCAACCAGAGCTGAGGCAGGGCCGCTCACCGGCCCTGTTCTGCCGGTGCTCGACTCACCGAAAGGCGTCGAGTCCGGTGAGCGCCTTGCCCAGCACGAGTTGATGCATCTCGACGGTGCCTTCGTAGGTGAGCACCGATTCGAGATTGGTCGCGTGCCGCATCACGGGGTATTCGAGCGAGATCCCGTTGGCGCCGAGGATGGTACGGGCGGTCCGGCAGATCTCGATCGCCTCGCGTACGTTGTTGAGCTTGCCGAAGCTGACCTGCTCGGGACGGAGCCGTCCCGCGTCCATGCGCCGCCCCAGGTGATGGGCGAGCAGAATCCCCTTGTGCAGTTCCACCGCCATGTCGGCGAGCTTGGCCTGGGTGAGCTGGAAGCCGCCGATGGGCCGGCCGAACTGCTCCCGCGTCTTCGCGTAGGCGACGGCGGCCTCGAAACTGGCCCGCGCCGCCCCCATGGCGCCCCACACGATCCCGTACCTCGCGTGCGACAGACAGCTGAGCGGCCCCTTGAGCCCGCTGACCTCGGGCAGCACGGCGTCGGCGGGCAGCCGTACGTCATCGAGGACGAGCTCGCTGGTGACGCTCGCCCGCAGGGACCACTTGTGCTTGATCTCGGGAGCGGAGAACCCGGGCACGTCGGTGGGCACGACGAACCCCCGAATCCCCTCGTCGGTCTGCGCCCAGACGACCGCGACCCCGGCCACGGACCCGTTCGTGATCCACATCTTCCGCCCGCCCAGGACCCAGTCTCCGCCGTCGCGCTTGGCGTACGTCCGCATGGCGCCCGGGTCGGACCCGTGGTCGGGCTCGGTCAGCCCGAAGCACCCGATGACCTCACCGGAGGCCATGCCCGGCAGCCAGGTCCGCTTCTGCTCCTCGCTGCCGAAGCGGTGGATGGCGTACATGGCGAGGGAGCCCTGGACGGAGACGAGGGACCGGATGCCGGAGTCGGCGGCCTCCAGCTCCAGACAGGCGAGCCCGTACTGCACGGCGCTCGCCCCCGCGCATCCGTAGCCCTCCAGCGACATCCCGAGCGCGCCGATGCCGCCCAGCTCGCGCGCGAGCTCCCTGATCCCGGGCAGCTCGCCCTTCTCGTACCACTCGGCGACATACGGCAGCACCCGGTCCGCGGCCCATGCCCGTACGGTGTCCCGGATCGCCAGGTCCTCCGGCTCCAGCAGGTCGTCGATACCCAGGGGGTCGGCGGGGTCGAAGGGGGGCAGCTTCGAGGACGCGGACATACGACAGCCTCCGGCACACTAAAACTAGCAGCGCTAGTTACGGTCTCGCCCTGACGGTACGACGCAGTGTCCCGCACGTCCAGTGCCTCTCCCACCCACGCACCGCCCGTTTCCAGCCCGCCGACACGTGCGGTTCCGTCGCACGTGGGCGGGCGGGCGATGGGGGCTACGCCGGCACCCGCGACTCGGCGACTTCCCTGGGCGCCGGGATCTCCGCCGAGCCCGCCATGGGCGCCCCGCACTCCATGACCCGCGGCAACCGCAACGCCATCACCGCCCCCAGCAGCAACAGCCCCGCGCTGACCAGCAAGGTCACATGCAGCCCGTGCACGAAGGAGTCCCGAGCCGCATGCCGCAGGGCATCACCACGAGACCCCCCGAGCCGCTCAGCGACGTCGTACGCCTCTCCCAGCGAGTGACCCGCGGCAGCGGAGTCCCCCGCGGAGACCCCCGGTACGGACGACAGTCCGGGCGTGTACGCCGCGTTCATCACGCTCCCCAGGAGCGCGATACCGATCCCCGCGCCTAGCTGGTACGAGGTCTCGCCGATCGCCGCGGCCCCACCCGCCTGCGCCGGCGGCGCCTCGCTCAGCATCGACTCGTACGCCCCGAAGAGCGTCGTCTCCAGCCCGAATCCGAGCAGCGCGAACCCGCAGAGCAGCAGCCCGGCGTTGTCGTCCCCGCCCATCGCCGTGAGCGTGAGCACCGCGGCCGCGGTGAGGCAGAAGCCGAAGCAGACCATCGCGCGCGGCCCGTACCGCCGCAGCAGCCGCGCCCCCGCGAGCCCCGCGGCCATCGCCGCGAAGGTGAGCGGCAGCAGCCGCAATCCGGTCTGCAGCGGCGAGAGCCCGAGCACCAGTTGCAGGTACTGCGCGGCGATCAGTTCGAGCCCGACCAGGGCGAGCATGGCGAGGACGATGCACCCCACCGACGTACTGAACGCGGGCCGTGCGAACATCCGCAGATCCACCAGCGGGTGCGCGCGTCGGCGCTGGCGCCGTACGAAGGCGAACATCAGCGCGCCGCCCACGAGCAGCGGCGCCAGCGTGAACGGACCGAACGGCGCCTCACCGCCGCCGAGCCGCTTCACTCCGAGGACGAGCCCGAAGAGCCCGGCGGCGGCCATCAGGGCCCCCACCACGTCCCAGGGACCGTTCCGGTCGCCCCGCGACTCGGGCAGCAGCAGCCGCCCGATCGGCAGGCTGATCAGCATCAGCGGGATGTTGATGAGGAAGACCGAACCCCACCAGAAGTGCTCCAGGAGGAGACCGCCGAGCAGGGGGCCCACCGCCGCGCCCACCGCGGCGACCGCGCTCCAGATGCCGATCGCGAGCGCCCGCTCCCGCCGGTCGGGGAAGACCTGCCGCAGGATCGACAGCGTCGCGGGCATGATCATCGCGCCGCCGACACCGAGCAGGGCGCGCGCCCCGATCAGGACCTGTGCGCTGTCGGCGAGGGCGGCGATGCCGGAAGCGACGCCGAAAAGCCCGTATCCGAGGAGGAGAACGCGTCTGCGGCCGACCCGGTCGCCCAGCGTGCCGAAGAGGATCAGCAGCGAGGCGCAGACCAGCGGGTAGATATCGACGATCCAGAGCAGCTCTATCGCGCCGGGCTTGAGATCCTCGGTGACGGCGGGCACCGCGACGTGCAGCACGGTGGCGTCGAGGGCCACGAGGAGCAGGCTGACGCACAGCACCACAAGGACGACCCAGCGGTTGGCACCGGCCCCGGTCTCCCGACGGCGACGCGTGGCGGCCGTGGTCGTCCCGGACATGTATGTACCTCCCAGATGTTCCCTCGCGTTCGGCGGATCCGCTGGGTGGGGACTCCCTGCGGCAGCGGCCCGGGAGGAGCGGACTCCCGGACGCACGCATCAAAGGCGAGTGAGCGGCCAGAGTACGCCGGTTCCCGTCTTATACACGTGGCGGACCTCTCACGTTCCTCTCACCGGGCATGTGGCGTACGCCACGCTCTCCCTGGCGCACCACGCCCCGAAAGGCCGGCCGGTTCCGGGCGCCGTCGATAATCGAGCCCGTGACCGATCTTGAGACGCCTGTCGCGATGCCGCCCCGCGCGGGCGCCCTGCGCCGGGCCGCGCCCGCCCTCCTCGGGTACGCCGCCGTGCGTGCCCTGGGCCTGATCACGCTCGCCCTGTGGAGCGCGGCGAACGGCAAGAGCGCGCACAAGCTGCTGTCGGCCCGCTGGGACTCGCTCTGGTACACCCGTGTCGCCGATCTCGGCTACGGCTACGAGGTCCGGCTCCCCAACGGCGACGTGCACTCGAACCTCGCGTTCTTCCCGCTGCTGCCCTGGCTGGAGCGGCTCGTCTCGGCGATCACGCCGCTGTCGTACGCGGATGCCGGGCTGCTCGTCAGCACGTCGGCCTCGCTCGCCGCGGCCTGGGGGATCTTCGCCGTCGCGGACCATGTGTACGGCCTCCGCGTGGGCGTCTGCGCCGCGCTTGTGTGGGCCGCGCTGCCAGTCGGCGTCGTGCAGTCGATGGCGTACAGCGAGTCACTGTTCACGGCACTCGCCGCCTGGTCGCTCCACGCGGTACTGACCGGCCGCTGGGTGACGGCGGGCCTGCTCGCCTCGCTCGCCGGGCTGACCCGCCCGGTGGGGGCGGCGGTGGTCGCCGCCGTGTGGGTGGCGGCCGTCGCCTCGTTCGTGCGAGACCGGAGCGCACCGCCCACGCATGGCGCCCCCGTGCTCCGGCGCGCCCTCGGCATGGCCCTCGCGCCCCTCGGCGCCGCCGGGTACGTGCTGTGGGTCGGCCACCGTACGGGCAAGGGGCCGCTCGGCTATCTCGACGTCCAGTCGGGCTGGCGCAACGGATTCGACGGCGGGTACGCCTTCGCCCGCTTCGTGGGCGACAAGTTCACGTCTTTTCCGTCGGCCCTGGCCGGCGTCGGACTGATCGTCGGGGTCGCCCTGGTGATCTGGCTGTACGTGATCTGCGTACGGCAGGGTCAGCCACTGCCGCTCCTGGTGTACGCGGGGATCGTCACGGCGCTCGCCCTGTGCACGTCCAGCTACTTCGGCTCGAAACCGCGCCTCCTGCTGCCCGTCTTCCCCCTCCTGCTGCCCCTCGCACTGGCCCTGGCCCGGCTGCGTACGTCCAGGTCAGCGGCGATTCTCGGCACGGTGGCGGCGGCTTCGGCGATCTACGGGGCCTTCTGGCTGAACGGTTCCGGACCGCCATGATCAACTCCTCGGCGGTCGGTGAGCGACCGGATAATTCCACCCCAGGATTCGGTGAACGAATTCAAAAGGGCCATAAAACGGAAGCCGGAACCAGCCAATGGAATTGAAGGTCCAGACGCCGGAGATTAGAGAATCATTGGAAATAAACACCACCCTGAGAGGAATCCCACATCACATCGTCATCACAAACCGAGTGATTCGGCCTGGAACGCAGCTCACTCGCTGTAACGTCGATTGAGTGCGTACCGAACGAAACCTCACCCGTCTGGACCGGGTCTTCGCCCGGTTGGACCGTGAGCCGGAACGGTCGGCCCACATCGATGTGCCGAAGATGAGCCGGCACAGGGTTGTGCTCTTCGGAGCCACCCTGGCCTTCTACGTGGCCATCGTGTGGGCCGTGGCGATCACGTCATGGCTGGTCCGGTTCGACTGGCAGGTCATGTTCTTCCGGCCCTACCAGCAGTGGCCGGAGATCCACGCGTTCCTGGACTACTACGTGGTGCTCGGCCAGCGCGGCCCCACCGCCGTGATGGTCGCCGCCTGGCTGGGCTGGCGCTCCTGGCGGCAGCACACCCTGCGCCCGCTGCTCACGCTGGGCGCCTCGCTGCTGCTGCTGAACATCACGGTCGGTGCCGCCAAGCTCGGCATGGGCCGCCTCGGACCGCACTACGCCATCACGATCGGCTCGAACGAGATGGGTCTTGGCGGCGATATATTTCCTTCGGGCCACACCGCGAACGCCGTCGTGACCTGGGGCATCCTGGCCTATCTGGCCTCGACCCCGCGGGCCAGGCGCTGGCTGTCCGCCCTGTCCGCCGTGACCTCGCTCGGCGTCGGGCTCACCACCGTCTACCTCGGTACGCACTGGCTGAGCGACGTGCTGCTGGGCTGGGCCGCAGGTCTGCTGATCCTGCTGGCGCTGCCGTGGTGCGAGCCGCTGATCGCCCGTGCCGAGGTCGGGCTGTTCACCCTGCGTGACGCCTGGCGCGCCCGTCGCGGCCGTACGGCGCCCACCCCGGTCGACGCCCCGGCCAACGTTCCGGTGAGTTCCCCGCTCGGCGCGCCCGTCCTGGTCAGGCAGTCCGCCGACGCGGACGACGAGGTGCCCGCCCGCGAGACCGTGACCGCCGCCCGTCCGCCCCGACCGCCCGTCTACCTGGCCCCGGGGCCGCACACGGCCCGTTCGGAGCGCACTCCGGTCACCCCGGTCGGCAGCCGCCGCCCGCCGCACTCGGACCGCGTGGCGCGCACCACCACCTCGACCTCGGCCCGGCCCGTGGCGGGCAGCTGAGGCGCGAACGCGCGAACGGCGCGACCATGGAGAACAGCGGGGCCGGTACGCACAACCTCCCCGCACGACGAAGGCCCCCGGCTCCTGACGATCCGGGGGCCTTCGTGTCGGCCTTGGTTCAACCCTTCCAGCAGCGGGTCACCCGGCCGCCGGTGACCTCGAAGTTCAGCCGTCCCGTGCGGTACTCCATGGTGATGATCGTGCCGGGCGGAAGCGAGCGCACCGTGGACCAGCCTCGCTCCCGGGCGCGGCGCTCGGCGCTCCTCGCCTCCAGTCCGACATAGGCCTGCGGGCTGTCCTCGGGCTCTGCGGGAGGGGTGGGAATGGGTGCCATGACCGCCACGTTAAGGGGCCGACCGGGGCCGGGGAAGCCCGAACCGGCATCCCTGTGCCGCCCGCCCCCCTCCGGTCACGCTTCTGTCACGGGATCACGACACGCGTTTCGGCCGAACTCCGTCACACGTACGAGGGGTTCCGTACGTGTCCCGCACGCCTTCGAACGTTATTCGGGACTACCTTGACGCAGTCCCGAATAACCCAATGGAAAGACGCGAAGACCCCCGCGGAGACTCAGCGGGGCGAAGCTTTTCCATTCCGAATCCGGGGCGTGTCGCGGAAGCCGACACCGCATGGGAAATGCACGGTTCCAGCACAGAACCCCCGCAAGTCCTCTGTCGGAGCACAAGACGACGCGAGCATCATGGCGTGAGCTTCAGGCGGGCCCACGGCGCGACGGCGAAGGGGCGAGCAATGGGCACGGACACCGCGCAGGCGACTACGCGCCCTGTACACGGGACGCGAGGCGGGAGGCGGCCGGGGCGGCTGGTCGTGGACTGGCTCACCACCACGGACCACAAGAAGATCGGCCACCTGTATCTGATCACGTCTTTCGCGTTCTTCCTGGTCGGCGGCCTGATGGCGCTGCTGATGCGCGCCGAACTCGCCCGGCCCGGCCTGCAGATCATGGACAATATCCAGTACAACCAGCTGTTCACGCTGCACGGCACGATCATGCTGCTGTTGTTCGCGACCCCGACCTTCGCCGGATTCGCCAACGAGATCATGCCGCTGCAGATCGGCTCCCCGGACGTCGCCTTCCCCCGCCTGAACATGCTGTCGTACTGGTTCTTCCTCTTCGGCGGCCTGATCGTCCTCGGCTCGCTCGCGGTGCCCACGGGCCCGGCCGCCTACGGCTGGTTCGCCTACGCCCCGCTCAACAGCCTGGAGCGCTCGCCGGGCGTCGGCCCCGACATGTGGATCATGGGGCTCGCGCTGGCCGGCTTCGGCACGATCCTCGGCGCGGTGAACTTCATTACGACCATCGTCGGGATGCGCGCCCCCGGCATGACGATGTTCCGGCTGCCGATCTTCAGCTGGAACATCCTCTTCACCTCGATCCTCGTCCTCTTCGCGTTCCCGGTGCTCGCGGCGGCACTGCTGGTCCTGGAGGCGGACCGGCGCTTCGGATCGGTGGTGTTCGACGCGGCAGGCGGCGGCGCGCTGCTGTGGCAGCACCTGTTCTGGTTCTTCGGGCATCCCGAGGTCTACATCATCGCGTTGCCGTTCTT
The DNA here is from genome assembly GCF_045040035.1 of Streptomyces sp. NBC_01384. NCBI lineage: Bacteria > Bacillati > Actinomycetota > Actinomycetes > Kitasatosporales > Streptomycetaceae > Streptomyces > Streptomyces sp. NBC_01384. The sequence continues at coordinate 2,088,817 of NZ_CP109559.1, forward strand.
CGGGATCATCACGGAGATCCTGCCGGTCTTCAGCCGGAAGCCGATCTTCGGCTATCTGACGCTGGTCGCGGCGACGATGGCCATCACCGGTCTGTCGGTCGTCGTGTGGGCGCACCACATGTTCGCGACGGGCGCGGTGCTGCTGCCGTACTTCTCCTTCATGTCGTTCCTGATCGCGGTGCCCACGGGGGTGAAGTTCTTCAACTGGAGCGGGACGATGCTCAACGGCTCGCTCTCCTTCGAGACGCCCATGCTGTGGGCCGTCGGATTCCTGGTGACGTTCCTGTTCGGCGGTCTGACCGGGGTGATCCTGGCCTCGCCGCCGATGGACTTCCACGTCACCGACTCGTACTTCGTGGTCGCGCACTTCCACTACGTCGTCTTCGGCACCGTCGCCTTCGCGACCTTCGGCGGCTTCTACTTCTGGTGGCCCAAGTTCACCGGCAAGCTGCTCGACGAACGCATCGGCAAGATCCACTTCTGGACACTTTTCGTCGGCTTCCAAACGACGTTCCTGGTGCAGCACTGGCTGGGCGCCGAGGGCATGCCGCGCCGGTACGCGGACTATCTGGCCTCCGACGGCTTCACGGCGCTCAACACTGTCTCGACGATCGGCGCCTTCCTGCTGGGCATCTCGACGCTGCCGTTCCTGTACAACGTCTGGAGGACATCCAGGTACGGCACGAAGGTCGAGGTCGACGACCCCTGGGGCTTCGGCCGCTCCCTGGAGTGGGCGACCTCCTGTCCGCCGCCCCGGCACAACTTCGTCACGCTGCCCCGGATCCGCTCCGAGTCCCCGGCGTTCGACCTGCACCATCCCCTGTACGGGGCGCTCGCTCCGCAGCCCGCTCCAGAGCCCGGGACAGCCGGTCCCGGGCCGTCCTGATCGCCTCGGTGAACCCGTCCGGCTCCAGCACTTCGAACTCGAAGCCCATCAGCATCACGTGAATCACCATCACGTCGAGGCTCGCGGCCCCGGTGCGCAGAATGCAGCTGTCCTCCCCGGAGGCTTCCAGCGTCCCCGCCGAGGGCGAGATCCGCTCGGCCGCCTCCGCCAGGGGCACGAAGAGCCGGACGACGGCCTGGGAGGCGTACGCACGCGTGGAGACGCCCTTGGAGACGTACGCCGCCAGATCCTCGGCCGGTGGCGTACGGGGGGTGAAGCGCGGTCCGTGCGGCGGCGTGGGCGTGATGCGGTCCACCCGGAAGGTGCGCCAGTCCTCGCGGTCGACGTCCCAGGCGACGAGGTACCAGCGGCGCTCGGTGCACACCAGGCGGTGCGGTTCGACGGTCCGGCGGGTCGGGGCGCCGCCGTGGTCACGGTATGCGAAGCGCAGCCGCTCGAAGTCGCGGCAGGCGACCGCGAGTTCGGTGAGCACGCCCGGGTCCACGGCGGAGGGCTGGGGGCCGCGCAGCATCGGCACGGTGAACGCGTTGAGGGCGCCGACGCGGCGGCGCAGCCGGTTCGGCAGCACCTGTTCGAGCTTGGCGAGGGCGCGTACGGAGGTCTCGCCGATGCCCTCGACGCCCTGCCCGGCGGCGGTGCGCAGCCCGACCGCGACGGCGACCGCCTCGTCGTCGTCCAGCAGCAGCGGCGGCAGCTCGGCCCCCGCGCCGAGCTGATAGCCGCCGCCCGTGCCCGGGCTGGCGTTGACCGGATAGCCCAGCTCGCGCAGCCGGTCCACATCGCGGCGGACCGTGCGGGGCGTCACGCCCAGGCGGTCCGCCAGGTCGGCCCCGGACCATTCGCGGTGGGCCTGCAGCAGCGAGAGCAGCCGCAGCAGTCGTGCCGATGTCTCCAACATGCCTGCGAGTCTGCCAGCGCCTGCGGACAGCCGCTGTCCGCGAGTACACCGAGGACGGCCCTCTTGTCGGCGATGTCGACGGACAGCCACAGCGCATCAGGGCTCGTACGACAGCTGCGGCACGTCGAAGCAGTCGCTGTTCATGTCGCCCTGGGAGACCCAGCCCTTGCCGTCCTTCCAGCGGGCCACCGAGACGCACGTCCGGCGGGTCCTCGGGGGCGCGGGCAGATGCTCGGAGGAGACGGGGATCAGCAGGCCGCCGGCGGTGTACGGCGCGCCGTGGTTCATGAAGCGGTCGACGCACGCGCGCGTGACGCCCGTTTCCGCCCCCGCGCAGGACTTCGCCGCGTCCGTGAACCACATGGCGGCCGCCCAGCCCTCCAGCTGCCACTGAGAATGCGTCGGCAGGCCCTTGGTGGCGTCCCGGAACGCGCGGACGGCCCTCTGGGACGTGTCCTCGAAATTACGGCTGGATCCGGTCGCCCACAGGGCGTTGCGGCAGCGCGGGGCGTCCTTGTAGTCCTCGGGGACGGTCGACGTCCAGTTCTGCACGTTGGTGACCTTGGCGATGACCTTCGCGCCGACGTCGTCCATCGCCTTGCACAGCTGGGCGTTGCCGTGCGTGTCGAGAGCGTCGAAGACGAGGTCGGCTCCCTGGTCCTTCAGATCGGCCGCGGCGGCACGGAAGTTGGGCAGCGCGAAGTCGACCTGTTCGGTGACCACCTGGTAGCCCTCGGCCTTCAGGCCCCGGGTGACGAGCCGGGCGTACGCGGCCGACGCGGACTGGTTGTAGGAGACCACGGCGGCCGTGCGGGCGCCCTGGACGCGCTTGAAGTAGCGGTAGACCTCGGTGCCGCCGTACAGCTTCCCGCCCCAGCCCGGCGTCCCGTCGCGGGGCGCGAGGCTGCCGTAGATCCCGTAGAGGTGGGGATAGGTGTCGTACGCCGCCCCGATGGGCTGGCCGCCGATGTCGGGAACGCCCGCGTCGGACACGCGGGAGGCGCCCGCGTAGTCGAGGGCGGTGGTGGCGACGAGGGCGACGACCTTGTCCTCGTCGATCAGCCTGTGCACGCACTCGTTGTCGCCGACGCCGCTGCCGCCGTCGTCGCAGAGGCGCACCTCGACCGGGCGGCCGCCGATGCCGCCGCGCGCGTCGAGGCGGTCGAAGTAGGCCTTGGCCCCGTCGCGCGGCCCGGTGAAGGCGGAGCCGCCGACGGGGCTGGTGGCGCTGGTGATGATGCCGACGCGGAGCGGGGCGGTGCTCTGCGGCGCGGGTGTGGACCGGTGCTCGAAGTCGCTCTCGGGGAGCCGGCTGCCGCAGGCCGTGCTCAGGACAAGTGCCGCGCCCAGGACGAGCGGCAGGCCCACGGCGAGGACTCCCCTGGGGTACCTGGGGTGCACGGCGGGTCAGCAGCCGGCCGGGGTCGTCGATCCGTCGCCGCTCAGCGCCACCAGCGCGCAGAGGGTGCTGTCGGAGACCTTCCAGGTGCCGCCCTGGTCGACGGCCGTCCCGGCGGCGTTCGGCAGGGCGGTCGCGCCCTTCAGGGTCAACGCGTACGTCACCTCCGCCTCGGTCGGCGAGGTGAACACGACCTTCTGGACCTGGGCCGCGACCTGCCGGCCGCGCTTGTCCCCGCTGAAGCCCTGCACGACGGCGGTCATCCTGTCGCCGTTCTCCAGGTAGTTCAGCTTGTCCTTGACGGGGACGGACGGGGAGAAGAACTTCTCCCAGTTCTGCTTGACCTGCTTCTCGGCCGCCGCCGGATCGGCCGGGCCGGTCGGGCTGGGCGGCGCGCTGCTGGACTGCTCCACGGAGGGGGTGGGCACAGGAGTCGAACTCCCGCCGCCGGTGCTGTCGCTGCACGCCGTGAGGGCCGCGGCGAGGACGAGCACGGCCACCGCCGCCACCCCCTGGCCGTTGCCCCGCCTGAGGTCGCTCCCGAGAACCATCCTGGCTCACCACCGGGTGTCGGTCCGGGCCGAGCGCGCCCGGAGCTTTCAGGGTCAGCTTCCAGAAGGCATAGTGCAAGTCCATTGGCGGACTTGGAAGACAGACAGACAGACACACGACGTCTGGGAGCCCGGATGCGGACATCTCGACCGCGGAGCGTGCATCTGCATCCCGCCCTGTGGGCCGGGTGGGCCGCGCTCGCCGCCGGAGCGGTGCTGTGCGTCATCGGCTGGTACGGCATCTCGGGCGAGCGGTACGCGGAACGGCAGTTGCCGTACCTCGCGTCCTGCACGGTGCCCGGGGCCGCGCTGATCATCGCGGGCGCGGTGCTGCTCGCACACGGCAGGAACGCGTCGGCGGCGGCGCGCGTCGAGGAGTTGTACGGGCTGCTCGTGGCGGCCGAGCCCGCCGACGCGGACGAGTCCGGGCAGGCCGCCGTGGCGCCGGTCGCCGTCAGCGGGGACCTTCTGATGGTGCCCGGCGGCACGCTCCGGCACCGCGCGGACTGCCCGCTGGTCGCGGGGAAGCCGACGGCCGTGCCGGTGGACTCGCGGGTCCTGACGAGCGGGGAGTTGGGCCCGTGCCCGATCTGTGAGCCACCCGGCGCGGAGCGCTGATGAGTTCCCTGACGTACGACCTCACGCTGGCCGGGCTCTCGGTCGGCGGCGCGGCGGCGCTCACCGGGATCGGACTGGTCGTCACCCACCGGGCGACCGGGGTGCTCAACTTCGCGCACGGCGCGATCGCGATGGTGTGCGCGTATCTGCTGCGGCAGTTCACGGTCGAGTGGGACTGGCCGCTCGCGCTCGGCGCCGCGGTGACGCTGCTGGTGGTGGCTCCGGCGATCGGCATGGCCCTGGAACGCTTCGTGTTCCGACCCCTGTCCGTCCTGGGCAGCGACCCGGCACAGACGCTGGTCGCGTCCCTCGGGGTCTTCGTGCTGCTGGTCGGCGGGGCCGCGCTGGTGTGGGGCACCGGGGCGCGCGCGGACGCGCCGACGCTGGTGTCGGCGGATCCGTGGGGGCAGCTGGCGGTGGCGGTCGTCCTGGCGGTCGGGGTCGGAGCGGTGACGCGCTGGACCCGCTTCGGCACGGAACTGCGGGCCGTCGTCGACGACCGCGCGCTCGCCGTGCTCGGCGGTATCGACGCGGACCGGGTGGCCGCGGCGGGCTGGGCGTTCGGCTCCTTCACGGCGGGCCTGACGGGCGTCCTCCTGGCGCCCTACGTACGACTCGACCCGTACGGTATGCCGCTGCTCGTCATGGAGGTGATGGCGGTGGCCGTCGCCGCCCGGATGCGCAGCCTCCCGGTGGCCGTCGTGGTGGCGCTGGGCCTCGGCGTCGCGCAGAGCCAGCTGACGCGGCTGCATCCGGCGGGCTGGGCGGAGCCGCTGCTCCAGGCGGTGGGCGCGAACCTGTTCGTGGTGGCCCTGTTGATCGCGGCGCTCGTGCTGCCGGGGATCGGTGACCGGGACGCGCTGCCGCGCACGACGACGGCCCCGGTGGCGACACCGCCGGGCGCGTGGATCGTGGCGGGCGTCCTGTTCCTGCTGCCGCTGGGCCTCGCGGGCTCGGACCTGCATACGTCGGTGCAGGTGCCGGCGCTGAGTGTGGTGCTGTTGTCGTTGGTCGTCGTGACCGGCCGCGGCGGTCAGATCTCCCTCGGGCAGGCGGCGTACGCGGGTCTGGGCGCCCTCTTCACCGCGCTGCTGGCGGCGGGCCGCTTCCCGGGCCTGCCCCGCCTGCCGGAACTGGCCGCGCTGGCGGTGGCGGTGGTCCTGGTCGCCCCGCTCGGCGTGCTGACCGGCTGGCCGGCGATCAGCCGCCACGGACTGGCGCTGGCCCTGGCGACCTTCGCGGTGGGCGTGGGCGTCAGCCGCTTCGTCTTCACACAGCCGTACGCGACCTCGGGTCTGTCGCTGGACCGCCCGACGGGCTTCGACGGCGACCGCGCGTACTACGTGCTCGAACTGGGGCTGTTGGCCGCCGCGTTGCTGACGGCGAGTGCGCTGCGCCGGGGCCGTACGGGCCGGGCCCTGGCCGCGATGCGCGACCACGAGTCGGGGGCGTCGGCGGCGGGCGTGCGGGTCCCTTCGCTGAAGCTGGCGGCCTTCGTGGCGGGCGCCGCGCTGGCCGCGCTGGGCGGCGGGATGCTCGGCATGGGCCTGCGCGCCTTCGACGCGACCGCGTACGACCCGGTGCGCGGGCTGCTGTGGTTCGCGGCGGTCGTGGTCCTGGGCGCCGACAGCGTGCTGGGTGCGCCGGCCGCCGCGGCGCTGCTGGTGGGGCTCGACGCGGGGGCGCGTGGCGGGGTGGCGGCGGCGCTGATCGGGGTGCTCGCGGTCTTCGTCGGGCGCTTTCCCGGGGGCCCGTTCGAGGCGCTGCGCACGGCCGCTTCCCGGCTGCGGTCGCGCCCCGAGGTCGCCCTTACGCCGTTGGGGGCGCGGGTACGGGAGCGACTGCGGCCGGGGAGGGCCGGGGTGCGTGTCCCGGCGGACGACACCACGGCCGCGCGGCCCACCCCCGTCCCGGCCCCGCGCCCCGTCCTGGCCCCGTGTGACGTCCTGGCCCCGTGTGACGTCCCCGCCCCCACACCGCGGCGCGCCTTCGCCGGGCCCCGCCGTGCGCGCCCGCCGCTGGCCTCCACGGCCCCCCAGCCCCTGTACGCCCGCCACCTGCACGTCGGCTACGGCGGCTTCGCGGCGCTCGGCGGTGTCGACCTGGAGCTCCGGCCCGGGCGCGTCACCGCTGTCGTGGGGCCCAACGGCGCCGGCAAGAGCACGCTCTTCCACTGCCTGGCCGGAACCGTGCGCCCGTCGCACGGCCGGGTGCTGCTCGGCGAGCGGGACATCACCCGGCTGGCCGCGCACGACCGCACCCGGCTCGGCATCGCGCGGACCTTTCAGCAGCTATCGGTTTTCCCCTCGTTGACCGTGGCGGAAAATGTTCGGGTGGGGGCGGAGCACGGCCGGGTCGCCGATCCCGCGGCCCTGGAGCGGGCGTTGCGGCTGTTCGGGCTCGACGGGCCGGTGCGGGCGCTGCCCGCCGCGGGACTGCCGACCGGGACGCTCAGACGCGTCGAGCTGGCCCGGGCGCTCGCCGGGAGCCCGCACATACTGCTGCTCGACGAACCCGCCGCGGGCCTGGACACCGCCGAAGTGACCGCGCTGGCCCGCGTGCTGCGGGCGCTCGCCGCGGACGGTACGGCCCTGCTGGTCGTCGAGCACGACCTCGATCTGGTCGCCGACCTGGCCGACGTCGTCCATGTCATGGCCGCCGGACGCGTCGTCACCTCCGGCCCCGCCGACCGCGTACTGGAGACGAGGCCCGGCGGATGAGCATCTCCCTGCGCCACGCGCGCGTGCGCTACGGCCCCCTGGAGGCCCTGCACGGCGTGACGCTGGTCGCGCCCGGCCCCGGCCTCACGGTGCTGCTCGGCCGCAACGGCTCGGGCCGTACGACCGTGCTGCGCGCCCTCGCCGGAACCGTGCCGCTGTCCGGCGGCACCGTCGTCTGGGACGGTGCGGACGTGACCCGGCTGCCCGCCCACGAACGCGCCCGGCGCGGGCTGTGCCTCGTCCCCGAACGCCGCGCGGTCTTCGGGGCGCTCACGGTCCGCGAGAACCTGGCACTGGCCGCGGCCGACTTCGCTCCCGCCCTCGCCGCCTACCCGCAGTTGGCGCCCCTCCTCCCGCGCCGCGCCGGCACCCTCTCCGGCGGCGAGCAGCGCATGCTCGCCCTCTCCCGGGCCCTGCTGGCACGCGCGCGCGTGGTGCTCGTCGACGAACCCTCGCAGGGCATGTCACCGCCGGTCGCGGCCCGTACGTACGAACTCCTGAGCGGTCTCGACGCGTGCGTGGTGGTCGCCGAGCAGCGGCTGCCGCCCGATCTGCGGGAGCGGGCGGGCCGGGCGACGTACGTCCATGAACTGCGCCGCGGCGCGGTCGCGTTCAGCGGAGAGGCGACCGAAGCGCACCGCCCTAGGCTTTCGGGATGACGAGCGGCATGCCCGGATTCAGCCGGTTCGGATTCGCTCCGACCATCTGCTTGTTGGCCTTGTAGAGCGCCTTCCAGCCACCCGCGATCCGGTATCGGCGGGCGATCGACCAGAGCGTCTCACCGGCCTTCACCACATGACTACGGCCCTGGAGCTTGTACCTCTTGGAACAGACGGGCCAGGCCGCCCACCCCTGGACTGCCACCACCGCCTCGGCGACCCTGATCTGCTCCTTGCGCGAGGCGAGGTCCGCGCGCGAGGCGTAGGCCAGGCCGCCGAACTCCTTCCAGGTGGGCTGCCTGAACTGCAGCCCTCCGTAGGAGCCGTTCCCGGTGTTCACGTGCCAGCGCCCGCCGCTTTCGCACTCGGCGAGACAGCCCCAGGGCCACTGGCTCTGCGCACAGTTGTACGACACCCGCCCCGTCTGCGGGCCGCGGAACGGGGACGGTGAGGCGGCGGCCGCCCTCGCGGGAACGAGGGCGGCCAGGGCGGCGACGATTGCGGCCGCGTACCGCATGCCCTTGCTCGACAGAGGCGGCATCGTCGACAAGGACGTCATGGGCGTCATGGGCATGGTCGGCGGCGTCGGTTCGAGGTGCATCGGGTCACGCTAAGCAGCACACCGCTCCCGGTCGGCCCGCCGCGCCCAGGACCCCACCCGGTCGGCGGACCGAGCGGGGCCCGTGCCCGGGACCGGGGGGAGCGGGGCTCAGAGGTCGAGCCGCTGCCCGGGCACGATCAGGTCGGGATCACCACCGATGACCGCCCGGTTGGCGGCGTAGATCTTCCGCCAGGTGGTTCCGTGCCGCTCCGCGATGCCGCTCAGGGTGTCGCCGCCGCGGACGGTGTAGTCGCCGCGGGAGGCGGCGCGGTTCGTGTGGCCGGACTCGCGCGTCGGGGCCTTCGCCGGGGCCGCCTTGGTCGTCGTCTTCGCGGGAGCCGACTTGGATGTCGACTTGGATGTCGACTTCGTGGTGGCCGACCCTCCGGACGCCGCGGCGCCCGAGGACGCGGGCGCGCTTCCGTACGCCCCGGCCCGCGCCGAACAGATGGGCCAGGCGCCCCATCCCTGTGCGTTCTGGACCTTGGCGGCAATGGCTATCTGGGCGGCCTTGGAGGCCTTGTCGGCGGTCGACGCGTAGGCCGTGCCGCCGTACGCCTGCCAGGTGCCGGCGGAGAACTGCAGTCCTCCGTAGTAGCCGTTGCCGGTGTTGATGTGCCAGTTCTCGCCGCTCTCGCACTTGGCGATGCGGTCCCACACTCCACTGTCGGCCGCGGCGGCGTTGCCGGTCGCGGCGAGCAGTCCGAGCGGGGCCAGCAGGGCCGCCCCGGCGAGGACCGCCGTCGTACGCGTCGTACGAACCTTACGAGTGTTATCGGCACATGCGGACATGTAGTTCCCTCTCGAAACACCCGGGGTCCCCCTAGGCGGGGCGCGACTCCCTGCGCGTACGGCGCGGTCGTCGTGCTCCGCCCCGTCCGCCGGAGGTGGTGCTGCGAACCGTTGTGCGGTTCGGCCGGCGGACGTGTCCCGAGCGGTGCTCGTTGCACACGGCCGAGAAATCTAGGGAGCTCGTCGCCCGATATCAACCAACTCCTTGTCATTCGAGGTCAGTTCGTGGTTACCGCGAGTATCGGCGATTTTCGGCCACCCACTTCATTGCCTGATATCAGGATTTATCGACCAGTCGCTCTCCCGATCTGTGACCCGCTTCACCGGTTCAACTTCCCTGAACCCCCAAGAAGTTGGCTTGGAGTAACAGATTCCGCACGTGATCTCACCCTGTGCGCTGGATGGTTCGATTCCGTTCGCTCTCGGGCGTGACTCCGGCCACAGATCGCCCGTTGTCATCTTCATGAGCCGGGGCCCCCGGCTTCATGGGCCGGGAGCCACCCGGCATCGCCACGCACCGCATCCCGAGGAGCCACCCGTGCCGCGCATGCTCGACGTCAGCGACGACGTACGCGCCGAGATCGGCGACGAAGAAGCCGACCGGCTGCTCGCCGGAGAGAACGCCCCGGGCAGTTACGACTGCACGTCCTGCCGCACCCCGGGCGACTCGGAACAGGAGCGCACCAGCACCGTCCTGTTCATCGGCGACGAGACCGCCGTCCTCGCCTTCGCCCACGCCACCTGTCTGCCCTCACAGGTCGTGCAGGTCACCGAGGAGCAACTGCAGGGCGCCGTCCGCTCGATCAACCCCGACAGCGTGCCCGAGCAGGCCGCGCCCGAGCAGGCCGTGCTCGGTGTCACCAGCGGACTCGTCCTGATCAACGGCGAGCTGCACCCGGCGCTCGTCGTCGAGCCGACCGGGCCCATCGTGCGGCCCGGCTCGATGGACATCGGCGACGACTTCCTGCCGCTCCTCATCGAGCAGGGGTTCATGCCGGTGACCGAGCTGAGCTCGGTGCCGCCGGTGCTGCACGGGTGGTCCGTGCTGCTCGCCATGGGGCAGCTGCACGCCGTGCTGCAGCCGGGCAGCGGGGGTGGGTCGCCGGTCGCGTGGTGGCAGGCGCACCAGGCGCTCCAGGTCGCGGAGAGCTGGCGGGCGGCGGCCAACAAGCACCAGCAGGTGCTGTTGTTCGCCGCGCCGGTCGGGTCGATCGGGCGGCAGCCTCGGGAGGATCTGCTGCGGGACGCTTTGGACAAGGCGGCGGCGAACGGGAAGTTGGTGGCTGCCGCGATGCCGCTCGCGGGGACGTGAGCGCTCCGCTGGGTTGCGGCGGGGAACTGCGGGTGCGTTGTCCTGTGCGGGTCGATTGTGGCTGAGCGCGCCCACGCGGCGGAGCCGCATAATGTCACAGCCCCGCGCCCCTCAAGGGGCGGTGCGGGTTCGTCGTCGGGCACGGGTCATGTGTGGCTGAGCGCGCCCACGCGACGGGGCGTGCGAAAGCGTCGCGGTGGCCGCATCTGTTGGGCGGCGGGGTCGTTGGCACATACGTGCACACCTACGACGCCCCCCGCCGCCAGCCCTTCCATCCGATCCCGGCCGCGCGATCGGCTCAGGATCCTCCGGGCGCTCCCTCGGCCACGCCGATCTACGACGCGCTCTACGCCGAGTGGGTCAGATCTTTCAGGGCCCTGCCCGGCGACCGCCACGGCGAGGAGGAGCTGGGCTTCACGGCTTTCGGGAGCCTGACGCACGGTTCGGGCGCGTACGCCTCGTCCGCGTACGCCTCGTCGTACAGCTCGTACAGCGCGGGGGCCTACTCCGCGCGCAACGGCGGCTCGCAGCAGGGGCACACCACTGCGGCGACCGCCATCTGGCAGCCGGTCGCGCGGCAGCACGGTACGGGCCTGCACCCCATCCCGGCTGCGCTGCCGCCCGCACCTCGTAGGGGCCTGTGAGCAGAAACGGTTGAACAGGTGAGGTGAACAGGTAAGGGGCGGCTCCCATGGGAGCCGCCCCTTACCTGTCTCTACGTCACTTCTTCTTGGCGCCGCGCTTCTCGCGCACCCGTACCGAGATGTGGATCGGCGTCCCCTCGAAGCCGAACTCCTCGCGCAGCCGGCGCTCGATGAAGCGCCGATAGCCGTGCTCGATGAAGCCGGAGGAGAAGAGCACGAACCGCGGGGGCTTGGTGCCCGCCTGCGTACCGAAGAGGATGCGGGGCTGCTTGCCGCCGCGGACCGGGTGCGGGTGGGCGGCGACCAGCTCGCCGAGGAAGGCGTTCAGACGGCCGGTCGGGACGCGGGTCTCCCAGCCGTCCAGGGCCGTCTCGATCGCCGGGACGAGCTTCTCCATGTGACGGCCGGTGCGCGCCGACACGTTCACCCGGGGCGCCCAGGCCACCTGGAGGAGCTCGGTCTCGATCTCCCGCTCCAGGTAGTAGCGGCGCTCCTCGTCGAGGGTGTCCCACTTGTTGAAGGCGAGGACGATCGCGCGGCCCGCCTCGACGGCCATCGTCACGATGCGCTGGTCCTGCACGGAGATGGTCTCGGACGCGTCGATCAGGATGACCGCGACCTCGGCCTTCTCGACGGCGGCGGCCGTGCGCAGCGAGGCGTAGTAGTCGGCGCCCTGCTGGAGGTGGACGCGCTTGCGGATGCCCGCCGTGTCGACGAACTTCCAGGTGACCCCGCCGAGTTCGATGAGCTCGTCGACCGGGTCGCGGGTGGTGCCCGCGACCTCGTTGACGACCACGCGGTCCTCGTTCGCCACCTTGTTCAGGAGCGAGGACTTGCCGACGTTCGGGCGGCCGATGAGGGCGATGCGGCGGGGGCCGCCCACCGCGGCGCCGAAGGTCTGCGCCGGGGCCTCGGGCAGCGCCTCCAGGACGGCGTCCAGCATGTCGCCGGTGCCACGGCCGTGCAGCGCGGAGACGGGGTGCGGCTCGCCGAGACCGAGGGACCAGAGGTACGAGGCGTCGGCCTCGCCGCTCGGGCCGTCGACCTTGTTGGCGCACAGCACGACCGGCTTGCCTGCCTTGCGCAGCAGGCGTACGACCGCCTCGTCGGTATCGGTGGCGCCGACCTTGGCGTCGACGACGAAGACGACCGCGTCGGACGCCTCGATCGCGTACTCGGCCTGCGCGGCCACGGACGCGTCGATGCCGAGGACGTCCTGCTCCCAGCCGCCGGTGTCGACGAGCTTGAAGCGGCGGCCCGCCCACTCGGCCTCGTAGGTGACGCGGTCGCGGGTGACGCCGGGCTTGTCCTCGACGACCGCCTCTCGGCGGCCGATGATCCGGTTCACCAGGGTCGACTTGCCGACGTTGGGCCGGCCGACGACGGCGAGGACGGGCAGCGGGCCGTGGCCCGCCTCCTCGATCGCGCCCTCGACGTCCTCGATGTCGAAGCCCTCTTCCGCGGCGAGCTCCATGAACTCCGCGTACTCGGCATCGCCAAGCGCCCCGTGCTCGTGCTCGGCCGGGCCGGCCGAGCCGTCGGGCTGGATGTGGTCGTTCATGAAGTCCGTACCTCGTCGTTCATTCGTGGTGATCGGTGGACCGCCCGCATATCGGGTGATCCACTACTCAAGTGTCGCCTAGTGCCCGGTGGGGCGCCCGGCGTTTTCCGGGCGTCCGGTCAGACGCCTGGCGTGGTCCAGGTGGGCGCTCAGCTGCTTCTGGATGCGGGCGGTCGCCTCGTCCAGCGCCTTGCGCGTCCGCCGTCCGCTGCCGTCGCCCGCCTCGAAGGGGTCGCCGAAGACGACGTCGACCCGGCTGCGCAGCGGGGGGAGCCCCTTTGTCAACCGGCTGGTCTTCTCGGAACTTCCCAGCACCGCCACCGGGACGATCGGCGCCCCACTGCGGACCGCGAAGTACGCGAGCCCGGCGCGCAGCGAGGCGAAGTCACCGTCGCCGCGGGTGCCCTCCGGGAAGATCCCGAGCACGCCGCCGGACGACAGGACGCCGAGGGCGTCGCTGATGGCGGTGCGGTCGGTGGTCTCACGGTCCACCTTCAGCTGGCCGATGCCGAGCAGGAAGGGGTCGAGCGGACCGATGAACGCCTCCTTCTTGATCAGGAAGTGCGTGGGCCGGGGCGCCACGCCCATGACCATCGGGCCGTCGATGTTGTGCGAGTGGTTCACGGCCAGGATCGCCGGGCCGGTCGCGGGGACCTTCCAGGCGCCGAGCACACGCGGCTTCCACAGCCCGTACATCAGGCCGACGCCGATGCGGCGCCCGATCTCGGCGCCCCTCTCGGAGGGTGCGGTCACTTGGCGGCCCGCTTCTCCTCGACCAGGGTGACGACGCACTCTATGACCTGCTGGAGCGTGAGGTCGGAGGTGTCCACCTCGACCGCGTCGTCCGCCTTGGCGAGCGGGGAGGTCTTACGGCTGGAGTCGGCCGCGTCGCGCTTGAGCAGGGCCTCGCGGGTGGTGTTGACGTCCGCGCCCTTCAGCTCACCGCTGCGGCGGGCGGCACGCGCCTCCGGGGAGGCCGTGAGGAAGATCTTCAGGTCGGCGTCGGGCAGCACGGTGGTGCCGATGTCCCGGCCCTCGACCACCATGCCCCACTCGGCGGCGGCCGCGATCGAGCGCTGCAGTTCGGTGATCCGGGCGCGCACCTCGGGCACCGCGCTGACCGCGCTCACCTTGGAGGTGACCTCCTGCGTACGGATCGGGCCCGCGACGTCGGTCCCGTCGACCGTGATGGCCGGCGCGGACGGGTCGGTCCCGGAGATGATCTCCGGCTTCCCGGCCACGGCGGCGATCGCGGTCGGGTCCGTGATGTCGATGCCGTTGGTCACCATCCACCAGGTGATCGCCCGGTACTGCGCGCCCGTGTCCAGGTAGCTGAGACCCAGCTGCGCGGCCACGGCCTTCGAGGTGCTCGACTTGCCCGTGCCGGAGGGGCCGTCGATGGCGACAATCACTGCCGGGGCGGTCCGGGCGGCGCCGTTTTCCACGGTGGGGACACCTTCCTGGTGCGGGGTGGAGGTCTGTGCGGGGCACGATCGCGCCCCGCACAAGGTTACTGGCTCCCCGGACCCCGTATTACTGGCCCTTCCGGGCCCCCTGGCCCAGGGGGCCCGGAAGGGCCTGCCCCGCGACGGCTACTGCCGCAGCGCCCAGCCGCGCACCGATCCTCAACGCGGCGCTCGCACTGCTCGGCGCCAGGGCGCCTCTCAGGCTTCGCACGGCTGCGCCGGCCTCCGGCCGTCGGCGACAGCCGATGAGCCATCGCCACGGCTCGCTGCGCAGGCCACCCGGGCCGGACGACGGGCTTACTGCCGCAGCGCCCAGCCGCGCTCCCGCAGCGCCGTGCTCAGCACCGGCGCAGTCTTCGGCTCCACCATCAGCTGTACGAGACCTGCCTGCTGTCCGGTCGCGTGCTCGATGCGTACGTCCTCGATGTTGACCCCGGCCGCCCCCGCATCGGCGAAGATGCGGGCCAGCTGGCCGGGCTGGTCGTCGATGAGGACGGCCACCGTCTCGTACGTCAGCGGGGCGGCACCGTGCTTGCCGGGGACGCGGACCTGGCCCGCGTTGCCGCGCCGCAGGACGTCCTCGATGCCGCCCGCGCCCTCGCGGCGCTTGGCCTCGTCGGAGGACTGGAGGGCGCGCAGAGCCTGGACCGTCTCGTCGAGGTCGGCGGAGACGTCCGCGAGGAGGTCGGCGACCGGCCCCGGGTTCGCGGAGAGGATGTCGATCCACATCCGGGGGTCGGAGGCAGCGATCCGGGTCACATCGCGGATGCCCTGCCCGCAGAGCCGTACCGCCGCCTCCGACGCGTGCTCCAGGCGCGCGGCGACCATGCTCGACACCAGGTGCGGCATGTGCGAGACGAGCGCGACGGCCCGGTCGTGGGCGTCGGCGTCCATGACGACGGGGACGGCACGGCAGTGCGACACCAGTTCAAGGGCGAGGTTGAGGACCTCGGTGTCCGTGTCGCGAGTGGGCGTGAGCACCCAGGGACGGCCCTCGAAGAGGTCGGCGGTCGCGGCCAGCGGGCCCGACTTCTCGCGGCCCGACATGGGGTGCGAGCCGATGTACGCGCAGAGGTCGAGGCCGAGCGCCTCCAGCTCGCGGCGCGGGCCGCCCTTGACGCTCGCCACATCGAGGTAACCGCGCGCGACCCCGCGCCGCATGGCGTCCGCGAGCGTCGCCGCCACGTGTGCGGGCGGGGCCGCCACGATCGCGAGGTCCACGGGGCCGCCGGGCGCCTCGTCGGTGCCCGCGCCGAGCGCGGCCGCCGTACGGGCCTGCTCCGGGTCGTGGTCGGTCAGGTGGACGACGACGCCGCGCTGGGACAGGGCCAGCGCCGCCGACGTACCGATCAGGCCGGTTCCGATGACAAGCGCGGTTCTCACTGGGCGATGTCCTTGCGCAGCGCGCCCGCGGCGCCCAGGTAGACGTGCGCGATGTCGGCGCGGGGCTGGTCGGACTCGATGTGCGCGAGGACCCGTACGACCCGGGGCATCGCGCCCTCGATGTCCAGCTCCTGCGCGCAGATCAGCGGCACGTCGACGATGCCGAGCTTACGGGCGGCCGCGGCCGGGAAGTCGCTGTGCAGATCGGGTGTCGCGGTGAACCAGATGCTGATCAGGTCGTCCGTGGTGAGGCCGTTCCGCTCCAGGATGGCGGTGAGCAGTTCGCTGACCTGCTCGTCCATGTGTCCGGCCTCGTCCCGCTCCAGTTGGACGGCGCCCCGGACCGCTCGTACCGCCACGGTGTTACTCCTCGCTGAGCCGAGCTACGGACTCGCCGCATCTCGTCATGTCTCGTCGTGCCCTGCCTTGTCACACCAGCGTAGTCAGACCACAACGCGCGAGTGCGCGGCGCCCGCCTGCCGAGACGGCCGTAAGTGCGGCCAGGGGTGGGTCACAGCCCGGCCTCGGACCCCGCCGATGTCACTTGAATCGCCCTATTCCGCTACTTGTGGTGAGAACGCACCCGTACACCTCTGGACGCCGGGGCACGGGTCCGCTCTCATGGCAGGAGACTCGCCTCGGGGGAGGCCCGCATGGCCCGTATCAAGCGCCCAGGACCGCTGCTCACCCTTCTAGCGGGACTCCTGCTCGCCGTGTTCATGCTGACGCTCAACGCGACGACGGGGACGAAGAGCACGTCGTCGTACCAAGAGGCACCACCCAGCGCCACGCCGGCGGCGAGCCCACCGCCCACGGGCACACCACCCTCCCCCTCACCCCCGTCCTCACCGTCACCGACGCCTTCGAAGAGCGCGCCGCCGAACGCCGACTACGCGGGCCGCACCGACGACGACTCCTCCGCGGTCGCCGTCTCGCTCCGCGACGGCAAGGCGATCGCGTACTTCTGCGACGGCCGGAGCAAGGAGTCGTGGCTGAAGGGCGACGTCAGCGACGACGGCACCATGAAGCTCACCGGCAAGCACGGTGCCGAACTGAACGGCACGCTCAAGGACGGCGAGAGCATCCGCGGCACTGTCGACCTCGGCGGGCAGCGCTACCCCTTCACCGCCGACAAGGCGGTCAAACCGTCCGGGCTCTACCGCGCGACGGCCGCGGTGCGCGGCGCCAAGCTCGACGGCGGCTGGATCGTGCTGCCCGGCGGCAGGCAGGTCGGCATCCTCGACCGCGACGACAAGCCCGCGGCGGCGCCCGCGATCGACCCGCGGACCGGCGCCGTGACGGTCGACGGCCAGACGCTCACCGCGCGACCCGTGACCCCCTGAACCCCTCTTCCACAGGGAGCCGTTCATGACCGTGGATCCGAACGCCGCCACCCAGGGTTTCCCTTCTCCCCCGCCCACCCACCGCCGCCCGAGCGCGGCCCGGTTTCTCGTCCCCGCCCTGGTCGCCGCGGCGGTCGCGGTCGGCCTCGGCGTGTACGGCAAGGTGCACGACCCGACGGGAACCGCCTTCAATCTCGCGGGGTTCAGCAGTACGGGCGCGGTGAAGTCGTGGCTGGCGACGACGGCGTTCGCCTTCGCGCTCGTCCAGTTGGTCTCGGCGTTCATGGTGTACGGGAAGCTGCCGGGACCGAGCTGGGCTCCGATGCTGCACCGCTGGTCGGGGCGGGTCGCGTTCCTGGTGGCGGTGCCGGTCGCGGTGCACTGCCTGTACGCGTTGGGCTATCAGACGTACGAACCGCGCGTGCTGTGGCACTCACTCCTGGGCTGCTTCTTATTTGGGACATTTAGTGCAAAAATGCTCTTGCTCCGCTCGGAGCGACTGCCCGGCTGGCTGCTGCCCCTGGTCGGAGGACTCGTCTTCGTCGTCCTCACGGCCATCTGGCTGACGTCGGCTCTCTGGTTCTTCCGCACGTTCGGAGTGACGACATGACGAACCCCCCGGCTCGGCGCACCGTGCTCGGCACGGGCGCGGCCGCCGCCCTGCTCATGGGGTGCGGCAAGTACGGCGACAGCAACAGCTCGTCGGCGTCTTCCCCCACCGCGATCGCGTCCACGTCCACGTCCGCGTCCGCCTCCACGTCCACGTCCGCCTCCGCCTCCGCCTCCGCGAACTCGGACGCGATCGCGTCCGCCTCCGCGTCCAGTGGCCGGCAACTCGCCAAGACGAGCGACATCCCGCTCGGCGGCGGCAAGATCTTCAAGGCTCAGAAGATCGTGGTCACCCAGCCGACGAAGGACGAGTTCAAAGCCTTCTCGGCGATCTGCACCCATCAGGGCTGCACGGTGAGCACCGTCGCCGACGGCACCATCGACTGCCCCTGCCACGGCAGCAAGTACCGCATCACCGACGCCTCGGTGGTCGCCGGCCCGGCCCCGCGTCCGCTGCCCGCGGAGAAGATCACGGTGGAGGGAAATTCGATCCACCTGGGGTGAGCCGGCCCGTACGCTCCTGGTCATGCATCCGCAGGCGCGTTCCGAGGCCCTGCTGCGCGACCACACGATCTACTCCTGTGTGATGGGCTCGCGCGCCTTCGGGCTGGCCACCGACGACAGCGACACGGACCGTCGGGGTGTGTTCCTCGCCCCGACCCCACTCTTCTGGCGCTTCGAGAAGCCGCCGACGCATGTCGAGGGTCCGGCCGAGGAGCAGTTCAGCTGGGAGCTGGAACGCTTCTGCGGCCTCGCGCTGCGCGCCAACCCGAACATCCTGGAGTGCCTGCACTCCCCCTTCGTGGAGTACGTCGACGACACGGGCCGCGAACTCCTTGCCCTGCGCGAGGCGTTC
Source organism: Streptomyces sp. NBC_01384 (assembly GCF_045040035.1). Classification (NCBI taxonomy): domain Bacteria; kingdom Bacillati; phylum Actinomycetota; class Actinomycetes; order Kitasatosporales; family Streptomycetaceae; genus Streptomyces; species Streptomyces sp. NBC_01384. Next base: position 2,107,136 of record NZ_CP109559.1, read on the forward strand.
CTGTCCCGGCAGGCGCACGAGACGTTCGCCCGTTACGCCCTGGGCCAGCGCAAGAAACTGGACGCCGACGCCCGCCGGCACGGCGCCCCGCGCTGGAAGCACGCCATGCACCTCCTGCGCCTCCTCATGAGCTCCCGCGATCTGCTGCGCGCCGGTGCGCTTGCGATCGACGTCGGCGAGCAGCGCGAGCCGCTGCTCGCCGTGAAGCGCGGCGAGGTTCCGTGGCCGAAGGTCGAGGCCTGGATGTCCCGGCTGGCGGCGGAGGTGGACGAGGCGGCCGTACGCAGCCCGCTTCCCGCCGAGCCGGACCACGCCCGCGTCGAGGACTTCCTCGTCCGCGTGCGCCGCGCCTCAGCCCTCCAGACGGACCCTGACGACGAACGCGTGCAGGGCGTCGTACACGGACGGAGCGTCCGGCAGCCCTGAGCCGCCCTGCGCCGCGTCCAACACGCCGTGCAGGCCTTCCACGTCGGCGGCCACGCGCGCGGGGTCGACGTCCGCGTCCCCGTGCTCCCGTTCCGCCTTCGCGGCGATCAGGTCGGGCAGATACACGGGAGCCTCCCCGACCTCCCCGACGAGGGTGCGCAGATCGGCCTGGACCTCGCCGCTGCGCATCAGATGGATGCCGGTGAGCAGCACCCGGAACGTGTAGAGCAGCGGCTTGAGTTCGCCGGTCTTCTCGAACAGCCGCCACTGCGTCGCCGCGAACCCCCGGTAGTGGTGGGCGTGATGGCTGGTGAGGACCCCGGGGGCGAGCGAGACCAGCTCGCGGTGCGCCTCCCCGGTGTGCACGACCAGCGGCGAGAGCAGCTGCTCCAGCACATAGCCGTTGCGCCGCAGCATCAGCCGTACGAACTTGCGCAGGTCGTGGGTGACGAGGTCCATCTCGACGCCGTCCCGGTCCCACATCCGCGACCGGGTCTCCTCCGGCTCGCGCAGGCCGACCAGTTCGGCCGCCGGCAGCAGGTGTACGCCCCGCAGGTCGACGTCCGAGTCGCGCGAGGGGAAGCCGTACAGGTGCGCCCCGGAGACGGTGGCGAACAGCACCGGGTCGGGCTGCTCGGCGACCACGGCCGCGAGGTCGATGTCCAGGACGTCGTCGATCATCGCTCAAGCATCCCAGAGCGCCCCCAGCGACATGAGGTCGCTCTGGTACTCGATGCGGTCGGCCCACTCCGTCGGCCAGGCGTCCGAGCCGTGGTGGGCGCCCGCGAACGCGCCCGTCAGGCAGGCGATGGAGTCGGAGTCGCCGGAGGTGCAGGCCGCGCGGCGCAGCGCGGTGACGGGCTCGTCGACGAACTGCAGGAAGCAGAGCAGCCCGGTGGTGAGCGCCTCCTCGGCGATCCAGCCCGCGCCGGTGGCCAGGCAGGGGTCGGTCTCGGGCGAGGCCGTGCGCAGGGCGTCGCGGAGGCGGTCGAGGGCCTCCAGGCACTCGTCCCAGCCGCGCTCGATGAAGTGCTCCGGCGTGGGGTCCTGGCTGCGGGTCCACAGGTCGCCGAGCCAGCGGGAGAGGTAGCGGCTGCGGTTCTCCTCGGCGTAGGAGCGCAGGAGTGCGACCAGTTCGGCCGGCTCGGCACCTCCGGCGAGGAGCCATACCGCGTGGGCGGTGAGGTCGGAGGCGGCGAGCGCGGTGGGATGGCCGTGGGTGAGCGCGGCCTGCAACTGCGCGGCGCCCGAACGCTGTTCGTCGCCCAGTCCCCGTACGAGCCCCACGGGCGCCACCCGCATGTTGGCCCCACACCCCTTGGAGCCGATCTGGCTGGCGTCCTGCCAGGGGCGGCCGTCGGTCTTCAGGAGGTTGCAGGCGACGAGACAGGTATGGCCGGGCGCCCGGTTGTTGTCGGGCGACTGGTACCAGTCCACGAACTCCTCGCGCACCGGCCGTTCCATCTGCAGCGGTGTGAGCAGGCCCCGGTCCATGGCCGTGCGCAGCCCCCGCCCCAGCGCCAGCGTCATCTGTGTGTCGTCCGTGACGATCGCGGGCCGCGGCAGCTTCATCTCCCGCCAGGGGCCGCACTTGGCGAGGATCGACGGTACGTCGTTGAACTCGGTCGGGAATCCCAGCGCGTCGCCGAGGGCGAGGCCGAGCAGGGACCCGGTGGCGGCGTGCTTGGCGAGCGTCGGGGTGGTGGTCATGAGGGCCGTCCTTCCGAAGGGGGACGCAGCAGGGGCGGGTACAGGGCGGTGGCGCCGCCCGCGCGGTAGAGCGCGGCGGGTTTGCCGCGGCCTCCGGTGAGGCGAGCGGCCCCCGGGACCTGTTCGACGAAGCCCTGCGTGGCGAGGACCTTGCGCCGGAAGTTGGGCCGGTCGAGCGTGGTGCCCCACACCGTCTCGTAGACCCGCTGCAGCTCGCCGAGGGTGAACTCGGGCGGGCAGAAGGACGTGGCGAGACAGGTGTACTCGAACTTGGCGCCGACGCGTTCGTGGGCGTCGGCGAGGATGCGGTCGTGGTCGAAGGCGAGCGGGCCGACCGAGCCGTACGGCACCCACCGGGCCTGTGCCGCGTCACCGCCACCGTGCGGCTCGGGCGAGGCGAGGTGGGGGTACCCCCGGACGAAGTCTGGGGGAGGGTCCGGGAGCAGCGCGGCGAACGCGACGGAGACGACCCGCATTCTCGGGTCGCGGTCGGGTTCGCTGTAGCTCCGCAGCTGTTCCAGATGGAGGCAGGAGACGTCCGGGAGGCCGGTCTCCTCGGCGAGTTCGCGCCGGGCGGCCGTCTCTGCGGACTCCTTCGGCCGTACGAAGCCGCCGGGCAGCGCCCAGCGGCCGGCGTACGGTTCCTGCCCCCGTTCGACGAGCAGCACCTCCAGCTCGCCCGCGCGGACGGTCAGGACGGCGAGGTCGACGGTGACGGCGAAGGGTTCGAAGGCGTACTTGTCGTAACCCTCGGGGGCGAAGCCTCCCCTTGCGCGCAAGGCACCCGCCCCCGTTTCACACGAGTAATAGTCACTACGACTATAAAAAGGCGGGTGCGCGTCCACAAGACCCCTGGCCCAGTTCTGGCACATCCGAGACAGAAGCCCTCAGCGGCCTCTGGGAGCGCGTAGGACGGCCACCGTGCACGCGGATGCCGGGAAGACGGGCGGAGGGCCCACACGGCCCTCCGGAGCCGTCGGGCGGGGCCTAGAGATCGACCTCCGCCATGAGCATCCCGACCTCGGTGTTCGACAGCCGGCGCAGCCAGCCCGACTTCTGGTCGCCGAGGGTGATCGGGCCGAAGGCGACGCGCACCAGCTTGTCGACCGGGAAGCCGGCCTCGGCGAGCATGCGGCGCACGATGTGCTTGCGGCCCTCGTGCAGGGTCACCTCGACCAGGTAGTTCTTGCCGGTCTGCTCGACGACCCGGAAGTGGTCCGCCTTCGCGTAGCCGTCCTCCAGCTGGATGCCGTCCTTGAGCTGCTTGCCCAGGTCACGCGGGATGGGGCCCACGATGTGCGCGAGGTAGGTCTTCTTGACGCCGTACTTGGGGTGGGTCAGTCGGTGGGCCAGCTCGCCGTGGTTGGTGAGCAGGATGACACCCTCGGTCTCGGTGTCGAGCCGCCCGACGTGGAAGAGCCGCGTCTCGCGGTTGGTGACGTAGTCGCCGAGGCACTGCCGGCCCTCGGGGTCCTCCATGGTGGACACCACGCCCGCGGGCTTGTTCAGCGAGAAGAACTGGTACGACTGCGTGGCCACGGTCAGCCCGTCGACCTTGATCTCGTCCTTCTCCGGGTCGACGCGCAGCCCCTGCTCCATGACGATCTCGCCGTTGACCTCGACCCTGGCCTGCTCGACCAGCTCCTCGCAGGAGCGCCGGGAGCCGTAGCCGGCGCGCGCGAGCACCTTCTGCAGTCGCTCGCCCTCCTGCTCGGCGCCCGGGAAGGTCTTGGGCAGCTTGATGTCCTTCTTGCCCGCGTACCGGTCCCGGTTGCGCTCCTCGGTCCGCGTCTCGTACTCGCGGGAGCGCGAGGGCTCCGTACGGCCACCGCGCTGCTGCCCCTGCTTGGGACCGCCCTTGGCGCCGCCGCGTGCCGCGTTGCCGCGCCCGGACTTCGGACCGTCCGGCGAGGCCCCGGGGCCTACGTCGTAGCGACGCTCCTCAGGGCGGGGCTTGCTGGGACGCTTCGGCCTGTCGTCGCGCCCTCCCGCGCTCCTCGGCTGGGAGCCGCTCCCACCGGTCCCCCGCGGGTTGCCGCTCCCACCGGTCCCCCGCGGATTGCTGCCCCCGCCGGTTCCCCGCGGGTTGCCGCGCCCGCTGTTCCTGCCACTGCCACTGCCACTGCTTCGCATCAAAGTTCCGTCGTCGTCGTGTCGTCTGCATCTGCATCCGGTGCATCCGGATCGAACGACGGGACCCCTTCCAGCGTCTCGGCCTCGATCGCGTCCGCCTCGGGGAGGAAGGGCGCGAGCTCCGGGAGCTCGTCCAGACCGCGCAGGCCCATTCGCTCCAGGAAGTAGTTCGTCGTCACATACAGGATCGCACCTGTTTCGGGTTCCGTGCCCGCCTCCTCGACCAGACCGCGCTGCAGGAGGGTGCGCATCACACCGTCGCAGTTCACTCCGCGGACCACCGAGACCCGGGATCGGCTGACCGGCTGGCGGTACGCGACGACCGCCAGCGTCTCCAGCGCCGCCTGGGTGAGGCGGGCCTGCTGCCCGTCGAGGACGAAGCGTTCGACGGCCGCGGCGTACTCGGGCCGGGTGTAGAACCGCCAGCCGCCCGCGATGAGCCGCAGCTCGAAGCCTCGGCCCTGGACGGTGTACTCGTCGGCCAGCTCCCGCAGCGCGTCCTTGATCTGCCGTTTCGGCCGCTCCAGGATCTTCGCGAGGTGCTCCTCGGTCGCGGGCTCGTCCACGACCATGAGGACGGCCTCCAGAGCGGGCTTCAGGTCGAGGTCGGCGACGGTGCGCAGGCCCGCCGGGATGTCCGTGGTGTCCTGACTCACGCCTTCTCCTCCTTGGCGCCGTGCTCGGTCCGGTCGTCCGCGGTCCGGTCGTCCTCGGTCCGGTCGTCCTTGGCCGCCTCTGCCGGACGGTCGAACTCGTCCGTCACCCTCGGCTGCTCGTCGCTGTCCCCGCCCGTCCAGCGCACCATCAGCTCCCCGAGGGCCTCCTCCTGGTCGAGGGCTACGGCCTTCTCCCGGTAGAGCTCCAGCAGGGCCAGGAACCGGGCGACGACGGTGAGGGTGTCCTCCGTGTCCTCGACGAGGGCGCGGAAACTGGCCTCCCCGAGCTCCCGCAGGCGCGCCACCACGATCCCGGCCTGCTCCTGCACGCTGACCAGCGGGGCGTGGATGTGATCGATGTACACCTGCGGCTTGGGCTTGGGCTGCATCGCCTTCACGGCGAGCCTGGCGAATCCGTCCGCCCCGATGCTGATGACCACCTCGGGCAGCAGCTCGGCGTGGTGGGCTTCGAGCCCGACGGTACGGGGGTAACGGCGGCCCTCTTCCTCGAGCCGCGCGTTGAAGATGTCCGCGATCTGTTTGTACGCGCGGTACTGCAGCAGCCGCGCGAAGAGCAGGTCCCGCGCCTCCAGCAGGGCGAGGTCCGCCTCGTCCTCGACCTCGGCGGCGGGCAGCAGCCGCGCGGCCTTGAGATCGAGCAGCGTCGCCGCGACGACCAGGAACTCGGTCGTCTGGTCGAGGTCCCAGTCCGGCCCCATCGCCCTGATGTGTGCCATGAACTCGTCGGTGACCTTGGACAGCGCGACTTCGGTGACGTCGAGTTTGTGCTTTGAGATCAGCTGAAGCAGCAGGTCGAAGGGCCCCTCGAAGTTCGAGAGCCGCACCTTGAAGACCCCGTCACCCGGTTCCGCCCGAGACCCGTTCTCGCCTGGAGCCTCGGGCGAGGGCGCAGGTGTGGGCGCAGGTGTGGGCGCGGCAGGCACCCCGGCTTGGACAAGGGTTTCGGCTTGAGCAGGAGCTTCAGCTCGGGCAAGGGCTTCGGGTTCGCTCCTCGGTTCCGGCTCCGCCGCATGGGGCTCGGCCTCCACCGCCGGCGCGGTGACCGGCTCGGGCTCCGCCTCCGCGGGCGGCGGGACCTCGGCCGGAGTACCAGCGACCTCAGCCAGGGGCGCAGCCCCCGGCCCCCGTCCCAGCGCACGCCGACGGCCGGCGGAGCCGGGGGTGGGGGCAGGGACGTCGTTCGAGCGCATAGCCGTCGCAGGCTACCGCTACCGCCCGCGCAGCCGTCGTACGAGGATGCTCGCGTCACCGCGGGATTCAAGATCGGCGAGCACGACGGCGACCGCCTCGCGGACGATCCGCCCGCGGTCGACCGCGAGCCCGTGCTCCCCGCGGAGCACCAGGCGGGCGTGCTCGAGGTCCATGAGCTCCTCGGCGGACACGTACACCGTGATCTTCTCGTCGTGCCGCTCCCGCCCGCTGGGCCGCCGGTTGGCTGCGCGGGAGGAACGTTTGCCGCGGGCTGGCTGTCCGGCGGCGCCTTCCTGCGTCGCCTGCCGCGGCGCGGAGCGCTCCGGAGCCGTTCCCCGGCTGCGGGACTCCCCCGCGTCGGGCTCGGCGTCGGCGGCGACGTGTTCGTCGCCCTCGCCGTCGCCGCCCTGCACGGGGACCGACTGCGGCGCGTCCTCCGCGGCGGCGGCCGGGTCGCTCTCACCGGCCGGAGCCGGTACCCGGGGCTCGCCGTTGGTCCGGCGGGTGGGGGTGGATGACTGGAGCGCCATGCCCCCGGTGGTACGGAACAGTTCGTCGGCCCCCGGCAGACTCACTCGGCGTGACACCGGGCGAGCACCTCCCTGGCGAGCTGGCGATAGGCGGCGGCACCGACGGAGTTGGAGGCGTACGTGGTGATCGGCTCACCGGCGACGGTGGTCTCCGGGAAGCGGACGGTCCGGCCGATCACCGTGTGGTAGACGTGATCGTCGAAGGCCTCCACCACGCGCGCGAGCACCTCACGGCTGTGCACCGTGCGGGAGTCGTACATCGTGGCGAGGATGCCGTCGAGCTCCAGCTCGGGGTTGAGCCGCTCCTGGACCTTCTCGATGGTCTCGGTGAGCAGCGCCACACCACGCAGGGCGAAGAACTCGCACTCGAGCGGCACGATCACCTTGTGGGCCGCCGTGAGGGCGTTGACGGTGAGCAGGCCGAGCGAGGGCTGACAGTCGATCACGATGTAGTCGTAGTCGGCCATCAGCGGCTTCAGCGCGCGCTGCAGGGTGGACTCGCGCGCGACCTCGCTCACCAACTGCACTTCGGCGGCGGACAGGTCGATGTTGCTGGGCAGCAGGTCCATGTTCGGGACCGCCGTCTTCAGGAGCACCTCGTCGGCCGCCATGCCCCGCTCCATGAGCAGGTTGTAGACGGTGAGGTCGAGCTCCATGGGGTTGACGCCGAGGCCCACGGAGAGCGCGCCCTGCGGGTCGAAGTCGACGAGCAGGACCCGGCGTCCGTACTCCGCGAGCGCGGCGCCCAGGTTGATGGTCGACGTCGTCTTGCCGACGCCGCCCTTCTGGTTGCACATCGCGATGATCGTCGCGGGGCCGTGGCTGGTCAGCGGACCCGGGATCGGGAAGTAGGGCAGGGGGCGACCGGTCGGGCCGATGCGCTCACGGCGCTGACGGGCCGCGTCGGGCGCGAGCGTGGCCGCGTACTCGGGATCGGGCTCGTACTCGGCATCGGGGTCGTAGAAGTGCCCCTCGGGCAGTTCGTCGTAGTCGGCGAAGTGGGTGCGGTTCTCGCCACTTCCGTTGCCGGCCATGGCGTTCACGTGATGGCCATCCATGCTCGGGTGTGCTGTCTGAGTCATCCGGGGACTCTGATGGGCTGCGAAGGTTCGGACAGCGACGGAGCCGACAGCCTCGAGCCCCATGGGGCCCTGGCCCCGCGCCGGCATTCCTGGTTGACCACCCCCGGGAGTAAATGTCGACTCATTCACAAGTCGTCTTACCTCCTTGGTGACCAGGAAACTTCTAGATAGGTCAGCGTGGCACCATGCCGACGGTTGGCGACTCTATGGCGTGTCACCGGTCCGCAGCAACACAATCCGCCGGACCCGACCCGATGTGTCGGCAACCGAACACCCCTCTGTCAAGGGCGTAAGGCCGTCGCACAGCAGGTTTCACCGGTGTGCGAATCGGTTAAAGGGTTACGTTCGTGGCGAGTTGAACGAGTGTCGCAAAGTGACCCGACACACATCCGGCCGGACCTCGCTGGGCAAGGTCCGGCCGGGTGCGGGGCGTTGACGACCTATGTTGACGTATCGCCTTTTGCTGATTGATGGGTCAGCCGGCCGTTCGTCCGGTCACCCTTCGGTGGCTCAGCCGAGCAGGGACTCGAGCTCCACGGACTCCAGCCCGTGCGCCTCCGCGACCTCCCGGTAAACAACCTTGCCGTCATGCGTATTGAGGCCCTTGGCCAGCGCGGGGTCACGGCGCAGCGCCTCGACCCAGCCGCGGTTGGCCAGTTCCACGATGTACGGCAGCGTGGCGTTGGTCAGGGCGTACGTGGAGGTGTTGGGCACGGCGCCGGGCATGTTGGCGACGCAGTAGAAGACCGAGTTGTGGACCGGGAAGGTCGGCTCGGCGTGCGTGGTCGGACGGGAGTCCTCGAAGCATCCGCCCTGGTCGATCGCGATGTCGACAAGGACACTTCCCGCCTTCATCCGCGACACGAGCTCGTTGGTGACCAGCTTCGGGGCCTTGGCGCCCGGGATGAGGACGGCACCGATGACGAGGTCGGCCTCGAGGCAGGCCTTCTCCAGCTCGAAGGCGTTGGAGACGACGGTCTGGATCTTCGTGCCGAAGATCTTGTCCGCCTCCTTGAGCTTGTTGATGTCACGGTCGAGCAGGGTCACCTGGAAGCCCATGCCGATGGCGATCTGCGCGGCGTTCCAGCCGGAGACGCCGCCGCCGATGACGACCGCCTTGGCGGGCAGCACACCCGGGACACCGCCGGGCAGCACACCGCGGCCGCCGTTGGCGGCCATCAGGTGGTAGGCGCCGACCTGGGGGGCGAGGCGGCCCGCGACCTCGGACATCGGGGCGAGCAGCGGCAGCGCGCGGCTGGGCAGCTCGACCGTTTCGTACGCGATGGCCGTCGTGCCGGACTCCAGGAGCGCGTCCGTGCACTCCCTGGATGCGGCCAGGTGCAGGTAGGTGAAGAGGGTCTGGTCCTTGCGGAGGCGGTGGTACTCCTCGGCGACGGGCTCCTTGACCTTCAGCAGCAGGTCGGCGGCGGCCCAGACCTCGTCGGCGGTCTCCAGGATCCGCGCACCGGCGGAAACGTACTCGTCGTCCGTGATCGAGGAGCCGACACCGGCGTTGCGCTCGACGACGACCTGGTGGCCATTGCGCACCAGCTCGTGCACACCGGCGGGGGTGATGGCCACCCGGAACTCGTTGTTCTTGACCTCGCGGGGGATGCCGACCTTCACGTCGATCACGGTCCTTGACTCAGAGGGTTCTGGGGCTATGCATGGCCAGGGCGACGCAAGCCGGGGCAATGCATGTCATACCCGGATACATGGAGGCGCACCGGGAGACACCACGAAAGAACGCAGCGGAGCCAGTCTAATGAAGGGATTCCCTCTGTCTAGCCTTTCAAAGCATCAATCTTCTGCGGATGTACTACGGATTTCGTAGGCATTAGCGCCTTGTTCCGTGCCTTCTGTGCCTTCCATGGTCGTCGCGCTCTCCGGGAGCTCATCGCCCAGCATGCGCTCGGCCGCCTTGCGGTGCAGTCGGGCGGCGACGGGGTCGCCGAGCCGGTCCAGGGTGTCGGCCAGCCGGAGCTGCAGCGCGCCCTGCAGCCGGAGGTCCTCGGCGCGGCGCGCCCACTCGACCGCCTCCTGACAGGTGCGCAGCGACTCCTCGGGCCGCCCCGCGTACTCCTGCACCCGCGCCAGCTCGCTCAACGCCCGTGCCTGGGCGGCCACATCACCGTTCCTGCGGTGCCCGGTGACGGCGGCGCGCCAGTTGCGCAGCGCCTCGCCGTAGCGGCCCGCGTAGGTGTGCACGGTGGCGATGCGGCCGTACAGCCGGGCGGCGTCCACCCGCTCGTCCCGCGCCAGGCGCTGGGCGAGCGCCCTGCCGTACCAGTCGGCGGCCCGGTCGTAGTCCTCCAGCTCCTGGTGGGCGCCGCCTACGGATTCCATCGCGCGGCCGGTCGCATACGGATCGTTCGCCGCGCGTCCGGCGTCCAGGGCGGCCCGGTAGCGGGCCAGGGCGTCGGTCGTACGGCCGGTCTGCGCGTCCAGGTCGGCGAGGTTCAGCAGGGCCGCGGCCTGCTCGCGGGGCAGATCACGGCGCTCGGCCACGTCGAGGACGAGGCGATGGATGCCGTACAGCTCGGGAGCCGCGGCCCGGGTGCCGAAGTGGGCCACCAGGGCCCGCACCAACGCGGCCATCAGCCGCCGGGCCAGGGTGTCCAGCTCCCCGTCCGAAACCGCGAGCCGGGCCGCGGCCAGCAGCGCGGGCTGCCGGATCCGCAGCCAGTCCTCGGCCGCCCTGGGGTTCGGGAAGCGCAGCTCGCGGGGCAGTCCGGCGAGCTTCTCGCGGGCGGGCGTGCTGTCGGTCTCGGTGATGACACGGCAGGACACCAGCAGCCGTACGGTCCGCTCCAGCATCCGGGCGCGGGCCAGCTGCAGCTCGGCCGGGCGGTCCTCGGTCTCGGCGAGGGAGCGCAGCGGCGGCAGCAGGCAGCCGGGCACCTCGTACTGCGGCAGCGGCGACTCGACGCGCCGTACGAGGCCGAGCCCGACGAAGTCGTCGAGGGCGGCCCGGGCGGCGTCCACCGAGCAGCCGGCCAGCGCGGACGCGGTGTGCGGGTCGACGAGGCCGGCCGGGGCGAGCGAGAGCAGCCGCAGTATCCGCGCGGCGGTGGCGGGCAGCGAGGCGTAGGTGAGCCGGAAGACCCGGGCGAGCGGGGTGCCCTCGTCGCCTTCGGTGCGCAGCTGTTTGGCGAGGTCGGCGACGGCCGAGGTGGGGCGGGCCGCGAGCCAGCCGCCGGCGAGGCGCAGGGCGGCGGGCTGGCCCGCGCACTCCTCGACCAGGCCCTCGGCGGCGAGCGGGTCGACGGTGATGCGCACCGAGCCGGCGAAGCGGTCGAGCAGTTCGAGCGCGGACTTGGTGTCCAGGCCGCCCAGGGTGCAGGGGCGGACGTCCGCGATGCCGGTCAGCGGCCCTCCGGAGACCGCGACGACCAGGCACTCGGGGGTGTCCGGGAGCAGGGCGTCGACCTGCTCGGCGTCGGCCGCGTCGTCGAGCAGCAGCAGGGCGCGGCGGATGGCGAGGGCCTCGCGCACCGCCTCGCTCAGGTCGTCGGCGGCCGCCCCGGCCGGCGCGGGCAGCTCCAGGGCGGTCAGCAGCTCCCGCGCGGTGCGCTCGGTGGGCACGGGCGTACCGTCGGGTTCGGTGAGCCGGGCGCGCAGCACCCCGTCCGGGTAACTCTCGGCGACCTGCCGTACGAGCTCCTCGGCGAGCGCGGTACGGCCCGAGCCGGGCTTGCCCGCGATGAGCAGCACGCGCGCGCGTGGGGCCTTGCGGCCGGCGAGGGTGTCCAGGCCCGCGCGTTCGATGTCCGCCCGGAGTTCCTTCAACTCTCTTGTACGGCCGAGGAACTGACCCTCCGTGGGAGCGGACACGGCAGCCGGACGCCGCCCTGCTGACGACACTTTCGTGCCGTCGGTGTCCACCGCCTGATCCGTCACGGGCCACACTCCCGTCCCACTGCGCGCGCAAGCCCGCCGGGACTCCGGACGGGGCGTTTTCAGAGCCTAGTTCACGCTCTGCGACGATCCCGGCGGAGCGCGGCGGAGACGTCCCCCGATCGGATCAGGCGATCGTAGGACTGGTGGCGTGGGAGTGCCGCCAAAGGGATGTCAGGGGGCGGGACGGGGCCGGGCCGGGGCCGGATCGGGGCGGGTCAGAGGCGGGTCAGAGGCGGGTCAGGGGCGGGTCAGGCCTCGAACGGCCGGGCCGGCCACGGCGCCTCCGCCGGGCGCAGCGCGTCGAATCCGTCGCCGTTCCGCGCGGCGAGCAGGGAGAGGACGCCCACGACGAGGCAGTTGTTGTGCAGGTCTCCGGCGAGGACCCCGCGGACGAGTTCGTCGACGGGGACCCGGGCCAGCTCCATGTCGGCCTCTTCGTCCTCGACCTCGAAGCGCTCCCCCTCCGCCTCGGAGAGATCGCGGGCGAGGAAGACGCGCACGGCCTCGGAGCAGCCGCCGGGGGTGGTGTAGACGTCGGTCAGGACGCGCCAGTTCTCGGCCTTGACGTGCGCCTCTTCGTAGAGCTCGCGCTGGGCCGCGTGCAGCGGGTTCTCGCCGGGGATGTCGAGGAGTCCGGCGGGGATCTCCCAGAGCTTGTGGCGCACGGGGTGCCGGTACTGGCGCAGAACCAGCACCCGGTCCTGGCCGTCGAGGGCGAGGACGGCCACGGAGCCGGGGTGGACCTGATAGTCGCGGCGAGCGACCGATCCGTCGGGCATGACCACGTCATCGGTGCGGACGGAGGTCTTGTTGCCGACGAAGGGGGTCGCGGTGGCCCGGACTTCCCACTCCGCGGCGGTGTCCTTGATCGTCATGCCCTGTCCTCCCACACGTACCGCACGTGTACCACGTACAAAGATGCCGGTCCTGGCAAACGGAAACCGGGGTGTGCGCCCCGTAAGGCACCCACCCCGGCCACCGTACAGCCCTTGTGTTACTTGCCCGTCTTGCGCTCGACAGCGGCCTTCACCAGGCCCGCGAAGAGCGGGTGCGGGCGGGTCGGGCGGGAGCGCAGCTCGGGGTGCGCCTGCGTCGCGACCAGGTAGGGGTGCACCTCGCGCGGGTACTCGACGTACTCCACGAGCTTGCCGTCCGGGGAGGTGCCGGAGAACTGCAGACCGGTCTTCTTCTCCAGCTCGCCGCGGTAGGCGTTGTTCACCTCGTAGCGGTGGCGGTGGCGCTCCTCGACGTACTCCTTGCCGTCGTACACCTCGCGCACGATCGACCCCTCGGCGAGCTTGGCCGGATACATGCCCAGGCGCATCGTTCCGCCCATGTCGCCCTCGCCCGCCACGATGTCCAGCTGCTCGGCCATGGTGGAGATGACCGGGTGCGCGGTGGCGGAGTCGAACTCGGTGGAGTTGGCGTCCGGGATGCCGGCCAGGTTGCGCGCGGCCTCGATCACGATGCACTGCAGGCCGAGACAGAGGCCGAGCAGCGGGATCTTGTTCTCGCGGGCGTACTGGATCGCGCCGACCTTGCCGGACACACCGCGGTCGCCGAAGCCGCCGGGGATGCAGATCGCGTCCACGTCGCTGAGCTGCCCCGCGGCGCCCGCCGGGGTCTTGCAGTCGTCGGAGGTGACCCACTTGATCTTCACACGGGCCTTGTTGGCGAAGCCGCCCGCGCGCAGGGCCTCGGTGACCGAGAGATAGGCGTCGGGCAGGTCGATGTACTTGCCGACGAGCGCGAGGTTGATCTCGTGCAGCGGGTTGTGGACGCGGTCGAGCAGGTCGTCCCAGGTCGTCCAGTCCACATCACGGAAGGGCAGGTCCAGCTTGCGGACGACGTACGCGTCCAGGCCCTCGGTGTGCAGGACCTTCGGGATGTCGTAGATCGACTTGGCGTCGATGGCCGCGACCACGGCCGCCTCGTCGACGTCACACATCAGCGAGATCTTGCGCTTGATGGCGGTGGGCACCTCGCGGTCGGCACGCAGCACGATCGCGTCCGGCTGAATACCGATGTTCCTGAGGGCCGCGACCGAGTGCTGGGTCGGCTTCGTCTTCAGCTCACCGGAGGGGCCGATGTAGGGCAGCAGCGAGATGTGGACCACGAACACGTTGTCCCGGCCGACCTCGTGCCGGACCTGGCGGACGGTCTCCAGGAACGGCAGCGACTCGATGTCGCCGACCGTGCCGCCGACCTCGGTGATGACGACGTCCACGTCGTCGGTGGCCATGCGGCGGATGCGGTGCTTGATCTCGTTGGTGATGTGCGGGATGACCTGCACCGTGTCGCCCAGGTACTCGCCACGCCGCTCCTTGGCGATGACGGTCGAGTACACCTGCCCGGTGGTGACGTTGGCCGAGCCGTCCAGGTCCACGTCGAGGAAGCGCTCGTAGTGACCGATGTCCAGGTCGGTCTCGGCGCCGTCGTTGGTGACGAACACCTCGCCGTGCTGGAACGGGTTCATGGTGCCCGGGTCGACGTTCAGGTACGGGTCGAGCTTCTGCATGGTGACCCGCAGGCCCCGCGCCTTGAGCAGCGCGCCCAGGCTGGAGGCGGTCAGGCCCTTGCCGAGGGAGGAGGCGACACCCCCGGTGACGAAGATGTGCTTGGTCGTCGTGGCTGTGCTGTTTCGAAAAGCAGCGGGCGGCATGGCCAAAGGGGGCTCCCGTGGTCGCGGTCTGGAGTGCGTACCGGCGTGGTGTCCGAAGATTTTCGGAGGTGCCGTCGCTGCGGTTCGGGGGTTTCGTGCCCACCGGTCCACGGGCTACCAGGGTATCAGCGACGCGACGAGGCTGCTTCCGGCCACGCTCCGCACACACGTCGGCACAGGCCTCACACAGCCCTCGCGCAACGCTCACCCGGTACTCACTCCTTTGGACGAGTCGGGTTGCCGGGAGCGGCACGCGGATCTTCCAGGTGCGTCGTATCCTGCTCGGACACTCAAACTGCTGAGCCCGCCGGCATACGGCACCATCCCCGCCCGTAACCCGGAACAACGAGAGCTCGTCAGTTCGTTTCGCAACGACAATCGCACCGATAATTGACGTTCCGCAGCGACGCTTTACCAACGTTCTAACGTTCAATCTTCTAACGTTTTAACGTTCCTGTTCCCTGACCGCAGAGCGACCGCCCCCCTGGGGGCGACGTGGCCGTTCGACTGGAGATGCACGTGGCCGGGCGCATCGAGGACTACGCACTCATCGGAGACATGCAGACCGCAGCACTGGTCTGCCGGGACGGCACAGTGGACTGGCTGTGCCTGCCTCGCTTCGACTCCCATGCCATCTTCGCGGGACTGCTCGGCACGGAGGAACACGGATTCTGGCGGCTCGGGCCCGCCCACGCGGCCGACGCCGAACCGCCGACGGCGGCGCGCCGCTCGTACCGCGGTGACTCGCTGATCCTCGAATCCGAGTGGGACACCCCGCGCGGCACGGTCCGTGTGACCGACTTCATGCCGCCGCGTGACGGAGCGCCGCAGCTGATCCGGATCGTGGAGGGCGTCACGGGCCGGGTCCCGATGCGCTCCGCACTGCGGATGCGTTTCTCGTACGGCCGCGTCGTGCCCTGGGTGCACAAGCACGAGGGCCGCACAGTCGCCGTCGCGGGACCCGACTCGGTGTGGTTCGACACCGCCTGCGAGACGTACGGCAAGGCGCTGACCACGTACGCGGACTTCACGGTGGCACCCGGTGACCGGATCGCGTTCACCATCTCGTGGGAGCCCTCGCACAAGCAGCCCCCCGCGCTGCCCGAGCCGGAGCAGGCCCTGGAGGCCACCGAGGAGTTCTGGCGCGACTGGGTCGAGCACTGCACGTACCACGGCCCCTACCGCGAGGCCGTCGTCCGCTCCCTGATCACCCTCAAGGCCCTGACGTACGCCCCCACCGGCGGCATCGTCGCCGCGCCCACCACCTCCCTCCCGGAGGAGATCGGCGGCGTACGCAACTGGGACTACCGCTACACCTGGCTCCGCGACGCCGCGATCACCCTCTCCTCCCTGCTGCGCACCGGCTACCGCGAGGAGGCCCGCGCCTGGCGCGAATGGCTGCTGCGCGCCGTCGCCGGCGACCCGGAGAACCTGCAGATCATGTACGGCATCGCGGGCGAGCGGGAGTTGGGCGAGGCGGAGCTCGACTGGCTTCCCGGATACGAGAATTCCACCCCCGTGCGGGTCGGCAACGGCGCGGCCCACCAGCTCCAGCTGGACGTCTACGGCGAGGTCATCGAGGCCCTGCACCTGGCCCACATGACGGGTCTGTCCCGCAACGACTACGCCTCGCTCCTCCAGCTGAAGCTGATCCGCTACCTGGAGGACCACTGGGACCAGCCGGACGAGGGCATCTGGGAGGTCCGCGGTCCGCGCCGCCATTTCGTGCACTCCAAGGTGATGGCCTGGGTCGCCGTCGACCGCACGATCAAGCTCATCGAGTCCGGTGACGCGGACGGCCCGGTGGAGAAGTGGCGCGAACTGCGCGACGACATCCACCGGGACGTGTGCGAGAAGGGCTACGACAAGGAGCGCAACACCTTCACGCAGTCGTACGGCTCCAAGGAACTGGACGCCTCGCTCCTGCTGATCCCGCAGATGGGCTTCCTGCCCCCGGACGACAAGCGCGTGATCGGCACCATCGAGGCGATCCAGCGTGAGCTGTCCACCACGGACGGCTTCATCCTGCGCTACCCGACCTCCGGCGAGGACGCGGGCGTGGACGGCCTGGAGGGCGACGAGGGCGCCTTCCTCGCCTGTTCCTTCTGGATGGCGGACGACCTGGCGATGATCGGCCGCGTCGACGAGGCCCGCAATCTCTTCGAAAAGCTCCTGGCCCTCCGCAACGACCTGGGCCTGCTGGCCGAGGAATGGGACCCGCGCCTCCAGCGCCAGGTAGGCAACTTCCCGCAAGCTTTCAGCCACGTGCCTTTGATCGACACGGCGCTGAGACTGACGGCTTCAGGTGCCTACGGCGGCTGAAAACAAGCGGTGCAGCAGCCCGCGCTCCCTTTTCCAGGGGGCGCGGGCTGCTGCTTTTGAAGGCGCAGGGCTGTGTCATTGTGCGGCTCCGCCGCGTGGGCGCGACCAGCCCTCACTGGGCCCGCAGCTTCAAACTCACCAGCCAAAACCCCTACGCTGAAAACAGCCCTGTCCCCTCCTGAAAAGGGGCGGCTGCCATGACCCCCTTCTCAAAGGCCTACACCGCCCTCGCCGCGCTGAGAGCGGACCTGACCGGCGACGTATTCAGGCCAGAAGACCGCGGCTACGACAACGCCCGCAAGATCTTCAACGGCGTGATCGACCGCCGCCCCGCCGTCATCGCACAATGCGAGAACACGGCCGACGTGACCCGCTCGGTCCGCTTCGCCCGGGACCTGGACCTCCACATCGCGATCCGCGGCGGCGGCCACAGCGTGGCCGGCATGTCACTCAACGACAACGGCCTGGTCGTCGACCTGCGCCGGATGCACACCGTGACCGTCCACCCCGGCTCCGAGACGGTACGGGTCGAGGGCGGCGCCCTCATGAGCCACCTCGACCGCGCCACCCAGCCCTACGGCCTGGCGACCACCGGCGGCCGGGTCTCGACCATCGGCGTCGCCGGCTTCGTCCTCGGCGGCGGCACCGGCTGGCTCGACCGGGCCTTCGGCCTCGCCGTCGACCATCTGCTCGGCGTCGAACTGGTCACGGCCGACGGCACCACGGTCCGGGCCACCGACCACGAGAACCCGGAGCTCTTCTGGGCCCTGCACGGCGGCGGCGGAAACTTCGGCATCGCCACCGCCCTGACCCTGAAACTGCACCCGCTGCCGGAATTCTCGCTCGCCATGGTCATGTACCGGCCCGACACCGCCCCGGAAGCGATCCGCACCTACCGAGAGATCATCGAGAACGCCCCGCCGGAGGTCGGCGGCGGCATCATCCACCGGACCGGCCCGCCCAAGGACCTCATCCCCGCACACCTGGTGGGCAAGCGGGTGGTCAGCGCGCTCCTGGTGTACGCGGGCGGCGCGGAGGACCTGCGCAGGCTCGTCCAGCCCCTGCTGGCGCTGCCGCACGAGGCCGAGATCCTCACGCCCCTCCCCTACGCCGACTTCCAGTGCATGCTGGACGACCCGCCCGGCCTCAGGAACCACTGGTCCGCCGAGTCCCTGACCGGTCTGCCCGACGAGGCCGTGGACGTCTTCTGCGACCTCGGGAACGCCATGCCGGTGCCCACCGGCACCCAGCACGTGCTGTTCCCGCAGGGCGGCGCGATCGTCGCCGGCCCGGCCCGCTTCCCTGTGCCGTACCGGAACGCCCCGTGGACCGTGCACCCCTTCGGGATCTGGGAGGACCCGGCGGACGACGAGCGCTGCGTCCAGTGGGTCAAGGACGTCCGCGCCGCCGTACGGCCGTGGAGCACCGGCGCGGTCCACCTCAACTTCATCGGGAACGAGGGCGCGGACCGCGTGGTGGCCGGCCTCGGCGCCGAGAACATCCGGCGGCTCGCCGCGGTGAAGACCGCGTACGACCCGGACAACGTCTTCCGTTTCAACCACAACATCGTGCCGGTATGACGAGCTCGCGCCGGCGTGAGCGAGCGGAGCAGGCCTCGGAAATGCCTCCGGAACCCCTCCCCGGGTAGCGTCCGCAGCATGGACAGCCGTTTGGACAGCCGTTACGACACCCAGGGCGCCGGAATCACCGTGCAGCGGGCGCTGGAGCTGCCCGGGCTGCGCAGCGGGCTGCCGGAGATCCTCGCGGGCGCCGACCGGCTGGGCCGCACCGTGCGCTGGGTGCACGCGGGCGAGGTCCCGAACATCGCCTCGCTCCTCAAGGGCGGCGAACTGCTCCTGACCACCGGTTACGGCCTCGGCACCCGCCCCGCCGACCAGCGCGCGTTCGTCCGCACCCTGGCCGAGCGCGGTATCGCGGCACTCGTCGTGGAGCTCGGCCCGCGCTTCGCCCGGCTGCCCTCGGCCCTCGTGGAGACGGCCCGCTCCGCCAATCTCCCGCTGGTCCAGCTGCACCGAGAGGTGCCCTTCGTGGCGGTCACGGAGGAAATCCACACCGAGATCGTCAACGGCCACTACGCGCTGCTGCAGCGGGCCGAGGAGGTGCACCGGCGCTGTACCGAGGCCCTCCTCGGCGGCGGGGGCGTACCCCAGGTCCTCGGCATCCTCGCGGACTTCAGCGGCAATCCCGTCTTCCTGGAAACGGCGGACGGACAGCTCCTGTACGCCGCCGGGGCCGGCTCCGCGGGCGCCGATCCGCTCCAGGTGTGGGAGGGCCTGCGCGGCCAGCACAAGGAGCAGCCGCCCGCCGGCACGACCCTGGTGGACGTACCGGGCGGCGGCCCCGGCACCGGCTCCGTACGCGCCCGGCTGGTCCTCCTCCCCGTCAGCGCCCCGGTCGCCCCCGTGCACCGGATCGCCGCCGAGCGGGCCGCGGGCATCCTCGCCGTCGTCCTGATGCAGGCCCGCCAGGAGGAGGAGCTCGCGGCGCGCGGACGCGGCGACTTCCTGACCGACCTCGCGGAGGGCCGTATCAAGGCCGAGGACGCCCCCGCGCAGGCCCGCGTGCTCGGTTTCAAGCCCGGCACCAGCCCGCTCCTGCCGGTCGTGATGCGGCTCGCCGACGGCCCGTCCCCCGGTGGCGGCTGGGCCGTCCTGGCGCGCGCGGTCGCGGAGGAGCTGGCCTCGGTGGGAGTACCGGTCCTGCTGGGCGTACGGCCGGTCGAGGGCCGTGTCCCGCTGTTGCTGGGCCTGCGTTCGGAGTCGGAACGCTCGGCGGTCGCCGACCGGGTGGCGGCGGCCCTCAGGGCGGGCGTGGAGCGCGCGGGCATGCAGCGGCCCGGGGCGCAGCCGCCGGTGGTGGTGGTCGGGGTCGCGGGCGGCTGGGCGGCGGCCTCGGCGGGCCTGCGGCACGCGGCGGAGACCGCGACGGCGGCGCAGGGCCTGTCGGACCGCCCTTGGTACGACGCCCGCCGCCTGGACATCGACCTCCTCCTGTGGCGGCTGCGCGACCACCCGGACCTGGCGGCCTTCGTGGACCGTGCCATCGGTCCCCTCCGCGACCACGACGACCGCTCCAAGCCGCCGCTGCTGCCCACCCTGGAGACGTACTTGGCGCACGCGGGCCGCAAGGCGGAGACGGCTCGCGAACTGCACCTCAACCGGCAGACCCTCTACAACCGCCTCGCCCGCATCGGGGAGTTGCTGGGCACGGACCTCGACGACCCGCAGACGGTACTGGCGTTGAGCCTGGCGCTACGGGCACGCAGGCACGTGCCGTAGCTCCGGATGACGTGGCCGATGTGGACGGTGTGGACGATTCAGGCGAGAGGCCTGGTCTGGGTCAACTCGTCGTAGACGCTGAGTACTTGGGCAACAGTCTCGTCCTCGGTCGGCCAGGTCGCGGCCTGCCGCACCCCCCGCTCCTTGAGCAGCTCCCGGCGGTCGGCATCCCCGAGCAGCCGTACGACGGCTTTGGCGAGCGCGCCGGCGTCCGCGTACGGGACGAGTTCGGCCGCGTCGCCGACCAGCTCGGGGATGCCCCCGACGGCGGTCGCGACGAGCGGCACGCGCGCGTGGAGGGCCTCCTGGGCGAGGACGGACCGGGACTCCCAACTGCTGGACAGCACCGCGAGATCGGCGGCCAGAAGCAGCTCGGTGATGTCGTCGCGCCGCCCGACGAGCCGGACCGGCAGCTCCTCGTCCTCGATCCGCCGCTGGAGGACCGTCCGCAGCGGCCCCTCCCCGGCGATCACCAGGAGCGGCACGGGGTCGAGACCGCACCACGCGCGCGCGGCGTCCAGCAGGGTGTCGTAGCCACGGTGCCGGTCCAGGGAACCGACGGCCATGAGCAACGGGCGGTCGGTGGCGCCGAGTTCGGCCCGCGCCTTGTGCCGGAGCCGGTCGGGATCCCCGTACTCGACGGCCTTGCGCGGCGTCGGAAACGCGACGGCGGCGAGCCGGGCGTCCCGCGCGCCCCGCCGCCGGGCACGGTCCACGAGGTCGGAGGAGGTGCCCAGCACCACGGCGGCGGCCTTGGCGACCCGCCGCTCCAGCAGGCGCAGCAGATGGGCCCGCGCCCCGTCCGCGTGCGAGCGGGTGTGCCAGGTGACGACGAGCGGGGTGCGCCGCCCGCTGAGCGCGAGCGCGGCCCGCAGCGCGGCGTGCAGCCCGTGCGCGTGCACGAGGTCGGCGTCCGCGCAGGCCGTCCGCAGCGCGGCCACGGAGGCGGGGTCGCTGCTGCGCGGCACGGGAAAGTGCTGGGCGCCCACGCCGCTGAACCCGTACGCGTGATCGGCCTCGGCGGGGGCACAGACGGTGACCCGCACACCTCGGGCGACAAGCCCCGAGGCCAGCGACCGCACATGCGCGCTGCTGCCCGCACTTCCGCCGCCGAGCACCTGCACGGTGCGCAGCGGCAACTGGCCGTGCGGTGAGTAGCTGCTCACGTGGCTCACGTGGCCGGGGCTCCTGGTTCGGCGTCGGACGGTCACGAAGAACGTACAGAAGGAAATGCAGAGGGGGGTGTACCGCACGTCGTGCTCCGCGTACTACGCCAAGGATGCCAGGCCGCACGGGTGTTCCGGGACCGCCATCGGAGCACGGTGCGCGACGCACCGGCCGGCTCGACGGCACCTGTCACCCACAAGGGTGAGAAGTCGCGCGTCTTCACGACGGGTTGCCCGACCCTCACCCCAGCGGTCGCGCCACCGCCTCGCTGACCTTGTCCCCGTACACCGTCGCGGCCACCAGCGCCGCCGCGTGCGCGACGAGCCCCGCCCGCCCGTTGCCCGCGACGATCGCGCTGCCCAGCGCGGCGCCGAGCGCGTGGGCCCCGGCGTCACCGATCATCGCGCGCTCGCCGAGGTCGTCGGGGAGCACGGCCGCCGCCGCGCCCATCGCCGCGGCCGACAGCCGCCCGGCGGGCCCGCCCCGCAGCACCCCGGGCGCCCCCAGCGCGAGCACGGCGCCGACGGCCCGTCCCGGGCGTACATCCACGAGGTTGACGAAATGCGCGCTCCCGGCGATCACGATCCCCGCGAGCAGCCTGTCCAGGGGACGTTCCTTGAGCAGCGCCCCCGCCACCAGCCCCGCGGCCGAGATCCCGAACAACTTGACCGCCCCGCTGGTCACCTCACCGTCCCTGAGCGCCCCCAGATGCGCCCGGAACCCACGCCGCGGGTCACCCACCCCGGCCACGTCGTCGTACGCGCCGCACGCCCCGGCGACCAGGACGGCGAACCCGGCGCCGCGATGGACGCGCGCGGCCCCGAGCGCCGCTCCCAGGGCACTGGCGGGCCCGGCATACAGCTCGACGGTGCGCCCGGCGTAGTTCGTACGCTCCCAGCGGTGGCGCCCGCCGGGAGCCTTGGCGCGCAGAGCGGTGATACCGGCGCGGGTGGCCGCGGCGGCAGAGCCGAAGGCGGTGATCATGCGACTACCGGTCACCCCGAGCCGTGGCCAACAACTCCTCCGCGTGCGCCCGAGCGGTCTCCGAGTCCTCCTGCCCCGCCAGCATCCGGGACAGCTCCCGAATCCGCTCCTCGCCCTCGAGCACCTTCACCCCGGACCGGGTCACCGACCCGTCGTTGGTCTTCTCGACGAGCAACTGCCGATCGGCGAAGGCGGCCACCTGGGGCAAATGAGTCACTACGACAACCTGAGCGGTCTTGGCGAGCTTGGCCAGCCGCCGCCCGATCTCCACCGCGGCCTTGCCACCCACACCGGCGTCGACCTCGTCGAAGAGATATGTCGGCACAGGATCGGTCCCCGCGAAGACGACCTCCACCGCGAGCATCACCCGCGAGAGCTCACCGCCGGAGGCCCCCTTGGCGATGGGCCGCGGCGGCGCACCCGGGTGCGGGGCGAGCAGCAGCTCGACCTCGTCGACACCCGCGGGCCCGTACGCGACGGTACGACCGCCGAGTTCCACGCCCTCGGGATCATCGGTCTGCCGGATGTCGAACGACACGCGCGCGTGCGGCATGGCGAGTGAGGCCAGCTCGGCGGTCACGGCGGCGGCGAACCGCTCGGCGGCCTCCGTCCGGGCGTCCGTCAGAGCCTGTGCCAGCCCGCCCAGTTCGGTCCGCAGCGCGTCCCGCTCGCCGGTCAGCTCATCGATCCGCTCGTCGTCGCCGTCGAGTTCGAGGAGCCGCGTGGCACCCTGCTCGGCCCACTCCAGTACGGCGTCGATGTCCTCGCCGTACTTCCGGGTCAGCTGGGTGAGCGCGGCCCGGCGCTCCTCCACCGCCGCGAGCCGCAGCGGATCGGCGTCGAGGTCGTCGGCGTATCCGGCCAGCTCACCCGCCACATCGCGGAGCAGGATGTTGATCTCTCCGATGCGCCCGGACAGGGTGGCGAGCGAGGAGTCGTGCGACCGTACGGCCTCCAGGGCCCGGTGCGCGCCCGCGGCGAGCGTCGCCGCGTCGATGCCCTCGGGGTCCTCGGGATTGCCCGCGAGGGCGGCGTGCGCGGCCGTGGCGGCGGATGCCAGCGCCTCCGCGTGCCCCAGCCGCTCCGCCTCCGCGGCCAGCTCCACGTCCTCGCCGGCGCGCGGCTCGACCGCCGCGATCTCGTCGAGCCCGAAGCGCAGCAGATCGGCTTCCTGGGCCCGCTCACGTGCGCGCGTGGTGATCTCGTCCAGCTCGGACGAGATGGCCCGCAGCCGCCGGTAGGCCCCCACGTACTTGGCGAGCGGCACGGCGACCGCGTCCCCGGCGTACCGGTCGAGCGCCTGCCGCTGCCGGGACAGCTTGAGCAGCCCTTGCTGGTCGGTCTGGCCGTGCACGGCCACGAGCTCGTCGGCGAGCTCGGCGAGCACCCCCACCGGCACGGAACGCCCGCCCAGATGCGCCCGAGAGCGTCCCTCGGCCGAAACGGTACGGCTGATCAGCAGCGCGCCGTCGTCGAGCTCGGCGCCCGCCTCCTCGGCCCGTACGACCGCCGTTCCGCCCGTGGGTACGGTGATCCGCCCCTCGACGACGGCGTTCTTGGCGCCGATCCGTACGAGGGCGGGGTCCGCGCGCCCGCCGAGCAGCAGCCCGAGGCTGGTGACCACCATCGTCTTGCCCGCACCGGTCTCACCGGTCACGGCGGTGAAGCCGGGCGACAACTCGACGACCGCGTCGTCGATGACTCCGAGCGACCGTATCCGCATCTCCTCCAACACGTCCCCGACCATACGAGGTTTTCCCGGCCCCGTGCGACGCCGCCCCCCACAACGAGAACCGGGCGTGACCTTTCCTGCCGAGGCCTCGTTGCCCTGATGGCTCCCCGCCGACGCGGGGGCCCGGCGCCCGGGCGGTACCCGAGGCGCCGGGCGTGTTCTAGTGCGGCGCCCCCCGCCACCCGGAAACCGGCAACGCGAACTTCGCCACCAGCCGATCGGTGAACGACGCGTGGTGCAGCCGAGCGAGCCGCACCGGCACGGCCCCCCGCCGCACCTCCACCCGCGCCCCCGGCGGCAACTCCACCGTCCGCCGCCCGTCGCACCACAGCACCCCCGGCGGAATGTGCGGCAGCACCTCCACCGCGAGCACCGAGTTCGGCGAGGTCACCAGCGGCTTGGCGAAGAGCGCGTGCGCACTGATCGGCACCATGAGCAGCGCCTCGACCTCCGGCCACACCACAGGACCGCCCGCGGAGAACGCGTACGCGGTCGACCCGGTCGGCGTCGACAGACAGATACCGTCGCATCCGAAGGCGGTGACGGGCCGCCCGTCGATCTCCAGGACCACCTCGAGCAGCTTCTCGGCGGAGACCTTCTGCACGGCTGCCTCGTTGAGCGCCCAGTCGGTGTGCACGATGGTGCCGTTCTGGTGCACGACGACGTCGACGGTCATCCGCTCCTCGACCTCGTACGCCTTCGTCACCACCCGGTCGACCACCTTGTCGAGGTCGTCGCGCTCGGCCTCCGCGAGGAAGCCGACGCTGCCGAGGTTGACGCCGAGCATCGGCACCCCGGAGGCGCGGGCGAACTCGGCGCCGCGCAGCAGCGTCCCGTCACCGCCGAGCACGATCAGCAGTTCGCACCCGTCGAGGCAGTCCGGGGTGGCCTCCTTCACCAGCTCCACCTCGGGCGGCAGCGGCAGGTCGGCCGCCTCCGCCTCCAGGACCCGTACCCCGATCCCGGAGCGCAACAGCCCCTGGACCACGAGTTCGGCGCTGCGGATCGCAGCGGGCCGCCCGGTGTGGGCGAGCAGGAAAACAGTACGAGCTCGGGTCTGTGTCAACGCGGCCCCTCCGCCACTGCACGGTCAACGTCGGCCGGGTCGAGTTCGGGTGCCCCGGCACGCAGCCACAGAAAGTACTCGACATTGCCCGAGGGTCCGGGCAGTGGACTCGCGGTCACGCCCTTCACTCCGAGCCCCAGTTCCGCGGCCCTTCGCGCCACCCCGCGCACGGCCTCGGCGCGCAGTTCCGGACTGCGTACGACTCCACCACTCCCCAGCCGTTCCTTCCCCACCTCGAACTGCGGCTTGACCATCATCACCAGATCGGCGTCGGGCGCCGCGCACCGCACGAGGGCGGGCAGCACCAGGCCGAGCGGGATGAAGGACAGATCTCCGACAACAAGATCCACGGGCTCCCCATCGATCGCCTCCAACGTCAACTCGCGTACGTTCGTACGGTCCTTGACGGTGACGCGTTCATCGCTCTGTAGAGACCAGGCGAGTTGGCCGTAGCCGACGTCGACGGCCACGACGTGGGCGGCGCCCGCGCGCAGCAGTACGTCGGTGAAGCCTCCGGTGGACGCTCCGGCGTCCAGCGCGCGCCGCCCCCCGACCTCCAGCCCCTGGGGCACGAAGGCCGCCAGGGCGCCCGCGAGCTTGTGCCCGCCGCGCGAGACGTAGTCGGGATCGCTGTCGTCCCGGGTGACCACGATCGCGGCGGCGGTCTCCACCTGGGTGGCGGATTTGGTCGCGAGGGTCTTGCCGACGGTGACCCTGCCCGCGGCGATCAGCTGGCCGGCGTGCTCGCGCGAGCGGGCGAGCTTCCGGCGGACCAGCTCGGCGTCGAGGCGGCGGCGTGCCACTCCTGCCACGTTCGGTTCAGCTCCTATTGCCGTACGTCGTCGGGGGCACCGGAGGTCCCGGGCGGGCGTCGAGCGCGGTCAGCGCGTCGCGCAGCCCCCGATGTACATCCTCGTACACCTCGACGTGTCCGTCCGTGGCGAGGTGGTCGGCGTCGCCCAGCCGGTCGAGCTGGGCGTCGACCTCGGCGTTCCCGGTGGGGGTGCGGTCCACGTTCAGCGGCGCCGGGGCGGCAGGGTCGTACTCGGATTCGAGTTCGGCTTCGACCTCGGTCTCTGCCTCCACCCGCACCCCTGCCCCTGTCTCCGTCCCTGTCCCGACCGGAACCTCCGGCTCCGACACCAGACCCTGCGGAGATCCGGTCTCCGGCACTGACTCGTCCATGCCCCGACGCTACCCCGAAGCACTGCGGTACCGTCGACCGCGATGGCCACGATTGAGGAGTGCCGCAGCGCACTCGACAAGCTCTCGGACAACATGGCGGGCGCCCACGGGGACGTACGCGAGGCGGCGGCCCTGGACCGCTCGCTGAGCTGCCATATCACCGACCTCGACATCACCTTCGTCGGCCGCCTCAAGGGCGGCCGGATCGAGATCCTGGACACGATCCAGGGCCCGCCCCTCGAGAAGACCCAGATCAGACTCGCCATGTCCGGCGACGACCTGGTCTCCATGGTCGACGGTGAATTGCACTTCGCGAAGGCCTGGGGCTCGGGCCGGGTGAAGCTGGAGGCGGCCCTCCTCGATCTGTTCCGCCTCAGGAAGCTTCTGTAGCGGCGCCTGCGGCCACCTGCGCGCGGGCCTTCCGCGCCGCCGGAACCACCAGCGGCGTCCCCGTCTCCGGGTCGTCGATGACCTGGCAGCGCAGCCCGAAGACCTCCTCGACCAGCTCGGCCGTGACGATGTCGTTCGGCGTGCCCTCGGCGACGACCCTGCCGTCACGGAGGGCGATCAGGTGGGTGGCGTACCGGGCCGCGTGATTGAGGTCGTGCAGGACCGCGACCAAGGTGCGCCCCTGCTCCTCGTGGAGTTCGGCGCACAGATCGAGCACGTCGATCTGGTGCTGGATGTCGAGGTAGGTGGTCGGCTCGTCGAGCAGCAGCAGCGGGGTCTGCTGGGCGAGGGCCATCGCGATCCACACGCGCTGCCGCTGGCCACCCGACAATTCATCGACATATCGATCAGCGAGTTCGGCGACGCCGGTCGAGGCCATCGACTCCCGCACGACCCGCTCGTCCTCCGTCGACCACTGGCGCAGCAGCCCCTGGTGCGGGTAGCGGCCCCGGCCGACCAGATCGCCGACCGTGATCCCGTCCGGCGCGATCGACGACTGCGGCAGCAGCCCGAGCGTCCTGGCCACCTTCTTCGCGGGCATCGACTGGATGACCTGACCGTCGAGCAGCACCCGCCCCTCGGAGGGCTTGAGCATCCGCGAAAGGGCGCGCAGCAGGGTGGACTTGCCGCAGGCGTTCGGGCCGACGATCACGGTGAAGGAGTTGTCGGGGATCTCCACCGACAGCCTCTTCGCGATGACGCGCTGGTCGTAGCCGAGGGTGACGTTGTCGGCGGACAGGCGGTTCACAGTGCTCCTTCGAGTGTTTTCGCGCGCCTGGGTGTTCTCGTGCGCCCGGGTGTTCCGGTCCAACGGGGCGCTCATATCCGGCCCGCCTTGCGTTCGGTGACCAGCAGCCCCAGCAGATAGATCCCACCCAGGACCCCCGTCACTACGCCGACGGGCAGCTGATCGGCTCCGAAGGCCCGCTGCGAGGCCCAGTCCGCGACGATCAGCAGGGTCGCGCCCATGCACATCGACGACACCAGGTTCGGTCCCGGCGACCGGGTCAGCCGCCGGGCGAGCTGTGGCGCGGTGAGCGCCACGAAGCCGACCGGGCCCGCGGCGGCGGTGGCGCCCGCCGTGAGCAGCACGGCGGAGAGCATCAGCAGCAGCCGTACGCGCTCGACGCGCACCCCGAGGGCGTACGACACGTCGTCGCCCATCTCCATCATGCGCAGCCCGCGCGCGTTGCCGAGGACGAGCGGGACGAGGACGGCGCACATGATGAGCAGCGGCCAGACCTGCGCCCAGTCACGGCCGTTGAGGGAGCCGGTCATCCAGACGACCGCGCGGGCCGCGTCGACGATGTCCGCCTTGGTGAGCAGATAGCCGTTGACCGCCGTGACGATCGCGGAGACTCCGATCCCGACCAGGACCAGTCGGTATCCGTGCACGCCCTGCTTCCAGGCGAGCAGATAGATGGCGAGTCCGGTCACCAGACCGCCGACGAGCGCGCCGAGGGCGACCTGGTTGGCGCTGCCCGAGAACAGCACGATCATGATGAGCGCGCCGGCCGTCGCCCCCTGCCCGAGGCCGAGGACGTCCGGACTGCCCAGCGGATTGCGGGAGACGGACTGGAAGAGCGCCCCGCCGAGCCCGAGCGAGGCCCCCACCAGGAGGCCGACGAGCACGCGCGGCAGCCGTAGGTCGTTGACGACGAACTCCTGGCCCGCGTTCCCGTTGCCGACCAGCGTCTTGAGGACGTCGACGGCCGGGATCGGGAAGTCGCCGGTGCCGATCAGCACCACGCTCGCGGCGAGCGCTGCCACCAGCAGCAGCACGACGACGGTGAACGCCCGGACGTCGAACCGGACGGAGAGCCCGCCGCGCGTGCGCACGGCCCGGGTACGTGTGGTCGTCACAGCTGCGCCGTCCTCCGCCGTCGTACGAGACAGATGAAGACCGGCCCGCCGAGGACCGCGGTGACGATGCCGACCTGCAGCTCCGCGGGCCGCGCGACGATCCGCCCCAGGACGTCCGCGCCCAGCAGGAGCACGGGCGACAGGACGGTCGCGTACGGCAGGATCCAGCGCAGGTCCGGCCCGGTGAAGGAGCGGACGGCGTGCGGGACCATGAGTCCGACGAAGACGATCGGCCCGCAGGCGGCGGTCGCGGCGCCGCACAGCACGGTGGCGGCTGCCATGGACAGCGCACGGGTCCGGTTCAGGTCGGCGCCGAGCGCTCGGGCGGTGTCGTCGCCCATGGCCATGGCGTTCAGCGGCCGGGCGAGGCCCAGCGCGACGACCGTGCCGACCACCAGAAACGGCAGCACCTGCTTGATGGTCGAGTCCGTGGCCGAGGCCAGCGAACCGACCGTCCAGAACCGCATCTTGCCGAGCGCCGCGTTGTCCATGATCATCACGGCCTGCAGATAGCCGTACAGCGCGGCACTGATCGCGGTGCCCGCGAGCGCGAGCCGCACCGGGGTCGCCCCCCGGCTGCCGCCGAGGAACCACACCAGAGCACCCACCGCGGCCGCGCCGAAGAAGGCGAACCACACATAGCCGCTCAGGCTCGTGACACCGAAGTAGGTGATGGCGGTGACGACCGCGGCGGACGCGCCCGCGTTGATGCCGAGCAGTCCTGGGTCGGCCAGCGGGTTGCGGGTGAGCGCCTGGAGGACGGCACCCGACAGCCCGAGCGCGGCGCCGACGAGCAGCCCGAGGACAGTACGCGAGATCCGGTCGTCCACCACGACGTCGGCGTACGTCCCCGAGTCGTGGAACAGACCGTGCCAGACCTGGTCCAGCGGCAGCGCTTTCGCACCGATCGCGATGCTCGCCAGGGCGACGAGCACCAGGAGGGCCAGGGACACGACGAGCCCAACGGCACGTATCGCCCGGTGGCTTGGGGGCGCGGGGGCGGTCTCCGCGCGCTGTTCGGGGGGACTGTCGACCAACACGAAGTTAGGTTAGCCTACCCTCGCTGCTGGTTTCGATCCCCCGTCACCACCGCTGAACCGCTCAGGTATCCGACCACCGGGGGCTCAAAGCCCCAGCCGCGCCAGCGCCTTCCCCCCATCAAGCTCGCAGATGCCCTCCCCGGCCGCCGTCCACGCCGCCGCGCACAGCGCCCGCAGCCCGTCGAGCGCCTCACCGTCGCCCGCCAACTCCAGCCTCCCCCAGTCGCCCGACTTCGCTCGAGCAGAGGGGACCCCCATGCTCCCGGCCGTCGCCGTCCAGCCACCGCAGCGGAACCCGTCGCCCGCCCGCTCGACCTCCGGCTGCCCGGTGAGCAGCCCGCGCAGATCGGCGTCGACATACGTCGGCCGGTGCTGCGGCGGGGCGGCCAGGAGCTGCGCGCCGTCCGTCACGCCGGTGAGCACGAGCAGCGAGTCCACCTCGCCGTTGAACGCGCCCTCGATGTCGGTGTCCAGCCGGTCGCCGACCACCAGCGGCCGCTTCGCCCCGGTCCGCAGGATCGTCTCGCGGTGCATCGGAGGCAGCGGCTTGCCCGCCACCTGCGGCTCGGCGCCCGTGGCGATGCGTACGACCTCGACCGCCGCCCCGTTCCCGGGCGCGATCCCGCGCGCGCTCGGGATCGTCAGGTCGGTGTTGGACGCGAACCACGGCACCCCGCGCGCGATGGCGTAGCAGGCCTCCGCGAAGCGTCCCCAGGTCAGGTCGGCACCGCCGAACCCCTGAACGACCGCCGCCGGATCGTCGTCCGCCGACTCGACCGGCTCAAGCCCGCGCTCGCGCAGCGCGACCCGCAGGCCCTCGCCGCCGATGACCAGCACGCGCGAACCGGCGGGCACCTGCTCGCTGATCAGCCGGGCCGCGGCCTGCGCGGAGGTGATGACGTCATCGGCGCCCGTCGGTATGCCCAGCTCGCTCAGGTGCTCCGCCACGGCGTCGGGCGTCCGCAGCGCGTTGTTCGTGACATACGCGAGGTGCATCCCGCCGGAGCGGGCGGTGCCGAGCGACTCCACGGCGTACGCGATCGCGTTACCACCCGCGTACACCACCCCGTCCAGATCGAGCAGCGCCGTGTCGTACGCCTCACTCAGGGCCTGCCCACTGCCCTCGGGCCGTGTCCTGATGGTCCGGCTCATTACACATCGCTCCTCGTTCTAGCTGTTTCCCTCGATCATCGCGCACGGCACCGACACACACCGGCGATCACAATTACGATGCCTCAATGAACAATGCAGGTCCCGCGGAGGAAACCCCGGCGCGCAGCGGCCTCGAACTGATCCCGTTCCGGGGCCTGCGCTACGACCCCGACCGGGTCGGCAGTCTCGCCGCCGTGACATCCCCGCCGTACGACGTCGTCGTACGGCCGGACGGTCTGCTCCACCTCGAATCGGCCGACCCGCACAACATCGTCCGGCTGATCCTCCCCCAGGACACGACCCCCACCGCCCGCAACCGCCAGGCCGCGGACACCCTGCACGACTGGCTCACCAAGGGCGTCCTGACCACCGACCCCGAGCCCGGCCTGTACGTCTACGAGCAGCACGACGACGGGATGCTGCAACGCGGCATCATCGGCGCCCTGCGCCTGTCGGAGCCGTCCGACGGCGTCGTCCTCCCGCACGAGGACGTCATGCCCCACGTCATCGCGGACCGCGCGGCCCTGATGCGCGCCACCTCCGCCAACCTCGAACCCCTCCTGCTGACCTACCGGGGCAACGGTTCCCGGGTCGGCGCGGCCGCCGTCATCGAGCGCACCGCGGAGCGCGACCCGCTGCTCGCGACGACCACGGAGGACGGTTTCAGCCACCGCCTGTGGGCCATCACCGACCCCGCCGATCTGGCCGAGATCCAGACGGATCTGGGCCATCACCAGGCCCTCATCGCGGACGGCCACCATCGCTGGGCGACGTACCTGCGGCTACGCTCCGAGCACCCCTCACCCAGCCCCTGGGACTACGGCCTGGTCCTCCTGGTGGACACCGCGCGCTACCCCCTCCGGGTCCGCGCGATCCACCGCCTGCTGCACGGCCTGCCGGTCGCGCAGGCGCTGGCCGCCCTCACGGACTCGTTCCGGGTACGCCACCTGGACGTGCCGCTCCCCGAGGCCCTGGAGGCCCTCGCCAAAGCCGCCGCCGAGGGCAACGCCTTCCTCCTCGCGGGCGACGGCGCCTTCCACCTGGTCGACCGCCCGGACCCGGACCTCCTGGCCCGTACGATCCCGGCCGACCGTCCCGAGGCCTGGCGCACCCTGGACGCGACCGTCCTGCATGCCGCGCTCCTCGGTCACGTCTGGGGCGTCCCGGAGGACTCGCCCGCCCACATCGCGTACATCCACGACACCGCCGCCACGGTCGCCAAGGCGGAGCACGACGGCGGCACGGCCGTCCTGATGCACCCGGTCCGCGAGGAGGTCGTACGCGACCTCGCCCGTCAGGGGGTCACGATGCCCCGCAAGTCGACGTCCTTCGGCCCGAAGCCGGCGTCGGGCCTGGTGCTGCGGGCGCTCACCCTCTGAAACGCCGAGCGGCGGGCCCCTCCCGGGGTCCCGCCGCCCGTGTCCTTCTCCGCAGGCCTGGCGTCAGCTCCGAGGAGCGTCCTCGGGCCCGTCCTCGTCATCGGCCTCGACGGGAGTCCGCTCAGCCTTCGGAGCCTCGTCCTCGTCGGCGTCCTCAGTCTCGGACTCGACCTCGACCTCAACCTCGGACTCGACCTTGGACTCGGTCGCCGGCTCGGCCTCCGTCTCGTCCTCATCCTCGATGAGCGCGTCCACGAACTCGACGCCGTCCAGCTCGGCAAGCCGGTCGGAGGCGTCCGTGCTGCCGTCCCTGTCGGACTCGATGGCCTTGGCGAACCACTCGCGCGCCTCGTCCTCACGACCGGCGGCAAGGAGCGCGTCGGCGTACGCGTAGCGCAGGCGCGCGGTCCAGGGCTGTACGGAGTTCGAAGCGAGCTCCGGGCTCTGCAGGGTCACGATGGCTGCGTCGAGCTGCCCCATGTCCCGCCGCGCGCCGGCCGCCACGAGCCGCATCTCGACCTGACCGGCCTTGTCCAGCTTGTGCACCTCGGGCGCACCGGCCATGTCCAGCGCCTTCTCGGGCCGGCCCAAACCGCGCTCGCAGTCCGCCATCACGGGCCACAGGTCCACGTTCCCGGTCATACGGCGAGCCGCCCGGAACTCGGCCAGCGCCTCGCTGTACTTCTGGTTCGCGTACGCGGCGAATCCGGCCGCCTCACGTACGGCGGCGACACGCGACGCCAGCCGCAGAGCGATCTTCGAGTACGCGTACGCACCCTCGGGGTCCTCGTCGATGAGCCGCGCGACCATCACCAGGTTCCTGGAGACGTCCTCGGCAAGCCCCTTGGGCAGGCTCTGCAGCTCCTGCCGTACGTCCGCGTCGATCTCCTCGCCCGTGACGTCATCGGGGATCGGCAGCCGCTTGATCGGCTCACGGTCGCGGTCACGCTCGTCGCGGCCACGGAAGCCGCCGCCACGCCGGTCATCGCCCCGACGGTCGTCACGGCCACGGAAACCACCGGGACGGCCACCCCGGTCGTCACGACGGGGGCCACCGCGTCCGCGGTCGTCACGGCCGCGGTCATCACGGCCACGGTCCTCGCGGGGGCGGTCGTCGCGGGGGCGGAAACCACCGCCTCGGCTGTCGTCGCGACGATCATCACGCCGGTCGTCACGCCTGTCGTCGCGACGGAAGGCCGGGCGATCGCCGCTGTCACGCCTGTCATCACGTCGGAAGTCGCTGCGGTCGTCGCGGCGGAAACCACCGCGGTCGCCGCTGTCACGACGGTCATCACGACGGAAACCACCACGGTCATCGCCCCGACGATCGTCGCGGCGGTCGTCCCTGCGGTCATCACGTCGGAAGTCGCTGCGGTCGTCGCGGCGGAAACCGCCACGGTCGCCGCTGTCACGACGGTCATCACGACGGAAACCGCCACGGTCGTCATCACGGCGCGGGCCACCGCTGGGGCGGTCGTCACGCCGGACAGCAGGACGGTCCCCTTCTCGACGGAAACCACCACGGTCATCGCCCCGACGATCGTCGCGGCGGTCGTCCCTGCGGTCATCACGTCGGAAGTCGCTGCGGTCGTCGCGGCGGAAACCACCGCGGTCGCCGCTGTCACGACGGTCATCACGACGGAAACCACCACGGTCATCGCCCCGACGATCGTCACGACGGTCATCCCGACGGTCGTCCCGCCGGAAACCACCACTTCCACGGTTGTCATCGCGGCGGAAACCGCCACGGTCGCCGCTGTCACGACGCTCATCACGACG
The DNA here is from genome assembly GCF_045040035.1 of Streptomyces sp. NBC_01384. Classification (NCBI taxonomy): domain Bacteria; kingdom Bacillati; phylum Actinomycetota; class Actinomycetes; order Kitasatosporales; family Streptomycetaceae; genus Streptomyces; species Streptomyces sp. NBC_01384. The sequence goes on from NZ_CP109559.1 coordinate 2,140,865, forward strand.
GAAACCACCACGGTCGTCATCACGGCGCGGGCCACCGCTGGGGCGGTCGTCACGCCGGACAGCAGGACGGTCGCCGTCCCGACGGAACCCACGGTCGCCATGGTCGTCGCGACGCGGCCCGCTGGGGCGGTCGTCACGCCGGAAGGCCGGACGGCCACCACGGTCGCCCTCGCGCCGGTCGTCGCGGCCGCGGAAACCGCCACCACCAGCACGGCTGTCATCACGACGGCTGTCATCACGACGGAAGCCGCCGCGGTCACCGCCCCGATCACTGCCTCGGTCACTGTCACGGCGGTCGTCGCGCCGGCCGTAGCCGCCACGGTCCGAGCCACCCCGGTCGTTGTCGCGGCGCGGGCCCCCGCGGTAGCCGCCGCGGTCACCACTGTCCCGGCGGCGCTGATCGCGCTCCGGTCGCTCGTCCGGAGAGTTGGTGGACATGGGTGACTCCTGTCTTCGGTACCGCAAGTCATTCTCGCGCAGCCGGGTACCCGGCGCGCTTCGGAAAAATAAAAAAGGACCTCTGGTCCCAGCGAGTCGCTGGGACCAGAGGTCCTCCAAAATTTGTTCGGCGGCGTCCTACTCTCCCACAGGGTCCCCCCTGCAGTACCATCGGCGCTGTGAGGCTTAGCTTCCGGGTTCGGAATGTAACCGGGCGTTTCCCTCACGCTATGACCACCGAAACCCTTTCAGACACCCCGCCATAAAGCGAGGTCTTGAACGGGCAGCGAACAAGCACACTTTTCAATTGATTAGTGAAACTGTTCAGCCAGCACAACCGTTCGTTGTCTGGGAACAACACAGTGGACGCGAGCAACTGAGGACAAGCCCTCGGCCTATTAGTACCAGTCACCTCCAGCGGTTACCCGCCTTCCAGATCTGGCCTATCAACCCAGTCGTCTACTGGGAGCCTTAACCCCTCAAGGGGGTGGGAATACTCATCTCGAAGCAGGCTTCCCGCTTAGATGCTTTCAGCGGTTATCCCTCCCGAACGTAGCCAACCAGCCATGCCCTTGGCAGGACAACTGGCACACCAGAGGTTCGTCCGTCCCGGTCCTCTCGTACTAGGGACAGCCCTTCTCAATATTCCTACGCGCACAGCGGATAGGGACCGAACTGTCTCACGACGTTCTAAACCCAGCTCGCGTACCGCTTTAATGGGCGAACAGCCCAACCCTTGGGACCGACTCCAGCCCCAGGATGCGACGAGCCGACATCGAGGTGCCAAACCATCCCGTCGATATGGACTCTTGGGGAAGATCAGCCTGTTATCCCCGGGGTACCTTTTATCCGTTGAGCGACGGCGCTTCCACAAGCCACCGCCGGATCACTAGTCCCGACTTTCGTCCCTGCTCGACCCGTCGGTCTCACAGTCAAGCTCCCTTGTGCACTTACACTCAACACCTGATTACCAACCAGGCTGAGGGAACCTTTGGGCGCCTCCGTTACTCTTTAGGAGGCAACCGCCCCAGTTAAACTACCCATCAGACACTGTCCCTGATCCGGATCACGGACCCAGGTTAGACATCCAGCACGACCAGAGTGGTATTTCAACGACGACTCCACAACAGCTGGCGCTGCCGCTTCAAAGTCTCCCACCTATCCTACACAAGCCGAACCGAACACCAATATCAAACTGTAGTAAAGGTCCCGGGGTCTTTCCGTCCTGCTGCGCGAAACGAGCATCTTTACTCGTAGTGCAATTTCACCGGGCCTATGGTTGAGACAGTCGAGAAGTCGTTACGCCATTCGTGCAGGTCGGAACTTACCCGACAAGGAATTTCGCTACCTTAGGATGGTTATAGTTACCACCGCCGTTTACTGGCGCTTAAGTTCTCAGCTTCGCCACCCCGAAGAGTGACTAACCGGTCCCCTTAACGTTCCAGCACCGGGCAGGCGTCAGTCCGTATACATCGCCTTACGGCTTCGCACGGACCTGTGTTTTTAGTAAACAGTCGCTTCTCGCTGGTCTCTGCGGCCACCCCCAGCTCAGAGTGCAAGACTCATCACCGGTGATGGCCCCCCTTCTCCCGAAGTTACGGGGGCATTTTGCCGAGTTCCTTAACCATAGTTCACCCGAACGCCTCGGTATTCTCTACCTGACCACCTGAGTCGGTTTAGGGTACGGGCCGCCATGAAACTCGCTAGAGGCTTTTCTCGACAGCATAGGATCATCCACTTCACCACAATCGGCTCGGCATCAGGTCTCAGCCTTGATGTGCGACGGATTTGCCTATCGCACGGCCTACACCCTTACCCCGGGACAACCACCGCCCGGGATGGACTACCTTCCTGCGTCACCCCATCACTCACCTACTACAGGTCTGGTCCGTCGGCTCCACCACTCCCCTTTGCCCGAAGGCTCCGGGACGGCTTCACGGACTTAGCATCGCCTGGTTCAATGTTTGACGCTTCACAGCGGGTACCGGAATATCAACCGGTTATCCATCGACTACGCCTGTCGGCCTCGCCTTAGGTCCCGACTTACCCTGGGCAGATCAGCTTGACCCAGGAACCCTTAGTCAATCGGCGCACACGTTTCTCACGTGTGTATCGCTACTCATGCCTGCATTCTCACTCGTGAACCGTCCACCACTGCCTTCCGGCGCGGCTTCACCCGGCACACGACGCTCCCCTACCCATCACAGCAGGCGTTGGCCCTATAGCTGCAATGACACGACTTCGGCGGTACGCTTGAGCCCCGCTACATTGTCGGCGCGGAATCACTAGACCAGTGAGCTATTACGCACTCTTTCAAGGGTGGCTGCTTCTAAGCCAACCTCCTGGTTGTCTCTGCGACTCCACATCCTTTCCCACTTAGCGTACGCTTAGGGGCCTTAGTCGATGCTCTGGGCTGTTTCCCTCTCGACCATGGAGCTTATCCCCCACAGTCTCACTGCCGCGCTCTCACTTACCGGCATTCGGAGTTTGGCTAAGGTCAGTAACCCGGTAGGGCCCATCGCCTATCCAGTGCTCTACCTCCGGCAAGAAACACACGACGCTGCACCTAAATGCATTTCGGGGAGAACCAGCTATCACGGAGTTTGATTGGCCTTTCACCCCTAACCACAGGTCATCCCCCAGGTTTTCAACCCTGGTGGGTTCGGTCCTCCACGACCTCTTACAGCCGCTTCAACCTGCCCATGGCTAGATCACTCCGCTTCGGGTCTTGAGCGCGCTACTAAACCGCCCTATTCGGACTCGCTTTCGCTACGGCTTCCCCACACGGGTTAACCTCGCAACACACCGCAAACTCGCAGGCTCATTCTTCAAAAGGCACGCAGTCACGAGACACCAAGCAAGCTTGATGTCCGACGCTCCCACGGCTTGTAGGCACACGGTTTCAGGTACTATTTCACTCCGCTCCCGCGGTACTTTTCACCATTCCCTCACGGTACTATCCGCTATCGGTCACCAGGGAATATTTAGGCTTAGCGGGTGGTCCCGCCAGATTCACACGGGATTTCTCGGGCCCCGTGCTACTTGGGTGTTTCTCAAACGAGCCGTTGACGTTTCGACTACGGGGGTCTTACCCTCTACGCCGGACCTTTCGCATGTCCTTCGCCTACATCAACGGTTTCTGACTCGTCTCACGGCCGGCAGACCGTGAAAGAGAAATCCCACAACCCCACATACGCAACCCCTGCCGGGTCTCACACGCATATGGTTTAGCCTCATCCAGTTTCGCTCGCCACTACTCCCGGAATCACGGTTGTTTTCTCTTCCTGCGGGTACTGAGATGTTTCACTTCCCCGCGTTCCCTCCACTTGCCCTATGTGTTCAGGCAAGGGTGACAGCCCATGACGACTGCCGGGTTTCCCCATTCGGAAACCCCCGGATCAAAGCCTGGTTGACGACTCCCCGGGGACTATCGTGGCCTCCCACGTCCTTCATCGGTTCCTGGTGCCAAGGCATCCACCGTGCGCCCTTAAAAACTTGGCCACAGATGCTCGCGTCCACTGTGCAGTTCTCAAACAACGACCAACCACCCATCACCCCCGGTTACCACCGGAGTTCACTGGGGCCGGCACTGAAGGCAGCCAAAATCGGCCGTACCTTCAGACACCCAACAGCGTGCCCGACACCCTCACCGCTTCCCTCATTCGTTCCACGCCCCGAAGAGCAGTACTGGAAGGAGAAGACAGTCAAGTGTGCCGAATAATCAACGTTCCACCCATGAGCAACCACCGTCGAACGTTTGCCGACGTAATGGCCCTGGACCACCAGGCAAGCCTGGCAGCCTAGATGCTCCTTAGAAAGGAGGTGATCCAGCCGCACCTTCCGGTACGGCTACCTTGTTACGACTTCGTCCCAATCGCCAGTCCCACCTTCGACAGCTCCCTCCCACAAGGGGTTGGGCCACCGGCTTCGGGTGTTACCGACTTTCGTGACGTGACGGGCGGTGTGTACAAGGCCCGGGAACGTATTCACCGCAGCAATGCTGATCTGCGATTACTAGCAACTCCGACTTCATGGGGTCGAGTTGCAGACCCCAATCCGAACTGAGACAGGCTTTTTGAGATTCGCTCCGCCTCACGGCTTCGCAGCTCATTGTACCTGCCATTGTAGCACGTGTGCAGCCCAAGACATAAGGGGCATGATGACTTGACGTCGTCCCCACCTTCCTCCGAGTTGACCCCGGCAGTCTCCTGTGAGTCCCCATCACCCCGAAGGGCATGCTGGCAACACAGAACAAGGGTTGCGCTCGTTGCGGGACTTAACCCAACATCTCACGACACGAGCTGACGACAGCCATGCACCACCTGTACACCGACCACAAGGGGGCGACCATCTCTGGCCGTTTCCGGTGTATGTCAAGCCTTGGTAAGGTTCTTCGCGTTGCGTCGAATTAAGCCACATGCTCCGCTGCTTGTGCGGGCCCCCGTCAATTCCTTTGAGTTTTAGCCTTGCGGCCGTACTCCCCAGGCGGGGAACTTAATGCGTTAGCTGCGGCACCGACGACGTGGAATGTCGCCAACACCTAGTTCCCACCGTTTACGGCGTGGACTACCAGGGTATCTAATCCTGTTCGCTCCCCACGCTTTCGCTCCTCAGCGTCAGTAATGGCCCAGAGATCCGCCTTCGCCACCGGTGTTCCTCCTGATATCTGCGCATTTCACCGCTACACCAGGAATTCCGATCTCCCCTACCACACTCTAGCTAGCCCGTATCGAATGCAGACCCGGGGTTAAGCCCCGGGCTTTCACACCCGACGTGACAAGCCGCCTACGAGCTCTTTACGCCCAATAATTCCGGACAACGCTTGCGCCCTACGTATTACCGCGGCTGCTGGCACGTAGTTAGCCGGCGCTTCTTCTGCAGGTACCGTCACTCTCGCTTCTTCCCTGCTGAAAGAGGTTTACAACCCGAAGGCCGTCATCCCTCACGCGGCGTCGCTGCATCAGGCTTTCGCCCATTGTGCAATATTCCCCACTGCTGCCTCCCGTAGGAGTCTGGGCCGTGTCTCAGTCCCAGTGTGGCCGGTCGCCCTCTCAGGCCGGCTACCCGTCGTCGCCTTGGTGAGCCACTACCTCACCAACAAGCTGATAGGCCGCGGGCTCATCCTTCACCGCCGGAGCTTTTAACCCACCCAGATGCCCAGGCAGGTATTATCCGGTATTAGACCCCGTTTCCAGGGCTTGTCCCAGAGTGAAGGGCAGATTGCCCACGTGTTACTCACCCGTTCGCCACTAATCCACCCCGAAGGGCTTCATCGTTCGACTTGCATGTGTTAAGCACGCCGCCAGCGTTCGTCCTGAGCCAGGATCAAACTCTCCGTGAATGTTTTCCCGACTGCGTCTAATTAAAGACTGCGGGGACGACACCACGAGAGCGGAACCAAGGGGAGGAATAATCCCCCCGGTTCACAGCGTCCTCGCTGTGCGCCTGCCAGGCAGTGCCCGGCAGGACTTTTTCAAAGGAACCTCGTCCCAGCCGATCGGCCGGAGACGGGGTATCAACATATCTGGCGTTGATTTTTGGCACGCTGTTGAGTTCTCAAGGAACGGACGCTTCCTTTGTACTCACCCGAGAGAATCTCTCAGGCTTTCCTCCGGGCGCTTCCCTTCGGTCTTGCTTTGCTCTTATTTCGTTCTTGCGTTTCCGACTCTATCAGACCGTTTCCCGATCCGATTTCCTCGGCGCTTTCCAGGTTTCCGCTTTCGCGTCTCCCTTTCCGGCGGTTCCGACTCTACCAGATCCTTTCGGGCCTGATTCCCAGTCAGCGGGGCTTGTCTTCCAGCCTTTGAGCGCTTTCGTCTCGCGGCCTTTCGACATTCACCACGTTAGCCGATTCCCTCCGTGACTCATAATCGAGTTCCGCGAGTTTGAATTCAGGCATGCAGACACGCCGAATTCGCCCCCGCCGAGGGGAAGTCGTAAGTAGTGGGTTGGCCACTTCCGGCTGCTGGCTGAACGCCGTACCCGGGTCAAGCGGCTCGGGCTACATTACGGACCTCTCCAGGGACGCGTCAAGTTGAGCGACGGCGTGGCGTATGGGACCGATAAGGACTCACGGTGGGGTCGTTGGCGACCCAGAAGCGCCAGGGGTGGACGCCCCCGTCGCCGGCCACTCCGGTGCGCGGACCGTTGCGTACCTGGTCGGAGTGGACGGGGGTACCCGTCAGGAGGGTCAGCGGAGAGCCCTCGGGGGAGCAGGCGTCGGTGCCGTCGAGGGCCCTGTCCACGCCGAGTGCCGTGACCAGTCGCGCGGGCCCTTTGGCCAGTTCCTTGTCATTTCGGGCCGAGAGTCGACGTTTGCGAGCGAGTTCGGCGCCCTCGGTGATCTCTCCACGGAGGACCGCGCTCGGGTTGCCCTCGGAACCACACACCGGGTTCATGCAGAACCACATGCGTAGGTAACGCACTGAAGCGCCTTCGCGACGAAGGGAAGCACAAGGGGTGAGTGCGCATCCTGACTCGACCTCTCATGGAACACAGATCGACCGAGAGCTGTACGAGGGTGATCCTGCGCCGTTCATCGAGTGGCAGCGCATCGCCGTTGGCGAGTCGGTTCCCTTCTTGGAGTACGTGAAGAACGAGTGACGTTCGAAGCTGAGCAGCTCGGCGAGCGCGGTGGTGGTCGACGTAGAGCAGATCTTGCGAGCCCTCGAAGCTCCGCCCGAGCTCATCGCCGAAGTGTCGGCGCTCGCCAGGCCGGCCAACACTGAGTGGCGGAACCTTCGAGAGCTTCGCCGGAAGGGGCTCGGGAGGCGACAGGCGGAGTTGAAGTCGTTGGAAGCGACCTCCACACAGATGCGCTGCTTCCTGCTCTCGATGGTTACCGGCCTGCTCGCCACGCCGGAGTACGTACGGGCGAGCCTGGCTCACTCTCCGGCCGACACAAGCAAGGCCACCGGCGAGCCGCGAGCGAGGCGCACAGCGGCTCAGGCTCCGGCGGACGGCTTGGCTCTCGGGCTCAGTCGGTACGCCGAGACCGTTGGATCACCGGCGAGGTAGAAGCGGTGCTGCCAGTCGTGGGCTCTGCTCACTCCTACCCGAGGACCGACCCGGATGAGTGCGGCGGGTACTGGCTCACCCTCGGACAGCGTGACCGAGGCGCCTGTCAGTAGGTCTGTGCCGTTGTGCTCTGCCGTGATGCCGAGCGCTTGGCAGAAGTTCCCCGGCCCCCGCGCGAGACGTGGACTCTCGACCTTGCCCCCTCGCCTCTTGCGTGCCAGGTCTTCCCCTTCGATGACCCTGCCTGCCCGGATGAGGACAGCTGAAGCGATGCCGTCTGCCCCGGTGACGATGTTGACGCACCAGTGGAGACCGTGAGACCGGTAGACGTACAGGTGTCCTGCGGGTCCGAACATGACGGCGTTTCGGGGTGTCCTGCCTCGGTAGGCGTGGGAGGCGGGGTCGGCCGTACCGGAGTACGCCTCGGTCTCCGTGATGGTGATGCTCACGGTTCCCTCGGGTGTCTCGTGGGTGAGGATGGCACCGAGCAGCTTGGGGGCGACTTCTTCAGCGGGGTGAGCGAGATTCACAACGGTCATGCTGACCGACTTGACATGCCATAGGTGAAGTAGACGTATACATGCCCGGGCGGACCGAACATCACGTCGTTGCGGGCCGTGCGGCCGCGATAGGCGTGGGAGCCGGGGTCGTTCGGGCCGTCGTACGCCTCGACCTCCGTGAGGCGGAGCTCGATCGGACCGTCCGCTGTCGTGCGGACGAGGATGCGTCCCTGGAGGTCGGGCGCGACCTCCAGTACGGGCGGTCGAAGAACTCCCGGGTGAGGGGCGTACGGTCAGGGGCCGCGATCATGGCGTACGAGCCTGGTCCAGTAGCCCGGACGGGTGTGGACAGGTGGGGACCGCTGCGTACGCGCGCGTGCCTGCGGATGGTCAAGGAGCGTCTGCCTTGGAAAGGTGAGGGTGCGGAACCGGCCGGGGTCGGATCGCGTTTGTAGGGATCAAGGATCCAGACGGGTGTACGACGGAGCACAGGCGTTGCCTGGGGAGGATGAGACATGGGGTTCAAGCGGCTGCTTGCGAGCCTGGGGGCCGGTGGGGCTTCGGTCGAGACGGTGCTGACCGAGGTCAACGTCGTTCCGGGCGGTGTCGTGCAGGGTGAGGTGCGGATCCAGGGCGGGTCCGTGAACCAGGCCATCGAGGGGCTGTCTGTCGGGCTCCAGGCCAAGGTCGAGGTCGAGGGGCACGACGACCAGGAGTACAAGCAGGACATCGAGTTCACCAAGCTGCGGCTCGGTGGGGCCTTCGAGCTGCAGGCCGGCGCCGTGCACGCGGTTCCCTTCGGGCTCGAGATTCCGTGGGAGACGCCGATCACCACGATCGACGGGCAGCCGTTGCGGGGCATGCACATCGGAGTGACCACCGAGCTGCAGATCGCGCGTGCCGTGGACTCCGGTGACCTGGACCCGATCAATGTGCACCCGCTGCCGGCGCAGCAGGCGATCCTGAACGCCTTCATCCAGTTGGGCTTCCGCTTCAAGAGCGCGGACATGGAGCGCGGTCACATCCGGGGCACCCGGCAGAAGCTGCCGTTCTACCAGGAGATCGAGTTCTTCCCGCCGTCGCAGTACCGCGGGCTGAACCAGGTGGAGCTGAGCTTCGTCGCGGACGACCACGCCATGGACGTCATCCTGGAGATGGACAAGAAGCCGGGCCTCTTCAGTGAGGGCAGCGACACGTACCGCTCCTTCCAGGTGGGTCTGCACGACTACCAGGGCACGGACTGGGCCGCGTACCTGAACCAGTGGCTGTCGGAGGTCGGCAGCAAGCGCAGCTGGTTCTAGGCTCGGGTTCGAGAGATTCCGCCGTTCAGGAGGTTCTGACGTGACCGAGCCCAAGAGGCCGCCGCTCCCCCATGACTTCCATCCGCCCGTTCCGGCCTTCACGGTCACCAGTGAGGACGTCGAGCCGGGCGGGGTACTGAAGGACGCTCAGGTGTACGCGGCCGGGAACACCTCGCCGCAGCTGAGCTGGGAGGGCTTCCCGCCGGAGACCAAGAGCTTCGCCGTGACCTGCTTCGATCCGGACGCCCCGACGGGAAGTGGGTTCTGGCACTGGGTGGTGTTCGACATTCCCGCTTCGGTGACGGAATTGCCGACGGGTGCGGGCAGCGGCAAGTTCGAGGGGCTGCCGGAGGGCGCCGTTCAGGTGCGCAACGACTACGGGTCCAAGGACTTCGGTGGCGCCGCGCCGCCGGCCGGGGATCCGGCGCACCGGTACGTGTTCACCGTGTACGCCGTGGATCAGGAGAAGCTCGGTCCCGACGCGGAGGTGTCGCCGGCCGTCGTGGGATTCAATCTGCGGTTCCACACGCTGGCGCGCGCCCAACTGATGGGTGAGTACGCGTCTCCCGCGTAAAGCGTGAAGACTCACGTTCACTGAACGTTTGCCCGCCTCTGGTCTTGGAAGTGATCAGGGGCGGGCATTTTTATTGCGTTGTCCATCTCGGCGTGCCCGGCCAGAGTTGATCCAAGCCCGCCAGGGGGTGGGCCGGTGCGCACGGGAGGTGGGCTGGATGCGGGACACGCTGGTTCTGAACGCGAGCTTTGAGCCGCTGTCAACGGTGACGTTGAACCGAGCCGTCGTTCTGGTGCTGCAGGACAAGGCTGTCGTCGAGCAGGCCCACCCCGAACTCCGTATGCGCGGCGCCGCGCTGGACATACCCGTGCCTCGGGTGATCAGGCTGTGCCGGTATGTGCGGGTGCCCTTCCGAAGACAAGCGCCGTGGTCGAGGCGCGGTGTGCTGGTGCGCGACCGGCACCGGTGCGCCTACTGCGGCAGGCGGGCGACGACCGTCGACCACGTGGTGCCGCGCGCGCAGGGCGGTCAGGACTCCTGGCTGAATACGGTCGCGTCCTGCGCGGAGGACAACCACCGCAAGGCGGCCCGTACACCGGAGCAGGCGGGTATGCCGCTGCTGCGCCAGCCGTTCGAGCCGACGCCCGCGGACGCGATGCTGCTGGCGCTGGGCCGGGACGACCTCGACGCCCTGCCGGAGTGGCTGGCACAGCCGGCTGCCTAGACGGCCCGGTCCGTACGACGATGGGGCCCACCTCCGCCAAGAGGTGGGCCCCATCGTCGTACGACCAAGTCGTCAGTCGGTGACGGACGGCTTCTCGCGGCGCTCGGTGCCTCCGTTGCCCGAACCGCCGCCCATGGGGCCGAAGTTGCCCATGGCACCGCTCAGGCCCTTGAGGGCGTCGCCGATTTCGCTGGGCACGATCCAGAGCTTGTTGGCGTCGCCCTCGGCGATCTTGGGGAGCATCTGGAGGTACTGATAGGCGAGGAGCTTCTGGTCGGCGTCGCCGGCGTGGATGGACTCGAAGACCGTACGGATGGCCTGGGCCTCACCTTCGGCGCGCAGGGCGGCGGCCTTGGCCTCACCTTCGGCGCGCAGGATCGCGGACTGCTTCTCACCCTCGGCGGTGAGGATCTGCGACTGGCGGATACCTTCGGCGGTGAGGATCGCGGCGCGCTTGTCACGGTCGGCGCGCATCTGCTTCTCCATCGAGTCCTGGATGGAGGTGGGCGGCTCGATCGCCTTGAGCTCGACGCGGTTGACGCGGATGCCCCACTTGCCGGTGGCCTCGTCGAGGACTCCGCGCAGGGCCGCGTTGATCTCCTCACGGGAGGTGAGGGTCCGCTCCAGATCCATGCCGCCGATGATGTTGCGCAGCGTGGTGACGGTGAGCTGCTCGATCGCCTGGATATAGCTGGCGACCTCGTAGGTGGCGGCGCGCGCGTCGGTGACCTGGTAGTAGATGACCGTGTCGATGTTGACCACCAGGTTGTCCTGGGTGATCACCGGCTGCGGCGGGAACGGCACCACCTGTTCACGCAGGTCGATGCGGTTGCGGATCGAGTCGATGAACGGGACCACGATGTTCAGGCCCGCGTTCAGGGTCCGGGTGTAGCGGCCGAAGCGCTCGACGATGGCCGCGCTGGCCTGTGGGATGACCTGGATGGTCTTGATCAGGGCGATGAAAACCAACACCACCAGAATGATCAGGACGATGATGATGGGTGCCATCGATACTCCCCGTACCCTTCTCCGCCTCGGTAATTCCGAAAGATCTTATGGTTGTTGAAGATCTTGCTGGACGAGTCTGACAGACCGTCGTCTGCCACGTGGGGCGTTCGGTTCACTTGCGTCGCACGAGGTCACATGACAATCGCCGTGGCCCCCTCGATGTCCACGACGTCCACCTCCTGGCCCACCTCGTAGGCCTGTCCGGCATCGAGGGCGCGCGCCGACCAGATCTCTCCGCCGAGCTTGATCCGGCCGCCGCCCGAACCGTCCACCCGTTCCAGGACGATGGCTTGTTTGCCCTTCAACGCCTCCACGCCGGTGGCGAGTTGGGGCCGCTGGGCGCGGTGCCGGGCCGCGACGGGACGTACGACGGCGATGAGCGCGAACGAGACGACGGCGAAGACGAGTACCTGAAGGACGACATCGCCGCCAAGACCCGCTGTCGCCGCCGCGGCGGCGGCTCCGGCGGCGAGCATGCCGAACTCCGGCATCGCGGTCACCACGAGTGGGATGCCCAGCGCGGCCGCGCCGACCAGCCACCACACCCATGCGTTGATGTCGTTCACATGGTCATGGTAGGTCCGCGGGCCGGTCACGGACAGGGCGCAGTCCGGGGTGAGAAGGGGCTCGTACGCGGGTACTTCGTGCCGAATGCCGAGTGCGGAGGGCTTCGTGCGGGGTGCTCTTGGCGGTCAGGACATCGGCAGGCCCTGCGCGGTCCAGCGCTCGCCCACCTGCTCGACGACGAGCGGGAGGCCGAAGCAGCGGGAGAGGTTGCGCGAGGTGAGTTCGAGCTCGAGCGGGCCCGCGGCGAGCACCTTGCCCTGACGGATCATCAGGACATGGGTGAAGCCGGGAGCGATCTCCTCGACGTGGTGCGTGACCATGATCATGGAGGGGGCGATCGGGTCGCGGGCGAGACGGCCGAGGCGGCGGACGAGGTCCTCGCGGCCGCCGAGGTCGAGGCCCGCGGCGGGCTCGTCGAGCAGCAGCAGCTCGGGGTCGGTCATCAGGGCGCGGGCGATCAGGGTGCGCTTGCGCTCACCCTCGGAGAGCGTGCCGAACCGGCGGTCCAGGTAGTCGCTCATGCCGAGGCGGTCGAGGAACGCGCGGGCGCGCTGCTCGTCGATGTCCTCGTAGTCCTCGTGCCAGCCCGCGGTCATGCCGTACGCGGCCGTCAGCACGGTCTGCAGGACGGTCTGGCGCTTGGGGAGCTTCTCGGCCATGGCGATACCGGCCACGCCGATGCGCGGGCGCAGCTCGAAGACGTCGACCTTGCCGAGGGTGTCGCCGAGGATGGTGGCGGTGCCCTGGCTGGGGAAGAGGTAGCTGGAAGCGAGGTTCAGGAGGGTCGTTTTACCGGCGCCGTTCGGGCCGAGGATGACCCAGCGCTCCCCTTCCTTGACCGACCAGGAGACCTGGTCCACCAGAGCCCGGCCCTCTCGGACCACGGACACGTCCTCCAGCTCCAGTACATCGCTCATGAGCGCGTTGTCTCCCATTGCAGTCTCGGCCGTCGCTTACGTCTGTGGACGCAGCCCCCAGGGAAAACCTACGCCACCGGTCGGTCGCTCCCATCCATCGGCCGGTCCTTAGGGTGGAGGCATGCTCTCGGAACCACGCTCAGGACGTCTGGCCGCATGGGGAAATGCCCTTTTGGCCGGATTTGTTTCGCCGGATGACGCGGTGCTCGCCATCGTCGGTGAGGATGCGGTGCACCGGGTCGAGGGGCTGCCGGGCGAGTCCGGGCCCGTCGGGCTCACGCTCGCCCTCGGCCGGCTGCGCGCGCTCGGGGTGACCGGACTGCGGGTCGCGCTGCCCGCGCCGGGACATCCGCTCGGGCTGAGCGGGCCGCCGGACTTCAATGCGCGCGCCCTCGTTGCCGAGGAGGCGGTCGTCTGCCATGGCGGCGCGCTCGGGCTCGTCCCCGAGGTCCATGAGGCCGGGCCCGACGGTGATGTCCATGTCGAGGTCGTCTGGCACTGCCTCCCCGTGCGGGAGGCGCCGCCCGCCGATGTGCCCTCGCTCGGTGAGGCCGAGCGGGAGCTGGCGGAGGCGCTGCGCGAGGCGACGGAGGTGTTGTCGCGGCTCGATGTGGCCGGGTCGGGGCCGGTCGCGGAGGCGGCGATCAATGCGTATCGGGCGCGGGCCGAGCGGGGGCGGGAGGTGTTGGCGCCCGGGTATCCGCCGCGTGCGGTACGCGTGCTGGAGCTGGCCCAGCGGGTGGGGTTGCTGATCTCCGTCGCGTACGAGAACGGGCACGGTGGGGCGGTGAGTGCCTCGGAGATCTCGGCGCGGGCGCTGGCGCTGCGGCCGGTGGAGCGGACGGCTCGGCGGGCTCAGGTGGCGGCGTACAACGCGTTTGTGGAGGAGCGGGAGCGGGGGGGTCGCTGAGGCGGCCACGAACGTCGGCGACGGGTGTTTTCGCCCCCGTCGTCCCTACCCTCCCCCAGCTCTCGACTCCGCCCCCCCAGACCCCCGGGTGGGTGTGTCGGCTGCGGGCCGGTGGGGGCCGATCGCGCAGTTCCCCGCACCCCTGGGCGGGGCTGCGCCCCCGGCCCCCTCTCCCGGAGAAGCACGGCGGCCGGCCTCCCAGGAGTGCCTGGGAGGCCGGTGGGGGTGATGGGGGCGTGGGTCTCAGTGGTTGAGGCCCAGGTTGCCGAAGGCCGGGTTCAGGACGCCGATGACGTTCACGCTGTTGCCGACCGCGTTCACGGGGATGTGCACCGGGGCCTGGATGACGTTGCCCGAGACGACGCCCGGGGAGCCCGCGGCGTTGCCGCCCGCCCACGAGCCGTCCGTCGCGGAGGCCATGCCGGCACCGGCGGCGACCAGGCCGCCGGCCACCATCGCGACGGCCGTTGCCTTCTTCAGGTTCTTCACTTCTGAGCCCTCCCTAGCGATCACTGCGGCAAGTCGCCGCAGCACGCACTGGAGAACGGCCGGGATCCGCGAAGGATGCGCCATCCGGGTGACATACACACGACGGTATGAATCTCGGCCCGGAGCGGAACCCTCCGAATTGCCGCCCGCTTCACCGGGCTTCAGCCCGCCGCCCCATGGCGTACGGCCCAGAGCGCGGCCTGCGTCCGGTCGGCGAGGTCGAGCTTCATCAGGATGTTCGAGACATGCGTCTTGACGGTCTTTTCGGAGAGGACGAGCACGCGTGCGATTTCCCGGTTTGAGCGGCCGTCCGCGATCAGGCCGAGCACCTCGCGCTCCCGTTCGGTGAGCGAACCACCTCTCCCCTGGCCCGAGTTGGCCTCCTCCTGGGACAACAGGGCACCCGCCACCTCGGGCTGCAGCAGGATGTGCCCGGCATGCACCGAGCGGATGGCTCCGGCGAGGGCGTCGGGGTCCACGTCCTTGTACACATACCCGGCGGCGCCCGCGCGCAGGGCCGGGACGACGGTGCGCTGCTCGGTGAAGCTGGTGACGATCAGCACGCGCGCGGGGTTGGCGAGTTCGCGGAGCTTCCGCAGCGCGTCGATACCGTCCATGCCCGGCATCTTGACGTCCATGAGGACGACGTCGGGCTTCAACTCCTCGGCACGGGCCACCCCTTCGACGCCGTCGGACGCCTCTCCCACGACCTCGATGTCGTCCTGCACTTCGAGGAAGGTGCGCAGGCCCCGGCGGACCACCTGGTGGTCGTCGACCAGCAGCACCTTGATTGCGTCAGCCACCAGGGACCTCCATCTCGATCGTGGTGCCCCTTCCGGGCGCCGATTCCACGGTGAGTGTGCCGCCGACCCCGCTCGACCGGTCACGCATCGACACCAGGCCGAGGTGACGGCCCGCGGTGCGTATCGCCGTGGGATCGAAGCCGCTGCCGTCGTCGCCGACGCGCAGGACCACGCCGGGTCCGCGCTTCTTGAGGGTGACGTCGACCCGGCCGGCTCCAGAATGCCGCAGCGCGTTGTGCAGGGCCTCCTGGGCGACGCGCAGCATGGCCTCCTCCTGGGCGGCGGGCAGCGCCCGCACCCCGCAGCTGGCGAAGGTCACCCGCGCGGAGTGGGCGCGGTCGAGGACCTGGATCTGGGTGCGCAGGGTGGCGACCAGGCCGTCCTCGTCGAGGGCGGCGGGGCGCAGCTCGATGACGGCGGCGCGCAGCTCCTCGGTGGCCTCCGCGGCGAGCGCGGCCACCTGGTGCAGTTCGTCCTTGGCGCGCGCCGGGTCGCGGTCGACGAGGGCGGCGGCTGCCTGCGCGGTGAGGCGCAGGGAGAACAGCTTCTGGCTGACGGCGTCGTGCAGCTCATGGGCGAGCCGGGAGCGCTCCTCGGCGATGGTGAGCTCGCGGCTGCGCTCGTACAGGCGTGCGTTGGTCAGGGCGATCGCCGCGTGCTGGGCGAGGATCGAGAGGAGTTCCTGATCGTCCTCGGTGAAGCCGCAACCGCCGTCCCGCTCGGCTCGGTCGGTGATCTTGTCGGTGTTCTTGTTCTTGTTCGCCAGGAACAATGCGCCGATGACCTCGTCGCCGTCACGGATCGGCAGGCCCAGGAAGTCGGACATGTCGGGGTGGGCGGCGGGCCAGCCCTCGAAGCGGGGGTCCTTGCGCACGTCGGCCAGGCGCTCGGGGCGGGCCTCCTGCAGCATCGCCGCGAGGATGCCGTGCTGGCGCGGGAGCGGGCCGATGGCCTTCCACTCGGCGTCGCTGACGCCGTCGACCACGAACTGGGCGAAGCCGCCGTGGTCGTCGGGCACACCGAGCGCCGCGTACTGCGCGTCGAGCAGCTCGCGGGCCGAGGCGACGATCGTCTTGAGGACGTCGCGCACCTCGAGGTGCCTGCTCATGGCCAGCAGCGCGGAGCTCACCGCGTACAGACCGGACCGGGGGCCTTGGCTCATGTCCCCAACGTACCTGTGAGGTGTGACAGTGCGTATCCGACCTGTGTCGGCCGCCGCCTAGGCCGGTGGGCCTAGGGCGAAGGACCCCAGGTCATTGGGGCCCGCGCACGAGGCGGCGGGGGCGGCCCGGTTCCTACGTTGAAGGCACCCGCCGGGAGCGGCGGTGATGGGACGAGGGGACGGACGTCATGCCGGTAGCGATCATCACGGGGGCTTCGAAGGGGCTGGGGCGGGCGCTCGGTGCTGCCCTCGCGGAGCGGGGCTGGGATCTGGTGCTCGACGCAAGGACCGCGGGGGTGCTGGAGGAGACGGCGGTGGCGCTGTCCGCGTACGGGACACGGGTGGAGGCGCTGCCCGGGGATGTCACGGACGCCGGGCACCGGGCTGAGCTGGTGGCGGCGGCCCGCAGGCTCGGCGGCGTCGATCTGCTGGTGAGCAACGCGAGCGCGCTGGGCGCCGAGCCGCTGGTACGTCTGGAGGATCTGGCTCTGGACGGGCTGCGGCGGGCCCTGGAGGTCAATGCGGTCGCGGCGCTGGGCCTGGTCCAGGAGGCGCTGCCGCTGCTGCGGGCCGCGGAGGCGGGCGCAGTCGTCGCCATCAGCTCGGACGCGGCCGCCGAGGCGTACGAGACGTGGGGCGGCTACGGGGCTTCGAAGGCCGCTCTCGACCACCTCACGGCGGTGCTCGGCGAGGAGGAGCCCGGGCTGCGGGTCTGGGCGGTGGACCCGGGGGACATGGGCACGGACCTGTACGCGGCGGCCGTACCGGACGACGACGCTCCGCGGCCGGCGCCGGACAGTGTGGTTCCGGCCTTTCTGCGGCTGCTGGACGAACGCCTGGCGAGTGGTCGGTACTCGGCGCCGTCCCTCCTGGATGTGGCCCGATGAGGGGGACCACTGCCGTGGCGCGGCTGGAGGTGCGATGACGACCGCCGTGGGGGTTCCGGAGGAGTTGTCCGCGCGGGTGCCGGCCGAGCAGCGCGGGCCCGGGCTGGACCGGGACTGCGTACGGCTGCTCGTGTCGCGGGGTACAGAGGTGTCGCATCACGCGTTCGTGGAGTTGCCGCGGCAGCTGCGCGCGGGGGATCTGCTGGTCGTCAACACCTCTCCCACGTTGGCGGCCGCAGTGGACGGGTGGATCGGGCACGCGCGCGTGGTGGTGCATTTCTCCACGCGGGGCGATGACGGGCGGTGGGCCGTCGAGCTGCGGGTTCCCGACGGAAGGGGCACCACGCGTGCGCGTGCGGGCGGGCCCGCGGGAGTGGAGGTGTGCCTCGCCGGGGACGTACGACTCGTACTGGAGGAGCCGCTGACGGCGCGCAGCCCCCGGTTGTGGTGGGGGCGGGTGTCGGATCCGGACGTGCTGGGGCTGCTGCGGCGGCACGGACGGCCCATTCGTTACGCCTATACAGAGAGGGACCAGCCGCTGTCCGTCTATCAGACGGTGTTCGCGCTGCCGTCCGCCGACGGCGTCGGCAGTGCGGAGATGCCGAGTGCGGCGCGGCCCTTCACCGCGCGGCTGGTGACGGAGCTGGTGAGCCGGGGCGTGCAGTTCGCGCCGATCACGCTGCACACCGGTGTCGCGTCGGCCGAGGCGCACGAGCCGCCGTATCCGGAGCGGTACGAGGTGCCGGAGGCGTCGGCGCGGCTGATCAACGCGGCGAAGGCGGCGGACGGCAGGGTCGTCGCGGTCGGTACGACGGCCGTACGCGCCGTCGAGACGGCCGCCGGCCTGGACGGGGTGGTCCGGGCCCGGAAGGGCTGGACGGACCTCGTGGTGACCCCGGAGCGGGGCGTACGGGTGGTGGACGGGCTGCTGACCGGGCTGCACGAGCCGGAGGCCTCGCATCTGCTGATGCTGGAGGCGATCGCGGGCGGGGCGGCGATCGAGCGGGCCTATGTCGAGGCGTTGAGCGGGCTCTACCTCTGGCACGAGTTCGGGGACGCGCACCTCATCCTTCCGGACCAGGACCCTTCCGGACCCGACCCCTCACGCTGAGCATTGCTCCAGCAACTACCGGTGAAAATTCCGCAGAGCCGATGTGAGCCCGCACATAGGGCGCACATCACGTACGAACGGACATAGGAGATAAAGGGGGTCCGGGTGAGCGGGGCAGACGTGACAGTCTGCCCCGATTTGCCCCTGCTGGACCTACTACCGGGCTTCGTACGTCACACCTTTGCCACAGTATTTTGCGGCCGCTAAGAATGGCCTCTGTCGCTCAGCGCCGCGGGTTCCACCCCGCGGCGTCAGTTCCGGAAACACTCTGTCCCCCACCGGACCGAGAGCGACCTCCGCGCTATTCGAAGAGGTCCTCAGCCATGCCCAAGAACACCCGCACTCCTGGACATAGTCCGAAGCTGACCAAGGTCCACAAGCTCTCGATCGCCGGTGTCGCCACCCTCGGTGCCGCAGCCGTCGCCTTCTCGGTCGTGCCCGGCAACTCGGGGACCACCACGGCGACCGACGAGGCCGCCTTCTCAGCCCCGGTCGTCTTCAGCCAGCAGCCGATCAAGGACGTCAAGGCCAGCGTCACCGACCAGCTGGCCGGCGCAAGCCTGAAGACCCAGGCCATCGCGGCGAAGAAGCAGGCGGCCGACGCCGCCGCCGCGAAGAAGGCTGCCGCCGACGCCGCCGCCGCCAAGTACAAGGCCGCTGCCGAAATCGCCACCAAGAAGACCGCCGAGGACGCGCGCTGGAAGGAACAGGCCGCGAGCCGCTCCACGCAGCGCATCTCGATCCAGCCCGTCGCCATGAAGACGTACGCCAACAACCTCGACGGCTGGATCCGCCAGTCGCTCGACATCATGGCGAAGCGCAGCATCCCCGGCTCGTACAACGGTCTGTACCGCAACATCATGCGGGAGTCCTCGGGCAACCCGAAGGCCATCAACGGCTGGGACATCAACGCGATCAACGGCATCCCGTCGAAGGGCCTGCTGCAGGTCATCCAGCCGACCTTCAACGCGTACCACGTCCCCGGGACGTCGACGAACATCTACGACCCGATCGCCAACATCACGGCCGCCGCCAACTACGCGGCCGACAAGTACGGCTCGATCGACCACGTCAACAGCGCGTACTGAGGCCGGCGCGGACCTCTGACACGTACGCCGAAGGGCGGCACCCCGGTGGGGGTGCCGCCCTTCGGCGTACGTACGCACGGGACTACTTGCGCATGACCTCGGGCTCGTGGCGGCGCAGGAAGCGGGCCACAAGGAAGGCGCAGACCACGCCGAGGGCGATCACGGCGACCATGTCCAGGGTCCAGGCACTCATGGTGTGGTCCCACAGCGGGTCGTTCCTGCCGGGGTGCTTGCGGTCCGGGTTGACCAGGTTGAAGTCCAGGGTGGCGCCAGCGGCGGCCACCGCCCAGCGCGACGGCATCAGGTAGGAGAACTGGTTGACGCCGATCGTGCCGTTCAGGACGAACAGGCAGCCGGTGAACACGACCTGGATGATCGCGAACATGACCAACAGCGGCATGGTCTTCTCGGCCGTCTTCACGAGCGAGGAGATGACCAGGCCGAACATCATCGACGTGAAGCCCAACGCCATGATCGGCAGGGTGAGTTCCACCTTCACGGCGCTGCCGAGGAACAGACCCTCCTTCGGCACCACACGGTCGGCGAAGCCGATCGCGCCGACCAGGGCCCCCTGGAACAGGGTGACCACGCCAAGCACGACCACCTTGGACATCAGGTACGCCGAGCGGGACAGGCCGGTCGCGCGCTCCCGCTCGTAGATCACCCGTTCCTTGATCAGCTCACGTACCGAGTTGGCGGCGCCGGCGAAGCAGGCGCCGACGGCGAGGATCAACAGGACCGTGGTGGCGGTGGAATTGCCCTGGTTCACGCCACCCTTGAAGTGGGGCAGCAGGTTCTCGCCCGAGTCGATGAGCAGGCTCACCGAGCCGAGCACGACCGGCAGGATCACCGTCAGTGCCAGGAAGCCCTTGTCCGAGGCGATCACCGACACATAGCGGCGTACCAGGGTGCCCAGTTGGGACATCCAGCCCTGTGGCTTCGGCGGCTTCATCGCCTGCATCGGAGTCATCTGTACGGACTGCGGAGCAATCGCGTCGATGTCCGCGGCGTACATCTGGTAGTGCTGCGAGCCCTTCCAGCGGCCCGCCCAGTCGTAGTCGCGGTAGTTCTCAAAGGCGGAGAAGACGTCGGCCCAGGTTTCGTAGCCGAAGAAGTTGAGGGCCTCCTCGGGCGGACCGAAGTACGCCACCGAACCACCCGGCGCCATCACCAGCAGCTTGTCGCAGATGGCCAGCTCGGCCACGGAGTGCGTGACGACGAGGACCGTACGGCCGTCGTCGGCGAGGCCGCGCAGCAGCTGCATGACATCGCGGTCCATGCCCGGGTCGAGGCCCGAGGTCGGCTCGTCCAGGAAGATCAGCGACGGCTTGGTGAGCAGCTCCAGGGCCACCGAGACACGCTTGCGCTGGCCACCGGAGAGGGAGGTGACCTTCTTCTCCTTGTGGATGTCCAGCTTCAGCTCGCGCAGCACCTCGTCTATCCGGGCCTCGCGCTCCTCGCCCGTGGTGTCGGCGGGGAAGCGCAGCTTGGCCGCGTATTTGAGGGCCTTCTTGACGGTCAGTTCCTTGTGCAGGATGTCGTCCTGCGGGACCAGACCGATGCGCTGGCGCAGCTCGGCGAACTGCTTGTAGAGGTTCCGGTTGTCGTAGAGGACATCGCCCTGGTTGGCGGGGCGGTAACCGGTGAGCGCCTTCAGCAGGGTCGACTTGCCGGAGCCGGACGGGCCGATGACCGCGACGAGCGACTTCTCCGGGACGCCGAAGGAGACGTCCTTGAGGATCTGCTTGCCGCCGTCGACCGTGACGGTCAGGTGGCGGCCCGAGAAGGAGACCTCACCGGTGTCGACGAACTCCTCGAGGCGGTCGCCGACGAGCCGGAACGTCGAGTGGCCGACGCCGACGATGTCGTTCGGGCCGAGCAGCGCCGAGCCGCCCTTGGCGATCGGCATACCGTTGACGTACGTGCCGTTGTGCGAGCCGAGGTCGCGGATCTCGAAACGGCCGTCGGGCGTCGCGTGGAACTCGGCGTGGTGGCGCGAGACCTGCAGGTCGGAGACGACCAGCTCGTTCTCCAGCGCACGACCGATGCGCATCACCCGGCCGAGGGCCAGCTGGTGGAAGGTGGTCGGGCTGCGGTCGCCGTAGACCGGCGGCGCCCCCGCGCCACCACCGGGTCCCTGCTGCTGCGGCACGTTCGCCGCGGCCTGCTGCGGCTGCTGGTGGCTCGGCTCCGGCGCCTGCTGCTGCGGCGGTGCCTGCTGCGCCCAACCGGGGCTCGCGCCCTGGGCGGCGTACGGCTGTTGCTGAGGCTGTGCGACAGCGGCCACGGCACCGGAGAGGTTCAGGCGCGGGCCGTCGGTCGCGTTGCCGAGGTGCACGGCCGAGCCGGGGCCGATCTCCATCCGATGGATCCGCTGCCCCTGCACGAAGGTGCCGTTGGTGCTGCCGTGGTCATCGATGACCCAACTCCGGCCGTCCCAGCTGATCGTGGCGTGACGCCAGGAGACCCTGGCGTCGTCGAGCACGATGTCCCCCTGCGGATCACGTCCGAGGGCGTATGGCCTGGACGCATCGAGCGTCCAGGTCCGTCCATTCAATTCCAGTACGAGTTCCGGCACTCCATGCCCCACTGAGTTGTCCCCCGAGTTACCCCCATCACAGGGAGTCTAGGGATGTCGAACATCGGGGGGAACTATTTCAGGAGCAGCCCCTTGACCGAAAGTCGGGCCATCTGAAGACCGGGTACGGACGGGTTGCCCGTTTCCGTTGACGGGGTTGAAACCGGACCGGAGAGTGGTAATCCCCCGCGAGGGGGACATCCGCGGTGGTGACGCCGCGGCGCGGATCGGGGGGTCTGACGATGAGCATCGACACCGTGCGACACAGCAGGCAACTGCCGTGGGGGGATGTGCTGTTGTCCGCGATCGCCTCGGTGAGCTGGGCGTTGATCGCGATGGCGGGCACGGCCGCACTCGGCCTGCATCTCGTCGGCGCGGACGCCGCGGGCTCACTCGGGCCGATGACCGCGGCGGTAGTGGCCCTTGGGGCCAATGGGGCGGTCAAACCGTCCGGCGATGTGTCGGCCTTCGGCCTGAAGGGCGCCGAGGCGCACACGGCCATACAGATCACGCCACTGGGTGTGGGACTGGTGGGCGCGCTCCTGCTCTCCTTCTTCTTCCTACGGTCCTTGCGCGGGGCGGGAGTTGTGATCGCGCCGTCCGAACTCCTCGTGCGCGCGGGCGCGGTGGTCGTGCTGTTCGTGACGACCCTGGGCGGGCTCGCCTGGGCCGGGCACGACGTCATCACGATCGACGGGAGCAAGCTCGGCCTCGACAGGGTGACGGGCGGCGGCGGGCTCGGGAACATCACCGACAAGCTCCCCGGCGGGCTCGGCGACCTCGGCGGGCTGCTGCCCGGCAAGATCGGCGACCTCGTGAAAGCGCAGGCGGCCGTGGGCTTCACCGTCGACACGGTGCCGACGCTGCTCGGTGGCGCGGCCTGGGCGGCCGGAATCCTGGTGATCGCCCTGCTCGCCTCCCGGCGCACCCCGCTGCCGCGCGGCTGGGAGGGCGTGCACCGGGTCGTGCGGCCGGCCGCTTCCGCGCTGGTCACGGTGCTACTGGTGGCGGTCGCGGCGGGGCTCGCGGCGGCGGCGTACGCGGCGATCGGCGACCCACATCCCAAGCTGATCGCGGGCGCGGCGCTGCTCGGCGCGCCCAACGGGGTGTGGCTGGGCATCCCGATCGGCCTCTTCGTCCCCTGGGACGGCAAGGCCACCGGCGAACTCGCCAAGGTGCTCCCCCACCCCCTCGACCAGTTGCTGAGCGTCGACTCGAACCAGCCCGTCACCCTGGGCCGCCTCGCCCAACTCGACGGACGGGTGTGGCTGTTGGGGGTCGCGACGGCGGTCATGATGCTGTTCGCCGGTGTTCTGGCGGCCTCGCGTACGCCTTTTGTACGGGGGCGGGCTGCAGCTCCGGTGGGAACGGCGACTGCTCCGGATGTACGAGGGCCGGGTGCCCTCGGTTTCGCAGGGCGCTGCGCTCTTCGGCTCGGGATCGTGACGGCGCTGGCACTGCCGCTGCTGGCGTGGCTGACGGACGTGTCCGTGGACGCCTCGCTGTCGGTGTTCGGCATCGACGCGTTCGGCGCCGGAATCGTGCTGCACGGGCACCTGGGCATGGCGCTGCTGCTCGGCGCGGCGTGGGGTGCGGGCGCCGGGGCGGCGGGGGCGCTGCTCGCCCACGCGAGCGGGGCCGCGGGACGGCGGGCGGCGCCGCTGGCACTGAGTGACGCAGGGCCTCCGGTCGCGCCCCCCTTCCCGGCCCCCCCGGACCTGCCGCCGCAGCCGGGGCCCTACGCCCCGAGCACGCCGTACCGGCCGGCGAACCCCGACACCAATCCGTATCTGCGGCTGCCCGACGAGTTGCGGGAGCCCACGGACGGTCGGACCTCCGAGCGCGCGCGACCGCCCGACGACGTGTACGGCGCGCCGACGGTCGTCCGGCCGATGGCGCCGCCACCTGGGCCGCAGAAGCGGCGGCCACGGGGGCGGAACGTGCCCCCTCCGCCACAGCCGCCGCCCGACCAGGGACCGCCCGGGTCGCCGAACCCCCGGCAGCGGGACTGACCGCCACACCCGGGCAACGCGCTCGACACCGCTTCGACACCCAGTGTTCCCTGTCCGCAGGGCGGACCTGTGCGGCGATGGGCACGGGGTGCCGGATACGGTGGAACCACCATGAGCGCTTCGCAGACCCCCGACGTCCCCACCCTCCTCGTCAAGATCTTCGGCAAGGACCGGCCGGGCATCACGGCCGGACTCTTCGACACCCTCGCCGCCTACTCCGTCGACGTGGTCGACATCGAGCAGGTCGTCACCCGTGGCCGGATCGTGCTGTGCGCGCTCGTGACGGAGCCGTCCGCCGGTCTGGAGGGGGATCTGCGGGCCACCGTCCACAGCTGGGCGGATTCGATGAAGATGCAGGCGGAGATCATCTCCGGCCTCGGCGACAACCGGCCGCGCGGCTTCGGGCGGTCCCTGGTCACCGTGCTCGGGCATCCGCTCACCGCGGAGTCGACGGCCGCGATCGCCGCCCGGATCACCAAGACCGGCAGCAATATCGACCGGATCTTCCGGCTGGCCAAGTACCCGGTGACGGCGGTCGAGTTCGCCGTGTCCGGTACGGAGACCGAGGCGCTGCGCACCGCGCTGGTGACCGAGGCCGCGGTGCTCGGCGTGGACATCGCCGTGGTGGCGGCGGGACTGCACCGGCGGGCCCAGCGGCTGGTCGTCATGGACGTGGACTCGACGCTCATCCAGGACGAGGTGATCGAGCTCTTCGCCGCGCACGCCGGGTGCGAGGAGGAGGTCGCCGAGGTGACGGCGGCCGCGATGCGCGGGGAGCTGGACTTCGAGCAGTCGCTGCACGCGCGCGTGGCGCTGCTCAAGGGGCTGGACGCCTCGGTGGTGGACAAGGTGCGCGAGGAGGTCCGGCTGACGCCGGGCGCCCGCACGCTGATCCGTACGCTGAAGCGGCTCGGCTTCCAAGTCGGTGTCGTCTCGGGCGGGTTCACTCAGGTCACCGACGATCTCAAGGAGCGGCTCGGCCTCGACTTCGCGCAGGCCAACACGTTGGAGATCGTCGACGGGAAGCTGACCGGCAAGGTCACCGGGGAGATCGTGGACCGCGCGGGCAAGGCGCGGCTGCTGCGCCGCTTCGCCGCCGAGGCCGGGGTGCCGCTCGCCCAGACCGTGGCGATCGGTGACGGCGCCAATGACCTCGACATGCTCAACGCGGCCGGTCTCGGTGTCGCCTTCAACGCCAAGCCCGTCGTCCGCGAGGCCGCGCACACCGCGGTGAACTTCCCCTTCCTGGACACCGTCCTGTATCTGCTGGGGGTCACCCGCGAAGAGGTCGAGGCGGCGGACATGCACCTGGACGACCACTGAGCCCATACGGTCGTACAGGTGTTGCAGACCTGTACGGATCGTACGCACAGGAGTCGCCCTCATACGGGTCGTAGTCAGTCGTACTCATAGGGGTCGCAGTACGTCGACGGGGGCCCTGCACCGCGATGGTGCCGGGCCCCCGTCTCTGTCCAGGTGGGTTACTCGGTCGGCGCCCAGTAGTCGGACAGCGTGGCCACTCCGGGCTCCAGGGACTTCCAGGAGCCCTCGAAGGAGAGCACGGCGAAGGCGGCGGCGGGGAAACCGCCCTGCATCCGGGTGAGGGTGTCGCCCTCGGCCTGTCCGGCCAGGATCTCGGCGAGGCCGCGGATGCCGGGGTTGTGGCCGATCAGAACCACGTTCTGCGCGTCGTCCGGGGTCTCGTTGAGCACGGCGATCAGCTCGCCGGGCGAGGCTTCGTAGAGCCGCTCCTCATAGACTGTTTTCGGCCGGTGCGGGAGTTCATGGACGGCCAGTTTCCAGGTATCGCGGGTCCGGACCGCGGTGGAGCAGAGGGCCAGATCGAAGGGGATACCGGTGTCGGCCAGCTTGCGCCCGGCGACGGCGGCGTCCTTGCGGCCCCGGTCAGCGAGCGGCCGCTCGTGGTCGGACACCTGCGACCACTCGGCTTTCGCATGCCGGAAGAGGACAATCCTGCGGGGTTCTGCGACGCTCATGGGTCCCAGCTTCGCATGAAACACGCCATGCGGCGCAGAGAGTTGACGGGCTCCCCCAGGGGTGCTCAGGGGGCCTGGTGCAGCACGGTCTGCTGGACGCGTTCGAAGATGTGGGTGATCGCGGGGTCGCCGCCCGCGGCGTGCGCGTCCACCGGGTTCAGTATCAGAAGCAGCAGGGTCACGAAGGCGAGGGCGGGCAGGGCCAGGGCCCACCAGGGCAGCCGGATGTCGACGCGGCCCGTGGTCGCCGGGTGGGGCCGGGTGTGCGTACGGGCCGACATGACGCCTCCGTGGGTCTTCGAGCGCTCCGTGGTCCGCGTCCTCGCGGCCACAACTCGAAGTTACGCAATCCGGAGCCGTCAACCCATCCGGTGATCCACCCACTTGACCCTGACACTCACCCCCTAGGGGATGGGGGGTTAGCCCCACCATCGGCATCCCAGGGGGCGCGGGCGATGGTGGTTACGGCGAGGCGATCGACGCGATGACGCCGATGATCACGGTGATGGCCAGCATCGCGCCGAGCACGAGCAGCATCTTCTTCTGGCCGTTCTGGGGGTTCGGGTCGAGCACAGGCATACGGCCAGTCTCGCACCCTTCGTCCGCCGCCTCACAGGTGGGGGGTCTCACGGGCGGGGGCGGCGCGCGGCCTCGTCCTCCACCGTGCGGTCGCGGCCCGCCAGGACGCCCACCGCGATCTGCGGGACCATCAGGGCGGCCATGAGCGCGATCGGCAGCCCCCAGCCGCCGCTGTGCTGGTAGAGCACGCCCACGAGCAGGGGCCCCGGGATCGACAGCAGATATCCGGTGCTCTGCGCGAACGCCGAGAGCTTGACGACGCCCGCGCCGGTCCTGGCCCGCATGCCGACCATGGTGAGGGCCAGCGGGAAGGCGCAGTTGGAGACGCCCAGCAGGAGGGCCCAGGCCCAGGCGCCGCCCGCCGGGGCGAAGTAGAGGCCCGCGTATCCGGCGAGTCCGCAGGCACCGAGCGCGATCACGATCGGCCCCTGGTGGGGCAGGCGGGTGGCGAGGCGCGGGATGACGAAGGCCAGCGGCACGCCCATCACCATCGTGACGGCGAGGAGCAGCCCCGCGGTGCCCGCGGAGACACCCGCGTCGCGGAAGATCTGCGCCATCCAGCCCATCGTGATGTACGCGGCGGTGGCCTGGAGTCCGAAGAAGACGGCGAGGGCCCAGGCGGTGCGGCTGCGGGTGATGCGCAGCCCGTCGGGCTCCTGTGCGGCGGACGCGGCGGCCCCGGAATCGGTACGCCCACCTGGGGCACCGCTCTCGGAATCGGCACCCCGCGCGCGTACCAGCGCAATCCACGGCAGTACGGCGGCCGCGGCGAGCCCTGCCCACACGGCCAGCCCCGACTGCCAACTGCCGCCCAGGGCGTCGGTCATGGGCACGGTCACGGCCGCCGCGGTCGAGGTGCCCAGGGCGAGCGCCATCGAGTAGAGGCCGGTCATGGAGCCGACCCGGTCCGGGAACCAGCGCTTGACGATCACCGGCATCAGGACGTTGCTGACGGCGATCCCCATGAGCGCGAGGGCGCTGGCGACCAGGAAGCCGGCCGTGCTCCCGGCGTACGGCCGGATCGCGAGGCCCGCCGTGATGGCGACCATCCCGGCGCAGACGACCGCGCCGGGCCCGAAGCGGCGAGCGAGGCGCGGCGCCATGACACCGAAGACGGCGAAGCACAGCGGCGGCACGGAGGTGAGCACTCCGGCGACGCTGCCGCTCATGCCGAGCCCGACGCGCACCTCTTCGAGGAGGGCGCCGAGGCTGGTGATGGCGGGGCGCAGATTCAGGGCGGTGAGGACGATGCCGACGGCCATCAGCCGCGTCGCCCACGCGCGCGTGGGGTGCGGTCGGGGCTCCGTGCTCTCGGCGGAGCCGCGTATCGGTAGGGACGTCATCGTCCGGGTCTCCTCGCTGGCCATGGCGCCATCATAGAATCATGGGATGATTGGCTGTCCAATCCCCTTGCGTTAATCTCCGGAATCTCCGGCCCCGCGCGAACGATCACACCGGGCCCGTACGAAGGACCGCCATGCCGCTTCGCCACCCCCGCCGTTCGGCGCTGTCCGAGCAGGTCATCGCCGAGCTGCGGAACCAGATCACCTCGGGCGAGTGGCCGGTCGGCTCCCGCATCCCCACCGAGCCGGAGCTGGTCGAGCAGCTGGGCGTCGCCCGCAACACCGTCCGCGAGGCCGTCCGCGCGCTGGCTCACAACGGCCTGCTCGACATCCGTCAGGGCTCGGGCACCTATGTCGTGGCGACCAGCGAGCTGGCGGGCGTGATGCACCGGCGCTTCGCGGACGCCGATCCGCGGCACATCGCCGAGCTGCGCGCCACGCTGGAGTCGAGCGCGGCGAAGCTGGCCGCCGAGCGGCGCACCGAGCGCGATCTGAAGCAGTTGGACGCGCTGCTCGTCCGGCGTGAGGAGGCCTGGGAGTCGGGTGACGCGGAGGCCTTCGTGGCCGCCGACGCGACCTTCCACATGGCGGTGGTGGCCGCGTCCCACAACGACGTCATGACGGCGATGTACGCGGACCTGGGCGAGGTGCTGCGCGACTGGCTGCGCGAGGACGTCGGGGGGAAGCTGACGCCGGAGACGTACATGGACCACGCGCGGCTCGTCGACGCGATCCGCGCGGGCGACACGGAGGCGGCCGGTACGGAGGCCGCGGGCTATCCGTTCCAGTGCCGTCCGGGACGGCTGGGCCGGAAGGATCCAGGCATCACATCCGGTGGCTGAAAGACCCGGGCGTCACATCCCGTGACTGAAGGACCCCGGCGTCACATCCGGTGGCTGACGGGAACCGTCACCTCTCGTGGCTGACCCACGTCGACCGGATCTCCTTCCAGCATCGGCCGGCCAGTCGAACCGTCATCGCGGGGCCCGCCGCGACCGCGGCGGTGTCCGTGTCGATGTCCCACCAGCGGTCGCACTCGATGTGCAGGGCGACCCAGTCGGTCTCCGGGTAGGGGTTGTGGCAGTACGCGATCACGTCCGAACCCTGCACCGTGGTGCGGCACTCGGCGCCGAACGGCTGGGGCGTGGCGGGTTTTTCGTGCCGCACGCGCGCGTGGGGCACGGCGTCGTACGGCAGAACCATCATGAAGGCGAGAGCGGCGAACACCGGGGCAAAACGGCGGGACAGGCGCACAAGGGGGACCTCCTCGGCCGTACGGCTGCGGGGCGGTGCGTACTCCCAGCGTGCGCGGTACGGCGCCGGAGGCGCCCGGCCGACTAGGCCGAACGGGCGACGCCCCGCTCCCCGCGCAGTGCGGGAAACGGGGCGTCGGCCACGCAGGTGAAATCAGGCACCGATGGCGTGCAGACCGCCGTCCACGTGGATGATCTCGCCGGTGGTCTTCGGGAACCAGTCGCTCAGCAGCGCGACGATGCCCTTGCCGGCCGGCTCCGGGTCCTTGAGGTCCCACTCCAGCGGCGAGCGGTTGTCCCACACGGAGGCCAGCTCACTGAAGCCCGGGATGGACTTGGCGGCCATCGAGCCGAGCGGGCCCGCGGAGATGAGGTTGCAGCGGATGTTCTGCTTGCCCAGGTCGCGGGCGAGGTAGCGGCTGGTGGCCTCCAGGGCGGCCTTGGCCGGGCCCATCCAGTCGTACTGCGGCCACGCGAAGGACGCGTCGAAGGTGAGGCCGACGACCGAGCCGCCGTTCTGCATCAGCGGCAGGCAGGCCATGGTCAGCGACTTCAGGGAGAACGCCGAGACGTGCATGGCGGTGGCGACCGACTCGAACGGCGTATTGAGGAAGTTGCCGCCGAGCGCGTCCTGCGGCGCGAAACCGATGGAGTGCACGACGCCGTCGAGGCCGCCCAACTCCTCACCGACGATGTCGGCGAGACGCGCCAGGTGCTCGTCGTTGGTCACGTCGAGCTCGATGACCTTGGTGGGCTTGGGGAGCTTCTTGGCGATGCGCTCGGTCAGCGTGGGCCGCGGGAACGCGGTCAGGATGATCTCGGCGCCCTGCTCCTGGGCCTGCTTGGCGGCGTGGAAGGCGATGGAGGACTCCATCAGCACACCGCTGATCAGGACGCGCTTGCCCTCGAGAATTCCACTCATGGTGATCAGTGACCCATTCCCAGTCCGCCGTCAACCGGAATGACGGCTCCAGTGATGTACGAGGCGTCGTCCGAGGCGAGGAACCGCACCGTCGCGGCGATCTCCTCGGGCTGCGCGTACCGGCCGAGCGGCACCTGGGCGACGATGCCCGCACGCTGCTCGTCGGTGAGCACCTTGGTCATGTCCGTGTCGACGAAACCGGGCGCGACGACGTTGAAGGTGATGTTGCGTGAGCCGAGCTCGCGGGCGAGCGAGCGCGCGAAGCCGACCAGGGCGGCCTTGGAGGCGGCGTAGTTCGACTGCCCCGCGGAGCCGAGCAGCCCCACGACGGACGAAATGAGGACGACTCGCCCCTTCTTGGCGCGGAGCATGCCACGATTGGCGCGCTTGACGACCCGGAAGGTGCCCGTGAGGTTGGTGTCGAGGACGGAGGTGAAGTCCTCCTCGGACATCCGCATCAGGAGCTGGTCCTTGGTGACGCCGGCGTTGGCGACCAGGATCTCGACGGGACCGTGCTCGGCCTCGATCTCCTTGTAGGCCTGCTCCACCTGCTCGCTGTCGGTGATGTCGCACTTGACGGCGAGGCACCCCAAAGCGGTGAGGGCGGCGGGCGGCTCACCCGAGCGGTATGTGATCGCGACTTTGTCGCCGGCATCGGCGAACGCGCGGGCGATGGCGAGGCCGATGCCCCGGTTGCCTCCGGTGACGAGAACCGAGCGGCTCAACGGATCACCCTTTCGATAGCAGTCTGAAACCCCTGCAAGACAGGCGCCTTCCTTGGAAACCTATCGGTCCCCTCCGCCTCGCGGAGAATCGGGCACCGACAGTGGCGCGCCGCTGCTCCTGTCGGGTCTCTACAGTCGGCGCCTGTCCAAACCTCGTCTCGGAGATCAGTCCGCCATGCCCGGCGCGTGAGCAGCCAGGCCCGCCTCCCGGGCCGCGTCGAGCATCCGCTTGTCGTACGTGATCAGGGAGTCGAATGGCGTACCCATCGCCGGCGCACTCGCCACATGGATGGCGTCGAGGGAGCGCAAGGCTGCAGGAAGGCACGCCACTCGGAGGCGGGCGTACGAGTCGTCGTACGTGCCCTCGCACTCCGCACCCCGTTCCTTCGCCCTCTCCTGCACCCTCTCCTGCGCCTGCCGCTCCAGCCGGGAGTCCAGCAGTCCGGACACGGATGTCCCTCTCGGGCTCATCCGTATCTCAGGGGAAAACAGCCGGTGAGCCGTGATTCACTGCCAGCGACGGTCATCACGGCAGAGTCACAGCGAAGGGAATCCCACCCGTGCCCCATGAAGTCGATCAGTCATTTCTGGCACTGCCTCTCAGGGCCCTGGCCGACGCCGCGCTGGCGCGCGCCCGGGCGCTGGGTGCCGAGCACGCGGACTTCCGGTTCGAGCGGGTGCGCAGCGCGTCCTGGCGGCTGCGGGACGCGAAGCCCGCCGGGTCGTCGGACACCACGGACCTGGGGTATGCGGTGCGGGTGGTGCACGGCGGTACCTGGGGGTTCGCGTCGGGCGTGGATCTGACGATGGACGCGGCCGCGAAGGTCGCCTCGCAGGCCGTGGCGATGGCGAAGCTGTCGGCCCAGGTGATCAAGGCGGCGGGTTCCGAGGAGCGCGTGGAGCTGGCCGACGAGCCGGTGCACGCCGAGAAGACGTGGATCTCGTCGTACGACATCGACCCCTTCTCCGTACCGAACGAGGAGAAGGCCGGGCTGCTCGCGGACTGGAGCGCCCGGCTGCTCGCGGCCGACGGCGTCAACCACGTCGACGCCTCGCTGCTGACCGTGCACGAGAACAAGTTCTACGCCGACACCGCCGGGACCGTGACCACCCAGCAGCGTGTACGGCTGCACCCGCAGCTCACCGCCGTCGCCGTCGACGAGTCCAGCGGCGAGTTCGACTCCATGCGCACCATCGCGCCGCCGGTGGGGCGCGGCTGGGAGTACCTGCTGGGCACCGGCTGGGACTGGGAGTCCGAGCTCGGGCAGATTCCGGAGCTGCTCGCCGAGAAGATGCGGGCGCCGAGCGTCGAGGCGGGGCTGTACGACCTCGTCGTCGACCCCTCCAACCTGTGGCTGACGATCCACGAGTCCATCGGCCACGCCACCGAGCTGGACCGTGCGCTGGGCTACGAGGCCGCGTACGCCGGCACCTCCTTCGCCACCTTCGACCAGCTGGGCAAGCTGAAGTACGGCTCCGAGCTGATGAACGTCACCGGTGACCGCACCGCCGAGCACGGCCTGGCGACGATCGGGTACGACGACGAGGGGGTGGAGGGGCAGTCCTGGGACCTGGTGAAGGACGGGACGCTCGTCGGCTATCAGCTGGACCGGCGGATCGCGAAGCTGACCGGCTTCGAGCGGTCCAACGGCTGTGCGTACGCCGACTCCCCCGGGCATGTGCCCGTGCAGCGCATGGCCAACGTTTCGCTTCAGCCGGATCCCGGTGGGCTCTCGACGGAGGATCTGATCGGGGGCGTCGACCGCGGTATCTACGTCGTCGGTGACCGGTCCTGGTCCATCGACATGCAAAGGTACAACTTTCAATTCACGGCGCAGCGATTCTTCAAGATCGAGAACGGCCGGATCACCGGTCAGCTGAGGGATGTCGCCTACCAGGCGACGACGACCGACTTCTGGGGTTCGATGGCCGCGGTGGGCGGCCCGCAGACCTACGTCCTGGGCGGTGCCTTCAACTGCGGCAAGGCCCAGCCGGGCCAGGTCGCGGCAGTCTCGCACGGCTGCCCGTCCGCCCTCTTCAAGGGTGTCAACATCCTCAACACCACGCAGGAGGCCGGTCGATGAGCGCCCGTACGAACAAGCCGCACGAGGTCGTCGAGCGCGCCCTCGAACTCTCCCGCGCCGACGGCTGCGTCGTGATCGCCGACGAGCACTCGACCGCGAACCTGCGCTGGGCGGGCAACGCGCTGACCACGAACGGGGTCACGCGCGGGCGCACCCTGACCGTCATCGCCACCGTCGACGGCCGCGAGGGCACGGCGTCCGGCGTCGTCTCGCGCGCGGCCGTGACCGCGGACGAGCTGGAGCCCCTGGTGCGGGCCGCGGAGGCCGCCGCGCGCGGCGCCGGTCCCGCCGAGGATGCCCAGCCGCTGGTCACGGGCGTGCCGGAGTCCCCCGACTTCACGGACGCGCCCACGGAGACCTCCTCCGCCGTCTTCGCGGACTTCGCGCCGGCGCTCGGTGAATCGTTCGCACGCGCGCGTGCGGGCGGCCGCGAGCTGTACGGGTTCGCCAACCACGAGCTCGTCTCCAGCTATCTCGGTACGTCGACGGGGCTGCGCCTGCGGCACGACCAGCCGAACGGGACGCTGGAGCTCAACGCCAAGTCGCCGGACCGTACGCGCTCGGCGTGGGCGGGACGGTCCACCAGGGACTTCAAGGACGTCGACCCGGCCGCCCTGGACGCCGAGCTGGCCACCCGGCTCGGGTGGGCCGAGCGTCGCATCGAGCTGCCCGCGGGCCGCTACGAGACGCTGCTGCCGCCGACCGCCGTCGCGGACCTGCTGATCTACCAGATGTGGTCGGCGGCGGCCCGGGACGCGGCCGAGGGCCGGACGGTCTTCAGCAAGCCCGGCGGAAGCACCCGTGTCGGCGAGAAGCTCACCGAGCTGCCGCTGACACTGCGCAGCGACCCGAACGAGCCGGGGCTGGAGTCCGCGCCCTTCGTGCTCGCGCACTCCTCGGGCGACGACGCGTCCGTGTTCGACAACGGTCTGCCGCTTTCCGCGACGGACTGGGTCCGCGAGGGCACGCTGACCCATCTGTCCACCACCCGGCACAGCGCGGGCCTGACCGGGCTGCCCGTCGCCCCGACCATCGGCAACCTGATCCTGGACGGCGGCGAGGACCGCTCCCTGGAGGAGATGGTCGCCGCCACCGAGCGCGGTCTGCTGCTGACCTGCCTCTGGTACATCCGTGAGGTCGACCCGGCGACGCTCCTGTTGACGGGACTGACCCGGGACGGCGTCTATCTCGTCGAGAACGGGCAGGTCGTCGGCGAGGTGAACAACTTCCGGTTCAACGAGTCGCCGGTGGACCTGCTGGGGCGAGCCACGGAGGCGGGGCGGACCGAAAAGACATTGCCGCGGGAATGGAGCGATTGGTTCACTCGTGCCGCGATGCCGGCGTTGAGGGTGCCGGACTTCAATATGAGCTCTGTCAGTCAGGGCGTATAACCTCGTACCTGATTACCAGACCACTCAAGGAGATACGAGAACCGTGACGGACATCGTCGACGAGCTGAAGTGGCGGGGTCTGTTCGCCCTGTCCACTGACGAAGATGCTCTGCGCAAGGCGCTCGCAGACGGTCCCGTCACGTTCTATTGCGGCTTCGACCCGACCGCGGCCAGTCTGCACGTAGGGCACCTGGTGCAGGTCCTCACCATGCGGCGCCTCCAGCAGGCGGGCCTGCGCCCGCTGGCCCTGGTCGGCGGCGCGACGGGCCAGATCGGCGACCCGCGCCCGACGGCCGAGCGCACGCTGAACGCCCCGGAGACCGTCGCGAACTGGGTGACCCGGCTGCGCGCGCAGATCGAGCCGTTCCTGTCCTTCGAGGGCGAGAACGCCGCGGTCATGGTGAACAACCTGGACTGGACGGCCGGCCTGTCGGCCATCGAGTTCCTGCGGGACATCGGCAAGCACTTCCGCGTCAACAAGATGCTGACGAAGGACTCCGTGGCCCGGCGCCTGGAGTCCGAGGAAGGCATCAGCTACACGGAGTTCAGCTACCAGCTGCTGCAGGGCATGGACTTCCTGGAGCTGTACCGGCGCTACGGCTGCACACTGCAGCAGGGCGGCAGCGACCAGTGGGGCAACCTCACCGCGGGCCTGGATCTGATCCACCGCCTGGAGCCGCACGCCAATGTGCACGCGCTGGCGACGCCGCTGATGACCAAGGCGGACGGCACCAAGTTCGGCAAGACCGAGGGCGGCGCCATCTGGCTCGACCCCGAGATGACGACGCCGTACGCGTTCTACCAATTCTGGCTGAACGTGGACGACCGGGACGTGTCGACGTACATGCGGATCCTGTCCTTCAAGTCTCGCGCGGAACTGGAAGAGCTGGAGAAGCAGACCGAAGAGCGCCCCCAGGCCCGCGCCGCTCAGCGCGCGCTCGCCGAGGAGCTGACGACGCTGGTGCACGGCGCCGACCAGACAGCCGCCGTGATCGCCGCGTCCAAGGCCCTCTTCGGGCAGGGCGAGCTGGCCGAGCTGGATGAGAAGACGCTGGCCGCGGCGCTCTCCGAGGTGCCGCACATCCAGGTCGCCGAGCTCGGCCCGGTGGTGGACCTCTTCGCCGAGGTCGGCCTGGTGGCCAGCAAGTCGGCCGCGCGACGCACCGTCAAGGAAGGCGGTGCCTACGTGAACAACGTGAAGGTCGCCGCCGAGGACGCGGTCCCCGCCAAGGAGGATCTGCTGCACGGGCGCTGGCTGGTGCTGCGCCGGGGCAAGAAGAACCTGGCGGCGGTGGAGGTCACAGAGGCCTAGGCATGGCCTGGGTACGACGAAGGGGGCGGCTTCCCGCGAGGGAGGCCGCCCGCTTCGTCGTACCTGCTCATCAGGCTTTTTGTTTGCTGCCCCGCAGCGCCATGTACGCCATGTCGCCGAGGAAGACGATGATGATCGCGGCCACGAGCTGGAAGGCGTGGCGGCTCCAGTCGATGCCCCGGGTCTCGGCGACGCCGAGCGCGCGTGCGATCACGTTGCCGACGATGGCTCCGAGCATGCCGAAGATGGTGGTCAGCCAGAGTGGGCTGTGCTGCTTGCCCGGAAGGATCGCCTTCGCCAGCAGGCCCAGTACAAAGCCCACGATGATCGCCCACAACCAGCCCATGCCTGCCTCCTAGTACGGCTCTACGTGAGCATTACGCCCAGTCTCGGTCTGTGCGCCATACGGCGCATGTCGGGCTCGCCCGTACGCAGTACGGCGCATCATGACCGCCCGAACAGGGCCCGCCCCGGTCTCGAAGGGGACTCGGCCGCGGCGTAACGTGGAACCTGTTCGGGCCCGCTTTCCCTGACCGGGTTCGGGCCGGGTACGGGCCGGGGAGAGTCCGACACAGGGCAGGTGATGGAACATGATGCGGAAGCAGGGCAACGGCCAGGTCTTCCGGATCACCGGGGCCAGGCAAGGGCTCGAAGACGACGTCCGCGGCAGGCAGCGCCGCTATGTCATCTCGATGTCGGTCCGCACGGTCTCCGTGATCCTCGCCGCCACCCTCTGGAACGTCGAGCGGCACGTCGCGTTCGTCGCACTGGTGCTCGGGATACTCCTCCCCTACGTCGCCGTGGTGATCGCCAACGCCGGTCGGGAGAACACGCCGTCGCTGCCCTCGACCTTCGTCAGGATCCCCGGCCCCCCGATGATCGAGCCGCCACGGCCGGAGGGCTTCGCGGAACCCGTCCCGGAGGACGTCGTGACCGACCCCGGGGCGCACCCGGGAGGCGAGCCGCAGGAGCGGGCCGAGCCCGACTCGACCCTCACCTGACCACGCGGGATCCGCCGAAAACGGAATCCAACCGCACGCCAAGCTCAAGAAAAGCTCAGATCAATCATGTTGTTCCGTTGCCGGGCAGCGGGGTACCCGTGACATACTTCGTACGCGCTCCGCATCCCCCGTCGGAGCGACAGACCGACGCCGGGCAGCTCCCCCCGTGGCTGCTCGGCGTCGCCTTTTCGGAGCCGTCTAGGGTTGAGCCGTGACTTTCCCGCTCCCCGATATGTCCCCGGCCCCCAGTACTCCGCAGTGCTCCGCCAAGGGCTGCCGCGCCGATGCCGTGTGGGTGCTCGCCTGGAACAACCCGAAGCTGCACACGCCCGAGCGCCGCAAGACGTGGCTCGCTTGCGAGGAGCATCGCGAGCACTTGTCCAAGTTCCTCGGCGTGCGGGGTTTCTTGAAGGACGTGGTCCGGCTGGAGGACTGGGAGGAGCCGGACGCCCTGTAAGGGGCGCGGGGAACCACGCCATCAACCACGGACGGCCGGCAGCTTCGAGACGGGCCCGCGGTGCTCGCTTCGAGACGGCCCGCGGTACTCGTACGGCTCAGCCGCCTATCGCCGACATCGGCCTGTCCGGCTGCAGGAACGAAGGGTCGTCCAAACCCGAGCCCGCCTTCTTGCCCCACATCGCAAGGCGCCAGATGCGGGCGATCTCCTCGTCCGGGGCGTCCGAGCGGAGTGCGGCGCGCAGGTCGGTCTCCTCGGTGGCGAACAGGCAGGTGCGTATCTGGCCGTCGGCCGTCAGGCGCGTGCGGTCACAGGCCGCGCAGAACGGGCGGGTGACCGAGGCGATCACCCCGACGCGGTGCGGGCCGCCGCCCACGAGCCAGCGCTCGGCCGGGGCGGAACCCCGCTCGTCGGCGCCCTCCTCGGTGAGATCGAAGCGCGTACGCAACGAGGTAAGGATGTCGCCCGCGGTGACCATGCCCTCGCGCTTCCAGCCGTGCTGGGCGTCGAGGGGCATCTGCTCGATGAAGCGCAGCTCGTAGTCGTGCTCGACGGCCCAGGCGAGGAGGTCCGGAGCCTCGTCCTCGTTCAGGCCCGGCATCAGGACCGAGTTGACCTTGACCGGGTTCAAGCCGGCGTCGCGGGCGGCTTCGAGGCCGTCGATGACGTCCCTGTGGCGGTCGCGGCGGGTGAGGGTCTTGAAGACGTCGGGGCGCAGGGTGTCCAGCGAGACGTTCACCCGGTCCAGGCCCGCCGCCTTCAGCGCGGTGGCGGTGCGCTTGAGACCGATGCCGTTGGTCGTCAGGGACATCTGAGGGCGGGGCGCGAGCGCGGCGACCCGCTCGACGATGCCGACCAGGCCGGGACGCAGCAGGGGCTCGCCGCCGGTGAAGCGGACTTCGGTGATGCCGAGACGGGCGACCGCGATGTCGATCAGGCGGACGATCTCGTCGTCCGTCAGCAGGTCGGGCTTGGCCAGCCACTGCAGGCCCTCTTCGGGCATGCAGTACGTGCATCTCAGATTGCACCGGTCGGTCAGCGAGACCCGCAGGTCGGTGGCCACTCGGCCGTAGGTGTCGATGAGCACGTGGGCCCCCTCCCTCAATACGGATCACATCTGTCGGACACGATCGAGCCTACGTGACACAACTGACAACGACAGCGGCCGGATCCCACCGGACGCGGCGCGGCCGCGCCGTAGCTCTCTACGACGCGGCCGTCGGCGGAGGAGAAACGATGGGAGCGGAGGGGAAGCGGAGGGGAAGCTGCGCGGAATCAGTGCGCTCCGGTACCCGTGAGGGACCGCACCTCCAGCTCGGCGTACTTTCCGGCGTCCGGCTCCTCCTTGGACAGGAGCGTGCCCAGCCAGCCCAGCAGGAAGCCGACCGGGATCGAGATGATGCCCGGGTTCTCCAGCGCGAACCAGTGGAAGTCGACGTCCGGGAACATCGAGGTGGGCTTGCCCGAGACCACCGGGGAGAACAGCACCAGGCCGACCGCCGTGACGAGGCCGCCGTAGATCGACCAGAGCGCGCCCTGGGTGGTGAACCGCTTCCAGAAGAGGCTGTAGAGGATCGTCGGCAGATTGGCGGAGGCGGCGACCGCGAAGGCGAGGGCGACCAGACCGGCGACGTTCAGGTCGCGGGCGAGGGCGCCCAGCAGGATGGACACGGCACCGATACCCACCGTCGCGTAGCGGGCGGCGGTCATCTCCTGTTTCTCCGTGGCCTGCCCCCTCTTGATGACGTTCGCGTAGATGTCGTGCGCGAAGGAGGAGGACGAGGCCAGGGTCAGTCCCGCGACGACCGCGAGGATCGTGGCGAAGGCGACGGCGGAGATGGAGGCGAGCAGGACGGCGCCCCAGTTGGAGTCGACGCCTCCCAGGTGCAGTGCCAGGAGAGGTGCCGCGGTGTTGCCCGCCTTGTTGGAGGCGATGATCTCGTCGGGTTTGATCAGGGCGGCGGCGCCGAAGCCGAGAGCGAGGGTCATCAGGTAGAAGGCTCCGATGAGGCCGATCGCCCAGTTCACCGACTTCCGCGCGGTCTTGGCCGTGGGGACGGTGTAGAAGCGGATCAGGATGTGCGGCAGGCCCGCGGTGCCCAGGACCAGCGCCATGCCCAGGGAGATGAAGTCCAGCTTGGTGGTGGACGTGGCGCCGTACTTCAGGCCGGGCTCCAGGAAGGCCGAGCCCTTGCCGCTGTTGTCGGCCGCCTTGCCGAGCAGGTCGGAGATGTTGAAGTGGAACTTCAGCAGCACCAGGAAGGTGAGCAGCAGGGCGCCGATGATCAGCAGGACCGCCTTGACCATCTGCACCCAGGTGGTGCCCTTCATGCCGCCGATGGTGACGTACACGATCATCAGGACGCCGACCAGGGCGACGATGCCGATCTTGCCGCCGTCGCTGGTGATGCCCAGAAGCAGTGAGACGAGGACACCCGCGCCTGCCATCTGGGCC
Organism: Streptomyces sp. NBC_01384; assembly: GCF_045040035.1. Lineage (NCBI taxonomy): Bacteria > Bacillati > Actinomycetota > Actinomycetes > Kitasatosporales > Streptomycetaceae > Streptomyces > Streptomyces sp. NBC_01384. The sequence continues at coordinate 2,180,410 of NZ_CP109559.1, forward strand.
AGCAGGTAGAAGATCGACACGACGATCGTGGAGGTGCCCGCCGCCGTACGGACCGGGCGCTGGCGCATGCGGTACGCCAGCACGTCGCCCATCGTGTAGCGGCCGGAGTTGCGCAGCGGCTCGGCAACCAGGAGGAGGGCCACCAGCCAGGCGACCAGGAAGCCGATGGAGTAAAGGAAGCCGTCGTATCCGAAGAGGGCGATCGCGCCCGCGATGCCGAGGAAGGACGCGGCGGACATGTAGTCGCCGGAGACGGCCAGGCCGTTCTGGAAGCCGGTGAACTGGCGGCCGCCCGCGTAGAAGTCGGCGGCGTCCTTGGTCTGGCGGCCCGCCCAGACGGTGATGGCGAGGGTCGCGGCGACGAACACCGCGAAGAGGGTGATGATCAGCGGCCGGTGCTGGCCGGCCTCACCGGCGGCCAGCACGGTCGTCGTCGCGGGGCTCATGCGCCGCCCTCCATCCGGGACTTGATCGCCTCGGCCTTGGGGTCGAGCTTCGCGGCGGCGTACCGCGAGTACCACCAGGCGATGAGGAACGTGGTGAGGAACTGCGCGAGCCCGAGGACCAGGGCGACGTTGATGTTGCCGACCACCTGGGTGCCCATGAAGTCGCCCGCGTAGTTCGAGAGCAGGACGTACAGCAGGTACCAGGCGATGAAGGCGACAGTCAGCGGGAAGGCGAAGGAGCGGTGCGAGCGGCGCAGTTCGGCGAACTCGGCACTTTCCTGCACCTCGATGAACTCCTGGGTCGAGGGCAGCCGGGGATCGGCCTTGGAGGGGGGCGGTGCGTCGGTAGCCACGGAGTCTCCTCGCGTTGCGGGTGCGGTTGCGACGGTGGACGGGGGCGAGTGGGGGCTCGCGGACGGGGACGGCTCGGATACGGACATGCGGTTCTGACCTCACAGTGACCTGGATCACGTAACCGGTTGCGACGACTTGGCTCCCGTGCGTGAATCCAACAGGGGGCTCGATCGTCCTCGGGCTCCCTGCTCAAGGTCACGGCGCCACGCGTGGACCGGTTCAACTCCCCTTGCCTCTTTCGGAAGTCATCTCAGGAAGCCATTGCTGGCCAGCTCGGGCGGGAGATAGCTTCGGCCTGCACCACTAGTCATGCACCTGCTCAAACGTCATCGGGCACCTGCCCGAGCACCACCCGTGTTCGGGCGGCTTTCGTTTCCGGATGAAGTGGAGATCCCATGGCTCATCTGCGTTCCAGACGTCGCCTCGCCCTCGCGGTGCCGGTCGTCCTGTCGCTGACCGCCTCGCTCGGGTTCCTGCCGGGCGCCGCGTCGGCCGCACCACTCACCACGTCCGCCACGACGAGCACGGATGGCCCCAATCTGGCGTACGTGGTCAACACCAAGACGGACCATCACACGATCGAGTCGGTGGAGAAGGCGATCACCGCGGCGGGCGGCACCGTCGTCATCGCGTACGAGAAGATAGGTGTGATCGTCGTCCATTCGGCCAACCCGGACTTCGGCAAGCAGATCCGCGCCGTGCGCGGGGTGCAGTCGGCGGGCGCGACGCGTACGGCACCGCTGAGGGCCGCGGGGACGACGAACGAGGGCGCGGCGCAGATGCTGTCGGCCGCGGAGGCCGCCAAGGTCTCCAAGACCGCCGGCTCGGGCGAGGAGCCGCTGGAAGCCGACCAGTGGGACCTGCGCGCGATAGGCGCCGACAAGGCCGCGAAGATCAACCCGGGCAGCAGGAGCGTGACGGTCGCCGTGATCGACGTCGGCGTCGACGACACCCACCCGGACATCGCCCCGAACTTCTCCCCCTCGCAGTCCGCGAACTGTGTGGGCGGCAAGCCGGACACGACGTACGGCGCCTGGCGCCCCGTGGACGCCGGCCACTACCACGGCACCCATGTCGCGGGTGAGATCGCGGCGGCCCGCAACGGCATCGGCGTCGCCGGCGTCGCCCCCGGTGTGAAGGTCTCGGGCATCACCGTGGCCGAGCCGGACGCGAGCCAGCTCTTCTACCCGGAGAGCGTCGTCTGCGCCTTCGTCTTCGCCGCCGACCACGGCGTGGAGATCACCAACAACAGCTACTACGTGGACCCGTGGCTCTACAACTGCCTGGACGACCCCGACCAGAAGGCCATCGTCGACGCGGTCGACCGGGCCCAGCTGTATGCCCAGAAGAAGGGCACCCTCAACGTCGCCGCGGCCGGCAACTCCAACGACGACCTCGACGCGAACGCCCTCGTCGACAACTCCAGCCCGGACGACTCGACCGCGGTGCCCCGCTCGGTCGACCCGCACAAGTGCTTCGACGTACCGACCCAGCTGCCGGGCGTCGTCACGGTCGGCTCGACCGGCGTCACCGGCGCCAAGTCGTACTTCTCCAGTTACGGCAAGGGCGTCATCGACGTCGCCGCGCCGGGCGGCGACAAGTACCAGATCCCGGACACGCCGTCGAAGAACGGCCGCATCCTGTCGACCATGCCGAACAACCAGTACGGCTTCCTGCAGGGTACGTCGATGGCGACGCCGCATGTCGCGGGCGTGGCCGCGCTGCTGAAGTCCACGTACCCCTGGGCCTCCCCGGCCCAGCTCCAGGCGCTCCTCAAGGCCGAGGCGGACAACCCGGGTTGCCCGACCGCCCCGTACGACGGGAACGGCGACGGCGTCGTGGACGCCACCTGCGTGGGCGGCAAGCACGTGAACGGCTTCTACGGAGCCGGGATCGTCAACGCGCTGCGGGCGGTCAAGTAACCCGGTCGACCCATGAGCGCGAGGGGCCGGGCGCACCCCCGGCCCCTTACGTCACCCCCGTCACCCCCGTCACCCCGGGTCGACATGTTGATCCAGTACACCCGGCATAGTGCCTGTATGACGCGATGGGCTGCTGGTACGGAGTTCGTGTGGGCGGCGCTGGGCGGAGACCCCGCGCTGCTGTCCCGGGTGTCGACGGTCGTACGGGCGGGAACGCTCGACGCCCGGCTGCCCGTGAGGGAGTTGGCGCGGGCGTGTGTGGGGGCGTGCGCTCTCGCGGGCGCCGAGCTGACCGCCGTGCGTTCCGGAGGAGCCGTTCCCGAGGTGCGGGTCGACGACGGAGCCGTGGCCACGGCGTTCGTGAGCGAGCGGCACCTGCAGATCGACGGGCGGGCGCCCGTGAGCTTCGCGCCGCTGTCGCGGTTCTGGCGGACCGGGGACGGCTGGGTGCGCACGCACGCCAACTATCCGCACCACCGGGCCCGGCTGCTGGACGCGTTGGGGCTGGGCGAGGACGCGTCCGTGGAGACGGTCGCGGCCGCCCTCGCCGAGCGGTCCGCCGCGGAGATGGAGGACACCGTGTACGCGGCCGGGGGCCTCGCCGTCGCGCTGCGTACGGCCAAGGAGTGGGCGGCGCACGAACAGGGGGCGGCGGTGGCGCACCGGCCGCTGCTGACCTCGGAGCGGCTCGGCGAAGCGCCCGTACGCGCGCTCGCGCCGCTCTCCGGTGATCCGCTGTTGCCCGCGGCCGGCGTACGTGTCCTGGATCTCACCCGGGTCATCGCGGGCCCGGTCGCCACCCGCACCCTCGCCCTGCTGGGCGCCGACGTCCTGCGCGTGGACACACCCCGGCTGCCCGAGGACCCCGACGCGCACGCCGACACGGGCTTCGGCAAGCGGTCCACCGCCCTCGATCTCGCGCTCGCGACGGACCGGCGTGCCTTCGAGGAGTTGCTCGCCGACGCGGACGTCGTGGTGACCGGGTACCGGCCGGGCGCCCTGGACCGGTTCGGGCTGACACCGGAGGCACTGCACGAGCGACGGCCCGGACTGGTGGTGGCGCAGTTGTCGGCGTGGGGCGACTACGGGCCGTGGGCCGGGCGGCGGGGCTTCGACAGTCTGGTGCAGGTCGCCACCGGCATCGCGGAGATCGAGGGGGCGGCGGAGCGGCCGGGTGCGCTACCCGCGCAGGCACTCGATCACGGCACGGGGTATCTGCTGGCCGCCGCGGTGCTCCGGTCGCTCACCGAGCGGGCGCGGGAGGGCGGGACGCGGCTCGTCCGGACGGCGCTGACACAGACGGCCGGGTGGCTGCTGAACGGGTCCACGCGGCAGGACGAGAGGCCCGCCGACGCCTCGTACCTACCAGCCCCCTGGCTCGCCGAGACCGACAGCGCGCCGGGTCGGCTCAGGCATGCCCGGTCGCCCGTCTCCTTCGCCGGTGGACCGGCCGACTGGGCGCGGCCGCCTGGACTTTGGGGGACGGACTCGCCCCGGTGGGCGTGAGTCGCGGGTCGACCGGAAACGTACCTATGGGCGGAATGCCGAACCACCGGCTGTTTCCTTGCACTTGCCCGGTTCTGTGCCGACTGGTGAAGATCTTGGGGTGACCTTGATACGACCGACAGCCGAGGCGGCCGACGCGAGAGGTCCCGCGCGGCGCCCCGCCGCCGGACGGGCCGTGGCCGTACTCGCCCTGGTGGCCGTGGCCGCCCTGATCCCGCTGCTCGGCCCGCGCCCCGCGCTGCACGGCACCGGCGAGGCGGCGGCCCCCGGAGTCGGCGGCATCGCGCTGCTGCGGGCGGTTCTGTTCGCGGCGTTGTGCGTCCCGGCGGGCGAGCTGTTCGCGGCCCGGCTGGCACGCCGGGTGCCGGGCGCACCCCTGGAGCACGCGCCCCGCGGCTGGGCGCCCTACGCCGCGGCGGCCGGGTTCGTCGCCGCGCTGGGGCTCGCCTCGGTGGTGGCCACCGGCAATCTGCTGCCGCACCGCCTCTCCGACATGGACGTCGGCGGGCTCTACCAGACCCGGGACGGCAAGCTCGCGCTCCTGGAGGTCAACGCTTTCCTGATCGCCGGGCTGTGCGCCCGCTCGCGCCGGCCGGCCGCCCAGGCGTGGCCACTGGCCGCAGTGGCCGTCGCGGAGGCACTGCGCGCCCACCCCGCGCCGGAACACAGCCCGCTCGTCGGCTCCGGCCTGACGCTCGTTCACGTGACCTGTGCGGCTCTGTGGACGGGCGGCCTGCTGCACGTCCTGCGGATGCTGCGCACCTGGCGCACTTCTTCGGAGGCGCCCGCGGCCGGAGCGGCACTCCTCGGCCTCTACGCGCGCGTGGCCGCCGTCCTGTTCGCGGCGCTCACCGCGACGGGCGTGTGGAGCGCGCTGCGCCGGATGCCGCCGGGCACGGTCCTGGACCAGCTGACGGCGACGTCCTACGGGCGCACCCTGCTCGCCAAGCTTGTGCTGGTGGCCGCCGTCGCCGTGCTGGCGCTGCTCGCCCGGCTGCGGCTGCGCCGGGCCACGGACCGGCTCAGTGCCTGTGTCCCCGCGCGCGCGGAGGTGGTGGCACTGGGCCTGGTCGTGACGGTGTCGGGACTGCTGACGGCGCTGCCGCTGCCGATCAGGTGGTGACCGCCGGCCGGCGACTCAGTCGGTGACTCAGTTGGCGACGAGCACCTTGAGCGCGGTGCGCTCGTCCATCGCCTTGTAGCCGTCGGGCACGCCCTCCAGACCGACGGTCATGTCGAAGACGGGCGACGGGTCGATGGTGCCCTCCAGGACGTCGGGCAGCAACTCGGGGATGTACGCGCGCACGGGCGCCACACCGCCGCGCAGCGCGATGTTCCGGTCGAACATCACCCCCAGGTCGAGGCCCGTGCCGCTGCCGTGCGGCACTCCGACGAAACCGATGGCGCCGCCGTCACGGGTGATGTTCACGGCCGTGCGCATGGACTGCTCGGTGCCGACGGCCTCGATGACGGCGTGCGCGCCCTGTCCCCGGGTCAGCTCGCGCACGGCCTCGACGGCCGCCTCGCCGCGCTCGGCGACGACGTCGGTGGCGCCGAAGCGGCGCGCGATGTCCGTACGCGCCTGGTGGCGTCCGAGCGCGATGATCCGCTCGGCGCCCAGCCGCTTGGCGGCCAGCACGGCGCACAGCCCGACGGCGCCGTCCCCGACGACGGCGACGGTGGCGCCCTTGCGGGCCCCCGCGCCGAGGGCCGCGTGGTGACCGGTGCCCATGACGTCGGAGAGCGTCAGCAGGGCCGACAGCAGATGGTCGTCGGAGGCCGCCTCCTTGGGCAGCTGTACGAGGGTGCCGTCGGCGAAGGGGACGCGCACGGCCTCGCCCTGACCGCCGTCATAGCCCACGGCGCCCCAGAAGCCGCCGTGCTCGCACGAGGTGGTGAGCCCCTCGCGGCAGTAGTCGCAGATGCCGTCCGACCACATGAAGGGCGCGACGACCAGGTCACCGCGACGGACGGCGGTCACGTCGGAGCCGGTCTCCTCGACGATGCCGAGGAACTCGTGCCCGATCCGCTGCCCGGGCTGCCGCGCCGCCTCGCCGCGGTACGCCCACAGGTCGCTGCCGCAGATGCAGGAGCGCAGCACGCGGACCACCGCGTCGGTGGGCAGCTGCACCACGGGCTCGGGCACGTCCTCCACGCGCATGTCGAACGGGGCGTGGATGGTGGTGGCGCGCATGACGAGGATCCTTCTCGGCTGATCGGCTGGGGAATGCGCTCAGGGGGTGGTTGAGCGCATCTCACCGTACGCCGTCGTCGGCGCGGGTTGCGCGCCGAGGGTGCCCAGCACTCCGCTGACCAGCAAGAACTGGGCGGCGGCATACGTCAGCATGATCCAGAGGTCCGACCTCGGGAGCTGCGGCCAGTCGGCGACGCCGGTGGCGATGAGGGTGTCCGAGAGCATGAAGAGCGCCCCGCCGGCACCTGCCACGGGCCCGAGCCGGGTGCTCCGGGCCGCCATCGCGGTCAGCAGCAGGCTGTAGCCCGCGACGGGGATCCGGAGGTCGGCCGGCAGGTCGGGCCACAGGAGGGTGACAGTGGCGACGAGGGCGAGGGCGTACGCACCGCCGAGCCAGGTCGACACCCCACGCGCGCGTGCCGCTCTCCGGAAGAGAACGAGGTAACACACGTGCCCCGCCGCGAAGGAGGCCATCCCCAGGAGGAAGGCCGGGCCGGCGTCGGACAGCAGCAGTACGTCGCCGCCCCAGCCGCAGAGCAGGGCGGCCACCAGAAGCCGCGGGCCGCCGCGTCCGACCGCATGGGCGGCGAGCAGGGGCATGAGGAGCGGCTTGGCGATCCTGTGCCCGAGACCGAACCCCGCCCCCAGGGAGACGAGATCGACGACGACCATGAGGCCGAAGAGAACGAGCAGCACGCGCGCGTGCCGTGGGCTCACGCGACGGACTCCGTGACCGGCTTCGGCGTGGCGGCCGTCGGTGTCGGCTGCCAGCCGGGCCCGCGGAACACCCGCCCGGCCCGCTCGCGCCAACTCGCCGCCGCTCTCAGGTCCCTGGCGATGGCGGCGTACTCGTGGGTGGCGACGCGCAGGGGGTTGTACGTGGCGATGTTCTTGGTGAGCCCGTAGACGGGCCGCTCGGTCTCCGGGACGAACGATCCGAAGAGCCGGTCCCAGACGATGAGGATCCCACCGAAGTTGCGGTCCAGATAGCCGCCCTGGGAGGCATGGTGGACACGGTGGTGGGAGGGGGTGTTGAACACGAACTCGAACCAACGGGGCAGCTTGTCGATGCGCTCGGTGTGGATCCAGAACTGGTACACGAGGTTCGCGGACGAGCAGAACGCCAGCGCGGCGGGGTGCACGCCGAGGGCGATCAGCGGCACGTAGAAGGGCCAGACCGTCCACGTCGTCCAGGGCTGGCGCAGCGCGGTGGTCAGGTTGAACTTCCGGCTGGAGTGGTGGACCACGTGGCAGGCCCACAGGATGCGGATGACGTGGTGTCCGCGGTGCGACCAGTAGTAGAAGAAGTCCTGCCCGAGCAGCATCAGCGGGACCGTCCACCACAGGACGGGCACCCGCAGCGGCGTCACCGCGTAGATCGCCGAGTAGACCGCGACGATCGGGATCTTCCACAGGAAGTCGAAGACGAGACTGCCCAGTCCCATGCCGACGCTCGTCGCGGCGTCCTTCGACTCGTACCCCGCGGCATTCTCGTCCGGATGGATCCTGAGGCTCACCATCTCGATCACGGTGAGCAGCACGAAGGCGGGTATCGACCACAGCACGACATCGGGCAGGTTCGGCATGGGTGCACCGTAGAACCGCTGGTCGGCCGCGGCTAGACGTTGTTACCCACAAGTATTACCAGCGGTACGCGCTTGCTTCTTGGTGATCTCCGCCAATTACCCCGGCAGACCCGGACCGGTCCGGCAGGTCCGGGTCTGCCGGACCTGCGCGCGTCACACCCCCGCCGCTCCCAGCAGCGCCCCCGCCGCATACGTCACCGCCATCGCCAGCGCGCCCCCGACGACGTTCCGCAGCACCGCCCGCCCCGCGTCGGCCGAGCCCAGGCGCGCGCTGCTCCAGCCGGTGAAGACGAGCGCGGCCAGCACCGACACCACGGTGACCCCCAACCGCCAGCCCGCCGGGGGCAGCACGATCGCCAGCAACGGCAGGAGCGCACCCACCGTGAAGGACAGGAAGCTCGCCCAGGCCGCGTGCCAGGGGTTGGTGAGCTCGTCGGGGTCGATACCGAGCTCCACGCGCGCGTGGGCCTTCAGCGCGTCCCGTTCCGTGAGCTGTACCGCCGCCTCGCGGGCCACCTCCCGCGACAGACCGCGCTGCTCCAGGAGTTCGGTCAGCTCCACGAGTTCGGCCTCCGGCTGTTCCTTCAGCTCCCGTTTCTCCTGCGCCAGGGCGGCCAGCTCCGAGTCCCGCTGGGTGGAGACGGACACGTACTCCCCCGCCGCCATCGACATGGACCCGGCCAGCAGCCCCGCGAGCCCCGCCGTGAGCAGCGCGGAGCGGTCGTCCGTGGCGCCGGCCACGCCGACGACGAGACCCGCCGTGGAGACGATGCCGTCATTGGCGCCGAGGACGGCGGCCCGCAGCCAGTTCAGCCGCGAACCGAGGGCCTGCGCGTGAGCCTCGGCGTGCGTGGGTTCCGTCACACGGGAAGGATCCCACTTCGGCCGTCACCAGACCCGTACCGACCCTCCCCGCGCGAACACGGGGCTCGTGGCGTCCGCCGGCGGTTCGGTCAACGGCTCGGCCAGTTCCGCCACGGTCGTTGCTCGCGCGCGGACCTGGATGTCGCGGCGCTCGCCGACGGCCGGGTGCGGTTCGCCGTGCCCATCGTCTTCAGCTACAACAACGTGCCCTTCGAACAGCTCCTCGACGCCTTCGCCGGCTTCATGGCGCTGCCCTCGAAGAAGGGACGCGACGCGTCGTACGACCCCCGGACCGTCCGTCAACGCTACGACCTGGAGGGCGAGTCCCGCATCCACGTCGGCAAGAACCTGTTCCCGTACTTCACCACCGGCCGTACGACCCTGTAGGACCTCGCGGTGCGGCACGCGGCGGCCCGTACGGACGAGGTCGCGGTGGTCCGCCGGGCGCCGGGGACCGAGGAACTGTGGCGCTACCGGCGCGCAGAGGGCGAGCCGGACACGGCGTTCGCGGCCCGCGTGCGCGCCCTGGAGCCGCCGCAGTGGCGGCGCCCGTCGCGGGACGCGGAGGCGCTCGCCGCCGAGACGGCCGCCAAGAAGCATGTGCTGCTCGCCCTGTGTACGGGGGCGTCGCCCCGGAGGGCGCGACCGGGCCCCTGTACCGGCTGCTGCCCGGCCCGGCCGACGGCTGTGGTCTGGAAGCCCTGACATCGGGAGGCCTCGTGGCCGCGCTGGGCTGACCGCGTCAACTCGGGGGCCGCTGTGCCCGATTACGGGGTCTACGCGCGCGTGGCCGTGTCCAGGGCCCCTCAGGGGCACTGATTCTCGGAAGGCGGGGGCCGCACTGTCAGTCGTGGCCCGTATCCTCAGTGACCATGCTCGAAGACCTGACGACCGCAGCGTCCCCAGCCCCTTGGCCGGCCGCGTATCCGCAGGGGTACGCGGTCGTCGACGTGGAGACCACCGGCCTTGCCCGGGACGACCGGATAATCTCGGCCGCCGTCTACCGGCTGGACGCGCGCGGCGAGGTCGAGGACCACTGGTACACGATGGTCAACCCGGAGCGGGACCCGGGCCCGGTCTGGATCCACGGTCTGACGACCGAGATGCTCGAAGGTGCCCCGCTCTTCCAGGACATCGCCGAGGAGTTCGCCGACCGGCTCGCCGACCGGGTGCTCGTCGCGCACAACGCCGTCTTCGACTGGTCGATGATCGCGCGGGAGTACGCGCGCGCGGAGCGCGAGGCACCGGTGCGCCAGCGGCTGTGCACCATCGCGCTCTCCAAGGAGCTGGGCCTGCCGCTGCCCAACCACAAGCTGGAGTCGCTGGCCGCGCACTTCGGCGTCGTACAGCAGCGGGCGCACCACGCGCTGGACGACGCGCGCGTGCTGGCCGAGGCGTTCCGGCCGAGCCTGCGGGCCGCCGTGAGCAAGGGCGTACGGCTGCCGCTCCTTGAGTGCCGGCCTCTCAAGGAGTGGTCCGAGAGCCCCGCGGCGCCGCGGATCGGGCGGCAGCCCGGCGGTTACCCGTCCGGCGGTTATGCGTCCGGCGGCTACCCGTCAGGGAGTTGGCGCCCCTCACGCAAACGCCCTGCATGCCCCTATACCAACCCAGGTCGCTACGAAGCGGGCAAACCACTCAAGCAGGGTATGCGGGTGGCGTTCTCCGGGGACACCTCCGTCGACCGCGAGCTACTGGAGGACCGTGCCGTCGAGGCCGGCCTGCATGTCGCGACGAGCCTGTCCCGGCTGACCAGCCTGCTCATCACCAACGATCCGGACTCCAGTACGTCCAAGGTGGTCAAGGCCAAGCAGTTCGGGACACCGGTGATCGACGAGGCGGCGTTCGGCCAGCTGCTGCGGGACGTGGAGCCAGCCTCAAAGAAGTGACCGGGACCACCGACGGACACGCGGGTGCGCTGACGGACGTACGGGTGATTGCCGGGCGACTCGACCGGCGCCCGCTCGCCCGCGCCGCGTCCGCGCCCCACCCTGTGGCGCATGGCGATCGGATCCGTTGGTCATGACGTGGGCACGCCCCCGCCGGGGCGCGTGCCCACGATGTCGCTTCGGTTCCGTCTACTCCACCAGCCCCAACTCGTAGGGCGGCGTGGGCCACTCGGGCATCCAGTCCATCTCGATCTCGCCGGCGAGCATCCGCGGAAACCACTCGCCGAACTCCAGGTCGGTGTCGTACCAGTCCGCCCAGCCGCGCCGGAACGCCGACACCGTCCAGCGGCCGTCGCCCCGGTCGACCAGGAACAGCTGGTCACCCTCGACGGTGTTGCCCCACACCAGTGCTCCTCCGGGCGATGGCAGCACCCGGTGCGGAACGGTCGGCGAGTCCTCTAGCCTCCGGCCCATGCCCGCCGCGTAGGAGCGCAGGTTGCGAGCGCCGCAGAAGAAGAGGTACTCGCAGATCAGCACATCGCCGTAGGCTCCCGCGACGGAGACGAAGTCGGGCGGGAACTGGGCGCCCCACTCCTTCGCCACCGCTTCGATCAGCTCCTCCTCGCCCGAGCGGACCGGCGGCCCGAGGAGCACGGAGAGAGCGCGGGCATCAGAAGCGTTCACGGTCGCCGTCCTCGTCCGTTCCCACCCGGTGCCGGGGGCACAGCTCTAACGCGGCCTCGGCGCCCCAGGGGTCGATCCGGAGTTCCATGTACCGCTTGATGTCGCGGTCGTGGAAGAACCGGGCCCCGCTGTAGCGCAGGTCGAAGGTCCAGTGCTCGGGGAGGTCGCGGGCCGCGTAGCGGCACAGCAGCTCGACCATGCCGCAGTCGAAGTGCGACCAGCACTGGGGAGCCGCCCAGTGACGGCGCCAGATCACCGTCCCCCATCTGTTGGGGTCCGGTGAGTCCGCCCGCCAGCAGAGCAGGTCCGCCTCGACGGTAAAGCCCCAGCCGATGAGCAGTTCGGGCGCGTCGTAGTCCTCCTCCTCTGCGGTCAGCTCGGCAGTCCCCGTCATTCCCTCGACGTTGCTGCCGGGATCGTTGGGGTACACCTCGTCCACGGGCGGGGCTACTCCGAGGAAATCGTCGAAGAGGCCCGGCCCGTAGACGCGCATGAACTCCTTGTAGTCGTCGGGGAACCCTCGCGGGTACCGCTCAGTCAGGCTGTCCCAGTCCAGGACGTTGCCTCCGGCGGTCGGTGGAACGACCAGGGACGTGAGACGGGCCAGGGGGCCGCCGGGTTCGGGTTGGTGTCGCATCGAGTCTCCGTTACTTAAGCACGTCACCGAGGTTCGCCCCGGCCGGTCCGTAGGTGTTGTACACCGTCATGCTGTCCGAGAGTGCGGCGAACCCGCTCTTGTAGTAGCCGCGGGCCGTCAGGACGAACTTGTAGGGCACCTTGCTGGTGTCCGTGCGGTACTGCGGGACGACTGTGTAGGCCACGCTCTGGCCCTTCTCGGCCGCCGCCTTCACCTCCTCCTCCATGACGCGCATGTTGTTGCGGCCGAGGCTGCCCGCCGATCTCCTCAGGAGTCCGCCGGCAGCCGCCCGTGACGACGCAGACGGCGGCCGTGGTCAGGCCGGCGGCGATGGCGGAGGCCGCGTTGCGGACCGAGTTGCTGATGTTGATCTCGACGGTCGGGGGCTCGGCGGCCGTCGAGATCGAGTGAACGGTGAGGGTGCCCTTGCCGATCGAGGCGGTGATCTTGATGGCGTGGGTGCGGATCGCGGCACGCCGGGCGGCCTCGGCGGCGGCCCGGGCGGCCGCGCTGACGCCACTGCCTCCGCCTCCACCGCAGTAGCCGCCACCACCGCCACCACCACCGCCACCGCCACCGGAGGACCGGCCGCCGCTGCTGGAGTTGGTCCTGCCGTAGCGCTGCTGGCAGGACATCGACCAGACCTCGGCGCACATGCCGTAGCTGCTGGTCGCGGCGCTGGAGTGGCTTGCGGCGGAGGAGGACGAGTAGCTGGAGCTGCTCGAATCCGAGGAGGAAATCGAGTTCCAGGCGTCCGAGAGGCTGCTGGTCAGGCTGGAGCAGTATTTGGTGCAGGTGCCGATCAGCGCCGCGCCCAGGAGGTAGGCGCCGTAGCCCTCGCCGATGCACAGGTCCTCAATGCAGGGTCCGCTGGGGTCGGTCTCCGTCAGCGGCGCGTCGGTGGCGTAGTGGTCTGAGGAACCTGCTGCTGCCGCAGATCACCGACCGCGTGGTGACCATGTCCTCCACCGCCCACAAGACCCCAGGCAACCCCCGCATCCACTTCGGCAGCCTCAACCTGACCGGCGAGTACGACCCCCATGACGGCATACAGCCAGTCCAAACTGGCCAACCTGCTCTTCACCCTGGAACTCCAGCGACGGCTCACCGCGGCGGGCTCGCCGGTTCGCGCCATGGCCGCGCGCCCCGGCTGGGCCGCCACCAACCTCCAGAGCAACTACGCCAACCCCCTGCGGCGCCTCTTCCTGCGCCTGGGCAACAAGTTCGTCGCCAGGACAGCCACGCCGGTGCGCTGAACCCCCTGCATGCCGCCGTCCAGGATCTGCCCGGCGGAAGTTTCGTCGGCCCCGACGGCAGGGGCGAGATGCGCGGCACCCCGAGCGTCTCTGGAACTCTTGAGGATCCTGGGTTGTCGCGTGGCCCCGAGGGGTGGAAGCGATGGCGAGCGCGGACGAGTCCGGGCCGGTCCTTGGGTAGAGCCCGTGTGCGGCGTCACTGGCGGTGACGCGGTGCCGGCGTCTGGACTGTGCCCGGCTCTTTCGGGTCGGGCACACCCGGGGATCGCTGCCCCGCCGGACGCTGAACCGATCACCGCAGGTGAAGCGCGATGCCAGTGGCGGGGACCGCGCGCATTTCAAGCACGCGGCGTGTATGTCAGGTAGAACGAGAGGCAGTCCATATGGTCACGCCCGAGCCGGAATCAGCTTTCCGCGGCTTCACCAAGCCAATCGCCGCACCGTTGGAGACCCTGGTCGGCCGCTCGGCGGCGGGCAGCGACCCGACCACCGCCCGGCGCCTGTGGACCCCCAAGAGCCCCTCCCATGAGGAGCCCCTGGTTATACGGCAGAACCAACCTTGTCCACGATGCCCACCTTGCCCTCCGCACGCGCGCAGTGGGCGCCGCAGTACCAGTGGCCCTCGACCTCGACGCCCTGACCGATGATCTGGACGCGACAGTGCTCGCAGATGGGGGCCATGCGATGAATCGCACAGGCAAACGAATCGAAGACGTGACGTGACCCGTCCTGGGTCTCGACAGTGAATGCCAACTCATAGTCATTCCCACACACTTCGCAACGTGTCATAAGTCGCATCGTCAGGGGCGGGGCGGGCGCTCGCAAGCTGACAGCGCCCTGCCGACCAGGCGTTCTACCTGGTCGGCGTAGCGGGTCACTTCAAGTCCATCAGTTCCAGGATCTCGTCCGTCTACTCTTCGGTCAGGACCGGTGCTTCAGACAGCCATCTCTCAAGCCACTTGAGCTCGGCGACAGGTGACGTGGAACATGGCCGGCCGGGCATCAAGGAACGCCTCCCGCTGGGCAGTCGGGTGAGCCAAGAGCTCCTTGCGCTCCGCCCGCACTCAGGAGCAGAGATTCACGTGCCGGACGGCCAGGACGTGCCCCGCCGCGTCGATGAGGCGGCTGCGGGAGAGGTGTCCGCCGGCCACCGCATTGGTGATCGCCGTGGCGATCGAGGACGTTTGGGAGCTGACGTTGCTCCCCAGGTCGAACATGACCATGTCGGCGCCGGAGCGCAGGGCCTGGACGGCGGCGGCGGGGACGCTGAAGCCGGCGGCGGAGATCGCCTTGGCGCTGAGCGAGTCGGTGACCACCAGCCCCTTGAATGCCAGCTTGCCGCGCAACTCGGAGCTGATGGCGGTGGGTGACAGGCTCGCCGGATTGGTGCCCAGGCCCGGCACGATGTTGTTGGAGACCATGATGGCCGGAGCACCGGCCTTGATGGCCGCTGTGAACGGCGGGATGCCCACCTTTTGCAGGGTGGACCAGGGCAGGGTGCGGGCAGGGCCGAAGTCGGAGTTGTAGCTGGAGCCGCCAAGGCCCGGGAAGTGCTTGACGACAGGTATCACGTGCCCGGCGCGCAACCCGTTCATGTACGCGACACCGTCCTTGGAGACCACCGAGGTGCTGCCGCTGAAGGACCGCCATCCGTCGGGGTTGGTGCGACTGGGGGCCACGTTCCTGCCGTCGACGTCGACCACCGGCGCGAGGTCCATGTTGACCTGGGCGGCCGCCATCTTGGTGGCGACCTTCGTGACGTTCTGCTGGATCTGGGCCGGGGTCCAGTGTGTGCCCATGTACGCGGGCCAGGGCAGGGACCCGACGAGGTTCGCCATGCGCTGGATGCCGCCGCCTTCCTCGTCGGTCATCACCAACAGGCCCAGGTGGCCGGGTACGTGGGACTTCAGGGCGGTCAGCCGGGAGCCGAGGTCGGACGGCGCCTTGCTGCCGAACAGCAGCACACCGCCCGCACCGGCGCTCACCTCGGAGGTGACGTCGGACACCGAGGTCTCCGACACTGGGACGGCGATGGTCAGCGTGGCCAGTCTGCGGTTCGACCACCCGGCCAGCTTCGTGCTGTTGGTGCACGCGGTGGCGGCGGAGGAGGTGAGGGCCGGAGCGAAGGTCGAACGGGAGGCGGAAGGCGTGGCGGGCGGGGCGAGGGACACGCCGGAGCCACTGGAGTGCGGGGCCGCCTTGGGGGTGTCCGTGCCACAGCCCGCCAGGAGCATCGCCGCCACGGCGGCAGCAGTGCTCAGTCTTCGTGCGGTCGTGGCCCGGCCGGGGAGCCGCGGCGGTGGTGTCGCGCTTCTGTGGTCACGGTACGACAGGAGATTCATCGCCCGGCCTCCTTCGGGAAGGCGCGACGGTACCCGTCGCGCTGAGGGCCGTATGAGCATGTGAGCATGAGGTGGGCTTTACGACGCGTGAAAGGCGCACCAGCCCGCATTTGTTCGCTGGTCCACGGTCGGAGTACCAGGATCTCGCGCCTCGGAGCCGGGCGAAAGTCCAGCCGACGTGAGTCAGGACTTGCCTTCGAGCACGCTTCACCCAAGTCGCAGCGCAGTTCACCGTGGGACGGGTGTGGGGCGAGGGCCCCCTCGGGCCGGGAAACGGCAGGTCAGGGCAGGTTCCCAGCGCGGCCTGCAAATCTGCCGGCGCGCCGCCTCCTGGCCCGCCCGGCAACGCTCCGCGGCTGGGAGAAATCTGGGCGACAAGGTCTGAGCCCGCACGTGACCGCGGACGCGGACGCGGACGTTCGTTGCACCCCGCGCCGCGACAGCACCCGCGCTTCTGTTCCCCGCCGGCGCGGGGGTCCGCGGTAGACCCCACGCCCGTAGAAGTCGGTCGCGTGATCCCCGCCCCTGCGGGGTTGTGGCCCTCGGCGGGACCCTCCCGTCGAGGGCCGATCCATGCGGGGTACCGTCAATGGCGTGTACCGCTTCCTGTTGTCCCGGCAGTGGGTGATTCTCACCCTCGTGGCCCTCGCGCTCATCCCTGCGATGATCAAGCTGGGCTTCTGGCAGCTGCACCGTCATGAGCACAAGGTCGCCCTGAACAAGGTGATCTCGCAGTCGCTGACGGCCACTCCGGTGCCCGCCGAGTCGGTCACCGCGCCGGGGCAGCACGTCAAGCACGCGAACCTGTACCGCCGGGTGACCGCGAAGGGCACCTTCGACACCGCCCACGAGGTCGTCGTGCGGCGCCGTACGAACGCCGACGGCGAGGTCGGCTACCACGTCCTGACCCCGCTCGACCTGGCCGACGGCCGGGTGCTGATCGTCAACCGGGGCTGGATCGCCTCGGACGGCTCGCAGACCGCGTTCCCGAAGATCCCGGCGCCCGCGAAGGGCGAGATCACCGTCACCGGGCGGCTGATGCCGGACGAGACGACCGGGGACAGCGGCATCAAGAACATCCAGGGCCTGCCCGACCGCCAGGTCATGCTGATCAACAGCGAGCAGCAGGCGAAGAGCCTCGGCAAGCAGGTCCTCGGCGGCTACATCGAGCAGACCGCGCCCACGCCCAAGGGTGACTCCCCCGAGCTGATCCCCGACCCCGAGCACAACGACATCGGTCCGCACATGGCGTACGCGATCCAGTGGTGGCTCTTCTCCGCGGGCGTGCCCGTGGGCTGGGTGATCCTGGCCCGCCGCGAGCGCCGCGACCGGGCCGAGGCCGCCGCCGCGGCCGCGGCCGAGGTCGCTCCGGAAGCGGCCCCGGCGGCCGTGTAAGCGCCGGTCCAGCCGGCCGGCGAGTGACTTCGCCGGATTCCCTCACCCCGGACATCCCGGATATCCCGGAGCATCACCCGGTCGGCCCCCGACCCGGTTGGCCCCGGCCCTCGCCGGGAACTCGCCCCACGTGCACCCACGTATCGAGGACTACGCGCTCATCGGGGACGAACAGACCGCCGCACTGGTGGGCACAGACGGGTCCGTCGACTGGCTCTGTCTGCCCCGGTTCGACTCAGCGGCCTGTTTCGCCAAGCTCCTGGGCGACGAGGACAACGGCCACTGGCGGATCGCGCCCAAGGGAGCGGGCGCCTGCACCCGGCGCGCGTACCGGCCGGACACACTGGTGCTCGACTCCGAATGGGAGACGGACGAGGGCGCGGTCCGCCTGACCGACTTCATGCCGCAGCGCGAGCACGCCCCCGATCTCATCCGCGTCGTCGAAGGACTCAACGGCCGGGTGACGGTGCACAGCACCCTCCAGCTGCGCTTCGACTACGGCTCGGTCGTGCCATGGGTGCGCAAGGCGGACGGCCACCGGGTGGCGGTCGCGGGGCCGGACTCGGTGTGGCTGCGCAGCGAGCCCGACGTGAACACCTGGGGCAAGGACTTCCGTACGCACTCGGAGTTCACCGTGGAGCCCGGCGAGCAGGTCGCCTTCGTACTGACCTGGCACCCCTCGCACCGGTCGCGCCCCCCGCTCATCGACCCGTACGAGGCACTGCGCAGCAGCGTCGAGGACTGGCAGGCGTGGGCGGCGCGCTGCCGTTACGAGGGTCCGCACCGG
The DNA here is from genome assembly GCF_045040035.1 of Streptomyces sp. NBC_01384. Classification (NCBI taxonomy): domain Bacteria; kingdom Bacillati; phylum Actinomycetota; class Actinomycetes; order Kitasatosporales; family Streptomycetaceae; genus Streptomyces; species Streptomyces sp. NBC_01384. The sequence continues at coordinate 2,198,269 of NZ_CP109559.1, forward strand.
GACGCCGTGGTGCGCTCCCTGATCACCCTCAAGGCCCTGACCTACGCGCCGACCGGCGGCATCGTCGCCGCCCCCACCACCTCCCTCCCGGAGGAGCTCGGCGGTGTCCGCAACTGGGACTACCGCTACTGCTGGCTGCGCGACTCCACGCTCACCCTGGACGCACTCCTGTCGGCCGGGTACCTCGACGAGGCCGAGGCCTGGCGCGACTGGCTGCTGCGCGCGGTCGCGGGCGACCCGGCGGACCTGCAGATCATGTACGGCCTCTCCGGCGAACGCCGACTGCCCGAGTTCGAGCTGGCGTGGCTGCCCGGCTTCGCGCGCTCGTACCCGGTCCGGATCGGCAACGAGGCCGTGAAGCAGCTGCAACTGGACGTGTACGGCGAGGTCATCGACTCGCTCTCGCTGGCCCGGCGGGCGGGTCTGCCGTCCAAACCGCACATGTGGCGGCTGCAGTGCGCCCTGATGGGGTTCCTGCAGACGGCCTGGCGGCAGCCGGACAAGGGGATCTGGGAGGTGCGCGGCCCGCGCCGGCACTTCGTGTACTCGAAGGTGATGGCGTGGGTGGCCGCCGACCGTGCCGTCCGCACGCTGGAGACCGACCCCAAGCTCTTCGGCGACCTGGACGGCTGGCGCGCGATGCGCGAAGAGGTGCACCAGGAGGTGTGCGAGCGCGGTTTCGACGTCGAGCGGAACACCTTCACGCAGTCCTACGGTTCGCGCGAACTGGACGCCTCGTTGCTGCTCATCCCCCATGTCGGTTTTCTGCCGCCCGACGATCCGCGGGTCATCGGCACCATCGCCGCGGTGCGCGCGGATCTCGAACGCGACGGCTTCCTGCTGCGCCGCTACAGCGCCGAGGGGACCGACGTCGACGGGCTGCCGGGCGGCGAGGGCGCCTTCCTCGTCTGCTCGTTCTGGCTGGCGGACGCGCTGCATCTGACGGGCCGTACGCAGGAGGCACGCAAGCTGTTCGAGCGGCTCATCGGGCTCGCCAACGACGTGGGGCTGCTGGCCGAGGAGTACGACCCTGTCGCGCGCCGCCAGCTCGGCAACTTCCCGCAGGCGTTCAGCCACCTCGGCCTGGTGGGGACCGCCTTCAACCTGTTCGGGGGCGAGCAGCCGGGAGGAGACGCGAAGACGGGATAGGGGAGGATGGGGGCCATGGATCTTGGACTGAAGAACCGTGTGTACGTCGTCACGGGGGCCACCCGTGGCCTGGGCAACGCCGCCGCGCGCGAACTCACCGCCGACGGCGCGAAGGTGATCGTCACGGGGCGCGACGAGAAGACCGCCGCCGACGCTGCGTCCGCGCTCGGCCCGAACGCGGTCGGGGTGGCCTCCGACAACGCCGACCCCGGAACGCCGGACCGGCTGATCGCGGCGGCCCACGAGCACTTCGGCGGTTTCGACGGCATCCTGATCAGCGTCGGCGGCCCGCCGCCCGGGTTCGTCGCGGACAACACGGACGAGCAGTGGACGGCCGCGTTCGAGTCCGTCTTCCTGGGCGCGGTGCGGCTGGCCCGCGCGGCCGCCGCGGAGCTCGGCGAGGGCGGCGTCATCGGCTTCGTGCTCTCCAGCTCGGTGCACGAGCCGATCCCCGCCCTGACCATCTCCAACGGTCTGCGCCCCGGCCTCGCGGGCTTCGCCAAGTCCCTCGCCGACGAACTGGGCCCGCGCGGCATCCGTGTCGTGGGCCTGCTCCCGTCCCGCATCGACACGGACCGCCTGCGCGAGCTCGACGGCCTCTCCGCCGACCCGGAGGCCACCCGCGCGGCCAACGAGTCCCGCATCCCGCTGCGCCGTTACGGCTCCCCGGAGGAGTTCGGCCGCACGGCCGCGTTCCTGCTCTCGCCCGCCGCGTCGTACCTGACGGGCATCATGCTGCCGGTGGACGGCGGCATGCGACGCGGATTCTAGTGGTGCTTCGTAGGGTGCTCAACTGACCCTCTCGGCCCGGTGCTTGACCCCGCGGAGGCGTACCTCCGCGGGGAGCGCGGCGAGGCCCGCCGAGTCCCGGGCGTGCGCCAGCGCCTCCGTCGTCAGCAGGTGCAGCGCGTGCCCGGGGTCCACATGCGGCTCCAGGAGGAGCTGCATCTGTGTCGCGGGAGTGCCGCGCCGCCCGGTCAGCTGGACCTGGGCCCGTTCGACGCCGTCCAACCGCCCCGCCTCGTCGGCCAGTACGCCCTCCAGGGCCCGCCCGCGCAGCAGCGCCCCCTGGCCGTCGCCGGTGTCGACGAGCACCTCCGCGAGCCGGCTCCGCCGCAGTACGGCCGACAGCCACCACAGAGCGAGCAGGACGAGGACCGCGAGGGCGGCGATGACGGTCGGCCACCACCAGCCGTGGTCCCGCCACCGGGTCCGTTCGGCATCGCTCAGCAGCACGTCGTGCCGTCCGCCATGGATCCACCAGGAGGGCGGCCGCACGCCGAGGCCGATGGTGAGCACCGAGCCGCCGAGGACGAGCAGCGCGAGTCCGACGATCCCCAGCAGCACCCGGTTGACGATCCTGAGCACCGCGCTCACCCCTTCCGGCCGGGGCGCACGACGTGCACCGACAGGGCGGGCGGCCGGGCGAGCCCGAGCCCCCGGATGCCGTCGGTGAGCGTGGCGTCCAGATCGGCGCGTACGTCGTCGAGTTCACGGAAGTGCGAGAGAGCACGGACGTCGACCTTCTTGCGGCCCATCCGCACCCGGACCGAACGCACCCCGGAGACCTCCATGGCCCGGTCGCGCAGCGCCGTCGCGGCGGCGCCCCGGTGCAGCCCGGCCCGTACATCGGGGTGGGTGCGCCGCATCGGCAGGACGTCGCGCAGCCCCGGGGTCACCGCGAGGACGATCAGCCAGAGCCCGAGGGCCGCGGCGACCCCGGCGCCGACGAGCACCCAGGTGTCGTCGAGGGGCCGTTCGGCGAGCTGCCGGGCGAGGGATCTGCGCCAGTGCAGGGCGGGCCGGTGGGCGCGTACGGCCGCGATGTCGTACAGGAAGACGCCCGCGCCGACGAGGATCAGCAACGCGACGATCCCCGCGGGGACCCGGCGCACCGACCAGAACCGCCCCTGTCGGCCGTCCTCATCGGCGGCGGGCAGCGGGTCGTAGTCGGCCGCGGAGGCGGACTGGCCGAGTTCGCGCTCGGCCGGTCCACCGACGCCGGCTGTCTTCTCCAGTATGGGCATGCGTCGGGTGGTGTTTTCGGAGCCCTGGGGCTCGCTCATCGCGTCCTCCCCTGTGCCGCGCCGGGCGCCGGTACCAGGTGCAGCCGCTCGACCTGGACCGTCACCTCCGGCACTTCCATCCCCGTCAACGCCTCTACCCGCTGGGCGACCTGACGACGCACGGCGTTGCACCGGCCGCCGATGTCGGAGGGGTAGGCGAGTTCGAGGTGGACGCTGACGCGGGCGCTCGCGATGGGGGTCTCCCCTGCTCGAGCGGAACCGAGAGTGTGGGGAAGGACGACGACCGTCGCGTGCGGGGGCGCTGCGTCCGGGTGCAGCGTCTCCAGTGCCTCGCGGGCCGCCTGCGCGGCGATCTTCGCCACGACCCGGTCGGCGATCCGGGTCGCGCCGCGCTCGGCCGCCGCGACGGCCGTCGGGGGCCGTCGGGACTCACCGGCCGGGCCGGTCACGGGCGTCACCGCCGCCGGTCGTCACGGGGACGGAAGAAGTCGCCGAGGTCCAGGTCCCCTTCGAGGAACCGCCCGACGACGAAACCGACGGCACCCAGGGCAGCCACGAGCATAAAGGCCCCGAAACCCCCGAAGTACCCGGCGAAGCCCAGCGCCATTCCGGCGATCATGCCGATCACGGCCAAGCTCATGTGCGCTCCTCAACAGTTCGGTGGCCGGATGTCGTCGGACGTGCGGTGGCGGCTGTCCTGTCGGGCGGTGCGGTGGTGGCTGTCGTGGGTGGTGCGGTGGTGGCTGGGCGGTGCGGTGGCCGGGCCGGTCACTGGAGCCGCGACTCCGGCTCCTCGTCCTCTTCCTCCGGAAGCTTCACGTCACTCACCGCGATGTTGACCTCGACGACCTCGAGTCCCGTCATGCGCTCCACTGCCGCGATGACGTTCTCGCGGACAGCGCGGGCGACATCCGCGATCGAGACGCCGTACTCGACGACGATCTCCAGGTCGAGCGCGGTCTGCAGCTCCCCGACCTCGGCCTTGACGCCCCTGCTGACGGACTTCGAGCCGCCGGGAACCCGGTCGCGCACGGCCCCGAAGGTCCGGCTCAGCCCGCTGCCCATCGCGTGCACACCGAGCACGTCCCGGGCGGCGAGCCCGGCGATCTTCTCCACGACACCGTCGGCGATCGTGGTCCGCCCCCGGGTGGCGGGATCGCCACCGCCTCGCTTGGTGACCCCTGGCTTACGGGTCTGGGGCCCTTCCTTCTCTCCCCCGGGGCTCTCCGTCCGGTTCCGCTCCGTCATGTCGGTCATCGCCGCACGTCCCTTTCGGTCGTCCTCCTCCGCCCACAGTAGGCGGCGTCGCGCGCTCGCGCGCCGGGGATGCGGCAGGCTGGAGGAATGACGGCGGACCGATGGACGCAGGCAGTACGACAGCGGCTCGGGCTCGGGCGCTTCCTCCCACTCGGACACCCGCGCGACGGCACGTGGATCACCGAGGGGGCGGTCGACGCGGTCCTGCGGCGCGCGGCGGCCGACGTGCCCGACATCCGCGTCGGCACGCTCCGGGTCGCTCTCGCGAACCCCGACGAGGTGTACGACCCCGCCGTACGGCCGCCGCCCAGCGCACTGCCGCCCGGTCCGCTCCGTATCACCGCGGAGTTCACGGCTCCGACGGACCCGACGGCCTTCGACGTCGAGCCGCTCCCCATCACAGCGGCCCGCCTGCGCCTGGCCCTGGCCGAGGCGGCGACGGAACGCCTCGGCCTGATGGTCACGGAGGTGGACCTGCACGTGGTGGAGCCGGGGGACACGCACGAGCCCCCCACCGGCGTACGCCGCGACACCCCGCGCCCGGCCGCCGTACCGACCATCCCGGACGAGGCGCGGGTGGCGACCGCTGCCCTGTCCGTCCCGGGCGTGCTCGACCTGACGGACGCCCTGGGCCACCCGGTCCACATCAGCGAGATCCAGGACGATGAGGCCGCCCTGCCCCGCCGCCACATCCGTATCGAACTGGCGGTGGCGGCAACGGAGCGAACGGTAGACGTGGCAAGGGCCGTCAGGGCCACCATCACGGAGGCCCTGACGGACGCTCCAACAGTGGCCGTACTGGTAACGGAGGTGACGGAGGTCCTCTAGGACCTGTTCTGGAGCGCCCTGACAGGGGCGCGGGGAACTGCGCGACCAGCCCCCACCGCCCCGCAGCCGAAAGACGCCCTCAGTCCCCCGCCGCCCTCAGTCCCCCACGCCGGCAAGATCCCGCAGCCGCCGAGCCTGAGCCGCCCGCTCGGCAACCCGCTGCTCCTCGTACGTCCGCTCCTGCGCCCCCCTGAGCAACGCCTTGGTCTCGATGACCGCGTCCCGGGGCGCGGACAACACCGCAGCGGCAAGGTCTCCCACCGCACCATCCAGCTGATCGACAGGCACCGCGAGATTGGCGAGCCCCGTGCGCTCGGCCTCCTCGGCCGACACGAACCGCCCCGTCGCGCAGATTTCCAGCGCACGGGCATAGCCCACCAGGCTCACCAGCGGATGCGTCCCCGTGAGGTCGGGCACGAGCCCGAGACTGGTCTCGCGCATGGCGAACTGCACGTCGTCCGCGACGACGCGCAGGTCACAGGCGAGTGCCAGCTGAAAACCCGCACCGACGGCATGCCCCTGCACGGCGGCGATGGACACGACGTCACTGCGCCGCCACCAGGTGAACGCCTCCTGGTACTCGGCGATGGTCGCGTCGAGCTCGGCGTCGGCGCCGCGCGCGAGGTCGATGAACGACGGCTCGCCGTCGAAGCCCTCGGGCGTGAACGCCTGCCGGTCGAGCCCGGCCGAGAACGACTTGCCCTCGGCACGCAACACGACCACGCGGACGGTGCCCGGCAACGACCGACCGGCCTCCGTCAACGCCCGCCACAGAGCGGGACTCTGGGCGTTGCGCTTGGCCGGATTGGTCAGCGTCACCGTGGCGATCGCGTCGTCGACGGTGAGCCGTACGCCGTCCTTGTCGAGTACGGGGTCAAGATCCTTGTCGAGCGAAGCCATGGGCTGCCTCCGATGGGTGCGGTCGGATCAGGTGCGTACCCCATGAAGAACACGAGGGACACAGCTAAGTGACTGCACAGTAACCACCCGGTCGATCACCCGACCGACCGGGTGGCCACCACCGAAGCCGATGGGGACGCCCGGCCTCAGGCCGAGGCGGCCTTCTTGCCCCGCGTCGCTCCGCCACGCCCTCGCAGGGTGACGCCCGACTCGCTGAGCATCCGGTGCACGAAGCCATACGAGCGGCCGGTCTCCTCGGCCAGCGCTCGAATACTCGCACCGGAGTCGTACTTCTTCTTCAGGTCTGCCGCGAGCTTGTCGCGCGCGGCACCGGTTACCCGGCTGCCCTTCTTCAGAGTCTCGGCCACCCGTGCCTCCTCATGGGAAGTGCGCTCTGGACTTCTCATGATCACCCCTCGAGGGCTTCATGGCCACCCATTCGGCAAGGTCCGTGAGACAAGGTTTTGACGACAGGAGCCCGTCCTCACAAGTGGAATCACAGGCTCCGCGCTGCTCTGCCCGTACGACCGAACGGGTTCTTCAGTGAAGTGCCAGGTCAGCGACGCAAGACGGCCGAGCCCTTGGGAACAAAGGGCTCGGCCGCGAAATCGATGTAGGACACACCTCGGTACGAGGAGATCTCACACAGATGATGGATCACGGATCGGCCGAATGATCCATACACAGTGGATCAGTCATTCGATCAAGGCGCGCTGACACCTCGGGCATACGCCTGGGGCAGACACCCCGGGAAAGCCCGGGGCGACTCATGCGATGACTCAGGCGAGGGCCACCAGGTCCGCGTAGTCGGCGCCCCACAGGTCCTCGACGCCGTCCGGCAGCAGGATGATCCGCTCGGGCTGGAGCGCCTCGACGGCGCCCTCGTCGTGGGTGACGAGGACGACGGCGCCCTTGTAGGTGCGCAGCGCGCCGAGGATCTCCTCGCGGCTGGCCGGGTCGAGGTTGTTCGTCGGCTCGTCGAGGAGGAGGACGTTCGCCGAGGAGACCACGAGGGTCGCGAGCGCGAGCCGGGTCTTCTCGCCGCCGGAGAGGACCCCGGCGGGCTTGTCGACGTCGTCGCCGGAGAACAGGAACGAGCCGAGCGTCTTGCGGACCTCGACCAGATCCAGGTCGGGGGCGGCGGAACGCATGTTCTCCAGGACCGTGCGCTCGGGGTCGAGCGTCTCGTGCTCCTGGGCGTAGTAGCCGAGCTTGAGGCCGTGACCCTCGATGACCTCGCCGGTGTCGGGCTGCTCGGCGCCGCCGAGCAGCTTCAGCAGGGTCGTCTTGCCGGCGCCGTTGAGGCCCAGGATGACCACGCGCGAGCCCTTGTCGATGGCCAGGTCGACATCGGTGAAGATCTCCAGCGAGCCGTACGACTTCGACAGGCCCTCGGCCATCAGCGGGGTCCTGCCGCAGGGCGCGGGCTCCGGGAAGCGCAGCTTGGCGACCTTGTCGGAGACGCGGACCGCCTCAAGGCCGGCCAGCAGCTTGTCGGCGCGCTTGGCCATGTTCTGCGCGGCCACGGTCTTGGTGGCCTTGGCGCGCATCTTGTCCGCCTGCGAGTTCAGCGCGGCGGCCTTCTTCTCGGCGTTCTGCCGCTCGCGCTTGCGGCGCTTCTCGTCGGCCTCGCGCTGCTGCTGGTAGAGCTTCCAGCCCATGTTGTAGACATCGATCTGGGCGCGGTTGGCGTCCAGGTAGAAGACCTTGTTGACGACCGTCTCGACGAGGTCGACGTCGTGGGAGATCACGATGAAGCCGCCGCGGTAGGTCTTCAGGTAGTCGCGCAGCCAGACGATCGAGTCGGCGTCGAGGTGGTTGGTCGGCTCGTCGAGCAGGAGCGTGTCGGCGTCCGAGAACAGGATGCGGGCCAGCTCGACACGGCGGCGCTGACCACCGGAGAGCGTGTGCAGGGGCTGGCCGAGCACGCGGTCGGGCAGGTTGAGCGCGGCGGCGATGGTGGCGGCCTCGGCCTCGGCGGAGTACCCGCCCCTGGTGAGGAACTCGGTCTCCTGGCGCTCGTACTGCCGCATGGCCTTCTCGCGGGTGGCGCCCGAGCCGTTGGCGATGCGCTGTTCGTTCTCCCGCATCTTGCGGATCAGGGTGTCCAGGCCGCGCGCGGAGAGGATGCGGTCGGTGGCGAGGACGTCGAGGTCACCGGTGCGGGGGTCCTGGGGCAGATAGCCGACCTCGCCGGAGCGGGCGACGGTGCCGGAGGCCGGGATGCCCTCGCCGGCCAGGACCTTCGTCAGGGTCGTCTTGCCCGCGCCGTTGCGGCCGACCAGGCCGATGCGGTCGCCCTTGGTGATGCGGAAGGTGGCGGACTCGATGAGGATGCGGGCGCCGGCGCGCAGCTCGATACCGGAGGCGGAGATCACGGACAGACTCCAGGGCAGGGTGGTTGGCGGGGTGGACGGCTGAGGACGTTCCCGCCGTCTAATGCGCGAGGAGAATGGCCATGGGCCAAGTCTAACGGGGCCGTGCAACCACTTTTCCTGAGTGCGGGTGTTCGGCACTGTGACGCTCGCCCCGCCGTTCGTTGCCCAGCGGCTTGCGGTGCGGGGTGATTCCGCCCAGGTCATCCACGGCGACGAGCCCGGTGGTCCAGCTGTCGGTGGCGGCGCAAGGTTGTGCGATCAGCAGCGCCGCGCCGTGACGCACCGCACGTTCGGGGTCGAAGGCACAGCCGCGCCGGACCGGCAGTGTCCAGCGCAGATCACCGTCGGCGATCCGGTAGGCGGCGACGCGGCGCGCGGTGACCACGGCCGGCATGTGGGCGCCCAGGGGCCGCAGCACGCCGCTCGGCCCGCGCTCCGCGAGCCACCGGGCGGCCCCCGGAAGGGCCCGGTGCCAGCGCACGGCGCTGCCGTCGCCGCGCGCGGGGACCACGGCCGGCGGCCGCCGGCCCTCGCGCGCACAGGTCCAGCGGGAGCGGCCGGTCGCTTCGTCGTACGCCTCGACGGTGGTCCTGGTGGCCCGCAGCGGAGGCAGTGACGCGTGCCCGTGCGCCACGCGCGCGTGGTGGGTGAGCCGGTCTCCGTAGGCGGCGGGGCGGGCCTCGTGGGCCGCGGTGAGCAGCAGGGCGGCGGCGACCGGGAGAAGGGCGAGGGAGGTACGGCGGCGGACGGCGGGGGCAAGGAGCTGCGGGGCCCGGCGGCCGGACAGAACATCGGCAGGACAGCCCAGCAGAGCGTCAGTCAGTGGCGGAACCGGAGCCAGAGCCACGACCACCGGAACCTGCGACCAATATCAATGTCAGTGCCCGGTGCAAGACTGGGCAGCGGGTGGCATTCCGGCCCAGCAGGACGAGTTCCGGTGGGAGTGATCGGCATGGCAGGTACGGACGGCGGGCGTCCGAGCATCTACCCGACGCTGTTGTACGCGGACGCGACGGCCGCGATCAGGCAGCTGACGGAGACGTTCGGCTTCACGGAGGCCTCCGTGTACGAGGGGGAGGACGGCGCGGTGATGCACGCCGAGCTGGTCCAGGGCAACGGCGCGGTGATGCTCGGCTCCAAGGGCCGCGGCGGTGTCTTCGACGGCGCGATGAAGGACGCGGGCCCCGTGGGGGTGTACGTGGTCGTGGACGACGTCGACGCACACCACCAGCACGCCGTGGACCACGGCGCGGAGATCCTGATGCCCCCGACCGACCAGGACTACGGCTCGCGGGACTACATGGCCCGGGACGCCGAGGGCAACATCTGGAGCTTCGGCACATACGCCCCGGAGATACGGGGCTGACGCCGGCCCGGGCCGAGGTGATCCGCCGATCCCGCCGATCCCGCCGGGCAGGCCCTAGCTGCCCCCGGTGTGGACCTGGAAGGCGGCTCGGCGTACGGCCTTGGCGAGGGCCGGGTCCGGGTGGGCGGCCGCGAGTGCGACCAGGACCTGGACGGTGCGGGGATGCCCGACGGCGCGCACCTCGTCGAGGAGCGCGGGCACGGTGGGCTGCACCGCGGACTCCAGATGGCGCACGAGGAGCGGCGCCTCGCCGTGGTCGGCGACGGCGGCGGCGGTGTCCACCCAGAGCCAGGTGGACTCCTCCCGGGTGAGCACCTCGTGGGCGTCCTCCGGGTCGTGGCCGTCGTGCTCCGCGAGCCAGAGCAGGGCGTAGGGGCGCAGCCAGGACTCCTCGGCCACGGCCCGCACATCGGGTTCGGCGGGGGCGCCGACCACCCGCAGCGCCTCGAAGGCGAGGCCGCGGGTGAGGGCGTCCTCGCCACGGGCGGCTTCGAGGAGTTCGGTGACGGCGCTGCCGACGGGCCGGGCGGCGAGCCAGGCGCGGTACTCGGCGCGGGCCGCGTTCGGGCGCAGCTGGGCGCAGCCGCGGAGCATGTCCGAGGCGGGCTGCTCGATGTTCCCGGCAGGACTCTGCGCGGCGACGCAGATCTGCTCCAGCTTGACCCAGACCGCCCAGCTGCCGAGCGGGGTGAGCGTGGCCTGTCCGTCGGCGCAGGTGAGCGCGCCGACGGAGGCGAGGGCGTGCAGGGCCCAGTCGAGGAGAGGGGCGAGGGGGGCGTCCGCGACCTCGGCGGCCTCCGGGTCGGGTTCCGGCTGGGGGCCGTACGGGATTTCGCAGCGCTCGGTGTGCAGTTCCGTGACGCGCTGTTCGAGGAGGTCGAGGAGCTGCTCCATGGGGACGGGCCCGGCGGAGAGTTGAAGGAAGGAGAGCACCTGGGGCATTGCGGAGACGACCTCGGCGACGGCGGACGCCGCGCGGTCGGCCGGCTCCGGGTAGGCGAGGGACCAGGCGTCGAAGAGGGCGACCCAGCCGCGCAGGACGGCGCTGTCGTCGCGGTTCCAGGCGCGCAGTCGCCAGCCGGGGCGGGCGATGTCGCCGTGCACCTCGACGAGGCCCGCGAGACGTGCGGTGTCCCAGTCCGCGCGGACCTGAGCCGGGGTCAGGCCCAGCTCCTCGGCGGCCCGTTCGGCGGTTGCGTAGGAGAGGGTGCCCTTGCCGTCAGGGGTCGCGCCGTCGCGCCCCGGGCCGAGCGAGGCGTCGGCCCAGCGGGCGACACGGGCCGCGGCGGCGAGGCCGGTGCGGGCCATGCGGGCCAGTTCCGCGGGCGGCGGGGTGCCCTCGGGGGGCCGGGGTGCGGGTCGGCGCGAGCTGCGCTGGGTCACCGCTCGGGGGGCGGCGGCCAGGGGGCGCGGGCGGACGAGTCGGAGCCTGGAGTCGCGCGGGTTACGGGACGTCACGGGTGCAGTCTTCCGGTTGACGGTCCGAAAACCCAAACGGAATGTCACAGCAGGCGACAGGGGTGGCCAATGCACGGGGTTTTGAGGGGGCTCGACACATGTGAGCGGAGTCACGTACGAGTTGGCCGGGGCCGAACCGGAAGGCTGCCGGTGGTCGGGATGGGGCGGGTGCGCCAGGGGTGGGAAGCGGTTGCGTCAGAGGGTGGGGACGGTTACATCAGGGGGGTGAGGAAGCGGCGCAGGGTCTCCTCGTAGTCCGGGTCGGCGTTCCACATGGCGCCGTGCGGGGCCTGCGCGACCGTGCGCAGGGTGACCAGGTCCGGACGGCGGTCGGCGAGGCGGCGCGAGGGGCCCCAGGGGGCGATGGTGTCGTCCGGGCCGTGCAGGATCAGGGTCGGCAGCTTGAGCCGGCCGGGGTCGGCGGCCGCCTGGATGCGGTCGCCGTGCAGTCCGGTGCGGCCCTGGGCGGCACGGACCGCGAGGGGCAGCAGGGCGCTGGGGGTGTGGCGGGCGGTGGCGAGGGCGCGCAGGGTGGCCTCCCAGTCGAGGACGGGCGAGTCCAGGATCAGCCCGGAGATCCGCTCGCGCAGGGCGGAGTGCGCGGCGGTGCGCAGGGCCATGGTGGCGCCGATGGACCAGCCGTAGAGGACGACGTCCTTGGCGCCGTAGCGCACGGCGTAGCGCAGGGCGGCGTCCAGGTCGCGCCACTCGGTCTCGCCCAGGTGGCTGAGGCCGTCCGGCGAGCGGGGCGCGCCCAGGTCGCCGCGGTAGGCGAGGTCGAGTACGGGGAGCCGGTTGCGGTGCAGGAACTCCATCACGTTCATGGGGTGTTCGCGGGTGGTGCCGAGGCCGTGCACCGTGATCACCCAGGTGTCGCGGGCGCCGGGCACGAACCAGGCGGGCAGCGGGCCGAGCTCGCCGGGGATGTCCACGTCGGCGTGGTCGAGGCCGAGTGCGGTGCTTGGGTTGCCGATGTGCACGTTCGGGGTGAGCCACACCTTGTCACCGGGTTCGAGGGTGCCGTGGGTCACGCGTTCCAGGCGGCGCACAACGGTGTCGGCGGAGTGGCGCTCGCTGCCCAGGACGGGGCCGACGACCGCGTGCGAGCCGTCGCCGGCGAGGCCGTACGTTCCCGGGCGCAGGGAGGCCAGATCTCGGGTGAGCGTGATCTGTCCCGCCGCTGTGGCATGCACGGTGAGCCGGGGCTCGGTGGGCAGCGGCCTGCCGGGCGATGCCTTCAGTGCGGCGTCGCTGGCGAACCGGCCCGCCGCCACGGAGGCTGCGCCCGCGGCCAGGGCTACGGAGACGGCTGCGGCCGTCGCTTTGACAGTACGCACGGGTTCAGTCTCCCGGGGGAGCCCACGGTCGGCCAGCGGGAGCGGGGTCCGTCTGGGTGCGGGGGTTCGTTTTCCGGCGGTACGAGCGCTTTGGCGACATCGGTCCGGTATGTCTCGGCGTGGAGACCTCCGGTGGTGGCGGATGGTTCGGCACCACCGAATCAGTACGTGCCGGCCGAGCCCCGTCGCGGCGGAGATACGCGGCGGAGAGAAGGGGCCACCCCAGCGCGCGACAAAACCCCGGCTCGACACGACGCGCAAAGGCCGCCCTGCGAGCAGAGCGACGGCCCGAGGCGCCCTGGATGCGCACAGCAGCCCTGACGGAGGCATCGGCGAACGGAGCACGCCGACCGGCGACCGGCGCCAAGGGCGAGGCACCGCAGGCAGGGCATTCCGCTCGTTCGCGAGTGGAGCGCCCGCCCACCCGCTCCGCGATCCCACCGGCCGCTCCACCCCGTCGGCGGGAGCACCGCGGCCGGCCCCGTCGGCGAGCGGAGGACCCGCTCGGCGGTCTCGCCGTCAGGCGCTCTGTCCGTATCGCCGCAACCGGTCGCCCGCCGCTGCCACCTGTTCCTCCGACAGCAGTGTGGGGGAGAGCCCCGGTACGGAGGATGCCAGGAGCCAGACGCGGGACATCCATTCCAGCTGGGCGGTGCGGTCGTACGCCTGGGGCAGCGAGGCTCCGTAGGCGACGGTTCCGTGGTTCTGGAGGAGGCAGGCGGTGCGGTGGGCGAGGGCCTGGAGCATGTTCTCGGCCAACTCCGGGGTGCCATACGTCGCATAGCGGGCAACACGGACCGGTCCGCCGAGGGCGCCCGCCATGTAGTGGATCAGGGGGAGTTCCGCGACGAGGGCCGAGACGGCCGTCGCGTGCGCGGCGTGGGTGTGGACGACGGCGCGCGCGTCGGTGGCGCGGTAGATCGCGAGGTGCATCGGCAGTTCGCTCGTCGGAACGAGCGAACCGAGAACCTGTCGGCCGTCGAGGTCCACGCCGACGGCGTCATCGGGCGTCAGCCGGTCGTACGGCACTCCCGTCGGTGTGACCAGCACCATGTCGCCGACCCGCACCGAGACATTGCCCGACGTGCCGACGACCAGCCCGTCGGCCACCGTCCGGCGGGCCGTGGCGACGAGTTCGTCCCAGGCGTCCGCCATCTCCCGCTCCCGCGCACCCGGTGCGCCCTCCCCCACGTCCCGCACATCCCGTGCGTCCCGCCGCTGCTCAGCCATGCCGCGATCCTGTCAGGCGTGGACGTCAACCCGCCGTCGGCGAGGGCACTTTAGGCCGGAAGCCATGCGTCCGTAAGTACACATATAGGCACATATAGCCCATCCAGAACGATTGGCTGGCGATCGACGGGCTTTCGACGATCTTCCAATAACCTCTGGGGGATTTGTCGCGTACGTCGCCATTCCGGGGGGAAACATGGCCCATGATCACAAACCATTCCTTCGTCACGCCCGCGTCATCGCGGCAGCCGCCGCCGTAGCGGCGCTCATCGCAGGAGGGACCACCCTCGGCGGGGTTCCGGCCACGGCGGCGGACAAGCCCAAGGGGTACGACATCTCCTCGCACCAGAAGAACGTCGACTGGCAGAGCGCGAAAGCGAAGGGCGCCCGGTTCGTCTATGTGAAGGCCACCGAGTCCCACACCTACCGCAACCCCTACTTCGGCCGGCAGTACGAGGGGGCTCGGGACGCGGGCATACTCCGCGGCGCCTACCACTTCGCGGCGCCGGACAAGTCGTCCGGCGCCACCCAGGCCGCGTACTTCGTGCGCAACGGCGGCGCCTGGAGCGCGGACGGCCGGACGCTGCCGCCGGCGCTCGACATCGAGTACAACCCGTACGACAAGAAGCACAAGTGCTACGGCCTGAGCAAGGCCAAGCTCGTGAGCTGGATCCAGGCGTTCAGCGACGAGCTCGAACGGGAGACCGGCCGCCGCCCGGTCATCTACACGACCACACACTGGTGGAACACCTGCACCGGCGGCAGCCGCGCCTTCGCCGCGAACCATGCCCTGTGGCTCGCCCGCTACGACTCGAAGGACGCGGGCACGCTGCCGGCCGGCTGGTCGGCGTGGACGTTCTGGCAGTACGACAACAGCGGCACGCTCCCGGGTGACCAGAATCTCTTCAACGGGTCCATGGCCCGGCTCCAGCAGTTCGCGAAGGGCTAGCACTCCACGCGAGACCCCTTGAAAACCCCCTCCGGAACTCGAAATTCCGCCTTCGTTCGAACCTTCCGACCGTCCCTCCGCGACAGAGATCGACACAAGCGGAGGGGCGATCCACTGTTTGATACACCCCTAAGCCCGCCTCAGTTCACCTTCCGTTCACCCAGGTTGCCTACGGTCCACCTGCCACTGACATCAAAGAGAAGCCTGGGTAAATGGAACACATCACGCTCCTCCTCGGAATCGTGATCGTCACCGCTCTCGTGTTCGATTTCACGAACGGTTTCCACGACACTGCCAACGCGATGGCGACGACCATCTCGACCGGCGCCCTGAAGCCCAAGACGGCGGTGGCCATGGCCGCCGTGCTGAACCTCGTCGGCGCGTTCCTCTCTGTGGAGGTCGCCAAGACGATCTCCGGCGGGATCATCAATGAAGAGGGCATTCGCGTCCAGGTGATCTTCGCGGCGCTCGTCGGCGCCATCCTCTGGAATCTGCTGACCTGGCTCCTGGGCCTGCCCTCCAGTTCCTCCCACGCTCTCTTCGGTGGCCTGATCGGCGCCGCGGTCATGTCGGCCGGCTGGTCGTCGGTGAACGGCTCGACCGTCGTCACCAAGGTGCTGATCCCCGCGGTCGCCGCGCCCATCGTGGCCGGACTCGCCGCGATGCTGGCCACCCGGCTGACGTACAGGATCGGCAGCCGCACCGACGAGAAGGCGACCGCCAAGGGCTACCGCGCCGGCCAGATCGCCTCCGCCGGCCTGGTCTCGCTGGCCCACGGCACGAACGACGCCCAGAAGACGATGGGCGTCATCACCCTGGCCCTGGTCACCGGCGGCGTCATCGCCCCCGGCTCGAACCCCCCGATGTGGGTCATCGTCTCCGCCGGTACGGCCATCGCGCTCGGCACCTACCTGGGCGGCTGGCGCATCATCCGCACCCTGGGCAAGGGCCTCACCGACCTCGCGCCGCCGCAGGGCTTCGCCGCCCAGACCAGCGCCGCGACGGCCATCCTGGCCTCCTCGCACATCGGCTTCTCCCTCTCCACCACCCAGGTCTGCTCCGGCGCCGTGATGGGCTCGGGCCTCGGCCGCAAGGGCGGCGTGGTCCGCTGGTCGACCGCGACCCGGATGTTCGTCGCCTGGGGCCTGACCCTGCCGGCCGCCGGCCTGGCCGGTGCCTGCGCCGAGTTCCTGACCAAGCAGGGCACGTGGGGCATCGTCCTCACCGGCGCGCTGCTCGTCGCCGGCGCCGGCACCATCTGGAAGCTGTCCCGCCGTCAGCCGGTCACCGTCGACAACGTCAACGAGGTCGACACCGAGCCCGCGGGCGTCGTCACCACCGCGATCGCCGCGGTCACCCCGCCCCCCGCGGGCCCCGTCACCGGCGACCTGTCCGGCGACCCGTCCGGCGAACTGAAGACCACCATCCCGTCCCCGGACGCGGAGCCCACCCGCCCGGCCACGGTGTAAGGAAAGAACAGCATGCACATCGACTGGGCAGCCCTCGGCTCCGTCTTCGGAGTCAGCCTCCTGACCACCGTCGGCCTCGTCGGCCTCTTCACCCTCGGCATCGTCGGCCTCTCCAAGCGCGAGTCGGCATCCGCTCAGAGCGGCTCCGCCGCCCTCGCGGTCACCGGCGCCTACGTCTGCTTCGCGTCGTGCGCGGCGGCGGTCGCGTACGGCATCTATCTGATCGTCGGGAAGTAGCCCACAGACACCGGGCAAGTAACCCAAAACAGGCATCACTTCGCGTGGGGTGCGAGACGGATCACCGTCCCGCACCCCACTCGTATGTGGGCCTTCGCACACTCTCCCCACGCAGGTCAACAGCAAGTTGACGGCCGTTCTCACCCCGTGGTGGACTGCCGGAGCCAAGTACGGCGACATGAGAGGAAGCCGGTGTGAATCCGGCGCGGTCCCGCCACTGTCACCGGGGAAGGAAGTCCCCGTGAGCCAGGAACTCTCACCGCCGGTCTCGTCGAACCAGGGCGTGGACACCCTGAGTGAGGACATAACGCCATGCGCGGCTGCCCAAGTGCCCTGCGAGCGACGGTTCCACCCGATCTGACGGTCGGCTGACCCGGTGCGTGCCGATCGCGTCTTCGCGTACGGCGCCGCCGCCGGGCTCCTCGGCGATCTGCTGCTCGGCGATCCCCACCGGGGGCATCCGGTCGCCGCGTTCGGGCGGGCCGCGGGAACCGTGGAGCGGGTGCTGTGGCGGGACCACCGTGGGTGGGGCGCACTGCACACCGCCGTGTGTGTGGGCGGTGCCGCCGGGCTCGCCGCCGTCGCTTCCCGAGCCGTACGTCCCTCCCGCACCGCTTCCGTCGCGCTGACCGCCGCCGCCACCTGGACCGTCGTCGGGGGCACCACCCTCGGGCGGGAGGCCCGGGCGATCGGTGACGCCCTCGCCGACGGGGAGACCGAGACGGCCCGGGAGCGGCTGCCGCATCTGTGCGGGCGGGATCCCCAGGCCCTCGACGCCGCTGGAATCGCGCGCGCCGTCGTCGAGTCCGTCGCCGAGAACACCTCCGACGCGGTGGTGGGTGCGTTGGTGTGGGGGGCCGTGGGGGGAGTGCCCGGGCTGGTCGCCTTCCGTGCCGTGAACACGCTCGACG
This sequence comes from Streptomyces sp. NBC_01384, assembly GCF_045040035.1. Lineage (NCBI taxonomy): Bacteria > Bacillati > Actinomycetota > Actinomycetes > Kitasatosporales > Streptomycetaceae > Streptomyces > Streptomyces sp. NBC_01384. The sequence goes on from NZ_CP109559.1 coordinate 2,215,765, forward strand.
CGATGGTCGGGCACAAGTCCCCCAAGTACCGGCGGTACGGGTGGGCCTCCGCGCGGCTCGACGACGTCGCCGGGTGGCCTGGGGCACGCCTCACCGCCGTGCTCGCCGCCCTCGCGGGTGACAGTCCTCGGGGGGCGCTACGAGCCTGGCGCGCCGACGCGGGCAAGCACCCGAGTCCCAACGCCGGGCCCGTGGAGGCCTCGTTCGCGGGGGCGCTCGGGGTACGCCTCGGCGGGACCCTCGCCTACGGCGGGCGGGTCGAGCACCGGCCGGTGCTCAATGGTGCCGGGCGCGCCGTCCACGTCGACGACATCGAACGGGCCGTACGGCTGTCGCGGCGCGTGAGCTGGCTCGCGCTCGGCGTGAGTGCCGCCGGACGGCTGATGACAAAGAGGCTTCTCAGGAAGGGGCGTACGTCATGAGCGGCGGTCTGCTCGTCGCCGGCACCACCTCCGACGCCGGCAAGAGCGTCGTGACCGCCGGGATCTGCCGGTGGCTGGTGCGGCAGGGCGTCAAGGTCGCGCCCTTCAAGGCGCAGAACATGTCCCTGAACTCGTTCGTGACACGCGAGGGCGCCGAGATCGGGCGGGCGCAGGCCATGCAGGCGCAGGCCGCCCGCGTGGAGCCGACCGCGCTCATGAACCCCGTACTGCTCAAGCCGGGCAGCGACCGCAGCAGTCAGGTCGTGCTCATGGGCAAGCCCGTGGGTGAGATGACCGCGCGCGGCTACCACGGGGGGCGGCAGGAAGCCCTCCTCACCACCGTCCTGGACTGCCTCGCCGAGTTGCGGGGCACGTATGACGCGGTGATCTGTGAGGGGGCCGGCAGTCCTGCCGAGATCAATCTGCGGCGGACCGACATCGTGAACATGGGGATCGCGCGCAATGCGCGGCTGCCCGTGCTCGTCGTCGGCGACATCGACCGCGGGGGTGTGTTCGCCTCGTTCTTCGGGACGGTCGCGCTGCTGTCGCGCGAGGACCAGGAGTTCGTCGCCGGATTCCTCGTCAACAAGTTCAGGGGGGATGTCTCCCTGCTGGAGCCGGGACTCGACATGCTCCACGGCCTCACCGGGCGGCGGACGTACGGCGTCCTGCCCTTCCAGCACGGCCTCGGCATCGACGAGGAGGACGGGCTGCGGGTGTCGTTGCGGGGAGCGGTCCGGGAGTCCCGAGTGACCGCCCTCGTCGGCGAGGACGTGCTGCGGGTCGCCGTCTGCGCGATCCCGCTCATGTCCAACTTCACGGACGTGGACGCGCTGGCCGCCGAGCCGGGTGTCGTCGTGCGGTTCGTGGACCGCGCCGAGGAACTGGCCGACGCCGACCTCGTCGTCGTCCCCGGAACCCGGGGGACGGTGAAGGCGCTGGAGTGGCTGCGGACGCGCGGCCTCACGGACGCCATCGAGCGCAGGGCGGCCGAGGGGCGGCCCGTGCTGGGCATCTGCGGTGGCTTCCAGATCCTCGGCGAGCACATCGAGGACGAGGTCGAATCGCGAGCGGGGTATGTCGAGGGGCTCGGACTCCTCCCCGTACGGGTGCGGTTCGCGCGCGAGAAGACCCTCACCCGGCCCGTCGGGGAGGCACTCGGCGAGTACGTCGAGGGGTACGAGATCCACCACGGCGTCGCCGATGTCACGGGCGGCGACGCGTTCATCTCCGATGGCAATGGACACAGTTTGGACGGGTGCCGGGTCGGTGCCGTCTGGGGCACGCACTGGCACGGCTCGCTGGAGTCGGACGGATTCCGGCGTGCCTTCCTGCGCGAGGTGGCGGCCGCCGCGGGCCGTCGCTTCGTGCCGGCCGCCGACACGTCGTTCGCGGCGCTGCGCGAGGAGCAGCTCGACCGGCTCGGCGATCTGATCGAGGAACACGCGGACACGGACGCGCTGTGGCGGCTCATCGAGTCGGGCGCGCCGCAAGGACTGCCTTTCATTCCACCGGGAGCGCCCGCATGAGCACAGTGTTGTTGTTGTCGACCGCCGACACCGATCTGCTGGCGGCCCGGGCCTCCGGCGCCCCCTACCGGATCGGCAACCCGACCCGGGTGGATGTCGAGGGCGAACTGCCGTCCCTCGTCGAGGGCGTGGACATCGCCGTCGTACGGCTCCTGGGCGGCAAGCGCGCCTGGGAGGAAGGCCTGAACAAGCTGAGGGCCTCGGGCATCCCCACCGTGCTGCTCGGCGGGGAGTCCGTGCCCGACGCCGAGCTGATGGCCGAGTCGTCGGTGCCCGCCGGTGTCGTCGCCGAGGCGCTGCGCTACCTCGTCGAGGGCGGCCCGGACAACCTCGCCGAACTGGCCCGGTTCCTCTCCGACACCGTGCTGCTCACGGGTGAGGGCTTCGAGGAGCCGCGGAAGATGCCGGAGTACGGCATCCACGGCGAGCGCGCGTTCATCGAGGGCCGCCCGACCGTCGGCGTGCTCTTCTACCGGGCGCACCAACTGTCCGGCAACACCGCCTTCGTCGACACGCTGTGCGACGCGATCGAGGCGCGGGGGGCCAACGCCCTTGGCGTGTACTGCGGTTCGCTGCGCGGCGCGGACGCGGGCCTGTACGAGATCCTCGGCAAGACGGACGCGCTGGTCGCCACCGTGCTCGCGGCGGGCGGCACGCACGCCTCGCAGGCGTCGGCCGGCGGCGACGAGGAGGCCTGGGACATCGGCGCGCTCGCCGACCTGAATGTCCCTGTGCTGCAAGGACTCTGCCTGACCTCGTCCAGGAGTGCCTGGGACGCGTCGGACGCCGCCCTCTCCCCCATGGACGCGGCGATGCAGGTCGCGATCCCGGAGTTCGACGGCCGCCTCATCACGGTCCCCTTCTCCTTCAAGGAGCAGGGTCCTGACGATGTCCCGGTGTACGTCGCGGACCCCGAGCGGGCCGCCCGCGTCGCCGGGATCGCCGTACGGCACGCCCGGCTGAAGCACAAGCCGAACGCGGACAAGAAGCTCGCGCTCGTCTTCACCGCCTATCCGACCAAGCACTCGCGGGTCGGCAACGCGGTCGGCCTGGACACGCCCGCGTCGGCGGTACGGGTGCTCGACGCGCTGCGGGACGCCGGGTACGCCGTGGAAGGGCATCCCGACAACGGCGACGAGTTGATCCACCGGCTCATCAACGCCGGTGGCCACGACGTCGAATGGCTCACCGAGGAGCAGCTCGCCGCCGCCCCCGCGCGCGTGCCGCTCGCCGACTACCGGGCCTGGTTCGACAAGCTCGACCCCGAACTGCGCAACGGGATGCTGGAGGCGTGGGGCGAGCCGCCGGGCAGCCTGTATGTGGACGGCGACGACATCGTCCTGGCGTCCCTCCGGTTCGGGAACGTCGTCGTGATGATCCAGCCGCCGCGCGGCTTCGGCGAGAACCCGATCGCGATCTACCACGACCCGGACATGCCCCCGTCGCACCACTACATGGCCGCCTACCGGTGGCTGGAGGCTGCGACATCAGAGGGCGGCTTCGGCGCCGACGCCATCGTGCACATGGGCAAGCACGGCACGATGGAGTGGCTGCCGGGCAAGGGGCTCGGGCTCAGCGGCGGCTGCGCGCCGGACGCCGTCCTCGGCGAACTCCCGCTGATCTACCCCTTCATCGTCAACGACCCCGGCGAGGGCACCCAGGCCAAGCGGCGCGGCCACGCCACGGTCGTCGACCACCTCGTACCGCCGATGGCACGCGCGGACACGTACGGCGATCTGGCGAAGCTGGAGCAGCTCCTCGACGAGTACGCGCTGGTCTCCGACCTGGACCCGACCAAGGCGCCGGCCGTGCGCAGCCAGATCTGGACGCTGGTGCGAGCTGCGGAACTCCATCACGACCTGCATGTGGACGACCAGCCGGACGAGGACGCGTTCGACGAGTTCGTCATGCACATCGACGGCTATCTGTGCGAAATCAAGGACGTGCAGATCCGGGACGGGCTGCACATCCTCGGCGGCGGGCCGGAGGCCGAGCCGCGGGTGAACCTCGTGCTGGCCGTGCTGCGCGCCTCGCAGGTGTGGGGCGGTACGGCGAACGCCCTGCCGGGGCTGCGGGCCTGCCTCGCCGAGTACTTCGGCCTGGTCGAGAAGGAGCTGCTCGCCGAGCCGGGCGCGCCGGTGAAGGCGCCGGTCGAGCTGACGGACCTCGTCGAGGGCCCGGCGCGGACCGGGGCCGACGCGATCGACCTGCTGGAGCAACTGTGCCGCCGGATGGCGGAGGGCATGGAGGAGCGCGGCTGGGTGACGTCCGAGAGCACCGCTCTCGTACGGGAGGTCCTGGGCGTCGAACTCCCCGACGCAATCGCGGTGCTGGAGTTCGCCTGCCGTGAGGTCGTGCCGCGCCTGGCCCGGACCACGGACGAGATCACCCACATCCTGCGCGCCCTGGACGGCGGTTACGTCCCGGCGGGCCCGTCGGGTTCGCCCACGCGCGGGCTCGTGAACGTGCTGCCGACCGGCCGCAACTTCTACTCCGTCGACCCCAAGGCGATCCCGTCCAGGCTGAGCTGGGAGGTCGGGCAGTCGCTCGCCGACTCCCTGGTGCAGCGGTATCTGCAGGACACCGGCGCGTACCCGAAGTCCGTCGGTCTGACGGTCTGGGGCACGTCCGCGATGCGCACCCAGGGCGACGACATCGCGGAGATCCTCGCGCTGCTCGGCTGCCGCCCGGTCTGGGACGACGCCTCGCGCCGCGTGACCGGTTTCGAGGTGGTGGGTCTGGAGGAGCTGGGCCGGCCGCGCATCGACGTCACGGTCCGTATCTCGGGCTTCTTCCGGGACGCCTTCCCGCACGTCGTCGGTCTCATCGACGACGCGGTACGGGCTGTGGCCGAGCTGGACGAGCCCGCCGACCGCAACTACGTCCGCGCGCACGCCGACGAGGACACCGCCGAGCACGGCGACCGACGCCGCGCGACGGCCCGTATCTTCGGCTCAAAGCCGGGGGCGTACGGCGCGGGGCTGCTGCCGTTGATCGACGCGCGGAACTGGCGGTCCGACGCCGACCTCGCCGAGGTGTACGCCGTCTGGGGCGGCTACGCCTACGGGCGCGGCCTCGACGGGCGGGCGGCGCGGGGGGACATGGAGACGGCGTTCAAGCGGATCGCGGTGGCGGCGAAGAACGTCGACACACGCGAGCACGACATCCACGACGCAGACGATTATTTCCAGTATCACGGCGGCATGGTCGCCATGGTCCGGCACCTGACAGGGGCCAACCCCGAGGCGTACGTGGGTGATTCGGCGACACCGGACCAGGTGAAGACGCGCACGTTGGGCGAGGAGACGCACCGGGTGTTCCGTGCGCGGGTCGTCAACCCGCGCTGGATGAGCGCCATGAGGCGGCATGGCTACAAGGGTGCTTTCGAGATGGCGGCGACCGTCGACTACCTCTTCGGGTACGACGCCACGGCGGGCGTGGTCGACGACTGGATGTACGAGAAGCTCGCGGCGGAGTACGTGTTCTCGCCGGAGAACCAGGACTTCATGCGGAAGTCCAATCCGTGGGCTTTGAGGGGCATCACCGAACGCTTGCTCGAGGCAGCCGACCGCGGGCTGTGGGCGGAGCCGGAACAGGAGACCCTGGACCGGCTCCGGGCGACCTACCTCGAGCTTGAGGGCGATCTGGAGGGGGACGAATGAGCGCCCCCAAAACCCCCGCTCCGGCGGGGAGCAATGTGAACAGGACCTCGTCGAAGCCGACGACTACGGACCACCCCCGCGTCGGCGGGGAGCACATGGTGACCCTGCCAGGTCGGCACTCGATGCTCGTGCCGCACTGGCATGAGTCACCCGAAGGAGTGATCACCCCGTGAGCACGCCCTACCCGTTCACCGCCATCGTCGGCCAGGACGACCTGCGCTTGGCGCTGCTCCTCAATGCGGTGAGCGCCAAAGTTGGCGGAGTCCTCGTGCGCGGTGAGAAGGGCACCGCCAAGTCGACGGCCGTGCGGGCGCTTTCGGCGCTCATGCCCACGCTGGACGTGGTCGTCGGATGCCGGTTCTCGTGCGACCCCAGCTCCCCCGACCCCGCCTGCCCGGACGGGCCGCACGAGCCGGGCGCCTTCGAGACCCGACCGGCCCGCCTGGTCGAGCTGCCGGTCGGTGCCTCCGAGGACCGGCTCGTGGGCGCGCTCGACATCGAGCGGGCGCTCGCGGAGGGCGTGAAGACCTTCGAGCCGGGCCTCTTGGCGCAGGCGCACCGCGGGATCCTGTACGTCGACGAGGTCAACCTCCTCCACGATCACCTGGTCGATCTGCTGCTGGACGCCGCTGCCATGGGTGCCTCGTACGTCGAGCGCGAGGGCGTCTCCGTACGGCACGCGGCCCGGTTCCTGCTCGTCGGGACCATGAACCCCGAGGAGGGCGAGCTGCGGCCGCAGTTGCTCGACCGTTTCGGTCTGACCGTCGAGGTCGCGGCCTCGCGGGAGCCCGATCAGCGGGTGGAGGTCGTGCGGCGCAGGCTCGCCTACGACGACGATCCGACGGGTTTCGCGGAGCGCTGGGCCGACGAGGAGTCCGCCGTACGGGCCCGGATCGTGGCGGCGCGCGAGCTGTTGCCGTCCGTGCTGCTCGGCGACGGGGCGCTGCGGCAGATCGCGGCTACATGTGCCGCTTTCGAAGTCGACGGCATGCGGGCCGACATCGTGATGGCCCGGACCGCGACCGCGCTCGCCGCGTGGGCGGGGCGCACCGAGGTGCTCGCGGAGGACGTACGGCAGGCGGCGCTGCTCGCGCTGCCGCATCGGCGGCGGCGGAATCCCTTCGACGCGCCGGGACTCGACGAGGACAAGCTCGACGAGACGCTGGAGGAGTTCGGGGAGCAGGACGGCAGCGGCGACGACGATCCTGATCCGGACGGGCCCGGTGGGGGCGGGCAGCCGCCTCAGGACGGGCCGGAGGGCGACTCCCCCGCCGGTGACGTCCCGGCGCAGGGCGAGCCCTCGGACGACGGGCAGGCGCCGGCCGCACAGGGCGCCGGCGAGCAGTCCCCCGTACGGGCCGCCGAACCCTTTCGTACCAAGGTGCTGAGCGTGCCGGGGCTCGGCGAGGGGGCCGCCGGGCGGCGTTCGCGGGCGCGGACCGAGCATGGGCGGACCACCGGGTCGCGGCGACCCCGGGGGGCGCTCACCAAGCTGCACCTAGCGGCGACCGTGCAGGCGGCGGCGCCGCATCAGCGGGCACGGGGCCGCACCGGATCTGGACTTCTCCTGCGTCGTGACGACCTCAGGCAAGCGGTGCGAGAAGGTCACGAATCCAATCTCGTGCTGTTCGTGGTCGACGCCTCCGGGTCGATGGCGGCGCGGCAGCGGATGAGTGCCGTCAAGGGGGCGGTGCTGTCACTGCTGCTCGACGCGTATCAGCGGCGGGACAAGGTGGGGCTGGTGACCTTCCGGGGGAAGGACGCCGAGGTCGCGTTGCCGCCCACCTCGTCCGTGGACGCCGCGGCGGCCCGGCTGGAGTCGCTGCCCACGGGTGGCCGGACGCCACTCGCGGCGGGGCTGCTCCGGGCGCACGACGTGCTGCGGGTCGAGCGGCTGCGGGATGCGGCGCGGCGGCCGTTGGTCGTCGTGGTGACCGACGGACGGGCCACCGGTGGGCCTGAGCCCGTCGCGCTCGCCGAACGGGCCGCGCGGCTGTTCGCGGCCGACGGGGTCGCCTCCGTGGTCGTCGACTGCGAGGCGGGGCCCGTGCGGCTCGGGCTCGCGGGGCGGCTCGCGGGTGAACTGGGCGGTACCGCGGTGACGTTGGACGAACTGCGGGCCGACGCGATCGCCGGTCTGGTCAGGGATGTGCAGGGGACTTCGAGGAGGGCCGCGTAATGCCGCAGGGGCAGCCGAGTGTCGTACCGGACGACGGACTGACGACTCGCCAGCGTCGGAACCGGCCGCTGGTCGTGGTGCATACCGGGGTCGGGAAGGGCAAGTCCACCGCCGCCTTCGGGCTCGCGCTGCGCGCCTGGAATCAGGGGTGGCCGATCGGGGTGTTCCAGTTCGTCAAGTCGGCGAAGTGGAAGGTCGGGGAAGAGAACGCGCTGCGCGTGCTGGGGGCGTCCGGCGAGGGCGGGTCCGTCGACTGGCACAAGATGGGCGAGGGCTGGTCCTGGGTCCAGCGCGACTCCCAGATGGACAACGAGGAGAAGGCCCGCGAGGGCTGGGAGCAGGTCAAGCGGGATCTCGCCGCCGAGACGTACAAGCTGTATGTCCTGGATGAGTTCGCGTACCCGATGCACTGGGGGTGGGTGGACGTCGACGAGGTGGTGGCCGTGCTGCGGGACCGGCCCGGGACCCAGCATGTCGTGATCACCGGGCGCAACGCTCCCGAGAAGCTCGTCGAGTTCGCGGATCTTGTGACGGACATGTCCAAGGTCAAGCATCCGATGGACGCCGGCCAGAAGGGGCAGAGGGGCATCGAGTGGTGACGTCCGTCCCTCGGCTGGTCATCGCCGCGCCCTCTTCGGGGAGCGGCAAGACCACCGTTGCCACGGGGTTGATGGCGGCCTTCGCCTCGCGGGGGCTCGCCGTGTCCCCGCACAAGGTGGGGCCCGACTACATCGACCCCGGGTACCACGCGCTCGCGACCGGGCGGGTGGGGCGGAATCTCGACGCGTATCTGTGCGGTGCGGAGTTGATCGCGCCGTTGTTCGCGCACGGGGCGCGCGGGTGCGATCTCGCGGTCGTCGAGGGTGTGATGGGGCTGTACGACGGGGCCGCCGGGGAGGGGGAGCTCGCGTCCACGGCGCAGGTGGCGAAGTTGCTGCGGGCGCCTGTGGTGCTGGTCGTCGACGCGTCGTCGCAGTCCCGGTCTGTGGCCGCCCTGGTGCACGGGTTCGCTTCCTGGGATCCCGAGGTGCGGGTTGCGGGGGTGATCCTGAACAAGGTGGGGTCCGAGCGGCATGAGGGGATGCTGCGGGAGGCTCTCGATGCCTCCGGGGTGCCTGTGCTGGGGTGTCTGCGGCGGGCCGCGCAGGTGGATACGCCCTCACGGCATCTGGGGCTGGTGCCTGTCGCCGAGCGGCGGGCGGAGGCGGTGGAGGCGGTGGCCGCGCTGGCCGAGCAGGTTCGGCGGGGGTGCGATCTGGAGGCGTTGCTGGGGTTGGCGCGTAGTGCGGGTGAGTTGTCGGGTGGGGCTTGGGATGCGGCTGAGGCTGTTGTTTCTTCGCCCCCGCCGCCCCTTCCCGTCCCAACCCTGGGGGCTGTGCCCTCAGACCCCCGCCATCGGCCTGGACAGCCTCGTCCTCAAACGCCGGACGGGCTGAAAGACCAAGCTCCGGCCGGGGCGCAAAGGGTTGCCGTGGCCGGGGTGAGAAGGGTTGCCGTCGCCGGAGGAGCCGCCTTTACCTTCTCCTACGCCGAACACGCCGAACTGCTCGCCGCCGCCGGGGCCGAGGTCGTCACCTTCGATCCGTTGCGTGATGAGCAACTGCCGGACGGGGTCGGCGGGCTGGTCATCGGTGGGGGGTTCCCCGAGGTGTACGCGCCCGAGCTGTCCGCCAATGAGCCGCTCCGCAAGGCCGTGGCCGAGCTGGCGTTCAGTGGGGCGCCCGTCGCCGCCGAGTGTGCCGGGCTGCTGTATCTCTCGCGTGAGCTCGACGGGCAGCCCATGTGCGGGGTGCTCGACGCCTCGGCGCGGATGAGTGAACGGCTCACCCTGGGATATCGGGACGCCGTGGCCGTGAGTGACAGTGCGCTCGCCGTCGCCGGGACGCGGATGCGGGGGCACGAGTTCCACCGGACCGTGGTGGAGCCCGGCGCCGGGGCGGCTCCCGCCTGGGGGGTGCGCGCCCCCGAGCGGCGCGTCGAAGGTTTCGTACAACAAGGTGTGCACGCGAGTTATCTGCATACGCACTGGGCGTCCGAGCCCGGTGTCGCCCGTCGGTTCGTGGAGAGGTGCCTGACGTCATGAGCAGCAAGCTGATCGGAGTCGGGGTCGGGCCTGGTGACCCCGAGCTGGTGACCGTCAAGGGCGTCAACGCGCTGCGCGCCGCCGCTGTCGTGGTCGTACCGGTCATGGACACGGGAGAGCGGGGGCGGGCCGAGGCGACCGTTCTGCACTACGTGCCCGAGGAGAAGGTCGTCCGCGTCGTGTTCGCGCTGAACGAGCGGACCGACCGGGGGCGGCGCGAGGCCGCCTGGGACGCCGCCGGCGCGCGGGTCGCGGAGCTGCTCCGGCGGCACACTGCCGTCGCCTTCGCGACCATCGGCGATCCGAACGTGTACTCGACCTTCACCTATCTCGCGCAGACCATCGGGGAGCTGGTTCCCGGCACGGCCGTCGAGACCGTGCCCGGTATCACCGCCATGCAGGATCTGGCGGCGCGGTCCGGGGCCGTGCTCACGGAAGGGACCGAGCCGCTCACCCTCGTACCCGTGACCGCCGGGGCCGCCGTGCTCAAGGACGCCCTCAACGGGCCCGGGACCGTCGTGGCGTACAAGTTCGGGCGGCAGGCGCACGAGGTCGCGGAGGCGCTGCGGGTGACGGGGCGGCTCGACGACGCCGTGTGGGGGTCCGCGCTCGGGCTGGAGGGCGAGTCCATCCGGCCCGCGGCCGACCTCGACGGCGAGCCGCTGCCGTACCTCTCCACCCTCATCGCGCCCGCCCGGCGCGACGGCAAACGCGGCGGCAAACTGTGAGGCTCAGAAAATCACCCGCTTCCGGCGAGACCCACCACCAGCCAGATGAACCCCGCTCCCGCGACCGTGCACAGCAGGGTCGAGCGGGCCGGGTGCTCGTGGTGCGCCTCGGGGAGGATCTCGGCGGCGGCGAGGTACAGGAGTACGCCGCCGAAGAGGCCGAGATAGCCGCCGAGCAGTTGCTCCGGGATGGTGAAGAAGAGGGTCGAGGCGGCGCCGATCACCGGGGCCGCCGCGTCCGCGAACAGCATCGTGATCGCCTTGCGGCGCGCGTTCCCGTACAGGCTCGTGATCGTGTACGTGTTGAAGCCGTCCGCGAAGTCGTGGGCGATCACCGCGAGCGCGACCGCCAGGCCCATGCCGCCGCCGACCTGGAAGGCGGCGCCGATCGCCACGCCGTCCATGGCGCTGTGGCCGACCATCGCCGCGGCGGCCGTCAGGCCCACCTCGGGCGCCCGTCCGTCGTGCTCGTCGCCGCCGTGTGCCGCCTGCCGGTGGGCCAGCAGACGCTCCACCAGATGGGCCAGCAGAAACCCGCCGACGAACAGCAGCAGCGCGGCCGGTACGCCGAAGATCTCCTCGCCCGCCGCGCGCAGCGCCTCCGGCAGCAGGTCCAGGCCGACCACGCCGAGCATCAGCCCGCCCGCGAGGCCCAGCACCAGGTGGCGGCGGTCGGTCACACGCTGTGCCGTCCAGCCGCCGGCCAGCGTCATCAGGAACGCGCCGAGCGCGACGAAGACCGCCATAAGCCCTTGGTATCCGATCAAACCCCGTTCGCGCACGTCCGGCCACGACCGCGCGCCCACTGACTTTTCCGCGGCACCCGAGTTTTTCGTAGGAGAGGACCGATACCCATGGCCGATGCCCCCACCGGCAAGGTGACCTTCGTCGGTGCAGGCCCCGGCGCCGCCGACCTGCTGACGTTCCGCGCCGCGCGCGCCATCGCCGAGGCCGACGTCGTGATCTGGGCGGCCAGCCTGGTGCAGGCCGAGGTCCTCGAGCACGCGCGCGAGGGCGCGGAGGTCCTCGATTCGGCGACGATGTCCCTCGAAGACGTCGTCGCCGTGTACGAGCGGGCCGCGAAGGACGGGTTGAAGGTGGCCCGGATCCACTCCGGCGACCCCGCCCTCTGGGGCGGTACACAGGAGCAGGTCGACCGGTGTGCGGACATCGGCGTCGAGACCGAGATCGTTCCCGGGGTCTCCTCCTTCTCCGCCGTGGCCGCGCTCGCCCAGCGCGAGCTGACGATTCCCGAGGTCGCGCAGTCCGTGATCCTCACCCGGCTCGGCGGCGGCAAGACGCCGATGCCGCCCGGGGAGGAGGTACGGGAGTTCGCGCGGCACGGGACGACCATGGCGCTGTTCCTGTCGGCCGCCCGCAGTGGCCAGCTCGTCCGGGAACTGCTGGAGGGCGGCTATCCGACGTCCACGCCGGTCGTGGTCGCCTACCAGGCGACCTGGCCGGAGGAACTGATCGTGAAGTGCACGATCGAGACGCTGGAGGAGACCGTCAAGGAGCACAAGCTCTGGAAGCACACCCTCTTCCTGGTCGGCCCGGCGCTCGACGCCAGCGGCACCCGCTCGCACCTCTACCACCCCGGTCACTTCCACGGCTTCCGCAAGGCCGATCCGCAGGCGCGTGCCGAGCTGCGCGCGGCGCGCAAGGGCAGTCCTTCGTGATCACCGTCTTCGGTACGGGGACAGGGGCGCCGCTTTCCGCGGACGCCTCGGGCGCGCTGGCCGAGGCCGGACTCGTCGTGGGCGCCCGACGGCACCTTGCGGCAGCGCGGCTGCCCGACGCGGTGGAGCGGATCGTCCTGGGGCCGCTCGCGCCCGCGCTGGACGCGATCGAGGGATGCCTGGAAAAGGAGCGGCGCGTCGTCGTGCTCGCCTCCGGTGACCCAGGGTTCTTCGGGATCGTGCGGGCGCTGGCCGAGCGGTTCGGGGCGCAGCGGCTGGATGTGCGCCCCGGTGTCTCGTCGGTCGCGACCGCCTTCGCGCGGCTCGGGCTGCCCTGGGACGACGCGGTGGTGGTGAGCGCCCACGGGCGCGCGCTGCGCACGGCCGTCCATGTCTGCCGCTCGCACCCGAAGGTGGCGGTGCTGACCGGGCCCGGCTCCGGGCCCGCCGAACTGGGCGCCGCCCTCGCCCATCGCTCCGACGGGCGTGTCCTCGTGGTGGCGAGCTCCCTGGGCGACCCCGCACACGAGCGCGTGGAGCGGGTCAGCCCGGCGGAGGCCGCGGCCCGCGACTGGGGTACGGCGGTGAGTGTCGTCCTGTGCCTCGACGAGTCACGCGCCCTCACCCCCGTACGGACGGTCGCCGGTCCCCCGGCCGGACCCGACCGGTGGGCCCTGGACGAGAGCGAGTTCGCCCACCGCGACTCGATGATCAGCAAGTTCGAGGTGCGGGCGCTGGCGCTGGCCCGGCTCGGGCCGCGCCTGGGCGAGCTGGTCTGGGACGTCGGCGCGGGCTCCGGGTCCGTCGCCGTCGAGTGCGCACGGTTCGGAGCCGCCGTCACCGCGATCGAGAAGACACGGGACGGCTGCGACCGGATCCTCGCCAACGCCGAGGCGCACGGCGTGGACATCCGGGTCGTGCACGGGGCCGCGCCCACCGTGCTGTCCGACCTGGACGATCCGGATGCCGTCTTCATCGGCGGCGGGGGGCGCGAGCTGCCCGCCATCGTGACCGTCTGCGCACGGCGGGCCCGGCGGGCCGTCGTCGTCGCCATGGCCGCGCTCGACCGGGTGCCGGCGGCCCGGGAGGCGCTCACCGCCGCCGGGTTCGACTGCGACGGCGTACTGCTCCAGTCCTCCCGGCTCGCGCCGCTGCCGGGGAACGTCACCCGGCTCGCGGCCACCAACCCCGTTTTTCTGCTGTGGGGCGTCCGGCCTCCGGCGCGTACCGAAGGAGTCCTCCAGTGATCGGCCTGATTTCCGCCACGGCGGCGGGCGCGGCGGCCCGTGACCGGCTGGCCGCGGCCTGGCCCACCCGCACCAGGGTGTACGAGGGGTCCGGCGGGTCCCTCGGGGACGCCGTGCGGCGGGCCTTCGCGGAGTGCGACCAGCTGGTGTGCTTCCTCGCCACGGGGGCGGTGGTGCGGCTGGTCGCGCCGTTGCTGGGCGACAAGACGTCCGACCCGGGGGTCGTGTGCGTGGACGAGGCCGGACGGTTCGCCGTGTCCCTCGTCGGCGGCCACGGGGGCGGCGCCAATGAACTCGCCCGCGAGGTCGGCGAGTTGCTCGGGGCGGAGCCGGTGGTGACGACGGCGACGGACGCGGTCGGGGTGCCGGGTCTGGACACGCTCGGGTTCCCCGTGGAGGGGGAGGTCGCCGGGGTCACCCGCGCCCTGCTGGACGGCGAACCCGTCGCCCTGCGGGCCGAGTTGGCGTGGCCGCTGCCGCCGCTGCCGGTCGCGGAGGAGGGCACCTACGGCATTCGTGTCACCGACCGCGCCACCCCGCCCGGCGAGCGCGAAGTGCTGCTGCGGCCGCCCTCCCTCGTGGTGGGGGTCGGTGCCTCCAAGGGCGCCCCGGTGGAGGAGATCCTCGGGCTCGTCGAGGACGTCCTCCGGGACGCCGGGCTGTCCCCGAAGTCCGTCGCGGAGCTGGCCACCGTCGACGCCAAGGCCGAGGAGCCCGGCATCGTCGAGGCCGCCGAACGGCTCGGGGTGCCCGTGGTGACGTACACCGCCGAGGAGTTGACGAAGGTGGACGTACCGAACCCCTCGGACGCGCCGCTCACCGCCGTCGGCACTCCGTCCGTGGCGGAGGCCGCCGCCCTCGTACGCGGGGGTGAACTCCTCGTCCCCAAGCGGAAGTCGACGCGTGCGGACGGGCAGCCGGCGATGGCGACCTGCGCCGTCGTGCGTCGCGTGGCGCGCGGGCGGCTCGCGGTGGTCGGGCTCGGGCCCGGCGCCCGTGACCTGCTCACCCCGCGGGCGAAGGAGGAGTTGCGGCGGGCGTCCGTGCTCGTCGGGCTCGACCAGTACGTCGACCAGATCCGCGATCTGCTGCGGCCCGGCACCCGGATCCTGGAGTCCGGGCTCGGCGCCGAGGAGGAGCGGGCGCGCACGGCGGTGGCCGAGGCGCGGCGCGGGCAGGCCGTCGCGCTGATCGGCAGCGGCGACGCGGGCGTGTACGCGATGGCGTCGCCCGCGCTGGCCGAGGCGTCCGACGACATCGACGTGGTCGGGGTGCCGGGCGTGACCGCGGCGCTCGCGGCCGGGGCGATCCTGGGCGCGCCGCTGGGCCACGACCATGTGTCGATCAGCCTCTCCGACCTCCACACTCCCTGGGAGGTCATCGAGCGCCGGGTGCGGGCCGCCGCGGAGGCCGACATCGTCGTGACCTTCTACAACCCGCGCAGCCGGGGCCGCGACTGGCAGCTCCCGAAGGCGCTCGCGATTCTCGCCGAGCACCGGGAGCCGACGACGCCGGTCGGGGTGGTCCGCAACGCCTCCCGGCCGGACGAGTCGAGCCGGGTGACGTCGCTGGGGTCCCTGGATCCGGCGATCGTCGACATGATGACCGTGGTGACCGTGGGCAACACGGCGACGCGTGAGATCGCCGGGCGCATGGTGACACCGCGCGGCTACCGCTGGCAGGAGGACCCCAAGTGAGCCGAGTGAGCCAGGTGTTCCCGGAGAACCGGGTCGTGCACCCCATCGAGCAGGAGTCCTTCCGGCGGCTGCGTGCTCGCCTGGACACCTCGCACTTCCCGCCGCTGACGCGCGCGGTCGTGGAGCGGGTCATCCACTCCGCGGCCGACCTCGACTACGCGGGCGACCTCGTCACCGACGAGAGCGCCCTGGAGAAGGCGCACGCGGTGCTGCATGCCGGGGCGCCGGTCGTGGTGGACGTGGAGATGGTCGCGGCGGGCATCACCCGCCGGGACACCGTGTGCCGCCTCAGGGACGCCAAGTCCGGCTCAGGGCTGACCCGTTCGGCGCACGCCGTCCGGCTCGCGTACGAGGAGGTCGGCCCCGGCGCGCTGTGGGTGATCGGCTGTGCGCCGACCGCCCTGGAGGAGTTGCTGACGCTCGACGCCGATCCGGCGCTCGTCATCGGTCTGCCCGTCGGTTTCGTCGGCGCGGCCGAGTCCAAGGCCGCGCTGCGCGAGAGCGGGCTGCCCGCTGTCAGCAACGTGTCCGAGAAGGGCGGTTCGGCGGTCGCCGCCGCCGCGCTCAACGCCCTGCTGTACCACCCCGTGACCAAGGAGTTTTCGTGACCACCCCGCCCCCCGCCCTGCTCATCGCCGGACACGGCACCCGGGACGAGGCCGGAGCCGAGGCCTTCCGTGACTTCGTACGGGAGGTGGGACACCGTCACCCCGAACTGCCCGTCGCCGGCGGGTTCATCGAGCTCTCCCCGCCGCCGCTGGGTGACGCCGTGACCGAACTGGTCGAGCAGGGCGTACGCCGGTTCGCCGCCGTCCCGCTGATGCTGGTGTCCGCCGGGCATGCCAAGGGGGACATCCCGGCGGCGCTGGCCCGCGAGAAGGAGCGGCACCCGGGGATCTCGTACACGTACGGGCGCCCGCTGGGCCCGCACCCGTCGCTGCTGGCGGTGCTCGAACGGCGACTGGACGAGGCACTCGGCTCCGCGGCCCGTACGCCCGAGGACCGTGCCGATGTCACCGTGCTGCTCGTCGGGCGCGGCTCCACCGACCCGGACGCCAACGCCGAGGTGCACAAGGCGGCCCGGCTGCTGTGGGAGGGGCGCGGGTACGCGGGCGTCGAGACGGCGTTCGTGTCGCTGGCGGCGCCGGACGTGCCGTCGGGCCTGGACCGCTGCGTGAAACTGGGCGCGCGCAGGATCGTGGTGCTTCCCTATTTCCTCTTCACGGGCATCCTCCCCGACCGGGTGCGGCAGCAGACCGAGGGCTGGGCGGCCGCGCACCCCGACGTCGAGGTGCGGTCCGCCGAGGTCATCGGCCCCGAGCCGGAGCTGCTCGACCTGGTCATGGAGCGGTATCGGGAGGCCGTCAAGGGTGACCTGCGGATGAACTGCGACTCCTGCGTCTACCGCATCGCGCTGCCCGGCTTCGAGGACAAGGTGGGGCTCCCCCAGCAGCCGCACTTCCACCCGGATGACGACCACCATGGCGGGCACCAGCACGGGCACCACCACGGCGGCCCCGCACATGCGCACTGAGGGCGCGCGCGGGGGCGACGCGCACGATCTGCGGCATCACGGGGACGCCGAGGTGCGGGACGACGGTTCGGCGCTCACCGATCTCGCCGTGAACGTCCGTGCGGACACGCCGCCGACGTGGTTGCGCGAGCACGTCGCCGCGTCGCTGGACGGGCTCGCGGCCTACCCGGACGGGCGGGCCGCGCGGGCCGCGGTGGCGGCGCGGCACGAGCTCCCCGTGGAGCGGGTGCTCCTCACCGCGGGCGCCGCAGAGGCCTTCGTACTGCTCGCACGCGGCCTGAAGGTCCGTCAGCCGGTCGTCGTCCACCCGCAGTTCACCGAGCCGGAGGCGGCGTTGCGGGACGCGGGCCATACGGTCGACCGGGTGCTGCTGCGCGAGGAGGACGGCTTCCGGCTGGACCCGGCGGCCGTTCCCGAGGACGCGGACCTCGTGGTGATCGGGAATCCGACGAACCCGACGTCCGTGCTGCACCCGGCCGCCACGATCGCCGCGCTCGCCCGGCCCGGGCGGACGTTGGTGGTCGACGAGGCGTTCATGGACGCGGTGCCGGGTGAGCGGGAGGCGCTGGCCGGGCGGACGGACGTCCCCGGGCTGGTCGTGCTGCGCAGTCTCACGAAGACGTGGGGGCTGGCGGGGCTGCGGATCGGGTACGTCCTCGCTGCCCCCGACACCGTTGCCGAGTTGGAGCGGGCGCAGCCGTTGTGGCCGGTGTCCACTCCCGCGCTCGCCGCGGCCGAGGTCTGTGTGTCGTCGCGGGCGCTGGCGGAGGCGGCGCATGCGGCTCGTCGGGTTGCCGCGGATCGGGCCCACCTGGTGGCGGGGCTGCGGGAGTTCGAACCTGACGGGTTGCGGGTCATGGAACCCGCCGAGGGTCCGTTCGTCCTGATACGTCTGCCTCGGGCGGCGGCCGTACGGCGTCAGCTGCGGGGGCTCGGTTTCGCGGTGCGGCGGGGGGACACGTTTCCGGGGCTGGGGGAGGATTGGCTCCGGTTGGCCGTACGGGACCGGGCCACCGTCAACGGTTTTCTGCAGGCGTTGGACCGGGCGATGACGGTGGCTGGGCGATGAGGTGAGAGTGCGGCAGGGTGCGGCAAGGCACTTCCTCGCCCCCGCCGCCCCTACCCGTCCCATCCCCAGGGGCTCCGCCCCTTCCACCCCACCAGGGGCCCCGCCCCCGAACCCCCGGCGGCCGACGGGCCGACGCGCGGACGTGCAAACGGGCGATGAGTCGGCTAGCCGACGATCCGACCGTTCAGCACCACCCGGCGCGGAGCCGCCAGCACCCGTACGTCCGCGCGCGGATCCCCCTCGTACACCACGAGGTCCGCCGGCGCCCCCTCGTCGAGTCCCGGCCGCCCGAGCCACCGCCGGGCGCCCCAGGTCGTCGCGGACAACGCCTCGACCGGCGGGATGCCCGCGGTCACCAGCTCGGCGACCTCGCCCGCGACCAGCCCGTGGGCCAGTGAACCGCCCGCGTCGGTGCCGACATAGACCGGGATTCCGGCGTCGTAGGCGGCGCGCACGGTGTCGTAGCGACGTTCGTGCAGCCTCCGCATGTGCGCCGACCAACGCGGGAACTTCGACTCTCCCCCGGCGGCGAGCCGCGGGAAGGTGGCGATGTTGACGAGCGTGGGGACGATCGCGACCCCGCGGGCGGCGAACAGCGGGATGGTGTCCTCCGTGAGCCCCGTCGCGTGCTCCACACAGTCGATGCCCGCCTCGACCAGGTCCTGGAGCGAGTCCTCCGCGAAACAGTGCGCGGTCACCCGCGCGCCCAGGCGGTGTGCTTCGGCGATCGCCGCCTCCACGGTCGCACGCGGCCAGCAGGCGCCGAGGTCGCCCGTGCCGCGGTCGATCCAGTCGCCGACCAGTTTCACCCAGCCGTCGCCGCGGCGGGCTTCCTGGGCGACGTACGCGACCAGGTCATCCGGCTCGATCTCGTGGGCGAAGTTGCGGATGTAGCGGCGGGGGCGGGCGATGTGGCGGCCCGCACGGATGATCTTCGGGAGATCGGCGCGGTCGTCGATCCAACGGGTGTCGGAGGGCGAGCCCGCGTCCCGGATGAGGAGGGTCCCGGCCTCGCGGTCGGTGAGCGCCTGCTTCTCGGAGACGTCGTCGGAGACGGGCCCGTGCGCGTCGAGCCCGACGTGACAGTGCGCGTCGACGAGACCGGGGAGGGCCCAGCCCTCGACGGTACGGATGTCACGGGCGTCGGCGGGACGCTCGTACGAGATCCTCCCGCCGACGACCCACAGTTCGTCCCGGACGTCGTCGGGCCCGACGAGCACCCGCCCCTTCACGTGCAGCACCGCGCGATCGCTCATGCACCGCACCTTAATTCGTGCCGAACGGGGAGGTGCTACGGGCCCTTTTCGGCGTCTTCCTCCACGTCCGCCATCGCCGGGTCGAGCAGCCGGGACAAGAAGTGGCGCGTCCGCTCGTGCCGTGGATTGCCGATGACCTGCGCGGGGGTGCCGTCCTCGACGATCACTCCGCCGTCCATGAAGACGACCCGGTCGGCGACCTCGCGGGCGAACGTCATCTCGTGGGTGACGACCATCATCGTCATGCCCTCGTCGGCGAGCATCCGCATGACGGCGAGTACGTCGCCCACGAGCTCCGGGTCGAGCGCCGAGGTCGGCTCGTCGAAGAGCATCACCTCGGGGCCCATCGCCAGTGCGCGGGCGATCGCGACCCGCTGCTGCTGGCCGCCGGAGAGGGAGGAGGGGTAGGCGTCGGCCTTCTCGGACAGGCCCACGCGCTGGAGGTTCTGGGCGGCGATCCGGGCAGCCTCCGCCTTGTCCCGCTTCAGCACCCGGCGCTGCGGCAGGATGAGGTTCTCGGTCACCGACAGGTGCGGGAAGAGGTTGAACTGCTGGAAGACCATGCCGATCCGGCGGCGTACGGCGTCGATGTCGACGTCGGGGTGCGTGACCTCCGTACCGCCGACGAGGACCTGGCCCTTGGTGGGCTCTTCGAGCAGGTTCACACAGCGCAGCAGCGTGGACTTGCCGGAGCCGGACGGGCCGATGACGCAGACGACTTCGCCCTGCCCGACCTCCAGGTCGATACCGCGCAGGACTTCGTTGTCGCCGAAGGACTTGTGCAGGTCCCGGACATGGATCTCAGGAGTACTGGTCACTTGGTGGCCTCCCCGGCCTTGGCCTCCAGGCGGCGTACGACGAAGCCGAGCGGCACGGTGACCAGCAGGTAGCACAGGCCCGCGACCAGGATCGGCGTGGAGTTGGCGGTCTCGCTCGCCAGGTCGCGGCCGAACTTGGCGAGTTCGCGCTCCTCCAGCGTGACGCCGAGGAACAGCACCAGCGAGGAGTCCTTGAAGAGGAGGACGAGTTCGTTGGTGAGCGGCGGGATCACGATGCGGAAAGCCTGCGGGATGATGATCGAAACCATGGCCCGGGCGTGCGAGAAGCCCAGCGAACGGGCCGCTTCCATCTGTCCCTTCGGTACCGCCTGGATGCCCGCGCGGATCGTCTCGGCCATGTACGCGGCGGAGACCAGGCCGAGCGCGAGGGCCACCTTGCCGTACGTACCGCCGGGAATCTCGGTCCCCGGGAAGGCGAGTGGTACGGCGACGCCCACGAAGATGAAGATCAGCAGGGCGGGCAGACCGCGGAAGATCTCGATGTAGATGCCGGCGAGCCAGCGGTAGGGGCCGACGGACGAGAGCCGCATCAGCGCGATGACCATGCCGAGAACGAGTCCGACGGCGAAGCCGGACAGCGTGTAGAGCACGGTGTTCTTCAGGGCCAGCGTGATGATGTCCGGGAAGAGCTGCTTGGCCAGGTCCGGCTGGGCGAACTGGTTCTGCAGCCGTCCCCAGTCGGCCGTGACCGCGAAGGCGATCACGGCGGCGACGAAGACGACGTACTGCACACCGCGCGACAGCGCGCGCTTCTGGCGTCGGGTCAGGCCCGACCTGCGGGGCTGGACCGTTCCGTCGGCACCGCTCATGAGGCGGACGGGGAGGCGACGGCCGCGGACGCGGGGTATGGGCCGATCCACTTCTCGTAGAGCTTCTTGTAGGTGCCGTCGGCCTTCGCGCCCTTGATCGCCTTGTTGATGGCGTCACGGAGCTTGGCGTTGCCCTTCTTCACCGTGAAGCCGTACTGCTCACCGGTGTTGAGGTTGTCCACCACCTTGAAGGCGTCGGCGTTGGCCTTGTCCTTCAGCCAGCCCTGGACGACCGGGTAGTCGATGATGACGGCCTGGACCTGGCCGGAGCGCAGGCCGTTGATGACCGCGTCGGAGGACTCGAAGGAGACCGGGTCGAAGCCCTGCTTCTTCGCGTAGTCCTCGCCCGTCGTCTGCGCCTGGGAGCCGAGCTTCTTGCCCTTGGCCTTCACGTCGGCGAGGGAGTTGACGCCGCTCTTCTTGTCGACCAGGACGGCCTGGGTGGCGTCGAAGTACGGGTCGGAGAAGTCGACGTTCTTCTTGCGCTCCTCGGTGATCGTCATGCCGGCCGCGGCGAGGTCGCACCGGCCGGAGTTGAGGAACGCGCCCGTCTTGAAGTTCTCGAAGGGCGTGTCGACGAACTCCTGCTTCACGCCGAGGTCCTTGGCGACCAGGTCGATCAGCGACACGTCGAAACCCTGCACCTTGCCGTCGATCTCCGACTGGAAGGGCGGGTACGGGAGATGCGTACAGGTCGTGAGCTGCCCCGCCTGGACCACGGGAACCCCGTTGGCGGTGCCCTTGCCCCCTCCACCGCCCGAGGAGCAGCCGGCCACGAGCAGCAGCCCGGCCGTCGCGGTGGTGGCGGCCAGAATACGGGTCCGGCGACGTCCGAGGACCGAGTTCACGGGAACCTCCTGTGAGGGAACTGTAGATTCCGATTATAAGGAAAGGTTTGGGTTGCTCAAATCAATCCGATGGTTACTGGACCGTTCGGCCTCAGAAGTCATGCTCAACCGGGGGTTCTGACACATGACCTCAAGGGCCATCGGCCGCCTGACCCATAGGCCTCCGGCGGCGCGAGCGGGGAACGCGGCGGCGAGCGGGGCTATGTGCAACGTCACCATGGACGGAATGCCGAGGCGATACGCACCGTCTCGCATTGTCCCCACGCTGTCGCACACCGTGCGTCCACCATCCACGCCCCGTCACGAGGAAGTCGCCGGATATCCTCGGGGCTGCGCATTGGAACCCGTGAGCGAAGAGAGCTTCGCCGTGACCCACCCCTTCCTGGACCCGGCCCCGCTGAGCGCCGCGCACTTCGCGGCGATCGAGGACCGCGTGGCGCGGCTGCTCTCCACCGAGCAGGACGTCGTGATCACGCAGGGTGAGGCGCTGCTGCACGCGCCGTCCCGGGGCGACGGGGTCCCTCCTGCTCGAGCGAAGCCGAGAGCTTGGGGGAAGGCGGGGGCGGCGGGGGCGAAATCGGCTGCCTCGCCGATCGCGGCGTGACACCCTGCCCCCATGACCGCGACGCTGCCCGACGGACGCCCCGTCCCCCTCCTCACCGGCCCCGAGCACCCCATGCTGGAGAGCTGGCTCGCTTTCCACCGCGCGACGCTGGAGTTGAAGTGCGCGGACCTCGACGACACCCAGGTACGGACCGCGTCCGCCGCACCGTCGGAACTGACGCTGCTCGGACTCGTCCAGCACCTCGCCGAGGTCGAACGCAACTGGTTCCAGCGGGTGTTCGACGCTACCGAACTGCCTCCCGTGTACGGGGAGGAGTCCGGGTACGCACTCACCCCGGAGCGTGGGCTGGAGGAGGCGCTCGCGGTATGGCGCCGGGAGATCGCGCGTGGGCAGGACGTCTGCGCCGGGCGGTCGCTGGACGACATCGGACGGATTCCCGACGGCCCGATGGGCGGGCTCGAGGTCAGTCTTCGCTGGGTCTATGTGCACATGATCGAGGAGTACGCACGGCACAACGGCCACGCGGACATCGTGCGCGAGCGTATCGACGGGCTCACCGGAGCCTGACGCGCGGGAATTACAGATTCCCGTCCCCGCCGCCGGACACCACGTCCCACATGAGATCGCTCAGCTGATCAGAGACGCTCAAAGCAACGCCAGTGACGCCGCCCGCTCCAGTACCTCGCGTACGGCGCCGGCGTCGCCCGCCGCACCCCGCGGCACCTCGTCGGGTGCGTACCGTCCGCCCACCAGCAGGCAGAAGTCGACGGCGTCGAGGACGAGCTCGGCCCGTACCGGCTCGTCCTCGGAGCCCAGCACCCACTGGGCGTCCCGCTCTCCTCCCCCGGTCACCGAGAAGAGCACCGGGGGCGCGGTGGGGCAGGGAGCGGCGTGCGCGGCCACGCGCGGCACCGGCGGGCGAGCGCGCAGGGCGAGGGCGAGTACGCCGTCGGTGCCGCCGGCGGCGCCGTCCACGGCCCGCCGGTGGGCGAGCATGGACAGCCAGGTGCGCAGGCGTCGAAGGCGTACGGCCTGCTCCACAGGTGTGCGAAGACCTCCTGTGCCACGTCCTCGGCGGCGGCCGGGCTGCGCGTGACACGGACGGCGACCCGGCGGCGCACGAGGGCGCCGTACGCGGCGTACACCTCGGCCGGCGCGGTCTCGTCCCCGTACACCAGCCGCCGATGCCATGCGGCGTCCGTGAGCGTCGGCTCCACCTGCGCCACCACCCCTTGGTGCCTTCCCCAGCGCCCTGCCCGGTCCCGCGCCAGTGGTCAGCCGGACAGGACGTCCAGCAGCCGGTCGACATCGGCGGGGGTGTTGTACAGGTGGAAGGCCGCTCGCAGGTTGCCCGCGCGGTCGGAGACTTCCACTCCGGCCTCGCTCAGCTCCCGCTGCCGGTGGCCGAGTCCGGGCACGGACACGATGGGCGAGCCGGGGGCGGGCACCGGCTCGCGGCCCAGCCCCTGGAGCCCGGCGCGGAAACGGTCGGCGAGGGCGAGGTCATGGGCGCGGACGTTCGCCACGCCCAGCTCCTCGACGAGCTCCAGTGCGTGCCGGGCACCCGCGTACGAGAAGAGGCTGGGGCTCTCGTCGAACCGCCGCGCGGAGTGGGCGAGTTCCTCGACGGGGCCGTAGCAGCTGTCCCAGGGCGCCTGCCCCGCGACCCAGCCGGCGAACACCGGAGTGAGCCCGCCCAGGTCCTCCGGGACGACCAGGAAGGCCACTCCCCGCGGACAGACGAGCCACTTGAAGGCGATGGAGGAGACGTAGTCGTACGCGCCCGCGTCCAGGGGCAGCCATCCGGCGGCCTGGGACACGTCGACGTACGTACGCGCCCCGTGCTCACGCGCGGCTTGCCGGATGCCCTCCAGATCGGCGACCCGCCCGTCCGCGGACTGCGCGGCGCTGACCGCGACGAGCGCTGTGCCGGGGCGCACGGACTCGGCCAGCCGCTCCAGCGGGACGGCGCGCACCTTGAGGTCGCCGCGGACGTGGAAGGGGTTCACCACGGAGCTGAAGTCGGCCTCGGCGGTCAGCACTTCGGCGCCGGGCGGCAGCGAGGCGGCGATCAGGCCGCTGTAGACGGCGACCGAGGCCCCGGCCGCCACCCGGCGTTCCGGGACCCCGGCCAGGCGGGCGAAGGAGGCGCGGGCGGCCTCGACGTCGGCGAACATGTCGGACGGCTGCCCGGCGGCGGCGGACTCGACGGCGACACGCATGGCCTCGACCGTGCGCGCCGGCAGCAGTCCGCAGCTCGCGGTGTTCAGATAGGTGTTCTTCGGCGCGAACTCGGCTCGGACGAGGCTCTCGAAGGTCTCCATGGGACCACTTTGGGGCCCCGCGAACCCCTCGTCCATTACGAAATTTTGCGTGGTTCCACTAAGGAACGCTTATACGTCCGCCCCGACCTGCGCTTTTACCGCCGCGGTACGGCCTTTACTGCTGCGGTACGGCGCATCCGTCCGGACCGCAGGCCTCCGCGTCGGCGGAAGCGTCCTGGATCAGCTTCAGCGGCGGGCGCTCGCCCCACGCCTGGGTCAGTGCCTGCGCGAAGACGTCGGCGGGCTGGGCACCGGAGACGCCGTACTTGCGGTCGAGGACGAAGAACGGCACGCCGTTCGCGCCCAGCTCGGCGGCCTCGCGCTCGTCGGCGCGCACCTCGTCGGCGTATGCCTTCGGGTCGGCCAGCACCTTGCGGGACGCGTCCGCGTCGAGCCCGGCGGCGACGGCCAGCTCGACGAGCCGCTCGTCGTCGTCGAAGACGGTCCGCTCCTCGGCGAAGTTCGCCTTGTAGAGCAGGCCGATCAGCTCGTCCTGGCGGCCCTGCTCCTTGGCGAAGTGGAGGAGGCGGTGCATGTCGAAGGTGTTGCCGTGGTCGCGGTCCCGGGTGCGGTACTCCAGGCCCTCGGCGGCGGCCTGCGCGCCCAGGTTCTCCTCGCCGGCCTGCGCCTGCGCCTCGCTCATGCCGTACTTCTTGGTCAGCATCTTGATGACGGGCTGGATGTCGCCCTTGGCGCGGCCCGGGTCGAGCTCGAAGGAACGGTGCACGACCTCGACCTCGTCACGGTGCGGGAAGGCGTCGAGCGCCTTCTCGAAGCGGGCCTTGCCCACGTAGCACCAGGGGCAGGCGATGTCGCTCCAGATCTCGACGCGCATGTCTCGGCTCTCTCCAGGTCGTGCGGATACGTCGATTCATGAACGTTCAAGCGGCTGGGTTCATTCCCCGGTGACGGTGTAGCGCAGGAGGAGGTGGTGGTCGCCCTCCACCGGCGGGATCTCCGGGGCCGGGAGCCAGCCCTGGCGGGCGTAGAAGGCACGGGCGCGTTCGTTGTCGACGTGCACGCCGAGGCTCGCCGTCCGTTTGCCGTCGGCCCGCCACTGCTCGACGCAGGCCGCGTGCAACGCGGTGCCGATGCCGGTCCGCCAGCGGTCCGGATCGACATGGAACTGGAAGAGGTGCACGGTGTCGGAGGGCGCGTCATCGGCCGTACGGAAGGAGGCGATACCCACCAGGTCCCCGTCGCGTACCGCGCACAGGACGTGGGCTTCGGGGCGCTCGATACTGCCCCGCCAGGCGGCGACCCAGTCGACGTCGGCGAACGGCAGACCGTCCGGACAGTACGTGGAACGAGCGCGGACATGCAGTTCGGTGATGGCGGCGGCCTCACTGGGCAAGGCGGTCCTGATCACCAGGGAGCCGGTGGTGCGGGGTGTTCTGATCACGCAGCGGAGGACGTGGCGGAGGCGGCCGCGGTTCCCACTGCGCGGCCGGCCCCCACCCACGGTCAGCTGCCGTCTCTCAAGTCCTGGGGCCAGTTCGGGCGGAACTCGATGCCGTCGTAGGTCACCACGCACCCCTCCCCCATCGGCGACTGCGTCATGAAGCCGACCAGCGCGGCGGAGGCCTCCTTCTCGTCGCCCAGGGTGAACAGCCGGATGAAGGTCCAGCGCTCGCCGTCGCGGGAGGCGTGGAAGGCGAAGGCGCGCCCCGTGCGGCTGACCCGCAGCCAGACGGAACTGCCGTCCACCGTGAAGGAGTTGGCGTCGTCGGAGTGCCCCCGGGTGACCACCGTGCAGACGGTGGGCACGTCCGGGGAGTACTCCAGGCAGAGCTTCGCCCAGGCCCGCTCCCCCACGTGGAGATAGAGGACACCCGCGTCGAACGCCGCGCCGAAGCCGACCGTGACGCGGGCGATCAGCTGGAAGTCGCCCTCCGGCGCCCCGAGGAGACGGGGCGCGTCGGAGGCGGGGTCCAGGGCCTCGTCGGTGGGCGGTACGAAACGGTCCTGGCGAGGCCCGGCCCAGCCGGTGAGGATCCCGTCCTCGTGCGACCAGTTCCCGTCAGGGCCGTAGGTGCGCAGGGGGAAGGGAAGTTCGGGGAGTTCGACGTCCATTCACCGAGTCTCTCAGGTCCGGTCCCGCGCCCCGAAAAGGGGCGCGGGGCTGTGCCATATGCGGCTCCGCCGCGTGGGCGCGACCAGCCACAGCGGGCCCGCAGCCGACGAACAACCGCAACTCCAACGGCGCTACCGGCGGAGCCCTACCGCTCCAAGTGACCGTCGTACCGTCGCGGCAGCCCCAGCGGGTTGTCGTCACGGAGCTCCGGCGGGAGGAGCGCCTCCGGGGCGTTCTGGTACGCCACCGGCCGCAGCCAGCGCTCGATCGCCGTACCGCCGACCGACGTCGAGGTGGACGTCGTCGCCGGGTACGGACCGCCGTGGTGCTGGGCCGGGGCGACGGCGACACCGGTGGGCCAGCCGTTGACCAGGACGCGTCCCGCGAGCGGGGTCAGCTCGGCGAGGATCTCGGCGCCGCGGCCTTCACCCGCCGCCTCCTCCGTCGAAAGCTGCACGGTCGCGGTGAGGTTGCCGGGCAGGCGGGAGAGGACCGCGCTGGCCTCGGACTCGTCCTCGTAGCGGGCGACGACCGTGAGCGGGCCGAAGCACTCCTCCAGGAGCAGGTCGTGCTCGCCCTCGGTGGCGAGCTTGTGCGCGGGCACGGTCAGGAAGCCCGGGCTCACCGTGTGCTCGCCACCCGCGCCGGGGGTCACTGGCGCCTCCACGTCGGGGAGTTCGGCGCGCTCGGCGACCCCGGCGATGAAGTGGTCGCGCATGCGGTGGTCCAGGAGCACGCCCGCGTCGGTGTCGCTGACGGCGTCGGTCAGGGACTTCACCAGGCGGTCGCCCGCCGCGCCCGCGGGGGCCAGGACCAGGCCCGGCTTCACGCAGAACTGGCCGACACCCAGCGTCATCGAGCCCGCGAGCCCGGCACCGATCGCCTCGGCGCGCTCGGCCGCCGCGGCCTCGGTGATCACGACGGGGTTGAGGGAGCCGAGTTCACCGTGGAAGGGGATCGGCACGGGGCGCGCCGCCGCCGCGTCGAAGAGGGCACGGCCGCCGCGGATGGAACCGGTGAACCCGGCCGCCGCGACCAGCGGGTGCTTGACCAGCTCGACGCCCGCCTCGAAGCCGTGGACCAGGCCGATGACACCGGCCGGGATGTCGTGCCGGGCGGCGGCCCGGCGCAGTACGGCCGCGACCAGCTCGGAGAGTCCGGGGTGGTCGGGGTGGGCCTTGACCACGACCGGGCAGCCGGCCGCCAGCGCGCTCGCGGTGTCGCCGCCGGCGACCGAGAAGGCGAAGGGGAAGTTCGAGGCCGAGTAGACGGCGACGACACCCAGCGGCACCTTGTAGCGGCGCAGGTCCGGGATCGGCGGGGTCGCCGTGTCGTCGGGGTGGTTGATGACGACGTCGAGGAACGCGCCCTCGTCGACGATGCCGGCGAAGGCCCGCAGCTGGTAGCAGGTGCGGGCGAGTTCGCCGGTGAGCCGGACCGGGCCGAGCGCGGTCTCCGCGTCGGCGGCCTCCACGAGCTGGTCCTTGGCCGCTTCGAGCTGCTCCGCGGCGGTCCGCAGGAAGGCCGCGCGGACGGTGCGGTCGACGAGGGCTCCTCGGGCGGCGTGCGCGGCGCGGACGGTCTCGTCGACCTCCTGGGCCGTGGCTTCCACCGCAACCTGCTCGCGCTGCTTCCCGGTACGGGGGTCGACACTCCAGACTGGTGCTGCTGCCACCGCGGGTCCCTCCAGATGTAATGCCGTAGTTCTTGTCTCACCCACCGGGGGCGTTCGATATACTGAACGCTGTCTCTGATGGTGAATATGATGCGGAGACTATTTCCCGTCGATCGAGGGGGTCAAGGGCGATGTCGGCAGGCGAGACAGGCAGCGGAGCGCAGGTCAAGTCCGCGGTACGGACCGTGGAATTGCTCGAGTACTTCGCCGGCCGGCCCGGTATGCACTCCCTCGCGGCGGTCCAGGAGGCTGTCGGCTATCCGAAATCCAGCCTCTACATGCTGCTGCGCACCCTCGTGGAACTCGGCTGGGTCGAGACGGACGCGACGGGCACACGGTACGGCATCGGCGTACGGGCCCTGCTGGTCGGCACCTCGTACATCGACGGCGACGAGGTGGTCGCCGCGGCCCGCCCCACCCTCGACCGCCTCTCCGACGACACCACGGAGACCATCCACCTGGCGCGCCTGGACGGCACGAACGTCGTCTATCTGGCCACCCGCCAGTCCCAGCACTACCTTCGCCCCTTCACCCGGGTGGGCCGCCGGCTGCCCGCGCACTCGACCTCGCTCGGCAAGGCGCTGCTCGCCACCCACACCGACGAGCAGGTCCGCAAGATGCTGCCGGAGACGCTCCCCGCCCTCACCGAGCACACGATCACCGACCGGGAGAAGCTCATCGAGGAGCTGCACCAGGTCCGGGAGCAGGGCTTCGCCGTGGACCGCGAGGAGAACACGCTGGGACTGCGCTGCTTCGGTGTCGCGATCCCCTACCGCACCCCCGCCCGGGACGCGATCAGCTGCTCGGTACCGGTGGCCCGGCTCACCCCCGCGCACGAGCAGATGGTCAAGGACGCCCTCTTCGACGCCCGCGACCGGCTGACGCTGGCGACGCGGCGGCTCTGACGTGTCCGGCCTCCCCGACTCCCCGCCCGATGTGGTCCTGCGCCCGGTCCACGACAGCGACCTGCCGGTCTTCTTCCGTCAGATGAACGACCCGGAGGCGAACCACATGGCCGCGTTCACGGCCGAGGACCCCGCCGACCGGGCCCGCTTCGACGCGCACTGGGCACGCGTCCGCTCCTCGTCCGCCGTGCTCCGCACGGTCCTGGCGGACGGGGACGTGGTCGGGAACGCGGCGGTGTACGGGGAGCCGGGTGAGCGCGAGGTCACCTACTGGATCGACCGCGCGTACTGGGGCCGGGGCATCGCGACCGCCGCGTTGCGGGCCCTGCTGACGGAGGTCGGCGAGCGCCCGCTGTACGCCCGGGCCGCAGCGGACAACGCGGGGTCCCGCCGGGTCCTGGAGAAGTGCGGTTTCCGCGTGACCTCGGCTGCCAGGGGGTACGCCGGCGCCCGGGGCGAGGAGATCGACGAGGTCGTCCTGACCCTTTCATGAAGGGCCCATCCATGAAGGGCCCATCCTTCGTGAAGGGCCTATGAGAAATCCGGGCGGAAGGAACGATTCACTCCCTCCCGCGCGTCCTTCTGAGCGGGATGAACAAGACGATCAGGCGTGCCGCCGTCTTCACTCTGCTGCTCGTGCTCTCCCTGCTGATCAGGGCGACCTGGGTGCAGTTCTACGACGGCAAGGCGCTCGCGGACGACAAGGCCAACCGACGGAACGCGATCGAGCAGTACGCGAACCCGCTCGGGAACATCATCGTGGGGGGCCGGGCGATCACCGGTTCCGCACAGACGAAGGGCAGCGACCTCAAGTACAAGCGGACGTACACCGACGGCAGTCTGTACGCGGCCGTCACGGGTTACAGCTCGCAGGTGTTCGGGGCGACCCAGCTGGAGGGCATCTACCGGAACCTGCTCGACGGTACGGACACCCGGCTGAAGAACCCTCTCGACACGCTCACCGACAAGCGCGCCGACCCGGGTGACGTGGTCACGACCATCGACCCGGATGTGCAGAAGGCGGCGTACCACGCGCTGGGCGGCAACAAGGGCGCGGCCGTCGCGATCGACCCGACGAACGGCAGGATCCTCGCGGTCGTCTCCACCCCGTCGTACGACCCCTCGCGGCTCACCACCGGCGACTCCGCCGCCTGGACGAAGCTGACGAAGGACGCGGACAAGCCGATGACGAACCGGGCGCTGCGCCAGCCGCTGCCGCCGGGGTCGACGTTCAAGCTGGTGGTCGCGGCGGCGGCGCTGGAGGACGGGCTGTACAAGGACGTGGACACCGGCACGGACAGCCCGAACCCGTACACGCTGCCGAACTCGACCAAGGTCCTGAAGAACGAGAGCTCGACCGCGCCCTGCAAGGACGCCTCGATCCGGGTCGCGTTGCAGTACTCCTGCAACAACGTCTTCGCGAAGATGGCCGTCGACCTCGGGCAGGACAAGGTCAGGGCGATGGCGGAGAAGTTCGGCTTCAACGACAGCTCGCAGGACGTGCCGGTGCGGGCGTACCCGAGCGTCTACCCGTCGAACATGGACAAGTCGTCCACGGCGCTGACCGGCATCGGCCAGTTCGACGTCACGGCGACCCCGCTGCAGATGGCCATGGTGTCGGCGGCCATCGCAGACGGCGGCAAGCTGGTCTCGCCGCACATGGTGTCGCAGACCAGCGACGCCGACGGCAATGTGGTGAAGAACTACGACGACAGCACGCGGACCGAGCAGATCGTCAGCTCGACGACCGCCGAGCAGCTCCAGTCCGCGATGCAGACGGTCGTCGAGCACGGCACGGGCACGAACGCGAAGATCTCCGGCGCGACCGTCGGCGGCAAGACCGGTACGGCCCAGCACGGCGAGAACAACAGCAAGACCCCGTACGCCTGGTTCACGTCGTACGCGAAGTCCGACTCGAACGGCAAGGAGGTCGCCGTGGCGGTCATGGTCGAACAGTCCGACGCGGCGAGGTCCGAGGTCAGCGGCAACGGCCTGGCGGCCCCGGTGGCCAAGGCCATGATGCAGGCGGCGCTGAAGAACTGAGGCACCGCGTACGGCACTGAGGCACCGCGTACGACGAAGGGCCGCCCCGCACCCCTGGGGGCGGCCCTTCCCGCGTGCGGTCACTTGACGCCGAACAGCTGCCTCACGGGATCGATCGCGAAGTACACCACGAACAGCGCCGACACCACCCACAGCAGCCAGTGGACCTCGCGTATCTTGCCGAGCACCGCCTTGATGACGACGTAGGCGACGAAGCCGGCACCGATGCCGTTGGTGATCGAGTAGGTGAACGGCATCGCCGCGATGGTCAGGAACGCGGGGATCGCGATCTCGTAGTCGTCCCATTCGATGTGCTTGACCTGCGTCATCATCAGGAAGCCGACCGCGACCAGGGCGGGGGCCGCCGCCTGGAGCGGGACGATGGTGAGCAGCGGGGTCAGGAACAGGGCGAGGGCGAACATGCCACCGGTGATCAGGTTCGAGAAGCCGGTGCGCGAGCCCTCGCCGACGCCGGCCGCGGACTCGATGTACGCGGTGTTGGACGAGGCGGAGGCCGCACCGCCCGCGACCGCCGCGGCACCGTCGATGAACAGCACCCGCCCGATGCCGGGCACCTTGCCCTCCTCGTCGAGCAGTCCGGCCTCCGCACTGATGCCGACGATCGTGCCCATGGCGTCGAAGAAGTCCGACAGGATCAGGGTGAAGATCAGCAGGACGACCGTCAGGGCGCCGGTCTCGCCGAAGCCGCCGAACAGACTGAAGTGACCGACGAGACCGAAGTCCGGGGTGGCCACCACGTCGGAGGGGATCTTCGGCGTGGTCAGACCCCAACTCTTGATGTCGGCGGCCGAGTTGATGATCACGGCGAGCACGGTCATCGCCACGATGCTGATCAGGATGGCGCCCTTGACCTTGCGCGCCATCAGTCCGATGGTGAGCAGCACGCCGAGACAGAAGACCAGGACGGGCCAGCCGGTCAGCGAGCCGGTCCCGCCCAACTGCACCGGCACGGTGGTGTTCGCGACGTCCGGGATGCGGCTGACGAAGCCGGCGTCCACGAAGCCGATGAAGGCGATGAAGAGTCCGATGCCCACGCCGATGGCGTGCTTCAGCGGTTGCGGGATGGCGTTCATGACGGCTTCGCGCAGTCCGGTGAGGACCAGTACGCAGATGAGCACGCCTTCGATGACCACCAGGCCCATCGCGTCGGGCCAGCTCATCAGCGGGGCGATCTGGAAGGCGACGACGGCGTTCAGACCGAGCCCCGCCGCGATCGCGAGGGGCAGATTGCCGCCCACGCCCATGATGACGGTCATCACCGCGGCCACCAGGGCGGTGGCCGTGACGAGTTGGCCACTGTCGAGCTGGTGGCCGAACTTGTCCTTGGCGCTGCCGAGGATGATCGGGTTCAGGACAAGGATGTAGGCCATGGTGAAGAACGTGGCGAAGCCGCCGCGTATCTCCCGGCCGAAGGTGGAGCCCCGTTCGGAGATCTTGAAGAACCGGTCGACACTGTTCGCCGCTGGTGGCGCGGCACTTGGCCGGTCGGCCACCTTCTGTGTTTCGGACATGACTGATACTCCTTGTGACCTGCGTGCTGGGTGTGCGGATGCTGGCTGGATTGTTCCCGCGTTGAACCGCTTTCAGGTTTTCACCGTGTTACGGAATCGAGTTCGGCCTGCCATACGCCGTTCGAACCCCTGTACACATCGCTGGTACGCTCACGCATCTCGCCCCACAGGGGCACCATTCCTTCACGGATGGCGCACGGGGGCCGTATACGCACGCACCCGCACCGGTTGCTCAAAAGCCGCAGCAAGGAGAGGTAGCCCGTGGGCACTGTCGTCGACGACACAGCCTCCGTGGAGTTCCACGCCTTCTTCGAGCGGCACCATGCCGAACTCGCCCGCTTCGCCCATCTGTTGACCGGCGAGGCGGACGCCGCCGACGATCTGGCGGCCGACGCGCTGCTCGCGCTGTGGCACCGCTGGGACCGGGTGCGCGCGGCCGACCACCCCGTGGCGTACGCCCGCGGTGTGGTCGCGAACCTGGCCCGCACCCGGATCCGCAGCGCGGTGCGCGAGCGCAGACGGATCACGCTGTTCTGGTCGCAGCGCGAGGACAGGACCGAGAACCCCGACATAGCGGGGAAGATCGACGTCCAGGAGGCACTGCGCCGGCTGCCGTTCCGTAAGCGCGCATGTGTCGTGCTTCGGCACGCTTTCGACCTTTCGGAGAAGGACACGGCGCTCGCCCTCGGTGTTTCCGTGGGTACGGTTAAGTCCCAGACGTCGAAGGGCATGGCCGAACTGAAGCGGCTCCTCGGCACCGACGAGGCCCCGATGCGGGTGCACGCCAGTGTGCTGCCCACGGGTGGAGCCGGAGGAAGGGACCGATGAGGAAGGCGCAGGACGTGCACGACGAGCTGCGCGACAGGCTGCACGAGGCGGCCGAGGCGCATGAGCCCGACCGCGCGCGCATCCTGGCCCGGGTCGAGCGCGGGATGTCCGGCGCCTCCGAGCGTCGTCCCCGGCGCGCGGCGCGTCCGCCGATGCTCGGCTGGGCACGGGTCGCGGGCGCCACGGCAGCGGTCGCGGGCGTCCTCGCGGTCGGCGGCTACTGGGTGGCCGCGGCGGTGCAGGAGAACAAGCCGCCGCAGCAGACGGTCGCGGTCTCGCCGACCCCGGTCGTCTCGCCGGACGCGACCAGCCGTGCGCCCGTCGCGCCGCACCCCTCGCACACCTCGGGCGCCTCGAAGCCGTCCGGGAAGGCGAGCGTCTCTCCCTCGGCCACGAACTCCTCGCCCGCCGCGCCCAAGGCACCCGCCTCGGGGAACCAGGACGGCTCGCTGTGGTCCGACGGCTCGGTGGACCCGCACAGCAACGACTTCTGGGCGCAGAGCAATGTGACCCTCAAGAACGCCGCCACACTCACCTCGCTCACCGTCGAGCTGAAGGTCAAGCAGACCGGCGGGGTCGGCGACACGGGCTCCTGGCGCTCGGCGCCCGAGAGCGACTTCACGACGACGGTCGCCGAGAAGGACGGCTTCCTGGTCTACACCTGGGTGCTCAAGGAGGGTCACACCCTCGCGGCCGGTGAGTGGGTCTTCGCGGGCCAGTACAACCACACCCGCGGCGGCCGGGACGCCAAGGACGACAGTTACACGGCGAACGCGAAGACCGCGGACAAGACGCTGGGCGTGGCGGGCGACTTCGCCGCCGCGAGCAGCGCCAACGGCGACTCGTAAAAAAATTTCCGCCGACGCGGCAACCCTTTCCTCACCTGCGGCGACCAGGAGACGAGCACGTCCCCTCGCCGCAAGGAAATCCGCTTCATGACTGCACGAGTCGAACGGCGCGTCCGTCGACGCGATCCCTCACCACGGGTTCGTACCGCGGAGACAACCAGATGTTCACTTTCAACGTCCCTAACAGTGCGTGGAAGTCGGACGTGAGTCAGTACAACGTTCTGAAGCTCAACATCGTCAGTGGTTCGACCGGCTCGGCCTACCTCAGCCCGGGCACGTCGTTCGACTGTGTGGATCTGCTGGCCTGAGCCCCCCTCGGCCAGTCAGAGGAACGCCCCCGCCGGTGACGACCGGCGGGGGCGTTCATTTTCCTTCGCACGTCGGTACGCGCGTACGTCAGTTCATGGTCGAGCCGATGGTCGTCGAGCCCGTCGTCAGGAACGTGGTCGCCGGCAGCGAACCGCTCGACGAGCGGGCACCGTACGCCGTCGTCGCGTCCGTGGACTTGAAGGACGGGGTCGAGACACCGCTGTCCCAGTTGTTGGCCGCGGAGACGGCGGACGAGCCGAGCTTGTCCAGACCGCCCTTGTTGCTCACCGCGAGGTTCCTGGCAAGCCGCGCCTTGCCGGTGGCGAAGAAGAACCCGGCGTCGGTGTTGGCGTACGCGGTGTTGCGGTTGAGGACGATGGCTCCGGTGTTGGAGTTCTCGGTGAAGCCGTTGCCCGCGTTGTCCCAGGCCGCGTTGTTGTTCACGACGTGCGCGACCGCGGCCCCGCCGCCGCCGAGCTTGAAGCCGTTGCCGTTGCCCTCGAAGGCGGAGTCGTTCCAGCGGTTCTTGCCGTTGCCGTACGACCAGGAGTGCTCGATGGTGATCGGCGAGGAGAACTGCCAGAGGTCGAGGCCGTCGTCCGCGTTGTTGTAGAGCCGCGCGCCGGTGACTTTGTTGCCGGTGCCGGAGCCGAACTTGATGGCGATGCCGTCGGCGTTCTGGCCATGGTTCGCGGCGTCGTAGTTGCCGTAACTGTCGAGGTTCTGCACGAGGTTGTCGGTCGTGCCGTCGCCGCGCAGGGTGAAGCCGGAGTCGCCGTTGTTCGCGGTGACGAGGTTCTTGAAGACGCCGCCGACGGAGGAGGTGGCGACGAAGCCCTGGGCGGGCGAGTTCTGCCAGGTGATGTTCTGGACGGTCCAGTAGTCGCCGTAGATCCCCGCCAGCCAGGAACCGGCGGCCAGCTTGGAGCCGTCGATCTTCACCTTCTCGCTGCCGTACGCGGTGAGGGTGATCCGCGTGGAACTGGTGCCGTTCGCCGTCGACTTCAGGGTGGCCGTCGGGTAGTACGTGCCGCCGCGCACCTGGATGGTCGTACCGGCGGCGGCATTGGCGACGGCCGTCTGGAGCTGGGTGGTGGTGGAGACGGTGACCGTGGTGGAGGCGGCCTGCGCCGATCCGTTGTTCGAGAGGCCGAGGTAGACGCCACCCGCCCCCGCGGCGACGGCCACCGCGGCGGCGATCGAGAGCGTACGAGTCCTGCGGTGGCGTCCGGTGCTCAGAAGCACGGGGCGTTCCTTTCCTAGGGAATGGGGCTGCTGCGAAGCGGGCCGGAGGGGCCGCCCCGGCCCGCTTCTGCTTCCTGGTCGCCGCGGTGGCCGGAAAGGTTGCCGAGGCCTCACGAAAAAGCTCGAAACTTTCGCTGGCCGTTGGGCCGCCTTCATCAATTGACGCACTGTCTCCCACTGGCAACACTCCGAGAGCGTTTCCCCCACAGAATCCACCAGACTCCGACAGGATGTGTCATGCGACGCCGCACCGCCCGCGCGCTCCTGATCCCCCTCCTCGCCCTCCTCCTGGGCCTGCTGGCCGCCCCACCGAGCCCCGCGTCACCGTCATCGTCGGGAGCACCGCACGTGAACAGAACGAAGTACGCCGGCTATCTCTTCGCCTACTTCACCGGCGAGGGCACCGCCGACGGCGAGCAGATCCGCTACGCCCTCAGCCGCGGCAACGACCCACTGCACTGGCGGGAGTTGAACGCGGGCAGTCCCGTCCTGACCTCGACCATCGGCGAGAAGGGGCTGCGCGACCCGTTCGTGATCCGCTCCCCCAAGGGCGACAAGTTCTTCCTCATCGCCACCGACCTGAAGATGTACAAGAACTCCAGTGGCAGCTGGGACTACGTGCAGCGGCACGGCAGCAAGTCCATCATGATCTGGGAGTCCACCGACCTGGTCCACTGGACCGACCAGCGCCTGGTGAAGGTCGCCCCCGACTCCGCGGGCAACACCTGGGCGCCGGAGGCCTATTGGGACGACTCGCTGGGTGAGTACGTCGTCTTCTGGGCGTCCAAGCTGTACGCCGACGACGACCCGGACCACACCGGATCAACGTACAACAAGATGCTGTACGCCACCACGAAGGACTTCCGCACCTTCAGCGAGCCGAAGGTCTGGGACGACCCGGGCTACTCGGTGATCGACTCGACGGTCATCAAGAACAAGGGCAGTTACTACCGCTACACCAAGGACGAGCGCGATCCCAGCTCCTCCAGCCTCTGTTCGAAGTTCATCACCGGCGAGAAGTCGACCTCCCTGACCAGCACCAAGTACGACTTCGTCTCGGACTGCATCGGCAGCGGCTCGATCGACCGCGGCGAGGGCCCGACGGTCTTCAAGTCCAACACCGAGAACAAGTGGTACCTGTTCATCGACGAGTACGGCAGCCGCGGTTACGTCCCCTTCGAGACGACCGACCTCGACTCGGGCAAGTGGACCATGTCGACGAACTACCAGCTGCCGGCCAGCCCCCGGCACGGCACGGTGATGCCGGTGACCCAGGCGGAGTACGACCGGCTGCTCGCGGCGTATCCGGCGACCGGCACGTCGGTCGTGGACGCTACCGCGAAGGGACAGAAGGCGTACGCGATCGTCACCGAGTCGGCCTCGAAGGTCGTCCTGCCGATGAACCCGGACGCGGACCTCAGGCACCTGGCCCCCGCCCTCGCGGTCGGCGCGGGCGCGAAGGTCAGCCCGGCCTCGGGCACGCACCGGGACTTCCGCACCCCGCAGACGTACACCGTGACGGCGGCGGACGGGACGAGCAGGACGTGGACGGTGGAGGCGGCGCCGACCCGCAGCCCCGTCCTCCCCGGCCTCAACGCCGACCCGGACGTCCATTACCTGGACGGCCAGTACTGGATCTATCCGACGACGGACGGCTACGCGGGCTGGAGCGGGACGAGCTTCAAGGCGTACTCGTCGAAGGACCTGGTCCACTGGAAGGACCACGGTGTGATCCTGGACCTGGGCCCCGATGTGTCCTGGGCGGACAAGAACGCCTGGGCACCCGCGATCGCCGAGCGCGACGGCAAGTACTACTTCTACTTCTGCGCCGAGCAGCAGATCGGCGTGGCGGTGGCCGACTCCCCCGCCGGTCCCTTCAAGGACGTGCTGGGCAAACCCCTGGTCGCCAAGGGCCAGTTCACGGGGCAGATGATCGACCCGGCGGTGTTCACGGACGACGACGGCCAGTCGTACCTGTACTGGGGCAATGGGCACGGGTACGTGGTCCCGCTCAACGACGACATGGTGTCGTTCGACGCCTCCAAGGTGAAGGACATCACGCAGACCGACTTCCGCGAGGGGTCCTTCGTCATCAAGCGGCGGGGCACGTACTACTTCATGTGGTCCGAGGACGACACGCGCAGCGAGAACTACCACGTCGCGTACGCGACCGGACCGTCCCCGCTCGGTCCGTGGACCAAGCGGGGCACGATCCTGTCCAAGCGCCCGGAGTACGGCATCAAGGGCACCGGCCACCACTCCGTGGTGAACGTCCCCGGCACCGACGACTGGTACATCGTCTACCACCGGTTCGCCCTGAACGGTCCTGGAACGGCGGGCGGGGACGGCACACACCGGGAGACCACGATCGACCGCCTGCGGTTCGCAGCGGACGGAACGATTCAGCCGGTGGTGCCGACCCTGGAGTCGATCCGCCCCGTACGGACCGGGACGGGTGACTAGCCCACGAAGTACGTCGGGTTCGGGAGCTTGAACGTCTTGTCGGCGTAGCCCCCTTCGAGGTCGGAGTACTGGTCGCCGAAGTCGGCGACGATGTCGTACCCGAGCGACTCGATGTGCTTGCGGGTGCCGGACTTGTACTGCACGGTGGTGCAGTTCCAGGCGGCGGCCGTGGCGCAGGCGCTCAGATAGGACGGCGGGTTGGCCGCGTCCTTGAGGAACATGTGGTCGGCGTCGAGGTTGATGTCGGCGCCGACCTTCTTCAGGTTCGCGACCGCGGAGACGCGCTGCGACTCCTTCAGGCCCGAGTTGTAGAAGACCTCGACACCCTTGGACTCGGCGTACGCGACGAGTTCGGGGGTGCCGAAGACGGCCGGACGGTCGGCCTGGGCCACGTACGTCGCCCAGGAGGCCGAGTTGTACGTGTAGTTGGTCTTCTTCTCGTAGTCGAGGGAGAGCAGCAGCGTGTCGTCGACGTCGAAGACGACCGCGGGCTTCTCGCCGTGGTACTTCGCCTTGCGCGCCGCCCTGTCGATGTAGTGCTTGGCGTCCGACTCCAGGCGCGCCAGGTCCTTGGCGTACTGGCTGTCCTTGGACGCCTGGTACACGCCGTTGCTGTCGAGCGTGGTGCCGTAGTAGGTGTCGATGTCCTTGACCAGGAGCCCGATGTTGTAGGGCTCGTGGGTCGAGTTGACCGTCGACTGGCCGGCCGTGGCGACGCCCGTGCCGTAGAGGGCGCCGCCGGCGACGGCACAAACGGCAGCGATGGCTGCCGCTCTGAGGGACTTCCGCATGGAATCTCCGGATCTGGGATCTGGGTGGGTTGGGTACCAGGTCATTCCGCACCAGGTCAGGGACTGTCTACGCGCATCACGCACCCGGCGCGCGAGTCTTTATCCGATCGATACCTCACGCACAGGAACAGGCCCCGCCGCTCCTCTCGTGCGGCAACTACCGTGCGGCTCCGATGGATTGCCCGGGGGTGGCGTCCACTTGACCGTCCCGTGAACCGGTTCTTCCAGGGTCGGGAGACGCACATGCGAACGATCGCGTCGGACGGGGGAAGCCGCATGGGTGAAGGCAACGGCAAGGGCATGGTCCTGCACATACGGACAGCCGACCTGAAGCGTGCGGCACCCGACTTCCACGAAGGGGCCAAGAACCTCAGCACGGCACTCACCACCCTCGTCACCACCCTGGACGGCCTGGGAAAACCCTGGGGCGACGACAAACAGGGCAAGGAGTTCGGTGACACAAACCGACTTCTACGGGCAGGGGGTGGAGCGACTCGTCACGTTTGCCCCCCAAGGGGATACGGTCGTCCTGATGTGCACGTCGACCACCGCATGGAACCCCGCACCAGACACCGAAGAGGTTTCACACACAGAGGCGGAAGGTCTTCTTGTGGCACTGGCCCACGATTTCAAGGTCGCATTGGAACGGGCATGTCCTCAGGTCGCTTCCTCCGCCGTTTTCGTCAACTGGTGAACGGAACGGAGCATGCGCGCCGGGTACGGTCCGGAGCGGAGACACCCGACACCGCCGTGACCACAGAGTCCCCCTCGCGCACGAGAACGTGGAAAACCCCCGAGAGTGTTCCCACAACCAGCCACACGGGCCGCCGGCTGGAACTCATGCGGCAACTGGTGGCCGACGCGGTCGACGGCCCCGCGTTCGCCAGACAGTGGCTGGAGGAGCGACGCCGTTCGATGGACGCGGGCGAGCGTCTGGGCGACGGGCTCACGGCAGCGCTGGACGAGGTCTTCTACGCATTGGAGGACTACAGCATCGATCCCACGCTCCGGGACGAGGACGACCTGACGGACGAAGAGTTACGGGAGCGGGTGGCCCACGCCCTGTGCCAGAGCCTGACCAGCACTACCCAGGACAGAAAAGCGCAGGCCAGTGAGCATTGATGTCCGACTCGGGCCGCGATCTGGCGGCGAAGTAGGACAGTTCCCTCACCATCGCCCCGAAAGGATCTGAAATTGACTGAAGGATTCAACCTCGCCGCAGGGTCGGACGGCCCCTCACCGGTCGTCCTCGCCGTCTTCCTGCTGGGCGGCCTGGCCGCCTTCTGGTGCGGGGTCAGCTGGGCGTTCGACGTGCGCGGGATCACCACCCGGCGCTCCGAGCGGATTCGCCGCAAGAACGAGGAGAGCTGGGCGGCGATGGGCCGCCTGGGCGGGTCGCCCACCATCTTCGCGACCCCCGGCTATCTCCGGTTCCTGGGCGCGCTGATGACGTTCGCCGGCCTGCTCCTGTTCGTTGTGGCGTACGCCCTGTGGCACTTGGGCTGAGATTCCGTCGGCATGCTGGAAGCAGCCGACTCCGCTGCTTCCAGCACAGAGCTGCTGCCGGTTGGTTCATGGTGGCGCCAACGGTGCGGATTCGCGGGGGCTGTCGACGGCTCGAACAGCGTGTCCTGGTACGCCGGAAACCGTACCCACGGTTCCCGGTGACGTACGCCGCTACGCGCCCAGCGACCCCCGTGATCACCAGGCGGTCCGCCCGCAGCCATTCGTTGGCGAGCGTCTCGTTGCGGCCTTGCTCACTCAGTCGCTACGGCTTCACGCGGGCCCGCACCGTCTTGCCGATGTGCCGCCGTGGGAACCAGGTCAACTCGGCGGCCAGAGCCCGTACGACAGCCAGACCGCGACCGCGTTCATCCATCCCGCCCGGCGCGAGGGCATGGTCGAAGCCGGGGAAGTCCGGGACCGGGTCCGAGACCTCGACCGACAACGCACCGTCCTCGGTGACTGCCAACCGCAGCCGCAGCTCGTGCCCCACGATCCTGGCGTGGTTCACCGCGTTGGCGACGAGCTCGGAGACCACGAGGACCGCGTCCTCATGGTCACCCCGCCAACACCAGAGCTCCAGCCGACGCTTGGCGTGGAGGCGGACCAACGGCAGCGCTCCGAAGCCCCCGGCCCCTCGGCGACCGCCGGGTTCCTGCACCGACTAGCGCGAGAGATCGACTCACTGTGAACACACGCCTGACGGCACCCGACGTGGCCGCCGAGCACCTCTGGAAGAAGTCCTCCCACAGCGACAGCCAGGGCGGCGCCTGCGTCGAGATCGCGGACCTGACCGCCCACGTGGGCATCCGCGACTCCAAGGACAAGCGGGGCCCAGCCCTCCTGGTCACCGACGCCACCTGGTCGTCCTTCATCACCGGGGTCAAGACGGACGAGGAGTCGTGAGCAATTGGCCGGAGAGTCCCGCGACACGCCGATGATTCATGGCGTGTCGTGAGACTCTCCGGCCACTCTCAGAAGCTTGGCGGGGTTCGCCAACGGCGTCGGGACTCCCGTAAGCCGTTCGGATGAGGCGCGGTGTCAGTTCATCGTCGCCCCGATCGTCGTCGAACCCGTCGTCAGGAACGTCGTCGCGGGCAGTGCGCCGCCCGACTGGCGGGAGTTGTACGTCGTCGACGCGTCCGTGGAGACGAAGGACGGGGTGGAGATGCCCGAGTCCCAGTTGTTGCCGGAGGACGTGACCGAGGAGCCCTTGGAGACGGCCGCGCTGCCGTTGCCGACGGCCAGATTCTTGCCGAGCTTGGCGGAGCTGGTGGCGAAGTAGTAGCCGTACTTGCCGTTGGCGTACGCGGTGGTGCGGTTGATGACGATCGCACCGGTGTTGGAGTTCTCGGTGAAGCCGTTGCCCGCGTCGTCCCAGGCGGCGGAGTTGTTGACGACGTGGGCGACCGTTACGCCGTTCCCGCCGAGTTTGAAGCCGTTGCCGTTGCCCTCGAAGGCGGAGTCGCCCCAGCGGTTCTTGCCGTTGCCGAAGGACCAGGTGTGCTCGATGGTGACCGGCGAGGCGAAGGACCACAGGTCGATGCCGTCGTCCGAGTTGTTGTACAGCCGGGCCCCAGTCACCAGGTTGCCTGTGCCGGAGCCGAACTTGATGGCCACGCCGTCCGCGTTCTGGCCGTGCGTGGCGGCGTCGTAGTTGCCGTACGAGTCGATGTTCTTGACCGTGTTGTTGACGGTGCCATCACCCGTGAGCGTGAAGCCGGAGTCGCCGCCGTCGATGGTCTTGATGTTGTTCCAGTTCGTGCCGGTGCAGGACTGGCAGACGACCGCGCTGTCCGGGGAGTTCTGGAAGGTGAGGTTGGAGACGTTCCAGTAGTCGGCGGTCAGCTTGAAGATCCAGTCTCCGGCGGGCAGCGAGGAGCCGTCGATCTTCACGGTCTCCGAGCCGTACGCCTGGAGGGTGACGGGGCTCGACGAGGTGCCGTTGGCCGTCGACTGGAGGGTGGCCGTCGGGTAGTACGTGCCGCCGCGCACCTGGATGACGGTGCCGGCGGTGGCGTTCTTGATGGCGCTGGTGAGGTCGGCCGTGGTGCTGACGACGACGGTCGCCGCCTGGGCCTGGGTGGGCAGGACGGCGAGTCCGGCGCCGAGCGCCAGGGTGGCGCCGAGAACGAGAGCGGTTCGACGAGACATGGAGTGCGGTCCTTTCGTCGATGCGGGTCGATGGAGCCACCGCGCGGGTCGA
The DNA here is from genome assembly GCF_045040035.1 of Streptomyces sp. NBC_01384. Classification (NCBI taxonomy): domain Bacteria; kingdom Bacillati; phylum Actinomycetota; class Actinomycetes; order Kitasatosporales; family Streptomycetaceae; genus Streptomyces; species Streptomyces sp. NBC_01384. Next base: position 2,258,657 of record NZ_CP109559.1, read on the forward strand.
TGGAGCTACCGCGGTGGTCGGTGCGGGGGAATCACGGACACCAGTCGCCGAGATACGCCGCACGCGTGTGCGACGCGGCTTCCGTGTCCGTGAGCTGGGGACGGTTCTCCGGCACGGTGATCTCCGCGCCGGGGCCGGTGTTGCGGTACTCGCGAAAGCGCATGGACTGCCAGGGGTAGGCCTCGCGCATGTTGGCGTAGGGCGCCACCGCGTCGATGCCGGGGCCGAGTTGCGTCTCCCGTACGACCAGGGACGGCCGGGCCGTCGTCTCGTACGACGGCACCCACGGCCGCGCGATCTTGTACGCCCCGTCCTCCGCGCCGGAGGTGACGCGGCTGCGGACGGCCAGGAAGCCGTACGGATTGGCGCGGGCCGTGGAGGGCGCGAAGACCATCCCCTCGGGCTTGAAGGTGACGTCCCGGTCGAGGGTGTGGAAGTGGCAGCGCTCGAAGACGGCGGTGGCCCGTCCGAAGACGAAGTCGACGTCGCCCTCGATGTAGCAGTCGCGGTAGTAGTGGCGGTCGAAGGCGGTCAGGGCCGTCGTGTCGGCGAACAGGGTGTCCTGGTGTGCCAGCAGGCGGACGCGGGTGAAGGACGAGCGGTCCCCGGTGACGTACACCGCCACCGCCTGCGTCCCGGTGATGTCCGGGTGGTCCGCGCGCAGCCAGTCGTTGGCGAGCGTCAGCCCGTGCACGGTCAGCCCGGGCGCCGCCGAGGTGAAGGTGGCGGAGCCCGCGGTGCCGTACGTCCCGGAGCCGTCCGGCTTCTGCGTGCCGTTGGCGTGGTCGTCGACGATGACGGCGTCGCGTGGGTCACGGCTTGCACCGCACAGTGTCAGGTCGGCCTTGTCGGCGGGGATGTTCACGACCTCGCGGTACGTGCCCGGGTGCACGACGATCGTCCAGCCGGTGCCGGTCACCGCGTCGACGGCGGCCTGGACGGAGTCACCTGGGCGGACGTGCAGCACCCGGCGCCCGCCCGCGACGGCGGGAGTCGCGCCGAACGCCGTGAGCGCACCGGCCGTGGCGAGGAAGGCGCGTCGGCGCATCTCAGCACCCCTCCCACGGCGTCCAGTCCCCGAGGTACGCCTCGCGGGTCGCCGACTCGGCCTCTTCGGCGCTCAGTTGGGGACGGTTCTCCGGGACTCCGATCACCGCACCCGGACCCGCGTTCCGGTACTCGGCGAAGCGTTGGTTCTGCCAGGGGTAGGTGTCCGACATGTTGGTGTAGGGCGCGACCGCGTCGATCCCGGCGGCGAGGCGGGTGTCGCGGACGGTCAGCATCGGCCGGGCGGTGGTGTCCGAACCGGGCACCCAGGGGCGGGCGAGCTTGTAGTACGCGTCCGGGGCCTCGCTGCTGACCCGGCCGCGCGTGACCAGGTAGCCGCGCGGGTTGGCGAGGGCGGTGGAGGGGGCGAAGACGAAGCCGTACGGGGCGGACGTGAGGTCCGTACGGTTCAGGGTGCGGAAGTGGCAGCGCTCGAAGACGGCGCTCGCCCGGCCGAAGACGAAGTCCACGTCGCCCTCGACGTAACAGTCGCGGTAGTACTGGCGGGCGAACGTGCCGAGCGCCGTCGAGTCGGCGTACAGCGTGTCCTGGTGGCCGAGGAACCGGCAGTCCAGGAAGGCCGAGCGGTCGCCCTGCACCTTGATGGCGACCGCCTGGGTGCCGGTGATCTCGGGGTGGTCGGCGCGCAGGAAGTCGTTGGCGAAGGTGATCGAGCGGGCGGTGAACCCGTCGGCCTGCACGGTCGTGGTGGCCGACCCGGTGGTGCCGTAGGTGCCGCCGCCGGGCTTCGGGGTGCCGTTGGCGTTGTCGTACACGATGACCACGTCACGCGGGTCCCCGGAGGCGCCGATCCAGGTCATCTCCGTACGGGCGACGCCGACGGCGACCGTCTCGCGGTACGTCCCCGGCGCGATGACCACTGTGTACCCGGTACCGGTAGCGGCGGCGACGGCGGCGGCCTGGACGGTGGTGTGGTCGCCGAGCCCGCCGGGATGGGCGTACAGGGTCTGCTCGGTGAGGCGGGCGGCGGGCGAACCGTAGCGCCCGAAAGGCGCCCTCGTGGCGGCGCGGGCGGGGGCCGCGAACACCGGAGCCAGCGCGGCTCCGGTGCTCGCGACGACGAACGCCCGTCTGCTGAGCGGGAGTTCGGGCATGATCAGCAGACCTTGCCGGCACCCGCGCGGTGATCCACGATCCCCGGCACCGCCCGCGGCGAGTCGACCTTCGTCCGCAGGGTCGGCGTCCATCCGGCCCCGGACTGCAGCGTCTCCGCGGGGATCTCCGCGTTGTGCACGGCGATCAGGTCGGTCGGCGCCCCGTTGACGTAGTTGTCGGCGGCAGTGAGCGGCGCCTCCTTCCACTTCTTCAGGACGGTCGCCGCGCTGACCCCGGCGGGCAGCGTGAACGCGTTGTGCTCGGCGACGAGCTGGGACTCCATGCCGATGCCGTAGCTGTAGGAGTAGCCGTCGCCCGCGACGAAGTGGTTGTTGTACGAGTCGACCTGGCCGAAGCGGACGCGCGGCGCGCGCTCGACGAGGTTCGAGAACAGGTTGTGGTGGAAGGTGACCTTGAGGTGGCCCCGGTCGACCGCGGCGGTGGACGCGCTGTCGCTGTTGCCGATGAGGATCGTCTTGTCGTGGTCGGCGAAGACGTTCCAGGAGGCAGTCACGTAGTCCGCGCCCTTGACGATGTCCAGCTCGCCGTCGTGCTGCTCGAAGATCCGGCCGAAATACGTGGGCAGCGTGCTGTCGGGATGGTCCCCGTCCGTGAAGGTGTTGTGGTCCAGCCAGATGTGCGTGGAGCCGTAGACCACCGCGCTGTCGTACTCGGAGTTCCAGTTGCCGACGGAGGTGTCGGTCGGGTCCCACTGCGGGAAGCAGTCGAGGGGACTCTCGAAGGTGAGGTTGCGGACGATGACGTTGTCCACGGCCTTGATCTGGAGGCTGGCGCCCTTGAAGCCCGCGTCCTCGCCAAGGCCGACGATGGTGGTGTTGGCGGGGATGTTCGCCTTGATGACGGTGTCCTGGTTGGCGGCGGAGGCGCGGCGCAGGCCCTCGGGGCTGTCGTCGGGCTCGGCGTCCAGGTTCTTGGTGTAACCCCAGTTCTCCGGCGAGTACTTCTGCAGATAGGCGTCGAAGTCGTAGCCGGCCACGGCGAACGAGTCGCAGCCCTCGGCGTTGGCGTCGATCGTGCCCTTCACCTGGATGATCTTCGGGGCGGTGCCCCCGTCCTTCAGCGCGGCCTTGAACTCGGCCCAGGTGGTGACGGTGTACACGTGCGCGGCGTCGGCCGCCGCACCGCCGGAGGTCCCCGTGCCGTCCGAGGCCCAGCCGTCACCGGCGGCGAGGGTCTGGCGGCCGAGGTCGCCGGACCGGGCCTGGGCCTGGGCCTGGGCGGTGGTGCCGGTGACGGCGAGGGCCAGGGCGGTACAGCCGACCAGCACGGCAAGCTTTTTTATGACATGCCCATGCCATACATATGTGTTCACTGTGCGGCTCTCCTTCTGCGGAAGGTGCTACTGAAGGTGCTGCGGAAAGTGCTACGGAAGTGGTGTTACGCGGCCGCGTCCGGCCAGGTGATCCAGGACTCCGGGACCTCCTCGTCGAGCCGGCGCAGATCCCCGGGCGCCAGCACCTGGCGGTGCAGCAGCTCGGCCGCAACGAGACGGGCCACGGCGATCGCACCCGGCGGGTTGAAGTGGGTGTTGTCCTGCTCGGTCGCGGTCCAGTTGAAGTACTTCTTGGTCTCCTCGACACCGAGCTTCTGCCACAGGGCCAGCGACAGGGCCTGGATGTCGAGCAGCGCCACGCACTCGTCCTCGGCGAGGGCGCGCATCGCCGTCGGGTAGTCGCCGTGGGTCGGCACGGCGTTGCCGTCCGCGTCGAACTTTCTCCGTTCCACCGAAGTCGCCAGCACCGGCCGCGCGCCACGGGCCCGCGCCCCGTCGACGTACTGACGCAAGTAGTCCTGGTACGTGGTCCAGGGCTCGGTGTAGCGCGTCGGGTCGGCACTCTTCTCGTCGTTGTGACCGAACTGGATGAGGAGGAAATCGCCGGGCCGGATCGCGTCGAGAATGACGCCGAGCCGCCCCTCGTCGATGAAACTCTTCGAACTGCGCCCGTTCACCGCGTGGTTGGCGACGGCCAGGTACTCCCACAAGAAGAACGGAAGCGCCATACCCCACCCGGTCTCGGGCGCGGCGTCCGCGTACTTCTGGGCGGCGGTGGAGTCGCCGGCGACATAGAGGGTGCGATGTCTTCCGGGGGAAGGTGCGGCGAACGCGGGCGCCGTCGCGGCGACGGCCAGGGGAACGGCAGCAAGAGCGGCCGAGGTGACCTGTCTGCGGGTGAGGGACACAGAGGTGCGCCTTTCAAGCAGAGGGGGGACCCACGCCCCGTCTTCAGGGGCGCGGGGCTGTAACAATTTACGGCTCCGCCGCGTGGGCTCGACCAGCCACGACCAGCCACGACCGGGCCCGGGGCCGGGTTCGGGGCCGGGTTCGGGGCCGGGCCCGCAAGACAATCTCGTGCCCCCGAACCGACCGCGCGTCACGGCAGGACCACGAGACCTAGTGATTGGCTTTCCAGTCCGCCTGCGCCTTGTTCAACTGATCGGCAAGCGTGTCCAGGAACTCCTTCGCACTCGTCTTCCCGAGCAGCATCTTCTGGAAGTTCGGCTCGTTGTCGGCCTTGGAGATGGTGTTCCAGTCGGGCAGGTAGTACGGCAGCTGCACGATCTTGGTGCCGGCCCCGTTGAGCGCCTCGGCGGCCAGCTTGGTGGGCTCGGCCTGCTGGATCCAGGAATCCTTGGCGGCGTCGGTGTTCGCCGGAACCTGCCCCGCGGACTCGTTGAACTTGGAGTTCTCCTCGGCCGAGACGGCGAACTCGATGAACTTCCAGGCGGCGGCCTTGTTCTTGCCGGACTTGAACAGGCTCAGTCCGTCCACCGGGTTGGACACCTGCACACGCGTGCCGTCGTCCTGCGTCGGGTTCGGGATGCCGCGGAACTTGTCGCCCAGCGCCTTCACATGGTCCTGATAGGAGCCGAGGTTGTGGCTCAGCATTCCGATGGTGCCGCTGTCCCACTGGGCGACCATCTTGGTGAAGTCGTTGTTGACGTCGGCGGACGGGGTGTCCTTCTTGTACAGGGCGATGTACTTGTCGAGGGCGGCCACGTTCTTCGGGTCGTTGACGGTGGTCTTGTCACCGTTCCAGAACGAGGTGAGGCCGGTCTGGCCGTACACCGCGTCCAGGGCCGGCGCGATGGCCCCCTCACCGCCCCGGATGGTGAAGCCGAACTTGTTCTTGCCCTTGTCGGTGAGCTTGTCGGCGGCCTCGTAGAACTTCGACCAGGTGGTCGGCACGTCCAGGCCGGCCGCCTTGAACAGATCCGTCCGGTACCACAGCGTGCCGTTGTTGGCGGAGGTCGGCACCTGGTACAGCGTGCCACCGCCGCCCGCGGCCCGGCTGACGTCGAGCAGGTTCTGGCTCAGCTTGCCGTTCAGCGCGCTCCCCTTGAGCCGGCTGTCCAGCGGCTCCAGCGCTCCCTGGACCGCGACCTCGGCGAGCATCGCGGTACCCACGCCGCCGACGTCGGGCAGGCCGCCGCCCTGGATGGCGGTGTCGTACTTCGACTGGGCGCTCGCCGCGGGGATACCGACGTACTTGACCTTGATGTCCGGGTACTTCTTCTCGAAGTCCGCGATGATCTGCTTCCAGATGTCGGTGCGGACACCGCCGTTGTTGTCCCAGAAGGTGATCTCGCCCTTGCCCGAGCCCTCGTTGCCCTTGTCCCCCGCCGCACCGCTGCCGCTGTCGCCGCACGCGGTGGTGGTGAGCGCGAGCACGGAGCCCAGGGCGACGGCCGTCGCGGCATGCCTGGTTCTACGGATGTTGATCTTCATTGATCGGCTCTCTTCTTCTGGATCCAACGGGGTTGTGGGGTCTTGTCAGCGGTAGTGGCCTGTCTGCGGTACGGGGCCTGTCTGCGGAACCGGGCCTGGCAAGCGCTTGCCATGGAGGTGCGTCATTGCGGCTCCCCAGGGGCCTACGGGTGAGCCGGCTTCAGGAAGCGGTGATGCGGAACCGCGTGAACGGGGCCGCGCCGGCGTGTCCCCCGCCGACGGGCGCGAGCGCGAAGAGCCCGAGCAGGGCGCCGACCCAACGCCAGGGGGTGGCGGCGAAGACCTGACCGGAGGGCTGCCGGCCGCCCCCGACGTCGTACGAGAAGCGGCAGCGCGCCCCCGCGCCGATCTCGATCCACAGCCGGACCCGCCCCTCGGGCGCCTCTTGTGCGTGCGCCGCGTCGCGTTCCCTCCCCCACTGCCCTAAAGGCGTGGGAGGGGCCCCCATGGCCACTGACTCGGCGAACCGGTGCACGAACCGCACCGACCCGTCCACCTCCCGCTGCAGCCCGATCCAGCTGAACGCGTCCCCGAGCACCGCGAGCCCCGCCCGCGCCCCCGGCTCCTCGCTGTCGAGCCGCAGCTCCACCTCGGCGGTGACGGGGATGCCGGGCAGCCGCTGGGTGAGGACGTTCGGCAGTTTGCGCAGGTCGTGCGCGTCCACCGTCCGTACGCAGCTCAGCCGCAGCCCGTCCCCGGAGTGCTGGGTGGCCCAGCCGTCCTGCGGGTTGGCGGTCCACTGCCACTGCCGTCCGAACCGGCCGCCGGGGAAGTCGTCGTCGAAGCCGTCCGGGTCGCGCAGCTGGAAACCGGAGTGCCGCTGCGCGCCGTGGTTGTCCAGCTCCGTGGGTCCCTGGTCGCGGACGTAGGTGCGCCCGCCCCAGAAGTTGTGCCCCTCGACGTCGGGAACGGCGACACCGACGCCGAGGTGGTGGGTGTGGTCGGCGGGGCTGAGCTCGGTGACAGCCGTGCCGGCCAGGGTGGTGACCGGGTGGAGGTACGGGCGCGGCGAGAGCCGGGGCGCGAGTTCGGGCCGGGTGACGTACCGGCCGACCGGGCGGCCCGCGACACGCAGGACCAGCGAGTCGGTGCTCTGCGCGTGGTTCATGGGGTGCTCACCTCATTCGGGAACTCGTGCGCGGACTCGTGCGGGACCTTGCTCTGAACCTTGTTCGGGAGCGTCCAGGAGGCGCCCAGCTCGGAGTAGAGGGCGAGGGTGTCGGCGGCGGCCGCGACGAACCCGTCGATGCCGGGCACGACCCGGCGGTTCTCCTCGGCGATCAGCTCCCAGGCGTCCGCGGGCAGCGCGAGCGGGTCCGGCGCCTGTCGAATCGCTTCCACCACCCGCATGAAGGCACCCGTCGAATCCGGCGTGACCAGCAGTTCGGCGCCGTCCGTCAGATGCGCGACCAGGTTCTCCAGCAGGTCCGTACGGCCGTACTCGATCTCCTCCGGGCCGTGCCCGGAGCGCTGCACCAGCACGCGGTCCTGCTTGTACCAGAAGGTGATCCGGCCGCTGCTGCCGTGCACCAGGACATACGGCTCGTCGGGCCGCTCGGCGCACAGCGTGACGGCGACGGTGACCCGGCCCCGGGCGGTGGTGACGCGCACGCAGGACGTGTCGTCGGACTCGATGTCGTTGGCGCGCAGCAGTTCGGTCTCGATCCCGGTGACGTCCTCGGCGCGGGAGGAACCGTTCAGTGCGAGGGCGGTGGCGACGGCGTGCGCGAGGGGGTTCGTGAGCGCCCCGTCGATCACGTCCACGCCGTTCAGCCGACGCCTGCCCGCCCAGGGCGCCCGCCGGTAGTACGCCTCGTCGCGCGCCCAGGCCCCCGCCCCGCCGATCCCGACCACCCGGCCGAGCACACCCTCCGCGATCATCTCCCGGATCGCGGGCACGGCGTGCGAGCCGAGCGACTGGAAGCCGATCTGGCACGCGACCCCGGCCGCCGCGACCCCGTCGGCCATCCGGCGGAACTCGGCGTACGACGGCGCGGGCGGCTTCTCCAGCAGCAGGTGTACGCCTCTGTCGGCGGCGATCAGCGCCAGGTCGGTGTGGGTGGGGATGGGCGTGCAGATCACGGCGATCGCGGCGCCGGTGGAGTCGAGGAGGGCGCCGAAGTCGGCGGACTGTTCGACCGTGAGCCCCTTCAGTTCCTCTGCGCCGAGCGGGGTCAGCTCGCAGATGCCCGCCAGCCGTACGAGCCCCTTGTCCTGGAGCCGCCGGATGTTCTCCAGGTGCCAGCGGCCGTGACCGCGCGCGCCCGCGAGGACGATCGGCAGGGGGAATTCCTTGGTGGGTGTGCTCATCGGATCCTCCCCACGGCCTTGATGACCTCCGCGTGCCCTTCTCATCCCTTCACCGCCCCCGCGCTGAAGCCGGCGATCAGCCACTTCTGGATGAAGGCGAAGACGATGACGACGGGGACCGCGGCGATGATGCCGCCCGCGGCGAGCGCGCCCAGGTCGACGCTGTCGGAGCTCATCAGGGTGTTGAGGCCGACGGGGATGGTCTGCTTGCTCTGGTCGCTGAGGAACATCAGGGCGAACAGGAAGTGGTTCCAGGCGTGCACGAAGGCGAAGGAGCCGACGGCGATCAGCCCGGGCCGCAGCAGGGGCAGGACGACGATCCGGAAGGCGGTGAAGCGGTTGCAGCCGTCGACCCAGGCGGCCTCTTCGAGCGAGTACGGGACGTTCCTGATGAACCCGCTGATGAGGATCATCGACAGCGGCAGCTGGAAGACGGTCTCGGCGATGATGACACTGCCCAGCGAGTTGATCATCTGGAGCTTGGCGAAGATCTGGAAGAGGGGAACGAGGAGCAGCGCGCCCGGCACGAACTGGGAGCACAGCAGCGCCAGCATGAAACCGCGCTTGATCCTGAAGTCGAAGCGGGCCAGGGCGTAGCCACCGGCGAGGGCGACGAGGGTCGTCATCACCAGGGTGGCGACGGCGATGAGCACGCTGTTCTGGAAGTAGGTCCCGAAGCTGCGCTCGGTCCACACCTTGTCGAAGTGGTCGAAGGTCATGGGCCAGGGCACGAGCGAGGTCGAGCCGGCCGGGCGGAGCGCGAAGAGCAGGATCCAGTAGAAGGGGATCAGGGTGAAGAGGAGGTAGATGGTCAGCGGGAGGTAGATGTGCCGGCGCGGGACCTCGTCCCAGGCGCGGCGCTTTCTGCCCGGGCGCTGCCGGGGCTCGTCGGCGACCGGGGCGGGCGCCGCGGGGGCGCTGATCGTGGCGTCCTCGGTGATCACTTGTCCCCGCCTCCGAACTTGCTCAGTCGCAGATAGACGACCGAGCAGAACAGCAGAATCACGAACGCGACCGTGGTGAGGGCGGACGCGTAGCCGAAGTTGTGGGCGTCGACGCTGGTGTTGGCGATGTAGAGCGGGAGGGTCGTCGTCTCGCCCGCGGGGCCACCGCCCGTCAACGTGTAGAGCAGGTCGACGTTGTTGAACTCCCAGACCGCGCGCAGCAGCGTGGACAGGATGATGGCGTCCTTCAGGTGCGGCAGTGTGATGTGCAGGAACTGCCGGAAGCGGCTGGCGCCGTCGACCTCGGCGGCCTCGTACAGGTCCTTGGAGACGGACTGGAGGTCGGCGAGGATCAGGATCGCGAAGAAGGGGACACCGCGCCACAGGTCGGCGACCACGGCTGCCGGGAAGACGGTGGAGGTGTCCGACAGCCAGCTGGTGCCGTACGAGCCGATGCCAGCGTCGGCCAGGTAACGGGTGATGCCGGTCTGGGAGTTGTAGAGCAGCACCCAGATCGCGGAGGTCAGCACACCGGAGACGGCCCACGGCGAGAAGACCAGCGCACGGCCGACGGCCCGCCCCACGAAGGTCTGGTTGACGATCAGCGCGAGCGCGAGCCCGAACAGCAGCTGCAGGCCCACCTCGACGAAGACCCACTTGGCGCTGAAGGTCAGCGTGTCCCAGAACTGGGGGTCGTCGGTGAAGGCGTGGGTGAAGTTGTCGAAGCCCGCGAAGCCGTTGCGCCACGGTTTGGTGGGGTTGTAGTTCTGCAGGCTGTAGTAGAAGACGCTGATGACCGGGTAGGCGATGAAGCCCAGCATCAGCAGACCCGCCGGGGCGATCAGCAGATACGGGAGCTTGCGTGGCGTCGCCGAGCCACGGCGCCGCCGGGGTGGCGCGGGCTGTTTCGCCACGGCTGCGGCTTGGGCCATGACTGTTCTCCGTTCTGGCGGGTGGGCATAGGAAGCGCTTGCTGGCTACACATGGGTGAAGCGCTTCCCGTTTACTGTTCGAGATGTCGGCCAAAGGAGAGCGGCCCTCGCGGGCGCCCTCAGCCCGCGTACGGGTCCGGCACCTTCCCCGGCCGGGCCAGGAACGCGAAGTCGCAGCCGGTGTCCGCCTGGGTGATCTGCTCGCTGTAGAGCGCCCCGTAGCCGCGCTCGTACCGCTCGGGCGGCGCCGTCCACTCCGCCTTGCGCCGCTCCAACTCCGCGTCGTCCACGTTGAGTCGGAGCGACCTCGCCTCGACGTCGAGGGTGATCGTGTCCCCGCTGCGCACCAGGGCGAGCGGTCCGCCGACGTACGACTCGGGCGCCACGTGCAGCACACAGGCGCCGTAACTCGTGCCGCTCATCCGGGCGTCGGAGATCCGCACCATGTCCCGCACGCCCTGCTTCAGCAGGTGATCGGGGATGGGCAGCATCCCGTACTCCGGCATGCCGGGACCGCCCTTGGGCCCGGAGCCCCGCAGCACCAGCACGCTGTCCGCGGTGATGCCGAGCGACGGGTCGTTGATGGTCCGTTGCATGCTCTTGTAGTCGTCGAAGACGACCGCGGGACCGGTGTGCTCGAGCAGGTGCGGCTCGGCGGCGATGTGCTTGATGACGGCGCCGTCGGGGCAGAGGTTGCCGCGCAGTACGGCGACTCCGCCCTCGGCCGCGACCGGGTTCTGCCGGGTGCGGATGACGTCGTCGTCGTGCACCTGGGCACCGGCCAGCTGCTCGCGCATGCTGTCGTACGACACCGTCGGCCGGTCCAGGTGCAGCAGATCGGTGATCCGTGACAGGAACCCGGGCAGACCGCCGGCGAAGTGGAAGTCCTCCATGAGGTACTTCTGGCCGCCGGGCCGGACGTTGGCGAGCACCGGCACGGTCCGCGCGATCCGGTCGAAGTCGTCGAGCGTGAGCGTGACACCCGCGCGGCCCGCCATGGCGATCAGATGGATCACGGCGTTGGTGGAGCCACCGAGCCCGAGGACGGTCGTGACGGCGTCCGCGAAGGCGTCCTCGGTGAGGATGTCGGACAGCTTCCGGTCCTGGCGGACGAGCTCGACGATCCTGAGGCCGGCCGCGGCCGCCATCCGGTCGTGCCCGGAGTCGACGGCGGGAATGCTGGACGCGCCGGGCACGGTCACCCCGAGCGCCTCGGCCGCGGCCGTCAGCGTCGAAGCCGTACCCATGGTCATGCAGTGCCCCGGAGACCTCGCGAGTCCGCTCTCCAGCTCGGTCATCTCGCAGTCGCCGATGAGTCCGGCGCGCTTGTCGTCCCAGTACTTCCACATGTCGGTGCCGGAGCCGAGCACTTCGTTACGCCAGTGCCCGGGCAGCATGGGCCCGGCGGGCACGAAGACGGCCGGCAGGTCGACGGAGGCGGCCCCCATGAGCAGGGCGGGGGTGGACTTGTCGCAGCCGCCCATCAGCACGGCGCCGTCGACGGGGTACGAGCGCAGCAGCTCCTCGGTCTCCATCGCCAGCAGATTGCGGTAGAGCATCGGGGTCGGCTTCTGGAAGGTCTCGCTGAGGGTGGAGACCGGAAATTCGAGGGGGAAACCGCCCGCCTGCCACACTCCCCGCTTCACGGCCTGCGCACGGTCGCGCAGGTGGACGTGGCAGGGGTTGATGTCGGACCAGGTGTTCAGGATGGCGATGACCGGCTTGCCGAGGTGCTCCTCGGGAAGGTAGCCGAGCTGGCGGGTGCGGGCCCGGTGGCTGAAGGAGCGCAGACCCGACGAGACGCCGCTGCCGTACCACTGGTGGCTCCTGAGCTCCTCCGGACGCTTCGGCTCCCGTCTCCCCCGGCCCTTGTCGCTCATATGGACCACCCCGCGGCGATGGCGGCGACTTCCGCCCGCTCGGACTCGGGCAGCTCCTTGCTCGGCGGGCGCACCTCGCGGCGGCACAGACCGAGCGAGGCGAGGGCCTCCTTGACCACGGTGACGTTGTTGGCGGAGGTGTTCGCCGCGCGCAGCTCCTCGAAGCGGCGGATCTGCTCCCAGACCTTCATGGCGGCCGGGTAGTCGCCGGATCGAAGCGCTTCGATCATGTTCAGCGAGACGGCCGGGGCGACGTTCACGAGCCCGGAGGTGAAGCCCGTGGCACCGGCCGAGAAGTACGAGGGCGCGTACGGTTCGGCGAGCCCCGCGACCCACACGAACCGGTCGAGCCCCGCGTCCCGGGCGAAGGCGGCGAAGCGGGCCGCGTCCGGGACGGCGTACTTCACACCGATGACGTTCGGGCAGACGTCGGCGAGGTCGGCGAGCCGGTCGCCGGGCAGTACCGGATTGCGGATGTAGGGCACGACGCCCAGCTCCGGCACGGCCTCGGCGATCGCCCGGTGGTAGTCGACCCAGCCACCCTCCGAGACGTACGGGTGCACGGGCTGATGGACCATCACCATCTGCGCCCCGAGCTCCCGGGCGTGCCGGGCGGAGGCGACGGCGGTCGGCACGTCGTGCCCGACGCCGACCAGGATGGCGGCGCGGTCGCCCACCTCGTCGATCGTCAACTCGGCGACGAGCTGCCGCTCTTCCGGGGTCAGGGCGTAGAACTCACCGGTGTTGCCGTTGGGGGTGAGGGTGCGGACGCCGCCGTCGAGCAGCCGACGCAGCAGGGCCCGGTGGGTGTCGCGGTCGATCGTCCCGTCCTCCGCGAAGGGGGTCACGGGGATCGCCACGACCTCGGCGAGCGCCGCCCGCTGGGTCTCGTACGTCGCTGTCATTCCTGTCCATCCTGTTCCTGGGCCAGGGCCTCTTCCGAGGACTGCGGGAAGGCCCGTCGCACGAACGACTCGATGTGGGCGTGCAGCGCGCGGGCCGCGCCGTCGGCGTCACCGTCGAGGGCGAGGCGCAGGATCTCCCGGTGCTCGCCGGCCTCGCGCTCCCAGGACGGGTCGGCGGCCCACGCGACCGCGGACACGAGAGCGGCCTGGTCACGCACTTCGTCGAGCATCCGGCCGAGCAGCGGGTTGCCGCACGACACGTACAGGGCGCGGTGGAACTCCCGGTTGGCCAGGGAGCGTTCGGCGGTGTCGGAGGCGTCGTCGGCACGGGTCAGCGCGTCGCGCGCGGCGTCGAGCGACGCCTCGCGCCGTACGGTGCGCCGCAGCGCCTCCGGCTCCAGCAGCAGCCGCACGTCGTACACCTCGCGCGCCATGTCCGCGTCCACCATGCGCACCGTGACGCCCTTGTACTGGTTCATCACGACGAGTCCGGTACCGGCCAGGGTCTTGAGCGCCTCACGCACGGGCGTCTTCGACACCCCGAACTGTGCGGCGAGCTCGGTCTCGACCAGAGCCTGTCCCGGGGTCAACTGCCCGGTGAGGATCCGGTGCTTGATCCCCTCCAGCACGAACTGCGTGCGGGACGGGATCGGGGTGGGCACAGAGGTCATGCGCGCCTCTCGGATCTCGCGTATGTGATCTCACATATCGCGTCTCATATATGACGTACGAAGTACGACGGGTTGAAGGTAGGAGCGGCCCTGTGTTTCGTCAATGCTTCTGACAAAGGAAGTCGAGGTTGCCGAGACAGGAGCACCGGGGAGAGGCCGGGCGGGATCAGACGATCCTGGTGTCGCCTTCGCGGGCGGTGTCCGTGGGACGGCCGAAGGCCACCGCGGCGCGCGCGGTCGCCGCCTCACGGGTGAGCGTGGGCCCGACGTGGGTGACGAGCAGCTCGCGCACCCGTGCCTCACGGGCGATGCCACCCGCGTCCTCGGGCGTCAGATGAACCCGTTCGCCTTCGCGATGCGCATCGATGTCCGCCTCGCACAGGAACACATCGGCCCGGGAGGCGAGTTCGGCGAGCGCGGCGCAGGGCCCGCTGTCCCCGGAGTACGCGAGGACACTCCCCTGGCACTCGGCACGCAGTCCGTACGCCTCGGTGCCGTGGGCGACGGCGCGGGCGGTGAGCCGAAGGTTCCAGTGCTGGACGGCGTGGCCGTCGTACAAGGGCCGGAAGTCGAGGATGCCGCTCAGGAAGTCCACGTCCGGCTTGCCGAAGAAGCCCGCGAGCCGCTGGGCACACCCCTGCGGCGCATACACCGGGACCGGCGCGGCCGGGGTCATCCCACCGAACGCGAACGCGTAGGTGGCGGCGAGCAGATCCGCGCTGTGGTCGGCGTGCAGATGCGAGATCCAGATCGCCGTGAGCCGCGCCGGATCCGTGTGCCGCTGCAACTCGGCGAACGTGCCGGGCCCGGCGTCCACCCACACCTCGGCGCCGCCGCCGCGCAGCAGGTACCCGGAGCACGGGCGCCCGGGCCGCGGGTGCGGGGAGGCGGTGCCGAGGATGGTGAGGGCGAGGGGCATGGTGGGGAGGTTACGGTTCCGGGCGCGCCCTTTTCTCCGGACACCACTTCTTCTTGGGAATCGGGTCGGAGCCAGAACGGTACGCCCGGAAAGAGGCGTGGGCCCCCGATGGTGACCTTTTACAGCTTCCAGCCCGGATCCCGCCCGCTCAGTCCCACCGCCCGGTCAAGGAGCGGCGCGTCGTCGGGGACGGGAACGACGGGGCCGAAGCCGCCGTTGCCGCGGCCGGGGTCGTCGGCCAGGGCGAGGAGGAAGCCGTACGACGCCTGCAGGGCCGCAGGGTCGGGGGTGTAGGCCTGGCCGGTCGCCCGCGCCAGGTCCCAGCCGTGGATCACCAGCTCGTCGGTGGCGACCGCACCCGCGATGCCGCCGGGCAGGTCCACGCCGCCCGCGCGGGTCATGCCGGTCCAGGCGGCGGGGTCGCGCCAGGCCTCGGCGAGCTCGTCCAGGGCCTTGGGCAGCTCCTCGCGCCAGCCGGGGCCGATGTCCGGCACGGTGTCGTTCGGGCTGGTGTCGGTGGTGACGCCCAGGTCCTTGCGACCGGCGTCGCGGAAGGCGACGGACAGCCCCAGCAGATGTCCCAGCATGTTGCGCACCGCGCAGTCGGGACACGGCGTCACGGCCGGGAGCTGCTCGTCGCTGACACCCTCGGCCAGCCGCAGCAGCTCTCGCGTCTGGGGGCCCAGGTCGAAGATCATGTCGGTCATCCCTTGCTCCTTCGGGGGTTGCGGTGTCCATGCGGAAGGCGGTGTCCGTCTCCGTACGGAAGGTGGACTGTCCGGGTTCCCGGAACTCATCGGTGACCGCCCTCTTTCTTAGGGCACCTGCCCGATGTCCCCATGCATGCCTTAGACCGACGATGACCAGGCATGACGACGAACTGGACCATGACACGCGTCCTGCGGGACCGCGACGCGGGGCTGTATCTGACGAGCGTGGTGGTGTCCGCCTTCGGCACGTCCTCGCTGTGGCTGGCGTCCGGTGTGTGGGTCAAGGACCTCACCGGCTCGAACGGGCTGGCCGCGCTGTGCATGCTCGCGATGTGGGCCCCGACCCTGGCCGGCCCGGCGCTCGGCACGATCGCCGACCGTGTCCGGCGCAAGCCGCTGCTGATCTGGACGAACCTCGGCCTCGCCGGTCTCCTCCTCACCCTCTTCGGCGTCGGCTCCCGGGACGACCTGTGGCTTCTGTTCACCGTCCTGTTCGTGTACGGCGCCACCGTCGTCGTCCACGACCCCGCCGAGTCGGCCCTCCTCGCTGCCGTCGTCGGCCCGGAGCTCCTCGGCGACCTCAACGGACTGCGGATGACCGCCACCGAGGGCATGAAGCTGGTGGCCCCGCTGACGGGCGCGGGCCTCTACGCGGCCTACGGCGGGCCGACGGTCGCCTGTCTGGACGCCGTCACATTCGTGCTGGCCGCAGTGCTCTGGGCGCTCATCCGCGTCCGCGACGAGCGGCCGGCCGGTACCTGGCGGGCGCAGACCGTCGAGGGTGCCCGCCACCTGTGGGGGCATCCCCGGCTGCGCCCGCTGGTCCTGGCGGGCGGGACCACGATGTTCTTCGCCGCCCTGAGCGGCACGACGACCTATGCGGTCGTGGACGGCCTGGGGCACTCCCCCGCCTACGCGGGTGTGCTGTACGCGGTCCAGGGCACCGGCTCGGTGGCCGTGGGGCTGGTCTCCGGGCCCGCGCTGCGCCGGCTCGGCGAGCGCCGGTTCGCGGCGGGCGGGATCGCGCTCATGGCGGTTGCGGTGGCCGCGCGGGCGGTCCCGTCCGACCCGGTGGCCCTGGCGGCCAGCGCGGCGATCGGCCTGGGGTTGCCGTGTGTGCTGATCGCCGCGTTCACCGCCGTGCAGCGCGAGGTGCCGGGGCCGCTGCTGGGCCGTGCGACCGCCACGGCCAACACCCTGGTCTTCACCCCGAACGTGATCGGGCTGGCCATGGGGGCGGCCCTGGTCGAACTGGTCGACCACCGGCTGCTGCTGGTCCTGTTCGGCCTGGCGCTGCTCGCGACGACCGCCTCTCTGGCTCAGAGCCGGGACAGCGCCTCCCGCACCGCCGACAGGTCCTCGTCCGACGCCAACCCGGCGTGATACAGCCGCAGTTCCGTCGCCCCGAGCTCCCGTGCGCGGGCCGCGTCCGCCCTCAGGGTGCCGGGGCTGCCGCCCATCCCGGAGACCACGGTGAGGTTGGCGGCGAGGACGGCGGCATCGCCGCCGTCCTCGGCGAACGGCGTCAGCAGGCCCGCCCCGCCCGTACAGGGCACGACCACGCCGTCCGCCACGGACAGGATGTGGGCCGGGTCCACGCCGGCGTTGGCACCGCAGTGGTACGACACCGGGTCCGCGTGGAGGAGCACCTGGAAGCCGTCGGGCGCGGCCGCGCGGACCGCGGCGACGGCCTCCTCCTGGAGCGTACGGGCGGTTTCGTCGCGCCACGCGCGCGTGGCGGCGGCCTGCCGGTCGCCGAGGAGTTTCCCCACGCCCGCCCAGCCCCCGTCGTCGGGCGCGCCCTGCCACAGCGGCTCCAGCGCGGTCCGTACGGCCGACGCCAACTCGTCCGCGTCCAGGCCCTGTCCGCCGTACCCGTCCCGGCAGGAGGGACAGAAGCAGAGCGACATCAGGTACTGCCCGGCGTCCCCGAGGCCGACCCCGCCGGTCTTGTCGTGGGCGTGCAGATGCGCGAGCCCGTACCACCCGAGCGACTCCAGCTCCGTACCGCCGGCCCCGGGCCGTACCGCCGCCTCCACCGCGAGGCCGACGAGGTACTCCCGCGTGTCGGCCTGGGCGATGCACGGCGCCCACGCGTACCGGTCTCCGTAAGCGTTGACGACGGAGGTGGACGGGTGCTCGGCCCCCAGCCGGGAGTTGTGCGCCAGGACCACCCACGTGTGCACGTCGAGGCCGGCGTCCGCGAGCGCGGCGGCGGCCTCCCCGTACGCGTCCCCGGGTGCCCACTCCCCGGCCGGGTACGGCCGCAGCGCACGCCCCTGCCACCGGGAGTCGTCGACCGGATACAGGACGGCAGCGTGCGCGGCCGTGACGATGCGGCGCCGAGGGTGACGGGGGGTCAACGCGCGCGTGGAGTGGTACGCGGACGCGAGCGTCACCTGCCGCACCCCGAGCCCGGCGATCCACCCGGCCGCCCCCGGGTCCCCGACGACGTCCCACGGATAGACGAAAGCGGACGCCTTCACTCCCCTTCCCCCCGCCCTTCGCCCCGGCGCTCTCCCTCAAGCGCCTCCAGCAGCGCATACCCCCGCTCGATCAACTGCGCGAGCTGCTTCACATGATCCTCGGTCGGCTCGTGCAACGGCGGCCGTACCTCCCCCACATCCAGTCCCCGCAGCCGCACCCCCGCCTTGACCAGTGAGACCGCGTATCCGCGGCCCTGCGCCCGCAGGTCGACGAAGGGACGGTAGAAGCCGTCCAGCAGGCGGTTGGCCGTCTCGTCATCACCGGCGTTCAGCGCCGCATAAAACGCCAGAGCGATCTCGGGTGCGAAGCAGAAGACCGCCGACGAGTACAGCGTGATGCCGATCCCCCGGTACGCGAGGCCCGTCAGCTCGGCGGTCGGCAGCCCGTTGAAGTACAGGAAGTCACCGGGGACCTCACTGCGCACCGCGCTCACGATCCGCTGCATCAGGTCGAGGTCGCCCACCCCGTCCTTGAAGCCGATGATCCCCTCGGTGCGGGCCAGTTCGACGACGGTCTCCGGTGTGAACACGGCGTTGTCGCGCTGGTACACCACGATGTCCAGTGAGGTCGCGGCGGCGAGTTCCCGGTAGTGCCGCAGCAGTCCTTCCTGACCGGCCACCACCAGGTACGGCGGCATCGCGAGCAGCCCGTCGGCCCCGGCCTCCTCGGCCAGCCGTGCGAACCGTACGGCGAGCGCGGTCCCGTACCCGGCGCCCGCGACGACCGGCACCCTCCCCGCCGCCTCTTCCACGGCCGCCCGTACGCACTCCTGGAACTCCTCGGGCGCGAGCGCGTGGAACTCGCCGGTGCCGCAGCAGGCGAAGACGGCGGCGGCACCGGCCTCCACACCGCGTCGCACATGCGTGCGGTAGGTGTCGAGGTCGAGGGCGCCGTCGGGGCCGTACGCCGTGACAGGGAAGAACAGCGGCCCACTGGGGATGCTGAGCCGAGCGGCAAGGGGGGCTGACGTCACGGACTCTCCCTGAGGCAGGTGCTCACGCACACAACAGCGGGTGCATGTTTCTGATCTATGTCCATATTTCTGAACGCGACCACGCTAAAGCGCGAACTTGGGGCGGTCAAGCGCGCAAACCCGCAACACGGCAGCGGATTCGCCACCTCCACGTGACACTTGACGCAGGAGGTCGGCGCTCCTTAGCGTGTCCATGGATGTGAATACCGTACACGGATACGGCCATTCAGGTGGCCGTGAGGAGACACCCGCATGCCCGCTCCCCGCACCGTTCTGCTCACCGGCGCCGCCGGTGGACTCGGCACCCTGATGCGGGGGCTGCTGCCGGACTACGGCTACGAGCTGCGCCTCCTCGACCTGCTGCCCGTCGAGGGCGAGCCGGACGCGATCACCGCGGACCTCGCCGACAAGGCCGCCCTGCGCGAGGCCGTACGGGGCGTCGACGCGATCATCCACCTCGCGGGCATCTCCCTGGAAGCCTCCTTCGACAAGATCCTCAAGGCGAACATCGAGGGGACGTACAACCTGTACGAGGCGGCACGCGAAGAGGGCGTACGACGTATCGTCTTCGCCTCCTCCAACCACGCTGTGGGCTTCACCCCGCGCCCCCAGGGCGAGGCCCCCTTCGACGACAGCGCCCTGATCCCCATCGACACCCCGCGCCGCCCGGACACCTTCTACGGCCTCTCCAAGTCCTTCGGCGAGGATCTGGCGCAGTTCTACTGGGACAAGCACGGCCTGGAGACGGTCTCGGTCCGCATCGGCTCCTGCTTCGCGGAGCCCACCAGCGTGCGCATGCTCTCCGTCTGGATGAGCCCCGAGGACGGCGCCCGTCTCTTCCACGCGGCGCTGACCGCCGAGGACGTACGGCACACGGTCGTCTACGGCTCATCCGCCAACACCCGCCTGTGGTGGGACCTCTCGACGGCCAGGGCGCTGGGCTACGAGCCGCAGGACGACTCGGAGCCGTACGCCGAGAAGCTCATCGCCGAGCAGGGCGAGCTCGACCCGGACAACCCGGACCACGCCCACCTGGGCGGCCACTTCACCACGCACCCGCCGATCTGGCCGTACTGACGACCGGACGGCCAAAAGGCGACCGCGGCGGGGGCGCGGGAGAGCGGGCGGGCACCGAACGGGCCCGCCCGCCGCCGTGTTCGGGCACGAACCCTGCCCGATCCCACCCCGCCCGCCGCTCCGCCCCAGGTCCGGCGCGGTCACCCGCCCCGCCAAACGGTCACAGCCGGGCATCATCGGTCACGCAACAGGCCTGGTCAGTGCCGCGCACCCGCTGTAGAACTTCCCCCAAGGCCCACACCGGGCCCGAACGGGCAGTACGCACAGGACGCAGGGAGCAGGTGTCGGCCATGACCGCGGAAGAACGTCAGCGGGAGATCGTCCGGGCCGCCCGCCGTACGGGGTCGGTCGACGTCACCGCGCTCGCCGCCGAACTGGGCGTCGCCAAGGAGACCGTACGGCGTGATCTGCGCGCCCTGGAGGATCACGGGCTGGTGCGCCGCACGCACGGCGGCGCCTATCCCGTGGAGAGCGCCGGGTTCGAGACGACGCTCGCGTTCCGCGCCACCAGCCACGTGCCCGAGAAGCGCAGGATCGCGAGTGCCGCGGCCGAACTGCTCGGGGACGCCGAGACGGTCTTCATCGACGAGGGCTTCACCCCGCAGCTCATCGCCGAGGCGCTCCCCAAGGACCGGCCACTGACCGTGGTCACCGCCTCCCTGGCCACCGCGGGCGCGCTCGCCGAGGCCGACCACACGAGCGTCCTGCTGCTCGGCGGCCGGGTCCGCCCGGGCACGCTCGCGACCGTGGACCACTGGACGACGAAGATGCTCGCCGGCTTCGTCATCGACCTGGCGTACATCGGCGCCAACGGCATCTCCCGCGAACACGGGCTCACCACCCCCGACCCGGCGGTCAGCGAGGTCAAAGCCCAGGCGATCAGGGCCTCCCGGCGCACGGTCTTCGCGGGCGTGCACACCAAGTTCGGTGCGGTCAGCTTCTGCCGCTTCGCGGAGATCACCGCCCTGGAAACGATCGTCACGAGCACGCTGCTTCCGACGTCCGAAGCTCACCGGTACTCCCTGCAGGGCCCCCAGGTCATCCGAGTCTGAAAACCCAACTCACCCCCTACAAGGGCACACCCACACCCGAAGACGCCCTTTATCTCCCCTCATCTCCCTATACGTCCAGGAGCGATCCATGCGAACCCAGAGCCGACGGAGGCCGCGCGCACTCGCCGCGGCCGCCGCAGGGACGCTGCTCGCCCCGCTGCTCTCCGGCTGTTGGGTCGGAGCGGGCGGGTCAGGGTCAGGCGGCGACTCCATCAACGTCCTGATGGTCAACAACCCCCAGATGGTGGAGCTGCAGAAGCTCACCAAGGCGCACTTCTCCAAGGAGACCGGCATCAAGGTGAACTTCACCGTGCTGCCGGAGAACGACGTCCGCGACAAGATCAGCCAGGACTTCGCCAACCAGGCCGGTCAGTACGACGTCGCCACGCTCTCCAACTACGAGATACCGATCTACGCCCGCAACGGCTGGCTGCACGAGATGGACTCCTACGTACGCCAGGACAGCGGCTACGACGAGCAGGACATCCTCGCCCCCATGCGGCAGTCCCTGACGGCCGACGACGGCAAGCTCTACGGGCAGCCGTTCTACGGCGAGTCGTCCTTCCTGATGTACCGCAAGGACGTGTTCGCCCAGAAGGGCCTGACGATGCCCGACCACCCCACCTGGGAGCAGGTCGGACAGCTCGCCACCGAGGCCGACGGCGCCCAGTCCGGCATGAAGGGCATCTGTCTGCGTGGACTGCCGGGCTGGGGCGAACTCATGGCACCCCTCACCACCGTCGTGAACACCTTCGGCGGCACCTGGTTCGACAAGAACTGGAAGGCCCACCTCGACTCCCCCGAGTTCGAAAAGGCAACGAAGTTCTACGTGGACCTCGTCCGGCAACACGGCGAGTCCGGCGCCGCCCAGTCCGGCTTCGCCGAGTGCCTCAACAACATGACCCAGGGCAAGACGGCCATGTGGTACGACGCCACCTCCGCGGCGGGTTCACTGGAGGCGGCCGACTCCCCGGTCAAGGGCAAGATCGGCTACGTACCCGCGCCCGTCGAGAAGACCAAGTCCTCCGGCTGGCTCTACACCTGGGCCTGGGGCCTGCAGAAGGCCTCCCACAACTCCGACAAGGCCTGGAAGTTCATCTCCTGGGCCTCCAGCAAGCAGTACGAGCAGCTGGTCGGGGACACCGCCGGCTGGTCCGACGTGCCGGCCGGAAAGCGCGCCTCGACATACACGAACGCCGCCTACCGCAAGGAGGCCGGGGCCTTCCAGGAGATGACCCGCGAAGCCATCGAGGGCGCCCGGCCGCGCGACCCGGGGGTGCAGCCGCGCCCCGCGCCCGGCATCCAGTTCGTGGGCATCCCCGAGTTCACCGATCTCGGCACCAAGGTCTCGCAGGAGATCAGCGCGGCCATCGCCGGACGCCAGTCCGTCGACTCGGCCCTGAAGAAGTCCCAGAAACTCGCCGAGAAGATCTCCAAGGAGTACGAGGGACGATGACCGCCACGACAACGGCCCCCGTGGCCGCGACTCCCGTACGCACCCTGGGAAAGCCGTCCACCCGGCTGCGCGCCTGGGCCACCCGCGCACCGCTGCTCCCCGCCCTGATCTTCATGATCGCCGTGACCCAGCTCCCCTTCGTGGCCACACTGGTGATCTCCTTCTTCGACTGGAACGCGCTCTACCCCAAGGCCCGCCACTTCACCGGCTTCTCCAACTACTCGGACGTCCTGACCGACCCCGACCTGCGCCACTCGGTGTGGACGACCATCCTCCTGACGGCGGCCGTGGTCGTCGCCAGCCTGATCCTCGGCCTCGGCCTGGCCCTGCTCCTGGACCGCAGGTTCCGCGGCCGGGGCATCGTCAGAACCCTCCTCATCGCCCCCTTCCTGGTGGTCCCGGTAGCCGCGGCCCTGCTCTGGAAGCACGTGCTCTACAACCCCGAATACGGCCTGTTGAACGGGTTGCTGCACTACGTGGGCGGCCCCCAGCCGGACTGGATCTCCAACACGCCGCTGCTGGCCGTCGAGGCCTCCCTCGTCTGGCAGTGGACGCCCTTCATGATGCTGATCCTCCTGGCCGGCCTGCAGAGCCGCGACCACCAGCAGATCGAGGCCGCCCGGGTGGACGGCGCGAGCGACTGGCAGGTCTTCCGCCACCTCACCGTCCCCCACCTGCGCCGCTACCTCGAACTGGGCGCCCTGCTGGGCTCGATCTACATCGTCCAGAACTTCGACGCTGTCTTCACCCTCACCTCCGGCGGCCTGGGGACGGCCAACCTCCCCTACACCGTCTACCAGAGCTTCTACCAGGCCCACGAGAACGGCCTCGCCTCCGCCGCGGGCGTCCTGGTCGTCATAGGTTCGATCATCATCGCGACCTTCGCGCTGCGCGTGGTCTCGTCCCTGTTCCGCGAGGAGGTGTCCCACTGATGAGCGCCACCACGATCCGCGTACGGCCCCGGCGTGCCCGGGGAGCGGGCCTGGGCCTGCTGGCCTGGCTGCTCGGTGTGCTGTTCTTCCTGCCCATCGCCTGGATGGCCCTGACGTCGTTCCACTCGGAGTCGGACGCGGCGACCAACCCGCCCTCCTTCGGCGCCGCCCTCACCCTCGACGGCTATCGCGACTTCTTCGGCACGGGCGGCGGCGCGAGCCCCTGGCCCGCGCTGATCAACTCGACCGTGGCCTCGGTGGTCTCCACCCTCTGCGTCCTCCTCCTGGCCTTCCCCGCGGCGTACGCGCTCTCCATCCGCCCGGTGAAGAAGTGGACGGACGTCCTGTTCTTCTTCCTGTCGACCAAGATGCTGCCGGTGGTGGCGGGCCTCCTCCCGATCTACCTCTTCGCCAAGAACACCGGAATGCTGGACAACATCTGGCTCCTGGTCATCCTCTACACCTCCATGAACCTGCCGATCGCGGTGTGGATGATGCAGTCGTTCCTCGCCGAGGTACCGGTGGCGGTGATCGAGGCGGCGCAGATCGACGGCGCGAGGCTGCCGACGATCCTGGCCCGCGTCGTAGCCCCCATAGCCCTCCCCGGTATCGCGGCGACGGCCCTGATCTGCTTCATCTTCAGCTGGAACGAGTTGCTGTTCGCACGCGTGCTCACGGGCGTGGTCGCCGAGACGGCCCCCGTCTTCCTGACCGGCTTCATCACCAGCCAGGGCCTGTTCCTGGCCAAGGTGTGCGCCGCGTCGCTCGTCATCTCCCTGCCGGTGCTCGCCGCGGGGTTCGCCGCCCAGGACAAACTGGTCCAGGGCCTGTCCTTGGGAGCCGTCAAATGAAGGCCGCCGTCATCGAGTCCGTGGGCCGCGCCGTCGTCACCGAGGTCCCGGACCCGACGCCAGGGCCCCGCGAGGTCGTCGTCGAGGTCGCGGCCTGCGGCCTGTGCGGTACGGACCTGCACATCCTCCAGGGCGAGTTCGCGCCCAAGCTGCCGATCGTGCCGGGACACGAGTTCGCCGGCGAGGTGGTCGGAGTGGGCACCCAGGTCACGGAGGTCGCGGTCGGCGACCGGGTGGCGGTGGACCCGTCCCTGTACTGCCACGAGTGCCGGTACTGCCGTACGGGCCACAACAACCTCTGCGAGCGGTGGGCGGCGATCGGGGTGACGACGGCGGGGGGCGCGGCGCAGTACGCGACGGCCCCCGTGGCCAACTGCGTCAAGCTCCCGGACCACGTCCGCACCCAGGACGCGGCGCTCGTGGAACCCCTCTCCTGCGCGGTACGCGGCTACGACGTCCTTCAGTCCCGGCTCGGTGCCCATGTCCTGATCTACGGCTCCGGGACGATGGGCCTGATGATGCTGGAGCTCGCCAAGCGCACAGGTGCGGCGAGCGTGGACGTGGTGGACGTCAACCCGGCCCGCCTCACCACGGCACGGCAACTCGGGGTTTCGGCGTCCGCCGCGACCCCCGACGAACTGGACCGGCCGCAAGGCTGGGACCTGGTGATCGACGCCACGGGCAACGCGGCCGCGATCCAGGACGGGCTGGAACGGGTGGCGAAGGCGGGGACGTTCTTGCAGTTCGGGGTGGCCGACTACGCGACACGGGTGACGATCGACCCGTACCGGATCTACAACCAGGAGATCACGATCACCGGTTCGATGGCGGTCCTGCACAGTTTCGAACGGGCAGCGGAGCTGTTCGCGAACGGTGTACTCGATCCCGAGGTGTTCATCAGTGACCGGATTCCGCTGGAGCGGTACCCGGAGGCGCTGGAGCAGTTCGCCGCCGGAGTGGGGCGCAAGATCATTTTGGTGCCGTAGGAAGTTCGCATCAGGTTCCTCCAAGGCCGGGGGCTGGATTTCCCGGGCCGGCGCTTCCAGGCGCCGGCCCAGGACCATGGGCCCGCCCACCACCGGGTGCCTACCATCCCGCCGATCCCCGCCCCGCCCGGCCGAACACCGGACCGGTGTACAGCGATCCGGCCGGCACTGGCCGACATCGCCAGGCTCGGTAAGGGAACGGTAAAGCGGCCTCGCTCGTTACCTCGAATATGACAGCTATGACCCCTGGCTCGAACATCCCTCTCCCCGTCACCCGCGTGACGGTGGACGTCGCCGCCCCGGTGCGGCTCGACGTATCGGGCCTGCTGCTCACCGCCGACGGCAAGGTGCGCTCCGACGACGACTTCATCTTCTACAACCAGCCGACCGGCCCCGGCGTGACGTACCGCTCGGGCGGCGGCACGTCCCCGGACGCGATCACGGTCGACACGGCCGCGGTCCCCCCGGGCATCGAGAAGATCGTCGTCACCGCGAGCCCGGACGCGGCCGGCCAGACCTTCCAGGGCATCGAACCCACGGCCACCATCCGCAACGCGGACGACAACGCCGTACTGGCCTCCTTCACCCCGCCTCAGCTCGGCACCGAGACGGCGCTGGTGATCGTGGAGATCTACCTGCGCAACGGCGCATGGAAGGCCCGCGCGGTAGGCCAGGGATACGCGAACGGCCTGGCGGGCATCGCCACGGACTTCGGCGTCACGGTGGAGGAACCGGCCCCGGCCCCCGTCGCCCCGCCCACCCCGGCGATGCGGCCCCCGGTGGCACCGTCGGCCCCGCCCGCCCCGGCGGCTCCCCCCGCCCCGCCCGCCTCCGGGAAGATCAACCTCGACAAGGGCCGGGTCAGCCTTCAGAAGAACCAGACCGTCTCCCTGGTCAAGGGCGGCCGCCCGCTGCTCTCCCAGGTCAAGATGGGCCTCGGCTGGGAGCCGGCGTTCCGCGGCAAGGACATCGACCTGGACGCCTCGGTCATCGCGTACGGCCCGCAGCGCAACCACATCGACAGCTGCTACTTCGGCAAGCTCTCCATCGTGAACGGCGCGATCAAGCACTCCGGCGACAACCTCACGGGCGAGGGCGGCGGAGACGACGAGGTGATCGTCGTGGACCTCGGCCGCCTTCCCCAGGACGTCACCGGTCTGGTCTTCACGGTCAACTCCTTCTCCGGCCAGAAGTTCACCGAGGTCGCCAAGGCCTACTGCCGCCTCCTCGACGCCGCCACCGGCGAGGAGCTGGTCCGCTTCGACCTCACCAACGCCGAACCCCAGACCGGCGTGATGATGGCCAAGATGATCAAGCAGTTCTCCGGCGAGTGGGAGATGACGGCCCTGGGCGACTTCGTGAAGTCGCGTACGGTCCGGGGCATGGTCAAGCCGGCGGCCCAGGCCCTCTGACCCCGCGACCGCCACCGGGGCGCAAGCCCCACGCACCCGCCGCCGCCCACGCACCCAAGGGGCCGTGCCGGTGCGTCCACAGCCCGCGTACGTCCGGATCTGGAAACGGCTCCCCATAGGGCAACGTCCGATCCTGCGGCGACGGGCTGGCACCGGCACGGCCCCGACCCACTCTCCCGGCGGACAGCGCACCGCTACGGCCGCAGCCCCTCCGTCAGCAGCGACAAGTACCGCCGAATGTACTTCCCCCGCCCATTGGCCAGCTCCGACGCGGTAGCCACCCCGTGCGCCAGCCGCAGCACCTCGATCGGCTCCACGTCCGCCCGCAGCGTGCCCTCCCGCTGAGCCGCCTCGACCAGCCGCGTGGCCGCCCCCCTCACCGAGGTCCCGCAGGCGGTCAGCACCGCGGAGCTCCCGTCCGAGACGGCCGACCCGAGCAGCGTCTTCAGCCCGCGGACCTGGATCGTCGCCTCGCTCAGCTCGTTGAGCCACTCCACCAGCGCCTCGCCGGGCGGCAGCTCCGCCGCGATCTCGTCCGCGCGGGCGGCGATCGCCTCGATGCTGTCGACGTAGACGGCCTCCAACAGCGCCTGCCGGGTGGGGAAGTGCCGGTACAGCGTCCCGGAGCCCACCCCGGCCCGCTTGGCGATGTCGTCGAGGGACGCGCCCTCCCCGTGCTCGGCGAACGAGACCGCCGCTTCCTTCAGCAGCCGCTCATAGTTCCGCCGCGCATCCGCCCGCATCGGCTTGACCTGGCTCATTCAGATACTCCTTGCCAACCGGGGACTCTCTCCGTATCTTAACGAGCACTAAACGGAGACAGTCCCCGCTTATCTCTGCGGGCAGTCCGCGCTGCCCTCACACCACTCACCAGGGACACAAGACAGGGAGCATCCCATGTCCACCCCGTCCGCACCGTCCACCCCGTCCACGCCGTCCCCCACCAGCCCGCCCGAGGCCACCGACGAGCACCCCGCCCGGCTCGGCACCGTCCTCTTCGTCATCGTCACCGCCTATTTGATGGTCGGCGTGGACTCCACCGTCGTCAACGTCGCGTTACCCGGCATCCAGAAGGACCTGGACTTCAGCCCGACCGGCCTCTCCTGGGTCCTCAACGCCTACACGCTCACCTTCGGCGGTCTGCTCCTCCTCGGCGGCCGGGTCGGCGACATCGCGGGCCGCCGCCGTACGCTCACCGTCGGCGTCCTGCTCTTCGCCGCCTCCTCCCTGCTCGGCGGTCTCGCCACCGACGGCGCCTGGCTGCTCGCGGCCCGCGCGCTCCAGGGCGTCGGCGCCGCCCTCACCGCGCCCAGCACGCTCGCCCTGATCACCACCAACTTCCCGGAGGGCCCCCGCCGCCACCACGCCCTCGGCATCTACGCCTCCATGGCGGGTATCGGTGCCTCCGTCGGCCTGGTCCTCGGCGGCATGCTCACCTCCTGGGCGTCCTGGCGCTGGGCCCTGCTGATCAACGTACCGATCGGCGTCGCGGTCGCCGTGGCCCTGCCCCGCTTCGTCACCGAAACCCCGCGCCACGCGGGCCGGTTCGACGCCGCGGGCGCACTCTCCGGCACGGCGGGGACGACCTCGCTGGTGTACGCGTTCATCCGGGTCTCGGAGGAGGGCTGGAGCGACACCCAGGCGCGGCTCGGATTCGGCACGGCGGCGGCCCTGCTGGTGGGCTTCACCCTGATCGAATCCCGCGCGGACCAGCCGATCATGCCGCTGCGCCTCCTCGCGAGCCGCAACCGCGCGGGCGGCTACGCGGGCGTGCTGCTGCTGCCCGCGGGCATGTTCGGTGCGTTCTACTTCCTCACCCTGATCTGCCAACAGGTGCTGGGCTACAGCCCGCTCCGCGCGGGGTTCGCCTTCCTGCCCATGACCCTGGCGATGTTCACGGTCGTGCGTTTCGTGCCGCGGCTGCTCGGACGGCTCGGCGCCAAGCCGGTGTTGCTCACCGGCATGGCCCTGCTCGTCGTCGCGGCCGCCTGGCTGTGGCGGCTGAAGCCCGGCGACGGCTACCTGACCGGCCTGTTCGGTCCGCTGCTACTGATGGGCCTCGGCGTCGGGCTGAGTTTCATGCCGCTCAACGCGACGATCCTCGCGGGCATCGAGCCACGGGAGGCGGGCGCCGCCTCCGGCCTGCTGCAGACCCTCCAGTGGCTCGGTGGCACGCTCGGCCTCTCCATCCTGGTCACGGTCTTCGGCACGACGACCCGGCACGCGCACGGCTCCCCGTCCGAAGTCCTCACCGAAGGAGCGGCCCGCGCGTTCGGCATCGGCTCACTGATCGCACTGACCGCCCTGCTGGTGTCGGCGTTCGTGATCACGGGCACGAAGCCCAAGCCCAGGGCTGCTGCCTAGAAGAGCGCGCTGTGGGTCTTCGGAGCTGGCCGCCCACCGAGGTGGGCGTAGAGACGGTGGAGTCGCGGTCGGCCTCGCAGCGCGATCGGGCGGCCTCGTCCAAGACGTCAACACGGATCACGCACCCGCCACCCGACTCCGTGAGCTCCCGCAGCTCCTTGACGTCGATCCCTAATCCCCCACACAAGCGTGCGACCCACGCCGAAGCATGGGCCGCACCGAATATCAGGCGCCCCACGGCCAGTCCGCATCCCGCGCCGCTTCCAGAATCGGAACCATCCGGAAAGCCGCGTCCGAAAGGCCCCCGAACGTGTGCCTGTTCGCCGTCCCGGACGGGCCGTGGCCCGCCCGGTACCCGGCCAGATTCCAGGTATAGACCGGGACGTGCGCCGGGACCTGCTCGGTCGGGTCCCCGTAGTGGCTGTACGTGGCCTGCTCGTCGGTGACGATGAGCACCCGGTCGTGCTTCTTGTAGTGCGCGCGCACCGCCTCGCTCGTGTTGGTGCCCCCGAGGTCACCGAAGCGCTCCAGCACCTTGAGTACCGACTCACCCTTGCGGAACTTGACCTTGTTGCTGCTGGTGCCGAACTCGACGAGATCCGCGTCCGCCGCCCGCAGCGCGAGCGCCGTGCCGAAGATCGCCGCCGCGTCCGCCCGGTTGAGCTCCGAGCGGTCGGACAGCCGCGAGTAGAACATCGAACCGGACCGGTCGACGAGCACGAGCGTGCGTCCGGGCAGCGCGGGCACGTTCGCCAGCGAGTGGCCGAGCGCCTGCTCCAACGGGTACGACCAGCGCAGCGAGGGCGCGTGCTGGTACGCGGCGAGGTAGCGGAACGGGAACTGCCGCGAGCGCGCCACCTCCGCCGGGTCACTGATCTTGGCGGCGACCTGAGCCGCCACCTCGTCGCTGACCCCCGTCTCGTCGAAATTCCGTAGGTTGCGAACGAGCGACGTCGCACCCATGGACGGGATCACGGCCTCCCAGGCCGCCTTGTCCATCGGGCCCTGCAGCCAGCCGGCCAGCGCCTCCCACGTCATCCCCGCGTCCGCGAGGCGCCGCGCGCCGTGCGCGCCGGTCACGACCTTGCGCCGCTTGGCGGGCCGCAGCGCCATCAGGTCACGGTGGGCGACCAGCACGGGCAGCGACTTGGGGACCACGGCCGTGTCCGGGTTGTGACGCCGATCCAACGCATACTGGAACAGATCGCCCTGCCACGGCTTGTCGGGGTCCGGCGCCGCGTGCACCAGGTTGAGGATGTCGCCGAAGCGGTAGCCCTTGGACGCGGTGTCGTACTTCAGCAGCGACTTCGCGTGGTACAGACGCCGTACGGCGTCGGCGATGCCCCGCTTGACGGGCTTGGGCACGTTGCGGCCGTACTGGGAGGTCCAGTAGGCGAGCAGCTCGCCGGGCTCGTCCGGGCGACGCAGTACGGAGTCGATGACCTGGCGGTTGGCCGGGCCGTCGGTGGTGCCCGCGTCGAGACGCGCCTTCACGTACTCGGCGGCGCCCACGATCGAGGCCGTACGAAGATTGCCCTCGCCGCGCAGCCAGCCGAGCAGGGCGGCCGTCCACGACGGGTCGGCGACGGCGAGCTCGCGCACGAGCGTGGCGAACCGGTCGTCGCGGTCCGCGCCGGACTCGTAGAAGGTGTTCTGCGAGACGAAGTTGGCGATCGACAGAAGAAAAAGTTCGGAGCGCGCGTCGCGCTCCTGGCCGCGGCCGCCCTGGTGCGTGCGCAGCACGCGCCCTGTCGATGTCACACGGGAAGTGGGCTGCGCCTTGGCCGCCTTGGTGTTGAATCGCGCCATGGTGAATTCCCCCGAATTCTTTCTACGACGGTGAAGTCGTGTTTCGGAGGGAGGCGCAGCAAATGGAGGGTGCCCGAGTTCAGAGGTCGGCGACGGACTTAGCCAGATGCTCTACCCAATTGAGCTACACCGACCCGAAGTCGATGACGGGACTTGAACCCGCAACCGTCCGATCCAATGAAGTAACCGTTGCCTGCGCACCGGGCACCCACCATGAGCTGCGCCTCCCGAGATCAAGTCGGCGGCGGCGTGGATTCTTTGAGAGAGAAGTAGCCGCAGCCCGCGCACCGGGAGGTGCATGAAGTTGTGGTGTCCAGAGTTCAAGGCCGGCGGAACCGACGTAGGTGCTCTAACCCCTGAGCTACACCGGTCCGTTGTACCGATGGCGGGACTCGAACCCGCGGCCGCCCCATTATGAGTGGAAGTAGGTCCTGCCTTCGCACCTGGACGTGCACCACTTTAGGAGGGCTGCCGCGGTTCGAGCCATTGATTTAACTACCCGCGCTTCTGGCGCTTCCAGGGCCCGGTGATGGCGA
Organism: Streptomyces sp. NBC_01384; assembly: GCF_045040035.1. Taxonomy (NCBI): domain Bacteria; kingdom Bacillati; phylum Actinomycetota; class Actinomycetes; order Kitasatosporales; family Streptomycetaceae; genus Streptomyces; species Streptomyces sp. NBC_01384. Next base: position 2,289,774 of record NZ_CP109559.1, read on the forward strand.
ACATGATGCCCGGCTCCTGGATGTTGGCGAAGAGGGTCCTGCCGTCGGGCGAGAAGGTGACGCCGGTGAACTCGCTGTAGGACGGCTCGGTCTCGGTGCCGATGTTGAGTTCGTTACGGGCGATCGGGTACGTACGGCCGCTGTCGGTGGCGCCGAAGAGGTGCTGGATGCCCTCGCCGTCCTCGGCGATGACGAGGCCGCCGTACGGGGAGACGGTGATGTTGTCGGGGCCGTCGAAGGCGCCGTCGGCGGAGGGGTCGGGGTTCACGCCGAGCAGGACCTTCAGCGTCAGGGTGCGGCGCTTGGGGTCGTAGAACCAGACGGCGCCGTCGTGGTGGACGGGGCTCTCCGTGCGGGCGTACGAGGAGACGATGTACACGCCGCCGTCTCCCCACCACATGCCCTCGAGCTTGCGGGCGCGGGTGACCTGGCCGTCGGTGAACTGCTTGCGCACGGAGGTGGTCCTGGCGTCCCGGTCGGGGACGTCCACCCAGTCCACGCCGTAGACCGTGTCGATCTTGGTGGCGCGGGAGAGGTCGTCGATGAACCGGCCGCCGGAGTCGAAGCACTTGAAGGCCTGCAGCGCGCCCGCGCCGTCGGCGAGGGTGGCCAGCTGTCCGTGGCCGTGCTCGAAGCCCTGCGGCGGCGTCCAGCGGTACAGGAGACCGTTGGGGCCGGCGGCGTCCTCGGTGAGGTACAGGCGACCGCGCTTGGGGTCGACGACGACGGCCTCGTGGGCGTACCGGCCAAGGGCCTTGATCGGCTTGGGGTCGCGGTTGCGGCGGCGGTCGGCGGGGTCGACCTCGAAGACGTAGCCGTGGTCCTTGGTCATGCCGTTGACGCCGGCCTTGTCCTCGGTCTCCTCGCAGGTGAGCCAGGTGCCCCAAGGGGTGTTGCCGCCCGCGCAGTTGGTGGAGGTGCCGGCGATGCCGACCCATTCGGCGACCTGGTCGTGGCGCACCTCGACGACCGTGCAGCCGCCGGACGCCGCAGGGTCGTAGACCAGGCCCTCGGTGAGCGGTACGGGGTACTTCCAGCCGGCGCGCGGGCCCTTGAGCTCGTGGTTGTTGACGAGGAGGGTGGCGCCGCGCGGGCCGTCGAAGGTGGATGTGCCGTCGTGGTTGGACGGCGTGAACTCACCCGAGTCCAGCTTGGTCCGGCCGCTGTAGGTGATGACGCGGTAGGAGAATCCGGCGGGCAGCGCGAGCAGGCCCTTCGGGTCCCGGATCAGCGGTCCGTAACCGACTCCGCCGTGCCGGTCCGCCGACCCGTCGCTCCCGTCCTCCCCCACGCTCTCGGTGTCGGTGGACGCGAGGGCGTTCGAAGCGGTGGCGAGGGCACCGACACTGCCGGCCAGGGCGACACCGGCACCGGTGAGCGCGGATCGTCTGGCGAAGTCCCTGCGGGTGAGCGACATGGGTGTCTCCCGTGACGGTGGAGGATGACCCTGGAGGGTGGCCGAGGGCGTTGCGGCCACACCGTCCCGCCCGCGCCTGAACGGGAGTTGAACGCCGGGCGGCTTCACCGCCCTCGCTTCCATGAACCCGTAAGGACTCCCCCACAGGGACCAAAAGTCCCTCGGGGCCGGGGAACGGGGGAAGCCCCCGGGTCGGCCCCGGCCCGTGTCAGCCCCCTTGCTGCGAACGCGCCTTGAACGCGGCCTTGCGGGCCTCCTTGGCGACCTTCTTGTCGGGGTGCAGCCGGCCCATCGCCTCCAGGACGTCCGGGGTGGCCGGGTGGTCGACCCGCCAGGCCGCGGCGAAGAAGCCGCCGTGCTGCTGGGCCAGGCCCGCCACGAGGCCTCGCAGCTCGGCGGAGTTGCCCTCGGCGGCGAGCTGCGCGGCGAGCGTGTCGATGGTGAGCCAGAAGACCATCTCCTCGGACGGCGGCGGCACGTCGGCGACGCCGTGTTCGGAGAGCCAGACCCGGGCGAGTCCGCCCAGCTCGGCGTCGTCGAGAACCTCGCGGAGCGCGGGCTCGGCCTCCAGGCCGACGAGTGAGAGCGCCTGCTGACAGCGCAGCCGGCGCAACGGCGCCCCGGCGTCGCCGCCGCGCGCCGCGGCGAGCAACTCCCGTGCCGCGGCCAGGGGTTCGCGGCGGGCGAGCCACTGCTCGGTCTCGGCCTGGGCGGCGGTCGGCGGGAAGGTGGAGGTGCCGTCCAGCAGCGCGTCCGCGCCCTTGTCCGCCAGCTCCCCCACGGCGGGAGCGGACAGGCCGGATTCCAGCAGCCGGGCCCGCAGCCCGTACAGGCCGAGCGGCGTCAGCCGTACCATCCCGTACCGCGATACGTCGGTGTCGTCGCCGGCGGCCGAGGGCTCCTCGTCGGTGTCCGCCATCAAGGTCTCGTCGACCGGCTGGAAGTCGACGAGGCCGACGGGTTCGAGCAGCCGGAACTGGTCGTCGAGCCGCATCATGGCGTCCGACACCTGCTCCAGTACGTCGTTGGTGGGCTCCCCCATGCCGTCGGGCACGATCATCGACGCGGCGAGCGCCGGCAGCGGTACAGGCCCGTCACCCGCCCCGTTCTCGCTCACGGTCAGCAGGTACAGATTGCTGAGCACCCCGTCCAGGAACTCGGCCTCGGCCTCGGGGTCCCAGTCCAGCCAGGAGAAGTCGATCTCCCCGCCGCCGTCCACCGCGTCGACGAGATCGTCGAGGTCGGGCACGCTCGCGTCGGCGAGCACCGTCTCCAGGGCGGCGAGCCACACTCCCAGGACGTCCTGCGGCCCCCCGGAGGTGAGCAGCGCGAGGTCCGCGCCCGCGGCGACCGTGCCCTCCTCCTCGTCCACGATCTCGACGAGGCCCGTGTAGACGGCCACCCGCCAGGCCTCACTGGCGAAGGCCGCCGCGTCGTCGCCGGACAGCCCGAGCGCCTCGGCCGCCGCCGGGAGCTGTTCCTCGACGAGTTCACCGTCCGCGCCGACCCGCGTGTCCGGGCCGGCCCAGCGGGCCAGCCGCGCGGCGCGGGAGAGCAGCGGGGTGGCGAGCGCGTCCCGCGCCAGCTCCGCTTCGGACGTCAGCCGCACCGGCGGCAAGGGGGAGCTGTCTGACATCGGCTGGGTTCTCCTCCGAACAATCAGGACCCGATGAGCGGGACGGAACGGCCCGTACAGCGGGACCGCACGACCCGACCGGCAGGACCGACCAAGCATGACAAGCGTGACAAGCGTGACATCCACCGGGGCCCGGCAGTGTGCCTCCGGGCCCGGCGGCACATCCCCGGCTCCGGCTGGACACCTCCGGCTCCGGCAGGGGCACCCACCGAATCCGACCGGCACACCCACCGGCTCCGTGAGGACATCGTCCCTCAGGACATCCGTCGCACATCCGTCGCGCCCCGAGGACCACCCCGGACCCGAAGATCCGGACGCCGCCCCGGAAAACCGCGCGGACGGCTCAGCCTAGACGGATTTCCACCCATGCCGCCCGGTTCATGTCCCTGTCAGGAGCTGTACACCCCTGAATCCTTGACAACTCCCCTTCCCACACACGAGATTGACGCGCGTAGAAGCTCACACGGGGCACCCGCCTCACCGGCTTCTACGCGCGTCACCGACCCGCACGCAGGTCGCGCTACCCCCCACACGCTCCACCCTCGTCCCGGCGCTCATGTAAGTCCCCGGAGGGATTCCCTTGCCGAGCAAGAGAACCGCGCGCATCGGCGCGCTGACCGTAGCCGCGGTCTGTTCCACCGTCTCCGCCGTGGTGCTGACCGCACCCGCCCACGCGGACACCGTCCACATCCACGACATCCAGGGCACCACCCGGACGTCCCCCTACGCGGGCCAGAAGGTCACGGACGTGGCGGGCATCGTCACGGCAGTGCGGACGTACGGCTCGTCCAAGGGTTTCTGGATCCAGGACCCGAACCCGGACGACAACCCGGCCACCAGTGAGGGCGTCTTCGTCTTCACCAGCTCCACCCCGAAGGTCGCCGTCGGTGACTCGGTCACCGTCACCGGCACCGTCTCGGAGTACGTGCCGGGCGGCGCCTCCTCCGGCAACCAGTCGCTGACGGAGATCACCAAGCCGACGATCACGGTGGTCTCGTCCGGCAACGCGGTCCCCGCGCCCACGGTCATCGACAGCCGTTCCGTGCCGGCCGAGTACACCCCCGCCGGTGACACGGCAGTGAGCGGCTCGATCAACGCCCTCACGCTGGAGCCGACGAAGTACGCCCTGGACTACTACGAGTCCCTCGAGGGCATGAACGTCCAGGTCGCCGACGCCCGCGTGGTCACCGCCACCGACCCGTACAGCGAGCTGTGGGTCACGGTGAAGCCGCACGAGCACGCCACCCGCCGCGGCGGCACGATCTACGGCGCGTACACCTCGCAGAACACCGGGCGCCTGCAGATCCAGTCCCTCGGCTCGACCGCCGCCTTCCCGGCCGCGAACGTCGGCGACGAGCTCTCCGGCACCACCGCGGGCCCGCTCGACTACAACCAGTTCGGCGGCTACACGCTCGTCGCGAGTCAGCTGGGCACCCTGGAGAAGGGCGGCCTGCAGCGCGAGACGACCCGCAAGCAGTCGCGCGGCGAGCTGGCCGTGGCGACGTACAACGTCGAGAACCTGGACCCGGGCGACGGCACGTTCGCCGCCCACGCCGCCGCGATCGTGAACAACCTGCAGTCGCCCGACATCGTGTCCCTGGAGGAGATCCAGGACAACAACGGCGCGACGGACGACGGCACGGTCGCCGCCGACCAGACGGTGAACAAGCTGATCGACGCGATCGTCGCGGCGGGCGGCCCGAAGTACGACTGGCGTTCCATCAACCCGGTCAACGACCAGGACGGCGGCGAGCCCGGCGGCAACATCCGTCAGGTCTTCCTCTTCAACCCGGAGCGGGTCTCGTTCACGGACCGCGCGGGCGGCGACTCGACGACCGCCGTCGGTGTCACCAAGGTGCACGGCAAGGCGCAGCTGACCGCGTCCCCCGGCCGGATCGACCCGGCCAACACGGCCTGGACGTCCAGCCGCAAGCCGCTGGCCGGCGAGTTCGTCTTCCGTGGCAAGACGGTGTTCGTGATCGCCAACCACCTCAACTCCAAGGGTGGCGACCAGGGGCTGACCGCGCAGTACCAGCCCCCGACCCGCAGCTCGGAGACCCAGCGTCATCTGCAGGCGACGGCGGTGAACGCCTTCGTCAACGAGATCCTCAAGACGCAGAAGAACGCCGACGTGCTCGCCCTCGGCGACATGAACGACTTCGACTTCTCGGACACCACCAAGATCCTCGAGGGTGACGGCGAGCTCTGGTCGGCGATCAAGTCGCTGCCGAAGAACGAGCGTTACACGTACGACTACCAGGGCAACCAGCAGGTCCTCGACCAGATCCTGGTCAGCCCGTCGATTCGCAGGGACTGCGACTTCGAGTACGACAGCGTGCACATCAACTCGGAGTTCTCCGACCAGATCAGCGACCACGACCCGCAGGTGCTGCGGTTCCGTCCGTAGGCCTGTAGGGGGCTGCGGTTGGGGCCGCAGCCCTGAGAAAAGGGAAGAGCCCGGCCCCGTCGTCCGGGGGGCCGGGCTCTTCCCTTGCTCGGTGTCAGTCGCTCAGTGCCAGTTTCTCGGTGTCAGTTGCTCCGCGTCAGTCGCTCGGTGTCAGTCGCTCGGCCTCAGGCCGCGAAGACCTCGTTCAGCCAGCCCTGCCAGGCGGTCTCGTTGTGCTTGGCGTCGGCGTCGGACGCGAAGTCGTGGACGCTCATGCCGACCGGCGCGCCCCAGTGGTTGCGCCCGAAGAAGCGGATGAGGGCGTTGTCGGTGCGTAGCCCGATGAAGTACGGGTTGCGGAAGTCGACCACGGCGTCGAGGACCTGTCCCTCGGGCCCCTGGGCCCGAACCCGCGTGCCCTCGGCCGTGTCGTCCGCGAGGCCGAGCGCCCGCCCGACGGCGGCGAAGGCGTCGGACGCCGTGGACGCCCCGGGCCCGTTGAAGGTGGCGAAGGCGACCGGGCGGCCCGCGAAGTGCGTGACGTACTCGCGCAGGGTGTGCAGATAGAAGTCCGTGTGCTTGCTCGCGCCGTCGTACTGGTTGTCCCAGTCCTCGACGAAGATGCCGCTGTGCACGTACCGCACCCACGATCGCCGGCCGTCGTCGCGCGGCTCGATGGTCTCGTCGATCTGGTTGAGGGTCTGCTGGGAGATGCCCTCGACGTCCTCGACCAGGCTGGTCAGACGGTGCGGCGGGTCCCAGTTGGTGAGCGTGGAGCCGAAGGGCCCGGTCCCGCCCTGGCGCGGCTCGAACTCCATCGGCCACAGCCAGCCGCCGGTGCCGCTGGTGATCGCGTCCCACATCTGCTCCGGGGTGGCGTCGACCTCGAACTCGCGGGCGATCTCGAATTCCTTGGACATGGTGGTGGTTCTCCTGGGGTTCAGTCCTGGGCGGGCGGGGTCGGAGCCGACGTGGGAACGGCGTCGGGCATGACGGCGGCTTCCGGCTTGACGGCGGCTTCCGGCTTGACGGCGGCTTCCGGCTTGAGCGTCGGGTGGACGGCGATGACGATCCGGTGGTCGCGCCCGCCTTCCGCGTTCCCGTCGTGGTACTTGCGGATGAGCGCGCCGACGCCCTGCGTCAGCTCCTCGATGAACGCGGCGCGGTCGGCGGCGGAGGCGAAGGTCACCTCGCCGTCGAGCGCGTAGGTGGCGAGCCGCTTGCGGGCCTTCGCCGCGCCGGTGATCAGCGAACCCACGTCCCTCACCAGCCGGGCGCCGAGCGCGAGCAGCCAGCGGGCCGAGAGCTGGTCCCGGAAGCGGTCCGGGTCGGGCTGTACGGCGGCGAGGGCGAGCGGCGAGATGACGTACGACGCCGCCGTCGCGCGCATCAGCCGCTCGGTGACGTTGCCCTTGCGGCGCTCGCCCGCGAGCTCGACCAGGCCGTGCCGCTCCAGCGCCTTCAGGTGGTAGTTCACCTTCTGCCGCGGCAGCCCGACCTTCCCGGCCAGCATGGCGGCCGACGCGGGCCCGGCGGCCAGTTCGGCCAGCAGCCGGGCCCGTATGGGGTCCAGCGAGACGGCGGCTGCCTCTGCGTCCTCGATCACGGTCACGTCCAACATGACTCCACGGTCCCACCGAAAACTTTTTTTGTCCAGACGGATCGAGTTGTCGGAAGATGGACGAGGAGGACAGGGAGGGTAGGGAGAAGTGGGACAAACGGCCCTATGCCGGCCCTAGGCCTGCTTCCCGCCCTCGTCGAGCCGTGCCAGCTGGGTCTGGAACCAGTCGAGCCGGGCCTGCAGCAGGGCCGCCTCGGCGACGAGTTCGGACACTCCGAGCCCGGCGGGCAGGTCCACGGCCACGGACCCGCTCCCGGCGCGGACCCGCAGCCCCGCACCGGCCAGCCGTGCGAACCCCGCGAGCGACACGGACGTACGACCGCGTACGCAGCCCGCGCAGGCCACCGTCAGGGCACGCCAGCCGGGCCGCCCCCAGCCCGCGTCCGCGAGCGCGGCGGCCACCGCGCCGCACACGCAGGGACCGACGGTCGCGGTCCGCACCCGCTGGCGGGCGTACCGGAATCCCTGCTCGAAGCGGATGTAGGCGCCGAGTACGGAGACCTCGAGGAGGACGGCCGCCCGGTGCTCGGCGGTGCACAGCATCGCCTCCGCCGCGCCGCGGTCGTGTACGCAGTGGAAGCCGCAGTCGCAGCGGCGGTGCGGCGCCCGGTGCCGCAGCCCGTAGACGCAGCGCGCCTCGTCCAGCACTCCGTACGGCTGCGCGCCGCCGAGGGAGACGCCGGTGAACCCGGCCCGGGTGCCGTCCTGGGACAGCACCGGGTGGGCGATCTTGTATCCGGTCGGCGGCTCCGTCGGGCGTTCCTCGGGGAGCCGCAGTCTCACCGGGCGACCGGGACCTCTTCGGGCACGGACGCCTCCAACTCCTCGATTTCCTCGGGCAGTTGGAGATTCTCTTCGTCCGCGCGAGCCTGCTCTTCCGCGACTCCGGTGGCGAGTGCCTTGCCCAGCCTCATGACGCCTCCCGCGATCTGCCGTCGACTTCCGTCCTCGCCATGGTGACCCATGAGGGGCCGGGTTGGCATCAGGGCCTCAGGAAAGCCACTACTCCGTAGCATCACTTCCCTTTACCTCACAGAAGAATTAAGTGGAGCTTCACAGTGGGGGTGTCGAGACTACTCGCATGACGACCTCAGCCACCGCCGCCTCACGCCCCCGCCCCCACCCCCGCCCTCCCTTCGGCCGCGCGCTCTGCGCGATGGTCACGCCCTTCACCGAGGCGGGCGCGCTCGACCTCGACGGGGCGGGGCGGCTCGCCGACGGGCTGGTCCGCGCGGGCTGCGACGGCCTGGTCCTGTCCGGCACCACGGGCGAGTCCCCGACCACGACGGACGCCGAGAAGGCCGCGCTGGTACGCGCCGTGCGCGAGGCGGTCGGCGACCGGGCCGCGATCGTCGCGGGCGTCGGCACCGCCGACACGCGGCACACCGTCGAACTGGCCCTGGCGGCCGAAAAGGCGGGCGCGGACGGCCTGTTGGTCGTCACGCCGTACTACAGCAGGCCTCCGCAGGACGCCGTCGCGGCCCACTTCCGGGACATCGCGGACGCCACCGGGCTGCCGCTCGCGCTGTACGACATCCCGGGCCGCACCGGCACCCGCATCGAGCCCGACACGCTGATCCGGCTCGCCGAGCACCCCCGGATCGTGGCCGTCAAGGACTGCGCGTACGACCTCCTGGGCACCCAGAAGGTGCTGGCCCGCACGGAGTTGGCGTACTACGCGGGCTGCGACGAACAGGTGCTCGCGCTGCGCGCGGTCGGCGGTACGGGGTTCATCAGCACGGTGGCGAACGTGGCCCCGGGCCCCTTCCTCGCGATCCTCGACGCGTTCGAGGCGGGGAACACGGCCGAGGCAGCCCGTCTCCAGCAACGAGCCCTCCCCCTCATCGAGTCGATGATGGCGTCGGGGCTGCCCGGCACGGTCACGGCGAAGGCCCTGCTCGGCCGGCTCGGCCTGCCCGCGGGCCCGGTCCGCCCGCCGCTGCGGCCCGCCGGCCAGGAGGTGACCGACGGACTGCTGACGGCGTACGAACGGCTGGTGGCCGCCTGATCAGCGCCCGGCGAAGAGGTCCCGCTCGAGGACGGCGGCGCTCCGCGGGCCGGGGGCGACCGCGGCGAAGGACCACTTCGTCTTCCCCGAGGGTCTGCTCCGACGGCCCTGACGGCCCGCCCCTGTTCCCCTTGCGACCCCTGTACCCCTTGTGACGGGTACGCCTGCCCGCCGCTGTGCCCCGGGGCCGCGATCAATTCCCCGGCGTCCCCGGCCCGGCGTCGCTTACCGTGGCCCCGTGAGCCGACCCCTGCTGTTCCTCGACGTCGACGGCCCGCTGAACCCGTACGCGGCCCAGCCGGAGCGCCGGCCCGAGGGCTACACGACGATCCGGGTGGCGCTGTCCCCCGGCAGGCCCCTGCGCGTCTGGCTCCACCCCGACCACGGCCGCGCGCTCCTCGGCCTCGGCTACGACCTGTGCTGGGCCACGACCTGGATGGACGCCGCGAACCGCTGGATCGCCCCGGTCATCGGCCTTCCCGAACTCCCGTACGTCGATTTCACGGGCGCCCTGTTCGCCACGCGCCCGGACGGGGTGCACTGGAAGACGGCCCGGATCGTGACGTACGCGGCCGGCCGCCCCTTCGCCTGGATCGACGACGAGCAGAGCCCCGCCGACGACACGTACGTCGCCGCGCACCACCACCCCGCGCCCGCGCTCCTCCACCACGTCAACCCCCGACTGGGCCTGCGTGAGCCGGACTTCGCGGCGCTGGCGGAGTTTGCGGCGACGCTGCCCACATAGCGCAGCCCCGCGCCCTGAAGGGGCGCGAGGCTGTGACATGTACGGCTCCGCCGCGTGGGCGCGACCGGCCACGAACACCCGCGGCCGAAGACGAACCGATCAGTTGTGGCTGTGCAGAACCTCGTTCAGGCCACCCCACACCGCGTTGTTCGGTCGCGCCTCGACGGTGCCGGTGACCGAGTTGCGCCGGAAGAGGATGTTCGATGCCCCGGACAGCTCGCGGGCCTTGACGATCTGCCCGTCGGGCATGGTCACCCGGCTGCCCGCGGTGATGTACAGCCCCGCCTCGACCACGCACTCGTCGCCGAGGGCGATGCCGACGCCCGCCTCGGCGCCGATCAGGCAGCGCTCGCCGATGGTGATGCGGACGTTGCCGCCGCCGGACAGGGTGCCCATGGTGGAGGCGCCGCCGCCGATGTCGGAGCCGTCGCCGACCACGACGCCGGCCGAGATGCGGCCTTCGACCATCGACGTGCCGAGGGTGCCCGCGTTGAAGTTCACGAAGCCCTCGTGCATGACGGTGGTGCCCTCGGCGAGGTGCGCGCCGAGCCGGACGCGGTCGGCGTCGGCGATCCGGACGCCCTTGGGGGCGACGTAGTCCGTCATGCGCGGGAACTTGTCGATGGACGTCACCTGGAGGTGCAGTCCCTCGGCGCGGGCGTTGAGCCGCGCCTTCTCGACGTCGTCGACGGCGACCGGGCCGAGCGAGGTCCAGGCGACGTTGGCAAGGTGACCGAAGATGCCGTCCAGGCTCTGGCCGTGCGGCTTCACGAGACGGTGCGAGAGGAGGTGCAGGCGCAGGTAGGTGTCGTGCGCGTCGATCGGCTTCTCGTCCAGCGAGGCGATGACCGTACGGACCGCGACCACTTCGACGCCCCGGCGGGCGTCGGGCCCGATGGCCTTGGCGGCGCCTTCGCCGAGCAGCTCGACGGCACGCTCGGCGGACAGCCGCTCGGTGCCGGCGGGGCCGGGTTCGGCGGACAGTCCGGGCGCGGGGAACCAGGTGTCGAGGACGGTGCCGTCGGCGGTGAGGGTGGCGAGGCCGGCGGCGACGGCGCCGGTGGTGCGAGTAGCAGTCGTGTCGGTCATGGGTGAAACCTAACGCGGCACGGGGCGCACGAGCGAACCGGTGCGCCCGGCATCTCACGTGCCGGGCGCGCACCGTACGCCCCCCTGCGCGGCCGCCTGGCAGGAGCCCGGCCTCCCACCGGAAAGCGCACCGGACCTCGCGGGTCCGCCACCGGTGAGGTCGGGGGTTCGGGGCGTGGCGGTGGCGGTCCGCAGGGGGCTCCGAGGCCGTACGGCCGCCCTTCACCGTGAGCACCGCGGGGGGACCGGCCCCGCAGATCCCGCCTGCCCGGCCGAGGACGTACGCCCCGCACCGAACACACCCCCTGGGCCCGGCGCGTACCGATACCGCCCGCGCCGAACCCTCCCGCCCCCTCAGCCGATGACCCGCCCCAACACCTCCCGCGCGTACCCCTCGTCGTACGTCGCCCCCGTCAGCAGCACCTGCAGACAGATCCCGTCCACCAGTGCGACCAGTGCCCGCGCGGTGACGGGGTCGGTGCGGCGGGCGAGGGGTTCGGCGAGGCCCTGGACCCATTCGGCGGCGACGGGGCGCAGGGCGGGGCGGCGCAGCGCCGCGAGGTAGAGCTCGTACTCCAGCTCCACCCCCGTACGGTCGCCCGCGAGCCACTCGCCCATCAGCCCGGCGAGCTCGCCGGCCAGGTCGCCCCGGGGGTCCTCCAGCGCGCCGCGCGCGGCGATCACCTTGGCGAAGCCCTCGTTCGCCTGGCGCAGCGCGGCGACCATGAGGTCGTCGAGGGTCTTGAAGTGGTACGTGGTGGAGCCGAGCGGCACGTCGGCCTCGGCCGCGACGGTGCGGTGGCTCAGCCCGGCGAGCCCCTTGGCGCCCACCACCCGGATCGCCGCGTCGATGATCCGCTGCCGCCGCTCGGGGTCGTAACGGCGCGCCGCCATCAGTGGGCTCCGCCGAGGTTCAGCACCACGACCCCGCCGATGATCAGCAATATCCCGGCGACCCTGGTGAAGCTGAGCGCCTCGCCGAGGAACAGCATGCCGATCGCGGCGATGACGGCGGTCCCGGCGCCGGCCCAGATCGCGTAGGCGGTGCCGACCTGGACGGTCTTCAGGCACTGTGCGAGCAGCGCGAAGGCGACGAGGTAGCCGAGGACGGTCACCAGCGACGGCCAGGGCCTGCTGAAGCCCTCGCTGTACTTCATGGCGGTCGTGGCGGCCACCTCGGAGACGATGGCTCCGGCGAGCAGTGCGTATCCCATGTGTACGAGTGTACGTATCGATGCGTACGCCCGTACACAAAGCGCCCTGTACGTGCCCACCCGTGCGCTCACTCCACGAGCGACTTCTTCGGTCGCAGCACACAGAATTCGTTGCCCTCGGGATCCGCGAGGACGACCCAGCCCACCCCCTCGCCCTGTCCGACGTCGACCCGACGCGCCGTGGGTGCGCCGATGTCAGGTCTTGCGGGCGGGTACGGCCACCCCGGCGACACGGTACGGCTCGCTCATCCCGGGGGCGTCTCTGTGTGATCGAAGTCCGGGCTCATCGGGGCGCGGAGACGCTCCGCCTCACCGGTTCGGGATGCGATTCCGCCCGGTGTGAAAGCCGGTTCGGAATCGCAAGAATCAGGTGATGCCACCACGCCCCTGAATTCCCATGAACCCCCATCAATCCCCGTGGGGCCGCTGGATCAGTGGGGGAAACGGCTGCTCAGAACTCACCATGTCCACTACTGTTTCAACAGTCGCGCACCTGGTCCCCACGGCTACCACCGTTCCGGGTGCCTGCGCCCCCCTCTTGTACTGAGACCAGTAGACGAATCCGCGTGCGCCTTGGGCGACGCTGGAGGAACGCCCATGCCAGAAACAACGCCAGAGCCCGAATCCGAGCCCTGGCCCGACCAGCCCGCGCCCACTTCGGAGGAACCCGCCTGGCGCCCCACCCCCCAAGGCACCCCCTATCCGGCGGAGCTGCCCCCCTTCGTCGAGCCGCCGGCGCCCTGGGAATCCGGAGAAGTCCCGGACGAGGGACGGCTGCCCGGAACCCGACGGCTGTGGATGGCCGGCGGGCTCGCCGTGGCGGTGCTCATCGCCACCGCGACCGCGATCGCCGTACTGGACAGCAATACTGACGCCGCGTCGAAGAACCGGGCGAACCACACCACCTCCGACACCGACGTCCCGTTCATACCCGGCTTCTCCGCCTCGGCCGACGGCAGCTCCGGGGCCCCGGCCGGCAAGACCGCCCTGTCCTCCCCACGACCCTCCGCCTCCGACTCCGCCGCCTCGGACTCGGCCTCGCCGGGGCCCTCGGAACAGGGTTCCGACGCCAAGCCCGTCCCCAGCACCACCGGGCCGTCGACGACCGCCTCGTCCAGCAAGCCGCCCGCGTCCAAGCCCGTCTCCTCGTTCAAGTCGCTCCAGGCCGTCAACTACCCGGACCGCTACTGGCATCTGAGCAACGGCCTCGTCAGCCTCGATCCGGTGGACTCGGGCAGCTCGGACTCGACCAAGCGGGACGCCAGCTTCAAGGTGGTCGAGGGGCTCGGCAACGCCAACTGCTACTCCTTCATCACGGCCGACGGCGCCTATCTCCGCCACCGCAACTTCTATCTGCGCGCCGACCGCAACGACGGCTCCGACCTCTTCAGCAAGGACGCCACGTTCTGTCCCCGGACGTCGGCGTACACCGGCGCCGTCATGCTGGAGTCGATCAACTACCCGGGCCGCTATCTGCGCCACCGCAACTTCCAGCTCCGCCTGGACTCGTACGACAACACTCAGTTCTTCCGCTCGGACTCGGCGTTCCGCGTGGTGAACGGCTGGAGCTGAGCCCAGGAAACACGGGTGGAGCTGAGTCCAGGAAACAGTGTGGCCCCCCGGCGTACTGCCGGGGGGCCACACTCATGCGCGCGGTGCTCAGACGTTGAAGCCGAGCGCCCGAAGCTGCTCGCGTCCGTCGTCCGTGATCTTGTCCGGGCCCCACGGCGGCATCCAGACCCAGTTGATGCGCAGCTCGTTGACGAGGCCGTCCGTGGCGGACTTGGCCTGGTCCTCGATGACGTCGGTGAGCGGGCAGGCCGCGGACGTCAGGGTCATGTCGATCGTCGCGATGTTCGCGTCGTCGATGTGAATGCCGTAGATCAGGCCGAGGTTGACGACGTCGATGCCCAGCTCGGGGTCGACGACGTCGTACAGCGCCTCGCGGAGTTCCTCCTCCGAGGCCGGCTTCGTCGTCAGGCCCTCTTCCGATGTCACGGTGTTCTCGCTCATGCCGTCTTCCTCTCGGCGCTCTCGCCCAGAGCCTGGGCCGTCGCGTCCTTCCACGCCATCCAGCTCAGGAGGGCGCACTTGACCCGGGCCGGGTACTTGGAGACACCGGCGAACGCCACCGCGTCCTCCAGCACCTCCTCCATCGCGTCGTCGGGCTCGACCTTGCCCTTGGACTGCATCAGCTCCAGGAAGGTCTCCTGGATCTTCTGCCCCTCGGACACGTCCTTGCCGACGAGAAGCTCGTTGAGCACGGACGCCGACGCCTGGCTGATGGAGCAGCCCTGGCCCTCGTACGAGATGTCCGCGATCCGCTCGCCGTCGTACTTCACGCGCAGCGTGATCTCGTCGCCGCAGGTCGGGTTGACGTGGTGCACCTCGGCATCGCCATCCCGCAAGCCCCGCCCGTGCGGGTGCTTGTAGTGGTCCAGGATGACTTCCTGGTACATCGAATCAAGCTTCACGTCTCAGCCAGCCCCTCAGCCGAAGAAGTTCCGGACGTGCTCCAGGCCGTCGACCAGTGCGTCGATCTCGGTCGGCGTGGAGTACAGATAGAACGACGCTCGCGTGGTCGCAGGAATTCCGTACCGCAGGCAGACCGGGCGGGCGCAGTGGTGGCCGACCCGGACCGCGATGCCCTGCTCGTCCAGCACCTGGCCCACGTCGTGCGGGTGGATGTCACCCAGCGTGAACGAGATCGCGGCGCCGCGGTCCTCGGCCGTGGTCGGGCCGATGATCCTGAGGTCGGGGACCTCCGTGAGCCGCTTCACCGCGTACTCGGTGAGCGCGTGCTCATGGGCGAGGATCTTGTCCATGCCGATCGCGGACAGATAGTCGATCGCCGCACCCAGGCCCACCGCCTGCGCGATCGGCGGGGTGCCCGCCTCGAACTTGTGGGGCGCCGGGGCGTACGTCGACGAGTGCATCGACACGGTCTCGATCATCTCGCCGCCGCCGAGGAACGGGGGCAGGTCCTCCAGGAGCTCCTGGCGGCCCCAGAGGACGCCGATGCCCGTCGGGCCGCACATCTTGTGGCCGGTGAAGGCCACGAAGTCGGCCTGGAGAGCCTGGACGTCCATCGGCATGTGCGGCGCGGCCTGCGAGGCGTCGATGCAGACCAGCGCGCCGACCTCCTGGGCGCGGCGGACTATGGCCTCGACCGGGTTCACGGTGCCCAGGATGTTCGACACCAGCACGAAGGAGACGATCTTCGTCTTCTCGGTGATGATCTCGTCGATGTTCGACAGATCGAGGCGGCCGTCGTCCGTCAGGCCGAACCACTTCAGCTTCGCGCCCGTGCGCTGCGACAGCAGCTGCCACGGGACGATGTTGGAGTGGTGCTCCATCTCGGTGATGACGATCTCGGTCTCGTGGTCGACCCGGTAGGGCTCGTCGGCCCAGCCGAGCATGTTGGCCACGAGGTTGAGCGACTCGGAGGCGTTCTTGGTGAAGATCACCTCGTCGCGGCTCGGTGCGTTGATGAACGCGGCGACCTTGTCGCGCGCGCCCTCGTACAGCGCCGTGGCCTCCTCGGCGAGCACATGCACACCGCGATGGACGTTGGCGTTGTAGCGCTCGTAGTACTCACTGAGGGCGTCCAGCACCTGACGCGGCTTCTGCGAGGTCGCCGCGTTGTCCAGGTACACGAGCTTCCTGCCGTCGTGGACCTGACGGTCCAGGATGGGGAAGTCCTTGCGGATCGCCTCGGTGTCGAGGAGGCCCGGCAGCTGCGTCACGCGGATACGCCACCCTTCGTGTAAGCCTCGTAGCCCTCGTCCTCCAGCTTGTCGGCGAGCTCGGCGCCGCCGGACTCGACGATCCGACCGGCGGAGAAGACGTGGACGAAGTCGGGCTTGATGTAGCGCAGGATGCGCGTGTAGTGCGTGATGAGGAGGGTGCCCACCTCGCCGGTCTCGCGGACACGGTTGACGCCCTCGGAGACGATGCGCAGGGCGTCGACGTCCAGGCCGGAGTCGGTCTCGTCGAGGATCGCGACCTTCGGCTTGAGGAGCTCCAGCTGAAGGATCTCGTGGCGCTTCTTCTCACCGCCGGAGAAGCCCTCGTTCACATTGCGCTCGGCGAAGGCCGGGTCCATGTTGAGGCGCTCCATGGCCTCCTTGACCTCCTTCACCCAGGTGCGCAGCTTGGGGGCCTCGCCGCGGATGGCCGTGGCGGACGTACGCAGGAAGTTGGAGACCGAGACGCCGGGGACCTCGACCGGGTACTGCATCGCCAGGAACAGGCCCGCGCGGGCGCGCTCGTCGACGGACATCGCCAGGACGTCCTCGCCGTCGAGGGTGACGGTGCCGCCGGTGATCGTGTACTTGGGGTGGCCCGCGAGCGAGTAGGCGAGGGTCGACTTGCCAGAGCCGTTGGGGCCCATGATGGCGTGCGTCTCGCCCTGCTTCACGGTCAGGTCGACGCCCTTGAGGATCTCCTTCGTGGCGTTGTCGGCCTCGACGGTGACGTGCAGGTCGTGGATTTCAAGCGTTGCCATGGGTTCCTCAGGACTCCTGGGTGAGAGAGACGAGCACGTCGTCCCCTTCGATCTTTACGGGGTATACGGGGACGGGGCGCGTCGCGGGAAGGCCGGACGGCTTGCCGGTGCGGAGGTCGAAGCTGGAGCCGTGCAGCCAGCACTCGATCTGGCAGTCCTCCACCTCGCCCTCGGAGAGCGAGACGTTCGCGTGCGAGCAGATGTCGTTGATCGCGAAGACCTCCCCCTCGGTCTTCACGACCGAGACGGGCGTGCCGTCGAGTTCCACCCGCTTCGGGGTGTCCTCCTCCAGCTCGCTCAGCCCACAGGCTCGAATGAAACGGGCACGGTCGAAGGTGGTGGTCATCAGACCGACGCCTCCAGCTCCTCGTCGATCTTCACGAGAAGCCGCTCTTCGATGTCGTCGACACCGATCTGCTGGACCAGCTCGGCGAAGAAGCCGCGGACCACCAGGCGGCGGGCCTCCCCGGCCGGGATGCCGCGGGCCATCAGGTAGAAGAGCTGCTCGTCGTCGAAGCGGCCGGTGGCGGAGGCGTGCCCGGCGCCGACGATCTCGCCGGTCTCGATCTCCAGGTTCGGGACCGAGTCGACCCGCGCGCCGTCCGTCAGGACCAGGTTGCGGTTCATCTCGTACGTGTCGGTGCCCTCGGCCTTGGCCTCGATGAGGACGTCACCGATCCACACCGCGTGCGCGCCGTCGCCCTGGAGCGCGCCCTTGTAGGCGACGTTCGACTTGCAGTGCGGGGTGTTGTGGTCGACCAGGAGGCGGTGCTCCTGGTGCTGGCCCGCGTCCGTGAAGTACAGACCGAAGAGCTCGGCCTCGCCACCGGTGCCCGCGTACTGGACGCGCGGGTGGATGCGGACGAGGTCGCCGCCGAAGGTGACCACGAACGACTTGAAGGTGGCGTCCCGGCCGATCAGCGCGTTGTGCTGGCCCACGTGCACGGCCTTGTCGTCCCAGTCCTGGACGGAGACGACGGTGAGCTTGGCGCCGTCGCCCAGGATGTAGTCGACGTTGGCGGCGAGCACCGCGTCACCGGTGTGGTCGATGACGACGACGGCCTCGGCGAAGGCTCCGAGCTCCACGACCTGGTGGCCGTAGGCGACCCCGCCCTCGCCGTGCACCGCGATCCGGATCGGCTCGGTGAGCACCGTCTCCTTGGGGACGGTGACGACGCCGGCCTTCTCGAACGCGGAGTACGCCTGGGCGGCGACACGGTCCACCGGGGTGCCGGCCTTGCCGAGCCGGGCGTCGTCACGGCCGACGGTCTCGACGGTGACGCCCTCGGGCACCTCCACCTCGACCTTCACGCCGTCGCCGGTGGCGACCGCGGTGCCGTCGTGCAGCCCGCGCAGGCGCTCCAGCGGGGTGAACCGCCACTCCTCTTCCCGGCCGTGCGGGACCGGGAAGTCGGCCACGTCGAAGGACGGGGGCGCGCTCATGCGCGTGGCGACGGTCGACTCGGCGGCCACCGCGATCTGGCCGGCGGTCGTAGACCCCACCGGGATGTTCTGAGCCTCAGCCATGGCTGTCGGTCTGCTCTCTTCCTACGTCAGTTGAGATCCTCGGGCCCGCCGGGAGGGGCGGGCCGCGGGCTGCTTTCCGGGAGGCGGGTCTTAACCGACCGCGCCTTCCATCTGCAGCTCGATCAGCCGGTTGAGTTCAAGCGCGTACTCCATGGGGAGCTCCTTGGCGATCGGCTCGACGAAGCCGCGCACGATCATCGCCATCGCCTCGAACTCGGTCATGCCCCGGCTCATCAGGTAGAAGAGCTGGTCGTCGGAGACCTTGGAGACGGTCGCCTCGTGGCCCATGGACACGTCGTCCTCACGGACGTCGACGTACGGGTATGTGTCGGAGCGGGAGATGGTGTCGACGAGCAGCGCGTCGCACAGCACGTTCGACTTCGATCCGTGGGCGCCCTCGCCGATCTCGACCAGACCGCGGTACGAGGTGCGGCCGCCACCGCGGGCGACGGACTTCGACACGATGTTGGACGAGGTGTTCGGCGCCATGTGGACCATCTTGGAGCCGGCGTCCTGGTGCTGGCCCTCGCCCGCGAAGGCGATGGAGAGGGTCTCGCCCTTGGCGTGCTCGCCCATCAGGTAGACGGCCGGGTACTTCATGGTGACCTTGGAGCCGATGTTGCCGTCGATCCACTCCATGGTCGCGCCCTCGTACGCCACGGCGCGCTTGGTGACCAGGTTGTAGACGTTGTTCGACCAGTTCTGGATGGTCGTGTAACGGCAGCGGGCGCCCTTCTTCACGATGATCTCGACCACCGCGGAGTGCAGGGAGTCGCTCTTGTAGATCGGTGCCGTACAACCCTCGACGTAGTGGACGTAGGCGTCCTCGTCGACGATGATCAGCGTCCGCTCGAACTGGCCCATGTTCTCCGTGTTGATACGGAAGTAGGCCTGGAGCGGGATCTCGACGTGCACGCCCTTCGGCACGTAGATGAAGGAGCCACCGGACCACACGGCGGTGTTCAGCGACGCGAACTTGTTGTCACCGACCGGGATGACCGTGCCGAAGTACTCCTTGAAGAGCTCCGGGTGCTCCTTCAGGGCGGTGTCGGTGTCGAGGAAGATGACGCCCTGTTCCTCCAGGTCCTCGCGGATCTGGTGGTAGACGACCTCGGACTCGTACTGGGCCGCGACACCGGCGACGAGGCGCTGCTTCTCCGCCTCGGGGATGCCGAGCTTGTCGTACGTGTTCTTGATGTCCTCGGGCAGGTCCTCCCAGGACTCCGCCTGCTTCTCCGTGGAGCGCACGAAGTACTTGATGTTGTCGAAGTCGATCCCGGACAGGTCCGAGCCCCAGTTCGGCATGGGCTTCTTCTCGAAGAGGCGCAGGCCCTTGAGACGGAGCTTGGTCATCCACTCCGGCTCGCTCTTCTTCGCGGAGATGTCCCGGACGACGTCCTCGTTGATGCCGCGCTTGGCAGAGGCACCGGCCTCGTCGGAGTCGGCCCAGCCGTATTCGTACGTACCCAGACCCTCGAGCTCGGGGTGGGCAGTCTCCTCAATGGGGAGCGTCATGCGGGGTTCCTCCCGGCGGTGCTTGCAGATGCGTTGTGACTGTGAAGATCGATGTGGGAAATCTTGGGGATGAACGTGGTGCATACGCCGTCGCCGTGGGCGATGGTGGCCAGCCGCTGGACATGGGTGCCGAGCAGCTGGGAGAAGGTCTCGGTCTCCGCCTCGCACAGCTGCGGGAACTGCTCGGCGACATGGGCGACCGGGCAGTGGTGCTGGCAGAGCTGCTCGCCGACCGGTGCGCTACGCGCCGTAGCAGCGTACCCGTCCGTGCTCAAGGCCTTGGCCAACGCTTCGGTGCGCTCTTCGGGCGCGGCGGCCTCGACGGCCTTGCGGTAGGCGTCGGCCTGGGCGGCCATCCGGGCGCGGGCGAAGGCGGCGACGGCCTCGTCCCCGCCCTCGCGTGCCGCGATCCAGCGCAGCGCGTCCGCGGCGAGCTTGTCGTAGGACTGGTCGAAGGCGTCCCGGCCGCAGTCGGTCAGGGCGAACACCTTGGCGGGACGGCCACGGGTGCGGGCACCATAGATGCGCTGCTCACGTGCTTCCACGACGACGTCCGCGACGAGTGCGTCGAGATGACGGCGTACGGCGGCCTGGGTCAGTCCCAGCCGGCCCGCGAGATCGGCCACGGTCGACGGACCGTGGTCCAGGATGGACCGCGCGACCCGGTTGCGCGTCGAACGCTCACCGGTCGCGAGTTCCTCCTGAGGGGCCCCCGCAGGGGTCTCCCGAGCCTCGCCAACGTTTTTCACAACGCCATTGTTGCGTAATTCCTCAGAGCCTGACAAGCCGCGTCCCGAGGAGCGGACGGTGCCGTGCATCACTTAGGTATACCTAAGATGACCTGCGAAAACGATCTTTGATCGATCGGTTCGCGGTCCCCCGCCCGATCGGTTCGCCAGCCCCGTCCGATCTATTCGCTGGCTTCGGGCCGGGCTCTCGGGGAGACTCGCGAACCATGTCGACACCGCCTCCCACCGGCCCACTCGTCACCCGGGACACCCTCGTCGCGGAGCTTCACTCGCTCGGCGTCCGGCCCGGCGAAACGCTTCTCGTGCACTCCTCCCTCAGTTCCCTCGGCTGGGTCAACGGCGGCCCGGTCGCCGTCGTCCAGGGACTGCTCGACGCACTGGGTCCCGACGGCACGCTGGTGGTCCCGACACAGTCCGGCGACCTCTCCGATCCGGCGCTGTGGAGCGACCCGCCCGTGCCCGAGGAGTGGTGGTCGGCCATCCGGGCGACGATGCCCGCGTACGACCCCCTCGTGACGCCCTCCCGTGGGGTCGGCGTGATCCCGGAGACCGTCCGTACCTGGCCCGGCGCCCTGCGCAGCGCCCACCCGCAGACCTCCTTCGCTGCCCTCGGACCGCGCGCGGCGGAGGTCGTCGAGGCGCACGCGCCCGACTGCCGGCTCGGCGAGCAGAGCCCGCTGGCCCGTCTGGAGTCCCTCGGCGCCCGCGTCCTCCTGCTCGGCGCGGGCTACGACACATGCACCAGCTTCCACCTGGCCGAGTACCGCATACCGTCTCCGCTCGTCGAGGTGGGCCGTCCGGTGCGTACGGCGCAGGGGACGTCCCGATGGGAGGTCGTCACCGAGACATCGGTCGACTCCGACCGCTTCGACGAACTGGGCTCCGACTTCGAACGGGACCGGCCTGTCGTACGGGGCCGGGTGGGCGCCGCCGACGTACGCCTGTTCCCGGTGGCCGACGCGGTGGCGTACGCGGAGCGCTGGCTCGCGCTGCATCGCCTCCGTGAGCCGTACCTGGATGCGGCCCCCGGCGCTCGGGAGCCCCGGACACGTCCTTAGACTTGCGCCTCATGCGAAGCGAGCCCGTGGTCCAGGTCCAGGCCCTGGTGAAGCGGTACGGCACAAAGACCGCGGTGGACGGCCTCGACCTGGCGGCCGAGGCGGGCATCACCGCCGTACTGGGACCCAATGGCGCGGGCAAGACCACCACGGTCGAGACCTGCGAGGGGTACCGCAAGCCGGACTCCGGCACGGTGCGCGTCCTGGGCCTCGACCCGGTGCGACAGTCCGGGGAGCTGCACTCCCGCATCGGCGTGATGCTCCAGTCCGGCGGGGTCTACTCGGGCGCCCGCGCCGACGAGATGCTCCGCCATGTGGCCAGGCTCCACGCCCATCCGCTGGACGTGGACGCGCTCATCGAGCGGCTCGGTCTCGACAGCTGCGGCCGGACGACGTACCGGCGCCTGTCGGGCGGCCAGCAGCAGCGCCTCGCGCTGGCGATGGCCGTGGTCGGCCGACCCGAGCTGGTCTTCCTCGACGAACCGACCGCGGGCCTCGACCCGCAGGCCCGCCGCGCGACCTGGGACCTGGTCCGCGATCTGCGCGCCGACGGCGTCTCGGTCATCCTCACCACGCACTACATGGACGAGGCCGAGCAGCTCGCCGACGACGTCGCGATCATCGACGCGGGCAAGGTCATCGCGCAGGGCTCCCCCGAGGAGCTGTGCCGCGGCGGCGCCGAGAACACCCTGCGCTTCACCGGCCGCCCGGGCCTCGACGTCAACTCCCTGCTGAAGGCCCTCCCGGCCGACTGCACGGCGGCCGAGCTGACGCCGGGCTCGTACCGGGTGGGCGGCAAGATCGACCCGCAGCTGCTGGCGACGGTCACGTCCTGGTGCGCGCAGCACGGGGTGATGCCGGAGAAGATCTCGGTCGAACGCCACACCCTCGAAGATGTCTTCCTGGAACTGACCGGCAAGGAGCTGCGTTCGTGACCACCGCCGGTACCTACACCCCGAAGCCGGGGGCGGCCCCGCTGCCCCGGATGATCCGCGCGCAGGCCGCGCTCGAGACGAAGATGCTGCTCCGCAACGGCGAGCAGCTCCTCCTGACGGTGATCATCCCGACGCTCCTGCTGGTGATGTTCAGCTCGGTCGACATCATCGACACCGGCAAGGGCAAGTCGGTCGACTTCCTGGCCCCCGGCATCCTCGCGCTCGCCGTGATGTCGACGGCGTTCACCGGGCAGGCCATCGCCACGGGCTTCGAGCGGCGCTACGGGGTCCTGAAGCGGCTCGCCGCCTCGCCGCTGCCCCGCTGGGGCCTGATGACCGCGAAGACGGCGTCCGTGCTGGTCACGGAGGTTCTCCAGGTCATTCTGCTGACGGTGATCGCCTTCGCGCTGGGCTGGTCACCGCATGGCAACCCGTTCGCCGTCCTGCTCCTGCTGATCCTCGGGACGGCGGCCTTCTCGGGCCTTGGCCTGCTGATGGCCGGCACTCTGAAGGCGGAGGCGACGCTGGCCGCCGCGAACCTGGTCTTCCTGCTGCTCCTCGTGGGCGGCGGCGTGATCGTCCCGATGGACAAGTTCCCCTCCGGCGCCCAGGACGTGCTGGGCCTGCTGCCCATCTCGGCGCTTTCGGACGGCCTGCGGGACGTGCTCCAGCACGGGGCGGGCATGCCGTGGGGCGACCTGGGGATCCTGGCCGTGTGGGCGGTCGTGGGCCTGGGAGCCGCGGGCAGGTTCTTCCGCTGGGAGTAGCCCCGGGAGCAGCCCTGATGGGGTGCACTGAGATGGCGATTTGGGTAGGTGCGGGGGCCTCGTGAAGGCGTGCACAAGCGGCCGCCTACGATGGGGCGCGTGCCAAACGTGACCCGAGCCGACGCCGTAGCCTTCGCGCGCAACCCGCTCGCCCTCATCGCCGAACGCTGGACCCCGACCTCCCGGACGGTGCAACGCGCGGCCCTCGCCGCGCTCGTCATGTCGGTGGTCATCGTGGTCACCGGCGGCGCCGTACGACTGACCGGCTCGGGCCTCGGCTGCCCGACCTGGCCCACGTGCACCGACGACTCACTCACCACGACCAGCGCGATGGGCTTCCACGGAGTCATCGAGTTCACCAACCGCATGCTGACCTACGTACTCTGCGCGGCGGTCGGCTGGGCGATCATCGCCGCGCGCTCCGAGAAGCCGTGGCGGCGCGACCTCACCCGGCTCGGCTGGGCGCAGTTCTGGATCGTCATGAGCAACGCGATCCTCGGCGGCATCGTCGTCCTCGTCGGCCTCAACCCCTACACGGTCGCGGCGCACTTCCTGCTCTCCACGGCGCTCATCACCGTCGCGACGGTGATGTGGCAGCGCACCCGGGAGGGCTCCGCCGAGCCGCGTCCGCTGGTCGGCAAGGCGGTGCAGCAGCTCGTGTGGTGTCTGGTCGTCGCGGCCGTGGTGCTGATCGCGGTGGGCACGGTGGTCACCGGCGCGGGTCCGCACGCGGGCGACTCCCGCGACGTCGAACGCATGGCCGTGAACTGGGAGACCGTCGCCAAGCTGCACGCCGTACTGGCCTGGATCGTGGTCACGCTGACGTTCGCCCTGTGGTTCGTCCTCAAGGCCGTAGACGCCCCCAAGGGCCCGCTGGACCGTACCCGCGACCTGTTCCTGATCCTCCTCGGCCAGGGCGTCATCGGCTATGTCCAGTACTTCACGGGCCTCCCCGAGGCTCTGGTCGGCCTCCATATGTTCGGCTCCTGCCTGGTGTGGATCGGCGTCCTGCGGGTCCTGCTGTCGCTGCGCGAACGGCCGGAGATCGCGGCGGATCTGCCGGGGCCGGCCGCGGAATCGGCGCTCACGCGCGCGTGAGTCACTTCCGGGTCGCACGAGTCCGGGTCACACGAGCCCGGGTCACACGAGTCCGGGTCGCTACGAGTACGTCCGTCTGAAGTCACCCGGCACCCTGCGGACAAGGGCTCACTCCACCCCGTACACCCGCCGTGCGTTCCCCGCCGCGATCAGTCCCGCCACCCGTTGCGCGTCCGCCAGCGACCAGGCGCCCTCGGCGACCCAGGCGCCGAGCACCCGGGCGAGCGCCTCGCGGAACAGGCGTGCGCCGACCACGTGGAGTTCGGGCAGGCCGTGCGCCCCGCTGGAGAAGAGGAGCTTGCCGAAGGGGGCCAGTTCCAGGATCTCGGAGAGGACGGCGACCGCCCGGGCTCCCGTGCGCACCAGCGCGGCGCCCAGATCGGCGTAGACGTGCGGGAAGATCCCGGCGAGGTGCGCCGCGTGGCGGTGGTACGGGTAGCCGTGCAGAAGTACGAGGTCGGTGCCGAGCCCTGCCGTGGCGCGGGCGAAGTCGGTGAGCAGGACGGGGTCCGTGCGGTCGAGGCGCAGGCCGGGTTCGCCCAGGCCGGCGTGGAGCTGGAGGGGCAGGCCCGAGGCGACCGCGATCCACAGCAGATGGCGCAGCAGGACGGGGTCGCTGAGCGTCCCGCCCACCCGGCGGCCCGCCAGCCAGCGGCCCGCCGCGCCCCGTACCTCGCCGGGTCCGGGCGGTTCGGGCGCGAGCGCCAGGCCGTGTCGTCCGCCCGCGACGGAGGTGAAGGCGACGGCGTTCGCTGCGGCTCCGTGGACGGACTCGGCGAGATTGGCGAGAAAGGACTCGACGGTGCCGGAGGTGTCCGCGACCTGTTCGGCCAGTAGCTCCAGACGGACAATCTCGTGGGCGTGGGCGTCGCCGGCCGAGGCCATCTCGCTCGGTCCCGTCAGATCACCCGGTAACCCCGTATCGACGAGATACGTGGTGATACCACTGCCGCGCAGCAGTCTGCGGCCCGACTCCAGGACCCCGAGTTCGCGTCTGCGGGCCAGATAGCGGGCGGGCGGACAGTGCGGCTCCAGGCCGAGCAGGGGCGGGCACCAGCGGCGTACCGCGAAGCCCGTCTGGGTGTCGAAGAAGGTGGTGCCGGGGGCCGGAGGGCCCTCGGTTCTGGCGAGGTGGGCCTCGAAGGTGCCGAGGCCCAGCTCCGTCCTCAGTACGCCGTGGCAGTACTGGTCCACCAGGGACGGCGTTTCGATCATCCGGACTCCCCGCGACTGGACCGTGCCTTCTGCACGTCCTAACGGGTGAAGCGGGCGTCAGGTGTTGCTCAGGGTTGTTTTGCGACTGCGGGCGGGCTGTGACCGGGCGCGCCCACGCGGCGGAGCCGCACACAATGACGCAGCCCCGCGCCCCCGACGGGGCGCGGTGCCTTCGAGGGGTCAGCCGTTGCTCGGGGCGCCCAGCTGGATTCCCGCCATGCGCTTCCACTCGTACGGGCCCGTCCTGACCTTGGCCGCGAACTCGCCGTCGAACGCTTCGTGAACAGTGATGCCGGACTTCTTCACGGCTTCTTCGGCGATCGCGTAGGTGGGCGCCACCAGGTCGCCCCAGCCGCCGTCCGCGCCGACGAGGACGATCCGGGCGCCGCGCTGCCCGATGTACTCGACGTGTCCCTCGGCCCCGCCGTGCTCCTTGGCGAAGGCGTCGATCTGCTTGGCGAGCTTCGCCGCCTTGCGCTCGGCCTTGACGTCCTGGGGGGCGCCGGTGGTCTCGTCAACCTGCTGCGTGTCTGCCATGGTCAGGATGCTACCGACGGGTAGATCAAACGGCGACGGGCGGGGTGCGTGGCTTTGACCACGCACCCCGCCCGTCCGCGTCCGGGAGTCGTACCAGCCGTACTAGCGCAGGAAGGGGTCCACCGCGACGGCCACGAACAGGAGCGACACATAGGTGATCGACCAGTGGAACAGCCGCATCTCCTTGAGCTTCCCGCCGCTCACCTCGGCCTTGGCGCGGTTCTGCAGACCGTGCGCCTCCCACAGCCAGAACCCGCCCGCGCCGAGCGCGACCAGGGTGTAGAACCAGCCCGTGTAGCCGAGCGGGGTGAGCAGCAGCGAGACCGCGACCATCACCCAGCTGTAGATGACGATCTGGCGGGCGACCACCTTGTTGGAGGCGACGACCGGCAGCATCGGCACGCCCACGCGCGCGTAGTCGTCCTTCACCTTCATGGACAGCGGCCAGTAGTGCGGCGGCGTCCAGAAGAACATCACGAGGAAGAGGATGACCGGCGCCCACGACATGGAGTTCGTGACGGACGACCAGCCGATGAGCACCGGGAGGCAACCCGCGATGCCGCCCCAGACGATGTTCTGGGAGGTGCGCCGCTTGAGGATCATCGTGTAGACGACGACATAGAAGAGGAGCGCTCCGAGTGACAGCCAGGCGGACAGCCAGTTGACGGTCAGCCCGAACAGCAGCGTCGAGACGACCGCCAGCGTGATCCCGAAGGCCAGGCACTCGCGCGGGCTGACCATGCCGGTGACCAGCGGTCGCTGCGAAGTGCGCTCCATCAGGGCGTCGATGTCGCGGTCGATGTACATGTTCAGGGCATTGGCGCCGCCCGCCGAGAGATAACCGCCGAGGCAGGTGAGCAGGACCAGCTTCAGGTCGGGCACACCCTGCTCGGCAAGGAACATCACCGGAACGGTGGTGATCAGCAGCAGTTCGATGATTCGTGGCTTGGTCAGCGCCACGAACGCCTTGACACGGGCCCCGAACGGCCGGTGGCTCGGGCGGCTGCTCGTCCCGAGCACCCCCGCTGGACGGGATTCGACGGCCGTCACGCACACCCCTGACAGAGACATCCCAGCAAGCCCCCGGGTGTGAACTCCCCGTAAAGGCTCGCGCGTACCACGCCACTGTAGACGTTGCCTATACCTCGGCCTTCGCGGGGGTGGGGTCGTGTTGAGGGCGGTCGCACGAGGGGCGCGGCAAGGCGCGCACAACGGGCGTGGTGAAGCTCGATTGAGCACTCTTTCGAGCGGCTCCGTATTCAGTTGCCGAACACGGAACGGACCAGTCGGGAGGCGGATCTCAGAGAGTCCCGGCAGTCTGGAATGACTCGAAAAAACGCGCGTACTTACGGGGGTAGGCTCGACAACGGCCGGTGGGCGCCCTGTGCACCGGTATTCCTGGTATTCCGACATGTGGAACATGTGGAGAGGAGCCCTGACCCAGGGTGAGCACCAAGCCGACCACCACAGACCTCGAGTGGACCGAGTGGGACCAGCGGGCCGTGGACACCGCCCGCGTCCTGGCCGCCGATGCCGTACAGAAGGTCGGAAACGGCCATCCCGGTACGGCGATGAGTCTGGCGCCTGCCGCGTACACCCTTTTCCAGAAGGTGATGCGGCACGACCCGGCGGACCCCGACTGGACCGGACGTGACCGCTTCGTGCTGTCCGCGGGCCACTCGTCCCTGACCCTCTACACACAGCTCTACCTGGCCGGGTTCGGCCTGGAGCTGAACGACCTGGAGTCCTTCCGGACATGGGGCTCCCGTACTCCGGGCCACCCCGAGTACGGGCACACCCCCGGTGTGGAGACCACGACGGGCCCGCTCGGGCAGGGTGTCGCCAACGCGGTGGGCATGGCGATGGCCGCCCGCTACGAGCGCGGTCTGTTCGACCCGGACACGGCGCAGGGCGAGTCTCCCTTCGACCACTTCATCTACGCGATCGCCGGTGACGGCTGCCTCCAGGAGGGCATCTCCCACGAGGCGTCCTCGCTGGCCGGTCACCAGAAGCTCGGCAACCTCGTCCTGCTGTGGGACGACAACCACATCTCGATCGAGGGCGACACCGAGACCGCGGTCTCCGAGGACACCGTCAAGCGCTACGAGGCGTACGGCTGGCATGTGCAGCGCGTCGCCCCGAAGCCGGACGGCGACCTCGACCCGCACGCCATCTACAACGCGATCCAGGCCGCGAAGAAGGTGACGGACAAGCCGTCGTTCATCGCGATGCGCTCGATCATCGCCTGGCCCGCCCCGCACGCGCAGAACACCGAGGCCGCGCACGGCTCGGCGCTGGGCGAGGACGAGGTCGCGGCCACCAAGCGCGTCCTGGGCTTCGACCCGGAGAAGTCCTTCGAGGTCGCCGAGGAGGTCCTCGCGCACACCCGCCAGGTCCTCGACCGGGGCCGTGAGGCGAAGGCCGCGTGGGAGAAGGGCTTCCAGGAGTGGCGTACCGCTCAGCCCGAGCGCGCCGCCGAGTTCGACCGGATCGCCGCGGGCGAGCTGCCGGCCGGCTGGGAGGAGAAGCTCCCGGTGTTCGAGGCGGGCAAGGGGGTGGCCACCCGTGCCGCGTCCGGCAAGGTGCTCCAGTCCCTCGGTGCGGTGATCCCCGAGCTGTGGGGCGGCTCCGCCGACCTCGCGGGCTCGAACAACACCACGATCGACCCGAACTCCTCGTTCCTGCCGGCCGACAATCCGCTGCCGGGCGCGAACCCGTACGGGCGCACGATCCACTTCGGTATCCGCGAGCACTCCATGGCCGCGGAGATGAACGGCATCACCCTGCACGGCAACACCCGTGTCTACGGCGGCACCTTCCTGGTGTTCTCCGACTACATGCGCAACGCCGTGCGCCTGTCCGCGCTGATGCACCTGCCGGTCACCTACGTGTGGACGCACGACTCCATCGGCCTCGGCGAGGACGGCCCGACCCACCAGCCGGTCGAGCACCTGGCCTCGCTGCGCGCCATCCCCGGCCTCAACGTCGTCCGTCCCGCGGACGCCAACGAGACCGCGATCGCCTGGCGCGAGGTCCTCAGGCGCTACACGAAGGTCTTCGGCAAGGGCGCTCCACACGGTCTCGCGCTGACCCGTCAGGGCGTGCCGACGTACGAGCGCAACGAGGATGCGGCCAAGGGCGGTTACGTCCTGTTCGAGGCCGAGGGCGGCACGCCCGAGGTCATCCTCATCGGCACCGGCTCCGAGGTGCACGTGGCCGTCGAGGCGCGCGAGCAGCTCCAGGCCGCGGGCATCCCGACGCGGGTCGTGTCCATGCCGTGCGTGGAGTGGTTCGAGGAGCAGGACCAGGGGTACCGGGACAGCGTCCTGCCGCCGTCGGTGAAGGCGCGGGTCTCGGTCGAAGCGGGTATCGGTCTGACCTGGCACCGGTTCGTCGGGGACGCGGGACGCATTGTTTCGCTGGAGCACTTCGGTGCTTCGGCCGACGGCAAGGTCCTCTTCCGCGAGTTCGGTTTCACTGCCGAGAACGTCGCCAATGCCGCTCGGGAATCGATCGCCGCAGCCCAGCGCTGACGCTGATATACGACACGTAGGAGATGCAATTTCCATGACAGACGCACTCAAGCGCCTCTCCGAGGAAGGCGTCGCGATCTGGCTGGACGACCTGTCGCGCAAGCGGATCACGTCCGGCAATCTCGCCGAACTGATCGACCAGCAGCACGTCGTGGGCGTCACCACCAACCCGTCGATCTTCCAGAAGGCGATCAGCAGCGGCGACGGCTACGAGCAGCAGCTCACCGACCTCGCCGCCCGCAAGGTCACCGTCGACGAGGCCATCCGCATGATCACGACGGCGGACGTCCGTGACGCCGCCGACATCCTGCGCCCGGTCTTCGACGCGACGCAGGGCCAGGACGGCCGGGTCTCCATCGAGGTCGACCCGCGGCTGGCCCACAACACCACCGCGACCATCGCCGAGGCCAAGCAGCTGGCCTGGCTGGTGGACCGCCCGAACACGCTCATCAAGATCCCGGCGACCAAGGCGGGCCTGCCCGCGATCACCGAGGTCATCGGCAGGGGCATCAGCGTCAACGTCACGCTGATCTTCTCGCTGGAGCGCTACCGCGAGGTCATGGACGCCTATCTGGCGGGCCTGGAGAAGGCCAAGGCCGCGGGCCTGGACCTCTCCAAGATCCACTCGGTGGCGTCCTTCTTCGTCTCCCGCGTGGACACCGAGATCGACAAGAGGCTCGACGCCCTGGGCACCCCCGAGGCCAAGGCCGCCCGCGGCAAGGCGGCTCTCGCCAACGCCCGGCTCGCCTACCAGGCGTACGAGGAGGTCTTCTCCTCCGACCGCTGGGCCGCCCTCGACAAGGCGCAGGCCAACAAGCAGCGCCCGCTGTGGGCCTCGACCGGCGTGAAGGACCCGGCGTACAAGGACACCCTGTACGTCGACGACCTGGTGGCGCCGAACACGGTGAACACCATGCCGGAAGCCACCCTGCAGGCCACCGAGGACCACGGCGAGATCACCGGCAACACCATCGCCGGTACGTACGAGCAGTCCCGCGCCGAGCTGGACGCGGTCGAGAAGCTCGGGATCTCGTACGACGACGTGGTCCAGCTCCTTGAGGACGAAGGCGTCGAGAAGTTCGCGGCGTCCTGGAACGACCTGCTCAAGTCCACAGAGGCAGAGCTCCAGCGCCTCGCCCCGTCGGAGGGCTGAAACCTTGTCAAGCAGCAACCCGCTGCGTGACCCCGCAGACCGACGGCTCCCGCGTATCGCGGGGCCGTCGGGCCTGGTCATCTTCGGCGTCACGGGCGATTTGTCACGTAAAAAGCTGATGCCCGCCGTGTACGACCTCGCCAACCGCGGGCTGCTGCCGCCGGGCTTCTCGCTCGTCGGCTTCGCCCGCCGCGAGTGGCAGAACGAGGACTTCGCCCAGGAAGTCCACGACGCCGTCAAGGAACACGCCCGTACGGAGTTCCGCGAGGAGGTCTGGCAGCAGCTCATCCAGGGGATGCGCTTCGTCCAGGGCACCTTCGACGACGACGACGCGTTCGAGCGGCTGCGCGCCACGATCGACGAGCTGGACAAGGCACAGGGCACGGGCGGCAACTTCGCCTTCTACCTCTCCGTGCCGCCGTCCGCCTTCCCGGTGGTCATCCAGCAGCTGAAGAAGCACCGCCTGGCCGACCAGACGGACGGCTCCTGGCGGCGCGCGGTCATCGAGAAGCCCTTCGGCCACGACCTGAAGTCGGCCGAGGAACTCAACGCGATCGTGCACGAGGTCTTCTCCTCGGACCAGGTCTTCCGCATCGACCACTACCTCGGCAAGGAGACCGTCCAGAACATCCTGGCGCTCCGCTTCGCCAACCAGATGTTCGAGCCGATCTGGAACCGGTCCTTCGTCGACCATGTGCAGATCACCATGGCCGAGGACATCGGCATCGGCGGCCGGGCCGGCTACTACGACGGCATCGGCGCCGCCCGGGACGTCATCCAGAACCACCTCCTGCAGCTGATGGCGCTCACGGCCATGGAGGAGCCCTCCTCCTTCGACGCGGACGCCCTCGCCGCCGAGAAGACCAAGGTCCTCGGAGCGGTCCGGATCCCCAAGGACCTGGGCCGCGACACCGTGCGCGGGCAGTACGCGGCCGGCTGGCAGGGCGGCGAGAAGGCCGTCGGCTACCTCCAGGAAGACGGCATCGACCCCAAGTCGAAGACCGACACCTACGCCGCGATCAAGGTAGAGGTGGACAACCGCCGCTGGGCGGGCGTCCCCTTCTACCTCCGCACCGGCAAGCGCCTGGGCCGTCGCGTCACCGAGATCGCGGTCGTCTTCCAGCGCGCCCCGCACTCCCCCTTCGACCACACGGCGACGGAGGAACTGGGCCAGAACGCGATCGTCATCCGCGTCCAGCCCGACGAGGGCATCACGGTCCGCTTCGGCTCCAAGGTCCCCGGCACCTCGATGGAGATCCGGGACGTCTCCATGGACTTCGCGTACGGCGAGTCGTTCACGGAGTCGAGCCCGGAGGCGTACGAGCGTCTGATCCTGGACGTCCTGCTGGGCGACTCGAACCTCTTCCCGCGCACCGAGGAGGTCGAGCTGTCCTGGAAGATCCTCGACCCGATCGAGCAGCACTGGGACAAGCACGGCAAGCCCGCGCAGTACCCCTCGGGCACCTGGGGCCCCGTCGAGGCGGACGAAATGCTCGAACGAGACGGACGGAGCTGGCGTCGCCCATGAAGATAGACCTCACGGACACCACGGCCAGCAAGATCAACAAAGCGCTGGTGCGGGGCCGCCGCGCCATCGGCACCCCCGCCGTCGGCATGGTCCTCACCCTCGTCATCGTCACCGACGAGGAGAACGCCTACGACGCCCTGAAGGCCGCCAACGAGGCCTCCCGCGAGCACCCCTCGCGCACCCTCGTGGTCATCAAGCGCGTCTCCCGCTCGCCCCGCGACCGCACGAAGTCGCGCCTCGACGCCGAGGTGCGGGTCGGCGCGGACGCGGGCACCGGCGAGACGGTCGTCCTGCGGCTGTACGGCGAGGTCGCCAGCCACGCCGACTCCGTTGCCCTGCCGCTGCTGCTGCCGGACGCGCCCGTCGTCGTCTGGTGGCCGGTGAACGCGCCGACCGACCCGGCCAAGGACCCGCTGGGCGCCCTGGCCCAGCGCCGGGTCACCGACACCTATGCGGCCGAGACGCCGGTACGCGAGCTCAGCGCCCGCGCCGACGCCTACACCCCCGGGGACACCGACCTCTCCTGGACCCGCATCACGCCCTGGCGCTCGATGCTGGCCGCCGCCCTGGACCAGGTCACCTGCGACGTGAACGCGGTCGAGGTGGAGGGCGAGGAGTTCAACCCGAGCGTGGAACTGCTCGCCATGTGGCTCGCGGACCGGCTGGACGTCCCCGTCAAGCGCTCCAAGTCCTCCGGCCCCGGCCTCACCGCCGTCCGGATGGACACGAGCTGCGGCCCGATCGCCCTGGACCGGGCGGACGGGTCTTTGGCCACCCTCTCCATCGAGGGCCAGCCCGACCGCGCGGTGGCACTCAAGCGCCGCGACACCTCCGAGCTGATCGCGGAGGAGTTGCGCCGGCTCGACCCGGACGACACCTACGCGTCGGCCCTGCGGTACGGAGTGGACCGGCTGAACGGGTCGGTGGCGGCCGGGGCTTCCGAGGAGGAGCCGGGCGCGGTCAAGGCGGCGGCCACGGCCACTGCCACCAAGACGACCGCCGCCAAGGCGCCCGCGAAGAAGGCCCCCGCAAAGGCCCCTGCGAAGAAGGCGGCGGCCAAGTGAGTACGCCGCAGCTCGTCGTGCACCGCGACAAGGAGCTGATGGCCCAGGCCGCCGCGGCCCGGCTGATCACCAAGGTCGTGGACGCGCAGGCCTCGCGCGGCTACGCCTCGGTGGTCCTCACCGGCGGGCGCAACGGCAACGGGCTCCTCGCGGCGCTCGCGGCCGCGCCCGCCCGGGACGCCATCGACTGGGGCCGTATCGACCTGTGGTGGGGCGACGAGCGGTTCCTGCCCGAGGGCGACCCGGGCCGCAACGACACGCAGGCCCGTGCGGCACTGCT
This sequence comes from Streptomyces sp. NBC_01384, assembly GCF_045040035.1. Taxonomy (NCBI): domain Bacteria; kingdom Bacillati; phylum Actinomycetota; class Actinomycetes; order Kitasatosporales; family Streptomycetaceae; genus Streptomyces; species Streptomyces sp. NBC_01384. Next base: position 2,323,356 of record NZ_CP109559.1, read on the forward strand.
GGACTCGGTGCCGGTGGACCCCGCGCGGCTGCATCCGATGCCCGCGTCCGACGGCCCGTACGGCGCCGACGTGGACGCGGCGGCGGATGCGTACGCCGCGGAGCTCGCCAAGGCCGCGGGGCCCGAGAACCACGGTTCCGTGCCCACGTTCGACGTGCTGATGCTCGGTGTCGGCCCGGACACCCATGTGGCCTCGCTCTTTCCGGAGCTGCCCGCGGTGCGGGAGACGGAGCGGACGGTGGTGGGCGTGCACGGCGCGCCGAAGCCGCCACCGACCCGGATCACCCTCACCCTCCCCGCGATCCGCTCCGCCCGCGAAGTCTGGTTGTTGGCGGCCGGCGAGGACAAGGCACAGGCCGCGGCGATCGCCCTGTCGGGCGCGGGCGAGGTACAGGCCCCGGCAGCCGGCGCCCACGGCCGCTCCCGCACCCTGTGGCTCCTGGACGCGGCGGCGGCCTCCCAACTCCCGCGCTCCTTGTACCCACCGGCTTCGCCGTGAGATAGGGAATGGGTAGGGGCGGCGGAGGCGCTCTCGCCACCGCCGCCCCTACCCATTCCCCCCTCCTGGGGGCTGCCACCCAACTCCGGGCGGGCGGGAATCCGGGGCGAAGCCCCGTCCAGGGGCGCGGGGAACCGCGCGACCAGCCCCACCCACCCGCGGCAAATGAACGACGCCCGGAGTCTGGAGCGCACCCCCAGGGACGATGGGGGCGAGGAACCTAGTGGTGCCGCTGCTGGTACGGATTCCCCGGCCACGGCGACGCATAGGGGTTGCCCTGCGGCGGCGCATACCCGGCGCCCGGCGCATACGCCGGCCGCGGTGGAGGCAGCGTCACCGGATGCGCGCCCAGCCGTATCCCGTGCCGGCGCCGAAGCCGGTACATCTCCAGCACGGCGATCCCTGTGACCGTCACCGGCGCCCCCAGGATGAACACGATCCCCATGGTGAGGCTGAGCCCGTGGAGGTCGCCCGTGGCGAGGTCCGGAAGGGCCATCAGCCACGTCGTCACCGTGGCGAGCAACGGCGGCAGACACCGGTGCACGGCAGCCGTACCGAAGAAGTTGCCGGACACCTTCACCGCACCCGAGGCGACGAACCCGGTCAGCCAGATCGCCACCAGCCCCAGCACCAGGGCGAGCCCTCCGCCCCCGACGGCAAGCCACCACATCAGCACCGTCAACACGACGGACCCGACGAAGGCCAGCAGCAGCTTGAGCGAGTTGCCGAGCGGAACGCGCAGCCGGCGCACCGTCCCGGTACGCCGCCAGACGTAGAGCATGACCCCGACGGTCAGGGGCGTGATGAACAGCAGCACGGCGGACGCCGTCAGCATGTTCTGCAGCATCTCCGTGAAGGCGAAGCCGCCCTCCACGAAGGTGTAGACACCCAGCGCCGCGACCGCCCCGGCAAGGACCCGCACTCGTTTGAGCCGCTCCACCCCCGGATCGACCGCCTCCGGGATCCACGCCGGATGGAACACCGCATCCGCCACGCGCTTCGGCCTCAGAAACGACCTCGCCGTCAGCGCCCCACCCGTCCAACTCCCCCGCGAACCAGGCACCTTCCGCTCCCCCGAGCCATCACCTTCATGATCGCCCGGGAGTCCACGGGAAGCGGGCGGACTCCCGCCGCCCGCTTCCCGCACTCACGGGCCCTCTACCCAGGCTACCGGCGGCTAGCGGCCGCGCAGCTCCCGGTACTTGGCGACCAGCGCCTTCGTCGACTCGTCAAGGCCCGGCACCTCCGCGCCCTCGGTCAGCGCGGGCTCGACACGCTTGGCGAGCACCTTGCCGAGCTCGACTCCCCACTGGTCGAAGGAGTCGATGTTCCATACGGCGCCCTGGACGAACACCTTGTGCTCGTACAGGGCGATGAGCTGGCCGAGCACCGACGGAGTCAGCTCGCGCGCGAGGATCGTCGTCGTCGGGTGGTTGCCCTTGAACGTCTTGTGCGGCACCAGCTCCTCGGGCACCCCTTCGGCGCGCACCTCGTCCGGCGTCTTGCCGAAGGCCAGGGCCTGGGTCTGCGCGAAGAAGTTCGCCATCAGCAGGTCGTGCTGGGCGACCAGCCCCGGCAGCAGATCGGCGACCGGCTCGGCGAAGCCGATGAAGTCCGCCGGGATCAGCTTCGTGCCCTGGTGGATGAGCTGGTAGTAGGCGTGCTGCCCGTTGGTGCCGGGCGTGCCCCACACCACCGGACCGGTCTGCCACTCCACCGGGTCGCCGTCGCGGTCCACGGACTTGCCGTTGGACTCCATGTCCAGCTGCTGCAGGTACGCGGTGAACTTGGACAGGTAGTGCGAGTACGGCAGTACGGCGTGCGACTGGGCGTCGAAGAAGTTGCCGTACCAGATGCCCAGCAGGCCGAGCAGCAGCGGCACATTGGCCTCGGCGGGAGCGGTGCGGAAGTGCTCGTCGACGATCCTGAACCCGTCGAGCAGCTCCCGGAACCGGTCCGGGCCGATCGCGATCATCAGGGACAGGCCGATCGCCGAGTCGAAGGAGTAGCGTCCGCCGACCCAGTCCCAGAACCCGAACATGTTGGCCGTGTCGATGCCGAAGTCCGACACCTTCCCGGCATTGGTCGACAGCGCCACGAAGTGTTTGGCGACGGCTTCCTGACCGGCCTTCAGCTCGGTCTGCAGCCAGTCGCGCGCCGAGGTCGCGTTGGTGATCGTCTCGATGGTGGTGAACGTCTTCGAGGCGATGATGAACAGCGTCTCGGCCGGGTCGAGGTCGCGGACGGCCTCGTGCAGATCGGCGCCGTCCACGTTCGACACGAAGCGGACCGTGAGGTCGCGGTCCGTGAAGGAGCGCAGCACCTCGTACGCCATCGCCGGGCCGAGGTCGGAGCCGCCGATGCCGATGTTCACGACGTTCTTGATGCGCTTGCCGGTGTGGCCGGTCCACTCGCCCGAACGGACGCGCTCGGAGAAGTCCGCCATCCTGTCGAGGACGGCGTGCACGCCGGGGACGACGTTCTCGCCGTCGACCTCGATCACCGCGTCGCGCGGGGCGCGCAGCGCGGTGTGCAGCACGGCCCGGTCCTCGGTGACGTTGATCTTCTCGCCACGGAACATGGCGTCCCGCAGGCCGAAGACGTCCGTCGACGCGGCCAGCTCGCGCAGCAGCCGCAGCGTCGCGTCGGTGACCAGGTGCTTGGAGTAGTCGACGTGCAGATCGCCGACCTGGAGGGTGTACCCGGATCCGCGCCCGGGGTCGGTTGCGAACAGGTCCCGCAGATGGGTCCCCTCGAGCTCCTCACGGTGCTTGGCCAGAGCGGTCCACTCGGGCGTCCGGTTGAGCCTGGCACGGCTGTCTGCGTTCATCTCTGGCTTCCGCCTTCTTTCCTGCGTGTGCTGCTGTCTACCTCGCCCCACTGCCGGTCCCAACCTAATTGATCAGGGCCTGACGTGAGCTGTCGTAGCGCCGTCGTCCGGCTCAACAACAGATACGTCCGGCAGATGCGCGGGTATCAGCGAGGTGACGGCGAGGGCGAAGAGCACGGCGGCGAACAGCGCGGGCCCGTTCAGCCCGTACGCGCTCGCCACGGCGCCGCCCAGCAGGGCACCGAGCGGGGCCCCGGAGATCGAGGCGGTGCGGAAGGCGGAGCTGATACGGCCGACCATGTCCTGGGGGCTGCGCTGCTGCATCAGCGTGACCTGGTTGACGTTCCACACCATCCCCAGGGCCCCGAGCAGCGCCATGCCGACGAGGAGGGCGACCAGATGACGGACAGTGCCCATGAGTACCAGCGACGCGGTCTGGACGCTTCCGCCCAGCAGCAGGGCGCGTACCCGCCCGAATCGGCGCGCGATCCGCTGGGCCAGCACTCCTCCGGCCAGGCTCCCCGCCGAATACGCCGTCATCGCGGCCGCGAAACCCGCGCTCCCCGCGTGCAGCCAGCCGGTCACGTGCAGTACCAGGGTGGCGATCAGGGCGCCCATGCCGACGTTGCACAGCAGCGTGGCCGTGCAGATCGCGCGCAGGACCCCGTCGCTCCACAGGGCGCGCAGGCCCTCGGCGACCTCGGCCCGCAGGGTCCTCCCGGCCGGCCGGGGGTCCCGCTCGGGCACCCGGATCCGCAGGGAGGCCACGAGCGCGGCGGCCAGCAGATAGGTGGCCGCGTCGGCCGCGAACGGCATGGCGGCCCCCGCGGCGAGCAGCAGCGGCACGAAAGGGCCCGCCAGGAAGCCGCCGGCGAGCTGCTGTCCGGTCATCAGCCGGGCGTTGGCACTGCCCAGGGCCTCTTTGTCCACCAGGGACGGCAAGAGGGCCGTGGACGCGTTGTCGAACAGTGTCTGGAGGGTGGTCAGGGCGAAGGTGAGCGCGATCAGCAGGCCGATCGAGGCGTGTCCGAGCCCGACGGCGAGGGCGAAGCAGGCCACCAGCGCGCCTCGCACGGTGTCCACGGCCCACATCGCCCGCCGCTGGTCCACCCGGTCCGCGACCGCGCCGCCGAGCAGCCCGAAGAGGAGCCAGGGCAGGTAGCCGCAGGCCGTGACGGACGCGATGACGAGCGGATCGTGGGTGAGCCGCACGGCGAGCAGCGGCAGCGCGGCGGTGCGCAGCGCGTCCCCGAACCGCGACACCACCGCCGCGCCCCACAGCCGCCCGAATCCCCCGCGCCACGCGGGTGCGCGCACCCCCGCCGCCTCGACCGTCGTCACAACGCCCCCTCTGATTCCGCCACTTCGAGAACCGTAGAGGGCACCACTGACAATCGACCTGGCGGCGGCGCCGCGGACGCCCCCGGAGCCCGGCCGGCGCGGCCGTGCGTCCCGGCGGCGCGCCACTGCGCACCCCGGCCTGCGAAACACGTCCGGCCAGGCACCCTCGGTGCCCGGCCGGTTGTCAACTCCTAGATTTCGCCCCGCAGTTTGGCGAGCGCCTCGGCGAGGATCGCCTCGCCGTCCGCGTCGCTGCGCCGCTCCCGTACGTACGCGAGGTGCGTCTTGTACGGCTCGGTGCGCGGCGGGTCCGGCGGGTTGTCCCGGTCCTGTCCGGCGGGAAAGCCGCAGCGCGGGCAGTCCCAGGTCTCGGGAACCTGCGCGTCGCTGGCGAAGCTGGGCACCGTCTCGTGCCCGTTGGAGCACCAGAAGGAGATGCGCAGCCGCGGCGCGGACTCGCCGCGCTCGGCCTCGCCCATCGGCCCCGCCCCGACCCGGCTTCCTCGGATCGCGTTGCCACTTGCCACGGTCGTAACTCCCTGCGTGATGGTGCCGCGAAGCGAGTCGGCGTGACGCTTCGCTGCGAGCGCCTCAGTCTACGTAAGGCCCAACGCGCGTCCAGTGATTGGAGTTACACCCCCGCCCCTAGACGCAAGCCCCATGATAGGCCGCGCCTGCGGGCGCGTACCGGACATGGGGCCTTACGTGCGGAATGTGCTTGCGGAATGTGCAGTTGTGCTGCCGTACCGATGTCGGTCGGTGATCAGTTGTTGACCTTCATCAGGATGCCGAGCACGACGATGCACGCGAACCAGAGCAGACCGATCACCACGGTGATGCGGTCGAGGTTGCGCTCGGCGACCGAGGAGCCACCGACGGACGACTGCATGCCGCCACCGAACATGTCGGAGAGGCCGCCGCCCTTCCCCTTGTGCATCAGCACCAGCAGCATCAGCAGCAGGCTGAAGACGATCAGGGCGATCGAGAACCCCAAAACCACGGCTGGACCAACTTCCTCGGAACTGAATGGACGACGGGGGCCGAAGCCTACTGGGTGAGCACCTCACGCCCACTTTGAAGGCCACGACCCCCGCAAGGGTACGACGGATCGCCGCTACCGCCTACTCACTGGTCGCGGAAGCGGACGATCTTGACGAACTCGTCGGCGTCCAGGGAGGCGCCGCCGACCAGGGCGCCGTCGATGTCGGGCTTCGCCATGATCTCGGCGACGTTGCCGGACTTCACGGAGCCGCCGTACTGGATGCGGACCTTGTCGGCCAGCTCCTGGGAGTACAGCTCGGCCAGGCGCCCGCGGATCGCCGCGCAGACTTCCTGGGCGTCGTCGGAGCCGCAGACCTTGCCGGTTCCGATGGCCCAGACCGGCTCGTACGCGATCACGATCGACTCGGCCTGCTCGGCGGGGATGTCCTTGAGGCCCCCGTCGACCTGGGAGAGCGTGTGCGTGACGTGGTTGCCCGCCTCGCGGACGTCGAGCTCCTCGCCGACACACAGGATCGGGGTCAGGCCGTGCTTGAAGGCGGCCTTGACCTTGGCGTTGACGATGTCGTCGGTCTCGTTGTGGTACTGCCGACGCTCGGAGTGGCCGATCGCCACGTACGTGCACTTCAGCTTGGACAGCATCGGGCCGGAGATCTCGCCGGTGTAGGCGCCGGAGTCCTGCGCCGAGACGTCCTGCGCGCCGTACTTGATCTTGAGCTTGTCGCCGTCGACCAGGGTCTGCACTGAGCGCAGGTCGGTGAAGGGCGGCAGGACGGCCACCTCACAGGCCTCGTAGTCCTTGTCGGCCAGGGCGAAGGCGAGCTTCTGGACGTGCGCGATGGCCTCGAGGTGGTTGAGGTTCATCTTCCAGTTGCCCGCCATCAGCGGCGTACGAGTGGTCATGCGGGGTCAGTCCTCCAGTGCGGCGAGGCCGGGGAGCGTCTTGCCCTCGAGGTATTCGAGGGAGGCGCCGCCACCGGTCGAGATGTGGCCGAATGCCGTCTCGTCGAAGCCCAGGATGCGGACGGCCGCGGCGGAGTCGCCACCGCCGACGACCGTGAAGGCCGGGGAGTCGAGAAGGGCCTGGGCGACCGCCTTGGTGCCCTCGGCGTAGTCGGGGTGCTCGAAAACGCCCATGGGGCCGTTCCAGAAGACGGTGGCCGCGTCGGCGAGCTTCGAGGCGTACAGCTTGCGGGTCTCCGGACCGATGTCCAGGCCCTCCTGGTCGGCCGGGATGGCGTCCGCGGCGACGGTGGTGGGGTTGGCCGGGGCCTTGGTCTTCAGGTCCGGGAACTCCGGGGCGACGAGGACGTCGACGGGGAGGACCAGCTCGACGCCGCTCTTCTCCGCGCGCTCGATGTACTCCTTGACGGCCGGTACCTGGTCCTCCTGGAGGAGGGAGATGCCGACCTCGTAGCCCTTGGCCTTGAGGAAGGTGTACGCCATGCCGCCGCCGATGAGCAGACGGTCGGCCTTGCCGAGCAGCTGGTCGATGACGGCGAGCTTGTCGGAGACCTTGGCGCCGCCGAGCGCGACCACGTAGGGACGCTTGACGTCCTCGGTGAGCTTCTTCAGGACGCCGACCTCGGTGGCGATCAGATAGCCCGCGTAGTGCGGAAGGCGCGCCGGGAGGTCGTACACGGAGGCGTGCTTGCGGTGCACGGCGCCGAAACCGTCGCCTACGTAGACGTCGGCCAGGGCGGCGAGCCGGTCGGCGAACTCGCCGCGCTCGGTGTCGTCCTTGGACGTCTCACCGGCGTTGAAGCGCAGGTTCTCGATGACCGCGACCTGGCCGGGCTGCAGGCCGTTCACGGCGTCGTGGGCGGCGGGGCCCACGGTGTCCTGGGCGAACGCGACGGGGGCGCCGAGCAGTTCACCGAGGCGCTCGGCGGGCTGCAGCAGGGAGAAGGCGGGGTCCGGAGCGCCCTTGGGGCGGCCCAGGTGCGAGGCGACGACCACCTTGGCGCCCGCTTCGGCGAGGGCCTTGATGGTGGGCAGGACGGCGCGGATGCGGCCGTCGTCGGTGATGAGGCCGTCGGCCAGCGGCACGTTCAGGTCGGCGCGGACGAAGACCCGCTTGCCGTCCACGCCTTCGGCGAGAAGTTCGTCGATCGTCTTCATAAGGGGACTCCTAGGAGGGCTCTTCAGATCCGGAAGGGCTGATCCGTCAGTACGTAGCACAGGGCTCGGACAGCGCGGCCTTGCGCTGCCCGAGCCCTGTGCTCACATCGAGGTGCCTGCTCCGGGACTTAGAGCTGGCCGCCGACGAAGACCGTGAGGTCGACGAGGCGGTTGGAGTAGCCCCACTCGTTGTCGTACCAGCCGAGGATCTTCACCGAGTTGCCCTCCTGGACCATGGTCAGGGAGGAGTCGAAGGTGCAGGAGGCCGGGTCGCTGACGATGTCCGAGGAGACGATCTGGTCCTCGGTGTAGGACAGGTAGCCCTTGAGGTCGCCGTCCTCGGAGGCCTTCTTGAACGCGGCGTTGACCTCGTCCTTGGTGACCTCGCGCTGCAGCGTCACGACCAGGTCGGTGGCCGAACCGGTCGGGACCGGGACGCGCATGGCGATGCCGTCCAGCTTGCCCTTGAGCTGCGGGAGGACCAGCGCGGTGGCCTTGGCGGCACCGGTCGTGGTCGGGATGATGTTCTCGGCGGCGGCGCGGGCGCGGCGCAGGTCCGAGTGCGGGAAGTCCAGGATGCGCTGGTCGTTGGTGTACGCGTGGACCGTCGTCATCAGGCCCTTGACGATGCCGAAGTTCTCGTCGAGCACCTTGGCCATCGGCGCCACACAGTTGGTGGTGCAGGAGGCGTTGGAGATGACGTGGTGGTTCGCCGGCTCGTACTTGTCCTGGTTGACGCCCATCACGATGGTGATGTCCTCGTCCTTGGCCGGAGCCGAGATCAGGACCTTCTTGGCGCCACCTGCGATGTGCTTCTCGGCGTCGGCCTTCTTGGTGAAGATGCCGGTCGACTCGATGACGATGTCGACGCCCAGCTCGCCCCACGGGATGTCGGCGGGGTTGCGCTCGGAGAGCACCTTGATGGTGTGGCCGTCGACGGTGATCGTGTCGGCGGTGTGCGACACCTCGGCCTTGAGGCGGCCCAGGATGGTGTCGTACTTCAGCAGGTGAGCGGTGGTCGCGGTGTCACCCAGGTCGTTGACAGCCACGATCTCGATGTCAGCACCCTGCTCCAGCAGCGCGCGGAAGTAGTTACGACCGATGCGGCCAAAGCCGTTGATGCCTACGCGGATCGTCACGAACCGATCTCCTCGTTGGTACGCCGGCTCAGTGCCGGCGAGTTGTATGGGATGTCCCCGACCGCCTACGACCCTACCTCCCTGAGGCGCCTGCGGTGACATCGAGATGCCCCATACACGGCAGGGCGTTCCGTACCCACCAGTAGGGGTACGGAACGCCTTCGATGTTGACGAGACCGTCACATAGCGTTAGTCCTTCAGCGCCGTGAGCGCCTTCTTCATCAGGGCCGCACGGTCGGCCGCCGCGGTGACGTGCTCCAGGCCGAAGCCCAGCAGCACGGTGTCGTCCGTGGTGACCCCTCCATACGTCTTGAACAGCTCTCCGTAGCGCGCCCAGTCCTTGAGGACGGCGGGGCTGCCCGGGGGCGGCCCGGAGGCGCTCCAGGGCCCGAGGGAAGTCTCGAATCCCTCGGTCTCGGTGGCCGCCCCGCCGACGACGAGGGAGGCGTTGTCCGTGAGGACTCCGTGGCCGCCGGTGCCCGGGTCGGTGATGTAGCTCAGCGACACCTCGACCGACTTGCCGGCGTACGCGCTGAGGTCGAAGTTGACCTGCTGCCAGCCGCTGGAGGCGCCGGTGAAGCTGTTCCACGCACCGCTGGTACCGGTGTTGGCGCAGCCGGCGGAGCTCACGGTCAGGTACCGCTTGAGGAAGGGGTGCTCCCTGACCAGGAATCCGGCCTCGCACTCGGAGGGAACCGTGGTGCTGGTGGCCCCGCCCGCCTCGGGAAGCGTGGTCCAGTCGTCGGCCCCGGTGGTGTGTGCTTCGAGGACGGCGTGGTCGTAGCCGGGCTCGGTGTCCCACAGGAGCTGGGTGCGCAGTGTCGGCTTGTCGGCCGCACTGACACCGGTGAGGTCGATGGTGCGGGTGAGGCGCTTATAGGCGTCGTCGGTGTGCACCGCGGCGGCCATGTACGAGCCCGCGTAGGGCCCGTAGGGGTTGACGGTCCCGGCGAACTGGCCCGCTCCCGTGCTCGACGAGAACTGCGGGTACTGCGCGGCGGCCAGCGAGTCCGAGGTGACGCTGTAGGTACCCGCGGCGTTCAGCGGATTCCCGGGCGCGTCGCCGAGCGCCCCCGTGAAGCCGGTGAGCTTCCCGGAGCCGGTGAAGCCGGTCGCCCCCGGAGTGGACGTACGGGAGTAGGCACCCAGGTAGTACTGGCTGAAGTCGTTCGAGAAGGTGCCGCCGCCGAGGTCGACGCTGCCGCCGGCCAGCTCGCCCGCCTCGATCAGCTTGCCTCCCTCGTTGAGGAAGGCGCGCAGTTGGAGCTGGGTGGCGTTGCCGGGCCGTACGGCGCCCGTGTAGTGGACGACCGTCTTGAAGTGGTCGAGCACGCCGAGCGCGTCCGGCGCGCCCAGGGTCGCCACGTCCCAGACGAGGGGCTTCTTGCCGCCCGCCTTCAGGGCGTCGACGTACGCCTGGGACTGCGTGGCGGTCGCGCCCTCCTCGGCGACGACCAGCGTGTCGGCGCTGGGTCGCTGGGCCACGGTGTACGTGAAGTGCGTGCTGGAGGTGGGCTTCCCGCTCTTCGTCTCGCCGGTGAACCAGACCTCGACCTTGTCACCCGGGTCGCCGTCCTTCACCTTGGCGCGGTACTCGTCGAAGTAGAGGTTGTCCTTGCCGCCGTAGGTCTCGCCGCCCTTCCATGCCTTGAGCGCCATGTCCAGCGTACGGCCGCCGTTGACGCGGTACTTGAGTTCCTTGTCGCGTACGGACTTGCGGACGACGACGGAGACCTCCTGGTCGGCGCCGCGGGAGTACGACGTCGTGAAGGGGGCCGGGGTGAAGTCGGGCGCATCGAGGCCGACCGAGGACGACGGCCGGTCGGGGTGGGCGGCGGTCTCGGCGACGGAGAGCGCGAACGGGATGTTCTTCTCGAACTCCTGCTCGATCAGCTTCTCGTCGTCCGGGAAGGTGAAGACCGAGGCGCAGTCGGCCGCGTTCCAGGCGTCGTTCGGGTCGATGGCCGACGCGGTCTGGCAGGTCGACATCTCGGGGGTGAACATCGCCATGCCGTTGACGTTGCCCGCGTGGCCGTCCGCCTCGCCGTTGGTCGTGTAGAGCTCCGAGGAGACCTGCGGGTGATAGCCCGGGATCGCCGAGTTCTCGGGGGTGCCGGCGAGCGCCTTGTAGAGCACGTCGTCCGGGGTCGGTGTCGCCACCTGCCAGCCCACTCCGTAGAGGAGCAGTTCGGCGGCGGAGTGGTAGTTGATGCCGTATGTGAAGCCGATCCGCTTCTCGAAGGCGTCGAGCGCCTTGGTCTCGGGCTCGGAGCTGGGGCTCGCGCCGCGGTAGGTCTCACTGGTGGGGTTGGGGGACGAACCCTCGTCGTCGTAGCCCCATTTGTAGGCGAAGTTGCGGTTGAGGTCGACGCCGTCACCGGTGGAGATGACCCCGTCGCCGTTCACGTCCCGCAGGTTCTTGCGCCACTGGCGGGCGTCCGAGTCCTTGAACGTGTAGTCGTAGCCGTCGGGATTGGCCGACAGGACGAACCACAGCTCGGTCGAGTCGACGATCTTCTTGATGCGCTTGTCGGTGGAGTAGTTGTCCAAGTAGTAGTGCATCAGACGCCGCGTCATCTCGGGCGTGATCCACTCGCGTGCGTGCTGGTTGGACAAGTACAGGACAGAGGGCTTGGAGCCGTCCTTGGTCTTCTTCGCGCCCTTGGTCAGTTTGAGCGCGAGGATGTCCTGGCCGTTGACGGTCTTGCCGATGGAGACGACCTTGGTGAGGTCTGGGTGGGCCGCGCCCGTCTTGACGATCTCCTCCTGGAGATTGCCCTTGCCGCTGTACGGGCGGAACACGCCCTGGGCCGCGTCCGCGACCCGGTCCTCGGCCTTCGCGGAGAGGGTGTGCTCGGTGAGCTCGACGCCCTGCTTCTCCAGCTTCTGGGCCTGCTGGTCGGTGACGTAGACCTCGACCGTGCTCTTGCCGTTCTTCCAGGTCGTGTCGCCGAGTTCGTCGCCGTCCTGCCCGGCCGCGAGGAGCAGGGGTATCTGCTGCTTCGTGACCTCCGCGTGGAACACCTTCACGGCGTTCGCATCGGGCTTGGGCGAACCGCCGCTCTGCGCCTGGGCGATGGGCGCCATGCCCGCACCGCCCAGCAGGAGCGCGCCCGCAGCGAGAATCGCTCTCGCTCTTCGTCTCATGAGCCCCCCTTGCGTTAGTCCGCCACAGCAGCGAACAGATGCCAGGCTCATGACACTTCATGGTCAAGTCAAGGGTGCCTCACAGGAACGCCAACGCCGGTGCCGATGTCCCAAGTGGGCATCGGCACCGGCGCGTTGAGCTTCTGGTGATCCATCGGACTGGTCAGCCCACGAGGTTGTCCGCCATCTCCTCGGTGAGGTTCGACTCCGTCCCGGGGATGCCCAGATCCTGGGCCCGCTTGTCGGCCATCGCCAGTAGCCGGCGGATACGGCCGGCGACGGCGTCCTTGGTCAGCGGCGGATCGGCGAGCGCGCCCAATTCCTCCAGAGAGGCCTGCTTGTGCTCCATGCGCAGCCGTCCGGCTGCCGCGAGGTGTTCCGGCACCTCGTCGGCGAGGATCTCCAGGGCGCGCTGTACGCGGGCCCCGGCGGCGACGGCGGCACGGGCCGAGCGGCGCAGGTTGGCGTCGTCGAAGTTGGCGAGCCGGTTCGCCGTGGCGCGGACCTCGCGGCGCATCCGCCGCTCCTCCCAGGCCAGCACCGACTCATGGGCGCCCAGGCGGGTCAGCAGCGCGCCGATCGCGTCCCCGTCCCGTACGACCACCCGGTCCACGCCGCGCACCTCGCGTGCCTTCGCGGCGATCGACAGGCGGCGGGCAGCGCCGACGAGTGCGAGCGCGGCCTCCGGGCCCGGGCAGGTCACCTCCAGGGAGGAGGAGCGGCCCGGCTCGGTGAGCGAGCCGTGCGCCAGAAAGGCCCCGCGCCAGGCCGCCTCGGCGTCGCAGGTGGCCCCCGAGACCACCTGCGGCGGCAGGCCCCGGATCGGGCGCCCACGGCCGTCCACGAGCCCCGTCTGGCGGGCCAGCTGGTCGCCGCCCGCGACGACGCGTACGACATAGCGGGAGCCGCGGCGCAGACCGCCGGGCGCCATCACGATCAGTTCGGAGCTGTGGCCGAAGATCTCCAGGATGTCCCGCTTCAGGCGGCGCGCCGCCATCGCGGTGTCCAGCTCCGCCTCGATCACGATCCGGCCGCTCACCAGGTGAAGGCCGCCGGCGAACCGCAGAATGGCGGAGACCTCCGCCTTTCTGCAGCAGGTCCGGGTGACGGGGAGCCGGGAGATCTCGTCCTTCACCGCTGCCGTCATCGCCATGGGCCGATCCTTCCATGCATCCGAAAAATACGGTCGTACGCGGCAGCCAACAGCTCCGGGTCGTGCCGCGGAGATCCGTCGGTCCGGGCCACCGGCGCCAGCTCGACCGCGGCACCGAACCGCTCGGCGGCTTCGGTGAGTGAGTCGCGGTCGGGCACGGCGGCCTCGTCGGCCAGCACCACGTCCAGGGCGAGTTTAGGGGCGTGTCGTCCCAAAACCTCCAAATGACGCTGCGGGGAGAAGCCCTCGGTTTCTCCGGGCTGCGGGGCGAGGTTCAGGGAGAGTACCCGGCGCGCCTTCGTCTGGGTGAGGGCATCGAGGAGCTCGGGCACCAGAAGATGCGGAATCACCGAGGAGAACCAGGAGCCGGGGCCGAGCACCACCCAGTCCGCGTCGAGGACCGCCGCCACGGCCTCGGGGACGGCGGGCGGGTCGGCCGGCACGACGTGCACGGACTGCACGTCGCCGGGCGTGAGCGCCACGGTCGCCTGCCCCCGTACGGTGTCCACGTCCTCGGGCCGCTCCGGGTCGTGCCCCTTGACCAGGGCCTGGAGCTCCAGGGGTACGGCGGACATGGGCAGCACGCGGCCGTGCGCGCCAAGGAGCTTGCCGACCAGGTCCAGAGCCTGGACATGGTCGCCGAGCTGTTCCCACAGGGCCACGATCAGCAGATTGCCGACCGCGTGCTCGTGCAGATCCCCGTGGGACTGGAAACGGTGCTGGATGACGCGGGCCCAGGTCTGACCCCAGTCGTCGTCGCCGCACAGCGCGGCCAGGGCCTTGCGCAGGTCGCCGGGCGGCAGCACGCCCAGCTCGTCGCGCAGCCGCCCGCTGGAGCCTCCGTCGTCGGCCACGGTGACGACGGCGGTGAGGTCGCCGGTGATCCGGCGCAGCGCGGCGAGCGAGGCGGACAGTCCCATGCCGCCGCCGAGGGCGACGACCTTGGGCTGGGCACCGCGGCGGCGCGGCTTCCCGCCGCGCGCCTCGGCGGGCCTGTCGCCACGTCCCTCGGAGGCGACCCGGCGCAGCCTGCTCAGCCGCAGTGCGGCACGTCCGGTCACTCTCGCCCCATGTCCCGGTGGACAACCACGGTCTCCACGCCCTGGGAGGCAAGACGGGCGGCGAGCTTCTCGGAGGTGGCGACCGAGCGGTGCTTGCCGCCGGTGCAGCCGACGGCGATGGTCACATAGCGCTTGCCCTCGCGCCGGTAGCCGGCGGCGATGAGCTGGAGCAGCTCGGCATAACGGTCGAGGAACTCCTTGGCGCCGGGCTGGTTGAAGACATAGGCCGCGACCTCCTCGTTGAGGCCGGTGTAGGGGCGCAGCTCCGGAACCCAGTGCGGGTTGGGCAGGAAGCGCATGTCCACGACCAGGTCGGCGTCGACCGGCAGGCCGTACTTGAAGCCGAAGGACATGACGGTGGCCCGCAGCTCGGGCTCCTCCTCGCCCGCGAACTGGGCGTCCATCTTGGCGCGCAGCTCGTGCACGTTGAGGCTGGAGGTGTCGATGACGAGGTCGGCGTCGCCGCGCAGCTCGCGCAGCAGCTCGCGCTCGGCGTCGATGCCGTCGACGATGCGGCCGTCGCCCTGGAGGGGGTGCGGGCGGCGCACGGACTCGAAGCGGCGCACCAGGGCCTCGTCGGAGGACTCCAGGAAGACGATCCGCCGGGTGACGTTCTTCGACTCCAGGTCGGCGAGGGACTCGCGGAGGTTGTCGAAGAAGCGGCGGCCGCGTACGTCGACGACGACCGCGATCCGCGCCACGTTGCCCTGGGAGCGGGCGCCGAGCTCCACCATGGTGGGGATCAGCGCGGGCGGCAGGTTGTCGACGACGAACCAGCCGAGGTCCTCCAGACACTTGGCGGCCGTGGACCGGCCCGCTCCGGACATCCCGGAGATGATCACCAGCTCGGGGATGGCGGCGTCGGGTACTGCGACCGTCTCCATCGTCGTACTTCCCTGCGTTCCGTCGGCGGTCTGCGGTGCGTTCTCTTGGTGCTCTTGTTGCTCTTGTCGTTCGTTCTCGCTCATGTCTCCTGCCCCCGTCGCTCGTACGAGGCGCCCGCGGACACGGGCTCCTCCGGGGAGCCCGCCGTCGTATCGGGCGCCCCGTCTTCCTCGTCTTCCATGATCTCTCCAGTCGCCGTGTTCACGGCGGGCGCGGCCGGAACCGCCTGGGCGAGGGCCACGGCGATCGCCTCGGCCGTCTTGCGGCCTATGCCGGGAACCTCACAGATCTGGTCGATCGTCGCGGATCGCAGCCTCTTCACGGAGCCGAAATGCTTGATCAGCGCCTGCTTGCGGGTCTCGCCGAGGCCCGGCACCTCGTCCAGCGGGCTCGCCTTGAAGCGCTTGGCCCGCTTGGTGCGCTGGTAGGTGATGGCGAACCGGTGGGCCTCGTCACGGACGCGCTGGAGCAGGTACAGCCCCTCGCTGCTGCGGGGCAGGACCACCGGGTCGTCCTCGTCCGGGAGCCAGACCTCCTCCAGGCGCTTGGCGAGGCCGCAGACGGCGATGTCGTCGATGCCGAGCTCGTCGAGGGCCTTCTTGGCGGCCGCGACCTGCGGCTGGCCGCCGTCGACGACGACGAGCTGCGGGGGGTACGCGAAGCGCTTGGGGCGGCCGTCGTCCTCGGTAAAGGCGTTCTCGGCGAAGGCGCTCTCACCATTGGTGACGGCTTTCTCATCATTGGTGACGGCTTTCTCGCCGTTGGTGACGGCTTTCTCGCCGTTGGTGACGGATTTCTCACCATCGGCCTTCTCACCATCGGCGACGGCGCTCTCGCCGTCCGTCCACTCGCCCGTCCGCTCCTTCTCGGCGAGGTAGCGCTTGAAGCGGCGGGTGATCACCTCGTGCATGGAGCGGACGTCGTCCTGGCCCTCGAAGCCCTTGATCTGGAAGCGCCGGTACTCGCTCTTGCGCTGCAGCCCATCCTCGAAGACGACCATGGAAGCGACCACGTCATCCCCTTGGAGATGCGAGATGTCGTAGCACTCGATCCGGAGCGGGGCGCTGTCCAGGTCGAGGGCCCCGGCGATCTCCTCCAGGGCGCGCGAGCGAGTGGTCAGGTCGGAGGCGCGCTTGGTCTTGTGCAGGGCGAGCGCCTGGAGCGCGTTGCGCTCCACGGTCTCCATGAGTGCCTTCTTGTCGCCGCGCTGCGGAATACGGAGGGAGACATTCGCCCCGCGGCGCTCGGTCAGCCACTCCTGGACGGGCTCCACGGGGTCGGGCAGCGCCGGGACGAGCACCTCCTTGGGGACGGAGTCGCCCGTCTCCTCCCCGTAGAGCTGCTGGAGCGCGTGCTCGACGAGGTCACCGGTGGTGACGGCCTCCACCTTGTCGGTGACCCAGCCGCGCTGGCCGCGCACCCGGCCGCCGCGCACGTGGAAGATCTGCACGGCGGCTTCCAGCTCGTCCTCGGCGACGGCCATCAGGTCTGCGTCGGTCGCGTCGGCGAGCACGACCGCGTTCTTCTCCATGGCCTTCTTCAGGGCCTCGATGTCGTCGCGCAGACGGGCCGCCCGCTCGTACTCCATCTCCTCGGCCGCGTCCGTCATCTGCTTCTCCAGACGGCGGATGTACGTCCCCGTACGGCCGGCCATGAAGTCGCAGAACTCCTCGGCCAGCTCACGGTGTTCCTCCGCGGAGACCCGCCCGACGCAAGGAGCGGAGCACTTGCCGATGTAGCCGAGGAGGCAGGGGCGGCCGGTGCGGGCGGCATTCTTGAACACGCCGGCCGAGCAGGTGCGGACCGGGAAGACGCGCAGCAGCAGGTCCACGGTGTCGCGGATCGCCCATGCGTGCCCGTACGGACCGAAATAGCGCACGCCCTTGCGCTTCTGGCCGCGCATCACCTGCACGCGCGGGAACTCCTCGTTCATCGTCACCGCTAGGTACGGATAGCTCTTGTCGTCGCGGTACTTGACGTTGAACCGGGGGTCGTACTCCTTGATCCAGGAGTACTCCAGCTGCAGCGCCTCGACCTCCGTGGACACCACCGTCCATTCCACGGACGCGGCCGTGGTGACCATGGTGCGGGTGCGGGGGTGCAGGTTCGCCAGATCCTGGAAGTAGCTCGCCAGGCGCTGGCGCAGGCTTTTCGCCTTTCCGACGTAGATCACCCGGCGGTGCTCGTCGCGGAATTTGTACACCCCGGGAGAGTCCGGGATCTGTCCCGGCTTGGGGCGGTAGCTGGAGGGGTCGGCCATGTCACCACCCTACTGGCGAGGGCTGACACCGCGACGGCCTCCCGGCCCGCCCGGCCCTCCTCTTCGTCCCCGGCCCGGCGCCGGCTGTTCATCTCAGGAGCGGTGACGCTCGGTGACGCGGTTCGGGACGGCCGAGGCGAGGGCGGGGAGGCGGTACGACAGGTTGAGCAGGTTCCGCATCAGGTGTTGTCGGGACTTGGTCAACACGCTTCAATGCGGGGGAACTCGGGGTCGTGGACGGCGACAGGCGCGTGTGAACAAGCCCCGCGCGCCGACCGGGCGCCCCGGGGACCCACAACCGACGGTCTGACCAGCCGTTGTGAACATTCACAGAAAGGCCCCTCCATGCGGCACGGCACACAGCACGCTGACGTCGCCACGGCGGAACTGGAGGCGGCCCTGGCGGGCGGTCCCTTCCATGTCGCGCTGCGCGCCGCGATCGCCGCACGCGGCCTGCCGCTGCAGCGCGTCCAGCACCATCTGTCGCGGTACGGGGTCAAGGTCGGGGTGACGAGCCTGAGTTACTGGCAGCAGGGCGCGCGGCGCCCGCAGCGCCCCGAGTCACTGCGGGCCGTACGCGCCCTCGAGGAGATACTCCAGCTCCCGGACGAGTCACTGATCCGGCTCCTCGCCAAGGCCGACGAACGCTCCGACCCGCAGCGCCCCGGGGGCCGCTCCTACCGCTCCCTCGTGGAAGCCTCCGGTGTCCTGGAACAGCTCCTGGCCGAGCTGGACGCACCGCTCGACGGCGGACTGCACACACTCTGTCACCACGAGCGGGTCCGGATCGGGGCACACCGTGAGCTGCTGGCGCGCGAGTCCCACCACATCGTGCGCGCTCACAAGAACGGTGTGGACCGCTTCGTGGCCATCCACCACGGCGACCCGGGATGCGCCCCGGCGCGTGCGGCGGTCCACGCCCTGGAGAACTGCCGCACGGGACGGGTGCGTTGGCACCACGACACCGGGGTGCTGGTGGCCGAACTGCTCTTCGACACGCGGCTGCGTGCAGGCGATACGTTCCTCTTCCGCTACGGCTTCGAGGACGGCACGGCCGGAGCGTCCAGCGAGTACGTGCGCGGGTTCGGCTTCGCGGGCGGGCAGTACGCCCTCCAGGTGCGGTTCGCCCAGGAGGCGCTGCCCGTGCGCTGCCACCGGTTCACCCAGCACTCTGCGGCGGCCCCGCGCAGCGGCCGCCAGGAGCTGAGGCTGAGCGGGCGCCATCACTCGGTGCATCTCGTCGAGCCGCGGGTGCGGTCGGGGATCGTGGGGATCGGCTGGGACTGGGAGTGACCCCGTCCGGTCACGGACCCGCGACGATCTTCCCGCCCTTCGCCTCCACGGACAGCTCCTTCAGCGGCACGGTGGCCGGCGCCTGCAGCACCTTGCCCGTCGCCGCGTCGAATTCGCTGCCGTGGCACGGGCAGATCAGCGTCGTGCCCTGAAGCTTGTTGATGGCGCACCCGGCGTGCGTGCAGATCGTGCTGAACGCCTTGAGGGAACCGTCCTCGGCCCGGCTGACCACGACGTTCTCGTCCCGGTACAGCTTGGCGGCCCCCTTGGCGACCTCGCTCTCCGCACCCAGCTCGACGGGCGCGGTCGGCCTCGCCGGAGTCCCGCCGCCGCTGCCGCCGGAGCACGCGGTGAGGACGATCCCGGCGACCGGCGTGAGCGCCGCTCCTCGCAGGACGGTACGGCGGGCAGGCATGGTGTCTCCACGGGTCGGGGCTGAGTGGCGCATGTCGACGATACCGGTACGGATCATTCCGTCTTGAGCGGGTGCCGAGCGGCCGCGGAGCAGGTGACGGTGACAGGACGTAAACGTTTGCGCAAGCGTTTACGTCCACCGTCGAATGCGATACTTTCCCGCCCGAGGACAGCCGACCACGGCCTGAAAGGGACGGCCGGGAGGGACGACCGGGAGGGGCGACGCGATGGCAACGATGGTCGACGTGGCAACGCACGCGGGGGTGTCCGTGGCGACCGTCTCCCACGTGCTCAACGACACGCGTCCCGTGCTGCCCCATACCCGCCAGGCCGTGCTGGACGCCATCGACGCGCTCGGCTACACGCCCAACACCCTGGCCCGTTCGCTGGTGACCGCGCGCACCCGGTCCATCGGGCTCGCGGTGTCGGCGATCAGCAACCCGTACTTCACGGAAATCCTCCAGGGCGTCGAGGCCGGCGCTCTGGAGCACGGCTACGGACTGCTCCTCGCCGATCCCCACGACGACCCACGGCACGAGCGCAAGGTCGTCCAACTGCTGCACGAGCGCCGCGTCGACGGCCTGATCGTCGCTCCCTCGGCGGTTCCCGACACGCTCCTGCGCTACCTGGGGCAGCACGGCGTGCCGACCGTGTTCCTGGACCGCCTGGTCGAGGCCCCGGCCGACCACCCCTTCCGCTTCGACCAGGTCTGCACCGAGAACGCCGAACCCATGGCCCAGCTGGTCACGCATCTCGCCGAACGGGGCCACAAGCGCATCGGACTCGTCGCGGGCCTGCCCGGGCTCAGCACCACGACAGAACGTATCTCCGGCTACCGTCGCGGCCTCGCGGGTGCCGGGCTCCCCTACGACGAGCGGCTCGTGGCACACGGCGACTCCGAGGCGGCTGCCGCCGAGCGCGCCACCGACGCGCTGCTCTCCCTCGCGGCACCCCCGACCGCGCTGGTCACCGGAAACAACGCGATGACCATCGGTACCCTGCGCGCTCTGCGTGAGCGCGGTCTGTCGGTCCCGGACGACCTCGCGCTGTGCTGCTTCGACGACTTCGCCTGGGCGGACCTGTTCGCGCCCCGGCTGACCGCGATCTCGCAGCCCAGCAGGGAAATCGGGGCGCAGGCCGTCCGGCTGCTCCTGGAACGGCTTGCCGCGCCGGACCACCCCGCCCGCACCCTGCGGCTCCCCTGCGCCTTCGTCCACCGCACGTCGTGCGGCTGTGCCGAGCCCCCCAAGAGCACTCGGCGTCCCGAGAGCCCCGCGAAAGGATCCCTGTCGTGATCGTCGTCGCCGGTGAGGCCCTGATCGACCTGGTACCGCAGGGCGCGGGCGCGCTCGTGAACCTGCGGCCCGCCCGCGGCGGCGGCCCCTACAACACGGCCGTGGCGCTGGGCCGCCTCGGCTCCCCCACCGCCTTCTACTCCCGGGTCTCGTACGACGCCTTCGGCGAGGCGCTCCTGGGCGGGCTGCGCGACGCGGGCGTCGATGTGTCCTCCGTGCAGCGCGGTACGGAGCCGACGACCCTCGCGGTCGCCTCCCTCGACGCGAACGGCTCGGCCGCGTACTCCTTCTACGTCGAGGGCACGGCGGATCGTCTGTTCGCCACGCCTGACCGACTCCCGGACGCGACAAGGGCGATGTCCTTCGGCACCTGCTCGCTCGTCCTGGAGCCGGGCGCGAGCGCCTACGAGGAGCTGATGCGGACCGCCGCCGCACGTGGCGTGTTCACCGCGCTCGACCCGAACATCCGGGCCGGTCTCATCCCTGACGCGGACGCCTATCGGGCCCGCTTCAAGAGCTGGCTGCCGTCGGTGTCCCTCCTCAAGCTCTCGGAGGAGGACGCGCTGTGGCTGGGCGGCACGCCACGCGAGTGGCTGGCGTCCGGTCCCGCGGCCGTCGTGATCACCCAGGGCGGCGACGGTCTGACGGTGTTCACCCAGGACGGCTCCGTCCACTCCGTCCCCGGGGAGCGGGTCGAGGTCGTGGACACCATCGGCGCCGGTGACACGGTGAACGCGGCCCTGCTGCACGGCCTGGCCGTGCGGGACGCGCTGTCCCCGGCGGCGCTGGCCGAGCTGGGTGCCGACGGCTGGAGCGAGCTGCTGCGGTTCGCGGCCCGCGCGGCGGCCATCACCTGCTCACGAGCGGGCGCGGAACCCCCGTACGCCGATGAACTCGGCGCCCCCTGAGGCCGTTGGACCTCGTTGGACCTCGTTGGACCGGCTTGGCCCCGGGATCAGTTGGATCACCCTCTGACGGCCCGCAGCGCCCCGGGCTGCCGCCCGTTGAGCCGGTCCAGCGCACTCGCCGTCACGTCGTCGGCGGGAACATGTACGACCATGCGGTAGCCGTCGTCCGGCAGGGTGAGCATCTCGTACGCCAGGCGCAGCGGGCCGGCCACGGGGTGGGCGATGTGCTCGATCCCGGTGCGTCGGGGGATGGCGGGCACCGCCGCGAGCCGGTCCGTGAAGCGGGCACCCGCGGTGACCGTCAACTCGTCTGCCAGGGCGGTGACGTACGGGTCGTGGGGCAAGGCCTCGTTCCTCAGGTGGGCGACCTGTTCGTCGGCCGCCCTCTCCCAGTCGGTGTAGGCGGCTCGCGCCCGCTCGTCGGTGAACACATAGCGGCACATGTTGGGCTGCTTGCCGTCGAGCACACCCAGCGGTCCTGCGAACCGTCGATAGCCGGTGGTGCAGGCGAGGATGTCGCCGATCCAGTTCATCAGCACGGCGGGGGTGGGCTCCAGCCGGTCCAGCATCGCCTGCAGGGTCGGGCGCACGGTGCGGGTGGGCTCCACCGCGGAGGGGCAGAACACTGCGTCGGCACCCGCTGCCTTGACGAGCCGGCGCAGCAGGATCCGCTCCGTCACGGGCAGGTGCAGCGCGTCGGCGAGCACGCCCAGGACCTGTGGTGACGGGTTGCGGTCGCGGCCCTGCTCAAGCCGGGTGAGGTACTCGACACTGATACCCGCGAGCGTGGCAAGCTCGGATCGGCGCAGCCCCGGAGTGCGACGGCGCGGGCCGGTGGGCAGTCCCACCTCGGCAGGTGTGATCGCTTCACGGCGGGAGCGCAGGAAGGTGCCGAACTCGTTGTCGCTCACGCATCGAACGTACAACGCGGGCGCCGTCGGATCGTGGCCCTCTCACTACCATTCTCGGCCCGGCCTCCCTCCGAGCCGTACGGCCGCGCAGGGTGGAGCCATGACTTACGACAACTCCCCGACCACGTATGCCGCTTCCCTGCCGCTCGCTCCCGGTGACTGGGAGCTCGATCCCCTCCACTCGGCCGTCAACTTCACCATTCGCCACCTCGGGATCGCCAAGGTACGCGGCCGCTTCAGTGAGGTGAAGGCCGGACTGTACGTCGGTGAGACGGCCGACGATGTCAGGGTGAGCGCCGAGATCGCTCTTGCCTCTGTCGACACCGGGAACCCCGACCGCGACGCGCACACGCGCTCGCCCGAACTGCTCGATGTGGAGAAGCGTCCGACGATGACCTTCCGCGCGACGCGGGTGTCCGGCGACGGCGAGGACTGGTCGATGGAAGGTGACTTGGCCATCGGGGACGTGACCCGTCCGGTCACCTTCGCCGTCGAGTTCGGCGGGGTGGTGGACTCCCCCGTCGACGGTCGCCGGCACGCAGGGTTCGAGGCGACGGGCGAGATCCGGCGCAGCGACTTCGGTCTGGACTTCGGGACCGGGCTCCTCGGTGATGTTGTCAAGGTGCAGTTGGACATGCAGTTCGTCGAGCCACAGGGGCAGAAGCAGGGCGGCTGACTGTGCAACGTGCGGCGCCCCACGGGGAGTTCCCGTGGGGCGCCGTATTTCTTGCGACTTGTCAGGCCTTGACCGGCTGGTTGGCTCAGGCCTTGCGGGCCCGCGTGGTCTTCTTCGCGGGAGCCGCCTTCTTCGTGGCCGTCGTCTTGGTGGCCGCGGCGGCCTTCTTCGTGGCCGTGTTGTTGACGGCCTTCGTGGTCGTCTTCTTGGCCGTCGA
Source organism: Streptomyces sp. NBC_01384 (assembly GCF_045040035.1). NCBI lineage: Bacteria > Bacillati > Actinomycetota > Actinomycetes > Kitasatosporales > Streptomycetaceae > Streptomyces > Streptomyces sp. NBC_01384. Next base: position 2,346,505 of record NZ_CP109559.1, read on the forward strand.
CTTGGCCGCAACCGCCTTCTTGTCCGCCGTCCTGCGGGGGGCCGGCACGGAGGCGGCGTCGCTGACCCGGTCCGCGCCCAGGACCTCGCGCAGGAACTTGCCCGTGTGGCTGGCCGGAACCCCGGCGACCTGCTCGGGCGTGCCCTCGGCGACGACGAGACCACCGCCGTTGCCGCCCTCCGGGCCCATGTCGACGACCCAGTCGGCGGTCTTGATGACGTCGAGGTTGTGCTCGATGACGATGACCGTGTTGCCCTTGTCGACCAGGCCGGAGAGCACCGTAATGAGCTTGCTGATGTCCTCGAAGTGCAGACCCGTGGTCGGCTCGTCCAGCACATACACCGTGCGGCCCGTGGAGCGCTTCTGCAGCTCGCTCGCGAGCTTGACGCGCTGGGCCTCACCGCCGGACAGCGTCGGCGCGGACTGGCCGAGCCGGACGTAGCCGAGACCGACGTCGTTGAGCGTCCGCAGGTGGCGGGCGATCGCGGGGACGGCCTCGAAGAAGCCGAGGGCCTCCTCGATCGGCATGTCGAGGACCTCGGAGATGGACTTGCCCTTGTAGTGGACCTCCAGGGTCTCCCGATTGTAGCGCGCCCCGTGGCAGACCTCGCAGGGGACGTACACGTCCGGCAGGAAGTTCATCTCGATCTTGATGGTGCCGTCGCCGGAGCAGTTCTCGCAGCGGCCGCCCTTGACGTTGAAGGAGAAGCGGCCGGGCAGATAGCCCCGCACCTTCGCCTCGGTCGTCTCCGCGAACAGCTTGCGCACGTGGTCGAAGACTCCGGTGTACGTCGCCGGGTTCGACCGGGGGGTGCGGCCGATGGGCGACTGGTCGACGTGCACGACCTTGTCGACGAGGTCGTCGCCCTCCACGCGCGTGTGCCGCCCGGGGACGCTCCGGGCGCCGTTGAGCTCGCGCGCCAGGTGTGTGTACAGGATGTCGTTCACGAGCGTGGACTTGCCGGAGCCCGAGACACCGGTGACCGCCGTGAGCACGCCCAACGGGAAGGACACGTCGATGTCCTGGAGGTTGTTCTCCCGGGCGCCGTGCACCGTGAGCCTGCGGCCCGGGTCTGCCGGTCGGCGGAGGTCCGGGAGCGGGATCTCCCTCTTGCCCGACAGATACTGGCCGGTCATCGACTCGGCGTTGGCGAGCAGTTCCTTCAAGGGGCCGCTGTGCACGACCTTGCCGCCGTGCTCGCCCGCGCCGGGACCGATGTCGACGACCCAGTCGGCGACCTTGATGGTGTCCTCGTCGTGCTCCACGACGATGAGCGTGTTGCCCATGTCGCGCAGTCGGACGAGGGTCTCGATCAGCCGGTGGTTGTCGCGCTGGTGCAGGCCGATGGAGGGCTCGTCGAGAACGTACAGGACGCCGACGAGACCGGAGCCGATCTGGGTGGCCAGGCGGATGCGCTGGGCCTCGCCTCCGGAGAGGGTGCCGGCCGCGCGGTTCAGCGACAGGTAGTCGAGACCGACGTCGACCAGGAAGCGCAGCCGTTCGTTGACCTCCTTCAGGACGCGCTCGGCGATCTTCTTGTCGCGCGCGTCGAGCTTCAGCTCGCCCAGGAACTCCGCGCAGTCGCTGATCGACATCGCGGAGACTTCGGCGATCGACTTCTCCATGACGGTGACGGCGAGGATGAGCGGCTTCAGACGCGTGCCCTCGCAGGTGGGGCAGGGCACCTCGCGCATATAGCCCTCGAAGCGCTCGCGGCTGGCGTCGCTCTCGGCCTCGCTGTGCCGCCGCTTGACGAACGGGACGGCCCCTTCGAAGGGCGTGGTGTAGACGCGCTCGCGGCCGTACCGGTTGCGGTAGCGCACCTCGATCTGCGTCTTGTGGCCGTAGAGCAGGGCCTTCTTGGCGCGCTGCGGGAGACCGGCGAAGGGGATGTCGGTCCGGAATCCCAACGCGTCGGCAAGGGCTCCGACGAGCCGCCCGAAGTAGTCCTTGGTGTGCCCGTGCGACCAGGGGTGAATGGCACCCTCGTCGAGGGACTTGTCCTCGTCGGGGACGATCAGCTCGGGGTCGACCTCCATGCGCGTACCGATACCGGTGCACTCGGGGCAGGCGCCGAAGGGCGAGTTGAAGGAGAAGGAGCGGGGCTCCAGCTCCTCGAAGGACAGGTCGTCGTACGGGCAGTACAGGTGCTCCGAGTACATGCGCTCGCGCTCGGGGTCGTCCTCGGGGAGGTCGACGAAGTCGAGCACGACCATGCCGCCGGAGAGCCCGAGGGCGGTCTCCACGGAGTCGGTGAGGCGGCGCTTGGCGGAGTCCTTCACCGTGAGGCGGTCGACGACCACCTCGATGGTGTGCTTCTCCTGCTTCTTCAGCGTGGGCGGCTCGGTGAGCTGGATCGTCTCGCCGTCGACCCTGGCCCGGCTGTACCCCTTGGTCTGCAGATCGGCGAAGAGGTCGACGAACTCGCCCTTGCGCTCGCGCACCAGCGGCGACAGGACCTGGAAGCGGCTCCCCTCCGGCAGCTCCAGAACCTTGTCGACGATGGCCTGCGGCGACTGACGCGTAATGGGACGACCGCACTCGGGACAGTGCGGCTTGCCGATGCGCGCGAAGAGCAGACGCAGATAGTCGTAGACCTCGGTGATGGTGCCGACCGTCGAGCGCGGGTTGCGCGAGGTCGACTTCTGGTCGATGGAGACCGCCGGGGAGAGGCCCTCGATGAAGTCGACGTCCGGCTTGTCCATCTGGCCGAGGAACTGCCGGGCGTACGAGGACAGTGACTCCACGTAGCGCCGCTGCCCCTCGGCGAAGATCGTGTCGAAGGCCAGCGAGGACTTGCCCGACCCCGACAGGCCCGTGAAGACGATGAGCGAGTCGCGCGGGAGGTCGAGCGAGACATTCTTCAGATTGTGCTCGCGCGCTCCACGGACGATGAGACGGTCGACCACGCCGGTCCGCACCTTTCTTGAGAGAAGTGACAGGGGCCGAGGCCCCCGTCTTTCCCAGACTAGGGGGAGCCACTGACAGCGCCGGTTGCTTTCCCTGGTTCACAACAATCCCGGACCATCCAGCATGCCCGACGCCGCACCCGAGGGTATAGCACGTGCATTCGATTTGCGGACGTGGTCGGCCACCTTCACCCGTACGTGTGGCGGGGTTAGGGTCGGCCGCATGATGGATCATGTGCGCGACCTGGCGTCTGTACGTGACGCGACCGAACGACTGCTCAACGCAGCCGCCGAAATGGACAACGCTTCCGTGGCCGAGCCGTCACGGCTGCCCGGCTGGAGCCGGGGCCATGTATTGGCCCACCTCGCCCGTAACGCGGACGCGCTCGTGAACGTCCTCGCCGGGCGCCCCATGTACGCCTCCGGGAACGCCCGGGACGCCGACATCGAACGGGACGCGCCGCGCCGCCTCGACGTACAGCTCGCGGACGTGCGGGAGAGCGCGGTCCGGTTCCAGGAGGCGGGGGCCGCACCCGCGGACTGGTCGCGCACGGTTGAGCTGCGCAACGGGGTCATGGACACTGCGGCCCGGGTGCCGTTCCGGCGCTGGGTCGAGGTCGGGCTGCATCACGTGGATCTGGGGATCGGCTACGAGCTCGAAGACCTTCCGGAGGAGTTCGTGGAGCGGGAGACCGAGTTCCTCGCCGACCGCTTCACGGGGCACCCCGAGGTGCCGTCCACGAGGATCACCTGCGGCACGCGCGCGTGGAGCACGGGACACGACGCCGAGGGCGGGCCCGAGGTCACCGTGACCGGTCCCGCGCCGGCGCTGCTCGGCTGGCTCTGCGGCCGGCGCGACGGCTCGGGGCTGAGCACCGACGGCGGGCCACTCCCCGCGCTTCCCCCGCTATAGGCTGCCGTCATGACCTACAGCGGAACGGTGAAGGTCGGCGGACCTGCCGATGTGCACGAGCTGCAGAACCTGATGATCTCCAAGGTCGCGGTCGGCCCGATGGACAACAACGCCTATCTGCTGCGTTGCCGGGCCACCGACGAGCAACTGCTGATCGACGCGGCCAACGACGCCGGCACCCTGCTCACGCTGATCGGTGACGACGGCATCGCGTCCGTCGTCACCACCCATCGGCACGGCGACCACTGGCAGGCACTCGCGGAGGTCGTGGCGGCCACGGGTGCCCGCACCTACGCGGGCCGGGACGACGCCGAGGGCATCCCGGTCCCGACCGACGTGCTCGTCAACGACGGAGACACGATCCGGGTGGGTCGCGTGGAGCTCACCGCGCGCCATCTCGTGGGACACACGCCGGGCTCGATCGCCCTCGTCTACGACGACCCGCACGGGCACCCCCACGTGTTCACGGGGGACTGCCTCTTCCCTGGCGGCGTGGGCAACACGCGCAAGGACCCCAAGGCGTTCGCCAGTCTCATCCACGACGTCGAGACGAAGATCTTCGACGTGCTGCCGGACGAGACCTGGGTCTACCCGGGGCACGGCAACGACACGACGCTGGGCGCCGAGCGTCCGCATCTTCCGGAGTGGCACGCGCGCGGTTGGTGAATACGCGCCCCGTGTGAACCGAGCGCACGCGCCGGTGCCACGCGCGCGCTCCCGGCGCGCGCCGTGGCGTAGTCCACTGAAAGCAGCCCCGCACAGGGTGATGGCTCCTGATGCGGAACGGGCCGCCGGCCTTTCGATCCCCGCCCTCGGCCGGCGGCCCCGGCGAAGTCCCCGGTACGACAGCCGGCCGGGCTCCGCGGCAGGGCAGCCGGCCGGGCTCCGCGGTAAGACGTCTCGGCCGGGCTTCCCATCGAGCGTTCACGAGACCGCAACACACGTTCCCACTATGCGGACATTTACCGCTGTGACCTCGACAAACGGCATGGTGCACTGTCACTCTCCCGCCATGCATCTCGCCCCACGCACCCTGCGCCGCGCCGCCTCCGCCGCCACCGTCGCCCTGCTCGCCGTCGCTGTGGGCTGTGCCCCGCAGCCGGAGGACAAAGCCTCCGCCAAGGCCTCCGGGACAACCGGGAAAGCCTGCGCGAAGGGCGCGTTGGGCACCCAGACGTCCGGCAAGCTGACGATCGCCACCGACGAGCCCGCGTACGAACCGTGGTTCAAGGACGACAAGCCCGCCAATGGCAAGGGCTTCGAGTCGGCGGTCGCGTACGCCGTGGCGAAGCAGCTCGGCTACGACAAGAGCAAGGTCGTCTGGCAGACCGTTCCCTTCAACAAGGCCTTCGCACCCGGCGTGAAGACCTTCGACTTCGACATCAACCAGGTATCGATCAGCGCCGAGCGCAAGAATGCCGTGGACTTCTCGTCCGGCTACTACGACGTCCGCCAGGCCGTCATCGCGCTGAAGGGTTCCAAGGCCGCGAAGGCGAAGAGCATCGCGGATCTCAAGGGCGTCAAGCTGGGCGCCCAGGTCGGCACCACCAGCCTGAACTACATCAACGACGTGGTGAAGCCGACCCAGCAGCCGGCCGCGTACGCGAAGAACGACCAGGCCAAGTCCGCGCTGAAGAACGGCCAGGTCGACGCCATCGTGGTCGACCTGCCGACCGCCTTCTACATCACGGCGGCCGAGGTGACGGACGCGAAGATCGTCGGGCAGTTCGAGAACACCGGCGGCACGCCCGAGCAGTTCGGGCTCGTCCTCGACAAGGGCAGCGCCCTGACCTCGTGCGTGACGAAGGCCGTGGACGCCCTGCGCCAGGACGGCACGCTCGCCTCGATCGAGAAGCAGTGGCTGTCCGAGGCCGTCGACGCTCCGGTGCTCAAGTGACCGTCACCAAGGAGGAGTCGGGAGAGGACTCCGGCGAAGGCGACATGCCCGAGGCGTACGTCCCGTCGCGGCGGCGGATCGATCGGGAGCGCTACAAGCGCACCCGCGCCCGCCGCGCGACGGCGATCGCCGCGCTCTCCACCCTCGTCACCGGTGTCGTTCTGTACCTCGTCGTCGTCAACGCGCCCGGCTGGCCGCGCACCAAGGAGACGTTCTTCAACGGGCAGTACGCGCGCGAGGCCTTCCCCAAAGTCCTCGAAGGACTGTGGCTGAACGTTCGCCTGCTCCTGATATGCAGCGTCGCCGTCCTCGTCCTGGGCATGCTGATCGCGATCGCCCGCACCCTGCGCGGCCCGGTGTTCTTCCCGATCCGGGCGCTGGCCGCCGCGTACACGGACTTCTTCCGCGGACTCCCGCTGATCATCAACCTGATGATCGTGGTTCTGGGAGTCCCCGCGCTGCGGCTGCAGGGCGTCACCGTGGACCCGGTGCTGCTCGGCGGCACGGCGCTGACGCTGACGTACTCGGCGTACGTCGCCGAGGTGTTCCGCGCCGGCATCGAGTCCATCCATCCCTCGCAGCGCGCCGCGGCCCGCTCGCTGGGGCTCACCAACCGGCAGGCGCTGCGGTACGTCGTCCTCCCCCAGGCCGTACGCCGCCAGGTGCCGCCGCTCCTCAACGATCTGGTGTCCCTCCAGAAGGACACCGGGCTCGTGTCGATCGGCGGCGCGGTCGACGCGGTGCGGGCCGCGGACATCATCGTGGGCCGCAGCCTCAACTACACGCCGTACATCGTCGCGGGACTGGTCTTCGTCGCGCTGACCATTCCGATGACCCGCTTCACGGACTGGATCACGGCCCGGATGGACCGCCGACGGGCCCAGGGAGGGACCATATGACCAGCACTCCGGTGCTGCGGATGGAGTCCGTCCGCAAGACCTTCGGCGACTCGGTGGTGCTGCGAGACGTCGACCTGGCGGTCGCCCCGCACACGGTGACCGCACTGATCGGTGCCTCCGGCTCGGGCAAGTCGACCCTGCTGCGCTGTGCGAACCTCCTGGAGGAGATCGACGACGGCGCGATCTGGCTGGACGACGAGGAGATCACCGACCCGCGGGCCGACCAGGACGCCGTGCGCCGCCGGATCGGCGTGGTCTTCCAGGCGTACAACCTCTTTCCTCACATGACCGTCCTGGAGAACATCACGCTCGCCCCACGCCGCGTGCACGGTGTGGGCCGCGCCGAGGCCGAGGCGCAGGCCCGTGAGCTGCTCGACCGGCTCGGGCTCGGCGCCAAGGCGGGCGAGTACCCGGACCGGCTCAGCGGCGGTCAGCAACAACGGGCCGCAATCGTCCGCGCGTTGGCCCTACGCCCCCGGCTGCTGCTCCTCGACGAGATCACCGCCGCCCTCGATCCGGAGCTCGTGGGCGAGGTCCTGACCGTCGTCCGGGACTTGAAGGACGAGGGCATGACCATGGTGCTGGCCACGCATGAGATGGGCTTCGCACGCGAGGTCGCGGACCAGGTCTGTTTCCTGGACGGCGGTGTGGTCCTGGAGCGCGGCACGGCCGAGGAGGTCTTCGGGAACCCGCAACAGGAGCGCACACAGCGGTTCCTGCGCCGGATCGTGGAGGCGGGGCGGCTCTGACACACGCCTTGGTGGTGGCGCGGATCAGCCCAGCAGTTCGCTGCCCTCGGGTATTTCCGCCCAGCGCCGCGGCGGCCCCTCGACCGCGCGGCGGTCGGTGACACGTACGCCGCCCATGTGCGAGGCGTACGCGACTTCGTGGGCGCCCCACATCCCGGACGACTTGTTCCACCACCAGAAGCGGTACAGCCAGTGGAGATCGGGCTCGTCCCCGAACACTAGGCCGATCTCCTCGTGCCGCTCGCTGCGGCCGTCGCGCGAGAAGTCGCCGAAGGTGCCTCCTTTGGCGTTGAAGTAGAGCCCGTAGGCGGTGGTGCCTGGTGAGAGGGCGTTGAGCACCTCCGGCGTGCTCACTCGGTAGTGGGTGGGCTGTAACAGCACGCATCCGCCGGGTACTCCGGTGATGCCCACGAAGCGCTCGGCAAGCTCGTGGTCGTCGGGATCGAACCCGTGGGGCCCGGTGCCGTACGGACCCGGCTCCCGGTCGAGATCGAGTACGGGAGTGGCGGCCGGATCGGCGCCCAGGCGGCGTATCGCCGTCTCCTCGTCGATTCCTGCCACGAAGGCGATCGAGTGGCCCTCGAGATACAGGTCGCGGAAGACGGCGGCCCTGCGGTCGGCGTCCTCCTGCGCCGCACGCTCCTCCGGAGTGAGCGGCACGGCGTTAGACAGCGCCTCGAACAACGGGGCCAGCTCCGTGGTGAGAGCGAGACGGCCCGGTGACCGGCCGCCCGTCTGGGGGCTCCACGCGTCCGCGCCCGCGGCGAGCAGCAGCTCGGCGGCCTCCCTCCGGCCGTGGCAGACCGCCTCCCACAGCGGGGTGCGTCCTTCCCGCGCTGCCACGTCCACATTCTCGACGTGTCGCAGGAGTTCGGCGACGACCTCGGGCGCGCCGTGCTCCGCGGCGTGGTGCAGTGGGGTCTCCCAGGACCAGGAATCGAGTTCCGCCAGCGGATCGGCGCCGTGCGCGAGGCGTGCCCTGACCAGGTCGACGTCCTGCCATCCGGCGCGTCCCATGGCCTCCCAGTCCCCTCGCTCCCGCTTGGGTGGAGGCGGATCGGCCGGCCGGCCGCCGCGTCGCCCCGCGGGGCCGACGACGGTCCGCGCCATGATCTCCGAGGGGTCCGCGCTGAGGATAATGAAGGCCTTCGGTTCGCCTCCGTGTTCCTCTGGGGGCGGCGGCGCGGCCTCCGGCCAGATCCGCACCGCGTCGGCGGCCGCGGCCCGCAGCGCCGTCGCGTCGACGTCCGTACGCGTTTCGGGCACGCCCTGGTCGGGCCATTCGGCCACCAGCTGCATGAGCCCCTCCGGGGGCAACTGCGAGAGATGCAGCTCGACTTGGTAGTGGAATCCGCCGCCACTTCCACCGTGCAGTCGGAGAGCGGGCCGCGGGGACCCCTCCGGGGACGCGGGCCATGGGTGGCCGTCGAGAGTGGTGATCCGCCGTCCATCGGAGAGCAGCAGGCCGAAGCGGAGGGCTCCGGCGCCGGCTCGGCCCGCCCCGAAGTGGACGGGGTGCGACGGCCCGTCCCGGCGGATGGACCGCAGGAAGACGCCCAGCCGGAGGGTCACCGAACCGGGCCACACCTGCCAGTCGGTGAGCATGATGCGCACGTCGGGTCCGGCGCCGACCTCGATGACCTGCGGCAGCTGGGCGGCCACGAACCAGTTCGCGGGGGCTAACGACTCGTCCACATCCGGTCGGTAGCCAGCTAGTCGGTGGTGCGTCTCGGGCTGCGTCTCGTCGGGTGGGTCGGGTGCGATCAATCCGTCGAAGAAATTCATGACTTGATCGTGGCACCCACCACTGACAATCGGACTCTGAACGTCCGCTTGCCCTTGCCGTCAGGCCTCTGCCTGTCCCGTTCCCGCCAGCGCCGCGACCCGCTCCACCGCGAACGCGTATCCCTGCACCCCGCACCCCGCGATGACCCCATCAGCCCGCAGCGAGACGTACGAGTGGTGCCGGAACTCCTCGCGCTGGTGGATGTTGGAGATGTGGACCTCCACCACCGGCAGTCCGTCACAGGTGTTGAGCGCGTCCAGGATCGCGACGGAGGTGTGCGAGTAGGCGGCCGGATTGATCACGATCCCGGCGTGGTTGAGACGCGCCTCGTGGATCCAGTCCACCAACTCGCCCTCATGGTTGGACTGCCGGAAGTCCACCGTGCCGCCGTGCGCCGCCGCCGCCTTGGCACACAGGACCTCCACGTCAGCGAGCGTGTCGGAGCCGTAGATATCCGGCTGGCGCTGCCCGAGGAGGTTCAGATTGGGCCCGTTGAGGATCATGATCGGGGCGTTGGCGAGAGTGCGGGGCACGGTTCCTCCGGTCCTTCCAGGTCTGCGGCCCGTTGAGGACCGCTGCTCAGACCCGGTTTATCACGGTGCGGCGCGGGGGTGACGGCCCGTACCACGCCACGCTCCCGCACGCCCCCCGTAACCCTTGGTCACCATGGGTAGTTGACGCGGCATGCACGACGTACGCACTGTAAGGGCGCCCTCCATGCTCCGGCTCGCGGCCGCCTCGCTCGCCGGGACGGCCATCGAGTTCTACGACTTCTTCGTCTACGGGACCGCGGCCGCACTGGTCCTCGGCCCTCTGTTCTTCCCGACGTTCTCGCCACTGGCGGGGACGCTGGCGGCCTTCGCGACGTTCGGCGTCGGGTTCGTCGCCCGCCCGCTCGGCTCGGTGCTGTTCGGGCACATCGGGGACCGGCGCGGGCGGCGGCCGGTGCTCGTCGCCTCGTTGTTGCTGACCGGCGCGGCGACCGTCGCGGTCGGCTGCGTACCGACGTACGACTCGATCGGCACGGCCGCTCCCGTGCTCCTTCTTGTGCTGCGTTTTCTGCAAGGGCTCGGACTCGGCGGGGAGTGGGGCGGGGCGGTGCTGCTGACCGCCGAGCACGCGCCCGCCGAGCGGCGCGGGCTGTGGTCGAGCTTCCCGCAGATCGGCCCTTCCGCGGGGTTCGTGCTGGCCAACGGTGTGATGCTGGTGCTGTCGGCGACGCTGACCGACGCGCAGTTCGCGGCGTGGGGGTGGCGGGTGCCGTTCTGGGCGGCGGGTGCGCTCGCGGCGGCGGGGCTGTGGCTGCGCAGTTCGCTCGCGGAGAGCCCGCGTTTTCTCGAAATGGAGGACCACGCGCGCTTGCCGCTCGCCGAGGTGGTGCGCGACCACTGGCGGCTCGTCCTGCTGACGGCCGGTGGGCTCGCGGTCGGCTACGCGGTGTTCTACGCGGTGACGACCTGGGCGCTCGCCTATGGCGTCGAGCGGCTCGGTGTGAGCCGTACCGTCATGCTGGCCTGCATCATGGCCGCCGTGGTGGTGAAGGGCTCCCTGACGCCCGTGGTGGCCCTTCTCGGCGACCGGTACGGGAGGCGGCCCCTGTGTCTGGCGGGCTGTACGGGCGCGGCGCTGTGGATGTTCCCGATGGTCGCGCTGCTGTCGACCGGCGAACCCCTGCTGATGTTCCTCGGTTTCCTGGTGGCGCTGCTCGCGTTCATCACGATGTTCGCCGTGATCGCCGCGTATCTGCCGGAGTTGTACGAGCCGCGGGTGCGCTGCACGGGCGCGGCGGTGGGCTACAACCTGGGTGGGGTCCTCGGGGGCGCGCTCACACCCATCGTGGCGACGGCGGTGGCCGAGGGAGAGCAAGTTCCCTGGGGGGTGGCCGCGTATCTGACGGGGATCGCGCTGCTCAGCCTGGGGTGCTTCGCGCTGCTGCCGGAGACCCGGCCGGCCGTCGCACCGACGACGGAGGGAGCGTCGGCGACTCAAGGAGCGTCGGCCGCCGAGTGAGCACCAGTCACCGGAGGAGCATCGGCCAGGGATTGACCGCCAGCTCCAAGTACACCGCGAACACCACCAGATGCACGCCTCCCTGGAGAGGGGTCGCGCGCCCGGGAACGACCGTCAGGGAGCTCACCACCACGGTGAGCACGAGCAGCACCATGTAGGTGGGGCCGAGGCCGAGCACAAACGGTCCGGAGAGCCAGACGGGTGCCAGGGCGACCGCCGGGATCGTCAGACCGATGCTGGCCATCGCGGAACCGAGGGCGAGGTTCAGACTGGTCTGCACCCGGTCGCGGCGGGCCGACCGGAGCGCGGCGATGGTCTCGGGGAGCAGCACGAGCAGCGCGATGATCACATCTACCACGGACTGCGGCATGCCGGCCGCCTCGACCCCGGACTCGATGGTGGGCGACACGCCCTTGGCGAGGCCGACCACGCCGACAAGGGCCAGGTCGAGCAGCCCCAGACTGATCCCGGCGGCACGGGCGGACGGGGCGTCGGCGTGCTCGTCCGCGTCGATCACCACGCCCTGGCGGGTGATCGGGAGAAAGTAGTCGCGGTGCCGCACGGTCTGGGTCGTCACGAACAGGCCGTACAGGACCAGTGAGGCGAGCGCGGCGAAGGTGAGCTGGGCCGTGGAGAACTCCGGACCCGGCTTGCTGGTGGTGAAGGTCGAAGACCAGGCTGAGCGTGGCCGGCGTCGCGACGGTGGCCAGGGCGGCGCCGGTGCCCTCCGCGTTGAAGACGGCGAGCCCGTGGCGCAGGGAGGCGACGAGCAGGCACAGTCCGGCGATGCCGTTGCAGGTGATCATCACGGCCGCGAACACCGTGTCACGCGCGAGGCTCGAGGTCTTGTCGCCGCCGTCCGCCATCAGGGTGACGATGAGGGCCACCTCGATGATCGTGACGGCGACGGCGAGGACGAGGGGACCGAAGGGTTCGCCGACCCGGTGCGCGACCACCTCGGCGTGGTGGACGGCGGCCAGCACCGCTCAAGGTCGCGCCCCCAGGTGAAGACCAGAAGGATCACCGCGGGCACGACCGCCGTCCACTGCGCCAGGAGTGATCGGAGCCGAACGATCACGCAGCGATCGTCGCAGGCGTGGGCGGGCCCCGCATTCCGATGGTCACCCAAGCAATCCGGGAGGGGCACGCGGCCATGCGCACCGCACCCCTCCCGGGAGTGGTGGTCGCTGCCTCTGAGGTGATCAGACGTCGATACCGTCCTTCGGAGCGTCTCTGATTGGCTGGGTGATCCCAAGTGTTGCTGGGTGCAAGCCCATCGCCTTCGTGCCCTGGGGCTGACGGCAGGAGCCGTCAGCCCGCGCGGCGCGTCCCTCCGGACGCTCGTCGGCCCAGCCCGCACAGCTATGGGACCGAGGAGGGTGCCAGACGTCGCCTGGACACCAGGCGTGCGTGTGGCAGCCTGTCACCGGTTCGTTACGGATAGCTAATCCACCTGGAGAGCCTTCGGAGCACCCTCCGACGCTTCCTGCGCCGCCTGCTTCTTGGAGGCCATCAGGCTGGTGATCGTGGTGACGACGAGGACGGCGCCGATCACGCCGAGCGAGACCGGGATGGAGATCTCGGGGACGTGGACGCCGGACTCGTGCAGTGCGTGCAGCACCAGCTTGAGGCCGATGAAGCCCAGGATGACGGACAGGCCGTAGCTGAGATGGACCAGCTTCTTGAGCAGGCCGCCGATCAGGAAGTACAACTGGCGCAGACCCATCAGTGCGAACGCGTTGGCCGTGAAGACGATGTACGGGTCCTGGGTCAGGCCGAAGATCGCGGGGATGGAGTCGAGCGCGAAGAGCACGTCCGTGGTGCCGATCGCGAGCATCACGACAAGCATCGGCGTCATGACGCGCTTGCCGTTCTGCTCGATCCACAGCTTGGTGCCGTGATAGCGGTCGGCCACGCCAAAGCGCTTCTCGGCGGCCTTGAGCGGCTTGTTCTCCTCGAACTCCTCCTCCTGCCCGTCGGCCCGGGCCTCCTGGATCAGCTTCCAGGCCGTGTAGATGAGGAACGCGCCGAAGATGTAGAAGACCCACGCGAAGCTGGAGATGATCGCGGCGCCGGCGGCGATGAAGATCGCGCGCAGGACGAGCGCTATGAGCACACCGACGAGGAGCACCCGCTGCTGGTACTGCGAGGGCACCGCGAACTTCGCCATGATCAGGACAAAGACGAAGAGGTTGTCGACGCTCAGCGACTTCTCGGTGATGAAGCCGGCGAAGAACTCACCGGCGGGCCGGCCGCCGGAGAAGACGAGCAGTCCCAGTCCGAACAGTCCGGCCAGGACGATCCAGACGATCGTCCAGATTCCTGCTTCCTTGATCGATACGTCGTGCGGCTTGCGGCCGATCAAGAAGTCGATCGCGACGAGGGCGGCAAGGCCCACGATCGTGAGGACCCAAAGGGTCACGGAAACATCCACTGCGCCTCCGGCAGTACGTAACGGCAAATACCAGCGTCGTCGCTGCCGGAGGTCTCTTCCACCCGCTGACGGACGTGACGTGTGATGCGTCCGCCGTCCACGGGCCGACGCCCCGGGATCTGGCCAGATCCGTATTGACGGGTGCGCCGCAGCAAGTAGGGAGTACTCCCCTCCGTGAGAAAGAGAGTACCCGAATCATCAAGGAAAGGTAAAGAATTTAGCAAAAAGAAGGCCAACTCCGCTGGTCAGAGGCCTTTACGGATGCTTGGTGAAGTCCTCCATGAGGTCAGCGGTGGTCAGCGGTTCCAGGGGCGGCGGGCTACAGCCACTTGGGAGAGCACCTGCTGGAGCACCTGGCTGCCCGGCGGGACGAGCGCGGGCTCATACGTCCAGGCATGTCCCACCCACGGGTCGGCGAGATGGTCGTCGGGTACAGGGGTGAGTCGCAGCAGTGAACGCCAGAGGGGGTCGAGCAACGGCCCGTAGGCGGCGGCGTCCTCCCGGTCGGCCACCATCATCAGATGGACGCCGACGGCCGGGCCCTCGTCCGCGAGATAGCGCAACTGCGTCACGGCGCGGTCGTCGAAGCCATGCGGGAAGTCGTTGACGATCAGCAGTTGCTCGGCGGTGTCGAGGTCCGGCGGCAGCGAGTCGGCCGCTCCCCCGCGCACCGCCATCTGCACCAGGTCGACGCGCTGGGTGAGCCGGGCAAGGACATCGGCCACGCCTGCGGCTCCGGCGGCGGGCGGCCCGTCGAGCACCCCGGAGGCCACCAGGGGCGCGAGGGACGAGGCTCCCGAGCCGGCCGGGTCGATGACGTGCACCGTGAACTCGCCCGCAGGGTAGACGGCGAGCAGCCGCGCGGCGTGTGCCACCGCCGTGTCCATGGCGAGGCGGCGCAGCTCGTCGGAGTCGGCGAGCGAGTCCTCGAGGTCGGCTCGGCCGCTGTCGATCCACAGGCCGCGCTCGAGCGGCAGCCTGACCAGCATCGGGATGCTCAGACCCCCGCTCTCGGGCAGATGGAGGTCGCCGAGGCGCACGGCCATGGGGATCTCCATGGGCACCTGGTATCCGTGCCAGACCGGGTTGTCCCAGCGTGCGTACGCCGCGGGCAGCGCGGGCTCGACCACCTCGGCCTCGGCGGTGAGCTGCGCGAGGTCCCGGTCGAGCGCCGCGCGGGCCTGGTCGACCAGGTCGGCGTGCTTGGCCTGGGCCGCCTCGCGCGCCGCGTCGCCCTGCCCGCCGATGCGGCTGCGCGGGTCGGACAGGGCCTTGTCGAGCTCTTGTTCCATGCGCGAGTCGGCGAAGTCGACGGCACTGCGGTACGCGGCCGTTGTGCGCGCCAGGTCCTCGAACATGCCCCACACCTGGTTGTAGAGCCGCTCCTCCATCGACCAGCCGGTTGCATCGCCCGCGACGGGCTGCGCCGGCTGTCCGGGCGGAGCCGGTGGTGCGGTCGGTGGGGGCGGAGGCGGCGCGGCGGTCTGTCGGCCGGGGTGGCTGTAGTCGACCGGACCGCCGGCGGGTGCGGACGGCTGGGTGACGGCGGAGGGGCCGGCGGGCTGTGCGGGGCCGCCCGGGTAGCCCGTCTGCGGCGCCGTGGCTCCTTCCGGACCCGGCGTGTCGTACTGGGACTGTGGCGGCGGTACGGTGCCGGAGGCGCCCTGGGGTCCCGTGTACGGCTGGTCCGGTCCCGGGGCCGAGGCGGCCGCCTGCCGTGAGCGGTCCGCGTCCGCCGTACGCGCCGGGGGCGGCGACACCGAGCGGGCCAGGCCCTGGGCCACCGCCTCGTTGATACTGCGCGCGAGCTGCTGGGCCTCGGGCAGGCCCTGGTCGGCGAGGAGTTCGGCGAGGCCGCCCGCGTACCCCTGGCCGACCGCGCGCACCTTCCAGGCGCCCTGTCTGCGGTAGAGCTCCATGGCGACGACAGCCGACTCGGCGTCCAGACCGGTGATGGTGTAGCTGGCGACCTCGGAGCCGTCGAGGCCGGTGACGGCCACGAAGGGGGCGGCGACGGCGCCGAATCGCACCGGTCCGCCGACTCCCGTCGGCAGGGCGAGCAGCACATGGACGCGGTGCACGGTCCCCGGCAGGGCCTCCAGGTCGAAAGCGAGGCGGTGGTCGGCCGCCGCCTGCTTGGAGACCTTGAGTCCGGGCAGCGTGGGCGCGCCCGGGTGGGCCACCCATTCGACACCTCGGACCTTGCCCTGCTCGTCGCCGAGTGTGACCCCGGCCACGATCGGCCGGCCGGCCGATACGCGGACCTCAAGACGGACCTGGGAGAGCGGGTGGTTCTGCCCCCGAACCAGCTCGGCCGTCATCGCCTTGTCCCCCTGTGTCGCTTCGTGTGCCGCGTGCCGGGCCGCCTACAGGTGCGGCAGGATCGCGGGCATCAGGTCCTGGAAGGTACGGCCGTTGGCCGGTGTGCCGAGGGCCGTCATCTGCCAGCCCGAGCCCGCGCGGTGCACCTTCGCCATGATCTGGGCGGTGTACTGGCCGCCGCCCGCCAGTGTGTAGCGGGCGAGCTCCTGGCCGTTGGTCTCGTCGACCAGACGGCAGAACGCGTTCTGCACTTCCTGGAACGTCTGGCCCGTGAAGGAGTTCACGGTGAAGATGATCTGGTCGATGTGGACCGGGACCCGCTGCAGGTCGACGAGGATCGCCTCGTCGTCGCCGCCCTGGCCCACGCCGCCTACCAGGTTGTCACCGGTGTGCCGCACGGAGCCGTCGTCGCTGACGAGGTGGCGGAAGAACACCACGTCGACGGGCTGCTTGTCCGCGAACAGCACGGCGGAGGCGTCGAGGTCGATCTCCCGGGTGCGCGAGCCGAACAGGCCGCGCCGGGGGGCCGCCTGCCAGCCGAGACCCATGCGCACCGCGGTCAGGGTGCCCCCGTCGTTCTTCTGCAGACTGATGGCCTGACCCTTGGTCATGTTGACCGTCACGCGCTGTCCCCTCTCGAGCTGTCCCCTGTTGCCGCGGAGTCCGCGGATGACCAGAACACTACGCAGCGCCACTGACAGTGCCGAACCCTGGGACGCGCTTTGTGTCGGTCTTGCAACACATCGCGCATCCGCCGAGGTCCGGCATGGTCGGCGGGACGTCAGGCCAGGCCTGCCTCCTTCATCTGGCGCAGTTCCTTCTTCATCTCCGACACCTCGTCGCGCAGCCGGGCCGCGATCTCGAACTGGAGGTCGGCCGCGGCGGCCCGCATCCGCTCCGTCATCTCCTCGATCTGCTCGGCGAGTTCGGCCGCGGGGCGGTCGGTGGGCACCGTCGCCTTGGCCTTGCCCTTGGCGGACTTGGCCGCCTTGCCACCGAGCGAGGGCACGGGGGCCTTGGCTCCCTTGCCGTCCTTCCCCTTGCGATAGCCGGAGCCGAGCAGCTGCTCGGTGTCGACGTCCTCGCGGGCGATCTGCGCCACGATGTCGTTGATCTTCTTGCGGAGGGGCTGCGGGTCGATGCCCTTCTCCTTGTTGTACGCGACCTGCTTCTCCCGGCGGCGGTTGGTCTCCTCGATGGCCTTTTCCATCGCCGGGGTGATCCGGTCGGCGTACATGTGGACCTGGCCGGAGACATTGCGCGCCGCGCGGCCGATGGTCTGGATCAGCGAGGTGCCCGAGCGCAGGAAGCCCTCCTTGTCGGCGTCGAGAATCGACACCAGGGAGACCTCGGGCAGGTCGAGGCCCTCACGCAGCAGGTTGATGCCGACCAGGACGTCGAACTCGCCCGCGCGCAGCTCGCGCAGCAGCTCGACGCGGCGCAGGGTGTCGACATCGCTGTGCAGATAACGCACCTGGATGCCCAGCTCCAGGAAGTAGTCGGTGAGGTCCTCGGCCATCTTCTTGGTGAGCGTGGTGACCAGGACGCGCTCGTCCTTCTCGGTGCGCCCCCGGATTTCGTGCACCAGGTCGTCGATCTGGCCCTCGGTGGGCTTGACGACGACCTCGGGGTCGATCAGGCCGGTGGGGCGGATGATCTGCTCGACGAAGCCGTCCCCGCGGGAGAGCTCGTACTTGCCCGGGGTCGCCGAGAGATAGACGGTCTGGCCGATGCGCTCCTGGAACTCCTCCCACTTCAGGGGGCGGTTGTCCAGGGCGGAGGGCAGCCGGAAGCCGTGGTCGACGAGGGTGCGCTTGCGGGAGGCGTCGCCCTCGTACATCGCGCCGATCTGGGGCACCGTGTTGTGCGACTCGTCGATGACGAGCAGGAAGTCGTCCGGGAAGTAGTCGATCAGCGTGTTCGGCGCGGAGCCGGGCTCGCGGCCGTCGAAGTGCATCGAGTAGTTCTCGACGCCGGAGCAGGAGCCGATCTGGCGGAGCATCTCGATGTCGTACGTGGTGCGCATGCGCAGGCGCTGGGCCTCCAGGAGCTTGCCCTGCTTCTCCAGCACGGCGAGGCGCTCCCCCAGCTCCTTCTCGATGTCATTCACGGCGCGCTCCATGCGCTCGGGGCCCGCCACGTAGTGGGACGCCGGGAAGACGTAGACCTGGCTGTCGTCGCTGATGACCTCGCCGGTGAGCGGGTGCAGCGTGGAGAGGGCCTCGATCTCGTCGCCGAACATCTCGATGCGGACGGCGAGCTCTTCGTAGACCGGGAAGATCTCGATGGTGTCGCCGCGGACGCGGAAGGTGCCGCGGGCGAACGCCATGTCATTGCGCGTGTACTGGATGTCGACGAAGCGGCGCAGCAGGTCGTCGCGGTCGATCTCGTCGCCGACCTTGAGGCTGACCATCCGGTCCACGTACTCCTGCGGCGTACCGAGGCCGTAGATGCAGGAGACCGAGGCGACCACGACGACATCACGGCGGGTGAGCAGCGAGTTGGTCGCGGAGTGGCGCAGGCGCTCGACCTCCTCGTTGATCGAGGAGTCCTTTTCGATGTAGGTGTCCGACTGCGGGACGTATGCCTCGGGCTGGTAGTAGTCGTAGTACGAGACGAAGTACTCAACCGCGTTGTTCGGCAGCAGCTCGCGGAACTCGTTGGCCAGCTGGGCGGCCAGCGTCTTGTTCGGCGCCATGACGAGCGTGGGGCGCTGGAGTTTCTCGATCATCCACGCGGTGGTGGCGGACTTTCCGGTGCCGGTCGCGCCCAGCAGGACTACATCCTTCTCACCTGCGCGGATGCGCTTCTCCAGGTCGGCGATGGCCGCCGGCTGGTCACCGCTCGGCTGGTAGGGACTGACGACCTCGAAGGGCGCCACCGAACGTTCGATCTTTGATACGGGCCGCATGGGTTCCACCGTACGACCCCGCACTGACAACGGGCTCGGATCACCAGTTCTGGGGGGTGCGGGAGCTGCGGTGTCCGCGGTCCCGGCCGGTGCGGGGCAGGGGACGACGGCCGGCGTACGGGGCCGTGGAGTGGGCCGGTACGCCGGGCCGGTGCTGCGTGGGGGTCCAGTCGGGTTTGCCCATGACCATCAGCGGATCGAACATCACGACAACGCCGGCCAGGCACAGGAAGACCAGCGGACCGATCATCATGGGCGCAAGGAGCGCGGCGGCCGAGTCGCCGCCGGGGCTGCTGGACGTGCCGTGCAGATGGACGCTGAGGGCGGCCATGCCCGTGTAGTGCATGCCGCTGACTGCCAGCCCCATGACGAGACTGGCGCCCACGCTCCAGAGGAATCCCCGGACCTGCCCCGCCGCCCACAGGGCCGCGGTGGCGGCGACGACGGCTATGACCACCGAGGCGGAGACGGTGAGGGTGTTGTATTCGAGTTTCCCGTTGAGGCGCATGCCGGCCATGCCCAGGTAGTGCATCGAGGCGACTCCCAGACCGGTGATGGTGCCCCCGGTGAAGAGCGCCGTTCCGGTGGCACCCCGGTATCCGACAATGAAAATCCCGATGCCGACCATCACGATGGCCACGCCCAGGCTCGCGAACGTCGTCGGCTTGTCGTAGTGGACCGGGGTCTCCTTTACGGAGAACCCCATCATTGCGATGAAATGCATGGTCCATATGCCCGAGGCGATCGCGGCCGAGCCGAGCGCGAGCCAGCCGGCCCGCCAGGAGTGGGCGACGAGCATCGATCTGGTGGTGCAGCGCAGGCCGAGCGCTCCGCCCAGGCAGGCCATGACATACGCCACCAGCGGCGTGACGAGTCCGTAACTGAAGCCGTCGACCGTGCCCTGCATGCGCGGCTGCCCTTCCCGCCCTGTTACACCCAAAATTCCCGGAAATGCCCCCCACCCTCAAGACCGTAAGAACGGCCAGGGTCGAGGCAGAGAGTATGACCCTCACCTGAATGGTCGAACGATTTTCCAGCAAAGAATCACGACCTCGCCCCACTTGTGCAACGCCAGTGAGCGGACTTGGTGAACTCCATTCAATCCGTGTCCATCCCCCACCCCTGCCTCGTTGACTCTCTGCTGTCACTGTTGAACTGTCCGTGATCGCTCGACGTGAGGAGTACGTATGCACGCGCGCGTTGCCGCCGCCACGACCGCCGCGCTTTTCGGGGGCACCGTCCTGATACTGCCGACCCCTCACGCCCTGGCCGGCTCCCCAAGCACGGTGGTCGTCTCGCACCGCGGTGCGTCGGCCTACGCGCCCGAGAACACCCTCGCCTCCATCGACAAGGCGGCGGCGATGGGATTCAGCTGGGTCGAGAACGACGTCCAGCGCACCAAGGACGGTGAACTCGTCGTCCTCCACGACGCCTCGCTGGCGCGTACGACCGACGTCAAGAAGGTCTATCCCGGCCGGGCCCCCTGGAAGGTCAAGGACTTCACCGCGGCGGAGATCGCGCGTCTGGACGCGGGGAGCTGGTTCGGCGGGCGGTACGCGGGCACGCGCGTGCCGACGCTGAAGCAGTACATGAACCGCGTCTCGCACAACCACCAAAAGCTCGTCCTGGAGATCAAGAACCCCGAGCTCTATCCAGGCATCGAGCGGCAGACCCTCAAGGTCCTGAGCAACGAGGGCTGGCTCGATCCGGACCACCTCAGGCACCGGTTGGTCGTCCAGAGTTTCAGCGCGCAGAGCGTGCGGACGGTCCACGAGCTGCGTCCCGGGATCACGACGGCCTTTCTGGGCACGCCGCCGGTCACGCGATTGCACGAGTACGCGCGATTCGCCGACCTGATCAACCCGGACCACGCCTCCCTCTCGTCCACGTACATCTCCGCTGTCCACGGGTTCAAGGGACCGCACGGCAGACCGATGCAGGTCTTCGCCTGGACCGTCGACGACGCGGACACCGCTCGGCGCCTGGCGGGCTACGGCGTGGACGGCGTCATCACGAACAAGCCCGACGTGATCCGGAGCGCTCTGCAGCAGAGCTGACCGGGCTCTCGTGGGCCTCTCGCCCGTGGTGCGGACGCCGGGCGGCGTCCGCACCACGGGCGTTGTCAGTGGCGGGCCGTACGGTGGATCGCATGGACAGCCATGGGCAGGACGAGCAGCGGGTCGTGTGGACCGTCGGCGGCACGGACATCGGTCCGCTGCTGCTGGCGGCGACGCACGACGGCCTGGTGAACGTGGTGTTCCACGCCACCGACGCGGTGCGCGACAAGGCGCTGGAGCGGCTCGCCGCGCGCCTGGGCACCGAGCCGGTCGAGGCACCCGGATCGCCGCTCCTGGCCGAGGCGATACGCCAGGTCGGAGCGTACTTCGCGGGCGAGCGGCGTGATTTCGAGCTGCCGCTGGACTGGTCGCTTATCTCCGGGTTCAACCGCCAGGTACTGCGCGAGCTGGCGTCCGGCGTCGCGTACGGCGCGGTCGTGGGCTACGGCGACCTGGCCCGGCGGGTCGGCCAGCCGGGCGCGGCACAGGCCGTGGGCGTGGCGATGGGGTCGAACCCGCTGCCGGTCGTCGTGCCGTGCCATCGAGTGGTGGAGAGCGACGGCGGCATCGGGGGGTTCGGGGGCGGGCTGGAGACCAAGCGGAAGCTGCTGGCGCTGGAAGGGGTGCTTCCGGAGCCGTTGTTCTGACGGTACGGGGCCTGTCTCCGGGTGAGGGGAGTGCTCGGCGCTGCCGCCGGGCACGGCGGGCGGCCACCACGGGCAGACGCCGCGGGTCTCGTCGTGGCCGCAGGCAAGTTACGGGTACAGGGGCTGAACCGTGTCACGACGTGTGTGCTGATGCCGCTGGGCCGACCGACGCCGTTCACGCGGGGCCGAGCCCTCGGTGAGCACCAAGGGCTTCAGAGACTGATGTGGTACGCCTTGCGCAGCGTCTCGTGCACGGTCCATGTCGTACGGTCGCCCTCGCGCAGCACCGTCGCGTCGCCCGGGCCCACCTCGAGGACGTCGCCGCCCTCGACCTCGATCGTGGCACGGCCACTGACGACCACGAAGAGCTCGTTCGCCTCCGTGTCGGTCACCACTCCGGGCGTGATCTGCCAGATGCCGCGCAACTGCTTGCCGTCGGCCGACTCCCAGAGCACCTTGCCGGTCACCACCGGGTCACCGGAGACGATCTGGGCCGGGTCCAGCGGCTCCGGCTCGAGTTCGGCGTCGGGGATGTGCACGGCGAAGGACGGGGTGGCCTGGGTGTTCATGGTCATGAGCCGTCACCTTAAGGGCAGCCGAGAAGCGCCGCGTATGGGGCCCCTCCTTTCCTGCCCGAGGGCTACTCGTAGTGCCGTGCCTCGAAGACATTCCCGTCCGGGTCTCGGAAGTAGAAGCTGCGCTTGGCCATTCCCCGGGCGCCGAAGGAGTCGTACGAGAAGCCCGAAAGGGGAACGGACCGCTCCTCCAGGCGGGCCCGCAGCGCGTCGAAATCGTCTTCCCGCAGGGACACGCACACGTGGTTGACCGGGTGCCCCGCGCTGTCCGCGGCTCCTGGGACCACGTTCATGTACGCGGCCATGGGAAGCGCCATGAGGTCGAAAATGGTCCCTTCATTGAGGCGTACGGAGGGGAACGGCGCCTTTCCCGCGGCGTACTCGGTGACCCGCAGGGGTTCCAGGCCGACCGTCTTCTCGTAGAAGTCGGCCGAGGCGACCGGATCACGCACCCACAGGACGACATGGTCAAGACATGGCGAGTTGTCCGTCATGCCCCCAGGCTGGTGTCGTACGCCGCAGCTCGCAAGGGTTTGGCCGGGCGCGCCGCCCGCCAGAGATGAGGAAAGGCGACAGTCAGGAGGCAGGCGCGTGATCGTGGTGTCCGAAGAGGTGCGGGAGGCGCTCGACGCGCGCCGGCCGGTGGTGGCCCTGGAGTCGACGATCATCGCGCACGGGCTGCCCCGCCCGCGCAATCTGCAGGTCGCGCTGGAGCTGGAGGACGTCGTACGACAGGAGGGCGCCGTACCCGCGACGATCGCCGTGCTGGACGGGCGGCCCCATGTCGGACTGGACAAGGAACAGCTGGAGCGGGTCGCGAACGAGGACGGGATCCGCAAGCTGGGGCACCGCGACCTGCCGCTCGCGGTGGCGGCCGGCGCGAGCGGTGCGACGACCGTGTCCGCGACCGCGCTGCTGGCCGCCCTCGCGGGCGTGCGGGTGTTCGCGACGGGCGGGCTCGGCGGGGTGCACCGTGAGTGGACGGTGACGCAGGACGAGTCGGCCGACCTGGGCCTGCTGGCGCGTACCCGGATCACGGTGGTGTGCGCGGGCGTCAAGTCGATCCTGGACGTGCCGGCGACGCTGCAGCGACTGGAGACGCTGGGCGTCGCGGTGGCCGGGTACGGCACCGATCACTTCCCGGGCTTCTATCTGTCCGACTCCGGGTATCCGGTGGACTGGACGCTGGACTCCCCCGGGCAGGTGGCGGATGTCATGCGCGCACAGGACGCGCTGGACGGCCCGGAATCCGCGCTCATCGTCGCGAATCCGGTCCCCGAGGAGGAGCAGCTCGATCCCTCGCTCCACGCGCGCGTGCTCGCCGACGCGCTGCAGGCGTGCGAGGCGGAGGGCGTGACCGGGCAGGCCGTGACGCCGTTCCTTCTCGACTATCTGGTGCGGCACACCGACGGCGCGTCGCTGAGCGCCAACCTGGCGGCGGTGCGCGGCAACGTACGACTGGCCGGACGGATCGCGGCGGCCCGGGCCGGGGCGTGAACGGGACGGATCGCGGCGACGGCCCGGGACAGGGCGTGAGCCCGGCGGGCCGGGGCGGTGCCGGGCGAGGCGCGGGCGCTGCGACGGGAGCGCTACTCGTCGTCGGTGACGTGGTCACGGACATCGTCGCCCGGCATCGCGGGCCGCTCGCGGCAGGCACCGACACGGCCGCCGCGATCCGGACCCTGCCGGGCGGGGCGGGCGCCAACGTCGCATGCTGGGCAGCACATTGGGGCTGCGCGGAGGTGCGGCTGCTCGGCCGGGTGGGGGCGGACGCCGTCACATGGCATGAACGCGAGCTGGCGGCCTGCGGCGTACGGCCCCTCCTCGTCGTCGATCCGCAGGCGCCGACGGGGACGGTGATCTGCCTGGTGGACCAGGGTGCCTCGGCCGAGCGGACGTTCCTCACGGACAGCGGGGCCTCCCTGCGGCTCGACCCCGACGACTGGTCGCCCGAACTGCTCGACGGTGTCGCGCGGCTGCATCTGTCGGGCTATCTGTTCTTCTCCGAGCCGAGCCGGGCGCTGGTGTCGGTGGCTCTGGAGTCGGCACGCGCGCGTGGCGTACCGGTGAGCCTGGACCCGGCATCGGCGGGGTTCCTCACGGAACTGGGCGTGGACCGCTTCCTCGCGCTCGCCGAGGGCGTTGACCTCCTGCTGCCCAGCCGCGACGAGGCGTTCCTGCTGACGGGCCTGCCCGACCCGGCGGACGCGGCGGCCAAGTTGAGCCGCCACGTCCCGCTGGTCGTCGCCAAACAGGGCGCCGACGGAGCCCTGGTGGCCCGCTCGGGCGCCGTACGGGCCCACGTCCCGGCGGCGCCCGCGACGCCCCGCGACACCACGGGCGCCGGAGACGCCTTTACGGGAGCCTTCCTCGCCGCCCTGCTGGCAGGCGCCGAGCCCGAGGAGGCGGCGGTGGAGGGCTGCCGAGCGGGGGCGATGGCGGTGGAGCGGGTAGGGGGGAGGCCGGCGGGCGCGGCAACCCCGTAGCCGCCCTACCTGCGCCCCCACGCCGAGATCATCGGCGCGGTCGCGAGATCCATCGAGCCGGAGGCCACATTGGTCAGGTGGCGGTCGATGTCCTGCTGGGTGGCGAGGCCCGCGGCGACGAGCTGGTCGCGGATCTGACTGATCGTCGCGGACTCAAGGGCGGCACAGGCGGGCGAGGTGACGGGGAAGTACGCGTCGGCCTCCACCTCGCGCAGCCCCGCCGCACGCAGCAGGCGCGGAAGTTTGCGGCCGTAGGAGAGGTCGGCGCCGCGCTCGGCGAGCAGCTTGCGGAAACCGTGGCGCAGCCGGTTGGCGAGCTGTTGCTCGGGGCCGTGCTCGTCGGGGCAGAGCAGGGGCTGCAGGGCGGGGTCGGCGTCCTCGACGAGAAGCCGGCCGCCGGGCCGCAGCGCCTTGACCATCGACCGCAACGCCCGCTCCCGGTCCGGCACATGGACCAGTACGAGCCGCGCGTGCACGAGGTCGAAACCCTCCCCCGGCGGTTCCTCGGCGCCCACGTCGTGCACACGCACTTCAACCGGTGGGCGGGCCGCCGAGGCCGCCCATGACGTGTCGATGTCGGTCGCGACGACCCGCCCGGTCGGGCCGACCTTCTTGGCCAGCCACGACACCACGGACGTGCCGCCCGCACCGACCTCCCAGCAGCGCCAGCCGGACCCGATGCCGAAGCGTTCGATGTGCCGGAAAGTCGTGGGGTCGAAGAGTGTGGCGAAGGCGTCAAAGCGCTGTCCCGCCTCGGTCTGCCGGTTGTCGAGGAGATACTCGTCGGTTCGCGTCATACCTGGATCATCCCAGTTGGCCCGCTTGTCCGGAATCGCCGACGCTCCCGTTGCCCGCACCCGCGTATCGCCGGGGGCATCGGCCCCGCGCAGCCCGCGCCTGACGCTCCGCCACAAGTCTTACCCGGTCCCGCCCGGTCCCGCCCGGCCGCGCTCGACCGGGCTCGACCGGGCTCAACCCCACAAAAGGAAGTGGAAGGTTCCGTTCCCACAGGCTTTCTCGGAGATCGAATTCGCCTGGCAGACTGGCACGCCAGGGCGCAGAGTACGGCGCGGGGAGATCCACGCAAGGAGATCCGGATGTCCATGGCAGGGAATCTGCGGAAGGTCACGAGCCTCGGCAAGGTCGGTGGCCTCCGCAAGGTGGCGCGACTGGCCCGGCGGCGTACCCGTGTCGACCTGAGTCACCCCGCCCGGTCCCCGCTGGGCTCCGCGGTGGTGAACTGCGTGGCGTACCAGGACGGCGCGAGGGTCCCGGGCGGCCGCGATCTGGTCGAGACCGTGGAGCGGATCCGCAAGAGCGACGAGGGCTTCGTCTGGCTCGGGCTGCACGAGCCGACGGGCCGGGAGTTCGCCGGCATCGCCGACCTCTTCGACCTGCACCCGCTGGCCGTCGAGGACGCGGTGGAGGCCCATCAGCGACCGAAGTTGGAGCGGTACGGCGAGACGCTGTTCGCGGTGTTCAAAACGGTCTGCTACGTCGAGCACAAGGAGCTGACGACGACCAGTGAGGTGGTGAACACCGGCGAGATCATGGCCTTCGTCGGGCCCGACTTCGTCATCACCGTGCGACACGGACGGCACGGGTCGCTGGGGCCACTGCGCGAGGAGTTGGAGGCCGACCCCGGCCAGCTCGCCAAGGGTCCGGCCGCGGTGCTGCACGCGATCGCGGACCACGTGGTCGACGACTATATGAACGTCACGGACTCGGTCCAGGAGGACATCGACAAGGTCGAGGCCGATGTGTTCGCCGAGAACGGCGCGCGGGCCGATGCGGGCCGCATCTACCAGCTCAAGCGCGAACTCCTCGAGCTGAGGCGGGCTGTGGTCCCGCTCGCCCGCCCGGTCCAAGAACTCGCCACCCGGCCGGTACGGGTGGTAGCCCCGGAGATACAGGCGTACTTCCGGGACGTCTCCGACCATCTGCTGCGGGTCACCGAGCAGATCGCCGCCTTCGACGAACTGCTCAACTCGATCCTGCAGGCGCACCTCGCGCAGGTGACGGTGGCGCAGAACGAGGACATGCGGAAGATCACGGCATGGGCCGCCGTCATCGCCGTACCGACCATGGTCTGCGGGGTGTACGGCATGAACTTCGACAACATGCCGGAGCTGCACTGGAGGTTCGGCTACCCCATAGTCATAGCCGTGATCACCGTCGCCTGTCTCGTCCTGTACCGGGGATTCCGGCGCAACGGCTGGCTGTGAGAACACGCTCACGCCCGGCATGGCCGGCCGGGCGAGAGCGTGTTCTCACGACCCGCTCGGTCAGTGCGTCGCGCTCCTCGCATAGACGCTCTCGACCCAGGCGGCGAGCTGTTCGTCCGTGAGGTGCTGAGCCAGGTCGGCCTCGCTGATCATGCCGACCAGGCGCTTGTTCTCGATCACGGGAAGCCGGCGGATCTGGTGCCCTTTCATCTCCTGGAGCACGTCACCGACATCGGCGCCCGAGTCGATCCAGCGAGGGGTGCCCTGGGCCATCTCACCCGCGGTGACCCGAGCCGGGTCGTGGCCCATGGCCACGCAGCCGACGACGATGTCGCGGTCCGTGAGGATGCCGCAGAGCCGTTCGTTCTCGTCACTGATGGGCAGCGCGCCCACGTTGAGCTCACGCATCAGCTGGGCGGCGCGGTCCAGGGTCTCGTGGGCGGGTATCCACTGGGCGCCACGGTGCATGATGTCTCCGGCGGTGGTCATGAAGTACCTCCCGGTGCCGGACGGCCGGCGCGGCGCGGAACACACCGCTAGTCCCGGCCCCCTACATTCTTGCCGCGTCCCCGGGGACGCGCACCTGGAAGTTCGGGATGCGCATCCGTAGGTTCAGGCGGAGAAACCCACGATCTTCCGCGGCACAACACGGATGATCACGCGGATCTCGTCGTCCTTCTCCTCGGGAGGGTCGATGCCGAGGTACTTGTGCGAGAGCTCGTACGGGAGGCGTTTGTGCTCGTCGGGGAGGATCTCGGCGGTGCCGCGGATCTCTACCGAGGCGTAGGGGTTGGCGAGGTCGAAGACCGAGAGGCTGATGCGGGGGTCGCGTTCGAGGTTGCGTACCTTCTGGCGACCGGCGGTGGACGAGAAGAGCACGGTGTCGCCCTCACGCTTGATCCAGACCACCGAATTGTGTGGAGCGCCGTCGGGGCCGAGGGTGGCGACGCCGGCGAAGTTCTTGCCGTCGAGAAGGGCACGGACCGACTCGCTGAAGGAGACCGATGGATCGGGGGTGATCGTCATGGCCACAGGCTAACTAAATGCACGCGCATACAAAAGCATCCAGGGATGGATACGCACCGATCAAGCCAACCGAGCCAACCGAGCCAACGAAACCGACGAAACCGATGAGACCGACGAAACCGCTCAACGCGTGCCGCGAGCCGTTCCTCAGCCGTTCCAGGCCGGGTGGCGTGGATCGTCCGCGCGTACCAGTACGTCGGCCGTGGTACCCGGATCCGCTTCCGCCTCGTAGCGCTCGAAGGCGGGGAGGGTCCAGTGCTCGGGCTGCGGAGTGCGGCGGCGCAGGGCGCCCGGGGAGAGGAGCACGTGGACGGTGAGGTCGAAGGGGAACCAGTGGCGCAGCAGGAAAGGGCCATGCAGCAACAGCAGCCCGCCGGGCGCCAGTTGGGTATACGGGCTGCGGGTGGCGCGGTCGGTGGCCGGGTCCCAGAGGTCGGGCAGGACGCGGCCGTCACCACCGGGGTCGAGCGGCCCGAAGACCTCGCGCCACAGGGCGCCGGTGTCGAACCAGCCGCTGTAGTACGCCTCCACGTCCTCGTGGCCGTACTCGAGTCGGAGCGACGCGGGGCGCAGAAAGCCCTCCGTGCCGACGACGAGCGAGGACCGGCCGCGTATGCGCAGCGCCTCGGAGACCCGGTGCGCGAGGTCGCCGGGGCGGGCGGCCGGGGCTCCGTCGAAGGCGATGCGTGGCCAGGGGCTGCCATCGTCGGGTTTCAGGTCGAACAAACGCTCGGCGAGCAGGTCGCCGAGCCGTTCCCAGGTGATCGCTTCGAGTCGCACAGGGCCCATGATGCCGCGATCACGAGCCGTTCTCGTGGGCGTGACGGGCGGCGAAGGGGTGCGGGAGGTGGGTGGCGCTCCAGGCGCGGGCCTCGTCGAGGAGGGGGATCCGGGCGGAATCCGGGGCTCGGGGTGGCCGGAGTCTCCGTCGTACGGGGTGATGTCACGGATCCGGTGTCGGTCACCGAAGTGGTGGGCGGCCGTACCGCGGCGGTGAACGGGGTGCCGCGGTTCCGCGGCCCGGAGCGGGGGTTCGACTCGCTCGACCCGGAGTTCTTGTCAGCCGCGGACGCGCAGCTCGCCGGGCTCGCCGGGGCGGGGGGGTGGGGTGGGCCGGCTCGTCGCCGTCGGGCTCTTCGCGAACCTCGTGGGGCGGACGGGCGGGCGGCGATGGACGACCCGGCGGTGTTCCCGGCGGAGATCAGGCCATTCGCGCCGGCGCACACGGCTGGGCTGCGACGGCTGAGGGAGGAGGCGGGCGGGATGCCGGCTGAATCCCGGGCCGGACGGGGGAATGAACCGCGTATGGCAGCGATCGCGACTCCCCCGCCCCGTAACGGACTTCTCGTCATCCAGCCGCTCAAGAAGCGGCGCTGTACCGAGTGCTGGAGGGGGCCACTGGCGCTGCTGGTGCTGGAGGAGGGGGCGCCGCGGTGTCTGGACTGCGCGGATCTGGGGCATCTCGTGTTCCTGCCGCGCGGCGACACGGCGCTGACGCGCAGGTCGCGGGAGGGCAGTGCACTGTCGGCGGTCGTGGTGCGGTTCAACCGGCGGCGCAGCCGGTACGAGCGGCAGGGCGTACTGGTCGAGGAGGCGGCGCTGGCCCGGGCCGAGGAGCGGTGCCTGGCGGATACGGAGGCGCGGCGGCGGCGCCGGGCGCGGGACGCGCGGCGGCGGGAGGTGGAGGATCTGCGGTTCACGGAGGCGTTCGCGGGGGAGATACGCCGACTGTTTCCCGGCTGTCCTGTCGACCGGGCACGGGCGATCGCCGCGCACGCGTCGGTGCGCGGAAGCGGGCGGGTCGGGCGCAGCGCGGCGGGGCGCGCGCTGTCCGAGGGCGCGGTGACCTCAGCGGTTCGTGCCTCCGTGCGGCACGTGGATACGCCGTACGACCAATTGTTGATGGGCGGGGTGCCGCGGCACGAGGCGCGCCGGCGGATCGCGGCCGCGATGGAGGTGCGGCTCCAGGGATGGCGTGACGAACTCACGGTACGCGCGTGACGGTGACTTGCCGTGTACGTGAGCGTCGGTGCCCAGGCATGTCCTGACCCGGCTCTGGACGCTCACTTATGTGTGTACGCATATGTGTGTGCGCACCTCGGCCCTGGTCACTGTCGCCGTACGGAATTTCACTTGTGGTGACGGTGGGTGGCGTGCAGGATCTTTGGCTTCGGGGAGCGACGCGGGAGTTGTCATGATCGATGGACCGTATTTCGTGCTCACAGTGCTGGGGGTGCTCGGCTGCGGGCTGGTGGCCGGGGTGTTCTGCGGGTTCTCGACGTTCGTGATGAGGGGGATCGCCGAGCTGCCGCCCGCGCAGGGGATCGCGGCGATGAACGCGATCAATGTCGCCGCGGTGCGCCCGCCGTTCATGCTGGTGTTCGTCGGGTCGGCGGTGATGTGTTCCGTGCTCGCCGTGGTCACCTTCGTGCTGCTGCCCGACAAGGGGACGGTGGAGTTGCTGCTGGGTAGCGCGCTGTATCTGTTCGGGACGTTCGGGGTGACGATCGTCGCGAACGTCCCGCGCAACGACGTGCTGCTGAAGATGGACCCGGGTACGCCGGAGGCCGCCGTGTACTGGCGTTCGTATGCGCGCGAGTGGACCATGTGGAACCACGTCCGCACGGTCGCGTCGGCCGCAGCGGCGGTCTCGTACACGCTGGCCCTCACCTGAGGAAACCGTCGCCCGCGACGGGGCCCGTCGACTGAGCGGCGGGGCTCCCGGAGGCGACGTATCGTGGCGGGAAAGGAGTGCCGCCGGAAGGGCGCGGGCCGAAGACGTCCGATGGCCGGGCGGCCCCATGCCGGTACGCGTACGCAAGGGAGACGGCCATGGCCGATCCCAAGGGATTCATGACCACTCCGCGCGAGGAGTATCCCCGTCGGCCCGTCGAGGAACGGGTGCGGGACTGGAACGAGGTGTACGTCCCCGGTGCGCTGCTGCCGATCATCAGCAGGCAGGCCGACCGTTGTATGGACTGCGGAATCCCGTTCTGTCACGACGCCTGCCCGCTGGGCAATCTGATCCCCGAGTGGAACGACCTCGTCTCGCGCGAGGACTGGCGGGCGGCGAGCGACCGGCTGCACGCGACGAACAACTTCCCCGAATTCACCGGACGGTTGTGCCCCGCGCCCTGCGAGGCGGGCTGTGTCCTCGCGATCAACCAGCCCGCGGTGACCATCAAGAACGTCGAGGTGGCCATCGCCGACCGCGCCTGGGAGGACGGTTTCACGCCACCGTGCCCACCGGACCGGCTCTCCGGGCGGACGGTCGCGGTGATCGGGTCGGGGCCCACCGGGCTCGCCGCCGCGCAGCAGCTGACCCGGGCCGGGCACACCGTCGCCGTGTACGAGCGGGCCGACCGGATCGGCGGACTGCTGCGGTACGGGATCCCCGCGTTCAAGATGGAGAAGCGGCACCTGGATCGGCGGCTGGAGCAAATGCGGGCGGAGGGAACGAAGTTCCGCACGTCGACGGCGATCGGCCGGGACATCGGGGCGGCGGAGCTGCGAGCGCGCTACGACGCCGTCGTCCTCGCGGTGGGAGCCACGGCCTGGCGTGAACTGGACGTGCCGGGGCGGGAGCTGGCCGGGATCCATCAGGCGATGGAGTATCTGCCGCTGGCCGACCGGGTGTGCGAGGGGGATCTGGAGGTCTCGCCGTTGTCCGCGGCCGGGAAGCACGTCGTCATAGTCGGCGGCGGTGACACGGGTGCCGACTGTCTGGGGACCGCCGTGCGCGAGAGGGCCGCGTCCGTGACCCAGCTCGACATCTATCCGCTGCCGCAGGCCGAGCGCGACGAGGACGCCGAGCCATGGCCGACGTACCCGAAGATCTACCGGCTCTCCGCCGCGCACGAGGAGGCCGGTGCGCTGGGGACGGCGCCCGCGGCGGACGCGGACGCGCGGCTCTTCGCGGCGTCCACGCTCCGCTTCACCGGGGACCCGGACGGGCGCGTGCGCTCCCTGCACCTCGTCGAGGTCGACGAGCGGCGCCGCCCGGTCCCCGGCTCCGGGCGGACCCTCCCCGCCGACCTCGTGCTGCTCGCCCTCGGCTTCTCGGGCCCCGACCGCCACGACGGTCTGATCGACCAGCTCGGTCTGGCCCTCGACGCGCGCGGCACGATCGCCCGCGGCACCGACTTCGCGACCAACGTCCCCCAGGTGTACGTCGCCGGGGACGCGGCCCGCGGTCAGTCCCTCATCGTCTGGGCCATCGCCGAGGGGCGGGCGGTGGCGGCCGCCGTGGACCGCGCCCTGGCCGGGACATCGCAACTGCCGGCGCCGATCGGACCGTACGACCGCCCCATGACCGCATAGGCCCACCACCGGCACAGCGCGTCCGCGGCGCCCGTCCGTGCCCGCCACCTTCGCCGTCGACAGCTCCACCCGGTTCCACGTGTTGATCGCGAGGATCAGCGCCGGCACGTGGGCCAGCTCCTGGTCGTCCAAGACCGCGGCGGCCTGTGCGTAGCTGTCGTCCGGGACGCCGCCGTCGGCGATCAGGGTGACCGCCTCCGTGAGGGCGAGGGCCGCGCGCTCCTTCTCGGTGAAGAAGTGCCGGGCCTCGCGCCACACCTCGACCATGTGCAGCCGGTCCTCGCTCTCACCGGCCTTGCGTGCGTCGTTGGTGTGCATCTGGAGCTGTCCGGGGCGGGCGGGCGGCGGGCCGCGCTGATCCGGGCGCTTACGGACTGAGTCTTGGCCCGGAGCGCGCGAACCAGCCGCCGCTACCGGCGATCGCCGTCAGCCGTCTGGTCGACGCTCCGCGCCGCATGCTGTCGTGGTTCCAGGGTCTTGGTTCTCGGGTCTTGGTTCTAGGGTCTTGTAGCGCGGCGAGTGATCAATTCAGCACCATTTTTAGGGGAGTTCAACAGCGTTCAACAGAATGCAAGAGTCAAGACAGCTCAGGTCGGTCAGGAGAGAAGGAAGTCCGCCACCCCCGCCTTGGCCCCTTGGATGAACGCGGTCATCTCGCCGGGCGTGTAGATCAGCGCGGGCCCGTCCGGATCCGCCGACTGGCGGACGGCGATGCGTCCGTCCGCGAGCTTCATCGCCTCCAAGCAGTTGCCGCCGTTGCCTCCGCTCCAGGGTTTGTGCCAGCCCTCACTGCCCAGTTCACGGGCGGGCATCCCGTTGTAGATCCGCTCATTGCGTATCCGCTGCTTGATGTTGTCCATTCACAGCTCCTTGCGGAGATCCTGGAGGATCTCCTTCGTGCGATGTGCCGTGGCGGCCTGCGCCGCCATGCGGTCCATGACCTCGAGGTGGGTCGCCACCTCGGAACGCTCGTCCAGATAGACGGCGCCGGTCAGGTACTCGCTGTAGACCATGTCCGGGAGTTCCGGCATGGCAAAGCGAAACAGCACGAAGGGCCCGTACGTGCCGGGGTGCGGCCCCGTGGAGAACGGGACGACCTGGAGCGTCACGTTGGGCAGCTTCGTGACCTCGAGCAGCTTGTCGATCTGGGCGCGCATCACCTCGGGACCGCCGACGGGGCGGCGCAGAGCCGTCTCGTCCATCACGGCCCAGATCCGGGGTGCACCCTCACGAGTGAGCAGATTCTGGCGTTGCATGCGCAGCGCCACATGACGCTCGATGTCCTCGGGTCTGGTCTGGCCGATGGCGCCCGACTTCAGGACGCCACCGGCGTACTCCTCGGTCTGCAGGATTCCGGGCACGAAGTGGGGTTCGTACGAACGGATGAGGGTGGCGGCGCCCTCCAGGCTGACGTACATCGAGAACCAGCCCGGCAGGATGTCGTGGAAGCGCTGCCACCAGCCGGGCCGGTTGGCCTCCTCGGCCAGTTGCACGAAGGCCTCGGCCTCGTCGTCGGAGACCCCGTACGACTTCAGCAGGAGCTGGAGGTACGGGATTTTGAGAGCGACCTCCGCCATCTCCATCCGGCGGACCGTCGCGGGCGCGACACGCAGGATGCGCGCGGCCTCCTCACGCTTGAGACCCGCGCGTTCCCGCAGGTCCAGCAGGCGTCGGCCGAGGACGACCTGACCGACCGTCGGCGCGGATCGCGGTTCGCTCACGTCCCACCTCCACTGAGTCCGGAACGGCACTGGGTTCCGGGAGTTCCGAACGGGCACTGCGGCCTGACAGGCACTGCGTCCTGGTCGGAAGGCGCTGCGTCCCGACAGACCGGACGGCGCCGTTCGGAATCTTCTTCGACTTCTTCGTCTTCTTCGACGATCCCAACTGGCGCCGCTCGACTTGCTGTTGCCAGCAGTGTGCCACGGCCCTTCTCAGAGTCACATGGCACTCTGCATTTTTCAGAGTGACACTTGCCAAGTGTTCACGGCGGGGCGATAGTGGCAAGCGTGATTCCGTCCGCGCCCTTAGGAACAGACGCCGTCGAAGACCGCCCCGGTCTGCGTGCCGCCGCCGGGGTGCGCCGCGGCGCGGCCGCCGTGCGCCGGTTCCGCTTCGAGTTGGCCGCACACCCGGGTTCCGTGGCTCAGGCCCGGCATCTGACACGTGCCCGGCTCGTCGGCTGGGCCGTGTCCGACGACACCTGCGACACCGCGGTCCTCGTCGTCTCCGAACTGGTCACCAACGCCATCGTGCACAGCGCGAGCAAGCGTGTCGTGTGCGAACTGCACGATGGCGACGACCTGGTGCGGATAGCCGTAGGCGACGAGGGATGCGCTCCGGGCGAGCCGCACCCCTCGCCACAGCGACCCGAGGAGGAGCACGGCCGGGGGCTGTTGCTCGTCGCGGCCGTGTGCCGGTCCTGGGGCGCCCAGGACACCGGGCCGGGGCTGCTGGTCTGGGCGGATCTGCCGCGTTCACCGGCGGGAACCGCCACGGGTGCCGGAGCGGCCCGGTCCGACCTCGGGTGGAGCGCGAAGAAGCCACCGGCCGCCGGCGGCCGGGGCGCCGGGACGGAAGCGTCCTGGGGGACAGGGGTCGAATGGCTGTGAGGGGTACGTCAGCGACAGGACCCGGAGCTCAGGTCCTGAGCCTGGACACTCTGGTCCGCCTGATGCGCGAGCAGACGGCGTCCGGAGCGTTCCGACGTCTCCCCTTGCCCGAGGGCATGACGGTCCCGCTGGGCTGCGACGCGGTCGCGGTGCCCGCCCGTTTCGGACCGCTGCTGCTGCCGCGGCTGCCCCGCGTGGGCTGTGTGTACGCCGACGGAGCGCACTGGTGGTGGCTCGTACCCTCCGAGTCCGACGTGGCCCTGGACTGGCCCGCGCCCGCCCACTACGCCACCGGGGCAGTCGTACCGGACACCCCGCACGCCCCCGGACTCATCCACAGGCCGGAAGGCACCCTGCCCTACACCCCGCCGATCCCCCTCTATCTGGCCCTGTGCCGGGTCATGGGGACGACACCCGTCTGGTCGCGTCCCCTCAGCGCGTAGACCGCCCATCAGCGCGTAGACCTCCGGTCGGGGGGCTGCCGGGCGTGTCCGAAGTGCGCCGGTGGCCGCCAACACTCCGCCGCCACCACGAGTGGAGCGCCGCGTTCCTGGGGAAGGCACCGTTCATCCGTTCCCGGGGAGGCCAATGGTGGGGAAGCCAGCAGGGAAATCAGTGGGCGAGCCGGCGACCGAGCCGACGACCGAGTCGGCGGGCGAGCAGGCGGGCAGGCGGGCGCGCAAGAAGAAACGCGACGACGACAAACCTGCGCCGTCCTCCTCCGAACGCCTGCTCTTCGGCGGCCCGCTGCGCTACGACATGGGCTGGTCCCAGCACTCCGACGCCTTCCTCGAGTTGAACTTCCGCGCGATGGTGACGCGGCTGCCGTCCCTGCTCGCGTCCAGTTTCCGGCTCGCCTGGACCGCGGACCGTCGCGCGGCCCGGATCGTGCTGTCCGCCGAACTGGCCCGGGGCGCGGCGCAGGCGGTCAGCCTGCTGGCCGTCAACAGCGTGCTGGGCCGGCTGATGACGAGCGGCCCGGTCGAGGACCGGCTGCGCGGCGCGGGCCCGGCGCTGATCACGGTCGCCGCCGTCATGCTGCTCGCCGCGCTGCTGCGGGCCGCGTCGACGTATGCCACCGGACGCCTGGAGCCGAAGGTGGAGCGCGTCGCGACCGAGCTGTACCTGGAGCGGGCGGCGGCCGTCGAACTGTCCGCGATCGAGGACGACGCCTTCCACAAGCTGTTGGACACCGCGCAGTACGGCGCTTCCTCGGCCCGCCGCATGATCGCGATCGCCACCCGTGCAGTGAACGCGATGATCTCGCTCATCGCGGCCGCGGGTGTGCTGACCGTGCTGCACCCCGCTCTGCTTCCGCTGCTCGTGACGATGACCCTGCCGAGCGCCTGGAGCTCCCTGACGATCGCCCGGCGCCGCTACGAGTCCTTCCACACCTGGGTGCAGCACGCCCGCGCCGGTCATCTGATCAGCAGTCTGCTCACCGAGCCCGCGGCGGCCCCGGAGATCCGTGTGCACGGCGTCGGACCGTTCCTGCTGCGCCACTTCCGCCAGATGTCGGAGTCCGCCGAGGCGGAACAGGCCCGGCTGGCCCGCCTCTCCGCCCGTACGGGCCTGATCGCGGCGGCCTGGACGGGCCTGGCCACCGTGGCGACGTACGCGACCCTCGGCGGACTGCTGCTGGCCGGTGCGATGGCGCTCTCCGTCGCCGGTACGGCCGTGATCGCGATCCGCACCGGCTCCGCGAGCCTCGACACCCTCGTCCTCGAGGTCAACTCCCTTCATGAGGAAGCCCTGTTCGTGGGCGACCTGCAGCGCCTGTACGTGGAGGCGGCCGAGCGCGCGATCCCGGTGGGCGGCGATCCGCTCCCCGCCGATCCGAGCGAGATCCGCTTCGAGAACGTCACGTTCACCTATCCGGGCGCGTCGAACCGGCCCGCGCTCGCGGACGTCACCCTGAAGGTGCCGCTCGGCAAGATCGTCGCGCTCGTCGGCGAGAACGGCTCGGGCAAGACCACCCTGGTGAAGCTGCTCGCAGGCCTGTACGCGCCCGAGCGGGGCCGGATCATGTGGGACGGCGTCGACGCGGCGACCGCGGACCGGCAGCAACTCGCCGAACGCATCGCCATGGTGGCCCAGGACTTCAAACGCTGGCCGTTCACGGCCCGCGTCAACGTCGCGGTCGGGCGAGCCTCGGCGCCGCTGACCGATGAGCGCGTCGCCTCGTCGGCGGCGGAGGCCGGGGCCGAGGACGTGGTCGCGGACCTGCCACGCGGCCTGGACACGCTGCTGGCCCGCGGATTCAGCGGCGGGCACGAGCTGTCGGGCGGGCAGTGGCAGCGGCTGGGTATCGCACGGGCCGCGTACCGCCGTGGTCGCATCCTGATCGTGGACGAGCCGACCGCGGCGCTCGACGCCCGGGCCGAGCTGGAGGTGTTCGAGAAGATCAGGGCCCTGGCGGGCAGCGGCCAGACGGTCATCCTCATCACCCACCGGCTGGCCTCGGTCCGCCACGCCGATCTGGTGCACGTCCTGGAACAGGGCCGCCTGGTGGAGTCCGGCAGTCCCGACGAACTGCTGGCCACGGGCGGCGTCTACGCCGAGCTGTACTCCCTGCAGGCCGAGCAGTTCACGACGAGGGCTCCCACGAAGACGCCCACGACGGTGCCCACGAAAGTGCCCGCTCCGAAGGCGGGTTGAACGCGGTCGGTCTCGGGCGACCTCACTCGACGAGTTCCCCGCCCTGGACGATCACCAGGAACGCGTCCGAGGCGAGGTCCATGACGACCTCCGCGGCCTGCCCCTCCAGGCGGCACGCCTGCGCGAACTCCTCGGCGGGCCACGAACCGCGCGGCCCACCGGCGGGAAAGCGCTCCAGCACCATTCGCCCGTTCACCCTGCACCTCCATGTAGCGCCGTATTCATGGCGCCGTACTCATAGAGTTAAACGCCAAAGGCGGGGTGAAGGGCTCGCGCAGTGACGGTACTGAGACATAGTCAACACTCGTTCACTGCTTTGGTGTGAGGGAACTCTCGGCTCACGCACGTTTCGTAGCGGTATCCGTACAGATTCAGTCCTCACCATCCGTTTGCGTTCAGTCGTTCAGTGACCGCCTTTCTGGGCGGGCCTCCGGAGGGGCTTCCGGCGTCAGTACGTCACCGGGAGCGCGAGCAGGCCGCGGGCGCGCAGGGAGGGCCGCCACCGCAGCTCGGCCGGGTCGGCGTCGAGCGCGAGGTCCGGGAAGTGATCAAGGAGTGCGGACACGGCGATCTCCGTCTCCAGGCGGGCCAGCGGAGCGCCCACGCAGTAGTGGATGCCCCGGCCGAGGGCGAGATGGCCGGAGGCGTCCCGGTCGAGGTCGAGGCGCTCGGGGTCCGGGAAGCGGGCCGGGTCCCGGTCGGCCGCGGCCAGGGACAGCAGGACGGTCTCGCCCGCGGGCACCGTGACCGCGCCGATCGTCACGTCCTCGACGGGGAAGCGCCGGATGGCGAGCAGTGCGGGCCCCTCGTGACGTGCGAACTCCTCCACCGCGTTGGGGAATCGCTC
The DNA here is from genome assembly GCF_045040035.1 of Streptomyces sp. NBC_01384. Lineage (NCBI taxonomy): Bacteria > Bacillati > Actinomycetota > Actinomycetes > Kitasatosporales > Streptomycetaceae > Streptomyces > Streptomyces sp. NBC_01384. Next base: position 2,384,789 of record NZ_CP109559.1, read on the forward strand.
CGGGTTCGCGCGCAGGGCGGCCAGCTGGTCGGGATGGGTGAGCAGCCCCAGGATGGCGTTGCCGATGAGCTGCACGGTGTTCTCGTACCCCGCGAAGAGGATGAGGAAGGCGAGCGACATCAGCTCGTCCTCGGTGAGCCGGTCGCCCTCGTCGCGCACCGCGATCAGGTCGGAGAGCAGATCGTCCGCCGGCTTCTTCCTTTTGTCCACGAGGAGTTGGGTGAGGAACCCGAGCATGGCCACGACCGCCTCCTTGGCGGCCGCCGGACGCGCCGGGTCCGGCGCGACGAGCACGTCGGTCCAGGCCCGGAAGTCCCGGCGGTACTCCCCCGGAATGCCGAGCAGGTCGCAGATGACGGTGATCGGCAGGGGCGCGGCGTACGCGGCGATCAGGTCGGCGCTGCCGTGCGGTCCGAGCGCGTCGAGGAGCCGGTCGGCGGTTTCCCGCACGGGTGCGCGCAGTTGCTCGACGCGGCGCGGTGTGAAGGCGCGGACCACCAGGCGCCGGATGCGGGTGTGGTCGGGCGCCTCCATGTTCAGGAGGTTGGCGTCGAGGGCCGGCGGCAGCGACAACCCCTGGTAACTTCCGGGCAGCGCATGCTTCTTGTCCACCGAGAGCAGCGGGTTCGCGAGCGCCTCACGTACGTCTTCGTACCGTGTGACGAGCCAGGCGGGGTTGCCGTCGGTACCGGCGATGCGGTGCACGGGCGCGGTGTCGCGGAGACGGTCGTAGACGGCGTACGGGTGGTCGATGAGGCCTTCTGCGGGATCCATGCCCTCCACCCTAGGCAGCGTGGATCAGGTGTCGTACTCCTCGTTGAACCACTCCTCGTTGAACCACTCCTCGGCGGGCAGGTCCTCGGCGATCCCGCGCAGGGCGACCATCGGCGTGTGCGTATGGCAGTTGATCAGGCCGGGGATCGCCACCTGGCCGCGCGCGTCGATGCGCAGGGCAGCGTCCGGAAGGCGCGCCTCACGCGTGACCGCTTCGACGACCCCGCCCCGTACAACGATCGAGGCGTCCTCGACGAACCCGATCTCCTCGTGTTCGTCGTGCACGAGGGCGGTGCATCCGGTGATGAGGAGATCGGCGGGGCCGCCTGCCGACGGGGTGGTGACGGACGGGGCCGGGACGGACGCCGTCATGGCGTCATGGCGTCATGGCGTCATGGCGTCATGGCGTCATGGCGTCACCGTACGGCGGGTCCCGCTTCCGGTGCTCAGCCCGCGAGCGAAACAGGGGGCGCCTGCCCCTCCTTCACCACCAGCCCCGCCCGTTCGCGCTCCTCGGCCAGCTCGTCGAGGAGTTCGGCGATGCGTTCGGTGTGCTGGGGGGTGAGCCGTCCGGTGTCGTCGAGCTGCACGGCGCACGCGGTCGTGGTGTCGACGAGGCGTTCGAGGACGGCCGCGACCTCGTCCGTTCCCTCGGCGTGCCGGGCCAGGGCGGGGAGTTCGGCGGCGGCAAGGTCGATCGCGGCGCGGGCCTCGGCGAGTGCGCGGTAGGCCTCGCGGCGCAGGGCCCAGCGGCCGGCCCGGTCGTCCGTCGTACCGTCGCCCAGCACATGGGCGAGGTAGGCCTGTGCGGCCTCGGCGGCGCGGGTGAGCCGGGCCCGTACCCCTCCCCCGCGCTGCCCGAGCGCCGGCAGATGTCCGACGAGCAGCACGATCGCGCAGGCCAGCAGCGTCTCGCCGATCCGGCTCCAGGATGCCCCCGGCTCCCCTCCCACCATGACGAGGGAGAGCACGAGCACGGTGACGACGGCGGTCTGGGCGGCGAAGTGCCGGGTGGCGACGGGTATCAGGGCCCCGCACAGCGCGACCAGAGCGACCAGCCCGGCGGGCCGGGGCAGCAGCGCCGCGAACCCGGCGAAGAGGACAGCGCCCAGCACGGTCCCCGCCGCCCGGCAGATCACCCGCGAGGCGAGCGGCCCGAGGTCGGGCTTGACCAGGAAGACGGCGGTCGCCGGGAGCCAGTACCAGTGGGAGTGGTTGCCGTACCAGCGGGCGTGGTGCAGGGCCTGTGCCACGGCCACGCTGACGCCGAAGCAGAGGGCGACCCGCAGTCCGTACTCGCGTCCTCCGGAACCGAGGGCGGTGCGGAGAAGGGATGCGGCGGTGAGCCGCCGGTTGTGCAGGGCGTTTCCGGCGCCACCCCGCTCTCCCCGGTCGAAGGCGTCGGCGGCGTGCAGCAGCGCGTCGTCGAGGGCGCGCAGCGCTGGTGCGATGGGGGTGCCCCCGCGCGAGCGAAGCCGAGCGTGGGGGAGGGCGGGCGCGGGCAGCGGCCCGGTGTGCGTACTGGTCCGTACGGCGACGGCGAGCCGCCGCGGCCCTTCGGCGGCCCGTGCGGGCACCGCCTCGCCCGCCCAGGCGAGCGCGGTGGCGGCCTCGGCGAGCGGAAGCGCGGCGGCGTACTGTGCGTGCGGCCGCCGCTCGGCCGCGGAACTTGCGTACCGCCGCAGCCGGGGCCCGCCGAGCGCGTCCTGGGCGTGGTCGAGCGCGGCGGTGAGGGCGACCCGGCGAGCGGTCGCATCCGGCCCCCCGACCGCTTCGAGCAGCGCGGCGATCGCGTCGTACACACCACCTACGGCGTCCCGCTCCCCGTCGAAGCGGTAGTCCCCGGCGGTAGCCCCAGGGGTGGGCAGCGCGAGCCGCAGCACGAGCAGCCACCCGGCCCCGCCGACGAAGAAGAGCGCCCGCTGCCAGCCGGGCTCGGGCAGCGGCATCCCGGCCCCGATGGAGGCGGCGACGAGCAGCTGTGTACCCGCTCCGCTCGCGACGGGCCCGACGGCGCTGACGGCTCCGGCGAGCAGCCCGAGCACCGTGAGAAGAAGGGTGAGTGTCACCGCGCCGACATGCTGCCCGGCGTACGACCCCACGAGCAGTCCTGCGGCTCCCGCGAGCGCCGGCACCCCGAGCCGCTTGACCGCGGCTCTACGGCTTCCTGGCCGATCGTTGATCCCAGCGAGCATGGCACCGAGGGCGGCGAGGACACCGGCGGAGGTCCGGCCGCTCAGAACGGCCGCGAGCAGGAGCGGCCCGGCGGCCAGGGCCCCCCGCACGACCGCGTTCCAGGGCACGGGCCCGCGCTGTGCACGCAGGGCGTGGGCGAGCCAGGGCGGTACGGCGGCGCTGAGGCGGGACACGGGGCTCCTGTCGGGGCGAGGGCGGGGCTGCCTTCGGGCGACGTCGGCCGGGCGGTGTGATGTCCACGGTAGATCGCGTTTCTGGAGGGAGAGAAACGCGAGTATTTCGACGATGTGACGCTTTGCGGGGAAGCCGCGTTCTTTATGGACGCAACTACGAGCTGGACGGGGTGGATGAACCGGATGCGGTGGATGAAGTGGAGCGGGTCCGAGGGCGTAGCCGGCCCCCGGACCCTGTGATGCCACCCATGTAGCACGCCGGCACGCTTGAGGACCCAGGTCAGTCGTTATGTCGCCGCGTCCTGCCTTTGGACCACCACGCATCGAGCTGCGCGGGCTGGACTTGAACCAGCATTTCGACGTACCGGGGCCTGGGTCCGGTCGATCCGGCGATCGGCGGCGAATACTGAGTCTGGAGCAAGAGTCTGAGATTGATCACGGTCTGCCTCTGCCGAATTGGGCTACCGCGGCGCGTGGGCACTCCGTGGAGTGCCGTTTGGTGCCGCGGGGAGGACTCGAACCTCCACTGGAACCGTGCATTCACGACAAGCTTCAGGTTCAGCTTGCGCTCCTCGCGCACCCCGGCCGTGGTGCGTTGTGGCCGGGGAGTTTCAGAGGCTACCCGAACAGGTAGCCGAACACGGAGTCCCCGACACGCTGGTCGACGACGTCCACGCCATTCGCCTCTTCGCGGGCGAACTTGACGGCCTGCTGCAGCTTCTCCACCCGGTCGAGAAGCTCGTTCACACGCCGCGCGGGCAGGGCGCCGGAGAACTTCACGGTCGTCCAGTACCCGACGGGAATGTCCTCGTAGTACACCTCGACCTGAGCAGGATGCTTCTCGGTGGCCTCGGCCTTGACGTGATTCCGCGGCACCTTCTTCGTACGCAGCGTCCGCACGGGCTCGGTCTTCCACGCGTCGGTGGACGGATCCTGCACCCACGACTCGGAGGCGTCGAGAACGGGCAACTTCCGCACGAAGGTGTTGAGATCGGTGAGCTGCTTCTCAAGGAAGAGCAGATACGACACGGGCACGTCGGCGACGAGCACCCGCCCGTCCACCTTCACATCCGCCCGGGCCGTGCAGTTCGCCCAGTCCTTGGTGGCGGTCACGTCGAACAGCCGGATGAGCGTCCCCGCGGTCTCCCGCAACACGTCCTCGGCCTGCACCTGCACCCGCGTCGACTCGGGCGGCAACTGCTCACCCTCCTCGTCCTTCGGCTGATAGGTCCGCGAGATACCGGCCAGCAAAGCGGGCTTCTGCAACCCGTGATGAGCGGCCGTCAGGTCCTGGTGGGACTTGGACTTAATGCCCTTCTCGACTGCGATGATCTGATTGAGTTTCGCCACGTCGGTGACGGTAGCAGTGACAGCAGGGGCTTTTCGAAGGGTTATTCGGCGCCGGATTCCCGGGCCCGGGCGACAGCGGCGTCCAAGACCTCCTCAGCCCGCCCGAGCATGTGCACCAGCCCTTCCGGCTCGTTCACCCCGCCGCGCACGATCTCGTCGATCCCTCTCAGCCCGGCCCGCTCCAACAGCCGCTTCTCGTTCGTCACCCATTCCCCGCGCGCCGCCAGCACCGCGTGGCCGGTCTGCAGGGCGGCGGTCGCCAGGGCTCCCACGGCCTCCGTGAGACGACCGGCGGGTGCGTGGTTGGCCTTGGCGTAGGCGAGGGTGGCGTGGGCGGTGCCGTGCCAGTGGGCGGAGGCGGACGTGCGGAGTTTCGCCGGGTAGGCGGCGGGGCGGGGTAGGTCGCCGCGCAGGACACGGTTGACGGCGAGCTCGGCGACGAGGAGGTAGCTGGGGATTCCGGCGAGATGGAAAAGGAGCGGCTCAACGTGGAAGCGGCCTTCTTTCGCCTCCGCCAACTCGTGTTCCACGACGTCGAGATCGCGGTAGTGGACATCGACGCGGCGGCCGTCGACGGTCAGCCAGGCACCGCCGTTGAACACGCCGCCGCCCCAGCCGCCGATCTCGGATACCTCGCCCTGCCAGCCGACGGCCCGGAGATCGTCGGGGTCGAAGGCGCCCCGGTAGTAGATCGCCACGTCCCAGTCGCTGTCGGGGCCGTGGGTGCCCTCTGCGCGGGAGCCGCCGAGGGCAACCGCCTGGACGGTGGGGAGGTCGGCGAGACGGTTGCTGAGGCGATCGAGGAACTTCTCGTCGTCGGCGTTCACCGGCATGGCTCCTGCTGGTCGGGGCTCGGATGGTGTGGGCACGAGGTGAGGATGGACGCGGGTGCCGGGGCTGTCGGGTCAATTTGCGGCGGGCGCGGGAGCGGGCCGTCCGTCGGCCTCGGGCGATTGTCAGTGGGGCGCGCTCTAATGGGAAGTGTCGTCACAGAGAGTCACTTTTGAGTGCGCTACGGGGAGAGTCGATGATGATGGGTTACGAGGAGGACGGGCAGAAATACGTCTCGTTGGCCGGGTTGCGGGCGCGCGGGTGGACCGGCGGGATAGTGCAGCGGCTGCTCGGTGCGCCGGACCGGCTTGCCGTCAATCCGCGCTTCAGGTCGGCACCGCACACCCGCCTCTACCGCGCCGAACGGGTCGAGGCCGCCGAGCGGAGCCAGGGGTTCCGTGCGGTGGCGGAGACAGCCGGGCGGCGGTCGGAGGCGGTGCGGGCCGCTCTGGAGCGGCGGCGGGCGGAGGTCATGGAGCGGGTCCGGAACGAGCCGATCGAGGTCCCGCGACTGGATCCGGGCAAGCTGGCCCTGCGTGCCGTCGAGCACCGCGCCCGTCACTGTCCGGGTTCGGCGGAGGGTCCCGGCGAGCGGCCGGAGACGGAGGCCGCCGCGGTCGAGGGCGCCTCCCGCGCCTCCCTCGACCGCTGGAAGGTCGAGTACCTGCGCCATCGGCTGGGCGGGTACGACCAGCTTCTGGATCGACTGCCGGTGGGTGGACGGTCGTCCGGGCGGGCCGAGGCCGCGGCGCTGTTGCGGCGACGGGTCTACGCCGCCATCGCCGAGGCATATCCGACCCTCGCGCGGGAGTGCGAGAGGCAAGCACGTGATCAATGGCATGGTCCACCGCCCTGATGAACTGATGGGTGAAGCCCCTTCCAGGGCAGGGCTGTTGCCCCGGAGCGCTCCTACGCTCCGGACCCATGAGAAATGATCTCGTGAGAAATGATCTCGCCCTGCGCGTGCACGAACGCCTGTCGGCGTCCGGCGGACTGCGTGCGGTCGGCTTCGGCGAAGGGCGCCGGTTCGGGCTCTGGGATCTCGCGTCACTCGCCGAGGGCGCCCTCGGCGAGTGCGTCGACCCGGACTCGCTCACGGTCACGCGCGAGAAGGAGTTACGCGTTCGGCTGGGTTCGCACGGGCGGGCACACCGGCACGAGGACGAGTACCGCAGGAGGTATTGGATCTGGCCACAGCACGAGCACGCCCCCGGCCCCGGCCCCGGTTCTGCTCATGCGTCCGGGCCCCTGGGCACGATCGCCGTCGACACCTGGCCCGCCGGCGCCGGGGCGCTGCGGGTCTGGTCGTTGTACGTCCATCCCGTCGCCCGGCGGTGCGGTCTCGCCGCAGCGGCGCTGGGCACGGTGTACGACGCCTGCCGTGCCGAAGGGCTGCACGGTTTCCGCCTCGACGCGCACTGGACCTGGCAGAACTCGGTGCGCTACTACCTTGCCCGAGGGCTGTGGGTCACCTCGTGGAAGCACGCACTCGGGTTCGCCCGGCTGTCGTATCTGCCGCGGTACGAAGTCCGCGAGAGTGAGGATGAGGGTGAGTTGACCTTCCTGGTGGCGGGCTCAGGAGGTTCCGCTCAGTGGGTGCCGCTCCTCGTGGCCGGTGATCAGGGCGGTCGGCTGCGGTTGCGGGAGACCGCCGAGTACGCCGGGCTCCCGGACGAGCGTGCCGCCGTACGGCTTTACGCGCGCTCGACGCTCGCGCTGCATCTCGCCGTCCGGGGGCGCCCGTTGATCCGGGGAGAGGAGGAGTGGGCCGACGCGGGGGACTGGTGCGACATCGGGGAGCCGGAGGGGCTCGCGTACAGGATCGGGGCGTTCGAACGGACGGCGCGGGACGACGGGTGGCGGGTGGACAGCCCCTATGGCGATGGCGGGGCCTTCGGTTGGGGATGACCGACGGGGTCTTCCGCCAGGGATGACCGGGGGTGGCTGGGATGACCCAGGGGGCCGGGGGGCCGGGGGTCGGGGGGCCGGGGGCCGGGGGAAAATCGAATGCGGTCGCCGGACGCGTGCCCGCATGATCGGCAGGTTGCCCACCCCAGCCGAACAAACCCGGAGTTCCCGTGCTCACACGCGTCACCGCCCCCAGCCTCTTCCCGCCTCCCGCCTACGCCCACGCGTCGGTCGTCGAGGCGGGCACGCGACTCGCATTCCTCGCCGGGGCCGTGCCGCTGGACGCGGCGGGGGAAATCGTCGGCGTGGGTGATCCTGTACGGCAGGCCGAGCAGGTGATCGCCAATCTCGGCGATCAACTTCGCGCGGTGGGCAGCGACTTCGCGCACGTCGTGTCGACCGATGTGTATGTCGTGAGCGGTGAGCCCAGGGTTCTTTCGGACGTCTGGGGTGTCGTCGAGGCATCAGGGCTCAGTACGGGCCCCCACTCGTCGACGCTGCTCGGGGTGGCCTGCCTCGGGTACACGGGGCAGCTGGTGGAGATCACGGCGACGGCCGTCGTGCCCGAGTCCGAGTCCGAGTCCGAGTCCGAGTCCGAGTCCGAGTCCGACGGTCGTTGCTAGGACCGCCCTCCCGTCCCTCCCGGAGCGCGCGTCGCTCCTGCTCACCCTGGGGCGCCGCCCCACACCCGTCGCTTCGACAACGGCCGCGCATAGCCGCCCACCCGGCTCGTCGTCAGCCCCAGGGACACCAGCAACACCCGCTTCCACGACTGCATCCTCGCCATGGCGGGCAACAGCGTCTCTAGAACTCTGTGTGTGCCTGTGGTTTCCAGGCTTTTCGGGCGCGGCGTGGCCGTGTGCGGTCGCCGTTGTGGGGTCCGAACCTCGGGGTGAGGGGGTGGACCTCGGTGGCGTGCAGGTGGTGGAAGCCGGTCCGCTCGGCGGCGCGGGTGCGCCGCCGGCAGGTTCTGTTCGAGAGCCGCATCCGGCCGGCCGGAAGAAGGTCTTCCGGCCGGTGGGGTGCGGGTACTCCATGACCTGGCACCGGCCCGGACAGGGCTGGTGCCTGTGTGTCATGCCCCGCCGGACGCTGGACTGCCCCCGTGGTGGGGGTGGTGGCGGGGACCGTACGCACATCGGGCATACGGCGGGAAGTCGTGGGGCCCGGGGCATGTGCCGGGGCAGCACGCCGGGCGGGCTGGTATTGGGGGCCGGTGGGCCTGCTGGGCGTGGGGTGCCCCTTGCCCGGGGTGGCCTTCGGTCCGCGCGGCCGGGGTGGGGTCATCTCGGCGCGGCGTAGTCGGCGCAGGCGGCGGGTGGCCTTCTTCGGGCGGCGGACCAGAGCCACCGTGCCCTCCATCGTGGTGCGGATGGTCCGGGCGCCGGTGGCGCGGTCGGTGAGGGTGTGGGCCTGGGCGAGCAGGCCGCGGGAGACGATCCGGCGGGCGGCGGCGTGATCCCGGTCCATGGACAGTCCACACCGCGCGCAGTGCGCCCACTTCCAGCCGCGCTCGGCGAGCCGGTCGGGGGCCGGATGGTGGGTGAGGGTGTTCAGGCAGCCGGGGCACAGTGTGGAGGTGCCCCGGGCCGGGACGGTGACCACCGCGATCCCCGCCTTCGCTCCCAGGTGCCGCATCGCCTCGGCCACCGTGCCGCGCACCTGCCCGGACAGCCGGGCGTTGCCCTTGCGGTGGCCGCGGGCTTCCAGGGTGGCGAGGTCTTCCAGGTAGATGACGCTCGCGCCGAGCGCTGCCGCCTGGCCGACGGCCCAGCGGGCCGCCGCCCAGGCCAGCGCGGCATTCAGCTGCCGGATCCGGGCACACACCCGCACATGCTCGACCTCCAGTACCCGTGCCCGGTCGAGGTGTTCACCCCAGGCCAGGTGCGGGGAGCCGAGCCCATCCGCGAGGGCCCGGTAGTGATCACGCTTGACGGCGAGGTGCTCGCGCACGCCGCGCAGCCGGTGCAGGACGGCACTGACCGTGGTGGCGTCGAAGACCAGGGGCCGCCCATCGGTGACCACCCGGCGGGTCTGCCCTCTTCCGGTCAGGCGGCCCAGGACACCGGTGAGCAGGGTGTTGACACCCCAGTCGAAACCGAGCCCCACGGTATGCCCACTCGCCCTGGTGGCCGTCACGGGCCGGGAGTGCGGCAGGTCGACGGCGATCCGGCCCGTGCGAGTGGTGCGCAAGGTGGGGGTGTGCAGCACCGCGTCCGCCGCGACGGTGCCGGGCAGCCGGATGTCGATCACATGCCAGACCCAGTCCCGCCCCGTGGCGGGCGCCGCCCGCAGGGGGAGCTTGACCCGCAACCGGGCACTCGCCTCGTCCACCCGGGCCAGCGTGACCTGCTGGCGGTCCATCGCCGCCAGCAACACCTGCCCGGCCACCCGCGGCGGGCCCTCCAGGACGCACAGCCCGGCGGGCAACAGCCCGTACTCGGCCACGTACGCACGCACCTGGCGGGTGCGGTTGCGGATCTCCGCACCACTCACCCCAGCAGGCAACACCGCCCGCAGCGCCGCCCATTCCGCCTCGGTGCGCCGCCGCGGATCATCCGGCCAGGTGGCCAGGACCGCGGCCACGATGCCGCGCCGGTGCAGGGCCAGCCGCAGGGTACGCGCGGCATACTCCTCCACGCCCCGGCGCACCCGGTCCGAGACATACACCCCCGCCGGGGACGGCACATCCTGGGGCCAGGTCAAGCGGCGCAGCGCCATCCACCCCTTGGACGGCAGCGCCTCGCCCCGCCCGTCCACCCCGGCGGCCAGCACATCCAGGGAATCCTCATCCCACCGGGCGGCCACCAGAGCACCGGCCAGCTCCCGGCTCAACTCCGCCAGAAACCCCACCCGTTCCAGCAAGACACGCTGCCCGACCCGCTCACCACTGCCCTCCAGCACACCGGAGAAGGCGGTGCACGTGGCCGTCGCCATCAGCCTGGCCATGCCCGCCACCCCGCCTATCCCGCACGTGTCCGGCCATCTTCAGCAGCGGCCGCATCCCGGCACTCCGATCGGCCTAACGACCGACCATCACACAAAGACACGGCCTTCCCGCACCCTCAGGGTCCGGGAAGGCCGGGAAAGTGCGGGAAGACCACGACCGTCGGCATCCGACGAGGACAAGACGGTGAACACCCGCATCTCTCAAAATCGATGGAAACCGTAACCAACCAGGATGAAAGCAGTGGCAGATCCTGAGGATCCGCACCGATGACACGAAGTAGCATCAACCAGCCTGCTCAAGCCAAACACCCAACAGTTGAAGACCCTGCTGATCTCCGTCATGGAGCCGGTCGACGGCCGGCTGCGCCGGCTCACCCGTCAGAACGAGGAGTGGCCTCAACTCCTCACCGAGGACCACGAGTTGTACGAGTCCATCGCCTCCGGCGACCCAGAGCGTGCTCGCGCGCACGCCCTCGCCCACGTCCAGGCCAACTACCGGTCGACAGTGCGGCACCTCTTCGGCGAAACCGAAGTTCCCTGAACCCGAAGTTTCCTGAACCCGAAGATCCCGACAGGGCCTAGCGGAGGGCGTACTTGTCCGTTGCCGCCACCAACGCGTCCACCACACCACTCGCCCCCATGGTGTGCCCCACGTCGTCCACGACGACCAACTCACTGTCGGGCCAGGCCCGGTGGAGCCGCCACACCGTGCCCAGCAGGTTCGCGAAGTCGAGACTGCCCTGGACGAGGGTGCCGGGGATGCCCTTCAGCAGGGGCGCGTCACGGATCACGACGCCCTCGTCGTTGTCCTCCCCCAGGAAGTGGTCGTTGCCGAAGTAGTGCGTGACGGTCCTCGCGAAGCCGAGGCGGAACGACGGGTCCTCGTAGCGCTCCACGGACCTCGGGGGCGCGGGGACGATCGCCGTCTCCCAGTCGGTCCAGGCCCGCGCCGCCCGCACCCGCACCTCGGGGTCGGGCGATTCGAGCAGCCGGCTGTACGCGGCCGCGAGGTTCCCGTCCCGGTCCCCCTCGGGCAGCTCGGCGAGGAACCGTTCGAAGGCCTCGGGGAAGATCTTCCCAAGTCCCCTGGTCATCAGGGCCACTTCGGCGTTCGATCCGGTGGCCACCGCGGTCAGCACCAGCTCGGAGACGACGTCCGGGTGCGTCTGCGCGTACCGCAGCCCCAGCACCGAACCCCACGACACCCCCCACACCAGCCACCGCTCGATGCCCAAGTGACGTCGCAGCAGCTCCAGGTCCCCGATCACATGCGCCGTCGTATTGACGCTCATGTCCGTCCCGAACACGCTCGCGAGCGGGGTGGAACGTCCGCAACCGCGCTGGTCGAGCAGCACGATCCGGTACTTGGCGGGGTCGCAGTAGCGCCGGAACCAAGGACCGCAGCCGGACCCCGGACCGCCGTGCAGCATGACGGCGGGCTTGCCGTCGGGATTCCCGCAGACCTCCCAGTACACGCGGTTGCCGTCGCCGACGTCGAGCATGCCGTGGTCGTACGGTTCGATCTCCGGATACAGTCCCATCGGGCGAGGTTAACCCTCGTACGGCCGCGTCGTCAGCCCCGCCGCCCCGGCCGCCGTACGCAGCACGTCCCGCAGCATGGCGGGCGTCAGCCGTCCGGTGAACGTGTTCCGCTGGCTGACGTGAAAGCACCCGAAGAGCTCGACGGACCCCGGCGATTCCTCCGAGCCCAGCGAGACATTCGAGCCCCGTGAAACCTCCGGCCCCAGAGAAACCCGCGCCCCGTGCGCGAACACCGGCCTGGGCCGGGGCACCGTCCACCCCGCCGCGGCGAACGCGGGCAACGCGGCCTGCCAGCCGAAGGTTCCGAGCACGACCACCGCCCGGAGCGTGGGCCGCAGCAGCTCCAACTCCCGTACGAACCAGGGGCGGCAGGTGTCCCGTTCCCCGGGCGTCGGCTTATTGGCGGGCGGCGCGCAGTGCACGGGCGAGGTCACGCGTACGCCGTACAGCTCCAGTCCGTCGTCCGCGCTCACCGAGGTCCCGCGCGACGCGAGCCCCACGTCGTGCAGCGCCGCGTAGAGCACGTCCCCGGACCGGTCTCCCGTGAACATCCGCCCGGTCCGGTTCCCGCCGTGCGCGGCGGGCGCGAGCCCGACGACGAGCAGCGAGGCGTCGGCCGGTCCGAAGCCGGGGACCGGGCGGCCCCAGTATGTCTGGTCGGCGAAGGCGGCACGCTTGGTGCGGGCCACCTCCTCGCGCCACGCGACCAACCGCGGACAGGCCCGACACCCGGCGATCCGAGCGTCCAGATCACCCAATGCACCCAGGCCGTCCAGGTTCCCGACATCCATGCCCCCACCGTACGACCAGGCACCCGCCGCCCAAGCCCAGGTACCCGTCACGGCCCACAGGCACCCGTCCCGGTCCTGACCTCGATCCGGCCGAACTTCCACACCGCCATGGCGAGACCGCCCAGCCGTTTCCGGGCCGCGGGAGGCGTCTTCTAAAGTCGAGGCATGGCTTCTGATGGTGCGGACGTCGAGCAGAACGTCGAGCAGGTCGAGCAGAACGAGCAGGTCGAGCGGAACGACGAGAAGACGGCGGTGACCGCCGCCGAGGCCGCCCGTCCGGCGGGCGGCGAGAGTGTGCGGGTCGACAGCTGGATCTGGTCCGTACGTCTGGTCAAGACCCGCTCGATGGGTGCGACCGCCTGCCGGGGCGGGCACGTCCGGGTGAACGGCGAACGCGTCAAGCCCGCATACGCCGTGCACGTCGGCGACGAGGTGCGTCTGCGGCACGGAGGCCGGGAGCGGATCGTCGTCGTGAAGCGGGTGATCCGCAAGCGGGTCGGCGCGCCTGTCGCCGTCGAGTGCTACGTGGACAACAGTCCGCCGCCCCCGCCGCGCGAGGCCGTCGCCCCGGCGGGCATCCGCGACCGTGGCACGGGCCGCCCGACCAAGCGCGACCGCCGGGAGCTGGAACGCCTCAGGGGCCTCGGCGGTCCCGAGGCCCCTTGACCGCGCCTGCGCCGTCGGTCATGCCCGTCGGCGCACCAGCCGGACCAGCTCGGCGTTGTGGCTCCTGCGCGCCCACGCGATCAGCGCGAGCGGCAGGATCAGGATGAGCGGGGTCGCCGCGTACGGCCCGTGGATGACGGTGACGTTCACGATGAAGGCACCGACCATCAGCGCGCCGAGCGCCATCGCCGCCACCGAGGACAGCGGCGGGATCAGCAGGGCGAGGCCGCCGGCGAGTTCGAGCGCGCCGATGGTGTACATCCCCGGGCTGCCCCACCCGAGCTTGTCGAAGACCTCGGTGGCCGACGGGTGCGCGATCAGCTTGGGCAGCGCGCTCGCGAACGCGTAGAACAGACCGAGCACGATCTGCAGGGCGCCCAGGGAGATCCGGGCGCCACCACGGCTGCGGGTCGTGGCGGACGCGCCGGAGGAGGCGGTGACGGCGGAAGAGGAGGCGCGGGTGGCCGTGGTGGCGGGGACGATGGTGACGGGGGCGGTGGTCTCGGACATCAGGGTCTCCTGTGCGAAGCGTTACACGTTGCTGTCGCAGAGGTAGACCGGGCACATGTCCGGAACTCATCGCCGTGGCCCGGACATTACCGGCTGACCGTGCACCGGGGGTTACAGCGCGAACCAGCCGTGCCCGCCGTACCAGTGCCCGCCCGCGCGCAGATGGTCCCCCACCGCCCGCTCCACGGCGTTGCGCCGCGGCAGCGCACCCGTCGGCAGCTCCGGATCGCCGAAGACGAAGCCGACCGGCACCCCGTCGTCCGGGGTGGTCTCCCGGTACGCGACCTCGAAGCGTTCCTGGAAGCGGATGATGTTCGAGTCCGCCGGCAGATACCGTCCGAGCTGCGGATCGAGCAGCCAGGAGTGGCACACGGCGACTTCATGGCGCTCGTCGGGATAGTGCCGGGCGAAGAACTCCCGTGCCTGCGCGAGCGACCGGTCGCAGGCGGCGGGAGACAGCGGGCCGTGGAAGTCGGTTATGTGCAGGCTCAGACAGGGGTCGCCGGGTCCGACGCCGAGGCCCGCCGCCGCGACGGCCCGCCCCGTACGCCGGCCGAGCCGCGCCCGCTGGAACTGCAGCCGGCCCAGCTGGAACAGCTCGCCGTGGAAGTGCAGGGCGATCCACCAGGGGAACAGCAGCCCCGGCGTACCGAGCCGTCTGTGGTGCACGGCCACATGCCGGCCGAGGTCGGCGAGGGTGCGCCGGGACACCTCGTCGGGGATGCCGCGCCCGCGGTGGTAGGCCCGCACATACGGGAGCGCCGCGACGAAGACGTACAGGTGGAAGCAGCGCCCGAGCGGCCCCGTCGACGCGGGGAACGCGGGCGGCTCCCACCCCTTTCCGATCTCCCCCATGTCGCGTACGAAGCGGCCGACGCACCGCGCGAGGAGCGTCATCGCCTCCGGGTCCGCCGCCAACCGGGCGCGCAGCGCGACGAGTTCGTTGATGTGCTCGTGGGCCACGGCCAGGTCGAGCAGGATGTCCGGCAGCTCGTCGGCGTCCGGCAGCACCGCCTCCGTCCGGGGGGTGTCCTCGCTCTCCAGGTCCCTCAGCCACTCGGCGAGCCTCGCGTCCGCCCGCAGCGCCTCCAGCAGCACCCTCGCCTCCCGTCGGTCCGACCACTGTCCGCTGTCGCCCGTCAGCTCTCCGCGGTCCTTTGGTGAACGTGCACTGCGAAGAGTACGTTTCCAGTAGGAGCGGTGGTCACGGAGTAGTGGTTGCGATGCGTACGGGCAGTGAACCGATGACAGCGCGCAGTCCTCTGCGGCTGCGCTTCTGGCTGAGTGTCTGGGGCCTGGTCTGGGCGATCTTCGGAACGGCCGCGTTCGCGTGGGCCGGACGGCCCGGGTGGGCGGCCGCCTGCGGCGTGCTGTGGCTCATCGTCACCGTCGACATGACCATGATCCTGCGGCACATCCATCAGGGGCCGCATTACCAGCCGGGCCGCGACATCCCGCCGTACCGCCCGCCGGACCACCGCCACCCGTAGAACCGAACCCGTAAAGGACCCGCGAGGGGCGCGCACGATCCGCGGGGGGCGGCTACGAGTCGAAGCGCGCCGCTTCCAGGTACTGCGGCTTCGGGTCGAGCGCCGCCGCCAGTCGGAAGTGCCGCTTCGCCTGGTCGGGGCGACGCTGGCGCTCATAGGTGCGGGCGAGCGCGAAGTGCGCGAACGCGTTGTCCGGCTCGCGCTCCAGGACGATCGTGAACTCCAGCTCGGCGGGCCGCAGTTGCGCGGCGGCGAAGAAGGCACGCGCGCGCAGCAGTCGGGCGGCGGTGTTCTCCGGATGCGCGGCGATCACTGGGTCGAGCAGCTTCACCGCGCCCCGCGGGTCCCGTGCGGCGAGCAGTTGCTCGGCGGCACGGAAGTCGATGACATGCGTCTCCGGAGTACGTCCGGTCGATCCGCTGATCTCGGGCACGGCAGAGTCCTTCCCTCACTGCACGGGTTCAACGCCCCCGTCGAGCGCTGCTATTCCTGGCGCGCGTGCGCCCGGCGCACGAGATCGGCCCACACTTCCCGTACGCGCCGCTCGAGCTCCTCCAGAGGTACGTCGTTGTCGATGACGACGTCCGCGATCTGCAGGCGCTTCTCGCGGGTTGCCTGGGCCGCCATACGGGCGCGGGCGTCGGCCTCGGTCATGCCGCGCAGCCGTACGAGGCGGTCGAGCTGGGTCTCGGGGCTGGCGTCGACGACGACCACGAGGTCGTACAGCGGTCCGAGGGCGTTCTCGGCGAGCAGCGGGACGTCGTGGATCACGACGGCGTCCTCGGTGGCGGCGCTCTCGAGTTCGCGGGAGCGGGCGCCCACCAAGGGGTGCACGATCGAGTTCAGGACGGCGAGCTTCTCGGGGTCGGCGAAGACGATCGAGCCCAGTTTGGGGCGGTCCAGGCTGCCGTCCGGTGCGAGCACGTCCGCGCCGAAGGCGTCGACGACGGCCGCGAGCCCAGGAGTTCCGGGCGCGACGACCTCCCGCGCGATCCGGTCCGCGTCGATCAGCACCGCGCCGTGCCGCACGAGCAGCCGCGACACCTCGCTCTTGCCGGCGCCGATACCGCCGGTCAGGCCCACCCTCAACATGACCGAGAGCTTAGGGCCTGCCACTGACAGGCCCGCCGCGGACCCCTGAGGGGGGCCTACGCGTCGCCCTCCCGCTCCGCCAGAAATCGCTCGAACTCAAGGCCGATCTCGTCCGCCGACGGAATGTCCACCGGCTCCGCGAGCATGTTGCCCCGCGTCTCGGCGCCCGCGGCGGCGTCGTACTGGTGCTCGAGGCCCTGCACGAGCGCGACGAGCTCCTCGTCGCCCTCCTGGATCTGGCGGTCGATCTCCGTCTGGGTGCGGTGCGCCTCGGTGCGCAGGGAGTGCGCGATACCGGGGAGCACCAGGCCCGTGGCGCCGGTGATGGCCTCCAGGACGGTCAGTGCGGCGTCCGGGTACGGGGAGCGGGCGATGTAGTGCGGGACGTGCGTGGCGACGCCCAGGACGTCGTGTCCGGCCTCCATGAGGCGGTACTCGACGAGGGCCTCGGCGCTGCCGGGTACCTGCGCCTCGTCGAAGGGGCTGCGGTGGCCCGGCACCAGATCGGTGCGGTTGCCGTGCGGGGTCAGGCCCACGGGGCGGGTGTGCGGGACGCCCATGGGGATGCCGTGGAAGTTCACGGAGAGGCGGACACCGAGCCGCTCCACGATCTGCTGCACGGCAGCGGCGAAGCGCTCCCACTCGACGTCCGGCTCCGGGCCGGAGAGCAGCAGGAACGGTGCGCCCGTGGCGTCCTGGACGAGCCGCACATCGAGCGTGGGCTCCTCGTAGTCGGTCCAGCGGTCGCGCTTGAACGTCAGCAGCGGGCGGCGTGCCCGGTAGTCCACGAGCCGGTCGTGGTCGAAGCGCGCCACGACCTGGTGGGGCAGCGTGTCGAGCAGCCGGTCGACGATCTGGTCGCCCGTCTCACCCGCGTCGATGTATCCGTCGAAGTGGTAGAGCATGACCAGACCGGCCGACTCCTGGGCGAGCGCCATGTCCACCACGGCCAGGCCCTTCGGCTCCCATGCGTACAAACCCTGCGGATCAAGCACTGTGACCGCTCCTCCTCGTGTTCGTACTGCACAACGCGGTGCGGAGCGCGGGCATTCCCAGCCCGCGCTCGATCACCAGTGCTTCTTAGTGTCTTCTCGGCCCGTCAGCCACCGCTGGGAGCCTGCTCGCGTACCTCGCTCGTACCTCGCGTGCCTCGTACGCAAGGAGCATGCTCGCTTTACGACGACAGCACGCGCGCGTGGAGCGCCTGGACCGCCTTGCGGGCGGAGCTGAACGCGCCGTGCTGCCAGGCGTCGGTGTAGCTCAGCCAGTCGCCCGCGAAGTAGACGCGTCCGGTGGGCTCGTTGAGCGGCTTGTAGCGGGGGTCGCCGGGGGTGCCGGCGGCGGCCGGGACGGTCGTGTATCCGCGGCGCTCTCCGCCCTCGTAGGCGAGGGTGTCGCCGAGTTCCCCCCAGTCCTTGAGGAGTTCGACGAGTTTCTCCTGGTCGGTGGCGGTCAGCTCCTTGTCCAGGGCTCCCTTGTCGGTGGCCTTGGCGAGCAACTCGGAGACATAGCCGTAGACGTCGGCCTTGGCGGTGCGGTAGCGCATCGGCTTGGTCATGCCGGTGGACTCGTTGAAGATGTAGGCGTCCGCGTTGACGTTGGTGAACACCTCGATGGGGACGCCGAGTTCGCGACAGTAGTCAAGGGTGATCATCCACTGGGGGATGCGGGCGGGGCCGCAGTTCATGTACTGGCCCTCGGCGAAGCGGGCCGTCTGGGTGTTGCCGTAGAGGTCCGTGGTCGAATCGCCGCCGCGAACCGTGAAGTTACGGCCTCCGGTGCGGGCTCCGGCCTCCAGGACCGTACAGTCGTAGCCCGCCTTGCCGAGTTCGTACGCGGACGCCAGCCCGGCGATGCCGCCTCCGATGATGACCACCTTGGCGGCGCCGCGCCCGGTGAGGGTGAAGTCGCCCGACCGCGGGGCGCGGAAGGGCTGCTCGCGCTGGGCGCCCTCGGCCGTGGGGGCGAGGCCGAGGGCGCCCATGGTGGCGAACATCGCGCCCGCGCCGCCCGTGAGACCCACGTTGCGCAGGAACGAACGCCGACTCGTACCAGGACCGCTCTGAGGTTGTGCCATGACAGGGGCTCCCCTTTCGATCTTGAACGACCGGGGAAGCCTCCCAATGCCGGGTTACGGCCCGTCAGTTACTCGTGTATCCCACAGGTTTCTGCAACCCCACGCGTGCAGCCCACTGGACGCCCAAGCGGACGACTGGGAACGACTGGGGAGGAAACGCACTGCGGGCCCGCACCCAGATGGGTGCGGGCCCGCAGTCATGCACTACTGCCCGGCAGTCAGGTGCGACTGCCTAGCGGTGAGCTGCGATCAGCTCTGGCCGCCGGCGAGCTTCTCGCGGAGGGCCGCCAGGGCCTCGTCCGACGCCAGGGCGCCGGAGGTGTCGTCCGACTCCGAGGAGTACGAACCGCCACCGGAGGCGGCCGGAGCCGCACCGGCGGAGCCGGCACCCTCGGCCTCGGCCTGCGCGTCGGCCTCGCGGGACTTGATGACCTGCGCCTGGTGCTGCTCGAAGCGTGACTGCGCCTCGGCGTACTGGTGCTCCCACGCCTCGCGCTGGGTCTCGTAGCCCTCGAGCCAGTCGTTGGTCTCGGGGTCGAAGCCCTCGGGGTAGATGTAGTTGCCCTGGTCGTCGTAGGACGCGGCCATGCCGTACAGGGTCGGGTCGAACTCGACCGAGGCCGGGTCGGCACCGAAGGACTCGTTGGCCTGCTTCAGCGAGAGGCTGATGCGGCGGCGCTCGAGGTCGATGTCGATGACCTTGACGAAGATCTCGTCGTTGACCTGGACGACCTGCTCCGGGATCTCCACGTGGCGCTCGGCCAGCTCGGAGATGTGGACCAGACCCTCGATGCCCTCGTCCACGCGGACGAACGCACCGAACGGAACGAGCTTGGTGACCTTACCCGGGACGACCTGACCGATCTGGTGCGTCCGGGCGAACTGCTGCCACGGGTCTTCCTGCGTCGCCTTGAGCGACAGGGAGACGCGCTCGCGGTCCATGTCGACGTCGAGGACCTCGACGGTGACTTCCTGGCCGACCTCGACAACCTCGGAGGGGTGGTCGATGTGCTTCCAGGAGAGCTCGGAGACGTGCACGAGACCGTCGACGCCACCCAGGTCCACGAAGGCACCGAAGTTGACGATCGAGGAGACGACGCCGGAGCGGACCTGACCCTTCTGGAGGGTGGTGAGGAACGTCTGGCGAACCTCGGACTGGGTCTGCTCCAGCCAGGCACGGCGGGACAGGACCACGTTGTTGCGGTTCTTGTCCAGCTCGATGATCTTGGCCTCGAGCTCCTTGCCCACGTAGGGCTGGAGGTCGCGGACACGGCGCATCTCGACGAGAGAAGCCGGCAGGAAGCCACGGAGGCCGATGTCGAGGATGAGACCACCCTTGACGACCTCGATGACGGTACCGGTGACGATGCCGTCCTCTTCCTTGATCTTCTCGATGGTGCCCCAGGCGCGCTCGTACTGGGCGCGCTTCTTCGAGAGGATCAGGCGGCCTTCCTTGTCCTCCTTCTGGAGAACAAGGGCTTCGATCTCGTCGCCGACCTTGACGACCTCGTTCGGGTCAACGTCGTGCTTGATCGAGAGCTCGCGGCTCGGGATGACACCTTCGGTCTTGTAACCGATGTCGAGCAGGACCTCGTCCCGGTCGACCTTCACGATGACGCCGTCGACGATGTCGCCGTCGTTGAAGTACTTGATCGTCTCGTCGATCGCGGCGAGGAAGGCTTCCTCGTTACCGATGTCGTTGACCGCAACCTGCGGGGTGGTGGCGGTGGTCTCGGTGCTGCTCGTCATGTGGGAAAGGGCTCCGGTACGGACAGAGAGTCGTAGGTACTGCTTACGCCGGGAGCCCGTTTCGCCCTGTAGAAGCCGGACAGCCAAGGAAGCGCCCCACCGAAGTGCCTGCGTCACAAAAGACGTGCCACAAACACTGCCGTAGGCGCCTCGACAACCGAGGGGACATACATACAGATGCGAGCACAGCCTGCTACGTCTGAGGTGCGCAGGCTCGCAGCGCAACTTGTAGCATACGGGGGCAGCCGGGCAGGGTCAATGCGCGAAGGCGCACACCCGGGGCGGATCGCCGCATACCCGGCACAAAACCTGTCTCACGAGGCCACGCGGGCCATAGGCGGCCCCTGTCGTGACACCCCCGCGACCGGTTGGACGGAAGAGCCCGCACACTAATACGAGGGAGCCGATCATCCAAGAGCCCCAGATCCACGAACCGGAACCTTCCGAGGTCCGGGAGCCCGAACCCGTCGAGCCGGAGGCGACCCGGCGCGACGCGGGCGTCACGGAGAGTTCCCGCGCCAATCGCGGCTGGTGGGACCGGAACGCGGACGACTACCAGATAGAACACGGCACGTTCCTCGGGGACGACCGTTTCGTATGGGGCCCCGAGGGCCTCGACGAGGTGGAGGCCGAGCTGCTCGGCCCGCCGGAGGACCTCAAGGGCAAGGACGTCCTGGAGATCGGCGCCGGCGCCGCCCAGTGCTCGCGCTGGCTGGCCGCCCAGGGGGCGCGTCCGGTCGCCCTGGACCTCTCCCACCGCCAGCTCCAGCACGCGCTGCGCATCGGCGGCCGGGTGCCCCTTGTAGAGGCCGACGCGGGCGCGCTGCCCTTCGCCGACGGCTCCTTCGACCTCGCGTGCTCGGCGTACGGCGCGCTGCCGTTCGTCGCCGACCCGGTGCGCGTCCTGCGTGAGGTCCACCGCGTCCTGCGCCCCGGGGGCCGCTTCGTGTTCTCCGTGACGCACCCGATCCGCTGGGCGTTCCCGGACGAGCCCGGCCCCGAGGGCCTGTCCGTCTCCTCCTCCTACTTCGACCGCACCCCCTACGTCGAGCAGGACGAGGAGGGCCGCGCGGTGTACGTCGAGCACCACAGGACGGTCGGCGACCGGGTGCGTGACGTGGTGGCCGGGGGCTTCCGGCTGCTGGACCTGGTCGAGCCGGAGTGGCCCGCCTGGAACACCCAGGAGTGGGGCGGCTGGTCCCCGCTGCGCGGGAATCTGATCCCGGGAACGGCGATCTTCGTGTGCGTACGAGACTGAACGGGTGATCCGTTACGACGCCCTGGACGCGCTGCCGGTACGCGGCGCCCTGCCCGCGCTGAACGACGCCCTGGAGTCCGACGGCAGCGCCGTGCTCGTGGCGCCGCCCGGGACCGGCAAGACGACCCTCGTGCCGCTGGCGCTCGCCGGTCTCCTGGAAGAGGAGGACGACCGGGGCGACGGGCGGCCGGTACGCCGGGTCGTGGTCGCCGAGCCGCGGCGGATCGCCGCCCGGGCCGCCGCGCGGCGGATGGCGTGGCTGCTCGGCGAGAAGGTCGGCGAGAGCGTGGGGTACACCGTGCGCGGGGAGCGGGCGGTGGGGCCGCGCACGCGCGTGGAGGTCGTCACGACGGGGGTCCTCCTGCAACGGCTGCAGCGGGACCAGGAGCTGACGGGCGTCGACGTGGTGGTGCTCGACGAGTGCCACGAGCGGCATCTGGACGCCGACACGGTGGCCGCCTTCCTGCTGGACGTACGAGCCGCTCTCCGTCCCGAGCTGCGGCTCGTGGCCGCGTCGGCGACGACGGACGCCGCGGGGTGGGCACGGCTGCTGGGCGACGCTCCCGTGGTCGAGGCGGAGGGTGTCTCGTACCCGGTGGAGGTGGTGTGGGCGCCTCCGGTGCGTCCGGTCCGGCCGCCGCACGGCATGCGCGTCGACCCGGCGCTGCTCACGCACGTCGCGTCGCTGGTACGACGGGCGCTGGCGGAGCGCGAGGGAGACGTCCTCTGTTTCCTCCCCGGAGTCGGGGAGATCGCGCGCGTGGCGGGTCGGCTGGGAGACCTGGGCGGCGCCGTCGAGGTGCTCCAGGTGCATGGCCGGGCGTCGGCGGCGGTGCAGGACGCGGTGCTGTCACCAGGGGCCGGGGCCGGGCGGCGCCGGGTGGTCCTGGCCACCTCCGTGGCGGAGTCGTCGCTGACGGTTCCCGGGGTACGGGTGGTGGTCGACTCCGGGCTGGCGCGGGAGCCGCGGGTGGACCACGCGCGCGGGCTGAGCGCGCTGACGACGGTACGGGCCTCGCAGGCGGCCGGGCGGCAGCGGGCGGGACGGGCCGGGCGTGAGGCGCCGGGACGGGTGTACCGCTGCTGGACGGAGGCCGAGGATGCCCGTCTCCCGCGCTTCCCCGCCCCGGAGATCAAGGTGGCCGACCTGACGGCGTTCGCCCTGCAGACGGCCTGCTGGGGCGATCCTGAGGGGTCGGGGCTGGCGCTGCTCGACCCGCCGCCGGGCGGGGCGATGGCGGCGGCGCGCGCCGTCCTCGCGGCGGTGGGTGCCGTGGACCCCGCCGGTCGGGCCACGGAACGGGGTGTACGCATGTCCCGCCTGGGCCTGCACCCACGGCTCGCCCGGGCCCTGCTGGACGCGGCCCCCGCGGTGGGCGTGGACCGGGCCGCCGAAGTCGTCGCCCTGCTGAGCGAGGAGCCACCGCGAGAGTACGGCGACGACCTCGCGGCGGCCTGGCGTGCCGCCCGGCGCGGTGGCGACGCCTACGCGCCCCGCTGGCGCACGGAATCCCACCGCCTCCGCTCCGCGTCAACGGCGCTTTCCCGCCCACTCACCCGTGGCTCCTCTCCACAAAAGGCGAACGCCGAGGGGCCGGCCCGTGTCGGCGATGATCAAGTGGTCGGGATCGTGGCCGCCCTGGCGTTTCCCGAGCGGCTCGCACGGGCGCAGGGCGGGTCCCATCTCATGGTCAACGGGACCCGCGCCGATGTCGGCGACGGTTCCGCCCTGCGCGGCGCGCCCTGGCTGGCGGTCGCCGTGGCCGACCGGCCCGTCGGCGCCGGGCACGCGCGTGTGCGGCTCGCCGCCGTGGTCGACGAGGACACGGCACGGCGGGCCGCGGCGCCCCTGCACAGCGAGGGCGACGAGGTCCACTGGGCCGACGGCGACGTCGTCGCACGGCGGGTCGAGCGGCTCGGCGCAGTGGAGCTGGCGGTGCGTCCGCTGAAGAACGCCGACTCCGGGCTCGTACGAGAAGCGTTGCTCGAAGGGCTGCGGGAGGACGGGCTCGGCCTGTTGCGGTGGTCCCCGGATGCCGAGGGGCTGCGGCGGCGGCTCGCCTTTCTCCGTCTGCACCTCGGCGCGCCGTGGCCCGACGTGTCCGACGACGCGCTCCACGCGCGCGTGGAGGAGTGGTTGGAGCCGGAGCTGAGCCGCGCCCGGCGGCGGGCCGATCTGGCGCGGATCGATGCCGGGCAGGCACTGACCCGGCTGCTGCCCTGGGCCACCGGCGACGCGTCCCGTCTCGACGTGCTCGCGCCGGAGCGGATCGAGGTGCCCAGTGGGTCCAGGATCCGGATCGACTACGGCAACCCCGAACAGCCGGTACTCGCCGTCAAGCTGCAGGAGATGTTCGGACTGCACGAGTCCCCGGCCGTCGCCGGCGTGCCCGTGGTCGTCCATCTGCTCTCGCCCGCCGGGCGCCCCGCCGCCGTCACCGCGGACCTCGCCTCCTTCTGGAGGGACGGTTACAAGGCGGTGCGGGCGGAGCTGCGGGGGCGGTACCCCAAGCATCCGTGGCCCGAGCATCCGGCCACCGCCGCGCCGACCCGGCACACGAACGCGCGGCTCAGGCGTTGACCGGCTCCGGTTCCACGGCCCGGGTGGGCGCCGGGTCGCCGGGACGGCGGCCGCGCGCCTCCAGGTAGAGGGAGAGCGACAGCAGGGCCACGCCGAGGACCAGGAAGCCCCAGGGGAGGTACGAGGTCATCAGGAGGACCAGTGTGCGGTTCGACTTGACCAGGGCGACCGTGTGCTCGATGTAGTCCTCGCGCATCTTCACGTGCCCGGCGAAGGCGGTCACCTTGTCGCGGCCCCCGAGGAGCGTGCCGCCCCGCAGCTCCTCCTTGTGGATCTCCTCGCCGTAGACCGGCGCTCCGGTGACCGGTTCCACCCAGAACTTGCGGACGGTCGTGTACCAGCGGGTCGTGCCCGTCTTGGCGACCGACTCCGGAGTGATGCCCTGCACGGGCATGACCTTGGGGAACGCGACCTTCGTCCAGGGGATGGTCTGCTCGAAGTAGTAGACCTTGACGCCGCGGAAGTCCTGGGTGCCCTTGTAGTGGATGGGGGCCGAGGTGCGGGTCTGCGCGTCGAAGTACTCGTAGTCCCGTTTCTCCGTCTGGAAGGGCCACTTGAACTCGATGCCCTCGCGGGTGACGGGGTCGCCGTCGACGGACTCGCCGGTGGCGTGGACGGGGTCCTGGGTGTGCGCGTCGAAGATGTAGCGCTCGGGGAGCTTGGAGACCATCTTCCCGTCGGGGCCCTGCACGTAGGAGAGGGTGTCCCAGACGACGACGTCACGGCCCGCGGTCTTCTCGATCCGGTCGGAGGCCTCGACGTTGCCCTTGATGGTCTGTACGACGGTGACCTTGGGGACCTTCCTGGCCTGCATGGTGCCGTAGTCGAGCAGGGTCGCGTCCTTCGCCTCCAGAACCATGTCCTGGTACTGGCCTGCGGGGATCTTCGCCAGCCGCGGGAAGGCGTACCAGCGCAGCAGCGGGGACAGCGCCGCGAAGAACACGGCGAAGGCGAGCAGGATCAGGCTGGCCTTGCGACGCATCTCGGCGTCCCTCCCTGAGCGTTACGGGTGTGCGGGCACGGTCGTCAGCAGCGGCTTCGGTGACGTCTTGCCGGCCGGTGAGCCCATGGCCGTGATCGTGAGCACCAGGGCGAGCGCCACGGCGAGACCGGTCGCGGCGGCGATGAGGGCGCGCATGCGGGGCCTCCCGGGGGACGGAGGATCGAGACAGCATCACGAGCCCCGATCACAACACCTGATCACGAGACCTGATACATCGTCAGGTCGGGGCACCGTAGCAACGGCGGGGCGAAATGAGAACACGTTGCACACACAGACGAGGGCGCCCCTCCGCCGGAAAACGGAGGGGCGCCCTCGATGCACGTACGAAGTACGGAACTGCGGAACTACGAGTTACGAGCTACGAACTGCACACCACGGCCTACGAGGCGGCCGCGGCGACCTGCAGCTCGACCGTCAGCGTGGCGCCGCCGGTGGTGTTGATACGGAGCAGGAACGTGCCGGTCGTGTCGTCCGCGTACAGCTTCGGGAGCTTGAGCATGCCGTCGGCGTCCGTCGTGAGGTCCGTGAGGGTGCGGATCGTCTTGCCGTCCGCGTCCTTGAAGTACGGACCCTTGTCGTTCTCGGTGGCGTCGTCCGCCGCCTTGATGAGGGTCGCGACGGCCGCGACCTTGCCCGCGACGGCGCCCTGGTAGGTGGCCTTCACCTCGACCTGGTCGGCGAACTCGCCGCCCGGCACACAGGTCAGCGCGGTGTCGCTGGTGCGGGTGAGGGTGTCGGCCTGGCGCGGGGTGACGGTGGCCGCGTAGTCGAGGCCGCTCAGGGCGCGGCCCACGACGGTGGCGCGGACCGTGAAGTCGCCGGTCTTCTCGCCGGCGACGAGTGCGGGCGCGGTGGCGGTGCCGGTGGCGTCGGTGACGAGCGTGGCGACGCTCTCGCCGCCGGCGAAGGTGGCGTCCGTGTCACCGATGATCATGAACCGCACCCGGACCTTCGCCACGGCCTTGCCCGCCTTGGTCTCGCTCCGCACGGCGACCTCGGCGTCGAAGGCGGAGCCCGCCGTCGCCGTGAGCTTCCCGGTGTTCGCGTCCTCGAGGTGGTCCACCGTCTCGGTGGGCGTGGGAGGCTTCGGGCTCGGCGAGGGCGAACTCGGCGTGGACGGGCTGGGGCTGGGGCTGGGGCTCGCCGAGCCGCTACCGCCCGGCTTGGGGGTACTCGGCTTGGTGCTCGGCTTGGTGCTCGGCGTCGTACTCGGTGTCGACGTCGAGGGCGTGGACGGGCTGGGGCTCGCGGAACCGTCGTTGCTGCTGTGCGAGGGCAGGGTGCCGGTGCCGTCCGGGACCTCGTGGGTGCCCTTGCGGTAGTACTCCAGCCACGACAGGACCGTGTTGAGGTACTCCGTCGAGTTGTTGTAGTTCAGGATCGCGGCGTTCATCTGCGACTGCACGGACAGGTCGCGGTCGAACCGGCACAGGTAGTGGCCGGCCGCGAGCGCCGCGTCGTAGACGTTGTTGGGGTCCTTCTTGCCGTCGCCGTTGCCGTCGCGGCCCGCCCACTCCCAGGTGGAGGGGATGAACTGCATGGGGCCCACGGCCCGGTCGTAGGCCGGGTCGCCGTCGTACGCGCCGTTGTCGGTGTCGGCGATCAGCGCGAAGCCGTTGCCGTCGAGCTTGGGGCCGAGGATCGGCGAGTACGTCGTGCCGCTCGCGTCGACCTGGCCGCCGCGGGCCTGGCCGGACTCGACCTCGCCGATGGCGGCCAGGAGTTGCCAGGGCAGGTTGCAGCCCGGCTTGGACGCGCGCAGCTCGGCCTCGGCCTTCTTGTAGGCGTCGAGGACGGTCGCGGGTATGCCTGCCTCGCCCCCACCCACGGAGACGGGCGTGCCCGCAGTCGGAGTCACCGAGGGGCTCGGGCTCGGGTTGGGGCTGTTGAGCGGCGGAAGGTCGGTGTAGTACGGCGAGTCGCCGGTCGCGCCGCCACCTTCAGTGCCGGTGCTCACGTCGGCCGAGGGCTGGGATCCGGCGGCCTGTCTACCGAGGTCCTCGGTGGTCACTCCGGGTGCCTGGGAGGCGGACAGAGCCGCGACCACGACCGCGGCCGCGGCGGTTGTCACCGCTCCCCTGCGCAATCTGCCGAAATGCACCGCCATTGAGTGAACCCCTCCCTTGGACGACCGTCCGCGCTCCGCGCGTTCGCTGGCTCTGTGACCCAGGTGACCCTACGACAACTTCCGTCGCTCGGACACCCGTTCGCGCCCGATATTCACCGGTTGGCCATGTTGGATTGTCCAAGGAAAAGCCGATCCCGGGGTGGCCCCTCCGGGCATTTTCATACGTCCCTCATACTGAGCGTCGGCGATCACCGAGGCCGACATGTCCGACCGACGTCAGCCACAGGGGGACGATTTGCCCTTCACTCTCAGCCATGCGGCGGCCGTACTGCCCGCCGTGCGCGGCAACGGAAGCGGGCGTGGCCGGCTGGTGACGGCGGTGCTCGTGGCCGGTTCGTTCTCGCCCGACATGACCTATTACGCGGCGAGCGTGCTCCCCGGAGCGATGGAATTCGGCGACTTCACGCACTCGTTCACCGGCGTCTTCACCTTCGACGTGCTCGTCTCCTGGGCGCTCGTGGGCGCCTGGCTGGTGCTGCGCGAGCCGCTGGTGGCGCTGCTGCCGCGGGCCCGGCAGGGCCGCCCGGCGGAACTGCTGCGCTGCGGGGCGCCGGGCCGGCCCGTGGGCCCGACGTCGGCGCTCCGGTGGTACGTCTCCGCGGCGCTCGGCGCGCTGACGCATGTCGTGTGGGACGCGTTCACACATCACGACCGGTGGGGGGTACGGCTGATCCCCGTCCTGCGACGGAACACCGACGGCACGCCGGGATTCACGTACGCGCAGTACGCCAGTTCGCTGGTGGGGGCCGTCGTGATCGTGGCCTTCATGGTCGTCGCGCTGCGGCGGACGCCCTCCGGCGAGCCGGTGGGGGTGCCGGTGCTGTCGCGTTCCGACCGGTGGCTGGCGGCTGCCGTCATCGGCGGCTGCGGGCTGGTGGGCGCCGCGCAGCGGGCTTCGCGCTGGTGGGCCTACTGGGGCGCCGACGCGAAGCCGTGGGAGCTGATCCCGGCGCTGTGCTTCGGCGCGGGCGCCGGGCTCGTACTCGGCCTCGCGGTGTACGCCGTCGGGGTCAGGGTGTGGCGTCCCGCTCCGGCTCGTCCCAGCCCGGCAGCGGCTCGTACGGAGCCGAACCGTCCGGCACCTCGCTGATCCTGTTCTGCGGGGTGGGGCCCTGGACGAGGCCGCGCCCCTGGTTGAGACCGCGGTGGACGACCTGGGCGATGCGCTCGATCGTGCCCACCCCGTACTCCATCGTCGGGTTGTCGTGGGAGAGGACGACGATGCGGTACGTGCGGCCGTCGCCGGTGAACGCGCCGACGCTGTGCACCCGCCAGCCGTGGGTGGACCGCGGCAGCCAGCCGTTCTTGATGTGCGCCTCCAGGCCGACCGGCATACCGGCGGGGACGCCCCAGCGCTGGTCGCTACGGACCTGACTCAGCAGCTTCAGACCATAGGCGCGGCTCTTCAGGAAGGAGCGGGCATTGGTGAGCACGTCCAGCAGCCGCATCTGGTCGGCGGCCGTGGTGCGGGTCAGACCCCAGTAGCCGGCCGGCCCGAGCTCGGTACGGCGCGTTCCGACACGGTCCAGGAAGCGGCCGAGGTAGGTGTGGCCCAGGTCGTTCCACAGATGCTGGGCGGCTGTGTTGTCCGAGATGGTGATCATGGGGCGTACGTTGGCCAGTTCCCATTCCGTGAGGGTGCGCCGCAGCTCTTCCGCGCGGCGCAGGGTGGCCTCCATGATCGTGACCTTGGCGACGCTCGCCGAGTCGTACTGGCGCTCACTCGCGAGGGCGCAGGTCAGATCGGTGTCGTCGTCCTGCACCGCCACGGAGACGGTGCCCTGGCGTGACGACAGCACCGCCTGAATGTCGCGGGACATCCGGGCGGCGAGGGCGGGGTTGCGGGTCGAGCGGCAGGCTGCGGGCACCTGGGCGGTGCTCGCGCTCGCGGCCACTGCGGGTACCGGCGCGAGCAGCGCCGAGACGACGGCTGTGGCCATGGCCGTGCGGCGGTGGAGCATGCTTATACCCATGCCCGCATCCTTACGGTCCCCTTGCGCGGGCGGCGTCTTGTCGAGGGCCACGCGAGTGACGGTTCCCTCCGGGGGCTGAGCAGAGCACACGTTGCCGCACGTCTCCCGCCCACCGAAGTGGGGCTTGCCCCGCGGGCGGCTCGCGGGACGGGTCGGGACCGGGCTCGGGGCTTGCCCTGCAAACGGCTGGGGGCGGCCTTCCCCGGGGTGGCTTCCAGGGCCGGGCCCGGGCTCTGCGCCCCGGCCCGGCCGAGATCGGGTCTCGCCTCCCGGGCTCGAGCTGCCGCCGCCCGGCGGGTGCCGCATGCCTGCCTGCGGCACCCAGCCGCGCTTCTCGGGTCGCCGGAGGCTAGTGGGCCGCCGATTCCCAGTCCGGGCCCGAGCCGACGGAGACGTCGAGGGGGGCCCTGAGGTTGACGGCGGCGGCCATTTCCCGGCGGACCAGTTCCTCGGTCTTCGCGCGCTCCCCGGGGGCGATCTCCAGCACGATTTCGTCGTGGACCTGGAGGAGCATGCGGGACTTGAGGCCGGCCTCGCGCAGCGCCCGGTCGACGTTCAACATCGCGATCTTGACGATGTCCGCAGCCGTGCCCTGAATGGGCGCGTTCAGGGCCATGCGCTCGGCCATCTCGCGGCGCTGACGGTTGTCGCTGTTCAGGTCGGGCAGATAGCGGCGGCGGCCGAAGAGGGTCTCCGTATAGCCCGTGGCGCGGGCCTCGTCCACCACACGGCGCAGATAGTCCCGTACGCCTCCGAAGCGCTCGAAGTACGTGTCCATCAGCGCACGCGCCTCGCCCGCGTCGATGTTCAACTGCTGGGAGAGGCCGAACGCCGACAGGCCGTAGGCAAGGCCGTACGACATCGCCTTGATCTTGCGGCGCATCTCCGCGTCGACCGCCGACCGCTCGACCGAGAACACCTGCGACGCCACTGTCGTGTGCAGGTCCTCACCCGACGTGAACGCCTCCAACAGGCCCTCGTCCTCGGACAGATGGGCCATCACACGCAGTTCGATCTGGCTGTAGTCCGCGGTCATCAGCGACTCGAAGCCCTCGCCGACCACGAAGCCGCGGCGGATCGCGCGGCCCTCCTCCGTACGGACCGGGATGTTCTGCAGGTTCGGGTCCACCGACGAGAGACGGCCCGTCGCGGCCACCGTCTGGTTGAAGGTGGTGTGGATGCGGCCGTCCGCGGCGATCGTCTTGATCAGGCCCTCGACCGTCACCCGCAGCCTGGCCTGCTCGCGGTGGCGGAGCATGACGACCGGCAGCTCGTGGTCGGTCTGCGTGGCCAGCCAGGCCAGCGCGTCCGCGTCCGTCGTGTAACCCGTCTTCGTCTTCTTCGTCTTGGGCAGGTCCAGCTCGCCGAAGAAGACCTCCTGGAGCTGCTTGGGCGAGCCGAGGTTGAACTCGTGCCCCACGGAGGCGTGCGCCTCCTTCACCGCCTGCTGCACGGCGCCCGCGAACATCTGCTCCATGGCTTCCAGGTGCGCCCGGTCCGCCGCGATGCCGTGCCGCTCCATCCGGGCCAGCAGCGCAGACGTGGGCAACTCCATGTCACGCAGCAGCTCGGCCGCGCCGACCTCCTCCAGCTTCTCGCCGAACGCCTCGCCCAGGTCGAGGATCGTGCGCGCCTGCACCATCAGCGCTTCGGCCTCGGCCTGGTCGTCCGCGCCGAAGGCCAGCTGGCCGTCGGCCGCGGCAGCGGGCCCCAGCTCCCGGCCCAGATACTCCAGGGACAGCGCGTCCAGCGCGAAGGAGCGGCGGCCCGGCTTGACCAGATAGGCGGCGAGCGCGGTGTCCATGGACACGCCCTCGATCGTCCAGCCGTGCTCGGCGAAGACCCGCATCGCGCCCTTGGCGTTGTGCAGCACCTTGGGCTTCTTGGGGTCGGCGAGCCACTTCGCGAACGCGTTCTCGTCGGCCTCGTCCAGCCGCGAGGGGTCGAACCACGCCGCCGCCCCGTCCGCCGCGGCGAGCGCGACCTCGGCCACCGAACCCGAACCCAGCGCCCACGTGTCGACGGTGGCCAGACCCAGGACCGCCTTGCCATCGTGCTCGGCGAGCCACGGCTTCAGCTCGCCCGCACCCAGCACCACCCCGTCCAGTTCGACACCCTCGACGACCGGAGCCGCCTCCTCGGCCTCCTCCGCACCCGGGTCGACGGCGAAGAGCCGCTCACGCAGCGAGGGGTTGCGGATCTCCAGGGTGTCCAGGACCATCACCACCGCCGTACGGTCGTACGCCGCGCGCTCCAGGTCGGTGACCGTCTTCGGGAGCTCCACGTCCTTCACCATCTCCGTGAGACGGCGGTTGAGCTTCACCGCCTCCAGGTGGTCCCGGAGGTTCTGCCCGGCCTTGCCCTTCACCTCGTCGACGCGCTCGACGAGGTCCGCGAACGAACCGAACTGGTTGATCCACTTCGCGGCCGTCTTCTCGCCGACCCCGGGGATGCCCGGCAGGTTGTCCGACGGGTCGCCGCGCAGCGCCGCGAAGTCGGGGTACTGCGCCGGCGTCAACCCGTACTTCTCGACGACCTTCTCCGGAGTGAACCGGGTCAGCTCGGAGACGCCCTTCGTCGGATACAGCACCGTCGTGTGCTCGGACACCAGCTGGAAGGAGTCACGGTCACCGGTGACGATCAGGACCTCGAAGCCCTCGGCCTCGGCCTGTGTGGCGAGCGTGGCGATGATGTCGTCGGCCTCGAAGCCGTCCACCGCGAACCGCTGCGCGTGCATCGCGTCCAGCAGCTCGCCGATCAGCTCGACCTGCCCCTTGAACTCGTCCGGGGTCTTCGACCGGTTCGCCTTGTACTCCGTGAACTCCTCGGAGCGCCACGTCTTGCGCGAGACGTCGAACGCCACCGCGAAATGCGTGGGCGCCTCGTCGCGCAGCGTGTTCGCCAGCATCGACGCGAAACCATAGATCGCGTTCGTCGGCTGACCCGTCGCGGTCGTGAAATTCTCCGCGGGCAGCGCGAAGAACGCGCGGTACGCCAGCGAGTGCCCATCCATGAGCATCAGCCGCGGACGGCCCGCACCTGCGGTTTTCTCGGTCTTCTTCGATGCTGTTTCTGCCACGCCCCCGATCCTGCCACGCCCCACTGACAGTGCGGACCTTCCGGGACCGGCCACGGTCACTGTCACCGGCGCGTGCGAGGATCGACGATGTACTTCATACGTGCATGCGAAGGGGTTCAGCGATGGCCAGCAAGCCGCCGACAAGCGATCCGGTTCAGGACGCGCCGCAGATCGCCGAGCCGAAGCACGCGGCGGCCGGGCTGCCCGCCATCGGACACACCCTGCGCATCGCCCAGCAGCAGATGGGGGTGAAGCGCACCGCGCTGACCCTCCTGCGCGTCAATCAGAAGGACGGCTTCGACTGCCCGGGCTGCGCCTGGCCCGAGCCGGAACACCGGCACACCGCGGAGTTCTGCGAGAACGGCGCGAAGGCGGTCGCCGAGGAGGCCACCCTGCGCCGGGTCACCCCGGACTTCTTCGCCGCGCACCCGGTCACCGACCTCTTCGGCCGCAGCGGCTACTGGCTCGGCCAGCAGGGCCGCCTCACCCACCCCATGTACCTGCCCGAGGGCGCCGACCACTACGAGCCGGTCTCCTGGGAGCGCGCCTTCGACATCGTCGCCGAGGAGCTCGCCGCCCTCGACTCCCCCGACGAGGCCCTCTTCTACACCTCCGGACGTACGAGCAACGAGGCCGCGTTCCTCTACCAGCTGTTCGCCCGCGAACTCGGCACGAACAACCTGCCCGACTGCTCGAACATGTGCCACGAGTCCTCCGGTTCCGCCCTCACCGAGACCATCGGCATCGGCAAGGGCAGCGTCCTGCTCGACGACCTCTACAAGGCGGACCTGATCATCGTCGCCGGGCAGAACCCCGGCACGAACCACCCGCGCATGCTCTCCGCCCTGGAGAAGGCCAAGGCCAACGGCGCGAAGATCATCACCGTCAACCCGCTGCCCGAAGCCGGCCTGGGACGCTTCAAGAACCCGCAGACCCCCCAGGGCATGCTCAAGGGCGCCGCCCTCACCGACCTGTTCCTGCAGATCCGCCTCGGCGGCGACCAGGCCCTCTTCCGCCTCCTCAACAAGCTCATCCTGGAGACGGAAGGCGCGGTCGACGAAGACTTCATCGCCGAACACACCCACGGCTACGAGGAGTTCGCGGCCACCGCCCGCGCCGCCGACTGGGACGAGACCCTCACCGCGACGGGCCTGGAGCGCGCGAAGATCGACGAGGCCCTCCGCATGGTCCTCGCCTCGAAGCGCACCATCGTCTGCTGGGCCATGGGCCTCACCCAGCACAAGCACTCCGTGCCCACGATCCGCGAAGTCGTCAACTTCCTTCTCCTGCGCGGCAACATCGGCCGCCCCGGCGCGGGCGTCTGCCCGGTCCGCGGCCACTCGAACGTGCAGGGCGACCGCACCATGGGCATCTTCGAGCGCCCCGCCCCGGCCTTCCTGGACGCCCTGGAGAAGGAGTTCGGCTTCGCCCCGCCCCGCGAGCACGGCTACGACGTCGTACGAGCCATCCGCGCCCTGCGCGACGGCGACGCCAAGGTCTTCTTCGCCATGGGCGGCAACTTCGTCTCCGCCTCCCCCGACACCGAGGTGACCGAGGCCGCCATGCGCCGCGCCCGCCTCACCGTGCACGTCTCGACCAAGCTCAACCGCTCCCACGTGATCACCGGCGCGCGCGCCCTGATCCTGCCCACCCTCGGCCGTACCGAGCGCGACCTCCAGCTCGGCCCGAACGGGAAAAGCACGGCGCAGTTCGTGACCGTCGAGGACTCCATGGGCATGGTCCACGCCTCACGCGGCCGCCTGGAACCCGCGAGCGAACACCTGCTGTCCGAGCCGGCCATCGTCTGCCGCCTCGCCCGCCGCGTCCTCGGCGAAGCCTCCCGCACCCCGTGGGAGGAGTTCGAGAAGGACTACGCCACCATCCGCGACCGCATCGCACGCGTGATCCCCGGCTTCGACGACTTCAACGCGCGCGTCACTGGTTCTGCTGGTCGCCCTGCGGGATTCACCCTCCCCCACGCCCCCCGCGACGAACGCCGCTTCCCCACCACCACCGGCAAGGCCAACTTCACGGCCGCACCCGTCGAGTACCCGGGGCTCCCCGAAGGCCGCCTGCTCCTCCAGACCCTGCGCTCGCACGACCAGTACAACACCACCATCTACGGCCTCGACGACCGCTACCGGGGCATCAAGAACGGCCGCCGAGTGGTCCTCGTCAACCCCGAGGACGCCCGCTCCCTCGGCGTGACCGACGGCTCGTACGTCGACCTCGTCAGCGAATGGCAGGACGGCCTCGAACGGCGCGCCCCCGGCTTCCGCGTCGTCCACTACCCGACCGCCCGCGGCTGCGCCGCCGCGTACTACCCGGAGACCAACGTCCTCGTCCCGCTCGACGCCACCGCCGACACCAGCAACACCCCGGCCAGCAAGTCCGTCGTGGTCCGTCTGGAACAATCGACAACCGACTGAGCGTTTGCTCAGCCAGTACCAGAGAGATCGACGACGATCGGAGCCGGGCCCCATGGGCGAGCAGAGTCACGTGAAGTTCCCGCAAGAGGTCATCGACGAGTACGCCTCGCTCGGTGTCGACCTGCCCGCCCTCTTCTCGGCAGGCCACCTCGGCACCCGCATGGGCGTCCAGATCGTCGAGGCCTCCCCGGACCGGGTCGTCGGCACCATGCCCGTGGAGGGCAACACCCAGCCCTACGGCCTCCTGCACGGCGGCGCCTCCGCCGTCCTCGCGGAGACCCTCGGCTCCATCGGCTCCATGCTCCACGGCGGCAGCTCCAAGATCGCCGTCGGCGTCGACCTCAACTGCACCCACCACCGCGGCGCCCGCTCCGGCCTCGTCACCGGCGTGGCCACCCCCGTACACCGCGGGCGCACGACAGCGACGTACGAGATCGTCATCACGGACGAGCACGACAAGCGCGTCTGCACCGCCCGCCTCACCTGCCTCCTGCGGGACGTCAACCCGCAGCCCCGTTGATCCCGGGCACCAGGAGCCTTAGCGTCAAGGCATGAGAACGGGAGGAGCCACCCGGTCACGGGCGGCGCTCGGATTAGGGCTCGGAGTGGTGCTCCTGACGGGTGGTCTGCTCACCGGGTGCGGGGAGTCCGGCTCCCGAGCCGGAACGGGTACGTCGTCCGGCTCCCCCTCGCCGAGCGCCACGCCCCGCGAGGACGTGTGCGCGCGGATCGTCGCGTACTGGTCGCGGAAGGTCCTGGACAGCAACACCTACGGGGACTACCAGTCAATGGGCCTGTCCAACGGGCAGTACGAGATCCTCAGGGACGTCGTGGACGCCGCCCGCGCCGAGAAGAAACGCAACGGCGCACAGGCGGCGGAGCGACTGATCGACCGCAGGGCGCGCGCGGGCTGCGAGGACTGGTACCGCGGCGGCGGTCCGACCGCGGGGCCCTGGCAGTGAGCGGCATCGGCCCCGTCGAGCCCGGCGAGGGCACGCACCCGCGGGACGTCCTGGAACCGGGCGCCCCGCTCCTGCCTGACCCCCCGCGGGGGCGCCTCGCCCAGCTGTACGCACGGCACCACAGAGCGGCTCTGACGGCCACGGCGACCGCCGCCCTCCTCGCGGCCGGCGGCTACCTCTTCGCCACCCGGCCGCAGAAACCGCCGCCGCCCCCCGCGCCGTACCCCTCCCAGGTCGTCGACGTCACCTACCGGGGCCCGGCGACCCCGCCCGGCACCGCGCCACGCGGGAGCTTCAGCTTCGCGCTGGAACTGAGCGTGCAATCCGGCCCGCCGGTAACGACGACACGGATAACCCAGCCCTATGCCAGCGTTTCCCTGACGTGGCACCCGCACCCGCCGCTGCGCACGAGAGCCGGTTCTCCCCGAAAGATCACCATCACCATGCATGTGACCGAATGTGCAAAAGTGCCGGAGAACGCCGGACTCCCTTTCCTGGATGTAACTCTGCGTAATACGCGTGCAATACAAGTCCACAGTTTCATCCTTGGCGACCGCTATGCACACGACCTCTCACAAGCACTTCACGTCGCCTGCAGCACCAACTCCACGTCAGGACCAAAATAGCGAACACCCCTGAACGCACCCCGGCGGGTCCTGCGGGTTCTCACTATGTGGACCGAGCAAATCGGCCTGAATTCTGCTTTTCCACCCACTCGGTACCGCTCTGCATTACCTCGTGTCATAACAAGAGCATCACAGCCTCGGTCAGACCCTCCTCCCAGTTCCCCACCCGCGCTTAGAGTCACGGCCAGTCACCGCGCCGTCGGATTCAGTCTCATTTCGGCCCAGCGCTCGACTCGGTCGCTTCCACGGGGAAGGGACGTGCCAGGAAAGGACTGATCGTGCGTCAACGTTCGCTCATCGCCATCACCGCCGCGCTGGCGGCGGGAGCTCTCACACTCACCGCCTGCGGTTCGCGCGACAAGGGCAGCTCGGACTCCGGCAGCGGTGGCACCACCGTGACCATCGGTGTCGACGCACCGCTGACCGGCGACCTGTCCGCGCTGGGCCTCGGCATCAAGAACTCCGTCGACCTCGCGGCCAAGACGGCCAACAAAGAAAAGACCGTCGCCGGCGTCACCTTCCAGGTCAAGGCGCTCGACGACCAGGCACAGCCCTCATCGGGCCAGCAGAACGCCTCCACCCTGGTCGCCGACAAGAGCACCATCGGCGTCGTGGGCCCGCTGAACTCCTCCGTGGCCGAATCCATGCAGAAGGTCTTCGACGACGCCAAGCTCGTCGAGATCTCCCCCGCCAACACCGGCCCGGCCCTCACCCAGGGCACCGACTGGCGGACCAAGAAGGTCCGCCCGTACAAGTCGTACTTCCGCACCGCGACCACGGACGCCATCCAGGGCCCGTTCGCCGCGCAGTACGTCTTCAACGACTCCAAGAAGAAGAAGGTCTTCGTCATCGACGACAAGAAGACCTACGGCGCCGGCCTGGCCGCCACCTTCACCGACGAGTTCAAGAAGCTCGGCGGCAAGATCGCCGGAACCCAGCACATCGACCCCGACACCAAGGACTTCTCCGCCGTCGCCACCCAGGTGAAGAACTCCGGCGCGGACGTCGTCTACTACGGCGGTGAGTACCCGCAGGCCGGCCCGCTGAGCAAGCAGATCAAGGCCGCCGGCGCCAAGATCCCGGTGGTCGGCGGCGACGGCATCTACGACCCCACGTTCATCAAGCTGGCCGGCAGCGACAGCGCCGGTGACCTCGCCACCTCCGTCGGCGCCCCGGTCGAGGAACTCCCCTCCGCCAAGCAGTTCGTGGCCAACTACAAGGCGGGCGGCTACAAGGAGGAGTACGCGGCATACGGCGGCTACTCCTACGACGCCGCCTGGGCGATCATCCAGGCCGTGAAGTCGGTCGTCGACGCCAACAACGGCAAGCTGCCGTCCGACCCCCGCGACAAGGTCACGGCCGCCGTGCAGAACGTGTCCTTCGACGGTGTGACCGGCAAGGTCTCCTTCGACGAGTTCGGTGACGCGACGAACAAGCAGCTCACCGTCTACGCCGTCGAGAACGGTGCCTGGAAGGCCGTGAAGTCCGGCACCTTCACAGGCTGACCCACAGCCGCACCACATGATGAGCCGCGCGGGGCGCTGTACCACAGGCGCCCCGCGCGGACTCACATTCGGCCACATCCGTCAAATATCCGAAGTCTCGGAGGACATGCGGTGAACGAACTGCCGCAGCAGCTGGTCAACGGCCTGCTACTGGGATCCATGTACGGGCTGGTCGCCATCGGCTACACAATGGTCTATGGCATCGTCCAGCTCATCAACTTCGCCCACGGCGAGATCTTCATGATCGGAGGGTTCGGCGCCCTCACGGTCTATCTGTACGTCCTGCCGGACGGCACCTCCATGTGGATCGCACTGCCACTGATGCTCCTCGGAGCCGTCATCGCCGCAGTCACCGTGGCCGTGGGAGCGGAACGGCTGGCCTACCGCCCCCTGCGCACCGCACCACGCCTCGCCCCCCTCATCACCGCCATCGGCCTCTCCCTCGCCCTCCAGCAGGCCGTGTGGGCCTGGTACCCCGGCGCCAAGGAATCGATCAACTTCCCGCAGATCAACGGCGGCCCCTTCCAGATCGGCAACGTCACCATCCAGACCGGCGACGTCTTCCTGCTGATCGCCGCCCCCATCAGCATGGCGATCCTCGCCTACTTCGTCAT
Source organism: Streptomyces sp. NBC_01384 (assembly GCF_045040035.1). Lineage (NCBI taxonomy): Bacteria > Bacillati > Actinomycetota > Actinomycetes > Kitasatosporales > Streptomycetaceae > Streptomyces > Streptomyces sp. NBC_01384. The sequence goes on from NZ_CP109559.1 coordinate 2,423,045, forward strand.
GAAGACCCGCACCGGACGCGGCATGCAGGCCACCGCCCAGGACCCCGACACCGCCAAACTCATGGGCATCAACACCGACCGCATCATCGTGGTCGCCTTCGCCCTCGGCGCCGCGTTCGCCGCCGTCGGAGCCGTCGCCTACGGCCTCAAATACGGCCAGGTCCAGTTCCGCATGGGCTTCATCCTCGGCCTCAAAGCCTTCACCGCAGCCGTCCTCGGCGGCATCGGCAACATCTACGGAGCCATGATCGGCGGCCTCGTCCTCGGCATCGCCGAAACCATGGCCACCGCCTACATCGCCGACGTGCCCGGCATGGACCAGCTCGGCGGCCAGTCCTGGGCCAACGTCTGGGCCTTCGTACTCCTCATCCTCGTGCTCCTCTTCAGGCCCCAGGGCCTGCTCGGCGAGCGCGTCGCGGACAGGGCGTGACACCGATGACCACACAGACCACCGCACCCGAGACCCCCAGCACCCCCGCCTCCGGCGCCACCTCCGGTCTCATCGGCATCCCGCCACACATCGGACGCGCCCTCACAGTCGGCGGCGGCGCCCTCACCATCATCTCCGCCTTCCTCGCCTGGACCTGGACCCCCGCCTTCCCCGGCGACCTCACCGTCTACGGCTACCCCGGCGGCCTGCAGGTCCTCGTCCTCATCGGCGGCGCCCTCACCACCCTCTTCAGCCTCGCCTCCTACGGCGTCAAGGGCCTGCGCTGGCTGGTACCCGCCGGCGCCGACAGCGCCCTCAAACTGGCCGCACTCGGCACCTTCGCCACCGCCTGGTACACCGTCATCGCGATCAGCGACGAACTCGGCGGCGTCGTCAACCTCGAAGCCGGCGGCTTCATCGTGGCCGCCGCCACCCTCGCCGCACTGCTCGGCTCGCTCTCCCTGCCCTTCACCCGGCCGGAGCCCGACCCCGCCGACCCGGAGGACACCTCCTGGGAGCAGTTCCAGCACAAGGCGCGCCACACCCGCACCGTCATCAAGGCCGCCTTCGCCGCCGGACGCGCCACCCCGGCCCGCAAACTGCCCGCATACGCCGAGATCCTGATCATCGTCGTCGCGCTGACCCTCGGCCTGACCGTCTTCACCTACGGCATCGGCACCCAATACGACGAACTCTTCGTCGGCTTCCTCATCACCGTCGGCTTCGGCTTCGCCGCCGCCTCGAAGGCCGGACTCGTGGCCCGGGTCTCCGCGCTCACCGCCAAGCACCGCACGATCACGATGATCGGCGCGTTCATCGCCGCCGCCGCCTTCCCCTTCACCCAGTCCGACGACCAGTACGCGACCATCGGCGTCTACATCCTGATCTTCGCCACCGTCGCCCTCGGCCTCAACATCGTCGTCGGCCTCGCCGGCCTCCTCGACCTCGGATACGTCGCCTTCCTCGGCGTCGGCGCCTACACCTCGGCCCTGGTCTCCGGCTCCCCCTCCTCACCACTCCACGTCCACTGGCCCTTCTGGGCCTCCGCCCTGCTCGGCGCGGCCGTCGCCATGATCTTCGGCGTCCTCATCGGCGCCCCCACCCTCCGTCTGCGCGGCGACTACCTCGCCATCGTGACGCTCGGCTTCGGTGAGATCTTCCGCATCACCGTCCTCAACATGGACGGCACCTCCGGCCCCGACGTCACCAACGGCTCCAACGGCATCTCCGCGATCCCCAACCTCAACATCCTCGGCTTCGACTTCGGCGCCGAACACAGCTTCGCCGGATTCACCATCGCGCGATTCGCCAACTACTTCCTGCTGATGCTCCTCATCACACTGGTCGTCGTGGTCGTCTTCCAGCGCAGCAGCAACTCCCGCATCGGCCGCGCCTGGATCGCCATCCGCGAGGACGAGACCGCCGCACTCGCCATGGGCATCAACGGCTTCCGCGTCAAGCTCATCGCCTTCGCCCTCGGCGCCTCCCTCGCCGGCCTCGCCGGGTCCGTCCAGGCCCACGTCACCTACACCGTGACCCCCGAGCAGTACCAGTTCGCCCACGTCGTACCGCCCAACTCCGCCTTCCTGCTCGCCGCCGTCGTCCTCGGCGGCATGGGCACCATCAGCGGACCCCTCGTCGGCGCAGCACTGCTCTACCTCATCCCGGCCAAGCTCCAGTTCCTCGGCAACTACCAACTCTTCGCCTTCGGCCTCACCCTCGTCCTGCTGATGCGCTTCCGCCCGGAAGGCCTCATCCCGAACCGGCGCCGCCAACTCGAATTCCACGAAGAGGCCGAAGCACCCGCAGTCCTCAGCAAGGCAGGGGCCTGACCACCATGACCACCGACACCACCACCCAGGACGCCGCCGGCGCCACCGCCCCCGGCGAAACCGTGCTCGACGCCAAAGGCGTCACCATGCGCTTCGGCGGCCTCACCGCCGTACGCAACGTCAACCTCACCGTCAACAGCGGCGAGATCGTCGGACTCATCGGCCCCAACGGCGCCGGCAAGACGACCTTCTTCAACTGCCTCACCGGCCTCTACACCCCCACCGAGGGCGAGGTCCGCTACAAGGGCAACCTCCTGCCGCCCAAGTCCTTCAAGGTCACCGCGGCCGGCGTCGCCCGCACCTTCCAGAACATCCGTCTCTTCGCCAACATGACGGTCCTGGAAAACGTACTGGTCGGCCGCCACACCCGTACGAAGGAAGGCCTGTGGTCCGCACTCCTGCGCGGCCCCGGCTTCAAGAAGGCCGAGAAAGCCTCCGAAGAACGCGCCATGGAACTCCTCGAGTTCATCGGCCTCGCCCACAAGCGCGACCACCTCTCCAGGAACCTCCCGTACGGCGAACAGCGCAAGCTCGAAATCGCGCGAGCCCTGGCCAGCGAGCCGGGCCTCCTCCTCCTCGACGAGCCCACCGCCGGCATGAACCCCCAGGAGACCCGGGCCACCGAGGAACTGGTCTTCGCCATCCGCGACAAGGGCATCGCCGTCCTCGTCATCGAGCACGACATGCGGTTCATCTTCAACCTCTGCGACCGCGTCGCCGTCCTCGTACAAGGCGAAAAACTCGTCGAAGGCGACAGCGCGACCGTACAGGGCGACGAACGCGTCATCGCCGCCTACCTCGGAGAGCCCTTCGAAGGCGCCCCCGGCGCCGAGGAGATCGCCGAGATCGAGGCAGCCGAGGCACACGCCGACACCACCACGGACGCCGCGCCCGGCAAGGAGACCGACCGATGACCGCACTCCTGGAAGTCGAGGACCTCCGGGTCGCCTACGGCAAGATCGAAGCCGTCAAGGGCATCTCCTTCAAGGTCGACGCCGGCCAGGTCGTCACCCTCATCGGCACCAACGGCGCCGGCAAGACCACGACGCTGCGCACCCTGTCCGGCCTCCTCAAGCCAGTCGGCGGACAGATCAAGTTCGACGGCAAGTCGCTGAAGAAGACCCCCGCCCACCAGATCGTCTCGCTGGGACTCGCCCACTCCCCCGAGGGGCGGCACATCTTCCCCCGCATGACCATCGAGGACAACCTCCGCCTCGGCGCCTTCCTCCGCAACGACAAGGCAGGCATCGAGAAGGACATCCAGCGCGCCTACGACCTCTTCCCCATCCTCGGGGAACGCCGCAAGCAGGCCGCGGGAACGTTGTCGGGCGGCGAGCAGCAGATGCTCGCCATGGGCCGCGCCCTCATGTCCCAGCCCAAGCTGCTCATGCTCGACGAACCCTCCATGGGCCTCTCGCCGATCATGATGCAGAAGATCATGGCCACCATCGCCGAACTCAAGTCCACCGGCACGACCATCCTCCTCGTCGAGCAGAACGCCCAGGCGGCGCTCTCCCTCGCCGACCAGGGCCACGTCATGGAGGTCGGCAACATCGTCCTCTCCGGCACCGGACAGGACCTCCTGCACGACGAGTCCGTGCGGAAGGCGTACCTGGGCGAGGACTAGCTCCTACGCCGATACGAAGAGGCCCGCGCCCCCATCCGGGGGTGCGGGCCTCTTCGTTGTCCTGATGTCCGGGTACTGATGTCCGGGTACTCGTGTCCGGCTAGCCCTTCGAGGACTTCTTCTCGTCGGCGTCCGCGATGACCGCCTCGGCGACCTGCTGCATGGACATACGGCGGTCCATGGAGGTCTTCTGAATCCACCGGAAAGCGGCGGGCTCGGTCAGCCCGTACTCCGTCTGCAGCACGGACTTCGCACGGTCCACGAGCTTGCGGGTCTCCAGCCGCTGGCTGAGGTCCGCGACCTCCTTCTCCAGCTGCTTCAGCTCCGTGAACCGCGAGACGGCCATCTCGATCGCCGGTACGACGTCGCTCTTGCTGAAGGGCTTCACGAGGTACGCCATCGCGCCGGCGTCGCGGGCCCGCTCGACGAGGTCGCGCTGCGAGAACGCGGTGAGCATCAGCACCGGGGCGATGCCTTCTTCGGCGATCTTCTCGGCGGCGGAGATCCCATCGAGCTTGGGCATCTTCACGTCGAGGATCACGAGGTCGGGCCTGTGCTCACGGGCCAGCTCGACGGCCTGCTCCCCGTCCCCCGCCTCGCCCACGACGGCGTAGCCCTCCTCCTCGAGCATCTCTTTCAGATCGAGGCGGATCAACGCCTCGTCCTCAGCGATGACGACACGGGTCGTCAGCGGAGGCACGTGCGACTTGTCGTCGTCGGCGACGGGCTGGGGCGACTCGGGGGCGGTCACGGGGGCTCCTCGTTACGGGCCGGGCATGTGCTGCTGACCAAGAGCCTACCTAGCTGCAGCGAGCTGCGGTGACCCGGTATGCTTCCGGACAGCCACTTACGCCGGGTTGGTGGAACGGCATACACGGAGGTCTCAAACACCTCTGCCCGTGAGGGCTTGCGGGTTCGAATCCCGCACCCGGCACAGTTTTCCAGCTAAGCGGATGTTCCCCTTCTCGTGAACATCCGCTTTTTGCTGCGCAACGCCACGATCAGTGACACAGAGTGGCCGCATGATCTTTCACGGAACCGAGGTTAGACGGCAGGCACTCTCGTTGCTGCGCGACGGCGCACGGAACGCAGACGTGGCGCGGCGATTCAACGTCCCGCTCGGGACGGTCAGTTACTGGAAGCACATGGACCGCGCGAAACGCGGCGAGTGCCCAGGCAAGCATGACCCCAAGTGCCCACGGTGCGATGGACGCGACCTTGACGAGCCCGCCTACAGCTACTTACTCGGCCTGTATCTGGGCGACGGCCACATCAGTCGCTACTCCGAGCACCGCGTGCCCAACCTCATGATCACGTGCTGTGAAGCATGGCCCGGACTCATGGACGACTGCGAGCAAGCCATGCGCGCGGTCTTCCCCGACAACGCCGTATGTCGCGTCCGCAAGACAGGCTGCCGCAACGTGAAGGTCTACTCGAAACACCTGTACTGCATGTTTCCCCAGCACGGCCCCGGCAAGAAGCACGAGCGCCCGATCGTCCTCGAACCCTGGCAACAGGAAATCGTCGACGCTCACCCGTGGGAATTCATCCGCGGGCTCATCCACTCCGACGGCTGTCGCATCACGAACTGGACGACCCGCCTCGTCGCCGGCGAGCGCAAGCGCTACGAGTACCCACGGTATTTCTTCGCCAACAAGTCCGACGACATCCGGAAGCTCTTTACCGACACCCTCGACCGCGTGGGCGTCGAGTGGACGACGCTGGCGCGCGGCAGCGACCCGTTCAACATCTCCGTCGCCCGCAAAGCCTCCGTCGTTCTCATGGACGCCCACGTCGGTCCCAAGTACTGACAGCCGGACCTACTTGGGACTGTCGTCCTCCCCGATGTGGTGGACCCGTACCAGATTCGTCGTGCCCGACACCCCGGGCGGCGAGCCAGCCGTGATGACCACTATGTCGCCCTTTTCGCAGCGGCCGTACTTCAGGAGCAGCTCGTCCACCTGGTCGACCATCGCGTCGGTGGAATCGACGTGCGGGCCCAGGAACGTTTCCACGCCCCACGTCAGGTTCAGTTGCGAGCGGGTCGCCGGGTCCGGGGTGAAGGCCAGCAGAGGGATCGGCGACCTGTAACGCGACAGGCGGCGGACCGTGTCGCCGGACTGGGTGAACGCCACCAGGAACTTGGCGCCGAGGAAGTCGCCCATTTCCGCCGCCGCTCGGGCGACCGCGCCGCCCTGGGTGCGGGGCTTGTTGCGTTCGGTGAGGGGCGGGAGGCCCTTGGCGAGGATGTCTTCCTCCGCGGCCTCGACGATGCGGGCCATCGTCCGGACCGTTTCGATGGGGTACTTGCCGACGCTGGTCTCGCCGGAGAGCATCACCGCGTCCGTGCCGTCGATGACGGCGTTGGCGACGTCGGACGCCTCCGCTCGGGTCGGGCGGGAGTGGTCGATCATCGAGTCGAGCATCTGGGTGGCGACGATGACCGGCTTGGCGTTGCGCTTGGCGAGCTTGATCGCGCGCTTCTGGACGATCGGGACCTGTTCGAGGGGCATTTCGACGCCGAGGTCGCCTCGCGCGACCATGATGCCGTCGAACGCGGCGACGATGTCGTCGATGTTGTCGACGGCCTGGGGCTTCTCCACCTTGGCGATGACGGGGAGGCGGCGGCCTTCTTCGTCCATGATGCGGTGGACGTCGTGGATGTCGTGGCCGCTGCGGACGAAGGAGAGGGCGATGACGTCGAAGCCGGTGCGCAGGGCCCAGCGGAGGTCTGCTTCGTCCTTGTCGGAGAGGGCGGGGACGGAGACGGCGACGCCGGGGAGGTTGAGGCCTTTGTGGTCGGAGACCATGCCGCCTTCGATGACGGTGGTGTGGACGCGGGGGCCGTCGACGGTGGTGACTTCGAGGCAGACCTTGCCGTCGTCGACGAGGATGCGTTCGCCGGGGGTGACGTCGGCCGCGAGGCCCGAGTGCGTCGTGCCGCAGGTGAGGCGGTCGCCCTCGGCGCCCTCTTCGACGGTGATGGTGAAGGTGTCTCCGCGTTCAAGGAGTACGGGGCCTTCGGTGAAGCGGCCGAGTCGGATCTTCGGGCCTTGAAGGTCGGCGAGCAGTCCGACGCTGCGGCCGGTCTCGTCGGAGGCCTTTCGCACGCGCTGGTAGCGCTCCTCGTGTTCGGCGTGGGTGCCGTGGCTGAGGTTGAAGCGGGCTACGTCCATTCCGGCTTCGACCAGGGCTTTGAGCTGGTCGTACGAGTCGGTGGCGGGGCCCAATGTACAGACGATTTTTGCTCGGCGCATGGTTTGAGCCTAGGCCTTACCGGTGGGTAGAGAATTGGTCCAGCGTGACTACTCAACAACCTTTGCGTGAAGCCTTATTGACAACAGTTGAATTGTGCGCCGGGGTGCTCTGATGAGCGGATTGATTCTTTGCGATCCCCCGGCCGCGTGGATCTGTTCCTGCATATATCTAAGAGGAAAAGGCGACTTCCCGCCCCTGTTCTCTCCCCTGCGGTTCACAGCTCCGGTGGTGCCATGGTGAATCGGGCGTTGACCTGGGCGTAGACGTGTTGGCGTTGGGGTTCGAGGTCGAGGGGGGCGGCTTCTTCGGGGGCGGCTCCGGCGAAGGACATGGAGCGCATGGCGCGGCCGGGGGCGGCGGGGTAGGGCTGGGCGCTCTCGGCGCCGATGTCGGCGAGTTCGACGAGGGCGGCGAGGGTGGTGCCGAGGGCTTCGGCGTATTCGCGGGCGCGTTGGACGGCTTCGCGGACCGCTTGTTGGCGGGCTTGGCGGTGGGAGGGTGAGCCGGGGCGCAGGGCCCACCAGGGGCCGTCGACGCGGGTGAGGTCGAGGTCTGCGAGGCGTGTCGTCAGTTCGCCGAGTGCGGTGAAGTCGGTGAGTTCGGCGGTGATGTGGACGCGGCCGTGGTAGGCGTGGACGCGTTCGCCGCGGCCGTGTTTCGTCAGTTCCGGGCTGATGGAGAAGGCGCCGGTTTCGAGGCGTTCGACGGCGTCTCCGTACGACTTCACCAGGTCCATGGCCGTCGTGTTGCGGCGGGTGAGGTCGGCGAGGGCTTCTCGTCGGTCGGTGCCGCGGGCGCTGACGGTGATGCCGATGCGGGCGATTTCGGGGTCGACTTCGAGGTGGGATTCGCCGCGGACGGCGATGCGGGGTGATGCGGGGGTTCCGTAGGGGAGTGCGGGTTGGGGTTCCTCTGCGGTGGGGGCCATACGTCCCACTCTGTCACTGGGAGGGGTGTTGTGGTGCTCGCTGGTCACCAGACGGAAACCTTCCGGACCTGTTCCGGAGTGTCATGTGTGGGTCAGAATCTACGCGCGTCGTTGACCATTCCCCAAGGAGCCGTAGAGATGCCGTTGAACCGCCGGAAGTTCCTGAAGAAGTCCGCCGTGACGGGTGCGGGGGTGGCGTTGACCGGTGCGGTCGCGGCTCCGTCCGCGCAGGCGGCGACGGCGGCCTCGGCGGCGGCAGGGGGTAATTTTCTGGACCCTGGCTGGGGCTCTCGGAGCTTCGGGGGTGATGCGTCCACGACGCCGGCGATGGATTTCTCGCCGGCGTCGTTGGCGTGAGCCCGTGTCCGTGGTTTTCCTACCGTCCCTCGACGAGCGGGGTGAGGGTCTGGGTGGTGTGACGGGTGGGTGGGATCTGGAGCTGGGGTTCGAGGCCGAAGGTGGTGAAGGCCGTTCGGCGCGGGAGCGGGTAGGGGTCTTTGCCGGTGAGGGAGTTGAGGATGGTGGCGCTGCGCCAGGCGGCGAGGCCGAGGTCGGGGGCGCCTACGCCGTGGGTGTGGAGTTCGGCGTTCTGGACGTAGGCGTGGCCGGTGACGGTGGGGTCGAGGACGAGGCGGAACTGGTCGTCGATGCGGGGGCGTTCGGCGCTGTCGCGGTGTAGGTAGGGGTCGAGTCCGGCGAGGATCTGGCCGAGGGGGCGTTCGCGGTAGCCGGTGGCGAGGACGACGGCGTCGGTGGTGAGGCGGGTGTGGGCGCCTTGATGGCCGTGTTCGAGGTGGAGTTCGACCTTGGTGGTGGCGACGCGGCCTGCGGTGCGGACGGTGACGGCGGGGGTGAGGACGGCGTCGGGCCAGCCGCCGTGGAGGGTGCGGCGGTAGAGCTCGTCGTGGATGGCGGCGATGGTGTCGGCGTCGATGCCTTTGTGGAGTTGCCATTGGGCGGCGAGGAGGCGGTCGCGTACGGGTTCGGTGAGGGCGTGGAAGTAGCGGGTGTAGTCGGGGGTGAAGTGTTCGAGGCCGAGCTTGGAGTACTCCATGGGGGCGAAGGCTTCGGTGCGGGCGAGCCAGTGGATCTTCTCGCGGCCGGCGGGCCGGTTGCGCAGGAGGTCGAGGAAGACCTCGGCGCCCGACTGGCCCGCGCCGATGACGGTGATGTGGTCGGCGGTGAGGAAGCGTTCGCGGTGGGCGAGGTAGTCCGCGGCGTGGATGACGGGGACGCCGGGGGCTTCGGCGAGGTGTTTGAGGGCGTCGGGGATGTGGGGGGCGGTGCCGACGCCGAGGACGATGTTGCGGGTGTAGGTGCGGCCGAGGGCTTCGGCTTCGCCGTCGGTGTCGAGTCGGGTGAAGTCGACTTCGAAGAGGGCGCGTTCGGAGTCCCAGCTGACGGCGTCGACCTGGTGGCCGAAGTGGAGTCCGGGGAGGTTGTCCGCGACCCAGCGGCAGTAGGCGTCGTATTCGGCGCGCTGGATGTGGAAGCGCTCGGCGAAGTAGAAGGGGAAGAGGCGGTCGCGGTCCTTGAGGTAGTTGAGGAAGGACCAGGGGCTGGCGGGGTCGGCGAGAGTCACCAGGTCGGCGAGGAAGGGGACTTGGAGGGTGGCGCCGTCGATGAGCAGGCCGGGGTGCCAGTCGAAGCCGGGGCGTTGTTCGTAGAAGACGGTGTCGAGTTCGGGCAGGGGGTGGGCGAGGGCGGCGAGGGAGAGGTTGAACGGGCCGATGCCGATGCCCACGACGTCGCGGGGCGCGTCGGGCTCGTGGGGTGGGAGGAGGGGCGTCGGGCTCATCGTGGTGTGTGTCCTTCCACCAGTTTCAGGAGCGCGGCCAGGTCGCCCGGCCGGGTGTGGGGGTTGAGGAGGGTGGCTTTGAGCCAGAGGCGGTCGTCGAGCAGGGCGCGGCCGAGGACGGCGCGGCCTTCGTGCAGGAGGGTGCGGCGTACGGCGGCGACGGCTTCGTCCGAGGCTTCGGCGGGCCGGAACAGGACGGTGCTGAGGGTGGGCGGGTCGTAGAGCTCGAAGCCGGGGTGTGCTTCGACGAGGTCGGCCAGTTCGCGGGCGCGGGCGCAGACCTGGTCGACGAGTGCGCCGAGTCCTTCGCGGCCCAGGGTTTTGAGGGTGACGGCGATTTTGAGGATGTCGGGGCGTCGGGTGGTGCGCAGGGAGCGGCCGAGGAGGTCGGGGAGGCCGGCTTCGGTGTCGTCGGTGGCGTTGAGGTAGTCGGCGCGGTGGTCCAGGGCGTCGAGGTCGTGGGGGTCCTTGACGACGAGGAGGCCCCCGGCGATGGGTTGCCAGCCGAGTTTGTGCAGGTCGAGGGTGACGGTGTGGGCGCGGTCGAGTCCGTCGAGCTTGGTGCGGTGGTGGTCGCTGAAGAGGAGGCCTCCGCCGTAGGCGGCGTCGATGTGGAGGCGGGCGCCGTGGGCGGCGCAGAGGTCGGCGATGTCGGGCAGGGGGTCGATGAGTCCGGCGTCGGTGGTGCCTGCGGTGGCGGCTACCAGGAGGCTGCCGTGGGTGCCGCGGGGGCCCTGCCCGCGGCGGAGCCGCTGATCGCCGCAGTCGGTGAGGGCTTCGTCGAGAGCGGCGAGGTCCATGGTGCCTGCGGGGGCGGGGACGACGACGGGGTCGGGCAGGCCGAGCAGCCAGGCGGCGCGGGGCAGTGAGTGGTGGGCGTTGGCGCCGCAGACGAGGCGTACGCCGGCGTGGGCTTCTCGGGCGAGGAGGAGGGCGAGTTGGTTGGACTCGGTGCCGCCGGTGGTGACCAGCGCGTCGCCGGCGTCGATCTCCTGGGCCAGCGCGCGGGTGACGAGTGCTTCCAGCGCCGAGGCGGCCGGGGCCTGGTCCCAGGAGTCCATGGACGGGTTGAGGGCGGAGACGGCGAGGTCGGCGGCGGTGGCGACGGCGAGGGGTGGGCAGTGCAGGTGGGCGGCGCACAGGGGGTCGGCGGGGTCGGCGGCGCCCTCGGCGAGGACTCGTACGAGGACGCGTAGGGCGTCGTCGGTGCCTTGCTGGGGCAGTACGTCGCCGACGGCGTCCCGTACGCGCCGGGCCACGCGCTCCGGGCCGCCCGCGGGCAGCGGTCCCCCGCGGGCGGCGCCGCCCTCCCGCAGGGCGTCGAGCACGGTGTCGAGCAGCGGCCGCAGTGCGCCGGGGCCTTCGGGTCCTGAGGCGAGGGGCGGCGTGCTCATGGGGTGTCCTCCGGTGGGCGCGCGGCAGGGGGGAGTACCAGCCTGTACGGAAACAGGGTCTGCGCGCCCCGAAAGGGCAACGATCCGACCCGAAAGGGGGTACTGGCGGGCGGAGGAAATGTGGGTGGGGGACGTAGGTGCTACGCGGGTTCGGCGGTGGGGTGGGGGTGGTGCGGTGGTTTGTTGGGAGCGGGGCGGTGGGGGCTGGTCGCGTCCACGCGGCGGGGCCGCACCATGGCGCAGCCCCGCGCTCCTGAAAGGGCGCGTTCGGCTGATCACCCCTGGCCTTTTCGAGCCTGGGAGGGGTGATCAGCCCGCCGCGTGGTCGTGTGGGACCGGATGTCCTCCGGCCCCCGGCCTACGTACTGCGGACCTACGTACTGCGGACCTGCATCCCGCGGATCTACATCCCGCGGACCTTCAATGCCCTCGCCAGGTCGTCGAGTTGGTCGATGAGTTTGCGGCGCAGGGCCGGGATGGGGTCGGCGTCGCGCAGGCAGGCTTCGCCGAGGGTGAGGGTTTCGGGGGTGACGGCGTGGACGGGGAAGGCATAGCGGCCGGCGGCGTCGGCGATGGCGGGGCCGCGGCGGGCGGCGAGGGCGACGGCGTCGGGCCAGTAGCGGTCGACGTACTCCCGGACGAGGTCGGTCTGTTCGGGCTGCCAGAAGCCCTGGGCGGTGGCGGTGAAGAGGTAGTTGGAGAGGTGGTCGGAGGCGAACATCTCCTCCCACGCCTTGCGCTTGGCCTGCGGGTCCGGCAGCGCGGCGCGGCAGCGGGCGGCGCCTTCCTGGCCGGTGGCGCTGGGGTCCTGGACGAGTTCGGCCTCGATGACGGCGTCGTCGATGGCGCCGAGGACGGCGAGTCGGCCGAGGATGCGCCAGCGCAGCTCGGGGTCGAGTTCGGGGCCGCCGGGGACGGTGCCTTCGGAGAACCAGGCGCTGATGGTGTCGGGGTGGGCGGCGACGTCGATGAAGTGGCGTACGGCGGTCAGGCGCAGGCCGGGGTGGGAGCCGTCCTCGGTGCGGCGGATGAGGTCGCGGCACAGGTCGGTGAGGGTGGCGAGGGCGGTGGGGCGGTCCTCGGCGGGGAGGTAGCGGTCGGCGACGTGGGCGGTGGCGAAGGACAGGACGCCCTGGACGAGGGCGAGGTCGCTCTCGTGCGGGAGGTGGGCTCGGGTGGCGTCCACGTAGGCCATGGCGGGCAGTTCGCCGTCGCGGACGGCGTCGCGCAGGGCGTTCCAGACGACGGCTCGGGTGAGCGGTTCGGGCAGGCCGGAGAGGGCGGTGCGGACGGTCTGGAAGGAGTCGGGGTCGAAGCGGATCTTGGCGTAGGAGAGGTCGCCGTCGTTGAGGAGGAGCAGGGCGGGGCGGCGGCCCGGGCCGAGCGTGACGGGGTCGGCCTGTGGTACGTCGAGTTCGAGGCGGTCGCGCGGGATCAGTCGGTTGTCCTCGCCGGGGACGGTGTCGTAGGCGCCGACGGCGATGCGGTGCGGGCGGCTGCCGTCGCGGTCGACGGTGAGGTGCCAGTGGCCCTCGGACTCGTCGATCGAGGGTGTGAGGGTGTCGACGCCGGTGGTGCGCAGCCAGGAGTCGGCCCAGGCGTGTACGTCGCGTTCGGTGGCGGAGGCGAGGTTGTCGATGAAGTCGGCGAGGGTGGCGTTGGCGAACTTGTGGCGGGCGAAGTGGGTGTTGATGCCGGCCAGGAAGTCCTTCTCGCCGAGCCAGGTGACGAGTTGGCGCAGGGCGGAGGCGCCCTTGGCGTAGGAGATGCCGTCGAAGTTGAGCAGGGCGGACGCGGTGTCGGGGACGGCGTCCGGGTCGGGGGCGACGGGGTGGGTGGAGGGGCGCTGGTCGGCGTCGTAGCCCCAGGGTTTGCGGGTGACGCCGAAGTCGGTCCAGGTGTCGGTGAAGCGGGTGGCTTCGGTGAGGGTCTGGTAGCCCATGTACTCGGCGAAGGACTCGTTCAGCCAGATGTCGTCCCACCAGCGCAGGGTGACGAGGTCGCCGAACCACATGTGGGCCATTTCGTGGGCGATGACCATGGCGCGGGTCTGGCGTTCGGTGTCGGTGACGGCGGAGCGGTAGACGAACTCGTCGCGGAAGGTGACGAGGCCGGGGTTCTCCATTGCGCCGGCGTTGAATTCGGGGACGAACGCCTGGTCGTAGGAGTCGAAGGGGTAGGGCTCGTCGAACTTCTCGTGGTAGCGGTCGAAGCAGGCGCGGGTGACGTCGAGGATCTCGTCGGCGTCGGCGTCGAGGTAGGGGGCGAGCGAGCGGCGGCAGTGGATGCCGAAGGGGAGGCCGCGGTGCTCGGTGCGGACGGAGTGCCAGGGGCCGACGGCGACGGCGACGAGGTAGGTGGAGATCAGTGGGGTGGGGGCGGCCTGCCAGCGGCCTTCTCCCAGGTGTTCGGTGACGCCGTTGGCGAGGACGGTCCAGCCGTCGGGGGCGGTCACGGAGAGTTCGAAGACGGCCTTCAGGTCGGGCTGGTCGAAGGCGGCGAAGACGCGCTGGACGTCTTCCATGAACAGCTGGGTGTAGAAGTAGGTCTCGCCGTCGGTGGGGTCGGTGAAGCGGTGCATGCCTTCGCCGGTGCGGGAGTAGCGCATCCGTGCGTCGATGCGCAGTTCGTGCTCGCCGGCGGTGAGGCCTTTGAGGGGCAGCCGGTTCTCGTCGAGGGTCTCGGGGTCGAGGGGCTGTCCGTCGAGGGTGGCTGAGCGCAGCTCGGCGGGCTTCAGCTCGACGAAGGTGTCCGCGTCGGCGCGGGCGGTGAACCGGATGACGGTCAGGGAGTCGAAGGTCTCGTCCCCGCGGGTCAGGTCGAGTGCGATCCCGTAGTGGTGGACGTCGAGGAGCTGGGCACGGGTCTGCGCTTCGTCGCGCGTCAGTACGGACATGGGGACATGCTGCCTGATGGCGCCGACAGGGCACAGGGGTGGACCGGTATGCACTGTTTGTCCCCTGGTGGTCACGGGGTGCGATCCTGTTCCCGTGCGCCGGTGTGGCCGTCGCGTTGCAGGGGGACGCGGGTGTCGGGGTGCGGGCGGCCCGGGGCGGGCGGTGACGCGCGTTCCTTGCTCTGGGCGCGTAACTCGCGTGCCTCCGCCTCCAGGGCCTGGCGGCGCTGGTGGGTGTCGTACAGGTAGCGGACCTTGGTGCGCAGGGCCCAGGGGTCGACGGGTTTCATGACGAGGTCGGCGACGCCGAGGCCGAAGGCGATGGCGGACAGTTCGGTGTCCGGGCCGAAGCCGGTGAGCAGGATGACCGGGATGTGCTGGGTCTGTTCGACGCGGCGCATGTAGCGCACGACGTCGAGGCCGCTGACGCCGGGCATGCGCACGTCGAGGAGGAGCAGCCCGACCTGGCCGCGCAGGACCTCCTTGAGGGCGTCGTCGCCGTTGGTCGCGCGGGTCACGGGGTGGCCGAGCGGGGCCAGGGCGCTTTCGAGCGCGTAGAGCGTGTCCTCGTGGTCGTCGACGATGAGGATCTTGGCATCCGACGGCATGGCGCGACGTCCCCTCGATCGGTCGCATGTCGACCCGGGCCCGTACGGACGGGTGGCGTGTGCCCTTGGTCCGGTACGGGCGGGTGGCATGTGCCCTTGGCCTGACACCTGACAGGGAGTGCTCACGCAGGATGCACGCTGGGGGCGTCCGGTGTCACTCCCCCGTGGCCGCGCTGCCGTGTCCGGTGCCGTCCGCGATGCGCTCGTGGTGGCGGATGACCTCGGCGATGATGAAATTCAGCAACTTTTCCGCGAAGGCCGGATCCAGCTTGGCGTTCTCGGCGAGGCGGCGCAGCCGGGCGATCTGGTGGGCCTCGCGGGACGGGTCGGCGGGCGGCAGTTGGTGGGCGGCCTTGAGGTGGCCGACCTGTTGGGTGCATTTGAAGCGTTCGGCGAGCATGTGGACGACGGCGGCGTCGATGTTGTCGATGCTGTCGCGCAGCCGGGCGAGTTCGGCGCGGACGGCGGGGTCGACCCGGGCGTTGGTTTCGCCGGCGCCGCTGGTGCTGTTGATGCCGCTGGTGTCGCTGGTGCCATTGGTGTCGCTGGTCATGGGGACCCACCCTACGTGGCGTGCGGGCTCTCGATCATGGGCGGATCGTCGGGGTCCGGAATCCGGTTGTTCCAGCCGCCGGACAGGGTGCGGCCCTGTTGTTCGCGGAAGCGGACCGGGGGGATGCCGACGCGGCGGGTGAACAGTCGGGAGAAGTAGGCGGGGTCGTCGTAGCCGACCCGGCGGGCCACGGCGGCGACGGGGAGTTCGGTGGCGGCGAGGAGTTCCTTGGCGCGGCCGAGGCGGATGCCGAGGAGGTAGTCCTTGGGGCTGCAGCCGGCGCCGCGGCGGACGGTGGCGCGCAGTTCGGCGGGGGTCATGCCGTGCCGGGTCGCGTGCTCGGCGACGGACAGTGGCTGGAAGGCGTCGCGGGCGAGGGCGTGCAGGACCGGGTCGCCGTCGGGGGCGAGGTCGGCGCGGGCGCGGCGCAGCGCGACGAGGAGTTCGTGGACGGCGGCGCCGGTCTCGACTTCGAGGAGGGGGTTGCCGCGGCGGGCGGCGCGGGCGATGCGGCCGACGGTGGCGCGGGCGTCGGCCGCGTCGGAGAGCGGTACGACGGGGCGGTCCGGTTCGATGTAGCCGAGTTCGGTGTACGTGGCGGTGGCGGGCCCGGTGAAGTCGACGAAGCACTCGTCCCAGCTGGGGTCGGGCCCGTAGTGGTGCGGTACGCCGGGGGTGAGCCAGAGCAGGGCGGGGGCGGTGACGGCGTGGCGGTGTCCGTCGGTGCCTTGGAACCAGCCGCCGCCCGCGCTGACGACGACGGCCACGTGGTGGTCGAGGGTGCGCGGCCCTACGGTGGGCAGTTCGCCGTGCTGGAGGCCGACACCGAGGCAGGCGAGGCCGAGTCGGTGGTGGACGGGAGCGGGAGTGAAATACCGCATCCAGGTGTGGTACATCCGCTGTCCTCCCGGCTCCACCCCGCCCTTGCGGCCGACGGCGTCCTGCCGCCCGTCCGGTTGGCGTCACTCTTTGGTCCAACCAGAGCCGATCTTTGTCCATGGACGCGGCCGCCGCCAGGGGTGAGGGTGAGCGCATGAGCGAGTTCACGGTGGGGGACACGGATTTTCTGCTGGACGGGCGCCCGGTGCGGCTGCTGTCCGGCGCGCTGCACTACTTCCGGGTGCGTGAGGAACACTGGGGGCATCGGCTGGGGATGCTGCGGGCGATGGGGCTCAACTGTGTGGAGACGTACGTCCCGTGGAATCTGCACGAGCCGCGCCCGGGCGAGTTCCGGGATGTCCAGGCGCTGGGCCGGTTCCTGGACGCGGCGCGGGAGGCGGGCCTGTGGGCGATCGTGCGTCCGGGCCCGTACATCTGCGGGGAGTGGGAGAACGGCGGGCTGCCGCACTGGCTGACGGGGAAGCTGCGCACCAGGGACGAGGAGTATCTGCGGCAGGTGGAGCACTGGTTCCACCAGTTGCTGCAGGAGGTCGTGCCGCGGCAGATCGACCGCGGCGGGCCGGTGCTGATGGTGCAGGTCGAGAACGAGTACGGCAGTTACGGCTCCGACCAGGTGTATCTGAGCCGTCTGGCGGAGGTGTTGCGCGCCGAGGGCGTGAGCGTCCCGTTGTTCACCTCGGACGGTCCCGAGGACCACATGCTCACCAGCGGCTCGCTCCCCGGCGTCCTCGCGACCGCCAACTTCGGCTCCCGCGCGCGTGAGGCCTTCGACGTGCTGCGCCGGCACCGGCCCGAGGGGCCGCTGATGTGCATGGAGTTCTGGTGCGGCTGGTTCGACCGGTGGGGCGGCGAGCACGTCGTACGGGATGCCGGGGACGCGGCGGAGGCGCTGCGCGAGATCCTGGAGTGCGGGGCGTCGGTCAACCTCTACATGGCGCACGGGGGCACCAACTTCGCGGGCTGGGCGGGCGCGGACCGGGGTGGCGGCGCGCTGCACGAGGGCCCGCTGAAGCCGGACGTGACCTCGTACGACTACGACGCGCCGATCGACGAACTCGGGCGCCCCACCGAGAAGTTCTGGCGCTTCAGGGAGATCCTGGCCGAGTACGCGGACGGGCCGCTGCCGGATCTGCCGCCGGCGCCCGCATCGCTGGGCGCGTCCGCGGCCGTGGAGCTTCGGGAATGGGCCTCCCTGGACGCCGTACTGGAGACGCTGGGCGGCCCGGATGCCGAATACCCTGTCCCGCCCACCTTCGAGGAACTGGATGTCGACCGTGGCCTGGTCAAGTACGAGGTGACCGTCCCGGGTCCGCGGCAGCCGTACCCGCTCCTGCTGCGCGGGCTGCGGGATCTGGCGGTGGTGTACGTCGACGGGGCGGCGGCCGGGGTGCTCACCGAGGACGATCCGCGGCTCAAGGAGCCCGTCGCGGGGCACGCGCGCGTGGAGGCGTGGGTGGAGTCCCTGGGGAGGGTCAACTACGGGCCGCGCTCGGGCGAGCCGAAGGGCATCACCGGGGGGCTGTTGCACGAGCGGCAGTATCTGAACGGGGTACGGGCTCGGGGGCTGCGCCTCGACGCGTTCGACGACGACGGCGTGGGCGGGGTGCCGTTCGAGGGGCTTTCGGCGGAGGGTGCCCGTGGGCTGTACCGGGGCGCCGTGGAGGTGCGCGGCGCCGGGGACGCCCTGCTCGAACTTCCGGGCTGGACGCGGGGGTTCGTGTGGATCAACGGGTTCAATCTGGGCCGGTACTGGTCGGTGGGGCCGCAGCGGTCGTTGTACGTTCCCGGGCCGGTGCTGCGCGAGGGTGCCAACGACGTGTGGATCCTGGAGCTCCAGGAGACCTCGCTGACGCCGACGGCACCGGTCCTGCGCGGCCCGGACCCGGCTTCGCCGACGACGGGTCGATGACTCTGCGTTCAGCGGCGCGGCAGGGGCAACCGAGTTCTTCGCCCCCGCCGCTCCTACCCGTCCCGTCCCTGGGGGGCTCCGCCCCCAGACCCCCGCATCGGCCTGAACGGCCTCGTCCTCGGACGCCGGACGGGCTGAAGCTGCCGGCCCGCGCTGACAACAGCGCCCTGTAAGGGGCGCGGGGAACTGCGCGACCGGCCTCCACCCGCGACTCGTCACGCATACCGAATGACATGCCCCAGCCAAGCCTTTGCGAATTATTGAGACACCCGTGTGCTCCGGCAAGGACCGCGATTCGGCCGGTCACACCCCTCCGCTCACCGAATCCGCGCTTAGAGTGGAGTTCACGGTTGAGTTCAAGAGGGCCGACGTCTTCAGGGGGTGCGGACGTGGCGAACGGCGGACCCGTCAAGCACGGCTACCCGCATCTGGACACGGTGCGGGCATCGATCACCGCGCTCTACAAACGGCTCTCGTACGACACCATCCAGACCTTCGCGACCAGCGTGCCCCCCGCCGACGTGGCCTTCGGCGACATCGACGATCTGCACCTGGGCGCGCAGCGCGTGGCCCGCGAGCTGGTGCGCCACTACCACCTCCCGGACGCCCGGATGATCATCAACTTCCGTGAGATGACGCAGGCGGCGAACGTCGAACTCACGGCGGGCCCGGAGTACTTCGTCGAACTGAACGACCGCTTCCGCACCCACCGCCGGGACATCGGCGCGGCCCTCGCCCACGAGGCGATGCACGTCTACCTGCACCGCCTCGACCTCTGCTTCCCCGGCACACGCGACAATGAGATCCTCACGGACACCGCGGCGACCTACCTCGGCGCGGGCTGGCTGCTTCTCGACGCCTACCGGGAGGACGCGGTCTCCTCGCAGAAGCTCGGTTACCTCACCCCGGAGGAGTTCGGTTACGTCCTCGCCAAGCGCGCCCTGGTCTTCGGCGAGGACCCCTCGATCTGGTTCACCAGCCCGCAGGCGTACACGGCGTACACGAAGGGCATGGCGCAGGCCCGCAGCGACGAGCAGCAGCCCCCGCTGACCGCGGCCGGCTGGGCGGGCCGCCGCCGCTACGCGAAGGACCGGCGGCACGCCCAGGACCACCACACCCCGGGCCCGCAGCCCGGCGTCCCCTACGCGTTCACCCCCGACAGCCGCGGCCCGCTGCGCGTCTCCTTCCCCTGCCCGACCTGCCACCAGCGGATCAGGGTGCCGGTGCGGGGCCGGGTGCGGGCGCGCTGCGCGCTGTGCAGGACGGTGCTGGAGTGCGACACCTGAGGGACGTAAGAGACCCAAGGGGTGAGACAGAACACCCCAAAAGCCTTTGCCTCGCGCGTCCTTCGCGAGCGAAGGTCGAAGGATGAGCACGAACGACCCCGCGGCACTCCTCTTCACGGCTGTGTACGAGGGTGCCGAGGACGCGGTGGTACGGCTGCTGCGCTCCGGGGTGAGTCCGGAGTCGGTGGACGAGGACGGCCAGACGGCGCTGTATCTGGCGGCGGTGAGCGACCGGCCCGGCGTCGTACGGCTGCTGCTGGCGGCCGGGGCCGCGCCCGACCGGCTCAGCCAGGGCACGGACGCGCCGCTGTGCGGGGCGGCGTGCGGTGGACACACGGAGGTCGTACACGCCCTGCTGTCGGCCGGGGCCGCTCCGGACACGGTGGAGGAGTTCGGGTTCACGGCGCTGACCTGGGCGGTGCGGCTGGGCCGGGTCGCGGTGGTGACGGAGCTCCTCGCGGCCGGCGCGGACCCCGACCGCCCGGGCCCCACCGGTGAGCCCCCGCTCGTCGCGGCCGCCCGCCGGGGCTCGCCCGGCTGTGTACGCGCCCTCCTGCGGCGCGGAGCGCGGGCGCGGTCGGCGGCCCTCGCCGAGGCCCACCGCCGGCTCGCCCTCGATGTGGAGGCCGAACTGCGCGCGGGCCTGGAAGAGACCTGGGGCCCCGGCCACCCCTCCGTCACCCACCGCTGTCCGGAGGACGGCGGCATCACCGTCGAGGTCCAGCTCCTCGACCCGGCCGGGAACCCCGTCGCGGGCAACGACCAGCAGACCGGCCACGCCGCGATAGCGACCCTCCTCGAATCCGCCCTCGGCATCGCCGCCCCGGCCGCCGAACTGGCCGCCCGCGCCCTGCGCCCCGCGGACCCCGACAACGACGACTGGACCGAGGCGGCGACGGCACTCGGCCACCGCGGCGACGAGGAAACGTTCCGGGCTGCGGTCCAGTGGTGCGCCGCGCCCGACCCCCTCCGCCAGGCCTTCGGCGCGGACGTACTGGGCCGCTTGGGCACCCCCCAAGGCCTGGCGATCCTGCGCGCCCTCGCCGAGGGCGCCGACAGCAAGGTACGAGAGCACGCGACACGCGCGCTGGCGAGGCTCGACCGGAAGACCTGAGATCACCTGGCGCATCCGACCTGCGAGGCCCGCTACCCCGCCCCCTGCCCCGCCCCGTACACCGCCCCCGGAACCTCCGCCTCCGCCAGGAGCTTCAGGGCCGCTTCGCCGGCCTCGGACGGAGTCCACCGTGCCCCCTTGTCCGCGCTCGGTCCCGGGCGCCAGCCCTCCATGACGGTGATGCGGCCGCCCTCGGTCTCGAAGACGCGGCCGGTGACGCCGGTGCTCGCGGTCGCGCCGAGCCAGACGACCAGGGGCGAGACGTTCTCGGGTGCCATCGCGTCGAAGGAGTCGGCGTCGGGTGCCGCCATGGTGTCCACGAAGGCGCCTTCGGTCATCCGGGTGCGGGCCGCGGGGGCGATCGCGTTGACCTGGACGCCGTAGCGGCCCAGTTCGGCCGCGGCGACCAGGGTCAGCCCGATGATCCCGGCCTTGGCGGCGCTGTAGTTCCCCTGTCCGACCGAACCCAACAGCCCGGCCCCGCTGCTGGTGTTGACGACCCTGGCCCGGGGCGTGCGGCCTTCCTTCGCCTCCGCCCGCCAGTGCGCCGCCGCGTACTTCAGCGGCAGGAAGTGACCCTTGAGGTGGACACGGAGCACGGCGTCCCAGTCGTCCTCGTCGAGGTTGACGAGCATCCGGTCGCGCAGGAACCCCGCGTTGTTGACGAGGGTGTCCAGGCGTCCGTACGTCTCCAAGGCGGTGCGTACGACGGAGGCGGCGCCCTCGGTGGTGGCGATGTCGCCGCCGTGGGCGACCGCTTGTCCGCCCGCCGCCCGGATCTCGTCCACGACCCGCACGGCCGGGCCCTCCGGGCCGGGGGTGCCGTCGAGGCCCACCCCGAGGTCGTTCACGACGACCCGCGCCCCCTCGGCGGCGTACGCGAGGGCGTGCGCGCGGCCGAGTCCGCGCCCGGCGCCCGTGACGATCACGACTCGCCCCTCGCACAGCAGCGGTCCACTCATCTCAGTCCTCCTTGTCCGACGTGTCGAACATGTCGAACGTGTCGAACGTGTCGAACGTGTCGGATGTGTCTGATGTGTCGGCCTTGTTGGCGGTCGCGGCGTCCAGGAAGGCGGGCCGCTCACCGCCGCCGTGGACGAGCAGCGAGGCCCCGCTGATGTACCTCGCCGCGTCCGAGGCGAGGAAGACGGCGGCCTCGCCGATGTCGGAGGGGTCGGCGAGGCGGCCCAGCGGGACGGTCCGGGAGACGGCGGCGATGCCGTCCTCGCCCCCGTAGTGCAGATGGGACAGTTCGGTGCGGACCATGCCGACGACGAGGGTGTTGACCCGGACGTCGGGGGCCCACTCGACGGCCATCGAACGGGCCAGGTTCTCCAGGCCCGCCTTGGCCGCCCCGTACGCCGCCGACCCGGGTGACGGCCGCGCCCCGCTCACGCTGCCGATCATCACGATCGATCCCCGGGCCCGCCTGAGGTGCTCGTACGCCGCGAGCGAGGCGGTCAGCGGCGCGATGAGGTTCAGCTCGATCACGCGGGCGTGGCGCTCGCCGTCCGCCTCCGTCAACGGACGGTAGGGTGCGCCGCCCGCGTTGTTCACCAGCACGTCGAGCCGGGGCAGCGCGGCGAAGAAGGCGTGCACGGCGGCCGGATCACGGAGGTCGACGGACGCGAACTCCGTTCCCTCCAGCGGCACGTCGGGGGGTCTGCGCGCACAGACCACCACGGCCGCGCCCGCCTCGACGAACGCCCGCGCGATCCCGGCCCCCACTCCGCGGGTGCCGCCCGTGACGACGACGGTCCTGCCCCCGAGATCCAGGTTGTCCACAGGGCCTCCCGCCCGGATGCATTCACTGCTAGCTTCGAGAGTGTGCACCTAACAAACGTTTGGTGGAACGGTACTGAGGTGGAAAGGTAGCTGATGCGTCCATGGGTGTCTCCACCTCGTCCCCGGAAAAGGGGATTTCCGTCGTCACGGTCGACTTCCCACCGGTGAACGCGCTGCCGGTGCGCGGCTGGTTCGACCTGGCCGACGCCCTCCGCGCGGCGGGCCGCGACCCCGGCGTCCGGTGCGTCGTGCTGACGGCCGAGGGGCGCGGTTTCAACGCGGGCGTGGACATCAAGGAGATGCAGCGCGACACCAGGGACACCGGGGGCCATCGCGCGCTCATAGGGGCGAACCGCGGCTGTTTCGAGGCCTTCGCCGCCGTCTACGAGTGCGAGGTGCCCGTGGTCGCGGCGGTGCACGGCTTCTGCCTGGGCGGCGGGATAGGGCTGGTGGGGAACGCGGACGCGATCGTGGCGAGCGAGGACGCCACCTTCGGCCTGCCCGAGCTGGACCGCGGCGCCCTCGGCGCGGCCACGCATCTGGCCCGCCTGGTCCCGGGCCATCTGATGCGCGCGCTGTACTACACCTCGCGCACGGCGACCGCCGCCGAGCTGCACGCGCACGGCTCGGTGTGGCGGGTCGTACGGCGCGAGGAGCTCCGAGGCGCCGCGCTGGAGTTGGCTCGCGAGATCGCCGCCAAGGACGGCGAGCTGATCCGGCTCGCAAAGGCCGCGCTCAACGGCATCGACCCCGTGGACGTGCGCCGCAGCTACCGCTTCGAGCAGGGCTTCACCTTCGAGGCGAACCTCAGCGGGGTCGCCGACCGCGTCCGCGACACCTTCGGGAAGGAGGGGGTCGGCACATGAGCGACAAGACCATGACTCCCGACGAGGTGGTCTCCCGGCTGCACAGCGGGATGACCCTGGGCATCGGCGGCTGGGGCTCGCGCCGCAAGCCGATGGCCCTGGTGAGAGCACTGCTCCGGTCCGAGATCACCGATCTCACCGTGGTCTCGTACGGCGGCCCGGACGTCGGCCTGCTCGCCGCCGCCGGCCGGATCCGGGTGCTCGTCACCGCCTTCACCACCCTCGACTCGATCCCGCTCGAACCGCACTACCGGGCGGCGCGCGAGCGCGGGGCGTTCGAGCTGATGGAGGTCGACGAGGCGATGTTCATGTGGGGCCTGCACGCCGCCGCGAACCGCCTGCCCTTCCTCCCCGTCCGGGCCGGGCTCGGCTCGGACGTGATGCGGGTCAACCCCACTCTGCGCACGGTCACTTCGCCGTACGCCGACGTCTCCTCGGGGGTACGGGAGGAGCTCGTCGCCATGCCCGCCCTGCGCCTGGACGCGGCCCTGGTCCACATGAACCGCGCCGACCGCCTGGGCAACGGGCAGTATCTGGGCCCGGACCCGTACTTCGACGACCTGTTCTGCGAGGCGGCCGACGCCGCGTATGTCTCCTGCGAGCGCATGGTCGACACGGCGGAGCTCACCAAGGAGGCCGCCCCGCAGACCCTGCTGCTCAAGCGGTCGAGCGTGACGGGCGTCGTCGAGACACCGAACGGCGCGCACTTCACGTCCTGCGTCCCCGACCACGGACGCGACGAGCCCTTCCAGAAGCTGTACGCCACCACGCCCTACGCCGAGTTCGCCGCACGCTTCCTCGCCGGCGACGAACAGGCCTACCAGTCCGCCGTACGGGCCTGGCACAAGGAGCAGCGTTGAGCCCCGCATCCTCACCCTCACCCTCACCCGCACCCGCGGTCACCCGCGCCGAGTACTGCGTGATCGCCTGCGCCGAGGCCTGGCGGGACAACGGCGAGGTGCTCGCCAGCCCCATGGGCGCGATCCCTTCCATCGGCGCCCGTCTCGCCAAGCGCACCTTCTCCCCCGACCTGCTGCTGACCGACGGCGAGGCCATGCTCGTCGGCCTCGACGGCACCCCGGAGGGCTGGCTGCCGTACCGACAGCACCTGACCATGGTCACCGGCGGGCGCCGGCACGTGATGATGGGCGCGAGCCAGATCGACCGCTTCGGCAACCAGAACATCTCCTGCATCGGCGACTGGTCCAGGCCCACGCGCCAGCTGCTCGGCGTGCGCGGCGCCCCGGTCAACACCCTGAACAACCCGACCAGTTACTGGGTCCCGAGGCACTCCCCGCGCGTCTTCGTCGAGCGGGTCGACATGGTGTGCGGGGTGGGGTACGACCGTGCCGCCGCCGCGGGCCCGAGCGCCACCCGCTTCCACCGCGTCCCGCGCGTGGTGAGCGACCTCGGCGTCTTCGACTTCGCCACCCCTGACCACTCGATGCGCCTCGCCTCGCTGCACCCGGGCGTCACCGTGGAACAGGTGCGGGAGGCGACGGGCTTTCCTCTGTCGATCCCGGACGAGGTGCCCGGCACCCGTGAACCGACGCCGGAGGAACGGAAGTTGATCCGCGAGGTCATCGATCCGGGCGGCGCCCGGGACCGAGAGGTCAGGAGCTGATGGAGACCGCGCTCACCCGCCTCGTCGGTGTCCGCCACCCCGTCGTACAGACCGGCATGGGCTGGGTGGCGGGCCCCCGCCTGGTGTCGGCGACGGCGAACGCGGGAGCGCTGGGCATCCTGGCCTCCGCGACGATGGCCCTCGACCACTTGAGAGAGGCCATACGTGAGGTCAAGTCCCGTACGGACGCGCCGTTCGGGGTGAATCTGCGCGCCGACGCCGGGGACGCGGGCGAGCGGGTACGGATCATCATCGACGAGGGTGTACGCGTCGCGTCCTTCGCCCTCGCGCCCTCCCGCGAGCTGATCGCCGAGCTGAAGGAGGCGGGCGTGATCGTCGTCCCCTCCGTCGGGGCGCGCCGGCACGCCGAGAAGGTGGCCGCCTGGGGTGCCGACGCGGTGATCGTGCAGGGCGGCGAGGGCGGCGGACACACCGGCGAGGTCGCGACGACGGTGCTGCTGCCGCAGGTGGTGGACGCGGTCGACATCCCTGTGGTCGCGGCGGGCGGTTTCCACGACGGACGGGGGCTGGTCGCGGCGCTGGCGTACGGGGCGGCGGGCATCGCGATGGGTACCCGTTTCCTGCTCACCTCGGACTCGACGGTCCCTGACGCGGTGAAGGCGAAGTACCTGGCGGCGACGGTCAAGGACGTCACGGTCACCACGGCCGTGGACGGCCTCCCGCACCGCATGCTGCGTACGGACTTCGTCGACTCCCTGGAGAGGTCCGGCCGTGCGAGGGCCCTCGCGCATGCCGTCCGCCGGGCCGCGGGCTTTCGGAGGATATCCGGGCTGTCCTGGTCGCGGATGGTCCGCGACGGTCTCGCCATGAAGCACGGCAAGGAGCTGACCTGGAGCCAGGTGCTGCTCGCCGCGAACACGCCGATGCTGCTCAAGTCGTCGATGGTGGACGGGCGTACGGATCTGGGGGTGATGGCGTCGGGACAGGTGGCGGGAGTGATCGAGGATCTGCCGTCGTGCGCGGAGCTGGTCGAGCGCGTGATGACGGAAGCGGGGGCGGTTCTCCGCAGTCTTCCCGCAGATGATGTATGTACACAGCACGGTGTACACATGTGGCATGACCGAGACGCTGAGCATCCGCGAGGCCCGTGCGCGACTGGCCGAGATCCTGAGTAACGCCGAGGCCGGCGAAGTCACGGTGATCACCCGCAAAGGCGAGCGAGTCGGTGCCGTCGTGCCCATAGCGGTTCTGGACGCGGTCGAGGAGGCAGCCGACCAGATGCTCGCAAGAGAGTCGTCAGAGCCGTTCGATGATGGTCACGTTCGCCTGGCCGCCGCCCTCGCACATGGTCTGGAGGCCGAACCGGCCGCCGGTGCGCTCCAGTTCGTGAAGGAGCGTCGTCATCAGCTTCACGCCCGTCGCCCCCAACGGATGCCCCAGCGCGATGGCGCCGCCGTTGACGTTGACCTTCTCCGGGTCGGTGCCGGTCTCCTTGAGCCAGGCGAGGACGACCGGGGCGAAGGCCTCGTTGATCTCGACGAGGTCGATGGCGTCGAGAGACATGCCGGTCTTCTTCAGGGCGTACGCGGTGGCCGGGATGGGCGCAGACAGCATGCGGATGGGGTCCTCGCCGCGTACGGAGAGGTGGTGGACGCGGGCGCGCGGGGTCAGCCCGTGCTCCCGTACCGCCCGCTCGGAAGCGAGCAGCATCGCGGCGGCGCCGTCGGAGACCTGGGAGGAGCAGGCGGCGGTGATGGTGCCGCCCTCGACGACCGGCTTCAGGCCCGCCATCTTCTCCAGTGAGGTGTCCCGGCGCGGGCCCTCGTCGACCGTGACCTCGCCGTACGCCACGGTCTCGCGCGCGAAGCGGCCCTCGTCGATGGCGCGGATCGCCCGCCGGTGCGAGCGGAGGGCGAACTCCTCCTGGTCGCGGCGGCTGATGCCCCACTTGGCGGCGATCATCTCGGCGCCGGCGAACTGGTTGACGGGCCGGTCGCCGTAGCGCGCCCGCCAGCCCTCGCTGCCCGCGAAGGGGCCCTCGGTGAGGCCGAGGGGTTCGGCGGCCTGACGGGAGGCGAAGGCGATGGGTATCTGGCTCATGTTCTGCACGCCGCCCGCGACCACCAGGTCCTGGGTGCCGGACAGGACGCCCTGGGCCGCGAAGTGCACGGCCTGCTGGGAGGAGCCGCACTGCCGGTCGACGGTGACGCCCGGCACCTCCTCGGGGAGCCCGGCCGCCAGCCAGCAGGTGCGGGCGATGTCCCCGGCCTGCGGCCCCACGGTGTCCAGACAGCCGAAGACGACGTCCTCCACGGCGGCCGGGTCCACGCCGGACCGCTCGACCAGCGCCTTGAGGACATGCGCGCCGAGGTCGGCCGGGTGGACAGCGCTCAGGCCTCCCCCGCGCCGCCCGACGGGCGTACGGACCGCTTCGACGATGTAGGCCTCGGCCATGACGACTCCCTCTCGGACATGGGTCAGGACATGGGCTGTTCGCGTACGGAGATGCCGTCCAGCACCATCGACAGGTACTGCCGGGCGATCTCCTCGGGGCTGTGCTGTCCGCCGGGCCGGTACCAGGACGCGGCGACCCACACGGTGTCGCGCACGAACCGGTAGGTGAGCCGGATGTCGAGGTCGGCCCGGAAGACCTCGGCGGCCACGCCGCGCTCCAGCGTGCTCAGCCACGCCTTCTCGAAGTTGCGCTGCGACTCGGCGAGGAAGGCGAAGCGCTGCTGGGCGGCGAGGTGCCGGGACTCCTTCTGGTAGATGGCGACGGCGGCGCGGTGCCGGTCGATCTCCCGGAAGGACTCGGTGACCAGGGCTTCCAGCGTCCGGCGCGGGTCGAGTTCGGCGTCCAGGACGGCGTCGTAACCGTGCCAGAGCTCGTCGAGGAAGGTCCGCAGGATCTCCTCCAGCATCGATTCCTTGGAGTCGAAGTGGTAGTAGAGGCTGCCCGCGAGCATCCCGGCCTGGTCCGCGATCTTGCGAACGGTGGTGGCGTTGTAGCCCTGCTCGGCGAAGACCTCGGCGGCGGTGTCGAGGAGTTCGCGGCGCCGCTCGGGGGTGGCGGTCACCTGGGGCTTCTTCTTGGTAGGCACGGTTCCATTGTGGTCCCAGGGGTGCCGACCGCCGACGCCCTACGCATGCTGGCTGCTGACGGAGACGACTTCGCCCGTCATGTACGAGGAGTAGCCGGACGCCAGGAAGACGATCACGTTGGCCACCTCCCAGGGCTCCGCGTACCGGCCGTAGGCCTCGCGGGCCGTCAGTTCCTCCAGCAGCTCGGGCGTGGTCACCTTCACCAGGTGCGGGTGCATGGCGAGACTCGGTGACACCGCATTGACACGCACCCCGTACTCGGCGGCCTCGATCGCCGCGCACCGGGTGAGCGCCATGACCCCGGCCTTGGCGGCGGCGTAGTGCGCCTGACCCGCCTGGGCGCGCCAGCCGATGACGGAGGCGTTGTTCACGATCACGCCGTGGCCGGCTTCCTTCATCGACCGCAGCGCCGCCCTCGTGCACCGGAACGTGCCGTTCAGTGTCACGTCGAGGACCTTCGACCACTGCTCGTCGGTCATGTCGACGAGGGCGGACGTGCCGCCGAGGCCCGCGTTGTTGACGACGATGTCCAGGCCGCCGTACAGCCCGGTCGCCGTGCCGAAGAGGGCCTGGACCTGGTCCTCGTCGGTGACGTCGCAGGGCAGGGAGGCGATCCGCGCGGCGCCGAACTCCTCGGCGAGGGCCGCGGCGGTCTCCTTGAGCCGGCGCGCGTGCGCGTCGCTGATCAGGACGCGCGCGCCCTCCTCCAGGAACCTGCGCGCCGTCGCCCCGCCGATGCCCGCGCCCGCGGCGGCGGTGATGACGGCGGTGCGCCCCTTCAGCAGCCCGTGCCCGGTGACGTACGCCGGACTCTCGACGTCGCTCATACCTCCACGCTAACCTACCAAACACTTGTTAGGGAAGGTGCTGCCGATGGATCTGACCCTCTCCCCCGCCGACGAGGCCTTCCGCGCCGAGGCCCGGGCCTGGCTCGCCGCCCATGTGCCACGGACGCCCCTCCCGTCCCTGGAGACCGAGGAGGGCTTCGCGGCACACCGCGCGTGGGAGGCCGAACTCGCCGCGGACCGCTGGTCGGTGGTGTCATGGCCGGCGGCGTACGGCGGCCGGGACGCGGACATCGTGCGCTGGCTGGTGTTCGAGGAGGAGTACTACGCGGCGGGCGCGCCGGGCCGGGTCGGCCAGAACGGCATCAACCTCCTGGCGCCCACTCTCTTCGCTCACGGCACGCGGGAGCAGCGCGCCCGGGTTCTCCCCTCCATGGCCACCGGGGAGGTCGTCTGGGCGCAGGCGTGGTCCGAGCCGGAGGCGGGGTCCGACCTGGCCTCGCTCACCTCGCGTGCGGTGCGCACGGACGGGGGCCGGCTGCTGAGCGGGCAGAAGACGTGGTCGTCGCGGGCCGCCTTCGCCGACCGCGCGTTCGGCCTCTTCCGCAGCGAGCCGGACACGCCGAGGCCTCATCAGGGCCTGACCTATCTGATGTTCGACCTGCGGGCGCCCGGGGTCACCGTGCGCCCCATCGGCCGCCTCGACGGCAGACCGGCCTTCGCCGAGGTCTTCCTCGACGAGGTCTTCGTCCCGGACGAGGACGTGATCGGCGAGCCGGGCGGGGGCTGGCGGGTCGCCATGTCGACCGCGGGTAACGAACGCGGGCTGACGCTCCGCTCCCCCGGCCGCTTCCTCGCCTCCGCCGACCGGCTGGTCGAGCTGTGGCGCACGCACGGGGACCCGTCCGACACGTCCCTGCGCGACCGGGTGGCCGACGCGCTGATCGGCGCCCGTGCCTACCAGCTGTTCACCTACGCGGGCGCCTCCCGCTTCCTCGACGGCGGTGGGGGCGCGCCCGCTCGAGCGGGGTCGAGAGCGGGGGAGATCGGTCCGGAGGCCAGCCTGAACAAGGTCTTCTGGTCCGAGTACGACATCGCGCTGCACGAGACGGCGCTCGATCTCCTCGGTCAGGCAGGCGAGTTGGCGGACACGGACTGGTCCGAGGGGTATGTCTTCTCGCTCGCCGGCCCCATCTACGCCGGCACCAACGAGATCCAGCGCGACATCATCGCCGAGCGTCTGCTCGGCCTCCCGAAGGGCCGCCGCTGATGCGTTTCCTCGTCACCGCCGAACAGCGCGCGTTCGCCGACTCGTTGGACGCGATGCTGACGGCCGCGGACACACCGTCGGTCGTACGGGACTGGAGCCGCGGTGACCACGGCAGCGGTCGCGCGCTGTGGTCCCGTATCGCCAAGGCGGGCGTGTTCGCGCTCGCGGTGCCGGAGGCGTACGAGGGGGTGGGCCCGCACCCGGTGGAACTGGCCTTGGGCTTCGTCGAGTTGGGTCGGCACGCGGTGCCGGGCCCCTTGGTGGAGACGGTCGCGGCGGCCACCCTGCTGGCCGAGCTGGCGGATCCCCGCCCGGCGGGGCGGCTGCTCCCGGCGCTGGCCTCGGGCGAGGCGTCGGCGACCCTGGCCCTCGACGGGGCGTACGCGCTGGACGGCGACGCGGCGACCACCCGCCTCGCGCTGGCGGCCGACGGACTGCGTCTCGCCCCCGGCCACGGCCCGGTACGCGCCTCCCTGGACCCTGCCCGCCGCCTCACCGTCCTGACGCCGGGGGGTGAACTCCTCGCCACCGACCCTCCCGTCGCCCGTGCCCTTGCCTGGGCCCGGCTCGCCACCGCCGCCCAGGCGCTCGGCGTCGGTCTCGCGCTCCTCGACCGGACGGTCGCATACGTCAGGCGGCGCACCCAGTTCGGCGTTCCCGTCGGCTCGTTCCAGGCGGTCAAGCATCGCCTCGCCGATGCGAAGATCGCCCTGGAGTTCGCGCGCCCGCTGCTGTTCGGCGCGGCCCTGACCATGACGCCCGCCGACGTGGCCGCCGCCAAGGTCACGGCCTGCGAGGCGGCGTACGCCACCGCGCGCACCGCGCTCCAGCTGCACGGCGCGATCGGCTACACCGCGGAGTACGACCTGTCCCTGTGGCTGACCAAGGCCCGCGCCCTGCGTACCGCGTGGGGCACGCCGACCGAGTGCCGGGCCGAGGTCCTCAGTGGTGGTGCTCGCCGCTGGTGAGTTCCCGGTACTCCTCCGCCGTCGGCTTCGGGATCTGGGTGTCGGGCCCGTACATGGCGCGGGCGAGCCGGGCGCGCAGCCTGCGGCCGGGGCCGACCCGTCGGACGACGCCGTTCGCGTCGACGAGCGGTCCCACCTCGTACGGCGGGGGCTGCTCGTGCTGGGTGAGCGTGAACCGCTGAGCCGGTGAGAGTGGTTCGTGCACCTCGACGTACTCGCCGTGCGGGAGCATCCGGATGATCCCGGTCTCCCTGCCGTGCAGCACCTTGTCGCGGTCCCGTCGCTGGAGCCCCAGACAGATCCGCCGTGTCACGACGAAGGCGAGCGCGGGCGCGACGAAGAAGCCGACCCGTACGAACCAGGTGATGGCGTTGATGGAGAGGTGGAAGTGGGTGGCCCACAGGTCGTTGCCGCCGCCGACCAGGAGCACTCCGTACAGTGTCAGCCAGGCGACGCCGAGGCCGGTGCGGGTGGGGACGTTGCGCGGCCGGTCCAGGATGTGGTGCTCCCGTCTGTCCCCGGTGATCCACGCCTCGATGAACGGATAGACGGCGATGGCGGTCATGATGAGCGGGAAGAGCGAGAACGGGATGAAGACGCCCAGTTGCAGGGTGTGGCCCCAGGCGTTGATCTCCCATCCCGGCATCACCCGGATCAGCCCCTCGGAGAAGCCGAGGTACCAGTCGGGCTGTGCGCCGGTCGTCACCAGGTCCGGGCGGTAGGGCCCGAAGGCCCACACGGGGTTGATGGTGGCGATCGCACCCATCAGCGACAGCACCCCGAAGACGAGGAAGAAGAAGCCGCCCGCCTTGGCCATGTAGACCGGCAGGAACGGCATACCGACGACCGACTTCTGGTCGTGTCCGGGCCCGGGGTACTGCGTGTGCTTGTGGTAGAAGACCAGGATCAGATGGGCGACCACCAGGCCGAGCATGATGCCCGGCAGCAGGAGGACGTGGATCGGGAAGAAGCGCGGGATGATGTCGTGGCCCGGGAACTCGCCTCCGAAGAGGAAGAAGGAGAGGTACGTTCCCACGATCGGGACCGACAGGATCGCGCCCTGGGCGAAGCGGACGCCGGTGCCGGAGAGCAGGTCGTCGGGGAGTGAGTAGCCGGTCAGTCCGGTGATGAGGCCGAGCATCAACAGGGTCCAGCCGAACAGCCAGTTGACCTCACGGGGCTTGCGGAACGCGCCGGTGAAGAAGACGCGCATCATGTGCACGAGCATCCCGGCGAGGAAGACGATCGCCGCCCAGTGGTGGATCTGCCGGATCAGGAGTCCGCCGCGCACGTCGAAGCTGATGTGGAGGGTGGACTCGTACGCGCGGGTCATGAGGATGCCGTTGAGCGGCTCGTACGAGCCGTGGTAGACGACCTCGGCGGCGCTCGGCTCGAAGAAGAGCGTGAGGTAGACGCCGGTCAGAATCAGGATGAGGAAGCTGTAGAGGCAGACCTCGCCGAGCATGAAGGACCAGTGGTCCGGGAAGACCTTGCGCATATTGGCCTTGGCCAGTGCGTACAGCCCGAGCCGCCCGTCGGCCCAGTCCGCGAGCCGCTCCCCCTTGCCGACTTCATCCCTCGAAGTCCCCGTAGTACGCCCTGAGTTGCTCTCCAGTGCACCCATAAGCCGCTCCCCTCGGCCCACCAGGGTGGCATGACACCTCCGCAAAGCCAACGGGGCGTCACGCCGCAGCGGGTTTCGCCCCCGCCGCCCCTACCCGTCCCATCCCTGGGGGCTCCGTCCCATGCCTGGGGGCTCCGCCCCAGCCCGCGGGCGGAGTTCGTGCGCCACAGGTGGGTGGGGGTTGGTCGCGCCCACGCGACGGAGCCGCACAATGTCACAGCCCCGCGCCCCTGAAAGCCTCGGGGCGGGCGGCTCAGCCTCTCGGCGTGAGGGCGATGACGGCGGTGCGGCCTGTCGCGTGGAGTGTCGCTTCCTCGTCGGCCAGGAGCACGGCGTCGTACCGCCCGAGGGTCACCTCGGCCACCTCGGCGGTCCCGTCGAGCGCGACGACCAGGACGGCCGGGCCCGCCGGGAGGGCGAGGGGCCGCGAGGAATCCGCGACCGTGACGGTCGGGGCCGCATCGCCGCCCCTGCGCCACATGACGTTGAGGTTCACGACCGGGCCCCCGAGGAGGCGGCAGTCGGTCGGCAGATCGCCGGGGAAGCTCTGCGGAACGAACCGCTTGTCGACACGCCGGCGTTCGCCGCCGACGGTCAGCTCCATCCCCTCGCCCTCGGCCATGGTGAGGATACGGTCCACGTCGGCGAACGCCGAGAACGGTCCGTCGGCCCCGACGTCGGCCAGACTCACCCGCCACACGAAGTCGCCCATGTCCGCGCCCTCGGGCCGGGCGACGATCTCACGCGTCACCCCGCCACCGTTCTTCCAGGGCACGGCGACCCGCTCGGCGGCCGGCAGCGCGCGCACGGTCACCGGACGATCCCCCGCTCGCGCGCGGCCGTCAGCCACTGGGGGAAGTCGCCCACCAACCGGTCGTACAGCTCGCCGTCGGAGACCTTCTGAGGGTCGAAACCGGCGTGGAAGAAGCCGGCGTTGTCGACGGCCCGCTTCTGCGGGACCGGCAGCTCGTCGAGTCTGCGCAGGAATTCGAACTGACGGCTGTCCGGGTCGCCGAACCCTATGAACTGCCAGAACAGCGGAAGCGTCGCCGCCTTGCACAAGTACCGTTCGGCGGCGAGCTTGCTGATGGGGCCGCCGTCGGTCTGGAAGACGACGAGGGCGGGGGCCTCGGTGCCGCTGTCGAGGTAGTGGTCGATGACGGCGTCCATGGCCAGGTGGTAGCTGGTCTTCCCCATGTGGCCGAGGCCGGCCACGATCTTCTCCACCCGGCCCTGGTGGTTGTCGAGCGCGATGTCCGTCACCGCGTCGATGTCCGTGGAGAAGAAGACGACCGGGACGGTGCCGTCGTCGTCGAGGTGCGCCGACAGGCCGAGCACCCGGTCCGCCAGCGCCTGCACGCTGCCGTCCTTGTAGTACGGCTTCATCGACCCGGAGTAGTCGACCACCAGATACACCGCGGCCCGCTGTCCGCTCAGCCCGTGCTTGGTGAGGGAGACACCGGCGCTCTTGTACAGACTGACCAGGGCGGGCGCGGTCTCCTCCACCTTGCTGACGCCGATCTCGGGCATGCGGGCTCCCTTCGGTGCGCTGAGCTGTGACGGGAGTGCCGAGATTACGTCACCACCGGCGCCCTGCCGTCCCACCCGCACACCGACGTTCGCTATTTTGTTCGCCGCCGCCCCCACCGGCTCATCGTCCCCCTCTGCACCCCCAAGGAGCCGGCCGTGGAACCCGAGTCCACCGAGTCCGCCGTCACCACCTGCTATCGCCATCCCAAGGTGGAGTCCCATCTGCGCTGCACGCGGTGCGACCGCTACATCTGCCCGGACTGCATGCGCGAGGCATCCGTCGGCCACCAGTGCGTGGAGTGCGTGAAGGAGGGCGCCCGGTCCGTCCGGCAGGCCCGCACGGCCTTCGGCGGCCGGATCTCGACGATGCCCGTGGTGACGTACGTCCTGATCGCGCTCAACGTGCTGGCGTACGTGGGTGAGGTGGTGCGCCCGGCGATCGTGGACCGGTTCGAGATGCTGGGGGCGGGACTGGCGGGCCCGGACGGCGGACACTACGTCTGGCAGCACACCTACCCCTCCGGCTACCACCCCGAAGGCGTCATTGACGGGGAGTGGTACCGGCTGCTGACCGGCGCGTTCCTCCATCTGCCGCCCACCGAGGGCACGTTCGGGATTCTGCACATCGTGATGAACATGGTCTCGCTGTGGAACCTGGGCCGGGTGGTGGAGACCCAGCTCGGCCGGGTCCGCTATCTCGCGCTCTATCTGCTCTCGGCGCTCGGCGGCTCGGTCCTCGTGCTGGTGATCGCGCCGGACACGCCCACGCTCGGCGCGTCGGGCGCGATCTTCGGGCTGGGGGCCGCGTACTACGTCATGGCCCGCCGTCTCGGCGCCGACATGAGCGCCGTCAACCGGTTCATGGCGGGCCTGCTGCTGTGGCTGCTCATCTCGGCGGGACTCACCTCCTGGCAGGGCCACCTCGGCGGGCTGCTGGCGGGTGGCGTGGTGACCCTCGCGTACGCGTACGCGCCCCGGGACCGTCGCCGGGCCCTCGTCCAAGGGGCCGTGTGCGCGGGGCTGTTGGTGCTGCTGGTGGTCCTGGCGGTCGGAAAGGTGTCCGCGCTGACGAGCGGGGCCGCCTAGTCAGTGTTCGATGACCTCGCCGTCGCTCAACTCCAGTACCCGGTCGGCCAGGCCCAGAAGCTGGGGGTCGTGCGTGGCGACCAGGGCCGTGACGTCCTCGCTGCTGACCACGGCCCGCAGCAGTTCCATCACCGCCAGGCCGGTCTGGGCGTCCAGCTGCCCGGTCGGCTCGTCGGCGAGCAGCAGGGCCGGGCGGTTGGCGAGGGCCCGGGCGATGGACACCCGTTGCTGCTGGCCGCCGGAGAGCTCCGCCGGGCGCTGGGCGTGGTGGTCGGCGAGCCCCACCAGGGCGAGCAGCAGGGCCACGCGCTCCTCACGTTCGTGTGGATCGGCTCTGCGGAGCCGTAGCGGCACTCCCACGTTCTCGGCCGCGGTGAGGATGGGGATCAGCCCGAAGGACTGGAAGATGTAGCCGATGCGGTCGCGGCGCAGTTCCAGCAGCTCGTTCTCGCCGAGTGCGGACAGGTCGGTGCCGTCGATGACGACGCGGCCGCGGTCCGGGGAGTCCAGCCCGCCGATCAGGTGGAGAAGTGTCGTCTTGCCGGAGCCCGAACGGCCTTTGAGGGCGACCAGCTCACCGCGCCGGATGTCGAAGGAGGCCCCCCGCAGCGCGTGCACGGCCACGGCGCCCGTGCCGTACGAGTGGTGCAGGTTCTCCACCCGCACCATCGGCTCGCCGGACGGATCGCCCGCGAGGGCGGCACCGGACCGTGTGCTGGTGTTGTCCGTCATCGACACGTCCCATACGGAATTGAACTCATGTGCCAGATCGTAAACCCCGTGATATTCGTGTGGAGTTGGCGAGAGGACAGCTCGGCAATCGGGTGGGGGACGAGTGACGGGCTTCTTGTTGCTGCGCGTTCGAGCGCATCGGCTGCTGCTCGCCGCCGCCCTGCTCGCGGTGCTGCTGACCACCTCGGTGCTGGCCGCCCTCGCCGCGTTCTCCGGTTCGGTCGGGGACGCGGCGCTCCGACAGAATCTGAGCGGCCCGGCCGCGGCCTCCGCCTCACTCGTCATCACCGCGGACGTGCCCCAAGGCCGGCGGGACGCGGCGCAGGACGCGGCGGTCCGCGGGGCGCGGGGGACCTTCGCCGGGCTCCCGGTGACCGTACGAAAGCTGCAGAGCTCGGGGCCGTACGCGCTGCCCCGCTCCCTCCAAGGCAGCGATGCCCGCGCGGGGCAACCCGACCTCACCCACTTCGCCGCCCTGGACCGGTCACGGATCAGGCTGGTCTCGGGCGCGCTGCCGGGCCCGGCCCCGGCGGCGCTCACCGCTCCCGTTCCCGTGGCGCTGCCCGAGGTCGCCGCCGACCGGCTGAAGCTGCGGCCCGGAGCGCGGATCGCCCTCACCGACCGGCTGGGCGGCGCGCCCCTGACGGTCCGGGTCACCGGCGTGTACCGGGTGGCCGACAGCTCCGACCCGTACTGGCAGCTGGACGCGCTCGGCGGCCACGGGGTGCGCACCGTCGTCTTCACCACCTACGGCCCGCTGCTCGCCGACCCGTCCGTCCTGGCCTCCGGCCGCACCTCCGCGGGCACCACCGGGTGGGTGGCGAGGGCCGACTACCGGAGCCTGACCATCAACGGGATCGGCGCGCTGCGCGAGGCGTCCGCACGCGTGCCCGAAGTACTGGGTGAGAACCCGGTGTTCGGTGGCGGCGCGACCGTGCGGACGGCGCTGCCCGCCGTGCTCGACCGGACCGGGCGGGCGCTGCTGGTGTCCCGGTCCACCCTGATGATCGTCTCCGTCCAGCTGGTGCTGCTCGCCGGGTACGCCCTGCTGCTGGTGGCCCGGCTGCTCGATTCCGAGCGGGCGGGCGAGAGAGATCTGCTGAGGGCGCGGGGCGGTTCGCGCCGTCGGATCGCGGGCCTTGCCGCGCTGGAGGCGCTGCTGCTGGCCGTACCGGCCGCGGCCGGTGCCGCGCTGTTGTCCGGCCCGCTGGTGCGGCTGCTCGCCCGCTGGTCGTCCCTCGACCGGACCGGACTGCGGCTCGGTGACGCTCCATCGACCCAGGTCTGGCTGGTCGCGGCCGGGGTCGCGGTGTGCTGCGCGGCGGCGGTCGTCGCGCCCGCGCTGGCCTCGACGGCGGGTGCGCCGTCGAGGCTGCGGCGTGTCCGGGCCGCGGCGGGGGCCGCGCCCGTGCGCGCCGGGGCCGATGTCGGGCTGCTCCTGATCGCGGCGGTGGCGTACTGGCAACTGGACCGGCAGACCGGCTCGTCCGGTGGCGGCGCGCTCAGTCGTGATCGGGCGGGCGATCTGGGCATCGATCCGCTGCTGGTCGCGGCGCCCGCGCTGGCCCTGCTGGCCGGGACTGTGCTGACGCTGCGGCTGCTGCCGCTCTTGGCGCGGCTGGCGGAGCGGCGCGCCGCGAGCGGGCGGGGCCTGCCGGCGGCGCTGGCGGGCTGGCAGTTCAGCCGGCGTCCGCTGCGCGGGGCGGGGCCGGTGCTGCTGCTGGTCCTCGCCGTGACGACCGGAATGCTGGCGATCGGGCAGAGCGCGTCGTGGCAGCGGTCGCAGGGCGACCAGGCGGACTTCGGGACCGGCGCCTCCGTGCGGGTGCTGGACAGCAGGCCGGGCGGCCCCGGCCAGACCGGTCTGTACGCTTCGCTGCCCGGGATACGGGATGCCGCCCCCGCCTACCGCGCCACCACGGACCTCTCCGGCGGCCGTAGGGCGACGGTGCTCGCTCTGGACACGGCGCACGCCGGGGAGGGGATGCTGATGCGCGGCGATCTCGCCGACGAGCCCGTTCAGCGGCTGCTGCGGGACCTCGCTCCTCGGAGCAAGGCGGCCGGACCCTCGGTGTCGCTGCCCGACGGCACCCGGCGGCTCGCGCTCGACCTGCGGATCACCGACGAGGAGGCCAGGTCGGGCCGTTCCCCTTCCGGACTGGCGCCCCTGGTCACCGTCGTCGTCGAGGACGGTTACGGCATCGCGTACCGGCTGAGCGCCGGGGAGATACCCGTCGACGGGCGGGTCCACCGGGTCACCCTCGACCTAGACGTGTCGGCGTCCGGCGCCCGTGCCGCGCCGGCCGGGCCGCTGCGGGTGACCGGGCTGCAGCTCGACGGCACGGTTCCCGTCGGCGGGCCCGAACGACACCGGCTCACCGTCGAGCGGATGCTGTCCACGGGCGCCGACGGGAGCGCCCGCACGGTCGTGGTGCCCTCCGGGGTGCGCTGGCAGGGCAGCAGGACCGAGACGGCGAACGGCGAGGCGCACCCGTCGACGGCCCTGCGTCCGGCCGCGTCGAGGACGGCGCCGCTGACGGTGTCGTACGGGACGGGCGACGCGCGCGGAAGCGACGGGTCGCCCTCCGGTCCGCCGGACTTCACCGTGCGCGTCGACGCCGTGCGGGCCGCGCCCGCGGCACGGATCGCGGCCGTCGCCTCCCGGGCCTTTCTGCGCGCGGCGGGGACCAGGACGGGCGAAAGCATCGACGTGACGCTGGACGGGGAGCGACTGCGGGTGACGATCGTGCGGTCGGTCGGGGAGCTGCCGACGACGGGAACGGACACGGCCTGGGCCGGAGCCACCGCGGAGGGGGCGGCGGCCGATGGCGGTGCCGGAGCGGAAGCGGCGGACGGGGGCGCGCTGTTGCTGGATCTGCGCGCCGTGAACGCGGTGTTCGCTCAGCGCGCACGCGCTTCGCTCGCACCCGCCGAGTGGTGGCTGAGCGCCGCCCCCGGCGGGGCCGCGAAGGTCGCGGCGGCACTGCGGGCCCGCCCCGACATCGAGCCGGACCAGGTGCTCGTACGGGACGAGGCCGCGGACCGGCTGCTGGGCGACCCGCTCGGCGCCGGGCCGCGTGCGGCGCTGCTGGCGGTGGCGGTGGCCGCCGCGGCTCTCGCCGCGGGCGGCTTCGCGGTGGGCACCGCCGGCTCCCGGCGCGAGCGGTCCGCCGAGTTCGCCGTGCTCCGTGCCCTGGGCGCGGGCCGCCGGGAGCTCGTCCGGCTGGTCGCCGTGGAGCAGGGCCTGCTGATCGGGGCCGGTCTGCTCGCCGGTCTCGGCCTCGGAAC
The DNA here is from genome assembly GCF_045040035.1 of Streptomyces sp. NBC_01384. Taxonomy (NCBI): domain Bacteria; kingdom Bacillati; phylum Actinomycetota; class Actinomycetes; order Kitasatosporales; family Streptomycetaceae; genus Streptomyces; species Streptomyces sp. NBC_01384. Next base: position 2,462,199 of record NZ_CP109559.1, read on the forward strand.
CGTCCTGACCCGGACCGTCGTCCCGCTGATCGTGCTGACGCCGGGGGCCGCGCGGCCGGTCCCCCGCGTCCTCGTCGAACTCCCGGTGTCCCAGGTGGCCCTGCTTCTCGTGGGCGTCGCGGCCCTGCCCCTGCTGATCAGCGCCGCGACGGCCGTCCGCCGCGCCGACCCGGCGGTCGCACTCCGCCACCAGGGGGACAGCTGAGATGGCGTGGTGGAGGCAGCGCACGGAGCGCGGTGTGGCGCCCTGGGTGCGTACGCGGCTGCGGACCGCCCCCGGGGCGGCCGTCGCGTTCGGAGTGCTCGTGCTGGTCACGGCGTTCCTCGCGGCGGCGCTGCCGCGGGCCCTTGACGCGTACGAGACGAAAGGGCTGCGGCAGGAGATCGCCGGGGCGCCCCCGGCCGCCACCTCGGTGGAACTGAGCGCACCGCAGCCGGGGTTGGAGATCGCGCAGTCCACCCGGGAGAAGGCGGTGCGGCCCCCGGCACTCGCGGCCGTCGGGCGCGCGGCGCTGGCCGGGCTGCCCGCGCCACTGCGGGCGGACACCACGGAGTCGGCCTACGGGGTGCGGACCTCCAAGAGCCTCGTCGGACTGAATCCGTGGCTGCCGGTGCTCAACGCGCCGCCCCGTTTCACACTGGTCGCGCAGTCGGGGCTCGCCGCCCACGCCACCGTACGCAGCGGACGGCTGCCCACCGCCGCCGGGGACGTGACGGCGGACACCAGGAAGATCGAGGCCGCCGTGACCGAGGCGACCGCCCGGACGCTGCGGCTGCGCGTCGGTTCCGTCGTCAATGTGGACGGCTTCGGGGGCGCACCGCTGGCCGTGCGGATCACCGGGATCGTGGAACCCCGGCGTCCGCAGGGCGGTTACTGGTCCGCGAAGCCGGTCCTGCGCACCCCGGGCGTGGCCGCGGACGCCCCGGTCCCGCCGCAGTTCTACTGGGACGCGGGCCTGCTGCTGGCGCCCGGCGCCGCCCCGGTGCTCCTCGGCAGCCAGGGACAGCCGGAGCTGTACTGGCGGTTCGCCCCCGCCACCGGAGGGCTCACCGCACAGGACGTCCCGCGGCTCGTCGACCGGATCGCGTCCCTCGAAGGCGGGCCCGGGCTGGTGAGGATGCGCGAGATCGCCGGCCCCACCGCGACGCTCGGCACCGACCTGGAGACGGTCGTCGGCTCGTACACGACGACGCGTGCGGCGATCACCCCCGTCGTCGCGGTCGCGGAGTTCGGGATCGGAGCGGTCGCCGCGGTCGTCCTGGTGATGATGGGCGGGCTGATCGCCGCCCGCCGCGCCGCCGAACTCGCTCTGCTGCGCGCGCGGGGCGGCTCGCTGCGCGGTATCGCCGGACGGCTCCTGGCCGAGACCGCGGTGATCGCGGTGCCCGCGGCCGCCGCCGGTCTGCTGCTCGCCGTGGTGACCGTGGACGAGGCCCGGCTGGAGCCCGCCGTGCTCGGCGCGTCCGCCGTCGCGCTCCTCGCCTGCGCCGTGCTGCCGGTGCGCGCGGTGGTGGCACACCGCAGGCCGCGGGCGCACGCGGAGCGCGACGATCTCGCTCACGCCAGGCCCGGCAGGCGCCGCACGGTCGCCGAACTCACCGTGCTGGTGCTGGCCGTCGGCTCGGTCGTGGCGCTGCGGCGGCGCGGCGCGTCCAGCGCGGGCGACGTTCTGGTGAGCGCGGCTCCGGTGCTGGTCGGGCTGATCGCGGCGCTGGTGCTGGTGCGGCTGTATCCGCTGCCCCTGCGGTGGGCCGCCCGTCCGGCCGCGCGAGGGCGCGGGGTGGTCGGTTTTCTGTCGCTGGCCCGCGCGGGCCGCTCGTCGACGGTGGGCGTCGCGCTGCCGCTGCTGGCGCTGCTGCTGGCCCTGACGACGGCGGCGTTCGGAGGTTCCGTGCTCGCCGGGGTGTCGGACGCCCGGGACCGGGCCGCGCTGCTGGCGACGGGTGCGGACGCGCGGATCGCGGGGTTGGGCGAGGTGGCACCGCTCCCGGCGGGAGTGGAACGGGCGGTACGGGGGGTCGCGGGCGTACGTGAGGTGACGGCCGTGCGGATCGAGCGCACCGCGGAGCTCACGTCCGGCGGGGCCGGTGACGAGGGGAAAGAGGGCCTGACGCTGATCGGGGTCGAGCCGTCGTCGTACGCCCGGCTGGCCCGGCAGTCGGGTCTCGGTGCCTTCCCGGCCGACGTGCTGAAGGGGACGGGTGGTGGGGGGACGGGTGGTGTGCTGAACGCCGTGGCCTCCCCCGGCCTGGCGGAGCGCCTGGGCCGCACACCGCGTCGGATCACCTCCCTGGCCGGTGATGTCACGGTCCGGATCGCCGCCGTACGCGCCCGCACCCCCGCCGCCCCCGGCACCGACTTCCTGCTGGTCGACGCCGCGGGCCTCAAGCACTCCGACCCGACGGCGCTGCTGGCGACCGGCGCGAGGCTCGACGCACCGGCGCTGCGGGCGGCCGTGCGCGGCGCCGGGAAGGGCCTCTCCGTGACCTTGCGCAGTGAGGAACGGGCGGCGCTCTCCGATTCACCGTTGCAGGCGGGCGCCGAGCGGATCTACACCGCCGCCGCGCTGGCCGGTGCGGGGTACGCCGTACTCGCCCTGCTGCTCTCCCTCCTGCAGTCCGCGCCGGAACGGGCCGCGCTGCTGGCCCGGCTGCGCACCATGGGCCTCACGCCCCGCCAGGGCCGTCGGCTGCTCGGCCTGGACGCACTGCCGCAGGCGCTGCTCGCGGCCTCGGGCGGCACGGTCGCCGGCTGGGCCACGGTCCGGCTGCTCGCTCCCGGCATCGACCTGGACCGTCTCGCGCTGGCCGCCACGGCGGGCCGCGCGCCGGTCGACAATGCGTCACTGCGCACCGACGTGTGGTCGCTGGTGCTGCCCGCGGCGGGCACGGTGCTGCTGGCGTGGGCGGTCGCCGTCGCGCAGGCCTGGTGGGCGGGGCGCCGTACGTCGATCACCGAACTGAGGACAGGAGGCATGCGATGACCGGTACGACGACGTCGCGGGCGACCCTGGCGGAGCTGGAGCAGCGGGCGGCGGCGCGCCGCGAGGGGGCCTCGTACGGGCGTGATGCCCTGATCGCCTGCGACCGGCTGGTCCGTATCTTCTCCGGCCGGGGGTCCGGGGGCGATTCCCCGGGACGCGGCGGCTCAGCCGCCGGGGTGGAGGTGCAGGCGCTCCAGGGGCTCGATCTGCTGGTCCAGGAGGGCGAGTTGATGGCCCTGGTCGGCGCCTCCGGCAGCGGCAAGTCGACCCTGATGAACATCCTCGCCGGCCTGGACGTGCCCACCGCGGGCGCCGCGAAGGTCGCGGGCCGTGATCTGCTCACGATGGACGCGAAGGCCCGTTTGCGCTACCGCCGCGAAGTGGTCGGTTTCGTATGGCAGCAGACGGCGCGCAATCTCCTCCCCTATCTGACGGCGGCCCAGAACGTGGCGCTGCCGATGCAGTTGCGAGGCGGCGGTGGCCGGGGCCGCGGGAAGCAGCGGGCCGCCACGGCACAGGAGCTGCTCGGGATGCTCGGTGTCGCCGACTGCCGTGACCGGCGACCGCACCAGATGTCCGGCGGGCAGCAGCAGCGCGTCGCGATCGCGGTGGCCCTCGCCAACTCGCCGTCCGTGCTGCTCGCCGACGAGCCGACGGGCGAGTTGGACTCGGCGACCGGTTCGCAGGTCTTCGCGGCGTTCCGGCGCGCCAATGAGGAGCTGGGCACGACGATCGTGATCGTCACGCACGACCAGGCGGTCGCCGGTGAGGTCCGCCGCGCGGTCGCGATCCGCGACGGCCGTACCTCGACGGAGGTGCTGCGCCGCACGGAGGTCGACGCGGAGGGACAGGAGTCCCTGGTGACACGGGAGTACGCGACGCTGGACCGGGCCGGGCGGCTCCAACTGCCCGCCGAGTACACCGCGGCCCTCGGCATGGAGGACCGGGTGATGCTGGAACTGGAGCAGGACCATATCGGGGTGTGGCCGGACGGCACCGGGCGCCCGGCCGACTGAGACCGCCGCCAACGGCGCCCCAGCGCCCGTCCGACCTGCTGACGACGCACCACGGCGCCCACCGTCCGGTCGGGGACAAGGCAGGCGCCGCGTTCAGTTCCGTACGTCGTTGTACGGGACGTTTGTTGGGGTGGAGCGTCAGACCATCAGCGAGCGGTCCGTCGGGCGGATCGGGGCCGGCAGGTCGCTCACGCCCGTGAGGAAGCGGTCGACCCCGCGGGCGGCCGAGCGGCCCTCCGCGATGGCCCAGACGATGAGGGACTGGCCGCGGCCGGCGTCACCGGCGACGTACACGCCGGGCACGTTCGTCGCGAAGTCGGCGTCGCGGGCGATGTTGCCGCGCGCGTCGAGCTCCAGGCCGAACTGGGAGACCACGCCGTTCTCGACGTCGGTGCCGGTGAAGCCCATGGCCAGCGTCACCAGCTGGGCGGGGATCTTGCGCTCCGTGCCCGGCTTCTGGTTCAGCTTGCCGTCGACGAACTCGACCTCGATGAGGTGCAGCCACTGGACGTTGCCGTCCTCGTCGCCCTCGAAGTGGGTGGTCGAGACGGAGTAGACCCGCTCGCCGCCTTCCTCGTGCGCGGAGGTGACCTTGTAGAGCATCGGGAACGTCGGCCAGGGCTGGCCCGGGCTGCGCTCCTCGCCGGGCTGCGGCATGATCTCCAGCTGCGTGACCGAGGCCGCGCCCTGGCGGTGGGCGGTACCCACGCAGTCCGCGCCCGTGTCGCCGCCGCCGATGACCACGACGTGCTTGCCCTCGGCCGTGATCGGGGGCGCCACGTAGTCGCCCTCCTGCACCTTGTTGGCCAGCGGCAGGTACTCCATGGCCTGGTGGATGCCCTTGAGCTCGCGGCCGGGGACCGGGAGGTCGCGCGCGGTCGTCGCACCGGCGGCGATGACCACGGCGTCGTACCGCTTGCGCAGGTCCGTCGCCTTGAGGTCGCGGCCGATCTCGATGCCCGTGCGGAAGCGGGTGCCCTCCGCGCGCATCTGCTCGATGCGGCGGTTGATGTGCCGCTTCTCCATCTTGAACTCGGGGATGCCGTAGCGCAGCAGACCGCCGACGCGGTCGGCGCGCTCGTACACGGCGACCGTGTGACCGGCGCGGGTGAGCTGCTGGGCGGCGGCCAGGCCCGCCGGGCCCGAGCCGATCACCGCGACGGTCTTGCCCGACAGGCGCTCGGGGATCCGCGGGGCGACATCGCCCGTGTCCCACGCCTTGTCGATGATCGAGACCTCGACGTTCTTGATGGTCACGGCGGGCTGGTTGATGCCGAGCACACACGCCGACTCACACGGAGCGGGGCACAGGCGGCCGGTGAACTCCGGGAAGTTGTTCGTGGCGTGCAGGCGCTCGGACGCGGCCTGCCAGTCCTCGCGATAGGCGTAGTCGTTCCACTCGGGGATCAGGTTCCCCAGCGGACAGCCGTTGTGGCAGAACGGGATGCCGCAGTCCATGCAGCGCGAGGCCTGGGTGGGGATGATCGGGAGCAGCGAGCCCGGAACGTAGACCTCGTTCCAGTCCTTGACGCGCTCCGCGACGGGGCGGGTCCTGGCGACCTCGCGGCCGTGGTTCAGAAAGCCCTTGGGATCAGCCATTGGTCGCCGCCTCCATCATCTTCTCGGTGATCTCGGACTCGGTGAGCCCGGCTCGCTCGGCGGCGTCCTTGGCGGCGAGCACTGCCTTGTACGTGCTGGGGATGATCTTGCTGAAGCGGGACGCACCCCCATCGATGCTGTCCCACTCGGCCAGGAGCTTCTCGGCGACGGTCGAGCCGGTCTCCTCCTGGTGGCGGCGCACGACGTCGTGCAGCCACTGCTTGTCGGTGTCGTCGAGGGCCTCGACGGCGCCGACATTGCCGACGTTGACGTTGTCGCGGTTGAGGTCGATGACGTACGCGACGCCGCCGGACATACCGGCCGCGAAGTTGCGTCCCGTCTCGCCGAGGACGACCGCGCGGCCGCCGGTCATGTACTCGCAGCCGTGGTCGCCCACGCCCTCGGAGACCACCGTCGCGCCGGAGTTGCGGACGCAGAAGCGCTCGCCGGAGCGGCCGCGCAGGAAGAGTTCGCCGCCCGTCGCACCGTACGCGATGGTGTTGCCCGCGATGGTCGAGTACTCGGCGAGGTGGTCGGCGCCCCGGTCGGGACGGACGATCACCCGGCCGCCGGAGAGGCCCTTGCCGACGTAGTCGTTGGCGTCGCCCTCCAGGCGCAGGGTGACACCGCGCGGCAGGAAGGCGCCGAAGGACTGGCCCGCGGAGCCGGTGAAGGTGATGTCGATGGTGTCGTCGGGCAGGCCGGCGCCGCCGAACTTCTTCGTCACCTCGTGGCCGAGCATGGTGCCGACCGTGCGGTTGATGTTGCGGATCGCGACCTGGGCACGGACCGGCTGGGCCTCGGCCTGGGAGTTCGCGGCCAGCGCGTCGGCGGCGAGCTTGATCAGCTCGTTGTCGAGCGCCTTCTCCAGACCGTGGTCCTGCTCGATGACCTGGTGGCGCACCGCGCCCTCGGGCAGCTCGGGCACGTGGAAGAGCGGGGACAGGTCCAGGCCCTGCGCCTTCCAGTGGTCGATCGCGCGGGTGACGTCGAGGGTCTCGGCGTGGCCGACGGCCTCCTCGATCGTGCGGAAGCCCAGCTCGGCGAGGATCTCGCGGACCTCTTCGGCGATGAACTTGAAGAAGTTGACGATGTACTCGGCCTTGCCGGCGAACCGGTCGCGCAGCACCGGGTTCTGGGTGGCGATGCCGACCGGGCAGGTGTCCAGGTGGCAGACGCGCATCATGACGCAGCCGGAGACGACGAGCGGCGCGGTCGCGAAACCGAACTCCTCGGCGCCGAGCAGCGCGGCGATGACGACGTCACGGCCGGTCTTCAGCTGGCCGTCGGTCTGCACGACGATACGGTCGCGCAGGCCGTTGAGCAGCAGCGTCTGCTGGGTCTCGGCGAGGCCGAGCTCCCAGGGGCCGCCCGCGTGCTTCAGCGAGGTGAGCGGGGAGGCACCCGTACCGCCGTCGTGGCCGGAGATGAGCACCACGTCCGCGTGCGCCTTGGAGACACCCGCGGCGACCGTGCCGACGCCGACCTCCGACACCAGCTTCACGTGAATCCGCGCCTGCGGGTTCGCGTTCTTGAGGTCGTGGATCAGCTGAGCCAGGTCCTCGATGGAGTAGATGTCGTGGTGCGGGGGCGGGGAGATGAGGCCCACGCCCGGGGTGCTGTGCCGGGTCTTGGCGACCCAGGGGTAGACCTTGTGGCCGGGCAGCTGGCCGCCCTCGCCGGGCTTGGCACCCTGCGCCATCTTGATCTGGATGTCGTCCGCGTTGACCAGGTACTCCGACGTCACTCCGAAGCGGCCGGAGGCGACCTGCTTGATCGACGAGCGGCGGGCCGGGTCGTACAGCCGGTCCGCGTCCTCGCCGCCCTCACCGGTGTTGGACTTGCCGCCCAACTGGTTCATGGCGATGGCGAGGGTCTCGTGCGCCTCCTTGGAGATGGAGCCGTACGACATGGCGCCGGTCGAGAAGCGCTTGACGATCTCGGAGACGGGCTCGACCTCGTCGATCGAGATCGGCTGCCGGTCCGACGTGAAGCCGAACAGGCCGCGGAGCGTCATCAGGCGCTCGGACTGCTCGTTCACCCGGTCCGTGTACTTCTTGAAGATGTCGTAGCTGCCGGAGCGCGTCGAGTGCTGGAGGCGGAAGACCGTCTCCGGGTCGAACAGGTGCGGCTCGCCCTCGCGGCGCCACTGGTACTCGCCGCCTATGTCGAGCGCGCGGTGCGCCGGGGCGATGCCCGAGGCCGGGTAGGCCTTGGCGTGACGCGCCGCGACCTCCTTGGCGATGACGTCGAGACCGGCGCCGCCGATCTTCGTGGCCGTGCCGTTGAAGTACTTCTCGACGAAGGCCCGGTCGAGGCCGACGGCCTCGAAGACCTGGGCTCCGCGGTAGGAGGCGACGGTCGAGATGCCCATCTTGGACATGACCTTCAGGACGCCCTTGCCGAGCGCGTAGATCAGGTTGCGGATGGCCTGCTCGGCCTCGATGCCGGTCAGGAAGGTGCCGGCGCGGACCAGGTCCTCGACCGACTCCATCGCCAGGTAGGGGTTGACCGCGGCGGCGCCGAAGCCGATGAGGAGGGCCACGTGGTGGACCTCGCGGACGTCGCCCGCCTCGACCAGCAGGCCCACCTGGGTGCGCTGCTTGGTGCGGATGAGGTGGTGGTGGACGGCCGCGGTGAGCAGCAGCGACGGGATCGGCGCGTGCTCGGCGTCGGAGTGCCGGTCCGAGAGGACGATCAGACGGGCGCCGTTGTCTATGGCGGCGTCGGCCTCGGAGCAGATCTCCTCGAGCCGCGCTGCCAGCGAGTCGCCACCGCCGGAGACCCGGTACAGGCCGGAGAGCGTCGCGGCCTTCATGCCGGGCATGTCGCCGTCGGCGTTGATGTGGATGAGCTTGGCCAGCTCGTCGTTGTCGATCACCGGGAAGGGCAGGGTGACCGAGCGACAGGAGGCGGCCGTCGGCTCCAGCAGGTTGCCCTGCGGGCCCAGCGAGGAGCGCAGCGAGGTGACGAGCTCCTCGCGGATCGCGTCCAGCGGCGGGTTGGTGACCTGCGCGAACAGCTGGGTGAAGTAGTCGAAGAGCAGGCGCGGGCGCGCGGAGAGGGCCGCGATCGGCGAGTCCGTGCCCATGGAGCCCAGGGGCTCACCGCCGGTGTTGGCCATCGGCGCGAGGATGATGCGCAGCTCTTCCTCGGTGTAGCCGAAGGTCTGCTGGCGGCGGGTGACCGAGGCGTGGGTGTGCACGATGTGCTCGCGCTCGGGGAGGTCGGAGAGCTCGATCTCGCCGGCTTCGAGCCACTCCGCGTACGGCCTGTCGGCGACGAGGGTGGCCTTGATCTCGTCGTCCTCGATGATGCGGTGCTCGGCGGTGTCGACGAGGAACATCTTGCCGGGCTGCAGGCGGCCCTTGCGGACGACCTTCGCGGGGTCGATGTCGAGGACGCCGACCTCGGAGCCGAGGACGACGAGGCCCTCGTCGGTGACCCAGTAGCGGCCGGGGCGCAGACCGTTGCGGTCGAGGACCGCGCCGACCTGGGTGCCGTCGGTGAAGGTGACGCAGGCCGGGCCGTCCCAGGGCTCCATCATCGTGGAGTGGAACTGGTAGAAGGCGCGGCGCGCCGGGTCCATGGAGTCGTGGTTCTCCCACGCCTCCGGGATCATCATCAGCACGGAGTGCGGGAGCGAGCGGCCGCCGAGGTGGAGGAGTTCCAGCACCTCGTCGAAGGAGGCGGAGTCGGACGCGTCGGGCGTACAGACCGGGAAGACCCGCTCCAGGCCCTTGTCTCCGAAGAGATCGGAGACCAGCTGGGACTCACGCGCCTGCATCCAGTTGCGGTTGCCCTTGACCGTGTTGATCTCGCCGTTGTGCGCGACGAAGCGGTACGGGTGGGCGAGCGGCCAGCTCGGGAAGGTGTTGGTGGAGAAGCGGGAGTGCACGAGCGCGATCGCGGAGGCGAAGCGGCGGTCGGACAGGTCCGGGAAGAAGGGTTCGAGCTGGCCGGTGGTCAGCATGCCCTTGTAGACGATGGTGCGCGCGGAGAGCGACGGGAAGTAGACGCCGGCCTCACGCTCGGCGCGCTTGCGCAGCACGAACGCCTTGCGGTCCAGGTCGATGCCCGTCGAGGCGCCGTCCGTGACGAAGATCTGCCGGAAGGCGGGCATCGTGGAACGGGCGGTGGCGCCGAGGAGTTCGGGGGCGACCGGGACCTCGCGCCAGCCGAGGACGGTCAGGCCCTCGTCGGCGGCGATCGTCTCGATCCGTGAGACGGCGTCCTCGATGCCGTCCTCGGGCAGGAAGGCGATGCCGACCGCGTACGCGCCGGCCGCGGGCAGCTCGAATCCGGCCACCTCGCGGAGGAACGCGTCGGGGACCTGGGACAGGATGCCCGCGCCGTCACCCGAGTCGGGCTCGGCGCCGGTGGCACCTCGGTGCTCCAGGTTGCGCAGCACGGTGAGCGCCTGCTCGACCAGCGCGTAGCTCGCCTCACCGGTGAGGGTGGCCACGAAGCCGACGCCACAGGCGTCGTGCTCGTTGCGGGGGTCGTACATACCCTGCGCAGCAGGGCGAGCATCCATGAAGGACCAGTTCTGGCCATTCGCGGAGTGCTGGGACGGCTGGCGCGGTGTACGCATCGGCTCTCCCGTCGTCGTCGTGGCATATGCGATTGCCGAGGGACGACGTTGGCCCTCTGCTTAGGGGTGCAAAATTTCGTGCAGGTTACATGATGGAGCGATTCTCGGGAACCGGATACTACGTTCCAGCATGCGGACACCAAGGCATGGCGGCGGGGTACCGCTCGCGACGGTGGAGTTATGGGGACCTAAGCGGACAGATCATTGCCCGTGGGCCCGGAGTGCGGCGGGCAACGTCGCCCAGCGCACTGATGCGGTGCAGGCCTCATTACCTGCAGCGCTTACGGCTCATGCCCAGTGGTTAAGCAATCGAAACCAGCGAGTAACGGCTACTTATGCAGTCCCTTGCATAAGTGCACGAGACATCATCCTACGGTGCCACCGAACAAGCCGCCCAGGACGTACGTCACACCCGCCGCGGCACCCCCGAGCGCGAGCTGCCGGATTCCGCTGTACCACCAGGATCGCGCCGTCACCCGGGCGACCACCGCGCCGCACGCGAAGAGCCCGATCAGCGCGAGCAGCAGCGCGGGCCACAGGACGGTCGCACCGAGCAGATACGGCAGTACGGGGAGCAGGGCGCCCAGGGCGAAGGAGCCGAAGCTCGACACGGCGGCGACGGCCGGGGAGGGCAGGTCGCCCGGGTCGATGCCGAGCTCCTCGCGGGCGTGTATCTCCAGGGCCTGCTCGGGGTCGCGCGAGAGCTGCCTGGCCACTTCGCGGGCGAGCGCGGGATCGACGCCGCGCATCTCGTAGAGAGCGGCGAGCTCGCGCTCCTCGTCCTGCGGGTGCTTTCTCAACTCCCGGCGCTCGACGTCGAGTTCGGCCTCGACGAGTTCGCGCTGCGAGGCGACGGAGGTGTACTCGCCGGCGGCCATGGAGAAGGCGCCGGCGGCCAGGCCCGCGAGTCCGGTGATGACGATCGTCTGGTGGGAGACGGACCCGCCGGCGACGCCGGTCATCAGGGCGAGGTTGGACACGAGCCCATCCATCGCGCCGAACACGGCCGGGCGCAGCCATCCGCCGTTCACATCCCGGTGGGTGTGGTTGTCGCGGTGCGCCTCGTGCAGTGTCGCTTCGGTCTCGATGATGGACATACCGGTCCCCCAGAGTGCCGTGGTTGGACTGTTTCTATCTTTCGACAACCCTGAAAGTACGCCGGTAATTTCCCGTCCGCCAGCAAGGAAAGGCTGGGCTAACCTGCGGTTTTGTTCCTTTCCGCTCATCCGTAGTTATCCCTGCACAGATGTCGACCGGGTGAATGCGGGGGTGCGAACGGCTCTCCTCACCCCCTTCGGTGGGACACATCCCCAAAGGGCTCTGGGCCCCGAGAGGAGAGGCACCGTATGGCTTCCATCGCCTGCATTCCCTCCGTTCCGGCGCCCGGGGACGCCGCCGATCTCCGCGAACGGGCACGCGGCGCGCTGCTCGGCCTCGCCGTCGGGGACGCGCTGGGCGCGCCCGCCGAGAACATGAAGCCGTCGGAGATCCGCGCGAAGTGGGGACGGATCACGGGGTACGTCGCCGAGCACCCGGCCGGGACGGACGACACCGAGTACGCGATCTTCTCCGGGCTGCTGCTCGCCCGGCACGGCTCCGCGCTCACGGTGACGCACGTCGAGGCGGCCTGGCACCAGTGGATCGCGGACCACGACGAGGGGCCGTTCCGAGGAGCGGGCTTCAGCGAGCGCGGCACGCTGGAGAACCTGCGCCGGGGCCTGGCCGCGCCCATCTCGGCCCAGCACCGGCACGCCTGGAGCGACGGCCTGGCCATGCGCGCGGCCCCCTTCGGCGTCTTCGCGGCGGGCCGCCCGGCGGAAGCCGCGAGACTGGTGGCCATCGACGGCTCGGTCAGCCACGACGGTGAGGGCATCTACGGCGGCCAGGCGGTCGCGGCGGGCGTCGCGGCGGCGATGGCGGGCGCGTCCACGATCGCGGTGGCCGCCTCCGCACTGGCGGTGATCCCGGACAACTCCTGGACGGCCCGCTCCCTGCGCCGCGCGGTCGCGGTCGCCCACCGCGGGGAACGTGCGGTCCGCTCGGCGGTCGTCATCGGCGGCTACCCCTGGACGGATCTGGCCCCGGAGGCCGTCGCCCTCGCCTTCGGCGCGTACGCCGCGGCCGACGGCGACTTCACCGAGTCCGTCCTCACCGCCGTCAACATGGGCCGCGACGCCGACACCACGGCGGCGGTGGCGGGCGCGCTGGCCGGGGCGACCCGGGGCGCCGCCTCGATCCCGGCCGCCTGGGCGGCGGCCATCGGCCCGGCACTCGGCAGCTGCCTCCCTTCCATGGAGGGCCACCACGTACTGGACGTGGCGGAGCTGCTGACACCGGGGGGCGACGGGAAGTGGGGGACGAGGGGTCTCGTACGGGACCTGGTGCGGGACGCGGGCGTTCCCGTACGGAGACGGGTCCGGCTCGCAGGCGACCCCGGCCGCGCCTGGCCGCCCCCGGCCCCGGACCCGGCGCCGCCACCCGACCTGTACGCCCTCACCAGCGATTACGTCCTTGCCACCGATGACGACGAGGTGCAGCCATGAGCCCCGGCCTGGTGGGAGACGAACCCGGCGCGGGGGCGGCCTCGGCGCCGGAAACCGGGCTCTCGGTCGGCACGGAACCCGGCGTCGACAGGGAAGCCGTCACGGAGGGCGCGGCCCTCGCACCCGGTCCGCGCCCCCGCCGGATCGAGGGCCTCCTCCTCGGCCTCGCCGCGGGCGACGCCGCCGGCTGGCCCGCCGCCCGGCACCGCGCCGCCCGTATGCCCGAGTGGACCCGACGGTTGACCCGCGAGCTGGACACGTTCGCGGAGCAGAACGCGACGACGACCCTGCCCGTGCCCATCGCGCTGAACCAGCCGCCGGAGCCGCTGCGGCTCGGCCCGTCGGACGACGCGGAGTGGGCGGCGTTCGCGGCGGAGGCCGTACTGCGAGCCTGCGACAGCAGCGCACTCGGCGATCTGAGCCGGGAGCGCCGGATGCGGGCGTCCATCGACCTGTCCTGGAACGCCGTCGCCAGCGAGGTCGCCGCAGCCGCCGAACGCGCCCCGGAAGTCGAGTCCGCCCTGCTCCCCCTCCGTGCCCGGATCTCCGTACGGGCAGGGCTCGGCAACCTCGCCACCGGGCTGCGCCCGCCCGCCACCGGCCACGACAATCCGCACTACTTCGACGACGCGGCCTGCGTACGGGCCTGTGCGCTCGCCGTCGCGCACCCGGGCGACCCCCGACGCGCCGCGGAACTCGCCGAGTTCGACGCCCGCTACACCCAGGACGACGACGGAGTGCACGGCGCCCGCGCCATGGCCGCGGCGGTGGCCCTCGCCCTGGTCGGGGCCGATGTCGGCGCCTGCGTGGACGCCGCCCTCGCCGAACTCCCCAAGGCGACGGAGATCGGCCGCAACGCACGGCACGCGCTGAAGCTCGCCCGGGCCGGCGAAGACACCTTCTCCCTCGTCCCCCTCCTGGAACACCAGATCGTCGACCACGTCTACAGCTATGGCATCGCGGCGGCGGAGACCGTCCCGGTCGCCCTCGCCCTCGCCCTCGCCGCGCGCGGCCGGATCGCGGAGGCGGTGCCCACCGCCGCCTGTCTGTCCCGGGTCGCGGACTCGGCCCCGGCCCTCGCGGGCGCGCTCACCGGCGCGCTGGGCGGCGGCGCCGCGATCCCGGCCGCCTGGCGCGACGCCTGCCGCATCCTGTCCGGCTGCGCGCTGCCCCGTCTCACAGGCACGGACCTCATCGGACTCGCCGACCTCCTGGAAGCGACGGAGCTGGCCACCCCAGAGGGATGATTCGGGCATGACGCCCAAAGGAGAAGGATCGGGAACCCTCGACGATCGGATCGCCGGAGCCCTCGTCGGAGCCGCCGTCGGCGACGCGCTCGGCGGCCCCGTCGAGGGCTACACCCCCGAGCAGATCACCGAACGGCACGGCGGCCGCGTGCACGGCGTCGTCGGCCCCTGGAACGGCGACGCCTGGCGCACCGCCCGCCCCATCGCCCCCTACCACAAGGGCGACGGACACGTCACCGACGACACCCTGATGACCCACGCGCTGGTACGGGTGTACGCCACCGTCCGCGACCACCTCGACGCGTACGCCGTCGCCGAGCACCTGGTCCCCGACCTGATGACGGCCCCCCGCTGGATTCCGGAACTGGAGGCCGAGGCCCTCCCCCTCCAACGGATCTTCCTCGCGGAGAAGTGGCTGGTGGCCCGCCTCCACTACGGCCATATGGACCCCCGGGAGGCGGGCGTCGGCAACATCGTCAACTGCGGCGCCGCGATGTACATGGCCCCGGTCGGCCTGGTCAACGCGGCCAACCCGGCGCGCGCGTACACCGAGGCGCTCGACGTCGCGGGCGCGCACCAGTCGTCGTACGGAAGGGAGGCGGCGGGCGTCTTCGCGGCGGGGGTGGCGGCGGCGTGCGCGCCCGGGGCGACCCCGGACTCGGTCGTCGCGGCCTGCCTGTCCGTGGCGAAGGACGGCACCTGGTCGGCCATCGAGGCGGTCCGCGAAGTCGCCGCCCGCCACACGGACTTCGAGTCGGCGCTCGGCCCGCTCCGGAAGGCGGTGACCCCCTACGACACGGTGGGCCCGGACTACCGCGCCCCGTCCCTCGGCGCCCGCCGCCCCTCCCGCCTGCACTCCATCGAGGAACTACCCATCGCGCTCGGCATGTTGACGGTGGCGGGCGGCGACTACCGGCACGCGATCCTCGGCTCGGTGAACTACGGCCGCGACTGCGACTCCATCGCCACGATGGCCGGCGCCCTCGCGGGCGCCCTCGGCTCCGAGGTCCCCCACGACTGGGCCAAGACGGTCGCCGAGTCCAGCCGCCTGGACCTGCGCGCCCCGGCGGTGGCCCTCACCAAGGTGACCCGCGAGATCTTCGAACGGGACGTACGCCGCCGCCGCGCCCACGAGTCGGCGTACGCCGAACTGACGGGGACCCCATGCTCCGACTGACCTGGGTCCAACCGGAGGACCTCCTCGGCCACGAACTCGCCCAGGCGTACCAGGACGGCCGCGAGCCGGACGCGATCGCCGCCCGCTGGCGCACGGCGGGCGGCGCCGACTCCCCGCTCCGCGCGGGCGCGTCCACGACTCCGGCCTCGCGGTACATGCGCACGCTGGCACGGGACCTCCTGGACGAACTTGCCGAGCTGCCCAGCAAGTTGACACACACCGAGCCAACAGACCTGGGGCAGATCAAGGCCCACTGCCCGAACTGGCCCGCCCGAACCGCGGGCAATCGTGCCGCTGGGGCAGCCCGCCTGGAAGCCGCCTGGCTCGGCAGAGCCGTCGGCTGCCTCCTGGGCAAACCGGTGGAAAAACTCCCCCTCCACGGCATCCGCGAACTCGCCCGAGCCGCCGGAAACTGGCCCCTGCGCACCTGGTTCACCGCCCGGGGCGTACCCGACGAGCTGCTCCACACCTACCCCTGGAACAGACGCTCGGCCCCCACCTCCCTCGCCGAGAACATCGACGGCATGCCCGAGGACGACGACCTCAACTATCCCCTTCTGAACCTTCTGTTGCTCCAGCGCCACGGCAGACACTTCACCACCGCCGACATCGCCCGCCTCTGGCTGGACGAACTCCCCGCGGGCCGCACCTTCACCGCGGAGCGCATCGCCTACCGCAACCTCCTCTCCGGCATCGAACCCCCGCACACGGCCCGCCACCGCAACCCCTTCCGCGAATGGATCGGCGCCCTGATCCGCGCCGACGTCCACGGCTGGACGAACCCCGGCGATCCGGCCGCCGCCGCGGCACAGGCCCACCGCGACGCCACCCTCACCCACACCGCGAACGGCGTGTACGCGGCGATGTTCACGGCGGCCACGATCGCCGCCGCGGCCACCGGAGCCGGCGA
Organism: Streptomyces sp. NBC_01384; assembly: GCF_045040035.1. Taxonomy (NCBI): domain Bacteria; kingdom Bacillati; phylum Actinomycetota; class Actinomycetes; order Kitasatosporales; family Streptomycetaceae; genus Streptomyces; species Streptomyces sp. NBC_01384. Next base: position 2,478,269 of record NZ_CP109559.1, read on the forward strand.
CGTCCACGCGAGCCTGCGCACCGGACTCACCGTCGTCCCCCCGGCCTCGCGCCTGGCCCGGGCGATCCACCACGCCGTCCGACTCGCCCGTACGACAGCCGACTTCGACCGGGTCGTCGACGAACTGCACAGCACCCACCGCGCCTACCACTGGGTCCACGCCATCCCCAACACCGCCCTGATCGCCGCCGCCCTCACCCATGCGGACGGCGACTTCTCCGGCTCCGTCTGCCGTGCGGTGTCGGGCGGCCTGGACACCGACTCGAACGGCGCGACGGCCGGAAGCATCGCGGGGCTGCTGGCAGGAGACCCCGTCGCCCTCCCGGACCGCTGGACCACCCCCCTGAAGAACCGCCTCGCCACCTCGATCGCCGACTTCAACGGCGTCGGCTTCGACACCCTCGCCCATCTCACGCACCGGGAGACCCGTCGCCCATGACCCACATCGCCGTACTCGGCAGCACGAACATGGATCTCGTCGCGTACGTCGCCAAGCCCCCGCAGCGCGGAGAGACCGTGACGGGACGGGAGTTCCGTACGGTCCCCGGCGGCAAGGGCGCCAACCAGGCGGTGGCCGCGGCGCTCACCAAAGTCCCCGATCCACATGAAGCGGCCGCCGCGCTGCTCGACCAGGTCCCGGAAGTCGTCGTCACGTTGGGCGCGGCGGGCAGCCTCTACACGGCCCGGGGCGCCGCACCTCTCACGGTGCCCGCACCCCAGGTGACCGCCGTGGACTCGACCGGTGCGGGCGACACCTTCGTCGCCGCCCTCGCGGATGGGGGTCCCCCCGCTCGAGCGAAGCCGAGAGTGGGGGAACTCGCGGAGGGCCGGGAGATGCCGTACCGCTCCGAGATCGACGCCCAGGCGGCGCGGCACCCGTGGCACACCTCATGAGCGGGCACCCGGAGCAGAGCGGCCCGCTCACCGGGCTGCGCGTCCTCGATCTCGCCACCCTCTTCGCCGGGCCGCTCGCCGCCACCATGCTCGGCGACTTCGGCGCGGAGGTCGTCAAGGTCGAGCATCCGACCAAGTCCGATCCGTCCCGGGGCCACGGCCCGTCGAAGGACGGCATCGGCCTGTGGTGGAAACTCCTCGGCCGCAACAAGCGCACCATCACCCTCGACCTGTCCAAGCCCGGCGGCCGTGCCACCCTCCTGCGCCTCGCCGCCACCGCTGATGTGATCATCGAGAACTTCCGCCCCGGCACCCTGGAGAAGTGGGGGCTGGGCTGGGACGAGCTGTCGGCCGCCAACCCCGGCCTGGTGCTCGCCCGCGTCACCGGCTTCGGCCAGTTCGGCCCGTACGCGCACCGCCCCGGCTTCGGCACCCTCGCCGAGGCGATGAGCGGCTTCGCGGCGATCACCGGCGAACCGGACGCCCCACCGACGCTCCCGCCCTTCGGCCTCGCCGACTCCATCGCGGGCCTGGCGACGGCGTACGCCGTACTGGCCGCGCTGCGGGCCCGCGACGCGTCCGGCCGCGGTCAGGTGATCGACATGGCGATCATCGAGCCGATCCTCACGGTGCTCGGCCCCCAGCCGACTTGGTACGACCAGTTGGGCCACGTCCAGCCCCGCACCGGCAACCGCTCCGCGAACAACGCGCCCCGCAACACCTACCGCACGGCGGACGGTTCCTGGGTCGCCGTCTCGACCTCCGCCCAGTCCGTCGCCGAGCGGCTGATGCGGCTGGTCGGGCGCCCGGAGCTGATCGAGGAACCCTGGTTCGCGACCGGCGCGGACCGGGCCCGCCACGCGGACGTCCTGGACGAGGCGGTCGGTGCGTGGATCGCCCGGCACCACCGCGACGAGGTCCTGGAGGCCTTCGACAAGGCGCAGGCGGCGGTGGCGCCGATCCAGGACGTACGGGACGTGATGGCCGATCCGCAGTACGCGGCCCTCGACACGATCACGACCGTCGCCGACCCCGAGCTGGGCCCCCTGCGCATGCAGAACGTCCTCTTCCGGCTCTCCGCCACCCCCGGCGCGATCCGCTGGGCGGGCCGCCCGCACGGCGCCGACACGGACGCCGTCCTCACCGAACTCGGCCTGTCCGAGGCCGAGATCACCGCCCTCAGATCGGAAGGTGCCCTATGACGGTCCCGGCCCTCCCGCTCACCTGGCTCTACGCCCCCGGAGACCACCCGGAGGTGGTGGCCAAGGCCCTGGTATCCGGCGCGGACATCGTCCTGATCGACCTGGAGGACGCGGTCGCCCCGCACCGCAAGGAGTACGCCCGCACCGCCACGGCCGAGCTGCTCTCGGCCCCTCCCCCGGTCCCGGTCCACGTCCGCGTGAACGCGCTGGACGGTCCGCTCGCCGAGGCCGACCTCAAGGCGCTCTCCCCGCTCCCCGGCCTCTCCGGCCTCCGCCTGCCCAAGGTGACCTCCCCCAGCGACGTCGTCCACGTCGCGGAACGCGCCGCCCCCGCCGAGGGAGGCGCGATCCCCCTCTACACCCTCCTGGAGACGGCCCTCGGCGTCGAACGCGCCTTCACCATCGCCTCGGCCCACCCGGCGGTGCGCGGCATCGGGCTGGGGGAAGCGGATCTCCGTGCCGACCTGGGGGTACGGGAGGACGCGGGCCTGGACTGGGCCCGCGCCCGGGTCGTGGTCGCCGCCCGGGCCGCCGGCCTCGCGCCGCCCGCGCAGTCGATCTACCCGGACATCCGCGACCTGGAGGGCCTGGCCGCGTCCTGCGCCCATGGCCGCACTCTGGGCTTCCTCGGCCGCGCGGCCATCCACCCCCGTCAGCTCCCGGTGATCGAACGCGCCTATCTCCCGACCCCGGCCGAAATCGAGACCGCCGAGGTCATCGTCGAGGCCGCCGCCACCGAACCGGGCGCCCAGGCCCTGCCCGACGGCCGCTTCGTGGACGCGGCGGTAGTGGCGGGCGCCCGCCGCACGCTGGCACTGGCGCGCCGTAGGCAGGACGCCTGACCGGGCACGCGAAGGGGGCGCCGCATCCTCGGACGCGGCGCCCCCTTCGACGAACCGGAAGAACTCAGCCCTTGCTGGCCGACTCGGCCTCGCCCTTCGTGGACTCCGCGGACTCGGCGGACTCGGCCGACTCCTCGGACTCGGGGGCCTCGTCGGACCCGGCGTCCGCCTTCTTGTCGAGCTTCTTGCCGTCGGCCTGCTGGTCGGCCTCTACCCCGGCCTTCTCGTCAGCCTTCCCGCCGGCCTTCTCCTCGGCCTTCTCCTCGGCCTTCTTGTCGAGGGCGACGGCGTCACCGTCGGACTCGCCCTCGACCCCGCCGGAGGAGTCACCGTCGGAGGCGTCACCCTCGAGGGCGTCGCCCTCGGGCTCGACGACCGTCTCGCGCCCCGGCCGCAGCCGCGACGACACCACGAAGTAGGTCACCGCGAGGGCGAAGACCACCATCGCGGTCCAGTCGTTGAGACGCAGGCCCAGGATGTGGTGGGCGTCGTCCACGCGCATGTACTCGATCCAGCCGCGGCCGACACAGTACGCGGCGACGTACAGCGCGAACGCCCGCCCGTGGCCCAGCGTGAAGCGGCGGTCCGCCCAGATGACGAGGAAACCGACGCCGACGCACCACAGCGACTCGTACAGGAACGTCGGGTGGTAGTACCCCGGCACGCGACCGTCCGTCGCGGACGTGATGTGCAGCGCCCAGGGAACGTGCGTCGCCTTGCCGTACAGCTCCTGGTTGAACCAGTTGCCCCAGCGCCCGATGGCCTGTGCGAAGGCGATGCCGGGGGCGAGGGCGTCGGCCCAGGCGGGGAGCGGAATGCCGCGTCGACGGCAGCCGATCCACGCGCCCACCGCACCGAGCGCGATCGCGCCCCAGATGCCGAGGCCGCCCTGCCACACCTTGAAGGCGTCCACCCAGTCACGGCCGTCGCTGAAGTACAGCTCGTAATCCGTGATCACGTGGTAGAGGCGACCGCCGACAAGGCCGAACGGCACGGCCCACACCGCGATGTCGGCCACCGTGCCGGGCCGGCCGCCCCGGGCGATCCAGCGTTTGTTGCCGAGCCAGACGGCTACGAAGACGCCGATGATGATGCAGAACGCGTAGCCGCGCAGCGGAATGGGGCCGAGGTGCACCACACCGTGCGACGGGCTGGGAATGTAGGCAAGTTCCATGGCAGGGTCGACGCTACCCTGCCGGACGGGACCCACGGCAAGCAGCCCGGCTACGGGTCCATAACGGGCCCCGTACGGACGGCGCCCACACGGCCGGGGGCACACGGCCGACGCGGGGCTCAGGCCTTGTTCTCCGCCTCCACCATCTGCTTCAGCTTCGCGGGGGTCATCGTCTGGTCCGCGTAGATGTTCTTGCCGCCGAACAGCACGGTCGGGGTGCCGTTGAAACCGCCGCTCTTGAAGACCGCGTGCGACTTCACGACCCAGCTGTCGTGCGTGCTGTTGTTGACGCACTTCCGGAAGGCCGGGGTGTCGAGGCCGTCGACCTTGCCCGCCAGCTCGATGAGCTTGCCGTTGTTCGCGAACTCGTCGTCGGTCTCCTTGGGCTGGTTCTCGTACAGCACGTCGTGGTACGCGCTGAACTTGCCCGCGTCCTGGGCGCAGGCCGCCGCGTTGGCCGCGCGGAGGGAGCCGCTGCCCCCCAGGTTCCCGTCGATGAGCGTGACCAGGTGGTACTCGACCTTGAGCTGACCGGCGTCCACCAACTCGTGGATCGTCGGGCGGTACACCGTCTCGAAGGCCTGGCAGGCCGGGCAGCGGAAGTCCTCCCAGACCGTGAGGGTCGACTTGGCGCTCTCCTTGCCGACGGGGATCGCGAGGCCGTCCTTGCCGGTCGCGCCCGAGGGCGAGGCGACCGGGCCCGACGCGGTGGTCTTCTTGCTCTTGCCGGAGTTGGCGGCCAGCACGCCCACCACCGCGGCAAGGCCCAGGACGCACACCACCGTCGCGCCCACGATCAGCGCGCGGCGGCGCTTGTCCGCGGCCTTCTGCTTCTCTCGCTCGACCGCGATCCGCTCGCGGGCGGTGCGCTTTCCGTCACGGTTCTTCTCGCTCACATCCGGCAGAACGAACCGGGGAGGCGCAGCGCGCCTCCCCGGTCCCAGGTCCACCCGTTCGGGTGAGCGGATCGTCCGTTACATGTGCGGTGGCTCAGGCCGTGCCGCGCACGCCCTTCGCCAGGTCGCCGGCGAGCGCCCGTACGGCGTCGAGACCCGCGGCCTCGTCCTTCGCGTCCAGCATCCGCTTCACGAAGGCCGAGCCGACGATCACGCCGTCGGCGAAGCCGGCCACCTCGGCGGCCTGGACGGCGTTGGAGACGCCGAGGCCGACACAGACCGGCAGCTCGGTACTGGCCTTGGTGCGCCGCACCAGGTCCTGGGCCTGGGCCCCCACCGACGCCCGCGTGCCCGTGACGCCCATCAGCGAGGCGGCGTACACGAACCCGCTGCCCGCCGCGGTGATCTCGGCGAGCCGGGCGTCCCTGCTGCTGGGCGCGACGACGAAGACGGTCGCGAGGCCGTGCTTCTCGGCGTGCTCCCTCCACAGCGCCGACTCCTGGACGGGGAGGTCGGGCAGGATGCACCCCGCCCCGCCCGCTTCCGCCAGCTCGGCGGTGAAGCGCTCGACGCCGTAGCGGTCGATCGGATTCCAGTACGTCATCACGAGTACGGGCTTGCCGGTGGCCAGGTGGGCCTCGTGGACCGTCCGCATGACGTCGGCGATCTTGACGCCACCCTTGAGGGCGATGTCGTCGGCGGTCTGGATGACGGGACCGTCGAGGACCGGGTCGCTGTGCGGCAGACCGACCTCGACGATGTCCGCGCCGCCCTCGAAGACGGCCTTGATGGCCGCGATGCCACCGTCGACGGTCGGGAAGCCGGCCGGCAGGTACGCGATGAGCGCGGACCGCCCCTCGGCCTTCGCCGCGGCGAGGGTGTCGCTCAACAGCTGGATGTTGCCACTCACTTGGCGTCCCCCTCGATCTCGGCGTTCCCGCTGTCGGCGTCCGCCTCGACGACGGCGTCGGCCTCGGTGTCGTACAGGCCGAAGTAGCGGGCGGCCGTGTCCATGTCCTTGTCGCCGCGGCCGGACAGGTTGACGATGATCAGCCCGTCCTTGCCCAGCTCCTTGCCGACCTCCAGGGCTCCGGCGAGCGCGTGGGCGCTCTCGATCGCCGGGATGATGCCCTCGGTGCGGGAGAGCAGGCGCAGGGCCTGCATGGCAGCGTCGTCGGTGACCGCGCGGTACTCGGCGCGGCCGCTGTCCTTGAGGTAGGAGTGCTCGGGCCCGATGCCCGGGTAGTCGAGCCCCGCCGAGATGGAGTAGGGCTCGGTGATCTGCCCCTCCTCGTCCTGGAGGACGTACGACCGTGACCCGTGCAGGATGCCGGGTTCACCGGCGGTCAGGGTCGCGGCGTGCTCCCCGGTCTCGACACCGTGTCCGGCGGGCTCACAGCCGACGAGGCGTACGTCCGCGTCCGGGATGAAGGCGTGGAAGAGGCCGATGGCGTTGGAGCCGCCGCCGACGCAGGCGATGGCGGCGTCGGGCAGCCGTCCCGCGCGCTCGAGGATCTGCCGCCGGGCCTCGACGCCGATGACCCGGTGGAAGTCGCGGACCATGGCCGGGAAGGGGTGGGGGCCGGCGACGGTCCCGAACAGGTAGTGGGTGTGGTCGACGTTGGCCACCCAGTCCCGGAAGGCCTCGTTGATGGCGTCCTTGAGGGTACGGGAGCCGGACTTCACGGCGATGACCTCGGCGCCGAGCATGCGCATACGGGCCACGTTGAGGGCCTGGCGCTTGGTGTCGATCTCGCCCATGTAGATGGTGCACTCGAGGCCGAAGAGCGCGCAGGCGGTGGCGGTGGCGACGCCGTGCTGCCCTGCGCCGGTCTCCGCGATGACGCGGGTCTTGCCCATCCGCTTGGTGAGGAGGGCCTGACCGAGCACGTTGTTGATCTTGTGGGACCCGGTGTGGTTGAGGTCTTCCCGCTTGAGGAAGATACGGGCGCCACCGGCGTGTTCGGCGAACCTGGACACCTCGGTGAGTGAGCTCGGGCGCCCCGTGTAGTTGACGAGCAGGTCGTCGAGCTCGCGGGCGAACTCGGGGTCCGCCTTCGCCTTGTCGTACTCGACGGCGACCTCGTCCACGGCGGCGACCAGCGCCTCCGGGATGAACTTGCCGCCGAACGCGCCGAAGTACCCCTCGGCGCTGGGAACTTGACCCTCGGGGTCGGGAATGAAGAACTCGCTGGGCATGCGGTTACCTCGCAGGGGCGACAGCCCCGGTTGCAGGTCGGACAGGGGTCACGTTCAACCACGTACTCGCGCGCGCTGCGCCTCCGGCGGGGCCCGGCGCGGAAAACCCTCGCCTGGACGGGTTCGCCCCGCTGTCGGCACCGCCGGTTTCCCACCCGTCCGCCCTTCACTGGAGACGGATGCCCAGCCACAAAGGCCGGAGCCCGCAGCCCAGCGACCGAGGCCGGAAGCCGGACCCGGGGCCCAGAGGCAAAGGCCAGGGCCGACAGAGACCGGAGCCACCGCCAGGCCCAGAGGCCCGAAGCCGGGTCCAGAGGCCCGAAGCCGGGTCCAGGAGCCGGAACCCAGGTCCACGAGCCCGAAGCCGGGTCCATGGACCGGAGGCCAGGTCCGTGGGCCCGAAGCCAGGTCCGTGGGCCCGAGGGCAGGGTTCTGGGCCGGGGCGGAGGTCCGTTCGCCGTTCCCGGCCGTGAGGCGGAGGGGTCCGGAGCTGAGGAGCCACCTTTGGGGTGGCTTCCCGCCACGACGGCGAGCGGGTGCGGTGCCGAACCGACCCGAACCACCCTGCTGACCCACGGAGTGGACCCGCGGTGTCGGACCCGGCTCAGCTCACCCGGAGGGTGGCCCCGGTCGGAGAGGGCGTGGGCGCGCGCGTACGCGCGGGCCATCGCATGCCGTTGACCTGGCCCGGCTCGTCGCCGATGACATAGCGGACGCGGCGCCCGTGAACACGGCGGGCCGGCGCCCGGCAGCCGCGCGGCCGGCAGCCACGGGCAAGCCGGGCGTACGGGTCGCGCACCCCGGCGGCAGCCGCCCGCACGCACGCCGGTCCCCCGTCGGGGCGAGCGCCCGGACGGGTGGCGACGGTGGCGTGGGGCGCGGTCCGCACCGGGGTGTCAGCTCCGTCCGTGACGCAGCGCGGGATGGGCCCCGGCCGCGACGAGGTCGGCGACCGCCGTCTTCGGGTCGCGGCCGGTGACGAGGGACTCGCCCACCAGGACCGCGTCGGCGCCGGCGTTGGCGTACGCGATGAGGTCGTGCGGTCCGCGGACGCCGGACTCGGCGACCTTGACGAGGCCGGCCGGGATCTCGGGAGCGATCCGCTCGAAGGTGGAGCGGTCCACCTTGAGGGTCTTGAGGTCGCGCGCGTTGACGCCGATGACCTTCGCCCCGGCGTCCACCGCCCGCTCGACCTCGTCCTCGTCGTGCACCTCGACGAGCGGCGTGAGCCCGATGGACTCGGCGCGCTCGATGAGGGACTCCAGGGCGGGCTGGTCGAGGGCGGCCACGATCAGCAGCGCGAGGTCGGCGCCGTACGCGCGGGCCTCCCACAGCTGGTACGACGTGACGATGAAGTCCTTGCGGAGCACCGGGATGTCGACCCTGGCGCGGACGGCCTCCAGGTCGGCCAGCGAACCGCCGAAGCGGCGCTGCTCGGTCAGGACCGAGATGACGGCCGCGCCGCCCGCCTCGTAGTCCGCGGCCAGAGCCGCCGGGTCGGCGATCGCGGCCAGCGCGCCCTTGGACGGGCTGGAGCGCTTGACCTCGCAGATGACCTTGACGCCCTCGCCGCGCAGGGCGGCCACGCCGTCCTTGGCCGGGCGAGCCTTCGCCGCGCGCTCCTTGAGCTCGTCGAGGCTGACGCGCGCCTGCCGTTCCGCGAGGTCGGCACGGACTCCGTCGATGATCTCGTCGAGCACACTCACGCGAGCGGCCCCCTTCCCTGACGGTGGACGGTTGAAGCGGTTGAGCCTGTCGACCCGGGCCGCCGTCCCGGCGGTTCATGATGGGTCACTCTGATGGTATCCGGAGGAAGGGCCAGGCCTCACATCCAGTTGACGCCGGTCCCACTACCTGGACATTTGTCACTTGATCAAGGGTGCAGCCAGCCGCCGAAGGGCAGGTTCCGGACAACGGTGAAGGCCCCCAGCAACACGCCGGCGCTCCACAGGTGCACGGGCCCCAGGTCGATCCGTACCGGCCGGCCGCGCGCCGACCGGACCGCCCAGACGGTCCACACCACCGCGAAGACCAGATATCCGGCGACGGCGAGCGCGTTGTCCGTGAGCGCCGTGGTGAAGTCCCCGTGCACAAAGGCGTGCGCGCTGCGCAGACCGCCGCAGCCGGGGCAGTACACGCCCGTGTAGCGCAGCAGCGGGCAGACGGGGTAGTGCCCGGGCTGGTTGGGGTCCACGGCCCCGACGTACGCGAACGCACCGGCGACGGCCGCGAGCACCCCGCCGGGGACGACCAGCCGCCGCAGCGCGACTGGCACAGGACGCCCGGTCCGCTGCGTCACCCTCTGGCTTTCGGTGTTCACCCGACGCATTCTGCCCCTCCGGGACGCGGGTCGCTCGGCGCGGACGCACGAGAGGCGGTCCCGGCAGGAGTGCCGGGACCGCCTCTCGAGAAGCCTTACAGGGTCAGCTCTCCGCGCCGACAGGCTCCCGGACCGGGTGCGCGACCGCGGTCGCGGTCTGCTTCGGCTGGCCCAGGCCCGCCGCGCGCATGGCCATGCCGACGACGCCGCCGAGGGCGACGATGACCATGCCGGCCCAGAAGCCCAGCGGGTTGGCCATCACCATGAAGGCACCCGCGACGCAGAAACCGATGAAAACGATGATGACACCGGTCCAGGCGGCCGGGGTGTGGCCGTGGCTGCTGCCCGCCATGACTTGCTCCTCGTTGCTGTATGCGTGTGTGGTTCGGACGCTTGTCGTCCATTGTCCCGTACTCGAAGGTCTGCCGTGAGCGGGGGGTGTCCGCTCGCGCGTCGAATACGTCACGTCGTGACCAAGGTCCCGGGCCGTAAGACCCTGCCGACCCCGGCGGCCCCGGTCCGAAGGACAGGCCTCAGGTCCCGGCAGGGTCCGGTCCCGTCGGGTCCTCGCCCCGGTCGAGTGCCTTCCAGATGTCCTCGGGCCGGTCGGGGTCGACCGGTTTGGCCTTGCGCGGCCGGGGCGTCCCGTCGCGCTCGTAGCGGCCGGACATCGCGGGCCACAGCCGTCCGTAGCGCAGCGCGAGCAGCCCCGCGAGGAGGATGAGCGCGCCGCCCACCGCGGCGACGTACGGCCAGGCGGTGTGGCTGAGGGCGCCCGCGGTGGCGGCGGTGTCGCCGGAGGCCGCCGCGGCCTTCTCGTCGAGGGCGGAGGTGTCGCTCGCGCCGAGCACCGCCGCGACGACGATGCCCGCGCCGGAGAGCGCGAGCAGCGCGGAGACGAGGAAGCGCCCGGAGCTGCGGACTGCGAAGACGGCGACGAGCGCGGCGAGGCCCACTATGGCGAGCGCCGCGGGCACGCCCGTGACGTCGCTGCCCTTGGCGGTCAGCGGAAAGGCGCCGCCGGCCACCGTCGCGGTGCCCTCCGACCAGCTCTGCCGGGTGGAGAGCAGCGCCACGGCCGCGCCGAGGGCGCCGCTGAGCAGGGCGACGGCGAGGCTGCGGCGGCCGGACCGGGCGGGTCCGTCGGCTTCGGACGGGGGGTGAGGTACAGCTGTCACGTTCTCCACTATCGCCTGAACCCCGGGCGAACCGTCACCCGGGGTTCACGTGACACTCGTCCTATTTCCCGCGGCTGCCCGCTATTTCCCGTGGCTGCCCGCTTCTGTACCGATCACTGGCCGAGCCGGTTGGCCGTGTGCACCGCGCGCAGCACCGCGGCGGCCTTGTTGCGGCACTCGTTGTCCTCGGCGACGGGGTCGGAGTCGGCGACGACTCCGGCGCCCGCCTGGACGTATGCGGTGCCCTCGCGCAGCACCGCCGTACGGATGGCGATGGCGGTGTCGGAGTCGCCGGCGAAGTCGAGGTAGCCGACGCAGCCGCCGTACAACCCCCGCCTGGACGGCTCGAGTTCGTCGATGATCTGCATCGCGCGCGGCTTGGGGGCGCCGGAGAGGGTGCCGGCCGGGAAGCAGGCCGTGAGCACGTCGAAGGCCGTACGGCCCGCCGCGACCCGGCCGGTCACGGTCGAGACGATGTGCATCACGTGCGAGTACCGCTCGATGGACATGAAGTCGACGACCTCGACGGAGCCGGGTTCGCAGACCCGTCCGAGGTCGTTGCGTCCCAGGTCGACGAGCATGAGGTGCTCGGCGCGCTCCTTGGGGTCGGCGATCAGCTCGTCGGCGAGGGCCTGGTCCTCCTGGACGGTGGCGCCGCGCGGCCGGGTGCCCGCGATGGGGTGCACCATCGCCTGCCCGTCCTCGACCTTGACCAGGGCCTCGGGAGACGAACCGACGACGTCGAAGCCGTCGAAGCGGAAGAGGTACATGTACGGCGACGGGTTGGTCGCCCGGAGTACGCGGTACACGTCCAACGCGTCGGCCGTGCACGGCGTTTCGAAGCGCTGGGAGGGGACGACCTGGAAGGCCTCGCCCGCCCGGATGCGCTCCTTGATGTCCTCGACGGCGTCCTGGAAGTCCGGGCCGCCCCACAGGGCGGTGTACTCGGGCAGCTCGGAGGGCGGGAGCGCGGCGGGCGGCTGGGAGATCGTGCGGGAGAGGTCGGCCTCCATGGCGTCGAGGCGGGCGACCGCGTCCGCGTAGGCCTCGTCGACGCCCGTGTCGAGGTCGTTGTGGTTGATCGCGTTGGCGATCAGCTGGACCGAACCGTCCCAGTGGTCCATGACCGCGAGGTCGCTGGTGAGCAGCATGGTCAGCTCGGGCAGCTTCAGGTCGTCGCGCTCGCCGGGGCCGATCTTCTCCAGGCGGCGCACGATGTCGTAGCCGAGATAGCCGACCATGCCTCCGGTGAACGGGGGCAGGCCCTCTCCGTGCGGCGTGTGCAGGGCCTCGATGGTGGCGCGCAGGGCGACGAGCGGGTCGCCGTCGACGGGGACGCCGACAGGCGGGGTGCCGAGCCAGTGGGCCTGTCCGTCGCGCGCGGTCAGGGTGGCGTGGCTGCGGACGCCGATGAAGGAGTAGCGAGACCACGCACGGCCGTTCTCGGCGGATTCCAGCAGGAAGGTGCCGGGGCGCTCGGCGGTCAGCTTGCGGTAGAGCGCGACCGGCGTGTCGCCGTCGGCGAGAAGCTTGCGGCTGACGGGGATGACCCGGCGGTCGGTGGCCAGCTTGCGGAACGTCTGGAGGTCCATGGCGGCTGACCCTACTGATCCAGTGCCGGTACGCCGGAGTCGGCTCCCTTGGCGTCCAGGGAGCCCGTCCGCTGGAGAAGCACGTCCTCGTCGAAGCAGGTGCGGGCCCCGGTGTGGCAGGCGGCGCCCACCTGGTCGACCTGGACCAGGATCGTGTCGGCGTCGCAGTCGAGGGCCACGGACTTCACCCACTGGAAGTGGCCGGAGGTGTCGCCCTTCACCCAGTACTCCCGGCGGCTGCGCGACCAGTAGGTGCAGCGGCCCGTGGTGAGCGTGCGGTGCAGCGCCTCGTCATCCATCCAGCCGAGCATCAGCACCTCACCGGTGTCGTACTGCTGGGCGATGGCGGGGACGAGCCCGTCGGCGCTGCGCTTGAGGCGCGCGGCGATCTCGGGATCCAGGCTGCTGGGCCTGCCGGGCGGGGGCATGCTGGTCATGCCGACCATTGTGCCGCGCCCATGGGTCGCACCCGGCAGTTGTCCACAGGCCGGACCGTGCGCCCTCTGAACGCCTATGTCCACTGGGCGGGCTCTTGGGACGGTCGTAGGCTTGCTGACATGTCGACCCATGCCAAGCGTGAACGACTTCTCCTCGCCGACCTGTTGGAGGCCGAGGGCCCGGACGCCCCGACTCTGTGCGAGGGCTGGAACACCCGCGATCTCGCCGCGCACGTGGTGGTGCGCGAGCGCCGCGCCGACGCCGCGGGCGGGCTGCTGATCAAGCAGCTGGCGCCGCGCCTGGAGCGGGTGCAGACGGAGTTCGCCGAGAAGCCCTACGAGGAGCTGATCCAGCTGATCCGTACAGGTCCGCCGCGCTTGTCGCCCTTCTCCCTCAAGCAGATCGACGAGGCGTCGAACACGGTCGAGTTCTACGTCCACACCGAGGACGTACGGCGGGCGCAGCCGGACTGGACGCCACGCGCGCTGGACCCGGTCTTCCAGGACGCCCTGTGGTCCCGGCTGGAGCGTACGGCCCGGCTCGCCGGTCGTAACTCCCCCACCGGCCTGGTCCTGCGCCGCCCGGACGGCCAGACGGCGGTCGCGCACAAGGGCACGCCGGTCGTGACGGTGACCGGCGAGCCCTCGGAGCTCCTGATGTTCGCGTTCGGGCGGCAGAAGACGGCCGACGTGGAGCTGGAGGGCGACGAAGACGCGATCGCGAAGCTGCGGGAGACGAAGCAGCTGGGGCTCTGAGGGGCCTTCTCAGCAGGGCAGCTCGGCGCGGCGCAGGTCGCGGACGCACAGCGCGAGGACCCCGCCGAGGCCGCAGACCGCGGCGCTGGCCACGAAGACCGGTCCGGTGCCCCACCAGCCGATCGCGGCGGCGGCCACCGGCATGCTCAGCGGGGCGAGACCGAGGCTGACGAGGCCCGCGACGGCGCTGACGCGGCCCAGGTAGGCGGGGTCCGCATGGGTCTGCAGCAGGGCGCCGCACAAGGCACCGCTGAGCCCCGCGAGCAGCCCCACGAGCAGGGCGACACCGACAGCCGCGGCGACACTCGGTGCATAGGCGACCGCGCCGATCGCGACCGAGCCCCCCAGGATCGCCACCCCGGCCAGACGTCCCGCGTGCGGCAGGTGCCCGCGCACGGTCAGCAGCAGCGCGGCGGCCCCCGCGCCGGTCCCGAACCCGGCGACCACCCAACCCATCCCGGCGGCGCCCCAGCCGCGCTGGTCGGCCAGCAGGGTCAGGCCCACGTTGAGCGGCCCGACGAAGCCGAGGTCACCGAGGGCGATGGCGACGATGAGCGGGGTGAGCACGCGGTGGCCCCGGATGTATCGCAGGCCGTCACGGAGGTCGCGCCACGCGGTGCGGCCGGCCTTGTCCGGCGTGTCGTCGGCGGGCAGCTCCCGCATCCGTACGGAGATCAGCAGCGGCACGGACACGGCGATCAGCATCCCGGCCAGCCCGAACGCTGCCTCCGCGCCGCCGAGGGCCACGCCTAGGCCACCGAGCGGCGCCCCCACCACATTGGCGAAGCGGCTGGCGAGGCCGCGCATGCCCTGGACGCGGGCGAGCTGACCGTGACTGGTGACGCGCGCCGGGAGGGCACCCACGGCGGGCATGAAGACGGCGTCGACGGTGCCGAAGACGACGGCGAGCAGGGACAGCAGCCACAGGTCCGGACCGGCCGCGAACAGCAGCGCGGCCACCGCGAGGACGGCCGCGCAGCGCACGGCGTCGCTGCCGATGACGACCTTCCGCGGCCCGAACCGGTCGGCGACCACTCCCCCGCCCAGCATCAGCAGGGCCCGCGGCACGGCGCTCACGGCCATCACGAGCCCGGCCTGCGAGGGCGTTCCGGCCCGGACGGCGGCCCAGGACAGCGCGAGGTAGTAGACGTTGTCGCCGATCATCGACGAGGTGTAGGCGCCGAGCCAGCGCAGCACGTTGCCGTCGCGGTGGGCGGGCCTGTCAGTGGCGACAGGGGCGGGGCCGCCTATGACAGTCGCGGTCACGGGAATGCGTCCTCTCAGGAGCGGAACGGGAAGCCGTACACGTGCAGCGCGACGTTCTCGCGCCCTTCGGTGACACCGGTCGCTTCGTCGGCGCGGCCCTTCTCGTCGTACTTCTTGATGAGAGCGATCAGCTCCGCGCCGAGCTCGGACAGTTCTGTCGCCGTCAGTCGCAGCAGGGACTCGCTGTCCGGAGCGGCGGTGTTCCACTCCGGGGCCCAGGTGGGACGCTCGTCGAGGTAGCGCCGGTACATGTCGCTGCGCTGCTCGTGGAAGAGCCGGGTGGCCGCCAGATGCGCTGCCGTCTTCTCAGGCGCGTCCCGGAAGTCCTCGTCGTGAAGGCTCACGCCGTCCGACGCCGGCTGCCACCACCGCTCCCGCCCGTCCCCGCTCTGCGGCTCGGCCTCCTCGATCAGCCCGTGCTCGGCGAGCTTGCGCAGGTGGTAGCTGACCAGCGAGGGGGCCTCGTCGACCTGTTCGGCCAGCTGGGACGCGGTCGCGGTCCTGGCCACGTACAGGGCCCGGTACAGCTTCATCCGCAGCGGATGGGCTATCGCCTTGAGCGTGCCCATGTCCGCGATGCGGCGGAGGTTCTCCTTCTCTGCCATGAGCTCACTGTAAATACGAAAGAAAAATTGCACAACACATTTTGCGCAACTTCTCTTTCGCATCTGCCCCGAGCGAAGCCCCGGCCACTCAGTGACCGGGGCTCAACGGCTCAAGCTCCCGCCGACGGCCGTTTCCACGGACCCGAATCGCCGGGTCACACGGCCCAGTCGCGCAGGAGGCGTGCGGTTTCCGCAAGGTCGGCCTCGTCGCTGCGGATGTCGGCGACGAGTTTCGCGACCTCGCCGTACGGGAGATCGAACGGCATCCCGGATTGCTCCATGTACTCCCAGGCGCAGGCGAGGCCGATCGAGGCGTTGTAGTCGCTGAAGGGCCGCAGCCTCAGGGCGGTATGCAGGAATGTCGCCGCCCGCGCAGACACCTCCTCGTAGTAGGGCTCGCCCGCGACACGTTCGTACCTGTGCCGCTCAGCCATGCAGTGCAGCGCACCCCAGTCGCAAATCGGCGTGTTCTGTGGAGAGACGTTGACCTGGATGTTGAGGACCCATCCGGCGTCCACGTACAGCGTCACCGAAGCCCCTTCGGGAAGCGCTCATCGAAGTCCGCCATGATCTCCCGGGCCTTCCTCGAGGCCCCCTCGACGAACCGCTGCTTCTGCCGCCGACGCACGACATCCTCAGTCAGTATGTCGTGCGCCAGCCGCTTGATCGCGACGCCCTGTTCCTTGGCCTCCGCGCGCAGCTCGGCCAGCTCTTCCTCGGTGAACTCAATCGTGATTCCAGGCATACAAGCAGCGTAGACACGCCGGAACCTTGATCACTACCACGTTCACTACCAAGGGCGACGCCTCGAACTAGCGAACGGGATGCCCCGCCCCCCGCAGGGTCTCCTTCACCTGGCCGATCCGCAGATCCCCGAAGTGGAAGACGGACGCGGCGAGCACCGCGTCGGCGCCCGCGGCGATGGCGGGCGGGAAGTCGGCCAGCCGGCCCGCGCCGCCGCTGGCGATGAGCGGCACGGTGACGTGCTTCCGGACGGCCTCGATCATCTCGATGTCGTAGCCGTCCTTCGTGCCGTCCGCGTCCATCGAGTTGAGCAGGATCTCTCCCGCGCCCAGCTCGGCGGCGCGGTGCGCCCACTCGACGGCGTCGATGCCGGTGCCCTTGCGTCCGCCGTGCGTGGTGACCTCGTAGGACCCGCTCTCCGTGCGGCGCGCGTCCACCGACAGCACCAGCACCTGCCGCCCGAACCGCTCCGCGATCTCCCGGATCAGATCGGGCCGGGCGATCGCGGCCGTGTTGACCCCGACCTTGTCGGCACCCGCGCGCAACAGCTTGTCGACGTCCTCGGCGGTGCGCACGCCGCCGCCCACGGTGAGCGGGATGAAGACCTGCTCGGCCGTGCGGCGCACCACGTCGTACGTGGTCTCGCGGTTGCCCGAGGAGGCGGTGATGTCCAGGAAGGTCAGCTCGTCGGCGCCCTCGGCGTCGTAGACCTTGGCCATCTCGACGGGGTCGCCCGCGTCGCGCAGGTTCTGGAAGTGGACACCCTTGACGACCCGGCCGTTGTCCACGTCCAGGCAGGGGATGACTCGTACGGCAAGGGTCATGACGCGGACACTCCCTGTGCTCCGCCGGGGCGGAACGCCTCCACCTCGACCTCGACGACCAGACGCGGGTCCACGAAGCCGGAGACGATGATCATGGACGCGGCGGGGCGGACGGCGTCGAACAGCTCCTTGTGGGCGCGGCCGACCTCCTCCACGTCCCGGGCGTGGGTGATGTACATACGCGTACGGACCACGTCGTCACGGCCGAGGCCGAGCTGCTGCAGCGCGGCGAACGCGACGTTGAAGGAGTTGACGGCCTGCTCGTACGGGTCGCCGGCGACGATCGCACCGTCGATCACGGAGGTGCAGCCGGAGACCAGCACGAGGCCGTTCGGCAGCTCGACGGCGCGGGAGTAGCCGAAGGCCTCCTCCCAGGGCCCGCCGGTCGTGACGCGTCGCACGTCGCTCACTGGGCTACCGCCTCCAGTGCCTCTTCCAGCGTGAACGCCTTGGCGTACAGGGCCTTCCCCACGATGGAGCCCTCGACGCCCAGCGGGACCAGCTCGGCGATGGCGCGCAGGTCGTCCAGGGAGGACACCCCGCCGGAAGCCACCACCGGGCGGTCCGTCGCGGCGCACACGTTCTTCAGCAGCTCCAGGTTCGGGCCCTGCAGCGTGCCGTCCTTGGCGATGTCGGTGACCACATACCGCGCGCAGCCCTCGGCGTCGAGGCGCTCCAGGGTCTCGTAGAGGTCGCCGCCGTCACGGGTCCAGCCGCGGCCGCGCAGCGTCGTACCGCGTACGTCGAGACCGACCGCGATCTTGTCGCCGTGCTCGGCGATGACCTTGGCGACCCACTCGGGGGTCTCCAGGGCGGCGGTGCCGAGGTTGACGCGGGTGCAGCCGGTGGCGAGGGCGGCGGCGAGCGTGTCGTCGTCGCGGATACCGCCGGACAGCTCGACCTTGATGTCCATGGCGCCCGCGACCTCGGCAATCAGCCCCCGGTTGTCGCCGGTGCCGAACGCGGCGTCCAGGTCGACCAGGTGCAGCCACTCGGCACCCGCGGCCTGCCAGGCGAGGGCGGCCTCAAGGGGGGAGCCGTAAGAAGTTTCCGTCCCGGACTCACCGTGCACGAGGCGGACGGCCTGGCCGTCGCGGACGTCGACGGCGGGGAGGAGTTCGAGCTTGCTCACAGGGTTCCGATCCAGTTGGTGAGGAGCTGGGCTCCGGCGTCGCCGGACTTCTCGGGGTGGAACTGCGTGGCCCACAGGGGGCCGTTCTCGACGGCCGCCACGAAGGGCTTGCCGTGCGTCGACCAGGTCACCAGGGGGGCGCGCATCGCCGGGTTCGCGACTTCCAGGGACCAGTCGTGGACGGCGTAGGAGTGCACGAAGTAGAAGCGCGCGTCGGCGTCGAGCCCCTCGAAGAGCTGCGAGCCGGCCGGAACCTCGACCGTGTTCCAGCCCATGTGGGGCACGATGTCGGCCTGCAGCGGCTCGACCGTGCCGGGCCACTCGTCGAGGCCCTCGCTCTCCACACCGTGCTCGATGCCGCGTGCGAACAGGATCTGCATGCCCACGCAGATGCCCATCACCGGGCGGCCACCGGACAGACGCCGATCGATGATCCAGTCGCCGCGGGCGTCCTTCAGGCCCTTCATGCAGGCGGCGAAGGCGCCGACGCCGGGCACCAGCAGCCCGTCCGCGTTCATCGCCTTGTCGAAGTCACGCGTTATCTCGACCTCGGCGCCCGCGCGCGCGAGGGCACGCTCGGCGGAGCGCACGTTCCCGAAGCCGTAGTCGAAGACGACGACCTTCTTGGGACTCTTCGCAGAGGTCTTCTCGGGGACGGTCGATGGGATGGTCAATTCCACACCTCCAGCCTCATGACGCCCGCGACCAGGCACATCGCTGCGCCGAAGGAGAGCAGCACGATGAGGCTCATGGGCATCTTTTGCTTGACGAAGGAGTAGACACCGCCCAGGAGGAAGAGCCCGACGACGATCAGGATGGTGTTGAGGCCTGTCATGGCTTTACAGCGCGCCCTTCGTGGAGGGGAGGATGCCGGCGGCGCGCGGGTCGCGCTCGGAGGCGTAGCGCAGCGCACGGGCCAGCGCCTTGAACTGGCACTCCACGATGTGGTGTGCGTTGCGCCCGTAGGGCACGTGCACGTGCAGGGCGATCTGGGCCTGGGCGACGAGGGACTCCAGGATGTGCCGGGTCATCGTCGTGTCGTACTCGCCGATCATCGGCGCCATGTTCTCGGGCTCGGTGTGTACGAGGTACGGACGGCCGGAGAGGTCGACGGTCACCTGGGCGAGCGACTCGTCCAGCGGGACCGTGCAGTTGCCGAATCGATAGATCCCCACCTTGTCGCCGAGTGCCTGCTTGAAGGCGGCGCCGAGCGCGAGGGCGGTGTCCTCGATGGTGTGGTGCGAGTCGATGTGCAGGTCGCCCTCGGTCTTCACCGTCAGGTCGAACAGACCGTGCCGGCCGAGCTGGTCGAGCATGTGGTCGTAGAAGCCGACACCTGTCGACACCTCGACCTTGCCGGACCCGTCGAGGTCGATCTCGACGAGGACCGACGTCTCCTTGGTCGTCCGCTGCACTCTTCCGACGCGGCTCATGCGCTCTGCTCCTTCGGGGGTGTGGGGGTGTCCCCCACAAAACTCAGCAACTCACGGACCGCGTCCAGGAACGCGTCGTTCTCGGCCGGGGTGCCCGCGGAGACCCGCAGCCATCCCGGTACGCCGTTGTCCCGGACCAGGACACCCCGGTCGAGGATCTTCTGCCAGGCGGTGTGGGAGTCCTCGAATCGCCCGAACTGGACGAAGTTCGCATCGGACTCGGTCACGTCGTACCCGATCGCACGCAGCTCGGCGACCAGCCGGTCCCGCTCGGCCTTCAGCTGCTCCACATACCCGAGCAGCGTGTCGGTGTGCTCCAGGGCGGCCAGGGCCGTGGCCTGGGTGACGGCCGACAGGTGATACGGCAGCCGTACGAGCTGGACCGCGTCCACGACCGCCGGGTGCGCGGCGAGATAGCCGAGGCGCAGTCCGGCCGCGCCGAACGCCTTCGACATCGTCCGTGAGACGACGAGATTCGGCCGGCCTTCGATCAGCGGCAGCAGCGAGTCGCCGTGGCTGAACTCGATGTACGCCTCGTCCACGATGACCATCGACGGCTTGGCGGCCTGTGCGGCCTCGTACAGCGCGAGGACCGTCTCGGGCGGCACCGCGTTGCCCGTGGGGTTGTTGGGTGTGGTGATGAAGACGACGTCCGGCCGGCCCTCCGCGATGGCCTGCTCGGCGGCGGCCGGGTCGATCGTGAAGTCCTCGTTGCGGGGGCCCGAGATCCAGCCCGTGCCCGTGCCGCGCGCGATGAGCGCGTGCATCGAGTACGAGGGCTCGAAGCCGATCGCCGTACGGCCGGGGCCGCCGAAGGTCTGCAGCAGCTGCTGGATGACCTCGTTCGAGCCGTTGGCCGCCCAGACGTTCTCGACGCCGACCCGGTGCTTGCCGGTCTTCGTCAGGTACTTGGCCAGCTCGGTACGCAGCTCGACCGCGTCCCGGTCGGGGTAACGGTTGAGGTTCCGCGCGGCCTCACGCACGCGCTCGGCGATACGTTCGACGAGCGGTTCGGGCAGCGAGTACGGGTTCTCGTTGGTGTTCAGCCGTACGGGTACGTCGAGCTGGGGCGCGCCGTAGGGGGACTTGCCGCGCAGCTCGTCCCGTACGGGAAGATCGTCAATTCCAAAGGTCACTTGCCGGGCACCTTCCAACCGAACCTCGCCTTGATCGCCGCCCCGTGGGCCGGCAGGTCCTCCGCCTCCGCGAGCGTCACCACGTGGTGCGCCACCTCGGCGAGGGCATCGCGCGTGTAGTCCACGATGTGGATCCCGCGCAGGAAGGACTGGACACTCAGCCCCGAGGAGTGGCAGGCGCAGCCGCCGGTCGGCAGGACGTGGTTGGAGCCCGCGCAGTAGTCGCCCAGCGACACGGGGGCCCAGGGGCCGACGAAGATCGCACCCGCGTTCTTCACCCGGTCGGCGACGGCAGCCGCGTCCGCCGTCTGGATCTCCAGGTGCTCGGCGCCATACGCGTCCACGACCCGCAGACCCTCGTCGACGCCGTCGACCAGCACGATCGCGGACTGCCTGCCGCCGAGCGCCGGGACGACCCGGTCCTCGATGTGCTTGGTGGCCGCGACCTGCGGCTCCAGCTCCTTCTCGACCGCTTCCGCCAGCTCGACGGAGTCCGTGACGAGGACGGCCGCGGCCAGCGGGTCGTGCTCGGCCTGGCTGATCAGGTCGGCGGCCACGTGCACCGCGTCCGCGGTCTCGTCCGCGAGGATCGCGATCTCGGTCGGACCGGCCTCGGTGTCGATGCCGATCTTGCCGGTGAAGTAGCGCTTGGCGGCGGCGACCCAGATGTTGCCGGGGCCGGTGACCATGTTGGCCGGGGCGCAGGACTCGGTGCCGTGCGCGAACATCGCCACGGCCTGGGCGCCGCCGACCGCGTACACCTCGTCGATGCCGAGGAGCGCGCAGGCGGCGAGGATCGTGGGGTGCGGGAGACCGCCGAACTCCTTCTGCGGCGGGGAGGCCAGCGCCATGGAGGCGACTCCGGCCTCCTGCGCCGGGACCGCGTTCATGATCACGGAGGAGGGGTAGACGGAGCGTCCGCCGGGCGCGTACAGACCGACACGCTCGACCGGCACCCACTTCTCGGTGACCGAGCCGCCCGGTACGACCTGGGTGGTGTGCGCGGCGCGGCGCTGCTCGCGGTGGACCAGGCGGGCGCGGCGGATGGACTCCTCCAGGGCCGCGCGCACGGCCGGGTCGAGCTGCTCCAGGGCGTCGGCGAGGGCCTGGGCCGGGACCCGCACGGACTCCAGCCGTACGCCGTCGAACTTCTCCGCGTAGTCGATCAGCGCCGCGTCCCCCCGATGATGCACGGCCTCGCAGATCGGACGCACCTTCTCCAGGGCGGCCTGTACGTCGAAGTCGGCTCGGGGCAGCAGGTCGCGCAGGGCGGAGCCCTCGGGGAGGGCGTCGCCGCGCAGATCGATTCGGGCCATAGAGAAAGAGTGCAGCACGTGAGCAATTCTCTCAGACCGCGATAAGGCGCCGGACGGCTGTATCAATGGCTGATACAAGCCGCCCCGGGCTTCCCCTGGAGATCCCCGTCACCAGTAGCGTTCGGTCCGTCACACAGCGGGCATGAACGGTTGTACTAAACCCGCGAGTAGCTGGGGAGGAAGTGAAGAGCCGTGACGGACGGTGCCGGCATGCGCGGCGGGGATCTGCCGGAGGAGTTGACAGCCGCCGAGGCCGGGATGTGGCAGGCCTTCCGCAACGGCAGCGTGTACGACCTGCGCAGCGGGGACATGACCGTGGACGATCCGCACGGAGGGCACCCCTGGGGGCCCGAGCGCAGTGTCCGGGCGCGGATCGTGGCGTGGCTGCTGCTCGACGGGCCGCGCGCGCTCCAGGGCCGGGTGTCCTCCCTGAAGCTGACCGGCGTACAGATCACCGACATCCTCGACCTGGCGGGCGGCACGGTGGTGCCGTACGTCGAGCTGAAGGGCTGCCGGTTCGAGAAGGAGATCCTGCTCCCGGAGGCCCGCTTCACGACCGTACGCCTGGTGAACTGCTCGGTGCCGCGCCTGGAGGCGGCCCGGGTGCACACCGAGGGCGATCTGCATCTGCCGCGCTGCCGCTTCCACAACGGCGTGCGGCTGACGGACGCGCACATCGGTACGGACCTGATGCTCAACCAGGCCGTGGTCTACCGGGACCGGCGCGGCCGTTCGCTCACCGGCGACGGCATGACCGTGGGGCAGGATCTGCAGGCCGAGATGCTGGAGTCGCACGGCGAGCTGAGCCTGCGCGGCGCCACCGTCGGGGTCTCGCTCAGCCTGCGCGGCAGCAAGCTGAGCAATCCGTACACGCGGCTCGCCCTGAACGCCCCCCAGCTGACTGTCAACCGCACGCTGTACATGACCCCCGCGGGCCTCGGCAATCCGCTGCTGACCAGCGGCACCACCCCGGCGCACGGGACGCTGGTGCAGCGCTTCGAGTGCCGGGGCGGGATACGCCTCGACGACGGGCGGTTCGGGGACGCGGTCGACTTCGAGCGGGCCCGGTTCACCTTCGACGACGACCAGGAGCTGTCACTGCTTCGGGTGCAGACGCCCGAGCTGCGCTTCCTCGGGGAGCGCCCCGAGCGGGGCAAGGTGGTCCTGTCCGGCGCCCGGATCGTCAATCTCGTCGACCGGGCGGACAGCTGGCCGGGCCCGGGCAACCTCCACATGGGCGGCTTCAGCTACGAGAACCTCGTACCGCAGGGCGCGTTCCCGCTGACCCGGCGGCTGGAGTGGGTGGCTGCGGCGACCGCCGAGTACAGCCCGGAGCCGTACGAGCGGCTGGCCACCGTGCTGCGCGACTCCGGCGAGGACGAGGACGCGCGCGAGGTGCTGCTCGCCAAGCAGCGCCGCCGCCGCGAGACTCTGCCGCTCGCGGCCAAGCTGTGGGGGTACGCGCAGGACTGGACGGTCGCCTACGGGTACCGGCCCGGCCGGGCGGCCCTGTGGATGGCGGTGCTGTGGGCGGCGACCTCGGTGGCCTTCTCGCACGCGAGCCACACGCCGGCGGGCGGCGGGCATCCGCCGTGGAACGCCGCGCTGTTCGCGCTGGACCTGCTGCTGCCGGTGATCGACCTCGGCCAGGTGGGCGTCTGGCAGCTGCGCGGCGGCTGGCAGTGGCTGGCCGCGGTGGTGATCCTGCTGGGCTGGATCCTGGCGACGACGGTCGCGGCGGGCGCGACACGGCTGCTGCGCCGCAGCTGAGGACGGGTGCGCACCCGGTGCCGAGGACGGGTGTGCCCGCCGCTGTCGACAGGTGTTCAATAACAGAGCAACCCTCACTTTTTACTCACCCTTGACTGCCAAATGTACAACCAATCGACGGTTACGAAAGTGTCACCGCGCGCCCTCTGGTACAGCTCCCACCTGCGGTTTTCAATGGTCGACACCATGGCACTGCTGCGCGCCCTCATCCGTACGGCCCGGATGGCAAGGAACACTTCGCGCCTCGCCGCCGGTCTGCCCGCCGACGACGAGGTACTGCTGGACGCCCCGGACGAGCGGCTCGCCCCGGCCCTCGTCGCGGCGAGCCGCGGGGAGTACGACATCGCCGCCAAGCTGCTCGCCACCACCCGCGAGGCCGCCGAGTGGGAGAATCGCGACCGGTACGCGATGCGCCTCGCGGCCTTCGCGCGCTCCCGCGACGAGTGGCTCCAGACCTGGCAGAGCGAGTCCCCGCACGACCCTGACGCCCTGCTGGTCAAGGCCGAGCTCGCGGTGCGCCGCTGGTGGGAGTCGCCCGCCCGCGCCGAACTGCTGCGCGAGGTCGGTCCGCTGATCAGGGCCGCCGCCGAGGGCGACCCACGCGACCCGGTGCCCTGGCGGATCGCGCTCGACCACGCCCGGGGCACCAACGCCGGGCACACCGAGTTCGAGAGGCTGTGGGGCGAGGCCGTACGCCGCTCCCCGCACCACTACGGCTGCCACGTGGCCGCCCTGAAGTACCTCTCGGCCGCCTGGTACGGCTCGCACCGCGAGTGCTTCGACTTCGCCGAGCGGGCCGCCCAGGACGCGCTGCCCGGCTCGCTGGTGCAGGCGCTGCCGGTGCGCGCGGCCTTCGCCTATCTGACCGAGGGCGGCGGGGCCGTCGTCCTGCGCGAGCGGCTCGACGCGGCGGCCGACCTGGCGATCGCGGTCTCGGCGACGTACGCGGCCGCCGACCCGTGGCCCGCGGAGGTACGCAACCTCCTCACCTACGTCCTGATCAGGCTGGAGCGCTGGCAGGACGCCCTGGACCAGCTCCGTCTGATCGGCCCCTACGCGACCTCGTTCCCCTGGGACCGGGTCTCCGACGACCCGCTCGGCCAGTTCCTGGAGCTGCGCGACGGGGTCCGCCTGGAGGTCGCCTCGAACACCCCCCTCCATCCACGGAGTGAGCACGACGGACGTGCCCGCTCCGGCGACCATTAGGCTTTCGCGTCGTGACCACCGTGCGGCTCCCGCTCTTCCCCCTGAACTCGGTACTGTTCCCGGGGCTCGTGCTTCCTCTGAACATCTTCGAGGAGCGCTATCGCGCCCTGATGCGCGAGCTGCTGAAGACCCCCGAGAACGAACCGCGCCGGTTCGCCGTCGTCGCCATCCGCGACGGCCGCGAGGTCGCGCCCTCCGCACCCGGCATGCCGGACCAGACGGCGGCGGCGCAGCGCGGGCCCACGGCCGGTTTCGGCGACGACCCGCTCAAGGCCTTCAACGAGGTGGGCTGCATCGCGGACGCGGCCACCATACGGGAGCGCGCCGACGGCAGCTTCGAGGTACTGGCCACGGGCACGACACGCGTACGGCTCCTGTCGGTGGACGCGTCCGGCGCCTTCCTGACGGCCGAACTGGAGGAGCTCCCCGAGGAGCAGGGCGAGGAGGCGGGCGCGCTCGCCGAGGGGGTCCTGCGGGCCTTCCGCCAGTACCAGAAGCGCCTGGCGGGCGCCCGTGAACGCTCGCTGTCCACCGGCGCGGACCTCCCGGACGACCCGGCGGTGGTCTCCTACCTGGTGGCGGCCGCCGTGATGCTGGACGTCCCGGCGAAGCAGAAGCTGCTTCAGGCCCCCGACACGGCCGCCCGTCTCCGCGAGGAACTGAAACTCCTGCGCGCCGAGACCGCGATCATCCGTAATCTGCCGTCTCTGCCGGCATCGGACCTGACGCGCGGCCCGACAAGTCTCAACTGACGCAATTGACGCAATGGCGCAAGTGACACAAGTGACGTAACTGAACGTAATTGACGTGAGGCATCGACACCTTGGCGAAGAAGCCGAAGAAGCAGCAGCAGTCCGGAGGCACCCCGGCGACGGTGGCCCTGACGGCGGCGGGCGTCGCGTACACGGTCCACGCCTACGAACACGACCCCTCCCACCCCTCCTACGGCGAGGAGGCCGCCGAGGCGATGGGCGTCTCGCCGGACCGCGTCTTCAAAACCCTGGTCGCGGACGTGGACGGCGTCCTGGTGGTCGCCGTGGTGCCCGTCTCCGGTTCCCTGGACCTGAAGGCCCTGGCCACGGCGGTGGGCGGCAAGCGCGCCGCCATGGCCGACCCGGCCGCCGCCGAACGCACCACCGGCTACGTCCGCGGCGGCATCTCCCCTCTGGGCCAGCGCAAGAAGCTCCCCACGGTCCTGGACGCCTCGGCCGCCGCTCACCCGACGGTCTGCGTCTCGGCGGGCCGCCGCGGCCTTGAGGTGGAACTCGCCCCCGACGACTTGGTGAAACTCACGGAAGCGGTCTCGGCCCCCGTCGCCCGTTGAGCGACGGGGAGCCCGTCCGGCGTTTGAGGACGAGTGCCGTTCAGGCCGTTGCGGGGGTCTGGGACGGCGGGGCGAGGAAACCCGGCGACCCCGACCCCGCTCAACCCGCCGGAGGCACCGGCGGCTCCGGCGTCACGTACGGGCTCGCGTAAGGATCCGGATCCCGCGGGCCGAACAGCGCGGTCAGCCCGAGATGGACCACCAGCCCCGCCACGGACCACGCCAGCAGCGCCCCCTTCGCGCCCAGCTTCAACGGCGCGGAGAAGGTCACCCCCTTGCCCACGGCCTTGGCATGGGCGACCACGTTCTGCGGGGGCCCGAGCCAGATTCCGATCCGCCAGGCGAGCAGCGACCCGAGCACACCCCCCACCGCGAGCGCGACAACCAGCGGCACACCCCCATGCCGCCGCACCAGAAACACACCCACCGCACTGAGCACCCCGAACCCGAGCGCCAGCAGCGTAAACGTTCCGTCAACCCCGATGGCCTGCTCTCCCTCGGTGTCCTTCAGATACACCGCGCTGGCGTCCGCGATCAACGGCACATGCGGCGCCAGCCACGACCACAGCACCCCGAGCAGCACACCGGCAAGCGCCACCGCCACCGTGACGACGGCGGCATCCCGCACTTCGGTCTTCATCCCGGGCCCGTCCTGTTCGTACCCGACGGTCCCCGCGACCCCACCGGCGGGCGGAGCCTGCCAGGAGTGGTCCGAGGGCTGTTGATGCGGCGGCGGAGGCGGAGTCAGCGGTGCGGTCACACTGACATCGTGCCAGGCCCGGCTGTCAGCCGCGTCACCGGACGGCCGCTCGGCGGTACGCCCAGGTCGCCATGGCCAGCGAGGCCACCCCGACGCCCGCGCAGACGGCGAGGTCACCGAGGACGAAGGCCCAGTCCGGGTGCGCCCCGAAGGTCCGGGAGAACGCCTCGACGCCGTACGTGGAGGGCAGCAGATCACGGCCGTACTGCACCACCGTCGGCATCCGGTCCGCCGGCAGCACCCCGAGCAGCAGCGCCGCCGACATCCCCAACTGCCCGAGCAGCGTGGCGAGTTCGGGCCGCGGCGCGAGCAGCCCGAACGCCGCCCCGAGCCCGGCGAGCGCGGCACCCGCGAGCGGGATCACCGCGGCGAGCACCCACAGGTGGGCCATCGGCAGCCCGAAGAGCACACAGCCGAAGACGGCGGTGATCACGGTGCCGGGCACGGTGAAGGACGCGTACGCGCCCGCGGCGCCCAGCACGACGGCCGCCGGCGGCACCGGCAGCGTCGCGTAGTGGTCGAGCCCGCCGCTGGCCCGCAGCTGTCCGAAGTACTGCGCGAGGAGGTTGAGCCCGACGAAGGCGACCACCAGGACCGACGCCCCGGCCACGATGGACCGTGCCTCGCCCCCGCCGTCCACCACGCCGCGCATCATGATCATGATCCCGACGGACTGGAAGGTGGCCACGAACAGCAGCGGGATCCGCGCCACGCGCGCCCTGGAGAGCTGCGCCCGGTACACGGCGGCGAGCGAGGGTGCGAACCGCGCCCGCGGCCCGAGTTCCACCGCGTCGCCGATCTCCTCGGCCACGGACAGCGCACTGCCGCTCGGCAGCGCCTCAGTGGGTACGACACTCACGTCGAGCGCTCCTCTTCACTCCGGCAGCCGTCCTGTCCCTGCGTCCGACGCCGATTCCCACTCCGATTCCCACGCCGAATTCCACGCCGAATTCCACGCCGCTTTCCACACCCACGACGCCTCTCACCGTCCGTACGGACTCCCCTACGGATTCCAGGCCGCTCACGCTCACGCCTTCACCAGCCCCTGCGCATTGCCCCCGAGCGCCAGATACACGTCCTCCAGGCTCGGCGTGGCCAGCGTGAAGTCGTCGAGCGCGGCGAAGGCGGCGCCGCCGGTGACCGTGGCGACGGCCGCACGGGCCTCCTCCGGGGCGAGCCGCAGGGTCCAGCGACGCCCCGACTCGATGGCGCGGGCGCGCAGCGCGGCGACCTCGGGCACCTCCAGCGGGGCGCTCTCGCGCCAGACGAGTTCGACCCGCACCTCGCCCGCGACCTGTTCCTTCAGGCCGCCCGGGGTGTCGCAGGCGATGACGCGGCCCCGGTCGAGGACGGCGACCCGGTCGAGGACGGTCTCGGCCTCGATGACGTTGTGGGTGACCAGCAGCACGGTCGTGCCGTGCTCGGCCCGGCGCCGGTCGACGGCGGCCCAGACGGCGCGCCGTGCGACGGGGTCCATACCGGTGGTCGGCTCGTCGAGGACGAGCAGCGGCCGCTGTCCGACCAGCGCCGCGGCGAAGCAGGCCAGCCGCCGCTGCCCGCCGGAGAGCTTCTTCAGGGGGCGGGAGGCGAGCGGCGTGAGGCCCAGCTCGTCCAGGACGGCGTCCCGCTCGGCCCGCGCCGCACGAACTTCGAGGCCGCGCAGCCGCCCGGTCGTCTCCGCCGCGAGCGACACCGTCAGCTCGTCGAGGGCGGTGGACTCCTGCCCCAGGTAGGCGAGGAGCCGCGCCGCGCGCTCGGGGTGGCGCACGATGTCGTGCCCGAGCATCTCGACACTGCCGCTGTCGGGGCGCATGAGCCCGGTCAGCTGCCGTACGAGGGTCGACTTGCCGGCGCCGTTCGGCCCGAGCAGTCCGAAGATCTCACCGCGCCGGATGTCCAGCCGTACCCCGTCGGTGGCCCGCACCTCGGGCGTGCCGGGGGCGCCCCGGCGTCCGCGTACAGCCGGATAGGTCTTGGTCAGTGCGCGCACCGAGCACACGACATCGCCCTTGTGCCCGTTCCGGACTGCCTGTGCCGTGCGCATACTCACGATGAACGAGCCTACGGGGTCCGATGCCCCGTTATGCGCCCGGGGCCCCGGCCTCAGCCCGATCACGAGCCGCGCCGACCCCCGCCCGGAGCCCCGTCCCGTAAGGGGCGCGGGCTGGGACATGGTGCGGCTCCGCCGCGTGGGCGCGCCCAGCCCCCACCCGCCCGCGGCCAGGAAACACACCGGGGTTGTGCGACCTCAGCCCCGGTTCACTCCCCGGCAGGGGCATGCTCCGCCGCCGTACGCACGTCGACCTCGCGCCAGAAGCCCGCCCGGATCGCATACCGGTCGTGCTCGTCGATCTGGTCGTCCTTGTGCGCGAGCAGCCCGAAGCGCGCGGCATAGCGCAGCAGTTCCCCGTCCACGCGGTGCGGAATGCGCGGGTACATCGTGGACAGCTTCTGCAGATGGCTCTGGTCGGTCAGGCGCTCCATCCAGCGGCGCGCGAAGACCTGTCCCACCTCGTACGGATCACCGCCGACCGTGGTGATGTCCTCCTCGCGGTCGGCCCACCGCTGCTCGGCGGAGGTGAGCTGGGCGAGGGTGGGCAGCGCGGCGGCGTCCGCGGACTCCGTGGCGCCCCCGGGCCGCTCGATCCACCCCTTGTCGGACGACCAGCGCAGCGTCGCGCTCGCGGGGTGCTGGGCGGCGGTCTGGATACCGGGCGCGCGCAGTGCGGCCAGGTCCTTCGGCGTCGGTACGCCCTTGGCGGCGGGCACCCGCTCCTCGGCGCCGCCCCGCGACTCGGCCGCGGGGCCGTGCTCCGCGGCCTCGTCGGGCCGCTCGGCCGTACCTGCGAGCGTCGATTCGGGCAGCGGGGCGGAGAGGATCGCGGCGATCTCGGGGCGCGGCACGGGCTGCGGCGCGCAGATCCCGCCGAGTTCCTTGGCGCGTACGGCCTTGGTGATCCAGGCCCGGTCCAGCACCCGGCGCTCGTCGGCCTCGGCGACCAGGTCCTCGGACTGGTTGTAGTCCCCGTCCGCGGCCTGCACGGCCCACAGGTGTACGGCGACGCCGTGCTCCTTGGCCGCCATCATGCCCGGCAGCAGGTCCCCGTCGCCGGTCACCAGGACGACGTCGGAGCAGGCGCGGTTGCGGGCCAGCTCGGTCAGCTCGGCGTGCATGGCGGCGTCGACGCCCTTCTGCGCCCACCGCCCGTCGCTGCGGGTCAGGGCGCCCAGGCGCACCGTCACCCGTGGCATCACGCGCAGCCTGCGGTGTTCAGGCTGCGGTACGCGGTCGGGGGCGCCGTCGAACCAGTAGATGCGCAGCAGGGGCCGCTCCGTGTCGGACTCGGCGCGCTCGCGCAGGCCCTGGATGAGGGCGGCGTGGTCGACGGTGATCCGAGATCGCGAAGGCTCCCCGGCGAGGAGACTGGCGGCAGCCCCGAGCAGATACCCGGCGTCCACCAGGACGATGCAGCGGTCCACGCGGTCCACCCTCTTTCCGGTTTCCGGGAGGTTTGCTTCGGGCTTCCCTCGAGTCTGCCCGACCGCGCGGAGGTTAACGGCCCGAACTCGATCTTCGGCGTGGCGTATCGGGAGATAACTCCCCGACAGGGCTTATTACGCACGGTAATTCTCTGAAATGCACTGCTTGTCAGGCTATGTGAATCTGGTTCCGGCCCTGGCCCCTAGAGCCCCACAGGAGGCAATCACCATGGCCAAGAACAAGAACCGCAAGCAGGGCGGCCAGCAGGACCGCTCCTCGCAGGCCGAACGTGCGCAGGAGCAGGCGCAGCGGTCCTCGACGGAGGCGCACTCGCCGATGTCGCAGGCCCAGGGCAGCCCCGCGGATGTTGCCCGTAAGCACCAGAAGCGCTTCGGCCACAACTGAGACCCGGCTCAGGGCCGTTGAAGCCCAGGGACACACCGAGGGGCGCATCCGACGGCGGATGCGCCCCTCGCGTACATCTTCTACTTCTGTCGGCCACTCCTGCCGGCCCGCTGCTTCTGTCAGCCGGCCGGTCCGTGCGTCAGCCCGCCAGGCAGGACGGGCCGAGCAGCACCTTCAGGTCACCGAACAGCGCCGGATCCGGCTTCACTCGGTGCCGGTCGAGCCGGAGCACCGTGGTCTTGCGG
This sequence comes from Streptomyces sp. NBC_01384, assembly GCF_045040035.1. Lineage (NCBI taxonomy): Bacteria > Bacillati > Actinomycetota > Actinomycetes > Kitasatosporales > Streptomycetaceae > Streptomyces > Streptomyces sp. NBC_01384. The sequence continues at coordinate 2,509,406 of NZ_CP109559.1, forward strand.
GGGCCCTGGAGCTTGATGCGCACCTCGCTGTCGCCCTTGTGGTGGCCGAGGATCTCGCCGAGGCGGCTGACCATGGGCGGGGTGACCTTGAGCGCCGGAATCGTGAGGATCACGGGTGCGTTGGTGCCCGCGTTCGACAGGTCCGGGACCTGGAGCTCCATCGCGACCAGCCGCGGCACGTCCTCGCGCTTGTCGAGGCGTCCCTTGACGAAGACGACGGCGTCCTCGACGAGTTGGGTCGACACCAGCTGGTACGTCGCCGGGAAGAACATGCACTCGATGGAGCCCGCGAGGTCCTCCACCGTGGCGATGGCCCAGGCATTGCCCTGCTTGGTCATCTTGCGCTGGAGGCCCGAGATGATGCCGCCGATGGTGACGACCGCGCCGTCCGCGTGCTCACCTCCGGTGAGCTGGGCGATGCCCGCGTCGGCCTTGTCGGACAGGACGTGTTCCAGGCCGAAGAGCGGGTGGTCGGAGACGTACAGGCCGAGCATCTCCCGCTCCTGGGCGAGCAGATAGGCCTTGTCCCACTCGTCGGTGGTGAACTCGACGTCGAGTCCGAAACCGGGCTCGCTGGTCTCCTCCTCGCCCATCCCGCCGAAGAGGTCGAACTGGCCCTCGGCCTCCTTGCGCTTGACCGCCACCACGTTGTCGATCATCGGCTCGAACTGCGCGGTGAGGCCCTTACGGGTGTGCCCCATCGTGTCGAACGCGCCCGCCTTGATCAGCGACTCCGTGGTGCGCTTGTTGCAGGCGACCGCCTCGACCTTGTCGAGGTAGTCCGGGAAGGAGCCGTACTTCCCCTTGGCTTTGCGGCTGCGGATGATCGACTCGACCACGTTCGTACCGACGTTACGGACGGCTTCAAGGCCGAAGAGGATGACGTCGTCACCCTGGGCGGCGAAGTTGTGCACCGACTCGTTGACGTTGGGCGGCAGTACCTTGATGCCCATGCGCCGGCACTCGTTCAGATAGATCGCGGACTTGTCCTTGTCGTCCTTGACCGAGGTGAGCAGGCCCGCCATGTACTCGGCGGGGTAGTTCGCCTTCAGGTAGGCGGTCCAGTACGAGACCAGGCCGTACGCGGCCGAGTGGGCCTTGTTGAAGGCGTAGCCGGCGAAGGGGACCAGGACGTCCCACAGGGCCTGGATCGCCTCGTCGCTGTAGCCGTTCTTCTGGGCGCCGGCCTGGAAGATGGTGAAGTTCTTCGCGAGCTCGTCGGGCTTCTTCTTGCCCATCACGCGGCGCAGGATGTCGGCCTCGCCGAGCGAGTACCCGGCGATGATCTGGGCGGCCTTCTGCACCTGCTCCTGGTACACGATCAGGCCGTAGGTGACCGCCAGGACCTCCTGGAGGGGCTCCTCCAGCTCCTTGTGGATCGGAGTGATCTCCTGCAGCTTGTTCTTGCGGAGCGCGTAGTTCGTGTGCGAGTCCATGCCCATGGGGCCGGGACGGTAGAGCGCCGAGACGGCGGAGATGTCTTCGAAGTTGTCGGGCTTCATCAGGCGCAGCAGCGAGCGCATGGGGCCGCCGTCGAACTGGAAGACGCCGAGGGTCTCACCGCGCTGGAGCAGCTCGAAGGTCGTCGGATCGTCGAGCGGGAGGGCCAGCAGGTCGAGGTCGATACCCTTGTTGGACTTCACCATCTTGACGGCGTCGTCCATGATCGTCAGGTTGCGCAGGCCGAGGAAGTCCATCTTCAGCAGGCCGAGCGACTCGCACTGCGGGTAGTCCCACTGCGTGATCGTCACGCCGTCCGTGTGCCGCACCCAGACCGGGGCGTGGTCGACGATGGGCTCGCTGGACATGATGACGCCGGCGGCGTGCACGCCCATCTGCCGGACCAGGCCTTCGACGCCCTTGGCGGTGTCGATGACCTTCTTCACATCCGGCTCGTTCTCGTACATCGCCCGGATCTCGCCGGCCTCGCTGTAGCGCGGGTGCGAGGAGTCGGTGATGCCGCTGAGGTCGATGCCCTTGCCGAGGACGTCGGCGGGCATGGCCTTGGTGAGGCGGTCGCCCATCGCGTACGGGTAGCCCAGCACGCGCGCGGAGTCCTTGATGGCGTTCTTCGCCTTGATCTTTCCGTAGGTGCCGATCATGGCGACCTTGTCGGCGCCGTATTTCTCGGTCACGTACCTGATCACTTCGACGCGCCTGCGCTCGTCGAAGTCGATGTCGACGTCGGGCATGGAGACGCGCTCGGGGTTCAGGAACCGCTCGAAGATCAGACCGTGCGGGATCGGGTCGAGGTCGGTGATGCCCATGGCGTACGCGACGATCGAACCGGCCGCCGAACCACGGCCCGGGCCCACCGCGATGCCCTGCTTCTTGGCCCACATGATGAAGTCGGCGACGACGAGGAAGTACCCCGGGAACCCCATCTGGATGATGACGTCCATCTCGTACTCGACCTGCTTCTGGCGGTCCTCGGGGACGCCGCCGGGGAAGCGGCGCTCCATGCCGAGCCGGACTTCCTCCTTGAACCAGGTGACCTCGGTGAAGCCGTCCGGGATGTCGAACTTCGGCATGAGGTTCTTCGCCTCGAACATGCCGGAGGTGTCGATCTGCTCGGCCACCAGGAGGGTGTTGGCGCAGCCCTGCTGCCAGGCGTCCGAGGAGTCGACGGCGTACATCTCGTCCGTGGACTTCAGGTAGTAACCGGTGCCGTCGAAGCGGAAGCGGTCCGGGTCGGAGAGGTTCTTGCCGGTCTGGATGCACAGCAGGGCGTCGTGGGCGGTCGCCTCGTGCGCGTACGTGTAGTGCGAGTCGTTCGTCACCAGGGGCGGGATGCCGAGCTTCTTGCCGATGTCCAGGAGTCCGTCGCGGACCCGGCGCTCGATCTCGATGCCGTGGTCCATCAGCTCCAGGAAGTAGCGGTCCTTGCCGAAGATGTCCTGGTACTCGGAGGCCGCCTTCAGGGCCTCGTCGTACTGGCCGAGGCGAAGGCGGGTCTGGAGCTCTCCGGAGGGGCAGCCGGTGGAGGCGATGAGCCCCTCGGACCACTGGGAGATGGTCTCCTTGTCCATGCGGGGCCACTTCTGCAGCCAGCCCTCGGCGTACGCGTCCGAGGAGAGCCGGAAGAGGTTGTGCAGACCCGTCCTGTTGGCCGCCCAGATCGTCTTGTGCGTGTAACCACCCGAACCGGACACGTCGTCGCGCTTCTGGTGGGGCTGGCCCCACTGGATCTTGCGCTTGTTGCGCCGGGACTCCGGGGCGACGTACGCCTCGATGCCGATGATCGGCGTGACGCCCGCCTTCTTCGCCGTGTGGAAGAAGTCGTACGCCCCGTGGAGGTTGCCGTGGTCGCTCATCGCGATGTGCGTCATGCCCATCTCATTGCAGGCATTGAACATGTCCTTGAGCCGCGCGGCACCGTCCAGCAGCGAGTACTGGGTGTGGACGTGCAGGTGCGTGAACGGCGGCTTTGACACGGCTTCGGCCTCCAGGAAGAACAATCGTCGACAGACTGCGGACAGTCTGGGGGGACAGCGTCGAAGTCTATGACGCGGGACTGACACTTGAGACGGACACCGCGGCGCGAAGCGCCTCGATGAGGGGTGGTGGTCGGGTGACGGGCGGGCGGATCACCCGTACCTTCATGCGGGGCACGGGTGCGCGCGCGTACCTTCGTCCCGGGCACGCGGGCACTCCCGCGCACCTTCGTCCGTTGGGAGAGGACGGAAGAATCCGTGGACGGAAACAATCGTCCTGGCGGACGGCACGTCCTTCCCCATGTCACGCACCACCTGCACCAGGAGGCACCCAGCGATGTCGGTCCCGCAGCTCAGCGCCGAGCAACGCGGCGAGCAGATCCTCGCCGTCTTCGACACCGCCTTCGGCGAGCTCCTGGCCGCCGACCCGGCCGCGTTCCGCGTCAAGTTCCGCAAGATGGCGGCCTCCGCCTTCGCGTTCTACCGGGGCACGGCGGCGCTCTTCTACCACGACCTCACCGCGGACATCGGGTTCGGCTCGAAGCGGGGCGGCCCGTACCTGGACGAGCGCACCTCCCGGGTCTGGATCCACGGCGACCTGCACGCGGAGAACTTCGGCACGTACATGGACGCCCAGGGCCGCCTGATCTTCAACGTGAACGACTTCGACGAGGCGTACGTCGGCCCCTTCACCTGGGACCTCAAGCGCTTCGCCGCCTCCGTGGCGCTCATCGGGTACGCGAAGGCGCTCAGCGACGACCAGATCACCGAGCTCGTGCAGGTGTACGCGGCCGCGTACCGCGAGCGCGTACACGCCCTGGCCACCGGCGCCAAGAGCGACGAGGTGCCGCCCTTCACGCTGGACACCGCCGAGGGCCCGCTCCTGGACGCGCTGCGCGACGCCCGCTCGCTGACCCGCTTCGGGCTGCTCGACTCGATGACCGAGATCCGCGACTTCGAGCGCCGCTTCGCGCCCGGCGGCGGCTCCATCGAGCTGGACGCGGCCACCCGCTACAAGGTCCTCGCCGCCTTCGACGGCTACCTGGAGACGCTCCCGGAGTCCTCCCTGGCCCGCCCGGACTCGTACCGCGTGAAGGACGTCGTCGGGCGCCGCGGCATCGGCATCGGCTCGGCCGGTCTGCCCTCGTACAACATCCTTCTGGAGGGCAACAGCGACGCCCTGGAGAACGATGTCGTGATCTACATCAAGCAGGCCCAGACCCCGGCCGTCTCCCGGCACATCACGGACTCCTCGATCCGCGAGTACTTCCAGCACGAGGGCCACCGCACGGTGATCTCCCAGCGCGCCCTGCAGGCGCACGCCGACCCGTGGCTGGGCTGGACCGAGCTGGACGGCGCGGGCCAGCTCGTCGCCGAGGTCTCGCCGTACGCGGTGGACCTTGACTGGGGCGACATCGACGACCTGGAGGAGATCGCCTCGGTCGTCGCCGACCTCGGCCGGGCCACGGCCACCATGCACGCGGCGGCCGACGACGAGAGCGGCCACTCGGAGCTGGTCCCGTTCTCCACCGAGCGGGCCATCGACGCGGCGATCGCCGCCGACGAGGACGGCTTCGCGGGCCTCCTGGTGGACTTCGCGCACGGCTACGGCGCACGCGCGCGTGCCGATCACCAGATCTTCGTCGACCTGTTCCGCAACGGCCGGATTCCGGGCCTGTAGGCACCCCTGACGACGGACTCACAACGCTCCCGTAACGCATAGGAATCCTTTAGGGGGCCCTTACGGGAGCCCGTGGGACACTCGGCTCCGCTATGGACATATCCGGGACCCAGCTCAGAGCCGTGCGCGCGGCACTGTTCACGGCTGTCGTCGTGACGCTCTCCACCGCGTCGCACGTGCTGCTGTCCCGGGTCGCGCTGCCGCTGGGCACCGTGGCGGCGATCGCCGCCGCGGTCTTCGTCATCGCGTACGCGCTGGCGGGCCGCGAGCGGGGCTTCGGCCGGATCGCGGCCCTGCTGATCCCGCTGGAGCTGGCCTCCGACACCGTGTTCACCACGGGCCAGCACGTCTGTTACGGCAGGGCGGGCGGCCCTGTCGCGGGTCCGCTGCGCTCGGTCGGCCTCGACGTGCTGTGCGGCGGCGGCAGCGTGGGCACCCCGCTGGCCCGCGTGACGGGCGGTAGCCCCGACCGCGCCGCGGCCCTGCTAGCGCACGCCGACCCGGCCGCCGCCTGGCTGCTGCTCGCCGCGCACATCACCGTCGGGCTCCTCGCGGCCGCCTGGCTGCGCCGCGGCGAGCGGGCCCTGGACCAGTTGCTGCGCGCGGTGGCCGCGGCCACCTTCCGGCCCCTGCTGATCGCGGTCGCCGCGGTGACCGTACGGCTCACCCCGGTACGCCGGCTCCCGTGCCCCGCGCGCCGGAGCGCGGGCGCCCGTACCCACCTGTTCGTGCACTCCCTGGGACGTCGCGGACCGCCTCGCCCGGCCGCTTTCGCCTGAGCAACCTTTCCTGAGCAAGCGCTCCTGAGCGACAGCCCCTGAGCACCAGCAGTCCCCCATACGTATCCCGCGTACGACCTGTGCGCGTCCCCCATGGAGATCACCAACATGAGCAAGCGGAACAGCCTGGCGGCGAAGTCGGCGGCGCGTGAGAAGCTGCGCCTCGAACGCGAGCGCCAGGCCAAGCGCGACAAGATCAAGCGGCAGGTCATCGTGGCCTGCTCCATCGTCGGCGTCCTCGCGATAGCCGGCGGCGTCGGCTACGCGGTTGTGCAGAACAACAAGCCGAGCTACTGGGCGGGCCTGAAGGACGCCAAGGTCGTCGCCCCGGCCAACACCACGGGCGCCAAGGGCACCACCGTCGTCATCGGCAAGAGCACCGCCAAGAAGACCCTCAAGGTGTATGAGGACCCGCGCTGCCCGGTCTGCGCCCAGTTCGAGCAGACCGTCGGCTCGACCGTGAAGAAGGACATCGACGACGGCAAGTTCAAGTTCCAGTACGTCGGCGCCACGTTCATCGACAACAAGGACAACGGCCAGGGCTCCAAGAACGCGCTGAGCGCCCTGGGCGCCGCGCTGAACGTCAGCCCCGAGGCGTTCCTCGAGTACAAGACCGCGCTGTACTCGACGCAGTGGCACCCGGACGAGACGACCGACAAGTTCAAGGACGACGCCTACCTCCTCAAGGTCGCCGACACCGTTCCCGCGCTGAAGGGCAACACCGCGTTCCAGAACGCGGTCAAGAAGGGCACCTACGACGCCTGGGCGATGGCCATGTCGAAGACCTTCGACGACAACAAGGACGGCGTGACCGGCACCCCGGGCTTCGTCATGGACGGCAAGCAGCTCAACGGGGGCACCCCGCTCCTGACGGTGGCCGACTTCGACAAGGTGGTGGACGCGGCTCTCAAGGGCTGACGCCAACGGGGAATCCGGCCTCCGCATGAAGAGCGGGCGAACTTTCGAGGTTCGCCCGCTCTCGCGCATACTGATCAGTAACCTGATCGGTCGTGACCAGTCGATACAGATCATCCGAGGCATCCCAGGGCCTCAACTCTCCCTCGCCCCGCCGCCGTACGGTCGTCAAGGCCGCGGCCGCCACCGCCGTCCTCGCCGCCCCGCTCGCGGCCGCCCTGCCGGCCCGCGCCGCCGAGGCGCCCGCCTTCCTGCACGGTGTCGCCTCCGGTGACCCGCTCCCGAACGGCATCCTGCTGTGGACCCGGGTGACGCCCACCTCCGAGGCGATACCCGGCTCCGGGCTCGGCCCGGACACCGAGGTCAGCTGGACCGTCGCCAAGGACAAGGCGTTCACCACGGTCGTCGCCAAGGGCTCCCTCACCGCGACGGCCGCCTCCGACCACACCGTGAAGGCGGACATCCGCGGCCTGGAACCGGCCACCGACTACTGGTTCCGCTTCTCCGCGGGCGGCACCGACTCGCCCGTCGCCCGCACCCGCACCGCCCCGGCCGCCGACGCCGCCGTGAGGGGTCTGCGCTTCGGCGTGGTCACCTGCGCCAACTGGGAGGCGGGCTACTTCGCCCCGTACCGTCACCTGGCCGCGCGCGGCGACCTGGACGCCTGGCTGCACCTGGGCGACTACATCTACGAGTACAAGAGCGGCGAGTACGCGGCGCGCGGCACGGTCGTCCGGCCGCACTCCCCCGCGAACGAGATCATCACCCTCGCCGACTACCGCACCCGGCACGGCCGTTACAAGACCGACCCGGACCTCCAGGCCCTGCACCACAAGGCACCGGTCGTGGCGATCTGGGACGACCACGAGTTCGCCGACAACGCCTGGTCGGGCGGCGCGGTCAACCACACCGAGGGCGCCGAGGGCACCTGGACGGCACGTCAGGCCGCCGCGAAACAGGCCTACTTCGAGTGGATGCCGGTGCGCCCCGCGATCGAGGGCACCACCTACCGGCGACTGCGCTTCGGCAAGCTCGCCGATCTCTCCCTGCTCGACCTGCGCTCCTTCCGCTCCCAGCAGGCGGCCACGGGCAGCGGCACGGTCGACGACCCGGACCGTACGATCACGGGCCGGGCCCAGCTCGACTGGCTGAAGGCCGGGCTGAAGGCCTCCGACACCACCTGGCGGCTGGTCGGCAACTCGGTGATGATCGCGCCCTTCGCGATCGGCTCGCTCTCCGCCGACCTGCTGAAGCCGCTCGCCAAACTGCTCGGCCTGCCCCAGGAGGGCATCGCCCTCAACACCGACCAGTGGGACGGCTACACGGACGACCGCCGCGAACTGCTGGCACACCTGCGCTCCAACGCCATCGGCAACACCGTCTTCCTGACCGGCGACATCCACATGTCGTGGGCCAACGACGTGCCCGTGGACGCCGGCACCTACCCGCTGTCCGCGTCCGCCGCCACGGAGTTCGTCATCACCTCGGTGACCTCCGACAACCTCGACGACATCGTCAAGGTCCCCGAGGGCACCGTGTCGGCGATCGCCTCGCCGGTGATCCGCGCCGCGAACCGGCATGTCCACTGGGTCGACACCGACCGCCACGGCTATGGCGTCCTGGACATCACCGCGGACCGGGCGCAGATGGACTACTACGTGATCTCGGACCGCACGAGCCCGAACGCCACGTCGTCCTGGGCCCGTTCGTACCGCACGCCCAGCGGCACGCAGAAGGTGGAGCGGACGTACGACCCGGTGTGACCCCGTAGCGGAGCCGAAAGGCGCCTACAGGCTGTCGAGGAAGCCGAGCGCCACCTTCCAGGTGGCCTCGGCCGCCTCCGCGTCGTAGTCGGGCAGGTCGGGGTCTGTGTAGAGGTGCCCGGCTCCCGCGTACCGGTAGATCTCCACATCCGCCCCCGCTCTCTGCATCTGCAGATACCAGGCGCTCAGCCAGTCGTCCGTCTCGAACGCGTCCGGCTCGGCGACGTGCAGCTGGACCGGCAGCTCGTCCACCGACGCGCTCTCGGCGATGTCCGACGTGCCGTGCAGGAGCAGCAGCCCGCGGGCCTTCTCGTCGCCCAGCGCCAAGGTCTGCGCGATGGAGGCGCCGAGCGAGAACCCCGCGTACACCAGGCCGCGCTCGGAGTAGGGTGCCGCGGCCAGGACGGCACGCTTGAGCAGCTCCTCCTTGCCGATCCCGTCGTTGAAGGCCATGCCCTCCTCCACGGTCTCGAAGGTGTGCCCCTCGAAGAGATCCGGTGTCCACACCTCGTGTCCCGCGGCACGCAGCCGGTCCGCCGCGGCGCGCACCGCGGGCCGCAGCCCGTAGGTCGAGTGAAAGAGCATGATGTTCATGAGCCCCATCGTGCCAGCCGGGACTGACAACGCCGGATCGAGGGCTAGCCGGCCGGACGGCATGTTCAGGGCGGCCCCGGGCCGGTTACGGTCTCAGACATGGAGAACGTACTGCGTCCCCTGATCGTCATCGGTGGCTCGGTCGTGCTCACGCTGCTCGTCGGGTGGGCCGTGGACCGCTTGCTGCACCAGGCCGACGCCCGGCGGGAGACTCCCTTTTGGGGCTTGTTGCGCCGCGCCCGGATCCCCTTCCAACTGGTGCTGTTCGCGGCCCTGCTGCGCGGCTCGTACTACCAGGCGAAGCTGCTGATGGAACACCGGGTCGGCGTCGGCCGCACCTTGACCCTGATCCTCATCGGGTCCGCCGCCTGGCTGGTGATCCGCATCGCGACGGCGATCGTCGAGTCCTCCTACACCCGCTACGCGGCCGCCCACCGCGACCCGGCGCGGGTCCGTAGGGTGCGCACGCAGGTGACGCTGATCCAGCGCGTGGTGTCCGCGATCGTCGCCGTGGTGGCGGCCGCCTCGATGCTGCTCACGTTCCCCGCGATGCGGGCTGCCGGCGCCTCGCTGCTGGCCTCGGCCGGCATCCTCGGCATCGTCGCCGGTGTCGCCGCTCAGTCGACGCTGGCGAATCTCTTCGCCGGGCTGCAGATCGCCTTCGGCGACATGGTGCGCCTCGGTGACACGGTCGTCGTGGACGGCGAGTGGGGCACGGTCGAGGAGATCACGCTGACCTTCTTGACGGTACGGACCTGGGACGAGCGCCGGATCACCATGCCGGTCTCGTACTTCACCTCCAAGCCCTTCGAGAACTGGTCCCGTGGCACCCCCCAGATGACCGGCATCGTCTTCTTCCACGTCGACCACTCGGCGCCCGTGGAGGCGATGCGCGAGCAACTCCGCGACATCCTGCGCGAGTGCCCGGCCTGGGACGGCCGCGACTACGGCCTCGCCGTCACCGACTCGACCCCCAACACCATGGAGGTGCGCGCCCTGGTCACCGCGAAGGACGCCGCCGACATCTGGACGGTACGGGTCACGGTGCGCGAGCGCATGATCCGCTGGCTGACCGACGAGCACCCCTACGCCCTCCCCCGCGTCAACACGGCGGAGGCCATCCTGCCCCCGGGCGGGCCCGACGGCCATCCCCACCGCCCGGCGGACCACGACGACACCGACGGCGCGGTGACCGGCCCGAGAACCCCCCACGCCCCCGAGCCCCCACGAACGGGCCCAGGCCTGGGCTGACCCCCCTCGGGGCCCCGCCCCTCACCACCCGCAGACCGCAAGGTATCCGTACACCTCTCCCCCGCAGTCGCCGACGACGAATCACCCCCACAGGCGACCGTCACTTGTCAGCGGGGTGGAAACGGGCGGTGCGCGGGCGTAGGAACAAACTCAGCCCAGGCCCAGCACAACGTCACCGCAAGCTACGCACATCCAGATGCCGCAACACCCGGTCCACGATCTCCGGATCGGCCCCAGGCTCACTCCGCGCGGACAACACCTCATGCCGAGCCGCACTCAACAACTCCCCCTGGATCCGTCGAATCCGCTTGATCCGCCGAGCCCGCTGCTGATGCGCCTCCCTCCGCTCCTCGTCCCCCAGATCCGGACTGATCCGCGTCCCGATGTCGAAGGCCCGCCGCAGCAACTGCTCGGACACCTCCTCCGGCAGCTCCTCGACCTCCTCGATCTCCTTGAGTCTGCGCTTCGCGGCCTTCGCCGCCCGTACCGCCAGCTCCTTCTCGAACGCCTTCTCGACATCCGTGTCGGCCCGCACCCCGAGCCTCCGCACCAGCCACGGCAGCGTGAGCCCCTGCAGCACGAGCGTCGCCATGATCACCCCGAACGCGATGAAGATGATCTCGTCCCGGCCCGGAAACGGCGACCCGTCGTCCATCTTCAGCGGAATCGCCAGCGCAAGAGCCACGGACGCGACCCCCCGCATCCCCGACCACCACATCACCACGGTCTCCCGCCACGAGGTGGGAATCTCCTCGTCGTAGTCCCGTTTCGCATGGAGCCGTTTCGTCAGCCACGTCGCCGGCAGCAGCCACGCCAGCCGTACGAGCACGACGACGGCGACGATCGCGGCGGCCCACCCGAGCATCTCGCCCCACCGCCCCGACGCCGTCCTGATCGCGTTGTGCAGTTCGAGCCCGATCAGCCCGAACGCGACCCCGGTGACGAGCGTGTCCACCACGTCCCAGAACGTGTACCCGGCGAGCCGCGTCAGGACGTCGTCGGCATCGGTGGCGTACTCCGCCAGGAACAGCGCGGTGGTGAGCACGGCGAGCACCCCGGACCCGTGCAACTCCTCGGCCAGTACGTACGACGCGAAGGGCACCAGCAGGGTCAGCCCGATCTGCAGCGTGGCCTCACCGAGTGCCGACATCAGTTTGTTCGCCGCCCACCCGAGCGCCAGCCCGACGACGACCGCGACGACGGCGGACAGCACGAGGTCCAGCCCGGCCCGCCATGGCGAGAAGGTGCCGCTCACGGCGGCGGCGATCGCCACGTGGTAGAGCACGATGGCCGTGACGTCGTTGAAGAGCCCCTCGCCCTCCAGGATCGACACCAGTCGGCGCGGCAGCCCCAGCTGGCCCGCGACGGCGGTGGCGGCGACCGGGTCGGGCGGCGCCACGAGCGCGCCCAACGCGACGGCGGCGGCGATCGGCAGCCCCGGCACGATGGCGCCCGCGACGACGGCCACGGCCGCGGTGGTGACGAACACCAGCGCCACGGCCAGCAGGAAGATCGGCCGTTTGTTGGCGGCGAACTGTCTCCAGGACGTGCGCCGCACCGAGGCGTACAGCAGCGGCGGCAGCAGCGCGGGCAGGATCAGGGCCGGCGGGATGTCCACCTCGGGCACGAAGTCCGGCACGGCCAGCGCGATCCCGAGGAGCGTCATCAGCACAGGAGCGGGCAGCCCGAACCGGTCCCCCACCGGGACGCTCACCACGGCCCCGAGCAGCAGCACGAACAACAGGGCCAACTGATCCACGGTCAGCGCTCCGACGGGGTCTCGACGATCAAGCGAGCAGACGTCCAGCGTGCCACTGAAGGGTGGGCGGGCGGGGGAGCGCCCGCCGCGGGCGGGCCCCGCTAAAGAGAGCGCCGCATCGCCCGGTGCGCGATCCCGGCGTCGAGGAACTCCTCGCCGTACGCCACGTACCCGAGCCGCTCGTAGAACCCCAGCGCATGCGTCTGCGCGTGCAGATCCACCGCCGCGAGCCCACGCGCGCGTGCCGCGTCCTCGATGGCCCGTACGAGGGCGACGCCGACGCCGAGCCCGCGCGCGGCCTTCGTCACGGCGAGCCGCCCGAGCGAGCCGACCGTCAGGTCGCCGTCGGTCTTCGCGGCGGCCTGGGCGCCGTACAGGAGCCGCCCGGTGCCCAGCGGCACCCCGTCCTCGCGGACCGCCAGCACGTGCAGGGCGCCGGCGTCGTAGGCGTCGTACTCGATGTCCTCGGGGACGCCCTGTTCGCCGACGAAGACCTCCTTGCGCACCGCGAAGCACGCCTCGCGGTCGGCGGCGTCCTCGGCCACCCGCAGCACGTACCCGGGGGTCATGCGTAGCTCTCCTCGCGCACCTGGTCGAGCGCCTTCTGCAGGTCCTCGGGGTAGTCACTCCCGAACTCCACCCACTGCCCGTCCCCGGGGTGCTCGAAGCCGAGCCGCACCGCGTGCAGCCACTGCCGGGTGAGACCGAGCCGCTTGGCGAGCGTGGGGTCGGCGCCGTAGGTCAGGTCGCCGACGCAGGGGTGGCGGTGGGCCGCCATGTGGACGCGGATCTGGTGGGTGCGCCCGGTCTCCAGCTTGATGTCGAGCAGGGAGGCGGCACGGAACGCCTCGACCAGGTCGTAGTGCGTGATCGAGGCCTTGCCCTCGGCCGTGACCGCCCACTTGTAGTCGTGGTTCGGGTGCCGGCCGATGGGCGCGTCGATGGTGCCGCTGGTCGGGTCCGGGTGGCCCTGCACGAGCGTGTGGTAGCGCTTGTCGACCGTGCGCTCCTTGAACTGGCGCTTGAGCGACGTGTACGCGTACTCCGACTTGGCGACCACCATCAGGCCCGAGGTGCCCACGTCGAGGCGGTGCACGATGCCCTGGCGCTCCGAGGCGCCCGAGGTCGAGATCCGGTACCCGGCGGCGGCGAGGCCCCCGATCACGGTCGGGCCCGACCAGCCGGGGCTGGGGTGCGCGGCGACGCCGACCGGCTTGACGATCACGACCACGTCATCGTCGTCGTGCACGATCTCCATGCCCTCGACGGGCTCGGCGACGATCTGCACCGGCGCGGGCGCCTGGGGCATCTCGACCTCGAGCCAGGCGCCGCCGTGCACCCGCTCGGACTTGCCGACCACCGAGCCGTCGACCGTGACCTTCCCCGCCGCGGCGAGCTCGGCGGCCTTCGTGCGGGAGAAGCCGAACATGCGGGAGATGGCGGCGTCGACGCGCTCGCCCTCCAGGCCGTCGGGCACGGACAGGGTACGGATCTCGGGAATCGTGCTCACCCGTCGAGTATGCCGGACGGGTCGGACACCGCCGGACCACGGACCGAACATCAGTGCCCGCGGGCCGGCCCTCAGTCCTTGTGGACGGTGCCGTCCGGGTCGAGCCCGCGGAAGGACAACAGCACGATCAGGATGCCGCCGCAGACGATCGCCGAGTCGGCCAGGTTGAAGACCGCGAAGTGCTTGGGCGCGATGAAGTCGACGACCGCGCCCTCGAAGATGCCCGGCGAGCGGAAGATCCGGTCGGTCAGGTTGCCCAGCGCACCGCCCAGCAACAGGCCTAGCGCGATCGCCCAGGGCAGGCTGTAGAGCTTGCGCGCGAGTCGCGCGATCACCACGATCACCGCCGCGGCGATCACCGTGAAGATGATCGTGAACGCCTCACCGAAGCCGAAGGCCGCACCCGCGTTGCGGATCGCCTCGAACTTCAGCCAGTCCCCGACGATCTGGATCGGCGCGTGGTGCTCCAGCTTCGCGACCACGATCAGCTTGCTGACCAGGTCGAGGGCGTACGCCAGGGCGGCGACCGTGAACAGGACGGCGATCCTGCGCCTGCCCTTGGATCCCTCGGCCGGGGCCCCGGTCCCGGCCACGCCGGACTGCTCCGGCTCGGCGCCCCCCGCTTCTGGGGTATCCGGCGTACCGATGATGCGCTCCGCCTCTGCCACGTGAGTGAGTCCCTCGACCTAGGTGCCTGACTGAGGACGAGGGTACGGCACACCCCCCGGCGCCCACGTGCCCAGTAGCCCTCCCGAGTCGTTCACGAACGGCGTTCCTGCTTCTGCTTGCACTCGACGCACAGGGTGGCGCGCGGGAAGGCCTGCATACGAGCCTTCCCGATCGGGTTGCCGCAGTTCTCGCAGAGCCCGTACGTCCCCGCGTCGAGCCGCTCCAGCGCCCGCTCGGTCTGCTCCAGCATCTCGCGCGCGTTGGCCGCGAGGGCCATCTCGTGCTCGCGCGTGATGTTCTTCGCGCCGGTGTCCGCCTGATCGTCGCCCGCGCCGTCGCCGGAGTCGCGCATCAGGCCGACGAGCGCCTCCTCGGACGACGAGATCTCGTCGCTCAGCCGCAGCGCGTCGGACTGCAGCTCCGCGCGCGCCTCCGCGACCTCCTCCGGGGTCCAGGGGTCCTCACCGGGGCGCACCGCGAGCTCGCCGGGCTCCACCGCGGCGATCCGCGCCTTGGGAACCGCGGTGGGGTTCTGCGCCGCCGTGGCCGTGCCAGGAGTCTTCTTCGCAACCACCGTCGTGGCTCCCGTCGTCTTCGCGGCCTGGGCCGCACCTTCGGCCGCGGAAGCGACCGCCTTCTTCGCCCTGCTGGTGCTTTTCCTTGCCGTACCGGTGCTCTTCGCCGCACTGGTGTTCTTCTTCGCCGCACCTCTCGCCGCGGCTCTCTTCTCGGCGCCCCCCTTCGCCGCGCCGCTCCGAGCCGCCCCCATGTCCTCCGGGACGGCATCCACCGCCGCGACCTCCTTCCCGACGGCTTTCCTGGCCACCGATTTCTTGACGGCCGTCTTCGTGGCGGCAGACTGCTTGACGGCCGTCTTCGGAGCAGCCTCCTCCGCAGCGGCCGTTCCCCTGTCGGCCCCCTTCGTAGAGGCCGTTTTGCTGGTGGCCGCCTTCGTAGCAACCGTCTCCTTTACCGCGGCCTTCGTAGCGGCCGTCTTCTGGGCCGTCCCTTTGGCGGCCGGCTTCGTGGTCGTCTTCACCGCCTTGGCCGCGCGCGCCCCCGGTGCCCCCTGTGCGTTCTTCTTCCCACCCACGTCCTTGGCCGTCGGACCCGTGGATCTGTCGGACGCCGACTGCTGTACGGCGGTCTTTTTCGCCACCATGGCCGCGGCCCCTTCACATATTGTGATTTTGCGCGCAAATCGTGCTGGGACGATAAATCGACTTCCGGCCCGCGGCAACGGGGCACGCCTACTTTTCGCACGCCCCGCGGGTCCCGCGCGGCCGACCTGCATGCGTTGTGCCCAGCTCCCCGCCGGGTAATCCGCCGGGCCGGGCGTCCCAGGATCCGGACGCCCACGCCTCGCCATTCGGGTCACTTCGCAGGCCACGGCACCAGCCCGGCCGGCCCCGGCACCGCACCCCGGGAAACCAGTCGGCCGCTGTCCGCGCGGCGCCGTACACTGAGCGCAGCGAGAAGCGTGGATGGGGACGAGTAGCGGCGTAGGCAGCCAAGAGCGACCCGGGGACGGTGGAAGCCCGGGGGCGAGCGCGACGCGAAGATCACCCCGGAGCCACCGGAAGAAAGCCGCAGCGAGCGCGCAGCGGTCAGTAGACCCGGCATCGCGACCCCAATGAGGGGGCTCACTGGTGCACAGCACGCACCGGGGAGCCAAGGAGGGTGGTACCGCGGGAGCGCGCCGCGCACGGCGTCCGCAGCAGCTGCGAGGTGGCTGCACAGGCTCTCGTCCCTCCGGACGGAAGGCAGAAAGTCCGCCGGAGGAAGCTCGCTGATGACAACGCCGACGTACCGCCAGGTGCCCGCCCAGGTCGACCTGCCCGCCCTCGAGCACGCCGTGCTCGATTTCTGGCGCGAGCAGAAGATCTTCGCCAAGAGCCTCGAGCAGTCCGAGGGTCGCCCCGAGTGGGTGTTCTACGAGGGCCCGCCCACCGCGAACGGCATGCCGGGCGCCCACCACATCGAGGCGCGCGTCTTCAAGGACGTCTTCCCGCGCTTCCGTACCATGCGCGGCTACCACGTGGCCCGCAAGGCCGGCTGGGACTGCCACGGCCTGCCCGTGGAGCTGGCGGTGGAGAAGGAGCTCGGTTTCACCGGCAAGCAGGACATCGAGGCGTACGGCATCGCCGAGTTCAACGCCCAGTGCCGCGAGTCCGTGACCCGCCACACCGACGCCTTCACCGACCTGACCAACCGCATGGGTTACTGGGTCGACCTGGACGACGCGTACCGCACGATGGACCCCGAGTACGTGGAGTCCGTGTGGTGGTCGCTCAAGGAGATCTTCAACAAGGGCCTGCTGGTCCAGGACTACCGCGTGGCCCCGTGGTGCCCGCGCGACGAGACGGGGCTGTCGGACCACGAGCTGGCGCAGGGCTACGAGACGGTCGTCGACCCGTCCGTGTACGTCCGTTTCCCGCTCACCTCCGGTCCGCTCGCGGGCCAGGCCTCGCTCCTGGTGTGGACGACGACCCCGTGGACGCTGGTCTCCAACACCGCGGTCGCCGCGCACCCCGAGGTCACCTACGTCGTCGCGACGAAGGGCCCCTCCGGCGGGGAGAAGCTCGTCGTCGCCGCGCCGCTCGTCGAGAAGGCGCTCGGCGAGGGCTGGGAGACCACCGGCGAGACCTTCACCGGCGCCGAGATGGAGCGCTGGACGTATCAACGTCCGTTCGAGCTGGTCGAGTTCCCCGCCGAGGCCCACTACGTGGTCAACGCGGAGTACGTGACGACCGAGGACGGCACGGGTCTGGTCCACCAGTCCCCCGCCTTCGGTGAGGACGACCTCAAGGTCTGCCGGGCGTACGGACTGCCGGTGGTGAACCCCGTCCGCCCGAACGGCACCTTCGAGGAGACCGTCCCGCTCGTCGGCGGCGTCTTCTTCAAGAAGGCGGACGAACAGCTCACGGAAGACCTCCAGAACCGCGGGCTGCTCTTCAAGCACATCCCCTACGAGCACAGCTACCCGCACTGCTGGCGCTGCCACACCGCGCTCCTCTACTACGCGCAGCCGTCCTGGTACATCCGCACCACGGCCATCAAGGACCGTCTCCTCCAGGAGAACGAGAAGACCAACTGGTTCCCGGAGTCCGTCAAGCACGGCCGCTTCGGCGACTGGCTGAACAACAACGTCGACTGGGCGCTGTCCCGCAGCCGCTACTGGGGCACCCCGCTCCCGCTGTGGCGCTGTGAGGAGGGCCACCTCACCTGCGTCGGCTCCCGCGCCGAGCTCACCGAGCTGACGGGCACCGACCAGTCGAACCTGGACCCGCACCGCCCCTTCATCGACAAGGTCACCTTCGCGTGCCCGCAGGACGGCTGCGGAGAGACGGCGACCCGCGTCCCGGAGGTCATCGACGCCTGGTACGACTCGGGTTCGATGCCGTTCGCGCAGTGGGGCTACCCGTACAAGAACAAGGAGCTCTTCGAGAGCCGCTACCCGGCGCAGTTCATCTCGGAGGCCATCGACCAGACCCGCGGCTGGTTCTACACGCTGATGGCCGTCGGCACGCTGGTCTTCGACAAGTCCTCGTACGAGAACGTCGTCTGCCTCGGGCACATCCTCGCCGAGGACGGCCGCAAGATGTCCAAGCACCTGGGCAACATCCTGCAGCCGATCCCGCTGATGGACCAGCACGGCGCGGACGCGGTGCGCTGGTTCATGGCGGCCGGCGGCTCCCCCTGGTCGGCCCGTCGCGTCGGGCACGGCACCATCCAGGAGGTCGTCCGCAAGACGCTCCTCACGTACTGGAACACGGTCGCCTTCCAGGCCCTGTACGCCCGCACCTCCGACTGGGCGCCCAGCGAGGCCGATCCGGCCCCGGCGGACCGCCCGGTCCTCGACCGCTGGCTGCTCTCCGAGCTCCACGCGCTCACCGACCAGGTGACCCAGGCGCTGGAGGCGTACGACACCCAGCGCGCCGGAAAGCTCCTCTCGGCGTTCGTCGACGACCTTTCGAACTGGTACGTGCGCCGCTCGCGCCGCCGCTTCTGGCAGGGCGACAAGGCCGCGCTGCGCACGCTGCACGAGGTCGTGGAGACGGTCACCCGGCTGATGGCCCCGCTGACCCCGTTCATCACGGAGCGGGTCTGGCAGGACCTGATCGCGCCGGTGACCCCGGGCGCGCCCGAGTCCGTGCACCTCTCCTCCTGGCCGGAGGCGGACCTGTCCGCCATCGACCCGGAGCTGTCGAAGCAGATGGTGCTCGTCCGCCGGCTCGTGGAGCTCGGCCGTGCCACGCGCGCGGAGTCGGGTGTCAAGACGCGCCAGCCGCTGTCCCGGGCGCTGGTCGCCGCGACCGGTTTCGAGTCCCTCGACGGCGAGCTGCACGCGCAGATCACGGAGGAGCTGAACGTCACCTCCCTGGCCTCGCTGTCCGAGGTGGGGGGCTCGCTGGTCGACACCACGGCCAAGGCGAACTTCCGTGCGCTCGGCAAGCGTTTCGGCAAGGGTGTCCAGGCGGTGGCGAAGGCGATCGCCGAGACGGACGCCGCGGCGCTGTCGCTGGCCCTGCGCGAGGGCACGGCCTCGGTGGCGGTCGACGGCGAGACGGTGACGCTTGCCCCCGACGAGGTCATCATCACGGAGACCCCTCGCGAGGGCTGGTCGGTGGCGTCCGACTCGGGTGCCACGGTCGCCCTCGACCTGGAGATCACCGAGGAGCTGCGGCAGGCGGGCCTCGCCCGTGACGCGATCCGGCTGATCCAGGAGGCCCGCAAGAACAGCGGCCTCGACGTGGCCGACCGGATCGCGCTGCGCTGGACGTCCACGGACCCGGCGGTCATCGCAGCCCTGAGCGAGCACGCCGAGCTCATCGCCGACGAGGTCCTCGCCACGGACTTCACCCAGAGCGAGGCGGACGACACCTACGGTGCCCCGTTCACCGACGAGGGCCTGTCCCTCACCTTCCGCCTCCGCAAGGCGTAGCAGCGGGCGGCGGAGGTTCTTCACCCCCGCCGCCCCTACCCGTCCCATCCCCAGGGACTCCGCGCCCCCACCGGCCCGCAGCCGAAGAACCCGGCCGGGGTCCACCAAAGATCTTGGTGGACCCCGGCCTTCGGCGTTGCGTACCCCGCACACATGCCCCAAGGAACAGAACGCTTGCCCCAAATAACACGGCAAAAGGGCGGAGCCCCGGGCCAGTACATATGCGACTACCGTCGCGTGGCCGGGGCTCCGCCCTGAACGCTGCCGACGCCTAAGGCGTACTAGAGGCCGTCAGTTGTCGTCCTCGTCGATGAGAAACCCACGCATCGGCGAGGGGGCCTGCTGCATCGGCGACGGCCCCTGCGGCCGTACCGGAGCCATCGGCTGGGTCATCGCCGGCGACATCTGCTGCTGCCCGCCGTAGGAGGGCGCGGCCGGTGCCGGAGCACCGCCCATGCCCTGACCGCCGTACGACGGCGCACTCGCGCCGGCCGGAGCCATCGAGGGCGCCGAGGGCGAGGGCAGGGAGGCCGCGGCCGGAGTGCGCGGCGGGGCGAGCGAGTCGTCCGCCTGCGTCTCCAGCTGGCGCAGCTGCGACTCCAGGTAGGACTTCAGGCGAGTGCGGTACTCGCGCTCGAAGCCACGCAGGTCCTCGACCTTGCGCTCCAGCGTGGCGCGGGCGGACTCCAGGGAGCCCATCGCGACACGGTGCTTCTCCTGGGCGTCCCGCTCCAGCGCGTCGGCCTTGGCACGGGCGTCGCGCTCGAGACCCTCGGCGCGGCTGCGGGCCTCACCGACGATCTTGTTGGCCTCGGAACGGGCCTCGGCGATCGCCTGGTCGGCGGTCTGCTGGGCCAGCGAGAGGACACGCGCGGCGCTGTCGCCACCGGGGCCCTGCTGCGGCATCTGCGGGCCGTGACCGCCCATGGGGCCACCCATGGGTCCGCCCATCGGGCCGCCCATCTGCTGCTGCATCTGCGGCGGCTGCATCTGGCCGGGCATCTGCTGCTGCATCTGCTGGCCGGGACCCTGGCCCATCGGACCCTGGCCCATGCCCTGACCCATCTGGCCCTGGCCCATCGGACCCTGGCCCATCGGACCCTGGCCCATGCCCTGACCCATCGGACCCTGGCCCATCGGCCCCTGACCCATGGGGCCCTGACCCATCGGGCCCGGACCCATGGGGCCCTGACCCTGCTGACCGCCCTGCCCGCTGGGTCCCGCGGGCAGCTGCGGCGCACCGCTCGGCAGCTGGGGCGGACCACCCATGGGGCCACCCATCTGCTGCTGCGGCGGGCCCGATATGCCGGCGGGTACGGGGGCGCCGGGACCTCGCATACCCTGCGGCGGGCCCTGCTGCTGATCCTGCTGCTCGGGCGGCTTGCGCATGCCCTGCTGCTGGTTCTGCGCAGCCGCGCGCGTGGCCGCCGCCAGTTTGGCGCGCAGGTCCTCGTTCTCGCGGAGCAGTCGCGTCAGTTCGGCTTCGACCTCATCGAGGAAGGCATCGACCTCGTCCTCGTCATAGCCTTCTCGGAGGCGGACGGTCGTGAACTGCTTGTTCCGCACGTCCTCGGGGGTCAACGGCATCTCTTCACCTCAACGTAGTCGTCGGCATTCGGCAAGACCGTATCGTTCACAGCCGGCTCACGACGGAGATCAGGATGTAGACGATGATCATCAGTACGAAGAAGGACAGGTCGAGCGCCACGCCCCCGAGACGCAGCGGCGGAATGAACCGCCGCAGAAGCTTGAGCGGTGGATCGGTGACAGTGTAGGTGGCCTCAAGAACGACCACCATCGCCTTGCCGGGCTGCCATGAGCGGGCGAACTGGAAGACGTAGTCCATGACCAACCGGAAAATCAGCACGATGAGGAAACACATCAGCGCGATGTACAGAACCTGCCCGACCACGCTCATGATCCGTGCTTCCCTCTCCCCTGTTTCCCGTGCATTGTTCCCGATGGCTCCGGTCTTGCGTCTCAGCTCTGGTTGAAGAACCCGCCCTCTGCGATGCGGGCCTTGTCCTCCGCCGTGACATCGACGTTAGCAGGCGACAACAGGAACACCTTCTGCGTCACCCGCTCGATGCTGCCGTGGAGACCAAACACCAAACCGGCCGCAAAGTCGACAAGTCGCTTCGCATCTGTGTCATCCATCTCAGTCAGATTCATGATCACAGGGGTGCCCTCACGGAAGTGTTCCCCGATGGTACGGGCCTCGTTGTATGTCCGCGGGTGGAGCGTGGTGATCCGGTACGGCTCTCGTTCCGACACGACCTTGGGCATGATCACCGGTGCGTTCTTCTCCAGGCTTGCGCGTTCTTGTGTGATGGATGCCACGGGCGCGATGCGCGCCGGACGGCCGGATTCCGCAGAGAGCGAAGCGGAGTGCGGCACCGGATCGCGCTGTGCGGGGGGCTGCACCATTCGTACCGATTCGTCCCGTTGGGACTGGTGCGCCTGGTGCGACTGGTGGGGCGGCTCGTGCCGCCGACGGTCCCGCTCGGGCTCCGGATCGAGCTCGGGCTCGAACTCGTCATCGGGGTCGAATCCCCTGCCGTCGTACCCATCGTCCTCCACGAGGCCGAGGTAGACCGCCATCTTGCGCATCGCGCCGGCCATGCTCTGAGTCCTCCGCTCTGTGGTGGATCGGCTGACGAATTGCCAAGTGCCCGCGATCCACGAGGTCGTTATGCCCGCCAGTGGCGGTAATGACCATATTTTCTGCTGTGGTCCGACTTCTTGGCGACGTTACCCGAGCCCGGGTCGGACTCCGAGTACCGCAGTACCGACGCGCACATGTGTCGCTCCGGCCGCCACGGCCTGCTCGAGGTCCGTACTCATCCCTGCAGACACCATGTTCGCAGCCGGATGCGTGCGGCGCATAGCAGTCGACAAATCCATCAGCCGCTCGAACGCGGCTTGTTGGCGCCCCGCGTACACCCCGGTGAGCGGGGCGACGGTCATCAGCCCGTCGAGCCGGAGCCCCTCGGACCGGGCGACCAGGTCGGCCAACTCTTCGATTCCGCCGACTCCCACGCCTCCCCGCTCGCCCCGGCCGCTCTCCTCCGCGTCCAGCGCGACCTGGATGAGACAGCCCACCTCCCGCTCCACCCGCACCGCCTCGTTCGACAAGGCGGTGACAAGCCGGGAACGGTCGACGGACTGCACCACATCCGCGTAACCGACCACGGAACGCACCTTATTGGTCTGCAACTGACCGACAAAATGCCACGAGAGGGGCAGATCCGAGCAAGCCGCGGCCTTGGGCGCCGCGTCCTGGTCCCGGTTCTCGGCGACATGGCGCACACCGAGTTCCGACAGGATCCGCACATCACTCGCGGGGTAGGTCTTGGTGACCACGATCAGGGTCACCTCTTCGCGCTTGCGCCCGGCGGCCACACACGCCGCCGTGATGCGTTCTTCCACTTTCGCCAGATTTCCGGCGAGTTGAGCCTTACGTTCCTTCATGCCCCATCAGTCCAGCCAGACATAGCCCGCGAGCCGCCCGGTGGTGCGGTCCCGTCGGTACGAGAAGTGGTCGTCCGACTCCAGCGTGCACACCGGCGACTGCGCCCGGTCGCACACCCCGAGCCGTTCCAGCTGCGCGTGCACTCCGGCGGTCACATCGACCGCCGGAGTGCCCCAACTGGTCTCGGCGTACGCCGCCGGCTCGACGGCGGCGACTTCGGCGCGCATCGTGTCCGGCACTTCGTAGCACCGGCCGCAGACGGCGGGTCCGGTGCGGGCGACGATCCGCTCGGGCTCGGCGCCGAGTTCCACCATGGCCCGTACGGCGGCGGGGACGACCCCGGCGACCATGCCGGGCCGTCCCGCGTGGGCGGCGGCCGCGATCCCGGCGACCGGGTCGGCCAGCAGGACCGGCGTGCAGTCGGCGGTGAGGACGGCGAGGGCGAGCCCGCGCCGCGCGGTGACGATCGCGTCGACGGACGGGATCTCCGAGGAGAGCCACGGTCCCTCGACCACCGCCACGTCCGGCCCGTGCACCTGGTTCATCCAGACGACCAAGGCCGGGTCGAGTCCGAGCGACTTGGCCGCCAGTTCACGATTGGTCCGTACGGCGTCGGGGTCGTCGCCGACCGCTCCGCCGAGGTTGAGCTCCTCGTACGGAACGGCGCTCACCCCGCCCCACCGGTCGGTGAAGGCGAAGTGCGCGCCGCTCACGGTGCTCGTTTCGGAGCGATGTCCTATCACTTCAGGAAGTCCGGCACGTCCAGCTCCTCGGCCGCGCTGTCCGAGTAGGAGCGGGACGGCGGGACCGGCGGAGCGACCTGGATTTCGCTGACCGGCTCCGGGGCGGGCTCCGGAGCCTCCTTCGGCGTCACGCTGCCGAGCGAGCCGAAGGACGGACGGTTCTCGGCGGCCCGTACCGGCGCGGGCTCCTCGCGCGGCTTGGCGGAGGTGGAGCCGAGGATGTTGTCCCGCTTGGCCGGCGGCTGACCGCCGTCGAAGCCGGCGGCGATCACGGTGACCCGCACCTCGTCGCCGAGCGCGTCGTCGATGACCGCGCCGAAGATGATGTTGGCCTCGGGGTGCGCGGCCTCGCTGACCAGCTGGGCGGCTTCGTTGATCTCGAACAGGCCGAGGTCGGAGCCGCCGGAGATGGAGAGCAGGACGCCGCGGGCGCCGTCGATGGAGGCTTCCAGGAGGGGCGAGGAGATCGCCATCTCGGCCGCCGCCACCGCGCGGTCGTCGCCGCGGGCCGAGCCGATGCCCATGAGCGCGGAACCCGCCTCGGACATCACGGACTTGACGTCGGCGAAGTCGAGGTTGATCAGACCGGGCGTGGTGATGAGGTCGGTGATGCCCTGAACACCGGAGAGCAGGACCTGGTCCGCCGACTTGAAGGCGTCGAGGACGGAGACCTGGCGGTCCGAGATGGACAGCAGCCGGTCGTTCGGGATGACGATGAGGGTGTCGACCTCTTCGCGGAGTTCCGCGATGCCGTCCTCGGCCTGGTTGGCGCGGCGCCGTCCCTCGAAGGTGAACGGGCGCGTGACCACGCCGATGGTGAGGGCTCCGAGCGAGCGGGCGATGTTGGCCACGACGGGCGCGCCGCCGGTGCCGGTGCCGCCGCCTTCACCGGCCGTCACGAAGACCATGTCGGCCCCCTTGAGGACCTCCTCGATCTCCTCGCGGTGGTCCTCGGCGGCCTTGCGGCCGACGGCCGGGTTGGCTCCGGCGCCGAGTCCGCGGGTGAGTTCGCGGCCGACGTCGAGCTTGACGTCGGCGTCGCTCATCAACAGAGCTTGCGCGTCCGTGTTGATGGCGATGAACTCGACGCCCTTGAGACCGACCTCGATCATCCGGTTGATGGCATTGACACCACCGCCGCCGACACCGATGACTTTGATGACTGCGAGGTAGTTCTGCGGTGCTGCCACGTCGAAGGCCTCTCGCCTCGAGTTACGTGTCGTCGCCTCGCACGCTCGCGATCCGACGACTGATGCCGAATGGGACGGTCCGAACGCCGACCCGAACCCTAACGCTGAAGTTTAGGGTTACCAGTGTGCCTGTTCCTTGGACTCTTCCGAACAGGACACTAAGTCGACAAGTGGCGCACGTTCAACGAACACGCCGAACCTCCCGTTTTTCTTTTCACCCTATGTGATCAGGCGTAGCACTGCCCAACCAGGGTGCTGGCCTGCGCATATGTGCGTCAACTCCCGGATGACGCAGGGGCGGTGGGGACACTGACGTCGAAGTGCCTGGCCCCTGGAGCTGCTTTCATGAGAGCACTGAGGGTCCTGGCCTTCGCACGGCCCCTCTCGCCGCTCCCCCACTCGACGGTGCGGCCGCCGCTCAACTCCAGGGAGATGGAGTCGTACGAGCGGACCTTGACGACCTGGGTGTCGCGGGCGACGGCGGCCGGAATGATCCCGGCGACCCGGACCGCCTCGCGCACCAGCCGGTCGACCGGGAAGCGACGCAGAACGGCCGCCTTGGACTTCCCGGACACCGCCAATTCCAGTGCGGGCACACCCTTCGGGGCCCTCGAAACCGTCGCGAATCGCACGCCCTTGGCGTCCACTTCGACGTACTTGGCCCTGTTTTCGGAGTTTCCGGGGTCTTTGACAATGAGCACCGGGGTACGTTCGGTCACTTTCAGCCCGATTCCGTGCGGCCAGGAACGGACGACATCAACCGCATCAATTCGGGGCAATTTCCGGCGCAATCGCGCCTCGATGGCGTCGGTGTCGACGGAAATCAGTGGCGATCCGACCGACACATCGGCCACTTCGCGCACTTGCCGCTCCGTCAGGACCCGCACCCCGGAGACCGACACCTTCTCGACCCGCACCCACGGCGAGCCGTAGAGGACCCAGACCGCGGCGGCGCCCGCCAACACCACCGCAATCAAAAGGATGATGAGCATACGAAGGCGTCGCAATCGCCCGAACCGGGGCGGCCGGGGCGGGCCGGACTCCGACTTCTGCCGTTCACCGCGGTCGGCGGTCCTCGGTCCGGCCACGCTCCCTGCCTTCCCTCACACGTCCCTAGTGATGACGAGAGGCGATCGCCTCGTACACCATGCCGACGAGCAGGTCGTCGGCGTCCCGGCGGCCGAACTCGCTGGCGGCGCGGGACATCTCGTACAGCCGGTGTGGGTCGGCGAGTACGGGCAGCACGTTCTGCTGCACCCACTGGGGCGTCAGCTCCGCGTCGTCGACAAGGAGGCCGCCACCGGCCTTGACCACCGGCTGGGCGTTGAGCCGCTGTTCGCCGTTGCCGATCGGCAGCGGGACATAGGCGGCGGGCAGCCCGACGGCGGAGAGTTCGGCGACGGTCATCGCGCCCGCGCGGCAGAGCATCATGTCGGCCGCGGCGTACGCGAGGTCCATCCGGTCCACGTACGGTACCGGGATGTACGGGGGCATTCCCGGCATCTGATGCACCTGCGGCAGTTCGTTCTTCGGGCCGACCGCGTGCAGAATCTGGATGCCCGCCTGCTGGAGGTAGGGAGCCGCCTGCTGGACGACCTCGTTGAGGCGCCGGGCGCCCTGCGAGCCGCCCGACACCAGCAGGGTCGGCAGCGAGGGGTCCAGACCGAACGCGGCGCGCGCCTCGGGGCGTACGGCGGCCCGGTCGAGGGTGGCGATGGAGCGGCGCAGCGGGATGCCGATGTAGCGGGCGCCGCGCAGCTTGTTGTCCGGGGTCGAGACGGCGACCTGCGCCGCGTACCGGGAACCGATCTTGTTGGCGAGGCCCGGCCGGGCGTTGGCCTCGTGGATGACGATCGGCACGCCGAGGCGCTTGGCCGCGAGGTAGGCGGGCAGCGCGACATAGCCGCCGAAGCCGACTACCGCGTCCGCCTTGGTGCGCTCCAGGACCTGCTCGGCCGCCTTGATCGTGCCGCGCAGCCGTCCGGGGACGGTGATCAGCTCCGGCGTGGGCTTGCGCGGCAGCGGGACGGCGGGGATCAGCGCGAGTTCGTAGCCCCGCTCCGGTACGAGCCGGGTCTCCAGTCCGCGTTCCGTGCCCAGGGCCGTGATCCCCACGGTCGGGTCCTGCCTGCGCAGGGCGTCCGCGAGGGCGAGCGCGGGCTCGATGTGGCCGGCGGTCCCCCCGCCGGCGAGTACGACATGCACCGAAATTCACCGCTCTCCGGACGAACGCGCCGCCGAGGCACGCCGTCGCATCGTGTTCCATCTCCGAGGCCCCGCGGCCCCCGCGGAGCCTCTCACCGCAGCACGCTTTCTACCAAAGCGGGGTTGCCGCATCGCAAGCGCCGCCCGCGCACCGGGCTCGTCGCGTGCGAACGCGATCAGCAGCCCGATGGCGAACATGGTCGGCAGCAGGGCGGAACCCCCGTAGGAGAACAGCGGGAGCGGGACTCCGGCGATCGGCAGCAGACCGAGCACCGCACCGATGTTGATCACGGCCTGGGCCGTGATCCAGGTGGTCACGCCTCCCGCGGCATACCTCACGAAGGGGTCCTCCGTGCGTCCGGCCACGCGGATACCCGCATAGCCTAGAGCCGCGAAGAGGGCGAGCACCGACAGTGTCCCCGCGAGGCCGAGTTCCTCCCCGGTG
The DNA here is from genome assembly GCF_045040035.1 of Streptomyces sp. NBC_01384. Classification (NCBI taxonomy): domain Bacteria; kingdom Bacillati; phylum Actinomycetota; class Actinomycetes; order Kitasatosporales; family Streptomycetaceae; genus Streptomyces; species Streptomyces sp. NBC_01384. Next base: position 2,536,761 of record NZ_CP109559.1, read on the forward strand.
ATGGCGAAGATGAAGTCGGTGTGCGCTTCGGGAAGTTGGCCCCATTTTTGCACACTGGCGCCGAGGCCGGAACCGAAGATTCCGCCGGAGGCGAGCGCGTAGATGCCGTGCACACCCTGCCAGCAGATGTCGTTCGGTCCGGGGTCGGTGGCACCGATGCAGGCGAGCCGGTTCAGGCGATGCGGGCTGGTCTTGATGGCGATGGCACCGAGCACCACGGCGACACTCAGCACCCCGGCGAACAGACGCGTGGGCGCCCCGGCCATCCACAGCAGCCCGAACAGGATCGCGGTCAGGATGATCGTCGTACCCATGTCGCCGCCGAGCATGATCAGCCCGAGCAGCAGGAAGGTGCCCGGGACGAGCGGCACCAGCATGTGCTTCCACTGTGTGAGCATGCCCTTGTCCTGCTTGCGGGCGAGCAGGTCGGCGCCCCACAGCACGAGCGCGAGCTTGCCGAACTCGCTGGGCTGCATCTGGAACGAGCCGCCGAGGGAGATCCAGTTCTGGTTGCCGTTGACCGCCATCCCTATCCCCGGCACCTGCACCAGGATCATCAGGAAGACCGCGCCGGCCAGGATCGGATACGCCAGCGCCCGATGCAGCTTCACCGGCATCCGCATGGCGATCAGGAGCAGCACGGTGCCGATCGAGGCCGCGAGGAACTGTTTGCGGAAGAAGAACGACCCCGGCAGCGACAGCTGCAGCGCCGTGACCATCGAGGCCGAGTAGACCATCACCAGGCCCAGCGCGGTGATCAGCAGGCTGCTGCCGAAGATCAGATAGTACGCGGTGAGCGGCCGGTCCCAGGCCTTGCGGGCACGCGCGTAGAGCACCCGCAGCGGGTTGTCGCGGGAGGGCCGGGGCGAGGCGGGCCGCCTGGGGGCACGCTGGACGGGGGGACGGCCAGTACGGCTACTGACCATCACCGGCTCCGTCCGCCACACCGCGGAAGGGCGTCCCGCAGGGCGATGGAGGTCCCCACCATGGCGTCACGCGTCCCTCCCAAGGGTCCCGGGCGCGCCCGGACCGTCCGGGACCCGCCGTCAGGCGCTCGCGCCGAGTTCGCGAACCGCCTGCGCGAACGCGTCCCCGCGCTTGTTGTAGTTGGCGAACATGTCCATGGAGGCACAGGCCGGCGCCAGCAACACCGTGTCGCCCGCGCGCGCAAGGCCCCGTGCCTCCTGAACCGCCGCGAGCATCGCCCCAGTGTCGGTCCGGTCGAGGTCGACGACGGGTACTTCCGGCGCGTGTCGCACAAGGGCTTCACGGATCAGCGCACGATCCGCACCGATCAGCACGACCCCCCGAAGTCGCTTTGCCGACTTGGCGACCAGCTCGTCGAAGGTCGCGCCCTTGGCGAGCCCTCCCGCGATCCACACGATCGACTCGTAGGCCGCCAAAGAGGCTTCCGCGGCATGTGTGTTGGTGGCCTTGGAGTCGTCGATGTACGCGACACCGTCCACGTCGGCGACGTGCGCGATGCGGTGGGCATCCGGCGTGAAGGCCCGCAGCCCGTCCCGTACGGCCGCGGCGGGCACTCCGAAGGCGCGCGCCAGGGCCGCCGCCGCAAGGGCGTTGGCGATGTTGTGCGGGGCGGACGGGTTGACGTCGGAGACCTCGGCGAGCTCCTGGGCGTTCTTCTGCCGGTTCTCGACGAAGGCGCGGTCGACCAGGATGCCTTCCACCACGCCGAGTTGGGAGGGTCCCGGGGTGCCGAGCGTGAAGCCGACGGCCCGGCAGTCCTCCTCGACGTCGGCCTCGCGGACCAGGTCCTCGGTGCCCTTGTCGGCGACGTTGTAGACGCAGGCGACCCGATTGCCTTCGTAGATACGGCCCTTGTCGGCGACGTACGCCTCCATCGAGCCGTGCCAGTCGAGGTGATCGGGCGCCAGGTTCAGTACGGCGGCCGAGTGCGCGCGCAGCGACGGCGCCCAGTGCAGCTGATAGCTGGACAACTCCACGGCGAGGACGTCGTACTTCTCCTCGCCGAGGACCGCGTCCAGGAGCGAGACCCCGATGTTGCCGACGGCGGCCGTGCGCAGCCCGGCCGCCGTCAGGATCGAGGCGAGCATCTGGACGGTCGTGGTCTTGCCGTTGGTACCGGTGACGGCGAGCCAGGGGGCTGGTTCTCTACCGTCCAGCCCCCGCAGCCGCCAGGCCAGTTCGACGTCACCCCAGACCGGGACGTCCGCCGCGGCGGCCGCGGCGAACAGTGGCTTGTCCGGCTTCCAGCCGGGCGCGGTGACGATGAGTTCGGTGCCCTCGGGCAGGGTGGCGCCGTCACCGAGGCGCACGGTGATGCCGAGCGCCTCCAGCTCCGCGGCCTGCGCCCGGGAGCGCTCGTCGTCGCCGTCGTTGACGACCGTGACGACGGCGCCGAGACCGTGCAGCACCTTGGCCGCCGGGATGCCGGAGACGCCGAGCCCGGCGACGGTGACGTGCTTGCCCTGCCAGTCGGTCACTTCTTGGCTGCCCATCCTGCGTAGAAGAGGCCCAGACCCACGATGACGCACATGCCCTGGATGATCCAGAAGCGGACCACGACAAGGACCTCGGACCACCCCTTTAGTTCGAAGTGGTGCTGGAGTGGTGCCATGCGGAAGACGCGCCGGCCGGTGAGCCGGAAGGAGCCGACCTGGATGACGACCGACATGGTGATCAGGACGAAGAGACCGCCGAGGAGCGCGACCAGCAGCTCCGTGCGGGAGCAGATCGCGAGGCCGGCGAGCGCGCCGCCGAGGGCCAGCGAGCCGGTGTCACCCATGAAGATCTTGGCGGGCGAGGTGTTCCACCACAGGAAGCCGAAGCAGGCTCCCATCAGGGCGGAGGCGACGACCGCGAGGTCCAGTGGATCTCGTACTTCGTAACAGGCGGCCGGGTTGGTGAGGGTCTGCGCGTTGGCGCAGGACTCCTGGAACTGCCAGACGCCGATGAAGGTGTACGCGCCGAAGACCATGGTCGCGGCGCCGGTGGCGAGACCGTCCAGACCGTCCGTCAGGTTCACGCCGTTCGACATGGCGAGAATCATGAACAGGGCCCAGACCACGAAGAGCACCGGGCCGATGGTCCAGCCGAAGTCCTCCACGAAGGAGAGCCTGGTGGAGGCCGGGGTGTTGCCGTGATTGTCGGCGAACTGCAGTGCGAGGACCGCGAAGCTGATGCCGACAATCAGCTGGCCGGCCATCTTCGCCTTGGCCCGCAGACCGAGTGAACGCCGCTTGACGATCTTGATGTAGTCGTCCAGGAAGCCGACCAGGCCCATGCCGGACATCAGACCGAGCACCAGCAGACCCGAGAAGGTCGGCGGCTTGCCCGTGATCACCTTGGACAGGAAGTACGCGATGATCGTCGCCAGGATGAAGGCGATACCACCCATGGTCGGCGTACCGCGCTTGCTGTGATGCTCCTTCGGGCCGTCATCGCGGATGTACTGCCCGTAGCCCTTGCGGGCCAGCAGCTTGATCAGCAGCGGGGTGCCGATCAGGGTCAGGAACAGACCAATGACTCCTGCGAACAGGATCTGGTTCATCATCGGGCCGCGACCTCACCCTCGGCACCGCCGTCGAGCAGCGCCTGCGCCACCCGTTCGAGCCCGACCGACCGGGACGCCTTCACGAGCACGACGTCCCCCGGGCGCAACTCGCTGCGCAACAGGTCGACAGCCGCCTGTGCGTCGGACACGTGCACCGACTCCTCACCCCACGAACCCTCGTTATATGCGCCCAGTTGGAGCCAGGACGCTTCCCTGCCCCCGACCGCGACGAGCTTGCCGACATTGAGTCGGACGGCGAGCCGTCCGACCGCGTCGTGCTCGGCGAGCGCCTCGTCCCCGAGCTCGGCCATCTGACCGAGCACCGCCCACGTCCGACCCCCTTTCGCCTGTGCGGCTTTGCCCATGGCCGCGAGCGCGCGCAGGGCGGCCCGCATGGACTCGGGGTTCGCGTTGTAGGCGTCGTTGACGACCGTCACGCCGTCCGGGCGCTCGGTGACCTCCATCCGCCAGCGGGAGAGGGAGCCCGCCTCGGAGAGCGCGAGGGCGATCTCGTCTGCGGACATGCCCAGCTCATGGGCGACGGCGGCCGCGGCGAGCGCGTTCGACACGTGGTGCTCACCGTACAGGCGCATGGTCACATCGCTGCACCCGGAGGGTGTGTGAAGTCTGAATACGGGCTGTCCGGCGTCCGTGAGGCGCACGTTCTCGGCACGTACGTCCGCTTCGCCGGACTCTCCGAAGAGGATCACGCGCGCCTTCGTCCGGGACGCCATGGCGCGTACGAGGGGGTCGTCGGCGTTGAGGACGGCGACGCCGCCCGCCTCCGACGGCGGAAGACCCTCGACGAGCTCACCCTTCGCCTGTGCGATCTGCTCGCGGCCGCCGAACTCGCCGATGTGGGCCGTCCCGACGTTCAGGACGAGGCCGATCTTCGGCGGGGTGAGGTCCATGAGGTAGCTGATGTGGCCGAGGCCGCGGGCGCCCATCTCCAGGACGAGGAACCTGGTCTCCTCGGTGGCGCTCAGCGCGGTCAGCGGCAGTCCGATCTCGTTGTTGAGCGAGCCGGGCGTGAAGACGGTCGGCGCCTTGCTCCGCAGTACCTGGGCGATCAGGTCCTTGGTGCTGGTCTTGCCCGCGGAGCCGGTGAGGGCCACGAGGGTCGCGCCGAGCCGCTCGACGACGTGGCGCGCGAGGGCGCCCAGGGCCGTCTGCACGTCCGCGACGACGATCGCGGGCACGCCGACGGGCCGGGAGGCCAGCACGGCGACCGCGCCCGCCTCGACGACGGCCGCCGCGTAGTCGTGGCCGTCCACGCGTTCGCCGACGAAGGCGACGAAGAGGCTGCCTGACTCCACTTCACGGGAGTCTCTGACGACCGGTCCGGTGACCTGTACCGCCGGATCCGGTATGTCGTACGTCTGCCCGCCGACGACTGCTGCGATCTCGGCGAGAGAGAGGGCGATCACAAGTTCATCCCTGGGTCTGCTGGATAGCTTCGCGAAGCACCTGGCGGTCGTCGAAGGGACGCACCACCCCGGCGATGTCCTGGCCCTGCTCGTGGCCCTTGCCCGCGACCAGCACGGTGTCGCCGGGCCGCGCCCGGGCGACGGCGGCGGCGATGGCGGCGGCCCGGTCCTCGAAGACCTGGACCTCGCCGCGCTCGTACGCCGGCACCTCGGCGGCGCCCGCGAGCATCGTCGCGAGGATCGCGAGGGGGTCCTCCGAGCGGGGGTTGTCCGATGTCAGTACGGCCGTGTCGGCGAGCCGCACCGCGGCGGCCCCCATCGGCATCCGCTTGGTCTTGTCCCGGTCGCCGCCGCAGCCGAGCACGATGTGCAGCTTGCCCTCGGTGACCTTGCGCAGCGCGCGCAGGACCGATTCGACGGCGTCCGTCTTGTGGGCGTAGTCGACGACCGCGAGATACGGCTGGCCCGCGTCCACGCGCTCCAGGCGGCCCGGCACGCCCGGGACGGCGGCGATGCCGTCCGCGGCGGTCTGCGGGTCGATCCCGGCGGCGGCGAGGGCGACGATCGCGGCGAGGGCGTTCGCCACGTTGAAGGGGCCCGCGAGCGGCGACTTGGCCGTGATCCGCTCGCCCTTGGGGCCGACGGCGACGAAGGCCGAGTCCATCGGGCCGACCTCGACCTCCTCGGCGCGCCAGTCGGCGTCCGGGTGGCCCTCGGCGGAGAAGGTGACGACGGGGACGGTGGCCTCCTTGGCCAGCCGGCGCCCGTACTCGTCGTCGAGGTTGATGACACCGAGTTTGCTGCGTTGCGGTGTGAACAGCTGCGCCTTGGCCCGGAAATAGTCCTCCATGCCGGAGTGGAACTCCATGTGTTCCGGGCTGAGGTTGTTGAAGACGGCGATGTCGAAGACACAGCCGTCGACCCGCCCGAGGACCAGCGCATGGCTGGAGACCTCCATGGCGACCGCGTCGACGCCGCGCTCGCGCATGACCGCGAACAACGCCTGGAGATCGGTGGCTTCGGGGGTGGTGCGCTCCGACTTGATGCGCTCCTCCCCGATGCGCATCTCCACCGTGCCGATCAGGCCGGTGGAGCGGAGCGTCTTCAGCCCGCCCTCGACGAGATAGGCCGTGGTGGTCTTGCCGGAGGTGCCGGTGATGCCGATCTGGAGCAGGTCTCGCCCGGGGTGGCCGTAGATGGTGGCCGCGAGCTCGCCCATCCGGCCGCGCGGGTCGTCGACGACGAGGACCGGCAGCCCGGTGGCGGCGGCGCGGTCGACGCCGGTCGGGTCGGTCAGCACGGCGACCGCGCCGAGACCGGCCGCCTGCGTCACGAAGTCGGCGCCGTGCAGGCGGGCGCCGGGCAGCGCGGCGTACAGGTCGCCCGGGCGCACGGCCCGCGAGTCATGGGTGATGCCCGTGACCTCCGCGGTCGACGCCGGGGCGGTGGCACCCAGCTGATCGGCGAGCTCCGCGAGGGGTGTGGCGGAGTTCTGGACCGGTCGCGGCGGCCCCGGATATGTCACAGGAACGCCCTTCTGGGTGGTTTGGGACTGATCAGCGTGTGGCACGGCGGTGAGCGTACCGGGCGCACCCCCGCCGGAGCGAAGCGAGGGGCGTGGCGAGCCATGGTTCCCGTGATCGGGAGTGATCGTTGTCACGAGCTGGTTCCTGGTCGGTGTTCCGGGCGGTGCTGGATTTCCGTCGGTGCTGGTCAGGGCGGTGAGCCGGGCGGATGGGGGCGTGCGGCCGGGGTGGATCAGGGGGTGAAGGTGACGGGCAGGTTGGCGGGCCCGGCCCCGGTGGGCGGGACCTGGAGGGTCTTGAGCGCGAACTCCATGACCTGCTTGTAGATCGGTCCGCAGATCTGGCCGCCGAAGTAGCTGCCCTTGGTGGCGTTCTGGATCGCGCAGTAGACGGTGATCCGGGGCTTGTCCGCGGGTGCGAATCCGGCGAACGACGAGGTGTAGCCGTGGTACTTGCCGGTGGCCGGATCCACGCGGTTGGCCGTACCCGTCTTACCCGCGACCCGGTAGCCCGGGATGCGCGCCCTGGCGCCGGTGCCCTGCTCGTCGTCCACGACGGACTCCAGCATCTGGGCGAGGGTCTTCGCCGTCTTCTCGCTCACGACCCTTGTCTTCTTGGGCTGGGTGGCCGGGGTGAACCGGCCGTCGGCGCCCTTGCTGCCGCGCACCAGCGTCGGCTCGACGCGTACGCCGCCGTTGGCGATCGTCGAGTAGACGGAGGCCGCCTGCATCGCGTTGATCGACATGCCCTGGCCGAAAGGAATCGTGTACTGCTGCGAGGTCGACCACTTGTCGGCGGGCGCGAGGATGCCCTTCGTCTCGCCGGGGAAGTCGAGTCCGGTGTAGCCGCCGATGCCGAACTTGCGCAGATACGTGTAGAGGACCTGGTTGGCCTCCTGCTGTGTCTTGCCGAGCTGGCCGGCCGCCAGGATGGTGCCGATGTTGCTGGACTTGGCGAGCACGCCGTTGAGCGTCAGGTTCCAGGTCGGGTGGTCGATGTCGTCCTGGAAGAGCCGGTCGCCGCGGTGCAGCCGGTTGGGCACGACCACGTGTGTCTCGGGGGTGGCGACGTTCTCCTCCAGCACGGCGGCCATGGACATGACCTTGGCGGTGGAGCCGGGCTCGTACGCGTCCTGGAGGGCCGCGTTGCCCAGGGCCGCCGCGTCGGCCTGGGAGAGGTCGTTGGGGTCGAAGCCGGGCGAGTTGGCCATCGCCAGGATCTCGCCGGTGCGGGTGTCCTGCACTATCACATACCCGCGGTCCGCCTTGGACGCCTTGACCTGCTCGGTGATGGCGTTCTGCGCGGCCCACTGGATGTCGCGGTCGATGGTCAGCTCGACGTCCGAGCCCGCCACGGCCGGCGTCTCCGTCGAGCCCACGGTCGGCACCTGATGGCCGCCGGACTGGGCGTAGCGGATCTTGCCGTCCTTGCCGGCGAGCTCCTTGTTCAGCTCCTGCTCGACTCCGCCGCCGCCCTTGCCGTCGGCGTTGACCCAGCCCAGTATCCCGGCGGCGAGATCACCGTTCGGATACACGCGCTTGCTCGCCGGGACCGCGAGGACGCCCGCGAGGAAGTTGACCGTGCTCCTGTCGGTCTCGGCCTTCGCGGCGAGCGTGGTCTTCAGGTCCTTGATCTGCTTCCAGACCTGGGGGGTCTGGCGGTGTGCGAGCAGCGTGTAGCGGGTGTTCCTCGTCCGCAGCTTCTTGGCGACGGCGTCCGCGCTCTGGCCGAGGATCGGGCCGAGCAGCGCCGCGGCCTGCTCGGGCGCGTCCGTCACCTTCGTCGCCCCCTGGGTGAACATCGTGGGGTCGGCCGTGATGTCGTACGCGTCCACGCTCGTCGCCAGCTCGACGCCGTTGCGGTCCGTGATCCCGCCGCGGGTGGCGGCCAGGGTACGGCCGACATACCGGTTCTGCTCGGCCTTCGCGGCGTACGCGCTCGCGTCCACGGCCTGCACCTGGAGCAGCCGTACGACGAAGGCGACCATCACCAGCGTCAGGGCGAGGCTGACCATGCGGAGCCGCGGCCGGGGGCTGCCGAGCCGGAGGGACTGTGGGCCGCCGGGCCGGGGCGCGCCCGGGCGGCGTGCGGGGCGGGCACCGGGGCCCGGGCGCCGCTGGCCACCGGGGCGTACGGGCCTGGCGGGGCCGGGCACACGGCGGCGCGGCGGTTCCCTGTCGGACACTTCCGTCACCTGCCGGGAGTCGAGGAGGGCTGCGTGGACGGGTGGGCGGTGGGGGGCTGCGTGGACGGGTGGGCGGTGGAGGGCCGCGTGGACGGGTGGGCGGTGGAGGGCCGCGTGGACGGGTGGGCGGTGGAGGGCCGCGTCGTGGGCGTGCGGGTGGCGGGGGTGCTGGTGACCGGGACCGGGCTCGCGGTCCGCGTGGGGTCGATGACCTCGGGCGGGCGGACCACCGTGTTGCTCACGGAGGACTGCTGGGCGGCGGCTCCGGGGACGCCCTTGACGGTGCCGTCCGGGTTGAGGAAGGCCGGGTCGCCGCCCGGGACCATGCCCAGCTCGTGGGCGCGGCGCTGGAGGGCGTCGGGCGCGGAGTAGGCGTCCACGTCCCGCTGCAGTGCCTGCTCCTCGTCGGTGAGGCTCTTGGTGTCCTTCTGCAGGTCGTCGAGGCGGAACGAGCCTTCGCTCAGTGCGGAGTTCAGCACGAGGAGGCTGATCAGACCACCGCCGAGCAGGAGCACGACCAGCAGGACGAAGGGGGTGCGGGCGGCTTGGCCCGCCCCGGCGGGGAGAAGCCGGGCGAGCCGGGCGGCGCGGCCCCTGAGTTCGGGTGTCCTACTCACGGGCCCTCCCTGCGGGTTTGCTTTCCCGACGCACGATCGCGCCGCGGGTTCGGGTTCCCCACCCGGGATCGCACCGTGCGTTTGCTTTCCAAACGCGCGGACGCACCGCGCGCCCGCCCTCCCGGCTCGCGAGCGGGACGCGAACCCGGCCTGCGGACGGCCACCCGGGTCGGCCCCGCCGGCTTGCGGGCACCGCCGGCGAGTCCGGGTTTCCCGCTCACTCGCTCTCCCCCTCCCGGCGCGTCACTCGGCGTCCTCACGGATGCGCTGCGCCCCGCGCAGCCGCGCGGGAGCCGCTCGCCGGTTCTCGGCGACCTCTTCCTCGGTGGGAAGTTCGGCACCGCGGGTGAGCAGCTTGAGCCGGGGCTGGTAGCGCTCGGGCACGACCGGCAGTCCGGGCGGCGCGGTGGTGGCGGCGCCGGCCGCGAACACCTGCTTGACCAGCCGGTCCTCCAGCGAGTGGTACGACAGGACGGCGATCCGGCCACCGACGGCGAGCGCCTTCACGGCCGCCGGAATCGCCCGCTCCAAGACGCTGAGCTCCCCGTTGACCTCGATGCGCAGCGCCTGGAAGGTGCGCTTGGCGGGGTTGCCGCCGGTGCGCTTGGCGGCCTGCGGGAGGGAGTCGCGGATCAGCTCGACGAGCCGCGCGCTGTTACTGAAGGGCTCCTTCTCGCGTTCGCGCACGATGGCGGAGACGATCCGCTTGGCCTGCTTCTCCTCGCCGTACGCGCGCAGGATCCGCACCAGTTCTCCGGCCGGGTAGGTGTTGAGCACCTCGGCCGCGCTGATGCCGGTCGTCTGGTCCATGCGCATGTCGAGCGGGGCGTCCTGGGCGTACGCGAACCCGCGGTCGGCCTCGTCGAGCTGCATGGAGGAGACGCCGAGGTCGAACAGGACGCCCTGGACGCGCGGGATGTCCAGACGGTCGAGCACCTCGGGCAGTTCGTCGTAGACCGCGTGCACGAGGGTGGCGCGGTCACCGAAGGGGGCGAGCCGCTCTCCGGAGAGGCGCAGGGCTTCCTTGTCACGGTCGAGGGCCACGAGACGGGCCTCGGGGAACTGAGTGAGGAGCGCCTCGCTGTGGCCGCCGAGTCCGAGGGTGCAGTCGACCACGACGCCACCCGGCTCGGTGAGGGCCGGGGCCAGCATGTCCAGGCACCGCTGGAGCATCACCGGGACATGTCGACTCTGGCTCAAGGGGCCCTCTCAGGTCCGGCGCGGCCGTACGCACCGCCGGGTCCCCACCCGCTCGAGAAGGGGAGGCCTGCTGGCGCCGGGTGAGTGGCGTCAGCCGACCGGGAGCGGGAGGAGGCCGAGCCGTACGTACGCGCCGCGCACGCGGGGGAAGACGCCGGAAAAATGCCGGGTCTCCGGGAAAAGCAGTCCAGCAGGGAGAGTCTCGCCTCCCGCTTCGCGTCACTTTAGTCCACGGTGTCTCGCGGTCAATCAACCGGCATGCGCGTCGCGGGCCACTGCTCGACGAACCCCCGGACGAAGCCATGAATCAGCAAAAATCACTTATCCGGGTGGTATCGGAACGCCCATGTGGGTTACCTCACAACAAGACACGATGACGTTCTTTGTCCCCTCTCACAGCAGGACTACTTCCTATGTGACCAGTACCGTCATAGCTATGACGACTTCTGCATCCGTACCCACAGAGCCCGAAGACGCCATAACCACCGGCGGCCTCTCCACGGACGGCACCGTGACCGACCGTCTCGTCGACGCGAACCAGCAGTACGCCGCCGCCTTCACCGACCCCGGGATGGACGCCCATCCCGTGCTGCACGTCGCGGTGGTCGCCTGCATGGACGCCCGGCTCGACCTGCACGCCGCGCTCGGCCTGGAGCTCGGCGACTGTCACACCATCCGCAACGCGGGCGGGGTCGTCACCGACGACGTGATCCGCTCCCTCACCATCAGCCAGCGAGCGCTCGGCACCCGCAGCATCGTGCTCATCCACCACACCGGCTGCGGCCTGGAGTCCCTCACCGAGGACTTCCGGCACGACCTGGAGATGGAGGTCGGCCAGCGTCCCGCCTGGGCGGTCGAGGCCTTCCGGGACGTCGAGCAGGACGTACGGCAGTCGATGCAGCGCGTGCGCACCTCACCGTTCCTCCTGCACCGGGACGACGTGCGCGGCTTCGTCTTCGACGTGACGACGGGTCTGCTGCGCGAGATCGACCCCGCCTGAACGCTCCCGCCGGGCCCCTCGTAAAACTCCCTGGGGCCCTCGTGGGACCCTCGCTTCACGAAAAACCCCGACCTACCGGCGCCCAAAAGGCCGTAAGAGCTGACATAACGCGGCCAGTTATCCACAGGCGAGTGACACGAACCGGTAACGGCAACAAGAATGCGTGTGTGGCGTCGCGCGGAACTTTCCGCGCCAGGCGTCCGTGTTTCGGGGTGGGCCGGTCCGCACAGGGCGTCGGCCCGAGAAAGGGCCGAGGAGGGCCGGGTGACGACCTATGACGATCGAGCGAGCCTTACAGATCTGACCGCCACTGTGGAGCGTGTCCGCAGTTCGGTGGAAGGAGTGATCGAAGGCAAGCCTGAGGTCGTACGGCTTTCGCTGACCGTACTGCTCGCCGAGGGACATCTTCTGATCGAGGATGTCCCGGGCGTCGGCAAGACCATGCTCGCCAAGGCACTGGCGCGGTCCATCGACTGCTCGGTGCGGCGTATTCAGTTCACGCCCGACCTGCTGCCCTCGGACATCACCGGTGTGTCCATCTGGGACCAGCAGCGCCGGGACTTCGAGTTCAAGCCGGGCGCGATCTTCGCGCAGATCGTGATCGGCGACGAGATCAACCGCGCCTCGCCCAAGACGCAGTCCGCGCTCCTGGAGTCGATGGAGGAGCGCCAGGTCACCATCGACGGGCAGACCTATGAACTGCCCAGCCCCTTCATGGTGGTGGCCACCCAGAACCCGGTCGAGATGGAGGGCACCTACCCGCTGCCGGAGGCCCAGCGCGACCGCTTCATGGCCCGTGTCTCCATCGGCTACCCCAGCGCGGACGCCGAGTTGCAGATGCTGGACATCCACGGCGGGGTGAACCCGCTGGACGACCTCCAGCCGGTGGCGCACGCGCACGAGATCGTGAAGCTGATCGACGCGGTCCGCACGGTCCACGTCGCGGACCCGGTCCGGAGGTACGCGGTCGATCTGGTCGCCGCCACCCGTACCCATCCCGATCTCAGACTCGGTGCCTCGCCGCGCGCCACGCTGCACCTGCTGCGCGCGGCGAAGGCCTCCGCGGCGCTCAGCGGCCGGGAGTACGCGCTGCCGGACGACGTCCAGGCCCTCGCCGTCGCGGTCCTGGCCCACCGTCTGCTCCCCACGGCCCAGGCGCAGTTGAACCGTCGAACGGCCGAGCAGGTCGTCCAGGAGATCCTGCAGCACACCCCCGTTCCCGCGGCGCCCCAGCAACAGACCGGCCTCACGACGGGCCGCGGCGCGCCCGCGTACGGCCAGCAGCCGCCCCGGAGGCTGTGATGACGTCCGGGGGGGCGGGCGACGCCGAGGAGGACAAGGGCGGGCTGCGCACCGCGCTCGCCGGTCTCACCACTCGCGGACGCTCCTTCCTCGCCGCCGGCATCGCGGCCGCGATCTGCGCGTACGTCCTGGGGCAGAGCGATCTGCTCCGGGTCGGACTGCTGCTCGCGGTGCTCCCGTTGGTCTGCGCGACCGTGCTGTACCGCACGCGCTACCGGGTCGCGGGCAGCCGCAGGCTCTCCCCCGGGCGCGTGCCCGCCGGTTCCGAGGCCCGCGTCCATCTGCGAATGGACAACGTCTCGCGGCTGCCCACCGGACTGCTGATGCTCCAGGACCGGGTGCCGTACGTGCTCGGCCCGCGGCCCCGGTTCGTCCTGGACCGGGTGGAGGCCGGCGGACGCCGCGAGGTCTCCTACCGCGTGCGCTCCGACCTGCGCGGCCGCTACCCGCTGGGGCCGCTGCAGCTGCGGCTCACGGACCCCTTCGGGATGTGCGAGCTGACCCGGTCCTTCTCGACGTACGACACCCTGACGGTCATCCCGCGCGTGGAGCCGCTGCCTCCGGTGCGGCTGAGCGGCGAGGCGAAGGGGTACGGCGACGGGCGGCAGCGCTCGCTGGCGCTGGCGGGCGAGGACGACATAATCCCGCGCGGGTACCGCTACGGCGACGACCTGCGCCGGGTGCACTGGCGCCTGACCGCGCGCTACGGCGAGTTGATGGTCCGCCGTGAGGAGCAGCCACAGCGCTCCCGCTGCACGGTGCTGCTCGACACCCGGGGCATCGCCTACGAGGGCGCGGGCCCGGACTCGGCCTTCGAGTGGGCCGTCTCGGGCACGGCATCGACGCTGGTGCACATGCTCGAGCGAGGCTTCTCAGTACGGCTGTTGACGGACGACGGCAGTTCGGTGCCCGGCGAGGGAGCCGACGGGTTCGCGGGCGCGAGCCAGGAATCGGCGGACGCGGCCGGGCTGATGATGGACACGCTCGCGGTCATCGACCACTCGGACGGAGCGGGCCTGTCCCGGGCCTACGACGTCCTGCGCGGCGGGAACGAGGGGCTGCTGATCGCCTTCCTCGGCGACCTGGACGAGCAGCAGGCGACGGTGCTCGCCAAGATGCGCCAGCGCAGCGGCGGCGCCGTCGCCTTCCTGCTGGACAGCGAGACATGGGTGCGGGAACCGAGCGACGTCCCCGGCCCGTTGGACAAGAGCGAGGATCGACTGCGCATGCTGCGCGAGGCGGGCTGGACCGCCGTGATGGTGCCGCGGGGGGCGGAGTTCGCCGACCTGTGGCGAGAGGCGGACCGGCAGCGCACGGGTGCCGCGTCGACGGGGAGTACGGCAGGGGGTGGAGGCTCATGAGCGGGCGGGCTCGGCTGACGCTGTGCTCGGCGGCGGCCACACTGATGGCGTCGTGCGCCCTGCTGCCGCTGGTCAAGCCGGCGACCTGGTTCCTCCAGGCGGCGTTCCTGCTGGCGCTGCAGTCCGGTGTGGGCGCGCTGACCCGGCGGGTTCCGCTGGCCCGGCCGCTGACGGTGGCGGCGCAGACACTGGTGACGCTGGTGCTGCTGGCGCTGGTCTTCGCGCGGCAGCAGTCCTTCCTCGGCTTCATTCCGGGGCCTGAGGCATTCCAGCACTTCGGCGATCTGCTGCAGTCGGGTACGGACGACGTCGGGCGGTACGCGATTCCGGCGCCGCTGTCCGACGGCATCCGCCTGATGCTGATCGGCGGTGTCCTGGTGATCGGGCTCGCGGTGGACACGCTCGCGGTGACGTTCCGCAGCGCGGCCCCCGCCGGACTCCCGCTGCTCGCGCTGTACTCGGTCGCCGCGGGGCTGTCGGGCGGCGGCTGGGCCTGGCTGTGGTTCCTGCTCGCGGCCGCGGGCTATCTGATGCTGCTCCTGGCGGAGGGCCGCGACCGGCTCTCGCAGTGGGGTCGTGTCTTCGGCGGCGCGCCCCGCTCACAGGGGCTGGACGCTTCGTCGGGCGCGGTCGCACCGGTCCGTACGGGGCGGCGCATCGGCGCGGTCGCACTGGGCGTCGCCCTGGTGGTGCCGCTCGGCCTGCCCGCCCTCGACGGCGGTCTGCTGGGCGGCGCGGGCACGGGCGTCGGCTCGGGCTCCGGGGGTGGCACGATCTCCGCGGTGAACCCGCTGGTCTCGCTCCGCGACAGCCTGAACGTGGACGAGGACCGCCAGGTCATGTCCTACCGCACCAACACCGACGACACCCAGGACATGTATCTGCGGATCGTGTCCCTGGACGACTTCGACGGCACGGCGTGGAAGCCGGCCCAGCGGCACATCGAGGGCGTGCCGGACACGTTCCCGACGCCGATCGGCCTCGGGTCCGGCGTCCAGCGCACCGAGATCCGGACCCGTATCTCGGCGGCCGACTGGTACGCCCAGGACTGGCTCCCGATGCCGTACCCGGTCAGCAAGGTGAACATCAAGGGCAGTTGGCGCTACGAGCCCGTGGGACGCACGCTCGTCGGTGACCACGGCCAGAACACGCGCGGCGCGCAGTACGAGGTGACGAGCCTGATCGTGCAGCCGACCGCGGAGCAGTTGGCGAACGCGCCCGAGCCGTCGGCGGCTCTGAAGCGCGAGTTCACCAAGGTGCCGTCGTCGTTGCCCGCGGTGGTGGCCAAAACCGCGCGCAAGGTCACCGAAGGCTCGGCGAACCACTACGAGCAGGCGGTCAAGCTCCAGGACTACTTCGCGGTGAACGGCGGATTCACCTACAACACCGAGGTGCAGGCGGGCAGCGGCTCGACCGCGATCGCGCGCTTCCTGAAGGACAAGGAGGGCTTCTGCGTCCACTTCTCCTTCGCGATGGCCGCGATGGCCCGCACACTGGGGATACCGGCCCGGGTCGCGGTGGGCTTCACGCCCGGCTCCCCGCAGGCGGACGGTTCGATGTCGGTGGGGCTGCGGGACGCGCACGCCTGGCCCGAGCTGTACTTCGAGGGGGTGGGCTGGACCCGCTTCGAGCCGACCCCCAACCGGGGCTCGGTGCCGGAGTACACACAGACGGACACGCCCGGGGCGGACTCGCCGACCGTGCCGAAGCCGTCGACGTCGGCCTCCGCCGGGCCCTCCACCGCGCCGTCGGCCAGCAGCAACTGCCTGGCCCAGCAGAGGAAGCTGGACGCATGCGCGAGCCAGTCCGCGCTGGCCACGGTGGGCTCCAAGAACGACGGCACGCCGTGGTTCCAGATCCTGGGGCTGACCCTGGCGGGGCTTCTGGTGCTGGTTGTTCCGTTGCTTCCGATGCTCTGGCGGATGCGGGTCCGGTCCGTACGGCTCGGTGCGCACGGCCGCAGTGAGGCGGATGCGGCGCCGTACACGCTGGCGGCCTGGCTGGAGGTGACCGACACGGCATGGGACTACGGGATCGTGCCCGACGAGTCCCAGACGCCGCGCAAGGCCGCGGCGCGCATCGTGCGGCTCGGGCACCTCGATGCGGAGGCGTCGGAGGCGGTGCACCGGCTGGCAGCGGCGGTGGAGCAGGTGCTGTACGCCCCGCAGCCCCGCCTCACGGCCGGTCTGGCGGAAGACGCCCGCCGTATCGCGGGTGCCCTGCGTGCCCCGGCAACCCGCACCGCCCGCCTGCGCGCGCTCCTCGCCCCGCGCTCAGCCGTCCGTGTGGGCTGGGCGGCCTCGGCCTACTGGACGGCCCTGACGGCCCGGCTGGCGGCGCGCGGAGAAACCTGGCGACGGCCTTCGGGGCAGAACAGCTGATGTGCTGACGTTGGGTGTTGTTGAACTTGTGTGGCCCGTACCCCCGGCGGTGCTTTCCAGGGGTGCGGGCCACATGGGTTCGCCGACAGGGTTCCTGCACCGCGATGCGGCACACATGCCACAACTACGCGCGTGAGGGGGGCCACCCGAACCGGGTGGCCCCCCTCACGCGATGTTTCCGACTGTCGGCGCCCGCGGGGTTACTGGCCCTGCTCGTCTCGGCGTCGCTGCCAGCGTTGTTCGATGCGGTCCATCATGGAGCGGCGCTGTCGGCCCTGGTGGCGGCGCGCGGCGGGTGCGCCGGGCGCCGCCGGCTGTTCACCCGGCTTGGGAGCCTTGCGCCAACCAGTCACGGCAAGCACCGCGCAGCCCAGCATGACGAGGAAGCCCACCACGCTTACCCAGATCTGCTTGGAGACCATTCCGGCCATGAGGAGCGCGATACCCACCAGGAAGCCGGCGACCGCCTGGTAGACCCGTCGCCGGGTGTACGTGCGCAGCCCGCTTCCCTCAAGCGCTGTCGCGAACTTGGGATCTTCGGCGTACAGCGCTCGCTCCATCTGCTCGAGCATTCGCTGCTCGTGCTCCGAGAGCGGCACGGCGTCCTCCTCATCGTGCAGTCGCCGGGGCGACCGGGGGTCCCCTTCAGGATAGGCAGGGAATCGCCCCCGTGAAACCCGCCCCTCTGCGCCAATTCGCCAACCGGGACCCGTCATGGCACCCCGATTCACTGAGGCGTGCATTCCCCAGCGACCGGCTCGTCATGCCGGACGGCCTCCCTCGATCATACGGCGCCGAGCGCCCGATCGGGTGGCGTGTGGCGTACTCCATCTGCCGCCCCGCCCCTGATCAGGGGCGCACCATGGGAGGCGGCTCAGCCCTCCTCGGCCCCCTGGGTCTCACCGAGCACATGAAGCTGGGTGGCCACGGAGTGGAACGCGGCGAGTTCGGCGGCCGCCGCCTCCAGCTTCAGGAGGGCTTCCAGGGCGCCCGGCTGGGTGTCCACGAGAACGCCGGGGACCAGGTCCGCGAAGACCCGTACGCCGTGCACGGCGCCGACGCGCAGGCCCGCGCCCTCGACGAGCGCGGTGAGCTGGTCGGCGGTGAAGCGGTGGGGTACGGGATCACCCTCGCCCCAGCGTCCGTCCGGGTCATCGAGCGCCTGCTTGGCCTCCTTGAAGTGCCCGGCGAGGGCGCGGGCGAGCACGGCTCCGCCCAGGCCGGCGGCGAGGAGGCTGAGGACGCCCTCGGGGCGCAGCGCGTCCACCACGTTGCGCACGCCTTCGGCCGGGTCGTCCACGTACTCCAGGACGCCGTGGCACAGCACCACGTCGTAGCCGCCGCGCTCGACGACGTCGAAGAGGCCGTGCGCGTCGCCCTGGACGCCCTTGACGCGGTCGGCGACCCCGGCCTCGGCGGCCCGGCGCTCCAGTGCGAACAGCGCGTTGGGGCTGGGGTCGACGACGGTGACGCGGTGGCCGAGGCGGGCCACGGGCACCGCGAAGTTGCCACTGCCGCCCCCGGTGTCGAGGACGTCCAGCGACTCCCGTCCGGTGGTCTTGACCCGGCGGTCGAGGGCGTCCTTGAGGACCTCCCAGACCACGGCGGTACGGAGAGAAGCGCGGGGGCGCATCGGGTCCGACACGGCAGTTGACTCCTCGGCGCGGCACCGCCTCTTGCACGGCGGAGCGATCGGGGGGGCCTCCTGGTGAGGAGGCTGCAGGCGCCTCCACCCTATTGCCTCCGCCGCCGTACCCGATTCCGCGTCTCGCGCTGCGGATCGCGCTGCGGATCACAGGGCGGATGGCCTGGTGGCGCGGGATGGGGCGCGCGGCGGGCTACGCCGTGGGCGCGCGCCGGGCCGGCACGGCCGTCCGCGACCGCGCCGCCGGTCAGCCGGTCAGCCGGCGTCCGGGACCTCCCGCTCCCCGCCCTCCCGGGCGCCGTCCCGGCGCGGCTGGGGCAGCACGGGCTGCAGCACCAGCATCCGCTCGACCAGTCGCAGGAACATCGCCACGTCCCGTATCAGGTCGTCGGCGTCGCGGCTGCCGGCCGCGCCCCGGATGCCCGCCTCTGCGCGGGCGCGGCGGGTGGCTCCGGAGGCGAACAGGGCGCTCCACTCGGTGAGTTCGGGAGCGATCTCGGGGAGCACCTCCCAGGCGCTCCGGATGCGGGCCCGGCGTCGTGGCGTGGGCTCCGGACGGCCCCGTGCGGCGAGGACGGCGGCCGCCGTGCGCAGGGCGGCCAAGTGGGCCGTCGCATACCGTTCGTTGGGCGTTTCGAGGACCGCCGCCTCGTCGAGTCCGGCGCGGGCCTGGGCGAGCAGGTCGAGGGCGGCGGGCGGAGCCGTGGCCCGGCGGAGCACGGGGTGCACATCGCCCGCCGGGCCGGTCAGTGAGGGGGCAGGGCCGGAGGCGCGGCGCCGGTGGGCGGCGGCTGCGGAAGAGGTGGCCATGACGAACCTCCTGTCGTCTGTGTGACGGCACTGTGGCCGTATGTGCCCATCGTGAGGTATGCCACTGACAATCCGTTCTGACCTGGGCTTTTGCTTCGATCGAAAGTTCGGGCTAGTTTTTGCACTGACCAGTCAGTTCAAAAAATAGGGGATGGGGACGCTGTGGACGGTCCGCACGCACTCGGTGTCACGGCCGAGGACTTCGGGCTCAAGGGCCCCCGCGGCTGGGCGTTCCGGGGGGTGCGCCTCGACGCGGAACCCGGCTCACTGATCGCGGTCGAGGGGCCGTCCGGATCCGGCCGCACGTGTCTGCTGCTCGCGCTCACGGGCCGGATGCGGCCGACCGCGGGGACGGCCACCGTGGGCGGGGCGGGGCTGCCGAAGCAGATGGCCGCGGTGCGCCGCGCGAGCGCACTGGCTCATGTCCCGGGCGTCACCGACCTGGACCCGGCCCTGACCGTCGGGGAGCATCTGCTCGAACGGGCGCTGTTGCAGCGGCGGTTCGGGGGCTCGCTGCGGGGGCTGCTGCGGCCCCGCAGCGAGCAGGCGGACGAGGGGAAGCTGCGCATCGACTCCGCGTTGGCCGCCGCCGGGCTGGACCGGGAGGCCCTGCCCAAGGGCTCCCGGACCGCCGTACGTGACCTGGAGCGGCTCGAGGCCCTGAGGCTGTCCGTCGCGCTGGCCCTCATCGGCCGTCCGGGGCTGCTCGGCGTCGACGACACCGACCTCAAGCTGTCGGACGCCGAACGGGGCGAGACATGGGCCCTGTTGAAGTCGCTCGCCGAGTCCGGCACCACCGTCGTGGCGGTGTGCAGCGAGGCTCCGGAAGGGGCCGTCCTCGTATCCACCGACAAGCCCACCACCCAGAGGGAGACGGCCGATGCGCTCGCCGAGACTGGCCGCTCTTGAGCTCAGGCGCTTCGGCCGGGGCAGACTCCCGCGCGCCGCGCTGGTCTCACTCATGCTGCTGCCACTGCTGTACGGCGCCCTCTACCTGTGGTCCTTCTGGGACCCGTACGGCCGACTGGACCGGATCCCCGTGGCGCTCGTGAACGACGACAAGGGGGCGAGCGTCGCGGGCAAGAGGCTCACGGCGGGTGACGACATCACCAAGGGGCTGCGCGACAGCGACACCTTCGAGTGGCACGAGGTGAGCGCGGCCGAGGCCCGCCAGGGGGTCGAGGACGGCACGTACTACCTGTCGCTGACCATGCCCTCCGACCTCAGCCGGCGGATCGCCTCCAACTCCGGGGACGAGCCGGAGACGGGCGCTCTCCAGGTGCGTACGAACGACGCGAACAACTACATCGTCGGGCAGATCTCGCGGACGGTGTTCGGCGAGGTGCGCAGGGCGGCGTCCACGAAGGCGTCGCGGTCGTTCCTCGACAAGATCTTCATATCGTTCTCGGACATCCACGGGGCGACCGAGAAGGCCGCCGAGGGGGCCGACACGCTCAAGGGCGGGATCGGCAGGGCGAAGAAGGGCTCCGAGGATCTCGCGGACGGGCTGAAGGACGCCAAGGAGGGCAGCGGCAAGCTCTCCGGCGGCCTGAAGAAGCTCGACAAGGGCGCGGGCGACCTGGCGGACGGTTCACGACGGGTCGCGGACGGCACGCGGACGCTGGCCGCCGAGGTCAACGGCGTCGCGGACGAAGTGGGCCCCTTCGTGAGGGACAACGAGAAGTCGATCGGCGACACGGCCCGACTCGTCGCCGACTCCGCCGCCGGGATCCGCCACAACCTCGACACCCTGGTGAAGACGGCCCCGGCCGCCGCCAAGGGCGCCCACACGGCGTCCGACGCACTGAACGCCGTCTACAAGGCGCGCTGCGAGACCCTGCCGATCCCCGACGCCGCGTGCCCCGACCTGAAGAAGGCCACGCAGGCAGCCGCGGACATGGCCACGGTCGCCGACGACGTGAACACGCTGATCGGCGACCAGGACGGCGATCTGGACCGGCTCGACAAGAACCTGGGCACCCTTCAGAAGCGGGCCCAGGCGCTCGCCAACCGCGCGCCGCGCCTCTCCGAAGACCTCGACGACGCCGTCTCCAGGATCAACAAGCTGAACGAGGGCGCCGAGAAGGTCGCCGAGGGGGCGAAGAGACTGCGCACCGGGCTCGCCACGGCCAGGACCGGCGCGGCGGACCTCGACACGGGTGTCGGCAAGCTGAAGACGGGCGCGGGCGACCTGGAAGAGGGCATGTACAAGCTCGTCGGCGGCTCCGGGAAGCTCGCCGGCGGACTGCACGACGGCGCCGACCGGATCCCCGACTACGACAGGCAGGACCGTGACCGGCGCACCCAGGTGATGGCCGACCCGGTGCGGCTCGCCTCCAAGGACCTGCACAAGGCGCCGAACTACGGCACCGGCTTCGCCCCGTACTTCATCCCGCTGTCCCTGTGGGTGGGCGCGATGGTGGCGTACATGCTGATCCAGCCGCTGAACCGGCGCGCGCTCGCGGCGGGCGCCTCGGCCTGGCGCATCGCGCTCGCGGGCTGGCTGCCGGTGGCCGCCCTGGGAGTGCTGCAGACGGCGGCCCTGATGTCCGTACTGCACTGGGCGATCGGCCTGCAGATGGTGCGGGCGGCCGGGACGGTCGGCTTCCTGTGCCTGGTGACGGCGTGCTTCGCGGCGATCGTGCAGTGGCTGAACGCACGCTTCGGAGCTGCGGGCAAGATCCTGGTGCTCGCCCTTCTGATGCTGCAACTGACGTCGGCGGGCGGCACGTACCCCGTCCAGACCAGCCCCGGCTTCTTCAACGCGATCCACCCCTTCTTGCCGATGAGTTACGTCGTCCAGGCCCTCAGGAGGCTCATCACGGGCGGCGGCCTGGGACCGGTCTGGCAGGCGTGCGCCGTCCTCGCGGCCTTCACCGTGGGCGCGATCGCGCTCACCGCCCGGTCGGCGCGCGGCAAGCAGGTGTGGACCCTCGACCGTCTGCACCCCGAGCTGAGCCTGTGACAATCAGGGCCATGGAAAGCAGCAGCACCACGGCAGGCGGCGGTCGCCGCGAGGCGACCCGGCAGAAGCTCTACGAGGCGGCCGTCACACTCATCGCGGAACAAGGTTTCTCCGCCACCACCGTGGACGAGATCGCCGAACGGGCCGGGGTCGCGAAGGGCACGGTCTACTACAACTTCGCGAGCAAGTCCGTCCTCTTCGAAGAGCTGTTGCGGCACGGCGTGGGACTCCTCACCGCGTCCCTGCGGGAGGCGGCGGAGAAGACCGAGCGGGAGGGCGGGACCAGGGTCGACGCGCTGGACGCGATGATCCGCGCCGGGCTCGTCTTCATCGACCGCTACCCGGCCTTCACCCAGCTGTACGTGGCCGAGCTGTGGCGCACCAACCGGGCCTGGCAGTCCACGCTCATGGTGGTCCGGCAGGAGGCGGTCGCGGTCGTCGAGGGCGTGCTGCGCGAGGGGGTGGCGAACGGCGAGCTCAGCGACGAGATCGACATTCCGCTGACGGCCGCCGCGCTGGTCGGGATGGTCCTGGTGGCCGCCCTGGACTGGCAGGCCTTCCAGCCGGAACGGTCTCTGGACGATGTCCACGCGGCGCTGTCGCGGCTGCTCCAAGGACGGGTGAGCGGCAACCGTTAGCGACCGGTCGCGCAGTTGCCCGTACCCCTTGCGGAGCACGGAACACGAAAGCGCCGGTTCGGTCTGGCCGCGTCCCCCGCGGGCCACCTCGAACCGGCGCTTCGCCGTGCTCCCCCGTTGCTTCCCCCGTACTCCCCCGTTGGGCCCCCGTTCGGTCGTTCCCCGGGTTCCCCCGTGCCTCGCTCCCGCCGACAAAGCCGGCGGAAGGAGCGGCCAAGGGCGCGAGAACCGTTCCGCCGCCCCGTGTCGGCGGTACCGGAGCCGCGCCCCCTTCCGTGCCTCCACTCTCTCGTTCGCGCAGGTCGGGCCCCATCCGCGCGCGTACTCATCTCACTCACTAGGTACGGATACTCAGTCCTGCGCACTCATGCCCAGGACGCACCGTCGCCAACTGGTTACGATCGCGTCCGTGTCCGTACTCCCCCTGGTCTTCACCAGCGGCTGGGCCAGTGGCATCAACGCGTACGCGGTGGTGCTGCTCCTCGGCATCTTCGGCGCGACCGGTCTGAGCGACGACGTTCCCGAGTCCCTGCAGCGCCCTGAGATCCTGGTCACAGCGGGCGTTCTCTTCCTCTGCGAGGCGGTCGCCGACAAGATCCCGTACGTGGACTCGGTGTGGGACTCGGTGCACACCGTGATCCGGCCGGTGGCGGGCGCATGGGTCGGCGCGCTGCTGGCCGGGCAGAGCGGCTCGCTCTCCGACCTGGCGGCGGGGGCGATCGGCGGTTCGACGGCGCTGGCGAGCCACACGGTCAAGGCCGGGACACGGATGGCGATCAACACCTCGCCGGAGCCGTTCAGCAACTTCGTCATGAGTACCACCGAGGATCTCGGGGTCGCCGGAATCCTGACCTTCGCGATGTTCCACCCCGAAGCCGCGGCGATCATCGCGGGTGTGCTGCTGCTCGCGGGGCTGCTGGCGCTCTTCTTCCTGATCTCCCGAATCCGCCGGTTCCTGCGCCGCAGGGCCCAGCACCGGGAGGAGAAACGGCTGGCCAGGCGGGTCGGTCAGCCGCCCGACTGAGCTCCGCGGGCCGCGCTGTCAGTGGCGGCCGATAAAGTCGCGGGCATGGGACGGATTGCGGTGATCGGCGCCGGGATGGGCGCCATGGCGGCCGCCGCCCGGCTGGCCGTCGCGGGCCACCGGGTGGTGGTCTACGAGCGCGCGGCGACGTACGGCGGGGCGGTGCGCCGCTTCGAGCGCGACGGCTTCACGTTCGACACGGGCCCGGGGCTGCTCCCGCTGCCCGCGGTCTACCGCGATCTGTTCGTCAAGACGGGCAAGGAGCCGCTGGAGGCATGCGTCGAGCTGGTCCAGGTGGACCCCTCGTCGCGCCATGTCTTCGCCGACGGCACGGAGGTCGCGCTGCCGAACGCCTCACGCGCGGGGGTCGTCACCGCCCTCGACGAGGCGCTCGGGGCGGGCGCCGGCGAGCGGTGGGGCGACTTCCTGGTGCGGGCGCGTGAGGCCTGGGACCGCACCCGTCGGCCCCTCCTGGAAGAGCCGCTGTGGCCGAACTGGTCGGTGCTCGCCGAGCGCGAGCCCTACCCGTCGGTGCCGCACAAGAAGCTGCTGCGCACCCGCCACGCCGGCACCCTCGCCGAGGTCGGCGCCTGGGAGCTGCGCGATGCGCGCCTCACGGCGCTGTTGGAGAGCCACGCCCTCGCGTACGGGCTCGATCCGCGCGTCACCCCGGCGAGCGCGGCCGTGCTGCCGTACATGGAGCATGCCTTCGGCACCTGGTATGTGCGCGGCGGCATACGGGAGTTGGCGCGCGCGGTGTATGAGCGGTGTGTCGCCCGCAGGGTGGAGTTCCGCTTCGGGGCCTCGGTCGAGCGGATCGTCGAGAAGGACGGACGGGCCGCCGGTGTGGAACTCGCCGACGGGCAGATCGCGGACGCGGACTTCGTGGTCGCCGGTGTCGCGCCCGAGGTGCTGGACGGCCTCGTTCCCGGGACGGCGCTGCGGGGCGGCGGCGAGGTCGCGCCGCGACGCGGGGCCCCCAGCCGGCTGACCGTGCTACTGGCGCTGCGCGGGGGGCGGCCCGAGGCGGTGGCACACCGGACGGTGGTGCACTCGGCGGACCGTGCCGAGGAGTTGGAGGGCTTGTTCGATGACAGCAACGCCCCGATGGGTTCGGCGCAGCCCACGGTCACCGTGCTCAGACCGGGAGACGCCAACCTGGCGCCGGACAGCGAACACGAGTCGGTCACCCTGACCGCCACGATGCCCGCGTACCGCGACGTCCCGGACTGGGCTGCGCGTGATGTTTTCACCGTCCAGGCCGAAAATCTGGTCGCCCGTGCCGAGCTCGCGATACCGGGTCTGCGCGACCGCATCCTCTGGCAGGAAGTCCGCACCCCATGGGACATCGCGGAGGAGACCGGCGCGGCAGGCGGCGCCGTCCCCGCACCGGCGCTCGCCGCGGCGGACGGCCGACTGCTGCACCCGTCGAACGGCACCCGTATGCCGGGGCTGTTCGCGGTCGGCGGCTGGGCGCACCCCGGCGGCGGCCTCCCGCACGCGGGCATGTCGGGCGCACTCGTGGCCGGACTCATCGTGGAGGGACCGGAATTCCGGGGCTCGCAGTGAGCGCGCCGGTGCACTGAAGGCCGCCCACGGACCCCGGGGCGGCACCTCTCAGTAGCGGTACTGCTCGTCGAACCCGGCGCCGTTGGCGTTGCCGTTGGTGTTGCCCTGGTACGGATACGGCTGCTCCGGCGGGAGTTCGCCGCCGTACTGCTCGTCGGTGCTGCGCTGCTGCGGGACCCAGACACCGCCGGCCGGGGTCTCACCGCCGTAACCGCCGGTGGCGTACTGGTCCTGGCCGTAGCCCTGCTGCGTGTACTGCTGCTGGTCACCGCCGCCGTAGGTGGTGTCGTACGAGGCGCCGCTGTAGGTCTGCGTGCCGATGTACGGGTCGGAGTAGGCGGCGTACTGCTGCTGGCCGTTGTCGTAGGCGTACTGCTGCTGGTCGTAGCCGGAGTAGCCGCCGTAGGCGTATGCCTGCTGGTCCTGGGACTGGGCCGCGGCGGCGTAGGCCTGGTCGGTGCCGGGCTGCGCGTAGGCGGGGTTGTTGTAGACGCCGTACGAGCCGGTGTCCTCGGGCAGGGGCTGGGGCTCGTACACGGCGGTGGTCTCGGCGGCCGTGGGGTCGGCGGAGCCGGGCGGCATGAACCGGTCGGAGTGGGCGGGCGAGAACACGTCGTCCTCGCGGGCGTAGTCGTCGTCCTGCGGATACGTTGCGCCTCGGGCCATTCCTTCGGCCATTCCCTCGGCGGCCCCGGCTCCCTCGGCCGCTTCGGGGTCGGAGCCCTCCAGCATCGGGTCCTGGCGGTCCGGCTCACCGCGGCGGCGCTTGCTCTTGCCCAAGCCCTTGCCCGCGGCCTCGTCGGCGCCCTGACGGTTGCCCACGGCCCAGCCGGCCGAGAAGCCGCGGCGGAACGACAGCGTGACGTACGTCTGGCCGACCGCGAAGGCGGCCGCGCCCAGCCCGATGACCACCACGGAGGCCATCAGCACACCGAAAACCACGCCGAGGAAGCCGACGAAGGCGAGCAGGCGCCAGCGCAGCCGCGCCTTGTACTGCAACAGGACCTCGCCGAGCAGCCACAGCGCGACGATGCCGAAAGCGATATAGAGGACCGTCCAGCCCATGTACGCCCCTCTCCCAGTGGCCGCTACGCAGTGTGTCGTACGTGGGTGCGACCGGTCTAGGCCCGCTGCGGGTGGTGCAGGCCCAGATTCTCGTAGATTTCCAGGGTCGCCGTGGAGTTGTTGAGCGTGATGAAGTGCAGTCCGGGGACGCCCTCGTCCAGCAGCCTCGCGCAGAACTCCGTCGCGAACTCGATGCCAATGGAGCGTACAGCCGCCGGATCGTCTTTGGCTGTGAGGATCCGCTCTTTCAGGACGTCCGGGAACGAAGCGTTGCTGAGTTTCGGAAGTCGTTCCAGCATCTTCACACTTGTCACCGGCATGACTTCCGGAATGACCGGGGTCGCGCAGCCGGCCGCCTCGACGCGGTCGCGCAGGCGCAGGTACGACTCGGGCTGGAAGAACATCTGCGTGATCGCGTAGTCCGCGCCGGCCCGGCACTTGTCGACGAAGTGCGCGACGTCCACATCCCAGTCCGCGGAGCGTGGGTGCATCTCGGGGAAGGCGGCGACGCCTACGCAGAAGTCGCCCGACTCCTTGATGAGTCGGACGAGTTCGGCGGCGTAGGCCAGGCCCTGGGGGTGCGGGACCCACTCACCCATGGGGTCGCCGGGCGGGTCGCCGCGGACCGCGAGCATGTTCCGGATGCCGGCGTCCGCGTACTGGCCGATGATGTTGCGCAGTTCGGCGATGGAGTGGTTGACCGCGGTGAGGTGGGCGACCGGGGTGAGCGTCGTGTCGGCGACGATCTGCTCGGTCTCCTTGACCGTGCCCGCACGGGTGGAGCCGCCGGCTCCATAGGTCACGGAGACGAAGTCGGGCGCGACGGCCTCGACCCTGCGCAGGGCGTTCCACAGGTTCCGCTCGCCCTTGGGAGTCTTCGGCGCGGAGAACTCGAACGAATAGGTCGCCTTACCGGTCGCGAGCATGTCACGCACAGTGCGTGCGCGATCAGTC
Organism: Streptomyces sp. NBC_01384; assembly: GCF_045040035.1. Taxonomy (NCBI): domain Bacteria; kingdom Bacillati; phylum Actinomycetota; class Actinomycetes; order Kitasatosporales; family Streptomycetaceae; genus Streptomyces; species Streptomyces sp. NBC_01384. The sequence continues at coordinate 2,563,965 of NZ_CP109559.1, forward strand.
CTGGTGGAAGCAGATCCGAGGGCCATACCCGCAGGTTAGCCAGGGGGAGGCGGTCCCCCAACCAAACCGACACAAATTGTCCGACTTGTCGATTTCTTGTCCACCCTTCGGACACCAGTGGGACAACCAGTCGGACGGCGGATCGAACGGCCGATCGGACCATCGCCGGACGCCTACGCGTGGCGCGGACGCCGCTACGCCTGGCGCAGTCGCTTCGCGAACTCTTCGGCCGCGGCTTCGGGGTCGTCCGCCTCGGTGATCGCCCGCACGACCACGACACGGCGGGCGCCGGCCTCCAGCACCTGGTCGAGGTTGCCGAGGTCGATGCCGCCTATGGCGAACCAGGGGCGGTCGGTGCCGAGGGAGGCCGTGTAGCGGACCAGGTCGAGGCCGGGGGCGTGGCGGCCGGGCTTGGTGGGGGTGGGCCAGCAGGGGCCGGTGCAGAAGTAGTCCACGCCGTCCTGGACGGCGGCGGCCGCGGCCTCGGACTCGGCGTGGGTGGAACGGCCGATCAGGACCTCGTCGCCGAGGATCGCGCGGGCCGCGGGGACCGGGAGGTCGCCCTGGCCCAGATGGAGTACGTCGGCGCCGGACGCGTGGGCGACGTCCGCGCGGTCGTTGACCGCGAGGAGCTTGCCGTGGCGGGCGCAGGCGTCCGCGAAGACCTCGAGGTGCTCCAGCTCCTCGGCCGCCTCCATGCCCTTGTCACGCAACTGCACGATGTCGACGCCGCCCGCCAGGACCGCGTCCAGGAACTCCGGGAGGTCGCCCTGGCGCTTGCGTGCGTCCGTGCAGAGGTAGACACGGGCGTCGGCGAGCTGGGCGCGGGCGGCGTTCTCGGGCATGCGGATGTCCCCCGTGGTGCGGTGCGTACGGACGTGGTGCTGCGCACCGTCGTGGTACGCGGCGCACGGTCGTGGTGCGGTGCGTACGGACCGCGGCGGCCGGGGTGGTCCGGGGCCGGCCGTGGTCCGTACGCCGGACGGTTCGTCGGATCAGACGGCGAGCGCCTGGGCGCGGCGCTTCACCTCCGTGCCGCGATTCTCGCTCAGAGCCTGCGCGGGGGTGCCGGGCAGGGTCGCGTCGGGGGTGAAGAGCCACTCGAGCATCTCTTCGTCGGTGAAGCCGTCGTCCCGCAGGAGCGTCAAGGTGCCGGCCAGGCCCTTGACGACCTTCTGCTCGTTCCCGTCGATGAAGTCGGCGGGGACGTGCAGCGCGCGGTTCTCACCACGGCGTACGGCGATCAGCTGGCCCTCCTTGACCAGCTGCCGGACGCGGGTCACCTCGACGCCGAGCTGTTCGGCGATGTCGGGGAGGGTGAGCCAGGCGGGGACGAGAGCATCGATCTTTGCGTCAATCTCGGTCACGGGACAAGCCTGCCATCCCGGACTGACACTCGGTACCCGAGTGTCCGCCGGGGAGCGGTCCGAACCCCACGGATCGGGCGGAGCCTCGACCACGATTGCGGCCCCACAACGCCGTCGGACTCCACCGCCAGGTGCCCCACTACCGTGACAAAAAGGGGATTTTCCGGCTGTGCCGGACCCGTTCCGCCGAACCGGTTCCACCTTCGGTGACCGGAGCCGACCGGGGCCGACCGCCGCTCGGCGCCGCCGAAATCCGCCGCCGTGCGACGCGCCGCAGCGGCAAACCCGGGCTCCGCCGGGCCCGGCACGGCCGGAATCGGCCATCCGGCGGCTCGCCGTGGCGGCGGAAGGGAGATCTCCGGCTCCAGAGGGCCGACCGGTGGAGGCCCTCGGCGGTTGAGGCGGAGGCGGCTATGCCATGGCGTCCTTCAGCGGGCGGGACGGGTCCGAGAGGATCTCCGCGTTCATCGGCATGCCCGCCTCGATCAGGCGGCGGCCCTGGGCCAGGTCGCGGGGACGGCCCACGGCGAGAAGGGCGACGAGGCGGGACTCGCGGAGCCAGCAGACCGTCCAGGCCGCGCCCGAGGGGTCGCCACGCCAGACGGTCGTGTCGGCGAGCGCGTGGTGGCCGACGTACTGGACGAACCGGCCGAACTGCTCGGACCAGAAGTACGGGACCGGGTCGTACGCCACCGGGACCTCGCCGATGATGTTCGCCGCCACCGTGCGCGGCCCCTGGAGGGCGTTGTCCCAGTGGTGGACGAGGAGGCGCTCCTCGTACCGGCCCGAGGGGAAGGAGGCGCAGTCGCCGACCGCGTAGATGTCCGGCACGGAAGTGCGCAGGTGGTTGTCGGCGACCACCTCCTGGTGGGCGCCGAGCTCGATGCCGGAGCCGGCCAGCCAGGCGGTGGCGGGGCGCGCGCCGACACCGACGACGACGGCGCCCGCGGGCACCCGGGAGCCGTCGTCCAGCACCACCGCGCCCGGCTCGACGCGCTCCACGCGCGCGTGGGTGCGCAAGGAGGCCCCGCTGTCCGTGTACCAGGCGGTCATCGGCGCGGCCACCTCAGCGGGCAGCGCCCCGGCCAGCGGCCGGTCGGCGGCCTCGACGACCGTCACCGCGCACCCGGCCTCGCGCGCCGCCGTGGCGAACTCCGCGCCGATCCAGCCCGCCCCGACGACCACGATGTCGTGCTGCCGGGCCAGCACGGGGCGCAGCCGCTCGGCATCGTCCAGGGTGCGCAGGAGATGGACGCCGGGGACGCCCTGCGCGCCCGGCAACTGGATCGGTTCCGCGCCGGTGGCGAGGACCAGGACGTCGTACGGCACCGGCCCGGCCTCGGTGTCCAGCTCATGGTCCCCGGGGCGCACGCCCAGCGCCTCGCAGCCGAGCCGCAGTTCGATGCCGAGAGCCTCGAAGTCGATGTCGAAGGCGGAGCCCTCGGCCGTGCCGAGCAGCACCGCCTTGGACAGTGGCGGCCGGTCGTACGGCTGGTGCGGCTCGGCGCCGATCAGCGTCACGTCCCCGGTGAAGCCCTGTTCGCGCAGGGCGACCGCGGTCTGTACGCCGGCCATGCCCGCGCCGACGATGACGACCCGCCGTGCCGTACGCCCCTGCGACTGCGACTGCGACTGCGCCTGCCGCTGTGCCTGTGCCTGCGTCTGCTCGCTCACCTGATCACCATAGACAACTGACAATCTGTCAGTCAGGGGACGTGCTCAGTGAGCTCTTCCACAAGGCTCGTCCCGCTGCCCTCCCGTGTCCCGGCGAGGTGCCCGCGTACGACGTCCCCGCCCGCGTACTCGGCCCAGATCTCGCCGTGACCGGCGCGAGGACGAGGCGGCCGTCGAGCGAACGCGCCATGGACGGAGGCTCCCTTACTGAGGCATACGGCAGCGGGCTAGGGTGGCCAAGTTAAAGCACTCGCGGGAGCCCGGACGCACCGGGCTGAGAGGGAGGCTGGCGGCCTCCGACCGTACGAACCTGATCCGGGTCATGCCGGCGAAGGGAGGGGCTGGACGCCCATGTCGCCTACACGTACACCTGCACCTGCACCTGCACGCACATCGGATACACGTACATCAGATGTCCTTGTCATCGGGGGCGGGATCATCGGGCTCGTCACGGCGTGGCGGGCCGCGCAGCGCGGGTTCACCGTCACGGTCGTGGACCCCGAGCCGGGGTGCGGGGCGGCGCGAGTGGCCGCCGGAATGCTCGCCGCCGTCACCGAGCTGCACTACGGCGAGCAGACCCTGCTGGGCCTGAACCTCGCCTCCGCGCGGCGCTATCCCGACTTCGCCGCCGAGCTCAGCGAGGCGAGCGGCCAGGACCTCGGCTACCGCCGGTGCGGCACACTGGCCGTCGCGCTGGACGCCGACGACCGCGCCCATCTGCGCGAACTGCACGCCCTGCAACGCCGGTCGGGGCTCGACTCGCAGTGGCTCAGCGGACGTGAGTGCCGCCGTCTGGAGCCGATGCTCGCGCCGGGCGTGCGCGGCGGGCTGCGGGTCGACGGCGACCACCAGATAGATCCGCGACGGCTCGCGAAGGCCCTGGTCACGGCGTGCGAGCGGGCCGGAGTGGAGTTCCACCGGACGTGGGCGGAGCGGCTGACCGTCGTACGGGACCGGGCCGCCGGCGTCGGCACGACGGACGGCGAACAGCTGACGGCGGGGCAGGTGGTGCTCGCCGCCGGGAGCCTCAGCGGGAAGCTCGCGGGCGTGCCCGACGACGTACTGCCGCCCGTGCGCCCCGTGAAGGGGCAGGTGCTGCGGCTGACCGTGCCGAAGCGGTACGCGCCCTTCCTGAGCCGGACCGTGCGGGCCGTCGTGCGCGGCAGTCAGGTCTATCTGGTGCCGCGGGAGAACGGTGAGCTCGTCGTGGGCGCCACCAGCGAGGAGCTGGGCTGGGACACGACGGTGACGGCGGGCGGGGTGTACGAGCTGCTGCGCGACGCGCACGAGCTGGTTCCCGGGATCACCGAGCTGCCGCTCACGGAGACACGCGCGGGCCTCCGGCCCGGGTCGCCCGACAACGCGCCGCTGCTCGGCCCGACCGGGCTCGACGGGCTGCTGCTGGCCACCGGCCACTACCGCAACGGCGTCCTGCTCACGCCCGTCACCGGAGACGCCATGGCGCACGTCCTGACCACCGGAGAACTGCCGGACGAGGCACGCCCCTTCACCCCCCAGCGCTTCAGCACGGCGCTCACGGAGCAGCCCGCATGAACATCTTCGTCAATGGGGAGCGGCGGCTGATCGCCGCCGGCACCGCCCTCGACACGCTCGTCGCCACCCTCACCGTCGCGCCGTCCGGAGTCGCCGCCGCGCTCAACGAAACCGTCGTCCCGCGCGCGCAGTGGTCGTCCACGTCCCTCTCCGAGGGAGACCGCGTCGAAGTCCTCACCGCCGTCCAAGGAGGCTGACCCATGGCCGACGATCCCTTTGTCCTCGGCGGTACGTCCTTCTCGTCCCGCCTGATCATGGGTACCGGGGGTGCACCCAGCCTGGACGTCCTGGAACGGTCGCTCGTGGCGTCCGGCACGGAGCTGACGACGGTCGCGATGCGGCGGGTCGATCCCGCGGCGCACGGCTCGGTGCTGTCCGTGCTCGACAAGCTGGGCATCAGGGTGCTGCCGAACACCGCGGGGTGCTTCACCGCGGGCGAGGCCGTGCTGACCGCCCGGCTCGCGCGGGAGGCGCTCGGTACCGAGATGGTCAAACTGGAGGTCATCGCCGACGAGCGCACCCTGCTGCCGGATCCGATCGAGTTGCTGGATGCCGCCGAGGTCTTGGTCGACGACGGGTTCACGGTGCTGCCGTACACGAACGACGATCCCGTGCTCGCGCGGAAGCTGGAGGATGTCGGGTGCGCGGCGATCATGCCGCTGGGGTCGCCGATCGGGTCCGGGCTGGGGATCCGGAATCCGCACAACTTTCAGCTGATCGTGGAGCACGCGCGCGTGCCGGTGATTTTGGATGCGGGGGCCGGTACGGCGTCGGACGCGGCGTTGGCGATGGAGTTGGGGTGTGCGGGGGTGATGCTGGCGTCGGCCGTCACTCGGGCGCAGGAGCCGGTGCTGATGGCTGAGGGGATGAAACACGCCGTGGCGGCCGGGCGGCTTGCCTGGCGTGCGGGGCGGATTCCTCGGCGGCACTTCGCCGCCGCGTCTTCTCCTGCGGAGGGGCTGGCTCGGTTGGATCCTGAGCGGCCTGCTTTTTAGGCGCCCGGCGCCGGGGTTTTTCCTCCCGCCCGCGCACCGTCCGTTTCCAGCCCGCCTACAGGTGCGGTCGCCTGTGGGCGGGTCTCGCCGTCGGCGGGTGCGGGATGTCTTGCGAGATGCGTCACAGGTCCGCTGCAGTCCCGGCCCGGTATGGGCCGGAAGGGTGAGGGGTGACAGTGGCGGCTCGTAGACTCGCCTGCGTGGATACGACCCTTCAGGACCCGCTTGTCGGGCAGGTGCTCGACGGCCGCTATCGCGTCGACGCACGGATCGCGGTCGGCGGGATGGCCACGGTCTACAGGGCCCTGGACACCCGCCTGGACCGTGTGCTCGCGCTCAAGGTGATGCACCCGACGCTGGCCGCCGACGGCTCGTTCGTCGAGCGGTTCATCCGGGAGGCCAAGTCGGTGGCCCGGCTCGCGCACCCCAATGTGGTGCAGGTCTTCGACCAGGGCGCGGACGGGTCGTATGTCTATCTGGCCATGGAGTACGTCGCCGGGTGCACCCTGCGCGACGTGCTGCGCGAGCGCGGCGCGCTGCAGCCGCGGGCCGCGCTGGACGTCCTGGAGCCGGTGCTCGCCGCGCTCGGCGCCGCGCATCGCGCCGGGTTCGTGCACCGCGACATGAAGCCGGAGAACGTCCTGATAGGGGACGACGGCCGGGTCAAGGTGGCCGACTTCGGTCTCGTCCGGGCCGTGGACACCGTCACGAACACGACGGGGGCCGTGCTCGGCACCGTGTCGTACCTCGCCCCCGAGCAGATCGAGCACGGTACCGCCGACACCCGCGTCGACGTCTACGCCTGCGGGGTCGTCCTGTACGAGATGCTCACCGGCGGCAAGCCGTACTCCGGGGACTCCCCCGCCCAGGTGCTCTACCAGCATCTGCACGCGGACGTGCCACCGCCGTCGGCCGCCGTGCCCGCGCTGGCCTCGGCCCTCGACGAACTGGTCGCCGCGGCGACCGCCCGCAACCCCGAGGGGCGCCCCTACGACGCGGTGGCGCTGCTCGGCCAGGTTCTTCAGGCGCGGGCCGGGCTCACCGCCGAGCAGCTCGACGCCGTACCGCCACAGGCGCTCGCCGTGGGCCACGACAACGCGGGCGACCGTACGAGCGTGATACCGCGCTCGCTGTCCGTGCCACGCCTGCTGCCGGTGAACGAGGACGACGAGGACGACGCCGCGCTCCATCAGACCAGTCGGTTCGAACAGACGAGCCGGTTCGAGTCCGGGGCGCCGGTACCGTCGCGGCGCGGCTCGCGGCCCCGGCGCGGGATGCTCGCGATCGTCGCCGCGATAGTGCTGGTGCTCGGGCTCGGCGCGGGCGTCTGGTACATCAACTCCGGCCAGTTCACCAAGGTCCCGCTGCTGCTGGCGAAGAGCGAGGTGCAGGCCAAGGCGCGGATCAAGGCGGCCGGTCTCGACGTCGGGCAGGTCAAGCACGCCTACAGCGACACCGTGAAGCGCGGCACCGTCATCAGCAGCGACCCGGCGCCGGGCTCGCGGATCCGGGACAACGACTCCGTGGCGCTGACCATCTCCGACGGCCCGGAGACGGTGAAGGTGCCCGATCTGAAGGGCTTCGCGCTGTTCAAGGCGCGGGAGGTCCTGAAGGGTGACGGACTCGCCGCGGGCATGGTCACCCGGGAGTTCAGCCAGGACGTGCCCAGGGGCTTTGTGCTCCGTACGGATCCGGGAGCGGGCACGGAGCGGCACGCCGGTTCGGCCATCGCCCTCACCGTCAGCAAGGGCAGCCCGGTGGAGGTCGCCGAGGTCACGGGCGCGTCCGTCGCGGACGCCACCGCGGAGCTGGAGCAGGCGGGCCTGAAGGTGAGGATCGCCTCCACGCAGGTCAATTCGGAGTTCGATCAGGGTCAGGTCGCCGAGCAGTCACCGAAGGCGGGCAGCCAGGCCGCCGGGGGCGACACCGTCACGCTGACGATCTCCAAGGGCCCCGAGATGGTCTCGGTCCCGGACGTGGTGGGCGACAGCGTGGACGACGCGAAGACGAAGCTGGAGGCCGCCGGGTTCAAGGTCAGCGAGGACCGTGGGCTGCTCGGCCTCTTCGGGGACCACGTCAAGAGCCAGTCGGTGGACGGCGGGCAGACCGCGCCCAAGGGGTCGACGATCACCATCGAGATCCGCTGAGCCGGAGATTCCGAGGGCCGAGCCGGAGATCCTCACTGCTCCGAGGACCGCCGACGGGGCAGCCAGAAGCGCGTGACACCCTGAAGGGCGTGACCAGCAAGCAGCTCCGCAACCCCGTCGGCGGCCATGTCCCCGTGGCCGGCGGCCTCAACTCCGTCGGCCTGACCTATGCGCGCGAGATGGGCGCCGAGACCGTCCAGGTCTTCGTCGCCAACCCGCGCGGCTGGGCGACGCCCCCCGGCAATCCCCGGCAGGACGAGGAGTTCCGCGCGGCCTGTGCCGCCGAGTCGATCCCCGCGTACGTCCATGCCCCATACCTGATCAACTTCGGCTCGCACACCGAGGCGACGGTCGAGAAGTCGGTGGAGTCGCTGCGGCACTCGCTGCGGCGGGGCCGGGAGATCGGGGCGCTCGGTGTGGTCGTGCACACGGGGAGCGCCACCGGGGGCCGGGAGCGTTCCGTGGCCCTCGCACAGGTCCGTGAGCGTCTGCTGCCGCTGCTCGACGAGCTGACCCACGACGACGACCCGTATCTGCTCCTGGAGTCGACCGCCGGGCAGGGCGCCTCCCTCTGCTCGCGCACCTGGGACTTCGGGCCGTACTTCGAGGCGCTGGACGCCCACCCGAAGCTGGGCGTCTGTCTGGACACCTGCCACATCTACGCTGCGGGGCACGACCTGACCGGGCCGAGCGGGATGCACCAGACCCTCGACCTGCTGGTGGACACCGTCGGCGCGGGCCGGCTCAAGCTGATCCACGCCAACGACTCCAAGGACGTGGTCGGCGCCCACAAGGACCGCCACGAGAACATCGGCTCCGGCCACATCGGCGAGGACCCGTTCCGCGCGCTGATGACCCACCCCGCCACCGTGGGCGTACCCCTGATCATCGAGACACCGGGCGGAAAGGAGGGGCACGCGGCGGACGTGGAGCGCCTGAAGAAACTCAGGGACGGCTGACACCGACCAGCGCCACAACCGAACGAACATTCAGTACCCCACACGCCAGGTCGAACATGCGGGACTCTCGCGTACGGCCCGTAGTAGCGCCGCTGAGCCCTCGCGACTCAGAGCTCGGGGCCGTCCCCGGGCTCCTCCTGGTAGGAGTAGCGCTGCTCACGCCAGGGGTCGCCGATGTTGTGGTAGCCGCGCTCCTCCCAGAAGCCGCGGCGGTCGGCCGTCATGTACTCGACGCCGCGGACCCACTTGGGACCCTTCCAGGCGTAGAGATGGGGGACGACGAGGCGGAGCGGGAAGCCGTGTTCCGCGGTGAGGAGTTCGCCGTCCTTGTGGGTGGCGAAGATCGCGCGGTCGGAGGCGAAGTCCGCCAGGCGGAGGTTCGAGCTGAAGCCGTACTCCGCCCAGACCATCACATGGGTGACGGTGGGCGCGGGCGGGGCGATCTCCAGGATCGTGCGAGCCGGGATGCCGCCCCATTCGGCCCCGAGCATGCTGAACTTCGTGACGCAGTGCAGATCGGCCACGACCGAGGTGTACGGCAGGGCCGTGAACTCCTCATGCGTCCAGCAGTGCTTCTCGCCGTCGGCGGTGGCGCCGAAGACCCTGAACTCCCAGCGTTCGGGGCGGAACTTGGGTACGGGACCGTAGTGCGTGACCGGCCAGCCGCGCTGCAGTCGCTGCCCCGGCGGAAGCTCCGACTGTGCCGCTTCTCCCGTTCCACGCTCCACCGGCTGACCCATGACTCCATCCTGACAGACCCGGGACAGTGCACATGACCAGCCCCGTTTCAATTCGGGCAACTCGTACTAAGTGTGCACTTACTGGACGCTCCGGGACGCCGATGCGAGGATGCGGCGCAACCTGCCCAGTCCCCCGCTTGGAAGGAGCCTGTGCAATGCAGGGCGACCCCGAGGTCATCGAATTCCTCAACGAGCAGCTGACCGGCGAGCTGACCGCGATCAACCAGTACTTCCTGCACGCGAAGATGCAGGAGAACTTCGGCTGGACGAAGCTCGCGAAGTACACGCGGCACGAGTCCTTCGACGAGATGAAGCACGCGGAGGTGCTCACCGACCGGATCCTCTTCCTGGAGGGCCTGCCCAACTACCAGCGGCTCTTCCACGTCCGGGTGGGTCAGACCCTCACCGAGATGTTCCAGGCCGACCGGCAGGTGGAGGTCGAGGCGATCGACCGCCTCAAGCGCGGGATCGAGGTAATGCGCAACAAGGGCGACATCACGTCCGCGAACATCTTCGAGTCGATCCTCGAGGACGAGGAGCACCACATCGACTACCTGGACACCCAGCTCGAACTGGTGGACAAACTCGGCGAGGCGCTCTACATCGCACAGCTCATCGAGCAGCCGGAAAGCTAGGCGGCTTCGCCCAGTCCGGAGAGTCCGGAGACCTCGGAAACCTCGGAGAGAACCGGCTTGCCCTGGTCGGCCAGCTCACGACGCGGGCACGAACCCCTGCCCAGCAGAGCCTGGATCCGACGCACGCACGAACCGCAGTCCGTGCCCGCCTTGGAGGCCGAGGCTATCTGGCGAGGGGTGCAGGCGCCGTCCTCCGCATGCTTCTTCACCTGCTGCTCGGTGATGCCGAAGCAACTGCAGACGTACACGCGGTTCACCTCCCGGCGGGAAAGACAGGTCGTGCCCTACCGATGGGCCGATGACCCGCTTGATCGGTGAGGCAAACCTAACCTTACCCGTCACGCAGGGACCGTAAAAGTGGAGTGGGGCGGGGATCGTATGTGATCCGCGCCCCACTCCATCTGTCTGTAACAGGCGCACTACCTGCTGATCTGCTACTGGTCCCGGTACATCTCGGCGACCAGGAAGGCCAGGTCGAGGGACTGGCTGCGGTTCAGGCGCGGGTCGCAGGCCGTCTCGTAGCGCTGGTGCAGATCGTCGACGAAGATCTCGTCGCCGCCGCCCACGCACTCGGTGACGTCGTCACCGGTGAGCTCGACGTGGATGCCGCCCGGGTGCGTGCCCAACCCCTTGTGGACCTCGAAGAAGCCCTTGACCTCGTCGAGCACGTCGTCGAAGCGGCGGGTCTTGTGGCCCGAGGCCGCCTCGAAGGTGTTGCCGTGCATCGGGTCGGTCACCCAGGCCACGGTGGCGCCGGAGGCGGTGACCTTCTCGACCAGCTCGGGGAGCTTGTCGCGGACCTTGTCGGCGCCCATCCGCACGATGAAGGTCAGACGGCCCGGCTCGCAGTTCGGGTCGAGGCGGTCGATGTACTTCAGCGCGTCCTCGGCCGTCGTCGTCGGGCCCAGCTTGATCCCGATCGGGTTGCGGATCTTCGAGGCGAACTCGATGTGCGCGCCGTCCAGCTGGCGGGTGCGCTCACCGATCCACACCATGTGGCCCGAGACGTCGTACAGATGGCCCGTGCGCGAGTCGACCCTGGTCAGCGCCGACTCGTAGTCGAGGAGCAGCGCCTCGTGGGAGGCGTAGAACTCGACCGTCTTGAACTCCTCCGGGTCGGTCCCGCAGGCCCGCATGAAGTTCATCGCGTTGTCGATCTCCCGCGCGAGCTGCTCGTAGCGCTGCCCGGAAGGGGAGGACTTCACAAAGTCCTGGTTCCAGGCGTGCACCTGGCGCAGGTCGGCGTAACCGCCGGTGGTGAAGGCGCGCACCAGGTTGAGCGTGGAGGCGGAGGCGTGGTACATCCGCTTCAGCCGCTCGGGGTCTGGGACGCGGGCCTTCTCGGTGAAGTCGAAGCCGTTGACGGAGTCGCCCCGGTAGGTCGGCAGCGTCACCCCGTCGCGGGTCTCGGTCGGCTTGGAGCGCGGCTTGGAGTACTGGCCCGCGATGCGGCCGACCTTCACGACCGGCACCGAGGCGGCGTACGTGAGCACGGCGCCCATCTGGAGGAGGGTCTTCAGCTTGTTGCGGATGTGGTCGGCCGACACGGCGTCGAAGGCCTCCGCGCAGTCGCCGCCCTGGAGAAGGAACGCCTCTCCCTTGGCGACGGACGCCATCCGGGCGCGCAGCTGGTCACACTCGCCCGCGAAGACGAGGGGCGGATACGATTCGAGGTCCGCGATCACATCGCGCAGAGCCTCAGCATCCGGGTACTCGGGCTGCTGCGCCGCGGGCAGGTCTCGCCAGGTGTTGCCAGCGCTCGCGCTGGGCTTAGCGTTCACGGTCACGCCGACAACATTACGGGGTCATGTACTGGGTCCTTCCCTATGCCCATCGATTGAGACGGATCGCGCTCGATCGGGAACGCTCCGGGCAGCCGTACGACGGGCGCGTGGACGGGGCCGTACGACGGGCCGTGCGACCGCCCGGAGCAGGCGGAACGGGCACTAGCCCACGTCGAGCCGGTCGCGGTCGATGGAGATCCTCACGCCGCCGTGTTTCTCGGTCGTGTCGCCCGCGTACTGGTGGATGCGCTGGTGGTCGGCCCACAGATCCGAGGGGATCGCCGAGTCCTTGGTCGTCGACTTGCCGTTCCAGTGGGCGAAGTGGAGCACGTCGGGCAGGGTGAGGCGGCTCTTGTTGGCCACCAGGTCGGTGACCAGGGACGAGGTGTTGCCGTACACGCCGGAGCGGTAGCCCAGCTCGTGCAGGCGCTCGGTGTAGGCGTCGAGGTAGTCCAGCACCTGGGTGGTCACGGTGCGGCCGAGAGCGTAGTTCTCCAGGTCGCTGTAGATCACCGTGCCCTTGTCGAAGCCCAGCGTGGTCGCCTGCTTGACCGCGTCGTCGGCGGCCTCGGTGCCCTGCGGTACGGGGTCGGTGATCGCCGCGCAGCCGCCCCCGCAGCTGCCCCCGTCGGCGGAGGGCTGCCGGCCGACGTACAGCGGGAAGAACCGCCAGCCGTTCGCGTACTGCGTCCGGAGCCACCCGGCGGTGAGCTTGGACTGGGCGCAGGCGCGGTTGATCCCGCCGATGTAGACGCCGACGGCTCCGTAGTCGGAGTCGTCCCACCAGGCGTCCATCGCCGACTGGCCCGGCGCGGTGCAGGCGTCGAAGCCCTCGCCGCTGTAGGACGTCGCGTCGGCGGGGAGCGGCGCCGCGGCGGGCGCTCCCGCGGTCGACCCCGTCGGTTCCGTCGGCTTGGTCTGGGCGGCGGGGACGGGCATACCGGCGCCGCGCAGGATGCCCCGGATTCTCGTACGGTCCTCCGCGTACGTGGCGGTCACCGCGATCCGGTCGGCGGTGACCCGGAACATACGGGCCGTGCGGTTCTCGGTGGCGGTGCTCCTCGTGACGGCGGAGGGCTGGATCAGGAGCGCTTCGGTACGTCCCCTCGCCCTCGCCGGGCACTGCTGCTGGTCGCCGGGCGTGCCGAGGTACACGGCGTGCCGGTCGAAGCGGACACAGGCTTCGGGATCGTCGTCCAGGTCCACGACCCGCCAGGAGGCGGGGACGGTGAACTCGTGGCCGCGGTACGTGACCTTGGTCGTGTCGTCGGATTCGACGGCGCGCGCGGCGCCGGGCAGGCCGGCGGCGAGGACCGCGGCCGCGGCGCACACCATGAGCGCTCGGGGGCGCCTGCGGCGAAGCTGGGGTGAACGGGCTGCGTGGATGGCTCACTCCTCGGTCGGACTTTCTGGGCCATGCCATGCATGGCCGGTGACCGAGCGTTAGGAACGCCCTGCGCGGACGGTTCACGCTGTTGCCCGACTCCCGACGTCGGGTAAGGTGCGGCGCATGTTCGCGCACTCGAACCAGAACTGGTGGTGGACCGCTCATCCGGCGGCCCACTGACTGCGCGTACGCAAGACTTCGCGAAGGCCGCCCGAGGGGCGGCCTTCGGTGTTTGCGGACACAGGTCGTTCCTCTCCGAGATCCAGGACTCCGAGAGAAGGAACAGGACCGATGAACCTGCTCGACCTGCTGGACGATCCCCGTCCGTTCGCCCTGCTGCGCCGCCGCACCCCCGGTCACGATCACGACACCGTGGAGCTGCTGCTCGGCCCGGTCAGCACCTGCGACCGCCTCGCCGACCTCCCCGACGAGGGGCTCGCGCTCGTCCCGTACCGCCAGATCCGCGAGCGCGGCTTCGACGTCCGCGACGACGGCACCCCGCTCGCGGTGCTGACCCCTGAGGAGACGCACGTACTGCCGCTGGAACAGGCGCTGGCGCAGCTGCCGACGCACGACGTGCGGGTGACCGGCGGGGGCTTCGACGTCGCCGACGAGGAGTACGCCGGGATCGTCGGGCGTGTACTGGAGGAGGAGATCGGGCGCGGCGAGGGCGCGAACTTCGTCATCCGGCGTACGTACGAGGGCGAGATCCCGGGGTTCGGGAAGGCCGACGCCCTGGCCCTGTTCCGGCGGCTGCTGATCGGCGAGCGCGGCGCTTACTGGACGTTCGTCGTGCATACCGGGGACAGGGCGCTGGTCGGGGCGAGCCCCGAGGTGCACGTGCGGATGTCCGGCGGGACCGTCGTGATGAACCCGATCAGCGGAACGTACCGCTACCCCGCCGAGGGGCCCTCCGCGGACGACCTGCTCGGCTTCCTCGCCGACGGCAAGGAGATCGAGGAACTCTCGATGGTCGTCGACGAGGAGCTCAAGATGATGTGCACGGTCGGTGACATGGGCGGGGTGGTGATCGGGCCGCGGCTGAAGGAGATGGCCCACCTCGCGCACACCGAGTACGAGCTGCGGGGCCGGTCCTCGCTGGATGTGCGCGAGGTGCTGAAGGAGACCATGTTCGCGGCGACCGTCACGGGATCGCCGGTGCAGAACGCGTGCCGGGTGATCGAGCGGCACGAGGTCGGCGGCCGGGGCTACTACGCGGGTGCGCTGGCCCTCGTCGGCCGGGATGCGGGCGGTGCCCAGACCCTCGACTCCCCCATCCTCATCCGGACCGCCGACATCGACGCGGACGGTCGGCTGCGGGTGCCGGTCGGCGCCACGCTCGTACGGGGATCGGATCCGGCGGGCGAGGTCGCCGAGACGCATGCGAAGGCGGCGGGGGTGCTGGCGGCGCTGGGGGTCGTCGGAGCCGGGCCGCGTGCGGAGGGCGTTCGGCCGAGGCTGGCCGACGATCCGCGGGTGCGGGCGGCGCTGGACGGGCGGCGGGCCTCGCTCGCGCCGTTCTGGCTGCGGATGCAGGAGCAGGCGTGCGACCTGGAGGGGCATGCGCTGGTCGTGGACGCCGAGGACACCTTCACGGCGATGCTCGCGCATGTGCTGCGGTCCTCGGGCCTTGAGGTGACCGTGCGGCGGTACGACGCGCCGGGGCTGCGGGAGGCGGTGCGGGCGCACGAGGGGCCGCTGGTGCTGGGCCCCGGCCCGGGTGACCCCTCGGACGTGAACGATCCCAAAATGCGGTTCCTGCGGGAGCTCACCGCCGAGGTGATGCGGGGGCAGCGCGAGCACGGCGTGCTCGGTGTCTGCCTCGGGCATGAGCTGATCGCGGCGGAGCTGGGCCTGGAGATCGTGCGCAAGGAGGTCCCGTACCAGGGCGCGCAGACGGAGATCGATCTGTTCGGGCGGCCCGAGACCGTCGGCTTCTACAACAGCTTCGTGGCGCGCTGCGACGAGGAGACGGCGGCCGGGCTGTCGGCCCATGGCGTCGAGGTCAGCCGCGATGACAGCGGTGAGGTGCACGCGTTGCGCGGGCCGGGGTTCGCGGGCGTTCAGTTCCATCCGGAGTCGGTGCTGACGCTGAACGGGACCGCCGTCGTACGGGAGTTGCTCGGTCAGCCGCGGGGCATCAGCACGTTGTCCGAGCGGCGGCCGGCACGGTAGTCGAGGACGTTGCGTACTGAGCGCGTCGCCGGCTTGGCCGACGGCGCCCCCGATCCGGCGTGCGGGTGTGTACGCCCCCGAGAACCGCGTACGCCGACCGCACGGGTGTCGGGAGGCCCGTGCGGTCGGCGGGATCGAGGGGATTGGAGGGCTTGGAGGGCTTGGAGGGCTTGGAGGGCTTGGGCGGAAGCGCGGGGAAGGGGAACGTCAGCGTCAGCCGAAGAAGACGCTGACCTCCTCGTACAGCTTCGGGTCGACCGTCTTCAGCTTGGCCGTGGCCTCCGAGATCGGGACGCGGACGATGTCGGTGCCGCGCAGGGCGACCATCTTGCCGAAGTCGCCGTCGCGGACGGCCTCGACGGCGTGCAGCCCGAAGCGGGTGGCGAGCCAGCGGTCGAAGGCGCTGGGGGTGCCGCCGCGCTGGATGTGGCCCAGAACCGTCGTGCGGGCCTCCTTGCCGGTGCGCTTCTCGATCTCCTTGGCCAGCCACTCGCCGACCCCGGAGAGGCGTACGTGGCCGAAGGAGTCGAGGGACTCGTCCTTGAGGACCATCTGGCCGTCCTGGGGCATCGCGCCCTCGGCGACGACCACGATCGGCGCGTACGAGGCCTTGAACCGCGAGGTCACATAGGCGCAGACCTGGTCGACGTCGAAGCGCTGCTCGGGGATGAGGATGACGTTCGCGCCGCCCGCGAGCCCGGAGTGGATGGCGATCCAGCCCGCGTGACGCCCCATCACCTCGCAGACGAGGACGCGCATGTGCGACTCGGCGGTGGTGTGCAGGCGGTCGATCGCCTCGGTCGCGATGCCGACGGCGGTGTCGAAGCCGAAGGTGTAGTCGGTGGCGGACAGGTCGTTGTCGATGGTCTTCGGTACGCCGACGACGGGCACGCCGTACTCGTCGGTGAGGCGCGCGGCGACGCCGAGCGTGTCCTCGCCGCCGATCGCGATGAGCGCCTCGACCTCCTGCTTGGCGAGGTTCTCCTTGATACGGCGAATGCCGTTCTCCTGCTTGAGCGGGTTCGTCCGCGAGGAGCCGAGGATGGTGCCGCCGCGGGGCAGGATGCCGCGCACGGCGGGGATGTCCAGCCGGACGGTGTCGTTCTCGAGCGGTCCGCGCCAGCCGTCCCGGAAGCCGACGAAGTCGTATCCGTACTCCTGCACGCCCTTGCGGACGATGCCCCGGATGACGGCGTTGAGTCCGGGGCAGTCGCCGCCTCCGGTCAGTACTCCGACCCGCATGGAAAAGTCCCTTCACCGCGGTTGCCTGATGGAACTCACGTTAATGTGATCCAGGTCACTGCGGTATGGGCGGTAAGGGCAATTCCAGTGAATTGTGCGGGTGTTGATCAGCTGCCTTCACTCGATGGTGGGTCAAGCAGGGTTTACGCCTCGTCGAGACCGCGCTCTATGGCGTAGCGCACCAGCTCCACCCGGTTGTGGAGCTGGAGCTTGCCCAGGGTGTTCTGCACATGGTTCTGGACCGTACGGTGGGAGATGACCAGGCGCTCGGCTATCTGCTTGTAGCTCAGGCCCTTGGCGACCAGGCGGAGCACCTCGGTCTCGCGGTCGGTGAGCTGCGGGGCCTTGGGTTCGTCGGCGCCCGCGGCGGGGGCGGGCTCGGAGGCCAGCCGGCGGTACTCGCCGAGGACCAGGCCCGCGAGGCCCGGCGTGAACACCGGGTCGCCGACGGCCGTGCGGCGCACCGCGTCGATCAGCTCCTCCGTGGACGCCGACTTCAGCAGATAGCCGGTCGCGCCGGACTTCACCGCCTCCAGGACGTCGGCGTGCTCGCCGCTCGCCGACAGGACGAGGACCCGGAGGGCCGGGTTGGCGCCGACCAGCTCCTTGCACACCTGCACGCCGGGTTTGGCGGGCAGGTTCAGATCGAGCACCAGGACGTCGGGCGCGACGGCCTGGGCGCGGCGCACCGCCTGCTCGCCGTCCCCCGCGGTGGCGACCACGGCGAAGCCGGACGCGTCCAGATCGCGGGCGACCGCGTCGCGCCACATGGGGTGGTCGTCCACCACCATGACCTTGATCGGGTCCTGCCCCACCACGCCGGTGACCCCCGTCATCGCTGCTCCGCCTTCCCCCGTGAGTCCTTGGAAACCTTGGAAACCTTCGGCACCTTCAGCTCGACCTCCGTGCCCTGGCCCGGCACCGAGATCAGTTCGGCCGCGCCGCCGAGGTCGCGCAGCCGGCCGCGGATCGACAGGGCCACGCCGAGCCGCCCCTCCCCCTCGGCCTGGGCGAGCCGCCCCTCCGGGATGCCCGGGCCGTCGTCGCGGACGGTCACGACCACCTCGTCCGGCTCGTCCTCGATCAGGATCCAGGCCCGGGCGTCCTCGCCGACGTGCCTCCGGACATTGTCCAGGGCGGCACCGACGGCGGCGGCCAACTCCCGGGCGGCGGCCGGGGGGAGCAGCACCGGGGCGCCGGGCTCGGAGAGGGTCACGCGCGCGGTGGCGTACGGGGCGAGCAGCGCGCGCAGGTCGACGGGACCCACGGAGTCCTGGTCGTCGTCCGGTTCCTCGACGGCGCGTACGACCGCACCCAGCGCGGCGTCCTCGGACACCCGGGAGACGGGCACCAGGCCGCCCGAGACCAGCGTGCGCAGCGCCACCTCCTGCTCGCCCGCCATCCGGCCCAGCTCCGCGGCCTCGCCGCCGAGCGCGGAGGCCCGTCGCTGCACCATGGCGAGTACTTGCAGGACCCCGTCGTGGATGTCGCGGGCGAGGCGCTCGCGCTCACGGGTGGCGGCCTCGATCTCCAGGGCGCGGGCGAGGGTGAGTTCGGAGGCGCGGGCGACCTCGACGACGTATCCGATGGCGATGGAGGCGACCCAGACGAGGATCACGTTGTGGATCGTGTCGCGGGTGGGGGCGCCGCGCTCGACGATGTTGGCGACCGCGACGAGCGTGGAGGCGAAGGCCGCCCAGCGCCAGCCGCCCTTGATGGCGAACGCCAGGACGGAGCCGGCGGTCCATATCGACGGGAGCGTGGGGCCGCCGGTCACTATGCGGTGGTGGGTGTCCGCGACGGACGTGAGCATGATGCCGGTGAGCGCGATGGTCAGGTCGACAGCGAGGAAGCGCTTGGTGCAGCTCGCCGCGTTTGCGACCCGGGGCAGGGTGGCCAGTGTCCAGACGAACAGGACGGCGTAGTACCCGACGGCCACCCAGGGATGGGCGAACTTGGCGGACGCGGTGGCGAAGAGCCCGATCGCGTACAGCATCGTCAGCACGCGGTAGGCGGTGAGCGCACGCCACAGCGGCTGCTCGACCGACATCCTCATGACTCTCTCGCGCTTGGCCATGTCCCCCACCCCCACCGTCCCCCGACGCAAGCGTCTAGGAGCCGGCCCGTCCTTCTTCGGTTTCGGCTTCGGCCGCCTTCGCGGCATCCTTCTGCGCCTGTTCGGCTTCCTTGAGCACCTGCTTCTCGGCCTTCGCCGCCTCCGCGATCTGTCGCTTGGCGGCCGTCGCGTAGATGTCGACGTACTCCTGGCCGGAGAGCTTCATGATTTCGTACATGACCTCGTCGGTCACCGCGCGCAGCACGAAACGGTCGTGCTCCATGCCGTTGTAGCGGCTGAAGTCGAGCGGCTTGCCTATGCGGATACCCGGGCGCATCAGCTTGGGCATCACCTTGCCCGGCGGCTGGATCTTCTCGGTGTCGATCATCGCGACCGGGACGACCGGGGCACCGGTGGCGAGCGCCACGCGCGCGAGGCCGCCCGGCTTGCCGCGGTACAGCCGCCCGTCGGGCGAGCGTGTGCCCTCCGGGTAGATGCCGAACAGCTCACCGCGCTCGATGACGTCGATGCCGCTCTTGACGGCCGCCTCGCCCGCGCCGCGCGCGCCGGAGCGGTCCACCGGGAGCTGGCCGACGCCCTTGAAGAAGGCGGCGGTCATCCTGCCCTTGATGCCGGGCGTCGTGAAGTACTCGGCCTTCGCGATGAAGGTCACCTTGCGGTCGAGGACCGCGGGCAGGAAGAACGAGTCCGAGAACGACAGATGATTGCTTGCCAGGATGGCGGGGCCCTCGGCGGGTATGTTCTCGAGGCCTTCCACCCAGGGCCTGAAGGCGAGCTTCAGCGGTCCTCCGATGGAAAACTTCATGGCGCCGTAGATCAACCGAATGCCTCCTGTGTCGTCGATCAGACCTTATCCCGATGCACCGTCAAAGGCCCCGACGACCCTGGTCGGTGTCAGTGCGGTCGCGTACGGTGAAGTACGCCTCGAAGTCTCGGGGTCGCGTCCTGTCCACGTTCCGCCCGCTTCTTTTCCACCCGTCCGATGAATCTGATGAACAGGAGACCGAAGGTGCCGGTCCTCCCTGGAGCCGAGCCGTTCCGCCACGAGGGCGGAGAGGTCGGCGTCCTCCTCTGCCACGGCTTCACCGGTTCCCCGCAGTCGCTGCGCCCCTGGGCGGAGTATCTCGCCGAGCGCGGTCTGACCGTCGCGCTGCCTCTGCTGCCCGGGCACGGCACGCGCTGGGAGGACATGCAGCTCACCGGCTGGCAGGACTGGTACGCGGAGGTGGACCGCGAGCTGCGCGCCCTGCGGGAGCGCTGCACCCAGGTGTTCGTCCTCGGCCTCTCGATGGGCGGCACGCTGACCCTGCGGCTCGCCGCGAAGCACGGGGACGAGGTGAGCGGCATCGTCGTCGTCAATCCGGCGAACAAGGTGCATGGAGCGGCCGCTCACGCCCTCCCGGTGCTGCGCCACTTCGTCCGGTCGGTGAGCGGCATCACGAGCGACATCGCCAAGGAGGGCGTCGCGGAGGTGGGCTACGACCGGGTTCCGCTGCAGGCGGCGCACTCCATGCGGAACTTCTACCGGATGGCCGACGGCGAGCTGCCCCAGGTCACCCAGCCGATGCTGCTGCTGCGCAGCCCCCAGGACCATGTGGTGCCGCCCGCCGACTCGGCCCGCGTCCTCGGCCGGGTGTCGTCCACGGATGTGACAGAGATCCTGCTGGAACAGAGCTACCACGTGGCGACGTTGGACCATGACGCGGACCGGATCTTCGAGGAGAGCTACGCGTTCATCGGCCGGCTCGCGCCCAGTGTCGGCAAGCGGTCCGACACGGGCCAGGTGAGTCAGCAGGAAGGGACGGCCACTGGTGGCTGAGCACGACGCGGAGCGCGGCGAGCCCGACGAGAAGGACGTACCCGTCGGCGAGCCTCTCGGTGACGAGCAAAGGGTGCCGTTCGACGAGGACGCGGCATGGCAGGCCATCGTCGCGGGGTACGGCGAGGAACCGCCGGACCCACCCGGCGCGAAACCGTTCAAGTCGATCGAGGACCTGGCCCTGCTCGACCCGGTGACGAACGACGGCCCCGACGCCGGGGGCACACCCGAGAAGCCCGAGAAGGGCACGAAGGGTGAAAAAGGCGAGAACAGCGAGAAGGGCGACAAGGACGACAAGGCCGGGGAGCCGCCCGCCGCGGCAAAGCCACTCGGCAGTTCCGTCGCCTTCGCGCCCGGCGTCGGCGGCCCGCGCGACTACCAGGCACCCGAGCCCACCGAGGACGACTTCGACGAGGACGACGAGGGCCACTTCGTCCCGCCGGAGCCGCCCCCGCTGCCCGCCGCCGACACCACGGCCAAGTTCGCCTGGCTCGCCGTCATCGGCGGCCCGATCCTGCTCCTGCTGGACGTCCTCCTCGGCTGGGACATGACGTGGTGGCTCGCCACCGTCGGCATCGGCGGCTTCCTCGGCGGCTTCGCCACCCTGGTGGCCCGCATGAAGTCCGACGACGAGGACGAGGGCGATCCGGGGCGGGGCGCGGTGGTCTGAGCCCGCCGCCCGTCCCACGGACAGTCGCCTGACGCCCGCCACACTGCATCCAGGGCCCGCCCGGAGACCTTCCGGGCGGGCCCTCGCGCTGTTCGGGAGCGGGGAAAACAAGCCGTTCGCCTGTCAGCCGTACTCGGCCATACACGAAAGACGAACACCGCAACCGTCAATTGAGGAACCCCAACGGCGAGCAACCACGTCCGTGAGAGCGGCGCCGGTTTAGGCGCAACGGAGCGCCGCCCGCGTGATCGAGCGGTCGCGGGACGAGCCCGAGCAGTTCGCCGCGCTCTTCGACCGGTACGCCGGCGCGTTCGCCGGTATTCTCGTCCACCCCCGTGCGCAGCACGCCCCGGGCACAGGCGGTGCGGGACGTCTCGCCCCCGGCGAGCGGCAGTTTCCGACTCACCGGTCCCCCTCCCCGTCCGTGATGCTGTCATCCGATCAACGACCATCCCGGGAAAGGGTCACGCATTCGACCCACACACTCACACACGAAACCCGCACAGGGCAGGACACCGACAGATGACGAATCACTACGGATATCTAAGGAAAATCAGATCCCCGAAGCGTGGACCCGACGGAAAAATCGTCAAGGACCGCAACTACCAAAGGTTCAAGAAGCGCCGGGCGGTGGCCGAGCACACCCTGGCACGCCTCAAGGACCACCAGATCCTGCGCCAGTGCCGCCGACGCGGCGAGGGCATCGATCACGCTCTCGCCGACATCGCCGCGCTCCACAACCTGAAACCGGAGGTCACCGCCTGACGAAGCACCCGGCACCCACCATAGGGAAGGGCGCCCCACCAGGCATTACGGGATATCTCTTAGGCGGCCGGGATCCTGAGGGCGGCCAGGACGGGCAGGTGGTCCGTGGCCGCCCTCAGGTCTGTCTCCGTCACGCCGGGGTGTCCCAGCGGGACCCCGCAGCCCAGGACCTCGATGCCCTTCGTGGTGAAGATCGCGTCGATGCGCTGGTGGGGTTCGGTGGGGGTCGAGGTCTGTTCCGCGCCCCAGGGGCGGGTGGCCCAGGCGTCCTGGAGGGTGGTGGCCAGGCGGGTGAAGGTGGGGCCGTCGGGGCGTTCGTTGAGGTCGCCGCCGGCGAGGGCGTGCGGGGTGCCCAGGGCGGCGAGGCGGTCGAGGAGCCGGCCGCCCTGCTCCCGGCGCTCGTCCTTCTGGAGCGAGAGGTGACAGCTCAGCACGCCGAGCCGGGCGCCGCCGAAGCGGACGACGGCGGTGGCGAAGCCGCGGCGGTGCAGGCCGGGGGTGAGGGGCAGCAGGACGTCCTCGGTGCGTTCGACGGTGGCCCGGAGCGAGCAGAGCAGCGCGGGGCCGGAGGCCGTCGCGCCGCCGGAGAGGATCACCTGGCCCGACGCGGCCGCGAGCCGGGCCAGCTTCTTGCGCCAGCGGAAGAAGCGGGGGGCTTCCTGGACGAGGACCAGGTCGGGGGCGCAGGCGGTGATGACCCGCGCGAGGGCGTCGGTGTCGTCTCGCATGGAGCGGATGTTGTAGCTGAGCACTCGGATGACTGCGGAGCCGTCGGGGTCGGTGTGGGAGTGGGGCAGCGGGGTCGTCGCCATGCGGATCAAGATACGTCGACGCGGCGCGGGGAGGGACGGGAAGCTGCGGGTGGTTCGCTGACTGCGGGTGGTTCGCTGACCGCGAGTCGTTCGCTGACCGCGAGTCGTTCGCGGCTGGTCGCGCCCACGCGGCGGAGCCGCGTGATGTCACAGCCCCGCGCCTCCAAAGAGGCGCCCGCCGTGCCCCGGAAGGGCGCGGCGGGCGGTGGTGTGTGTACTGCGTGATCACGTCGGTTACATGATCGGGTCGGGCTCCCTGGCCAGGTCCGCCGCGCCCACGAGACCGGCCTTGTTGCCCAGTTGGGCGGCGATCACGTCGGCCACCGGGCGCCAGTTGCCGCCGACGAGCCAGCGCTTGTACGACTTACGGATGGGGTCGAGAACCAGCTCGCCCTCGTCCGAGAGGCCGCCGCCGACGATGAAGGCGGACGGGTCGAAGAGCGAGGCCAGGTCGGCGAGGCCCGCGCCGGCCCAGCGGGCCAGCTCGCGGTAGGAGTCCACCGCGACCGGGTCGCCCTGCCGCGCGGCCACCGAGATGTGCTTGCCCTCGATGCCGTCGGGCGTGCCGTTGCCCAGCGCGAGCAGGATCTCCGCGTGCTCGGGGGTCGCGTTGGCCCGCTGCTTGGCGTAGCGGACGAGGGCGCGGCCGGAGGCGTACTGCTCCCAGCAGCCCTGCGAGCCGCAGCCGCACAGCAGACCGTCCGGCACCATCCGGATGTGGCCGAACTCGGCGGCCACACCGAAGTGCCCGCGGCGCAGCTTGTTGCCGATGATGATGCCGCCACCGAGGCCGGTGCCCAGCGTGATGCAGATGACGTTTCGGTGGCCCTTGCCCGCGCCGAACTTGTACTCGCCCCACGCTGCCGCGTTCGCGTCGTTCTCGACGACGACCGGCAGCCCCACGCGCGCCTCGACCTCGGCCTTGAGCGGCTCCTGCCGCCAGTCGATGTTGGGCGCGAAGTAAACGGTCGAGCGCTGGCGGTTCACGTATCCGGCGGCACCGATGCCGACACCGACGATGTCGTGACCCGCGCGCGCGCCCTCAACGGCGGCGGCGATGGCGTCCACGATGGCCTGCGGCGTGGTGGGGGTCGGCACCTTGTGGGTCGAGAGGATATTGCCTTCCTCGTCGACCACACCGGCCGCGATCTTCGTGCCGCCGATATCGACGCCGATGGTGAGTCCCATGAATCCCTCAGTTTCGGTCGAGCCCCGCTACGGCCAACCGTACCCGAGGGGTCTTTAGTCCAAGTCAATCCGCTCCCCCGGACCGGTTCCCTCGTCGCGAGGGTCCGTGTCCCGGGTCGTCCAGCGGCGTTCCTGGGCCTCGACGGCCGAGCGGTAGGCGGCGAGCAGCTCGGAGCCCGCGGCCGCGAGGTGGTCGAAAACATCCGGGTTGCGCTCGATGACCGGCTCGACGACCGCCTTGGCCTGCTGCACGACCTGGCTGACCATCTGCTGGGCGGTGCCCGAGGCGACCACGCCGAACAGTGGCGAGTTCAGTCCGGACAGCTTGTCGGCGACGGTGTCGACGAGCTTGCGCAGTTCCTCGGCGGCCGAGCCCGGCGGTGGGCCGTACTGGGCCCGGCGGCGGGCCTTCTCCGCCGCGAGGTCCTCGGCGCACGCCTTCGCCCAGGCGTCGGCGTCGGTCGCGCGCACTTCGTCGACCGCCTCCTGCTGAGCGGCGTCGGGTGTGGGGCGCTCTTCGCTCATGGCGGACTCCTGCCTACGGTTCTTCCCTTCGACGGTACCCGAACGGGGGTACGCGGTTCACCGTCCACTCGGCCACAGAGGGGGACTCGGTCATTTTCCGCGCGGCCACAGATCCGGGTCCGGCGCGAACCGCACCCTCAGTTCGCCCTCGCGCAGGGCCGCGCCGGCCACGGTGCAGCGGCGCAGGGCGGACGGCAGCGGCACGATTCTCCGGAACTGCCCCACGGTGACGACGAGTTCGTCGCCCCGCCGGACCAGGTCCAGTTCCTCACGTATCGCGCCGGGCAGCGGGATGTGCCATACGAGGACCCGGTCGCCGCCGTCGTCGGCGGGCTGGTCGGCGACAGGCCACTCGACCGGGGTGGGCGCCGGGTTGACACCGGGCACGGGGAGCGCGTCGAGGTCGTCGGTGCCGCGCGGGTCGCGGCCGAGGTGCGGGACCTCGTGGACGGCGTACGTCTGCTGCCAGTCGTCCAGCGCCTTGCGCTGCTGGGCGGCGAGGGCGCCCAGCCAGGTGTCCGCGGTGGCGGCGGGCAGCACGCGGCTCGCGAGCAGCGCCTCGACGCGCAGGCCGCGCAGGGCGAGGCCGGTGGTGGCGGCGCGTACGGCGTCGGTGCCGGCCGGGCCGGGCTCGGCGACCAGCCGTACGGTCGTGGCGCGGTCCTCGACGACCGCCTCCACCGCGGCCAGCTCGATGTCCCAGCGCGCCGCCGTCTCGTACAGCCACTCGGCGGGCATCGGAACGCCCGCGAGGCGGCCGAGGACGGGGCGCAGGGCGCGGGCCGCGTGGCGCTCCGGCGGGAGCAGACGGCGCAGATAGCGGCGCAGCTCCTCCGGGAGGGCGAGGAGGGCGAGCGCCTGCGGGGCCGGCGGGAGGTCCACGACCAGCAGGTCGTACGCCTGCGAGGTCGCCGCGTCGCGCAGTGCGCGCAGCAGGGCGAGTTCCTCGGCGCCGGGCAGGGGGGTGAGTTCCTCGGCGTCCAGGCGGGCGGCGCCGAGCAGGTCCAGGGCGGTGGTCGCGCGGTCCTGGAAGGCAGTGAGGTCCTCGCGGAAGCGTGCGTTCGCGTCGGGGCGCCAGGTGGTGAGGTGCGGCGCGGCTTCGGTGGGCTCCGCGCCGGTGTGCACGCCGAGTACGGCGCCGAGGGTGTCGGTGCGGTCGGCGGTGAGCAGGAGGGTGCGGGTGCCCTGGCGGGCGGCCTTCAGCGCGGTGGCCGCCGCGATCGTCGTACGGCCGGTGCCGCCCTGGCCTGTGATCAGGATGGTGCGCATTGAGTGAACGCTACCTGCGTCGAGCGCCCCCGCCGCCGGCGCCCTTCCCATCCCTGGGGGCTGGGCCCCCAGACCCCCCCATCGGCCTGAACGGCCTCGTCCTCGAACGCCGGACGGGCCGAAAATGCGGGCCGGCAGGACAACAGGGTGCGGAGCGCCCTCAGCCCGCTTCCCCCGGCTGCTCCCCCGACTCCACCCGCTTCTTCAGGCCCGCCAGCGCCCGGTCGATGATGACCTTCTCGGCCTTGCGCTTGATCATGCCCAGCATGGGGATCTTGACGTCGACCGTGAGCCGGTAGGTGACCTCGGTGGCGCCGGCGCCCGCGGGCTTGAGGAGGTACGAGCCGTCCAGGGAACGGAGCATCTGGGACTTGACCAGGGTCCAGGAGACCTCGTGGTCACCGGCCCAGGTGTAGCCCAGGGTCTGGTCGTCCTTGATGGCACCGGCGTCCATGACGAGGCGTACCCGCTCGGCGCGGCCCTGCTCGTCCGTGGCGAGCACCTCGGCCTCCTTCACCTCGCCGGTCCAGTCCGGGTAGCGGGCGAAGTCGGCGATGACCGCCATGACGTCAGCCGGTGCCGCCTCGATCGTGATGCTCGAGCTGGTGTGTTCCGCCATCGCCGTGGCTCCTCCAGATGCGGTCCGGTGAGGGAGGGTGGTGCGCACGTGTGTGCAGCGTGAAGGCTACCGCGCGCCCGCCGAACCATTGCCACCCCACCTGGGGTTCACCGCACCCGGTTCACCGCACCCGGTCACCTCACCCGGTTCACCTTCACCACTCCAGGACCCACGGGCGGCCCGACGAAGCGAAGTGACCGACGTTCACGCACTCGGTCGAACCGATCCGCATCCGGCGGGCGAGCGGCTGGTGGACGTGGCCGAAGAGGGAGTAACGGGGCCGGGTGCGGCGGATCGCGTCCAGCAGGGCACGGGAACCGCGCTCGAAGCGCCGCGCCACCGTGTCGTACACCAGCTCCGGCACCTCAGGCGGAATGTGCGTGCACAGCACGTCGACCTCGCCGACCGCCTCGATCTTCGCCGCGTACTCCTCGTCGTCGAGCTCGTAGGGCGTCCGCATGGGGCTCCTGAGCCCTCCCCCCACGAAACCGAAGACCCGGCCGCCGATCTCCGCCCGCTCACCGTCGAGGACGGTGATGCCGGGTCCGGCGTACTCCGGCCACAACGGCGGCATGTCGACATTGCCGTACGTCGCGTACGTCGGCGTGGGGAACGCGGCGAACAGCTCGGCGTACTGCTTGCGCACCGCCGTCTCGATGGCCGCGGCGTGGTCCACCCCGGCCTCGGCCCACAGCCGCCGCCCGAACTCCCGCGCCTCCGCGAAACGGCGGGCGGTGCGCAGCTCGACGATCCGGTCCGCGTTCGCCTCCCCGAACAGGTCGGGGAAGATGCCGCGCGCGTGGTCGGCGTAGTCGAGGAACAGCACCAGGTCACCGAGGCAGAGCAGAGCGTCCGCGCCGTCGCCGGCCCGGGCCAGGTCACGGGCGTTGCCGTGCACGTCACTGACCACATGAATGCGCGTCCTGTGGTTGCCGACCGGTGTGGGTGCCATGGCGATCAAGCGTAGGCGTGTGGGGCAAACGTGAATAGAGGCGGTCGGACCTGCGGTTACTGGCATGCCAAGAAGAGCGTGGACTACTGTGCGCAAAGGAACGCCAACCGGTGTGACGCGCCACCCCGTGTGACGCGTCGGCCTGTGTGACGCAGCGAACATCTCGCCGGGACCCCCTATCGAAACAGCCGTACCGGTGGGTAACGTCCGGGCAGTCCAGTCGTGCTCAGGATTTCAACAATGATGTTCCTGGGTACCTGCCCGAGCCTTGGACCGCTCCGTCGCATCACACACCGTCGTGGCGTCGGCGCCCTATGAGGAGCAGCAGTCTTGCGCGAGTTCAGCCTTCCGGCTTTGTATGAGGTCCCTGCGGACGGAAATCTGACCGACATCGTCCGCAGAAACGCCGCGCAGCATCCCGACGTCGCCGTCATCGCCCGCAAGGTGGGCGGCTCTTGGACGGACGTCACCGCCACCGCCTTCCTCGCCGAGGTGCGGGCCGCGGCCAAGGGCCTGATCGCCTCGGGCATACAGCCCGGCGACCGGGTCGGCCTGATGTCCCGTACCCGCTACGAGTGGACGCTGCTCGACTTCGCGATCTGGAGCGCGGGCGCGATCACCGTGCCGGTGTACGAGACCAGTTCGGCCGAGCAGGTGCAGTGGATACTCGGCGACTCGGGCGCGAGTGCCTGCATCGTCGAGCTGGACACGCACGCGGCCTGCGTGGAGTCGGTGCGCGACCGGCTGCCCGCTCTCAAGCACGTCTGGCAGATCGAGGCCGGCGGGGTGGAGGAGCTGGGGCGGCTCGGTCAGGACGTCAGCGACGCCACCGTCGAGGAGCGCAGCTCGCTCGCCAGGGCCGACGACCCGGCGACCATCGTCTACACGAGTGGTACGACCGGCCGTCCCAAGGGCTGTGTCCTCACCCACCGCGCCTTCTTCGCGGAGTGCGGCAACATCGTGGAGCGGCTGCGCCCCCTGTTCCGTACGGGCGAGTGCTCCGTCCTCCTCTTCCTCCCGCTCGCGCACGTCTTCGGGCGGCTGGTGCAGGTCGCGCCCATGATGGCGCCGATCAAGCTGGGCTGCGTCCCGGACATCAAGAACCTCACCGACGAGCTGGCCGCGTTCCGGCCGACGCTGATCCTCGGTGTGCCCCGCGTCTTCGAGAAGGTCTACAACTCGGCGCGTGCCAAGGCGCAGGCGGACGGCAAGGGCAAGATCTTCGACAAGGCGGCGGACACGGCGATCGCGTACAGCCGCGCCCTGGACACCCCCTCGGGCCCGTCGATCGGTCTGAAGATCAAGTACAGGACCTTCGACAAGCTCGTCTACAGCAAGCTGCGCGCGGTGCTGGGCGGTCGCGGCGAGTACGCGATCTCCGGCGGCGCTCCGCTCGGTGAGCGCCTGGGCCACTTCTTCCGCGGCATCGGCTTCACGGTCCTGGAGGGCTACGGCCTGACGGAGTCCTGCGCGGCCACCGCCTTCAACCCCTGGGACCGTACGAAGATCGGTACGGTCGGCCAGCCGCTGCCGGGTTCCGTGATCCGCATCGCCGACGACGGCGAGGTGCTGCTGCACGGCGAGCACCTGTTCAAGGGGTACTGGAACAACGAGGCCGCGACCGCCGAGGCGCTCGCGGACGGCTGGTTCCACACGGGTGACATCGGCACCCTCGACGAGGACGGCTACCTCCGGATCACCGGCCGCAAGAAGGAGATCATCGTCACCGCGGGCGGCAAGAACGTCGCCCCGGCCGTGATCGAGGACCGTATCCGCGCGCACGCGCTGGTCGCGGAGTGCATGGTGGTCGGCGACGGGCGCCCGTTCGTCGGCGCGCTGGTCACGATCGACGAGGAGTTCCTGGGCCGCTGGGCCGAGGAGCACGGCAAGCCGGCGGGCTCCACCGCGGCGTCGCTGCGCGAGGACCCGGATCTGCTGCGCGCGATCCAGGACGCGGTCGACGACGGCAACGCCGCGGTGTCGAAGGCGGAATCGGTGCGGAAGTTCCGCATTCTGTCCTCCCAGTTCACGGAGGAGTCGGGCCACCTCACGCCGTCCCTGAAGCTCAAGCGCAATGTGGTGGCGAAGGACTACGCGGACGAGATCGAGGCGATCTACCGCGGCTAGCGGTCCGACTGGGCGGGTCTCATGGCGCGGTGTCCTCGGCGAGGATCCGCGCCATGCCGCGTTCCGCGAGCGCGGTGATCGTGACGAACGGGTTCACACCGATCGAGCCCGGCACGAGCGAGCCGTCGGTGACGTACAGGTGCGGGTACCCCTTGACCCGGCCGTAGTTGTCCGTGGCCTCGCCCAGCACACAGCCGCCGAGCGGGTGGTAGCAGAAGTCGTCGGCGAAGGTCTTGTTGTTGCCGAAGAGGTCGTAGCGGTAGATCGTCGCGTTGGCCGAGTTGATCCGGTCGAAGAGCTTCTTGGCCATGCTCACGGAGACCGCGCTCTGGGCGGCGGTCCAGCCGAGCTTGGCGGAGTCCGTCGCCGCGTCGTACGTGAAGGACGCGCGCTCCGGGTTCTTGGTGATCGCGAGGTAGAGGCTGATCCAGTGCTCCAACCCCATGGGCAGCGGGGCGATTTCGGCGAAGACGGGGTTGGACGTGTTGGCCCAGTCGTCGATGCCCATGACCGGCATGGTCGACTGGTTGGCACCGACGGTGTCCCAGATGTGGTTGGCGCGGCCCGTCATCACATTGCCGTTGGTGCCCCAGCCGGTGCCCACGCCGGCGTCCAGTGCGGGCAGCGTGCCCGTCTCCCGGGCCCGGACGAGGAGTTCGGTGGTGCCGAGGCTGCCGCCGCCCAGGAAGAGGTACGTACAGCTGTACTGCTTGGTCTCCACGACCGCGCCGGTGGTGTCGATCCGGTCGGCGGTCAGGGTGTACGTGCCGTCGGTGGCCCGGCTGATCGCCCGGACCTTCTCCAGAGTGTGGATGGTGACGTTGCCGGTGCCGAGCGCGGCGGCGAGGTAGGTCTTGTCGAGGCTCTTCTTGCCGTAGTTGTTGCCGTAGATGACCTCGGCCGCGAGCGCCGACTTGGTGGCGGTGCCGGCGGCCTCGCGCTGCATGTAGGCGAAGTCGTAGACGTTCGGGACGAAGGTGGTCTTCAGGCCGGTGTTGGCGGCGGCCTTACGGGAGGTGCGGGTGAACTGGTACCACTCCGTGGACTCGAACCAGGTGGGGTCGACCGTGTTGACGCCGAGCATGGTGCGGGCGCGCGGGAAGTAGGTGTTGTACATCTCGGCGGCGTCGACGGTGGGGAACTGCTCCGAGAAGTACGACTGGAGGGGTGTGACGGCCATTCCGCCGTTGACCAGCGAGCCGCCGCCGACGCCTCGGCCGACGTACACGGACATGTTGTCGTAGTGGACCCGGTCCAGGACTCCGGGGTAGAGGCTGATGTCCTTGTTGACGACGTCCAGCCAGAGGAAGGTGGCGAGCGGGGCCTCGGTGCGGGTGCGGAACCACATCGAGCGCTCGTCGGGGGCGCTGGTGGAGCAGAAGACCTTGCCGTCGGAGCCGGGCGAGTTCCAGAGCTTGCCCATCTCTATGACGAGCGTGCGGATGCCGGCCTGGCCGAGACGGAGGGCGGCCACGGCGGCGCCGTAGCCCGAGCCGATGACGATCGCGGGGGCGGTGTCGACCGCGGCGGGCTCGGCGGCGTGGGCGGACTGGAGGCCTACGCGGGTGAGGCCGGCCGCGGCGGCCGTCTGGAGGGCGACCATGCCGAGGATCTGGCGTCTGGTCAGATGGCGGGCGGCCAACTGACGGTTACTCATCTGATGATGAGTCAGTTTTTCTGTCATGGGCGCAGCATCGGCGGATTATTTGCTTCCGCCTAGGGGTTTTGCCGGGATTTCAGGGGGCGCTGCGGGGAGTGTGACGAGTGCGCGTGGGTTGTAACTGATTGCGCAGTTCCCCGCGCCCCTTATCGGGGCGCTGCGGTGAGTGGAACGGGTGCGGGTGAGTTGTGGCTGGGCGCGCAGTTCCCCGCGCCCCTGCCGGGGCGCTGCAGTCCCCCCAGACGCAACCAGCCTCCAGCCCCAGCCCCAGCCCCTTAGAGCAACTCCTTCAGGCGTTCCGCCAGGAGGTCCCAGCGCCACCGTTCCTCCACCCACTCCCTCCCCCGTTCGCCCATGCGGCGGCGGAGTTCGGAGTCGCCGAGGAGGGTGATGACGCGGTCGGCCGAGTCGTCGGGGGAGTCGCCACGGACCACCCAGCCCGTTTCACCGTCGAGGACCGCGTCGGGGGCGCCGCCGGAGTCGCCGGCGACGACGGGAAGGCCGGTCGCGGAGGCCTCCAGGTAGACGATGCCGAGGCCCTCCACGTCGAGGCCGCCGCGGCGGGTGCGGCAGGGCATCGCGAAGACGTCGCCCGCGCCGTAGTGGGCCGGCAGCTCCGACCAGGGGACCGCGCCGGTGAAGCGGACCGCGTCGGCGACCCCGGTGTCGTACGCCAGCTTGCGCAGGTCCTGCTCGTACGGGCCGCCGCCGACGATCAGCAGCACCGCGTCCGGCTCCTTGGCGAGGATGCGGGGCATGGCGAGGATCAGCGTGTCCTGGCCCTTGCGCGGGACCAGGCGGGAGACGCAGACCACCACCGGGCGGTCGGTGAGGCCGAGACGGGCGCGGATCGTGTCGCCGCCCGAGCCGGGGTGGAAGGTCTTCTCGTCGACCCCCGGCGGCAGCTGGACCATGCGGGACGCGGCCTCGGGCGTCAGTGCGGACGCGATGCGCGAGCGCGTGTACTCGCCGAGGTAGGTGATCGTGTCCGTGGACTCGCCGATCCGGCGCAGCAGCCGGCGCGCGGCCGGCAGCTGGGCCCAGCCGGCCTCGTGACCGTGCGTGGTGGCCACCAGGCGCTCGGCGCCCGCCCTGCGCAGCGCGGGCGCCATCAGGCCGAGCGGGGCCGCCGCCCCGAACCACACCGACGTACAGCCATGCTCGCGCAGCAGCCCGACGGCGCGCCGGGTGGCGCCCGGTGTCGGCAGCAGCATCGTCGTGCGGTCCCGGACGACGGTGAAGGGCTGCTCGGCGTCGAAGGCGGCCGTCGCCAGGGCGCCCTCGCGGCCGCGCTTCCAGGTGGAGGCGTAGACGACGAACCGCTCGGGGTCCAGGCGCAGCGCCATGTTGTGCAGGAAGGCCTGGATGCCGCCGGGCCGGGGCGGGAAGTCGTTGGTCACGATCAGGGTCTTGTGCATCGCGCTCGACCCTACCGAAACCAGTGAAACCGCACGCGGGCGGTACGGAAGGGCGAAGCTGTATCCGGCCGGTACTCACAGTGCCGTACGGCCGCGCTTCATGGCCCTCGCACAGCCCGGTGCGTCATCATGTTTCCGCACAACCGGACAAGCAGCCGACGAACGAGGGTCAGGTGGGCATGACAGGCAGTAGGGGGGAGAGGTTTCCGTACGCGCTGCTGGGAACCTGGGGCCTGACCAGGCTGGTGCTGCTGCTCTTCGTCTTCAAGGTGTTCGTCTTCCCGGGCCCGGACGTCACCAGCGACGTCTCGGTGATCTACCAGGGCTGGTACGAGATCCTGCGCACCGGCGCCTTCCCGCTCGACGACGTCACCTGGCAGTACCCGCCGGCCGCCTCGCTCGCGATCCTCTCCCCCGCGCTGCTGCCCTTCCTCGACTACCCGTCGGCCTTCTTCGTGCTGGCCTTCCTCGCCGACCTGATGGTCTTCGGGCTGCTCCAGTACGCCGGTCTGCGCCCCGGCAAGACGCTGCGCGGCGCCTGGGTGTGGGCGATCGGCGTCCCGCTGCTGGGACCGACGGTCTATGCCCGTTACGACCTGATGGTGACGGCCCTGGCGGTCGCGGCGCTCTTCGCGGGGGCCCGCCATCCGCGTGTGATGGGAACTCTCGCGGGCTTCGGTGCGCTGGTGAAGGTGTGGCCGGTGCTGCTGCTCGTCGGGGCCGTGAAGCGCCGCGCGTGGGCCGCGGCGGCGGTCACCGCCGGGGGGATCGCGGTGCTGTTCGGGCTGGCGATGCCCGGCGCCTTCTCCTTCCTGACCTTCCAGCGCAATCGCGGCACCGAGGTGGAGTCGCTGGGCTCCCTCGTCTTCCACGTGGCCCGGCACTTCGGCTGGAACGGGCAGGTGCTGCTGAACTACGGCTCGGTGGAGTTCCTCGGCCCGGGCGTCGACGTGGTGAGCACGGCGGCCCTCGTCCTCTCCGCGGTCGCCTTCGGCTGGCTGCTGCTGTGGCGGCTGTGCGCCAGGCATCTGCGGTCGCACACGCTCGCCGACGCCGCGTTCGTGGCGGTGCTGATGTTCACGGCCACCAGCCGGGTGATCAGCCCGCAGTACATGGTGTGGCTGGTCGGGATCGGCGCGGTCTGCCTGTGCTTCCGGGGCAGCCGGATGACCCTGCCGGTCGGGCTGGTGCTGAGCGCGTGCTTCGTGACCGTCCTGGAGTTCCCGTTCTGGTTCTCGCACGTCGTGTCCAGCGACTCGCTCGGCATCACCCTGCTCTTCCTCCGCAACGGCCTCCTGGTGATCGCCGCGCTGCTCGCCGCCCTGGAACTGTGGCGGAGCACCGTGTCCGACCCGGCCCCGACTTTGCCCGCTCAGGCCGCCCGCACCAAGGAGACCCTGCGCTCCTCCTGACGCCGGGCGCGGTGTGGATCGAGGCGGTCTGCCGCACCGAGCAGAAGGCCATGGTCGCGAGGTACATGACCTTGTACGCGATGGAGTACGCGGCGACGGCCGTCACCCCGAGCCGGGCCACGATCGCGACCGGGACCAGCGCCCCGCCCTGCCGCACGGTGAAGTCGGCGGACATCGGCAGGCCGGTGCGCAGGGTGCGGCGGAGTGCGGCGCCGGTCGCCTCCGAGGGCCGTACCGCCGCGGCCTCGCGCAGCAGCGCGTTCCGGCGCAGGGCGCGCGGGCCCACCGCCAGGGCCACGCAGCGGCATCGCCCAGTTGGACACGACGGGGCGCTGATTCAGCCGAGCCGCGCCTTCAGATACGCCCGCCACTGCTCCGTGAACTTCTGCGGCGTCGTGTGCAGCACGTCCCGCAGCGCGCCCTCGACCGCCCCGGCCCGCTTCTTGTGGTCGCCGACGGCCCGGTAGAACTCGTTCAGCCGGGCCTCGCCCCAGCGGTCGGCGATGAGGCGGCAGGCCATCCAGCCGCCCTCGTACGCCCGCGCCAGCCGCGCCGCGTCCCCGGTGAACCCGAAGTCCTTGTCGTCCGGCAGAGCGGCCGGCACATGCCCGTCGAGCACGGCCCGTTCGAGCTCCGGTGCCGCCTGGGCCGCCGTACGGCCGCTGCCGCGGTAGCCGACCCAGTCCGCGAAGCCCTCGGAGAGCCACAGGGGCGTTGCCGCGGTGGTGTGGGCGCGGGTGGCGACGTGCGTCGTCTCGTGGGTGAGCACGACCTGCTTGCCGAAGTCACCGAGGACGCCGTAGGCCTCGGGGTTGACGATGACCCGGTCCGCGGGCGCCTTCGCGGAGCCTCCCACCTCGCCGGTGGTGACCGCCGCGATCCCCCGGTACCCGGACGCCGGCGCGCCCAGCAGCCCCGCCATGCCCTCCAGCGACTTCGGTACGAGCACGACGACGTGCCCCGACCAGTCCGTGCCCCACGCCGACGAGACGGCGGGCACGGCGTGGTCCGCGAGAGCGGCGTACGCGCGCAGACGTTCGCCGGACTGTCCGACCCCCAGGACGAGGCTGTGCTCGCCCCGGACGACCGTCACCGCCCCCTGCTCCCACAGCTGCTGACCGGTCTTCTCGGCGGGCTCGTCGGAGGCGACCCGCCAGGCACCGCCGCCGCGGGTCAGACGCAGGGTGCGCGCGGTGCTGACGGGCGCCTTGTCGTAGCCCTGGATGCGGTAGCGCAGCTCGGCGTCGGCGGTGGCCCGGTCGCCGGAGTGGTGCAGGTCCGTCAGGCGGTACGACCAGGCGGCCAGCGGGACGGCGCGCAGCCGTGTGAACTCCGCGACCGACCCGGACGGTTCCCCGGTGGCCCGGTAGGCCGACTCGTTCCGGTCCAGGACCGCGACGGCCCGCCGGTCCAGGACCCGCTGCACATCGGCGGACGCGGTGTCCGGGGCCGACCGCCCGCCGCAGCCGGTCAGCACGGCGAGCAGCAGCGTCAGGGAACACATCAGCGCACACCCCGCCCGCGACGCACGCCCTCGACCAGCCACGTTCCCGATCGTACGGCGCCCGGGCCGAGCGTTCGGACCCGTGTCCCAGAACGGTGTCCCAGACCCGCGTCCCAGGCCCGCGTCTCAGACCCGTGTGACGGACGAGATCGGCATCATGCCCACCGGGTCGTAGCGAACCGGCGCTCCGGGATAGGGCGCGTGGATCACCTGGCCGTTGCCCACATACATCGCGACATGGCTGGCGTCGGAGCGGTAGGTGACGAGGTCACCGGGCTGCGCCTGGGAGAGCGGCACCTGCCGTCCGGCGTACCGCTGTTCCTGCGAGGTGCGCGGCAGCCCGACCCCGGCCTGCCGGTACGCCCACTGCATGAGGCCCGAACAGTCGAAGCCGCCGGGCCCGTTGGCGCCCCACACGTACGGGCGGCCGAGCGCGGAGCGGGCCGCGGCGAGGGCGGTCTCGGCGCGTCCCGAGGCGGGCGCGGCACTGCCGAGGCCGGCTGCGGCACTGCCGAGACCGGGGATGTCGGCGCGTCCGGAGCGGGAGGGCCGGTCGAAGGCGGCGCGCTCGGCGGACGGCAGCGCGTTGAGCAGTTGCCGCGCCTTGGCCAGCTTCCGCTCCACGGTCCGCTTGTGCTGGGCGACGGCCTCGGTGCTCTTCTCCAGCTCGGCGAGTTTGGCGGTCGCCTCCTCGTGCTCCTGGGCGAGGTCGCGCATGGCGAACTGAAGGTCCTTGAGTTCGCCTGCCTGGTGGGTGTTGATCCGGTCGAGCGCCGCAGCCCGCTCCAGGTACTCGGCGGGGTCGTCGGAGAAGAGCAGCGCCAGGGAGGGGTCGAGGCCGCCCGCCCGGTACTGCGCCCCGGCGAGCGAACCGAGCGCGTCCCGCATGGTGTTGATGCGCTCCTGCTGCCGGGCGATCCGGTCCTGTTCCGTACTCACCTCTTCGCGCAGTGCGCCGGCGCGTTCGTCGGCCTTGTCGAACGCCTCGGTGGCCTTCTCCGCCTGGGTGTACAGGCGGTCCACCTCGGCCCGGGTGTCGTCCTTCGGTGCTGCGGCGGCCGGTACGGCCCCCAGTGCGGCGGCCGCGACGGACACCACCCAGAAGACTCTGCCGGCGATGCCGGCGATGCCCGCGGCGCTGACGCCCCGGTCGAACCCGGACGGTGCACGGCGGCGATGGGACCCCACGAGTAGCCGCTCTCCCTTCCACTGACGGTCCCCCGGAGTTGGGGGGAAACGCGCCAGACAGTAGCCGTGCGACTACACACCGACCAAAGACCTCGGCGGGCATACAACACGACGCCCCGCCGGAGACGCAGGTCACCGACGGGGCGTGGGGTCAGCGGGAGTTACCGCGATTCGCCCGTTCGGGCGGCGTGGCGAGGGGAACTCCGGAAGGTTCGAGGGAGACTTCGGAGGGTTTCGAGGGGGACTTCGGAGGGTTCGGTGAGCCGGATCAGACCCGGACGCCGAACTGGAACGCCCCGCCGATGGTGCTCATCGACTCGTAGCGCACGTCCGTTCCGGTGCGCGGGGCGTGCAGCACCTGGCCGTTGCCCGCGTAGAGACCGACGTGGTGGATGTCGCTGAAGAAGAAGACCAGGTCGCCGACCTGCA
This sequence comes from Streptomyces sp. NBC_01384, assembly GCF_045040035.1. Classification (NCBI taxonomy): domain Bacteria; kingdom Bacillati; phylum Actinomycetota; class Actinomycetes; order Kitasatosporales; family Streptomycetaceae; genus Streptomyces; species Streptomyces sp. NBC_01384. The sequence goes on from NZ_CP109559.1 coordinate 2,601,058, forward strand.
GATCGCTCTGCGAGTAGATGCGGGTGCCGATGTTCGCCTGCGACTCCGAGGTACGCGGGATGGAGACACCGGCCTGGGCGTACGACCAGGAGGTGAAGCCCGAGCAGTCGAACTCGCTGGGGCCGGTGGCGCCCCACTGGTACGGCCTGCCGACCTTGGTCTGTCCGGCGGAGAACGCGGCGCCGGCGCGCCCGGAGCCGGCCTCGATGGGGCCGTTGAGGACGCTGCGCGCGCTGGCGCGGCTGGCGCGGGCCTGCTGCTCGTCGAGGGCGGCCTTCTCCTTGGCCGTCAGGGTGTTCAGGAGCTTCTGCGCGTCGGCGAGCTTGCCCTGGACTTCCTGCTTCTTCTTCTTGAGTTCCGTACGGGTGTCGGAGAGGTCCTTGAGCTTCGCGGAGGCTTCCTGACGCTCCTGGGCGAGCTCGCGCTGCTTCTCCTGGACCTTCTTCAGCGCCTCGACCTGCTGACTGCTCAGCTGGTCCATCGTGGACGCCTTGTCGAGGTAGTCGCTCGGGTCCGAGGAGAGGAAGAGCTGCACGGAGGGGTCGATGCCACCGGTGCGGTACTGGGCGCTGGCCATCGAACCGAGGCCGTCGCGCAGGGTGTTGAGCTCGTCCTGACCGCGGGCCACGTTGTCCTGCAGGGTGCTGATTTCCTTGTCCAGCTTGTCCTGCTTCTCCTTGGCCCCGTCGAGCTTCTCGGTGGCCTGCTCGGCCTCCTGGTAGAGCTGGTCGACTTTGGCCTTGACCTCGTCCTTGCTCAGCTTCTCGCTGGGCGCGGCGTTGGCGGCGTTGGCGCTGAGGGCCACGGCAGCGGCGGCGACGGTGGTGAGCACGGTCACACGGGTGCGGCTCGGCTGCTTGGGTCGACGGTGGGACGCCACGAAGGCGAGCTCCTTCTTCCTCCAGCCGCCTGCCGAGTCGCCGACGGGCGGTGTCCCCCCACCGTCACTCCCGATGAGTGATCACCCGAGTGGAGGTTCGAGCCCCGACCCTAGTGACCTTCCTGTGATCAGTTCAAATCCAAACCTGATAATTCTTTGTCACCCAGCGCATTCTTTACACTCAACTCACGTGCAGTGATCCGGGCTTGACGCTACGTTGCGTGAAGGTTTCGCCAATTCGGGCATCACGCCCAGATGTTATGCATGGGACTTACGAGCCCTATGGGACGTAGGGCCCAGAAGGTCAACTGCGCGAAAATCGCTTGAGAAGCACCACCGAGGCGACCGGCCGCGCGCCCGCCTTGGCGATCCCGTCGGCCACCTCACGGTCGGTGGAGACGACGATGACGGGCCGCCCTGGCGGCTCGGCGCGCACCAGCTGGCGGATCAACTCGTCCGCGGTGACACCCGGCTTGGAGAACAGCACCCGCACCCCGCGCGGCGGCGCGAGCAGCACGGGCGCGGCCAGCTCGGCCCCGTCGAAGACACAGGTCACCTCGGCCCCGGTCTGCGCGGCGAGCTGCGACAGCTGTCCGAGCAGCCGCAGCCGCTGCTTCTCGAGCGGCATCTGCGGATAGCCGGTCTTGGTGACGTTGTAGCCGTCGACGACCAGATGCGCCTGCGGGAGCGCGAGCAGCTGGTCGAGGATCGCGGGATCGTTTTCGGACAGCGCACGGGTGGCGATGTCCTTTGGTGTCATCCGTCCCGGTTCGACCGCGTCCACGGTCTCCGCGGGCCGTACGGAAACGGGTGGCAACGCGAGTTCGCGCCGTAGCCCCTGCGCCGCGTCCAGCACGGTGTCGAGCAGCAGGCGTACGCGCATGTCCTCGACGCTGCGTCCCTCGCGGGCCGCCTTGCGAGTGGCCTCCAAGGCCGCCTCGGCCTCCGCGAGCCGCGCCTTGAGCCGCCGGGTCTCGCTCTCGGCGGCGGACACCTGGGCCTGCCCCTCCGCCCGCCCGGTGTCCATCTCGCCCTGCAGTTTGCGCAGCGCGGCCTCGCCCCGCTTGACGTCGCTGAGGGCGCCGCGCAACTTACGGTGAAGCGATTCGGCTTCCTTCTTCGCCGACTCCAACTCCGTACGCAACCGCTCGGTTTCGGCCCTGGTCTGCCCGCGCGCCTCCGCGAGCTCCTCGCGCAGCCGCTCCAGCTCGGCCCGGCTCTCCTCGTCGGCCCGCTCGGCGTCCGCCCGCAGGGCCTCCTCGCCCGCCGCGGTCACCAACTTCACCCAGCCGACGGGGCGCAGCACATAGGCCGCGGCCGCCACGTCCAGCGGATCCGCGGCCGGTGGCGGCGCGCCCGAGTCGAGGGCGCCGGCGAGCTCCGGCTGCGCCTCTCTGAGCTTCTCGGCGATACGCTGCCTGAACAGCGGGTCGGTCTCCAGCGCGGCAGCCATGGCGTTACCGGCGAACTTCGCCCGCCGGTTGGGAGCGAACCGCGCATACTGCCGCAATTGGGCGGGCAATTCGGCGATGGTCAACCCGCCGAACCCGTCCGACACGATCTGCACGACACGTCGGCGCACGCCGTCGGGCAGCGGACGGTCGAGCACCTCAGCGGTGCCGTCGTCCGGCTCCCCGCCTGTGGTCTCCACCATCCGTCACCCCAATGTCTGTGCGGGGCCCGCTCCCTCAGGAGCCGGCGCCCGGCCTGTCCACCAGTTCCACCTGATCCACCGCGTTGCACCAGCGGCAGCGCACCGACTCGATGGTCTCACTGACCACCTCACGCTCCTCGACGTTCGGCTCACCGGCGAGGTCGAGGTGCACATACTCGACGACCTTGGAGGAGCGGGTCACGTCGAATCGCGTGAGGTTGCCGCAGAGCATGCAGCGCCAGCGAGTCTCGGCGGTCGGCAGGGGAACCGTCATGTGGCAGTCGCTTTCCTTCTAGTGTCCGTCCAGCGCCAGTCTCTGGTGCGTGTGGCTCGTTACCCTACGGCCTGGCGGGTACTCGACGCTCGGCCGTCCACGGCGGCGAGGCACTCTGTGCACATCGGTCCGGTTACGTCATGCTCTGGTCCATGATCAGCAAACGGGGTACGACAGTCGGCAGAGCGATGCGGGGTCAGTCCGCGCCGGTGGCGTACGGGCTGATCATCCTGTGCTGTCTGATCTTCCTGATCGGCCCGGCCTCGGGACTCAATCCGGGGTACGGCACCGGGGACGAGCTGCTGGTCGCCCAGCGTGCCTACTTCCGGCGCTGGGGCGTGATCCCCGCCGAGCTCCTCGGCGGGACCCCGAGCGCCCTGCTCACCCCGGCCACGGCCCTGTTCATCCACGGCAGCTGGCTCCACCTCCTGGGCAACATGCTCTTCTTCTATGTGTTCGGGGCGATGACCGAGGAACGCATGGGCCACGTCCAGTTCGCCGTCTTCTACGTGGCCTGCGGCTATCTCGCCCTGCTGGGCTACGCGATCGCGAACTCCACCTCCGAGCAGACCCTCGTCGGCGCCTCAGGAGCGATCTCCGCCGTCCTCGGCGCGTTCCTGTACCTGTTCCCCAAGGCCCGGGTGACCAGTCTCTTCCCGTTCCTCTTCTTCCTGCCGCTGCGCTTCCCCGCCTGGGTGGTGCTGCCCTTCTGGGCGACCCTTCAGTGGCTGGCGGCGGGCCGCAGCCCCTCGGGTCCCGGGGTCGCCTATCTGGCCCACCTGGTGGGCTTCTCGGTGGGCTTCGTCTACGCGTGGGTGCGGTTCGGTCGGCCGACTAGAGTGAAAACCCCAGCAGCAGCACCCGAGGGAGAAAACCAGCCGTGATCACCGCGATCGTGCTCATCAAGACCAGCGTGGACCGGATCCCCGAGATCGCCGAGTCGATCGCCGCGCTGGACAGTGTCAGCGAGGTCTTCTCCGTCACCGGCACATACGACTTGATCGCCATGGTCCGGGTGAAGGCCCACGACGACCTCGCGGACGTCATCCCCGGCAAGATCAGCAAGATCCCCGGCGTCGAGGCGACGGACACCCACGTCGCGTTCCGCACGTACTCCCAGCACGACCTGGAGGCGGCTTTCGCGATCGGCCTCGACAGCTAGGTAGGGGTGAGTAGGCGCGGGTGAGTGGGGAGCGGAGCCCAGGAAGAGGGTGCCTGACCCCCCACGCGCCGTCCGCCGTCTTCAGACCGCGGGCACGCAGCGGCCGTCCTCCGTGCGGTAGCTCCACCGCGCGCCGTCCCGGACCAGTTCCTTCACGGCCCGCACGAAGCGCTCCACATGCTCGTCCGGCGTACCGGCCCCGAAGCTGACCCGGATCGCGTTGAGGGACTTCTCCCCGGGCGCCGCCTCGGGCGCCCCGCACTCACCCTGCGTCCCCGGGTCGCTGCCGAGGAGCGTGCGCACCAGCGGGTGGGCGCAGAAAAGACCGTCGCGCACCCCGATGCCGTACTCGGCGGAGAGCGCCGCGGCGAAGTGGGAGCTGTTCCAGCCCTCGACGACGAAGGAGATGACGCCGACGCGCGGGGCGTCGTCGCCGAAGAGGGAGAGGACGCGCACGGCGGGCACCTCCGCGAGCCCCTCCCGTACCGCACGGATCAGCTGCTGCTCGCGCGCGAGAAGCGTGTCGAAGCCGGCCTCCGTGAGCGCCTTGCAGGCGGAGGCGATGGAGTAGGCGCCGATCACGTTCGGCGAACCGGCCTCGTGCCGGGCCGCGCTCTCGTGCCACTCCACGTCCACTCCCCCGTCCCTGCGGCGCGTGACCTGGCGGCTGGCGCCGCCGCCCGCGAGGTACGGCTCGGCCTCGCGCAGCCAGTCGGAGCGGCCCGCGAGGACGCCGGAGCCGAAGGGCGCGTACAGCTTGTGTCCGGAGAAGGCGACCCAGTCGACGTCGAGGTCGCGGAGGGACACCGGGTGGTGCGGGGCCAGCTGCGCGGCGTCGAGGACGATGCGGGCGCCGTGCGCGTGCGCCGCGGCGGCCAGCTCGCGCACCGGCCACAGCTCGCCGGTGACGTTCGAGGCGCCGGTGACGCAGACGAGGGCCGGGCCGTGGGGGTCGCGGCCGGCGAGGGCGCGCTCCAGGGTCGAGACCGCCTGCTGGGGGGTGCGGGGCGCGTCGAGGTACGTGACCCGCGCGTCCTTCCACGGCAGCAGCGAGGCGTGGTGCTCGGTCTCGAAGACGAACACCTGGCAGTCGGCCGGAAGGGCGGCGGCGAGCAGGTTGAGCGAGTCGGTGGTGGAGCGGGTGAAGACGACCTGGTCGCCGTCCCGGCAGTCGAGGAACTCGCCGACGGTCCTGCGGGCGTTCTCGAAGAGATCGGTGGACAGCTGGGAGAGGTACCCGGCGCCGCGGTGCACACTGCCGTAGTACGGGGCGTACGCGGCGACGTCGTCCCAGACCCGCTGCAGGGCCGGGGCGCTGGCGGCGTAGTCGAGCGCGGCGTAGGTGACCTCGCCACCGGTGACGAGCGGAACGGTGACATCTCGCCCCAGAACGGACAGAGGGGCACAAACGGACTGGTCGGCGGCAGCGGTGGAGACAGACATGGCGAGCTCCTGTGAGAGGCAGGCGGAATCGCTGCGCGAGCCGGGTACACGGGGGGGTACGGGAGTACGCCAGTACGGCTCAACGCAGGAAAAAAGGCAAAGGGGGTATGCGGAGGCGGGGCTCTACGCCCTATCGCATTCGCTTGCTCACAGAAGGCTCCCTCGAACGACCAGGACCCCTGGACTGTGTCCACTCGAAAGAGGGCGAGGGGTCCGCGCTTGCCGTAGACCTCACTGCCTACGACCTGGTCTTCACCCGGGGCACCCCGCCACGGACGGAGGGTTGCCGGACAGCCGGCCGGGGCCTCATGGCTGTCGCTCATGACCTTGTGCAGCATCCTGCCACACGGTCTTCCCCCCGCAACCCCGGTGTCCGGATAGCGGGACGCCAGGAGGGGCGCAGCGCCCCTGGCGGGGGTCTGGGGGCGGAGCCACCAGGGATGGGACGGGCAGAGGCGGCGGGGGCGCAAACCTGGCCCCCGCCGCACGCCTAGGCGTTGCTGATCTCCACCCAGCGCTCCAACGTCCGCTTCGCCGCCCCCGAGTCAATGGCCTCCGCCGCCTTCGCCATCCCGCCCCGCAGCTGCTCCGCGAGCGGTGCGTCGGTCGGGGACAGGGCGACCAGGGCCGCCGCCGAGTTCAGCAGCACCGCGTCCCGTACGGGGCCCGTCTCGCCGTTCAGCAGGCGCCGGGCGATGTCCGCGTTGTAGGACGCGTCAGCCCCACGCAGCGCCTCCACGGGGACGAGATCGAGGCCGACGTCCCGCGGGTCGAAGCGCTCCTCGGTGATCTTGCCGTCGCGGACGATCCAGACCCGGGACGTCGCGGTGGTGGTCAGCTCGTCCAGGCCGTCGTCGCCGCGGAAGACCAGCGACGAGTTGCCGCGCTCGGCGAAGACACCCGCCACGATCGGCGCCATCCGGGCGTCCGCGACCCCGACCGCCTGCGCCCGCACCCGCGCCGGGTTCGTCAGCGGACCGAGGAAGTTGAACACCGTCCGGATCCCCAACTGCCCGCGCGCCGCGGCCACATGACGCAGCGCCGGATGGAACTTCACCGCGAAGCAGAAGGTGATCCCTGCTTCCTCGGCCACCTCGGCCACCCTCTTCGGGGTCAGCTCCAGATTGACGCCGAGCTTCTCCAGGACGTCCGAGGCGCCGGACGCGGAGGACGCGGCCCGGTTGCCGTGCTTGACGACCTTGGCGCCGGTCCCGGCGATGACGATCGACGACATGGTGGAGATGTTCACCGTCTTCGCGCCGTCACCGCCCGTACCGACGATGTCGACGGTCTCCCCCGGCACCTCGATCACGTTCGCGTGCTCGTACATCGTCCGCACGAGCCCGGTGATCTCCTCGACCGTCTCACCCTTGGCCCGCAGCGCCACCACGAACCCGGCGATCTGCGCGTCCGTGGCCTCGCCGCTCATGATGCGGTCCATCGCCCAGGCCGTGTCGTCCGCGCTCTGGTCGCGGCCGTCGAGCAGGCCGTTCAGCACCACGGGCCAGGAGCGGGCCGCCGCGGTGTTGCCTCCAGCGGGGTTCACAGCGCTCATGGTCGCTCCTGGGTTCGTAGATTCGTACGTGCGTGGACGTACACGGGTGGACTCACCCCTATGCGCAGGGGCGAGTCCACCCTATCCAGCCGGAGGGACGGCAAAGAGCCCCCGTCCGGGCATTGGACGGGGGCTCTTGCCGTGGCGATCAACAAGGACCGGCCAGCCGGCCGGAAGATCAGTGGTGGCCGTGGCCGCTCGTGATCTCCTTGTACTCGTCGACCGTGGGCTTGGGGATCTGGCTTTCCTCCCCGTAGAAGCCCTCGCTGAGCTTGGCGCGCAGCCTCTCGGTGCCCTTCACCTTGCGCTCGACACCGTTCTCGTCGACCGTCGGGCCGATCTCGGCGGGCTTGTACTGCTCGTGCGCGGTGAGCGTGTGCAGGGCCTCCTGGCCGAGCGGCTCGTGCACCTCGATGAACTCGCCGTGCGGCAGCCGCTTGATGATGCCCGACTCGCGGCCGTGCAGCACCTTGTCGCGGTCGCGGCGCTGGAGGCCGAGGCAGATCCGCTTGGTGGCGAGGAACACGATGACCGGCACGACGAAGAAGCCGACGCGCACGAACCAGGTGATCGAGTTGATCGACAGGTGGAAGTGCGTGGCCCAGATGTCGTTGCCACCACCGACGAGGAGGACGAAGTACCAGCTGATCCAGGCGGCGCCGAACGCGGTCCGGGTCGGGACGTTGCGCGGGCGGTCCAGGATGTGGTGCTCGCGCTTGTCTCCGGTGACCCAGGACTCGATGAACGGGTAGACCGCGATCGCGACCAGGACCAGCGGGAAGATCATCAGCGGGATGAACACACCCAGGACGAGGGTGTGGCCCCAGACGTTGATCTCCCAGCCCGGCATGACACGGATCAGGCCTTCGGAGAAGCCCATGTACCAGTCGGGCTGGGCGCCCGTGGACACCATGTCCGGACGGTAGGGGCCCATCGCCCAGATCGGGTTGATCGAGGCGATCGCCGCGATGGCCGCGATGACACCGAAGACCAGGAAGAAGAAGCCTCCGGCCTTGGCCATGTAGACCGGCAGCAGCGGCATGCCGACGACGTTGTTGTTCGTCTTGCCGGCGCCCGCGAACTGCGTGTGCTTGTGGTAGAAGACCAGGATCAGGTGGCCGACGACCAGGCCGAGCATGATGCCCGGCAGCAGCAGGATGTGCACCGAGTAGAAGCGGGACACGAAGTCGCCGCCCGGGAACTGCCCGCCGAAGAGGAAGAACGCCAGGTACGTGCCCACGATCGGCACGGACAGGACCGCGCCCTCCATGAAGCGGACACCGGTGCCGGAGAGCAGGTCGTCCGGGAGCGAGTAACCGGTGAAGCCGGTGAACATGCCCAGGACGAACAGCAGGAAGCCGAACAGCCAGTTGACCTCACGCGGCTTGCGGAACGCACCCGTGAAGAACACGCGCATCATGTGCACGAACATGCCGGCGAGGAAGATCAGCGCCGCCCAGTGGTGGATCTGCCGGATCAGCAGACCACCGCGCACCTCGAAGGAGATGTGCATGGTCGAGTTGAACGCCTCGGACATCAGCTGTCCCTGCAACGGGACATAGCTGCCGTGGTACGTGACCTCGTTCATCGACGGGTGGAAGAACAGCGTCAGATACACACCCGTGAGGATGATGATGATGAAGCTGTAGAGGCAGACCTCACCCAACATGAACGACCAGTGGTCGGGGAAGATCTTGCGCATGTTGGCCTTGGCCAGGGAGTAGATCCCCAGGCGGCCGTCGGCCCAGTCGGCTACCCGCTCACCTGCGGGTGCTTTCTCGCGCGAGCGCGAGTCTGAGGTGGTGGTAGTGCTCATCCGCGCTCCCAGAAGGCAGGACCGACGGGCTCTTCGAAGTCGCCGAGCGCTTCGAGGTAGCCCTGTTCGTTCACACCGATGCGCAGCTGCGGCAGGGCGTGACCGGCCGGGCCGAAGATCACTCGGGCACCGTCGGAGAGGTCGAAGGTGGACTGGTGGCAGGGGCAGAGCACGTGGTGCGTCTGCTGCTCGTACAGGGAGATCGGGCAACCGACGTGGGTGCAGATCTTCGAGTACGCCACGATGCCCTCGTGCGACCAGGCGAGCTCGCGCTTGTCCTTGATGTTCTCCGGCTGGAGCCGGACGATCATCACGGCCGCCTTGGCGATCTGGACCTGGAAGTCCTCGTCGTGCTCCTCCAGGCCCTCGGGCTTGACGAAGGTGAGCGAGCCGACGGCGACATCAGAGGCACGCAGCGGCTCGTTCGTGTTCATGTTGACGAGCAGCTTGCCCTTGGACCACAGCGTGTGGCGCAGCTTGTCGCCGGGCAGCGTGCCGAGGTCGCGCAGCAGCATGACGCCGGAGAGCGGGAACAGGGCCAGCGCGCCGAACATCGTGTTGCGGATCAGCTTGCGGCGGCCGAGCGCGGACTCCTTGGCACCCTGCTTGAAGTCGGCCAGGACCTGGGCCTTGACCTCGGGCGGCGCCTCGATCGGGTGACGCTCGGCGGGGATCTCCATGTCGGACATCAGGGTGCGGGCCCAGTGGACCGCGCCCGCGCCGATCGCGAACAGCGCCACACCGAGGGTCATCCCCAGCGCGAAGTTCATCGCGCTGATGTGCCCGATCGGGAAGACGTAGATCGACTTGTCGTTCGGGATCGCCACGTACGAGGCGATGAAGCCGACGGTGGCCAGCATCGACAGCGTGAACAGCATGGCGACGACGCGCTCGGACCGCTTGGCGGCCCGCTCGTCGATGTCCTGGACGCGGTGCTCGTGGGGCGGCAGGCCCGGGTCCGCGAACGGGTTCGTCTCGTCCGTGACGGCTACCGCACGATGACCGTGCTCGTCGACCTGCTCAGCGGGCAGGTTCTCTTCTGGAATGTCTTGGCTACTCATGACTTCTTGGCCTTTGCGGTCCGAGCGGCGACCCAGACGGCGACGGCGACCAGGGCGCCAAGACCGAAGATCCAGCCGAAGAGGCCTTCACTGACCGGCCCGAGGCCGCCCAGCTCCAGACCGCCCGGGCTCTCGGTGTTGTCACCGTTGACCGCGCCGAGGTACGCGATGATGTCCTTCTTGTTCTTTTCCGACAGCGTGGTGTCGGGGAAGGACGGCATGTTCTGCGGGCCGGTCTGCATGGCCTCGTAGATGTGCTTCGGGTCGACACCCTCAAGGCTCGGCGCGAACTTGCCGTGCGTCAGCGCGCCGCCCTTTCCGGTGAAGTTGTGGCACTGCGCGCAGTTGGTACGGAAGAGCTCGCCGCCCTTGGCGATGTCCGCGCCCTCGGGGCTGACCTGGCTCTTCGTCGGCACCGAGGGACCGGCACCCAGCGAGGCGATGTACGCCGCGAGCTGGTCGATCTCGGCCTGCGAGTAGATGACCTTCTTGGCCGGGATCTGTGCGCCCGGCTGCTGGGCCGGCATACGGCCGGTGCCGACCTGGAAGTCGACCGCCGCGGCGCCGACACCCACCAGGCTCGGTCCGTCGGAGGACCCCTGACCGCCGGTCCCGTGGCAGGTTGCGCAGCCCACGGAGTAAAGCTTCTTGCCCTCTTCGATGGCAAGAGACTGCGCGGTTGTGTCGGCCTGCGCCTTGCTCGCGGGCGCGAGGAAGGAGTACACCGACGCGGTTGCCGCCAGCGCGAGGAGTAGGACGACGACCGCCGCCAGCGGATGGCGTCGTCGTTCGGAGAGCTTTTTCACGGATTACCCCGGTGTCAGGATCTTCTGCGTCGATGCTTCTGGAAATGGATCGGTTCGCCGCGTGCGATCGGTTCGCCGCGGACGCCGCCCGGTTACTTGATCAAGTAGATCGTGGCGAAGAGGCCGATCCAGACGACATCGACGAAGTGCCAGTAGTAGGACACGACGATGGCGGCGGTCGCCTGCTCGTGAGTGAACCTCTTGGCCGCGTAAGTGCGGCCGAGGACGAACAGGAAGGCGATGAGGCCACCCGTCACGTGCAGGCCGTGGAAGCCGGTGGTCAGGTAGAACACCGAGCCGTACGGGTCGGAGGAGAGCGAGAGCCCGTCCTTCTTGACCAGCTCGGTGTACTCGAAGATCTGACCACCGATGAAGATCGCACCCATCACGAACGTGACGCTGAACCACATCCGGAGCTTCTTCACGTCCCCGCGCTCGGCGGCGAAGACGCCGAGCTGACAGGTCAGGGAGGAGAGCACCAGGATCGTGGTGTTGGAGGCCGAGAACGGGATGTTGAGATGACTCGCCATCTCCTTCCAGTGATCCGGCCCGGTCACCGATCGCAGGGTGAAGTACATCGCGAAGAGGGCCGCGAAGAACATCAGCTCGGAACTCAGCCAGATGATGGTTCCGACGCTGGTGAGGTTCGGCCGATTGACCGACGGGTGCGCGTGCCCGGTTTCTACTGTCGTTGCTGTCGCCACGACCGACATTATGTCGGTCGCTTATCCCGCCCTCACGCCCGGGGGTGCCGTTCGGGGTGTTGATGGGGTGTGTCCAGCCCGTATGGCCCATCGAAGCCCTGTCCGAACCGGTGTTGACGAGGTGTTTGAGGGAGTAGCATCCGCGCCATCGGTACCAGGAGTTCCCGACCAATGCTGTTCTTAGATGCGTGGAGGAACAATGCAGCCGACCGCCACGGTGCTGGTCTACAGCGACGACTCCAACACCCGGGGGCAGGTGCGGCTGGCGACCGGCCGCAGGCCGGCCCCCGACGCTCCCCAGGTCGAGTTCATCGAGTGCGCCACGCACGCCGCCGTCCTGAAGGAGTTGGACAAGGGCGGGATCGACGTCTGTGTGCTGGACGGCGAGGCGGTTCCGATGGGCGGCATGGGCGTCTGCCGGCAGATCAAGGACGAGATCTTCAACTGCCCGCCCGTGCTGGTGCTCATCGGGCGTCCTCAGGACGCCTGGCTGGCCACGTGGAGCCGTGCGGACGCGGCGGTGACCCTGCCGGTGGATCCGGTCGAGTTCGCCTCTGCGTTGGCCTCGCTGCTGCGCCGTAAGGCTCTCTCGGGCGCCTGAGAGCTCGGGAGGCCGTGCGCGTCGGCGGCCACGGGTTGTCGGTGGCTGGGGTGGCCGGTCGCGCCCCGCGGCACAGGCGCCGGATGTCAGAGCCCCGCGCCCCTTTCGGGGCGCGGTCTCAGGCACTCTCCGGGCGTAGGCGAGCCCGGTCCGTCACCTTGGGGCCCTCGGTGGTGTCGGCCGTCAGGGCGCTGCCCTTGCGCCAGTTCGCCCAGTCGAGGTTCCAGTCGCCGAAGCCGTTGCTGAAGGGGGCCATCTGCTCGCCGTTGGAGTTCTGGACCTTCACGATGTCGCCCTGGCGCACATTCTTGAAGAACCACTCGGCGTTACTGGTGCTCATCCCGGTGCAGCCGTGGCTGACGTTGGCCGACCCCTGCTCCCCCACCGACCAGGGCGCCGCGTGCACGTACTCGCCGCTCCAGGTGACCCGGGTCGCCCAGTAGACGCGCAGGTCGTAGGAGTCCGCGCTGCCCGCGGCGATGCCGACGGTGGTACCGCGCATCCGTACGGAGGGCTCCTTGCTCAGTACGACCTTGACGCCGTTGCGGGTCTCGTAACCGGGCTTGCCGGTGGTGACCGGGATCTGGTTGATCACCTGGTCGTTCCTGTAGATCGTCATGGAGTGCGCGGCGGCGTCCGTGACGGCGACGAAGCGGTCCCCGGTGGTGAGCGTCAAGGGCTTCGCATCGCCGCCCCAGAGCCGATCGGCGACCTTCATGCCCTGGAGGTTGCTGTGCGCCTGGATGGTGGCGTGGATGGGCCAGTACTCCTTGGGGCGGTAGTGCAGCGTCTTGTCGTCCACCCAGTGCCAGGCCCCCTCCACGGCCGGCTGGGAGTCGACCTTCAGGGCGCGCTCGACGATCGCGCGGGCCGCCTTGTCCTTGACGGGGGCACTGAGTGTGGCGGTGACGGGCTGGCCGACACCGTACTCGCCCGCCTCGGGCCCGAAGGTCACGTCGAGGCGCTTCGTCGTGGGCGCGGTGGTTTCGAAGTCGACGACCTGGCGGCCGGGGGCACCGTCCTCGTCCTCCGTGCTGACGTGCACCGTGTAGTGGGCGCCTGCGGCCAGCGGTGAGGTGCTGTGCCAGCGGCTGCCGTCGGCGGCGAGTTCGCCCGACACGTACCGCCCCGACACGTCGGTGGCCGTCACATCGGTGATGCGCCCGTCGTCGTCCTTGGCGGTGATCTCCAGGGGCTTGTCCGGGTCGACCTTCCGGCTCTTGCCGACCGGACCGTTGAAAGAGAGCTCCCCCGCAGCGTCGTACGGCCTGGCCGAGAGCGGATGGTCGCCTGCGCCGCAGGCGGTGGCGGCCGCGCCGAGGGCGACCACCAGCGTGGTGCAGCCGGCGACCGTGCGGATTCGCGGTGCATGGTTCATGACCTCACGCTATGAACCCCCGTCGGCCACGGCGCGTTGGGTGACCCGTGCGGGGGACACGAGGCATGGCAAACGGGGAGCCCGGACTCTCCTGACGGAGTGTCCGGGCTCCCCGGGTGTACAGCTCGTGCTAATGGGGCGCGCGCGTGCTACTGGGTGCGGTTCTCACCGTGGTAGTACTCGAAGACCCAGCCCCACAGGCCGATCAGAATGATCGGGAACCCGAAGTACAGCAGCCACCAGCCGAAGACGACGCCCATGAAGGCGAGCGCGCCACCGACACCGAGCGCGAGCGGCTGCCAGCTGTGCGGGCTGAAGAAGCCCACCTCGCCGGCCTCGTCCGCGACATCGGCCTCGTCGTTGTCCTGCGCCAGCTGGTCGACCCGCCGGGCCGTGAAGGCCAGGTAGTAGCCGACCATCACACTCAGGCCGAACGCCAGGAAGAGCGCCGTGGTACCGGCCGGCTCCTTCGACCACACGCCATAGACGGTCGCCATGACGAGGAGGAAGGCGGCCAGCCAGAGGAACATCTTGCCTTGGACCTTCACTTGCCGGCCTCCTTGCCACCAGCGAGGGCCCCGCCCGTCGAGGCACCGTGTCCGGCGTTCTCGAGCTGGTCGAGAGCGGCGATCTCAGGGTGGTGCAGGTCGAAGGCCGGGGATTCGGAACGGATTCGCGGCAGCGTGAGGAAGTTGTGCCGCGGCGGCGGGCAGGACGTGGCCCACTCCAGCGAGCGGCCGTAGCCCCACGGGTCGTCGACCTCGACCTTCTTGCCGTACTTGGCGGTCTTCCACACGTTGTAGAAGAACGGCAGGATCGACAGGCCGAGCAGGAACGAGCTGATCGTCGAGATCGTGTTCAGCGCGGTGAAGCCGTCGGCGGCGAGGTAGTCCGCGTAACGACGCGGCATGCCCTCGACACCCAGCCAGTGCTGCACCAGGAAGGTGCCGTGGAAGCCCACGAACAGCGTCCAGAAGGTGACCTTGCCGAGGCGCTCGTCGAGCATCTTGCCGGTGAACTTCGGCCACCAGAAGTGGAAGCCGGCGAACATCGCGAACACGACCGTACCGAAGATCACGTAGTGGAAGTGCGCCACCACGAAGTACGAGTCCGAGACGTGGAAGTCCATCGGCGGCGAGGCCAGGATGACACCGGTCAGACCACCGAAGGTGAAGGTGATCAGGAAGCCGACCGCCCAGAGCATCGGGGTCTCGAAACTCAAGGACCCCTTCCACATCGTTCCGATCCAGTTGAAGAACTTCACGCCTGTCGGCACGGCGATGAGGAACGTCATGAAGGAGAAGAACGGGAGCAGTACGCCACCGGTGACGTACATGTGGTGCGCCCACACGGTCACGGAGAGACCGGCGATCGAGATGGTCGCGGCGATGAGGCCCATGTAGCCGAACATCGGCTTGCGCGAGAACACCGGGATGATTTCGGAAATGATTCCGAAGAATGGTAGGGCGATGATGTACACCTCTGGATGGCCGAAGAACCAGAAGAGGTGTTGCCATAGCAAGGCTCCGCCATTTGCGGCGTCGAACACATGCGCACCGAACTTGCGGTCCGCCTCCAGGGCGAACAGCGCGGCGGCCAGCACGGGGAAGGCCAGCAGCACGAGCACCGCGGTGAGCAGCACGTTCCACACGAAGATCGGCATGCGGAACATCGTCATGCCGGGAGCGCGCATGCAGATGATGGTGGTGATGAAGTTGACCGCACCGAGGATCGTGCCGAAGCCGGAGAAGGCCAGACCCATGATCCACATGTCGGCGCCGACACCCGGCGAGCGGACCGCGTCCGACAGCGGGCTGTAGGCGAACCAGCCGAAGTCGGCCGCGCCCTGCGGGGTGAGGAAGCCACCGACCGCGATGAGCGAGCCGAACAGGTAGAGCCAGTAGGCGAACATGTTCAGCCGCGGGAACGCCACGTCGGGCGCGCCGATCTGCAGCGGCATGATCCAGTTCGTGAAACCGGCGAACAGCGGCGTCGCGAACATCAGCAGCATGATCGTGCCGTGCATCGTGAACGCCTGGTTGAACTGCTCGTTCGACATGATCTGCGTGCCGGGGCGCGCCAGTTCGGCACGCATCAGCAGCGCCATGACGCCGCCGATGCAGAAGAACGCGAACGACGTGACCAGATAGAGCGTGCCGATCGTCTTGTGGTCAGTGGTGGTGAGCCACTTGATCACGACGTTGCCCGGCTGCTTGCGCCGCACCGGCAGCTCGTTCTCGTACGAGTCTTCGGCTGCCCCGGCACCCTGAGGTTCGTTGAGGATGCTCACAGGTTGTTCGTCTCCCGGTTCTTCTCGTGGCCCGTCTGCTCAATGCCGGCCGGGACGTAACCGGTCTGTCCCTGCGCCGCGAGCTGCTTGAGGTGGGCCTCGTAGCGCTCGGGGGAGACGACCTTCACGTTGAAGAGCATCCGGGAGTGGTCGACGCCGCACAACTCGGCGCACTTGCCCAGGAAGGTGCCCTCCTTGTTGGGGGTCACCTGGAAGGAGTTGGTGTGGCCCGGGATGACGTCCATCTTCATCAGGAACGGCACCACCCAGAAGGAGTGGATGACGTCACGCGAAGTCAGGACGAAGCGGACCGTCTTGCCCTTGGGCAGCCAGAGCGTCGGACCGGGGTTGCCCGTCTGCGGGTTCCGCTCACCCGGCGTACCGACCTCATAGACACCGCCGGCGTTCGCCGGGAAGTCCTTCTTGAACCGGTCCGGAATGGCCTTCAGGTTCGGGTCGATCTTGGCGTTGCCGGTGACACCGGGAACGTCCGCGATGTAGTTGAAGCCCCAGCTCCACTGATAGCCGACCACGTTGACCGTGACGTCGGGCTTCTGCTTGAGGCTGAGGAGCTTCGTCTCGTCGCGGGCGGTGAAGTAGAACAGCACCGAGACGATGATGAGGGGGACCACCGTGTACAGCGCCTCGATGGGCATGTTGTACCGGGTCTGCGGAGGAACTTCGACCTTGGTGCGGCTGCGCCGGTGGAAGAACACACTCCACAGGATCAGGCCCCACACCAGCACGCCGACGGCGAGCGCGGCCGCCCAGGACCCCTGCCACAGAGAGAGGATCCGCGGAGCCTCTTCCGTGGCCGGGGTGGGCATACCAAGGCGGGGGAAGTCCTTGTATGTGCAACCGGTGGCGGTCGCCAGGACCAGGCCCGCAGTCAGTGCCTGCAGCAGCTTCCGCCGCATCGGGCGCCGCGGCGAGCGGTCGGAGCCGTTGGGACTCACGTAGCGCCTTCCCGAGAGTCTCGCCCGCGCTGTTGGCTGCGGCCTTCTCGCTGGTCGGTCGCCGCCCTGCGACGGGCAGGGGTTTGGATGTTTATGCGGACCAAACCCTACTGGACGCTATTTGGGGTCGCGCGGGGAGGGTGCCCAACGCGCCGCGGGTCACTCCGAAGGGGTGGGATGCCCCGCCCTGGGTCGCTTTCTGACGGGGGGTTCGGGCGCCACGCAGCTCGGTCGGCCAGGTCCCTCGGCGACTGCGGCTTCGTCGTGGCTTGTCGCGCCGTTCCCCGCGCCCCTTTGAGGCGCTGCCCTGACCGGGGCTTTAGCGTTGCTGTGTGTCCTACTTCGATGCCGCTTCCGCCGTCCCTCTCCATCCCGTGGCCCGGCAGGCCCTGCAGGCCTCGCTCGACGAGGGCTGGGCCGATCCTGCCCGTCTCTACCGCGAGGGACGGCGGGCCCGGCTCCTTCTCGACGCGGCCCGCGAGGCGGCGGCCGAGGCGGTGGGCTGTCGCCCGGACGAGCTGACCTTCACCTCGTCCGGCACCCGCGCGGTGCACTCCGGGATCGAGGGCGCCCTGGCGGGCCGTCGGCGTGTCGGACGCCACCTGATCGTGTCAGCCGTCGAACACTCGTCGGTACTCCATTCGGCAGAGGTCCACGAGGCGGCGGGCGGCTCGGTGACGACGATCCCGGTCGACCGTACGGCCGCGGTCTCGCCTTCTTCCTACGCCACCGCCCTGCGCCCCGACACCGCGCTCGCCTGCCTCCAGTCGGCCAACCACGAGGTGGGTACGGAGCAGCCGGTGGCGGCGGTCGCGGAGGCGTGCCGGGCGGCCGGGGTACCCCTGCTGGTGGACGCGGCGCAGTCGCTGCCCTGGGGCCGAGTGGAGGGTGACTGGTCGCTGCTGACGGCAAGTGCCCACAAGTGGGGCGGCCCATCGGGTGTCGGTCTCCTCGCCGTACGCAAGGGGGTGCGGTTCGCGCCTCAAGGTCCCGTGGACGAGCGGGAGTCGGGCCGGGCGCCCGGCTTCGAGAACATCCCGGCCATCGTGGCCGCGGCCGCCTCGCTGCGCGCCGTTCGCACGCAGGCGGCCGTGGAGGCCGCGCGCCTAAGGGAACTGACGGAACGAATCCGCGTACGAGTGCCGGAGCTGGTCCCGGACGTGGAGGTGGTCGGGGACGGAATGAGGCGGCTGCCGGGAATCGTCACCTTCTCCTGCCTGTACGTCGACGGTGAGACCCTCCTCCACGAACTGGACCGCGCGGGCTTCTCGGTCTCCTCCGGCTCCTCCTGCACGAGCAGCACACTCACCCCCAGCCATGTCCTGAAGGCGATGGGCGTTCTGAGCGAGGGCAACGTCCGCGTGTCGCTGCCCCCGGGTACGCCGTCCGAGGACGTCGACCGGTTCCTGTCGGTGCTGCCGGGTGCGGTCTCGGACGTGCGCGAGAAACTCGGCGCCCCGACAGCCCCGACGCCGGCCTCCCCCTCACCTCTCTCTTTCCCCTCCCCCTCCGACGCCCTCGTCGTGAACGCCCTCGGCAAGCTCTGCCCCATCCCGGTCATCGAACTGGCCAAGGTCATCGGGGACGTGCCCGTGGGCGGCACCGTCCGCGTCCTCTCCGACGACGAGGCGGCCCGGCTGGACATTCCGGCATGGTGCGAGATGCGGGGCCAGGAGTTCGTGGGGGAGGAGGCCGCGGAGCGCGGGGTGGCTTATGTGGTGAGGCGGGCGGTGTAGGGAGGGGGACGTTCCCGGGGACCCGGAGTGCAGGGGGCGGAGCACCCTGCACTCCCGACGGTCGCCCAGGACAGGTGGGCGCCTAGGCCAGGTGGGCCTGGATCTCCGTCGCCGCCTCGTCGCCGTACGCCTTGGTGAAGCGGTCCATGAAGTGGGCGCGGCGGAGCTGGTACTCCTGGGTGCCGACCGTCTCGATGACCAGCGTGGCGAGCATGCAGCCGACCTGGGCGGCACGCTCCAGGGAGACGCCCCAGGCCAGGCCGGAGAGGAACCCGGCGCGGAACGCGTCGCCGACGCCCGTCGGGTCGGCCTTGCGCTCCTCCTCCGGGCAGCCGACCTCGATCGGCTCCTCGCCGGCCCGCTCGATGCGCACGCCCTGCGCCCCGAGGGTCGTCACCCGGTGGCCGACCTTCGACAGGATGTCCTCGTCACTCCAGCCGGTCTTCGACTCGATGAGCCCCTTCTCGTACTCGTTCGAGAAGAGGTAGGTCGCCCCGTCCAGCAGAATCCGGATCTCGTCGCCGTTCATCCGGGCGATCTGCTGCGAGAAGTCGGCGGCGAAGGGGATGGACCGCGAACGGCACTCCTCCGTGTGGCGCAGCATCGCCTCCGGGTCGTCCGCACCGATGAGGACGAGGTCGAGCCCGCCCACCCGGTCCGCGACGGCCTTGAGCTCGATCAGCCGGGCCTCGCTCATCGCGCCCGTGTAGAAGGAGCCGATCTGGTTGTGGTCGGAGTCCGTGGTGCACACGAAGCGCGCGGTGTGCAGCACCTCGGAGATCCGTACGGAGTCGGTGTCGACGCCGTGGCGGTCCAGCCACGCCCGGTACTCGTCGAAGTCGGAACCCGCGGCCCCGACCAGGATCGGCCGGGTGTCCAGCTGTCCCATGCCGAAGGCGATGTTCGCGCCGACACCACCCCGGCGTACGTCGAGGTTGTCGACCAGGAAGGACAGGGAGACCGTGTGCAGCTGGTCCGCGACCAGCTGGTCGGCGAAACGGCCGGGGAAGGTCATGAGGTGGTCGGTGGCGATGGAGCCGGTGACTGCGATACGCACGGCGAGGACACGCTCCTGCGGGGGGAGGGGATTGACAGTTCACGCTACCCGGTCGACACGTGCCCACTGAAGCGGCCAAAACTACCCGATAGTAGATCTTTCTTCGTGATGCCCGGCATGCATACGGTTCCGTTATGACGAACCTCAAGGTCCACGGCTCCGCTCCGCACGACCTCGAAGGCGGTCTGGCGTCACTGCGCGGCGACGGCGCCCGGACGGCCCGGCACTGGGCGGCACCGGACCCGATCACCTCCCGCCCCGACTTCCCCGTGTCCCCGTCGCGCATCCACGGTGTGACCGTGCCGCCCGCCTCCGCCCGCCTGCTGGACGCCATGTCCGACTACGGCGACTGAGAGGGCGGCGGAAGAGACAGGCGAACGCGACAAGCGAACGCGACAAGCGAAAGGGCGCGCCCGACAGCGCGTCCGCAGGGAACCGTGCGCTCCCCCGCTGCGTCCCATCGCCGTCCCCCGTAGAGGGGATGCGGTGTACGACCAGAAGGAGCGATGCGGTGAGCACCGAGCGACCCGACGACGAAGCGACCGAACCCGCCGAGGGTGGTGCCGAGCCGGCCAAGCCGCGCAGGCGGCATTCCCCGGTGGCCGTCGCCTCGGTCGCG
Source organism: Streptomyces sp. NBC_01384 (assembly GCF_045040035.1). NCBI lineage: Bacteria > Bacillati > Actinomycetota > Actinomycetes > Kitasatosporales > Streptomycetaceae > Streptomyces > Streptomyces sp. NBC_01384. Next base: position 2,621,050 of record NZ_CP109559.1, read on the forward strand.
GCCGCGGTTCTGCTCGTCGGGGGCGGCGGGGCGTATTTCGCCGCGACCGCTTCCGGCGGCGGGGGCGGCCGCACCGGCTCCGCGGCCCCCGGCGGCGACGGCACTCCCCCGCCGCTCGCTCTCGACGGCTACACCAAGGGCGGTACGGGTGGCACGGGCGGCATCGCGCCCGGCGAGCCCAACCCCTACGGCGCGACCTACCACGCGGACGGCAAGCTCCCCGGCGGCCCGGACTCCGCGCCCGTCTACGCGGCGAACGGGAAGGTCACGGCGGCCGAGGTGGCCCGGCTCGCGAAGGCCCTCGACCTCACGGGCACCCCGAAGCTCACCGGCGAGACCTGGCAGGTCGGCCAGGACAAGGACGGCTCGGGGCCGAGCCTCCAGGTCAACCAGCGGGCTCCCGGTACCTGGACGTTCAGCCGGTACGCGCCCGGCACCGACAACTGCAAGGGCGCCGTCTGCACGAGCGACCCCGGCTCCCCGAGCAGCCACGCGGTGAGCGAGGCCGCCGCGAAGAAGGCCGCCGCTCCCGTACTGAAGGCGCTGGGTCAGGACGACGCGAAGCTGGACGCGAGCGGGCTCATGGGCGCCGTACGGGTGGTGAACGCGGACCCCGAGGTCGGCGGCCTGCCCACGTACGGCTGGACCACCGGCATCCAGGTCGCCACGGACGGCCAGGTGGTGGGCGGCAGCGGCCTGCTGAAGGCACCGGAGAAAGGGGACACGTACCCCGTGATCAGCGCGCAGAAGACCCTGGACCTGATGAACGGGTCGGGTTCGGTGTCGGCACCGGGCGGCGGGCGCAAGGGACCCGGGGGCTGCGCCAGCGCCGTACCGGTGAAGGACCGTGACGAGATGCCGTGCGAGGCGTCGACCGCACTGCCGAAGCGGGAGTCGGTGGCGGTCGAGAAGGCCGTCTTCGGGCTGGCCTCGCACTTCGTGTCCGGGCACCAGACGCTGGTGCCGTCCTGGCTGTTCGAGGTACGGCCGACGGGCACGGCCTCCGCCTTCACGGTGACGCATCCGGCGGTCGACCCGAAGTATCTGACCTCGCCGGAGCCCACCGCGACGCCGACGCCGACCGTCACTCCCAGCCCGCGGCCGAGCGCGGCGCCGACGTCCCGTGCCGTCAAGGTGCAGGGCTACACCGCCGACGGCAAGGACCTGACCGTGAGCTTCACGGGCGGGGTGTGCGCGGACTACTCCGCCTCGGCGAGCGAGACCTCGGACAAGGTGACGGTCACGGTGACCGAGACCCCCTGGCAGGGCAAGATCTGCATCATGATCGCCAAGGTCTACGAGAAGACGGTGCACCTGGACAAGCCGCTCGGCGACCGTGAGGTCGTCGGATCGGACGGCAAGCAGATCCCGGAAGGGAAGGCGCGGGGCGCCTCGCTGGACACGCCGAAGATGCCGAAGTCGCCCCAGGTGCAGTAGCGGCCGCGGATACGCGAAGGCGGCGTCCCTGTCGGAGGGGGACGCCGCCTTCGTACACGTTCAGCCGTGTGCCACGAGTCGTGAGCCATGAGTCGTGAGCCATGACGGCTACGGACCCGGCCGGGCCGGGCTCAGCTGAAGGAGTCGCCGCAGGCGCAGGAGCCCGTCGCGTTCGGGTTGTCGATCGTGAAGCCCTGCTTCTCGATGGTGTCAACGAAGTCGATGGACGCGCCGCCCAGGTACGGAGCGCTCATGCGGTCGGTGACGACCTTGACGCCACCGAAGTCCTTGACGACATCGCCGTCGAGGGAGCGCTCGTCGAAGAAGAGCTGGTACCGCAGGCCGGAGCAGCCGCCGGGCTGAACGGCGACGCGCAGCGCCAGATCGTCGCGGCCTTCCTGGTCGAGCAGGGCCTTGACCTTGTCCGCGGCGGCGTCGGACAGGATGATGCCGTCGCTCACGGTGGTGGTCTCGTCCGATACGGACATCTGCTTCTCTCCCGGGTTGTACGGAGACTGCTTGCCGACGGTTGCAACCGGCGGGGCCGCGGATTCATTCCGGGCCGAGAGTCTGTCTTTGCCGTTGTCTTTCCGTTCTCTCCTCTCATGCTCGCACATGCGCAAGAACGCGAACAGCGGCCTGTGGACAACCGTCGGGCAACCGTCCGGGATTCACGTCACATCGACGCTATGGACGTCGTCAAAGTGACGTGAACCGGTTATGATAGATAGCGTCAATTCGACGAAAAGGCATGTCCCGCTGGATCGCCCCCGTGATCCAAGCGAGCCGCAGAACAGAAAGGGTGCGTGTCGTGACCACCGCCCAGACCCAGGAGCTCGACGTACAGCCGACGCCCCTCGCCCTGCTGCTGCTCGGCCGTGAGGCCGACCCGAGGAGTGAGCGCGGCGTCGAGTGTCCCGGCGACCTGCCCTCGCCGTCCGACCCGGACCTGGTGGAGCGCGCCCGCGCGGCCAAGGAAAAGCTCGGGGACAAGGTCTTCGTACTCGGCCACCATTACCAGCGCGACGAGGTCATCCAGTTCGCGGACGTCACGGGCGACTCGTTCAAGCTGGCCCGGGACGCCGCCGCACGCCCCGAGGCCGAGTACATCGTCTTCTGCGGCGTGCACTTCATGGCGGAGTCCGCGGACATCCTCACCTCCGACGACCAGAAGGTCGTCCTCCCCGACCTGGCCGCCGGCTGCTCCATGGCCGACATGGCCACCGCCGAGCAGGTCGCCGAGTGCTGGGACGTGCTGACCGAGGCCGGGGTGGCCGAGCAGGTCGTGCCCGTCTCGTACATGAACTCGTCCGCCGACATCAAGGCGTTCACCGGCAAGCACGGCGGCACGATCTGCACCTCCTCCAACGCCCAGCGGGCCCTTGAGTGGGCGTTCGAGCAGGGCGAGAAGGTCCTGTTCCTCCCCGACCAGCACCTCGGCCGCAACACCGCCGTCCGTGACATGGGGATGAGCCTGGAGGACTGCGTCCTCTACAACCCCCACAAGCCGAACGGCGGCCTCACCGCGGAGCAGCTGCGCGACGCCAAGATGATCCTGTGGCGCGGCCACTGCTCGGTCCACGGCCGCTTCTCGCTGGACTCGGTGAACGACGTCCGGGAGCGCATCCCCGGCGTGAACGTCCTCGTCCACCCCGAGTGCAAGCACGAGGTCGTGTCGGCGGCGGACTACGTCGGCTCCACGGAGTACATCATCAAGGCCCTGGAGGCCGCTCCCGCCGGCTCCAAGTGGGCCATCGGCACGGAGCTGAACCTCGTCCGCCGCCTGGCGAACCGTTTCGCTGCCGAGGACAAGGAGATCGTCTTCCTCGACAAGACGGTCTGCTTCTGCTCGACGATGAACCGCATCGACCTCCCCCACCTGGTCTGGACCCTGGAGTCCCTCGCCGAGGGCAACCTCGTCAACCGCATCGAGGTGGACAAGGAGACGGAGGCCTTCGCGAAGCTGGCACTGGAGCGGATGCTGGCGCTGCCGTAACCCGCGCCCGCGCCCGCGCTCTGCGAGTACGCCGATGGGGTGCCCCTTCCGCCGAGGGGGCACCCTGTCGTTCTCACGGCCACGACTCGGACCTTGCCGGTTTCCGGCTCCCCGGCCCCGGCCCCAGCCCCGGCCTCCGTCGGCCGCGCGGGCGTGCCGGCCTTCGCCGCCCGCTTCTTCGCCCGCGCTCCTTGCGGTCAGGCCGCCGATGACGACCACCGCGAGCGGCTGGGCGATGAACATCACCCGGAGCCGATCCGTAGCCCCTGGGTCCATTCCCTTACGCGGAACCCACTGCGGGCGCGGTACGACCCGGTGGAGTTCACTCCACCCTTGGCCGTACCAGCCCCGACTCGTACGCGATGACGACGAGTTGGGCCCGGTCGCGCGCGCCGAGCTTCGCCATGGCCCGGTTGACGTGTGTCTTCACGGTGAGCGGACTGACTTCGAGCCGCTCGGCGATCTCGTCGTTGGAGTGCCCTCCCGCGACCTGGACGAGCACCTCGCGCTCGCGGCCGGTGAGCGCTTCGAGCCGCTCGGCGCGGGCGGGGTCCCGCGCCTCGTCCGAACCGTCGCCCTGCGCGAGGAACTTGGCGATCAGCCCCTTGGTGGCCGCCGGGGACAGGAGCGCCTCGCCGCCCGCCGCGATCCGGATGGCGTTCAGCAGTTCCTCCGGTTCCGCGCCCTTCCCGAGGAAGCCGGACGCCCCGGCCCGCAGCGACTGCACCACGTACTCGTCGACCTCGAAGGTCGTCAGCATGACCACCCGTACGTGCGCGAGCCCGGGATCGGCGCTGATCAGCCGGGTGGCGGCGAGCCCGTCGGTGCCGGGCATCCGGATGTCCATCAGGACGACGTCGGCACGCGCCTCCCGGGTGAGCCGCAGTGCCTCCGCGCCGTCGGACGCCTCGCCGACGACCTCCATGTCGGGCTCGGAGTCGACGAGGACACGGAACGCACTGCGCAGCAGCGCCTGGTCGTCGGCGAGCAGGACACGGATGGTCATGCGGAGTCCCCCAGGGCAGGCGTGCGGTTCTTGACGGGAAGGATGGCATGGACCCGGAAGCCGCCTCCGTAGCGGGGACCGGTGGTACAGGTACCGCCGAGCGCGGTGACCCGCTCACGCATCCCGAGCAGCCCGTGCCCGCCGCCCTCTTCCGGTCCGTCGTCCTGCCCGGGCCCGTTGTCGAGGACGGTCACTTCCACGTTCGGCCCCACGCGTACGACGCTGACCTCGGCCTTCGCCTCCGGGCCCGCGTGTTTGCGCACATTGGTGAGGGCTTCCTGGATGACGCGGTACGCGGCGAGGTCGACGGCGGCGGGGAGGGTGGTGCCGTGGTCGGCGCGGGCGACTTCGACGGGGAGGCCCGCGTTGCGGAAGGTGTCGGCGAGTTCGTCGAGGCGGGCGAGGCCCGGGGCGGGTTCGGTGGGGGCCTCGGGGTCGCCGGACTGGCGCAGCAGGCCGACGGTGGCGCGCAGTTCGTTCAGCGCCGAGCGGCTGGCGTCGCGGACGTGCGCGAGGGCTTCCTTCGCCTGGTCCGGGCGCTTGTCCATGACGTGGGCCGCGACACCGGCCTGGACGTTGACGAGGGCTATGTGGTGGGCGACGACGTCGTGCAGGTCGCGGGCGATGCGCAGGCGTTCCTCGGCGACCCGGCGGCGGGCCTCCTCCTCACGGGTTCGTTCGGCCCGGTCGGCGCGTTCACGGATGGCTTGGACGAAGGCGCGGCGGCTGCGTACCGCGTCGCCCGCGGCGGCGGCCATGCCCGTCCAGGCGAAGATCGCGAGGTTTTCCTGCGCGTACCAGGGCAGGGGGCCGACGAGCATCGCGCAGGCCGTCAGCACCGTCATCGTGAGCAGGCCGACGCGCCAGGTGGTGGGGCGGTCCGTGGCCGAGGCGACGGTGTAGAGGGCCACGACGGCGGACATCACCACCGGGGCCCTGGGGTCGCTGGCCACCAGTTCCACGGCGGAGAGGGCGCCTGTGGTGACGAGGATCGTCCTGGGGGCGCGGCGGCGCAGGACGAGGGCGGCCGCGCTGAGCACCATGAGGGTGAGGCTGAGGGTGTTCGGGGTGTGGGCACCCCAGGTCGCTCCGTTCTCGCCGTGGGGGTCGATGAAGGAGCTGGCCATCATGGAGACCAGTACGCCGGTCGCCAGGGTGGCGTCCAGGGCCATCGGGTACGCGCGGAGTCTGCACTTCGTGCGCTCTAGGGTGCTCACCCGGTTTACGGTACGGGGCCCTTGCGGGGGGCGGAACGGTTGCCCCACCGGGCCTCCAACCGGGCCTCCAGGGGCGCCGCGCCCCCTGGCCCCCAGCCGCAAAAGAACCCACCCGCGCGGCGGCCCCCGGCGGGAAGGGCGTCAGCCGGGGATCAGGCCCTCGCCGCTCAGCATCTCGCGGACCTCTTCGAGGGTCGCGTCGGGAGACGGGAGGATGAGTTCCGAAGGTTCGAGGGCGTCGTCGGGGAGCCGAGCGCCGAAGCGGCGGACCTGGTCCAGGAGGGTGGTCAGGGTGCGACGGAAGCCCGCCTCGTCACCGCTCTCCATCTCGGCGAGCAGTTCGTCGTCCAGCTTGTTCAGCTCGGTGAGGTGGCCGTCGTCCAGCCTCACCTGCCCCTCCCCCATGATCCGTACGATCATGTCGCCCTCCTCAGGCGCCTAGGCGTGGGTCACTGCTTGTCGAAGCGCGGGGTGTCCTGCGGCTGGGACTGTGACTGGGACTGTCCCGTACCGCCCTCGATCGCCTGCTGTGGCGAGGAGCCACCAGCGAGCTCGGCCTTCATGCGCTGCAGCTCCAGCTCTACATCCGTACCACCGGAGAGCCGGTCCAGCTCGCTCTGGATGTCGTCCTTGGCCAGACCGGACTGGTCGTCGAGCGCACCGGAGGCGAGCAGTTCGTCGATCGCGCCGGCGCGGGCCTGCAGCTGCGCGGTCTTGTCCTCGGCACGCTGGATCGCCATGCCGACGTCGCCCATCTCCTCGGAGATGCCGGAGAAGGCCTCTCCGATGCGGGTCTGCGCCTGGGCCGCCGTGTAGGTCGCCTTGATCGTTTCCTTCTTGGTGCGGAAGGCGTCCACCTTCGCCTGGAGGCGCTGCGCGGCGAGGGTGAGCTTCTCCTCCTCGCCCTGCAGGGTCTGGTGCTGTGTCTCCAGGTCCGTCACCTGCTGCTGGAGCGCGGCGCGGCGGGAGAGCGCCTCGCGGGCCAGGTCCTCGCGGCCGAGCGCCAGCGCCTTGCGGCCCTGGTCCTCCAGCTTGGTGGACTGGTTCTGGAGCTGGTTCAGCTGCAGTTCGAGGCGCTTGCGGCTGGTCGCCACATCCGCGACGCCGCGGCGCACCTTCTGCAACAGCTCCAGCTGCTTCTGGTACGAGTAGTCGAGGGTTTCGCGCGGGTCCTCGGCCCGGTCAAGGGCCTTGTTCGCCTTCGCGCGGAAGATCATCCCCATACGCTTCATGACACCGCTCATGGGCTTCGCGCGCCCCCTTCTGACGGACTCCAGCTCCAGGTACTGCAACAGAACCCACAGTACGGGCCCTGCATCCATTACCGCACTGTTCGGGGACTGATGCGCTCATCCCCAAGGACGACTGAGTACGGCACCGCTCCGGCGTAGGGAGTAGGTGGGACTCGGGGTCCGCCCGTACACAACGTCCCCTCTGTCCCACTACAGACGCACGGTGTTGCCGGATCGTTCCCCACTCGAACGACGTCCATGCCGCCGCACCCCGTACCCTTGGGTTTTGTGTTCCGTAGCCGTGCCAAGGAAGAGAAGGCCCCCGCCGACAAGGCGGCGGTGACCGACTCCAAGCAGACCCGTGACCCGCAGGCCCCTAAGGGCCGCCCCACGCCCAAGCGCAGTGAGGCCCAGACCCAGCGCCGCAGCGTCGCCCAGACGCCGACGACGCGCAAGGAGGCGGCCAAGCGGCAGCGCGACGAGCGCCGTAGCCAGATGGAGCGCCAGCGCCAGGCGCTGGCCAACGGCGACGAGCGCTATCTGCCCGCCCGTGACAAGGGGCCGGTGCGGAAGTTCGCACGCGACTTCGTGGACTCGCGCTTCTGCATCGCGGAGTTCTTCCTGCCGATGGCCGTGGTCATCCTCGTGCTGAGCATGGTGCGGGTGGGCTCGCTGCAGAACATCGCGCTGCTGTTGTGGCTCGTGGTGATCGTGATGATCGTGGCCGACTCGATCGGTATCGCGATCCGCCTGAAGAAGCAGCTGGCCGCCCGCTTCCCCGACGTGCCCAAGAAGGGCGCGGTCGCCTACGCGCTGATGCGCACCCTCCAGATGCGTCGACTCCGGCTCCCGAAGCCGCAGGTCAAGCGCGGAGAGCGGCCCTGAGCACGACGTCTTTCTCAGGTGGCGCGGCGGATGCCTGGCTGAGCAAGCTGGGCGGGCTGCGTGATGTCGTACGGCAGGAGCTGGTGGCCCGGCAGCTCGACGAGCAGATAGCCGGCCGCTTCCCGGTCGGACAGCGGCTGCGGGTGCTCGACGTCGGGATGGGCCAGGGCACACAGGCGCTGCGGCTGGCCCGCGCCGGGCATCAGGTGACCGGCCTGGAGCAGGACGCGAAGATGCTCGCCGTGGCCCGGGAGGCGCTGGCCGCCGAGCCCGAGGGCATCCGAAGCCGGGTACGGCTCATCGAGGGCGACGGGCGCGAGACGGGCGTGCACTTTCTGCCGGGCAGCTTCGACGTGGTGCTGTGCCACGGCGTACTGATGTACGTCGAGGAGCCGGACCCGCTGCTCGCGGGACTGGCGCGGATGCTGGCCCCGGGCGGGCTGCTCTCGCTGCTGGTCCGCAACGCCGACGCGCTGGCGATGCGGCCCGGGCTGTCCGGTGACTGGACGTCGGCGCTGGCCGCGTTCGACACCGACGCGTACGTCAACCGGCTCGGCCTCGCCGTCCGCGCCGACCGGCTCGCCACGCTGACGTCGACGCTCGCGGGGATCGGGGCGTCGTTGCACGCCTGGTACGGCGTGCGGGTCTTCACGGACACCGCGCCCGACGGGGCGGCGATTCCGGAGAACCCGGAGGACATCAAGACCCTCCTGGCGGCGGAGGAGCGGGCCGGGCGGACGGACCCCTATCGCCGAGTGGCGGCCCTGCTGCATCTCTGCGGGGTACGCGGCTGATCGGCCCCTGTCCGTACGTGAACGTGTAACGGGGTTGCCGGAAGCGGTCCCGGCAACCCCCACCGGCCTACTCAGGCTCGGCGTGCAGGCTCATCGGCCCGTAGATCTGCGTGCTGTCCTCGAAGAGGAACACCTGGTCCGCGCCACCCTCCAGGAGGTCCTTCCACACCTCGCCGATCCAGGACTCCGCGTCCCCCTGCGTGGTGAACTCCTCGGGCTGCACCGCGGGTTGGACCTCTGTCCCGTCGGACTTCTCGAACCGCCACGTCCATGCCGTCATGTACGCCTCCCAGGTATGAACACACTGCACAGCGAAAGCCCGACAAGATCCGGCTCCTGCCCGAAGCGTAGGCGCTCCGCTGGGCGGGGGACAGAAGATCGCGAGTCGTGGGACAAGTTGCGGGTCGTGGGGCCGGCGCTGCACCCGAACGCGCGCCGCCTACGTCAGCACGGGAAAATCAGGGCGTGGAACTGACTCTGCTCGGCACCGGCGCCCCCGAGGGCCTGCCCCGCCCCGACTGTCCCTGCGCGGCCTGCGCGACCGCGCTCGGCGAGGACGCGCGGGCGGCCACCGCGCTGCTCGTGGACGGCACGCTGCTGCTCGACCTCACGCCCGGTGCCGCGTTCGCCGCGGCCCGCGCGGGGCACTCGCTGGGCGGCGTACGGCAGGTACTGCTCTCGCATCCGCACGGCGGGCCCCCGGTCGAGGTGCCGGCGGGGCTGCCGCAGCCCGTGCGGGTTCCGGACGGCAGCGAGCTGGCGCTGCTGACCGGGCACCGGGTGCGGGCGGTGCCTATGGACGCGCCCGGCACGGGATACGCGGTGACCGGGCCGGACGGGCAGCGGCTGCTGTATCTGCCGCCGGGCGCGGCGCCCGCCGGGCTGGAGCAGAACGGCGACTCGTACAACATGGTGGTCGCCGATGTGGTGGGGCGCCCGGACGCCCTGGCGAAGCTGCGCGCGGTCGGGGCCGTCGGGCCGGCGACGGACGTGATCGCGGTCCACCTCGACCACGATGTGCCGCCGGGCCCCGAACTGCGGCGGCGGCTCGCGGCGGCGGGCGCGCGGGCGGTGCCGGACGGGACGACGCTCGACGTGGGCGTGTACGAGGACGTACCGGACGTGCCGCGGCGCACGCTCGTGCTCGGCGGGGCGCGTTCGGGCAAGTCGGTGGAGGCGGAACGGCGTCTGGAGGCCTTCCCCGAGGTGCTGTACGTCGCGACGGGCGGGTCCCGGGGCGGGGACAACGAGTGGGCATCGCGTGTGCACGCCCACCGTGAGCGGCGGCCCGGTTCCTGGCGCACCGTCGAGACCTGCGACCTGGTGCCGCTCCTGGAGGAGTCCGGCCCTCCCCTCCTCATCGACTGCCTCTCCCTGTGGCTCACGGACGCGATGGACTCCGTGAACGCCTGGGACGACGCGGAGTGGGCCGGCGGCGGCGAACGCGCGCTGCGGGCCCGCGCCGAGGAACTCACCTCCGCCGTCCGCGGCACCCGCCGCACCCTCGTCGCCGTCTCCAACGAGGTCGGCTCCGGCATCGTCCCCGCCACCGCCTCCGGCCGCCGCTACCGCGACGAACTCGGCCGGCTGAACGCGGGGTTCGCGGCGGAGTGCGAGCAGGTGTTGCTGGTGGTGGCGGGGCAGGCGCTGGCGCTGCGGGGCTGACTCCGGCTCAGCCCTGGATCAACTCCGGTTCGGCCCTGGCTCAACTCCGACTCAGCCCCGGCTCACACCTGTCTGCGGGCGATGATGCGGTACGCGTTCGAGAAACGGGTGCGGCGCAAGACCGGGGCCAGCGCTTGGTCCAGGGCGCAGGCCGAGGCGAGCAGCGGGACGGACGCCCGGGTCAGCACCGTGTGCAGGGTGCGCCGGACGGGCGTCGGCGGGGTCGGCCGCCAGGGGGCGTCGGGGTCGGGCAGGACACGGCCGAGGGCCAGCGCGAGGGCGCCCGCGAGGTCGTAGGGGATGTGCGGTTCGCGGCGGTCCGTCGCGACGATCTCGCAGCCCAGGGACTCCAGTTCGCCCAGCAGGTTGGGCAGCGGCATGAGGTGGAGGTGGCGCGGCTGGCCGTACGACACCCACCACTTGCCCAGCAGCGCCCCGAACGCGCAGTCGGGGTCGGGGACTTCGACGAGGAGGTGCCCGCCGGGCCGCAGGACCACCAGGGCGGCGCGCAGCTCCTCGCGCGGGTCGGGGGTGTGCTCCAGATGGTGGAACATGCTCACCACGTCATAGCGGGCGCGCAGCCGCCCGGCGATCCGGGGGTCGGTGAGCCGGCCGCGGTGCGCCTCCTCGACCCGCCCGGCCGCCCGCGCCTTCTCGACCCGCCGAGTGGGGTCGAGCCCGTCGAAGGCCGTGTACGGGTGGACCTCCTTGGCGACGGCCGGGAAGTGCCCGTGTCCGGTGCCGACGTCGAGCCAGCTCTCCGGGTCGGCGTGCGGCAGCAGTGCGCGGGCGGCGGACCGGTGGCGTCCCCGGCTGCCGCGGTCACCCAGGAGCCGGTCGGTGAGGCCGTCGAGTCCTTCGTGGAAGTCCCGGTGGTAGAAGGCCAGGCCCTCCGCCGTGAGCCGGGGGTTCTGGAAGGCGTGGGCGCAGTCCTCGCACTCGTCGACGACGAACGTACCGGGCTTGCGCTGCACCAGGTCCGGCGTACGCAGCCGGGTGCGCAGCCGTGTCGAGCCGCACCAGGGGCAGTCCCCCCGGCGCGGCTCGTGGAACCGGTCGGTGCCCCGCGCGAGTTCGGCCGCGTAGGCGGCGCGGCGTGCGGCGATCGGGGGTGGTGTGGGGGGCATGGGCGCTCCGGGGGACGGCGGGGTGGGGGGACGGTGGGACGGACGACCGGACCGTACGACAATCCGACACAAACGGTACGTAGTGGATCGTGATCCGGGGCGCAACGACGTGGCGCGGACGTGTTCGATCGCTGCCGGTACTGTTCGGCGAATGAGCTCGCTTAATCTCGACGACTTCACCGATCTGATCGAGCGCCCCGACGGAGGCGTGCGCCGGAACGCCGAGGCGCGCAGGGAGCGCCAGATCGTGCCGCCCGGAGCACTGGGCCGCCTCGACGACCTGGGTGAGTGGCTGGCGGCGGCGCAGTCCGCGGTGCCGGTGCGGCCGATCGAGCACCCGCGTGTGGTGCTGTTCGCGGGCGACCACGGGGTCGCCGAACTCGGCGTGTCGGCGCGGCCCGCGGGCAGCGCCGAGCAGTTGGTGCGGGCCGTCCTGGAGGGCGCGAGCCCGGCGGCGGTGCTGGCGCGCCGGCTGGGTGTGCCGGTGCGCGTGGTCGACATGGCGCTGGACTGCGATCCGGCGGGGCTGCCGGAGGACGTCGTACGGCACCGGGTGCGGCGCGGGTCGGGGCGGATCGACGTCGAGGACGCGCTCACCCCGGAGGAGGCGGAGGCGGCATTCCTGGCGGGGGTCGCCGTCGCGGACGAGGAGGCGGACTCCGGTACGGATCTGGTGGTGCTCGGCGATGTGAGCGTCGGCGGGACCACCGTGGCGGCCGTGCTGGTCGCGGCGCTGTGCGGGACCGACGCGTCCGTGGTCACCGGGCGGGGCGGGCGGGCCATCGACGACCTCGCGTGGATGCGCAAGTGTGCCGCCGTACGGGACGCCTTGCGGCGGGCCCGGCCGGTGCTCGGGGATCAGCTGCAGCTGCTCGCGGTGGTCGGCGGCGCGGACCTCGCGGCGATGACGGGCTTCCTCCTGCAGAGTGCGGTGCGGAAGATGCCGGTGATCCTCGACGGGGTCGTCTCGGCCGCGAGCGCCCTGGTCGGGCAGCGGGTCGCGTTCCGGGCGCCGGACTGGTGGCTGGCCGGCCAGAACAGCGGCGAGCCGGCCCAGGCGAAGGCCCTGGACCGCATGGCCCTGGAACCCCTCCTCGACCACGGGGTCACGGTCGGCGAGGGCGCGGGCGCCCTGCTCGCCCTCCCCCTCGTCCAGGCCGCCGCCGCCCTGGCCGCCGAACTCCCTGAAACACCGGTCCCCGAGCCCGAGGCCTCCGGCCAGGACGAGAAGTAACCGGGCTCCGCCCCCGCCACTGATGAGCGCGGGGGCGGGACCGGACGGTTACGGGCCAAGGCCCCGACCCCCGGCCGGCAGAAGCGTCCCGCAAGGCGCGCGGGGCTGTGACATGTGCGGCTCCGCAGAAACCCACCCCGCAACAAACCCCCGGTCCGCATCACCCGTATCGCCCCTCCCCCGCACGGCACACACCGCCCCATATCATCGCCCTTTATGGGAGATGCCCGAATTGCCGTCGATCAGGAGCGGGTCCCGGCCCGCCAGGGGGAAAGGGACCGCCGGTCCACGGGAGCCTCGCGGAGAGCCGCCGCCTTCACCGTCTGGTACTTGCGGGCGGTCACGTTCATCAACTTCCTCAGTGCCGTGTGGGTGTCGCTCGGGCAGGACGTGCGCCGGCACAACACCGAGAACTTCTTCACCCCGTACCTGCTGACGGCAGGATTCGCGTCGGGTGTGTTCACGATGTTCCTCGCCATCACCATGCGTCGCCGCAAACGGGCCGCGTGGATCCTCAACTTCGTGCTCAGCGGGCTGTTCCTGCTGCTGTTCGCCGTCGCGATGGCATTCCCGGAGATCCGGCAGTACGCGCAGAACTGGATCTCGCTCGCGCTGACCGCCGCGTTCGTCGCCTCGCTCGTCATCGGCCGCCGGGAGTTCTACGCGAAGGGCGACCGGTCGAACCCCAGGCTCGCCGCGGCCGTCGGCGTCGGCGGTCTGCTCGTCGCCTCACTGCTCGCCGCACTGCTGGTGACGGTCACCAACAGCGCACAGGACGCGTACCGTTCGACCTTCTGGGACCGCTGGCGCTACGGCACCCTGCGGCTGGTCTCCGTCGCCGCCGACGACTCCCGCTTCCAAGGCCTGGAGATCCCCAACCGGGTCAACGTCGCCATCAACGTGCTCAGCACCCTGCTGGTCCTCGCCGTGCTCTACGCGGCCTTCCGCTCCCGCCGCGCCGTCGACCCGCTCACCGAGGACGACGAGAAGCGGCTGCGCATGCTGCTCGACAAGAACGGCGACCGCGACTCGCTCGGCTACTTCGCGCTGCGCCGGGAGAAGAGCGTGGTCTGGTCGCCGACCGGCAAGGCCGCGGTCGCGTACCGCGTCGTCGGCGGGGTCTCGCTGGCCTCCGGCGACCCGATCGGCGATCCGGAGGCATGGCCCGGCGCCATCGAGCCCTGGCTCTCCGAGGCCCGCGCGCACGGCTGGATCCCGGCGGTGATGGGCGCGAGCGAGGAGGCGGGCACCGTCTACTCCCGGCACGGGCTCGACGCCCTCGAACTCGGTGACGAAGCGATCGTCGAGACCGCCGAGTTCACCCTCGAAGGACGCGCGATGCGTACGGTCCGGCAGGCCTACAACCGGGTCAAGCGGGCCGGGTACGAGGTGCGCATCCGGCGGCACGAGGACATCCCGGCCGACGAGATGGCGTACCTCCTGCGCCGCGCCGACGACTGGCGGGACGGGGCCACCGAGCGCGGGTTCAGCATGGCGCTCGGACGGCTCGGCGACCCGGACGACGGGCAGTGCGTGATGCTTGAATGCACGGACAAAGACGGTGAGTTGCGGGCGCTGTTGTCCTTCGTGCCGTGGGGGCCGCAGGGGCTCTCCCTCGACCTCATGCGGCGCGACCGCGACTCCGAGAACGGGCTGATGGAGTTCATGGTGATCGAACTCCTCCGTCGCGCCCGGGAGATCGAGATCACTCAGGTCTCACTCAACTTCGCCATGTTCCGTTCCGTCTTCGAACGTGGCGCGCGCCTCGGGGCCGGACCGGTCCTGCGGCTGTGGCGCTCGCTGCTCAGCTTCTTCTCTCGCTGGTGGCAGATCGAGTCGCTGTACCGGGCCAACGCCAAGTACCGGCCGATCTGGGAACCCCGGTTCCTGCTCTTCGAGAAGAGCGCGGACCTGCTGCGCATCGGAGTCGCGTCCGCGCGCGCCGAGGGGTTCCTGGAGGCACCGGGACTGCCGAAGTGGCTGCACCGCAGGCACCTGGAGTCGCACAGATGAGGCAGGCGGGGGCGGACATTGGACGGCAGGACGGACGGGGACCTCTGCATGAACACACTCGCCCGCTTCGCCCGCGCCGAATGGGGACTGGTGTACGTCACCGTGCGCGAGGCAGTCGCCGAGCGGGGTTGGCGGGCGATGCCGGTGACACTCGGGGCCGTCTGTCTGACGGCCCTCTTCCAGTTCGTGCAGAACCAGTCCTGGGGCTTCCAGTTCATCCAGAACATCGGCTCCGTACGGGCCGAGGAGCCGCTCTGGCTCGCGCTGCTGCGTACCCCGCTCTCCCTCTTCGTACCGGCTCTGGACCTGCCGGTGTGGGGCGCGCTGATCCAGATCCTCGTCGTGTTCGGGATCGCCGAGATCTGTCTGGGCTGGTGGCGGATGCTCGTCATCGCGTACGCCGCCTCGCTGGCCGGGACGCTCTGCGCGCGCATGGCGATCGCGCTCGGCCCGCACAACCCGCTGGCGCTGCCCGCGGCGGACGCACGCGTCGTGGACACCGGGCCCTCGGCGGCGGTGGTCGGGCTCGCCGTCTTCGTCGCCTGGCGCTATCGCGCGTACTGGACGGCGTGGGGGGTGATCGCGGCGATGGTCGTCGAGGTGACCGTCAAGGAGAACCTGGCGGGCAAGGAGCACATCGCCGCGCTCGCCGCGGTCTTCGTGCTCTACGGGATCTCGATGCTGCGTCACCGTCATGGTCACCGGCGGCCGGGCAGGGAGCGGACGGGATCCGGATCGGGTTTGCCGCCGATCCAGTCCTGAAGCCTGCGGCTCGGGCCGGACCAGCGGAGGTCGTGATGGTAGGCGCGCAGCTGTGACCTGGCCCGGGCGCGCGGTCGGCGGCCGTAGAAGCGTCTGGCCCAGGGCGAGGCCGGGCGGGCCAGCCGGACGGCGCCGATGAGGGCGAGGAACGGGACGATCACGCCGAAGATCGCCATACGGGCCTTGCCCTTGCTCAGGGCGAGCAGGGCGAAGAGGAAGTTCAGGGCGACGGTCAGGATGGCACCGACGCGGTCCTGCAGTTCCTGCTGGGTCATGTCGTTGACCCCGAACGGCAGGAAACCGAGGAGGACCAGCCCGACGAGGGCCGCCGTGACCAGCACGACCTCGACGCTCTGGCGGCCCTCCTCGCTCCAGTAGACGTCGTCGAGGTGCAGGATCAGCGCGAACTCGTCGAGCACCAGTCCCGCGCCCATCCCGAACAGCACGGCGCACAGGGACGCGCCGAAGCCGTACCGGGAGCTGCCCACCGCGCCGAAGCCGCCGACCACGGTCAGCACGACACCGGGCACCACGTGGTGGATGTGCAGACCGCCCGCCTTGACGTTGCCGAACGGGCCCTTGCCGGCGCGGATGAGCCGGACGATGACACGGGTGATCACAAAGGTCAGCACGAAGGAGGCGAGCGCCAGCAGGAGCGGCAGCTTTCCCGGCTCAATGATGTTCCGGTACAACCAATGACCCATATTGCGCACTTTATCCACGACTGTTGTCCACGGCCGTTGTCCACGACCGC
Organism: Streptomyces sp. NBC_01384; assembly: GCF_045040035.1. Lineage (NCBI taxonomy): Bacteria > Bacillati > Actinomycetota > Actinomycetes > Kitasatosporales > Streptomycetaceae > Streptomyces > Streptomyces sp. NBC_01384. The sequence continues at coordinate 2,637,172 of NZ_CP109559.1, forward strand.
CCTACCCGCCCTCCGCCGGCCCCGTACCTCCCCGGGTACCCTGCGCCGGTGTCCAGGACCCCTCTCCCCCACGGCCTCCGCTTCGCCTTCGGCACCCTGACCGTGCTCCCCGTCACGGTGACCCGCTGGGACCGCGAGGCGGCGCGCGGCGGAATGCTGTGCGCCCCCATGGCCGGGCTGGTCGTCGGGGCGGGCGCGGCCCTGGTGGGCGTGGCACTCCTCGCGATGGGCGCGGGCCCGCTGCTCGCCGCCGTCGCCACCGCCGCCGTACCCGCCGCGCTCACCCGCGGCCTGCACCTCGACGGGCTCGCCGACACCGCCGACGGCCTCGGCAGCGGCAAGCCCGCCGAGGACGCGCTGCGCATCATGAAGCAGTCCGACATCGGCCCGTTCGGCGTGATCACCCTGCTCTTCGCGCTGCTCGCCCAGGTCGCCGCGCTCTTCCAGGCGTACGACGCCTCGTGGGCCCGGGGCGTGCTCGCGGCCGTCGTCTCGGCGACCGCGGCCCGTCTCGCCCTCACCCTGGCCGCGCGCACCGGGGTGCCCCCGGCCCGCCCCGAGGGCCTGGGCGCGGTGGTCGCGGGCACAGTGCCCGTGCGTGGCGCCCTGCTGGTGGCGCTCGCCGTCGTCGGCGCGGCGGCGGCCGCGGGCGCGCTCCTGGGCCCGTACGACCTCGTCCGCGCCCCACTGGCGGTCCTCGCCGCCTGCGCGAGCGCCGAACTGCTCCTGCGCCACTGCACGCGCCGCTTCGGCGGCATCACCGGCGACGTCTTCGGCGGCCTCGCCGAGACGGCGGCGACCACCGCTCTCGTGGTGCTCTCCCTCGGCTGAACGTTCACGAGGGTGACCGGTGCCGCGGCCCACACCCCACAGGAGTGTGACTCCGGTCACCGGGAGTGAAGGGTGTGAAGTGGCGACGACGCCGCCGAGAGGTGAACACCCGTAGGAATGAGCGAAACCCGGTGGCGCGCGTAGGCTCGTCCTCGGCACTCCTCCGGCCCGGTCCCGGCTGGGTTTCCGCCCCGATCTAGGGTCTGTCCGACGGCAGATCCCCGGGGTCTGCCACGGGCCCGGCCGACCCACCCCCTCGGCCGCAGCAACTCAATGGAAGCGAGATTTCACCACCGTGACTGCTCTGACTCTCAGCACCGCCGCAGCGTCCGGCCTGCGCGCCGACGCGATCGTCGTCGGTGTCGCGAAGGGCGCCGGCTCCAAGTCCGGGGACCTGGTCGTCGCACCGGGCGCCGAGGCCGTGGACAAGGCGTACGACGGCGCACTCGCCCGCATCCTGGAGACCCTCGGCGCATCCGGCGCCGAGGGTGAGGTGACCAAGCTGCCCGCGCCGTCCGGCTTCAAGGCACCCGTCGTCATGGCCGTCGGCCTGGGAGCGGTCCCCGAGAAGGACGACACGTTCGACGCCGAGGCGCTGCGCCGCGCGGCCGGTGCCGCGGCCCGTGCGCTCGCCGGCGCCAAGAAGGCCGTCTTCGCCCTCCCCATCAGCGACGTCGCCGACGCGGGCGCCCTGGCGGAGGGCGCGGCGCTCGGCGCGTACGCCTTCGACGCCTACAAGGAGAACGGCAAGAACGGCAAGGACGCGAAGAACGGCAAGGCCCCCCTCGCCGAGGTGACGCTGCTCGGCGGCAAGCCCCGTGACGCCGCGTACAAGGCGGCCGTCGCGCGCGCCACCGCCGTGACCGAGGAGCTCAACCGCGCCCGCGACCTCATCAACACCCCGCCGAACGACCTCAACCCCGAGGCCTTCGCCGCCGTCGCCACCGCGGCCGGCAAGGAGCACGGCATCAAGGTGCAGGTGCTCGACGAGAAGGCCCTCGCGAAGGGCGGCTACGGCGGCATCCTCGGCGTCGGCGCGGGCTCCGCCGCCGCTCCCCGCCTGGTGAAGCTGTCGTACACCTCCCCGAAGGCCTCGAAGCACCTCGCCTTCGTCGGCAAGGGCATCACCTACGACTCGGGCGGCATCTCCCTCAAGCCCGCCGGGCACAACGAGACGATGAAGTGCGACATGAGCGGCGCGGCGGCGGTCTTCGCCGCCGTGGTCGCCGCGGCGCGCCTCGGCCTGGAGGTCAATGTCACCGGCTGGCTGGCGCTGGCGGAGAACATGCCCTCCGGTTCCGCCACCCGCCCCGGTGACGTGCTGCGCATGTACAGCGGCAAGACCGTCGAGGTCCTCAACACGGACGCCGAGGGCCGGCTCGTCCTCGCCGACGCGCTGTGGAAGGCGTCGGAGGAGAAGCCGGACGCGATCATCGACGTGGCGACGCTGACGGGTGCGATGGTGCTGGCGCTCGGCAACCGCACCTTCGGTGTGATGGCCAACGACGACGCCTTCCGTACGGCGATCGTCGAGGCCGCGGAGGAGGTCGGCGAGGAGTCGTGGCCGATGCCGCTGCCCGAGCACCTGCGCAAGGGGATGGACTCCCCGACCGCCGACATCGCCAACATGGGTGAGCGGATGGGTGGTGGACTGGTCGCCGGTCTGTTCCTGAAGGAGTTCGTGGGCGAGGGCATCACGTGGGCGCACCTGGACATCGCCGGGCCCGCGTTCAATGAGTCCGGGCCGTTCGGTTACACCCCCAAGGGCGGCACCGGGTCGGCCGTTCGCACCTTGGTCCGTATCGCCGAGCTGACCGCGGTCGGGGATCTCGGCTAGAGACGCTCCACGGCCCCGGGTGCCGGGGTGACAAGTCGGACGCTGTAGGCGAATCCGCCGCGGGCAGGGTGTCGGCCGCGGGAATGTGACACTCGCAGGGCGAGTGTCACATTCCCGCGGCCCGCATACAGGAGGCCTGGTGCCGACGAAGGCCCGTCGCCCACCCCGTCGACGGGATGCGCCAACAGCATCCGACCAAGTCGCCGGGGGCCGTTGGTCCGCCGAGAACCGGACAGTGCGACGCCTCACACACGGGCCCGGCGTCTCGAACGCTCCCGACAAGTGCGAAGATGGGTTCTCGGCAGGACAGGGCCCCCACCACAGGGCCGAAGAAGAGCGGCCGGACACCAGCCGCCGACCGGTCACTGGAGACCGGCGTGGCGCACATGCATGGAGGACGTGACGTGGCGAACGACGCCAGCACCGTTTTCGACCTAGTGATCCTCGGCGGTGGCAGTGGCGGTTACGCCGCGGCGCTCCGCGGGGCGCAGCTGGGTCTGGACGTCGCCCTGATCGAGAAGGACAAGGTCGGCGGCACCTGCCTGCACCGGGGATGCATCCCCACCAAGGCCCTGCTGCACGCGGGCGAGATCGCCGACCAGGCCCGCGAGAGCGAGCAGTTCGGCGTCAAGGCCACCTTCGAGGGCATCGACGTCCCAGCCGTCCACAAGTACAAGGACGGGGTCATCTCGGGCCTGTACAAGGGTCTGCAGGGTCTCATCGCGTCCCGCAAGGTGACGTACATCGAGGGTGAGGGCCGACTGTCCTCCCCCACCTCGGTCGACGTGAACGGCCAGCGCATCCAGGGCCGCCACGTGCTGCTCGCGACCGGCTCCGTGCCGAAGTCGCTGCCGGGCCTGGAGATCGACGGCAACCGGATCATCTCCTCGGACCACGCCCTCGTCCTGGACCGCGTGCCGCAGTCCGCGATCATCCTGGGCGGCGGTGTCATCGGCGTCGAGTTCGCCTCCGCGTGGAAGTCCTTCGGCTCGGACGTCACGGTCATCGAGGGCCTCAAGCACCTCGTCCCGGTCGAGGACGAGAACTCCTCCAAGCTTCTTGAGCGCGCGTTCCGCAAGCGCGGCATCAAGTTCAACCTGGGCACCTTCTTCTCGAAGGCCGAGTACACCCAGAACGGTGTCAAGGTCACCCTCGCCGACGGCAAGGAGTTCGAGGCCGAGATTCTGCTCGTCGCCGTCGGCCGCGGCCCGGTCTCGGCCGGTCTCGGTTACGAGGAGCAGGGTGTCGCCATGGACCGCGGCTATGTCCTGGTCGACGAGTACATGCGGACGAACGTCCCGACCATCTCCGCCGTCGGTGACCTGGTCCCCACGCTCCAGCTCGCGCACGTCGGCTTCGCCGAGGGCATCCTGGTGGCGGAGCGTCTGGCCGGTCTGAAGGCCGTTCCGATCGACTACGACGGCGTGCCCCGGGTGACGTACTGCCACCCCGAGGTCGCCTCCGTGGGCATCACCGAGGCCAAGGCCAAGGAGATCTACGGCGCGGACAAGGTCGTCGCACTGAAGTACAACCTCGCGGGCAACGGCAAGAGCAAGATCCTGAACACCGCGGGCGAGATCAAGCTCGTCCAGGTGAAGGACGGTGCCGTGGTCGGCGTCCACATGGTCGGCGACCGCATGGGCGAGCAGGTCGGCGAGGCCCAGCTGATCTACAACTGGGAGGCGCTGCCCGCCGAGGTCGCCCAGCTCATCCACGCCCACCCGACGCAGAACGAGGCGCTCGGCGAGGCCCACCTGGCCCTCGCGGGCAAGCCGCTGCACGCGCACGACTGATCAGCCACCGGCTGACCCCTCAGCCACCGGCCGTACCCAGTCACCGCGTCGCCCCTGGGCGCGACGACGACCACAGACTTCCGCACCATTCGTAAGGAGCAACAGAAACCATGGCGGTTTCCGTAACCCTTCCGGCGCTCGGTGAGAGCGTCACCGAGGGCACTGTCACTCGCTGGCTGAAGGCCGAGGGCGAGCGCGTCGAGGCCGACGAGCCGCTGCTGGAGGTGTCGACGGACAAGGTCGACACCGAGATCCCCTCCCCCGTCTCCGGTGTGCTCTCCTCCATCAAGGTCGCCGAGGACGAGACGGTCGAGGTCGGCGCCGAGCTGGCCGTCATCGACGACGGCACGGGCGCGCCCGCCGCCGCCCCGGCCCCCGCCGCCGAGCCCGTGGCCGCTCCGGCTGCTCCGGCCGCTCCGGCCCCCGTCGCCGAGGCCCCCGCGGCCCCGGCCCCGGCCGCTCCCGCCGCCCCTGCCGCGCCTGCTGCCCCTGCAGTCGGCGGCGCCACCGGTACCGACGTCGTGCTGCCCGCCCTGGGCGAGTCGGTCACTGAGGGCACCGTCACCCGCTGGCTGAAGGAGGTCGGCGAGGAGGTCGCGGAGGACGAGCCGCTGCTCGAGGTCTCCACGGACAAGGTCGACACCGAGATCCCCGCGCCGGTCGCCGGTGTGCTGCTGGAGATCGTGGTCGGCGAGGACGAGACCGCCGAGGTCGGCGCGAAGCTCGCCGTCATCGGCGCCCCGGGCGCGGTTCCGGCCGCCGCTCCGGCCCCCGCCGCTGCCGCCCCGGCCCCGGCCGCCCCCGCGGCTCCGGTGCCCGCTCCGGCTCCGGCCCCCGCTGCTCCGGCCGCCCCGGTGGCGCCCCCGGCTCCGGTCCAGGCCGCTGCCCCGGTCGCACCCGCCGCGCCCGCTCCGGCCCCGGCGCCGGTCGCCGCGCCCGCCCCCGTCACCCCGGCCCCGGTACCCGCCGCCGCACAGGCCACCGACGAGGGCGCCTACGTCACCCCGCTGGTGCGCAAGCTCGCCGCCGAGAACGGCGTCGACCTGGCCGCCGTCAAGGGCACCGGCGTCGGCGGCCGTATCCGCAAGCAGGACGTCATCGCCGCCGCCGAGGCCGCGAAGGCCGCCGCCGCTGCCCCGGCTCCGGCCGCCGCAGCAGCTCCGGCCGCCAAGAAGGCTCCGGTCCTGGAGGTCTCCCCCCTCCGCGGCCAGACCGTCAAGATGACCCGCATCCGCAAGGTCATCGGCGACAACATGGTGAAGGCCCTGCACGAGCAGGCCCAGCTGTCCTCGGTCGTCGAGGTCGACATCACCCGTCTGATGAAGCTCCGCGCGCAGGCGAAGGACTCCTTCGCGGCCCGCGAGGGCGTCAAGCTCTCCCCGATGCCGTTCTTCGTGAAGGCGGCGGCCCAGGCTCTGAAGGCCCACCCGGTCGTCAACGCCCGGATCAACGAGGCCGACGGCACGATCACCTACTTCGACACCGAGAACATCGGTATCGCGGTGGACTCGGAGAAGGGCCTGATGACCCCGGTCATCAAGCACGCGGGCGACCTCAACATCGCCGGCATCGCCAAGGCCACCGCCGAACTGGCGGGCAAGGTCCGGGCCAACAAGATCACCCCGGACGAGCTGTCCGGCGCGACCTTCACCATCTCCAACACCGGCTCGCGCGGCGCGCTCTTCGACACGATCATCGTGCCGCCGAACCAGGTCGCGATCCTGGGCATCGGTGCCACGGTCAAGCGTCCGGCCGTCATCGAGACGGAGGAGGGTACGGTCATCGGCGTCCGCGACATGACCTACCTGACGCTGTCCTACGACCACCGTCTGGTGGACGGCGCCGACGCCGCCCGTTACCTGACCGCGGTCAAGGCGATCCTGGAGGCGGGCGAGTTCGAGGTCGAGCTCGGCCTGTAATCGCCGCGAGTCCCGCTTGTGCGCTGCCCCCGTCCGGAACGTTCCGGACGGGGGCTTCGCGTTTCATCCCCCAGTGAGTGACCGCGGCGTGAATCACCGCGGCGTGAGGGTGTGGTCCGACCACAGCACCAGCGTCTCCACCCACATGTTCGGGATCTCCGTCTGGTACGCGGGTGTCAGGTGCCGCGTCCGGTACGCCCTGAGGACGTCGTACGTGGCGTCCAGGCAGTCGCGCGAGCCGAGGTCACCCGTCTCCGGGTCGACGCCGACGAGGAAGCCGCGCCCCTCGACCGTACGGATCATGGCGCGGGCGGCGGTCACGTCACTCGTCGACGAGGACGTGCAGCGGTAGCGGCTGTACGGATGGGTGGACCTGCCAGGGAAGTGCGCGTCCCGGGACATGTCGCCGAGCATCCGGGCGTAGGTGCCCTCGGCGTGCCAGGCGCCGATGTCGTGGCCGGGCGCGATGTAGAGCGCGTTCGTCGGGTTCTCCACCGCGCCGTACACCCAGCGGTCCGTGCCCGTGATCCGGAAGCCCCAGCCGGTGTGCCCGAACTTCTGCGCGCCGTCCGGCTTGACGAAGACACAGGCCCCGCCGGGACCGGCCGGCTGCCCGGCGGATGCGCCCGAGGTGCCGTGCGACCGCGTCACGCTCGGCTGCGCGGCCGCCTCCGTGTCCGTGGGCCGGCATCCCGTCAGGCCCACCACCATCCCGGCCGCCGCGACCGCGATCCCCCAGCGGATTCCCCGCTTCCGTCCCCATCCGCCCATGCCATCCCCCATGCCATCCCCCTGGCCTTCATGGGAGCGCCCCGTGGGAACCCTGCGGGAACCCCTGCGCCGAAACCCTTGTGCCGACCCACACACCGTGCGGGGCCCGCGGGTTTCGCGGGTGACACGGACGTGACGCCTCCGGGCCCCACCCGGTACGGGTCTTTACAAAGGCGGCCCCCCTGGGGGCGTGTAAGTCTCGTCTCACCTGCATAAAAGCGCCCCCGTGCGCCTCTCTCCGAGAGGGATGCGGCCTTATTGTCTAAACGTCAAACGCCCTCAGGTCCCGCCCGTCGCCCGACCACCACCCCTCAACGAGGCCCTCCGGGCCGAAGCACTTAATTCAAAGCCCCTCCCGAAGGAGCCTTCATGACCGCGCCCGTCGTCCACTCGCTGCGCGAACAGATCCGCGAGCACATCGTGGAGGGGATCGTCAGCGGGCGCTGGAAGCCGGGCGAGCGGATCGTGGAGCGGCGGATCGCGACCGAGCTGGAGGTCAGCCAGACGCCGGTGCGGGAGGCGCTGCGCGAGCTGGAGTCGCTGCGGCTGATCGAGTCGGCGCCCAACAAGGGCGTCCGCGTGCGGAACCTGACCGCCGCCGACCTGGAGGAGAGCTACCCCGTACGGGCCGGTCTGGAGGCCATCGCGGCCGAGCTGGCGGCCGAGCGGCTCGCCCAGGACTGCTCGGCCCTGGAGCCGCACGTCGCGGCGCTGTACGAGGCCGACCGGCTGGCGGACGGCACCGGCCAGGTCCGTCACACCGTCGCCTTCCACCGCGAACTCGTGCGCGCCGCGGACAACTCCGTCCTCCTGCACACCTGGGAGGGCCTGGGCATCGAGGTCTTCACCGCCCTGTCGATCCGCTGGCTGGGCACGGTCCAGCAGTCGTACGCCGAGGAGCACGAGGCGCTCGTGGACGCATTCCGGCGCCGGGATCCACTGATCGCCGACCTGGTGAAGGCACACGTACTGGGCTGCGCGCCGCGCCCTTGACACAGCCGAGCACACCCTTGCTCACCTGGGAAAACCCTGGGAATCCAAGGCACCCGGTGCCTGCCATGAAGGCACCCCGTGCCGACTTTCTCGATCTGGAGAGGTTTTACCCTTCCCCTCTTTGATCGATCATCGATCAGGGGGTTACAGTCACCGACGGGCTTCCACCAGAGCCCGCCGCCCTGTCCTGCCAAAGACAAAGGGCACCCCCGAAAACCCCTTGCCGATGAGGGAACCCCCCTCCGCATCCGGAAGGCGGCGCAATGACCGACCCCACCGCAATCCAGCCGAGCGAGCTCGACCAGCTCCCGGACCGCGACCCCGAGGAGACCGCCGAATGGCAGGCCTCCCTGGACGCCGTCACCCAGGCGGCCGGGCCGCACCGTGCCGCGTACCTGATGCGCCGCACACTGGAACGCGCCGAGGGCAACGGTCTCGCGCTGCCCAAGCTGCTTGAGACCGACTACGTCAACACCATCCCCACCGCCGCCGAGCCCGTCGTGGACGGCGACGAGGCGATGGAGGCCCGGATCACCGCGTGGAACCGCTGGAACGCGGCCGCGATGGTGACCCGGGGCGCGAAGCACGGCGTCGGCGGCCACATCGCCACCTTCGCCTCCGCGGCCTGGCTCTACGAGACGGGCTTCAACCACTTCTTCAAGGGCAAGGAGTCCCAGGAGGCTCCCGGCTCCGGCGACCAGCTCTACATCCAGGGCCACGCCTCCCCCGGCATCTACGCCCGCGCCTTCCTCGACGGCCGGCTGACCGAGCAGCACCTCGACAACTTCCGCCAGGAGGCGGGTGGCAACGGTCTGCCGTCCTACCCGCACCCGCGCCGGCTGCCCTGGCTCTGGGAGTTCCCGACCGTCTCGATGGGCCTCGGCCCGCTGTCGGCGATCTACCAGGCGCGTTTCAACCGCTATCTGACCAGCCGCGGCATCAAGGACGTCTCGCAGTCCCACGTGTGGGCGTTCCTCGGCGACGGCGAGATGGACGAGCCGGAGTCGACGGCCGCACTCGCACTCGCCTCCCGCGAGGGCCTGGACAACCTGACCTTCGTCATCAACTGCAACCTGCAGCGTCTCGACGGCCCGGTCCGCGCCAACTTCAAGATCGTGCAGGAGCTGGAGGCCCAGTTCCGCGGCGCCGGCTGGAACGTCGTGAAGTCGCTGTGGGGCTCGGCCTGGGACGAGCTGTTCCAGCTCGACACCACGGGCGCGCTCGTACGCCGCCTGCGCCAGGTACCCGACGCGCAGGTGCAGACGTACCAGACCCGCGACGCCGCCTACATCCGCCAGGACTTCTTCGGCGCCGACCCGGCGCTCGTCGAGATGGCGAAGCTGCTCAGCGACGACAAGATCACCGAGTGCTTCCACCTCTCCCGCGGTGGCCACGAGTCGCGCAAGGTGTACGCGGCCTACCGCGCCGCCCTGGCCCACAAGGGCGCGCCGACGGTGATCCTGGCCCAGACGGTCAAGGGCTTCACGCTCGGCACGGGCTTCGCGTCCAAGAACGCCAACCACCAGATGAAGAAGCTGTCGACGGACGAGTTCAAGCAGATGCGTGACCTGCTCGAACTGCCCATCTCCGACAGCCAGTTCGTCGACGGCCAGGTTCCCTACGGCCACCCGGGCGCCGACTCCCCCGAGGTCCGTTACCTCCAGGAGCGCCGCGCGGCCCTCGGCGGCCCGGCCCCGGCCCGCCGTACGCACGCCCTCGCCCCGCTGCCCGCCCCCGCCGACAAGGCGTTCGCGTCCTTCGACAAGGGCTCCGGCTCGCAGAATGTGGCGACGACGATGGCCTTCGTCCGCCTGGTCAAGGACCTGGTCCGCGACAAGCAGACCGGCAGGCGCTGGGTGCCGATCGTCCCCGACGAGGCGCGCACCTTCGGCATGGAGAGCCTCTTCCCGTCCCTCGGCATCTACTCGCCCAAGGGCCAGACGTACGAGCCGGTCGACCGCGACCAGCTGATGTACTACAAGGAGGCCAAGGACGGCCAGATCCTCAACGAGGGGATCACCGAGGCCGGCTCCATGGCGGACTTCATCGCCGCGTCCACCGCGTACGCCACCCACGGCGAAGCGATGATCCCCTTCTACATCTTCTACTCGATGTTCGGCTGGCAGCGCACGGCCGACCAGATGTGGCAGCTCGGCGACCAGCTCGGCCGCGGCTTCCTGGTCGGCGCCACGGCCGGCCGTACGACGCTGACGGGCGAGGGCCTCCAGCACGCCGACGGCCACTCCCCGGTCATCGCGGCGACCAACCCGGCCGCCCTGTCCTACGACCCGGCGTTCGCGTACGAGATCGCGACGATCGTCAAGGACGGTCTGCGCCGGATGTACGGCGAGGCGGCCCCGGGCGAGGACCCGAACGTCTTCTACTACCTGACGGTCTACAACGAGCCGATGCCGCAGCCCGCCAAGCCGGCCGGCCTCGGTATCGACGAGGGCATCGTCAAGGGCCTGTACCGCTTCAACACGGCCGAGTCGGCGGGTCTGAACGTGGCCGCGGCGAACGCTCCGCGCATCCAGCTGCTCGGCTCCGGCACGGCGATCCACTGGACCCTCCAGGCGCAGCGGCTGCTCGCCGAGGAGTGGGGTGTGGCGGCGGACGTGTGGTCCGCGACGTCCTGGACGGAGCTGCGGCGCGACGCGCTGGAGGCCGACGCGGCCCTGCTGCGCGGCGAGGAGCGGGTGCCGTTCGTCCGCCAGGCGCTGCAGGGCGCCGAGGGCCCGGTCCTCGCGGTCTCCGACTACATGCGCCAGGTCCCGGACCAGATCGCGCAGTGGGTCGAGCAGGACTACTCCTCGCTCGGTGCCGACGGCTTCGGCCTCTCCGACACCCGTGAGGCGGCGCGTCGCCACTTCGGCGTCGACGCGCAGTCGATCGTCGTCGCGGCGCTGGCGCAGCTGGCGCGACGGGGCGAGGTCAAAGCCTCGGCGGTGAAGGAAGCGCGGGAGCGCTACGGGCTGTAAGGCCGGTATCGGACGAAGGGGCGCGGCGACTGCCGGGCCCCTTCGCTGTCGGTGGGGCGGGCCGAGCAGTTCGCGCGGTCCCTGCTGCGGGCCGAGGCCGTCGTCCGGCTCTCCGCGGAGGGCGCCCGGAGACTTCCGTACGTCGTCGGCCCCGCGTCCGCGCGAGAGGCGCTGGGAGGAGCGGGCGCCCCCGACGGGCGGGGCCGGGTGACCGTCACGCTCCCCGTCGAGTCCGAGGAGGTCGCCCACACGCAGCTGACGGGGCTCGGGCCGGAGGTGGAGGTGCTGTCTCCGGCGGCGCTGCGCGAACGTTTCGCCCGGGACACGGCGCGGCTGGCGGCGCTCTACCGCTGACGCCGGACATCCCCCGTACCTGCCGGTTTTACCGTCGGCATGTGCACACATAACAATCTGCGGCACTCCGCGTGCGTCACTTCCCTTCAGGCCCGATGCTTGACCCGTGATGGACGAGACGGAGTTCTGGGAGTTGGTGGACACGACCCGCGAGGCCGTCGAGGGCGACCCCGAGGACCACGCCGACCTGCTCGTCGAACGGCTCGTCCAGCTGGACCCGGACGACGTACTGGACTTCGCCCGTCACTTCGAGGCCCGCTACAACCGCGCCTACCGCTGGGATCTGTGGGGCGCGGCGTGGGTTCTGCTCGACGGGGCGAGCGACGACGCCTTCGACTTCTTCCGGTGCTGGCTGATCGGCCAGGGCCGGGAGGTGTTCGAGGGCGCGGTGCACGACCCCGACTCGCTCGCCGACGTCCTGGACGACTTCGACGAGGACCTCGACGGCGACGGCGAAGCGCTCGGCTACGCCGCGGACGAGGCGTACGAGCAGCTCACCGGTGTCGTCGCGCCCGACCTGGGCATTCCGCCGGCGTCGCCCGAGCCCGAGGGCACGCCGCTCGACTTCGAGAACGAGTCCGTCCTCGCCGAGCGCTATCCCAAGTTGTGGGAGCGCTTCAGGGGCTGAGGGAGGGTGGCGTACGGAGTCGCGTACGGGGGGTGTGTCTCGTGGGCGTGGTACGGGGGTGCGGCGTTGGCGCGGTCGAGCGCCGACGCCGTGGCCGCGGCCGGGCCCACGAGGACGGTCACCATGGCACCGGCCACGGTCCACGAGTTCCTCAGCGCCTTGGTCCAACGGCCCGTTGCGTTCACGTTCCTGGTGCGACTGCTGTTCATCTTCCCCACCTCCAGTCGGCGTTACGAGAAAGAGGCTAGGAGGCGGTGATCTGAGGGACCCTTGACTCGCCTGTGGTCCATCTGTGGGTGGTGTTCCGCCCCGTGGTCAGCGGCCCTGCAGGCGGGCGGCCTGTTCCCGGATTTCCGGCAGGCGGGCCGTCAGCGCGGCGCCGGGGCAGCTGGTCATGAAGCCGGCGTCGTGACCGGACAGGGTGGGAAGGACCGCCGTGGTCCCGACACGGAAACGGCTGAGGTTGTTGCTGGAGACGAGGCGGACGTCCGCGCGGGGGTCGACGTCCGCGAGGCCCAGCTTCCACGCGGCGATCGCGGCGATCGCCTCGGTCATGGCCCGCGGCACCGGCGTCCCCGCCGTGAACGTGCCGATGGCGGCGATCCCGGCGGTGCGATGGTTGAACCCCTGGGTGTGCGCACCGGTGACGGGCCGGTCGACCCCGCCCGCGCGCCCCTCGTAGATCGTTCCGCAACGGTCGACGAGAAAGTTGTAGCCGATGTCGTCCCACTGCCGGACGCCGATCTGACCGGCGTAGAGGTAGCGGATGATGCGGGGCACGTCGGCGCAGTCGTAGCCGTTCGGCGAGTCGGTGTGGTGGACGAAGACCGCGACGACCCGGTCGTCGTAGCGGGCGGGCGGCTGGGAGTGCGCGCTCTTGGCGTCCAGCCAGCGCGACCGCGGCACGATGACCGGCCGGACCGCGGCGTGCGTGACGGCGGGCCGGGCGGCGACCGGACCCCGCTCGGGGCGCACCGCCGTACGGTTCACACCGACCGCGCACAGCGACAGCGCGAGCACGGCGACCAGACCGGGCACGCACGCGAGCACGATCCGGACGGAACGCCTCGCCCGCGCCTCCCAGGCGGGCCGCGTCCATGCTCCCCGCACCATTCGGAAGACACGCATGGAGCCACCCTGACCCGGTTCCGTGCCCTTCGCGATGTGTGCTGTGCCACCCGGTGGAACCATCTTCCTGGTCCGGGACGTTTTTACAGATCCACGCACGCGTGCCCGTTTCCCGGGGCCACGCGCGCGTGCCTGATCACTGGGCCCGCCCCGCACGTACTAGGGGGCCCAAGAGAAAGGCGGCTCCGTGGACCTGCTCGACATCCTCCTGTTGCTGGTGATCCTGGCTTACGCGGCGTCCGGCTACCGGCGCGGGCTGGTCGCCGGCTGTGTCTCGCTGGCCGGTTTCGTGGGCGGTGCCGTCATCGGCGTATGGGTGCTGCCGTGGATGATGGACCTGGTGACGGCGGGAACGTCGGCGGCGACGCTGACGGCGGTGCTGACGGTGCTGGTGCCCGCCGTGGTGGGCCACGAGCTGGCGGGCCGGCTGGCGCTGAAGCTGCGCCGCGAACTGGACCAGGGGCCGCTGCGGGTGGCCGACGGGGTCGGCGGTGCCGCGGCCAACACGGTCGCCGTGCTGCTGGTGGCCTGGGTGGCCGCGAGCGTCCTGGGCGCCTCCTCCTCCACCCTCATCACCCAGTCGATCCGCAACTCGGCGCTGCTGGGCACCGTGCAGAACGCGATGCCGGACACCACGCCGACCTGGTTCTCGCGGGCGACCTCGGCGCTCACCGAGGCGGGCTTCCCACAGGTCTTCAACCCGTTCGAGAACGAGCCGACGGCGGGCGTGGCGAAGCCCTCCGGGGACAGCGTGACCGAGTCCGCGACGAACGCCGCCAAGCTGAGCACGGTGAAGATCGAGGGCGCCGCGGGCAACCAGGGCCGGGAGGGCAGCGGGTTCGCGTACGCGGCGCAGCATGTGATGACCAACGCCCATGTGGTGGCGGGCATCGACAGCCCGACCGTGCGGGTGGGCGGCGTGGGCCGGGTGTACGCGGCGCGGGTGGTGCTCTTCGACCCGCAAAAGGACGTCGCGGTGCTGTACGTACCGGACCTGCGGGTTCCCCTCCTGCGCTTCGACGACAGCGCCAAGCGCGGCGACTCCGCGGTCGTCGCGGGCTATCCGCAGGACGGCGGCCTCGACCTCCAGGCGGCCACGGTCGCGAACCGGATCAACGCGCGGGGCCAGAACATCTACAACACGAGCATGGTCACCCGGGAGATCTACTCGATCCGCTCCACCGTCCGTCCCGGCAACTCCGGCGGCCCCCTCCTCACCACCGACGGCCGGGTGTACGGCGTCGTCTTCGCCCGCTCCACCTCGGACAACGAGACGGGGTACGTCCTGACGGCGGACGAGGTCACGGGCGACGGCCGGCGCGCGGCCACCGCGACGGCACCGGTGGACACGGGCGACCTGGTCACCTCGTAACCGCCGCCCTCATGACCGCCGGCCTCCGGGCTGTCGGCCTCCGGGCTGAGCCGGTCAGAGACAACGGCCCATGAGTACGTCGTCGACGTACTCGCCGGCGAGCAGGAACTCCTCGGGCAGAACGCCCTCCACCACGAACCCCTCGGACTCGTACAGCTTCCGCGCCGGGGTGTTGTGCCCGAGGACGCGCAGCGAGATCCGCCGGGCGCCGTGGCGCCGGGCCTCGTCCTGTGCGGCCCGCAGCAGCGCCCGCCCGAGGCCGGCGCCGCGTGCCTCCTCGGCGACGACGAGTCCCTGGATCTGCCGGACATGGGAGTTGCAGGCGAGGGACGTCGGATAGCCCAGCCGGATGTAGCCGACGAGGGTGCCGTCGAGGTCGGCGACGAGATGGTCCCGCGGCCCGAACCGCTCGTCATAGAAGGGCTCGTACGGCGGCTGGGGGCGCGGCTGGACGGCGTGCAGCGTGGACC
This sequence comes from Streptomyces sp. NBC_01384, assembly GCF_045040035.1. Lineage (NCBI taxonomy): Bacteria > Bacillati > Actinomycetota > Actinomycetes > Kitasatosporales > Streptomycetaceae > Streptomyces > Streptomyces sp. NBC_01384. The sequence continues at coordinate 2,652,246 of NZ_CP109559.1, forward strand.
AGGTGGCGCGGTCGAGACGGCCGAGCGCGTCCTCGTCGTCAAGGGTCGCGAGGCGTATGTGCGGTACCGGCATGAGGGTCACTGTACGGCGGCCGTACCGGGCCCCGTCCCGTCTTTCCCCGGGTCACGCGGCAGGATGGACACATGAACGACTCACCGCTTGCACCGGATTCCCGTAGGTCCCGCATCGCGATCGCCGGTGCGTCCGGCCTGATCGGTTCGGCGCTGACGCGCTCCCTGACCGCCGACGGGTACGAGGTGGTCCGCCTCGTCCGCCAGGCACCCCGCGGGAAGGACGAGCTGCGGTGGGACCCGGACGGGCAGCGGATCGACGCCGGGGGGCTCGCCGGGTGCGCGGCGGTGGTCAACCTCGCGGGGGCGGGGGTGGCTTCGCGGCGCTGGACGGACGCGTACAAGCGGACGATTCGCGACAGCCGAGTGCGGGGGACGGCCACGCTGGCCGAGGCGGTGGCGTCGCTCGACGAGCGGCCGCGGGTCTTCGTCAACGGCAGTGCCATCGGGTTCTACGGCGAGACGGGCGACCGGGCGGTGGACGAGTCGGCGCCGGCCGGGGAGGGTTTCCTGCCGTCAGTGTGTGTGGCGTGGGAGGGGGCGACGGCCGCGGCCCAAGAGGCGGGGATCCGTACCGTGTTCGCCCGTACGGGGCTGGTGGTGGCCCGTGAGGGCGGGGCCTGGGGGAAACTGTTCCCTCTCTTCAAGGCGGGGCTCGGTGGGCGCATGGGGGACGGCCGCCAGTACTGGAGTTTCATCTCCGTGCATGACGAGGTGGCCGCGATCCGGCACCTCATCGACACGGAGTCGCTGTCCGGGCCGGTGAACCTCACCGCCCCGGCCCCCCTCACCAACCGTGAGATCACCGAGGCGATGGGCCGCGTCCTGCACCGGCCCACCGTCTTCGCCACCCCGGCCCCGCTCCTGCGCCTCGCCCTCGGCGAGATGTCCGGCGACATCCTGGGCAGCCAACGCGTCCTCCCCACCCGCCTCCTGGACTCCGGCTTCACGTTCGCCTTCCCGTCGATCGAGGGAGCGTTGAGGGCGGCCTTGCACTGACCCCGCGTCAAAAGATTGCGCCCCCATGCGACTGTGCACGCCCGACGCGCGACTGCACCCGCTCACCCACGCACCTACCCTCGACCCGAACTCGGGTATTCCCAGGGCCCGTCGGGGGCATGACCTCCCCACCGGCCGCGCAACCTCGAGGAGGGGCACGTGCTAGAGCCCGTAAGCAAGGCGGACGTGGACGTCGTCATCGTCGGGGCCGGAGCCGCGGGACTCGCGGCCGCCCAGCACCTGACCAGGGCGGGCCTCACGACGAAGGTTCTGGAGGCCGCCCCCACCGTGGGCGGCCGCATGACGACGGAGAAGGTGGACGGCTTCCGGCTCGACCGCATCGGCCGGCTCCTGTCCACCTCGTACCCCGAACTGCAGCGCACCCCGGGCCTGAACACCCTGGCCCTGCGCCCCTTCTCCCCGGGCGTGCTGCTGCACAGCGACGGCCGTCACCACCGCGCCGCCGCCCCCGCCATCCCCCGGAGCGCAAGGGGCGCACTCACCGCCGCACGCGCCCTCGCAAGCGCCCCCCGTCTCCCCCGGAGCCAGGCCTCCCGCCCCGGCCCCCTCGGCGGCCACCTCGACCAGACCCGCCTGGCCACCGCCCTCGCCCGCCTCGCCGCCACCCCACCCGCACGTCTCCTGACCCGCCCGGACCTCCCCACCACCCGGGCGCTGACCCTCCGCGGCCTGCCGCCCCGCCCGGCCGAAGGCTTTCTGCGCCCCCTGCTCGCCGCGCTGCTGTGCGACCCGGACCTCACCACCTCCAGCCGCGCCGCGGACCTGGCCCTGCATTCGTTCGCGTCGGGCCGGCTGTGTCTGCCGGAGGGCGGCGCGGACACCCTGCCGGAGCTCCTCGCGGCCTCCCTCCCCCCGGGCACCGTCCACACAGGCGTCGAGGTCACCTCGGTCGCCACGACCACCGTGACGACGAAGGAACACGGCGAACTCACCTGCCGGGCCATCCTGCTCGCCACCGGAGCCCGCGCCGCCGCCCGGCTGCTGCCCGGTCTGCATGTCCCGGCCTTCCACCCGATGACGGTCCTGCACCACACCACGGACGAGCCCCCGCTCACCGACCCGGCCCTGCTGCTGGACGCCGACCGGAGCGGCCCGGTGGCGCACACGGCGGTCATCAGCCAGGTCGACCCGTCCCGCGCCCCGGCCGGCCGGGCCCTCGTCTCCTCGACCGTGCTGGGCACTCCCCCGGCCGCCGGCCACCTGGACACGGCGGTCCGCGCCCAGCTGGCCCGCCTCTACGGCACGTCGACGGCCCGCTGGGAACTCCTCGCGGTCCACCACACCCGCGACGCGGTCCCCGCGATGCCCCCGCCGCACGACCTGCGCCGCCCGGTACGCCTCCTGGCGGGCCTGTACGTCTGCGGGGACCACCGGGACACCAGCACGGTCCAGGGCGCCCTCCATTCGGGCCGCCGGGCCGCCCACGCCCTGCTGATGGACCTGGGCGCCCGTCCGGCCGCGCTGGACGACCACCTGGAGGCGGCGGCCTGAGTCGGGTCGGTCGGATCGGTCGGGTCGGCTCAGCTCGGTCAGCCCAGGGCCGCCACCCGGTCCCGGTAGCCCCGTACGGGCGCCGCGTCCCGGTACGGCTCGAGCCGCCGCTCGAAGTCCCGTACGTACTCGACGGCCCGGACCGACCGCATCTCGGCCGCCTGCCCCGCGGCCTCCGCACCCAGCTGGCAGGCCTGGTCGAGTTCCCCGAGCCCGAGCCGTGCTGAGGCGAGCACCACCCGGCAGAACAGCCGGCTGCGCGCGAACCCGGGCGCCCGCAACTGCAGCGAGCGCTCGGCGTGCTGTGCCGCGGCCCGGAACTGCTGCAGATCCCGGTGGCAGTGCCCGAACTCGTCGGCGAGCTGTGCCTCGTCGAAGAACCGCGCCCAGTACGGGGCCTCGTCGCCGGGACGGGCGGATTCCAGGGCGCGTTCGGCGCGCACCAGCGATGCCGTGCAGGCCCGCACCTCCCCCAGCACGCCGTGCCCGCGCGCCTCGGCGGAGTGCAGCAGCGCCTGGACGACGGGTGGCGCGGACGAGCCGACGCCCTGCTGGGCGACTCGGGCCAACTGCACGGCCTCGCGCCCGTGGCTGAGGTAGACCGCCTGCCGGCTCATGGTGACCAGGACGTAACTGCCGTACGCCCGGTCCCCGGCCGCCTGTGACAGCCGCAGCGCCTGCACGAAGTAGCGCTGCGCGAGTCCGTGCGCGGCGATGTCGTACGAGGTCCAGCCGGCCAGCCGGGTGAGGTCGGCGGCGGCCGCGAACAGGCGCCGTCCGGTCTGCTCGCCGTACGTGCCGCGCAGCATCGGCTCGGCCTCGTGTTCCAGGTAGCGGACCAGGGCCTGGCGGGCGTGGCCGCCGCCGTAGGCGTGGTCGAGGGCGCGGAACAGTTCGCCGACCGAGCGCAGGGCGGCGATGTCACCGCCGGTGACCTTCTGGCCGGGGCCGCGCTCGGTCTGGCTGCGCCGACGGGACGGGGGTGCCCCCTGTTCGAGCGGAGCCGGGAACGTGGGGGAGGCGGGCCGCCCTTGGGCGGGGATGCGCGTGGCGGCCGGTTCGCCGCGGCTCACCCGGTCGTCGGCCCGGCCGATCAGCCAGTCCCGGCTGGGGACGACGAGTCCCGCCGGGGTGAAGGCGATCTTGCGGAGCTCGGCATGGCTGCCGGAGTCCTTGCGCCAGAGCCCACTGACGATGTCGACGGCCTCCTCGGGGCTCGCGGCGAACTCGAGGCCCGCGTAGACGGGTGCGCAGGCGTCGAGCCCGAGGTCCTGCGCGGTGAGCCGACGGCCGAGGCGGCGGGTGAACACCTCGGCGATGAGGGCCGGAGTGGTGCCCCTGGGCTGCTGCCCGCGCAGCCACCGGGTGACCGATGTCTTGTCATATCTCAGATCGAGTCCGTGTTCGAGGCCGAGCTGGTCCACCCGACGGGCGAGACCTGCGTTGGAGAACCCCGCTTCTGCGATGAGCGCGGCGAGCTGGCGGTTGGGAGTGCGCTGCGCGGGTCGTTCCGTCATCTGCGGTGCGGTCTCCTGCCTTCCGAACATCACTGGGTGCCCGGATTGCCTGTGAGCAGCCCTTATGGCCTCATGAACGGCGCGAATGTAGCGGAGAGTGAGCGCGTCGTCGCAGTCTTCGGCACCGATTCATCCGATCGTGTGAGGATTGACCGCTGGGCTGACGAGGGCGGCCCGGACGTACAGTGGCGTGGGCGCGTTACGTACCTGACGAAAGGTTCTTTCGCGTACCGGACAACGGGCCCATCGGTTGCCGTACCAAGATTTCAAGGCTTCTAGGGAGGCACTTGCCGTGAGTGAGTTGCGGTTCGTCCGCAAGGGATTCGGTGCCGAGGCCGTGGAGTACCAGGAGGCCTGGGACGAGCAGCGCCGTGTGCATGCCGCCCGCTTCCTGGACGAGGTCCCCGACACCTGTCTGCTCCTGGAGCACCCGCCGGTGTACACGGCGGGCCGGCGTACGGCGGACAGCGAGCGCCCCCTCGACGGGACGCCCGTCGTGGACGTGGACCGCGGCGGCAAGATCACCTGGCACGGGCCCGGACAGCTCGTGGGCTACCCGATCCAGAAGCTCCCGCGCCCGGTGGACGTGGTGGCCCACCTGCGTCGCCTCGAAGAGGCCATGATCCGGGTCTGCGCGGAGTTCGGCGTCCGGACGAGCCGGGTGGAGGGCCGGGCGGGTGTCTGGGTCCTGGGTGACCCGGTCGCATCGCGCCCCTCCCTCGGCGGCCTCTCCCTCGACTTCGACCCGCGGCTGACGGACGAGGAGTTCGACCCCCGTCTGAACGGGCCCGAGTACGCGCCCTCCAACGCCGGGCAGCGGCGCGAGGACCGCAAGATCTGCGCGATGGGCATCCGGGTCGCCAAGGGCGTCACGATGCACGGCTTCGCCCTGAACGTGAATCCGGACACGTCATCGTTCGACAAGATCATCCCGTGCGGGATCCGGGACGCGGGGGTGACGTCGCTGGCGTACGAGCTCGGTCGCGAGGTCACCATCGCGGAGGTGCTGCCGGTCGCCGAGAGGCATCTCCGTGACGTCCTGGAGAACGCCGACCTGAGGCCGCGCGAGGTGGAACGGACGTCGGCGTAGCGGGTCAGCGGGGGACCCCGCCATCCCGCCCCTGGGGCTCCGCCCCAGACCCCGGGTGTGTTCGTCGGCTGCGGACCGGTGGGGCCGCTCGCGCCCACGCGGCGGAGCCGCACGATGTCGCAGCCCCGCGCTCCGAGGGCGGGGCGGCGCCCCGATCCCCCGCCCGCCCCGAATCGCTTGGCTGCCGGCCCGTGGGGGCTGGGCCCGCCCACGCGGCGGAGCCGCACCCTGTCACAGCCCCGAGCCCCCGAGGCGGGGCGCGGGCCCGCATCGTTCAGCCCGTCCGGCGTTCGAGGACGAGGCCGTTCAGGCCGAGGCGGGGGGCATGGGCGGCAGCCCCCGCGGGGCGGCGGAGGCGAGGAAACGCCCGGGAATGCACCCACGGTCCGCAAGGTTGCCCACCCCGGGGACCGAGTACCGCACGGGCGTACCCTGGTGTACGCCGAAGAATCGAAGCTACAGGGAGCCGATGTGTCCGCAGTCGCACCCGACGGACGCAAGATGCTGCGCCTGGAGGTCCGGAACGCCCAGACCCCCATCGAGCGCAAGCCCGAGTGGATCAAGACCCGGGCGAAAATGGGTCCCGAGTACACGAAGATGCAGAACCTCGTGAAGAGCGAGGGTCTGCACACGGTCTGCCAGGAGGCGGGCTGTCCCAACATCTACGAATGCTGGGAGGACCGCGAGGCCACGTTCCTGATCGGTGGCGACCAGTGCACCCGGCGCTGCGACTTCTGCCAGATCGACACGGGCAAGCCGGAGGCGCTCGACCGCGACGAGCCCCGTCGCGTGGGCGAGTCCGTGGTCACCATGGACCTGAACTACGCCACCATCACCGGCGTCGCACGCGACGACCTGGAGGACGGCGGGGCGTGGCTGTACGCCGAGACGGTCCGGCAGATTCACCAGCAGACCGCCGACCGTGCGGCCGGCCGCACCAAGGTCGAGCTCCTCGCCCCCGACTTCAACGCCGAGCCCGCCCAGCTCGCCGAGGTCTTCTCCTCCCGCCCCGAGGTCTTCGCGCACAACGTCGAGACGGTCCCCCGGATCTTCAAGCGCATCCGCCCGGGCTTCCGCTACGAGCGCTCGCTGAAGGTCATCACCGAGGCCCGTGACTACGGTCTGGTCACGAAGTCGAACCTCATCCTCGGCATGGGCGAGACCCGCGAGGAGGTCAGCGAGGCCCTCCGGCAGCTGCACGAGGCGGGCTGCGAGCTGGTGACCATCACGCAGTACCTGCGTCCTTCCGTGCGCCACCACCCCGTGGAGCGCTGGGTCAAGCCGCACGAGTTCGTGGAGCTCAAGGAGGAGGCCGAGCAGATCGGCTTCTCCGGCGTCATGTCGGGCCCGCTGGTCCGCTCCTCGTACCGGGCCGGCCGTCTGTACCAGATGGCCATCGAGAAGCGGGGCGCCTACATCGCCTCGCAGGCCGTCTGAACACCCGTACGGAGCAGTCGCGCAAAACTTGTGCGGAACGCCGTACGACCCGAGCGGTGGCACTGAGTGCCACCGCTCACGTGTGAATCGGCGCACAAGCAACTCCCCCTCAACAGTGGCTTGTTCGACGCGGTGACACCCGTCCGCGCAGATGGGGACCCGCGTCAGGACGGCGTCGGAACAAAGGCCCGATGCATCAAGGTTTCATTGGTGTTTGACCGGTCGGTCACGCCCTGGTAACACCAATCAGTGACCCTGGTCTTACGCCACGTACAACCCCATCCAGAGCCGCCATCCCTAGGGGGGACCTCCATCATGCAGGCCGCGCCCGTACGCGCCACCGCCATCCCGTCGTTCACCGATGCACTCCGTGCCGTCGAGTCGCTGCTCATGAGCAGCGGTCAGCGCACCGCCCGTCGCAATGCCTGGACCTCCGTCCTGGAGGACCGCCGCCGCGCCAAGGACAGGGTCGAGGCGCAGCGCGTACTGGAGTCCGTGGCGACGCGTTCGTAGCGCTCGCGCGCTCCCGTGCGGGCGGCTGCATCCGCCCACCCGGACACTGGCGTCGTCGGCGCTTGTCGGGCCACGTAGACTTCGTGGCATGGCGAGGAAGGAAACTGCAGCGGACGCTGCGAACCCCGGGCGACTCAAGCAGATCGCCCTGACCTACAAGATGACTCGCAAGGCCGACTCCAAGATCGGTCTTGTACTCGCGGCTGTCGGAATCGTCACCCTCGGTGTCTTCCTCGCGATCGGCTTCTTGATCGGCCACCCGGTCTATCTCGGCATTTTCGGCCTTCTGCTCGCCTTCCTCGCGACGGCGATCGTCTTCGGGCGCAGGGCCGAGCGAGCCGCCTTCGGGCAGATGGAGGGCCAGCCGGGCGCAGCCGCGGCCGTGCTGGACAACATCGGCCGGGGCTGGACCACGACTCCAGCGGTGGCGATGAACCGCAGCCAGGACGTGGTGCACCGCGCGGTCGGCAAGGCCGGCATCGTGCTGGTGGCCGAGGGCAACCCGAACCGGGTGAAGAGCCTGCTGGCCGCCGAGAAGAAGAAGATGGCGCGGATCGTCGCGGATGTGCCCGTGCACGACGTGCTGGTGGGCACCGGCGAGGGGCAGGTGGGGCTGAAGAAGCTCCGCACCACGATGCTGAAGTACCCCCGCGTCCTGACCGGTCCGCAGGTGACCGCCACCAACGACCGGCTGCGGGCGATGGGCGACATCATGTCGAACCTCCCCCTGCCAAAGGGCCCGATGCCCAAGGGGATGCGGATGCCGCGAGGCAAGACGCGCTGAAATTTCTTGTTCCGATGCTCCCCGTCATCCGCATGACGGGGAGCATCTCTGTTTGATGAACCGGAACCGTGACGCATCCTGCGAGTCCGTCCACCAGTTCCCGCCACAGTCCGTTGCGATTCCAGCGCTTCCAGTACTGGTGGAAGGACCCACCGAACCGCTCGTCCAGTGCGGACCAGGACATTCCCGTCGCTGCCTTGTGCAGCAGTGCTTCCAGGATCGTGCGCGCCGACACCGCGCCGCGAACCGTCGCCTTGGGCGCGAGGGCGAGCCAGGCATCGTCCGTGAGGACCGGTACGGCCAGATCATGCTGCCGAAACCAAGTGCCCACCAAGCTCCAGTGGCCCTGGACCCCTAGACCCGGACCTCGATCGTGCGGGCCAGGCGGTCGTGCAGGCCCCGGCCGTCGCGGTCCCAGATCAGGGCGGGGACGGCGACACACAGCAGGGCGGTGCGCAGCAGGGCGCGCAGCGGGTTGAGGCGGCCGCCGCCCTCGGGGACGATCCGCAGGCCGAAGAGGCGCTTGCCCGGGGTGAAGCCGACCGTGCCGACGGTCAGGACGCCCAGGACGAAGAAGACGAGCAGGGCCCAGTTGCCCGTCGCCCCAGGCTTGTAGCCGTGAGTGAGCAGTCCGTATGCGATCAACAGGCACAGGGCCCAGTCGACGGCGAGGGCGCCGAGACGCCGGCCCGGACGGGCGATGGAGCCGGGGCCGTGCTCCGGCAGACCGAGCTGCTCGCCCCGGTATCCGAGGTCGGCGCCCGCGTCCTCCATGGCCGCGCGGGGTCCGGAGAGCCACGATCCGATTGCTTGCCTGTTGTCCACCCGTCCACGGTACTGCGCCCGTTTTTACATGCGGACAGGAGGGGCTCGCCCGGTCCAAGTCGGTTAACTTGGGCGAAACAAATGGGTCACGCTGGAGAAATCCCCCGTCCCTATGGTCGGCTGCAGCGTGTGCCACCGCACTGGCCGCACGAACGAACTACCACCCCGGTCCACTGTGGGCGGGAGTAGGAGGAGCTGGATGTTCCAGAACGCCGACGAGGCCAAGAAGTTCATCGCGGACGAGGACGTCAAGTTCGTCGACGTCCGCTTCTGCGATCTGCCGGGTGTGATGCAGCACTTCACGCTGCCGGCGGCGGCCTTCGACCCGGACGAGGAACTGGCCTTCGACGGCTCCTCGATCCGCGGCTTCCAGGCCATCCACGAGTCCGACATGGCGCTCCGCGCCGACCTGTCCACCGCGCGCGTCGACCCCTTCCGCCGCGACAAGACGGTCAACATCAACTTCTTCATCCACGACCCGATCACGGGCGAGCAGTACTCCCGTGACCCGCGCAACGTGGCGAAGAAGGCCGAGGCCTACCTCGCGTCGACCGGCATCGCCGACACCGCGTACTTCGGCCCCGAGGCCGAGTTCTACGTCTTCGACAGCGTGCGCTTCGACACCAAGTCGAACGAGGCCTTCTACCACATCGACTCCGAGGCCGGCGCCTGGAACACCGGTGCCCTCGAGGACAACCGTGGTTACAAGGTCCGCTACAAGGGCGGTTACTTCCCGACCCCGCCGGTCGACCACTTCGCCGACCTGCGTGCGGAGATCTCCCTGGAGCTGGCCGCTTCCGGCCTCCAGGTCGAGCGCCAGCACCACGAGGTGGGCACCGCCGGCCAGGCCGAGATCAACTACAAGTTCAACACGCTGCTCGCCGCGGCCGACGACCTCCAGCTCTTCAAGTACATCGTGAAGAACGTCGCCTGGCGCAACGGCAAGACCGCGACCTTCATGCCGAAGCCGATCTTCGGCGACAACGGCTCGGGCATGCACGTCCACCAGTCGCTGTGGAGCAACGGCGACCCGCTGTTCTACGACGAGGCCGGTTACGCGGGCCTCTCGGACACCGCCCGCTACTACATCGGCGGCATCCTCAAGCACGCCCCGTCGCTGCTCGCCTTCACTAACCCGACGGTGAACTCGTACCACCGTCTGGTCCCCGGCTTCGAGGCCCCGGTCAACCTGGTGTACTCGCAGCGCAACCGCTCCGCGGCCATGCGTATCCCGATCACCGGTTCGAACCCGAAGGCCAAGCGCGTCGAGTTCCGTGCGCCCGACTCCTCCGGCAACCCGTACCTCGCCTTCTCGGCGCTGCTGCTCGCGGGCCTCGACGGCATCAAGAACAAGGTCGAGCCGGCCGAGCCGATCGACAAGGACCTCTACGAGCTCGCCCCCGAGGAGCACGCGGGCGTCGCCCAGGTCCCGACCTCTCTCCCGGCCGTTCTCGACCGCCTCGAGGCCGACCACGAGTTCCTGCTCGCGGGCGACGTCTTCACGTCCGACCTGATCGAGACGTGGATCGACTACAAGCGCACGAACGAGATCGCGCCGCTGCAGCTGCGTCCGCACCCGCACGAGTTCGAGCTGTACTACGACGTGTGATCCGCACGGACGGTGTGCCCCCTGCTCTCAGGGGGCACACCGCCTAAAATCCGCTGTGACCTGCGGATTCGTCGCTTCACCATCCACCCCCGACCATCGATGGTTTTCGGCGTCTTGTGCAACGCAGGTGCAAGATGATCTTGAAAGTCTGACATAGCGTCAGTCATGCTGGATCTCGCGCAGCCGTCACATACGGTGATGACGGATCCGTTGGGCCGATAGCGAGAGAACGCTGCCCCGCACCCGATCGTTCTGACGCGAACCCACTCTGGCATAGGCGTCAAGTATCAGAAGACCGCCTGCGGCAGGCTCGCGGTTAACGTCATCAGCAGGAGTGGGCTTCACGCATTTCGCGCTGGCGGTCGGCCTTGTAGAAGGGGGCGGTGTAGCCGCCGGGGACGGGGGCGGTCTCGGGGTCCTTCCGGTAGACCTCGAACTGGGTCCAGTGGTCCTTGGTCTGGCCGAAGCCGCACGTGTAGCGATCCCCGGCAATCTTCCGCTCGTCGGCGTCGAACCACGTCACCCGGTCGAAGTGTGCTGCCCCGGGTTTCGTAGCGGCCGGTTTGTGTGTTTTCAGGCAGCGGTCGGTACGGCCTGGAAACGGTGGTGCTCGGCCTCGAACTCCTCGGGTGGCAAGTAGCCGAGGGCTAAGTTGAGCCGCTCGCTGTTGTACCAGCCGACCCACTGAACGACGGCGCGTTCGACCTGGTCAGCGTCCCGCCAGGGCCCGTGGTGCTTGGATGAGCTCGGCCTCGAAAGAGCCGTTCAGGGCCTCGGTCATGGCGTCATACGAGTCCGCGACGGAGCCGACCGAGGCTGCGGCGCCCACGTCCGTCAGCCGTTCGCTGTAGCGGATCGACACATATTGACGGTGCCTGTCGCATCGATGCGCACTCGGTGAAGGCCGCGGCCTCGGCGCCGTCCGTCTCGCGCGGCTACGACGGCGGGAAAAAGCCAGGCGGCCGCAAGCGGCACATCGTGACCGACTGCCTCGGTCTGCTGCTGGTCGTCGCAGTGACCGCCGCGAACGTCGGGGACCGGGAGCAGACCGCGGCGATACTCCTCGCGCTGGTCGCCGTGGGAACATTCCCGCGGGCGCGGGGATGGTCCCTTCGGCATCCACTTCTACACGTCACCGACATCCTGCTCCCCGCACGCGCGGGGTTGGTCCCTCGCCCAGGTCGCCGCCGGTCGCCCTGACCTGCTGCTCCCCCGCACCCGCGGGGACGGTCCCGGGTCCTTGCGCTGCGGATCCACCGGAACGATCTGCTCCCCGCCCTGCGGGGATGGCCCCATCTTCCTGCACGTGAAGAACGGTGGCGGCAGCTTCTCCCTGCACCCGCAGGGATGGTCCCGTGCCCTCCTTATTAGAGCCATAGCGACAGCTTCATCCGTCAGAGACAGTCCAGGAACTCGTGCCGGTATTGGGTCGGGGTGGTTCCGTAGGCAGCGCGGAACGTACGGCTGAACACGGTGGCGCTGGTGAAGCCCCAGCGGGCGGCGACGGCTTGAACGGACTCTTTGCGCAGTTCGGGGTCGGCGAGGTCGGCACGGCATCGTTCGAGTCGGCGCTGCCGAATCGACGCGGCGACGCTCTCTGGCCGGCCCTCGAACAGCGCATACAGGCTGCGCAGTGAGATGTGATGACGGTCGGCGATCACGGAGGGAGTCAGCTCCGGGTCGTCCAGGTTGCAGTCGATGAAGTCGTCGATCCGACGGAACATGGCGTGAACGCGGGCCTCGGTCGGCACGTGCTGCGGCGCACCGAGATGGTGCGCCAGGCAGGCCACGGCGAGATCCACGGCCGTGGCCCCGAGCCGGCTCAGATCCTGCGGTCGGCAGTCGGGTCCGTTGCCTGGGAGCGCGGTCAGGAACTGGGCCAGGATCGCCCCCATGCCGGTACCCGCTGGGATGCGCCGGGCAAGGAGCTGATCGACCTGGTTGGCACGGAGCGATACCTCGGATTTGGGTATCTGCAGGACGAATGCCTCGACCATTCGGCCCTCGACTCCCGAGCCCGCTTCGGAGGGACGAGAGGTGTCCCACAGCACCATGTCGCCTGAAAGCAGCCCCGACTCACCACCACGCTGCGAGATCCACATCGAGCCCTTGGTCACCAGGCCCAGTTGGTATTGCTCCGGGTCGCCCCTCCGGATCAGCTTCGGTGTGCGCCGTGACCGCAGCGGGGAGTACGAGAACCTCGACACCTGGACATTTCCAAGGGCCAGCACAGAGCCCTCGGCATGGAACCCGGCCGTGTCGTCAGCTCGAAGCGCCGTCGGCATCAGCGCGTTGGCGACCACATCGGTGAACCAGTCGAACCTCTCCGACGCCGCCACCGCCGTCGCGGAACCACCCTGCCACATCGTCAGAAATCCCCCGTGTCGTGCTTCTCGGTCCAGCAGGCGCCATGGCACCTGCCGAGATCATCAGTCTGTTGCAACGCGCGATACCGGCGCCACCAGGGAATGGCTCCCGCCTCACGGAACCCCGTCTCACGGCCCTGACAGGCACTTTGAGACATACCCAGGCAGAAGTGTCTGAGACGGGCGAAGTACCTGGCTCGATCTTCGAAGGAGGACGACTGCTGCACGCAACGTCGAGGAAGACTGCATGGCCTGCACACAACTGCACAGCAGTTGTTGCATACGCTCCCATGGAGGCCGAGCCCGGGAATTGGGCGATTGGTACGGCCTGGAACAACCTCCAGGGTCTCACCCCGTCTTGAGACGCCCGATTTCCTCCATCCGGCGCAGCCGGACGGCCCTGGCCCACCGATCAACAGTCCGGGGGTATCCCCCCAGGCCACCCGCGCGCACGCAACGAACACGAAAAGGACCCCAGGATGGACCTCAAGAAGATCGCCGGCGCTGCCGTCACTGCAGCCATGCTCGCGGGCCTCACCACCGTAGCCACCGCCACGAACGCCTCAGCGGCCAACAACTGCTTCGGCTACTGGTACGCCAACTCGGACCTCGCCCCTCACACCTACTGGGTCCCCAACCATAACCTCTCCTACGACCCCAGCAACGAGGACGACTGCGTCATCGTCCTGCAGCAGGAGTTGAACCAGGCCTACGGGGCAGGCCTCGCGACGGACGGCTACTTTGGTCGGCAGACTCTGAACTGGGTCAACCGGTTCCAGGGCGACTTCCACTGCGCCGGTGGCGTCGACGGCATCGTCGGGCCCAACACCTTCAGCTGCCTCGACTGGGCCACCGGCAACCACCAGGGCGTCTAACACCCTTCGAGGCCTCCCGGGACCCCACCATCAAGGGCCCCGAAAGGCCCCCCACAGCACAAACCGCCGTGCAAACCCAAACAACGGCGTTCGCGGCCCGGACGATGCACGGTGCAACCGGCGACGCTCATCCCCATCGCCGTCTCCGGGCGCGGGGAACCGTCCAGCCACTCGCCGAAGCACATGGCTCAGCGCTCCTCCATGCGCGCGGTCCGGGCGACCGCGCTCCCCGGATCGTCTATCAAGTCGAAAGGACCACCGCCATCAAGGGACGCAGGCGCCTCTCTCTCGCTCTAGCCACCACCGCCCTCCTCGGCGGCGCCATCGCTACCGCACCGACCGCCCAGGCACTCTCGATGAACGAGTGCACCACCCAGCTGTACTCCAACTCGATGGTCAGCGAGATCCAGAAGGTCCCGGACCACACCCTCGCCCAGGGCGACTACGGCGACTACTGCGTGGCCAACCTCCAGTACGCCATCGACCAGCTCTACGGCAACCCCAACTCCAACACCCCGCTCGCCGTCGACGGGGACTTCGGGCCCCACACCTACAACTGGGTCCTGACGTTCCAACACGACCACGCATGCAGCCAGGGCGTCGACGGGGTCGCCGGCCCGAACACGAACAGTTGCCTGGCCTCCCTCACCAGCATGTGGAACCGAAACTAGGGTGCGTGTCAGAAGTCGATCAAGCTCTGCGTGATCCCCACGTGGGACGTGGGGATCTGACGAGCGCACAGTGGGCCAGGCTGGAGCCGTCGCTGCCGGTGGGCAAGAAGCCGGCACGACCTCCGGTCTGGTCCAAGCGGCAGCTGACAGACGGCATACGCTGGCGGACACGGACCGGCGCGCCGTGGCGTGACGTACCGCTCGGGTACGGCGAGTGGGAGACCGTCCACGGGCCGGCGCCGGCAGCGCGATGGGACCTGGAAGCGAATCCTCAAGCAGCTCCAGGCCCAGGCCGACGCCGACGGGCTGATCACCTGGGACGTCGGCGTCGACTCCACCATCTCCCGCGCTCACCAGCACGCCGCCGGCGCCCGCAAAGAGGGGATCTCCAGCGAGAACCACCCGGCGGTGTCGACATCGAGCTGGCCGACCATGGACTCGGACGCTCCCGGGGCGGCTTGACGACGAAACTCCACCTCACGGTCGAGCAGGGGCAGAAGCCGTTGTCCCTGGCCATCGCCGCCGCAACCGCCATGACAGCCCGCAGTTCCAGACTGTCCTCGACCTCGTCAGCGTCCCGCGCAATGGTCCGCGACGCCCCCGCACCAAGCCCCGCAGGTCCGAGCAGACAAGGCCTACGGCTCCCGGGCGAACCGCGCCTACCTGCGCAGACACAGTATCCGCTGCACCATCCCGGAGAGGACCGACCAGATCCGCAACCGCAAGAAGCCCGGCATCCGCGGCGGCAGAGCGACGCCAGGCCGTAGCGCTGTTCGACGTCGATGCCCTGGCCGTAGTGGTGCTCGGCCTAGGTTGTTGAAGGAGTTATAGAAGGCTCTGAGGACCTTCTGATGGCCTGCCCGGCGATCTCCGATTAACGATGGCTTACTGAAGATCTCGATCACTGGGCCTGCGAGCGGTGAACTTCCGCAGCGGGACATCACGAGCCGGTGGCACGGGTGAAGCGGGCGGCCCACTCGCGGATGAAGTCGATGAACTCGGGAGGGCCGAGCACCTTGAACTCCGCACCCACATTGCCCAGTGCCTGAGTCGGCCAGTCCAGCGTCTGCGAGGTCATCCGTACTCGGCACCGCTGTTCGTCGACCTCCTCGACCGTCGCCCACGGGCCGACGCGCGTGCGGACCACCGCCGCGGGGGCGTACACGAGCACTTCGACGCTATGCAGCGCGGGGACACCGGCGCCCCGTGAACGGACGAACGCCGCGGCGTCGTCGGCGGGTAGCTCGCGCGGGCGAAACCGCTCTCCGGTGCTGCTCGGATCGTCGAGGCGGTCGAGGCGGAAGCTGCGCCAGTCCTGCCGGGTCAGGTCGTAGGCGACCAGGTACCAGCGGTACCCGAGCGAGACCAGCCCGTGCGGCTCGACATGGCGGGCGCTGCGAGCGCCACCGCGGGCGGTGTAGGAGAAGCGAAGCCGTTCCTCGTCCCGGCAGGCCTGCGCGATGGCGGTCAGCACGCCGGCCTCGACACTCCCCCCACCACCCTCGACCGAGGGCACGGTTACCACCCGCAGGGCGTCGACTCGTCGGCGCAGTCGCGCCGGCATGACCTGCACGACCTTGGTGAACGCGCGGATCGAGGACTCCTCAATTCCGGTGACCGCGCCCTGGGCAGCTGCACGCAACCCGATGGCGAGCGCGACCGCCTCCTCGTCGTCGAGTACCAACGGCGGCAGGGCAGCGCCTGCCGTGAGCTGGTAGCCGCCTTCGACGCCGCGACTGGCCTCGACCGGGTAGCCCAACTCGCGCAGCCGGTCGACGTCGCGCCGCAGGGTACGCGCAGAAACTCCGAGCCTGTCGGCCAGCTCGCCGCCCGGCCAGTGCCGGTGGGTCTGGAGCAGGGACAGCAGCCGCAGAGTCCGAGAGCTTGTGTTCGCCATGTCCTCAGGATGACGGCAATTGAGGTCAGAAAGTGACCGCTATAGCTCGTAGCGTGGGTTTCACGAGGACGGCACAGGCCCGGGGCCGGGTGCGCCGACTGATCAAAACAAGGAGACCGATGACCGACAGCACGATGTCGACGATCACCCACACGGCGTGGGAAGTGCGGCTGGCCAAGCACCTGAAGGGAGACCTCGGGCTCGACAACTTCGACCTCGTGCAGGTGCAGACGCCCGAGCCGGGCACCGGAGAGGTCCTGGTCCGCACGGACTACCTGGGCCTGTCGGTCGCCTATCTGGAGATGATGCGCGCCGACTCCCATCTGCCGATCCCGCCGTGGCAGGTCGGCCAGCGCATCGGCGGCGGCGCCCTGGGCACGGTCGTGCGCTCCAACAGCGCGGACCTGGCCGTCGGCGACCTGGTCCGCACCATGGCCGGCTGGTGCGAGTACTCGGCCGGGCCTGCCGACCAGTACCCCAAACTGGACCCGGAGTTGTTCCCGAGCCCGGTGCACTACCTCAGCCAGGGGCCCACCGCGTACTACGGGATGGCCGAGATCGCCAAGGTCGGAGCCGACGATGTTGTCTTCGTCTCCGGTGCGGCGGGCGGCGTCGGGTCGCTGGCCGGGCAGATCGCCAGGTGCCGGGGCGCCGCGAAGGTGATCGGCAGCGCGGGAAGCCAAGCGAAGATCGACTACCTCGTCAACGAGCTCGGCTTCGACGCCGCGTTCAACTACCACGACGGCCCCGTCCTCGATCATCTGCGGGAACTGGCGCCCGAGGGCATCACCGTCTACTTCGACAACGTCGGCGGAGAACAGTTCGAGGCGGCCGTCGAGGCGGCTGCGCCCGGTGCCCGGTTCGCGCTCTGCGGTGCGCTGGCCACCCAGATCGGCGACCACGAGAACCGGTTCCCCGAGCCGGACCTCACCGCGGCGACCGCCAAGAAGATCGAGGTCCTGCCGTTCTCCACCTACCACACGCCCGAGCAGGTCGCGGCGTGGACCGAGCACTTCAGCACCTGGTTGGGCGAAGACCGCTTCGTTTTCCCCCACACGATCGTGGAAGGCGGCGTCACGGCCGCTCCTGAGGCGCTCGTCTCCCTGCTGCAGGGCAACTACAAGGGCAACGTCTCCGTGAAGGTCGCCGGCTGAGGCTCGACGCGAGCCGCCTGTCACAGGCTGACGGGCGGCTTGCTCCCTGCGGCGTCCCCACCACATCCAAGGAGATCCGGCACCACATGACCGACGTCCCCGTGCTCTCCACCCGCACCCTGAACCGGACACTGCTCCAGCGTCAGTTCCTGGCAGCCCGAACCTCCCGCCCAGCGCTCGACGTCGTCGAACACCTGGTCGCTCTGCAGGGACAGGAGCCCAACTGGCCCTATGTGGGCCTGTGGACGCGGCAGGCCGACTTCCGGCACGACGAACTGACGGCACTGCTCCGCGACCGGCGCGTGGTGCGCTCCGCAGTCCTGCGCAGCACCCAGCACCTGACCAGCAGCGACGACTTCCGCTGGCTGCGGCCGGTCCTCCAGCCCGTCCTGGACCGCACCACGCGGGCGCAGTACTTCGCCACGCAGACCGTTGGGCTGGACCTCGACAAAATCGCTGTCACCGGGATGGAGTTGATGGCTGGTCGGACCCTGCAGCGGCACGAACTCGCCTCGTCGCTCGCCGAGTGCTTCCCCGGCCGCGACGGCCGCGTACTCGCGGGGGCGGTAGAACTGCGGGTACCGATGGTGCACGCCCCGGCCACCGGCACGTGGGGAGCCTGGGGCACCCGTGCCGGCATCGCCATCACCCTCGCGGAGCAGTGGATCGGCCGACCGATGGCGGCGCCGCAGGTCGAGAGGCTGATCCGCCGCTACCTGGCGGCGTTCGGCCCGGCCGGTGTGAAGGACATCCAGGCATGGTCGGGGCTGACCCGCCTGCGCGAGACTCTCGACGAGCTGCGACCGCAGCTACGCGTCTTCCGCGACGAGCGGGGCACGGAGCTCTTCGACCTGCCCGACGCGCCGCTCGCCGACCCGGACCGACCTGTCCCGGTGCGTTTTCTCCCCGCCTTCGACAACCTCCTCCTCGGGCACGCGGACCGCACCCGAGTGATCAGCGAGGCGGACCGCAAGCAGGTGATGCCGGGTCAGGCGATGGTGCGGCCCACCTTCCTGGTTGACGGATTCGTACGCGGCACATGGTCGATGACGGGCTCCACACTTCTCATCACCCCGTTCCGGCCACTGTCGCAGGCAGACACCGCGGCGGTGCTGGACGAGACCGAGCCACTTCTCGCCTTCCTTGCACCGGATGCCGCCAACCGGACCGTCACCTTCAGCTGAGAACGACGGGACGTTCCCCCTGATGCCCTTGCCGCATGGCGAGCGCCCCCCCAGCAGTGACGGCCGCCCCGGGTCTCACCCATCGAAGCCGCCCGCCAGCCTGCCCGCCACGGTAGGGGCACGCTCGCCCTCATACTCCAGCTGCAGATCGTGATCCTGCTGGTGGTCGCGGTGCGGGGTTGGGGGCGGCCACCGTTGATCACCGTGAGTTGCGTGGACTGACGAAGTGACGGTAGCCGCGGGTCACAGCATGGATATCGCTCCGCGCGTGTCGGTACGTTGATCAGATGCGTTTGACTAAGACCGACCGGCAAATGGTGAGTTTTCTCGTACGTACGCCTCCCGCAAGAACCGCGCCTACCTGCGTCGGCGCGGGATCCGCTGCACCATCCCGGGGGCGGCAGGCCGCCCAAGTTCGACCCGGAGGACTACAAGGCTCGACACGCGGTCGAGTGCGGCATCAATCGCCTCAAAAGGCACCGCGCCGTGGCCACAAGGTATGACAAGCTCGCGGTCCGCTACGAGGCGACCGTTCTCATCGCCGCCATCAACGAGTGGCTGTGACCAGCACCATTCGAGCCAGCCCTAGGCGAGCGAGCTCGGCTCACTGCCTACCGGGCGCTGTTCAGGTACTCCTGCCCCGTTGCGACCCGGGTTCGCTTACGGACGCGGGTGGGCCGTCGGTGGGCGCGGTGGCAGAGCCGGAGGGTGAAGCGCCTGCGAGGTACTCGGTGAGTAGGGTGCGGCAGACCGGGACGAGTGCCGTGTCGGACAGGCCCCGCTTGGGCACGACGACGGAGGGTTTGCCCGAGCGGTCCAGGAGGACGAACTGCCGGCTGGACTCCCGGAACTCGCCGAACTGCGACCATGCGTGGGTGCACGACAGCCCCTCCGTGCGGAGTGTCAAAGCTTCCGGTCCGATCTCTTCCTCGTGTCCCTGCTGCAGCTTCGGCGAGCGCTGCCAGATCGCGCGTGCCTTACGGCGAAGACCCCAGCGGGAGGAGAAGGCAACCGCTCTCAACGCGTAGTTCCCGAACAATACCGCGAGGAACAGCGCAGGCAGCAATGTGTCCGACGTCGGTTCGACGGTGCCCACCCACACCACGAGGCACAGCAACAAGAGAATGGCGACCGCGTTGCGTACCGCCTGGTTCCGCAGACGCCGCCGTTCGGGGGAGCCGGCCAGCAACTCGAGGAGGTCGTCGATCTCGGGGACGTACCTCAGCGTCAGTGTCTGCTGCATCGTCCCCCTGCCGTCCAGATGTAAGCCCGCGCATCATAGTCGTTGATGCCGAAGCGGTCGGAGTCGCTGCCCTCTCTAGGCATGCGCTGGCCACCGCCCCTCAGGTGGGAGTGCCTGGAAGTTCGCTCGACATAGCAGTGCCGGGTGCGGGAGCCGACGGGCGGCGCCTCGCCCACTGTCTATCCGCGAGGTCCCCACGCGCCACGATCATCACGTCATGTCCAAGACCTACTTCCGGTACACGCCCAGTCGACCAAGATCAATCTCACCGGGATTTCCTGTACTCCAACCACTCACACCCGAACCAGCTCCGCTCCCTGCTGCGCGAGTACTACCCGGCCGCTCTGGACGCCTTCGCCGCCTGGACCAACGGCCTGTGCCGGCCCGAGGCACGTGAACTCCTCAAGACCGCCCCGACCCCGCCGCGGGCGGCACGCCTGACCCGCACCCAGCTCCAGGCCGCCCTCAAGCGGGCTGGCCGCAAGCGCAGCATCGCAGCCGAAGCCGACCGAATCCGCGACATCTTCCGCGCCGAGTGGGCCCACCAGCCGTCGCTTGTCGAGGACGCC
The DNA here is from genome assembly GCF_045040035.1 of Streptomyces sp. NBC_01384. NCBI lineage: Bacteria > Bacillati > Actinomycetota > Actinomycetes > Kitasatosporales > Streptomycetaceae > Streptomyces > Streptomyces sp. NBC_01384. The sequence goes on from NZ_CP109559.1 coordinate 2,672,563, forward strand.
CTCGGCAAACAGTTGCTCGCCCTCCTCATGCAGCTCGACGCCGCCTGCACCGCCGCCCACCAGCTCGCCGAGGCGGTGGAGGACGCGTTCCCTCAGCATCCGGACGCTGAGATCCTGCTGAGCTTCCCCGGGCTCGGCATCCAGCTCGCCGCCCGGATCCCGGCCGAGATCGGTGACGACCGCGCCCGCTTCGCCGACGCCCGGGGACTGAAGGCCTACGCGGGCTCCTCGCCCATCACCCGCACCACCGGCAAGAAGTCGAGCACCACGCGGCGGTGGGTGAAGAACGACCGACTCAACCACGCCGGATACCTCTGGGCCTTCGCCGCTCCGAACGGATCACCCGGGGCCAAGGCCCACTACCGTCGGCGCCGCGACGAACACGGAGACCGGCGCGCGGCCGCCCTGCGGAACCTGTTCAATCGAATGCTTGGACAGCTCTATCACTGTCGTCAGCGGCGCGAGTTGTTCGACGAACGCACCGCTTTCCCCACCGAACTCGCCACCGCCGCTTGACGCGTTGGCAACGTGAGGTGTCTGGCGCGTTCTCACCAAACTCCGCCTGGACGTGCGCCACGCCACCACGCTCCTGCGCGCCCTGCTCGTCCTGACGAACCTCGAAGTCACCCGCTGACGGACGATCCTCATGCCGGACAACCATCCGCGACCAGCACGAGGACACGACCAACGACTCACACCAGCCCCCATGACCAGCGACTTCAAGATGGTGGATCTTCAGTGAAGTCCAAGATCCTTCAGGGCCTTCTCGATGACGGGCGTCATCAGGTTGCCCTTGAGTAGCAGGCTGAGGACGGCGACCAGGCGGAGGCGTCCTCGGGCTCGCCTCCGGCCCGCGCCGCCTGCGCGACCGGCCGTGGCCGCACCGCCGCTGAGCAGCGGCGCGGAGCCCGAGGTCGGCTCAGCTGCCGGTCATGCTCCAGGCTCAGCGGCCGTTCGTGCCACTGGCCCACAGCACCTGGTGGCCGGAGCTGTAGATGACGAGGTTGCCGTCCTGCTGGAACGCGAAGGTCGAGCCCGGGTTACCCCAGGTGCCCGAGGCCCACAGCGCCGGGCCGCCTTCCGGCGCGTAGACGACGAGGTTGCCGTCGGTCTGGAACGTGGCGGTCGAGCCGGAGTGGTCCCAGGTGCCGGAGGCCCAGATCGGGGTGGCGGTGTTGTTGTAGAGGACGAAGTTGCCGTCGGTCTGCACCCCGTACGCGCGGGAATGTTCCCGGGATGCCGCTGCTGTCGATGGACGGCTGGTCTTGCTCCCCGCGCCCGCGGGGATGTTCCCAAACGCGCTTCGCCACCTGTTCGCCTCGATGGCGCTCGGCCACGGCGTGGACATCTGCACGCTTGCCGACCGCCTCGGCCACTCCGACCCGGCCTTCACTCTGCGTAAGTACGTACACCGGGTACCCAACGCCGGCGCCAAGCTGGGCGCCGCCCTGCGGAACATCTACGAGCAGTCCCGCCTGACCCGGTGTGCAACGTCTGTGCAAGATGATCTCCGGGAAAGCCAGAAAGCGCAGGTCAGAGTGCTCGGTGCGCATTACTACGACGTCTAAAGATCACGACGTCTGGAGATCACGACGTTCGAGAACTCCGACGCACCACTGAGGGCCGCCACCTGTGAGCACAGGTGGCGGCCCTCGGCCGTGGTCCCTAGGGCACCACAACGACTACGACTCCACCACCGAAGCCGAAGCCGTTGTTGAAGCCGTTGTTGAAACCGAAGCCGCCACGGTTGAAGCCGTTGTTGAAGCCGAAACCGCCACGGTTGAAGCCGTTGTTGAAACCGAAACCGCCACGGTTGAAGCCGTTGTTGAAGCCGAAACCGCCACGGTTGAAGCCGTTGTTGAAACCGAAACCGCAGTTGTTCCCGAAGCCACGGCCACCGAAGTTCCCGCAGCCGTTGGTGGACACTTGGGTCGGGGCTTGGGCCGGGGCAGCTGCCGAGGCTGTACCTGCTGCGCCGATCGCGGCGCCGCCGGCCATCAGAACGCCGATGGCGGATACCGCGAGGAAGCGCCTGGCGCGTTGTGCCTTCATGGATGAATCCTCCTTCCACCCTCTCGTGCGGCCTTTCCGAGGCACGAGACAGATGGCAGATGGCCACGACCGCAGCGGATTGGTCCGGCGCGGTGCTCGCCCGAGTACAAGGAGTACGTTCGAACCGCCGAAGCGTGCGGCGGGCGTACCCCGATCGCGGCTCTCTTCAATAAGAGCTGGTCGCGACTAAAAGGCTAATCGCGACTCGACCACTCAGCATCTTGGAAGTCCCACAGGTTGCCTTTGCACCTCCTAGGGCTGTTCGGAACCGCTTCATGGGCGTCCGCAGGTGCACACTGGACATCGGGACGAGTGCCTTAGTGCGGGGGTGATGCAGATGAAGAGCCGGTTCCGGAGCGATCCGCAGTTGACCGCGCGTATGACGGTCACGCTGTTCCTGCTCGGGTTGCTGTACGTGGCCTTCGTCGCCGCGTTGATCGTGCTGCTGAAGTCCTGGGTGCTGGTCGTGGTCGTCGCGGCCGCGGTGCTCGGCGCCCAGTACTGGTTCTCGGACCGGATCGCGCTCTACGCGATGCACGGCCGGATCGTGGAGCGGGAGGAGTATCCGCAGTTGCACGGGGTCGTCGACCGGCTGTGTGCCGTCGCCGACATGCCGAAGCCGCTCGTCGCCGTCTCCGATGTGGACATGCCGAACGCGTTCGCGACCGGGCGGAACGCCGATCACGCGGTGCTGTGCGTGACGACCGGACTGCTGCGCCGGCTGGAGCCCGACGAACTGGAGGGCGTGCTCGCCCACGAGCTGTCGCACGTGGCGCACAAGGACGTCGCCGTGATCACCGTGGCCTCGTTCCTCGGGGTGATCGCCGGGCTGATCGTGCGGTTCGCGTTCTACTCGCAGCTCTTCGGCGGGCGTGGGCGCAAGGACCAGAACACCGTGGCGATCTTCATGGCGGTGATGGCCGTCTCCGCGGCCGTGTACGCGATCAGTTTCGTGCTCATCCGGGCTCTGTCCCGGTACCGCGAGCTGGCCGCCGACCGCGCCGCGGCCCTGCTCACCGGCCGGCCCTCGGCGCTGGCGTCCGCGCTGACCAAGGTCTCCGGGGACATCGCCCGGATACCGACCAAGGACCTGCGGACGGCGCAGGCGTTCAACGCGTTCTACTTCACGCCCGCCTTCGGTGCCGAGCCGGGTATCGCGAAACTGTTCTCCACCCATCCGAGCCTGGAGCAGCGGCTCGAACAGCTGGGGCGCATCTCGGCCGAGCTGGGTGAGGCGGCGACTCCCGACAGCACCACCTGAGCAAGCTCCCTTCCGGAAAGGCAGCCACCTGCATGGGGTTCCTGGACATCCTGCTCGGGCGCACCAAGGCCGTCGCGCCCGATCTCGACCAGCTCTTCGGGCTGCCGTCGGCGGCCGTGACCCTAGAGGCCGCCGCCGGGTTCACTCCGACCGGGACGGGCGCGGTGTGCTTCGCGAGCGTCGAGGGCGGGGCCTTCGCCCAGGCACACCGGGAGGTGCAGGAGCTGCTCGACGCGGATGCCGAACGCACGGGTCCGCCGGTGGAGATCAGCCGGGACGAGTACGGGTACTCGTGGCTGATCTCGCGGCGTGCGCCGGACGATCTGCCCGCGCTGGTCGGTGATCTGCACGCGGTCAACAGCGCACTGGAGGGCAGCGGCTTCGGACCGCAGCTGCTCTGTTCCGTGGCCGGCTTCCAGGACGACGGACAGCGACGGCTCGGGCTCGTCTACCTCTACAAGCGAGGGACCTTCTACCCCTTCGCGCCGCTGGCCGGCGAGGGCCAGCGGCGCGACAACGCGCTGGAGCTTCAGATCAAGGCCGCGCTCGCGGACGATCTGCGGATCGAGCAGGACCTCAGCCGGTGGTTCCCCATCTGGGGCGCCCCGGGTCTCTGACGTACGTGTCGGACGGCTACGTGCGGCGTTCCTGGCGGCGGGCCTCCAGCGTTGGAGACCCTCATGAGACGAAGGCCGAGAACGGCACGCCCGCGCCTTGAACGGCCTGACGAGCGTGCGTAAATGGGGGGATGCTCTCCTCCTTCACGCACGATCACGACGGTGAACGACTGAGCTGTGTCAGCGGTGGCGGTGAGGGCCGCGCGGCCACCGTCGTCCTGCTGCACGGCGCGGGCAACGGCAGCAAGGAGCGACTGCTCCCGCTGCTCGAGGAGTTCATCGCGCGCGGCTGCCGAGGTCTCGCCCTCGACTTCTCCGGGCACGGCGAAAGCTCGGGCGAACTGCGGGAGTTGAGCCTGCGCCGACGTTTCGAGCAGGCCGTCGCCGTGATCGACGCGACGGTCCCGGCGGACGGGTCGCTGATCCTCGTCGGGTTCAGTATGAGCGGCCAGACGGTGGCCGATCTCGCGGGGCACTACGGGCAGCGCGTGGTGGCGCTGGGGCTGTGCGCGCCCGCGGTGTACGGCGCCGCGGCATGGCCGCTTCCGTTCGGCGAAGGTGGGGGAGGACGCTTCAGCCGGATCATCCGTACGCCGGACAGCTGGCGGCAGGCGCCCGCGCTCGATGTGCTGCGCGCGTACGACGGCCGTGCGGTCCTCGCCGTACCCGGTACGGACGCCGTGATCCCGCCCGCCGTCACCGAGGCCGTGACGGACGCGCTCGCCACCCGTGCGCAGTTCACCCGGCTCGAACTCCCCGATGCCGACCACATGCTGGGCCTGTGGCTGCGCGAGCATGCCGCCGACCGGGAACGGTTCGTGGACGCCGTGCTCGTGGGGCTGGGCGAGCGGGGCTGGACCGCGACCCGGGGCTGGGTGGCCAAACAGCTTCCGGACGGCAGGAGCGTACGGGAGTCCACGGCCCTGCGCGGCGGCTGGAGCTCCCAGATGCGCCGGCTCACCCTCGACGACCGTACGGGTCTGGTGCTGCGGTCGTTCGTGAAGCCCTTCTTCCGGCGGCATGCTCCGGGGCTGCTGGCCCGCGAGGCGTCCGTCCTCACCCTGCTCGCCCCGTACGACGACGTGCCCGCGCCCGAGCTGTACGCCGTCGACGCCGGCGCCGAACACTGCGACCACCCCTCGCTGCTGATGTCGTTGCTGCCGGGCTCGGTGCGGGTCGAGGAGGAGGATCTGGAGCGGCGGGTCGACCTGCTGGCACGTCAACTCGTCCGCATTCACATGGTGGTTCCGGAGGACCGTCCGCGCCCCTACCAGGCGTGGACCTCGCCCGAGCGGGTCCACGCGCCCGCCGGTGCGCTGTGGGAACGGGCCGTGGACGTGATCCGCCGCGAACCGCCCGCGTACGAAGGGGGCTTTCTGCACCGGGACTTCCACCCCGGGAACGTGCTGTTCAGCGGCGCGGGCGACACCCTGCGGGTCAGCGGGGTGGTCGACTGGGTGGAGACCTCGTGGGGGCCCGCCGACCTGGACGTCGCCCACTGCTCCACGGCCCTGGCACTGCTGCACGGGGAGGCGTACGGGCTGGGGTTCCGCGCGCGGTACGAGGCTCACGGTGGACGTCGACTGGCCGACGGCGAGGACCACTTGTACTGGCGGCTGCTGGACGCGCTGGCCTACTCCCCCGACGCCGAGAAGCTCGCGGTGCCGTGGCGGGACCTGGGGCGCACGGATCTGACCCCCGAGGTGCTGGGCGAACGGCTGACGGCTTATGTGACGGGGCTGTTCGAGCTGTACGGCTGACGGCGTACCGGGGGCCGGGCTGCCGAAACTGTACGGCCGAGGACACCGAACGCCAGCCCCCGAACACCGGACACCAGACCCCGGACACCGGCCTCCGGGGGGCCTCAGACGTCCGGGGCCGCCGCGACGACACCCGCCGCCACCGCCGTGCTCAGCGTCGCGTGGTCCTTGGCGTTCTGGGCCGCGTAGTGCAGGGCGAAGTCGGCGACGGCGCGTTCGAAGGTGTCGGCGCCGCCCAGGTACGCGGCGATGGCGACGCGGTCGCCGGAGCGTGCGTGCGCGCGGGCCAGCGCGGTGCCGCACAGACGGGCGTACTCCAGCAGCTCGTCCGGGCTCATGCCGGCGACGTCCGCGGAGCCCTTCGTCTCGCGCAGCTGCCGCCAGTAGAAGGCACGCCCCTGCGGCCCGGTCATCCAGCCGAGGAAGATGTCACTGGCCGCCTGCATCAGCCGCTGCCCCACCACGACCCGGTGGCCGGGGTGGATGTACGGGCCGCCTGGCAGGTGGTCCTCGAGTACGGACTTCGTCGCCTCCTTGATCTGCAGGAACAGCGGGTCGTCCGCGTCGCGGCCGGTGAGCAGCACGACGAAGCAGCGGGTGCCGACGCTACCGACGCCGACGACCTTGCGGGCGGCGTCCGCGAAGCGGTAGCGGTCGAGGAGGAGGCGGCGCTCCTCGGTGAGCGTGGAGCGGTAGTCGAAGAAGATCTTGCGCAGGGCCGCCATGTCGGAGACTCCGGCCGGCTCCAGCAGCGGCGGGTCGTGCACGAGGCGCCGCCGCCCGTCGACGGTCTCGGTGAGTTTGCCGAGCGCGTGCAGGCTGGTGCGGCGGCGGGCGTGGCTGAGGCTGGAGTCGACGCGCCTGCGCCGGTGGGCGGAGCGGACGAGCGGGAGCAGCCGGTCGGCGTCTATGGCCTCGTACCAGACGGCCAGTTCGCCCTGGCGCGCGAGCCGTCGTACACCCTTGCGGTACTCGGCCGCCGCGGCCTGCGCGGCGCGGCGCACCCGTATGTCGCTGTGCCCGTTCTCGCGGGCGGCCACGGCGACGCTGGCCGCGAGCCGTTTGACGTCCCACTCGAAGGGGCCCGGATAGGTCTCGTCGAAGTCGTTGAGGTCGAAGTGCAGGGCGGCGCGTTCCGGGGAGGCGAAGAGGCCGAAGTTGAGGAGGTGGGCGTCCCCGCACAGCTGGACGGTGAGGCCGGTGTGCGGCTGGGTGGCGAGGTCGGCGGCCATGACGGCGGCGGCGCCGCGCAGGAACGCGAACGGCGAGGCGGTCATCCGCCCGTAGCGGATCGGCAGCAGTTCCTGCAGCCGGTCCTTGCCCTGCCGTTCCAGGGCGGCGACGGGGTCGGGCCGGTCGACGGCGGGTATCCAGAGGGCGTGCGCGGTGCGGGAGGCGCGTTTGCGGGCGGCCTTGCCGCGGGCGGCCCGGTCGGCGGGGGTGGCCGTACTGCCCCTGCGGTCCATGGCCGTCAGGTTCGTACCGCCACTGCGGTCCATGGCCGTCAGGTCCTTACTGCTCTGGCGACGTCGGCGGTGACATCGCCGGAGAGGGTGTGGGTGCTGCGGGCCGTGGCGTCCTTGGCGGCGCCCGCCGGGACGTCGTTCAGCGTGACGACGACCGTGTCGAGGAGGTTGCCGCCGTTGTCGCGGAAGTCGACCTGGACGGCGTACGTCTTCGAGGAGGGGGTCGGGTTGGTGGCGGTGACCTTGACCGTGGACCGCCCGTCGGAGTCGGTGGTCACCTGGTCACCGAGCTTCACTTCGCCCTTGGCGTTCAGGCCGCTCTTGAACTCGTCGAACCTCCGGCCGGCCTCGGCGGTCGCGGAGGCCAGGGCGCCGCCGGCCTCGGAGGCGAGGGAGGAGGCGGCGGAGGCGATGTCGGAGGGGCTGGTGTTGTTGTTGGAGCAGCCGGTGAGGGACGCGGCGGCCAGGGTGAGGGACGCGGCGGCCAGAAGGAGGACGACGACCGCCGTCCCCGGGACCGTCCCTCGTACGCCCGACCGTCGTATCCCGTTCCTCGCCATCTCGTCTCCCGACGCTCCGCTGCGGATTCCCGTTTCAGTCAAGGCCGTGAGCAGGGCTTACGCATGCCGGGGGCGCCGATCGGGTGAGGCGCGAGAGGATGCGGAGGGAGACGGCAGCTACGAGGTGGAGGCGGTGTGGGCGAGGAGCGGCGGCACATCGCAGTGGCCGGAACGGGTTTGCTCCGCCGCCCCAGACCCCGGGTGTGTTGTTGGGGCGCTGCACGCGTCTTCGGCGTAGGGGAGGTGGGGGGGCGAGGAGACCCGCCCCCCCACCTCCCCCGGCGCTCAGCGTGCGTAGCGCATCAGGGCCCGCACCATGTGGCACGTGGTGTCCGACGGCGGATGGACACCGATGAGTTCCGCGGTGCTGCGGATCTTCTCGTTGCGGGCCTGGTTGGGGACATAGACACCGGAGTCGAGCAGAGCGATCGCGAGGCGCATCGCCTTGAGCCGGCGGTTGTGCGTGACATACCACTCGCGGGGCCGCCCCGGCGGCAGCGGACGCTTCGCCACGGGCTCGTACGGCAGGTCCATCAGGACCGCCCTCTTGGACGTGGACTGGGTGGGCAGCGGCTTCAGTGCGGCAGCGGGCACAGGCATCCTCCTGTCGCGGTCAGGGCGCCGTCCGGACCGCCCGGCGACACCCTCGAACACTGCTTCTATTCTACCGCCGGGCACTGACAAAAGTCCCTGGCCACAAGGCCTTTGGGAGTGGCGGGACAGCCGCGAAGGAAGGTGTCTCCCGTAACGTGTGCGGCATGGAGATCTGGATCAATCCGGCCTGTTCGAAGTGCCGCAGCGCCCTCGGTCTGCTCGACGCGGAGGGCGCGGACTACACCGTCCGCCGCTATCTGGAGGACGTACCGACCGAGGACGAGATCCGCGACGTACTGGACCGGCTGGGGCTCGAACCGTGGGACATCACGCGGACCCAGGAAGCCGTCGCCAAGGAGCTCGGGGTGAAGTCGTGGGCGCGGGACGACGGCTCGCGCGGGCGGTGGATCGAGGCGCTGGCCGAGCATCCGAAGCTCATCCAGCGGCCGATCATCACCGCGGACGACGGAACGGCCGTCGTGGCACGCACCGATGAGGCGGTACGGGACGCCTTGTCCCGGTAGCCACCAGTTCCCGGGCGGCCCTCGCGAACTCCCCCGCACCCCCGACCAACTCCCCATGTGACCCACGCCACTTCGATGACTCGTGTGAACCATTGAGTAACCCCGTTCGGCATCTCGTACATAGCGGCATACGGATCACATCCGGCCGCCGACGGAGGTGGCCGGGGACAGGAGGCGCGCATGTCGCGTAAGGGAACTCTCAGTCCCAAGAAGAAGCTCGCGCTGCTGGTCAGCGCCGCGGCGGTGGTGGGAGGCGGGGCCTTCGCCATGTCGAGCACATCGAACGCCGCACAGAACCAGAACGCCCAGACCCTGTCCGCCGCTAACTCGACGGTCTGCCAGGGGCTCACCACCGCCCTCGGCAACAACCAGAAGTTCATCGACGGCCAACGGGCCAATCCCGACGCGCAGTCGGCGGCGCGGATCGCCAACCGCGAGGCGGTCATCGCGCAGATCAAGGTGCAGCAGAAGGCGTCCGGGTGTGCGGTTGGGGAGTCGGCTCAGGGCTCCCAGACCACGCAACCCGCCAAGTCGGGGACGACCGCGCCCGCACAGAAGCAGACCACCGCACCCGCGCAGGGGACGGGTGGTGGTGGCGCCGCCACCGGCCAGCAGGTCTGCACCGGCTCGACCGTCACCCTCTCCGGTGAGGCCGGCGCCCCGGCCGCGTCCAGCAACCAGTTCCCGGCCGGGACGAAGCTCAAGGTCACGAACCTGGACAACAACAAGTCCACGACCGTGCAGGTCACGTCGGTCTCCGGCAGCTGTGTCCTGCTGAACAACGCGGCGTTCGAGCAGGTCCGGGAGCCGGGCAAGTTCCTGATCCGCAGGGCTCGGATCGAGAAGGTGGGGTAAGAGGCGACGACTGACGACTGAGGAACTCCGCCAGCCGGGCGGTGGTTCCGGCCGGGGCCGCGTGCGGCAGCGCGTGATGGGAGACGTCCGGGAGTACGGCCGTCTCCACGCGTGGCAGCAGCGCAGCCGCCCGGGCCGCCACCCGGCGGGGGTCGTGCGTCCTGCTGTTCGCGGCCACGAGCAGCACGACCGGCACGTCGAGCGCGCGCAGCACCCCGGCGTCCGGGCGCGGGCCCGTGACCGGCTTGACCGTGCGGAAGCCGGCCGCCGCCTCTTGGAGCCGGAGCCAGTCGGCATCGAGCGGGACACCGCCCGTCTCCCACTTCAGGAAGGCGCGGGTCCGGTGCGCGGCCGGGCGCAGCAGCATCGGGAGGGCACGGAGGAGGTATCCGGCCCGGTATCCGGCGAAGCAGCCGGTCGGGTCGAGGAGGGCGAGACCCCGCACCCGGTGAGGTGCGTGCAGGGCGTACTGGAGGGCGATCCAGCCGCCGTACGAATGACCGGCCAGGGCCGTCAAATCGATGCCGAGGCCGTCGAGCAGCGCGTCCAGCCAGCCTGTCACGTCGGTGACGGTCCGGATCGGGCGGCCGGGGTCCGGGGCGCTGCGGCCGGGGTCGCCGATCAGGTCGACGGCGTGGACCCGGTGGGTGCGGGCGAGGACGGCCGCGTCGGCGAACCAGGAGGCCGAGCTCGCGCCGCCGCCCGGGAGGAGGACGAGCGGGGGGCGGTCCTCGGGGCCGCAGGTGTGGACGTGGGTGGCACCGAAGGGGGTGGGCACCGTGCGCGGTTCGGTGTCGGCGGGCCACTTGGCCATGACCTTGTCGTACGCCGCGAAGAAGTCGCCCGAAGAATCACTCGGGGAATCACTCACCTGGATGGGCATGCCGTCTTCCCTTCCGTCGTAATATCTCGTTGGGCGAGATAATAGCCGAGCGAGACAACGGACACAGAGGCGGCAGAGATGGACAGGGAAGACCAGGGGCCCGAGATGGAGATCGTCCATCTGCTGCGCGCGGCGGTCGTCGAACTCGGGCTGCACAGCGCCCGGTTCGCACACCAGAACGGGATGCACCCCACGGACGTACGCGCGCTGATCCTCCTCATGGACGCGTCCAGATCCGGTACGGAGATGACGGCGGGGCGCCTCGGCACCCTGCTCAACCTCAACTCGGCCGGGACCACGGCCCTGGTCGACCGTCTGGAACGGCTCGGGCACGTACGGCGCGTCAGGGACGAGCGTGACCGGCGGCGGGTGCTCATCGAGGTCGACGAGTCGGCGGTCGAGCTGGGGTGGTCCCACTTCGGCCCGCTGATCGGCCGGAGCGTGGAGCTGCTGCGGGGGTACGACGAGCGGGAGCTGGCAGCAGTGCGCGGCTTCCTCGCGGGCGTGCGGGACGCGGCGTCCGGCACCCCATAGCCATCCATGGCCGCCCTCCATGGCCACGCTGAGCCGTCCCGAGCCGTCCTAAGGCGTCATGAGCCGTCCCAAGGCGTCACGCGACTGCCCAGCGGCCCTTCGACGGAACCCGGTGCGCGCCCGCAAACCCATCGCATACGAGCCGCCGCCCCCGGGCCGGGAGGATCACGGTGGGCGGACGCCGGTGCTCACGGATCGCGGGAGCGGGCCGCTGATAGCGGTCGCGAATCGCTCTCAGCGAGTGAGTCGCAGCACAGAGGCACCAGGTAACACGGGGTTCACATTCGAGCAATGTTCGGGAAATCGCCTGTTGACAGGCTGCCGGGCATCACCGCAGCGCCCCAGTGTCGCAGCGCCGCAGCACCCGCAGTGCGCCTAGAGACCCACCCCCGAAGGATGTGGCCCGTGACCTTCAAGGCTGAGTACATCTGGATCGACGGCACCGAGCCGACGGCCAAGCTCCGTTCCAAGACGAAGATACTGAGCGACGACGCCAAGGGTGCCGAGCTGCCGATCTGGGGCTTCGACGGGTCTTCCACGAACCAGGCCGAGGGGCACGCCTCCGACCGCGTACTCAAGCCCGTTGCCACCTTCCCGGACCCGATCCGCGGCGGCGACCACGTCCTCGTCATGTGCGAGGTCCTGAACATCGACATGACGCCGCACGAGTCCAACACCCGTGCCGCGCTGGCCGAGGTCGCGGAGAAGTTCGCCGCGCAGGAGTCGATCTTCGGCATCGAGCAGGAGTACACCTTCTTCGACGGGGAGCGCCCGCTCGGCTTCCCCGTCGGCGGCTTCCCGGCCCCGCAGGGCGGCTACTACTGCGGTGTCGGCGCGGACGAGATCTTCGGCCGTGACGTCGTCGAGGCGCACCTGGAGAACTGCCTCAAGGCGGGTCTGGGCATCTCCGGCATCAACGCCGAGGTCATGCCCGGCCAGTGGGAGTTCCAGGTCGGCCCGCTGTCTCCGCTCGAGGTCTCCGACCAGCTGTGGGTGGCCCGCTGGCTGCTCTACCGCACCGCCGAGGACTTCAACATCTCCGCCACCCTCGACCCCAAGCCGGTCAAGGGCGACTGGAACGGCGCCGGCGCGCACACCAACTTCTCCACCAAGGCGATGCGCGAGGGCTACGACGCGATCATCACCGCGTGCGAGTCGCTGGGCGAGGGCTCGAAGCCGCTCGACCACGTCAAGAACTACGGCGCCGGCATCGACGACCGCCTGACCGGACTGCACGAGACCGCCCCGTGGAACGAGTACTCCTACGGCGTCTCCAACCGCGGCGCCTCGGTCCGTATCCCGTGGCAGGTCGAGAAGGACGGCAAGGGCTACATCGAGGACCGCCGTCCGAACGCGAACGTCGACCCGTACGTCGTGACGCGCCTGATCGTCGACACCTGCTGCACCGCCCTGGAGAAGACCGGCCAGGTCTGATCCGACCGTCCCGCACGGGACCGCACCGTCCCGCACTCCCGCGGGACGCCTGGGAAACTCCTGCGAGGGGCGTCCACCTTTTCGGTGGGCGCCCCTTCGCGTTGCCGTACACCACGTCAAGTTCCCGCCAAGGACGCGTCCGACCTGTGAGAGGAGACTCCTGCCCGGCGCCGGCTTCTGCTTCAATGGGGGTATGGCCAGCTTCCAGAAGTACACCGCGACGGGTCGTCCCGACCTGGAGCCCTTCTGGCCTTCCCGTCAGCATCACGACTTCGACCGGGTGTGTTGCCGCGCGATGAACGCGCCGGCCCTCTAAAGCCGTACACCCCGGCCTTCGGCCAGCGCGCACGACGTACGTCCTCGACGGCCCCGACCACGAACTCGCGGTCGTCGACCTTCCCGACGAACCTCTCGCGCGAAAGAGCTGACCTCTCATGGCGAACACCCGTACCTTCTCCTCCGCCGCGGCCTCCCCCACCCCGACGACGCCCGCAACCGGCTCCGGGCGCCACCGACTGCGTGCCGTCGACCGGGACGAGATCGTCGACGTCACGGACTTCCTGCCGCCGGGCGCCACCTGGCTGCCCGCGCCCGCGCACACCCTGCCCGTACTGCCGGGCCGGCCGCCGATGATCGGCTACCTGCTCCTCGTACCGGCCGACCAGCAGCCCCTGCTGCCGCTGCCGGTCGCCGTCCAGGACCGGCCGTCGGCGCCGGACGCGGAGGCGGAGTCCGCCGCCGGAGGCGACCCGCTCGTCCGCATCGACTCCGTACAGCGCACCGCCGAGGTCGACGGACGGCCGCTCGACCTCACCTACCTGGAGTTCGAGCTGCTCGCGCACCTCGTCGCGCATCCGCACCGGGTGCACACCCGCGACCAGTTGGTCAGCACGGTGTGGGGCTATGGGCACGTGGGCGACGGGCGGACCGTCGACGTCCACGTCGCGCGACTGCGGCGCAAGCTCGGCGCGCAGCACCGGCAGGCGATCCAGACGGTACGGCGGGTCGGGTACAAGTACGCGCCCCCGACGGGTCGTTGACCTGCACCGCTGAACAGGATCCGCGGATCTTCTGTCAGCAGATTCCCGTTCCGTCCGGCGGGCCGTCCGGGCAGAGTCGTCCGTATGAAGTCTTTGAACATGACGCCTTTGAAACTGCTGATGCTGGGCGGTACGGACTTCGCGGGGCGCGCCGTGGTGGAGGCGGCGGTCGGCCGTGGCTGGGAGGTGACCATCTTCCACCGGGGGCGCCGCGAACCTCCCGCCGGGGTGCGGTCGTTGCTGGGTGACCGCACCGCTCCCGACGGGCTCGCGGCGCTCGCCGACGCCTCCACCGAGGGTGAGTGGGATGTCGTCGTCGACACCTGGTCGGCGGCGCCGCGGGCCGTCCGCGACACGGCGCGGCTGCTGGCCGGCCGGGCCGGGCGGTATGTGTATGTGTCGAGCTGCTCGGTCTACGCCTGGGCCCCGCCCGCCGGGTACGCCGAGGACGCGCCCCTCGTGGCAGGGGCGTCCGAGGACGCCGAACAGACCGACTACGCGCGCGACAAACTGGGCGGCGAGCTGGCCGCCGTCTCCGCCTTCGGCGCGGAGCGGTCGGTTCTCGTACGGTCCGGGCTGATCCTCGGGCCGTACGAGAACATCGGGCGGCTGCCGTGGTGGCTGACCCGTCTCGCGCGGGGCGGTCCCGTGCCGGCGCCCGGACCCCGGTCTCTGCCGCTCCAGTACGTCGATGTCCGTGACCTCGCGGACTGGATCCTCGGGGCGGCGGAACGGCAGGCGAGCGGGGCGTACAACCTGATGAGTCCCCAGGGGCATACGACGATGGGCGAGCTGCTCGATGCGTGTGTCCAGGTCACGGGGGCTCGGGCGGAGCTCCGCTGGACCGAGCCCTCCGTGATTCTCGGCGCCGGGATTCAGCCGTGGACGCAGTTGCCGGTGTGGGTGCCGGCCGGGAGTGACATGCATGACGCACTGCACGGTGCCGATGTCTCGCGTGCGGTCGCCGCCGGCCTGCTCTGCCGCCCCGTCTCCGAAACGGTCGCGGACACCTGGGCCTGGCTCCGGAGCATCGGCGGGGTGGCTCCCCAACGACCTGGCCGCCCCCCGGTGGGCCTGCCCCCGGACCTGGAGGCGAAGCTACTCGCCCTGTGAAGCCCAGGGCCCTTCGCCCCCGCCGCCGCTACCCGCCCCATCCCCTCCTTGCCCTGGGGCTTCGCCCCCAGACCCCCGGGACTCGGCGACGCCGTAAGGGCGTTGGCGCTGCGGCTGCCCCTCGCCTGCGAGGTGGACGTCAGCATGAACGGCCGTGCCGACGCGCCCGTCGAATCCGCCGCGTACTTCGCCGTCAGTGAGGTGCTGACCAACGTGGTCAAGCACTCCGGTGCCGAGCGCCTCTGGGCCGACCTCCAGCACGCGGACGGAATGCTCCGCATCACGGTCACCGACGACGGGAAGGGCGGCGCGCGGATCGGCGCGGGCTCGGGGCTGGCCGGGGTCGAGCGGCGGCTCGGTACATTCGACGGCGTCCTGGCCGTCAGCAGCCCCGCGGGCGGTCCCACCATGGTGACCATGGAGATCCCTTGCGCGTTGTCCTAGCCGAAGACCTGTTCCTGCTGCGCGACGGACTGGTCCGGATGCTTGAGGCGTACGGCTTCGAGATCGCCGCCGCCGTCGAGAGCGGGCCCGAACTCAGCCGGGCGCTGGCCGAGTTGACGCCGGACGTCGCCGTGGTCGACGTACGGCTGCCGCCCTCGTACACGGACGAGGGGCTGCAGTGCGCGCTCCGGGCCCGTCGGGAGCGGCCGGGGCTGCCGGTGCTCGTGCTCTCCCAGCACGTGGAGCGGTTGTACGCACGGGAGTTGCTGGCCGACGGCACGGGCGGGGTCGGTTATCTCCTCAAGGACCGGGTGTTCGACGCGGAGCAGTTCATCGACGCCGTGCGGCGGGTCGCGGCGGGCGGGACCGCCATGGACCCGCAAGTCATCCAGCAGCTGCTGGACCGCCGCTCGCACGCCGGCCATCCGCTCGGGCGGCTCACCCCGCGCGAGCTGGAGGTGCTCGAACTGATGGCGCAGGGGCGGTCGAACGCGGCGATCGCCGCCCAACTCGTGGTCACAGAACGGGCGATCGCCAAGCACACCTCCAACATCTTCACCAAGTTGGGGCTAGAGGTGTCCGATGATGACAACCGGCGCGTACTCGCCGTACTGGCGTATTTGGATCACGGCAGCCAGTGAGGGAGAGCCCGGGGAGGACGAGGGAGAAGTGGCCGGCGGCGTTGTTGAATATCATTCAAACCCGATTTCGTAGATCAACTCCCCGAAAAACGTACGCTTCTGAGCCCATTGCGCCGGAAATGGCCTCACGAACTTCTAAGATTTTCCGAGGTTTCTGAACACCTCAGGAGTCACCCGCGTACTGATGGGCGCCGCTTCACTCCTGTCGGGCGCCTCGATGCCCCGCAAGGAAGTCAGAGGAGTTCCATGGGACGCAATACAAGAAAACGACGTTCGCCGCTGGCTGTTCGCGCGGTTGCTGCATCTGCAGCCCTCGCGATCGGTGGGGGCGGATTGATCTGGGCGAATTTCTACGCCTCGGCGCACGAGACCAACTCGAGCCCGAACACCACGAAGTCCGCCGCCGCCCAGGTCGCCACCATCTCCTGCCCCGACATCGGGCAGCAGCTGACCAGCGTGCCCGCCAACGCCAAGTCGAACGTCGACACGGAGCTGGCCACGCTCGACAAGCAGATCACCGAGGCGTACGCCCGGCTGGCCTCGTCGCGTCAGGCCCAGGCCAACGACCCGGGCTTCGTCCAGAACGCGATCCTGTCGCCGCTCAAGGACAAGCGGACCGCGGTCATCGGCCGAATCAAGATCGACTTCTCGCGGGTCGGCGCTGCCGCCCCGAGCTCGCTGGACGGTCTCGCCACCTGCACCGGCGCCGCGGCCAACCAGGCCCAGACCACCGCCGGTGGCCAGAACAACGGCGGCCAGCAGAACAACGGCGGCGCCGCGGCCAGTGCGGCTCCGAGCGCGAGCGCGTCGGCCGCGGCACCGGCCAACATCGGCGGTCAGGCCGGAAACGGTCCCGTCGCCGCGGACTTCGTCGACATCACGAAGGTCGCACCGAACGTCCTGGCGAAGCCGCAGAAGAGCGGCAACGCCTCGACCGGTGTGTTCATCACCCGGTGCGGTGTGAACGCGAACAAGAACCACAACAGCGACAACGTGATCGTGGCGCCCGGCGTGACCGACGGCGCGCACCACGTGCACGACTACGTCGGCAACCAGAAGGTCAACGCGTTCTCCAGCAACAACACGTTCCTGCAGGGCGGGACCAGCTGCCAGAACAAGAACGACCTGTCGGCGTACTACTGGCCGGTGGTCCGTGTCCAGGACGGCCAGCAGGAGGTCGACCAGAACGCGCTCGGCGGTGGCAAGGAAGGCAACGTCGGCAAGATCCTGACGCCCGTACAGGCGCAGATCAAGTACGTCGGCAGCCCGGCCAGCAAGGTCGTCGCGATGCCGCAGTTCCTGCGCATCATCACCGGTGACGCCAAGACCACCACCAACGGTCTGGCGAACGCCAACGCGCACTGGAGCTGCACCGGCTTCGAGAACAAGGTCCAGCTGACGACGCAGTACCCGATCTGCCCGCAGGGCAGCAACGTGGTCCGCACGTTCGCCTTCCAGAGCTGCTGGGACGGCCAGAACATCGACAGCGCCAACCACCGCACGCACGTAGCCTTCCCCGACCCCGCGAGCGGCGTCTGCGGCAACGGCTTCAAGGCGATCCCGCAGCTGACGATGCGCCTCGTCTACAAGATCACGCCGCCGGTCCTCCAGAACGGCGTGGTGAAGAACGCGTTCGCGGTGGACGGCTTCCCGGAGCAGCTCCACAAGTCGGCGACCGACCACGACGACTTCATCAGCGTCACGACCGGTGGCCTGGCGAACAAGATCGCCAACTGCATCAACACCGGGCAGAGGTGCCAGTGATCCACTGAACCGGTGAAGTGACCCACTGAAGAAGGCCGGTGGCGGGAGATCCCGCCACCGGCCTTCTGTGTGCCGTGTGTGCGGCTCAGCCGCTGTGGGTGTGGGCATGGTGGTCGGTCCCGACCTCCAGGTCACCGCCGAGCGTGCCGCGCAGCGCCGTGACCACCTTCTGGTCGGCGACAGCGACCCACTTGGCGCCGACGAGGTAGAACCCCCCGTAGTCCTTCGCATCGTTGATCCACTCGCGCTGGCCGCGATCGGTGGCGAAGGTGGCGAGGATGAACTTGCCGTCGGTGTTCTTGCAGATCGCCTGGCGGATCTCGTCGGCGTCCGTCTGTATGTCCGGCTTGCATTTCACCTCGGCCGCCAGATCCTCCAGACTGCCGGTCGCCGTGGCCGGGACCTGGTCGGCCGAGTCGCTCTTGGCACCTCCCCCGCCCGACCCGCCGCAGCCGGTCAGCGCCAGCAGGGCCGCGGCCGCGACGACCGCAAGGCCGTGCCCGCTCAGCTTTTCGCGTGTCAACCTCATACGTTCCTCCGGTGCCTGTCGGCGCCCACGCCGTCGAGAGCCCCGGCGAGGGCCCTGGCCTTCGATACGGCTCCGGCGCCTCCAGCGCTCAATCGCCCCCGTTACGGACGGAAAGGCACCGTGTGGGAATACCGATGCCGTCGCGGGCACGTGGGTGCGAAGGTGCCGCCGTGAACGAAGACTGGGAAGAGCGTACGGCGGCGGCCTGGGCGACGTTCGACGAGCGGTCGATGGCGAACCTCGCTCGACCAGCGCTGGACCCGGAGGCGGAACACGCCCCCTCCGGGCTTCCGGCCCCGCGGTGACCATCCACCGCTACGCTCGTTTGGCTGAACGTGCAGTCACAGGATGTAGCCCCGCTCCCCACAGCCTCCTCAGGACCGGTCGTCGACGTCGAGCAGGCCGAGGCCGCCCTCGTCGAGCACTACCCGCGGCTCGTCCGGCTCGCCTATCTGGTGCTGCCGCCGAGCCTCGGCCGCAACCGACGGGTGCTGACCGCGCACGCCCTCACCCAGCGCGCGCTCCCCCGGGGACGCACCTCCACACCCGTGATCCCGGCCCAGGCCACCGGCCGCAACGGCGACCCCGGCTACGCCCTCGTACGCCTCCAGGTCGTGCGTACGGCACTGGAGGCGGGCCTGCCGCTGCGCCGCGTCGCGTGGCCCAAGCGCTCCCAACTGCCCCCGCTGCTGCCCCAGGTGTGGGGCCTCAGGCTCTTCCCGCGCTCCGGCGGCGCCGACGAACTCGCCCTGGACCAGCGGCTGTCCGCCCTGTCCGGCCCCGCCCGCGCCGCCTACGTACTACGCGGCCTCGAGAAGCTGCCCGACACCGATGTACGCAAGGTGCTGACGACGGCGGGCGTCGGCGACCCGGGCGCGGCGCTCAAGGAGGCGGGCGGCGTCGAGGCCCAGGACGCCCTGCTCCTCTCCCCCGAGTTCGACCCCTGTTCACTGCACGCCCGGCCCACCGACCTGATGCGGCGCAGACAGCACATGAAGGCCGCGCTCGCCGCCACCGCCGCGGCGGCCGTCTGCGGTGCGCTGCTCGCCCTGCCCGGCGGCGGCTGGGGACCCGACGGCGCCGCGGCCCCCTCGTACGCGCAGAACCCGGCCGCCGAGGCCGCCCTCGACCCGGGGAAGGTGACACGAGTCGCCCCGGCGGTGTGGCGGTCATCGGCGCGCACCGACTTCTCCGTGTGGCCCGCGCGCGGCAATCTCGCCGGGGACACCGCGCTGCTGCGCCGGGCGCTCGCCGTCTGGGCCCGGCCCGGCGCGTCCGTGCAGGTCTCGGCGACGCCCGGCACCCCGTCGGGCGCCCCGGCCGGACCGCCGCAGCTGCTGTACGCCGGTGATGTGGACCAGGCGCGCGTGGTGCTGTTCTACGACGGGCTGCGCATCGCCCGGTACGCCGAGCCGCGCGACGGCACGGGCGGCGCGGCCCTCGACTTCGCCCGGGTCGACGGCGCGGGCGGGGCCGAGGCGGACGCCCTGGTCCTGGACCGGGCCGACAGCAACGTCCGCTATCTGACCGCCCCCTGGGTGACCAGGGCCGTCGAGCGCGACCTGATGAAG
This sequence comes from Streptomyces sp. NBC_01384, assembly GCF_045040035.1. Lineage (NCBI taxonomy): Bacteria > Bacillati > Actinomycetota > Actinomycetes > Kitasatosporales > Streptomycetaceae > Streptomyces > Streptomyces sp. NBC_01384. Next base: position 2,692,205 of record NZ_CP109559.1, read on the forward strand.
CCGGCCGCCGCCCCGACGGCGCTCACCCTCGCGGCCGACGGCGTCACCACCCCGCTGGCCGGCCCGTCCCCGACCGGCGCCTGCACCTCGTGGAACGTCATGCAGCTGACCGACGCCTCCGGCCCGCACCTGCTGACCGACCTCGGTGAGCTGATCCCGGCCCACCTCACCTCGGGGTCGCCCTCGGCACCCCACGAGGCGGCCGGCCCTGCGGGCCTGCAGAACTGGGCGCCGTTCGCCTGCTCACTGGCCGCGGTGCGCTCCGAGGGCGTGCGGTCCGTGAACGCCTGGCAGTACGCGCGGCAGCCGCTGCCCGACGCGAGCGGGACGGCGGCCTGGGTGTGCACGCGGGCCGACACCTGGCGGGGCGACGGCACCCGCGTCCTGGCCCAGTTCCACACGCCGGGCGGGACGTACGGCGCGGTCGCGGCGAAGGCCGAGAACTCGCCCGCGTGCGGTGTCCGTGACCCTCATGTGCTGGCGGGCGTGCTGTGGAAGTCCGGCACCGGGGACTGGTACCTGCTCGCCGCGGGCAGCAAGGACACCGTCTCGATCAGCGCGACGGGCGGGGTGAGCGGGTCGGCGCAAGGCGCGCTGCTCGCCGTACGGACGAAGCAGGGGGCCGAGGCCGGGTTGAAGGGGACCCTGACGGACGGGCGGCAGGTCAACGGGCTGCGCTAGCCAGAGCCCGGGGCGACCGGCGCCACCGTCCTCGCCGCCGTACGCGCCGAACTGCCCGACACCGTGTACTCCTGCGAGCAGGGCTTCTGCGGGACCTGCCAACAGCGGGTGCTGGAAGGGGAGATCGAGCACCGCGACGAACTGCTCATCGATGCGGAGCGTGGTGGCTCGATACTGATCTGTGTTTCGCGGGCGCGCGGTGATCGCATCGTGTTGGACATGTGAACGACCATGGTCGAACTGGCCCGTTCCGGGGCTGATCCGATCGGTAAGGTGTTCGTATGACAACCGGGGTACGCCGCAGGATGGGTGTCGAGGAGCGGCGGCAGCAGTTGATCGGCGTCGCCCTCGACCTCTTCAGCCGACGCTCGCCGGACGAGGTCTCCATCGACGAGATAGCCTCGGCCGCGGGCATCTCGCGGCCGTTGGTCTACCACTACTTTCCCGGCAAACTCAGCCTGTACGAGGCGGCGTTGCAGCGCGCCTCGGACGATCTCGCGAGCCGGTTCGTGGAGCCTCAGGAGGGGCCGCTCGGGTCGCGGCTGCTGCGGGTCATGCGCCGGTTCTTCGACTTCGTGGACGACCACGGGCCCGGTTTCTCGGCGCTGATGCGCGGTGGTCCGGCGGTCGGCTCGTCCAAGACCAACGCGCTCGTCGACGGGGTGCGGCAGGCCGCGTACGTCCAGGTCCTCGCGCACCTGAGGATCGAGAACCCGCCCGCCCGCCTGGAGCTGGTGATCCGCTCGTGGATCTCGCTCGTCGAGTCGACGGCGCTGATCTGGCTGGACGGGCGGCGGATTCCGCGCGGCGAGCTGGAGGTGCAGCTCGTGCACGACTTCGCGGCGCTGGCGGCGGTGAGCGCCGCGTACGACGAGGAGCTCGGCGCGCTGCTGCGCGAGGCGCTCAAGGGCGACCCGGGCGACGGGCCGTTCACCGACCTCGCCGTCCGGTTGATCGCACTGGCCTCGCCGCCCGCTGCCTCATAGCGACTACCCCACGTACTTCCGGTACGACGGGTCGAGGTCGCGCACCTCGGCGGACAGGTGCAGCGCGAGTCCGTCGGTGGGCTCGATGTACTTGCGCAGCAGCTCAAGGGTGGCCTCGGTGAGCTTCGCCTTGGTCTCGTCGCTGCGGCCGGCCAGCAGGGCGAACGTGACGTGCACGATGGCGTGCCCGTCCGCCTCCGCTCCCACCACCTCGTCCTCGGTGCGCAGCGTCCGCGTCTTGCACGCCTCGATCCGCGCGGCGGCGGTCTCGACGATCACGGGGTGCAGCGCGAGGGCGAAGGCGCGCCAGTCGACGTGGTCGAGAGCCGGGGAATGCTCGACGGTGATGTTCGGCATGGGCACTCCTGTTCTAGGTGTCTGTGCCGGTCACCCTAGCCAGCCGCAGCGCCAGCAGCGCGATGTCGTCCTCCCGGTCGTGACCGAAGCAGGCGAGGAGCGTGTCGCACAGGGCGTCCAGGCCGGGCAGGGCGCCGGTGGCGGCCGCGCGGAGATGCTCCATCGACACCGCCAGGTCCGTGCCCCGGGTCTCGATCAGGCCGTCGGTGACCATGAGGAGCCGGTCGGTGGGTTCGAGGAACAGCTCCGTGGGCGACGGGTGGGGCAGACCCACACCGAGCAGCGGGCCGGCGGCCTTGGCGTAGTCGGCGCTGCCGGTGTCCCTGATGATCAGCGGCGGGATGTGGCCCGCGTTGGCGATGCGGGTGCGTCCGGTGGCGGGGTCGATCAGAACCAGGCAGACGGTGGCGGTGACCTCGGCGTGGTAGCGCTGGAGCATCCGGTCGAGGCGCTCGGCGAGTACGGCCGGGTCGCTCTCGTCGACGCTGTAGGCGCGCAGTGCGTGCCTGATCTCGACCATGACGGTGGCCGCCTCCAGCGAGTGCCCGACGACGTCGCCGACCGCGGTGAGCACGCCCTCGCCGGTGCGCAGGGCCGCGTAGAAGTCGCCGCCGATCTCGGTCTCCTGGGACGCGGGCACGTACCGGACCACGACGTCGACGCCCGGCAGCTCGGGCAGCCGGTGCGGCTGGGGCAGGAAGCTGTGCTGGAGGGTGAGGGCGACATGCCGTTCGACCTGGTACATGAGCAGCGGCTCGGCGGCGAGCGCGGTGGCCTCGGCGAGCCGGGCCACCAGGGCCTCGTCCTCGGGGTTCACCCGGCGCACACCGCGGGTGGGCGTGGCGAGGCACACCGAGGCCTTGCCTTCCTGGATGGGGATCAGCGCCAGACGGGCGTCGTGCTGCACGCCCGGCCGGAAGAACCCGGCGGGCCACAGCGGCGCGGGCACCGTGGTGATCTGCACCCCGGCCTGCCCACGGGTGAGCCGTCGGAGCAGACCGGCCACGGCCCGGTGGGCGCCCTCGTCGGGCATCGCGAGCGAGGTGCGGTCCCGTGAGGTGCCGCGGTACAGCTCGTCGTCCGGGCCGAGGACGAAGACGGCGGCGGGAGAGCCGGTGAGCCGCGCGGCGCCGTCGGCGGCGGCATCGGCGAGTTCCTGCGGGGAGCGCGCCATCTGGATGGTGACGATCGTCTCCGCCAGCCGCGTCAGCCGCCGTGCCAGCGCCTGGTCGTCGGCCCTGAGGCGCGCGGCGCGCACCGCGGCCCGGACCACCGCGTCGATCTCCTCGGGCTCGGCGGGCACCGTCAGATACGCCTCGCCGCCCACGTCAAGGCCTCGGCACCGGTCGCCCGGAGCCACGGCGGCGGCCGAGAAGTGCACGACGGGCAGGCCGGCCATGTGCGGCCGGGCCTTGAGCCGACGGCACAGTTCGAAGCCGGTCATGTCCGGCAGTTCCACATCGACGAGCGCCACGTCGGGCAGGGTGCCCTTGCGCAGTCGTACGTCGAGTTCGACGAGCGCCTCGGAGCCGGTGGCGACCGGGACGACCTGGTGACCGGCGCGGCGCAGCACGGCGCTCATGGCGTACCGGCTGGCCGCCACATCGTCCACGACCAGCACGGTCGTGTCTGTCCGCTTGCCGTTGACGTCCATCTGTCAGCCCTTGGACACACCGGTGGGGCAGACCGGGGTTCGAGGTCTGCCCCACCAAGGTAATGCCCTTTCAGGAGGTCCGGGTGAATACCGCCACAGTGCGACCCGGAACGGCGAACGTGCCCGATTTCGCCTCGTAGGAGGAGGATTTGACGATAGGGTCGGCGCCCGCCGCCTGCACCGGGTGCAGCGCGTACGCCGTCCCGGCCAGGGCGCCGACCGTCTGCTCCTGCTCCTTGGGGGTCGCGTTGAAGACGACGACGAGGTCGCCGAGCTCCATCGTGATCACTCCGGGGGTCTCGTCCTTCCCGGACAGCGGGAAGGAGAGTTTCGACTGCACCTGCGCGGCGGTGGACAGCGAGAAGACGCTCTCGGTCGTACGGATCCGCTGCAGGTCCTGGTACGCGGCCGAGCTGCCCTCGATCTGGGCGCACCCCACCTGGACCGTGCTCAACAGGGGCGTGGCGTAGGGCCACTTGGACGCGTTGTCGGCCGCCGGCGGCAGCCCGCGTCCGAAGCCGTTGCCGTCCCGGCAGTCCCAGTGGATGGCGTTGAACCAGTCGCCGCTGTCGAACGAGTTGCGGTCGAGGGACTTGGAACGCAGCAGGTCGGAGCCTGCCTGGGAGAGCGACGGGCCCTGTGAGAGGGTGGCGGTCGCCATGGCGAGGACCTGCATCCGCGCCCGGTCGCTCGCGCTGGTCGTGGCGGGCAGCTTGTAGGTGAGGGCGTCGTACAGGGACTCGTTGTCGTGCGCGTCGGTGTACGCGAGGGCGTCGCCGGGCGCGTCCGCGTAGCCGGCCGGCTGGCCGTTGTAGTCGACCTCGGCGCCCTTGACCTCCTTGCCGTCGGTGTCGGTGAACCGGTAGGCGGCGAGATTGCCGCTGAGCCCGATCTTGATGAGGTCCTGGTAGTGCAGCAGGCGGGCCTTCTGCTCGGCCGAAGTGCCGTTCGCGGTGGAGGAGTTGGGGTCGGTGTACAGCCCCGAGGCGAATCCCTGGACGCCGGGGTCCGCGTCGAAGGGACTGCCGCCGCGTACGGCGTCGCGTGCCCGGTCGGAGAAGGTCGCGATGCCCGTCCCGGCCATGTTCTTCTGGGTGGCCTGCACGAAACGGGCGTCGTTGGCGACCTCGCCGAAGTTCCAGCCCTCGCCGTACAGGATGATCTTCTTCCCGTCGACCCCGTCCTTCGCCAAGGTCAGCGCGTCGAGGGCCTTGCGGACCGCGAGGATGTTGGCCTTGGGGTGGTGCCCCATGAGGTCGAAGCGGAAGCCGTCGACCTTGTACTCCTTGGCCCAGGTGACGATCGAGTCCACCACCAGCTTGCCCATCATGGCGTTCTCGGTCGCTGTGTTGGCGCAGCAGGTGGAGGTGGCGACGGACCCGTCGGCGAGCAGCCGCTGGTAGTAGCCGGGCACGATCTTGTCGAGCACGCTCGTGTCCGCCTGCCCGCTGGCCGCGGTGTGGTTGTAGACCACGTCCATGACGACCCGCAGGCCGTCCTCGTTCAGCGACTTGACCATCTTGCGGAACTCGACCGTGCGGCCGGTGCCGTCCGGGTCGGTCGCGTACGAGCCCTCCGGGACCGTGTAGTGGTACGGGTCGTAGCCCCAGTTGTAGGCGTCCTTCGCGGCGATCGCGGCGACGCACTCCTGCTGCTTCTGGGAGTCGGCCGGGTAGGAGGCGAGGTCGCAGCCGGTGGTGGCCTGTTCGGACTTCTTCTCGGGGATGGTGGCGATGTCGAAGGCGGGCAGGAGGTGGACGTACGAGGTGCCCGACCTGGCGAGGGCCCGCAGGTGCCTGGACCCGTCGCTGTTCTTGTCGGTGAAGGCGAGGTAGGTGCCCTGGTCCTTCGCGGGGACGGTCTTGTCCGCCACCGAGAAGTCCCGGATGTGCAGCTCCTGGATCTGCGCGTCCTTCAGCGGCACGGCTCGGGGCTTCTTCAGCGACGACCAGCCACTCGGGGCGAGGGACTTGTCCTTCAGGTCGACGACGAGACTGCGCTCGGAGTCGGCGGTGAGGGCGAGCGAGTACGGGTCGGTGACCTTGTTGGTGACGACCTTGCGGACGGTGGGCGCCCACACCTTCACGATGTACCGGTAGGGCTTGTTCTTCCAGGACTTCGCGCCGGTGACGGACCAGACGCCGGTGGTGTCGTTGCGGCGCATCGCGACCGTGGCGCCGTCGAGTTCCAGCGAGACGCTCTGCGCGGTGGGCGCCCAGACGGCCAGCGTGGGACGGCCGTCGCGGAACGTCGGACCCAGCTGTGCCTTGGTCGCGTCGTACAGATCGTCGAGTACGCCGGCGATCTGGACGCCCGTGGCCGCCAGAACAGCGCCGTTCGCGGCCCTTTGCGAGGCGACGATCTGACCGTTCAGGGCCTTCTTCACCCGGCCCTGGTCGCGCGGGTCGACAGACCAGGCGGTGTAGTCCTTGAGGTGCGGGAACCTGGCCTTCTGCGCGTCCGTGAGGGTGGTCTTGGTGAGGCGCAGCCACCGCTCGTCGTCGCTGGTCAGCGTCCCGTCCTTGACCGCGATCGAGCCGTCGTGGGAGTACAGCAGCTGGGTGGACACGGCCGCGTCGGAGCCGTTCCAGGCGACCGTGTTCCGGTCGATCCAGACCGCCTTGGAGGTGGTCAGGTCGAGCGCGGCCGCGCTGCCGGCCGGCTGCGGGAGCAGGTACTTGTCCTGGCCGTTCAACAGCCACACCTCGTGGCCGTTCGCGGTGAGGTCGAGCGACTGGTCGGTCGGGAGGTCCTTCTCGTCGCCCTTGTGGAGGATGTAACTGAGGCTGGTGGCGCCCTCGGCGAGCGGCACCTCGAAGACAGCGCCATAGGCGTCGGTCTTCACCGGCTCCAGGGGCTTGGACCAGTCCGTGGGCGTCGCGGCCCCGGTCCAGACGTGTAGTCCCCAGCCGGTGTAGTCGCCGTCGGCGCGGTGGTAGTGCAGGACGGCTTTGGTCGTGTCCTGCGCCGGGTAGTCGGGCCGCTGGGTCTGTACGGCCTCCTTGCCCTGCTCGACCCAGACCTCGCCCGTCTTGGTGACGTCGATGGTGCGGTCGGTGGCGACGTCCTTGTTGCCGTTCTTGTCGATGACGAGGAAGCCGACACTGGACGCGCCCGGCTTCAACTTCACGTAGGCGAAGGCCCCGTAGGCGTCCCGGCCGATGAAGTCGTGGCCCGCGGGCCAGGTCGTCGACTCGCCGTCGGCGAGGTCGCCCCAGGCGTAGAGCCGCCAGTCGGTGTAGTCGCCGTCGGTGCGCTTGTAGTGGACGATCGCGTAGTCGCGCGAGGAGGCGGTGGGGACTTCGGCGGTGGGCGGGGTGCCGCTCGTACTCGTGGCCGTCGCGCTCGCCGTGCGCCCGGCCGAGTCGACGACCACCGCCTTGTAGCGCAGGGCGGTTCCGGCCGGTACGTCCTTGCCGAGGGTCTGGGTGACCTTGTACGGGGCGTGGTCGGCGGAGCCGAGCGTCTGCCACCTGCCGTCTCCGACCTGGGCGGCGAAGACGACGCGGTTGAGCTGACCGCCGGTGACGTCGGCGCCGAGCTCGACGGTGCCGGTGGCGCCGGCGTCGGGCGCCTTCAGGGTCAGCGAGGGCTTCGCGGCGGGCGCGCCGAGCGGGCGGGCCGCCTTGAGGACGACGGCGGAACCGGCCGGGACGGTGACGGTGACGTTCTTGTCGGCGTCGCTCGTCAGCCGGGAAGAGGTCCCGTAGATCCCCTGGAAGGTCATGTCCGCGGAGCCGGTCGCGAAGGTCGCCGTCTTCGCGTCGCCCGCGTTGTTGAGGGCGACCAGGTACTCGGTCTTGTCGTCGCCCGTGCGGGAGAAGGCGTAGATCCCGGAGCCGTCCGCCGCGTATCGCTCGGTCTGCGCTCCATCGGCGAGGGCGGGGTTGTCCTTGCGGAGCTTGGAGAGAGCGGCGATCTCCTTGTAGAGCGGTGCTTTCGTGTCGTAGGCGTCGCTCGCGTGCGTACGGTCCGTGCCGAGCTCGTCGTCGTCGAGGTAGTCGGCGACCTTGGAGGCGAACATCGTCTGGCGGGCGTCCTTGTCGCCGCCCGCGCCGGTGAAGCCCTGTTCGTCGCCGTAGTAGACGACGGGGTTGCCACGGCTGAGGAACATCAGCTCATTGGCGAGCTCGTCCTTCTTCACCAACTCCGCGTCGGTGGCCTTCGGGTTGTCCTGGTTCAGGAAGTACCCGATGCGGCCCATGTCGTGGTTGCCGAGGAAGGTGACCTGCTCGTACGCGTTGGCCTTGTCGGTCGTGTACTTGTAGTCGTCACCGAAGACCGAGGCCAGCTTCTTGGCGCTGCCGCCCTGGGAGGCGTACGAGCGGGCCGCGTCCTGGAAGGGGAAGTCGAGCGTGGCGTCGAGGCGGCCCTGGGTGACGTACGGCGAAGTGATCGACGTGTCGGCGGAGTAGACCTCGCCGAACATGAAGAAGTTCTTCCGGCCGCGTTCGGCCGCGTACTTGTCGAGGGCGGTGGCCCACTGTGTCCAGAACTCCATGTTCACGTGCTTCACGGTGTCGATCCGGAAGCCGTCGACACCGAAGTCCCTGACCCACTTCTCGTAGATCTTCTCCATGCCGCTGACGACCTCGGGACGCTCGGTCCACAGGTCGTCGAGGCCGGAGAAGTCGCCGTAGGTGGTGGACTCGCCCTCGTAGGTGGAGTCGCCGCGGTTGTGGTACATCGTCGGGTCGTTGAGCCAGGACGGGACCTTGGTGGTCTTCTTGGCCGCAGACACGACGGGCGTACGGGGGAAGGAGCCGGTGCCGACCGAGGGGAAGCTCTTGCCGCCCGCCGCGTAGTCGGCGTCGTCGAAGGGCTTCCCGTCCTTGGTCAGATACGGGAAGGCACCCTTGGAGAGGTAGTCGTAGGACTTCTGCTCATAGTCGACGACGTCGGCGGTGTGGTTGGTGATGACGTCGAAGAAGACCTTCATGCCCTTGGCGTGCGCCTTGGAGATGAGGGTTTCGAGGTCCTTGTTGGTGCCGAAGTGCGGGTCGACCTGGGTGAAGTCGGTGATCCAGTAACCGTGGTACCCGGCCGAGGCATTGGCACCGGTGCCCTGCACGGGCTGATTCTTGAAGATCGGCGCCATCCAGATGGCGGTGGTGCCGAGCCCCTTGATGTAGTCGAGCTTCTTGGTCAGACCCTTGAGGTCGCCGCCCTGGTAGAACCCTTTGTCGGTGGGGTCGTACCCGGTGGCGAGCCGCGAACCGGTCAGACCGCCCTTGTCGTTGGACGTGTCCCCGTTGGCGAAGCGATCCGGCATCACGAAGTAGAACTGCTCGCGCGTGTCGTCGTGCCGGGCCGGTTCGGCGGCGAGCTTCGCGTCCGAGGGCGGCGCGGGCGGGGTCTGCGCCCGCGCCGCGATCGGTTGCAGAAACGCTGCGGCGAGGGCGGCCACGGCGACGGCCGCGACCCGTCTGCGCGGTGCGGTACGGCGCGCCCAGGGCGCCGGCCATCTCGGTATCACAGGCATGAACTCCTTGCGACTACGGCTCTTTTGGATCGCCCCGACGCCGGGCACGGCCACGGTGCCGGGCGCCGGCGCGACCGTATCGCCGCCGCAAGGTTTACAGCAAGAGTCTTGCAATCGACGGCAAGATATTTCAGAAGAACCTTCACCCCTACCCTCGTCGCAGGTGATGTCAGCGCCAGGTGTCGCTGACGCTGTAACCCGTTCCCGAGCCGGTGCTGTAGGACCGGTTACTGCCGGACTCCCACGTCACGTTCCCGGAGGAGTCTTTCCGAACGTACTTGTACTCGAACGACGTCGACTTGGGCACGATCACGAGCCTGCCCCAGTACGGGTATGACGCCGAGGACAGCGGGATCGCGTCGGCGGTGTTCCAGGAGCCGAGGGAGGGGATGGAGCCGACGACGTACACTTTGGTGCCGTAGTCGGTAGTGGCGTTCACTCCGAAGGTCACGTCCGTGGCGTCGGCGTTCGCCACGTTCCAGGAGTTGTTGGCCTCGACCGCCGAAGTGCCTGCGGTGAGCGTCCTGTTGGCGTTGGACTCCCAGGTGACGTTTCCGGACGAGTCCTTCTTTATATACTTGTATTCGATGCTCGTACTCGCCGGAACCGAGACGTCGGCCTTCCAGATCGGGTAGCCCGACGACGACAGCTTCACCGCGTTCGCCGTGTTCCAGCTGCCCAGCGCGGCGGCCGAACCGACCACGTACACATCGGTGCCGGTGGTGGTCGAGGCGTACTCGTTGAAGGTCGCGGTCACATTGCTGGAACCGCCACCACCGCTACCCCCGCCGCAGTTCACCGTGCAGACGTAGTTCGGGTCGTAGAAGGCGACCCCCGACTTCGCGGGCACGGTCAGGGACGCCTTGCCGCCCGTGACCGTGACAGTCGTCGCGCCACCGTCGATCACGTTCGGATAGGTGCCGTCGGCGAGACCGGTCGTGTATGTGTACGTGTTCGCGGCCGAGCTGTTGTTGAGGGCCACGAAGCCCGCGCCGCCCCTGCCGAAGCCGATGACGTTCGACGCCGGGGACTGCCAGTTGGCGACCGCGTAGCCGCTCGCCGCGTTGTGCCAGCCGATCATGCCGGAGACCGCGGTGTTGCGGTCGAGGCAGTACCAGCCGCTCGCGCAGTTGGTGTCGGTGACGAAACCGGCGGAGTTCGGCGGGGCCTCGTCGCTCTGGCTGAAGGTCCAGCCGGAGTAGACGGACGGGCGGCCGTAGCCCCGGGCCAGCTGGAAGACGTTGGCGAGGACCGCGGTGTCGCCGTCCTTGTAGCTGAGCGAGTACCCGTTGCGCTCGGTGTCGTGGTTGGTGACGAAGGTGTTGGAGTTCGCCTCGGCCGCCAGGCCCCAACTGCTGCCGAAGCTGGAGAGGTTGGCGATGTCGCCCTGGAACTGGGACTTCATCTGCGCGGCGAAGGTGAAGTCGAGGACGTCACCGGTGCCGTAGTACTCGTCCTGCGCGGGCGGGGTGCCGGGGTAGATCTCCTGGGTGATGTACGGCGCCGAGCCCGAGGTCGTGGTGTGCAGTCCGGCGACGATGGCGCTCAGGTCGGCGGCGTCGATGTGTTTGGCCGCGTCGACACGGAAGCCGTCGACACCCAGGTCGATCTGCTGGTCGAGAAAGCCGATGATCTTCGTGCGGACGCCGCTCTCGGCGGTGTCCAGGTCGGGCAGGCCGAGCAGTTCGCAGTGCTGGACCTCGTATCGGTCGGACCAGTTGGAGATGGTCTTCGTGCAGTCGTCGCTGTCGGCCGGGTCGTAGTCGGGGGTGTCGTACTTGTTGGTGATGACGGTGCCGTTGTAGCCGGTGCCGGTCTGGGCGGCGGTGTGGTTGATCACCGCGTCGGTGTAGACCTTGATGCCGGCCGCGTGACACGTGTCGACCATGGTCTTGAACTCGGCCGCGGTGCCGAAGCGGCTGTTCAGGTTGTAGGCGTAGGGCTGGTAGACGTCCCACCAGTAGTAGTTGGTCTGCTTGAGCGACTCCGCGGGCGGGGCGACCTGGACCGCCCCGTAGCCGGCCGGGTCGAGGACGTCCGTGCACTCGGCGGCGACCGACTTCCAGTTCCACTCCCACAGGTTGGCGATCACATCGCCGTTGGGAATGCCGGTGTCGGAGACGGCGGCGTGGGCGGCCGGGGCAGGCAGCGCGGCGGCCCCGCCGAGGGCCAGCAATCCGACTGTGGCCAGGGGTAACGCTCGGGATCTGATCCAGCGCATGACGGCAACTCCTTGCGGGGGACGGAGGTGCGGGAACGCGGCCAACTGAGGTGCGGGGAAAGCAAGTTGACCGCGGTGTGAGGGTGGGCGTGGCCAAGTGGCCGCGTCAATACATGTGTTGGAAGTTCTTTCGACATCTTGCTGAAACTTGAACGCAAGGGATACGTTCCCGCTCACGCCCGATTGGTCCATCGGGCAACTTCAGCCCCCCACGCGTTCCATCCCCCACCCGCACGACGAAGTGCAGGAGCACCCACATGGCAAGCACCATGTCAAAGAAAACGCTTGCCGCCTCGTTCGCCCTCGCGGCGGGCCTGGCGGTCTCGGTGGCCCTCCCCCCGGGTGTCGCGGCGGCTTCTCCGCCGGGCACGAAGGACGTCACCGCCGTCCTGTTCGAGTGGAAGTTCGACTCGGTCGCCAAGGAATGCACCAACACGCTGGGCCCGGCCGGTTACGGCTATGTCCAGGTCTCGCCACCCGCCGAGCACATACAGGGCTCACAGTGGTGGACCTCGTACCAGCCCGTGAGCTACAAGATCGCCGGGCGGCTCGGTGACGCGACCGCCTTCCAGAACATGATCAACACCTGCCACGACGCAGGGGTGAAGGTCGTCGTCGACACGGTCATCAACCACATGTCGGCGGGCTCCGGCACCGGCACCGGCGGCTCCTCGTACACGAAGTACAACTACCCGGGCCTGTACTCCTCGTACGACATGGACGACTGCACGACGACGGTCAGCGACTACACCAACCGCGCCAACGTCCAGAACTGCGAGCTCGTCGGGCTCGCCGACCTGGACACCGGCGAGGAGTACGTCCGCAAGACCATCGCCGGTTACATGAACAGCCTGCTCGGGTACGGCGTGGACGGCTTCCGCATCGACGCGGCCAAGCACATCCCGGCGGCCGACCTCGCCAACATCAAGTCCCGGCTGACCAATCCGTCCGTGTACTGGAAGCAGGAGGTCATCTACGGCGCCGGTGAAGCGGTCCAGCCGACCGAGTACACCGGCAACGGCGACGTGCAGGAGTTCCGGTACGCCTACGACCTCAAGCGGGTCTTCAACAGCGAGAACCTCGCCTATCTGAAGAACTACGGTGAGGGCTGGGGCTATATGAGCAGCTCCGTCGCGGGTGTCTTCGTCGACAACCACGACACCGAGCGCAACGGCTCGACGCTCAACTACAAGGACGGGGCGAACTACACCCTCGCCAACGTCTTCATGCTCGCCTACCCGTACGGCGCCCCGGACATCAACTCCGGCTACGAGTGGTCGGACGTGGACGCCGGCCCGCCCAACGGCGGCACCGTCAACGCCTGTTGGCAGGACGGCTGGAAGTGCCAGCACGCCTGGCCGGAGATCAAGTCGATGGTCGCCTTCCGCAACGCCACCCAGGGCCAGTCGGTCACCGACTGGTGGGACGACGGCAACGACGCGATCGCCTTCGGCCGGGGCGCCAAGGGGTACGTGGCCATCAACCACGAGTCGAGCTCACTGACCCGGACCTATCAGACATCCCTCACGGCGGGGACGTACTGCAACGTCCAGAACAGCACCAGCGTGACGGTGGACAGCTCCGGCCAGTTCACGGCGACCCTCGGCGCGAACACGGCGCTGGCGATCTACGCGGGCAAGACCAGCTGCTGAGCGGCCTCCGCGAGCCGCGCGGAAGGCCGTACGGAAGCCCGCACGGAAGGCCGTACCGAAAGCGCCGTATCGGACATACCCGATACGGCGCTTTCCCCTTTGCGACCCCTTTGCGACACCTGGCGGTAACGAGAACGTCACGCTTGCAGGATCTTGCGGAAATTTCCTTGCAACGTCTTTCGCAAGGACTTGCAGCGCTGTTAGTTTCCTCCCCAGCCCGGCGGCCGTCGATGGGACAGACGGCACCCGCGGTCCTCCCAAGGGAAGATCCGGGCCAACCCTCTTCTAGGAGTTCATATGCGACGTGGCATATCGATCGCCGCCGCGGTGACCGTCATCGCGCTGACCGCGACCGCCTGTGGTGGTTCCGACGGCAACTCGTCGAGCAAGCCGAAGGCCGCCGGGGACATTTCCGGAACCATCACATACTGGGACACATCGGACGCGGCGACCGAAGCTCCGACGTACAAGGCGCTCATCAAGAAGTTCGAGGCCGCGTACCCGAAGATCAAGGTGAACTACCAGAGCATCCCGTTCAGCGACGTCGAGCAGAAGTTCAAGTCGGCGGCGAAGAGCGGCAAGGGCGCCCCGGACGTCGTCCGCACCGACGTCGGCCTGATGGCCGAGTACGCCTCGCTCGGTTACATCGCTCCCCTCGACGGCACGAGCGCGCTGAAGGACACCTCGGACTTCAACTCGGGCCCGATGAACACCACCAAGTACAACGGCAAGACGTACGGCGTCCCCTCGGTCACCGACACCCTGGGTCTCCTCTACAACAAGGACCTCCTGAAGAAGGCCGGCATCGCACAGCCGCCGACCACCTGGGACGAGTTCATCACCGACTCGAAGACCATCAAGAAGAAGACCGGGGCGTACGGCACCTACCTCAACCCCGACTCCTACTTCCTGCTCCCGCTGCTCTACAGCAACAACGCGGACATGGCCGACACCTCCGCCAAGAAGATCACCATCTCCGACGCCAACGCCGTCACCGCGATCACCACGGCGAAGAAGATCCAGGACGAGGCGTCGATGAAGGTCGACTACGCGAACGCCTACCAGAACATGCAGACGGCGTTCAAGACCGGCAAGGTCGCCATGCTGGTCCAGGGCCCCTGGTCGGTCAGCGACGACCTGAGCGGCAGCGCCTTCAAGGGCAAGGAGGCCAACCTCGGCTACGCGCCCGTCCCGGCCGGCACCGGCGGCAAGGCGCAGGCCCCGACCGGCGGTCACAACCTCGCGGTCTACCAGGGCTCCAAGAACCTGGACGCCGGGTACCTCTTCACCCAGTTCATGACCTCGACCGACAGCCAGGTCGAGATCGCCAAGGGCACCGGCACGCTGCCGACCCGCAAGTCCGCTTACACGGCCGAGGTCACCGCGGACGCCAAGATCGCCGGCTTCAAGCCGATCCTGGAGCAGACCGCCCGCCCGCGCGTCGCACTGCCGCAGGTCGGCTCGCTCTTCACGCCGCTCGCGCAGAACTACGTGAAGATCCTGCAGGGCGGCGAGGACGTCAAGACCGGTCTCGACGCCACCGCCAAGGAGTTCCAGAAGCTCCTGCCCGGCTACTCCATCGGCTGACCGGGCACCCGCTGACCAACAGGTAACCGAAGAACGCGCAGCCCCGGGGAACACTTTCCCCGCTGCCGCCCCGAACGGGGCTCCCCGGGGCTGCGGATCATTCAAGACTTCCGCCGCGAAAGAGCCGATGAGGATGACGACCGCAGCGAGCATCGAGAAGACCGACCAGCCAGCGCCCGGCAGGAACGCCGCGCGCCCCCCACGCGTTTCGGCGCTCCGGCGGTCCTGGGACAAGTACTGGTACGCCTGGGCCATGGTGGCCCCGGTCGCCATCGTCCTCACCGTCCTCGTCCTTTATCCGCTCGGGTACGGCATCTACCAGTCACTGACCGACGCCAACGAGGCGAACGTGGCGTCCACCATCGGCGCCTTCCACCGTCCGGCGACCTACAAGTTCGTCGGCCTCGACAACTACTGGCACGTGCTGTCGGGCGCGGACAGCGACTTCTACCCGCGCCTGCTGTGGACGGTCATCTGGACGGTGTCCTGCGTGACCCTCCAGGTCGGCCTCGGCATGGGCCTCGCGGTGCTGCTCAACCGCAAGGTCCGCTTCCGCGGCTTCTACCGCGCCATGCTGATCCTGCCCTGGGCCGTCCCGTCGTTCATCGGCGTCTTCGCCTGGCGGCTGATGCTCAACTCCCAGTACGGCGTCTTCAACGAGATCATCACCGCGTTCGGCCTGCCGGCCCAGGACTGGCTCGGCACCCCGCTCGCCCAGAAGATCGCCGTCATCATGGTGAACGTCTGGATCGGCATCCCCTTCAACATGGTCGCGGTGCTCGGCGGACTCCAGTCCATCCCCAGGGAGCTGTACGAGGCCGCCGAGATGGACGGTGCCTCCCCCTGGCAGCGCTTCGTCAACGTGACGCTGCCCGGTCTGCGCCCGGTGTCGAACACGGTGATCCTGCTCGGCTGCATCTGGACGTTCAACATGTTCAACGTCATCTATCTGCTGCTGGGCGACAACACGAGCGGCGACGCCGACATCCTCGTCACCTTCGCCTTCCGCAAGGCGTTCACCGGCATCTCGGACTACGCGGGCGCGGCGACGTACGGGATCATCATCCTCGCCCTCCTGATGGCCTTCTCGACCTTCTACCGCCGCAGCACCCTGAAGTCCGAGCAGGCGTAAGGAGCCCTCGCCATGACCACAGCAACCCACGAGTCCTCCGCGACCGCTCCCGTCGGCCGGTCCGCCGCAGTCTCCCCCCGCAAGGTGCGCGGCCGCGAGGAGCGCGGCCTCGGTTCCTCGATCGCCCTGCACGGCACGCTGATCGTCGCCACGGTGATCGCGGCCTTCCCGGTGGTGTGGATCCTCTTCATCTCACTGGGCCCGAAGAACGCCTGGCAGCAGCCGGGCGAGGTGCTCTCGCACCTCAGCCTGCACAACTACAGCGATGTGCTGTCGCAGACGGATCTGCCGAAGTGGTTCCTGAACACCGTCGTCGTGGCGGGCGGCACCACCGTGCTCGGTGTCTTCCTCGCGGCGACCGCCGGATACGCGGTGTCCCGGATGAGGTTCCCGGGCAGCAAGCAGCTGATGTGGACCTTCCTGGTCACGCAGATGTTCCCCAGTATCGTACTGATCGTGCCGCTGTATCTCCTTATGTCCGATCTGAACCTGCTGGACAACTACCTGGGTCTGATCCTGGCGTACGCGACGACGGCGGTGCCGTTCTGCGCCTGGATGATGAAGGGGTACTTCGACACCATCCCCAAGGAGATAGACGAGGCGGGCCGGGTGGACGGGCTCACCCCGTTCGGCACGTTCTGGCGGCTGATCGTGCCGCTGGCCAAGCCGGGGCTCGCCGTGACCGCGTTCTACAGCTTCCTCACCGCCTGGGGCGAGGTCGCGTACGCCACGCAGTTCATGCAGTCCGACCACTACACGCTCGCCGTCGGCATCCGCACCTTCGCGCAGGACCAGCGGCCCGACTGGGCGTGGACCTCGGCCACGGCGATCATCATCACCATCCCGGCGGCCCTCGTCTTCATGCTGGTGCAGCGCAGCCTGGTCTCCGGTCTGACGACCGGCGGCACCAAGGGATGACCGCCGCCTTAAGCCCCGTCGGCACCCCGTACTTCGCAAGCGCTTCCGTCGTTCCCCCCGCACCCCTAAGGGAATCCATGACCCAGCACGTCACCGACGCACTCCCCACCGACGCCTCCTCCGCCGCCTCCGGGCGCCGGGAGTGGTGGCGCGACGCGGTCATCTACCAGGTCTATCCGCGCAGCTTCGCGGACGGCAACGGCGACGGCATGGGTGACCTGCCCGGCGTCCGGGCCCGGCTTCCCTACCTGAAGGAACTCGGCGTCGACGCGGTGTGGCTGTCCCCCTTCTACGCCTCCCCACAGGCGGACGCGGGCTACGACGTGGCCGACTACCGCGCGGTGGACCCGATGTTCGGCAACCTCACGGACGCCGACGACCTGGTACGGGACGCGCACGGGCTCGGGCTGCGGGTGATCGTCGACCTGGTGCCCAACCACTGCTCGGACCAGCACGAGTGGTTCAAGCAGGCACTGCGGGAGGGTCCCGGCTCGCCGATCCGGGAGCGCTTCCACTTCCGCCCCGGCAAGGGCGCGAGCGGCGAACTGCCCCCGAACGACTGGGAGTCCATCTTCGGCGGCCCGGCCTGGACCCGCGTCGAGGACGGTGAGTGGTACCTGCACCTGTTCGCGCCCGAGCAGCCCGACTTCAACTGGGACCACCCGGCCGTCCACGACGAGTTCCGCTCCATCCTGCGCTTCTGGCTGGACCTCGGCATCGACGGCTTCCGTATCGACGTCGCCCACGGCCTCGTCAAGGCGGCGGGCCTGCCCGACATCGGCCACGACGAGCAGGTCAAGCTCCTTGGCACCGAGGCGGTGCCGTACTTCGACCAGGACGGCGTGCACGAGATCTACCGCAGCTGGCGGCGGATCCTCGACGAGTACACGGGCGAGCGCATCGCCGTCGCCGAGGCGTGGACGCCGACCGTCGAGCGCAGCGCCCTCTACCTGCGCCCGGACGAGCTGCACCAGGCCTTCAACTTCTCCTATCTGACCACCGGTTGGAACGCGGCCGACCTGCGCGAGGTCATCGACCGCTCACTCGGCGCCATGAACGCCGTACACGCGCCCGCGACCTGGGTGCTCTCCAACCATGACGTGGTACGGCACTCCACGCGTCTCGCGGAAGGGGACGAGGCGCGTGGTCTGCGCCGGGCCCGGGCCGCGACCCTGCTCATGCTGGCGCTGCCCGGCTCTGCGTACCTCTACCAGGGCGAGGAGCTCGGCCTGCCCGAGGTCGTCGACCTGCCCGACGAGGTCCGCCAGGACCCGGCGTTCTTCCGCAGCGCGGGCCAGGACGGCACCCGTGACGGCTGCCGGGTGCCGCTGCCGTGGTCCGGCGAGGTCGCGCCGTTCGGCTTCGGCCCGGTCGAAGGCGGCCCGAGCTGGCTGCCGCAGCCGGCCTCCTGGAAGAACCTGACGGTCGAGGCGCAGGAGGGCGACCCCACCTCGACGCTGGAGTTCTACCGCAGCGCGCTCGCCGTGCGCCGCGACCACCCGGCACTCGGCGCGGGCCGCCAGGTGACCTGGCTGCCGTCCCCGGAAGGCGTCCTGGCCTTCCGCCGGGACACCCCCGAGGGCTCCTTCGTCTGCACGGTGAACCTCACCGCGACCCCTGTCCCCCTGCCCACCCCCGGCACGCTGCTGCTCGCCAGTGCGGACGTCGAGCCGGGCGCCGAAATCACCGAAGTACCCGCGGATTCAACGGTCTGGTGGGCAGTCTGAGATGCGACCGGTACAGTCCAATCCTGTGACCACACGGCTTGCCGACATCGCAGCCCAGGCGGGGGTCAGTGAAGCGACTGTCAGCCGCGTCCTGAACGGGAAGCCGGGCGTCGCCGCGACCACCCGCCAGTCCGTCCTGGCCGCGCTCGACGTCCTGGGCTACGAGCGCCCGGTCCGGCTGCGACAGCGCAGCGAGGGCCTGGTGGGCCTGATCACCCCGGAGCTGGAGAACCCCATATTCCCGGCCCTGGCGCAGGTCATCGGCCAGGCCCTGACCCGCCAGGGCTACACCCCGGTCCTCGCCACCCAGACGCCGGGCGGCTCCACCGAGGACGAGCTGACGGAAATGCTGGTGGACCGGGGCGTCGCCGGGATCATCTTCGTCTCCGGCCTGCACGCCGACACCTCGGCGGACATGCAGCGCTACGAGCAGCTGCGCGCCCAGGGCGTCCCGTTCGTCCTGGTCGACGGCTTCTCTCCCAAGGTCCAGGCGCCGTTCATCTCCCCCGACGACCGCGCGGCGATGGCCCTGGCCGTCACGCACCTCGTCTCGCTCGGGCACACCAACATCGGACTCGCCCTGGGTCCGAAGCGGTTCGTGCCCGTGCAGCGCAAGATCGAGGGCTTTGTGCGCACGGTGCAGGAGCAGTTGGGGCTGAGCCCCGCCGACATCGAAGAGCGACTGGTCCAGCACTCGCTGTACACCCTGGAGGGCGGTCAGGCCGCGGCCACCGCCCTCATCGACCGTGCCTGCACGGCGGTGGTCTGCGCGAGCGACATGATGGCGCTCGGCGCGATCAGGGCGGCGCGCCAGCGCGGCCTGGACGTTCCCAAGGACATATCGGTCGTGGGTTTCGACGACTCCCCCCTGATCGCCTTCACCGACCCACCCCTGACGACGATCCGCAAGCCGGTCCCGGCCATGGGACAGGCAGCGGTACGGACGTTGCTGGAGGAGATCGGGGGAACTCCGGCGCCGCACAGTGAGTTCGTGTTCATGCCGGAGCTGGTGGTGCGCGGTTCGACCGCTTCGGCCCCTGGGGAGCGAAATCGTCCCTAAGGAGGAGTGCGTACGTTGCTCGTACGACTCCTCCCGTCGTAGAACGTGCGTCCAGGACCCAACCAAGGGATGATCGGTCGCGAACGGCTTTTCTGGCAGACTTTGTGCCTATGGGTGAGACAACCGTGACGACACTGGAAGGCCAGGACCGGACCGCTCCACGCCCCGTCGCGGAGGAGAACCCCGGGAAGGCCTTCGTGCGCCGGTTGCGGACGCCCCGTCGCCCCCGCCTCTGGTTCGAGGTCCTGCTCATCGCGGTGAGTTACTGGACGTACTCACTGATCCGCAACGCCGTACCCGAGCAGAAGCACGAGGCGCTGCGCAACGCCGACTGGATCTGGCGTATGGAGCACCATCTCGGGATCGCCGTCGAGGAGTCGGTCAACCACGCCGTGAACTCGGTGACATGGCTGATCATCGGCATGAACTACTACTACGCGACGCTGCACTTCATCGTGACGCTGAGCGTCCTGGTCTGGCTCTACCGCAGCCACCCCGGCCGCTACGCGGCAGCACGTCTCGCCCTCTTCGCCACCACGGCGGTGGCCCTGCTCGGCTACTACTACTTCCCACTCGCCCCGCCCCGCCTGATGAACGGCGGCGACTTCGTCGACACGGTGGTCGTCCACCACACCTGGGGCTCCATGGCCTCCGGCGACCTCAAACACATGTCGAACCAGTACGCCGCGATGCCGTCCATGCACATCGGCTGGTCCCTGTGGTGCGGTCTGACCATCTTCACCCTGGCTTCGGTGCCGTGGGTCCGCGTCCTGGGCCTCCTCTACCCGACGGCCACGCTGCTGGTCATCGTCTCCACCGCCAACCACTTCTGGCTGGACGCGGTGGGCGGCATGCTCTGTCTGACCTTCGGCTTCACGGTGGCCCGCCTCTGGTACGGCGCCCTGCCGTACGCACTCCAGCGCTGGGTACCCGGGACGCGCGGCGCACCGCTGCTCCCGGTCAAGGCCTGACGAGCAGCCGCACACCCCACACCCCGCGCCGCCACGGCGGGGCTGACGCTGCCGACGGACACGCCTGATGGGGTCCCACAGCATTAATTGTTGCGTCATCTGAATTGGCGCAATTCAGATGACGCAACAGCGTGGGGACGGGTCGTCGGCGATCAGGTGGCCCTCGCGGGGCGAGGGTCAGGCGGCGTGTTCGGCCGACGCCGCGACAGCGGTCCGCGCGCTGATCACGGTCCGTCCACGGTCCGATTCCGGGAAGCGGTCGAGCATCGCGCGTAGTTCCCCGGCGCCGACATTGGCGCCGAAAGGCTCGGTGCCCGGTTCGAGCCGTACCCCTTCGGCGAGGGGGCCTGCCATGACGGGGTCGAAGCCGACAGCGTCGACGAGGCGCGCGACGGTGGCGAGGCCGTCCGGATCGTCACCGGCGACCGCGATCGCCTTGCGTCCCGGCGTCCCCGGGGGCTGGGCCCCGTCCTCGAGATCGTGGTATCCCATGTGGTTGAACGCCTTGATCACACGCGCTCCGGACAGGTACGCCTGCACGATCTCGCTCGAGGAGGTGAGCGGGTCGGTGAGGTCCCCACGGATGCCGTCGACCTCCCACCAGTAGTTCATCGCGTCGATGACGAGCTTGCCCCGCAGCGCTTCGGCGGGAATGCCGCGGTACTTGCCGAGCGGGAGCGCCAGGATGACGACGTCCGCCTCCGCCACGGCCTGCGCGGCGGTGACCGGGACGGCGCCGGGGGTGAGGACTTCGATGGTGAGGGCGATCTTGGCGGGGTCGCCGGATCCGGCGATGAGCACGCGATAGCCGGCTCCCAGGACGAGTCGAGCCAGTACGGTCCCGACCTTCCCCGCGCCCAGGATGCCGACCGTGCGCACGGTGGTGGTGGTGTCCAAGTCTGCTCCGTTCATGGCGTCAGCCCCCGAGGATGTCGCGGACCATCGGGATCACCTTGGTGCCGTACAGCTCGACGGCGCGCAGGCGGGCGCTGATCGGTTGTGCCCCGCTGGTGTAGATGAGGTCGAACCGGCCGACGCCGAGTGCCTTGATGGCGCGGGCCATCTTGCGGGCGACCGTCTCGGGTGAGCCGATGTAGAGGGAGCCGTGCTCGATCTCGGCGTCGTACTCCTCCTTGCGGACCGGCGGCCAGCCGCGCAGCGCGCCGATGCGGTCACGGATGACCCGGTAGTGCGGCCAGTGCAGCTCCCGGGCCTCCTCGTCCGTGTCGGCGATGAAGCCCGGTGAGTGCATCCCGACCGGATGAGCGGTCGTGCCGAACTTGTCGGTGGCGCGCTGGTAGAGGTCGATGTAGGGCGCGAACCGTTCCGGGGTGCCGCCGATGATGGCGATCATGAGCGGGAACCCGTACTGCGCGGTGCGGATGACCGACTGGGGTGAACCGCCGACTCCGACCCAGGTGGTCAGGTGCCCGGACTCGGTCTTGGGGAAGACGTCGGCGTTGTCGAGCGGCGCCCGCTTGGTGCCGCTCCAGGTGACGGGCTTCTCCTCCAGCAGCTTGGCGAAGAGCTCGATCTTCTCTTCGAACAGCACGTCGTAGTCGCTCAGGTCGTATCCGAAGAGGGGGAACGACTCGGTGAAGGAGCCGCGCCCGAGGATGATCTCGGCCCGGCCGTTCGAGAGCGCGTCCACGGTGGAGAAGCGCTGGAAGACGCGGACCGGATCGTCGGAGCTCAGCACGGTCACGCCGGAAGACAGACGGATGCGGTCGGTACACGTGGCGATGCCGGCAAGGACGGTCTCCGGAGTCGAGATCGCGAACTCCGGGCGGTGGTGTTCACCGAGGGCGAGGACGTCGACGCCGGTCTCTTCCGCGAGAACGGCCTCGTCGACGACCTGCCGGATGGCTCGCGCGTCGGACACCGGGTTGCCGGAGTCATCCGTCGGCACATCGCCGAACGTGTCCAGACCGAAGACGAGATCAGACATGGGTGGGCTCCTTCGTGAGCAGTTGCTTCACCCGCGGGGCGACTTCGCGGCCCAGCAGCTCGATGGTGCGGGCTCGGGCTTCGCGGGGCAGGTTCATGACGTCGTACTTGAGGTCGAAACGGCTCAGGCGCAGGTCGCGGGCCATCGTGGCGATCTTGCGGGCGACGGTCTCGGGTGAGCCGACGAAGAGCGCGCCCGTCTCGACTTCCCGCATGTAGCGCTCACGGATCGGCCGGTAGAACCCGCGTTCCTTCGCGAGTTGGGCCACCATCGACTGCCAGTACTTCCACCAGGTCTCGACCGCCTCCTCGTCGGTGTCCGCGACGATCCCCAGTGAATGCTGGGCGACCGGTCGCCTGGCGTGCCCGAGCTGTTCGAGCGTGCGGTGGTAGAGCTCGACGTGGCCGGCGAAACGCTGGGGGCGCCCGCCGATGACGGCCGGCATGAGCGGCAGGTCGTAGCGGGCCTTTCGGCGAGCTTGGCCTCCTCGACGATCAGGCGAACGGTCTCGGCGTCGCTCAGCGTGCCGTCGGCATCGGTCGCGACCTCCCCGAACGAGTTGAGCCCCAGTTCGAAGCCTTGGGCCGTCATGGACTCCTCCTGCTGCGCTCCCTGGCCGTGCGGCACGGCCGTGGTTTCGTTGACGCATCAATCATTACGCCATATGATTGACGTGTCAATCACAGAGGACGGTGGCACCATGACAGAGCGACGGAAGGCACTGCCCACCGCTGAGGAATTGCGGATCTGGCGGGACTTCATCGAGACGACGGAAGCGCTCCGTTCCGAGCTCTCGTCACGCCTGCAGAGCGAGTCCTCCTTGTCGCCGGGCGACTATGCCGTGCTCCTCGTGCTGCGAGAGGCGGAAGGGCGGCGACTGCGCTCCTCCGAACTGGCGGCCCGCGTCGGCTGGGAGCGCAGCCGCCTCTCGCACCAGATCGGGCGCATGGAGCGGCGAGGGCTGATCCGGCGCGAGGAGTGCGTCACCGACAGCCGAGGCGCCGAGGTGGTGCTCACGTCCGAGGGTGCGGAGGCGTTCCGAAACGCATCCCTGCCTCATCTGCGTGCCGTACATGAACTGTTCGTGAGTCCCCTCACGCCGGACCAGCTTGCCGCGGCCGAAGAGATCGCGACAGCACTTCGGGCCGGCCTGAAGGTGCCGCGCGACACCTGAAGGTTCGCACCGTCGACCCCCTTCACCCAAGGCCGAACACGGCGAGACGCACGAGCGAGAGCCGAAACGATCAAGGCTGGCGGACATGGCGGTGGTCCTGGCCGGAGTGGCGGCATCCCGCAGCCGCCGACGACGCACGGAAGGGGCCGTGCCGGTACGTCAAAGCCCGTCGCTCACGTCCGGGTCTGGAAGCGGCTCCCCACAGGGCAACGTCTGATCCGGCGGCGACGGGCTGACGTACCGGCACGGCCCCGCCCCACCCACCGAGCCCCGGGCGCCCGGGGCTCACGCCCCGTAGAACAGCTCCTCCACCACGGCCCGAGCCCGCCGCGTGGTACGCCGGTAGTCCTCGAGCATGTCGCCGACATGACCGGGCCCGTACCCCAGGTACCGCCCCACCGCCGCCACTTCGCGCCCATCGGAGGGAAACGTGTCCCCGGCCCGCCCCCGCACGAGCATCACCGCGTTGCGCACCCGCGTGGCCAGCACCCACGCCTCGTCCAGGATGGCCGCGTCCTCCCCGGACACCAGCCCCGCCGCACACACCGCGGCCAGCCCCTCCCGCGTCCGAGTCGTCCGCAGCCCCGGCTCCGCCCACCCGTGCTGCAGCTGGAACAGCTGTACGGTCCACTCCACGTCGGACAGCCCACCCCGCCCCAGCTTGGTGTGCAGCGTCGGATCGGCCCCGCGAGGCAACCGCTCCGACTCCATCCGGGCCTTCAGCCGCCGGATCTCCCGCACGGCGTCGTCCCCGAGCCCTTCAGCGGGATACCGCAGGGGATCGACCAGCTCAAGGAACCTCCGCCCCAACTCCTCGTCCCCCGCGACGACCTCGGCCCGCAACAAGGCCTGCGACTCCCAGACCAGCGACCACCGCCGGTAATACGCCTCGTAAGAGTTCAGCGTCCGCACCAGCGGCCCGGACTTCCCCTCGGGCCGCAAATCGGCATCGATCAACAACGGCGGATCGGCACTCGGCACTTGAAGCAACCGCCGCATCTCGGAAACGACCGCGTTGGCGACCCGAGACGCCTCCTGCTCGTCGACGCCGTCCCGGGGCTCATGCACGAACAGCACATCGGCATCGGACCCGTAACCGAGCTCGTGCCCCCCGAACCGCCCCATCCCGATCACGGCGAACCGTGTGGGCAACATGTCCCCCCACCCGGCCCTTACCACGGCCCGCAGGGTCCCCGCGAGCGTCGCCGCCGTCAGATCGGACACCGCACCGCCCACCTGATCCACCAGCGCCCCCTGATCGGCGACGGCCGGTGTCTCCTCGGTGCCGTACGAGGCGACGATGTCCGCCGCGGCCGTACGGAACAGCTCCCGCCGCCGCACCCCACGCGCGGCGGTCACCGCCTGCTCCCCGCCCTCGGCCCGCCCCACCGCCGAGAGGATCTCCTGCTCCAGAGGGGCACGGCCGCGCGGTTCGAGTCCGCCCCCGTCCCCATCCCCGAGCAGCGCCACAGCCTCCGGAGCACGCATCAACAGGTCAGGAGCAAGCCGCCCGGCCGACAGCACGCGTGCCAGATTCTCGGCCGCGGCTCCTTCATCCCTCAACAGCCGCAGATACCAGGGTGTCTTGCCCAGGGCGTCGGACACCTTACGGAAATTCAGCAACCCGGCATCGGGATCGGCGGAATCGGCGAACCACCCCAACAAGACGGGCAGCAGGGTCCGTTGAATGGCCGCCTTCCGCGAGACCCCGGAGGCCAGCGCCTCCAGATGCCGCAACGCCGCCGCCGGATCGGCGTACCCGAGCGCGACGAGCCGCTCCCGCGCCGCCTCCGGGCTCAACCGGCTCTCGCCGGGCGCGAGTTGGGCCACAGCATCCAGCAGCGGGCGATAGAACAATTTCTCGTGCAATCGCCGTACGACGCCGGCATGCCGCTTCCACTCACGATTCAGCTCGGCAACGGGATCGGCCCGAAGCCCGAGTGACCGCCCGATCCGCCGCAAATCAGCCTCGTCCTTGGGCACCAGATGAGTCCGCCGCAGCCGATAGAGCTGTATCCGATGTTCCATGGACCGCAAGAACCGATAGGCATCATCAAGCTGAACAGCGTCAGCGCGTCCCACGTACCCACCCACTGCCAGCGCTTTCAACGCGTCCAGCGTGGTCCCACTCCGCAGCGACGTATCGGCCCGCCCGTGCACCAACTGAAGCAGTTGGACGGCGAATTCGACGTCCCTCAATCCACCGGGCCCGAGTTTCAGCTCACGCTCGATCTCGGAGGCGGGAATGTTCTCGACGACACGCCGCCGCATCTTCTGCACATCGGCGACAAAGTTCTCCCGTTCGGCGGCATGCCACACCAACGGCGCCAACGTGGCCACGTACTGCTCACCGAGCTCAAGATCCCCCGCCACGGGCCGCGCTTTCAGCAGCGCCTGGAATTCCCAGGTCTTGGCCCATCGCTGGTAATAGGCAAGGTGACTGCTCAAAGTCCGAACCAGCGGCCCATTACGCCCCTCGGGCCGCAAATTGGCATCGACAGGCCAAATACTGCCCTCGACAGTCGTCTCGGAACAGATCCGCATCATATGAGAGGCAAGCCGAGTAGCGGCCTGCAGAGCCTTGCGCTCATCAGCTCCGTCCACCGCCTCGCCCACGAAAATGACATCGACGTCGGACACGTAATTCAGCTCGTGTCCCCCGCACTTGCCCATCGCGATCACCCCGAGCCGGCACAGCGCGGCGTCGTCGGGCGCGGCGCCGCGCGCGATGGCGAGCGCGGCACGCAGGGTGGCGATGGCGAGGTCGGCGAGCTCGGCGGCGGTCTGGGCGAGGTCGGTGGTGCCGCACACGTCGCGCGCGGCTATGGACAGCAGGCACCGCCGGTAGGCGACGCGCAGCAAGACGGGATCGGTCGCCTCCGCGAGCCCCCGCTCGAACTCCTGCACCCCGGGATGCAGATCATGCGGCTCGTACATCACGAGCGCCTGCCAGTCGCTCGGGTGCCGGGCGAGGTGGTCGGCGAGCGCGGCGGAGGCGCCGAGCACGCCGAGCAGCCGGTCGCGCAGCGGCTTGGCCGCGATCAGCGTGTCGAGGAGTTCCCGCTCGGCCGCGTGACCGCTCTGCGCCTCGACGAGCCGGACGAGGCCGTGCAGCGCCAGATCCGGATCGGCGGTCGCGCCCAGCGCGTCCAGCAGCACCGGATCGGACCGCACCGGCGCGAGCTCCGCGCTGTCCAGGAGCCGCTCGGCGGCCGACGGATCGGTGAAGCCGTGCCGCAGCAGCCGCGTGAAGGTACTGCTCCTGCGCCCCGGCGCCATCATGCTCGGCCCTCCCGTCGGATCAAGGTCCTACGGCCCTGAGCCTAACCCTGGTCCCTACGGTGGCGCCCCGCGCCGGATTCGGCTTCCGTAGGAAGTGCCCGGAAAGCAAGAAGGGAAAGGAAGCGGGGAAGGTAGGGAGGGAAGGTAAGCAGGGAAGGTGAGCAGGCAAGGCAAGCAGGGCAGGTGAGCAGGGCCGGCAGGACGGCCAGAAAGGTAAGCAGTTCATCAGGTCTTCACCCAGCCGGTTGGGTGGCGTGAGACAGGGGAATGTTGGCGTGTGCATGATCTGTCCGCACCGCCACCGTAAGTCTCTCCCCCCCACCGGAGGTCCGAAGTGTCCGGCAGAACCGTGTACCGCCGCAGTCGTGCCGTCGTCGCGTCCGCGCTCGCCTTCACCGCAGCCGCGGTGGGCCTGTGGACCGGCCTCGGCGGCTCGTCGACCGCGCACGCCGCGACCGGGGTCCCGACCCCGGACCACGTGGTCGTCGTGGTCTTCGAGAACCACGCGTACAGCCAGGTGATCGGCTCGTCCAGCGCCCCGTACATCAACTCGCTCAAGACGGGCGGCGCCAACCTCACCCAGTCGTACGCCGAGACGCACCCGAGCCAGCCCAACTACTTCGCCCTGTTCTCCGGCTCCACCCAGGGGATCACGGACGACAGCTGCTACACGCCCGGCTTCTCCTCCGCCACGAACCTCGCCTCCGAGCTGATCGACGCGGGCAAGACGTGGGGGAGCTACAACGAGACGCTGCCCAGCCAGGGCTCCACGACGTGCAGCAGCGGCAACTACGCGCAGAAGCACAACCCATGGTTCGGCTTCAGCAACGTACCGACCTCAACGGCAAAGACCTTCGCCCAGTTCCCGACGGACTACACGACGCTCCCGCAGGTCTCCTTCGTGGTCCCCAACCTGTGCAGCGACATGCACGACTGTTCGGTGTCGACGGGTGACACCTGGCTCAAGAACAACCTGAGCGCGTACGCCACCTGGGCCAAGGCCCACAACAGCCTCCTGGTCGTCACCTTCGACGAGGACAACCGGCTCAGCGGCAACAAGATCCCGACGGTGCTGTACGGCCAGCAGGTGACGGCGGGATCGACCAGCTCGACCACCTACAACCACTACGACCTGCTGCGCACCCTGGAGGACATGCAGGGCCTGTCGACGCACGCGGGCAACGCCGACTCCGCCCAGGACATCACCGGCATCTGGACGTCCTGAGATGTACGTGGCGGACAGCCGCGCCAGTACACCGGATACCCGGGACACACGGGATTCGACCCCGCCGGTGACGGCGTCCGCGGAAGGCGCCGCCCGGCCCCGTGCCGGGCGGCGCCGTGCCGCGGTCACGGTCGCGCCCACGGTGCTGGCGCTCGGCACGGTCAGTCTGATCACCGACGTGTCGTCGGAGATGGTCACGGCGGTGCTGCCCCTGTACTTGGTGACGGGCCTGGGCCTGTCCCCCCTGGGCTTCGGCCTCCTGGACGGCATCTACAACGGCTTCTCGGCACTGGTACGGCTGATCGGGGGCCACCTGGCCGACCGCGGCGGCGGCCGCCACAAGTGGGTGGCTGGCTTCGGCTACGCCCTCTCGGCGGCCTGCAAGCCCCTGCTGCTCCTGGCCCACACCCTCACCCCCATCGGCCTGATCCTGGCGGCCGACCGCACGGGCAAGGGCCTGCGCACGGCCCCGCGCGACGCGCTCATCTCGTTGTCGAGCACACCGGAGACACGAGGCCGCGCGTTCGGCGTACACCGGGCGATGGACACGGCGGGCGCGCTGTTCGGCCCCTTGGTCGCCTTCCTGATCCTCAGGGCCACGGTCGACGGCTACGACGCGGTGTTCACGGTGAGCTTCTGCGTGGCCGTGGTGGGCGTACTCGTCCTGGCGCTGTTCGTACCGAACGGCGCTCGTACGAAAGCGGAAGACACCTCGGACGGCCCTCGAACGGAAGCAACAGGCACCCCAGGCCCCCCACCAAAGGAAAATTCCGGAAAGACCGCACCGCGCCCCACCCTCCGCGCCGCCCTCGCCCTCCTCGCCCGCCCCGACCTGCGCCGCATCACCGTCTGCGCCCTCCTCCTGGGCCTCGCGACGGTCAGCGACTCCTTCGTCTACCTCCTCCTCCAGCGGCGCCTGGGCGTGCCGGACCGCTGGTTCGCGCTGCTGCCCCTCGGCACGGCGGCCGCGTTCCTCCTCCTGGCCGTCCCCCTCGGCCGCCTCGCGGACCGTATCGGCCGTTGGCGGGTGTTCCTGGCCGGCCACGGCGCTCTGCTCCTCGCGTACGCCCTGCTCCTCACCTCCTGGCACGGAACGGCACTGCCGTACGCCGTCCTCCTCCTGCACGGCGGCTTCTACGCGGCGACGGACGGCGTACTGATGGCCGTGGCCTCGGAAAGCGTGCCCGAGGAACTGCGCTCGTCCGGACTGGCCCTCGTCCAGACCGGCCAGGCCCTGGCCCGTTTCGTCTGCTCGCTCGGCTTCGGCGCGGCGTGGACGGCATGGGGCGACCGCACGGCGCTCACGGCGTCGACGCTGGCACTGACACTCTGCGCCCTGTTCGCCCTCCGCCTCCGCCCCACCCCCACAGCCCCCACACCCCCCACCGCCCCCACAGCCCCTTCAGAAGGCCTCGCATGACCCTCCGCACCCGCATCCTGGTCCTGATCTCGGCGCTGGTCGTCCTGGCGGGCGTGGCCACGGCGTCCGTACTGCACGCCTCGGCCCGCGCGGACCGCAAGAACGAGACCCAGCCGGGCGGCCCGAAGATCACCGCGGGCCCGGTCGCGCTCACCACCGGTGCCGGGGGCCGCATGATCTTCCGGAACATGGCCTGGGGCCCCCACCGCGACGAGCTGACAACGGTCCCGGCATCGAACCCGTCCGGCCCAAGGACGGCCTCCAAGGTGAAGTGCCTGCGCTTCTACGCCTCCGCAGGCACCGGAGTCTGCCTCCAATCAGTACACGGCCCGGTCCAGGACACCTACCGCGCCGTCATCCTCGACCCCAACCTCCACGTGAAGGCCCGCTACGACGTCCCCGGCATCCCGTCCCGCGCCCGCGTCTCCCCCAGCGGCCGTTACGCCGCGTGGACGGCCTTCGTGGGCGGCGACTCGTACGCGGGCACGAACTTCTCGACGCGAGCGGCCATCGTGGACACGAGGACAGGGAAACTCACCCCGTCCCTGGAGGCCTTCCGCATCATCAAGGACGGCAGGACGTACCAAGCGGCGGACGACAACTTCTGGGGCATCACCTTCGCGGCCGACGACCGCACGTTCTACGCAACGCTGGCGACAAAGGGCAAGACCTACTTGGTCCGAGGCGACCTCAGCGCCCGCACCCTCACGACCCTCCACACCAACGTCGAATGCCCGTCCCTCTCCCCCGACGGCACCCGCGTCGCCTACAAGAAACGCGTGCCGGGCCTGTCGAAGGACGCCCCCTGGCACCTGTACGTCCTCGACCTGCGCACGATGCGCGAAACCCCGCTGGCCGAGCCCCGCAGCGTCGACGACCAGGCGGTCTGGCGCGACAACCACACCATCGTCTACGCCCTCCCCGGCGACTACGGAGCCGACCTCTACACGATCCCGTCCGACGGCACGGGAAAGCCGCGCCGCATCAGCACGGCGGCGGTGTCTCCGGCGTACGTGAACTAGCGGGCCGGGGGGCTACGGACCGGGCCGTGTGCCCGGGGCGGTTCACCGGGCGCGAGCCGCCGTCGAGAAGTGGCTGCCTCGCTGTGACCTACGACCGTCTGGCCGAAGCGTCAGTCTTCGGGTCCGGCCGACTCCTCCGTGGCGGCGGACTCGGAGTCCTCGGCGTGGTAGCGCCGAAGGAGCTCCTGCTCGGCGTCCCGGCGCGGGAACATGAAGAAGACCAGCAGCGCACCCAGCACGATCGCGGCCAGGCCGGCGGTGTATGCCCGGTCGTCGCCGCCGAGGAACGACCGGCGGGCGGCCGCGACGATCTGGTCGGCGTACTTGGGGTACTGCTGGGCGACCTGCTCGGCGGAGGCGAACGACTTCGTCAGCTCGCCCTGGACCTGGTCCGACACGTCCTTGCTCTCGGAAGACGCGGCGATCGCCGAGCTGAACGCCGAGGCGTAGCCGGCGGTGAGCAGCGCGCCCATGATGGACTGCATGATGGCTCCACCGAGGTCCCGTTGCAGGTCCGCGGTACCCGAGGCCATACCTGCGCGTCGCACGGGCACCGACCCGGTCAGCGAGTGCGAGGCGGGCGTCCCGGCGAAGCCGACCCCGATGCCGACGAACACGTAGGCCAGGCCGATCTGCCAGTAACTGCTGCCCTCGCCCCAGAACACCAGCATCCAGCCGAAGGCGAGGAGGAGGAACACATAACCGATCAGCAGGGTCGTGCGGGCGCCACGCGCCTCGACCAGCTTCGCGGACCACGGTGCCACGAGCGCCATCATCACGACGAGGGGAAGGATGGCGGCGCCGGCTTCGACGGAGTCGTACTGGAGCACGTTCTGCAGGTACTGCTGACTGACGAACGCCGACCCCGTCAGGGAGCCGAACACGATGATGCCCGCGCATGCGGCGACCCAGAACGTACGCCGGCCGGCGACGTGGAGGTCGTACAACGGGTTGGGAGCCCGGCGCTGACGCCAGAAGAACGCCGCTCCGGCAGCGAGGGCGATCAGAACCAGGCCGACGACCAGGGCCCCCTGGTCGGGGACGGCGGCGAAGTTGATCGCCAGCACCAGTCCCGCGATCAGGAGGACGGACAGGATGCCGCCGAGGTTGTCCACCGGTTCGGTCGACTCGTTGGCGTGCGCGGGGACGAACATCAGCGCCATGATCAGCGCGACCACGGCGAGGGGCAGGGTGACCAGGAACACCGACCCCCAGTAGAACTGCTCGAGCAGCGCCCCCGCGATCACCGGCCCGAGCATGGAGATGCCGCCGCCCAGGGCCGACCACAACGCGATCGACTTCGTCCGCCCCGGCCCCGCCCACAGGGCGGTGATCAGCGCCAGGGTGGTCGGGTAGGCCATGCCGGCCGAGAGTCCCCCGATGATCCGGGCCACCACGAGGACGGTGTCATTCGGCGCGTACGCGGCGAGCAGGCAGGCGGGGATGGAGAGGACGACGCCGAGGAGCAGCAGCAGCTTGCGCCCGTGACGGTCGCCGATCGCCCCCAGGTAGAGCACCGATGCGGCCAGGCCGAGGGAGTAGCCCACGGCGATCAGGTTCAGTGTGGTCTGGGACGAGTCGAAGGCCTTCCCGATCGCGGGCAGGGCGACGTTGGCCACCGACAGGTTCAGGTTGGCCACCGCGGCGACGATGATCAGGGACGCCAGGACGAGCGGCGCGCGCGCCGGGGCCTCGCGGGGCACGTCGATGTGGGGCGCGTCACTTCTCGACATGGAGACCTCCGGACAGCATTGCGCTTCGCGAAAGTCTTGCTTGATCCGCTTCGCCGCACATCACCCCATTGGGATGACATCGCCATGCGCCGGTGAGGACGGCCTGGTAGGGCTGACGAGCGCGTCGGAGGTGTGTCGCGAACGCTGAGACACAACGCGAAAGAGCGGGAGCCAGTGAGACTGACTCCCGCTCTCTCATCTCGGCATTCGCGCTGGTCAGAGCCTGATTTTCGCCCTTTGAACCGGGGCCGAACCGTCGGCGCCCGACAACCCGTCCACCCGGGCGGGACTCGACGGACCGGGCCACCGAGACGCCGCAGGGCCGACGGTTCGCGACCGTCGGCCCTGCGTGTCGTTCCAGCGGGAACCCCGCTCTGACCAGCGCCTACAGCACCGGCAGGTTCTTCCGCAGCTCGAAGGCCGTGACCTCGCTGCGGTACTCCTCCCACTCCTGCTTCTTGTTGCGCAGGAAGAAGTCGAAGACGTGTTCGCCGAGGGTCTCGGCGACCAGTTCGCTGCGCTGCATGAGGGTGAGGGCCTCGCCGAGGTTCTGGGGCAGGGGCTCGATGCCCATGGCACGGCGCTCGGCGTCGGAGAGGGCCCAGACGTCGTCGTCGGCGCCCGGCGGGAGCTCGTAACCCTCCTCGATGCCCTTCAGGCCGGAGGCGAGGAGCAGGGCGTACGCCAGGTACGGGTTCGCGCCCGAGTCGATCGAGCGGACCTCGACGCGCGCGGAGCCGGTCTTGCCGGGCTTGTACATCGGGACGCGGACGAGGGCGGAGCGGTTGTTGTGGCCCCAGCAGATGTACGAGGGGGCCTCGCCGCCGGCGCCCGCGGTGCGCTCCGAGCCGCCCCAGATGCGCTTGTAGGAGTTGACCCACTGGTTGGTGACGGCGGAGATCTCCGCCGCGTGCTTCAGCAGGCCCGCGATGAAGGAGCGGCCGACCTTGGAGAGCTGGTACTCCGAGCCGGACTCGTAGAAGGCGTTGCGGTCGCCCTCGAAGAGGGAGAGGTGCGTGTGCATGCCGGAGCCGGGGTGCTCGGAGAAGGGCTTGGGCATGAACGTCGCCTGGACACCCTGTTCCAGCGCGACCTGCTTCATGACCAGGCGGAACGTCATGATGTTGTCGGCCGTGGAGAGCGCGTCGGCGTAGCGCAGGTCGATCTCCTGCTGGCCGGGGGCGCCCTCGTGGTGGGAGAACTCGACCGAGATGCCCATCGATTCCAGCATGGTGATCGCCTGGCGGCGGAAGTCCATGCCGACGTTCTGCGGCGTGTGGTCGAAGTAGCCGGAGTTGTCGGCCGGGGTCGGGCGCGAGCCGTCCAGCGGGCGGTCCTTCAGCAGGAAGAACTCGATCTCCGGGTGGGTGTAGAAGGTGAAGCCCAGGTCGGAGGTCTTCGCGAGGGCGCGCTTGAGGACATAGCGCGGGTCCGCGAAGGACGGGGAGCCGTCCGGCATCAGGATGTCGCAGAACATGCGGGCCGTGCCGGGGGCCTCCGCACGCCACGGCAGCACCTGGAACGTCGACGGGTCCGGTTTGGCGATCATGTCGGACTCGTACACACGGGCGAAGCCCTCGATGGCCGAGCCGTCGAAGCCGATGCCCTCGTCGAAGGCCTGTTCCAGCTCGGCCGGGGCCACGGCCACCGACTTGAGGAAGCCGAGTACGTCCGTGAACCACAGGCGTACGAACCGGATGTCCCGCTCCTCCAGTGTCCGGAGCACGAACTCCTGCTGCTTGTCCATCTTCCGCTTCCACCCATCCTTGCTGGTCAGGCCGCCTGCTCCCACGCCTCGGGGACGGTCGGGGCACCTGAGCATCCCACCACAACACCATTTCATGCGCGTTGCGCACCATGATCGCCCGTGCGACCACGGGCTGAACGCCTCGCGTACGGCAGGTGTCCTGCTCTGGTGCCCATACTGCCTGCTCATCCGCCTCCCTGTAATGGCCGACCCCCACACTCTCTCCCTGCGATCTTTAATTTGCATCTTAGATGCAAGTTTTATTACCGTGCGGGGCAGACACGGGAGCCGCGACCTCCGTTCCCGCCTCGGCATTTAAGGAGTCCTGATGCTGTCCGAGCAGTCCACCGCCACCGTGCGGGCCACCCTCCCCACGATCGGCGCGGCCATCGGCGAGATCGCCGAGCGCTTCTACGCGAGGCTCTTCGCCGCCCACCCGGAACTACTGCGCGGCCTCTTCAACCGCGCCAACCAGGCCTCGGGCACCCAGCGCCAGGCCCTCGCCGGATCAATCGCCGCCTTCGCCACCCAGCTCGTCGAGCGGCCGGACGAGCGCCCCGACGTGCTGCTCAACCGCATCGCGCACAAGCACGCCTCCCTGGGGATCGCACCCGAGCAGTACGAGATCGTCCACAAGCACCTCTTCGCGGCCATCGTCGAGGTCCTCGGCGACGCGGTCACTCCCGAGGTCGCGGCGGCCTGGGACGAGGTCTACTGGCTGATGGCGAACGCCCTCATCGCCATCGAGCGGCGGCTGTACGCGCAGCACAGCGGCAGCGGTGGGTGGCGGGCCTGGGAGGTCGTGGAGCGCGTCGAGGAGACCGCCGACGTCGCCACCTTCCGGCTGCGCCCGGCCGACGGCGACCCGCTGCCGGACTTCAGGGCGGGCCAGTACGTGTCGGTCCGCGTCGAGCTGCCGGACGGCGCCCGCCAGATACGCCAGTACAGCCTCTCCAGCGCCCCCGGCTCCCCCGTACGACAGATCAGCGTCAAGCGGGTGTACGACGCCGCGAACCCCGACGGCGAGGTCTCGAACCACCTCCACGCGCACGCGCACGCCGGCAGCACGCTCGAGGTCTCCGCGCCGTACGGCGATCTGGTGCTCGACGACACGGACACCCCGGTGCTCCTCGCCTCCGCCGGCATCGGCGTCACCCCGATGATCTCCATGCTGGAGCAGCTCACCCTCACCGGACACGGCGCCCCTGTCACGGTCGTCCACGCCGACCGCTCCCCCGCCGACCACGCACTGCGCGCCGAGCACGAGGGGTACGCGGCGAAGCTCGCGGACGCGGAGGTCCACTTCTGGTACGAGCGGGACTCCGAGGGCGCCGGTCACGCCGGACGCGCGGACCTCTCCTCGGTGGCCGTCGCGTCGGGCACGCGCGCGTACCTGTGCGGTCCGCTGCCCTTCATGCGCGCGGTGCGCGGCCAGCTCATCGACAAGGGGGTGGCGCCCGCCGACATCCACTACGAGGTGTTCGGGCCCGACCTCTGGCTCGCGCAGAGCTGAGGCGAATGCCACATGACGGACGACAGATGACGGACGACTGATAACAGTCGCCTGACGACAGGCGCCGGATGACAGGCGCCGGACTTCCGACGGCAGATTTCGTCAGGTGTCAGCCTTCATCGGATGTCAGAGCCGCGGCCGGCCTGCCGGAGATACCCAGCAGCAGCGGCCCCGTCGGCGCGGCGACGACATCCGCCACGGTCAGCGGGTCCAGCGAGGCGAAGAACGCCTCCTGGGCCCGCCGCAACGCCCCCCGCAGTCGGCACGCGCTGAGGAGCGGGCAGGGCACCGTCCCCTCGCAGTCGACCACATCACCGTCGCCCTCGAAGGTCCGGACGATCGCACCGACCGAGGCCGTACGCCCCTCCTCGGTGAGGGCGAGGCCGCCGCCCCGGCCGCGGCGGGCCGCGAGCAGTCCGAGGTGTTGGAGCTCGGCGACGACCTTCGCGGCATGCGTGTAGGGGACCCCCATGTCCGCCGCGACCTCGCGGGTCGTGGGGGACGACTCGCCCGCGACGGCGAGCCGCATCAGGACGCGCAGGGCCAGGTCGGTGGAGCGCAGCAGCCTCATAGCGACAGGGTAGTTAATACGCATCTGCGGCTCAAATTATCTATACGAGGTTGCGTCACGGGGCGTCTGCTTTGGACATTCCGTGACCTCGCCGCGTACTGGCCACCCCTTTCCCATTACGATCAGTAGACCCGACCGCCCCATCCCCCATTCCCCCATAAGGACTCGCCATGGGTTCCGCCAAGAACACCAGCTCCGCGCAGCGCAAGGCGCGCATAGAAGAGATGCGCAAGGCCGAGCGTTCCCGTGAGCGTCGCAGCCGGATCCTCACGATCACGGCCAGCACGGTCGTGGTCGTCGGTCTCGTCGTCGGCGGCGTCGTCCTGATCAAGTCGCAGTCCGACGACAGCGGTACCTCGGCGAGCGACTCGAAGGGCGGCTTGGGGCACTTCGTCACGGGCAAGGACGGCGTGAAGACGTGGTCGGGGACCCTGTCCCGCAACCATGTCACCAAGACCGTGAAGTACCCGATGGAGCCCCCGGTCGGCGGCAACCACAACCCGGTGTGGATGAACTGCAACGGCGACGTCTACACCAAAGCGGTCAACAACATGAACGCCGTGCACTCGCTGGAGCACGGCGCGGTGTGGGTGACGTACAACAGCAAGGCCTCGGACGCCGATGTGAAGGCGCTCGCGGACAAGGTCAAGAAGACCCCGTACACCCTGATGAGCCCGGTCGAGGACCAGAAGGACCCGATCATGCTGAGCGCGTGGGGCAAGCAGCGCACGGTGACGAGCGCGAGCGACCCGAACGTCGACAAGTTCTTCTCGGAGTTCGTGCAGGGCAAGCAGACGCCCGAGCCGGGCGCCGCGTGCACCAACGGTCTGTCGCAGTGAGCCAGATGCGACAGGTGGGCTGGATCGCGGGGACCACGGCGGCGGTGCTCGTCGCCGCCGGGGCGATCACGTACGCGGTCGCCGAGAGCGACGGCTCGGGGGCCTCGGGGACGAAGGTGCCGTCCGCCGACTCCGCGGACGCGGGGTTCGCGCGGGACATGGCGGTCCATCATCAGCAGGCCGTCGAGATGTCGTACATCGTGCGCGATCGCACGGACAACGTAGAGGTACGGCGGCTCGCGTACGACATCGCGCAGACGCAGGCCAATCAGCGCGGCATGCTGCTGGGCTGGCTCGACCTGTGGGAGCTGCCGAAGGTGTCCTCGGACGCGCCCATGACCTGGATGGGCATGGGTGACATGACCTCCGGCAAGGACGGCGCGCTGATGCCCGGCATGGCGACCAACACCGAGCTGAAGAAGCTGAACACGCTGAGCGGCAAGCAGGCGGAGATCTTCTACCTGCAGTTGATGACCGACCATCACAAGGGCGGCATCCACATGGCCGAGGGCTGCGTCGCCAAGTGCACGGTCGGCGTGGAGAAGAAACTCGCGCAGGGCATGGTCGACGCGCAGCAGTCGGAGATCAAGCTGATGGCGGACATGATGAAGGAGCGGGGCGCGAAGGCGCGCGACTAGGACGGGTGTGGACGCGTAGGAACGGGACCGGGGCGCCGAGCCCCGGCCCCGTCCGCCTCCCGTCCCCTCTTCGTCCTTCCCGTCCCCATCCTGTTCCGCCTCCGCCTTCCCCTCCGCCTTCCCCTCCCCCTCCTGCTCCTCCGCCGCCGGATGGTCAACTACGCCAGTCCGAGCCGCACTTCGGCATGCCCGCGCCCATACGACGGCCCGCGACGGACTCGTCGATGTCGCGATGCGCTCACGGAAGTCGGGACCCCTTTACAAGGGGCCGAGGGATATCCCTATGACCTGAGGCGAGGGTCCTCCATACCGCCCCAAATGCCCGTCAATCACGGCCACTTGATGTTTCCTTGACCTTCTCATTCCCCTGGCATGAACAGTTCATCGCCAGAGTGACCCCAGCGTGATCCATTCCCTGTGCCCTCAATTCCGGCACACGGTCTCGTGCATCACGGACGACCACACATGCGACGAACCGCATCGCAGGGGGTTTTATGAGATCCAATCGCGCCGTAGTGCGCGCCGGGGTGAGCATGGCAGCGACACTGCCGCTGCTCGCCGGTGCGCTGGCGCTCGGTATACCCACGGCCAACGCCGCGGACGGTCCCAGCCGGGACACCCTCACGGGCACCAAGCCCGCGTGGGCCACGGCGAAGGCGGACAAGGGGGCCGCGTCCGACAGCTCCCAGGTCTCCGCCCGGGTCTACCTGGCCGGCCGGAACGCCGCCGGTCTGGCCGCGTACGCCAAGGCCGTGTCCGACCCGACCTCGGCCTCGTACGGCAAGTACCTCAGCGCCAAGCAGACGCAGGCGCACTTCGGCGCCACCAAGGCCCAGGTCGCCGCGGTGACCTCGTGGCTGAAGTCGGCGGGCCTGAAGGTCACCGGCACCACGCAGCACTACGTCTCCGTCACCGGTGACGTGGCCGCCGCCGAGAAGGCGTTCGGCACTCAGCTGCGCAACTACGCCAAGGGCAACAAGACCTACCGCGCGCCGTCGAAGACGGCCTCCGCGCCGGCCGCCCTGAACGGCGCCGTCCTGACCGTCACCGGCCTGGACAACGCCCCGCACAAGGCGACGCACGACGACACGCTGCCGCCCCCGGACGCGGTGTTCAAGAACTCCGGGCCGTTCTCCTCGTACTTCGGCTCGAACATCGCGAGCACCCTGCCGGACGCGTACGGCTCGAAGATCCCGTACGCGATCCAGGGCTACACGGGCAAGCAGCTGCGCGCCGCCTACGGAGCGGGCAAGCGCACCGGCAAGGGGGTGCGGGTCGCCATCACCGACGCGTACGCCTCGCCGACCATCGCGTTCGACGCGGCCACCTACGCCAAGAACCACGGTGACGCGGCGTACAACAGCAGCCAGCTGCGTCAGGTGCTGCCCGGCACCTTCACGCAGACCGATGCGTGCAAGGCGGCCGGCTGGTACGGCGAGGAGACCCTCGACGTCGAGGCCGTGCACGCCGTCGCGCCGGATGCGAGCATCACGTACGTGGGTGCCGCGTCCTGCCTCGACAACGATCTGCTCGACTCGCTGAACAAGGTCGTCGACAACCATCTGGCCGACATCGTCTCCAACTCCTGGGGCGACATCGAGGCCAACCAGACGCCGGACCTCGCGGCCGCCTACGACCAGGTGTTCCAGTTCGGCGCGGTCGAGGGCATCGGCTTCTACTTCTCCTCCGGCGACAACGGTGACGAGGTCGCCAACACCAAGACGAAGCAGGTCGACACCCCGGCCAACTCGGCATGGGTGACGGCGGTCGGCGGTACGTCGCTGGCGGTCGGCAAGGGTGACACCTACCAGTTCGAGACCGGCTGGGGCACGGAGAAGGCCGCTCTGGCGGCCGACGGCAAGAGCTGGACCGGCTTCCCGGGCGCGTTCACCTCGGGCGCGGGCGGCGGCACCAGCAAGACCGTGGCGCAGCCCTTCTACCAGAAGGGTGTCGTGCCCGACGCGCTCGCCAAGGCCAATGGCACGACGGCCATGCGCACCGTGCCGGACATCGCGGCGGTCGCCGACCCCAACACCGGTTTCAAGGTCGGCCAGACGCAGACCTTCCCGGACGGGTCCCAGCAGTACAGCGAGTACCGGATCGGCGGCACCTCGCTCGCCGCGCCGGTGATCGCGGCGGTCCAGGCCCTGGCCCAGGAGGCGCGCGGCGGCAAGGCGATCGGTTTCGCCAACCCGTCGATCTACGCGAAGTACGGCTCCAAGGCGTACCACGACGTGACGGACACCCCCACGGGCTCCGAACTCGCCGTGGCGCGCGTGGACTTCGCCAACGCCTTCGACGCGTCGGGCGGTCTGGTCACCTCCGTCCGCAGCCTCGGCAAGGACAGCTCGCTGACGGCCGTACGCGGCTACGACGACGTCACCGGAGTGGGCACGCCCGCCGCCGGCTACGTCGAGTCGTACCGCTCGTTCCACGGTCACTGACGGTCTCCCGTCACCACTGCGCCCGCCCCTCGTCGAGGGGCGGGCGTCGGTGTTTTTGGCGTCAGGCGTGTTCGCGCCACCGGTTCGTGATCGGAAGCCGCCGGTCCTTGCCGAAGCCCTTGGCGGAGATCTTGGTGCCCGGCGGGTACTGCCGCCGCTTGTACTCCGCCGTGTCGACCATGCGCAGCGTCTTCACCACCAGCTCCCGCTCGAACCCTGCCGCGACAATCCCGTCCGCCCCCTCGTCCCGGTCCACATACCGTTCGAGGATCGCGTCCAGCACGGGATAGTCGGGGAGGGAGTCCGTGTCGACCTGGTCGGGACGGAG
Organism: Streptomyces sp. NBC_01384; assembly: GCF_045040035.1. Lineage (NCBI taxonomy): Bacteria > Bacillati > Actinomycetota > Actinomycetes > Kitasatosporales > Streptomycetaceae > Streptomyces > Streptomyces sp. NBC_01384. Next base: position 2,732,517 of record NZ_CP109559.1, read on the forward strand.
CTCCGCACTCGGCGGCTTCGTGATCGAGTTCTCGGGGATCGGCGGGGTCTGCCCCCGCTCCGCCGCCGCCCGGTTCCGCCACTCCGCCAGCCGGAAGATCGACGTCTTGTACACGTCCTTGATGGGCCCGTACGCGCCCACCGAGTCCCCGTACAGCGTCGAATACCCCACCGCCAGCTCGGACTTGTTCCCCGGCGCGAGCACGATGTGGCCCTCCTGGTTGGAGACGGCCATCAGCATCGTGCCCCGCAGGCGCGACTGGAGGTTCTCCTCGGCGAGCCCGGTCAGGCCCAGCGACGACATATAGGCGTCGAACATCGGCTCGATCGGCACGGTCCGGAAGTTCAGCCCCGTACGCCGCGCCAGCTCCGCCGCGTCGCCCTTGGAGTGGTCGGAGGAGTACTTCGAAGGCATCGAGACCCCGTACACGTTCTGCGCGCCCAGCGCGTCGCACGCGATCGCGGCGACCAGCGCCGAGTCGATACCGCCGGAGAGTCCGATCAGCACGGACCGGAACCCGTTCTTCGCGACGTACGCCCGCAGGCCCACGACCAGCGCCGAGTAGACCTCCTCGTCGTCGTCGAGCCGCTCCGCGTACCCTCCGGCGAGCTCCGCCTCGTACACGGGCAGCGGTTCCTCCGACAGCACCAGCCGCTCGATCCGCAGCCCGTCGTCGACCACACCGGTCACCGGCTCGGCGGCGCCCGCCGGCAGCTCCAGGTCCAGTACGACGCACCCCTCCGCGAACTGCGGCGCCCGCGCGACGACCTCCCCGTCCTGGTCGACCACGATGGAGTCGCCGTCGAAGACGAGCTCGTCCTGCCCGCCGATCATGGCGAGGTAGGCGGTGGTGCAGCCGGCCTCCTGGGCCCGCTTGCGGACCAGTTCGAGGCGGGTGTCGTCCTTGTCGCGCTCGTACGGGGAGGCGTTGATGGAAAGCAGCAGCCCGGCCCCGGCGGACCGGGCGGCCGGCACGCGCCCGCCGTCCTGCCAGAGGTCCTCGCAGATGGCGAGGGCCACATCGATGCCGTGCACCCGCACGACCGGCATGGTGTCACCGGGCACGAAGTAGCGGAACTCGTCGAACACTCCGTAGTTCGGGAGGTGGTGCTTGGCGAAGGTCAGCGCCACCCGGCCCCCGTGCAGCACGGCGGCGGCGTTCTGCGGCGCGCCGGCCGGCTGGCCGTACTTCGGCTGGGCGGTCTCGGACCGGTCGAGGTAGCCGACGATCACCGGCAGTTCCCCGAAGCCCTCGTCGGCCAGCCGCGCGGCCAGCGCCCGCAGCGCCGTGCGCGAGGCCTCGACGAAGGACGAGCGCAGGGCCAGGTCCTCGACGGGATACCCGGTCAGCACCATCTCGGGGAACGCCACCAGATGCGCTCCCTGCTCGGCGGAGTGCCGGGTCCAACGGACGATCGCCTCGGCGTTGGAGGCGAGATCGCCGACGGTCGAGTCGATCTGATTCAGGGCGAGGCGTAGTTGAGGCACGGGCCCAGTGTAATCGTCAGAGCGACACAATGGGGTGTGGGGCGCCCCACGTGGACGGGGTGCCCCACGCTCGTGAAATCGGCGAACGCCGGGGGCTCCGCCCGGACCCCCGTTCCTTCGACCGCGGGGCGGTGGGGCTGGTCGCGCCCACGCGGCGGAGCCGCGTATGTCACAGCCCCGCGCCCCTGAAGACCCAGTCCGGCCGGTGCCCCGAGGGCCACGGTGTATGGCCTGGAGAATGTGACACTTGCGCGTCGAGTGTCACATTCCCGCGGCCGCCCCCCCCTGCCGGAGCGGATGCGCCGACAGCGTCGTGGCTGGGGCGGAACAACCCCGCACCGCCCCCGGCGGAGTCAGCTGTGTGCATGCTCCGGGTGCGGCGGTACATGGGTGGCGATCAAGCGGCCCGGGGTTCCCGCGGGGACCACGGCGCGGCGGCGGTCCACGGCGTACGCCGTCGCGGCGACCGCGAGGCCGAGGACGGCGAGCAACGAACCGGCCAGCGCGGGCGACGTCGCACCGAAGCCCGCGGCCAGCGCGAGGCCCCCGATCCAGGCACCCCCCGCGTTCGCGAGGTTGAAGGCGGCCTGGTTGGCGGAGGAGGCCAGGGACGGGGCCGCGGAGGCCTTCTCCATGACCATCAGCTGGAGGGGTGAGCCGGTGATGAAGGCGGCCGTGCCGAGGAGGGTGACCGCGACGGCCGCGCTCCACTGGGCGCTCATGAGGACGGGGAAGAGCGCCAGGACGGCGACGAGGGACACGAGGCCGCCGAAGAGGGTGCCGCGCAGGGAGTGGTCCGCGAGGCGCCCGCCGACCAGGTTGCCCACGGTCGCACCGACGCCGAACAGCGCCAGCAGCAGGGTCACGCTGGAGTCGGCGTACCCGGCGGAGTCCGTGAGCATCGGCGTGATGTAGCTGTACGCGGAGAACAGGGCACCGAAGCCCGCCACGGTCGTACCGAGGGCCAGCCAGACGGGGAGGGAGCGCAGCGCGGCCAGTTCGCCGCGCAGGCCGCCCGTCGGGGCGTGCGCGTGGTCGTGCGGGATGAGGAGCGCGAGCGAGGCTATCGCCGCCAGGCCGATCACGCTGACACCCAGGAAGGTCGCCCGCCAGCCGAAGTGCTGGCCGATGAACGTGGCGACCGGCACACCCGCGATGTTAGCGACCGTCAGGCCGAGGAACATCAGCGAGACGGAGCGCGCCTTGCGCTCGGGGGCGACCAGGTTGGTGGCGACGACGGCGCCGACGCCGAAGAAGGCGCCGTGCGGCAGGCCGCTGAGGAAGCGGGCGGCGAGCAGCCAGTGGTAGTCGGGGGCGAAGGCGGAGAGCGCGTTGCCCGCCACGAAGAGCCCCATCAGGGCGATCAGGACCTTGCGGCGGGACATCCGGGCGGTGGCCGCGGCGAGCAGCGGGGCGCCGATCACCACGCCGAGCGCGTACGCGGAGACCAGGTGTCCCGCGCTGGGGATGGATATGTGCAGGTCGTCCGCGACGTCGGGCAGCAGGCCCATCATCACGAACTCGGTGGTGCCGATGCCGAAGGCGCCCACGGCGAGGGCGAGCAGGGCCAGGGGCATGAGGGGCCTTTCAGTGGAGCGGAGGGCAAGAGGATGACGACGAAGACGAAGAGGGGCAGGCGCACGCACGGATGCGCCCGTGCACTCCGGTGTGCACGGGCTCCGTAAGTTCAGCTATGGAACAAAGTCTCTCAGGGTCAGTATTCCAGGGGGTTAAGATCCGGTTGCCGTGACCTTGACGCGGGCGGCGATCGGGAGGTGGTCGCTGCCGGTCCTGGGCAGGGTCCACGAGGTCACCGGCTCGACGCCCTTGACCATGATCTGGTCGATCCGGGCCATCGGGAACGACGCCGGCCAGCTGAACCCGTAGCCGCTGCCCGCCGCGCCCTGCGTGGAGCGCATCTGGGAGGTGACGGCGTTCAGCGCGCGGTCGTTCATGGTGCCGTTGAGGTCGCCGAGCAGGATGACCTTCTTCAGTGTCTCGTCGGCGATGGCCTCGCCCAGCGCGTCGGCGCTCCGGTCGCGCTGACGGGCGGTGAACCCGGCCTCCAGCTTCACCCGCACCGAGGGCAGGTGGGCGACGTACACCGCGACCTGGCCGTCCGGCGTCGTCACCGTGGCGCGCATCGCGCGCGTCCAGCCCAACTTGATGTCCACGGGCTTGGCCGCGGTCAGCGGGTACTTGCTCCACAGCCCGACGGTGCCCTGCACCGAGTGGTACTTGTACGTCGTGGCGAGCGCCTTCTCGTACGTCGGGACCTGCGCGGCCTTCATCTCCTCCAGGGCCACCACGTCCGCACCGGACACGGCCACGTCGCGGGCGGTGCCGGACGGGTCCGGGTTCTCCGCGTTGACGTTGTGCGTGGCGACGGTCAGGTCGCCACCGCTGCCGGTCTTGTCGGTGAGCAGTCCACCGAAGAGGTTCAGCCAGACGATCGCGGGCAGCAGCACGGCGATCAGGGCGGTCGCGGACCTGCGCACGAGGCCGAGGACCAGCAGCACCGGGACGAGCAGGCCCAGCCAGGGCAGGAACGTCTCGGTGAGGCTGCCGAGGTTGCCGATCCTGTTCGGGATCTGCGCGTGCAGCAGCATCACCAGGGCGAGGATCAGCGCGAGCACGGCGAGGATCAGACCGCGGCGCCAGATGCCGCGGTCGCCGCGCCAGGTGTCTCTCAGGCGACGGAGCTTGTCCAGCAGGCGCTGAAGCCGGAAACCTCGGTGCTCGGGCCCCGAGCCGCCGCTGCCCGTCTCCGTCTTGTACGCCTGCGCCATACCGTCGCCTCACAACCTGCCGTGCACACCGTCAGCCCCTGCGGTTACGACCCTAGGGGATGATCGGCGTCGTTCCTGCCGTCCCATGACGGCCGTACAGGCACGAGGACGAACAACTCGGCGTTCGGAGTTCCGAATACGGGGTGGAGCGCGCCCGCTGTGACGAAACGCGCACATTCGACCCGCCGGTCGACCAAGTGAACTGGAGCCCGAACAAGTGAACTACGCCGCACCTCGGTGAGCTACCGCCCGGCCGGACGCAGTCCCTCGAGCACCGTGTCGACTATCTGCTCCGCGAGATCCTCGGGAAGTTCGGCGTCCGGGCGCAGGATGGCGCGTACCAGCATGGGGCCGACGAAGAGGTCGTTGAGGAGTTCGATGTCGACGTCGTCGCGGATTTCACCGTTCCGCTGTCCGCGGCGCAGGACTTCGAAGGTGGTCAGGCGCCGCGGTTCGATGACGGTCGCGTGGTACGCGGTCCAGACCTTGGGGCTGCTCTTCATCTGGGCGTAGACGCTGTGCAGGATCGCCGAGGAGCGGCTGGCCAGGCCCCGTCGGCGCAGCGGTTCCAGAAGGGCGATCAGATCGGCGCGCATCGAGGTGCCGGGGAGTTCCGGGTCCGGGGGCTCGGCGGCGCGCAGGACGTCGACGAAGAGTTCCTCCTTGCCGCTCCAGCGGCGGTAGATGGTCGCCTTGCCGACACCCGCGGTGCGGGCCACGCGTTCGATGGAGATCTCCGCGAGGGGGACGCCGTCCTCCAGGAGTTTCATCACGCCCTCGATGATGGAGCGTTCCACGGCCTCACTGCGGGGGCGCCCCCGGGGGGAACCCTCTTGCCTGGCTCGGCTGTCCGCGAGGCTCACGTGTCGCTCCGTTCCTTGTCCCGTTCCTTGTCGTGCTACGTGATTCTTCCTGCTCCGCGGCCCGGTACGGCTTGCGGGGCACCCGGTGCCACGGGTGCCCACCGCCGCTCACGCCCGGTCAGTGTTCCGCCGTCGACACCAACTCCGGCTGTTCCCTGTCCGATTGCGGGGCCGGCGGGCGGCCCGGCAGGAAGACGGCCACGATCACGGCGCCGAAGAGCGCGATGCCCGCGCCGCACAGGGCGGTGACGTGCATGGCGTGCAGGAAGGCGTCGTTGGCCGGGGCGATGAGGGCGTTGCCCCGGGGGCCGAGCTTGGCGGCGACGCCGAGGGTGGCCTCGATGGACTCGCCCGCCGTGTGCCGCAGGGCGGCCGGGACGAGGGTGAGCTTGTCCTCGATGCCGGTGCGGTAGGCCGAGGAGAGGACCGAGCCGAGCACCGCGATGCCGAGGGCGCCGCCGACCTGGCGGAAGACGTTGCTGAGGGCGGAGGCGGAGCCCGCCTTCTCGCGCGGCAGGGCCTGCATGATGACGACACTCGTCGGGGTCATGATGTGCGCCATACCGGTGCCCATGAGGAAGAAGATGACTTCCAGGAGCCAGATCGGCGTATCCGACTTCAGGGTGGCGAACGCACCGAGCATCGCGGCGAGCAGCAGCAGGCCTCCCGTGCAGGTGGCCCTGTTGCCGAAGCGGTCGACGACGAGGCGGGCGCGCGGTGCGAAGAAGAGCTGGGCGGCGGCGAGCGGCAGCATCAGCAGGCCGGTCTTCAGCGGCGAGTAGCCGCGCACGCTCTGGGTGTAGAAGACGGAGAAGAAGGTCACGCCCATCAGCGCGAAGAAGACGAGGGCGATGGCGGCGATGGCGGCCGAGAAGACCTTGTTCTTGAAGTAGTCGATGTCGATGGACGGGTGGTCGCTGCGCTTCTCGTAGACGACGAAGAAGACGAGGACGGCGAGTCCGGACCCGATGGTCGCGAGGACCGTCGCGTCGGTGAAGGAGGCCAGCTGGCCGCCCTTGATGATGCCGTAGACGAGCAGGACGAGCCCTATGACGGAGAGGACGACACCGACGGCGTCGACGCGGCCGGGGTTCGGGTCGCGGGAGTCCGGGACGAGCCAGAACATCAGACCGAGGGCGAGGATCACGATCGGCACGTTGATCAGGAAGACCGAGCCCCACCAGAAGTGGGCGAGGAGCACGCCGCCGGTGATCGGGCCGATGGCGATGGCGATGCCGACGCCGCCGGCCCAGATGCCGATCGCCTTGGGCTGCTCGTCACGCTCGAAGACGTTCATGAGGACGGCGAGGGTGGCGGGCATGACGAAGGCGGCGCCGAAGCCCATCACGGCGCGGAAGACGATGAGCTGGACGGGCGAACCGGCTTCCGCCGCCAGCGCCGACCCCGTGCCGAAGACGGCGAGACCGACGAGCAGGATCTTCTTGCGGCCGAGCCGGTCGCCGAGGAGGCCCGCGGTGAAGAGCAGTCCGGCGAAGACGAGGGTGTAGGCGTTTATGGCCCACTCCAGCTCGCTCTGCGTGGCGCCGAGACCGATGGGCGCCGGGGTCGAGATCGTCTTGATCGCGACATTGAGGATCGAGTTGTCGAGGACCACGATCAACAGGCTGAGCATGAGCACGCCGAGAATGGCCCAGCGGCGCCGATGCACCGCTTCGGGCACGCGCCGTTCGGCGTGGGCAGCGGGAATTGTCATGCGACCGAGCCTATCGATATTCGAAACGGGACCGTATCGTATCGTTAATCTTTTACGGAGACCTTACGAAACGACTGCGACCTGGGATCACACCTGGAAGAGCGGCTGGGGGCCGCACGTGGAAGAGTGATGTGGGACCGCACCTACGAGTAGCGCCATGTCTGGTAAGTAGGGCCATACCTAGAAGTAGCGGACGGGAGACGTACGCCGCCCGCCCCGGTCTGGCCCCCGGTGGCACGAGGTGCCACCATGGAGGAGGTCCGGGGACGCCGTCAGGGCGCCTCGAGATGACAGAAGGAGCCGTTGCGATGACGCAGCTTTCGGCTGCCCCGAAGCAGCCTGTCGAGGGTGTGCGGGCGACCACCGACAGCAGCAAGGCGTTGTACGGGGGCAAGAGCACCCGCCGCATCACGGTCCGCGACATCACCGCGGCCAAGGAGCGCGGCGAGAAGTGGCCGATGCTCACCGCGTACGACGCGATGACCGCGTCCGTCTTCGACGAGGCCGGCATCCCGGTCATGCTGGTCGGCGACTCGGCGGGCAACTGCCACCTGGGGTACGAGACGACCGTCCCCGTCACCCTCGACGAGATGACGATGCTGTCCGCCGCGGTCGTCCGGGGCACCAGCCGCGCCCTGATCGTCGGCGACCTGCCCTTCGGGTCGTACCAGGAAGGCCCCGTCCAGGCCCTGCGCTCGGCCACCCGCCTGGTCAAGGAGGCCGGGGTCGGCGCGGTGAAGCTGGAGGGCGGCGAGCGCTCGCACCGCCAGATCGAGCTGCTCGTGGAGTCCGGTATCCCCGTCATGGCGCACGTCGGCCTGACCCCGCAGTCGGTGAACACCATGGGCTACCGCGTCCAGGGCCGCGGCGAGGAGGCCGCCCAGCAGCTGCTGCGCGACGCCAAGGCGGTCCAGGACGCGGGCGCCTTCGCGGTCGTCCTGGAGCTGGTCCCGGCGGAGCTCGCTGCCGAGGTCACCCGCACCCTGCACATCCCGACGGTCGGCATCGGCGCGGGTCCTCAGACCGACGCACAGGTCCTGGTGTGGACCGACATGCTCGGCCTCACCGGCGGCAAGGTGCCGAAGTTCGTGAAGCAGTACGCCGATCTGCGCGAGGTCATGGGCAACGCGGCGCGCGCGTTCGCGGACGACGTCGTCGGCGGAACGTTCCCGCTGGACGAGCACTCCGTCCACTAACCCCACCAGGCCCTACCGGGCGCCATCAGGCGCCATCGGGCCCCATCAGGAACAAGTGAGCCACTGCGGCACCAAGACAACCCGCCGATCTTCCCCCGTCGGCGGGTTGTCGCCGTTCGCGAGCGAACGCCTCGCGGCGATACCTACGAACGCCTGTCGGCGATATATCGGTGAGCGTACGGCGCTGTAGGCGAGCTGTCGGTGGTTTGTCGGTGGGCGCCGGCACCTTGATGGGCATGACGCGAATCGACAAGAACCCCGGCAGCAGCGGCGCCCGCAGCGCCGTCACCGTGCGGGGGCTGGTCAAGCACTACGGCGAGACCAAGGCACTGGACGGCGTGGACCTGAACGTCCGCGAAGGCACCGTCCTCGGTGTGCTGGGTCCCAACGGCGCCGGCAAGACCACCCTCGTGCGCATCCTGTCCACCCTCATCACCCCCGACGCCGGCCAGGCCACCGTCGCCGGCTACGACGTGCTCAAGCAGCCCCGCCAGCTGCGCCGCGTGATCGGCCTGACCGGCCAGTACGCCTCGGTCGACGAGAAGCTCCCGGGCTGGGAGAACCTGTACATGATCGGGCGGCTGCTCGACCTGCCCCGCAAGGACGCCCGCCGCCGCGCCGACGAGCTCCTGGAGCGCTTCTCCCTCACCGAAGCGGCCAAGCGCCCGGCATCGACGTACTCCGGCGGGATGCGCCGCCGCCTCGACCTCGCCGCCTCCATGATCGGCAACCCGTCCGTGCTGTACCTGGACGAGCCGACCACCGGGCTCGACCCGCGCACCCGCAACGAGGTGTGGCACGAGGTCAAGCGGATGGTCGCGGACGGCGCCACCGTGCTGCTCACCACCCAGTACATGGAGGAGGCCGAGCAGTTGGCCTCAGAGCTGACGGTCGTCGACCGCGGCAAGGTCATCGCGAGCGGCCGGATCGACGAGCTGAAGGCGAAGGTCGGCGGCCGTACGCTGCGCGTCCGCCCGCTGGACCCGCTGGAGCTGCGACCGCTGGCCGCGTTCTTCGACGAGCTGGGCCTCACCGGCCTCGCCACGACGACCGTGGACCCCGAGACCGGCACCGTCCTGGTCCCGATCCTCAGCGACGAGCAACTGACCGCCATGGTCGGCGCGGTCGCCGCGCGCGGCATCACGATCGGCTCCATCTCCACCGAACTGCCCAGCCTGGACGAGGTGTTCCTGTCCCTCACCGGCCACAAGGCCAGTGCCCCGCAGGACGAAACCCCCGCCCGCGCCTACGAGGAGGTCTCCGCATGAGTGCCCGCCCGTCGCCCGCCGCCACCCTTCCAAGGAGCGGCTCCGCCGCAGACCTCCCTTCTGTCGCCGAAGCCCCCCTCGCCGCCCAGGGCGACCCCCGTATCTCGCCCCGCGCGCACGCACGCCACATCGGCGCGCTGGTCCGCCGCAATCTGCTGTGGATCCGCCAGGACCCGGAGTCGATGTTCGACGCCGTCCTGATGCCGATCGTCTTCACCCTGCTGTTCGTGTACGTCTTCGGCGGCTCCATCGGGCAGTCGCTCGGCGGCGGGCAGGACAGGTACGTGCAGTACGTGGTGCCCGGTCTGATGGCCATGACGGCGATGAACATCGCCACAGCCGTCGGCACCGGCTTCAACCAGGACTTCCAGACCGGTGTGATGGACCGCTTCCGCACCCTGCCGATCGGCCAGGGCTCCGTACTCTTCGCCAAGATCGTGGTGGAGCTGATGCGGATGCTGGTCGCGACGACGATCCTGCTGGTCGTCGGGGTGCTGGTCGGCTTCGACATCACGAACTGGCCCGGCCTGTTCGCCTCCGTGGGGCTCGCCATGCTCTTCGGCTCGGCCCTGATGTGGATCTTCCTGGTCCTCGGGGTGACGATGAAGAACGCGCAGTCCGTGCAGGCGATGGGCTTCCTGGTCCTGATGCCCCTGCAGTTCGGTTCGTCGATCTTCTCGCCGACCCGGACCATGCCCGGCTGGCTGCGGAACTTCACCGACTACAACCCGCTGTCCGCGCTCGCGGACACCGCACGCGGCCTGATGGTGGGCGGCCCGGTCGCGCACAACCTGTGGGTGACGCTCGCCTGGACGGCGGGGCTCACGGTGGTGATGGCGCCGATCGCCATCCACAAGTTCCGTACCAAGAACTGACGTTCGTCCCCCGGGACACAACAACCCCCGGTCCGCGTCACACGAGGGCGGCGGCCTCCTCCAGGGAGAGCCCGCCGCCCTCGGCGTACGCGGCCTCGTACGTCGCGTCGTCCAGCAGGGCCCGTACGTCGGCCTCGGCCTGGGCGCGCACCTCGTCCTCCATCGGGCCCACGAAGTGGCCGGGCGGCAGCAGATGGTCGGCGGCGCCGAGCAGCACGGCCGCGTCGCGGACGCGGCGGCCGCCGTCCAGGCCGGTGAGGGCGATGGCGGCAATGGTCAGATGCGCGGAGGACAGGTGCGGCGCGATGACCTGCGCCAGCGTCTCGCCCGACCGCGCCAGCGCCTGCCGCACCTTCTCCAGGGCGGTCGTGCCGTGCCCTTCGAGCGCGTCCAGCCAGGCCTCGATGCCCAGCGCGAAGCCGTCGAAGACCACGAACGAGATGGCTTCGAAGTTCGCGCGCAGCAGCCTCACCTGCTCGCGTGCCTCGGCGACCCGGCCGCTGCGGCCCAGCCACATCGCCAGGAAGAGCCGGGAGGCGGGCATGGCCTCGTTGAAGGCGCCCTCGCCCTGCGCCAGGACCTCGCGCAGCAGCCGTTCGCCGCGCTCGGTGTCGCCGGAGTCGATGAGCACGCTGCCCAGCCGGGTGCGGAGCACCGCCGTCTGGGCGTGCGCGCCGAGCCCTTCGGCGTACGTCATCGCGTGCGTGTAGTCCGCGGCGGCGAGCGTGAACTCGCCCCGGCGCTCGTGGGCCTCGCCGCGTGCCGAGAGCGCCTCGGCGGCGCCCCAGGCGTCCTCCAGTCGGGTGAAGAGCTCCAGCGCCTCGTCGGCGTCCCGGGTCGCGTCGCCCGCCCACGTGGCGCGGTTGGCCAGGATGTTGGCGCGCAGCTGGAGGGAGACGGCGAGTTCCCACTCGTAGCCGAGTTCGCGGCAGGTGTGGACGGTCGCGTCGACGACCTCGCGCATCCGCTCCAGGTCGCCGGTCAGGATCACGGCGTAGAACCAGACGTTGCCGGGGTTGCGGCAGGTCTGTGGCAGGCCCGGGCGGTAGGTCTGGCTGATGACGCGCAGTTTCCGCTGGGCCTGCGGGGTCTCCCAGGCTTCCATGTCCATGTCCATGCACGCGAGATGGACGAGGTGGACGCCGCGGCGGGCCTCTTCGAAGACCTCGGGGCGCATCGGCGGCGGGGCGTCCGTGCAGCTCTCCAGGAGCGGGGCGGCCGGCCGTACGGGCTCGGTGAAGGGGTCCGGACCGAGGGCCATGACCTCGCGGGACCAGTGGCGGGCCATCAGCCGCAGGTCGCGCATCTGCCAGTACCAGGCCAGGGAGAGGACCAGGCAGAGCGCCTCCTGCTCGTCGCGGGCGGCGACGGCGTGCTGGAGGGCGGCGCGGATGTTCTCCGACTCGGTCTCCAGCCGTTCGATGGCGGCGCGCTGGCCGGGGCCGCGCAGTTCGAGGTCGGTGGTGCGGGCGAGTTCGCGGTAGTACGTGAGGTGGGCGCGCTCGGCGGCGGGCCGCTGCCCGGACTCGTCGAGCCGCTCGCCCGCGTACTCGCCGACGGTCTCAAGCAGCCGGTAGCGCATCTCGCCGTCCCCCGAAGGGGCGGCCACGACGAGGGACTTGTCGACGAGCGAGCCGAGCGTCTCCAGGGCCGCCGGGCCGCAGACGGCCTCGGCGGCGGCGAGGTCGCAGCCGCCCGCGAAGACGGAGAGCCGGCGCAGGACGTCCCGCTCGTCCTCGTCGAGGAGGTCCCAGGACCAGTCGACGACGGCCCGCAGGGTCTGCTGGCGCGGCAGGACCGTACGGCTGCCGGAGGTCAGCAGCCGGAAGCGGTCGTCGAGCCGGTCGGCGATCTGGCGCGGGGTGAGCATCCGCAGCCGGGCGGCGGCGAGTTCGATGGCCAGCGGCAGCCCGTCGAGCCGTCGGCAGATCTCGGCGGCGGCCGCCGGGTCGTCCTCGATCCTGAAACCGGGCCGCGCGGAGGTTCCCCGGTCGGCGAGCAGCCGCAGCGCGAACGGCTCCGGCAGCGGTTCCACGGGGCGCAGCAACTCCCCCGGTACGCCGAGGGGTTCGCGGCTGGTGGCCAGTACGGTCAGCCCCGGGCAGCGCGCCAACAGCTCCTCGACGACCTGCGCGGCGGCGTCCACGACGTGCTCGCAGTTGTCGAGGACGATCAGCATGCGGCGCTTGGCACAGTGCTCGGCGAGCCGCTGGAGGGGGTCGTCGTGCCGGTCGGCGACGGCCCGCATCTCCTCGGCGCCGGCGCCGCGCAGCACGGTCTCGCGGGCTCCGACGGCGGTGAGTACGGCCTCGGGCACGGCCTTCGGGTCGTCGACGGGCGCGAGTTCGGCGAGCCACACCCCGTCCGGCGCCGTCTCCGCGACGGCCTCCGCCGCCTCCTGCGACAGCCGCGTCTTGCCCGCCCCGCCGGGCCCGAGCAACGTCACCAGCCGCGCCGCCGCGAGGTCCCCCCGGATGGTGTCGATGTCGGCCTGCCGCCCGACGAAGGAGGTGAGCCGGGCGCGGAGGTTGCCGGGGGGTGGGGGTGCGGTCCGGGCATGTCCGGCCGGTGCGGTCAGGGCGCGCCCGGCCGGTACGGGGTGGCTCGCGGTCCCCGCGGGACGGGTTCCCGGGCCCCGGGCGTGCGCCCCATCGCCGTCTTCGGCCGGGTGGAGCAACTCCGCGTGCAGGGCCCGCAGTTCGGGACCGGGGTCGGAGCCCAGGCGGTCGGCCAGCAGCTCCCGTACGGACTCGTACGCGGCGAGGGCCTCGGCGGGGCGGCCGGCGTCGCGCAGAGCGCGCAGGCGCAGCACGTGGAGCGGCTCGTCCAGGGGGTGGAGGTCGCACAGGGCGGTGAGCTCGGGCAGGGACGGCTCGGCGTGGCCCAGGGCGAGGGCGGCGCCGAGGCGGGCGCGGCGTACGTCGAGGCGGCGGGTCTCCCAGCGGGCCGACTCGGCGGTACGGTCCGGGAGGTCGGCGAGGGCCGGGCCGCGCCACAGGGCGAGGGCGTCGTCGAGGGCCACGGCCGCCTTCGCGGGGTCGCCGTCGGCGAGCGCGCGGGTGCCCTCGTCCGCGAGCCGCTCGAAACGGTGCAGGTCGATGTCGTCAGCGGTCGCGGTGAGCCGATAGCCCCCCTCCACCGAGTCCACCGCGTCCGGACCGAGTGCCCGGCGCAGCCGCCCGACCAGCGCCTGCAGCGCACCGCTCGCGTCGGCGGGCGGATCGCCGTCCCACACCTCCTCCACCAGCACGGCCGCGGGCAGGGTCCGGCCCGGCCGCAGCGCGAGCACGGTCAGCAGGGCACGCAGCCGCGCCCCGCCGACCGCGACGGGCGTGCCGTCGGGGCGGAGAGCCTGGGTGGTTCCGAGGATGCGGTAGCGCACGGGGTTCATTGTCTCCGGTGGCGTGGCGTCGGGTACGGGGCTCGGGTACGGGGCTCGGGTACGGGGAGTTCGACCGGAGGAGCCCCACCTTCTCCGGAACCAATGGCCGATCGCGAGACGTTTTCCCTGTGCGCCCGGTACGGTCGGGCAGGCCCAGCACCATGCGTACCAGTTCAGGGAGCCCCATGACCACCGCCGCGTCCCCTCGCAGCGACCGAAGAATCAGCCCCGTCTTCGTCGGGATCGTGGCCGTGATGGCGGTGACGGGCTGGGCGACCTGGACCGGGTTCGCCGAGGAGCCCGGCGTGGCCGTGTTCCTCTTCGTCACCGCCGCGTGGATCGTCTCGCTGTGTCTGCACGAGTACGCGCACGCGCGCACCGCCCTGCACAGCGGCGACATCACCGTCGGAGCGAAGGGGTACCTGAGCCTCAATCCTCTCGCCTATACGCACGCCCTGCTCAGCATCGTGCTCCCCGTGCTCTTCGTGATCATGGGCGGTATCGGTCTGCCCGGCGGAGCGGTCTTCATCGAGCGGGGCCGTATCCAGGGCCGCTGGAAGCACAGCCTGATCTCGGCGGCGGGGCCGCTGACGAACGTGCTGTTCGCCGCCGTGTGCACCGCGCCGTTCTGGCTGCACGCCCTGGACGGCGTGCCGCGGGACTTCCAGTTCGCGCTGGCGTTCCTCGCGCTGCTGCAGGTCACGGCCGCGATACTGAACTTCCTGCCGGTGCCGGGCCTTGACGGCTACGGCGTGATCGAGCCCTGGCTGTCGTACAACGTCAAGCGCCAGGTGGAGCCGTTCGCGCCGTTCGGCCTGCTGTTCGTGTTCGCGGTGCTGTGGATCCCGTCGGTGAACTCGGCGTTCTTCGACGTGATCCACTCGATCCTGAGCAGCCTGGGGATCGACGAGATCCAGACGTACTGCGGTCAGGAGTTCTACCGCTTCTGGCAGGGCACCAACGAGTTCTGCGCGGTCAGCTGACGGACTTGCCGCGTCGCGCGTAGTACCAGGTCATGTTGGACGAAAGACCGGCCAGCAGCACCCACACGATCCCCAGCCAGTTGCCCTCGACGAAGGAGACGACGGCCGCGGCGACGGAGAGAAGGCACACGGCGAGGGCGTAGAGGGCGAGGCGGGGCATGGGGTTCGGCTCCTGTCGGGGGGACACTGCTTGTCACCAGTGTCCCCCATGTCTCCCGTGCGACTGGTAAGTCCACGACTTATACGTCGGTCACCCGCAGGCCCGCGTGGGCCTTGTAGCGCCGGTTCACGGAGATCAGGTTCGCGACCAGCGACTCGACCTGGTGGGCGTTGCGCAGCCGGCCCGCGAAGACGCCGCGCATGCCGGGGATGCGTCCGGCGAGCGCCTGCACGATCTCGACATCCGCACGCTCCTCGCCGAGGACCATCACATCGGTGTCGATCTCGTCGATCTCCGGGTCCTCGAGGAGGACGGCGGACAGGTGGTGGAAGGCGGCCGTGACGCGCGAGTCCGGCAGCAGGAGGGCGGCCTGCTCGGCGGCGCTGCCCTCCTCCGGCTTCAGGGCGTACGCGCCCTTCTTGTCGAAGCCGAGCGGGTTGACGCAGTCGACGACGAGCTTGCCGGCCAGTTCCTCGCGCAGGGACTCCAGGGTCTTGCCGTGCCCGTCCCACGGTACGGCGACGATCACGAGGTCGCTGCGGCGCGCGCACTCGGCGTTGTCGGCGCCCTCGACACCGTGGCCCAGCTCCTCGGCGGCGGCCTGCGCGCGTTCCGCCGCACGCGAACCGATGATCACCTTCTGGCCGGCCTTGGCGAGCCGGTAGGCCAGGCCCTTGCCCTGGGGGCCGGTGCCGCCGAGCACGCCGACGACGAGCCCGGACACGTCGGGAAGGTCCCAGGGGTCCTTCGCGGGGGCCTTCTGTGCACTGTCAGTAGAGGTCATGGGCCGACTTTACGTGCGTGGCCCGTGCGTCGGTGGCTCAGGTGAGGGCGGTCACGGGGATACGGCGGAAGGCGATCGTCTCGTACGCGCGAAGATCGCCCAGACTTCGCGGCCCGCGTGGAAGGGGGTGCTGGTGACCACGCTTGTTGCTGTGGTTGTTCCGGTTGTTTCCGTCATGCGCCGGGGTCTGCCCCACTTGGGCGAATTCATGGCGAACTCCGCCTGATCAGTTGCCAGTTGCGGCAGTATGCGTGCGCATGGATGCCGTACGGGTCGCGTTGTTGCGCGAAGTCCTCGCCGGGACCGAGTGGCTGGGGGCCACGCGACGGTTCGCGGGGGGCCTGCGCGGGTCCGTGGTGTCGTACGGGGGCGGGCTGCTGCTCGTGGGTACGGCGGAGTACGAGCCGTGGCATCTGGCCGCGCACCTGGTGGACGAGGCGGCCTGGTCGGGCACGCCGGAACTGTCGCCGACGCTGGTACGGCACGGGGCGCGCGCCTCGGACCCGACCCACCTCGCCGTGGGCCTCGGCCGGATCGAGGCGGCGCGGCGCGGGGAGACGCTGCTCGTGGTGTCGCCCTCCGCGCCCGGGGCGCCGCTCCTGGAGCGGATCCACGACGCCCGGCGGGCCGGGGCGACCGTGCTGGCGCTCGACGCCGGGGACCGCGAGCTGGGGGCGATGGCGCACGAGTCCCTGACCGTGCCGCCGGATCAGGAACTCGACCTCGACACCGTGCAGCACCTCGTCAGCGCGGCGGCCGGGGAGAACTCCCTGCCCTCGCCGCGGGGGCGTCGCCGGTTCCGCGACCGGCTCTCCCGGCTCGCGGACCAGCTGACGGCCCCGCCGGCGGCGAGGTGGTAGGCCACGGCGAGGGACGAGGTGGATGAGGTGGATCGGTCGGCGGAAAAGCAGTTGCCGCCGAGGAAGGCAGCCGCTCAGCATGACCCGTCGTGACCGACGACTCCCCCGTACCCACGGCCGCGCTGCCCGCGCCCGCTGAACCCGCTGAACCCGCCGCCCGTGCGCGGCCGCGGTCGCTGCTCCCCGATCTCGCGCCCTGGCGGGCCTCGGCCGACTTCCGGCGGCTGTGGCTGGCCGGGCTGATCACCAACTTCGGCAGCTTTCTGACCTTCGTCGCGCTACCGGTGCAGTTGAAGGTGCTGACCGGGTCCGTGGTGGCCGTCGGAGCGATCGGCGCCGTCGAACTCGTACCGCTGATCGTCTTCGGGCTGTACGGCGGGGCGCTGGCCGACGCCCTGGACAAGCGGAAGCTGATCCTCTACACGGAGGCCGGGCAGGGGCTGCTGTGCTGCGGGCTGCTGCTCAACGCGCTGCTGCCGCATCCGGCGGTGTGGCCGCTGTACGTGGTCGCCGCGCTCTCCTCCGCGCTCGGGGCGATCCAGCGGCCCGCGCTGGACTCGCTCACGCCGCGGATCGTGGCGCACGAGCACCTGCCGGCCGCGGCCTCGCTCAACTCCCTGCGCTGGACGGTCGGCGGCGTCGCGGGCCCGGCCCTCGCGGGGGTCGTCGTGGCGTACGCCGGGCTCGGCTGGGCGTACGCCGTGGACCTGGTGACCTTCGTGGTCTCGGTGGTGCTGATCGCCGGGCTCGCCGCGTCGCCGGCCGCGCACGAGGCCGCGAAGCCGTCGCTGCGGTCCATCGCGGAGGGCGCGCGGTACGCGTGGAGCCGCAAGGAGCTCCTCGGTACGTACGCCATCGACCTCGCCGCGATGTTCTTCGCGATGCCGCTCGCCTTGCTGCCGTTCCTCGCGGACGAGCTCGACGCCGAGTGGTCGCTCGGGTTGATGTACGCGGCGATTCCGGCCGGGTCGATGCTCGTGACGCTGACCAGCGGGTGGACCTCGCGCATTCACCGGCACGGGCGGATGGTGGTCCTCGCGGCGGCGTGCTGGGGGCTCGCCATGGTGGCCGCGGGGGCCGTGGACAACGTATGGCTGGTGCTGCTGTTCCTCGTCCTCGGCGGCTGCTTCGACATGATCAGCGGGATCTTCCGGGGTGCGATGTGGGACCAGACGATTCCGGACGAGCTGCGGGGGCGGCTGGCCGGGATCGAGCTGCTCTCGTACTCGGTGGGGCCGCAGCTGGGGCAGGTGCGGGTGGGCGGGATGGCGGCGTGGACCGGGGTGCGGGCGTCGATCTGGGCGGGGGGTGTGATGTGCGTGGGGGCGGTGGGGGTGTTGGCGCTGTGTCTGCCGGGGCTGATGACGTACGACGTACGGACGAATGAGCACGCGGTACGGATGCGCTCCGCTCGGGGTCAGGGTTTGATTTCCCACCCGCACCACCCGTAACGGTTACTTGGGTGGTGCGGGTCTCCTGAGGGGGGTGGCCACCGTCGGCGCCTGCGGGTCGTCACGTCCCAGTGCCCCAGTGCCCCTGCGCCCCTGCGCCCCTGCGCCTCAGTCGTCGTCCTCCGGGCCCGGGCCCGTCGCGTCGTGCCACTTGGGGTCCGTTTCCCACTCGAGGTTGCGCTCCTGGGCGGTCTCCATCGCGTGTTCGGCCTCCTCACGGGTGGCGTACGGGCCGAAGCGGTCCTTCGCGGGGCACTCGGGGCCTTCCTCGACCTTCTGGTGGACGAGGCAGTAGTACCACTCGCCGGGCTTCCCGACGGTCCGCTTCTTGAAGAGGGCCATGACCGGCTCCTTTCGCCACGGACATGGTCCCCCATGCCCGCTGGTTAGACTCGCTGACATGTCTGGCCAGTCGCTGCTCGTACCAGGAGAGCTCTCTCCCACCCGTCCCGTCCCGGGAAACATCAGGCGCCCCGAGTACGTGGGCAAGCCCGCCCCCACGCCGTACACCGGTCCGGAGGTGCAGACCCCCGAGACGATCGAGGCGATGCGGATCGCCGGGCGGATCGCCGCGCAGGCGATGGCCGAGGCGGCCAAGCTGATCGCGCCGGGCGTGACGACGGACGAGCTGGACCGGGTCGCGCACACCTACATGTGCGACCACGGCGCCTACCCGTCCACCCTCGGTTACCGCGGTTTCCCCAAGTCCCTGTGCACCTCCGTCAACGAGGTCATCTGCCACGGCATCCCCGACTCCACGGTGCTGCGGGACGGCGACATCATCAACCTCGATGTGACGGCGTACATCGGCGGCGTCCACGGCGACAACAACGCCACGTACCTCGTCGGGGACGTCGACGACGAGTCCAGGCTTCTCGTCGAGCGGACCCGCGAGTCCCTCAACCGCGCGATCAAGGCGGTCAAGCCGGGCCGGCAGATCAACATCATCGGCCGCGTGATCGAGTCGTACGCCAAGCGGTTCGGGTACGGGGTCGTACGGGACTTCACGGGGCACGGGATCAACTCCTCGTTCCACTCCGGGCTGATCGTTCCGCACTACGACAGCCCGCACGCGACGACCGTCATCCAGCCCGGCATGACCTTCACGATCGAGCCGATGCTCACGCTCGGTACGCACGACTACGACATGTGGGACGACGGGTGGACCGTCGTGACGAAGGACCGCAAGCGGACGGCACAGTTCGAACACACGCTGGTCGTCACGGAGATCGGCGCGGAGATCCTCACCCTCCCTTAGCCCTCCCGTAGCCGTACTCGCGTTCGAAGCCCGCCCTTTCCGCAGGGCGGGCCATTTCGTGGTCCGGCGGGGCGAAGTCCCGGTGTTCAGGCCCGTAGCAGCCGCACCCGGCCCCCCACCTCGACCCACCCGCCCGGCTGTGGTGCCGTGAGGATCTGGGAGCCGGCGCCCTGGACGATGTTCAGGGCGCGCCCCAGCCGGTCGGTGAGCAGCAGCGCCGCCGCCCCCGTGGCCTCGTCCTCCGCGATGCCGTCGTCCCGCCCGGGGAAGCCGCGGGCCCGCACGCGCCCGGCCGGCTCGTCCTCCCAGGCCCAGGCGTACACCCACTCCCCCGGCGCCGGCACGGCCAGCGCGTCGACCTCGGCGGCGGACCCGTACTGCCGCAGGGTACGTGCCGGCGCCCACTCCGCCCGCGCCTCGATCCAGCTGAACTCCCCGTCCAGCCGCACCCCCACCACCCCGGCGGGCGTGACGAGTTCGGGTACGTCGAGCAGCCACCCCACTCCGACACACGGATGCCCGGCGAACGGCAGCCGCAGCGTCGGCGTGTAGATGTCGACGACCCCGCGCTCGGGGTCGTCGACGAACACGGTCTCGCTGAACCCGAGCTTCGCGGCGAACGCCTGCCGCTCCTCGGGATCGGGCATCACCGAACCCTCGCGCACCACACCGAGCTCGTTGCCGTGTCCGCCACCGGGCCCGCAGAAGACACGCAGTACGTCGAAATCAGTCACTCGCGCATTCAAACATCACCCGCGCCGCGAGGTCGCGTCCACCGTGCGCCGCCAGGCCTTCTCGTTGACCAAGCCAATCGCCGCACCGTCGGAGACCCTGCCTCCCCGGTATGAAGGGCCACGGCATCCGCCAGAAAGGGCGTGCTCAACTTCCAGCCCGATCCGACCGTCCTTCAGGTCACGGTGTGGGCGCTGTACTTGGTCCCGACACTCGCGATCTTCCTCGCCCCGGTAGGGTTCGCCTCCGGGAAGGGGAAGGTGAAGGCACCTGATGAGCAGGGATCGCACGGATCACAGCCCTCGGAGGCTTCGGAGGCTTCGTAGGCCTCGCAGTCGTGGACTTTACGGCCGCGGACTCAACGGTCTGAACCGATTCGCCCTGGCAACGGGTGCGGTGACCGTTCTGTCCTTGACGGCGAGCGGCTGTGTGGTGGTGCACGGGGAGCGGGAGGTCGTACCGACGGCGACACGGACCGAGGCCGCCCGCGCCCTCAAGGACTTCACCACCGCGTACAACAAGGCGGACAAGGCCAACGACCGCTCGCTGGACGCGGACCGGGTCGCCGGTGCCCTCGGTGACATCGACGGCGCGAAGCTGACGGCCGGGCAGAAGAACAACCCGGGCGGCAATCCGGCGTATTCGCCGCTGACGCTGACCGACGCCAAGTTCGCCATACCCGAGAAGGCGGGCTGGCCGCGCTGGTTCGTCGCCGACACCGCGGCCAACAAGGGCGTGGCGGGCTACCGTTGGCTGCTCGTCTTCACCCGGGGCAGCGCGAACGACGTCTGGCAGGCCTCGTATCTGACCGTCCTCGCCGCGGCCGACGTACCGAAGTTCCAGCAGGACAAGGACGGCTGGGCGCAGCCCGTCACGGCGGACGACGCGGCCCTCGCGGTCGAGCCGCGCAAGCTGAGCCTGTCGTACACGACGTATCTGCAGAGCGGCGGCGAAACCTTCGCCCCGGGCCTGCACACCTCGCAGTGGCGGACCCAGCGCACGCAGAGCGCGAGCAAGCCGGGGCTCGCCCGGCAGTACATCGACGAGCCGCTGACCTCGGGCGACTACGCCCCGGTGGGCCTGCGCACCACGAACGGCGGTGCGTTGGTGTTCTTCACCACGCGGCGCTACGAGAAGCAGACCGCCGCGCCGGGCACCGTGATCCCGGCCCCCAGCGCGGACGTCAAGGCCCTGACCACCGGTGACATCAAGCAGTCCCTGACCCTGGAGTTCGTCTCCAACCAGGCGGCCCTGGACCCCGGGAAGGGTACGGCGGACCAGCGGGTGGCGGTACTGGGCCGGATCGAGGGACTGACGGGAGCGAAGGGCGAGTAACCGGGCGTGATCCGAACGGCAGGCGCTAGCCCCGGTGGGGCCAGGACGCCAGTTGGCCGGACTCGTCCTCGCCCGCGTAACGGGCGCAGGCGTCCGTCAGGGCCTCCAGGAGGCTCAGGGGGTCGGGGAGCGGGTGTTCCGGGCCCCGCACCCAGTCGACCGTCAGGTCACCGGGGAGCTGGGCCGGCGGCACGAGGACGTACGAACCGCGGCAGTGCCAGCGCAGACCGGGGTGCTCGTCCGTCGTCTCGGGGTGCGAGTCCAGCTCGCAGGGCCACCACTCGTCCTCGTCCTCGGGCGTGCCGCGCGTGAGCGTGAAGAAGAACATGCGTCCGTCGCCGCTCTCGGCGACGGGCCCGACCTCGACCCCGGAGGCGAGCAGCCGCTCCAGCGCCTCGCGGCCCGCGTCGATCGGCACGTCGAGGACGTCGTGCACCATGCCGGTCGCGGTGATGAAGTTGGCCTGCGGCTGGTGCCGGACCCACCGCTCGATCTGGGCGCGGTCGGTCGTGGACTGGGTCTGCCAGGCGAAGGAGACGGGGTGGCGCGCGGGGGTGGGACAGCCGATACGGTCACAGGAACAGCGGTAGCCGTAGGGGTACGCGGCCTGCGCGAGCGGCAGCCCCGCGGCGGCAGCGGCGAGCAGCAGGGCCTCACGCCCGCCGTCGGCGGTTTCCACGGTCCCCTTCTGCCGGCGACCGCGCAGCCACTGGGAGATCTTGCCCTGCGCGCCGGAGCGGCGGCCGAACTCTGTGCTCATCTATCCCCTCGCCTAGCAGTTGTGCCGACAGCGGTTGTGTGAGGTGGTCGTGTCAGGCGGTTGCGTCAGACAGTTGTGTCAGGCGGTTGTGTCCGTCGCCTGCAACTGCCTTCAACCGCCTTCAACCGTGTTCAACAACCCCTATGGTCCCACCATCCCGCGCCCCGGGTGGACAGAGCCCCCGTCCGGAGTGGCTGGGGTGAGTGTTTTGATGTGTTTCATCCCCGTGGGGCAAGCCCGTACAGCGCGTAGTCGACCAGTGTGTCCGTGTAGGCGTACGAGATCGGGCCGGTGCGCTGGAGCCAGCGCTGGGCGAGCGGGGAGACGAAGAGTTCCAGGGCGATACGGGGGTCGATGTCGGGCCGCAGGTCGCCCTTGTCCTGGGCGGACCGCAGCCGCGTCACATACAGCTGGAGCTGGGGTTCGAGGAGCCCCGCCACGAACTCGGCGCCGAGCGGTTCGTTGACGACGCCCTCGGCGGCCAGGGCGCGCGAGGGGATCTCGAACCTGGGGTTCAGGAGTTCGTCGACGGTGACACGCAGAACCTGCTTGAGGTCGGTCGCGAGGTCGCCGGTGTCCGGAATCTCATACGGCGCCCGGCCCGCCTGCCGGGCGGCCTGCTCACCGAGGTCCATGAAGGCGTCCAGGAGCACCGCGGCCTTCGAGGACCACCACCGGTAGATCGTCTGCTTGCCGACTCCCGCGCGGGCGGCGATGCCCTCGATCGTGGTCTTGGGGTAGCCGACCTCACCGACGAGGGCGAGGGCGGCGTCGAAGATCGCGCGACGGGACTTCTCGCTGCGGCGGGTGGAGTCGGGGGTGGGTTTGGCGGGGGGCCTGGCGGATTCGGAGGACTGGTTGGGGTTCGGGACCATGGGGTGAATTCAACAGGGCAGCAAGACGGTACTTCTCGCCGCGCGCCTACGGCAGTGGAGAGGGCGCGGGTCCGGTGGTTTCGCCCCCGCCGCCCTGTCCGCGTGTGCCGGAGGTCGCGGAACGGCTCAGCCGGACCGGGGCGGCCACTCGTCGCCCCAGTCCGCGTCGCGGGCCGCCTTGTACAGCGGGCCGTGACGTTTGGTCACCGTCTCGCGGTGCAGGGACTCGTCGGGTCCGCACAGGTCCAGGAGCACCTGGCCCTTGCGGATCTGCGGCTTGCGTACGACGCGGGAGGGAGCCGGGGTCGCGGGGAAGCGGGTGGCGGCGACGTAGCTGAACTTCTCGTCCTCGTAGGGCAGGGAGCCGCCCTTGACCTGCCGGTGCAGGGAGGAACGCGCGACCCGGGCGGAGAAGTGGCACCAGTCCTCGCCGGGGACGATCGGGCAGGCCGCGCTGTGCGGGCAGGGGGCGGCGACGTGGAAGCCGGCGCCGATCAGGCGATCCCGCGCCTCGATGACGCGCGCGTAGCCGTCGGGCGTGCCGGGCTCGATGATCACGACGGCCTGGGCGGCGGCCGCCGCGGCGGTCACGACGGAGGCGCGGTCGGCGTCGGTGAGCTCGCCGAGGACGTAGGAGATCGTGACGAGATCAGTGCTCTCGATGGTGAGCGCCGCTCCGATACGAGAGCGGTGCCACTGCGCGGACTTCAGCTCCGGGTTGGCCGCGGCGATCTCCCGGCCCAGTGCGAGCGCGGGCTCGGCCCAGTCGAGCACGGTGACGGGGCGGGCGCCCTCCCAGGTCGCGTTCACCGCCCAGGTCGCCGCGCCGGTGCCACCGCCGACATCCACATGACTCCCCGGCCCCCATCCGGGCACGGCATCCGCGAACGCCTCCAGCGCCGCGCGCACCGCCTCGAACGTCGCCGGCATCCGGTACGCGGCGTACGCGACCACGTCGGAGCGGTCGCGGAGGATGGGAGCGTGGGTCGGGGTGGTTCCCCGGTAGTTCGCGATCAGCCGGTCGACGGCCTGAGTGGCTGCCTTCGGCGGGAGGCCGTCGAGGAGCCCGGCGAGGGCGGTCCGCAGGGTCTCGGCGGGGGAAACGGAGACGTTCACTCGGTGATTCTACGGTTGGCGACGCGGGGTTCTCGCCCCCGCCGCCCCTCCGCCCTGCCTCCGCCCTGCCTCCGCCCTGCCGCCCCCCAGCCGACGAACCCCCGAGCTCAAGCGCCCCGTACCGCCCGTGCCAGCCTTGTGCCCGCCTCCGCTCTCGGCCCGCTGTCACCCACCCTCCGTCGCGGATGGACCGTGTTCGCCAGCAGTACCAGGAACGTGTCCGTCGCGCGGTCCAGTACCAGCGACGTACCCGTGAAGCCCGTATGCCCCGCGGCCCCGTGCCCGGCGAGGGCGCCCATGAACCAGGGCTGGTCGACGGCGAAGCCAAGGCCCGGCGGGGTGAGCATCAGCTCGACGAAGTCGGGGCCGAGGATGCGGGCGGTGCCATAGGAGCCGCCCGCGAGGAGGGTGCGGCAGAAGACGGCGAGGTCGTGGGCCGTGGAGAAGAGGCCCGCGTGCCCGGCCACCCCGCCGAGCGCCCACGCGTTCTCGTCGTGGACGACCCCCCGCAGCATCCCCCGGTCCGCCTTGGCCCACGGCCGCCGCTGGTCCTCGGTCGCCGCCGCCTCCGGGCACGGCCCGAAGCAGGTGGCCGTCATCCCGAGCGGCCGGGTGATCCCGTCGCGGATGAGGACGTCCAGCGTGCGGCCGGTGACGCGTTCCAGGACGTACTGGAGGAGGAGTGGGTTCAGGTCCGAGTACAGGTACTCGCCCGGTTCGGACGAGGGGGGCTCGGCGCGGAGGAGCGCGCGGCGGGCCGCGTCGTCCGGACAGTCGTACAGCGGGAGTTCGGGCCGCAGCCCCGAGGTGTGCGTGAGCAGCTGTCGTACGGTGATGTCGTGGGCCGAGGCCGCGCGGAACTCCGGCAGATACGCCCCCACCCGCGCGTCCATGCCCAACGTGCCCCGCTCCAGCTGCTGCACCGCGGCGACCGCTGTGAACAGCTTGGTGAGGGAGGCCAGGTCGAAGGGGGTGCGCACGGTCATCGGCAGCCGCGCCCCGGACGGCAGTTCGACCCCGGTGTCGGTCTTCTCGTCGTACGAGGCGTAGCGCACCGCCCAGCCCGCCGCCTCCTCGACGGCGATGACCGGGCCCCGTCCGGCGACCAGGACGACGCCCGCCGTCCAGGGGCGCTGCCCACGGGTGAGCGTGCGGACGTCCCGTACGAGGTGGCGCAGTTCCGTCGGGTCGAGTCCGGCCCGTTCCGGTGTGTCGACACGCAGTCTCGGTGCGCTCAGCTGTCCGCCGCCCTTCCGTCCACTGTGTGGCCCGACTGCCAGGGACGGCACAGTCCCACGAAGCAGGCGATGGCCACCAGTACCGCGGCCAGTTGGACGATGGCCATCGGGACGGCGGTGTGCTCCCCGGCGATGCCGACGAGCGGTGAGGCGATCGCGCCGATGAGGAAGGAGGAGGTGCCGAGCAGCGCGGACGCGGAGCCCGCCGCGTGCCGCACCCGCATCAGGGCGAGCGCCTGGGTGTTGGGCAGGGCGAGGCCCATGGCGGACATGAGGACGAAGAGGGCGGCGGCCACCGGGACGAGCCCTGCCTTGCCGAAGACGCCGGTGGAGAGGAGGAGCAGCGCGGTCGCGGCGAGGGCGATGAGCGCGAGGCCGACGGCGAGGACCTTGTCGAGGCTGACCCGGCCGACCAGGATCTTGCCGTTGATCTGGCCGACGAGCACCAGGCCGACGGAGTTGACGCCGAAGAGCAGGCTGAAGGTCTGCGGGGAGGCGCCGTAGATCTCCTGGACGACGTACGGAGAGGCGGAGATGTACGCGAACAGCGCCGCGAAGGCGAACCCGCCCGCCAGGGTGTAGCCGAGGAAGGCCCGGTCCGCGAGCAGTTCGCGCATGGCGCGCAGCGCCGCGCCGACCCCGCCGCCGTGGCGCTGCGCGGGCTTGAGGGTCTCGGGGAGCTTCGTCCGGACGAGCACGGTGAGCGCGATGCCGACCACGGTGAGGAGGACGAACACGCCCCGCCAGTCGGTGGCGCGCAGGATCTGGCCCCCGATGAGGGGCGCGACGACCGGGGCGACGCCGGAGATCAGCATGAGGGTGGAGAAGAAACGGGCCATCGCCATGCCGTCGTACAGGTCCCGGACCACGGCCCGGGCGATCACGATGCCCGCCGCGCCCGCGAGGCCCTGCGCGAGGCGGAAGACGACGAGGAGCTCGACGTCGGGGGCGACGGCGCACAGGACGGTGGCGAGGACGTAGACGACGAGGCCGACCAGGAGCGGACGCCTGCGGCCCCACTTGTCGCTCATCGGTCCGACGACGAGCTGGCCGAACGCCATGCCCGCGAGGCACGCGGTCAGCGTGAGCTGGACGGTCGCGGCGGGCGCGTGCAGGGAGCGCGTGACCTCCGGCAGCGCCGGGAGGTACATGTCCATGGACAGCGGGGGCGTGGCGGTGAGCCCGCCGAGGATCAGGGTGACGAGGAGTCCGGTACGGCGGAGGGCGCCGGGGGCTGGCGCCGCGGTAGCCGCTTTCGACAGGGCAGCGGACTCCGGTTCGGCGACCGCCGCCGAAACGTCGGCGACCGCCGCGTTCGGTATGTGCCCGTCCGGGCCTTCCTGATCCCGCCTGGTGCGCCCGCGCTCAGGCATGAGCCCCTCCCTCTCCGAGTGATCCGCCACCTATGCTCTCAGTTCGAACGGGGTGTTCGGGGTCACAGAGCGAGGGGCGGGGCCGGGGATGACGGGCGCGGGCGAGCGGGTGCGGTGGGGGATTCTGGCGACCGGCGGGATCGCCGCGGCCTTCACGGCGGATCTGGTGGACATGCCGGACGCCGAGGTGGTGGCCGTGGCCTCGCGGACGGACGCCTCGGCGAAGGCGTTCGCGGAGCGGTTCGGGATACCCCGGGCGTACGGGAACTGGGCGTCGCTCGCGGCGGACGAGGACGTCGACGTCGTGTACGTCGCCACTCCGCACTCGGCGCACCGGGCCGCTGCCGGGATGTGTCTGGAGGCAGGGCGCCATGTGCTGTGCGAGAAGGCGTTCACGCTGAACGTGCGCGAGGCGGAGGAGCTCGTCGCGCTGGCGAAGGAGCACGACCGGTTCCTGATGGAGGCCATGTGGATGTACTGCAATCCACTGGTCCGTCGGCTCAAGGGGCTCGTCGACGACGGTGTGATCGGTGAAGTCCGCACGATTCAGGCCGACTTCGGGATCAATGGCCCCTTCCCGCCGTCGCACCGGCTGCGCGACCCCGCGCAGGGCGGCGGCGCCCTTCTCGACCTCGGTGTCTACCCGGTGTCGTTCGCGCAGTTGCTGCTCGGGGAGCCCTCGGGCATCACGGCGAGAGCGGTGCTCTCGGACGAGGGCGTCGATCTCCAGACGGGAGCACTGCTCACCTGGGAGAGCGGTGCTCTCGCTTCGGTGCACTGCTCCGTCAATGGCGGCACCCCCGTCTCCGCCTCCGTCACCGGCTCCGAGGGCCGGATCGACATCCCGGGCGGCTTCTTCTTCCCGGACCGGCTCGTACTGCACCGCGACGGCCGCGACCCCGAGGAGTTCACGGCCGACCCGGCGCACGGCCCCCGCACCAGCTTCAGGCACGAGGCCGCCGAGGTGATGCGCGCGCTGCGGGCCGGTGAGAAGGAGTCGCGGCTCGTCCCCCTCGACGGCAGCCTCGCCGTGATGCGGACGCTCGACGCGATCCGGGACCAGATCGGCGTCCGCTACCCCGGAGAGACCAACTGATCCGGCTTGGTACGGCGGCCCCTCCCGTACGGACGAATGTGACACTTGCGCGGCGAGTGTCACATTCCCGCGGCCGACCCCCCGGCCGCGGCGGATGCGCCAACAGCGTCCGTACGCTGCGGTCCCATGAATGCCATCAACGACTCGGACGCCATGACTGCCGCGCAGACGAAGATCGCGGTGGTGACCGGAGCGGGCTCCGGCATCGGCCGCGCCGCCGCCGTCGAACTGCTGCGCACCGGCTGGTCGGTGGCGCTGGCCGGACGCAGGACCGAGGCGCTGGAGGAGACGGCGGCGCTCGTGCCCGAGGGACCCTCGGTCGTCGTACGCACCGATGTCTCCCGTCCCGACGGCGTGGCCGCCCTGTTCGCCGCCGTGCGAGAGCGGTTCGGGCGGCTGGACCTGCTCTTCAACAACGCGGGTACGTCCGGACCGCGCGGCGTCCCGCTGGAGGAGCTGCCGTACGAGGCGTGGCTGCACGTCGTGAACACCAACCTCAACGGCGCGTTCCTGTGCGCCCAGGCCGCGTACCGGCAGATGAAGGAGCAGGACCCCCATGGCGGCCGGATCATCAACAACGGCTCGGTCTCGGCGCACACGCCCCGCCCGCAGTCGGTCGCGTACACGGCGACCAAGCACGCACTGACGGGGCTGACCAAGTCGCTGTCCCTGGACGGGCGCCCGTACCGGATCGCCTGCGGTCAGATCGACATCGGCAATGCGGCGACCGACATGACCGAGCGCATGCGGACGGGAACGGCGCAGGCGAACGGGGAGTTGGCGGTCGAGCCGGTGATGGATGTGGCGGACGTGGCGCGCACGGTACGGCACATGGCGGAGCTGCCGTTGGAGGCGAATGTGCAGTTCGCGACGGTACTGGCGACGACGATGCCGTACGTGGGACGCGGCTGAGGCGGCTGAGGCGGCTGAGGACAGCTCGTCAACGACTCATCAACGGCTCAACCTACACAAACGGAAGCTGAACCTCCGTACCGTTCGGGCCGGTGGCGGGCTTATGCTCGTTGCTCCTCCACCATAGCTTCACACTTGGAGTGGGGGACTTCGGTACGACCACGGTCCACACCGAGGGGGGAAGGTGGCAGCCGTTCCGCGGCCCGGGTGGGGGCGGACCTCGCGCGGGACCGCGAGGTGAGCCCAGGGCCACGGAACGGCTGCCCCGATAACAGCACCCAACGGGCCCCAACGGCCACTCCGGGCGGTCCTGGTCAGCCCCGGTGGTCGGCCTCCGGGGACTCGTCCCTCTCCACGCGCCGCCGCCTGCGCCACGCGTACGCCCCGCCCGCGAGCAGCGCGACCGCTCCCCCGGCCCCGCCGACCAGCCCCCACGACGACGAACCGCCGCTCGCGGCCGCCGCGGGCGCCCCGGCGGCGGCCTTCGCCGCCTTCCGGCTGGGTGTCGCGGTGGCACCGCCCTCGCTGAGCGGATCGACCAGGGTGCCCACGGACTGCGCCCGCCCGCCTTCCTTGAATCCCCAGTCGAGCAGCGCGGCCGTCTCCTCGTAGACGCTGCCGCCACCGCTCTTGGGGTGCATCACGGTGACGAGGAGGGTCCGGCCGCCGCGGGTCGCGGCGCCGGTGAAGGTGTTGCCCGCGTTGCTGGTGTAGCCGTTCTTGACGCCGATGAGTCCGTCGTACGCCGGCACGCCCCACGCACCCGTCAGCAGGCGGTCGGTGTTCTGGATCTGGAAGGTCTTCTTGCCGCCGGCCGGGAAGTTCGCGGTCCTGGTGGCGCAGTAGGCGCGGAAGTCGGCGTCGGCGAGGCCGTGCCGGGCGAAGAGCGTCAGGTCGTACGCGGACGAGATCTGCCCCTTGTGGTCGAAGCCGTCGGGGCTGACCACGTGCGTGTCCAGGGCCTGCAGGTCCTCGGCCTTGGCCTGCATCTGCGCGACCGTCTTGGCGAGGCCGCCGTTCATGTGGCTGAGCACATGCACCGCGTCGTTGCCGGAGCGCAGGAAGACGCCGAGCCACAGCTGCTCGACGGTATAGGTGATCCCGGGCTTGACGCCGACCAGGCTGGAGCCCGCGGGTATGTCGGCGAGGTCGGCGTCGGTCACCTTGTGCCGCTCGGTCCGCCCGAAGTTCTTCAGCACGGTGTCCGCGAAGAGCATCTTCAGCGTGGAGGCGGGCGCCAGGTGCGTGTGCGCGTGGTACGAGGCGAGCACCTCGCCGCTCTCGTTGTCGGCGACGAGCCAGGAGCGGGCGGTGAGCCGCTTGGGCAGCCCCAAGGCGCCGCGCACCTGGACGCCGGTGCCGGCGAGCCGCTCACCGCCGATCACGGTAGTAGTGGCGGTGGCTCTGGCGGTGGCGGCGGACGCCGGGGAGGCGGCGGCCAGCGGGACGGCCGCGGCGAGGCCGAGGGCGGCACGACGGGACAACCGAGCGGAACGCGGGGGGACGGGAGAAGAATCGCGCATCCCGGGACCGTACAAAAGGAGTTCGCGACGCCGTACGGCGGGGTCTCGAAGAAGCCGTACGGCGGGGTCCCAAAGAAAGGACACCGCGCTCCCAAAGGCGCGGCAAAGGTACGGCATCGCCCGTGCGCCCGACCGTACCCTGCCCTCAGCACCCCACCCAACAGGGGTTTCCTGGCAATAGCCCCTCCGGACCTTAGGAATCAGCTGTCTTACGGAATATTGATTCCGGACCCCACTTTCTCAGGTCTCACACATCTCTTACTCAGCTCCGCTCAAAGGTTTCTCCATAGCTTGTGGCCGCGCCCACAGCGGGCGCCAAGAACCTTTGGGGAACAGGATGTTTGGCATCTATCTCAAGCGTGAGCTGAGCCGGCGCAAGAAGGCGGCCCTGGTGATCGCCATGGGTCTGGCGCTCGGTATCGCGCTGGTCATCACCGTCAACTCGGTGTCGGCCGGCATGCAGCAGGCTCAGGACAAGGTCCTGAAGTCGCTGTACGGCCTCGGCACCGACATGACGGTGACGAAGGCCCAGGCGGCACCTTCGAGCAACTCCTCCGGCAGACCGAAGTTCGACTTCAACGCCAAGTCGAACAGCTCCACCAAGCAGAGCTCGGACCGCGTGATGACGCAGGGCGGGCAGTCCCTGGCGTCCTCGCTCGTCACCAAGGTCGCCGCGCAGAAGGGCGTGGCGAGCGCGGTGGGCGCGCTGAGCCTGAACGTCACCAAGGTCGACGGCTCCTTCACGCAGGGCACGGCGAAGTCCTCGACCTCCTCGGGGTCCTCGGGGTCCGGCAGTTCCTCCCAGCAGGGCGGCCCCGGCGGCGGCCAGGGCGGCGGCAGCACGGCCGCGCCCCAGGTGCAGGGCGGCGGCGCCTCCTTCGACGTGAACTCGTACTCCGTCTCGGGCGTCGACGTCACCAACCAGGACCTCGGCCCGCTGGCCACCTCGAAGATCACCACGGGCAAGACCTTCACCTCGGCGCAGACCGATGCGAAGGTCGCGGTGCTCAGCAAGTCGTACGCCAAGGAGAACAAGTACACGGTCGGCAAGACCCTCAAGATCTCCGGCACCAAGTACACGATCATCGGTATCGCGACGCCGGACAGCAGTGAACTCTTCTCGGTAACGTCTCGTGACCGTTTGTGATCTTCGTTCACGTGGTGCGGCCGTGTTCCATCTGGAGCAGGACGAGGGCCGCGCGGGCGATCCGGGTGATGCTGCCGGGGTCGAGGCTGACCCGGCGCAGGGCCTTGAAGGTGACCTTGAGCAGGGCATTCGCACGTTCGGCCACGCCGTGGATGCCGCGGATCGCCTTGTTGAACGTCTTCTGGTCGAGAGTGAGTTCGCGGCCTTGGGGCTTCTTGACCGGGTGGCGGAAGCCGTCTCCGGCGTTCTCGTAGCCGAGGTCGGTCAGGGTGGGGATGTCGAGGGCGGCGGCGAGCCGGTCCAGTGCGGCGATCAGGCCGTGCGTGCGGGCGCAGGTCGTGTCGTGCTCGCGGCCGGGCCGGACCGGGGAGACCCAGAGCGGCCAGCCGTCGGGGGCGGATATGACCTGCACGTTCCCGCCGTGGTGCTTGTGTTTTCCCGACCACCACAAGTCGGCCTTGTTGGGGCCGGGTGCGGCGACGCGGTCGGTGCGAATGACGGTGCCGTCCAGGTTGAGGTGGGTGTAGCCGGCGGCGGCCGCCTGCTCCAGCGCGGTGGACAGGTCCGGGGCGTGGTCGGCGAGCACGGTCAGTCCCTCGTGGAGATAACGGTAGGCGGTGGGGACGGATACCCCGTTGTCGCGGGCGAGTTGGGCCAGCCGGGCCCCGTCGACGAACCACCGCAGGACGAGAACCCCCTGCTTGAAGACGCCCAGGGCGCGGGTGCCCTTGCGGGTGCCGAGCCGTTCGCGGTGCTCGCGCAGGAGCCGGGCCAGGGTCTCGGCGGTCTCCCTGCCGACATCGAGCACAGCGGTGTAGGTGATACTGGTCAACGTGTGAAGCCTCTGGCTGTACGGAACTTGATCTTCGCAGACCCGTTCCTACCAGGGGCTTCGCTCATGTCTGACGCCAGGTCACCCCGTGCGACATCGAACCGCCCCGCGCACAGTCACGTACCGCAACCGTCACGTTGCCGAGAAGACCTCAGTGAGTCGACGGTCGACGTCTACCTGCCGCTGAAGCAGGCACAGACGCTGGGCGACTCGAAGAACAAGGTCACCACGATCTACGTCAAGGCGACCGACTCCAAGCAGATCAACACGGTCAAGACGACCATCCAGAAGAACATCTCGGGTACGACGGTCACCACCTCCGCCGACCTCGCCTCCACCGTCTCCGGCTCGCTGTCGACCGCCTCGAACCTGGCGACCAGCGTCGGCAAGTGGCTGTCCATCGCGGTGCTCGTGGCCGCGTTCCTGGTGGCGGCGCTGCTGACCTCCTCCGCGGTGTCCCGCCGGGTGCGTGAGTTCGGCACCCTCAAGGCGCTCGGATGGCCCTCCCGCAAGGTCACCCGGCAGGTCGTCGGCGAGTCCATCGTGAACGGTCTGATCGGCGGCGCGCTCGGCATCGCCATCGGCCTCGGCGCGGCGTACGCGGTGACGGCGATCAGCCCGAAGCTGACCGCGGAGCTCGGCAGCACCGGTGGCGGTGGCGGCATGGGCGGCGGCCCCGGCGGTGGCGGCCCCGGCCAGCAGGCGGTCAAGAACACCATGGAGATCGCGCTCTCCGCGCCGGTCTCGGTGACCACCATCGCGCTCGCCGCGGGCCTGGCCATCGCGGGCGGCCTGATCGCCGGTGCGATGGGCGGCTGGCGCGCCTCCCGGATGCGCCCGGCGGACGCGCTGCGCAGCGTCTCCTAGTCCCTTCGGGCGATCCCTTCGCGCCCCGCCCCCTTCCTCTTCTGCATCCTCTGCATCTTCTGCATCTTCTTCATCCTCGGAGAACCTCATGTACAAGCTCACCGGCGTCACCAAGCGCTACACGCGGGGCAAGGAGACGGTGGAGGCGCTGCGTGGCATCGACCTCACCATCGAGGACGGCGACCAGCTCGTCATCCAGGGCCCCACGGGCGGCGGCAAGTCCACCCTGCTCCAGATGATCGGCGGCCTGGACCGCCCCTCCGACGGCAGCGTCGAGCTGGACGGCGTCGACCTCGCCTCCATCAGCGAGGCCAAGCTGACCCGGCTGCGCGCCGAGAAGATCGGCATCATCTTCCAGTCGTTCAACCTCATCCCGACGCTGACCGCGCAGGAGAACGTCGAGACCGCGCTCGTACCGCTCGGGGTGAAGCCCGCGGAGCGGCGCGAGCGGGCCGCCGAGGCGCTGCGCTCGGTCGGTCTCGGCGAGCGGCTGACCCATGCGCCGTCCGAGCTGTCGGGCGGTCAGCAGCAGCGGGTCGCCATCGCCCGCGCCCTGGTCAAGAAGCCGAAGGTACTGCTCGCCGACGAGCCGACCGGCAACCTCGACGAGGGAACCCGCGACGACATCATGGGCCTGCTCGAAGGGCTCTGGCACGAGTACGGGCTGACCTTCGTCATGGTCACCCACGACTCGTCGATCGCCCGCCGGGCACCGCGCCTCGCGACCATCAAGGCCGGACAGATCACGCTGACCGAGCAGGGCGGTGGTCTGCGCAGCGCCTCGGCTCAGCACTTCGTCCAGCGGTAGCGGCGACGGCGGTTCGTACGGCGGCCGGGGAATCCCCCGGCCGCCGTCGGCCGTTCGTGCGGCGGTTGTCCGGCGGTTACGCCTGGCCGGTCTCGAAGCGGGAGATCTTGCCGCCGCCGTCGACGGTGAAGCTCCACTTCGTCTTCATCTCGCCCCAGGTGTCGTTGCTGTAGCGGGCGATGAGGGAGCGGCCGCCCTTCGACTCGTTGTCGACGTCCATGTGGCCGCGGGAGGAGAAGATCTCCCGCTCGGTCCAGTCGGCGAGGTCGCGGTCGGAACCGTCGTCGGACATGGTCGCACCGGGCGCGAGGACGGCCTGAAAGGCGTCCCGGTCATGGGCGTTCACCGCGGTGACGAAGGCCCGGACCGCCGGGTCGCTGAGTTTCGCTACCTGAATCGTCATGGGAGCCAGACTCACACCGGTCCCGGGCACCTGCCACCCGAACGGCACCCCGAACACGTTGGGCACGCGTGATCGGTGCGACGGTGGACACACGGGAGGGGCCGTTGACCATCGACCATTGACCGTTGCCGCTGTCCGTCTGCGCTGGGAGCCACCGTGACCTGTTACCACCGAAGCGATCTGGGACTGCTGCTGCTCCGTCTGGGCACGGGCGGAGTGCTGGCCGCGCACGGAACGCAGAAACTGTTCGGCTGGTTCGGCGGGGGCGGGCTGGAAGGGACCGGCGCGGCCATGGAGGCCATGGGCTACACGCCCGGGAAGGCGAGCGCGACGGCGGCGGGGCTGGCCGAGGCCGGCGGCGGCACCCTGCTGGCGCTGGGCCTCGCGACCCCGGCGGCGGGCGCGGCGGCGGCCGGGGCGATGGTGGGCGCGGCCGCGGTGCATCTGCCCAACGGGTTCTTCGCGATGAACGGCGGCTACGAGTACGCGGCGTCGCTGGCCCTGACGGCGGCGGGCCTCGCGGTGGCGGGGCCCGGCCGCCTCTCGCTGGACCACGCGCTCGGCCACGCCGTCAACCGCGGCTGGATGGTCCCCGCGGCGCTCGGCGTCACGGCGGCGGTCACGCTGGCCGTGGTGGGGGCACGGAACAAGAGGGTGCGGCGGGCGGCCGAGGGCGAGCAGGAGACGCTGTTCGACGAGTAGCCGGTTCGACCGGGAGGCGTCGGGCACGCGGCCCGCGGGGAAGCTGGTCCCATGGCTGATGACGACGTCTGGGAATCCATCGACCGCCTGCACACCTGGCTGGACGCCAACCGGGCGCACGACGGCCAGGAGGGCCTCCTCCTGCGCATCCTCAAGCTGTCGGAGGAGGTCGGCGAGGTCGCCCAGGCGGTCATCGGCGCGACCGGCCAGAACCCGCGCAAGGGCACGAGCCACACGTGGGACGACGTCCGGTCCGAGCTCTGCGACGTCGTCATCACGGCCCTGGTCGCCCTGCGCACACTGACACCGGACGCACGCGAGGTCTTCATGACCCACTTGGCAGGCGTCACGGAGCGGTCGCTCGGGACGAACCCAACTCCGTGAACAGCGCCCGCACTTGTTCACCCCGTGGACGCGTGCGGGCCGTCCGCAGTTGGTGGGCTCGGCCGAGCCTTCTCGTCGACATCACGCCGACGAGAGGGTCCCCGTGCAGGACTACGTTTCCTTGAACGCCCGCAAGGCAGTTGCCGTCACCGGCGGAGTGCTCGCGCTCGCCGTCATGGGGCTGGGAAGCCAGGCGCGGGCGGCGAGTTACGGGACGCCGACGCTGTCGCTGTCGGCGGCCTATCTGTCCGGCGCGGTGGGGCGAGCGGGGATCCGGTCGTGAAGGTGACGGTCGGGCAGAGCGGTGCCGACGCCGGGGCGCTCGCCGTCACGGTGACCAAGAGCAGCAAGACCTCCGTGGCCACCGCCTCCGACGTCACGGTCTCCGGAACCGGCGCCACCCGCCAGGTCGCCGTCGCCGCGCGCGGCCGGGGCTACACCGACCTGACGGTGAAGGTCACCGGCGTGGACGGGCAGAGTGCCACCAAGACGCTGCACTACGCCGCGTCCGCCGCCGTCCAACAGGCCACGGACAGCAGGTACTTCACGGGTTCCAGCGACGCCTCCGCCGCCGTCGACGTCGGCGGCGGGTACGTGGTGGTGGCGGACGACGAGTCCAACACCCTGCGCCTGTACGACCGTTCGGCCTCCGGCGCGCCCGTGAAGACCTGGGACTTCAGCTCGAACATCGGCGTCTCGAAGGAGATCGACATCGAGGGCGGCGCCCGCGTCGGCGACACGATCTACTGGACGGGCTCGCTGGGCAACAACAAGGACGGCGCGTACAAGTCCGCCCGCAACACGGTCTTCACCACCAAGGTCACCGGTTCCGGCGCGGCGACCGCCCTGTCGTACGGCGGCTCGTACGGGAAGCTCCGTGACGACCTCGTCGCCTGGGACGAGGCGCACGGCGACCGCTACGGTTTCGCGGCGGGCACCGCGGACGGCCAGGTCCCCAAGCAGATCGACGGCTTCAATGTGGAGGGTCTGGAGTTCGCTCCGGGGTCGACGACGACCGCGTACGTCGGCTTCCGCGCGCCCCTCGCTCCGGCGGTGGCGGGCGGCAAGGCACTCCTCGTGCCCGTCACGAACATCGACAAGGTCGTCGGCAGCGGCGCCTCCGCCGCCTTCGGCACCCCCATCGAGCTGGACCTCGGCGGCCTCTCCGTCCGCGACCTCCGCAAGAACGCCGCGAACCAGTACCTGATCGTCGCGGGTTCCTGGGCCGCCGACGAAAACAGCGACCCGTACGCCCTCTACTCCTGGGACGGCGACCCGGCCCACGCCCCGGTCAAGCGGCTCGACCTGCCCACCTCGGACCCGGGCGGCTGGGAAGCCGTCGTCGACGTCCCGGACCTCACCACCCCCGGCGCCCGCGCCCAGCTGATCACCGACGACGGCTCGGCCG
This sequence comes from Streptomyces sp. NBC_01384, assembly GCF_045040035.1. NCBI lineage: Bacteria > Bacillati > Actinomycetota > Actinomycetes > Kitasatosporales > Streptomycetaceae > Streptomyces > Streptomyces sp. NBC_01384. The sequence continues at coordinate 2,769,099 of NZ_CP109559.1, forward strand.
ACCTGTACGGCGACGGCACGGAGGCCAAGGACCTCACCCACCCGGAGTGGAAGAAGTCCCGGGCGACCTGGTTCACGGTCGGCGGCTGAAGCGACCTGGGTCCCCGTGGGCGTACCGCCGTCTGAGAAGGTGACCGTATGCGCCTGATCCTCGTCCGCCATGGCCAGACCCCGTCCAACGTGGCGTTCCTCCTGGACACCGCCGTCCCCGGACCGGGTCTCACCGCCCTCGGCGAGAAGCAGGCCGCCGCGCTGCCCCAGACGCTCGCGGACGAGGAAATAGACGTGCTGTACGCCTCCACGCTGATCCGCACCCAGCTCACCGCCGCCCCGCTGGCGGCCGCCCGCGGGCTGGAGGTGGTCGTAAGGGAGGGCATCCGCGAACTGGAGGCCGGGGACCTGGAGATGCAGCGCGGCGACACCGAAGCGGCCGAGGTGTACCTCACCACGGCGTTCGCCTGGGCGGCCGGGGAGACCGCGCTGCGGATGCCGGGCGGGGAGAGCGGCGCGGAGGCGCTGGGCCGGTTCGACACGGTGGTCGCGGAGGCCGCGGCGACCGGTGCCGGCACCGTCGCCATGGTCAGCCACGGCGCCGCGATCCGGGTGTGGACGGCCGCCCGGGCGCGCAACGTCGACGTGCCCTTCGCCACCGCCCACCCGCTGGACAACACGACCACGGTGATCCTGGAGGGGTCCCCCGAGGAGGGCTGGGCGGCGCTGTCCTGGGCGGGCGCGGACGTCGGGGTCGCGGCGCCCGGGCGGGAGAGCGGACCCGCGGGACAGCCGTTGGGCCCGGCCCGGTAGCCACGTCCCCGCCGACGGCGGGCCCCTGCCCTCACCCCGGTGGCATGTTGTACGGCGTCACCACCTGGATCGCCGACGGGAGGGACGGGCCCTCGTCCGGCAGGGCCTGGTGGGCCCGCATGATGGTCTGGCAGGCGCGCCGCATGTCCTGGCGCAGGTCGTGGTGGAGCACCGCGGACAGCCGCCCCTCCGCCAGCAGCCGGGTGTTGTCGTGGTCCAGGTCGTGCGCGACGAAGGCCTGCACCTCCCGGCCGAGCGCCGTGAAGGCGTCGATGGTCGCGGTGTTGCCGCCGCCGATGGAGTAGACGGCGTTGATCTCCGGATTCCGCTCCAGGGCCGCCAGGACCAGGGCCCGCTGGGTGGAGTCGAGTCCGTCGCTGTCGGTCACCTCGACCAGCCTGCGCGCGGGCCCACCGGCACGCATCTCGCTGCGGAAACCCATCTCGCGCTCCTCCTCGTTGCGGAAGGAGCCCCGGCTGATGGTGATGAGCACATGGCCGGGGCGGTCACCGAGCCACTGCCGTATCAGGTAGGCGGCGGTGGCTCCGGCGGCCCGGTTGTCGATGCCGACGTACGCCAGGCGCGGGCTGCTGGGCAGGTCCGTCACCAGCGTGACCACCGGGATGCCGGCCGCCACCAGCCGGCCGACCGCGGCGGTGACCTCGGGTACCTCCGGGGCCTTGAGGATCACTCCCTGCGAACCGCGCGCGGCGATCTTGTCCAGGTCCTTCACCAGTTCCGCCGCGGGGTCCGTCTCGCGGAAGTGGAACCGTGAGCGCACCACCGCCGGGTGCAGGGACGGCAGTTCGGCCTCCAGAGCGTCCCGCACCGCGGAGGAGAACCGCTCCGGTGTCTGCATCACGATGTCGATCATGAAGGTACGGCCGCCGATCCGGACCTGGGCGCGCTGCCGGTCCAGGTCCTTGATGGCCTGCTGCACTTCCCGCGCGGTGCTCTCGCGCACGCCACCGCGGTGGTTGAGGACCCGGTCGACCGTGGCCTCGCTCAGGCCGGCCTGCCGGGCGATCTCGCGGATCGTATACGGATGTCCCATGTGGTCCCTTGCCGCGTCCCGTGATCGAGCGGATGAATGAGGGGTTTTTGATGGTTCTCTGCGGATTGAATGATGGTCCCGGTGTCATGAGACTGGCAGAAATGTAACCGCGCCGGACCGACGCAACGCAGGTGACTACCCGACGGCCGACGGGGTCGTACAGAACGTCCTCGTGTACGACAGCCAGCGGCTGCGCGGCGCCGCCGGAGCTGAAAAGGACGGGCATCACACTCATGAACCAACTACTCAAGGACAAAGTCGTCCTCGTCAACGGCGGCAGTCAGGGCGTCGGCGCGGGCATCGTACGGGCGACGCTGCGCGAGGGCGCGACGGTCGCCTTCACCGGGCGCCGTGCCGAGGTCGGTGAGAAGTTCGCCGCGGAGACCGGCGCCACCTTCGTACGGGCCGATCTGGCTGATCCGGCGCAGGCACGCGGCAGCGTCGAGCAGGCCGTGGCCGCTCTCGGGCGGATCGACTGCCTGGTCAACGCGGCCGGGCTGACGACACGCGGCACACTGCTCGACACCACGCCGGAACTGTTCGACGCGCACATCGCGATCAACCTGCGGGCGCCGTTCTTCGCGATGCAGGCCGCCGTCCAGCACCTGGTGGACCGCGGGGCGCCGGGCACCGTCGTCAACATCATCACCTCCTCCGCGCACGGCGGGCAGCCCTTCCTCGCCCCGTACGTCGCCGCCAAGGCCGGACTCATGGGCCTGACCCCTCCCCCACGCTCGGCTTCGCTCGCGCGGGGGGGACCCCCATCGCCGCCCACGCGCACCGCTGGGACCGGGTCCGGATCAACGGCCTCAACATCGGCTGGACGGACACCGAGGGCGAGGAGGAGATTCAGCGCACGTTCCACGGGGCGGGCGACGACTGGCGCGAGAAGGCGGCGAAGACCCGGCCGATGGGCAAGCTGGGCCAGGTCGACGAGATCGCCGACTTCGTCGTCTTCCTGCTCTCCGACCGCAGTGGGGTGGTCACGGGCTCGGTCGTCGACTGGGACCAGATCGTCTTCGGCGGACTCGACTGACGCACCCGGCTGGTTTTCCCACGACTCCCCCGACTGGGCTTTAAGGAGCAACTCTCATGCGTATCGGCATCTTGGGGCTGGGCCGGATCGGCGCCTTCCACGCGGCGACCCTCGCCGGGCTCGACGCGGTGGACACCCTGGTGGTCAGCGACCCGGTGGCGGCGGCCACCGCGGCGGCGGTGGAGGGTTTCGGGGCGACGGCGGTGGACTCCCCCGAGGCGGTGCTCGCCGCCGGGGTCGACGGCATCGTCGTCGCGGCCGCCACCGACGCGCACCCCGCGCTCATCCTCGCCGCCGTCAAGGCGGGCATCCCGGTGTTCTGCGAGAAGCCGGTGGCACGCACCGTCGAGGAGAGCCTCGACGTGCTGCGCGCGGTCCAGGACAGCGGCATCGAGGTGCAGATCGGCTACAACCGGCGCTTCGACGCGGGCTGTGTGGCCGCCCGTAAGGCCGTGGTGAGCGGCGAACTCGGCAAGCTGCACACCGTACGGTCCACCACGCTGGACCCGGCGCCGCCGCCCGCCGCGTACGTGGCGGTCTCCGGCGGCATCTTCCGCGACTGCAGCGTGCACGACTTCGACATCGTGCGCTGGGTGACGGGCCGTGAGGTGGTCGAGGTGTACGCGGTCGGTGGCAACCGGGGTGCCGAGTACATCGCCGAGGCGGGTGACGTCGACACCGCGTCGGCGATCCTCACCCTCGACGACGGCACCATCGCCCTGGTCTCCAACTCCCGCCACAACGCCCGCGGTTACGACGTCCGCCTGGAGCTGCACGGCATGCGGGACAGCATCGCCGTGGGCCTGGAGGACAAGCTGCCGCTGCGTTCCGTCGAGCCGGGCGCGACCTTCCCGGCGGGCACGCCGCACGAGTTCTTCATGGACCGCTTCGCCCCCGCCTACCGCGCCGAACTCACCGCCTTCACGGAGGTCGTCGCGGGCCGCGCCACCTCCCCGTGCACGGTCTCCGACGCCCTCGAGGCCGGCTGGATCGCCGAGGCCTGCACCCTCTCCCTGCACGAGCACCGGCCCGTACGACTGGAGGAGGTACGCCGGGGCTGACCCCGGGGTGCACGGGGCCGGACGGCGCGCCCGAAGGTTCGGGCGCGCCGTCCGGCCCCCTGCTCTGCTCTCAGTGGGTGAGCCCCACCGCCAGAGCCACCGGCACGGCGGTGAGGGCCAGAAGGGCGAGAATGCCTGCGGGACGGCCGAAGTTGACGGTCCAGCCGATGCCGAACCGCTTGGGCACGAACACCGAGCTGTCGTCCCGGTTCACGTAGATGAGGCCGCCCTTCCAGTAGCGGTCGTCGTCGCGGTTGACGACCCGGGCCCCGCCCGCCTCGCCGACGCCGACGGGCAGGCGGCTGCCCTGCGCGCCCGTACGGACGGCCACGGCGAAGACGAACGCGACACCCGCCAGGAGCGGGAGGCCGATCACCACCGCTCCCACCGCCCTGTTCCCGGACATCTCCCACGTCATCAGGGCCGTGCCGAGGAGCGACAGGTCCACGCAGGCGGCCAGCGCGAGCAGGCCGCGCGTCGTCCAGCGTACGAACGCCCGGTGCTGTGCGGCGGAGGTGCGCGGCCGTTCGGCGTCGAGCGACTGCCGGCTGCGCAGTGCGAACACGGCCGTGCCGACGATCAGCGCGCTCGACGCGATCTGCAGGAACACGGGTGTGAAGGCGACAGCGACGGTGGTGCGGGCGTGCCCGTCGGCGTGGCCCGCCGCGTTCCAGTGGGTGGTGAGCGTCGCGGGCAGCGACGGATAGCGCAGCGCTCCGGCGATCGCGGTCGTGGCGGTGACCAGGAGTGAGGGCAGCGCCCACAGCCAGGGAAAGCGCTCGGGGTCGGTACGGATAGAGGTGTCGACGGCGACGCCCTGCCGCACGTCGTCGTACCAGCCGCCCTCGGCCTTCGCGGCGGCGACCGCACGGTGGGCGCGGTAGTACGCGGCCCAGTCGAGCCCGGCGAGGAGCACCGCCGCGCACGGGGGCGTGATCGCGTACGCGACGGTGGTGCGCCCGGCGAGCAGAAGGACGGCGGTGGCGGAGGCGGTGACGGCGGCTCCTGCGGTCATGACCCGGCGGCGGTAGGGGCGTACGGCTGCGGTGACGGCAGGTTCGCCGGTGCGCTCTCGTGGGACGCGGACGCCGAAGGGCAGGGTGGCCTGCGCGAGCGACGGCATCGCCCATGTCATGGCGGTGAACAGCAGCAGGGCCGCCGCCTGGAGGAGGAGCGCGGTCATGTGGCGGATTCCCTTCCTCTGGTGAGGAGTTCGGCGCACAGCTCCTGGATGGCGTCGGCGTCGAGACCTTGTGTGACGGCTTCGGCGAGGAGGGTACGGGCGCGCGCCTTCCAGTCGTCGACGAATCCCGGTGGCGGGGGCCCGGTGTCGTGGTCGCGGACGACGACGGCCCCGTGCTTGCGGGTGAGCTGGATGAGGCCTTCCTGGCGCAGCAGGTCGTAGGCCTTGTTGACCGTGTGGAAGTTGATGCCGCAGTCGGCGGCAAGGCCCCGGGTGGAGGGCAGCGAGGTGCCGACGGGCAGCGCTCCGGAGGCGATGCCCTCGACGACGCGGTCGCGAATCTGCTGGTAGATCGGTACGTCGCTGCTGAGCGCGAGCGCGATGAGCATGGCTGCCTCCTGTTCCCCCGTGCCCCGCGGCCGGATCCGGGCCGCTGTGTCAACTGCCAAGTGTTCTAGGAAACATAGAACACGGGGTGAGACAGGGCCAATCACCCAGGAGGCGGCCCGCCCCCTCGGCAAAGGGGACCTTTACGCGAATCCGGTGGACCGACCGAGGCAGCTGTTCTATGTTTCATATAACAGCTAGTACAGGGAGGCAGGCCAGATGCCCGCTCCGCTCGTCCTCGAGGGCGTTCGCGCCGGATACCGGGGCACCGAGACGCTCGGCCCCGTCGACGCCACGCTGACGACCGGCGTGCACGCCCTCCTGGGCCGCAACGGCGCAGGCAAGACGACCCTGATGCGGGTCATGGCGGGCATCCTCTCGCCGCTCGCGGGCCGCGTCCTGGTCGGCGGCGCGGATGTCGCGAACCACCCCGGACAGAAGGACGCGGTCGCCTACCTCGGCCACCGAGCGGCACTCTCACCGGACTTGACGGTACGTCACAACCTGGAGTTCTGGGCGGCGTTACGCCATGCCGATCCCGCCCTACGGGCGGACCGGCTTCACGAGGTACGCGAGACGTTCACGCTGGGCCCGCTGTGGGAGCGTCGCACGGAACGGCTCAGCCGGGGGCAGCTGCAGCGCGTCGACCTCGCCCGCGCCCTGCTCGGTGCGCCCCAAGTGCTGCTCCTGGACGAGCCGTTGACCGGGCTCGACCCGGTGACGTCCGCCCTCGTGCGCGACCTGATCCGCTCCTGGGCGCGCACCCGCACGGTCCTGTACTCGACGCACAACCTGCCCGAGGCGCTGAGCGTCGCCACGGACGTGCTCGTCCTCAAGGACGGCACGCTCACCGTCCGCAACGACCTGGTGGGCGACACCGAGCGCGACACTTATGTCCTTCGCTGCAAGGGGAGTTGGCCCGCCGCCCTGGAGGCCGTCGCCCCGGCGACGGCGCTGGACGACGGACGCGTACGCATCGACGTACCACCCGCAGAGACCATCGGCGACCTGATCGCGCGGGCCGTCGCGCTCGGTGTGCCGGTACTCGGTGTGGACCGCGTGCCCGTCGACGCGGACGCGGTGCTGCGGGAGTTCCTGGAGGACGCGCGATGACGTACCGACGGCTGGCCCGCGCCCTGCTGCGGCGGGCCTGGGTGCAGCAGGGTCGCCAGGCGCTCGCCCTACCCGCGGCGGTCGCCGCCGCGATCGTGGTGCTCCTGCTCGTCGCGCCCCGGCTGATCCCCGGCGCCCTGCACGGCGACCTGATGCCGCCCGCCTCCGGCCCCGTACGCATCACCTCGGCGCATCCGAGCCTCACCGACGCGGCGATGGCGACGGCGCTACTCACGGCGCCCGAACTCCTGGCCGTGGCCGCCTCGTTGATGAGCCTGACGGTGAGCCGCTCGATCCTCGGCCCGGACGTCTCGGGCGGCATGGCGGAGGGGCTGCTCGCCACGTCACTGCGCCCCCGCACGATCTTCCTCGGCTACGTCACGGCGACATACGCGCTGTCGCTGCTCGCCTGGGCGGTGCTCGCCGGGGCGTTCCTGGGCCTCGCCACCGCGGCCGTGGCGCTCGGCGGCAGTTCGGTCGCCATGACGGGTGAGTACGGTGCGACGGTGCTGCTCATCCCGCTCGCCTCGATGCTGTGGGCCACCTCGCTGCTGACCTTCGTGGCGTTCCTCCATCCGGCGTGGTTGAGGGTCACAGCGGGCCTGAACGGCGGCCCGGTACGCCTCGCGGCCCTGGCCCCGGCGCTCGCCGCGGTGATCACGCTCACCGCGCGGCCCGGCTCGTACCGGCTCTTCTCCTGGTCGTACGTGGCCGGGTGCGCCGGCGCGTCCCTGGCCCTGCTCGCCGTGCTCGTCGCCCTGTTCGCGGGCGAACGCCTCCTCGACTGACTCATGACCGTCCCCCTTCGCCTTACGACAGGAGCAGAGATGCCCGATACGCCGGTGATGTGCGCCAAAGGCCATGTTTTCTGGGGTAATTGGACGGCCGGTGTCTCCGTCACCACGATCCGCGTCGGCCCCCGCCGCATCGGCTGGTGCCCGGCAGGCCGGCACGTGGCGATGCTGCGCAGGGCGGACACGAAGAACCTGACGCCCGAGCAGCACGCGGAGCTGTACGGCAGCTGAGGGCGCCCGGCGACGGACACCGCCCCCTCTCTTTTCGAGGCATCCCGGATGAACTCACACGCGCTCATCTTCATGTGGCACACGGGATTACCGCGCCCCCCTCGCCCGAGAGGCACACCCCGGGACCTCGCACTCGGCCCACACCGTCTTACCCGGACCGTCGGCCCGCAGATGCCAGTCCCGGCGCGCGGCGAGCCCGGCGACGAGAAGCAGGCCCCGGCCACCGGTGTCCTCCGCGCCCGGGGTGCGCAGGGCGGCCGGGCGGGGCACCCGTTCGCCGCGGGTGTCGGTGACCTCGACCCTGGCGATCCCCGCCTCCGGGATCACCTCAAGGTGCAGATGGAAGTCCCGGCCCGGGACATGGCCGTGCCGTACGGCGTTCGCGGCTCAGCGTTGTCGAGACCCCGGTCCATGGCCGTCATCATGTCGGCCATGCCCTGCACCATCGCCTCGAACATGATCCGCGCCATGTCCTCGAAGGACAGGTCCTCGGGCCCGAGCACCGGAACCTCGCGGACAGCGCAGATTTCGGACCAGTTATCCATACGGCGAGCGTAGGTACGCCGCGCAACAGTTCCGGGGCCACCGGGAACCCGGCTTCGCACTGAGGCATCTCATCCGGGCCCTCCAATCCGTCCTTCCGTTGGACGCCTCCCGTGACTGCGGCAAACCCGTTCGGAACGAGCCCGAATGATCCCGGACGAGGCCGTGGAGCTACAGAGTGGTCCAGCGCCCCCAGGAGCGCCCGCCATCCGCAGACCACCCACCAAAGTAGTACGTATTTCCGTACCAGTCCGGTACGATATTAAGTACCAGCCCTCGAGAGGATGTGTGCTGCCATGGCCCTCACTGCCAGCGAGGCGCGCAAGGATCTTTTCCCCTTGATCAAGAAGGTTAACGACGACCACGCGCCGGTACGCATCCACTCCAAGAACGGCGACGCCATCCTCATGTCCGCAGAGGACTACGACGCCTGGCAGGAGACCATCTACCTCCTGCGCTCGCCGGCCAACGCCCGCCGTCTCATGGAAGCCGTCGCCCGAGACCGTGCGGGCCAGACGGGGGTCACCAAGCCCCTGGAGGAGCTCCAAGAACTGGCCGGTGACGAGTGAGGGACGTCAACTTCGACCCAGGCGCCTGGGAGGATTTCCAGCACTGGCTGGGCACCGATCGCAAGATGGTGCGCCGCATCGTTCGCCTCATCGGCGAGATCCAGCGCGATCCGTTCAACGGCATCGGCAAGCCCGAACCGCTCAAGGGAGACCTGTCCGGCTACTGGTCGCGACGCATCGACGACGAACACCGCCTCGTCTACCGAGCCGACGACAAAGAGGTCAAGATCCTCAAGGCTCGTTACCACTACACCGACCAGTAGTACTCCGTTAGGTTGCTCCATACGACAACGTCGGCCTTCAAGACCACAACCGGGTCGTGAAGGCCGACGTCACGCAAGGCCCCGAATTAACCAACAGCATCGGAGCGAAGGGGAGGGGAGGGGAGCGGGGCCGACCGCCTGCGTCAGGTGTTGGCGCAGGTGTTGCCGAACGCAGGATTGAGCACGCCGATGATGTCGATCGTGTTCCCACACAGGTTGACGGGGACGTGGATCGGGATCTGGACGGCGTTGCCTGAGAGGATGCCCGGGGAGCCGATCGCGCCGCGCGGGACGCCGACGGCGGTGTGGACCGAGGAGGTGTTGTTGCCTGGGTTGGGATCGGGGTCGTTGCCGAAGACGGTGGCGGTGTTGGTCAACGTGGTGCCGCCGGAGCCGGCGGTGACGGTGATGGTGTGGCTGGCGCCGACGGCCAGCCTTCCGCCGGTGCAGGAGAGCTTGTCAACGCTGATGGTGCAGCCCGGGGTGGGGCTGCTGGGGTTGAGCAGGCCCGCGGGGAGGACGTCGTTGACGGTCCAGCCCGAGGAGTCGGAGGGGCCGTGGTTGGTCACCGTGATCTGGTAAGTGACCCGGTCGCCGGCCTTGACCGAGGCGGGCCCGGTCTTAGTCACCGACAGGTCCGCGCGCGCCACGAAGCACGAGGTCGCGTCGACGTTGCCGCCGGGCCGCGTGCTCTGCCTGGACAGGAGATGGAAGACGGGCCTGGCGCTGTCCGGGTCCGCGACGTGAACGCGGGCCAGAAATCCACTGTTGTTGAAGAAGCCCAGGTCACCGTTGCCGTAGGTGAAGGCACCGCCGTAGCCGGGCTTGACGGCCGGCAGGGGCGAGGCGAACTTGACGACGGCTCCCGTCCCAAGGTTGATACGCTGGATACCTCCGTCGTTCGTCGCCGCCCAGAAGTACCCCGCCGAGTACGTAATGTCGGCTCCCTGCAGGCGAGACTTCAGGTGGACAACGCCGGTCACCCTCCGCATGCGCACGTTGATCTTGTACAGGGCGGAAGGGTCAGGGCCGGAAACGTAATAGTTTCCCGCGGCGTCGAATCCTCCGATGAAGTATCCCGCGCCCGGTAGGCCGGCAATCGCCCCGACATCGGTGGTATGGCCCGCCTTGTCAATCCGCAGGAGGTGAGCGTCGCGGACGCGCAGGGCGAAAACGTAGTGGGTGGCCGGATCCACGCCCATCGCGTTGTATGCCGGCACGGCCGGGCCGAGGGGAGAGAAGGAGACGGTGCCCGGTCCGGCGACACCGAGCTGGAGTTGGTTTGTAGCGGTGCTCGTGGCCACGTAGAAGATCTGGCCATTGCACGAGAAGCTGTCCGGAGCGGCTGCCACTGCGCTTTGAGGGGCGCCGAACACCCCGAGCGCGGCGGCTGCCGCGCCACCGACCATGAGCATGGTTGCGGGTGAACGACGCGAGAGATGATGCTTCGTGGTCGGGGTGACGGCGAGTACTGCGGCACCGGCCCAACGTCCGTGTACGGACATACCAGCTCCTTAAACCAAGGGACAGGGCGGAACATTCCGCTCCCCATACGGGCCGGTTAACGATGCAGAGGGTCAGCGGTTACAGCTGCGAGATGACTTGTCAACGACCAGGCGCCGTTGCGCTGCCAGCGGCGGAACAGGTCGTACGCCCGGCCCACGGCCCGTACTGCTCGGGCATGTCCCGCCACGAGATGTCGGTGCGGACCCGGAAACGTATGCCGTCGATCAGCTGCCGCCGGGGTCCATGTTGGTGGCCGGCCGGGCTTCTTGCCCTTCGGCAGCAGCGGCTCCAGCACGGCCCATTGCTCGTCTGTCAGATCTCCGCGCGCCACGAACCGAGACAATCTCACTGCCACGATCCACTTTCGATACAGGCACTAGCGGTGGTTTGTTAGACCAGGCAGTAGAGATCAAGAGGTCTGCCGCTGCCGAGGGTGTTGATCAGTTCGTCAGCGTCTTGTTGCGATCGCGGGGCAGCAGCCCGGGGGTGAACTGCCGCAGCGGGGCGAAGTGGGCCTCGATCGGGTTGGCCCAGGAGGCGTAGATCGGGGTGAAGTACGGCTCGACCGGTCGCCGAGCCCGAAGAGTATGGGGCGGAGTGGCTCGTGGTCGCTGCGGGCGTCCTCGAACTCGCCGACGAGACCGGGGACAAGTGGAAGGACTTGGCCGCCCTCCGGCCGACAGAGGCGCCCCCCGTCGTCGAGCACACCGTTGTCACGGCCGACGTCACCGAGCCCCTGACCGAGGCGGAGTTCGTGGAATCCTTGCGCAAGTCCCTGATGGACGCGGCACGCAATGGAAAACGTCCGAACTGGAAGACCATCGCCAGGAGGTGGCGGCGAACCGGGCTGCCATTCCCCTTGGAGACCCGGGTATGCCTCCTGGTGACCATCGACGCCCCCAGAGCCCAGGGCAAACCTGTCCTCGCCTCCATGGTCAAGAACAAGAGCGACGGCCCGTGCCACCACTTTGGCGAAGTCCTCGCGGGCCTCGGCTGGTCACGCGGGATGTCCCCCACGATGGTCGAGCCGCTCCGCAAGCGGGAGCCGGCACGGGCGTACGACGCATACCGTCAGACCTGAGCCGCGTACCGAACGAACACGGCCCACTCCGAGGAGCGGAAGGCCAGTTGGGCGCGGGTGGGAGCCTTGGAGTCGCGGACGTGGATCGTGCCGGGCGCCTCGGCCACCTCCAAGCATGCGCCGCCCTCGTTGCCGCTGTAGCTGCTCTTGAACCAGGCGAGGCGCGCGGGTTCCGGAGTGCTCATCGTTCTCCCAGCATGCTCTTGATCAGGTCGAGGGACTCTTGCATGGTGAGCGCCTGCGCCCTGATGCTTCCGTACCTTGCGGCCAGGATACGTACCGCCTCGGGGTCCGTGGACAGGCGTGCGGAATCCTGCATCTCGGTGTATCCCACCTGCTGTTTCCCCTTGGGAGTCAGCAGAATGAAGGCACCACCCATACCCGCGTGCTCGGTGCGGTCCATCGGCATCACTTGAAGTTCCACGTTGCGCAGCGCGGACAGGCGGATCAGCTGACCCAACTGCTCCTTGTGGACTTCCAGTCCCCCAAGCGGGCGCCGGAGCACGGACTCGTCGATGACTGCGCTGATCAGGGTCATCGGCCAGCGTGTCAGGATCTCCTGTCGTGCCAGTCGCGAAGCCACCCGTTGCTCGATGGTCTCCTCGTCCAACAGGGGCTTCCGCATCTCGTAGAGCGCCCGGATCCGGCGCTCCGTCTGGAACAGCCCTGGGATGTCATGGCAGCTGTAGTCGTTGATCTCGACCGCACTCTTCTCCAGCCGCGCATAATCCTTGAACCAAGCCGGATGCCGAACCCGAGCCTTCGACTTGGCCCTCTCCACATCCTCGATCAGCGCCTTCAACAACCCACCCGCACCGAACAGTTCGTCCGCCGCCTCCAGGAACTCCCGCTGAGGCGTCCGTACGCCCCTCTCCAGCGCGGAGATGAGATCCGGGCCGTATCCGAGCCGGTCACCCACATCCCGTTGCATGAGTCCCGCCCGCTCCCTGAGCAATCTCATCTGTTTGCCGACCGCGCTGTTCAGGTCGTTCAGCTGCTCGACTTCGTCGTAGGCCTCCTCGGCCTCCACGCCCTCCGTCTGCTCCGACACGGTCACCCGCGACCCCTCACTCTCCCGTCCGAAGGATCCCCACGCCGAATTCAGAGTAGAACCGCTCGAACACGCTCCGTGACGCAAAGTCAGAAATCTCCACCCGGGGGTGGAACATGCGAAACAGTGCGTCCGCAGACGGGCACACGGCGTGGACAACTCCCTGTTGTACGTTTCGTACGGCGGTAAGAGAAGTCACGTGAGGTCCTCCAACAGGAGATCAATCGCCGACTCTTCATGCAAAGCGATCCCCAACACCTCCATGGCCGAAGAGAGTTCGGCATCCCAAACGGCGTCGACCGAGGTACCCGCGAGAGCCAGCAGCGGTGTCCCACGCAGTCGCGCCCCGGTCGCCAGGTACTCGTAGTCAGTCACCCCCATACGCCACGGCTCCGCCCCGTAACGATGCATGACCCGGTTCGCCAGGGCGATGCCCGGCCAGTCGAAGTCCCCGTGGTAGGCGAAAGTGCAGTCGGCCGCCGCCAACGTGTCCAGGAGCGTCAGCACCACCGTCGTCGCACTCCCCGACGTGCAGATCAGCGGCGCCGTACAGCCGGCGTCCGCCGCGGCCTCCACCACGCGGGGGTTCTCGCAGACGTGGATGCGCGTACGCGGGGGCAGGTCGAGGTACAGGCCCCGTAGTTCGCGCAGCGTCAGGTGCGTCTCCAGGTGGTGGTCGGCGCGCTCGTGCAGGGCCCTCTCGCCCCAGGTGTCGCCGACCGGCCGGAGGCCGTACGTGAGCACCGTGCTGGAGACCTCGTCGGGCGTGACCGCGGCCATGCGCCACAGTGACCTGCGGCCCGGCGCATCGGCGGGGAAGTCCACGCCTCGCGCGAGTGCGATGCCGCGCAGGACCAGGCGGGAGAGCAGGGTGCCGTCGTCCAGGCCGTGGGCCGAGCCGGTGGTGCGGGTGGCCAGTTCACCGCGGCCCCAGGAGGCAGGGGCGGGCTCCGTACTCACTCCGGGAAAGAGCGTGGCCAGCGTCTGAACGGCCTGGGTGACGATCGTCGCCGCCAGGCCCGGTTCCTGGCGGGCGATCGCGCCGCCACGGCGTATCTCCTCCAGCCACTGGGCCGCCCACGGCTGAGCCGACAGCCGTGTACCAGCCAGGGACGCCTCCGCCGTGGACCACAGCCGAGCCCGCTCCGCAGCCGTCGCGTCCCGGGCCGCACGACGGTCGGTGAGGGGCGGGCCCAGAAGCTGAAGTGTCTCCGTCAGCCCTCGGCCGACCGCGCTGGAGCGCAGACGAGTGTCCAGGTCCGTCAGGCGGACCGAGGCGGTAGGGGCGGTGAGCGGTTTCGCCAGGAGGAGGGACAGGGCCTCGCGCTCCTGCGCGTCCAGGTTCTGGAGTCTGACCGTGCCGGTCGGCTCCAGGCCGTTGCGTTCCAGGCGTGCGCGTACGGCCGTCCAGAGGCGAGTGAGACCCGGGCGGGTGAGGAACGCCAGGGCGTCGGCGGCGGGTGGCTGCTGCGTCGTACGAGAGTCCGTCGTACGGAAGTCCGTCATACCGGCATCAGGCGCCTCTGCCGTCCGTTCCACAGGTAGTGGAGGGTCGCCACGCCTCGTACGTGTGGGTCGCGCAGGCACTCGTAGATGTGCAGCGACGGCACGTCGGGCCAGTTGCCGATCAGGCGTTCGCTGGTGAGGACGAAGTCCAGGTCCAGGTCGACCAGGATGCGGCCGAGGCGGGCGTGGGTGGGCTCGTCGACCTTGGCGAAGGCGTCGTCCAGCAGGATCAACCGAGGCGCGTGCGGGGCCGTTTCCGCGAGACTCGTGAAGTGGGCGGCCGCGGCGGCGAAGAGGACCAGGTAGGAGAGGACTCGTTGCTCGCCCTGGCTGAGGCCCGTGCGGCCGGAGAGTTTGCGGCGGCTGCCGGGGGCGGCGTCGTTCACCACCCAGGGGGTGAAGGTGAACCAGTCGCGGTAGTCGAGGGCGGCGCGCAGGTGGGCCGCGTAGCCCGCGCCCGGGTCGGCGCGGCGGGCGTCCTCGATGCGGCGCTGGAGTACGTCTCGGAGCTGCTCGGACTGTTCGCGGGTGCGCAGCCCCGAGGGGCTGCGCAGGAGGTCCACGGCCGCCTTGACGTCGGCCTCCACACCGTCGGTGAGCTTCCAGTCGAGCGCCACGCCCAGGCCGTGTGAGGTGCGGACCGTGGACAGGGTGGCGTTCAAGGCGGCCACCAGGGCGCCCGCGGCCAGGACCTGGGAGGACAGGTGGTCGCCCAGCTCTCCCGTCAGGAATCGCTGGAACACCTCGCGCTCGCGTTCCGTCAGCCGCTCGCGGGCCTCGGCCGCCTGGGCGGCGATGCGGGCGCCCACGACGGCGATGTCGTGCGGGCCGTGGTCGTCGATGAGGCTGCAGACCTTGATGCCGTGGTGTTCCTCGATCGTGGCGTCGTAGCCTCCGGAGAGCTGGTCGCGCAGCTCCGTGTGACGGTTGAGGAGGGTGGTGTCGGAGATGTCGCGTCGCTCCGCGTCCAGGCGGCTCCGTACGGTCTCCAGCAGGCGGCGCAGGGCCTTTGTGCGGTCGCGTGCGTCGTCCGCCGTGGAGTCCTTGGAGTCCGTGGAGTCCGTGGAGTCCGTGTGGTCCCCCTCGCGCTCCGACGGAACATCGAGGGCCGCACCCCTGCTCACGCCCGGCAAGGACAGCGCCGTACGCAGTCGTCTGCCGCTCGCGATCACCTCGCCCTCCTGTGTGGCAAGCCCCTCGCGTCGTACCCTCTCGTCCTCCTCCGCGCGCACGCGTTCGTCGTGTGCGGCGCTCATGTCCCGGTGAACGCCGGGCAGTTGGCGCCCTACCGCCTCCAGGCGGCGCTTCGCCTCGTCCTCGCGGGCGAGGATCTCCTGCTCCGACGCCCCCAGGGCCTCCTCCAGGCCCCGGATCGTGCGGCGGGCGCCCTCCAGGCGGGCGAGCGACTCGGCGTAGTCCGACTGCGCTTCCCGGCAGGACGTCAGAGAGCGCTCATGGCCCTCGCGGCCCTGGCGATGACCGTCGGCGGAGGCGGCAACCGCGCGCAGCCGTCGGCGCAGTCGTTCCGTGCCCGTGCCGAGGCGGTCCAGGGCGAGGCGTACGGAGTCGAGTGCGCTCGGGTCGACCGGGAGGTCGCTCGCGCTCGCGGTCGCCTCGGTCTCACGCCGGGCGGCGACCGCGCGAGCGCGCGTCTGCTCCGCCTCCCGGGCGGCGGCGGACGCCTTGCCGGCCAGCGCCTGTGCGGTGCGCTCGGCCTCGGCGGCACGGGCCCATGCGTCGGTCAGCCCACGTGCCGCGGGCGGGCGGCTCAGGGTGTCGGCCACCTGTTTGCGGTGCTCCGTCAGGGCCCGCAGGCTTCTCTCCTGCTCGGTCGACTTCTCATGCAGGGCCGTAAGTTGTCGGTCCAGTTCGGCCAGGGCCCGGCGGCGGGTCTCGGCGCGCACCTCCGCCCCGACGTACTCGGCGGTCTGCTTGGTGTGACGACCGCGGGCGACGCCCAGCCTCCAGGAGCCGTCGGTGCCGATCGCGGAGTCCGCCTCCGCGCCCACGGCCCCCTCCATGCCCACGGTCCCCTCCGCGACCAGGGCCACCGCCCGCAGCACGCTCTCGACCTGCCCGTCCGTCACCCCGCTGTCCGGCGCCGCGACCGGGCGCAGCACCTCGGCGAGCGTGGGTCCGGCGGGCGAGGTGCCGGGGACGAGGACGATGTCCCGCGTGGCCGGGTCCAGGACCGTGCCGTCGGCACACACCCAGGCGTCGAGCAGGCCGCTCGCTTCGAGTGCGGCTTCCAGGCCTGTCCGGGCCGCCGGTGCCAGGTCCTCGGTGAAATCCACGAGCCGGTACAGGGGTGCGCCGGTGCCGGGCGTGCGGAGCGCCGCGCGGTGTGGCGGGGGCGCGGGCGCGGGGTCGGTGCGGCGTTCCCAGTCGTCCCGCTGACGCCGCAGACGGTCCTGTTCGGCGGCCAGTTCGCGGATCGCCACGGCGCGCACGTCGCGCTGTTCGCCCAGTTCCGCCAGCCACGGGTCAACGGCCGACCGGGCGCTGTCGGCCACCTCGTCGGGGGCGTGTGCGGGCAGCGGGCTCTCCGCCGGATCGTGATCGGTCAACGTGCGTACGGCGTCGAGGGAGATACCGGTGAGGCTCTGCAGTCGCTCGGTCCAGGTCCGGACGGCGTCGGAGTACGCCGCTGACTCGCGTGCTGTCTCCTCCCGGCGGCGTCCGGCCCGCGAACGTGCCTCTTCCGCCTGCTCCTCCAGGCGTTCCCGGGCGGCATCGGCCTCGTGCGCGTCTCGTTGGGCCTGGCGCGACTTCTCCATGAGCGCGAGCAGTTCGGTCACGGCCCGGGCGCGGTTCCTGATCACCGGCCCCGCGGCGTCCAGTTGGGTGTCCCAGACCTGCAGGGCACCCTCGCAGGCCTCCGTGTCGACGGCCAGCACCTCGCTGTGGCGGACGAGGTGGAAGGTGCCGTCCGGGGCCGTCAGTTCGGCCGCCGCCGCGGCCGCGACCGGGGTGACGGGGACCGCCGCGGGCTCTCCCAGGTGCGCGGGGTCGAGCCCGGACCGCTCGGCCTCCCGCAGCAACTCGCCGTGCACAGTGCCGAGTTCGACCAATTCTCCGCCGAGCCTTCCGGCTTCGTCGGTGAGACGCCGTCCTGCCTCTTCCTGGCTGCTGTGGGCCTGGCGGAGGGCTTTGAAGGCGGTCGCCGCGGCACTGTGCAGGGCGGTCACGGTGGCGCGCTTCTCCGCCAGTTCCTGGAGGCTGCGGTAGGCGGCACTGTCGTGCAGGGCGGCGAGGTCCGTCTCTGCTGCCTCCGACTCCGCCCTGAGGACATCGAGGCGAGCGGCGAGTTCGTCCTCGCGCGTGCGGAGCTCCGCCGCCCTCTTCGCCGCTCCGCCCGCTGTCCGTCGGTGCTCCGCCAGCCGTTCCAGCTCGCCGCTCAATTGATCGGTCCGGCGGCGCAGCGCCCCGTGCAAGTAGCCGCGGTAACCGGTGAGGAAGGTCCGCAGCGCCTCGTCGGTCCGCTCCAGACGACCGAGGTCGGTCCGTACCGCGTCCAGATCGTCGAGGTTGCGGGCCACCTTCTCCACGATCTCGTCGTCGAGCGCGGGCAGTGTCTCCGCGAGGACGGAGATCAGGCCGCCGGAGTCGATGCGGTCACCGATGGTGGGGCGGCGCAGGCGGTGCAGCAGGTGGAGCAGGTTGCGGTAGCGCGCCGGGTCGGTGAGGCCGAACAGTTGGCGGGCGACCCGGACCCGGTGCTCCACGGCGCGGTCGGTGACGTTCTCCGCGCCGACGAGCGACTTGAGCTGGTCGACGGGGAGCGGCTGGGCAGCGGGCGCCAGCTGCAGGTCCTCGCCCACCCGCAGCGGGGTGACGAAGAAGAACGGCTTGGCTGTCTTGGTCGACTGGGAGGCGCGGATGGCGGCGCCGAGGGTGAGGTGGTGGTCGTTCCCCTCCTCGTCCGTCCGCACGAACTCCACCCACAGGTAGCCCAGCCGATTGGTCTGCGCGAAGCCGTCGAGCATCAGCCACTGGAGCGTGGTCCTGCCCGTTCCGGTGGCGTCCAGGGCGCGGGCATCCCCGTCGAGGAGGTACGGCAGCAACATCTCCAGGGCCTTGGACTTGCCCGCGCCGTTCTTGCCGCGCAGCAGCAGGCGGCCGTCGCCGAAGGAGAACTCCTGCTCGTCGTACTGCCAGACGTTCCGGATACCGGCGCGGTGCAGGCGGTAACGGTGCGAGGACGGGAGGCGGTTCACCGGGGCGGCTCCTCAGTGACGTTGTCAGCATTATCGGCATTGTCGGTGCTATAGGTGCTATAGGTGTTATAGGTGTTATAGGTGTTATTGACGTTATCGGCGTTGTCCACTGTGGACGGTTCGGTACGGGACGTGGACTGTGACGTGGACTGTTCGGTACGGGACTTGACGGCCACCGTGGTGGCGAACCGGGCGGCCGCGGCGAGCAGCACCCAACCGCCCGTACGGTCCTGCCCGCGGGCGCCGGAGACGTCCGTGACGGACCGACGGTCCGGCGCGGCGTCCTCGTACCCCTCGGGCAGGCCCCGGCCGTCCGCGCGTACCGGGCCGGCGGGCGCCACCAGGCGCATGCGGACCAGGAGATCGAGGACGGCGGCGAGCATCCCGTCCCGGTCCTCCAGGAGGCCGCGCTGCCAGTTGCCGCGCCGGCCGTACTCCTCGATCAGCCCGTCGAGCAGTTCCGGCAGCAGCCCGTCCGGGACGGGTACGCCGATGACCAGCCGCCCGCCGACCGCGGGGTGGCCCGGATCCTCCGGGCGCAGCCGGTCGACCAGCCGCTCCACAAGGAGCAGCGCGGCCTGAGCCACCGTCCCGGTGCCGGGCAGGTGCAGGTCGGTGAGTTCGTCGTCCGGGTCGACGAGGGCGATTCCCTCGGCGCGGATCTCCGCCTCCAGGCCGAGCAGTTCGGAGAAGGCCTGGGACTCGCGCCGCTGCCGGGTCCGCAGCCATTCGCGCTCGGCGCCGGTGAGGTCGTCGAGGTGGACGACGGGCGTCTCGACGAGGCGCCTGCGGACGTATGTGCGCGGGCCGCCGAAGCCGGGGTCGGCGGCGCGGCGTACGAGATCGGCCCCGTCGCGGCTCTGGGCCAGCGGGCCGGCGACGACCGCGCGGGCGATCTCGCGGTCCACGGTCAGCAGCGCCTCGCCGCCCCGGTCCTCGGCGACGGCCGAGACATGGCCCTCGGTCTCCGCCAGGACGCCCCAGTCGACGAGTTGCCGCAGCGCGGCGGCGAGTGTGCGCCGCTCCGCCTGCCGCCCGGTGTCGCTGATCTCGATGCCGGCGTCCACGGCCGCGGCCCTCAGGTCGGCGACGAGCTGGGAGAGCAGGAGCTGCTCCGGGGCGGTGACGAGGACGGAGAGAGCGAGGGCCAGGCAGGCGTACGTCCGTGGAGTGAACGGTGTGCCGGTGGACGGTCGTTCCAGGCGGTGACCGGAGCCGGGGCCGAGGCCCGCCTTGAACAGGCGGGCGTACGAGGCCTCGACGAGGAGTCGGTAGCCGAACACCTGCTGGAAGCGCTGGGCGAGCCAGTCGGCGTGGCGCCGGATCAGCGGAAAGGTGTCGTTGTACGGGCCGTTGTGGGTGACCAGGGGGTGGGCCAGCAGCAGGCGGGCGGCGGTGCGGCGTTCGGCGGCGAGTGCCACGTCGTACGCGGAGGGCAGAGCCATCAGGCGCTCGCCTCCTCGGCGGCGGGCGCCGCGGCGCTCTCGACGGCCAGGGTGAGGTCGTCCGTCGTCAGGTCGCCGTCCACGGAGCGCAGGAGTGTGTGCCGGCCCGGAGTGCGCCACACCGTCAGCCTGATACCCAGGTCCGCGTCGCTCGCCTGTGCGCCGTCGAGCAGGAAGTCACCTGGATCCTCGTCACCCGCGTCCTTGTGCAGCTGGGCGTTGCCGAGGGCGGCGGTGAGGAGTTCCAGCAGCAGTCGCATGGCCGCGGAGCCGATCCTGACCTGGTCGAACCGGCCGGAGGCGCTGCGCAGTTCGGCGGCCGCGGCTTCGCGGGCGGCGGCCTGCTCGCGTGCCTGTTCCATGAGGCGGCGCTTCTGCTCGCCGTGGTCCTCCACCGCCGCGGTCCGCCCGCGCGGGGCCCGGCTGCCACGTTCGCGCAACGCCACCGGTACATCGACCACGGGTCCGGTCCACCAGCTCACGTACGCCGGTACGGACAGGTCGGGATCCGGTGCCACCCCCAGATGCCGTGCTCCGTACAGCCCGAAGGCGGCGACCGCGATGTCGTGGGCTTCCTCGGGCTCCGCGGCGTCGAACCAGGCCGCGAGCCTGAGCAGGTCCTTGCGGCGGGACATCTCCCCGGACGCCGAGCGCAGCATCCGTTTGGCGTTGGCGAGCAGCGACTGCAGGGCGCGCAGGGTCGCGTCCCGGAGCTGGTCCACCTGGCTGCCGTGCCCCTCACTGTCGGCGAACCAGTCGCGCAGCCCCTCCCAGTCCGCCAGGTCCCGTCCCCGGCTGCGCTGGACCCGTGTCTCGGGCAGCGCGTCGGAGAGCGCTCCGAGGCCCGCCGTGTGGGCGTCGATGCTGCTCAGCAGCGTGGGCAGGTGGGGCCAGATCGTCCGCAGGTGTGCGGCGATGCGCGGGGCGCGGAAGGACACGTCCTCGGTGATCGCCTGCACGTAGTCGAGCAGCAGCTCCTTGAAGCCCTGGTACTCGGCTCCGTCGAGGTCGTAGCGGGCGAGTACCTGGCCGAGATAGGCGTAGAAGTCCCGTACGGACTCGGCGAATTCGGCGAACTGCACGAACAGCGTGCTGATCCGCTCCAGCGCCTGCCGCGGGTCCGCGCCGCCCGGCGCGGCGACCGTGGCGGCGAGCTCGCGCAGGCCCCGGTCGACAAGCGTCAACAGCTCGCTGCTGACCTCGCGCGCGGCGTCCGCTCCGGCGAGCACCTCGTCCGCGCCGCGCTGCACGCGCTCTCCCAGCTTGGACAGCTGGTAGCGGGACCGGGAGCGCTGGTACTCGGCGATGCTGGTCGCTCTGACGGTGTGCGTGCTGCGCAGCAGATTGCCCCAGCGCACCAGCTGTTCGAGCCGGGCCGTGAGTGTCTCCGCGTCGAACGCCGCCCCCGGGCCGCTCGCCTGTGCCAGCTTGGCGAGCACGTCGGGCACGGCCAGGTCCGCGAGCAGGGTGCCGCAGAACACCCTCATCACCGCGACGTACTCCAGGCGCTCAGGTGCGCTGAGATAGGCGTACGCGCTCAGCCGCTGCCAGGCCTCGGTGCCGCTCCCCTCAGCGGGCCGTTCTTCGTGCACTTTGTCCCCCTCCATACCGCCGAGCGTACGGACCGCCACTGACACTGCGGAGGAAGTCGCGGAAAACCGGCCGAACACCGAGGAGAGGACAGGCCCCTGGGGCGGTGTTCAGCGGCTGAGGCAGTCGTGAACGACTTCGGCGGGTGCGAGGGTCAGGTCGGTGAGGACGTGGCGGGCAGAGGGGATTTTCCAGGACAGGCGGGACAGGCGGGACGGGCGGGTCGGCCACGGGGGCCAAGATCGGAGCGCAGTTCTCCTCTCGTCGCGGTCAGCGGCCTTCCCAGTGGGGTGAGCGCTTTTCGGCGAACGCGTGGGCTCCTTCCTGCGCGTCGTGGGACGCGAGGACCGGTGCGACGAGCTGGTCCTGCTGGCGGAAGGCGTCCTGGTCGCCGTATGCGGTCCGCTCGGTGACCGCGCGTTTGACGGCCGCGATGGACAGCGGGGCGTTGCGCGCGATGCGGTGGGCCAGTTCCAGGGCCTTGTCGAGCGTCTCGCCGGGTGGGGTGAGGTGGTTGACGAGGCCGAGCTGCTGAGCCCGTTCGGCGGGCAGGGGGTCACCGGTGAGAAGGATTTCCAGAGCGATGTTCCGGGGGATGCGCTCGGGCAGACGCACGATGCCCCCTTCGGGGGGAACCAGTCCGAAGGTGACCTCGGTGAGGCCGAAGGTGGCGTCCTGGGCGGCCACGATCAGGTCGCAGGCGAGTGCCATCTCGGTGCCGCCGCCCAGTGCCCAGCCCTCGACGGCCGCGATGAGCGGGGTGTGGAGGTGGGAGCGGGTGAGGCCCGCGAAGCCCCGTCCGGGTATGACCGGGGTGTCTCCCCTCGCGTACGCCTTGAGGTCCATCCCCGCGCTGAAGGTGCCGCCGGCACCGGTGAGCACACCGACCACCAGGTCGTCGCGGGCGTCGAGTTGGTCGAAGGCGTCGGTCAGCGCCCGCGCGGTGGCGCCGTCGACGGCGTTGCGTGCCTGAGGCCGGTCAATGGTGATCACGAAGACGCCGTCGCGTTCTTCGGTACGCACGGTGGGGGCGTCGGTGCTGGGTGTGGGGGTCATGGTGGCGCTTCCTTGGTTCGGATCACTGGACGGTTCGGATCACTGGACGGTTCGGATCACTGGACGGTTCGGGTCACTGGCCGGTTCGGATCACTGGCCCGGGATCGCTCCGGCGGCCCGCAGGGACTCGATGCCGTCGGCGTCGAAGCCGAGTTCGGCGAGGACGGCTTCGGTGTGTTCGCCGAGGTCGGGGGCCGGACGCGGGGGCACCTTCTGCTCCTGGTCCAGGTGCACGGGGCTGTTGAGGGTCAGATGTGGCTCGCTGCTGCCGTCGTCGATCGGCACGAGGATCTGGTTGGCGAGGAGTTGGGGGTCGTGGGCGCATTCTTGGAGTGTCTGGACGACTCCGTAGGTGAGGCCGGCGGCGTCGAGTACGTCGCGCCATTCGGCCAGGGGGCGGGTGGCGAACCGCTTGTCCAGCAGGGCGACGATGTCGGAGGCGTGGGCGCGGCGGCTGGGGGTGTCCCGGAAGCGAGGGTCTTCGGCGGCCTCGGGGTGGCCGATGGCCTCGAGGAAGAGGGGGACTTGCTTGTCCTCGTTGGCGAAGGCGAGCAGGATCCAGCGGTTGTCCGCGGTGCGGTACACGTTGGCCAGGGCGTTGGGTGGGTCGGATCGATCGATGGGGCGGGGGGCTTTCCCACCGAGCAGGACGGCCTGCAGCCACATCCCGGCCGCCCAAGCGCCTTCAGCGAGCAGGGACGCGCTGACACGTGCGCCCTGGCCGGTCTTCTCGCGCCGGTACAGGGCGGTCATGATCCCGGCGAACAAGGTGATCGCGGTGGGGTGGTCACCGGAGCCGAACGCGTTGATGGCTGGGGCCGCGTCGCGTTGGTGTGTGAAGTCCATCAGGCCGCTGCGCGCCCAGAATGCCGTGACGTCGAAGCCGGGCAGGTGCGCGTCGGGGCCTTGCTCGCCGAAGCCGGTGACGTCGGCGTAGATCAGCCGGGGATTGAGGGGGGCCAGAGCGTCGTATTCCAGGCCGAGCTTGGCGCGGGTGTGGGGCGGGAAGTTGGTGATCAGGACGTCGGCCCAGCGCACCAGTCGCTCGAGTACGGACTGGGCGTCGGGCGATTTCAGGTTGAGCTCGATGCTGCGCTTGTTGCGGTTGTCCAGTTGCCAGGGGTAGTTGACCCCTTCGACGTGGGGGTTGGGGGGTACTCGGCTGAGGGCACGGTAGGTGTCGCCGATGTGCGGCGGTTCCACCTTGACGACATCGGCCCCGAAGTCACCGAGCACCGTGGCCGCGGCCGGCCCGGCGATGAAGCTGGCGAGATCGACGACGTGCAGTCCCTCCAGCAAGGGCGTGTTCTCCATAGCTGGTTCCTCTTCCGCCGCGTGTCCGGCCTGGGCACTAGTGGTCGGGGGACATGGGCACGAAGGCGTTGTATCCGGTGATGTCGCGGCCGACGATCAGCGCCTGCACCGTGTCGGTGCCCTCGTAGGTGTCGATGGCCTCGATGTCGCACAGATGCCGGGCCACGTTGTAGTCGAGCAGGATGCCGTTGCCGCCGAGCATGTCGCGGGCGTCGGAGAGAATGGCGCTTGCGCGTTCCGTGTAGTGCATCTTGGCCAGCGCGACCCGCGGCATCGAATACTTGCCCTCGTCCATGAGCTGGCTGAGCCGGTACTGCATGCACACCATGTCGGTGACGTCCGCCAGCATCCGCGCCAGCCGGTACTGGACAAGCTGGAAGGACGCCAGCGGTACCCCGAACTGCTTGCGCTCCTTGGCGTAGGCCAGCGCGGTCTCGTAACCGGCGACGGCGGCACCGATCGACTCCCAGGCCACGCAGAAGCGCGAGGCCAGCAGGACCTTCTCGGTGTCCCGGAAGGTGTGGACGTTCGCCAGCCGGTTCTCGGCGGGCACGCGGACGTCGGTGAGGGAGATCTGCGCGTTCTGCACGCAGCGCAGCGCCGTCTTGCCGGTGATGACCTCGGCCTCGAACCCCGGGGTGCCCTTCTCGACGACGTAACCGCCGACGTGGCCGTCGTCGCCGCGGGCCCAGATGATCACGTAGTCGGCGAAGGTCGCGTTGCCGATCCACCGCTTGTGGCCGTTGAGGACGTACGCGTCGCCGTCCCTGCGCGCGATCGTCTCCAGCTTGACCACGTCCGTGCCGTGGGCGGGCTCGGTCAGACCGAAGGCGCCGATCTTCTCCAGGCGCGCCATGGGCGGCAGGAAGCGTTGCTTCTGCTCCTCCGACCCCAGCAGCGCGATCGACATCATGGCCAGCGCCGAGTGCACACCGGTGAAGGTGGAGATGCTCAGGTCGCCACGGGCGAGCTCGAGGATCACCACCCCGGCGGTCACATTGCTCATCCCCGGACACCCGTAGCCCGGGATCTGCAAACCGGCGATGCCAAGCTGCGCCAGCTTGGGGACCAGCCCGTGCGGGAATTCCGCGCGCTCCCAGTAGGGGTTGATGATCGGGATGACCTCCTGGTCCATGAAGTCGCGTACCTTCTGGCGGAGAGCCTGCTGCTCCTCGTCCAGCAGGTCGTTCAACAGGTAGTAGTCCGTGTGCTCCGACCCGCCCAGCACGGGGGGCTGGACGACCGGATGCCCGTTCCCTGGGCCGACCGTGGTGAGGTCGACGGGCGTTATCGTGTCCTGGCGTATCGCGTTCATCCGTCCGATGCTCCTTTCCGGATTCCCCTCCGTACCCCTCTGGAGCCCCCTCGGCATAAGGCTAGGAGAAAGCTGAGAAGCAGCCATCGGACGCAGAACACGAACTTTCCGAAGGAACTGGTGCCCACGGCCCAATACACGCGCGGTGACCAGTCGGGCACAGAAAAGCGTGGGGCAACGAGAGTGGAGGGCCACTCCCCCCTGACGATGTGCGACATGCCGCTGCCGGCGCACTGGGCGCCGACTGAAAATCTTGCCCGGAAGTGCCGGATGGCAGCGGTCGGCGCCACCGCTGTAAGGTGATTCCATGGCCACGAGCAGCCTCATTGTCACGAGGAACCTGTCGGTCGTGGCGTCGAACGTGGCGATGCACTCCTCGGAAGTCAGCCGAGATGTGTGGGAGCTTCTGATTGCCGAAATCCCACAACTGAGGGGCGATGAAATAATCCTCAACATTCTGAAAGCGAGTGTCGAGGAAAACATCGCCACAATGCTGCATGTTTTTGAGAATGACACGCCGCTGGAGAATGTTGAGGGGCCTGCCTCGGCATTGGATTATGCACGACGGCTGGCTCAGCGCAATGTTCCCATCAGCGCGCTCATCAGGGCGTACCGGATCGGTCACTGCCGTTTCCTGCGGTGGTGCCTTGACGAGCTCCGCCGTCAAGGCACCACCGAGGACATCTCCACGGCGACCGCGCAGCGCATGCTGGAGGTGAGCTTCGGATACATCGACCGTGTCAGCGAACGAGTCATCGAGATCTACCAGCTCGAACGGGACCGTTGGTTGCTGAGCCGGACCGCCGTACGCGCCGGACGCGTGCGAGAGATCCTCACCGAGAAGCAGGTGGACCCCGACCTGGCGGAATCAGCCCTCGGCTACCGGCTGCGTCAACACCACGTAGGGATGGTTCTCTGGCTGCCCGAGCGGCCTCTTGGCGGCGAAGGACTCGCCCGGCTCGACCGGCTCGCCGGCGCGATCGCCGAAGAACTCGACTGTGGTGCCAGGCCGCTGTTCGCCGCCCGGGACGAGACCCTGTCCTGGGCCTGGCTACCCTTCGGCTCGCACCGCGAGGTCTCCTGGGACGCGCTGTCGAGCGCGGTCGAGGACGGCGACCCCACCGCGCGGGTGGCCGCGGGGGACGTGGAAGGCGGCGTCGAAGGTTTCCGTCGCACGCATCGCCAGGCTCTGCGCGCACAGGAGCTGGCCATGGCCGCGAGTCCGGGCGCCCGGGTCACCGCGTACGCCCAGGTCGCTCCTATCGCCTTGATGTGCACGAACATCGACGACATACGTGCCTGGGTATGGAGCGTGCTCGGCGCCCTGGCGGTCGACGACGAGCACTGCGCACGACTCCGGGAGACCTTGCAGACCTTCCTTTCCACCGGCTGCAGCTACACCGCCACCGCCAGCCGTCAGATCCTGCACAAGAACACCGTGCAGTACCGCATCCGAAAGGCCGAGGAAAGCCTGGGGCGGCCACTGCACGAACGGCGCCCCGACCTGGAGGTGGCGCTGCTGGCCGTTCAGTACCTCGGCTCACCTCTCCTGCGAACCCCCCTTTGACCGCCGCCTCAGCGATCCCGACCGGCGCGGTCGCCTGATCGCTCGGCAGGCTCGGCAGGCTCGGCAGGCGGGACGATCTCCCGCTTGAGGATCTTGCCGGTGGCCCCTTTCGGCAGCGTGTCCACGATCCATACCTTCCGCGGATACTTGTACGCGGCAACCTGGCGCTTGACGTAGGCACGCAGTTCCTCCGCCGTGGTGGAGGCACCCCGCTTGAGAACGACCGCCGCGCCGACCTCCTCACCGAGATCAGGATGGGGCAGGCCGACGACCGCGGCCTCGGCCACCGCGGGATGCTCGTCCAGCACGTCTTCGATCTCCCGCGGGTACACGTTGTACCCGCCACGAATGATCACGTCCTTCTCCCGGCCGACGATCCAGAAGTATCCGTCCTGGTCGACCCGGCCGAGGTCGCCGGTGTGGAGCCAACCGTCCCGGATCGCCTCGGCGGTGGCCTCGGGGCGCTGCCAGTACCGCTTCATCACGTTGTGCCCGCGGATCACGATCTCGCCGGTCTCGCCGTGCGGTACCTCATGGCCCTTGCTGTCGACCACCCGCATCCGAACGCCCGGGATCGGGGTGCCGATCGAGCCGGGCCTGCGTTCGGCGTCCAGGCGGCTGAACGAGGCGACCGGTGAGGTCTCCGACAGCCCGTACCCTTCGAGCACGACGCAGTCGAACGCGGCCTCGAAGTCACGCAGAACCTGGACCGGCATCGCCGCGCCGCCGGAGACGGACACCCGCAGCCGGGAGACGTCGTAGGCGTCCCGGTCCGGCGGCTGCAACAGCCTGCTGAATACCGTCGGCACCCCGGCGAAGACGGTCACCCGGTGCGCGGCGAGGATCCGCAACGCCTGCCCGGCGTCGAAGCGCGGCATCAGCGTCAGACACGCGCCGGAGGCTACGGCGGCGTTGAGCGTGCAACTCTGCCCGAACGCGTGGAACAGGGGCAGCCCACCGAACATCACGTCGTCGGCGGTGAGCCGGAGCAGCTCGGTGGCCACGATGTCGCTGTTGCGGGTGAGGTTGGCGTGGGTCAGTTCGGCACCCTTCGGCTGTCCGGTCGTCCCCGAGGTGTAGAGGATCACCGCGGTGTCGTCCTCGTGCCGGTCGATCACGTCCTCGGCCGATGGGCCGGACGCGAGCAGCTCGTCGAATCCGCTGGGATCGACGACGACCGCGTCGGCCCCGGCCTGCCGCGCACCGGTCCGCGCCTCGTCGGCGAAGGCGTGCCAGGCGAACAACAGCCGGGCACCCGAGTCGCCGAGGTAGTAGGCGACCTCCCGGGACTTGAGCAGGGGGTTCATCGGAACGACGATGCCGCCGACCCGGAGCGCGCCGAAGTAGGCGATGGCGAACTCCGGGGTGTTGGGCAGCATGATCGCGACTCGGTCGCCGGGTTTCACGCCGCGGTCGTGGAGCAGTGCCGCCATGCGGGCGCTGTCCTGGTCGAGCGTGCGATACGAGACGGTGTCGTCCCCGAGACGCAGCGCGGCGCGATCAGCGTGAGCGCGGGCGCTGCGTACGAAGTTCGATGCGAGATTCATGGCAGATCCACTCTTGAACACATCAGGCGCCGTCTGCCGTCGGGGATTCGCCAAGGGCCTTCAGCACAGCGATCTGGGCGCGGTCGCGCTCGGCGGCGAGGGTGTCGACCGGGCGGTCCCCGAAGGCCTCCTGAGCCTGGTGGATGAGCAGTTCGACGGTGGCGGCGTCGAGGGAGGGGCTTGCCCAGTTGCTGCCAGAGGGTTTCCAGGCCGGGGCCCAGATGCTGAAGGAAGTGGGGCAGGCCACCGGGGCCCCCTCCGGCGGCCGTTCGACTGGCTCCTATGCCCTCTTTTGCCTTCCTTCCAGGGTGCGGCGCTTGTTCACCTGGTGCATCTCGGGGCGCACCGCCCTTGGGCACGGGCCGACTTGCGGCAGTCATGGCCTGAGGGACTTCCGAGGGACCTCCGAGGGACTTCCGAGGAACTTTTCGCCGCCTGACGGGGCAAGCCTCCGAAAGATCGGAAAGGGCCTCCGACGCAGGTCAAAGGCCCTTCCGAGGCAAAGTCGCAGACGGCGGCAGACCAGTCGGGCTGTACGCCGGGCACTATCGAGCGCTCTGTCGATGACTCCGCTCACCTGCGCATATGCCGAGCCGGGAGGACCGCGGTGCACAACGCGTGCACGGCCGCGCGCGGTCGGCTACATCGTTGTTGCGCGCGCCTGGAACGTGGAGTCGGCTGCGGCTGGGACCGGCATCATCCGTCACCGTCACCGTCACCGTCACCGGGTGTCGGTGCGGATGCCGGGCTGCGGCCGTCCCGCGTGCCCGGGCGCGATTGGGCCCAGGGGCACCCGATCGGCTCGTGGTGTGTGGGCAGCTTCCGGCAGACCGGGCGGTGCCGCGATGCCATACAACTCCCCAAAGGAGGCTGGGGCCTTCTCCCAGTCCACCTCCCAGACCAGGTACCCGTAGGTGTCCAAGGTCTCGGCGAGCCGCGCGTGCCGCATCCGCGCCTGTACCTTGCGCGGCTCCAGACCCGACGCCACCAGTACGGCGTCGGCGAAGTGGCGCAGGTCCCTGAAGGTCGCGTTCTGGACGGCGCGGATGCGGTCCTCGGCGCGGGCCCGCCGGCGGTGGCGCAGTAGGTTGGCCGGCGGTCCGCACCGCCCGGGCCGAAGTACGCGAACACGTCTGGTCCGGTGGTCGGCAGGTTCTGGCCTCCAAGGGGCCTGGCGGTGCCCGCTGCAAGCTCGATCCGGGACAACTGCGCGTTCTGGACACGGCGTTGGATGCCGGTCCGGCCGCCTTCGGCTGGAGTGACCAGTGCTGGACGCCAGCCCGGATCGCCGAGATCGTGCGCCGCCGGTTCGGCGTCGAGTACACCCTGGCCGGGCTCACTCGGCCGGGAGGTCTGGCCGCTATTGCGCGAATCCCCAAGTCATTGTGCGATGCGGGAGCGCTTCTTGCGGGCACTGCCCTGTCATGGGGGCCGTGGTGGTCGGAAGATGGCTCAGGCATGGGCGTGGGGAATCAGCCTTGGGAACCTTCCAGGAGGCGTGCGCATCTCCCTGTCCGGGAGTCAGAAGCGGGGGCACACGGCCTTTGCAGGGGTGCCTCCACCAGGCGGATGTACTCATGGCACGGCGAACAGCGGCAGTCTGCGCGATCAGCCTGGGGGTGGTTGTGGCTGCTGCAGCCTGCGGTCCAGAACACCGTGTTGCCGCGCAGCCGACCACCGGGCCGTCACGGACGACGGCGCCGACCGTCGAACCGTCACAGACGACCGTGTCGCCCTCGACCTCGGCAGACGTCCGACCAGGTGCCGCATGCGGCACCAAGCAGCTGCGATGGACACTGACCCGCCTCTCCGACAAGTCGAGCAAGGCGCCGACGGCCCTGCTGAGCGCGACCAACACCAGCACCGCGTCCTGCGCCTTCAACGGCTATCCGGAGCTTCACGCTTACGCGGGCAAAGGGCCGGCCGTCTGGTCGGAGCCGAAAGCGAAGGCGCCGGTCCGCCTGATGCTGGGCCCCGGCAACGTGGTCGACTTCCCGCTCTTCTACCCTGCGTCCCCTGCCCCTGACGGTTCCTGCTCCATACCGGTCGACGACGACCCACGCATCGAGGTGGTGCCGCCGCACCCCGCGCCCACCGACTATGGCGCTACCGTGCAGATCACCGACCCACACGGCCGGAATGTGACCCCGGTGTTCTGCGACACCGTTCACCTCGGCGCACCCCGACTGCGGTAGACGGCGCACGGTACAGCGCCCCACCCCGGCATTGCGTTCGTCGGTTGGTCGGTGCCGAGCCAGTGGGGAGGGCCCGCCGTACGGCTGTCATCCCACGCCCGGACATATAGACGTACATATGTTCGAGGATTGTGCGATCATGGCAACGGCGACCGCTGACCACGGTCGACTGGATGCCGCCTCACGGGCGGCACGGGGGAACGCATGGGGGTGGTGTGGACCGGCCGGTGATCGGCGCCCACACCCCGGGCTTCAACACCAACACCGCCGGCATCGCGGTCCTGGGTGAGTACTCCTCGATCGACGCATCCTCTGCAGCCAAAGCCTCCGTGGCACGCCTGGCCGCCTGGAAGCTCGGCCAGTACGGCTACGACCCCGCCTCTGAGGTCGATCTGACGGCCGGTCTGGACAACGGCAAGTTCAAGCTCGGGCAGACGGCCAGCTTCTACCGGATCTCCGGGCACCGTGACGGTTACTCCACCGAGTGCCCCGGCGACAAGCTCTACGCCTCCCTGCCCGGCATCCGCACCCTCGCCGGCGGCCCTGTCACCGGACTCGCACTCAAGCCCTTCGGTCAAGCCGGCGTCGTCGGCACCACCGCCTACACCAAGGGCCCACTCACGGTGAACTGGGCCATCACCTCACCAGCATCACTTGTCAAGCGCTACGAGGTGCTCGTCGACGGCAAGGTCGCAGCCACCGCCGGCCCGACCGCCACCTCCGCCCCTGTGACCCTGGGGGCGGGCCCCCACACCGTCGCCGTGCGAGCGGTACACGTCTCGGGCCGCACCGCGGTGACACCCGACGCCACTGTCATTGCCGACACCACCGCACCTACTTTCACCACCAAGCCCTCGGTGTCCCTGAACACCGGCACCGTCAACCCCGCCGCCGTTCCCGTCGCCCTGGGCTGGAAGGCAACCGACACCGCAGCGCTGAAGGAGGTGCGCCTGACGGTGCCGTCCGCGCACACCTACGGCCCGGCCACCTACACGACTGCACTGACCTCGAACTCCGGCACCGCCACCACCTGGTCGATGACGGCCCGCGACCAGGCCGGTAACACCACCACCGCGACCACCACGGCCACCCCGGTCATCCTCCAAGAGACCTCGGCCAGCCAGACCGGCACCTGGACCACCAAGTCCTCCAGCAGTTACCTGGGCGGCAAGTCCTACGCCTCCGGTTCCAAGAACGCCTCGCTCACCTGGAAGTTCACCGGCCGCTCAGCAGCCTGGGTAGTCTCGCGTGCCAGCAGTTCCGGACAGGCATACGTCTACGTCGACGGCATCAAGACGGCCACCGTCGACCTGGAGTCCACCGCTACCAAGTACCGGGACGTGGCGTGGACCAAGAACTGGTCCACCAGTTCCGCCCACACCATCAAGATCGTCGTCGTGGGCACTTCCGGGCGCCCGACCATCACCACCGACGGGCTCGTCTACATGAAGTAACCGCCCCAGGTCTCCCTCGTACCCCCTCCCACGGGCCCGGTCATCCACACGCGATGACCGGGCCCACCTCTTTCGCGATCCGGGGCTGGGCTTCCCGCAGAGAGTGAGACCTGAAACACCGCCGCGACATCCTCGCGAGTCCGACCCGCTCTCCGCGCGGCCACCGCCCGCAGCCGAAGGGCCTCCACCGACTCTTTGGGCGGCTGACGAACGATTCCGTGCCCGGCACGTCAGGAGATGTGCCGGGCACGGATGCTGCGGGTCGGCTGAGGCAACGGCCGCCAGCAGGGCTGACGCGTTCTGAACGGCCGTCAGGATGTTTCAGTTGAGGCAGGGGACGAGCCTGAGCTTGCACATGCTGACCCGGTGCCGCACAGCAGCAGCATTGCGGCGATACACAATGGACGCTTCACTCGATGATCGTGCTTTCCGCACCCTTGAGAGAGTCGCGTCGTTGTGGCACGCAGCCGGTCCTGGCCCGGGCCCCCAGCTGCACAAACGGGCACCCGCCGGTTCGACCAACTGACCGATCAAGCCCTCGTCCGGCACCGCCGCGGAGGGATCGGCAGCCACCATCGGCTGGCCCGCGGCGTCCGCCGAGGCCATCACATTGTTCTTCAAATGCACCTCCTGCAAAGGGATGTTACGCCGAAGTCCGTACAACCCGTCAGCTGCTCTTGTCCTGGTGCCTGTCCAGGCGGGCGCGGACTGCGTCGGCGTCGCGGTGCTGAAGGTCGTCCAGGATGTCGAGGCTTGCCCTCCAGGAGCGGCGGGCTGCGAGGGTGTCGCCGAGCGCGAGATAGGTGTCGCCGATGTGGGTGTGGATCTCGGCCTGGAGGAAGTAGTCGCCGATCGCCTGACGCAGGTGCAGGGACTCGAGGTACGGGGGGAGCGCCTCGTGGTACTCGCCCAGGTGATGGTGGATGAAGCCGATGCTGTCCAGGGTGGACGACTGGGCGGGCAGGTTTCCGCAGGCGCGGGACAGTTCCAGCGCCCGGCGGCAGTACGGGAGCGCTTTCCGGGGTTCACCGCGGAGGGTGAGGTACCAGCCGATGCTGTTGAGGGCGGTGGCTTGTCCGGAGGGGTCGTCGACAGCCTCGAACAGCTCCAGCGCCAAGCGTGCCTCGGCGATGGCCTCGGCGTAGGCGTGTTCCTCGCCGTAGGCGATGGCGATGTCAATCTGGGTCCTGCCCTGGCGCGTGCGGTCGCCGACCTGGCCGAAGAGGTCGAAGGCGCGCCGCAGTTCGACATGGGCTTCGGGCTGGCGGCCCTGGGAGCGGTGTACCTGGCCGAGCCAGCGGTGGGCATGGGCCTGCCGGTCGAGTTCCCCGGTTCGCTCGGCGGCGGCCAGCGCGATTTCGCTGACCTGCTGCCACTGCTGCCACAGTCCCGACTTGAGCAGGTAGGAGACCTGCGTTCCGGCGAGCTGCCAGGCGTGATCGTCGAACCCCTCCTGCCGGGCCCGGGCGACGGTCTGGTCGAGCACCGTCTGCTCGTCCCGGTACCACGTCAGGGCCTGCTGACGATCGGTCAGGACCTCGGGCGTCACCCCGACGGACCGTTCCGCGAGGTCCAAAGGCGGCCAGGAGGCTTCGTCCGCGTAGGCGAGGGAACCCGCCCGGTACGCGGTGTGGAGATAGTGGTCGAGCATCCGCAGCGTCGACTCCGCCTGCACGCCGGTGGAGTCGTGCGCGTCGACCTGCTCGATGGCGTACGCGCGCAGCAGGTCGTGGAAGCTGTACCGCTCACGGCCCTGCCTGGTGACCAGATGGGCGCGGTGGAGGTCGTCCAGGAGGGCCCGGGTCCGGGGCAGCGGCAGACCCGCGAGGCTAGCCGCCGCGGCGGCACTGATATCCGGCCCGGGGTGCAGACCGAGGAGCCGGAACAGCCGGGCGGCCTCCGGGGCCAGGGCGCCGTAGGACCAGGAGAGCACGGCCCGGACATCGGCGTAGCCGTCGCCGGCCGCGAGCAGGTCCAGACGGGCGCGGGTGTCGCGCAGTTCGTCCGCCCAGACGCTCAACGGGATGCCGGGGTGGTCGCAGGCGCGTGCGGCAGCGATGTTCAGGGCCAGCGGCAGCCGGGCGCACAGCTCGATCAGCTCGTCGGCCGCGTCCGGATGGCCCAGGACGGGCTCGGGGCCAAGCCGACGGCAGAGCAACTCGCGCGCCTCCTCACGGGAAAGCACGTCGAGGGGGAGCGGAACGGCGCCGTCCAGGGCGATCAGGCCGGAGAGCCGGTTTCTGCTGGTGACGAGCACCAGGCAGCGGTCCGAGCCCGGCAGTAGCGGGCGCACCTGCTCCGCCTCGCGGGCGTTGTCGAGAACGATCAGGGTA
The DNA here is from genome assembly GCF_045040035.1 of Streptomyces sp. NBC_01384. NCBI lineage: Bacteria > Bacillati > Actinomycetota > Actinomycetes > Kitasatosporales > Streptomycetaceae > Streptomyces > Streptomyces sp. NBC_01384. The sequence continues at coordinate 2,803,313 of NZ_CP109559.1, forward strand.
CGGGTGCCGGCCAGTCGGCTGCGGTAGAGCGCGAGTTGTCCCTCCGAGTCGGGCGGGATGCGAGGGGCCGGTACGCCGAGCGCGTCCAGGAAGCCGCGCGCCACGCCGGCGGCGTCGACCGGGGCGGCAGCGGGGTCGAAGCCGCGCAGGTTAGCGAAGAGCTGGCCGTCGGGGAAGCGGTGGGCCACGCGGTGCGCGAAGTGCAGGGCCAACGAGGTCTTGCCCACCCCGGCGGTGCCGGCGATCGCCGAGATCACGACCGTGCCGCAACCGGGCATCTGATTGCCCAGCAGCGCGTCGAGCTCTTTGAGCTCGCGGGCGCGCCCGGTGAAGTGCCGTATCGCTGCAGGCAGTTGCTGCGGTACGGCCGACCCCGCAGGGACAGCCAGGTCGGGCACGCCGGCCGACGGCATAGCGCGCAACGCCTCGCGGGCCTGAGCGATGTGCTGCCACCGCGCCCGCCATTGCGCCTCCTCCGCCGGTGTCACGCCGCAGGCGCGGACGAGGGCGAGGCAGACCTCCAACCGCGGGAGTTCACGGCGACGCGGGTTGAGTGCGTCGGACAAAGTGCTGCGCGCGACGCCGCTGCGCCGCTGCAGTTCCTGCAGGGACGGCTGACCCGCCCGCACCTTCAGCGCCCGCAGGTCGTGAATGTAGCCGGCCACACTTTCCGCTGGCTCACACGCTCCTGGGCGTGGCTGTGCCTCCGTCATGCCGTTCCCCCCTGTAAGACCCGCTGCCCAGCCGGGGCAACCGGATCCGTCCGGACCTGACCGAGAACATTGTCGCGTTGATGTCAACATCCGCAGACTCATACACAGACGAAGAGACCTCCGGCACAGCGCCGGAGACTGACGGGGAGGGAACGCACCTTGAAGATGAGCCACATAGCCCGCGTCGGCCTCGTCGCCGCCACGGTGCTCACTGGCATCGGGGTCGGCACCGGCACGCAATGACGACCACCGAAGATTGTCACCGGCTGTCACAAGGCGGCCTGGGGAAATGGGGGATTCTGTGAAGAAGATCAGCCGGATAGCGCGCGCGGCCATGGTGGGGACGCTGGCGCTGGGCGGCGTCGTGGCAGGCACGAGCAACGCTTCGGCGGCGACCAGCAACTGGGGCTGCCGCTCCGAACACACCAAAGACGACAGCTTCGCCTACGAGGGCTACGGTATCCACCTGGACTCCTGCATCGAGGACCAGTTGGGCAACAACGGGAGTGGCTTCTACGCCCGCATCGCTGTCACGCTCGACCCTGGCAGCGGCCCCGACCACCCGGCCGTCTTCCCATGCGCGCAGTTGTGGAAGTCGGACGGCCTCGGTGGCTGGTCCTATGTGCACGACTACCACTGCATGGGCTGGTACGGGCCTGGCACCAACGACGCCATCTGGATCAGCGACGACGGTCAGAACTTCAACCCTGGCACCGGCGCGTACGTGGTGCGGGTGGGCTTCTGGGCCACTATCAACGGCAAGTACGGCTATTACGGCGACGTGGAGTCGCCGGTCGCCTCGGTGTGGTGACCGCGGACGGCTTGTAACGGGATAGACGAGGGTTCCCTGGTATTCGCCCTGCCGGGAACCCTCGTGCGTCACGACGATCGCGGAAGGCGAGAAGCTACTGCGCAGCATGGGGACATTTCGGGCAGAGCAGATCGCAGCCCGGATCGCGCCGTACGCGCACACGGTCGCCGGCGTGGACCACGGCCCACCGGTTATCGAGCGGCCGACGCGCGGCCTGCTCGCAGACGGGCCGCTCGCGGGCGAGCTGAAGACGCTGCTGACCGGCCGCTGAATGGTGCCTCATTCTCGGGGGGCGACATGCACGGTGATCTGCGTGCGGACACGGCGGCTGTCGGACGGATTCGACGGGCCGACGACGTGCTGGATATGCAGCGTGCCGCCCGCAAGGGCGGCACCGGGCCTGTGCTTCGCTGGCTGGCGGGCCGTACCGGCGCCACCGTCTTTCTGATGAACTCTGCGGGTACTCCGGCCCACCCGCCCCACGCTCCCCTCGGCGACGCCGAGCGTGGTCTCGCGCTGCGCGGTGCGCGAGAGTTAGCCGAGCGGCGGCTGGGGTCCGTTGCCATCGACCAGGACGGACTCACCTGCATCGTCCTTCCCCTCGACGGATCGCGGGGTGCCGCCGCGCCCCTTCTCGCTGCCGTTGTGCCCCGGCCGGCACCACCTGAACTGCCGCTCCTGCTTGCGGATGCCACATCCGTGCTGAGTCTGAGCTGGCTGGCGGAACACACCCGGCGGCAGCAGCGCCGACTGAGGATCGCCGAAGCCGGGACCCGCGAAGCAGTCCTGCATTTGCTGCTGAACGGCCATACGTCCGCCGCGCGCCAGATCGCTAAGGCGCTGCGCCCGGCTCTGCCCGCGATGGTGCGGGTGTACGTCATCGAAGGTCCGCCGAGGGTTCGCGGCCAACTGGTCGGGGAACTGACCGATGTGGCCGAAGGCGCATGGATCGTGCCGTGCCCGGTGTACGCCGACCACCTCTTCATGCTTGCGCCCGGTGACGGCGCCCCGGCACCGGTCTGGCCCCCTGAGCTGGCGGCCTCCTGCTGGATCGGAGAGAGCAGTGCCGTGCCCCTGCGGGAAACCGCCACCGGCTACGCTCAGGCCTTCCATGCTCTCGCCGCCGCACGCGGCCGCCCCGAACGGCAGGCCTCGTTCGCGGCCAACCCCGACCTGGCACCGACCATCGGGCCCGCTGCAGCGACCTGGGCCGAGGCCTTCCTCTCACCGATCCGTACCCACCGCGCCAGGCGGGCCCAGGACCCCGACAGCGCGGAATTGCTGGCCACCGCCGCGTCATGGCTCAGCTTCTACTCCCGTGCGACGGCCCACCTGAATATTCACCGCAACACCCTGAGCGCGCGCCTGACATGCATCCAAGAACTGCTCGGCTTAGACCTGCATCGGCTCGCCGACCAAGCCGCACTGGCACTCGCTCTGCGCACCATCGCCGCAGAGATCCCGCCCCCGCCAGAGGGCGATGCCACATGGGCGGGGGAAATGTTGCCCACCTTGGACGAGCTCCTGTCGCTGCCCCGCGTCGGGGCGTGGGCCCAACAACAGTTCCGTCCCGTCACCGCGCCCGACGTCCCAGCATGCATCGCGGAAACCCTCACCACCTGGCTGCGCCTCGACGCACGCATCGGCCCCACCGCGACCGCACTGTCCATCTCGACATCCGCCGTACGCAAGCGCCTGACACGTAGCGAAGCACTGCTCAAACGCTCGCTTCTACGGTCCCCCAGCGCCATCCATGACCAGTGGCTCGCACTACGCGCCCTCGACCTGGCCGAGCCAAGCGAAGTGCCGCGCCACTTTGCCGGCCTCTCCGGGAGCACATGATGAGGCTACCTGCGGCGGGGCGGGCACGTCGTGTAGGCCTAGGGAAGCTCCCGGCGCTGACCGTACTTAGCGACACGCCCTCGCCGTCGGCCTGTTGGTCCTCCACTAGCCCGACGATCCGCCGGTAGTCCACCGCAAGCACCTGCGCGCTCACTCCGTCGTGCCACCGCGGCACGACGGAGCCCACCACGTGGGCGGTCCCCGCTTCCACGGACTCGGTTGCGCCAGCTCGTCGCGGGGCCTCGGCATTGGCCGCCTGACACGGCAAGCCCCCGAAAGATCGGAAAGGGCCTCCGACACAGGTCAGAGGCCCTTTCCGAGGCAAAGCCGCAGGTGGCGGCAGACGAGTCGGGCTGTACGCCGGGTTCTGTCGCCCGGGCGCCTCGCGGCGGCCGGGGAGACGGCCATCCATCTAGGACCGGCGTTGCCGCCGGTCTCGTGCGGTCTACCCGCGGACTCGGGCGGGCAGCCCTCGAACGTCCGCGCAGAGCGCTTGTTACGGCGCTCCTTTTGACCTTGCTCCGGGTGGGGTTTACCTAGCCGCCTGAGTCACCTCAGGCGCTGGTGGTCTCTTACACCACCGTTTCACCCTTACCGAGAACCGGAGCTCTCGGCGGTCTGTTTTCTGTGGCACTGTCCCGCGGGTCACCCCGGGTGGCCGTTAGCCACCACCCTGCCCTGTGGAGCCCGGACGTTCCTCGGGAAGGTCCACAAGAACCTCCACGCGGCCGTCCGCCCGGCTCGTCTGCCGTGTGGACCATGGTACCGGGCGCGCGGCCCGCCTCGGTCCGGCCGTCGCCGTCGCCGTCGCAAGGACCGAGCCCGCCAGGATGAGGGCGAAGGCTGCGAGGACGCCGGGGGTCAGGCTCTCGTCCAGGAAGACGGCGCCCGCCGCCACCGCGATCGCCGGGTTGACGTACGTGATGACCGTCGCCCGCGTCGGACCCGCCTCCTTGATCAGTTCCAGGAAGGCCACGAAGGCGATCGCGGTGCAGATGACGCCGAGGCCGGCAAGGGAGGCCAGGACCTGGGGAGACGGGGTCGAGGTGGGCCAGGTGGCGGCCGCCGCGGGGGCGTAGACCAGCGCCGCCAGGGTCAGGCAGGGGGCCGTGAGGTGGAGCGAGGGGACGTCCTTGAGGTGGCGGGCGGCTATCACGGGCGCGGTCGCGTAGCCGACGACCGTCAGCAGCACCTCGGCGAGCGAGCGGGCGTCGCCGCCGGTCAGATGCGGGACGGTGAGGACCGCGACGCCGGACAGACCGAGGGCCAGGCCCGTCATACGGCGGGCGCCGAGGCGTTCCGTGTCGCCGAAGAGCCGGGCCACGGCCACGCCGACGATCGGTACCCCCGCGATCAGCAGGCCCGCCGTGGAGCTGGACAGATGACGCTCGGCGTCCGTCAGGGTCCACCAGGGGACCATGATCTCGATGCACGCGAAGGCCAGCATGGGGCGCCAGTGGGTCCGTACGCTCCGGGTGAGGCCGGTGACACCCCCTTGGCGGATCGCGAAGGGGAGCAGCAGCACGGCACCCACCGCGCAGCGTGTGAACACCACCATCGACGGGGACACGCCGTCCACCGCCACTTTGATCATCAGGTAGGGGATGCCCCAGACCACTCCCATCAGGGAGAACAGGAACCAGCCGCGTGCAGTCATAGGGGCAGTCTCGGCCGCCTCGGCGCCCCCGTCTTGAACGGTGTTGCGCTACGCCGTCGCCGACACGCTCGCCCGGTACGCCGCCGGGGTGACCCCCAGCACCCTGCGGAACCAGCGCGTCAGATGTGCCTGGTCCGCGAAGCCCACGAGCGAGGCGACCTTGGCGGGGCGCAGGCCGCTCTCGCGCTGTGGGGTGCGTGCGGCTCCGCCGCGTGGGCGCGACCGGCCCCCACCCACCCGCAGCAGAGGAACGACTCACGCGGGGGCGAACCGCACCTTCGCCGCCCCCAGGTCCGCCTGGGTGAGCCGTACCCGCAACCGCTCCCCCAGCGGCAGCGCCACCGTGCCGCCCGCGATCCGGGCGAAGACCGCCGGGGACTCCAACTGGACGGTGCCGACGGTCGGTTCACGTTCCTGTACGTCCACCACGCAGCCCTCGAAGAGCTCACCGACCCGGTCCTTGAGCAGCGCGGCCTCGACGATGTCGACGCACCCGCGTTCCACCGTGCCCGCGCGCCGGGAGCCCTCGGCCATCTCCTTGGGGAGGAGGTCGAGGGCGGTGAGGACCCAGTCGGGGGGTGGTTCGTCCGCGGCGGCGGCCAGGCAGATCTCCGTGGCGTAGCGGTCGGCGAGGCGGCGCAGGGGGGCCGTGCAGTGGGCATAGGGCGCGGCCACGGCGGCGTGGGAGGTGACGTCCGGGAGGGCGCCGTCCCGGAACACCGTGTAGCCCGCGCCGCGCAGCAGCGTCGTGCACTCCTGGAGGAAGGCCGCGTGGTGCGGCCGGTGCGGGTCGAGGGAGCGGATGAGCTGGGCGTAGGAGACGTGGTGCGGCCACTCGATGCGCAGGGCCTTGGCCGTACGGCGAAGGCGGCCGACCGCGCCGTCGGGGGCGGCGGGCAGCGTGCGCAGGACGCCCGTGCCGTGCGCGAGCATCAGCTCGGCCGCCGCCATCCCGGTGAGCAGGGAGATCTGTGCGTTCCAGGCGTCGGCGGGGAGCGGGGCACGGCAGACGAGTTCGTACGTCCCGTCCTTCTCGACGATCTCCTGCTCGGGGACGTTGAGAGAGATGCCGCCGCGCTCCACTTCCAGGCGCTCGCGCAGCACCCCGATGTCCTTGAGGAGGGCGAGCGGCTCCTCCGCCGTCCCGTCGTCGATCCGCTTCTGCACGTGCGCGTAGTCGAGCTTGGCGCGGCTACGGACGACGGCCCGGCGTACGTCGACCGCCTCCGTGCGGCCGTCCGTGTCCAGGTCGATCGTCCAGAGCACGGCCGGGCAGGTCTGGCCGGGGAGGAGGCTGGCGGTGCCTTCGGAGAGCCGGGTCGGGTGGAGGGGGACCTTCTCGTCCGGGAAGTAGAGGGTCGTCACGCGGCGGTGCGCCTCGGCGTCCAGGGCGCCGCCGGGGGCCACGAAGGCGGCGACGTCGGCGATCGCGTACCGGACGCGGTAGCCGCCGCCCTTCTCCCGACGGGACAGGTGCATCGCCTGGTCGAGGTCGGTGGACGTCGGCGGGTCGATGGTGAAGAGGGGGATGTCCGTCGCGTCGTAGGAGGGCAGGCGGGGTGGCCGGGCGGCCTCCTCGAGTACGCCGGGCGAGAAGCTCTCGGGCACACCGAGCTCGGTCCGCAGGGCGCACAGGGCGGCCTGCAGGGGAGCCCCCGGTACGCAGGTGGCGCGGATGTGGCGGCGGGGCATGGGTCGAGCGTAGGTCGCGCGCATGCGGGCGGCACCCCGAGCGTCCCGATGTAAGGATGTCGGGATGTCCGGATGTCGGGGCGGCGTCCCGAGCGCCTTCGAGGCCCGGGAGGACCCTTTAGGCTGGCGGCGGGCCACACCCACCGTTAGGAGAACACCACCGTGCTCGTGCTGCTGCCGCCCTCCGAAGGGAAGGCGCCCTCCGGGCGGGGAACCGCGCTGAAGCTGGAGTCGCTGTCCCTGCCCGGGCTCACCGAGGCGCGTCGGGCGGTCCTCGACGAGCTGGTCGAGCTGTGCGCCGGCGACGAGGAGAAGGCCCGCGAGGTGCTCGGGCTGAGTGAGGGCCTGCGCGGCGAGATCGCCAAGAACACGGAGCTGCGGACGGCGGGTGCGCGCCCGGCCGGGGAGATCTATACGGGGGTGCTGTACGACGCCCTGGACCTGGCCTCGCTGGACACGGCGGCCAAGCGGCGCGCGGGCCGCTCGCTGCTCGTCTTCTCCGGGCTGTGGGGCGCGGTCCGGGTGACGGACCGGATCCCGTCGTACCGCTGCTCGATGGGGGTGAAGCTGCCGGGGCTCGGGGCGCTGGGCGCGCACTGGCGTACCCCGATGGCCACCGCGCTCCCCGAGGCGGCCGGGGACGGGCTGGTGCTCGACCTGCGGTCCTCGGCGTACGCGGGCGCGTGGAAGCCGAAGGGCGAGGTCGCCGGGCGGACGGCGACGGTACGGGTGCTGCACGCGCCCACTCGGAAGGTGGTCAGCCACTTCAACAAGGCGACGAAGGGACGGATCGTACGGAGTCTGCTGGCAGCGGGCACGGCGCCCGCGGATCCGGCGGAGCTGGTGGAGGCCTTGCGGGACCTCGGGTACGAGGTGGAGGCGCAGGCGCCCGCGCGGGCGGGGACGGCCTGGGCGCTGGATGTGCTGGTGAACGAGGTGCACTAAAGGCGGTTGTTGCAAACTGAGCAACACTCACGGCTGTTGCAACATGCGCAACGCTCTTTGCGCATGTTGAACGACGAGGGCACGATGAGGCCATGACCTCACCGCTGCCCTCCGTTCCGGCCGCCTCCCTGCTGGACCTCGCCCCCGTGGTCCCCGTCGTCGTGGTGAACGAGGTCGAGGACGCCGTCCCCCTGGCGCGGGCGCTGGTCGCGGGCGGGCTGCCCGCGATCGAGGTGACCCTGCGGACGCCCGTCGCACTCGACGCCATCCGGGCGATCGCCGCCCAGGTGCCGGACGCGGTGGTCGGTGGGGGCACCGTCATCTCGCCGGCGCAGGTGACGCAGTGTGTGGCCGCGGGCGCCCGCTTCCTGGTCAGCCCCGGCTGGACCGACGTACTGCTCGATGCCATGAAGGCGTCCGGGGTGCCGTTCCTGCCGGGGGTGTCCACGACGTCGGAGGTGGTGGCGCTGCTGGAGCGCGGGGTGCGTGAGATGAAGTTCTTCCCGGCGCAGGCGGCGGGCGGCACGGCATACCTCAAGTCGCTGGCCGGACCACTGCCGCAGGCACGGTTCTGCCCGACGGGAGGCATCGGCCCCACCTACGCGCCGGAGTACCTCGCACTCCCCAACGTCGGGTGCGTGGGCGGGACATGGATGCTGCCCGAGGACGCGATCGCGGCGAAGGACTGGGAGCGTGTGGAGAGCCTGGCGCGTGCGGCGGCCGCGCTCAGGCCACGCGGATGACGACCTTGCCGAAGACCGCGCCGGTCTCGTAGTGGCGGAACGCCGGTACGCCGCTCAAATTCCCGGCAAGGTATGACAGAGGGCGGATGGCTGACGGCTGACGGCTGACGGCTGACGGCTGACGGCTGATCGCCGGGACGTCACCGGGACGTCGATGTCGTACCCATGACGTACAACTGAGCCATGACCACCAGCACCACCGGCGCCTCCGTGACCGAAACCCCGCCCTTTGCCCGGGAGTTGCTGCGCTGGCGCACCGTCCGCCGGGTCAGTCAGCTGGAGCTCGCCTCGCGCGCGGGGACGACCCAGCGGTACGTCAGTTTTATCGAGCGCGGGCGTTCGGTGCCCGGCAGGGAGATCGTGATCCGGCTCGCCGAGTCGCTCGGCCTGACGCTGCGGGAGCGCAACTCACTGCTGCTGGCGGCCGGTTACGCGCCCGCGTTCGCGGAGTCACCGCTCGACGCGGTCGCGCTGAAACCCGTACGGGAGGCGCTGGACAGCATTCTCCAAGGGCATCTGCCGTATCCGGCGGTGGTGGCGGGGCCGCGGGGTGAACTCGTCGCGGCGAACGGGGCGTTCGACGTGCTCACGGAGGGCGCGGACCCCGCGCTGCTCGCACCGCCCGTCAATGTGCTGCGGCTCGCGCTGCATCCGCGCGGGATGGGGTCGCGGGTGGTGAACCTCGACGCGTGGGGGCAGCACATCGTGGAGAACCTGCGGGCCCGGGCCGTACGCAGCCCCGACCCGTTCCTCGACGCGCTGGCCGAGGAGTTGGCGGGGTACGTACCGGCGGGCGAGCCCGGCGCCGACTATCTCGGCTTCGCCGTGCCGCTGCGACTGCGGTGTGCGGAGGGCGAGTTGAGACTGCTCACGACGCTGACCTCGTTCGCGACCGCCGTGGACGTGACGCTCGCGGAACTCCATCTGGAGGCGTTCCTGCCTGCGGACCGGGAGACCGCCGAGATCCTGCGCGAGCGCGCCGCCGGGCGGCAGTCTCAGCGGAGGTGAGAGGTGTCGTTGAACAGCCGGACGCTCGCGTTGCCATCCGCGTAGTACGCCACCGCCGAGAGGGACGCCGCGGACAGTTCCATACGGAACAGGGACTCCGGCGGGGCGCCGAGGGCCAGGCGTACGAGGGTCTTGATCGGGGTGACATGGGTGACGAGGAGGACCGTGCGGCCCGCGTACGAGGCGATGAGCTTGTCGCGGGTGACGGCCATACGGCGGGCGGTCGCCGCGAAGCTCTCGCCGCCGCCGGTCGGTTCGGCCTTCGGCGAGGTGAGCCAGGCCTTCAGGTCGTCGGGGTGGCGCTCCTGCACCTCGGCGAAGGTGAGGCCCTCCCAGGCGCCGAAGTCCGTCTCGCGCAGACCGTCCTCGATGACGACGTCCAGTCCGAGGCGGTCGGCGACGGCGGCCGCGGTCTGCCGGGTGCGGGTGAGTGGCGATGCCACGATCGCCTGGATGGTCCCGCGTGCGGCCAGCGCGGCCGCGACCCGCTCGGCCTGCTCGCGGCCCACGTCCGACAGCGACGGATCGGTGCCGCCGCTGCCCGAGAAGCGCTTCTGGGGGGTGAGGGGGGTCTCGCCGTGGCGGAGTAGGACGAAGGTGGCGGGGGCGCTCATGTCGGGGGCCGCGCCCCAGCCGGTTGACGGCGCCGGCGTGGCCACGTTGCGCGCGGCCCGCGCGTCGTCTTCGGCCTTCGCGGCTTCGCCGCCGGGTGGCAGAGGGGCCGGTGACGGGGTGGAGACGGGAGCCGTCGGGGTGCGGGACGGTGAGGGCTGGTCGCGCCCGCGCGGCGGAGCCGCAGATGTCACGGCCCCGCGCCCCTTGAGAGGCGCTCCCGAACCCGGTGCTTTCAGGGCCGCGCGGGCCTTTGCCGCGCCCGCTGTCGCGTCCCCGGGCGGGCCCGACGGCTCAGGTACCGCGGATCTCGCCGCGCGCGCGTCCAGCTCCGCCGTCGACACCGACGGAGACCACTGTTCGCCCCGCCGCCCGGCGTCCATCGCCTCGTTGGCCAGCCGGTCCGCGTGCTTGTTCTGTTCGCGCGGCATCCACTCGTAGGTGACCTGGGAGGGCGGGAAGACGCGGGACGCCTCGGCGGCCAGGGGCTTCATGTCCGGGTGCTTGATCTTCCAGCGGCCGGACATCTGCTCGACGACGAGCTTGGAGTCCATGCGGACCCGGACGCGTGCGGTCGGGTCCAGTTCGTGGGCGGCGCGCAGGCCCGCCACCAGGCCCCGGTACTCGGCGACGTTGTTGGTGGCGATGCCGATGTACTCGGCACGCTCCGCCAGCGTCTCCCCCGTGACCGCGTCGATGACCACGGAGCCGTACCCCGCGGGCCCCGGGTTGCCCCGGGAACCGCCGTCGGCCTCGACGATGAACTCCCGCACGCCCCGAACCCCTTACAGGCCGGACTCGGAGGTGCGCACCAGGATGCGACGGCAGTTCTCGCAGCGCAGCACGGTGTCCGGGGAGGCCGCCTTCACGTCGTTGACCTCGGTGATGTTGAGCTCCAGGCGGCAGCCCTCGCAGCGGCGCTGGTAGAGCCGCGCGGCGCCGACGCCGCCCTGCTGCTGGCGCAGCTTGTCGTAGAGCTTGAGCAGGTCGGCGGGGACGGAGCCCGCGATGACCTCGCGCTCCTTCGTCACGGAGGCCGCCTCGCCGTCGAGGGACTCGAAGGCCGCGTCCCGGCGGCCGGTCGCGTCGTCGATCTTCGACTGCACGGAGGAGGTCCGCTCGGTGAGCTCGGCGACCCGCTCCTGCGCGGACTCGCGGCGCTCCATGACCTCGAGGACGACGTCCTCCAGGTCGCCCTGCCGCTTGGCGAGGGAAGTGATCTCGCGCTGGAGGTTCTCCAGGTCCTTGGGGGAGGTGACGGCACCGGAGTCCAGGCGCTGCTGGTCGCGGGCGGCGCGCTGGCGCACCTGGTCCACGTCCTGCTCGGCCTTGGTCTGCTCGCGGGCGCAGTCGCTCTCCTCGGTCTGCGCGGCGACGAGCAGGTCGCGCAGCTGCGTGAGGTCCTTGTTCAGCGACTCGATCTCGGCGTGCTCGGGAAGGGACCTCCGCTTGTGCGCGAGCTGCTGCAGGCGTACGTCGAGGCCCTGGACGTCGAGAAGTCGGATCTGATCAGCGGGCGCGGCGTTCAGTTGGGGGCTCCCATTGCGTTAGAGGTTTCGGTGGACGCCGCGTGGGCGGTCCAGGGGTCGGTGACCGTCTTCGAGACGTGGACCCTCAGGCCCCATCCGTGGCGGTCGGAGATCTCGTCGAGCTGGGCGGCGGCCAGCTCGCACCAGGGCCACTCGGTGGCCCAGTGTGCCGCGTCGAGCAGCGCGAGAGGACTGTGGGCGCGATCCGCCATGAACTCCGACGCCGGGTGGTGGCGCAGGTCCGCAGTGAGGAAGGCGTCGACGCCCGATGCGCGCACGTCGTCGAAGAGGCTGTCGCCGGAGCCGCCGCTGACCGCGACGGTCCGCAGGAGTGCCTCGGGGTCACCGGCGACGCGGATGCCCTGCGCGGTGGCGGGCAGCCGCTCGGCGGCGCGCGCGGCGAACGCGCGAAGGGTCAGCGGGTGGTCCAGCTCACAGACGCGGCCGAGGCCGCGGCGGCCGTCGGGGTCGGTGGTGTCCGGCACGAGTGGCCGTACGACGCGCAGGTCGAGCGCCCCGGCGAGGGCGTCACTGACGCCCGGATCGGCGCGGTCGGCGTTGGTGTGGGCGACGTGCAGCGCGATGTCGTTCTTGATGAGGGTGTGCACGACCCGGCCCTTGAAGGTGCCGGCCGCGACCGTCGTCGTACCGCGCAGATAGAGCGGATGGTGGGTGACCAGCAGGTTCACGCCCAGCTTCACCGCTTCGTCGACGATGTCCTGGACAGGGTCGACGGCGAACAGGACGCCTGCGACCTCCTGGTCGGGGTCGCCGCAGACGGTGCCGACCGCGTCCCACCCTTCGGCCCTCTCGGGGGGCCAGAGAGCGTCGAGCGCGGCGATGACTTCAGACAGACGGGGCACGGGGAAAAGGCTACCTGGCCCCTCCTTGCGCCCAAACCGGCGCCGCTCTCGCGGACCGGGTTCTCGCCGTCGTGGTTCCTCGGTCGATGGGTTGCGGTGATCTTCGATCGACGGTTGCGGTGATCTTCGCAGAAGATCGGGCGCCCGCGGAAATCCGGTCGTCCCACCCCGCTCAGCACACGCGCCCCCGTTCCCTCAGGCGAATCGCGGCACGGCCACCCTTATGTGTGAAGCGCCCGCCCGCCGGTCTCACGTCTGTGCGTACGAAAACTACCTTCGTCACCGGAGGTGACCGAACGATGACGGCCTGTGCGACCGAACCCGCGGCGGAACCCTGGAACGAGCGGGCCAACCGCCCCGCATGCGTGATCGCCGCGGACGGAACCTACGCGGCACGCCTCGCCCTCGACGGCGGGTGCTGGTTCCCGGAGCGCTGGACGCTGGACGGCCCCGAGCCGTACGCCGTGCCGCTGCCGTCCCGCCAGCCGGAGGAGCCCGGCACCGAGGTGCTGCCGATGACCGACGGGCGGGTGCTGATCCACCGCGTGGCGGACGGCCGGCACGCGTTCTCGCTGCTGTACCCGACCGGGCCCGGCACCGGGGAGCTGCCCCTCGGCGCGGTGGAGTGCCCGGACGAGGGCACCCGGCTGTGGCTGCTGCCGCCCGCGCCGGACGGGGAGCACGCCTACGCCCTCACCGTAGGCCGGGGGTCCACGGCGGTGTGGCTGGTGGCGGGCGGCACCTTCGGCCCCGAACACCTGGCCGAGGTGCCGGGCATTTGTTCGGGCGGTGTCTGGCTGGACGGAACGGGGCGGCTGCTGGCCCTGGACCGCTTCCAGGACGGCCGGACCAAAACGGTGGTCGTCGACCTGGAGCGCGGCGGCGAGGTGTCGCCACTGCTGCAGATCGCCGAGGACAGCAACGACCGGCTGCTGCTCGCGGACGCCGACAGCGGCCTGCTGCTGATCCGCTCGGACGCGCCGTCCCCGGGCCACGACCGCCTCGGCTGGGGCGTCCTCGGCAGCACCCTGCCGGTCCGCTTCCCGGACTGCCTGCGCACCACCGACTGCGCGGTGACGCCGTTCGCGATCCAGCCGGGCCAGGTCCTGACGCCGGAGCGCTGCGCGGTGGCCCTGCGTATCGACGGCCCGGCCGGCAGCTGGGTGGGGGTGTGGCGGCCCGTCGAACGCCAGGTCCACCATCTCCCGGCGCCCGAGGGGTGGCTGGCGGGCACCGGCCTGTGGACCAGGGAAGGGGTGCTGCATCTGCCGTACGCGACGGGGGCGGTGCCCTGCGGGGTGACACGGGTGACGGCCCCCATGGTTTCGGTGGACACGGAGCTCCCGCGTCCACCGGAACGAGCGGCGGCCCGCCCGGTCCCGCTCCAGCAAGCACCGCTGGAGGGACGGGTGGTGCACCTGCTGGCCCGTCCGGCGTTCGCGTACGAGGCCGTTCGGGCCGAGGGGAGCGGCTCCCCCGCGAGCCCGTCACCCGCCACCGTCCCCGCGGGAGCGACCGGTTAGAATCCTCCGGCTGCAAAGAAGGATCTTGTCGACGGGGTGAACACTTCCACATGAGCGAAACCAGCACCATGGAACCACCGGCCACCGAAGCCTGGGAGGCCGGGGCCCAGGAGGCCGAAGGTCACGGCAAGCACCGTGGACCGGTCTCCGGCCAGGACGACGAGGCGACCCCACACGGCCGCCACCGCAAGCCGTCCGACCAGCAGAACACATCGGCCTGACAGCACGTCGGTCCAGCGATACGGCCCCGCTCGCGCACGACGCGAGCGGGGCCGTATCGCTGCGGGGGCGTATCGCTGCGGGGGCGTATCGCTGCGGGGCCGTGCGCTGCGGGGCTCCAGGGCCCCCACGTGACGGCTAGGCGTGCTTGAGCCCCAGTACCTCCGCCGCCGCGAACGTCTCCCCCTTGGGCCGCTGCGCGTAGTACGGGCCGAGCAGCGCGTCGAGTTCGTCGTACGTGAAGACGTCCTGCTTGGTGTCGAACTTGGCGGCCACCCGCGGCCGCTCGACGACCGCGACCATGCCGCCGTGCACGACGAGCAGCTGGCCGTTGACGTGCGCGGCGGCGGGCGCGGCCAAGTAGCCGACGAGGGGCGCGACATGCTCCGGGGCAAGGGGATCGAGCCCCTGCTCGGGCACCTCGAAGCCGCCGAACACGTCCTCGGTCATACGGGTCCGGGCACGCGGGCAGATGACGTTCGCCGTCACGCCGTACTTCGCGAGTGCCAGCGCGGTCGAGGTCGTCAGCCCGACGATCCCGCCTTTCGCGGCAGCGTAGTTGGGCTGGCCCGCCGAGCCCGCGAGGAACGCCTCCGACGAGGTGTTCACGATCCGCCCGTACACCGGCCCGTCCGCCGCCTTGGCTCGCGCCCGCCAGTGCGCGGACGCGAAGTGGGTCGTGTTGAAGTGCCCCTTCAGATGCACCCGGACGACGGAGTCCCACTCGTCCTCGGACATCGAGAAGACCATCCGGTCGCGCAGGATGCCCGCGTTGTTGACCAGGATGTCCAGCTTCCCGAATTCGGTGATCGCCAACTCCACCAGTGCGCAGGCCTGTTCACGGTCGGCGACGTCCCCGGTGTGGGCGAGGGCGCGGCCGCCCGCGGCGCGGATCCCGGCGGCGACCTGCTCGGCGGGGGTGGCGGAGGCCGCGCCTGAACCGTCCCGCCCGGGCTGCCCGTAGTCGTTGACGACGACGGCCGCGCCCAGCCGGGCCAGTTCCAGTGCCTCGGCCCGGCCGAGCCCGCGCCCGGCGCCGGTGACGATCGCGGTCAGCCCTTCAAGCGGCAGTGACATCGAAGTCCTCAGCAATCGTGGGCAATCGTGGGGGTCAGATTTCGATGCACGTACGCAGCGCGGTGCCCGTCCGCATCTGGTCCAGCGCCTCGTTGATCCCGGACAGCGGCACCCGGTGGGTGATCAGGCTCTCCAGGTCGATACGGCCCGCGCGCCACAGGGCGACCGTCCGCTCGTACGACCGCAGGACGTCTCCGCCGCCGTACATGGACGGCAGGATCCGCTTCTCGTCGAAGAACAGCTCGAACATGTTGAGCTGCAGGAAGTCGTCCATGGCGCCCGCGCCGACGATGACGAGGGTGCCGCCGCGGCGGGTGTTCTCGTACGCGGTGCGGGCGGTGGCGGAGCGGCCGACGACCTCGAAGACGTAGTCGAAGCCCTCGCCCGCGGTGATCTCCTGCTTCGCGCCCGGGAGTTCGTCCGGTGCTACGGCCCTGGTGGCGCCGAACCTCAGCGCGGCCTCCCGGCGCGAGGCGACCGGGTCCACGGCGACGATCTCGGCGGCACCCTTGAGCCGGGCGCCCTGGATCGCGGAGATGCCGACGCCGCCGCAGCCGATGACGGCGACCGACGAACCGGCTTCCACGTCCGCGGTGTTGAGCGCGGCGCCCAGGCCTGTCGTCACCCCGCAGCCGATGAGGGCCGCGATGTCGAAGGGCACGTCGTCCGGGATCGGCACGGCGGAACCGGCGTCGACCACGACCTCCTCAGTGAAGGTGCCGGTACCGGCGAAGCCGAAGACATCTCCGCCGGGGCGCCTGAAGTTGGGCGTGCCCGCGTTCATGAACCCGGCCAGGCACAACTGGGTCTGGCCGCGCTTGCAGGCGGGACAGACACCACAGGCCGGCAGCCAGCAGACGACGACCCGGTCGCCCGGCTTGAGGTGGGTGACGCCCTCGCCGACCTCGACGATCTCCCCGGCACCCTCGTGGCCGGGTACGAACGGCGCGGGCTGCGGCAGTACGCCGCTCATCGCGGACAGGTCCGAGTGGCACAGCCCGGTGGCCCGCACCCGGATCCGCACCCTGCCCGGCCCGAAGCCCACCGCCTCGATGTCGTCGAGGACTTCCAGCTTGTCCTGGCCTATCTCGTGCTGTACGGCTGCGCGCATGGTGCGGCTCCCCTCGAAACGGGCTGGTCGAACGGTGGGGCGGGTCAACGATGGGCGGTTCAACGAGTGGGCTGGTCAACGGGTGGGCTGGGCTCAGGAGTGTGCGACGACGGTGTCGGCGAGGACGGGCGCGTCGCCCTGTTCGACGGCGCTCACGGCCACCCGGACGCTGCCGTCCTGCCGCCACATACGGATGCGCAGGGTCTCCCCCGGGTACACGACCCCGGCGAAGCGCGTGGTGTACGAGCGGACGCGCGCCACGTCCCCGCCGAGCAGCGTGTCGACGACCGCCTTGAGCGTCATCCCGTACGTGCACAGCCCGTGCAGGATCGGCCGGTCGAACCCGGCGAGCTTGGCGAACTCGGGGTCGGCGTGCAGCGGGTTCCAGTCGCCGGAGAGCCGGTAGAGCAGCGCCTGCTCCTCGCGGACCGGGCGCTCGACGGTCCGGTCCGGCGGACCCGTCGGCTCCTCGAGGCGGGTCGAGGGGCCGCGGTCGCCGCCCCAGCCGCCCTCTCCCCGTACGAAGATCTGGGCGTCGTTCGTCCACAACGGGCCCTCGGCGTCGGCGACTTCGGTGCGCATGACGAGGACGGCCGCCTTGCCCTTGTCGTAGACGGCGGCGATCCGCCCGGTGGCCACGGCCTTGCCCTCGACCGGGATCGGGCGGTGCAGCTCGATGGTCTGGCCGCCGTGCAGGACACGGGCGAGGTCGACGTCGACTCCGGGCATGGACAGGCCGCTGATCACTCCGGGGGAACCGGCGCCCGCGACGGTGGCGAAGCTCGGCAGGACGTGCAGCTTCGATTCGAGGGTGTAGCGCAGCTCGTCGGGGTCCGTCGCCGGAATGCCCGCTCCGAGGCCGAGGTGATAGAGCTGGACGTCCTTGCGGTCCCAGGTGATCTCACCGCTGCGGGGTTCGGCGGCGAGGGCCTTGGCGGCGTCGATGGGCATGGGGCTCCTGATCAGTAGCGCGCGAAAGACCTCGGTGCGGCCGTCCGCACCGTCGGCCGCACCGAGGTCGACACTGGGCCACGGAACCCGCCCGTTCTAGAACGCGTTCCAGTACGGCGACCCCCTGTATAGCCCAGCGCCCAGTAGTTGTGAAGACTACTGACGCCATGTCAGATCCTTGAGCACCAGGAGTCGGGCGTCGGGCGTCGGTCATGACATTTGTCCCGGCCGATTGCCCACAAGTGCCTCTGCCGGGCGCGGCTCCCGGCCCATACCGTCGTAGGCATGACACGGACGACGGGGACGGCAGGAACGACAGGAATGACGGGGACCACGGGGACGGCCGGGATCACGGAACCGGAACCGGCCGTGTCCTTCACGGGGACGGTCAGGACGTTCGGCGCGGTGCGCGCCGTGGACGGTGTGGACCTGGAGATCGCGCGCGGCGAGACCGTGGCGCTGCTGGGCCGCAACGGCGCGGGGAAGTCGACCACGATCTCCCTGCTCCTCGGGCTGAACGAGCCGGACGAGGGGGCGGTCGCGCTCTTCGGCGGCCGCCCGGAGGCGGCGGTGCGCGCCGGGCGGGTCGGCGCGATGCTGCAGGAGACCCGGCCGGTGCCCCGCGTCACCGTCCGGGAGCTGGTCTCCTTCGTGGCCGGCCGCTATCCCGCGCCGCTGCCGGTCGCCGAGGCGCTACGGCTCGCGGGGATCGCGGAGCTGGCCGGGCGGCGCGTCGACCGGCTCTCCGGCGGACAGTCACAGAGGGTGCGGTTCGCGGTGGCGCTCGCCGGGAACCCCGACCTGATCGTGCTCGACGAGCCGACCGCCGCGCTGGACGTGGAGGCGCGACACGCGTTCTGGGACTCGATGCGGGCGTACGCGCGCCGCGGGCACACCGTCCTGTTCTCCACGCACTACCTGGAGGAGGCCGACGCGCGCGCCGACCGGATCGTCGTCATCGACCGCGGCCGGATCGTCGCCGACGGCACCGGCGAGCAGCTCAAACGGGCGGTGGGCGGCAACCTGGTCTCCTTCGACCTGGCGGGCCGGGGCACCGAGGGGCTGACTCTGCTGCCCGGTGTGGTGTCGGTGGAGGTGCGCGGGGACCGGGCCCTGCTGGGCACCGACAACTCGGACGCGACAGTGGTCGCGCTGGCGGAGCTGGGTGCGATCCGCGGCCTGGAGGTCGTCCCCGCGTCTCTGGACGACGCGTTCATGGCGCTCACCTCGCATGCTCTGGAGACGGTGTGATGCTGGACTATCTGCGGCTGGAAGTGCGCCGGACGCTGCGCGACACCGGCTTCGTGATCGGCGGTATCGCGATGCCCGTGATGATGTACCTCCTGCTCACCAACCTCGGTGACGGCGGTGACGGCAGCTGGAAGACCGGCTCGATGATCGGCATGGCCGCGTACGGCGCGGTCGGCTCGGCTCTGAACACCGGCGGCGGAGTCGCCGAGGACAAGGTGGTCGGCTGGCTGCGGCAGTTGCGGGTGACGCCGATGACACCGCGCGAGGTGGTGCTCGGCCGGGCGCTCACCGGCTCGGTGACCGTGTTGCCCGCGATCACCGCGGTGCTGATGGCCGGCGGCCTGGTCAACGGCGTACGGCTGGACGTCTGGCAGTGGGCGGCGATCGCGGTGCTGCTGTGGCTCGGCTCGATCCCCTTCACCCTGCTCGGCCTCGGCAACGGCTACCGGCTCACCGCCCAGACGACCGGGGTCGCGAACATGGTGTGCAACCTGGGACTCTCGGTGGTCGGCGGCCTGTGGTTCCCGCTCACGCTCTTCCCGGGCTGGCTCCAGTCCCTGTCTGCCTACACACCCACCTACCGTTTCGCCCAGCTCGGCACGTCCGTCGCCGACGGCAACGCACCGGCGCTCGGCGCGGTGGTGGTACTGACTGCCTGGCTACTGGCGTTCGGTTCGTACGCTGTGGTCTCGTACCGTCGGTCCGCACGGACCGTCTGAACGGGGGGGGACATGTCCTGGATACGAGAAGTCACCTGCCAGGTGAAGGGGTGGCGGGCGGCGCGGGCGCGCTGGAAGGCCGACATGGAACGGTTCAAGGCCGAGCAGCGGGCCGCCCGCGAGAACGGCGGGAAGATGCCGGAGAATCCGGGCCCGCCGCCCACCGGCTTCGCACTGCTGCCGTGGCTGCTGATGGGCATGGGCGCCTTCTCCAACCTCTTCCAGGGCAAGACGCCGCAACCCTGGATCGGCGCCCTGGGCCTGCTCGCCTTCAACTCCCTCTACATCTACGTGACGTTCCGCGCCTTCGTGAAGGAGAAGCGCGAGTCCCGCTCCACGAAGGTGGCGCTCGTTCTGATGGGCCTGGTCACCTGCGGGCTGGCCCTCGCGTACGGCGGCAACTGGCTGTACTTCTTTCCGCTGCTGGGCCTGGCCACCGGAGCCGTTCTGCGGGGCCCGTGGCTCGGTCAGTTCGGCCTCGGCCTGACCGCGCTCGCGGCGCTGGTCTCCTTCTTCCGGGCGGGCTGGGACGCGATCAACATCGCGTACGGCACCTTCCTGTCCACCATGGTGACGGCGGCGATCCTCTCCCTCTCCGAGGCGGTACGGGAACTGCGAGCCGCCCGCGAGGAACTGGCCCGCCGCGCCGTGGAGAAGGAACGCCTGCGCTTCTCCCGCGACCTGCACGACCTGCTCGGCCACACGCTCTCCGTGATCGTGGTGAAGTCGGAGGCCGCCCGCCGGCTGGCCCCTCGCGATCTGGAGGCGGCCCTCGTCCAGGTCACGGACATCGAGTCGGTCGGCCGCCAGGCCCTCACGGAGATCCGGGAGGCGGTCACCGGCTATCGCGAGGGCAGCCTCGCCACGGAACTGGACCGCGCCCGCTCCGCGCTGTCCGCGGTGGGAGTCGACCCGGTCGTACGGCAGTCGGGCCCGCCCCTCGTCCCCCAGACCGAGGCCCTCCTCGGCTGGGTGCTGCGCGAGGCGGTCACCAACGTCGTCCGGCACAGCGGCGCCACCCGCTGCGAGATCACCGTCGACGGCACCCCCGAACGCGTCCGGCTGCACATCACCGACAACGGCACCGGCGTCTCCCTCCAGAAGCCCGCCCATCGGGTCGACGGCATCGGCGGCACCGGACTGATCGGCCTCACGGAACGCCTCGCGGCAGCCGGGGGTTCGCTGAAGGCGGGACCGGCGCCGGGCGGCGGCTTCACCGTCACCGCCGAACTCCCCCGGGAGTCGGAACTCTCCCTGGAGTCCGAACTCCCGCGGGAGCCGGCGGATGTGCGGGATTCCGCGGCCGCTACGGCGCCCAGGGCTGGCTGACGACCCAGCTCACGTCGTCCGTCCAGGACGTGGCGCTGTCCCAGGTGTTGGAGCCGCCGTCACTGGCGACGTAGACGTTGTAGTTGTAGTGGCGGATGAACTTGCTCGGGTAGTTGTACGACGCGAAGGAACTCCCCTGGCCGTTCTGGCCCGTTTGCGGGCAGAACGTCGCGTCGGATCTGAACTGTGCGGTGCCGTCCATGGGCTGCCGGTAGAGCCGGTAGTTGTAGTGCCGCAAGAAGTCCCCGGGGTAGTTCCTCGACTCGAAGGAGACACAGGAACTGCTCGCCAGGCCCCGGCGGACGATCCAGGTGGCGTCGTTCTTGTCGAGGGTCGAACTGCTGGAGGTGATCTGCGAGACGACCCCCGCGCCGGCCTGGTGGCGGATGTAGTCGGTCGTGCAGCAGGAGGTCGTCGCCCGCAGTGAGATCTCCGAACCGGGCGTCAGCGAGCCGGTGCTGCCGGTCGCACCGCCGTAGCCGACGGAGACGATGTTCGACTGCACGGAGTCGTCGGCGGCGTCCGTCGGGATGCCCGAGGTCATGACGCCCTCGAAGAAGGACCCGATGGAGCCGTTGCTGTTGTCGCCCCCGGTGCCCAGGACGATGGCGCCCTCCTGGTGCATGGGCGAGTAACCACTGGTGGTGGGTTCACCCCCGGAATAGGTGGTCGTGAGACTGCCCGATTGAGCGTTGCCGTATTTCAGCGCGAAATGGTTCTGGCCGTTGTTCTTCAGCAGTGCGGTCACGAAGGGCAGTGGCCCCGTGCCGGTGTTGGAGGAGTTCTTGCTGTAGCCGGAGTCCGACTGGAACAGCCCGTTCTCCAGGTCGGCCTGCACCCAGGGGCCCTGGCCGTAGCAGGGGGAGAACCAGCACTCGGTGCCGAAGTTGATCGCGTCCATGTGGCCGTTGCCGGTGTCCTGGTTGTTGGTCTCGGCATTGCCGTAGTCGAAGCAGCAGCTGCCGTTCACATGGGTGCCGGAGGTCACCATGTACATCCCCTCGGCCTGCCCGCCCACGGCGACACCCGACGTCGCGTTGTTCCGGTAGCCCATGCCGGCCGAGATCTCCAGGCCGTAGACCTGGTGGCCGCCGACGGTCACCGGCAGCGCGTCGGCGGGCGCGCCGACATCGGCCTTGCCGGCGCCGCCCGCCCCCTCGACGGTGAGGTCGTTGTGGCGCGAGGACTGGTCGTAGATCCGGGTGATGATGCAGGTCGTGCCGGTGCAGAAGGAGTCCTGCGCCGCCGCGTTCGCGTATCCGCCGGCCGACAGGAGACCGATGTTGGCGGTGGCGCCGTCCGAGGCGCGCTGCACCTGGTAGAGCGAGCCGCTGTACGACGAGTAGAGCGCCCTGGCGAGGCTGTGCGCGGCGACACAGGGTGTGCCCGCGGCGGCGTAGATGTCACAGGGGAGCGAGCCCGCGGCGGCGGCCCCCGGAGCGCCGACGGCGAGCGCGATAACGGCCGCCAGCACCGACAGCACGGCCAGGGCCGCGCTTCTCAGCCGCCGTGGTCTGGGGCGCGACATTCTTGGGAACACGGTGCACCTCTTCCGTTCCTGGTAGGACAGTGCGGGTACTCGGTCGAAATACCGGACATCGTTCGATCGAAATACCGAACCCATTCCCGGTCGAAATGTCGAACGTTTGCGAAAATCGACCCGACATAGGAATGGCAAAGGCGATCACGGAATGTCGAGGCGATTGTTTGCCCGGAGTCAAGGACCGTCAAGACGCGCGGAGTCGAACAATGGAGAGTTTTTAATGACCGGCGAAGCGAGCACCACCACGGGTCATGAGCCCTTCCTCGCCTTACGCTTGGCCCCGTGAACGAGATGCCCCGGGACCACCGGCCCACGAAGTCCGTGCGTGTCCTGCTTGCCGAGGATCAGGGAATGATGCGGGGCGCACTCGCCCTGTTGCTGGGGATGGAACCGGACATCGAGGTCGTCGCCCAGGTGGCGGCAGGCGACGCCATCGTGGACACGGCGCTGACGCACCGCCCGGACGTGGCGCTGCTGGACATCGAGCTGCCCGGGATGAGCGGCCTCGACGCCGCCGCCGAACTGCGCGAACAGGCGCCCGACTGCCGGGTGTTGATCCTCACCACCTTCGGCCGGCCCGGGTATCTGCGGCGCGCGATGGAGGCGGGCGCCGCCGGGTTCCTGGTCAAGGACGGCCCCGTGGAGGATCTGGCCGAGGCGATCCGGCGGGTACTGACCGGGGAGACGGTCATCGATCCGGCGCTCGCCGCCGCCGCGTTGAGCGCCGGGCCCAATCCGCTCACCGCCCGCGAGTGCGACGTCCTGAAGGCCTCGGTGGACGGCGCGACCGTCGCCGACATCGCCTCGAAGCTCCACCTCTCCGAGTCGACCGTCCGCAACTACCTCTCCTCCGCGATCGGCAAGACGGGCACCCGCAACCGGATGGAGGCGATGCGGGAGGCACGTCAGCAGGGGTGGCTGTAGCTCCCTTCTCCCGGCCCACCTGGTCGGCTCACATCAGCCCGTCACCTTCACCGACTTGTAGCTCTTGCCTTCCGGGGCCAGACACACGAACCAACTCGGCTGGGAACCTTGGACAGGGCGGATGTACGGCTTGAAGTCCGGGCCGAAGCCGACGCCCTCGGGCGCACGCGGCACCTCGGTCGTCGTGCCGTCGTTCCAGGTGCAGGTGACGTTCCGCGCGGTCGGCGCGACGTCGCCGATCACCAGCCGGTTGGGGGCGCCGGGCTTGGCTTTGTCACCCGCCGGCAGTGGCATCGCATAGGAGGTCGGCATGTCCGTGCCCGACACGGACTCGCCCTTGACGAACTCGCCCCACGAAACCGTCGACGTGCGGTCGTCCACCGACAGACGCACGAAGTACCGGCTCAGGCCGACCAGATCCTTGGCTGTGTGCACGTCCGCCGTGGCCTCGCCGTAACCGCCCATCGCGGTCCACTGGACCTGCGCCTCCTCCGCGCTCTCCGGTGCCCCCCACACGTCGATGGTGACCCGCCACTCCTTGCCGCCCTCCGACCAGTTCGCCAAGGTGGTCCGCTGCGGCTCGTACACATGCCGCTCCTCGCCCGTGGGCGGCCGCGTCGCCACCGGCGCTACCCGGTGCCCGTCGCCGTCCAGCCCCCCGGCCAGCGCCAGCGTCCCCGTCGAACCGGCGATCACCAGCGCCGCGGCCGCCGCCAGCGCCCAGCGGCGGGCCTTGCGACGCCGGCCGCCGCGGACCACCGCCTGGTAGGGGGCTATACCGATCTCCACCTCGTCCGCGGCTTCAGCCAGCAGAAGGGCGATGTCCGTGTGCGTCGCCATGTCGTGATTCGTCTCCCGGTCCGCGCTCATCACTTCCGCCCTCCGTGCGTCACCATGTCGGCCAGTCCCGGTATGGCGCGGAGCTTCGCGATCCCCTTCGCCGCGTTGCTCTTCACCGCGCCCACCGAACAGCCCATCGCCTCCGCCGTCTGGCTCTCGCTCAGGTCCTCCCAGTACCGAAGGACCACCGCCTCGCACTGGCGCGGCGGCAGCTGGGCGAGCGCCTTCAGCAAGGCGCTGCGGTCGTCGGCCTGGGCGATCCGGTCACCGTGGTCCGGCAGCTCGCGCGAGAGCCCCGAGTCGTCCTTCGGCGCCAGGAACTCCTTGAGCCTTCTGCGGTGCTTCCGGGCATGCGCGTTGATCATCACGCGCCGTACATAGGCCTCCGGTTCGTCGGCCGCGCCGACCCTGCGCCAGGCCACATAGACCTGCTCCAGCGTCGTCTGGACCAGGTCCTCGGCGGCGTGCTGCTCCCCCGTAAGGAGAAATGCCGTACGCATCAACCGCGGCCAGCGGCCGATGACAAAGCTCTGGAACTCCTCGTCCCGAACCTGCTTTCGATCCCCCATGGGCACCCCCTAGATGTTCAAAGGAGTCCACGAGGACCGGATTTCGTTGCCTCAACGGGCGGAGATCTTCGCCGGCAGCCCTGCAAAGGCCGGCCCCCCTACTCCTCCCCCGCCCGCAGCAGCGTGACCACCGCCGCTCCGCCCAGCCCGATGTTGTGGGCGAGCCCGACCCGCGCGCCCGCCACCTGCCGGCTCCCCGCCTCTCCCCTCAACTGCCACACCAGCTCGGCCACTTGCGCGATCCCGGTGGCCCCGAGGGGATGCCCCTTGGAGATCAGGCCGCCGGACGGGTTCACCACCCAGCGCCCGCCGTACGTCGTGGCCCCCGACTCGACGAGCTCGCCGGATGCTCCCGCCTCGCACATCCCGAGCGCCTCGTACGTCAGCAGTTCGTTGATGGAGAAGCAGTCGTGCAGCTCTACGACGTCCACGTCGTCGATGCCGAGTCCAGACCGCTCGTACACCTGGCGCGCGGCCTCCCGCGACATCGGCTGTCCGACCACGTCGACGCACGAGCCGGACGCGAAGGACTCCTCCGTGTCCGTGGTCATGACCTGGGCGACGATCTCGACCGCCCGGTCCGCCGGCCCGTGCCGCTCCACGAACCGTTCGGACACGACGACCGCCGCGGCGGCCCCGTCCGAGGTCGGCGAGCACTGGAGTTTCGTCAGCGGCCGGTGCACGACCGGGGCGGCGAGGATCTCGTCGACCGTGTACACGTCCTGGAACTGGGCGTACGGATTGTTCGCCGAGTGCCGGTGGTTCTTGGCGCCGACGGCGGCCAGCTGCGCCTCGGTGGTCCCGTACTTCTCCATGTGCTCGCGTGCCGCGTCGCCGAAGATCTGCGCGGTGGGCGGGGACATCTCGAAGCCGTGCCGGGCGGCCATGATCCCGTAGTGCCGGGCCACCGGGGACGTCGCGAAGTCTCCCCCGTCGGCCCCACCCCCCAACGCGCCCCTCTTCATCTTCTCGAACCCCAGCGCCAGTACGCAGTCCGCGCCCCCGCCCTCGACGAACTGCCGCGCCAGCATCAGCGCGCTCGCCCCGGTGGCGCAGTTGTTGTTGACGTTGTAGACGGGAACGCCGGTCAGGCCGAGCTCGTAGGCGGCGCGCTGGCCGGCCGTCGAAGGCTGGAAACAGTAGCCGACAGAAACCTGTTCCACATCGGCGTACGTGATCCCGGCGTCCGCGAGAGCGCCGCTCCCCGCCTCCCGCACCATGTCCCAGTACTGCCATTCACGAGTCTCGGGCTTCTCGAACCTGGTCATCCCGACCCCGGCGACGTAGGCCTTCATGGCGCGCAAGAGTAGAACACGTTTCACTAACGTGACAGCCCCTGACGGGAGATCAGATCCTCACGAGAAGGTCAAGAATTCGTTAGTACGCCAAAGCATCGGAATAGTTGCCTGGGCATACGGGGTTTACCCGGCGCTCATCCCGCACGGCTCACCGACTTGTCCCGCACGGCCCACCCGCCGTTCACCCCATCTCTCCCGGCCTGGAGGCCTCACGTAATGACTCACACGACGACCGACCGGCCCACCCGGAGGCCCAGCGGCGCGATCGTGCCGGTCCTGGCCTTCGCGGGCATCGTTGTCGCGGTGATGCAGACCCTGCTCGTCCCGGTCATCAAGGACCTGCCGGAACTGCTGGGCACCGCACCCAGCAACGCCACCTGGGTGATGACCTCGACGCTGCTCGCGGGAGCCGTGGCCACGCCGATCATGGGCCGGCTCGGTGACCTCTACGGCAAGCGGCGGATGCTGCTCGCGAGCCTGTCCGTGATGGTCGTCGGCTCGCTCATAGCCGGTTTCACCAGCGAACTGCTGGTGATGATCGTCGGCCGCGCCCTGCAGGGCTTCGCCATGGGCGCGATCCCGCTCGGCATCGGCCTGATGCGCGACATGCTGCCCCGCGAGAAGCTCGGCGAGGCGATGGCCCTGATGAGCTCCTCCATCGGCGTCGGCGGAGGACTCGCGCTGCCGGTCGCGGCCCTGGTCGCGCAGCACGCCGACTGGCACGCCCTCTTCTTCCTCGCCGCCGGTCTCGGCGCCGTCGCGATCGTCCTGACCCTCGTCGCCGTACCGGAGTCCCCGATGCGCGCCGAGGGCACCTTCGACGCGCTGGGCGCGGCGGGCCTCTCCGCGGGCCTCGTCCTCTTCCTGCTGCCGATCACCAAGGGCAGCGACTGGGGCTGGAGCTCGGCCACCACGCTCGGCCTGTTCGCCGCGTCGGCCGTCGTCCTCCTCCTGTGGGGCGTGATGGAGCTGCGTGTGAAGGCGCCGCTGGTCGACCTGCGCACCACCGCGCGCCGCTCGGTGCTCTTCACCAACCTCGCCTCGATCATGGTCGGCGTCTCCTTCTACGTCGTCTCGCTCGTCCTGCCGCAGCTCCTCCAGCTGCCGAAGGCCACCGGCTACGGCCTCGGCCAGTCGATGGTGGTCGCGGGCCTGTGCGTGGCACCGCTCGGCCTGACGATGATGTTCACCGCGCCGGTCTACGCCCGGATCTCCGCCAAGTACGGCCCCAAGGTCACGCTGATCCTCGGCATGCTGATCATCGCGATCGGCTACGGCGCGGGCCTCGGCCTGATGAGCGCCGCCTGGCAGACCATCGTGATCTCGGTGATCCTCGGCGCGGGCATCGGCCTCGCCTACTCCTCGCTGCCCGCGCTGATCGTCGGCTCCGTCCCGGCCTCCGAGACGGGCGCGGCCAACGGCCTCAACACCTTGATGCGCTCCATCGGTACGTCGGTCTCCAGCGCCGTCATCGGCATGGTCCTCGCCAACACCGCGAACAACGTCGGCGGCGTCGCGATCCCGACCATGCACGGCTTCCGGGTCTCCTTCCTGATCGCCACCGCCGCGGTCGCCGTCGGCCTGCTCTTCGCCCTGCTCCTGCCGGGCCGGCCCCAGGCGACCAAGCCGCAACTGCGCGCCAGCAGCGAGGAGGACGCCGCGCTGGAGCGCGCCCGGGAAATCCTCGGCGGCTTCCGCGGCCGGGTCCTGGACGCCGACGGCGGCCCGGTCGCCCGCGCCAAGGTCACCCTGATCGACCAGCACGGCCGCCAGGCGGGCGCCGCGCTCTCCGCGGAGGACGGCAGCTACGCGCTGGCCGTACCGGCTCAGGGGGCGTACGTCCTCGCCGCCAAGGCCGCGGGCCACGGCCCGCTCGCCTCCTCGGCGACGCACTCCGGCGACGACCGCCCGGTCGACGTGGACCTCGCACTGCCGGGGGAGACGGTTCGGGCGTAGCCAAGCTCCCGCATCCTTTGTCCCCCTTGCATCCCCCGTGCACCCCCGTCGCTCAAGCGGCGGGGGTGCACGCGTAAGCGACGGACCGGCAGCGTGGGAGACCCTCAGACATGAACCATGATTGAGGTCAAGGCGCCGGAAGGCGCCCGCGAGGCACCGTGCCACCATGTGTCCCGCGGACCCGCACCCCCGCACCCACAACCCGCACAGGCACGACCCGCACACACTGGAGGAGCCCCATGCCCGCGGCACCCAAGCCGGAGATTCTCGCCGCCTTCGAGGCCGCGAAGGGGTTCATGCCGCTCCGTGAGGGGCTCGCGCTGTACGAGGCCGCCGTCGAGGCGGGCCGGCTGGGGCTGCCCCTCCTGGAGGTCGGCACGTACTGCGGGCGCTCCACCATCCTGCTCGCGGACGCGGCGCGCGCCGCCGGGGTCACGGCGATCACCGTCGACCACCACCGGGGCAGCGAGGAGCAGCAGCCCGGGTGGGAGTACCACGACCCGGCCACGGTCGACCCCGAGATCGGCCGGATGGACACCCTCCCCACCTTCCGCCGCACCCTCCACCAGGCGGGCCTGGAGGACCAGGTGGTCGCGATGGTCGGCCGCTCACCGCAGATCGCCGCGTTCTGGCGCACCCCCCTCGGTTTCGTCTTCATCGACGGTGGCCATACGGACGAACACGCGTCCGGCGACTACGAGGGCTGGGCCCCCCACGTGGCCGAGGGCGGCCTCCTCCTGATCCACGACGTGTTCCCGGACCCGGCCGACGAGTTCACCGGCCAGGCCCCCTACCGCGTCTACCTCCGGGCCCTGGAATCCGGCGCGTTCACCGAGATCTCGGCGACCGACTCGCTACGCGTCCTGCGACGAACGGCGGCGGGAATCCGAGGGCACGGTTAGAGTCGCAGTCGTCTTCGCGGGCGCCTACGACGAATTCCTTGACCTCGACGACGTTCCAGGGCTCGGCTCGCCGGTTCTCTCGCCGGTCGGCCTTGCGGGCCCTGCGCGGGACCTCGATGTACTCAGCGACATTGCGGCCCACGTACCGCTTGCGTACGGCGTAGCGCAGGGCCGCGCGGAAGCGGCCGAGGACGCCGTCGGCGGTCGGCGTACGCAGTCCGGTCCCCTTCGGGCCGCCGCGGCGTCGAGCAGACACCAGGAGCCAAGCGACCCACCGCTCGACGTCGTCCTCGGTGAGCTCCTGGAGGCGCATGTGGCCGAGGTAGTCGCGAGCGTGGAGCCCGGCCGTGCCCCATGGCGGCCGGGCGCAGTCGTGTCGCGTAGCAGCTCTCGTGGGGCGGCCTGTATGGGGGCGAGCACGGGAAGCCAGGGTTCGGTACGGGTGCGGACTGGGCATCTGGTGAACGCCAGTGCCCAATGGAAACGGGCTGATGACGCACGGGGAGGCCAACACGCATGAGCGAGCGAGTCAGCGGGGTAGTCCGATGGTTCAACCAGGTTCGCGGAGACGGCTACATCGACGGTGACGACGGCCGGGAGGCCCGCGTCCAACGCGAGGCCATCGAAGGCGGGACCTTCCTCGCCGAAGGGCTCAGGGTCACCTACGTGCTCGTAGGCGATGACGATGACGACCTGCATGCGGAGCACATCCGGATCGTCGAATAGGCCACCTCTGCGCTGGTGTTTCCGTCACCGTCGCGACGCTGCGCCCGGTTGTCACCCTCATGGCGGCCGGGCGCCGTCGTGTGCCGCGGTCCGTGGCAGCCACGGCGCCGACCCATCGTCACGTTCCGGCAACAACCGCACGCGCTCCGTACACGACTGCCACGGTGGCCGCACGCAACTTCCGCACCACCAGGGGGACATCGTGCGCCGCTTCGTCCTGCCCATCGCCGCCGTCCTGCTCGCCGGGCTCGCCGCCTGCGGGCCGTCCGACAAACCGAAGCCCGTGGATAACGGGAAGGCCAGTACGACGGCCAGCAAGCCGCTCGACGCCGCCTCCGCTTTCACACAGCTCTCCGGCAAGGTCGCCTCGGCGAAACTCTCC
Organism: Streptomyces sp. NBC_01384; assembly: GCF_045040035.1. Taxonomy (NCBI): domain Bacteria; kingdom Bacillati; phylum Actinomycetota; class Actinomycetes; order Kitasatosporales; family Streptomycetaceae; genus Streptomyces; species Streptomyces sp. NBC_01384. The sequence goes on from NZ_CP109559.1 coordinate 2,833,048, forward strand.
GGCACGGTCACCGCGGCCAACGATCCGAACCATCTCCTCGGCCGCCCGAACCAGTACACGTCGAAGACCACGTTCACCGACAGCCGGATTGCGGCAGCCGACGTGTCCGGGACGCAGCCCGGCGACGTCGACCGAGGTGGCGCCATCGAGGTGTTCGCCGATCCGGCAGGCGCGAAAGCGCGCGCCGCGTACATCCAGAGCATCGCGAAAGCCATGCCGGCGGTCGCCGAATACGACTACGTCCACGGCACGGTCGTCGTGCGCGTCTCGCACTACCTGACCCCGGCGCAGACCGCGGCCTACAAGACGGCCGTGGACGGGCTCGGCTGACAGCCCCTCGGCGAGGCCGGTTACGCTCGCGCTGTCCCGCCGTTGAGGGTGCTCGGGACCTGCCGGGGCCTCCGATAGGCCCCGGCTCCCAAGCAGGTAGGGCCACGGGAGATAGGGGGGCGCGTGAGCCAGTGCACGAAGACAACGACCAAGGGAACCCGCTGCAGTTTTCCGCTGATGGCCTGGCACGGCATCGGCCCTCATCCAGGGGTCTGCACACGCCACGCCCGAGCAGAAGGCTGCATCCACAGCGGCACTCGATATCCCCGTCGACCTCGCTACCGCTGACCCTGCCGCGGTGTTTCCCGGGGTGTCCATCACGCCGCAGCGTCTCGTCTGTGAGTCCATGGCCGGCTGGGTGGCCAAGATCCGCGGCACGAACGAGAAGTACGTGTACGCCCGCACGTTCCTCAGCCGTGGCCGCGACCAGCCTTACGGATGGCCGCTCCCCGGCACCGGCCTGTACGAGTGCCGAGCGATCGGCCCGCATGGGAAGTTCTCCTGCTTCTTCGAGGTCAAGGGGATGTTCCGCCGCAGGGTGCAGCTGGTACCCCCGGAGCAGGCCGCACGGATGGCTCGTCGGATGGGGCCGAAGCCCTCCGAGTGACTCGGGGACAGGGGCCGCGCTACGCGTCGGTGCTGCCGTCCCGGGCGCTCCCGATGGCCTGCCGGGCGCGTCCGGGCCTCAATCGCCGCCAACGAGATGACGGCGCGGTCGTCACCGGCACCACCGCCCGCCCGAACTGGTGCAGCGCGGTATCGAGTGCCTCCGTGGCCTCGATCTCGAAGACTGCCGCGAACAACTGTTCCGTGGCAGCAGCTACCCCCGAGTCAGGGTGCCGCAGCAGCGGAGCAGCCGCGGCGACGACTCGGGTCATCGCCGGCATGAGTGCACCGTCCACCCGCTTCTGCTCTCGTCGGTCCCGGCTGATGACTTCCGCTGCCGCGCCGAGTCCGGCAGCAATGGCCAACCGCTCCCCGCGGTCGTCCCGGGGAGCGACTGCGGCGGTACGTGCGAGCCCGCCGGCGCCTGCCAGGAGGGCCAGGAGGAACGATCGACCAGTCTCCTTCCAACTGCCCCACAGCAGCTTGTTGGTGCTGGCCATGGCGCGTACCTCGGAGACCGCGACGATCAGGGCGTCGGCTTGCGCCCGCACCGTGGCCCGGTCTGCCTTCGCGTCGGCGCGCTTCCTGGTGGCCGTCGTCACGGACCAGGTCAGGATCGCGCTGAGGATCGTCGTACCGGCACCGCTGAGAAACTGGATCACGGCGTGATCCTGCCGCCAACCCTCCGCCTGGAGCAGCCGATTCAAGAATCTCCCGTTCCCCACGGGCGGGCGCCGTATCTCGGGGCAACCCCCGAACCGCATAGGGGATGCGGTTGGGCACCCGTGACCTGCATTTTTTTGCGGCTGTACGGCATGTGTACGGCACGGCAGGGGGGCGAGAATTCCGCGGGTTCGGCGCCCCAGCTTTGATTTGTAACGCCTCTACATCTCGGTAACTTACCGTGACATAGCCGGGGTGCACTCGATGCTGCCGAATGGTTCTTATGGGTATTTTTGTCCAAGCGTTTTCCTTGATCACTACATTACATAGTGTCCGCTATATCCCGGGCATTCGTTACACGGTGGAACTCCAGCACAGTTACTCAGAGGCATAGAACCAGGCATAGGCAGCAAGTCGTTGCTGCGGTCTGGGGGGTCAACGTGTCAGTGCACTCGTCCGACTCGGGTGGTCGCCGTAGCGATCCTGAGGAGTCGCGGAATCTGAAACAGCTGTACATGGTGATCGCAGCCTTGGCCGCTCTGGTCGCCGGATTAGTCGCCGGAATCCTTGCGCATGCGGTCGGAGGGAAGTCGATCTATCAAGCTGTCGCAACTGGATCCGGCGTTGTCGTCATCGCGTTTGGATTGGGCCTTGCGGCTCTGGAGTATCTGTCGAAGCCCTGATCTACGGGAGCGGCCCCGGCTGGATCGGCGTCCGGCCGGGGCCTGATCCCGCCGATCCCCAGAGCTACGGGGTGCGGGGACGGGCGGGCGTTCGTGCGGCGGCCGCCCGACATTGGGATCGAGCGGCCGCCCCTTCTCGCAGCCGGACAGGGGAGCCGACGGCGAGAGCTCAGATCCGCGTGCCGACCGCGATCGTGTCGCAGCCGGACAGTTGGATCATGGCGCGCAGGATGATCGCAAGGCGCCGGTCATCCAATTCCATCACCCGGGCCAGGCCGGTCTGATGCGGGCCCGCGATCGACAGCACGAGGTCCACGAACGCCCGCTCGGCGTTGTCGAGGCCGAGGCCGTACAGGCGGTTGCCGAAGCGCTCCCAGGAGCAGACGAGCTTTCCCTTCTCGTTCTCCACGACCAGCGCTGTACGGACGTTGCCCCGCTCGAGGAGCTTGCCCTCGTCGACGAGCGCCTGGACGGCAGCCTTGTCGCGAGGGTGGGTCGCCGATTTCAGTAGCAGCTTCCCGATCGCGGGCGGTTTCTCCTCCTCGACGGTTGTGGTCTCGGGTGCTGTGGTCGTGGTCATCCGAATGCCTCCGCAGAGAGTCGGGGCCCGCCGCCGGGGCCGAGTGCGGCGCCGAGGAGGACAGGGTCGGTCAGCCGGCCAGATCCGTCGGGCGGCTCCAGCCACAGGCGGCAGTGCAGCGCGTAAGCCGCTGGTGGGCACTTCAGGGCCCAGCCCGAGGGGCGGACGGTGAGCTGCCGGACGTCCGCGAGTTCGTCGCCGACGGTGGTCGGCAGGAGCCACCACGCGAGGCCCGTTTCCACGTCCGCGAGGACGGGGCCGAGGCGGTTGCCGATGCGCTTCATGGCTTCCACGGATGGCATGAGTGGCGCCTCAGCTGCCCTCCAGTACTCGCCAGTGGTGAATGCGGCCAGTTCTTCGGAAGCCCAGGCGCGCTTCACGGCGGTCGGGCTGGCGGTGCAGGAGAGGAGCCAGTCTTGTCCTGCCTGCCGAAGCGATTGGGCGGGCTTTGTGGCCATGACCAGGACCGTAGGCAGTCCGATTGCGCTTCCGTTGATCGATTGCGCCGGATTGCTCGCGTAGGTGCCCCGCTTGGGGCTGCTTGCTCAGGCGAGGTCGAGAGACGCCCTCGCGCGGCCGATAAGACGCCGTGCAGGGGGCCCGTATTCAGCAGACTCGGCGAGCCAATCCCATGCCCGCTCGTACAGCCTGATGTCGTCCTCGCCGGTCAGCCACAGTTCCTCGCTGATGGTCTCGACAATGACGAGCCGCCGGTCGTAGATCCAGTAGGCGTGCGGAGCCGTACGCCGCAACTGCGCGCCGAAGGGGAGAATGCCGAGCTCCACCGACCGCAGCCCGACGATGTTGTACAGCCGATCCAGCTGCTCGGCCATCACGTCCGCAGGGCAAGACCGGTGGTAGAGCGCGGCCTCGCACACGAGGAACTGAAAACTCTTGCCCGGCTCGTACAGCGCCTCTTGCCTGCGGGTGCGCGCAGCGACGGCGGCCTCGGTGGTCGACGGGATGCTGCGGAACTCCGCGTTCGCGTCGAAGATGGCGCGCGCGTACTCCGGAGTCTGGAACAGTCCCGGGATCCGGGAGACCTCCAGGCCGCGGATCGTCTGCGTGGCCTCGGTCTCCTTGATGGCCACCTCTTGGCGGCCGCGGTGCCCGCCGGCGAGTTGCCGCCTCCAGGACCGGTGCTTCATCTCCAGTCCGGCGCGCAGTCCTTGGAGTTCAGCCTCGGCATCCGGGCGCCCGACTCCCTGCGCCCACGCGGCGATGTCGGGAGCGGTGGGTGTCTGCTTGCCGTTCTGGATCCTGGAGACCTTCGACGCCTGCCAACCGAGCTTCGCGGCAAGGTCTTTGCCCTCCATGCCGGCCTCGGTGCGCAGCTCGCGCAGCCGCGCACCGAGGGCCTCTCGCGACGACTGGAAGTCCGTGCTCACATGGCCGAACGTACCTGCTGCTGGAACTCGGCGGTACGGGTCGCGAAGTGCCAAGCGGTGTCCCTGGCCTGGCACGCGGCGAGTACTTCGGCAGGGTCCTCGGTGACGTACACGCCGAGGGTGGTGTCGTTGTCGTCGAACGCGAACCGTACGAGGGTCTTCGAGTCGAAGAGCCAGAAGTCGAAGTCCGGCAGGCGCAGCCGCTCGGCCTCGGCGCGCGGGAGGTTGCGGATGTCCTCGCCCGCGGCGACGTTCCCGAGACCGCTGGCGAGCAGGAACTCTTGCCCCTGGGTGGCCGGCGCGTCGACCAGGCGCACGCGCTCAAACCGCTTCCCCTGCGCCGTCTGCGCGCGGACGTTCTCACGCCACGCGTTGTCCGGGTCGGCGACGATGTCCTCGCCTGCCAGGAAGCGTGCCCACTTCGGGCTGTTGCGGTCGGAGGCGTAGCCCCGGCGGGTCTCAAGACGCCATGCCGTGTGCCGGAACTCCCGGAAGAGATGGGACACCTCGGCGAACGGCACCAGCTCGGAAGCCTCGGCCCGAGGGGCGTAGCGGGTGAGGAGCAAACGCGGAACCCGTACGAAGGTCTCGGACGCCTTGACGTCCCGCAGCGCGACGAGGTGCTCGGGGTCGGTCTCGCGTTCGCCCTGGACGAGGTACTCATCGGTCTCGGGGATCGCGTACAGGGTCGGGCAGTCGCCATCGTCGCTCGTCGTGCCGATGAACCTGAGCGTCATGTCGTCCTCCGTCTGGTCGGTTTGGAGATCTCAGGATGCGCGGGGCTCCACCGGGCCGCTGGCGGATTGCTCCGGATTGCGGGGACGCAGCGGCGCCGGTGGATTGCGCGCAATAGGAGCGGGCCAGGGTGGTCCGTCAGAAGGCAGCGAGGTGGCCGCGTCCCGGCGTGCCGCGGTCGGGGTCCAGCTCGTTGGCTGCGCGGATCGCATCGTCCATCAGGTGTCGCTCGTTGCTCGCCCCGACGGGGTTGACCCCGCTGTCTTCGAGGGCTCGGGCCAGGTCCCGCAGCAGACGGGCGAGCCGCTCGGGGTCATCGGCGTACGACATGAACTTCTCCTTCGGATGCGCGGTCAGCGGTGCACTGGGGGCGCACCGTAACCCCCTGCAGGACAGGAACAACAGGGCGTCACGCGTGGCGGGAGGTGTGTGCGATCGGATCGGTGGATCAGGGCGCGAATAACGCCCCCACGTGGAACACTCCAGCCGTGAAACTCCTGCGTAACCACCGTCTGTTGACGACTGTCATGACTCTCGCGACAGTCGCAGTCGGCACGGTCATTGTCCTCGGAGCCACTCTCGGCGGCTGGAAGCTGGGACTGCACACCGACGACCGAGCAATCATCGTGAATACCGCGCTGGTGATCGACACCTGCATCCTGACCGCTGTGGCCGCATTCCTGGCGCTGCTGGCCTACAGGGCGGCCACGGGCCTCCCCTCTCTGGATGTCGCGGTCACCTTCAATTTCAGCTTCCCGAACGAACCCGTCTTCGTAGCGGCGTCGGGCGACGATGACGAAGCGAGCAGCGGCGAGCAGCGCAGGATCTCCAACTTCAAACAGAGTCTCGCTACCGTGACGCTGACGAATTCGAGTACCTACGCGGCGAAGAACCCGGGCGTGCGGATCGAACTCGAGGGCCTCGGCGGCCGGGGAGAGCAGCCGGGCTGGGAACAGATTGCTTTCGTCACCACCGTCGGGATGACACAGATCCAGTGGGACGGCGGCACGGACAGCATCGTCCACGGCCAGTGGTCCCGCACCCTGCCGCGCCTGGACCTCGGCGATGTCCAGGAGTTGTTGCCCGGCGCGACCGCGCTTGTCGTAACGATCGTGGCCGATGGCATCACGCCGATCGTCAAGAGGCTTCCTGTCCGCATCCTGAGTTCTGACGAGTACAGCGTCTACACGGAGGATCGGGCCCGGCGGTTCGCGCTGACCTGAGCGGTCTGCGGGTCGCCGTCGGGGCCCGACCTCTGGCGTTACCAGCTTGCTCACCGGGTGCCAGCGTCGTGAGTGCGGCGCCACGCGTTGTGCGCCCGCCGGCCGACCCGCAGCCGGCTGACGGCGGGGGTGGGCAGCAGACGGCCCCCGTGACGGTTTCGCGTCTCCCGTCCGAGGGCCGTCGCTATGTCACTGGCGGACGACGCTGACGTTCCACGTAGCGACCCATCGGCCGTCGCCGTACTGGAGCTTGGCGGTGCATTTGTAGGTGTCGCCGTCACACGTGATGGACGTCACCGGCACCGGAGCAGCGGCCCCCGGTACAGCGGCGGCCGGAGCCTTGGCGGCGGGGTCGGCGGGCGCGGGGGCTGCGATGGCGGCCGGCGCTGCGATCGTCGCGGCGATCAGCGTTCCGGTCAGGAATGTGCCGGTGAGCAGTCCACGAGTGGACATCTATGTCTCCTCTTGCGGTCGACTGAATGGGGTGAAGCGGGAGGAATCCTCCTCGATCAACGGTAGTGATCATCTGATTGACCGCCAGGTGGGCTGGGCCGAACGGCTGGTCGCTGATGCGGCAGCGATATCGACTGCGGGGCGTGTCTCCGGGGGCGTTTCAGTGGGCTTTCCGGCCTCGTGGGGGTGGGCCCGAAACTCGAAACTTCCCAGCTCACGACCGATATCGGGGGCGAAACCGGTTTCGGATCAAGGTGAAACCACAGGCTTGATCCGAAACCGGTCTGAAGGCCCTACTCGCCGTCCTCGGCGGCGGGCAGATCGGCGTACCGGACGCCCTTGGCGCCGCCGCAGCACTCGCGGATGGTGAGCTGCCGGGTGGCCACCTTGAACGGCTTCAGCGCCGCGCTGAGGGCTGTCGACGCGCCTGCCGCGTCCATCTCCAGCCACGGCTTGTACAGATCCGGCCGGTACGCGGCGAGCGCCTCGACGAGCCGATGGGAGTGCACCGAGTCGACCCCGTCCGGCCAGATCGCGCGGACGTGGTCGACGACCGTCTCGACGTCCTGCTCTTCGACCTGCGCGCCGACGGCCTGCCCGGTAAGGGTGCCGGCCGCGGTGCGCAGCGCGAGGGCGCGCTTGCCGATCTCCTCGGCTTCGGTCTGCTTGATGAACGCGGCGCGCACGGTGATGCCTTCGCGGCAGCGGGCGAGGATGCCGGTTCCCTGCTCGTCGATGGAGATGTCGGTGGCGCGCAGGCCGCGGTCGTAGGCGCCGGTCCCGAGGACGTTGTTGTTGGCGCGCCAGTCCATGACGGCGAGGCACAGGCGGGTGCCGACGGAGCTGGACACGGAGGACGGCAGGGACGGGGCGTCGGGGTTCCGGGTGAGCAGGATGAGGATGATCCCGTAGGCGCGGCCCTTCTTGATCAGGCGGGTTGCCAGGGCCGCAGCCTCTTCCTTGTAATCGGCGTGCGTGAACAGCTCCTGCACCTCGTCGATGACGATGACGCGCGGGCCGAGCTGCTGCTCCGGGTACTTCTCGGCGAGAGCACGGGTGACACGGCGCCCGTCGGGGACCTCGCTGGCGGGCAGGGACTTGATGAACTTGGCGCGGCGCTGGTACTCGGCGATCCCCGAGCGCATCCCGCCGAGAGCGGCCTCCAGGTCCTCGTCCTCGTCGCCGGACACGTACCGGTGGCAGACGGGCTTGACCGCGTCGAGGTCGCCCGACCCCTTGAGTTCATAGATCCACAGCTCGGCGGTGGCGTCGAGGGCGACACCGAGGACGATGGCGAGCGCGCAGGACGTCTTTCCGGAGCCGGGGATGCCTCCGACCAGCAGGTTGGAGGCGGCCATCCATAAACACCTCGACCAAGGCGAGTCGAACGCTCGCATCGCTCGCTCGGTGGATTGGTCGCGGGAGTACATCGCCCGCATCCGCAAAGAGCGCGACGCCGAAGACAGACCAGAACTCCTGAACAGATCGGCCGACGTCTCACACACATCTCACAGAACTGGCGGCCGGAGTCGACTTCAGAGGCTCCGGCTCGCCCGTTCCGCACTCTCCATGGACCGTGTGGACACCACGGACGACCGCTAGGGTGGCAGTCGTGTCGTACGTAGGCCCTGACTTCGATCCTCCCCAGCCGCGCCGCTCCCGGCGCGGCCCGACGACCGTGGCGGTCGCCGCGCTGGTGCCGACCGCGCTGGCGGGATGGCTGGTGTGGCAGGCGGTGGGGGACTCGGGCGGCGGGCGCGGTGCGTCCGACAAGGCGGCGTCCTCGTCCAGTGCGCCGGAGTCCTCGTCCGCCGCCGGTGCACGGACACCGACCGCGTCCGGGACGAACGACGGGAAGCCGCCGAGCTCGACGCTCTCCGACCCGTCCACTCCCGCCACTCCCGCCACTCCTTCCGCGTCGGACCTGCCCGCCGCCTCCGGCCCCCTCAAGGGCAAGGTCGTCGTCATCGACCCGGGCCACAACCCCGGCAACTTCCAGCACACCGCCGACATCAACCGCAAGGTGAACATCGGCACGAACTGGAAGGAGTGCGACACCACCGGCACGTCGACCAACGCGGGTTACACGGAGGCCCGGTTCACGCTCGACGTCGCGCGCAGGCTGCGTACGATCCTGCAACAGCAGGGCGCCACCGTGAAGTTCACCCAGGACGGCGACCGCTCCTGGGGTCCGTGCGTCGACGAACGGGCCCGGATCGGCAACCAGGCGCACGCCGACGCGGTCGTCTCCATCCACGCGGACGGCTCCGCGGCCGGCAACCGCGGCTTCCACGTCATCCTTCCCGCGTCCGTCCACGCGGGCGCCGCCGACACCCGTCCGATCGTCGCCCCGTCCCGCGATCTGGGCGAGCGCATCGCGGGCAACTTCGTCCGCGACACCGGCAGTGCGCCCTCCAACTACGTCGGCGGCGGTACCGGACTCGTCGTCCGCAGTGACCTGGGCGGTCTCAATCTGTCAACGGTTCCGAAGGTGTTCATCGAGTGCGGCAACATGCGCGATAGCAAGGACGCGGCGTTGCTGACCAACGGCGCGTGGCGGCAGAAGGCGGCGAGTGGGATCTCTGAGGGAATCGTGAGTTTCCTGCGCGGGTAGTGATCGCCGGGGCGAACCCGACGGACACCCTGATCGGACGGGCGATAGTGTCGTCTCTACGATGAGGGGTCACCCCCACGCTTCACACCACAGCCTGACGGCGACATGGTGTCAGCGACGCCTCCACCGATGACGAGACGACTGACGAAGGACCCTGAAGTGAATATCCGCTCCCTCACTCGAGGCGACGGCGTGGTGATCGGAGCAGCGGTATTGCTGTTCATCGCGTCGTTTCTCGACACGTACGACAGCTCCGGCAGCGACATCCCCAACGCCTGGGACAACCTGGGCCTTGTGATGAGCATGTATGTCGGCGGCATCATCGGTGCGGCTCTGATCGTTGTCTCCCGCGCGCTCCCGCAGCCCCGCAAGGTCCTCGGCCTCGAGCTCGGTCCCGTCGGCGTCGCACTCGCGATCTTCGCGGCCTGGACCTCGTTCTGGACCATCGTCGATCCACTGGGCGCGTTCAGCGACAGCACCGGACTTTCGAACGTCGGTGCGGGCTCCGGCCTGATCCTGGGCCTGATCGGCGCTCTGGTCCTCGCCGCCGCCGCCATCGCCACCCCCCTCGTCCCCGCCCTCCAGGCCGCCCTCATCCCGGCTCCCAAGCCCGCCGCCCCGCAGCCCTACAGCGCCCAGCCGCCCGGCGGTTACGGCTACCCCGGCGCCCAGGCCCCGCAGCAGGCGCAGTCCTTCGGCGCTCAGCCGCAGCAGGCGCAGCCCTTCGGCGCTCAGCCGCAGCCGTTCGGTGCTCAGCCCAGCCAGCCGCAGCCGCAGCCGCAGCCGCAGCAGGCGCAGGCTCAGCAGCCCGCGGGGGACTTCTCGCCGTTCTGGTTCGCTGTGCCGGTGCCGCGTCCGCTGTTCGCGGAGGACGGTTCCCAGGCACCGATCGCCGAACTCGCGCCGGGCACTTGGTACCTGGCCGTCGAGCAGCACGGTCCGAGCCTGGTGGCGCAGACGCAGGACGGCCGCCGCGGCGTGCTGCAGGACACCTCGGGAATCCAGCGCGGCTGACGCCGGCACCCGCTCCCCCGTACCACCGCTGTACGGCCTCTCGTCCTTCCGGGCGGGGGGCCGTTGTCGTACAGTCGCCTGGCGGGACGACAGTTGACGGAACGTCAGAACCTGACTGACTGGTGCCTGGAGGGGACGACATGCGGCTCGGGCTCGCACTCGGCTACTGGGGGCGTGGCCCCTCCGCGGACCACCTGCCGCTCGCCCAGGAGGCGGAACGGCTCGGCTACCACTCGGTGTGGACCGCCGAGTCCTGGGGCTCGGACGCCTTCACCCCCCTCACCTGGATCGCGGCGCGGACGACCCGTATCCAACTGGGCACCGCCGTCGCACAGATGGCCGCCCGCTCCCCCACCACCACCGCGATGCACGCGCTCACCCTCGACCATCTCTCGGGCGGGCGCGTGATGCTCGGCCTCGGGCTGTCGGGGCCGCAGGTCGTGGAGGGCTGGTACGGGCGCCCGTTCCCGAAGTCGCCGCTGACCGCGACCCGGGAGTACGTCGATGTCGTACGCCAAGTCCTCAGGCGCGAAGGGCCCGTTGAACTCGACGGACGCTTCCACTCCCACCCGTACCAGGGCGCCGATGGCATGGGACTCGGCAAGGCACTGAAGCCGATCACGCATCCTCTCCGTGCCGAACTGCCCATTCTGCTCGGCGCCGAAGGTCCGAAGAACGTGGCGCAGACGACCCGTATCGCGGACGGCTGGCTGCCGCTGTACTGGTCGCCGACCCGCCCCCAGGCGTACGAGGCCGCGCTCACCGATCTGCGCGAAGGCTTCCTCATCGCGCCCATGGCCCACGTCCGCGTCTGCGACGACGTCGCCGAGGGGCTGCTGCCCGTCAAGGCGATGCTCGGCTTCTACATCGGCGGGATGGGACACGCGGCGCGCAATTTCCACGCCGATCTGATGGCGCGGATGGGGTTCGAGGAGGAGGCGCGCAGGATTCAGGAGCTCTTCCTCGCCGGGCGCCGGCAGGAAGCGGTACTCGCCGTCCCCGACGCCTTCGCCGACGAGATCTCACTCGTCGGCCCGCGCGAACGCATCGCCGAACGGCTGGAGTTGTGGCGCAAGGGCCCGGTGACCGACCTGCTGGCACTGTCCCCGGACCCTCACTCGCTCCGCGTACTCGCGGACCTCAACTCCTAGGCCTGTACGCCGGATGGCTCCTAGCCGCCCGCCAGCTGTCCGGCCGACGGCACCTGGTCCTTGACCGGGGCGCCCGCGCTCTTGCCGGCGTCCTTCACCTTGTTGATGATGTCGTCATAGGAGCCCACGGTCGCGTCCGTCGCGTCGCCCTTGCGGAGCTTGGACGGCAGGTTCTTGAGGGCCTCGATGCCCGCGGTGAGCGGAGCGATGGCCTTGGAGAGCGCCGGGTCGCCCTGGGCGTTCCTGCCCGCGGCCTTGAGCCGGTTGTAGGCGAACGCGCCGGCGACACCCGCCTTGACCAGGGCGCGCTTGCGGCCCTGGGCGCCCTTCTTGAACTTGCCGGCTTTCCAGGGCTTCACGATCCACTGGTAGGTGGCTCCGGCGGCGAGGCCCGCGTTCGCGACGAAGCGGGTCTTGGAGAGCTTCTGTTTCTCCATGGAACTGGTGCTGGACGGGGTGGTGGCGGTCGCCACGACGGCGGCCGTGTCCTGGGTGCCGCCGTCACCGCCACAGGCGGTGGCACCGGCGAGCAGAGCGCAGGAGAGGGTCAGCGCCACGATGAGGCGCCGTATCGGTACAGGCACGGGGTCCTCCGGGGAAGGGAACGGTTCTCCCGGTTTCCGGGAGACACGGCTCTCCCGGCAGCCTCACCCGAGTGCGGTGACTGCGCCACTTGAGCGACCCGAACGGGTCGTCGCGGACGCGTCCGGACAGGGCGCGTCCGCGTCCGGACAGGTTCTCAGCAGCACTCCGCGTCGAGCCCCAGCGGCAGGCGCTCGCCGCCGAAGACCGCGCAGGTCGGCTCGTCGCCGCCGAGCGCGGCGACGGCGAGGAGGAGGGAGCCGGCCGTCCAGCTGGTGAGCTCCTCGGGCCAGACGGTGCGGGCGTCGAAGACATAGCCCGTCCAGTACAGGCCGGTCTTCGCATCGCGCAGGTGCTGGATGGACTGGAGGATCTCCAGGGCACGGTCGGACTCGCCCACGGCCCACAGCGCCAGGGCGAGTTCGGCCGACTCACCGCCGGTCACCCACGGGTTGGGGACCACACAGCGCACGCCGAGCCCGGGGACCACGAAACGGTCCCAGCCCTCCGCTATCCGGTCCTTGGCCTCGGGTTCGGACAGCGCGCCGCCCAGTACCGGGTAGTACCAGTCCATCGAGTAGCGGTCCTTGTCGAGGAACCGCTCGGGGTGCCGACGGATCGCGTGCCGCAGCGCGCCGACCGCCAACTCCCAGTCCGGCTGCGGCTCCTCGCGCTGCTCGGCGATGGCGAGTGCGCAGCGCAGTGCGTGGTGGATGGACGAACTCCCGGTCAGGAGGCCGTCCTCGACCGCCGTGCCGTCGTCCTCGCGCTTCCAGCCGATCTGCCCGCCGGGCTGCTGGAGTTGCAGCACGAACTCCACGGCCGCGTAGACGGCCGGCCACATCCGGTCCAGGAAGGTGTCGTCGCCGGTGGCCAGGTAGTGGTGCCAGACGCCGACCGCGATGTACGCGCAGAAGTTGGTCTCGCGGCCGCGGTCGGTGACGTCCTCGAAGTCCCCGTCCGCGTAGGCGGCGTACCAGGACCCGTCCGGGTTCTGGTGCCGGGCCAGCCACTCGTACGCCCGCTCGGCCGCCTCGTGCTCCCCCGCCGCGTCCAGCGCCATGGCCGCCTCGGTGTGGTCCCACGGGTCCAGGTGGTGCCCGCGGAACCACGGTATGGCGCCGTCGGGTCGCTGCACCCCGAGGATGGCCCGCACCGTGGCGGCGGCCTCCTCGGCGGTGAGGACCCCGGGCAGGACGAGGTGTTCTGTCCGGGGCGTGGTCACGAAGCGTTCACCGCGGCGGTGTCGACGGGCAGGTGGGGCTTGGTCGCGTACGCCACGAAGCTCTTGCCCATCAGCGGGTTCAGCGCGTTCTCGGCGACCCGGGTGGCCAGCGGCTTCTTCATGATGTCCCAGACCAGCAGCTTGTGGTACGCCCGCACGGGCAGCGCCTTGTCGTTGTCGACGCCGAAGGCGCACTTCAGCCACCAGTAGGGGCTGTGCAGGGCGTGGGCGTGATGGGTGCCGTACGGCTTGAGCCCGGCCTCCTTCATCTTGCCCAGCAGTTCGTCCGCCTTGTAGATGCGGATGTGGCCGCCCTCGACCTCGTGGTACGCGTCGGACAGCGTCCAGCAGACCTTCTCCGGTCCGTAACGCGGCACGGTGATCGCGATACGGCCGCCCGGCTTGAGCACCCGGACCATCTCGGCGAGGACGCCCTTGTCGTCGGGGATGTGCTCCATGACCTCGGAGATGATCACGACGTCGAAGGACGCGTCGGGGAAGGGCAGTGCCAGTGCGTCGCCCTCCATCGCGGTCGCGGTGGCGCCGGCCGGGGCCTCGCCCGCCTCCTTCATCGCCGCGAACCACTTGGCGACCTCGCGGATCTCCTCGCCGTTCTGGTCCAGCGCGACGACCTGGGCGCCGCGCCGGTAGCACTCGAACGCGTGCCGGCCGGCACCGCATCCGAGGTCCAGTACGCGGTCGCCCGGGGCGAGCGGGAACCGGGAGAAGTCGACGGTCAGCACGTGGCCCTGCTTTCGCGGTCGGGTACGACTATTTCTTCGGCGACGTCATCGGCTCCGCCGCCGACAGCTGCCGCTGAAGTTGCTGGAGTTGCTGGAGTTGTTGCTGCTGTTGCTGTTGCTGTTGCTGTGGAGCGGGCCATGGCCTCGCGGTAGTGGGCCACCGTGCCCTCGGCGGCGCGGGCCCAGGTGAAGCGGTCCAGTACCCGCGCGCGTCCGGCGGAGCCGAGCCGCACCCGCAGCTCCGGGTCGCCCAGCACCCGGCTCAGCGCGGTGGCCAGCGCTCCCGAGTCGCCGGGCGGTACGGCCAGGCAGGTCTCGCCGTCGGGTCCGGCGACCTCCGGGATCGCCCCGCCGGTGGTGGCGACGAGCGGCGTCCCCGTGGCCATCGCCTCGGCGGCGGGCAGCGAGAACCCCTCGTACAGCGAGGGCACGCAGGCGACTTCGGCGGACCGTACGAGGTCGACGAGTTCGGCGTCCGAGATGCCCTTGACGAACTCGACGGCGCGCTCGAGGCCGTACCGCTCGATGGCCTGGGCGACCGGCCCGTCCTCGGCTCGCCTGCCGACGACGACGAGGTGGGCGCCGGGGTGCTCGGTGCGCACCTTGGCGAGCGCCTCGACGAGGTGGATGAGCCCCTTGAGCGGGACGTCAGCGCTGGAGGTGGTGACGATCCGGCCCGGTACCTGCGGCACGGACGGGTCGGGCGAGAAGAGGTCGGTGTCCGCGCCGATGTGCACCACGTGGATACGGTCCCGGGCGACGCCCAGGTGGTCGACGATCTCCTGCTGCGAGGTGCCGGAGACGGTGAGCACGGACGGCAGGCGGCGCGCGACGCGCTTCTGCATGCGCGTGAAGGCGTACCAGCGGCGCACGGACGCACGCCGGCGGCGCCCCTCGGCGGCGTCCAGCTCCAACTGCCGGTCGACGGTGATGGGGTGATGGATGGTGGTGACCAGCGGCGCGCCCACGTCACCCAGCAGCCCGTAGCCGAGGGTCTGGTTGTCGTGCACGACGTCGAAGTCCCCGCGCCGGGCGCGCAGATGGCGGCGGGCGCGGAGGGAGAAGGTCAGGGGTTCGGGGAAGCCGCCGGTCCACATCGTGCCGACCTCGAGCGCGTCGATCCAGTCGCGGAACTCCTCGCGCTTCGGGGTGCGAAAGGGGTCCGGCTGGCGGTACAGGTCGAGGCTGGACAGCTCGGTGAGGCTGAGGTGGTGGCTGAGCTCGGGGAGGTCTTCGTCCAGCACGGGGTACGGCTGGGATCCGATGACCTCGACCCGGTGGCCGAGGCGGGCGAGCTCGCGCGAGAGATGCCGTACGTACACGCCCTGACCGCCGCAGAACGGGTTCCCCTTGTACGTCAGGAGCGCGATGCGCAACGGTCCGTCACCGTTGGTGGCCGCGCCCGCCCAGGGGCCCGCCTCCATGGCCTCAGCGGTCACTTACGGCCCCCTTCTCCCTGCACTTTCCCGCGAGATTACGCCGGGACGCTAATCTAGAACAAGTTTCAGACTTGATCGTTCGAGGAGCACTGAATCTACCGGCAGGTAGCGCCTCCGTGAGCAGTGGATCAGGTGATCCGCGCCACGACGGAAGCGTCGGGACGGATGTGTTCTGACCTACGGAAGTGTCTGCCATGCTGTCTCGTCGCTCCTCCAGCTGAACCCACGGAACGGGACCCATGCCTGCGGAAGTCAAGGTGGAACCCAAGCCCGCTCGGCCCGCCGCGCAGCCCGCCTCTCCCCCGCTCACCGAGCGTCAGGAGGCCCGCCGCCGCCGGATTCTGCGCGCGAGCGCGCAGCTGGCCAGCCGGGGCGGTTTCGACGCGGTGCAGATGCGCGAGGTCGCGGAGTCGTCGCAGGTCGCCCTCGGCACGCTCTACCGCTACTTCCCCTCGAAGGTCCATCTGCTGGTCGCCACCATGCAGGACCAGCTGGAGCACATGCACGGCACCCTGCGCAAGAAGCCGCCGACCGGGGACACGGCTGCGGAGCGGGTGGCGGAGACGCTGATGCGGGCGTTCCGCGCCCTGCAGCGCGAGCCGCACCTCGCCGACGCCATGGTCCGCGCGCTGACCTTCGCGGACCGCAGCGTGAGCCCCGAGGTCGACCAGGTGTCCCGGCAGACCACCGTGATCATCCTGGACGCGATGGGCCTGGACGACCCGAGCCCCGCCCAGTTGTCCGCGGTCCGCGTCATCGAGCACACCTGGCACTCGGCCCTGATCACCTGGCTCTCGGGCCGCGCCTCCATCGCCCAGGTCAAGATCGACATCGAGACGGTGTGCCGTCTGATCGACCTGACGGACCCGGGCGAACAGCGCTAGGGAAACAGCGCCAGGGCCTGCCCGGAAGGCAGGCCCTGGGCCACGCCCGCGCACACGAAAGACCCCCGCGCACACGAAGAACCTACGAGACGGGTTCCCTTCGCCGGTATGATCCGGATCAGGTAATGGGGGTCGCCATCCGGTCCAACCGCTACCTTCCGGCCTCTCAGCCCGACCGTCGACGTCGGCCCCGGCGGAAGTTGCTGCCTCTCGCCAAAGTCGGCTACTCCGGTTGGACTCCCTCACTCGCCCCGTAGGCCACTTCTAGGATAGAACGCCCACCGCCGGATGGAACCCCCCAAAGAGGGACTTTTTTTCGATTCTCCGGATTTTTTCGATTCTCCGGATTCTCCGGATTCTCCCGGCAGAGGGCGACGCCCGGCTGAGGGCCCCGCCCGCCACCCGACCGAAGGCCACGCCCGGCATCAGTCCTCCGGCGGGAACACCGGCTCCCCGCTCCCCAGCAGCGTGATCATGATGGCCTCCACCGGACAGCCCTCCGCCGCCGCGAGGATCTTCTCGTTGGCGTCGGTCTCCGCCTCGGCCGGGTGGGACTGCATGGCGGAGTCGAGGCGGAAGGCGTCCGGGGCCCGGTGGACGCACTGGGCGGAGCCGATACAGACGGAGCGGTCGACCTCGACCCCCCAGCGGTCGCCCATTCTCAGGCCTCCCAGCCGGCCGGCAGGTGGATCATCTTGTGCTCCAGGAACTCGCCGTACCCCTCGGGCCCGAATTCCCGCCCCAGCCCGGAGTTCTTGTAGCCGCCGAAGGGCCCGAGCATGTCGAGGCTGAAGGTGTTCACGGAGTACGTGCCGGTACGGACCTGGCGCGCGACCTCGATGCCGTGCGCGACGTCCGCCGTCCAGACGCTTCCGCTCAGCCCGTAGTCGGAGTCGTTGGCGATCTTCACGGCCTCGCTCTCGTCTCCATAGGGGAGCAGACAGATCACCGGTCCGAAGATCTCCTCGCGGGCGATCCGCATGGAGTTGTCGACGTCGCCGAAGAGGGTCGGCTCCACGTACCAGCCGCGGTCGAGGCCGGGCGGGCGGCCGCCGCCGGTGAGGATCTTGGCGCCTTCCTCCTGGCCGATGCGGATGTAGTCGAGACTGCGCTGCTGCTGCCGCCTCGCGACCAGCGGGCCGACCTGGGTCGCCGGGTCCAGCGGGTCGCCGACCACCAGGGCGCTCGCCGCGGCGGCGAAGGCGTCCGCGAACTCGTCGTAGCGCGAGCGCGGCAGCAGGATGCGGGTCTGCGCGACGCACGCCTGGCCGTTGTTCATCCAGGCCGCCGAGACGATCCCGGGGACGGCGGTGGCGAGGTCCGCGTCGGGCAGCACCACGGCCGCCGACTTCCCGCCCAGCTCCAGCGTCACGCGCGTGAGGTTGCGCGAGGCCACCTCCATCACGCGCTTGCCGGCCGCGACCGACCCGGTGAAGGAGACCTTGTCGACGCCGGGATGCCCGACCAGGTACTCGCTCACCTCGCGGTCCGCCGGAAGGATCGACAGGACGCCCTCCGGCAGCCCGGCCTCCTTGGCGATCTCACCCAAGAGGTAAGCGTCCAGGGGGGATTCGGGCGACGGCTTCAGTACGACGGTGCAGCCGGTCAGCAGCGCGGGCGCGAGCTTGGCGGCCGCCACGAACTGCGGCACGTTCCAGGGGACCACGGCCGCGACCACGCCCACCGGCTCGCGCCGGACGAGGATGCGCCCGAGCACTCCGTCGCGTGCCTCCTCGTATGTGAAGCCGCGGGCGACCGTGAGCGCCGCGTCCCACACCATCATCGCGCCCAGGGCCTGCGCGAGGACGCTCCAGGAGTACGGGGAGCCGTTCTCGGAGGAGATGACACGGGCGATCTCCTCGTGCCGGACGGCGATCGCGTCCTTGATCCGGGCGACGACCTCGATCCGCTCGTCGAGGCTCATCCGCGGCCAGGGCCCCTCGTCGAAGGCCTTGCGCGCGGCGGCGACCGCCCGGTCGACGTCGCCGGTGGAGGCGTGCGGGACGCGTCCGATGACCTCTTCGGTGTGCGGCGAGATCACCTCGATGACGTCCTTGCCCAGGGGGTCCGTCAACTCCCCGCCGATGAACAGCTGTCCGTGTTCCACGAGCTCGGTCATGACCGACCGCCTCCCCGACGGGCTTCCCCGACACGTCATCCGCCGCTTCATCTGACGCTTCATCAGATAGGAGAACTGATACCAGGTCCCGCCGACGGAGTCCACGGGTGCGAGGTGAGCCCCAACGGTTGTTTTGGGCACCCATTGGAATGGGTTCTAGTTATAGTGGCCGGTACACGGCGATAGGTGGGAACCGATGACGCAGGTGACCGATCACGGCGGGGGCGTACGGTCCATCAAGGTCCCCATCCCCGACAACCCCCTGGGAACCACGCTGGTCCACCTCGTCGACACCGACCGGGGCCCTGTGCTGATCGACACCGGCTGGGACGACCCGACCTCCTGGGACACCCTCACCGCCGGGCTCACCGCCTGCGGCATCGCCGTCGCCGAGGTGCACGGCGTGGTCATCACCCACCACCACCCCGACCACCACGGTCTGTCGGGCAAGGTGCGGGAGGCCTCCGGGGCGTGGATCGCGATGCACGCGCTGGACACCGCGATCGTACGGCGGACGCGGGAGAACCGGCCCGAGCGCTGGTTCGCCTTCATGATGGACAAGCTGGTGGCCTCGGGCGCACCCGAGGAGCACGTGGCGCTCCTGCGCGAGGCGCGCACGACACGGCTCTCCACCGGCCTGCCCGCCTTCGCCCCCGCGCTCCCCGACCGCGAGATCGTCCCCGGCGAACTCCTCGACCTGGCGGGCCGGCGCCTGCGCGCGATCTGGACCCCCGGCCACACGCCGGGCCACGTCTGCCTCCACCTGGAGGAGACCCACCCGGCCGGGCTCCCCGGCCACGGCCGCCTCTTCTCCGGCGACCATCTGCTTCCGCGGATCACTCCGCACATCGGTCTGTACGAGGATCCGGACGACGCCACCGTCGCCGACCCCCTCGGCGACTACCTCGACGCCCTGGAGCGCGTCGGCCGGCTGAACCCGGCCGAGGTGCTCCCGGCCCACCAGCACGCCTTCACCGACGCGCCGGGCCGCGTACGGGAGTTGCTCGCGCACCACGAGGAGCGCCTCGCCGATCTCCTCTCCCTCCTCTCCACCCCTCTCACCGCCTGGCAGCTCGCCGAGCGCATGGAGTGGAACCGCCCCTGGGAGCAGATCCCCTTCATCTCAAGGAACATCGCGGTCTCGGAGGCCGAGGCCCATGTGCGCCGCCTGGTGAAGATGGGGCGCGCGGAGTCGGTGGCGGGCAGCGATCCGGTGACGTACGTGGCGCTGTAGCACGTGGACGTACGTGGGCTGGTAATCCGTTGGTGGCGGCGGCCCCGAGCTGATAGCAACGGTCCCATGATCCCCATGGAAGAACTTCTCGCCGAGCGCGCCTGCGAGCGGCTCGTCCTCGACCTCGTGCGCCGACTGGACCTGGGTGAACCGAGCACGGTCGCCGAGCTGTTCACCGAGGACGGCGTCTGGCAGTGGCCGGAGGGCGACCGGCTCGTCGAGGGGCGTGCGGCCCTGCGCGCGTACTTCGCCTCCCGCCCCGCCGACCGGCTCTCGCGGCGCGTCATGACGAACATCCTGGTCACCGTGGCCTCACCGACCCAGGCAAGTGCCACCTCGTACTTCACCACCTACCGCGTCGACGGCCACACCGGCGGCATGGTCCCGGCCGGACCTCCCGTTCAGATCGGCCTCCCCCACTCTCGGCTTCGCTCGAGCGGGGGGACCCCCATCGAAGACACCTTCCGCAAGGTCGGCGACACCTGGCTGCTCGCGTCCCGCACCCTGTTCCTGCCGTTCGGCGGACCCACCCCCGTCGTCGAACCCCGTCAGTCACCCCCGGCCGCGTAGTCGAGCCCCTCCTCGTACGCCATCCCGTGCGCCGACCTCGGCGAGCGGTTGCCGACCCCTCAGGCGATTCCTACGGGCGAGTACAGTAAGCAGGTCGTCATCGCCCCCGTACGCGGAGAAGCCGGTGCGATTCCGGCGCTGACCCGCAACCGTGAACCGCCCACGCCCTGTCGGGTGGTAAGCCGGATCGCCTCGTCCGGGACGTGACCGGCTCGTGCCATCGGCAGCCCGTCGGTGGCCGGCACCGTCGAGGTATACGGGGCCGGAGCCGCTCGGGCCAAGCCGTGCCCGGTGCTGCCCGGCTCCCCGCAGGGAGAGTCATGATTGTTCGCCGCAGCGCCGCGGTACTGGCCGCCACCGTAGCGATCGGTACGGCCCTGGCCCCGGCCGCCGTCGCCGAAGGCGTCTCGCCTTCACCCTCCCCATCAATACCCTCCGGCCTCTACGGCACCACCGACCCCACCTACGACGGCGTCTGGCGGCAGTCCCTCGCGCTGCTCGCCCAGCACACCGTCGGCGTGAAGCCCGCGGCCAAGGCCGTCGACTGGCTGGCCGGGCAGCAGTGCGCGACCGGCGCCTTCCCCGCGTACCGCGCCGACGCGACGGCGAAGTGCGACGCCAAGACGATGGTCGACACCAACAACACCGCGGCGGCCGTACAGGCCCTCACCGCGCTCGGCGGGCACGACGACGCGACGGGCAGGGCCGTCAGCTGGCTGAAGTCCGTGCAGAACAAGGACGGCGGCTGGGGCTACACGGCGGGCGGGGCGAGCGACGCGAACTCCACGTCCGTGGTGATCGGGGCGCTGGCCGCGGCGGGCGAGAAGCCCGGGAACGTGAAGTCCGGGAACGTGAAGTCCGGCGAGGGCAAGTCCCCGTACGACGTGCTGGTGAAGCTGTCGATCGCGTGCGACACCAAGACCGACGACGCGGGCGGCTTCGCCTACCAGCCCGACAAGCGGGGGAAACTCGCGGCGAACGCGGACGCGACGGCCGCGGCGGTGCTGGGCTCCCTCGGCAAGGGGTTCGTGACGACGGCCGCGAAGCCGCAGTCGTACGGCCACATCTGCGCGAACGAGGGGAAACTCACCCCGGACCTGGCGGCGCGCAATGGCGCGTCCTATCTCTACAACGCCCTGCTCAAGG
Source organism: Streptomyces sp. NBC_01384 (assembly GCF_045040035.1). Taxonomy (NCBI): domain Bacteria; kingdom Bacillati; phylum Actinomycetota; class Actinomycetes; order Kitasatosporales; family Streptomycetaceae; genus Streptomyces; species Streptomyces sp. NBC_01384. The sequence goes on from NZ_CP109559.1 coordinate 2,854,430, forward strand.
TGCCCTACCTGAAGTCGGCGATGCCCGGCGCCAAGGACCAGCCCGACTACGGCAACACCGCGGACGCGGTCGTCGCGCTCGCCGCCGGGGGCTACGGCAAGTACACGAAGAGGCCCCTGGCCTGGCTGGAGAAGAACTCCGGCGCCTGGGCGGCGCAGGCCGGCCCGGCCGCATACGCCCAGCTCATCTTCGCCGCCCGCGCCACCGGCACGGACCCGCGTGACTTCGGCGGCGCGGACCTGGTCAAGCAGCTCAACGCGACGGGCCCGGCGGTGCGGTCGTACACCTACACGGCCACCACGCCCGAGCGGCACAAGAACGACGACAAGGCAGACGACAAGGGAGACGGCAAGGGAGACGGCAAGGGATTCGGCGTCTGGTGGACCGTCGGCGTCTGTCTCGTCGCCGGTATCGGCATCGGCTTCCTGATCAGCGCCCGCAAGAAGCAGCCGCAGCCGTGAGGCGGCGCGGCAGGGCGGCGTGGGTCCTGGCCCTGCTCCTCCTCGTGCTCGGCACGGCGGCGGGGCAGGCCCAGGCCGTCGGCTACCGCTACTGGTCCTTCTGGGACCTGACCGGCGGGAAGTGGACGTACGCGACGCAAGGGCCGTCGACCGCACGGCCGTCCGACGGCGACGTCGAGGGGTTCCGTTTCGCGGTGAGCGCGGACTCGCAGGACGCCTCGAAGCCGCGCGGAAACGCCGACTTCGCGTCCATCTGCGCCAAGACGCCCGCCCGGTCCGGCCGGAAGCGGGTGGCCCTGGTCATCGACTCCGGCACCACCGCGGACGCGCCGTCCGGCGAGATTCCGCCGACGCCGCGCACGGCCTGCGCCCGCGTCCCCACCGACGCGACAACCGCCGAGGCCCTCGCCACGGTCGCCACGCCCCTCCGCTACGACACCAACGCCCTCCTGTGCGCCATCGCGGGCTACCCCCGAACGGGCTGCGGCGACCAGGTCACGACCTCACACACCCCGAGTTCCGAGCCGGCCAAGGCCGAACCCACCCCTCACGGTCCGTCGGTGGGCCTCCTGGCAGGAATCGCCACGGTGGCCGTGCTGGGCGGTGCGGCCATCTGGCAGACACGCCGCCGCCGGTCCTGAAGCGGGGGTGAAAGCAATGACATCGGGGGTGAAGCCAATGACAACAGAGGACGCGACCCCAACAGGGGCGACTACGCCCACCGCACAGGCTGCCGCTGCCGCTGCCGTTCAAAGCCGGCGCCCACCGCACCGTCGTACCCGCGCCCCCAGAGCGACCCGCGCCAACACCCTCCCCCCAGCCACCTGGTGGATCTGGGCCCTTGGCCTGGGAACAGCCGCCTCCCGCACCACCAACCCCCTCCTCCTCACCCTCCTCATAGGCGTAGCCGGCTACGTGGTGGCCACCCACCGAACCGACGCGCCCTGGGCCCACTCCTACACCGCGTTCATCAAGCTCGGGCTCGCCGTCCTCACCATCCGCCTCGCCTTCGCCGTCCTCCTCGGCTCCCCCATCCCCGGCAGCCACCTCCTCGTCACGCTCCCCGAGGTCCCCCTCCCCCACTGGGCCCAAGGCATCCGCATCGGCGGCCGGGTCACCGCCGAGGGCCTGCTCTTCGCGCTGTACGACGGCCTGAAACTGGCCACGCTCCTCATCTGCGTAGGCGCGGCGAACGCCCTGGCCAACCCCGCGCGGCTGCTGAAGTCACTCCCCGGCGCCCTGTACGAGGCGGGCGTGGCGGTGGTCGTCGCGCTGACGTTCGCGCCGAATCTGATCGCGGACGTACAACGGCTCCGCGCCGCCCGCCGCCTGCGGGGCCGCCCCGACCGGGGCCTGCGCGGTCTGCTGCACGTGGGACTCCCGGTCCTGGAGGGCGCGTTGGAGCGCTCGGTCGCCCTCGCGGCGGCGATGGACGCCCGCGGCTACGGGCGGACCGCCGAGGTTGCGCCCATGGTCCGCCGTGCGAACACCGTCCTGACGCTGGGCGGCCTGCTGGGCGTCTGCGCGGGCACGTACGGAGTACTGACCGCCGAGGGCGGCAGCTACGGCCTGCCCGTGCTGCTCGCCGGACTGACCGCGACGCTCGGTGGCCTCCGGCTGGGCGGCCGCCGCTCACCCCGCACGCGCTACCGCCCGGAGGTGTGGGGCGTACGGGCCTGGCTGGTGGCGGGTTCCGGCGCCACCGTCGCGGCCGGGCTGATCGTCTCCGCCGCGTACGATCCCACGGCCCTGCGCCCCGGCGTCGTCCCCCTCGTGGCCCCCGCTCTCCCCCTCTGGCCGGCGGCGGCGATCCTGCTCGGCCTCCTCCCCGCCTTCACAGCCCCGCTCCCCAAAGACCCCTCCACTCCCCAGGAACCCTCATGATCCGCTTCGAGGATGTCTCCGTGACGTACGACGGAGCAGCCGAACCCACCGTCCGGGGCGTGGACTTCGAGGTCCCCGAAGGCGAACTGGTCCTGCTCGTCGGGCCCTCCGGCGTCGGCAAGTCCACCGTTCTCGGCGCGGTCAGCGGCCTCGTCCCCCACTTCACGGGCGGCACCCTGCGCGGCCGGGTCACGGTCGCGGGACGGGACACCCGTACCCACAAGCCCCGCGAACTCGCGGACGTCGTCGGAACGGTGGGCCAGGACCCGCTGTCCCACTTCGTGACGGACACGGTCGAGGACGAACTCGCGTACGGCATGGAGTCGTTGGGTCTGGCCCCGGCCGTGATGCGCCGTCGCGTCGAGGAGACTCTGGACCTGCTGGGCCTGGCGGACCTGCGCGAGCGCCCGATCGCCACGCTCTCCGGCGGCCAGCAGCAACGCGTGGCCATCGGCTCGGTCCTCACCCCGCACCCGAGGGTCCTGGTCCTCGACGAGCCCACGTCTGCCCTGGACCCTGCCGCCGCCGAAGAGGTCCTCGCCGTCCTGCAACGACTCGTCCACGACCTCGGCACCACCGTCCTGATGGCCGAGCACCGCCTCGAACGCGTCATCCAGTACGCCGACCAGGTCGCCCTCCTCCCCTCCCCGGGCGCCGCCCCGCTCCTCGGCACCCCGTCCGAGATCATGGCCGTCTCCCCGGTGTACCCGCCGGTGGTGGACCTGGGCCGGCTGGCCGACTGGTCCCCGCTCCCCCTCACGGTGCGCGACGCACGACGCAGGGCGGGGACCCTGCGGGAGCGACTCGCGAACCTCGTACCGGAGAGGACGCCCCCGGCGCCCGGCGTCGAACCTCCCCCGCCTCCCCAGCCACCCCTGCCTCCCCTGCCTCCCCTGCCTCCCCTGCCTCCCCCGTCGTCCCTCCCCCGCCGCCCCCGTCTCCTCCGCAAGCGCACCGCCGCAGCGACGCGCCCGGCACCCCCCGCGCAACCGGCCGCGGTCGACGCCCTCGCCGTCCGCCACGGCCACGTCGAAGCACTCCGGCGCGTCGACCTCACCGCCACCCCCGGCGAGATCATCGCGCTGATGGGCCGCAACGGCGCCGGGAAGTCCACCCTTCTCGGAACGCTGGTCGGGCTGGTCGAACCGGCGGCCGGCTCGGTCCGGGTCAGCGGTGTGATCCCGCGCCGGACACCGCCCCACGACCTCGTACGGCGCGTGGGCCTCGTACCCCAGGAACCACGGGATCTCCTGTACGCCGACACGGTGGCCGCCGAATGCGGGGCGGCCGACGTCGACGCGGGCGCCGAGCCCGGCACGTGTCGGGCCCTGGTGTCCGAGCTGCTGCCGGACATCGCCGACGGCACCCACCCCCGGGACCTCTCGGAAGGCCAGCGGCTGGCGCTCGCGCTGGCCGTCGTCCTGACGGCCCGCCCCCCGCTCCTGCTCCTCGACGAGCCGACCCGCGGCCTCGACTACGCGGCGAAGGCCCGCCTGATCATGATCCTGCGCGGCCTGGCCGCCGGGGGCCACGCCATCCTCCTGGCCACCCACGACGTGGAACTCGCCGCCGAGCTCGCGCACCGCGTCGTCGTCCTCGCGGACGGTGAGATCGTCGCCGACGGTCCCACGGCCGAGGTGGTCGTCGCGTCCCCGTCCTTCGCCCCGCAAGTCACGAAGGTGCTGGCGCCACAGCCGTGGCTCACGGTCGCCCAGATCAGGGACGCACTCTCATGACCGCGCCCAAAGCCCGCCCCCGCAAGCAGCCCCCGTCACGGCCACAGCCACAGCCACAGCCACAGCCACAAGCGAAGGCCATCCGCCTCGGCCCCCGCTCCCTCGCCGCCCTCTCCCTGGTGAGCGCCGTCGGTCTCGCCGGATTCGGCTGGCCGCTCTTCGCCGACCCCGACTCGGGGGTCGGCACACATACGCAGGACGCGCCGTGGCTGTTCGCGGGGCTGCTCGTGCTGCTCGTCGGAGTGGTCGCGGCGACGATCTCCGAGTCCGGGCTCGGCCCGAAGGCGGTGGCCATGCTCGGGGTACTGGCCGCGACCGGCGCCGCGCTGCGGCCGATCGGTGCCGGGACGGCCGGGATCGAGCCGATGTTCTTCCTGATGGTGCTGAGCGGGCGGGTGCTGGGACCGGGGTTCGGGTTCGTGCTCGGGTCCGTGACGATGTTCTCGTCCGCGCTGCTCACGGGTGGCGTGGGGCCGTGGATGCCGTTCCAGATGCTCGCCATGGGGTGGTTCACGATGGGCGCCGGGCTGCTGCCGGGCCCCGGCCGGCTGCGGGGCCGCGCCGAACTGGCCCTGCTCGCCGCGTACGGATTCTGCGCCGCCTTCGCCTACGGCACGGTCATGAATCTGGCCGGCTGGCCCTTCATGGACGCGCTGGCCTCGAACATCGCCTTCGACCCGCACGCCGCCGTCTCCGCCAACCTGACCCGTTTCCTCGCCTACTGCCTGGCCACGTCCCTCGGCTGGGACCTGGGCCGGGCCGTCGTCACCGTCGCCTTGACCCTCACGCTCGGCACGGCCCTCCTCAAGGCGCTCCGCCGGGCGACGCGCCGGGCCGCCTTCGAGACCCCGGTCACATTCGAACCCCGGTGATCTGCGGCCCCCGTCACACCACCCGGCCGCACTCCGTGGGCGGTCGCGCACCGTCCGCAAACCTCACGGTGAGGCAGCCCACAGGACCTACGTCACATACGAAGCGCGATCGTAGATCCAAAGGCGTGACATGCACTCGTCGTCAACCCCTCTGACCTGGGGTTTGAGACCCAGATCACATAAGGCACTTTCTACTCGGATGCGACCACCACTAGTAAAAGGGGTCATTGCGGACGGGTTTCAAGCCTGTTTCTCTGGAGCAGTCGCCAGGCGCCACGAGCCCACCCGGGCCGCGGCGCTTACGTACGCCTCCTCCACACATCGTGTGGGTCAGGCATGCAGCGATCGCCCTGTTTCCGAAGAAAGGTTCTCCGCGTGTCCGTCTCCTTCATCCGCCGCATCGCCTCCCCGAAGAAGGTCCTCGCCACCGCCGCCGTGGCTGCCGCCACCACCGGCATGGTCCTGGCCGCGGCCCCCGCCCAGGCCGCCACCACCCAGGCCTCCTCCGCTCAGACGATCGCGCACCAGATGATCCCGGACGCAGCGCAGTTCAGTGCCTTCAGCAAGATCGTCGAGCACGAGAGCGGCTGGAACCCCGGCGCCACGAACTCCTCCTCCGGTGCCTACGGCCTGGTCCAGGCCCTGCCCGGCTCGAAGATGTCGACCGCCGGCTCCGACTGGAAGACGAACCCGGCCACCCAGATCAAGTGGGGCCTGGACTACATGAACTCCCGCTACGGCAGCCCGGCCGCCGCCTGGAACTTCTGGCAGACCAACCACTGGTACTGACCGGCGGCCCGGTGACGACCGGCGCCCCACAGCACCCGCAGACGCGAAGGCGGCGACCCCCGATCCCCGGGGCCGCCGCCTTCGCCATGCCCCCCCGTTACGAGCTCGCCGCGCCGCGTCCGCCCTCCGGCCGCGGCGACCGGCGCCGCCGCGAGTCCGGCGAGCAGCAGAGCCGCCGCTCCGGCGAGCCCCCGCCACCCACGCCGACTGGTCCGTGTTTCATATGCTTCCCCCGTGTCCGTGGTGGGCTTAGGTACACCGGGCCCGTCCCGCTGACCGGAGGCCGTATGAGCGCCGAGACGGAGAAGACGCAGGACCCCGAGGCGCGCGGACTGCGCCTGGTGGTGGTGCTGCTGTCCCTGACCGTGGTCAGCGGGCTGATCGACGCGGTGAGCTATCTCGGACTCGGACATGTCTTCACGGCGAACATGACCGGCAACGTGGTGGTACTCGGCTTCGCCGCGGCCGGCGCCCCCGGCTTCTCGATCCCGCACACCTCGACGTCGCTGGCGTTCTTCCTGGTGGGCGCCATCGCCGGGGGCCGGATCGCGGGGCGGTTCGGCGGTGGTTCGCGGCGGACCTGGGCGCGGATCACGCTCGCCGCGGAGGCGGTGTTCGTGGGCGTGTCGGCGGCGGTCGCCTTCGCGGCACCGGGCGCCACCGCGACCGTGTACACCCTGATCGCCCTCACCGCCTTCGCCATGGGCCTGCGCAACGCGACGGTACGGAAGCTGGGGGTGCCCGACCTGACGACCACCGTCCTGACGATGACCCTGACGGGCCTGGCCTCCGACTCCGCAGCCGGCGACGGCTCGGGCCACCGCTCCCCGCGCCGCACTGCCGCCGTGATCGCGATGCTGGTGGGCGCCGCGCTCGGCGCGTGGCTGGTGATCAACCATGGCCTGGGCATCCCGCTGCTGATCGCGGCGCTGCTGGCGGGCGTGCTGGCGGTGGCGGCGTCGGGGCGGGAGTAACGGTGTCCCGCCCCCGAGAAGGTGATCCAGCGGGCGTCGCAGGCAGTGTCCGGGAGATACGGGTGTCGCAGGCAGTGTCCAGGGGATACCGGACGCGCCGACCCCTTCCGATGAAACGCCCTCACGGACTGCCCTTGCTGCGAGAATGTGACAGTTCTCGCCGAGGTGTCACATTCCCCGCGCCCGGGTGTCGGGGCAGCGCGCCTCCGTGCACCGCTCACCCTCGAAGACCCGGTGATGCCGCGCCCCGCGGGTCCGGCCCCGGACCGGCCCCGGACTCCGTCACGGAGCCCGGGGCCTTCAAGCGCCTCGCCCGGTCGACCCCCGAGCGGGCTGGGCTACAGCTGGTCGAGGAGCCAGTCGCACAGCTCCTCGGTGATCTTTGTGTGGTCCTCGTTCTGCGAGGCGCACAGGAACTCGTCGAGTTCGCTCTCGCCCGGGTCGAGGGCGCTGATGTCGGTGGTCAGCAGGGCGGTGGTGTCCAGGTCGCGGACGGCCACCGCGCTGACCGAGGGCACGAAGCAGATCGCGGGGACCGGGGCCACGGCGCTGCCGAAGGGCAGCTTGTTGAGGACGTTGGCGGCAATGGCGAAGGACGCCAGAGTGCCGCCGGGAGCACCGTCGATCTCCGGCAGTCCGTCGGTGGTGATCGTCTCGTTCTTCCCGAAGGTCGCTTTCAGTTCGGCGACCAGGGCGTCATCACCCTCGGACTGGGTGTAGACGGTGGTTCCGGGGAACAGCAGCCCGGTGGAGCGGAACGCTTCCGCGCCTGGCTCGATTCCCGTGCCCTGGCCGTTTCCGGTGCCGTTGGCGACGCCGAGCTTCCGCGGTCGCATCGGCCAGTTGCCGACGCGCTCCAGGGCCGCGAGGAACTCGGTGCGGGCCTTGTCCTGCCCGGGAGTGCCGTCCACCGTCTCGATGTGCCGCCACATCAGCTCGCGGGAGGCCGGGCTGTTGATCTGGGCCGACAGCGCGCTGTTGAGCGGGTTGACGCGCTTCATGTAGTGCGCGAACGCCTGCAGGCCGATCGGCACCCACGCGCCGCGGTGGGGGCTGTCGTAGGAGAAGTACGTCCCGGTCTGGTGGTCCATCTTCTGGGTCTCCATGCGCGCCAGGGCGTAGCGGGTGACCAGGCCGCCCATGCTGAACCCGCCGACCACCAGCGGTTCACTGCCCCTGCGCTCGTCAATCAGCTTCGTGATCGCCTCGATCACGTACCCGGCGTTGTCGAGGATCGACGCGGAGCGCTCCCCGTAGCCGAAGATGACCGCGTCCCGCCCGCGCTCGTGCAACTGGCTCATCAGCGGGTACTCGCCCCGCTCGAAGCCGTGGTAGAGCTCGTTCAGGCTGCTGGGCCCCACATTGAAGCCGTCGGCCATCAGCACCGGCCGCTCCACACCGCGGTGGCCCTTGCCGTAGTACACCCAGGCGGTGCCGTCGTAGACCGGCACGTAGTCTTCCTGCCCCTCCTCATCAGGGTTGAGGTGACGGCCGATGTACCACGTCTCGTCCGGCTCCGGGGCCGGTGGCGGCTTCGGCTGGTCCAGCGGGGTCATCAGCCCGATCGAACCGACGTACTGCTCCTCGCGGGCCGCCTTCTCATCGCTCACTGCCGTTGCTCCCCTTCCTTCGGGCCGCACGACGGCCCCGGGGACGTACAACCCCGGGGCCGGGATGCGGCCGTGCGACTCGGATGTGAGCCTCATCATCAGGGGACGAAAACGGACGTACGGGTTCCCCCGCGCGATCATCATCACCATGAGTGATTCACCGCCACCTGGGTTTGGCCCTACGGCCGAGCCGGTCGGCACTCGAACCACACCGTCCTGCCACCCCCGGGCGCCGGTGCCACACCCCACTTGTCGACCACCGCGCCCAGCAGGACGAGCGCGCGCCCACCCTCCGCCTCCGGCGACAACTCGACGGGCGTGCACGTCAGTTGATGGGAACCGTCCGTGAGTGGAGCGCTACAACCGCTGGATGATCGTCCCGGTGGCAAGCCCCCCGCCCGCGCACATCGTGATCAGCGCGAACTCCTTGTCCCGCCGCTCCAGTTCGTGCAGCGCGGTCGTGATGAGCCGGGCCCCCGTCGCCCCGACGGGGTGCCCGAGGGCAATCGCCCCGCCATTCACGTTCACCTTCTCCAGGTCCTGTTCGAAGACCTGAGCCCAGCTCAACACCACTGCCGCGAACGCCTCGTTGATCTCGACAAGGTCGATGTCCTTCAGGGACATCCCGGCCTTCCCCAGAACGGCGCGCGTGGCATCGATCGGCCCGTCCAGGTGGAAGTGCGGGTCCGAGCCGACCAGCGCCTGGGCCACGATCCGCGCCCTCGGGCGCAGCTTCAGCGCACGCGCCATCCGCTTGGACGCCCAGAGGATCGCGGCGGCCCCGTCCGAGATCTGGGACGAGTTGCCCGCCGTATGGACGGCCGTCGGCATCACCGGTTTCAGGCCGGCCAGCGCCTCCATCGATGTGTCGCGCGGCCCCTCGTCGCGGTCGACGAGCCGCCACATGCCCTGCCCGGCGCGCTGTTCGTCCTCCGTCGTCGGCACCTGGACGGCGAATGTCTCGCGCTTGAACCGTTCCTCCGACCAGGCGATCGCGGCCCGCTCCTGCGAGACCAGCCCGAGCGAGTCGACGTTCTCGCGCGTCAGCCCGCGATGGCGGGCGATGCGCTCCGCCGCCTCGAACTGATTGGGCAGGTCGACGTTCCACTCGTCCGGGAACGGCTTCCCCGGCCCGTGCTTGGAACCCGAGCCCAGCGGCACCCGCGACATCGCCTCGACGCCACAGCTGATCCCCATATCGATGACACCCGCCGCGATCATGTTGGCAACCATGTGCGAGGCCTGTTGCGAGGAGCCGCACTGGCAGTCGACCGTCGTGGCCGCCGTCTCGTACGGCAGGCCCATGGCGAGCCAGGCCGTGCGGGCGGGGTTCATGGACTGTTCGCCGGCGTGCGTCACCGTGCCGCCGACGATCTGCTCGACGCAGTCGGCGTGGATGCCGGTGCGGCCGAGGAGTTCGCGGTAGGTCTCGCCCAGGAGATAGGCGGGGTGGAGGTTGGCGAGCGCGCCGCCGCGCTTGCCGATGGGGGTGCGTACGGCTTCGACGATCACGGGTTCCGCGGCCATGGGGGCTCGTCCTCTCCTCAGGCCTGCCCTACGGCCAGGCCCTGCTGACCCGCGCAGCGCGGGGCGTCCCGGCCCACCCACCGCGCCGAACTAGAACGTGTACTAGTTCTGTCTGCAGTCTGCGGAGCCAAGCCCTCGCGCCGCAAGGGTCGTGCACTCCCGGAAGTAGCAATGAAGCGGCGATCCGCACGGGATGGGCACGGACTCCGCACGTAATTCGACTCGCCACACCCCTTGCGAGTTGTAGAACCCGTTACTACCTTCACGGCAATTCGCGTTTCCTGATGAACCGTCAGAATGGTGGGTGGTCGCCGATGCCCTGTCCCGCGCTGCCCGACGGGTTCGACTTCACCGACCCCGATCTGCTGCACCACCGCGTGCCCCTGCCGGAGTTCGCCGAACTGCGCCGGGCCGAACCGGTCCGCTGGATCCCCCAGCCGGCCGGCCTGGCCGGCTTCCAGGACGAGGGCTACTGGGCGGTCACCCGGCACGCGGACGTCAAGTACGTCTCCACGCACCCGGAGATCTACTCCTCCTACCTCAACACCGCGATCATCCGCTTCCACGAGCACATGCAGCGCGACGCGATCGACGCGCAGCGGCTGATCCTGCTCAACATGGACCCGCCCGAGCACACCCGCGTCCGCCAGATCGTGCAGCGCGGGTTCACGCCACGGGCCATCCGGGCGCTGGAGGAGCGGCTGCGGTCCCGCGCCCATGCGATCGTCGAGGGCGCCCGCGCCCACTCGGGACCCTTCGACTTCGTCACCGAGGTGGCCTGCGAACTGCCCCTGCAGGCGATAGCCGAGCTGATCGGCGTCCCCCAGGACGACCGCATCAAGATCTTCGAGTGGTCCAACAAGATGATCGCGTACGACGACCCGGAGTACGCCATCACCGAGGAGGTCGGCGCCCAGTCGGCCGCCGAGCTCATCTCGTACGCCATGAACATGGCCGCCGAGCGCAAGCAGTGCCCGGCCAAGGACATCGTCAGCACGCTGGTGGCGGCCGAGGACGAGGGCAACCTCGGTTCCGACGAGTTCGGCTTCTTCGTGCTGATGCTGTCCGTCGCGGGCAACGAGACCACCCGCAACGCCATCACCCACGGCATGCACGCCTTCCTCACCCACCCCGAGCAGTGGGAGCTGTACAAGAGCACCCGCCCGGCGACCACCGCCGAGGAGATCGTGCGGTGGGCGACCCCGGTCGTCTCCTTCCAGCGCACCGCCACCCAGGACACCGCACTCGGCGGCAAGCAGATCAAGAAGGGCGACCGGATCGGCATCTTCTACGCCTCCGCCAACCACGACCCCGAGGTCTTCGAGAACCCGGACACCTTCGACATCACCCGCGACCCCAACCCCCACCTCGGCTTCGGCGGCGGAGGCCCCCACTACTGCCTCGGCAAGTCCCTCGCCGTCCTCGAGATCGACCTCATCTTCAACGCGATCGCCGACGCGATGCCCAACCTCACCCTGGTCGGCGACCCGCGCCGACTGCGCTCCGCCTGGATCAACGGCGTCAAGGAACTCCAGGTCAACGCCGGTTGACCGTACCCCTCACTCGGGCCGACGGCCTCCCGGTGCCCGTCGGCCCGTCCCGGGGGAGGCAGGGGCATCCCCCTACGCCCCGCCCCTGCCTCCCCCGAGACCGGCCCCCCGTGCGGACGGCGAGTTCACGCGGCTGACGGTGACCGATCCGGGCGCCCACCGGATCAGCTCGGAGTACGCTCCGCCGCCGGGACCGGCTCCTTCGTACTGACCTCCACGGGCTTCGCCAACAGCCTCGGCCGCGGGCCCTGGAGGAGGTAGGTCAGGCCGAAGCCCGCGCTGACGACGGCCGCTCCGCCCACCGCGTCCAGGACCCAGTGGTTGCCGGTCGCCACGATCGCGGAGACCGTGCACAGCGGGTACAGCAGGCCGAGCGCCTTCATCCACCACTTGGGCGCCAGGATCGCGATGACCAGGCCGCACCACAGGGACCAGCCGAAGTGCAGCGAGGGCATCGCCGCGTACTGGTTGGTCAGCGCGGTCAGCGTGCCGTAGTCCGGCTTGGAGAAGTCCTGCACGCCGTACACGGTGTCGATGACCCCAAGGCCCGGCATCAGACGCGGCGGGGCGAGCGGGAAGAGCCAGAAGCCGACCAGTGCGACCAGCGTGGTGAAGCCGAGCGCCGAGCGCGCCCAGCGGTAGTCACCGGGGCGGCGGGCATAGAGCACACCGAGGACGGTGAGCGGGACGACGAAGTGGAACGACAGGTAGTAGAAGTCGAAGAAGTCCCGCAGCCAGCCGACCTTGACCACGGCGTGGTTGGCCCAGTGCTCGATGTCGATGTGCAGAAACCGCTCGATGGAGAGGACCTGCTCGCCGTGGTGTTCGGCGGTGACCCGGCCGCCCGCGTTGGTGCCGCCCGCCGTGGCGAGCCTGACCTGCTGGTAGGTGGAGTAGCCGACGCGGATCAGGAGCAGTTCGAGCAGCAGGTTCGGGCGGGTGAGGACGCGGCCCAGGAACGGGAGCAGCGGCACTCGTTTCCTGGGGGTACCTCCCAGGCCTTCAGGGCTCTGAGGGAGCGTCGCAGCGTGCGGCGCGTACTCGGTGGGGATCGGCGCCCGGTAGTACTCCGAGGTGCGGGAGAGGAACGGGACGAGGGTGGCGGCGGCGAGCGCGACGAGCAGCACCACGTTGTCGCGCAGCGGGTACAGCATCGCCATGTTCGGCAGCATCATCTTCGCGGGCAGCGACATGACGAGGATGACGGCGACGGGCCACATGGAGCGGTCCGAGGTCTTCTTGCCGACCCGGCCGACCAGCGCGAGCAGCACCCACAGCAACTGGTGCTGCCAGCTCGTGGGCGAGACGGCGACGGCGACACAGCCGGTGATCGCCACGGCCAGGAGGAGCTGCCCGTCCCGTGCGTAACGGATGGCGCGGCGCAGACCGAGGACCGCGACGCCCGCGCCGAGCAGCAGGAACAGGGCGATCTCCAGCGGGCCGTTGAGACCGAGCCGCAGCAGCGCGCCGTGCAGGGACTGGTTGGAGAGGTCGTCGGCGTCCCGGCCGAGGCCGACGCCCGCCAGGTGGTGCACCCAGTACGTGTTCGAGTCGTGCGGCATCGCGGCCCAGGCGAGCGCGGTGAGGCCGGCGAAGGTGATCCCGGTGGACCCGGCGGCGCGGCGGCGCCCGGTGAACCAGAGCAGCGGCGCGAAGAGCAGCACGGTGGGCTGCAGGGCGGCGCCGACCCCGATCAGGACGCCACTCGCACGCTCGCCGCGCACCGCGAAGCAGCCGAGCAGGACGAGCAGGACCGGGATGATGCTGGTCTGGCCGAGGTGGAGGGCGTTGCGCACCGGCAGCGACAGCATCAGCAGGCTGATCGCGACGGGCGCGGCGAGCAGCGACGTACGCCGGCTCACGGGCTGTGGCAGAGCGCGCGCCGCGACCAGGCCGAGCGCGACGACCAGCGACAGACTGCCGAAGATCCAGCCCCAGCCGAGCGCCTGCTCGGCCGCGCGGGTCAGGGGCTTGAGGACGAGTCCCCCGAAGGGGGTGCCGGTGAACTGCGTCGAGTCGTACAGCGACCCCTTCACATGCAGGACGCCGTTCGGTCCGACCCAGGTCTCCAGGTCTGTCAGCCGCTCCCCTTTCGGGGCGCTCAGGACGACGGCGACCTGCCGTACCGTGAGGACCGCGGCGATCAGCCATAACCCGATGCGGATCGCGCGCAGCCGTGCCTTCGCCGATTCCGCCGCCCCGGCCCCGAAGGCATTACCCGCTCTCCCGCCGTGCTCAACGTTCGCCACGCCCCGCCGACCCTCCCGCCCCGTTCATCCCGTGCGTCCTGTACGTCCCGTTCATCCCGCGTGTCCCGTGCGTCCCGTGCGGCCGGACTCCGTCCTGACCCTACGAGGCTCGCACGCCCCGATCGAGAGACGCAGGCAACCCTCTCTTCACCTGACGGCCTCCCGCTTTTTGTCCGGATGACGATAGTGCGCGACCGGTTCGGCTCCCCCCTTTCGTTCGCGACACGGCCCACAGACAGGCCTCGGAACCGGCACATTTATGTGCACCACACATCGAGTTACCTACGCCCGCTGCCGGGTTCCGCTCCCGCCGTCGAGCCCGCGGCGCGCTGAAACGGCAACCATGGAAACCGGGGGCCCGATTGGACTAGATTCACCTGCGGGACTAGTTAGGGCATCTAACTAGGCATACGAAAGGCATGGTGTATGAGCGAGTCGCAGCTCTGGAACGACGTGGACGACTACTTCACCACCCTCCTCTCCCCCTCCGACGAGACCTTGACCGCGGCGCTGCGCGACAGCGACGCGGCCGGGTTGCCGCAGATCAACGTCGCGCCCAACCAGGGCAAGCTGCTCCAGCTCCTCGCCCAGATCCAGGGCGCCCGCCGCATCCTGGAGATCGGCACGCTCGGCGGCTACAGCACGATCTGGCTGGGCCGCGCGCTCCCCGCCGACGGCCGGCTGATCACCTTCGAGTACGACGCCACGCACGCCGAGGTCGCCCGCCGCAACCTCGCCCGCGCGGGCCTCGACAAGATCTCCGAGGTGCGGGTCGGCCCCGCACTGGAGTCGCTCCCGAAGCTGGCCGAGGAGAACCCGGAGCCGTTCGACTTCGTTTTCATCGACGCGGACAAGGTGAACAACCCGCACTACGTCGAGTGGGCCCTCAAGCTCACTCGCCCCGGCTCCCTGATCGTCGTCGACAACGTGGTGCGCGGCGGCGGGGTCACCGACGCGGGCAGCGCCGACCCGAGCGTACGGGGCACCCGGGCGGCGCTCGAACTGATCTCCAGCCACCCGAAGTTGAGCGGTACGGCGATCCAGACGGTGGGCAGCAAGGGGTACGACGGGTTCGCGCTGGCGCGCGTGCTGGCCTGAATCTTCCCCTCGGAGGACTCAGGCCTCAGGGTGCACGGACCTCGGGGTGCTCAAGCCTCGGGGTGCTCAAGCCTCGTGGTAGAAGCCCACGTTGACGCTGTGCGGGCCGGTACGGTCGAGGATGACGATCTCCCCGGAGCCACCCGCGGGGAGCTTCGCCGTCCCGCCGTACGGGATCGCCTGGGTCGGCAGCCCGGCCAGCGTCAGCCGTACCTCGGAGGAGGGCTCCGGGCGGGACCCACGCAGCCACGTGACCTGCCAGGAGCCGTCCGGGCCGCACAGGAACTCCAGATGAACCCGGGAGACGAACAGCCAGTCGTCGGGCGTCGCGAGCCGGCACACGGCCCGGTCCCGGCCCACCCGCAGCATGGTCCCGGGGTCGCTCGGCGCGTCGGCCATCAGCATTCCGGCCGTCGCACCCGCGTCCGCCCCGGTGACCGAGGCCATGGTGAGTTCGAGCACGTGCGCTCCTTCACGTTCCAACAGTTCAATTGTCCTGGTGCCGGTGGTCGTTGACGCACCGCCGCCGCATGATAAATCGCCCAATCGTCCGATCGGGCGTCCTCCGGCACAATGGACACATGACCGAGCGCAAGCCACCCGGCGTCAGCTTCGAGTCCTGGGTCGACAAACAGATCCGCGAGGCGGAGGCGCGCGGCGAGTTCGCGGACCTCCCCGGCGCGGGCAAGCCGATGCCCGACGTGACCGACACGTCGTACGACGAAATGTGGTGGATCAAACGGAAGATGGCCCGCGAGGGGCTGTCCGTCCTGCCACCGACCCTGGCCCTGCGCAAGGAGGCCGAGGACGCGCTCGTGGCGGCGGCCGCGGCCCCCTCGGAGCGGGTCGTGCGACGGATCGTCGAGGACATCAACGCCAAGATCCGCGAGGTCATGTTCAAGCCGCCGCCGGGGCCTCCCCTCGGCCTCAAGCCGTACGACGTGGACGAGATCGTCCGGGAGTGGCGCGAGCGCCGGGCCGGGTGACCTCGTTGACGCATGAGGCCGCGCCCCGGGACATGGTCCGGGACGCGGCCTTCACGCCGCGCGCGGACCGTCCACGAACCCACCGACCGCGCGCTGCGACCGCAACTCGTACTTGTCGCACTCGTCGTACGACGGCAACGCACCGTCGCCGTCACCGCGCGGGCCGGTTCTCGGACCAGGTTGTCCGGAAGCCCGCGCCAAAACGAACCCGCCGCGGACTCGTCGCGGACTCGTCCTCACCCGCAGTCTCTCGTAATGCGTTTGCGGACCGGGGGCGGTACCTCCCGAGAATGACCACCATGACCTGGACCATGGCCCCCGAACCCTTCGACTCCCCGGTCGCCGCCGCGCTGTGGCGCGCGTACTACACGGAGGTCAGCGACCGCTGGTACCTGCTGCACGAGGGGCACGCCACCGACCCCGAGGAGCTGGAGCGGGAGATCGCGGCAACCACGGGTGCCGAGTTCCAGGCGCCCGGCGGAGTGCTGCTGGTCGCGCGCCACGGCGGCGAACCCGGGGGCATGGCCGGGGTGCGGATGCTCGACGCCACGACGGGGGAGCTGAAGCGGGTGTTCGTACGCGAGGAGCTGCGCGGCAGGGGCGGCGCACCACTGCTGCTCGCGGCGGCCGAGGAGGCGGCGCGCGGGCTGGGCGCCGAGCGGCTGATCCTCGACACCCGCGGCGATCTGGTGGAGGCGCGCGCCCTGTACGCGCGGCACGGTTACGAGGAGACCGAAGCACACAACGACGACGTCTACGCCGACCACTGGTTCACGAAGAAGCTGACGCTCTGAAGGTCTGAAGGTCGGTGGGAGGGTCACGCCGGTGTGCGCGGTGAACGCGGCATCGAGCCGCCGTGCGGGCGCTCCGCGTCGGAGCCGCACAGTTCGGCGTTCAGTTCCTCGACCAGTTTCATCAGGTCGGTCGGACGGTCCGGGCCCCACCAGTCGCCGAGCAGACCCGCGAAGGACTCCTCACGGGCCTTGGCCAGTTTCTCGGCGACCTCGCGGCCCTGGTCGGTGAGAACGAGGTCGAGCCCCTCGCGGGCGGCGAGGCGGCGCTCCTCCAGCTGCCGGGCCGCGGCGAGCACGACGGGCAGCGGTACGGTGCTGCGCTCGGCGAGCTGGGCGGGCTCGGCCCAGCCGTACTTCTTGATCCGCAGCAGCAGCCAGCTCGCGGCGGGCAGCAGGTCGTACCCGGCCCGCTCGGTGATCTTCTGATAGATCTCCCGCCGCCCCTCCCGGGTGCCGAGCACGGACAGCGCGCGGCACGCCTCGTCGTACGACGACCGCTGTACGGGGTTGGTGGCGAGCGTCTCGGTGATGTCCGGCGCCGTGACCGACCCGCGCAGCTTGTCCTCGTGCAGGAACCAGGCCAGCACGAAGCCGAGCAGGGCGACCGGGGCGGCGTACAGGAACACGTCGGTGATGGACGAGGCGTACGCGTGCAGGACGGGCTGGCGGAGCGCGGACGGCAGGCCGGCGATGCCCTTCGGGGCGGCCTTGAGGCTGTTCGGGGTGATGCCGGCGGGGAGTCGCTGTCCACTCAGCGCGTCCGTGAGCTTGCTGCCGAGGCCGCTCGCGAAGACCGTGCCGAAGATCGCCACGCCGAACGAGGCGCCGATGGAGCGGAAGAAGGTCGCGCCGGAGGTGGCGACGCCCAGATCCTCGTACGAGACCGCGTTCTGCACGATCAGGACCAGCACCTGCATGACCAGGCCGAGGCCCAGGCCGAAGACGAGGAAGTACACGCTCATCTCGCCGGTGCTGCTGTGCTCGTCGAGCTGGTGGAGCAGGAGCAGACCGATCGTCGTGACGCCGGTGCCCGCGATGGGGAAGACCTTCCAGCGGCCGGTACGGCTGACGATCTGCCCGGAGACGGTCGAGGAGAACAGCAGCCCGAACACCATGGGCAGCATGTGCACGCCGGACAGGGTGGGGCTCACTCTCTGGACGACCTGGAGGAAAGTCGGCAGGTAGGTCATCGCGCCGAACATCGCGAAGCCGACGACGAAGCTGATGACGGCGGAGAGGGTGAAGGTGCGGATGCGGAAGAGTTTGAGGGGGAGGACGGGTTCGGCCGCCCGCTGCTCCACCGCGACAAAGGCCACGGCGAGGAGGACACCGAGGACCGCGAGGCCGATGATCTGCGGCGAGCTCCACCCCCAGGTGGTGCCGCCGAGTGAGGCGACGAGAACCAGACAGGTGGCGACCGAGGCGATGAGGAACGTGCCGAGGTAGTCGATGACGTGCTCGGCGGACTTCCTGGGGATGTGCAGGACCGTCGCGATCACGGCGAGCGCGACCACGCCGACCGGCAGGTTGACGTAGAAGACCCAGCGCCAGCTGAGGTGCTCGGTGAAAAGCCCGCCGAGCAGCGGCCCGAGCACGCTGGCCGTACCGAAGACGGCGCCGAACAGCCCCTGGTACTTCCCCCGTTCGCGCGGCGGGACGATGTCACCGACGATCGCCATCGACAGCACCATGAGCCCACCGCCACCGAGGCCCTGCAGGGCGCGGAAGCCGATCAGCTCACCCATGTTCTGCGCCATTCCACACAGCGCGGACCCGATGAGAAAAATCACGATCGCGGCCTGGAACAGCTTCTTCCGGCCGTACTGGTCGCCGAGTTTGCCCCACAGCGGGGTCGCCGCGGTCGATGCGAGCAGGTAGGCCGTGACCACCCAGGAGAGGTGTTCCAGCCCTCCCAGGTCACTGACGATGGTGGGCAGCGCGGTCGACACGATCGTCTGGTCGAGGGCGGCCAGCAGCATGCCGAGCAGCAGCGCGCCGATCGAGATGACGACGCTGCCGTGCACCGACTCCCGGGCGTCGGCGGCGGCCGCCGAGCGCCTCCGTTCGGCCGACTTGTTCACACCGCGCGGAGGGCCGTCCCGCGGCGCGTCCGGGTCGTGCACATCGCCGGGTATCTCGCCCGTCATACGGACCTCCCATGAACCCCTGGGGTCTCGGTCACCCTCCATGGTTATCGGTATGGCTGGTTATGGCCTGTTGAATGCTGCGACGGGTGCGGAGGGTGGGATTCCGGGGGCTCCTGGGAGATTGTGTGACGGATCTGAGTAGCGTCGGGAGTTCTCAGGGGGACCTCGGGAGTTCTCAGGGGGAGTCGCAGGGGGAGGGACCCAACACGTGACTGAACCGAACGGGCACATCT
This sequence comes from Streptomyces sp. NBC_01384, assembly GCF_045040035.1. Lineage (NCBI taxonomy): Bacteria > Bacillati > Actinomycetota > Actinomycetes > Kitasatosporales > Streptomycetaceae > Streptomyces > Streptomyces sp. NBC_01384. The sequence continues at coordinate 2,873,340 of NZ_CP109559.1, forward strand.
GCCCCGAGTGCGCCGCGCCTCGAACGCCGGACGGCACCCCGTCCTGCGCCTGTACCCAACGCGCCTCGGAGGCCCTGCGCGAGGCCCGCACCGCGGAGGCGGCCGCGGCGGAGGACTTCGACCCGTTGCGCATACGTCCTTATGTGGAGCTGGGGACGGGGAATGCGTTAACGGGGGGCGAGCCCTCCCACGACACCTCCACCTACACCTCCGCCGACGCCTCCGCGCCCACCATGCGGCTCAATGCGGTGCCGCCGGAGACCGCTGTGCGCGGCTTCCTGGCGGAGCACGACTTCCCGGAGCCGGACCCGGCGCACGGCCCGCCCCCGGAGGAGCCGCCCCGGCGTCGGTGGCGTACGGCTCTGCTGGCCGTCTCCGGTGCCGCCGTGGCCGTCGTGGCGGCGGCCGGGTTCGCGAGCGGGCTGTTCTCGTACGACACTCCCGCACGGAACGGGGCGCTGCCGGACGACGTACGGGCGAGCGTGCCGGAACCGTCCTCGACGTCCGCCTCGGCCACGCCGCCGTCATCGGACTCGGAATCGGCGCCGCTGTCGTCGTCACCCACGGCATCCGCGCCGGCGCAGGCCGCTCCGGTCCCGTCGCCGAGCACGTCCCCGTCGCCCTCCGTGTCATCGAGCCCCAGCGCATCGGCGACGCCGTCGCAGTCGCAGTCGGCGGGCCCGTCGCAGTCGCCCACGCCCACCACGGCCACCGCCTCGTTGGCGCCGAGCCAGGGCTCCTCGGGCGGAGGCCGCGCCCAGACACTGCGGCCCGGCGACAAGGGGCCCGAGGTAACCGAACTCCAGCTGCGCCTGAGCCAGTTGTCCCTCTACACGGGCAACACCGACGGCACGTACTCCAGCCAGGTCGAGGACGCCGTACGCCGCTACCAGTGGGCCCGTGGCATCACGGGGGACGAGGCGGGGGTGTACGGGGCGGCGACGCGGGCGAGCCTGGAGGGGGAGACGAGGGAGCCGTAGGGCATACGCGGGGCCGGGGCGTGCGCGAGGTTGTCCGCCCCCGAACCCCGACGCTGTTGGCGAATCCGCTCCGCCACGGGTGGGGTGCCGGCCGCGGGAATGTGACACTCGCACGGAAAGTGTCACATTCCCGCGGCCACATACAGGGGACCTGGTGCCGACGGCCGGTCGCCCACGCCGTCGACGGAATTCGCCAACAGTATCCCGAACCCCCCGCGGGGCTCCGCCCCCGCACCCTGCCCGAAGGTTCTTTCGCTGCGGGTGGACGGGGGCTGATCGCGCAGTTCCCCGCGCCCCTAAGGACTCCCAGCCCACCCCTGAAGACTCCCGGCCCGTCCGGAAAGACTCCCGGCCCGTCCGGCGATCGAGGGCGGGGCCGTTCAGGCCGAAGCGGTCAGCCGATGTGCAGGCGTATCGTCCCGTCCCCCGCGGACTCCACCCGTACCTGCGTCAGGTCACGAACGAAGACGTCCGGGCGGTGGAAAACGGCCCGGGGCCCCACCCCGACCACCCGCATCCCGGCAGCGCGCCCGGCCGAGATCCCGGCACCCGAGTCCTCGAAGACGACGCAGTCCTCAGGCGCGATGCCCAACTCGGCGGCGCCCTTCAGAAAACCCTCCGGGTCCGGCTTGCTCGCTCCGACGGACTCCGCGGTGACACGGACGTCGGGCAGTTCGAGCCCGGCGGCAGCCATCCGCGCGCTGGACAGCGCCACGTCCGCCGAGGTCACGAGGGCATGCGGCAGCCCGGCGAGCGAGGCCAGGAACTCCGGGGCGCCCGGAACCGCGACGACGCCGTCCATGTCGGCGGTCTCCTCGGCGAGCATGCGCGCGTTGTCGGCGTAGTTCTGCTCCATGGGCCGGTTCGGCAGCAGCACGGCCATGGAGGCGTAACCCTGGCGACCGTGGACGACCTTCATGACCTCGTCCCCGTCCAGCCCGTGCCGGTCGGCCCAGCGGCGCCAGCAGCGCTCGACGACGGCGTCCGAGTTGACGAGGGTGCCGTCCATGTCGAGCAGGAGGGCGCGGGCGGTCAGAACGGTGGTGGCCGTCATCGGCAGGCTCCAGGGCGCGCGGGAAGGGGCCGGGGGCCTCCAGTGGATCAGCGCCGGGTCCCCGGGGGACAAGGCGGCCCCGCCCGCCGGTCAGGGAGTGCGGGCGGGAGCCACTTTGTTTCTCTACGATACAAAATGAGGGGGCCCGGCGCCACCGCTTCCGACCAGGCCCTTCCGGCGAAGCCCTCCGCCGAGCCCTCGATCGAGCACTCGGTCGACGCCTTCGTCGAGCACTCGGCCGAGATCCCGGTCGAACCCTCAGCCCGCCACCGCCTCGTACAGACTCCACGCCCCGAGCACCAGCATCAAGACCGCGGCGACCTTGGTGATCAGCTCCAGCGGCACCCTCTTCATCAGCGCCTTCCCACCGACGATGCCGAGCCCGGCCACCGCCCACAGCGCGAGCACCGCACCGAGGCCGACGGAGAGCGGGTCGTCGTAACGCGCCGCGAGGTTCGCCGTCATGATCTGCGTGAGGTCGCCGAACTCGGCGACCAGGATGAGCATGAAGCCCGCCCCCGAGACCTTCCAGAAGCTCTGGTTCTCGGGCTTGCGGATCTCCTCCTCACCCTCGTCCTTCTTCAGGAGCAGCACGGCGGCACCGGCGAGGAACAGCACGCCCGTGAGCGCGTGCACGATCTGCTGCGGCAGCAGGGTCAGCACACTGCCGGCCGCGACGGCTAGCGCGACATGCAGGGCGAAGGCGGCGGCGACGCCCGCGAAGACGTACGAGGCGCGGTAGCGGGTGCCGAGGACGAGCCCGGCGAGCGCCGTCTTGTCCGGCAGCTCGGCAAGGAAGACGACGCCGAAGACGAGCGCCATCACGCTGATGCTGATCAAAATTCCTCAATCGGTCGGGGCTGCCCCACCGAGAGTGCTGTGACTGCGACGCGACACCTCGGCACGGCAGCACACATCGGCGCCCGCACGAAGACATACGTACGGACAAGTGCACTGCTCTGCCGAAGGTCTCGCCGGCCGACCGTGATGGTCTGCCTCCGGGCGCCGGCTCAGACGAGCTGAGCAGTATGTCGACGGTCCGGCGAAGAGCTACTCCCCTTCTGCGCCATCCATCGTACGCGATGACGAAATCAGCCCGGGAGGGCCATACCGGTTGCACCCGACACCTGGCATGTCATGAGCACGTCGCTAGCTTCTTACCTGACTCACACCTTCCGGAAATGCGCCACCGCAAGCATGAGCCCGCTCGCCCCAACGTCCCCCCACTTCAAGGGAGTTCGCATGCCAAAGGTCTACGCGCGTCGACGGCTGAGCGTACTCGCAGCCTTCACCGGCCTGATAGCCATGGTCGGGATATTCAACGGCCCGACCGCCTCCGCCGCGCTGCCCACCCCGGTCACGGCCTTGGGGACCAATGGAACAGCCAGTATCGGTGAGATTGATCTTGGTTGCGTAGTGGGTCCCGACGCACGTTCGTGGGGCTTTATGAGGAAGCCCGGTGGTGGGCTGTGACGTGGGGGCTAGGGTCGCCGGGTCTACTTGTCGTACGAGAGGGATCGCGCGATGCCCGAGCGGATCTGGCACACCAGCAAGCTGGAGTTCTTCATCGACCACACCAGGCGGTGGCTGGCCGATGTGAAGGAGAACGCCGAGGCGTTGGCGGAGGCCCGGACCAAGCCGCATGTCCTCGCCGACACGGACGTGGCGCGGGTGAAACGGGTCTACACCGACCAGGCCGGTGACCTGACCCTGTTCGAGGAGCAGGCGGAGAAGTGGGGCCAGCTCCCGGACCTCAGCCCGTCGCGGCGCCAGAAGCTACAGATCCTGAACGATCAGCTGGCCGAGTTGCGGGAGCTGAACAAGCAGGTACTCGCCCTCGCCGACGAGTTGGCCCAGGGCACCATCGACACGGTGATGGCCGCCTCAGAAGCGGAACTGGGCCTGGCGGCGCTACTCGGCCAACAGTCGGGCGCGTAGAGCGTCAGCGGTCGATGCTGGCCCGCACGGTACGCACGAGGTCGGCGTCCTCGCGCATGACGGCGGGGACCGCGGCGTCGGCGCGGGCCTGGCCGTAGTCCTCGCCGCACGGGCAGACACTCCGCCCTTCCTTCTCGATCTTCTGTGCGACACGCTCCAGGATCTGTACGTTCTCGTCGAGAACCCCGGCCGGGACGGGGGCGAGGCCGCTTTCCAGCTCCGCGATGGCGGCGCCGATTTCGCAGATCAGGTCGATGGCGTGCTGTTTGGTGCGCGAATCGCCGTTGGTGGTGGCGTACTTGGCGGCCTGGGCCAGGGCCATCAGCGGGCGCGTGCACACCCAGCGGGGCATGGGAACGGTGCGCTCGTCGATGCGCACGGGCCGTACGCCGTGGACGTCGTGCGCGCCCTCGGCGGCCGGGTCGCCGGCCTTGGCGATCTGGTCGGCGATCGTCGAGGGCTCGATGTAGCGAAGGGCCGAGCGGGGCTGGATGTCCAGGCGGTCCGCCACAGTCGCGACGGCGTGGGCGAGCACGTTGTGCACCGTCACGGGGACCACGTCCAGGCCGCGCGTGAGAAGTTCGGCCTCGGTCTGTGCAGCCAGCGCCTTGAAGGCCGCCGTGTTCCTGATATCTGCCACGGCCGACAGCGTAGGGCCTGACACCCGGCGGTCTGAATCCTGAACGGCAGAGGACCCCGGCGGTTGATCGCCGAGGTCCTGCCGGGTCAGTTCTGGTGCGGGAACTGCGCGAGACCGGGCGCGCTGGGCGGGACCGAGCCCCTGGACGCGGCGGCTCTCGGAGATGCCAAGGTCCGAGAGCAGTTGGCCGGCGCGGACCGAGCCGATGCCGGGGAGCGATTCGAGGAGGCGGCGTACGCGGACCTTGCCGACCACCGAGTCCTCGCGCTCCAGCAGGACTGTCAACGCCAGCTCTCCGGCCTTGAACTGAGCCAGCAGTTCCCCGCGCTCGCGGCGAACTGCGGCCGCCTTCTTCAGCGCCTCGGCCTTCTGGGCCGGGGTCAGGTTGGGCAGAGCCATGGGCGCCGGTCCTCTTCTTCTCGTGCGGGTGTGTGGCGGTCATCATCGCCCCGCCATCGCGCCGTTGACCAGCGGGTTTACAGGTTTACAGCGGGGGCGTGGTGGCGAGGCTGCGGAATGTCGTCGCCCTGGCCCTCGGTTTGCAGGGCGGCGAAGTCGGCGTGCGCCGCCTCGATGGCCTCGGGGTACGTCTGGGCCTTCTCGTGCTCGGCGAGCGCCCGGTAGATGCTCGCGAGGCTGGGGTTCTGGCCCTTGCGCTTGCCGCTGGCGATCCACAGATCGGGGCGGATCTGCTCGGCGGACTCGCCCAGCGCGCGGCGGCGGAGCACAGTGTGCAGCATGTCGTCGGTTATGACCTGGGGCCGGCCACCGTGCTTTCCCTTGCGGGCCGCGGCGTCGAGCCCCTCCAGCGTCGACTCGCGGATGTTCTCCCGCTCGGTCTCCGCCATCGCCGCGAAGAACGCGAACAGCAGCCGCCCCGCCCCGCTGGGGTCGTACATCCCCTGGAGGGGACCGGCGAGCATCTCCAGCACCAGGCCGTGGGCGGTTAGGTGGTCGGCAAGGGCTGTGAGCTCGGCGGCATCGCGTCCCAGTCGCTTCATCTCGTACACCGTGACGATGACCCGGCAGTGCGGGGCGTGGGCCTTGATCTCACGGGCGGCCTTGAGCGCGGCCTCGAACTGCGGGCGCACCCGCACCCGGGTGCTGATCTTCTCGCTGAAGATTTTGTCCCTCGGGATGCCGTGCTTGGCCAGCGCATCGAGCTGGGACTGGAGCTCTTGGCTCAGGTGCGAGCATCTCGCGTACCCGATGCGGATGTCCGCGCCCGGGGTGTCCGGGTCGATGGGCGCCGGGGGCGGGGTGCCGGGCCGCCATGACTGCCCCGGGCCCCGGTCGGCCGGAGTCGGCACGCGCAGGAGCTTGGCGAGCCGGGGCACCTTCGTGAAGCGGCCGGTGTGGTAGGTGCCAGCGACGGCGCCGCCGCGCGAGCGGCACGGCGAACCGGGCTCGGCGCCGCAGCGGGGGCAGGGATGGCGCTCGACTTCGTCCGCGTCGGACGGGGAAGGCTCTTGAGGGTCCGTCATGGCCCCGGATCTTGTCACAAACATTTCTCAGAAGGGGGCGACTCGCCTCTTTACGTGAGAACGTGTTCTGAGAATCGATCCAAGATCGACTGGGCCCCGGCAGCCCGTTCTTGATCTTGCTCCGGCAAAGGAACGTTTGTGAGAGTTATGTCGCGTTGAACCCATGGCCTTGACGCTCCGCTCGTCGAACTTCCGGCCCGGATTCGGGAATCCGGCCGATTCGGTCTGGGTGGACTGTCAGTGGTCGGCGGAACACTCTGAGCTGATTGTCGTTCAGAGGGCGGCCGGTGGCATTTCGGGCTGTGTACGCGCATTGGGGAGCCGTCCCAAGAAGACCGCGGTCACGAAGCCCTGAAAGCTACCGTGCGCCCCTACGGAGCGCCCCGTGCCAGCAGGCTGCGGTGCACCAACCCGAATGTCCCGGCCATCGCCGCGATGGCCGGGAGCGTGAAGACCACCGTCAGAGGGAGATCGGCGACCAGTGCACCGCACAAGGCGGATCCCGCAGCCGTTCCGGTGTTGTTGAAGGTGCTCACCCAGGTGGCCGCTTCCGTTCGGTGGACGTCCGGGGTCGCCTCGTCCACCAGCAGAAAGCACGTGACGACCAGTGGTGCGGTGGCCAGACCCGCGACGAGAAGCAGCGGCCACAGCGATGCGTGCGCCGCGACGAGCGGCAGTGGAGCGAAGCCGGCCGCCAGCGCGAGGCACAGCCACCGGTAGCGCCGGATCGGCGGGGACGACCAGGCGCGGCGCCCGTAGGCGAGACCGCCGAGCGTGCTGCCGGCCGGAAGGAGCGCCAGCATCCATCCCGCCGACGCGGTGCCGCCGTGCCGCAGCGCCAAGGCTGGGATCGCCACGTCGAGGGTGCCGAAGCCAATGCCCACCGCCAGCAAGGGGACGAGTACGGGGCCCACAGCGGTCAGCACCCGCAGCGACCCCTGCGACCGCGGCATCCCGCGCCGGACCGCGCCGGGAGAGGCCGCGGCGCCCGGTGCCCGGCCGGGGAACAGTCCCACGGCGGCCAAGTCCAGGCCGAGCGCGGTGGCTAGGGCGATCACCGGGCTACTCGCCGCAGCGAGCAGCCCGGAGGAGGCCGGTCCCACAAGCGACAACAACTCTTCGGTCACCGTGTCGAGCGACAGGGCCGTCGACAGGAGCGGCCCACGGCCGATCATATCGACCCAGGCCGCCCTGGTCGCGGCGGAGATCGGCGGAGCGGCGGCGCCCAGCGCCCCCGAGGCGGCGATCAACACGGCCGGCACCCGGACGGTGCTGACGAGCAGCAGGAGGGCGCAGCCTGTCAAGCCGTACCCGGCACCCAGGAGCCGCAGTCCTATACGGTGCCCTCTGCGGTCGACCAGCCGTCCGCGCGGCGCGGCGAACAGCCCCGCGGTGAGGGCGAAGGCACCCGCGGCGAAGCCGGCCACGGCGAACGACCCCGTGGCCGCGCGGACCGAGAGCACCAGCGCAAGCCCCACCATGCCCATGGACAGCCGCGCCAGTCCCGCCGCCGCGAGCAGATGCCGGGCGGCCGGGCGGCTGAGCACGGCACGGTAGGAGCCGCGGGAGGACTCGGCCACGCCGTCGGGGCCGGCCTGCCGACCCGTGGTGCCCGTCATCCAGCGGACGGTGGGTTCGAACCGGTCGCCGCTGGCTCCACCACCGACCACGGCACATCCAGCGGGTCCTCACCCAGGAACAGACCCACATACCGCACCGTGCACATCTGAAGCGCGAATCCGAGCTGATGGTGCGGCGTACGCCGCAACGCGATCAGATCCCGGTCCACGTCATCCAGGAAGAAGAACCGCTCCAGTTCGGGCCGCGTCGGCTCCTCGGCGAACTTCCCGTACGCCTCAGCCTGCTCATCAGTTAAAAACTCCACCGGCATACGGCGGACGTAACCACCCGGAGCGAATGACCGAGGATTTTTCGGCGAACGCCCGCACGCGACAGATTACTTGTGCTAGAAGATCACGGCGAGCCGACCAAGATCAATCTCACCGATACTGGCTGTTCCATTGGTCCCCAAGGCCGGGTCAGCGCCGCCACCGCCCGCACGTACCTCGCCTCGCTCACCACCGCGACCGAGGTCAGGACCGGCTACAGCCGTGATCTGTTCCCCACCTGGATCACCATCACCGGCACGTGCAACACCCGTGAGTACATCCTCATGCGGGACGGTACGAACGTCGTCACCAACTCCGCCTGCACCGCCACCAGTGGCAGCTGGTACTCCCCGTACGACGGCGCCACCTGGACCGCCGCTTCCGACGTGGACATCGACCACCTCGTATCCGTAGCTGCGACAGATTGATCTCATTGAAATAAGAGATCAGAGCGTCGACGGCATGACATCGACGCGGCTCGCGGTCAGATCTCGCGGGCTCGCAGGCGGCGCAGCATGCGGGGGTCCTCGAAGCCGACCGCGCGGGCGGCGGCATCGACCGTGGCGCCGTGGCTGATGAGGTGCTCGGCGCGTTCGAGGCGGAGGGTTTGCTGATAGCGCAGCGGGGTGAGGCCGCCGGTGGCACGGGTGAAGAGTCGGGTGAGGGTGCGTTCGCTCACGCCCACGGCCGCGGCCAGGGCTGGCAGGGGCAACGGCTGGTCAAAGCAGGCGTCGAGAAGGTCCTGGGCGCGGTGCACGGTGTCGTCGAGATGGGATCGGTACCGGAGCATGGCGCTGGCCTGCGGTTCGTGGCCGTTGCGCCGCGCGTAGACGACCATGTCCCGGGCCACCTGGGCGGCGACGGCGGGGCCGTGCCGGGTGGCGATCAGGTGAAGGGCCAGGTCGATGCCGCTGGCGATGCCGGCCGAGGTGACCACCCGGTCGTCGGCGGTGTACAGGACATCGCGGATGACCACCGCCCTGGGGTAGCGGTGTGCGAGCTCATCCTGCACATCGTGGTGGGTGGTACAGCGGCGGCCGTCGAGCAGGCCGGCTCGGCCGAGCGCCTCGGCTCCAGCGCAGACGCTGGCAACGGTGCCTCCCCTGGCGTGGTGGTCCCGCAGGGACTGCAGGGAGGCTGCACCGATGACAGGACTGCCGGCCAGGGCGAGCGCCCGCCAGCCGGGCACCAGGATCAGGTCCTCGGGGCCGAGCTCGGGCCAGTCGAGCCGGGCCACCAAGGGCAGGCCCTGAGCCGTGGGAATCAGCGGCTGCTCGGCGATGTAGCTGAGTGTGTAGGGGTGCCCGAAGTCGGCGGCCGTGGAAAAGACCTGCGCGGGGCCTGCCAGGTCTAGCAGATGGAGTCCGGGCACCAGGAGGAAGGCGATGTGGCTCACGATCCGGTCATCATGCCCGAGGCCCGGCCGCAGCCTCCAGTTGCCCGACAGTGGCGATGGTGGCAAAGCGTCCGGCAAGGGCGTACTCAGTGCGCCTGATGATCTCCTCGGCGGTCAGGGTGCGGGGGTCCGACAGCAGTTCGGCGATGCTCTGGTCGGCGGGAGCGTCACGATGCGGGATGGGGTTGGTCGCGGTGGCGTCGATGACGAAGGTGACCAGATAGCCGAAGTCGCTCGCGACGCGGGTGGTGGTCTCCACACACTGCTCGGTGCGGATGCCGCAGACAGTGAGCTCGTGGATACCGCGCTCTGTGAGGAGTTGCTGCAGGTTGGTGGTAGTGAAAGCATTGTGCGAGGTCTTGTGGATCAGTGGTTCCGTGTCCCGGCGCTCCAACTCCTCCATCAGCCGGACATGGCCGAGGGCGGGGTCGAAGACATCGCCGCTGCCGGGCTCGGAATGCAGCACCCACACCACCAGGTCACCGGCCTGGCGGGCGAGCCGGACCAGCCGGTCCACCTGGTCGGCGATCTTCGGGTTGGAGATGGTCTCCCACAGTGGGCGGGCGCGGAAGGATTCCTGGACATCGATGACGATCAGTGCTCGGGTCATGCCGCCAAGCCTGACCAGCGCAGCCGGAGTGGCGACAGGCCTCATCAGGTCCTAGTACGGACCGATCCGGTCACAGCTGGAGCCGCGGCGACGTGGTGCAGGTCGTCCTTGCGGCGCATATTGCGCCACGGGCTCGGATCGTGCCACGGCTCCGCTCGGAGTTCAGTCCGCCTCGTACTGAGCCAGACGCCGTCGCAGGGCAAGGTTCTCGCCTTGCGTGACCTCCAAGGTCTTTCGCAGCCTCTCGACCTCTGCGTGGTGAGCCTGCTGCTGTCGGGTGAGGCGGGCGCTCAGCGCCCTTACGGCGGCTGAGGTCGACGAGTCACCTGACGGCTCCGTAGACGCCGCTGAGACCGGACCGCCCTTGGCTCGGTGCCGTTCGATGCGGGTGCGCAGTTCGGGACTGCGGTAGAGGAAGTCGGTACTCACCCCGGCCTGGCGGGCCACAGCGGTGAAGCTGACCGGCTTGCCCGCCTTGACCAGTTCGGCGAGGGCGGTGCGGGCACGTTTCTCGGCTTCCTCGGTACGCGCACGGGTAGCCTGACGGAGGTGTTCGGGCAGCTGCGTCATGCGGTCGGCTCCTGCTGCTGGGTGGAAGGTGATTCGGGGCGGTCGGCCGCGCCTGCCCCGCGAACCGCCCTCAGATGTCCGTCCTCATGGACGCTGACCTGGTCGAGGGCGACGAGGACCTTGCTCAGGGCGCGGGTTTCGGCGAGGCGGCCGGAAAGCCAGATGTTGTCCTCGCCCATAGGCTCGCCGTGGCGGGCGGTGAACTGCGCCTGGCGGCGGGCGATCAGCGCTTCGGACTGTCCGAGCTGGTGCTCGAGTTCGTCACGATGGCTGGCGTCGGTGACGAACTTGTCGCAGGTCAGGCAGGCGTTGCCCTTGGAGCAGACCTGCCTGGGCGGCAGCATGCACCAGCCGTTGGGCAGCACGCGGTCGGCGCGTTGGTCCAGGTGGAGGAGGTCATAGAGGTCGCTGGGGTTCACCTCGGCGGTCCGGCCGTCGGCCGTCACCTTCTTGTAGCGGAGGAACTCACGCTCGGCCGTGACCGCCAGAGTCTTGGCGTAGTGCATGGTCATGGCCGGTGTGACGTGTCCGAGGTAGCGCATGACGACGTGAATCGGGACCCCGGCGTTGATCAAGTCAGTGGCCCGGGTGTGCCGGAAGGTGTGCGTCTTGGAAACCTTGACGGGGCGGCCGACGCTGTCGGTGATGGCCAGCTTTCCGGTCAGCGCGCCGAGTCGGCTGTGGAACGTCGCCGAGGCGTACGGCCTCCTCCCGAGCGGGTTGTTCTTGGTCTGGAGGAAGAGATAGCGCGGGTTCATTCCGGCTGGGGCGCCTTGGGCTGCGATGAACTCACGGACCCACTCCTGCTGGAGGCGGATGATGTCGACGATCTCCTGGTCGACCGGGATCGTCGGCGGATCCCCGCCCGTGATCTTCGTCTGCTGATAGGCAAGCCGGGCCACGAAGCCGTCCGGCTCCTTGTCCTGCTGTTTACTTGTCGTCAAAAGCGGTAGCAGCGGTTCGAAGTCCATCATCAGGACCTCGTTCATGCGTCGGCCCGTCCGGATCAGCAGCATGAGCGCGTGGAAGGCCTGCCGGTCATCGATCCCGCCCTCGGACTTGGGGGCCGCGAGCACTCCGGAGCCTGCGGCGATCTTGCTGATCACCTCGTCCTCCAGGGCCATGTCGTCCGGCGGCTGATTGGTGAGCCGCGGCTTGTCCTCCAGCCGGAAGAGCACGGAGTGGTGCAGGCCGAGCGCGCCCCAGCGTCGGTCACCGAGGACCGCGACCGCCTCCGCGCGGTTGTCGTACATCCAGCGGTAGAACGCCTCGACGGTCACCAGCGTGCTGCGCCGGCAGTTCTTGGACAGCCGGCCGCCCTTGTTCGGCCCGGTCATCGCCGTATGGCTGTTGAGGGAGTCCACGAATCCACGTAGCCAGGGCCGAAGTTGTTCGGGAGAGTCCGCGAGCTGGGGGCCGGAGCAACCGGCCTGGTCGATATACCACTGGAACCACTTCAAATGGTCGAGGCGGCTCTTCACCGACGACCACACGTACCGCTCCGTCGACAACTGCACCGACAGCCACCACTTCGCGGCCTCCCGGAACCAGTCGCTCGTGAGCTGGCTGAAGTTGGCCACGGCCCGGCCGTGGGGCTCGTGTTCGCGTTGCGGGATGCGCCGGTCCAGACCGGGGTTCCACACGTCCAGCCGCCACCACTCGCCGTCGTGGTAAGCGTGGGCCAGCCGGTCCTGCAGGTGCTTGACGCTGTGCAGCACATGCGTGGCGAGCTTCCTGTTCCGCGACGGATCGGTCCGCATGACCGCACGCTGCACCTCGCGCGCCCACTCCTCGTGGGAGAGCACTGTCAGCGACCTCGCGGACCGTGCCTGCGGTCCGCCGTGCTCGATCGCGAGGACCAGGCCCCGCCTGAGTTCTTGGAGCCGCGCGGTGGTGATCGCGTATCCCTCGGCCACTTGCTGATGGATGCACCAGGCCAGCTCCCAGACCATGGGCTCGGGCAGACCCTGGAAGCTGATCGCCTGGGTGTACCAGCCCTTCTCTCGGTTGATGGTCTGCTTACGGAAGGCTCGGCCGTAGTCGTCCGGCATGTTGGTCGAGTCGAAGTGGTCCTGCCGGTGTTCGTCCGGCAGGCTGTCCCACAGCTGTCTTGCCTTCTCCTCGCTGAAGAGCCGGGCTACGGACAGGCGCGGATCGCGTTTGTCCTGCCGCTTGCGTTCCGGGGTGCGCGGGGACGGTACCGTCCCCGCGTCGGCCACGACATGGACGGTCGGCTCAGCCTTCATGACGGCTCCCCCAGGCTTGCGTGATCTTCTGCCAGTCCGCGCACGCGCGCAGCTCGGCGTCCTCGGTCACATGGGCGTACGTGTTGATCGTGGTCTGGATATCCGCGTGGCCGAGTCTCCGGCTGACCACGTGCATCGGCACGCCGGACAGCAGCAGGGCGGTGGCGTGGGTGTGCCGGTACCAGTGCGGGGTCATCTCCGGCGGCAGGCCGGGTACGCCCCTCTTCCTCGCCGACAGGTGCTTGTAGACGCTCTCCGCCCGGAGCGGGGCGAACCGGCGTCCACGGTGCAGGTTGCAGAAAATGTACGCGTTGTCCCAGTCGTCCAGTTCGACGTCGGCGCCGGCCTCGCACAGCGCCCAGACCCAGTCCCCGTACAGGCGGTCCAGCTCGGAGCCGATGAAGACGCGACGGTGGCCGCTCTTGGCCCGCAGACCGTGCGGGTGGTCCTCCCGGTGCACTACCTCGACCTGCGCAGTCGTGCCCGTGCCGGTCTTCCAGTCCCGGTGCCGCAGGCCGAGCGCCTCGCCGAGCCGCAACCCGGTCTCCTCCAGCAGGGTCCACAGCAGGCGATACCGCAACTCACCCGACCAAACCGCGCCCGCCACGTCCCAGGACGCCTCCGCTTCCCGAATCGACGCCATCTGGTCGGGCAGCAGCACCGGCACGGGTTTCGCCCGTACCCGGACCTTGACCACGCTCGAACGCCGCCCGGTCCTGCGCGCCACGTGCTCCAGGAACGGCAGATAGCTGCCCGGTCTGGCCCGCACCGTCTCGTACAGCTGGCCCGCGACCTCGACACCGCGCGCGGCGTGATACCGGTAGAACCCCATGACCGCACGCGCCCGGCTCGCCACAGTCGCGTCCGCCGCTCTCGCCTCCTCGTGGAGCAAGACGACATCCTCAGCCACGCTCCCTCGACGCAACTGGCCCACGAACGTGCCGAGTTCAGTCACACCGACCGCGTCCCACGCCTGCGTCCTCCGCTCCAGGAAGGTCCACCACAGGGCGAGCCCCCGTGCGTAGCTCTTGAGGGTGTTGGGCGAGCAGTCCCTCGATCTCAGGTACTCCAGGTACTGCTCGACCGGCTCCGCGACTCGGAAGTCCTCGCCAAGGACCGTCCACGTCACGCCTTCGCCCATGGCCACCCGCTGCGTACTGGCCACCGTGCCCCTCCGTCATCACCGTCAGCGGCACCTCACCGCTGTACCGGATAACGCAACGCCCACAGAGAAGACACGGGGCACACCGCTCATGTCAGCGCCGTCAGCGGCACCAAAAACAAGGTACGGATAACACCTCGTCCCGCTGGCCGAGGCCTGGGACTCCGGCGCCCGGAACTGGACCACCGCCCAGCGCCAGGCCTTCGCCAACGACGTGACCCGCCCGCAGCTCCTCGCCGTCACGGACAACGTGAACCAGCAGAAGAGCGACCAGGACCCGGCCGAGTGGATGCCGCCGCTCACCTCCTACCGGTGCACGTACGTCCGCGCCTGGGTCCAGGTGAAGTACTACTACAACCTCTCGGTCGACTCCGCCGAGCGCACCGCGCTGACGAACTACCTGGCCGGCTGCTGATCCGCAGGAACCTCCCCGCTCTCCTCCGTCGTTCCGTACCGTACGGGGCGACGGAGGAGGGTGATCGCCATGGCGGAGCTGCGCCTGGGACCGCTGCTGAGGTACGTCGACGGCTCGTCCGCGACCTTCTGGGTCGAGGCGAGCCGTCCCTGCACGGCCGAGGTGCGCTGCGCGGGCGGCGCCCACGGCTCGGCCCGCACCTTCCAAGTCGCCGGACACCACTACGCGTTGGTGCCGGTGAGCGGTCTGACGCCGGGCACGGCCTCGTCGTACGAGGTGTTCCTGGACGGCGTCGGCGTCTGGCCGCTGCCCGACTCCCCGTTCCCGCCCTCGGTCGTGCGCACCCCGGACGGGCAGGGCGCCGTCCGCGTCACCTTCGGCTCCTGCCGCTGGGCCGCGCCTCCCGCGGACGAGAAGGACCCGGCCGGGCCGGACGCCCTGGACACCCTGGCCGCCCGGACAGCGGCCGCCCCCGAGAGCGAACGCCCGGATGTCCTGCTCCTGTTGGGCGACCAGGTCTACGCGGACGAGGTCTCGAAAGCCACGCGCACCTGGCTCGCCGCCCGCCGCAACCTCGCGGACCCCCCGGGCGACCAGGTCGCGGACTACGAGGAGTACACCCGCCTCTACTGCGAATCCTGGCTCGACCCGGAAGTCCGCTGGCTGCTGTCCACCGTCCCCAGCTGCATGATCTTCGACGACCACGACGTCATCGACGACTGGAACACCAGCGCAGCCTGGCTCGCCGACATGCGGGCCACGGTGTGGTGGCGCGAGCGGCTGCTGAGCGGCCTGATGTCGTACTGGGTCCACCAGCACCTCGGCAACCTCTCACCGCGCGAACTCGCCGACGACCTCCTCTACGCCGCCGTCCGCGAAACCCCCGACGGCACCGACGTCTTGCGCGCCTTCGCCGCCCAGTCCGACGCCGACCCGGCCTCCGTCCGCTGGAGCTACCGCCGCGACTTCGGCCGCGTACGGCTGCTGATGGTGGACACCCGGGCGGCCCGCGTGCTGGCCGAGGACGACCGGGCAATGCTGGACCCGGGCGAGGCGCGGTGGCTGCGCGATCAGGCGCTGGACACGCCGGGCTCCTGCGACCATCTCCTGATCGGCACCTCACTGCCCTGGCTGCTCCCCCACCTCGTGCACGACGCCGAGGCCTGGAACGCGGCGCTGTGCCGGGGTGAACGGGGCGCGCGCTGGGCCCGGTTCGGGGAGAAACTGCGCCGCCGGGCCGACCTGGAGCACTGGTCGGCCTTCCCCGCCTCCTTCACGGCTCTGGCGGAGCTGATCGCCGAGGCCGGTTCGGGACCGGGCGCGCCGGCGACCGTGCTCGTGCTGTCCGGGGATGTGCATCACGCCTATGTCGCCGAGCCGGAGTGGCCTTCCGGCTCCCCTTCCGGCTCCCCCGAGGCCCGCGTCCTGCAGCTGACCTGCTCCCCCGTCCACAACTCCATCCCGCTGTCCATCCGGCTCGGCTTCCGTTTCGGGTGGAGCGGGGTGGGCCGGGCGATCGGACGCCGCTTCGCCCGGCACGGCAAGTTCGCCCGCCCACCTGTCGACTGGCGCAGAACGGGCGGGCCTTGGTTCGGCAACCAGCTCATGACCCTGACCCTGCACGGGCGTTCGGCCCGGCTGCGGCTGGAACAGGCGCGGCAGGAGAAGGGCGGGGGCGCCGCCCGGCTGCGGACGGTCATGGAGTCCGAGCTCGGTTCATGAGCGTCCGCGGCCGTCCCCAAGTACCCCTTGTATACGGTGGATAGGGTTGTCACGCGCGTCGCCCGCGGTGCTCGCGGGCTGCGTGTGGAGCAGGTGTGAAAGCCGTGTGAGAGCCTCGCGAGAGCAGCGTGAGATACGCCCGAGATACGCGTGACGCATCCCACAACGGGCGGCGATCCGGCCGTCCGGGGCTCGGCTCCCGTTCCCTCCGACGGCATGATGAGGCGGACCGTCCGCTTCCCGGGGGCCCTCCGTGGGCCGCCCAGCAGGCGGTTCGCCGTCATGCGCCCCCCACGCCCGGGAGTCACACCTTTGTCTGCAGTGAGCGCCGCGCCGTCCGGGACCCTCCATGCCGTCGATGTATCCCTCGCCGTCGTCGGCGCGGGACCGCGGGGCACCAGCGTTCTTGAACGCCTGTGCGCCTCCGCGCCGGAACTGCTCCCGCCCGGGGCGCGGCTGACGGTTCACGTGGTCGACCCGTCGCCGCCCGGCCCCGGCCGCGTGTGGCGCACCGCGCAGTCGCCGCACCTGCTGATGAACACCGTGGCCTCGCAGGTGACCCTCTTCACCGACGACAGCGTGGACTGCTCGGGCCCCATCCGCCCCGGGCCGAGCCTGCACGCGTGGGCGGGCGGCGAGCTGGGCCCGGACGACTATCCGACCCGTGCCCACTACGGCCGCTACCTGGAGTGGGTGTTCGCCGAGGTGGTGCGCGGGGCGTCGCCCGGGGTCCGCGTCGAGGTGCACACGGCGCGCGCGATACGGCTCGACGACGCCCCCGACGGCCGCCAGACCCTCACCCTCGACGACGGGCGCACCCTGCCGGAACTGTCCGCGGTCGTTCTCGCACAGGGCCATCTGCCGGTGGCCGCGGACCGCGCGCAACGCGACCTCACGGCGTACGCCGAACGGCACGGCCTGCGCCACATCCCGCCCGCCAACCCGGCCGACGTCGACCTCTCCGTCCCGGCCCCCGGCGAACCGGTCCTGCTGCGCGGCCTCGGCCTCAACTTCTTCGACCACATGGCCCTGCTGACGACCGGCCGCGGCGGCCGTTTCACCCGCACCGCCGAGGGCCTGCGCTACCTGCCCTCCGGCCGCGAGCCCCGCCTGTACGCCGGCTCCCGCCGCGGCGTCCCGTACCAGGCCCGCGGCGACAACGCGAAGGGTCCGTACGGCCGCCACACCCCCCTCGTCCTCACCGACGAGGTCATCGCGGGTTTCCGCAAACGCGCCGACTCCGGGGAGGCGCCGGACTTCCTGGGCGAGATATGGCCCCTGATCGCGAAGGAGGTGGAGACGGTCTATTACGAGGGTGTGCGCGCCGGGCTGCTGGAGCGCCCGAACCTCCCGGAGTTCAGGGATCGTTTCCTCGCTGCCCCGCACCGCAGCGCCCAAGAGGCGGAGATACTCGACGCGTTCGGAATCCCGCAGGCCGACCGCTGGTGCTGGGACCGCGTTTCACGCCCGTACGCCGGGCGCACCTTCTCCACGCCCGGCGCCTGGCGCGGCTGGCTGCTGGCGCATCTGCGCGAGGACGCCGAGCAGGCCGCGCTCGGTAACGTCGAGGGCCCCCTGAAGGCCGCCCTGGACGTGCTGCGCGACCTGCGCAACGAAGTGCGGCGGATCGTCGACCACGGCGGTCTGCCGGGCGGCTCACGCCGGGAGCACCTGGACCGCTGGTACACGCCGCTCAACGCCTTCCTCTCCATCGGGCCGCCCCGCCGCCGCGTCGAGGAGATGACCGCGCTGATCGAGGCGGGCGTCCTGGACGTGCTGGGCCCCCGGCTGGAGGTGCGGGCCGAGGACGGGGCATGGGTGGCGCACTCCCCCGACGTGCCGGGCTCGACCGTACGCGCGACGACGCTGATAGAGGCGCGGCTGCCGGAAACGGACCTCAGGCGGACGTCCGACGAGCTCCTCGCCCGGCTGCTGAAGACGGGCCACTGCCGCCCGCACACGAGCGACGGTTACGAAACCGGAGGGCTGGACGTAACACCGCGCCCGTACCGTCTGATGGACCGTCAAGGTCGGCCACACGTACGGCGGTTCGCCTTCGGAGTCCCCACGGAGGGCGTGCACTGGGTGACCGCGGCCGGGGCCCGACCGGGCGTGGATTCGGTCACGCTTTCGGACGCCGACGCGGTGGCGCGAGCCGCGCTACGTGCGACAACGGCCGAAACGGAAGGGCGAACGGAACCCGCCTCATGGCCAAATGTTGAACTTGCAAGTATTGATTAGCCTGTCCTTCGCCTGGCGTACGGCCGCGGCGAACGAGAACAGACGAGGACAAGCGGGCCTCGGAGCCCTTCACGGCCTGACCCGCCCCCCCATCGCGGCGCCCCATGAACCCCCAGTGACCCTCCTGTCACACCCGCCGCGTACGCTGTATGGCTGTCACAGGCCGCCTGCCGCTCCCCCGCAAGTAGCGGCGAGGTCGTGCCCACGGGGGAGTACAGGGGAGTTTTCGGTGTTGGAGAGTGTGGGGTCGCTGACGGGCGGCCCATGGATCTACGCGGCGGTGTCCGTCTCGGTCCTGCTGGACGTCTTCCTGCCGGTGCTGCCGAGCGGCGTCCTGGTCATCACGGCGGCCACGGCCGCGGCGGCCGGTTCCGCGGGGGCCGTCGCGCACGCCGTGCCCGACATCATGGCGCTCATCCTCTCCGCGGCCGCCGCCTCGGTCCTGGGCGACCTGGTGGCGTACCGGCTGGCCTGGCGCGGCGGTGAACGTCTGGACCGCGCCATAGCCCGCTCGCGCCGGCTGTCCAGCGCGCAGGAACGTCTCGGCGCGGTCCTCGCGCGCGGCGGCGGTGCCGGCGGCGCCCTGGTCGTCCTCGCCCGCTTCGCGCCCGCCGGACGCTCGGTCGTCTCGCTCGGCGCCGGTGCCGCCCACCGCCGGGTCCGCGAGTTCCTGCCGTGGTCCATCGTGGCGGGCCTGGCCTGGGCCGCGTACAGCGTCGCCCTCGGCTACTTCGGCGGCCAGTGGCTGGGCACGACCTGGCTCGCCACCGGGGTCTCGTTCCTGGCGCTGTTCGGCGCGGGCGCGGGGGCGGCGTACATGATGCGACGGCCGGTTCCAGTTACGGTTCCAGCTGCGGTTGCGGTTCCGGTTGCGCAGGAATCGGGCACGGGCGTCTGACCCACGCGGGCTGATCGACGGTTTTCCGGGGTTATCCGGCGCGCTGGGGCTGAGTGGCCCCGCGTACCTCCAGGCCGCCCAGCAACTCGGCCGTGGCCGCCGCGATCGCCTCGACCGCGTGGTCGAACACCTCGCGGTTGTGGGCGGCCGGGGCGCGGAAGCCGGAGACCTTGCGGACGTACTGGAGGGCGGCGGCGCGGATCTCGTCCTCGGTGGCCTCTTCGGGGAGCGCGGGCGGGCGAAGTGTCTTGATGCTGCGGCACATGGGTCCAGTCTCGCGCGTACGTCGAGGTGGTGGACAGGGAATAGCCCTGATCCCACCCCTCTTGTGCAGAGCATGACCCCTGTGGAGATCACGTACGTCGGCGGCCCCACGGCCGTCGTCGAGCTCGGCGGCGTCCGGTTGCTCACCGACCCGACCTTCGACGCTCCCGGCGAGTACCCGATCGGCACCCGGAAGCTGGTGAAGACCGCCGGACCGGCGCTCACGGCGGCGGAGCTCGGCGCGGTCGACGCCGTACTGCTCTCGCACGACCAGCACCCGGACAACCTCGACGCGGCCGGACGGACCTACCTCGCCGGTGCGCCCCTGACGCTGTCCACGGCATCGGCGTACGACCGTATCGGCGCGCCGGTTCGGGCCCTGCCCGCCTGGGAGCACGTCGACCTGCCGCGCCCGGACGGCGGCGGCGCGCTCCACGTGAGCGCCGTGCCCGCGCTGCACGGGCCCGAGGGCTCGGAGCCGATCGTGGGCGAGGTGACCGGTTTCGTGCTGTCCGGCGAGGGGCTGCCCAAGGTGTACGTCAGCGGGGACAACGCCTCACTGGACGTGGTCCGTGAGATCGCCGAGCGGGAGGGGCCCTTCGACGTGGCCGTACTGTTCGCGGGCGCGGCCCGTACCCCGCTCGTGCCGGACGCCCCGCTGACCCTGACCAGCGAGGCCGCCGCGCGGGCCGCCGAGATCCTCGGCGCCCGGCACGTCGTACCGCTGCACTTCGAGCACTGGGGCCACTTCACGCAGGACGGCGCCACGCTGACGAAGGCCTTCGCGGAGGCCGGACTCACGGACCGGCTGCACCTGTTGGAGCCCGGGGCGTCGGTACGGCTCTCGTAGCGGGGATGATCTACGTCGAGGCGGCCACCTTCCGGGGCCGACCGACGAGAGGATCGAACAGTCATGACCAATGACCACACGACCAATGAGCCCATGACCAATGACCAGTTGAAGGAACGGTCGACCGTGGCGGTACTGGGCCCGGGCGGCGTCGGCGGACTGCTGGCGGCACTGGTGGCCCGGGCCGGACACCGCGTGATATGCCTGGCCGGGGACGAGACGGCGCGGGCGCTGCGCACGGACGGCATGCGCGTCCACAGCGGCCGGTTCGGGGACTTCACGGCGGCCGTGGAGGCGGACACGGAGCTGCGCGAACCGGTCGACGCCTGTCTGATCGCGGTGAAGCACACGGCGCTCGACGCGGCCCTGGAGCGGGTACGGCCGGAAGCGCTCGGCGAGGGCCTGCTGGTCCCCTTCCTGAACGGCGTCGAACACCCGGCGGCCCTGCGCGCCCACTACGGCACGGCCCGCGTGGCCCCCGCCGTCATCCGCGTCGAGTCGACCCGGACCGCCCCCGGGGTGATCGAACACGGCAGCCCCTTCGCCGAGATCGACCTGACCGGCGAGAGCGTGTCGCGCGGGCGGCTGGACGCGCTCGCCGGGGTGCTGACGGCGGCCGGCCCTGCCGTCCGCGTCCTGGACGACGAGGCAGCGACGCTGTGGGCGAAGATGTCGTTCCTCGCTCCGTTCGCGTTGCTGACGACCCGTTACGGGGTGCCCCTGGGTGAGGTCCGCACGGGCCACCGCGAGGAGTTGACGGCCCTGGTGGCGGAGACGGCCGCCGTCAGCCGGGCGTGCGGCGCCCCGGCGGACCCGGCGCGGGCCCTCGCCCGATACGACGCCTTCCCGCCCGACACCAAGTCCTCCATGCAGCGCGACGCCGAGGCGGGTCTGCCGCTCGAACTCGACGCGATCGGCGGCGCGTTGCTGCGCGCCGCGGACCGGCACGGGGTGGCCGTGCCGGTGGCGCGCGGGCTGGTGCGGGAGTTGGCGGTCAAGCACCGCCACTGACCCGGGCACCGCCACCGCCCGGGTACCGCCACCGCCCCGAGGCACGGCTACTGACCCGGGCGTGGCCAGTGCCCCGGGGCGTGGCTACTGACCAGGGCATGGCTCAGCCGTGGGTCTTGGCCAGCAGTTCCAGGATCTCCCCCGTCGTACCGGTCTCGCCGAGGCGGGGGAAGATCCGCTCGACGCTGTTGCGGTGGGTCTCGTCGTCGATGTCGGACATGGCGTCGGTGGCCAGGGTGACGTGGTAGCCGTGTTCGTGGGCGGCGCGGGCGCTGGACTCGACGCCGATGCTGGTGGCGACGCCGGCCAGCACGATCTGGGTGATCCCGCGGCGGCGCAGGTGCAGATCGAGGTCGGTGCCGTAGAACGCGCCCCAGTTCCGCTTGGTGACGACGATGTCCTCCGGGTGACCGGTGAGCGCGTCGACGAGAATGTCCCAGCCCTCCGGCCAGACGCGGGGGGCACGAGCGGGGCCGTCGATACGGCCCCGCACGCCGTCCGCGCCGTCGGCGGCGGCGGTGACCCGGACGAGGACGACCGGGAGGCCCTGGCCGCGGAAGGCGTCGGCGAGTTGCCCCGCCCGCTCCACGACCTCGGCGCCGGGGTAGGGGGCGAGTCCCGGGTTCCCGACGATGCCGTTCTGCAGGTCGATGAGGACGAGCGCGGTGTTCGGGTCGAGCGTGGTGACAGCCATGGTCAGGCCTTTCGGGGGGTTGGGGGCGCGGGGGCGCGCAGGGATCGGTCGAGCAGGGTCACCGCCAGGAGCAGCACGGCTCCGGCGAGCATGAAGAGGCCCAGGTCGTGCAGGCCCCCGGTGTCGGCGCCATGGGCGAAGAAGGCCGCGTCGGCGGCGGAGGCGACCATCGCGCCGAGGTACATGAAGGTGCGCAGCAGTCCGGCCGCGGAGCCCATGCGGGCGGGGTCGGCCTGCCGGTAGAGGGCGTTCTGGTTGGCGAGGCCGTTGAGGCCCTGCGGGACGCCCATGACGATCCCGACGGCACCGAGCAGCCAGATCGCGCTGCCGGAGTGCACACCCAACAGCGCCGCACACCCGGCGATCTGGGCCAGACCGCCCACGACGAGCTTGCCCCGGATCGCCTCGTGGCGCCCGGTGAGGGCGGAGACGGCCAGCCCGCTGAGCGACAGCGGCAGCAGTACGAGCCCGGCGGCCGCCGCGGACAGCTCCCGTCCCTCCTCCAGCCACTGAGTGAAGCCGTACAGGAACGCGTACGCCGTGGTGTAGCTGAGGAGTTGGCGCAGGAACGTGGCCAGCATGGGTACGTTGCCGCCGAGCACCCGCAGATCGATGAACGGCTCAGCGACCCGCACTTCCCGCAGGGCGAAGCCGGTCGCGACGACGGCGGCGAGTACGGGCAGGTACCAGTGGTCGGCCCGCGGCTTCATCAGGAAGAGCATGAGGGCGACGAGCAGGCCGGTGAACAGCGCCATGCCGAGGAGATCGACGCTCCGCTCCTCCCTCGGCGTGCCCGGACCCTTCGGCAGTCGTAGCGCGCCGAGGACCAGACAGGCCAGCGACAGCGGCACGTTGACGAGGAAGATGGTGCGCCAGCCGCCCACGCCGATCAGCAGTCCGCCCAGGGTGGGGCCGACGACGGCGACGGTCTGGGCGGAGACGGCCAGCGCGGTCAGCACTCCGGCCGGGCTGTCCCGCCCGGTGCGCTCGGCTTCGCTGCGGGTGAGGCTCATCGAGGCCGGGTACGCGGCCGAGGTGCCGAATCCGAGCAGCACCCGGGCGGCGACCAGCGCGCCGAGGTTCGGAGCGAGGGCGCCGAGCAGTCCGGCGATCCCCACGAGCGCCGTCCCGATGAGGTAGAGCCGACGGGGTCCGTACGTGTCCACGAGCCGCCCGATGACGGGCTGGCCCACGGCGGTGGCCAGGTAGAGCCCGGTGACCAGCCAGGCCGTCTCCGAGGGCGGCGCCCCGAGCGCGGCCCCGATCGGCACCAACGCCACCGCGATCATGGAGGAGTTGACCGGGTTCAGTACGGAACCCAGGACCATGGGGGCGATCAGCCGCCGGTCGAAGGAATCGGTGGGACGGGGGCGCGACGGCCGGTCGGAGCGGGCGAGTTTGGATATCACGGCCGGGTGAGCCGTTCCAGTACGGCCATCGCCTCGATGACGGTCTGCCGCTCGGCCTCGGTGCAACGGTCCTGGAAAGCCCGGGCCAGCCACTCCACACGCGCCTGCCGAGTGCCCTCGACGCGCTCGCGCCCGGCGTCGGTGAGCGTGACGAGCTGACGTCGGCCGTCCCCGGGGTCGGGGTTGCGCTCGATCAGCCCGTACTGGTCGAGCGCGGCGAGGGTGGCCGCCATCGACTGCGGGCGAACCCCCTCGGAGGCCGCCAGCCCGCTGGCCGTGGCGGCCCCGCTCTTGCTCACCAGCGTGAGCGCGGACACCTGGGAGGGCGTGAGGTCCTGCGCCTCGCCCTCCGTCTCGGCGACCTCCCTGATCCGCCGCCGCAGCCGGCTGAACGCGACCCGCAGATCCCGCGCGGCGCGGGCGGCGGATCCGGAGATGCCTTCGGTGACGCCGGTGCCGTCGCTGTTGTCGTCCATGCCTTCACGCTAGAACCTTCAGTTCAGACTGTCCAGTCAAAACTGCACAGTATGAACTGAATAATATTGGGAGCCGACAGAGCCCGTAAAGGTGGCATCTGACCTGCTGCGTGCTCAGTCACACCCGTTCGCGTGAAGTCCCCAAAGGAACTCGCACCCTAAATTCGAACAGGCGTACCATTGCCGCGTGGCTGCGACCTATGACTTCCCGAGTGACCTCCTGGCCGGCCAGGAGGAGCTGCACCAGGTCCGGGCGGAGCTCCTGGCCCTGCTCAAGCGGCTCCCCTGGTCGGTGGAGCCCCTGGACGGTTTCAGCGACGACAAGGGCTGGCGCAAGGTGGAGCGCCCCGCCTCCCCCGGCTGGACGCCCGACGAACAGGCCGAGGTCGAGAAGCTCCGCCAACGCGAGCGCGAACTCGCCGTCTTCGTCACCTGCCACCGCTTCTGGTCGGATGTCGCGCCGCCGGACACGGTCGAGGCCCGCGCAAGGCTGAAGCACGCCCACGAAGACCCGCCATAGAACATCCGTCGCAGAACACTCGTCATACGCGTCATAAAGCCGAGTCGTTTCGGGTGCGCAGGGGCCGGCCGCGCGGCGACAATGAGTCACCGGCGTTCACGCGGATGTACTCATGCCCATGCTGCTCATCGAGGGTGACTACCGGATCCTGAACGGGCAACCGGACGGCGACACCATCCGCTTCGACCCCACGACGCGGCCTTCTGGTACGAGATTCCGGGCTCGCACAAGATCGACAAGCAGCACCGGAACAGCCGCGGCGGCGCCAACCTGCGGCTGGACGCGATCGACGCGCTGGAGACCCACTACCTGGGCGCGGGCCCGCACGAGGTGCACCAGCCACTGGACCTCGGGGCCCACGCCGCCAGGGACGAGCTGCTGAGCCGGCTCGGTTTCACCACCGTCCAGCACTCCGGCGAGAAGGTCACCGCCAGCACTCCGGAGAGCGTGCCGGGTTTCATCCTGGCCGGCGCGATCGACGTACACAGCCGCTGCGTGGCACTGGCCGGCCGAGGCGCACCACCGGCAGGCACGAAGAGCGGCGACTGGATCACCGTAGACGTACCGCTGCTCCAAACCACCGCCAACCACCACCTGCTCTCGTTCGGCCTGGTCTTCCCGACCTTCTACTCGGACCTCTTCCCCGACCTGCGCACCGAGTTGACCACCGTGGCGCAGCAGGCCAGGGCGGCCGGCCTCGGCGTGTGGGCCAAGGACAGGACGACCACCAGGGCGACGATCACCGGCCTGCACCACGTCATCGAAGTCACCGGCAAAACCGTTCGCATGACCCGCCCGATCGAAGACCTCGTCTTCGCCGAGGAATGACCGGGTCCCGGCGGAAAAGCGCACGCGCCGCACCAAGCCCACCGCTTACGGTGCCGCGGTGAAGAACGACCGACGTCTCCGACGCCTCGTCGCAGGCGACACCACCTGGTACTGGGCCCTCCGGCAGCAGGTGAAGCCCGACTACGCCCTCTGCCGCCTCACTCTCTCCCTCTGTCCCGAGGGCACGCGGCGCCGACTGGCCCTGGTCTTCCGCCCGAGCCGACTCCGGATCGTCTCGAACTCGTACGTCGACTCCGGGGCCTTGGTGCGTCTCCCGGACCGCAGCTACCTCAACCTCTATGAGCCCGGAACGGTCCGCCGCCTCCTCGACGCCGCCGAACCCGTCCTGGCCCTCCGCGCGTCCGAGCAGGAGATCGAAGTGGACGGCTGGCCGCATTTCGACGCGGTCACGGACTCGAACACCGACACGGACTCGGACACGGACACGGACGCACATGCCAAAGGCCCCCGACCGTGATCGGACGCTGTGGGCGAATCCGGTGCGGCCGGGTAGTCGGCCGCGGGAATGTGACACTCGCCGCGCAAGTGTCACATTCTCCGGGTCATACACCGTGGCCCTGGGGTCACCGGCCAGACCGCCCACCACGCCGACCAGGATTCGCCCACAGCGTCCGTGATCGGCCGGGGGCCCAGGGGCCGTGTCAGGGCTTCAGAAGTCCGCCTACCCACCAGTCGTGCGGTTCGCCGTTGACCATGGTGCGGTTGCGCAGGGTTCCCTCGACGGTGAAGCCGAGCTTCTCGGCGAGTGCACCGGAGGCTACGTTCCCGGCCATCGCCCACCACTCGATCCGGTGTGCCTCGAGTGTGGTGAAGCCCCAGTCGCACAGCGCCCGGGCGGCTTCCGCGGAGTACCCCCGGCTGCGCTGCTCCTTGGCTGCCCAGTAGCCGAGTTCGTAGACGCCCCGGGAGAGCTCGGTCAAACAGAATGAACCGACCAGGGCGCCATTGTCCGAACGGAAGGCACCGAGAATGTGGTCGTGGTCCGTGGCCCAGCCCCGGGGCGCGGTCTCCGCGACGTACTTCTCGGCGTCCTCGCGCCGGAACGGCGTGGGCGCGGGCGTGTAGTACTGGATGTCCGCATCCTGGCAGGCCGCGTACACCGCGTCCGCGTCAGAGAGGGCGAACGGCCTGAGCAGGAGTCGCGCGGTCTCCAGAGTCACGGGATCCATAGCGGCAGTATGGCCAACGTCGGCAAGGGGGACCAACGAATTTGCCGGGCCCGGCAAAGCTCCCGATCCGGACGTACACCCCTGGCACCCCGGCACTCTGGCAGGCCGCACATGGCTCCTGGGGAGTTCGGTTCGTCCTGCTCGGCGTGCTGCACCGCGGAGGGCCACTGCCCGTCGGCGAATTGCCGCCCCCCGTAGTAGGGATTCACCTCTGCCAGGGTCCGCGCCTCCCACCGGGTCGGATCGCCTTCCTGTGGGACGGCGACCTCCACTGCCGGCCCCCGAAGCGCGAGCCGCTCCTGACGGACACCGCAGGGAGGAAGGATCAGAATCCTGCCTCGCTCCACATCCCGGCAGACGCAGACGCAGACGGAGGCGACGACGGCGCGGTCCTGCGTATAGGCCTGGATGAACGCCCCGGTCTTCTGACACAGCGCAACTGAACCGTGCAGGTTGTCCAGGCCGGCACTGGCGAGACTCCCACCATCGGCCAGCCGTACAGCCGCCGCACCACCCGGCTCACCCGAGGGCCACCGCCGATCCGTCAGACAACCTGCATGGCCGACGTATGAAACATTCGGTGAACAAGATACTCATCGGCCTGGCGTCGAATGGCCCGTCGTTAGTTTCCCCAGATGGGCAACGTGTGGGGGCGGGCGCTGGTGGCCGGGATGCTGCTGGGCCTCGTGGTGGGGTGTTCGGCGGATCCGGCGTACGAGCAAGGAGCGCCGGAGACGGGAGTGAGTGGTGCGGCCACCTCGCCCTCGAACAGCGCGGAGCCCGCGCCGACGCCGACTGCGTCCCCGGCGATTCGGGAGGCGGCGGTAAGCGCTGCGGCCACCTCGCCCTCGAACAGGGCGAAGCCCGCACCGAAACTGTCGACCCCGACGCGACCGCGGACGACCGCTGTACGAGGGTGCCGCTCAGCGGACCTGGTGGTCTCGGCGGGGCGGTCCGACCGGCCGGACGGCGGCAGGGTCGGCGATTTCGCCACGCAGATCGTGCTGCGCAACAGCTCACGTAGCACCTGCTCGCTTCGCGGCTGGGCCGGGCTGACCGTTTACGGCGACGACGCGATTCTGGCCTGCGGCGCCGGAGACTCTGCCCCGCACTGCGGCAAGCCCGTGAACACGACAGACCCCAGGCCCGTGACAGTCACCCGCACCACCGGACCGGCACCCACACTGGTCCTGCTCACGCCAGGAGGGAAGACCTCCTACGGCCTGCTGTGGACCCTGGAGCTCGGACCCAACTGCTACGCGCCCACACACTGGGAACCCCCTTACGGCGCCCGAATCTGGATCCCGGGGGACTCCCACCCGCTCACGCTCGCTCCTCTCCCGGACCTACAGGCCTGCGAGGGGCGCTTCCAGATCATCCCGATCGGTACGCCCGCCTAATGCCGCAGCCGGCGCACCACCTGGCCGAGTACGCGGCGGCCGGCAGAACCGGGCTCGTCTTCGTCGGCGCCCGCCGTGGAGTCCTCCGCCGCAGAAACCCGAGGTGCGTCCACCCGGCGATTGTCGGCAGATCGCAGACATCGACCGCGTCACCGCACCGCGTGTCATCCGGATGCCGCAACGGAAACCACATCACCCGTCTGGCCGACCTGGCGTGCCGTCGGCTGCCGCACCGGGAAGCCTAGGATCCGCCACTAGAGAGAGGGGCGTCGCCCACCCCTGCCCGGCATCGGCGGGCCCACTTCATGACCGGAGGAGACGGGATGCTGCACCGCGCCGGCAGGACCTCCTGGAAGCGCTTCGCCGCCGTTCTCGTCCCGAGTGTCGCAGCCGCCGCGGCCCTCGGTATCGGCATGGCGCAAGGAGTACTGGCCGCGTCGTTCTTCATCTCCGGCCAGAAGTTCCAGGTGGCCCTGGACACTCTGGACGTCCGTGGTCTGAGCCAATACAGCATGGTGGACGTGACCAGGAAGGGCGACCTCGTGCCGGTCGTGGTCACCGGGGCCAGCCATGCGGAGATCAGCGGGCTGTGCCAGTCCGTGGTGGTCTCGATCCCGGTCCTGGGCCCGTACACGCTGAAGGTCACCGGCGGCGAACGGCGCCGGGTCGAGGCGAAGAACTTGTTCCTCGACGCGACATCGTTGTCAAGCACACAGGCGAATTTCGACGACCTCGACATCGGTGTGGCGGCGGGATCGGTCAGCAAGGGTCCGATCAGTCCGGGGGACAGGAAATCCCGGTTCTTCGATCCCAACGGCTTTGCTCAGCAGGCGGATTCGGTCTCCCTGAGCGACGTGCACTTCACCACGGTCGCGGTCTCGGCCGCCACGTTCAACGTTCCGGACCTCGATGTGCGGCTCAAGCAGGGCCACCACGAATGCTTCTGACCCATCGGCACGGAGCACGCGCCTTCCGCGCCCGCTCGCCGCGCACTCCCGCCCGCCACACATCAGGGAAAGCCCACGTGTTCTTCGAACTGTTCGGCAGACACCGGAACTTGCGCGTCGCTGCCACCGACGCCAGACGGAGATTCAGGACCTGGCGGGATGAACGCCCCTTCTGGGCAGGACTGTTCACCTTCGCGGCGGGCTTGCCCATCCTTTACTTCCCGTACGTGCACTTGAAGTTCGGCGCCATCCCACTGGCACTGTCGACCTCGGCCGGCGCGGGGTCGCTGATCATCGGGGTTCTGCTCGTGGTCCTGGCCATCTCCCTCCTGTTCCACCAGCAGGCGCGCGTGTTCGCGGGGATCACGGTCATTCTGCTCGCCCTCATCTCGTTTCCCGTCGCCAATTTCGGGGGCCTCTTCATCGGGTTGGTTTCCGGCCTGATCGGCGGATCCCTCGCCTGTGCCTGGGTTCCTCCGACGGACGCCACCGAGTCGCAGCCCGCAGCGAACCGTGCATCAACGACCGTCCCCACGGGTGAGGACCACGGTGGCAAGTAACGACCTGACCGGTTGCGCGGCAAGCGGGTCGGCATGTGAGTGGAACGGCGCCACCCTGCGGCCGAGAAAGATCAAGGCCCAGGTCCCGGGTTCACCCCGGCCGACCTGGGCCTTTCTCGCGTCCTGAGACTGGTGGGCGCGGACGGTTTCGAACCGCCGACATCCGCCTTGTAAGGGCGGCGCTCTACCGCTGAGCTACGCGCCCAGGACGAGTCGACAGCCTACATTGCCCGGGGGGATGCCCCGCAAACCCGTATCCGGCGAACGGGGCGGGGGTCAACTCCACCTCCGGTCCGGGAGTCGCCCGGATCCCCCGTCGAACCCCACATGGTGTCCGCCCGCGCAAACGACGGAAGCATCACAGTACGAAGCGCGAACTGACCGACCCGTGTGTTCGTCCTTAACCGGTGGGAGAATGACACCGGGCAAGACGGATGACAGCACGGGAGAGGGATGTGACGGCGACACCTTCAGAGCCGCACACACCAGATGTGTCATTTGTGCCCTGGGCGCAGCGACAGCGACTGCAACAGCCAGTACGACAACAACTGCGGCAACAGCGACTTCGGCAGTCGGCACCTCGTCGGCCCCGCCCGTACCGGGACGTCCTGGTCCTCCTCGCCCTCCCCCTCGTCGCCGCCCTCGCGCTGCCCGCCGCCTTCGCGGGCGGCGGCACCCGGCGGTGGTTCGGCGGGCGGGCCGAGAGTCAGCGGGCCGAGGCGCAGGCCGCGAAGGACGCCGCCGCGGCCGCCTTCTACGAGCTGGACACCGCCCAGCGCGATCTGCGGATCTCGATCGAGACCATCACCGCCGTCGACGACTCCCCCGCCGCCCGCCGCGCCGTCTCCGACTTCGAGGCGCTGGGGCGGCGCATCGACGAGGCCAGTCAGAAGTACATCGAGGCCGTCGACGCCCACGATCTCGACCGGGACGAGCTGGAGGCGTCGGTCGCCGCGCGCGCCCGCGCCGAGCTCACCGCCGCCAAGGACGAGCTGGGGCGGGTCAAACAGGATCTGGACCGGTTCACGCAGGGTCTCTCGCCGCTGCTCAGCAAGGCCGAGACGCAGCTGGCCCGGCTCGCCCCCGCCGTCGAGCGCGCCCGGCAGGCCCTGCTCGCCGCCTCGAACGCCCTTGATGGCGTACGAGAGACAGGGCTCAGGGCCGATGATCTCGCCGCCCGGCTGGCCGCGCTCGGGCCCGAGCTGACCAAGCTCAACCAAGGGGCCGGACAGCATGGCGTACCGGAGACGCTGGAGCGCGCCGAGCGGGTCTCGCGGGAGGCCGGCGCGGTGCGCGCGGAGGCCGAGCGGCTGCCCGAGCGGGCTGCCGAGATCGACCACCGGCTGGTGTCGCTGCGTACCCGCGCCGAGGCGCTGACCACCCGCGCCGGGCAGGTGGAGCCGGTGCTCAGCGAGCTGCGGCGCCGGTTCGCGGCCGCGTGCTGGCAGGACCTGCAGCACGTACCGGAGCAGGCCGCGGAGAACGTACGGCAGGCCGAGCTGAAGCTGAAGGAAGCGCAGGCCGCGCGCGACGCGCAGCGCTGGCCGGACGCCACCTCGCTGCTGTCCACCGTGCGGGCGCTGCTGAACAGGACCGACGAGGCCGTGTCGGCGGCCGGCGACCGGCTGCGGCGGCTGAACGCCGTGGCCAAGGATCCACAGCAGGAGATCGACCGCACCCGGTTCGCCATCCGTGACGCCCAGCGCCTGGCCATGGCGGGCCGCAACACCCCCGACCCGCGGCACGCCCGCCCGCTGGACGACTCCGTCGCCCGTCTGGAGCGTGCCGTCGCCTCGCTGGAGGGGCGCCACCCCGACTACTGGCACTTCCTGACCGAGACGGAGGCGGTACGGGCGACGGCGGCCCGGGTGGTCTCGCAGATCCGCGAGGAGCGCGGCGGCCCCGCCTGACCGGGTCCGCCCCTTCCGTATTGGCGATCCTGAGCTCCCTGGCGGATGCTGGGAGGTACGTACGGCCTCCGCTAGCTGCAGAGGGAGGCGGATATGGCCACGCACGTACTTCACCCGGGGTCCAGAAGGCGCATCAACCTCGATGAGCATCTGCCCGTCGATCACCGGCTGAGCAAGTTCTACCGGATCGGCGCGGGCCTGATGGGCCTCGCACTGCTCGCCTTCGGCATCCTGGGTCTGACCAACAAGGTCGGCTTCTTCACCACCCACGGAGACACGGTCGTAGGACTGAACACCAACGGCTCGCTCAGCGTGCTGTCGATCTGCGTCGGGCTGCTGCTGTTCGTGGGCATGGTGATCGGCGGGAACTTCGCCTCGACCCTCAACATGGTCTTCGGCGTCCTGTTCATCGTCAGCGGCTTCCTGAACCTGTCGCTGCTGGACACCGGCTACAACTTCCTCGCCTTCCACATCCAGAACGTGCTGTTCAGCTTTGTGGTGGGCGTCCTGCTGATGTTCTTCGGGATGTACGGGAGGGTCGGCTCGGCCCTGCCGCACGACAACCCGTACTACAGAGCCCGTCATCCTGAGCAGGTGGAACGGGAGGAGCGGATCCGGGCGCTGCAGGAGTCGGCCACGGCAGCGGCCCTGCAGCAGAGTCACAAGGCCGCGCCGACACCCAAGGCCATGGACCCCGGGGCGAAGGACCCCTAAGCAGTGATCAGGTGCGGTACGCGTAGTACGCCGAGTCGTGTAGATCTGGTAGCCGCCGAGGTCGAACCGCTGGTCCGAGATGCGCCCGGCCTTCTTGGCGTGCTGGGTCGCGAGGCACGGAACACTTCGGTCGTCGGCACCCGCCCGCTAACCTGTGCGTATGCCTCGCTACGAGTACCGCTGCCGGACCTGCGGCGACACATTCGAACTGAGCCGCCCGATGGCGGAATCCGCCGCCCCCGCGGCCTGCCCCGCCGGGCACGACGACACGGTGAAACTCCTGTCGACGGTCGCCGTCGCCACCGGCGGCTCGGCGTCCGCGCCCGCGCCGCGCCCGGCCGGAGGGGGCGGAGGCGGGTGTTGCGGCGGGGGCTGCTGCGGCTGATCGGCCAGGATTTTTCAGCAGGTCTTCAGCTTCCCGTCGCCCACGCCCCACACAGACCGGACAAATCCGCCACTCAGACGGGACAAGTCCCCCGTACAGGCCGCGCAGGGGCCCCGCCCGGACCGAGCACGGCCCTCGCTCAGGCCGGGTCCGGGCGGCCGCAGGCGCGTACGAACTCCCGCAGGATCCGCTCCCCCGCCGCCACCCCCCGCTCCGGGAGGGCGGTGATCGCGGGTGCCGTCCAGTCGGTTTCGGCCAGTTCCCCGTGGCCGGGGCGCCAGCCGCGGTCGGCGGCCAGCAGCAGGTCGGCGTCGAGGAGGGAGTCCCCGGCCGCCAGGGTCAGGAGCGCGCCGGTGCGGCGGGCCACCTCACGCATGGCCGCGCTCTTGGTCAGCGGCTTCGGCACGGCGTAGATCTTGCGCCCCTGCAGCGACACCGTCCAGCCGCGGTTCTCCGCCCAGACGGCGAGTTCCTTCACCCACTCCTCGGGCAGCAGCTCGCGCTCCACCACCAGATACGCGAAGAGGTCCTCGGCGACCCGGTGCTTGCGGACCCAGGCCGGGTCTGCGGTGGCCGCCAGGTGGTCCCGCACCTCGGCCAGCGGCGCGCACTCGGTGGCGAGCCGCGCCGTCACGGCCGCGTGCCAGTCGGGGTCGGAGACGCCGTCCACGAGCAGGTGCCCGCCGTTGGCACAGATCGCGTACGTGGGGGCGGGGCCCGGCAGGTTGATGCGCTGGTACTGCTTACGGGTGCGGGTCGTGGTGGGCACGAAATGCGCGCTGTCGCCGAGTTCGGTGAGCAGCGCGGCGGCCGTCTCGGTCATGTACGACAGCGGCTTGGCCTCGTGCACCTCGACGCAGAGCAGCCGGGGCGCCCGCGCGTCCGGCATGGTCAGCGCGAGGGCGGCGGAGGAGTAGATCAGCGTACGGTCGAGATCGCTGGCGACGAGCACCTTGGGCGTGGACATCAGACGGTCACCGCCTTGCCGTCGGCACCGGTCGCGCCGCGCGTGTACTTCGGGTGGATCAACCCCACGCAGGTGTAGGGGAGTTCGTCGACCTCCTCGACGGGCACCCCGCGCTGCTCGGCCAGCAGGCGTACGTGGTCGAGGTCGGCGCCCGCTCCGGCGCGCGCGAGGATCTTCCAGGGGACGCGGCGCAGCAGGACGCGGGTGGTCTCGCCGACGCCCGGCTTGACGAGGTTCACGTCGTGGATCTCGTACTCCTCGCTGATCCGCTCGACGGCCGCCCAGCCCTCCCAGGTGGGGGTGCGGTCGGCGGCGAGCAGCTCCTTGGCCTCGGCGCACGCCGCGTCGGCAACGTCGGGGAAGTGGGCGGCGACGGCGTCCAGGAAGTCGACGGAGACGTCGGAGCCGGCGAGCTCGCGGTAGAACTTCGCGCCGTGGAAGTCGTACTCGCCGACCAGGTCCGAGCGCAGCACCGTACGCGAGATCAGGCCGGAGACCGTCGAATTGAGGCAGGCGGAGGGGATGAGGAAGTCCTCGCGGGTGCCGTACGTCCGTACGCACGAGCCCGGGTCGGCGAGGACCGCGATCTCCGGGTCGAAGCCGGTGATGCCCTCGGCGGACTCGAACTCCCGGATGGCCTCGGTGAGTTCGCGGGTGATGGCGCCCTTGCCGGTCCAGCCGTCGACGAACACGACGTCGGCGGGGTCGTGGTGGGCGGCCAGCCAGCGCAGCGCGTTGTCGTCGATGCCGCGGCCGCGGACGATGGAGACGGCGTAGTGCGGCAGGTCGAGGCCGTGCCGGTGCTGGGCCCAGCGGCGCATCAGGACGCCGACGGGGGTGCCGGCGCGGGCCAGCGAGACGAGTACGGGGCGCGGGGAGCGTGTGGCGAGCACCAGCTCGGTGACGGCGCCGACGGCCTGGGCGATCCGGGCGGCCGAGGTGCCCAGGGCCGTCTGGAACAGCTCCTGGTACTGGGGGCTCGGCTGGTACTCGACCGGCAGCGACTCCGCGTAGTGGGCGCCGCCGCTCTGGATCGCCTCCTCGCGCTCCTCGGTCGGCGCCTCCAGCGTCACGTCCGACAGGTCCTGCAGCAGCCAGCCGACCTCGTCGGGCGCGTACGAGGAGAAGGCGGGGCCGCGGAGGGGCTCGGGGAGCATGGAGGGCCTTTCGGTGGACGGCCGTGCGGGGACGTACGACGGGACGACGGCGAGCAGGACGCTCGGGGTGTGCTCCGCGAGCCGGGCCAGCAGACCGTCGGGGGCATGCAGTTCGGGCGTGTCGGCGGCGGAGTCGACCACGGCCACGACGGCGTCGAACCCGGCGCCCGCGACGTTGTAGGCGTACCGTTCGCCCGGGCCGTCGGCAGGGTCGTCATGGGCCGGGAAGACGAGGCGCGTCCGGATGGCGTAACCGGGGTCGTCGAGGGCGAGCACCGGGGACCGGGTGGTCGTGGAGTACCGCACCTCGGCGGACACCACCTGCTCCAGCTCCCTGGCCAGCCGCAATGGCGCGTACATCAACTCCTCGAAGCCGAGCACGAGCACCCGTCGCGCCCCGCCCGGCAACGCGTCGGCGATCCGCGCGGCCATGGCGGGCAGCGCCGCGTGCAGCCGTATTCGATGCTCGGGCGCGAACCCGTGCCGCCCCCCGTCGGGAACGCCCCGGGGCCAGCCGAGCTCGACGCGGGTGGTGCCGGGGCGTCCCCGACGGGGGTGAGCGGGCTCGGTGGCGGCGTGGGTCTCGTACTCCGCGACCAGCGCCTGGCCCTTCTCCAGTACGCCCTCCGGGAATTTCACGGTGCCGGTTGCCGCGGCGACCAGGTCCACCCGCGCGCCGATCTCCGTCGCGAACGCCTCCAGGCGGCCCAGGTCCGCGGCCGAGCGCATGTCGACCAGCGCCACGACGACATACCGCTCGCGGGGATGGCGGGCGTGGAGGTCGCGGATGGTGTTGAGGACCGTGTTGCCGGTGGAGAACTCGTCGTCGACGAGGACCAGGGGGCCCGAACCCGCGAGCAGGTCGGGGTTCTCCGGGAGGAGGAGGTGGGACGTGGCGTGGGAGTGGGACTCCTCGAAGCCGCCCGCCGGGTCGACGCCCGGGACGGGGCGGCGGGTCGAGTGGAGGTAGGGCGCGAGGCCGACGCCGTCGGCGACGGAGTGGCCGAGCCCGGTGGCCGTCTCCGCGTAGCCGAGGACGACGGCGGCGCGGGCGTCCTCGGTACCGAGCAGCTCCCGTACCCGGCGGCCGAGCGCGAACCCGTATCCGTAGACCACGGACGGCGACTGCGGGACGTGCTTGCCGAGCACGTTCGAGACGAGCAGATGCGCCCGCCGGGGGTTGCGCCGCAGCGCGAGCCCCAGCAGGTCGCTCAGCTTCTCGTCACCGACGAGTTCGACGCCCAGCCGCTCGGCGACCCAGGTCCCCGTCCACACCACGTTCTTCATCGATTCCTTGTTGGTCGATCGGTAGGTCGGTTGGTCGGTTGGTCGGGCCGGTCCGGTTCAGGTCGGCAGGCCGGCCGCGAGCAGCTCCACGAAGCCGATGTCCTCGTTCGCCACGCCGAACACCTCGGCGCGCTGGAGGGTGCGCTCGGCCCAGGCGCGGTGCGGCTTCACCTCGTTCATCTTGTTCGTGTACGCCGACCGCAGCACACCCCCGCCGCCGCGCTCGGGCTTCAGGATGTCCTGCGCGTCGCTGTACTCCTCATGGCTGACGACCGACAGCGCGTGCACCGCCGGCACGTGCGAGGGGTGGATGCAGGTCTTGCCGAGCAGACCGTTGGCCCGGTCGAGGGCGATCTCGCGCAGCAGCCCGTCCATGTCGTGCTCTATGAGCGTCTCGCGCAGCTCCTCGACCTCGCCCTCCTCGAAGGGGCTGCGGCGCAGCAGCGGCTTGAACATGCGCTCCTGGACCCGGAAGTACTCCCACACCGGCCCGGTCACCGTGAACCCGGTGCCGTCGACGCGTCCCAGCATGTTCACCACGTCGGCGATCACGGAGGCGACGATCTGGACGTCGTACGCGGTCATGTCGGGCGCCCTGCGCAGCCCGTACGCCGAGCAGAAGTCGGTGACGCCCAGGCGCAGCGCGAGGACGCGGTCGCGGTACTTGTCGACGACCCGGGAGATGCCCTCCAGGGTCTCCCGGCGGCTCTCCAGGTACAGCAGCCCGGGCGACTCCAGGACCGGCATGGCGAACAGCCGGCGCCCGCTCGCGGACTCGGCCGCGGTGAGCGCCTCCATGAACGGAACGCCCCGCTCCTCCGTGAACTTCGGCAGTACGAATCCGGACAGCAGCCGCACCGACGCGCCGAGCCGCTGGACGAGGTCCGGGATCTGCTCGGGCTCGCGGACCCGTACGAAGAGCAGCGGAAGCCCGTCGCCTTCCGGCCGGCCGGCCAGGTCGGTGAACTGCTGGACCAGGTTCTCCTCGGCGCCCACCACCTCGGCGTCGTCGATCGAGTCCTCCAGGCACAGCACCATGGAGACCACGCCGCGCCCGGCCTGCTTGATGACGTCGTCGGCGAGCTGGGGTCTGGTCGCGGGGCTGTACAGGGTGGCTCCGAGGGCCGCCGCGAGCACGCGGGCGGGCGACTCGGCGGTGAAGACGCACGGCTCCCGGTAGAAGAGACGCTGCCGCTCTTCAGGGGCGATGTGCCCGAAATGACGCATGAAACTCCCCCGTGACGGCTAGGCGGCCCTACATGATGTGGCCGGTAATAGTACGTACAAATCCATGTCAGTCGTTCCCGCCGGGCGTGAAGTTCTGGTAACCCGGCCATGTCGGTTGCCCGCACATCCCGACCGGGAATCCTTACCCCCGCGTTGTCGTGACCAGGACCGAGAGGGCAGGATGATCGCATGACGCACGCGATGCTGAAGGGGTCGAACGTCCCGCTGGACGCCACGGCGGTACGTGCCGTGCTGCGGTGGACGCCCGGGCAGGGTGTTCCCGATGTCGATGTCTCGGCGCTGCTCCTCGGCCCCGACGGTCGTGTGCGATCCGACGAGGACTTCGTCTTCTACAATCAGCCACGCCATCCCTCGGGCAAGGTCTGGCGACTCGGCAAGAAGCGCGTCACCGAGGGCCTCACCGACACGATCCAGACGGATCTGGCGGGTGTCGAGTCCGGTGTCGGACAGATTCTGCTGGTCGCATCGGCGGACGGCGTCACCTTCGACAACGTACGTTCCCTGCGCATCCTGCTGTACGACGCGTCGGGCGCGGACGGTGAACCGCTGGCGTACTTCGACATCAAGCCGGAGACCGGTATGGAGACGGCGCTGATCTGCGGCGAGCTGTACCGGCGCGGTCAGGGCTGGAAGTTCCGGGCGCTCGGCGAGGGCTATCCGAACGGTCTGGAGGGGCTCGCCTCGGACTTCGGGATCACGGTGGACGAGTCGGAGCCGGAGTCCGCCGGGCCCGTGCCCGAGCCGGTACCCGACGCCGCCGGCTGGGCCGCCCCTGTGGGCTCGCCGGAGACCTCGGTGCCGCTGCCGCCCGAGCAGGCCGCCCCGGTGCCCCAGCAGCCCGCGTACGGCTACCCACAGCCCGCGCAGACGGCCCCCGTGCAGCCCGCCTACGGCTACCCCCAGCCGACGAGCCGGCCCGCGTACGGCTATCCACAGCCCCAGACGGCCCCCGCGGTCCAGCCGGCCTACGGCTTCCCCCAGGCGGTCGGCTCACTCCCCGACCCGGATTTCAGACTGCCGCCGCAGGGCCCACAATTCATCGGCCGTTAGGGGGCAGCGCCCCGAAAGGGGCGCGGGGCTGTGACATATGCGGCTCCGCCGCGTGGGCGCGCCCAGCCACAACGGACCAGCGGCCGCCACCCCACCGGACGAACCCGAGCTCTTGGACGAACCGGTCCAGCCCAGCGGCAGCGTTAACGCTCGGCCTTCGACTTGTACCCCCGCCCCCACTGCAAACCCCACCCGTACAGCCGGTCCAGCTCCGCCTGGAACCCGTACACGAACTTCACCTCGCGGCGCACGGTGATCTCGCCCTTGTTGTTCTCGATCATCACGACCGCGCAGGAGCGGGCCTGCGGATGCCGTTCGTCGAGGCCGATCTCGATCCGGGGGCCGTTGCTCGGGTAGAGCGTGATGATGGCGTGCGTACGGTCGAAGGCGGGGGTCTGGTCGTAGATGTAGACGAAGACCAGCAGCCGTTTGATGTCGTCGCGGTGGTCGAGGTTGACATAGGCCGTCTCGCCGGACCCCGAGCCGAACCGGTCGTCACCGCTGAGCTTCACGTACGGCGGGTCGTTGATGTCGCCGAGGAAGTTGCCCAGGGGCTGCACCACGCCCTTGGAGCCGTCCGCGAGCTCGTACATGACGCCGAGGTCGAGGTCGACGTTCACCATGCTCTGGGTGTGCGCCTGGACCACGTCCGGTTTGAAGGTCTTGAGGGGGTGACGCAGCAGGCTGCCGCGCTGCTGGCCGCCGCCGATGTCGGAGGTGCGCATCCGCCAGGACAGGTTGATGCGCAGGTTGCCGGTGGCCGCGCCCTGCTTGGTGAGCGAGACCGTGTGGCTCCGCCTGGTCAGTGCGATCGCGTTGGTGGCCGCGCTGCCGGAATCGAAGTCCGTCGAGCGTCCGCGCCACAGGTCGTCCCAGAAGCCCATTCCGTTGTCCCGCCCCCACGTTGCCTCGATATACGGCGGGGCGGCCGTGAGGACTCGTCCTCGACGGCCGCCCCGTTCAGAGCGTTCCTCGGCCGGAGGGGTGTCAACCCCTGAGTCCGTGGATGTCAGACCCCGGACGAGACTTCAGCTTTCTCGTCCGAGGCCGCCGCTTTTCCCTCGGCCTGCGCGAGCGCCTTGTTGCGGCGCACCGAGGACCAGAAGGACCAGCCGATCAGGATGACGCCGACGAGGCCGGTGATGACCTCGTTGATCTGGTACTGGATGGTGACCAGGAGGAGCACGGCGAGGGCACCGATGGCGTAGTGCGCGCCGTGCTCGAGGTAGACGTAGTCGTCGAGGGTGCCCTGTCGGACCAGGTAGACGGTGAGCGAGCGGACGTACATGGCGCCGATGCCGAGGCCGAGCGCCATCAGCACGATGTCGTTGGTGATGGCGAAGGCGCCGATGACACCGTCGAAGGAGAAGGACGCGTCCAGCACTTCCAGGTAGAGGAACATGAAGAACGCGGCCTGGCCGGCGAGGACTACGGCCGGCTTCTTCTTGCCGGACCGCTCGGCCTCCTCCTCTTCCTCGTGCTCCCGCTCCTCGTCTTCCTCGAGTCTGTCCTCGAAGTAGCCGGAGAGCCCGCCGACGACCATGTACGTGATCAGGCCCGCGATGCCGGAGATCAGCACCGTCTGCGCCTTGTCGACGTGCGCGCCGCCGTGCTGGTGGGCGTGGACCGCGAAGGTCATGGAGGTGATCAGCAGGGCGACCAGGGCGATGCAGACCGACAGCATGTCGACCTTGCCGAGCTTGGCGAGCGGGCGCTCGATCCAGCGCAGCCACTGGATGTCGCGCTCCTCGAAGATGAAGTCGAGGAAGATCATCAACAGGAACATGCCGCCGAAGGCGGCGATCGCCGGGTGAGCGTCGGTCACCAGCTGCTGGTACTGGTCCTTGTCGGTCAGCGCGAGGTTGACCGCGTCCCAGGGGCTCTTCTTGGCGGTGACTGCCACGATCACGACGGGGAAGACCAGTCGCATGCCGAAGACGGCGATCAGCACGCCGACCGTGAGGAAGATCTTTTGCCAGAAGGCATTCATCTTCTTCAGGATTCCGGCGTTGACCACCGCGTTGTCGAAGGACAGCGAGATCTCCAGGACGGCCAGGATCGCCACGATGCCAAAGGCTTCCCACCCCCCGTAGATCACGCCTGCGACCAGGCCGATCGCGGTGACCGCAAAAGACCAGCCGAAGGTTTTCAGAAGCACTGGCTACCCAATCATCGTGTGTGTACGGGTCTCCCCCGCGCCGTACTCGGCTTTACCTACCGTTGACCACGAAGTCTAAAGGGCCGCCGCTTCGGCTGACTCGGGCGGCCCTAGGAAACATTGACTCCGAAGTCGAGCGCGATGCCCCGCAGACCAGACGCGTACCCCTGTCCGACCGCTCTGAACTTCCATTCCTGGTTGTAGCGGTAGACCTCGCCGAAGATCATCGCCGTTTCGGTGGAGGCGTCCTCGGAGAGGTCGTAGCGGGCGAGCTCCTGGCCGTCGGCCTGGTTGACCACACGGATGAACGCGTTGCTGACCTGGCCGAAGGTCTGGCCGCGGTTGTCGGCGTCGTGGATGGAGACAGGGAACACGATCTTGTCGACGTTGGCCGGCACCTTGGAGAGGTCGATCAGGATCGACTCGTCGTCGCCCTCGCCCTCACCCGTGAGGTTGTCACCGGTGTGCTCCACGGAGCCGTCCGGGCTCTTGAGCTGGTTGTAGAAGATGAACCACTCGTCGCCGAGCACCCGGCCGGAATTGCACAGCAGAGCGCTGGCGTCGAGGTCGAAGTCGGCTCCGGTGGTGGAGCGCGCGTCCCAGCCGAGCCCGATCATCACATGTGTGAGGTTGGGTGCGGCCTTGGAGAGGGAGACATTGCCTCCCTTGGCGAGCGTGACGCCCATGATGCTGGTCCTCCCCGAGGTCAGGCTTTCAGTTGTACAGCGGGCCCGGCGCCGCACCTGAGGGGTGCGGCGCCGGACCGGAGAGCCGAAGGCGATACGGCTCGGACGTTCCCGTCGGACATTGACGTCAGACGTTGACGCCGAAGTCCTGCGCGATGCCGCGCAGGCCCGAGGCGTAGCCCTGGCCGATGGCGCGGAACTTCCACTCCGGGCCGTTGCGGTACAGCTCTCCGAAGACCATCGCGGTCTCCGTCGAGGCGTCCTCGGAGAGGTCGTAACGCGCGATCTCCGCCTCGCCCGTCTGGTTCACCACGCGGATGAACGCGTTGCGGACCTGGCCGAAGGACTGCTGGCGGTTCTCGGCGTCGTAGATGGAGACCGGGAACACGATCTTCTGGACGTCGGCCGGGACAGCGGCGAGGTTGACCT
This sequence comes from Streptomyces sp. NBC_01384, assembly GCF_045040035.1. Classification (NCBI taxonomy): domain Bacteria; kingdom Bacillati; phylum Actinomycetota; class Actinomycetes; order Kitasatosporales; family Streptomycetaceae; genus Streptomyces; species Streptomyces sp. NBC_01384. The sequence continues at coordinate 2,914,725 of NZ_CP109559.1, forward strand.
TGATCTGCTCGTCGTCGCCCTCGCCCTCACCGGTGATGTTGTCCCCGGTGTGCTCGACCGAGCCGTCCGGGCTCTTCAGGTTGTTGAAGAACACGAAGTTCTGGTCGGTGCTGACCTTGCCCTCCGCGTTCGTGAGGATGGCGCTGGCGTCGAGGTCGAAGTCGACGCCGGTGGTCGTACGGGCGTCCCATCCCAGACCGACGATGACCGCGGTCAGTCCCGGGGCCTCCTTGGTCAGCGATACGTTGCCGCCCTTGCTGAGGCTGACTCCCACGAGTCCTCCCATTGGTGTCCGGGGGCGGGGAGCCCCGTCGTGCGTTGGTATCGGATCAACGTGTCGATCCTAGTGACGGGTTCCCGCACCCTGCAGGCCCTGCGACCGAAGAATCACAGGGTGTCGGCTCAGAGGGTGTCGAGCGCCTTCACGTACTCGTTCAGGTCACGCGCGTCCGGCAGACCGTTGACGACGGTCCAGCGGACGACGCCCGCCTTGTCGATGATGAAGGTGCCGCGCACGGCACAACCCTTGTCCTCGTCAAAGACGCCGTAAGCGCGCGAAGTGTTGCCGTGCGGCCAGAAATCGGAGAGCAGCGGGTAGTCCAGGCCCTCCTGCTCGGCGAAGACGCGCAGGGTGTGGATGGAGTCGTTGGAGACGGCCAGCAGCTGGACTTCGTCGTTGACGAACTTCGGCAGTTCGTCGCGCAGGGCGCACAGCTCGCCGGTGCACACGCCGGTGAAAGCGAACGGGTAGAAGAGCAGCACCACGTTCTTCTCACCGCGGAAGTCGGACAGCTTCACGGTGGCGCCGTGGTTGTCCTTGAGCTCGAAGTCCGGTGCCTCGGTGCCGACCTCGATCGCCATAGTCACACGCTTCCCTTCCAAGGGACTGTTCGGGTGACGCCCAGCCTACGCAGCGATCCCTCCACTCCCCCGGCGCACCCCGACACGCCCCGACACTCCGGCCATGGGTAAAGGCCCCCGTCGACGGAATGTCGGCGGGGGCCTCACGCACAGTGCTCTGCGCCAGACGGAGCCGGAGCTCAGCGCTTCGCCTTGGGGGTGGCCAGGCGCGTGCCCGACCACTCCTTCCCCACGGAGATGCTCTTCGTCTGGGAGAGGCCGGCGGTCTGGGCGGCGTCATTGATGTCGCTGGGCTCGACGTAGCCGTCCCGGCCGGTCTTCGGGGTCAGCAGCCAGATCATGCCGCCGTCCTCAAGGAGACCGATGGCGTCCACCAGAGCGTCCGTAAGGTCGCCGTCCTCGTCGCGGAACCACAGCAGCACGACGTCAGCGACGTCGTCGTAGTCCTCATCGACCAGGTCCTGGCCGATCAACGATTCGATACCTTCACGGAGCTCGTGGTCGACGTCGTCGTCGAAGCCGATCTCCTGGACCACCTGTCCGGGCTCGAACCCCAGCCTGCCGGCCGGGTTGGTCCGCTCCTCCGCGTGGTCCGCGGTCGCGCTCACGGCTTGCCTCCTGATCATGTTTCGGTAGATGTCTCAGCCACGCGCGTGCGCGAAGCATTGGCCGTAGTCCACACGGGCGGGGCGGATCGCGCAAGTACCCGGCCGTCGAGACCGCCGAAACGGTGACGATCCCGGCGGTGTCGCCGCAACTTCAGGCAGCGATTCACGACCATAAGTGACGCACACCACACCTTTCTGCCCCATTTGCGAATTTCGGAACCCTCGGAGCGTACGAGACCCGAACGACTTTGCGGAACGCGTCACGGGGTGAGCGTATCGTTGCGTTTTGGTCGGGCCCGCCCCAACGAACTGCAGGAATGTGTCGGTTACCTCTCGGTAGAGATGACGATTCCGTTCCCGAGGTACACGATGGGGAACGGTACAGACAGACCGAAAAACCGCCCCCATACAGCCCCGCGGGCAGCCCTCGGACGGCCCCTCGGGCAGCCTTCAGACGCCCCTCTGACAGCGAAGGAACAGCGTGGCTCCCGGATCCGATCGCAATCCGATCATCATTGGCGGCCTTCCCAGTCAGGTCCCGGACTTCGACCCCGAAGAGACGCAGGAGTGGCTCGACTCCCTCGACGCCGCCGTCGACGAGCGCGGCCGCGAGCGCGCCCGCTATCTGATGCTGCGGCTGATCGAGAGGGCACGCGAGAAGCGCGTGGCCGTGCCCGAAATGCGCAGCACGGACTACGTCAACACCATCGCCACCAAGGACGAGCCCTTCTTCCCCGGCAACGAGGAGATCGAGCGGAAGGTTCTGAACGCGACGCGCTGGAACGCCGCCGTGATGGTGTCGCGCGCCCAGCGGCCCGGCATCGGCGTCGGCGGTCACATCGCCACCTTCGCGTCCTCCGCCTCGCTCTACGACGTGGGCTTCAACCACTTCTTCCGCGGCAAGGACGAGGGTGACGGCGGCGACCAGATCTTCTTCCAGGGGCACGCCTCGCCGGGCATCTACGCCCGCGCGTTCCTCCTCGACCGGCTGAGCGAGCAGCAGCTCGACGCGTTCCGGCAGGAGAAGTCGAAGGCTCCGTACGGGCTCTCCTCCTACCCGCACCCGCGGCTGATGCCGGACTTCTGGGAGTTCCCGACCGTCTCCATGGGCCTCGGCCCGCTCGGCGCGATCTTCCAGGCGCGGATGAACCGCTACATGGAGGCGCGCGGCATCGCGGACACCTCCAAGTCCCACGTATGGGCGTTCCTCGGCGACGGCGAGATGGACGAGCCGGAGTCGCTCGGCCAGTTGTCGATCGCGGCGCGCGAGGGCCTGGACAACCTGACCTTCGTCGTCAACTGCAACCTCCAGCGCCTCGACGGCCCGGTGCGCGGCAACGGCAAGATCATCCAGGAGCTGGAGTCGCAGTTCCGGGGCGCCGGATGGAACGTCATCAAGCTGGTCTGGGACCGCACCTGGGACCCGCTGCTCGCACAGGACCGCGACGGCGTGCTGGTCAACAGGCTGAACACCACCCCCGACGGCCAGTTCCAGACGTACGCCACCGAGACCGGCGCGTACATCCGCCGGCACTTCTTCGGTGACGACCACCGGCTGCGCGCGATGGTCGAGAACATGACCGACGACCAGATCCTGCACCTGGGCCGCGGCGGTCACGACCACCGGAAGGTCTACGCGGCCTTCGCGGCGGCCAAGTCGCACAAGGGCCAGCCGACCGTGGTACTCGCCCAGACCGTCAAGGGCTGGACGCTCGGACCCAACTTCGAGGGCCGCAACGCCACGCACCAGATGAAGAAGCTGACGGTCGCCGACCTCAAGGGCTTCCGCGACCGGCTGCACCTGCCGATCTCCGACAGGGAGCTGGAGGACGGCGCGCCGCCGTACTACCACCCGGGCCGGAACTCGGAAGAGATCCAGTACATGCACGACCGCCGCAAGGGGCTCGGCGGGTACGTCCCCACGCGCGTCGTCCGCTCGAAGCCGCTCCAGCTTCCCGAGGACAAGACGTACGCGGGCGTGAAGAAGGGCTCCGGTCAGCAGTCGATCGCCACCACCATGGCCTTCGTGCGACTGCTCAAGGACCTCATGCGGGACAAGGAGATCGGCAAGCGGTTCGTGCTGATCGCGCCCGACGAGTACCGCACCTTCGGTATGGACTCGTTCTTCCCGAGCGCGAAGATCTACAACCCGCTCGGCCAGCAGTACGAGTCCGTGGACCGCGATCTGCTCCTCGCGTACAAGGAGTCGCCGACCGGCCAGATGCTGCACGACGGCATCTCCGAGGCGGGCTGTACGGCCTCGCTGATCGCGGCGGGTTCGGCGTACGCCACGCACGGCGAGCCGCTGATCCCCGTCTACGTCTTCTACTCGATGTTCGGTTTCCAGCGCACCGGCGACCAGTTCTGGCAGATGGCCGACCAGATGGCGCGCGGTTTCGTCCTCGGCGCCACCGCCGGGCGGACGACGCTGACCGGTGAGGGCCTCCAGCACGCGGACGGCCACTCGCAGCTGCTCGCCTCCACCAACCCGGGCTGTGTCGCCTACGACCCGGCGTACGGGTTCGAGATCGCGCACATCGTGCAGGACGGACTGCGCCGGATGTACGGCTCGTCCGACGAACACCCGCACGGCGAGGACGTCTTCTACTACCTCACCGTCTACAACGAGCCGATCCAGCACCCGGCCGAGCCGGCGGACGTCGACGTGGACGGCATCCTCAAGGGCATCCACCGCTACGCGCAAGGGACTTCGGGCTACGTGCCGGCGCAGATCCTGGCGTCCGGTGTCGCCGTGCCGTGGGCGCTGGAAGCACAGAGGATCCTCGCCGAGGAGTGGAACGTACGCGCCGACGTCTGGTCGGCGACCTCCTGGAACGAGCTGCGGCGCGAGGCCGTCGAGGTGGAGCGGCACAATCTGCTGCACCCCGAGGAGGAGCAGCGCGTCCCGTATGTGACGCAGAAGCTGAGCAGCGCCGAGGGTCCGTTCGTGGCCGTGTCCGACTGGATGCGATCGGTTCCGGACCAGATCTCGCGCTGGGTGCCGGGGACGTACCAGTCGCTGGGCGCGGACGGCTTCGGCTTCGCGGACACGCGCGGGGCGGCCCGGCGCTTCTTCCACATCGACGCGCAGTCGATCGTGGTCGCGGTGCTGACCGAGCTGGCGCGCGAGGGCAAGGTCGACCGGTCGGTGCTGAAGCAGGCCATCGACCGCTATCAGCTGCTCGACGTGGCGGCGGCCCATCCGGGGGCCGCGGGCGGCGACGCGTAGGCGCCGCGCTCGCTTGAGCGGTTGAAGGGCGGTGGGGCTCGGCTCGGGCTTCACCGCCCGTCGCGTTTCCGGCGGGGTTTGCGCTGTCCCTACGATGCGGACATGGACGAGCAATCGGCTCAGGCCCGTTGGGAGCACTTTACGCAACGGCCGCTGTTGGCGATGGCGGTGCTGTTCGCCGTGGCTTATGCGGTGCCGATCGTGGACGGCAATGCGAGCCGTGGCGTGACGGTCCTGTGCACGGCGTTCGGCACCCGGTGCCGGAGGTGGTGGAGGAGCGTTCGCGCTGACGCGCGGGGGTCGTTGTCCGGGTGCGGATTGGTGGGGGCTGATCGCGCCCACGCGGCGGAGCCGCACATGTCACAGCCCCGCGCCTCCTTGGAGGCGCGGGGCCTCACCTTGAGCCCTGCCTGCGCGCCGCCCCCCTCCGGCAGCGCGCCGCAGCCCCGGTCGCCCTCCCATGTCGTGCGGAGGACTTGACCCACTGTGACCTGCGGCGTGCCCCGAGCGGGAGGGATCTTCAGCGGCATCACCCTGATAGGTGAAACCGGAACGAAAACGGGCAGGTCAGATGTGACCGGCGCCCGCCTCCGCCGCCTCCGTGTTCTCGCCCCGCTTGGTGAGGAGGGCGACGAAGACCGCCACGACGGCCACCCCGGCGGCGACCAGGCAGGCCAGGCTCATGCCCGAGATGAAGGTGTCGTGGGCGACGGTCGTGATCTTCTCGGCGAGTGCGGCCGGGGTGCCCTTGGCGACCGGCGCGGCACCGACCTGGACGGCTTGCGAGGCCTGGTCGAGCTGGGCCGGGGTGAGCGGCGGCAGCTTGGCGTCGGCCCAGTTGCCCGCGAGGTCGCCGTCGACCTTGGAGGCCATCACGGCGCCCAGCACGGCCGTACCGAGGCTGCCGCCGATCTGCATCGCGGCCTGCTGGAGACCGCCGGCGACACCGGAGAGCTCCATCGGCGCGTTGCCCACGATCACCTCGGTGGCACCGACCATGACCGGCGCGAGGCCGAGGCCGAGACCGGCGAACCAGAGCGACATGACAGCGCCGCTGGTGCCCGTGTCCAGCGTGGACATGCCGTACATGGAGATCGCGGTGAGGGCCATGCCGCCCGCCAGCGGGATGCGCGGGCCCGTCTTGGTGATCAAGGCGCCGGCCAGCGGCGAGCCCACGATCATCATTCCGGTGAGCGGGAGCAGGTGCAGACCGGCGTCCACGGGGCTCATACCGTGCACGTTCTGGAGATAGAAGGTGACGAAGAACAGGCCGCCCAGGAAGGCGATGGCCATCAGCACCATGAGGACCACGCCCGCCGACAGCGGCACGGAGCGGAACAGCGCCAGCGGGATCAGCGGCTCCTTGACCCGCTTCTCCCAGAGGGCGAAGAGCACGAAGCCGATCACCGAGGCGCCGAGGAAGGTCCAGGTCAGTCCGGAGCCCCAGCCCCAGGCCGGGGCCTTGATGAGCGCCCAGACCAGGCAGAACATGGCGCCGGAGAGCAGCGCGATACCCAGGACGTCGAAGGAGCGCGGGGCGTTCTCCGCACGGTGGTCGAGCAGGATCAGCAGGCCGAGGACCAGCGCGGTGACGCCGACCGGGACGTTGATGAAGAACACCGACTGCCAGCTGACGTGCTGGACCAGCAGACCGCCGAGGATCGGGCCGCCCGCGGTGGAGGCGCCGATGACCATGCCCCAGATGCCGATCGCCATGTTCAGCTTCTCGGCCGGGAAGGTGGCCCGCAGCAGGCCGAGCGCGGCCGGCATCAGCAGCGCGCCGAACAGGCCCTGGAAGACACGGAAGGTGACCACCAGGGCGATGCTGCTGGAGAAGCCGATCGCGCCGGAGGACGCGGCGAAACCGACCACGCCTATGAGGAAGGTCTGGCGGTGGCCGAAGCGGTCACCGAGCTTGCCCGCGGTGATCAGGGTGACCGCGAGTGCGAGGAAGTATCCGTTGGTGATCCACTGGACGTCGGCGAAGCTCGCGCCCAGGTCCTTCTGGATGGCCGGGTTGGCGATGGCCACGATGGTGCCGTCCAGGGCGACCATCATGACGCCGACGGCGACGGTGAACAGGGTGAACCACGGATGGCCGCGCAGCCCGTCGGACGGCGCCCGCTCCGCCGGGGTGACCGGAGTCTTGTCCCCCGACCCCGTCGTGTCGATGGTGGTCTGACTAGTCATGCGTTCGAGGCTAGTGACAGCCACTGACAATTGACAAACCAATTCACAAGTCGGTAACTGTCACGTCACCCGCCAGTACGCTGAGCTGGGCGGAAAGAACAGAAGAGGACTCCATGGAGACGACAGCTCCCCAAGCTCCCCAGACGTCGCCCCGGCCAGGTTTGCGCGAGCGCAAGAAGCAGCGCACCCGGGACGCGCTGCTGCGGGCCGCACTCGAACTGTTCACCACCCAGGGATACGAGCGGACGACCGTCGACGAGATCGCCGAGGCCGTCGACGTCTCGCAGCGCACCTTCTTCCGGTACTTCGCGGGCAAGGAGGAGGTCGCCCTCTTCACCCAGGGCGTCGCGGAGGCCCGCTTCCTCGTCGCCGTGCGCGAACGCCCGCCCCACGAAGCCCCGTTGGAGGCGCTGCGGCGCGCGGTCCTGGAGGGCTGGGAGACCATCGGCGAGTCGATCGAATCCCTCGTCCCGCTCGAACTGCACATGCGCGCCTACCGGTTGATCGAGTCGACACCCGCCCTGCTCGCCGCCTATCTGCGCCGCTCCGCGGAACTGGAGGAGGAGATCGCGCGGGTGATCGCCGAACGCGAGGGCCTCGACGTGGACGTGGACCCCAGACCCCGGGTCGCGGTGGCGGTGTTCGGCGGAGTGATGCGGATCACGGGCCGCCTGTGGAGCGAGGGCGACGAACACAGCATCGCCGCGATCCGCGAGTTGACGGCCTCGTATCTCGACCACGTGGGGCCCGCGTTGGCGGAGAAGTGGCGCCCGGAGTGACGTACCGAGTGACGTACCGAGTGACGTACGCAGTGACTACGGACTGACGTACGAACCGACGTACGGACCGATCAACTCCGCACACCCAACGTCACTATTTATCTGAAACTGAACCCGCTTTGCCCCAATTACCCTATGAGAAACGTGATCCCAGTCACTCATTTAACGGGAGACACCAACCTTCTCCTAGGGTGTCCTCTCAGTGACTTCCTTCGACACATCCCCCCAACTGAACGTCTGGCGCGCACTGCTCGCGCTGGCCGTGGTGTTTGTGATGCTGGCCACCAGTGGCTGGACCGCAGTCCAGGGCCATCGAGGGGCAACCCCTCTCCAGGCGTCGCGCTCCGCGTGGCAGCACGGCAGCGTCGCAGGACAGCGACTCCCCGACCCCGACGCCACGCCGAGCCGTCTGGCCCGCTTCTTCGCCTCGCTCGACGCACACGAGCGCACCCGTCTCGCCCACCGCTATCCCCTCGCGGTCGGCAACATGAACGGCGCGCCCGTGACCCTGCGCTACGAGGCCAACCGCGTCGCCGTCGACCAGCAGCGCAAGGTCGAGAAGAAGCGCATGCACGACAACCGGCTCTCGTCCCTGGGACAGCAGCAGGCCGGCCTCCGCATGCACCGCTACGAGGCGATGCTGAGCAAGGGGCGCGACTTCCTCGCCTTCGACCCGATGGGTTCGGGCCGGGTCGCCGAGGTCTTCGGAAACCTCGACCGGGCCGAGCGGATCTCCGTCGTGGTGCCTGGCGTCGACACCGATCTGCTCACCTTCCAGCGCACCAACAAGCCGTACTCGGCGCCGGTCGGCATGGCTCAGTCCCTGTACGGGGCCGAGCACGCCGCCGCCCCCCTGGCGCGTACCGCCGTGATCGCCTGGGCCGACTACACCACGCCCAGCGGACTCGGCATGGACGCGGCCACCGGCACCCGCGCCGCGGAGGGCGCGGTCCGGCTGAACGCGCTGCTGCGCGCGCTGCCCGGCCGTGCGCCCGTCGCGCTGTTCTGCCACAGCTACGGCTCCGTGCTGTGCGGGGTCGCCGCCCACTCGCTGCCCTCCCGGGTCTCCGACATAGCGGTCGCCGGCAGCCCCGGCATGCGGGCCCAGAAGGCGTCCTCGCTGCACACCACCGCCCGGGTCTGGGCGATGCGGGACCCCGGCGACTGGATCCAGGACGTGCCGTACCTCGAATTCGGCGGGCTCGGCCACGGCGCCGACCCGGTGTCGAAGGCGTTCGGGGCACGGGTGCTGTCCGCCCAGGGCGCGAACGGCCACGCCGGCTATTTCGAGCCGGGCACCGCGAGCCTGCGCAACTTCGCCGAGATCGGCATTGGTGCGTACCGCGCGGTGGAGTGCGCGCACGAGGATGACGCGTGCCGGAAGGGTTTGTCCGACGCCTCGGCGGCAGGACGCGCGTAGAGGACGAAAAACTGCGGTCCTCCCTAGGAGGCGACTCCGGCGGGCGCGCCGCATACGATGGCCCGCATGGGTGACGTACTGGCCGGATTTCATGCCGCCTGGGAGTTCGAGTCCGACTCCGTGCTCATCCGCTTCGAACGGGGGATCCGGACGCCGAAGCTGTTCCAGGCGCTCGGCGAACGCCGCATCCCCCTGGAGGCGATCTCGGCGGTCACACTGACCCCCGGGAAGCGCGGAACGGTCGTCCTGCACGCCGTGCCGAGAGCGGGTGCCGACCCGCTGATGGAGGCGGCCGCGGGGCAACTGAAGGAAGGGTGCGACCCCTACCGGCTGGTGCTGCCCGTCGACCGGGAGACCCTCGCCGAGTACTACGCGGACGAGCTGCGCGCCGCGCTCACCGAGAACGCCGAACCGCCCGAGCGCTATCTCGTGGGCGCGCCCGAGGCCCCCCTCCATTTCAAGGCGTACGACGGGAAGGCGTCCTTCGACGGCAGGGCGGTGTCCTTCCGCTGGTTCTGGACGGGCGCGTCCTCCGCGAAGTGGAAGGCCGGCGACCAGAGCTTCCCGGTCGCCGGCCTGAGCGGGGTCGAGTGGCGCTCCCCCGAGGTCTTCGAGGGCCACCTTCGGCTGCTGCGCCGCGAGCCCGCCGCCGCCCAGCCCGCCACCGCGGACCAGGACCCGGCGGCGGTCGTCTTCGGGCTCGGTTACGGGCCCGTCCACGAGTCGCTCCCGTTCGCCGCCGCGGTCCTCGCGGCCGTACGGGCCTCGGGCCCCGCACCGGTGACCGCGAGCGCGGGTCCCCGCCGCGACCCGGCCGACATCGCCGACCGCATCCGCCACCTGGGCGAGCTGCACCAGGCGGGCCTGGTCACGGACGAGGAGTTCACGACGAAGAAGGCCGAGCTGTTAGCGGAACTGTGAGCCCCGCGCCTGTGAGCCCCGCGCCCCTGGCTTCAGGGGCACGGGGCTGTGACATGTGCGGCTCCGCCGCGTGGGCACGGCCGGCCCGCGCCGCCCCGCGGCCGCGAGCGACCCGCCGTCACTCCCGCCCAGCCGACGAGAACGACATGTCCGCGTACCGCTCACCGGCCACCTTCGAGGCGATCGGCTCCAACAGAGCCAAGTCCTCCTCACCGAGCACGATCCGCGTCGCCGCCGTGTTCTCCTCGACCCGCGCACGCTTGCGCGTGCCCGGGATCGGCACGACCGGCAGCCCGTGCACCGCCGCCTGTGCCTGCACCCAGGCCAGCGCGATCTGCCCCAGCGAGGCGCCGTGCGCCTCGGCCACCGCCCGGATCGGCTCCAGCAGTGCGGCGTTCGCGGCCGCGTTGTCGCCGGTGAAACGGGGCATCGTGCGCCGGAAGTCGTCCGAGGTCAGATCCTGGTCGGCGTTGGCGAACGAACCGGTGAGGAAGCCGCGCCCGAGCGGCGAGTACGGCACCAGTGCCACACCCAGCTCACGGACCGCCGGCACCACACCCGCCTCGATGTCCCGGCTGAACAGCGACCACTCCGACTGCACGGCCGCGATCGGGTGCACGGCGTGGGCGGCGCGCAGCTCCGCTCCGGTGACCTCGCTCAGGCCGAGGTGCTTGACCTTGCCCTCCTGCACCAGCTCGGCCATCGCGCCGACGGTCTCCTCGATGGGGACGTTCACGTCACGGCGGTGCATGTAGTAGAGGTCGATCACCTCGACGTCCAGCCGCTTCAGGCTCCCCTCGACGGCTTGGCGGATGTACGGCGCGTCGTTGCGGATGACCCGCTTCGTCGGCTCGGCGGGATCGTAGGAAATGCCGAACTTCGTGGCGAGGACCACCTCGTCGCGGTGCGCCCTGATGAAGGGCGAGATGAACTTCTCGTTCTCCCCGACCCCGTACATGTCGGCCGTGTCGAAGAGCGTGACGCCGAGTTCCAGCGCCCGTTCCAGGGTGGCCCGGGCCTCGTCGGCGTCCGTGGGCCCGTACGCGAAGCTCATGCCCATGCAGCCGAGGCCCTGCACGCCGACCTCGGGGCCGCCGGAGCCCAGCTCCACCTTCGCGATCTTGCTGTCCGTCATCGGGACCTCTCCGACGCCAGGGCACGCCCGGCGTCCGCATAGAAACTGATCTTGTGGTCGAGCACCGCCAGGGTGTCCTGGAGTTCGGCGATCCGCGCCCGCACGTCGCGGCGGGTCGCCTCCAGGAGTTCGAAGCGCTCGAGGTAGGTGTCGTCGCCCTCGCGCACCAGTTCCGCGTACCGCACCATGTCGGCGACCGGCATGCCGGTGAGCCGGAGCTTGCCGACGAGGCTGAGCCAGTCCAGGTCGCGGTTGCTGTAGCGGCGCTGACCGGTGTGCGAGCGGTCGATGTGCGGCATCAGCCCGATCCGCTCGTACCAGCGCAGGGTGTGCGCGGTGAGGCCGGTGAAGGCGACGACCTCGCTGATCGTGTAGCTGTCCTGGCCGTCGGGGCGCCGGTGCCGCTCGGGCGGCGCCGCACAGACGTCGGTCCTGGTCCTGGTGCCGGTCTCGGCGGCCTCGGCCGTGGTCTCCATCACCGTCATGACCTCCACGCTAAAACCTTGGAGTGCACTCGAAGCAAGCGGAATCCGGTGAGAATGTGTCCGGCGAAAAGGCGAAAACACGTCTGGCGAAAACGCGTCCGCCGAAAATACGGAGACGTCCGCGAGGCGCGCTGGCTACGGTGCCGATCATGAGTCTCGTACGCCGTGCCGTGCCCGAGGACGCCGGGGAAGTGCTGCGCCTGCGCCAGGTGATGATCGATTCGGTCTTCGCCTCCGCCGGCCCCACGTCCACGGACTGGCACACCCAGTCGCTCCCGACCCTACGCGGCAGACTGGCCGATCCCGAAGGGGACTTCGCGGCCTTCGTCGTCGACCATCCGGACCGGCCCGGCTCCCTCGCGGCGCTCGTCGCCGGGACGATCGAGTACCGGATCGGGCGCGCGGGCAATCCGCACGGCGCGGTCGGGCATGTCTTCAGTGTCGCCACCGACCCGGACGCGCGGCGCCGCGGGTACGCGCGCGCGTGCATGGAGACGCTGCTCGACTGGTTCCGCGAGCGGGACGTTCCGCAGGTCGACCTCAACGCGTCCGCCGTGGCCGAGCCGCTGTACGCCTCGCTCGGATTCGTGCGCAAGCCGGACCCGTCGATGCGGCTGCAGCTGTGAGCCGCTTAGGCTCGTGAGCATGTCTTTGCAGAGCACCCTGGCGTTGATCGAGAACTGGCCCGTTCCCACGGCCGCGGCGGCGGTCGTCCGCGCGGACGGGGCGGTGCTCGGGTCGTACGGTCCGGTGGACCACCGTTTCCCCCTCGCCTCGGTCACCAAGCCGCTTGCCGCGTATGCCGTGCTCGTCGCGTACGAGGAGGGGGCGATCGAGCTCGACGAGCCTGCCGGGCCGCCCGGCTCGACGGTGCGTCACCTCCTCGCGCACACCTCCGGGCTCGCCTTCGACGAGCACCGGGTGACGTCCGTGCCCGGGGAGCGGCGGTTGTACTCCAACGCCGGGTTCGAGGTGCTCGGGGACCATGTCGCCAAGGCGACCGACATCCCCTTCGGGGAGTATCTGCGGCAGGCGGTGCTGGAGCCGCTGGGTATGACGGGGACGTCGCTGGAGGGCTCGCCCGCGAAGGACGGTGTGTCGACGGTGGCGGATCTGGTCCGCTTCGCGGCGGAGGTACAGGCGCCGCGGCTCCTCGACGCCCGTACGGTCGCGGAGGCCATGACCGTCCAGTACCCCGGTACGAAGGGGGTCCTGCCGGGTTACGGCCACCAGAACCCCAACGACTGGGGGCTCGGCTTCGAAATCCGCGACTCCAAGTCTCCCCACTGGACGGGCATTTCCTCCTCCCCCCGAACCTTCGGTCACTTCGGGCAGTCGGGTACGTTCCTGTGGATCGACCCGGTGGCGGGCGCGGCGTGCGTCGCCCTGACGGACCGGGCGTTCGGGCCCTGGGCGGTGGAGGCGTGGACGCCGTTCACGGACGCGGTGCTGAGGGCCCTACGAGGCTGATCCCACCGTTCCCTTCCCCGGGGGCCCGGGGCTCAGGAAGGTGCCGGCATTTCCCACAGGAGTAGTTCCGCCGGGGCGCCCGCCAGCGCCTCCAGGTTCTTGGCGTCGGTGATGCGCGCCGCATCACCGGGCCCCAACTCCTCGCCGTCCAGCAGGACTTCGCCGCGGACGACGTGGACGTAGACGAAGGGCGCGTCGGGGACCGCCGTGCGTTCCCCCTCCGCCAGGCGGCGTACGTGGAGCATCGCGCCTGCCTCCGGTACGGCGTACGGCGTGGAGTCCGCGATGCCGTGGACGACCTCGTAGGACGGCTCACCGCCCGGCGAGAGGGGGGCCAGCCACATCTGGACGAAGACGAGTGGTGACGCGGCGTCGTTGCGTTCCACGTGGCGGACGCCGCCGGCGGCGCTGAGGCGCTGGACGTCCCCGGGGCGGACCACCGACTCATGGCCGGCCGAGTCGCGGTGGGTCAGCTCGCCCTCCACCACCCACGTGACGATCTCGGTATGACTGTGCGGGTGCTCGTCGAAACCGGCGCCGGGCGCGAGCCGCTCCTCGTTGCAGGCGATCACCGCGCCGAAGCGGAGGTTGTCGGGGTCGTAGTGCGGGCCGAAGGAGAAGGCGTGGAAGGAGGTGATCCCGGTCGCCGGGTCACCGCCGCGGTAGCGCTCGTCGGCGCGCCGTACGTCCATCAGATCCGCCGCTTCCACCGTCGCCGTACGTCCGTCACAGCCACCACCGTAGCCCCGCCCCACGTCCTCCCCGCTCTTACTTGAGACCCTCCGCCGCACACCTCCGTCCGGATAAGGCAGTCTTGTCCCGTGCCCGAACCCGAAGCCAGCAACACCGAGCGCCCAGCGCACGACATCCACGCGCACTCCGCGACCCTGAAGCGGCTGGAGAAGTCGTCCGGCAGTCTCGCCGCGCAGGCCATCGCGCGGATGGACGAGACGCTGTCGTGGTACCGGGCCATGCCACCGGAGAACCGTTCCTGGATCGGGCTCGTCGCCCAGGCCGGTATCGCCGCCTTCACCGAGTGGTTCCGGCATCCGAATGCGCCGCAGGCCATCTCCACCGATGTCTTCGGGACCGCGCCACGCGAGCTGACCAGGGCGATCACCCTGCGGCAGACCGTGGAGATGGTGCGGACGACCATCGAGGTCATGGAGAGCGCGATCGACGAGGTCGCCGCCCCGGGCGACGAGTCGGTCCTCCGCGAAGCCCTCCTCGTGTACGCCCGTGAGATCGCCTTCGCCACCGCCCAGGTGTACGCGCAGGCCGCCGAGGCGCGGGGGGCCTGGGACGCCCGGCTGGAGTCCCTGGTGGTGAACGCCGTGCTGTCCGGCGAGGCCGACGAGGGCGCCGTCAGCCGGGCCGCGGCCCTTGGCTGGAATTCGCCCGAACATGTCTGCGTGGTGCTGGGTACGGCGCCCGACGGTGACAGCGAGCTGACCGTGGAGGCGATTCGGCGGGCGGCTCGGCATGCCAAGCTGCAGGTGCTCACCGGTGTGCTCGGGGATCGGCTCGTCGTCATCGCGGGCGGGAACGACAATCCGCTCGCCGTCGCGAAGTCGCTGATCGGGCCCTATGCCGCCGGACCCGTCGTCGCCGGACCGATCGTGCCCGATCTGCTCGCCGCGACCCGCTCCGCACAGGCCGCCGCCGCCGGGCTGAAGGCGTGTTTCGCCTGGCAGGACGCCCCGCGCCCGGTACTCGCGGACGATCTGCTGCCGGAGCGCGCGATCGCCTCGGACCCCTCGGCCCGCGAGCAACTGGTGGAGGAGATCTACAGACCACTGGAGGAAGCCGGCTCCGCGCTGCTGGAAACGCTCAGTGTCTATCTCGAACAGGCGAGCAGCCTCGAAGGCGCGGCCCGCATGCTCTTCGTTCACCCCAACACCGTGCGCTACCGGCTCCGACGTGTGACTGACGTCACCGGTTGGTCGCCTTCGGATGTACGATCCGCGTTCACACTGCGGATCGCGCTGATCCTGGGTCGTCTGGCCGATGGGGATCCTCAAGCCTAGGCATTTGTCGGGGCCCTACAATTCCCCCTCGTGTTCTTCGTCCCTGTCCCCACGGGCGGCCGTGGCCGTCCACAAGAGAGAGTGTGAGAGTGCTCGTACTCGTCGCTCCCGGCCAGGGCGCTCAGACGCCCGGCTTCCTGACTCCTTGGCTCGATCTCCCCGGTGCCGCCGACCGCCTCGCCGCGTGGTCGGACGCCATCGGGCTCGACCTTGCCCACTACGGCACGCAGGCCGACGCGGACGCGATCCGGGACACGGCTGTCGCCCAGCCCCTCCTGGTCGCCGCCGGCCTCCTCTCCGCCGCCGCGCTCGGTGACATCGCCGACCTCGGTCCCGGCGCCGTCGCCGGTCACAGCGTCGGTGAGATCACGGCCGCCGCGTTCGCGGGAGTGCTCGACGACACGGCCGCGCTGCGGCTCGTCCGCAAGCGGGGCCTGGCGATGGCCGAGGCCGCCGCGATCACCGAGACCGGTATGTCGGCGCTGCTCGGCGGGGACCCCGAGACGGCGGTCCCGCACCTGGAGAAGCTCGGTCTGACCGCGGCGAACGTGAACGGCGCGGGCCAGATCGTGGCCGCGGGCACGCTGGAGCAGCTGGCCGCCCTGGAGAAGGACAAGCCCGAGGGCGTACGCCGCGTGGTGGCCCTGAAGGTCGCCGGCGCGTTCCACACGCACCACATGGCGCCCGCGGTCGAGGCGCTGGCACAGGCCGCCGAGGATCTGAGCCCCGGGGACCCGAAGGTGACGTACATCTCGAACAAGGACGGACAGGCCGTCAAGAGCGGCGCCGACGTCCTGAAGCGGCTGGTCGGCCAAGTCGCCAACCCGGTCCGCTGGGACCTGTGCATGGAAACCTTCCAGGAACTCGGCGCGACCGCGCTGATCGAGGTCTGCCCGGGCGGCACCCTGACCGGACTCGCCAAGCGCGCGCTGCCGGGTGTGAAGACCCTGGCGCTGAAGACCCCCGACGACCTCGACGCGGCTCGCGAACTCATCGCAGAGCACGCCTCCGCCTAAGGAGCCGACAGAGCATGTCGAAGATCAAGCCCAGCAAGGGCGCCCCGTATGCGCGGATCCTGGGTGTGGGCGGCTACCGTCCCGTGCGGGTCGTGCCGAACGAGGTGATCCTCGAGACGATCGACTCGTCCGACGAGTGGATCCGCTCGCGCTCCGGCATCCAGAGTCGGCACTGGGCCTCCGACGAGGAGACCGTGGCCGCGATGTCCATCGAGGCGTCCGGCAAGGCCATCGCCGACGCCGGGATCAACGCCGAGCAGATCGGTGCGGTGGTCGTCTCGACCGTCTCGCACTTCAGCCAGACTCCGGCCGTCGCGACGGAGATCGCCGACAAGCTCGGCACGCAGAAGGCCGCCGCCTTCGACATCTCGGCCGGCTGCGCGGGCTTCGGCTACGGCCTCACGCTCGCCAAGGGCATGATCGTCGAGGGTTCGGCGGAGTACGTAC
The DNA here is from genome assembly GCF_045040035.1 of Streptomyces sp. NBC_01384. Classification (NCBI taxonomy): domain Bacteria; kingdom Bacillati; phylum Actinomycetota; class Actinomycetes; order Kitasatosporales; family Streptomycetaceae; genus Streptomyces; species Streptomyces sp. NBC_01384. The sequence continues at coordinate 2,931,313 of NZ_CP109559.1, forward strand.
TTGTCATCGGCGTGGAGCGGCTGTCCGACCTGACCGACCTGGAGGACCGTGCGACGGCCTTCCTGTTCGGTGACGGCGCGGGCGCGGTCGTCGTGGGCCCCTCCGAGGAGCCGCACATCGGCCCGACCGTGTGGGGCAGCGAGGGCGACAAGGCCGGCACGATCAAGCAGACCGTGCCGTGGGACGAGTTCCGCGGTTCGGACCTGTCCCAGCTTCCGCTCGACTCCAAGGGCGAGGTCAAGTTCCCTGCGATCACGCAGGAGGGCCAGGCGGTGTTCCGCTGGGCCGTGTTCGAGATGGCGAAGGTCGCCCAGCAGGCGCTGGACGCGGCCGGAATCACCTCGAACGACCTGGACGTCTTCATCCCCCACCAGGCCAACGAGCGGATCATCGACTCGATGGTGAAGACGTTGAAACTGCCGGAGCACGTCACGGTCGCGCGTGACGTACGTACCACCGGCAACACCTCGGCCGCCTCGATCCCGCTCGCGATGGAGCGGCTCCTGGCGACCGGCGAGGCGAAGAGCGGCGACACCGCGCTCGTCATCGGCTTCGGGGCGGGTCTCGTGTACGCCGCGACGGTCGTTACTCTCCCCTAGGCACTCCGTGCCGGATCATCCGGTCCGTACGGAATACCGCCAACCCTCTGGATACACACCGAAGGAGCGCCTACATGGCCGCCACTCAGGAAGAGATCGTCGAAGGTCTCGCCGAGATCGTGAACGAGATCGCCGGGATCCCCACCGAGGACGTCCAGCTGGACAAGTCCTTCACCGACGACCTGGACGTCGACTCGCTGTCCATGGTCGAGGTCGTCGTCGCCGCCGAAGAGCGCTTCGACGTCAAGATCCCGGACGACGACGTCAAGAACCTCAAGACCGTCGGCGACGCGACCGACTACATCCTCAAGCACCAGGCCTGATCCAACGATCGGGCCCGGTTCGCCTGGCCCGGTCCACCGATCAGTCCGTTGCCCCGCCACCCGGCGGTGGCGCCGCTGATTCCTCGTATTTGGAGAAAGAATTCCCGTGAGCTCGACCAATCGCACCGTGGTCGTCACCGGTATCGGCGCAACCACACCGCTGGGTGGCGACGTAGCCTCTACCTGGGAGGGCCTTATCACCGGCAAGTCCGGTGTCCGCCCCCTGGAGCAGGACTGGGCCGCCGAGCAGGCGGTCCGTATCGCGGCGCAGATCGCCGTGGAGCCGGGCGAGGTCATCCCCCGTCCGCAGGCCCGCCGCCTCGACCGCTCGGCGCAGTTCGCCCTGATCGCCGCCAAGGAGGCCTGGGCCGACGCCGGTTTCACCGACAGGGCGGGCGACGACGCCTCCGTCGACCCGGACCGGCTCGGCACCGTCATCGCCTCCGGCATCGGTGGCGTGACGACGCTGCTCGACCAGTACGACGTGCTGAAGGAGAAGGGCGTCCGCCGCGTCTCCCCGCACACCGTTCCCATGCTCATGCCGAACGGCCCGTCCGCCAACGTGGGCCTGCTCGTCGGCGCCCGCGCCGGAGTGCACACCCCGGTCTCCGCCTGCGCCTCGGGCGCCGAGGCCATCGGCTACGCCATCGAGATGATCCGCACCGGCCGTGCCGACGTCGTCGTCGCCGGCGGTACGGAGGCGGCCATCCACCCGCTGCCCATCGCCGCGTTCGGCAACATGATGGCGATGTCCAAGAACAACGACGACCCGCAGGGCGCCTCGCGTCCCTACGACGTGGCCCGTGACGGCTTCGTCCTCGGCGAGGGCGCCGGCGTCGTCGTCCTGGAGTCCGCCGAGCACGCCGCGGGGCGCGGGGCCCGGGTGTACGCGGAGGCGGTCGGCCAGGGTATCTCCGCCGACGGCCACGACATCGTGCAGCCGGAGCCGGAGGGGCGTGGCATCTCCCGCGCCCTGCAGAACCTGCTCGACAACACCGATCTGGACCCGGCCGAGATCGTGCACGTGAACGCGCACGCCACCTCGACGCCCGCCGGTGACGTGGCCGAGCTGAAGGCGCTGCGCAAGGTCTTCGGTGACGACGCCGACCACATGGCGGTCTCCGCGACCAAGTCGATGACCGGCCATCTGCTCGGTGGTGCGGGGGGTGTGGAGTCGGTGGCATCGGTGCTGGCTCTGTACCACCGGATCGCGCCGCCGACCATCAACATCGACAACCTCGACCCCGAGGCCGAGGCGAACGCCGACATCGTGCGCGGGGAGGCTCGCAAGCTGCCTGTCGAGGGCCGCATCGCTGCCCTGAACGACTCGTTCGGGTTTGGTGGGCACAACGTGGTGCTGGCGTTCCGTACGATCTGAATTCGGCCGTAGTTGTACTGAACGGGGTGTGGCCCCGGACTCCTTCTGGAATCCGGGGCCACACCTGTTGTTCGTCGGGTGCGGGGGTGTGGGGGCTGGTCGCGCCCACGCGGCGGAGCCGCATATGTCACAGCCCCGCGCCCCTAAAGGGGCGCTCCTGCACAGGGCGCTTTGAAGAAGCCGTCCAAAAACCCGTCAGACCACCTGGTGGAGCCAGCGGACCGGGGCTCCCTCGCCCGCGTAGCGGAAAGGCTCCAACTCGTCGTCCCAGGGCTTGCCCAGGAGTTTGGCGAGGTCGGACTCCAGGTCGCTCTCGCCGCGCTGGGAGCGCAGGAGGGCGGCGCGCAGGCGGTCCTCGGGGATCAGGATGTCGCCGTGGATTCCGGTGACGGCGTGGAAGATACCCAGCTCGGGGGTGCAGCTGTAGCGCTCGCCCTCGGCCGTGGGGCAGGGCTCGGCGGTGACCTCGAAGCGCAGCATCTGCCAGCCGCGCAGCGCGGAGGCCATCTTGGAGGCGGTGCCCACCTCGCCCTTCCAGGAGAACTCGGATCTCCAGGTGCCCGGCGCGGCGGGCTGCCGGATCCAGTCGAGGTTGACGCGGATACCGAGCACGCCCGCGACCGCCCACTCGACGTGCGGGCACAGCGCACGGGGCGCGGAGTGCACGTAGAGAACTCCACGTGTCGTCACTGGGGCCTCCGGACAGAGCGAGACATCTTGTAACTTAGCGGCACGGCAGTGGCAGGGCGGCCACGTGGCGAGGCTACCGTGCGGCGGAGCAAGGAGTGTGACGTACCGTCGGTCCCAGCGCCCAGAAACATTGAGGTTTCACCCAAGGGGACGCGGTGCGACCGGCCGTGTACTGCGGGGTGTCGGCCAACCGTGTCCAACGGGTGCTTACCAACCGTGCTCACGAACGAGGGGACCAGGGGATGCGTCGCAGGAGTCACCGTTCGCGGGTTGTTCTCGCCGTCGTGGCGGCGGCCCTCCTGGGCGTCGCCGGATGCGACGCCACCGGTGACAACTCCCCGGCTCCGCAGGGGACGACGGCCAAGGCGACGCCCTCCCCCAAACCGACCCCCACCTGGAACCGCAGCCCGAAGTCGATGGCCGCGGTCGGCGACTCCATCACCCGCGGCTTCGACGCCTGCACCGTGCTGTCCGACTGCCCGGAGGTGTCCTGGGCGACCGGCAGCGACACGAAGGTCCAGAGCCTCGCGGTACGGCTGCTCGGACGGACCGGGGCCGCCGAGCGCAGCTGGAACTACGCGGTGACCGGCGCCCGGATGGCGGATCTGCCCGGTCAGATGGCGCAGGCCGTCACAGAAAAGCCGGAGTTGGTGACCGTGATGGCGGGCGCGAACGACGCCTGTCGTTCGTCGGTCTCGGCGATGACGTCCGTCGCCGACTTCCGTTCCGAGTTCGAGGAGGCCATGGCCACGCTGCGCGGTGCGCTGCCCAAGACCCAGGTGTATGTGTCGAGCGTGCCGGACCTGAAGCGGCTGTGGTCCGAGGGGCGGAGCAACCCGCTGGGCAAGCAGATCTGGAAGCTGGGCATCTGCCCCTCGATGCTGAACGACGCGGACTCCCTGGACTCGGCGGCGACCCTGCGGCGCGCGACGGTGCAGGACCGCGTGGAGGCGTACAACCAGGTCCTCAAGGACGTGTGCGCCAAGGACCGGCACTGCCGCTTCGACGGGGGCGCGGTCTTCGACTACCGCTTCGGCACGGACCAGCTGAGCCACTGGGACTGGTTCCACCCGAGCAAGGACGGGCAGGCGCGGCTCGCGGAGATGGCCTATCGGGTGGTGACGGCGGCCGAGCCGGTCGCCTAGGACCTGTCCTCGGCGGTCGCCCGCGGCTTATTGGCCTAGGCTTTCGATCATGCACAGCGAACTCTTCGGCACCCTTCCCGACGGCACCCCGGTCCACCGCTGGACGCTCGAGCGCGCCGCGGTGCGGGTGCGGATCCTGACGTACGGCGGGATCGTCCAGTCGGTCGAGGTCCCGGACCGGGGCGGGCTGCGCGCGGACGTGGTGCTGGGGTTCCCCGACCTCGACGGCTATCTCACGCACACGGGGCCGTACTTCGGGGCGCTGGTCGGGCGGTACGCGAACCGGATCGCCGGTGGCCGCTTCTCGCTCGACGGCCTCATCTACCACCTGGCGCGGAACAACCCGCCCAACTCCCTGCACGGCGGCGAGCGCGGCTTCGACAAGCGGGTGTGGGACGCGGAGCCGGTCGAGCACGGGCTGCGCCTCACCCGGGTCTCCCCGCACGACGAGGAGGGCTTCCCGGGCCGTCTGGAGGTCTCCGCGACGTACACGCTGGACGACGCGGGCGCGCTGAGCATCGCGTACGAGGCGGTCGCGGACGCGCCGACCGTGGTGAACCTGACGAACCACACGTACTGGAACCTGGCCGGTTCTGGCAACGCGGGCGGGCACGAACTGCGACTCGACGCCTCGCGGTTGACGCCGGTGGACGCGGATCTGATCCCCACCGGCGCGCTGGACTCCGTGGCCGCTACGCGCTTCGACTTCCGGGCGGCGCGGAAGGTCGGCTCCGGCTACGACCACAACTTCGTGCTCGACAAGGGGCTCACGCGGACCGCCGTCGAGGTCGCGGAGTTGCACGATCCGTCCTCCGGGCGGGTGGTGACCGTCGCGACCACCGAGCCGGGGCTGCAGCTCTACACCGCGGACCACCTGAGCGCCCCGTTCGCGCCCGGCGACGGCATCGCGCTGGAGACCCAGCACTTCCCCGACTCCCCGAACCGGCCGGAGTTCCCGAGCACGGAACTGCGGCCGGGCGGGGTGTACCGGTCCCGGACCGTGTACGGGTTCGCCGTGCGCGGCGAGTGACCGGCGGCCGACAGCCGGGCGTGCCATGGGGCAGCGCCAGGCGTCCGGCCGACGAGCCCCGGTCCGGATGTCAGGTTCCGGACCGGGGCTGCTCAGGGGGCTGGTCCCGGGTCAGACGTTAATCCTCGCCGCGACCCGGCGGTCGATGATCGAGCGGCTCACCGCAACCTCGTACGAACCCTTCACAAACACCCACGTGGCGGCGCTCTCGTCCCGGCTCTCGAAGGCGCGGCGGAGAGCTCCCACTCCCGTCCTACTGGTGCCAGATGACGGCCAGCGTCTTGCTCGCCACGCAGACGGCGGCGAAGGCGATCGCCCAGCCGTAGGCCCCGGCGACCGCCAGTGCGGTCACGCCGGCCCCGAACCAGAGCAGTTCGAAGCCGACGCGGACCGCGCCGCGCGTCTTGTGCGTCGCCTTCTGCGAGCCGAACAGCGCCCACAGCGTGATGAGTACGGCCGGGGCGCCCAGGCCGAGGAGCCAGGTCAGCGGCGTCGCCACATCGCTGGTGAAGCCCCAGTACCCGACGGCTGCGAGGGCACCGAGTTCGATGAGGAAGAGGACGCCCAGGTTCGCTGCCTTCATGGGTGGCAGTATCACCCGGAAGGGATCACTCCGGCCCGCGTGCGTCAGATATGGCCGGGACGGCGGCCACGACCTCGATCTCGATGAGCGCCTCCGGCTTGAAGAGGCGGGAGACCTCGAAGGTCATGCTGGTGGGCGGGGTTCCGGTGAGGTACTGGGCGCGCACGGCACCGTAGGCGGGGAGCTGGGCGATGTCCGTCAGATACGTACGGATGTTGATGATGTCGGCGAGGCCCGCGCCGTGTGCCCCCAGCAGGGCGTCGATGGTCTCGAAGACACCGCGGCTCTGTTCGGTGAGGTCGGCGCCTTCCGCGACCTGGCCGGAGAGGTACAACAGGGCGCCACCGCCCGCGAGTTCGACGCGGGCGACCTGGGAGTAGTAGGCGTTGGCGGGTTGGGGTGCGGACGGTGGGTTGTCGAGCGTGATCCGCACGGGAGGCACCCCTCAGGCCGAGTGGCGGCGAATGTGGTCGACGGCCTTCGCGATGTCCGCGTCGCCGACGGCGGGATCGGCGGCGGCCCGCTTGTAGTGCTCCAGCACCGCCTCCATGACCGGGAGTTCGGCGACCTTCGTGGCGAGGGCGACGTCCTTCGCGGCGAGCGGGGTGGCGAAGTGCACGTCCTCGGCGAAGGCGCGGCCGACGGCGCCGCCGAGCGGGCCGCCCGCGAGGGCGGTGCGCGCGACGTTCTCGTCGAGGCCGAGCTTGTCCGCGAGGGCCATGGTCTCGGCGACGACGGCGACCCCGCCGAGCAAGGCCGTGTTCACAATGAGCTTGAGCGCGGCGCCGGAGCCGAGCGGGCCGGTGCGGGTGACCGTGCCGAGGTGGGCGAGTACCTGCTCGACACCCGCCACGTCGCCGCCCGCGAGGATGCCGAGCTGCCCGGCGGCGGCCCTGTCCGTGCTGCCCGCCACGGGCGCGTCGACGAGCGTCACGCCCTCCCCCAGCCGGCCGGCCAGCTCCTTGACCACGTCGGGGCCGACGGTCGACATCTCCACCCAGGTGGTGCCCGGGCGCAGCTCCGGCGCGATGGCGTCCGCGACCTCGTCGAGCGCTGTCGGGCTGGCGAGCATGGTGATCACCACGTCCGCGTCCCGTACGGCCTCGGCCGGGGAGGCGGCGAGGGTGGCGCCCTCGGCGACCAGCGGCTCGGCCTTCGCGGCGGTGCGGTTCCAGACGGTCAGCGGGAATCCCGCGGCGAGGAGTCGGCGCGCCATCGCGGCGCCCATGTGCCCGAGTCCGAGGAATGCGATCTTTTCCATGCCGTCGACGCTAGGCGGCCCCACGTGATGCGACAAGCGAATGTCTAGCATGGCTCTCATGCCCGACCCGCATGCCACACCTGACCTCTCCACCACCTGGCTGCGGGTCTTCCTGGAGGTCGCCCGGCACGGTTCGTTCACCGTGGCCGCGCGGACCCTCGGCTGGACGCAGTCCGCGGTGTCCCGGCAGATCTCCTCGCTGGAGGCGGCGCTCGGCGGGGCCCCGCTCTTCGACCGGCTGCCCCGGGGCGTACGGCTGACGGAGGCCGGACGGGTCCTCGTGCCGCACGCCGAGGCGGTGGTCGAGCGGCTGCACGGCGCGGGCCGCGAACTGGCCGCGCTGCGCGAGGTGGCCGGCGGCCGGCTGCGCTTCGGCGCCTTCGCCACGGCCGACGCGGCGCTGGTGCCGCACGCCATCGCCGCGTTCCGCACCCGCCATCCGGGGGTGCGGCTCACCCGCGAGGAGGGCCTGACGCCCGCGCTCCTGGACCGGCTGTCCGCGGGCCGCCTGGACCTGGCGATCGTCTCGACGACGGGCCGCGCCCCGCTGGACGCGTACACCCTGCACCACCTCCTCGACGAGTCCCTGTACGTCGCCGTGCCCACCGACCACCCGCTCGCCGCCGAGCCCTCGGTACGGCTCCCCCAACTCGCCGACGCCGACTGGATATCCGGTTCCGCCCGCCTTGAGGACACCCTCCTCGACGCGGCGTCGCGGCACGGTTTCCGGCCGCGCGTCGCACACGTCGTGGCCGAGTGGACCGCCAAGCAGGGGTACGTCGCCGCCGGTCTCGGGGTGACCCTGGTCCCGGCGCTCGCCGCGGAGTCCGTACGCCCGGACATCGCGCTGCTTCCGGTGCGCGACGAGGCGGCGCCGGCGCGGGCGGTGTACGCGGCGACGGTGCGGGGCCGGAGCCTGGTACCGGCGGCGCAGGCATTCCTGGGGACACTGCGGGAGGCGGCGACGCGGATCGCCATCTGATCGCCACGGGCGTCACGTCCCATGACGTACGTCCCCTCCGTCACGCGGTACTGCGGCCGTCCGGCAGCTCCCCACGGCGACGGAGGGCATCAACTCCCTTGCCGGCGCCGGTTCCGGTGTCAGTGCGACGGGGCGAACGCGAAAGTGATGCCGAGGCCGGCCGGGACGGAGCCGATCGCGGTCACGCGCCGGCCTGTTCTTCCTGGTCCTCGTGGTCTTCATGGTCTTCATGGTCTTCATGGTCGCCGTCCGGCTCTCCCGTCTCCTCGCCCAGCAGGGCGCGGGCCATCAGCGTGGCGCCCGCGACCGCGCCCGGCATCAGGAAGACGGCGACGAACGGGACCAGGAAGACGAGGCCCAGCGGGGTGCCGAAGCCCCAGACCAGCATCTTGCGGGAACGGAGCAGGGCGAGGCGGTCGCGGAGTTCTACGCTGCGGCGCTGGAGGGCCACCGCCGTCAGTTCCTCCGTGAGGAAGAAGCCGGTGACGAAGAAGCCGGTCACGGGGACGACGCTCTGCCCGATGAACGGCACGAAGCCGAGGCCGAAGAGGAGGACGCCCCAGACGGCGGCCCTGACGACGATACGGAGGCTGTCGCGCGCGGAGATCCACAGCTCGCGCCAGAGCGGGAGTCCCGACTCCGGGGCCGTGCCGTCCGGGGAGACGTCCTTGTCGACCGTCTCCGAGAGGGACTCGTAGAACGGCTGGCCGATGAGGAGGGTGACCGCGGTGAAGGTGAGCACGGCGAGGAGGAGGGCGAGGGCGAACAGCACGGCGGTGAGGAGCCCGCGGAAGAGTCCCAGCCAGGGGCTGGACCAGCCGTCGGCGAAGGGGGTGGCCCAGGCGACGAAGTCTTCGCCGTGGAGGGCGAGGGCGATGAGGGCGGCGGCGTACAGCACCAGGGTTATCAGCCCGGGCAGCAGCCCGAACCCGTACCGCTTCCCGTGCCGCGCCACCCACCGCTGGCCCTGTATCAGATAGTTGAATCCCACCCCGAGATCACGCATGCGGGGCACCTTACCGGGGCACGGGCGGGGCTTCTCGGCCCCAGACCCGGGGGCTGGTTCGTTCGCCCGCGCATGGGCGGAGGCCGCACCCCACGTCCTGGGGTGCGGCCTCCGCTGCGGACAACGAGCGCGGTCAGGCGAGCGTCACGGTGATGTTGCCGCCTGCCGGGTCCTAGAGCTTGACGATCATCTTTCCGATGTTGTCGCCGCGCAGGACGCCGAAGAACGCCTCCAGGTTGTTCTCGATGCCCTCGACGACCGTCTCGCCGTACTTGAGCTCGCCGGAGCGGACCCAGGCGCCGACCTCCTGGACGAACTGCGACTGCAGGTCGTAGTGGTCGCCGACCAGGAAGCCCTCGATGCGGCCGCGGGTCTGGATGAGGCGGGCGAGGTTCTTCGGGCCGGGGACGGGCTCGGTGCTGTTGTAGACGGAGATCGCGCCGCAGATGGCGATGCGGCCGTCCCGGTTGAGCTGGCCGATGGCGGCCTCCAGGTGGTCGCCGCCGACGTTGTCGAAGTAGACGTCGACGCCGTCGGGGGCGGCCTCGCGCAGCTGCCGGCTCACCGGGCCGTTCTTGTAGTTGAAGGCGGCGTCGAAGCCGTACTCCTCGACGAGCAGCTTGACCTTGTCGTCGGACCCCGCGGAGCCGATGACGCGCGAGGCGCCCTTGAGCTTGGCGATCTGGCCGACCTGGCTGCCGACGGCACCGGCGGCGCCGGAGACGAAGACGGAGTCGCCCTCCTTGAAGGAGGCGGTGCGCAGGAGGCCCGCGTAGGCGGTCAGACCGGTCATGCCGAGCACGCCGAGGTACGTCGACAGCGGCGCGGCCTCCGGGTCCACCTTGACGGCCTGCTTGGCGTCCACGACGGCGTACTCGCGCCAGCCGAAGAAGTGCAGGACGTGGTCGCCGACCTTGATGCCCTCGGCGTTCGAGGCGATGACCTCACCGACCGCCCCGCCCTGCATGACCTTGCCCAGATCGAAGGGGGCGACGTAGGACTTGGCGGCGCTCATGCGGCCGCGCATGTACGGGTCGACGGACACGTACGCGTTCCGCACGAGGACCTGGCCCTCCCCCGGCTGCTGGACCTCGGCCTCGACCAGGGCGAAGTCCTCGGGCTTCGGCCAGCCGACCGGGCGGCTGACCAGGTGCCATTCGCGGTTGACGGCGGGGAGCTGGGTCTCGGTCATGGGGGTGCGCCTCTCCTACGTGCATGCACGCGTACGTGCGACTACGGCTCTCATACTTCAGTACCTGAAACAACCATGCGCCTCAATATTTCATGATGTCAAGTAACGCGGTAACCTGGAGCCCATGGCCACGCAGAGAACACCCCGTATAGACCCGCTGACCCTTGAGGTCGTCGAGCTCATCGGCACGGTCGTGGCCCGGTATCACGAGGAGTACGAGGACGCCGCCGCCGAGCATGCGTTGACGGGGGCGCAGGCGAAACTGCTGAGCCTGCTGTCCCTGGAACCGCTGCCGATGCGACGGCTCGCCCAGAAGCTGAAGTGCGAACCGTCGAATGTGACGGGGATCGTGGACCGGCTGGAGGCACGGGGGCTGGTCGAGCGACGTCCCGACCCGTCCGACCGGCGCGTGAAGCTGGCCGCGGCGACGGACGAGGGCCGGCGTGTCGCGCGCTCCCTCCGGGACGCCCTCAACTTCGCCCGTGAACCCCTGGCCGGCCTCTCCCACGAGGAACGCCTGTCCCTGCGGGACCTCCTGCAAAGAATGCTCACGGCGTAGCCAGGGGCTGCGCCCCTGGGGTAGGGCTGCGCCCCGGCTCCCCGTCCGCCCCGGATTCGTTTGGCTGCGGGCCGGTGGGGGCTGGGCGCGCCCACGCGGCGGAGCCGCACAATGTCACAACCCCGCGCCCCTGACGGGACGCAGGCCCGCGTCATTCAGCCCGTCCGGCGTTTCAGGACGGGGAAAGTCCTACGTGCACCACCACAGGAAACGGTTGCACGTCTGCGAAGGCGAAGGGGAAGGGCTCGGGGCCTTCGAGGTCGGGGCGGCCGTCGGCGTGCGGGACGACTTCGGAGGGGTCGAGGACGCGGGACCGGCCGTCGTGGACGGCACGGCACTCGTCGTGGCCGACTGCTTCTGCGTGTCCTTCGTCTTGCCGTCCTTGGACCTGCGGTCCTTGGCGGACTCGGAAGCGGAGGGGGACGCCGACGCGTCCGGAGAGGCCGTGACCGACGGCGCACCGCCGGACGAACCCCCCGAGTCGGCGAGCGGCCGCGCCGTCCCGGCGTCCGAGGACGCCGAACCGTCCGCCGACTCACCCCCGGCCACGGCCGGCTTCGGCAACAGCCCCGGCCCGTCGATACCGAGCTCCGCGAGGCTCAGCCCACCCGCCGCCAGTACGAACCCCGCGGCGATGAGCAGCGTCCGGCGCCGCCGCCGACGGTGCGCCGCGGCCTTGCGGTCACGCCGGCTCGCGCCACCCGGACCGCCCGAGTCACCGCGCCCGCGGCGACGGGCAGCGGCCCGCCCGGGCCGCTGCCCCTCGTCGTCGCCCTCGTCGTCGCCGTTGTCGTCCTCGTACAACGCGTCGCTGTCGGCATCGGCCGCGCCCGTGCCCGTTTCGGGACGCACGTCGATCTCCTCCGCATGTGTGCGGAGCTCTTCGGCTGGTGTGCCGCACCCCGGGCAGGCAAGGGCGCCATTGAGGTGCCGTCGGCACGGGAAGCAGTAGTCCATGACGCCGGAAGACTAAGTTCCGCACCGGTCACGTTCATAGTCACAGCTGTGAAAATTGTGTAGGGAAGCCCTCGTTCCGGTGCGCCGCGCCGCCCGTTCACAGCATCGCGCGCGCGACGAGCGAGGCATACCGTCAAAATCCGTCACCGTCCCGTTCTGTTCGACCCATTGACACCCCAGGGGCCGCGTCCTTACTGTCACGCCAGCATTTCGAACGTGTGACGAAATTTCGAACAGAGCCGCAAGAGCACAGGGAGCAAAAGCCGTGCGCATCACGGGAATCAGCACGCACGTGGTCGGGACGCCGTGGCGGAACCTGACGTACGTCCAGGTGCACACCGACGAGGGCGTCACCGGCGTCGGCGAGACCCGCATGCTGGGCCACACCGACGCACTGATCGGCTATCTGCGAGAGGCGGAGGCCAACCACATTCTCGGCTCCGACCCGTTCGCTGTCGAGGACCTCGTCCGACGGATGAAGTACGGCGACTACGGGCGCGCCGGCGAGATCGTGATGTCCGGGATCGCCGTCATCGAGATGGCCTGCTGGGACATCAAGGGGAAGGCCCTCGGCGTCCCCGTGTGGCAGCTGCTCGGTGGCAAGGTCACCGACAAGGTCAAGGCTTACGCCAATGGGTGGTACACGACCGAGCGAACCCCGGAGGCCTATCACAAGGCCGCCCAGGAGGTCGTCGCCCGCGGCTACAAGGCGCTGAAGATCGACCCCTTCGGGACCGGGCACTTCGAGCTCGACCACGAAGCCACCCTCTACTCCGTCTCCCTCATCGAGGCCGTGCGCGACGCGATCGGCCCCGAGGCCGAGCTGATGCTGGAGATGCACGGCCGGTTCTCCCCGTCCACCGCCGTCCGGCTCGCGCGCGAGCTCGCGCCCTTCAAGCCCGCGTGGCTGGAGGAGCCCGTCCCGCCGGAGAACCTCAAGGCCCTGGAGAAGGTCGCCGCCAAGGTGGACATCCCGGTCGCCACCGGTGAACGCATCCACGACCGCATCGAGTTCCGCGAGCTCTTCGAGAGCCAGGCCGTGGACATCATCCAGCCCGACGTCGGTCACATCGGCGGCATCTGGGAGACGCGGAAGCTGGCCGCGACCGCCGAGGCGCACTACGTCCTCGTCGCGCCGCACAACGTCGGTGGCCCGGTCCTGACCGCCGCCTCCCTCCAGGTCGGTTTCACCTCCCCCAACTTCAAGATCCTCGAACACTTCAACGACTTCGCGGACTCGGAGATCAAGAAGGTCGTGAAGGGCGCCCCGCAGGTCGTCGACGGCTACTTCCAGCTGTCCCACGAGCCCGGTCTCGGCGTCGAGCTGGACGTCGACGCGGCGGCCGAGTTCCCGCAGCAGCAGGCCCGCTTCGACCTGTGGGCCGACGGCTGGGAGCAGCGCAAGCCGAAGGGGGCGCAGTGAGCACCGCGGTCGTCATCGAGGCGCCGGGCGAGCACCGGCTGATCGAGCACGAGCCGGTGCGGCCGGGCGCCGGTGAGGCCCTGGTCCGCGTGCACGCCGTCGGTATTTGCGGCAGCGACCGCGAGGTGTACCAGGGCAACCGGCCCGACGGGTACGTCCGTTACCCGCTCACGCCCGGCCACGAGTGGTCCGGAACCGTCGAGGCGGTCGGGGCCGGGGTGCCGGAGTCGATCGTCGGGTGCAAGGTCGTCGGTGAGGGCTTCCGCAACTGCCAGGTCTGCGACCGCTGCCATGCGGGCGAGACAACGTTGTGCACGGCGGGGTACGAGGAGACCGGGTTCACCCAGCCCGGCGCGATGGCCACCACGCTCACCCTTCCGGCCCGGCTGCTGCACGTCCTGCCGGACGACGCCGACCTGACGGCCGCGGCTCTCCTGGAGCCCGCCGCCTGCATCGCGGCCGCCGCGCTGAAGGCGAACGCCCGGCCCGGTGAGCGGGTCGCCGTCGTCGGGACCGGCACGCTCGGGATGTTCGCCGTCCAGTTCCTGAAGGCGGGCTCCCCGGCGGAGCTGCTCGTGGTCGGGACCCGCCCGGACCGGGCCGCGCTGTCGAAGGACTTCGGCGCCACCGACTTCCGTACGAAGGACCAGGAGCTCCCCGACGACTTCGACGTCGTCATCGAGACCGCCGGGTCCGCGTCCGCCGCGCGCACCGCCGCCTCCCTGCTGAGGCGCGGTGGCCGGCTGGTCCTCACGGGAATCCCGGCGCCGGGTGCCGAGGGGCTCGACCCCACCGATCTCGTCGTACGGCAGCTGGAGGTGCACACCGTGTTCGGGGCGCCGCCGGCGGCCTGGGCGCACACGGTGCGGGTGTTCGGGGCCGGGCTGCTGAACCCGTCGCCGCTGATCACGCACGAGCTGCCGCTCGCCGAGTTCCCGGAGGCCATCGAGTTGGTGGGGTCCGGCGATCCCAAGGTCGGAAAGGTCCTGCTGAAGCCGTAGTTCCCCGGGAGTTCCCCCGAGAGCTCCCCCGAGCCGTACGCCGGTACGGAGTTACCTGACGGCTCCGTACCGGCGTACCACCCAGGCCCCGTGCGCCCAGAGCCGCGAACTCCGTCCGAAATACCGAACGTATTGCACGCGCAACCCTCGAACACGAAGGACAGCCAGTGACCGACGCCGCCCCTACGGCAGCCCGTCGACCCGGTGAGCAGGCGCTCGCCGCGCTCGGCCTGGGCGCGCCCGCCCTCTCCCCCGCCGACGCCTCGCCGCACACCTTCCCGGGAGGCGGCCGCTGGCGCACCGAGGTTCCCTCCGTGGAGGGGCCCGAGGCCCTGGCCGTGGTCCTCAAGGAGTCCTCGCGGCTCGACGTACCGATCCACCGCATCAGCCAGGGCAGCGGCGTCTGGATGCTGACCGACGCCGAGATCACCGAGATGATCGAGGCCACCGGTGAGCGCGACATCGAACTGTGTCTGTTCACCGGGCCGCGTGGCACCTGGGACATCGGCGGTTCGGTGCGCTCGGACTCGCGCGGCGGCGGCCTGCGGGCCCGTGGCCACGACGCGGTGGCCGGCTGCGTCGAAGACGCCGTCCGGGCAACGGAGTTGGGCGTAAAGTGTCTCCTCGTCGCCGACGAGGGCGTGCTGTGGACCCTGCACCGGGCGCGCATCGCCGGGATCATCCCGGCCGACACGACCCTCAAGCTCTCGGCACTGGTGGGCCCGGTCAACCCGGCCTCCTACGCGGTGTACGAGAACCTCGGCGCGGACTCCATCAACGTGCCCAGCGACCTGACGCTCGACCATCTCACCGAGATACGACGGGTTTCGGCCGCTCCCATGGACATGTACATCGAGGCTCCCGACGACCTCGGCGGCTATGTGCGGATGTACGAGGTCGCCGAGCTGATCCGGCGCGGCGCACCGCTGTACCTCAAGTTCGGCCTGTCCAAATCCCCCGGAATCTACCCGTACGGGCACCACTTGAGGGACCTGGCCCTCAACACCGCCAAGGAACGGGTGCGGCGCGGCCGGCTCGCCCTGGACCTGCTCGCGCGGCACGGAGCGGACGGCGACATGGCGCCGCTCGGCTCCCGGCTGCCCGGAACTCTCAAGCGCTTCAACACCACCTCATAACGTTCGCACAAAACCCCTTCACACAAGCCGACACAGCCGCGCACAATCCCACACACCTCTACTCGGTCTTTCCCTCGCAACGCTCTCGGAGCATCCCCGTAACGCGAGACCGAGCCGGTCCAAGACATCAAGGATGATGATCATGCGTAACCGCAGAGCCGCCCTCACCGCCATAGCCGGAGCAGCCTCCCTCGCCCTCACCCTGACCGCCTGCGGCCAGAGCGGCTCGGGCGGCAGCAAGGAGAAGGCGGGCAGCGCCAAGGGTGGCACCATCGGCATCGCCATGCCGACCAAGTCCTCCGCACGGTGGATCTCCGACGGCAACAACATGGTCAAGCAACTGCAGGACAAGGGTTACAAGGCCAAGCTGGTGTACGGCGAGGACGACCCGGCCACCCAGGTCTCGCAGATCGAGAACATGATCACCCAGGGCGTCAAGGGCCTGATCATCGGGGCCATCGACAACAAGTCCCTGAACAGCGTGCTCCAGCAGGCCGCCGACGCCAAGATCCCGGTGATCTCCTACGACCGGCTGATCCTCGGCACCAAGAACGTCAACTACTACGCCTCCTTCGACAACACGAAGGTCGGCGTCCTGCAGGCCACGTACATCACGCACACGCTCGGTCTGGACAGCGGCAAGAAGGGCCCGTTCAACATCGAGCTGTTCGCCGGGTCGAACGACGACAACAACACCCAGTACTTCTTCAACGGTGCGATGAGCGTGCTGAAGCCGTACATCGACAAGAAGGAGCTGGTGGTCAAGTCCGGCCAGACCGACCTGAACAAGGTCACCACCCTGCGCTGGGACGGCACCACCGCGCAGAAGCGCATGGAGGACATCCTCACCTCCTCCTACAAGACCGGCCGGGTCGACGCGGTGCTCTCGCCCTACGACGGCATCTCCATCGGCATCATCTCCGCGCTGAAGTCGGACGGCTACGGCTCGTCGAGCAACCCGCTGCCCGTCATCACCGGCCAGGACGCCGAGCTCGCCTCGGTGAAGTCGATCATCTCGGGCCAGCAGACGCAGACCGTCTACAAGGACACCCGTGAGCTCGCCAAGGTCGCCGTGACCATGGTCGACGACGTGCTCAACGGCAAGACGCCGCAGACCAACGACACCAAGACCTACAACAACGGCACCAAGGTCGTCCCCGCCATGCTGCTCCAGCCGGTGAGCGTGGACAAGACCAACTACGAGGACGTGCTGGTCAAGGGCGGCTACTACACCGACGCCCAACTCAAGTAGTCCCGCAGGCCCCCCCACCCCACACTGATTGGAAGGCACGACCATGGCGGGACCCGTCCTGGAAATGCGCTCGATCGTCAAGACCTTTCCCGGTGTCAAAGCGCTGTCGGACGTCACTTTGACAGTCCGTCAGGGCGAGGTCCACGCCATCTGCGGCGAGAACGGCGCCGGGAAGTCCACCTTGATGAAGGTGCTCTCCGGTGTCCATCCGCACGGCAGTTACGAGGGAGACATCCTCTTCGAGGGAGAGGATTGCCACTTCCGGGACATCCGGGCGAGCGAGCAGCGCGGCATCGTCATCATCCACCAGGAGCTGGCGCTGGTGCCGTATCTCTCCATCGCGGAGAACATCTTCCTCGGCAACGAGCACGCCACGCGCGGGCTCATCAACTGGAACGAGACGCTCAAGCACGGCACCGAACTGCTGCGCCGGGTCGGACTGAACGACCACCCGGAGACCCGCGTCGCCGACATCGGCGTGGGCAAGCAGCAGCTCGTGGAGATCGCGAAGGCGCTGTCGAAGAAGGTGAAGCTGCTCATCCTGGATGAGCCGACCGCGGCCCTGAACGACGAGGACAGCGGCAAACTCCTCGATCTCATCCTGGAGTTGAAGAAGCAGGGCATCACCTCGATCATCATCTCCCACAAGCTCAACGAGATCCGCAAGGTCGCCGACTCGGTGACGATCCTGCGCGACGGCCGCTCCATCGAGACGCTGGACGTGAAGGCGCCGGAGACGACCGAGGAGCGGATCATCTCCGGCATGGTCGGCCGCGACCTCGACCACCGATTCCCCGAGCGCACCCCGCACGAGGCGGAGGAGGGCGCGGCTCCCGCGCTGGAGATCCGCAACTGGACGGTGCGCCACCCGCTCGACCAGCAGCGCAAGGTGGTCGACGACGTGTCGATCAACGTGCGCAGGGGCGAGATCGTGGGCATCGCCGGGCTCATGGGCGCCGGCCGCACGGAACTCGCGATGAGCGTCTTCGGGCGTTCGTACGGGCGCTACGCGGGCGGCACGGTCCTCAAGGACGGCACGGAGATCCGTACGAAGTCCGTCGCGGAGGCGGTCGCGCACGGCATCGCGTACGTCACCGAGGACCGCAAGCACTACGGCCTCAACCTCATCGACACGATCAACCGGAACATCTCGCTGACCGCCCTGGGCAAGGTCGCCAAGCGCGGTGTGGTCGACGAGCACGAGGAGCGGCAGGTCGCCGAGCGTTTCCGCAAGTCCATGAACATCAAGGCGCCGACCGTCTTCGAGCCGGTGGGCAAGCTGTCCGGCGGCAACCAGCAGAAGGTCGTCCTCAGCAAGTGGATCTTCGCGGGCCCGGACGTGCTGATCCTGGACGAGCCCACGCGCGGCATCGACGTGGGCGCCAAGTACGAGATCTACACGGTCATCGACCAGCTTGCCGCCGAGGGCAAGGCGGTCGTCTTCATCTCCTCCGAACTGCCGGAGCTGCTCGGCATGTGCGACCGCATCTACACGATGGCCGCCGGCCGGCTGACCGGTGAGGTGGCACGGGCCGAGGCCACGCAAGAAGTGCTGATGCGCCAGATGACGAAGGACAAAGAGGTAACGCGATGAGCACGGACGTCACCGACAAGATGCCCGCCGCGGCACCGCCGGGCAAGGGCGGATCCAGCGCGGACGGCGGCCTGCTGCACCTGATGCTGGGCGGCCTGCGCCGCAACATGCGCCAGTACGGCATGCTGATCGCGCTCGGCCTGATCGTCATCTTCTTCGAGATCTGGACCGGCGGAGACCTGCTGCTGCCGCGCAACGTCTCCAACCTGGTGCTGCAGAACAGCTACATCCTGATCCTCGCGATCGGCATGATGCTGGTCATCATCGCCGGGCACATCGACCTGTCCGTCGGCTCACTGACGGCGTTCGTGGGCGCCTTCGCGGCCGTACTGACGGTCAATCATCATGTGGCGTGGCCGCTCGCCGTGGTGCTGTGTCTGCTGATGGGCGCCGTCGCGGGCTCGTTGCAAGGCTTCCTGATCGCGTATTTCGGCATACCATCGTTCATCGTCACCCTCGCCGGAATGCTGCTCTTCCGCGGTCTGACGGAGATCCTCCTGCAAGGCCAGACCCTCGGCCCGTTCCCGAACGGCATGCAGAAGATCGGCAACGGCTTCCTGCCCGAGGTCGGCCCGAACACCAACTACCACAACATCACGCTGCTCCTCGGCATCGTCATGATCGCCGCCGTGGTGTGGCAGGAGGTGCGCGACCGGCGCCGCCAGCAGGAGTTCTCCCTCGAGGTGCTGCCCGTCCGGCTCTTCGCCCTCAAGCTCGTCGCCATGGTCGCCGCGATCGCCTGGCTCACCATGCTGCTCGCCAGCTACGACGGTGCGCCGATCGTGCTGATCATCCTCGGCGTCCTGGTCGTCGGCTACGGCTATGTGATGCGCAACGCCGTCTTCGGCCGCCACATCTACGCCATCGGCGGCAACCTGCCGGCGGCGAAGCTCTCCGGCGTCAAGGACAAGCGCGTCTCCTTCCAGGTGTTCCTGAACATGGGCGTGCTCGCGGCCCTGGCGGGTCTGGTGGTCGCTTCCCGCCTGAACGCGGCCTCGCCGAAGGCGGGCGACGGCTTCGAACTGGAGGCCATCGCCTCCTCGTTCATCGGTGGCGCGTCCATGAGCGGCGGTGTCGGCACCGTCCTCGGCGCCATCATCGGCGGTCTCGTCCTCGGCGTGCTGAACAACGGCATGAATCTCCTCAGCGTCGGCACCGACTGGCAGCAGGTCATCAAGGGCCTGGCCCTGTTGGCCGCGGTCGGCTTCGACGTGTGGAACAAGCGCAAGTCCGGTTCGTAAGGTCAGCTCGGGCCCCGCCCGTGGTGGGCGGGGCCCCTCCTATTTGCAGGAGCCGCACATGGAACTGAACAGACGCACGGTCATTGCAGGCGCGGCGGCCGCGGGCATCGCCGCGACCACCCTCGGCACAGGCACAGCACAGGCCGCGGAAGGCGCCTCGGGCGGCGCTTCGGGAGGCAGGAAACCCGTGAAGGAGCTCTTCGGCAAGCTCGCCGACGGCACCAAGGTCTACCGCTGGTCGCTGGAGAACGGCGGCACGCGCCTGAAGGTCATCTCCTACGGCGGAATCGTCCAGTCCCTGGAGATCCCCGACCGGCACGGCCGCTACGCCAACGTCTCCCTCGGGTACGACAACCTCGCCTCCTACGTCGCCGGGACGACGTTCTTCGGCGCGACGATCGGCCGCTACGGCAACCGCATCGCCAAGGGACAGTTCACCCTGGACGGCAAGGCCTACCAGCTCTCCGTCAACGACGGCGTGAACAGCCTGCACGGCGGCGCCAAGGGCTTCAACACCAAGGTGTGGGACATCGAGGGCTTCACCTCGGGCTCCGACGTCGGTCTGCACCTCTACTACACGAGCGTCGACGGCGAGATGGGCTACCCCGGCACGCTCAAGGTGAAGGTGACGTACACCCTCACCCAGCACGGCGACTGGCGCATCGACTACCGGGCCACCACCGACAAGGCCACGGTCGTCAACCTCACCAACCACACGTACTACAACCTCGCCGGTGAGGGCAGCGGCGGCATCTACGACCACGAACTCCACCTGGCCGCGGGCCGCTTCACGCCCACCGACTCGGGTCTGATACCCACCGGTGAACTGGCCAAGGTCGCGGGCACCCCCTTCGACTTCCGCAAGGCCAAGCCCATCGGCCGGGACATCCGCATCGGCCACCCCCAGCTGGTCACCGCCAAGGGCTTCGACCACAACTGGGTCCTCGACAAGGGCGTCACCGCGAAGCCCGAGCACATCGCGACCCTGCGCGACCCCAAGTCCGGCCGCACCCTGAAGATCGCGACGGACCAGCCGGGCGTGCAGTTCTACTCCGGCAACTTCCTGGACGGCACCCTGGTGGGCCCCTCCGGCCACACCTACCGGCAGGGCGACGGCATGTGCCTGGAGACCCAGCACTTCCCGGACTCGCCGAACCACCCGTCGTTCCCCTCGACGGTGCTGCGCCCCGGCCAGACGTACCGCACGACGACGGTGCACTCGTTCAGCGCATAGCACCACCGGGCCCGGGGTCCCGGGGTCTCGGGGTCCCGGGGTCCTGGGCCCCAGGACCCCGGGGGTCCCGCCGCCGAAGCGCTTTTGGTTGCCTCGGAAAGTGAACCCTTACTCAATCCCCACGAGTTGAACAGCGCCCCCTCCGTCTCCGTATAGGGGGGTGGCCCGTGCTCCCCCGCACGGGCCACCCAGAGACGGAGGTTCCATGGCCGACAACGTCGCCTCGCTGTTCCGCGGCACTGCGGCGCACAGCCCCTCGATGGCTGCGCTGGCACGCGAGAGCGATGGAGTCGGCCCGATCGACTTCTGTATCCCGTGCAACCCGTACTTCCCCACGCCCGGCATGTTCGACGAACTGGCGGGCCGGCTGCGCGAGATCATCACGTACTACCCGAGCAGCGCCGACACCATCACGGCCGAGCTGTGTTCGCTGCTCCAACTCCCGCCGAGCTGTGTGGCGATGGGCAACGGTTCCACGGAACTGATCACCTGGATCGACCACCTGCTCGTCCGCGAGTCCCTCGCCATCCCCGTCCCCACCTTCGGCCGCTGGACCGACCAGCCCATGGAGACCGGCAAGCGGGTCGACATGTTCCCGCTCATGGAGTCCAACGGCTTCGCTCTGGACCCGGCCCAGTACATCGAGTTCATCCGCGCCCGCGGCACCAAGGTCGCCGTCATCTGCAACCCGAACAACCCCGACGGCGGCTTCCTCAGCCGCCGCACGGTCGTGAACTTCATGGACCAGCTCCAGGACCTGGACCTCATCGTCATCGACGAGTCCTTCCTGGAGTTCGCGGACGCCGAGAACGACCCGAGCGTCGTGGAAGAGGCCGTCCTGCGGCCCAACGTCATCGTCCTGCGCAGCCTCGGCAAGAACTTCGGCCTGCACGGCATCCGCTTCGGCTACCTCGTGGCCAACCCCGCGCTCGCCGGCAAGATCCGCTCCATGCTGCCCAAGTGGAACCTCAACTCCTTCGCGGAGACCGTGGTGTTCATGCTCAAGGAGCACGGCGCCGAGTACATGGAGAGCCTGCACCTGGTGCGCCGCGACCGCCTCGACATGGCCCGCCAGCTCTCCGCGCTGCCCGGCCTGACGGTCTACCCCTCGCAGGGCAACTTCCTCTTCGTACGCCTCCCCGTGGGCGCGGAGGGCACGGTCGTCCGGGACCGGTTGCTGGCCGAGCACCGCATCCTGGTCCGTGAGTGCGGCAACAAGATCGGCTCGTCCAGTCGCTTCCTGAGACTCGTGGTGCGCCCCCAGACGGACGTGCGTCGCCTGGTGTCCGGCCTGGAGCAGGTGCTCTACGGGTCCAGGAGGGGAGTCGCCGTACCCGAGCTGGGCACAGGGAACAGCTACAGCTCGGGTACGGCGGCAGTAGACCGCCTGGTCAGCGAGACCAACGGTGCCGGCATCCCGGGGCTGGCCGCGCAGGCCGCCGCCATGCCGAGCCTGCCGCCCGCGCAGACCTGGCCGGGCCCGCCCCCGTCGCAGGCCCCCAGCGGCATGCCGGGCCTGGTCCCCGCCCCCGCTCCGGCCGCGGCCGCGGCTTCCATGATGCCGCCGCAGCAGCCCGCGGTGCCGATGCCCATGCCGATGCCCATGCCCATGCCGACACCCGCCCCCCAACAGCAGCCCATGCCGGCGGTCGCCCAGATGCCCGGGGTCGCGCAGATGCCCGGCGCGGCCCAGATGCAGCCCGCCCAGATGCAACCCGCCGCCCTGATGCAGCCCGCCCAGATGCAACCCGCTGCCCAGATGCAGCAGATGCAGCAGATGCAGCAGGCGCCGATGTCCCCGGTCCCCCAGGCCCCGTCA
Source organism: Streptomyces sp. NBC_01384 (assembly GCF_045040035.1). Classification (NCBI taxonomy): domain Bacteria; kingdom Bacillati; phylum Actinomycetota; class Actinomycetes; order Kitasatosporales; family Streptomycetaceae; genus Streptomyces; species Streptomyces sp. NBC_01384. The sequence continues at coordinate 2,953,718 of NZ_CP109559.1, forward strand.
CCGGCGCTCCAGGCGCAGGCACGGTCGATGCAACCACCGCGCCAGGCACCGGCGATGCCCGCCATGGCCCCCGCCCCGGCCGCGGGCCTCGGCCAGACCGGCATGCCGGGCCTGCGCAACCGAGGCCTGACCGCCGCCCAGGTCCGCGGCCGCACCGAACCGGAGCCCACGCCGACGCCCCAGCCCACGGGCTGGCCGGCGGCGGGCGCGATGTACAACCAGGTCGGCTAGTGCTGTGACCGCATAGGTTCGCCGGGTTGGTGGTCGTGGCGCTTGGATATGGGGTGTCCAATTCGGTGTTCACACACTGACTTTGGACACCCACACCACCTCTACGGAGCCGAATCCTCGGGCTCATTCATCCAGCTGGGATCGCGGGGCGCCAGGGCGGTCTCCGCCGTGGTGACTATGCGTCGCCGTCCCTTCGCAGGGCCTGGATGAGCCAGGGGTACACCGGGATCAGACTCGGCACCACCTGCCGGCCGTTGACGATCCACACCAGCCGCCAGTACCGGTCCACGCGGGGATCATGGGCTACTTCGAACTGCTGGGCCATCCAGTCCCGGAATTCCGGAAACGCTTGCGCATCAGCGCTTGCATATCAGCGCTTCTAGCGCGCCCAACTCCCCTTACACGTACGTGACTTCGGGCAGCCCGCGTCACACCACCGGAACCAAAACGCAACAGCGCCGGCCCTGTGCCCCACCCGTCTCCCGGCCTACGATCAACACTCTTCATCTACGCGTGTCATCGCAGGTGGCTATCGCGCGTGACTGTCGCGCGTGGCTGGAACAGAGGTGGGAACCGTGCGCCGCAGAGCCCGGATCATGATGACGATGGCGGCCGCGCTGGGCCTCACGGTGGGCGCGAGCGGCTGCGGTACGGACTCGGGGGCGACGTCGGGCACCACGACCCTCACCGTCGTCGCGACGAACTACGGCGACAGCGTCCACAAGAACTCCGTCGGCTACTGGGACCGGGTCGGCCTCGCCTTCCAGGCCGCCCACCCCGACATCCGCGTCGAGACGAAGGTCTACCCCGCCGACACGGTCGACGCGAAGGTCGCCGAGCTGATCAAGCAGGGCAAGGCACCGGACGTCGTACAGACCGGCAGTTACGCGGAGTACGCCGCGAAGGGCCTGCTCTACCGGGCGGACGAGCTGCTGTCGATCTCCGTCCAGGGCGGGTTCGTACCGAGCCTCGCGGAGGCCGGGCAGGTGCGCCGCGTGCAGTACGGTCTGCCGTTCACCGCGAGCACCCGCCTCCTCTACTACAACAAGGACCTGTTCACCCAGGCGGGCCTGAAGCCGCCCAGCACCTGGCAGGAACTGGTCGTCGACGCACGGGTGTTGAAGGCGATGGGCGTGGAGTACCCGATCGCGGTGCCGCTCGGCCCGGAGGAGGCGGAGGCCGAGACCCTGACATGGCTGCTGGCCGGAGGCGGCGGCTACACCGACCAGACGGGCGGCTACGCCCTCACCTCCGCCGAGAACGTCTCGACGCTGGAGTCGCTGCGCTCCACCCTGGTCGCCGACGGCCTCACGGGCCCGACCCTCCCCGGCAAACTCAGCCGCGACCAGGCCCTGGGTGCCTTCATGGACGGCAAGGCGGCCATGGTCAACGCCCCGCTCTCCCTGATGCGCCAGATCGAGGACTCGACCCAGAACGTCTCCTACGGCACCGTCCCGCTCCCGAGCCGCACCGGCCGGACCGTCCCGACCATGGGCACCGCCGACTGGACCATCGCCTTCCGGCAGGCCGGCCACCGCGAGGAGACGGGCGAGTTCCTCGACTTCCTGTACGGCGACAAGTACGTCACCCAGCAGGCCGCCGAGTACCAGCTCCTGCCCGTCACCACCTCGGCGAGCACGGCCATGCGCCAGGACAAGCAGTACCGCAAACTCTGGAACGGCCTGGACGCCCTGGACAACATGGACCTCTACCCCCTCTCCGAGACCAGCTGGTCCCGGGTCGCGGCGGCGATCAGAGCACAGATCGGCAAGGCGGTGGCACCGGGCGGGGATCCGCAGGCGGTGCTGTCGTCGATCGCGAAGGTGACGCGCTCGACCTCCTGACCAGGGACAGCCACTCCGGAAGGTCGATCTCGGCGCGGACGGTCTTGCCGGGCGGCTCCCGGTCCAGCACCTCCCACCGGTCGGCGAGCGCCTCGACGAGCACGAGCCCGCGACCGCCTTCGTCGAGAGGACGCGCGGGCGGTACGTCACCGGGTCCCGGCGGACGTGCCCCACTGCGCGTGTCGCTGACCTCGACACGGACGCTGCCCGTGACGAGAGTGAGCCGCAGCTCGAAGTCCCGGCCCGGTACCCGGCCGTGGGTCACCGCGTTGGCGGCCAGCTCGGCGACGATCACGGCGACGGTGTCGGAGGCGTCCGAGCCGTGCGGGATGCCCCAGCTGTGCAGCTGGTTCAGGGCGAGGTGACGGGCGAGGCGGGCGCCGCGCGGGGTGGCACTGAGCCGCTGCGTGAACACACGTACGGTAACCGGGTGCTGGGGGGTGGATGGTGCTGTCATGCGCCCAATCTGGCGGTCGGCACGACGACTTCACCAGGTCGGCGCCGCGTACGCTGCGGGAGCGTACGCGGTTACGGGGTGGACAGTACCGGTGACTATCCGTGACCATGGGCGCGGGAGGTGACCAATGGTGGTCGACGGTGCGGTGGGGACGGGGACGGGTGGCGAGCCCGAGTCGTCCGACAGTCTGCGGACGTTCGGGGCGGTGGTCCAGGCGTTGCGGGAGCACGCGGGGCTGAGCCGGGAGGAGTTCGGGGAACGGGTGCGGTTCTCCAAACACACGGTGGCGTCCGTGGAGTTGGGGCGGAGGATGCCTGATCCGGCGTTCGTGGAGCGGGCGGAGGAGGTGCTGGGGAACACCGGGGCTTTACGGAAGGCGGTGGGGCATCTGGCTCGTCAGCCGGGGTTGGCGGTGTGGTTCAGGCAGTGGGCGCGGATGGAGGCGTCGGCAATCACCCTGTACACGTATGAGTGCCGCATGATCCCGGGTTTGCTTCAGACAGAGGCGTACGTGCGAGCGATGTCGGCCGACCAATTGCCGCCACTGGACGACGCACAGATCGAGGAGCGGTGGGCTGCCCGGATCAAGCGGCAGCGACTACTGAGGGAGCGCCCGAACACCACCTTCAGCTTCATCCTGGAGGAGCACCTGTTTCTCCGACGCACCGGTGGGGCGGAGGTCACGCGAGGGATCATCGATCACGTACTGGAGATCTCCGAACTGCGGAACACCGAGATCCAGGTGATGCCCTTGGTGCGGGAGTCACACTCTGGACTGCAAGGTCCGTTCCACCTATCAGAGACCCCGGACAACAGGTGGTTTGCCTACAACGAGGGCCAGGAGAGCGGCCAGTTGATCTCCGACTCGAAAGTGGTCAGCGTGCTCCAGAGGCGGTATGCCAGGATGCGTTCACAGGCTCTCACCATCCAGGACTCCGTGAGCCTGTTGCAGCGGATGCGAGGGGACCTATGAGCACTTCCGAACTGGCCTGGTTCAAAAGCAGCTACAGCAGCAGCGCTTCCGGCGACTGCGTCGAAGTCGCCCTCTCCTGGCGCAAGTCGAGCTACAGCAGCGGCGGCGATGGTGACTGCGTCGAGGTCGCCACCTGCCCCTCCACCATCCACGTCCGCGACTCCAAGGCCCCACAGGGCCCCCACCTCACCCTCTCCCCCACCACCTGGGCCGACTTCGTCACATACGCCGCGCACGCCTGACATCGGCCTGTCCTGCAAAGGGCTTGACGGACTGTCACTTTGCCGGACTGACAGCTGACGTACAGCAACCCTCCCTAGCCTGCCGTGTTCATGACAGACACTTCAGGAGCAGCACACCCGATCGGGCGCCGCACCATACTGATCGCCACAGGCGCCACGGCCGCCACCCTGGCCGTGGGCGCCGCCGCGCCCGAAGCCCCCACAACCGACGCGGCGTACGCGACTCCCGCCGCCGCGACGGCCGTCTGCACCCTCACCAAGGAGATGACCGAAGGTCCCTACTACCTGGACGGCGCCCTGGTCCGCGCCGACATCACCGAGAGCAAACCGGGTATCCCCCTCAAACTCACGCTCACCGTCGTCGACGACGCCACCTGCGCACCACTCGGCAACGCCCTGGTCGAAATCTGGCACTGCGACGCACTGGGCGAGTACTCCGGCTTCGTGGGCAACAACGGCCACTCGGAAGCGGACGACGGCACGTTCCTCCGGGGCGGCGTCCTGACCGGCACCGACGGGGTGGCGCACCTGACAACCGTCTACCCCGGCTGGTACCGGGGCCGCTGCATCCACATCCACCTCAAGGTGCACACGGGAGTAACGCTCACGTCGGACGGCAGCTTCACCGGCGGCCAAGAACTCCACACCGGCCAGCTCTTCTTCAACGAGACGATCACGACGGCGGTGGCCAAGGTCTCGCCGTACTCCACGAACACGGTCACCCGCACCACCCTCGCCCAGGACTCGGTCTACGACGGCGGGGGCGCCGCGTCGGGCCTCCTCACGTTGACGGCCCTGGGCAGCACGGCGTCATCGGGCTACACGGGAACCCTCACGGTGGGCGTCGCGACAAGCTGACCCCCTTTCCCCGAAACCCCAGAGGCGGCCCCACCGATCCCCAGGTGGGGCCCCTCGCACCACACTCCGTACACGCAGTGGGCATGTCCTGGAAGCGCAATGTGACAGTGACGGCGATGGTGTAACAACGCCGGCCGCTCACCCTCCGCCGACCAGCCTCTCCTGATCCAGCCGAACACTCAGCTGCGCCCCCACCTCCCGAAACCCGAGCGATACGGCAACCCGGCAACCCGGCGGGACTCCACCGGCCCAGGCCGCCACTGAGGCAACAGATCCGCGGCGAGCGCATGCGCCACCGCCGCGGAAGCCACCCGCCGGGCCAGCCCACGGCCTCGCCGCTCCGGCGCGGTCAGCACGCCGACGTGCGCGGTCGAGGCAGGCCAGGTCCGGTACCCGGCGGCGGCCACCACGTCCGTTCCCTCACGCACGACGAACGCGGGCGAGGTGATCTCCTCGATCCCGCTCTCGCCCACGTCCTCCGGTCCCGCCGCCCCCACCAGCCCGCGCAGGTCGCGCAGGTCGCGCAGGTCGCGATACCCAGGCGCCAACTGCCCCACGGCGTCACCGTCGGACACGGGCCGGAAGCCGTCCCGGGACACGTAGCCCAAGGTGGCCGGGCCGAGTACGTCGGTCACCGGCAGCACCGCCCGCACCACCTCGGCGCGGGTGAGCGATTCCACGGGCACCGGGACCAACGCCCGGCGCAATGCTCGCGCTGCGGCATCCGTGGGCGCGGTCACGATCGCGGCGTCACCGATCACCACGATCCCCGCCCAGGACGGCGGACACAGCCCCGATCCGGGCGAAGCAACCACCGTTACGCCGCCCGGCCCCGCGAACGAGACAGGCGCGGCGGCCAACGTCTCCCACAGCCCACGAGCACGAACCACCATCGCATCGACGCTCACCCCGCGATCCTGCCACCACAAGATCGCTGCCCGCTGCGTACCGGACAGAAATAGTTCGGACGTTCCACGCGGGACTGATCACACCGACGACAAACCTGATTTCCACCTCATCGAGACGTCGATAAGACGTTCAGTGCGGCTCGGGTGACGATGTCAGTAAAGCCGTGCAAAACATCTTCAGAATTTCATCAACCATGCTCCACCATCCCTTAATCAAGATAATCCCTGTTGATGCGCATTCCCCCGAATGCCCGAAACCTTGCACCGTGATGCTCGTTACGTTGTCGTGACTCTGAAGGATAGGCATGCAGACGAGACTCGTCCGTTCCTCTCTCACCAGGGGGGCTCCGGGAAATCGGAACAGCGGATTTTCTCCTCAGCTGATCAGACACCAGCAGGAAGCGGCAGCATCTGGCTTGATGCGGCCGGCGGCAGGGTGTGCCTCGAGCACTGCGCGGACCTGCTCGAGGACTTCCTCAAGGCCATAAGTCGGATGGAAAGCGAATACCTTCGGGCTGCGCCGGAAGGACATGGCACCGCGGGCGCGATCGCCGCCCAGTCCGATCATCGTCCTCCAGACGGAACACTCTGAACCAGGGCAAAAAGGAGCCAAAGATGGACTGGATTCAGGATGATCCAACCCTCCGTGACCTTCAGCTCGATCCGCGAACCACCTATGATCCGGTAAACCAACAGCTCCATGGCACGGATCCGCTGGGGCCTCCCCACGCCTGGCACGTCCCCGATCCGGCGATCACTCCGGACGGATGGGATCCGGATGAAGAGCTGGCCCAGATGCTGTACACGGCGTCCAGCACGATTTCCGCTCCGGCCCCCTTGGGCGGCCATGCGCAGCCTCGCCGCCCGGTCAATCGACGGCGACCCCGGCCAGGGTTCCAGGCCATTGCCGCTAAACACAGGATCATCACGGTTTTTTTCTTGGTTACAATGATCATTGTATCCGGAGCGATGATGCTGGGCTGGTCCCTCTCTTATTCATACAATCAACTGCGCGGCGTTTCGCTGCTGGTGGTTTCGGCCAAGTTGGCACAATGGTGGCCGCTCACGGTGTACGGGCCGTGGCTCGTGGCAGGTCTGTCCATCCTGCGGGCCTCCGTTCAGCACCGCACCGCTTGGCAGTCCTGGGCCGTGATGTTGACCTCCTCCGCCACGGCGGTAGCTCTGTGCGTCGGCCATTCAGCGCATTCTCTGCTCGCGATGGTCGTCGTCGGAATTCCGCCGATCACCGCCCTGGTCTGCTTCCGGGAACTCGTCGGCCAGATCTCGCCCCAGAACGGCCCTCGGCATGCCTTCCACACCGTGAAGCGGTCCAAGCAGCCAAGGCCGTAGGCGGTCACCGACGGCGAGCATGATGTGCGGGCCGGGGCATGTCCCCGGCCCTGCCGATGCCGGCAGCCGACGGAGCACCCCGTCACGAACGAACCCGCCCCGGGAACGGCCCAAGCCAACAACTCGGCATACCGAGGGCTCGGCATACTGAGGGGCCCAGCAGCGCGGCTGCCCGGCCGGGCTCAGCCCCCTGAAGGGCAGGCCATGACACTCCCTGCCGAAGACCGCCTGGCCATCACCGAGTTGATCTCCCTGCACGGCCATCTCTTCGACGACGGACGCCTCGACGACCTGGCGGAGCTGTTCACCGAGGACGTCGTCTATGACGTGTCCGCCTTCGGGCAGGGCGAGTTGTCGGGGATCGGGGCGATCCGGAACGCCGCCCTCGCACTCGGTGCCGCGAACGCCGTCGCCCACCACGTCACCAACATCGTGATCACCGACCTCGGCGACGGGCGAGCGCAGGTGCGGTCCAAGGGACTGGCGGTCATGGCGGACGGTACCTGCGGATCGGTGTCGTACGACGACATCGTGGTGCGTCGTGACGGGGGATGGCGGATCTCGCGGCGCGCGGTGGAGGCGCGACGGGTGCCGTTGAACGGTGCGACGGGCGCGCACCAGTGAGCCCTGGACACCACTGAGCCCTGGGCGCGGGTGAGGCTTGGGCACGGGTGAGGCTTGGGCACGGGCGGCGGCCTGGCGCTCAGCCCAACTCCCCGCGCTCCACGCAGAATTCGTTCCCTTCCGGGTCCGCGAGGACGACCCAGCCGCCTCCGTCGGGCCGGGTGTGGTCCGCGATTTGACGGGCGCCGAGGGCGAGGGCGCGGGCGACCTCCTCCGCCCTGGTCCGGCCGTGCGGCTGCAGGTCGAGGTGGACACGGTTCTTGGCCGACTTGCCCTCGGGCACGTGCACGAAGAGCAGCATCGGACCGCCGGACGAATCGCGCAGCACCGCCTCCGGATCTCCCGGCTTGTCGTCGTCGTCCAGCGGACGGCCGAGCAACTCGCTCCAGAACAGCCCGAGATCGTACGGGTCACCGGTGCAGTCGAAGGTGAGAGTGCGGATAGTGGGGTTCAACCCACGTGCTTCGCCCATGAGTTCAGTCCCCCGTCGATCCGTCGACCAGTTCCCGAATGATGTCCACATGGCCGTTGTGACGGGCGGTCTCCTCGATCAGGTGGAGAAGGACCCAGCGGAGGTCGGCATGCCGGCCGTCCCTGAACGGGCGCTTGGCCGTGGCGTTCAGGTCGTGATCGGCGACCAGGAGCCGGTAGCGGGCGCTCTGCTCCTCGTACTCCTCCAGGAGCCGCGGCAGCGGAATGTCGACGGCGATCCGCATCTCCGGGTCCGGGTCGTCGTCGGTCGCGTCCGCGGTCGGACCGTCGTTCTCCTCGCCGAGGAACACCACCTGGAACCAGTGGTACTCGACCCAGCGCAGATGACTGATCAGCCCGCACAACGTCATCAGGGGAGACCCGGGCAGCGGAGCCTTGCGCGCGTTCTCCGGGGAGACACCCTCGCACTTGGCGCGGGCGGTGGCACGGGCGTAGTCGAGGAAGGTGGTCAGCTGTGTGCGCTCGTCCCAGGCGGGAGGCGTGTCGGTTCGCGTCATAGGGGTGCAGCATCCCCACTCGCCCGCCCGATGTCGAACGATTAAGAGCAGCGAACAAGACCGGCGATCGAGACCGCCGCGGTGGGTGCCTGGGGCACCCTTGCTTCGTCGCACCGTACGACGAAGGGATGTCAGGTGACAGACATCGGTCGGTGGATGGACGGACTTCAGGAGCGGGCCGCCGAGGTGCTGCCGGAGGACGTCTACGCGTACTTCCGGCGCGGTGCCGGTCAGGGCATGAGCGTGGCGGAGGCGACCGAGGCCTGGGATCAGTTCCGTTTCCGCGCAAGACTGTTGCGGGATGTCTCGACATGCGACGCCTCGACGACCGTACTGGGTACGCCTGTTCGTACACCCGTACTCGTCGCGCCCAGCACCCTGCAGCGCAAGGCCCACCCCGACGGGGAGGCGGCCACCGCTCGGGGCGTCGCGGCGGCGGGATCGCTGCTGGCGGTGACCTCGAACACCGCTGTTCCGTTCGCCGATCTCGTGCCGACCGGGGCACCGTGGTGGGTTCAGGTGTACGTGGCCCGGGACCGCGTGCTGACCATCGAAACGCTGGAGCGGGCCGTCGCGGCCGGGGCGCGGGCGGTCGTACTCACCGCCGACACGCCGGTCATCGGGTCGCGGGGCAAGCGTGGCGCGCACGTCGGGGACTTCGTCGGACCGGAGGACCTCTACGGCAACGTCACCGGCGTTCCAGCCCCCGAGGCCGCGGAGCACGCGCCGGATCTGACCCCCGAGGTCATCGGCTGGCTGCGCGAACGGAGCCGCGGCCTCCCCGTCGTCGTCAAGGGCGTACTGCGCGGCGACGACGCACGGGAGCTGGTGGCGGCGGGTGCGTCCGGACTCATCGTCTCCAACCACGGCGGGCGCCAACTGGACGGACTGGTGCCCACCGCCTGGGCCCTGCCGGAGGTCGTCGACGCGGTGGCGGGCACGGGCGCCGAGGTGTACGTCGACAGCGGACTGCGACGCGGCACCCACATCCTGGCCGCCCTCGCCCTCGGCGCCCGCGCCGTGTTCATCGGCCGGCCCGTCCTGTGGGCCCTGACCGTCCGCGGCGCCGCCGGCGTGACCCGCCTGCTCGACGACCTCACCGACGAACTCATCGAGGCGATGAGCCTGACCGGCGCACCGAGCGTGCCCGAACTGACCCGCGACCTCCTGTGGAGGGCGCCCCACTGAACGATCGGGCCCCGGCGTTCCGCTCCTCCCCACCGCCGTACGCAGGGTTGGGGCATCCCTCGCGGGGCGGCCACGACATGCGGTCCGTGACCCGCTGTGTCACTGTCGTGTCACAGACAGTCCCGCAGGTGAAACCGGGAAGTCCGCAATGCGCTCTGAAGCGAAGAGTGTCGGTGACAGACCGGCGCCTGAACCACTTCGGGGGACTTCATGTACGGCATCGGTATCCGCAGAGTCACGACGGCGATGGTCACCGCGTCGGCCGCCACCCTGCTCATGACCGGGTGTCAGCCGGGCGGCAGCCCGACGGCCGTGGGTTCTTCGGCGTCGGGCGTGCCGGTCAAGCCGGCGGCGTCCTCCGCCGGGGCCTCGACCCCCACCGCATCCCGGCCCGCGGGGAACACCACCCCCACGGCCACGGGCTCGGCGAGCGCAATATCGTCCGCCGCTGCCAAGGCGTGTGCCCTGGCGGATCTCAACGCGTCCATGTACCAGGCCGGCGTACGACCGGGCGGCACCGGGACCGGGGCGGCGATCGTCGAGTTCACCAATGTGTCCGGCAAGCCGTGCACCGTCCAGGGGCATCCGACCGTGGCGGGTGCGGGCAACGGTTCCCCGCAGAAGAATCGTCCGCTCAAGGTGACCACGACCGGGACCGCGAAATCGGTGAAGGTCGCACCGGGCGGGAAGGTCTGGACGAAACTGACGTTCGTCCAGGTCCAGGGTGAGGCCGACGGCTATTGCAGGTCCGGAGCCACGCCTGCCAGCTATCCGACCCTGGTGGTGGGTGTGCCGAGTGCCGGGGCGCACCAGGTCGCCCTGGCGGACGGCGTCATCGCCGAGTGCGACGACAAGGTGACCGTCACCGCTCTGTCGGCGGCCAAGCCCTCCTGACCCACCTGCTCCCTCATCTGTTCCTCAGGCCGTCACCGGCTGCCGCTCCTCCGACGCCGGCTCCTCCGCCTTCTCCCTCCGGTACGCGCGGATCGAGTACGTCAGGGCGGCAGCCCACAGCGCGTACGGGAGGACGTGGACGACGGCGCTGATCACGCCCGACGCGCCCACCCAGTCGTCCTGCGCCAGGGCGATGGTCTCCGCCTTGACCGGCTCCGTCGCGGGCTCCCCGCCCTGCCGGACGGCGAGCTCCCCTACCGCCCGTACCGCGTAATCCGCCCGCGCCGAGATCCTCATACGACCATGGTGAGGCGTACCGCTGTGGACAATGGCCGCACCCGCGCCGCTGTCCCCGAAAGGCCCCGCATGGTGTTGAGCAGACGTACCTTCAGCGCACTCGCCGGCACCGCCGCCCTCGGCCTGTCCCTCGATGGGAGCAACGGTGCGTTCGCGCACGCCACCGCGCCCACCGGCCCCGCACCCGCAACCCCCCACGCCGACGGCACCGGGCACACCGTCGGCTTCGACAGGTACTCGATGCTGATCGACGGCAAGCGGGTCGTCCTGTGGTCCGGCGAGGTCCACCCCTTCCGTCTGCCGAGCCCCTCCCTCTGGCGTGACGTGCTGCAGAAGCTGCGCGCCCACGGCTACAACACCATCAGCGTCTACGTCTCCTGGAACTACCACTCCCCCGCGCCCGGACAGTACGACTTCACGGGCGTCCGCGACCTCGACCTGTTCCTGCGCACAGCCGCCGAGACCGGCCTGTACGTGATCCTGCGCCCAGGCCCGTACATCAACGCGGAGGTCGACGCGGGCGGCTTCCCCGGCTGGCTGACCGCCACCAAGGGCACCGCCCGGACCTCCGACCCGACCTACCTCTCGTACGTCGACGAGTGGCTGAGCGCCGTGAACCGGATCGTGGGCCGGCACCTCTACACCCACGGCACCGGCACGATCGTCCTCTACCAGTTGGAGAACGAGTACGCGAACAACACCACCGGCGCCCTCGGGCGCGACTACATGGCCCACCTCCACGCCAAGGTCCGCGCCGACGGCATCGACGTGCCGCTGTTCCACAACGACAAGGGGCGGAACGGGTACTGGGCGCCCGGCACCTTCGACACGGGAGGGGAGAAAGGGCGGTACCTGTACGGCTTCGACGGCTATCCCTCGCCCTTCGCGCCCCCGCCCGACTGGGGCTACTACGGCATCGGCGGTACGAAGGGCGGCTCGACCGCCAGTCCCGAGACCCCGGGGTTCCTGGCCGAGTTCGGCGGGGGCTGGTTCGACCCGTGGGGCGGGGTGGAGTTCGACGGCAAGGGGTACACGGGGTCGGCGCGGACGCGTGACGCGGCGTACGAGCGGCGCTTCTACCTCACCAACCTCGCCAACGGCATCAAGGTCCACAACGTCTACATGACGTTCGGAGGGACCTCCTGGGGGTGGCTGCCCGCGCCGGTCGTCTACACCTCGTACGACTACGGGGCCGCCCTCGACGAGGCCCGCAGGCCCACCCCGAAGCTGGTCCCGATGCACCAGATCGGGCAGCTCCTGCACTCCGTGCCCGACCTCGCCAAGCTGGACCGGGCGGAGGACGTCAAGGTCGGCGAGAGAGGCGGGGGGAGAGACGGCGGGAGAGACGGGGTGGCGGGGACCTCCGACTCCGGCATCACGGCGTACCACCTCGTCAACCCGGACACGAAAGCGCACTTCTATGTGCTGCGCAACGACCGGGCCGATGATGTCGTCGCCGCCGTCACGCTCGCCGGGGCGGGCGTGACGGTGCCCGTCCCCGGGCTCGACGCCCGGCTGCTCGCCACCGGGCTCTCCCTCGGGCGGCGGACGTTGAGGTACTCCAGCGCCCAGCCCATGCTGCGGCTCACCGCCGGGCGGCAGGACATCGCCGTGTTCACGGGCCGGAAGGGGGAGTCGACGGAGACCGTGCTGGAGTGCGCGAGCAGGCCCACGGTCACCGTGCTGGAGGGCAGGGCCAACCATGAGTACACGGCCGGTGCTCTGCGGGTCGGCGCCGAACTCGATGGTCTGACACGGCTGTTGATGGAGGGCGGCGGCACCTCCGCCCCGCTCCTCCTCCTGCTCGCCGACGACGAGACCTCCGTACGGCTGTGGCGGTACGACACCCCGTCGGGGCCCGTGCTCGTACGCGGTCCGGCGCTCCTGCGTACCGCCGTCCTGCGCGGCACGACTGTTCATCTGACAGGAGACACGGTCGAGGCGGCCGATCTGGAGGTCTGGGGACCTCGCGGGGTGACTGAAGTGATGTGGAACCAGGGCGTGTTGAGGACCCGGGCGACCGCCTCCGGGAGTCTGCGGGCCGTGCGGCCGCTGCCGGGGGTCGCGGACATCCGCCTTCCCGCATTGCGCGGTTGGCGCCATCACGCCGAAAACCCCGAGTCCGCCGCCGACTTCGACGACTCGGGCTGGAAGGTCGCGAACAGGGCCTCGTCCTACAGCTCCACCCCCGTACCGGCCGGGCAGCCCGTCCTCTTCGCCGACGACTACGGGTTCCACTACGGAGACGTCTGGTACCGGGGGCACTTCACGGACGCGAGCGGCGGCGCCGAGTCGGTGTCCCTCTCGTATGTCACGGGCACGCAGGGGATGCTGATGGCGTGGCTGGACGGGAAACCGCTGGGCACGCATCGGATGCCGGTGCCGGACAAGGCGAACGTGCGGAAGGGGACTTGGGCGGCGACGGCCACCTTTCCCGTTCCGCACAAGGAGGGGTCGCACGTCCTGTCCGTACTCGTACGCCGGATGCAGCACGACGAGGACGGCGCGGCGCGGGACACGCACAAGGCCGCACGGGGTCTTAAGGCGGTGACGTTCACCGGGGCGAGCCCGGCCGTCACCTGGCGGATCCAGGGGGCGGCGGCGCCCGACCCGGTGCGCGGGCCGCTCAACCACGGCGGGCTGTACGGGGAGCGGCGGGGCTGGCATCTGCCGGGGCTCGCGGACGGCGGCTGGAAGGCCGTGGAGTTCCCGCGGGCGGAGCGGGGGCAGGGGGTCGCCTGGTACCGCACGAGGTTCCGGCTCGCGGTCCACCCGGGCATGGACGCCTCGATCGGGCTCACCCTCACCGACGACCCGACCCGCGCCTACCGCGTCCAGATCTTCCTGAACGGCTGGAACATGGGCCAGTACATCAACGACGTGGGCCCCCAGCACACCTTCGTCCTGCCCAACGGGGTGCTGCGCACCCGGGGGTCCAACACCCTGGCCCTCGCGGTGCTGTCCGACGGCACCACCCCGGCGGGTCCCGGCGAGGTGAAGCTGACGCTGATGGGCAGCGCGGCCGGAGGGGTGCCGGTGACACCGGTGGACTCCCCCGGCCGCGTGTTCGCCCAGGTCCCTTAGGCCAGTCGGATCACGTTCCAGGACAGCGGTTCCAGGACAGCGGTCAGGGTGCCGTCGTCCTGGAGGGTGGTGCCCTCGACCGGGTGCGGGGTGACGCGTTCCTGGTCGTCGAGGGTGTTGCGGGCGTCGGGGTCGGCGTCCGCGAGTGCGCTGTGCTCGACGACCGTTGTCAACCCCAGTCGGCTCAGGGCGACTTCGAGCGGCAGTGGCTCGGTCTGGCTGCGGTTGACGGCGAAGACGGTGACCGAGCCGTCCTCGGCGCGTACGGCGGTGGCGTGCAGCAGGTCCACCTCCCCGTACTTCTTCGTCTCGTACGTCGGCGACGCCGCGCGGACGTCGAGGACCTCCCCGCGCCCGTACGCCGACGCCTGTGCGAAGGGGAAGAACGTCGTCTGCCGCCAGGCCGGGCCGCCCGGCTCGGTCATGATCGGCGCGATGACGTTGACGAGCTGGGCGAGGCAGGCGACGGTCACCCGGTCGGCGTGCCGCAGCAGCGCGATCAGCAGGGAGCCGAAGACGACCGCGTCCGTGACGGAGTAGACGTCCTCCAGGATGCGCGGGGCCTCCTGCCAGTCCTCGACCGGATGCGGGTTCGGCCGGCTCTGGTACCAGACGTTCCACTCGTCGAAGGAGAGGTTGATCTTCTTCTTGGACTTCAGTCGAGCACCCACGTGGTCGCAGGTCGCCACCACGTTCTCGATGAAGGACTCGGTGTCGACGGCGGAGGCGAGGAAGGAGTCGCGGTCGCCGCCGGTCTCCTCGTAGTAGGCGTGCAGGGAGACGTAGTCGACGAGGTCGTACGTCTCCTGGAGGACGGTCGCCTCCCACTCGGCGAACGTCTCCATGTTCTGCCCCGACGAGCCGCACGCGACGAGTTCGAGGTCCGGCTCGATCTGGCGCATCGCGCGGGCGGTCTCGGCGGCGAGGCGGCCGTACTCCCGCGCCGTCTTGTGGCCGGTCTGCCAGGGCCCGTCCATCTCGTTGCCCAGGCACCACAGCTTGATGCCGAACGGGTCCTTGTCGCCGTGCGTCACCCGCAGATCCGAACGGGCGGTCCCGGCGGGGTGGTTGGCGTACTCCTGGAGTTCCAGGGCCTCGGCGACGCCGCGCGTGCCGAGGTTGACGGCCATCATCGGCTCGGCCCCCGGGCCGAGCTTCTTCACGAAGGCGATGTACTCCGACAGGCCGAAGCGGTTGGTCTCGGTGGAACGCCAGGCGAGGTCGAGGCGGCGGGGACGGTCCTCGACCGGGCCCACCGAGTCCTCCCAGTTGTAGGCGGAGACGAAGTTGCCGCCGGGGTAGCGGACCGCGGTGACGCCGAGTTCGCGGACCAGCTCCAGCACGTCCGTACGGAGGCCGGCCTCGTCGGCTGTGGGGTGGCCGGGTTCGTAGATGCCGGTGTACACGCAGCGGCCGAGGTGCTCGACGAAGGAGCCGAAGAGTCGGGGGTTGACCTCGCCGATGGTGAAGGCGGGGTCGAGGGCGAAGCGGGCGGTGCGCATGTTTTCCTTTCGAGGGCGCCTTTGGTGGGGGGCGTTCTGCTTCCTGGGCGACTGCGGGTTGTGCTGGGCTGGTCGCGCAGTTCCCCGCGCCCCCAGGTCCTTGCCCTGGGCGCGGAAGACCGACGCTTTCTCGTCAATGGTTTGCGCAAAAAGCGGTTTGCATAAAAAACGAGGCGCCCGCTCAGTGACTGCCGTGACTGGGCGGGGGCTTCGGAGGAGCTGCTAACCGGAGAACGCCGGCTGCGCCAGGCCCTTCCCCGCGCCGGGAACGACGAGCACCGAGCCGGAGAGCGGATGCGGCGCCTCCAGGCCCGTACGCGCCGTGGTGATGTACAGGTCGGTCAGGCCGGCGCCGCCGAACGCGCAGGCGGTGGGGCGGCGGACGGGGAGTTCCACGACCCGGTCGAGCTCGCCGTCCTGGGTGTAGCGGCGGACGGCGCCGCCGTCCCAGAGGGCCACCCAGACGCAGCCGTCGGCGTCGACGGTGAGGCCGTCGGGCCAGCCCGCGCCCTCCTCGATGACGGCCAGCGGGCGCCTGTTCAGGGGGAGCTGATCGTCACCCATGTCGCAGACGTCGACGCGGCGGGTCGGTGAGTCGATGTAGTACATCAGCCGGCCGTCCGGGCTCCAGCCGGTGCCGTTGCTGACGGTGACGTCGTCGAGGAGCGTGGTGACCGTGCCGTCGGGGGTGATCCGGGACAGGGCGCCGCCGCCGGGTGCCTCGTCGTAGCGCATGGTGCCGAAGAACAGCGAGCCGTCGGGGGCGACCGCGGCGTCGTTCGCGCGGCGGCCGGGGACGGGGTCGTGGTGCAGCCAGCGGAACGCTTCCCCGGACCCGCTCGGCCCGTACAGCCCCAGGCCGTCCCTGAGGTTGACGACCAGGCCGCCGCCCGCGCGGGGCTTCGCGGCGCCCACGTGCTGCTCGGTGACCATGACCGTACGGCGGCCGGAGGCGGGGTCGTAGGTGTGGACCCGGGAGCCGAGGATGTCGATCCAGATCAGCCGCTGCGCCCGTGAGTCCCAGGTCGGACCCTCGCCGAGGGCCGCCTCGGCGCGTACCGCTACGTCGAAGGCCGTCGTCCCCGTCATCCCACCACGCTCCGGTAGCCGAGCCGCTCGGACAGTTCGACGGCGCCCTTCGCGGCGAGCTGCTCCAGCTCCACGCGGCGCTCGTCGCTCCAGCGGATCATCGGTACGGAGATGGAGAGCGCGGCGACGACCTGTCCCGTGCGGTCGCGCACCGGGGCGGCGACGCAGCTGACGTCCGGGTTGGACTCACGGCTCTCCACGGCGACGCCGCGGCGACGGATCTCGGCGAGAGCCTCGCGCAGGGCGGCCGGCTCGACGATGCTGTTCGGAGTCATCGCGACCAGGTCCGCGTTGTCGGGGATGCGGGAGGCCAGCTCCACGTCGGGGAGCGAGGCGAGCAGCATCTTGCCGACGGAGGTGCAGTGGGCGGGCAGGCGCCGGCCCGCCGCGGACACCATGCGTACGGCGTGCGTGGAGTCGACCTTCGCGATGTAGATGACGTCGGTACCCTCGAGAATCGCCACGTGGACGGTCTCGTCGCAGGTCTCGGCGACCGAGCGGGCGACTTGCTGGCCCTCCGCGGCGAGGTCCAGCTGCTCGGCGTATCGGCTCCCGAGCTGGTACGGGCGCACACCGAGGCGGTAGCGTCCCGGCTGGCCGGGCACCTGCGCGATGTATGAGCGGGCGGCGAGCGTGGTGACCAGCTCGTGCACCGTCGTACGCGGCAGCTGGAGCTTGCGCACGATGTCGGGGGCGGAGAGAGTCCCGTCCCCGTCGAGGAAGAGCTCAAGTATGTCGAGAGCTCGGGTCACGGCAGGTACGAGGCGTCCCACAACCGGCCCCCTCCCTATGTTCGAAATTTCAACAGCCGATCGGCATGACGAACACAGGCTACTCATGGTGCTCTTGCAGGGGCAATGGGTGGGTAACGGTGAGGTTTCGGGGGCGTGCGGGACCGTCGGGTGGGCGGGGGACGAAGACGTGAGGTCAGCGGCGGGTTCCTGGGTCCCCGAGCTCGCCCCTGAGTCGCTGCGCCCGCAACACCAGCTCCAGCTCGAAGCGCCGGTCCGGGTCGTCGATCTCGTCGCCCCACAGTTCCCGTATCTGCCGGAGGCGGTAGCGGACGGTCTGGGGGTGCACCCCGAGCCGCGCCGCGACCTCGGGGGCGCCCCCGCGTGTCTCCAGCCACGCCAGTAACGTCTCCGCGAGACGCCGCCCGTGCGTGGGCCCGCAGTGTGCGAGCGGGGCCAGACAGCGCAGGGCGAGGTCGTCGATCAGTTCCTCGGGCTGGAGCAGCACCAGGGCCTCGGTGTGCTCGGTGCAGTGCAGCACCTCCCCGCCGGGCAGCAGCCGCCGCTCCATGAGCCGTACCGCCGCATCCGCCCAGCGCAGCGACTTCGCCGCGTCGGCCAGCGGCACCGGCGGCCCGATCGCCCCGGACCAGCCGGTCAGTGCCCGGTGCAGCAGCTCCGGCCGCCCGGCGGCGTCCGGCTCGGGCACGACCATCCGGGGCTGCTCGTACTCCATGTCGAGCAGCACTCCCTGCCCGACGGCGGGCGCCACGGCCTCGCGGGCGGGCCGCAGAAGCACCCCCACGGCGACCTTGTCCGGCAGCGGCCAGCCGATCCGGGCGGCCCGTTCGACGAGCGCCTCGGCGGGGTCACCCCGGTGGTGCTCGGCGAGCAGCAGCTCCATCAGGCGGCGCTGGAGGCGCAGGCGCTCCCCCGCCTGCCGGGCCGCGGCCTCGGCGTAACCCCGTACGGACTGATCCACCAGGCCGTCCAGGTACTCGTATCCCGCGTCGACGAGCTCGTACATCGCCGGTGGCGGGATCTCGACCCGCTGCCCGATCTCGGCGAACCGGCGCCAGGCGAGGCGGACGCCCAGCCGGTAGATCGCTTGCAGTGAATCGAGGCTGCGGCCGTGCAGGCCCTCGCCCCGGCCGAATTCCTGGAAGACCTCCGGGGGGATGCGGGGCCGGCCCTCCGCCGTTTCCAGGTGCTGCACGAAGACCTCGATGGCCCGGCGGATGCCGACGAGGGCCATCGGCTCGCCGGAGTCGTCGAGGACGAGGGGCAGGTTGGGGTACTCGCGGCGGATCTCGCGCAGGATCTCCTCGGCGAGCGCCGGCGCCTCGGCCAGGGCGATCGCCGCGAACTGCCGCACCTGGGGGCGGGGAACGTCATGCCAGGCCGAGCGCATGGCGACGGTTCCTGGACCGGCCTGCACTTTTCGGTCCGCCTCCGGGGCGCTACAGCCGGTGTCGAGAGGGCGACCGTGCTCAGCCCCTCCTTCGTCGGGGCCTCCGGGCGCTCCCCCTCTCGACACCGGCGCGCCCCTCCGGCTCGGCACGGTCAGCGCTCCTGGTTCGCATGCTCGTAGGTGATCAGTGGGGTGTTCGGCTGGTCAGGGGTCGCGTCGAGCAGCGCGACGATGCCGAGCGCGGCGCCCACGGCGAGCGCGGCGGCGGCCGCGACGGTCAGCGCGGCGGCGAGCAGTCTGGACATCGCAGGGTGAGCCTCTCTGTCGGAGGTCGTCCCCACCCGTTCCCTTGATCCGCGCAACCCGTTTCGCCGGTCCCGTCCGGCGAGTCCTCAGTCTCGACAATGCATTGACACTCCGTCAAGGGTGCCCGTACGGTTCCCGGCCCATACCGCACGTGCACTTTCCCTCCTTGTGTCGACGCACCCGTATCACCGCGTACCACCCCGCATCACCTGCATCACCCGTGCGTCGAGCCTTCTCACGCCCCTGGAGTGCCCGGATGCGCCTGAAAACCTCACCTCTCGCACTGGTCCTGCTGGGCCTCGGCACCTTTCTGCTCGTGCTGGCCCCGATGCTCGCGTGGTACGTGGAACCGCGGGCCGCCGTGAACCCGATCGACATCGACACCACCGCCGTCTACACCGGCACGGGCGCCTACTTCGACACCGCACAGGTCCAGACCCTGTACGACAAACGGATCACCGTGACCCAGCAGGTCAGAGGCGATGTCGCCGACAGCGAGCACAGCGGGCGCGCCGTCTGGGACGTGACGACGACGGTCGACACGGACAAGTCGCTGCCCGCGGCCGACCCGTACGACGCGCTGGAGTTCTTCCCGAACCGCTGGGTCACCGACCGGAAGACCAACCAGCCGGTGCACTGCTGCCAGGAGAACCCGTACTTCGAGGGTGACGCCTACCTCAAGTTCCCCTTCGACGTGCGGAAACACGCCTACCGCTGGTGGGACAACTCCCTCGGCGCACCCGTCACGCTGAAGTACCAGGGCACCAAGAAGATCCAGGGCTACACGGGTTACCGCTTCACCGGCACGGTCGCCCCGACGAAGATCGGCACCCGGATGGTGCCGGGCAGCATCGTCGACCTGCCCGATCGCCCCCAGGTGCTGGCCGAGGAGTGGTACTCCAACCACGGCATCGAGCTGGTCGTCGACCAGCGCACCGGCCGGGTGCTGTACGCCCAGGTCGGCCCGCGCAGGACGCTGCGCGCCCCGGGCTCCACGTACGACGCGACGCTGCTCCTGGATGCCGACAAGCTGGCCTTCACCCCGGCCACCCAGAAGGACCAGGTCAAGCAGGCGAAGAAGGAGAGCGGTCAACTGCGCATGCTGGGGCAGACGTTGCCCGTGGGGGCCGGCGTGCTCGGGTTCGCCCTTGCCGTGACGGGGGGCGTTTTGGTGGTACGAGGGCGTCGGAATCCCGGTTCATCCGGTAACTCCCCTTCGCCCCTCACGATGTGATGGTCTGTCAGCTCCAGAAAGCCCGGAATTTGTCACCTCGGTGAGTAGCAGCTTCGAATCGCCGGGCGAAAACTATCCACCCCCACCCGAGCACAGCCCGCCCACACTCCCGTGACAGCCGCCACCCGGCTCCCCCACAGATCGCCTGTTTTCCCGCACCATCGACTCATCTGCCCGACGCCCTGCCCCCCACGCTGAGTTCCGCACCCTGAGACGAGTTGGAGCACCCATGCCCCAGCACGTGCCCTCCCCGCTGCGCGCCGCGGTCCCGCGCGACGCACAGCCCACACCGTCCGTACCGTCCGTACCGTCCGTACATTCCGCACAGCCCGCACCGTCCCTTCCTGCGCTTCCCCCACAGCCGCGCCGCATCGTCTTCCTCGCCCACCGGGATCTCGGAAACCGGTCCGCGGGCGGCTCCGAGATCCTCGTCGACCGGCTAGCCGACGGGCTGACCGGCCTCGGCCACCAGGTCACCCTGCTCTGCGGCGGTCCCGCGGCCTTCCACGACTACCGGGTCGTCTCGGCAGGCGGCGACCTGGGCCACTTCCTGCGCGCCCGTTCCGCCTTCCACCGTCAGGTCGGCGACTGCGACCTGCTGGTCG
The DNA here is from genome assembly GCF_045040035.1 of Streptomyces sp. NBC_01384. NCBI lineage: Bacteria > Bacillati > Actinomycetota > Actinomycetes > Kitasatosporales > Streptomycetaceae > Streptomyces > Streptomyces sp. NBC_01384. Next base: position 2,974,535 of record NZ_CP109559.1, read on the forward strand.
AGGTCTGCAACGGCATGCCGTACCTGGCCCCGCTCTGGCACCACGGCCCCACCCTGTGCCTGGTCAACCACGTCCACACGGACCTGTGGCGGATGCGGTTCGGCGGGCCGCTGGCGCCCGCCGCCCGGATCGGCCGAAGACTCGAACACTGGGCACTGGCGGGCGCACAGCGCAGCAATCTGCTGGTCGCCGTCTCGCCGTCGACGGCCCACGCGCTGCGGGCGATCGGGGTGGAGCGGGAGCGCATCCGGGTCGTGCACAACGGGGTCGAGGAGCCGGGGCCGCGGGCCGAGCGGTCGCCGGAGCCGCTGTTCGTGGCGATGGGACGGCTGGTCGAGTACAAGCGGATCGATCTGCTGCTGCGGCTGTGGGAGCGGGTCCGTCCGGTCACCGGCGGCCGGCTGGTGATCGTCGGTGACGGTCCCGAGCGGGAGCGGCTCGAACAGCTCGCGGGTCCCGGCGTGGAGTTCGCCGGCCGTGTCACCGAGGCCGAGAAGCACCGGCTGCTGTGTGCCGCGTGGCTACTGCTGCATCCCTCCGCGGTGGAGGGCTGGGGCCTGGTGGTCACGGAGGCGGCGGCGCGCGAGACCCCGGCGATCGCCTTCGACGTGCCTGGCCTGCGCGACTCCGTGGTCGACGGCGAGACGGGCGTGCTGGCCCGCGGTGAGTCCTCCTTCGCGGCGGCCTGGTGCACCCTCGCCCTGTCCACCCACCGCCGCACCCTCATGGGCAAGTCCGCCCGCGACCGCGCGGCCCAGTACCGCTGGAACAACACGGTCCGCCAGTTCAGGGCGGTGGCCGCGGAGGCGGTCACCTCCTGGCGGAGGTGACGTCCATGGACGGCGACCCCGAGATACCCCGCCGAGCCCCCGCCAAAAGCGCGCCCCCCGCCTGGAAGGACCCCTCCTTCCGGCGTTCGTTCACGCTCTTCCGGGCCTTCATGCGGGAGCAGGACGATCCCGAGGCCTGCTACTCCCTGCTGGCCCGTGACGCCGCCGACCAGGTGGAGGCGTACGGCGCCGTCGAGGGCCGTACCATCGTGGACGTCGGCGGCGGCAGCGGGTACTTCACCGAGGAGTTCCGGCGGCGCGGCGCGCACGCGTACCTCTTCGAACCGGACGTGCGGGAGTTGGGGACGAAGCCCCCCGACTCGGCGGTCGTCGCGGACGGCTATCTGCTGCCGCTGGCCGACGGGGTCGCCGACGTCGCCTTCTCCTCCAACGTCCTTGAGCACGTCGCCGATCCGGGGACCTTCCTGAGCGAACTGGTGCGCGTCACCCGGCCCGGCGGACTGATCTACGTCTCGTTCACCAACTGGCTCTCCCCGTGGGGCGGTCACGAGTGGGCGCCCTGGCACTACCTCGGCGCGGAGCGGGCGCGGGCCCGCTATCACCGCCGTACCGGAAAGCCCGCCAAGCACACCCTCGGCGAGAACCTCTTCGCCGTACACATCGGCACCACCCTGCGGCAGGTGCGCGCCCGCGACGACGTCACGGTCGTCTCGGCGCGCTCCCGCTACTGGCCGTTCCTCGCCTCCGCCGTCACCAGGGCGCCGGGGCTGCGGGAGTTCGCCACCTGGAACCTCCTCCTCATCCTCCGGCGGTGTCCACCATGACGACCACGGTCCAGGCTCCTCCCCCGGCAGCCGTCCGCCCCGTGACGACCACTTCCGGCCCCCCGCACGGGCCGCGGTCCAGGCGCTGGCTGCTGGGGTTCTGGGCCGTGGTGTTCGTGCTGTTCCTGGCCGTGCACCCCGGACGCATGACGTTCGACACCAAGCTAGGTGTCGCGCTCGACCCGTGGCAGTTCCTCTCCGACCTGGGCCAGTTGTGGCACGACCGAGGCGGCTTCGGCGGCATCCAGGACCAGTACGTGGGGTACGTCTGGCCGATGCTGCCGTTCTACGGCCTGTGCAAGCTGATCCACCTCCCGGTGTGGCTGGCGGAGCGGCTGTGGCTGTCGATCGTCGTGTCCGTCGCCTTCTGGGGCGCCCTGCGGCTGGCCGAGCGGCTGCGGATCGGAAGCCCCGCCTCCCGGCTGCTCGCCGCCGTCGCGTACGCGTTGTGGCCGGTCTTCACGATCGTCGTCGGCTCGACCTCCGCCGCCGCGCTGCCCGGCGCCTTCCTCCCCTGGGTCCTGCTCCCGCTCACCGACGAGCGCTACAGCGCCCGCGTCGCCGCCCTCCGCTCGGCGCTGGTCATCCCCTTCATGGGCGGTGTGAACGCGGCGGCGACCCTCGCCTCGCTGCTCCCCGTCGGGCTGTATCTCCTCTCCCGTCCACGCGGACCCCGGCGGCGGAGACTGATCACCTGGTGGGTGCCGGGGGTGATCCTGGCGACGGCCTGGTGGGTGGTCCCGCTGCTGATGCTCGGCATCTACGGCGAGAACTTCCTTCCGTACGTGGAGACTTCACAGACCACGACCGCCACCATGTCCGCCACCGAGTCCCTGCGCGGCGCCGGGAACTGGGTCGGATATCTGCACTTCGGCGAGGCCTGGCTGCCGGCCGGCTGGACCGTCGCCGCCTCGGTGATCGTGATCGTCTGCTCGGCGCTGGCGGCGGGGCTGGGGCTCGCCGGGCTCGCGAGACGCGACATGCCCGAGCGCCGCTGGCTGGTCCTGACCGTGCTGTCGGTCGCGCTCCTCACCCTCGCGGGGTACGGCGGTGCGTTCGGCGCGCCCTTCCACGGTGTGGTCCAGGACTGGCTGAACGGCTGGCTGGTCCCCTTCCGCAACATCTACAAGTTCCAGACGGGGCTCGCCCTGGCACTGGTCCTCGGCCTCGCGCATCTAGTCGGGGTCGCGGCGGAGCCACGCGGCGCCCGCCCCGTACGCGGCCGCCGTTACGCGCCTCTCGTCGCCGCCGTGCTGATCCTGCCGGGGCTCGCCTGGCCGTACCTCAACGGGTCGATCCTCAACCCGGGTTCGTTCCAGCAGCTCCCCAAGTACTGGCAGACCACGGCCGACTGGCTGAAGAAGTACTCCCCCGACTCCCGCGCCCTCGTCGTCCCCGCCACCGCGCACGGCCTCTACACCTGGGGCTCCCCCATCGACGAGCCCCTCGACGTGCTCGCCGACTCCCGCTGGGCCGAGCGCGACTACGTCCCCTTCGGCACCCCCGGCAACCGGCGCGCCATGGACGCCGTCGAGCAGTCGCTGATGACGGGCAGTGATGTCCCGGGACTCGCCGACTACTTGAGCCGCTCCGGGCTCTACTACGTCGTCGTCCGCAACGACCTCGATCCCGACCAGCTCGGTTACGTCCCGACCCAGACCGTGAAGCGGACCCTGGAGCAGTCGGGCTACCAGCGCGTCACCGGCTTCGGGCCGGTCATGACCGGCGGCCGGATCGCCAACCACACCCCCCTCCAGGTCGAGGGCCTCTACCCGCGCCAGCGCGCCGTCGAGATCTACGAACCGGCGAGCAAGGACGTGCCGCGCCCCGGACAGGCCGGGCTCAGCGCCATCGCGGACACCGCCGTCGTCTCCGGCGGCCCCGAGGCGCTGCTGCCGCTGGCCGCCGACCCCTCGATGCGCGGCCGCCCCGCCGTCCTGACCGGCGACAACCATCCCGGTCTCGGCACCGCCGCGGTCCAGGTGGTGGGCGACGGGCTGCGCCGCGCCGACACCCGCTTCGGCCTGCTCAACTCCAACACCTCGTACACGTACACGCCCGACCAGCGCAACGACAGCGGCAGCACACAGGACGCCGGCAAGAAGCCGCACCAGATCCTGCCGACCAAGGGCATCCAGCACCAGACGGTGGCCGAACTGCGCGGCGCCCGCTCGGTGACCGCCTCCTCCACCGGCAACTGGCTCTTCTACCTCCCCCAGTACGACCCCGTGAACGCCTTCGACGGCAACCCCGACACCGGGTGGGCGGAGGGCGCGCCCGGCTCCGCGAACGGGCAGTGGCTGCGGATCCGCTTCGAGGGCTCCGTGAACATGCCGAAGTCCTTCAAGGTCACCCCGCTGCCGCAGGACGGCGTACGGTCCGCGGCGACCCGGGTCCGGGTGGAGACGGAGAAGGGCTCCGCCACCAGCTACCTCGAACCCAACGGCATGACCCAGTCCATCGAGTCCCCGCCCGGGTCGACGAGTTGGATGAAACTGACAATCGTCGACTCCACCGAGCAGCACGCCGGTCTCACCGGCGCGGGCTTCTCCGAGATCGCCCTCCCGGACGTCCAGGTGACCCGCCTGCTGAAGCTCCCGACCGACGCCGCCGGCTCGGACGCCTCCGCCGAGATCGTCTCCCTGCACCGCACCGCCGACCCCACCGGCCTCGCCCCGACGGGCACGGAGGCGGGCCTGCACCGCACCTTCTCCACCTCGACGGCGGGATCGTACGAGGTGAAGGCGAGCGCGGTCACGATCACGGGCGAGGCACTCGACAAGCTGCTGTACGAGGTCGCGCCCGAGCAGCAGAGCCGCATCGTCGCGACGGCCGACTCCACGACGGACCTCGGCCCCGGCCTCGACGCGCGCAACCTCACGGACGGCAATCTGACGACGGCCTGGATCGCCGGGGACAAGCCGACGATCCACCTGAGCTGGCCCGACAAACAGCCCGTCTCGTCCCTGGTCCTGGCCCCGGCGGGCGGCCTCTCCACCCGTCCGACGAAGATCGAGATCCGCTCCCCGGACGGGGACGCCGTGGTCGGGGTCGACGAGAACGGCTGGGCCCGCTTCGACCCGATCACCACGAACCACCTGGACATCACCGTCACCGAGACCGCGCCGCTGACCCTCCACAACCCGGTCGCGAACGCCGACCTGCAACTGCCGGTCGGACTGACGGAGGTGTACCTCCCCGCCCTCGCCCAGTACCGCAGCCCGCAGCCCCCGGAGACACAGCGGTTCTCGCTCCCCTGCGGGAAGGGGCCGACCCTCGCGGTCGACGGGAAGCTGTACGAGACGAGCGCGAAGGGGGCGGTACGGGATCTGCTGGAGCGGCGGCAGGTGGACCTGGCTCTGTGTCAAGAGGGAGCTGAGAATGCGGCGTTGGACCTCGGCTCCGGCTCGCACCGGGTCGAGGCCGGGGATGCCGGACCGCTGGCCGTGACGAATGTGACACTGACCCGGGGGAGTGTCACATTGGCGGCGGGCGCCGGTCGGGAACTGCGGATCGTGGACTGGCTGGGCGACCGCCGCGAGGTGACGGTCGGCTCCGGCGCCGCCTCGTACCTCACGACGTACGAGAACTACAACGACGGCTGGAAAGCCACGCTGAACGGCAAGGAACTCACACCGGTACGGCTCGACGGCTGGCAGCAGGGCTGGCAGATCCCGTCCGGCGCGGGCGGCACGGTCAAGTTGTCGTACGAGCCCTCGACGACGTACGAGGCCGGGCTGATCGGCGGCGGGGTCGGCGTGGCGGCTCTCGCGGGCCTCGTGCTGTGGCGGCGCCGCGAGGCCAACCCCGACGCGCCGCAGCCGGTGGCGCCGGGGGCCGGGCCCTGGCTCGGCACGGTGGCGCTCACGGTCGTGGGTGTCGTGATCGCGGGCCCGTTCGCCCTGCTGGTGCCCGCGCTGGCGCTGCTCGCGTGGAAACGGCACGCGCTGCTCGTACCGATCGCGTTCCTCGCGCTCGCGGGGGCGGGCATCGCTGCCGCGGTGGGTGCCGGGTCGGCGCCGGGGACGGGCGACGGGGCGTTCGGGCCCGCGGCGCAGTTGTTGGCGTTGATCGGGTTGTTCGCGGGACTGGTGAGCGTCCAGGAGCCGTCGGGGCAGGCGCAGGGGGTCGGAAACCCGGGAACCTCGGGCCCTGGAACCTCAAGCCCTGGAACCTCGGGAACACCGTTCCCGCTCGGCGTCCCAGCGGCCTCGCAGGCTCCGACGGCCCCGTTGCCGCGCCGACAGCGGGGCGAGAACGGCGGCCCGGGCGCCCTTGAGGAGAAGTCCGGCGCGGAGGCCGAGCCGACCGGGGAGAAGCCGGGCCCGGAGACCACGGCGCTCGGCGCCGCACCGGCCACCGGAGCCGAGCCCACCGCACAGGCCCCCGAGCCCGACCGTGTCCGTGTCTCCGGCCCCACCCTCTCCGCGCGAGGCCCCGGCAGCACCACACGCGGCCCCGCGGACGACGACACGGAGAGGGGCGAGCCTCTGTGACCGCGGTCGAGCACCCGGCACGGGACGGTACCGACGGGCCGCCCGGGCCCTGCGCCCGCGTTCCGTTCCCCGTCGTGGACGAGGTCGCCCGGCACTGCCTCCAGGAGGAGGAACCCGAGACCGTCCACATCGAGGTCCACCTTCCAGGCCGTCCGGACCCCGCCCGCCTCACCTCGGCCTTCACCGAGGCCCTGCACCGCCACCCCCGCATCCTGATGCGCGAGGCCGCGGGGCCTTGGTACCGCCGCCGCTACGAGTGGGAACTCACCCCCGACCCCGACGTACAGGTCGTGTCGTTCCCGCCGCCGGACCGGGACGCCCTCAAGCACGCCCGCGACCGGGCACTGGACCAGGCCCCGCCGCTGTCGGCCTCGCCGCCGATACGGCTGGAAGTCGTCGACGAGGACGACAGGTCCGACGGCACGGTCCTGTTCCTCACCGTCAACCACACCGCCCTCGACGGCCCAGCCTGCCTCCGTATCCTCGCCACCGCGGCAGAGTTGTACGGCGGCAAGGACAACTCCCCGGCCGCGCCCCCCGTGCGGACGTCCGAGAGGGAGGCGAAGGCCGGGAAGGTCGACACGCCCTCCACCTGGGCCCCGCCCGCCCGGGTCGCCCACGGCACCCCCGAGCCCTCCCCGGGCAACGGCCTGCTCGTCACCGAGCTCGGCGTCCCGCGCCGCCCCAAGGGCGCCCCGTACACCGTGAACGACCAGCTCATGGCGGCCACGGCCCTGATGATCGTCCACTGGAACAGGGAACACGGCGCCCGGCCGCGCCCCCTGCGCATCACGATGCCGGTCGACGACCGCTCCCGGGGCACGGACATGCCCATCGGCAACGGAACCCGGCTCGTCGAAGTCCCCTTCGCACCGGGGGAGTTGGACCCCGCGCGGATGGGCGAGCTGCTCCGCCGTACGGCCGAGCGGACGCGCGCCCTCAAGTCGCTCCCCCGTCCTCAACTCGGCCACGGGGCTGCCCTCTTGACCGCTCCCGTCGTCCCGGTCGCCTGGCGCGCCGCCCTCACCCGGGGCCTGCGCCGCGCCGCCGGGCCCTGGACCTCGACCACGCTGCTCAGCAACATCGGCCGCATCCCGTACGCGCTGGACTTCGGCGGGGAGGCCGGGCGCGCGCACGCGGTGTGGTTCTCGGCGCCCGCCCGGGTGCCCCGCGGTCTGACCGTCACCACGGCGTCCACCGCGGGCCGGCTGCATGTCGCCCTGCGCTGGTCGCGCACCCTGCTCAGCCACGGCGACGGCGCCCACCTCCGCGACCTCTTCGAGCACTATCTGCACGCGACGGAGGAGGACGTCAGCTCATGACGACCACGAACTCGACCACGACCACGACCACGAACTCGAACTCGAACTCGACAACAGTCGCTGCCCGCCGGGGACTTCGCGATTTCTACGAGGACCCCTCCGTCCCCGTCGCCTCCGGCACCCCCCGCAGCCTCCGCCAGGCCCGGATGCTGGCCGCCGCGCTCGGCCCCGCCACGGCCGGCGCACGGACGGTGCTGGACATCGGCTGCGGCGACGGCACCGCCGCCGCCACCGCCGCACCCCTGCTCGCCGGACACCGCCTCGTCGGCGTCGACTGGTCGCAGGACGCCCTCAGACGCGCCCACACCCGGCTGCCGTACGCGATCCGCGGCGAACTCACCGACGGCGGGCTGCCGTTCGCGGACGCGTCGGCCGACGCCGTGCTCTTCAGCGAGGTCATCGAGCACCTCGTGGACCCGGACAGCGCCCTGGACGAGATCCGCCGCGTCCTGCGCCCCGGCGGCCACCTGATGCTCTCCACCCCGAACCTCGCCGCCTGGTACAACCGCGCCCTGCTGCTCGCCGGAGTCCAGCCCGTCTTCTCGGAGGTGAGCCTGCGCGCCATCCACGGCCGCCCGGGGAAGGAGGTCGTGGGCCATCTGCGGCTCTACACCGCCCGCGCACTGCGGGAGTTCGTGACCGCTGCCGGCTTCGAGGTCGTACGGCTGGGCGGGGCGCCCTTCCACGGCGTACCGCGCCCCCTGCGGCCGCTGGACCGGCTGGCCTGCGCGGCGCCGCCCCTCTCCTCCATCCTCCTCCTGCACGCCCGAAGGACGTAGCCCATGTGGTGGGGAGTGGCCGCGGCCCTGCTGGCGAACGTCCTGTACAGCACCGGATTCGTCCTGGAGAAGCGTGCGCTGGCCGCGCTGCCCGAGGTGGACATCCGCCGCCCCGTCCGGCTGCTGCGGCTGGTGCTGGGCAGCCCGCTGTGGATCGGCGGCTCGCTGGCGCTGGCCGCCGGCTTCGGCGCCCAGCTCGCCGTCTACCGCACGCTGCCGATCGCCGCCGCCCAGGGCATCTTCGTCTCCGGACTCGTGCTGCTCGTCCTGCTCTCCTCCCGGCTGCTCGGCGAGGAGACGACGGGCCGCGAGCGGTACGCGCTCGGCGCGATCCTTCTCGCCCTGCTGATGATGGTCCTCTCCCTGCGCGAGGGCTCGGACCGGGTCAGCCGGAGCGCCCCCGCCCCGCTGATCCTGACCGTCTGCCTGCCGTCGCTGGCGGGGGGCCTGTGGCTGTACGGGTCCGCCGAACGCCGCGCCCGGCACCGGCACCGGATGCCGACGACGGGCGTCGAGTACGGCGTGGCGGTGGGCCTGCTGTACGGGGTGAGCTCGCTGGCCATCAAGGGCGTGTCGAGCTATCTGACGACAAGCGACCTGGCCGGGGCGGTGGTCGCCGTGCTCCGCTCCCCATACCCCTATCTCCTGCTCTTCACCGGCGCGTTCGGCCTCGTGATGTCGCAGGCGGCGCTGCAGCGCTGTCGGGCCTCGCTGATCGTGCCGGTCTGTACGACGGTGACCAGTCTGTTCACGGCGGTGCTCGGCACGCTCGCGTTCGGTGAGGCGCTGCCGCACGACCCGGTGCGGCTGACGCTGCGCCTGGCGGGCACCGCCCTCGCCGTGTCCGTGCTGCTGGTCATGCCCAAGCACGACACGGCACCCCAACCCACCATCGTGGCCAAGGAGTTGACGCCACCATGACCCCCGACGACCCGCTGCTGAAGATCCTGGCCTGCCCACTGGACAAGGGCCCGCTCCACCTGCTCGCGGCGGACGAGACCCCGGCTTCCGAGGAAGCGCTCTACAACCCGCGCCTGCACCGCCGTTACCCGATCGTCGACGGCATCCCGCAGCTGCTGCCGTCCTCCGGGGAGCAGGTCACGGAGGACGAGCACGAGGAACTCCTCAAACGGATGGCCCCTTGACGAGGACATGGGCCGCCCGGCTCGCCCCCCACCTCCCCACCCGCCCAGGACCCGCCCGGCCCCCGTTACGTGAACTCGGTCCTGTTCCTCCCGGACGGCCGCCGACCGGGCGCCCACCCGATGCGCGACCATGGACCCCATGCCCGCCAAGCGACCCGCCAGCCCCTTCACCCCGCTCGACTTCCAACTGGTCCTGCTGCGCCGCATGGCCGACCACAACCCGGACCTCGTCGAGGACGCCCGCCACCAGCTGGGCGTCTCCATCGCCGACATGCGCGAGGCCAACCGCCGCTGGCAGGCGATGCTGCACGCCCCGCGCTCCCGCGCCGCGACCTCCCGCTACCGCTCGATCCTCGGCGCCCCAGAGTCCGTGCAGCCGCGCCAGATCGGCGACCTTGCCTGCGAAGCCCTGCTCTGGCCCATCCCGCTCTGGCCGGACCTCCGCTTCGAGGTCCTCGTCGCCCCGAACGGCGTGGCCTGGAACGAGTGGCTGGTCCGCGCCCCGGGCGCCCCGGGCCCTGATCTCCGTACGGTGGACGACCTCCGTCCCTGGTCCTGCACGGTCGACGAGCTCGCCCACGCCTTCGCCCCCGCCCGCCCGCTGGAGGGCACGGCCCCCACCCGCTGGGGGCTGGCGTTCACGGCGCCGGACGCGTCGAGGGTACCGCGTGAGTGCGCGGCGGAGTTCACCTGGGGGCTGCTGCAGCGGGTGGCCGTCAGCGGAGAGCGGCCTTGACGATGGTCTCCGCGACGACGGGCACCGACTCCGGGTGCAGCCACAGAAACAGGTTCGGCTCGACGAGTTCCAGCTCCATGACGCACGGGTTCCCGTCGTCGCCGTCGACCAGGTCGACGCGGGCGTAGAGCAGCTCCGAGCCGTCCGGCCCCTGCGGTACGGCCGCGAGCGCGCGCTCGGCGACGGCGAGTTCGGCCGGTGTCGGCCGCCAGGGCTCCAGGCGGGGGTGCGGGACCTTGTCCGCGTCGTACGCCGTGCCGCGCGCGAGTACGGCACCCTTGCGGCTGGCGTGCAGGAAGCGGCCGCCGTAGAACTGGAGCGCGCGCTCGCCGGCGGTGTCGATGCTGGTCAGATAGGGCTGGACCATGGCGGTCAGCCCCTTCGCATGCATCCGCTCCAGCTGCCGTACGGCGGTCTCCCGCTCCTCGGGGATATAGCGGGCGGCGAGCCGCGCGCCCGCGCCGGAGGTGGGCTTGACGACGTACTCGTGGTCGTCGGGGAACTCGGCGGGCTCACCCGGCGCGAGATAGCGGGTCGGCACGGTCGGCACCCCGGCCTCCGCGAGATCGCCGACGTACCGCTTGTCGGTGTTCCACCGCACCACGGCAGCCGGGTTCGCGAGCCGCGTCAGCTTCCCGCAGCGCTCGGCCCACGCCACGAACTCCGCCACCCGCCAGCTGTAGTCCCAGGTGGACCGGATCACCACGAGGTCGAACGCCGCCCAGTCGACCTCCGGATCGTCCCAGTACCGGACGACGGCCTCCGCCCCGGCGTCCTCCAGGGCCGCCTTCAGCACGGGCAGATCCCGGTCCGCGCTCTCCTCGCCCTCTTCCGGCCTGTAGGTGGCGAGTGCGATACGGGCGCGGGCGGCTGTGCGGGCCACTGCGGACTCCTCCTCGTAACGGCTGCTGGTCCCCTGCGAGGCTAACAATCTCGGGGGGAACGACAGCAACGGTTCGGCCGCATCAGGTGGGGATGACCGCCTTCCACTCCTCGCGGGTGAGGGGCGGGGCGGTGAGCTGGGGCTTCAGGGGGCCGATCGCGGCTGCCAGGAGCACGCTGGGGGCGAGGAGGACATGGGTGCCGCGCTGGAGAGGGATGAGACATCGGTGAAGCGGCGGGCGACGCGGCCGTTGCCGGTGGCGGTGTAGAGGAGGCGGTCGACGTACGCGGCCAGCCAGCGGTCGCGGAGGGTGGGGCCGGATAGGGACACGCGCGGGTCCTCGGTCGGCGGTCATGGGGTCGGCACGCTCTCTGTCGCCGCGGCCGCGCGCTCGCGGACCGCCCGGATGTCGTCGGTGTGGTGGAGGGTTCGGGACACGGCCTCGATCTCCGCCAGCAGGTTTCCCGTGTCCGGGGTGTTGAGGGAAGCGGGGGCATCGTCCTGCCGGGTCCGCTTCTTGGCCTCGATGGCGTCCTGGATCGTCACGACATGGGCGAGGGCCCCTGCCCGGTCGGCGTCGAAGCCGAGGCCGCGCGCCGCGTCGTACGCCCTGCGCCACAGGTCCCCGTCGATGAACCGGGTCAGCTGCAGCAGCGCGTCCCGGATGAACGTCTCGCGGCGCGTCAGCCGCAGTTCGGGGGTGGCGCGGAGTTTGAAGGGGACGCGGTCGCCGCCCATGACGGTCCGCATCAGCCGGTACAGGGGCCGCAGGTGCCAGTGGGCGAGCCGGGTGCGCGTACGGCGGTGCAGATACTGGCCGGCGTGCGGAAGGACGAAGCCGACCGCGATGAGGATGGCGGAGAGGCAGGCGACCGGCGGGGCGAGGCCGGTGCTGAGCCAGTCGAGGTCGTGGCCGGTCCAGCGGGTGAAGACGGCGACGAGCTTGGCGCTGTCGAAGAGCAGGTTCGTCACGGAGCCGACGCCGAGGAACGTCAGGCCGCCGCGCAGCCAGCCGTCGAGTCCGTCGGTGCGGATCCAGTTCCGGATCAGCTTGAGCGTGAACAGGCCGGCCACGGTGTGCGCGAGCAGATAGAGCACGATCTCTTCGCCCATGAAGGGGGTGCGGGCGTAGTACGTGTCGAGGTCCCGCAACCGCTCGACGCGGGCGTCGGAGAGCGCGAACAGCACCCACAGCGCGACGATCACGCCCGCGTAGACGATGATCACCCAGCGGGTGGCGCGGCGGGTGACCTCGGAGCGGTCGGAGACGCCGTCGCGCCAGGCGATGACGAGCAGAAGGCAGGAACCGCAGAACGCGGTGATGAGGCTGTAGACCAGCGGCGCCGAGATGTTCGGTACGCCGGTGACACGGTTGGTCCAGGCGATGGTGGGAGGCGCCGCGAAGACGAAGACGCCGCAGGCGAGCACGAGGAGGCCGCCGACGGCGCGCAGCAGCGGGTCCTTCCAGAGCTTGACGATGCTGGGCAGTCTGATCGCCAGGGCGGCGGTGAGGACCGCCGTCGGGAGCCAGAAGGAGATGTAGAGACCGGCGAAGAAGCGGGAAGGGTGCATCGCCGGTCAGTCCTGGGGTCCGCGGTAGCCGAGGGAGGCCTGGATGGCCCGTCCGACCGGGTCGACGGGTCCCTGGGTACGGGGGCCGGTCACCCAGGAGCGGAAGACGCTGGCGAGATAGAGGCCGAAGTCCTCGGCCTCGGCCTCGTCGGCGTCGTGCGAGCCGTTGCGGGCGGCGACGGTGAGCGCGATCTCCTGCCAGCCGGGGTCGTCCGACAGGGCGCGGGCGGCGACGGCCGCGCCGGCGACGTGGTGGTGGGAGTGGGAGTGTCCCGCCATCATGTGCCACAACTCATGGCCGAGGATGACGAGTTGCTGGACCGTCGCGGCGCGTTCCTCGACGATGACGAGGTCGAAGTCGTGGAACTCCATCCACAGGCCGGTGACCTCGATCTCGTCGGGGAAGCGCTCGAAGCGGAGCTGGATGGGACGGTCGTTGCGGCGCCGGCTCATCTCCTGACACAGGGCCTGCGCCAACTCCCGTACGTCGACGGGCGCGTCGAGCCGCTTCTTCAGCGCGCGGGTGAGCTCGACGGCGAGTGCGCGCATCTCGGAGTCGGCCCGGCGGGAGAACAGAGCGGCGGCGCGCTTCCACACGGCGTGGAAAGGCCTCGCCGTGCGGAAAGGCCTCGCCGTGGGAAAAGGCTTCACCGTGCGGAGAGGCTTCACCGTTCCGCCTCCTCGCTGCTCAACAGCCCCTCGAGCATGAGCGCGAGGGCCTCCTGCTTGCGGGGCGTCAGCTGCCGGCCCCGCAGGGCGAGGGTGACGACTCCATGCTTGAGCGTGAACCTGAGCAGTGGTCCGTCCTCGGTGCCGTCATCCAGCTCCTGGAGGCCGCCTTCCCACTCGTGGAGGATGCGCCGCAGAGCCGTGTTCAGGGCGACGGGGGCGGGGTCGGTGAAGAACTTCGTGCCCTCCCCGATCCGGAAGAACTCGGCGAGCCGGGTGAGGTCCGGCACGTTCGGCATCTTGTCGCCGTTGAGCAGACTGCGGGCCCATTTGTCGCTGATCCCGAGCCGCCCGGCGACGTTCCGGCACACATCGGCGGGCCGCTTCCCGCTCTCGACGAGATACGCCTCGTACAGTGCCCGCACCCGCCCGCGAATCCGGTCGTCGACCTTGTCGTCGAGGGATGCGGCGCCGTCGAGAAGCGCCCGGATCTCCCCCTCGGCAAGGGCCGTTCGTCTCGACAACTCCCGTACGTCGAGGACGTCGCCGCGGTCGAGGCCCTTCTCGGCGATCCGCGCGTCGAGGCGCGCGAGTGTCTCGTGAAGAGGAGACAGTGACGCACTCACCCATGCGCTCCCGGCAGTTGACCCGTCACGTAGTACCGACGGTTTACCCGTCAAATGGTCCCGCTGTGGGCCGAGACTACGGGCCCGGCTCGACCGGCGCCACGCTTTCCGAACGATCGTTCCCGGTTCAAGAACGATCGCTCCCAAAGCGAGAAGAGTCGAAGGAGTGATCGAAGAAGGCAACCGCCCGGTCGATGGCCGGAAGTACGTAGGTGTCGTCGTCGTACAGCCCGATGTGGTCGTCGGTGTCGAGCAGGGCAGACGCCGACTCGTCCGGCGTGCGCCTCAGTCGGCGGTGAACTCGTAGCGCAGCTCGTACAAGTGCCCCGCCTTGACCAGGACCGACGCTTCGATGGGCGTTTCGCCGTCGCTGTACACAACGCGTAGCGTGCGCAAAACCGGGAGGTTGCTGGGCAGTCGTAGCGCCCGATACTGCTCCTGGGTGGGAACGCGGGCGGACACCCTGTCCACGCTGAGCCGCGGCGGGTAGCCGAGGTCCGCGAGGAGCGTCGGTGTCCCGCCCTTGATCCGGCGGCGCGTGGTCATCGCGGTGTCGCGGGCGATGTCCAACGGGTAGTAGGACTTGACCAGTTCGACCGGTTCATCGTCGATCAGCAGAAGTTGACAGCGAAGCAGAGCGGTGTCGCCCGGAGTCAGGCGCAAGGCGTCCGCGACATCCGCCGGAGGCACCACCTCCGCCACTTCAAGCAGTTCACTGCGCGCTCCCGCCCCGCCCCTGGACGACTCCGTGACCCAACGGTAGGGCTCACCGCGCTCGGCGGGAGCCATGTAATCGGCCGGCCGGACCGTCTGCTGCCGGTGCTCGCGCACGGTGACGGCGGCGCCCGCCCGCCCGACGACCAGCCGCTCGTCCTTGAGGAGTTGCAGCGCCTTCTGCACGGTGGCGTTCGACGCGTCGAAGCGTGCCTTGAGCTGTACGGTGGACGGCAGCTTGGCCCCCGGCGGCAGATTCCCGCTCATGATGTCGTCGCGCAGATCGGCCGCGATCCGCTCGTGGAGAGAGCGGCGGTCGATGTCTTCGTCCTCAGCTCTGGGCACGGTCACCGATCCTGATCTCGTACCGGAGTTGCTGGCGATGGGCAGGCATGGCCATACGGTCGACCTGGATCGGCCGCCCGTTCCGATCCAGGGTGACCCGGGTCAGCTGCAGGACGGGTTCGTCGTCCGCCGTCCGCAGCACGCCCCGCTCGTCCGCGGTCGGCATGCGGGCCACGACGTCCTCCCGCACGTGAGCTCCCGTATGCCCGAGCTCGGCGAGCAGCGTGACCGCCCCTCCACGGATCTTGGCCGTCGACGCAAGCCGGGTGCCCCGGGCGATGTCGAGGGGGTAGTACGTGTCCGTCAGCTCGCAGGGCTCGTCCGCGAGGTAGATGACGCGTCGGCGTACGACAACCGTCTCAGCCTCGGCCAGGCCCAGCAGCTCCGCGATGCCGGAGGGCGCCGACACCTCGCCAGCGTGCACGACGCGCTGACTGCCCCGCTGTCCCCGCGCTTCGAGCTCCGCGCTCCAGGCGTCCGACTGCCCGTGCTTACGCGGAGTCAGATACGGCATCGAGGTACTGGTCCACTCGCCGGGACTCATGGCGTCCCCTTCCTCACATCCGCGCGCCGCCGAACCTTGCCGCTTTACACAGTAAGCGAGTTGGCGCCGGGAGTCCCTCGAAGGCAACCTTGCTGCTTTTCGTGAATAGCAGTACGGTGCTGAGGGTCGTACAGCTCAGGATCAAGGTGGTGGTTCACCGTGCCCCTGCTACGGCACCGACGGTTCCCGCGGGCACGTGCCTCTGTCCGCGCGGTACGCGAGTTCGCCCTTTCCACGCTCATGGAATGGGGGATCACCGACCGCCAGGACGACATAAGGCTGTGCGTCTCGGAACTCGCCACCAACGCGGTACTCCACGGAGTGCCGCCCGGCAGGCAGTACTTACTCCGTCTGTCCCTGGACTCCAACCTGCTCAAGGTCGAGGTACTGGACAGCGGCGACGGCGACCCTGAAGTCCGCGAGCCCGACGCGGAGGGGTGCGGCGGCCGAGGGCTCTACCTGGTCCAGGAGTTGGCCGACGAGTTCGGCGTCATCGACCACAGCCTGGGCAAAACCGTCTGGGCCGTCTTCAAAGTCGCGGCGGCCCCTGGCACCGAGCATCCGGGCCCGTGAAGGAGTCCGCCAGTACACCGCACAGCGCGTCGAGGGCCGCCGGGTACCCGCGTTCGCTGACCGCCACCTGACAGTTCGCCTGCTTTCCCAAGGCCCCGCAGTACCGACGCTGTTGGCGCATCCGCCGCGGGCGGGGTGCCGGCCGCGGGAATGTGACACTCGCACGGCGAGTGTCACATTCCCGCGGCCGCATATCACCGCCGAACCTCCCGCAGCCTGACGATCAACTGCGGAAGGTTTTCTCCTCAGCGTCAGTACTGGTGGGCAACGGCGACCGACATCTTTCCGTCCTTGGGAAACGACACGTCGTCGACCGCCCGGACATCCGGACCGATCAGCGGCACCATCCGCTGCGCGATCCGCCGCCCCACCAACACCGGATTCCAGGTGGACTGGTTCACGAACTGCTGCGGGTTCTGTTCATTGCCGTCCGGCAGCCGCGAGGCCATGGCCTGGATGGACTTGCGGCGACCGTCCATCATCAGTCTCCGCAGACAGCAGTCGCTCTTGGCCCGCTGGTCCCTCCGCGGCACCGAGGCGAACACATCAGCCACGAATAACGCCGACTTCGCCACTTCGCCCGAACCCGATTCACTTCAGGTGCGTCCACACACCCACCATGCCGCTGAACACGACCGGCAGAAGGACCTAACGGAGTCCTGGTAGATGCGTGACCTTTCCCACACCCACCCCTGGTAGGTGATCCCCCATGCCGAGAAAGCCCCGCCCTCCGTGCTCGGTACCCGGCTGCCCGGAACTGACCACGGGCGGACGCTGCCCCAAGCACGCCAAGGAAGCGGAGCAGCAACGCGGGACAACCACGTCCAAGGGATGCCGAGGCCACCGAGGTCGAGGTGCAGGTCGACTTGTCCGGCCAGCCGCGAACTGGTCCAGTTTTCGGGCATGGGACTGGATCTCAAGTCTGGTCCGGAGGGTTTCCAGGGTCGGTCGCGGGACCAACCCGCCTCCGACGCGACCTCCGACGAAAGGACCCCACCGTGATCGTGATCGCGCACGTCAGCGACCTTCACATCGACAGCGGGCAGCGCAGTGTCGAGCGCGCCCGCGCCGTCATGGCGTATCTGGAAGACCTGCCCTACGACCTGGACGCCGTTCTCGTCACAGGAGACATCGCCGACCACGGGCTGCCGTCCGAGTACGAGCAGGCCGGCCGGCTCCTCGCCTCCCGGCACCCGGTCCTGGTCTGCCCCGGCAACCACGACGAACGCGCCGCGTTCCGCGCGCACCTGCTCGGGGTTCCGCCCGCGCCGGGGCCGGTCAACCAGGTCCACCACGCACCCGGCTTCGTGCTCGCCCTGTGCGATTCCTCCGTGCCGGGCAAGGACCACGGCCACCTCGCCGACGAGACCCTGAGCTGGCTGGACGATGTACTGACGAAGGCCACGGCTCCGGTCCTGGTCGCCTTCCACCACCCTCCGGCCACGCTCAACATGCCCTACGTGGACGGCATCCGCCTCGTCGACGAGCACCGCCTCGCCGACCTGGCCGCCCGCCACCCCCGCCTCACCGCCTTCCTGACCGGCCACGCCCACACCCCGGCGGCCACCACCTTCGCCGGCCGCCCCCTCCTGGTCGCCCCCGGCGTCGTCTCCACCAGCCGCCTCCCGTGGGAACACCGCGCCCATCCGGACGACCACGTCCACCTGGACCTGCCGCCCGCGCTCGCGTTCCACGTGCTGGACGAGGAGGGACGGCTCACCACCCACTACCGGACCGTCGCCGTGTGACCTTCGCAACGGGGTCGAGGGCCTCCTCGGCGTGATCGAGGTCGCCGACGCGTGGCCGGAACGGTCCACCTGGCCTCAGGAAGGCGAAGAACTGCCCGTTCCGGTCCGCCGCATCGATCTCAGGCAACGGCGGGTTTCCCTCGCCCTGGTGTAGGAACGGTTCTGACTGTCACCGGCAGAACGTCCTCCAGCAGGTCCCTACGGCAAGGAGTACCCCGCGTGTCCTCCCTCTTCCCCGCCCTGGTCAGCGGCTCGACCGCACGGCGGCCCGCCCTGCGTTTCGGCGACCGGTCCCTGACGTACGCGCAGCTCGCCGCCTCTGCGGGCGCCCTGGCCGCGCGGCTCGACGGCCGGGGAAGGGTCGCCGTGTGGGCGACCCCGTCCCTGGAGACCGCCGTCGGGGTCGTCGCCGCGCTGCTCGCCGGGGTGCCCGCCGTGCCGCTCAACCCCAAGTCGGGGGAGGGTGAGCTGGGGCACATCCTGTCCGACAGCACGCCGTCGCTGGTACTGGCCGAGCCGGGCCTCGAACTCCCGCCAGCCGTACGTGACGTGGAGCGCGTCGACGTCCAGGCGCTCGCGACCGGTTCGGACACCCCCGCGCGCCCCGCCGAGCCGGACGACCCCGCCGCCCCCGCCCTCGTCGTCTACACCTCCGGCACCACCGGCCCGCCCAAGGGTGCCGTCGTCCCGCGCCGCGCCATCGCCTCGACCCTGGACGCGCTGGCCGACGCCTGGCAGTGGACCGGCGACGACGTACTCGTACACGGGCTGCCGCTCTTCCATGTGCACGGGCTGATCCTGGGCATCCTCGGACCGCTGCGGCGCGGCGGGGCGGTGCGGCATCTGGGGCGGTTCAGCGCGGAGGGCGTGGCGCGGGAGCTGGGCGAGGGCGCGACGATGCTGTTCGGAGTGCCGACGATGTACCACCGGCTCGCCGAGGCACTCCCCCAGGACCCCGAACTCGCCAAGGCGCTCGGGCGGGCGCGGCTGCTCGTCTCCGGTTCCGCCGCGCTTCCGGTGCACGACCACGAGCGGATCACGGCCGCGACCGGGCGCCGGGTCATCGAGCGGTACGGCATGACGGAGACCCTCATGAACACGAGCGTGCGGGTGGACGGGGAACCCCGGCCCGGAACCGTCGGGGTCCCGCTGCCCGGCGTCGACCTGCGGCTCGTCGAGGAGGACGGGACGACGATCGCCTCGTACGACATCGATGGCACCCCCACGGGCGCGTACGACGGCGAGCGCGTCGGCGAGATCCAGGTCCGCGGGCCGAACCTCTTCACCGAGTATCTGAACAGGCCCGACGCCACCGCCGCCGCGTTCACCGACGACGGCTGGTTCCGCACCGGCGACATGGCGGTCATCGACCCCGACGGCTCCGTACGCATCGTCGGCCGCAAGGCCACCGACCTGATCAAGAGCGGCGGCTACAAGATCGGCGCCGGCGAGATCGAGAACGCGCTGCTGGAGCATCCGGCGGTGCGCGAGGCCGCCGTCACCGGTGAGCCCGACGCGGATCTCGGCGAGCGGATCGTGGCGTGGATCGTCCCCGGCGATCCCCAATCCCCGCCGTCCGCCGATGAGTTGGCGGACCACGTGGCGCGCCGCCTCGCCCCGCACAAACGCCCGCGTGTCGTGCGCTTCCTCACGTCGCTGCCCCGCAACGACATGGGCAAGATTCTCAAGCGAGCCCTTCCTGACGCCCTTCCTGACGCCCTCACGAACGGCCCTGAGAAGAATGGCCCCCTCACGCATGACTGAGCGTTTCTCCGCCCGCGAGGCCATCGCCCTGGCCACCGACGAGTTCAGTGAACTACCCGTCCCGATAAGGATGTTCAAGCCCGATGGCCCGCTGTCCTGGCAGGGGTACGACGACTCGCGCCGCCGCGCCACCACCCGTACCGGCGAGGACGAGTCGGTGGTCTGCGGCAGCGCCGTCATCGGCGCCACCCGCGCCGTACTGATCGCCTTCGAGTTCGGCTTCCTCGGCGGCTCGCTCGGCGAGCGCACGGGCGACCGTATCGAGGCGGCGTACACCTACGCCCGTGAGCACCGCCTCCCCGTCGTCTCGCTCGTCGCGACGGGCGGCAGCCGGATGCAGGAGGGCATGCTCGCGCTCACCCAGCTCCAGCGCGTGGCACGGCAGTCGGCGCTCGCCCGGGAGGCGGGGCTGCCGCAGCTCGCCGTGTTGCGGGACCCGACGACGGGCGGGGGCTGGGCGACGCTCGGCGCGGGTGCCGACGTGACCCTGGCGCTGCCCGGCGCCCAGGTGGGCTTCGCCGGCTCCCGGGTCCGTCCGCCCGGCGCGGACCCGGCGGCGTACACGGCCGAGGCCCAGGTGGCGGCGGGCGCGGTGGACGCCGTCGTACGGCCCGAGGAGCTGCGGGAGACGCTGGCGCTGTGGCTGGGGCTGCTCACCAGCCCCTCCGCCAAGGCCGTCCCTCCCCCGCCCGCCCTCGGCACCCCCGCCCTCCCCGCCACCGGCTGGGACGCCGTCCAGCATGCCCGTTCCCCCGAACGCCCCCGGGCCGCCGCCTACTTGGACGCCCTCTTCACGCGCCGCGCCGCGATCAGCGGCGACCGCTGCGGAGGCACCGACGACGGCATGCTGTGCGGCTTCGGCTCCGGCTCCGGTTCCGGGCCCGGAGGGCGGACCGTGGCGTACGCGGCCCAGTGCGGGACCGCGACCCGCCCCGCCGGATACCGCACCGCCGCCCGGCTGATCCACCTCGCCGACCGGCTCGGCATCCCCGTACTGACGTTGGTGGACACCCCGGGCGCCGCCAATGACGCGGAGGCCGAGCGGCAGGGCGCGGGTTCCGCGATCGCGGATCTGTTCGCCGCGGTGGCCACCGCCCGTACGCCGGTCACCACGCTGGTGATCGGCGAGGGCGGCTCGGGCGGCGCGCTCGCGCTGGCCTCGCCCGGTAACACCTGGGCCACCCCGGACAGCTACTTCTCCGTCATCGCGCCGGAGCTCGCGGCGGCGATCCTCAAGCGGCCCGCGAGCGAGGTTCGTGCCACGGCGGACCACCTCCGCATCCGCCCGCAGGACTTGCTGGACCTGGGTGTGATCCGGGGCATCGTCGAGTACCCGGGGCACTGAAGACGGAACCTGGCGGGAGGCTGCCCTGGCGGCTTTCCGCCAGGGCGAACGGCGACCGGTACGCGCCCCCTGGCCCCCTACCTCCGAGGGCGCCACCTCCGAGGGCCCCGGATTCTCCCTCATCCCCTCATCCCCTCAGCAAGACCACCCGTCCAGCGGCACCCCAGCCGGCCCCCCACAAAAGGCGCCTCGTCCCTCTCCCCCACACGATGCGAGTAAGGACCGCCGCCCGGCGGAGCCAGACGGTCTGCTCTCGGGAGGACCTGCCATGACCGCCAGTCTGGAGCAGCTGCGCCGCTGCCACTTCGCCGTCGACCTGGGCGCGGCCCGGACCCGGGTGTATGTGAAGGGCGCGGGACTCGTCGTCGACCAGCCGAGCGTCGCCGCGATCAACACGAAGACCGGTGCGCTGATCGCGGTCGGCGAGTTCGCGGAGAAGATGACGGGCCGCACCCCCGACTACATCCGGGTCATGCGGCCGGTGTCCGGCGGTACGGTCGTCGACATCGAGATGGCCCAGCGCATGCTGCGCCAGCTGCTCGGCGACAAGGTCCGCCGTGCCCTGCGCCGCAAACCCCGGCTGCGCGCCGCGGCCTGCACCCCGCACGACGCGGACCCGCTGGCACAGCGCGCCGCGATCGAGACGCTGGTCGGGCTGGGGGCACGGCGGGTCGAGCTGGTCGACACACTGATCGCCGCCGCCGTCGGGTGCGGGCTGCCCGTCGAGCTGCCCGAGGCCACCATGATCATGGTGTGCGGGGCCGCCGCCACCCAGGTCGCCGTGCTGTCGCTGGGGTCCATCGTGACCGCCGAGCGCATCCCGGTGGGCGGCGAGGCCGTCGACCACGCGATCGTGCAGCACCTGCGGCATCACCACGAGTTGATGCTGCCGTCGCAGTCCGTACGGCCGCTGCAGCTCGCCCTGTCCGGGAACGGGCTCACCCCGCACGGCCCGGCCTCGACGGAGATCCACGGGCGGGACGTGGCGACCGGCCTCGCCCGTTCCGTGCGGGTCGACACCGCCGCCGTGCGCGACGCCATCCAGACCCCGCTGACCGCCGTACTCGACGGCATCGGGAAGGTGCTGCGCGTCTGCCCACCCGACCTGGTGGCCGACCTCGTCGACCGCGGGATCATGATGGTCGGGGGGAGCGCCCTGCTCCCGGGGCTCGACCAGATGCTGCGGCAGGCGACGGGCATGCCGGTGCACATCGCCGAACGGCCCGACGTGTGCGCGGTGCAGGGCCTGGGCTACATGCTGGAGGGCAAGATCGAGCCGCTGGGCCTGGACCCGCTGGCGAACTGACGGCCGGGACCCGGAAGAGTCCCGTGATGCCCGATCCCGATCCCGATCCCGATCCCGATCCCACCCACGCCCCCGCCCCCGCCCCCGACTCCGGCGTTCCCGATCCCGTCCCCCGCCTGCCGGCCCTCCTGGAAGCCGTCCTCAGCGTCGGCACCGACCTCGAACTGCGGGCCACGCTCCAGCGCATCGTGGACGCCGCGGCCGAGCTGACGGGGGCCCGGTACGCGGAGCTCGACATGGTCGAGGCGGAACAGGACGGACTCGTGGAGATCCGTACCGCCGACCTGCCCGAGCACGCGGCGGCGAGGCGGTCGAAGGACACCCTGGCCGTCCCGATCAGCGTCGACGACGAGGTGTTCGGCAATCTGTACCTCGCCCAGAAGCACGGCGGTCCGTTCACGGACGAGGACGAGCGGCTGCTGCGGGTGCTCGCGGCCCAGGCCGGCACGGCGATCGGCAACGCCCGGCTGTACGAGACGGCCCGGCAGCGCGAGCGCTGGATCGAGGGCGCGGCGGCCGTCACCACCGCGCTGCTCACCGGCGAGAATGCCACCGACGCGCTGATGACCGTCGCCGAACGGGCCCGGCTCCTCGCCGACGCCTCGGCGGGTGTCATCCTCCAGCCCACCGAGGAGGGCGGCATGGAGATCGTGACCGCCTCCACGCTCGACGACCCCGGTGACCTCGTCGGCACCACGATCGAGCCGGGCAGCCCCGTCCTGGAACCACTCCTGGGCGGTGAACCGGTGTTCATCGACGACTCGGCGACCGACCCGCGGATGACCACGCGCGTACGGCACCGGTTCGGGCCGAACATGATGCTGCCGCTCCAGGCGGGCGGCCGCCTGATCGGCACGCTCGCCCTGCCCCGCCGGCGCGGCGACCGGCCGTACAGCACGGTGGAGCGATTGCTCGCCACGCAGTTCGCCTCGCAGGCCGCGCTGGCGCTGGTCCTCGCGGACGCCCAGCACAGCCGGGAGCGGCTCGCGGTCTACGAGGACCGCGACCGGATCGCCCGCGACCTGCACGACCTGGTCGTCCAACGGCTGTTCGCGACCGGCATGATGCTGGAGTCCGCACAGCGCCGCAGCGCGGGCGCCACCGCCGGCGGCGATGCCCGTGCCCATGCCGATGTCGATGCCGATGCCGTGCACGCGACCCTCGGCCGGGCCGTCGACGAACTCCAGTCCACCATCCAGGAAGTCCGCACGGCGATCTTCGCGCTCCAGCAGCCACCGGCCGACGCCCCCACCACCTTCCGCGGCAGGGTGCTGCGCGAGACGGCGGGCGCGGCGGCCGTGCTGGGATTCCAGCCGTCCACCCAGTTCACCGGCGCGGTGGAGAGCCGTGTCCAGGAGCCCGTCGCCGGCCAACTGCTCGCTGCGCTGCGCCGGGCGCTGGCCGCCGCGTCGCGCCGCTCCGGGGTGTCCCGCATCGAGGTCACGGTCGACGCGACGGCGGCCCTTCCCGACGGGCGGCCCGGGCTCCGGCTGACGGTCTTCGACGACGGCGCCCCGGAACATGGCGGGAAGGGCGGGGCGGGTACGACAGTCACCTGGCAGGCACCTCTGTGAGGCCCGCTGTCATGCCCACAGCCTTGCCCACAGCCTTGCCCACAGCCTTGCCTCTGGCATGGCCGGGATTCGCCCAGGGCGGCCGCCGCCGTATTGCTCGCACGCGAAGTCAGCGGTATTCCTGGGATCAAGCGGTTGCCTTTCTGCTCGTGGCGGCCGTGCCCCCGAAGTCCCCGATGAAAGCGGTGAAATGAATCCTTCGGTGACGCCGACGACGCTTTCCTCGTCCGCCCCCCGGCCCCCGCGCAGGCGCCACACGCGCCTGTCGGCGATCGACCCGCACGCACCCGCCGCGGTGCGGTCCGCCGACCGCGTGGCGGACGTTCCCGGAAGGCGTCCGGCCCCGCTCCCCACCTTCAACTCGGCAGTGTGAACGGCGCTGCCCCGCTCCGACAACTCGTTCTGAAGGTCCACAGCAGATGTGACCTCGCCTGCGATCACTGTTATGTCTACGAGCACGCCGACCAGAGCTGGAAAGGGCGCCCGGCCTTCATTTCCGAGGAAACGCTCGCCGCGGTCGCCCATCGTTTCGCCGCCTATGCGGAAGCACGGGAACTCCCTTCCGTTTCCGTGATCCTGCTCGGCGGCGAACCCCTTCTCGTGGGTCCCGCCCGGATGAGGAATATCTGTGCGGAACTCACCCGTGCCCTTTCCCCGGTCACCTCGCTCGATCTCCACATTCACACCAATGGTGTGCGGCTCGACACCCGTCAGCTCGACGTGTTCCGGGAGTTCGACGTCAAGGTCAGCGTCTCGCTCGACGGGGACCGCGCCGCCAACGACCGGCACCGGCTCGACCGCGGCCGGCGCAGCAGTTACGACCGGGTGCTGCGTGCGATCGACCTGTTGCGTACCCCCGAGTACCGGCATCTCTACAGCGGTCTGCTGTGCACCGTGGACGTGGCCAACGACCCCGTCGCGGTGCACGACGCGCTGGCCGCGCTCGACCCGCCCCGGATCGACTACCTGCTTCCGCACTCCACCTGGGACAGCCCGCCGCCCAGACCGCCGAACGCCCCGACCGCGTACGCCGACTGGCTGCTGAGGATCTTCGACCACTGGGACCGGCAGGGCCGCACGGTGCCGGTGCGGACCTTCGAATCCGTGCTCAGCACCCTGCGCGGCGGCCCGAGCACGACGGAGGCGCTGGGGCTGGCCCCGAGCGACCTCGCGGTGGTGGAGACCGACGGCAGTTACGAGCAGGCGGACTCGCTGAAGACCGCCTACGACGGCGCCCCCGCGACCGGTTACGACGTCTTCCGGCACACCTTCGAGGAGGTGGCGGGGCATCCCGGCGTACGCGCGCGGCAGCTCGGTATCGACGGGGTCAGCGACACCTGCCGCCGCTGCCCGGTGGTCGCGTCCTGCGGCGGAGGGCTGTACGCGCACCGGTACAGCGGCGAACGCGGCTTCGACAATCCGTCCGTCTTCTGTGCCGACCTGCGCGCCTTCGTCGACGGGGTCGCCGAGCGGATCACCGACCGCACTCTCAGCCCGGCCGTGTTCGACCAGGACGAACTCCGTTTCGCGGGGGCCGAGTCGGACCGGCACACGCTCTCCGTCATCGCGGCCCGGCACGCCGGTGAGCCGGACTGGGACGCGGTGTGGCGCGCCCTCCTGGACCTCGACGGGACGCCGGAGACCGCGCCACACCTGGACGAGATCCTCGCCCACCCCTATCTGCACACCCTGCTCAAGCACTGTCTGCACGGCCGGAGCACCGCTCCCGCGCCCCTGGCGGCGGCGGTCGTCGCGGCGGCGGTCCGCGCGCGCACCTCCCTGCGGCTCGCCTGGGACCAGCCCGCCCCGGCGCTGTACCTCCCGACCCTGGGCACCCTGACCCTCCCGGGGCCCGGCCGCGTCCGGGTCACCGTGACGGCGGGCCGCCCGCGCGTGCGTACCGAGGACGGCCGGACGTACGCCCCCGAGGCCACTCCCGAAGGGCTCCCCGAAGGCCTCCCCGCGGCCACCCCCGCCGTATGGCGCCCCTTGACAAGTGCGGTCCTCGGCCCCGGCGCACCGCCCGTGGTCGTCGACGACGCCGATCCCCTGCGGGACTGCTACCCCGTGCCCGTAGCCCCGACCCTGGCCCCCGCCGACCTCGACCGGTTCACCGAGCGGCTGCGGGCGGCGTGCGCGCTGCTGTACGAGCGCGAGCCCGCACCGCGCGACGGCGTCCCCGCGCTCCTCGCCACCTCGGTCGCCAGGGTCACCTCGGTCACCACGACCACCACGGTCACCCCGCTCGCGGCGGGCACCGGAGTGCGGCTCGGCGCGCACGGTCTCGGCGCGCTGGGGGTGGCCGTCGACATCGAGCCCGAGGAGTTCGTCCGGGCGCTGCCCCGCGCCGCCCGGCTCGCCCGCCTCACCGCCCTGCGCGAGACGACCGACCTGAACGTGCCGGGCAATCTCGCCGGACGCCTCCTGGACGAGGCGAGCGACGCGCTCGGCAACGCCTCCTACTGGGCAGGCGATCCCGTGGCCCGGGCGGCGGCGCTGGAGCGCGCGGGCCGTGCCCTGGTGGAGCTGGCCGCCCTGCCGGAGCATGAACTGACCCCGACCGGCGAGGTGTTGGCCGGGGAACTGCGGGCCGAGTGGGCCGGCCACCACCATGGCTGATCCCGTGCCCGCCCGCACGCCGGAAAGATCAAGCCACAAGATGTCCGGATATCACCGCTGATTGACGTGAAACAAATGACCCGTGCGGGTCGGTGGTCGGGAAGATTATTGGTTCCCGCCGAATGCGCCACCGGCGGGAACGGGGCGAGGGTTCATCCACAGGCAGGGGGACGTGTGGACATGCCCGATCGGGACACGGACAACCGGCCGTACTTCTTCCTGAGTTATGCGCACACTCCCGCCTGGGGGCCGGACGGCGGGGACCCCGATCACTGGGTGCACACGTTCTTCACGGCGCTGTGCGACCGCGTCACGGCGCTCACGGACCTGCCCGCCGGTGCCCCCGCCGGTTTCATGGACCGGCAGACACGACCGGGCGACGGTTGGCCCAAGCGGCTCCGTGAGAACCTCGCGACCTGCCGGGTGTTCGTGCCGCTGTTCTCGCCGCGCTATTTCACCAGCGAGAGCTGCGGGCGGGAGTGGTCCGCGTTCCACGAGCGCAGGGTGTGGGCGCGCGCCACCGGTTCCGGGACCGTTCCGGTCCTGTGGACGCACATCGCCGAGGACCGGCTCCCCGACTCCGTACGCCACCTCCACGTCGATCACTCCGTCTTCGGGGTCCGTTACGCGGCGGGCGGGATCTACGGGCTGATCAAACTCGACCGGTTGCACGACGAGTACGAGGAGACCGTGCTGGGCCTGGCCCGCCGGATCGTGCGGATCGCGCACGAGTCACCGGTGCCGCCCGGCCGGCTCCCGTCGTACGAGCACACGCCGAGCGCGTTCACCCCGCGCGACCAGGGTCCGCCGCGCCTCGACGCGGGCCCGCGGCACATCCATCTGACCGTGGCGGCCCCCACCCGGCAGAGCATCCCCGAGCACCGTGACGCCCGCCCGTACGGCGAGGACGCCCGTGACTGGAACCCGTACCACTCCGAGTCGGCCCGCCCGCTGTCCGCGCTCGCCGAAGAGCTGATCCGCTCCCTCGACTACCTGATCACGGTGTCCTCCTTCGACGACGAGGGCACCCGCGAGGGCGGGGGCAAGAACGGGGACGAGGACACCGGCGAGGGCAAGGGCGGGGACACAGGCGGGGACAGCGGCCGGGACGGGGGCGAGGACAGGGCCGGGAACACGGCCGGGGACATGGGCTGGGGCAGCGGCGGGAGTCCGGCCGCGGGCGACCCCGACAAGGCGCCGCCCGACCACCCCCGCATCCTCCTCGTCGACCGCTGGGCGCTCACCGACGAGACACGGCGGCGCAGGCTCGCGGCGTTCGACGCCGGCGCCCGCCCCTGGGTCGGCGTGATCGTCCCCTGGAACCAGGCCGACACCCAGTGCCACGGCGACGAGGGCCGACGGCTCACGGCGGAGCTGGAGCGCACCCTGCCGCTGATCCTGGACCGGGGCCGGCGCACCGACTGCCGGGTCGCGGTCAACGGCGTCCCCACCCTGAAGGCCTTCACCGACGTCCTTCCCGCCGTGGTCGCGCACGCGACCCGGCAGTACCTCAAGCACGCCGAGGCCCATCCGCCGCCGGGGCCGCCGACCCCCCGGCCCCGTCTGACGGGCCCCACCCACTCGCCGTACCGCGCAGGCGGAGCAGACCCCGGAGGAGAAGCATGACGGCCGCGCCGGACGGACGCATCATCACGTTCTACTCGTACAAGGGCGGCACCGGCCGCACCATGGCCCTGGCCAACACGGCGTGGATCCTCGCCGCCAACGGCAGGAGCGTACTGGCCGTCGACTGGGACCTGGAGGCACCGGGCCTGCACCGCTTCTTCCACCCCTTCCTCGACCCCAACGCGCTCGCGGCCACCACCGGTGTCATCGACATCATCAACGACTACGCCTGGGCCGCGACCACCGGAACCCAGCGCTCCGGCGCCTGGCACCTCGACTACGCGCGCGTCGAGCGGCACGCGCTGTCGCTGACGCCCGAGCGCCTCGGGCTGCGCTTCCCGGACGGCGGCTCGCTCGACTTCCTCTCCGCGGGGCGCCAGGACCGCTCGTACTCCGCGACCGTGTCGTCCTTCGAATGGGACAACTTCTACGAGCGGCTGGGCGGCGGGCTCTTCCTCGACGCGCTGCGCGACGACATGAAGGCCTCGTACGACTACGTCCTGATCGACAGCCGCACCGGGCTGTCGGACAACGCCGACATCTGCACCATCCAGATGCCCGACACGGTCGTGGACTGCTTCACCTTCAGCGACCAGTCGATGGACGGCGCGGCGGCGGTGGCCCGCAGCATCGAGGACGACCACCGCAAGCGCAAGATCCGGGTGCTGCCGGTACCCATGCGCATCGACGAGGGCGAGAAGGAGAAGGCCGACGCGGGACGGGCGCTGGCCCGGCTGAAGTTCGACGGCCTGCCCAAGGGGCTCGGCCCCGAGGAGCTGACCGCGTACTGGGGCGCCGTCGAGATCCCCTACCGACCGTACTACGCGTACGAGGAGACCCTCGCCACCGTCGGCGACGAGAGCGGGATCACCAACTCGCTGCTGTCCGCCTTCGAACGGCTCACCGCCGTCATCTCGGACGGCGCGGTCACCTCGCTGCCGCCGGTGCCGGAGCAGGTACGGCTGCGCTGCCGCGACGCGTTCCTGCGCCGTCGGCCGATGGCGACCGCGGCCGACGTCCTCATCGCCTACGCGCCGGAGAACCGCATGTGGGCCGACTGGGTCGCGGCGCTGCTGGGGCGCGTCGGCTGCCAGGTCACCTCGCACGACATCTCGACCGGGCCCGTGGAGCGGCCGGACTCGGCGACGCGCAGCCTCGTCCTGCTGTCGAACGGCTTCCGCAAGTCCCGCTACGCCGACCTCGTCTGGCGCACCCTCACCCAAGCCGACTCCGACAGAGACACCCCGCGCGGCACCACCCTCCCGCTACGCGTCGACGAGGTGCGGCTGCCCGGGTCCTACCTCGACCACAACCCGCTCGACCTGCACCGGCTCGGCGAGGCCCAGTGCGTCACGGCGCTGCTGCAGGCCCTGGAACTGCCCGGCCGGCCCCCGGAGAGCGACCCCTCGGGCCCGCGGTTCCCCGGCAACACCCCGGCGATCTGGAACGCGCCCCAGCGCAACTACAGCTTCACCGGCCGCAATTCCGTCCTGGACCGGGTCCGCGAGCAGCTCAGCAGCGGTATCTCCGTCGTCCTGCCGCAGCCGCAGGCGCTGTTCGGGCTCGGCGGCGTCGGCAAGACACAGGTGGCGCTGGAGTACGTGTACCGGTTCATGGCCGACTACGACCTGGTGTGGTGGATCTCCGCCGAGCAGTCGGACCTCGTCGTGGCCTCGCTCGCCGAACTCGCCGACCGCATCGGCGCACCGGGCGGCGAGGACCTGACACTGGCCAGCCAGGAGGCCCTGCAGATGCTGGCGCGCGGGCTGCCGACCAAGCGCTGGCTGCTGGTCTTCGACAACGCCGACGACCCCGAGCAGCTCACCCCCTACTTCCCGGCCGGAGGCGGCGGGCACATCCTCGTCACCTCGCGCAACCAGGCCTGGGCGCAGCAGGTGGAGTCGCTGCCGATCGACGTGTTCCTGCGCGAGGAGAGCCTGGAGCACCTCACCCGGCGGGCTCCGGGGCTCGCCACCGAGGAGGCCGACCAGGTGGCGACCGCGGTGGGCGACCTGCCGCTGGCGGTGGAGGTGGCGGCGGCCTGGCTGGCCGAGACGGCCACCCCGATCGAGGACTATCTGCTGCAGCTGGCCGAGCAGACCACCGAGGTGCTGAGCGTCAACCAGCCCGCCAACTATCCGCAGACCGTGGCCGCGACCTGGAACGTCTCCATCGCCCGGCTGCGGGAACGCTCCCCGGCCTCGGTGCGGCTGCTCCAGCTGTGCGCCTTCCTCGCGCCCGAGCCGATCTCCTCGCGTCTGCTCTACAGCAAGGAGATGATCGACGCCCTCAAGCCGTACGACCCCGACCTGCAGGAGAGTCTGATGCTGGGCCGGGTCATCCGGGAGATCGGCCGGTTCGCGCTCGCCAAGGTCGACCAGGTCACCGACAGCATCCAGGTGCACCGCCTGGTGCAGTCCGTGATCCGCTCCCAGCTCGACGACGCGGAGCAGCAGGAGGCACGGCACGTCGTGCACACCGTCCTGTCGGGTGCCCGCCCCACCAGCGACGAGCCCATCGACGACCCGGAGAACTGGCCGCGCTTCGCCCTCATCTGGCCGCACCTCGCCGCGTCGCGCGCGGACAACTGCACCAACCCGGAGACCCGCCGGCTCTTCATCGACCGCGTCCGCTATCTGTGGAAGCGCGGCGAGCTCTCGGGCGCCCAGGAGCTCGCCGAGGATCTGCTGTCGCGCTGGGAGGCGACGCTCGGCGCGGACGACGTGCAGTACCTGTATCTGCGCTGCCAGCTCGCCAACGTGCTGCGTTCACAAGGGCGTTACGTCAGGGCCCGGGAGATCGACACCGAGGTGCTGGAGCGCCAGCGCAGGGTGCTGGGGGCCTCGCATCCGCACACCTACGTCACCACGTCCAGCCTCTCCAGCGACCACGCGGCGCTCGGCGAGTACCAGACCGCGGTCGAGCTGGCCCGCGAGGCGCACGACGGTTTCAGCCAGATCTTCCACGAGTCGCACCGCCGCACCCTCAACTCCGCCAACAACCTCGCGCTCGCGCTGAGCATGGTCGGCCGCTACGCCGAGGCGCGCGTCCTCGACCAGGAGACCCTCGACCGGCGTCTGGAGGTCCTCGGCCCCGACCACCCCTCCACCCTCGCCTCGGCCGCCCGGCTGGGCCGCGACCTGCGGGAGGTCGGCCGGTACGCGGAGTCGGTGTCCCTGCTCTCGCGCACCTACGACTCCCACAAGCGGCTGCTGGGCAAGGACTACCCCGGGACGCTGAGCTGCGCCAAGTCGCTCGCCGTGTCGCTGCGCCGGGTGGGACAGTTCGAGGACGCCCGGCGGCTGACGACGGCGACCCGCGCGCAGTACCGCGCCCTGCCCGGGGAACCGACGCCGGAATCGCTGGCCTGCGACCTGAACATGGCCGCCGACCTGTACGCCGCCGACGAGCGGGAGGCCGCGCGCGAGGTGGCCCAGGAGGCGCTGGCCAAGTACGTGAAGGTGCCGGGCGAGTTCCACCCGTACGCCCAGGCCGCGCTCAACAATCTGGGGATCTTCCACTGGGGCTGCGGGGACACCGAGGAGGCGGAGAGCGCGTTCCGCCAGGTGCTGCCGCAGATGGCTCAGCTGCTCGGTGAACAGCACCCTCACACCATGTTCACCGGTATCAATTACGCCAATGTCCTCGCCCAGCGGGGACGTCTCGACGAAGCCCTGGAACTGGAGGAGAACGCCCTGGTCACGCTGCGTACGGCGCTCGGAACGCATCACCCGGAGACGCTGGCCGTCCTCGCCAACTCCGCGCTGACGCTGGCCGCGCTGGGCCGCGAGGACGAGGCTCGCCGACGGCGCGCCGAGGCCCTGGCGGAGCTGCGCTCCCTGCTCGGCGAGGAGAACAGCATGGCGCAGGCGGCGCGGGACGAGAGGCGCATCTACCGGGATCTGGAGCCGCTGGCGGTGTGACCGGCGGCCACGGTATGCGGGAGGCGGGCGCGGCACGCGGGTCGGGCGCAGGGGGCGCGTTCACCGGGGTGCCGGCCAGCCGGAGGACTCCGCGAGCAGCCAGTTCAGCACCTTGGGCAGCACCGGCAGGGCCGCGAAGTGGGCCGCGGTGGGCTCGACGACGACCGTCGCGTGAGGGATGCGCTCGGCGAGCCAGGAGGCGTGGGACGCCGGTGAGAAGACGTCCTGAGCGCCGTGCCAGAGCAGCACCGGCACCTTGATCCCGGCCGGGTCGAAACCCCAGGGTTCGGTCAGGGCGAGGACGTCGTCGATCCAGCCGTACGGCGAAGTGCGCAGCGCCTCCTGGTAGTTGCGCAGCAGCATCGCGCGTATGCCGGTGTCCGAGACGATCTGCCGGTCGCCGTCGGTGAGGTCGTGGCGCAGCTCACCGAGGAGCCGCGCGGGGTCCTGACGGATGGCGGCGGAGCGCGGGATCAGCCAGGACACGAACCCCTCGGGGTCGGTGAACGCCGCGCGGAACTCCTCGACGTTGGACGGCGCCATCCCCGCGAACCAGTCCAGCCCCTCGGCGTCCCGCGGCGCGAGCCCCACCAGCGCCGCCGCCCGCGTCACCCGGTCCGGCAGCAGCGCGGCACAGGCCAGGGCGTGCGGGGCGCCGCCGGAGCGGCCCACGACCGCGAACCGCTCCACTCCGAGGGTGTCGGCGACGGCGACCACGTCCGTCACGACGTCCGCGACCCGGCGTCCCTCCTGGCGGTCGGAACCCCCGTACCCGGGGCGGTCGTAGCTGATGAGCCGGGTGCCGCGCTGATAGAGGAACATGGGGCGCGGTCTGGGGCCGACCCGGCTGCCGGGTGTGCCGTGCAGCAGGAACACCGGGCGTCCGCACGGATCGCCCGAGACGTCGACCCGCAGGAGCCGCCCGTCCGCCGTCCGTACCTGGTCAGACACAGCGCTCTCTCTCCCTCCGTCCGGCGGACCCGGGGCAAACGCTGCCCGGACCCTGCCCACGAGCCCGTGCCACAAAACGATTGCGCAGGTCAACCACGCCTCGTCTCAGGCTACTTGACGTCTTTCCGCGCCCTCCGTAGCGTCGCAGCCCGCGCTCACTTATGACCGGCAGATGACCGGTATTCACATCTGAGGACGGGGTGCCCATGACCCAGCGACGTGTGGTGGTGTCCGGCGGCGGTACCGGAATCGGCCTGGCGACGGCGGAGGCGTTCGCGGCGGACGGGGACCGGGTGGTGCTCCTCGGCCGCCGCGAGGACGTGCTGCGCAAGGCGGCCGACGCGCTGAACGGCCAGTACGGGCAGTCCACGGCGACCTGGTGCGCGGCCGACCTCGCCGACCCCGAACAGGTCGGCGCGGCACGGGAGTTCATCACGGCGGACGCGACCCCGGTGGATGTGCTGGTGGCCAACGCGGGCGGCAACGCGGCCCGCGCGCAGGACGGCACGCTCGCCTCCCTCGCGCAGAGCTACCGCGACAACTTCGACGCCAATGTGCTCACCGCGGTCCTGCTCACCGAGGCGCTGCTCCCCCATATGCGGCGCCCCGGCGGCCGGATCGTGCAGCTCTCCTCCATCGCCTCGCTGCGCGGCCCGGGCTCGTACGGCGGCTCCAAGGCCTGGATCAACACGTACACCTACGACCTCGCGCAGCGCGTCGGTTCCGAGGGCATCACCGTGAACGCGGTCGCCCCCGGCTTCGTCGGCGACACGGAGTTCTTCGGCGACCGCGGGACGCCGGAGTTCATCGCCTCCCGGGTCGCCCAGACCCTGACGGGCCAACCGGGCCGGCCCTCCGAGATCGCCGCGGCCGTCCGGTACGTGGCGTCACCGGAGGCCGCGTATCTGACGGGGCAGCTGCTGCACATCAACGGGGGCGCGGCGCTGGGCCGTTAGCCCCGGCTGTTACGAGGAGCGGGCCTACGAGGAGCGGGCCGGCGGGCGCGGCGTCACCGTCACCTCCGGGATGGTGCCGCCGCAGCGCAGGACGGTGTCGAGCACGCGGAGAAACTCCTCCACCTCCAGCAGAGAGCCCGTCAGATAGCCGCGCTGCCGCCACACCGGCACCATCTCGGCCGCGTACGCCCGGTCCCAGCCGTTGTTGAACTCGGTCCGCGCGTCCCCCTCACCGCCCGCGCAGTCGCCGACCACGAACCGGGTGAAGCCCACGCTCGGGTGCTCGACGCGGTACGCCTCGACGAGCTTCTCCAGGGCCGCCTTGCTCACGTGGTACGCCGCGACTCCCGGCCAGGACGGGGTGAGCGAGCCGCCGATGGAGGACAGGTAGGCGGCGACGCCGCCCGAGGCCGACAGGTACGGGAGCGCGGCATTGGTGACCAGCGCCGCGCCGATCACATTGGTGTCCATGGTCCGGCGCCAGGTGTCGCCGTCGAGCTTCTCGATCGGGGCGAGGGGGCCGACGCCGGTCGCGTAGACCAGGGCGTCGATGCCGCCCAGTCCGGCGGCGGCCTCCTCGATCGCCGCCTGGCACGAGGACTCCTCGGTCACGTCACAGGCGACGGCGAGCGCGTCCGCTCCCGCCTCCTTCGCCGCGTCCACCAGCCGGTCGTGCCGGCGTGCCAGCAGGGCGACCTGGTCGCCACGGCGCCCCAGGTCGACCCCTATGCACCGGCCCAGTCCACTCGAGGCACCCACCACGACAGCCCGCATGCCAGAACCTCATTCTCAGTATCCGACAATCCCTTTCCGCCGCTTCTATCACGACCCCGGGCAGAGGGACAGACCCCCTGCCGCCACCGATGCCCGGCACAGCGATATCACCAAGCGCCGCACGGAGATGTGCCCGAGGGCATCCATGGCATGGCTCGGGAACGGGATTCGGCGGCGGCCCGCGTCACGCCGAGGCGCCCCCGGGCTTCGCATCCGCACGCAGATAACCCGAGTTCGCCACCTGA
Source organism: Streptomyces sp. NBC_01384 (assembly GCF_045040035.1). NCBI lineage: Bacteria > Bacillati > Actinomycetota > Actinomycetes > Kitasatosporales > Streptomycetaceae > Streptomyces > Streptomyces sp. NBC_01384. The sequence goes on from NZ_CP109559.1 coordinate 3,009,385, forward strand.
CCGAGGAACGTCAGCCGGGTGTCCGTGGCCATGTGCTTCTCGAAGGCCTCCTTGATACCGGGCCACTTGGGGTGCCCGAAGTCGTCGAGTACGACGATGCCGCCGGGCGCGACGATCTGCTCGGCCCACTCCAGATCCGCGGCGACGCCGGAGGCGGAGTGGTCACCGTCGACGATGATCACTCCGTAGGCACGGTCGGAGACCAGGGCACGCACCTCGGGGTCCTCGGAGAAGCCCTGCTGGACACGGGCCGCGGCACCGGCCGCGCCGACCAGAGCGAGATTGGCGCGCACCGCGGCCCCGCGCACGGGCGTGCCCGTCGGGTCGGCGCCCTCGGTGGTGCCGGGCTGCAGCTGCAGGCCCGCGAGCGGGTCGACGATCGTCAGACGCGGGTCGCGTCCCGCGCGCTCCATCATCCGGATCAGGGCCGCGCCGAACATCCCGTACAGGGTGCCGATTTCGAGGATCTCGTCGTTCGGCGGGTCGAGCAGCGGTACGGCGGAGAGCTTGCCGCAGATGTTCATGGTGCCACCGGCGATCCGGCCGACCCCGAGCGCCTCCAGCGCGATGAGCAGCCGGAACGCCTGGGCGATGTTCCGCTCCGCACCGCCCCTGTCCCCGCTCACCTGCGCCAACTCGTCGATGGCACGGTCGAGATGGACCTGGGCCGGCATGCGCGACACGCCGCGTCCGGTTCCGTCGAGCAGCAGTTCGAGGGGGCGCTGGCGGTTGCGCAGCGCCGTCAGTTCGCGCTGCAGTCCGCCCGCGGAGCCGTCCCCGATGGAGCGGCGGATCTGACGCTCGATGCGCTGATCGATGAGGTCGGCGACCGGACGCAGGGCGCGCCTGGCGGCCTTGGTGGTGAGTAACGCTCGCATGGCTCTGTGACCCTCGCAGGTATAGGAGAAGTGCTGCGTACACATGGGGACAGAAGGTGCGCTCGCCCTGGCGGTGACGGGCGGCACAGTGGGGCCCTACGCCCAAAGGACGGTAAAGCGTAAACCGTCCACAGTTCAAACACAGCAAACGCAGAACCCCGAGCGGGAGACGCGTGAATGATGTTTGGGCGACCGGAGGGTTACGGGACCGATGACGTGATGCGGCGTGACGCGACTGATGCGACGTGGATGCGCCGAGCACGCCCACGGGCACAGGAAGACCCATCTCTCCCGCACCCCAGGAGCCCCCTCCAAGGCCAAGCGGACCACCCTCGGCCACACCGTCCGGTTCGCGAAAGCGAACACCAGCACGACGACCGACAAGCCCCGCTCGGGGACCGCCCCGGCCTCGCGCCGCCACCCGACCGAGCGGCGCGTTCCGGCACCGCTCGGGCCCCCGGGCCGAAGTCCTGGCGCACGATCCCGCCGGCTCGGACAAGGGTCGCGAACTCACCCTCGACCGCCCCCCTTCCCACAGGAGAGGTTCCGCCCCGGCCATCGGGCGGCGGAGCCTCGATGGCGCGTGACGCGGCGCCCGCGGGTGCGGAAACCCGCCGCTCACGGTCGTTCCGGCCGTCGCTCCACCCCTTCCGCTTCCCTCGGGCCCGGGTCCGGAACCTCCCGCGCGACGCCAACGACGTTACGTGCGCGAAACCTTGACGATCTCTGTGGCCGGGTGCCACGATTCCGGCGCCGCCATGTTTACGTAAACATCTCCACGTACCGAAGCGTGTTTACGTAAACACCGCGCGGCGGTCGGCGGAGCAGGGAGGAACGGAACGATGGTCTCAGCGCCGCAGGCGAGCGTTCACGATGCCTGGAGGCCGTCGCCCTCGGGACGGCGTCCATGGGCCGGTCGGCCGTGCGGCGTCGGAACCTCCCCGGCCGTCCCGGAGGCCGGCACCGACAAGAACCCCGCCTCACACCTTCCTTGAGCCCTTGAGCCCTTCAACGTCCATGCCGGAGCGCGGACACGCGTCGAAGGCGGCGACCTCCCCCCGCCACCACCGGACATCACCGGACATCACCGGGCCCCCGACGGCGAGCCGACACCGCCCGTCCGGCCCGGCACACCTTCCGACGGCCGCTCAGCCACGCACACGCACCGCCCTGCACCGAGTCGCCCTCTCTTGAAAGGCCAAGCTGATGCGCAGAACGAAAATCCCCGCAGGCACCCGCTTCACCCCCCGCCTGCGCGCCGCCTTCGTGGCGCTGCTGATCGCCGGGACCAGCGGCACGGCCGTCGCCGGCAGCCCCGCCTACGCCGCGCCGCACAAGGACACGACCCAGTTCAAGGGCGTGAACTGGGCCGACCCCCGCGACAACTTCGCCGACGACCCCGTCGTACTGTCCGGTCTGTCGATCTCCGACAGCTACGCCCAGACCTACGCCAAGGCGAGTCGGGTGATCTCGGCGTTCCGCGCGAACCTCGGTGCCAACACCGTCCGGCTGCCCATCAACCCGTACACCGTCAACGGCGCCTACTGGAAGTCCTACCGCGGGGTCATCGACGCGGCGTCGGACAAGGGCTTCAAGGTCATCGTCTCCTACTGGGAGGGGACGGGCTCCCGCAAGGACGGCTTCATCGACGACCCCGCCACCTTCTGGCCCATGTGGAACACCGTGGTCAAGACCTACAAGAACGACGAGCGGGTCTACTTCGAGCCGATGAACGAGCCGCACGGCTACACCGAGACCGAGTGGGCCGACATCGCCGCGAAGTGGCTGGCCACGTACCCGTCGGTCCCTCGCGACCGGGTGTTCGTCAGCGGCGCCGGCTACAACGACCACGTCACCTCCGTCTGCGCCGACCCGCGCCTGAAGGGCACGTACCTCTCGCTGCACCACTACGGGTTCTGGAAGAGCTATGCCACCTACGACCAGTGGGTGGCCGACCTCAAGGAGCGCATCGGTGACTGCGCCGACCGGACCGTCGCCGACGAGTTCGGCGCCCCGATGACCACCGGCCTCGACTACAACAAGCCGGATGCCTCCGACAACTACATCAACTACGTTCAGGCCGTCACCGACACCTTCCGCGAACTCAAGATGGGGTCCGTGTACTGGCCCGGCCTGCGCACCGACGACACCTATTCGCTGCAGACCCTGACCGGCGACCCCGCCCGGCCCTGGCTGGCCACCACCAACCAGTCCGGCGCCGACCGTCTCGCCTGGGCCTGGGGACGCGGCAAGCCCGTCCAGCCCTGACCCGGTCCGCACCGACCGCACCCTGCCCGCCGCACCTCATGGTGTGAACTCACCTGCGGCGAACGGCCCTTCGCACGCGCAGAGGCTCCGCCCCGGGCGACCGGCCTTCGGCACCAGATCCCCTGTATGCGGCCGCGGGAATGTGACACTTGCCGTGCGAGTGTCACATTCCCGCGGCCGGCACCCCACCCGCGGTGGATCCGCCAACAGCGTCCGGTACTCGGGGCGGAACCTTTGCGGCCGGCGCGCGAAGCGATGCCGAGGTACGTACTCCCGCGGAGGACTTCCCGGCCTTTCCCGATCCTTCCGTCCACCGCGTGTCCACTACGGGGCCGCGCGAGACCTTCCTCGGGCCGCACGCGGATCTCTCCCGTGCCCTCCCCAGGGAGACAGGTTCGAGGCGACCCGTCGACGATCGCGTCGGCCGGCAGCTCATCGAGGTAGGCGTCAAGTAGCGGCGGAGGTCCGGGCCCGCGATGCCGCGCCATTGGCCGTCCACGGTCAGCAGGGCGTTGGTGGGCAGGACGGCCGAGGCCCGCTCCTCCACGTAGGCGGCGAGGTCGTCGCCGATGCCGCCCACCGGGTACTTCCCGGCCGAGGGCACGCTGAAGCCGCCCCCAGGTGTTTCTCTGTGTGGCCTGGGCAGTTTCAGGGACTTGACGGGGCATCACCCCAGGGGCTGCCGGGGCCCAAGAATTGATCAGCCCCACAGCTGCCCCGCGGAATGACCGCTGCGCGGAACTCCGCTCACGAAGAGCCGCCCCACGCTCCGGAGGAGCTCGACCGCTCGCGGCCGGCCTCGCGGCGTTGGTGACGGCGGGTGCGCTCAGCGTCAACGCGACAGCGGCGCACGCCGCGACCCCCGCGAGCACCTCCGGCAAGGCCGCGGCCACCGCGCCCAGGAGCGCGGATCCGCTCCGGGCCGCCATCGACACCGCCAAGTCCTCGGGCAGGCCCATGCCGATCGACTCGTTGACCGGCACCACGACAACAGTGGTCGCCCAACCCCGACGGTACTTTCACCCGCCGCGGCTCATCCAGCCCGCAGCAGGTGCGCCAGAACGGCCAATGGGTGCCGATCGACACCACCCCGACCGCCGTCTACGGCACGGGCGCAGTATCCGGCCGGAACTCCTCCGACCTGCACTGAGGCCACGAACCCTCCGGGCGGACCGGCGTGATCGACACCGCCTGCAGCCACGAGGCCGGAACCCGCCCCACCCGATGGGGCCGTCCGCCACGCCCAGCCCTCGATCCGGCAGCTCGCGAAGCCGCGTCGGCCGGCATCCTTCACCACGGTCCCGGAAGGCCGTGCAGCCGCCAACGGGCACCTCTTGGCCGGTGTTCGGCCGCCCGAGCCCCTGTAGGACCCCTTGGTCTTGGTCTGGAGGAGTGAACGGGGGGCGCCGCGTCGGCGTGGCGACCGCCGCTGTCACGTCTCCGCAGGTGAGATCGATTCTGCACGCGTAGTGCGCGGTGGGGCGGGTGGGACTCGAACCCACGGCCGACGGATTATGAGTCCGCTGCTCTAACCGGCTGAGCTACCGCCCCTTACGGCGCGTCGCGCACATTTGTGCGCGCCGTCTGCCGCAGCATAGCCGCTCATACGATCTCCTGCTTCGGATGGTCGGCATCGCATGACCATGAGGACTTCGACGCGGTCCGAGCGGTTCCCCCGGACATGAAAGAGGACCCCTGAGGGGTCCTCTTTCGTTGCTCTCCCGACTGGACTCGAACCAGTAACCTGCCGGTTAACAGCCGGCTGCTCTGCCAATTGAGCTACAGGAGATCGAGCTCCCCCGACTGGACTCGAACCAGTAACCTGCCGGTTAACAGCCGGCTGCTCTGCCAATTGAGCTACGGAGGATTGCTTCGTTGCATCGAACGCACCTACCCGGGTATTCGCCAGGGGGCGTGCGCTCGCTGCGACACATACATTAGCGCAAGCAGGGGGGTGCTCCGCCAATCGGTTCCCTCCGCACCGATGTCGACGCAAGGGAAGGGTGGCCGTCATGCGCTACCGGCTCACATTCGTCGCCGGACTGGTCCTGGGTTACGTGCTCGGCACTCGCGCCGGGCGCGAGCGCTACGAGCAGCTGAAGAAGTCCGCGCGCGAGGTCGCGCAGAACCCGGCGGTGCGCAACACCGCGGAGACCGCCGCCCAGCAGGGGCGGGAGTTCGCGGGCAAGGCGTTCCACACGGTGAGCGAGAAGGTGGGCGACCACGTCCCGGACTCGGTCGCCGACCGAGTCCGCTCCCTGCGCGGACGCAACACCAACGGCACCCGCGGGGACGACTGGGGCACCAGCAACACATAGCGTTTGTCGCCCCTGCCACCCCCAGTCGCCCCGTCCCGTCCCATCCCGTCCCAGAACACACCCGGGGTCCGGGGCGGAGCCCCGGGTACGGCTGAGGCGCGGGGCTCCGGCCGGCGCCACGCGGCCCGACCTGCACCCCCGCCCCGGCGGGGGCCACGCGGCGCGGTCATGCCCCGCCGTACGGCAGAATTTCCACCATGGGGATAGTCGCCGGGTTGGACAGTTCGCCCGAATTCACTCGTATCGTCGTCTGTGACACGGACACGGGGGCCGTGCTCAGGCAGGGGTACGCGCCGCATCCGCTGGAGAACACCGAGGGCGGCGGCCGTCCTTCCGATGTCGATCCGCAGGCCTGGCTGCTGTCCCTGGGCGAGGCGGCCGGCGGTGGGCTGCTGGAAGGCGTGCAGGCCATCGGCGTCTCCGCGCAGCAGAACGCGCTCGTCCCGCTGGACACGCAGGGCAACACGGTGCGGCCGGCCATGGTCGGCGGTGACAAGCGGGCGCAGGTCGCCGCCGCCGATCTCGTCGACGCGCTCGGCGGGCGCGAGGCGTGGGCCCAGGCCGTGGGCTGCGTACCGCAGGCCGCGCAGCCGGTGACCAAGCTGCGCTGGCTGAACAGGACCGAACCCGACGCCGCGCTGCGCACCGCCGCGCTGCTGCAGGCGCACGACTGGCTGGTGTGGCAGCTGCTCGGGCGGCCGCTCAGGCGGACCACGGACCGGGGCGGGGCCTCCGGGACCGGTTACTGGTCGGCGGCGACCGGCGCCTACCGGCCGGATCTCGTCGAGTTGGCGCTCGGCCACCAGGCCGCGCTGCCCGAGGTGCTCGGCCCGTCCGAGGCCGCGGGGACGACACCCGAGGGGCTGCTGATCTCCGCGGGGACCGGAGAGACCATGGCGGCCGCCTTCGGGCTCGGGATCGGGCTCGGGGATGCGGTCGTGTCCCTCGGCGCCTCCGGGTCCGTGATGGCCGTACACACCGAGGCGCTGGTCGACTCCTCCGGCATGATCACCTCCCTCGCGGACGCGACCGGTCTGCACCTGCCGGTGGTGACCACCCTGAATGCCGTACGGACCCTGCGCGGCGCCACCGAACTCCTCGGCCTGCCCGACCTGGAGAGCCTGTCCGAGCTGGCGATGAAGTCCACGCCGGGTGCGCACGGGCTGGTTCTGCTGCCGTATCTGGAGGGTGAGCGGACACCGAATCTGCCGCACACCGCGGGCACCCTCGCCGGGCTGCGGCGCGAGTCGATGCGGCCCGAGCACCTGGCGCGGGCCGCCTTCGAGGGCATGCTGTGCGGCCTCGCGGACGCGCTCGACGTACTGCGCGGCCGGGGCGTGGACGTCCGGCGGGTGTTCCTGCTCGGGGCGGCCGCCGAGCTGCCGGCCGTGCAGGCCGCGGCGCCCGCGCTGTTCGGCGCGCAGGTCGTCGTACCGCAGCCCGCGGACTACGCGGCGCTCGGCGCGGCCCGCCAGGCGGCCTGGGCCCTCGGCGTCTCGCAGGGCACCCTCGACCCCCGGCTGCCACCCGTCTGGCAGGGTGCGGTCGCACAGATTCTGGAGCCCGGCGAGGAACTCGCCGTGGGCCAGGCCGTACGCCAGCAGTACGTGTCCGTACGGGAACAGACGCATCCGGGTGCGTTCCGGGCATAGGGGTGCACAGAGGGGCATAGGGAGTGTTCGGGTGTGCGGCACGGTCCGCCAGGGGCACTACGGCGTACGTCTCAAGGTCCGGTTTCGGTCCGCCCTTGGTCCGCTCTTGGATTAATCGGTTGAGGTAACACGGGTGGAGTGTCCGACGATAGGGGGTGGTGCACCACCGACCGCACTGCCGTCGACGACTCCGAGAGAAGCCGCGTGCTCATACGACTCCTTCGGGCCTACCTCAGTCCGTACAAGAAACCCATCGCCCTGCTGGTGTTCCTGCAGTTCCTGCAGACCTGCGCCACCCTGTACCTGCCGACCCTGAACGCGCACATCATTGACAACGGTGTCGTCAAGGGAGACACGGGTTACATCCTGTCCTTCGGCGCCCTGATGATCGGGATCTCGCTGGTCCAGGTCTTCTGCAACATCGGCGCCGTCTACTACGGCGCCCGTACGGCGTCGTCCGTCGGCCGGGACATCCGGGCCGCCGTCTTCGACCGGGTGCAGTCCTTCTCCGCACGCGAGGTCGGCCACTTCGGGGCGCCGTCCCTCATCACCCGTACCACCAATGACGTCCAGCAGGTGCAGATGCTCGCCCTGATGACGTTCACCCTGCTGGTGTCGGCGCCGATCATGTGTGTGGGCGGCATCGTGCTGGCCCTCGGCCTGGACGTGCCGCTCTCCACGGTCCTGATCGCCGTGGTGCCGGTGCTCGGCATCGGAGTGACCCTGATCGTGCGCCGGCTGCGCCCGCTGTTCCGGACCATGCAGGTGCGTCTGGACACCGTGAACCGGGTGCTGCGCGAGCAGATCACCGGCAACCGCGTCATCCGCGCCTTCGTCCGGGACGACTACGAGAAGGACCGCTTCGAGGCCGCGAACGCGCGGCTGACCGAGGTGTCGCTGGGTACCGGGCGGACGCTCGCACTGATGTTCCCGATGGTCATGACCGTCGTGAACCTCTCGTCGATCGCCGTGGTCTGGTTCGGCGCCCACCGCATCAACAGCGGCGGTATGCAGATCGGCGACCTGACCGCGTTCCTCGCCTACCTCATGCAGATCGTGATGTCCGTGATGATGGCCACCTTCATGTTCATGATGGTGCCGCGCGCGGAGGTCTGTGCCGAGCGCATCCAGGAGGTCCTGGACACGTCGAGCAGCGTGGTGCCTCCGACCGCTCCGGTCGTGGAGCTGCGGCGCCATGGCCACCTGGAGCTCCGCGGCGCCGGGTTTTGCTACCCGGGCGCCGAGGAGCCGGTCCTGAAGGCCATCGAGCTGGTGGCGCGGCCGGGTGAGACGACCGCCGTGATCGGGTCGACGGGCAGCGGGAAGTCGACGCTGCTGGGGCTCGTGCCCCGGCTCTTCGACGCCACCGACGGAGAGGTACTCGTCGACGGCGTGGATGTGTCGACCATCGAGCCGAAGCTGCTCGCGAAGACGGTCGGACTCGTCCCGCAGAAGCCGTACCTGTTCGCGGGCACGGTCGCCACCAACCTCCGGTACGGCAATCCGGACGCGACCGACGAGGAGCTGTGGCACGCGCTGGAGGTGGCGCAGGCCAAGGGCTTCGTGGAGCGGCTGGAGAACGGCCTGGACTCACCGATCGCACAGGGCGGCACCAACGTCTCCGGCGGCCAGCGGCAGCGCCTCGCGATCGCCCGCACGCTCGTCCAGCGCCCCGAGATCTATCTCTTCGACGACTCCTTCTCCGCGCTCGACTACGCGACCGACGCGGCGCTGCGCGGCGCGCTCGCCGAGGAGACCGCCGAGGCGACCGTGGTGATCGTCGCCCAGCGGGTGTCGACCATCAGGGAAGCCGACCGGATCGTGGTTCTCGACGAGGGCCGGGTCGTGGGCACGGGGCGTCACCACGAGCTCATGGCCGACAACGAGACCTACCGGGAGATCGTGCTCTCCCAGCTGACGGAAGCGGAGGCTGCCTGATGGCCGGTCCCATGGGACGCATGATGGCCGGGGGTGGCCCCGATCAGCACTCGATGGATTTCAAGGGGTCCGGAAAACGGCTCCTGGCACAGTTCAAACCCGAACGCACCACAATGTACGGGATGCTCGTCGCCGTCGTCCTGAGCGTGACGCTCTCGGTGATCGGACCGAAGATCCTCGGCAAGGCCACCGACCTCGTCTTCGCGGGGATCATCGGACGGCAGATGCCGGCCGGCGCCACCAAGGCCGAGGTCCTCGCCGGCATGCGCAGGCGCGGCGAGGGGGGCATGGCCGACATGCTCTCGGGGACCGACTTCACCCCCGGCAAGGGCATCGACTTCGGAGCCGTCGGGAACGTACTCCTGCTCGCGCTCTGTACGTTCCTGCTGTCCGGCCTGCTGATGGCGGTGGCGACGCGCCTGGTGAACCGGGCCGTCAACAAGACCGTCTACCGCATGCGCGAGAACCTGCAGGCGAAGCTCTCGCGCCTGCCCCTCTCGTACTTCGACAAGCGCCAGCGCGGTGAGGTGCTCAGCCGCGCCACGAACGACCTCGACAACATCCAGCAGACCCTGCAGCAGTCGATGGGCCAGCTGGTGAACTCCCTGCTGACCATCGTCGGCGTGCTCGCGATGATGTTCTGGGTGTCGTGGCTGCTCGCGCTGGTGGCGCTGGTCACGGTCCCGCTCTCCTTCTTCGTCGCCACCCGCATCGGCAAGCGCTCGCAGCCGCACTTCGTGCAGCAGTGGCGCACCACCGGCAAGCTCAACGCCCACATCGAGGAGATGTACACCGGGCACACGCTGGTGAAGGTGTTCGGGCGGCAGGAGGAGTCGGCGGCGCAGTTCGCCGAGCAGAACGAGAAGTTGTACGAGGCCGGGTTCAGGGCGCAGTTCAACAGCGGGGTCATGCAGCCGCTGATGATGTTCGTGTCGAACCTGAACTACGTGCTGGTGGCGGTGGTCGGCGGACTGCGTGTCGCGTCCGGCTCGCTGTCGATCGGCGACGTGCAGGCCTTCATCCAGTACTCCCGCCAGTTCTCGATGCCGCTGACGCAGGTGGCGTCGATGGCGAACCTGGTGCAGTCGGGTATCGCGTCGGCGGAGCGCGTCTTCGAACTCCTCGACGCGGAGGAGCAGGCGGCCGACCCGGTGCCGGCGGCACGCCCCGACGAGCTGCGCGGACGGGTGGCGCTGGAGAACGTGTCCTTCCGCTACGACCCCGAGAAGCCGCTCATCGAGGACCTGTCGCTCAAGGTGGAGCCGGGCCAAACGGTGGCGATCGTCGGCCCGACCGGCGCCGGCAAGACGACCCTGGTGAACCTCCTGATGCGCTTCTACGAGGTCACCGGCGGCCGGATCACCCTGGACGGCGTCGACATCTCCTCGATGTCCCGGGACGAACTCCGGGCCGGGATCGGGATGGTGCTCCAGGACACCTGGCTGTTCGGCGGCACGATCGCGGAGAACATCGCGTACGGGGCTGGAGTAGAAGGGGCGGCGCGAAGTGCCTCCGGCAAGGGTGGTGGTGGGCGACGGGTGGGCGTGACGCGCGGGGAGATCGAGGAGGCGGCGCGGGCCGCTCACGCGGACCGTTTCATCCGTACGCTCCCGGAGGGCTACGACACCGTCATCGACGACGAGGGGACGGGGGTCAGCGCGGGTGAGAAGCAGCTGATCACCATCGCGCGGGCGTTCCTTTCCGATCCGGTGATCCTGGTGCTGGACGAGGCGACCAGCTCGGTGGACACCCGTACGGAGGTGCTGATCCAGAAAGCGATGGCGAAACTGGCGGACGGCCGGACGTCGTTCGTCATCGCCCACCGCCTGTCGACGATCCGCGACGCCGACACCATCCTCGTGATGGAGAACGGCTCGATCGTGGAGCAGGGCGCCCATGCGGAGCTGCTCGCGGCGAACGGGGCGTACGCCCGCCTGTACAAGGCCCAGTTCGCCCAGGCGGTGGCCGAGGTGGACTAGCGGGTACGCGGGTGGGGGCGGCGGAGGCAAGGCTCTCCTCGCCCCCTCCGCCCCTACCGCAAGGAAAGGGTTCCTCAGTCCAGATAGCCCCGGAGCTGGTCCGCGAAGGCGTGGTCCCTCAGTTTGTTCAGGGTCTTGGACTCGATCTGGCGGATGCGTTCGCGCGTGACGCCGAAGATGCGGCCAATTTCCTCAAGGGTGCGAGGACGGCCGTCAGCCAGGCCGTAGCGGAGTTGGACGACCTTGCGTTCACGCTCGCCGAGCGTGGAGAGCACCGCCTCCAGGTGCTCCCTCAGCAGCAGGAAGGCCGCGGACTCCACCGGAGACGTCGCGTCACCGTCCTCGATCAGGTCACCGAGAGCCACGTCGTCCTCCTCGCCCACCGGCGCGTGCAACGACACCGGTTCCTGGGCCAGGCGCAGGACCTCACTCACGCGCTCACCGGGGAGGTCGAGATGGGCGGCGACCTCGTCCGGCGTCGGTTCGTAGCCGCGCTCCTGCAGCATCCGCCGCTGGACGCGCACTACCCGGTTGATCAACTCCACCACGTGGACCGGGACTCGGATCGTACGGGCCTGATCCGCCAGTGCCCTCGACATGGCCTGCCGGATCCACCAGGTCGCGTACGTGGAGAACTTGTACCCACGGGCGTAGTCGAACTTCTCAACCGCCCTGATCAGACCGAGGTTTCCCTCCTGGACCAGGTCGAGCATGGTCAGGCCCCGGCCCACGTAGCGTTTCGCGACCGAGACGACCAGGCGCAGGTTCGCCTCGATGAGACGCCGCTTGGCCATACGGCCCATGACAACCAGTTTGTCCAGGTCGAGGGCGAGTTGGCTGTCCAGGTCGGGGGTGAGGCGGAGCTTCTCCTCGGCGAAGAGGCCGGCCTCGACCCGGCGGGCGAGTTCGACCTCCTCCGCCGCGGTGAGCAGCGGGATGCGGCCGATCTCGCGCAGGTACTGGCGGAACAGGTCGGAGGAGGGGCCACCGGTGTCCGTGGTACGGCCCCGGGGCAGTTCGACGGGCTCGGGGGCCTCGGCCTCGATCTCGACCTCGACTTCGGCCCCGGCCTCGGCGGCCCCGACGGCCTCGACGGCGCCGGCCGGCGGCTCGTCCGGCTCCGGCCGCTCCTCGGGTTCCGTTTCGGGGTGGTGCGCGGCACGGCTCTGCGGGGAGAGCGCCGCGACGACGTCGGGCTCGGCGTCCCTGTCCGTATCCCTGTCCGTATCCCTATCCGTATCCCTGTCCCTGTCCGTGTCCGTGTCCGTGTCCGTGTCCGTGACGTTGTCGGTCTGTGTGAGGGTCTGGGTCTGCACGGGGGCGACCTCCAGGAATGTCGCTGCTGAGACGTGCGGCAGCGGTACGTCGGGGATGGGGTCGACGGCCTCGCCGCGGTCCATCCCGAAGTCGTTTGGCGGAACGGCGGGGATCGGGAACCCGTCGCGTGCGGGTCGGCCGCGCTCCGAGGACTCAGGCACCGGAACCCAGTGTGGAGTACGACACATCGCCGCCACGAGGGGCGTGCGGTGACTTTTTGCGTCCGGTCCGTGACCACCTGGTGACCCTCGCGGGAAACTCGAGTGCCTGTTCGTGCCCTGATCTGGCACGATCGCCCGATGCCCGGTTCCCTCTACGAAACCCACGTGACCGTCCACTGCGACAGTCCCGTCGAGTCCGAGCGGCTGCAGCGGTGGACTGCCGCCGCCGGGCTGACCCTCGGAGCGCCCCGCGCCCCGCGCCCGCACCCTCAGAGCGCCTCCGCGCCCCGCTCCCGCAGTGCCTGCCCGTACTGCTGGAGTACCCACAACTCGTTCTGCACGGCCGCCAGCTGGGCCGGGTCGCCCTGGGCGCTGGCGCGGGCCAGGGCGCCCTGGACGTCCACGATGCGGCGCTCGACGGCGCGGCGGCGGACCATGACGAGCTGATCGCCGGCGTAGGTCTCGTCGACGGTCTTGCGCATGATGGCCTCGACGGCCAGCTCGGTGACCATGGCGCGGACCACGTCGTCCGGGGCCACCTCGCGCACCCGGACCAGATACTCCTGGGAGTCCGGGACCCCGTACTCCGCGCCGCCCGCCTCCATGATCGCCAGGCGCACGGCGGCGTACGGCGGGGCGGTGAACTCGTCGATCCCGTACGCGTCGAAGGCCGGGGCGACCAGCTCGGGCCGCTGGAGGGCGAGTTTGAGCAGCTCGCGCTCGGTGGCGTAGACGGGGTTGCGGAGGTTGAGCGCCGGGCCGCCGACGGGGCCCTGGACGGCGGCGTACGTCTGCTGGGGGCGCTGCCCGTTCGTGGGAGCCGGGCCCTTGCCGCCGCGGTCGCGGGCCCAACGGGCGAGCTGGGCCACCCGCTTGACCACGAACTGGGTGTCGAGGATGCCGAGCATGCCCGCGAGCTGCACGGCGACCTCGTGCTGTGCGCCGGTGTTCTTGATGCGGGCCACGATGGGCGCTGCCTCGTCCAGGGCTGCCGCCCGGCCCGCCGGGGTCTCCAGGTCGTAGCGCGCGACGATCTGGCGCAGGGCGAACTCGAAGAGGGGCGTGCGGGGTTCCACCAGGTCGGCGACCGCCTCGTCGCCCTTCGCGAGGCGGAGCTCGCAGGGGTCCATGCCGTCCGGCGCGATGGCGATGTACGTCTCGGCGGCGAACTTCTGGTCGTCCTCGAAGGCGCGCAGGGCCGCCTTCTGGCCGGCCGCGTCGCCGTCGAAGGTGAAGATCACGCGGGCCGAGCCGTTGTCCATCAGCAGGCGGCGGAGGATCTTGATGTGGTCGCCGCCGAAGGCCGTACCGCAGGTCGCGATCGCCGTGGTGATCCCCGCGAGGTGGCAGGCCATGACGTCCGTGTAGCCCTCGACCACCACCGCGCGGCTGGCCTTGGCGATGTCCTTCTTGGCGAGGTCGATGCCGTACAGGACCTGGGATTTCTTGTAGATCGCGGTGTCCGGCGTGTTCAGGTACTTCGGCCCGTTGTCCGCCTCGTACAGCTTGCGCGCGCCGAAGCCGACGACCTCGCCGCCGATGTCCCGGATCGGCCACATCAGGCGGCCGCGGAAGCGGTCGATGGGGCCGCGGCGGCCCTCCTGGGAGAGGCCGGAGAGGAGCAGTTCCTTGTCGGTGAAGCCCTTGCCGCGGAGGTAGCGGGTGAGGTGGTCCCAGCCCTGGGGGCTGTAGCCGACGCCGAAGTGCGCGGCGGCGGCCTGGTCGAAGCCGCGCTCGGCGAGGAACGTGCGGCCGGTGTCGGCCTCGGGGCTGGTGTCGAGCTGTTCGATGTAGAACTGCGCGGCGATCTTGTGCGCCTCGACCAGGCGGATGCGCTCGCCGCGCTGGTGGGAGGGGTTGTACCCGCCCTCTTCGTAGCGGAGCGTGATGCCGGCCTGCGCGGCGAGGCGCTCGACCGACTCGGAGAAGGTGAGGTGGTCGACCTTCATCACGAACGTGATGGTGTCGCCGCCCTCCTGGCAGCCGAAGCAGTGGAAGAGACCCTTGCTCGGGCTGACCTGGAAGGACGGCGACTTCTCGTCGTGGAAGGGGCAGAGACCCTTGAGGTTTCCGCCGCCCGCGTTGCGCAGCTGGAGGTACTCGGACACGACGGCGTCGATCGGGACCGCGTCCCGAACCGCCTTCACGTCCTCGTCGTTGATCCTTCCGGCCACGCGTGAATTCTACGGGGGTGGTGTGACAGTCGGGCGCCGCCGTCCCTCACGGGACCAGGCTGTCCAGCGGGACGTGCGGGTCCGCCAGCGCCTCGGTGTCCACCTGGGCCCGGGATCGGATCAGCCGCTGGATGGGTTCCGTGACGTCCCACACATTCACGTTCATCCCGGCCAGCACCCGCCCGTCCTTCACCCAGAAAGCGATGAACTGACGCTTGCCCGCGTCGCCCCGGATCACCACTTCGTCGTACGTCCCCGGGGGCGCCCAGCCCGAGTACTCGAGCCCGACGTCGTACTGGTCCGAGAAGAAATAGGGCACACGGTCGTACGTCATCTCGCGGCCCAGCATCGCGCGGGCCGCCGCCGGTCCGCCGTTGAGGGCGTTGGCCCAGTGCTCGACCCGCAGCCGGGTGTCGAAGAGGGCGTGCGGGAAGGAGGCGACGTCACCGGCGGCGTAGATGTCGGGGTCGGAGGTGCACAGCCGGTCGTCGACCGCGATGCCGCCGCCGTGCGCCCGGTCGGCGATCTCCAGCCCCGCAGCCTCGGCGAGCCCGATGCGCGGCGCCGCCCCGATGGCCGCCAGGACGTCGTGGGCGGGGTGCTCCTCGCCGTCGTCGGTACGGGCGGCCAGCACCATGCCGTCCTGGCCGACGATCTCGGTGAGCCGGACGCCGAAGCGGAAGCGAACGCCGTGCTCGCGGTGCAGCTCGGCGAAGAGGTTGCCCAGCTCGGGGCCGAAGACCGCGTGCAGGGGGGTCGGCCCGTGCTCGACGACGGTGACCTCGGCGCCGTACTCGCGGGCCGCCGCAGCGACCTCCAGGCCGATCCAGCCCCCGCCCGCGATCACGAGGTGCCCGTTGTCACGGCCGAGCGCGGCCAGCACGCCCTTGAGGCGTTCGGCGTGGGCGAGGCGGCGCAGGTGGTGGACGCCCGCGAGGTCCGTCCCCGGGATGTCGAGGCGGCGCGGCTCGGCGCCGGTCGCCAGGAGCAGCTTGTCGTAGTGGACGAGGGTGCCGTCGTCGCCGAAGCGGACGGTCTTCGCCGTGCGGTCGATCGCGTCGACGGTCTGGCCGAGGTGCAGCTCCACGTCGTTGCGCGCGTACCAGGCGGGTTCGTGCACGAAGACGCTGTCGCGCTCCTCCTTGCCGAGGAGATAGCCCTTGGAGAGCGGCGGGCGCTCGTAGGGGTGGTCACGTTCGTCGCAGATCAGTATCACGCGGCCGGTGAAACCCTCCGCTCGGAGCGTCTCGGCCGCCTTGGCGCCGGCCAGGCCACCTCCGACGATGACGAATGTCTGATCCGCGTCGACCACTTGATGCCTCCTCGTAACGTTGTCGCCAAGCGAGCGTCCCGCACGCAGCGTGATGCGGGAAGAGGGTGTGGCCCGATCAGGCCACGCAGGGTCACCCTCCGCCGCCGCCTGTGGGGCGGGTGGTGAGCCTGAGGTGCAGTGAACGTGCCGAGGCGTCGGTGAGCGAGGCAATCTGGTCGACGATCACCCGCTTGCGCGCGCGGTCGTCCCCGGCCTCGTCGAACAGCGCCCGGAACTGCGGGTCCAGGCCGTCGGGGGCGCGCGCGGTGAGCGCCTCGGCGAGCTCGGCGACGACGATCCGCTGATCGGCGCGCAGCCGCTCCTGCTCGGCGCGCTGCATGACGTACCGGTCGGCGACCGCCTTGAGGACGGCGCACTCGTGGCGGGCGGCGCGCGGGACGACCAGCTCCGCCGCGTACCGGGTGAGCCGCCCGGCGCCGTACCGCGCGCGGGTGGCGCCCTCGGCGGCCAGGCAGAAGCGTCCGATGAGCTGGCTGGTGGCGTCCTTCAACCGGGCCTGCGCGACGGCCGATCCGTCGTACCCGTGCGGCCACCACTCCTGCTCCAGGAGCCGGTCGAGGGCCTCGGCGAGCTCGGCGGGGTCGGTGTCGGCGGGCACGTACCGCCCGATGGCGACCTTGAAGATCTCCTGGCGTTCCGGTTCGGCGTGCAGGCAGCCCGGGTCGATGTGTCCGGCGTGCAGGCCGTCCTCGACGTCGTGCACCGAGTACGCCACGTCGTCGGACCAGTCCATGACCTGGGCCTCGAAGCACGTACGGCTGCCGGGGGCGCCCTTGCGGACCCAGTCGAAGACCGGCCGGTCGTCCTCGTAGACCCCGAACTTCCGCGAGCCGGGGGCGGTGGGGTGGGCGCCGCGCGGCCAGGGGTACTTGGTGGCGGCGTCGAGGGCGGCGCGGGTGAGGTTGAGCCCGACGCTGACGAGTTCGCCGGTCTCGTCGCTGCGCATGAAGCGCTTGGGCTCGATCCTCGTCAGCAGGCGCAGCGACTGCGCGTTGCCCTCGAAGCCCCCGCAGTCCTCCGCGAACTCGTTCAGCGCCTGTTCGCCGTTGTGCCCGAAGGGCGGGTGGCCGAGGTCGTGGGAGAGGCAGGCCGCCTCGACGAGGTCGGGGTCGCAGCCTAGGGCGGCGCCCAGCTCGCGGCCGACCTGGGCGCACTCCAGGGAGTGCGTCAGCCGGGTGCGGGGGCTGGCGTCCCAGGCCTGGCTGCGGGTGCCCGGGGTGACGACCTGGGTCTTGCCCGCGAGGCGGCGCAGCGCGGCGGAGTGCAGCACGCGCGCGCGGTCGCGCTGGAAGGCGGTGCGGCCGGGGCGTTTGTCGGGCTCGACGGCCCAGCGCTCGACGGACGACTCGTCGTACGCCTCGTACGCCCCGGACGCCCCGGACGCCCCGGACGCCCCGGACGCCCCGGACGCCCCGGACGCGGTGAGCGTGGCGTGGCCCTCATATGTCGCCGATGTCGTCGATGTCGCCGATGCGTTCGGTGCGTTCGGTGCCTTCGGTGCAGTGCCGTCCATGCACCCGACAGTAAACGCAGCCGGTGACAAACGGGGCGCGGCCTACCGCGGGGAGGCGTGGTTCAGGCCGAGGCCAGCTCGCGTTCGGGGGCCGGTTCGGGGGTCGCGACGGCCTGGTCGTAACGGTGCAGGACCAGACGGGCCATCGCGGCGTGGGTGCCCAGCGGGGCGGCGGCGATCCAGGGGGCGGCCGCGGCGCATTCGGTGGCGAAGCGGCCGGGCGCGGTGAAGTAGGAGGCGACGGCGATGCGGTGGCGGCCGCGAGCGGCCAGGGCGCGCACGGCGGCGGCGACGGTGGGCGCGGCGGCGGAGGCGTACGCGGGGACGACGGGCACGCCGAGGCGTTCGGCCAGCAGCTGGGCGGTGCGGCGGGTGTCGACGATCGATTCCGGGTCGCGCGAGCCCGCGGCGGCGAGCACGACACCGTCGCCGCGCCGGGCCGCGGCGCTCGTCCCGGTCCGCCAGCCGGCCTCGACGAGCCGCTCGTACAGCGTCTCGACGAGGAGGGGGTGCGGGCCGAGGGGCGCGGCGACACGGGCCCGCAGGCCCGGTACGGCGGCCGCGGCCTCGGGGATGTCCCGCTTGACGTGGTAGCCGCGGCTGAGCAGCAGCGGTACGAGAACGGCACCGACGGCGCCGTCCTTGGGGTGGTCGAGGGAGGCGAGCGTGTCGGCCAGCAGCGGTTCGTTGAGCTCGATGTGGCCGAGGTGCACGGACAGGTGCGGACGCAGCTCGCGGACGCGTTCGATCAGGGTACGTACGGTGCTCAGCGCGCGCGGGTCGCGGCTGCCGTGCGCGACGAGGACGAGTAGCGGCGGCGGCGGGCGGCGAGTGCCGTTGAGCGACACGAGGCTGAGCTGGCTGCCGAGCTGGCTGGTGATCGCGTTCATGAGTTGCGCCGTACTGTCGAGGTGGGCGCCACGGAGTGGCTGGCCGCCGGTGGGGGTCCCCCCGCTCGAGCGAAGCCGAGAGTGGGCGAGGGGCTTGGACTCGTCGGGAGAGGGGTTCGACGCCGTCATGGACTGATCCTGGCGGCAGCAGGTTGCCGGACCGTTGCACGGGCATGACGGGTGTTTTCCGGGGGTTCACGGTACGGAACGGTGCCGGTGTGAGCGCCTCCCACCTGCGGCTCCTTCGCGCCGAGTGAGCCCGGTCACGGTAACCGCGCGAACCGAACGGGCTTACGCTGCGTCCCCATCTGTCGAATACCTACGCGAGCACCCACGCGAGCCGACGTCACCGGGGGGACGAACAACCATGCCGCGCCTGCCGCACCCGAGGATCCTCAGACCACGGCTGCCCCGCCTGCCGCGCACCCGCACCGGGCAGCGGCGCGCCGTGCAGGCGATCATGCTGCTGTGCGTGCTGGCGCTGCTTCCGGCGACCTGGCTGTACGTGAGCACGGCCGACCGGCTGCGCACGACGGCGGACGCCCCCCGCACCGAGGTCGCGGTGGTGTTCGGGGCCGGGCTGTGGAACGGCGAGCCGTCCCCGTACCTCGCGCACCGGCTGGACGCGGCGGCGAAGCTGTACCGGGCCGGGCGGATCGAGGTCGTCCTCGTCACCGGGGACAACAGCCGCAAGGACTACGACGAGCCGGACGCGATGCGGGCCTATCTGACGAAGCACGGGGTGCCGGACCGGCACATCGTCAGCGACTACGCCGGGTTCGACACCTGGGACTCCTGTGTACGGGCCCGGAAGATCTTCGGCGTCCACGAGGCCGTGCTGATCAGCCAGGGCTTCCACATCCGGCGGGCGGTCGCGCTGTGCCGGGCGGCGGGCGTGCGGTCGTACGGCATCGGGGTCGACGCGACCCACGACGTCACCTGGTACTACGGCGGTACGCGCGAGGTGTTCGCGGCGGGGAAGGCCGTGCTGGACGCGGTGTTCAAGCCCGATCCGCAGTTCCTGGGGCCGAAGGAGCCGGGGGTGGCCCGGGCCCTGGCGGCGGTGCGCAAGTGAGGGCGGTCATCGATCCCACCGATCTGACGCCCGCGGAACGCCGCGTCTGGGAGGCCTTCCCGCTCGGCGAGGGCGTCGACTTCCGCGAGGGAGGCGAGGGAGGCGAGGGAGCCGCCTCCGGTGAGAACGCCGCCGACGACCCCGCGGCCGGCGCATCCTGGGGCCCCGAGCGGACCGTGCGCGCCGAGGTGCTGCGGGCGCTGCTGCTCGGCGCACCGGCGCGCGACGGGGAGATCGCCGGCCTGAAGCTCACGGGCGCGCGCCTCAGCGGACAGCTGGATCTCCGGTACGGGACGGTCGAGCAGGCCGTGCAGCTGCGGTTCTGCCACTTCGAACAGGCTCCGAAGCTGTACGGGGCGCGGCTGCGCGCCCTGGTGCTGAGCGACTCTGTGCTGCCCGGCTTCAGGGCGGGAAACCTGCGCGTCGACGGGGTGCTGCGGCTCAGCTGCTGCCGCATCTCCGGCCCGGTGCTGCTCCAGGGGGCGAAGATCTCCGGCGCCGTCTTCGTCAACGGGGCGCGGCTCGGCCGCCCGACGGCCCCGGACACCCCGGACGCCCCGGCCACTCCGGACACCCCGAACGCCCCAGACGCCCCAGACACAGAAGAGCCCGAGGAACCGGTTCTCCAGCTCAATCACGCGGACATCGGCACCGACGTATGGGCCGTCGGCCTCGTCGCGCACGGCCAGGTACGGCTGAACGGGGCCACGGTCGGCGGGCTGCTGAACCTGGACGACGCCGAGCTGTACGCGCCGCCCGGTGAGACCGCCCTGCACGCCGAGACCCTCGCGGTCGGCACCGACCTGCGGGCCAGGCGGCTGCGCGTCCGGGGCCGGGTCAACCTCAGCGGGGCCAGGATTCCCCGCCAGCTCGATCTGACCTCCGTCCGGCTGTCCCACCCCGGCGGTCAGGCCCTGCGCGCCAGCAGCTGTGTGATCGGCGAGCTGTGGCTGAGCGGGGCCGCACCGATCGTGGGCACCGTGAACCTGCGCCGCTCCCAGCTGGACCTCCTGCATGTGCCTCCGGGGGTGTGGCCCGACGGCGTCCGGCTCGACGGCCTCAGCTATCGCACCCTCGCCCCGCGGCTGCCCGTCGAGCAGCGGCTACCGCTGCTGGAACGCGAGGAGGACGGCTATCTCCCGTACGCCTACGAGCAGTTGGCCACCGCGTACCGCACCGCGGGCGACGACGCCGCCGCGCGCACGGTCCAGCTGGCCAAACTCCGCCGGCACCGCCGCACACTCCCCCGCTACGCCAGATTCTGGGGCCGGCTGCAGGACGTGACCGTCGGCTACGGCTTCCGGCCGATGCGCGCGGCCGGCTGGCTGCTGTTGCTGCTGTGCACCGGCGCCACCACCTTCGCGCTGCACCCTCCGCATGCCCTGAAACCCGCCGAGGCGCCCGACTTCAACCCCGTCTTCTACACCGTCGACCTCCTGCTGCCCCTCATCGACTTCGGGCAGGAGGCGGCCTTCGCGCCGAGCGGCTGGTACCAGTGGCTGTCGTATCTGCTGATCGCCACCGGCTGGATTCTGGCCACGACGATCGCGGCGGGCGTCACACGCTCCCTGAACCGCCAATAACCGACGGGCGCCTCACCGCACGCCTCACACGCGCCTCACCGCACGCCTCCTGGAAACACCCCCGTTGGCAGGTGCCCCGGGCATTAGCATGGCCCGAGTCACCGCTGGGCGCAGGACCAGTTCGGGACCACTCGTCGGCGGGGGATCGCGTGACGCAGGAGTACAGCTACCGCTGGGGCCATTCCGCACTCACCGCCGACTTCGATCTGAACAGCCGCACACCCCGGCTGGTCCGGCTGGCCCGGCCCGACGACGCGGAGTTCAAGACGAACGCCGAGGCCGCGCTGCCGCTCGTCGACGTGACCCTCCTGGGGCAGGGCACCGGCTGGTCCGGGCCGCGCTTCACGGGTACGGCCCTCGGGCAGCGCCTGGCGCACCGCGCCCACCACGCGGCGTACGGCGACGGCTGGCACCACCTCACCGTCCAACTCCGCGATCCGGCATCCGGGTTGACGGTCTTCGTCGAGTACTCCTCACCGGACGCCGTGCCCGTGCTGCGCACCCGCGTCCGGTTGCGCAACGACGGCGACGCGCCCCTGACCGTGCGCTCCGTCAGCAGTCTGCTGCTGGGCGCGCTGCCCTCGCCGGACGTGCTCGACGTGCACCGGGCGCGCAACGACTGGCTCGCCGAATGCCGTTGGTACGCCGAGGAGTTACGGGAATCGGTGCCCGACGTCGGCCGTGCCTTCCACGGGCATGACGGGCGGGCCGGGCCCCGGCTCGCCGGGCGCGGCAGCTGGCCGACCGACGGGCACCTCGCGATGGGCGCGCTCACCGACCGCGGGGAAGGGCGTTGCTGGCTCTGGCAGATCGAGTCCGCCGCGAGCTGGCTGTGGGAGGCGGGCGAGGCGGACCACCACACATACCTTTCGCTGAGCGGCCCCACGGCGGACGACCACCAGTGGCGTCACGTCCTCGACCCGGGGGCCGAGTTCACCTCCGAGTACGCGGCGATCGCACTCGGCGACGGCTTCGACGGAGCACTGGCCGCGCTGACCGCCTACCGCCGCCTCGTCCGCCGCCCACACCCCGACCACGACCGGCTCCCCGTCGTCTTCAACGACTACATGAACACCCTCATGGGCGACCCGAGCACCGAGAAGCTGCTGCCGCTGATCGACGCGGCGGCCGAGGCGGGTGCGGAGTACTTCTGTGTCGACGCCGGGTGGTACGACGACGAGGGCGCGGGCAGGGGCGAGGGCAGGGGCGGGGGCTGGTGGGACAGTGTCGGCGCCTGGCTGCCGTCGGCGCGGCGCTTCCCCGGCCCCGGCGGCCTCGAAGCCGTGCTCGACCGCATCCGGGAGCGCGGGATGGTGCCGGGGCTGTGGCTGGAGCCGGAGGTGGTCGGCGTCCGCAGTCCGCTCGCGGCCGAACTGCCGGACGAGGCCTTTCTGCGCCACGAGGGCGGGGTACGCGTCACCGAACAGGGCCGCCACCAGCTGGACCTGACACATCCGGACGCCCGCGCGCACCTCGACCGCACGGTCGACCGGATCGTCGGTGACTGGGGCGTGGGCTATCTCAAGCTCGACTACAACATCACCACCTCGGCGCCGGGGCTCCTCGCCCACACGCGCGCCTGGCTGTCCTGGCTCTCGGCCGTCCTGGACCGCCACCCGGGCCTGGTCGTGGAGAACTGCGGGTCGGGCGGCCTGCGCATGGACGGCGCCTCCCTCGCCGTGACCCAGCTCCAGTCCACCTCCGACCAGCAGGACATGCTGCGCTACCCGCCGATCGCGGCCGCCGCGCCGACGGCGGTGCCGCCGGAACAGGGGGCCGTGTGGGCGTACCCGCAACCGGAGTTCACGGACGAGGAGATCGCCTTCACGCTCGGTACCGCGTTGCTGGGACGGGTCCATCTCTCCGGGCATCTGGACCGTATGACGTCCCGTCAACTCGACCTCGTGCGCGATGCGTTGCTGACGTACAAGGGCATCCGGAGCGACCTGTGCCGGTCGGTGCCGTTCTGGCCACTGGGGCTCCCGGGGTGGGGGGACGCGGTGGTGGCGCTGGGGATGCGGGTCCCGTTCCTCGACACCACGTATGTGCTGGTATGGCGGAGGGCGGGGGGCGATCCGGAAGTCGCCCTGCCTGTTGGGAACTTGGCGGGACGGGAGGTCGAGGTTGACATCCTGCACGAGGCGGCTGTGTCACCCGTGGGCCCGGTGGAGTGGGACGGGGCGGCGCTGCGTGTGACACTGCCGGAGGCACCGTCGGTGCTGCTGGTGCGGCTCGCCCCATAGTCGTCGACGAGTGGACCGGTGCCTCAGCGGCCGATGCGCCAGTCCCCGCCCGCGATGAGCGTGCCGCGGGTCCGCAGCCGGGCGGCGACGGCGGGGGCCGCCACGTACACCCAGGCCCGTACGGCCGTGCCGTCCGCGCGGGTCACGTCCCGCGCGACCCGCTCGTACAGGTTGCGGGGGTCGCCCGGCACGTACTCCTCCAGCCGGTCGAGCGCGCCGAGCAGCTCCCCGTACGCCACCGGGAGCGCGGTGACCAGCTCCCCGCACACGACACCTCCGGGCTCTTCGACGGCGTACGGATACCCGGGCCCTTTGTACAGCACGATCCCCCGCATCCGTCCGGGCCCCTCCGACTCCGTACGTCCGCGGAGGAAGAGGTCGTGGTTGTGCTCGCCCGGGCGCAGGGTGCCGTAGACGAAGAAGGGAAGTCTCACTCGGCGGTCTCCTCCGCCACCCATCGCAGGTAGTCCGCGCTCCCCCGGGCGACGGGCGTCGCGATGATCTCGGGAGTGTCGTAGTCGTGCGCGTCGAGGAGATACGCCTCCAGCGCGTCGTACCGTGCGCCCGTCGTCTTGAACAGCACCTGCCACTCGCTCGCCGTCTCCACCGCCCCCTTCCACCGGTAGACGGACGTCACCGGCCCGGCGACCTGCGCGCACGCCGCGGCCCGCGCCTCCACCGCGCCACGCGCGAGCGCCTCCGCCTTCTCGGGGGCGTCGGTCGTGGTCAGCACGGTCAACCAGGTGGTGGCCCCGGTGGCCGTCTCGGCCGCCATCTCCATGATCGTCTCCCATTCGTGAGGGTGCGGAAGCGATTCTCTCCACACCTGAATCTGAGGGGATATCAGCGCCCCCCCACGCGCCTGAGCGCGCCTCCCCGAGGAGACCGACAACGCGGTGGCGACGGCCTGGTCCGCCGTGTCCGTGAACTGAGCCGCCCCGGCGGGGTGCTCCCCGGTGCGTCAGGGGTGGGGCCGGGGAGAACCCGTGAGGTGGGTCTGGGCGGACTTACGGAAGGCCGCCACGAGGCGGCTGTGGTCGTCGGCGCGGGTCGCCAGGACGACATGGCTCGGCTCGACGCCCTCCAGAGGCACCGTGGTGAGGTCGGGGCGGAGGCTGCCGGATCACCCGGCGACGATTCCGGCTTCTCCTGCCCCGCTCCGCGGGAAACCACATTCTTCCCCAGCCTGAAGGCCGCGGCATCCTCCGGGAATCCCGGTGAACAAAGATCGCGCGAGCGGCAGACTTGGCGCCATGAACGAATCGGATCCCAAGGCCGACCTTCACTTTTACCTGCAGTCCGCCCGTGATGCCCTGCTGTGGAAGCTCGAAGGGCTCGCGGAGTACGACATCCGCCGCCCGCTGACACCGACCGGCACCAACCTCCTGGGCCTGGTGAAACACGTGGCCGGCGCGGAACTGGGCTACCTCGGCGACACCTTCGGACGGCCGTCCGGCGAGCCGCTGCCCTGGCTCGAAGACGGTGCTGAGCCCAACGCGGACATGTGGGCCACCGCCGACGAGTCACGCGAGCACATCGTGGAGCTTTACCGCCGGACGTGGGCGCACTCGGACGCGACGATCGACGCGCTGGCGCTGGACACGATCGGCACGGTGCCGTGGTGGCCAAGCGGCAGGGACGAGGTGACGTTGCATCATGCCGTAGTGCGAGTGATCGCTGATACACACCGGCACGCCGGGCACGCCGATATCCTCCGGGAACTCATGGACGGTGCCGTCGGGATGAACAAGAACAACGACAGCATGCCGCCGGGCGACTCGGCGTGGTGGGAGAACCATCGAAGCCGGCTGGAGCGTACGGCTCAGGAAGCCGACCGAGACGCGTAACTTCACACCAGACCGAGTCAGACGACGATCGGCATCCACTCGCCCAGGGCCAGATCAACCGAGATCCCCGGCATCCCCACGTCTCAACTGATCTGGCCGCCGCAGGTCATAGGTCCGGGCCGGGGCCAGATCATTTGAGACGGGGCAGCAGGCACCAGATTCAAACCGGAGTTTGAACAAGCGACGGAGGTGGGCCCTCCGGACCGGGTACGACATCCAGCTCGCACCAGACCGACTTACCGACGGTCAGTTCGCGCACGCCCCAGCGGTCGGCGACCGCGCCGACGATCAGTAGCCCGCGCCCGAACATGTCATCCACGGACGCCTCACGCGGACACATATCGAGCCGCGGGGACGGCCGACCGCGTTCACCCGCCGTACGGCCGCCTCTCCCTCGCCTCCCGTAGCGCCCGTCCCCACCACACCACCTGGTCGAGCATCACCTTCGCCGCCGCGTCCGGGGCCGAGGGGTCCTTGAGGCGGCCGGCGTCGTCGAAGGCGGCGCTCGCGCCGTGGAAGGAGACCGTGTCGCGGACGGTCACGGCATGGAGTTCGGCGAAGACCTGACGGAGGTGTTCGACGGCGCGCAGGCCTCCGGCGAGGCCGCCGTAGGAGACGAGGGCGACGGGCTTGGCGCGCCACTCGGTGTAGTGCCAGTCGATCAGGTTCTTGAGGCCGGCGGGGTAGGAGTGGTTGTACTCGGGGGTGAGGACGACGAACGCGTCGGCGGCCGCCAGCTTCGGGGTGACACCGGCGAGCGCGGCGGTCGCCTCCGGAGTCGGGGACAGGGTGGTGGGCAGCGAAATGTCGGCGACGTCCACGACCTCCACCACCAGGTCGTCGTGCTCCCGGATCAGGCTCAGCAGCCAGTCGGCGACCACGGGACCGAAGCGGCCCTCGCGGTTGCTGCCGACGACGACGGCGACCCGTACGGCGTCATCAGCGGTTTCGGGGACATCAGGGGCTGTTGGGGTAGCGGCAGCTGTCTTCATGACGCACAGCCTGGTACCTCAACCTTCCTTGAGGTCAAGGCTCCCCCGATCCGCCCCGGTCACCCGTTCACACCCCTGCCGCCGCCCTTCCGGGTCTTTTCCACGATACGCCAGCCCTACGCCGATGACCTGCTGGAATGACACCGCAACCGTCCCGTCACGCGCCCCGTCCGACACCCGTTCACCGTACTTCTGACGCCCCCTCAGGAAGCGCGCGCGGCCGAGTGCCACTTACCTCGGAAGGGCAGGGGTACGACCGACGCAGCGGCACTTGGGGGTGCCGCGGGCCGCGCCCCCTCGGAGGAGCACTGCCATGCGACGCACAGCTCGTCTGCTGACTTGTACCGCGCTCGCCGTCGCCGCCGCGGGCCTCGCCGCCGCGCCCGCGTACGGAGGGGCCACGGGCAGCCTGGAGGTGTTCCCCTCCGCCGTCATCCCGGGGGCCGACGTCACCGTGAACACGGCGGCGTGCGGCGCGGACGGCACCGCGACGGGCGACGCCAGCGCGGTCGGCGCGGGCATCTTCATGCTCGCCGCCAGCGCGCACGAGCAGGACGCGATCGGCCAGTTCCGGGTGCCGCCGAGCGCGCAGCCGGGGACGTACGAGATCGTCGCGAAGTGCTCCCACGGCCGGCAGGTCACCGGCGATCTGACGGTGAACCTGACCGCGACGCGCGACCAGATCCAGCCGCGCGGACATGTGGACACGGGGGTCGGCGGCGCGCTCGGCCCCGACCCCGTGCAGACCGCGGCGGGAGTGGCGGCCCTGGCCGTCGCCGCCGCGGGCGGTACCTGGCTCCTGCATCGCCGGGCGAGAGGCGACGGGATCTGACGGACACCCTCCGCTGTCCGTCCGCCGGTACCGCCGTCCCCTCCCCCTCCGCGGCCCGACACCCCTCGCGGCCCGGAGGGGGAAGGGGACCCACCCCAAACCCGACCCCAACGCCGACCCCAACGCCGACGCCGATGCCGACAAAGACCGCAAACACAGCCACAGCCGGAACCACAACCACATACTGACCCCGAGAGGAGGCTCCCGTGCCCCGGGTCAGCAACGCCGCCATAGCCTCCGTCACCGTGGTCGCCCTCTGCTCCGGCGTCTGGCTGGTGCACAACGGCACCGCGAGCCACCCCCCACCCCAGCCCTCCGCCGCGCAGGCGGGCATGGACGACGCACGCCAACAGGCCGCCCCCGCGCTCCGGCACTCCCCGCCCGAACGCATCCGCATCCCCTCGATCGGCGTGAACGCCCCCCTGATGGGCCTCGGCCTCACCCCGCAGGGCAGCCTGGACGTCCCGCCCCCCGGACAGACGAACCTCGCCGGCTGGTACGAGGCCGGCACCACCCCCGGCGAGAGGGGCACCGCCGTCATCGCCGGACACGTCGACAACGCCGATGGACCCGCGGTCTTCTACCACCTCGGCGCCCTCAAGAAGGGCGGCTCCATCGAGGTCCGGCGCCGCGACGGCGGCACCGCGCTCTTCACCGTCGACGCCGTCGAGGTGTACGACGCCCGCCACTTCCCCGACGAGAAGGTGTACGGCGCCGCGGCCCGCCCCGAACTGCGCGTCATCACCTGCGGCGGCGGCTATTCGAGGACAACCGGATACCAGGGGAACGTGGTCGTCTTCGCCCATCTCACCGGCAGCCGCTAGCGCGCCTACGCGATCCACTCCTGGTACGCCAGATTCGCCACCAGCGCGAACACCACTGTCAGCAGCACCACCCGGACGAACCCGCTGCCCTTCTTCAGTGCGGTGCGCGCCCCCACCGTGCCGCCGACCAGGTTGAACACGGCCATCAGCGCGGCCAGTTGCCAGTACACCGTGCCCTTCCAGGCGAAGGTGGCGAGGGCGCCCGCGTTGGTGCAGCAGTTGACGATCTTGGCGGTGGCGGAGGCGGTCACCAGGTCGAGGTGGAGCAGCGCGGTGAGGGCGAGGACGAGGAACGTACCCGTGCCGGGGCCGATGAGCCCGTCGTAGAAGCCGATGCCGAGCCCCGCGAGTCCGATCGCGGCGAGCACGCGGCGCGGGGAGACGGGCTCGGCCGAGGGCGCCGTACCGAAGGCGGGTCGCAGCATCACGAAGGTCCCGACGCCGAGCAGCACCACCATGACCACCGGCTTCAGTACGTCCGTACTCATCCCGGCGGCCACGAGGGCACCGGCCGTGGAACCGGCGAGCGCCGCGAGACCGATCCGTACGGCCAGCCGGACGTCGACCGGCGCCTTGCGCGCGTAGGTCACCGCCGCGCCCGTGGTCCCGACGATCCCGACCGCCTTGTTCGTCCCGAGCACGTACGCGGTCGGCGTGCCGCCCGGCAGCCCGAGCAGCATCGCGGGGAGCAGGAGCAGCCCGCCGCCCCCCACCACGGCGTCGATCCAGCCCGCCGCGAGGGAGACGAGGCAGAGCACAACGACGATGGTCAGCGATATGTCGGGCATGATCGCGACCCTATGGACGGGATGGATGCCCCGTCCATGAATCCCGTGAGCCTTGAGGGTCTTCTGAGGTTCACCCCGCCCCGCCCCGCCCCGCCCCACCTCAGCCCACCCCACCCCACCCCACCCCAGCCCAGCCCAGCCCAGCCAACGGTCCACCCCACGGCGTACCTCACAGCGCACGTCGGAGCGTGCGCCGAACCCTCACAACCGGACGCATCCCCCGCTGAGGGCAGCGTTCCTCCCGGGAAACAGCCGTGATGCGACCGGGTAACACCGGCATCGCACGCTGCGATACATGACCTCGAATACGCGTGTGGTGGTGATCGGCGCCGGACTCGCGGGCGCCCGTCTCGCCCAGCGGCTCGGAGAGCTGGGTGCCCCCGCCCTGTCCGTCACGCTCGTCGGCGACGAGGAGCACCGCCCGTACAACCGCGTACTGCTCGCCGAGGTGCTGGCAGGCCGCTACGCCCCCGAGGTGATCGCCCTCCCGCGACCCGCCGGTCTCACCCGCGCCCGGGTCACCGGAATCGACCGCGCCGCCCGCAGCGTGCACGGCGCGGACGGATCGGTGATCGCATACGACACGCTGGTCCTCGCGACGGGTTCGAACCCCGTGCTGCCGCCCCTGCGCGGACTGTTCACGCCCGGCCGGCACGAACTCCCGGAGGGTGTGCACGCGTTCCGCACGATGGACGACTGCCTGGGTCTGTCCAAGGCCGTACGGCCCGGCGTCCGCACCGTCGTGATCGGCGGCGGGCTGCTCGGTGTCTCGGCCGCCCGCGCGCTGGCGGTGCGCGGTGCGCAGGTGGTGCTGGCCCAGCAGGGCGAGCGGCTCATGGAGCGCCAGCTCGACCCGTCCGCGTCCCGGCTGATGCACCGGCACCTGACGGAGCTGGGCGTCGAGGTGCACACCGAGTGCCGGGTGCGCGACGTGCGCTGCGTCGGCGGCGCGGTCCGCTCGGTCGAACTGGCCGACGGATACGCCCTCGACGCCGACCTCGTCGTCCTCGCCTGCGGGGTCCACCCCCGGGTGGGGCTCGCGCAGGACGCGGGGCTCGCCGTCCACAAGGGCATCCTCGTCGACGACGAGCTGCGGACGTCCGATCCGCACATCCGGGCGATCGGCGACTGCGTCCAGCACGAGGGAACCGTCTACGGCCTGGCCGCACCCGCCCTTGAACAGGCCGACGCCCTGGCCGAGTTGATCGCCGCGGAAGCGGGAGGCACCGGCGGCACCGGCACCGGCTCCGGCACCCGCTACACCGGCACCCGTTCCCTGACCCGACTCACCCTCGCCGGCCACACCCCCTTCGACATGGCGGCGTTCGGCGACCCCGATCCCCGCCCCGGCGACGACGTCGTCCAGCTCGCCGACGCCACCCGCGGCACCTACCGCAAGGTCGTCGTCCGCGACGACCGGCTGGTCGGCGGCGTGCTCGTCGGCGAACTCGGCACCGTCGGCGCGCTCGCCCGCGCCTGGGAGGGAGCGGAACCGCTCCCCGCGGACGGCGCCCCGCTGCTCCACCTGCTCACCAACGACGGAGGCTCCTGAATGACCACGGACACGACGACGATGACGGCGGCGGCGAACGCCACCGACGGCGCCGCGCACACCATCGTGCTCGTCGGCCATGGCATGGTCGGCCAGCGCTTCCTCGAAGCGCTCGCCGAGCGCGGCCTGACCGCCACGCACCGCGTGGTCGTGCTGTGCGAGGAGCCGCGCCCGGCGTACGACCGCGTCCAGCTCACCTCGTATTTCTCAGGCCGCACACCGGAGGAACTCTCCCTCACCGACAGCGAGTTCATCGCCGAGCACGGCATCGAACTGCACCTGGGCGACCCGGCCGAGACGATCGACCGGGACGCGCGGACGGTGACGGCCCGCTCGGGTCTGGTGATCACGTACGGCACGCTCGTCCTCGCCACCGGCTCCTACCCCTTCGTGCCGCCGGTCCCCGGCAAGGACGCCGAGGGCTGCTTCGTCTACCGGACCATCGAGGACCTGCTCGCCATCGAGGAGTACGCGAAGGCGCGGGCGACGACGGGTGCGGTGGTCGGCGGCGGCCTGCTCGGGCTCGAAGCCGCGGGTGCGCTGAAGGGGCTCGGACTGGCCACGCACATCGTGGAGTTCGCGCCGCGCCTGATGCCCGTACAGGTCGACGAGGGCGGTGGCGCCGCGCTCCTGCGCACCATCCAGGACATGGGCCTGACCGTCCACACCGGCACCGGCACACAGGAGATCGTCACCGGTGACGACGGCGCCGTGAGCGGCATGAAGCTCTCCGACGGCTCCGAACTCGCCACGGATCTGGTGGTGTTCTCGGCGGGCGTCCGCCCGCGCGACCAGCTCGCCCGCGACACCGGGCTCACGGTCGGCGAGCGCGGCGGCATCACGGTCGACGACCAGTGCCGCACCTCGGACCCGCACGTGTTCGCGATCGGCGAGTGCGCCCTCGCCTCGGACGGCCGGGTGTACGGCCTGGTCGCGCCCGGCTACAAGATGGCGGAGACGGCCGCCGCCACGATCGCCGCCGACGAGGCCAGCTTCACCGGCGCCGACCTCTCCACCAAGCTCAAGCTGCTCGGCGTCGACGTGGCCTCCTTCGGAGACGCACACGGCGCCACCGCGGACTGCCTCGACGTCGTCTACTCCGACTCGCGCTCGGGCACGTACAAGAAGCTGGTCATCGGCCGCGACGGCGCGCTGCTCGGCGGCATCCTGGTCGGCGACGCGGACGCGTACGGCACCCTGCGCGCCTTCACCGGCTCCGTGCCGCCGATCGCCCCCGAGCAGCTGGTGCTCCCGGCGGGCGCGGGCGCCCCGGTCGCCCTCGGCCCCTCCGCGCTCCCCGACTCCGCGGTCATCTGCTCCTGCCACAACGTCACCAAGGGCACCATCCGCGGCGCGGTCACCGAGCACTCCTGCACCACCGTGCCCGAGGTCAAGAAGTGCACCAAGGCAGGTACGGGCTGCGGGAGTTGCGTCAAGGTTCTCGGCCGGCTCGTCAACGACGAACTGGAGGCGAGCGGCGTCGAGGTCGACCACGGCCTGTGCGGCTGCTTCTCCCAGACCCGCGAGGAGCTGTACGAGATCGTCCTCGCCCTGCGCATCCCCTCGTACCAGGTCCTGCTGGACCGCTACGGACGTGAGGGCGCCCGCGGCGGCGAGGGCTGCGAGGTCTGCAAGCCGGCCGTCGCCTCGATCATCGCCTCCCTCGCCCCGACCATCGGCACCAGCGGTTATGTCCTCGACGGCGAGCAGGCAGCCCTCCAGGACACCAACGACCACTTCCTCGCCAACCTCCAGAAGAACGGCTCGTACTCCGTCGTGCCGCGCATCCCCGGCGGCGAGATCACCCCCGAGAAGCTGATCGTGATCGGCGAGGTGGCCCGGGACTTCGGCCTCTACACGAAGATCACGGGCGGCCAGCGCATCGACCTCTTCGGCGCGCGGGTCGAACAACTCCCCCTCATCTGGGCGCGGTTGGTGGACGCGGGCTTCGAGTCGGGCCACGCGTACGGAAAGTCCCTGCGTACGGTCAAGTCCTGCGTCGGGCAGACCTGGTGCCGCTACGGCGTCCAGGACTCCGTCCGCATGGCGATCGACCTGGAGCTGCGTTACCGGGGCCTGCGCTCCCCGCACAAGCTCAAGTCGGCGGTCTCCGGGTGCGCCCGCGAGTGCGCCGAGGCCCAGTCCAAGGACTTCGGCATCATCGCCACCGCGAGCGGCTGGAACCTGTACGTCGGCGGCAACGGCGGCGCCACTCCGCGCCACGCGGACCTGCTCGCGCAAGACCTCTCCGACGCCGAACTCATCCGCCTGATCGACCGGTTCCTGATGTTCTACATCCGCACGGCGGACCGCCTGGAGCGCACGTCGACCTGGCTGGAGCGGATCCCGGGCGGCCTGGACCACGTACGCGAAGTCGTCGTGGAAGACTCGCTCGGCATCTGCGAGGAGCTGGAGTCGCTGATGTCCGCGCATGTCGCCGCCTACCGCGACGAGTGGGCCGAGACCATCAACGACCCCGAGAAGCTCGCCCGGTTCGTGTCCTTCGTGAACGCCCCGGACACCCCCGACCCGGTCGTCGGCTTCGTCCCCGAGCGCGACCAGATCAAGCCGGACCTGCCGCTGCTGAGCATCGGCCGACGCCCCCTGGGATCGCCGGAGACCCTGGAAGCCCTGGAAGGAAGCGCCCAGCGATGACCATTGCCCCCGAGACCACCGACCTGAAGGTCCAACTGCGGCTGGACAACGACTGGTTGACCATCTGCGACCGGTCCGTACTGACGCCGGGCCGCGGAGTCGCCGCCCTGCTGCCGGACGGCGGCCAGGCCGCCGTGTTCCTCGACCGCGCGGGCCGGATGTACGCCATCGACAACCGTGACCCGTTCGGCGGCGCGGCGGTCCTCTCCCGCGGCCTGCTCGGCTCCCACCAGGGCCGCCCGTTCGTGGCCTCGCCGCTGCTGAAGCAGCGGTTCGACCTGGAGTCGGGCCGGTGCCTGGACGACGACACGGTACGGGTGACGACGTACGAGGTACGAGCTTCGTAACGTTCGCCTCCTGACGGCCGCTTCCTGACGGCCGGGGTGACCGGGGCCTCCTCACGCCCACCGGTCCGTCATGCGCGGACGAGGTGCGCGCGCTCGTCGAGGTGGCCGTGGACCGCTTCGGTTCCCTCGACGTGGCGGTGAACAACGCGGGCGTCTTCCACGGCGGAACACCACTCGCCGACCTCCCGGAAGCCGACTGGCACACCCAACTCGCCATCAACGTCACCGGCGAGAATTCGCTGAACGGGTGGGGACGGGTGGGGACGGGTTCGTCAGCCGACCAGGCGTTCCACCAGCAGGAACCCGCCGATGACGATCATCATGGCACCGGAGGCCCGGGTCACCGCCCGGGCTGCCGAGGGCCGGGTCTTCAGCACGGTGCGGGCCAGGACGCCGACGGCAAGGTAAACGACGGCGCAGGCGGCCATGTGGAGCGTGCCGAGCAGCCCGGTCTGCGCGGCGACGGGCCAGCCCGCCGCGGGGTCGATGAACTGCGGGAACAGCGAGAAGTAAAGCAGCAGCGCCTTGGGGTTGAGGCCGCTGATACCGGCGCCCTTGAGCGCGATCTGCCAGCGTGAGGAGGCCATGGTCTCCGTGGACGCGGCCAGAGCGGCGGGCTGCCTCAGTACGCCCCAGCCGAGCCACATCAGGTAGGCGGCCCCGGCGACGGTCAGCGCGGTGAGCACGGTCGCCGAGCTCGCCACGACCACCACCAGCCCGGCCACGGCGAGCAGCGTGTATCCCGCGTATCCGGCTATCAGCCCGGCGACCGCCGGGACGACCGACCGGCCCCGCAGCCCCGCGGCGATCGCGTAGGCCCAGTCCGCGCCGGGGGTGAACACCAGCAGGAGGTCCACTGCCAGGAAGGCCGCCACCGTCGTCGTGTCCATGGATCGATCCCTCTCACATTCTTTGCCTTGAGGGGGAAGATTAGGCGTGATGTGCCCGAAAGTGTTTGCGCATTTACCTCATGATCGCGCCTGATGAGGGAGAATCTTCTTCATGGATGCCCTGGACCGAAAGATTCTTACCGAGCTGCAGTTGGACGGCCGCCTGACGGTGACCGAGCTCGCCGCCCGCGTGAAGCTGAGCGTCTCGCCCTGTCACCGCCGCTTGCGTGACCTCGAGCGAGAAGGCGCGATCCGCGGCTACCGCGCGGTCGTCGACCCGGCCGCCGTCGGCCTGGACTTCGAGGCCCTGGTCTTCGCCACCCTGCGCTGGGAGGATCGCGACACCGTCGACGCCTTCGAGGAGGCCGTGGCCGCGGTCCCGCACGTGATCCAGGCCCAGCGCCTGTTCGGCGAACCCGACTACCTCCTGCGCGTAGCCACCCCCGACCTCGCGGCCTACCAGCAGCTCTACGACCAGCAGCTGGCCAAGCTCCCAGGCGTCCAGCGCCTGACCTCCACCCTGGTCATGAAGAACGTTGTCCACGACCGACCACTGCCCGAGTAGCCACAGCTGGGGGTAATCCTCCGGTGGCAGGACCTGGACAGTGAGCTGGACCGGCGCCTGGCTCAGGTGAGCGGCCAGTGAGCGACGCCCTGCACATCGTCCTGGACGACACCGCGATGGTAGCGGCCGGCCAGGGCAACGTCCTCGCTTCCCGCCTGATCCACCGCGCCCATGCCGAACCGGGCTGATTCCTGTACGCCCCGGCGTGCGCATTGGTAGAAGCAGACCGCGCCCGGCCCGGCACGGGCGAGCATCTGGCCTCCCTTCCCGGCATCACCGTCCTCGACCTGGACCTGGCTGCCGCCCTGGCCCTCGCACGGCAGGAGACCTGGGCCGCAGCTCACAGCCACTACGCCGCGCAACCCACACCGGACCGTCCCGACGGCGCGATCATTGCGACCACCGCCCCGCACCGGTGGACCGGCGAACCGGTCCGCGTACTGGACCTCACGCCCTGACCACAGCAGCAGATACCCGCGGGCCCGCCGGATCCGGCGATGCGGCACTGCTTCATCGTTGACACGCGGGTGATCGCGGCCGGTCGTCGGGCCGGCCTCTCACACCTTCAGCGCGTCGTACCTCACTCCGGTGAGCTGCTCGGAGGCGCTCCAGAGGAGCTTCCCGGCCGTGTCGTTGAGGGTCCACCCGGCCCGCCAGGACTTCGCGGGCGCGCCGCGCCACATCGCGAACGAGGGCCCGGTGAAGGAGTCGGGCCGTACGCCGGGTGCGGTGGCGGCGTACAGCGTGGGCAGCGCCCCGGCGTCCGGGCTCTGCGCGAGGAACCGATTGCCGATCTCCATGACCCGCTCGGCACCCTGGCGCCCCTCGAGCCTCGGCCCGGCGGTCTGGAGGTTGGTGGAGGCGTACCCGGGATGAGCGGCGGCAGCGACGACGTCGGACCCGACCCCGGCCAGCCGCCGAGCCAGCTCGTGGGTGAAGAGAAGATTGGCGGTCTTGGACCGGCCATAGACAACCCAGCGCCGATAGGCAGCCCGCTCGCTGTTGAGGTCATGGATGTCGATGTTGGCGAGTACGTGGAACATGCTGGACACGGTCACGACCCGCGCGCCGGGGGTGGCAAGAAGCGCGGGAAGCAACAACCCGGTGAGCGCGAAGTGCCCCAGATGATTAACCCCGAACTGAGTCTCGAACCCGTCGGCGGTACGCCCCAGCGGCAAGGCCATGACACCGGCGTTGTTGACGAGCAGATCAAGCCGCTCACCGTACTCAAGGTCATACATCGCCGCGAACTCCGCCACGGAGTCGAGATCCCCGAGGTCCAGCCGTACGAACTCCACGTCCGCGCCCGGCACTTCGGAGGTGATCCGGTCCCCCGCCGCACTCCCCCGCGCCTCACTTCGACAGGCGAGCACGACACGCGCCCCCTTGCGGGCCAGCTCGCGCGCGGTGATGTATCCGATGCCGCTGTTGGCACCCGTGACAACAGCCGTACGACCTCTCTGGTCAGGGATGTCGCTCACATTCCAACCAGCCATGACCGACCTTCCTGTTCAAATGGATGGGACCGCAGTGTTCGAGCGGTGGGCGCGACTCGTACTACTCATGACGAGCGGTCGACGAGCATGAGAGCGAGTGGCCCGGCAGGAAGCAGGAACTGGCCGTCGGCCGCAGCACTGATGGCGTCGGCCAGGGGCCACCAGGACAACTTGAAGTCGGCTTCGGTGGGGGTCAGGGATTGGCTGCCCAGGGTGAGGTCGCGAGCCTCGTAGAGGTGTACGCGGCTGGTGGAGCCGAGAGTGATGGCGTACGAACCGAGCGCACGCCACATCTGTGCCGTGACGCCCGCCTCTTCAGCGAGTTCGCGGCGCGCGCACTCTTCGGGGCTCTCGCCTGGTTCCCTGCGTCCGCCGGGCAGGAACAGATACTCGCCGCCGTGATGGGGAAAGTCGGCGCTGAGCACGGCTACCAGGCCGTCGTTGTCGATGGCAACGACCACAGACGCGTCAGTGGCCGGGCTGCTGCTGTGTTCTCCCATGCGGGCTGAGAGTAACGGACTGGGCGTGCCAGGCGGCGTACGGCACATTCAGAACCATGGGGTGAGCGATACCGCGCCCGCGATAGCCGTCTTCGCCGAACGCGTCGCCGTGGTCGGCGCACATGATGATCAGCCACGGCTCCTCACTGGTCAGGGTGCTGATCAGGCGGCCGAGGTGCGGGTCGGCGTATGCCAGGGCGGCTTGCTGGGAGCGTGCGCTGTCAGTGCTGTCGCCGATGCAGTGGCCGTGGGGGACGTGGGTTGCGGAGACGTTGACGAACAGGAACAGGGGCTGCCTGTTGTAGCGGCCGGCGACGGCGATGGCCTGGTCGACCTGGTGACGTGTGGAGTCGGGTTCACGTTGGTATCGCCGCGCGACTCGGCCAGCGCCACCCGTACCGACAGTTCCGTCACGTCGGGCAGGAACTCGTGCAGCGGCGGGTCCAGGAGACGGGGGAGCGGACATACAAGGGGCGGCACCCCCGCACAGGGTGCCGCCCCTCCTTGATGCACCGGGACCGTTGTCGTGTCGGTGAGGGTCGGGGTGACCGACAACGGTCCCGGGGGTTTCAGGGGGTCAGCGGTGGTCGCTGCCCTTCGCCGTCGAGGCCGCGCGGCCCGCCTCCAGGCGCGCTACCGGGATCCGGAACGGCGAGCAGGACACGTAGTCCAGTCCCACCTCGTGGAAGAAGTGGACCGATTCCGGGTCGCCGCCGTGCTCGCCGCAGACTCCGAGCTTCAGGTCGGGGCGGGTTGCTCGGCCGGCCTTTACGGCGGAGCGGACCAGGGAGCCCACGCCATCCTTGTCGATCGTCTCGAAGGGGCTGACGCCGAAGATGCCCTTCTCGAGGTACGCGGTGAAGAAGGAGGCCTCCACGTCGTCCCGGGAGAAGCCCCACACCGTCTGCGTGAGGTCGTTCGTGCCGAAGGAGAAGAACTCCGCCGCCTCGGCGATCTGACCGGCGGTGAGAGCCGCTCGCGGGAGTTCGATCATCGTGCCGATCGCCAGCTTCAGGTCCGTACCCGTCGTCGCCTGCACCTCCGCGATGACCTGGTCGGCCTCCTCGCGGACGATCTCCAGCTCCTGGACCGTGCCGACCAGGGGAATCATGATCTCCGCGCGCGGGTCGCCCTTGGCGTTCTTGCGTTCGGCCGCCGCCTCCGCGATCGCCCGCACCTGCATCGTGAACAGGCCGGGGATGACCAGGCCGAGGCGTACGCCGCGCAGGCCCAGCATCGGGTTCTGCTCGTGCAGCCGGTGCACCGCCTGGAGCAGGCGCAGGTCGTTCTCGTTGGCATCGCCGCGCGACTCGGCCAGCGCCACCCGTACCGACAGTTCCGTCACGTCGGGCAGGAACTCGTGCAGCGGCGGGTCCAGGAGACGGA
The DNA here is from genome assembly GCF_045040035.1 of Streptomyces sp. NBC_01384. Taxonomy (NCBI): domain Bacteria; kingdom Bacillati; phylum Actinomycetota; class Actinomycetes; order Kitasatosporales; family Streptomycetaceae; genus Streptomyces; species Streptomyces sp. NBC_01384. The sequence continues at coordinate 3,047,381 of NZ_CP109559.1, forward strand.
TCGTCACCGGGAGGCCGTCCATCGCCTCGAAGAGTTCGACGAAGTCCTGCTTCTGGAGGGGGAGGAGTTCCTTGAGGGAGTCCTCGCGTTCCGCGTCCGTGTCGGCCAGGATCAGGCGTTCGACCAGTTCGCGCCGGTCGCCGAGGAACATGTGCTCGGTGCGGCACAGGCCGATGCCCTGCGCGCCGAAGCGGCGGGCACGGAGGGCGTCCTCCGCGTTGTCCGCGTTGGCCCGGACGCGCAGGCGGCGGACGCGGTCCGCGTACGCCATGATCCGGTGCACCGCCGCGACCAGCTCGTCCGCGTCGTCGGCACCCGCGTGCATCCGGCCCTCGAAGTACTCGACGACCGGGGAGGGGACCACCGGGACCTCGCCCAGGTAGACCTTGCCCGACGAACCGTCGATCGAGACGACGTCGCCTTCCTCGATCACCAGACCACCCGGGGCCGTCATGCGGCGCCGCTTGGTGTCGACTTCGAGCTCCTCGGCGCCGCACACGCACGTCTTGCCCATGCCGCGCGCGACCACGGCGGCGTGGGACGTCTTGCCGCCGCGCGAGGTCAGGATGCCTTCCGCCGCGATCATTCCGTCCAGGTCGTCGGGGTTCGTCTCGCGGCGGATCAGGATGACCTTCTCGCCCGAACGCGACCACTTGATAGCGGTGTACGAGTCGAAGACCGCCTTGCCGACCGCCGCACCCGGCGACGCCGCGATGCCCCGGCCGATCTGCTCGACCTTCGCCTGGTCGTCGAAGCGGGGGAACATCAGCTGGGCCAGCTGGGCACCGGTCACGCGCTGGAGGGCTTCCGCCTCGTCGATCAGGCCCTGGTCCACCAGCTGCGTGGCGATACGGAAGGCCGCGCCCGCCGTGCGCTTGCCGACGCGGGTCTGGAGCATCCAGAGCTGGCCGCGTTCGATGGTGAACTCGATGTCGCAGAGATCCTTGTAGTGGTTCTCCAGGGTCTCCATGATCTGCATCAGCTGGTCGTACGACTTCTTGTCGATCGACTCCAGCTCGGCGAGCGGGACCGTGTTGCGGATGCCCGCGACCACGTCCTCGCCCTGGGCGTTCTGGAGGTAGTCGCCGTAGACGCCCTGGTGGCCGCTGGCCGGGTCGCGGGTGAAGGCGACGCCCGTGCCGGAGTCGGGGCCCAGGTTGCCGAACACCATCGAGCAGACGTTGACCGCGGTGCCGAGGTCGTGCGGGATGCGCTCCTGGCGGCGGTAGAGCTTGGCGCGGTCGGTGTTCCAGGAGTCGAAGACCGCGTGGATGGCGAGGTCCATCTGCTCGCGCGGGTCCTGCGGGAAGTCCCGGCCGGCCTCGGTCTTGACGATCCTCTTGAACTTGGTGACCAGCTTCTTGAGGTCCGCGGCATCCAGTTCCGTGTCGACCGTGACCTTCTTGGCCGTCTTCGCCGCCTCCAGCGCGTCCTCGAAGAGCTCGCCGTCGACGCCGAGGACCGTCTTGCCGAACATCTGGATGAGACGGCGGTACGAGTCCCACGCGAAGCGGTCATCGCCGGCCTGCTTGGCGAGGCCCTGGACCGACTTGTCGGAGAGGCCGATGTTGAGCACGGTGTCCATCATGCCCGGCATGGAGAACTTCGCACCGGAACGCACCGATACGAGCAGGGGGTTATCGGCCTGGCCGAGCTTCTTGCCCATCTTCGTTTCGAGGGCTTCGAGGTGCGCACTCACCTCGTCACGCAGTGCCGCCGGCTCCTCACCGCTGTTGAGGTACGTCTTGCACGCCTCGGTGGTGATCGTGAAGCCGGGAGGGACGGGAAGGCCCAGGTTGGTCATCTCGGCGAGGTTCGCACCCTTGCCGCCGAGGAGGTCCTTGAGGTCCTTGTTGCCCTCGGTGAAGTCGTAAACGAACTTCGCTCCCTCGACGCCGCTGTCGCCGCTCTCGGCTGCGTGGGGATCTTTGTTTTCCGACACGAGTCTCGACTCCTCGACGTCGCGGTGGCTGCCCTGACGGCGAGGAACATACCCAGATCGAAGGCGTCTGGGTACGTCTACTTGCACGTCATGCGCCTGTAACCACCCGTCCGCCACTCGATTGAAAGTCAAGCCTTGGCAAGTGGTCGCCGGGCGACGTTTTCACTTCTTGAATGAATCAACACCCGTAGATCACCCTGCATGCTCACATGAGCATCATCTCACACGTCTGAGTTTAATCGATGAACGATCAAGGGGTGGCACTGAGTGCCACTCCTTAGGGAAGTGCAGCCGCTCAAGATCCGCTCATCTGAGCGTGACCCCTATCAAGGGTGGCGAGAATCACGCAGTAAAGACGGCCGGAATTTCACCATGCGGACCACGATGTGGACGCGACACGCGAATGTCACACATCTTGAACGTCACACATGGAGGGGTGACTGTCACTTTCGACAGGTAACACCACCCGCCCCCCGTCGGCCCCCTGGCCGCCCCCCTCACCCGTCACACGCCCAGCGCCGCCAGCCGCTCCTCCACCCGCTCCGGCGCGTACAGGTACTCCACGACCAGCGCCCCCGCCCCGACCAGCCCCGCCCGCTCCCCGAGCCGCGAGGTCACCACGTCCAGATGAGCGGTCGAGCGGGGCAGCGCCCGCTGGTACAGCAGCTCGCGCACGCCCGTGAGGAAGGGGGTTCCGGCCAAATCCCCGGCGATCATCAGGACTCCGGGGTTGAGCAGGGTCACCACCGTCGCGAGTACGTCCCCGACCTGCCGCCCGGCCTCCCGCGCGAGCGCCATCGCCTCCGGGTGCCCGGCGGTCAGCAGGTCGCGCACATCCGAGCCGGAGGCGGCCCGTACGCCGGACTCGGCGAGCCTGCGCGCCACCGCGCCACCGCTCGCGACGGCGGCCAGACACCCGTACGAACCGCATCGGCACAGCGCGTCCGCGCCGACCCGGATATGCCCGATGTCGCCGGCGCCCCCGTCGACACCCCGGTAGATGGAGCCGCCGACGACCATGCCCGCGCCGATCCCCGTCGAGACCTTGACCAGCGCGAACGCCGAGCAGTCCGGGTAACCGGTGCGCTGTTCGCCGTACGCCATCAGGTTGGCGTCGTTGTCGACGAGTACGGGAACCCTGGTGCCGCTCCTGGTGATCCCGGTGCTCTTGGCGCCGGTGTGCTCGGCGAACGCGCGTCCCAAGCGGCCCCGTATGTCGTAGCCGTCCCAGCCCGGCATGATCGGCGGCTGCACCACCCGGCCGGTGTCGGTGTCCACCGGACCCGGTACCGCGAGCCCGATCCCGCACACCGCGTCCGGTCGCTGCCCGGCCTTCTCCAGCAGTTCGGCGAACCAGCGGCCTAGCTCGCCCAGCACGGCGTCCGGGCCGTCCTCGATGCGCAGCCCTCCATGGTGCTCGGCCTGGATCTCGCCGGTCAGCGAGACGACGGCGGCGCGGCCGTGCCGGGTGTCGAGGTCGGCGGCGAGGACGACGGCGTGCTCGTCGTCGAACTCGAGGGTTATGGAGGGGCGCCCGCCCAGCGGGGAGTCCACCGGGCCGCCCGCGCCCTCGCGCAGCCACCCCGCGCGAAAGAGCCGGTCGAGGCGCTGGCCGACCGTGGCCCGCGACAGGCCAGTGGCCTGCTGCAGCGCGCCGCGCGTCGTGGCACGGCCGCTGCGCACCAGTTCGAGCAGTTCTCCGGCGCTTGCCTGGTTCCCGGCCCTCATGGCCTTCGCCGCCCTTCCTGCCATCCCCGCCATGCCCGTCATGCTCAACCCCTTGCGTTCACCAACTCTGCATTACATATTGAGTTTTGCGTGTTAAATAGACGTAACCCTACGGTAGCTAGTGCCGAACCGGTCGGCCGGACGTCTTCGGGGAGACCTGAGTGGACAGCACAACCCAACTCACCATCCACCGCACGGGGACCACCACCCCCGTGCGCATCTCGGGCTCACCCGCTCCGCCCGGTTCGCACGAGATCACCCACTCCGGCGCGCACGTATACGATCCCGACCGCTCCGCCGGGTCGCTGCACCTCAGGGCCGCCCGGGTGCTCGAAGGCAACTGGACGGGAACGTCCACGGTCCCCTCCCGCGGCCTGTACCCCCACCAGTGGTCCTGGGACTCCGCTTTCATCGCGATCGGCCTGCGCCACCTGTCACCCTTGCGGGCACAGACGGAGCTGGAGACACTGCTCGGCGCCCAGTGGGGCGACGGTCGTATCCCGCACATTGTGTTCAACCCCTCCGTTCCGCTGGACGCGTACTTCCCGAGCCCCGACTTCTGGCGCTCCTCGACCGCGGGGCGCATTGCGGGCGCCCCGCGCACCGTACAGACGTCGGGCATCGTGCAGCCACCGGTGCACGCGCTCGCCGCCTGGCTGGTGCACCAGGCCGACCCGGGCCTGTCCCGGTCGCGTTCCTTCCTCTCCCGGATGTATCCCCGGCTGGCCGCCTGGCACCGCTATCTCCTGCACCGCCGGGACCTCGGCGGCGGCGGGCTCGCCTCCGTGGTCCACCCGTGGGAGCAGGGCATGGACAACAGCCCGTGCTGGGACGCCCCGCTCAGCCGCGTCACCCCGGCCGCGCCACGCTCCTTCCGCCGCGCCGACCTCGACCACGGGTCCGCCGAGGACCGGCCGACGGATCTGGACTACGGGCGGTACGTGCGGCTGGCAACGGACTACCGGGACGGCGGGTACGCCGACGGCGCCGGCGAGTTCGCCGTCGAGGACCCGGCGTTCAACGCGCTGCTGATCGCCTCCGAGCACGCGCTCGCCGCGATCGCGCAGGAGCTGGGGGCGGCGGGGACGGCACGGCACGCCCGCGCGGAACGCCTGACGGCCGCCCTGGTGGAGCGGCTGTGGGACCCGGAGGAAGGAATGTTCTTCTGCCGGGATGTGCGGGATGTGTACGGCGGGGGTGAGAGCAGTGCTCTCGCTTCGGAGCGGCGCTCTTCCGAGAGCGGTGCTCTCACCGCGGAGCAGGGCTCTCGGAGCAGTGCTCACGGTGTGGAGCAGCGCCCCTCCGAGAGCGGTGCTCACTCTTCGGAGCGGCGCTCTCCCAGTGGTGCGCTCATCCCCGAGCGCAGTGTCGCCGGGCTGCTCCCGCTCATCCTCCCCGCGCTCCCGCGCGACATCGCGGCCACCCTCGTCCGTACGGCGGGCGGGCCGCACTTCGGGCTCGGCGGGGTCGCCCGGCTGGTGCCGAGCTACGACCTGACCGGGCACGCCTTCGACCCGCACCGCTACTGGCGCGGTCCGGCCTGGTTCAACACGAACTGGCTGCTGGAGCGCGGGCTACGGCTGCACGGGGAGCACGGGCGCGCGGAGGAGTTGCGGGCCGCGCTGCTGGAGACGGCCGACGCGTCCGGGTTCGCGGAGTACGTCGATCCGTACACCGGCGAGGCCTGCGGAGCGCTCGGCTTCAGCTGGACGGCCGCGCTGACGCTGGATCTGCTGCACGACCCGGCAGGGGCCGACCAGGTGGATGGGGCGGATCAGGCGGGCCGAGTCGTGTCCCATCCGGGGTACCGCACGTTCGACAAGACAAACGACATGACACCGCACACAGCGCACACGCCGCACACGCCGCACACGCCGCACACGCCAGACATACCGCACTCGTCACACGCGACACGCACGACGTCATACACGACACACACGTCACACAGTTCATTCGAGACGGGCGCCAAGGGAGGGGACCGGGGATGACGGACCGGCATCATCTGCTAGTGCACGGAGGGACGTTCGCCGCCGTGGGCGACGGCGGGGACATCAGCGGGGTACGGAACGGCAGCTCCCCGGACGGATTGTTCGTACGGGACGCCCGGCACCTCAGCCGCTGGCAGCTGACCGTCGACGGCGCGGTGCCCGAGGCGCTCTCGCCGGTCACGGACGGTGACACGGCGAGTTGTGTACTCGTCCCGCGCGGCGGCCGCAACGAGCCGCCCGCGTACACGCTCTTCCGCGAACAGGCCGTGACCGACGGCGCGTTCGTGGAGGCGCTACGCGTCACCAGCAACCGCCCGACGCCCACGACCGTGCGCATCGCGCTCACCGTGGACGTCGACTTCACGGACCAGTTCGAGCTGCGCTCCGACTACCGTACGTACGCCAAGATCGGCGCCGTACGGGGGCGTCAAGTCCTCGACGACGGGGTGGAGTTCAGCTATCAGCGCGGGGAGTGGCGGTCCTGTACGACGGTCACCTCCGAGCCGCCGCCGGACGGGGTCGAGGAGACGGGCACGGGCGCCCGGCGCCTCGTATGGACCCTGGATCTCGAACCGCGTGCCACGGTGGAGCTGTCGCTGCGCGTCGCGGCCCGCCCGCACGGCGCGCTGAAGGACCCGGAGGTGCCGCGCTCCCCCGCCGCCGCGAATGAGCGACTGCTCGCGCTGGAGGGTGAGTTCGCGGAAGGCGTGCCCTTCCCGACCGGCTGGCCCGAGCTGGCCGCGGCCTGTGCGCGCGGGCTGTCCGACCTGGCGGTGCTCCAGGTCCAGGCGACGGGTCCGGACGGCGAGGAGCTGCGCGTTCCGGCGGCCGGAGTCCCCTGGTTCCTCACCCTGCTGGGCCGCGACGCCCTGCTGACCTCCCTCTTCGCGCTCCCCTACCGTCCCCAGCTCGCCGCCGCCACACTGCCCGCGCTCGCCGCGACCCAGGCGGTCGAGGTGGGAGCGGGTGCGGTGGCCCAGCCCGGCAAGATCGTGCACGAGGTACGGCACGGTGAGCTGGCGCACTTCGGGCAGGTGCCGTACGGGCGGTACTACGGTTCGGTGGACGCGACGCCGCTGTTCCTGGTGCTGCTCGGCGCGTACACGGAGCAGACGGGCGACACGGCCCTGGCCCGGCGGCTGGAGGCCCACGCCCGTGCGGCCATCGGCTGGATGCTGGACCACGGCGGCCTGACCTCCGTCGGCTATCTCGTCTACCGCGCGGACGGCGGCGGCCTCGCCAACCAGAACTGGAAGGACTCCCCCGGCGCGATCTGCTCCGCCGACGGCAGCCGTCCCAGTGGCCCGGTGATGGCGGCGGGCGCGCAGGGATACGCGTACGACGCGCTGCGCCGCACCGCTCACCTGTCCCGTACGGTCTGGGGCGACGAGGTCTACGCGGCCCTCCTCGAACAGGCGGCGGGCGACCTCCGTGACCGTTTCCAGCGGGACTTCTGGATGAGTGAACACGCCTTCCCCGCGCTGGCGTTGGACGGTGACGGCCGTCAGGTCGACGCCCTCGCCTCGGACGCCGGGCACCTGCTGTGGTCGGGGCTGCTCGACAAGGAGTACGGCGAACTGGTCGGCCACCGTCTGCTGGAGCCGGACTTCTTCTCCGGCTGGGGCGTGCGCACCCTGGCCGCGGACCAGCCGGCGTACCACCCGCTGTCGTACCACCGTGGTTCGGTCTGGCCGCACGACAACGCGCTGATCACACTGGGGCTCGCCCGCTACGGCCTGCACGACGAGGCCCGTACGGTCGCCCACGCGCTCGTCGACGCGGCCACCGCCGCGGGCCACCGCCTCCCCGAGGTCCTGGCCGGCTACGGCCGTGACACCCACTCGGAGCCGGTGCCCTACCCGCACGCGTGCGTACGGGAATCGAGGTCGGCGGCGGCCCCGCTGGCGTTGCTGACCGCGGTGGGGGGCGCCTGACCAGTAGTACTGAGCTGGTAGCACTGAGCCGGGGCGCCCGACGCAGCCGTCGAGGGCGCCCCGGGGCCGATCAGCCGCCGGACGTGTCCAGTTCCGCGTCCTCGCCGATGCCCGCGCAGTCGTACGGGTCCTTGAGCCAGCCGTCGGGCAGGACGACCCTGTTGTTGCCGGAGGTGCGGCCGCGGGGTCCGTCCGCGCCCGTCGGCCAGGGCTGGTCGAGGTCCAACTCGGCCAGGCCGTCGGAGAGTTCGGCGAGCGACGACGTGATCGCCAGACGCTTGCGCATTTCGGAGCCGACGGCGAAGCCCTTCAGGTACCAGGCCACGTGCTTGCGGAAGTCGATGACGCCGCGCGCCTCGTCGCCGATCCACTCGCCGAGCAGGGTGGCGTGGCGGACCATGACGGTCGCGACCTCGCGGAGGGTCGGGCGGGCGTAGGCGTCCGGGCGCCCCTCGAAGGCGGCCACCAGGTCGCCGAACAGCCACGGCCGGCCGAGGCAGCCGCGACCGACCACGACCCCGTCGCAGCCGGTCGCGCGCACCATCCGCAGCGCGTCCTCCGCCGACCAGATGTCGCCGTTGCCGAGGACGGGGATCTCCGGCACGTGCTCCTTGAGGCGCGCGATGGCGTCCCAGTCCGCGGTGCCGCCGTAGTGCTGGGCGGCGGTGCGGCCGTGCAGGGCGATGGCGGTGACGCCCTCCTCGACCGCGATCCGCCCGGCGTCGAGGAACGTGATGTGGTCGTCGTCGATACCCTTGCGCATCTTCATCGTCACGGGGAGGTCGCCCGCCCCGCTGACGGCCTCACGCAGGATCGCCCGCAGCAGGTTGCGCTTGTACGGGAGGGCGGAGCCGCCGCCCTTCCTCGTCACCTTCGGGACCGGGCAGCCGAAGTTCAGGTCGATGTGGTCGGCGAGGTTCTCCTCCGCGATCATGCGGACGGCCTTGCCGACGGTCGCCGGGTCCACGCCGTACAGCTGGATCGAGCGCGGCTTCTCGGTCGCGTCGAAGTGGATCAGCTGCATGGTCTTCTCGTTGCGCTCGACCAGCGCCCGCGTGGTGATCATCTCGCTGACGAACAGGCCCTTGCCGCCGCTGAACTCGCGGCACAGCGTGCGGAACGGCGCGTTCGTGATCCCGGCCATGGGGGCCAGGACGACGGGCGGCTGGACGGTGTGGGGGCCGATCGACAGCGGGGTGGCGGGGGCGAGGGCGATCGTGGACATTCCCCCATTGTCGCGTACGCGGACGGGTGCGGTGACTGACGGGTGGTGCGGTGACTGACGAGTGCGGTGACTGACGGGTGCGGTGGCTGGCTGGTGCGGTGGCTGACGGGGCTGACGGGTGCGGTGACCGTGGTGACTGTGGTGACTGTGGTGACTGTCATGAACAAGTGCAGTGCTCCACAGAGGAGAGTCATTAGTTAGACGCACTATCGACGCGGGCGTACTCTGGAGGAATGCCCGAGCTCAGCCACCGCCGCCGTCTGCTCGTGCTCGCGATCTGCTGCATGAGCCTGCTGATCGTGAGCCTCGACAACACGGTTCTGAACGTCGCCCTGCCCTCGATGCAGAAGGACCTGCACGCGAGCGTGGCCGGCCTCCAGTGGACGATCGACGCGTACACGCTGGTCCTGGCGTCGCTGCTGATGCTCGCGGGCTCGACCGCCGACCGCATCGGCCGCCGCCGGGTCTTCCAGGTGGGCCTGGTGATCTTCACGATCGGCTCGGTCCTGTGCTCCCTCGCCCCGAACCTCGAGTCGCTCGTCGCCTTCCGGATGGTGCAGGCGGTCGGCGGCTCGATGCTGAACCCGGTCGCGATGTCGATCATCACCAACACCTTCACCGACCCGCGCGAGCGCGCCCGCGCGATCGGCGTCTGGGGTGGCGTGGTCGGCATCTCGATGGCCGCGGGCCCGATCGTCGGCGGTCTCCTGGTGGACTCGGTCGGCTGGCGCTCGATCTTCTGGATCAACCTCCCGGTGGGCCTCGCCGCGCTCCTGCTCACCTGGCGCTACGTCCCCGAGTCCCGCGCCCCCAAGGCCCGCCGCCCCGATCCGATCGGGCAGCTCCTGGTCATCGCGCTGCTCGGCTCACTGACGTACGCGATCATCGAGGCGCCCAGCTCCGGCGTCCCGCGGACCGCGGCCTTCGGCGCGATCGCCGTCGCCGCGCTGCTCGGCCTCCTGTGGTACGAGCCCCGGCGCGCCGAACCCCTCATCGACCTGCGTTTCTTCCGCTCGGCACCGTTCAGCGGGGCCACGGTCATCGCCATCAGCGCGTTCGCCGCGCTCAGCGGTTTCCTCTTCCTCTCGACACTCTATCTGCAGAACGTCCGTGGTCTGGACGCGTTGCACGCCGGCCTGTGGATGCTGCCCATGGCGGTCATGTGCCTTGTCTGCGCGCCACTGTCGGGACGGCTGGTCGGCAGCCGGGGGCCACGGCTGCCGCTGCTGATCGCGGGGGTCTCGATGACCGCGAGCGGGATTCTCTTCGCCGCGTTCAAGGCTGAGACGTCGAACGTCACGCTCGTCATCGGGTACGTCCTCTTCGGCCTCGGCTTCGGCTTCGTCAACGCCCCCATCACCAACACCGCCGTCTCCGGCATGCCCCGCACCCAGGCCGGGGTCGCGGCCGCCGTCGCCTCCACCAGCCGCCAGATCGGCGGCACCCTCGGCGTCGCCGTGGTCGGCGCGGTGCTCGCCTCCGGCATCCAGGCCTCGGCGTACCAGGAGACGTTCGTGTCGGCCGCCCGCCCCGGCTGGTGGATCCTCACCGGCTGCGGCCTCGCCGTCCTCGTCCTGGGCGCCCTGACGAGTGGACGCTGGGCGCGCGGCACGGCGGAGCGGACGGCGCGGCAGCTGGAGACGGCGGAGGTCCGGGACGCGGTGCGGGTACGGGCCTGAGACGGGCTCGGGCCCGAGACTGGCTCGGGCAGCCTCCGGAGGGAGACCTTGGGTAGCCCTCCGCAGGGAGACCTAGGCCGCCTCGGTCTTCACCGCCAGCGCGATCTCGTGCAGCTTCGCCAGGCGCTCGCGGCTCTGCTCGTCCGTGGGTGCGTACGTCACCATGCGGGCGCCCATGTCGGGGGCCAGCCACAGGTCGGTGTGGGTGAGGGCGAGCAGTCCGACGTACGGGTTGAGGAACTGCTTGGTCTTGCTGCGGGCGCCGCCGAACACCTCGTACCGCTCCCAGATCTCGCGGAACTCCGCCGACTCCGTCCGCAGCCGTTTGACCAGCATCTTCCAGGCGGGCTCGCCGAGGTGACCGGCCATGGAGCCGCGCAGCTTGGCGGCCATCACGCGCATCGTCTCGTCGAGGAGCACGATCGACTCGCGCCACTCGGGGTGGGTGTAGACGAGGATCATGCAGTTGCGGTCCTCGGGCGGCACGGAGTCGAGGTCGCGCATCATCAGCCGGGCGTACGTGCGGTTGTACGCCAGGATGTCGTACCGGCTGTTCTGGATGCAGGCCGGGACCGGCTCCAGCTGGGTCAGCACCTCGAGCAGGGCCGGGGTGATGGTCGGACACCGCGCGGCGGGCGTGGGGTCGACGGCTCCGGCCAGCCGGAAGAGGTGGGCGCGCTCACTGGAGTCGAGCAGCAGGGTGCGGGCCAGGGCGTCGAGGACCTGTTCGGAGACCTGGATGTCGCGGGCCTGTTCCAACCAGGTGTACCAGGTGACGCCGACGGCGGAGAGCTGCGCGACCTCCTCGCGGCGCAGGCCCGGCGTGCGCCGACGGCGGCCGCGGGGCAGTCCGACCTCCTCGGGCGTGATGCGTTCGCGCCGGTTGCGCAGGAAGGTGGCGAGCTCGTGCCGCCGGATCTCGCTGGCGCGGGGGGCGGCGGTGCCGTGCGGCTCGGGTTCCACCGGCTGGGGAGAAGTAACGGATACCGCCTGCCGGGCAGAGGCCGTGGACTCCGCCCGCGGGGCCCCGGCCGCGGACTCCACGCGCGAGGCCCCGGCCGCGGACTCCACCGGCTGGGGAGGGGGCGCGGTGCTCTCCTGCGCCATCGTCGTCATGCCTCCAGCCTGCCGTTCACCGGAACCTGTTGCCAGGTAGTGCTTGTACCAGGATAAGGAGACTCTGGTACCAGTCTGAGGTCAGGAGAAGTCTGGAGGACGTGACCGAAACCGGAACCCTCAGGACCCCAGTCCGCTCACCGTCCGGACCACCCGCGCTCGGCGGCCTCGGACTCTTCACCGTGCTGCTCGGTGCGGCACTGCCCCTCATCGACTTCTTCATCGTCAACGTAGCCCTCCCGACCATCGGCCGGGACCTGAACGCGAGCGAAGCCGTCCTCGAACTCGTCGTCGCCGGGTACGGAGTCGCGTACGCCGTCCTGCTCGTCCTGGGCGGACGCCTCGGCGACCTCTTCGGGCGGCGTCAGTTCTTCCTCGGCGGCATGGCGGCCTTCGGTCTCACCTCGCTGGCGTGCGGGCTCGCCCCCAGCGCCTGGACGCTGGTGGCGGCGCGCGTCGCGCAGGGCGCGGCGTCCGCGGCGATGCTGCCGCAGGTCCTCGCCACCATCCAGTCGGCGACCGCGGGACCGCGCCGCGCCAAAGCCATGAGCCTGTACGGCGCGACGGCCGGCCTGTCCATGGTGGCCGGGCAGATACTCGGCGGCCTCCTGGTCGCCGCGGACATCGCGGGCACCGGCTGGCGCGCGGTGTTCCTCGTGAACGTGCCCGTCGTGATCCTCGGCCTGGTCCTGGCCGTGCGCGCCGTCCCCGAGACGCGCTCGCAGCACCCGGAGCCGATCGACGCCCCCGGCACGGTCCTGCTCGCCGTGTCCCTCCTCGCCCTCCTCGCCCCGCTCACCGAAGGCAGGGCGGCGGGCTGGCCTCTGTGGACCTGGCTGTCGCTGGCGCTGTTCCCCGTCGCGGCGGCGGCGTTCTACTTCGTCGAGCGCAGGGAGGACCGCGAGGGCCGTACGCCCCTGGTCCCGCCGAGCCTGTTCGCACTGACGTCGCTCCGCCGGGGTCTGATCATGATGGTGCCGTTCTCGATCGGTTTCAGCGGCTTCATGTTCGTGATCGCGGTGGCGCTGCAGCGGGGTGCGGGCCTCGGCCCGGTCCCGGCGGGCCTGGCCCTGGCACCGATGGCGGTGGCCTTCTTCGTCGTCTCCCTCTGCGGACCCCGGCTCATCGCCCGCTACGGCACCCGGATCGTCACCGCGGGCGGACTGATCCAGGCGGTGGGCGTGGCCCTCATCGCGCTGGCCGCGTTGCGGTCCTGGCCGGACCTGGGCGTGTGGCAACTGCTGCCGGGCGCGGCGGTCGCGGGCGCGGGCCAGGCGCTCCAGCTCCCGGTCCTCATCCGGATCGTCCTCTCCGAGGTCCCGCCCGCCCGCGCCGGCGTCGGCAGCGGCGTCATGGCGACCACCCAGCAGTCGGCCCTCGCCATCGGCGTCGCCACCCTGGGAACCCTCTTCCTGTCCCTCGCCTCGACCCACGGCATGCGGGACGCCCTGGTCACGACCCTCGTGGTCCAACTGGCGGGCGTGGCCCTGACGACGGCCCTGAGCCTGCGGCTGCCGCGCACGATCAGCTGAGTTGTGGGAGCAGCTGGAGCATCCGCTCCAGGACGGGGACGGGCACGGCCGGATGCCGGGCCGCGGGCTCCGCGGTGTCGGGGTCGCGCAGCAGCCGGACGATGACCCGAGCGGGAAACCGCGCGTTCCCGGAGGCCGCGTGGCGTATTGACCCGTGCGGGTCGTCGAGCAGTCGTACCGCGGATGCCGCCGTCAGCCGCGGGTCCTTCGCGGCCCGGTATCTGACCTCTCTCTTGAATACGACTCCTCAGTGACGGACCAGGCAGAAGGGGCGACCAGGGTCTCCGACTGCTGTGCGCGCCGCAGGGCGCCTGCGACGAAACCGTTCGTCTTCAGCTCCTCGACGAGGTCCCTGAGGAAGCGGACGGTCTCGGGACGACGGGTCTTCGTCGTGCCGACGGCCTGCCGGATCCGCATGAACCGGTCTTCGATCAGGCGGAGTTCGGGATGCGCCGCGACGAACTCGGTCATCGGCTGCCTGATGCCGGCCGCGGCCTCCAGCCCCTCGGCCCGGAACGCGTCGACCCCGTCCTCCCCGCGCACCACGCTCGCGTGCCGCAGCGTGCGGGAGAGGAAGAGGTCGTAGGCGGACCCGCGCTTCACACCGATCCGTACGCCGGGCCGGTCGACCTCGGCGACGGTCGTGAGGTCCGAGTCGCGGGGCACGGCGTACACGCCCTCGATCACGACGTACGGCGCCGTGAACGCGACCTCGGCCTCACGCGCGGGCTCGATCGCCAGGAAGCAGAGGTCGGCACGGCCCTCCGCCATCGCCTCGTACGACTTGCGTGCCGCGTCGAAGCAGAGCAGTTCCACGGGGAGGTCCAGACGGGCGCCGATCTCCCGCGCGAGGTCGACGGTGATCCCGGCCGGGGCCTGTGGGGTGCCCTGGGCCAGCACCGGATTGCCCAGGTTGATCGAGGCCCTCAGGGTGCCGAGCGGTGCGAGGTCCTTGGCGATGGCGGGAGTTCCGGTCGTCATGGGGCGGAGTGTAGATCGGGGCGGCCAGGGAGCGTGGAGGGTGGGCGCGCGGGAACGGATCGTGATCGCTTACGGCCGCACGGTCAAGTCGCGACCGAAGAACCCCCGTTGATCTTCTCCATGCTGCACACTCCTTGCTGCGAACACCCCGCCGCGAACGCGCTGCCGCGAACGCCTTGCCGCGCGAGCGGAGCGGTCACACCTGGAGGTGTCATGCTGCAGATCAACACGAGCAAGGTAAGCCGCTGGGACCAGCACGGCCGCGAGCACGTCGTCCGCGTCCAGCGCGCCGGCGTACAGCGCACGATCCGATGCGACACCTGCGGCTGGCGCAAGGGCGCGCAGTTCCTGCCGTGGCTGAAGGCGGAGGAACACCTCGCCGAGGCGCATCAGGCGACGGTGGACCCGACGGGGTCGTAGGTCAGCGCCCCAGTCCGCGCAGGACCAGGTCCACAAGGGTCGTGAACTCGGCCTCGATGCCCGGCTGTTCCCACTCGTGGGCGTAGGCCGGGTCGTGGAAGCGGTTCGTGGCGTCGAAGACCGCGCGGGCCGTCGCCGCGGCGTCGCCGTCCACGGCCGTGAAGTCGCCCTCGCGCACGCCGCGGTCGATGACGCGGGTGAGCTGGCCGACGAGGTCGGTGATGTGCTCCTCGACCACGGTGCTGGCCTCACCGAGCAGCACCGAGTACGTGGCGAACAGCTCCGGATCGTCCCCCGCCTTGTGGCGCTTGGCGGTGAACAGCGCGCCCAGCCAGTTCCGCAGGGCCTCGGCAGCCGTCTCGTCCCGCGCCTGGGTGATCTCCTCCAGCGTCTGCGACGTACGGTCCAGCCAGCGCTTCGTGACCGCCTCCCGCAACGCCGCCTTCGTACGGAAGTGGCGGTAGACGCTGCCGTGGCTGACGCCGAGCGCGCGGGCCACGTCCACCACGGTGGCCTTCGCCGGACCGTGGCGGCGCAGCACCTCCTCGGTCGCGGCGAGGATGCGCTCGGCGGTCAGTGCTTCGGTGGTCGGTGCCATGACGAAGACCGTACCTGCCGGTGCCGTCAGCGCTCGCTGTCGAGGTGTGCCATCTGGGCCGCCGGGTAGCGGTCGCCCGCGGCGGCGTCCGCCGGAACCGCCTGCTCGATCGCGGCCAGATCGTCCTGGTCCAGCGTGACGTCCAGCGCGCCCAGCGCCTCGGCGAGCCGGTCGCGGCGACGGGCACCCACCAGCGGCACGATGTCCTCGCCCCTTGAAAGCACCCACGCGATCGCGATCTGGGCCACGCTGACGCCCTTCTGCTCGGCGATCTTGCGCAGTGCCTCGACGAGCGCGAGGTTGTGCTGGAGGTTCTCGCCCTGGAAACGGGGGCTCATGGCCCGGAAGTCGTTCGCGGCGAGCTGCCGGTCGGCCGTGAAGTGGCCGGAGATCAGCCCGCGGGACAGCACGCCGTACGCCGTGATGCCGATGCCCAGTTCCCGGGTCGTCGGCAGGATCTCGTCCTCGATGCCGCGCGAGATGAGCGAGTACTCGATCTGCAGGTCCGAGATGGGCGCGGTGGCGGCGGCCCGGCGGATCGTGTCCGCGCCGACCTCGCTCAGGCCGATGTGCCGTACGTGCCCGGCCTCCACCAGTTCCGCGATCGCCCCGACCGTCTCCTCGATCGGTACGCCGGGGTCGACCCGCGCGATCCGGTACACGTCGATGTGGTCCACGCCGAGCCGCTGGAGCGAGTACGCGGCGAAGTTCTTCACCGCGGCCGGGCGGCCGTCGTACCCCGTCCAGCCGCCGTCCGGGTCGCGCAACGCGCCGAACTTGACGCTGGTCAGCGCCTGCTCACGGCGTCCCGCGGGGGCTGTCCGCAGTGCCTCGCCGATCAGCATCTCGTTGTGGCCCATGGCGTAGAAGTCGCCGGTGTCGAGCAGGGTCACGCCCGCTTCGAGAGCGGCGTGAATCGTGGCGATGGACTCGGCACGGTCGACATCGCCGTACAGCGCGGACATACCCATGCAGCCGAGACCGAGTGCGGAGACCTGGGGGCCGGTGGATCCGAGGGGGCGGGTTCGCATGAGGAGTCCTTGGTGTCCCTGGAGGAGTGGTACCTCTCCACACTGACATGACAGCTGACAGATTTCAATATCTGTCAGCTGTCATGTGTCGCCGAGGCTGTTGGCGCATCCGCTGCGGCCGGGTGGTCGGCCACGGGAATGTGACACTCGCCGCGCAAGTGTCTCATTCTCCGGGCCGTACGCCGTGACCCCTGGGGCCCGGCACACCTGTGCCGGGCCCCAGAAAAGAGGCCCGGCACAGGTGAAACGAAAGAGCAGCCTCAGCAGCCGATGAGGCGGGCCGCCAGATAGCCCTCGATCTGGTCCAGGGACACGCGCTCCTGCTTCATCGAGTCGCGCTCACGCACCGTCACCGCGTTGTCCTCGAGCGTGTCGAAGTCGACCGTGACGCAGAACGGCGTGCCGATCTCGTCCTGGCGGCGGTAGCGGCGGCCGATGGCACCGGCGTCGTCGAACTCGATGTTCCAGTGCTGACGCAGGGCCGTGGCGAGGCCCTTGGCCTTCGGGGACAGCTCGGGGTTGCGGGAGAGCGGGAGGACGGCGACCTTGACCGGCGCGAGGCGCGGGTCGAGGCGCAGCACCGTGCGCTTCTCCATCTTGCCCTTGGCGTTGGGTGCCTCGTCCTCGACGTAGGCGTCGAGGAGGAAGGCGAGCATGGCGCGGCCGACACCGGCGGCGGGCTCGATGACGTACGGAGTCCAGCGCTCGCCGGCCTCCTGGTCGAAGTAGGAGAGGTCCTGGCCGGAGGCCTTGGAGTGGGCGCCCAGGTCGTAGTCCGTCCGGTTCGCGACACCCTCCAGCTCGCCCCACTCGTTGCCGCCGAAGCTGAAGCGGTACTCGATGTCGGCGGTGCGCTTGGAGTAGTGGGAGAGCTTCTCGGCCGGGTGGTCGTACCAGCGCATGTTCTCCTCACGGAGACCGAGGCCGGTGTACCAGTTCCAGCGCTCCTGCATCCAGTACTCCTGCCACTTCTCGTCCTCGCCCGGCTTGACGAAGAACTCCATCTCCATCTGCTCGAACTCGCGGGTGCGGAAGATGAAGTTGCCGGGCGTGATCTCGTTGCGGAAGGACTTGCCCATCTGCGCGATGCCGAAGGGAGGCTTGCGGCGCGAGGTCTGCTGGACCTGGGCGAAGTTGGTGAAGATGCCCTGGGCCGTCTCGGGGCGCAGGTAGGCGACGGAGCCGCTGTCCTGGGTGGGGCCGAGGTGGGTGGAGAGCAGACCCGAGAACTGCTTGGGCTCGGTGAAGGTGCCCTTGTTGCCGCAGTTGGGGCAGTTGAGGTCGGCGAGGCCGTTCTCCGGGAGGCGGCCGTGCTTCGCCTCGTAGGCCTCCTCCAGGTGGTCGGCGCGGTAGCGCTTGTGGCAGGAGGTGCACTCGGTGAGCGGGTCCGTGAAGGTGGCGACGTGCCCCGACGCGACCCAGACCTCGGTCGCCAGGATCACCGACGAGTCGATACCGACGACGTCCTCGCGGGAGGTGACCATGTAGCGCCACCACTGGCGCTTGATGTTCTCCTTGAGCTCGACGCCGAGCGGGCCGTAGTCCCAGGCGGCGCGCTGTCCACCGTAGATCTCGCTACAGGGGAAAACGAAGCCTCGGCGCTTGCTCAGGCTGACGATGGTGTCGATCTTGTCGGCGGCCACGATGCTCTCTTCAGTACGAACGGACGGCGCGAATGATTCAGGTTACCGGCGCTGCCCACCCTCGTATCAAATCGGTTAGAGGACAGCCCACCCATCGCGCCTCTTACCAGCTCATTCGCGGCCCGTTCCCCAACCCGCTTACCGAGGGCTCACCCAAGGCTTGTTGACAATCGTTTCCAGGTTTGTTGAAAATGACTGTCATGAACGTACGACGACGTCGGGCCGCTTCCCGAATAAGCACTGCCGGGTCCGCGGCCCTGGCCGCCACCGCCCTCGGCATCGGTGCCCTCTCCGGCTGCTCGGGCCCTGCCGCGGCCGACGGCAAGAGCAGCGGAAAGCTCGACGTCGTGGCGTCCTTCTACCCCCTGCAGTACCTCGCCGAGCAGATCGGCGGGACGCATGTGCACGTCACGAGCCTGACCCGGCCCGGTCAGGAGCCGCACGACCTGGAGATCAGCGTCCGGCAGATGGTGCAGCTCGAAGCGGCGGACGCCGTCGTCTACCTCAAGAACCTGCAGCCGGCCGTCGACGACGCCGTGGCGCAGTCCGCGGTCAAGACCAAGGTCGACGCCGCGTCGCTGACCACGCTGGAGAAGCACGGCAACGAGGTCGGCGGGCACGCGGCCTCGCACGACAGCTCCAAGGGCGAGGAGACCGGCGCCGCCGACCCGCACATCTGGCTCGACCCGGCGAGGTACGCCGAGGTCGCGAGCGGTGTCGGCAAGGCCCTGGAGAAGGCCGACCCGAAGCACGCCGCGGACTACGAGAAGAACACCGCGGCCCTGCTGAAGAAGCTCTCCGCTCTCGACACCCGGTACAAGACCGGGCTGGCGAACACCAAGACCAAGGTCTTCATCACCACACACGCCGCCTTCGGCTACCTCGCCGAGCGCTACGGCCTCACCGAGGAGGCCATCAACGGCCTGGACCCGGAGTCGGAGCCCAGCGCCAACCGCGTGAAGGACCTTGAGAAGATGGCGAAGGCCGACGGCGTCTCGACGGTCTTCTACGAGACGCTCGTCAGCGACAAGACCGCCAAGACCATCGCCGGCGACGCGAACCTGAAGACGGACGTCCTCGACCCGATCGAGGGCATCACCGACAGGTCCAAGGGCCGCGACTACCTGCAGGTCATGGAATCGAATCTGAAGGCGCTGCAGACGGCGCTGGGCGCCAAGTGATCCCCGTGATCCCCGTGATCCCCATGATCCCCAGTTCCAGGAGGACAGCGTGAGCGAGCCCGTCATATCCCTGCGCGGCGTGACCGCCGAGCTGGGCTCGCGCCCCGTCCTGCGCGGCATCGACCTCACCGTGCACCGCGGTGAGGTCGTCGCGCTGCTCGGCGCGAACGGCTCCGGCAAGTCGACGGCCGTGCGCAGCGTCATCGGCCAAGTCACTCTCAGCGGCGGAGAGATCGAGATCTTCGGCACCCCGCGCCGCCGCTTCCGCGACTGGAAGCGGGTGGGGTACGTCCCGCAGCGCACGACCGCCGCGGGCGGCGTGCCCGCGACGGTGACCGAGATCGTCGCCTCCGGCCGGCTCTCCCGTGCCCGCTTCGGCGTGCTGCGCAAGGCCGACCACGAGGCCGTACGCCATGCCCTGGAGCTCGTCGGCATGGCGGACCGCGCCAAGGACTCGGTGAACGCGCTCTCGGGCGGCCAGCACCAGCGCGTCCTGATCGCCCGCGCCCTCGCCTCCGAACCCGAACTGCTGATCATGGACGAGCCGATGGCGGGCGTCGACCTCGCGAGCCAGGAGGTGCTCGCCGGGACCCTGCGCGAGCAGGTCGCCGCGGGCACCACCGTCCTGCTCGTGCTGCACGAGCTGGGCCCCCTGGAGCCGCTGATCGACCGTGCCGTCGTCCTGCGCGACGGCTGCGTCCTGCACGACGGGCCACCCCCGCAGGCGGCGGCCAGCACTCCCCCAGTCTCGGCTTCGCTCGACCGGGGGGACCCCCAGCCCGGCCACGACCACGTACACCCGCACGCGGCTCACGACGCCGAACCGATCCGGACGGGACTGCTGAGCTGATGTACTTCCTGAACTACGACTTCATGCAGCGGGCGCTGCTCGCCGCCGTCCTGGTGGGCATCACCGCGCCCGCCATCGGCATCTACCTCGTGCAGCGCCGCCAGGCCCTGCTGGGCGACGGTATCGGCCATGTCGCGATGACCGGTATCGGCCTCGGCTTCCTGCTCTCGACCAATCCCGTGTGGATGGCGACGGCCGTCTCGGCCCTCGGCGCCGTCCTGATGGAGCTGATCCGCTGGTACGGCAAGACGCGCGGCGACATCGCGCTGGCCATGCTCTTCTACGGCGGTATGGCGGGCGGCGTGATGCTCACCAGCCTGGCGGGCGGATCCACCGCCAACCTGACCTCGTACCTCTTCGGCTCCCTCTCGACGGTGAGCGAGTCCGACGTGACGGCGATCTGCTGGCTCGCCGCCTTCGTCGTACTGGTCACTCTCGGCCTGCGCCGCCAGTTGTTCGCGGTCAGCCAGGACGAGGAGTTCGCACGGGTGACGGGCCTGCCGGTGCGCGCCCTGAACCTGCTCACCGCCGTCACCGCCGCCGTCACCGTGACGGTCGCGATGCGCGTCGTCGGCCTGCTCCTGGTCTCCGCGCTGATGGTGGTCCCGGTGGCGGCGGCCCAGCAGCTCAGCCGCAGCTTCGCCGCCACCTTCGCGATCGCCGTGGCCATCGGGGTGAGCGTGACGATCGGCGGGACCGTGACGTCGTACTACCAGGACGTGCCGCCCGGTGCGACGATCGTGCTGCTGACCATCGGCGCGTTCATCGCGCTCACCGCGCTGGCGACCCCGCTGGCCCGGCGCCGGGCCCGGGCGCTGGCCGCCGCGCAGGGAGCCGGGGACCCGGCGGAGTGCGCGATTCCGGCCACGCGTGGCCCGGAACGCAAGGTCGGCGTCTGAGCACGCACGGTCCGGGCTGGCACAATGGCCGGGCAAGGGCAGACGTGAGGAGGCAACGGTGACAACCGCTGGATCGCCCGTTCGGGGCCGTTCCACCCGGCAGCGTGCCGCCGTGGCGGCAGCGCTCGACGAGGTGGACGAGTTCCGCAGTGCGCAGGAGCTCCACGACATGCTCAAGCACAAGGGTGACTCCGTCGGACTCACCACGGTGTACCGCACGCTGCAGTCCCTCGCCGACGCCGGCGAGGTCGACGTACTGCGTACCTCCGACGGCGAGTCCGTCTACCGCCGCTGCTCCACCGGCGAGCACCACCACCACCTCGTCTGCCGCGTCTGCGGCAAGGCGGTCGAGGTCGAGGGCCCGGCCGTCGAGAAGTGGGCGGAGGCGATCGCCGTGGAGCACGGCTATGTGAACGTCGCGCACACGGTGGAGATCTTCGGGACCTGTGCGGAGTGCGCCTCTTCGAAGGGCTGAGAACTCAGACGCGGGTCAGGTTGCGGTCGAGGATCGCCCGCAGCCTGTCCACGTCGGCGGGGTGCTGTACGGCGCGCTTGGGCAGGACGGTGAAGCCCACGGCGTTCTTGTCGGCGCTGAGGAGGACGAACACCTCCGCCGTCTCCCGATAACGGGGCTGCGCCACCCAGTTGACCGACGCCGTCGTGTTGTCGGTGGCCACCGACACCCCGGCGTCCGTCACGGTCACGCGGAAAACGCCCTGCCGCTCCGCGAGGCGGTACACCGCGCGGGCCTGGAGCCAGGGCGTGAACTGGATCAGGAGCCCGGTGGAGACCATAAGGACCAGCGGGAAAACCGGCACGTCCTGGCCGGCCAGCCCGACCACAGCCTCCAGGGCGACGAAGACGGCCAGGAAGCCGAACACCCAGAGCTGGACCCGGCTCGACCGGCTGACATGTCTTCGAGCTCTCAGCGCCGACGCGTAGTCTCCGACAGCCGGCCCGTACTCCAACTCGACCACGGCCCCTCCCCAGTTCGGTGGTGATGAGCCGTGATCGTAACGTCAGGTTCGGACGACGCCCCAGGCAGTAGGTGCTACGAACCGTCGCCCCTCATGCCCTGCTCCATCGCGAGCAGGTCCTCATTGGGAACGGCCCCGCCGAAGCGGCGGTCCCGCGAGGCGTACTCGACGCACGCCCGCCACAGGTCGCGCCGGTCGAAGTCGGGCCACAGGACGTCCTGGAAGACCATCTCGGCGTAACTCGACTGCCAGATCAGGTAGTTGGAGGTGCGCTGCTCGCCGCTGGGCCGCAGGAACAGGTCCACGTCCGGCATGTCCGGGTAGTACAGGTACTTCTGGATGGTCTTCTCGGAGACCTTGTCCGGGTCGAGCCTGCCGGCGGCGACATCGGCGGCCATCGCCTTCGCCGCGTCCGCGAGCTCGGCGCGCCCGCCGTAGTTGACGCAGAAGTACAGCGTCATCGCGTCGTTCTTCTGCGTCTGCTCCTGGGCGACCTGCAGCTCCTGGACGACGGACTTCCACAGCTTGGGCATCCGGCCGACCCAGCGGATCCGGATGCCGAGCTCGTTCATCTCGTCCCGTCGGCGCCGGATGACGTCCTTGTTGAAGTTCATCAGGAAGCGGACCTCTTCGGGGGACCGCTTCCAGTTCTCCGTGGAGAAGGCGTACAGGGAGAGGTTCTTCACGCCCAGCTCGATACAGCCCTTGAGGACGTCCATGACGACACCCTCGCCCACCCGGTGCCCTTCGGTGCGCGGCAGCCCGCGCTCCTTGGCCCAGCGGCCGTTCCCGTCCATGACGACCGCGACATGGTTCGGGATCAGCTCACCGGGGAGCTTGGGCGCGACGGCACCGGACGGATGCGGTTCCGGCGTCTTGTACTCGCGGCGCTGGCGTCCCAGGATCCCGCGTACGACCATGTGCTTCTCGTCTCCCTCAGTCTTACTTTTCCACGTACCGAAGTGAGCGCAGCCCGCGCTCCAGATGCCAGTGCAGATAGGCCGACACCAGCCCGCTGCCCTCCCGGACGTACCGCGGCTCGCACGCGTCCGCGGTCTCCCAGTCTCCCGTCAGCAGCGCGCCGAGCAGTTCGAGGGCCCCCGCCGAGGGTACGACGCTGCCGGGCACCCGGCAGTCGACGCAGACGGAACCTCCCGCCGCGACCGAGAAGAACCGATTCGGTCCCGGCATCCCGCACTTCGCGCAGGCGCTGAAGCTGGGCGCGTAGCCGTTCACGGCGAGGGAGCGCAGCAGAAAGGCGTCGAGGACGAGGTGCGGCTCGTGCTCGCCCCGGGCGAGGGTGCGCAGCCCGCCGACGAGCAGCAGATACTGCTGCACGGCGGGCTCCCCTTCGTGATCGGTGAACCGCTCGGCGGTTTCGAGCATGGCCGTCCCGGCGGTGTACCGCGCGTAGTCCGTCACGATCCCGCCCCCGTACGGAGCGATCGTCTCGCTCTGTGTGCACAGCGGCAGCCCGCGCCCGATCAGCTCACTGCCCCGCGCGAAGAACTGCACGTCCACGTGCGAGAAGGGCTCCAGCCGTGCCCCGAACTTCGACTTCGTGCGCCGCACACCCCGCGCCACGGCCCGTACGCGCCCGTGACCGCGCGTGAGCAGCGTGATGATCCGGTCCGCCTCACCCAGCTTCTGGGTGCGCAGCACGATGCCGTCGTCGCGGAACAGACTCATGGGGCCATTCTCGCGTACGCCGGGAGCGGCGCGGAGCCGTACCCGGGACCCAGAACCCGGGACCCAGAACCCGGGACCCAGAACCCGGGCCAACGGATGATCTCCTCTGCTGCACCAACTGCATTCTCTGAACTGACCACCAGGGTGCGCACGCGATCCAGCTCCCCCGGTGCCGAGGGGCCACCACCCGGCGGGCCGACGATTCCGGCCCAGGACAGCGCCGTGGCGTCGGCCAACCGGATGGTCGCCCCCGAGCGATACCTTGAGCCGCTCCGCACCGTCAGTCGGTGCCGGCCGTGACCGGCTCCCAGCGGGCGTACTCGTCCATCAGCTCGGCGAAGCGGCCCCGCACCATCTCCAGGCCGGCGGTGGCCACCGCGAGGTGAAGCGGGGGCTCGTCGATGCCCGTGATGTCGGCGACGGCCGCCATGGACTTGACGAGGTCGCCCCTCACCGCCTGCTTGTCGAATTCGGCCATGGCGGCGTAGGAGGGCGCGTAGGCGGGGATGGACGTGGCGGGGAGCTTCGCATTGGTCCCGAAGCTGGTGTCGTAGCCCGCCGGCTCGACCAGGGTGACGTGGATGCCCAGCGGGCCGACCTCCTTCGCCAGTCCCTCGGTCAGGTTCTGTACTGCGCTCTTCGAGGCGCAGTACACGGCCATTGTGGGCAGGCTGACGTGGCCACCCATGGAGCCGATGTTGATGACGTGACCGGAGCCACGTTCCCGCATATGCGGGAGCACGGCCTGGATCACCTGGACGAGGCCCACCACGTTGGTTTCGAACTGGTCGCGCAGCTGGTCGGGGCTGACTTCCTCGACCGCGCCGACCAGCCCGTAGCCGGCGGCGTTAACGAGGGCGTCGATGGCGCCGAAGCGATCGACTGTCTCCTTGACGGCCTGCTCGATGCCCGCGATGTCGGTGACGTCGAGGCGCGTGACCAGGACGTTGCCGAGGTCGGCGAAGGCCGGATTGGCCTTGGTCGTGTCACGCATGCTGGCCACGACGTTCCAGTCGCGCTTGGCGTACTCGAAGGTGATCGCCTCGCCCATGCCGGTCGAAGCGCCTGTGATCAGAACGGTCTTGCGCATGATGCCCTCTCTCGTGGCGTGGTCCTTCACCCGCCACTAAACAGAATCTACAAAACATGTATAGCACGCCCACTCGGTATGGTGTGTATATGGCAGCAACCCGTGGGGACACCCAACGCCGCGAGCAGGTACTTGCGGCGGCACTGACCGTTTTCGCTACGTTCGGCTACCGCAAGACGTCGATGGACGCGGTGGCTCAGGCGGCGGACATCTCCCGTCCCGGCCTGTACTTCCTCTTCTCCGGCAAGGAGGAGCTGTTCCGCGAGACCATGCGGCAGGCGTTGGACGAGGCCCTGGGCGACGTCCGCACGGCGCTGGCCGCGCCCGATGCGGACCTCGACGCGCGTCTGGTGGCCGCACTCGACGCCAATCTGGGCCGATACGTCGGCACGCACATCAACGAGGGCGTCGACGACCTGCTGGAGCACGGCACAGCACAGCTCCAGAGCATGTACGACGACTACCGGGCCGCCTTCCTCGACGCGCTCACAGAGGCCGTCGCCACCTCCGGCCGGCCCACCGGAAGCGTCACCGCGCGGCAGATCGCCGAGGTCCTGCACGCCGCCGCCGAGGGTTGGAAGCACCGCGTCGCCGACCGTCCGGCATTCGTCGACAAGCTCACCATGGCCGTCGGCGTCGCATTGCGTCCCTAGGTTCTGTCGTCAAGTGTCACGCCCACATCAGCAGGGCTGCGAGGGTGACGGCTGCCCGGTAGAACTCGGCCGTCTTGTCGTATCGGGTGGCGATGCCGCGCCACGGCTTCAGCCTGTTGACACGTTGCGCCGCTTGTAGGCGTTGTGGCCGGGGGCGGTGGCCGGCCGCCGCGGCGGCCGGCCACCGCCCCCGGCCACAACGACCCGCCTCCACTGTCGCGGCCACAGCCCGGCCCAAACCAGCTCTCCCCAAAGGGCAACCCAGCGCCGCCCCCCACTTCTTCAGGGACAAACAAGTAGCTAGGGCACCTCACCGCGGCTGCGTGCGTTGGCATACGCCGTGGCCGCGCTGAGCCGCTCCGCCGGGGTGGCCCTGCGGACCGCGTCCGGTTCGCAGTCCCACTCCTTGCCGCCGCCGAGCGGTCTCAGTTGTACGTACGGTCCTTCGTGCCCCATGACCATGCCTACCTTCTCCGTGCGCGTGTCGACGACGTACGAGCCGATCGGTGGCTTCATCGGAGGCTTCATCGGTGGCCTCACCGCAGCGCCGCCGCGAGCCGGGCCGCGAGCTCGATGGAGCAGCCGCCCAATTCGACCCGCGGACAAGGTGCCTCGCGCGCCAAACTCGCCGGGTCGATCCGGAGCGACGGCAACGCAATTCCGGCCTTCTCCAGTGCCGCCCGCAATTCCTTCACCGTTACCTCCGCCTCTTCGACGCAGAGCGCCGAGTGTCGTGCCTTCACCCTGTTCCCCCAACTTTCCGAGTTTCACTCTTCACATCTCCAGGGTGACGCTCCGCATCTACACTCGGAAGGAGTCTGTCCTCTACAAGTTCGGCGCAGCGTAAGGGGTTTGGCCATGGCCAACGGTTCACGGCAGGCCGCGTGGGAGTTCTTCGGGGCGGAGCTGAAACGACGGCGGGAGGATGCCGGTTTCACCCAGGTGGAGCTGGGGGCGCGGGTTTTTGTCTCCGGGGGTTATATCGGGCAGTTCGAACAGGCCATTCGGAAACCACAGTTGGATGTCGCTCAGCGGATCGACGAACTCCTGCAAACCGATGGTTTTTTCGAGCGCACCTGGCGAAAACTGATTGATGACAAGCGGTACGCGGATTACTTCGCGGAGGTGGTGGAGCTTGAGCGGACGGCGACGAGGATCGCGGAGTTCGCTCCGACTATCGTGCCCGGCCTGCTCCAGACCGCCGAGTACACACGGGCAGTGACGCTGGCGAGCAATCCGTTCACCACCGACGCCCAGATCGAGGAGAAGGTGGCGGCTCGCATGGAACGGGCCCAGATCCTGGACGACGCTGCACGGCCCAAGTATTGGGCAATCCTGCATGAGCACGTGGTGCGCCTTCCGGTCGCAGGCGAGGCCGAGATGGCTCGGCAGTTGGACCACATCGTGGAGCTGGTGCGGCAGAAGAAGATGCTGGTACAGGTGCTGCCGACCTCGGCGGGGGCATACCCCTTCATGGGCCGGATGGTCGGGCTCTTCGAGTTCGAGGATGCTCCGCCAACTGCCTATACAGAGGCCGTGTATTCGGGGAACCTGCTCGACGATCCGGCCCTGGTGAAGCGCGTACAGGGGACATACGATCTGCTCAGGGCCGCCGCACTGGCGCCGGAGGCGTCCCTGGCCTTGATCGAGTCGGTGGCGGAGGAGCACAGACGATGCGCGGGTACGACCTGAGTTCTGCTCAGTGGCGTAAGAGCACCTACAGCGACGACAACGGCGGCGACTGCGTCGAAGTCGCGTACGACTTCATAGGCACCGCCCGCTGGCGCAAGAGCACCTACAGCGACGACAACGGCGGCAGCTGCCTCGAAGTCGCCGACGGAGTCCCCGGCATCGTCCCCGTCCGCGACAGCAAGGTCACGAACGGCCCCGTCCTCCTCATCGGCCCCCATGCCTGGACGGAGTTCGTCGGCGCCGTTACGAGGTGACCGGCGCCGCAAGCCTTCAAGTGACCGTCGGGGCCGCCCGCTTCTTTGCCAGTGTCGTGCTTCCGCGACCCGAGTAAAGGGCGCTCCGCTGCGCTGCGCGTCGGCTGCGCCGATCGGCCTGCGGCCGACCCTTGACTCGGCTCGCTCCAGCACGGGTGAGAAGCGAGCGAGCGGCCCGGAAAGGCGGGGTCCCAGGTCGGCCGACGGGCGGGGAGGGTTGCGTTGCGGGCCGGGGTGGACGGGCGCGGTCGCGCCTCGCCAGCACGCCGGGCCGGCTCGGCGGCTTACGGTGAGTGGGGGGTGCGCACCAGCGGGACGGCGGCACGCCGGGCGAGCTCGGCGGCTTGCGGTGAGTGGGGGGTGCGCACCAGCGGGACGGCGGCACGCCGGGCCGGCTTGGCGACGTGCGGTGAGTGGGCGGGGGTGCGCACCAGCGGGACGGCAGCACGCCGGGCCGGCTCGGCGGCTTACGGTGAGTGGGTCCGAGACGGTGGAGCGGCGGGTTGCGGCGGGCACGCGAAGGTCGGGACCGGCCACGGCGCGCCCCACCTGTCACACCAACCTCACCCATCACACTTCTGGAGGGCCTCCGAAGGTAATTGGTAGATTTGTGTCAGCCCACGACAGGAAAACCCCAGGTGGGATGGCGGAGTCAGTGACACAAATCTGCCAATTGCCATTATGTCCGGCGGGAAGCGGAAGGGGCCCACGGCCGCGCCCCCCACTCACCGTCGGCCGTCAATCCGACCCGCGTGCCGCCGTCCCGCCGGCACACACCGTTCCTGTGGACTGAGCAGGAGTGAGCCCGATCAGCCGCGCGCCCCGAACGGTCTTGGGCGCACTGGTCCTCGGCGTACTCGACCCCGGGGCGGCGACACGCATCCTGTGCGTGGTCCGATCCCGGGAGGCCAGTTCCCTACGCGACCTGGCCATATAGCTACGGCCAGAGGCGATGGTGAGGCCCTGAACCATCACTCCGGTGGAGCGGCCTTGTGCGCACTCCTCGGCGAACAGTTGCCAACCCCCACTCACCGCCCGTCGCTGAACCGACTCGGCCTGCCCCCGCCACGCCAACGCGCCATCCCATCCCATCCCATCCCACCCCACCCCGGAAGGCCGCCGACCCCACCCCGGCATGGCCCCAAGGCGCCCACGCACCCCCCAACTCACCGCAAGCCGCCGACCCCACCCGGCGTGCCCCCACGACGCCAACGCGCCCCCGCCCCCCACTCACCGCAAGCCGCCAAGCCGGCCCGGCGTGCTGGCGAGGCGCGACCGCGCCCGTCCACCCCGGCCCGCAACGCAACCCTCCCCGCCCGTCGGCCGACCTGGGACCCCGCCTTTCCGGGCCGCTCGCTCGCTTCTCACCCGTGCTGGAGCGGCCCGGGTCAAGGGTGGCCCGCAGGGCCATCGCCGAAGGCGACGCGTAGCGCAGCGGAGCGCCCTTGAGGCGGGCCGTGGAAGCACGACACTGGCAAAGAAGCGGGCGGCCCCAACGGTCACGTCACCGAGCAACGCTCACCGAACCGCAGGGGCAGGGACGGTGCCGTTCAGCCGACCTTTCGCACATCCCCGTCCCCGAACATCGCGACCATCACCAGGCTGCCGCCCAGCGCCTCGACGTACCGGGCCACGACATCCGTACCGGAGACCTGGCCGCTCTCGATCTGGGAGACCCGCCCCTTGCTCACGCCCATGCGCTCGGCCACCTGCGCCTGGGTGAACCCGCGCGCCTGGCGCATGTCCACCAGCCGCCAGGCGCGCGCCTCGGCGAGCATGCGCTGCGTACCTTCGAGAAAACGCGTCCCGACCGCCCGCGAGCTCCTCCGCCCGCTCCCGGTGCCCACTCTCCGACCACCTGGCGTATCCACTCGCTTCTCCGGCTCCTTCTCCCGATCAGCCACCCACTCCGCGTCGCGTACCGGGCCTCGGCCGGCGGAATCGCCTCGTCGGCCTCGTCGTACCAGGCACTCCCATTCCCGGCCTTGTCTCCGGCCACCAGCAGGATCGCGGAACGCCGTGGATCGAACACGAACAGGACACGCACCTCGCTCCGGCCCGCCGAACCGGGACGCAATTCCTTGAGGTTGTGCAAGGAGGGCTAAACCCGTCGAAGGTGGAGCACCGAGCCCGAGCTCCGGACCTTCACCCGTACGGAGCACCCCGTCAGGGGCCCTCACCGGTTCGCCGACACCAACCCCGCCTCGTAGGCGATGATCACCAGCTGGACCCGGTCCCGTGCGTCCAGCTTGGACAGGAGGCGGGTCAGGTACGTCTTCGCCGTGGCGACGCTGATGAAGAGCCGTTCGGCTATCTCGGTGTTGGACAGGCCGGTGCCGACCAGGGTGAGGACCTCGCGTTCGCGGTCCGTGATCGCGGTCAGGTCGCGGCGTGGACGCGGTGGCTCCGAGGAGCGGGCGGACGTGAAGTCCTGGATCAGGCGGCGGGTCACGCTGGGGGCGATCAGGGCGTCTCCGGCGGCGACGACACGGATCGCCGCGAGGATGTCGTCCAGGGCCATGTCCTTGACCAGGAACCCGGACGCGCCCGCGCGCAGCGCCCCGTACACGTAATCGTCGTCGTCGAAGGTGGTGAGGACGACGATCCTCGACTCCCCCGCACCCGTGGTGATCCGGCGCGTCGCCTCGATGCCGTCCGTGCCGGGCATGCGGATGTCCATCACCACGACGTCCGGGCGGAGATCGTCGGCCAGGGTCACCGCCTCCTCGCCGTCCGCGGCCTCCCCCACCACCTCCACGTCCTCGATGTCGGCGATGACCATCCGCAGGGCCGTGCGGATCAGCTGCTGGTCGTCGGCGAGGACGACACGGATCGGCATCACGCGGCCACCGTCGCCGTCGCCGTCGCTGCCGTCGCCGGGACCGGGAGGCGGGCCGTCACCCGGAAGCCACCCTCGGGACGGGGGCCCGCCGTGAACTCGCCGTGCAGCAGGGCCACGCGCTCGCGCATGCCGACCAGGCCGAAGCCCGTGTCGGTGGTGCTGCCACGGCCCCGGCCGTCGTCGGCCACCTCGACGGCGATCTCCTCGTCCCGGTAGTCGACGGTCACCCGGCAGGAGGGCGTGTCCGCGTGGCGTACGACGTTCGTGACCGACTCCTGGATGATCCGGAAGACGGAGAGGTCGATGTCCGGGGGGAGTTCGCGGCGCGCGCCCTTCCAGTGGACGTCGACCTGGACGCCCGCCGCCGTTGTCGCGGCGGCCAGGCGGTCGAGGTCGGCGAGGCCTTCGGCCGGGTGTAACTGGGCGGCCTCGGCGGCGGCGCGGGCCCGGTTCTGGTCCGCCTCGCGCAGGGCGACCAGCATGCGGCGCAGCCCCGCCAGGGTCTCCCGCCCGGCCGTCTCCACCGCCGTCATCGCTTCGCGCGCGGCGTGCGGCTGGGTGTGGACGACACGGGCCGCCGCCCCGGCCTGGAGGGCGATGATGCCGATGCTGTGGGCGACCATGTCGTGCATCTCGCGGGCGATGCGCAGGCGTTCGTCGGTGACGGCCTGGGTGGCGGCCTGGGCGCGGAGCTTCTCGCCGTACTCGCGGCTGCGGTGGGAGGCGTCACCGAGCAGCCAGGCGACGACGGCCGTCAGCGCCACGGTCGGCTCGACCAGCGTGCCGATGCCCCATCCGCGCAGCAGCCGCACGGTCTCCCAGGCCACCAGGACGGCAAGCGCCATGGAGAGGGCGGTGACTCCGGTACGGCGGGGGCGGCCGGCCGCGATGAAGTAGAGGGCGAGGTCGACGGCGAGGAACTGGGCCAGTTGGATCGCTCCCACGGCCAGGTTGGTGGTGAGGAAGGCGGCGGCCGTCAGGAGCAGGGTGAGGGCGGTCAGCGGCCGTCGGTGCAACAGCATGCTGCCGAGCAGCGCCAGGGCGCAGGACACGGCCAGGATCAGCAGGCCGTCCCAGCGGTAGAACTGGGCGGCGGCAAGCTCGTTGGGTGACGTCTCACCGGGGAGCCGTATGCGTGCGAGGAAGGTGAACGCCGTGCTCGCGCACCAGGCCAGGGCCACCCAGGCGCCGGGCGGCACGTGCTTGAGGCGGGGCGGGAGCGGCGTGACATGCATGCGGTGATCGTAGGCACGCGGGCCACCGGCGGTCATCGGTCCGTGGACGTACAACCGGGGTCGACACCCCGGCCCGGGCATTGCCCTCCCCGGGGCGATACCGCACACGGGGCGCCGACGAGACGGTGGTCGGCGTGATCGAAGTCAACGAACTGACCAAACGCTACGGCGACACCACCGCCGTACGGAATCTGACGTTCCAGGTACGCCCGGGGCACGTCACCGGGTTCCTCGGCCCGAACGGCGCGGGCAAGACGACCACCCTGCGCATGCTGCTCGGGCTGATCGGGCCGACCGGCGGGAGCGCGACCACCGACGGGCAGCCGTTCCGGCGCCATCCGCGCGGGCTGCGGCACGTGGGCGCTCTGCTCGACGCGGGTGACATGCACGGTGGGCGCAGTGCGTGGGCCCATCTGTCGGCGCTGGCCCGCAGCAATCGTCTTCCGCAGCGGCGGGTGGACGAGGTGCTGGAGGAGGTGGGGCTGACCGGGGCGGCGGCGCGGCGCCGTGTCGAGGGGTTCTCGCTGGGCATGCGCCAGCGCCTGGGAATCGCCGCCGCGCTGCTCGGCGAACCTCCGGTGCTGCTCTTCGACGAACCCCTCAACGGGCTTGATCCGGAAGGTGTGTTGTGGGTGCGGGAGTTGTTCCGCAGGCTCGCCGCCGAGGGGCGTACCGTCTTCGTCTCCAGTCATCTGATGTCCGAGATGGAGAACACCGCGGACCAGTTGATCGTCATCGGCCGGGGTGAGCTGATCGCCGCGGAGAGCGTGACGGAGTTCGCGGCGCGTGGCACGCGGCTGACGGTGACCGTGCGGACACCGGACGCCGGGAAGCTCACGGCCGTGCTGTCCGAGGAGGGCGCGGCCGTGGCGCCGTACGACGACCGGACCCTCAAGGTGACGGCCCTGAGCGCGGCCCGCATCGGTGAACTGGCCTTCCAGCACCGCATCCTGCTCGAAGAACTGACCCCGCAGACCGCCTCCCTGGAGGCCGCCTTCATGGAACTGACCGCCGACAGCACCGAGTTCCTCGCCGGAGACGCCCGATGACCACCCTCGCCATCACACCTACCCCCGCACGCCCCGTCGCCCGGTTCACCGATCTCCTCGCCGCCGAGTGGATCAAACTCCGTTCCCTGCGCTCGACTTACTGGGCGCTCGGGGCGGGCGCCCTCGCCGTCATCGGCTTCAACGCGAACGCGGCGCGGGTGGACGCGCACGACTATCCGCGTTTCAACCCCCAAATGCGCTCCTTCGCCTGGGAGTTGGCGTTGCGTGACGCCTTCACCGACGGATCGGCGCTGATCCTCGTCCTCGCGGCGGCGAGCATCGGCGCGATCACGGTCGTCGGGGAGTACTCGACGGGCCTGATCCGTACGACCCTCGCGGCCGTCCCGGACCGGCGCGCCCTGATGGCGGCGAAGGTCGTGGTGGTGACGGCGGTCATGACGCTGTACGGCGCGTTCGTCGCGGGTGCCTCCTTCGCCTCGACACAGGCGATCCTCACCACCCGTCACGCCGGCGTGTCGATCACCCACTTCGGTGCCCCGCGCGTGGTCGTGGCCTCCGCGCTGCTCGCCCCGGTCTGCGCGCTGGCGGGCATGGCGCTGGGCGCCCTGATCCGGCACAGCGCGAGCACGATGGTCGCCGTCACCGCCGTACTGCTCCTCGTCCCCACCTTCATCACCGACCGCTACCGCTGGACGGCCGCCGTACGGCATGCCATGCCCGTCAACGCCTGGACGCGGCTGACCGACATCGCCTACGGCCACGATCCCTTCACCCGGCTCCCCCGGTACGGGGCGACGGTCACGGGCAGTTGGGTGGTGCTGGGGGCGTGGGCGGTGCTGTCGGCACTGATCGCCGTGGTGGCGGTGGACCGCCGGGACGTGTGAAAGGTCGTACGGGACGGGTGCGTACGGGGTTGTCAGTGGGCGGCCGTACTGTGCACCCAAGGCATCGAACGCACACACCGCGCACAACGCCTTCTCGCATCACGCGCACTGGAGGAACCATGTCCGCGAGCGCCCGTCTCGTCACCACGCTCGCCGGTCCGCTGGAGTCGGCCACGGCAGGCTCGCCAGGAGAGCGGTGTCTGCCGGGCCGGACGCTGATCCTGCAGGGCGACGACACCCAGCTGGCCGCGTACGACCTGGCCGCGGCGCTCGCGGGTGAGGCTTCGGTGGCCCGCTTCCCGAGGCCGTGGCCGACCCGTTTCGGGACATGCACCGTGGCGCCGGGGCTGGACGTCGCGGTCTTCGCGGGCGTGCACGCGGTGCGGGCGGTGGACCAGCGGGGCGCGACCCTGTGGGAGGTGCGGCACGGCTGCTGGGAGGGCAGCTGCCGTGAGATGCACACCTCGTTCGAGGAATACGGCGAAAACACGAACAGCCGCGGACACGTGTACGCCGACAGCGGTTCGGTGGTCTTCTCCGCGGACGGCAAGCTGGTGTGGGCCCATGTCCGCGGGCCGCTCGCGGAGGGGGACGAGGACCCGGACGTGATCGAGGAGTGGCTGGTGCTGGACGCCACGGACGGGAGGGTGCTCGGGCAGGCGGACACCCAGACCGTGGCCGCCGGTTCGGGCCACGTGTCGCACCCGGATCCCGGGCAGATGGGGCTGAGCGTCGGCGAGGGTCAGGACGGGGTGCCGCTGCTGTGGGGCCGCTGGGACGGCGAGCGGCTCACCGTCGACCGGATCGGCGACGACGACCGGTGTCTGATGGCGGTGAGCCCGTCCGGCGAGCACTTCCTGACGCTGACCCACTACCAGGAGGCCCTGGCCCTGCACCGGGTCGAGGACGGCTCGGTGGTGTCGGAGCTGGACGCGGAGGAGGTCGTCCCCGCACACCCCGCGCTGGACCCTGAGAACGACGAGCCCGAGGTGCGCTGGGACTACTACGGCGGCTTCCTCGACGAGCACACCGTCATCGCGGGCACGACCGAGGCCGACGAGGAGTACGGGGCGGGGCGGCACTGGCTGGTCGACGTACGGGACATGCGGCTGCTCGGCGAGGTCACCTACCCTTTCCCGATATCCGGCGTGCCCAACACCCTGGGCGACGGCAGCTGGTACACGGTCGCCGAGGACACGAAGGAGCTCCAGGTGTGGCGCCTGGCCGCTGCTTAGGGGCGCGGCGGGAAGTACTGGCGTGGGGTCGTCAGCCCCACGACCCGGTGGAAGGCCGCGCCGAAGGAGCCGGCGGAGGCGTGTCCGACGCGGAGGGCGACGGTCTCCAGCGCCCGGCCGTCGGCGAGCAGCGGCATCGCGCACGTCTTCTCCCGGCCGGGTGCCTGGGACGACGCGGTCGTTCGCCGCCCGCAACGGCCCGCGCAAGCGTCTCTGATTGGTTTAGTGATCCCAGGTGTTGCTGGGTGCAGGCCAATCGCCTTCGTGCCCTGGTGCTGACGGCAGGAGCCGTCAGTCTGATCCGACTGGAGAGCCTTCATGCCGATCCCCACCCCGCTGACCGGTGTCGTTCCGCCCGTCTGCACGCCCCTGACACCGGACCGCGAGGTGGACGTCCCCTCGCTCATCAGGCTCGTGGACCACCTGGTGGAGGGCGGGGTCGACGGGCTGTTCGTGCTGGGGTCGTCCTCGGAGGCGGCCTTCCTGACGGACGCCCACCGGCGGCTGGTGGTGGAGACGGTGGTCGCTCATGTGGGTGGCCGGCTTCCCGTACTGGCCGGGGTGATCGACATGACCACGCCGAGGGTGCTGGACCATGTGGCGTATGTGACGGCGGCGGGCGCGGACGCGATCGTGGCGACCGCCCCCTTCTACACCCGCACCCATCCGGCGGAGATCGCCCGCCACTTCCGCCTGATCGCCGCCCGTGCGTCCGTACCCGTCTTCGCCTACGACATCCCGGTGTCCGTCCACACCAAGCTGGGCGCGGAGCTGGTCCTGGAGCTCGCCGCGGAGGGTGTACTGGCGGGTCTCAAGGACTCCAGCGGTGACCTGGCCGCCTTCCGTGCGGTCGTGACGGGCGCCCGCGCCCGCGCCGACATCACCGGCTTCACCGTCCTCACCGGCTCCGAACTCGTCGTCGACTCCGCACTCGCCCTCGGGGCGGACGGGGCCGTCCCCGGCCTCGCCAACGTCGACCCGCACGGGTACGTACGACTCGACCGGCTCTGCAGGGACGGGGACTGGGAGCGGGCGCGGGCCGAACAGGAACGGCTGTGCGCGCTGTTCGGGATGGTCGGGGTCGGCGACCCCTCTCGCATGGGCGGCGGTTCGTCGGCGCTCGGGGCGTTCAAGGCGGCGCTGCACCTGCGGGGCGTCATCTCCTGTCCGGTCACGGCGGAGCCGCAGGTGCCGCTGTCGGAGGCGGAGGTGGAGCGGGTGGGGAAGTACTTGGCGGGGGCGGGGTTGTTGTAGGGGGGACTCGCCCCGCCGCCCGGCCCCCACGGGCATCCGTCACCCCACCAGCCGTCCCACCGGCATCCTCCGAAACACGATCGACGCGTACGCCCCCGTCGCCCCCGTCTCGTACAGAACCCCGACCCGCCCACCCCCGACCTGCACCAGGTCGGAGTACGCGGCCCGCCACGTCCCGTACGACGCTCCCGCCGGTCTACGACGGCGTGCGCGCCGCCACCAGCAGTCGCGTCACGTCGTCCGCGCAGATCGTCAGCGCCGCGCCCACGGTGGCGAGGACGTCCCGTTCGGCCGGTGTGTACGGGCCGTCCGCCAGGGCGATCCGGGCGCCCTGGAGCAGGATCGATTCGCGTCCCATCGCGGCGAGGTGCGGTGCCAGGGGGTCCAGGGCCTCATGGAGCTCTATGGCGAGGCCCGCCCCGCACGGCCCCCCGAAGAGCCGGCCGGTGTCCGCGGCGAGCGCCTCGACGAGGGCGCCGAGCTGGTCCTCCGTGCAGTCGTCGAAGCCGGCCGAGCGCACCGCGGCCGCCGCGGTCTCCAGGGCCGTACGGGAGCAGGTGCCGCCCGCGGCGAGTACGGCGAGGGCGACGGTGTGGACGGCGTCGCGGAGCATCGCCGAGAAGCGGGTGGTGGTCGGGTGGTCGAGGACATCGGCGCCGTAGTGGCGGCGGCAGGCGGCGCACTCGACGACCGGGCCCGTGTCACCGCGCGGCAGGACCGGGACACCCAGGAGAGTGAAGCGGCGGCGGCCGGCGAGCCGCTGGTAGTTGCGGTCACCCCCGCAGCCCGGACAGAAGAACTCGCCGTCACCCAGGGTGGTCCACGCGGTACGGGTGCCTAGGATGCGGGAAATCTGCACTGCACGACCGTTTCGTCCCCATCCTGGCAGCACCGTCGCACACCTCCGTAACCCCGCGGCAACATCGCCGCGCTGGCGTGATGTTAGCCACATTGTTGAGGCAGAGTCAGTACCTTGGACGAGACCTATCCGTGATCTTCGCGGCGATTGGCCGGTAAACGACGGGGCCCCGTCCGCCTCGAAAGGTGGACGGGGCCCTGAAAGCGCCGGTCAAAGTCCTCAGCGGGCCGCGCGGTTGACCGCGGAGACCACGGCCTTCAGCGACGCGCGTGTCGTATTCGCGTCGATGCCGATTCCCCACAGGACCTTGTCGCCGATCGCGCACTCGATGTACGAGGCGGCCTGCGCGGAGGCGCCCTCGCTCATCGTGTGCTCCTGGTAGTCAAGCAGGCGTACGTCGATGCCGATGGACTGCAGGGCGTCGAAGAAGGCGGAGATCGGACCGTTGCCGGTACCGGTCAGGACCGTGTCGGCGCCGTCCACCGTGGCCTCGACGGTGAGCGAGTCGACGCCGTCGCGGTCGGTCGTGCTCTGGCCGGCCTCGACCTGGATACGACCCCACGCGTTGTCGGGGTTGGGCAGGTACTCGTCCTGGAAGACCGCCCAGATGTCGTTCGGCGTGACCTCGCCGCCCTCGGCGTCCGTCTTCGCCTGGATGATCTTCGAGAACTCGATCTGCATCCGGCGCGGCAGGTCCAGCTTGTGGTCGTTCTTCAGGACGTACGCGATACCGCCCTTGCCGGACTGCGAGTTGACGCGGATGACGGCCTCGTAACTGCGGCCGACGTCCTTCGGGTCGATCGGCAGGTACGGGACGGCCCACTCGATGTCGTCGACGGTGACGCCCTTCGCGGCCGCGTCGGCCTCCATGGCGTCGAAGCCCTTCTTGATGGCGTCCTGGTGGGAGCCGGAGAAGGAGGTGTAGACGAGGTCGCCGACGTACGGGTGACGGGCGTGGACCTCCATCTGGTTGCAGTACTCGGCGGTGCGGCGGACCTCGTCGATGTTCGAGAAGTCGATCTGCGGGTCGACGCCCTGCGAGAACAGGTTCATGCCCAGGGTGACCAGGTCGACGTTGCCGGTGCGCTCGCCCTGGCCGAACAGGCAGCCCTCGATGCGGTCGGCGCCGGCCATCAGGGCCAGCTCGGCGGCGGCGACGGCCGTACCACGGTCGTTGTGCGGATGGACGGACAGGCAGACGTACTCACGGCGGGACAGGTTGCGGCTCATCCACTCGAAGCGGTCCGCGTGCGTGGACGGCGTCGAGCGCTCCACCGTGGCGGGCAGGTTGAGGATGATCTCGCGGCCGGGGCCGGGCTGCCAGACGTCCATGACGGCCTCGCAGACCTCCAGGGCGAAGTCCAGCTCGGTGTCCGTGAAGATCTCGGGGCTGTACTGGTAGCCGAACGTCGTCCGCTCGTCCAGCAGCTTCTCGGCGTACTCCATGACCAGCCGCGTGCCGTCGACGGCGATCTGCTTGATCTGGTCCTTGGAGCCGCGGAAGACGACCCGGCGGAAGACCGGGGCGGTGGCGTTGTACAGGTGGACCGTGGCGCGCTTGGCGCCGACCAGGGACTCCACCGTGCGCTCGATCAGGTCCTCGCGGGCCTGGGTCAGTACGGAGATCGTGACGTCGTCGGGGATCGCCGTCTCGTCTTCGATGATCGAGCGGACGAAGTCGAAGTCGGTCTGTCCAGAGGCCGGGAAGCCGACCTCGATCTCCTTGTAGCCCATCTTCACGAGCAGGTCGAACATCTCGCGCTTGCGGGCCGGGGACATCGGGTCGATCAGCGCCTGGTTGCCGTCCCGCAGGTCCGTCGACAGCCAGCGGGGGGCGACGGTGACGCGGTTGTCCGGCCAGGTGCGGTCGGGGATGTCCACCTGCTCGTACTTGCCGTACTTGTGGATCGGCATGGCGGTGGGCTGCTGGAAGTTCGGCATGATGCGTGGGCTCCTCAGAGGGTGTCCGGAAGGACGGCCGACGGCGCAACGCCGAACTCCGCGGGGAGGGTGCCGGCCTCGACTACAGGCCCTCGCCGCGGCAGCTAAGGAGAAGCAGCCCGAAACGCATGATGCTCCGCAGCCTAGCCGAGCCGTGCTCCGTACGGAGGGCTGTATCAGTATGCGGGACCGCGACCACATAGGGAAGTAAACGGACAAAAAGTGCGGCACGCCACTCAGAGTGAGCCCCCATACCATCGAGGAGTGGATCGAGAGGCTCCTTATCGCCGCATTTCACACGATCTTGGTCGCAAGTAGTGACAGCTGCGTAACTCAGTGCAATGGTGCCGGGCATGACCGCGAACCCGGCAGGCTTCGAGCCTGTCTTCTGCACCATCGTGCCGCCCCACGTCCTCGACACGCTGGCCCAGCACGAGGACCCCGCGCTCGCCGGACCCGCGCGCCGCACCCTGGAGCGCGACGCCTTCGAACGCACCCACCGCCGGCTGACCACGGTCATCGGCGCACCCACCGTGGCCCCGCCCCAGGGCGCGCCCGCGAACAAGCCGCAGCGCACCGTCTACGACGCCCGCCACCACCAGGACCTGCCGGGCAAGAAGGTCCGCGGCGAGGGCGACAAGCCCGGCAAGGACGCCACGGTCAACCGCGCGTACGCCGGTCTCGGCGCCACCTTCGACCTCTACCTGAACGCGTACGCCCGCAACTCGATCAACGGCGAGGGCCTGCCCCTCGACGCGAGCGTGCACTTCGACGTCAACTACAACAACGCCTTCTGGAACGGCGAGCAGATGGTGTTCGGCGACGGTGACGGCGAGATCTTCCTCGACTTCACCCTCCCGATCGACGTCATCGGCCACGAGCTGACCCACGGCGTCACCCAGTACACGGCGAACCTCACCTACTTCGGCCAGCCGGGCGCCCTCAACGAGTCCATGTCGGACGTCTTCGGCTCACTGATCAAGCAGTACACCCTCGGCCAGACCGCCGCCGACGCCGACTGGCTGATCGGCGCGGGCCTGCTCGCCCCCCGCGTCACCGGCACGGCGCTGCGCTCCATGAAGGAGCCGGGCACCGCGTACGACGACGCCGCGCTCGGCAAGGACCCCCAGCCCGCGACGATGGACGGCTATGTGAAGACCGGTCGCGACAACGGCGGTGTCCACATCAACTCCGGCATCCCCAACCACGCCTTCTACCTGGTCGCCCAAGCCCTCGGCGGCCACGCCTGGGAACGCGCCGGGCAGATCTGGTACGACGTCCTCACCGGCGGCCAACTCCAGTCCCAGGCGAGCTTCACCGACTTCGCCAAGCTCACCGTCGCCCAGGCCAAGAGCCGGTACGGCGAGGGCGAGGAGCTCCAGTCCGTCACCAAGGCCTGGGAACAGGTCGGGGTGCCGACGTCGTAGCTTCGGCGTCCGACTCGTACTAGACAGGACCCATGCGTATTCAGGTAAGGCGCACGGGCGGATTCGCGGGCATCGAGCGCCA
The DNA here is from genome assembly GCF_045040035.1 of Streptomyces sp. NBC_01384. Classification (NCBI taxonomy): domain Bacteria; kingdom Bacillati; phylum Actinomycetota; class Actinomycetes; order Kitasatosporales; family Streptomycetaceae; genus Streptomyces; species Streptomyces sp. NBC_01384. The sequence goes on from NZ_CP109559.1 coordinate 3,087,252, forward strand.
TGCCGAGGTGGACACCTCGGACCGCCCCGATGCCGATGAGTGGCACGCCCTGGCCGAGCAGGCGATCGCCTCCGGCCAGGGCACGCGCCCCGCCGGGGTCCCCGACGGCTTCAGCTACGAGATCACGGTGGACGGAAAGACGGTCTACGCCGCCGACCCGAGACTGACGGAGGAGCAGCGAAGTCTGATTTCGCGGGTCCTGAAGGAGGGCGCCTAGAAACGCCGGTCCAGGTGCGCTTTCAGCGGCGCGGGGCTGTGACACCATGCGGCTCCGCCGCGTGGGCGCGACCAGCCCCCACCGGCCCGCAGTCGCGCAAAACGCCGCACCACCCCTCCGGTAAGGCGCCCCCAAGAAGTCGTAACTCCCAGTTCACGCCAACCCGTTGACTTCCGTTACTGCCGGTAAGGATGATCGCGCGCATGGCGACGAACCCCCTACCGCAGTTCCCGCCCGGCTTCCTCTGGGGCGTGTCCACCTCGGCCCACCAGATCGAGGGAGCCGCGGACGAGCGCGACCCGTCGGTGTGGGACGCCTTCACGGCCGAGCCCGGCCACATCAAGGACGGCTCAACCGCCGACGTGGCCTGCGACCACTACCACCGCTACCCCGAGGACGTGGCCCTCCTCGCCGACCTCGGCGTGGACGCGTACCGCTTCTCGATCTCCTGGCCCCGGGTGAACTCCCCCGGCGGCCTCGACTTCTACGACCGCCTGGTCGACGCCCTGGTCGCGGCGGGCATCCGCCCCGTACCGACCCTCTTCCACTGGGACCTCCCGCTGACCCTCGAAGAGGCCGGCGGCTGGCTGAACCGGGACACGGCGGAGCGCTTCGCCGAGTACGCCGGTGTCGTCGCCGCCCGCCTCGGCGACCGGGTGAAGAAGTGGATCACCCTCAACGAGCCCGCCGAACACACCCTCCTGGGCTACGCCCTCGGCGCGCACGCGCCCGGCAAGCGGCTCCTGTTCGACGCCCTGCCGGTGGCCCACCACCAGCTCCTCGCCCACGGCCTCGCCGTACGGTCCCTGCGCGCGGCCGGCGTCACCGACATCGGCATCGCCAACTCGCACGGCCCGACCTGGGCGGCATCACAGCAGCCCGAGGACGTGGAGGCCGCCGATTTCTACGACCTCCTCCTCAACCGCCTGTTCGCGGACCCGCTGCTGCTGGGCCAATACCCGGAGGGCATCGGCGAGTTGATGCCCGGCGACGTCGAGGCGGACCTGAAGGTCATCGCGGAGCCGATCGACTGGTACGGGATCAACTACTACCAGCCGACCAAAGTGGGCGCCCCCGAGGGCGCGGAGATCGAGTTCAGCGGACTGACCCTACCCGCCGAACTCCCCTTCTCCGTAAGGGAGCTGGAGGGCTACCCGGTCACCGACTTCGGCTGGCCGGTGGTCCCCGAGGCGCTGACCGAGCTGCTCGTGGGCTTCCGCGAGCGGTACGGGGACCGCCTCCCGCCGGTGGTCATCACCGAGAACGGCTGCAGTTACGAGGGCCTCGACGACCAGGAGCGGATCACCTTCCTCGACGGCCATGTCCGGGCGCTGCACCGGGCGTTGGAACAGGGCGTGGACGTACGCGGGTACTTCGTGTGGTCGCTGCTGGACAACTTCGAGTGGGCGGAGGGGTACGCGCGGCGCTTCGGTCTGGTCCACGTCGACTACGACACGCTGAAGCGGACCCCGAAGGCGTCGTACACCTGGCTGCGGGACGCCCTGCGGGCGCGGGGATGACGGCGACCGACCCCGTCGTGTCGGTGGGGGCGCTGGCCGAGCCCGTCGAGCGGGTCGGCCGGGGCTGGACCTCCGCGCTCTCGCTCGCCAACGGGGCGATCTGGGTGGGCTGGTACGGCCCGCTGCAGATCCTGCTCGCCTCCCAGGCGGAGGACTTCGCGCCCGGCACCGGCATGTCGAAGGAGACGATGCTGGCGTGGGTCACGGGCGCGGGCGCGGTGGTGTCCTTGGTCGCCAACCCGCTCTTCGGCGCGCTGTCCGACCGGACGACGGCGCGCTGGGGCCGCCGTACGCCGTGGATCGTGGCCGGGGCGGCGGGCGGCGCGCTGTCCCTGCTGCTCCTGGCGGGCGCGGGCGGCGTCTGGACGATGGCGGTCGGCTGGTGCCTGGTCCAGCTCACTCTGAACGCCGCCTTCGCCGCGATCACCGCGGCCGTCCCCGACCGGGTGCCACGGCTCCAACGGGGCTCCGTGGGCGGCTGGCTGGGCGCGGCACAGATCCTGGGCGTGGTCGGCGGGACGGGCCTGGCGACGGTGGCGGGGGGCGTGGGCGGCGGCTATGCGGCGTGTGCGGTGTTCACACTGGTGGGCGTGTTGCCGTACATCCTCCGCTACCAGGATCTGCGGCTGCCGGCCTCGGCCCGCCCCGCCTGGTCCTGGCGCTCGTTCCTCGTCTCCTTCTGGCTGAGCCCGCGCCGCCACCCGGACCTGGCCTGGGCCTGGCTGACCCGCTTCCTGATCAACCTCAGCAACGCGCTGGTCCTCCTCTACCTGCTGTACTACCTCCGCGACCGGCTCCACTACCACGACCCCGAGAACGGCGTACTGATCCTCACGGCGGTGAACGGCGTCACCCTCCTCGCCACGGTCGTGGTCGGCGGGGTGTGGTCCGACCGGCTGGGCCGCCGCAAACCGTTCGTGATCTGGTCGGGAGTGCTCATGGCGGTGGCCACGGCGGTCCTCTCCGGCTGGCAGACCTGGCCGGGCGCGATCGTCGCGGCGGCGGTCCTGGGCATCGGCTTCGGCGTCTTCACGTCGGTCGACTTCGCCCTGATGACGGACGTCCTGCCCAAGGCCCTGGACCGTGGCAAGGACCTCGGCGTGATCAATGTCGCCAACGCCCTCCCCCAGGTCGCGGCCCCCGCCCTGGCGGCGCCGATCGTGACGTATCTGGGCGGCTACCGGGTGCTGTACCTGGTGGCGGCGGTGATCGGGCTGGCGGGGGCGGTACTGGTGGGGCGGATCAGAGGCGTGGACTGAGGTCCGAGAACTGAGGTGAGAGTGAATTGAAGTCAGTGAACTGAGGTCGGCGGACCGAGGTCGGCGGACTGAATTCAGGTGCCACCGGCATCGGTGTTCCTCTTGGATGGCGCCATGACCACTGTGGAGACATCCCTCGCCCGGCTGGAGCACTACTACGACTCGGTGCCGCGCGCCGCCGCCCGGGCCGAGGACTTCGGCCCGCTCACCCTCTTCGTCCGGGAGACCACGGGCTGGCCCTACTACGCGCGCCCCACCCTGGACTGGACGGGCCCGGCCGCCACCGCCGAGGACGTCGAACGGGTACGGGCGCGGCAGCGGGAGCTGTGCGTGCCCGAGGCCTTCGAGTGGGTGGCGGAGGTGACACCGGGCCTGCGGGAGGCGGTCGAGGCGACGGGGCTACGGGTGCACGCGCATCCCCTGATGATCCGCACCGATGCCACTCCCTTGCCCGGCCCCCACCCGCTCGTCCGTGTCCTCGACCCCGAAGACCCCCTCCTGGCGGGCGCGTTGGCGGTGCCGCACGTGGCCTTCGCCGCGCCCGGCACGGCGGTGGGCGAGGCCGGACCCGCCGAACTGGCCGCCGAGATCACCGCCCACGCGGAGGAGGTGCCCGCCGCCACCGACCGCATCCGGGCGGGCCGCACGGTACTGGCCGCGGCCGTCGAGAACGGGTGCGTGCTCTGCTCCGGGATGCACCTCCCCGTCGGCCGGGTGAGCGAGATCGCGGGCGTCGGCACCCTGCCCACCGCGCGGCGCCGGGGCCTCGCCCTCGCCGTCACGGCCGCCCTCGTGGCCGACGCGCGGGAGCGGGGCGTCGACACGGTGTTCCTGTCGGCCGGGGACGAGGACGTGGCGCGAATGTACGGGAGGCTGGGGTTCCGGACGGTGGCGACGGCGCTGATCGCGGAACTCACGGAGTAGCGGGCCGGCCCGGGAACAGAGACGAACTTCGGCCACTTTCGACAACCCCTGAAGAAACCGCCCGGCGTCCCTTGCAATCCCCAGCCGCACGCGCATCAATGGAGCCGTAAGTTCCGACGGACCGTCAGATACGCCGCCGCGTGGCGTCCCGCACCCCGCTCGCGGACGGTCCGTGTACACATCTCTCCGCACCCGCACCGGCGTTCACCGGTGACGCGTCCGTGTGCCCGGCCCGGCCCCGGCCCCTGAGCAGGCGGTTCCGTCCCTCCGTCCCCACATGGCAATTCCCCACAAGGGAAGGGAACCCGATGAGACGCAAGCAACTCGGACTCGCCACGGCGTTAGCCGCCGGCACCCTCGCCGCGACCGGCCTGGCCCTCGCGCCGACCGCCGCGGCCGTCACCCCGCTGACCGCGACCATCAACGCGACCTGCTCGATCGGTGGCGGCGGCGCGGCCACCCTCACCGCCACCCAGACCGGCACGGCCGCGACCATCACCCTCAGCTCCACCTCGATCACGGCCCCGATCGCACTGGCACAGGACTCCATCGCCTCCACGCTGACAATGGTGAAGGCCGGCGGCGGAACCACCGCGTTCACCGGTACGAAGAATCCCGCCATTCCGCTGGGCGGCGGGGTCACCGTGGGCCCGCTCAGCGGCACCGTCGCCTCCGGTGACAGCCTCGAGGCGTACGGCGGCTCCCTGAAGATGGTGGTCTTCGGAATCACCATCACGTGCACCGCGAGCGCGCTGCAGTCACCGGGCCCGTTCGTCTTCAGCTGAGCCCCATCGCAGCGCATACGTGAAGACCGGTGTCGCCCGCGCGCGGCGGCACCGGTCCTCGTACTGCCCGCGCCCACTCAACCGGCCTACTGAAAGCCCAAGTTGTCGATATTGACACAAACTGATGGGCCATCAGTTATTGTCCCGGCCCTCCATTGACTTCTCACACAACCCGCACATCAATGGCCCCCTGTCGGCGCAGACGAGCCGCTGCGCCCACATCCCTCAGGAGGGGGCACATGGCAACGCACAGGGGAACCACGGGTCCACGCGCCCGAAGACGCCGCTGGGCGGCGCTGCTCGGCGCGACCGCGCTGGCGGTCACCGCGGGAGGAGCGCTGGCCGCCCCGGCGGGCGCCGCGGCCGCGGACTCCCAGAACGTGGACTTCGCCACGCACTGCGTCCCGCCGGCGATCGCGGGCATCCCGCCGATCGACGGCACCACCACCGCGATCATCACGGTGGACAACCCCAGCCCCAAGGTCGGTGACACCGTCACCGTGACGTACAAGGTGGTCACGCCCGCCGCGAACAACCCGACCGCCCTCGCCCTGCCCGCCGACATCATGACGCCCACCGGCAAGGTCGCCCTCGGCGGAGCACAGACGGGAGACGTCACGGTCGCGGGCCCCAGGAAGAACGACCCGGTGGCGGGCAACGCGCCCTTCCCGGGGTTCAGCATGACCGGCACCTTCACGGTCACCAGTCCGGGCGCCATCACCCTCGCGCCCGGCGACTACAACATCCACACCAGCTACATCCTGGAACTGGACACCCCCTGCACGGTCACCAACCCGCCCGCCCCGGTCTCCGAGACGATCACCGCGACGGACGGCGGAAGCCAGACCAACAACCGTGCCATCACGCTCGGTTCGGCCTCCGGGAAACCCGGTGACAGCGTGACCGTCACCGGCAGCAACTTCACCCCGGGCGCGAGCGTGACCCTCGCCGGACGGTCGGGGGCCGCCCAGACCGCCGACACGGCCACCACGACCGCCGACGCGCAAGGCGCGTTCAGCGGCACGCTGGCCGTGAGCGACAAGACCACGACCGGTGTGGTGGCGTACGAGGGCGCGAGCTGGAGCGATGCCAAGGGCGCGGGTCCGGCGGCGTACGTGGTCGTCGACGACACTCCGATCCCCGCGGGCGCCCAGAAACTCACCACCACGGTGAAGGCGGGAACCCTGTCGATGGCGCAGGCCGGAGACTCCGTCCAGCTGTCGGCGGTGGACTTCGGCAAGGGCGGGGCCTCGACCGGGGCCCTGCAGACAGTGACCGTCAAGGACTTCCGCGGCGGACCCGCGGGCTGGTCCCTGACCGGCAAGGTCACCGACTTCACCGGTCCCGGCGCCAAGATCGATGCCGGGAAGCTGAGCTGGACCCCCGCCTGCGCGACCAAGGCGGGCAGCCCGAGCACCTGCCAGGCCGGCTCGTCCGGCACGGTGGGCGGTGCGGGAGCGACGCTGGCGTCCACCCCCGACGGGGCGCTCACCGGTGGTGAGTTCACCGTCGACGCCGGGCTGTCGCTGGACGTACCGGCGTTCACCCCGCCCGGTTCCTACTCGGGCGTGCTCACGCTGACGCTCACCTGACCGTCCGTCCGCACCTCGGTGGCCGGGCGCCCCTCCGCGAGGGTCCGCACCCGCCCGTCCACCTCGCCCCGTCCACCTCGCCCGGTTCGTCACGTCCGGTTCACCACGTCCGCGGGGGTCCGCACCCATGCGCAAGCCGTACGTCCTCCTCCTGATGCTCCTGAGCCTGTTCGTGGCCGCCCGGGCCACACCCTCCTACGCCGCCGACAACGGCAGCTGGTCCGTCTACCCCGTCTCCTCGCAGGTCGCGGCCCGCCCCTACTTCTACCTCTCCGCCGACCCCGGACAGACCATCGAGGACAAGGTGGTCGTCGCCAACAAGACGGGGAAGCCGCTGACCTTCCGGCTGTACGCGGCCGACGCGTACAACACCGCGCGCGACGGCGGATTCGCGGTGCGAACGGTGAAGGAGCGGATGCGGGGCGTGGGCGCGTGGGCGAAGCCCGTGAAGTCCCGGGTCACCGTCCCCGCCCGCGGGAAAGTCACCGTGCCGTTCACGCTCCGCGTACCCGAGGACGCCGAACCGGGCGACCATCCGGGCGCGCTGGTCGCACTCGACGAGCGCATCGACGCAGGAGACGGGACGGCGGTCGCGATGGGGGTGCAACGGGCGGTCGGCGCCCGGATCTACCTCCGGGTCGGCGGGCCGGCCGTCCCCGCCCTCGCCGTCGAGAAGGTCCGCCTCGCCCACCACCAGCCACTGGTCCCCGGCACGGGCGCCGGCACGGCCACCATCTCGTACACCCTCCACAACACCGGGAACGTGACCCTGAACCCGAAGGTACGGCTGAAGGCGACGGGCCTCTTCGGCCGTACGCTGCTGTCCCGGGACCTCACGAAGATCCCCTCGGAGCTGCTCCCCGGGCAGCGGGTACGGCTGAGCGAGCCGTGGCACGGGGCACCCCAACTCGACTGGGCCGACGTGACGTTGACGGCCAGCGCCGCGGGCACCCGGCAGTCGGCGAGTACGTCGTTCCTCGCACTGCCGTGGCTGGTGGTGGCGGTGCTGCTGGGCGCGGCGACCGCAGGGGCCGTACTGGTGGTCAGAGCACGCCGGGGCGGTACAGGACGGTGGACGCTCAGAGCACGTCGGGGCCGTACGAGAAGGTGGCCACTCAGAGCGCGTCGGGGCCGCGCTCGCCCGTCCGTACCCGTACGACCGTCTCGACCGGCACGGCCCACACCTTCCCGTCTCCGATCTTCCCCGTCCGCGCGGCCTTGACGATGGCCTCGATGGCCGGGCCGGCGTCCGCGTCCCCGACGACGACCTCGATACGGACCTTGGGAACGAGGTCGACCTGGTACTCGGCGCCGCGGTACACCTCGGTGTGGCCCCGCTGGCGCCCGTACCCGCTGGCCTCGGTGACGGTCAGCCCGTGCACGCCGAGTTCCTGGAGAGCGGTCTTGACCTCGTCGAGGCGGTACGGCTTGACGATCGCGGTGATGAGCTTCATGCCTGGGGCGTGACCTTCTGCGCGGTGGGGACGACGGATGACGAGACCGGGGCGCCGTGGCCCAGGACCCCGTGATCGTAAGCGCTCTCGGCGTGCACCGTAAGGTCCAGGCCGGTGTGCTCGTGTTCCTCGTCCGCCCGCAGACCCATGACCTTGTCGAGCAGCTTCCCGATGCCGTACGTGACGGTGAAGGCGTACGCCCCCACGGCCACGACGGCGACCAGCTGCTTGCCGAGCTGGCCGAGCCCGCCGCCGTAGAGGAGCCCCTCGGCGCCGCCCGTCATCGTCCCCGTGGCGAAGACGCCGATGAGGACCGTGCCGATGACACCGCCGACGAGGTGGACGCCGACGACGTCCAGCGAGTCGTCGTAGTTCAGCGTGAACTTCCAGCTCACGGCGTACGAGCAGACGACACCGGCGGCGAGGCCGACGACGAGGGCGCCCAGCAGCGACACGACGCCGCAGGACGGGGTGATGGCCACCAGTCCCGCTGCGTGGGGGTTTCCGGAAGCTCACCGCGCGCCCCGGGAGCGCTCGGGGGCGCGCGGCGTACGGCGGGGGCTTGTGGATCAGGGACAATGGGCGCCATGAGCGTTCGTACCCAGTCATCCGAGCCGCCGGAATCCTCGGGGGCACCCCACCGCGCCGGTTTCGCCTGCTTCGTGGGCCGCCCCAACGCGGGCAAGTCCACCCTCACGAATGCTCTGGTCGGCCAGAAGGTGGCGATCACCGCGAACCAGCCGCAGACCACGCGGCACACGGTACGGGGCATTGTGCACCGCCCCGACGCGCAGCTGATCCTCGTGGACACCCCTGGCCTGCACAAGCCGCGCACGCTGCTGGGCGAGCGCCTCAACGACATCGTGCGCACGACGTGGGCCGAGGTGGACGTCATCGGCTTCTGCCTGCCGGCCAACGAGAAGCTCGGCCCGGGTGACCGTTTCATCGCGAAGGAACTGGCGTCCATCAAGAAGACGCCGAAGATCGCGATCGTCACGAAGACCGACCTCGTCGACAGCAAGACGCTCGCCGAGCAGCTCATCGCGATCGACCAGCTCGGGCAGGAGCTGGGGTTCGAGTGGGCGGAGATCGTGCCGGTGTCGGCGGTCGGCGACAAGCAGGTGGGCCTGCTGGCCGACCTGATCGTCCCCCTGCTCCCGGAGGGCCCGGCCCTCTACCCGGAGGGTGACCTCACCGACGAGCCCGAGCAGGTCATGATCGCCGAGCTCATCCGCGAGGCCGCCCTTGAGGGCGTCCGCGACGAGCTCCCCCACTCCATCGCGGTCGTGGTCGAGGAAATGCTGCCGCGCGAGGACCGCCCGGCCGACAGGCCCCTCCTCGACATCCACGCCTTCGTCTACATCGAGCGCCCCAGCCAGAAGGGGATCATCATCGGCCCCAAGGGCAAGCGCCTGAAGGAGGTCGGCATCAAGTCCCGCAAGCAGATCGAGGCGCTGCTGGGCACGCCGGTTTTCCTGGACCTCCATGTGAAGGTCGCGAAGGACTGGCAGCGGGACCCGCGCCAGCTGCGCAAGCTGGGGTTCTGAGGCTGAAAGATGCGTCCCCGCGCCCCTTCAGGGGCGCGGGGAACTGCGCGACCAGCCCCCACCCACCCGGAGCCGACGGACAAGGCCGGCGTCTGGGGCGCAGCCCCAGGGGATGGCGGGGGAACGGTCTCAGCCCGCGGTCACCGTCAGGCGGACCGCACCGTCGAACCCGGCCAACAGCACCGGCGTCTCCGCCCCGCCGAGATCCCGGACGGCCGCCCGATCCTCCGCCGAGACCTCCCCCGCCTCGGACACCACCGCCGCCGCCTCAAGAGACTTCGCCCCGGACGCCACCGCCATCGCCACCGCGGTGCGCAACGCGCTCAACCGCAGGGAGGGAAGCTCCACGCTCCCCGCGACATACGTACGGCCGGTCTCGTCACGTACCGCCGCCCCCTCGGGCACCCCGCCCCGCGCCCGCGCGGAACGGGCCAGGGTGACGATCTTGCGGTCTTCAGGGTCAAGCGCGCTGCTGTCGGTCATGCCCTGAGCATACGAAGTTCGGGCACGCGCCCGTGCCCAAGGGGTCACCCGGCAACGGGGTACATCGAGCCGCGGCGGCCCTCCGGCGAAGCCAGCCACTCCAGCTTCGCCGCCGTGTTCGCCTCCGGCAGCGGCGTATGCAGCACGATCGTGAGATCGGGCCGCGCCGGCACCTTCATGGCAGTGGACTCGACGGCGAGCAGTCCGACCAGCGGATGGTCGAGCTCCTTGCGGATCTGGCCCGCGTCCTCGATGTCCCGCTCCTCCCAGAGTTCAGCGAACTCCGGCGAGGCGGCGCGGAGTTGGTCCAGCACCTCCTGGTACCCCTCGTCGTCCGGCGCCGCCGTACACGACGCACGGAACTGCGCGACGACCGTACGCGCGTTCTTCTCCCAGGTCCGGGACTGGCCCCGGTACAGCGGATCGGTGAAGAAGTCGATGACGCAGTTCTGCGTGTTGTCGGGACGCATACCGAGAACCATCCCGGCGGCGTCGTTGTACAGGACGCAGTTGTAGTAGGCGTCCATGATGTGCGCCGGATACGGCATCCACGTGTCGATCAGCCGCCGCAGCCCCTCGCACATGTCCTGCCCGCCGGGCGCGACCTCGGGCGCGGGCGGATTCAGCCCGGCGAGCAGATACAGATGGCGCCGCTCGGCGTTACTGAGCCGCAGGACGCGGGCGACCGCGTCGAGTACCTGCGGCGACACCGATATGTCCCGGCCCTGCTCCAACCACTGGTACCAGGACGCCCCGACACCCGCGAGGACGGCGACCTCCTCGCGGCGCAGCCCGGGAGTACGGCGGCGGGCCCCGCCGTCCGGCAGTCCGGCCTGCGCCGGTGACACCCTCGCCCGGCGGCTCATCAGGAAGTCCCGCAGCTCACGCCGTCGGTTGGTCCGGAGCGCGTCCTCCGTCACGTGTGAATCCCCCTGTTGGTGACTGTTGGTGACTGGTGGTGCGAGCACCAGCATAAGTTCCCGCTCCCCACGGATATTCCGATGGCCGCACGCTCTTGCCATGGCGATCGACACCACCGAAACCACATCCGCTTCCCCAAGTACCCACTCCCCGCTCGACACCCGGCTGTCGACCCGCGACAAACTCGTCCTCTTCGTGCTGTGCGCCGCGCAGTTCATGGTCGCGCTCGACTTCTCCGTCCTGAACGTGGCGCTGCCCGTGCTCGGCAAGGACCTGGGCATGAGCCAGTCCGCGCTGCAGTGGGCGGTCACCGCGTTCGCACTGCCCTCCGGTGGCTTCCTGCTCCTCTTCGGTCGCATCGGCGACCTGTACGGCCGCCGCAGGCTCTTCCTGACCGGTCTCGCCCTCTTCGGTACGGCCTCGCTGCTGGCGACCTTCGCCTGGGACCCGGCGTCGTTCCTGGCGGGGCGGGCCCTGCAGGGCCTCGGCGCGGCGGCGATCGTGCCGACGGGCATGTCGCTGCTGACGACGACCTTCCCGGAGGGCCCGGCGCGTGACCGTGCACTCGGTATCTCCGGCACACTCCTCTCCCTCGGCTTCACGATCGGCATGGTGGCCGGCGGCGTCCTGACCGACGTACTGAGCTGGCGCTCCACAATGGGTCTGCTGTCGGTCTTCGCGCTGATCGTGCTGCCGCTGGCGCCGGGCCTGCTGCCGGAGTCCCTCCCCCATAGCCTTAAGGGCATGGGAGGTGCCCCCATCCCGGAGCGCCCCCGCCTGGACATCCCCGGCGCGGTCACCGTCACCGGCGCCCTGCTGGCCCTGATCTACGCCCTGTCGACGGCCGCCGACCGCGGCTTCGGCGGCGCGGACGTCATCACCACCCTCGTCGCGGGCGTCCTCCTGCTCACCGCCTTCGTGTACGTCGAGTCCCGCGCCCACGCCCCGCTCGTCAGCCTCCCCATGCTGCGCCGCCGCACGGTGGCCTGGGGCAACCTGGGCGGTCTGGTCACCTTCTCGATGATGTCGACGGTGATCTTCGTGCTGACGCTGTACCTGCAAGAGACCCTCGGCCTCTCCGCCTTCGAGACGGGGCTGGTCTTCGGCGTCCAGGGCGCGCTGTCGGCCGTCGCCGGGGTGTACGCCCCGAAGGTCATCGGCCGCTTCGGCGCCCGCCGTACGCTGGTCGGCTCGCTGGCCGGTCAGGGCCTGTTCGTGGCGGCGCTGGTGCCGCTGAACGCGCACACCTGGTCCGTCTGGCTCGCCACCGCCGCGGTCTCGCTGGCCAGCATGTGCCACCTCGGCGCGATCATCTCGTACGGCCTGACCGTCACCTCGGGCGTCCCCGACGAGGAACAGGGTCTGGCCACCGGCCTGGTGACCTCCACCCAGCAGGTCGGCCTCACGATCGGCATCCCGCTGCTGGGTGTCCTGGCGACGACGTCGAGCGACCTGCTGGCCGGTGTCCACACGGTCCTGGCCCTGGACGCGGCGATCGTCCTGACGGCGGCGGTGCTGGTCGCGACCGGACTCGGCCGCGACCGGTCACGCTCGGTCGAGGCGGAGGCGCTCGGCCTTCGGTAGACCGGCGACGACGAGATCGTACGAATCCTCGATGAGCTCCCGGACCAGCCGGTCCGGGAGTTCGCCGTCGACCGTCACCGTGTTCCAGTGCCGCTTGTTCATGTGATAGCCGGGGATGATCAGCCCCGGGTGCTCGCCGCGCAGCCGGACCGCGTCCTCAGGGTCGCACTTGAGGTTGACCGTGAGCGGACGCGCGCCAAGATTGCTCAGCGCGAAGAGCTTGCCCAGCACCTTGAAGACCGAGGTCTCCGGGTTGAAGGGGAAGTCCTCGACGGTCGCGTTGAAGGACAGGCAGAACGCGCGCAGCTGCTGCGGGTTCACTCCGGCTTCTTCTCCTCGGGCGGGTTCACTCCGGCTTCTTCTCCTCCTCGGACGGCTCCGGGTCCACCGGGCCGACCGGCTCGACAAGCACCGTGACGATCTTGTTCCGGCGCCCGGCCGCGGCCTCCGCCGTCAGCCGCAGCTCCCGCCCGTCGGGCAGCTCGACGACCGACGAGGCCCCGGCGATCGGAACCCGCCCGAGCGCCTTCGCCAGCAGCCCGCCGACCGTCTCCACGTCCTCGTCGTCGTACGCCTCGAAGCCGTACAGCTCGCCGAGGTCGCCGATGTCGAGGCGGGCGGTCACCCGGTAGCGGTCGTCGCCGAGGTCCTGCACGGGCGGCAGCTCACGGTCGTACTCGTCGGTGATCTCGCCGACGATCTCCTCGAGGATGTCCTCGATGGTGACGATGCCGGCCGTGCCGCCGTACTCGTCGATGACGACGGCGACGTGATTGCGCTCCTGCTGCATCTCGCGCAGCAGATCGCCCGCGTTCTTGGTGTCGGGCACGAAGGTGGCGGGCCGCATGGCGGTCGACACCAGCTCGGACTCGGCGTCGCGGCTGATGTGCGTCTTACGGGCCAGGTCCTTCAGATAGACGATCCCGACGACGTCGTCCTCGCTCTCCCCGGTGACGGGGATGCGCGAGAAGCCGGACCTCAACGCCAGGGTGAGGGCCTGCCGGATGGTCTTGTACCGCTCGATGACGACGAGGTCGGTCCTCGGCACCATCACCTCCCGTACGAGGGTGTCGCCCAGCTCGAAGACGGAGTGCACCATGCGGCGCTCCTCGTCCTCGATCAGGGAATCCTTCTCGGCGAGGTCGACCAGCGCGCGCAGCTCGGCCTCGGAGGCGAACGGGCCGCGCCGGAAGCCCTTGCCGGGCGTGAGCGCGTTACCGATGAGGATGAGGAGGGACGGGATCGGCCCCATGATCCTCGCCAGCGGCAGCAGGACGTACGCCGCCGCCGTGGCCGTGTTCATCGGGTGCTGGCGTCCGATGGTGCGCGGGGAGACGCCGACCGCGACGTACGAGACGAGGACCATGACGCCGATGGCGACGGCGAGGGCCTGCCAGGTCTGGTCGAACTCCTTCAGGCAGGCGTACGTGACGAGCGCGGCGGCGGCCATCTCGCAGGCCACCCGCACCAGCAGCGCCACGTTCAGATAGCGGGTCGGGTCGGCGGCGATCTGGGCGAGCTTGGCACTGCCGCGCCGCCCGGACCGTACGGCTTCCTCGGCGCGGAAGCTGGAGACGCGCGCGAGGCCCGCCTCCGCGCAGGCGGCGAGCCAGGCGACGACGACCAGGGCGATGGCGCCGATGACGAGCTGAGGACTCATGACACGGTCGGGGCCGGCGAGGGGCCCGTCATGCCCTTCTCCGCGCGCCAGCCGTCCACGATGGCTGCCTGGAGGCCGAACATCTCGGCCTTCTCGTCCGCCTCCTCGTGGTCGTAGCCGAGCAGGTGCAGCACTCCATGGACGGTGAGGAGCTGGAGTTCCTCGTCCAGGGAGTGCTGCGTCGGAGCTTCCTTGCCCTGCTGCTCGGCGACCTCCGGGCAGAGCACGATGTCACCGAGGAGCCCCTGCGGGGGCTCGTCGTCGTCCTTGGACGGCGGCCGCAGCTCGTCCATCGGGAACGACATCACGTCGGTGGGCCCCGGAAGGTCCATCCACTGGATGTGCAGCTGCTCCATGGCGTCGGCGTCCACGACGATCACCGAGAGCTCGGAGAGCGGGTGGATGCGCATCCGTGCGAGCGCGTAGCGGGCGATGTCGAGGATCGCCTGCTCGTCGACCTCGGTTCCGGACTCGTTGTTGACGTCGATCGACATGCTGGTGCTGGTCTACTTCCCTTTGTGGCCCCGGCCCTTGTGGGAGCCGTTCTCGGTGCCGTTCTCGCTGTCGTACTTCTCGTACGCGTCGACGATACGGCCGACCAGCTTGTGCCGTACGACATCGTGGGACGTGAGCCGCGAGAAGTGGACGTCGTCGAGGCCCTCCAGGATGTCCTGGACCTGGCGCAGACCCGACTTCGTGCCGTTCGGCAGGTCGACCTGCGTCACGTCACCCGTGACCACGATCTTCGAGTCGAAGCCGAGACGGGTGAGGAACATCTTCATCTGCTCGGCGCTCGTGTTCTGAGCCTCATCCAGGATGATAAAAGCATCATTAAGGGTCCTACCGCGCATGTAGGCCAGCGGCGCGACCTCGATCGTCCCCGCCGCCATCAGCCGCGGAATCGAGTCGGGGTCGAGCATGTCGTGCAGCGCGTCGTACAGGGGCCGCAGGTAGGGGTCGATCTTCTCGTAGAGCGTGCCGGGCAGGAAGCCGAGCCGCTCGCCCGCCTCCACCGCCGGGCGGGTGAGGATGATGCGGTTGACCTGCTTGGACTGGAGGGCCTGGACCGCCTTCGCCATGGCGAGGTAGGTCTTGCCGGTGCCGGCGGGGCCGATGCCGAAGACGATGGTGTGCTTGTCGATGGCGTCGACGTACCGCTTCTGGTTGAGCGTCTTGGGTCGGATGGTGCGGCCGCGCGAGGACAGGATGTTCTGCGTGAGCACTTCGGCAGGGGTTTCCTGACCGTCGCCCTCCCCGTTCTCGCTCGCCCTGAGCATGGCGATCGAGCGTTCCACTGCGTCCTCCGTCATCGGCTGCCCGGTGCGGAGCACCAGCATCATCTCGTCGAACAGGCGCTGGACGAGGGCGACTTCGCCGGCGTCGCCGATCGCGCTGATCTCATTGCCCCGGACATGGATGTCGGCCGCCGGGAAGGCCTTCTCGATCACACGCAGAAGCGCGTCTCCGGAACCCAGCACGGTCACCATGGGGTGCTTGGCCGGGACGGTGAAGTGCGCTCGTGCCTGCCCCTGAGCGGGGTCGTGAGCTGTGGGTGTCTGAGTCATGGGCCGGCTCTGTAGGCCTGCTTTTCCTCCTTGATCGGCACGCTTGCCACGGGGGCAGCCTTGCGCCTCCAAGGGTACGACGGCGGGGTGACAGTGCCGTAGGGCTTTTCGGTCCGGGTTCCTGGAGCCGGGGCTCCGCCCCGAAGCGAGGACGCTCACGCCGAGCGGCGGAAGCCGATCGTCGGGACCGCCCGGCGCAGTGGCCACGGGCGGGTCACTTCCGGCAGCAGGCCCTCCAGGAACGCGTAGCGGCGCAGTGCCGTCGGATCCTGGTCGTCGACGGACTGGACCCGCCGCCACCAGGCCGCGATCTCGGACCAGCCGGGGGCCGAGAGGGAGCCGCCGAACTCCTGGACGGAGAGCGCGGCGGTGAGCCCGGCGAAGGCGAGGCGGTCGGCGAGCGGCCAGTCGGCCAGGGTGCCCATGACGAAGCCCGCGACGAAGACGTCACCGGCGCCGGTGGGGTCGAGGGCCTCGACCGCGATGGCCGGGACCTCGGCGGTCTCCCCGGTGCGGCCGTCCGCCGCGTACGCGCCCTCGGCACCGAGGGTGACGACGGCCAGCGGCACATACTCGGTCAGCGCGCGGGCCGCGGCCCGCGGACAGTCCGTCCCCGTGTACCGCATCGCCTCCTCCGCGTTCGGCAGAAACGCCTCACAGTGCTCGAGTTCCGCGAGCCCGGCCAGGTCCCAGCGGCCGGTGTCGTCCCAGCCGACGTCCGCGAAGATCCGGGTGCCCGCGCGCGCGGACTCGGCAATCCACTGCGCGCGCGTGCCGGGCGTCAGCGAGGCGACGGCGGCACGCGCGCGGGGGGCGTGTTCCGGCGCGGCCTCCTCCGGCGGCGGCTCGTGCCCGTGGCTGACCATCGTCCGCTCGCCCTCGTACGCCATCGACACGGTGACCGGCGAGTGCCAGCCAGGCACGGTACGCGACGGGGAGAGGTCGATGCCCTCGCCCTGCTCCAGGGCGTCCCAGCAGTACTCCCCGTAGTGGTCGTCCCCGAAGGCCGCCGCCAGGGAGGTCTTGAGGCCGAGGCGGGCGAGCGCGGTCGCCATGTTGGCGACGCCGCCGGGGCTCGACCCCATCCCGCGCGCCCAGGACTCGGTGCCGCGCACCGGGGCGGTGTCGAGCCCGGTGAAGATGATGTCCAGGAAGACGGTGCCCGTGAGATAGACGTCCCAGGGCGGGTCCTGAGCAGTGCGCAGCCCGGCGAGCGGGTCGACATGGGTCTGGCGGTACGGTCGCTCTCCGTTGGACGCGATCACGGTGCGCTCCCTGGCGTGGTGCGGATTCAGGCCAGTGTGCACCAAACGGTACGCGGGACGGTGCCACTCCAGCCGGAGCGGACACGGCGGGTGGACGCGGCGGGTGGACGCGGACCCCGGCAGGCGGCCGCGGGAGCGGCGGCCACACCGGGGCCCGGAAGCAGGTAGTCCCGCCGCGGCCTACTCGAACTCGTACGCCTCGACCTCGGCGAGGTACCGCGCCCGCCGCTCCTCGTCGTGCTCCAGGAAGGACGCCACGAACGAGTTGCGGGCCAGCTCCCGCAGCCGCTCCCGGTCCAGCCCCAGCACCTCGTGCACCGCGTGGAAGTTGTCGCCGACGTAGCCGCCGAAGTACGCGGGGTCGTCGGAGTTGACGGTGCACAGCAGTCCGGCGTCCAGCATCGCGGGCAGCGGGTGGTCCGCCAGGGCGTCCACGGCGCGCAGCCGTACGTTCGACAGCGGGCAGAGCGTCAGCGGGATCCGGTCCCGTACCAGCCGCTCGACCAGTTCGGGGTCCTCCATGCAGCGCAGCCCGTGGTCGACGCGCTCGACGCCGAGGACGTCCAGTGCCTCGGTGATGTACGCCGGCGGCCCCTCCTCGCCCGCGTGGGCGACGCGCCGCAGTCCGAGCGCGGCGGCGGCCTCGTACACCTCGCGGAACTTGACCGGCGGGTGCCCGACCTCGGCGGAGTCGAGGCCGATGCCGACGATCCGGTCGAGGTACGGCTTCGCGGCCTCCAGGGTCGCCATCGCCGACTCGGCGGACTCGTCGCGCAGGAAGCACATGATCAGCTGGGTGGAGATGCCATGCGTCTCCTCGCTGCGGGAGAGCGCGCGGCACAGCCCCTCGACGACCGTGCCCATGCCGACCCCCCGGGCGATGTGGGCCTGCGGGTCGAAGAAGATCTCCGCATGCCGCACGCCCTGCGCGGCGGCCCGCGCGAGGTAGGCGTCGGCCAGGTCGGCGAAGTCATGCTCGGTCCGCAGGACGGCCATGAGCTCGTAGTACAGGTTCAGGAACGACTGGAGATCGTCGAAGAGATACGCCTTGCGCAGCTCCTCGGTGTCCGCGTACGGCAGCGTGACGCTGTTGCGCGCGGCGAGCTCGAAGGCCAGCTCGGGTTCGAGGGTGCCTTCGATGTGGAGGTGCAGTTCTGCTTTGGGGAGGGACATCGAAATATCGTACGGGTGTCTACCGACGATCTCGCGCGACGACGCCTCACCGCCGTTTCGGAACCGGCACCTTCAGCAGATCGTGCGCCACGGTCAGCTCCCCCTCGAACCCGGCGGCCCGAGCCTGCCGCTCGAACTCTTCCTCAGGCTCGGAGTACCGCTGGCTGAAGTGCGTCAGTACGAGATGCCGTACGCCCGCGTCCCGCGCCACCCGCCCTGCCTGACCAGCCGTCAAGTGACCGTGGTCGACGGCGAGTTGGTGATCCTCGTCCAGGAAGGTCGACTCGATGACGAGCAGATCGCAGCCCTCGGCGAGGGCGTGCACGCCGTCACACAGCCGCGTGTCCATGACGAACGCGAACCGCTGCCCGCGCCGTACCTCGCTCACGTCTTCCAGCGAGACCCCGCCGAGTGCGCCCTCGCGCTGGATCCGCCCCACGTCCGGCCCCTTGATCCCGTGCTCCGCGAGCAGCTCGGGCAGCATCCGCCGCGCGTCCGGCTCGACCAGCCGGTAGCCGAACGACTCCACCGGGTGGGAGAGCCTGCGGGCCTCCAGGGTGTACGAGGGGGTGGCGGCCAGCAAACCGTCCGTCTCGACCGGCGCCTGTGTGAGCTCGACGGTCTCGCGGTAGGCGGTGGCGTACCGCAGCCGGTCGAAGAAGCGCTGCCCGGAGCGCGGGTAGTGTGCGGTGATCTCGTGCGGGACGCGGTCGAGGTTGATGCGCTGGATGACTCCGGCGAGCCCGAGCGAGTGGTCGCCGTGGAAGTGGGTGACGCAGATCCGGTGCAGGTCGTGCGCGGCGACCCCGGCCCGCAGCATCTGCCGCTGGGTGCCCTCACCGGGGTCGAAGAGCAGCCCCTCCCCGTCCCAGCGCAGCACATAGCCGTTGTGGTTGCGGTGCCGGGTCGGGACCTGGCTGGCGGTGCCGAGCACCACCAATTCACGTACGGACAAGGCCGGTTATCCCGGCGGCCACTGCATGCCACGGCCGCCCAGGAGGTGGGCGTGCGCGTGGAAGACGGTCTGGCCCGCACCGCTGCCGGTGTTGAACACGATCCGGTAGCTCTCCAGCTTCTCCTCGCCCGCGACCTCCCCGGCCTCACGCAGTATGTCCGCCGCGATGGCGGGCTCGGCGGTCGCGAGGGTCACCGCGTTCGAGTAGTGCACCTTGGGGATGACCAGGATGTGGGTGGGCGCCTGGGGGTTGATGTCCCGGAAGGCGACGGTCGTCTCGGTCTCCCGGACGATGGTCGCGGGAATGTGCCCAGCGATGATCTTGCAGAACAAACAGTCGTCCTGCGGCGCGCCGCCCTCTTCGCGCCCCTGCGGCTCTCCCGTCATGCGTGTGCCTCCTCACGCCGTCTGATCATTACGTCGTGCATGGTATCGGCCTCGGTAAGGGCGGGCGGGTGGGGAAATGGGCCGTCAGCCCAGCTCCGGTACCGACGGTGCCGCCTTCGCCGGGTTCTCCGCGAGCGCGGCCAGCGCGATCCGGATCGCCTCGTCGAGCTGGGTGTCGCGCCCGGCCGCGTAGTCCTGCGGGGCCTGGACCACCTCGACGTCCGGGTCGACCCCGTGGTTCTCCACGCCCCACCCGTAACCCTCCAGCCAGAACGCGTACTTGGGCTGGGTGACGAGTGTGCCGTCGACGAGCCGGTAGCGGCTGTCGATACCGACCACCCCGCCCCACGTCCGCGTCCCGACGACCGGCCCGATGCCCAGCGCCTTGATCGCCGCGTTGACGATGTCGCCGTCCGAGCCGGAGAACTCGTTGGCGACGGCGACGACCGGGCCGCGCGGCGCGTCCTCCGGATAGCTGTACGGCCGCATTCCGCGAGGCAGGTCCCAGCCCACGATCCGCCGCGCGAGCTTCTCGACGACCAGCTGGGAGGTGTGCCCGCCGCGGTTCTCCCGGACGTCCACGACCAGCCCCTCCCGGGCCACTTCGATGCGCAGGTCGCGGTGGATCTGGGCCCAGCCGGGCGCCTGCATGTCGGGCACGTGCAGATAGCCGAGCCGTCCGCCGGACTTCTCGTGGACGTAGGCGCGCCGGTCCGCGACCCAGGCGTGGTAGCGCAGCGGCTCCTCGTCGGCGAGCGGGACCACGACCGCGTGCCGCGGATCGCCGCCGCCGGACGGCGAGACGGTCAGCTCGACCGGCTTGCCGGCGGTGCCGACGAGCAGCGGCCCGGGCCCGGCCACCGGGTCCACCGGCTGCCCGGCGACCGCGACGATCGCGTCCCCGGCGCGCACCGCGACCCCGGGCGCGGCGAGCGGTGCCCGCGCGTCCGGGTCGGAGGTCTCGGAGGGGAGAATGCGGTCGATGCGCCAACTGCCGTCCTCATGGCGGGAGATGTCCGCCCCGAGCAGCCCCTGCGCCCGGTCGCCGCCGCCCCATCCGCCGCGCGGGGTGACGTATGCGTGCGAGGTGCCGAGCTCGCCCTGCACCTCCCACAGCAGGTCCACGAGGTCGTCGTGGGTGGCGACCCGTTCGAGCACCGGCCGGTACCGGTCCAGTACGCCTTCCCAGTCGACCCCGCCCAGGTCGGGCCGCCAGAAGTTGTCCCGCATGAGGCGGCCGGTCTCGTCGTACATCTGCCGCCACTCGGCGGCCGGGTCGACGGTCTGGCGGACCCGGGAGAGGTCGACGGTGATGTTCGTGTCGCTCTCGTCGTCGTTCGAGGCGCGGCGGTCGCTGGGGACGACCTTGAGCTTGCCGTCGGTCCACAGCAGGACCCGCTTGCCGTCACCGCTGACGGCGAAGTGGTCGGCGTCAGCGGCGAGGTGCTCGATGCGCTGCTGGGCGAGGTCGTAGCGCTCCAGTTCGGTCTTCGGGTCCGGGTCGTCCGGGTTGGCGCGGGAGGCGCCGAGGACTCCGACGACCGGGTGGCGCAGCCACAGCAGCCCGTCCTTGGCGGCGCGCAGGGTCGAGTAGCGGGCGGCCTCGACGGGGAACGGGACGATCCGGTCGGCGAGTCCGTCGAGGTCGATGCGGGTGGTGGGGGCGCCCTCGCTGTCGGGCGTCTCGTCCTTGTCGGGTGCCTCGAAGGGGCGGCCGTGGCGCTGCGGCCCGAAGGGGGACGGGGTGGTCGCGGCCAGGGTGATCAGATGCGGCCGGGAGCCCCCGACGAACGCGAGGTCGAAGACGTGTTCGTCGTAGACGGGGTCGAAGGAGCGCGCCGAGAGGAAGGCGAGGTGCTTGCCGTCGAGGGTGAACGCGGGTGCGTAGTCGCGGAAGCGCAGCGGGGTCGCCTCGGTCACCGACAGATCGGCGGTGTTGGCCAGCTTGAGCTGGCGCAGCGGGCGCGGGCCGGGGTGCGACCAGGCGAGCCAGGCGGAGTCGGGCGAGAAGACCAGCCCGGAGACCTCCCCGTCCTCGCTCCGGTCGACCTCGCGTACCTCCCCGGTCTCCCGCTCGACGAGCAGCACCCGTCCGTCATGCGAGGCGACGGCGGCGCGGCTGCCGTCGGGCGCCATGGCGAGCCCGAGCACCCGCCCGAGCTGCCCGGCGGCGAGCCGGCGCGGGGTCGCTCCGGGCGCGAGACCGGTCGCCGGGGCGAACTCCAGCGCGTCGTCGCCCGCCGCGTCCGTCACCCACACCACGTGCTCCTCGCCCTCCACCCGGAAGGTGCGGGGCAGCCGGGCGCGGACGCCGGGCCGGGCGGCGAGCGTGCGGGCGGGGCCGGAGCGGTGGGTGACCCAGTGGACGGCGCCGCGTACGGAGACCGCGCTGCCGCGTCCGGTGTGGTCGGGGGCGGCGGCGGAGAACCAGCGGGAGGCGCTCACGGGATGCGGCTGCTGGTCGACGCGCTGTCCACCGAGCCGGATGTCGAGCCGGCGCGGTTCGGCGCCGTCCAGGTCGTCCAGGAGCCACAGTTCACCGGCGGACGCGTACACGACCCGTACGCCGTCGGTCGCCGCGTGCCGGGCGTAGAAGCCTCCCCCACTCTCGGCTTCTCCCCCACTCTCGGCTTCGCTCGAGCGGGGGGACCCCCATGAGCGGGAGGTGCCCCCACCAGGCGTGTGCCGTCGCAGGTCGGACCCGTCGGCGAGGGAGGAGTAGAGCGCCCCGACGCCCTCGTGGTCCGCCAGGAAGGCGACGCGCTCCCCCACCCACAGGGGGTATTCGAGGTTCCCGTCCAGGTCCTCGTGCAGCCGTACGAACTCCCCGTCGCCCTCCCGGTCGATCCACAGCTTGCCCGCCGTACCGCCGCGGTACCGCTTCCACCAGGCGGCCTCGCGCCCCATGGGAGCGGACAGCAGCAGCACGCCAGGGCCGCCGTGGACGACGTCGCCGACCGGCCCGTACGGGAGGGTGGTCGCGGGGCCGCCGTCGAGCGGGACGGCCCGGGCCCAGCTGCGGCGCAGGCTGGCCTGGCCCTGGGTGCTGAGCGCGAGCACCTGACCGTCCGGGGTCCAGCCGCGCACCTGGGTCTTCGAACTCCCCCAGTACGTCAGCCGTGTGGACGGTCCGCCCTCCAGCGAGGCGGCATGCACCTCGGGCGCGCCGTCGCGCGTGGACGTCCAGGCGACGGTCGTGCCGTCCGGGGAGATGCGCGGGTGGTTCACGGGGACGTTGTCGGCGCTGACCCGCCAGGCGCGGCCGCCGCTGTCGAGAGGAGCGACCCAGACGTCGTCCTCGGCGGTGAAGGCGACCAGATCACCGTGCAGATGCGGAAACCGGAGATACGCAGGCAATACCGACGATGCAGACTGAGTCACCCGATCACCCTATGCAGGGACGGCTCCGACCGACAGGGGTTTGGATCACTTGCCTTGGGAGGGCCAGCAGGTGGGGTCGCCCTTGCACCACATGGTCTTCGTCACGGTGACGGTGGTGGTGGGGCCCGGCCGGTTGTAGGTGGGCGGCTTGTAGGTGGGCGGCTTGTAGGTGGGGGACGTGTACGAGGGTGTGCTCGCGGCGTCGCAGTTCCCCAGCACGTTCACGTGGAACCACTCCTTGCCGCCGACCTTGGCGGTCAGGTTCCCGCGGACGCACTTGCCCTCGACCTCGCGGGTGACCTTCCCGGTGAGGGTGATCTCCCGCCGGTCCTTGGTCTGCCCGCGGCAGTCCACCTCCACCACGGAGGGCGTGGAGGTGGAGGCCGACGGCGTGTGCCCGGGGGTGTACGCCTTGTTCCCGCCGCCGTACGATCCGGTGCAGCTCAGGTACTGCACGTCGACATGCCGGCGCTGCAGTTCCGCGGTCCCCGCCCGGTCGGTCGTGTACGCCACCGCGGAGGCGCTCAGCCCGCCCACCGGCTCGCACGCGGCCACCCCGAGGCCGGCCACCACCGCGAGCCCGGCGACCAGCGGTCCCCGACGGCCCGTCACCCGTCGTCGAATACGCATCAATGCCCGCACAGACGGCAGAGTGCCACTGTCCCGGGCATCGCGGTAGACCCCATACGGCCACTGCACACCCGCGTGTGCCCCGTCGAACGCGGGTACGTCAACCGGCCATTGACTCCGGCTGTCAACTCCGCAGGAGGAGCCACTCCTGGAGCTCCACCCGTCCCCTGTGGAAGCGCGAGGTCAGGACCAGCGGCCCGAGCGCGCCAGCAGCAGCGCCGTCGCCACCGTCCCGGCGGTCGATGTACGCAGCACGCTGCGCCCCAGGTGGTACGTCTTCGCGCCCGCCCCGGTGAACAGCTCGATCTCCTCGGGGGAGATCCCTCCCTCGGGGCCGACGACCAGCACGATCTCCCCGGAGGTGGGGATTTCGGCCGTCGCGAACGGCGCGGTGCCGATTTCCGTGTCCTCGTGCAGCACCGCCGCGAAATCGGCTTTGGCCAGAAGTGCCGCAACCTGCTTGGTCGTTGCCGCGTCCGCGATCTCCGGGAAACGCACCCGGCGCGACTGCTTGCCGGCTTCCCGGGCCGTGGCCCGCCACTTGGCGAGCGCCTTCAGGCCGCGGTCGCCCCTCCACTGGGTGATGCAGCGGGAGGCGGCCCAGGGGACGATCGCGTCGACGCCGGTCTCGGTCATGGTCTCGACCGCCAGCTCACCCCGGTCGCCCTTGGGGAGGGCCTGGACGACGGTGATGCGCGGCTCCTCCACCGGCTCGTCGGCCACCGAATCCATCTGCAGGATCAGACGGTCCTTGCCCTCGGTGGAGACGACCACGCACTCCGCCCAGCGCCCGGCCCCGTCCGTGAGGACGACGTCCTCGCCGGGGTTCAGCCGCTTCACGGAGACGGCGTGCCGCCCCTCGGGGCCGTCGAGGACATAGCGTCCGGCGTCGCCCGCGTTGAAGTGCTCGACCACGAACACCGGCGCCGTCATCGGACCTCACCCTCCGCTTCCCCGGCGGCCGACAACGCTGTCTTCGCCGCTTCGAGCTCCCCGCTCAGCACCTCCACCAGCTGCCCCGCGGGCAGGTCTCGGGCCATGCGGTGCCCCTGTCCGGCCCACAGCGCCATGCCCTGCGCGTCGCCCGCCTTGGCCGCCGCCTTGCGCAGCGGGGCGGTGAGGTAGTTGATCTCGGGGTACGCGGCGGGCGCGTACGGGCCGTGCTCGCGCATGAACCGGTTGACCAGGCCGCGCGCCGGGCGACCGGTGAACGCGCGCGTCAGCTCCGTGCGTACGAAGAGAGGGTTGGTCAGCGCCTGCTTGTGCACGGGGTTCGCACCGGACTCGGGGGTGGCCAGGAACGCGGTGCCGAGCTGCGCGGCGCTCGCGCCCGCCGCGAGCACCGCGGCGATCTGGCTGCCGCGCATGATGCCGCCGGCCGCCACGATCGGGATGTCCACGGTCTCCCGGACCAGGGTGATCAGAGACAGCAGCCCGATCCCCGTACCGTCCGTCTCCGGATTGTCGCGGTGGGTGCCCTGGTGGCCGCCCGCCTCCACGCCCTGCACGACGACCGCGGCGGCGCCCGCGCGCTGCACGGCGAGGGCCTCCTCCGCCGTGGTCGCGGTGACCATGGTGAGCGTGCCGGCACGGCGCAGGGAGTCCAGGACGTCCCGGCTCGGGACACCGAAGTGGAACGAGACCACCGGCACCGGGTTGTCGTGGAGGACGGCGAGCTTGGCGTCG
Source organism: Streptomyces sp. NBC_01384 (assembly GCF_045040035.1). Taxonomy (NCBI): domain Bacteria; kingdom Bacillati; phylum Actinomycetota; class Actinomycetes; order Kitasatosporales; family Streptomycetaceae; genus Streptomyces; species Streptomyces sp. NBC_01384. Next base: position 3,112,240 of record NZ_CP109559.1, read on the forward strand.
TAGCCGTCGTCGCGACCGCTGTCCGGCTCTCCGAGGTCGGTCTCGTACCAGGAGGCCTCACCGGCGAGCTGGTGGGCGTACACCTCGACCGCGGCGGGATCCGCGTAGTCGGGCTGCGGCATGAACAGATTGACCCCGAAGGGTCGGGCCGTGAGCCCCCGCAACTGCTTGATCTCCTGGTACATGCCGTCGGCGGTCTTGTACCCGGCGGCGAGGAACCCGAGCCCGCCGGCCTCGGACACGGCGGCGGCGAGCTGCGGGACGGAGACGCCGCCCGCCATGGGAGCCTGCACGATCGGGTGAGGGAAGAGATCGGTCAGTGCGGTGGACATGACGGCATGTTGTCACGTCCTCCGAACAAGTCCGAATCGGGCCTTCCGCCTGGCACAGGCCATGGGGACGGGCGGCCGCGAACGGGTGTCCGCGGCCGAAGAACCCACCGAGGTCCGGGGGCGGGAGCCCCCGGGAATCCCCGTCAGCGACCGTTGAACGCGTCCTTCAGGCGCGAGAACAGCCCCTGCTGCCCGGGCTGGAACTGCCCCGTGGGCCGCTCCTCCCCCCGCAGCAGCGCCAGCTCCCGCAGCAACCGCTCCTGCTCGGCATCGAGCTTCGTCGGCGTGGTCACCTCGACGTGCACGATGAGGTCACCGCGGCCACCGCCCCGCAGATGCGTGACACCCCGCCCGTGCAGCGGAATCGACTGCCCGGACTGCGTGCCCGGACGGATGTCGACCTCCTCAAGCCCGTCGAGGGTCTCCAGCGGCACCTTGGTGCCGAGCGACGCCGCGGTCATCGGAATGGTCACCGTGCAGTGCAGATCGTCACCGCGCCGCTGGAAGGTCGAGTGCGGCAGTTCGTGGATCTCCACGTACAGGTCACCGGCGGGACCGCCACCGGGGCCGACCTCGCCCTCGCCCGCGAGCTGGATCCGCGTGCCGTTGTCGACACCGGCGGGGATCTTGACGGTCAGCGTCCGACGGGACCGCACCCGCCCGTCACCGGCGCACTCGGGGCAGGGAGTCGGGACGACGGTCCCGAAGCCCTGGCACTGCGGACACGGCCGGGAGGTCATGACCTGCCCCAGGAAGGACCGCGTGACCTGGGACACCTCGCCCCGCCCGCGACACATGTCACAGGTCTGGGCCGAGGTACCCGGCGCCGCACCCTCACCGTTGCAGGTGGCGCAGACGACGGCCGTGTCGACCTGGATGTCCTTCGTCGTGCCGAAGGCGGCCTCGTCCAGCTCGATCTCGAGCCGGATCATGGCGTCCTGGCCACGCCGCGTACGCGAGCGCGGGCCGCGCTGCGACGCCGTACCGAAGAAAGCGTCCATGATGTCCGAGAAGTTCCCGAACCCGCCGGCTCCGAAGCCGCCCGCGCCGCCGCCCGACTGGGACAGCGGGTCGCCGCCGAGGTCGTAGACCTGCTTCTTCTGCGGGTCCGACAACACCTCGTACGCGGCGTTGATCTCCTTGAACCGCTCCTGCGTCTTCGGATCGGGATTGACGTCCGGATGCAGCTCGCGTGCGAGCCGCCGGAAGGCCTTCTTGATCTCGTCCTGGGACGCGTCGCGGCGCACGCCGAGTACGGCGTAGTAGTCCGTGGCCACTTACGACTCCGCCAGGATCTGTCCGACGTACCGTGCCACCGCTCGTACCGCTCCCATCGTTCCCGGGTAATCCATGCGGGTCGGTCCGACCACGCCGAGTTTGGCTACTGCCTCGCCGCCCGAACCGTAGCCGACCGAGACCACGGACGTGGAGTTGAGTCCCTCATACGCGTTCTCGTGCCCGATTCGCACGGTCATGCTCGAATCCCCGGCCTCACCAAGCAACTTGAGGAGCACGACCTGCTCCTCCAGCGCCTCCAGCACCGGCCGGATGGTGAGAGGGAAGTCATGTCCGAAGCGCGTCAGATTGGCGGTTCCGCCGATCATCAGCCGCTCCTCGGTCTCCTCGACGAGCGTCTCCAGAAGGGTGGAGAGCACCGTCGCGACCGTACCGCGATCCTCCGCCTCGAACGCGTCCGGGAGGTCCTGCACCAGCTGCGGGACATCCGCGAAGCGACGGCCCGCGACCCGGCTGTTGAGCCGGGCCCGCAGATCCGCGAGAGACGTTTCTCCGAACGGCGCCGGGCAGTCGATCATGCGCTGCTCGACCCGTCCCGTGTCCGTGATCAGCACGAGCATCACGCGGGCGGGGGCGAGGGACAACAGCTCGACATGCCGCACGGTGGATCTCGTCAGCGACGGATACTGCACGACGGCGACCTGCCGCGTCAGCTGCGCGAGCAGCCGCACCGTCCGCCCCACGACATCATCGAGATCAACGGCGCCGTCCAGGAAATTCTGAATCGCACGCCGCTCGGGCGCGGTCATCGGCTTGACGCCGGCGAGCTTGTCGACGAAGAGCCGGTAGCCCTTGTCGGTGGGGATGCGCCCGGCGCTGGTGTGCGGCTGGGCGATGTACCCCTCGTCCTCCAGGGCGGCCATGTCGTTGCGAACGGTGGCCGGGGACACTCCCAGCCGGTGCCGCTCGGTCAGCGCCTTGGAGCCGACCGCGACCGGCTCGTCGGTGCCGACATAGTCCTGGACGATGGCGCGCAGCACTTCGAGCCTGCGTTCACTGAGCATCGCGCACACCTCCAGCTGTCGACCCCTCGGCGCCTCGCTTGGCACTCAGCGCGTGCGAGTGCCAGCATTCCCCGGCCCAGTGTACGGCCGGTGGGTACGGCCCCGGCAAGGGCGGGCCCGCGATCTTGCGCGACGTGCACCGACGTGTCCTGCGATGTCGTACTGTCCACCCCCGTGATCCCCCGCGATCCCCTGTGATCCCCCGTGATGTCGTACCGCCCACGCCCTCACCGCTAGCGTCGGCGTATGAAGGTGACTTGGGAAGAGGCGGGGTGGGAGGAGCTGGCACCGCGGGTGGGGCGGCGGCGGCTTCCGGTCTGGGACTGCACGGCCGGGCTGGTGGTGGGCGAGGGCGGGGCGCTGCTGATCGACGCGGGGTCGAGCCTCGGGGAGGGCGCGCGGTTGCGCGCCGAGGCGGAGTCGCTCGTCGGCCGTCGTGTGACCCTTCTCGCGCTCACGCACCCCCACTTCGACCATGTCTTCGGCGCGGCGGCGTTCGCGGGCGCGGAGATCTTCGTCGCGGGCGGCTCGTCCGAGGTGTACGAACACGGGCGCGAGGAGCTGTACGCGGACGCGGTCCGCAATGGGCTGGACGCGCGGGCGGCGGAGGAGGCGGCGGACACCCTGGTGCGTCCCCGCCAGTTCGTGTGGGGCACGTGGAACCTGGAGCTGGACGGTGGCATCGAGGTCCGGCTGGTGCGGACGGGCGAGGGCCACACGGCCCACGACCTCGTGATCGTGGTGCCGGGCGACCCGACGGTGGTGTTCTGCGGCGACCTGGTCGAGGAGTCCGGCGAGCCCCAGGCGGGCCCCGACGCCGTGCCGTCGCGCTGGCCCGCGGCCCTCGACCGGCTGCTCGACCTGGGCGGGGAGGACGTGTTGTACGTACCTGGTCACGGAGCGGTCGTGGACGCCGGGTTCGTACGGTCGCAGCGGGACGCCCTGGCCGAGCGTTTCGGCGTGTCGCGTTCCGGCGTGTCGCGGTGACTGCCGCCGGGCTTCTCCTATCGTCATCCGAATGCGCCAGTACTCTCCGGACCTGACCCCGTCGTGGAAGAAGCCCAAGCCCGTGCCCGAGGTGCCGGCGGAGCCGGGCCTGGTGGTCGAGGAGCCGGGCACCGGTTTCTGCGGAGCGGTGATCCGCTGCGAGGCGGGCACGGTGACGCTGGAGGACCGCTTCGGCAAGCACCGGGTGTTCCCGCTGGAGCCGCGCGGCTTCCTCCTGGAGGGCCAGGTCATCACTCTCACCCGCCCCTCCGCCACCACTCCCGTCCGTCCGGCCCGGACGGCCTCCGGATCGGTTGCCCTCCCCGGCGCGCGGGCCCGGATCGCCCGCGCCGGTCGGATCTACGTGGAGGGCCGGCACGACGCCGAGCTGGTCGAACGGGTCTGGGGCGACGACCTGCGCATCGAGGGCGTCGTGGTCGAGTACCTGGAGGGCATCGACGACCTGCCCTCGATCGTGGCGGACTTCGCGCCCGGCCCTGACGCCCGCCTCGGCGTGCTCGTCGACCACCTCGTCCCCGGCACCAAGGAGTCCCGTATCGCGGCCTCCGTCACGAGCGACCACGCCCTGGTCCTCGGCCACCCCTACATCGACATCTGGGAAGCCGTGAAACCGTCTTCCGTGGGCATCCGGTCCTGGCCCCGGGTGCCCCACGGCCAGGACTGGAAGACGGGCGTGTGCCGGGCGCTGGGCTGGCCGGAGAACACGGGGGCGGCCTGGCAGCACATTCTGTCGCGGGTGCGGTCCTACAAGGATCTGGAGCCGGAACTGCTGGGTCGGGTGGAGGAGTTGATCGACTTCGTCACGGCCAGCGGTGAGGCTTGACGCCGGAGAATGTTCCGAAGTCGCTGGTGTCCAGTTCGAGCCCCAGAATCTCCAGCGGCAGCGGGTCTCCGAACTTCGTGATCTGCTGCACCTGGTAGTCGGCCCCCTCTCCCTCGCCCACGGGCTTCGTCAGCAGGACGCACTGTGCCATGATCGGGTCGACGATGAGGTAGGCGGGCACCTTGCCGACGGCGTAGATCGACCGCTTGATTCCGTAGTCCCTTGCGGCACTGGTCTTGGAGACGACCTCGACGACCATCGCAAGCAACTGGGACGGCAGTAGGCGTCCCGATTCCGGACCGGCGCCGATCTCCATCACCACCAGGTCCGGCACGGGCTCACTGGCCTCGTCGATGATGTCGATGTCCTGAGTCTGGAGCCGTTCCCAGCGCTTGCCCGGGACCTGGTCCTGCACGCTCGTGACGATCCGATTGTGCACCAGATCAGGACTGGCCATCATCACGATTTCCCCCCGGAGAAGCTCGACTTTGACGCCCTCGGGAGGCTCAAACTCCTCGAAGAACTTGGCCATCCCGTACTCGTCCACAGCGGTCATCTCCGTGGCCTCCACATCCGCCGCGTACTTTTAGCGGCAGCCTACGAACCAGGTTAGGGACCGAACCGCCGTTCCGCACCGATTCACCCGCCGGAGTGATCAGTCCACCAGGTCCCTGACCACCGCATCCGCCAGCAACCGCCCCCGCAGCGTCAGCACCGCACGCCCCTCCTCGTACGGCCCCGCTTCCAGCAGACCGTCGGCCAGCGCCCGCCGTGAGGCCGCCAGTCCCTCCGGGCGCAGCAGCGACAACGGGCAGCCTTCCCGCAGTCGTAGCTCCAGCAGGACGCGCTCCACCCTGCGGTCCTCCTCGGAGAGGAGCTCGCGGCCCGCGCCCGGGGAGCGGCCGGAGGCCAGCGCCGCCGCGTACGCCCCCGGATGCTTCACGTTCCACCAGCGCACGCCGCCGACGTGGCTGTGGGCGCCGGGGCCCGCGCCCCACCAGTCGGCGCCGCGCCAGTACAACTCGTTGTGCAGGCAGCGGCCCGCCTCCGACGTGGCCCAGTTGGACACCTCGTACCAGTCGAAGCCCGCCGCCGACATCACCTCGTCCGCGATCAGGTACCGGTCGGCGTGGACGTCGTCGTCCGTCATCGGGACCTCGCCGCGGCGGATGCGGCGGGCGAGCTGGGTGCCCTCCTCGACGATCAGGGCGTACGCGGAGATGTGGTCGGGACCGGCGCCGAGCGCGGCGTCCAGGGACGCGCGCCAGTCGTCGTCCGACTCCCCCGGTGTGCCGTAGATCAGGTCGAGGTTCACGTGCTCGAAGCCCGCCGCGCGGGCCTCGGCGACGCAGGCCTCGGGGCGGCCGGGGGTGTGCGTGCGGTCGAGCACCTTCAGTACGTGCTGCCGGGCGCTCTGCATGCCGAAGGAGATCCGGTTGAAGCCTCCGGCGCGGAGGGTCGCGAGGTACGCGGGGTCGACCGACTCCGGGTTCGCCTCGGTCGTGACCTCCGCGTCGGCGGACAGTCCGAATTCCTCCCGGATCGCCCCCAGCATCCGTACGAGATCGTCGGCGGCCAGCAGCGTCGGCGTACCGCCTCCGACGAAGACCGTGCGGACGGGGCGCGGGTCGTCGCCGAGAACCTTGCGGGCGAGCCGGACCTCGTCGATCAACGTCTCCGCGTAGTTGTCGCGGGAGGCGAGCACGCCTCCGGTGCCCCGCAGCTCGGTCGCCGTGTAGGTGTTGAAGTCGCAGTAGCCGCAGCGGGTCGCGCAGTACGGCACATGGAGGTAGAAACCGAGGGGGCGATCGGCGGCTCCGGCCAGGGCGTGCGCGGGCAGCGCCCCGTCGTCGGGGACGGGCTCACCGTCGGGAAGTGCGGAAGGCATGCGTTCCATTGTCCCGCACCCGGCCGCATGCCCCTTCCCGCGCGCTCACCTCCCGTTTTCCCACTCGGCCGCTCAGCCGCACAGCTCGGCCGCTCAGCCTGGCCGCTCTACTCCGCCTGCAACACCAACAAGGCCAAGTCGTCCTCCGGCGGCTTGCTGCCGAACTCGTGCACCAGTCGCCGAATCCGTTCCGCGACGAGCTCGGCGCTCAGCCCCCCACAGCCCGCGAGGGCCTCCGCGAGCCCGTCGTCGTCATCGAACTGGCGGGGCCCGTTGCGCCGCTCCGTCACCCCGTCGGTGACGCACAGGACGATGTCGCCGGGGTACAGGTCGAAGGTCTCGGAGGTGTAGGTCGCGTCCTCGAAGACGCCGAGGAGGGTCTGCGGCTCGGCCACCTCCCGTACGTCGCCATCCGGGCCCAGGATCAGCGGCAGCGGGTGTCCGGCGGAGGCGAGGGTGCAGCGGACGCCGCCGTCGAAGGGCACCAGCTCGCCGTAGAGCATGGAGAGGAAACGGGTCTGCGGGCCCTCGTCGGGGCCGAGGCCGGGCCCTCCCGCGACCACCAGCGCGCGGGCCGCCGCATCGGCGGTCTCCGTGGCGTCGTCGAGGAGGAGCTGGTTGAGGCGGTCGAGGACGTCGGCGACGTGGTAGCCCTCGCGGGCCAGCAGGCGTACCCAGGGCCGGGCGAGGCCGATCACGACGGCGGCCTCGGGCCCCTTGCCCTGGACGTCGCCGAGGACGAAGCACCAGCGTCCGTCGCCTGCCGGGAACAGGTCGTAGAAGTCGCCACTGGGTCCGCCCTTGTCGAGCGGCTCGTACACGAGGGCGCTGCGCACCCCGGGGATCTCGGCTACCGCGCCGGGCAGCAGACCGCGCTGGAGGACCCGGCTGATGGTGGCCTGGCGCGCGTACTGGCGGGCCGCGCCGATGGCGAGGGCGATGCGGCGGCTGAGGTCCTCGACGAGCCCGGTGATCTCGTCGGGGAAGCCGGTCAGCCCGGCCCGCCCGATGACAAGGGTGCCGAGCGGCCGCCCGCCTGCGATCAGCCGATACGCAAGCGCGGCCCCGCTCACGTCGCCGGTTCCGCTCACGTCGCCGGTCCCACTCACCCCGCCCGCATTCACTTCCGCACCCGAATCCGCCCCCGACGCCTCCCCCGGCCAAGGCACCGGCACAGCCCGAGACCGCACCGAGTCGGGCAGCCGCGGCGGATCCTTCTCCAGGGCCCGGCGCAACTCCTCGATCCGGTTCTCGCTGCCGTGCCAGACGCGGGCGAGCCGCGGCCCGAGGGCCAGCCCGAGCCCGCCCGCCCGGTCGGTGGCCTCGTCCTCCAGCCACACCGCGCACCAGTCGGCGAGCCGTGGCACGAGGAGCTGTCCGGCGAGCGCGGCGACGAGGTTCTCGTCGAGCTGTCCGGCGAGCAGGTCGGAGGCCTCGGCGAGGAAGGAGAGAGCGCCGCGGTTGAGCCAGTCGCCGTCCTGACGCGGCCTCCGCCGAGGTTCGTAGGGGACCGTCTCACCGCCTCGCGGCCCCGGTCCCGGTCCCGACCTCAGCCCCGGGGCATGCCCAGCGCCGTACGCCGCCTCCGACATCCCGTCGACGGGCAGCCGCCCTTCGACGGCCAACGCCCCCTCAGCGGCCGGATCGGCCCTATCGGCCGATCCCGCCGCGATACCCGCCTCCGTCCCGAAACCAACCCCCCTCTCGACACCCAGCCCGCCATCAACGCTCAGCCCACCACCACCGCTCAGCCCACCACCACCGATCAACCCGCCATCACCACTCGCCCCACCCTCAACGCTCAGCCCACCCCCAACCCCCAGCCCCCCATCAACAGGCAACCGCGCCCAAACCGTCTTGGCCCCGGTCCGATACGTGATCCCCCACGCTTCCGACAGCGAGGCGACCAACCGCAGCCCACGCCCGTACTCCGGTGTGCCGTAAGCGCGTTCGGCCGCCTCCTCGCGTACCGCCCGCGAGGGGTGATGGTCGGAGACCTCGACGACCACCGCGCTCACCGCCCCGCCGTCGGTGATCTCCAGACAGCACAGCAGCTCGACGTCGGTGCCCGCGTGCACGACGGCATTGGTGACGAGTTCACTGACGACCAGGACGGCGTCCTCGGTAAGGCGTTCGCGGACGATCTCGGCGCCGGGCAGGGCGAGTTCGGCCCAGTCGGCGAGTGCCTCGCGCACCAGCCGGCGGGCGGCGCCGGGCGCGAGCGGCGTGCCCGGCAGCGCGGCGCGCGCCATGGTTTCCTGGCCCGCGCGGTGATGCGCAGGCGTGTCAGGGGCAAGCGCCATGGAGTCCCGTTGTGACTCCCGTTGCGTCGGAATGGCCCCCACTGTGCAGCTCCCTGAGCAGTTCGGACGAATACGCCTCAGGCGACACGGACAGAGTGACAGACTGGCCTCGCCCATAAGCGCCGAGTTACCGAAGTGGGCCGCCATGAGTGAGAACAGTGCTACGCGTGTGCTCGAAGACGGACAGATTTGGGCATCGGATCTCCGTCCTCTGCTCGCCGCGATGACCGCCGCTCGGGACGGCGATTTCTCCAAGGTGCCGGAGACGGGGCACGGTCTGGTGGCCGATCTGAGCGCGGCCTTCAACCAGATCATCGACCGCAGCACCCACTTCAACACGGAAGTGCAGCGGGTACGGCGGGAGCTGGTCCGGCACGGGCGGCTCGACGAGCGGCTGTCGGCGAGCCCGGGGCAGGGCGGCTGGACGACCCGCGTCAATGATGTGAACCAGCTGCTCGACGCCCTGGTGGCGCCCGCCGCGAACGCGACGCGCGTCCTGGACGCGGTGGCCGGCGGTGATCTCACCCAGCGGGTCGACCTGCACGACGGGAACCGTCAGCTCAGGGGCGATTTGCGCCGGTTGGGGCGTGCCGTCAACAAGATGGTCGATCAGCTCTCCCTCTTCACGGGCGAGGTGACCCGGGTCGCCCGTGAGGTCGGCACCGAGGGCCGTCTCGGCGGACGCGCCAAGGTACAAGGACTCTCCGGCAGTTGGCGCGATGTGACCGAAGCGGTCAACACGATGGCGTCCCGGCTGACCGCCCAGGTACGGGACATCGCCCTCGTGACCACGGCGGTGGCGCGCGGCGATCTGACCCGTACGGTGACGGTCGAGGCGACCGGCGAGCTGCTCGAACTGAAGCTCACCGTGAACACGATGGTCGACCAGCTCTCCGCCTTCGCCGACGAGGTCACGCGGGTGGCCCGCGAAGTCGGCACCGAAGGCCAGTTGGGTGGCCGCGCCCAGGTCAGGGGCGTCTCCGGGGTCTGGAAGGACCTCACCGACAACGTCAACTTCATGGCCTCGAACCTGACCTCCCAGGTCCGCAACATTGCCCAGGTCACCACGGCGGTGGCGAACGGCGACCTCAGCCAGAAGATCACCGTCGACGCGCAGGGCGAGATCCTCGAACTCAAGTCGACCATCAACACCATGGTCGACCAGCTCTCCGCCTTCGCCGACGAGGTCACGCGCGTCGCCCGCGAAGTCGGCACGGAGGGCAACCTCGGCGGGCGTGCCCAGGTACGTGGCGTGTCCGGTGTCTGGAAGGACCTGACCGACAACGTCAACTTCATGGCGGACAACCTGACCTCTCAGGTCCGCAATATCGCCCTTGTCTCCACGGCCGTCGCACAGGGCGACCTCGGCAAGAAGATCACCGTCGAGGCGAAGGGCGAGATCCTCGAACTCAAGTCGACCATCAACACCATGGTCGACCAGCTCTCCGCCTTCGCCGACGAGGTCACGCGCGTCGCCCGCGAAGTCGGCACGGAGGGCAACCTCGGCGGCCAGGCCCAGGTCAGGGGCGTCTCCGGCGTCTGGAAGGACCTGACCGACAACGTCAACTTCATGGCCCTGAACCTGACGTCCCAGGTCCGCAACATCGCCCAGGTGACGACGGCCGTCGCGAACGGCGACCTCTCCAAGAAGATCACCGTCGACGCCCGCGGCGAGATCCTCGAACTGAAGGACACCGTCAACACGATGGTGGAGCAGTTGCGCGCCTTCGCCGACGAGGTGACCCGTGTGGCCCGCGAGGTCGGCACCGACGGCCGGCTCGGCGGACGCGCCCAGGTACTCGGTGTGTCGGGTGTCTGGCGGGACCTGACCGACAACGTCAACTACATGGCCGACAACCTGACGTCGCAGGTACGGAACATCGCCCAGGTCGCGACGGCCGTGGCGCAGGGAGACCTCTCCAAGAAGATCGACGTGGACGCCCGCGGCGAGATCCTCGAACTGAAGACGACCATCAACACGATGGTCGACACCCTCTCCTCCTTCTCCTCGGAGGTCACGCGGGTGGCCCGGGAGGTGGGTTCGGAGGGCCAACTCGGCGGCCAGGCACGGGTCGAGGGCGTGTACGGCACCTGGAAGCGCCTCACGACGAACGTCAACGAACTTGCCTCCAACCTCACCACCCAGGTCCGCGCGATCGCCGAGGTGGCCTCCGCGGTGGCGCAGGGCGACATGTCCCGCTCCATCACCGTGGAGACGCAGGGCGAGGTCGCCGAGCTGAAGGACAACATCAACCTGATGGTGTCCAACCTCCGCGAGACGACCCGCGCGAAGGACTGGCTGGAATCCAACCTCGCCCGTCTCGCCGCGCTGATGCAGGGCCACCGTGACCTGATGGAGGTCGCCGACCTGATCCTGCGCGAGCTGACCCCGCTGGTGAACGCGCAGTACGGCGCCTTCTTCCTGGCCGACCCCGAGGAGGACGGGGCGTCCCTCCGTACGGCCGTCCCCGCCAAGGGACTCGCCTTCATCGCCGGATACGGCTCGGCACAGGGCGCGACCGTCGACACGGGCGGCATGCCGGTGCACGGCCTGGTCCGCCAGGCGGCACGGGAAAAGAAGCGCATCCTCGTCGAGGAGGCCCCGCCGGACTACATCAAAATCAACAGCGGTCTGGGGGAAGCCGCCCCCGCGAGCGTCGTCATCATCCCGATCCTCTTCGAGGACACCTTGCTCGGTGTCATCGAACTCGCCTCCTTCTCCCGCTTCTCCGACGTCCACCTCGCCTTCTTCGACCAGTTCGTGAACACCATCGGCGTCGCCATCAACACGATCATCGCCAATTCCCGCACCGAGTCCCTGCTCGGCGAGTCCCAGCGGCTGGCCATCCAACTTCAGGACCGGTCCGACGAACTCCAGTCCCAGCAGGCGGAATTGCAACGCTCCAACGCGGAACTGGAAGAAAAGGCGGCACTCCTGGCGACAAGCTCGCAGTACAAGTCGGAGTTCCTGGCCAACATGTCGCACGAACTGCGCACACCCCTGAACTCATTGCTGATCCTCGCCCGCCTCCTCTCCGACAACCCGGACGGCCGTCTCTCCGACCAGGAGGTGCAGTTCGCGACGACGATCCACCGCTCGGGCTCGGACCTCCTCCAGCTCATCAACGACATCCTCGACCTGTCGAAGATCGAGGCGGGCCGTATGGACGTACGCCCGAAGAAGCTGCCGTTGATCAAACTCCTCGACTACGTCCACGCGACCTTCCGCCCGCTCACGCTCGACCGGGGTCTCGCCTTCGAGGTGACGGTCGGGGAGGCCGTACCGCGGGAGATGTACTCGGACGAGCAGCGGCTCCAGCAGATCCTGCGCAACCTGCTCTCCAACGCGATCAAGTTCACCGCGACCGGCCGGGTCGAGCTGCGCGTGAGCCGCCTCAAGGACCCCGACCACGCCTTCACCCGCGAGAACAGCGACGACGTGATCGCCTTCGCCGTCTCCGACACGGGCATCGGGATCGCCGCGGAGAAACTCCCGGTGATCTTCGAGGCGTTCCAGCAGGCCGACGGCACCACCAACCGCAAGTACGGCGGCACCGGTCTCGGCCTGTCCATCAGCCGGGAGATCGCCGGGCTGCTCGGCGGCCGCATCATCGCGGAGAGCGCGCCCGGCAAGGGTTCCACCTTCACGCTGTACGTCCCTGTCGTCAGCCCCGGGCACGCGGCGACCGGCCCCGTCCCGGAGGACCGCCGGCCACCCGTCCCCGAGCAGCTGTCCACCGAGCCGTACACCTCCCACGACACCGACGACTCCTGGCCCACCCCCACCAAGCTGGAGGCCTGGAAGGCCGGCCGGGCGGGTCAGGTCCTGCCGGGGCGACGGGTGCTGATCGTGGACGACGACATCCGCAACGTCTTCGCGCTCACCCATGTCCTGGGCCGCGTCGGCATGCCCGTCCTGTACGGGGAGAACGGCCGCGAGGGCATCGAGACCCTGGAGCGAAACCCCGACGTGGAACTCGTCCTGATGGACATCATGATGCCGGAGATGGACGGCTACGAGACGATCTCCGCCATCCGCCGCACCCCCCGCTGGACGGGCCTGCCCATCGTCGCGCTCACCGCGAAGGCGATGCCGGGAGACCGTGAGAAGTCCATCGCGCGCGGTGCCAACGACTACGTACCCAAGCCGGTGGACGTCGACCAGCTGCTCACGGTCGTCTGCGCCCTCCTCGACCCGGAGAGCGCGCACGACGCGGAGCAGGAGGACTCCACCGCATCCGTTGTTCCGGGACCGAGCGCAGCAGCCGAGGAGGCCGCGGTCCCGCCGACGACCGAGTGAGGCACCGTCACCATGAGCGCTGAGGAAACGACCGACGAGCGCGCCAGCATCCTCCTGGTCGACGACATGGAGGACAACCTGATCGCGCTGGAGGCCGTCCTGGGGTCCCTCAACGAGCCGCTCGTCCGCGCGCGTTCGGGCGAGGAGGCGATGAAGGCACTGCTCAGGCAACGCTTCGCCGTCGTCCTCCTGGACATCCGCATGCCGGGCATGGACGGCTTCGAAACCGCCGCCAACATCAAACGGCTCGACCAGACCAAGGACGTCCCCATCATCTTCCTGACCGGCAGCGACGCCGACGCGGGCTACGCCTTCCGCGGCTACGCCACCGGAGCCGCCGACTACCTGACCAAGCCGTTCGACCCCTGGGTCCTGCGCGCCAAGGTCACCGTCTTCCTGGACCTGCACCGCAAGAACCAGCAACTGGAGCGCATGCTCACCCGCGAACAGGGCCAGTTCGACGAACTGGCCGACCGCCTCAAGAAGATCGATACCCACATGGCGGCGAGCGGCTCGGACGACGTCTTCGAACTGCGGCATCAGGTGCGGGAGATGGAGGAGTTGCTGCGGGAGATACGGCGGAGGCGGGGCGTGTAACACCCCGCCTCCGTATGGGTGGCGCGGGTAGCACCCCGGCTCCGTATGGATGGCGCCCGGGGCACGTCGCCCGCGGGCTCGTGGCTCAGTCCGCGACGTACCTGATGACGACACGCATCCTGGTGCCCCGCTCCGTCTGCCGGCTCACCTCGTCCCCGACCTCGCGCCACAACAGCGCCTTGCCGAGGGCGGAGTGCGGGCTCAGCCGTTCCGCTTCGTCACCCGCGAGCATCGCGATCTCGTACGTCGTGATCCCGGATTCGGGTTCGTCCGGATCCTCGACGCCGACGAGACAACCCGGCACGACCATGGCCCCGCCGCTCAGGGAGGCATCCGGGATCACCTGATCGAGCACGGCACGTAGAAAGGCGCGTCGGTCCTTGAGGGCTTCGCGACGCTTCTCGTGGTCGGCCAGTTGTGCCCTTCTGGAGGAGGAGTCGACGGCCACCACCTCCGGAGTCGGCTGGTCCAGTGCGTCCTGCACACGCTGGAGCTCACGCTGCACCCGGCGGTGGGCGGCTAGGCTGAGACGTTCCACGGGCACGCGGTCAGGGGGCGGTTCGGTGGCCGGGACCGGTTGCGCCGGTCGGCGCGCCACCGGGATGTGCGCGGGGATGTGCACCGGCTTGCGGTCCGTCACCCTCCGCACGCGCAGCAACTCGGCCGAACGACCGTCGGCCGCGTCGGGGGAACCCGGGGCGTGGTGGCGCGCCAGCCCCACCTGTCCGTCGTCCGCGAGCACCGGCACCTCGACACGGGCTATCGCCGCACGGATCATGGCCTGCACCTCGGCGTGGGCGACCCGCACCACCGCCCGTCCGTCGCGCAGGACGTCCACGGCGTCGGCCCCGGGGAAGTGCGGCACTCCCGCCCCGCCGAGGAATCGTGCGGCGCCCGGCACGGTCGCGCGCATGCTGAACGCGTGCTGGGCCGCGTTCACCTCGTCGCGGTGAAGACGCGCCACGGACACGAGCGGCGGGTGCGCCTGCCCGACGACGGCGGTCGGCGCGGCCCTGCGGTCTCGTCCGTCCCGCGCCCCGGCTCGGGCGGCTCCGGGCCGCGGGGCGGGCACGCCCCCGCTCGGCCTGCGCGATCCGGCGTCGGGCACGGCCGCGGGCTCCGGCTCAGCGCTCCCGGCGGATGCTCGGTCGTCCCCGCCGGGGCGGCTCTCGTCCTCGGCAGCCGGTGCGGTCGATCTCCCAGCCGTCGATGCCTGTGCCGTCGACGTCCGTACCGTCGAATTCTGCGCCGTCGGACTCTGTGCCGTCGATTCGATGCCGAGTCGTTCGAGCTCCGCCCACAGGGGCTTGAGCGCCTGGTCCGGATCGAGGAAGAAGCGGCTGCCCCGGATCCTGACGAACGTCCAGCCCACCCGTTCGAGTTCGCGCTGGCGTGCCGCGTCCGCGTCGGCGTTCTCCTCGGTGTGGAAGGCGTCGCCGTCGCACTCCACGGCCAGTCGCTGCGTACCGCCCTCGACGACGAGGTCGATGCGGTAGCGTCCGGCCGGGTACTGCGGTCTCACCCGGTAGCCCCGGTCCCGCAGCGCCAGATACACACGCTGTTCGAAGAGACTGTCGAAGGCCTGGTGCGGAATGTCGGGCCGGACCTCGCCGAGGCCCGCGCCGTCCCGCTCCTCGGCCGGCCGCGAGAACCAGTCCAGATAGGCGCGCCGCAGATCGGTCTCACCCAGCTCCGTGAGGGTCACACTGTGGAACAGCCACACCTGGTCGCGGGCGCGTGAAGCAGCCACGTTGATGTGCTGCCGGTACAGCGAACTACTGTAGGAGCCGATGCGGCGCGGCCCGTCCGGGCCGGTGAGCGACACGACGAGGCCGATGAAGACGACATCGCGTTCGTCGCCCTGGAACTCCTCCGCGTTACCCACGCGCAGGCGTCGCCGTTGCCGCTCGTCGAGCGGAATCCGGTCGGCCAGCAGGTCCTCGATGAGGAACTTCTGACCCGCGCCGAGCAGAGTGATCACGCCCAGGGTGCGTCCCGCGTAGGCGGGGTCCGCGATGCACCGGGCGATCTCGTCCACCAGGCGCTCCGCCTCGGGACGGTTGATCTGCTTCTGCCCGCTTCCCTCGACATAGCCGTCGGCCACGTGCACGGATCGCAGGGGCGGCAGCCGGTCGGCGCCGTACTGCCGCAAGGGCTGGAGCCGGCCTCCGTAGCACAGCTGGTTGGAGAAGCCGATGATCTCCGGCATGCACCGGAAGTGCTCCTGGAGCATCAGTCTGCCGCGGCCACCCGCGAGACCGGACGCGATGTCGAAGAGGCTCGCGGTCGGCGTGAACAGATTGCGGCGGGCCGCGGGCAGCTCACCGAGCAGCCGCCGCTGCAGCGCGAACTGTTCGTCGTGGTCCACTCCGACCTGCGCGGGGCTGACCTGCTGGTCGTCGCCGACGACGATCACCTTCGCACCGAGCCAGGCGAGCAGCAGCGCCTCGGGTCCGGACTGGCTCGCCTCATCGATGATCACGACGTCGAAGCGCCCGGCCCGGTCCATCGGCACCGTCTCGGTCACCTGGTGCAGGGGCATGATCCAGGCGGGTACCGCCTCCTGGCTGGCCTGCAGGCTCTCGCGGGCCTGTCTGCGGTAGGTGGCGGCGTATTTGCCCGTGCCCTTGCCGAGTCTGCGGACACTCTGCTGGTACGAGGTGAGCGCCACGGCCTGGTCGTCCGTGAGCCGGGACAGACAGCTGAACCAGGACTTGTCGGCCGCCAGCCGCTCCAGGCTGATGCGGATCTCGGTATCGGCCTCGGCGAGCAGCCGCATCTGGGTGTCCTCGGCCCCCGGGTCCGTCAGCACCTTCATACGGGCGTGCCAGGCCGACCACGACCAGGCGGCCTCGACCTCCACGAGGCGCCTGTCCCACCCGGGATCCTGCGGTGTGGACTCCAGCGCGTCGGCGACTTCGGGGAGTTCGGCCAGCACCTGACGGTACGCGTCGTCGCACGCCTTCTTGCGCGCCAGCGCCTCCCGCAGGTCCTCGACCTCGCCCACCGCGGCGTCGTACGCGTCCGTGTCGCGCGCCTCGACCGCCGCGCGGGCCCGGTCCACGGCTGCCGACGCGCCCCTTCGGTGCGCGGCGGCGCGCAGCACACCGAGGGCGCCGTCGATCAGGGCGCGCGGGCGGTCGGCGGCCCGGCGCGCCGCCCGGGCGCGCAGGACGCTGCGTACGGTGCTCGCCGCGTCGTCGTTCCCCCAGTCGACCCGCGCCAGTCCCGGAGTGACCGCGGCCAGCTGGACGACGTCCCGGCGCAGGTCGGCGAGGGTCGTCAGAGTGGTGAGCGTGGCGACGTCCTGGCGCAGCCGGGCGATGCGAGGATCGGTGGCCCGCCATGCCTCGGCGCCGTCTCCCCAGCTCTGCTCGATGTCCTGAAGGTGCCGTTCCAGGGTGACGCGATGCAGTAGGGCGGCCGCGGCCGTCTCCGTCTCCACGGCGCGGCCGTCGACCCGTACCGTCTCCGGGAAATCGCCCACCGCCTTGCGGAGCCTGGTTTTCAGGCCCAGCGGTCCGCGCAGCTTCTCACCGGCCGCGAGCCCGTCGCGCAGTGCGGTGGCGAGGCCGAGGGCCGTCGGCACGTCGTGCGACTCCAGTCCGCTGACCAGCGTGGCGCCGAGCGCGGCCGCCGCGTTCTCGACGGCGGTCAGGGCGAGCGTGGTGCGCTCGTGCCGGCTGCGCGCGCCGAGATCCTGTCCCGCCAGCAGATCGCGACGCAGCTCGGTGGCCCAGCCCTGCGGTGTGGCCGCCGCGCCGGCCGCCATGAAGCGGTCGAGTGCCGCGGCCAGTCGATCCTGCTGCGCGGCCGTCAGGGAGGACACGGCGTCGTCGAGGCGAGAGACGGAGTCGTCCTGGCGAAGGGCCGCGAGGTCGGCCTCCGCGGCCCGGATCGTCTCGATCGCCTCGGTGAACTCGGGGCCGGACGGCAGTTGTCCGGGCTCGGGGAGTGCGGCGCCGACGGTGGCGGCGAGGGCCCGGTGGCGGTCGGTGAAGGCGAGCGCGGCACGGCGCAGCCGGGGCAGGGCGTCCATGTCGAGGGTGGGGGCATCGGCGGGGACGGTGCCGATCCAGCCGAACCGTGGCCGTTCGTCGGCGAGTCGCTGGGCGATCCGGGCCAGGGTGCCCTCGTAGTCACCGATCTCGGCGGGATGGTGGTAGGTCTCCTGCTCGCGCAGCGCGCGCAGGGCCTTCAGGGCGAGCGCCTGGGCCGATCGCGCGGACCTGAGCCGCTCTTCGTGCTCCTGTATCCGCCGCCGGTAGGCGCGCGCGGAGAAGTCACCCTGCCGGTCGAGGATGGCCTTGACCGATTGCTCCAGCTCCTGCTGGGCGGCTCCGTCGTCGGTGCGGCTGACACACAGCTCGCGGACGCTGGCGGGGAGTTTGTCCTTCAGAACCCGTAGGGCGCGAGCCGTGTGGCTGGTGATCAGCACGCGGTTGCCGTGCGCGAGGAGGTCGGTGACCAGGTTCGCGATGGTGTGCGTCTTGCCGGTGCCGGGTGGCCCCTGGACAACGACGAGATCGCGGTCGCGCAGCCGCTCGGCGATGGTGCGCTGTTCGTCGTTGGAGGGCAGCGCGAAGTACAACTCCGGTGATTCTCCGAGGGCTTCGCCAGTGCCGGGTTCGCCCAGCGGACGGTCGCCGCCCGCGCCGGCGATGGCCCTGAGCAGGGTGGTGGGCTCGGCTCCCTGCTCGATGCTCATGGCTACGCCGCGCAGTGCTTCGAGCATGCTGCGCCGGGTGCGCTCCCTGAGAAGCAGCACCGGTGCGAAACTGACGACGGGTACGGCGGGGTCTCCCCCCGTACGGTGCCGGGTCGTCGACGATATGTAGCGTCCCGCTTGGTGGGCGGCGATGGTCCAGGTGGTCAGGGCCCGGTGCAGTCGATCTGCGAGTGCCGGGTCGGTGGTGTCGCCGGCGGCTTCCAGTTCCTGGCGCACGAGGGCGCGGATGTCGGCGCGCGCCTTCTGCCCGGCGTCCAGCATGGACTCCTCGAGCACCGGGCTGCCGTGCTCCGGGTCGGGCCCGACGGTGATCGCGCCGCTGTCGGGGTCGATCGCCATGACGGCGCGGCAGGTGACGAGGTGGCGGCGGACCGGCTCGTCCTGTGCCGACCAGCTCAAGTAGCCGAAGCCGACGACCAGTTCAAAGCTCTCGCCGAGCTCGGAGGCGTCCACGCACAGCCGGTAGAGCCGGTCGTAGGCGCGCACAACGGGTTTCATGGACCGGTCGCGGATCGCCCACGCCTCCCACCCGCGGACCCAGGCCCGGTACTGGTTGCGCACCTTGTCGTGCTGCGGTGACGCGGCGAGGGAGACGGTGACACGGGCCGTGTGCGAACTGCCGTCGGCCGAGACCTCTTCGGCGGGGACGTCCGCCTGGGGCTGGAGTCCGGGTGCCGTGTCCCGCTCCGCGTCGCGGATCTCCCGCTCGTCCAGCCAGTGGGCGAGCGGCAGCGGCGGCGCGGGCGGGTCGTGGCGCTCGGGCCGGTCGGCACGCAGCCACAAAGGAGCGTCACCCGGTACGGCTTCGGTCAGGAAGGAGCCGAACTGCGCGGGCAGATCGGCGAACCAGACCTGGTGCCTGGCGTCGTCGTACGTCCGCACGGGTCTGGTACGGCTCTCGCCCACTTCCGCGAGATAGCGGAAGACATGACGGACGACGTCGTCGGGCGTCGCGGCAGAAACGGGCAAGGCCACCTCGCTGAGCTGTCGGAGCCGAAAAATGAGGAGAAATATGAAGAGAGTGTGCGCATCCTATGTGACGCATCTGACACTCATGGCTCTTCCGCTCAATTCGGCGGCCCGTTCGGCACCCCGTCCCGAGCCCCGTTCGGCACCCCGTCCGCGGTGGCCGCGCAGGCGAGACAAAGTGGCCCCGGAAAGGCCTACTGCCTTCCGGGGCCACTCGGTTCGCCGGGCCGGTCTGACGCGCGCCCGCGTGCGCTACGCCTCCCGCGTCCCGGCGTACATCTCCTCGATCAGCGCCTTGTACTCCCGCTCGACCACCGGCCGCTTCAGCTTCAGGCTCGGCGTGATCTCGCCGTGCTCCACATCGAGGTCACGCGGCAGCAGGCGGAACTTCTTGATGGTCTGCCACCGCTGCAGCCCCTCGTTGAGTTCCTTCACATAGCCCTCGATCAGCTCGACGGTGGCGGGGGCGGCGACGACATCGGCGTACGACTTGCCCTCCAGCCCGTTCTCCTTCGCCCACTCCAGGATGGACGGTTCGTCGAGGGCGATGAGGGCGGTGCAGAAGTTCCGGTCGGCGCCGTGCACAAGGATGTTGGAGACGTACGGGCAGACGGCCTTGAACTGGCCCTCGACCTCGGCGGGCGCGATGTACTTGCCGCCCGAGGTCTTGATGAGGTCCTTCTTGCGGTCGGTGATGCGCAGATAGCCGTCGGGGGACAGTTCGCCGATGTCGCCCGTGTGGAGCCAGCCGTCGGACTCCAGGACCTCGGCGGTCTTCTCGGGCAGGCCGTGGTAGCCCTCCATGATGCCGGGGCCGCGCAGCAGGATCTCGCCGTCGTCCGCGATGCGCACCTCGGTGCCGGGCAGCGGCTTGCCGACCGTGCCGGTGCGGTAGGCCTCGCCGGGGTTCACGAAGGAGGCGGCGGAGGACTCCGTGAGGCCGTACCCCTCCAGGATGTGGATGCCGGCGCCGGCGAAGAAGTAGCCGATCTCGGGCGCGAGGGCCGCGCTGCCGGAGACACAGGCGCGCAGCCTGCCACCGAAGGCCTCGCGGATCTTGGCGAAGACGAGCGCGTCCGCGACCTTGTGCTTGGCGGAGAGGGCGAAGGGCGCGGCGGCCGTGCCGGTGCGGCGGAAGCTGTCCTGGCTGGCCTTCGCGTACTCGCGGGAGACCTCGGCGGCCCACTGGAAGATCTTGTACTTGGCGCCACCACCGGCCCGCGCCTTGGCCGCGACCCCGTTGTAGACCTTCTCGAAGATGCGCGGGACGGCCGCCATGTACGTCGGCCGCACCACCGGCAGATTCTCGATGATCTTGTCGACGCGGCCGTCGACGGCGGTGACGTGCCCGACCTCGATCTGACCGGAGGTGAGCACCTTGCCGAAGACGTGGGCGAGCGGCAGCCACAGGTACTGGACGTCGTCGGGGCCGAGCAGCCCGGTCGCGGCGATGGCCTTCGCCATGTACGACCAGTTGTCGTGCGGGAGGCGGACGCCCTTGGGGCGGCCCGTGGTGCCGGAGGTGTAGATGAGGGTGGCGAGCTGGTCGGCGGTGATCGCGCCGACGCGCTCCTTGATCAGCTCGGGGTACTTCTCCAGGTACGCGGCGCCGCGCGTCTCCAGCTCGGCGAGGGTGAGCACGTCGTCGCCGGTCTCGACGCCGGCCGGGTCGATGACGACCACATGGGTCAGCTCGGGCAGCTCGGCGCGCTTCTCCTGCGCCTTGGCGAGCTGGGCCGCGTCCTCCGCGATCAGGACCTTGCTGCCCGAGTCGGAGAGGATGAACGCGGACTCCTCGGCGTTCGTCTGCGGGTAGATCGTCGTGGTGGCCGCGCCCGCGCACATGATGCCGAGGTCGGCGAGGATCCACTCGACCCGCGTGGAGGAGGCGAGCGCGACGCGCTGCTCGGGCTGCACACCCAGTTCGATCAGTCCGGCCGCGATGGCGTAGACCCGCTCGGCGGCCTGCGCCCAGCTCAGCGACTTCCAGTCGTCCGGGCCCTCGCCCGAGACCGGTGGGACGGGGTAGCGGTAGGCCTCGGCGTCCGGCGTGGCCGCCACGCGCTCCAGGAAGAGGGCCGCCACGGACGGCGGACGGTTCTCGATCAAAGTCTGTGTGTCGCTCACGACATCCTCCGGGGGCCCGCGACAGCGCGGCTGGCTCATTGCGGCTGGGTTCTGCGTGTTGTTTAACTCGCGAGTAACTATCGAGCAGGCATCAGAGTAAAGCGCGACCGGCCCCTGCGTAAGAGGCCATGGTCTGCGATCTTGCGAATCCCCGGATTCTTCACCTGCGGACCGGGTGCGCTGCGCCCAGTGCGTCACGAGAGCCAGGCACGCGCCAACCCTTGACATTTGATGTCAGCCGGGCTGGTTCCAACCCGGCTGGTGTTGATCGCGTGAGACTGGACCGCTCGCTGAGCGGCCGAGCAGTGTGAGCCAGGAATCCCCTGCTTCGGCCGGGGAGGGTTCAATTTCTGCAGAGAGCGCCCGCTCGCATACTGAGGGCCCGCCGCACATTCGCGCGACGGGCCCCTGTTGCGCCCGGTTTCCCGGGGCGACCACGGTTACTTCTTGCCCTTGGTCGACCCCACGCTGTCGTCGCTGCTCAGTACGGCGATGAAGGCCTCTTGCGGAACCTCCACAGAGCCCACCATCTTCATCCGCTTCTTGCCTTCCTTCTGCTTCTCCAGCAGCTTCCGCTTACGGGAGATGTCACCGCCGTAGCACTTGGCGAGGACGTCCTTGCGGATGGCGCGGATGGTCTCGCGGGCGATCACCCGGGAGCCGACGGCCGCCTGGATGGGCACCTCGAAGGCCTGCCGCGGAATCAGCTCGCGCAGCTTGGCGACGAGCCGCACACCGTACGCGTACGCCGCGTCTTTGTGGGTGATCGCCGAGAAGGCGTCCACCTTGTCGCCGTGCAGCAGGATGTCGACCTTGACCAGGCTGGAGGTCTGCTCGCCCGTGGGCTCGTAGTCCAGCGAGGCGTAACCGCGGGTCTTGGACTTCAGCTGGTCGAAGAAGTCGAAGACGATCTCCGCGAGCGGCAGGGTGTAGCGGATCTCGACCCGGTCCTCGGACAGGTAGTCCATGCCGAGCAGGGTGCCGCGCCGGGTCTGGCACAGCTCCATGATCGAGCCGATGAACTCGGAGGGCGCGAGGACCGTCGCCCGTACGACCGGCTCGTAGACCTTGTCGATCTTCCCCTCGGGGAACTCGCTCGGGTTGGTGACGACATGCTCGCTGCCGTCCTCCATCTCGACGCGGTACACGACGTTCGGCGCGGTGGCGATGAGATCGAGCCCGAACTCGCGCTCCAGCCGCTCCCGGATCACGTCGAGGTGCAGCAGCCCGAGGAAACCGACACGGAAGCCGAAGCCCAGTGCGGCGGAGGTCTCCGGCTCGTAGACGAGCGCGGCGTCGTTGAGCTGCAGCTTGTCGAGGGCGTCACGCAGCTCGGGGTAGTCCGACCCGTCCAGCGGATAGAGCCCGGAGAAGACCATGGGCTTGGGGTCCTTGTACCCGCCGAGCGCCTCGGTCGCTCCCTTGTTCAGGGTGGTGATCGTGTCACCGACCTTGGACTGCCGGACGTCCTTCACACCGGTGATCAGATAACCGACCTCACCGACACCGAGTCCGTCGGCGGGCAGCATCTCGGGCGAGTTCGTCCCGATCTCCAGCAGCTCGTGCGTGGCGCCGGTGGACATCATCCGGATGCGCTCACGCTTGTTGAGCTGCCCGTCGATGACTCGTACGTACGTCACGACGCCCCGGTAGGAGTCGTAGACAGAGTCGAAGATCATGGCGCGGGCGGGCGCGTCCTGGATGCCCACCGGTGCCGGAATCTCGGCGACGACCTTGTCCAGCAGCGCCTCGACGCCGACGCCGGTCTTGGCGGAGACCCTCAGCACGTCCTCGGGGTCGCAGCCGATGAGGTTGGCGAGCTCCTCGGAGAACTTCTCCGGCTGGGCGGCCGGCAGGTCGATCTTGTTGAGTACGGGGATGATCTTGAGGTCGTTCTCCATCGCCAGGTAGAGGTTGGCGAGGGTCTGCGCCTCGATGCCCTGGGCGGCGTCGACGAGGAGGACGGTCCCCTCGCAGGCGGCCAACGACCGGGACACCTCGTACGTGAAGTCCACGTGCCCGGGGGTGTCGATCATGTTGAGGATGTGGGTGTTGCCCGGATCCTCGGTCGGGGCCCAGGGCAGCCGGACCGCCTGGGACTTGATCGTGATGCCGCGCTCGCGCTCGATGTCCATGCGGTCGAGGTACTGAGCACGCATCTGGCGCTGCTCGACCACCCCGGTCAGCTGGAGCATGCGGTCGGCGAGCGTGGACTTGCCGTGGTCGATGTGCGCGATGATGCAGAAATTGCGGATCAGAGCCGGGGCGGTACGGCTCGGCTCGGGCACATTGTTAGGGGTCGCGGGCACGCAGGGTCCTGTCTCTTGAGGCGCCTGTCGCCTCGGGTCGGATCGATACGTAGACTCCATGGTCCCACGGGTGGGGAGCTGCGACCGGTTTGGGCCGGTCCTGCGGCTACTGGTAGCCTGGGTGGCTGTGTCTCATGCCCTCTCAGCAGGAGGCACACCCCAAGAAAAACCAAGGAAATTCAAACGGCGAGTGAGACGTCACCGTCTCGCGCGCCTGAACCTGTAAAGGCTCATTCGTGGCGAACATCAAGTCCCAGATCAAGCGGATCAAGACCAACGAGAAGGCTCGGCTGCGCAACAAGTCGGTCAAGTCCTCCCTGAAGACCGCGATCCGCAAGGCCCGCGAGGCCACTGCCGCGGGTGACGTCGAGAAGGCCACCGAGTACACGCGCGCCGCGTCGCGCCAGCTCGACAAGGCCGTCTCGAAGGGCGTCATCCACAAGAACCAGGCCGCCAACAAGAAGTCGGCGCTTGCTTCCAAGGTCGCTTCCCTCAAGGGCTGAGTCCCACTCGACTTGACCGCCGGAAGGGACCAAGCGGGCCCTCTCATCCGCTCCTGACCGGCACCCCGGATCCGTGCGCGGCCTGCGTTCGCCACGCGGGCACGGCTCCACCATCTTGAACCGAAGGCCCCGTTCCCCCTCCTTCCCCAGGAGGTCGAACGGGGCCTTCGGTGTGGGACCCCGCATCTGCTCACATCGTCCTGAACAGCCTCGTCCTCAAACGCCGCACCTCAAACTCCGGACGGGCTGGACGTCTTTCGGGAGTCTTCAGGGGCGCGGAGAAGTGCGCGCCCAGCTGGCGCGGAGAACTGCGCGCCTCCCAGGGAACGGAGGGGACGGGCAGGGGTTGGCGGGGGGGGGCGAAGAACCCCGGCTCAGCGCACCCGGGAGGGGCTAACCCCGGTGCGACCGCGCAGCCCGCGCAATCGCGACGACCGCCTTCTCCAGCGCGTATTCGGGATCATCCCCACCGCCCTTGACCCCGGCATCGGCTTCGGCGACCGCCCGCAGGGCAACGGCAACCCCGTCCGGCGTCCACCCCCGCATCTGCTGCCGCACCCGATCGATCTTCCACGGCGGCATCCCCAGCTCACGAGCCAGGTCGGCAGGCCGCCCCCCACGCGCGGAGGACAGCTTCCCGATCGCCCGCACCCCCTGCGCCAACGCACTGGTGATCATGACGGGCGCGACCCCGGTCGACAGAGACCACCGCAACGCCTCCAACGCCTCCGCGGCCCGCCCCTCCACGGCCCGGTCGGCCACGGTGAAGCTCGACGCCTCGGCCCGCCCGGTGTAGTACCGCCCGACGACGGCCTCGTCGATCGTCCCCTCGACATCCGCGGTCAGCTGAGACACCGCCGACGCCAGCTCCCGCAGATCACTCCCGATCGAATCGACGAGCGCCTGACAGGCCTCGGGTGTGGCCGACCTCCCCAGCGCCCGGAACTCACCGCGCACGAACGCCAGCCGATCCGCCGGCTTCGTCATCTTCGGGCACGCCACCTCCCGCGCCCCCACCTTGCGCGCGGTATCGAGCAGCCCCTTGCCCTTGGCCGCACCCGCGTGCAGCAGCACGAGGGTGATCTCCTCGGCCGGCGCCTCCAGGTACGCCTTCACGTCCTTGATGGTGTCGGCCGACAGATCCTGCGCATTGCGTACGACCACGACCTTGCGCTCGGAGAAGAGCGACGGACTCGTCAGCTCGGCGAGCGTGCCGGGCTGCAACTGGTCCGGGGTGAGATCCCGTACATCCGTGTCGGCGTCGGCGGCCCTGGCGGCGGCCACCACCTCCTGCACGGCACGGTCGAGCAGGAGATCCTCCTGGCCCACGGCAAGCGTGACGGGGGCGAGAGGGTCGTCATGAGCGGTCTTCTTGGCCATCACTGAAAGCATCCCACGCGCCACTGACAACGCGTGCCGCGCGGGCCGGCCCCTGCGACCACCACGCCCCGTCAGAGACGCGGGGTCATGACATCGTGCGGCTCCGCCGTGTGAGCGCGACCGGCCAAGGACGCCCCATCCGACGAACCGCCCTCATTTCCGGCTCCCCCCAGCGGAGCGCTACGGCTACGGCTCCTCGCGCCAGCCGTCCCACTCCCCCGCGAACTCGTCCAGCTCCCTCGGGTCGAGCCGCTCCTCGGGGTCCGTCAGGACCAGCAGCCACTGCGCGTCCTCGGCATCGTCCTCACCGGCCAGCGCGTCCCGTACGAGCTGCGGCTCCTCGTCGAGCCCGAACCGGTCACCGATCGCCTCCGCCGCCTCTTCCGCGGCATCGCGGTCGGGCAGTACCAGCACATGTCTCACATCACTCACGAGGACATTTTCCGCTATGCCCGTCAGGGCCGACGCCGGGGTCGGTCCTGACGCCACGCGAGAACCGCAGACCAGACTGAGATCCCGACCGAAGACCAGACTGGGACCCAGACCGAAGACCAAGTCAGCCCTTCTGCACGATCTGCACGTCCGACTCGATCCTGATGCTCGGCCCGACCACCGCGATGCCCCGCGCGAGCATCGACTGCCAGCTCACCGTGAAGTCGTCCCGGTGCAGTTCGGTCGTGGCCCGGCAGGCCGCCCGCGCCTCGCCCTCCATCCCATGGCCGAGCCCCAGGTACTTCGTGTCGAGTGTGACCGTACGCGTCACCCCGCGCAGCGACAGTGCCCCCGTCACCCCCCAGCGGCCGATCATCCAGGACACCCCCGCGCGACGTGAAACACCTGTCGCCGAGGACGCATTCGACCACCAGTGCGGCTTTCCGGGCAACTCGCGACCACATCAAAGGAATCCAGCACATGTGCTGGGATTATGCACGATTAACCCCCTTGACGTGCGAGTAACCCCATTTGACCTTTGTGACGGCATCTCTTCGGTCAGGCCTTCCGCACCTCCGGCACCCGGTCCAACTCGATCCCGAAACGCTCCCGGTAAAGGGCCAACACCTCCTCGTCCGTGGCCAGTTGCGACACCTCCTTCGCCCCGTCCGCCGCCGTCACCGTCAGGCTCCGACCGCTGAGTGTGATCCGCCCTCCGTCCTCCGTGACCCGCGAACAGACCAGCGACCGCACGAAATGCGACGTCGGCGAGGTGCTGTGCCACCAGGCCCCGGTCACGAAGTCCCCGAGCACCCGCGGCCGCACCTCCAGGCGGTACTGCGGCCTGCCGTCCCGGATGACGTCCAGATCCTCGGCCTCCCTTCGACCACCGACGCCCCGCACCCCCGCCGCGTCCGGCCCCGCCTCGACGACCCTGAACGAGCCGCCCGGGTCGGCCTGTTCGGCCCGGTCCCCGAAGGCCAGCGGATAGTGACTGTGCGTCCCGAACCCGACGTCCGCCAGCCAGTCGCCCCCATCCACCGTCCGTACCCGCAGCCCGAGATGGTCGAACGGGATCCCCAGCCGCCCCTCCTCCCCGTACACCCGCGCCGCGAGCAGCGTCACATCGAAGCCGAGCGCCCCCAGCAACGCCCCGAACGCCCCGTTCAGTTCGTAGCAGAAACCGCCCCTGCGCGCGCCCACCACCTTGTCCAGCAGTCGCTTCTCCTCCAGCACGATCTCCTCACCCAGATGGATCGACAGGTTCTCGAACGGCACCGTCTCCAGATGGCGCAGGTGCAACTCGCGCAGCACACCCGAGGTGGGCCACGCGGGGTGCTGAGCCCCGATCCGGCGGAGGTAGGCATCGGCCTGTGCGGAATTCATGACCTCAGTCTCTCGCCACGCTCAGCCCTCCGCCCGCACCGACGACGGCCAGCGCCCCGTCTTTGTCCGTGCGCAGCACCACGGCACCCCCGGCGCGCAGCGCCGCGACCGTGCTGGGCGCGGGATGCCCGTATGGGTTGTCCCTGCCGCACGAGATCAGGGCGAGCCGCGGGGCGACCCTACGTATGAGTTCCGGATCCTGGTAGGCCGAGCCGTGGTGGGCGACCTTGAGCACATCCACGGCCGCCAGGTCCCGGGCCATGGGCGATCTCAGCAGTGCCTGCTGGGCCGGCGGTTCGAGGTCGCCGAGCAGCAGCAGCCGCAGTCCCGCCGACCGTACGAGCAGGGCGACGCTGGCGTCGTTCGGCCCGTCCGGTGTGGGGGCCGGGGTCGGTGGCGGCCACAGCACCTGCCAGTCGAGGCCCCCCGTGCGCCGCCTCTCTCCCGCCACGGCCCGCGTCACCGGAATGTGCCGTGCGGCCGCCTCCCTCCGTACGGATTCGGCCTGGTCCCGCGGTTCCTCGAACCCCGTCGTCTCGATCGCCCCCACCGAACGTCCGCGCAGCACCCCGGGCAGCCCCGCCACGTGGTCGGCGTGGAAGTGCGTCAGCACGACGAGCGGAATCCGGGTGACGCCGAGTGTGCTCAGACAGCGGTCGACCAGCCTCGGATCGGGCCCCGCGTCCACCACCACCGCGGTGCCGTCGCCCGCCGCGAGCACCGTCGCGTCGCCCTGCCCGACGTCACACATCGCGAACCGCCAGCCGGGCGGCGGCCATCCAGTGATCACCTTCGTGAGTGACGCCGGCTGCACCACGACCAGCAGGAACACCACGACACAGGCACCCATCAACCACGGGTGCTGCAGGAGCCGTCGGCCGACGAACACGACGACCGCCGTGACGAGGGCGAGCAGCAGCGCCCCCGTCCAGCTTCCCGGCCAGTCCACTCCCCCGCCGGGCAGCGCCGCACCCGTGCGCGCGATGTCCGCGATCCACCGGGCCGGCCAACTCGCGCACCACGCCAGCGCCTTGGCGACGGGCAGCGCCACCGAGGCCGTCGCCAGCGTCGCGAAACCCAGCACTGTGGCCGGCGCGACGGCGAACTCCGCGAGCAGGTTGCACGGCACTGCCACCAGACTCACCCGAGCCGACAGAACGGCGACGACCGGCGCGCACAGCGCCTGTGCGGCTCCCGCGGCGGCGAGCGCCTCGGCGAGGCGCGGCGGCACCCGGCGCCTCTGGAGCGCCGCGCTCCATCGCGGCGCGAGCGTGAGCAGGGCGCCGGTCGCCAGCACGGAGAGCAGGAAGCCGTAACTGCGGGACAGCCAGGGGTCGTACAGCACCAGCAGCAGTACGGCCGTGGCCAGCGCCGGGATCAGCGATCTGCGGCGTCCGGTCGCGATGGCGAGCAGCGCGATCGATCCACAGGCCGCGGCCCGCAGCACGCTCGGGTCCGGTCGGCACACGATCACGAAGCCGAGTGTGACCGCGCCACCGAGCAGGGCGGTCGCCCGCAGCGGGATGCCGAGCCGCGGGGCGAGACCGCGCCGTTCGGCACGCTGGGCGAGACCCGGCGGTCCGATGAACAGGGCGAGCAGGATCGTGAAGTTTCCTCCGCTGACGGCGAGCAGATGTGTGAGATCCGTCGCCTTGAACGCCTCGTCCAGCTCCGGCGTGATCCGTGAGGTGTCCCCCACGACCAGCCCCGGCAGCAGCGCCCGCGCGTCCGCTGTCAGCCCGTCGGTCGCCTGCCGCAGGCCCTCGCGCAACCGACCGGCGAACCGCTGTGGCGCGGACGGCTCTCCCACCACCTCCGGCGGCCCGCTCCCCCGCACCCGCAGTACGGCCGCGATCCGGTCCCCGCCCGACAGGGTGGGCGCCAGCCTCGCGGCCACCCGCACCCGTGTGGACGGCAGCAGCGACAGCCAGGGCGAGCGCTCGTCGGGAGACCGGGGCGAGCCCCGGGGCGACCTCGCGTCGACGATCATCAGCACCGGCGTTCGCGTCGCCACGACCGCCCCGCTTCCGTCCGCCCTCGTCACCCGCCGGACCTCCGCGTCGAGCAGCACGGCCGTCGGAGTCGCGTGGTCTCCCTTGATCCGGGGCCGGGTGAGCTGTGGGTCGGAGGTGACCTCCACCTCGGCGGTCACGTGGGCGTACTGCCGTGCCAGGGAGGGGATCGGTCCGCGGCGCGGATCCACCCCGTGCAGGCCCGCGGAGGCGGCGGCCGCCGCGACACAGAGCAGCACGGCGGCGCCGGAGGCCCGCGGCCACGCATACGGCCGCCGTCCGCCGTGCTCCGACGCGGTGCGCGCCCTTCTCCGTCCCGCCGCCGACAAGGAACCGACCGCGACCAGACAGCCCACCACCACACCCGTGACCCATCCGGGCGGGGCGCCCAGTGTGACCGCCGCTGTCACCCAGGCCGCGAGCGCGGGCGGCACGAGCCGCAGATCCGTCGGCCCTTCCTCCCGGGGATGCGCGCTGCCCAGCCGCTTGCCCGAGGCGGCGTGCACGGCGCGGCGGCTTCGAGCATTCCGCGTGGCATCCGTCGGCACGGAGGACGCTGAGGACGCTGAGGACGCTGAGGACGCTGAGGACGCTGAGGACGCTGAGGACATGGTCTGTCCGCTCATAGCCGTGCGAGATTCTTCAGATCGGCGAACCGGCGGTCGCCGATTCCATTGACCTGGCGAAGCTCGTCGACCGAGCGGAAACCCCCATGCTGGGTGCGGTAGTCGATGATGTGCTGAGCGAGAACGGGACCGACGCCCGGCAGGGTGTCGAGCTGGTCCACGGTGGCCGTGTTGAGGGAGACCGGGGCCGAAGGGGTCGTCCCGGAAACGGATCGGCCGGTGCCGGTGGCGCCTGCGCCACCACCCGTGACCGCTCCCACCGCGGGGGCGGGAGCGCCGACCACGATCTGTTCGCCGTCCACGAGGAGGCGGGCGCGGTTGAGTCCCTCCGTGTTCGCGCCCGGTCGCGCGCCGCCCGCGGCTCGCAGGGCATCCTCGACCCGGGAGCCGCCCGGCAGTCTTTGGAGCCCAGGGCTGCGCACCTTGCCGCTGACGTCCACCACGATCGCGGTTCCGGACGAGCCGACCTGGCTCGGCGACGCCCCGGCCGAAGCGCCCGGCTCCGCGGACGGCCGCTCCTGCGCCGCGTCCCGTCCGCCGTACGGCGCCACCGCCCGCACCACCTCGGGGGCCCGCACCGACTGGGTCCGGCCGGCCCAGAAGTGCTGTGCGGCGAAGACCGCGGCGACCACGAGCAGCACGCCGAGTGCGGTCACACTCCTGCGCTCCAGGCCGCACCTCGACTGCAGCCACAGCGGCATCCGCTCCCGCACGGCGAGCCCGGCCCGCTCCCGCCACGTCCCCGCCGCTCCCCGCACGGGAACGCCGGTCCCGGCTCGGCCGTCCGCACCCGGGGACGGGGCGTCACGGTCCGAGGTCCCGGCGAGGGACGTCCCGCCATTCCCCCGCACCTCGGCCTGCCCGACGCCCGCCGAGGTGCTCCCCCGTGGACCGCCGACGTCCCGGTCCACTCCCGGCGGCCCGTCCCCCAACTCGCCTCGCGACCCGGCCCTTTCGGAGAAGAGCGCTTCCACGCGCAGGCGGAGTGCCTCGGCCGAGGCATCGTGGCGTCCAGCTCGGGCACGGGTGTCGGCGCGGCTTGGCGGGTGGTGTCGGCGATGGCGGGTGCGGCCGTCGGAGACGGGGCCGCGGCCCGGGCCGCTGGTCGGTGTGGCGGTGCGTGAGCGTGATCGAAGTGCCATGCGTCGAGGATCCGGCAATGTGCCACCCTCGGGATGATCTTGCTCAATTTCCGGGGAAAACTACCCAGTTGTGGATAATGTCGTCACCCACACGAGCCTCAGCCGACGCACCGGCCCCTTCAGGTCTTCTCAGCCTCACCGCGGCGAGACGACGGCCCCCAGCAGCCCGGGGCCCGTGTGCGCTCCGATCACCGCCCCGATCTCGCTCACATACAGATCGGCGAGGCCCGGCACCCGTACCCGCAACCGGTCCGCGAGGGCCGACGCCCGCTCGGGGGCGGCGAGATGGTGGACAGCGATGTCGACCCGGGCGCTGCCCGCGCGTTCGGCCACGATCTCCTCGAGCCGGGCGATGGCCTTGGACGCCGTCCGTACCTTCTCGAGGAGTTCGATGCGCCCGTCGTCGAGCTGCAGCAACGGCTTCACCGCGAGCGCGGAGCCCAGCAGCGCCTGTGCGGCCCCGATCCGGCCACCGCGGCGCAGATAGTCGAGGGTGTCGACGTAGAAGTACGCGGAGGTGCCGTCGGCCCGCTTCTCGGCGGCCGTGACCGCCTCGTCGATGGTGCCCCCCGCCTCCGCGGACTCTGCCGCGGCCAGCGCGCAGAACCCGAGGGCCATCGCGACCATGCCGGTGTCCACCACGCGCACGGGCACGGGGGCGTCACGGGCCGCGAGGACGGCGGCGTCGTACGTGCCGGAGAACTCGGCGGACAGGTGGAGCGAGACGATGCCGGTAGCGCCCGACTCGGCGACCTTGCGGTAGGTCGCGGCGAAGACCTCGGGGCTGGGCCGGGACGTGGTGACGGGACGCCGCTTCTGGAGCGCCTGTGCCAGGGAGCGGGCCGAGATCTCGGTGCCCTCTTCGAGCGCCTGATCGCCGATAACCACGGTCAGGGGCACCGCTGTGATGCCGTGGCGCTCCATCGTCCGGGGCGGCAGGTAGGCCGTTGAATCGGTGACGATCGCGACATGGCAGGACATGAGCTG
This sequence comes from Streptomyces sp. NBC_01384, assembly GCF_045040035.1. Classification (NCBI taxonomy): domain Bacteria; kingdom Bacillati; phylum Actinomycetota; class Actinomycetes; order Kitasatosporales; family Streptomycetaceae; genus Streptomyces; species Streptomyces sp. NBC_01384. The sequence goes on from NZ_CP109559.1 coordinate 3,144,393, forward strand.
GAGGTTACCTGCCGGGGGGCGTGGACGGCAGCCCGGCCCCTTTCACCTGCGGTCTAGGTCGGGTCAAGTCGTGCTCTCGGGGCGGGGCTTCTTCTGCCAGGGGTAGGTGGGCCGCCGCCCGGGCGAGGTGATGGCGGAGCGCGGCGGCTCGTCGGGCGCCCGGAATCCCGGGGGCTCCGGCCACGTCTGACCGTTGGAAGCGGCCGCGTCCGGTGCCGACGCCTCGGGCCAGGACGCCGAGGGCTTCGGCTCGGTCGTCCAGTGCCGCAACGCGCCCGCCTCCACGTCGATCTGTGCGCTCAGCGAGTCCAGGTCGTCGACGGCGAACCGGCGGGCCCGGTCGCGCGCGGCCCAGCGCAGCGAGTCCGCGGACCGGGTGATCCGCTCGGTGCGCTCGCGCAGTTCGGGCAGCCGCGCGGCCAGCGTCCTCTTGTCCGGTTCGGTTTCCAGGCGCTTGAGTTCGTCGTCCAGCTCGCGGCCGTGCACACTCAGCCGCTCGAAGAGGCCCAGGGACTCCTTCAGCGACTCGTCCTCGGTCACGCCCGCGTGCAGCGCGTCCTGCGTGGCCCGCATCGACGTGCGCAGCGTCAGCCTCAGCTGGGCGATCTCGCCCGCCGGGCCCGGCTGGGCGAGGGTCTTGGCGCGCAGGGTGGTGTCCTCGACCGTGCGGCGGGCCTGCGAGATCGTGCGGTCCACACCGCGCTTGGCGGCGCCGATGGCCTTCACCGTGGCGTATGCGCCCAGCACCACGAACAGCAGGAAGAGCAGAGCGATTACTGTGATCACGGCTTCCACCACGCTCCTCCTCCGGACGGTCGCGGCAGCCGCCGCGGCGCTCTTCAACGGTAAACGCTACGGGCAGGTCCGGAGTTCCAGAAGAACCCCGAACCTGCCCGTAGGGGACTACCCCGAGCCAACGCCCCAACCCGTGCCGAGACCGGGGGAAGCGGTTACGTCGTAACGATGTTCACCAGCTTCGGTGCCCGCACGATCACCTTGCGGATGCCCGCGCCGTCCAGCGCGGCGACGACCTTCTCGTCGGCCAGCGCGATCTTCTCCAGCTCGGCGTCGGAGATCGACGGGGAGACCTCCAGGCGCGCCTTGACCTTGCCCTTGATCTGCACGACGCAGGTCACGGCCTCGTCCACGGCGTACGCCGGATCGGCCACCGGGAAGTCCTGGTGGACGACCGAGTCGGTGTGGCCCAGCTTGCGCCACAGCTCCTCTGCGATGTGCGGGGCCAGCGGCGCGACCAGCAGCACCAGGGCCTCGGCGACCGTGCGCGACACGGGGCCGCCGGCCTTGGTCAGGTGGTTGTTCAGCTCGGTGACCTTGGCGATGGCGGTGTTGAAGCGCAGGCCCTCCAGGTCCTGGCGCACGCCGTCGATCGCCTTGTGCAGGACCCGCAGGGTGTCCGCGTCGATGTCGGCGTCCTCGGTGTCGACGACCGTGACCTCACCCGTGCTCTCGTCGACGACGTTGCGCCACAGCCGCTGCAGCAGCCGGTACTGGCCCACCACCGCGCGCGTGTCCCACGGCCGCGACACGTCCAGGGGACCCATCGCCATCTCGTACAGGCGCAGCGTGTCCGCGCCGTACTCGGCGCAGATCTCGTCCGGGGTGACCGCGTTCTTCAGGGACTTGCCCATCTTGCCCAGCAGCCGGGAGACCTTCTCGCCCTCGTAGTAGTACGCGCCGTCGCGCTCCTCCACCTCGGCGGCGGGCACCGCGATGCCACGGCTGTCGCGGTACACGAAGGCCTGGATCATGCCCTGGTTGAACAGCCTGTGGAACGGCTCGGCCGAGGAGACGTGGCCCAGGTCGTACAGCACCTTCGACCAGAAGCGCGCGTACAGCAGGTGCAGCACGGCGTGCTCGGCGCCGCCGACGTACAGGTCGACACCACCGTGCGGCTGGCCCTCGCGCGGGCCCATCCAGTACTGCTCGATGGCCGGGTCGACCAGCTTCTGGTCGTTGTGCGGGTCCAGGTAGCGCAGCTCGTACCAGCAGGAACCGGCCCAGTTGGGCATGGTGTTGGTCTCGCGGCGGTACTTCTGCGGGCCGCGGCCGTCACCCAGGTCCAGGGTGACGTCGACCCAGTCCTCGTTGCGGGACAGCGGCGTCTCCGGGGAGGTGTTCGCGTCGTCCGGGTCGAAGGTGCGCGGTGAGTAGTCCTCGACCTCCGGCAGCTCCAGGGGCAGCATCGACTCGGGCAGCGCGTGCGCGACGCCGTCCTCGTCGTAGACGATCGGGAAGGGCTCGCCCCAGTAGCGCTGGCGGCTGAACAGCCAGTCACGCAGACGGAAGTTGACGGTGCCCTCGCCGATGCCCTTGCGGGCCAGCCACTCGGTGATACGCGCCTTGGCCTCGACGACGCCCAGACCGTCCAGGGAGACCTCGTCGCCGGAGGAGTTGACGATCTTCGCGTCGTACGAGGCGAAGGCGTCGTCCCAGGTAGACGCGTCCGTGCCGCGATCGTCCGAGGGCTCGACGACGCAGCGCATCGGCAGTTCGAAGGCGCGCGCGAACGCGAAGTCACGGGTGTCGTGCGCGGGCACGGCCATGATCGCGCCGGTGCCGTAGCCCATCAGCACGTAGTCGGCGATGAAGACGGGGATCTGCTCGCCGCTGACCGGGTTGGTCGCGTACGCGCCGGTGAAGACGCCGGTCTTGTCCTTGGCCTCGGCCTGGCGCTCGACGTCGGACTTCGAGGCGGCCTGCGCACGGTAGGCGGCGACGGCCTCGGCCGGGTTCGCGTAACCGCCGGTCCACACCTCGTGGGTGCCCTCGGGCCAGGCGGCCGGGGTGAACTTGTCGACCAGCGGGTGCTCGGGTGCCAGCACCATGTAGGTGGCGCCGAACAGGGTGTCCTGGCGGGTGGTGAAGATCGTGACGGCTTCGCCGTCGATCGGGAAGTCGACGCGGGCACCCTCGGAGCGGCCGATCCAGTTGCGCTGCTGCAGCTTGATGGCCTCGGGCCAGTCCAGCGCCTCCAGATCGTCCAGCAGGCGGTCGGCGTAGGCGGTGATGCGCATGTTCCACTGGCGCAGCTTGGCCTTGAAGACGGGGAAGTTGCCGCGCTCGGAGCGGCCGTCGGCGGTGACCTCCTCGTTGGCCAGTACGGTGCCCAGCCCGGGGCACCAGTTGACGGGCGCGTCGGAGGCGTACGCCAGGCGGTACTCGCTCAGGACGTCGGCGCGCTCGACGGCGGTCAGCTCGTTCCACGCGCGCGCGGAGCCGTCATCCCCCATTACGGCGCGGTCGCCGCTCTCGAACTGGGCGATCAGCGCGGAGATCGGGCGGGCCTTGTCCGCCTCGTCGTCGTACCAGGAGTTGAAGATCTGCAGGAAGATCCACTGGGTCCACTTGTAGTAGTCCGGGTCGATCGTGGCGAAGGACCGGCGCTTGTCGTGGCCCAGGCCCAGCGCGCGCAGCTGGACCTTCATGTTCTCGATGTTCGCTTCGGTGGACACGCGCGGGTGGGTGCCCGTCTGCACGGCGTACTGCTCGGCGGGCAGGCCGAAGGCGTCGAAGCCCAGGGTGTGCAGGACGTTGTGGCCCGTCATGCGCTGGAACCGGGCGAATACATCGGTGGCGATGTAGCCCAGGGGGTGGCCGACATGCAGTCCCGCACCGGAGGGGTACGGGAACATGTCCATGATGAACTTCTTGGGCTTGGCGACCTGCACCGGGTCGCCCGCCAGGTCACCGCTGGGGTTCGGCGCCTCGTACGTGCCCTCGGCGTCCCAGAAGTCCTGCCAGCGTGCCTCGATCTCAGCGGCCATCGCGGCCGTGTAGCGGTGCGGCGCTGCCACCTCGGAGGCGGCAGCGGGGTTCGTCTCGCTCATGATCCTCAAAGCTCCATCGATCGTCTCTGCCAGCGGCTTAGAAATGAAAAATCCCCTCGCACAGGAGGGGACGCCGCGCCGATTCCGACCACGAATCGTCAGTGGTCGGGACTGATCAGCGCGGCTCGCTAAGCAGAAGGCGTACGGCACGCATGGCGTCAGGGTACCGCAGCCCCCGCGCGCGCCGCGACGAGCTTCCGGCGGCGCGTGACACGCCGTGCCACGCGTCACAATCACGCCAAAAAAACTGACCAATGTTCAAATTTTACTTCGCGTAACGGACGCCAGGGGACAACACAAAGACCTAGTTGCCCTTTGGTAACAACGCAATAACTCAAACCTCGTACCCATCGGTATGGCTCGACTTAGAGTTCGGCTTCGGGACCGCTTCCCCGAACCGTTGGGAGTAACCCCCTATGAACCCTCGTCGCAGTGGCAGCACGCTTCCCCGACCAGGCCGCTCGGCCTACGGGGTGGCGACGGCTGCCGCCCTGCTGCTCATACCCGTGGTCGTGCTGGCCGGAGGCAACCAAGTCCAGGACTTCCTCAACTTCGGTGCGGGCGTCCTGTCGCTCGTCTCCCTCACGTGTTCGGTCATCTGGGGCCTCATCGCCCAGGACCGGCTCATCCTCGACACGCGTCAGCGGATCGTGGCACAGGGCGTCCACCGGGTGACGGCCGTCGCCTCGATCGCGTTCCTCCTGGTGCACATCACCATCAAACTGGCGCTGGACCACACCGTCCTGATCGCCGCGCTGATCCCCTTCAGCCTGGGCGTCCAGGGCAGCGCCGGACTCATCGGCCTCGGCTCCCTGGCCGGGCTGCTCATGATCTTCGTGGGCATCACCGGCGCACTGCGCAACCAGTTCGCGGCCCCGGCACCGGTCGCGGCGCGCTGGCGCGCGATGCACATGCTGGCCTACCCAGCCCTGTGCGCGGCGCTGATCCACGGTCTCTTCGCGGGACGGCCGGCGAAGACGTTCTTCATGGTGTCGTACGAGCTGTGCCTGGTCGGGGTCGGCGCGGCCCTCGCCCTGCGTGCGGCTCCCCACCCCGTCAAGCGCAAGGTCGCCGACCGGATCATGGCGATCCTCGGTAACGGCGGCGGCGTCAGTGGCCGCATGGCCCGCGAGGACCTCACGGCATCCCGTGCCACCCTGGCGGAGAACTCCCTGCCGGGCTTCGCCCCGCGTCCCGCCCAGCAGTCCTCGGGAGACCCGTTCGTCCCCCCGCAGCGCACGCCGTCCCCCGAGCAGTCGCTCTACCAGACTCCGGTCGACCCCGCCGCCACCGCGGGCTCGGCGCCCGGCTTCGCGGCGGCCTACCGGGCCATGTCGGGCACACCTGGCGGGAACCCCACGGCCGCCGCCCCGACCGAGCGCATCCAGATGCCCACGGACATGCAGCCCACGGAGATGTTTCCCCGCGCAGACGGCAGCAGCCCCTCGGGCAACTGGCCCATCCCGTCCCCGCCGCCCGTCGGTGAGGCGCCCCGCTCCGCGTACGACCCGCTCGCCGACACGGGATACAACATCCCCGTCTATGACAATTCGGCCACCGGCGGGTACGGCACGAGTGACGTGTACAACACCGGTGAGACGAACCCCGCCTTCGGTACGTACAACACCAACGACACGTACGACAGCGGTCCCACGCCTGACGTACTGCCGGGCGCCTTCGACGCTCCTGGCTCCGGTGAACCATGGAACGCCCCTTCCGGAGGCTTTAAGTGAACGAGGCCCTGCCCGACGTCCCGGAGGTCCGCGTCGTCGGGCTTCCACAGCTCACGTCGGGTTTCGACCTGGTTGAACGGCTCGATCTGCCCATGCACCTCAAGGTGCACGGGCCGCTCGAGCCGATGGGCGGTGAACAGCTCGCGGGCCTCGCCGAGGCGATCGGCCTGAAGGGCCGCGGCGGCGCGGGCTTCCCCTTCGCCAAGAAACTGCGCTCGGTCGCCGAGTCGGCCATCAGCAAAGGCATCCGACCCGTCGTCGTCGTCAACGGAAGTGAGGACGAACCCGCCTGCCGCAAGGACACGGTGCTCATCAACCGTGCCCCGCACCTCATCCTGGACGGCGCCCTGCTGGCCGCGGAAGCCATGGGCTCCCGCACCCTGGTCATCGGGGTGACCCGTGAGTCGACCCAGCGATCCATGGAGGCCGCGCTGGCCGAGCGCGGCCTGAGCGACCGGCGCGGATCGCCTCTCCGCGCGCGTGTGCAGCGCAATCCGGTGCGCATGGTGACCGGAGCGGCCGCCTCGCTCATCCGCTCCATCGACGGCGGCCCGGCCATCCCGCCGGGCCGCAAGATCAGCGCGTCGCAGAGCGGCGTCGGCGGCGCGCCCACCCTGCTGTCGAACGCCGAGACGTACGCGCAGCTGGCCATCGCCGCCCGTATCGGCCCCGACCGCTACCGCAACACCGGTCTGTACGACGAGCCCGGCACCGTCATGCTCACCATCTCCGGCGCGGTCGCCCGCCCCATGGTGATCGAGGTCCCCACCGGCGTGCCGCTGCGCTACGTGCTCCAGCTGGCCGGTGCCCCGCCGATGCCGCAGGGCGTGCTGACCGGCGGCTACCACGGCAAGTGGCTGGACGCGGCGACGGTCAACGAGGCGATCGTCTCGCGCAACTCCCTGGACGCGGTGGGCGGCGCGCTCGGCGCCGGCGCGATCCTCCCGATCACCCAGGAGACGTGCCCGCTGGGCGAGTCGCTCCGGGTGGCCCAGTGGCTGGCCGAGGAGAGCGCGGGACAGTGCGGTCCCTGCTACCTCGGCCTGCCCGCCGCGGCGCGCGGCCTGGAGGACATCCTCAACGGCGGCGGACCGGCCGCCCTGGAGGCCGTGAAGCAGGTCGCCAAGGCCGTGAAACGACGCGGCGCCTGCTCGCACCCGGACGGCTCTGCGATGTTCATCGAGTCGACCATCAAGGCGTTCACGGACGACCTGGCCGCCCATGTCCTCGGCAATGGCTGCGGAAGGCCCGTGGAGGGCGTTCTGCCGCTCTTCGAGGGCGGTCAGCTCCCCACCGGCATCCCGGGCGGCCAGGCGGTCGAGGAGGCGGGCCCCAGCCGCCAGAAGATCTACGTCGACTGGACCCTGTGCCGCGGACACGGCCTGTGCGCGGACATCCTTCCCGAGGTCTTCGAACTGGGCGCCGACGGCTTTCCCACCGTCGCGCAGGCCCAGGTGCCCCGGTACGCGGAGGCGAAGGCGCTGCGGGCCGTACGCCGCTGCCCGGCGCTCGCCCTGCGCATCGAGGAGGACACCCGGTCCTCCGCACCGGCACGCAACAACCTGCCGGTGCTCTCGCAGCGCCGCGGCCGTCGGGCGCTCGGCAGCGGCCGCTGAACACGACGAAGGCGGGTCACCCTGATCGGGTGACCCGCCTTCAATGTTTGTGGAGCTAAGGAGAATTGAACTCCTGACCTCCTGCATGCCATGCAGGCGCTCTACCAACTGAGCTATAGCCCCTCGCGGCCACGCGGCTAAGCCGCATATTGACCGTGTCGCCCGGTTTCCCCGGCGGCGACGCCAACATTACACGGTCCTCCCCGTGGACCACCAAATCGATTCCATGCCGTGCGGACAATGCGGACATGAGGGATAGTGTCGGCCTTCGTGACCGTGATCGCGCTCCCCCGTGTCCGCCGCCGTGCGCCCGTCGCCCTGGGGGCGTGTCTGTTGTCCTTCGCGGCCTTCTGGTGCGCGCAACGGGCCGCGCACGTGTCGATGATCGACCTGATGGTGTACCGGGCGGAGGGCGAGACCGTACGCGCGGGCGGCGACCTCTACGCGCTGCGCACGACCGAGGCCCATCTGCCCACCACCTACCCGCCGTTCGCGGCGCTGCTGTTCACGCCACTCACATTGCTGGACACCGGGAGCATGCGGACACTGGCGACGGCCGGAAACCTGGCCCTTCTTGTGGTGTTCGTCGCCCTCTCACTGCGGCTCGTCGACCACGCGCGCGTGGAGAGTGTTTGGTGGGCGTCGGCGGCGGCCGTGTGGTGCGAGCCGGTGTGGACGACGCTGCGCTACGGCCAGGTCAATCTGCTGCTCGGCGTACTGGTGCTGTGGGACCTGACGCGGCGGCCCGGGCAGCGCTGGGCCGGGGTGGGCATCGGACTCGCGGCGGCGATCAAGCTGACACCGGCGCTCTTCGCGGCATTCCTACTGGTCACCGGTGTCGTGGCACGCGCACGGCGGGGTGACAAAGGCCCCTGGCTGCGGCACGCGCGCGGGGCGGCCGTCACGTTCGCCGGGGCGACACTGCCGGCCACGGCCGCCCTGCCGTACGACTCGTGGCACTTCTGGAGCCGGATGGTCTTTGAGACGGGCCGGGTCGGGCTCGTGGAGGACACCGCGAACCAGTCGCTGCGCGGGGTGCTGGCCCGGCTGCTGCACACCACCCGTCCCGGCCTGTGGTGGATCGCCGTGGCGGCCGTGGTGGGAGCCCTGGGCCTCACGGTCGCCGTGGCGGCGGAGCTGCGCGGACGGCGCGCCTGGGCGGTGGCCGCCTGTGCGGTGACGGCGCTGCTGGTCAGCCCGGTGTCGTGGTCGCACCACTGGGTGTGGTGCGTGCCGATGGTGCTGATCCTCGGGACGCGCGGCCGGGCGGCCGCCGTCTGCACGGCCCTGGCCTTCTGCACGTACGCGCTGTGGTGGGTGCCGCACGGACCGGGCAGGCTCGAACTGCACCAGACCGGCGCCGAATTGACGCTGTCCGCCCTCTACGCGGGAACCGGTTTCGCCTTCCTGACCCTCATCGGGGTCAGGCTGTGGCGAACGAATAGAACCGCTTGAGCGTGCAGTGCTCGTCGAGGAGCCGGCCGTAGATCGGCTCGCCCTCCAGTTCCCGGTACGTCTCGATCGGGTCGCCTTTTATGATCAGCGCCCGTGCGCACTCCTCGCACCAGTACTGGTAGTCGTGGTTGACCGGTTCCATGTCGCGGACGATCGGCGTACCACTGCCGCACCAATCGCACTTCCGCCTGTGTGCACCCATCGATCAGCTCCAGCTGTGGCCGCAGGCCGTGCACACGTAGGAGATCCCGCCGTTGTCGCCGAGAACCTGGGCGACGTGGACCGATCCGCAGAAAGGGCAGTCGAGGAGAGTGGCTCTTCTACGTGTCTGTGCCACATCGAGGAGATCGTCGACCTCCTCGAGGATGCTCGCAGGCATCGCTTCTCCCTCCCGTCGGGCCGCGCCCCCTTCCGGCCGTTTGATTCTGCCACGGCCGGAGCAATACGGTCAGCGACGCCTTCGTACCAGTCCGGACACGGCACCCGACGTGGCCGTCGCGGCCAGCGCATACGTGCACACGAGGAGCGCGTCCGCAGATGTATACGCCCCCGGGGCCCCAAGTGACTCAAGCCGGTTCAAGAAGAGTGTGCCGAAGGCCGCGACACCGATCAGCCGACCGAGCTGGGCGACCGTCGCGAGCAGTCCGCCGGCGTCCGCCGCGTCCTCGGGCCGCACCGTGGCCAGGGCCCGGGTGAGCGTGGGGCTGAAGCCCGGCGTGAGGCCGGTCCCCACGCCCGCGAACGCCACGTACAGCCACGGACCGCCGTCGCTCCCGCCCTTCAGCACGGCTTCGACGCCGGCCACGGACACGGCGGCGATCACGAACGCTGCCGGGATCAGGACCCGTTGGAGGGCGGCGCGCGACCGCGCCGGGCGAGCCGGGACTCGTACGGCGGTCTGCAACGCGCGGTACGACATCCTGGCCGCCAACCCCCTTACCGCGACCTGCTCTTCGTGCCGCAGACGCTCGGCATCGGCGTCCCCAACGCGCTGTGGACACTGTTCACCGTCCCCGAGCCCGACTGCCCGGTGGTGTTCCGTGACAGCGAACTGCCGTTGATGGTGGCGACACTGCGTTCCTCGTACGGCAGACACGTCGGCGACGTCCTCCTGCGGGAGCGACGGGAGAGCTTGTGGCCACCATCACATGCGGTGGCCATGGGAGCCATGGGACCGATATAGCCGATGCCCTGGGGGACATGAAAAATCCCGCCCCCTGAAGGGAACGGGATCTTTACCACTGATCTTTGCTCGTCTTTGACAACTCAAGAGAGTTGATCTGTGGAGCTAAGGAGAATTGAACTCCTGACCTCCTGCATGCCATGCAGGCGCTCTACCAACTGAGCTATAGCCCCTTGCGTTCTTCCCGCCCTGCGGGGCGAACAAGAAGAACTTTAGCCTGCGACCTGCCAGAAAGTGAAATCCGGTCCCGCCGGGCCCCCGGGACCGGACAGGGGCCGCTCAGTCGTCGTCGCCGAGCACCGGCTCCGGCAGTGTGCCGGCGTTGTGCTCGAGCAGTCGCCAGCCGCGGGCGCCCTCTCCGAGGACGGACCAGCAGCAGTTGGAGAGGCCGCCGAGGCTCTCCCAGTGCCAGGACTCCAGACCGAGCAGGCGCCCGATGGTGGTGCGGATGGTGCCGCCATGGCTGACCACCACGAGGGTGCCGTCCTCGGGCAGCTTGTCGGCGTGGCTCAGCACCACGGGGGCGGCGCGGTCGGCGACCTCGGTCTCCAGTTCGCCGCCGCCTCGGCGCACCAGCTCACCGCGCTTCCAGGCGGCGTACTCGTCGCCGTACCGGGCGATGATCTCCTCGTGCGTCAGCCCCTGCCAGACGCCCGCGTAGGTCTCGCGCAGGCCCTCGTCGTGGATGACGTCGAGGCCGGTGAGTGCGGACAGCTCGGCGGCCGTGTTCGCGGCGCGCCGGAGGTCCGAGGCGACGATCGCATCGGGCTTCAGCGAGGCGAGCAGACGGGCGGCGCGGCGGGCCTGGCCGATGCCCGTCTCGGTGAGCTCGACGTCCGTGGTGCCCTGGAAGCGGCGATCCACGTTCCAGGAGGTCTGGCCGTGCCGCCACAGGATGACGCGGCGGCCGCGGCCCGGCTCCTTCCCGGCCTCGGCACCCACCGCGACCGGGGCCGGGGCCCTGCCCGTGTCGGCCGCCGTCCCGGCCGCCGTCTCGGCCCCCGCAGCGGTCACCGCAGCTCCCCGAGTTCGGCGGAGTCCTCCTCGGCCTGCAGCTTGGCGTGCTCGGCGGCCTTGCCACGGGTGGCCTTGGCGTCGGCGGGCAGGTCCAGCTCCGGGCAGTCCTTCCAGAGCCGCTCCAGGGCGTAGAAGACGCGCTCCTCGCTGTGCTGCACGTGCACCACGATGTCGACGTAGTCGAGCAGCACCCAGCGGGCCTCGCGGTCGCCCTCGCGGCGCACCGGCTTGACGCCGAGCTCCTTGTTCAGCCGCTCCTCGATCTCGTCGACGATCGACTTGACCTGGCGGTCGTTGGGGGCGGACGCCAGCAGGAAGGCGTCGGTGATCGAGAGAACGTCGCTGACGTCGTAGGCGATGATGTCGTGCGCGAGCTTGTCGGCGGCCGCCTGCGCGGCGGTGTTGATGAGCTCGATGGAGCGGTCCGTGGCGGTCACTACGCGGCTTTCCGTCGGCGGTCAGTAATGACTCAAGGGTCTCACGGACCGCCGACGGCACCCCACGCGTTTCCGCGACCACGTCCCGGGGCCCCGGGACGTGGTGCCGATCACCTTGCGACCGCCCCGGGATCGACCCCAGGACCACCCCCCGCGATCACCCCGTGGAGGTGGTCAGTTTGTAGTCCTGGCCGAGAATCACGGAGACGTCCGCGCTGGACGTGCCCGTGACCTTCTTCACGGTGCTGACGGGCAGGCCCAGCGTCTTCGCGACCTCGACGGCGTCGCTCTTCCTTGCCGCGTCGGTGTAGGTGATCTGGGACACGCTCTGGGCGGTGGCGGCCGTGCCGGAGTCCAGGAAGGTGTAGCCGCCGTTGACGAGGACCACGCGGACCTTCTCGGTGGCGTCCTTCTTGCCGGTGGCGTTCTTGATGCCGACGCGGACGGCGGACCCCGCGTCGGGGCTCTTCGCGGTGCCGCCCAGCACGTCCTTGATCACACTGTTGGTGGCGCTCTCGCTCAGGGTGCCGTCCTGCTGCACGGGCAGCAGCGCCGTCTTGTAGTCGCCGCCCTTGGCGAGGTCGGAGAGCTTGGCGAGGAAGGCTCCGAGGTCCTGGTCGGTCAGAGACGGGTCGAGGATCTGCGCCAGGGTCTGCACCGTGATGGTCGCGGCCTGCTTGTCGGAGGACAGCTTGCGCAGCACGCCCTGCATGACCTGTCCGAACCGCTCCAGTTGGGCGTTCTGGGACTCACCCGAGGCCCGGTAGGTGGCGTAGGCGACGGCCATCTTGCCGCTGAGGCTCTGGTTCTCGCCCTTCTTCACGAGGGGCGCCTCGCCCTTCTTCTTGGAATCGGGGTCCGGTACATCGGCGTTGGTGTTGAGGTCGATGTTGCCGACGAGTTCGACAAGGTTGTTGAGGTAGGGCGTGTCGAGGCGCCAGGTGCCCTGGATGTTGGTGCCGAGCACCGTGTCGATCGAGTCCCGGGTCCCGGAGGAGCCGTCGGAGCCGACGGACTTGGCGAGCGTGGTCGTCGAGCCGTCCTCGTCCGTCAGGGCAAGGGAGTTGGGCAGCAGGACGGTGGTGCCCTGTTTGGTGGTGGTGTTGTCGACGAGCAGCGCCGTGGAGGTGCCGCCGCCCTTCGTGTTGTGCAGGTGGACGACGATCACATCGCGGTTCTGGGCGCCCGTGGCCGTCGTCGCGGCCGACTTGCCGTCCGAGGAGGTGCCGGGCAGCTTGCCCGCGTACCAGAGGTACCCGACGCCGCCGACCACGACCAGGGCGAGCACCACGACCAGGGCGACGGTCCTGCTCCGGGCGCGGCGCTTGGCCTCCTCGCGGCGCTCGGTGCGGTTCTCGGTGAAGTTCAGCCAGTCGATGACGTCTTCGGACTCGGCTTCCTGCTCCTCGGCGAAGGCGAACTGCTCGGTGCGGTAGTCCCGGTCGGCCCGGGGCTCGTTCTCGTCCGCGGGACGCGCCTGCTGCGGGATGCGGGCGGTCTGCTCGGCGACCCGCGGCTGCTGCCCGGTGTGCGCCGTCTGCCCGTAGGGGTCGTACGCCGTCGCCGTCCCGGCGGCTGCGGATGCGCCGGCGCCGTACGGGTCGTACGCGGGGACGGCCGTCTGCTGACCGGTGTCGTAGGACGGCACGGATTGCTGCTGCCCGGTGTCGTACGGCGACACGGGCGGCTGCTGACCGGTGTCATAGGTGGTCGCGCCGGTCGCGTACGGGTCGTAACCGTAGCCCTGGTTCTGCTGGGCCCCCGCGTAGGGATCGTAGCCCCGTTGCGGTTGCTGGGGCGGCGCCTGCCGGTACACAGGCTGCCCGAACTCGTCGTAGCCGACGAGCTCGTACTGGTCGCCGCCTGCGTATCCGTCGTATCGGTCGTTCACCGGTGCCCCTCTCGGCTCACTCGCCGCGGTACAGCTCACGCTTGTCGATGTAGCGCACTACGCCGTCCGGCACCAGATACCAGACGGGATCGCCCTTCGCGACTCTCGCACGGCAGTCTGTGGACGAGATGGCCAGCGCGGGAACCTCGACGAGCGAGACGCCGCCCTCGGGCAGCCCCGGGTCGGTCAGGGTGTGGCCGGGCCGGGTGACGCCGATGAAGTGCGCGAGGGAGAAAAGCTCTTCCGCGTACCGCCAGGTGAGGATCTGGCCGAGCGCGTCGGCACCGGTGATGAAGAAGAGATCGGTGTCGGGGTTGAGGGCACGCAGGTCGCGCAGGGTGTCCGTGGTGTAGGTCGGGCCGCCGCGGTCGATGTCGATGCGGCTCACCGAGAACTGCGGGTTCTCGGCGGTGGCGATGACCGTCATCAGATAGCGGTCCTCGGCCGGGGAGACCTTGCGGTCGGACTTCTGCCACGGCTGACCGGTCGGTACGAACACCACCTCGTCGAGGTGGAACTGCGCGGCGACCTCACTGGCTGCCACGAGGTGCCCGTGGTGGATCGGGTCGAACGTTCCGCCCATGACGCCGAGGCGGCGCTTCCCCGGATTCGAGGGGCCGTTGCCGGGGCCGGTCGTCAGCCGGTCGGCCCCGCCTCTCACTGTGCCGCCCAGCGCGTCACGCGCGGCGTCGCCGACGGCACCGCTCTCCGTGTCACTCGCCGGACCGGTAGGCATGTCCTGCTCTCCCATGCGTGCAGACCCTACCGGCCCGGTCGACGGTCTCCGCCCGACAGGGGTCCCGGGGGACGGCCGCGGGTGGCCGAAATGGCTCAGCGGTCGCGGTTGAAGCGCGTAGTGATCCACAGCAGCAGGAGCAGGACGAAGAGGGCACCGCCCCCGGTCAGGAACGGGCTGAGGCTCTCGTGGTTGCCCCCCTGCTCGCCCTCGGCGGCAACGGTGACCAACTGTGCAGCAGTGCTGTGGAAGCTCATCTCGGCAGGACCTATCCGGTGTGGGCGGGATAAAGACGTCGGCCCATCGTATGCGGGGGCCTCGGTCACGATCACGCCGACTCCGCCGTCGGGGACGCCGGTTGCCGCGGCCTCCTCGGCAGGCGCACCCCTCAGGCACACCCTTAGGACGTCGCGTCGGTGGTCACGTCGGTCGTCGCGTCAGTCGTCGCGCTTGTACCCCCGCAGCAGGAACCAGGCGGTCAGGACCACTCCGACAATCATCACGATCAGCACGACACGGAGCAGATCGCCCGGGCCCTGCCTATGTGCCGCGCTCGCGGCCTCGGTGAGCCAGGCGGCTGCGGGGATGTGCTCCATGGCGTACGACTCCTTCTCTGTACTGCCCGTCAACGGTATATCCGCTTAGGCTGGGCCGTGCCTTGGGGGCACATAGGGCACTCAGACGCACATGGGGGAACACATGTCCGACGACGGCCACCAGCTCAACGGGCACGAGAACGTGCCGAGCAGGCAGCGCAGGCGCTTCGAGGGGATCTCCTCGCGCGCGTACGAACACCCGGCGGACCGCTCGGCCCTGGTGGCCCTGCGCAAGCTCAGCGGCTTCGACACGGTCTTCAAGGCCCTGAGCGGCCTGCTGCCCGAGCGCAGCCTGCGGCTGCTGTTCCTGTCCGACTCGGTGCGCGTCTCGGACGCCCAGTTCGCGCACCTCAACGCCATGCTGCGGGACGCGTGCCACATCCTGGACCTGGAGAAGGTTCCGCCGATGTACGTCACCCAGGACCCGCAGCCCAACGCGATGTGCATCGGTCTGGACGAGCCGATCATCGTCGTGACGACCGGGCTCGTCGAGCTGCTGGACGAGGAGGAGATGCGGGCGGTCGTCGGGCACGAGGTCGGCCACGCGCTGTCCGGCCACGCCGTCTACCGCACGATCCTGCTCTTCCTGACCAATCTGGCGCTCCGGGTGGCCTGGATCCCACTGGGCAACCTCGCGATCATGACGATCGTGACCGCGCTGCGCGAGTGGTTCCGCAAGTCGGAGCTGTCGGCCGACCGGGCGGGGCTCCTCGTCGGACAGGATCTGAAGGCCTCGATGCGCGGCCTGATGAAGCTCGCGGGAGGCAATCACCTGCACGAGATGAACGTGGACGCCTTCCTCGCGCAGGCCGAGGAGTACGAGACCGGGGGTGACCTGCGCGACTCCGTGCTCAAGATCCTCAATACCCTCCCCCGTACGCACCCCTTCACCACCGTGCGCGCGGCCGAGCTGAAGAAGTGGGCCGAGTCCCGCGACTACCAGCGGATCATGGATGGTCACTATCCGCGACGTAGCGAGGACAAGGAGACCTCGGTCTCGGACTCCTTCCGGCAGTCGGCATCGACCTATGCCACCAATGTGAAGAACTCCAAGGACCCGCTGATGAAGCTGGTCAGCGACCTCGCGGGCGGTGCGGGTGGCCTCGGCGGCCGGGTGCGGCGCGGGTTCGAGGGCTTCGCGAGCGGCGCGCCCAAGGACCAGGCCCCGCCCAAGGACCAGGCCCCGCCCCAGGAGCAGCCGCCCGGGGACAGTGCCCCCGGTGACGAGGACTGACGGTCACACCTTCGGCTGGGCGCTCGTCGCCAGTGAGCCGCACAGTGCCGTCGCGCTGCCCGTGGCGTACGGGTCGGTGCCGGCCGGGCCGCCCGCCTTCGCGGTCTGTCCCGCGAGCAGCGGATGCAGATGGTTCACCGAGTCCTCGGAGCAGGCGAGCGGCCCGGCCTGGACGTAGGAGACGGCCAGCTCGGCCTGGTTCATGCGCAGGTCGTCGCGGTCGAAGCGGAAGTGCAGCTCGCGCCGGACGGTGAACAGCGAGGCCTTCGCGCCGGCGCCCGAGCCGGTCGGCTTCAGGGCGTACACGAAGGTGTGGTCGGCGACGACCTCAAGGATGTTGGAGTCGAACTCTGCGGCCTGCAGGGTGCCCTGCACCCGGATCTTGGAGTCGGCGAGCTGGGTGCGGGAGGGATCGAAGCGGATCAGCCAGCCGGTCGGCGCGTGCCGCCCGTCGGCGGCCGGGTGGTCGAAGCTCTGGTCGAACTGGTCGAGCTGCCGCGGGTCGAGCAGGATCCGTACGGGCCGGTTGGTGGCGCCGGTGAGCACCTCGGGGTCGAGCGAGGACTCCACGAGGTAATCCTTGGCTGTGGTCAGCGCGGCCACGACCTGGCCCTCGGAGAAGTGCGCGGTGCGCCGGTAGGCGGGCATCGTGATGCCCTTGGCGCCGACGCGGAACTGGGCGGCGGGGCTGTGCGTGTACAGCTGGTCGACGCTCGTGGCCCCGGGCACGGCGGTCTGGGGCGCGAGGGGTATGACGGTCATGCGGAGCGGTTCGGGGGACTGGGCGGCCGGGGTCTGGTACGGGTGTCGTACGCCCATGTAGATCGCGGTGCCGAAGGCGACGGCGATCAGCAGGACCAGGATCAGCGCCTGCCGGGGCAGGCCGCGCCGGAGGGCGGGGCGGCGGCGTACGGCCGGGGCGTGGTCGGCCATGCGCTCCTGGGCGGAGAACTCCTGGAGGCGGGCAGCTCGGACGAACGACTCGTCGAAGACGACGGATCGGTATTCGTCCTCTCCACCTGCGGAAGCGCCCTCGGGTGTCCCCTCAGGTGGGTCTCCAGGTCCGCCCATACCTTCAGAGTAGGTCTCCGGGAGCCCAGGTAAACGCCCTGGTACACGACAAGTTCTGACAGGTTCTCACCAGGATCGTCAGGGACCGCCAGGGATCGTCAGGGTGTTCGAGGGTCCGCCGACACGGCCGGGTGGGAGTAGTCGGCCGAAGCGGAGGGAGCGGTGCCGGTGACCTTCTCCTGGCCCTGTTCGAGGCCTGTCGAGGCGGGTGGCGGGACCTGGTCCTGGGGGCCCGAGGAGGCCCCCCGGTAGACCGCCGTGAAGGCCAGGGCGACCATGCCGATGCCCATCACCAGGGCGAGCACCCAGGCGACGGGGCGGTGCCAGCGGGGCTGTTTTCCGTAGGCCCTGCCGAATCTGCCGTAGCGGCCGTACGACCCTGGAGCTCCGTAGCGGCCCTCCAGGACCTCGGTGTCGTCCAGGTCGTCCAGATCCGGGTCATAGCCGAAATCGCCATGGCCGTCGGGCCCGAAACCGTCCTCGTAGCGCTCGTCGTCGCCGCGGGCGCCCCGGGAGTGCGCCCGGCGCGCTTCGGCCTCGGAGGCCTCCGCGCGGGCCTCCGCGGCTGCTAGGAGGCGTTCGACGGCGGTCGGCTCATGGATCACCGCCGCACGTACGAAGTCCTCGTCGAAGACCACGGAGGCGAACTCTTCGTCCGCACCCCCGCGGTCGCGGTCGTCGTCGGGCTCCCAGCCGTCAGGGAACGGCGTGCCCCCCACGTCCTCCGGCACGGATCCAGAGTAGACCTGGGGGGTCATTTTGGGCAGACGGTATGGAAATTCATCTGCCTGACGAGACGCGTCTCACGACGAGGCGCGGGCCGCGGGCCGCGCACGGCACACCACGCGCGCCCCCCTGACGGCACGGACGCTCCCCCCTGACGCTGCAGCGCCGGACGCGCCCGTTTCAGCGCCGGATGTGCCCGTCGCCCGTGACGATGTACTTGGTGCTCGTCAGCTCCGGCAGCCCCATCGGCCCCCGCGCGTGCAGCTTCTGTGTGGAGATGCCGATCTCGGCGCCGAAGCCGAACTGGCCACCGTCGGTGAACCGGGTCGAGGCGTTCACGGCGACCGTGGTGGAGTCCACCAACTGGGTGAAGCGGCGGGCGGCCTGCTGCGAGGTGGTGACGATGGCCTCGGTGTGGCCGGAGGTCCACAGGCGGATGTGTTCGACGGCCCGGTCGAGCGAGTCGACGACGGCGGCGGCGATGTCGTACGAGAGGTACTCGGTCTCCCAGTCCTCGGGCGTGGCCTCGACGACGGTGGCCTTGGAGTCCTTGGCGTAGGCGAGGACGCGCTCGTCGGCGTGCACGGTGACTCCGGCGTCCGCGAGGGCGTCCAGGGCGCGCGGCAGGAACTCGGGGGCGATGTCCTGGTGGACGAGGAGCGTCTCGGCGGAGTTGCAGACGCTGGGCCGCTGGGCCTTGGAGTTGATCAGGATGTCGATCGCCATGTCGATGTCGGCGTGCGCGTCGACGTACACATGGCAGTTGCCGGTGCCGGTCTCGATGACCGGGACGGTGGACTCCTGTACGACCGTACGGATCAGCGAGGCGCCGCCGCGCGGGATGAGGACGTCGACCAGACCGCGGGCGCGCATCAGCTCGCGTACGGACTCGCGGCTCTCGCCGGGCACGAGCTGCACGGCGTCGGCGGGCAGCCCGGCGCCGCCCACGGCGTCGCGCACCACGCGGACCAGGGCGGTGTTCGACTCGAAGGCCGAGGACGAGCCGCGCAGCAGGACCGCGTTGCCGGACTTCAGGCAGAGGGCGGCGGCGTCCACCGTGACGTTCGGGCGGGCCTCGTAGATGATCCCGACGACGCCGAGCGGGACGCGGACCTGGCGCAGGTCGATGCCGTTCGGGAGGGTCGAGCCGCGGACGACCTCGCCGACCGGGTCGGGCAGCGCGGCGACGTCACGCACGTCCGCGGCGATGGCGCGCACGCGCTCGGGCGTCAGCGTCAGCCGGTCGATGACGGTCTCGCTGGTGCCGGCCTCGCGGGCACGCGCGATGTCCTTGGCGTTGGCCGCGACGATCTCACTCGTACGGACCTCCAGCGCGTCCGCGATCGCGAGCAGCGCGTCGTCCTTCTCGGCCCGCGGCAGGGGCGCGAGGTCGGCGGCGGCGGCCTTCGCACGGTAGGCGGCCTGGGTGACCGGGGACATCGAGTCGTACGGCGAGAGCGTGGTCATATCGGAAGGGTAGTGCGCCGAACGAGCCCGTCCAGCGCCCGTCCCACACCCCGAGACAGGGTCAAAAGGGATGTACGCGAAAAGGGATGTACGTCAAAAGGGATGTACTCCGACGGGAGTCGCCGGAAGCGGCCCGTACCCCTCGGCGATCCGCTGGTGGTACGTCTCACGGTCGATGACCTCCAGGCCGACGATCTCCCAGGGCGGGAGCTTGGCGGTCTGGCGGTGTTCGCCCCACAGGCGCAGGGCGACGGCCGCCGCGTCGTGCAGGTCGCGGGCCTCTTCCCAGTAGCGGATCTCCGCGTGGTCGTTGGCGTACCGGCTGGTCAGCAGGAAGGGGTGGTCGTGGGCCAGCTGTTCGAGGGCGCGCCGGACCTCCTTCAGCGGGGCCTCGCCGCCCGAGACGCTGAGCGTGACGTGCCACAGCCGGGGCTGGTCGGCGGGCTTCTCGCCCCCGTACGTCTCTCCGGCCGCGACACTCGTCAGGGCCCGCTCCTCGCCCGCCGGACGGGAGGCGGCACCACCTGGACGGGCAGCCGCACCTCCCGCACGGGAACTGGCCCCACCCGCGCGGGAGGCGGCACCACCGTGGGACGCTGCCGCCCCAGGGCGCACTCGTCTCACGACGGCCTCCTTTACGCAATGGTCGTAATGGTCGTACTGAATCCCGGAGTCTCCCTGCCCACAAAGTTGAGCAGGTGGGACGCCTCCGCGTGGCGCTTTTACACAACGTCCCCCGGCGAGGGCCTCGGAATCGGCCGTTTACGGGTGTACTGGACAGCTGTTTCGGAGGCGGTGGGAACAGGCGTCTTACTGGTGCAGGAGCACCAGGTCGTCCCTGTGTACGACCTCGCGTTCGTACTCCGGGCCCAGCTCGCGCGCCAGCTCCCGGGTGGAGCGGCCGATCAGCTGGGGAATCTCCTTGGCGTCGAAGTTCACCAGACCCCGTGCGACCGCCCGGCCGGTGCTGTCGCGCAGCTCGACGGGGTCGCCCGCGGTGAAGTCGCCCTCGACAGCCGCGATGCCCGCCGGCAGCAGTGAGGTGCGCCGGTCGACGACCGCGCGCACGGCCCCGTCGTCCAGGACGAGCGCGCCCTGCGGGGTCGAGGCGTGCTGCAGCCACAGCAGCCGGTCGGCGGAGCGCTTGCCGGTCGGGTGGAAGTACGTGCCGGTGTCCCCGCCCGCGAGGGCCTCGGCGGCGTGCACGGCGGAGGTGAGCACGACGGCGATGCCCGCGGCCGCCGCGATCCGGGCCGCCTCGACCTTGGTGACCATGCCGCCGGTGCCGACGCCGGCCTTCCCCGCGCTGCCGACGTCGACGTGCGCGAGGTCCTGCGGGCCGCGCACCTCCGCTATCCGCGAGGTACCGGGCTTGCTGGGGTCGCCGTCGTACACGCCGTCCACGTCGGAGAGCATGACCAGCAGATCGGCCCGTACGAGGTGGGCGACGAGCGCGGCGAGCCGGTCGTTGTCGCCGAAGCGGATCTCGTCCGTGGCGACCGTGTCGTTCTCGTTGACGACCGGCAGTGCGCCCATCGCCAGGAGCTTGTCGAGGGTGCGGGAGGCGTTGCGGTGGTGGGCGCGGCGGCTGGTGTCGTCGGCGGTGAGGAGCACCTGGCCGACGCGGATGCCGTGGCGGGCGCAGGAGGCGGTGTAGCGGGCGACCAGGAGGCCCTGGCCGACGCTGGCGGCGGCCTGCTGCCTGGCCAGATCCTTGGGGCGGCGGCGCAGCCCGAGGGGGGCGAGGCCGGCCGCGATGGCCCCGGACGAGACGAGGACGATCTCCTTCTCGCCACCACTGCGGCGCTTGGCGAGGACGTCGACGAGCGCGTCGACGCGGTCCGCGTCGAGTCCGCCCGCGGCCGTGGTCAGCGAGGAGGAACCCACCTTGACGACGATTCTGTGGGCCCCCGCCACGGCCTGCCTCGCCCCTGCCACCTGGCCTGCCATGTGCCCAGTCACCTGCCCTGCCACCTGCGGTGTGTCCCCTCGCGTCGGTCCGGCGGTCCCGCCGGGCAATCTACGCGAAGAGGCGGGGGCGGCGCCCGTCGGTCCAGCCTGCGGACGGCGTTCGACCCTGATGATCACCGGCGCGTAGCCACTCGCGCTTGGGATCACCAAGCCCATCAGAGACGCTCTGCCGTCAGGGCGCCAGTAGCCCTCGTCGGCCGGGGCGCCCATGGCCCCCATCGGTCTTGGTACGCGATTCATCGAACGCCCGTTCCGTACGCCCCCAGGGGCTACGGAACAGGCGTGTGTGTCAGCCCGCGCGGCGCGGCCCGAGCACCTTGCGCGCCACCTTGCGTGCGGTGCGCATGCCGGGGAAGCGGGCGGCGGGGGCGAACTTGAAACTCTCGATGGTGACCGTCTCGCGCGAGGTCGGGATGAACCAGCTGTCCGGGAGCGGTGCGTTCTTGTCGCGGAAGTGCGGGTAGCCGAGGTAGGCCTTGCGGCTGCTCGGGTCCACGTGGAGCGTGGGCGCCTTCTTCTTCTTGATGAAGTCCAGGACGTCGGCCAGGAGGTCGCCCCGGCCCAGCCCGGCGAGGTTCACCCGGAGCCGCTCGTTGACCTTGAGGCGGTCCGCGACCCCCTCGGTCCAGTACGCGTCGACCAGCGGCTTGGCCAGCGCGAGCTTGTTCTGTCTGACCTCTTCGCTGTCCCTGAGGAAGACGGGCCCGAACTGGGGCAGCAGGGTGATGAGGAAGGGCCGGACCATCAGGCCGTCGCGGCGCTTGCCCGCGGGCACATGCTCGGCGATCAGGCCCATCAGGGCGCGGGCGGAGTCGAAGCGCAGGATGTAGCTGCCGCTCTTGGTCACGTGCTTGCCGTCGTCGCGGCCGACCAGGTAGTAGCAGTCGTAGTCGGCGATCACGGAGACGCCGTCGGCGCGGAGGTAGGCCTCCATGGTGAAGAGGGCGTCCTCACCGGTCTTCAGCGACTCGTCGAAGTGCATGTCGTGCCGCGTGAGCAGCTCGCGCCTGAACAGCTTCTGCGCGCTGAGCGTGAACTTGATCTGCGAGGAGAAGACGTCCGTACGGGGCTGGGTCTTGCCCCACATCGACTTGGGGGCGTTGCGGTTGACGCCGACGACCTTGCCGAGCACCACGTCCGTGCCCTGCGCGTCGGCCATGGCGACCATGCGCTCCAGGGCCTCGGGGCCGAAGTAGTCGTCGGCGTCGAGGAAGAAGACGTACCGTCCGCGGGCCTTGTCGAGACCGACGTTGCGCGGGCCGCTGGGGCCGCCGGAGTTGGCCTGCCGGATCACCGTGACGGCCATGGCCACACGCTCAGCGAACTCCTCGAGGTACTCGCCGGTGCCGTCCTTCGACCCGTCGTCGACGGCGATGACCTCGATACGAGCGGGGTCGAGCGTCTGAGCCTCCACCGACTCCAGGGTCTTCACCAGGTAGGGCATGGCCTCGTACGCCCCGATGATCACGCTCACATCAGGCTGCGTCACGGTCACGTTTCTCCATTGTCATCCGAACATTTCCCCCGGTATCACCCAAGGAATACCTGGAGGACGATTAAATGCGCCAGTAGGTTGCCCGGCGGCACCCCAAGTGTGACGCAGTTCATACGTTTATCAGGAACGGTTCCCTCAGGAACCGGGTCCCTCAGGAACGGGACACACGGCACAGGGCCTGGTCACGAGGATGCTCCTCGTGACCAGGCCCTGTCATGCCGGGGCGGCGTGGCTCAGCCCTTCACGGCCCTACCGCCCGCCGTCTCGTCCGCCGTGGCCTTCCGCTGGCTGGGAACCGCGTTGGCCCCGTTGGCCAGCTCCACGGCGGCGGCCGACGCGCCGGTCTCCTGGCCGTGGTTGCGTGCCCGGGACTTCTTCGCCAGGTTGCGCACCGCGGCGTTGAACTGGTCGATCGAGGCCGGCTCGTCGGGGCCGAGCAGGTACTCCTTCAGCTCCCGGCGTTCGGTGGCCAGCGCGTCGGAGGACGGGTCGGTGACCTGGGCGAGCAGCGCGCCGAGCTCGGCGGCCGAGTTGGACAGGATCACGGCGGCGCGCACCGCGGTGTTCTGCCGCAGGAACTCCTCGACGCCCAGCTCCGCGGAGTCCGTGACCGCGTACGGCTTGCCGCTCGCGATGAAGTCGGAGACCACGCTGGAGATGTCCGAGACCATCGCGTCGGAGACGTTGAAGCAGTCGTACAGGCGCGGCTCGGCGCCTGTGATGACACGGTGCTCCCAGCTGCCGAAGGAGCGCCAGTAGGCGTCGTTCCACTCGGCGCGCATCCGGGCGACCTCGGCGTGCGCCGCCGTGTCGACCAGGCCGTCACGGGTTCCCTCGGCCTCGTCGCCGCTCTCGGTGACGCCGGTCAGCTGCTCGACACGGGCCTTGATGCGGGCCAGCTCGGCCTTGGCCTCGGACTGCGCCGCCGCGTCGACGGTGAAGCGGGGGTCGGCGGCGCGCTCGGCGGCCGCCTTCTCGACCAGCGCGACGATCTTCTCGTGGGCGGCCTTGGCCTGCGTGCTGCGGGTGCCGGTGAAGGGGTGCGGCTTGTAGAGGACGCGGACGGGCTGCTCGGCCTTCAGCAGGGCGCGCACGATGTTGGCGCCGGCCAGCAGGATCGAGGTGTTGCCGGGGTTGTCGTCCCAGCCCTCCCAGGTGGGGGCGTACAGGACGGTCGGGATACGGCCCTCGGGCACGCCCTGCCAGGTCTGGATCGGGGCGAGCTGCGGGCGGCCGACCTCGACGATGTCGTCGTCGAGGACACCGACGTCGGCGATGGCGTAGCGGTCGCGGCCCGCACGGCCGGCGGTCCACACCTCGTCGTACGCCTTGCTGAACGGGTTGACGCTGGCGAGCTTGTCGCTGTCGCCGTGGCCGATGAAGACGTGCTTCATGGTCGGGACGCGCAGCATGTGGATGTTCTTGCCGACGTTCGCCGCGTACAGCGCGACGCGCACCGTGGACAGGTCCATGTTCATCAGGTGCACCCCTCCGGGCACGCAGATGACCGGCACGGTGGTGGGCGCCATGCGCTCCAGGACGGCGCGCTCGCGCAGGAGGATCAGCGGCCGGGTGTCCAGCTGCTCCATCGTCTCCAGCCACATGTTGACCTGGTACGCCGAGTCCTTGGAGCCGGAGAAGTACAGCACCGTCTCCGGGCGGTACTCGCGCAGCCAGCCGTCGACCGCCGCCAGGACCTTGTCCGCGTGCGGCGGGGTCTTCTTGTCGCGGATGTACGGGACGAGCGCGACGACGTAGACGAACGCCAGCACCAGGCTGACCGCGATGCCCGCGAAGCCGAACACGTCGGAGTCGGTGGCGCCGGTGACGAGGACGCCGGCGACCGCCACCAGGTCGAGGTGGAGCATCTTCTCTGCGGCCCGGTTCACCAGCACGCGCGGCGGCGCGTCCGGGATGCGGATGCGCGAGGCCAGGTCGACGTTGCGGGTGGCGACGGGCATCTTGCGGCGCGACCGGATCAGGGTGATCAGCGCGCTGTGCGGGGCCTGGAAGCCGTAGAAGGCGAGGAAGCACGCGATCGCCGCGTAGAAGACCATGCTGTCGGACAGGTCCAGGCGTGCCAGCAGCAGGATCAGCAGCAACTGTCGGATCAGGAACCGGATGGACAGACCGGCGCGCACCTTGCTGAGGCGGTTGATCAGATAGCTGCCGCGCCGGTGCAGATAGTGGTCCGCCAGGTACGTCACGGCGGCTGCGGCGGCGAAGGCGCCGACACTCGGGAGGAGCGCGGCCAGCATCAGGCAGGGGAAGCCCAGCATCATGAGGGCCGCCGCGGCCAGCTCGGCCGCACTCCCCACCCGGGCAACGCGTATAGCGGTGGAAATCACGGAGAAACCTGCTCTTGAGGGGTGAGTGCCGGTTTTGGTACTGATAATTCCCGAAATGGGCCTTGTGGGGGATGGCGGACAATCCGGGAATTTTACGGATTCAGGCCTCTGTGAATGTGCGGCAAACGCGCAGCCGCAGAGGCCTGAATTCCAAGAAAACTAATGGGTGTTAATTACGCAACGCCGTCCTGACGGTCCAGCACCCCGGCCAGGGCCGCCTCGAAGCCGGAGCCCCGGCCGGCGCCGGCCGTCGGGTCCTGCTGCCGCACGTCGATGACATGACCGGTGAGTTCGGAGAGGAGGACGTCGAGCGAGGTGCGCGCGACCGCCTCGGAGGAGAGCAGTGAACCGGCGGGCTCCTGGCCGAAGGCCTTGGTGCGCATCGGGGTCGCGGTGCGCTCCGGGTTGATGCAGTTGACACGGATGCCGTCGCCGGCCCACTCGTCGGACAGCGCCTGGGTGAGGTTCACCATGGCGGCCTTCGTGGAGGAGTAGAGGCTGTACTCGGCGCGGCCGCGGGTGTAGCTGCTGGAGGTGTAGAGCAGCAGCTGGCCCTGGGTCTCGGCGAGGTACTTGTACGCGGAGCGGGCGATCTGCACCGGGGCCAGGTAGTTGACCTTCAGCGCTTCCTCGATCGTCGCGTTGTCCGTCTCCGCGAGCCTGCCTATGCGCAGCACGCCCGCGGTGTTGATGACGTAGTCGATGCGCCCGGTCTCCGCGTACGCCGTGGACAGCGCGTCGTCGACCTCCTCAGGGTTCTCGACGTGGGTGCCGGTGGTCGAACGGCCCAGCGCATAGGTCTTCGCGCCGTAGCCCTCGGCGAGTTCGGCGATGTCCTTGCCGATGCCGTACGAACCGCCGAAGACCACCACGGTCTTGCCGGTGAGCAGCTCGCGGTAGGCGGCCTCGCCGGCCTGCTCGGGCGCGGCGGTGGAGGCGAGCTGGAAGAGCTTGTCGGCGATGAAGACGTCGACGGGCTGGGTGACCTTCATGTTGTACTCGTCGCCCGCGACGACGTGGATCGGCACGTCCGGCAGGTACTTGAGTACGACCGAGCAGTCGTCGGTGGCCTGGAAGTTGGGGTCACCGGCCGCGACCTCGTAGGCACGGCGGATCGTGGACAGCTTGAACGCCTGGGGCGTCTGGCCGCGGCGCAGCCGGGAGCGGTCCGGGATCTCGGTGATGAACTCGCCGTCCTCACCGTGGGTGCGGGTCACGATGATGGTGTCCGCGGACGGGATGGCGACGTCGACGGCCTGGTAGCGCTCGAGCGCCGCCACGCAGTCGTCGATCACGCGCTCCGACAGCAGGGGGCGTACGGCGTCGTGGAAGAGGACGTTGGCGTCCTCGCCCTCGGCCAGGCCCTCGCCGAGGGCGGCGATCGCGCGCTCGGTGGTCTCGTTCCGCGTCGAGCCGCCCTCGATCACCTTGGTGACCTTCTTCAGCCCCGCCTTCGCGACGATCTTCTCGACGTCCGGCACATAGCCCGGGGCCATCAGCACGATGATGTCGTCGATCGAGTCGGCCTGTTCGAAGGTGGTCAGCGTGTGCTCGATGACCGCCTTACCGGCGATCTTCAGCAGCTGCTTCGGAATAGACAGACCCACGCGCTGACCGGTGCCGCCGGCGAGGATCACTGCGGTGGTACGGGGCTTGGCAATGTGCTGGGACACAGGTGGACCTACCTCGGGGCGACAGGGAGCCTCGGAATGCTCCCACTTTTGGTAAGCGTTGTGCAAGAGGAGCGTCGACTGGTGCCTATCCGCACGCAACCTGCCATTAACCTTGCACGCGCAGTAATTGCACCGTGACTCCCTTGCAGCAATCCATGAAATTGCTGTGCATGCCCACAGGGCCTTCTCGTCGCGGCACGTGACGCCGTGTCGGCTCAGCGCCGCCGCAGCCGCTTGAGGCAGCGGTGCCCGAGCACCTTCACGAGTTCCTTCGAGGACGTCTGGTGAACGCTGCGCGACTTGGCGGGCGCGGTGTTCCGCACCGGCGCCGCGGCCGCCGCTGCGAGCGCCCCGTACAGGGCCTGAGCGGCCACCGCGGGAGCGATCCGCGGCACGACGGACGCGTCGTCGGCCGCCGTCGGTACGGCGGACAGCAGCGCCGGATCACCGATGACCCGCACACCCGTCGCCGTGATCCGCTCCGTCATCTCGGCACCGATCCCGGCCGCCACCTCGACGGCCCACCGGGGCGTGGAGATCTTCACGTCCTGCGGCGCGGGGCTGCACGCGTTCTTCATATGCATGACCGCGCCGTTACGGATGAGTTTCGAATAGAGTTCGTCGGGCAACCCATTGCTGCGGAATTCCACATTAAGATTCCGCAGCATTTCGGTCTCGGCGAGAGTAAGGGAACGATTCACCGCGTCCGGAACGGGCCGCAGAAGATTCCCCGGCAGTCCCAGCAGTTGCTCAAAGGCGCGGAGCAGTCCGTCCCGGTCGCGGTCGTCGACCACGACGACGGTGACCCGCTCCGGACCGACGACCCGGCCCCACCGCTCCACCAGCCGGTCGTGCCGGTGCCGGTGCCAGAAGCTGGGATTGGGCTTCTCGTACGGGGGCTTGCGGAGCATGTGCTCCAGCCAGTCCTCGTAGCCCATGCGCAGACCGTTCTGCACGTACTGCTGCCACTGCGAGGGCATGATCTTCGCCAGCGGGCGCAGGGTGACCAGGACATGAACCCGGCCCTGGTCCCGGCCGAGGCCGTCGACGATCCGGGCGATGGCCTCGTCGTCGGGCGCGTCGGCGAAGAACTCGCTACTGACCACCGAGGTGCGCTTCCCGGTGGCGTGCACCGCGTCGACGAGCCGCTTCCAGTGCCCCTCGGTGGGCTTGATGTCTCCCATCATCCCGGGCAGGGCACAGACCGCGAGGGCCGCTTCCATGGGGTGCCTGCTGTGGGCCGGGAACTCGACACCGTGCCCGGCCATCGCGTCTTTCGCGGCGAACAAGGCGCCCTGGATCGACGTGGTCCCGGTTTTGTGCGGGCCGATGTGCAGCAGCCGGGTGCCGGGGGGCAGCGGCGCGGGGGCGCTCTTCTGGGCGGCTCCATCGGCCTTGAGGGCCTTGACGTCCTTGACGTCCTTGACGTCCTTGACGGCTTTTACGCCTTCCGCCTCAGGGGCCGCCGAGTCGTGAGTCGTACAGTCGGTCTCCATGATCAAGGGAGGTTAAATATCTTACCTGAGTCTTACCTGAGAATGTCCTGGGACTCACATGAGTCCGCGTGAGTCCCGTAAGCGTTGGAGACCCTCGTGAGTCCCAGAACAGCACTGCTCAGAGCAGACGTACGCCCGGCTTTCCCGCATCGACCCGCAGTCGGGCCGGCGTGCTGGATGCTGCGTCCGGCCGCAGGACGGTCTGCGGGGCGCGGACGGTGGCGTCGATGCCGTCGTGGCGGATGTCGAAGAGGTGGTAACCGCGGCGACGGGGCTGTTGATCTGTCAGTGTCTGGTGATCTGCCGGCGTCCGGCGATCTGCCGGTGGTTGACGTCCCACCCATCGTCACGCCCGTCGCCGCCGATGTCCGCGACCGACACGTCGGAGCCGACCGCCGGCCCCACCCCCTGGCGGGGCGGGCGGAGGCTCCAGAGGATCGTGGGCTGGGTGACCGTGGGCTGGGTGACGGTGGGCTGGGTCTAGAACGGCTCGAAGTCGTCGTACTCCTTGTCCGCGTCGTCCCGCTCCGCCTGCTTGTCGCGGCGGCGCTGCGCGGCGGGCCGGGGAACATCGAGGCGGTGGTCCTCGCCACGGCGGCCGAGCATCTCGGCGCCGGCCATGACGGTCGGCTCCCAGTCGAAGACGACCGCGTTCTCCTCGGGGCCGATGGCGACGCCGTCACCCGAGCGGGCGCCCGCCTTCATCAGCTCCGCCTCGACGCCTAGGCGGTTGAGGCGGTCGGCGAGGTAGCCGACGGCCTCGTCGTTGTTGAAGTCGGTCTGGCGGACCCAGCGCTCGGGCTTCTCGCCGCGCACGCGGAAGAGGCCGTCCTCCTCCTGGACCACGGTGAACCCGGCGTCGTCGACCGCCTTCGGGCGGATGACGATCCGGGTCGCCTCCTCCTTGGGCTTGGCGGCGCGCGCCTGCCCGACCATCTCGGCGAGTGCGAAGGACAGCTCCCTCAGGCCCATGTGCGCCACCGCCGACGCCTCGAAGACGCGGTAGCCGCGGGACTCCAGATCGGGGCGGACCATCTCGGCGAGGTCCTTGCCGTCCGGTACGTCGATCTTGTTGAGGACGACAATGCGCGGACGGTTGCCGAGACCGCCGTACTGCTTCAGCTCTTCCTCGATGATGTCGAGGTCGGTGACCGGGTCACGCTCGGACTCCAGGGTCGCCGTGTCCAGCACGTGGACCAGCACACTGCAGCGCTCGACGTGGCGGAGGAACTCGAGGCCGAGGCCCTTGCCCTGGCTGGCGCCGGGGATGAGACCGGGCACGTCGGCGATCGTGTAGACCGTCTCGCCCGCCGTCACCACACCGAGGTTGGGGACGAGGGTCGTGAAGGGGTAGTCCGCGATCTTCGGCTTGGCGGCCGACAGGACGGAGATCAGCGACGACTTGCCGGCGCTCGGGTAGCCGACGAGGGCCACGTCCGCGACCGTCTTCAGCTCCAGGACGATGTCCTGGAAGTCCCCGGGGACGCCGAGCAGTGCGAAGCCGGGGGCCTTGCGACGGGCCGAGGCCAGCGCCGCGTTGCCGAGGCCACCGCGACCGCCCTGGGCGGCGACGTACGACGTGCCGTGGCCGACGAGGTCCGCGAGGACGTTGCCCGCCCCGTCGAGCACGACCGTGCCGTCCGGCACCGGCAGGATCAGGTCCTGCCCGTCCTTGCCGGAGCGGTTGCCGCCCTCGCCGGGCTTGCCGTTGGTGGCGCTGCGGTGCGGCTTGTGGTGGTAGTCGAGCAGCGTGGTGACGGACTGGTCGACGACCAGCATCACGTCACCGCCACGGCCGCCGTTGCCGCCATCGGGGCCGCCGAGCGGCTTGAACTTCTCCCGGTGTACGGAGGCACAGCCGTGGCCTCCGCTACCCGCGGCGACGTGCAGCTCGACGCGGTCCACGAAGGTGGTCATGGTTCAGTGCCTCCAGAAACGTACGGGAATGTCTCAGCTGTAACACGCGAAAGGCGGACCCGCTTCCCGTGGGGGAAGTGAGGTCCGCCTCGCGAAAGAACCGGTCAGGCGACCGGAACGATGTTCACGACCTTGCGGCCACGGTGGGTACCGAACTCCACCGCACCGGCGTCAAGGGCGAACAGCGTGTCGTCCTTGCCACGGCCGACGCCGTTGCCCGGGTGGAAGTGGGTGCCGCGCTGGCGGACCAGGATCTCACCGGCGTTGACGACCTGACCGCCGAAGCGCTTCACGCCGAGCCGCTGAGCATTGGAGTCGCGACCGTTCCGAGTGGACGATGCGCCCTTCTTGTGTGCCATCTCTCCTCAGTCCCTTACTTCGCAGCCGCGGGGATCTCAGTGACCTTGATCGCCGTGTACTGCTGGCGGTGGCCCTGACGACGGCGGTAACCGGTCTTGTTCTTGTAGCGAAGGATGTCGATCTTGACGCCCTTGTGGTGGTCCACGACCTCGGCCTGGACCTTGATGCCGGCAAGGACCCACGGGTCGCTGGTCACGGCGTCGCCGTCGACAACGAGCAGGGTCGAGAGCTCGACCGTGTCGCCAACCTTGGCAGTGGAAATCTTGTCAACCTCAACGATGTCGCCGACAGCAACCTTGTGCTGGCGACCACCGCTGCGCACGATGGCGTACACGCGGATCTCTCTCTCGCTCGGAACGGAACCCCGCAGTCCAGCCACGCGCTGCGCGAGCGGCCTCTCCCGAAACGCATGACACGCAGGAACCGCATGACACGCAAAATTCCGGGAGGAAGAGGTTTACGGGGGTGCGGCGCGTCAGGGGACACGCCGACGGTCTAGGTTACGGGGCCCGGCTTGAGGGGTCAAACCGGGCCCCGACCCCCTCGCCACGGGCGAGGAACCGTCACCGCCCACCGGGACGGCCCGGCCCGTCGTCCGCCGGATACCGCTGCAACGCGGTTCCCGTGGCCACGGGGATCCGCGATCCCTCGTCTCCGGTCGACGAACGCCCCTTCCCCATTGCGCCGAATCGCGCACCACGCACACGACGGCGGCCCGCCCGGTGGGAACCGGGCGGGCCGCCGTCGTGCTGTCGGATCAGTCGGAGCGGTCGGAGCAGTTGGAGCGGTCGGAGGGAGGACGGAATTCCGTCAGTCCTCCGCCGGTCGTCCGCCGGTCGTCCGTCAGTCCTCCGTGGTCGCCGAGACCGTCGGACGGTCTTGCTGCCCGGCCGCCGCGGTCTTCTTCGCCGTGGTCTTGGCGGCCGTCTTCTTCGTCGCGGTCGCCTTCTTGGCCGTGGCCTTCTTGGCGACCGTCTTCTTGGCCGCGGTCTTCTTGGTGGCGGCCTTCGTCGCGGTCGCCTTCTTGGCCGTCTTGCGGGCGGCCGTCTTCTTGGCCGCGACCGGAGCCTCGACGTCGGCCTCGGCCACCGTCTCAGCCACCTCAGCCGGCTCAGCCGGCCCAGACACCTCGGCCGTCTCGGCGACCGGCTCCGCCGAAGCCGACGGGACGACCACGACGGCCGCCTCCTCGGACGCGGTGGGCGCGGTGGCCTTGCGGACGGCGCGGCGACGCGGGCGGGCCGGGGCCGCGCTCTCGGCGGCGGGCTCGGCCACGGGCTCGGGCTTCGGCTCGACGACCTCGGCGGCAGCCTCCGGCGCGGGAACCGCCACCGGCTCCGAGACCGTCACCACGGCCTCTTCCGCCGCCTTCGGGGAACCGGCCGGGGCCGACACCTTCCGGGTCGCACGACGGCGCGTACGCCCCTTGGGGGCGGCCTCGTCCTCCTGTACGGCGACCGCGGGGGCCGGGGCGGCCTCGGCCACCGCCGTCTCCATGACCGGCGCCTCGGCCACCGGCGTCTCGACGACCGGGTCCTCGACCGCGACCGGCTCGGACTCGGCGGCGTCGCGGGACGTCAGCGCCCGCTCGGTCCGCTCGGCCCGCTCCTCACGCCGACTCCGGGGAGCGCGCTCCTCGGCCCTCGGCGCACCCGCCGGAGCCGACGCGCGCCGGGTCGCCCGGCGCCGCGAACGGCCACGGGTAGCCGCGGCCTCCGCCTCGGCGGCGCTGCTGTACAGCTCCTCGTCCGGCTGGAAGGCACCCATGAGCGGCTCCGCCACGGGGGGCTCGGCGAGCGCGACGGGCGCGGCGACCTCGGCGGCCACCTCGGCCTCGCGCTCGACCGTCGCCGGCTCCTCGGCGAGCTCGTGCGTCTCCTCGAACTCGTGGTCGTGCTCGGGGACCTGCTCGGCGCCGCCACGGCCGCGCTTCTTGCGCTTGCCGCCGCCCCCGACGGAGGTCGGCTGCTCCATGTGCACGATCACGCCACGGCCGTTGCAGTGGACACAGGTCTCGGAGAAGGACTCCAGCAGACCCTGACCGACGCGCTTACGGGTCATCTGCACCAGGCCCAGCGAGGTCACCTCGGCGACCTGGTGCTTCGTACGGTCGCGTCCCAGGCACTCCAGCAGGCGCCGGAGCACCAGGTCCCGGTTGGACTCCAGGACCATGTCGATGAAGTCGATGACGACGATGCCGCCCAGGTCGCGCAGCCGCAGCTGGCGCACGATCTCCTCGGCCGCCTCCAGGTTGTTCCTGGTCACGGTCTCTTCGAGGTTGCCGCCCTGCCCGGTGAACTTGCCGGTGTTGACGTCGACCACGACCATGGCCTCGGTCTTGTCGATCACCAGCGAACCGCCGCTGGGCAGCCAGACCTTGCGGTCCAGCGCCTTCATCAGCTGCTCGTCGATGCGGTACGTCGCGAAGACGTCGACCTCGGAGGTCCACTTCGACAGACGGTCGGCCAGGTCGGGCGCGACGTGGGACACGTACCCGTGGATGGTCTCCCACGCCTCGTCGCCGCTGACGATGACCTTGGAGAAGTCCTCGTTGAAGATGTCGCGGACGACGCGGACGGTCATGTCCGGCTCGCCGTACAGCAGGGTCGGCGCGTTCGAGCTGCCGCCACTCTTCGCCTTCTTCTGGATGTCCTCCCACTGCGCCTGCAGCCGCTCGACGTCACGGCTCAGCTCGTCCTCGCTCGCGCCCTCGGCGGCGGTGCGCACGATGACGCCGGCGTCCTCGGGGACGATCTTCTTGAGGATGGTCTTCAGGCGCGCGCGCTCGGTGTCGGGCAGCTTGCGGCTGATGCCGGTCATCGAGCCCTCGGGCACGTAGACCAGGTAGCGGCCGGGCAGCGACACCTGGCTGGTGAGGCGGGCACCCTTGTGGCCGATCGGGTCCTTGGTGACCTGCACGAGGACCGACTGGCCGGACTTCAGCGCGCTCTCGATGCGGCGCGGCCCGTTGGCCATGCCCAGTGCCTCGAAGTTGACCTCACCGGCGTACAGCACGGCGTTGCGGCCCTTGCCGATGTCGATGAAGGCGGCCTCCATCGACGGCAGCACGTTCTGGACCTTGCCCAGGTAGACGTTGCCGACGTACGAGGTCGACTGCTCCTTGTTGACGTAGTGCTCGACGAGCACGTTGTCCTCAAGGACGCCGATCTGGGTGCGCTCGCCGCTCTCACGGACGACCATCACGCGCTCGACGGCCTCACGGCGGGCCAGGAACTCGGCCTCGGTGATGATCGGAACGCGCCGACGACCCTGCTCACGCCCTTCGCGGCGGCGCTGCTTCTTGGCCTCCAGGCGGGTCGAGCCCTTGATGGACTGAACCTCGTCGCTCGGGTGCTCGTCCTTCTTGCCGCGCGGCTCGCGGACCTTGACGACAGTGCGCTCGGGGTCGTTCTCACCGAGCTCGACGTCGGAGCCGGAGTCACCGGCACGACGGCGACGGCGACGGCGGCGACGGCTGCTGCTGGAGCCGGAACCACCCGACTCCTCGTGCTCGTCCGCCTCCTCGGCGTCCTCCTCGACCTGCTCGGCGGTGTCCTCGGCGTCCTGCTCGGCCTGCTCGGCGGCGTACTCGTCGTCGCCGACCTCACCGTCCGCGTCGGCGGACTCGCCGCGACGACGGCGACGGCCACCGCGGCGGCGACGCCGACGCGAGCTCGCGGACTCCTCCTCGGACTCGTCACCCTCGACGACGTCCTCGGCGTCCTCTGCGGACTCAGCGGGCTCGGCGGGTTCCTCCACCTCGTCGGCCGGCTCCGCGGCCTGGGCCGCGGGCGCCTCCTCGACGGCCCGGCGACGGCGACGACGGCGTCCGCCGGTCTCCTCCTCGACGGCGGCGGGGGCCTCGACGACCGCTTCGGCCTCGGGAGCCTCCGCGACCTCCGCGGCCTCCTCCGCCGCTTCGGCGGCAGCCGCGGCGGCGGCCCGCTCCGGCGTCTGGAACATCGGCTCGGTGAACACGGGCGCCTGGAACACGGCGACGGCCGGACGCGCGGGTCGCCGCGCGGACTCGGCTTCCTTCGGCGCGGGGGCGGAGAAACCGACGGCGGCCTTGCGGGTGGCGCGACGGCGGGTACGGCGCGGGGCACCCTCCTCGGCGGTCTCGGCTTCGGCGGCGACGGGCTCGCTGGGCTCGCTGGGCTTGTTCTCGCTGGTCACGGGCGCCTCCACACGCTCGTCGGCGGCGTCGCCCTCGGGCGCACCGGCGGGCGCGGAGACACGCCGGGTGGCGCGACGACGGGTGGTACGGCGGGGCGCGGCGTCCTCGGCGGCGGGCACCGGCTCCTCAGTGGCAGCGGCAGCGGCTTCGGTGACCTCCGCCGTCGCGATCGCCCCTGCGGGCTCGACGGGCTCGGCCGCGTCGGCCGCCTCGGCCGTCTTGGGCGCACCGGTCGGCGCGGAGGCGCGGCGGGTCGCGCGGCGGCGCGGACGGGCGGCGGGCGCGGCCTCCTCGACGGCAGGGGTCTGCTCGACGGAGGGAGCCTCTTCGACGGCGGGGGTCTCTTCGACCCGGGCCTCGGCCTCGGCAGGCGCGGCCGCGGGCACCGCGGTCTCCGCCGTCTCGGCAGCCCCCGGCGCACCGGCGGGCGCGGACACCCGGCGAGTGGCACGGCGACGCGTACGACGCGGTGCGGCGTCCTCGGCGGACTCGACCGGCGCGACGGGCTCGGCGGCAGCGGCCGGAGCCACCGCCTCCGCCACCGTCTCTCCGGTCGCCGCTTCGGCCGTCTCTTCGGTCTCGACGGCCGCTGCCGTCTCGGCGGCGGCCACGGCCTCAGCAGATGCCACCGGCGGTATAGCCGGAGCCGTGGTCTCGGCCACGGCCTCGGAGTCGGCCGCGCCCGTGGGCGGGCCGGCCGGGCGCGACGCCGCACGGCGGCGGCGCCGCGGCGGCAGGGTGTCGCTCGGAGTGTTGTTGTTGTCGGAACCCTCAGTGGGTTCGGTCGGCTCGAGCATGCGGGTGGATCTCCCGTCAGGCTCCCGGGCGCCGCGCCTGGTCCGGCAGTGCCGGTGACGTCCGCGGCTCGCGCGATGCGCGGTGCCGCCGTCCGGGGCGCGGGCGCCGCACGGGAGCTCTCTGTGTCCTGTCTCGCCGGTTCCGTACGCCATGTGTGCGTACGGCCTGGCGAAAGTCTTCTGGTCGGTGCGCTGCCCGACCCAGGTGGCTCCCGGATACGAGGGCGGCGCTACGACGTCCGTCCTTACGCGGGACCTTCCTTACGCCGACGCCTTCGCGGCGGCAGTTTCGGCGGCCCCTGTGCGATCGGCTGGGGCGGCCGTGACTGCCTCGCGGTCGGGCGCGAGCGGGTCGGTCACCGTGCCGGTCTCTTCATCGAACAGCCCCTGCGCCAGCCTGGTCACCGCTGCGGCGACCGGCGGCGCCAGGTCGGCCACGGCGCGGAGACCGGACAGGACGTCGTCGGGTCGTACGGCAGGCGTCACGTGCCGAACAACCAGCCGCAGTATCGCACAGGGCTGGTCGGTCGGCCTATCGGCCTGCGGACCGTGCGCCTCGAGGCTCGCCACGGCGCCTCGGGCGTCGAAGGTGCGCATCCCGTTCTTGGTCCTGCGCTGGACCTCCACCGTGTCGGCCGACTTGAAGGCCTCGACCGCGCGCTCGGCGTCCGCGGGCGCCACGCCGTCGAGGCGCAGCTCCCACACGGATGCGGTGAGCCGGTCGGCGAGACCCGACGTCCGGGCCTCGACCGCCTCGATGATGTCGAGCCCGTCGGGCAGCGACTCGTCGAGGAGTTCGCACAGCTTCTGAGGGTCACGCGCCTCGGTGAGCGCGATCTCCAGGTACTCCGCCTCACTGCCCGTGCCGGTGGGTGCGGCATTGGCGTACGACACCTTCGGATGCGGCGTGAACCCCGCCGAGTACGCCATCGGCACCTCGGCACGGCGCAGCGCACGCTCGAAGGCGCGCTGGAAGTCACGGTGGCTGGTGAACCGGAGGCGGCCGCGCTTGGTGTAGCGCAGTCGGATGCGCTGCACCGCGGGTGCGGGCGGTGGGCCTTCGGGCTGTCGCTTGCCCAGTGTCACTTCTCCTTGTGTGCGGCGGTCGGTTGCGCAACCCCCGCGTGCGCGGGAACAACTCCGACTGGCGCCGGATCACCCCCGCGTCGGCGGGGAAACCTCGCAACCGGACCTCTGCTCTAGGGTACGCGTCTCGCGGACCCCTGGTTCCCGACGGGGCACGGCCCGAAGGTCCCGGGGCGCGCCGAAGAGCATGCGGCGGAAGTCGGCGCGGGCCTGCCGGCCGGACTCACGGGCGGTGGCCAGGGCCTGCCGGGCGGACTCACGCGCGGTGGCCAGGGCCTGCCGGGTCACGCGGCCCACACCGCGCGCGGCCTCGGCGACGGGCCGCAGGACCGTGTCCCGGACGACGTGCCCGAGGGGCGTCAACACACTCCGGTACACCCAGCGCACGGGCTCCACGAAGATCCACCGGAAGAGTCGTCCGAGGAACCGTCCGACGGCGAGCGAGAGGTGCCCGGCGACCCGCCAGGCGTGCCCGAGCGCGCCCCCGATCTCCCGCCCGACAACAGCGAGGAAGCGCCCGATCGGCACCAGCACCCAGCGCCACAGGGCGAGCGCGGGCAGCACGAGCAGGACACGCAGGGTCCAGTAGAGCCCGGCACCGATGCCGTTGAAGATCATCCGTACGAGCCACCCGAGTCCACGCGGGGTCGGTACCGAGACGCGGCACGTCGGTGGCACGACGCGGTGCAAAGGGGGTGAAACGGTAACCAAGGAACCAGCCGTGTGCAACGGGCGGGGCTCCAGGCACACTTTGCGTGTCGTAGTCACATCACGTCACCAAGAGGATGATCCACGCATGATTACGCTCACGAAGGAAGACGGCCCGGCGGATCTGGACGGAGTGACCCATCTGTCCATCGGGGTGTCCTGGGATCCCACCGCCGGCAGCAGCGGCGGGGTGATGGGCGCACTCCGCCGCAAGGCCGGCACCGACCTGGACCTGATCGCCATCGCCATGCAGGGCGGGGACCCGGTGCGTCTGGCGGGCCTCGACTCCCTCGACCCCATGGGCAACGGCTCCTTGGTCCACAGCGGCGACAACCAGACCGGGCGCGGGGAGGGCGACGACGAGACGGTGACGGTCGAGTTCGCGCGGATACCGCCCCACATCACGTCGATCGTGTTCGTCGCCGCCGCCTTCAAGAAGGGCAGCTCCTTCCAGAAGGCACGCAACATCAGCTTCAAGGTGTACGACGCGACCGGGGGCAACTCCCAGCAGGTCGCCGACATCTGGCCGAGTCTGCTCACCCAGGACAACGGCTGCGCCGTGGCCAAGGCCGTTCGCGTCGGCGGTGCCTGGAAGCTCGAGGTCATCAATGCGACGGGGAAGATCAAGCAGGGGGACGAGCACGCCCTGATGCGCTTCGCCATCAGCAAGTAGTTCGCCTTCAGTAAGTAGCTTCAGCTTCAGTACGTAGCTTCAGTAATAAGCAGTACGGGGTTCCTGCGGCCCGGCATCCGCGTGACGCCCGGGCCGCGGGCGGTGGCGCGCGCCACCGCCGCCTCCGGTACGGGACACCGCTCCTTCACCGAGTACCGCGAATCCACCGAGTACCGCGAAGGCCTCGAAGCGGCAGGGTTCACGCAGGTCGAGATCGCGCCCACGCACCCCGTCGCCGACGGCATGCGCTCCGCCATCGTTCGCGCCACCAAGCCCGCAACCCGGACGGACGCACCCGGCCCGGGCGGTGATGTCATCCGACACGCCCAGCTCAGTGGTACTGCGGTGCTACAGGCCTCGCTTCATTGAGCTCCCGGGTACGACGGATCCCGGTCCGCCGGCCCCTAGCGTGGCGAGTGAGCAGTCAGGCGGGGTCCGGCCCCCCGAACGTGAGGGAAGAGCGAGCGATGATCGAGGCACATCAGCTGACGAAGCGGTACGGCGAGAAGACCGCGGTCGACCGGCTCGACTTCGCCGTCAAGCCCGGCACGGTCACCGGCTTCCTGGGCCCGAACGGCGCCGGCAAGTCCACCACCATGCGCATGATCGTCGGACTGGACGCTCCGTCCAGCGGCAGCGTCACGGTCAACGGCAAGCACTACGCCCAGCACACCGCGCCCCTGCAGGAGGTCGGCGCGCTGCTGGAGGCCAAGTCGATCCACCCGGGCCGGTCCGCGTTCGACCACCTGATGGCACAGGCCCACACCCACGGCATTCCGCGCCGCCGGGTGGACGAGGTCATCGAGCTGACCGGGCTGCAGTCCGTGGCCAAGAAGCGCGCGGGCGCCTTCTCCCTCGGCATGGGCCAGCGCCTGGGCATCGCCGCGGCCCTCCTGGGCGACCCGGCCACCATCATGCTCGACGAGCCGGTCAACGGGCTGGACCCCGAGGGCGTGCTGTGGATCCGCAACCTGCTGACCGGCCTCGCGGCGGACGGCCGTACGGTCTTCGTCTCCTCGCACCTGATGAGCGAGATGGCCCTGGTCGCCGACCACCTGATCATCGTCGGACGCGGCCGCCTGCTGGCCGACACCACCGTCAAGGAACTGGTCCAGCAGGCCGGCGGCGACACCGTGACCGTGGCCTCCGACCAGTCGGCCCGCCTGCGCGAGGTACTGGCCGGCCCCGACGTCGAGATCACCGGCGAGGTCGGCTCCGAGGAACTGCACGTGACGGGCCTGTCCGCGCGGGCCATCGGCCTCAAGGCCGCCGAGCACGGCATCCCCCTGTTCGAGCTCAGCTCCCGGACCGTCTCCCTGGAACAGGCCTTCATGGACCTGACCCGCGACGCCGTCGAGTACCACGCCACCGCCACCGTCGAGACCCCCGGGAGGGCGGCATGAGCACCATCACCGTCACCGACACCGACAGCCCCGCGCCCGCACCGGTCCCGGCGGCACGTCCGACGTACAAGGTCACCGGGCGTCGTGTCCTGCGCTCCGAGTGGGCGAAGCTGTGGTCCCTGCGCTCCACCTGGATCACCCTCGGTCTCGGCCTGCTGTTCCTGATCGCGTTCGGCGTGATCGCCGCCGCGCACTACAAGTCCCAGATCGACTCCGGTGAGCGGCTGCGCCCGGACGACGTGTCGGCCACCGCGCTCAGCCTCTCCGTGTTCGGCACGAACTTCGCGCAACTGGCGCTCGGTGTCCTGGGCGTGCTGGTCACCGCCGGCGAGTACTCCACCGGCATGATCCGCTCCACGCTGGCCGCCGTCCCGCGCCGCCTGCCGGTGCTGTGGTCCAAGGCGGCGGTGTTCGGCCTGGTCGCCCTCGTCGTCTCCACGGTCGGCGTCTTCGTCGCGTTCCTGATCACCAGCGGGATCGTCTCCGGCACCCCCGCGGCCCTGACGATCTCCCACTCCGGCGTCGTCCGCAGCCTGCTGGGCGCGGGCCTCTACCTCGGTCTGGTCGGCGTGATCGGCACCGCCCTGGGCGCGCTGCTGCGTTCGGTCGCCGGTGGCATCTCGGTCCTGGTCGCCTCGCTGATGCTGATCCCCGGTCTGATCCACCTGCTGCCCACCTCGTGGCAGGACAACATCAGCCCGTACCTGCCCAGCAACGCGGGCGAGTCGATGTTCGCGCTGACCCACGACTCGACGGCCCTGTCGCCCACCGCCGGACTCCTGGTCTTCCTCGGCTGGACCCTGCTCGCGCTGGCAGGCGCCGCCTACCGCCTCGTACGCAGCGACGCCTGACCCTGACGTCTGCCCCGGACGTCTGATCCTGACGCCTGACCTCCTCGCCGGCGCGGCACCCCGACCGGGTCACCGGACCCGGTGCCGCGCCGGTCGGCCGTTTCCCGGGCCACGACGGACACGCGGCGGGGAAGCGGCCGGACACACAATGGACAGGTGACACCCATGAACGCGGACCAGTGACACCCATGAGCATCGACGACACCGCCCGTGCAGGGGAACCCTCCGACCCGCCCTTCGCGGAGGCGGACCTCCCGTGGAACCACCCCCTGGCCCATGGGCTGTCCCGCCTCGGTCGACGGCTCAAGCAGGGCGACCGGAACCGTCCGTGGATCCTGGACGCGGGCGTGATCATGGTCGTGGCGCTGATGTTCTGCGTGCCGGACCTGGTGCACGACGGCCACGGTGAACGACGGGGCTTCGACACCCACTTCACCCATCTGCCCTGGCCGGCGACTGTCGCACTGCAGGCCGGACTGGTCCTGCCCCTGCTGTGGCGGCGCAGAAGGCCGACCCTCGCCTTCGCCGTGATCGCCGCGGTGTTCTTCCTCCAGCTGGCCGTGGGCGTCTGGCTGCGCGCCGACATCGCCCTGCTGATCGCCCTCTACAGCCTGGTGGTGCACGGACAGCTCCGGCGACTGCCCGTGGCGTGCGCCGTCACAGCCTGCGCCCTGGTCCTGGTCGCCGTGCGGCTGGAGACCGTGGTGTCCGTCCTGGACGCGCTGTTCTTCCTGTTCAGCACCTTCACAGCGGCGGTCGCGCTCGGTCTGGCCGTACGGATCCGGCGCGCCCAGCTCGCCGTCCTGCGCGACCGCGCGACCCGCCTGGAGATCGAACGCGACCAGCGCAGCAAACTGGCCGCCGCCGCCGAACGCACCCGGGTCGCCCGCGAGATGCACGACATCGTCGGCCACAACCTCTCCGTCATCATCACCCTCGCCGACGGTGGCGCGTACGCGACCGACCTCGCACCGGAACGCGGCAAGCAGGCCCTGCTGCTCATCGGGGACACCGGACGCCAGGCGCTGGGCGAACTGCGCCGCATGCTCGGCGTGCTGCGCGAGCAGACCCAGACCCCCGCCGGGCCCCAGCTCAGCCCCCAGCCGGGCATCGCGGACATCGACGCCCTGTGCGCCCGGATCCGCGCCGCCGGTCCCCAGGTCGTCTACCGCACCGGCGGCGAGCTGGACACCCTGGACCGCGGTGTCCAGCTGACCGTCTACCGCATCGTCCAGGAGGCCCTCACCAACGCCCTCAAGCACGCGGGTCACGAGACCCGCGTCGAGCTCGCGGTGAGCGTCAAGGACACGCGGCTGCACATCGACGTCCACGACACCGGCCCGGGCGGCGGTACCGTCCGTCCCGGGTCACCTCACGACGAAGGACACGGACTCGCCGGCATGAGAGAACGCGCGGCCCTCTACAACGGGACTGTCACCGCGGGACCCGCCCCCGGCGGAGGCTGGACGGTGCGGGCCACCCTCGACCTCACCCCCCTGGCCGAGACCGACGTCACCCCGCCGGCCGCCACAGGCGGTGCGGCGTGACCACCGTGCTCATCGTGGACGACCAGCCCCTGCAACGCCTCGGCTTCCGGATGCTCCTGGAGAGCACCCCCGACACCGAAGTCCTCGGCGAGGCCGCCCACGGCGCCGACGCCGTCCGCAAGGCCGCCGAACTCCGCCCGGACGTGATCCTCATGGACGTACGGATGCCCGGCATGGACGGCATCGAGGCCACCCGCCGCGTCGTCGCCTCCGGCGACCGCTCCCGCGTCCTCATCCTGACCACGTTCGACCTGGACGAATACGCCCACGCGGCGCTGCGCGCGGGAGCCAGCGGCTTCCTCCTCAAGGACGCCCACCCAGAGGAACTCCTGGCCGGCATCCGCGCGGTCGCGGCGGGCGACGCCGTGATCGCCCCCGCACTGACCCGCCGCCTCCTCGACGCCTACGCCAAGCACCTGCCCCGTGAGTCGTCGGGTCAGCCGGGTCAAAGGACGGCGGACGACCCCCGGGTACGCGCCCTCACCGAACGGGAGTACGAGATCTTCGTCGCCATCGGCCAGGGCT
This sequence comes from Streptomyces sp. NBC_01384, assembly GCF_045040035.1. NCBI lineage: Bacteria > Bacillati > Actinomycetota > Actinomycetes > Kitasatosporales > Streptomycetaceae > Streptomyces > Streptomyces sp. NBC_01384. The sequence continues at coordinate 3,186,430 of NZ_CP109559.1, forward strand.
GGAGCAACAGTGAGATCGCCGAGCGCCTGGTCGTGGCGGAATCCACCGTGAAGACCCACGTCGGCCGCGTCCTGGCGAAGGTGGGAGCCCGCGACCGGGTCCAGGCGGTCATCCTCGCCTACGACCTCGGACTCGCCCACCCGAACCCACCCGACTGACTCTCCGGCGCTGGACCGCGGTCGGTCTACTCCACCGGTGGCGTCATACGCGCCCCGAACGAGGTGGCAGTTCGCCGCCTCCGTCCCCGTGATCGCCGACCGGGTCGTCCAGGCCGCGTTGAAGCTGGTGGTTGAAGCTGGTATGGGAACCGATCTTCGAGGCCGACTTCAAGCCGGTCCGCTATGGGTTCCGGCCCAATCGGCGCGCCCAGGACGCGAGTGCCGAGATCCATTTCCATGGCACCCACGGCTACCGTCGGCTGCTGGACGCGGACATCGCGTCCAGCAGCGACCGGGAGCCCATGAAGTGACCTGGTCACGAGCGTCCGTTCCCACCTGAGTCGGGTTTACCGACTCACACCCTGGAAAAAAGAATGCTGGTTCGCGAATACCTGAATTCGGTCGGCGCCCCCGAAAACCAGGATTTGAGCTTCCTTTGAGCTTCACCGGATCCCAGGCACCGGAATCACTTATTCCGCACGTCCGATTGGTCCCTGATGGACGGAAACGAGATGTGCCGAGGGGAATTCACTACAACCTCTTTACTGGACCTTGACCGCTGGCGACTTTCGTATGTCACTTCGACCTCATACGTTTTCCCCGTTGACCCACAGGCTGAAGATTCATTTCCCAGGCCGACGACAACGGGGAGCACATAAATGCATACGCAGAACGCACGGAGATACGGCGCCCGCACCCTGGCCGCCGCAGCCGGGATGTCCTTGTTCGCACTCCTGGGGGTGACTCCGGCCATGGCACAGGCCGCGGTGCCCCAGAGCTGCCCGCCCGACCCCGGATACGCCTACTCGGGCGTCAGCTCGCACAACGTGGGCATGGTGCCCCCGGCGAGCGCACCCGGCGGACACACCCTCAGCATCGCCATCACCGCCGGGACCAGCGTCACCGGAACCGTCGGCGGCTCGGTCTCGGGTGACGTCCACGCGATCGTGGCCGGCGCCAAGGCCCAGGTGAACGCGTCGATCGCGCTCACCCTCAGCGCGAGCGTCACCTACACCGACTCCTGGAAGGTTCCTGCTTCCTGGCGGCTCGGGTACCTGCACGCGGGTGCGCACCGGGACCAGATGACCTGGAAGTACGGCCACTACCTGGCCAACTGCAGCTGGCACACCGACCGCAGCGGGACAGCCAAGCTCCCGTACCACATCCCGTCCTTCTGGTCGACCAAGGGATGAGGATGCGACGGCGAACCGCCGTCTGCGGGTTGGCCCTGGCCCTGTCACTTGCCGCGACAGCCGGTTGCGGAAGTCAGGGAAAGCACGCGCCGGACAATCTGTACCGCCCTGGAAGCAGCCAGTCGGGGAATTCGAGTCCGTCACACGAAGATGCGACACCGTCCCCGGTCATCCTCCCGGATATCGTCGATCTGAAGGGATCGGATACCCCGGCGGGTGCCATGCTGAAATCCACTGCCGGAAAAGGAAAGAGTGACGTCTCGCTCGCCGCTCTCGCCAAGAAAAGCAGAAGGGTGACCATCCGGTTCGTGTGCTCCGGGCAGGGGCAGGCCAAGGTCACCGATTCCTCGGGCGGCTTCATCCTGAACGTCGCCGGGTGCGACGGCACATCGGTATACACCACCGGATTCCGCAGTTCGACGGCAGACGGTCTCATCCACCTGTCCGTGGGGCAGAGCGTCGGGTGGAGATTCGCCATCTGGGCAGTTTGACGTGACCGCGGGAGCGGGACGGCCCCCTCCCGCGGTGGGCATGACGACAACTACGGGGAGTTCACGCAGATGCATACGCAGAACGCACGGAGATACGGCGCCCGCACCCTGGCCGCCGCAGCCGGGATATCCTTGTTCGCACTCCTGGGGGTGACTCCGGCCATGGCACAGGCCGCGGTGCCCCAGAGCTGCCCGCCCGACCCCGGATACGCCTACTCGGGCGTCAGCTCGCACAACGTGGGCATGGTGCCCCCGGCGAGCGCACCCGGCGGACACACCCTCAGCATCGCCATCACCGCCGGGACCAGCGTCACCGGAACCGTCGGCGGCCAGGTCGAAGGCAGCATCAACGCGATCGTGGCCGGTGCCAAGGCCCAGGTGAACGCGTCGATCGCGCTCAAGCTCGAAGCGAGCGTCACCTACAGGGACTCCTGGACGGTTCCTTCTTCCTGGAGGCTCGGGTACCTGCACGCGGGTGCGCACCGGGACCAGATGACCTGGAAGTACGGCCACTACCTGGCCAACTGCAGCTGGCACACCGACCGCAGCGGGACAGCCAAGCTCCCGTACCACATCCCGTCCTTCTGGTCGTCCAAGGGATAACCGCAGGACACCAGGGAGACTCGCAGGCCCCGGCGCGCGAAACGCCGGGGCCTGCGGTCATCCGGACCCGAGCGCGCTGCTGCACAGCCACAGCCATACATCCCCGGGTACCCACCGCGAGGCGCGTCATCCAGCACGCTCGGCCTCCACCGCGGCACCAGGGCCACACTGGTTCCGTACCGCGCTCCTCGCGTCGACCAGGCCGCAGCCTGTTCGGACCTCGGGGGGTGCTACTCGCCGTCCGCCGACGGCAGGTCCTGCTCGGTCCAGATCGTCTTGCCGGTGGGTGTGTAGCGCGTGCCCCAGTGGTGGGTCATCTGGGCGATGATGAACAGGCCCCGGCCTCCCTCGTCGTCGTTCGCGGCGTGCCGCAGATTGGGCGTGGTGTGGCCGGTGTCGGAGACTTCGCAGATCAGGGTCCGGTCGCGGATCAGGCGCACCTGGATCGGGCCTCCGACGTAGCGGATGGCGTTGGTGACCAGTTCGCTGACGATGAGCTCGCTGGTGAACGTCAGGTCGTCCAGCCCCCAGTCGCGGAGCTGCTTGCTGACGGCGGTGCGGATGGTGGCCACCACCGCCGGGTCCGGGGGCAGTTCCCACTGGGTGAACTGGTTCCGGTCGAGCAGGCGTGTGCGGGCGATGAGCAGCGTCGCGTCCTCGTCCACCGCCCCGGGCAGCAGGGTGGTCACCGCCCGGTCGCACAGCTCTTCCAGGGACGTTCGGTCGTCGGCGAGGATCTGGGACAGCTGCGCGAGTCCGGCGTCACGGCCGGCGGTCGCCTGGAGGAGGCCGCCCGTGAAGAGGGCGACGAGACTGCCCGGCGGGAGCTCCAGTTCCGTGCTCTGGTAGGGCACGCCACCGATCCCCAGCGGCGGTCCGGGGGGCAGCTCCGGATAGTCGACGACGCCCGTGTACGGTTCGACGACCGCCAGTACCGGCTCCCCGGCCCGCGCCAGGCTGCACTTCCCCGAGACGGGGTCGTACACCGCGTACAGGCAGGTCACGCCGAGGGCCTCGTCGGCCTTCGGCCTCGGGTGGCCCGGGCCTTGGCCGACCCCGCGCTCCTGCGCGGTCAGCTCGAACAGGTCGTCCAGGCGGGACAGGAGCTCGTCCGGGCTCAGGTCCAGCCGGGCCAGGACGCGCACCCCCGTGCGCAAACGTCCCATGGTGGCCGCGGCGCGCAGCCCGTGACCGAGCACGTCCCCGACGACCAGGCCGACCCGGGTGCCCGACAGGGGGATGACGTCGTACCAGTCGCCGCCCACCCCGGACCCGCTGTCGGCGGGCAGGTAGCGGCTCGCCGAGTCAACGGCGACGTGCGGCGGCAGATGGCGCGGAAGCAGGCTCCGCTGGAGTTTGAGGGCCACGGCGTGGCCACGGGTGACCACCGGCATCAGCAGGAAACCGAGCAGCAGGGCGCCCAGGCCCAGGACGGTGACCCCGCCCGTCCTTCCGATCAGCGGGAGGTCGACGGTGGTCGTGCCGTAACCGGGGTTCGCGTAGACGACGAAGGTGGCGTACAGGAACAGCAGGAGCATGATCAGCCCGCCGAGCCCCGGCAACACGCCCTTGAAGACCAGGTCTTCGGCACTGCGGGTGAGGATCTTGCGGTGGTACCAGACACAGGCGAAGCCGGTCAGCCCGTACTGGAATGCGATCGCGAGACCGACCGAGTCGATCGAGTCGGCCAGGACGTTCTGGCTGAACGTCTTCAGCAGGACCAGCAAGGCGATCGAGACCGCTCCCATGCCGACGGTCCCCCAGGTCGGGGTGAGAAACCTGCGGTGGACCCGGGCGAACCGGGAGGGGACGGCCTTGTGGACCGCCATGGAGAAGACGGTCCTGGCCAGGGGCAGGATGGTGGTCTCGGCGGAGGCCAACGCGGAGGTCAGCACCATCAGGATCAGCAGTCTCGACAGGAACAGCCCCGTGTCGTGGCTCCCGAACACGGCGTCGCCCACTCCGGAGAACACATCGTCCGAGTTGTGCGTGTTGCCGAGCCCGATGCCCGAGGTGCCGACTCCCGCGAACGCCTGCGTCGAAGTGGACACCAGCCCGTACGTGATCAGGAGCAGCACGGTGGACATGACCGCGGCGCGCCCGGGGACGCGCGTGCTGTCGACGGTTTCCTCGTTGACCGCGAATGAGGTGTCCCAGCCCCAGTAGATGAAGACCCCCGCGAGGACGCCCGAGGTCAGGGCCTTTACCGAGGGCACCTCGAAGGGGTTGAACCAGGAGGCGGAAACGTGGATCGCCGTCGGGGGAGGGCTGGTGTAGACCCTGACCAGCGCGGCGACGGCGAACAGGATCAGCATCACCACTTCCAGACACAGCAGCCAGCGCTGGACAGCCGCCGAGACCTCGATGCCGACGTAGCAGATCACGGTCAGCACGGCGATCCAGACGATGCCCACCACGGTGGTCCACAGCCGGTTCTCCGCCAGGTCGTCCAAGCCCACCAAGCGGAAGCTGTAGGCAGCGGCGATCTCGGCGAGGCTCGCCATGACGATGATGTTGGCGACGATGAGGCCCCAGCCACCCATCCAGCCGGTGCGCGGTCCGAAGGCGCGGGTGGCCCAGGTGAAGGTGGTCCCGCAGTCGGCGTTGCTCGCGTTGAGCTCCCGGAAGGCGTACGCGACCAGCAGCATCGGGATGAACGCCAGCATGGTGACGATCGGGGCCTGCAGTCCGACCCCGGCCACGATGATGCCCAGCGTGGCGGCCAGGCTGTACGCCGGGCCGGTGGAGGCCAGGCCCATGGCCACCGAGGACAACATGCCCAAGGCGTCGTTCTTGAGCCCTTTCCGGCCGGACCCCGTCCCGGGAGCGGGGCGGCCGGCGGACGCGGCGCCGCCAAAGTGCCTCACACTTGATTCCACCGCCGGGCCACTCCCCTCCGCAACAGCGCAGGGGCACAGGAAGGCCGCCGGTCACACAACCGGGCAGCCGGGGTGACGCCCGAACCCCGGCCGCCCCCCTGTGGCTGCCATGGTGCACGACGGCGATCCGGCCGTTCCCTGCCGCTCACGGAGCCTGCCGCTCGCGGAGCGAAACATAGCCGTACGAAGGCCCGTACCGAGCTCAGACCCACTCCACCACTGAGTGGATGCCGAGGGGCCCCTGGGCTCCGGCAGGGGCGTACGAGGGCTGCATTGGCGTGTCGCGACAACTCGGTCCCGGACTACTGGCTGGGAAGTATCGAGGTCTGGTGGGCTGGTCAGTCGGCCGTTGGCGGCTGTTCGTGGTTGTCTGCGCTCGTGGAGGGAGCGGATCATGCGCGCGGCAGAGGCTGCTCCGTCCAAACGGTCTTGCCGTCGTGGGCGTAGCGGGTGCCCCACCGCTCCGTGAGCTGCGCGACCAGGAAGAGCCCGCGTCCGCCCTCGTCCGTGGTAAGGGCCCGTCGGAGGTGAGGGGACGTGTGGCTGGTGTCGGACACCTCACAGATCAGGCACTGCGTACGGATGAGGCGCAGGGTGACGGGGCCGTCGGCCGCATACCGGTAGGCGTTGGTGACGAGCTCGCTGGCGACCAGCTCGGTGGTGAAGGCCAGTTCCGTCAGCCCCCATTCGGCCAGTATCGCCGTGGTCAGCTCCCTGGCGCGGGCAGCGGCGGTCGCTTCCAGGGGCAGCTGCCATGAGGCGACATTCTGTGGCGGTAGCACCCGGGTGCGGGCGATGAGCAGCGCGACGTCGTCGGTGGGGAGGTAGTCCGTGGGCAGCAGCGCTTCAACCACGGCGTGGCAGGTGCTGTCCAGAGGATCGGCGGAGTGGGCGAGACATTCGTGCAGGTGCTCCAGCGCGGCGTCGATGTCGCCGTTGCGCGCCTCCAGGAGACCGTTGGTGTAGAGCGCGAGCAGGCTGCCCTCGGGGAGGTCCAAGTCGTACGTTTCGAACGGCAGCCCGCCCAGGCCGAGCGGTGGACCTGCGGGGAGGTCGAGCACGGTCACCTGGCCGTCCGGGGTGGACACCATCGGTGCCGGGTGGCCGGCGCGTGCCAGGGAGCAGTGCCGGGAGACCGGATCGTAGACCGCGTAGAGGCAGGTGGCCCCGAGCACCTGCTCAACCACCGACTGATTGCCGTCGGCGTTCGCCTCCAGCTCGGTGGCCAGCAGACTGACCAGATCGTCCAACCGGGCCACCACCTCGTCGGGTTCCAGGTCGAGGCTGGCCAGGGTGCGCACGGCGGCGCGCAGGCGGCCCATCGAGGCCGCGGCGTGAATCCCGTGCCCGACCACGTCCCCCACGACGAGGGCGACCCGGGCCCCTGACAACGGGATCACGTCGAACCAGTCACCGCCGATACCCGGTTCACCGCTCGCTGGGAGGTATCGACAGGCCACCTCGACGGCCGGCAGGTCGGACGCCGCACTCGGCAGCAGGCTGCGCTGCAGAGTCAGAGCGGCGCTCTGCTGCTGGGTGAAGCGGCGCGCGTTGTCGATGCAGACGGCCGCACGCGAGGAGAACTCCTGGGCCACCGCGGCATCGTCGTCCTCAAAGGGCTCCGAATGGCGCGCTCGCCACAGGCTCACTACGCCCAGCACCAGGCCGCGCGCCACCAAGGGCACCACGATCAGCGAATGAACGCCGAGACCCATGGCGATCTCGATCCGTCGCCGGTCCATGGCGTACCACTCGGGGCGGAGGGACAGCAGCCCATCGAGGATCGGGCGACGCTCGGCCAAGGCCCGCGCCTGCGGCGATCCCGGAAAGACCGGGACCACCTCGCCCTCCTGGAACGGGACCCGGCGTTCCGGGGGCGAGAGGGCTACTCGGAGCAGCGGACCTGCCACACCGGGGGGTGGTTCGTCACCAACTGTCACCGGCTTCAGAAGATCCACCGAGCAGTAGTCGGCCAGGCCGTGGACGGCCACCTCGGCCAGTTCCCGGGCGGTCTGCGTCACGTCCAGTGAGGTTCCGATCCGGGCGCTTGCCTCGTTCAGCAGGGTGAGTCTGCGTTGGGCCCGATGGCGGTCGGTCACGTCCTCGATCGTCTCGGCCACGCCGAGAACCCGGCCCGAGGAGTCCTCCATCCGGAACGCCGAGACGGACACCATCCGTTCCCGACCCGGATCATGGCGTGTCCGGGCGGACTGCTCCGTGAAGATCAACGGCTCGCCGGTCTCCAGGACGTGCCGTACCCGCTCCTCGGCCGGACCCGCGTCCTCGTCGACCAGGAATTCGCCTGGGCGACGGCCTACCGGGTCCCCGGCCGGGACGCCGCTCGCCTTTTCGACCGCACGGTTGACCCGGATCACCGTCCTCTCCGGGCTGTGGACGACCAGACCGATCGGGGACCGGTAGTACAGGCCGTCCAGCAGCGCACGGTCCCGCTGCCAGGCAATGACCTCCGCGGCAGGGGCACCGACCAGGAGCCACTCCTGGCTGTCCCCGTCCCGGGTGATCGCTCGGGCCCGGAAACCCATCTCCACACGCCGTCCGTCGCGGTGCCGGATGGGCAGGACCCCGAACCAGCCCCCCGTGCTCATGGCGTCTGCGGCGGCGGCCCGCGCGACAGGCAGGTCACGGGCGTCGATCAGGAGGTCTTGCCACGCCCGTCCGATCACTTCCTTGGCCGGATAGCCCAGCAGCTCCTGTGCACGTACGCTCCAGCCGACCACTGTGCCGTGATCGTCGAGCACAGCCGAAGCGCCACGCCCGAGGGCGAACGGATCCTCCGGACTCTCGCTGAACAGCATCGACGGTGTCCCCATAGCCACCACCTTGTCTCGGTGACTCCGATGTTCCTCCCCCCGGTCTCCGTCCGCGACTCTCCCGTTCCTCTCGGCCCGGCGGTTCGGCCGTTCGGCCGTTCGGCCGTTCGGCCGTTCGGAAGGAGTGGCATGGCGACGCTCAGCGGATGCAAGGAATGGGGTGTTCGGGTGGTCACCGCCGGGGACTGCTCCGTCACGCAGGTCGTCGTAGCGACTTGGCCGGGAGCTGCTGTGGCGCGAGTGTTCATGGCCCCTTACGCTCGCCCGCGAATCGGGCAGGCCTGTGCACCGGCCCGTGCACCTGCCCGTCAGGGCCCGCTGCCGGGCCATGACGGGCGCCCACTCACCTGCCGGGAAATCTTTGAAGTGCGGGTTGCAGCCAGTCGGTCCCGCTTGCCTTCAGACCCTCCAGGAGGCGGCAGTGGCGTTCCCGGCGTATCCCGCACGGGCCTCTGCCGCCTACCCTGAGCGCCGAGCACGTTCAGCAAGGCAGCCCTGTCTTCGTCACCGGCGTCCACCAAGGCATCGGCGATCCGCTGCGACGCCTCACTCACGTCAGTGAGCGTGTCCGCTGGTCGCAGCGTCCTTCTTGACCGTCAGCGGCAGGAGCTTCTTGCCCGTGGGGCCGATTTGGATACTGAGGTCCATCTGAGGGCAGACGCCGCAGTCGAAGCACGGGGTCCAGCGGCAGTCCTCGACCTCGGTCTCGTCGAGGGCGTCCTGCCAGTCCTCCCAGAGCCAGTCCTTGTCGAGGCCGGAGTCGAGGTGGTCCCAGGGGAGGACTTCCTCGTACGTACGCTCGCGGGTGGTGTACCAGTCGACGTCGACCCCGTACGCCGGCAGCGTCTTCTCGGCGCAGGCCATCCAGCGGTCGTACGAGAAGTGCTCGCGCCAGCCGTCGAAGCGGCCGCCGTCCTCGTAGACCGCGCGAATGACGGCGCCGATGCGGCGGTCACCGCGGGAGAGCAGGCCCTCGACGATGCCGGGCTTGCCGTCGTGGTAGCGGAAGCCGATGGAGCGGCCGTACTTCTTGTCGCCGCGGATCTTGTCGCGGAGCTTCTCCAGGCGGGCGTCCGTCTCCTCGGCGGAGAGCTGGGGCGCCCACTGGAAGGGGGTGTGGGGCTTGGGGACGAAGCCGCCGATCGAGACCGTGCAGCGGATGTCGTTCTGGCCGGAGACCTCGCGGCCCTTCTGGATCACGCTCATCGCCATGTCCGCGATCTGGAGGACGTCGTCGTCCGTCTCCGTCGGCAGACCGCACATGAAGTACAGCTTCACCTGGCGCCAGCCGTTGCCGTAGGCCGTCGCGACGGTCCTGATCAGGTCCTCTTCCGAGACCATCTTGTTGATGACCTTGCGCATGCGCTCCGAGCCGCCCTCGGGGGCGAAGGTCAGGCCCGAGCGGCGGCCGTTGCGCGTCAGCTCGTTGGCCAGGTCCACGTTGAAGGCGTCCACGCGGGTGGAGGGGAGGGAGAGGCCGATCTTGTCCTCTTCGTAGCGGTCCGCCAGGCCCTTGGCGATGTCGCCGATCTCCGAGTGGTCCGCGGAGGACAGGGAGAGCAGGCCCACCTCCTCGAAGCCCGTCGCCTTCAGGCCCTTCTCGACCATCTCGCCGATGCCCGTGATGGAGCGCTCGCGCACCGGGCGGGTGATCATGCCCGCCTGGCAGAAGCGGCAGCCGCGCGTACAGCCGCGGAAGATCTCCACCGACATGCGCTCGTGGACCGTCTCCGCGAGCGGGACGAGGGGCTGCTTCGGGTACGGCCACTCGTCGAGGTCCATGACCGTGTGCTTGGACACCCGCCACGGCACGCCCGACCTGTTCGGGACCACACGGGCGATACGGCCGTCGGGGAGGTACTCGACGTCGTAGAAGGCGGGGATGTAGACGTTGCCCGTCTTCGCGAGGCGGAAGAGAACCTCCTCGCGGCCTCCGGGGCGGCCCTCCGCCTTCCAGGCGCGGATGATCTCCGTCATGTCGAGCACGGCCTGCTCGCCGTCGCCGATGATCGCCGCGTCGATGAAGTCGGCGATCGGCTCCGGGTTGAACGCCGCGTGGCCGCCGGCCAGCACGATCGGGTCGTCGAGCGTACGGTCCTTGGCCTCCAGGGGAATCCCGGCCAGGTCCAGGGCCGTCAGCATGTTCGTGTAGCCCAGCTCCGTGGAGAAGGACAGGCCGAACACGTCGAAGGCCTTCACCGGGCGGTGGCTGTCCACCGTGAACTGGGGGACCCGGTGCTCGCGCATCAGCTCCTCCAGGTCCGGCCAGACGCTGTACGTGCGCTCGGCGAGGACGCCCTCGCGCTCGTTCAGTACCTCGTAGAGGATCATGACGCCCTGGTTGGGCAGCCCGACCTCGTACGCGTCCGGGTACATCAGCGCCCAGCGGACGTCACAGGCGTCCCAGGGCTTGACCGTGGAGTTGAGCTCTCCGCCGACGTACTGGATCGGCTTCTGCACATGCGGGAGCAGAGCTTCGAGCTGTGGAAACACCGATACAGCGGATTCGGCAGGCATCTCGCGAACCTTCGTGAGCTGGGAGGTACAGACAGGAGTGACCATCCAGCCTAACGCGGCCGGGACCGGCCCTCGTACGCCGAGCGTCCGTCCGGGCCCGCGCTCGTGCCCGTGATCAGACCCCGCCCTGGCCCGCGATCGACTCCCACTCCCCCGGAAGCGCCGCCTCGGCCGCCGCCGCCCGCTGCTCCTCGCGCCCGTGGAGCACGCCGTACGTGAACGAGCTCTCCCCCGCCGCGTACGCCAGACCTGCGAGTTCCCGCAGGGCCTCGCGGGCCATCACGCTGTCCTGGTGGTCGCCGAGCAGAGTTTGCAGGGACTTCATCGATTTGACCAGGTCGGCGGCGGGCTCGCCGAGTGCGGGGGTGGCCGCCTCGGCCGCGTAGCGGGTGCGCTTGGCCTTCTTGCGGGCCTCGTGCATCGCGAGGTCGCGGTCGACGCCGGGCGGCAGGTCGAGGGCCTGGCCGATCAGGTCCGAGACCTTCGTGAAGTCCTTTCGTACGGCCTTGGCGATCTCCTTCTCCGGGGCCTTCGAAGCCGCCTTGAGCAGGGGCGGATCGGCCAGCAGTGCGTCCAGCGCGGTCAGCAGGTCCAGGTAGCGCTGGCCGTCCAGTACGGCGAGCAGTCGTTGCCGGGAGCCGGAGCCGCGGGCCCCCGCCCAGGTGCTCAACCGGGTGTGGACGGGGCCCATGACGAGGGTGGGCGGGAGGTCGTCGAGCGCCGTCGTCAGGCGTTCGGTGAGCACCTCCTGGTCGCGGCCGACGCCCAGCTCTGCGGCCAGCCACTTCAGCTCGTCGCCGATCGGGTCGGTGACGGTGCGGTCGAGGACCTTGCCGTACGAGCGGAAGGCGCTGCGGAGGCGGCGGGTGGCGACGCGCATACGGTGCACGGAGTCGTACACGTCGCGGCGGACGGCGGGGTCCAGTTCGATGATCGCGTCACGCTGGGCGCGGAGGTACGCGAGGACGTGGTCGCCCGCGCTGACCGGGGTCGGCTGCGTACCGTTCCCGGGTTCCGGACCTGCCTCGCCCCGCTTCTTGCGCCGCGGGGCGGTCTCGGCCAGTGCCCTCGCCAGCTTGGACGGCGAGGACGACCGGTTGACGCCTGCCTTCCGGAGTTTCTTCTCCACCTTGTCGAGGAAGGCCGGGTCGCCGTCGTCGGCGAGTTCCACCTCGATCTCGGTCCACTCGACGGTGCCCGTGCCCGTGCCCCTGCCCGTGTCCTCGCCGCCGCTCAGGCGCTCCGCGCGGACGCGGTCGACGCTGACCTCGGCCAGCAGGTCACCGGAGGCGTCGACGAGGTGGCGGATGTCGCGGGCCGAGCGGAGACGTACGACGGGGACGAGCTCGGCCTCGCGGATGCGGGAGCGGACGAGGGCGGTCAGGTCTTCGGGGACGGTGTCGGAGAGGGGGGCGCGGATCTCGTCGCGGACGCCTTCGGAGACGGGGAGTTTGAGGTGCCAGCCCGCGTCGTCGCCGCCGGTGCGACGGCGGAGGGTGAGGGAGGCGGTGGCGAGCCGCTGGTCGGCCGTGTCGTAGTACGTGGCGTCGAGTTCGGCCACACCCTTGTCGATGACGCCCGAGACTCCGGGTACGCCGGTCAGGTCCGGGAGTGGCGCGTCGCCGCCGGCCGGGGGACCCTCGTACTTCCGCTCGATTTCGCGCTTGGTGTCCGCCATGACCTGAATCTAGTAGCAGCGGGGCCGGGATGGCAGTGCCCGAGCCTTACGGGACTCCCGGGAACGCCCGTTTTCGGCCCCCGCCACCCCTGAACGGCCGCGTCCTCGAACGCCGGACGGGCCGAATGACGCGGGCCGGGGTGAGGCTTTCAGGGGCGCCACGAACGCGCCCCCTCCCACCCGACCGCCGGAGACCTACGCCGACAGGGGCCGCTGCACCCTGATCGACTGCAACAGCCCCACCGCCACCCACACCGCGAACATCGACGAGCCGCCGTAGGAGACGAAAGGCAGTGGCAGGCCCGCGACCGGCATGATGCCCAGCGTCATGCCGATGTTCTCGAAGGCCTGGAAGGCGAACCAGGCGATGATGCCGGCGGCGACGATCGTGCCGTAGAGCTCGGTGGTCTCGCGGGCGATGCGGCAGGCTCGCCAGAGGACCACGCCCAGGAGGAGCAGTATCAGGCCGGCGCCCGCGAAGCCCAGTTCCTCGCCCGCGACCGTGAAGACGAAGTCCGTCTGCTGTTCCGGGACGAATTGGCCCGTGGTCTGCGAGCCGTGGCCGAGGCCCGTGCCGAAGAGGCCGCCGGAGCCGATGGCGATGCGGGCCTGGTTGGTGTTGTAGCCGACGCCGGCCGGGTCGAGGTTGGGGTTGGCGAAGGCCGCGAAGCGGTTGATCTGGTATTCGTCGAGGATCTTGAGCTGCCATATGGCGATCGCGCCCAGCGCACCGGCACCGAGCAGGCCGAACACCCAGCGGTTCGACGCGCCGGAGGCGAGCAGTACGCCGAGCACGATGATGACCGCGACCATGATCGTGCCGAGGTCGGGCATCAGCATGATGGCCATCATCGGGACGGCGGCGAGGCCGAGGGCCTGCAGGACCGTGCGGTGGTCGGGGTAGAGCTTGTCCCCCGCGTCCACCCGGGCCGCGAGCAGCATCGCCATGCCCAGGATGATCGTGATCTTGGTGAACTCGGCGGGCTGGAGCGACAGGCCGCCCGCGACGAGCCAGTTGCGCTGGCCGTTGATCGTCGCGCCCAGCGGGGTCAGCACCAGCAGGATCATGAAGACCGAGAGGCCGTACAGGATCGGGACCGCCGTGCGCAGGGTGCGGTGGCCCAGCCAGACCGTGCCGATCATCAGGCCGATGCCGATGCCGGTGTTCATGAGGTGGCGGATGAGGAAGTAGTACGGGTCACCCTGGTTGATCTCGGTGCGGTTGCGGGTCGCCGAGTAGACGAGGGCCGAGCCGATCAGGGAGAGCGCGATGGCCGACAGCAGTATCGGCCAGTCGAGGCGGCGGGCCAGTGAGTCGCGGGCCAAGAGGCGCGACAGTCCGCCGCGGTCGGGGCCGTAGCCGGAGACGGAGAAGTTGTTCGCTCCGGTCATGTCAGGATCCTCGTCCCCCGCCGCTTCTTCGGACGGTCCGTACGCCTTCGGGTAGTGCGGTTACTGGCCGTCGGGGACGGCGTGGTGCCCGCGGGCAGCTGCTGGTCGGTGGCCCCGGGCGAGGGCGACTCGCTGGCCTGCAGTTCCTTGACCGGGTCCTTGGAGATCTCCGGGGTGTCGATCGAGCCGTCCGTCTGGATCTTCGGGAGGCTCTTCTCCGGGGTGGGCAGGAGGGCCTTCTTGTCGTCGATGGAGCCGTCGGCCTGGACGCCGTACAGCGCGTTGTAGATGTTGCGCACGGCCTCACCGGAGGCGCCGGAGCCCGTACCGGCCTGGGCGATCGTCATGACGACCGTGTAGTCCTTGGTGTACGTGGAGAACCACGAGGTGGTCTGCTTGCCGTAGACCTCGGCGGTACCGGTCTTGGCGTGCAGCGCGATCTTGTCCTGCGGCCAGCCGCCGAACTTCCAGGCGGCGGTACCGCGGGTGACGACGCCTTCGAAGGCCGAGTCCATGCCCTTGAGCGTGGCCTGGCTGATCGGCAGCTTGCCGCTGACCTTGGGCTTGATCTCCTGGACGGTCTTGCCGTCGGCGCTGATGATCGCCTTGCCGATGGTCGGCGCGTGGATGGTGCCGCCGTTGGCGATCGCCCCGTAGATCATGGCCTCCTGGATCGGGGTGACGAGGGTGTCGCCCTGACCGATGGAGTAGTTGATCTCGTCACCCTCGCGCATCTTGTTGCCTTCGAGGCAGTTCTCGTACGCGATCTTCTCGACGTAACTGCCGTCCTTCTTGCCGGACTTGCACCAGGCGTCCTTGTTGGCCTTCCAGTAGTTCAGCTTCCACTGGCGGTCCGGGACGCGGCCGGTGACCTCGCCCGGCAGGTCGATGCCGGTCTGCTTGCCGAGGCCGAACTGGTGGGCGGTCTTGAAGAAGTAGTCCTTGGGCTGACCCTTCTTCGGGTTGATGCCGCCGTCCTTCTTCCACTCGTTGTCGCCAAGGCCGTAGAAGACGGTGTCGCAGGAGACCTCAAGGGCGCGGCCGAGCGAGATGGGGCCGAAGTTCTCCCCCTCGAAGTTCTTGAAGACCTGTCCGCCGACAGAGTACGAACTCGTGCACGGGTAGTTGCCGTTGAAGTCGTAGCCTGCCTGGACCGCGGCGGCCGTGGAGACCACCTTGAAGGTCGAACCGGGCGCGGACTGACCCTGTATGGCCCTGTTGAGCAGCGGGTAGTCGGAGTTCTTCCCGGTGAGGTTCTTGTAGTCCTTGGCGGAGATGCCGCCGACCCAGGCGTTCGGGTCGTACGTCGGGGCGGACGCCATGGCGACGATCCGGCCGGTCTTGGCCTCCATCACGACGACAGCGCCGGAGTCCGCCTTGTAGTTCTCGCCGGTGATCTTGTCGAGCTGCTGGCGGGCGGCCTTCATCGCCGTGTCCAGCTCGTACTCGGCGACCCGCTGGACGCGGGAGTCGATGCTGGTGACGAGGTTGGAGCCGGACTGAGCCGCGTCGCTCTTGGCCTTGCCGATGACCCGGCCGAGGTTGTCGACCTCGTAGCGGGTGACGCCGGCCTTGCCGCGCAGTTCCTTGTCGTACTGGCGCTCGAGGCCGGAGCGGCCGACCTGGTCGGAGCGGAGGTAGGGCGAGCTGGTGTCCTTGGCCTGGGTGATCTCGGCGTCCGTGACGGGCGAGAGGTAGCCGAGGACCTGCGCGGTGTTGGCCTTGCCGGGGGCGGCGTAGCGGCGTACGGCCTCGGGCTCGGCGGTGATGCCGGGGAAGTCCTCGGAGCGCTCGCGGATCTGCAGGGCCTGTTTGGCGGTGGCCTCGTCGGTGATGGGGATGGGCTGGTACGGAGAGCCGTTCCAGCAGGGCTGCGGAGTCTTCGCGTCGCACAGCCGCACCTTCTGGATGACGTCCTCGGGCTTCATGCCCAGCACGCCGGCCAGCTTGGTCAGAACCGCCTTGCCGTCGTCCTTCATCTTCAGCAGGTCGGTACGCGAGGCGGAGACCACGAGGCGGGTCTCGTTGTCGGCGATCGGCACGCCCCGCGCGTCCAGGATCGAGCCGCGTACGGCCGGCTGGACGACCTGCTGGACGTGGTTGCCGGAGGCTTCCTTGGCGTACTCCTGGCCGTTGCGGATCTGGAGGTACCAGAGGCGGCCGCCGAGGGTGCCGAGGAGGGAGAGGACGAGGATCTGGATGACGACGAGTCGGATCTGGACCCGTGGGGTCCTGCCGGTCTCGGGAATGTTGGTCACTGGTGCTGCCTCCCCCTCTCAGTGTGTGTACGAGACATGGGCGCGCGAGCCGCATTCGTACCGGTCACCACATGCGTACGCGTCATACGAGTACACGGTGAACCTGAGGGCGCTCACCCCGGGGTCGATCAACTGTTGTGCCCTCACAGGCGCTTGACCCCCTTGATGCGCCCCGCGCGGGCGACGCGCGCCCGGGCGGCCTTGACCCGGTGGCCGCGCTGGCTGCCGATGCGCAGGCCGGTCCCGGAGGACAGCCAGCCCGAGGAGACGTCGGCGGCCTTGGCGGACGATCCGGTCTCGGAGAGCGGGTTGTTCTCGGAGCGCCGGGCCAGGGCCATCAACCCCGGGACCACGAACGGCGCGAGCAGCAGGTCGTACAGGGCGGCCGTGAACAGCAGGCTGCCGAGGCCGACATGGCGGGCGGCGGTGTCACCGACGAGGGCGCCGACACCGGCGTACAGCAGGGTGGAGCCGATCGCGGCGGTGACGACCACGGCCATCGGGCCGGTGGCGGACTTGAGCTGGCCGTTCTCCGGCTTGGCCAGGCCCGCGAGGTAGCCGACGACGCACAGCACGAGGGCGTAGCGCCCGGCGGCGTGGTCGGCGGGCGGGACGAGGTCGGCGAGCAGCCCCGCGCCGAAGCCGATGAGGGCGCCGCCGACATGGCCGTAGACCATGGCGAGGGCCAGCACGGTGAGCAGGACCAGATCCGGGACGGCGCCCGGGAGGTGGAGACGGGCGAGGACGCTCACCTGGATCACCAGGGCGACCACCACCAGGGTGGTGGAGAGCAGCATCCGGTTGAAACGCATGGGATTCGGCTCCTACGGCGTCTGGCCGGTGGCGGGCTCGGACGCCGAGGGGGTGACCGTCACGGTCACGGTCGGCGTGGGCGTCGGTTTGGGCTTGGGTGGCAGCACCGTGTCGCGTGGATCCTTGCGGGGTGCCTCGACGACGACGCCGACGATGTCGAGCTTCGTGAACGAGGCGTACGGCGTGACGTAGATGGTCCGGGTCAGGTCGCCGCCGGACGGGTCGACGCGGGAGACCACGCCGACCGGGACGCCCGGCACGAAGGGCTTGTCGGCCTGCGAGCCGAAGGTGACCAGCCGGTCCCCCTTTTTGACTTTCGCCTTGCCGTTGAGCATCTCCACCCGCAGCGGGCGGTCGCCCTGACCGGAGGCGAAGCCGATCTCGTCGCTGGTCTCCATCCGCGTGCCGACGGTGAAGTCGGGGTCGTTGGCGAGCAGCACGGTGGCGGTGTTCGGCCCGACGGTGGTGACCCTGCCGACGAGCCCGTCGCCGTTCAGGACGGTCATGTCGCGCTGGATGCCGTCGTTCGAGCCGACGTCGATCGTCACGGTCCAGGAGAAGCCCTGGGCCGCTCCTATGCCGATGACCTCGGCGCCCTTGATGCCGTACTGCCCGTCTCCGGCCATCTTCAGCATCTTGTCGAGCTGGGTGAGGCGATTGCGGTTGCGGTCGTCACTGCCGAGCTTGGCCTTCAGCACCGAGTTGTCGTGCTCGAGTTGGGCGATGCGGTCGTGCCGGCCGCCGGAGTCGCGGACCGCGGCGATCGCGTTGCCGACGGGGTTGACCGCGGAGGACACCCCGTTCTCGATCGGGCCGAAGACCGTCGCGGCGGCCTGGCGGGCACCCTGGACCGGTGAGTCCTGTCCACCGCGGATGTCCACCGTGATCAAAGCGAACGCGATGGCGATCAGCAGCACCAGGAGCAGCCGGCTCTCTCGTGTGTCCCTCACGTGCGGCGGCCGTGCCTTCCTCGTCGGAATGGGTCGGATCGATGGGCCGGATCGATGGGTTGGATCGATGGGCCGGATCGAATCCGAACAGGTCAACAGGAACGCACCCCGAGCGAGTGATGACGCCCAAGGGTGTTATGGGGGAGCTTATGCCTCAATATCAACGATCCGCCGTACGAGAAGGGTTCATCTCGTACGGCGGAATCGAAGAGTTACCTCATCTGCGCGGCTGGGCGTCCAAAACCTGCTGGAGCGCCTCGAATTCCTCGACGCACTTGCCGGAGCCGAGCGCCACGCTGTCCAGCGGGTCCTCGGCGATGTGGATCGGCATGCCGGTCTCGCGGCGCAGCCGCTCGTCGAGCCCGCGCAACAGCGCCCCGCCGCCGGTCAGAACGATTCCGCGGTCCATCACGTCACCCGACAGCTCCGGCGGGCACTTGTCGAGCGTCGTCTTCACGGCGTCGACGATCGCGTTGACCGGTTCCTCGATCGCCTTGCGGACTTCGGCCGCGGAGATGACAACGGTCTTGGGTAGCCCGGAGACGAGATCCCGGCCGCGGATTTCGGTGTGCTCGTCGGTGTCGAGGTCGTACGCCGAACCGATCGTGATCTTGATCTGTTCGGCGGTCCGCTCACCGAGGAGGAGGCTGTACTCCTTCTTGATGTGCTGGATGATCGCATTGTCCAACTCGTCGCCCGCGACGCGGATGGACTGGGCCGTGACGATGCCGCCGAGCGAGATGACCGCGACCTCCGTGGTGCCGCCGCCGATGTCCACCACCATGTTGCCCGTGGCCTCGTGGACCGGCAGGCCGGAGCCGATGGCCGCGGCCATCGGCTCCTCGATGATGTGCACCTGGCGGGCGCCGGCCTGGGACGACGCCTCGATGACGGCACGGCGCTCGACGCCCGTGATGCCCGAGGGCACACAGACGACGACACGGGGACGGGCAAGATAGCGCCGCTTGTGGATCTTCAGAATGAAGTAGCGGAGCATGCGCTCGGTGATCTCGAAGTCGGCGATGACACCGTCCTTCAGCGGACGCACGGCAACGATGTTGCCCGGGGTCCGCCCGATCATCTTCTTCGCCTCCGAGCCGACCGCGAGGATGCCACCGGTGTTGGTGTTGATCGCGACGACGGACGGTTCGTTGAGTACGATCCCGCGACCCCTGACGTACACCAGCGTGTTGGCGGTCCCGAGGTCGACAGCCATGTCACGGCCGATGAACGACATTGAGTTCCCCATCAGGATTCGTCTGGCCTTCCCAAGCGGAGCTTTGACGGCTTTTTAGGAACGGCGAGGTGGGTGCAGTGACGTGAAGGCTTCCATCGTAGACGCGCCTGCACGAACACCGCGCGAGGGTCTTCGCCATTGTCAGCATGCGTGGCGCCGCCCCGCTTCTGGAGACGGGCCAACAGGGGGACGCGTTCCCCCGATCGGCACGCATATGCCGCGGGACGGCCGGAATTTCCACGGCCGTCCCTGGTCGGACATCAAAGTGAGGCGCAAGTGCCTTACAAGCCACTCCAAGCCCTTTACAAGCCGTTACAAGAACATCTTGCAATCGTGATGTCGGAGCGGCCGAGGAAGGCGTCGAGCACGGCTGTCGGGCACGGCTCGAGTGGCCTCAGACGCGGCCGGGGAAGAAGATCTTCAGCTCGCGCTCGGCGGACTCCTCGGAGTCGGAGGCGTGGATCAGGTTCTCGCGGACGATCACGCCGTAGTCGCCACGGATGGAGCCGGGGGCGGCGGCGATGGGGTCGGTGGGACCGGCGAGCGCGCGCACGCCCTCGATGACCCGCTCGCCCTCGACGACCAGCGCCACGACCGGCCCCGACGCCATGAACTCCACCAGCGGCTCGTAGAACGGCTTGCCCTTGTGCTCGCCGTAGTGCTGCTCCAGCGTGTCCTGGTCCAGTGTGCGCAGCTCCAGCGCGGTGATCTGCCAGCCCGCCTTGCGCTCGATACGGCTGATGATCTCGCCGGTCAGGCCGCGACGGACGGCGTCGGGCTTGAGGAGGACGAGGGTGCGCTGGCTCACGGTGGTGGCTCCTTCGGGTCACAAGTGTGCGGGTGATCGAGGCTACAGGGCGTGTCTGGGTGGTCGTTACGCAGAGTCAGGTGGGCGGGGGCGGGTGGGCGCGGCGCCCCTGGCGGGGTCTGCGGCGGAGCCCCAGAAGGATGGGACGGGCAGGGGCGGCGGGGGCGAGAACCCTTACGCCGGTTTCCCCCCGGCCTCCGCCTGCGCGGCGAACCTCGCCTTGGCCTCGTCGATCTTCCGCCCGTAGTGCACCGAGGCCCACCACAGCGCCGCGAAGATCGCCCCCAGGAAGAACATCGATCCCACGAAGAACCCGCTGGCGATCAGCGCGATCTGCAGGGCCCAGCCGAGCTGGACTCCCCCGGGCCGGGTGATCATCCCGCAGAGCAGCACACTCACCGCCATGAAGATCCCGCTGACCGTCCACACCGTGGCCATGGACAGATCGGGGTCCTTCATCGCGACGAGTCCGGCGAAGCCGATGACGAAGAACTCGCCGATCAGAGTCGAAGCACAGAGCGTACGCACAGCGGTCAGCCCCTCCTCAGGAGCAGTCGGGCCTCGCCGACGGTGATGACGGAGCCGGTCACGAGAACGCCGCCGCCCGCGAACTCGCCCTCCTCCTCGGCCAGCGTGATCGCGGACTCGATCGCGTCGTCGAGCCGCGGTTCGACCTGGACCCGCTCCTCGCCGAAGATCTCCACGGCGATCCCGGCCAGTTCGTCCGCGTCCATCGCGCGATGGCTGGAGTTCTGGGTGATGACGACCTCGGCGAAGATCGGCTCGAAGGCTTCGAGCAGCCCCCGTACGTTCTTGTCGCCGCTCGCGCCGACGACCCCGATCAGCCGGCTGAAGTCGAAGGCCTCGCCCACGGCCTCGGCGGTGGCACGGGCGCCCGCCGGGTTGTGCGCGGCGTCCAGCACGACGGTCGGCGAGCGCCGTACGACCTCGAGGCGGCCCGGCGAGGTGACGGAGGCGAACGCCTTCCGCACGGTGTCGATGTCGAGCCGCTGGGCGTGCGCCGCGCCGACGCCGAAGAACGCCTCGACCGCGGCGAGCGCCACGGCGGCGTTGTGCGCCTGGTAGGGGCCGTGCAGCGGCAGGAAGATCTCCTCGTACTCCCCGCCGAGCCCGCGCAGGGTGATGAGCTGCCCGCCGACCGCGACCTGTCGTGCGACGACCCCGAACTCCAGGCCCTCCCGGGCCACGGTCGCGTCGACTTCCACGGCCTTCTTCAACAGCACCTGGGCCGCGTCCACCGGCTGCTGCGCCAGGATCACGGTCGCGCCCTGCTTGACGATGCCGGCCTTCTCGGCGGCGATCTCGCCGGGCGTCTCGCCGAGCCGGTCCGTGTGGTCGAGGTCGATGGGCGTGACGACGGCGACGTCCCCGTCGATCACGTTGGTGGCGTCCCAGCTGCCGCCCATGCCGACCTCGACGACGGCCACATCGACGGGGGCGTCCGCGAAGGCCGCGTACGCCATACCCGTCAGCACCTCGAAGAACGACAGCCGGTACTCCTGCCGGCCGTCGACCATCTCGACGTACGGCTTGATGTCGTTGTACGTCTCGATGAACCGCTCGGCGGAGATCGGGGCGCCGTCGAGGCTGATCCGCTCGGTGACCGACTGCACATGGGGGCTGGTGTAGCGCCCGGTACGCAGGTCGAAGGCGCCGAGCAGGGCCTCGATCATGCGGGCGGTGGAGGTCTTGCCGTTCGTGCCCGTGATGTGGATCGACGGGTACGCGCGCTGCGGCTCCCCCAGGACGTCCACCAGCGCGGCGATCCGGCTGACGGACGGCTCCAGCTTGGTCTCGCCCCAGCGGGTGGCGAGCTCGGACTCCACCTCGCGCAGCGCCTTGTCGACCTCGGGGTCGGCCGGGCGCGCGGGCACGTCGGCCTGCCGGCCTGCGTCGCTGCCCTGGGTGCGCAGGGTACGGCTGCCGGCCTCGATCACCACGAGGTCGGGGTCGCGGTCGCCCGCCGCGGAAGCGGCTGATGTCTGCGCGGCCTCGACGATCTCGTCGAAGAGGCCGAGCGCGTCGCGGGGTTCCGACTCGTCTGACTCGCTGCTGTCGTGCGGGGGAAGGTCACTCACGGTTCCAGTCTACGGAGCCGGGGGATGGTGGGGTTTTCGCCCCCCTCCGCCCCGGCCCGTCCCATCCTTCCGGGGCTCCGCCCCAGACCCCGCCAGGGGCGCTACGCCCCCCTGGACCCCCATCGGCCTGGACCCCCATCGGCCTGGACCCCCATCGGCCTGAACGGCCTCGTTTGTGCGGCTCCGCCGCGTAGGCGTGACCAGATCCACCCACCCGCGGCCGAAGAACCCCGAAGGCCCCCGGAACCTCAAGGGTCCCGGGGGCCTTCGGTCACGTACGAACCGGCGGTTACGCCTCCGGCAGGCGTTCCAGCTGGGCCAGGATGCGGGCGATGTCCTCGTCGGCCTTGGCGAGCCGCGTGCGGATCTTCTCCACCACGTTGTCCGGCGCCTTGGCGAGGAACGCCTCGTTGCCGAGCTTGGCGCCCGCCTGGGCCTTCTCCTTCTCGGCGGCGGCGAGGTCCTTGGCGAGCCGCTTGCGCTCGGCCGCGACATCGATCGTGCCGGAGAGGTCGAGCGCCACCGTGGCCCCGGCGACGGGAAGCGTCGCCGTGGCCGCGAAGGCCTCGCCCTCCGGCTGCAGCCGCAGCAGCTGGCGGATGGCCGCCTCGTGCGGGGCGAGGGCGGTGCCGTTCAGCGTGAGCCGGGCCGGCACGCGCTGGCCGGGCTGCAGCCCCTGGTCGGCACGGAAGCGGCGGACCTCCGTGATGACCTGCTGGAGCGTCTCGATCTCACGCTCGGCGGCGGCGTCGCGGAAGCCGGAGTCGGTCGGCCACTCGGCGATGACGACCGACTCGCCGCCGGTCAGCGTCGTCCACAGCGTCTCCGTGACGAAGGGGACGATCGGGTGGAGGAGACGGAGCGTCACGTCCAGGACCTCGCCCAGGACACGACCCGACACCTTCGCCGGCTCGCCGCCCGCCATGAACGTCGTCTTGGACAACTCGACGTACCAGTCGAAGACCTCGTCCCACGCGAAGTGGAACAGGGCGTCCGACAGTTTGGCGAACTGGTAGTCGTCGTAGAGGGCGTCGACCTCGGCGACCGTGGCGTTCAGCCGGGACAGGATCCAGCGGTCGGTGGCCGACAGCTCCTCGGCGGGCGGGAGTTCACCCTCGACCGTCGCACCGTTCATCAGGGCGAAGCGCGTGGCGTTCCAGATCTTGTTGGCGAAATTGCGCGAGCCCTGGACCCAGTCCTCGCCGATCGGGACGTCGACGCCGGGGTTGGCACCGCGCGCGAGCGTGAACCGGAGTGCGTCCGAGCCGTACTTGTCCATCCAGTCCAGCGGGTTGACCGCGTTGCCGAAGGACTTCGACATCTTCTTGCCGAACTGGTCGCGGACCATGCCGTGCAGGGCGATGGTGTGGAACGGCGGGGTGCCGTCCATCGCGTACAGGCCGAACATCATCATCCGGGCGACCCAGAAGAAGAGGATGTCGTAACCGGTGACCAGGACCGAGTTCGGGTAGAACTTCGCGAGACTCTCGGTCTGCTCGGGCCAGCCAAGGGTCGAGAACGGCCACAGGCCGGAGGAGAACCAGGTGTCGAGGACGTCGGTGTCCTGCCGCCAGCCCTCACCGCTCGGAGCCTCGTCGTCCGGGCCGACGCACACGACTTCGCCGTTCGGCCCGTACCAGACGGGAATCCGATGGCCCCACCACAACTGCCGTGAGATGCACCAGTCGTGGAGGTTGTCGACCCAGTCGAAGTACCGCTTCTCCATCTCCTGCGGGTGGATCTTGACCCGGCCGTCGCGGACCGCGTCACCGGCGGCCTTGGCGAGCGGGCCGACCTTGACCCACCACTGCATGGACAGCCGCGGCTCGATGGTGGTCTTGCAGCGCGAGCAGTGGCCCACGGAGTGGACGTACGGCCGCTTCTCGGCGACGATCCGGCCCTCGGCGCGCAGCGCGGCGACGATGGCGGAGCGTGCCTCCAGACGGTCCAGACCCTGGAAGGGGCCGTGGGCGGTGATGACGGCGTGCTCGTCCATGACGGTGAGGGACGGCAGGTTGTGGCGCTGGCCGATCTCGAAGTCGTTCGGGTCGTGGGCCGGGGTGACCTTGACCGCGCCCGTGCCGAACTCGGGGTCGACGTGGGTGTCCGCGACGACCGGAATGAAGCGGTCGGTGAGCGGGAGGCGGATGTTCTTGCCGACGAGGTGCCGGTAGCGCTCGTCGTCGGGGTGTACGGCGACGGCGGTGTCACCGAGCATGGTCTCGGCGCGGGTGGTGGCGACGACGATCGTGTCGTCGCCCTCCCCGTACTTCATGGAGACCAGCTCGCCGTCGTCGTCCTGGTACTCGACCTCGATGTCCGAGATGGCCGTGAGGCAGCGCGGGCACCAGTTGATGATGCGCTCGGCGCGGTAGATCAGCTCGTCGTCGTAGAGCTTCTTGAAGATGGTCTGGACGGCCTGGGACAGCCCTTCGTCCATGGTGAAGCGCTCACGCGACCACGCGACGCCGTCACCGAGGCGGCGCATCTGGCCGGAGATCTGTCCGCCGGACTCGGCCTTCCACTGCCAGACGCGCTCGACGAAGGCCTCCCGGCCCAGGTCGTGCCGGGACTTACCCTCCTTGCCCAGCTCCCGCTCGACGACGTTCTGCGTGGCGATGCCGGCGTGGTCCATGCCGGGCTGCCACAGCGTCTCGTACCCCTGCATGCGCTTGCGGCGGGTGAGGGCGTCGATGAGGGTGTGCTCGAAGGCGTGCCCGAGGTGCAGGCTGCCCGTGACGTTCGGCGGCGGGATGACGACGGTGTACGGCGGCTTGTCGCTCTTCGCGTTCGCCTCGAAGTAACCGCGTTCTACCCAGCGCTCGTACAGCGTCCCCTCGACCTCGGCCGGCGCGTACTGGGTCGGCAGTTCGGGATTGGGCTCTGATTGCGGCTGCTGAGAGTTCTCGGTCACGGGGTCAGTTTAGGGGCGTCACCACCCTGTCCCGAAACCCGATTCTTCGTAACGGTCCGCCCACCACTGCCCTGGCGCCTCAGGGGTTACGCCAGGATGTCAGGAACACATAAACATCTGGAGGGGAACCCAGAGATGAGCTACAACCAGCCGGGCCCGTACGGTGGGCAGCCTCAGCAGCCCGGACCGTACGGGCCGCCGGGGCAGCCCGGACCGTACGGCCAGCCGCCGCAAGCCCCGCAGCCCGGTTACGGCTACCCGCAGCAGGCTCCGCAGTCTCCTCCGCAGCCCGGTTACGGCTACCCCCAGCAGACTCCCCAGGGTGCCCCGCCCCAGCAGTCCCCCTACGGGCAGCCCGGCTACGGCCAGCAGCCCCCTTACGGCCAGCAGCCTCCGTACGGTCAGCAGCCCTACGGGGTCCCGCAGCCGCCCGCGCCCGGCGGCGGCAAGAAGAAGACGGTGCTCATCATCGGCGCGGTCGCTGTCGTCGCCGCGATCGCGGTGGGGGCGTCCCTCGTCCTCGGCGGCAGCGGCAGCGGTTCGGTCGCGGACGACGGCCCGCACAAGCTGACGACGCCCGCGACGGTCATCGACGCCACCTACAAGAAGTCCGACAGCTCCGGCGACAGCCCCACGGTGTCCGCCAGCGACATCAAGGACTTCGAGAAGTGGGGCGTGAAGAACGCCAAGGGTGTCGGTGCGGGCTACGTGAACGGCACGGGTGCGACCGCGAAGAACCTCTCCTACAGCGGCGTGTACGGCACCATCGACGACCCGGAGGCTGTCGTCGACGCCATGTTCGCCGAGGTGAAGACGGAGTCCCAGAAGAACCAGAACAAGGACAGCACCAAGGGCAAGCTGCTCGGCAGCCCGCAGGAGTTCAAGCCCTCCGGCTTCAGCAACGGCATCATGAAGTGCCAGGAGGCCGAGATCACGAACACCGACTCGTCGACCTCGACGGCCGGCACCCCCAAGACCGTGAAGGTGCCCCTGTGCGTCTGGGGTGACCACAGCACGGTCGCCTCTGTCACGTCGCTCGATTTCGCCGCCTTCCTCACGGGCAAGAGCGCTTCCATGGACGACACGGCCGCTCTCACCGCCAAGCTCCGCAACGACGTCCGCGTCAAGATCTGACCGCACGAGTCAACCGCGAGCGCAGCAACGGCGAAGGGGCCCCGGTCGGTTGACCGGGGCCCCTTCGCCGTACGTCTGTCCGGTGGCGGTTACGCCGTCTTCTGCTCGCCCGGGCCGCGTCCGCGCGCGTCGCGCGGGATCAGCGTCGGGTTGACGTTCGACAGGACCACGTCGGCGGTGATGACCACGCGGGCCACGTCCTTGCGGGACGGGACCTCGTACATCACCGCCTGGAGGACCTCCTCCATGATGGCGCGCAGGCCGCGCGCGCCGGTCTGGCGGAGGATCGCCTGGTCGGCGATGGCTTCCAGGGCCTCGCGCTCGAAGTCCAGCTCCACGCCGTCGAGTTCGAAGAGGCGCTGGTACTGCTTCACGAGCGCGTTGCGCGGCTCCACGAGGATCTGCAGGAGCGCAGGGCGGTCGAGGTTGTGGACCGAGGTGATGACGGGCAGTCGGCCGATGAACTCGGGGATCATGCCGAACTTCACGAGGTCCTCGGGCATGACGGCCTCGAACTGGTCCTTGGACTCGAGCTCGCGCTTGGAGCGGATCGTCGCGCCGAAGCCGATGCCCTTGGCACCCGCCCTCGACTCGATGAGCTTCTCCAGGCCCGAGAAGGCGCCGCCCACGATGAACAGGACGTTCGTCGTGTCGATCTGGATGAACTCCTGGTGGGGGTGCTTGCGTCCGCCCTGGGGCGGGACCGAGGCCGTCGTGCCCTCCAGGATCTTGAGCAGCGCCTGCTGAACGCCCTCGCCGGACACGTCTCGCGTGATCGACGGGTTTTCGCTCTTACGGGCCACCTTGTCGATCTCGTCGATGTAGATGATGCCCGTCTCGGCCTTCTTGACGTCGTAGTCGGCGGCCTGGATGAGCTTGAGCAGGATGTTCTCGACGTCCTCGCCGACGTACCCCGCCTCCGTCAGCGCCGTCGCGTCGGCGATGGCGAACGGAACGTTGAGCATGCGCGCGAGGGTCTGGGCGAGCAGTGTCTTGCCGGAGCCCGTGGGGCCCAGCAGGAGGATGTTGGACTTCGCCAACTCGATGGCGTCGTCCCGGTTCTGCCCGCCGCCGTTCTCACCGGCCTGGACCCGCTTGTAGTGGTTGTACACCGCGACCGAGAGGGCCTTCTTGGCCGACTCCTGGCCGACCACGTACCCCTCGAGGAACTCGTAGATCTCGCGGGGCTTCGGGAGCTCCTCCCAGCGGACCTCGCTCGTTTCCGCGAGTTCTTCTTCGATGATCTCGTTGCAGAGATCGATGCACTCGTCGCAGATGTACACACCGGGGCCTGCGATGAGCTTCTTGACCTGCTTCTGGCTCTTGCCACAGAACGAGCACTTGAGCAGATCGCCGCCGTCACCGATGCGTGCCACGGTGTGCTTCCCCTTCGCCTGGGAGACGCCTGAATCCAGCGGCTCCTGGTGCTGCCTTATGTCCGACGGTACCTTGCCGAGCCCCCCGTTCGGGCCCCCCTTGGCGCGGTTCACTTTGTCGTGAACCACGCCAACGGGCGACAGACGAGCGGCAGACGATACAGCGATACGTCAGACGACCGCGGAATTGTTCATCTTCCGGGTGGAGATGATCTGGTCGATCAGGCCGTACGCCAGCGCGTCCTCAGCGGTGAGGATCTTGTCGCGCTCGATGTCCTCGCGGATCTTCTCGATCGGCGTGGTCGAGTGCTTGGCCAGCATCTCTTCCAGCTGCGCACGCATCCGGAGGATCTCGTTCGCCGCGATTTCGAGGTCCGAGACCTGGCCGCGGCCGGTCTCGCTGTAGGGCTGGTGGATCAGCACGCGGGCGTTCGGGAGCGCCATGCGCTTGCCCGGCGTACCGGCGGCCAGCAGGATCGCGGCGGCCGAGGCGGCCTGGCCCATGCAGACCGTCTGGATGTCCGGCTTCACGAACTGCATCGTGTCGTAGATGGCCGTGAGGGCCGTGAACGAGCCACCGGGGCTGTTGATGTAGACCGAGATGTCACGGTCGGGGTCCATCGACTCCAGGCACAGCAGCTGCGCCATGACGTCGTTGGCGGAGGCGTCGTCGATCTGCACGCCGAGGAAGATCACGCGCTCCTCGAACAGCTTCGCGTACGGGTCGTACTCACGCACGCCCTGCGAGGTGCGCTCGACGAAGCGCGGGATGACGTAGCGGGACTCCGCACGAGGACCGGTGTACTCGGCCTGCGTGCGGGCGTAGAGGCCGCTGCCGGGGAAGTCGTTCACTGTGTCTCCTGAAGAGCCTGTAAGAGCCTGAGGCGGTCGGCTGGGGGCGCCGGCGGCCGTCTGAGCCGCTCCGGGGCGCTGGGTGCGCCCCGGGAGCGGTGGAGAGGCCCCGCGCCGCCCTGGGGGCGCTGAGGGGCTTACGCCGCCCCGGTGCCGCCACCGCCCGGCATACCGGCAGCGGTGGGCATGATGTCGTCGATGAGGCCGTACTCCTTGGCCTCGATCGGATCGAACCAGCGGTCGCGGTCCGAGTCACGAGTGACCTGCTCGACCGTCTGACCGGTGTGGAAGGCGGTCAGCTCCGCCATCCGCTTCTTGGTGTGCAGCAGCCGCTCGGCGTGGATCTTGATGTCCGACGCGGAACCGGCGAGGCCGGCCGAGGGCTGGTGGATCAGGATCTCGGCGTTCGGCAGGGCGAAGCGCTTGCCGGGGGTGCCGGCGCTGAGCAGGAACTGGCCCATGGAGGCCGCCATGCCCATCGCGATCGTCACCACATCGTTCTTGATGTACTGCATGGTGTCGTAGATCGCCATACCGGCCGTGATCGATCCGCCGGGGCTGTTGATGTAGAGGTAGATGTCCTTGTCCGGGTCGGAGGCAAGGAGCAGCAGCTGCGCCGTGATCTTGTTGGCGATGTCATCGTCGACCGCCTGGCCGAGGAAGATGATCCGCTCGCCGAGCAGCCGGTTGTAGACCTGGTCTCCGAGGCCACCACCGATGGGGTCGCCGGCAGCTGTGGGCATCAGATTCGTCACGTATCCACCTGCTCGTCTTACGACGGCGCCGGGCCGTCTCACGTCTTCTGCTGGGGGCGTGGGACCCCGGTTCAACACCGCCCTGGGCGGCTTCGGGGACTCCCCTGCCCTCGTATTCATGGACCCTAACGCGCGGGTCCCTCCGGGGAATCCCGCAGAAGGAACTGTTCGCTGTGAGCGCATGCGCTCCGCCGGGTCGGGCAGGGGGTTCGGCGGGGCTCCGCCCCGTCGGGGGCGCGGGGAACGGCGCGATCCGCCCCCTCTCCCCGCACAAAATGCCGCGGTCCCGTCTGCCGCGGACCGTGTCGCGGCGGGTGCGGCCTGTCGTGGGCTGAGTGCGCAGTTCCCCGCGCCCCCGAAGGCCGACGGGCCCCCGGGGACAAGAAGTCCCCGGGGGCCCGTCACACAGCTGCTGAAGCGCCGCAGGCTTACGCCTCGGTCTTCTCCTCGGCGGAGCCCTCGTCACCGTCGGTGACCTCGGCGACGACCTCGGTGGCCGACTCCGTCTCGTCCTCCTCGTCGTCGAGGTCGACGACCTCACCGTTGGTGTCCTTGACCGTGGCGGCCTCGACGACGACCGCGAGGGCCTTGCCGCGGGCGACCTCGCCGACCAGCATCGGGACCTGGCCGCCCTCGACGACCGCCTGGGCGAACTGGTCGGGGGACATGCCGGAAGAGGCCGCGCGCCGCATAAGGTGCTCGGTGAGCTCCTCCTGGTTGACGTTCAGCTTCTCCTTGTTGACGAGCTCGTCCAGGACGAACTGGGTCTTGATGCCCTTGATCGCCGCTTCCTTGGTCTCGGCGTCGAACTCTTCCTCGGTCTTGCCCTGGATCTCCAGGTACTTCGCGAGGTCGAGGCCCATCTGGCCGAGCTGGTGGTGCTCGAGGTTGTGCTTACGGGTGTTGATCTCGTCCTCGAGCAGCTTCTCGGGGACGGGCACCTCGACCAGCTCGAGCAGCTTCTCCAGGACACGCTCCTGGGCCTGCGTGGCCTGGTCGTACTGCTTCATGTTCTCGAGGCGCTTGCGGCTGTCCGCCTTGAGCTCGTCGAGGGTGTCGAACTCGGAGGCGAGCTGAGCGAAGTCGTCGTCCAGCTCGGGCAGTTCGCGGGCGGCGACCTGGGTGACCTTGACGGCGACCTCGGCCTCCTTGCCGGCCGCGGAGCCGCCCTTGAGCTCGGAGGCGAAGGTGGCCTCGCCACCGGCCTCCAGGCCCTTCACGGCCTCGTCGATGCCGTCCAGCAGCTCACCGGAGCCGATGGTGTACGAGACGTCGGAGGCGATGCCGTCCTCCAGCACCTCTCCGTCGACCTTGGCCTCCAGGTCGATCGTGACGACGTCGCCGTCCTGGGCGGCGCGCTCGACCGGCGAGGTGGACGCGAAGCGCTCACGGAGCTCCTCGACGGCCTTCTCGACGTCCTCGTCGCTGACCTCGACGGCGTCGACCTCGACCTCGATGCCGGAGTAGTCCGGGATCTCGATGGTCGGGCGGATGTCGACCTCGGCGGTGAAGTTCAGCGTCTCGCCGTCCTTCAGCTCGGTGATGTCGACCTCGGGCTGGCCGAGGACGTTCAGCTCAGCCTCGTTGACCGCTTCGGTGTAGAACTTCGGGAGCGCGTCATTGACGGCCTCTTCGAGCACGGCACCGCGACCGAACCGCTGGTCGATGACGCGCGCCGGGATCTTGCCCTTCCGGAAGCCCTTCACCGTGACCTGCTGGTTGATCTTCTTGTACGCCGCGTCGAGGCTGTCCTTGAGCTCCTCGAAGGGCACCTCGACAGTGAGCCGAACCCGAGTCGGGTTCAGGTTCTCCACGGCGCTCTTCACGGTTCGGTCTCCTTGTGGCTGACTTCTTGGGGGTACTGCTGCGGGGTTCTGCTGTCTGCTTCTGCCGAGATCAGGCAGAGCCTCAGCGGATTCGCGGCCCTTGAGAGACGTAACAGTGCAGACACACGGGCGCGCAACCTGCATAGTAACCGCAGGCGGTACACGGCCCAAAAGGCGATCTTGCGATCCCGGCCATCGACCGTCGGTGACCATGGGGTCGCCTCGTCCGTCGCCGGAAATCGCTGGTGGTCGGGGTGGCGGGATTTGAACCCACGGCCTTCCGCTCCCAAAGCGGACGCGCTACCAAGCTGCGCCACACCCCGTCGGTGCGAGACGTAGGGTACATGCCCGCAGGCAGTGCGGCTGCCGCATTTCACGCGCGTCCACGGGGTGGCGGAACGGGTGTGCGGCGAGGGGGTACGACCCGCTACGATGCCTTCTGTGCCGGGGTCACCGACCTGCGGCGCGTTCTGTTGCGGGCGTAGCTCAATGGTAGAGCCCTAGTCTTCCAAACTAGCTACGCGGGTTCGATTCCCGTCGCCCGCTCCATACGGCTCAGGGCCGGGCCGGAGGATCATTCCTCCGGCCCGGCCCTGATCGTTTTCCGGGATGCCCGTCCGGCGTGGCGAGCCCCGCAGGGAGAACCCGGCACGGAAAGCTCGGCACGGAGAACCCGGCACGGAGAACGTGGTCGGCCGAGGGCGCGGCCGTCGGTGTCCGCGTCCGGGCGAGATCAGGGCGGGATCAGAAGCTGATCGAGTTGATGGTCTGCGCTATCGAGTCGAGGAACCGTTGGATGGACGGAGCCATTCCGGTCGACGCGAGGAAGAAGCCGAAGAGCACCGCGACGATCGCGGGCCCCGCCTTGATCGATCCCCCTCGGATCAGCACCACGAGGACGATCGCCAACAGCAGTACCACTGACAGCGAGATGGCCACAACTGATCACACCCTACGGTCGGTCCGCTCCCGGCCCGGGGGTGCAGCCCCGCACACCCCCGCCACAACCATCGTGCCACCAACCCGGCTTCGGTATGCCGAAGGTGACGCAACGTCGGCCACGGACGCCCGGGACCGGCACTCCCTCCCCCTTCGGGGCGGGCCAACTCCGCGGTCCCGCACCGCAATTCGAGAGTGTACCCGCACGGGATATTCAGAGACATCGTTTCAGCATCCACACATCCCGTTCGCAAGTAATTCGAATTGTTGCCACAGGCGCATCGAAGGCGCCGAAGGCTGGATATTTCACCAGAGTCGCCCACGAGTGTTACGCACCATTTGGTCGTGACGAATGTGGACAGAACAGCCCCACAACGACCTTACGTGGTAAGGGAAAATCCCTAAATCCGGGGTATACCCAGCGGGTACTCGCAGGCGATAAGCAGGAATGACATGGGGAGTTTCACGAAGACGCGCAGACAACGCTAGGGTGCCTCAGATGTTCCACGCCGCCTCGTCCCCCGCAAGTGCAGCAAGGTCCCGGATCGACTCCCCCAGTTCCCCCAGTTCCACGCGACCGAACGGCCCGCAGCGAGCGCCGCTCCCCCCGGCAGAGCAGTCGGTGGCGGGAGTGCCGGCTCCGCGCCCGGCCCGGAGTCAGACGTCCACCGCCCCGGGTACCCGACCCGACAAACCGCGCGACGCCTTCTTCGACAACGCCAAGTACCTGGCGATCGTGCTCGTGGCCGTGGGGCATGCCTGGGAGCCCCTGAAGGGCCGGAGTCGTGTCCTCGAAGCGGCGTACATGGTCGTCTACGCCTTCCACATGCCGGCCTTCATCATCATCTCCGGCTATTTCTCGCGCAGTTTCGACTTCCGTGCCGACCGGCTGAAGCGGCTGGTGACCGGTGTCGCCGTGCCGTACGTCGTCTTCGAAGTGGCGTACGTCCTCTTCAAGCGCTGGGCCGACGACGATCCGTCGCTGCCGATCAGCCTGCTCGACCCGTGGTTCCTCACCTGGTTCCTGTGCGCGCTGTTCGTCTGGCGGCTGACGACGCCCCTGTGGAAACTGGTGCGTTGGCCGCTTCTGGTCGCACTCGCCGTCGCCATGCTCGCGACGACCTCGCCGGACATCGGTGACGACCTGGATCTGCAGCGCGTGCTCCAGTTCCTGCCGTTCTTCGTGCTGGGCCTGTGCATGAAGCCCGAACACTTCCAGCTGGTGCGCCGTCGCGAGGTGCGCATCCTGTCGGTGCCGGTCTTCGCCGCCGCGCTGGTCGTGAGCTGGTGGGCGGTGCCGCGGATGAACCCCGCCTGGTTCTACCACCGCGACAGCGCGCGGGAACTGGGGGTGCCGTGGTGGGTCGGCCCCGTGATGGTGCTCGCCCTCTTCGGCTGCTCGCTGCTGCTCACCGCGTGCTTCTTCGCTTGGGTGCCGCGCCGCAGGATGTGGTTCACGGCGCTCGGCGCGGGCACCCTGTACGGCTATCTGCTGCACGGTTTCCTGGTCAAGGGCGGCGACTACTGGGGCTGGTTCGACCACAAGTGGCTGCACCGGCCGCTCGGCGAGATCTTCGTGACCCTCGTCGCGGGCGTGGCCGTCACCCTGCTGTGCACGGTGCCGGTGCGGCGGGTGTTCCGCTTCGCGATGGAGCCCGGCATGGAGTGGGCGTTCAAGCGGGACGCCACGGAGCTGGCCCGCGAACGGGCCAAGGCCGCGGCGTAGCCACCCTCAGTCCGGCGGCAGTCCGAGCAGCGCCCGCATGGTGGCGTACTTCTTCGCCAGCCGTGCGCGGGTGTGCTCGTCCAGGGCCGCGAGCCGGGCCGGATCGGCGTTGTGCGCCAGGTCCGACGCCTTGACCACGAGAGCCCCCGGAGTCGTACGAATGCGTTTCGCGTACGACTCCGGGGGCTCTCCCTCGCGTTTGGTGAGCGCCAGCACGATGTCCTTCGTACGCGGGGTCAGGGCGGCCTCGCGCAGCCAGTCCTCGGAGAGCACGTCGTCCTCGACGGCGTCGTGCAGCCAGGCCGCCGCCATCTGTTCGTCATCGCCCCCGCGCTCACGGACCCCGTCCGCGACGGCCTGCAGGTGCTCGGCGTAGGGCCGCCCCGCCTTGTCGGTCTGGGCGGCGTGCGCCGCGCGGGCGAGGGCCTCTATTTCGGCCAGGGTCAGGAGAGTTTGCGTCACTCCTCCAGTGTCTCCCGCCGCAGGGCCGCGCGGGCCGGGACTCCGGCCGCCGTCAGGCCGAGGACGACGACCGCCCCGGCGAAGGACCCGCACAAAAGCGGCGAAGCCGTCGCCACCGCCAGTGGGGGCAGCGGGGCCGGCGGGGTCAGCGGATTGCCGTCGCGCCCTGTCGGCAGATCAGCAGGAGGGCCCGGTCGTCGTTCACGTCCTTGGCCACCGCTTCGATGAGATGCCACGCGGCACCGTGGAAACCGCCGGCGACATAACGGTCGGCCTCGCCGGTGAGGCGGTCGATGCCTTCGACGATGTCGCGGTCGGAGGTTTCCACCAGACCGTCCGTGAAGAGCATCAGGACGTCACCGGGGCGCAGGGAACCCTTGACGGGGTCGAACTGGGCACCGTCGTACACCCCGAGGAGCGGACCTTCGGCGGCCTTCTCCTCCCAGCGCCCGCTGCCCGCACTGAGCTGCAGTCCCGGCGGGTGCCCGGCGGAGAAGAGTTCGTAGTCACCGGAGTCCAGGTCCAGGACCAGGTGGATCGAGGTGGCGAAGCCCTCGTCCCAGTCCTGGCGGAGAAGATAACCGTTCGCGGCGGGGAGGAAGGCGTGCGGTGGGAGCGATCCCAACAAGCCGCCGAAGGCCCCGGAGAGGAGCAGGGCGCGCGAACCCGCGTCCATGCCCTTGCCGGAGACGTCGGTCAGGACGACTTCGAGGGTTCGGCCGCCGTTCGTACGTGCGGCCACGACGAAGTCCCCCGAGAACGACTGACCGCCCGCCGGGCGCAGCGCCATCTCCCGGTGCCAGCCCAGTGGCAGGCTCGGCAGTTTGCTCTGTACCCGGATGCGTTCGCGCAGGTCGAAGAGCATGGTGCCGCCGCGTCGCCAGGGCACGCCGACCCGGCTGCGGAACTGTGCGATCAGCAGGCCGAAGAAGCCGCAGGCCGCGACCACCAGCACCACGCCCGGGGTGACCCGGGACGGGCCCTCCGTGTACGGGCCCAGCTTCACGGACTCCACTATCAGCGCGGTGGCGGCGGCCGCGTACAGGCCGAGCAGGCTGGCGGGGCGCAGGAGAAGGCCACCCGCGACGATCGGGAGGACCAGCGCGGCCGGGGAGCACCAGACCGAGTTCATCAGCGTCGTGGCCGCGATCAGGGGAATCGTCAGCAGCAGACCGGCCAGCGCGATCCAGTCGGAGCCGTCCCCGCGGAAGTAGTCCACGGCGGATCTGCGCACGCCGATGCGAGCCCGGTGCCACTGCTTCTTCAACCGGGCCGTGAACGTCTCGGCTTCGGCGCGCCGCTCTCGTCCTGCTGCCATTAGTTCGGGACCCTATCCATCGGACCAGGTGCTTGGCACGGGAGGTCCCACTTGTCCCCCGTCCGAGCGCTCAACATCACAGTGCACGGCGCCTCCAGGGGCGGGCGAAATTCCCTCGCTCGTACCGCATTGCCCTGGTAGGCATGGGGTATGACGACTGACTTGCGGGTGCTGCGGCAGCCCGAGTGGGACACGTGGTACGACAACCTGCTCCGCGCGTTCGGGGGCGTACCGGAGTCGTCCGAGGAGCGCGAAATGATGAACGCGCTGACAGAGTACGACCGTTTCCTGGGGATCTGGGACGGCGACCGGTGCGTGGGCACCGCGGGGGCGTTCTCCTTCCGGGTCACCGTCCCCGGCGGCGCCTCCGTACCGGCCGCGGGCATCACGATGGTGAGCGTCGCGGCCACACACCGGCGGCGCGGACTGCTCAGGTCGATGATGCGGCGGCAGCTGGACGACATCCACTCGTGGGGCGAGCCGCTGGCCGTGCTGACCGCGTCGGAGCCGACGATCTACGGCCGGTTCGGCTACGGCATCGCGACACACCAGTACAACGTCGAGATCGACACGACCCGGGTACGGCTGTCCGTACCGCCCGGCACCGATGACGTACGTCTGCGGTACGCCACACCGGCCGATGCACTCGACGCCTGCGAGGCGTTGTACGCGCGGCTGGTTCCGGGCCGGCCGGGCATGCTGGAGCGGCGGCCCGGCTGGGACCGGGCGATGCTGCTCGATCCGGAGAGCGAGCGGGACGGCGCTTCGCCGTTGCAGTGCGTTGTCGCCGAGCGGGACGGCGACGTCGTGGGCTACGCCCGATACCGGATCAAACGGGACGGCGACCACCGCGGGGCCATGTTCACCGTCCGCCTCGATCAACTGGAGGCGCTCGACCCGGCGACGCACGCGGCGCTGTGGCGGTTCCTCTTCGAGATCGACCTGACCTCCACGCTGCACGCCCTCGGTCGCCCCGTCGACGAGGCATGGCAGCACATGGTGTCCGACATCCGCCGCTGCGCGGTGCGGATGCGGGACGCGCTGCACCTGCGGCTCGTCGATGTCGGCGCCGCGCTGGAGGCGCGGACGTATCAGGCGCCGCTGGATGTGGTGTTCGAGGTCGAGGACGCGTTCTGTCCCTGGAACGAGGGGCGTTGGCGGCTCACCGGGGATGCGAAGGGTGCGGCCTGCGTACGCACGCAGGACGCCGCCGATCTCGCCTTGTCCGTACGGGAGTTGGGGGCCGCGTATCTCGGTGGGGTGTCCCTGGCTTCACTCGCTGCGGCGGGGCGGGTACGGGAGCTGCGGCAGGGCGCGCTCGCCGAGGCCTCGGTGGGCTTCCTGTCAGCGGTCGCGCCCTGGTTGCCGCACGGGTTCTAGACCCGGTTCACGGGTTCTGGACCCGGTTCACGGGTTCTGGACCCGGTTCACGGGTTCCTTCACGGCTTTACCTGTTCTGGCAGGTCGGGCACCAGAACAGGTTGCGGGCGGCGAGATCGGCGGTGCGTATCTCGCCGCCACAGATGTGGCAGGGCAGGTTGGCCCTGCGGTACACGTAGACCTCGCCGCCGTGGTCGTCCACGCGCGGTGGGCGGCCCATGGCCTCGGGGGTGTGTTCCGGGCGGACGGTGTCGATGCGGTTGTTGCGGACGCCCTCGCGCATCAGTGCCACCAGGTCCGTCCAGATCCCGTCCCACTCGGTCGGTGTGAGGTCCTTGCCCGCGCGGTACGGGTCGATGCCGTGACGGAAGAGGACCTCGGCGCGGTAGACGTTGCCCACGCCCGCAATGATCTTCTGGTCCATGAGGAGCGCGGCGATCGTCGTACGGCTGCGGGAGACACGTCCGTACGCGGTCGACGGGTCGGCGTCGGGGCGGAGGGGGTCCGGGCCGAGGCGGTCGTGGATCGCCTGCTTCTCGCCGTCCGTGATCAGGGCGCAGGTGGTGGGGCCGCGGAGGTCGACGTACGACGTGGTGTTCGCGAGGCGGAGGCGGACCGTGTCCGTGGGGGGTGGGGCGGGGGCGTCGCCGAAGTTCACCTTGCCGAAGAGGCCGAGGTGGATGTGGATCCAGTCGGCGGCACGGAAGGCGAGGAAGAGGTGTTTGCCGTGGGCGTCGGCGTGTTCGAAGGTGGTGCCGTCGAGGAGGGCGGCGGCGTCGGTGAACTTGCCCTGCGGGCTGGTGACGCGGGTGGGAGCGCCACCGAACCTGGCCGCGTAGTCCTCGGCCAGCCGATGAATCGTGTGCCCCTCCGGCACCGGTCCCTCCTCCTACTCAATGGGCGACTCCGCCGCGTGGGCGCGACCAACCCCCACCCGCCCGCAGCCGACAAAGGACCCAGGGGGCTGGGGGCTGGGGGTGGCGGGGGCGAGGGAAAGGCTCGCGCGGCCGGAGGCTACGGCTGCTGGGGGTGGTGGGCCGGGACAGGCGGAAGTTCGCCCGTCGTCTCGTACGCCGTGAGCATGTCGATGCGCCGAATGTGGCGCTCGTCACCGGAGAAGGGGGTGGAGAGGAACACCTCCACGAACTTCGTCGCCTCCTCCTCGGTGTGCATACGGGCACCCACCGCCACCACGTTGGCGTTGTTGTGCTGGCGGCCCAGCGACGCCGTCTCCTCGCTCCAGGCGAGAGCGGCCCGTGCCCCGTCCACCTTGTTCGCGGCGATCTGCTCACCGTTGCCCGAGCCGCCGATCACGATGCCGAGGGCCTCGGGGTCGGCCGCCGTACGCTCCGCCGCGCGGAGGCAGAACGGCGGGTAGTCGTCCTGGGCGTCGTAGATGAGCGGCCCGCAGTCGACGGGCTCGTGCCCGGCGGCCCTGAGCCACTCGACGAGGTGGTTCTTGAGTTCGAAACCGGCATGATCGGAGCCGAGATACACGCGCATGCTCCGAGTGTGACATGGCTGTTTCGGATCGGCCTCGCCGGGTGCCGCCGGCGAAAATGTGAGCAGAACTACAAAAGTCGGCACGCTCGTGGTGCTGGTGCTGGTGCTGGTGCTGGTGCTGGTGCTGGTGCTGGTGATGCGGATGCGGATGCTGGGCGAGATGTCCGCCGCCAATCCGACCTCCGGTTCGTTCTCCGCGCACGCCGACCGCGCGCTCGGGCGCTGGGCCGGGTTCTCGATCGGCTGGCTGTACTGGTTCTTCTGGGTGGTCGTGCTCGCCGTCGAGGCGACCGCGGGGGCCGAGATCCTCGAAGGGTGGATGCCCGCCGTACCGCAGTGGGGCTGGGCGCTCATCGTGATGATCGTGCTCGCCGCGACCAACCTCGTCTCCGTCGGCTCGTACGGTGCATTCGAATTCTGGTTCGCCGGGATCAAGGTCGTGGCGATCTCCCGCCCCCTCATACCCGCTCGCTCATAGCGGCGTGAAGCCCTTCTTCACCTCGTCGTAGACGCGGAGCGCGGCCGTCTCGATGTCCGGGTGGTACCAGGTGCTGATCTCGTACGACGTGCCGCCGGACCGGAAGCCGAGCAGCCGGACGTGCCAGAGCCGGCCCTTGGCCGTGACGGTGTACTCCCAGGCGACCGCGGGCGCGTTGCGGAACGTGGTGCGCTCCAGGCGGATCCGCTGGTAGTTCAGGCCCTTGCTGGTGTCCACCTCCGCCTGCTGCCACTGCGCCAGCAGATCGCCCTTGGCCGGGGTCGCGTTGGCCACGATCTCCTGTGCCCGGTCGGGTGAGGTGTAGTGCACCTCGGAACCGCTCTGCGCCACCCGCTGCCAGCCCTGCGGCGGGACCCACGCGTACAGCCCGGCCTCCTTGCGGGCGCCCGCGGGCAGGCTCGGCGGACGCGACGTGCTGTCGACGGTGGGGTGCGGGGAGGACAACGGGTCCACGGACGAGGCGCTCGGTGACGACGAGGACGACGCCGAGGATGAGGACGCGGACGCGCCGGTGGTGTCGTGGGAGGAGCCGCCGTTCGCCGCGATGATGAGCCCGGCGACGGCACCCGCGACCACCACGCCACCGGCGGCGGCGAACCCCATCCGTCGGCGGTTCCGCTGTGGGCCGGACGGTACGGCGGGGCCGGGGAGTTCGCCCGGCGGCATGGGGAGAGGGACAAGGGCGGGGACGGGGACTGACGTGTCGGTTTCGGGTGCGCGTTCCGGCGGGCTCTTCCACGTCGGGGTGTGCTGCACCGGGATGGCATCTTGCACGGGGGCGGGCTCGGGGGCGGGCTCGTGCTGTGGCTCCGGGTCCGGCTGCGGTGGTGGCTGCGGCTGGGACGGGAGACACCGTGCCTCACGTATGAGCTGGGCGTCCAAAAGTACGGGCGTGGGTGACTCCTCGTGGGGCAGGGGAACGGACGGTACGGCTTCCGGTGCCTCTGGCGCTTCCAGCGACTCGGGCACTTCGGGTACTTCCGGCGCTTCCCGTACGTCCGGCACCTCCGGCACCTCCGATACCGCCGACGTCTCCGGCGGTTCGGCCTCTTCCCCCTCCCCCGGAGGGCTCGGCTCCGGGAACGCGATGGGCCGCAACGCCGTCTCAAGCTCCTCCAAACCCGGCCGGGTCGACGGCTCCTTCTCCAGCAGGGCGGCCAGAATCTCCGCCAAGTCACCTGCTGCCGAAGGAAGTTCGGGCTCCTCGTGCAGGACGGCGTGCAGGGTCGCCAGGGTGGTCGAGCGGGAGAACGGGGAGCGGCCGCCGAGGGCCGCGCAGAGCGTCGCGCCGAGGGACCACACGTCGGACGGCGGGCCCTGCGGGCGGCCGGAGATCCGCTCGGGGGCCATGTAGTCGGGGGAGCCGACCAGCATCCCGACCATGGTGAGCGCCTCCGCGTCCTGCAGCGCGGCGATGCCGAAGTCGGTGAGGACGACCCGCCGGCCGCGCCGCTCGACCAGGACGTTGCCCGGCTTGATGTCCCGGTGCAGCACTCCCCCGGCGTGCACCTGGCGCAGCGCCGCCACCAGTCCGAGCCCGATACGGGCCGCGGTCGGCGGGTCGAGCGGGCCGTCCTCGACCACGATCTGTTCGAGGGAGCGGCCGGCGACGAGCTCCATGACGATCCACAGCCGCTCACCCTCGTCCACGACGTCGTAGACGCGCACGACATTGGGATGGTCGATCCGGGCGGTGGCCCTGGCTTCGCGCAGGGTGCGTTCACGGCGGGTTCGGGTGTCCTCCGGGTCGAGTCCGTCGATCCGCATTTCCTTGACGGCGACCTGCCGGTCGAGCATCTCGTCGGTGGCTCGCCACACCCGCCCCATTCCCCCCTGGCCAATACTCTCGGCCAGCCGATATCGACCCGTCACCAATAATCCCGGAACACCGCCACTCGTATTCCCCGTCAATCCCCTGCACCCCCTCAACACCCGCCACAATCGCCCGCCACAACAGAAACACAATGGTCACACTTCATGCCGTACCAGCATAGTGCGGAGAAATCTTGTGGTACCTCTTCAAGTACTGCGAATTCAGGCGCAGCCAAGGGGGACGAACATGAGTTCTCGTCACACGACGACCATCGCGGGATCGCTGCTCACTGTATCTTTCTCGGCCGTGATGATCCTTTCCTTCACCGCCGTCGCGGACGACCAGGGACCAGGGAGCAGCAAGGGGGGAAAGGCCGTCGACCCGGCACCGGCGGGCGTGAAACTGACCACGTTGCTGCCCGAGAAGATCTCGGTCGACAACAGCACCCACGAAACGGCGCTTACCGCCACGGTAAAGAATGAGGGGACCAAGGACAGCGGAAAGATTCGGCTCCTGGTGGTCGGTTTCGACGGTCTGCAGGTCAAGAGCGTCAAGGGCTGTGCCGTCATGGCCGACAAGGATCTGCCCAAGGGTTCGAACAGTGGTTTCGTTTGCGACGTCGGAAATCTCGCGGCCGGAAAGTCGCAGTCGTACGACGTCGCCGCGACCTTCGACCTGAGCAAGACCGGAAAGATCTGCCTGCCGGTCCAGGACAGCGGCGGAAAGAGCACGTTCTGGCAGCAGGGCCCGGTGCCGTTCGGTGCGACGAACCCGTCGCCGAACGCCCCGACCACCCCGCTTCTGCTCGACACCGAGAACAAGCCCGTGACGCCCGGCGGCGACCAGTTGCCCAAGACCGGCGCCGGGAGTGACCTCCTGCCGCTCGGCGCGGCGGGGGCGGCGCTCGTCTCCGTGGGGGCTGCGGGGGTGTGGTGGGCCCAGCGGCGGCCTCGGCAGCGGCAGGCGTGACGAGGGGTGGGCCGGGATGCCGTGCGCGCGGCGTCCCGGCCCACCCCTCCGGTCGGTCCGGGGGCCCGGAAACGCTGAAGACGCTGTCCAGGTTGAAGTCGGCGTACGACCCGGCGAACCTCTTCCGAAGGAACTACAACGTCAGCGGCTGAGACGTCAGTTGGTTCAAGGCATTGAGTTGGTTCAAGACGTCAGTTGGGTCAAGGAGCGCGGCGTCAGTTCTTGTCGAGGAGCTTCCATGCCGTGGGCAGCAGGCCCATCGCCAGTGCCGCCTTCAGGGCGTCGCCGATCAGGAACGGGGTGAAACCCGCCGCGAGGGTCTGGCTCAACGACATGCCGGTGGCGGCGGCCAGGTACGGGAGGCCGATCGCGTAGATGATCGCCTCGCCCAGCAGCATCGTGCCCGCCATGCGCAGCACCGAGCGGTCGGCGCCGCGGCGGGCGAGCGCGCCCACGGCAGCGGAGGCCAGCATCATGCCGAAGATGTAGCCGAGGGAGGGGGCGGCGGTGCCGGAGCCGCCGTCGGCGAACCACGGCAGGCCGGCCATGCCGACGAGGGCGTACAGCGCGAGCGAGAGGAAGCCACGGCCCGCGCCGAGGGCCGTGCCCACGAGGAGGGCGGCGAAGGTCTGGCCGGTCACCGGGACCGGGGAGCCCGGTACGGGGAGGGAGATCTGGGCGGCGAGGCCGGTGAGGGCGGCACCGCCGAGTACGAGGGCGGCGTCCCTGACGCGGGAGGCGGGGAGCAGGTCGGCGAGGACCTCGCCGGGGCGGATGCCTGGGCGGGGGGTGGCGGCTGCGGTGCTCATGGGGACTCCGGCGGGTGACGAGGGGGGCGGGACACCGTGACGCTATCCCAGGGGGCCTGAGGGGATCACCGTGCGTAGTCGACAAAGCGGTGATCCGGGGCTTGGTGGACTCCTCACAAAGAGTGCCGCGTATACCCGTGGCGGCGTGATGCTGGTCACTGAGGTGGGGTTGCTTCGGCGGCGGGGGTGACGCGGACGCCCGCTGTAGGGACCCACCAATTCCGCCCCTGCACCCCGCCGGGGGCTGCCACCCTCAGACCCCCGCCAGAAGAGCCCCTTCAGGGGCGCGGGGAACTGCGCACCCAGCCCCCCACCGGCCCGCAGCCGAGCGATTCATCGCGGTCGCGCGGCTGCGGCTGCGGCTGCGGCGCTGTTCCCGGCGCTGACGTGGGTGGCGCTGGCCGGCATGGTCGCGATCTTCATCCTGATGGCCCGGCTGCCGGACACACGGGTGCAGCTGTACTCGACGGGCGGGATGACCCTGCTCCTCGCCGCAGTCGGATACGCCTGGCAGAAGGCACGCGCAACCCGCTGACCTCGCTCGGCGTCAATGAGCCGGAGGCCTGCTCGTGATCGTCTTCTCACCCTTCACGTGGCGGGCGGAGAGACGGGGAGCCCCCCGCGAGGACGTGACTCGCGGGGGTTCTCCCCTTACGCGCAGGGCACGTTGAGGGACAGCAGGGCGGCGGTTCCGTCCGTCATGCGCAGTTCGGTGATCGCCGCGTTGCGCAGCCGTGGGAAGACCCTGCGGTACTCGCCCAGCGGGATGGACAGCAGGGAGCAGAGCACCAGGCGGAGCAGGGTGTTGTGGGCGACGACCAGGACGCGTTGGCCGTGGTGTGCGGCGGCGATGCGGCGCAGGACCCCCGCGCCGCGGGCGGCGGCGGTGCGGGGGTCCTCCGCTTCCGGGAAGGGGTACGACACCGGGTCGGCCTGGTACGCCTTCGCCCGAGCCGGGTTCTCGGCCTCGAACTCGGCGAGGGTGCGGCCCTCCACCACCCCGAAGTCGCATTCGCGCAGGGCGGGTTCGCGGTGCGCGGTGAGACCGAGGGCGCGGCAGGCGGGTTCGGCCGTGGCGGCGGCGCGCGAGAGGGTCGACGTCCAGACGGCGTCCACGGTGTGCGCGCCGGCCCAGCGGCCGAGGGCCTCGGCCTGGGCGCGGCCCTCGTCCGTGAGGGGAACGTCGCTCCACCCGGCGTAGCGGTTCTCGGCATGCCAGACGGTCTGGCCGTGCCGGGCCAGCAGCAGGGTCGTGCTCACCGGAGGCAGGGGGCTCAAGGCGTCGGCGGTGCTCGTCGTACTCATGACCCGCCAGTATCCCGGGCGAGGCTTGCTCGCGCTTGCGGGTCGGCTAAGCGTGCCGTGCGGGCCCCGGCGTCCGGGTCGAAAAAAGGACCGGGAAAAGACGGGGAAAGGACGAAGATAAGGAAACGGGGGAAGGAAACGGGGAAGGGAAAAACGTTCGCCGGGTGAGGCGAGCGGGTGGGCGGTGATCACCTCGGCCTGGTGGGCAAGAGGTCGGCCCGGGGACGAGGTCACGGCCCGGGAGCGACGTGCCGGCCCGGGAGCGAAGGGTCGAGCGAAGGCCCCGTGAGGACCAGCCGACGCGGTGGGCGGCGTGGTGGGCGGTCCGGCCGGTGGCCCGAGGGCCACGGTGTGTGGCCCGGAGAATGTGACACTTGCGCGGCGAGTGTCACATTCCCGCACCCAGCCCCCACCCGCCCGCAGCGGATGCGTCAACGGCGGCAGACCAGCGTCTCTGGAACTCTTAAGGATCCTGGGTTGTCGCGTGGCCCCGAGGGGTGGAAGCGGTAACGAGCGCGGACGAGTCCGGGCCGATCCTTGGGTAGAGCCCGTGTGCGGCGTCACTGGCGGTGACGCGGTGCCGGCGTCTGGACTGTGCCCGGCTCTTTCGGGTCGGGCACACCCTGGGATCGCTGCCCCGCCGGACGCTGAACCGATCACCGCGGGTGAAGCACGATGCCAGTGGCGGGGACCGCGCGCATTTCAAGCACGCGGCGTGTATGTCAGGTAGAACGAGAGACAGTCCATATGGTTACGCCCGAGCCGAAATCAGCTTTCCGCGGCTTCACCAAGCCAATCGCCGCACCGTTGGAGACCCTCACGGGGCCTTACGATATCCGGGCTTCCGGGGCATCGTTGCGGGATGCCGAGGGAAATGACGTACCCCTGCCACACGTGCGGGTCCTACCAGCCGCACCGCCAGCCCCGGGACGACCGGGAGCGGGAGATCATCCGCAAGCTGGCGAACATCCAGAAGCCCCACGCGAATGTGGATGACTACTGGATCTGCGGCCGCACCGACTACGACTGCCGCAACATCCGT
Organism: Streptomyces sp. NBC_01384; assembly: GCF_045040035.1. Taxonomy (NCBI): domain Bacteria; kingdom Bacillati; phylum Actinomycetota; class Actinomycetes; order Kitasatosporales; family Streptomycetaceae; genus Streptomyces; species Streptomyces sp. NBC_01384. The sequence goes on from NZ_CP109559.1 coordinate 3,230,959, forward strand.
ACGGCGTGGCGGGTCAAGCCGTTCGACCCGCCACAGAAGATGCCCGAGCCGGAGGACTGAGCCGAGGGACCGAGGCTTACAGGTTGCTGAAGTCCGGGCCCGCCGTCCGCGTCCGCTTGATCTCGTAGAAGCCGGGCGTCGAGGCGACGAGCAGCGTGCCGTCCCAGAGCCTGGCCGCGGCCTCGCCCTTGGGTGCCGGGGTGACGACCGGACCGAAGAAGGCAACCTGCTCACCGTCGGCGCCCGGGACCGCGATCACCGGGGTGCCGACCTCCTGGCCGACCTTGTCGATGCCCTCCTTGTGAGAGGCGCGCAGCTCGGCGTCGAACTCGAAGTCCTCCTGATCGGCGTAGTCGAGCAGGGAGGCCGGGAGGCCGACGTCTTCGAGCGCGCCGGCTATCGCCTCGATGGTCGGGCCCTCACCCTGGTTGTGGATGCGGGTGCCGAGCGCGGTGTAGAGCGGGCCCAGGACGTCCTCGCCGTGCTTCTGCCAGGCGGCGGTGACCACGCGGATCGGCTTCCAGGCCTTGGTGGCGAGCATGTCCCGGTACTCCTCGGGCAGCTGGTCCAGCTTGTCCTCGTTCAGCACCGCGAGGCTCATGATGTGCCAGCGGACCTCGATGTCCCGGACCTTCTCCACTTCCAGAACCCAGCGCGAGGTCATCCAGGCCCAGGGGCACAGCGGGTCGAACCAGAAGTCGACGGGGGTCTTGGCAGAGCTGGTCTCGGGCATGGTTCTCCTCGGAAGGTCTTCTTTTCCGGGAGGAACACCGCCGGTGACCCGCCTCATTCCCGGGTGCCCCGCGTCAGGGGCACATGGCAGGATCGGTCCTGTTCACACGTATCTATGACGTCCATGAGGTCGTAGATGTCAAAGATGTCGTAGACGTCATATGACGCCCAGTTTGTTTCCATGACACCACGAGGGAGTGCCGCCCGTGCCCGGTGAGAATCTGTCCCGCGACGAGGCCCAGGAACGGGCAGCCCTGCTGTCCGTGGACGAGTACGAGGTGTCCCTCGACCTGCGCTCCGCGGTGGGTGACACCGAGGCCGAGCCGCGCACGTTCCGCTCGGTGACCACGATCCGCTTCCGCTGCGCCGAACCCGGCGCCGCGAGTTTCGCCGATCTGATCGCACCGAGCGTGACCGCCGTCTCGCTCAACGGCAAGGATCTCGACCCCGGCGAGGTCTTCGACGGCTCCCGCGTCCGGCTCGAAGACCTCCGGGCCGACAACGAGCTGGTGGTCGACGCCCGGTGCGCCTACTCCCGCACCGGCGAGGGCATGCACCGCTTCGTCGACCCCGAGGACGGCGAGGTCTACCTCTACACCCAGTACGAGCCCGCCGACGCCCGGCGCGTCTTCGCGAACTTCGAGCAGCCGGACCTCAAGGCCCCCTACCGCTTCGAGGTCCGGGCCCCGGAGGGGTGGACCGTCTGGAGCAACGGCGTCGGTGAACTCGTCGACGGCGTATGGAAGTTCGCCGAGACGAAGCCGATCTCGACGTACATCACCGCGTTCGTGGCGGGCCCGTACCACTACGTCACGGACAGCTACGCGCGCACCTTCGACGACGGTACGACGCTGGAGATCCCGCTCGGCGCGATGTGCCGCAAGGGCCTGGCCCCCTACTTCGACTCCGACGACATCTTCCTCGTCACCAAGCAGGGCCTGGACTTCTTCCACGACCACTTCGACTTCCCGTACCCCTTCGGGAAGTACGACCAGGCGTTCGTGCCCGAGTACAACCTCGGCGCGATGGAGAACCCGGGGCTCGTCACCTTCCGCGAGGAGTACATCTTCCGCGGGAAGGTGACGCAGGCGTCGTACGAGGGCCGGGCGAACGTCATCCTGCACGAGATGGCGCACATGTGGTTCGGCGACCTCGTCACCATGGAGTGGTGGGACGACCTGTGGCTCAAGGAGTCCTTCGCCGACTTCATGGGCGCGTTCGCGCTGGTCGGTGCGACCCGCTTCAAGGACGGCTGGATCACCTTCGCCAACCGCCGCAAGGCGTGGGCGTACCGCGCCGACCAGCTGCCGTCCACCCATCCCATCACGGCCGACATCCGCGACCTGCAGGACGCCAAGCTCAACTTCGACGGGATCACGTACGCCAAGGGGGCGAGCGTGCTCAAACAGCTCGTCGCGTACGTCGGCCAGGACGCGTTCCTGGAGGGCGCGCGCCGCTACTTCAAGCGGAACGCGTACGGCAACACGCGCCTCGGCGATCTGCTGTCGGCGCTGGAGGAGACCAGCGGGCGCGACCTGGCGACCTGGTCGCGGGCGTGGCTGCAGACGGCCGGGGTCAACTCCCTCACTCCGCAGGTGATCCTGAGCGCCGAGGGCCGCGTCATGGAGCTGGCCGTGCTGCAGGAGGCGCCGGAGTCGCACCCCGAACTGCGCCCGCACCGCATCGCCGTGGGCCTCTACCGACGCGAGAGCCTGCGGCAAGGAGGGGATGGCTCGCTGGTGCGGTACGCGCGCGCCGAGGTGGACGTCGACGGCCCCCGTACGGTGGTCGAGGAGCTGGTCGGCGCGGACGCCCCCGAGCTGGTCCTCGTCAACGACGACGACCTCACGTACTGCAAGATCCGCTTCGACGAGAACTCGCTGGCCACGCTGCGCGACCGGCTCGGCGACATCACCGACCCCCTCGCCCGCGCCCTGTGCTGGTCGGCGCTGTGGAACCTCACCCGGGACGCGCTGATGCCGGCCCGGGACTTCGTGGGCCTGGTGCTGCGCTTCGCGGGCCGCGAGTCCGACATCGGCGTGCTGCAGATGCTGCACGCCTGGGCGAACTCGGCGCTCGTCCACTACGCGGCCCCCGAATGGCGGGCCGAGGGCGGCCTGCTGCTCGCCCAGGGCGCCCTGAAGGAACTGCGGCTCGCCGAGCCCGGCAGCCAGCACCAGCTGACCTGGGCCCGCTTCTTCGCGGCGGTCGCCTCCGAGAAGGCCGATCTGCAGCTGCTGCGGCATCTCCTGGAGGGCAGCGCCAAGATCGACGGCCTGGATGTCGACCAGGAGCTGCGCTGGGCGTTCCTGGAGCCACTGGCCGCGCACGGCGTCGCCGACGAGTCCGTCCTCGCGGCCGAGCTGGCCCGCGACGACACGGCCTCCGGCAAGCGCCACCAGGTCCGCTGCCTCGCCGCCCGCCCGTCGGCGGCGGTCAAGGCCCAGGCCTGGGCGCAGGTCGTCGAGTCGGACGCGCTGTCCAACGCGCTCGTCGAAGCGACGATCGCCGGCTTCACACAGTCGTCCCAGCGGGAGCTGCTGGCTCCCTACGCCGCCAAGTACTTCGTCGCCATCGAGCGCGTCTGGGCCGAGCGGTCCATCCAGATCGCCATGGACGTGGTGAAGGGCCTGTTCCCGTCGCTCCAGGATTCCCAGGAGACCCTGGACGCGACGGACGCGTGGCTCGACTCCCACGAGGACGCGGCACCGGCCCTGCGCCGACTGGTTCTTGAGGCACGGGACGATCTGGCGCGGGCGCTGCGGGGGCAGGCCTGTGACGCGGCGGTGAGCTCGTAGCACCAGGGACGGTGGGGGGCGGCCGGTCCGGGCAGCCGCACGGGCCCGGCCCGGCCGCCGAGCCCCGCGCCTGCCCCTGCCGTTACCGAACCCGCGCACAAGGCCCCGTAACCACAGCTGGAGCAGCGCCTTTCGGCAGTCGAACGCCCGTACTTTAGGACGAGCTTGTCCGGATTTGTCGACGAGTGTGTAACAGCGGTTAGGGGACGGATCGGGCGCGGAAAACCCCCGGTCATGAACCACAACACCCCACTCTCCCCCCGCCCCCTCCGCCACCTGTCCGACGTACAGCGGCGGGTCCTGACCACCGGTCAGCTGCGCGCACACGGCGTCACGGCCGCCGCGACGAACGAACAGTGCCGGCCCGGTGGCCCCTGGCAGCAGATCCTCCCGGGCGTCTTCCTCCTCCACCCGGGAGCGCCCACCTCCGAGGAACGCCTGAGCGCGGTCCTGCTGTTCGCCGGGCGCACCCCCGCACAGGAGCCGACGACCGGCATCCCGGTCCAGCCGGGCGCCGAGGAGCCGCACGCCCCGCGGCTGTACGCGGACGCGATGATCACGGGCCTGGCCGCCCTGACCCTGCACGGCTTCACGTCGGCGTCCCCGCTGCCCTCCCTCGACAAGATCGATGTCCTGGTCCCCCGGCTGCGCCGCCTCCGCTCGCACGGCTGCGCCCACATCGTCCGTACGCCGTCCCTGCCCACCCCCTCGTACGTCACCGGTGTCCCGGTCGCCCCGGTGCCGCGCGCCCTCGCCGACGCGGTGGCGGAGCTGTCGGACGCGGGAGCAGTACGACGGCTGCTGACGGAGGCGGTACGCGCCGGGCACTGCGAACCGGCGGCGGTGGTGAGGGAGTTGACGCAGGCCCGGCTGCTGAGCCGCCCGCACGTGGTGGAAGCGGTGGAATCGCTGCTGGCGGAGGGCCGGGCGATCGCGGAGGACCGCCTGTACCGGATGGTGCGGGAGTACGGCCTTCCCGACCCGGTCTGGAACGTGGATCTGCGACTGCCGGGCGGCCCCTACCTGGGCGGCCTGGACGCGTACTGGCCCGAGCAGGCGGTGGCCGTCGAGCTGGACACCCGCGCCCCGCGCCAAGGCCATGAGCAGGACGAGGACGCGCTCTGGTCGGAGTACGCCCGTAAGCGCGAACACCTGGAACGGCTGGGCATCACGGTCGTCTACATCACGCCCAGGAAGCTGCGCTGCGCGATGGAACAGCAGGCGACGGTCGTCCGCACCGCGCTGATGGCGGCGAACGACCGGGATCCGGCGGCGTATGTCATGGTCCTGCCCCGGTAATGACGGACGGGGTGGTATCAGGAGGGGAGAGGAGGGGTCGTCGGCAACCCGGCGGCCCCTCCTCGTACGGCACCCGTCGGGCTCCCGTGGGGTTCCCCCCGCTTTCTTGTACGTCACGTTCTCGTCGAGTCGCCCTTCCCGCCGCCATGATGGGCCGGTGGACTTCGAACCGTACCGGGGTGAACTGGTGGCCTACTGCTACCGGATGCTGGGCTCGTTCCACGAGGCCGAGGACCTGGTCCAGGAGACGATGCTGCGCGCGTGGAAGGCCCGCGACCGGTACGACCGCACACGCGCGTCCGTACGGACCTGGCTGTACCGGATCGCGACCAACGCGTGTCTGACCGCGCTGGAGGGGCGGGCGCGGCGGCCCTTGCCGTCCGGTCTGGGCGCGCCGAGCGACGATCCCGGGGCGCCGCTCACACCGGCGTTCGACATCCCCTGGCTGCAGCCGTTCCCCGATGCGCGGTACGACACGCGGTACGACACGGAGGTGCGGGCCGACCTGCGGCTCGCGCTGGTGGCGGCGATGCAGGTCCTGCCGCCACGGCAACGGGCCGTGCTCGTGCTCCGCGAGGTACTGGAGTTCAGCGCCGCCGAGGTCGCCACACAACTGGAGACCACGGTCCCGGCCGTCAACAGCGCTCTGCAGCGGGCCCGCGCCGCCCTCGCGGACGTGGGCGACCCGGGGGAGGTCCCCGAGCCGGACGATCCCGAGGTGCGCGCCGTGATCCAGCGGTACATGCGGGCCTTCGAGGCGGCCGATGTCCCCGCGCTCGTACGACTCCTCACCGACGGGGCGGTCCTGGAGATGCCGCCGGTGCCACTGTGGTACCGGGGCAGCGGCGACTACGGCCTGTTCATGCGCCGGGTCTTCGAGATGCGCGGGACGGGGTGGGCCGTCAGGCTCCTCACCGCCAATGGACAGCCCGCGCTCGCCGCGTACGCGCCGGAGCCCGGCGGCGGGCAGCGGCTGCACACGCTCCAGGTCCTCACGGTCACCGGCGGCCGGATCGCGCACAACGTCGTGTTCGCCGACCCGAGCGTGTTCGAGGCCTTCGGACTGCCCCGGCAGATTTCTTCCGACGAGTGCCGCCGGGAGCGATGAGTCGGGCCGGTGCCGCCGGTATGTACGGGTGAGCTTCGAGCGAAGGAGTACCCGACATGAGCGTCATCGTCATTCAGTTCGTCACCCTTGACGGGATCGTGTCCGACCCGGACGGGTCCGGGGCCACCCCGACCGGCGGCTGGGCGTTGCGGCACGGCCGCGAGGAGATCGCCGGGGACAAGTTCCGGCTCGGCAGCGCCCTGGACGACGGGGTCCTGCTGCTGGGGCGTACGACCTGGCAGTCGTTCTCCCGGCTCTGGCCGGGACGCGACGACCCGTTCTCCGCGCGGATGAACGCCGCGCGGAAGCTGGTCGCCTCCCGCACCCTGACCGATGTGTCGGCGTGGGCGAACTCGGGGGTCATCGACGGTGACCTCGTCGACACGGTCAAGCACCAGCGGCGGGATGTGATCATCAGCGGCAGCCTGAGCGTCGTACGTGCGCTGATGGCCGAGGACTTGGTCGACGAGTACCGGCTCCTGACCTTCCCCACGGTCCTCGGCACCGGCGAGCGGCTCTTCCCCGCCGACGGCCCGCCCGCGTACCTGGAGTGCCGTTCGGCCGAGCGGACCGGCGCCACGGTCCTCGCGCGATACGGGAGGGCGGCACGATGACGGCTCGCCCCGTCAGGTCGCGGCGAGCCGACGTCGAGGACCATCGGCGTGCTCCGGCGGGTGGGCCCGGAAGTCGTCTCACCGACGGTGACCTGATCACGAGGGTGCGCGCTTAGGGATTCCGGCGCGCGGGACTCGGGGCGCGGACAGCCGGGCCCGGACCGTCTTGCCGACGTCCGCGCGGAGGAACCAGTCGAGTTCGTGGGCGAGTCCACGGACGACCAGGAGACCCCGCCCACCCTCCCCTTCGCCTCCGGCTTCCCGCACTTCAGGGAACGCGCGCACCGGATCCGACACCTCGACCACGAGCCCGCCGCCCTCCGACTCGGCCAGCCTCAGCCACAGTTCGTGTCCGATCACCCGCCCATGCCGGACGGCGTTGGCGACCAGCTCCGACACGACGAGTACGGCATCGTCGATGTCCCCGGCCCACGACCACATGGTCAGCCGCCGCCGAGCTTGCAGCCGGGCGAGCCGGACACTGCGCAGGGTCATGGGGTAGCCCATGGACCAGTCGTGGGTGAGGAGGGTGGGGGGTTGTTGGGGGTTGGGCATGGGGGGTCCCTTTCGTGGGGGCGTGTCCCAACCACCGTGACGGCAAGGTGCGTTCTACTTCAATCGAAAACCTGCTGATTAATCAGTCGGTTGATAAATGGACTATGCCCGGATTCGCGCAACCGGCTGCGCGGCACGCACACACGGTGTAACACTCTGCTCACAGTGCGAGGTTGTGCGCACAGTGAGACAAGGACGGTGCACATGGCGGCCAAGCGCGGGCGGACCGCTCAGCGGCTGGAACTCGGCCTTCAACTACGGCAGTTGCGCGAGAGCTGCGGTCTGGGCGAACGAGGCGGAGGCTTCACCCGCAAGCAGGCGGTGGTGGGGCTGCGGATTTCCGAGGCGTCGCTGCAGCGGATCGAGTCGGGTTCGCTGAACTTCCGCAACGTGGGAGATTTACGCAAGCTGCTGGACAAGTACGGGGTCAGTGACGAGGAGGTCGTCGAGTCGCTGATCAACCTCAACCGGGAGTCCAACCAGCAGGATTGGCTGACTCAGTACCGGGGGCTCATGCCGGCGGGGATGCCGGGGTTCGTGGGGCTGGAGCCGGAGGCTCGCGCCATGAAGGCGTACCACCCCACCGTGGTGTATGGACTACTCCAGACCGAGGCCTACGCACGCGCCACGCACGAGCTACACAAGCCGATCGAGGAGTACACCTCGGAGTTCATCCGAAGTAGCGTGGAGCTGCGGATGAAGCGCCAGGACGTCATCACTTGCGAGAACCCGGTCAAACTGCACGTCATCCTCGGCGAGGCCGCGCTTCGGTATCCGGTCGGAAGCGCCGAGGTAATGCGCGAACAGTACGTGAGGATCGAGGAGTTGTCGGGTTGGGACCACATCACCATCCAGGTTCTGCCGTTCCGCCGGAGCTACCGCTCGACGAACGACTTCGCGATCCTCGACTTCGGCAACGAACTGCCTCCGCGCGTCCAGGCGGACAGCCCCTGGGGTTCCGTCTCCACCTCGGACAAACCGCGTGAGGTCGACCGCTTCCACCGCCGGTTCGACGCCATGGCAGCATCAGCGCTCCCGCCCGAGGACACGCCCGACTTCCTGCACCGACTAGACCGAGAGCTGTAGTCCATGCCCACGCACCCCAGCGCCCACGAACTCACCCCCGAGCAGAACTGGTTCAAGTCCTCCTACAGCGACCCCGGCCAAAACTGCGTCGAAGCCGCCCGCATACCCCCCGCCATCGCCCTCCGCGACTCCAAGAACCCCGCCGGTCCCGCCCTCCTCCTGCCCCCCACGGCGTGGACGGCCTTCGTCACCCACATCCGCGACACAAGCTCAAGCAACTGACGAACGTCCGGACGAACGCCGAAATGTCACCGTCGATCAATGGTCAGGGAGGCGTCGAGCGCCTTGGTCAGGCGGGTGAGCAGAGGCAGGGTCGGTACGGAGTCGCCGCCCTCGATGTTGGAGATCTGCGGCTGGGTCATGCCGGCCCGCCGTGCCAGCTCGGTCTGCGAGAGACCGAGCTCGGTACGCCGGTCGTGGACGGCCTGCCCCAGCGCGAACGCGTACCCGGCCTCCACGTAGGCCGGGGACTCCTCGATGGAGTCACCCGACAGCTTCCTCGTACGTCGGGTCTTCCACTGCGAGTGGTTCACGGCCGCTCCTCCTCGATCCGCTCATAGCTGTGCTCCGCAGGACCGTGATCCGTCTCCGCACACCTTCTGCACCTGCTGGGCCCGCTCGACCTCGGCCGCTTCTCGCTGCCTGGTCTTGCGGAAGACCGTCAACAACACGATCCGGCGATTCGGAGCGAGCCAGTACTTGACTGCTCCCCCCTGAAGATGGCTGGGGCTCGTCAGGCAGGTTTCACCGCGTGGAGGGCCCGGGTCTCGATGTCGAGGAGCTGCGCCTGATCAGGCATCGACAGCTGCTTGCTGGTGAAGGTCAGTGTGACGACGATGTTGTCGCGGGCGGCCACGACAGTGATAGCAGAGCGATCGCTGGCTTCGGCGGTGAAGCCGCCACCGTTGGCCAGTTGCCATGGTCGCGTGACTCGGGAGTGTTTCCGCTGTTCGCCGGCCAGGTCCTTCCTGACGACCTGGCTCGCTTGCCGGGGACCGCTCGTGTCGGCGTCGGTCTGGTACCGGGTGTACTGCAAGTCGACGTCCCCGACGGAGAGGAACAGCTCTGCGTATGTCCAGTTACAGCGGCTTTCCTGCTGACTCATAGTCTCGACAGGCGGGTCTCGGGGCACGATGACCGCCAGGTTGACCAGGGTCGCCGTCCCGCCCCCCACTAAACTGTTCGCTGTCTTCTTATCCAGCGTGCGGCATGCTCGTGGCACGCTGGCGATGTCGTTTCCGCGGTTCCAGGGGTGGTCGATCCCGGTCAGCAGGGTGAGGGCGATCAACGTCACCGCTATGGCGTTGCGGAGCGGCAGCAGGGTCCGGCCGTAGTGCACCGGCGCGGGCGAGCCACGCCGCAGAGTCCACTGCCGCAGGGTCTCCACGTCATCGTCGAAGCCGACTGGGCGGAAGGGCCGCAGCCGTTTCGGCGCGGGCAGGACGACGCGCCGTGTGACCGCTGTGTCCGCGCGGTGCGCGGCGACCGTTGTCCCGAAGAGCGTCGTCCGGCATTCGATGGCCAGGATCGACGACCATGGGACAAGTGTGTTGTGCCATCCGTGTATCCGCAGCCCGTCGGCTTCCAGGACTGTTTCTCCGAGCAGGCAGGCGGCCATCCCCGCCAAGGCTGCCACCAGCAGGCAGCCCCCGGTGAACCCCAGTGACACCAGGTGGTACCGCCATGCCCCCCACAGCGCCGCCGCCCCCGCCGCGGCAGCCGGCACCATCGCGATGGCCTGTCGGCGGACAGCCGGGAGGCGGACCGGGTCGGGGGCGGACGAGGCGGTGACCCGTGGGCGCGGGCCGGGGCGGCGCAGTGCGATGACCATGCGGCCGCGGGCCCCGTAGACCCACCGGCACGGTGTCTGCTGTCCGGGCTGGGCGAGTTGCACGGCGTCGAAGAGGAACTGGTACAGCTCGTCAAGGGTGATCTCGCCATCCCCGTCGAGGTCGGCGGCACCACTGTCCAGACCCCGGATCAGCTCGCCGGTGAAGACCGACGGCCTCGGGTCCGCTTCGGCGACCTCTCCTGCCTCGAAGGCGTACTCGCGGGCTGTGGAGGCGGTGATCAGGGTCAGTCCGCGGCCGCCGAAAAACTCCTGCACATGCACCCGCTGCTCGCCCATGGGCACCATTCGGTGGGCGAAGGCGCCGCTGTAACAGCAGTCGAGGATCAGCACGATGCGCCTGGCGCGGCAGCTACCCAGCAGGTTCTTCAGAACAGTCGCGGACAGCGCGGTTCCGGCGAGGTCGTCGAGGTCGGTGTCCGATCCGGCGAGGAGGAGCTCGTCGCCTTCCCTGATGCCATGCCCGGTGTAGTAGAGCAACAGGACATCGTCCCGGTCCCTCCCCCCGAAGAATTCCTCGGCGCCGGAGCGCAGCTCCTGCGCGGTCGGGTTGTCGGCGCTGGTGATGACGAACTGGCCGATCTCCGGATCGGCCAGTACCCGCGACAGCTCGCCGACGTCGTGCGCCGGTGAACGCAGCCGGTCCAGCCGGGAGTCGGTGAAAGTGTGGCTGCCCAGGACAAGCGCGAAGCGGGACATGCCCGTTACTCAGTTGTCCGGCGCCGGATGAAGGACTCCGCCAGTTCGCGACTCAGCTCGGGCGACATGCCCTCGATCTCGACGCTGTCATCCCCGATCCGCACCACGACCTTGCGGTGCCGGTCCCGCTCGGCCCATACCCGTACCGCGTCCACGGCCGTCCGCAGCCCGCGTGGCGCCCCCAGTACGGTCACCGCCAGTGCGCCCAGTTCGAGGCCGAGTCCCTTCGACCCAACGGGCCCCGCACCCGTGTGTGCCTCGCGCACCGCGACTCCGGGGACCTCCGCCAGGACCCGCCGAAGCGACAGCGCGGCATCATCAACATCTTCCGGATCACCGGTATCCGCCAGCCCCACCTGCACCAGCAACACCCACCCGCCGTCCACCACGCGACTCCCCCATCCGCGCCAACGGACCCGCAACGAAGGCCCGAGCCAATCTTCCCGCTACTACACCCCGACCGCCGCCCCTTCTGTGATATCCGCTACAACGCAGGTCGCTTACCGCACCGCCGACGCCGTCGGCCAGGTCGACCTCTCGCACCCTGACGCCTCCCCGGACAAACTCGCGGATTCTGAGCTGCCGCTACCGGTTGCGACCGCCCATGCTGCGCCGGTGACCCTGATTGCTCATGTCCGTTCGGCACGACGATTGCGCACCTTGCGCGGATTCCGGCGCTTCTGCAGGAAGCAGTGCTCATCAAGTCGTGGACCCCACAGGGAGATCACCTTCCTCAGCCCTTCTTCAATACCAGCTCCGTGTTGCGGTCCTTCGACGCGCCGCTCAGGATGTCGGTCCGGCCCGGGGCGTTGAAGGCGAGCTCGCGGTAGAGGGCCGCGAGGCCGGTCTGGCTGAGGTCGGAGAAGTCGGTGCGGTGCGGGGCCGCGGACTCGATGAGGGTGGTGAAGACGGAGAGCGTGCCGTCCTTGTTGTCGACGACCTCGATGATGCGGGCGAGGTGCGGGAAGTCGACGTGGGAAGCGGTGTTGATCTCCCAGAAGGAGCCGTTGTCCGGCGCGGAGTGGGCGATGATCTCGTTCTTGTGGGTGTGGCCGTTCACCCAGGCCAGCACGTTGCGGTGCTTGGTGAGGGTGGAGACCACTTCCTCGCCGCCGTGGCGCTTCTCGCTCGGGTGCGCGGGGTCGGCGCGGCGGTTGCTCATCGACTTGCTGGTGTGGTGGCTGAAGACGATGGCGTACGAGTCCTTGTTGTCGCCGAGTGTCTTGTCCAGCCAGCGCAGTTGGGCCGTGCCGATGGAGCCCGCGTAGTGGCCGCCCGGGTCGGTGGTGTCGATGCTGATGCCGATGATGTCGTCGGAGATGCGGAAGGCGTAGTACTGGGTGCCCGCGGCCAGGTTCGCCTGCGAGTAACCGTGGCCGACCGGGCCGGGGCCGGTGTGCGCCGGGTCGAGGTGCGCCTTGAGGTACTCGGCGGGCGTGAAGGGGGCGCGCGACTCGTCCGGGGTGACCGAGCGAAGCTGCCGCGCATGTGTCTTGAGCAGGTCCCTGAGCTGGGTGCCCTTGGGGTCCTTGTCGTTCTTGATGGCGGCGCGCAGGGCGACGGACGCCGAGGCCGGCAGCGTCATCAGCTTCTTGCCGCCGACGGCGAACTCGGCGAGGAAGGAGTCGCCGTGCCGGTAGCAGCCCAGCGGCAGCGCGTCGTGGTTGCCGACGGTGGAGTACCAGGGCAGGCCGAGGCCGGGGCTGCGCAGCTCGCGGATGGCGGCCGCGAGGAAGCCGTGCAGATGCGGGAAGCCGAGCTGCTTGTCGGCGTCGCGCAGGTCCGCGTCCGGCTGCCAGTACAGCTTGAGGCCGCTGTTCTGGACGCCCTCGTAGTGGCGCGGGTCGCCGCTGTTGGGGCTGATCCGGCCGCCGCTCATGACCTTCAGGAACCAGTCCAGCTCCGTCTTGGAGTTGTTGTCCGTGTTGTCGCCGGTGGTCATGACGAAGTGCAGCGGGGAACCGGTGACGGGGGCTCCCCGCAGCGCGTTGACCCGCTCGACGAGCGAGACGGCGCCCGCGACGGTCAGCGCCTCGTGCGGACGCCAGGCGTTCACGGCGCCGCTGCGCAGGTACTCGAGCCGCAGCGGGTGCTGGGCGTCGATCAGGTGCAGGTCGGTGAACTGCACGAACGAGGCGAGCGCGGTGCGCCGGTCGGCCCGCCCCGACTTGGCCGCGGCCAGGTCGCCGCGTACGACCCGCTTCCAGGCGGGGCCGTCCCCGAGTCGCCGGTAGCCGCCCGAGCCGGAGCGCGGCGCGGCCACGCTCTCCAGGGTGGTACCGCGCACATACGGAGCGAGGGGGGCAGCCGGTGCCGGGGTGGACACGGCGATGGGCACCTCCCCCGCGTCCGTGCCCGCGCCCGTGGTGGCGGCATGCGCCTCGGAGCCGGGCCGCAGTGCATAACCGATGCCCGCGGAGATGGTCACCGCCCCGGTGGCGGCGAGAAGGGTACGGCGGTTCATGGCAGCGGCAGTGGCAGTGGCGACAGAGCGTATGCGCGACATGGCGCGGTCTCCCCGAGTGCGAACGCGTCGGCAGTGGTCACGGGGGGCTCGTTGCGGTAACTCCCCGCTCACACTGGATCGTTGGCACCGGGGGTGACCTGGACGTTAACGAGGCGGCAACTGCCGACGCCGATCACCGTACGTGGATCTTGAACCATCCTGAGCGTCCACAGGCCCTCTCCGAACGGCCTGGACGCGGTCACTCGGCGTTCATTTTCCGGGGTAGTGGACCTACTTCCCGGACCGCCCGCCACGCCCCAGGGGCGGTCGCTCCCGCCACAGCTCCAGGCCCATGTCGACCAGCCCGACCCGGTCGAGGGCGGACACCTCGTCGAGGGGGTGCCAGGCCGCCAGGTCCGTGGAGCCGTTCGTCTCGTTGCGCAGCTCGCCGCCGGTGACGCGGGCCTCGTAGACGATACGGAGGGCGTGGAAGTCGGTGGGCGAGCCGAGTCGGCGCGGGTGCGAGCGCAGTGCGGAGTCGACGCCCAGCAGCGCGACCGGCTCGACGGCGTAGCCCGTCTCCTCCTCGACCTCGCGGATGACGGTGTCGTAGGGGTCCTCGCCGTGGTCCATGCCCCCGCCGGGCAGGGTCCATCGCTTGCGTCCGTCGCCCGCCACCCAGCGGGCCAACAGCATCCGCCCGTCCCGCACACATACGGCGTAGGCCGCCACCCTCAACTGCTTCGGCATGCCCAGACGTTACGGCACATCGCCCCCGGCCAGGGAACCTGCGGTAACCGGGCGAAGGCGTCCCGCCACTACGCGCGCACGCGGGAGGCGTGAGCGGGCACCGAGGAGGCGGGGAGTGGTTGACCATGTCCCGTCATTCCCCGCTATGACCGGCGTGACGTATGGCGGAAGTACGCCATGGCTCCATCCCGCCTCGGTCAACTCTCCCCAAACAACTGCCCATTGGGTAAAGCTGAGCGGTCATCCGGGTCCACATACCGGACTGATGTGATCGCGTCCCGTAGGAACGTCGGGACCGGTCACTCCACGCTCGTTCCTTTACCTACAAGGGATGCCGATGACCGACCCTCAGCGCGCTCCGATATCGGGCGCGAGACGCGTGGCCCGCATCGCCGTGGCCGCAGGCCTGGTGGCCGCGCTCTCCGCGGCCGGGCCGATACCCATGGCCTTCTCCGCGGACCACGCACCCGCCACGCCCGACCCGGGCACCAAGTCCGCGAGCGCCAAGCTCGGTTCGGACGACGCGGACCTCCTCGCCGAGGCCGAGGCCGACGGCGCCACTCGGCAGCGTGAAGATCGAGAAGGTCACGCCGTAACACCTACGGCGGTGCGGGGGCGGGCGTCCGGGAGCGGGCGCCCGCCCTTTTTCACGGGCACGTTTCACAGGCACGTTTCATGGGCACGTTTCACGGGCAAGTGAGGGCGCGGGAATCGGGCAGCGCCTTCACGATCCACGCCCGTTCGTCGGCGATGGCCTTCTCCCCCGTGGTCCAGACGGTGGGTGTCGTCGGGTCGTCGTGGACGGCGACGAGCACGTGCTCGCCCTTGTGCGGCCGGGGAGCCACGTCCTCGTCCAGGACGACGACGACCTCGGCCGCCCCCTTGTCCGGCTTGTAGTAGCGCTCCACGTCGAGGGTGATCCGGTTCTCGGTGGTGCCGGGGAGCGGCTCGACGTCGGCGACCGTGCCCTCGACGACGAGCCGGGAGCAGGCGAGATGGTCCCGGGCGCCGAACGAGGCCCCGCCACGCACGCTCCCGCTGTCCGCCGCCTTGGCCCCGCTGCTGTCCGACGCGCCCATCGACGCACCTCCGTTGTGCGCGAGGAGCCAGCCCATGCCGACGATCAGCGCGGCGACGGCGGTCACGGCGAGGGTGCCGAAGGTGACGGCGGCCACGCCGGGGTGCCGACGCCCGGGGGTGCCGGGCGGACGGCGGGAACCGCGGGCCCGGGACGGGGGCGACGACACGGCAGCGGGCCGCGCCGAGCGGCCGGGCGGCGCCGGGTGACCACGGTCCGGCGGGGCCGCGGACGAGTCCTCACTCACGGACCCTTCGCCGGTGTCCGCCGCCGAGACCTCGTCTCCCGCGACCTCGTCTCCCGCGACCTTGTCTCCCGCCAACAGCGCGCCGATCAGACCCAGTTGCTCCCGCAGCAGCGCCACGTCCGCCGTCGCCGAGCGGTGCTCGGCCAGGAACTCGGGATCGTCGCGAACCCCTTCGGGCAGCGGTTCGTCGGTGATCGCGGCCCACAGCGCGTCCACTGCCGCACCGTCCACCGCCGCACCGTCCTCTGCCCCGCCTTCGTATGCGGCCACGTCACACCACCTCGTCCTCGTGCAGGCGGGTGCGCAGGGCGCGGACCGCCGAGTGCAGCCTGCTCTTGACCGTGCCCTCCGGGATGCCGAGCTCCTCGGCTATCCCGCGCACGGACAGATCGGCGTAGAAACGCAGGACCAGGATCTGACGCTGGGGGTCCGGCAGCTCGTCCAGTCCCCGCGCGACGGCGAGCGAGAGCACACTGGAGTCCTCGTCGCCGGGGTGCGCGGACGGCCGCAGTGCGGCGAGCCGCTCACCGAGCCGCTCCTGACGGCGCTTGGCCCGGTGCCAGTCCATCGCCAGGTTCGAGGCGACGACCGCCACCCAGGCGGACACGTCACGGGGCGCCTCGTCCCCCTTCGCCGCGCGTTCCAGCAACCGCAGGCGGACCTGCTGCACCCCGTCCGGCAGGTCCGCCTGTGGTACGCCACCGAGCGCGAGCACCGCCCGCACCCGGCGTTCCTGGGCCGCGTCCAGGGGGTCGTCCACCCCCTGGACGCGGCGTGCCTTTCTGCGCAGCACAGCCACCCCTCCCCTCCCGCGTTTCCTCTACGACGCCGGTGCGGGCCAAAACGTTCGGCCGCACGCCAGGGAGTCGTACGTCACACCGGGCCGGGGCCCGCGAGACGGCCCAGGCCGTACGGTTTGCGGTCCCCGGCGGTCGACGGACGGTTTTCTTTCGGATGCCGAACGGATGCCGAACGGAGGCTCCGTCCCATTCCTCGGGCGGCACGGGGAAAGGATTGGACACGTGGGCACCGGTCAGACGCATGATGGAAGCGCTGGACCACGTAAAACGCACGCAAAGGGAGTCGCTGTGAGGGTCGGAATCGTCGGAGCCACCGGTCAGGTCGGCACAGTCATGCGCAGGATCCTCGTCGAGCGGAAGTTCCCGGTCGAGGAGCTGCGGCTGTTCGCCTCGGCGCGTTCCGCCGGGTCGGTGCTCGACGGTGTGACGGTGGAGGACGCGGCGACGGCGGACTACTCCGGCCTGGACATCGTCCTCTTCTCCGCGGGCGGCGCGACCTCCAAGGCGCTGGCCGAGAAGGTCGCCTCGCAGGGCGCGGTCGTGATCGACAACTCCTCCGCGTGGCGCAAGGACCCCGAGGTCCCCCTGGTGGTCTCCGAGGTGAACCCGCACGCGATCGCCGACCGCCCCAAGGGCATCATCGCCAACCCGAACTGCACGACGATGGCCGCGATGCCGGTCCTGAAGCCGCTGCACGAGGAGGCGGGGATGGAGGCGCTGGTCGTCGCCACCTACCAGGCGGTGTCCGGCTCCGGCCTCGCGGGTGTGGCCGAACTGCACGGCCAGGCGCTCAAGGTCGTCGCCGACGCCGACAAGCTGACCCACGACGGCGGGGCGGTCGACTTCCCCGAGCCGCACGTCTACAAGCGCCCCATCGCCTTCAACGTGCTCCCGCTCGCGGGGTCCATCGTCGACGACGGTCTGCACGAGACGGACGAGGAGCAGAAGCTCCGCAACGAGTCCCGCAAGATCCTGGAGATCCCCGCCCTCAAGGTCTCCGGCACCTGCGTCCGCGTCCCGGTCTTCTCCGGGCACTCCCTCCAGGTGAACGCCCGCTTCGCGCGTCCGATCTCCGTCGAGCGCGCCACCGAGCTGCTCGCCGACGCCCCGGGCGTCGCCCTCTCCGAGATCCCGAACCCGCTCCAGGCCGCCGGCCAGGACGCGTCCTACGTGGGCCGCATCCGCACCGACGAGACCGTCGAGCACGGCCTCGCCCTCTTCATCTCCAACGACAACCTCCGCAAGGGCGCCGCACTGAACGCGGTCCAGATCGCGGAACTGGTGGCGGCGGAACTCCGGGGCTGACGCCCGCGCCGCATGCCCAGGGGGCGGTCACCGTACGGTGACCGCCCTTTCTCACGCCCGCCGCACCTCGTAGAGGAAGCACCCGTACTCCACGGCCCGCACGTGGACCGACGCCACCTCCGGATCGGCGAACGCCTCCGCGAAGGCCTCGTCGAAGGCCTCGTCGAAGGAGTCGGGGTTCTCGTCGGGGTTCTCCACCAGGCGGCCGCCCAGGATGTGGCCCTCGGCGGAGTAGCGGCGGACCGTGCGGTGGGCGCCCGGGAACGGGTAGCCGTACAGGTCGGGGCCCGGGCAGTCGTCGGCGTGGATGAAGACCGGGCCCTGTTCGTCGTACGCGCCCGGGTCGGCGCCCGTTTCGGCGGCCCAACGGCGCAGCGGCGCGTAGGAGACGAGGGCGATGACCTCGTCCGGCTCGCTGCGGCGCAGGCAGCAGCGCAGCGGCGCGCCGCCCTCCTCGTCCGCGAAGGGAACCATCGGACGGTCCGCGTCGTCAGCTGTGCGGAGATCCTTCAGGACTGCCGGGTCGATGGAGCGTGCGGTGTAGGCCGTCATGTCTCCAGGCTCGCACCCGCACGGGCCCGGCTCCGGCGGGAAACGGACATCGCGTCCGTGCAGGTCCCATGGAAGGATGGCGCAACCGTCACATAACGAGGAGATGACCGCGTGCCTGGCACAAACCTGACCCGCGAAGAGGCGCAGCAGCGGGCAAACCTGCTCACCGTTGACTCGTACGAGATCGACCTCGACCTCTCGGGCGCGCAGGAGGGCGGCACCTACCGGTCCGTGACCACGGTGCGCTTCGACTCCGCCGAGACCGGCGCGGAGTCCTTCATCGACCTGGTGGCCCCCACCGTCCACGAGGTGACCCTCAACGGCGATCCCCTCGACCCCGCCGAGGTCTTCAAGGACTCACGGATCGCCCTCCCGGGGCTGCTGGTGGGCCGCAACGTACTGCGCGTCGTCGCGGACTGCGCGTACACCAACACCGGGGAGGGGCTGCACCGCTTCGTCGACCCCGTCGACGAACAGGCCTACCTCTACACCCAGTTCGAGGTCCCGGACGCGCGCCGCGTGTTCGCGAGCTTCGAGCAGCCCGACCTGAAGGCCACCTTCCAGTTCACCGTGAAGGCGCCCACCGGCTGGACCGTGATCTCCAACTCGCCGACGCCCGAGCCCAAGGACGACACCTGGGTCTTCGAGCCGACGCCGCGGATCTCCACGTACATCACCGCGCTGATCGTCGGGCCGTACCACTCCGTCCACAGCGTGTACGAGAAGAACGGGCAGAGCGTGCCGCTCGGCATCTACTGCCGTCCCTCGCTCGCCGAGTTCCTCGACTCGGACGCGATCTTCGAGGTCACCCGGCAGGGCTTCGACTGGTTCCAGGAGAAGTTCGACTACGCGTACCCGTTCAAGAAGTACGATCAGCTCTTCGTGCCGGAGTTCAACGCCGGCGCGATGGAGAACGCGGGTGCCGTCACCATCCGCGACCAGTACGTGTTCCGGTCGAAGGTCACCGACGCCGCGTACGAGGTGCGCGCCGAGACCATCCTGCACGAGCTCGCCCACATGTGGTTCGGCGACCTGGTGACCATGGAGTGGTGGAACGACCTCTGGCTGAACGAGTCGTTCGCGACGTACACCTCCATCGCCTGCCAGGCGTACGGGCCCGGCTCCCGCTGGCCGCACTCCTGGACGACCTTCGCCAACTCCATGAAGACGTGGGCGTACCGGCAGGACCAGCTGCCCTCCACCCACCCGATCATGGCCGAGATCAACGACCTGGACGACGTCCTCGTCAACTTCGACGGCATCACGTACGCCAAGGGCGCCTCCGTCCTCAAGCAGCTCGTCGCGTACGTCGGCATGGACGAGTTCTTCAAGGGCGTGCAGGCGTACTTCAAGCGGCACGCGTACGGCAACACGCGCCTCAGCGATCTGCTGGGCGCCCTGGAGGAGACCTCCGGGCGCGACCTGAAGACCTGGTCGGAGAAATGGCTCCAGACCGCCGGGATCAACATCCTGCGCCCGGAGGTCGAGACCGACGCGGGCGGTGTCATCACCTCCTTCGCGATCCGGCAGGAAGCCCCGGCGCTCCCGGCGGGGGCCAAGGGTGAGCCGACGCTCCGCCCGCACCGCATCGCGATCGGCCTCTACAACCTCGACGACGAGAGCGGCAAGCTGCTGCGCGACCAGCGCGTCGAGCTGGACGTCGACGGCGAGCTGACGGCCGTACCGGAGCTGGTGGGCAAGCGCCGCCCGGCCGTCTTCCTGCTCAACGACGACGACCTGTCGTACGCCAAGGTCCGCCTCGACGAGGACTCGCTCGCCTTCGTCACCGAACACCTCGGCGACTTCGAGTCCTCCCTGCCGCGCGCCCTGTGCTGGGCCTCGGCCTGGGACATGACCCGCGACGGGGAACTCGCCACCCGCGACTACCTGTCCCTCGTCCTGTCGGGCATCGGCAAGGAGTCCGACATCGGTGTCGTGCAGTCGCTGCAGCGCCAGGTGAAGCTGGCGATCGAGCTGTACGCCGACCCCACGGCCCGCGAGGCGCTGCTGACCCGCTGGACGGACGCGACGCTCGCGCATCTGCGCGCGGCCGAGCCCGGCAGCGACCACCAGCTCGCCTGGGCGCGCGCCTTCGCGGCGACCGCCCGTACTCCGGAGCAGCTGGACCTCCTGGAGGGGCTGCTCGAGGGCCGCGAGACCATCGAGGGCCTCGCCGTCGACACCGAGCTGCGCTGGGCGTTCGTGGAGCGGCTCGCGGCGGTCGGGCGCTACGACGACGCGGAGATCGCCGGCGAGGCCGAGCGCGACAAGACGGCGGCCGGTGAGCGGCACGCGGACACAGCCCGTGCCGCGCGTCCCACCGAGGAGGCGAAGGCGGAGGCCTGGTCCGCGGTCATCGAGTCCGACAAGCTGCCGAACGCCGTGCAGGAGGCGGTGATCGGCGGTTTCGTGCAGACCGACCAGCGTGAGCTGCTCGCCCCGTACACGGACAAGTACTTCTCCGTGGTCAAGGACATCTGGGACGCCCGTTCGCACGAGATCGCCCAGCAGATCGTGGTCGGTCTCTACCCGTCGATCCAGGTCTCCGAGGAGACCCTGGCCAAGACGGACGCGTGGCTGGCCTCCGCCGAGCCCAGCCCTGCCCTGCGGCGGCTGATCTCGGAGTCCCGCTCCGGGGTCGAGCGAGCGCTGAAGGCCCAGGCGGCTGACGCGGCGGCGACGTCCTCGTAGTCGCAGTCGCAGTCGCAGTCGCAGTCGTCGCTGGTTGTACGTGATGGGGGGCGCCCGGCATTGTGCCGGGCGCCCTCTTTCGCATGAGGGCGCGGGCGTTCATATGAGGGCGCGGGCGAGGGCGAGCATGGTGCGGGTCTGCAGTTCGGCCTGGTCGGCGACGGGTACCCACCGTATGTCGAACGTGCTCTCCAGCTCACGCGACCAGGCGCCGACGAGCGTGTCCAGCGCCGGTGCGCCGCCCAGGGCCTGGCTCATCATGGCCGCCGCGCGCAGCGGGATGCGCCGGGCGGCGATGCCGAGGGAGACGGAGTTGCCCACGGTGGTGGCGAGGTGGGCGGCGTTCCAGGTGTCCACGACCGCGGAACCGATGTCCATGAGTTCGCGGGCGGCGGTGAAGTGAGCCAGCTCGTCGGGGGTTTCCGGCGGGCTGGGGTCCAACTCCCCCACCACCGACTCCAACTGCTTGGCCCGGTAGAGCAGGACCTCGCAAGCCTCGGCGACCTCGCGGCGCGGCTCGGCCACCGGCCGCGGATCGCAGACGCCCGCCGCGCTCCAGAAGGGTGCCTCGACGACGGCCGACACGGTGCCGTGCCGCATCGCGTAGAGCCAGGTCGCCTGCGAGGTGAAGCCCGAGGGGTCCCGTTCCTCGATCGGGCTCCCGTCCGGCAGGACGAGTACGCCCGGGCCCTCGACCAGCCATCCCATGCCGTCGAACGGCCGGTGTTCCAGGGGGATGCCGAGACCCGCGGCGATCCGCCGGTAGGCGGCCGGCGCCCCGGGCACGGTGCGGGTCAGCTGCAGGAAGGTTCCGCCCACTTCGACGCCGTGCAGCGAGAACTGCACGGCGGGGCGGAGTTCGTCGAGGAGCCGCAGCAGAATCCCGGACTCCGGCATCGACGGGCGCGGGTCGCCCTCGGTGGGCGGGAACTCGGGCTGGGCGGCGAAGGCGGGGCGGTAGAAGCGCCGATAGTACGTCTCGACGGTCGGCGCCACCCCGACCCCGGTGGACACCGCCTCGGTCTCGGTCGACGCCATCCCGACCCCGGTCGACGCCGATCCGGCCCCGGTCGTCCCGGCGGGCGTCGGGGTCATCCAGCGCTCGGCGAGGCTGGCGCCGTCGGGGTCGAGGCAGAGCAGGAAGTGCCAGGTGCAGTCCAGCCCGCCGTCGCCGCCACCCAGTACGCCCGGGTCGCGGGCGAATCGTTCCGCCAGCCGGAGTGACGTGGCCCCGCCCACCGGCTCGTTGGCGTGCGCGCCGGCGACCGTGAGCACGTGCCGCGGGCCATGTCCGGCCGACAGCAGCCACAGCGGCCGGCCGGCACGCGAGGCCCCGACGTCACGCAGCCGCAGTACGCCGGGCCGTGCCGCCACCATCGCGCGAGCGCGTCGCAGCAGCTCGTCAAGGGTGGGATACGGGGTTCCCCGCATGCCGGGCCCCCGGTCAGGTGCCGTTCGCGTTGCTGTCGCCGGTGATCTCCCTCTTGCCCAGCGGACGGATCACACACTTGGTGGGCACGCCAACTCCTCTTCCACACCGGGATGTTGAGCTTGACGGCGCGATCGCCGACCGCGTCCCGTCAAGGCTCGACTCGGGGCACCAGAGTGTCAAGGCATGTCGCTGTAACGGGAAGGGGTCCTGGTGACGGTGGCACATGCCGGGCCCAGCCCGGGAACATCCCGCCGGTGACGTCGACAAAGGTGCCGGTGATGCCGCCCGCATGGTCGGAGGCGAGGAAGGCGGAGGAAGGCGGAGGTGGCGGCGTACACGGAGCTACGCCCCTTCCGGCCGCCCCGCGCCGCCAACAGCTTCCCGCAACTGCGGCACACGACGTCGACGGCCACGGGGACCTCCGGGAGATACGTCACGCGGGGATGACGTGGCGTTGACGCCTCGCGGCTTGAGCTGCCCGAACACCGTCGCCCCGAACGCCAGCGCCATCCCCGCCACCTGCACCGGCGTCAGCGCCTGCCCCAGCGCCGCCCAGCCGATGACGGCCGCGGTCAGCGGTGACAGCGGGCCGAGGAAGGTGACCTGCATGGCGCTCAGCCGGCCGATGCCACGGAACCAGAGCCAGTACGCGACCGCCGTGTTCGCCAGCGCGAGGTAGAGGTACCCACCGAGCGCCCGGCCGTCCAGCGCGGGCGGCGCGCCCTCCACGAAGAGGGCGACCGGGGCGATGAGCAGTCCGCCGGCCGTCAGCTGCCAGGCGGTGAGCGCCAGCGGACCGGCCCCGTCCGGGCGCCCCCACCGCTTGGTGAGCACCGTGCCGGTGGACATCGACGCGGTCGCGGCGAGCGCCGCGAGGACACCCACCGGGTCCAGCGCGCCCGCCGCCTTCAGGACGACGAGGCTGACACCGAGGGCGGCGGCGATACCGGTGAGGAGCGTCCGCGGGGTCGGGCGGTCGCCGAGCAGCAGGGCCGCGAGGCCCGCGACGAACAGCGGCCCGACCGAGCCGACGACCGCCGCCATGCCACCGGGCAGCCGGTACGCGGAGAGGAACAGAAGCGGGAAGAACGCGCCGATGTTCAGCGCGCCCAGAGTCGCCGCCTTCCACCACCAGGCGCCGCGCGGCAGCACCCGCGCCGACGCGAGGAGCAGCAGTCCCGCGGGCAGGGCGCGTAGCACCGCCGTGAACAGGGGCCGGTCGGCTGGCAGGAACTCGGTGGTGACGGCATAGGTGCTGCCCCAGGAGATGGGGGCCAGCGCGGTGAGGGCTATGAGGGCGGGGCGGTTCGCGTTCGCGGCCATGGGGCACCCGATTCGGAGTAGGTCAGCGGAAAGTAGCTTAGCCCTAAGTAACTTCCGATAAAGCCACTTCCACCTAATCTACTTTCCTGCGAGCTACTTTCTTGCGAGCAACCGACCCCCGGCGGATACTCGGCCTCATGAAGACGCCCCAAGACCCCGTCGACGCGATCATCGAGCAGTGGGCCACCGTCCGGCCGGACCTCGACACCGCCGCGATGGAGGTCTTCGGGCGGATCTTCCGCCTCGGGCGGGCGATGGGCGACCGGATGGAGAAGGCGTACGCGCGGTTCGGGATCTCGCGCGGGGAGTTCGACGTACTGGCGACCCTGCGCCGCTCGAACGCCCCGTACACCCTCTCGCCCCGGCAGCTCTCGGCGACGCTCATGCTCACCACCGGCGGGATGACCGGGCGCCTGGACAAACTGGAGCGCGCGGGGCTGCTGCGGCGCTCGCCCGACCCGCACGACCGGCGCGGGCTCCATGTCACGCTCACCGACAAGGGGCTGCGGCTCATCGACGAGGCCGTCGGCGCGGGGCTCGCCGTCCAGACGGAGGCCCTGGCCCATCTCGACGAGGAACAGGCCGGCCAACTGGCCGAGCTGTTGCGCGAGTTGCTGGTCGGCACGGGCGCGTAGGCCCCGGGGGGGCACAGCGGGCCCTCAGCTCGCGGTGGCGACCTGGCTCGCCTTGACGTGTATCACGGCGAGCCGGCCCAGGACCTGTGCCGGCGCCATCAGCCGCAGCGAGGCGGTCCAGACGGCGGAACCGGTGATCAGGTTGTCGCGGATGAACCGCGCCACGCCGCCGGAGCCGCCGGGAGTGACCCAGTACTCGAATCCGGCGCGCAAGGCCATGCCGACGATCCACAGGAGCGCGGCGAGTGCCCGGTGATCTCCCTGAGCCGCCCCCGAGAACACCCCCGACAGCCGTCGGCCACTCCCTAGTCGCCCACCGCCGCCGTCACCGCCGCCGCGACCGCCGCCGCGTCGGGGGACTCGGCGGCCCAGGCCACGTATCCGTCAGGCCGCACGAGCAGCGTCGTACGCCGGTCGCTCGCCCAGCTCTCCACGGTGAGGCGGTCCTTGCGGTCGCCCAGGGCACCCAGGGCACCCATCGTGGCGTGGCTGGCGCCGACGGTGCAGCGGTATCTCACGGCGCCGCACCCGTAGAGGCCCCGATAAAGAAGCCCCGAAAACGCGTCGAGGGAGTCCACGCACCCGGTGGGTACGCGGACTCCCTCGATCGAGAAGGATCAGATTCAGACCTCGGCCAGAAGCCGAAGCTCCAGGAAGCGAGCCGGAATCGGATCAGCTCTGCTTCGGCTGCTTGTGGGACTTGTCCAGGACCATCACGAGACCCGCGATGACCAGGAACAGGACGATCGGCGTCACGACGTAGAGGCCGAGCGTTTCGATCACGCTCAGGCCCTTGCCGGGGTCGTCACCATCGTCGCGGGTCAGCGCGAGCGCGGGGGACGACATGAGCAGCATCATCAGCGTCGTACCGGAAGCCAGGGCGCCGGCGCGCAGGGCGTTCTTCTTGTCCACGGTGTAAACGTAGCGAACACCTGAATGGGTCGCGCGCCCGGGGTGCCGTACGGAGGCCTCACGCCCCGCCCGCACCCCCGGCGTCACCCCGTCCGCACCCCCGGCGTCACCCCCGCCGTGGCTCCCACCCGTCACCCCTGCCCTTACTCCCGCCGCGGTCCCCGCCATCCTTCCCGCCGCGGTCCCCGCCATAGCTCCCGCCACGGTTCCCGGAACGCACCCGCAACACATCGATCAGCGCGTACAGCCGCGGCGAGGCGGCCAGCTCCTCCAGCGTCACCGGGCGGCCGTCCGCGTCCGCGATGGGCAGCCGCCAGTTCGGATACTGGTCCCAGGTGCCGGGCAGGTTCTGCGGGCGCCGGTCGCCGACCGCGTCCGGGAGCCAGACGCCGATCATGCGGGCCGGGGTGCGCAGCAGGAACCGGTGCACGGCCTGGATCTCCGCCTCCTCCGACACGGCAAAGCCGCCGCCGCCCGCGCCGTGCAGCAGCCCGAGCCGGGCGAGCAGCGCCAGCCACTCCCGCATCTCCGCCGCGGCGGCGGCCCGTTCCTCCGCCAGAGAGCCGGTCAACAGGCCGAGCCGGTCGCGGAGTTCGACGTGGTCGCCGGTGAGCCGGGAGGCGGTGGGCGGCAGGTCGTGGGTGGTGGCGGTGGCGAGGCAGTCGGCGCGCCACCGCTCGGGGGGCAGGGGTTGTCCGTCGCCGTCCCAGTCGCGTTCGAACCACAGCACCGAGGTGCCGAGCACCCCGCGCTCGTGCAGCGCCTCGCGCACCCCGGGTTCGACGGTGCCCAGGTCCTCGCCGATCACCAGCGCCCCGGCCCGCGAGGCCTCCAGCGTCAGGATCGCGAGCATCGCCTCGGCGTCGTAGCGGACGTACGTACCCTCCGTGGGCGGCTGTCCCTGCGGGATCCACCAGAGCCGGAACAGCCCCATGACGTGGTCGATGCGCAGGGCGCCCGCGTATCGGAAGAGGGCGCGCAGGAGGCGGCGGTAGGGGGCGTAGCCCGAGGCGGCCAGCCGGTCCGGGCGCCAGGGCGGCAGGCCCCAGTCCTGGCCGCGCGCGTTGAAGGCGTCCGGGGGCGCGCCGACCGACATGCCCGCCGCGAAGTACTCCTGCTGCGCCCAGGCGTCCGCCCCGCCCGGATGCACCCCGACCGCGAGGTCGTGCACGAGCCCCACCGCCATCCCCGCGTCGCGCGCGGATCGCTGCGCCGTGGCGAGCTGGGCGTCGGTGAGCCAGGCGAGACGGCTGTGGAAGTCGACCCGGTCCATCAACTCGCCGCGGGCGCGGGCGGTTTCGGGCGAGCGGGGGTTACGCAGGCCCGCGGGCCACTTCTGCCACTCCGGGCCGTACACCTCGGCGAGCGCGCACCAGGTGACGTGGTCCTCCAGCGCCTCGCCCTGCTCGGCGAGGAAGTCGACGTACGCGGCCCGCCGGCCGGGCCCGAGCGGCACCTCGCGGACCAGTTCCAGTGCCTCGCGCTTGAGCTCCCACACGGCGTCGCGGTCGATCAACGCGCCCTTGTGCAGCACGGATGCGCGCAGCCGCTCGGCGCGCTCCAGCAGTGCCCGCACCCGGTCGGGGTCGTCGACGTAGGCGAACTCGGGGATGTCCTCGACCCGCAGATGCACCGGGTCGGGGAAGCGCCGGGAGGAGGGCCGGTACGGGGAGGGGTCGGTGGGGGCGCCGGGTACGGCCGCGTGCAAGGGGTTGACCTGCACGAATCCGGCGCCGAGCGCCCTGCCCGCCCAGGCGGTCAGTTCGGCGAGATCGCCGAGGTCGCCCATGCCCCAGGAGCGCTGGGAGAGGAGGGAGTAGAGCTGGACGAGGAGTCCGTACGTGCGTCCGGGCGGCGCGGGCAGCCGGGCGGGGGCGACGACGAGGTGGGCGTCGGCGGTGCGGCCGTCGGGCGCGGTGGCGTGCAACGCGTGGACGCCGGGCGGGAGTTGCTCGGCGGCGGCGCGGGTCTGGCCCTGTTCGGTGGTGATACGCAGCCGGGTGCCGGCCGGCAGGGCCGCGAGGGCGGCGGGTGGGCGGTCGCCCCAGCACACCACCGTCGGCGGCAGCAACCGCTCCCGCGTCTGGGCCTCCCGGGCCGCGAGGGCCGCGCGGACGGCGTCCGGGGTGCTCGCGTCGACGCCGAGCGCCGCCAGGGCCGCGACGACCGCGGTCTCCGTGGCCGCGACCGTACGGTCCGGGGACGGGCTGTAGGAGGTGGCGACGCCGTGCAGTTCGGCGAGCCGCGACAGGGGTGAAGCCGAGTCCCGGGGGTCGGCGGACGGAGGGTCGACGGACGGAGGGTCGACGGACGGGGAAGGCGCCATCTATACCCCCGAGACGTCCGCTGCGGCGCCGGTGGAGAGGGGCTCGCTGGTCAGGTGCGCGGCGTTGGCCAGCGGCGGCTCGCTGGTCAGCGGCTCGGCGTCGGGGAGGGGAGGTTCGCTGGTCAGCGGCGGTTCGGCGGAGGCGCCCTCGGCACTTAAGACGCACACATGGGGCTCGGCGGAGGACTCCGCCGGGCGTTTGGAGAGGGCCGGGAGCAGAAGGTGTGCCGATGCGGCCACAGGGGCCTCCTTGTCGTCGTACGGCTGGAAGCGGGATATCGCAGCTCTACCCAACGGGCGCCATGGCAGACGTACACGGACGAACAACGTGCTTCCGGTCACATTCCGTTCCCCTGGTCCCCGTCCCTCGGCGGCAGGATGTCGGCGGCCTGGAGAACTTTTCGGCGACCACTATTCATTCAGTACATATATTGAGTACATACTGATCCCCATGAGCACCCGTCACATCCTGTTGGGGCTGCTCGCCGGAGGTCCCAGTCATGGCTACGACCTCAAGCGACGCCACGACGAACGCTTCCCGCAGGCCCGCCCGCTGGCCTACGGGCAGGTCTACACGACCCTGCAGCGCCTGCTCCGCGACGGTCTCGCCGAGGTCGAGGGGACCGACTCGGACGGCGGTCCGGAGCGGACGATGTACCGCTCCACCGACGACGGGGCCCATGAACTGGCCCGGTGGGCCGGGGAGATCACCCCACCGGCGCCCTTCGTGGCCAACGAGATCTTCGCCAAGGTCGTCGTCGGGATCCTCGCCTCGACGGACGCCGCCGGCTATCTGCGGGCACAGCGCGCCGCGCACATGGCACGGATGCGCGAGTTGACCGCGGTCAAGACGGCCCCCGGCGCCGATCTCGCGACCGTACTTTCCGCCGACTACGCCCTCACCCACCTCGACGCCGATCTCCGCTGGATGGACACCACCGCGGCCCGGCTCACGACTCTGACCGCGGAGGTCGACGCCGCATGAGCAGCAGTACGGGCAGGAGTGCGAGCAGCAGTACGGGCAAGAGTGCGGGCAGGAGTACGAGCGGCAGCTTGGGCCGGCCACTTCTGGCAGCCCGGGACCTCGTCAAGTCGCACGGCGTCACCCTGGCGCTGCGCGGCGCCTCACTGGAACTGCGCACCGGCGAGATCCTGGCCGTCACCGGGGCCAGCGGCAGCGGGAAGTCCACGCTGCTGCACTGCCTGGCGGGGATCGTCCGGCCCGACGAGGGCACGGTGGAGTATGCCGGTGAGCGCCTCGACCGGCTCCCCGAGAGACGGCTCAGCGAGCTGCGCCGCACCGACTTCGGGGTGGTCTTCCAGTTCGGGCAGCTGATCCCGGAGCTGACCGCGCTCGACAACGTGGCGCTGCCGCTGCTGCTCGCGGGCACCGCGCGTACCGCGGCGCAGGAGCGGGCCGGTGAGTGGCTGGAGCGGTTCGGCGTACGGGGGCAGGAGTCGCTGCGGCCCGGCGAGATGAGCGGCGGCCAGGCCCAGCGGGTCTCGCTGGCGCGGGCCCTCGTGACCGGTCCGAAGGTGGTCTTCGCGGACGAGCCGACGGGCGCGCTCGACTCGCTCGCCGGCGAGCAGGTCATGACCGCGCTGGCGCAGCACGCCGAGAAGGCCGGCCCGCGCAATGACTTCACCAAGCTTTCCCCAAGTCGGCGCATAGCGGTTGTTAGGTAAGGCTTACCTAGCCTAGGTTTCGTGCGCACCCCGCACAGCTGACCGGAGTCCCCATGTCCAGCACGAACATCGCCCTGCTCGGCGCCATCGCAGGCTTCACCATCTATCTCGGCCTCCCCGTCGGCCGCCTGCGCAGGCCCACGCCGCGGCTCAAAGCCGGCCTGAACGCCATGGCCATCGGCATCCTCACCTTCCTGGTATGGGACGTGCTGACCCACGCGTGGGAGCCGATCGACGAGGCGCTGAGCAAGCACGAGTGGGGAACGGTCGCCTCCGGGGGCAGCACCCTGGCCGTGGGCCTGACGATCGGGCTGGCCGGGCTCGTGCACTACGACGGCTGGATCGCCCGCCGCCGCAAGACCCCCGACGCACATCCCGCGGGGCCCGGTGCCGCCTCCACCGCCGAGCTGGCGCCGAAGATCCGCAGCCAGGCGGGCTCGCTCGCGCTGATGATCGCCACCGGCATCGGCCTGCACAACTTCGCCGAGGGCCTGGCCATCGGCAACTCCGCCGCCCAGGGCGAGCTCTCCCTCGCCGTCCTGCTGATCATCGGCTTCGGCCTGCACAACGCCACCGAGGGCTTCGGCATCGTCGCTCCACTGGCCGCCGAAGGCGAGCGCCCGTCCTGGCTCACCCTGCTGTGGCTCGGCCTGATCGGCGGCGGTCCCACCTTCCTCGGCACGGTCATCGGCCAGCACCTGGTCAACGACACCCTGTCGATCGCGTTCCTCGGCCTCGCCGCCGGGTCGATCCTCTACGTCGTCATCGAACTGCTGGCCGTCGCCCGCAGGACCGGGCTGAAGACGCTCACCACCTGGTGCATCCTGTTCGGCCTCCTGCTCGGCTTCGCCACGGACGCCGTCGTCACGGCCGCGGGCGCCTGACTCCACCGCATCAGCCTGGCCATCGCCACACTCCGGAGAGTGTACGCGCAGGTCAGGAGCCATGTCGCAGGAGAAGCGCCGGTCCTTCCCGAGCTGCGGGCGCGAGCTCGATGACCCGGCTCCCCGGGAGGCACGGGGGTCCTCCTGGGGAGCCGGAACGGCACGACAGGGAACACGGCAGAGAACACAAAGGCCCGGATCGTCAGGCGGAAATGCCGTCGATCCGGGCCATCGCATCCTCCGCGCCGTACGGCTGCAGGTACGGCAGCCAGCGCGGGTCCCTATGCCCCGTTCCGATGATGCGCCAGGCGAGCCCCGATGGCGGGGCGGGTTTGTGGCGCAGGCGCCAGCCGATCTCGACCAGGTGACGGTCGGCCTTGACGTGGTTGCAGCGACGGCACGACGCCACCACGTTGTCCCAGGCGTGCTGACCCCCGCGACTGCGCGGGATGACGTGGTCGACGCTGGTTGCGACGCCACCGCAGTACATGCACCGGCCGCCGTCCCGGGCGAACAGAGCTCGCCTGGTCAACGGAACGGGCCCCCGGTAAGGGACCCGCACGAACCTCTTCAGCCGGACCACGCTGGGTGCGGGGACAGTAACGGTTGCGCTGTGCATAAAGGCGCCGGATTCCTCGAGGGCGATTGCCTTGTTCTCAAGGACGAGGACGAGCGCGCGGCGGAGCGGTACGACGCCGAGTGGCTCGTACGACGCGTTGAGGACCAGGACATGCGGCACGGATGCCTCCTTGTACGCCGGCGGCGCGTGGCTCGCGCCGGGACGATCTGCAGTCAGTCTCTCCTCTTGCCTGGTGGAAGCGCCACCATGTCCCGGTAACGGGCTGGGAGTGTTTTCGACCACACCTTCTGTCATCCCCAGGTGAGGACCGTCTCTCCCCCGGACATTGCAACGATCGGCACACGATGCCCCGTTAGTGTGGTGGTTCTGCCCGCCGGCGCCTTCACGTGTCCCCAAGCCGCGGGCGGACCGCTACGCCTGGAGGTACCTGCCGTGTTCCCGACCGTCCTGTCGGCCACAGGATCCACCCCGTCGCCGTCCCCCTCGGCGACGACGGACCCGACGACCGCCACGCTCCAGAACGCCCAGCAGAGCGCGACCAACGCCGCGAGCTGGGTCGAGCAGAACTGGTCCACGTGGCTGGCGATCGGCCTGCGCGTGCTGCTGATCCTGGTGATCGCGGCGGTACTGAGAGTGGTGGTCCGGCGCGCGATCACCAAGCTCATAGACCGGATGAGCCGCACGGTCCAGGCGGTCGACGGCACGGCCCTCGGCGGTCTCCTGGTGAACGCCGAGCGCCGCCGCCAGCGCTCCCAGGCGATCGGCTCGGTCCTCCGCTCGGTCGCGTCCTTCCTCATCATGGGCACCGCCGCGCTGATGATCC
The DNA here is from genome assembly GCF_045040035.1 of Streptomyces sp. NBC_01384. Classification (NCBI taxonomy): domain Bacteria; kingdom Bacillati; phylum Actinomycetota; class Actinomycetes; order Kitasatosporales; family Streptomycetaceae; genus Streptomyces; species Streptomyces sp. NBC_01384. Next base: position 3,262,169 of record NZ_CP109559.1, read on the forward strand.
TGGGCACGTTCCAGATCAATCTGGCGCCGCTGCTGGCCTCCGCCGGTGTCGCGGGCGTGGCGATCGGTTTCGGCGCGCGCAACCTGGTCACGGACTTCCTCTCCGGTGTCTTCATGATCCTGGAGGACCAGTACGGAGTCGGCGACACGATCGACGTGGGGGTCGCCTCCGGCGAGGTCATAGAGGTGGGCCTGCGCGTGACGAAGCTCCGCGGCGACAACGGCGAGATCTGGTACGTCCGCAACGGCGAGGTCAAGCGCGTCGGCAACCTCTCCCAGGGCTGGGCCACGGCCGGTGTCGACGTCACCGTCCGCTCCTCGGAGAACCTGGACCGCGTCCAGTCCGTGCTGTCCGAGGTCGCCGAGGCCATGAGCAAGGAAGAGCCTTGGAACGAGCGCCTCTGGGGCCCGATCGAGGTCCTTGGCCTGGACAGCGTCCTGCTCGACTCGATGGTCGTCCGCGTCTCGGCGAAAACGATGCCCGGCAAGGCGCTGAGCGTCGAACGCGAACTCCGCTGGCGCATCAAGCGCGCCTTCGACGCGGCGCACATCCGCATCGTGGGCGGCCCGGCGACGGCCCCGGAGGACGAGACCGCGGACCCCACGGAAAACGTCGCGGCCCCGTCGGCCCTCGGCAACCCGGCGTCCCCGCAGTCGGAGGCGACCACCCCGATCACCCCGGCGCCCGCGTCGATTCCGGCTCCGTCAACCGCTCCGAAGTAGGGGCGGCGGCGGTACGGACGAAGGGCGGCGCCCGGGTGTTCTGCTCCGGGGGCCGCCCCTCGTCCGTACGGCACCTTGACCGCCGTAACGGTTCAGCACACTCGTTCGAGTGAGAGGTCCGGACTTCGGGCTCCGTGCACCGTCCGGCCGCCCCATGGTTCTCCCGAGGCGGACGCCTCACGCCAGCACGACGAGGGGAACCTGTGATGGGCATTGTCTTCATCGCGACACCGGGCACAGAGCCCCTCCAGGACCCCATCGGCCTGCTGGCCACCCTGGAGAAAGCGGCCGCGGCACCGATGCGGCCGGAGTACGTCGCGGAGACGGTCATCGTCCCGCGAATGCCGGATGACGGACACAGCCACGGCGCCTGCGAGCTGAGCTTCCAGCTTCACTCCGCGGGAGTCGTCCATACGGGGATGGGAAACGGCTATCGCGTGGCCGACGAGAACGGCGACACCACGGCTCTGCTCATCCCGGACTTCTACGTCCGCCGCCGCAAAGCAACCGAGCTCGACGAGTCGTACCGCGAGACCCACAAGGGCTGGTACCCCATCGACATGATCGCGCTGGTCGGTGAGGTCACCTCCACCAACCACTGGACGGACACCGGCCCCAAGCTCCACACCTACGCCGCCGCAGGCGTCCCCGTCTACGTCCTGATCAACCGCAACGCGAAAACGGCCCACTGCTACACCGACCCGATCCCGCCCGGCGACGACGCCCCCACGGGGGCGTACTACGACTCCGAGATCAAGGTCGACCTGGGCCATCCGCTTCCGCTGCCCGCCCCGTATCCCGCGCTCGACACGGCCGCCTTCCTGGAGACGGCGGACTGACCCTCGGTCATGTCCCGCGGGGTCTCGCCGTACGGCCGGAAGCCGTCACCCGAACCAGCGGCGACGTCACGGTGCGCGGCGCGCACGATCTCACCGGCCTCACGGATGGCGCGCTCGCGTACGGCCGGGTCCGGGCTGCTGATGGCCTGCTCGGAAGCATGCAGGCGACGGGCCGTCTCGGGGTGCCGCTCGGTCTCGACCACGACGCCCCACCGCCGGTAGAACATCCGGATCGGTACGACGCTGTCCTCGTCGCCCGCCCGCACGAAGGCCCTCTGCAGGTCCTCGAAGAACTCGGGGAGCCGGGACGGCACGACCGTCGCCACGGCCTGCCGGAGGGCCGGAAGCGTGAGCTCGGGCCGGGGAATGAGCGGACCGTCCCCGTGCGCGTACGGCATGGTCATCGGCCGCCCTTTCCGCTCGCCCAGCGCCCTTTCGGCACGTGCCCACGCTAGCGCCGTTCCCGTCACTCCTCCGCGCCCGCGAACAGATCGGCTCGCCCCGCAAGGTCCCACTCCGCGTACACCGTCTTGCCGATGCTCCGGGGCTCGCTCCCCCAGCGATGAGCCAGCGCCCCGACGAGTAACAGCCCCCGTCCGAACTGATCGGTGCCCTCCGCCGCACGCGGGCACGGCAGCCGCTCGCCGCGCGGGTCGCTCACCTCGACCCGGAGTACGGAGTCGGTGGCCGTGATGCGTACGCGAATGAGGCGGTCCCGGAGGCTTCCGTGCAGCAGCGCGTTGGTCATCAGTTCGGAGACGACGAGGGCGACGTCTCCGGAGAGGGCGGGGTGCCCCCACTCCGTGACGAGCCGTGCGGCTCTGCGGCGGGCGAGGGTGACGCTGCGGGCGAGGGGGGTGTAGTCGAGACGGTCCTCGTGGAGGACGGGTGGGGCTTCGGTCATGGGGACACGCACCTCTCTGTGCGGTCTGGACCACCAAGCGGGCGACTCCGCTATGTGGCCTGTTGTGCACTGAAAGTAGTGGCCTGCTCTTCTCGGGGGCAATAAATTCGGGGAAGTTATTCCCCAAAGAGTGATGGCGGTCGACTCGGTGACCCTTGCGGGACAGACTGTGACCGTGAAGCGATCAACCCAACCCGCAGGCAACCGGGCATCAACTGTCCTTGGCCGCAGGCTCGGTGGTGAACTCCTGCGTTTGCGTGATGCGGCAGGCAAGACCCAGCAGCAGGCCGCCGAGTCCATCAATGCGACCGGCACCAAGATCGTGAAGATGGAGCGCGGCTGGGTGCCTATGCGAGACCCGGACATCCGGGTGCTGTGCGAGTTCTACGGCATCGAGGACCGCAAAGTCCTAGCCCGGCTCATGGAGCTGGCAAGGCTGGACCGCGAGCGTCGCAAGGCCAAGGGATGGTGGCAGCACTCACCGAACGCGGGAGCGCTGGCCGAGTACATCGCGATGGAGGACGTCGCCAGCAGGGTCCGCACCTGGCAACTCTCCCTGATCCCAGGCTTGTTCCAGACCGCTGAGTACGCACGCTCACTGGCCGTCAGCGATGGAGTGTGGGAGGACCCGGACGAGATCGAGCGCATCGTGGAGGTTCGCATGCGCCGCCAGGGACGCCTGCACGACGAACGTCCGCTCCAGGTGTACGCGGTCGTCTGGGAAGCGGCGCTACGGCAGTTGGTCGGCGGTCCGAACGTGATGCGCGCCCAGTTGGAGCATCTGTTGGACGTCGCGAAACTTCCGAACGTCCGCCTTCAGGTGCTCCCGTTCCATACGGGCGGGCACCCCTGCATCACAGGCCCGTTCAGTATCGTCTCGTTCGCGGAGACGGAAGCTGTCGACGTGGTGCACGTGGACACCATCGTCTCTACCGTATGGGTGGAGAACGAGCCCGAGAGCGCCACGTACAGCAGCTTCTTCGACCGGACGGCCCGCCTCAGCCTCTCCCAGCACGACGCCACTCTGCTCATCGAACGCATCCGCCAGGAGAACTGACCCGTGCCCGAGTTCAGCTTCATAAAGTCCAGCTACAGCAGTTCCGGTGGCGAATGCGTCGAAGTCGCCCGCAACATCCCCGGCACCATAGCCATCCGCGACTCCAAGTCCCCCGACGGTCCGATACTCCGCCTCACCCCGACCGCCTGGGCGCAGTTCACCACGTCAGGACCCATGCTCACCCGTCAGCCGGTCCGCTCACGCCCCGTCGCGTAGAACTTCCCCACATAGGCGCCAGAGGGCAAGTCGCTCTCCCGCATGAGCGAGAAGACCTCGGCCCCCTCCCCCGGCACCCCGTCCATCCGGAACGCCTCGGCGAAGCCGGTGTAGTCGGTGTCCTCCAGTGCCGCGCAGTACTCACCCGCCTCGGCCTCCGCTCGGCCGATGGCCTCGTCCAGGGAGCCGGCGGTCCAGAGGGTCACCCGCTCCTCGTAGACCTCCAGCTCACGATGGCGGAAGACACACCGAACGCCGTACCACGACAGCTCATCCACGAGCGGTCCCGGACTCCAGCCCGGTGGCCCTGGCTATTTGACACACCGCGACGAACGAGACCCCCTTGCCCAGCCCGGACACCCCCAAGAGTCCCTCCTCGTCCCGGACGTCGAGGACGACGTCCCCCGAGGGTGCGTCGAAGGACATCGATCCCCACACGGACTGCTTCCCCCGCCCGGGGCGCCACCGGAAGTGGATCTCCTCGTCGCCCTTCTCGGCGACGAGGAACGCCCGCTCCGATGTCGCCAGTTCCTCGCGGACCCGGTCCTGCCAGCCGTCCGAGACCAGTACCGGACGCAGTACGTGCGTCTGCCGATCGTCCAGGGCCGAGGCAGAGAGCGCGATGCCGGCCGCACCGGCCCGCCGCCGCAGCGACCACACTCCGAGGGCCGCCACCGGGAGCGTCAGGATCCCCCACACCAGAGGGCTGAAGACCACTTTCTGGCTCACGGATTCCCACGTGAAACCGTCGTTCCCGAGGTCGATGAAACTCATGGTGAGCGCCGGCGACACGCACCTGGCCGCGGCCGCGCGCCAGCACGCCATCAGCAGCTTCACGGGCTTCATGAGCTTCATGAGTGAGCCCCCGGGCAGACCAGGTCGTAGGCCTCGCGGAACCACTTGCCCTTCTCCGGCACGATCCCGCACTTCATCGAGGCCCCGCTGCTCCCGTACCACGAGGTGAGGCTGCCGTGGATCGGCGTGTCGGCGGAGCCGGAGCAGTCGAGGGCGAAGCTCGCCTCGACGACCCTGACTCCCGCAGCCACGAGAAACCGCCCGGGATGCCCCAGGAAGTCGATCGAGCCGAGACCGTCCTTCTCCAGCCGGGCGGACGTCGATTTCCCGGGCCTCCTGAAGGTCGGCGAGTCGTATCCGAGCCGCTTCTCCAGGGAGGCGAGGACGCGCTCCATCGGCACGCTGCCACCGCTCGCCTCGATACGGGACGTCACGGTCCGCACGTGGTGGGGCGAGAGCTTGACCCGTCCGAGCTCCTGGCCGTCCTCCACCGTCACGAGCTGCGACACGGCGATCAGCTTCGTGCCCACCGTCACCTTGCCCCACCGTATCGATGCCTTCGAGCAGGACGGCGAGGCGCTGGATGCCGCGGGCGTCACCCGGGAACGTTCCCCGGAAACCGAACGATTCTCGCCATCACCGCCCCCACAGGACACGGCGAAGGCCGCGACCAGACAGGTCGGCACAGCCCATGCCAAACGGTTCACCTTCATGCGGCGGATCATAAGAAGTGGAACCTGTGAGGGTGATGGCGGAGCACCTCGGCCGCCGTCACCCTGCGCGGCCAAGTCACCCTTCCCAAGGGGGCGCATCGTCACAAAGCCCTGCACCCTGCCCCACCCGCACACCGGTCGATCGTGACGAAGCCGTGATGGGCATGGGCCACGCTGCTGACGCACCGACACCGCACCTGCACCCGGGTTCCGCCAGCCGGGTATTCAACTCGCCTCAGCAGGGCGCCTCGTGGACTGCCGCCTCTCCGGAGATCAGCAGGGGCCTCGTACCGGAACGCGTAACGCTTGATCCCCTACACCATGACGCGAGACACGACCCTCGCGGGATCGCTGATCGACTGGGACTCGATCTGGAACGGCCGTTACGGTCCCTCAATGACGGCTATCGACACCGTCCTGGTCTCCGGCTCGTGGCGATTCCGAGCACCTGGGTTCCCCCGGCGGTCGGCAGCGTGGAACTCTTGGCGCACTCGAGGACCCCGCGAGTCGTGACGCGGACCGGGATTTTCCCCCCGGTGCGGATGCCCGCATGGCGCCGACCGGGGCTCGGCACGCGGAGGCGTAGATGGTTGTTCATGGCATCGTGCAGATCGCCGTTGGCATCCTGGTCATCCTCTCGGGAGTCCGTCTCGCCATCGAAGGCGACCACCGTGCCGCACGGGCGCTGAGACGCGGACGTGTCGTCACTGCACAGGTGACCGAGACCAAACCGGGCGGCACCACCATGTACCAGCCCTATACCGCCTATCCGCCGAGTCTGCGCCTGCGCTACGAGTTGGACGGCAAGACCCGGGAGGGGACCCTGTGGCTGGAGAAGTCCAAGCACACGCAGTACCAGGTCGGGCAGACACTGCAAGTCTGTGTGTCCGGGTCGCTTGTCAAGCACCTTCGCAGCACGCGCGAGGCGAATACGTATGGCAATCTCTGGGAGGCTGGCGGAGCTCTCTTGATCCTGGGCGGCCTGGCTGTGGCCGTCACTGGAATTGTGCTACTCATACGGAGAGCGTGACCGCACCCCCCGCGCGCTGGTACACCGGCTGACACGGCAGCTGTAGATAGCTCTGTCGGTGTTCATCGCGGCCGGTCAGTGGCGTGATGGGGGTGAGTGCGGGCATGTGGGCGGCCGTCCCGTCGCCGTGCACCTCACCTTCGCCACGTCCGCCGGGCACTGCCTGATCGACCGGCGCCTGTATTCACCAAGGAGTGGGCCGGCGACGAGGAGCGTCGCGAGCTGACCGGTGTTCCCGACGAGCTGTGCTTTGCGACCAAGCCGCAATTGGCGGCCCACATGCTCCGAGCCGCCTGCCTGCAGGGCATATCCGCCTCGTTCTTCCTGGGTGACGAGGCCCACGGAGGGCGGGACTTGCGTACCGCCTGCCGCGAGCTGGGCCTGGGCTACGTCGTGGGAGTGCGCTCCAACCACCAGGTCACCACCCCGGCCGCGAAACTGAGCGCGGCCAAGGCCGCCGTCCGGCTGCCGAAGCGGGCCTGGCAGCGGATGCGGACCGGCGCGGGGCAAAAGGGCGTACGCGACTACGACTGGGCGCTGATCGAGGTCACCCTGCCTGCAACGCGCCCGGCGGACCGCGCCGCAGCAGACGCGCTACCACCCGACCGTCCGAGAAACGGTGCTGGCTCTCAAGCGGCGCGAACGGGCCCGTAACAGCTCGCTGGCGCAGCCCCCAGCGACAACCCGACCCTCACCCAGCTCGGCTGAACGAACACACACCGCCCTCGCCGCCCCCAGGTAACGACTCTGTTGCCTCGGGGGCGGTTTCTCTTGACGCCCGTGCGGCCCCGGGCCTACCTTCCTCCCACCAAATAGGAAACTTTCCTAACAGTGATCTTGCGGTGGACCCGCCCACTCGGGGCCGACCCACGTGGACGCCCTCACCGGATCACTGGGAAGCTGGCAGTCGAGAAAGGCAGGTGTCGAGACCATGGCAGGATCCGCCGGTACGCCGGGCACCCCGCGCGTCCTGCGCGCCATGAACGACCGCGCCGCCCTCGATCTGCTGCTCGCGCACGGACCGCTCTCGCGGACCAGGATCGGGAAGCTCACCGGGCTGTCCAAGCCCACCGCCTCACAGCTCCTCGCACGGCTGGAAGCCGCCGGTCTCGTTCTGGCCACCGGTACGAGCGAGGGGCGCCCGGGTCCCAACGCCCAGTTGTACGCGGTCAATCCGGGCGCGGCGTACGCGGCGGGCCTGGATGTCACCCCGGAGCGTATCCTCGCCGCCGTCGCCGATGTCACCGGGCGGACCGTGGGCGAGTACGAGCTGCCCACCCCCGGGCGGCGCCCCGCACGGCCCGTCGTACGCCAGGTCACCGATGCCCTCGACGGCGCGGTGAAGGCGGCGGGGCTGGCCCGCGACGACATCCACCGGCTCGTCATCGGCACACCCGGCGCCTTCGACCCCAACACCGGACGACTGCGGTACGCCTCCCACCTGCCCGGCTGGCACTCCCCCAGCCTTCTCGACGAGCTCGCGGCCGCGCTGCCCATGCCGGTCGAGTACGAGAACGACGTCAATCTCGTGGCCATCGCCGAGCAGCGGCTCGGGGCGGCACGGGGGCACGAGGACTTCGTACTGCTGTGGAACGAAGGGGGCCTCGGCGCCGCTCTCGTCCTCGGCGGGCGGCTGCACCGCGGGTGGACCGGCGGCGCGGGCGAGGTCGGCTTCCTGCCGGTGCCCGGCGCGCCCCTCGTGCGCCAGGTGACCAAGGCCAACAGTGGTGGTTACCAGGAGCTCGCCGGTTCCCAGGCCATCCCCAAGCTCGCCCGCGAGCTGGGCATCCAGCCGGTGCCGACCGGACCGTACACCGAGGTGGCCGCCGCCCTCGTCGAGCAGGCCGCCCGCATCAACGAGGGGCCGCATCTGCGGCTCCTGGAGACGTACGCGACCGGTCTCGCCACCGGTCTCGCCTCACTCGTCTCCGTGCTCGACCCCGAACTCGTCGTGCTCAGCGGCGCCTCGCTCACCACCGGCGGTGAACCGCTGCGCGCCCTGGTGCAGGCCGAGCTGGAGGAGCTGGCCGCCTCCCGGCCACGCCTCGTGGTCGGCGATGTACACGAACACCCCGTGCTGCGCGGCGCGTTGGAGAGCGCGCTGGCGGCCACCCGCGACGAGGTCTTCGACACCTCTCGCTGAGTCCAGCCCTACCGCCGTTCACCATGCGTCACCACCCGGTCATCACCGTCACCCTCTGTCGCCCCCATTCGCCCCCCTTCGCCTCAGTCCTGTCCTAGGGAGACCCCGTCATGCCCGAAGTCATCCCCGAAGTGGTCCGAAAGACGGCTCTGGCCCTCACCGCCTCCGTCGCCCTCCTCGCCACCGCCTGTACCGGCCAGTCGTCCTCGGGTGCGAGCGACGACGCCTCCAAGGACACGACGATCAACTTCTGGCACGCCTGGAGCGCGCCCGGTGAGGTCGCGGCCGTGAAGTCCCTGATCGCGGGCTTCGAGAAGGCGCACCCCAACATCCACGTCAACACCGTCGCCAACATGACCGACGACAAGATCAATCAGGCGTTGCGCTCCGGCGGCGACAGGGCTCCCGACGTGATCTCCTCGTTCACCACCAACAACGTGGGCAAGTTCTGCTCCTCCGGCGCGCTCGTCGATCTCAACCCCTTCTTCAAGAAGGCGGACATCGACCCGGCGACGACGTTCCCCAAGACGATGAACCAGTACACCCAGTTCGACGGCAACCGCTGTTCGGTTCCGCTGCTCGGTGACGCGTACGGCCTCTACTACAACAAGAACGAGTTCGAGAAGGCCGGGATCGCCGGCCCCCCGAAGACCTGGTCCGAATTCGAGGCGGACGCCAAGAAGCTCACCATCTCCCAGGGCGACTCCTACTCCCAGCTCGGCTTCATGCCGAACTACCACGGCTGGGAGACCACCACCGAGCACTACTTCGGCCAGTTCTCCCCGACGTACTTCGCCAGCAGCGGCAAGTCGAACATCGCCAAGGACCCCGCTTTCACCGCCGGATTCACCCTCCAGAAGAAGCTCGTCGACGAACTCGGCGGTTACCAGAAGCTGGAGAAGTACCGCTCCAAGCTCGGCGACGAATGGGGACCCAAGCACCCCTTCCACACCGGCCAGGTCGCCATGCAGCTGGACGGCGAGTGGCGGCTCGGCATGGCCGAGGACACCAAGCCGAACTTCGAGATCGGCGTCGCCCCGCTGCCCGTGCCCGACGACCAGGCGGACCAGTACGGCAAGGGCTACATCACCGGCACCATCGCGGGCATCGCGGCCACCAGCAAGAAGCAGAACGCGGCCTGGGAACTGGTCAAATACATGACCACGGACACGGACGCGGTGGTCGGCTTCGCCAACGGCATCCACAATGTGCCCTCCACGCTCGCGGCGCTCAAGTCGCCGAAGCTGAAGTACGACCCGCGCTTCAAGACGTTCCTGGACATCGCGTCGAACCCGAACTCGACGACGACTCCCGCGTCCATCAACGGCGGTACGTACCTCGTGACGATCCAGCAGTTCGGATACGACTACGAGAGCGGCAAGGTGAAGGATCTGAAGGCGGGCCTGGAAAGCTCCGCCCAGCAGATCGACACGGACATCGCGCAGGCGAAGTAGCCCGACATGAGCGCCACATACACACTGCGCGCCAAGCGCCGCCGGGCGGCGCTGAAAACGGCCGCCTTCATGTCGCCCTGGCTGATCGGCTTCGCGGTCTTCTTCGCGTATCCGCTGCTCTCGACCCTCTATTTCTCGTTCATGCACTACGACGGCTTCAAACCGCCGACGTGGAGCGGAACGAAGAACTGGACGTACGTCTTCGAGCACTATCCGCTGTTCTGGCCCGCGTTGCGCAACACCCTGTGGCTGGTGCTGGTCATGGTCAGCCTGCGGGTCGTCTTCGGACTCGGCGTGGGCCTGCTGATCACGAAGATAAAGACGGGCACGGGTGTCTTCCGCACCCTCTTCTATCTCCCCTACCTCGCCCCGCCCGTCGCCGCCACGATGGCCTTCGCCTTCCTCCTCAACCCCGGTACGGGGCCGGTCAACTCGATCCTGGAGAAGGTCGGCATCCCGGCCCCCGGCTGGTTCAACGACCCCGCCTGGTCCAAGCCGGCCCTCACCCTGCTCGCCCTGTGGGGCATCGGCGACCTGATGGTCATCTTCATGGCCGCGCTGCTCGACGTACCGACGGAGCAGTACGAGGCCGCCGAGCTGGACGGCGCCTCGGCGTGGCAGCGGTTCCGGTACGTCACGCTGCCGAACATCTCGCCGATCGTGATGTTCGCCGTGGTCACCGGCGTGATCCAGGCCATGCAGTGCTACACGCAGCCACTCATCGCCGGGAAGGTCGCGTCGGGCGTCATCCAGGGCGCCGGTACGCAGTTCGAGCCCGGCTACCCCGACAAGTCGACGCTCACCCTGCCGCAACTCGTCTACAACCTCGGCTTCCAACGCTTCGACTACGGCTCCGCCTGTGTGGTCGCGCTCGTGCTGTTCGCCCTGTCCATGGTGTTCACCGCGTTCCTGATGCGGCGCCGGGGCGGTCTCATCCAGGCAGGTGACTGACACCCATGACACAAGTACTCGACAAGCCCGTGGAGTTGCGGGCTCCGGTCTCGCCCGCCGAGCGCACCGCCCGCCGCAGGGCGCTCCTGGAGTGGGTCGCGATCCACGCCCTCGGCGTCGCCGCCGCCCTCTTCTTCGTCCTCCCCTTCGTCTTCGTCTTCCTGACCTCCCTGATGAGCGACTCGCAGGCACTCAGCCGCGATCTGATCCCGCACACCTGGGAGTGGGGCAACTACAAGAAGGTCTTCGACACCCCCGGCTTCCTCACCTGGTGGAAGAACACCCTGCTGTACGCCGGCGCCGGCACCGTCCTGACGGTCGTGTCGTCGATCCCGGTCGCCTACGCGCTGGCCAAGTTCCGCTTCCGCGGCCAGAACCTGTCGCTGATGCTGGTCATCTCGATGATGATGCTGCCGCCGCAGGTCGTCATCATTCCGATGTACCTCTTCTGGGCGAAACAACTGGACCTGTCCGGCACGTTGTGGCCGCTGATCATCCCGATGGCCTTCGGCGACGCGTTCACCATCTTCCTGCTCCGCCAGTTCCTGATGACCATCCCGAACGAGTACCTCGACGCGGCGAAGGTCGACGGCTGCGGCGACCTGCGGACACTGCTGAAAATCGTGCTGCCGATGGCGAAGCCCGGGATCGCCGCCGTGGCCCTCTTCCAGTTCTTCTACGCCTGGAACGACTACTTCGGCCCGCAGATCTACACCTCCGAGAACCCCGGCGCCTGGACGCTCTCCTACGGCCTGGAGTCGTTCAAGGGCGCACACCACACCGACTGGAACCTCACCATGGCCGCGACCGTACTGGTCATGGCCCCCGTGATCCTCGTGTTCTTCTTCGCGCAGAAGGCGTTCGTCGAGGGCGTCACGCTCACCGGAGTGAAGGGTTGACACAGATGCTGCGTTTCCCCGGGGGACAACCCCCGGACCCCCGGCCGAACAGCCTCGACGTCCCCAGCACCCCGAAGCGAGGGAACCTCCAGTGAAACTCACCGTGGTCGGCGGAGGGTCGACCTACACCCCCGAACTCATCGACGGCTTCGCCCGGTTGCGGGACACCCTGCCCATCGGGGAACTGGTCCTCGTCGACCCGGCCGCCGACCGTCTGGAGCTGGTGGGCGGCCTGGCCCGACGCATCTTCGCCCGGCAGGGACACCCCGGCCGGATCGTCACCACCGCCGACCTGGACGCGGGGGTCGAGGGCGCCGACGCCGTACTCCTCCAGCTGCGCGTCGGCGGCCAGGCGGCCCGCGAGCAGGACGAGACCTGGCCGCTGGAGTGCGGCTGCATCGGCCAGGAGACGACGGGCGCCGGCGGCCTGGCGAAGGCGCTGCGCACCGTGCCCGTGGTGCTGGACATCGCCGAACGGGTCCGCCGCGCCAACCCCGACGCATGGATCATCGACTTCACCAACCCGGTCGGGATCGTGACACGCGCGCTGCTCCAGGCGGGCCACAGGACGGTCGGGCTGTGCAACGTGGCGATCGGCTTCCAGCGCAAGTTCGCCGGAATGCTCGGGGTCGCCCCCGTGGACGTCCATCTGGACCATGTGGGCCTCAACCACCTCAGCTGGGAGACCGGGGCGCGCCTCGGCGGCCCCGAGGGCGAGAACGTCCTGCCGAAGCTGCTGGCCGAGCACGGCGACGCGATCGCCGACGACCTGCGCCTGCCGCGCACGCTGGTCGACCGCCTGGGCGTGGTCCCCTCCTACTACCTGCGCTACTACTACGCGCACGACGAGGTCGTACGAGAGCTGCGCACCAAGCCGTCGCGGGCCGCGGAGGTCGCCGCGATGGAGCGGGAGCTGCTGAAGATGTACGGCGATCCGGCGCTCGACGAGAAGCCGGAGCTGCTCGCCAAGCGCGGCGGCGCGTACTACTCCGAGGCGGCCGTCGATCTCGCCGCCGCGCTGCTCGGCGGGGGAGGGAGCCCCTACCAGGTGGTGAACACGTACAACAAGGGCACCTTGCCGTTCCTGCCGGACGACGCCGTGATCGAGGTGCAGGCGGCGGTCGGTCCGCACGGCCCGACCCCCCTGTCGGTGCCGCCGGTCGATCCCCTGTACGCGGGGCTGATGGCGGCCGTGACGGCGTACGAGGACCTGGCGTTGGAGGCTGCCTTGCGCGGAGGCCGGGACCGGGTCTTCCGGGCCCTCCTCGCCCACCCTCTCATCGGCCAGTACGCGTACGCCGACGCCCTCACCGACCAACTGATCGCGCACAACCGGGAGCACCTCGCGTGGGTATGACGTCAACGGGACCCGGCGCCGGGACGGCCGCCGGATCCGGCCCCGCGGGTCTGGTGCTCGCCATCGACGCGGGGAACAGCAAGACCGACGTCGCGGTGGTGTCCGCGGACGGGCGGGTGATCGGCACCGCGCGCGGGGGCGGATTCCGGCCCCCGGCGGTCGGGATCGAGGCGGCGGTGGATGCGGTCGCCGACGCCGTACGGCGGGCCTTCGCCGAGGCGGACGTCACCTCGGTCGAGCATGTCTCCGCCTGCCTCGCCAACGCGGACTTCCCCATTGAGGAGGAGCAGTTGGCGGCCGCGCTGCGCGCACGCGCGTGGGGCACGTGCGTGGAGGTGCGCAACGACACCTTCGCGATCCTGCGCGCCGGGATCGCCGAGCCGCGCGGAGTCGCCGTCGTCTGTGGGGCCGGTATCAACTGCGTCGGCACGCGGCCCGACGGCCGCACCGCCCGCTTCCCGGCGATCGGCCGTATCTCCGGGGACTGGGGTGGCGGTTGGGGGCTGGCGGAGGAGGCCCTGTGGTACGCGGCCCGGGCGGAGGACGGCCGCGGCGGCCCGACGGCCCTCGCCCGCACCCTCCCCGCCCACTTCGGTCTCGACTCGATGTATGCCCTGATCGAGGCGCTGCACCTGGAACACATCGGGCACGCACGCCGCCATGAACTCACGCCGGTCCTCTTCGCCACGGCGGTGGACGGTGACCCGGTGGCCTGCGCGATCGTCGACCGGCTCGCGGACGAGGTGGTCGTCATGGCGACTGTCGCCCTCACCCGCCTGGATCTGTTGGAGGAGGAAACCCCGGTCCTCCTCGGCGGCAGCATCCTCGCCGCGCGCCATCCCCAACTCGACGACCGCATCCGCGAACTGCTGTCCGACCGAGCCCCCAAGGCGGTTCCCCGAGTGGTGACGGCCAGGCCCATACTGGGTGCGGCGTTGCTCGGGCTCGATCACGTGGTGGCGGAGGAGGAGGTTCACGCGCGCTTGCGGGCGCACTTCGGGGGATGACAACAACGTCTCTCCGTACCACGCCTGCTGTGGCTCCGCGCCGGGCGCGTCTGGTTGGTGGTGGGGCGGAACCGTTCCACGCCGAATCACGTGTTCAAAGGCAGCCCTATGACAGGGGAGCCCGTCATGCCCTCTGGCGCAGGATGATTGGCTCCACGGTCCGAACTGGTCCGAACAAGATCGAGTGAATGCCTGTGCGGATGTCGGTCTCTGCGGCGATACTGGCGATCGAGCGCTCCATCCCAGATACGGGCAGAAGTAGTGGGCGGTTCACCATGGGGGAGGTCAAGTCAAACACTCCCCGGCGAAGAGCCGGGGCTCGTCGCTCTGTTGAGCGCCGCGCCCGCGTTTGACCAGCCCTAGTCATCACCACGGGGAGGTGCCACCTGATGACTACGTTTTCCGCAGGACAGAAGATCCACCCCGCCGTGCTTCCTCAGCGGCGGGCTCTGGAATCCGTGAGAGCAGACAACCCGGGGAGTAGGGACGAAACGGCTCACGGACGCTGCGGCCTGACCGCGGAACCGAGCGGGAAACATGGGCGAGGGGAGATCCTGCCGATCGGCACTCATGCGGCAGGACGTCACCCTGACACCGCGTCAGCGGGGGAGGGAGCGGCCCGTGAGGGCCACACCACCGTGTTCGTTCTCGACCAACACCATCAACCGCTCATGCCGTGCTCACCCGCACGCGCCCGCAAGCTCCTGAAGCAAGGGCGTGCAGTGGTGCACCGGCAGACTCCCTTCGTCATCCGACTCAAGGACCGCACCGTCGCATCCAGCGAGGTGGACGGTATCGAGCTCGGCATCGACCCAGGCAGCAAGGCCACTGGAATCGCGGTGTTCCGCACGGTCGAGACACCCGAGGGCAACGCTCGCTATGGCGTGTTCGCCATGGAACTCGGTCACCGAGGCATCCAGATCCGTGACAGGCTCACCGCGCGCGCCGCGGGGCGGCGGCGACGCCGCTCAAGCAACCTGCGCTACCGCGCACCTCGCTTCGACAACCGCACCCGTCCGGCAGGCTGGCTCCCACCGTCCTTGCGACATCGTGTGGACACCACCGCGTCATGGGTGGACCGCCTCACCCGCTGGATCCCTGTCCGCGCGGTTCATGTGGAGCACGTCGCCTTCGACACCCATGCCATGGCCGCTGGGAAGCCGCTGTCTGCGGCCGAGTATCAGCACGGGACGCTTCATGGCGTGGAAATCCGCCAATACCTACTGTCGAAGTGGCGCCGCACCTGTGCCTATTGTGGCGCGACCGGCGTGCCCCTCAACATCGACCACATTCACCCACGCTCACGGGGCGGATCCGACCGTATCGCCAACCTGACCCTCGCCTGCGTACCCTGCAACCAGCAAAAGAACGATCAGTCAGTGGCGGACTTCCTCAAGGGCAGACCCACTCTTCTCGCGCAGCTCCTGGCACAGGCCAAGGAGCCGCTGCACGACGCGGCCGCGATGAACGTCACCCGCGACGTGCTCGTCAACGCCCTCCAAACAATCTGCTTCGACGTGCGTCTGTCGTCGGGCGGTCGTACTAAGTGGAACCGCCAGCGGACCAACACGCCCAAGACCCACACATTGGACGCACTGTGCGTCGGCGCCGTGGACACGGTCCTCCAATACCCACGCGCGATCCTTTCTGTCACGGCAACCGGACGCGGGGCCTATCGCCGCACCGCCTGCGACCGATTTGGATTTCCTCGCCGCACCTTGCCCCGCACCAAACAGCACTTCGGATACGCCACCGGCGACCTCGTACGCGCGAACGTGCCCAGCGGCAAGAACCAAGGTGTCCACACCGGCCGCGTCGCCGTCCGCACGAGCGGCAGGTTCAACATCAAGACCGGTCGCGGTCTGGTCCAAGGTGTCTCTCATCGTTGCGTTCGTCTCCTTCAACGGGCCGACGGTTACGCCTACACCACCCGCCCAGAAGGAGTGCCCCATGCCCGCTGAACTCTGCAGCCGCGCGCAGGGGGCGGTGCCCCCCGGCCTCAAGGTGAACGTGCCCACACGGGAGCCCAAGTGACATACCCGCCGAACGGCAGGGCGGCGCCTCCGGGGCCACAGGGACCACCGGCGACGCCCACGATGCCGGCCGTGCCACCGCAGGCCGGCCCCCCGGCGTCACAGGCCAGGCCCGCGGCACCGGACACGGCACCCGCCCGCCGCACCGCCTGGGCGGAGGGCGTGGACCGCCTGCGCGCCGCGGCGACGACGGAACCGGGCCGGCTGCGCATCATCGGCGCCGTCCTCGCCCTCCTCGTCGTCGCGTTCGGCACGGTCACCGCCTGGCAGATGACGCAACGATCGAGCGCCGCGGACGACGTGCTGCACAGCAGCCAGCCGCTGAGCGCCGGCGCGGCCGACATCTACCGCTCACTCGCGGACGCCAACACCGCGGCCTCCAGCGGCTTCCTCGCCGGCGGCCAGGAGACGGCGGCCACCCGCGACCGCTACGAGCAGGACATCAGGACGGCCGCACAGGGGCTCATCACCGCCGCCGCCAACTCCGACCCGGGTTCCCCGTCCGCGGACACCATCGCCGAGCTCAACAAGCTGCTGCCGGAGTACAAGGGCCTGATCGAGCGGGCCCGCGCCAACAACCGGCAGGGTTATCCGCTCGGCGGCGCGTATCTGCGGTACGCGAACGAGAAGATGCAGCAGCAGATGCTCCCCAAGGCCGAGGAGCTCTACAAGCGGGAGAACGCGCGGCTGAGCGCCGACTACGCCGACGCGAAGCCCTACCCGTGGGCCGCGATCGGTCTGGGCGTGCTCACGCTCGGCGGCCTCGGCTGGGCCCAGCGGCGCCATTACCGGCGTACGAACCGGGTGTTGAACCAAGGACTGGTCGCCGCCACGGCCGCCTCCGCGGTGGTGCTGCTCTGGCTGGTGGTCGGGCACAGTGTGGCCCGGGCCGGACTGAACTCCTCGTACAACCACGGGGTTCGTTCGCTGAACGTGCTGCACGACGCGCGGATCGCCTCCCTGAAGGCTCGCGGCAACGAGAACCTGACGCTGGTCAACCGGGGCGCGGAGACCAAAAAGGTGTCCGACACCCAGGTGATGGACCTCTACGACTACGACTTCCAGCAGGACATGAAGACCCTCACCAAGGGCCTGGCCGTGGCCGCGGGCCTCGCCGACGACACGGCGGGCAAGAAGCCCGTCGAGGCCGCGACCGCCAACATGAAGGTCTGGAAGTCCCGCCACCAGGAGGCCCGCGCGGCCGACGACGCCGGTGACTACCAGGGCGCCCTGAACAAGGTGATCGGCTCCACGGCCGACAAGCCGACCGGCGAGTGCTTCGACGGCGTCGACACCAACCTCGCGGCGGCGCTGACGCACGAGGAGAGTGAGTTCGAGCAGGCCGCCGGCGACGGGCGGGACGCGATGACCGGGCTGCCGGCGGGCGCGGGGGTCCTCGCGGGTCTGGCCGCCGCCGGCGCGCTGCTGGGCATCGGACGCAGGCTTTCGGAGTACCGGTGAGAGGGGAAGCGGTGAAAGGGGGCATGGCGGTGATCGCACGACGTCTGAGGGCGAGCCTGAGGGGCTGGGGCGGCGTGGGCGCGATGGCCCTCGCCCTGGTCGTCACGGCGGTCTTCGCCCTGCTGCTGCCGCTGAGCAGCGCCCGTGGGGACGGGGACAGCGATACGGACACAGGCGGCCCGGGCGTGGCCCAGGGAACGCAGGCGAAGGCCGACACCTGCACGAAACCGCAGGACCAGAGCCTCACCCCGTCCGGTGACGAGAGCGGCACCACGATCGCGGCGATCAAGCAGCGCGGCTATCTGTCGGTCGGCGTCGACCAGAACAGCTACCGCTGGGGCTACCGCGATCCCAACAACACGGCCAAGAGCAGCGACCTGGAGGGCTTCGACATCGATCTCGCGCGCGAGATCGCGAAGGAGATCCTCGACAACCCGAACGCCGTCCGCTTCCACGCCATCCCCACCAACCAGCGCATCCCCGCGATCAAGTCCGACCAGGTCGACATGGTGGTGCGCACCATGACGATCACCTGCGAGCGCCTCAAGGAAGTCGCCTTCTCCGCCCCGTACTTCCTGACCGGCCAGCAGGTACTGGCCCCCAAGACCTCGGGCATCAAGGGGTACGACAAGACGCTGACGGGGAAGCGGATCTGCTCGGCGGCGGGCTCGACGGCGTACGACAAGCTGTCGGCCGACAAGAAGGAGGGCAGGCTCGTCTCCTCCGCCGACATCTCCACCACGGTGCCCAACCAACTCGACTGCCTGGTAAGGCTGCAGCTCGGACAGGTCGACGCCGTGGTGACCGACGGCGCGCTCGCCGCGAGCCAGGCGGCGCAGGACCCGACGGTCGAGCTGAAGGGCAAGACCTTCACCGAGGACTACTACGGCGTGGCGATGAAGTTGGGCGCCGACGATCTGGTACGCCGGGTCAACCAGGTGCTCGTGGACTACCGCAAGAACGGCGGCTGGCAGGCCTCGTACGACAAGTGGCTGTCCGCCACCCTGAAGGCGGACTCCCCGTCGGCGACCCCGCCCACGGCGCATTACAAGTAACGAAGAGAGCGAGAGGTGATCGATGGGCGTCACGGGACCCCCCGGGCCGGTGATGGACCGGGACGAGGTGGACCGTGCGCTGGCGCGGCTCGGCGCGGAGCACGAGGCCATCGAGACCTCGCTCCTCGCCCTCCAGGACCACGCGGGCCGCAGACTCCTCGAAGGCGCCGAGCTCACCGGCACGACCAAGGAGCGCTGGGCGACCGCGGAGGCGTCGATCACGCTGCTGTGGGCGTACTTCGACGCGTACACGGACGCGCTGCGCTCCGGCCGCGGCATCCGTGCGCGGCGGCGCTGGTCGAGCCGTGAGGACCTGGTCGAGCTGACCGAGTTGCTGCGCGGCGCGAGCATCACGGTCGCCGGCTCGACCACCGCGACGGCGAACGCGCCGACGCTCTCCGGCACCGGCAGGCTCAGCGAGCAGTTCTCGCTGGCCGCGCTGGTGGAGCGGATGAACGAGCTGTACGCGTCCTCGCTCGACATGGTCGTCGCCGCGGACGCCGTCTGGTCCGCGCTGCCCGCCCGGATCGATTTACTGGCCGCGGAGCTCCAGCGCACCCGCCAGCTCGCGCACTCCGTCGGTGTACGCCCCGGCGAGCATCCGTCGGGCGACGACCTGGAGCGGATCACCCGGACGCTGACCACCCTGCGCGAGCGCGTCGTCTCCGACCCGCTGGCCTTCTGGGTGCCCGCGCAGGGGAGTTCGGCGCCCGGCGGCGGACGCCCGGACACGACGACGTACGACCGCGAGGCGCGCGCCCTGGAGGACGTGCGCCGGGAGATCGACGCGGTGCTCACCGTCCGGCAGGACGCGGAGGCGCGGCTCGTACGGCTGCGGGACGTGCTCAGCCGCGCCGACCGCACGCTCGCCGAGGCGCGCAGCGCCCGCGGTGAGGTACTGGCGAAGATCGCCGCGTCGGAGGTGCCGGCCGTGAGCGGCCCCCCGACGGCGTTGCAGGAGCAGCTGGCGATGGCAGCGGAGTACCGCAGACACGCCCAGTGGCACCGCCTCTCGCCCCTCCTGGAGGCGCTGGAGGAGAAGGCCGAGGACGAGCTGCTGCGTGCCCGTGAGTCGTTGACCGCGGTCACCGCACCGCTGGCGGTCCGCGCGGAGCTGCGCGGCCGCCTCGACGCGTACAAGGCGAAGGTCGCCCGGCACGGCCTCGCGGAGGATCCGTTCCTCATCGAGCGCTATGACGCGGCGCGCCGCATGCTGTGGAGTGCGCCCTGCGATCTGCGGGTGGCGGAGGATGCGGTGCTGCGCTATCAGCGGGCCGCCGCCGATCTGCTGAGCCCGCGGGTACCGGAGCAGGGCGGGCCCAGTGACCGTGTGGACCAGAGGGGGCCCAACGCGTGAGCGTTAAAGGTGATGCAGTGAGTCAGCAGCCTGCGGGGCAGCAGAACTGCCAGCGGCCCGGTTGCTCGGGGTCGTACGAGGACGTGGGCGGCGGCGAGCTGTACTGCGACACGTGCGGCCTGGCTCCCGTCGTCTCGGCGAACGGGTCGGTCGGCTCGCCGCCCACCGGGATCACGGCGGGCGGCAAGGGTTCGCGCGGCTCCAGCAGCAGTTCGCGGGCGAGTTCCCGCGGCTCCGGCTCCACCTCCCGTCCGTCCTCGCGCTCCGCCCAGTCGCGGCGTTCGGTCTCCGGGCGCCTCTCCCGCTCGGTCTCCGGCAAGTCGACCGGCCGCTCGGTGTCGGTGCGCAGCTCGGGTTCGACCGCCGCTTCCAGTGGGCGCGGGCGGCTCGGCGCCGGTCTGGTGCAGGTGCCGGACGTGCCACGGCCCGACCCGCGCGCCATGGTGCTGGAGAACCCGGAGGTGCCCGAGCGGAAGCGATTCTGCTCGCGTTCCGACTGCGGGGCACCGGTGGGGCGTTCGCGCGGTGAGCAGGCCGGGCGCACCGAGGGGTTCTGCACCAAGTGCGGCCACCCGTACTCGTTCGTGCCGAAGCTGAACACGGGCGACATCGTGCACGGCCAGTACGAGGTGGTGGGCTGTCTCGCGCACGGCGGGCTCGGCTGGGTCTACCTCGCCGTCGACCGCGCGGTCTCCGACCGGTGGGTGGTCCTCAAGGGCCTGCTCGACACGGGCGACCAGGACGCGATGGCGGCCGCGATCTCCGAGCGGCGCTTCCTCGCGGAGATCGAGCACGCCAACATCGTGCGGATCTACAACTTCGTGGAGCACCTGGACCAGCGGACGGGTTCGCTGGACGGGTACATCGTCATGGAGTACGTCGGCGGCAAGTCCCTGAAGGAGATCGCCAACGGGCGGCGCACGGTGGACGGGAAGCGCGATCCGCTGCCCGTGGAGCAGGCCTGCGCGTACGGCATCGAGGCCCTGGAGGCGCTCGGCCATCTGCACAGTCGCAATCTGCTCTACTGCGACTTCAAGGTCGACAACGCGATCCAGACCGAGGACCAGCTCAAGCTGATCGACATGGGCGCGGTGCGCAGGATGGACGACGACGAGTCGGCCATCTACGGCACGGTGGGCTACCAGGCCCCTGAGGTGGCGGAGGTCGGCCCGTCGGTGGCGAGCGACCTCTACACGGTCGCCCGCACGCTGGCCGTGCTGACCTTCGACTTCCAGGGGTACACGAACGTCTTCGTGGACTCCCTGCCCGACCCCGACAACATCGACGTCTTCCGGACCTACGAGTCCTTCTACCGGCTCCTCGTCCGCGCCACCGACCCCGACCCGGCCCGCCGGTTCGCCTCCGCGCAGGAGATGGCGGAGCAGCTGACGGGGGTACTCAGAGAGGTCGTGTCCCTCCAGACGGGACGGGCCCGCCCGGCCCTGTCCACCCTGTTCGGCCCCGAACTCAAGGTCACGGACACGGAGTTGTTCACGAAACTGGACGGGGATGTCTCGCGGCACGGGGCGCGGGCGGTGCCCGTACGGGGGAATGGACGGGGGAACGGACGGTGGAAAAAGAGCGCGCCCGCGCTGCCGACGGGTGCAGGCGGCGCTCCGGGCGCAGGCGGCACTCCGGGCGCAGGCGGGAGGCCTGCCCTCCTCACGGCCCCGGCGCCCACCCCGGCCACCCCGGCCACCCTGGTCAAGTCGCTCAACGCCGCCGCCACCGCCCTCGCGCTGCCGGTCCCCCGGGTCGACCCGGGCGACCCCAACGCCGGTTTCCTCGCGGCGCTCATGGCGTCCGCGCCCGCGGAGCTGATCACCGCGCTGCACGCGGCGCCCACCGGCTCCCTGGAGCTGCGGCTGCGCGAGCTGCGGGCCCGGCTGGAGATGAGGGAACTGGCCAGTGCGGGCAGGGCGCTCGAAGCGTTGGAGGCGGACCACCCCGACGACTGGCGGGTGGTCTGGTACCGGGGCGTCGCGGCGCTGGCGACCGGCGAGTACGAGACCGCGGCGCTGTCCTTCGACGCCATCTACGACGCCTTCCCGGGCGAGCCCGCGCCCAAGCTGGCCCTCGGCCTGTGCGCGGAGGTGCTCGGCCAGCTGGACAACGCCGCCGAGTACTACCGCCTGGTGTGGACGACCGACCCCAGCTATGTGAGCTCGGCGTTCGGCCTGGCCCGCGTCCAGCTCGCGGCGGGCGACCGCCGTGGCTCCGTACGCACCCTGGAATCCGTACCGGAGTCGTCGATCCACTACACGGCGGCGCGGGTCGCGGCCGTACGGGCGCGGCTGCGGCAGCGGCTGGCCGAGGAGGCGGCGGTCGCGGCGTTCCTGGACGACCTGACCGCCGCCGCGGGCCAGGTCGAGGCGCTGGACGGATACGGTCTGGACGCGGTGCGACGCGAGCAGTTGTCGACGGAAGTCCTCGGCTGCGCCCTGGACTGGGTACTCTCCGGTAGCCAGGGTTCCGCCCCGCACGCCGACGGCGGACGGGTGCTGCTCGGCAGTGAACTGGACGAGCGTGGGCTCCGCTTCGGTCTGGAGCGTTCGTACCGCACGCTGGCCCGCCTCGCGCAGGGCGGCGAGGAGAGGATCGACCTGGTGGAACGTGCCAACCGTTACCGCCCCCGGACGTGGGTGTGATTGATGTCCCAGATGCCCCAGCCGACGGCCCTTTCGCGGTGCCCCAGTTGCGAGGAGCCGCTGGAGGCGGGTGACCGTTTCTGCGGTGCGTGCGGGTACGACCTGTCGGCGGTGCCCGCACCGCCCGAGGACCACCCCACGATCACCATGAACGGCACGTCGGCGCGCCCTCCCGCGGCCGCGGGTTGGCCCCTCGCGCCGGAGCCGGCGAGCTCCCACACGCCCGCGCCGGTGCACCGGGCTGCCGACATCCAGGGCATGGATTCGGGCGGTTCCGAACTCCCGCACCCGGACACGGAATCAGAATCGGAATCGGAATCCGAATCGGCAGGCATACAGCCTTCAGGCGTACGGTTCGACCGGCCCTCGGAGCCCGACGAGTACCCGCTGGCTCCCCCGGCGGGAACCCCTGCCGGAGCCCCCGCCCGGCCCGTCACCGATCCGCGCACCGCCGAACTCACCCCGCCCGCCACTCCCCCCGCAGGCACCAAACTGTGCGTCGCCTGCCGCTCCGGCAACGTGGACAGCGACGGCTACTGCGAGAACTGCGGCCACGCACAGCCGCGCGAACGGGACCACATGGAACAGGAGTTGGGCGCGGTCGCCGCGGTCAGCGACCGGGGTCTGCGCCACCACCGCAACGAGGACGCGTTCGCGGTCTCCTCGACCGCGCTGCCCGACGGCTCCCTCGCGGTCGTCGCGATCGTCTGCGACGGCGTCTCCTCGGCGACCCGCCCCGACGAGGCCTCGCTCGCCGCGTCCCGCGTGGCCAATGAGGTACTTCTTGCGGCCCTGCCGCTCGGCACCCACCCGCAGCAGGCCATGCACGAGGCGATCCTCGCCGCCGCGGAGGCCGTCAACTCGCTGGCCGAGGCGCCCCCCGCGCACGAGGAGCACGCCCCGCACCAGAACGCGCCCGCCTGCACGCTCGTCGGCGCCGTCGTCACCCCCGCCCTGCTGATCGTCGGCTGGGTCGGCGACAGCCGCGCCTACTGGGTCCCCGTCGACCGGAGTTCACCGCCCGCCCGGCTCACCGAGGACGACTCCTGGGCCGCGCAGATGGTCGCCGCGGGCCTGATGAGCGAGGCGCAGGCGTACGCGGACGAGCGCGCCCACGCCATCACGGGCTGGCTCGGCGCGGACGCGTACGAACTGGAGCCGCACACCGCTTCCTTCAAGCCGGACCGGCCGGGTGTAGTGGTGGTGTGCACCGACGGACTGTGGAACTACGCGGAGGCGGCCGAGGACATGGCCGAGGTCGTGCCGCTCGACGCCGCCGAACGTCCGCTGCACAGCGCCCAGGTACTGGTCGGCCACGCCCTGGACGGCGGGGGCCACGACAACGTAACAGTGGCCGTCGTGCCGTTCCCCGCCCCGTCGCAGGGGGCAGGATCGGCCTGAGGCCGCGAAACCGCAGAACACCGCAGAACCCCGACAATGGAGTCGGCCTCGGACCGGAGGGGACCGGTCCGGAAAAGTCATCACCCCCGTAGTACCGGGGGCCTTGAGGGGGACGAAGAAGGCATGGCCAATTTCTCGAAGTCGAACGCGCCGCAGTTCTCGGTCGACGTCTACCAGAACGAGTACCTGCCCGAGGGCGGCCGCGAGGTCAACGCGATCGTCACGGTGAGCGCCACCGGCGGTGGCACCATCGGGAGCGCGGTCGGAGCGCCACACCTGTACGCGGCGGGGCAGGGCCCGGACGCGGCCGTGGCGATCATGGTCGACTGTTCCGGCTCGATGGACTACCCGCCGACCAAGATGCGGGGCGCCCGCGAGGCCACGGCCGCCGCGATCGACGCCCTGCGCGACGGCGTGCACTTCGCGGTGATCGGCGGCACGCACATCGCCAAGGAGGTCTACCCCGGCAATGGGCGCCTCGCGGTGGCCGACGCGGCGACCCGCGGGCAGGCCAAGGAGGCGCTGCGCAGGCTGAGCGCGGGCGGCGGTACGGCGATCGGCACCTGGCTGCGCCTCGCCGACCGGCTGCTGTCCTCGGCCGAGGTATCGATCCGGCACGGCATCCTGCTCACCGACGGCCGCAACGAACACGAGTCGCCCGAGGATCTCAAGGCCGCCCTCGACTCCTGTGCCGGACGTTTCACGTGTGACGCGCGTGGAGTGGGCACGGACTGGGAGGTCAAGGAGGTCACCGGGATCGCCTCGGCGCTGCTCGGCACCGCCGACATCGTCGCCGACCCCGCCGCCCTGTCCGCCGACTTCACGCAGATGATGGAGACGGCCATGGGCAAGGAGGTCGCGGACGTCTCCCTCAGGCTGTGGACACCCGTCGGCACGGAGATCAAGTTCGTCAAGCAAGTGGCCCCCACGGTCGAGGAACTGACCGACCGTCGCACCGAGTCGGGCCCGCGCTCCGGCGACTATCCCACCGGTTCCTGGGGCGACGAGTCCCGCGACTACCACGTGTGCGTCGAGGTCCCCGCGGCCGGCGTCGGCCGGGAGATGCTGGCCGCCCGGGTCGCGCTCGTCGTCCCGCAGGGTGACGGCAGCGTCCAC
Source organism: Streptomyces sp. NBC_01384 (assembly GCF_045040035.1). Taxonomy (NCBI): domain Bacteria; kingdom Bacillati; phylum Actinomycetota; class Actinomycetes; order Kitasatosporales; family Streptomycetaceae; genus Streptomyces; species Streptomyces sp. NBC_01384. Next base: position 3,287,327 of record NZ_CP109559.1, read on the forward strand.
AACCTCGGCGCCCAGGGTCTGGTACGAGCGGTGTGGACCGACGACATGGCCGCCTCGACGTCGATCAATCCGCAGGTCGCGCACTACACAGGTCAGGCGGAACTGGCGCAAGTCATCCAACAAGGACTCGATCTGCGCAAATCGGGAGATGTCGACGGGGCAACAGCCAAGCTGGGCCGGGCCGTTCAGCTCGCGAACACGTCGGGCAACGCCGATACTGCGAAACTGCTTGCGAAGGTGGTGGACGTGGTCGACGCCGTGGCAGGTACTGTGCGATTGAAGGCAAGGGTCGAAGAGGCCGACGAGATGACCCTTGAGACACGGTCCACAAAGACTGTTCGTGTAAAGAAGTAGCGAGCCCGGTTTCCACGAGGAACTGGAGAAACCCGGTCACAACGGCCGGAAAAGGAGAGAGGGAAGCGCCGACATGCCGACCTGCCCGAACGGACACCAGTCGGGTTCCGACGACTGGTGCGAGGTCTGCGGTCACCGCATGGCCGGTGCCGTGCCTCCGCTCCCTCCCCCGCCGCCGCCCGCCGCCGGTTACGGCTATCCGCCGCCCGGCTCGCCCCCGCCGTCCGGTCCCGGTGGCCCTGGTGGCCCCGGTGGGCGCCCGCACCTTGCCGCCGTGCCCAACGCCGAGCCGGAGCTCTGCCCGCAGTGCCGCACGCCCCGTGAGGGCGGTGCGCCGTTCTGCGAGGAGTGCCGGTGGAACTTCCTGACGAACACGGCGACCTCGTACACCCCGGCGGCGCCGCGTCCGCAGTCGCCCGCGCCCGGGATGCCCAATCCGGCGCTGCGGTTCCAGCAGCCCCCGCCAGGGCAGCCCACCGGTCCCGGAGCGGGCCCCCGTCCCGGTCCCGGAGGCGGTCCCGGAACCGGTCCCGGTCATGACCCGTTCGAGTACCAGAGCTCCCGGCCCTCACAGATGAACCGCCCCGCGGAACCGATTCCGCCATACGGGCAGGACCCCTCGGGCTACCGCGGCGATCCGTCCCGTCCGGGCGGTCCTGGCGGTCCTGGCGGCTTCGGCGGCGACCCCTCGCGTCCGGTTCCGCCGCCGCCCGGGCCCACGCCCGGTGGTCCTGGCGGTCCTGGCGGTCACGGTGGTCCTGGCGCCCCGCAGGCCTTCACGCAGCAGCCCGCCGCGCCCGCGTTCCCGCAGCAGGGCCCGCCGGGGCCCGGCGGCCCGCAGTCCGGGGGCCCGTCCTTCGGCGGCGGTGACGACGACTGGGTGATCTCCCCTCCGTCGGGCGGTTCGCCCGGCGGCCCGGGCACGGGTCAGGTCGGCGGCTACGGCTATCCGCAGCCCGGCTCGACCCAGGCCCCGCCCGGCCCCGGTCCCGCCTACCAGCAGCAGCGGCAGCCGCTGTCCTGGTCCGCGACGATCGGCCCCGACCGCGAGTACTTCATGGCGATGATGCAGCGCTCCGGCCCCGAGGCCGCGGGCCTGAACCTGCCCGCGTACTCCCCGGAGCAGCAGCGCCCGCTCACCGGCAACCAGATGACGATCGGCCGCCGCCGGCACTCCACCGGCGACACCCCCGACATCGACCTCTCGGTGCCCCCGGAGGACCCGGGCGTCTCGCACCAGCACGCGGTCCTGGTCCAGCAGCCGGACGGCAGCTGGGCGGTCGTCGACCAGAACTCCACGAACGGCACCACGGTCAACGGCGGCGAGGAGCCCATCCAGCCCTTCGTCCCGATACCGCTCCAGGACGGCGACCGGGTGCACGTCGGCGCCTGGACGACGATCACCATCAGGCTCGGCTGACGGCAGGGGCTGACGGCAGGGGCTGACGGCAGGAGGGTCTACGGCAGCGGCCAGGCGTACGGCCCCTTGGGGTCGTCCAGCCACGCCCACGCGTCCGCGCCGCTGACCGTGACCCCGTACCGCTCGCGCACCGGCCGGTTCTCGCGCTCCCACAGCACGTACGCCTCGTAGGGATCGAGGCTGTGCGCCGTCAGGGTCAGCAGAAACCGCAGCAGCTCGTCGCCGCGGGCCCGGCGCGGCAGCCCGCCCAGGCGCTGCGGCTCCGGCGGCTCGGGCCGGGTCTCGCCGCGCAGGGGGACGAAATAGGCGGGCGTGTGCAGGAAGTGCCCCTCGGCGTGCCCGGCGTCCCGGACGCGCAGCGCGATCAGGCCGGTGGCCAGCGGCGCGAGGATACGGGCGCCCGGGCGGCACTGGGGCAGCCAGGGGCGCGGTATCGAGGTCAGCGTGCAGGTCGCGATGATCCGGTCGAAGGGGGCGCGCTCGGGGACCCCGCGGGCGCCGTCGCCGGTGACGACGGCCGGGAAGTACCCGGCGGTGGCCAGGTGCTGCCGCGCGGACTCGGTGATCTCCGGGTCGAGGTCGATCGTGGTCACCAGGCCGTCGCCGAGGCGGTGGGCGAGCAGCGCCGCGTTGTAGCCGGTGCCGGCGCCGATCTCCAGGACGGCGTCCCCGTCCCGTACCTCCAGCGCGGTGAGCATCATCGCCATCAGCGACGGCTGGCTGCTGGAGGAGACCAGCTCGCCGTCGCGCACCCGGGTGGCCAGCGGGGCGTCCGCGTAGGCGCCGCGCACCCAGCGTTCCCGGCTGCGAGGGTCGGGGTCCTCGCCCCACACCCGCTCGAAGCCGTCCACGGCGCCCACGTAGTAGTACGGCACGAAGAGGTGGCGCGGGACGTCCTCGAACGCCTCCCGCCAGACCGGGTCGGCGGCCCAGGCCCCGCTTCTGTCGATCTCGCGCACCAGCGCCGCCCGCGCCAGGGCGGCGAGGTCGTCGAGGTCGCGGTCGTGACCGTGGTCACGGTCACGGTCGTCGCCGTGGTCACGGTCGCGGTCGTGGCCCTGGTCGCGGTCGTCGCCGTGGTCACGGTCGTGGTCACGGTCGTGGTCGAGAGCGTGGGTGCTCATACCTCCACTGTGCGGCGCGACGGGCCGCGAGGCGAGCGCCGACCCGGCCGATCGGGTGCGGACCATGAGTGGTCCTAAGCCTTGAGTCCTCGGTCACCCGGTCTGAGACCATGGGAGGCGTGAAAGAGATTCGGCGCGGCACGCTTCAGGAGCAGACCTTCTACGAGCAGGTCGGCGGCGAGGAGACCTTCCGGCGCCTCGTGCATCGTTTCTACGAGGGAGTGGCCGAGGACCCGCTGCTGCGGGCCATGTACCCGGAGGAGGACCTGGGCCCCGCCGAGGAGCGCTTCACGCTGTTCCTGATCCAGTACTGGGGCGGCCCGACGACGTACAGCGAGAACCGCGGTCACCCCCGGCTGCGGATGCGGCACGCCCCGTTCGCCGTCGACCAGGCCGCGCACGACGCCTGGCTGGCGCACATGCGGGTCGCCGTCGACGAGCTCGGCCTCTCCAAGGAGCACGAGCACACGCTGTGGAACTACCTGACGTACGCGGCGGCGTCGATGGTGAACACGGCCGGCTGAGCCATCGGGGGCCGGGGGGATCGAGCGATCGAGCGATCGAGGCCAGACGGATCAGCGGACGCTGACGTCCAGGGCTCCGAGCCCCGCCCGGCGTACGGCGATCGACCCGTAGGGCGTACGCAGCCGCAGCCACGCCCCGGACGAGTACAGCCCCAACAGGCTCTCGCCGGGCTCGACCTGGCGCACGGGCCGCAGAAACCCGAGCGACTGCGCCGCGTGCGCGGCGCGGACCGGAAGACCGGTGTCACCGATCGGCCGGGACCAGATCTCCCGCCCGATCCGGTCGAGTTCGGCGCGGGTACGGGCCTCGGGCGCCAACTCCTGTGTACGGGACCGGAATTCGGCGACCGCGGCGGCGACTATGGCGCGCACGGCGTCCGGCGCGGGCAGCCCCGGCTCCGGCCGCCAGCCGCTGCGGGGCGGCAGGACGCCGGCCCACGACGGCCCGGTGACCGCCTCGGGAACACCGACGGTGGCCGCGGACTCGTCGATGGACTCCAGGAGTTCACCGGCGGAGACGGTCACGTCGAGCGTGACGTCGAGCCCGTTCTCGTACGGCTTGGCGAGCCGCGCCGTACGGATCGCGAGGACCTCGAACGACGGCGGCCGGCCGAAGACCGCGAGCGCGGTGCCGGACGCCTGGAGGCGTACGGCGGCGGCACGGTCGTAGTGGATCAGCCGGGCGAGGAAGGCGGCGAGGTCCGCCGCCTCCCCGTCGTCGGCGAGGTGCAGGACGGTCACGGTCATGCCGCGACGGTCTCGTCCACGTCGTCCCGGTACGACTCCAGGAACTCGCGTTCCTCGGCCGTGATCCGGCGCGGGCGCTGCTCCTCGAAGTCGAACGGCACGATCACCGTCCGGGCCGTGACGTAGATCTGGTCCGGGTCCTTGACCTCGTACTCGATCGTGAACGACGCGGCTCGTATCTGCGTCACCCACAGTTCGATGTCCACCGGCGCGTGCCGGTGGACCAGCTGCCGCTTGTAGTCGATCTCATGGCGTGCCACCACGGACCCCTGCTTGAAGTCCTTCTCCGGGCGGAACAGGAAGTCGATACGTGCTTCCTCCAGGTACCGGAGGAAAACCACGTTGTTGACGTGGCCGTACGCGTCCATGTCCGCCCAGCGCAGCGGGCAGCGGTAGATGTGCCGCAAGATCGATCAGCCCCGGGTCAGCTTCTTGTAGGTGGCACGGTGCGGGCGCGCGGCGTCCGCGCCGAGGCGCTCGATCTTGTTCTTCTCGTAGGACTCGAAGTTGCCCTCGAACCAGAACCACTTGGAGTCACCCTCGTAGGCGAGGATGTGCGTCGCGACCCGGTCCAGGAACCAGCGGTCGTGGGAGACGACCACAGCGGCACCCGGGAACTCCAGCAGCGCGTTCTCGAGCGAGGACAGCGTCTCGACGTCGAGGTCGTTGGTCGGCTCGTCGAGGAGCAGCAGGTTGCCGCCCTGCTTGAGGGTGAGCGCGAGGTTGAGGCGGTTGCGCTCACCACCGGAGAGGACACCGGCCGGCTTCTGCTGGTCGGGACCCTTGAACCCGAAGGCGGAGACGTACGCGCGGGACGGCATCTCCACCTGTCCGACGTTGATGTAGTCCAGCTCGTCGGAGACGACAGCCCACAGCGACTTCTTCGGGTCGATGTTCTCGCGGCTCTGGTCGACGTACGAGATCTTGACGGTGTCGCCGACCTTGATCGTGCCGGAGTCCGGCGTCTCAAGTCCCTGGATCATCTTGAAGAGCGTGGTCTTACCGGCACCGTTCGGGCCGATGACACCGACGATCCCGTTACGCGGCAGCGTGAAGGAGAGGTCGTCGATGAGGACCTTCTCCCCGAAGGCCTTGGAGAGGTTGTTGACCTCGACGACGATGGAGCCCAGGCGGGGGCCCGGCGGGATCTGGATCTCCTCGAAGTCCAGCTTCCGCATCTTGTCGGCCTCGGCGGCCATCTCCTCGTAGCGAGCGAGACGGGCCTTGGACTTGGCCTGACGCCCCTTGGCGTTGGACCGCACCCACTCGAGCTCTTCCTTGAGCCGCTTGGCGCGCTTGGCGTCCTTCTGGCCCTCGACCTTGAGACGGGACTGCTTGGTCTCCAGGTACGTGGAGTAGTTGCCCTCGTAACCGATGGCGCGGCCGCGGTCGAGCTCCAGGATCCAGCCGGCGACGTTGTCGAGGAAGTACCGGTCGTGGGTGACGGCGACGACAGTGCCCGCGTACTTCGCGAGGTGCTGCTCCAGCCACTGCACGGACTCGGCGTCCAGGTGGTTGGTGGGCTCGTCGAGAAGCAGCAGGTCGGGCGCCTCGATCAGCAGCTTGCACAGCGCGACGCGGCGCTTCTCTCCACCGGAGAGGTTGGTGACCGGCCAGTCGCCGGGCGGGCAGCCCAGGGCGTCCATGGCCTGCTCCAGCTGGGCGTCCAGGTCCCACGCGTTGGCGTGGTCCAGGTCGTCCTGGAGCTTGCCCATCTCCTCCATGAGCGCGTCCGAGTAGTCGGTCGCCATGAGCTCGGCGACCTCGTTGAAGCGCTTGAGCTTGCCCATGATCTCGGCGGCGCCGTCCTGGACGTTCTCAAGGACGGTCTTGGACTCGTCGAGCAGGGGCTCCTGCAGCAGCATCCCGACGCTGTACCCGGGCGACAGGAACGCGTCACCGTTGGAGGGCTGCTCAAGCCCCGCCATGATCTTCAGAACGGTGGACTTACCGGCACCGTTGGGACCGACCACACCGATCTTCGCACCCGGCAGGAAGCTCAAGGTGACGTCGTCGAGAATCACCTTGTCGCCGTGCGCCTTGCGCGTCTTGCGCATGGTGTAAATGAACTCAGCCAAGAGAAACCGTCCGGACGCTTGAAATCGGCAGTGGGCAGATACACCCCATCTTGCCTGACGGCTACCCCTCGAAGGAAACCCGTTCGGTCAGGGGCCTGTGACCTGGCCGTTCGCCAACCGCGCTGGTAGCTGACCTGTCACTGGTTGTCGCCGCCGGTCACTGCCGAGCGATCTCGCACGGCCCAGGGACGGCCCAGCACGGCACTCGGTCCGAGCCTCGTGGCGCTGTCAGTGCCTAGGGTTCGCCCTGATCCGCCTTCGTCCGCCGCTTTTGGTGTCAGCCGCTGGTGTCAGACATCAGTCGCCCACTTGACGGTCGTCCTAGATAGGGATTAGGGGCGGCACTCAGTCGTCGTCGCCAGCACGACGAGCCTTGGCGAATGCTCCGCCCCGGACCAGAAGCATCGCACCGAGCACGACGAGTCCCAGAGCTACGGTGGAAAGCACCATCGCCGCTCCGGAAGAGAAGCCGAGGAGTTTGGGTCCTCCGTCCAGGACGGGGCCGCCAGCCATCGCTATCCAACCCCAACCAGCCCTAGGCGACGGCGCATACGCCGCGGTTCCCCGGCCGTTCAAGGTCAACACGCCCAGAATTACGAAAACGCAGCCGGAACCCAACATGATCCACGCGGACATGGCACCCCTCCATGGGAAAGCTACTGCATGGGCGGAACGGCTTTGGTCTGTGACCTGGCGGTGCCGTAGAGCACCAGCTTGGAAGATCGCGTAACCAGATGCGGTCTGATCTAGCGAGACGCTGACCTGCATGTTTCCTGAGCGCTCGCCGTGATTCCCCGCTACTTCCCGTTGGGTGCTGCCTGATCGGGCACGCAGGGGGTACGTGTGGCCTTCTCCAGGCTTCGCACTGCTCGGGTCTCGGGTTCCCATCAGAGGCTCCACACTGGCAATCCATATCCCCCGCCAGGACGGGCGCACTATCGTCGCGAACATGAAGGTCCGTCACAATGTTCGCGCGGTTCTGCTCGACGACGATCATCTGGTGTTCCTGCGCCGAGGATGGCCGGGCGGCTCCTCCTACTACACAACCGTCGGCGGGGGCGTCGAACCCGACGACGCCGACCTTGAAGCGGCCCTACGCCGCGAAGTCATGGAAGAGATCGGCGCCACGATCGGCCCTGCCACCGAGTTCCTGACCTTGACCGAACCGGGCGAGAGGACGACCGTCGTGCAGCACTACTTCCGCGCCGACGTGCTGGACATGGATCCGAACCGCCGCAACGGCCCCGAGCTCGACGACCCCGACATAGGCGACTTCTCGCCAGTCCGCGTCGCGCTGGACGCGGCAGCCGTGACAGCCCTCGAACTCCAACCGACCGAACTCGCCAACTACCTACGTGAGCATGCCAAGACGTGGGGCGCCTGACAGCCAGCGCCACTCGACGGATCACATAGAGGCACCCCGCGATCTGTGGCCTGTACCCAACCGGCGGTCATGTCGAACGCGCGGTCGGCGTAGCGACTTTGGCCTGGAGCTGCTTTGGCGCGAGTGATCACGGACCCGTAAGCTTCGCGCCCGCTGCCGCTAGCGCGCCGCCGGGCGCGGCCAGCCGGGGCCTCTCGTCCTGCGTGCGGTTACGGACGACCGTCGTTCAGAGGGGTGGCGGGTCCGGATGGGAGGGCGCGCGATTGGCCCCCTTCAATAAGTTGATCACCCGCTCATGAGCGTCGCCTACTCGATCCAGCACGCGCACTCTGACGAACACGTTCTCAACATTGCGCATGGCCTTCTCCGTGAACCACCCCGTGAACAGCGGCTGCTGCCCCGAGAGCGAACGTCCGGCCCTGGCTGTCAGGGATCTATCCGCCGGTCCCCGCAAAGAGATCGACGAGTTGAAGAGGAAGAGCAGGTGAAGCAGGGACAAGCATACGAGCGCGGCGTCTCGCTAGGTGGCGAGCCCGCGCAATTTGTGGGACCCAAATCTCCGGCCCGTGGCTACGCTCGCCCACATGGCTGACTTCTTGCAGGTGTCCACAGCGACAGAGAGCCGCGAACAGGCGGTGGAACTCGCTCGTTCTGTAGTCGTCGGGCGGCTTGCCGCCGGGGCTCAGATCGTCGGTCCGGTGGTCTCCGTGTTCTGGCATGAGGGTGAGTTCGGGACTGGGGAGGAGTGGCAGCTTCTGCTGAAGACCCATGCCGCTCGGTACGCCGAACTGGAAGCCCACCTGCTGTCGCACCACCCCTGGAAGAACCCGGAGGTGTCCGCGGTACCCATCGTGGCCGGGTCCGATGCATACCTGCGGTGGGTGGCCACGACCACCACAACGCCTCCCCCCGAGTAGGACTTCAAGCCCTGGCCTTCTCCAGCACCTCGGCGACCGCTGGAAGCGCTCTGTGATCGCTGAGCCGTCGCAGGACAGGAGACAGACGCTGCCTGGGGCGGACGGATGCCACCCCGGCGGCCAGATCCAGCGCCCGGCCGGTGGTGGCGGCGGCCTGCTCAACCTCTCCGGCGCTCAGGTACGAGTCGGCCAGCCACGACAGGTACAGGCTCTTGTCCCGCGCATGGGTGTCGTCGTACCGGTCGAGTGCGCTTTCCAGGGCGGGGACCGCGCGCAGTGGGCGCCGTAGCTCTGTCCAGCACCGGCCACTCATGATCTGGAGTTCGTTCCGGTCGACCCACGCCGCCCAGTCGGGTTGCGGAACTGCGGCGGCGTCCGTCTCGTCGAGTGCGGATTCCGCGGTGCCGAGGGCACGCTCGGTCTCGGCGGCGTTCCCGGCGACCGCGTGGGCCCATGCGAGGCGCTCGTACAGCAGTGCACGCACTCCTGGGGCGGCGTCGGGGCCTGCCGTGGCACACGAACGCGAGGCTATCTCCACTCCGGCCATCCGGTCTCCGCTGACCGCCTGGTATGCGAGGAACGCGAGCGCGTTACCGGCGACGGCCGTGTCACCGGCTTCCACCCCGGCGGTGTGGCTGTCCTTGTACAAGCTGGTCGCTTCCTCGTGCCTGCCTCCGTCGAACGCGGCCCATCCTGCTTGCTGCGCCTGCTCGGCGAGGACGGAGAGCAGGGCTTTCCGAGTGTCCTCGGTGTAGGTGCAGTCGCGGAGCAGAGCCTTGGTTGCCTGGTACTCGCCGAGATAGACGCGATAGGTGTCGCCACCGCCAAGCACGTCGTCCAGGCGCCTCAGGCGTGCCGTGCGCTCACGCAGCCGTTCGGGAAAATCGCGTCCGACTTGGCGGCCGGCCATGGGACGAGCGAGGTCGGGCAGGCTTACCGCCAGCCCGGCCCCGGCTGATGCCCGGAAGAACTCCCTGCGCCGCACTTCGTCTCCGTCTCCGTTGGTCGCCATGGCATGTGCAGGCGTAACGGGTGGTCGACCTGGCGGATCCGATGCTTCCCACTCTCGTGGAGCGAGGCCGAGCGCTCTTCCTGGAATGCGCAAGGCGTCGGCGATCCGCGTGATCTTCTCGAAGGTGGTCACGCTGCCTTCGCCGCGTGCCAGTGCTCCGACGCGTTCCGGCTTGATGCCGCACTCAGCCGCGATCTTCGAGTAGCTGATTCCGGCTTCACGGCGCGCGAGGCGGAACACCGTGCCGAAGTCGTGAGCTGGTTCATGAAGCTCCGCGCACAGCGCCAGCCCTGGCCGCGGCACGCCGACTACGTCCCCGCCGAAGGCGTCTCCAGCGGCGACACCTCGTCGACCGTGGTCACGGAAGACGACTTCGTACGGGACAAGTTCGACGCCCTGCGCTTCGCCCTGGGCCTGCGCGTGCCTGAATGTCTGTGTGCGGTGGCCGACAAGCGCCACGGAGCCCGCCCGATGTGGCTATACGGGCTGTCAGACCGTTCCTGGGCCTGCGTGCTCTTCCGCGACGGACACCCCACGTCCACCGTCTATCAGGGCGGCCCGCGCCGGTTGTGGGACGAGACAGAAGCCGCCCACACCTGGTGGACGGAGCGAGGCGAGCCCGGCTTCGAGAGGTTCGGCCTCACCGTCGGCAAGGGTGGCGAACGGGCCTGGCTCGACGATCCGGCCGCTTCCTGGCCAGTCTGACGGCGTTCCCGATACGACCCCGGTCATCCGCTTTCCACCGTGGCGGAGGCCGGGGTTTCGTATGATCGCAGAGCCGACACGCTCGAAGCGTGGCTGCGGCGCCACCGCGATCCTCCTCGGACAGCAGCACGCTCCGTCACCACCGAAAGTGAGACAGGGCCGAACGATTTACAGTCCCGCGACAGAGGAGGCCGTGCCGCGGGGATGGAGACCCTTCGCGTCCGCTGGGTCACCGCGAGCTCGCGTCGTCCGCCACCCCGTGCGGAGTCGAGTGAAGAAGCACACTCTGGTAGTAGGGGCCGAGGCCCGTACCAGGGGCTGGGGCCCGCCCCGGAGGTGATCGCAATGACGCAGACGACACACATGCAGCAGGCTCAGTCGCAGGCACGGACCGCCGTCGGCTGGCATGTCGAGATGGAATTCGAGGAGGACAACCACCGCACCCGCGCCGCCGCCCTCCTGCGGCTCCCCGACGGGAACGAGGTACGCGCCCACGGGTACACCAGCCGGCACCCCTCCGACTCCAACCAGCCGAGAGTCGGCGAGGAGGTCGCGGGCGCGCGGGCGCTCAACGAACTCGCGATGAAGCTGCTGACGAAAGCACACGACGAGATCGACGCGGCGTCGGGAAGAACGTCGCATCCGCTGAGGTGAACCGGAACCGAGCCGACTCCAGGCCGATTCCGAGCCGGACGTGAGCCGGGCCGCCGCCCCTCGTGGGGCGGTGGTCCCGCGCTGAAAGGGGGCGATCGAACTTGCCCGCCCTACGCCCAAAGGACGCCCATGCCCAAGAAGATCCTCATCGACTGCGATCCCGGGCACGACGACGCCATCGCCATCCTGCTCGCCGCCGGTAACCCCGATGTCGAGATCGTCGCCATCACCACCGTCGCGGGCAATCAGACCATCGAGAAGGTCACTCTCAACGCCCGGCAGGTCTGCACCCTGGCCGGCCTGCACCACGTACCCGTCGCGGCCGGTGCCGGCGGTCCCCTCGTCCGCGATCAGACCCTCGCCGCCGAGATCCACGGGGACTCCGGCATGGACGGTCCCGCCTTCATCACTCCCACCGTGGAGGTCGACCCCCGGCACGCCGTCGACCTCATCATCGAGACGGTCCTCGCCCACCCCGGTGAGATCACCCTCGTCCCCACCGCGCCCCTGACCAACATCGCCCTGGCGCTGCGCCGGGAGCCCCGTATCACCGAGCTGGTCAAAGAGGTCGTCCTCATGGGCGGGTCGTACACCCGTGGCAACATCACACCGGCGGCCGAGTTCAACATCCACGCCGACCCCGAGGCGGCCGCGGTCGTCTTCTCGGCGGACTGGCCCGTAACCATGGTCGGCCTCGACCTGACCGCGCAGGCCGCCGCCACCCCGGAACTGGTGGCCCGTATCGAGGCGCTGGGCACACCGGTGTCCCAGTTCGTCGTCGACCTCCTCAACCACTACAACGCCACCTACGCCGAGGTGCACGGCGCGATGGCCACCATCCACGACGCCTGCGCGGTCGGCCGGGCCATCGACCCGAGTCTGATAGAGGTCACCCCGGCGCACGTCGAGGTCGAACTGCGGGGAACGGCGACGTACGGCATGACGGTCACCGACTTCCGCGGCCGCTCCGGCCCGGCGAACACCTCCGTGGCCACGAAGCTGCACACCGAACGCCTGTGGGACCTGCTCATCGGTTCACTGGAGGCCATCGCCATCGCCACCACCGCCGCCACCACCGGGGCCACCACCACCGGCGCCATCGCCCCGACTTCCGCCTAGCTGGTGGGCCCTGTCGCCGCAGGTCGCGACTCGACTCAACTTTAGACGAAATCTAAGCTAGGATGGCTTCCTGTAAGAACACAGGAGGCCGTCCCATGTACGAACCGATCCGCACCAAGTCGGTCCACACGGTCACCGGCTCCCCCTCCGACTTTCCCCACCGGTCGCGCGAGGAGGAGCTGGACATCCAGCTCGCCGGGCACCTCGCGGCCCTCCTCGCCGTGACCGACGAGATCCGCGCGATCGCCCCGTCCGCCGACCTGGACACGGCGGCCGGGCGGCTCGCCGATCAGGTGGCGCGACTGCGTGGAGCGGTATCGCCGGTCCGCGCCCCGGTGGCCGCCGCCGTGCACGAACCGCACACCGTCGCCCTCCACCGGCGCGCCCACGCCCTCGCCGGCCGCGCCCTCGTCGTCGCCGCGTCCCGCGCCGACACCGCCGCCGCCATCCTGGCCGCCGAACGCATGGACGCCCACGCCCCGGCCACCGACCCCCGCGCACTCGCGTCCCGCTGAGCCCCCGGGCTCCCCCGTACGGCCCCGGTCCGCGCGCATCCACAGCGACGCGCGGACCGGGCGCCACGCACCCCCCGGTCCGTGGTCATCGGTCAGCCGACGGCCGTGGCCGTCGACTGCAAGCCCACCGTCGCGAGCAGTGCCAGCTCGCGGGCCCGTACTGGCCCGTCGTCGTCGCGGGGCTGTACGGCGCGGGCGCCCTGATCGCCCCGCCGGAGCGCCTGCCGCTGCCGGACTTCCCGGACCCCTCGGCCCAACTGGAGGAGCTGCGGGCCGACTTCGGCCGCCTGCGGGAGTATCTGAGCGGTTCGTCACACGCTCCCCACGATGATCACCAGGATCACCACCAGCGCGATCACCAGGGCGACCTTCCGCGCCGTCGGCCAGAACCCGGTCTTCTTCTCCTCCTGCGACTGCGGCTGCGGCTGCGGCTGTGGATCCGGCAGCGGCACCGGCGCGGGCCCGTTGAACACGTCGTGGCCCGTGGTCGCCGCCCGGGTGCACCAGGGGCAGGAGGTGAGGTGGGAGCCGTACGCGTGCAGCGGGCGGAGCCCGCAGACCCGCACCTGGGAGCGCTCCTTGTTCAGCGCGCGCAGCCAGGCCTCCGCCGGGGGCCGGGCGGCCGGGGCGAGGACGCCGGGGCCGAAGGCGGCGCGGGCCAGGGTGAGCAGGTCGGGGGGCAGGACCGAGGGGTCGATGGTGCCGCGCGGGATGACGACCCGCTCGGGGCGGACCACGTAGGAGCAGCTGGCGGCGATGTTGTCCTTGACGGTCGACTCGGACGCGCTGTCGTGCGGGACGCCGCCGAAGGGGTGGTTGCCGGCCGTGAGCAGCTGGTAGACGAGGACCGCGAGGGCGAAGTCGTCGGTGACGCGGCTGGCGGGGCCGCCTGCCTGGCGCTCGGGGGGCGAGTAGTCGGTGGTGTGCATCAGGCAGGGGAAGAGTTCCCCGGTGGCCGGGTCGGTGAAGGCGATGGAGTCGCAGTCGAGGAAGGTGACGAAGCCGTTGGCGTCGACCACGACGTTGCTGCTGGAGAAGTCGCCGATGACGAGGTTGTCGTGGTGCATACGGGCGGTCATGAAGGCGAGGTTCCAGGCGACGCCGAGCAGGAAGCGCCAGTCGGCCCGCTCGGGAAAGAGCTTGCGGCGCTGGGCGCGGGTGAACAGTCCGATCAGCTGGACGTGTGCGGGTTCGCCGAAGCGGCGCATGGCGTAGCCGAGGAACTCGCCCTGGGCGCCGCGGGCGATGGCCGTGGGCCAGGCCAGTTCGGGCGGCTGCGAGGCGTTGGTGGGGCGGGCGGCGAGCGGGGACATGGTCAGCATCCGGGTCAGCCGACGCTCCTGCTCGGGGCCCGGGGGTTCGCGGTAGAGCTTGACGACGATCCCGTCGTCGCCGACGACCGGGAAGACCGCCGCCTGGCCGCCGCCCTTCAGTGGCAGCTCCGCGAGGGTGACGGGCTTGCCGTCCAGGAACACGGTGAGGCCGCTCATGCGCGCCCCTTGCGGACGGCTCGCAGCAGGGTCTTGTCGTCGGCGTTCAGCGCGGTCAGCCGGTCCGACCTGAGCAGCGCGGCCAGCCCCTCGTGGGCGCTGTCGGACACGGGTCCCGGAGCGTCGAGGGAGCGGAAGACGGCCTCGGCGAAGGACGCGTTCGGGCCCTGCACTCCACTGGCGGAGCGGTTGAGCGCGGCCTGGACGAGTCCGTCGGTGGACAGCAGCAGCCCGTCGATCCCTTCGTCGGACACACAGTCGGTGCGCACCCAGCGGGCTGCGTCCGGCGAGGTGAGGAAGACCGTCTCGTTGCTGTACTCGCTGGCCGCGGCGGCCTGCGGCAGCAGATGGAACTGCCGCTCGCCGTCCTCCGTACCGGCGCGCAGTACGACGAAGCCGTCGCCCACGGTGAGGTGGCCCAGCCAGCCCGGGGCGAGCACCACGACGGTGAGGGTGGTGGCGAAGTCGGCGGCGTCCGCGCCGGTGGTGTCGAGGAAGACCTTGCTGACGTCGTGGAAGGCGTCCGCGAGGAGTTCGTGGACGGCCTCGCCCGGGTGCGACCCGGCCGCCGCGGCCGCCCGCCGTCCGAAGTGTTCGGCGGCCAGCTCGACCGCGAGCCGTGAGCCCTCGTCGGAGCGCGGCCGGCTGCCCGCGCCGTCCGCGACCGCGAGGACGGCCACCGACGGCGAGACCGTGTACGCGCAGGCGTCCTGACAGGGCAGGTTCTGGCGCCGGTGGCGGTAGCCCTCGACGCTCATGCCGTGGATGCGCCACGGCGACTCCCGCTCGCCCCTCTCCGCCATCGCTCAGGCTTCCCAGGCCGGGCGCTGGGTCTTGAACTGGCTGAAGATCTTCTCGAAGACCTCGTCGCCCGCGCCCTTCTGTTCGGCGTTCGCGCTGGCGGACATCATCTGCAGCAGCTCGCGGAACGGGAATCCCTGCAGCCGGGCGTTGAACTTCGGCGCGAAGGCCTGGAGCACCTGCTCGCCCATGTCGGTGATGCCGCCGACGCCTATCGCGTAGAGCCGGAAGCGGCGGGCGCGCTGTTCCTCGGCGAGGACGGGGACCAACCGGTGCCAGGAGTCGGTGAGATGGCCCGTGGCGTCGGTCGGCAGCCCGTCGGTGACCAGGCAGATCTGCGGCCGGTAGTACTGGAGCCCGGAGGCGCGCAGCTCGGCCTTGCGGGCCGCGACGATGTGCATCGACAGCTCCAGGGCCTCGGTCATCAGCGTCACCCCGGCGGCGGTGAGCTGGGGAGGCCGGAACAGGTGGGCGGGCACGAAGGGGCTCACCGGGGCGCGCGGGTCGAGGAGTTGGGGTCCGCGCCAGGCGCCGACGCCCTGGCCGCCGAAGGTGATGACGGCGACCTCCACGCTGTAGCTGAGGCTGACGTCGTCGTGGAGTTCCCGGGTCCACTCCATGAGCGCGTTGTTGAGCGTCTGGATGGGCGCTCCCGCCATGGAACTGGAGGTGTCGAGACAGAGCACCAGCGGCAGTCGCTGCGCGTTGTTCTCGAACTCGATGTCGGCGTACTCCGCCGGCAGCGTGGGCGGGTATTCGCTGTGCATCTCTGTCTCTCCCGGTCTGAGAACTCAAGTCCGCGTGGTCTGGTCATGGCGTCCCGCGGCCGTCGGGAAGGCGTACAGGACGTCGGATTCCCGCCGGCGCGCGTCGGTGACGTCGACGAGTGAGCCGGGGCCGGGCGGCGGGCGCCCGGGGTCGGCCCACACCGCCCGGTACAGGACGTGGTCCAGCTCGACATAGCCCTGGGGGTGCAGTTCGGTGCGGACGACGGCGGTCTGCGCCGGTCCCGGCCTGCCGCCGACCTCGCGTCCGTGGCGGGGGGCGGGGGCGGACGCGGATGCGGGTGCTGGTGTGGGTGTGGGTGCGGGTGCGGGTGCGGTTGCAGGTGCGGTCCTGAGCCGGGTGGTCTGCTCGTCGGGCGCCCGGGGTTGCGCGGCCTGTGCAGTGGGCGCAGTGGGCGCGGCGAGGTGGGCTGCGGTCGCGGGACCCTGGGAGGAGGAGCGGCGGACGAGGACCAGGAAGGCGGTGAGGAGCAGGACGAGCAGGGCACAGAGGCCGGCGAGGGCCGTGGTCTTCTTGTCGAAGAGCGGGTCGGCGGGCTTCTTGGTCCCGGTCTGCTCGGTGGGGGTCTGGGTGGTGGCAGGCGTGCTCGTGGGCGGGTCGGAGGGTGCCTCGACGGAGTACGCGTGCTGGGAACGGTCGCTCGACGAGCCCGCCTTGATCAGGTCGCTGCCGCGCAGCGGGTGATCGGCGAGCCGGGCGCACAGGTCGGCGTGGTTGTTGAAGTCGCAGGCGTTGACGGCCTTCAGGTCCTTCACGGCCTCGGGCGACAGCTTGTCGATGTGGGCGCTCGGCTCCACCCAGCGGACCCCCGCGAGCAGCAGCAGGGCCGTGCCTCCGGGGCCGGTGTAATGGTTCGCCGGCACCTCGACTATGAGGTGACTGCGGCTGGTCGTCACCACTTTCCGCTCGACGCTCCTGCGGGCTTGCTGATCCCCGTCGAACGGCAGCGTGTCGTTCAGGGTGACCACGAAGGTGCCTTCGCCGATCCAGCGGAACCAGCAGTTCAGGCGTGCCTCGAAGTTCGTTTCGCAGGACGCGGCGGCCGCCGTTGTCGTCCCCGCCGACACAAGTGTGGCCAGCATTCCCAAAATCGCAATGAAATACAGCGAACGCCTCATGGGCAACCCCCCGTGGCCTGAAAGGCACTCGCCCAATAGTGGGGGCAACCGGCGTGCGCCCGGAAGAGGTTGGGGGCATACGCCGGTTTTCACTTCTACAACTTGAAAACCTGATGGCAGCGGGTGAACATCTGCCGCGCCCGTTCCACCCAATCACTGGCCAAAGCATCGAAATCCGTCTGCGTCATCCGGCAGGTCAGCGGCAGATCGCAGACACCCGCGAGACAGGGGCGTGGTCCTCGTACGTCCCACACGGACAGCATGGGATTCAGTTGTTCGGTATTCCACGCGTTCGATGCCGCGGCGGCGACGGCCAGTTGGTCCTGGCGCAGGTAATGACCGTCCGTCGCAAAGGCGACAAGGAGCCTTTTGGTCGTCATGAAGCGCACCGTGACCATCCGCCCCGTTTCCTTGAGGTCGAATTGCAGGGACACGGAAACGGCGTCGGTCACGGTGTGGTAATTGCGTCGGGCCACCCAGTTCTGCACCAACCGGCGCCAGTGCGCGCCCACTTCGAGTATGTCGTGGTCCCGTCCGGGACCAGGCTCTCGGCCGGGTCGGCCGGGAACGGACTCCCGGCCGGGAAAGGACTCCCTGCCGGGAAAGGGCTCAGGCGCCGCCACGGCCCACCGCCTCGGCGACCATCGCGTCGGTCAGTCCGGCGTCCAGCAGCGCCTGGGCGTGCAGCAGCAGACAGGAGGGCACGGACACGCTCGTACCGGCCCCGCGGCGGACCGCCAGCTCGCGGGTGCGCACCTTGATGCTGCGGGCCACGGCGGGCGGCGGCCAGGACGCGGGCTTGGGGGTCTGCGCCAGCAACTCGGTGAGCAGGTCGGCCAGTGGAGGCCGGCCCTCGGGCCGCTTGGCCAGGCAGTGCGCGATCAGCTCCCGCATTCCCGGGGGTACGCCGTCGAGTTCGGGCTCGGCGAGGACGACCCGGTAGCGCACCGCCTCCCCGCTGCCGTGCGGCGGGCGGCCGGTGAGGGCGTACACCAGGACCCCGCCGAGGGAGAAGACATCGCTCGGCGGGCCCACCTGCGCCCCCTGGATCTGCTCGGGCGACATGAACGGCGGAGTGCCGATCACGACGCCGACCTGGGTGAGTCCGGGGGCGCCGTCGACCCAGGAGATCCCGAAGTCGATGACGCGAGGCCCGTCGGAGGCGAGGAGCACGTTCGCCGGTTTCAGGTCCCGGTGCACCAGGCCCGCGGTGTGGATGGCCCCCAGCGCCTCGACCAGGCCCGCGCCGAGCCGTCGTACCTGTGGCTCGGGCAGCGGGCCGTCGGTGCGGACCGCCTCGGCGAGCGAGGGTCCTGGCACGTACATCGTGGCGAGCCAGGGCAGTTCGGCCTCGGTGTCGGCGTCGATCACGGCGGCGGTGTACGCGCCGCTGACCACGCGGGCGGCGGCGACCTCGCGGGCGAAGCGTGCTCTGAACTCGGCCTCGGCGGCCAGTTCGGCGCGGACCACCTTCACGGCGACCTCGCGTCCGGCCGGCGAGCGGCCGAGGTACACCCATCCCATGCCGCCGGAGCCGAGCCGCCCCACGATGCGGTACGGACCGATCTTCATGGGGTCACTGACGGGTGTGCGCACCCCGCTCACCTCATTTCCGGGGTCGTCCGGGGTTCGTCGCAGGACGTTGTTCGCCGCGAGATGTCCCGAGTGTCCCGCGAAATCCCCGGCGGGGCGGAGGTGATGCGAGAAATGGGAGCCGGGATTACGCCCGGCCCCCATGACTCGGCGTCTACTGACCCAGCCGCCCGTGCAGATCCCCGCCTCGCCGGGCGGACAGCCGTACACCTACCTGCACCCACCGCTCGCCGACCGGCAGAGCTTCCTGTCCAACCTCGACCCCACCCCCGCGTTCCCCTTCGGCCACGGACTGTCCTACACCTCCTTCGAGGTCGACCTGCTCGCCGTCGACCGCGAACAGGTTCCGACGGACGGAGAGTTCACGGTCCGCGCACGGGTGCGGAACACGGGGACGGTCGCGGGCTCCGAGACCGTCCAGCTGTACGCCGTCGACCCGGTCGCCCAGGTCACGCGGCCCGTGCGCTTCCTGCTCGGCTTCGCCAAGGTGGCTCTCGCCCCCGGCGAGCGGGCCACGGTCCGCTTCCACGTCCACACCGACCGCCTGGCCTTCACCGGCCTGGCCGGCCGCCGCATCGTAGAGCCCGGCGAGATCGTGCTCCAGGCGGGCTCCTCCAGCCTGGACACTCCGGTGCGGGACGTCGTGCGGCTGGTCGGTGAGGAGCGGGACGCGACGGTCGTACGGCAGCACGGCGTGCCGGTGACCGTCGAACGGGAGTGAGCCGCGGGGACGCGTGAGCGAGGGCGGTGCCACCGGTCGATCCGATCCGGTGGCACCGCCCTCTTCTTGAACCGGTACGACTAGCCTCGGCTCCACTGCTGGGTGGCGGTGCCCAGCGGTGTCCACAGCTCGACCTTCGAGCCGTTGGCCGTGCCCCAGTTGGTCACGTCGATGACCAGGCCGTTGGAGCGGTTGGCGATGGTGCCGTCCACGCGGAACGACCACTTCTGACTGGACTGTCCGTTGCAGGCCCAGAGGATGAGCTTGGTGCCCGCGGTGGTGCCGTCGCCGTCGGCGGCCAGACACTTGCCGGAGACGCGGAGTTCGCCGGCCGTGGTCTGGGTGATGGTCTGGTTGGCGTTGCCCGAGCAGTCGTAGATCTGGACCTGGACGCCCGTCTGGCCGTTCGGGACGTCGAGGCAGCGGCTGGAGTACGTGCCTTTCAGGGTGAAGGTCGAGTCCGTGGGGAGGGGGTCCTGGACCAGCTGCCAGTCCTGTGAGCCGTCGGTGGTCGACGCCGCCACGGTGACGGAGCCGCCCGTCGTCGAACCGGTCATGTACAGGCTGGTGTTGAGGACCGAGCGGAGCTTGTAGTACCCGCTGGTCGAGGAGACGAGGGTCCACTGTTTGTCGGTGGCTCCGTCGTCGACCCACTGGGCCAGCTTCTGCCCGGCCGTCGCGGTGCCGGTCCAGATGGCGACCGAGCGGCCGCCGGCCTTGTTGAGCAGGGTCACGTTGCTGCCCTTGGCGGTCAGGTGCCAGCGCTGGGTGTCGACCGTGGAGCCGGCGGCGCTCAGGACGAGGTCGGGGGTGTTCCCGGTGAGGCTGGCATCCTGGGTCTTGCCGGACGCGGTGGCGAGGACCTGGCCGGTCAGCCGGTTGACGAGGCTGTAGTAGGCGCCGTCGGACCGCCCGAGGTCGACCTCGGCGTACTTCACCGGCCCGACGCTGCCACCGCTCCAGGACGCCTGGAGGATCAGGACGCGTCCCGTGCCGGTGACGTACTGCAGGTTGCGGCTGTACCCGGCGGCTATCGGTGTCTTGTACTCCTTCCACGTGCCCGTGCTCAGCCCGGACTCGTTCACCCAGACGTCGCCGCTGCCCGAGGCGTTGTAGACGATCCGTCCGTCCGGCATCGGGAGGAGGACCGGGCTGCCGCCGGTGGACAGCGCGCTCCCGCCCGAGGGCACGGGCAGCGAGGTGATCGCGGCGTCCGTGGCCGAGAAGAACTTCGTCGGGTCGTCGGAGATCCGGTAGCGGACGTTCGTCCCGCCGCCCCAGTACTCGTACGTCAGGAGCCACTTGCCGTCGGTCGTCGGGGCGATGGTCGTCATGCCCGGACGGCCGCCGCCGATCTCCGTCTTGCCGTTGCCCATGCTCACCGTGGCGCCCGGGACATCGACGACGGGGCTGCTCCAGGACGTCGTGCTGCTGCCGTTCCAGGTGCGGTGGAGGAGGACCTGGCCGCCGGAGTCCGTCGCCGTGTCATTGGCCGGGTCGAGGGTCGGCGCGCCGGTGGTGGTGTCGTAGCCGGTGTAGTCGTCCTCGTCGGAGTAGTAGGCGATGAGCGTGCCGTTGTGGGCGAGCAGGTGGGGTTCCCATACGGGGTCGACCTGGGCGTGGGTGTTGGCGGTCGAGACGCGGCCGATGCTGCCCGCGCTGCCGCCCTGCCAGCTCCCGGCCGCGATGATGTTCTCGAAGCTCCAGGTCGCGCCGTCGTCCGTGCTGGCGTACAGGGCGAGCGCCACGTCCTTGCGGTCGCCGTCGCTGGTCGGCGTCCAGCTGGAGTTGGCGGCCTTCTGCTCCTCGTAGTAGGAGTCGTCGCCGGAGACGATGCTCGCGAGCAGCAGCGTGCCGGCGCTCAGGTTTCCGACGTTCTGCGGGAGCACGTAGAGATACGGGTTGGTCCAGTTGCTCGTGTACTTCGCGTACGCGCTGTCGCTGGACAGGTACGCCGGGGCCTTGACGTCGGCCAGCTTCGCCCACGTCGTGCCGTCGTCGTCGCTCTTGTAGACGGGCAGCGTCTGGCCCACCGGAGCGCTCTGGCTGTTCTCGAACGTGGCCACGATCCGGCCGTCCGGCAGCTGTGCCGACTTCGGGTAGAGAACGCAAGGGCTCTTGTTGCACGCGGCGGTGTTGTCCGCCGTATACAAGTTCGCGGGGCTCGGCTGATACGCCGACGCGCTCGTCGCGGAGGCGATGGCGAATGCCACGCCGACGCCGAAGGCCGTCGCCGAAGCGAAAACCTTTCGCGCCCAGGATCTTTTCAACGGCGTTCCTTTCACCGGAGGAATCGCGCACCCCGTTCCAAGGGGCTCCATGGGGCTATGGGGCTCCATGGGGCTCCGTGGGGAGGGGAAATGGGGGTGCGGGGCAGGAAGCCAGTATTCGCAGGCGACATCGCACTGTCACCGGCACGTTGCGAAATGGTTTCGCGCGGTTGCGGGTTACGAGGTATTGACCTTGCGGGTCAAGGGGTGTGGACCTCGCGGGTCACGGGGTACTGACCCGGCGGCGCACGGACGTCGAGGTCCGTACTACGAGTTCCGTGGCCAGCTCGATGCGCGGCGCCGCGGGCGGCCGGCCCTCGGCGAGATCCATGAGCACCCGGGTCGCCTCGCGGCCCAGCTCCTCGAACGGCTGGCGCACCGCACTCAGCGGCGGGCAGGCCATGGCCGCCACGAGCGTGTCGTCGAAGGACATGACCGACAGGTCGTCGGGTACCGAGAGCCCCTGCTGCCGGGCGGCCTCCAGCACGCCGAGCGCCTGCGCGTCGCTGGCCGCGAAAACGGCCGTGGGCGGGTCGCCGACCCGCAGGAGCTGCAGGCTCGCGGCGAGCGCCTCGGTGTAGTCGAAGTCGGTCGAGCGGACGATCGCCGGGTCGTAGGCGACCCCGGCCTCCTCCAGCGCGGCCCGGTAACCGTGCACGCGCGCCGCCCCCGCCAGGGAGTGCGAGCGGCCCGCGACCATGCCGATCCGGGTGTGTCCCAGCGCCAGCAGGTGCTGGACGGCGTCCCGGGCTCCGCTCCAGTTCGTCACCCCGATGCTGGGAATGTCCTCCGAAGGCGCGCTGAGGGGGTCGATCAGCACCACAGGCAGCCGCTGCTCGACGATC
This sequence comes from Streptomyces sp. NBC_01384, assembly GCF_045040035.1. NCBI lineage: Bacteria > Bacillati > Actinomycetota > Actinomycetes > Kitasatosporales > Streptomycetaceae > Streptomyces > Streptomyces sp. NBC_01384. The sequence goes on from NZ_CP109559.1 coordinate 3,309,504, forward strand.
CGCCGCTGGTCCTCCTCGGCCAGCATGGAGATCACGATCACGATCCCCGCCGCGCCGAGTGCCACGCACTCCTCCAGCCACCCGGAGATCGACCGCCGGCTCGTCGTCCCGGTGACGACATCGATGCCGAACTCGCCGGCCGCGTCCACGATGCCCCGGGCGACCTCCAGGGTGTACGGGCCGGACAGGTCACGGAAGACGACGATGATCTGCCGGGGCGTCGCGGGACCCCACTCCCACGGGCGGACGTACCCGTACCGCGCCAGCAGTTCCTCGACCCGGTCCCGGGTCGCCGCGCCCACGTCCCGGCGTCGGTGCACCACCTTGGACACGGTGCTGAGCGAGACCCCCGCCTCGGCGGCGATGCTTGTGAGCAGACCGTGCTGCGCTTCCTGCCGGCCCTTGCCTCGACCTGTCACCCGATGTCCGTTCCGTACGCCGAACACTGATGCGCCGGACCGCACTGCGTACCTGGCCAGAAACTCCGCCGCAAGGTAACGGGGCCGGGTACGGGGAGGCAAGACCGGAGCGCGCTGTTCTGTGACGTGCTGCCGGGGCCCGACCCCGCGGCCAGGGGTGACGTCCAGTGGAACGAAAGTCGTCAAGGCGCTTGCTGTCGATTCCGGGACGCTTTGGCCGGTTGTCGTCCTGTAGGTGTCACCGGCCATCGTGATCTCCGCCGACTGCCACATGACGGGAAGTCATGTGACTGCCAACGGGATGTTCCGGGGTGCCTGCGCGATGGTCGCCTCGGATTGCCGGAGCTACGGCCGGAGCACGATCTTGCCGTGGGTGTGCCGCCGTTCCAGCTCGCGGAACGCGTCGCGCACCTGCTCCAGCGGGTAGGTGCGGGCGATCGGCACCTCCAGTTCCCCGCGAGCGGCCAGCCGGGCCAGTTCACCGAGCACTACCGCGCACGCCGCCGAGCCTTCTCCGTAGGTTCGCGCACCGACCCTGGCCGCGGCCTGCCAATCGCGGATCGTGTTGATCCGCTCGGGTCTCACGCCCAACTCCACCGCCAGGTCCACGTAGCCGTCGCCGAACGTGTCGATGAACGCGTCGACGTCCCCGCCGGAAGCCTGCCGGATCCGTTCGGCCACGCCCTCCCCGTACGTGACCGGGACGACACCGCGCTCCTTCAACCAGGCGTGGTTCCGCGCGCTCGCCAGCCCGATCACCGTTGCGCCGCGCCGCCGCGCGAGCTGCACGGCAAGGGAACCGACGCCGCCCGCCGCGCCGGACACCACGACCGTCTCCGCCGGTCCGGGGTCCACCGCGAACACCGTGGCGTACGCGGTCGTGCCGGCCACGTACAACGACCCGGCCACGTCCCAGGAGAGCCCCACCGGACGCGACACCAGATTCACGTCGTCGACCACGACGAACTCCGCGTGGCTCGCCCGGCTGTGGGTGAAGCCCAGGACCTCATCGCCCACCGCGAAACCGCGCACCTGCGAGCCGACCTGCACCACGACTCCGGCAAGGTCGCTGCCCTGCCCGGAGGGGAACGTCGCCGGCCAGCGGTCGTGCCGCGCGCCCTCGCGGATCATCACCTCGCCGGGCTGGATCCCGGCTGCGCGGACCTCGACCAGTACTTGCCCAGGGCCGGGCGCGGGCCGCGCCATCTCCTCCACCCGCAGTACATCGATCCCGCCGTACGTATGGAACCGCACCGCCTTCATCGCGTGCTCACCGCACTTTCTGGCTCGGACAGGGATGGGACGGCCACGCGCCGGACGGATACACACCGGCCGGGCCGTGGCATTCAATGGCACAGAAGCGGAGTGGTATTCCCGGGCGCAGCCGACGGCCACACTGTCCTCGCCGGCAATGCACTGTGGTCCGGCCTGCACCGTGCAACGCGGGCACGCGGGACGTCGACAGCGAGAGACGCTGCCGGCCTCCTGCGTCGGCCACCATCCGCCCATGGCGTCGATCGTCGCCGCCGAGCTGACGTTGGCCACGACCGGCAGCCGTCCATCCTTGGGCTGGACGGCGAAGCCGACCCCCTGACCTCGACACGTATTCGGCACAGCGACCCGCGAAAACCCGGTGACAGCCGGACAGCTCCGGACCTGCCCCGTGCACACCGAGGGAGTGGCCGAGGCTTCGGAGTGTGCGAGTAAGTCGCCCCAGACCAGCAAAAAGGCCCTACCGAGGTAGGGCCTGACGGTGGCGCCCCCGGCAGGACTCGAACCTGCGGCCAAGCGCTTAGAAGGCGCCTGCTCTATCCACTGAGCTACGGGGGCCGGGTGTGGTGGCCGGTGTCATGGTGCCCGGGTGTGGGCCGATCCGTGACCTTGCCGGGGACAAGGATAGGGCTCCCGGGTCCTTGTCCCTGATGCTTCTCCTCCGTGGCTCAATGTGGAGGTTCAGTGAAGCGGTCCTGATAATCGCAGGCAGGTGCGAATCGCGCACCGCTTTTGGCGTCTCACGCATCGGGTGTTGTGCACTCGTTATGCCTGCGCCCCGGTCGTCCCTTCCGCCCCGTGTGTCCTGTCGGCGCGCAGACATAGTCATATGCTTCAGAAAGCCTCCAAAATTGGGCATTCTTCGCATGTGGTGACCTTGGACGTACGGCCTCAGCTGCTCGACGCACTCTCCGCCCTGCGCGACCGTGTCGCCGCCGCACGCTTTCCGCTGCCCCTGGCAGGGGCTCCACGCGCGCGTGCCAACCGCGACGAACTGCTCGCACAACTCGACGACTATCTGGTGCCCCGGTTGAGGGAACCCGAAGCACCACTTCTCGCCGTGATCGGCGGGTCCACCGGGGCGGGAAAGTCCACCCTCGTCAACTCCCTTGTGGGACGACGGGTCAGCGAGGCCGGCGTGTTGCGCCCGACGACCCGTACACCGGTACTGGTGTGCCACCCGGAGGACCACCACTGGTTCAGCGGGATGCGCGTGCTGCCCGACCTCACGCGCGTGTGGATGCCCCACCAGGAACCCGGCGACGAACTGCACACGCTCGTCGAGCGTGGGGAACGGGTTCTGCGGATCGAGACCGTCGACACCCTCCCCCGCGGCCTCGTCCTCCTCGACGCGCCCGACATCGACTCCCTGGTCGCCGACAACCGGGTGCTCGCCGCCGAACTGATCTGCGCGGCCGACATCTGGGTCATGGTGACCACGGCCGCGCGGTACGCCGACGCCGTGCCCTGGCATCTGCTGCGTACCGCCAAGGAGCACAAGGCGACCCTGGTCACCGTCCTCGACCGGGTGCCGCACCAGGTGGTGTCCGAGGTCTCGCGGCAGTACGGCGCCCTGCTCACCAAGGCCGGGCTCGGCGAAGTACCCCGCTTCACCGTGCCGGAACTGCCCGAGTCCGCGTGGGGCGGCGGCCTGCTGCCCGCCACCGCCGTCGCGCCCCTGCGTACATGGCTCGTCCACCAGGTACAGGACCTGGGAGCCCGGCACCAGGCGATGGCCCGTACGGCCCACGGAGTCCTCGACTCGTTGAAGGCCCGGATGCCGGAACTGGCCAGTGCGGCCGCCGCGCAGTACGCCGCCGCGCTGCGACTCACCGCTGCCGTCGACGGGGCGTACGACAGCGAGCACACGCGCGTGAAGGGGCGTCTTCAGACCGGGGCCGTGCTCTCCGGGGACGCGCTCAAGCGGTGGCGCGCCTACCCGCTCGACTGCACCGCCGGCGAACTGCTCGACGCGCTCGCCGAGAGCCTGGCCGCCCTCCTGCTGTGTGCCGTCACGGCCGCCGACGAGCGCGTGGACGAGGCCTGGCGGCGCGAACCGGCGGCGGGCGCTCCGGGGCTGACGGACCGTGATCCGACGCTGGAGAGCGCCGAGCACCGGATCGGGGTGGCCGTACGGCGGTGGCGGCGGGTCCTGGAGGAGTACGCCGAGGACGAGGTCGGCCGCCTCGACAAGAGCGCGGCACCGGACGCCGAGGTCGTCGCCGCGCTGGTCGCCACCGCGCTCCTGGGCGGCCACCGGGCCCGGGCGGCGGGCGAGGGGCTCGCCGAGCGGATCGGCGCGCACGGCGCCCTGCGGCTGCGCGACCGGGGCGGGCGCCTCCTCACCGAGTACCTCGACCGGGCGCTGCACACCGAGCGGGAGCGGCGGCTCGCCCCACTCGACGCGCTCAACGTCCATCCGGAGCCCCAGGCCGAACTCATCGCCGCGCTGTCCGTACTGCAGAAGGAGAGGTGACCGCGGTGACTGCCGTCACAGACCGCACGGATCACGCCGACCACACCGGAGACGAGCCCTCCGAAGACGGTACGTCTGACCAGGGCATTTCCGACCAGGGCATTTCCGACCAGGGCACGTCCGAAAATGGTCTCCCTAGGGGCTCGCATTCCGAGGTCGAGTCCCCGAAGGAAGTCTCTGAGGAGGCCACGACCGGCAGGTCCACCGCCGGTGAGCCCTCCCCCGAAGCCACGGCGAAGGCCGAGGATGCCGAGGAGACCGAATGGGCTGCGAGGGCTGCAAGAGCTACTGGAGGGGCCGAGGAAGGCCCGGAAGACGCCCAGGAAGACGCCTCCGCCAGTGGCCCTCCTGGCGGCGCTCACGCGCGTGTGGAACGCGACGCCGGGCACGCACGCGTGAAGGACGACGACTCCTCCGCCCGCGTCGAGTCCGCCCGTACTGAGTCCACCCGCGTCGAGTCCGCCCGTGCCGAGTCCGACACCGCCTGGGACGACGGGCTGATCGCCCGCCGTGTGTCCGAGACGGCCGCGGGTCAGGAGGCCCCGGCCCCGAGTCTGGGGACCAAGATCGTCGTCCAAGCCCCGCCGCCCCCTCTGGCGTACGACGGCCCCCTGAGGTCACGGCTCGACGCGCTCCGTGAGCTGGTGGGGCTGTCGCGCACCCGGCTCGACAGCAGGACGCTCGCCGAGGCGGGCCGGGTCCTCGACGAGGCGGCGGCGCGCCGCAGGCTCTCCGGGGAGCACACCGTCGTCGCCATCGCCGGGGCCACCGGCAGCGGCAAGTCGCAGCTCTTCAACGCGCTCGCCGGGGTGGCCATCTCGGAGACCGGTGTGCGCAGGCCGACCACCGCGGCCCCCATCGCGTGCAGTTGGAGCGACGGCGCGGCGACGCTCATCGACCGGCTCGGCATCCCGGGACGGCTGCGCAGGCGCCCGCTGCAGAGCCCGGAGGCGGAGGCGCAACTGCGCGGCCTCGTCCTGGTGGACCTGCCCGACCACGACTCCGCCGCCGTCCAGCACCGTGAACAGGTGGACCGCGTCCTGGCGCTCGTCGACGCGGTCATCTGGGTCGTGGACCCCGAGAAGTACGCGGACGCCATGATCCACGAGCGCTATCTGCGGCCCATGGCGGGGCACGCGGAGGTCACCTTCGTCGTCCTCAACCAGGTGGACCGGCTGCCCGGCGAGGCCGCCGACCAGGTCCTCGACGATCTGCGGCGGCTGCTCGACGAGGACGGGATCGCACTGGGCGAATACGGCGAACCGGGCGCGACCGTGCTCGCGCTGTCCGCGCTCACCGGGGACGGCATCGGCGAACTGCGCGAGGCGCTGAGCCAGTTCGTGGCCGAGCGGGGCGCCGCCGCACGTCGAGTTTCGGCCGATCTCGACGCGGCCGCCGCGCGTCTGCGACCCCTCTACTCGACCGGTCGGCGCACCGGGCTCAGCGAGGAGGCGCGCGACGAGTTCTCGGACCGGCTCGCGGACTCGGTCGGCGCCACCGCAGCCGGCCAGGCGGCCGAGCGCGCGTGGCGCCGCAACGCCAACCGCGCGTGCGGCACGCCCTGGCTGCGGCTGTGGCGGTGGTGCTGGGACCAGGGCGAATCACCGACCGGACGGCTGTCGGTACGGGCGCCCGCGGACGAGGAGGCCACCGCCCGGCAGCGCGTCGAGCAGGCCGTACGTACGGTGGCGGACCGGGCGGCCCGCGGCCTGCCCGCACCCTGGGCGCAGGCGGTGCGTGAGGCGGCCGTACGGGGTGCGCAGGGGCTGCCGGAGGCGCTGGACGAGATGGCGACGCGCGCCACGACACCGGCCGGGCGACCGCCGCGGCCCGGCTGGTGGCCGGCCGCCGTGCTCGGGCAGGCTTCGATGACGATCCTTCAGATCATCGGCGGACTCTGGCTGCTGGGACAGATCATCGGGTTCATGGCACCGAACCTCGGGGTGCCGGTGCTGCTGATGGTGGCGGGCATCGTCGGCGGTCCGGCCGTCGAGTGGAGCAGCAGGATGGCGGCACGGGGACCGGCCCGGCGGTACGGGCTCGAAGCGGAACGGCGACTGCGCGAGGCCGCCGCCGGGTGCGGGAGGGCCCGGGTACTCGATCCGGTGGCGGCGGAGCTGCTGCGGTATCGGGAGGTACGGGAGCAGTACGGTCGGGTCACGGGGGCGTCGGCGCCTGTCGGGTGAGACCGCGCCCCCTGAGCTGCTGCGGCATCACCCCTTCGGGCGACGCGGTTGTCCACAACCGGCCGGTCGTACACAGCGCTCAGCGGGCTCTGCCCGACGGGGGCAGTCTGAACTCGCGGCGATCGCAGCGCATGCGATCACCGCGACAGACGCATCCGTACGGGAGAGGGGTTCGGTCATGAACGAGACGATGGTCTGCGCAGTGGGCAACGTGGCGACGCGGCCGGTGTATCGAGAGTTGGCGAACGGGGCATCGGCGAGGTTCCGCCTGGCGGTGACGGCACGGTACTGGGACCGCGAGAAGAGTGCCTGGGCGGACGGACACACCAATTTCTTCACCGTGTGGGCCAATCGAGTGCTTGCCACCAACGTGGGGGCGTCGCTGTCGGTGGGCGATCCCGTCATCGTGCAGGGCAGGTTGAAGGTGCGTACCGAGGTGCGCGAGGGGCAGAGCTGGACGTCGGCGGACATCGACGCGGTGGCGATCGGCCACGACCTCTCTCGTGGCACGTCGGCCTTCCGGCGCCCGAGCAAGGAGGGGGACGCGACCGCGGCGCCCCGGCCCGAGCCCAGTTGGGAGACGGAGCCACCGGCTCAGCCCGCGGAGGCTTCTCAACAGCAGCCGCAGCCCGCCGGAGTGACCTGACGTCAGGTACGGAATCGACCTGAACGAACGACCTGACCGAACTGCGGCTTATCGACGAATACGGTCCGAACGGTCCCTATGTAATTGTCGATAAGCGCAGCTCACAGGCTTGCTGACCGATAACGATTCCGAGTCGGATCGGTGATCCGACGGCATGACCGGGGAGGGCGGTGCGCCGCGTCCTTAGGATGCCGGGCATAGCTCACGGGGCTTCTGATTCTGCTGGCGGGACCGTCCTCCCATGTCAACGGGTCCTGCTCGAAGGGGAATTCTGTGTTTTCTTCGTCCTCTGCGTGGTCCGCGCGCAGGCGAGGGTCCGCTCGCCTCGCCGCCGCGACGTTGGTGTCGGGGCTCGTCGCCGCGGGAGCGATGGCCACCGCCGGTGCGGCCGTCGCCGACGACGCCCCGCAGAGCCAGGGCGGCGCGACCGCGACCATCGGCGACCTGAAGACGTACGGAGCCGCGGTGGTCCACGACCACGGCGAGGACCAGCAGGTGTCCGCCGGTCTGTTCGAGATGTCCGTCGACGGCGGCGGCATGCTGCAGACCTACTGCATCGATCTCCACAACCCGACCCAGCGGGACGCCAAATACCAGGAGACCTCCTGGAGCGGCACCTCGTTGAACGGCAACAAGGACGCGGGCAAGATCAGCTGGATCCTGCAGCACTCCTACCCGCAGGTGAACGACCTCGCGGCGTTGGCCGAGAAGGCCGGCGCGAGCGGCCTCACCGAGCAGGACGCGGCGGCCGGCACCCAGGTGGCCATCTGGCGGTACTCGGACGGCGCCGACGTGGACGCGGTGGACCCGAAGGCCGAGAAGCTCGCGGACTATCTGCAGAAGAGCGCACGGAACGTGGCGGAGCCCAAGGCCTCGCTGACCCTCGACCCGCCCGCGGTCTCCGGTCACGCGGGCGAGCGGCTCGGCCCGATCACGGTGTACACCAACGCGGACAGCGTGACGGTGACACCGCCCGCGGACGCCGTCGCCAGCGGGGTGAAGGTCGTCGGCAAGGACGGCAAGGCGATCACCTCGGCGGCGAACGGCAGCCGGCTCTACTTCGACGTGCCGAAGGACAGCCCGGACGGCTCGGCGGCGCTGACCGTGCAGGCGTCGACGACCGTGCCGGTCGGCCGGGCCTTCGCCTCTCAGACCCGCAGCCAGACCCAGATCCTCGCGGGTTCCAGCGAGTCGACGGTCGCCGCGACCGCGACGGCCGACTGGACCGAGGAGGGCGTGATACCCGCGCTGTCCGCCGAGAAGAACTGCGCCAAGGGCGGCGTGGACGTCACGGCGGCCGACAAGGGCGACCAGCGGTTCACCTTCGAACTGACGGGGGCCTCGCACACCGTCGAGGCGGGCAGGTCCCTGACGGTGACGGTCCCGCTGCAGGAGGACCAGGCGTACGACTTCGTGCTCACCGGTCCGAACGGTTTCGAGAAGCGGTTCACCGGCATGCTCGACTGCAAGACGCAGGGCAGCGCGAGCGACATCACGACCCAGACCGTCGGTGAACCGAGCCCGGCAGTGTCGAGCGCCGCCTCCACCGGGGGCACCGACCTCGCCGAAACCGGCGGCTCGAGCGCGACCCCGATCATCGCGGGCACAGCCATCGCCCTGCTCGTGGCCGGCGGCGCGGCAATGCTCTTCGTCGGCAAGAAGAATCCATCGGCGCGGGACTGAGAACCACCGCACCTTGGCAACTCAACAGTGAGTGACCGCAGCACGGGGGCTCCGTGCGCCGCGGCCCCGGCCCGCCCTCCAGGCATCCGGGGCCGCACCTCTTTCCGACCGTCCCCGTCAGGTCAGGCCATCGCGTCGACCAGCCCACGCCGTCAACGATGCGTCACGTGAGGCGGGCAGGGCAGGAGTGGTCATCTGGTGTCCTTCTCGGGTCATCCGGGATCCGGACCGGCGCGCGAGGGCGGGCCGAGGATCCGGGGAGGGAGACGGCCGCACGGGGACGTACGGCCGAGGCCCGGGACGCACGGAGGCCGCCCCGGGAAACCGGCTGTCTTCAGACGACAGCTGTCCCGGCGGGCGGACCCCGAGAAGTGATCGCGTGGACGAGAAGGAGCCCGCGCGGTACGCGGGCGCAACGGTGGCGGCGGACATGGAGGCGTGGGCGGCCCACCGGTGCGGGCAGCGCGAGCGGCAGCCGCAGCGGGGCGGCCGGGTCTTCCGGGCGATGCGGGCAGGTACGTACGACGAGGCCGAGCTCGAACAGCACCTGGATTCCCGGGGCTTCATGAACCGCATCCTCGGCCGCTTCATGAAGTCCATCACGCGGCCCGGGCAGATGTTCCCGATGGGCTTCCTCTTCGGGCTCGGTTTCGACACCGCCACCGAGGTCACCCTGATGGTGATGGCGGGCAGCGGCGCGGCGGCCGGACTGCCCTGGTACGCGATCCTGTGCCTGGCGCTGCTGTTCGCGGCCGGGATGAGCCTGTTCGACGCCCTGGACGGCACCTTCATGAACTTCGCCTACCAGTGGGCCTTCTCCACCCGGTGCGCAAGGTGTTCTACAACCTCACCATCACCGGGCTGTCGATCGCCGTCGCCTTCCTCATAGGCACGATCGAGCTGGTCAGCGTGTTGCACGACAAGCTCGACCTGCGCGACGCGGTGACCGGCTGGATCGCGGGACTCGACCTGGACAACGTCGGGTTCATCATCGTCGGCCTGTTCGTGGTCGTCTGGGCCGGGGCCCTGGCGTACCGGCGGCTGGCCAAGGTCGAACAGCGGTGGGCGGTCCGCCCCGCCGACGGTGGATGAGACCGGCGGGGCGGTAACTGCCCAGCGGCTGGTCATCAGCCGGTGAGCAGCCGCTCGCCTACTCGGAGCCGGTGCTTCGGCCGCGCACGAGGGCGAAGCCGGCCGCGGCCAGGCCGAGGACTCCCACGACCAGCCCGGCGATGCCCAGGCCTCGGGCGGTGGAGTCACTGCCCGAGGCCGAGCTCTTGGCCGCGGCGGCCGGGGTCGAGCCCGAGGACGCGGTGGTGCCGGAGCCCGACGACGAATCCGCAGTCCCGTCGGAACCGCTCTGTGCGGACTTGGCTGTGAGGGCGAGCACCGGCGCAGGGTTCTCCGGCTCCGCCGCCCCCTTCTGCGTCTCCTCGATCCAGCGGGCGACAGTGCCGTCCGAGTAGGTCTGCAGCGTCTTGAAGGCCAACTGGTCGGTGTCGTCGGGCAGCTGGCCGAAGGCGACGTCGAAGTCCTGGTACTGACCGTGCCGGATCCGGCCGCCGGTCCAGGTGATCTCCGAGACGGCCTCGGTGATGGTGCCGTCGTCGGTCTTGACCGGGGTCTTGAGCTTCGTGGTCGTCACCTGCGCCGTCCAGCCCTCCTGAGGGGTGACGAGCACACCGAGAACCGGGTGGTCCGTCGGCAGGAAGACCTGCACCTTCGTGGTGCTGGCGGTGTCCTCCTCGTTGGGAACGCGGAAGGTCAGGACGCCGTCCGTGGCTCCCTTGGCGTAGCTCTCGGGGTGGACCGTCACATGCGCGAAGGCGGCGCCCGCGGTGGTCAGGACCCCGGCCGTGGTGAGGGCGGCGACAAGGCCGGCGCGGCGCAGGGTGGTGCGAATCGGGGACATCAGGGGAACTCCGTACTGGTGTGAATGCGGTCAAGGCGTGTACGAAAGCCCTGCCGGCGGTCCCCGACGGGAGACGGCGTGCCGCAGCAGCAGTTGCAGAAGGGGCCGGGGGGCGGTGCCGTTCCGGCATACGAGGTCCGGCCGGGCCGGTGCGGCGAAGGCTCCCGCACTTACCCGCCACCAGGCGGCGAGCCCCGGTACGAGCGCCGCGGTCCGGCGCAGCAAGGACCAGAAGGCGGCTTCGCCGCGCCGCAGCCACCAGGTCGCCACCAGAGCGGCCGTCACGTGGGCCGCGGTGGCGTAGGGCGTCAGGGCATGCGCGGTGGGGTGCGCCATGGTCGCGCCGTGCATGTTCATCGCCATCCGCGGGTCCGCCGCCTCGAACGCGAGGTGCAGTCCGGCCTGGGCGGCCAGCATCCCGCCGCCGATCCCGACGAGCGAGCGTTCGCGTCCGCCCAGCAGACAGCCGACCGCGAAGACGGTGAGGAATCCGGCACCGTCCGCCCACAGCGGCGGCGACTGCCCCGTCGAGAGCCCGTGTCCCCCGGCGGCCAGCAGCACGCACAGCACGGCGAACACCGCCGCGCGCAGGCTCCGTACCTCTGGGGACGCACTCATGGAGCCCAGATACTGCCATGCGCGGCGAACGGCCGTCGCGGCTTCCGGAACAGCCGACTCCTCACGGGCCGCCGGGGAAACCGAAAACGCCGCTCGGGTAGGGTCCGGTCGAGTCCGGCAGGAATGGGGAGGGACCTGACATGCCACTTCGATGTGCCGTGCTCGACGACTATCAGGGCGTCGCGACCGAGGCCGCCGACTGGTCGCCGGTCACCGACGACGTGGAGGTCGTGAGTTTCCGCGAGCACTTCGGCGAGGAGGACGCGCTCGCCGCCGTACTCGCGGACTTCGACATCGTCGTCACCCTGCGCGAGCGGGTGCCCTTCCCCGCCTCCCTGCTGGCCCGGCTGCCCCGTCTGAAGCTGCTGATCGCCTCCGGGATGCGCAACACGGTGATCGACTACGCGGCGGCCGAGGCGCACGGAGTGACCGTGTGCGGCACGCCGAGTTCCTCGACGCCCCCGGTCGAGCTGACGTGGGCGCTGCTGCTGGGCCTCGCGCGGGGCCTCCTCCCGGAGAACGGCGCGTTGCGGACGGGCGGACCCTGGCAGAGCACGGTGGGCGCCGATCTGCACGGCCGCCGGCTCGGCCTGCTGGGGCTCGGGAAGATCGGCAGCCGGGTGGCGCAGGTGGGCCTCGCGTTCGGGATGCGGGTCGGCGCGTGGAGCGAGCACCTCACCAAGGAGCGTGCCCAAGAGGTCGGGGTGGAACTGGCCGCCTCCAAGGAGGAGTTGCTCGCGAGCAGCGACTTCGTCTCCGTGCACCTCGCGCTCGGCGAACGCACCCGCGGTCTGATCGGCGCCGCCGAGCTGTCCCTGCTCAAGCCGACCGCCTACCTCGTCAACACCTCACGCGCGGCGATCGTCGACCAGGACGCGCTGCTCGCCGCCCTGCACGAGGGCCGGATCGCCGGAGCGGGCGTGGACGTGTTCGACATCGAGCCGCTCCCCGCCGGCCATCCGATGCGCTCGGCCCCGCGTCTGCTCGCCACCCCGCACCTCGGCTATGTGTCGCGGGCCAACTACGAGGCGTACTACGGCGGGGCGGTCGAGGACATCCGTGCCTTCCTCGCGGGCACGCCGATACGCCGCCTCGGCTGAGCCGCGCAGCCAGGGGCGCAGCTTCTCGTTGACGATGCGCTCGGGGTACTCGACGCCCGGCGCGAAGGTCTGCTCGGCTATGTGCCTGAGCACAATCGGCCTGCGCTGCCACCAGGCGGGCAGCCGGACCAGGCGCCCGCGCGGAGCTCTCTCCCCGACGGATTCAGTGGCGGCGGTCCCGGGGGTGGGGGCGGTGGGGCCCGGGCCGGACGCCCGGGCCCCACCGCCCACTCCCACCCCCATGCGTACAACGCGCGATCCGGCCGTGGGTCTAGGCCCCCGCTCCCATGCCCACGTTCGCCCCGGGCGCCGTCTTCAGCAGCGGTCCGAGGACGGCGATCTGAGGGGCCTTCAGATCCGGCAGACCGTAGTGGTCGGGGTTGGGCGCGCTGAGCGGGGTGTCCAGGGACAGCCCGGGCGTCAGCGTGGTCAGATCGGCCGCGGGCGCGTCGGCCCCGAGGTGGTCGAAACCGTGCCCGACGAGGTGCGGAAGGGGCGTGCGCACGCCCGCCCCGGGCAGTGCGGCGCCGACCGGCAGTCGCGGCACCGCCCGGTCGGGCAGCAGTCGGCCCTCGACGTACCGCGGTCCCTCTGGGCCGCCCGGCATGGGCACCGGCAGCTCCCCGGCGATCTTGGGCGTCTGCAGCTTGAGGGCCCGCTCCACACCGTCCAGAGGTACGGGGACGGGGACCGTTTCGGCCGCGACGGCCGGGGTCGCGGCGGCGGCGCCCATCGCTGCCGCGACCCCGGTGACGACGGCGGCAAAAGTTCCTCGAGTGGTCGGCTTCATCTCAGGTACGGTCCCTTTCAGGATTCGGGGGATATGCATCCGTACCGGGTAACGATCCTGAGAACGCCTTCAGTTCAATATTCCCCCGACGGACCCAATAGTCAGCTCGTCCAGAAATTCCACCAGCGCGTCAGGATCAGCATGCCGATGATGCCGATGTGCAGCAGCGGCGGGACCCAGGTGAATTCGTCAAGGAATCCCCGCAACCAGCCGGGCGCGGGCAGAAATGCATGTCGCACGTTGAATGACGTCACGTACCAGAACATGAGGATCGTCGCGACCCACGCCAGACAGCACCACAGACACAGTGAATTGATCCGGTACAGCGACTCGAACTGCAGCCAGGTGCAGAATCCGACGCCGAAGACGGTGCCGACGTCGAAGGTCAGCCAGTACCAGCGCGGGAAGGTGGCCCGCGCGAGCAGGCTCATGCCGACGCAGATCACGATGCCGTACGCGACGAGACCCAGCATCGGGTTGGGGAACCCGAAGGCCGCGGCCTGCTCGCTCTTCATGATGTTGCCGCAGGAGACGACCGGGTTCAGGCTGCACCCGGGCACGAAGTTCGGGTTCTCCAGCAGCTTGAACTTGTCGATCGTGATGACCCACGCGGCGAGCAGACCGGCCGCGCCGGTGATCACCAGCAGCAGGGCGAACGCGCGGCTGCCCCCCGCCGTCCGCACCCCCACGGCGCCGCCCGCGGGCCGTGTCATCAGCCGCGCAGACTGCGCGCGGGCAGGAGTACGTGGGCCGCGCTGAGGAGGGTCTTCTCGTCACCCGCGAAGGCGGCCAGACTCTCCGGCTCGACCGGCTTGCCGGGCTCGGCCTCGGGCCAGACGCGGGTGGCGAACAGGAAGTAGGCGTAGCCGCGTTCGCCGACCGCCGCGAGCCACTCGGGCGGCACGACGCACTGGGCGTTGAGGTACGGCATGGTGACGACGGCCTGGCCCGCCTCGACGAGAAGGGTGAGCGGCAGGTTCGGCTGCCGGGCCCCGTCGAGGAGCGAGTCGCCGACGGGCAGACCGTTGTCCCGCAGCAGCTGCTCGATGGCGGCCGTGGCGGCCGCCGGGCCGCCTTCGCCGTCGCCCAGGGAGTAGGCGAGGAGATAGGGCATGTCGCCGTCGGGGGCTTCACCGCTGAAGGCCATGACGGCGAGCGTGCCGAGGTCGGCGACCCGGAAAGGGCGCGTTTGGTTTGAGGTTGAGGTCACCGCGGAACCTTATCGACGCACCCGAAAGGGCCCGGCCGTTTTTTCACCCGAACGGACGACAACCGCCGGGCGACCACACGAATGAGGGACGCGTCTCGAACAACGCGAAGGGCCGACTCCGCGGGTACGGAATCGGCCCTTTCAGTCCGCGTACGACGTCGATCGAGGACCTACGACGTCACTTGTTTGCGCACATGTTCCCGTACGCCGGGTTCAGCGCGCCGATGATGTTGACACTGAGGCCACAGGCGTTCACCGGAACATCCACGGGGATCTGAATGACGTTGCCGGAGGCGACGCCGGCGGAATTGGCCGCCGAGCCCTGGGCACCGGCGTCGGCGACGGCGCTGCCCGCGGCGGCAGCCGCGGCCATTCCGGCGGTGGCGAAAATGAGAGCGGCCTTCTTGGCAGTGTTCATCGTCCGTCCTTTCCTTGGTGATTTGTTTCAGTCTAGGGATGAGTCCGCGGGTCTTTCGGAAAGACACGCGATGAAGTGAACCCATTACCCCCTGAAGGGAACCGCCTGGCTCCGGAGGGAACCGATCAGTTCTGAAGGGGAAGTCCGCCGAGGAGCCGCGCGGCGCCGCCGGTCGCGTTGAGTGCCTTCGCCGCACCGTTCACGGTGTTGAGTACCGAGCTCTTGTTCTCGGTGTCGAGCGCGTCCGACTGGTGCCGCAGGGGCTGCAGGTCCTCCAGGCTGAGCGAGCGCTGGCTGGTGACGGTCTCCAGTGCGCCGTTGAGGCTGGTGGGCGTGAGGTCGGAGGCCTCGGCGGCAAAGGCGGGCGCGGCGGCACCAGCGATGACCATGGACCCGGCAACGACAGCGGCAGCCTTCAGGGACTTCATCCTGTTCCTTTCTTCGGCAACTCATATCAGCGGGGGGAATTCCCGCTTTCTCCGGACTAACGAGCTCCCGACGCGACGGAAACCCTGTGCGGAAAATTCCTGCACCCCACCCGAACACTCAACCCGAAATGAACGGCGTGTCGCATTCTCACACAAAACAGCCGTCATGCCGACCGAAAAGGATCGGCACGACAGCGGGGTGGCGACTGCTTCGCCCCACGCACCGCTCCCCGTGCTCAGGAGGACGACAGACTCGGCGGCGTCGACAGGCCGGGCAGGCTCGACGCCGGCAGGCCACCGCCGAGGACCCCGGCGACGACGACGTTGACGAGGCCCGTCACCACGGCGGTGGCCGCGGGCACCACCTGGGTGGCGTCGCCGGACGTGACCGCCACGACCAGCGTGTCGACAGCTTTCCGCAGGGCCGTGAGGGCGTCGCCGACGAGGTCTCTACGAGCCGCGGCGCGCGGGCCCTTGGCACTCGACGCCTTGTTGTCCCGCTTCCCGGCACCTTCGCCGCTGTCCTCCTGACGCTGGGCGTTCTTCGTCGACGAGGGCAGCGTGGGCACGCCCGGCGGCGTCGACATCACGGGCGTCATGGGCGTCATGGGCGTCATGGGCGTCATGGGCGTGGTGGGCGTCATGGGCGTGGTGGGCGTCCCAGTGGCCGACGGCGTCACCGGCAGCGCCGCGGTGACCTTGGCGATCGCATCGTTCACGGCCTGGCTGAGCTTTGCCGCTTCGTCGGCGGAGAGCTGACCGTTGTCCGCCTTGAGCGCGGCGCTGAGCAGGTCGATGACCGGGGTGAGCATGCCGCCGATGTCGGCCCATGACGTCACCTGCGCCAGGAGCGCGTCCGCGCCAGGGACGGGTGCCGCCGTACGGGTGCGGCCGCGCGCCGAGTCACTGTCGGCCGCCGTCGCGGTCGGCCCGGTTACCCGAGCAGGAGCATGGCGCAGAGTGCGGAGGACGCTATGCGCCGTGTGGGCAGAGCACTCACGGATGTTCCCTTCGATGGCGCGTCGGATCTTGTGCCCACCGTGAAAGTCACCGTCACGATCCGCAACCGATCCGACACTTGATGTAGCAACCCGGTGCCCGTACCGTCGCCGTCGTCGCCGATGAGGGGCCATACCGGGGCCTTGGACCCGCTTCCCCCCCCCATTCGGGGCAACGCGGACCGGCCGCCCTCCCGTTGGGGAGGACGGCCGACAGAAGGGTCTGCGCTGATGTCAGCCGTTGGCGCAGGTGTTGCCGAACGCGGGGTTCAGCAGACCGACGACGTTCACGGTGTTCCCGCAGACGTTGACCGGAACGTGGATCGGAACCTGCAAGACATTGCCCGACAGGACGCCCGGGGATTGGGTGGCCGAGCCGCTTGCGCCGCTGTCGGCGGCGGCGATGCCGGCGGTGCCCGCCACGACGGCGGCGGCAACGGAGGTCAGGGCCAGGCCCTTCGCGATACGCGACATGGAGAAGTGCTCCTCGAAATCGTCACAACATCCGGGCGGGATGCCCGGTGCTGGAATCAACGCGCAGCACACGCGCGGGTTGTGCCTCCAAATGAGTGATCTCAACCATCTACGAACTCCCCTATTCCGATACGTTCGTGAGGTTTCGCTGACACATGCGAAGAGCAGCTGGAGTCACGGTGGTCTGCGGCGGGCAGGCCGGGCTGGTGGCGGCCCTGCTCGCCTAACAACGCACCCACGTCCGGGAGTTGGCCGCGCCGGGCAGCTGAACCGGGCGACGCGCCATCGGCCTGGGAGCGCCCGTGGTGTCAGCCTGCCCCTACCCCGCATGGCGGCCTGGGCTGCGGCCGGCACGACTGGTTCTACGCCGAGCGGCTCGGACTGCCGGTCGGCGGGCGGGTCCCAGCGCCCGCGGACCGGCACGGCGGGACGCGGTCGGGCGCTGACAGGCCGGCAATAAGGAGCGGAAGGACAGAGGGAACAACACGGCTTGGGTGCCGGGCGCGGCGAGGCATCCGGCACCCAGAGCGTCGTACTACCGGCGGGACGCGACTCGGCCTCGTCGGTACAGGACGGCTCCGCCGATCAGCAGCGCGGCGCTGGCGGCCGAGGCCCCGAGCAGGTTCTCACTGCCTGTGTGGGCCAGGGTGGACGAATTCCCAGGGAGAGAGGCCTGCCGGATGGTCCGCGGGGTCGCCCGCGGGGTGGTGGAAGGTGTCGTCGGCGTCGTCGTGGGAGGCGTCACCGGCGGGACGGTCGGAGGCGTCGTCGTGGGAGGCGTCACCGGCGGGACGGTCGGAGGCATCACCGGCGGGACCGTCGGAGGCGTCACCGGCGGGACGGCCGGGGGCGTCGTGGGAGGCGTCACCGGCGGGACGGCCGGGGGCGTCGTGGGAGGCGTCACCGGCGGCACAGTCGGAGGCGTCACCGGCGGGACGGCCGGGGGCGTCGTCGTGGGAGGCGTCACCGGCGGGACGGCCGGGGGCGTCGTGGGAGGCGTCACCGGCGGGACGGCCGGGGGCGTCGTGGGAGGCGTCACCGGCGGGACGGCCGGGGGCGTCGTGGGAGGCGTCGTCGTGGGAGGCGTCACCGGCGGCACAGTCGGAGGAGTCGTCGCGGGAGGCGTCGTGGGAGGCGTCGTCGTGGGAGGCGTCACCGGCGGGACGGTCGGAGGCGTCACCGGCGGCACAGTCGGAGGAGTCGTCGGAGGCGTCGTCGCGGGAGGCGTCACCGGCGGGACCGTCGGAGGAGTCGTCGACGTCGTCCTGGGGCCGTTCTCGCACTTGTTGCCGAACGCCGGGTTCAGCAGGGCGATGACGTCGACCGAGTTGCCGCACGCGTTCACCGGAACGTCCACCGGGGCCTGGACGAGGTTGCCCGAGAGGACGCCGGGCGAGTCTTGGGTACGGCCGGACGCCGAGGAGCCGGAGGAGCCGGAGGAGCCGCCCTGCGAACCCGAGCCGTTGGTGCAGGAGTTCCCGAAGGCCGGGTTGAGCGCGCCGATCACGTTGACGGTGTTGCCGCAGGCGTTCACCGGCACGTGCACCGGAACCTGAACGGCGTTGCCCGACGCGACGCCGGGCGAGTCCGTGGCGCTGCCGTCCGCATGCGAGTCCGCGAACACGGGGGTGCAGTACAGGGACAG
The DNA here is from genome assembly GCF_045040035.1 of Streptomyces sp. NBC_01384. NCBI lineage: Bacteria > Bacillati > Actinomycetota > Actinomycetes > Kitasatosporales > Streptomycetaceae > Streptomyces > Streptomyces sp. NBC_01384. The sequence continues at coordinate 3,327,779 of NZ_CP109559.1, forward strand.
GATGCTCGTCGTGGCCGCGGCCGCGCCCACGACCATTCCCCTACTCAGGTTCTGTCGCAATCTCGTTGTCTTCCTGCTTGAAAGAGGTGAGGAAAGCCGGCCTTGGATCCGAAAGGACGGTCCAAGGCCGACCGTGACACAGCCGGGAAGGCTGGTGCTGTCGCGTCAGCTGTTGACGCAGCTGTTGCCGAACGCCGGGTTCAGCAGGGCGATGACGTTCACCGTGTTGCCGCACACGTTGACGGGAACGTGAATGGGAACCTGGATCACATTGCCCGAGAGGACACCCGGAGAGCCGACGGCGGAACCCTCTGCACCGGCGTCCGCGAAGGCCGGGGCGCCCATGCCCAGAGCCATGATCGCGCCGGCGACAACAGCAGCGCTCTTCTTGTGCTTCACGTACTTTCCCTTCTCTTCTCTGCGGTCATAGCCCTGTGACGGCCGAAACCGAGCGAGCACGGCTTGAACGGCTCGCACCATGACCTGCAGGCAGTAAACGAGGGAGGACCGTCCGAAGAAACTAAAGAACGTGCGCCGCTTGGGAATTCACTCGAATCGCCCCGCATTCGAATCGCCACCGAAGGTGCATACGAACACCCACACAAGAAGAAACGATTCCCTTGAATAAGAGAAGAGCGCGGGCCGACCCGCGCACAACGCGTGGGCGGCCCGGGCCTCTTCAGTCGATGATTCGGAGGCGACGATCAGTGGTTGCCGACACCGTTGCCCGAGAGGACCGGGATCTGGTCCAGGATGTGCGACAGCGGCTCGTCGCCCTTGGCCTGGGTGGAGTTCTCGGCGCACTGCTGGTTCTGCGGGGCCGACAGGACCGGGACGTCCTGGGCGGCGACGGGCACGAGAACACCGAGGGCCGAGCCGGCGTTCGCCTTGGCCGGCATGCCGACGCAGAGCTTGTTCAGCGCGCCCTGCGCGAGGCTGAGCTGGGGGCTCATGTCGCCCGTGGTCACGGAGTCGCCGAACGACTGCTTGGCGTTGTCCCCGCTCACGGACGTGGTGCCACCGTCGTCACCGATGGCAAGCGCCTGGGGCGCGGCCGCCGCCGAGACACCGACGACGGAAGCGGCGACCACCGCCGCGGCCACTGCCTTCTTGAACATGTGCCGTTCCTTTCCTGGCAGAGACATACGTTCCTGCTCCCGCATCAACCCGGCGGTCCTGGATTGGTTTCGGCAGTTCACCCGATCGGTCCGTTCACCGTCGGGGAATTCGGCGGGATCCGTGGCGTGCGCGGGCTGCCGAATCGCCCTTCGCTGTGGGCCATCGGGGCGAATCGGAGCAACCAAGGGCGTCCGCGGCAGTTGAACCAGAATGCCCAGTGGTACCACGTCCACCAGCGGCATCGGTGCCGAGCCTTCACGTACCAAGTCACGTGCCCTTCACGTGCCGAGACACGTGCCGAGTCACGAAGAGAAGGCACCCTTCTTCTCACCCCATGCACTCCAGCAGAGCAAAAACGGGACACAAATTCCGCTGCTGGGAACCGACGAGCGCGCCACCATCGCGCCCGAGAAAAGCGTCCCGCTGCCGGTCGCCGAGTCCGCCACCGTTCCGCCGGCCGGGTTCGACCCGCCCGTGGAAAACGCCTGTTCGACCCCGCGCTGGGCCCCGAAGAAGACGGAGCAGTCGTTCAGGGAGCCGCACGAGGACCGTCCGCCGATCCCGGCCCACGAGCGGCCCCGTCCGAGCGATCCGCCACGCATCGACCCCTGCATGTCCGTTCGGGGGGCTCACTGGCGTATGCGTGACGGGCGCCCCACACGCTGGGCCAAATGGGGCATAACCCGCAACCCTTACGCGGTCTGCACAGTTGATGATCATGCAGCTCCTCAATCAGGAGTCCGCTTTCCGAAGGGAATGAACATGAAGAAGCTGTGGGCAACCGCGGCTATCGCCGCTTCTGTCGCCGGTATCTCGGCCGCGGCCGCCCCCCAGGCTCTGGCGATCGGCGACGACGGTGGCACCACGTCCGTCAGCGGCTACGGTGCCGAGCAGTCGTTCGGCAACTCGGCGACCTACGGCAACATGAGCCCGCAGATGGCGCTCATCCAGGGTTCGCTGAACAAGCCCTGCGTCGGCCTGCCCGCCAAGGCCAATGTGGGCTCGCTCGTCGGCGTCGTCCCGATCGCCGTCCAGGACGTCCCGGTCCTGTCGTCCCCGCAGAACCAGCAGTGTGTCGAGAACTCCACCCAGGCCAAGGGCGACGAGCCGCTGTCGCACATCCTGGACCACATCCCGGTCCTGTCGGGCAACGGCACGAACAACAGCTGATCCCAGCACCGCGAGAGCGGGCCGCCGAGCACCTCGGCGGCCCGCTCTTCGCGTACTCCGCGGCCCTCTCGGCCTACTCCGCGGCCCTCTTGACGTACTTGGCGGCCCGCCCTTCACCGCTCGGTTCCCGTACGGCGCGCGGCCGGGGATGCGCGACGAGCTCGGACAGCGGGGTGTCGGCGGGCCGTTCGCGGACGGTGAGCCAGTGGGCGACGGCCTCGGGGGCCAGGGTGCTGTCAGCCCGCCAGTTCGCTCGCCCGCTCCACCGCGTCCGCCAGGTCGCGTACCGCCTTGTCCTCCGCGGCGGACGCCACCCGGTGGGCGCGGTCGGCGAGTTCCGCCAGCGGGAGGGCGCCCGGCAGCGGGTTCCCGGAGTCGTCGCGCGTGCGCAGGTCGTCGGCGAAGTACGCGGCCACGGCGTCGACCTGGAGACGGGTGGAGGAGGTCCACAGGTCCTCGTCGAGGGCGCCGGTCTCCAGTTGGCCGGTCTCCTCGTGCGGGGCGCGGGTGTCGGGGTCGAGCCAGCGGACGTCGGCGGTGGCGAGGTGGCCGGAGGCGCCGGGCCTGGTACGGACCGCGTAGAGGGCCGTCACCGTGTGGCCGGGGCCGACCTCGCCGCCGTCCACGCGGTCGTTGCGGAAGTCCTTGTCGGCCACCTGACGGTCGTCGTACCCGATGAGCCGGAACTGCTGGACGGTCCCCGGGTCGAAGGCGACCTGCGCCTTGGCATCGCGGGCCGTGAGGTCGATGTTCTGCGGGAGCTGCTGGCAGAACACCTTCCGGGCGTCGTCGGCGTTCGAGACGTACGTCGTGTGGCCGTCGCCCTTGTCGGCGAGGCGCTCCATGAGGGCGTCGCCGTATTCGCTGCCCACGCCGACGCCGAACAGGGTGATGCCGTGCTCGCGGCGGGCGGTGGAGATGCGTTCGAGGATGGCGTCCGCGTCGGTCTCGCCGGTGTTGGCAAGGGCGTCGGAGATCAGCACGACCCGGTTGGTGGCACCCTCGCGCAGGCCCTTGACGGCCGTGGCGTACCCGGCGCGCACGCCCGCGCCGAGGTTGGTGGACTCCGTCGGCCTCAGCCCGTCGATCACGTTGTGGACGCGGCCGCGATGGTGGCCGAGGCGGGTCATCGGCAGCACCGTCTCGGCCTCGTCGCTGAAGGTGACCAGGGCGACCGAGTCGTCGTCGCGCAGTTGGTCCGTCATCTCGTCGAGGGATTGCTGGGCGAGGTCGAGGCGGCCTGGTTCGCCCATCGAGCCGGAGATGTCGATGACGAAGGTGAGGGCGGCGGGTGGGCGTTCGCCATCCTGGTCGGCCTCGCGGGTGGCGAGGCCGACGCGGACCAGCGACCAGCCCTTCTCCTCCGTACGGGCGCCGTCGACGGTGACGGAGAAACCGTTGCCGTCGGGCCGCTGGTAGTCCTGCTGGAAGCTGTTGACGAACTCCTCGGGACGGACGGTCGACGCGTCGGGCAGCCGGCCGTCGGCGAGGGCGCGGCGGGCATAGCCGTAGGAGGCGGTGTCGACGTCGAGGGCGAAGGTGGACAGATAGTCCGGGGACGGCGCGATCTCACGGTTCGCGTCGCCTGTCGGCGTGTCCTTCTGCTCGCCCTGGCCGGCGCTGGAGGTCCGGTTCGGGGCGGGCAGGGGGAACGCGGGCCCGCCGGACTTGTTCGAACCGTCCGACGAGGAGTCGCCCGCGCCGCAGCCCGTGAGCAGCAGGCCGCCCGCGAGGGTCAGGCCGAGCAGGGTGCCGCCCGGTCGCCGCGGTCGCCTGATCTCTGACTGTCGCCGCTGTCGCCGCTGTGGCTGCTGTGGCTGCTGTGGGTGCTGTGGCTGCTGTCGCCGTATGTGACCGTCGTTCCCCGTCCGTGTCATCCGTGCCCCCTCGGTGAGTCGTCTGTCTGCCGACGTCCATGGGCCGACGTCTGTGACTGTGACGCCCGAGGGGGCTCGGATGTGCGCTACGGAGCGTTGCGGATGGATCTCGAAGCGGCCACGAAGGGCGGTCGTCGAGACCGGTAGGTGACGCTCCGGAGATCTACGACACGATGTCCTTGCGCCGGAAACCCCGGAAGGCCAGGGCGAACAGCACGAGCGCGTACGTTATGGAAATCGCCGTGCCCTGGATCATGCCGCCCCACTCCGGATTCGGCTGGATGGCGTCGGCCCAGGCGAACTGCCAGTGCGCGGGCAGGAAGTCGCGCCAGTGACCGAGGGCGGTGACCGCGTCCAGGACATTCCCCACGATCGTCAGGCCGACCGCGCCGCCGACCGCGCCCAGGGGAGCGTCCGTCTTGGTCGACAGCCAGAACGCGAGCCCGGCCGTGACCAGTTGGGAGACGAAGACGTACGCGATGACCACGAGGAGCCGCTGGGTCGCGGTGCCCGCGGAGAGCGCGCCGCCGGTGGGGATCTCCAGCGGGCCCCAGCCGTAGGCCGCCGTGCCCACCGCGATCGCGACGATCGGCAGCAGCACCATCGCGGCGAGACTGAGCCCCAGCGCGACGGTGAGCTTGGACCACAGCAGCCGGGCCCTCGGCACCGGGGCCGCGAGCAGATAGCGCAGCGACGACCAGCTCGCCTCGGAGGCGATCGTGTCCCCGCAGAACAGCGCGACGGGGATGACGAGCAGGAAGCCCGCGGAGACGAAGAGGTTCACCGCGGCGAAATTGGCGCCGGACGCGGTCGCCGTGTCCATCAGCGTGACCTGGCCGTTGCGTGAGCCCGGGTCACCGCCGATCGCGAACGCGACGACGAGCACGAAGGGCAGCGCCGCGAGGATCGCACCCATGACGAGCGTGCGGCGGCGCTTCAGCTGCCGCAGCAGCTCCACGCGCAGCGGCAGCGTCCGCCGCGCCCGGTACCCGTCCGCCGTCTCGGCCCGCTCGACGAGCGTACTCATGCGGCACCTCCGATCAGGGTGAGGAACGCGTCTTCCAGACGGCGGTGGGGGCCCACCGACTGCACGGGAACTTCGAGCCGTACGAGCTCCACGACCAGGCGCTCGGCACTGCCGTCGTCGTCGAGGCGGATCAGCAGCCCGCCGTCGGCCGCGACGGCCGAGGCCACGCCCGGCAGCGCGCCGACCTTCTCGACGACCGGCCCGTCCACGGGCGCGCCGGTACCGACGAGGAGGGTGTCGCCGGAGCCGACGATCTCGCTCACCGGGCCCGCCTGGATCAGCCGGCCGCGGTCCATGACCACCAGGTGGGTGCAGGACTGCTCGACCTCGGCCAGGAGGTGGCTGGAGACGATGACGGTGCGGCCCGCGGCGGCGTACCGGATCATGACCCCGCGCATCTCGCGGATCTGGGGCGGGTCGAGGCCGTTGGTCGGCTCGTCGAGGATGAGGAGGTCCGGGAGGCCCAGCATCGCCTGGGCGATGGCGAGGCGCTGGCGCATGCCCTGGGAGTACGTGCGGACCGCGCGGGCCAGCGCGTCGCCCAGGCCCGCGATCTCCAGCGCCTCCTCCATGTGGGCGTCCTCGGGCGGACGGCCCGTCGCCTGCCAGTACAGCTCCAGGTTCTCGCGGCCCGAGAGGTGCGGCAGGAAGCCCGCACCCTCGACGAACGCCCCGACCCGGGAGAGCACCGGCGCGCCCGGCCGGATCGCGTGCCCGAAGACGCGGATCTCGCCGCCGTCGGGCTTGATGAGGCCCATGAGCATGCGCAGCGTGGTCGTCTTGCCCGCGCCGTTCGGTCCGAGCAGGCCCAGGACCTGGCCCTTTTCCACGCGGAACGACAGGTCCCGCACCGCGTACCGGTCCGCCGACTTCGCGTACCGCTTGCTCAGGTCGGTGATCTGGAGCGGGACTTCGGCGAGCTCGGGGTCGGGCGCGACCGGAGCCGTACGACGGCGGCCGGTCAGCAGGAGTGCGGCGGCGGCCAGCGCTCCGGCCAGGGGCAGCCACCACACCCACGAGGGCAGCGCGGCGGCGGCGGTCTTCACACCGGGCGCGGTGGGGACATGCAGGTCGCCCCTCAGGGAGACCGTGTACGTCGCCGGGGCCGCGGGTGAGGCGTAGCCGAGGTCCGTCGAGGCGAGGACCAGCCGCAGCCGGTGGCCCTTGCGGACGGCGTGGTCGATCGCGGGCAGCACGATGGTGACGTCCTTGCCCGCCTTCGCGCCGGTCACCCGCACCGGCGCCACCAGCTGCGAGGGCAGTATCTGCTGGGTGCCGCCCGGCCCGACGTCGTACACCTTCCCGAAGAGGACCGCGTCGTCGGTGCTCGACTTGACGTGGACGGTCACGGTCGGCGCCCCGGTGACTCGCAGGTCGTCGCGGAACGCCGAGGACTCGAACTGCGCGTACTGCCCCGGGAAGTCGAGCGACACCCCGACCCCGAGGGCGGACAGCTGGGACAGGCCTCCGGTGCCGCCGAGTCCGGGAAGGGCGGAGATCGCGGGCGGACTCGCGCCCGCCGGGTTCTGGAAGGTCTGCTCGCTCCTGCCCCGCAGCGCGATCGCGTGCTCGTCGCTCTCCAGGCCGGGGTACGCGTCCCCGCTCGCGCCCCGCAGCTGCGCGGCGCCGTCGGTGGAGTCGATGCCGCCGGTGCGGGTGACGCGGAAGGCGGGGCCCGTGTCGACGTTCTTGTCGTCCTTCAGATAGCGGTCGAACCAGGAACCGACACGCGCCTCGACCCGGCTCGTCTCCATGTCGCCGCCGTCGTGCCCGCCCGCGATCCAGTCGACGTCCACGGGCGCGCCATTGGCCCGGATCGCCTTGGCCATCGCGTCGGCCTGGCCGAGCGGGAAGAGGGAGTCGGTCTGGCCCTGCAGGATGAGCGTGGGCACCTTGATGCGGTCGCCGACGGCGGACGGGGAGCGGGCCTCCAGCAGGGCGCGCGCCTCGGCGTCCGGCTTTCCGGCCTCCGCCACCCGGTTGTACATCGCGCACAGCTGCGTCTCGAAGTGGCCGCAGCCGCCGCCGGAGTTGATGAAGATGCCGGCCCAGAGCTTCTTGAACACGTCGTTCGGGAAGAGTGCGTCCGCCAGGTTCCAGTACGTGATCGAGGGGGCGATCGCGTCGACCCTCTTGTCGTACCCGGCGGCCAGCAGGGAGATCGCCCCGCCGTACGAACCTCCGGCGACGCCGACGCGCGGGTCGCCGCTCTTGTCGAGCCGGACCTCCGGGCGCCCCGCCAGCCAGTCGATGAGCTTGGAGACGTCGGCGACCTCGCCCTTGGGGTCGTTCAGCCCGATCTTGCCGGTGGACTTGCCGAAACCGCGCGCCGACCAGGTCAGCACCGCGTACCCGTCGCGGGCGAGCTGCTCGGCCTCCCGCCGCATGTCGTCCTTGCTGCCGCCGAAGCCGTGCGCGAGGAGCACGGCGGGGCGGCGGCCGGAGCCCGCGGTGAAGTACGACGTGTCGAGGTTCACCCCGGCGCCCGTGGTCATCACGCGGTCGGTGCGGTGCACGGCCGGGCCGTCGTCCGAGGCGACAGCCGTCCACGTACCCGCTCCGGCGAGCACGACGACGGCGGCCGCGGCGGCGGCGATCCACCGTCGGGCCCCTCGCTGTGCGGGCCCGCGCAGTCGGGGCAGTCGAAGATCCATGCGTCAACGGTACGGGCCGCCACCGACAACGGATGCAGCCACCAGTCTGAACCCGCACCCCTCCTACGGGCGTACGAGCCCCGTCCCGCGTACCGCGCCCGTGGTACGCCCCCCATGGAGCCGCGCCGCGCCACCACCGCCGCCGAACCGTTCTTTTCACATGAAGGTACGGCGGCCAAGGCGTACGACTACGCCTGCGCGTCCTCCGGGATCGACACCAGCCAGCGGGTCTCGCGGCGCGGGCGCAGGTAGAAGGCCCAGTAGAGAGTGGCGACGGCCGTGATGCCGCCGGTCCAGATCAGGTAGGTCGTCTCCTGCTGGCTCAGGATGTAGGCGAGGACGGCGATCAGGAGCACCGGCATCGCGGGCCACAGCGGCATGCGCCAGGCGGGCGTGTGGCGGTGCTGTCCGCGCCGGGCGAGCAGCGCGGCCACCGCGACGAGCAGGTACATGGCCGTCACCGAGACGCCCGTGACGCCGTACAGGGTGTCCAGGTTGACGAAGCAGAGGAGGGCACCCGGGACGCCCACCACGAGCGTGGCGACCCACGGAGAGCCGAACCGGCCGAGGCGGGACAGGCCCTTGTTGACGGGCTCGGGCCAGGCCTTGTCGCGGGCGGAGGCGAACAGCACCCGGGAGTTCTGGATGACCATGACGATGCCCGCGTTGATGATCGCGAGGGCCACGCAGAGGCTGACGAAGGTGCCGACGGCGGAGTTGGACCAGGCGGTGACCATGCTGCTGATGTCACCGCCGGTGAGGGTGGACAGGTCCGAGGCGCCCATGGTGATCGCGACGACCGGGACCAGGATGACCACGGTCGAGATGGCGAGGGTGGCCAGGACCGTACGGGCGACGTTGCGGCGCGGGTCCTCCAGTTCCTCGGAGAGGTAGACCGCGGTCGAGAAGCCCTGGGTGACGAAGAGGGCGATCGCGAGCCCCGAGACCACCAGCATGGCCGTCACGGTGTCCGTGTGGCCCCCGGAGCCCGCCACCTGCATCGAGGTGAGGCTGCCCAGGCCGCGCCGGCTGTGCGTGAAGCCCAGGACCGCCACGACGCCCGCCGCGATGACCTCCAGGACCAGGAAGACGCCGGTGATCCAGGCGTTGGCCCGCAGGTCGAGCAGGCCCGCGAGGGTGGCCAGGGTCATGACACCGGCGCCCGCCAGCGACGGGTTCAGGTGCACGATCGGCGCCAGGTAGTCCGCCGTGCCCATCGCGATCACCGGCGGCACGATCATGACGACGAGGAGGGAGAGCACGAAGACCAGCCAGCCCGCGAGCCGTCCGGCCATCGTCGACACCATGGCGTACTCGCCACCCGCGCTGGGGATGAGGGTGCCCAGCTCCGAGTAGCAGAACGCCACGGCGATACAGAGCAGCGAGCCGATCGCGATGGTCAGCGCGGTCGCCGTACCGAGGGACGAGAACAGGTCGGGCACGACCACGAAGAGCGTGGAGGCGGGCGTCACACACGAGAGCGTCAGCAGCGTGCCGCCGACGATGCCGATGGAGCGCTTGAGCTTTTGGGGGCTCCCGGAGGCCGTGGGGGCGGCGTCCGGGGTGGCGGTCTCGACAGGGCGGAGCGTGTCGGTCATGAAGCGGTTCCGATCGACTCATGCGTCAGAAGACGACTCGTGCGTCAGGTGATTCGGTCGGGAGCGATATCGCCTCCGGCGGCTCGCGTCGTACCTGTCTGTCTCTTCGTCCGCTCCCGGTTGGGCTGAATGGAATCCGACGAAAACCGTCACGTCAATGGCTGTTTACCTACGGAATCCGCACGCGAAAAGCCATCCGAACACCCATCCAGGCACAACAGGTCAAGCGGAGGGGTTTCTTGCCGTCCTACGGGAACCGCAGCACGCGCGAAGAAAAAAACGAGGCCGTCCGCATAGCGGACGGCCTCACGAGCCCTACGGGCGGGTCTCAGTGGTTGCGCGGGAAGCCCAGGTCGACGCCGGTGGGGGCGTCGGCCGGGTCGGGCCAGCGGGTGGTGACGACCTTGCCGCGGGTGTAGAAGTGCGTGCCGTCGTTGCCGTAGATGTGGTGGTCCCCGAAGAGGGAGTCCTTCCAGCCGCCGAAGGAGTGGTAGCCGACGGGCACCGGGATCGGCACGTTCACGCCGACCATGCCCGCCTCGATCTCCAGCTGGAAGCGGCGGGCGGCGCCGCCGTCCCGGGTGAAGATCGCGGTGCCGTTGCCGAAGGGCGAGGCGTTGATGAGGGCGACGCCCTCCTCGTAGGTGTCCACGCGCAGCACGCACAGCACCGGGCCGAAGATCTCGTCCTTGTACGCGTCCGAGGTCACCGGCACCCTGTCGAGCAGCGAGAGGCCGATCCAGTGGCCGTCCTCGTACCCCTCGACCGTGTAGCCGGTGCCGTCGAGGACGACCTCGGAGCCCTGCGCCGCCGCGCCCGTGACGTAGGACGCCACCTTGTCGCGGTGCACCTTGGTGATCAGCGGACCCATCTCGGAGGTCGGGTCGTTGCCGGGGCCGATCTTGATCTTCTCGGCGCGCTCGCGGATCTTCTCCACCAGCACGTCGCCGACCGAGCCGACCGCGACGACGGCGGAGATGGCCATGCAGCGCTCGCCGGCCGAGCCGTAGGCGGCCGACACGGCGGCGTCCGCGGCCGCGTCCAGGTCGGCGTCCGGGAGGACCAGCATGTGGTTCTTGGCGCCGCCCAGGGCCTGGACGCGCTTGCCGTTCGCGGAGGCCGTGGTGTGGATGTAGCGGGCGATCGGGGTCGAGCCGACGAAGGACACCGCCTTGACGTCCGGGTGCTCCAGGAGGCGGTCGACGGCCACCTTGTCACCGTGGACGACGTTGAAGACGCCGTCGGGCAGTCCGGCCTCCGCGAGCAGCTCGGCGAGCTTCATCGCCGCCGACGGGTCCTTCTCGCTCGGCTTCAGCACGAAGGTGTTGCCGCACGCGACGGCGAGCGGGAACATCCACATCGGCACCATGGCCGGGAAGTTGAACGGCGTGATGCCCGCGACGACGCCCAGCGGCTGCCGGATCGACGCCACGTCGACCTTGGAGGCCACCTCGGTCGACAGCTCGCCCTTCAGCTGCACGGTGATCCCGCACGCCAGGTCGACGATCTCCAGACCGCGCGCGACCTCGCCGAGCGCGTCCGAGTGCACCTTGCCGTGCTCGGCGGTGATCAGCTCGGCGATCTCGTCGCGGTGCGCGTCGAGCAGCGCCCGGAACTTGAAGAGGATCGTGGACCTCTTGGCCAGCGAGGACTGGCCCCAGGTCGCGTACGCGTCCTTGGCCGCGGCGACCGCGGCGTCCACCTCGTCGACGGTCGCGAAGGCGACCCGCGTGGTCACGGCGCCGGTCGCCGGGTCGGTGACCGGCCCGTACGTACCCGACGCACCCTCGACAGTCTTGCCACCGATCCAGTGGTTGACGGTCTTCGTCATGGCCAAAAACTCCTTCACAGATGGCGGCGTCGGGCGGCGACGTGCCGGTCGTACTCCTCGCGTGCCTTGACCGCCGACGATCGGGTCGCGGTCTCGGCCACAGGTACATCCCACCAGGCTTGGGCCGGGGGCGCGCCCGACACTCTGTCTGCCGTTTCGGTCTCCACGTAGACACATGTGGGAGTGTCCGAGGCGCGCGCCTCGGCAAGGGCCTCGCGCAGGTCACGGACGGTCTTCGCGCGCAGCACCCGCATGCCGAGGCTGGCCGCGTTGGCGGCGAGATCGACGGGCAGCGGCGCCCCCGTGTACGTACCGTCCTCGGAGCGGTAGCGGTACGCGGTGCCGTACCGCTCGCCGCCCACGGACTCGGAGAGGCCGCCGATGGAGGCGTACCCGTGGTTCTGCAGGATGAGGACCTTGATCGCTATGCCCTCCTGCACGGCGGTGACGATCTCGGTCGGCATCATCAGATACGTGCCGTCGCCGACCAGCGCCCACACGGGCCGGTCGGGGGCCGCCATCCGTACGCCGATCGCGGCCGGGATCTCGTAGCCCATGCACGAGTAGCCGTACTCGACGTGGTACTGGTCGCGCGACCGGGCCCTCCACAGTTTGTGCAGGTCACCGGGGAGCGAGCCGGCCGCGTTGATCAGGATGTCGTCCTCGGTGACGAGCTCGTCGAGGACGCCGAGGACCTGCGGCTGGGTGGGCCGGATGTCCAGGTCCTCGGCCTCGTAGGCCGCGTCGACCCGGTACTCCCAGCGCTCCTTGTCGTCCGTGTACTCGGTGACGTACGCGGGCTCGGCGCGGTGCTCGTGCAGCAGCAGCGCCTCGGTGAGTGCTTCGAGGCCGGCCCGCGCATCCGCGATCAGCGGGATCCCCGACAGCTTGTGACCGTCGTACGGCGCGATGCTGAGGTTCAGGAAGCGGACGTTCGAAGCGGTGAAGAGGGTGCCGGAGGCGGTGGTGAAGTCGGTGTAGCGGGTGCCGACGCCGATCACCAGGTCCGCGGTGCGGGCGAGCTCGTCCGCGGTGGCCGTGCCGGTGTGGCCGACACCGCCGACGTCCTGCGGATGGTCCCACTTCAGTGATCCCTTGCCCGCCTGTGTGGAGGCGACGGGGATGCGGGTGGCGGCGGCGAGTTCGGCGAGCACGTCCTCGGCGCGGCTGTGGTGGACGCCGCCGCCCGCGACGATCAACGGGCGCCGGGCCTCACGGATCGCCGTGACGGCGGTGGCGAGCTCGGAGGCGTCGGCCGCCGGCCGGCGCACGGTCCAGGTCCGCTCCTGGAAGAACTCCTCCGGCCAGTCGTACGCCTCCGCCTGCACGTCCTGCGGCAGCGCGAGCGTGACGGCGCCGGTCTCGACGGGGTCGGTGAGCACGCGCATCGCCTGCAGGGCGGCCGGGATGAGCGCCTCGGGACGGGTGACCCGGTCGAAGTACTTCGACACCGGACGCAGACAGTCGTTGACCGACACATCGCCCGCGTACGGCACTTCGAGCTGCTGGAGGACCGGGTCGGCGGGGCGGGTCGCGAAGATGTCGCCGGGCAGCAGGAGCACCGGGAGGTGGTTGATCGTCGCGAGCGCGGCGCCGGTGACGAGGTTGGTGGCGCCGGGTCCGATGGACGTGGTCACGGCGTGCGCCGACAGCCGGTTGGACTGGCGTGCGTAGCCGACCGCCGCGTGCACCATCGACTGCTCGTTACGGCCCTGGTGGTACGGCATCTCGTCGGCGTACTCGATCAGTGCCTGACCGAGTCCGGCGACGTTGCCGTGACCGAAAATGCCCCAGGTGGCGCCGATCAGCCGCCGTCGCTCGCCGTCCCGCTCCGTGTACTGGGCGGCCAGGAAGCGCACCAGCGCCTGTGCGACCGTCAGCCTCGTCGTTGAGGTCATCGGTATCCCTCTGTGCTCGCTGTGTTGTCTGTGCTGTTTACGTGGTCCGGGTGGAAGCAGATCCGCCACTCCCTGTCCTCGCCCGGTCCGGCCATCACGTTCAGGTAGTACATGGTGTGGCCGGGCTGGGCGATGGACGGGCCGTGCCATCCGTCGGGGACGAGGACGGCATCGCCGGTGCGGACCTCGGCGAGGACGTCGGATCCGCCCTCGCGCGAAGGGAATACGCGCTGATAGCCGAAACCGTTCGGGCCGTCGATCTCGAAGTAGTAGATCTCTTCGAGTTCGCTCTCCTCACCCGGCCGGTGCTCGTCGTGCTTGTGCGGCGGATACGAGGACCAGTTGCCGCCGGGGGTGACGACCTCGACGGCGATCAGCTTGTCGCACTCGAAGGCGTCGGCGGAGGCGAAATTGCGCACCTGACGGGCGCAGTTGCCACTGCCTCGGTCTTCGACGGGAACCTCCGGCGCGGGGCCGTAGCGGGCGGGGAGTCGGCGCTCGCACTTCGCTCCTGCCAGGGCGAAGCGGCCTCCCGCGCCGGAGGCGATCTGTGCCCGGGCGTCACGGGGCACGTACGCGAAGTCGGTGACTCCCGCGAACACGCTTTCCCTGCCCAGGATTTGGAACTCTTCGTCCTCTATGTGTACGGTACAGGCACCGCCGAGTGGAAGCACGATCCATTCGCTGTCACCGGTGGTGAAGGTGTGGGTGCCACCCGGTCCGAGTTCGACCACGCGCAGACTGCTGTGGGTCCAGCCGGCGCGCTTGGGGTCGATGTCGACGGCGTACAGCCCTCCGGCGGTGGCGCCCTTGGGGACGTACAGGTCGTTGCGCGTCGTCGAGTCCGTCATCGGGTCCTCACAGCAGTCCTACGGCGGTGTCCACCGCGGCGGTCACGTCCCCGTCGGCCGGGTAGAGCAGCGAGCGGCCGACGACCAGGCCCTGCACGGTGGGCAGTTGGAGCGCGCCGTGCCACTTCTCGTACGCGCCCTCCTGATCCTCGCCGACATCGCCGCCGAGCAGCACGGCGGGCAGGGTGGAGGTTTCCATGACCCGGGCCATGTCGTCCGGGTTCTCGGTGACGGGCACCTTCAGCCAGGTGTACGCCGAACTGCCGCCCAGGCCGCTGGCGATGGCGATGGACTTGATGACGGCTTCGGCGCTCAGGTCGTTGACCAGCTTGCCTTCGGCTGTACGGCGGCTGAGGAACGGCTCGACGAAGACCGGAAGCCGGCGCTCGGCCATCTCGTCGATGGCGCGGGCGGCGGATTCCAGGGTGGTGAGCGAGCCCGGGTCGTCGTAGTCGATACGCAGCAGCAGCTTGCCCGCGTCGAAGCCGAGCCGCTCGATGTCCTGCGGGCGGTGGCCGGTGAACCGGTCGTCCAGCTCGAAGGAGGCACCCGCCAGGCCGCCGCGGTTCATCGAACCGAGGACCACCTTGTCGTCGAGGGCGCCGAGCAGCAGCAGGTCGTCGAGGATGTCGGCGGTCGCGAGCACGCCGTCGACGCCGGGGCGGGAGAGCGCGAGGCAGAGCCGTTCCAGTAGGTCGGCGCGGTTGGCCATGGCCAACTTGCGGTCGCCGACGGCGAGCGCCCCGCGGGCCGGGTGGTCCGCGGCGACGATCATCAGCCGCCCGTCGTCGTTGACGAGGGGGCGACGGGGGCGACGCGCGGCGGCCTCGGCGACGGCCTCGGGGTGGTGGGTGCGCAGGCGGACGAGTTCGGCTATGTCGACCGACCGAGCCGGGGTGGGGGTGGAAGGGGCGGGGGTGGGAGTGCGAGTGGGAGGCATGGTCGCGTCTCCGCCCTCGTGTCCCACGCGTCCGGCCCTCATCGGACCGCTCCTGCCGCGAGCGCTTTCTCGACCTCTTCGGGTGTGGGCATCGCGGAGGAGCATTCCAGCCGGGAGGCGACGATGGCACCCGCCGCGTTCGCGTACCGCATGATCCGTTCCAGGTCCCAGCCGGCGAGCAGGCCGTGACAGAGGGAGCCGCCGAAGGCGTCCCCGGCGCCGAGACCGTTGAGGACCGTCACCGGGAGGGGCGGGACCTCGGCCGACGTGCCGTCGCGGTGGACGGCGAGAACACCCTTGGGGCCCTGTTTGACGACGGCGAGTTCCACGCCCGCCTCGAGGAGTGCCTCGGCCGCCGCGTGCGGCTCGCGGACGCCGGTGGCGATCTCGACCTCGTCGAGGTTGCCGACGGCGACGGTGCTGTGGCGCAGGGCCTCGGCATAGAACGGCCTGGCGGACGACGGTCCGCGGCGGCAGCCGCTCATGTCACCGCTCCAGAACATGGGCCGCCAGTCGAGGTCGAAGACCGTCGTGGCGGACTTGGCGCGGTGGGCGAGCGCCGCGAGCGTCGCCGTACGGCTCGGCTCCTCGCTCAGGCCGGTTCCCGTCACCCAGAAGACGCGCGTCTCGCGGACGGCGTCCAGGTCGAGTTCGTGCGCGTCGATCTCCAGGTCCGGGGCCTTGGGCTGCCGGTAGAAGTACAGCGGGAAGTCGTCGGGCGGGAAGACCTCGCAGAACGTCACCGGGGTCGGCAGCCCGGCGACCGGGGTGACCCAGCGGTCGTCCACGCCGAAGTCGCGCAGCGCCTCGTGGAGGTACGCGCCGAAGGGGTCGTCACCGGTGCGCGTGATCACCGCCGTACGCCGTCCGAGCCGGGACGCGGCCACCGCGACGTTCGTCGCCGAGCCGCCCAGGAACTTCCCGAAGGATGTCACCTGCGCCAGCGGGACCCCCGTCTGCAACGGGTAGAGGTCCACACCGATCCGCCCCATGGTGATCAGGTCGTACGCCATCGAGTTCCCTTCACTTCGGCTGCCCCCAGGTCTAGTCCCGCGCGGGGAGCCCTGTCAACAGTTTGTCCGGACATTCGGACCAGGCCTTGACACCTCTCTCGCGTCGCCGGAAGCTGACGCCCATGACGTCGTTGTCACCGCAGGCATCACCTCAGTCCTCACTGTCCCGCATCCGGATCGGTTCGGCTCCGGACTCGTGGGGCGTCTGGTTCCCCGACGACCCTCAGCAGGTCCCCTGGCAGCGCTTCCTCGACGAGGTCTCCCAGTCCGGGTACGAGTGGATCGAGCTGGGCCCCTACGGTTATCTGCCCACGGATCCGGCGGTACTCAAGGAGGAGACCGCGCGGCGCGGGCTCACCGTGTCGGCCGGCACCGTCTTCACCGGGCTGCACCGCGGTCCCGGGGTGTGGGACGCCACCTGGGCGCACGTCTCGGACATCGCCGCGCTCACCCAGGCGATGGGCGCCGAGCATCTCGTCGTCATTCCGGCGTTCTGGCGGGACGACAAGACGGGCGAGGTGCTGGAGGACAGCACGCTGACGCCGACGCAGTGGCGCAATCTGACCGCTCAGACCGAGCGGCTCGCCCATGAGGTGCGGGAGCGCTACGGACTGAAGATCGTCGTCCACCCGCACGCCGACACGCACATCGACAGCGAGGAGAACGTCACGCGTTTCCTCGACGCGACCGACTCCTCGCTGGTGTCGCTGTGCCTGGACACCGGGCACTACGCGTACTGCGGCGGCGACAACGTCAAGCTCATCGAGACCTACGGGGAGCGCATCGGCTACCTCCACCTCAAGCAGGTGGACCCGCTGGTCCTGGCCGAGGTACGGGCGCACGAGGTGCCGTTCGGGCCCGCCGTGGCCAAGGGTGTGATGTGCGAACCGCCGTCCGGCGTACCGGCGCTGGAGCCCGTGCTCGCCGCCGCCCAGAAGCTCGACGTCGACCTCTTCGCGATCGTCGAGCAGGACATGTACCCCTGTCCGCCGGACAAGCCGCTGCCGATCGCCCAGCGCACCCGGGCGTTCCTGAGGTCCTGCGGGGCATAACCGCTCCTTGATGTCACGCGGGGCCTGAGCCCCGTGGGCGGCCGTGCGGGGCCCGCCGAGAGCCCGGGGCTCGGCGGGCCTTCCGGCTCTCCTGCGCCGCGATGCACCAAGGTCACGCAGTCGACCCTCGCACCCACGTGCGACACCCGCGCCGGACAGACGGCATGACGCCAGGAGATGACGAATCACGGTGGATACCCAGGGAAAGGCGTGAGCCTGGTGCGCTCCCCCGACCGGAGCGATCAAAGTGGCCGGGGTGCGATTTTTTCCAAGACCGGTGGGCCGCGTTGATTGCAGGGTGAGCCTCCGGTGGCTGATTCGGCGGGGGATGCGGGGAACTGGTGGGTCGGGCCTGGCACAGATCCGACCCACCGCACGCATACGGCGCCCACCACGACACACACGCAGGAATGCGTCACGCGTGTCACAAAAACCACCCCCCTGTCACACATGTCGCGTGTACGCGGGTCTTGAGTCACATCCGGTCAACAGGCGTGGCCCTGTGCTGACTCTGTGTCGTTCAACGGGCGCAGGCTTTGTGATCGCCAGCGCAGTGCCCGGCTCCCCCGACGGCCACCCCCCGGCCGCCGCCGCGGTGCGCGCAGGGAGGTGCCACTCATGACCGACCATAGGCTCTGGTCGTACAAGGAGATCGCGGCGCACATCAAGGTGCAGCCGGACACCGTGCGGTCGTATCGCAAGCACGGACTCCTGCCCCCGCCCGACCACGTGGAGAGCGGAAAGCCCTACTGGTACGCGGACACCGTCCGGACCTGGGTCGCCTCCCGCCCGGGAAACCGCGGCCGAAGAGACTGACCCCGCGGCCCGTGCGTGCTGGGCGGTCTGGACGGTGGCCCCAGGGCCACGGTGTATGGCCGGGAGAATGTGACACTTGCGCGGCAAGTGTCACATTCCCGCGGCCGACCACCCGGCCGCAGCGGATGCGCCAACAGCGTCCCTCGGGAACGGGGCACAGCTCTTGTCCGGGCACAACTCTGGTCCGGGCTCAGCTCCACGGGTCGATGACCGTCACCCCCGCGCCCGGCGCCGCGCCCATCGCCGCCAGCGCGGCCGGGACCGCGTCGAGCGGGATGGTGGAGGTGACCAGGAGGTCGGGGCGGAGCACCCCGGCGCGGACCAGCTCCAGCATCCGTGGGTAGGCGTGGGCCTGCATGCCGTGGCTGCCCAGGAGTTCGAGTTCGAGGCCGATGACGCGGGCCATGGGAACCGCGGGGTCCTGGGGCAGCAGGCCGACCTGGATGTGCCGGCCGCGGCGGCGCAGGCCGTTCACCGAGGCCGCGCAGGTGGGCGGGGAGCCGAGCGCGTCGAGGGAGAGGTGGGCGCCGCCGCCGGTCAGCTCGCGGATCGCCGCCGCCGTGTCCTCGACCCGGGAGGCGTCCACGACTTCCGCCGCGCCGAACTTCCGCGCCAGGTCCAGGGCCCGGGCCGAGAGGTCCACGGCGACGACCCGTGCGCCGCACGCCGCCGCGATCATCACCGCCGACAGGCCCACACCCCCGCAGCCGTGCACCGCGACCCACTCCCCCGCCGCCACCCGGCCCTGCGCGACCACCGCGCGGAACGCCGTGGCGAACCGGCAGCCCAGCGACGCCGCCGTCGCGAAGGACAGCTCGTCCGGCACCGCCACCAGGTTCACATCGGCGTGGTCGAGCGCCACGTACTGCGCGAAGGACCCCCAGTGCGTGAACCCCGGCTGGGTCTGCCGCTCGCACACCTGCTGGTCACCGGCCGCACAGGACGGACAGCTTCCGCACGCGCAGACGAAGGGGACGGTGACCCTCTCGCCGGGCCGCCAGCCGGTCACCCTCGCACCGACCGCCTCGACGACCCCCGCGAGTTCGTGGCCCGGCACATGCGGCAGCGTGATGTCCGGGTCGTGCCCCATCCAGCCGTGCCAGTCGCTCCGGCACAGCCCCGTGGCCTCGACCCGCACCACCACCCCGTGCTCCGCGGGCGCCGGGTCCGCCACCTCACGTACCTCGGCCGGCTCCCCGTACCGCTCGAACACCACTGCCCGCATCCGTCTCGCCCCTCCGTCCGGAGATCACCGTTCCGGAGCGAACGCTAGCCGCGTGCCTCCACCTTGTCCCGCTCCCGATCAACCGCCTCCCAGGTGCTGTCCTCCGGCGCCTCCTCCTCGCTCAGGCCGAAGCGGTCGTGGAAGCGTCGCAGCGGCCCCGGCGCCCACCAGGTCGCGCGGCCCGTGAGACGCATGACCGCCGGGACCAGCAGGCTGCGGACGACCATCGCGTCCATCAGTACGGCGAGCGCGATGCCCAGGCCGAGCATCTTGGTGTTGGTCACCCGCGAGGTGCCGATCGCGACCATCACCACCGCGAGGATGACGGCAGCCGCGGTGATCAGGCCGCCGGTGCGCTGGAGGCCGAAGCGGACCGCCTCCCGGTGGTCGCCCGTCCGGTCGTACTCCTCCTTCATTCGGGAGAGCAGGAACACGCCGTAGTCCATGGACAGGCCGAAGGCGACGCAGAACATGAGGACGGGGAGCGTCGTCTCTATCGAACCCGAGCTGGTGAAGTCGAGCAGGCCCGACAGATGGCCGTCCTGGAAGACCCAGACCACCGCGCCGAACATCGCCGTCAGACTGAGGGCGTTGAGCAGCACCGCCTGGATCGGGATCAGCACGCTGCCGGTGAGAAGGAAGACCAGGAGCAGGGTGACGATCGCTATGAAGGCCGCCGCCCAGGGGAGCCGGTCGGCTATCGCGTGCTTGGAGTCGACCAGGACCGCCGCCGTGCCGGTCACCGCCGTGTCGAACGGGGCGTCCGTCGCGCGCAGTTCACCCACAAGCCGCTGGGCCCCGTCGTCGACGGCCTCGCCCTTCGGCAGCACCGTGAAGTACGCCAAGTCGCCCTTCACCAGGGGGCCGTCCACCCGCAGCACTTCGGGCAGCGCGGCGATCCGGTCCTTGTAGGCCGTGTACTGGGCCTCGGTCGCCCGGCCCTCCGCGAGCACCTCCAGGGCGCCGCCGGGGCTGCCCGGGAAGCCGTCCCGGACGTGCTGCTGGACGACATGGGACTCGGCGCCCGAGGGCAGCTGACGGTCGTCCGCGGTGCCGAACTTCACGCCCAGGAAGGGCAGTCCGAGGACGATCAGTCCGACGGCGGTGGCCACCGCGAAGACCGGTGCCCTGCGCATGACGAGGGAGGCCGTCCGCCCCCAGGCGGCCCCGCCGCCGGCCGCCGGCGGCTTTCCGCGCCGGAACAGGCGCCGCAGGTCGAAGGAGTTCACCCGGTGGCCGAGCAGCACCAGCGCGGCCGGGAGCAGGACCAGGGCGGCGGCCGCGGCCAGCAGCACCACGGCGATGCCCGCGTAGGCGAAGGACCGCAGGAAGTACTGCGGGAAGAGCAGCATCGCGGCCAGGGACACGGCGACCGTGAGGGAGGAGAAGAGGACCGTACGGCCCGCGGTGCGCAGGGTCGTGCCGACGGCGGTCGCCGGCTCGGCGCCCGTGGCCAGTTCCTCACGGAACCTGCGGACGATGAACAGGGCGTAGTCGATGGCGAGGCCCAGTCCCAGGGCAGTGGTGAGGTTCATCGCGAAGACCGAGACGTCGGTGAACTCGGTCAGAGCGCGCAGTACCGCGTTCGTGCCGAGGATCGCGACGATGCCGACGCCGAGCGGCAGCAGGGCCGCGATCGCACTGCCGAAGACCATCACCAGCAGCACGAGGGTCACCGGCAGGGCGATCAACTCGGCCCGGGTCAGGTCCTCACGGATGGTCGTCTGCATCTCGTGCTGTACGGCGACCGGGCCGCCGACCTTGATCTCGACCGGGCCGTGCATCCCCCGGTAGGAGGGCGCGAGGCGGTCCAGGGTCTCGCTCGCGGTCTTCTCGTCGCCCGTTATCCGCGCGGCGATCAGCGCCTCGTGCCCGTCCTTCGCCCGCAGGACGGGTGCACCCGACTCCCAGTACGAACCGACGCCGGTGACGCCCCGCTCGGTGGCGAGCCGCGCCGCCAGCCGCTTCGCCTCGGCGGCGACCGAGGGATCGTCGACCGAGGCGCGCCCCGAGCCGACCAGGAGCAGCAGATTGGGCTGCGAGGCCGGAAACTCCCGCTCCAGCGCCTTGGTCGCGTAAGTCGACTCCGCGGTCGGGTCCTGCCACCCGCCGCTGCCCAGCCGGTCTGCGACCCCGCTGCCGGCGACCACGGCGAGCGCGGTGAGCAGCAGCGCGACGAGCAGGGACAGCCGGGGCCGCGCGGTCACGAACCGGGTCCAGCCGCCGACGCGTGGACTGCCACCCACCCGCGAGCCGTCGGCCGTCCGCCGACTGTCCCGCAGCCGCGAACCGCCGTCCACCGGCGGACTTCCGCTCACCGGCGGGCTACCGCTCCCCCGCGGACCGTCGCCCGCGCCCTCCCCGACGCCCGCGCCCCTCCCGCGCCCCGCGCCACTCCCGCGGCCGTCATCTGCGCTGTTGACTTCGGTCATCGTGCGGTGTCCCCTTCACCATGACCCTCTGTCCGTACATCCGCGCATCCGCGCATCCTCGCAGGCAGCATGGGTCAGCCATTGCCATAGACTGGCAAACACGAGAGATCACTCGCGTTTCACCAGAATGCGAGCGACCGCTCGTGTTTGTCAATCACGTTCGGAGAGCTGGGGATAACTCGTGCCCGACAAGCCCGAGAAGCAGCAGGCCGGCGACGAACAGCCCCGCCGTCGGCAGGCCCGCGGCGAGCGCCGGATCGCCCAGCTGCTGGAGGCCGCCGCCTCCGTCTTCTGCACCACCGGCTACACCGCCGCCAGCACCAACGCCATCGCCCGCGAGGCGGGCGTCTCGCCGGGCACGCTGTACCAGTTCTTCCCGAACAAAGAGGCCATCGCGATCGAGCTGGGCGACCGGCTCATGCACGAGATGCGCGACACATACGGCGAGGCACTCGCGCCGGCCGCCCCCACGACCACACTGAGGGAAGCCGTCGGCACCGCCGTCGACCGGTTCATCGACTTCAACTGCGAGCACCCCGTGTTCTTCGCCCTGATGCACGGCCCGGACATCCCGGGCCGGATCGCCGAGGAGCACGACGCCCTGCACCAGACCCTGCTCTCCCGCGTCGAGGGGCTGCTCTCCGCGTTCCTCCCCGGCACGCCGGCCGCCGACGTCACCCGCACCGCACACATCTGCCTGGGCATCTACAAGGCCGGCCTGGAGCTGGTCCTCGCACACGAAGGGGCCGAGCGCGACGCGTACGTCCGGGAGCTGAAGGACGTCCTGTTCCGCTACCTCGAGCCGCTCACAGGCGACACGACCCTCACCCCGGCAGACCTCACCACGACTCCGGCCCCCTGACCGGACCATCCCAAACTGCGACACAGCGGATGCCTGCCATAAAGTTCGGACAAACCAGCCCGAGCCCAAGGGACAGGCCGTGACCCAGAATCAGCCGCCCGGCGCACCCCGGGCCCGCATTCCCGGACCCCAGCAGCCCCCGCCGTCGCACCCCCAGATCCGCACCGGACTGTGGCGACGCTGGCTGGGCGGCGGGCTCGCACTCTGGACGCTGACCGCGATCGTCACGTACGCGACGAGGAACGCCACCCTGCTGCCCACACTGATCCTGCTCGGCAGCTTCCTGGCGCCCGTCACCTTCGCGCTCTGGGCGTACGAGCGGCACGGCCGCGACCTCGGCGCACAGGTGATCCTCGGCTGCCTCCTGGCCGGCGGGACGCTCGGGGTGCTGGGCGCGTCGGTGATGGACTACCACCTGCTCCACCCTTCGCTGTCGATGTACGTGGGCGTCGGGCTGATCGAGGAGGCCGTGAAGCCGGCCGCGCTGGTGTTCGTACTGCGCCACCACCCCCGGATCCGAGGGCCGCGGGCCGGTCTCGTGCTCGGCGCGAGTGTCGGCTTCGGCTTCGCGGCGCTGGAGAGCGCGGGGTACGCGTTCAACGCGGCCGTCTCACTCAAGGGTGTGGATCTGCGCGCGCTGCTCGAGACCGAGATCCTGCGCGGGCTGCTCGCGCCACTCGGGCACGGCCTGTGGACGGCGATCGCCGGTGCGGCGCTGCTCGCGTACCGCCACCCGAACGGGCGCTTCCAGTTGATCGGCCCGGCGGTCGGCACCTACGTCGGCGTGTCGCTGCTGCACGCCCTGTGGGACTCGACACACGACATCGCGCTCTGGCTGGTCGCGCGGCTGACCGCGACGGGGCTCGACCGGACCCTGTTCGGACAGGGCCACCTGCCGGGGCCCACCGACGAGCAGAAACATCTCTTCACGCTGTTCTCGGTGGGAGGCCTGGTCATCGTCGCACTCGCGGGGGTCGGCTGGGCGCGCTCGCTGCCGCGCCGCGATTCCGCTTGGAGAAATACCCCCTAGGGGTATAGTGTGGGTCACCCAAGCAAATCACCCAGGCCCCACGCGCCCCGACGAGGAGTACGCCATGACCGCGCAGACCGACACCCCGGGTTCCGTCACGACCGTCTACCAGGTGAGTGGAATGAGCTGCGGGCACTGTGAAGGCTCGGTCTCCGGCGAGATCTCCGAGATCGCCGGCGTCAGCTCGGTGAAGGCCGTGGCCGCGACCGGCGAGGTGACCGTGGTCTCCGCCGCGCCGCTCGACGAGGAGGCCGTGCGCGCCGCCGTCGACGAGGCGGGCTTCGAGCTCGTCGCCAAGGCCTGAGCCACCGCCCTCACCCTCGCCCTCACCAGTCAGTCGTTCTCCCGCATCACCCAGTTCCCCCGCATCACCCACTTCTTCGCGCATCACCCCGTTCTTCACACAGCTCTCCGCACCGGGCCGTACCGACCAGCTGATACTGGCTCCGTACGGCCCGGCTCATTCCTGGAGCCGGACCATGACCACCGCAGCACCCGAGCCAGCCATAGCCGAGACGACTTCGACAGCCGACACAGCTGACACAGCCGCGACGGGCGCGACATCCGCGACCTCGGAGGTGGAGCTCACGATCGGCGGAATGACCTGCGCCTCCTGCGCGGCCCGCGTCGAGAAGAAGCTCAACCGCATGGGCGGCGTCACCGCCACGGTCAACTTCGCGACGGAGAAGGCGAAGGTCTCCTACCCCGTGGGGGTACAGGTCGCCGACCTGATCGCCACCGTCGTGAAGACGGGATACACGGCCGAGGAACCCCCGCCGCCGCAGCCCGAGACACCGGAACCGGCCGTCTCCGCCGACGAGGACCCCGAACTCGCCTCCCTGCGCGAGCGGCTCGTCGTCTCCACGCTGCTCGCCCTCCCCGTTGTCCTGATGTCGATGGTCCCGGCGCTGCAGTTCGACAACTGGCAGTGGCTCTCGCTGACGCTCGCCGCACCCGTCGTGGTCTGGGGCGCACTGCCGTTCCACAGGGCCGCGTTCACCAACGCGCGGCACGGCGCGGCCACCATGGACACGCTCATCTCGGTCGGCACACTCGCCGCCTTCGGCTGGTCCCTGTGGGCGCTGTTCTGGGGGGACGCGGGGATGCCGGGCATGCGGCACGGCTTCGCTCTCACCGTCTCGCGTACGGACGGGTCGTCGACGATCTATCTCGAAGTCGCCGCGGGTGTCGTCGCGTTCATCCTGCTCGGCCGCTATCTGGAGACCCGCTCCAAGCGGCGGGCCGGGGCCGCGCTGCGGGCACTGATGGAGCTGGGCGCCAAGGACGTCGGGGTACTGCGGGACGGTCGTGAGGTCCGTATCCCCGTCGCGCGGCTCAAGACGGGTGACCGTTTCGTCGTACGGCCCGGCGAGAAGATCGCCACCGACGGGACCGTGGTGGAGGGTTCCTCCGCGGTCGACGTCTCCATGCTGACAGGTGAGTCGGTGCCGGTGGACGTGGCGGTGGGTTCTTCCGTCACGGGGGCGACCGTGAACGCCGGGGGCCGGCTCGTCGTCGAGGCGACCCGGGTCGGCGCCGACACCCAGCTCGCGCGGATGGCACGGCTCGTCGAGGACGCGCAGAACGGCAAGGCCGAGGTGCAGCGCCTCGCCGACCGGATCTCCGGGATCTTCGTACCGGTGGTGCTGGTGATCGCGCTCGGCACCTTCGGGGTGTGGCTGGGCGTCACGGGTGACACCGTCGCCGCCTTCACCGCGGCCGTCGCGGTGCTGATCATCGCCTGCCCGTGCGCCCTCGGTCTCGCGACCCCGACCGCCCTGATGGTCGGCACGGGCCGCGGCGCCCAACTCGGCATCCTCATCAAGGGTCCCGAGGTCCTGGAGTCCACGCGTCGCGTCGACACGGTCGTCCTGGACAAGACCGGCACGGTGACGACGGGACGGATGACACTGCAGGAGGTGTACGTCGCCGCGGACACCGACGAGAAGGAGCTCCTGCGGGTCGCAGGCGCCCTGGAACACGCCTCCGAGCATCCGGTGGCCCGGGCGATCTCCGCGGGCGCTCAGGAGCGGGCTGGGGACCTTCCGGCTGTGGAGAACTTCGAGAACGTTCCCGGGCTCGGCGTACGCGGGCGGGTGGAGGGACACGAGGTTCAGGTGGGGCGTCTCCACGAGGGTGCGCTTCCGGCGGAGTTGGCCCGCGCCAAGGCGGAGGCCGAGGCGGCCGGACGTACGGCCGTCGTGGTCACCCGGGACGGGGTGGCGCTCGGTGTCCTGACCGTCGCCGACGCGGTCAAGGAGAGCAGCGCCGAGGCCGTACGCGCACTGCGCGGCCTGGGGCTCAGGCCGGTCCTGCTCACCGGTGACAACCGGGCGGTCGCCGAGTCCGTGGCGCGCGCCGTCGGCATCGATCCCGGGGATGTGATCGCCGAGGTGCTGCCCGAGGACAAGGTCGCCGTCGTCAAGCGGCTGCAGGCCGAGGGGCGGACCGTGGCGATGGTCGGGGACGGGGTGAACGACGCGGCGGCGCTCGCCACCGCCGACCTGGGCCTCGCGATGGGGACGGGGACGGACGCGGCGATCGAGGCGAGCGATCTGACGCTGGTCCGCGGGGATCTGCGGGTGGCCGCGGACGCGATCCGGCTGTCACGCAGGACCCTGTCCACGATCAAGGGGAACCTGGTGTGGGCGTTCGGATACAACGTGGCGGCGCTGCCGCTCGCCGCGGCCGGACTCCTCAACCCCATGATCGCGGGGGCCGCCATGGCCTTCTCCTCGGTGTTCGTGGTCACGAACAGCCTTCGGCTCAGGACATTCTCATGAGGACGAAGTAAGAGTCCCTCTAGAGTCCAACGGGAGCCTCACATAAGCTCTTCACAAGGCTCGCGCATCTTCCTTACGCTTGGGTCCCGATTGCCATATCAGGCTCTTGCGTATCTTCAGGACATACGCAAGAGACGCACATCACAGTGATGCGAACGTAACCATCGAAGGGGTTCGTGAGTCTAAGTTGGCGATGTCAGAGACGTCTTGGGGGGCGTTCGTCTGACATCTGGGGATGTCTTGGGGGACGTTCCCGGAAATCGCGTTGCCGGGGCACGTACACCGGGGAGCTTTGAGCGGCCCTCCCGTCGTACGGGTCCCGGCAGATCGCACCGCAGCAGTACACAAGCACCGCAGTAGTACAGAGAGTTTTGCTCGTTTTGCTCACGGCCGACGCGGTCGGCCCGGGGCACGGCGTCAGCACGCTCGCAGCGATTCAGGCGCTGTCCCACAGACGCCCGGCCGGATCCCGTGGGGGGAATCCGCACCGGGACAAGGAAAGCGCCCTGACTGCCGGCCCGTGGGGGGACCGGTAGCGGGGCGCTTTCCGTTTTTCTTGGGGGGCTCGATTTTCCTGGGGCCCGGTTCACCTCCGGGGCGCTTGGATGCGCGCCCCTTCGGCTCACCCGCCGCAGGGCACCCGGAGCGACCTGGACCTAGCGGGCCTCGACCGGGACGAAGTCGCGCTCGACGACGCCCGTGTAGATCTGGCGCGGGCGGCCGATGCGGGAGCCGGGCTCCTTGATCATCTCGTGCCACTGGGCGATCCAGCCCGGGAGGCGGCCGAGGGCGAAGAGGACCGTGAACATCTCGGTCGGGAAGCCCATGGCGCGGTAGATCAGGCCGGTGTAGAAGTCCACGTTCGGGTAGAGGCTGCGCGAGACGAAGTAGTCGTCGGAGAGCGCGTGCTCCTCCAGCTTGAGCGCGATGTCCAGCAGCTCGTCGGACTTGCCGAGCGCCGAGAGGACGTCGTGCGCGGCCGCCTTGATGATCTTCGCCCGGGGGTCGAAGTTCTTGTAGACGCGGTGGCCGAAGCCCATCAGGCGGACGCCGTCCTCCTTGTTCTTCACCTTGCGGATGAAGGAGTCGACGTCGCCGCCGGAGGTCTGGATGCCCTCGAGCATCTCCAGGACGGACTGGTTGGCGCCACCGTGCAGGGGGCCCCAGAGGGCGCTGATGCCGGCGGAGATCGACGCGAACATGTTGGCCTGCGACGAGCCCACCAGGCGCACGGTGGAGGTCGAACAGTTCTGCTCGTGGTCCGCGTGCAGGATGAGCAGCTTGTCGAGCGCGGCGACCACGACCGGGTCCAAGTCGTACTCCTGCGCCGGGACCGAGAAGGTCATGCGCAGGAAGTTCTCGACGTACCCGAGGTCGTTGCGCGGGTAGACGAAGGGGTGGCCGATCGACTTCTTGTAGGCGTACGCCGCGATCGTCGGAAGCTTGGCGAGAAGGCGGATCGTCGACAGGTGACGCTGCTTCTCGTCGAACGGGTTGTGGCTGTCCTGGTAGAACGTCGACAGGGCGCTGACCACCGACGACAGCATCGCCATCGGGTGGGCGTCGCGCGGGAAGCCCTGGAAGAAGCGCTTGACGTCCTCGTGCAGCAGGGTGTGCTGCGTGATCTCGTTCTTGAAGGTGGAGAGCTCGTCCACGTTCGGCAGCTCGCCGTTGATCAGCAGAGAGGCCACCTCAAGGAAGGTGGAGCGCTCGGCCAGCTGCTCGATCGGGTAGCCGCGGTACCGGAGGATGCCCTGCTCACCGTCGAGGTAGGTGATCGCGGATTTATAGGCGGCGGTGTTGCCGTACCCGCTGTCCAGAGTCACCAGCCCGGTCTGGGCTCGGAGCTTCCCGATGTCGAAGCCCTTGTCGCCGACGGTGCTGTCGACCACCGGGTAGGTGTACTCGCCATCGCCGTACCGCAGTACTACAGAGTTGTCGCTCACGTCATCCCTCACCGACGTTGTGCCTCTTCTTCGAGGTGCCCTGACTGTCTCTACCATCCCCCATTTGGCCCTGGAGAGTGCACTCGGGGTCGACCATTGGGCCTATTGGCGGCACTCAGTGCCGCCAACCTGCTCATCCTGCCCCCTTCGCCCTGGTTCTGGAAGTGCCGTGTGACCTTTGCGACTCGTTTGATCGATCATTTTTTGCGATGCCTGCGGCCGGGGGTGCGGGGCTGTGACATGTGCGGCTCCGCCGCGTGGGCGCGGAGGACGTCGGTCAGCGTGCGGTGAGACGGAAGGCCAGGGCCGTACAGCGGCGGCCTGCCGACATCGTGCGGACCGCCTGACCGATCGCCTTGCGGGAGCCGACGAGGACGACCAGCTTCTTGGCCCGGGTGACCGCCGTGTAGAGGAGATTGCGCTGAAGCATCATCCAGGCACTGGTGGTGACCGGGATCACCACCGCGGGATACTCGCTGCCCTGGGAACGGTGGATCGTCACCGCGTACGCGTGGGCCAGCTCGTCGAGTTCGTCGAAGTCGTACGGAACCTCCTCGTCCTCGTCCGTCAGTACCGTCAGGCGCTGCTCGTCGGCGTCGAGCGCGGTGACCACACCCACCGTGCCGTTGAAGACGCCGTTCTTGCCCTTCTCGTAGTTGTTGCGGATCTGGGTGACTTTGTCGCCCACGCGGAAGACACGGCCGCCGAAGCGTTTTTCGGGGAGGTCGGGGCGGCCGGGCGTGATGGTCTGCTGCAGCAGACCGTTGAGCGCGCCCGCGCCCGCCGGGCCCCGGTGCATCGGCGCCAGAACCTGGACGTCCCGGCGCGGGTCCAGTCCGAACTTGGCCGGAATCCGCCGTGCCGCCACATCCACCGTGAGCCGTCCGACCTCCTCCGTGTCGTCCTCGACGAAGAGGAAGAAGTCCTTCATGCCGTCGGTGACCGGATGCTGCCCGGAGTTGATCCGGTGCGCGTTCGTCACCACTCCGGACTGCTGGGCCTGGCGGAAGATCTGGGTCAGACGGACGGACGGGACGGGGCTGTTGTCGGCCAGCAGGTCGCGCAGGACCTCGCCGGCGCCGACGCTGGGGAGCTGGTCGACGTCCCCGACGAACAGCAGGTGCGCGCCCGGCGGCACCGCCTTGACCAGCTTGTTGGCGAGGAGCAGGTCGAGCATGGACGCCTCGTCCACGACCACCAGGTCGGCGTCCAGCGGCCGGTCCTTGTCGTAGGCCGCGTCCCCGCCGGGCTTGAGCTCCAGGAGCCGGTGCACGGTGGAGGCGTCCGCCCCGGTCAGCTCGGCAAGTCTCTTGGCCGCACGCCCTGTTGGCGCCGCCAGCACGACCTTCGCCCGCTTCGCGCGCGCCAGCTCCACGATCGAGCGAACCGTGAACGACTTGCCGCAGCCGGGGCCTCCCGTGAGCACCGCGACCTTCTTCGTCAGCGCCAGCCGGACGGCCTCCTCCTGCTCGGGCGCCAACTCCGCGCCCGTACGCCCCTTCAGCCAGCTCAGCGCCTTGTCCCAGACCACGTCACGGAAGCCCGGCATCCGGTCCTCACCCGTGCGCAGGAGGCGCAGCAGCTGGGCGGAGAGGGAGAGTTCGGCTCGATGGAAGGGGACCAGGTAGATGGCCGTCACGGTTTCCGGTCCGCCGTCGGGGCCGGGGACCCTTTCGCGTACGACACCCGGCTCCGGTACGACACCTGACTCGCCGTCCGCCTCGGTCGGCTCCGCCAGTTCGGCCAGGCACTCGATGACCAGGCCCGTGTCCACCTGGAGCAACTTCACCGCGTCCGCGATCAGCTGCTCCTCGGGGAGGAAGCAGTGCCCCTGGTCGGTGGACTGCGAAAGGGCGTACTGGAGGCCCGCCTTGACGCGCTCGGGGCTGTCGTGCGGGATGCCGACGGACTGGGCGATCTTGTCGGCGGTGAGGAAGCCGATGCCCCAGACGTCGGCGGCCAGGCGGTACGGCTGGTTCTTGACCACCGAGATCGAGGCGTCGCCGTACTTCTTGTAGATGCGGACCGCGATCGACGTCGACACCTCGACGGTCTGGAGGAAGAGCATGACCTCCTTGATCGCCTTCTGCTCCTCCCAGGCTTCGGCGATCTTCTTGGTGCGCTTGGGTCCGAGGCCGGGGACCTCGATGAGCCGCTTCGGCTCCTCCTCGATGATCTGGAGCGTGTCCAGCCCGAAGTGCTGGGTGATGCGGTCGGCGAAGATCGGGCCGATGCCCTTGACCAGGCCGGATCCGAGGTAGCGGCGGATGCCCTGGACGGTGGCCGGCAGGAGGGTCGTGTAGTTCTCCACCGTGAACTGCTTGCCGTACTGCGGGTGGGAGCCCCAGCGGCCCTCCATCCGGAGCGACTCGCCGACCTGGGCGCCGAGCAGCGCACCGACGACGGTGAGCAGGTCGCCGGCGCCTCGGCCGGTGTCGACCCGGGCGACCGTGTACCCGTTCTCCTCGTTGGCGTACGTGATCCGCTCCAGTACGCCTTCCACCACCGCCAGGTGCACCTGCCGGGTCCCCGCCTGATTGGACATGATCCGACGCTACCGCCCGCCTCCGACAACGCGCGGACCCTGTGGACAACTTCCCCGGCACCATCCCGTCAGCACCCCGACAGCGCGCGAATCTGTGGACAGCTTCATCACGATCCGGTCTCGGGGTCTTGTTAACGGCCATGTAATCGATTCCAATCCTCCGTGTAATCGATTCCACGAGGAGGTGGAGCGGCGATGGCGAGCATCAAGGACGTTGCCGCCGAGGCAGGCGTATCCGTCGCCACTGTCTCGCGCGTCCTGAACGACCATCCGTCGGTCAGCCCGGACGCACGCACCCGCGTGCTGGCCGCCGTACAGACCCTGGGCTACCGCCCGAACGCCGTCGCCCGCTCCCTGCGCACCGACCAGACCCGCACCCTCGGCCTGGTCATCAGCGACGTACTCAACCCGTACTTCACCTTGCTGGCCCGCTCCGTCGAGGAGGAGGCCCGCGCCCTCGGGTACAGCGTGATCATCGGAAACGCCGACGAGCGGCCGGATCTGCAGGACCACCACGTACGGACCCTGCGGGACCGGCGGATCGACGGGCTGCTCGTCTCCCCCGCCGACGGCGGCTCCCCCGGGATGCTGGACGCCGCGCGTGCGGGGACGCCGATGGTCTTCGTGGACCGCTGGATCCCGGGCGTCGAGGTGCCCGTCGTACGGGCGGACGGGCGCACGGCCATCCGCGATCTCGTCGCCCATCTGCACGGCCTCGGCCACCGTAGGCTCGCCATCATCGCGGGCCCGGCGGCGACCACGACCGGCAGTGAGCGTGTGGAGGCGTTCCGGGAGGCGCTGGGCGAGTACGGCCTCGCGCTGCCCGACGCCTACATAGGGCAGGGCGACTTCCAGGCCGAGAGCGGGCGCCGCGCCACCGAGCGGTTCCTCGACCTGGCCGAGCCGCCCGAGGTCGTCTTCGCCACCGACAACCTGATGGCGCTCGGCGCGCTGGACGCGATCCGCGCGCGCGGGATGCGGGTTCCCCAGGACATCGCGCTCGCCGCGTTCGACGACATCCCGTGGTTCGTGCACACCGATCCGCCGATCACCGCGATCGCCCAGCCGACCGGTGAACTGGGCCGGGCCGCCGTACGCGCGCTCGTCGACCGGATCGAGGGGCGACCCCCGCAGTCCGTCACCCTTCCCGCCCGTCTCGTCGTACGCCGCTCGTGCGGCGAGGCCGCTTCTTCCCTGAAGGACCCGAGGAGCACCACGTGAGCCATCCAGACGAGTTGCTGCGTATCGAGGGGATACGCAAGACCTTCCCCGGCGTCGTCGCGCTCGACAGCGTGGACTTCGATCTGCGCCGCGGCGAGGTGCATGTGCTGCTCGGCGAGAACGGAGCGGGCAAGAGCACCCTCATCAAGATGCTCTCCGGCGCCTACCGCCCCGACAGCGGCCGCATTCTGGTCGACGGCACCGAGACCCGCATCCACGGCGCGCAGGACGCCGAACGGCTCGGCATCGCCACCATCTACCAGGAGTTCAACCTCGTCCCCGACCTCAGCGTCGCCGAGAACATCTTCCTGGGCCGCCAGCCGCGCCGCTTCGGCCTCCTCGACCGCAAGCGGATGAACGCCGACGCGGCCCAACTCCTCGCCCGCGTCGGTGTCGACGTCGACCCGCGCACCCAGGTGCGCGAACTGGGCATCGCCCGGCTCCAGATGGTCGAGATCGCCAAGGCGCTGAGTCTCGACGCGCGCGTCCTGATCATGGACGAGCCCACCGCCGTCCTGACCACCGAAGAGGTCGACAAGCTGTTCGGGATCGTACGGAAGCTGCGTGACGACGGCGTCGGCATCGTCTTCATCACCCACCACCTGGAGGAGATCGCCGCCCTCGGCGACCGCGTCACCGTCCTGCGCGACGGCCGCAGCATCGACCAGGTCCCGGCGAGTACCCCCGAGGACGAGCTCGTGCGGCTCATGGTCGGCCGGAGCATCGAGCAGCAGTACCCGCGCGAACGCGGGGACGCCGGGGCGCCACTGCTCAAGGTTCACGGACTCACCCGGGCCGGCACCTTCTATGACATCGACTTCGAGGTCAGGGCCGGCGAGGTCGTCGGCCTGGCGGGCCTGGTCGGCGCCGGCCGTACCGAGGTCGTACGCGCGCTCTTCGGCGCCGATCCGTACGACTCCGGCACCGTCGAAGTGCAGGGCCGCCCGCTCCGTCGGCATGACGTCAACGCCGCCATGGACGCCGGGATCGGCCTGGTCCCCGAGGACCGCAAGGGTCAGGGCCTGGTGCTGGACGCCACCGTGCAGGAGAACCTCGGCCTGGTCACGCTGGGCCGCTCCACCCGCGCGGGTTTCGTCGACCGGGCCGGGCAGCGGCGGGCCGCCGACCGGATCTCCGGGCAGCTCAAGGTCCGCATGGCCGGACTGCACCAGCACGTACGGACCCTGTCCGGCGGCAACCAGCAGAAGGTCGTCATCGGCAAATGGCTGCTGGCCGACACCAAGGTGCTGATCCTCGACGAGCCGACCCGCGGCATCGATGTGGGCGCCAAGGTCGAGATCTACCAGTTGATCAACGAACTGACCGCCTCCGGGCACGCGGTTCTGATGATCTCCAGCGACCTCCCCGAGGTGCTGGGCATGAGCGACCGCGTCCTGGTCATGTCCCAGGGCCGGATCGCGGGCGAACTCCCCGCGCAGGAAGCAACACAAGACGCCGTCATGGCACTGGCCGTCAGTGCAACCGCGACAACGAACACAGCAGCAAAGGATGTGGAGGTCTCCCGTGGCCACTGACACGCTCAAGAGCAGTACGGGCACGGGCAGTGTCCCCGCGCTGCGCCGCATGCTCCTCAACAACGGTGCCCTCAGCGCCCTGGTGGTCCTGGCCGTGGCGATGTCGTTGCTGTCCGGCGACTTCCTGACCACCCAGAACCTCCTCAACGTCGGCGTCCAGGCAGCCGTCACCGCGATCCTGGCCTTCGGCTCCACCTTCGTGATCGTCTCGGCCGGCATCGACCTGTCGGTCGGCTCGGTCGCCGCGCTCTCCGCCACCGTCCTGGCCTGGACCGCCACCAACCAGGGCTTCCCGGTCTGGCTCGCGGTCCTGCTCTCCCTCGGCACCGGCATCGGCTGCGGCCTGGTCAGCGGCGCGCTCGTCGCCTTCGGCAGGCTGCCGTCCTTCATCGCGACCCTCGCCATGCTGTCGGTCGGCCGCGGCCTCGCCCTGGTCATCTCGCAGGGCAGCCCGATCGCCTTCCCCGACTCGGTCTCCAACCTGGGCACCACCATCGGCGGCTGGCTGCCGGTGCCGGTCCTGGTGATGATCGTGATGGGCCTGATCACCGCCGTGATCCTGAACCGTACGTACATAGGCCGCACCATGTACGCGATCGGCGGCAACGAAGAGGCCGCCCGGCTCTCCGGCATCCGCGTCAAGCGCCAGAAGCTGGTCATCTACGCCCTGGCCGGCTGCTTCGCCGCCGTGGCCGGAATCGTCCTCGCCTCCCGGCTGTCCTCGGCGCAGCCGCAGGCGGCGTACGGATACGAACTCGACGCCATCGCCGCGGTGGTGATCGGCGGCGCCAGCCTCTCCGGTGGCGTCGGCAAGGCATCAGGCACTCTCATCGGTGCACTGATCCTCGCGGTGCTCCGCAACGGCCTCAACCTGCTGTCGGTCTCCGCTTTCTGGCAGCAGGTGGTCATCGGCGTCGTCATCGCGCTCGCCGTCCTCCTGGACACGCTTCGCCGGCGCGCATAGCCGACTTCGTGTCTCCGCTCTCCCGTCCCCCCGGTCTCCACCCGCACCCGCACCCGCACCCGCAAGGAACAGCCATGCGTACCAAGCAGATCTCGATCACCGCGGCCGCCGTCGCCGCCCTCGCCCTCTCCGCCACCGCCTGCAACTCCGGGTCGTCCAGCTCCTCCGACCTGAAGGTGGGCCTGTCGGTCTCCACCCTCAACAACCCCTTCTTCGTCCAGCTGAAGGCGGGTGCCCAGGCCGAGGCGAAGAAGGAGGGTGTCTCCCTCACCGTCACCGACGCCCAGAACGACGCCTCTCAGCAGGCCAACCAGATCGACAACTTCACCAGCCAGAACGTGAAGTCGATCATCATCAACCCGGTGGACTCCGACGCCGCCGGCCCGTCCGTCAAGGCCGCCAACAACGCGAAGATCCCGGTCATCGCCGCCGACCGCACCGTCAACAAGGCCACGGTCGCCACCACCGTCGCCTCGGACAACATCGTGGGCGGCAAGCTCGCCGCCAAGACGATCGCCGAACAGCTCGGTGGCAAGGGCACCATCCTGGTCCTGCAGGGCACCTCCGGCACCTCGGCCGCCAACGAGCGCGGCGAGGGCTTCGCCGAGGGCCTGAAGGCCTACCCGGGCATCAAGATCGTCGCCTCGCAGCCGGCCGACTTCGACCGCACCAAGGGCCTGGACGTCACCACCAACCTGCTGCAGGCCCACCCGGACGTGAACGGCATCTTCGCGCAGAACGACGAGATGGCGCTCGGTGCGATCAAGGCCCTGGGCAGCAAGGCCGGCAAGTCGGTCAAGGTCGTCGGCTTCGACGGCACGCCGGACGGCCTGACTGCGGTCAAGGCGGGCACACTGTTCGCCTCGGTGGCGCAGCAGCCGAAGCTGCTGGGCGAGCTGGCCGTGCAGAACGCCGTCAAGGCCGCCAAGGGCACGAAGGTCGAGACCACGGTCAAGGTCCCGGTCAAGGTCGTCACCGAGGCGAACGTCGCCGAATTCTCCTCCTGACATCCTCCCCGATCAGGACGACGAATCGACGTAAGGAGACACAACGATGCACGGCTACGACCTGCTGGTCGTAGGGTCGGCCAACGCCGACCTGGTGATCGGCGTCGACCGCCGCCCGGCGGCCGGCGAGACGGTCCTCGGCTCCGACCTGGTCACCCATCCGGGTGGCAAGGGCGCCAACCAGGCCGTCGCCGCCGCCCGCCTGGGAGCCCGGACCGCGCTGCTGGCCCGGGTCGGCGACGACCCGCACGGCCGGCTGCTCGGCGACTCCCTGCAGGCGGCCGGCGTCGACACCGCCGGCATCCTCACCGGCGGGGCTCCCACCGGGGTCGCGCTGATCACGGTGGACCCGTCCGGGGACAACAGCATCGTGGTCTCGCCCGGCGCCAACGGCCGACTGACGCCCGCGGACGTCCGTGCGGCCGGGAGCCTCGTCCAGTCCTCCCGGGTGGTCTCGGCCCAGCTGGAGATCCCCCTGGAGACGGTCGTGGAAGTCGTACGGAATCTGGCTCCCGGCAGCCGCTTCGTACTGAACCCGTCGCCGCCCCTGCCGCTGCCCGCCGAAGTGCTGGCCGCCTGCGACCCGCTGATCGTCAACGAGCACGAGGCGCGGGTGGTGCTGGGCTCAGGTGCGGGCCCGGAGCCCGAGGACTGGGCGACGGCGCTGCTCGCGCTCGGCCCGCGCTCGGTGGTCATCACGCTGGGCTCGGAGGGCGCGCTGGTGGCGGATTCCCAAGGAGTTGTGCGAGTGCCGTCCGTGAAGGTCGAGGCCGTGGACACGACGGGCGCGGGCGACGCGTTCACCGCGGCGCTGGCCTGGCGGCTGGGGCTCGATGAGCCGTTGCCCGTCGCCGCCGCGTACGCGGCCCGGGTCGGGGCCGCCGCCGTCACGCGGCCCGGCGCCCAGGAGTCCTTCCCCACCGCCGAGGAGGTCGAGGCCCTGTGAAGAAGGCCGGAATTCTGAACCGCCATCTCGCGGGCGCGGTCGCCGAGCTGGGTCATGGGCACGGGGTCCTGGTGTGCGACGCGGGGATGCCGATACCGGCGGGCCCGCGCGTCGTGGACCTGGCGTTCCGGGCCGGGGTGCCGTCCTTCGCGGAGGTGCTCGACGGGCTGCTGGAGGAACTCGTGGTCGAAGGGGCCACGGCCGCCCGCGAGGTCCGCGAGGCGAACCCGGAGGCGACGGCGCTGTTGGAGGCGCACTTTCCCGCACTGGAGCTGGTTCCGCACGAGGAGCTGAAGTCCCTGTCGGCGGGCGCGCGACTGATCGTCCGCACGGGAGAGGCACGGCCGTACGCGAATGTGCTGCTGCGGTGCGGGGTGTTCTTCTAGGTGCTCCGACCGCGAAGGTTCGCCGGGTTGAGGGGTCCACCCCGTGAGCGAGGCGGGCGGCGGTGAAATTCATGGGTGCTTCGATCACTCGCCGCCTAGGGTCTGCCGCATGACTCTCGCTTACGATGCAACCGGAGACGGTCCCGCGCTGGTACTACTGCACTCCGCGGTGTGCGACCGAAGGATGTGGGATCCGCAGTGGCCGGCCCTGGTCGACGCCGGATATCGGGTGGTGCGTTGCGACTTCCGGGGCTTCGGCCGGACTCCCTTGCCGGACCGGCGCCACAACGATGCAGAGGATGTACTGGACCTGCTGGACGCCCTCGGCATCGAGCAAGCGGCGCTGATCGCCTCCTCGTACGGCGGACGTGTTGCCGTGGAGATCGCCGCACGCCGTCCGGACCGGGTATCCGCCATGGCGCTGTTGTGCGCCGGGCTGCCGGGGCATGAACCCACCGATGAGCTGCGCGCGTTCGGTGAGCGGGAGGACGCGCTGCTCGAGACGGGCGATATCGCGGGGGCCGTGGAACTGAACGTGGACACCTGGCTGGGGCCGGACGCCGAGGAGGCGGTCCGGGAGAAGGTGCGCGGGATGCAGCGGAATGCCTTCGAGGTGCAACTGGCCGCCCCCGAGGGGGCCGGGCGGATCGAGGTGGAGATCGATCTGTCAGCGATCAAGGCACCCTGTCTCGCTCTTTCGGGCGGCCGCGACCTGGCGGATTTTCGGCAGATCGCGGCCCAACTCCCGGGTCTGCTCGCCGACACCCGGCACCTCGAACTGCCCTGGGCCGGCCATCTCCCCAGTCTGGAGCGGCCTGCCGCTGTGACGGACCTGCTGACCGGCTTCCTGCGCGAGACGGTCCCCGCCGGCTGAGCGTGATGGCCGGGTGTCCCGGCCCCGCGCCCACCAACGCGAACCACGACCCGGTGAACCATCCCGGTCAGAGCGCTGGCCCGACATGTTTCGAGGGGCCCGGTCCGTCGACCGGGCCCCTCGGGTTCCCCTCCAACATCAGAACCCCCGCGATCCCCCCGGATCCCCCTCCAGAAGTCCTGATGCCAAGTACGACCCACGGGGTGCGGAAAGGGTTGCACGGGGTTTTGAAGATTTTTTCGGCTGCTGGAACGGGGTGGCCGTCAGCCCAGGTCCAAGGGCTCAGAAGCCGGGACGAGCCGAGCGCCCCTGCTCTCCGCGACCCGTTTGACATCTGTCAGGGACTCGGTGAGCCGACTCGCGAGGTAGCGCAGCTCTCCGGCGGTCGCGCCGTGTTCCGCGAGGAGTTCGGCGGCATGACCGAGCAGGTCACCGGCCATCCCCAGCTGGATGCTCTCGATGTCGTCGGCGAGCCGCGAAACGTAGCCCGTGCCGTCTCCCACGACGTAGCAGGGCTTGCCCTCATGGCCTGCCCAAGGCAGCAGACGTCCGGCGGGCCGCTCGTATCCCGCGCCGCTCACGTGACCGCCCCCGCGCGGTGGGCCCGCTCGTGTGCCAGCAGATAGGGGCGTACCAGTGGGCTGTCCTCACCGCGCAACGGGCGCTCTCCCGTGCGGTAGGCGGTCGGGCCGCAAACGTACTGGCACGAGTACGGATACGTGCGCGAAGCCGATGTACGGCGCCGCCGCTTGCCGGTCGGGAAGAGGAATCGCAGCAACGGTTCAAAGAGCCGGGCGACAAAGTCGGGCACGCCAGCCTGCTTTCGTCTTGGTCGGGTTGGCCACGCCCCCGGGCCGACCGCATCGGCCGCGGGGGTCCGCTGTCACCTGCGATGACTGCGTTCTGTGGTGAATACATCACAGAGTGGCGTCGACTATGGCTACGCTTCCAGTACCAAGGGGTTGACAACGCGCACGTCAAGTTGGGAGTTGGCAGCATGGCGAAGCCTCGTACGCCGCGGACGCAGCGAGAGAAGTACGGAGAGGAACTGAGGCTGCGGCGGACAGCTGCCGAACTCACCCAGGAGGACCTGGGCAACCAGGTCGTGTGCTCGCCCACGCTGATCAGCCACTTCGAGGCGGGCAGGCGGCTTCCGAAGTCCGATGACGCACAGCGGATCGACCGGGCGCTGGGTACCGACGGGTTCTTCGCGCGCTGGCTGGAGGACCTGGACTCGAAGTACAACGACCACTTCGCGGCCGTGGCCGAGCTGGAGCAACAGGCCACGCTGATCCAGCAGTTCGCTCTCTCGCTGGTTCCCGGCGTGCTCCAGACCGACGGCTACGCGCGTGCCCTGTTCCGCGCGTACCGGCCGAACCACACGGCGGAGGAACTTGACGAAGCCGTTGTCATTCGAACAAGGCGTTCCCGGATTCTCGACGGGCTGTTGAAGCCGGTCGTCTGGACACTGCTCGACGAGTCCGTACTGCGACGCCGTGTCGGCGGCCCGCAGGTCATGGCCGAACAGCTGCACAAGATCGCGGACATGGCCGAGGCGGGACGGCTGCGGCTGCACGTCCTGCCGTACGGCGTCGGGGCTCACCCGCTCCAGCAGAGCCTGCTCACGCTCATGGGCTTCGAGGACTCTGCCCCGGTGGCCTACGTCGAGGGCTTTCTCACCGGCAACTTGATGGATGATCCAGCGCTGGTGGCCGCCAGCCAGACGGCCTACGCTCTAGCGCTGAGCGACGCATTGTCGCAGCAGGAGTCACTGGCCCTCGTCAGGGCGGCAGCAGAGGAACACGCACATGGTCAGCAGTGAGCACACCGTCTCCGACTCGACCAGCCTGTCCGGGTGGTACAAGTCCAGCTACAGCGGCGGCGATCAAGGCGAATGCCTTGAGGTCGCGCGCGGCTACGCCAATGTGCCCGTCCGCGACAGCAAGGCCGTCACTGGTCCGGCGGTGGTCTTCTCGGCCGGCGGCTGGTCGGCATTCGTGAATGCCGTCAAGGAGGGCCGCATCGACGGCTGAGGCGCCGGAGCCGTGATCCGGTGCCAAGGTCAGTGGCCGCCAGTACGGTGGGGCACAAGGAGCAGACGACAAAGGAGCCTCGCGTGACCACGCAGGCCGACCACGAGCGTGAGCTGATCCCGCGCCCCGAACGAACCCCCGAAGCGGTCCGCGTCGCGCTGGCCCGTATCGCCCCCCACCGGCTCGGGGAAATGGAGCAGCACAAGGAACAGGCGCTGGCCGCAGCCATCCAGGACAGCAAGATCGGCCACCTCCAGCATTGGCTCACCCACTGGCAGGTGCAGGTCGAGATCGAGCGGCGGTCCGATCTGCACGCCCGCCATCAGACCGCCCTCGCGGCAGTGAACAACACCAGCAGCAAGGACGACCCCGCGTTCCGCACGGCCGTGGACGAACTCCGCGCCGTTGAGACCGAGGCCCGCCAGGCGGTGTCCGGATGACCTGGAGGTGGGAGTACGACCCGGACGAGGAACACGTCATCGGCTGAACTCCGCCGGCGTTCGTCGCGGAGGTTGAGAAGAAAGCCGACGAGCTCGTCCGCGCCGCCGCGGCGTTCTACCTCGACGGTGCCTCGTATCAGGAGGCAGGCCCGAAGGGAAACATCGCGCACGTTCCCGGCGGGTTCTTTCTCTACCTGATCGTCCCCCGCCACGAGTGCCTCTACGTCCACCAGGTGACCTACCTATGATCAGTGGCCGGCCGTCATGACAGACCCCGAATCACCGCAGCACGTGCTCCACGAACCGCCCCACCGTCTCCGCCAGCACCTCCCGCCCGTCCCGCGCCCACAGCGCGTCGTTGAACAGCTCGACCTCGATGAGGCCGGAGTAGCCCGCCGCCTCGACGTAGTCGCGCCACTCCCGCATGTCGATCGATCCGTCGCCGATCTGGCCGCGGCCGTTGAGGACGCCCTCGGGCAGCGGGGTGGTCCAGTCGGCGAGTTGGAAGGTGTGGATGCGGCCGGTGGCGCCCGCGCGGGCGATCTGGGCGGGAGCCGTGTCGTCCCACCAGATGTGGTACGTGTCGACGGTGACGCCCACCTGGTCCGCGGGGAAGCGTTCCGCGAGGTCCAGGGCCTGGGCGAGGGTGGAGACGACACAGCGGTCGGCGGCGTACATGGGGTGGAGTGACTCGATGGCCAGGCGGACACCGCGGGCGGCGGCGTAGGGGCCCAGCTCCCCCAGGGCGTCGGCGATCCGCTCCCGCGCGCCATGCAGGTCCTTCGAGCCGGACGGCAGACCGCCGGAGACCAGGACCAGGGTGTCGGTGCCGAGGGTCGCGGCCTCGTCGATGGCCGCGCGGTTGTCGTCCAGGGCGCGGGCCCGTTCCCGCGGGTCGATCGCCGTGAAGAAGCCGCCGCGGCAGAGGGTGGTGACGGCCAGGCCCGCGTCGCGGACGAGTTTGGCGGTGGCGTCGAGTCCGTACGACTGGACGGGTTCGCGCCAGAGGCCGACGCCCGGAACTCCCAGGGCCAGGCAGGACTCGACCAGTTCGGGCATCGACAGTTGCCTGACCGTCATCTGGTTGATGCTGAAGCGCTCGAGGGGATTGCTCATGAGGCCACTCCGTACAGGGACAGCAGGTTCTTCATGCGTGTCTCGACGAGCTCCGGGTTCGGGAACAGGCCCAGGGTGTCGGCGAGCTCGTAGGCGCGCGCGAAGTGCGGGAGCGAGCGGGCCGACTGGAGGCCGCCGACCATCGTGAAGTGGGACTGGTGGCCGGCCAGCCAGGCCAGGAAGACGACACCCGTCTTGTAGAAGCGGGTCGGGGTCTGGAAGAGGTGGCGGGAGAGTTCGACGGTGGGGTCGAGGAGCTCGCGGAAGCCCTTCACATCGCCCGTGTCGAGGACCCGTACCGCCTCCGCCGCAAGCGGGCCCAGCGGGTCGAAGATGCCCAGCAGGGCGTGGCTGAAGCCCTGGTCGTCGCCCGCGATGAGCTCGGGGTAGTTGAAGTCGTCGCCCGTGTAGCAGCGGACGCCGTGCGGGAGGCGGCGGCGCAGGTCGATCTCCCGTTGGGCGTCCAGGAGGGAGACCTTGATGCCGTCCACCTTGTCGGGGTGGGCCGCGATCACCTCCAGGAACACGTCCGTGGCCGCGTCCAGGTCGCTCGACCCCCAGTAGCCCTCAAGGGCCGGGTCGAACATGGGGCCCAACCAGTGCAGGATCACGGGTTCGGCCGCCTGGCGGAGCAGGTGTCCGTAGACCTCCAAGTAGTCCTCGGGGGCCTTCGCCATCGCCGTCAGGGCCCGGGAGGCCA
Organism: Streptomyces sp. NBC_01384; assembly: GCF_045040035.1. Taxonomy (NCBI): domain Bacteria; kingdom Bacillati; phylum Actinomycetota; class Actinomycetes; order Kitasatosporales; family Streptomycetaceae; genus Streptomyces; species Streptomyces sp. NBC_01384. Next base: position 3,369,670 of record NZ_CP109559.1, read on the forward strand.
TGAGGATGGCTTGGGCTCCCGATTCCTCCACGAGGGCCAGCTGCTCCTCGTATGCCGCCCGGACCTCCTCCAGCGAGGCCGGGCCGGTGAGCTGGTCCGTGCCGACGCCGCACGCGATCCGGCCGCCGACCGCCTTCGCCTCCGCCGCCGACCGGCGGATGAGTTCGGCCGCGCCCGCCCAGTCCAGGCCCATCCCGCGCTGGGCGGTGTCCATCGCCTCGGCGACCCCGAGCCCGTGGGACCACAGGTGGCGGCGGAAGGCGAGGGTGGCGTCCCAGTCAACGGCGGCGGGCGAGTCGGGGGACACGTCGGCGTACGGGTCGGCGACGACGTGCGCGGCCGAGAAGACCGTACGGGAGGCGAAGGGGGTGCCGGGGGTGAGGGCGAGCGGCTCGGTGCGCGGCTCGTACGTCCTCAGTCCTCCCTTGCCGTCCGGCAGCTGGATGGTCACAGCGCGATCTCCGGTACGTCGAGGCGGCGGCCCTCGGCCGAGGACTTCAGGCCCAGTTCGGCGAGCTGGACGCCGCGGGCGCCGGCGAGGAGGTCCCAGTGGTAGGGGGCGTCGGCGTAGACGTGGCGCAGGAACAGCTCCCACTGGGCCTTGAAGCCGTTGTCGAACTCGGCGTTGTCGGGGATCTCCTGCCACTGGTCTCGGAAGGAGTACGTGGCCGGGATGTCGGGGTTCCAGACCGGCTTGGGCGTCGCGGAGCGGTGCTGGACGCGGCAGTTGCGCAGGCCTGCCACCGCCGAGCCCTCCGTGCCGTCCACCTGGAACTCGACGAGTTCGTCGCGGTTGACGCGGACGGCCCAGGAGGAGTTGATCTGGGCGATCGCGCCGCCTTCGAGTTCGAAGATGCCGTACGCCGCGTCGTCGGCCGTGGCGTCGTACGGCTTGTCCTGCTCGTCCCAGCGCTGCGGGATGTGGGTGGCGGTGAGCGCCTGGACGGAGGTGACCCGGCCGAACAGCTCGTGGAGCACGTACTCCCAGTGCGGGAACATGTCGACGACGATGCCGCCGCCGTCCTCGGCGCGGTAGTTCCAGGAGGGGCGCTGGGCCTGCTGCCAGTCGCCCTCGAAGACCCAGTAGCCGAACTCCCCGCGGATGGACAGGATTCGGCCGAAGAAGCCGCCATCGATCAGGCGCTTGAGCTTCAGCAGGCCCGGGAGGAACAGCTTGTCCTGGACGACGCCGTGCTTGATGCCCTTCTCGTGGGCGAGGCGGGCCAGTTCCAGGGCGCCGTCGAGGCCGGTGGCCGTGGGCTTCTCGGTGTAGATGTGCTTGCCCGCCGCGATGGCCTTCTTGATGGCCTCCTCGCGGGCGGAGGTGACCTGCGCGTCGAAGTAGAGGTCGACGGTCGGGTCGGCGAGGACCGCGTCCACGTCCGTCGACCAGTGCTGGAGGCCGTGCCGCTCGGCGAGCGCCGTCAGGGCGTGCTCGCGGCGGCCGACGAGGATCGGCTCGGGCCACAGCACCGTGCCGTCGCCGAGGTCGAGGCCGCCCTGGTCGCGCAGGGCGAGAATCGAGCGGACGAGGTGCTGGCGGTAGCCCATGCGCCCCGTCACGCCGTTCATGGCGATTCGCACCGTCTTGCGTGTCACGTGATTCCCTTCGTACGCGGGTTCCGCGCCGCATACGTCCCACTGGCGAGCGTGACAGCAAGCGCTTTCTACCTAGGGAGAAGCTAGCCTCTGTCCAGCCGATTGGACAAGACCATGCGGGCGACGAGATGTTCGATCGTCCGGACGGCTGGACGTGGGGGGTGCGAGCACGGTCGGATGTGACCAGCATGCGGACGGATCAGCCCCTGGCGACCGTACGTGGCTGTCAGCGGCGGTGTGCGGGTGCGAGGGCGCGTGATGCGCGGCCCGCGTGCCCGAGGACGCCGAGGACGACGACAATCGAGATGCGTTTACCGGAGGACGACGAGATGACCGTGACCCTGGCGGACGTGGCGGCGCGTGCGCAGGTCTCGCCCGCGACCGTGTCCCGGGTGCTGAACGGGAACTATCCCGTCGCGGCGTCCACGCGCGAACGGGTGCTGCGCGCGGTGGACGACCTGGACTACGTGCTGAACGGCCCCGCGAGTTCACTGGCCGCCGCCACCTCCGACCTGGTCGGCATCCTGGTGAACGACATCGCCGACCCCTTCTTCGGGATCATGGCGGCCGCGATCCAGTCGGAGATCGGCGGCCCCGGTGGACGGGCGGGCGGCGAACGGCTCGGGGTCGTGTGCAACACCGGCGGCTCCCCGGAGCGTGAGCTGACCTACCTCACGCTCCTTCAGCGCCAGCGCGCCGCCGCGGTCGTCCTGACGGGCGGCGCCGTCGAGGACGCGCTGCACGCGGCGGCGGTCGCGGCGAAGCTGCGCAAGCTCGGGGACGCCGGGACCCAGGTGGTCCTGTGCGGACGCCCGCCCGCGCCCGACGCCCCCGAGGCGATCGCGCTCACCTTCGACAACCGGGGCGGCGGTCAGCAGCTCACCGAGCACCTGATCGGGCTCGGCCACCGCCGGCTCGGCTACATCGCGGGCCCGGAGGAGCGGACGACGACCCGCCACCGCCTCGAGGGACACCGCGCCGCCCTTGCCGCGCACGGCATCGAGGACGATCCGCGCCGCACGGTGCATGGACGCTACGACCGTCGCGCCGGCTACGAGGCGACCCTCGAACTCCTGCGCCGCGACCCGTCGTTGACGGCTGTCGTCGCCGCCAACGACACCGTGGCGCTCGGCGCGTGCGCCGCGCTGCGCGACGCGGGGCTGCGCATCCCGGACGACGTGTCCGTGGCCGGGTTCGACGATCTGCCGTTCAGCATCGACGCGGTACCGGCGCTGACGACGGTGCGGTTGCCGTTGTCGGAGGCGGGGGCACGGGCCGGACGCATCGCCATGGGCCGCGAGGAACCACCGCCGGGCGGGATCGCCACGGTGCAGGGAGAGCTGATGGTACGAGGGTCCACGGGCGCGCCGCGGGCGTGACGGCCCGGCCCCCTGGGCCCCCAGGGACCCAGGGACCCAGGGGCCCAGGGAGTGGGCCGGCGGGGCCGGAACATCACCTTGCCGGGCTCGTCAGCGCGTGTGTGCCTGGAGGCCGCTCCCACCCGCAGCCGCCGGACCGCGCAAGGGGCCGTGCCGGTACGTCGCAAGCCCGTCGCTTACGTTCGGATCGAGCAGCGGCTCCCTTGCCCGGCCCACGTCTGATCCGGCGGCGACGGGCTCGACGTACCGGCACGGCCCCGCCCCACGCACCCACCCCGCGGTCACACGTGCGGGCGATGGCCCTCCTCCTGCCGAGGGAAGCACTGGTCGGCACCCGGAAGCGTCGGCTTCGGGAGGGTCGCCACCTCCTCCTTCGCCTTCTCCAGCTGTTCCGCCGTGTCGTCCGGCAGCCACGGCCGGCGCGCACGGGCGTGCCAGAAGCGGAACGCGGAGGTGAGGTCGCCGAACGTCGACCGGCGCCAGTCGCTGACGTTGGGCTCCTCGACGCCGGTGAAGCGTTCCAGGAACTGCAGTACCGAGGTGTGGTCGAAGGGCTCCGAGGCCACCCAGCCGCCCACCGTCCAGGGGGAGACGATGATCGCGGGGACTCGGAAGCCGCCGCCGATCGGCAGGCCCTGGACGAATTCGTCGGCCGTCCCCGCCGGCGGCGTCGGCGGGGGCACGTGGTCGAACAGGCCGTCGTTCTCGTCGTAGTTCAGGATGAACGCGGTCTTGCGCCACACCTTCGGGTTCGACGCGATGGCCTCGATCTTCGAGGCCACGAAGTCGGCGCCGGCCGCGGGCAGGTAGTCCGGGTGCTCGGACTGGAAACTCGTCGGCATGATCCACGAGACGGCCGGCAGGCGATCGGCCCGGGCGTCGTCCTCGAACGTGCCCTCCGGCTGCGGGCGCACGCCCCGCTCGTACAGGTCGGACCCCGGCACCGCGGCGCGGAAACTCTCGAACTGCTCCAGCATGTTGCAGCCGTAGTCGTCGTCCTGCCGGTACACCTTCCAGCTGATCCCGGCCTCCTGGAGCCGCTCCGCGTACGTCGTCCAGCGGTACGGCGTCGGCACCTTGTTGGCCAGCACCGGTCCGCCCTCGGTGCCGCCCGGGTCGATCGTGCCCGTCATCCAGTACAGGCGGTTCGGCCAGGTCGGGCCCAACACCGAGCAGAAGTAGTGGTCGCAGATGGTGAAGGTCTCCGCCAAAGCGAACTGGAACGGGATGTCCTCGCGCGTGTAGTAGCCCATCACGTACGGGCCGTTCACCCCGTCCGCCTTGCGGTGCGCCGGCAGCCACCGGTCCATCCGGCCGCCGTTCCACGCCTCGTGCTGCACCGCCCACGCATGGCTCGTGGACGGTATGGCCTGCGCGCTGGACGTGTGGGTGTCGAGGCGGAAGGGGAGCAGATACCCCTTCGGGTTCACGGCGTCGGGCTGGTAGAAGACCGACCGGCCGCCCGCGAGCTTCAGCGCGTGCGGGTCGGCGAAGCCGCGGACACCCGACAGCGTGCCGAAGTAATGGTCGAATGACCGGTTCTCCTGCATCAGCATGACGACGTGTTCGATGTCGCGGAGCGAACCGCGCTCGGCCGGCCCGGCCGCGACGGCCTTCTGGACGCTCGGTGGGAGGAGGGAGAGCGCCGCGGCGCCGCCCAGGGCGCCCGCGGCCGATCCCAGAAGTCTACGACGTGTCAACCCTGCCATTCACTATCCCTTCTCGAGACTTCGTCAGCTCTCCGGAGTCGCACTGCGGCCCGCGCGGGGGCGGGCCCGTCGCTTCACTCTCTTAGGGGTGAACGAGGGATGGCGGAGGCGCGCGGTGAACATGTGGACAAGGTGCGGAATGGGGTTGGCCAAGCCATGACCGTGGATGCCGGTGCGTTGCGCGGCCGTTGCCCGCGCTTGGTCGACGTCGTACGCTCGACCCACACCTCTGACTGAGTCAACCATCCATCCCCAGCCGATCATCCAGAGCCGACCATCCGGGGTTGATCATGACCATCCAGGACATCCGCTCCTTCAACCGCTTCTATACGAACGTCATCGGCGCCCTCGACTACGGCCGCCACCTCTACGCCCCGTACACCCTCACCGAGTCCCGCGTGCTGTACGAGCTCGCCCACTCCGCGCGCACCGACGCCGCCGACCTCCGCGCCGTACTGTCCCTGGACTCCGGGTACTTGAGCCGGATTCTCAACAAGTTCGAGCAGGACGGCCTGGTCGAGCGGGCACCCTCGGAGCGGGATCCGCGACGGCGCCGGATCACCCTCACGGCCCACGGCCGCCAGACCGCGGCCCTGCTGGACGAGCGGTCGCGGGAATCCGTCGGGGCGCTGCTGGCGACCGTTCCGGCCGAGGAGCGGCCCCGGCTCGCCGAGGCGATGCACACCGTGCGCACCCTGCTCTCCGAGGGCCGCCGTCCCCACCGCGAGGACGTCGCGCTGCGCGAGCCCGGCCCCGGTGACCTCGGCTGGATCGTGCAGCGCAACGCCGCGCTGTACGCCGCCGAGTACGGCTGGAACACCGATTACGAGGGCCTGGTCGCCCGGATCGTCGCCGACTTCGCCGAGGACCACGATCCGCATCTGGAGCGGGTGTGGATCGCCGAGCTCGACGGGCGGCCGGTGGGGTGCGTGATGTGCGTACGGGACGACGCGCCCGGGACCGCCCGGCTGCGCCTCCTGCTCGTCGAGCCGGACGCGCGCGGGCTGGGCATCGGCGACCGGCTGGTCGAGGCCGTCGTCGAGTTCGCCCGCGGAGTCGGCTACCGCGAACTCGTCCTGTGGACCAATGACGTACTGGCCGCCGCCCGCCGCATCTACCAGCGGCACGGCTTCGTCCTCGTCGCCGAGAAGCCGCACCGCTCCTTCGGCGCGGACCTCCTCGGCCAGGACTGGCGGCTCGACCTGCACAGCGCGGCGGAGTGACGGGTAGGGTCCCCAAGCATGAAGCTGGCCTTCTCCACGCTCGGCGTGCCCGGGCTCCCGATCCCCGACGTCGTACGACTCGCCGCCACGCACGGCTACCACGGAGTGGAGTTGCGCGCGCACCCCGAGGAGCCGGTGCATCCCGGCATCGGGGCGGCCGAACGGGCCGATGTGGTCGCCGAGTTCAAGGCGGGCGGCATCGAGATCCTGTGCCTCGCGGGGTATGCGCGGGTGGCGGCGCCGGGCGACGACGACGCCGTCATCGCCGAGATCGGCGAACTCCTCGACCTGGCCCGCGACCTGGGCGCCCCGTTCGTACGTGTCTTCCCGGGCGCGAGCCCCGAGCAGAGCGTCGAGGAGGCGGACGCGACGGCGGCGCGGCGGCTCGGCACGGCTGCGGAGTACGCCGCCGACCTTGGCGTACGCATCCTGCTGGAGACCCATGACTCGCACCGCACCGGCGCGGACGCGATCAGGATCCTGGGCCTGGTCGGCCACCATCACGTGGGCTCGCTGTGGGACGTCATGCACACCTGGCTCGGCGGCGAGGAGCCCCCGGCGACGTACGCGGCGCTGTGCACGTACCTCGGCTACCTCCAGGTCAAGGACATCGCCTCCGCCGAGGACACCACCCCGCTCCCCCTCGGCGCGGGCGTCCTGCCCCTCGCCGAGTGCGTGGAACTGCTCTCCCGGGAGGGCTGGGACGGCTGGCTGTGCTGGGAGTACGAGAAGCGCTGGTACGAGGGCGCCGCGCCGCTTCCGGAGCTGTTGGGGCCGGGCCGGGAGCATCTTGCCCGGCTGCTGAACGACTCGGCGTAGGGCCGGGGCGCACCTGGGGTCACATCGTCCGGGCCACCAACTCCACCTCGAACCCCAAAAAGCCGGTTCCCGGCACCGCGGTGGCGGTGCCGGGAACCGGCCGGTCGATCGCGGGACGCGTGGCGCTCAGGCCGCGTGCACGATGTCCTTCTCCTCGGCGAAGTGGCACGCCGACTCATGGGCCGCCGGCGAGTCCACGCCCATGAAGACCTCGGGCACCGCGAGGATCGGGACCTCCACGGAGCACTTGTCCTGGGCCTTCCAGCAGCGGGTGCGGAAGCTGCACCCGGACGGCGGGTTGGCCGGGGACGGCACGTCACCGGTCAGGATGATCCGCTCGCGGTGCTCACGGGCCTCCGGGTCCGGCACGGGCACGGCCGACAGCAGCGCCTGGGTGTAGGGGTGCGTCGGGTGGTCGTAGATCTGCTCGTCGGTGCCGATCTCGGCCATCTTGCCGAGGTACATCACGCCGACCCGGTCGGAGATGTGCCGGACGATCGACAGGTCGTGCGCGATGAAGAGGTAGGAGAGGTTGAACTCGTCCTGCAGCTTCTCCATCAGGTTGATGACCTGTGCCTGCACCGACACGTCGAGGGCCGACACCGGCTCGTCGCAGATGATGATCTCGGGGTTGAGCGCGAGACCACGGGCGATGCCGATGCGCTGCCGCTGACCGCCCGAGAACTGGTGCGGGTAGCGGTTGATGTACTCGGGGTTGAGACCGACCACGTCCAGCAGTTCCTGGACCTTGCGCCGCCGGTCGCCCTTCGGAGCCACCTCGGGGTGGATGTCGAAGGGCTCACCGATGATGTCGCCCACCGTCATACGGGGGTTGAGCGAGGTGTACGGGTCCTGGAAGACCATCTGGATGTTGCGGCGCACGGCCTTCAGGGCGCGTCCGGACAGCTTGGTGATGTCCTGGCCCTTGTAGAAGATCTCGCCCGCGGTGGCCCGCTCCAGGTGCATCAGCATCTTGGCCACGGTGGACTTGCCGCAGCCGGACTCGCCCACGATGCCCAGAGTCTCGCCCTGGTACAGGTCGAAGGAGATGCCGTCGACGGCCTTCACCGCACCGATCTGCCGCTTGAACAGGATGCCCTGGGTGAGCGGGAAGTGCTTCACCAGGTTGCGCACCTGCAGGATCGGCTCGCCGCGGTCCACCGGCGCCTCGATCGCGGCGACCGCCTCCGCCTCGGAGTGGGCGTCGACGACCTCCACCTCGGAGACGTTCGGGGTGGCCTCCTGCTCGTCGTTCTTGCTGAGCTCAGCCATGGATCGTCTCCTTCCAGAAGTGGCAGGCCGAACCGCGGCCGACCAGCTCGGTGCCGTCCTGCTCGCTCACCGGGAGCAGCGCCGGCACGTCGGTGCGGCAGATGTCCTGGGCCTTGGGGCAGCGCGGGTTGAAGGCGCAGCCGGTCGGAATGCGCAGCAGGTTGGGCGGCAGCCCCTTGATCGCGTACAGCTCCTGGCCCTTCTGGTCCAGGCGCGGGATCGAGTCCAGCAGACCCCGCGTGTACGGGTGCGCGGGGCGCTTGTACAGCTCGTGGACCGGGGCGCGCTCCACGATCCGGCCCGCGTACATCACGGCGATCTTGTCCGCGACGTCGGCGACCACGCCGAGGTCGTGGGTGATCAGGATCAGGCCCATGTTGTACTCGCGCTGCAGGTCCGCGAGCAGGTCCATGACCTGGGCCTGGACCGTCACGTCGAGCGCCGTGGTGGGCTCGTCCGCGATGATCAGGTCCGGCTCCAGGGCCAGCGCCATGGCGATCATGATGCGCTGGCGCATACCGCCGGAGAACTGGTGCGGGTAGTCGTTCACGCGGGCCGCGGAGGCCGGGATCTTCACCCGGTCCATCAGCTCGATCGCCTTGGCCTTGGCCTCCTTCTTGGAGAGGCCCTGGTGGACCCGGAACATCTCGCCGAGCTGGTAGCCGACGGTCAGGACCGGGTTGAGCGAGCTGAGCGCGTCCTGGAAGATCATGGCGATCTTCTGGCCGCGGATCTTGCGGCGCTCCTCGCCGGACATCTTGAGCATGTCCTGGCCGCGGAAGAGGATCTCGCCCTGCGGGATCTTCGCCGGCGGCATGTCGAGGATGCCCATGATCGCCTGCGCGGTCACGGACTTGCCGGAGCCGGACTCGCCGAGCACGGCGAGCGTCTCGCCCGCGCTGACGCTGTAGTTGACGCCGTTGACCGCCTTGGCCACGCCCTCGCGGGTGTGGAACTCGACGTGCAGGTCACGCACTTCGAGCAGCGGCCCGTCGTCGGTGCCGCCCTTACGCGGGGCGGGCACCGGGACGGAGTCTTCGATGATGGTCACGTACGCCTCCCTCAGCGCAGCTTCGGGTCGAGGGCGTTGCGGACGGCCTCACCGAGCATGATGAATGCCAGCACCGTGATGCTGAGCATGATCGACGGGTACAGCATGATGTGCTGCGCCACACGGATCTCGGCGCCGCCGTCCGAGATGTCGTTGCCCCAGGACACGCCGTTGAGGCCGAGTCCGAGGAAGGACAGGGTCGCCTCGGCGGAGATGTAGACGCCGAGCGAGATCGTGGAGACGACGATCACGGGGGCGAGGGTGTTCGGCAGGATGTGCCGGAACATGATCCGCGGGGTACTCGCGCCCAGGGCCTGGGCGGCGTGCACGTAGTCGGACTGCTTGGTGGTGATCACGGCGCCGCGCATCACGCGGGCGAGCTGCGTCCAGCCGAAGGCACCCAGGGCCGCGATGACGACCCAGATCGTGCGGTCCGGGAAGGAGGTCAGCACGACCATGGTGGCGAGCAGGAACGGGATGCCGAAGAACACGTCCGTCAGGCGCGACAGGATCGAGTCGACGATGCCGCCGAAGTAGCCGGCGATCATGCCCACCAGACCGCCCAGCAGCGTCACCACGAAGGTGGTGCCGAAGCCGACGGCCACGGAGGCCCGGGTGCCGTAGATGACACGGGCGTAGACGCTGCGGCCCTGCTGGTCGTAGCCCAGCCAGTCCGCGGAGAACACATGGCTCAGCTTCGGCTTCTGCAGGAAGTGCTTGGCCAGGTCGCCCTTGACCGGGTCGGTGTCGGTGAACACCCCCGGGAAGAAGGTGATCGTCAGCAGCAGCAGGATCAGCACCGCCGAGACGCCGAAGATCCAGCTGCGCCGGAGGTCGTTCCAGGCGTCGCCCCACAGGCTGCGGGACTTCTCCGGCTTGCCCGGCGTCGGGGAGAGTTCGTCGGCGACGATCGCGCGCACCGCGTCGACGGCGGAGGTGGACACAGGGCTGGTGATGTCAGGCATAGCGAATCCTCGGGTCCAGGACCGCGTACAGCAGGTCGACGAGCAGGCTGGCGAGGAGGTAGACCAGCACCAGGATGGTCACCAGGCCGACGAGCGTCGTGCCTTCGCGGCGCACGATGGACTGGTAGATCGTGCCGCCGACGCCCTGGATGTTGAACAGGCCCTCCGTGACGACGGCTCCGCCCATCAGCGCGCCGATGTCGGTGCCCAGGTAGGTGATCACGGGGATCAGCGAGTTGCGCATGAGGTGGACACCCACCACACGCCTCTTGGGCAGGCCCTTGGCGATGGCGGTACGGATGTAGTCGGCGCGCAGGTTCTCGGCGACCGACGTACGGGTGAGCCGGGTCACATAGGCCAGCGAGGCGGTCGCGAGGACGAACGCCGGCATCAGCAACTCGTTGTAGTTCGTGGAGTCGTTCACGTTCGGCGGCAGCCAGTTGAGCTGGAAGGCGAAGACGACCTTCAGGATGAAGCCGAGGACGAACACCGGGACCGAGATCAGCAGCAGCGAGACCAGCAGGATCGCGTTGTCCGCGAACCGCCCGGCGCGCATGCCCGCCCAGACGCCCAGGGCGATGCCCAGGACGACCTCGATGGCGAAGGACAGCGAGGCGAGGCGGAGGGTCACCGGGAACGCCTCACCGAGCACGTCCGTGACGGGGCGGCCGCTCGCGATCTGCGTGCCGAAGTCGAAGTGAAGGATCATGTCCTTCATGTAGTGGTAGTACTGCACCAGGATTGGCTGGTCCAGGCCGTACTGATGTCTCAGAGAGGCGATGACGGCGGGGCTGCCGCCCTTGTCGCCGAACAGGCCTCGCACGGGGTCGCCGGGCAGGGCGTAGACCATGAGAAAGATCAGCAGGGTTGTCCCGATGAAGACCGGGATCATCTGGAGCAGTCGTCGTGCGACGTAGCGCCCCATCGTGCCTCCATGTAGTTACTACGACGACAGCCGACGGGCCCTTTCCCCGCGCACCCCTGAACGATGCGCGTGGAAAGGGCCCCCCGGCCGCTGCCGTCCCCCCGGGTGCGGCGCACGATGCGGCGCGGCACCCGGGATCGCGGGCTGATTGCGGTTACTTCTTCTTGACCTCAACGCCGGTCAGGATCGGGTCGCCGGTCTGGGCGTACGCGACGCCGGTGACCTTGTCCGAGTAGCCCGCGTTGACCTTGTAGTACCAGAGCGGAATGCTCGGCATGTAGTTGACGAGCTCCTTCTCGATGTCCTGGTACTTCTTCTCCGAGTCCGCGAGCGAGCTGGCGGTGTCGGCGGCGGCGATCTCCGCGTCGATCGTCTTGTTCGAGAAGCCGCTCTGGTTGCCGTCCGACTTGCTGCCGTACAGGTCACGGATGAAGTTGGCGTTCATCGGGAAGTCGAGCACCCAGCCACTGCGGTACATGGACTTGACCTGGTGAGCGTCACGCGCGTTGAGGTCGGCCTGGAAGTCGGCCTTGGAGTCGCCCGCGCACTTGACGCCGGTGGCGTTGGTGATCGAGTTGCAGACCGCCTCCACCCACTCCTTGTGACCGCCGTCCGCGTTGTACTGGATGGTGATGGCGTTGCCCGGAACGCCGCCGCCGTCCTTGATGAGCTGCTTGGCCTTCGTCGGGTTGTACGTGAAGACGTCGCCGCCGGCGTTCGGCTCGTAGCCGAGGACACCCTTCGCGACCCAGCCGGTGGCGGGCTCACGGGTGCCCTGGAGCACCGTCTTGGTGATGGTGGCGCGGTCGATCGCCATCGACAGGCCCTGCAGGACCTTCGGGTTGATGTTCTTCCACTGCTTGGTGTAGAAGGCCGGCGCGATGGTCTGGATCGCCGAGTACGCCTTGTCCACCGCGCGGCTGCCGAGGTCGGACTTGTAGACCGGCAGGTCCTTCGGGGCGATCTGACGCAGGACGTCGACGTTGCCCGACTTCAGGTCCTCGTAGGCCGTTTCCAGGCTGGTGTAGTTCTTGAAGATCACACCGCCGTTCTTGGCCTTGTCCGGACCCTGGTAGCCGTCGAACTTGGCGACCTCGATCTGCTTCTTGTGCGACCAGCTGACGAACTTGTACGGGCCGTTGCCGATCGGGTGCTCGCCCGCGGCCTTCGGGTCCTTGTAGAAGGACTCGGGCAGCGGCGAGAAGACCTCGTAGCCGAGCTTGTAGACGTAGTAGGGGATCGCCTTGGAGAGCGTGATGGTGAAGGTGTTGTCGTCGACGACCTTCAGACCGGACATGGTCGTGGCCTTCGGCTTGCCCTTCGCCGGGGCGACGTCGTCGTAACCGGCGATGTCCGAGAACCAGAAGCTGTTGGTCTGCTTGTTCGCGGGGGCGGCGGCCCAGTTCCACGCCTTGACGTAGGAGTTGGCGGTCACCGGGGTGCCGTCGTGGAACTTCCAGCCGGCCTTCAGCTTGACCGTGTAGGTCTTGTTGTCCTTCGTGTCCACCGACTGGGCGTTCACGTTGACGATGTTGCCCTTTTCGTCGTAGCTCACGAGCTGCGAGAAGAGGGACTTGATGACGATGCTGCCGTTGGACTCCATGGTGTCGGCCGGCTGCAGCGGGTTCTGCGGCTCGCCCACCTCGACCGAGAACTTACCGGCCGGGTCGATGGCAGCCTTGCTGTCGCTGCCCTTGTCGCCACCGCCGCCACCACCACAGGCGGTCGCTCCCAGCGCCACAACCGCGGCTATCGCGACCCACTTGGCGCTCTTGGCACCGCGCATGGGTTCCTCCTCATGAGTCCATTGGTTCACCGCAAAAGGGAGCACTAGACACGTTGCCGACACTTGGGACGGAGAAAGTGCTGGTGCCCCCCGGCTCGCGAGCCGACGCCACCTGAAGGCGCATGACCCGTTTGTACCGAGCTCTACGCGCCTAACTATCTGCCATGGGCCAGGGCCCGACCACACTCACAAGGTCTCGGTTCGATCACACCTGCCGCCTACTTCTTCCAAAATCCGGACAAAGGGTTTGCAGAAAGATCCCTGCGAAACGGACTTGTTACACACCTATCGGTCTCGACTGTCCGCATTGCGGACGCATGGGGCGAGAAAAGGGGTTGCGGCTATCGTGGCCGTCATGCAGGGGCGCCGTCGGCATGCCCACCCGCCCCGGGCTCGCGGGAACGGTTTCCCATCTTCCGGCCAACAGCCGTGTGCGGCAGGGCCGTTCGATGTCGAGCGCGTACGTCCCTGACGGCGCGACCACGACGCCACGACGCGCCGTGCGGCCGAGACCCACGTGGATGCAGGGTAGTGCGAATCGGCCAACTTGGAGGGCTGCTCCTCCGTAATAGAGGGTTATCCCTACCCTCCCTTTGCTGCCGCTCCATACCACCGCGCGCCGGCGTCAATGCGCACCGCGCGCCCCAACGCAATCGGGCACCCCGCGAATGCGAGGTGCCCGAATGTGCTGCGGAACGGCCGAGGTCAGCCGTTCTTGGCCCGGCTCGCGGCGCGGGCGCGCTCACGGCCGTCCAGGTTGACCTTGCGGATGCGGACGGACTCCGGAGTCACCTCGACGCACTCGTCGTCACGGCAGAACTCCAGGGACTGCTCCAGCGAGAGCTTGCGCGGCGGGACGATCGCCTCGAACGAGTCGGCCGAGGACGACCGCATGTTCGTGAGCTTCTTCTCCTTGGTGATGTTCACGTCCATGTCGTCGGCGCGCGAGTTCTCGCCGACGATCATGCCCTCGTACACCTCGGTGCCGGGGTCGGTGAACAGCACACCGCGCTCCTGCAGGTTCGTCATCGCGAACGCGGTGACGGCGCCGGCGCGGTCGGCGACCAGCGAACCGTTGTTGCGGGTCGCCAGCACGCCGAACCAGGGCTCGTGACCCTCGTGGATGGAGTGGGCGATGCCGGTGCCACGGGTGCCGGTCAGGAACTCCGTACGGAAGCCGATGAGACCGCGGGACGGGACGACGAACTCCATGCGGACCCAGCCGGAGCCGTGGTTGGACATGTTGTCCATCCGGCCCTTGCGGACGCCCATGAGCTGCGTGACCGCGCCCATGTGCTCCTCGGGGACGTCGATCGTCATGCGCTCGACGGGCTCGTGGACCTTGCCGTCGATCTCCTGGGTGACGACCTGCGGCTTGCCGATGGTCAGCTCGAAGCCCTCGCGGCGCATCTGCTCGACCAGGATGGCGAGCGCGAGCTCGCCACGGCCCTGGACCTCCCACGCGTCCGGACGCTCGGTGTCGAGCACGCGGAGGGAGACGTTACCGACCAGCTCGCGGTCGAGGCGGTCCTTGACCTGGCGGGCGGTGACCTTGCGGTCCTTGTCCTTGACCGCGGCCTTGGCGTCCGCGCCCTTGCCCGTGCCACCACGGCCGACCAGCGGCGAGGTGTTCGTACCGATCGTCATCGAGATCGCCGGCTCGTCGACCGTGATCAGCGGCAGCGCGATCGGGTTCTCCGGGTCGGCCAGGGTCTCGCCGATCATGATGTCCGGGATACCGGCGACGGCGCAGATGTCACCGGGCCCTGCCACCTCGGCGGGCTTGCGGGTGAGCGCCTCGGTCATCAGCAGCTCGGTGATGCGCACGTTGGACATCGTGCCGTCGCGCTTGATCCACGTGACGGTCTGGCCCTTGCGCAGCTCGCCCTGCTCGACGCGGAGCAGCGCGATACGGCCGAGGAAGTTGTCGGCGTCCAGGTTGGTGACGTGTGCCTGGAGCGGGGCGGACTCGTCGTAGGACGGGGCCGGGACCGACTCCAGGATCGTGGAGAAGAACGGCTCCAGGCTGTCGCTGTCCTGCGGGACCGTGCCGTCCTCGGGCTTGGTCAGGGAGGCGACGCCGTCACGTGCACACGCGTAGACGATCGGGAACTCGATCTGGTCCTCGTCGGCGTCCAGGTCGAGGAAGAGGTCGTACGCCTCGTTCACGACCTCGTCGATGCGCGAGTCGGGGCGGTCCGTCTTGTTGATGCACAGGATGACGGGCAGGCGGGCCTGCAGCGCCTTGCGCAGCACGAAGCGGGTCTGGGGCAGCGGGCCCTCGGAGGCGTCGACGAGGAGAACGACCGCGTCCACCATCGACAGACCGCGCTCGACCTCGCCACCGAAGTCGGCGTGGCCCGGGGTGTCGATGATGTTGATCGTGATGGCCTCGCCGCCATCCTTGGGGTGGTACTTCACGGCCGTGTTCTTGGCCAGGATCGTGATGCCCTTCTCACGCTCCAGGTCGTTCGAGTCCATCATGCGGTCGTCGAGCGACTCGGCGGCGTGCGCGGCGAAGGCACCGGCCTGCTTGAGCATGGCGTCGACCAGGGTGGTCTTGCCGTGGTCGACGTGGGCGACGATGGCGACGTTGCGGATGTCGTGGCGCGTGGCCATATTGAGGCGCTTCTCCCGGAGTGAGTGGACGGCCTGCGCGAACATCAGTGCTACGCGGACCCTGCCGGGCTGGACACGCCACGGCCTTACCCCATGGTACGTGGCCTTGACGGGGACGGCCTCCGCGGGACCGTGCGGCGGCCTCGCGGAAGGCTTCCGGCACCGGTCAGGCGGCCTTCGCCGCGACGGAGTCCGCGCCGCAGGAAATACGGGCGGCTGCACGAGCCGTCTTGTTGCCGGTGCGCGTTCTCCGCCGATTCTCCGGCCCTTCCGGTCGGATCAGCCCCCGCTCGACGGGCTCACCGAAGGCCGCACCCCCTTCTTCAGATAGCCCATGTCCTCGTAAACCGGCGTCTGGAAGCCGAAGGCGCCGGCGTTGGCGAGGTTCGAGCGGGTGGCGGTGAGCTGGGGGCGCTGGTAGAGGGGAATCGATCCGGCGGCGGCCCAGATGCGGGCGTCGGCCTTGCGGACCAGGGAGCGCGACTCGTCCTCGTCCAGCGTGGCGATGGCCTCGTCGAAGAGCTGGTCGACCTGGTCGGTGCCGACCCGGGTGTAGTTCTGCTCGACGGTGAGGGAGCCGTCGGCGGCCGGGACCGGCTTCGCGTAGATCGGGCGGGCGTCGGTGGCCGGGAACGCGGAGGCGGGCCAGGAGTACAGCGCCAGGTCGTACTGGCCCGAGGCGATGTGGTCCCTGAAGTAGCTGTCGTCCGGGACCCTGGACATCTCCGTACGGATGCCGATGCGCTCCAGCATCCGCGAGATGCGGTCGGCGACGGTGCGCAGCGACTGCGAGCCGGGGCCCGAGGGCAGTACGAAGCGCAGCGTCAGCGGCTTGCCGTCCTTGGCGAGCGCACCGGCCGCGGCGCCCGCCGGGGCGGCCGTTCCCTTGGGGGCGTACGCGCCCGGCTCCCCGCCCTGCCGGTTGTCCTTGGGGGCGTACTCCTTGCCGTCGAGGTGCTTGCCGGCCTGCTCGTCCGCGTGCTGCTTCTGGCGCTGGTCGTGCTGCTCGGAGTGGTCCTTCGGGTCCTTCTTCTCCCTGTCGGCCGCGGCCTTCTCCCTGTCGTCCGCGGCCTTCTCCCTGTGCGCCTCGGCCCTCTTCCTGTCGGCCGCGCCGGGCTTGTCGTCCTCGCCGACGATGTACGTTCCGCCGTCGGAGGTGGCACCGGAGGTGGCGTCCGCCTTCTTGCCCTCGGGCCCGGCCGCCTTGCCCTTCTTCCTCTCCTGCTGCTCCTTCACCGGTCCCCCGGACACCCACCCGGCGTCCGCCAGCAGCGCCTGCGCCTCCTTGGTGTCCTGGCCGCCGAGCGAGCCGCTGTTGTCGGCGTACGCCGGCTGGCCGGCGAGCGCGAGGTGGCTGCCGACCGGGACGGCGGGCAGGCCCAGCGGCCCCAGGACGGCCTTGGCGAGTGCGCCGCGGTCGAGGGCGCGGGCGACGGCGCGGCGGACGCGCTCATCGGCGAGCGGGCCCTCGGAGCCGTTCAGGGCGAGCTGGGTGTAGGCGGGCTCGAGGGACTTGCGGACCACGAAGTCACGCAGGGCCACCTGCTGGCGGGCGTACGTCGCGAGCGCCTCGCGCTGCTTCTCGCGGGCCCGGAGCTCGTCCCGCGCGGCCTTCGGGTCGGAGCCGTGCGCCACGGCCCAGGAGCGCAGCGCCTTGGCGGGGGTGGTCGTGGCGCCCGGCCCCCGCAGAGGAGCGCTCCCCTTGTCGCGGGCGGCGAGCGTGATCCGTTCCGCATCTTCGGGGTCGATCTCGGCCATGTCGACCTTGTCGGCGACGAGGGCGTCGGCCCGCTTGTCGCGCGGGACGGCGACCAGCGCGATCTCGGAGAGCTTGGTGGGGCGGCCCCACCAGCGCGGGTTGCGGGTGAGGACGACCTCGCCGTCCTTGCGGTCGACCTTCTGCAGGGCGAAGGGTCCGGCGGTGACGTTGAGCTTGCGTCGCGCGCCGTCGTTGAAGGAGTCCGCGGTACCCATCACATCCTTCGGATACAGCGGCGTGAACAGCGACTTCCAGTCGGCGTAGGGACGGCTGAAGGTGACGCGGACCTCCAGGTCGTTCTTGCCGCGCTCGATGTTCTCGATGCGGTCGTAGCCGGCGTTGCGGGCCGTCCAGTACGCGCTGTCCTTGCCGGACAGGGCGCGCCACTGGGCGGCGAAGTCGGCGGCGCCGATCTCGCGGCCGTCGCTCCAGACCGCCTGCTGGTTGAGCTTGTAGAGCACGACCTGCTTGGGCTCATCCTCGACGATCTTGGCCGATTCGAGGTAGTCGGGGTTGAGCTGGGGGCGACCGTTCGGGTCGAGGCGGTACAGGGAGGGCAGCACGACGCCGGCGACCCGGGAGGTCGCGGCGTCGGCGTCGGCCTGGAAGGTGTTGAGGGTCTCCGGCACCGCGTCCACGGCCCAGCGCAGGGTGCCGCCGTCCGCGATCAGGTTGCGGGTCGCGGGCGCGATGTCCTGCGCCGCGGCGGGCTTGAGCACCTCCTCCTGCTCGCTGCACGCGGCGAGAGCGGGTACCGCGAGCGCGCCTGCGGTGAGGAACGCGACCGAGCGCATCACCGCGCGCAGTCCGACGCCGTCGTGGGACATCACTGCAACCTCCGGGACAAGCCGCTCCGTGGGTGAACAAGGGGTCTGATCACATTTGGCGGTATATTTACCGATATATGGAGCTGATCAGATCTACGGACCCACTGAAGAGGAAAGGGTTCGCCTGCCGGTGACGACACGCGAGGAGCAAGAGCAAGCGCACCCGTGCGGCGCAACGCCGGCCGACTCAATTCAGCCCGTCCGGTGCTTGCGGACGAGGTCGTTCAGGCCGAAGCGGGGGCCTGGGGGCGCACCCCCAGGGGACGGCGCCCCCAGCGCGCGCCCGCCAATTGGTGCACGTCCCTTCACACCGGCAGGTGTGACGCGCAACACTCGCAGGCGCATGAACGTTGCCACCCAGGGCCCCGACGGCCCACGGAAGTGAGGTCACGTCATGTCCGTGCAAGACGACCTGATGTCAGTACAGCGCTGCCTCGACGACCTGAACCGGTCAGTGGGCCGCCTGGAACAGGAGATCGGCAGCGGCGGGCTCGAAATGCGCCGCGTCCGTGCCGACGCCGACCATCTGCGCGAGAGCGTCGAACTGCTGCGTGAGACGGCCCCCCGCCGCACCTCGCCGCGGAGCCCCGATCTCGTGCCCATCCCCGACACCCCGTACGACAAGGCTTTGTGGACGGACTCGGACGACGAGGGTCTCGGCGCCCGCGACCGGCACGCCCCCTGACCCGACCCCGACCGGAGCTCCCCCTTGACCACTGGTACCGAACCCGATCTGAACAGCGGCGGCGTACAGACCGGTACGCGCGCCGCGATCTCCGCCCCGCATCTGCGGACCGACCGCTGGTGGCTGGCACCCGCCGCCACCGCGGCCGGGCTGCTGGCCTTCGTGGTGTATTCGACCTGGCGGGCCTTCGCGGACTCGCACTACTACTCCGCGCCGTACGTCTCGCCGTTCTACTCGCCCTGTCTGGCACAGCGGTGCCTGACCATGCACGCGGGGCCGAACGCGGACCTCTTCGGGAGCTGGTGGGCCATCTCCCCGGCGATCATCATCCTGATCTTCCCGCTCGGCTTCCGGCTGACCTGCTACTACTACCGCAAGGCCTACTATCGCGGCTTCTGGATGTCGCCCCCGGCCTGCGCGGTGGCGGAGCCGCACAAGAAGTACACCGGTGAGACCCGCTTCCCGCTGATCCTGCAGAACGTCCACCGGTACTTCTTCTACGCGGCGCTCCTCGTGGCGGGCGTCCTCACGTACGACACCGTGCTCTCCTTCCGCGACGAGCACTACCGCTGGGGCCACATGGGTCTGGGCACCGTGGTCTTCCTGGTGAACATCGCGCTGATCTGGGCCTACACCATCTCCTGCCACTCCTGCCGCCATATCGTCGGCGGCAAGCTCAAGCACTTCTCCAAACATCCCGTGCGCTACCGGGCGTGGCAGTTCGTCGGGAAGCTGAACGCCCGTCACATGCTGCTCGCCTGGGCGTCGCTGGTGAGCGTGGCGCTCACCGACTTCTACGTGTATCTGGTCGCGTCCGGCGTCTTCGACGATCCGCGCTTCTTCTAGCTGAGTGGGGCCTTCTGATGTCCGTGGTCGATCGGCAGGAGTGGGACGTCGTCGTGGTCGGTGCCGGCGGCGCCGGACTGCGCGCCGCCATCGAGGCGCGCGAGCGTGGCGCCCGTACGGCCGTGATCTGCAAGTCGCTGTTCGGCAAGGCGCACACGGTGATGGCCGAGGGCGGCATCGCGGCGGCGATGGCCAACGTCAACCCCCACGACAACTGGCAGGTCCACTTCCGCGACACCATGCGGGGCGGGAAGTTCCTCAACCAGTGGCGGATGGCCGAACTGCACGCGCGCGAAGCCCCCGACCGTGTCTGGGAGCTGGAGACCTGGGGCGCGCTCTTCGACCGTACGAAGGACGGGCGGATCTCGCAGCGCAACTTCGGCGGCCATGAGTACCCGCGGCTCGCGCACGTCGGCGACCGGACCGGGCTCGAACTGATCCGGACCCTCCAGCAGAAGATCGTGTCGCTCCAGCAGGAGGACATGAAGGAGACCGGTGACTACGAGAGCCGGCTGAAGGTGTACCAGGAGTGCACCGTCACGCGCGTGCTGAAGGACGGCGAGCGAGGCGAGACGGGGGTCCCACCGGCCGAAGGCCGGGGGAGGGTCTCCGGGGTGTTCTGCTACGAGCGCGAGTCCGGGCGCTTCTTCGTGCTCGAAGCGCCCTCCGTCGTCATCGCCACCGGCGGCATCGGCAAGTCCTTCAAGGTGACGTCGAACTCGTGGGAGTACACGGGCGACGGGCACGCCCTCGCGCTGCTCGCCGGAGCGCCGCTGCTCAACATGGAGTTCGTGCAGTTCCATCCGACGGGCATGGTCTGGCCGCCCTCGGTGAAGGGCATCCTGGTCACCGAGTCGGTGCGCGGTGACGGCGGAGTGCTCAGGAACTCCGACGGCAAGCGGTTCATGTTCGACTACATCCCGGACGTCTTCAAGGAGAAGTACGCGCAGTCCGAGGAGGAGGGCGACCGCTGGTACGACGACCCGGACCACAACCGGCGTCCCCCCGAACTCCTCCCCCGCGACGAGGTCGCCCGCGCCATCAACGCCGAGGTGAAGGCCGGTCGCGGGTCGCCGCACGGCGGTGTCTTCCTGGATGTCTCGACGCGCATGCCCGCCGAGGTCATCCGGCGCCGACTGCCCTCCATGTACCACCAGTTCAAGGAGCTCGCGGACGTCGACATCACGGCGGAGGCGATGGAGGTCGGGCCCACCTGCCACTACGTCATGGGGGGCATCGCCGTCGACTCGGACACGGCGGCGACCCGCGGCGTACCCGGTCTGTTCGCCGCCGGTGAGGTCGCGGGCGGGATGCACGGCTCCAACCGGCTCGGCGGCAACTCGCTCTCCGACCTGCTGGTCTTCGGACGGCGGGCGGGGCTGCACGCCGCCGAGTACGCCGCCGGCCTCGCCGGGGACCGCCCGACCGTGGACGACGTCCAGGTCGACACGGCGGCGGCCGAGGCGCTGCGGCCCTTCTCGGCGGAGGGTCCGGAGCCCGGCGAGCAGAACGGTCGGCCGCCCGAGAACCCGTACACCCTCCACCAGGAACTCCAGCAGACCATGAACGACCTGGTCGGCATCATCCGCCGCGAGGGAGAGATGGAACAGGCCCTGGAGAAGCTCGCCGAGCTGCGAGTACGGGCGCGGCGGGCGGGCGTCGAGGGCCACCGGCAGTTCAACCCCGGCTGGCATCTCGCCCTCGACCTGCGCAACATGCTCCTGGTCAGTGAATGCGTGGCCCGCGCCGCCCTGGAGCGCACGGAGTCGCGCGGCGGCCACACCCGTGAGGACCACCCGACGATGGAGCGGTCCTGGCGCCGGATCAACCTCCTGTGCCAACTCACCGATCCCACGGGCGGACTGGCGGCGACCGACCCCGTGCACGGCCAGATCGACCTCGGCCGCGAGACCACCGAACCCATTCGCCCCGACCTGCTCGCCCTCTTCGAGAAGGAGGAGCTGGTCAAGTACCTCGCCGAAGAGGAGCTCTACGAGTGAGCAGCTACGAGGCCCGCTTCAAGGTGTGGCGCGGGGATGTGCGGGGCGGCGGCCTGGAGGACTTCGCGGTCGAGGTCAACGACGGCGAGGTGGTGCTGGACATCATCCACCGGCTCCAGGCGACCCAGGCCCCGGATCTCGCCGTCCGCTGGAACTGCAAGGCGGGCAAGTGCGGTTCGTGCTCGGCGGAGATCAACGGCCGCCCCCGGCTGATGTGCATGACCCGTATGTCGGTGTTCACCCGCGAGGAGACGATCACCGTCACACCGCTGCGCGCCTTCCCGGTCGTACGGGATCTCGTCACGGACGTCGGCTTCAACTACGCCAAGGCACGCCAGGTCCCCGCCTTCGTACCCCCCGCCGGTCTCGGCCCCGGCGAGTACCGGATGCAGCAGGAGGACGTGGACCGCTCGCAGGAGTTCCGCAAGTGCATCGAGTGCTTCCTGTGCCAGGACACCTGCCATGTCGTGCGCGACCACGAGGAGAACAAGCCGGCGTTCGCGGGCCCGCGCTTCCTCATGCGCGTCGCCGAACTGGACATGCACCCGCTGGACGCCGCCGCCGACACCGGCCTGGACCGCAAGCGCACCGCCCAGGACGAACACGGCCTCGGCTACTGCAACATCACCAAGTGCTGCACGGAGGTCTGTCCCGAGGGCATCAAGATCACGGACAACGCCCTGATCCCGTTGAAGGAACGCGCGGTCGACCGCAAGTACGACCCGCTGGTGTGGCTGGGGTCGAAGATCAGGAAGCGGGATTCGTCGTCGTAGGAGCGGCGGGGCCGCGGCGGCGGTCGCGGGTCGCCCGGTACATCAGGGCGACCCGTGGTGAGGGTGCCCCGGACCCCGGGTCGGCGCACCCCGGTCGCGGCCGCACGCAAGCGGTCATACGCTCCCAAATGTGACGTCGCCCCTGAGCCGAAGCCGGTCGCGCCGAGCCGCGTCCCCCACAGCCCTGCGGGTGGCACATGCCGCGCTCGGAGGGCTGGCGGCGGCGGGGTGGCTGGGGCTGCCCGTCGTGCGGGCGGGTGCCGAAGCGGTGGCGGCTCCGCCGAGGCAGGGCGGGACGTCCACCGTTGACCTCGTCATACCCCTCGTCACGGTGGTCGTCGCGGGAGCGCTGGCGGCGTACACGTACACACGGCGAATACGGCGCGCGCGGACGCGTACGACACCCGGTGGGGGCGTCACGCGCACGGTGCCGTTCGCCGAACTCGATCGGCGCTCGCGGCGGTCGCTCATCGAGATCGACGACTGTGTGCGTACCAGCGCCGAGGAACTCGGCTGGGCCGCGGCCCGGTTCGGGGAGGAGGCCGTCGGGGCGTACGCGCAGGCGCTGGCGTACGCGCGCTCCGAACTGTCCGTGGCCTTCCGGCTGCGGCAGCGACTGGACGACACCGTCCCGGACGACGACCTCGTGAGGCGGCAGCTGCTGGAGGAGATCGGCGCGCGGTGCGCGGAGGCGGGGCGGCGGCTGGACACGGAGGCGGCCGGGTTCGACCTGCTGCGCGCCCTGGAGCGGACCCTGCCTGCCGCGCTGGAGCTGGCGGAAGCCCGTTTCCGGGAGCTCGCCGGGCGCACCCCGGCCGCGGAGGCGACGCTCGCCGAGCTCCACGAGCGGTACGCGCCCTCCGCGTCCCTGCCGGTCGCGGGCCATGTCGAACAGGCCAAGGACCGGCTCGTGTTCGCCACCACCCACCTCAACCAGGCCCGGCAGTCCCTCGACCGGGGCGAGGGCGCGAAGGCGACGGCGTATCTGCGGGCCGCCGAGGGGGCGGTCGACCAGGCGGGCCTGTTCGTGGCCGGTGTCGACCGGCTGGCATCCGAACTCGCCGCCGCGGTGGACCGGTTGCCCGGCGCCCTGGACGACACGGAGACCGGGCTCGCGACGGCCCGCGCTCTGCCGGGCGTCGGTGCGTCGCCCGGCCGGATCGCGCATGCCGCGGCGATCGTCGCGGACGTACGGCGGGAGATGAGGGATGTAGGAGATACGGGAGACATAGGGGATACGGCCGGCGGCAGCCGCCCGTACGACCCTCTCGACGCTCTCCGACGTGTCACCGAGGCCGCAGTGGGCCTGGCCGAGGCCCATGTCCCCCTCGGCCTCGCCCTCCTCGACCGTGCCCTGCTCCCGGCCCGCAGCGCCGTCGCCCTCGGCTCGGACTTCGTCACCACGCACCGGGGGGCGGTGGGCAGCGAGGCCCGGACGCGGCTGGCGGAGGCGGAGCGCCATCTCGCGCTCACGCCGCTCGCCCTCGCCGACGTCCGGCGGGCCGACGCGCTCGCCCGGGACGCGGAACAGCTTGCGGAGCGGGACGTACGGGCGTACGGGAATCCGTACGCCGGGCCCGAGGGTGCCGGTGCCGGAGTCGGCGGTGCGGTGCTCGGCGGGATCCTGCTGGGGGACGCGCCCGGGGGCCCGGCGGCGGGGTTCGGTGGGCCCAGGACTCGGGGGCGTAGTGGGGCTGCGACGGGTAAGCCCTGAACGGCCTCGTCCTCAAACGCCGGACGGGCTGGATGATGCGGACCTGCACCCCGTAAGGGGCGCGGGAAACTGTGCGATCAACCCCCGTCCAGCCGCAGCCGAACAAGCCCCCGGACCGCAGGGTCAGAACAGGCTCAGTAGCGCCTCCGCCGGGTCCGTGAGGGTCGTTCCGGCGTCTGGGAGCGGGAGTTCGAACCAGACCGTCTTGCCGCGCGGCGTACGCCGTGAGCCCCAGGCGGCGGAGAGCAGGCCGACGAGTTGCAGACCCCGGCCACCCTCGTCCGTGTCGCGGGCGCGACGGCGGCGCGGCTGGACGAGGCCCGCGTCCCAGACCTCGCAGACAAGGGTCCGGTCGAGCAGCAGCCGCAGCCGGATCTCGCCCTCGCCGTAGCGCAGGGCGTTGGTGACGAGTTCACTGACGAGGAGCTCGGTGGTGTCGATGAGCGGTTCCAGGTCCCAGGCGGTCAGCTGGGTGCGCGCGTACTCGCGGGCCCGGCCCACACTGCGCGGCTCGCGCGGCAGCGTCCAGTCGCCGACGGAATCGGCGGGCAGCCCCTGAACACGCGCCATCAGCAGGGCGATGTCGTCCTCGCCGTGATGGGTGTCGAGGGTGTTGAGGACGTGGTCGCAGACGTCCTCCAGGGGGCGGGAGGGGTCGGTGAGCGCGCCGACGAAGGCTTGCAGGCCCTCGTCGAGGGGGTGGTCGCGGGATTCGACCAGTCCATCCGTGTAGAGAGCGAGAAGGGCGCCTTCGGGTAGTTCGACCTCCACCTCCTCGAAGGGCTCGCCGCCCACCCCGAGGGGCATGCCGGGGGGCACGTCGAGCATCAGCGCGCTCTCGCCCGGTTCGACCAGCACCGGCGGCAGATGGCCCGCGTTGGCGAAGGTGCAGCGGCGGGTCACGGAGTCGTACACCGCGTACACGCACGTCGCCAGATACACCTCGGAGAGGTCGGCGTCGCGGGGCTGGCGGGCGGCACGGGTGGCCTGCTGGACGCCGCCGGGGGTGCCGAGGCCGCGGGCGATCTCGTCCAGCGCCGAGAGCACCTCGGCGGGTTCGAGGTCGAGGAGGGCCAGGGTGCGGACCGCGGTGCGGAGTTCACCCATGGCGACCGCCGCGCGCAGGCCGCGGCCCATGACGTCGCCGACGACCAACGCCGTGCGGTGACCGGGGAGTTCGATGACGTCGAACCAGTCGCCGCCGACCTCGGTGGCCGCGTTGCCGGGCAGGTAGCGACACGCGATGTCCAGACCGGAGGCCTCCGGGTCGCCCGGCGGGAGGAGCGAGCGCTGCAGGATCAGCGCGCGTTCGTGCTCGCGGCGGTACAGGCGGGCGTTGTCGATGCAGACCGCGGCGCGCGCCGCGAGCTCCACCGCGAGCGCCCGGTCGCGTTCGCCGAACGGCTCGCTGCCCTTCGTACGGGAGAACTGGGCGAGGCCGACCACCGTGTCGTGGGCGACCATCGGCACGGCCAGCGTGGACTGGATGAGCCCGCCGTCCTCGGCGGGGACGTGCTGCGGGCGGGCGGTGCGCAGGGCGTCCGCGCAGGTCGAGTTGAACGGGTAGTGGTGGACCGCGCCCACGGCCACCGGTGCCGGTCCGCCGACGAACGGCGCGTCGGACACGGCGCTGGCGAAGGCGACCCGGCGCAGCTCCGCGCTGCCGTCGGCGAGCGCCCGCGGGGTCTCGTCGCCCGCCAGCAGGCCCTGGTAGAGGTCGACGGTCGCGAGGTCGCAGAAACCGGGCACGACGACGTCGAGGAGTTCGCGTGCGGTGGTCTCCAGGTCGAGGGAGTTGCCGATACGGGCGCCCGCCTCGTTCAGAAGGGCGAGATTGCGCCGCGCGGCAGCCGCTTCCCGGGCCGCGGCACGCCGGCTGGTGATGTCGGTTCCAAGCCAGGCGACGCCGATGGGGCGGCCGGTGCCGCTGTGTACGCGGTAGAGGTTGATCGACCAGTGGCGGCGTTCGTCGGAGCCGGGGACGAAGCCGGTGACGTGCATGTCCGTGATGGAGTTGCCGGTTTCCAGGACGCGGCGCAGTGTCGCGGCGACCCGCTCGGCCTCGGAGCGGGGCAGATAGTCGTGGACCGTACGGCCGCGGTGGCCCTCCACGTTTCCGCCGAACACCGAGGCGAACCGCTTGTTGACGCGCCGGACCCGTAGATCCGTGTCGATCAGGAGGAAGCCGAACGGAGATTGACCGAAAATCGACTGCGAGGCGGCGAGGTCCGTCTCGATGCTGCGGAGGGTCCGGACGTCCACAACGATGCATACGGCGGCCCGCTCGCCGTCCTCCGTCGTGGTGGGCATCACATAGACCTCGGCGAGGCCCTCGGCGCCCCGCTCGCCGTCCGCCGCGTCCTCGGGGGCCGGCATCCTGAAGGGGACCACACCGGTCCACTCACGGCCGTCCAGGATCTCCGCCATCTTGCGCTGGCCGCGCTCGCGCTGGTCGGGTTCGAAGAACGCCTCGATGGGGTCCATGCCCAGGGCGCGTTGCGCGGATATCCCGAAGAGCTGCTCGGCACGCAGACTCCACTGGTCGACGAGGCCGTCGGCGCCGATGGAGAACGAGGCGACCTTGATGTAGTCGTAGATCGAACCGGGCGGACTGCTCTGCCACATCGCGTCACCCACCGGTTCACCAGTCAACTCACCCACCGGTTCACCCGTCGACTCGCTCACCGGGTCACCCATCGGCTCGCTCACTGGTTCACCCGTCGGCTCGCTCACCGGGCCGCCCATCGGCTCGGGCCTCGCGTCGCCCCGTGGCCTGGCCGTCGGGCCGGTTCTCGCGTCGCCCGGCTGCGCGGTCATGGCATCGCGCCTCGCCCCGCCCGTCGCCCCGGCCACGGCGGAATCGCCCGTGGCCTCCGCCCTCGCGCCGTCCGACGGGTCCTCGGACTCCGTGGCCTTCGCTGGTATCTCGCTCACGCGAACCGTCCCCTCCAGCTCACCGCGTCCGGCACCGGTCACCGGGGGCGGCTGCCCGCAGTATCCAGCACTACGGCGCCGCACAACACGGTGTTCACGATCACAGCACGGTCCCGATGGTTTTTGGACCGGTCGCGCCATACTCCCAGTCTTCTAACCAGGTGGCGCCCCGTCGAATCACAGACTCCGGACAACACCGGTGGCCTGAACCAATCGGTTGCCCCGCCCCCTGCCCGACGGACCCTCAGGTGAGCAGCCGACGCACCCTCAGCCGGGCACCGCCAGCTCGAACCACACCGTCTTGCCGGCGCTCCCGGGCCGGGTACCCCACCGCCGGGACGAACCGGCCACGAGTTGCAGCCCCCGCCCACTCTCGTCGTCGGCGTCGGCGGCCCGCTCACGGGGCGGGTCGGGCAGCGGGTCGGACACCTCCACCAGGAGGGCGCCGGGCACCCCGACGGGTCTGACCAGACGGACCCCGATGGGGCCGGTGGCATACCGCAGGGAGTTGGTCACCAGCTCACTGACCAGCAACGCGGTCACATCACCGAGGGAATCCAGCTCCCAGGTGCGCAGCTGGCCCCGGACGACGGCGCGGGCGCTGCGAACGGCACCCGGATCCGCGGGAAAGCTCCACTCGGCGCAGTCGCCATCAGTGTCGATCACGCCGATCACTTCCCAGGCCAGGAACCCGCCCATGTCCGGTTTCATGGGGTTAATGGGCACATACCCGATATCCGGGATGCTTTACCGCACACGTAGGTGCACTGTGGCACGAACGGCGTACGGGACCCCGAACCGCGGACACGCCTCACGCTCGCTCGCTCCCTGACGCCACACGCGCCAAATCGCACACCGGCGCCTGCGTCGGCGCCGGCACCACGATGATCGCCGCCTCGTTCCTCGTGATCGCCGCGACTGCCGCCGGGACCGTGCGCTGAAGTGTTTCAGCGAGAGAAGCGAGAGAAGCGAGAGGTACGGCCGGCCGGCCGTACCACCAGGCGTGCGCCCAGGCATGGGCCAAGCGGCGCGTGCGCCCCGGTCAGGCGCCGGTGTCCCACCCCTGCAACACGGCCTTCACGGCGGGGACGTCCTGGTCCAGCCAGTCCACGTCCCAGATCTCGTCCGGGGTCAGCCAGCGCAGTTGGTCGTGATCCTCGAGGGGCTCGGGCTCCCCCGAACCGGGGAGCAGCCGCGCGGTCCACACCTGGAGGACGTACGGCATCCGCAGTGGCCACTCGCCCGGGACACGCCCGACGGGCTCCGCCGCGACGCCGAGTTCCTCGCGCAGTTCGCGTACGAGGGCGGCTTCGGGAGCCTCGCCCGGCTCGAGCTTGCCGCCTGGCAGCTCCCAGCGGCCGGCCAGCTCGGGGGGTGCGCTGCGGCGCGCGGCGAGGAGGCGTCCGCCGTGGAGCAGTGCGCCGCCGACCACCACGGTCCTTTCGTCCATGAGCCGGAGCCTACGGCAGGGGACGGAGCGCGGCGGACCACCGGCCCAGTGCGAGGTGGACGCACAACCTCCGGCAGCGCGGATCATCCGCCGGAGGCAAGTCCCCTCACTCAGGCCCTCGCCCAGACCCTCGCTCAGCCGTCACTCGGGCCCTCGCTCAGACCTTCACTTGGCTCCGTTCTGCCCGATCCGCTCCACCCAGTAGAGCTGCTTGTGGCCGCGGTCGTCGAGGCTGTCGGCGATCTTCTGGGCCTCGGCCCGGGTCGCGTACCTGCCGACGCGGTAGCGATTGCCGTTGTCGTCCTGTCGTATGACGAGCCAGGGAAGAGTGATCGTGCCGTCGTTCATCGAGCCCTTCCACCTCCCGCCCCCGGCTCGCGCCGTACTCCACGCTCTAAGGAAACCGCAATCCGCATATGCCCGAGCCTACGCCTAACCTTCACGCAGCGAATACGCCTTTTCACAAAGAGGTACGCAACCAGCCAAGACGGAGGGGGCGCACGCCTCCGAACGCGCCGTCGGCCGCCGCTCGCGCGCCCTTCAGGCAGCGCGAACTCCGCTCCGAGCAGGGCCTTTGAGAAAGGCCAGATTCCAACCGACGTCCTGAGCGGGTCACTTGGCGGTCGGCGCGCCCCCGCCTCTGCGCATGTCCACACCCGCGGACGTCGACAGCCCGCGAACGCCTACGCCTACTTCACCGGCAGGTGATACGCGATGCGATACCGGTCCGCCGGCAGGACGACGTCGGCCGTCTCGACCGGACGGCCCGAGGCGAAGTACGTCCGCTGGATGACCAGGACCACGTGCCCTGGGACGCCGCCCAGTGCGAGGAGTTCCTCGGCGAGGCCGGGGCGGGCGCCCACTTCCTCCGTGACGTTGTCCACGATCACGTCGATGGCCGCCATCCGTTCGACGACACCCATGCCGCCGAGCGGGCCCTCCTCGGGGAGCATCACCGGCGTACGGCCCGTGACGGCGAGGGGTTCCCAGGACGTGGAGAGCATCATGGCCTCGCCTCCGTCCCGGAACACATAGTTCGTGCACATCACACGGTCGCCGGGCCGGATGGCCAGCCGCTCCGCGATCGCGCCGCTCGCCTCGGCCTGCTCACTGTGCGACTCCCAGGTGCCGCGCGCGGCCAGGTCGGCCTGCTCCTGACGGAACGGGGTGGCACCACTGTCCGGGCGATACCCGGAGCGGGCCACCCGGCGCGGCACCGGCCGCTCCCGCACATACGTCCCCGAGCCGGAGCGGCCCTCGACCAGACCTTCGGCCATCAGCACCTTGCGCGCCTCCAGCGCGACCGTGTCCGAGACCCCGTACTCCGCGCGGATTCTGGCCTGGGAGGGGAGGCGGGTGTGCGGTGGCAGCGAGCCGTCGACGATCTTCTTGCGGAGATCACCCGCGACGCGCAGGTACGCCGGCTGCTCACCGAAAGTCACTGGCCGCTCCCATCAGATTGTACAGACAGCGACAGCCTGGCAACCGTGGGTTGTGTCACGCAAGTGGGGGCCAGAGAATCACTCGATGTGATTACTTATGGCTGTCGGGGGCTTTACCCAGGCACTTTCTCCCCGGTACAGCCGCCGTCACACCTCAGCGCCCGTGCCGTCTCCTCCGTCACCCTGGTTGCCACCGCCCCCGTCGGACGACGGCGGGGTGGTGGCAAGGCCCAGAACCTTGCGTGCGGTGACCGTCCGCCGGGGGTCGATGAGCTTCAGGCCCTTCTCGTAGTGGGCGTAGAAGGTGTCCGCGTCCTCGGCTGCCGCCGCCTTCGTCCACTCCTTCCGCGACGCCTCGATGTCGTCGACGAGGACGGCGATGGGCTTCTCGGCGGCGGGGAACCAGCCGTGGCCGCGCAGCAGACGGGCCTGGTCGTCGAGCGCGACGGACACCCTGGTCGCCCACTCCTTGTGCCCCGGCAGGTCGTCCTCGACGTACCCCTTCTCCGGCGCCGAGTCCATCGCCTCGTTGAGTACGACCGCGGCCTGCAGATACGCGAACTGGTGCGCGTTCAGGGTGAAGTCGTCCTTGCGCAGCGAACCCTTCAGACCGCTCTTCTCGTCCGTGTTCCCGAACATGCAGGTGATCGAGCGGTCGCCGCCGCTCCAGCTGTCCCGGGTCGGCGTGAAGTAGTACACGTCGACGTTGTCCGGAACGGCCCAGGCGTCCATCGCGTACGCGTCCTGGAGCGCGTAGCACTTGCTGTCGGCGGCGTCGACGACCTTGCTGTCGCCCGGGTAGCTCCCACCGCTCATCTTGAAGTCGGCGAACACCTCGGCGTCGTGCCTCCCGGCGCACGGCACCTTGTCGACGTCGTACGCCAGACCCTCCAGCGAGCCGCCCGGTGCGTCGAAGCAGTCGCCCTTCTTGAGCGTGAACGCCGTCCCCGCCGAGTCGCCCGCCCCGTCCTTGAAGCCGTCCCAGAAGTCGCGCGCGCCGCCGGTGGCGAGGGCCAGCGCGAACAGCGCGATACCGAGCGAGGACATCACCATGCCGCCCACCGCCAGCCCCTTGCCCCGCTCGCCCCGCTTCCTGATCTGCGCGAGCGCGACGATCCCGAGGACCAGCCCGACGGCGGGCAGGAAGCAGAGGACGCCGAGCACGAGCGCGGCGATCGCGAGCCCGTTGACGGGCGCGGGACGGTTGTACGGGGAGTAACCCTGCCCCCAGACCTGATACGGCCCCGACGCCTCGTACGGCGCCTGATACGGCCCTTGGTACGGCCCTTGGTGCGGCCCCTGTGGATACGGAGGCGGGAACGGGCCATCGGGCTGCTGGGGCCCGGGCGGCGGGGGTATGGCCACGGGTTACCTTGCTCCTCATTCCAGGCGGGGTCGGTCGTACGGGGATCGAGTGCGGAAATTGAGTACGGAACTGTCGTGCGGCGGTCGTATGTTCGTCGCACGGCGGGGCGCACGGCTGGGCGCATCGTAAGCGGGGCAGGGGCGGGGGCGGAATGCGGAGCACGAACGCGACAATCAGGGCGGTCAACGGGCTGACCTCCCGATGGGCCGGGGCGGCGCCCACCGGGACGGTGTTCTCGGCGGCCGGGGTGTGGCCGCTGCTCGGGTTCCTCGCGGACGGGGCCGGGGGCGCGGCGCGGGCGGAACTGGCGGAGGCGGTGGGGGTGCCGGCGGAGCACGCGGCCTTCGCGGCACGCGAGTTGCTGGACGCCATGGCGGGGATACGCGGGCTGGACTCCGCGCTCGGGCTGTGGACCAAACGGACACTGGAACTGCGCGAGGCGATCTTCTGACACTGCACCGGCTGTTCGGGCTCACGGCGGCGCGGGACGCCGGGCAGGGGCACTTCCCGGGGATCAGCGCCTCCCTCAAGTCGCTCACCGGGCGGGTGAATTCACTGTAGCGGTACGCGGAGTGCCTGCCGCCGGCCACGCCCACGGTCAGCCTGGGCGAGGGCCGCACTCCCCTGGTGGAGCTGCGCGAGGGCCGGTTCGTACGCGTCACCGTGCACGGACCGGCGGCGCTCGCCGAACTCGCCGTACGGCGCCGCTAGGACCTGTCCGGACTCACTCGTCGAAGGCCGTGTCCCGGGCGTGCTTCTCCCACGCCGCGACGTCGCCGCGCACCTGGTCGAGGTGGTCGAGTACGGCGGTGACGGCGTCGTCGCCGACGGGCAGGTGCAGCGGGGTGTGTTCGGCGTCCAGCGCGGCGAGGACGAGGGCCGCGGCCTTCGCCGGGTCGCCGGGCTGGGTGCCGCCGACGCTCTCGACCATGCGGCGGGTGGCGCCGACCGTGGCGTCGTACACGCCGAGATCGGGACTGACGCCCGCGCGCTTGCTGTCCATCAGCGCGGTGCGGAAGGCGCCCGGCTCGACGATCAGCACCTTGATCCCGAACTCCTTCACCTCGTCGGCGAGCGCCTCGCTCATCCCCTCCAGCGCGAACTTCGTACCGGAGTACGCCGAGAAGCCCGCGAAGGACATCTGCCCGCCCATGCTGCTCATCTGGACGATCGCGCCGGACCGCCGTTCCCGCAGGTGCGGGAGCGCGGCCCGGACGAGTGCGGCAGGCCCGAACACATGCAGGTCGAACAGGGACCGCAGCTCACGGTCCCCCGTCTCCTCGAAGGCCCCCACGTGCGTCCGACCCGCGTTGTTGACCAGCACGTCGAGGCGGCCGTGGCGTGCCACGACTCCCCGCACCAGGTCCTCGGCCGCCGCCACGTCGGTGACGTCGAACGACACCGCCTCGACCCTGCCGGGATGAGCGGCGACGAGATCCGCCAGCCCCTCCACCCGCCGCGCCGCCCCGACGACCACGTCGCCCGCGTCGAGCGCCGCCTCCGCGATCGCCCGTCCGAACCCGCTGCTGGCCCCGGTGACCAGCCACACCTTGCTCATCACGTACTGACGCCTCCTGGCCCGCGGAACCCGTGTCTCTCACGACTCCCGCGCACCACCCTGCAGTGGCCTGGCACAGGCCGTCCAATACCCACGCCACGACGACTCGTTGTGGCGCACTGGTGGCCGTATCGGTCCGACTGGTGCCCGTATCAGCCCGCCTCCTTCGCCAGCCGCAGCTGTTCCTCCTCCACGATGCGGCGGGCGAGGGCGCTGTCGGAGATGTCGACGGCGTCCGGGTTCTGTTCGGCGGTGTCGCTGCGGCGGGCGTAGGCGTCGAAGAGGCGGGTCTTGTTCTTGAGGAGGTGCAGGAGGCGCTGGTCGACGCTGTCGGTGGCGAGGAGCCGGTGCACCTGGACGGGGCGGACCTGGCCCATGCGGTGGGCGCGGGCCACGGCCTGGTGCTCCATCGTCGGCTTGATCTGCGGTTCGCACAGGACGACCACGGATGCCGCCTGGAGGTTGAGGCCGATGCCGGCGGCCTCGATCTGGCAGAGGAGGACCGCGTGACCGGGGGCGGCGGTGAAGTCGTCGACCAGTCGCTGCCGGCGCGCGGCGGGCACCGCACCGGAGATCGGCCCGAACACGAGTCTTCCGGCCGCCTGTTGGTCCGTGGCCTGGGCCTGCCGGTCCGCGCCCAGGGCTTGTCGGACCGTTCCCAGCACATCCTTGAAGTAGGAGAAGACCACGACCTTCAGGTCGTTGCCGGCCGCCTCGGCCACCAGTTCGCGCAGCCGCCCCAGCTTCGCAGACTTCTCGGCGTCGGCGTACGCGGCGCGGCGCATCGCCATGAAGTTCCCGTCCTCGACCGCTCTGAGGTAGGCCTCCCGGTCCGCGGCGCTGAACTCCTCCCACTCGTCGACCTGGACGAGGGCGGGGAGTTCGGAGAGGACGTCCCGCTGGTTACGGCGCAGATAGGCAGGGGCGACGGACTTGCGGAAGGCGTGCGGGCCGGCGGCCGCGGTGCCGTGCTGGATCGCGGGGAGGAGGGCGGGCTGGAGGTAGCGCACCAGGGTGCGGAACTCCTGGACCCGGTTCTCCATGGGCGTCCCGGTCAGGAACAGGACGCGCTCGCAGTGCCCCGCCCAGGCCGCGACCGCCTTGGAGCGGCGGGTGTCCGGGTTCTTCACGTAGTGCGCCTCGTCGACGACCAGCATCCCCGGCTTCGCCCCCGCACCGACCGGCCCGACCGGCCCATCCGCCACGTCCGCCGGGTCCGGCCCGACCGCCGCGTCCGGTGCGGGCAGGCTGTGCAGCATGTCGTACGTGGTGATCGCGACGCCCCCGCGCTCCCGCCACTCCTCGTACGCCTCCAGCCGCTCCGCGCCGTGCACCGGCAGGGCCCGCAGGGTGCTGCGCGCGCCGATCTCGCGCGTCCAGTTGATCAGCACGCTCGCCGGGCAGACGACCAGGAAGTGGCTGTGCCCGTCCGCCGCGAGATGGGCGAGCGCGGCGATGGCCTGCACGGTCTTGCCGAGCCCCATCTCGTCGCCGAGGACGACCCGGCGCTGGGCGAGCGCGAAGCGGGCGCCGAAGTCCTGGTAGCCGCGCAGCGAGACCCGCCGCCGGGTGTCGTCCAGCTCCTGGGCGTGCACCCGCTCGGCGACCTCCGACGGCAGGAAACCCTCGGCGGCCGCCACGTCCGAACGGTGCTCGGAGACCTCGGCGAGCTGGCTGTAGTACTCCGGGGAGCGCAGCTCGAAGTCGACCCACGCCTCCAGCTCGGAGGCGGGCGTCCGCAGCAGGTCGGCCGAGGCCTGCGCGAGCAGCAGACGTACGTCCCGGGCGCCCGCGTCGGCGGTCAGCTCGCGGAGTGCGGCGAGCGCCGCGAGTGCGCGCTCCCTTTTCTGGCGCCCCGCGAGGAGCATCCCCAGCCGTCCGCCCGCGGGCCGGGCCTCGGGCAGCAGCTCGCCGAGCCGCGCATCGAGGCGCGTGGCCGCGTCCACGGCCCGGCGCAGCTCAGGACCGGCCTCGACCAGTGTGCGCAGCGCGATCACCAGGGCGGTCGTACGGGGCTCGGGGTGGTCGACGTCGATCCGTACGGAAACGGTCTCCTCCACCGCCCGCGCGATCTGCCGCGCCGCCCCGAGGGCCCGGTCGGCGGTCTGCGCGCCCACCCCGGGCAGCTGCCGCAGCGCGTACCGGCTCGTCTCGTACACCGCCCGGACGGACCCGAACCCGGCCGCCTCCAGCGCCCCGAGCCGCAGCCGCCCCTCGGTGACGTCCTTCAGCCGGGAGACCGGGATGGACTCCAGCTCCCTGCCGACGAGTTCGGCGCGGATCGGCGCGAGTGCGGCACGCACCGCTTCGAGCGCGCGGACGTGATCTGCGAGCACACCCCGCGCGGCCTCGTGCAGTCCGGCGCTCTCGGCGAGCAGACTCCGCTCACGTTTCCCCACGGGCCCGACATTACTGCCCGGCACCGACAGCCCGGCCCGGTCCGGCCCGCCGTCGGCGGATCATCGGAAACAGAGGACCGGGCATTTCCCCATGGGCACAGCGCCGTAACCCCCAAGTCGGTACGCAGACCCGGGGGTTACGACTCGGGGTCCGTCAGGCTGGCGTGCGGGGGCGCTCGTGCGCCCAGCGGGCCAGCGTCTCCTGGGGGTCCACCTGGGCGAGTTCGGTGAGGAGGGCGGTCGCCTCGTCCCTGTCACCCACGATCCGCACGGGACGGCACCCCTGAGTGATCATCACGGAGCCGTCGCGGCGCTTCTGGTATCCGAAGTGGGGGACGTGAGCCATGGTTCTGTCCTTTCGCGATGTCGCCGCCGAAGAGGCTGAGGAGCGGGCCCGCCATGGCCGTGGTGATCAGGGCCATGAGAACCATGATGGTGAACAACTGCGGTCCGATCAGACCGAGATGAAGTCCGATGCCGAGGATGACGATCTCGGTGAGGCCCCGGGTGTTCATCAGCGCTCCGAACACCCCGGCCTCCCGCCAGTCGCTCCCCGTCAGACGGGCGGGCACGGCCGCCCCGGCGAACTTGCTCACCACCGCCGTCACCAGGACGAAGGCGAGCACCCCGAGGCCCGACCAGCCGAGCCCGCGGATGTCCACGGACAGGCCGGTGAGGGTGAAGAAGACCGGCAGGAGCAGGGAGGCCGTCCGCTCCAGCGGCTCCGCGATCCGTTCCTCGAGACCACGGTCGCCGCGCGGCATGACCAAGCCGAAGGCGAACGCCCCGAAGATGGTGTGCACCCCGATCCACGACGTGACGTAGGAGGAGAGGAGTACCCCGGAGACGATCAGGACCAGTGCGGTGCCCCGGCTCTCTCCGCGGGCGGAGTCCCGCAGCAGTCGGCGCAGGACGGGCCGTACCACCAGGATCATCGCCGCGGCGTAGGCCAGGGTGAGGGCGATGACGGTGGCGAAACCGCCGGGTCCATGGGCGCCCGCGAGGGCCACCACCAGGACCAGCACGCACCACGCCACCACGTCGCCGGCCGCCGCGCACGCCATGGCCAGCACACCGACATGGGTCCGGGCCAGGCCGCGGTCACGGATGATGCGGGCGAGGACCGGGAACGCCGTGATCGAGAACGCGGTGGCCATGAAGAGCACGAACATGCCGAGGCTCACGCCCTTGGGTGCCTGTGAGGCATGGAGCAGGGCCGCCGCCCCGCCGCCGAGGGCGAAGGGCACCGCCATGGCGAGGGCGGCGATGGTGCCCACGGACCGGCCCCGGCCGCGCAGTCTGCGCGGATCGAGCTCCCAGCCCGCCAGGAACATGAAGAGGGCCAGGCCGAGTTGGGCCAGCACGGAGAGCGCGGGCCGGGCTTCGGGCGGGAAGAGACGGGCGGGCAGGTCCCCCGGCAGCAGGCCGAGCAGGCTGGGCCCGAGCATCAGGCCGGCGGCGATCTCCACCACCACGGGGGGCTGGCGCAGCCGCCGTACCAGGTGGACGAGTGCGGCACCCACCGTCAGGACGATCGCCAGGTCGGCGAGGACGACCGCCTCCAGCGGCAGAGCGTTGGGCGCTGACATCCGGCCCCCTCAGACCACGACCCGGCCGGCGGCCGAGTCGCGGGTGGCGCGTGACTTGCGCAGGTCACGCGTGACGATGGCCTTCTGCAGCCAGCGGTCCGTGCCGTCGTAGCGGGCGGTGAACGCCCGACGGCCGTGCACGGCGAGGTAGTTGTCGACGACGAGCAGGGTGCCCGCGTCGACGACGACGTCCTGCTGGACCCGCTCCAGCTCCACCACCAGTTCTTTCAGGGCCTGTTCGGCGGTGGTGTCGCCGTCGACGCAGCGCATGAAGAACGGGTCGATGCACAGGTAGGGCGAGTCGGCCGCACCGAAGAGCACGGCGACCGGCTCGGGCGTCTCGCGCATGGCGCGCATCCGCAGCAGGCCCGGGTGGTCGGGCTGGTGGGCGGCGAGCTGCCGCAGGTGCTCGTCGTCGGGGAAGATGTAGAAGCGCGGCTCGAACAGCGCCTGCCGACTCTCGTCGGATATCCGCACATCGCGCACGGAGGCGAGCGTCGTCGGCACCCGGTCGTGGTTGCGCACCCCGAAGAGGGCCAGGTAGTCGCAGCGGCAGGGATGGAAGCCGTCCTCGGTGTGCCACTCCAGGAGGATGTCGCTGCCGTGGCCGCTCTGCTCGCGCTCGTCGCCGGCGATCGGCAGCACGTGGTGGATCATCCGGCCGGCCTGCAGGGTGGGCCAACTGAAGACCTCACCCAGGCACTTGGCGATCAGCGCGAGGAAGAGCTGCTCCCGGCGTGTACGGTCCGAGGCCGCGGCAGCCGCCCAGGTGCCGGGGGTCGGGCCCACCGCGGCGTCGTCGACCGGGAAGCCGCGGACCAGGAAGGCGGCGGCCGGGTCCTCGCGCCGGAAATCCTCCAGGAAACGGCGGAGCCCGATCGGCAGACGCGAGACGAATTCCCATGCCTGGTCGTGGAACTCTGGTTCTCCGGGGTCACAGCCGGCCTCCGACAATTCGGCGATCACCTTTTCCAGGCGAGCCGCCTCTTTGAGGGACAGGTCATAGTTCAGCACGTCATGGTATTCGGACATGAAAAACGCCCTCTCCGACCGAAGGGAACCTTTTGATGGACACCGTTTGATGGGGGATCGCATGGGGATCGCGTGGTGGATCGCATGGGGATCACATGGGAAACCCGGACGGGCGCCGCGTGACGGGCTAGTCCCAGCCCCAGCTGTCGCCGCTCGGGGCCGAGCTCGGGGCCGGGGCGGTCTCGGTGACCGCACGCTCCGGGCCTGTGGTGATGTCAGCCGCACCGGTGTTCGTGGCCTGCACCAGGGCGGCACCCGTGACCAGTACGGCCACGGTCGCGGCGCCGGCCAGGCCGCGCGTGAAGGAGTTCCCGGACTCCCCCGGCTCTCCGATCCTGCCGAACGTTCCGAACATTTTCGCCGTCACCTCGCGTCGCGGAGCCCGACCCATTCTCATTTCCGGAGCGGATTGTCGTCATGTTCAGTCGTGACGTTCCGCCGATTTACGTTTCCGGCTTACGAGAAATAATGTGCCAGTGTCCGGAGCTCACCTCAAGGCATTCCGCCCGGCATCAAAGTGCCGTGGCTTCAAGTGGCCAATGCCGATGGCCTCGACCGGCCGTTCAGAATGCCTTGCGGTGGCCACCGCCGCGCTTGCGCTCGTACATCTCCCGGCCTGCCGCCTCCCGGCGGCGCCACTCGCGGGCCAGCTCGGCGCGGAGCCGGGCGTCCGTGCGGGAGGCGATCCAGGCGCTCTCCCGAAGCAGCTTGCGGTAACTCTCGAAGCGGCGGTGCGAGAGCGTGCCGTCGGCCACCGCGGCCAGTACCGCGCAGCCCGGTTCGGCGTGATGCTCGCAGTCGTGGAAGCGACACCGAGCCGCCAGCTCCTCGATCTCGGCGAACACCTGGGACAGGCCGTTGTCGGCCTCCCAGAGACCGACGCCGCGCAGGCCCGGGGTGTCGACGATCAGGCCGCCGCCGGGCAGGGGCAGCAGCTCGCGGGCGGTGGTGGTGTGCCGGCCCTTGCCGTCGCTGCCGCGCACCTCGCCGCGGGCCTGCACCTCGGCGCCGAGCAGTGCGTTGACCAGCGTCGATTTTCCGACGCCGGACTGACCGAGTAACGCGGCGGTGCCACCGGCGAGTTCGGCGGCGAGCGCGTCGATGCCGTCCCCTGTGACGGCGCTGACCGGCAGCACCCGGGCGCCGGGGGCGGCCGCCTCGACGTCGGTCACCAGGTGGGTGCTGTCCGGCACCAGGTCCGTCTTGGTGAGCGCGACCAGCGGCTGGGAGCCGCTGGACCAGGCCAGGGACAGGAACCGTTCCAGGCGGCCGAGGTCGAGTTCGACGGCGAGCGAGACGACCACGACGGCGTGGTCGATGTTGGCCGCGAGCACCTGCCCCTCGGACCGCGCCGACGACGTGGAGCGCAGGAACCGGGTGCGGCGCGGCAGCAGCGCCCGCACCACGGGTCCGGTGCCCGCGCCCAGGTCGACGGCGGCCCAGTCGCCGGTGCACACGACGGCA
This sequence comes from Streptomyces sp. NBC_01384, assembly GCF_045040035.1. Lineage (NCBI taxonomy): Bacteria > Bacillati > Actinomycetota > Actinomycetes > Kitasatosporales > Streptomycetaceae > Streptomyces > Streptomyces sp. NBC_01384. The sequence continues at coordinate 3,408,855 of NZ_CP109559.1, forward strand.
TCGGGGTCGCCGTCGGTGCGTGCGGGCCGGGTGTCGGCCCGCACGGTGACGGTGCCGTCCGCACCGTCCGCACCGCCCGCGGTGCCCACGTCGGCCGCGCCACCCGTGCCGGGCGCGCCGACCGCACCGGCCGCCACCACGATGTCGCACCGGCCGCGGTCCACCCGCGCGACCCGCCCCGGGACCAGCCCCTCGGCCGCGTACGGGGCGAACACGGCGGCCCACCGGGCGTCCCAGCCGTAGGCCGCGAGCGGATCGGATGCCGGGTCCGGGGTGAGGTCCGGGGCCGGGCTGTTACTGGTCAACGGGGTTGCTCCCTCGGGCGGTTGGACGGACTGCCTCAGGCGGCCGGGCTCGGCGCCCCGACCTCGACCCTCACATCCTGCGCCCTGCCGCCGTCCTGCCGCTGGTCCTTCCACGACTCGTCCCACCAAGGGATGTGCTGATCGATCGGGTCGATGGGCATGACCGACTTGAACATGTCGTTCTCCACGTTGGCCAGACGCGCGTCGTAGGGCTTGCCGACCGCCGTGAAGGCGCGCTGGATGCGTTCCCGGCGACGGTCGATGGCCGCCGCGTTCCGCTCGAAGGTGCTGGCCGGCTGGAGCAGGACGTAGGTGCACCGGTCGCCGTAGGTGTGGCGCGGCGAGTCGGCCGGGTAGCAGGGCGCGAAGGAGACCACGAAGAACTGCTCGCCCTCGATCATCGCGTACCAGGTCTCGTCGGGGTCCGGGTCGTCCTGGAGGTAGACGCTCGGGTAGAGCTCGGTGAGCGTCGTGTAGAAGCGGCGGGTCAGGTCGACCAGGGCGTCGAGGGTGTCTCCGGCCGAGGGGTCCTCGAAGGTGATGATCATGCCGTCGTAGGCGTTCTCCCGGGCGGTGCGGAAGAACTCGGCGATGGTGTCCCTGTGCCGGCGCAGTTCCTTCTCGAACTCGCCGGTGGTGACGGTGACGGGCGGGCCCATTTTCGACGTCCTGGCGAACGGGCAGTACGTTCGCTCGGCGATCTGGTCGAAGCTCATACTTCACTCACTACCTTCCCGTTGGCGGGCGCGGGCGCGGCCGAGGCGGCGGCCCGGCAGCCGATGACGTAGAACCACCAGCCGGCGATCACGATGGCGACGAGGGTGTAGAACATCACCGCCGGTGCGAAGTGCTGGAGCAGGAACCCGCAGACGACCGGACCGATCGCCACCCCGATGTGCACGAGGTTCTGGGCGCCGAAGTAGCTGCCGCGCAGATTGCTCGGCGCGATCGAGTCGATGAACATGTACTCGGCCGGCACCACGATCACCTCGCCGAGGGTGAACAGGGCGACGGCGGCGACCAGCAGCGCGGCATGGGTCGAGAGGGACATGGCGATCAGGCCGACCACGAACGCCGCGGTGCCCCAGGTCAGCCACCGCATCAGGGTGTTGTCCTTGAGCCTGCTGCCCACCAGGTACTGGGTGGAGATCACCACGACCGCGTTGGCCGCGGAGATGTAGGCGACGAGCCGGTAGGCCGTGTCCCGGCTCTCCACCATGACCAGGTACTGCGACATGAAGGTCAGCAGCGGCCCGTAGACCACGATGCTGAAGATGCCGCCCAGGGTGAACCAGGCGAGCGCGCGGTCGGCCCGCATCACCCGCAGCACCTCACGGAAGTTGAGCGCCTCCTCCGACTCCGCCGACTCCGCCGACTCCGCCGGCTCCGCCGACTCCGCCGAGTTCGCCGAGTTCGCCGATCCCTCGGACTCCGCCGGGGAGGCCACGAAGTGGCGGCGGAAGACGATCAGCGGGAGGAGCGCGGCCACGATGATGCCCGCCGCGAGCAGGAACGGCCCGCCGCCGCCCGCGGCGACGGTCGCGACGCCCAGGAACGGACCGACGGCGGCGCCGATGTTCTGCAGCGAGTACCGCAGCGAGAACACCTTCGCCCGCTGCTCCGAGGGCACCAGGTCGGCGAGCAGCGCGTTGGCGGTGACCCCCATGGAGGAGGAGGCGGTGTTCGCCACCAGGAGCACGGCCGGCACCGCGAGCGGGTCATGGATCACCGGCAGCGCGAGATAGACCAGGACGAGCACGCCGTCCAGCGCGATCATCAGGTCGACCTTCACGAACCGGTCGGCGAGATAGCCGCCGTAGACGCTGGCGATGGTGCCGACCAGCAGGGAGGCGCCCAGGACGTAGCCGATGGTCGCGCCGCTCATGCCGACCGGGCCGTGGAGGAAGATGGGCATGTAGGCGAGGACGGCGAAGAAGCTCAGCGACCGGGCCGTGGCGCAGAGCAGCAGGATCCGCACCGCGGGCGGCAGGCCCCGAACCATCGCCAGCAGGTCTTTCATGAACGGCCTTCCCGTGGGGGTGTGTTGGTGGCTGTACTGGTAGCTGTACTGGTAGCTGTACTGGTAGCTGTACTGGTGGTGACGTCAGGGCCGATGGCCGCGACCGTCTCGACGATGTCCACGAAGGACTTCTTGATCTCCTCGATCCGGGCGTCGTCGAACAGCCCGGGATGGTGGCCGAAGAGGATGTCGATCCGCTCGCCCGGGATCACGGTGATGCCCAGCGGGTAGTGCGAGACGCCCTTGGAGCTCTGCGTGCGCTCGGTGACCCGCAGCGCGTCCGGCCCTGTGGACCGGCTGTCCCGGTCCGGGGAGTCCGGGTAGTTCTGGAAGACGTAGTACGTGTCGAAGAGTTCGCCGGGGCCCACCAGTCGCTGCACCTCGCTGAGGCCCAGGTGCCGGTACGAGAACATCTCCAGCTGCTCCTCCTGCACCCGCGCCAGAGTCGCCGGGAGCGGCTCGCCCGGGACGCGACGCACCCGCAGCGGCACGGTGTTGATCAGCAGGCCGACCATGTTCTCGATGCCGGCGATCTCCGCCGGGCGCTCCGAGACGGTCGTGCCGAACAGCACGTCGTCGCGGCCGGTGAGGCGGCCGAGGAGGATGCCCCACGCGGTCTGCAGCGCGGTGTTCAGGGTGACTCCGGTCCTGGCGGCGGCGCGGGCCAGCGAGGCGGTGAGCTCCTCGGAGAGCAGGACGCCGGTGGTGTGCGGCAGCACACCGGGCTCCGGTTCCGCGTCCCCGGCCCTGCTCGGGACCGGGGCTCCGGCCAGGTAGGCGCGCCAGGCGTCCGCCGCCGCCTGACGGTCCTGCCGCGCCAGCCAGGCCAGGTACTCCCGGAAGGGGGTGACGGGCCCGGGCTCCTCGCCCCGGTAGAGGGCGAACAGTTCCTCCCAGACCAGGGGGGTGGACCAACCGTCGAGGAGGATGTGGTGGTCGGCGACGAGCAGCCGGTGCCGGGTGGCGGAGTACCGCAGGAGCGAGAAGCGCAGCAGCGGCGGGTCGGTGAGGTCGAAGCGGAGCGTCGCGTCCTCGGCGAGGACGGCCGCCTCCCGCTCCTCCTGCTCGGCGGGCGTCAGCCCGGACAGGTCGTGCACCCGCCACGGCACCTCCACCCGGTCCCTGACCACCTGCACGGGTGTCTCCAGGCCGCGGTGGACGAAGCCGGCGCGGAGGTTGTCGTGCCGCATGAGCAGGGTGTGCGCCGCCTCCCGCAGGCGTTCCGCGTCCAGCGGCCCGTCCAGGTCGAAGAGGGACTGGCCCTGGTACGGGTCCGGTCCCTCCGGGATGCCGTCCGAGTGCAGGACCAGGCCCCGCTGGAGCGGCGCGAGGGGGAGGACGTCGGTCAGGCCGGGGTGGGCGGATTCGAGGGCGTTCAGCGCGGACTGCTTGAGGGCGACGAGGCCTACGTCCGAGGGGGTGAGGCCGCCGAGTTCCGGATGGCCGGTGAGGCCGCGGAGGCCGGACAGCAGCTCGGCCCAGCGGTCGGCGAGGGCGCCGACCTCTTCCGCGCGCAGCAGCGTCGGGTCCCAGTGCCAGCGGACGGCCACGGACGCGCCGTCGGCGGAGGGGCGGACGTCGACGCGGAGGGCGTAGCCGCCGGTTCCGCCGCCGTTCTCGTCGGCGCACTCGACGGCCTGAGGCGGCAGGAAGCGGAAGCAGGCCTGGGAGCCGGTGTACTGGGCGAGGTGCGGGCCGGTCTCCGAACCGGCACGCAGGGCCGGGTAGTTGACCCCGGCGGTCGGCACCGTACGGATCTGTTCCTTGACCCGCTTGACCGCGCGGGCCAGCGACTTCGGGTCCCCCAGGGCCTTGTCGATGTCGGCGAGGCCCGGGGTGAGCCGCACCGGGTACGCGCTCTGAGGCGCGCCGGTGGCGATGTCGATGCGCAGCGCGGACCGGACGTCCGCGACCCGGGTACGGCGCCACTCGATGAGCGCGGGCGCGAGCGCGGCGAGCGCGATGTGCTCGGGGCCGCAGCGGAACATCGCCGGGAGGTCCCCGGTCAGTGAGTCGGCGAGGTCGCCGGTGACCGTGCGGTCGTGCACACCCCACCGCTCACGGTCCGGCCCCTCACCGTGCGGCCCCTCACCGTCCGTGAGTGCCGGGTACGCCGGGTCGGGGGTCTGCAGGATCTTGAGCCAGTCGTCCAGTTCGGTGGCGGCGACGGCGGCCGGGTCGTGTGTGTCGGCCGCCTCGGCGGCGCGGGCGACGAGCGCCTCGACCGTCTGGTCGCGGAACACGTCGCGCGGGCTGATCAGGAAGCCCTCCGCGCGGGCCCGGCTGACGAGTTGGATGGAACGGATGCTGTCGCCGCCGAGGTCGAAGAAGCGATCGTCCACACCGACCGCGTCGAGGCCGAGCACCTCGGCGAACAGCCGGGCCAGCGTCACCTCCTGGGGGGTGCGGGGCGGGCGTACGGTCCGGGAGGTGAAGTCCGGCGCGGGCAGGCGCCGGGTGTCGAGCTTGCCGTTGGGGGTGAGTGGCAGCCGGTCGAGGACGACGACGGCCGCGGGCACCATGTGGTCCGGCAGCCGCTGGGCCGCGTGACGGCGCACCTCCTGTCCCAGCCTGCGGGCGTGGTCCACGGCCTGGGGATCGTTGCCCAGCTCGTAGAGGGAAGGACTGACATCGGACGACTCCGAGCCGGTGACGCCGGTGACGCTGGTGACGCCGGTGACGCTGGTGACGCCGGTGACGAACACATCGGTCAGTCCCGCGCGTTCGGCCCGCGCCGCCGCTTCCGGGGCGAGGAACACCGCGTCGAAGCGGTCTTCGTTCTCCGCCGGTCCCCCCGCTCCGCCGGCCCAGGTGGCGTGGACCGTGTAGCCGAGCTCCGCGCCGAACTCCGCGAGTTCCTCCGGGCAGACGCCGGGACGCCCGGACTCCCTGTCTCCCAGGTCTCGTACGAGCGTCGCCGCCCCCGAGGCCACCCGCCGTTCGACGGCCACCTCGGCGGCCACGCGACGGTTGGGGATGCCGGTGACGCGCAGCATCTGCGGCCTCCCGTCGGCGAGTCGGGCGCGTATCCCGTCGGGTCCGGCCTGCGCGGACCAGGCGACCTGGCGCGCCCCGGCCAGCGACAGTAGCCGAGCCCCCCGCTTGTGGAGCACCACCTCGTAGCGGTAGTCGGTCAGTTCGTTGTTCAGGCGGCCGCGCTTGAGCCGGATGTCGACGCCGGCGACGCCCGGGACCTCCTCGGCGATCCGGGCGAAGAAGGCCGGGTCGAGGAGGAGTTCGCTCTCCAGGTCGTTGTGGTGGGACACCATGTCCCGTACCGCGGCGAGGGTTTCGCCGGTGTGGGCGCCGTTGTGCAGGGTGATCGCGGTGAGGAAGGTGCGCAGCAGACGGAGGTTGCGGATGTCGCCGAGGAAGATCCGGCCGCCGGGCTCCAGGAGGTCCATGGCCCCGCGGAGTACGTCGAGGAGGTAGCGGACGCTGGGGAAGTACTGCGCCACCGAGTTGACGACGATCGTGTCGAAGCGTTCCCCGGCCAGTTCGCCCACCTCGTGGGCGGCCAGGCTGTGCAGGGTCACCCGGTCGCGCAGCTCGGTGCGTTCGACGCCCGCGCCGAGGGTCTGGATCAGCGAGGGCGAGAAGTCGACGCCCGTGTACGCGTCCACGTGCGGGGCGACCTGGTAGAGGATGAGTCCGGAGCCGACGCCGATCTCCAGGACGCGGCGGGGCCTCAGTTCCAGGATGCGGTCGACCGTCGCGGCCTGCCACTCCCGCATGTGGTCGAGGGGGATGGGCTCGTTGTCGTAACTGCTGTTCCAGCCGGTGAAGTCCTGCTCCCCGCCCAGGTCCTCCTGTTCGCTGTAGCCCTGTTCGTGGATCTCCTGCCACTTGTCGACGTGCTCGATGTCGTCCGCGTCGTCGTGCTCGCCCGCTGCCGGGTCGGGCACCACATAGCCGATGAGCTGCTGGTGCCCCGGGGTGTCCTCGCGGACCACCACCACCGACTGGGCCACGCCCGCGTGGGCGTCGAGGACCGCCTCGATCTCGCCGGGTTCGACACGCATGCCGCGGATCTTCACCTGGTCGTCGGCGCGTCCCACGAAGTCGACGACTCCGTCGGGCCGCCACCGGGCGAGGTCGCCGGTGCGGTACATCCGGGACCCGTCGGGCCCGAACGGGCAGGCCACGAAACGCTCCGCGGTCAGCCCCGGCCGGTTGAGGTAGCCGCGGGCCAGCCCGGCGCCCCTGATGTAGAGCTCGCCGACGACGCCGGGCGCCACCGGCCGCAGCACCGGGTCCAGGATGTAGACGTGGGTGTTGGGCAGCGGGCGGCCGACCGGGACGGTGTCCTTCTCGTACTCCTCGTATCCGTCGCCCGCGGTGCCGCACTCCCAGTACAGGGCGTCGACGGTGGCCTCCGTCGGCCCGTACGCGTTGATCATGCGGCGGCCGCGCGACCACTTGGCGGCCAGCGCGGGCGGGCAGGCCTCACCGGCGACCATCAGGTTGCCGCAGTCGGCGAGGGCGTCCTCGGCCATCCCGCCGAGGATGGTCGGCGAGAAGGTGATGTGGGTGGGGCGGTGGCGTGCGGTGAGCGCGCGCTGCCGGTCCGGGGAGAGCAGTTCGTCGGGGGAGGTGAGGATCACCGTCGCCCCGGCGAGCAGGGTGCAGCACATCTCGCAGAACGTCGGGTCGAAGTTGATCGAGGAGAACTGCAGGAAGCGCGACGATCCGTCGAGGCGGAAGCGGTCGAGGTAGCCGCGGGCCAGGTTGGGGATGCCCCGGTGGGTGACGGCGACACCCTTGGGGCGGCCGGTCGAGCCGGAGGTGTAGATGATGTAGGCGAGGTCGTCGAGGCGGAGCGGGGCGTGCCGGTCGGCGTCCGTGGGTGCCGTGCCGGGCATCCGGTGGAGCTCGGCCAGGGCGGCCGGGTCGTCGAACTCCAGACGCGGGACCTCGCGGGCGCCCTCGGGCAGCCGGCCGGCGACCTCGCGGGTGGTGAGCAGGAGGGCGGGGCGGGTGTCCTCGACCATGAAGCCGAGCCGCTCCGGCGGGTAGTCCGGGTCGAGCGGCAGATAGACGCCGCCGGCCTTGAGGATGCCGAGCAGCGCGCAGAGCAGCTCCGGGGAGCGGCGCAGCGAGAGCCCGACCACGTCGCCCGGGCCCACGCCCCGGGCGATCAGCCAGTGGGCGATCCGGCTGGAGCGCCGGCCCAGTTCGGCGAAGGTGAGCTCGGTGTCCTCGTGCACCAGGGCGACGGCGTCGGGGGTGCGGGCGACCTGCGCGGCGAGCAGGTCGGGGTAGGTGGCGTCGGGGAGGTCGACGGCGGTGTCGTTCCAGTCCCGCAGGATCTGCCGGCGCTCGCGCTCGCCGAGGACGTCGATGGACTCCAGGGAGCGGCGCGGGTCGTCGGCGACCGCCGTGAGGACGCGGAGCAGCCGCTCGGCGAAGGCCGCGGCGGTGGAACGGTCGAACAGGTCGGTGGCGTACTCGACCTCGCCGCGCAGTCCGTCCGGCCGTCCGGCCTCGTCGAAGCGCTCGGTCAGCTCGAAGGTCAGGTCGAACTTGGAGGTGTGGGTGGGCACTGTCTCGTGCTCGGCGGTGAGACCGGCCAGGCGCCAGTCGGGGGCCACGTTGTTCTGCAGCACCAGCATCACCTGGAAGAGCGGGTGGTGGCTGGTGGTGCGGGCCGGGTTGAGCACCTCCACCAGGTACTCGAAGGGCAGGTCCTGGTGGTCGTAGGCGGCGAGGTTGGAGGCGTTGACGCGGGCCAGGAGGTCGGTGAAGGAGGGGTTGCCGGAGGTGTCGGTGCGCAGCACCAGGGTGTTGACGAAGAAGCCGACGAGGTCGTCGAGGGTGCTGTCGGCGCGCCCGGCCAGCGGGCTGCCCAGCGGGATGTCGGTGCCCGCGCCGAGCTTGGTCAGCAGTGTGGCCGCGGCGGCCTGCAGGACCATGAAGAGGCTGACCCTCTCCTGCCGGGCGAGGGCGAGCAGACGGTCGGTGAGCTCGGCCGGCACCTCGAAGGGCACCACGTCGCCGCGGAAGGTGGCCTCCGCCGGGCGGGGGCGGTCGGTGGGCAGATCGAGGAGCTCGGGTGCGCCCGCGAGCCGTTCCCGCCAGTAGGCGAGCTGCCGGGACATGGGGCTGTCCGGGTCGTCCGGGGAGCCGAGGACGTCGCGCTGCCAGAGGGTGTAGTCGACGTAACCCACGTCCAGGGCAGCGGTGTCGGGTCCCGCGCCGCTGGTGTCGAGGTGGGCGGCGTAGGCGTCGCACAGGTCGCGGACCAGGGGGGCCAGGGACCAGCCGTCGCTGGCGATGTGGTGGATGCAGAGCAGCAGGACATGGTCGCGCTCACCGGTGCGCAGCAGGTCGAAGCGGACGGGGATCTCCGCGGCCAGGTCGAAGAGGTGGCCCGCGGCCCGGTCCAGGGCGACGGGCAGCGCCTCGGGGCTCACGTCGTGGACGGTGAGGTCGACGACCGCCTCCTCGGCGGGCACCACGACCTGCTCCGCGCCCAGCGGTCCGTCGGCGAAGTACGTCCGCAGGCTCTCGTGGCGGGCGACCAGGTGGCGCACGGCCGCGCCAAGAGCCGTCAGGTCCGGCTCACCGGTCAGGCGGACCGCGACGGGCAGGTTGTAGGTGGCGCTGGGGCCCTCCAGACGGTGCAGGAACCAGAGCCGCTGCTGGGCGTAGGAGAGCGGGATGTGCGGACCGCGCTCCATGCGGCGCGGGGCGGGGCGCGCCTGACCCGCTCCGGCGAGGCGGAGTGCCAGGGCGGCCACCGTACGGTCCTCGAAGACGGCGCGGATGGGGAGTTCGGCCGCGAGCTCGGCGCGTATCCGGGCCACCAGGCGGGTGGCGAGCAGCGAGTTGCCGCCGAGGTCGAAGAAGCTGTCGTCGGCGCCCACGCCGTCGATCCGCAGCACCTCGCCGAAGAGCGCGGCCACGGCCCGCTCGTGCTCGCTCGCCGGGGCGCGCCCGGACGACGAGGAGCGGGAGAAGTCCAGCGGCGGCAGCGCCTTTCGGTCGACCTTCCCCGCGGGGGTGAGCGGGAAGCGGTCGAGCACCGCGATCCCGGCGGGGACCATGTGCGCGGGCAGCCAGTCGCCCAGCGCGGCACGCAGCGCGGCGGGTTCGGGCGCGCGGCCGGCGGCCGGCACCACATATCCGGCGAGATACCGCGCGCCCGGTGTCTCCTCCCGGGCCACCACGCGGGCCTGCGCCACCTCGGGGAGCCGGCGCAACGCCTCCTCGATCTCGCCGAGTTCGACGCGATAGCCGCGGATCTTGACCTGCTCATCGGCCCGGCCGACGAACTCCAGCGTGCCGTCCGCGCGTCGGCGTACCAGGTCGCCGGTCCGGTACATCCGGCTGCCCGGGGCGCCGAACGGGCAGGCGACGAACCGCTCGGCGGTGAGCGCGGCCCTGCGGTGGTAGCCGCGGGCCAGACCCTCGCCGGACAGATACAACTCGCCGCTCTCCCCCGGGGCCACCGGGGCGAGGCGCTCGTCGAGGATGTGAACGCCCGTGTTCCACAGGGGCGTTCCGATCGAGACCGGCTCACCGGCCCGCACCCTGGAGAGCAGCGACCAGATGGTGGTCTCGGTGGGCCCGTAGAGGTTCCACACCTCGGCGTGCCCGTCGGCGGAGAGGAAGTCGGCCAGGTCCTGCGGCAGCGCCTCGCCGCCGCAGAGCAGCCGGGTGCCCGCGGGCATCTCGCGCGGATCCCAGCCGGCCTCGCGCAGCAGCTGCCACAGGGCCGGGGTGCCCTGGACCAGCGTGGGGCGCGCGGTGGCGAGTCGTCGGCGCAGCGCGACGCCGTCCACGGTGACGTCACGCGGGACGAGGTGGAGCAACGCCCCGGTCGCGAGCGGCAGATGAAGCTCCAGCCCCGCGATGTCGAAGGAGACCGGGGTGGTGGACAACACCACGTCGCCGGGCCCGACTTCGTAGTGCGACGCCATGAAGGCCAGGAAGTTCGCCAGCGAGCGGTGGGTGACGACCACACCCTTGGGGCGGCCTGTCGAGCCCGAGGTGTAGATCGTGTACGCCGCCTGGTCGGGGCCGGTGCAGCGGCCCACCGGGTCGGCGGGGGCGGGGCCTTCGGACGGCTCTTCCCCGGCCGGTTCTCCCCCGGCCGATTCCCCGACTCCCGTCTGCGACAGATGAAGCCGGGGCAACGAGCCGCCGACCCCGTCGAGCGCCGCGTCGGTCTCCGGGGTGGTGACCAGGACCCGGGGGCCCGCGTCGGCGACCATGTAGGCGAGCCGGTCGGCCGGGTAGGCCGGGTCGAGCGGCAGGTACGAGGCTCCGGACTTCAGGGTGCCGAGCAGCCCGCACACCAGTGCGGGCGAGGACGGCACCGCCACCGCGACGGTGTCCCCGGGGCCGATGCCCCCTTCGATGAGCCGGTGCGCGATCCGGTTGGCGCGGTCGTTCACGTCCCGGTAGGTGAGCGTGACCTCCCCCGAGACCAGGGCCGGGGCGTCGGGGGTGCGGGCGGCCCGCTCCTCGAAGCGCGCGACGAGGCCGCCCGGCCAAGGGGCCTTCGGGCCGGTGTCGTTCCCCGTCTCGTTCCGCGTCTCGTTCCCCGTCTCGTTCCCGGTGTCGTTCCCGGTGTCGTTCCCGGTGTGTTCCAGCTGGACGGTCATGAGTTCCGGACCTTCTCCCGTGCCGAATGCGCCGAAGCCGCGAAACCCCCGCCCCCGCCCCCGGTCGGGGCCAGGCCGGTCCAGTGCTCCTCGATATAAGCCACACAGGCCGCCCGCACGTCGGGGCCGTGAGCGGTGTCCCAGCCGGCGGGCAGGGCGGCGAAGTCGGGCCAGAGCGAGTACTCGCCCTCGGCGTTGACCAGGACGCGGTACACGCCCGACTCGTCCTCGAACGGATTGGTGCTGCTGCTCTGGCTCATGACGTCACTCCTCGCCGACGAAGTCTTCGATGCGGGCCGCGAGGGTCTCGGCGTCGGTGATGCACAGCTTCATGCCGTACGAGTCGGACTCCATGACCTCGGCGGTGAGTTCGCCGCGCACCACCGAACGCCAGTCGTCCAGCGTGAAGTTGTCCTTGGCGAACAGCATCAGCAGGTCCGCGTCGACGGGCTCGGGACGGTACGCGGTGAGGGCGCGGGCGTGGAGGCTGTGCGCCTCGTAGATCCGCCGGGCGAAGGCGTTGGCGGCCTGGTCGTCGGCCTTGGCCGCGCCGAAGATCGCCGCCGAGGCGTCACGGATCGCGGTGTGCTCGTCGAGGTCGTCGGGCTTGACCTCCTGGAAGACGCCGGACGCTCCGGAGAGGCGGATGATGTCGTCGCGGTACTGGGCGAGGAGTTCCTGGGGGTCGGGTTCGCCGGTGGAGTGCACGTCCAGGTAGCCGTCGATGACGACGGTCCGGCGCAGCCCGAGTCCGCGTTCCTCGGCCAGCCTGGCCAGTTCCAGGGCGATCGCCCCGCCGGCGCAGGAGCCGACCAGGTGGAACTCGTCCTCGCCGAACTCGTCCTCCAGCAGGTCGGCGTAGAGCTCCGCGAGACCCTCCATCGTGTCGGGCACGGCACGTTTCCCGGTGGACATCAGCAGCGGCGACTGGAGGCCGTAGCAGCCGCGGTCGGCGCCCATCAGGCGGACCAGGCGGGCGTAGCCGTCGACCATGCCGGCACCGGAGTGCAGGAAGACGATCGGGGTGCGCGAGCCCTGGTTGCTCATCCGGATGACGGCGCGTTCGCCGTTGGCGGCCTGCGGCTGAGCCTTGTTCGAGGTCAGCCCCTCGATGCTGCGGAACCGCAGCAGATCTCCCATGTTGAGGGCCCAGCCGAGACGCTGGTTGATCTGCTCGATGGTGACCAGGGCGAGCAGCGAGTCGCCGCCGGTCTCGAAGAAGTCGTCGGTGACGGTGACGTCACGGTCCAGCGTGGTGCGCCAGATGTCCAGAAGGATCTGCTGCACCAGGCTCGGCTCCGAGGTGGTCACCGGCTCCAGGAGGGTCGTCTGCCGCGTACTCACAGCGCGACTTCCTTTCGTGTCGTGTCGGGCGCCGATGAGTTCGGCGACAGGAGCGGTACGGATGCGATGGCGGTCACTGCGGTGCGTTCGCGGTCAGGCCCAGCCGCCGGTGAACCCGACGACCTCGCCGGTCACGAAGTCGGCCCGGCCGGAGGTGAGGAAGACGATCAGATTGCCGATCTCGCGGGCGGTGCCGAGACGTCCGATCGGCAACAGGCCGCGCAGCCTCTCCTTCCCGTCCTCGGTGCCCCACGCCTCTTCGGGGTAATAGGTCTCGCTCTCCAGGAAGTTGGGGGCGACGGCGTTCACCGTGACGTAGTGCGCGGCGAGTTCACGGGCCGCCGCCCGCGCGAACGCGGAGGCCGCGGCGCGCAGCGAGGTGTAGTAGGAGAAGCCGGCCTCGGGTCGGACGGGGGCGGCCGAGGTGACCAGGACGATGCGCCCGTGGCCCTGCCGCTTCATCTGGGCGGCCGCCTTGGCGACGACGGCGACCGGGGCGACCAGGAGCGCCTCGGCGGCGGCCCGTAGCTCGGTCACGTCGGCCTGCTCCACCGGGAGGTACTTGCCCGGGTAGACGTCGTTGCTGATCACCGCGTCCAGGCGGCCGTACCGCCGGATCGCCCAGGTCACCGCCCCGGCAGGCGTCTTGGCCGGGCAGGCCACCGCGGACACGTGACCGGCCTCGAACTTCTCCCGGTTCTCGTCGTCCGTGAAGGTCTCGTCGTGGCAGACAACGGTGAAACCCGCGGCGCCCAGCGCGGAGACCGCGCCCGGCCCGGCGTAGAGCGTCGCGTGCGTGACCACGACGACGCGTTCGGCCGGCGGCACGTCCGTCGGACCGCCGGCGGACGGATCCAGCACCGTCGGCGGACTCACGGCGGGCTCCCGGCGGCCAGGGCCGGAGCAGGGGCGGGCCCACTCGCGTGGGTCGCGTCGTCGATGAAGGCCTGGATCAGCGTGAACATCTCGTCGTCCGGGACGAGGATGTCGTGATGGCTGCCGGCCGCCCGTTCCTCCAGCCTGCTGCCCGGCACCAGCTCGTGCAGGTGACGGGCGGTGTCGGGGTGGGTCATCCGGTCGGTGCGGCTGGTGACGATCAGCGTGCGCGAACCGGCCTCACGCGCCGCCTCGCCCGCGTCGTAGGCCATCAGCGCGTCGTTCAGTCTGGCGTAGCGGTGGAAGAGTTCGATGTCCCCGTACGGGTAGAGCACGAACGGCGCCAGCCGTGGCGGCACGCCGAAGAGCATGTTCGGGTCGAGGAACATGGAGAGCACCTCGCGGGCCCGCGACGGGCTCCTCCCCGCGCCGGCGAGCAGGCCGTGGAACTGGGTCTGGAACGGGGTGCGGGTGACGCCGGGGCCGAAGTTGAGATCCGGGTGGAGCATCGTCAACGAGCCGACCTGATCGCCCAGTAGGGCGGCCGCGGCCAGCGCCACGGGTGCTCCGCCGCAGACGCCGATCAGATGTACGCGCCCCGGCCCGTACTCCCCTGCGACGGCGGCGACCTGCGCGATCTCCTCGGCGAAGTCGCCGCTCGGGGTGGACAGGGACGCCCAGTCGCCGAACAGATAGGGGTTCTCGTAGGTGATGACCCGGTGGCGGGCGGAAAGGCGGTCGAGCCAGGGGGCGAAGAGCCCGGCCGGCACTCCGCAGGGCGGTACCAGGACGATCGCCTCGTCGCCGGGGTCCCCGGCCGCGAAGCTCTCGAACGGGGGCAGTCCGGGAACCGTCACCCGGTGCCGCCCCGGCAGGGCGGCGCTGCCGGAGCGCACGGGCCCCACCGACCCCGCCGACCCCACGGCACCGCCCGTTCCCGGTTCCGGCAGCTCGCCCGCGCTGTCCGCGAGCGGCCGCCAGGAGCCGAGTTCCAGGTCGCAGAGGTTGCTGAGGGCGACCTCCAGGCTGGACGGGGCGTCCGGCGCGGGCGCCACGAACCGGGGCACGGTGAGGTCGTGGGCGGCGCCGAGGTGGGCCAGCACCTCGTTGCACCGGTCCACCGCCCGCGCGTCGAGGGCGGCGGCCTCGGCCTCGTCGGCGGGGAACACCCGCAGGGTGGTGTCGGCCGCGGCCAGCAGCGGCTGGGCCAGGTCGAGGACGGTCAGCAGCGGGGCCAGTGCCTCCGGCCCGAGCCGGGTGCCGCCGCCCGTGTTCTCGGCGCCGGCCACGTCAGAACTTCTTCCCGCGCGTGGTCTCGGTGACCATACGGTTGTCGGGCCGGTGGTTCTCGCCGTTGACCAGGACGCTGCCGTACTTCTCCAGGCTGATCCGGCCGCCGTACTCCTCGATGTGGTCGCTGTCCGGGTAGACGTGGACGGTGGAGGGGACGTAGCGGGAGGCGAAGCCCATCCGCATGTCGTTGGTCTTGCCGAGGTGCGGGTACGAGGCGTGCATCAGGGTCGACCAGAAGATGATGAACTGGCCCGGCCGCATGATCTGCGCGACGGCCGCGTCCTCGTCCGGTGTCCAGTTCGGGTCCTTCTGGAGCTCGCGGTAGTCGTAGCCGAAGAAGCCGCGGCGGATGCCGTCCTTGTCGACCGAGTTGATCTTCTCGGGGTCGTAGTGCATCTTCTTGGTCTCGTCGTAGAACATCGTCTGGTGGGTGCGGGGGATGAACTGGAGGCAGCCGTTCTCCGTGGTCGCCTCGGTGAAGGCGGACCAGACGGTGATGGTGCCGCCGAAGCCGGCGTCCTCGGGCCACAGGATCTGCGGCTTGCCGGAGGCGTTGGCGAAGGTGTCCGCCTGGTGCCAGTCGGTGCCCTCGTCACCCGGGTGCTTGGGGAAGAACTCGGTGCGCCAGCAGATGACGTCCGGGCCCAGGATGCTCGCCACCCGGTCGACGATCTCGCGGCGGCCGATGTGCGAGGCGAGGAAGCCGTTGTCCAGGTGACGGTCGTAGTTGGCGATGTTGGTGGCGCCGGAGATGGCGTCCTCGGCGGGGTAGACGGCGTCCGAGCGGTCCAGCAGTTCCAGGCGGGTGCCACGCCAGATCTCCCGCATCTCGTCGGGCTCGTAGAGGGTGAACGGGCCGATGAAGCCCTGCTGGTGGAAGCGCTGGAGCTCCTTCTCGGAGAGCGCGAACGACTGACCTGTCTCGGGCAGGGTGGTGGTCATTCTGGGGGCTCCTAGCGGGAAGCGGTGGCGAGCTTGCGGTTGACGGCGGCGCTGAGGACGCCGATGTTGGCGCCCTTGCTGAGCGTCGAGACGTTGAGCGAGAGCTGGAACGTCTTGTTGACGGTCTGCAGCATGTGGATGAGCGAGAAGGAGGTGCCGCCGAGATCGAAGAACTCGTCGGTGTCCTTGACCCCGTCCACGCCGAGGACCTCGGACCAGATCGCCCGCAGCGCCTCCTCGACCGAGGCACTGTCGGCGCTGATGGCCGCGCCGGCGCTCTCCGCGTCGCGGGTCTCACGCGTCTGAGCGAGGCGGGCGTCGAGGAGCTTGCCGAGAACGGCCTGGTCGAGCTTGCCGTTGACGGTGACCGGTATCTCCTCGATGCACAGGTACATCGACGGGGCCATGTAGTACGGCAGCGACTGGGCGACCTCGGCGCGCAGCTCGGCGGCGAGGGTCTCCGGGTCGGCGTCGGTCACCGGGTAGGCGACCAGACGGGGGTCGCCGCCGCCGAAGTCGGCCGCGGTGACGACGGCGTCGCGGACCGCCGGGTGCTTCCTGAGGCGGGCCTCGATCTCGCCGGGCTCGATCCGGTAGCCGCGGATCTTCAGCTGGCGGTCGGCGCGGCCGACGTAGGCGTACTCACCGGGGCGCACCTGCACGCCCAGGTCGCCGGAGTTGTACCAGCGCTCGGTGGTGCCGTCGGCGACGGTGCGCTCGAAGAAGCGCTCGGCGGTCAGCTCCGGGTGGTCCAGGTAGCCCCGGGCGAGCCCGGCGCCGGCGACGTGGAGGACGCCCTCCGCGCCGAGCGGCAGGGACTTCCCGTCCTCGCCGACGATGTCGATGCGCAGGTCGCAGAGGGGGACGCCGATCGGGCTGAGGCCCTCGCCGACGAGGTCCGCCTCCTCGATCCGCCGCCAGGTGACATGGACGGTGGTCTCGGTGATCCCGTACATGTTGATCAGCGCGGGGCTGTCCAGGCCGTGGCGTCCGGCCCACGGGGCGAGCATCCGGTGGTCCAGCTTCTCGCCGCCGAACACGACGTAGCGCAGGGCGAGTTCGGCGGAGGCGGCACCGGCCTCGGCATCGGCGTTGATGAAGTTGCGGAAGGCGGACGGGGTCTGGTTGAGGACGGTGACGCGCTCGCGGCGCAGCAGCTCATGGAAGCCGCGCGGGTCGCGGGCGGTGTCCCGGGTGACGACGACCAGGCGGCCGCCGTGCAGCAGGGCGCCCCAGATCTCCCACACGGAGAAGTCGAAGGCGGCCGAGTGGAAGCCGGCCCACACGTCGGTCTCGTCGAAGCCGAAGACCTCGCTGGTGGAGGTGAACAGCCGTACCACATTGCGGTGTTCGATCTGCACACCCTTGGGGGCGCCCGACGAACCGGACGTGAAGATCACATACGCAAGACCGTCGGCGTCCGTGGCCGACGTCAACTCCCGGGCGCCCTCGGCCGGTTCGGCGTCGACCCGGACGACCCGCAGGCCGGTGACCAGCTCGGCGGTGTCCGCGCCGGTCACGACGAGGCCCGAGTCGCACTGCCCGAAGACGAAGTCGCGGCGCTCGGCCGGGTAGGCCGGGTCGACGGGGACATAGCCCGCGCCCGCCTTGAGGATGCCGAGGATGCCCACGATCAGGTCGCGGCCGCGCTCGACGCACAGGCCCACCCGCTGGTCGCGACCGGCGCCGGCCGCGCGCAGGACGGCGGCGAGCCGCCCGGCCCGGGCGTCGAGCTCGCGGTAGGTGAGGTCGCCGCGGGCGTCGGTGACCGCCACGGCCTCCGGGTACTGCCGGGCGACGCGCTCGAAGTTCTCGTGCAGGGTGAGCGATTCGTCGAGCGGCACCTGCCGATTCGGGGATTCGCTGGAAATCGCGCCAGGATTCACGGGAATGGACCCTTCCCAGTAATGGTTCACGACATGGAAACGAGAGTTCGGAATGTGGCTTCGACCGACCTTCCCCAAAAAGGTCTCAGGCGCGCTCAGATCAATTCAAGGGACGACTCCTGGCACCAAGCTGCAATGGCGCCAAGTGTCCACCGACCGAGACCACCCCATGGCACAGCCCGGCGCCCTCGCCCTTTTCGGGTTGCCGCAACTCGGCCACGAACTGCCCGTTCAGGCGCGTGATCAGTCGGTGTACGGCGGCCAGGACGGCGACGCCGGCGGCGTCGGCGGAGGGTGCCGAAACGAAGACCACGCCGGACCGCCCGAAATTCCCGGGCGCCGCGGCCGGCTTCGGCGACGGCGACGCGAATACATGCTCCACGCGGCAGGCGGAAACCTGCGGGAGCACATCGGACAGTTCCCCGAAACCGAATAGGTTCTCGGACGCGGATGCGTTCTCCGCCCGCTCGACGATATGAATCGCATACATGTCGCCAAGAATCGCAGCGCCCGCCGCTCCGCGACATTCCCACGCGGGGCACCTTGGTGCCATGGCCGCAACTGCCCCGTCCTCGGCGACAACAGGGACGGCAACACGGGCGACAGCAGGGGCGACATCACAGCGCGACACGGCCCCCGTGTTCACAGCCACCCCGCCCGTTCCGCGAGGACGCCCACCTCGAAGCGGCTGCGGGCGCCGAGGCGGGAGCAGATCCCGGACATCATGCGCCGGGTGGTCCGCAGCGAGAGGCCCATCTTGCGCCCGGCGACCTCGTCGGTGAGGCCGCGCTCGAGAAGCCGCAGCAGCTCCAGTTCCTGCTGCGACGGCCCCTTGGCCGCCGGCCGCCGACCCGCCCCGAAGGGCACCGCCTGCTCCCAGACCAGGTCGAACAGCGCGAGCAGGGCGTCGATCACTCCGGGCGCACGCAGCACGACCGCGCCCGCCCGGCTGTCCTCCGGGCTGAGCGGCAGCAACGCGGTCGACCGGTCGGCGATCAGCATGCGCAGCGGCAGCGAGGGGATCGTCCGTATCTGGCCGCCGAGTTCGGCGAGCCAGTGCGCGTACTCGGTGGTCGCCCGGTCGTTGCGGACGCTGTCCAGGTAGATGGTCCGCAGCCGCACCCCGGCGAGCAGGCTCCACTCGTCCAGCGGCCGGCTCGCCTCAAGGGCCTCGGGGCTCTGCGCGCCGCCGGGCATGAACGCCAGAAGCTCGCTGCGGGCGTTCCGGGCCACCTCGGACAGGTGCGCCCGGACCTCGTTGACCCCCTCCAGGAGTTCCAGGCCCTGGTTGCCGTGGCCGGCCCGCTGCGCCGCGTAGACCGCGGTGAGTTCGGCGGAGTACGCCTGCATCGCGGCCAACTCGCGCTGCTGGCCGAGGATTTCGGACTCGCGCCGCCAGATGTGGGCGGCGAGGCCCACATCGGGGCTGATGGCGGCGACGTCGGCGGCGCCGCCCGCGCAGTGGAGCAGGGAGAGCCGGGCCAGCCGGTCGAGCTCGGAGCGCACTTCCGGCTCCGTGAGGCCGAGCCCCCGGGCGATCTCGGTCACTCCCCAGCCCGGCTCCGCGATCACCAGCCGGTACACGTCCACGCAGGTCTCGTCCTGGCCGATCAGGGCCGCCAGGGACGAGAGGTCGGGGCCCGGCCTCTCCTTCCGTTCCCCCCGTCCCTCCCTTTCCTCGCCGCCGGGTTTCCCCTGGCACGCCCTGTCCTGTCGTGCCTCTCGCGACTCCCTGCCTGACACGACACACCACTCCAGTTCCGCACGGAAGGATCTGTACAGGGCCGGCCGCCCGGTCAGTAGTGCACGCGGCGGTTCTCCGGCGTCACCCGGTAGCGGACGCTCCACAGGCTGCGCCGCACATAGGTGCGCTGCAGCCACCGGTCCCGCCCGTCATAGCGGGCGGTGAAGGTGGTGCGGGCGTGCACTCCCTTGCGGTTGTTGATGAGCAGCGCCTGGCCCGGGCGGAGCCGGACCCCGTGCGCCACCGCACCACAGACCTCCTGGAGTCGGTCGAGGGCGACCCGCGCACCACTGGTCAGCGGCCGGACGCCGTTGGCCGAGATGGCGATCTCCGGGTACGCGTCGCTGCCGCTGATCAACGGCACCGGCTCCGAGAGCACCTCCGCGCCGCCCGCCACCCGGCGGGTGTAGCTGCCGGGCGCGTTGAGCCGGAACAGCGGGGAGCGCAGCGTCTCCAGGGTCTGGGGGTCGAGCGCCGCCGAGATGTCCCGGGCGTCGGCGTAGTGCGTGGCGGCGGCGCCCTCGTGGTCGGCGCGCAGACAACTCAGTACCAGGAAGTCGGGGTTGGCGATGTCGTAGCGGCCGATCGCGTCATACATGATGTCGCTGTGGAAGTTGAGGAAGACCTCCGACCCCTCGTTGGTCTGCGTCCTGGCGCCGTCCTGGACGGGGATCACATCGTGGACGAGCTGCCCCGCCTTCTCCGTGCGCACGCCCATCGGCTCGCCGATCAGCCCGCTCAGGCCGAGCAGCACGCCCTCGGCGACGAAGGACGGCTTGTTCCGGCACGGGCCGCCGTCCGAGGGGGTGTCGGGCAGCCGCTCGTCCACCGGCAGGTTGTCGACCAGCGCGACGCCCGCGGTGTCCACATGCCGGCCGACGTCGAGGATCTGCTGCAGGGTTTCGGTCGGGAGTCCCGCGAAGATCTGCAGATAGCGGGTCATCGACCGGTCGATGTCGACGCCGGGTTCGCCCAGTTCGGCCAGCCTGGCGCCCAGTTCGTCACGCGCCTCGTCGGACAGCCCGATCCGTGTGAAGGTCCCCGGCACGGCGGCCGAGGCCGCCTCGGTGGTGGCTGCCGTGTCCTCGCGCCGCGCACGGGGGTCGTCGACGGGATCGTCGACGGCGCGCGGAAAGTGGTCGGCGAGGATGCTCATCTCTTCTCACACTCCTAGCAGTTCGGTTTCGGATTCGGGGAACGATTCGGGGAACAGGGCGTCGCGGTCCTGCAGTACGTCGTGCAGGCGCTGCGCCAGGTGCAACGCGTCGTCCTCGTCCGCGGCGACATGGGTGGCCGCCCGGCTGCCGCGCAGCGCCGTGACCGGAACTCCCGCGACGACACCGGGAGTCAGGCCCTTGCGGCGCTGGAACTCCTCCAGGTCGACAAAGCCGCCGATCACCGCGACGAGCGGCCCGATGGTGAGCCGGACGGTGTCGATGTTGGCGCCGTGGAAGGCGGCGAAGGCACGGTCGGCCTCCTCGTCCGAGGCGTACCGCAGGGCCGTCGACCGCTGGTTGAGCACCACCGCGGCGGCCGAGGCGCCCCGCGTGCCGATCACCGAACCCGCCCGGAACGGGGCCCGGTTGAGCCGGCATACGATCTCCACCCGGTGCTTCTGCGCAAGCCGCACGGACCTCCGGTGCAGCACCTTCGCCCCGTACAGCGACATCATCGCGGCGATGTCGTACGACACCTCCTTCAGCAGCCGGGTGCCGCTGACCAGATGCGGGTCGGTGCTGTAGATGCCGTCCACGTCGGAGTGGATCTCGCAGCGCGGGGCGCCGAGCGCGGCGGCCAGCGCCACCGCCGACAGGTCCGAGCTGTTCTTGCCCAGCCAGGTCGGCCGGCCCTGGGTGTCCGCCGCCTGGCCGCCGGGCACGACCACCACGTCGTTCTCCCGCAGCGCGGCGCGGATCGGCTCCGGGTCGGAGTGCTCGAGACGCGCCCACATGAACGCCGAGTCGGTCACCAGGCCGAGCTGGTGCCCGGCGAGCACGGTGGCACTGCGGCCCACCCGGTGCAGGGCGGTGGCCAGGAGCTGCGCGCCGACGGTGTCCGCCAGGGTCAGCAGGCCGGCCACCGTCTCGTCCTCCGGGTGCGGATTGACCCGGCTGAGCCGGTCCCGGAACTGCTCGGTCTCCCCCGGCTGCCCGCTGACCACCACCACCAGCTTGGTGCCGTCCTCGTCGATCCGGCGGCCCAGCGCCTCGGCCAGCGCCCCGTACGACGTGAGCGTGCGGAAACTGGAGCCGCCGAACTTCAGTACGGCCGGGGCAGTCACAGAGTGCCCCGTTCCAGCAGTTCCTCCGCGATCTGGACGGCGTTGAGGGCGGCACCGATGCGGAGGTTGTCGGCGACCAGCCACAGCCAGAACGCGCGGGGGTTGCTCTGCGTGATCCGGACCCGCCCGACATGGACGAAGTCCGAGCTGCTCACGGCCGCCGGCGTCGGGAACTCGTTCGGGTTGTCCCGGTCGTGGACGACGACCTCGGGAAGGCCGGCGAGAACCTCGATCAGCTCGGCGTGGTCCACCGGCTCCTGGCACTCGATGTAGACGGCCTCGGAGTGACAGTTGGCGACCGGGACGCGCACACAGGTCGTGGTGACGTCCAGGTGCGGCAGGTCGAGGATCTTCCGGGACTCCTGGAGCATCTTCTGCTCCTCCAGGGTGAAACCGGAGTCCAGGAAGCGGTCGATCTTCGGGATCACGTTGAAGGCGAGCGACGGCTGGAAGTGCTGCGGCTCGAACGCGGCGCCCGTGCCGTCCAGGGCCGCCCTGCTGGACTCGTGCAGCTCGTCCATGCCGGAGTAGCCGAGACCCGAGGCGGCCTGGTAGGTGCTGACCACCGCGTGCCGGATGCCCCAGCGGTCCTCGACGCCGCGCAGCAGCCGGACCAGCGGGATGGTGGAGCAGT
The DNA here is from genome assembly GCF_045040035.1 of Streptomyces sp. NBC_01384. Classification (NCBI taxonomy): domain Bacteria; kingdom Bacillati; phylum Actinomycetota; class Actinomycetes; order Kitasatosporales; family Streptomycetaceae; genus Streptomyces; species Streptomyces sp. NBC_01384. The sequence continues at coordinate 3,430,789 of NZ_CP109559.1, forward strand.
TGGGGTTGGCGATGACGCCGCTCTTCGGGGCCCGGTCCAGTTCGTGCGCGTTGACCTGCGGCACGACCAGCGGAGAGTCCGGGTCCATCCGGAAGGCGATGGTGTTGTCGATCACCAGGGTGCCGGCGGCGGTGGCGACCGGTACCCACTTCTCGCTCACCGACGTACCGGCGGAGAAGAAGGCCACGTCGGCCTGCGAGAAGTCGAAGTCCTCGATCGCTTGGACCTCGTACTCCTTCCCGCCCACGGTGAGCACGCGGCCCGCGGACCGGGAGGAGGCGACCAGATGCAGCTCGCGGTAGCGCAGCCCGCGCTCCTCGATCAGCTCGATCAGGGTGCTGCCCACGGCGCCGGTGGCACCGACGATCGTCACCCGGGGCGCCGCGGACGGGCCGGATTCGTTGGACTGTGCGGACTCGGCTGACTCGGCGGAAGCCGTTGCGTCGGTCATCGGGACTCTCCGATCGTGAGCTTCTCGGCACGGGCGGCACCGGCCGGCGCGTGCTCGGGAACGTCTGCCGGCGCGATGTCGGTCCGCGCGGCGGCGGTCGTCTCTTCGGCGGTCGTCTCTTCGGCCTTCACCTCGGTGGCCGCCGCCGCGGTGCCGGAACCGGCGACCGCACGGCCCGTCCTGGAGGAGCGGCGCGGTCCGAAGCTCCATCCCAGGTTCACGCCGAGGCTGGCCGCGACGATCAGCGGGATGCCGAGCGCCTGGAGCAGGCTGAACCTGTGCCCGTACACGGCCCAGTCGCAGAGCATCGCGACCGCCGGGTAGATGAAGGCGAGGACGGCGATCTTCGGGGTGGGCAGCTTCTGGTACGAGGAGTACATCAGGACGTACATCAGGCAGGTGTGGATCAGGCCGAGGCCGACCAGCCAGCCCCAGTCCGCGCCCATGCCCTTCATGGCGCCGAAGTTGGCGAAGGGCAGCAGCAGCGGGATGCCGAGCACCACCTGCACCAGCGCGACCAGGTGCGGCCTGACCCCGGTGACCCGCTTCGTGATGACGGTGGCGAAGGCGTAGAAGACGGCCGCGAGCAGCGCCTGGCCGAGCCCGACCAGATACGCGGAGTGGCCGCCGTCCCGGAGGTCGGAGAGCGAGACCCCGGCGGTCAGGATCAGACCGGCGAAGGCGACGACCAGCCAGCCGAACTTGGTGGCGGTCAGTTTGTCCCGGAACAGCAGCGCCCCGAGCAGCACCACGTAGAACGGCTGTGTGTGGTAGACGACGGTCGCCACGGAGATCGAGGTCGACTTGTACGACTCGAAGAGGAACGCCCAGTTGAAAACGATGAAGACGCCGCCCAGCGCGGCCAGGCCCAGCTTCTTCGGGGTGAAGTTGTGGTTGGTGAAGAAGCCGCGCACCAGGCAGTAGAGGCCCAGGAAGACCGACCCGAAGACGCAGCGGAAGAAGACGACGTTGAACGGGGAGGCCCCGGACTCGACGACGAAGACGCCGATGGTGCCCGAGAGCACCATGGCGATCGTCAGTTCCACCGTTCCTTTCAGCTCGGTGTTGGCCGAACGTGTGTCTGTACTCATGGACAGTCCCTCCTCGGAGACTTCACGGAGACTCCGCGACGCGCGGGGTGGCGCGCGCGGCCTCGGCGGCGCGTACGGTGACGCACGGGGTCGGCGCGGGACGGGCCGGCCGGAGGCCGGCCCGCCGGTCAGTGCAGGGGGACGGCGTAGTGCAGGCCGCCCCGGGTCCACAGCTCGTTGAGTCCGCGCGGCACGGCCAGTCCGGAGGCGCCGCCCAGGTTCCGTTCGTAGATGTCGGCGTAGGTACCGACGGCGTCCAGGACGCGCGCCGCCCACTCCTCGTCCAGGCCCACCGCGGGGCCGTGCGGTCCGGCGAGCCGGGCGGCCTCGTCGAGTGCCTCGGCCCGATGGCCCTCACCCGCCTCGTCGACGTGGTGCTCGGCGGCGGTCAGCAGTTGCAGCACCCAGCGGCACAGCCGGTACCAGTGCGGGTCGCCGTCCCGGACGGCGGCGCCCATCGGCTCACGGGAGATCGACGTGTCCAGAACCCGGTGGTTCCACGGGTCCGGCAGCGCGGCCCGCTCGCCCGCAAGGGCTGTCCGGTCCAATACGTACGCATCACACTCGCCGCGCGCGTACGCGGCCAGCGTCTCGGCCGGCGTCGGGAAGGCCACCGGCCGGGCGGCCGCCAGGCCCCTTCTCCCGTACCAGGCAGCCAGGTTGGCGGCGCTGGTGGTGCCGGCCTGCACGGCCAGCCGGGCCCCGGCGAGCTGCGCCGGATCGTCGATCCCGCTGTCCGCGCGGACCATGAAGCCCTCACCGTCGTAGCAGGTGACCCCGGCGAACAGCACCGGCCACCCCGCCTCACGGCCCAGGGTCCAGGTCAGGTTGCAGACGGTCAGCTCGGCCTCGCGCGCCACGAGCCGGTCCAGCCGCTCGGCCGGGTCGGACGGCAGCCACTCGACCGCCTCCGCGTCCCCGAGCGCCGCGGCCGCCACGGCCCGCGCCACATCGGTGTCGAGCCCCGCCCAGCGGCCGCCCTCGCCGCACCGCGACAGTCCGACGATGCCCCGGCTGACGACGGCCCGCAGCGCACCACGCGCACGGACCTCGCCGAGGGTCGGGAACGGGGACGGGGAGGGGGAGGGAGCCGAAGCAGCCGTAGATAGTCGGGTGCTGATCTCGGTCGCGGTACTCATGACAGACTCCACTGACGGACTCGGACGAGTTGTTCGCGGTCGAAGCGCCGTTCGTTGTAGGCGAGCATGTCGATCAGGCTCTGCGCGGAGAGCGGCCGAGCGAACTCGGCGTCCTCCGGTTCCAGCGGCATCGCGCCGGCCCGCGCCCACCGCAGCAGACCGTGGGGGTCGACGTACGCGCGGGACGCGTTGGCGTTGTCCTGGTGCAGGCAGAACGGCACGTCGAGGTGGCCGCGGGCGAAGGCCCCCACCAGCGCGGCGCCCACCGTCGGGGCCAGTTCGAGGGTGCTGTCCACCAGCATCCGGGCCTCCTCGTACAGGCCCGTCGCGGTGGCCTCCACATGCTCGGGATGCTCGGCGGCGTCGACGGCGACGGCCGCGGCGAACTCCAGTGCGTCGACGTTCTCGGCGACGGTCGGGATTCGGAACGCCTCGGCCGGGGTCTTCACGATCAGCCGCTCGGTCCCGCTCCGCACCGCGAGGCGTGCGCTGTCCTCCAGAATCCGGAAGGAGCCCACCGGGGTGCGCGGGTAGACGCCCATGTAGGTGTAGAGGACGACATGCCAGTCGGTGGCCCCCAGCCGCTCGCCCGCCAGCCGGCGCAACGCGGCCAGCGCCTCCAGGTCCTGGGCCTGGTTGGTCTGCTGGGCATAACTCAGGGAGATGCTGGTGAGGCCGTGCTCCCGGAAGAACAGCGCCTCCAGCACACTGAGCGCCACCAGCAGGCTGGGCGGGCACAACTGGCCGAGCATGCAGCCGCCGAAGCTCTCCAGATGCATCTGCTCGTCCTGCGCCGCGAGCAGATCGCAGCAGCGCGACCAGGCGTCGACGGCCTCGGCGAGCGGCGCCCTGCTGTAGGGGAGGCAGTACGAGACGGGGCCGCCCTCGGTGGCGTCGATCCCCGCCTCCACCATCGCCTGGAACAGCGGGTACGGAAGCGCGGATCCGTGCCTGACCTGGACCGGGAAGTCCGCTCCTGTCAGCCCGTCGAGCATCTTCCGGGTGGCCCGCGGACCATGGGCTACCAGCGGGAAACCGTTGAGTTCGGCGCCGGTGCGCAGCGCGTCACGGGCGGAGTCGTGGTCGTTGACCCGGGTGTAGCTGTCCAGGGTGATGGTGCCGACGGCGGTGGCCTGGGCGGCGCGGACACCGCGCAACCCCTCGCGCATGACGGGGAGTTCGGCGAACCCCATCCGCGGCTGCACGACGAGACGGCCGGCGTCGGCCGCCCCCCGGACGAACGAGGAGAAGCGGCTGCGCGTCGGGCCGGGAGCGGTCACTTGACCCGTGTGACCCTGCGCGGTCGCCTGTCCCTGCGTCGACGCCGGGCCGGCGTCGACGCGTCGCTCGGGCGCGGGTAAGGGTGCGGGTGCGGGTGCGGCGTTCATGCTGCCGCACCCATCGGTGACAGCTCGGAGGCGTGAGACGCCCCGGCCCCGGAAACGCCGGCGCCGACGCCCCCGCTGACCCCGGAGAGCGCGGGCCGGGCGGCCGGCTCCAGCCCGGCAAGGAATTCCTGGAAATCCTGAAGTCCGCCCTCGGACTCGAATACCGCGTCGAATCCACCCGACACGAGTTCCTGGACGAACCCGATGTTCTCCGCGCCACGGACACCGAGTTTCCCGCCGATGACGACGCGCATGTCCGCGAGGTCGGGCGCCTGGCGTATCTTCCGGATCAGCCGGAGGCCGTCGAGGTGCCCGTGTCCGTTGACCGTGCTGATGACCAGGACGTCCGGGCGCTCGGTGCGGCACTCCTCCATGATGAGCTCGTCGGGCACACAGGCCCCCAGATTGCGCACCTCCCCACCGTGCTCTTCGAGCAATAGTTGGAGAAACACGAGGTTCCACATATGCGCGTCGGAGGAAACGCTCGACACGACGAACTTCCTACCTTTACGCACAATGTTGTTCGACACGTATTCCTCCTCCGTAGCATGACCAGCGGACTGCGAAAATCATGTCCGGACGTGTGCAAGGGCGTCCAGGGAAGATCCCCCGGAATACGCGATGCCGGGAATCACTGTGTTCGATCAACGAACTTGGGCCGGACGGGGTTGGTCGTCCCCGAGGTTCGGTCGTCCCCGGCGTGGGTCGGACCGGAGGTGGGTCGGACCGGGAGGTCGGTCCGGGTCGGGAGGTCGGTCCGGGTCGGCCTGATCCAGCCCCCGCCGGCTACCGCGTCTCGTCGGCAGTACCGCCTCCGGTCAGCTGTCGGCCGTCGTGGCGTACTCCCCGGCCATGCACTCCATCGTCTGGTCGATGAACAGCCGCATCTCACGACTGAGCCGTCGGCCGCGCCGCCATGCGAGCTGGGTGTAGACCTCGAACGGCGGGTCCCAGGCCAGCTCGCTGAGCGAACCCGCGGCGATGTCGTCGGCCACGGTCATCGTGGGCAGCAGGCTCACGCCCAGCCCGACCGTGAGGCCCCGCTTGATGGACTCGATGTTGCCGAACTCCAGGAACGGCACCGGCTCACCCGTCCCGTCGTTCAGTTCGGCCTCGAACAGCTCTCGGTAGGCGCAGCCGGCCTCCGGGGCGAGTACCTGCACCTCGCGCAACTGCTCCAGGGTGACCTTCTCCTCCCCGGCCAGCGGATGGCCGGGCGAGGCCACCAGGACCAGCGGCTCACGGCCCAGCACCTCGTTCTCCACACCCGAGTGCCGGGTCTCGGCCTCCATGAGGAAGCCCATGTCGAAGGTGCCCTGACGCAGCGAGTGCAGGGTCTCGGCGCAGAGACTGGGCCGCAGCACCAGGTGCACCAGCGGATAGCGGTGGAGGAAGAACTCCAGCACCGGCGGCATCCGGTAGGAGGTGACGCTCTCCATGGTGCCGATGGTGAGGACACCCGAGGGCTCCCCGTCGCCGAGCGCGACACCGCGGGCCTCACCCGCGAGCGACATCATCTGCTCGGCGTAGGGCAGCAGCCGCCGGCCGGCCGGGGTGAGCTGGATCTTGCCCGTGAGTCGTTCGAAGAGCTCGACCCCGAGCGATGTCTCCAGGCCCTTGATCTGCGCCGTCACACTGGACTGCGCGTACTTGAGCTCGGTGGCGGCGCGAGTGAAGCTGAGGAGTGTGGCGACCTTGTGGAAGGTCGTCAGCTGACGGATGTCCAAGGTGACTCCAAGGCGAGTTCGGTGGAGGGTGACCGGCGAAGGTGACTCACCCGCGTACGGACCGGCCGGGGCCTCACGGGGTGACCGAGGCCGGTCCCTGGTTGTCCGCGACGGTGACGGTGCCGGCGGCACCCCCGTCGGCGGTCACCGACGTCCCCGCGGCAAGACCCAGACCCAGCCCCAGGGCCAGGGCCGCGGCGGTGAGGAGACCGGTGATTTCCTTGAACCCGCTCGGCTTGTTCCGCATGTCTTGCTCCCCCTTGAATCGGTGAGGTTCTCGCTCGGCTGCACCGATACTCGAACCGCCCCTTCCCGAACCGTTCCCCTCCCGTTCCCGCCCCCGATACCGCCGTTCCCGCACCCCCGGGAACGCGCCGCTCCGCCCCGGGAACGCGGGGTTCCGGGGGCCCGGAACCACTCCGCTCCCGACCCTGGGAAGCCGTTCCCGGCCTTCGGCACGCCCCGCTCCCCGCTCCGGCGAGCCGACCCCGCCCCCCGTAGCCCCCACCCCCCCACTCCCACAGCCCTCCGTTCCCGGCCGGTAACGGAGGGTGCCAGCCCATGGGACGACCGCCTATGATCTCGCCGGGACGGTAGGGGTACCGACAGGGGTCCGGCATGAACCGGTGACATGGTCCGACGACCGCCGCGACCGGCAAGGGGGGCATGTGGAGAACGAGGAAGGCAAGCGGCCGCAGCCGATACGCTTCAACATCCTTGGTCCACTGGAGGGTTGGTCCGGTTCGTCCCGGCTCCATCTTGGCGGCGCGGTGCAGGAACGCGTTCTGGCCACGTTGCTGCTCGAACCGGACAGACTTGTGCCGGTCAGCCGCCTCGTCCAGGCCGTCTGGAGCGACGCGCCCCCGACGACCGCCGCACACCAGGTCCGCAAGGCCGTCGCCCACCTGCGCCGGCGCGTCCCCGGCGGCAACGGGCTGATCCTCACCGAAGGCCCCGGATACCGCGTATCGGTCGACGACACCCGGCTCGACCTCCTCGAATTCACCGGCCGCACCGCCGCCGCGAGCCGTGCTGTCGCCGAGGGGCGCGCCGCCGACGCCGTCGCCGCGCTGCGCCATGCCCTCGCGCTCTGGCGCGGCCCCGTGCTGTCCGGCATGGACGGCCCGGTGATCGAGGCCGCCGCGACCGCCCTCAATGAGCGGCACCTCGCCGCCGCCGAGCAGCTCCTGGAACTCCGCCTCGGCCTCGGGGAAGCCGCCGAACTCATCGCGGACCTCCGCCGCTTGATCTCCGACCACCCGCTGCGCGAGACGCTGCGCGGCCATCTGATGCTGGCCCTCTACCGCAGCGGCCGCCAGGCCGAGGCGCTGGAGGAGTACGGCAAGGTCCGCGAACTCCTCGTCGAGGAACTCGGCATAGACCCGGGCCGCCCCCTGACCCGCCTCTACGAGGGCATCCTCCGCGAAGCCCCCGAACTCGCCGCCCCCGAACGGCCTGCGCCCCCGGCACCCCCCACCCCGCAGCCCGAGCCGGCTCAGCCCCCCGAGCCCGCACCGTTACCCGCGTTCGTCCCCGGCCCACCCCTTGGTGCCGGCACGCCCGCGCGCTCCTCACACACCGCCGCGGCTCCCACCGCGCCCCCCGCCCCCTGCACCCTCCCCTACGATCTCTCCGACTTCACGGGCCGCCGCGAGGACCTCGCCGCCCTCCTCGCCTGCATCCACCGAAAGAACGATTCTTCGAACTCGTCGAGCTCGTCGATGAATTCCAACGCGGCGGACGCGCCCCCGCAGCACACCACCATGGTCGCCATCGACGGCATGGGCGGCAGCGGCAAGACCTCCCTCGCCGTGCGCGCAGCCCGCCAGGTCGCCGACCTCTTCCCCGACGGCCAACTCCACATAGACCTCCAGGGATTCACCCCCGGCGAGCGCTCCGTCACCCCGGCGTCCGCCCTCGACAGCCTGCTGCGCGCGGTCGGCACACCCGCCGAACGCATACCCGACGACACCGAGGGCCGCGCCGCGCTCTGGCGGTCCACCCTCGCCGACCGCCGCGTGCTGCTCCTCCTCGACAACGCGCACGACGCCGCCCAGATCCTGCCCCTCCTCCCGCCCGCCCACGGCTGCCTGGTCCTGGTCACCAGCCGGTCCCGCCTGTTCGACCTCGACGGCGCCGAATGGATCTCCATCGGCCCCATGTCCCACGACGACGGCGAGCAGCTCCTCACCGAGATGCTCGGCACCGCCCGCGTCGCCGCCGAACCGAAAGCGACGGCCGAACTGGCCGAACTCTGCGGCCGGCTCCCGCTCGCCCTGCGCATCGTCGCCGCCCGCCTCCGCAACCGGCCCCGGTGGACGGTCCAGTACCTCGTCGACCGCCTCCACGACGAGACGCGCCGCCTGGAGGAACTCAGCGTCGGCGAACGCAGCGTCGCCGCCACCCTGCGCCTGTCGTTCCAGGCGATGGACGAGGAACACCGCGCCGCCTTCCGGATGTTGAGCCTCCACCCCGGATCCGACCTCGACGCCCATTCCACGGCCGCCCTCCTCGGCATGGACCCGCACGGCTCCGAGGCCATACTCGAGCGCCTCCTGGACGTCCATTTCCTCCAGCAGCCGGACATGGGCCTCTACCGATTCCACGATCTGGTACGGAACTTCGCCCAGAGCCAGGGCGGCCCCGCCACCGAACGCGACGACTCCGAGGCCGTCGAACGCCTCCTCGACTACTACCTGGCCGCCACCGAGGAGGCCTGCCAGCTCCTCTTCCCCGGCCGCAAGCGCAGCTCCACCGGCATCCCCACCTTCCCCGGCGAACTGCCTCCCCTCCCGGATCCGGAACGCGCCGCCCAGTGGTTCGACCGCGAGCACAGCAGCCTGCTCTCCGCCGTCACCCTGGCCGACCGCCACGGCCTCGACCGCCACACCGTCGCCCTCACCCGGAACATCGTCTTCCGGCTCAACGCGCGTGGACGGTTCGAGGACTTCCGGGACCTCAGCCAGATCGCGGTGGCCGCCGCCCGCCGCCTCGAGGACCTCGCCCTGCTCGGCGTCAGCCTCTCCAACCTCGGCGTCGCCTGCTGGAAGCTCGGCCACTTCGACGAGGGCATCGAGGTCGTCGGCGAGGGCCGCGACATCGCCCTGCGCCTGGGCGACAAACACACCGAGGCCCACAGCGAGTCCACCATCGGCCTGCTCCTGACCGTGCTCGGCCAGCACGCCGAGGCCCTCCCCCACCTGGAACGCGCCATCGCCCTGGAACGCGAACTGGACATCCCCCGGTCCGAGGCCGAGACCCTCACCAACCTCAGCACCCTGCACGAACAGTGGGGCAGATACGAGGAGGCCGCCGCAGCCGCCCGCCAGGCCCTGGCGATCCACCGCGATGTCGACCACCGCGACAACGAGGTCATGGCCCTCACCGACCTCGCCTTCGCCCACGTCGGCCTCGGCGAGTACGAGGACGCCCGCACCTGCCTGGAACGCGCCCGCGACCGCTGCGACGACTCCAGCCCGCCGGGCGACTTCGCTCTGGTCCTCGCCCTCTCCGCCGAGGTCGCCCAGTGCCTCGGCCAGTACGCCGAGGTCGAAGCCTATGCGGAACTCTCCCTCCGCCTCGCCCACGCCGGCGACAGCCCCACCCGGCAGGCCAAGGTCGAGAACCTGATCGGCCGACTCCACCTGCGCCGCGGCGAGTACGACCAGGCCCTCGACCTCCACACGCACGCCCACGAACTGGCCTCGGCGATCCGCTACCGCGCCGAACAGGCCCGCGCCCTCACCGGCATGGCCGCCGCCACCGAAGCCCTCGGCGACCCCGTCGCGGCCGCCGCCCACCGCACCGCCGCGGCCACCCTCTTCACGTTCATGGACGCACCGCCGTACCTGGACCCGACACCGCTACCGGCCCCTTCTCCGGCACCGGCCGAGACACCACAGCAAATAGCCTGACGCCGCAGCCAGGCCGGACAGTTGAAAACCGGGGTCCAGGGTCCGGGGTCCGGGGTCCGGAGTTCTCCCGCTAACCCGTCCACCGCCGCCGCACCGCAGCGATCCGCTCCGCCACCTCGTCCGGCGTCGCCCCGTCCACCACCACCTGAACGGCCCGCCCGCCGACCAGGTCCCCGGCGTCCGTGCCGACGCGCGCCCCACCCTCGGGCACCGGAAAGACGTCCCGCGGGTGTGCCGCCACCCCAGCGGCGGCCCCCTCCGGAAGCGCCACCCACGCCAGAGCCGCAAACCGCGCCGTCCCCCCTGCCTCTGCCCTCTCCATCCTCCGCGGGGCCTTGCCGACCAGCGCCGCCAGAATGTCCCGTTCCGGATCGCGCCCCGTCGCCACCCGCATCAGCCGTGTCACCGGGTGCCCGCTGGGCCGCGGCCGGGACGACGCGATACGAGGCCCGCCCGAGGTCAGCACAACCCGCGTACGCGCCGGCCCCCACTCGTACCCGACCAGATCAAGCAGCGAACGCACGGTCGCCCGCACCCCGATCCGGTCCCCCTCCGACAACGGAGCCGGATACAGCAGATCCACCCCCACCGGCGCGGCGCTCCGCAGCGCCGTCATCCCGATCACCTCGTGCATGCCCTCACAGGTCAACGTCTCCACACTGACCTCCGGCCCCACCAGTAACCCCTCCCCCGACGACGGCCCCGCCCCTCCCTCCTCAAGCACCCGCCGCATCACCACCGGATCACTGAGCCTGCGCAAGGCCTCCGAACGCCCCGGCGAGACCGCCGGCAACGCCCGCTCCACCGCCCGATGCAGCACCTCGGACCCACCGAAATAGAAGATGTGCTCGATCCCATGGACGGCCCCGCACTCCACCAACAGCGCATGCAACGCGTCCAAGTCCCCCGTATCCACAGCGAATTGCCGCCCGACCCGCACCGACTGGCCTACGACGTGCCCTGCCCCCTCCCCCACCCCCGAAGCCACGTCCCGAACCGACCACGTCTCCAACCCCGCCATCACCGCCGCCTCGGCCACCCGTGGCTCCGGCTCGATCAACAACACCCGCCGCGCGCCATCCCCCACCGTGCTCTCCTCCCTCGCCTGGAGCCCGGAAGACTGCCACGCCTCCTTCCCGATGACCTCCCGTTCCGGTCCCTCCGTACCCCAACTCCCACCGCGCCGAGGCGAACCGCGCCCCGGTCCCAGGCGACGCCCTTAAAAGAACCGGGAAAAGAAACATCCCACCCGAGCACGGCCGACGGTTCGTCCGGCCTCCGGCAGCGGGCGAGCCGCTCGATCCGGTCCGGCGCCGGATCGACCTCACACGCGATTCCTTCGAGGACTGGGCAGCGGACGACCGCGTCCCGTGGCCGGAAGACCGTTATGGGCGGCCACGGCCCTGGCGAGCCTGGAGATCGGCGGCGCCGTCGAGCCCCTGTGTCGCGCCTACCGCGGCTGCCTGGAACGGCGGACCCCGGCCGACTGCTCCGAGCCCGGCGGCATCCGCTGGGCCCTGACGGAACTCGGCGCCCGCACCCCCGTCGTCCCGCCGCACACCGCGCGCCTGCGCGCTCGCAGTAATGAACCGCTCACATGTTGAACCAGAATATTGATCACAGAGCTCCCACCTGCGAAGACTCTTGTTCTGGGGATCTCATCCAGCACGCATCCAGCACGGTGGACCGCCATCCAGCACGACCCGACGACCCAGCCGTTGTGTACACATGGGACACTCGGTACTCTTGAGCACATGACGCAGCCGCTGCCCATAGAGTCCATCCGCGATGTCCGCGCACACCTGGCCGAGGTCGTGGAGCGGGCCGACCGCGACGACGTGCCCACGGTGATCACGCGCCGAGGCAAGGAAGTAGCCGCCGTGGTGTCCATCGAGGTGCTGCGGAAGTACCAGGAATGGGAAGAGCGCGAGATCAACCGAATCATCGACGAGCGCATGGCGAGCCCGGCGGCCGGAATCCCGATCGAGGACATCATGAGGGAGACGCTGGCGCGCAGTGAGTGAGTACCGCACGGTCTTGCGGCCCGAAGCGCAAGCCGAGCTGCGCAAGATCCCCCGGGATATGGCCCTCCGCATCCTGGCCAAGCTGACGGAGCTGGAAAGCGATCCGTTGGGCTTCAACACCACAGCCCTTGCATCCCAGCCCGAACGCCGTCGCCTACGCTTGGGTGACTACCGCGTCGTCTACACGATTGATAACGGTGAGCTGGTGGTCTGGGTCGTACACGTCGGGCATCGCTCCACGGTCTACGACACCTGATTCCCCCTGACTCGATGTCAGAAAATCCAGCACCGATCCAGCACGACCCGGCTTATGGGCGACCCGCGTGACAATCAGTCAGACCGACGAAAGTCGAACACCTCATGGCCATCGTAGAAAACCACCTACTCACTGCAGGCAGGGGGTCCGGGCAGTCGGGCCGGTGCCCTTGTGCGTGACGACGACGGACTCGATCCAGACGCAGCCCGACGCGGTGGACAGCATGTCGCCATAGCTGCCCGGCGGGGTGTTGTTGCTCCACTCGGAGTGGACCTCGGCGCCGTCGGCGGGGCGGTGCGCGGCCAACCGCACCGTATACAGGGAGGGATTGCTGTAGTAGGCCGACGCCCAGACTGTCCCACATTTGTTGCTGCGCCGCAGCCGCAGATCGCCGAAGCGCTCGCCGCCGGGTAGGTCGAGAGGAACGGTCGTCACGGTGGAGGCGTCGGCGCCGCAACCGCGGGCCCGCGGGTCGTCTCCGTCCATGTCCTCGTGCGCGCCGGAAGGCTCACGCTGATCAGTGACGTGCTGGTTGGCGGCCTGCCAGCCATGTGGTGCGGTGGCGGAGCCGGGCTGCTGGGAGCTGATGGCGAACGCAGCGGCGACGCACCCTGTGGTGAGGGCGATGATGCCCGTGCCCACGAGGAAGGGCCGCCGACTGCGCCACCGCCCTGTGGTGGGAGCCGTTCGCCCGGCGGACGGGGCCGGGACAGTGTCCGAGGTGGCAGAGGCGGCAGGGACCGTGTCCTCCAGGACGGGACGGGTACGGGCGGGCGTCGCCTCACGCTCGTCCGCCGGTTCGTCGGCATGGAGGGCCTGCCGCGCCTGCCGCCACCGCTGCTCGTACGGGCCCGGATCGGCTCCGCATGCCTCGGCGAACGCCTTGACCACGGCAAGCGAGGGCAGTTGGGATCCTCTGGCCGCGCGCGAGAGCACCGAGGCCGAGTAGTGGGTGCGCGCGGCCATCTGCCGGTAGGTCGGTAATCCGGACGCGGCGCGCAGGTCTCTGAGGGCACCGGCCAGTTCCTCGACGGGCCCGGCCAGCGGATTGATCTCAACCTCTCGACGGCCCATGGCTCCCCCGATGGATTGATGCATTGATGCGTGGTCAGGCGCATCTGATACGCATCATGCCCATCAACCTCCGATCCCACTAGACCGTGGAGTGACCGAGACGGTGGAACGCCACAGGGGCTGCGGATTCATGCATTTGCGCGCTGCCCGCACAGCAGGACCACCCGAATCCACCAGGTCCACGACAGGCGGTTGGGATTTCCCAGCCGCCACCGCCGGCCAGCGGCGTCAAACGGGCGCCGGGATGGGAGAGTTCATGAGTCGCAGTACGAGGAGGTGCGGGTCAGCGCGGTCGTCCGCACCACCACTGCGCATCGCCGGGCGCGGTCGCCTGCGTACGAGCGTGACGGCGCTGCTTGCGGTGGTGGTCGCGCTTCTCCTGGGGAGCGTCGTCCTGCCGCAGCAGGCTTTCGCGCTCGGCCGGGGCCAGGCCTGCGTCTTCCTCGCGCCGAAAGGAGCCGGCGGATTCGGGCACGTCGGATGGGCCTTCCAGGAACCGCCAGGCGACCACTGGTTCTTCGGAGCGACGGAGGGCGCGGGCGGCGAAGAGGGCGGCCCGAACGCCCGCAAGATTCCTCCCGGTCAGCGCAACGGCGCATGGGTGGATACCGGCAACTGGCAGAGAGCGCTCGACACGTTCCGGAACGCGAAGGCCAACGAACATCCGGGCGGCTACTACAAGCAGTACACCTGCGCGTACGCGGCCCAGAGCGCGGTGCACTCCGCGGCCCTGCAAGCCCAGGCCAACGTCGGCAGAGGGTACGACCTTTTCGGCGACAACTGCATGAACCACGCCTATGACGTGTTGCAGGCCTACAACCTCACACTGCCCAGCCCGAACGACCCCATCTACATCAGCCCCTCGTGGGCGCCCAACCTCTGGGTGCGCAAGCTCTCCCGCACACCCGGCTGGAACGGGCTCAACTCCCTGTGACCACGAGCCGAAAGGAACCGATCACCGATGCGTAGCAGGATGCGAAAGCAATCCGCGGCGGTCGTCGCCACGGTGGCGGCCTCGGCCGCCCTGGCCTTTGCCGCTCCGGCGAGCGCGGCAACCGCCAGCACTCGCTCAGCCCCTCAGCTCTCACCATGGGTGCACGCCAGCCCGGTGGAGTGCGACATCGTCTACGGGGACGGCGCGAACGGGCATCCGGACGACAGCCGCACCCACGCCTACTGCAGCGGCGATGGAGCCGTCACCCTGCACGTGTGGTGCGCGACCACCCCATGGACGGAGGTCGAGCGATCAGCCCACGCCGTCGTCCACGGCTGGGTCGAGCTCTCCCTCGGCTGCGGGGTGTTCAAGACCAACCGCGCCAAGTGGACCAGCCCCTGACCCGCACCGCCGCCCGCATCCACGCGCTCCCCGCCCTGGACAAGGCGGCGGCCAACGGCCTGCCCACCCTGGCCGACAAGGGCTACATCGGTGCCGGGATCGGCATCCTCGTCCCGGTCCGGCGTCCGAAGGGCCGATCCGAACAGGCCCTGCACTCGGACACACGCACCACGAACAACCTGATCAGCGGTGTCCGCGCACTCGGAGAACGCGCTGCCGCCGAGCTCAAGCAGCGCTGGCGCACCCTGCAGCACATCACCCTCAGCCCGAGCCGGATCGGCGACATCGCCCGCGCCGCCCTCGTCCTCAACCGAATCTGGAAATGATCACCGCTGAGAAAACGTCACTGCCGGCCTACTGGCGTCCACGGGCGAGACGAGCCAGGCGCGCGCGGACGCCCTCCGCGTCGCGGTGCTGTAGTTCCTCCAGGATCGCGAGACCGTTCTCCCAGGAGACCCGGGCTGCCTCGGGGTCGCCGAGGGCCAGGTGGGTGTCGCCGATATGAGTGTGAATCTCGGCCTGCAGGAAGTAGTCCCCCAGCGACTGGCGCACTTGTAGGGATTCGTAGTAGGGGGTCAGTGCCTCCTGGTAATTGCCTGTGTTGTAGTAGATGAAGCCGATGCTGTCCAGGATGGAAGCTTCGGCGGGGAGGTTGCCCGAGTCGCGGGAGAGCTCCAGCGCACGACGGCAATACGGGAGAGCCTGCTCGGGTTCGCCGAGAACTGTCAGATACCAGCCGATGAGGTTCAGCGCTATGGCCTGCCCAGAGTGATCGTCGAGGGCCTCGAAGAGTTTCAGGGCCCGCCGCGACTCGGCTACCGCTTCGGTGTGTGCATGCTGCTCGCCGTAGGTGATGGCGATGTCGAGCTGGGTCTTGCCCTGTCGTGTTCGGTCGCCGAGCGCGCCGAACAAGTCGAGCGCGAGACGCAGTTCGGCGTGGGCCTCGGGCTGGCGGCCCTGGGAGCGGTGCACCTGGCCGAGCCAGCGGTGGGCATGTGCCTGGCGGGCGAGGTTCGCGGTGCGCTCGGCGGCAGCCAGGGCGGTCTCGCTGACCCGTTGCCACTGCTGCCACAATCCGGACTTGAGCAGGTAGGACACCTGCGTGCCGGCGAGCTGCCAGGCGTGATCATCGATCCCCCCCTGGTGGGCTCGGGCGACGACCTGCTCGAGTACCGGTTGCTCGTCGTGGTACCAGGCCAGGGCCTGCTGACGGTCGGTGAGGGCCTCGGGCGTCACCCCGGCTGCTGGTGCCCCGAGGTCGAGCGGTGGCCACGAGGTGTCGTCGGCGTAGGCGAGGGAGCCGGCGCGGTTCGCGGTGTGGAGGTAGTGGTCGAGCATGCGTAGCGTCGCCTCGGCCTGTGCCCGCGTGGAATCGTGGGTGGCCACCTGTTCGGCGGCGTAGGCGCGCAGCAGGTCGTGGAAGGTGTACCGGTTGCGGTCCGACGCGGTGAGGAGGTGGGCGCGATGGAGATCGTCCAGGAGGCGGCGGGTGTCGGGGAGCGGCAGGCCGGCGAGGCTTGCGGCTGCGGGCGCGCTGATGTGCGGGCCCGGGTGCAGGCCCAGCAGTCGGAACAGGCGGGCGGCATTCGGGGGCAGGGAACGGTAGGACCAGGAGAGCACCGCGCGGACGTCCGCGCGGTTGTCGCCGGCCGACAGCAGGTCCAGGCGGGCGTGCGTGTCACGCAGTTGACGTGCCCAAACGCTCAGCGGGATGGCAGGCTGGTCGGCCACACGTGCGGCGGCGATGTTAATGGCCAGCGGCAGTCGGGCGCACAGCTCGACCAGCTCGTCGGCCGCTTCCGGATGTACCCGCAGGGGTTCTGTGCCCAGTCGGCGGGCGAGCAGTTCAAGTGCCTCCCCACGGGAGAGTACGTCGAGGGCGAGCGAAACGGCGCCGTCCAGGGCGACCAAGCCGGGCATCCGTTTCCTGCTGGTGACCAGCACGAGGCAGGTGGCAGAGCCGGGCAGCAGCGGGCGGACTTGCTCTGCCTCGCGGGCGTTGTCGAGGATGATCAGGGTTCGGGTGCCCGCCAGTCGGCTGCGGTATAGCGCTAGCTGCCGCTCCGGGTCGGTCGGGATGCGGGGCGCTGGCACGCCGAGCGCTTCCAGGAAGCCGTGGGCGACGTCGACTGCGTCGGCTGGGGGGCCGATGGGATCGAAGCCGCGGAGGTTTGCGAAGAGCTGGCCGTCGGGGAAGTGGTCGGCCACTCGGTGGGCGAAGTGCACGGCCAAGGAGGTTTTGCCTACTCCGGCAGTGCCGGCGATCGCTGATATCACGACTGCACCGCAGCCGGGCATCTGATCGGCTACCAGCGCATCGAGTTCATCCAGTTCACGGACGCGCCCGGTGAAATGCCGTACTGCCGCAGGCAGTTGCTGTGGCACGTCGAGTCCTGTAGCGGTACCCGAGGAGCCCGGGCCAACGGGGGAGGGGCGGCGGGCACCGTCACCGGCCTGTGGGGCCGCTAATGGGGTGGTGGGTTCGCCGGGGACAGCGGCGGGATGCGGGCCTGTGTCCCGTGCTGCCTTCAGCCATTGGGTGCGTGTGTCGGAGTCGACACCGAGCGCTTCGGCGAGGTGAATCACCGAGGACATCCGCGGATGGCGTCGGCCTGCCTCCAGGGCGCGGATCGAACGTGCGGAGACACCCGAGCGTTCCGCGAGGGCGTCCTGGCTCAAGCCCACCGACAGGCGCCGCTCCCGGAGCAGCGCAGCGAAGACAGCCCCCACACGTCCCCCCGGTTCCCCGTGGCGTGCTTGCCCGACGTCCTGCTGATCAGACGAAGTTCGCGCACGAGCCTAACCCGAGCCGCCGCAAGTGTCAGGTTAACGTCAGGTCTACGTCCTGTCCGGTCGGCGGGCGCGGAGGCAGAATGTGTTTCGAACCGCCTGACCTGCAGTCACTCGCACGAACACGGCAGGCGTCGCCTTCCGAGGGGCGGTCGTGATCCGGATACCGGAGCGCGGCAGCGAACCCGTCTGCCGGCGAAGTGAGGGCCAGTCATGGGAAGTATGGGACAGTCGGGCACCGGGCCCGGGCCGATCGCTCCGGATGGAAGCCCCGTGGAGTTCTTTGCGCTCCTGGGGGTCAAGGATGAACCGGCGATCGTGCATTCAGCGATCCCCGCAGGAGCGACGATCCTTGAGTTGGGCGCTGGCGCGGGACGGGTCACTCGCGAGCTCGTTGCGCTCGGACACTCCATGGTGGCAGTGGACGAGTGTCCGGAGATGCTGGAATACGTGGACACTGAGGTCATCTGCGGCCGAATCGAAGACCTTCGACTCGGCCGGAGGTTCGACGCAGTATTGCTCGGATCCTTCCTGCTGAACTCGGCCGACGAAAGCCTTCGCCGTCGTTTCCTGGATACCTGCCGGAACCATCTGCAGCCGGATGG
This sequence comes from Streptomyces sp. NBC_01384, assembly GCF_045040035.1. NCBI lineage: Bacteria > Bacillati > Actinomycetota > Actinomycetes > Kitasatosporales > Streptomycetaceae > Streptomyces > Streptomyces sp. NBC_01384. The sequence goes on from NZ_CP109559.1 coordinate 3,448,584, forward strand.
CGCGCTCCTCATCCGCCGCACTGTGCCACATCGTCTGCCGGGTGCCGGGTCCACCGGAAGCGGTAGCGCGATGATTTCTGTTGCCGACGTCCGCCGCGCCGCTGAGAACCTGGTTGTTGCCACGCTCGAATACCGGATGGCCGGCCGGGTCTGGACGCACACGATCACGAACCACGAGCTCGACGACGAGCAGCTTGTCGTCTGCCTACGCGAGGCGGACCTGGAGTTCGACGCCTTCCTGACCGAGGACCGGACCTGGGTTCGCGCAAGACCCTGCTCCTGACCGGCCGTTGACGAATGCTCTATCGCTCTCACGGAATCCAGCGATGCCATCCTGGCACGGCAAAAACGGGGTCGGTGTTACCAGGTCCGGATCCGTGAGTCCGCTACAACGGAAACTCATCAGGGAGTTGTTCGATGGGTGTGAGCTACCAGAGACAGCTTGAGTGCGACCCCTTCGAGTACATCAAGGAACTTCGTCACCGCAGTTCATCGGGCGTGTTCCGTCTGCCCTGGGGCGGCTGGTGCGTGAGTGACGCCGACCTGGCACGAGTACTGCTGCGCGACCCGGAGTTCAACGCCGGCATGTCGGGCTTCTTCGGGGATCTGCTGCCGACCCGTTCTGCACAAGTCGATGTCGGCCACGCGGTCCGAGACCTCCTGCGAGCCCACGTGTCAGAGTACCGTGGGGCACTCGTCACCGAAGTAGCTCGACTGCCGAAGGCCAGCCCGTGGCCGACCACTGCGACCGACCTTGTGTATCGTGGTTTGGCAGAGCTGCTATTGACCCCGGATACCCCGTCTCAAGTCCGGCGCCTAATGGACAAGGCTGTACATGGCGGCGTCGTCTTTCGAGCACCACACGCGTGGCAACGGGCGCGTGCGGAAGTGCTACGTGCCAAGCTTATCGCAACGATCACCGAGCAAGTCGGATATCGTCGAGGAAACCGATCCGGCGATTCCCGCGATGTACTTGACGCAGTGCTCGGCGCGTGTCCGAACGAACTGACGGACCGGAAAGTGGCCGAGGTATTCCTTGTCATGTACCGTTCGATCGTGGCGCCCGTCAGTGCCTCGCTGGCGTGGTCGGTTCTACTGGCCAATTCACATCATGAGTCGGACTCGCCGCCGCCATGGCCAGCAGACTGGATCGTTCGTGAATCGCTAAGGCATTGCCCGATGGTGTGGATGGTCGGCCGCCGCGTCCACCATCCCACTGAATTCGGCGGTATCCGATTCCAGACGGGCGACATCCTCTCGGTCAGCCCCTACCTGCTGCACCACGGCCAACAAGGCTGGCCCGACCACGACGTGTTCCGCCCCGAGCGCTGGGCGGAACCGGGACAGCGCGGGCCCTACATACCGTTCGGCGCAGGCCCTTTCACCTGCGCCGGCGCAGCGGTGGCACACCTGTTGATGACCGAAGCGCTGACCGCGCTCACCAGCGACACCCGCCTGACCATCGTTGGCGGCGACCTGCGCCCCGTCATGGTCGAGGGCGCCGTCCCTCGACCCTTCACCGTCCACCGCATCGCAAGACAGGTCAACGACACCGAAGGGAGGTGAACGAACATGGCTGCTGCGCTGCACCGCGTCCTCAACCGGAAGCCCGCCCTGAAGTGGGAGTGGCGATAACCATCCAGTGGTGAGCTGCTCCTCGTGGGCTCACACGGCGAATTTCCCCGTGTGAGCCCACCGGTCATCGCACCGGAGCGGACGGGCGGCCAGTGGCTCCTGGGCCGCCAGGACAGCGAGGACCTGGCGCTGGGTGGGGCTGCACGGTGAAGCCCGGCTTCACGAGGCTGCTGCGGCTGCGGGCCGGGCAAGTGGGACGCGCTGCTCCCGGGCGAACCGTCCGGTGGCCGTGCCGACCCCGCCCGCGGCGGCCGACACTGAAGTTCACCGCCGAAGACCGGGCCTTCCTCACCGCACTACTGCAGCCACTGCCCCGCAAGGTACTGCGCCGGCTGCGGCTGATCGTCCGACCGGACACCATCCTGCGCCGGCACCGCGACCTGATGAGACAACGACACGCGAACGCCGGGTGACCTTGATGGAGGTCGGGCTGGCGCCGGTGGTGGCGGTGTAGACGGTGGTTGTGACGTGGCCGTCGGCGTCGGTCTCGGTGAGTTCGCGGGGCGAACTCCCGCTCGACCAGTCCTCGCAGCCGGGCCAGGGCCGTGTCGGCCTGTTTCCCTCGACCGTTGAGCGCCTTGCCGTCGCGTCCCGTTGTTCCCCCTTCGCCACGCGGCGGAACGCTGGGTACCGGGGCAGTCTCAGCACAAGATACGGCCCGCGTGCAAGTGAGCCGGAGGAATTACGCCGAGCGGCCGGGCCGAGGGCTCCAGGCTGCCAGAATGGCCGGGTCAGCTGTTCGGCGTACGGTGGCGGGCAGGCATCGTGCCCGGGGCGTACGTCTCCGACGAGTGGGAAGCCCTCAGTCCATGACCGCCCAGCGCAGCTCCGCCGAGCGCACCCCTTCTGTCCACCAGCTCAAGGTCCAACTGGAGGGGATGAAACCTCCGCTGTGGCGGCGGCTGGTGGTGCCCTCTGACCTCACTCTGGGGTCGCTGCACAACGTGATCCAGGTGGCGTTCGGCTGGCAGGACATGCACCTGCACGCCTTCGAGGACAGATCTGGCGGGCGGTACGCTCCGCCGGACGGCTTCGGTATCCCGGCCCTCGACGAGGAGCAGGCCACTGTCGCGGACGTCCTGCCGCGCGCCGGCGACCGCATGGACTACACCTACGACTTCGGCGACGACTGGCTGCACCGGATCACGGTGGAGGCGGTACGTCCCGCCCAAGAGGGCGAGGGGGAGCGTGCGGTGTGCACGGGCGGGCGGCGGGCCATGCCGGCCTCCGAGGACCTCGGTGGCGTGTGGGGGCTGGCCGAGCTGCTGGAGCGGTACGAGGACGGGGAACGCCCGAGCCGCACGGTCGTCCGGCACGGCGGTGAGGAGTGGACGGAGTACGACGGCCTGCACGACGAGGTGCTGGCCGACCTGTACGAGGAGGGCTTCGACCCGGCGGCCTTCGACCCCGCCGCGCTCACTCGGGCGCTCGCGCAGGTGCGGCTGCGGCGGGATGGGGGCACCTCCCACGCCCTTAAGGCAGTGGGGGAGGGCACGCGGCGGAAGAGGCGCGGCGAGAAGGGCGAGCGCCAGGCCCCGCCGGGAACGTACCGCTGCGAGTGCGGCGGTCTGCACCCTGTCCCGGCCACCGCTGGGCCGTACCCCGGGCCCGACGGCGCGGCCTCGCTCGCCGACGTCGGCGATGGGGGTCCCCCCGCGCGAGCGAATTCGAGCGTGGGGGAGGACGAAGAGGAGTCGCTGTCCGGCCTCTTCGGCGCCGCCGACATCCGGCTGCCGGCCGTGCGGCTGCCCGGCGAGGCGGAGCTGGCCCGCGCGGTGCGCGAGGTGCCCGCCTTCATGGCGGCGGTGCGGCTCGGGCACTGGTGCGGCGGAGAAAGTAGGGCCCGAAGGGCTTCCGCGGAAGGGTGGTGGCGGGATGGGGGCACCTCCCACGCCCTTGAGGCAGTGGGGGCGGGCGGGCGGGAGCTGACCCCGAAGGGGCTGCTGCGTCCGAAGCTCGCCCGGCAGGCCGTGGAGGAGGCCGAGCTGTGGCGCATCGACCCCGAGGAGTGGGGCGATCCCAAGGAGCGGGCGGCGCGGCTGGCGAAGATCCGCAGCGCGGGCGACATGGAGCTGCTGGACCTGCCCTGGGAATGGGCGCTGAACTGTGGCTTCGTCGAGGTGGAGGGCAACCGCGCGTACGCCGGCGACGAGCTGCCGGACGAGGACGACGACGCGGCGCTGCTGACCGCCTGGCAGGGGGCGGTGGCCGGCGCGGCGATCGAACTCTCCCTCACCTTCCCCGTGTTGGACGGGCCGCTGGGTGAACTGTCCCCGCTGCGGGAGCTGACCGACGAGGCGCCGCCGCTGGCGTTCCTGATGCTGCTCGCCGCGTACGGGCTGCCCGACGGGGAGTGGCTGGATGTCGCCGACCACCTCACCGGCGGTCTGGAGGGGCTGCCCGAGGGCCCGGCCCGACAGCTGGTGTCGGCGCTCCTCGCCGAGCAGTACGACGACACCGCCGGGACACTGGAGCTGTTCGGCGCCGCCGAGCGCGAAGGCCAGGAGCCTCCCCCAGTGCCCGAAAGGGCCTGGGAGGTACCCCCAGCGGGCGCCGCCCTCGCCCTGCTGTTCGACGGCGGCGGTCACGACCTGCTGCCCGCCGACCGCTTCCGGCTCACGGCGCTGGGCCGCTCCGGCCTGCGCGCGCTGCTGGCAGCGGCGGGCATCCCGGCCCCGCTGATCGGCTCGCTCGCCGCGGCGGACGCCCGCGAGCTGCTGACCGCGCTCCCCTCGTACCCCTCCGAGGCGGACGCGGCGGCGGAGGTGGCGGGCTGGCTGGCGGCGCGCTCCCCGGCGGACGCGGCGGTGCAGGTGGTGGACGCCTGCGACGGTACGGAGCCGGCCGACGCGCTGCGCCGCCTCGAGGCCCCGCGCGTGCTGGCCGCCGTACTGGAAGCGGACGGGGGCGGCCGGGCGAAGGCGGTGCTGCGCAAGGCCGCCGTCTCCCAGGTCACCGGCTGCGCGCACGCGGCGGCTTCGATGCTGCGCCGGATCGGTGAGCCCGCCGAGGGGGAAGCGGCGTGGGGCTTGGAGTGGATGCTGGTGGACGGCGCGCTGCCGTTCGCCGCGACGGGCGAACAGGCGCTGCGCGAAAGGCTGCTGGCGGGCCCCGCGGACGGGAAGCGTCCGCTCGACCAGGTGGCCGAGCGCGCCGACGACCTGTGGCGGGCCGGCCACCCGCACGCCGGCGAGGTGCTCGGCGCGTTGGCCGACGCCGTCAAGCCCGTCGACAAGGCCTTGGCCAAGCGGCTGCGGAAGACCGCGTTCAAGGCGGGGAGCGCCACGTGAGCCGACTCGTCAGGGAGATCACCGCCGAGGCCGCGCCGCTCGCGGACCCCACTGCCGCCGTCTGGGCGTGCGAGCACCTCGCCACCGGCGGTTGGGCAGCCGTGTTCGCGCCGGCCGAGCCGGGGCTGCCGACCCGGCTCGGCCGGCTGGTGCTCTACCGGCCCTCCGCCGGTGCCCGCCTTGTACCCGCCTCGGTCGCCGTGCCGGAGGCGGTGGAGCGGGTCCGGCTCGAACTGGTCCTGCCGCACGGCGGCGGGGTGCGCACCCGCACCGTCGAGGGGTGGGCGCTCGGCCCCGGCGGTGCGCTCGCCCTCCTGCTCGACCTGCCCGAGGCCGCCGTACATCCGTCGCTCGCCGCGTGGGCGGCCGTCGCCCGCCGCGCCCTGGAGCTGCTGGGCGAGGGGCGCCTGTATCCGGCGCTGACCTCCGACACGTACGCCACCTGGCGCTTCGGGCCGCCCGGCGCGCGTGGCAAGCGGGACCTGGACGCGCTGGCCGCCGCCCTGCCCCCGTACGCCCACAATCTCCCCGCGCCCCAGGCGGACGACCGGACACCGCGGATCGCCGAACCTGCCGACCTGGTACGAGAGTTCTGCGACGCGCTCGCGGACGCCCTGCCCCGCACTCCGGCCGCCGGCTGGGCCACGCCCGGCAACCCGTACGCCGACCGCGCGACCGCCCTGCACCCGCACCTGGCAGGGTGGGCTGCCGAGGCGGCGGCCGAGCGGGCCGCACAGGTCAGTGTGGAGCTGCGGGTCGAGCCTCCGGGCGGGCGGCGCCGCGCCTTCCGTGCAGTGCCGCAGCTGCGGACCGCGGCCGACCCGTCGCTGGTGCTGGACGCCGCCGAGTTGTGGGCCGACCCGGTCCGCGCGCAGCGCCTGCTCGGCCCGCATGCCGAGGCGGAGGCGCTGCTCGCGCTGCGCCGCGCCGCACGCGCCTGGCAGCCCCTGACCCGTCTGCTCGCCGAAGCCACACCCAGCGCGCTCAGCCTCGACGACGAAGAGGCCATGGAACTGCTGGGGGACGCCACCGACGCGCTGCGCACAGCGGGCGTGCGGGTGCACTGGCCGCGCGAGCTGGTCAAGGCCCTTGAGACACGGGCGGAGATCGGGGCGGCCACCGCGCCCGGCGCGACCGTGGACACCCTGCTGGGCAAAGACGCCCTGCTCGACTTCTCCTGGCATGTCGCGCTCGGCGGCCAACAGCTCACCGAAGCCGAACTCGACCAGCTCGCCGAGGCCCGCCGCCCGCTGGTCAAGCTGCGCGACCAGTGGGTCGTCGCCGACCCGAAGCTGGTGGCCCGCCTCAAGCGGCAGCGCAGCCGCGAACTCGCCCCGCTGGACGCGCTCCAGGCGGTGCTGACCGGTGAGGTGGAATGGGACGGCGAGCGCGTCGCGGTGGAAGCGGTCGGCGCCTTCGGTGAACTGGTCGCCGGGCTGCGCAACCCTGAGGGCCGTGCCCCCGTCCGCGTACCGGAGGGCCTGACCGCCACCCTGCGCGACTACCAGAAGCGTGGCCTGGCCTGGCTGGCGGACATGACCCGCCTGGCGCTCGGCGGGATCCTCGCCGACGACATGGGCCTCGGCAAGACCGTCACCCTGCTCGCCCTCCACCTGCACCGCCAGGAGCAGCCCGACACCGCAGGCCCCGCCCTCGTGGTCTGCCCGGCCTCGTTGCTCGGCAACTGGCAGCGCGAGGCCGCCCGCTTCGCCCCCGCCGTCCCGGTACGCCGCTACCACGGCGGCGAGCGCACTCTCGACCATCTCGCCGGGGACGAGCTCGTCCTGGTCACCTACGGAGTGCTGCGCCGGGACCGGGAGCGGCTCGCCACCGTCAAGTGGTCGCTCGTCACCGCCGACGAGGCCCAGCACGTCAAGAACCCGTACGCCACCACCGCCCGCGAGCTGCGCGCGCTGCCCGCCCGCGCCCGCGTAGCGCTCACCGGCACTCCGGTGGAGAACAACCTCTCCGAGCTGTGGGCACTGCTCGACTGGACCACCCCGGGTCTGCTCGGCCCGTTGTCCGCCTTCCGCGACCGTTTCGCGAAGGCCATCGAGCGCGGCGCGCTCGGCGCGGAGGTCGGTGAGGAAGCCGCCGATCAGGCCCGGCGGGCCGGCGAGCAACTCACCCGTCTCACCCGCCCGTTCCTGCTGCGCCGCCGCAAGTCCGATCCCGGCATCGCCCCCGAGCTCCCGGCCAAGACGGAGACCGACCACCCCGTCACCCTCACCCGCGAGCAGGCCGCCCTGTACGAGGCGCAGGTGCGCGAGACCATGGCCCGGATCGAGAAGGCGGACGGCATCGCCCGCCGAGGACTGGTGCTGGGGCTCCTCACCGCGCTCAAGCAGATCTGCAACCACCCCGCCCACTACCTGCGCGAGACCGGACCGCTGGCCGGCCGCTCGGGCAAGCTGGATCTCCTCGACGAACTCCTCGACACGGTGGCCGCCGAGGATGAGGGCGCCCTGGTCTTCACCCAGTACACGCAGATGGGCCGGCTCCTGGAGCGGCACTTCGCCCACCGCGGCATCCGCGCCCGCTACCTGCACGGCGCCACCCCCGTACCCCGGCGCGAAGAGATGGTCGCCGCCTTCCAGGACGGCGAGTTCCCCGTCTTCCTGCTCTCCCTGAAAGCCGCCGGCACCGGCCTCAACCTCACCCGCGCCACCCACGTGATCCACTACGACCGCTGGTGGAACCCCGCCGTCGAGGACCAGGCCACCGACCGCGCCTACCGCATCGGCCAGGACCGTCCCGTCCAGGTCCACCGGCTCACCACGCAGGGCACCGTCGAGGACAAGGTCGCCCGCCTGCTCGGCGCCAAGCGCGCCCTCGCGGACCAGATCGTCGCCTCCGGCGAGACCGCCCTGACCGAACTCTCCGACGCCGACCTCGCCGACCTCGTCGCACTGTCCCACGGAGCCGACGCATGACCCCCGCACGCAAGGCCCCCCGCACCGGCAGCCGCGCCTTCGCCGCCACCTGGTGGGGCCAGGCCTGGGTGGACGCCCTGGAGGCCTCCACCCTCGACGCCGGCCGCCTCTCCCGCGGTCGCACCTACGCCCGCAAGGGCATGGTCGGCCCGGTCACCGCCGCCCCCGGCGTGCTACGCGCCGAGGTCGAGGGCAGCGCCCCCTGGCCGTACGACGCCGCGGTCCGCCTGCGCGTCCTCACCGACGCCCAGTGGGACGCCCTCCTCGACGCCATCGCCGCGCAGGCCGGCCGCACCGCCGCCCTCCTCGACGGCGAGATGCCCACCGACCTCGTCGACGACGCCCGCGCCGCCGGCGTCCCCCTCCTGCCCGAACCGGCCGAACTCGACCCGGAGTGCTCCTGCCCCGACTGGGGCTACCCCTGCAAGCACGCCGCCGCCCTGTGCTACGCCACCGCCACCCAACTCGACGACGACCCCTTCTGGCTCCTCACCCTCCGCGGGCGCACCAAGGACGCCGTCCTCGCCGCACTGCGCACCCGCCGCCAGGCCCTCACCAACGCCCCATCGCAAACCGGCGGCACGCCCCGCGGCCAGGGCGTGCCCGCCCGCGACGCGTTCGCCTCCTGGAACGGCGTTTTCACCCCACCCGCCCCCGAGACGGCCGAGAGCACGCCGGACGAACCCGAAGCGGCCTCTTCCCCCCTCACCACCGCGCCTCCCCCCGGCGCCCCCTTCACCCTCGACGACCTCGAGACGCTCACCCGCGACACCGCTCAACGTGCCCGTCGCCTCGCCGCCGGGCACACCGCCTCGCTCACCTGCACACCTCTGGAGGACGCCGTACGCCTCGCCGCGTCCGGCGTCAGCGAGGGCTGGTTCCACCAGCTCGTACGCGCCACCGGCCTGCCTCCGCTCGACTTCGCACGCCTGGTCCGTGCCCTGCGCCACGGCGGACCCGCCGGCGTGGCCGTCGCCCGCGCACCCCTCACCCCCGACCCCGCCGCCATGGCCGCCGCCCGCACCGCCCTCGCCGACCCCGACACCGCGGACGACACCGTCGGCACCATGCGGCTGCGCGCCTGGCGCAACCGCCTCACCGCCGATGACGAGGGCGTCCAGATCCGCCTCGGCCCCGACAACCGCTGGCACCCCTACGCCCAGGAAGGCCGCGGCGGCGAATGGTGGCCCTGCGCCCCCGCCACGGCCGACCCCGTCGCCGCCCTCCTCGCAGCCCACACCGCCGTCGCACCGTCCTGACGCGGCACCACCACCGTCTGAGCCGGTGCGGGCCCGTGCCGCGTCGGCCGCCGGCCGATCAAAGGGCTTCCCATGGACAGTGCGGGTGCCGATACATCATCCGCCCAGGTCACAGCTTTGATTGGCGATCTCCGATACAACTGCCGGCCGCCTCGCTGTCTTCACCTCGACAGAGGCGGACGGCATCATGATCGGTCGTGCTGCTGCGCCTCGAACTCGCGCACACGCAAGCCGTGGCCCGCGCCTACCGTCAAGTCAACAGCGCCTCGGCCCAGATCGACCAGTGCAACCCGGCATTCGCCGGTATTCCGGCCGACCGTCCGCGTCAAGCATTGATCGTCACCCTTGAGCCGTTCCCATCGCCAACGCCAACCTGCCCCACGTGGACCTACCCGTCCCCGATATCCCAACCACGGTCGTCGGCGCCCAGGAGTTCGAACGCCTGGTGACCTTGACCGACACCACTCCCAGCTCGCTGCTCCTGGAACGCGCGGCTGACCCCCAACGCTCCACTTGGGCGCTCAATGAATGCCTCACGGGACACGCGGGTGCCCGCAACCCGGTCCTCGATCAGGGATGGGCGTCCTATCCGTGGGCGACAGCCCGGCTGCCATCCGCCCCCGATGGGCTATAGGTCCCTACACCGCGAGTCCCCGTACAGGTTTGGTCACTCTTGGCTGCCCTTCGGGAGGCGTGGCGGGTCAGTGTTCTCACTGAGACTGGGCGGGACGAATTGGGCATGCTTTGAGCGCAGGTATTCCACTCCGTCATCGTGATTGACTCGGCAGTCCGCGAGATGCCCTCAGCGCGTGTACGGATCGGCCAGCGGCAGCGGCGTCCGAGCTGCTTCCAGGGCTGGCTCCGGAAAGGCGGGGCCGGCGGTGTAGAAGCGGGCACGGGTACGGCCGACCGGTGTCAGGACGCCTGCCGCGACCAGGTCCCGCAGGTCGCGTTGAGCCCGCTGCAGGCTCAGATCCTCCGCTCGTTCGTAGCGTGTACGACGCACCCGCCCGGACATCGCCACGTCATGCAGAGCGGAAACCACCCTCTCCTCCAGCCCCCGGACCTCCGCGAACTCACCGAGCAGAAGCCACACCCGACTCGAACGATCCAAGCGACTGCGTACGGTCTGCGCCTGCTGGTGGTACGCGGTGAGGTTGAAACGGACCCAGTCAGAGACGTCCTGGTCGGGGCGGTAGGTGGCCCCCCGGCGCTGCAACTCGCGGTAGTACTCCCAGGTATTGCCGGGGCGCCCCAGCCAAGCCTCGATCGAGGAGAACTCGGAGGCCAGTTCTCCCTCTCTCGCGATCATGAGTGTTTGGAGGGACCGGGACATGCGGCCGTTTCCATCCGCCCACGGATGGATGGAAACGAGATGCAGATGCGCCATGGCGGCCCGTACCAGCGGGTGGCTGCCATCGTCCGTGTTCAGCCACTCGACCAGTTCACCCGTCAACGCAGGCACATCGGCCGCGTCCGGCGCCGTGTATGCCGCGATACTGGGGTCGCGAGCGTCCGTCACGTACACCGCTCCGCGCCGCCACTGCCCGGCCGGCTTGCGCGGGGTGTGCCGGTGTCCCTGCAGCATCCAGTGGAGCGAGTTGAGCAACTCCTTGCTGTAACGGAAGTCCGCGACATCGTGCAGTGTCTGGATGTAGGTCATCATTCGCTGACAAGCGAGCGTCTCCTCGCGGTCCTCCTCGGAGACGTCGACATCCCTCTCGCCCTCCAGAAGGTCCTCGACGTCGACGGTGGACACTTTGAAGCCCTCGATCGAGTTGGAGGCCGCCACCGCATCCGCCGTCAAGAACTTACGCAGCCCTTCGGTCCACTTCGCCGGAGTGGACCGGACCTGCAGGCGCAACGAGTGACGAAGATCGTCGATCTCACCGAGAACACGCTGATCCTCGGCGCTGAGAGCAGGCGTGGGGAAGAGCATGCCCACACCATAGAATGACGCAAACATTACGTCAATGCGTCAGCATCCGCCGACAGTCCGGCGTCAAGTCTGCACGAGAACGACGAAGTGGCCGAGCCCGCGAGAGGGCTCGACCCCGAATCCACACGTCAAACCAATCGCATTAACGTACAGCAATGCGATAATCACACATTGAAGCGGAATGCCTGAGCCCCGATCCTGACCTGCGGCGAAGCTTCGCCCAGGCCGCCGACCTGGGATTTCACCGTTTGGTCGCGTTGGCCCCCGACGAGCGTTTACGACCGTCCTGCGGACTGTCTGCGGACCGGGCAGCCTCCCGCAAGGGGGAGGTGGAGCGCGCCGAGCCGCCTCCCCCGCGCTGCCATGACTATTCGCACCCACAGAGTTACGACCATCGGTAGGATCGACACCATGAGCAGTAGCAGAAAGTACTCCATCAGTCTGCCCGAGGACCTTGCCGAGGCCGTACGCGCCCATGTCGGGCCCGGCGGCTTCTCCGCCTACGTCGCCGAAGCCCTGGAACAACGGGTCGCCATGGACAAGCTTCGGGAGATCGTCGCCGACTTCGAGACCGACAACGACGAGCTCACCCGCGAGGAGGTCGAGGCCGCCCGCGCGCTGCTGCGCCATGACCACCGACAGGTCGGCGGTGCCGCCGCCTGATGCCTGGCACCCTGCTGCTCGACAGCGAAGGACTCTCCAAGCTCTACCGCAAGGACCGCACCGTCGTAGCTCTGGTCCAGGCAGCATCAGAGGAAGGCGTCCGCGTGGCCACCAGCGCCATGACCACTCTTGAGGCCGATTACGAGCGGATCCACCCGGCCCGCATCAAGTGGGTCCTCTCCCGCGTCGACGTTCACGACGTCACCAGAGAGGTCACCGACGAAGCCGCCGCCCTCCTTCGCGCCCATCATCTCCACGGCCACAAGTACGCCATCGACGCCGCCTTCGCCGTCATCGCCCGCAACGCGCCCCAGCCGGTCACCGTCCTCACTTCCGACCCCCAGGACCTGACTCTCCTGTGCGGCCCTTCCGTAGAGGTCGTCAAGGCCTGAAGCACCGGCCACAGCCACGCCAACCAGGTCGGCCGTCAGCCACAGCCCTTCGCGGACTCCGACCGACTGCCCGTCGCTTTAGCGACGGGCAGTTGACGTGACGCCACATGAACCAGCCCAACGGTCATGTCATGCCGGGAACTTGACCGTCTTGTCGGCGGACTCGGCCGGCTCCTCCCGGCGGCGCTTGAGGGACGGCAGCGCGGGCGGGGTGAGGAAGCCCTCGGCACGGGCGCTGGCGATGCCGATGCGCGGGAGGTCGCTGCTTTTGGCGAACAGCAGGAAGCGGGGCTCCCAGACCGGCCGGTACTTGGCGTTGGCGCGGTAGAGGGACTCGATCTGCCACCAACGTGAGAAGAAGGTGAGGATCGAACGCCACAGCCGCAGGAAGGGCCCGGCACCGAGGCGGGCGCCGCGCTCGAAGACCGAGCGGAACATCGCGAAGTTCAGCGACACCCGCTCGACGCCGAGCTCTTGGGCTCGCAGTAGCAGCTCGACGACCATGAACTCCATCAGGCCGTTCTCGGAGTCGCGGTCCCGGCGCATCAGGTCCAGGGACAGGCCCTGCTCGCCCCACGGCACGAAGCTGAGCAGCGCCCGCGGCCGGTCGTCGCCGTCCCGGCACTCCAGCATTCCGCAGCGCCCGTCGCCCGGGTCGCCGAGGCGGCCCAGCGCCATGGAGAAACCGCGCTCGGTCGCGCCGTCGCGCCACTGGTCGGCCAGCTCGATCAGGGTGGCCATCTCGTCGTCCGGGATGTCCTCGTGGCGGCGGATGCGCACGGTGTAACCGGCTCGGCGGACCCGGTTGTGAGCCTGCCGTACGCCGCGCATCGCGCGGCCTTCGAGGGTGAAGTCGGCGACGTCGACGATGGCCTCGTCGCCCAGCTCCAGGGCGTCCAGGCCGTGCCGGGCGTAGATCGTGCCGGCCTCCTCGCTGGCGCCCATCACGGCCGGCGTCCAGGCATGCCGGCGGGCCTCAGCGAGCCAGGCATCGATGGCGCCGGGCCAGGCCTCGGGGTCGCCGATCGGGTCGCCGGAGGCGAGGCTGACCGCGCCGACGGCGCGGTAGGCGATGGCGGCCTTGCCGGTCGGGGACCAGATGACGGCTTTGTCGCGGCGCAGCGCGAAGTAGCCGAGCGAGTCACGGGCACCGTACTTGTCCAGCAGGGCGCGCAGCCGCTGCTCGTCCTCGGCGGTCTGCAGCTCGCGGCCGCGCGGGGAGCGGAAGCAGGCGTACAGGACGAGCAGGAAGGTCGCGGCGATCAGGACGTTGATGACGATGTCCACCCAGCGCGGGGCGTGCACAGCGTCGACGCGATCGGCGAGGGGGCCGACGCTGACGCCGCGCAGCAGCGTGTAGGCAATCTTGTCGAACAGCGTGGCGCCGTACAGCTTGTTGGTGGCGCTGACCAGCAGGGTGCCGATCGAGCCGCTCACCAGGATGCCGCCCGCGAAGACCGCCACCGCCAGCTTCGGGTTGGTTCGGTCGCCGACGGCGATGAACTCCTGGCGCCCGATCAGCAGCGCGGCCACGAACAGGCCGGTGAGCAGGGCGGAGACCCAGTTGAAGACGTGCCTGTTGTACGGGTCCTGGGTGAGCGCGAGGACGTACAGCGCGAACAGCGGCCCCGCGAGGCACATGTTGAGGACCCAAGCGGCCCGTTTCCTGCGCCGCATCACCAGGGCGAAGAAAATGGCGAGCACGGCTGACACGAGACCCGCGGTGGTCAGGTACGGCGTGAAGAACGCCCCCGCGTGGTGCAGATGGTGCCGTTGCCCTGCGTAGATCCGGCCGGTGTTGTGCTCGTTCACCGCCCGCCTGAACGGCACCGACAGTACCGCGACTATGTTGAGCACGGCGACCAGCCGCAGATACCACACAGTGGCCGCGGCGGCGCGGGCGCGCAGCTTCGGCCCAGGTGTGGGGAGCGGCGACTCACGGCGCGGGCCGCGCTGCGGGGGGATGAGGACGGACTGCTGAGCGGGCATGGTGACACGTCACCTTGAGGTCTGCCGGTGGGACCGGCGCGGTCGGGAACGGGCAGCCGGATGCGCGGTACGTCGCGGGCCCTCGTCGCTGCCCCTATGACCTGTACGGTAACTGAACCCGGAGACGCACTGGAATGCGTGTGCGGCGGCTTACTCCGGTCTTACTCGGGCGCGGAGGGCGTACGGCCAGCCCCCCGCAGGGCGGCTCCGAAGAGCCAAGCGAAGCCGACCCGGGTTCCTGGCGGCGTTGCTGCACCGCCTGCCCTCGGAGGTGCTGCGCAGAGAAGCAACTGGTTGGAGCTGTTCATCAAACGGATCTGGCGCAGAGTCGGCATGAGGGTGACGCCGATGGCGGTCATCGAGAGGGGCAGTGTCACCGCGTTGACGAGCAGCGTCTCGGTGGCCCTGTTGATGTGGTGGACGAGTACCGGCGGGCAGCCCGACGAGGCGCACCTTCTCGGCCGCCGGCGCGGCCAGTTCCTCCAGCAGCTCGCTGGACGGGCCGTTCGCGGATACTGGCACCGACTTCACGTCGGTATCGCGTGAGCGATGATGAGTTAGCCTGTCCGCCGCCCCTCAGTACACAGTGGCCGGCCAGGGGACGACTGGAGTGTGAGCCAGGGATGAGTCTGACGGGAACGGTGTTCCAGGTCGTGCTGGCCATTGTGACGGGCCTCGCCGTCCTCGCCACCCTGTTGCTGTGGGCGAGGATCCCGGGACCGCCGCCCGTGCGCTGGCTGGCCCGCCTGGTGTTGATCGGCTTGTGTCAGCTCACCGCGATCGCCGTGGTCGCGGTGGGGATCAACAACAGTTACGGCCTGTACGCGTCCTGGGACGATCTGCTCGGCACCGACAAGGGAGCCCGACAGATCGCGATGCCCGGCCCGCCGCCCAAGCGCGCCAAGTTCAACCACGCCTCGAACAACATGCTCGACACCTACTTCCGCGGCACGCACTCCCACCTGTCCGGCCAGGTGATCGTATGGACGCCGCCGCAGTACGACGAGCCGCAGTTCAGGAAGACGCGCTTCCCGGTCCTGATGCTGCTGCACGGTGTTCCCGGCTCGCCGGAGTCCTGGCTGGAGCACGGCGAGATGCCCGACGCCTTCGAGCAGTTGGTCAAGGGGAACCAGGCCCACCCGTTCATCCTGGCGATGCCGGTCATCAACCCCGGCAGCATCGACACGGATTGCAGCGACACCACCCTGCACAAGACGGCGACCTGGCTCGCGCAGGACGTGCCCGACCTGATCGGCCACCACTTCCGCACCCTGCCGGGCCCCAAGGCGTGGGGGCTCATGGGCTTCTCCACCGGCGGCTACTGCGCCGCCAAGCTCCCGCTGCAGTATCCGCGCGTCTTCGGCGCGGGCGCGGCGCTGGACCCGGACCCCCTCACCGGCGACACCCAGGTCCTCACCGACCCGGCCCTGCGCCACCGCAACAGCCCGACCTGGCTGATCGAGCACAGCCCCAAGGCCCGCGCGGCCAACGTCGGCCTGTTCCTCGCGACGTCGGCGCAGGACCGCCTGAGCCCCCCGCGCTACATCGCGCAGTTCACACGTGCGGCGGCCGGCAGCTCGGTTCGCCTCAAGACCCTGTTGGTCACGGCGGGCGGCCACAACTACGGCACCTGGACCGCCATGTACCCGGCCGCATTCGGCTGGCTGAGCCGGGAACTGCGGGCGCCACAGGCCTAGCACTCCGTGGGAACTTCACCGTTCCCACTGGTCAGAAGGGTGTTTCCGGATCCAGACAGCTGATGCGCCATCAGGTTGTGGAGGTGCGCGGCCGAGCATGCGGCGACGGGAGTGCCGACCGAGGAGCCTGGCCGGCATCGGCGCACTCTGGCGACACGGAACAAAAAAAAATGCGGCCGCTGTGCGAACGGATCGAGGATTCACGACATCTGTCTTGAGGGCACCGCAGGATCTCGCGGCGCAATCCGTTGTGCGGCGAAGAGACGGGAGCTGAAGACGCGTGCCGGCCATCAGTCAGAGAGTGCATCTGATCCTGCTCAGCGTCTGGACCCTGGCATGGTTCGCCGTGGTGGAGCCGAACGGCGGCTTCTCATGGCACTATCTGCGCACCGGCGGGCGGCTGATCTACCAGGGGCTGTCCGGTGACGGCACCGGCGGGCTGAACCTCTACGCCCACCATCCGGAACTGCAGATGGGTCCGGTCAGCTTCCTGGTCGCCGGTCTGTTCAACCCGTTCCCGGAGCGGACCGGGCAATTCCTGGCCGCGGCCCTGATGTCCCTGCTCGGACTGGTGATCCTTGTGCTCGCCGGGCGCAGCGCCGCCTGGCACTTCCTCGGCACCGGCACCAATCATCAGCGGCTGCGCCAACGCGTGCTGATCGCAGGCTTCGCGTTCATCCCGATGTGGATCGAGGTCGCGGTCCGCTTCGGGCACCTCGACGATGTGCTGGCTCTGTTCTTCACCGCGCTCGCCGTGCGGGCGGTGACTCGCGGCAACGGAGTCGCCACAGGGGTGTTCCTGGCACTGGCCATGGACTCCAAACCGACCGCGCTGGCCTTCGTCACGCTCCTGTTCGCGCTTCCCCGCGATCAGCGGGTGCGGGCGGGGGTCTGGTGCGCGCTGGTGGTCGCGTTCACCTGGGCACCGTTCTTCCTCAGCAATCCGCACTCGCTGGCGGCGGCGGGCTTCTCCATCCCCAACCAGCCCGCCTCGGCGCTGCGCTGGCTCGGCGTCGCCGCCCCCCGCACCCCTGGCTGGGACCGCCCCGCGCAGGCCGCACTCGGCTTGTTGCTCGGCGGCACAGCGGTGTGGCGGGGGCGCTGGGCGGCGGTGGTCCTGCTTGGCGCGAACGCCCGGATCGTCCTCGATCCGAGCGTGTACACCTACTACACGGCGTCAGTACTCCTCGGCACCCTGATGTGGGACGTCATCGGGCAGCGCCGCCTCGTGCCCTGGTGGAGCTGGCTCGCGCTTCTCAGCCTGCACGGGAGCGTCTTCGTCGTGCCGGACGACGCGACGCGGGGGCTCATCCGCCTCGGATTCGTGGTGGTGTCCACCGCGTACGTACTGCTGTGGCCGCAGCGGACCCGACCTCACAACCGGCGCCGACACCCTGCGGACACGAGGCGAACACCGTCGCCGGAACCCGGCGCCGCCGCCGGGCCGGACCGACCCGACAGCGAGGTGAACCCTGTACGTGCCGAATATTGCATCCACGCTGGTCACAGCCCTGATTCGACGTCATCGGACCGCGCCTGACGGGGCAGCCTCCCGCCCCAAACGCCCAGGCCGTCCCCGCACCATCCGCTCCGTCCGCGCCCTGGTCCTGCGCCTCGTACAGGAAAATCCCGGGTGGGGCTATCGGCGCGTGCACGGCGAACTCGCCGCGCCCGGGCTCAAAGTGGCCGCGCACCCGCGCCCGGGGCAGCGGAGCATCCGCCCACGCAGGTGGCGCCGCCGACGGACAGCACCGGCAAAGACCGCTTCGCCCGGGAACCGACCCAGACGACACCGCCCACGCCGGTGCCGTCACACGGGTTGGGCAACCGAGCCGAGCCCGGCCCGGCAGCATACGACGAGAATCGGGCGACCACCCCGCCGACCGTAGGGGTGCCCTCCGCCGACCACAACGACCATCCGGGCGGCGCGGGCGACGGTCGGCGCAAGCGGCGCAAGTCGCTGCTGATCGCCGGGGCCGCACTAGCGGTGGCACTCGTGGGTGGCGGCGCCGCAGCCGTAGTGATGACCAGCGACTCCCGAGACACCCCGCAGCCCGCGCCCGCTACCTCGCAGAGCACCCTCACCTCGCAGAGCACTGTCACCTCGCAGAGCACTGTCACCCGGACGGCTACACAAAACCCTCCCAGCAAGGCAAGTGTGTGGGCGAGTTCGCCTTCGGATTCGGGGCCGAAGACAGCCGCCAGGACAGCGCGGGTGCCACACTCCACGAGGACCACCAGCCGCAGCAGCGGGTAGCCGAACTCCAGCGTCTCCGCGATGCGTTCGGGGTAGCGTCAGGTGACCTGTTCGTCGTCGGGGGCGTGCAGCAGCGTGCCGTCAACGGCTACGGCGCGCAGCCCGCGGTAGAACGCGTCGGCCTGGCCGTGGTGCGCGACGGGTCCGGCCAGCGTCTCGAACAGGGGTCGCAGCCGACGAGACGATCGCCCGCGCCGCCGGGAAGAACGTGTACCCGCACGTGGCGTGCACCGAGTACCTGACCGCGATGCACACCGGCGACCGCACCGACGCCGACATGAAGGTCGTCACCAGCGGCATCCGGATGCCCCGGATGAACTCCGTCATGGAGCGCTGGATACAGACCTGCCGCCGTGAGCTCCTGGACCGCACCTTGGTCTGGAACCAGAGCCACCTCCTGCACGCGCTACGCGAGTTCGAGACCTTGACCGATACGACGTGAACGCCCCTT
Organism: Streptomyces sp. NBC_01384; assembly: GCF_045040035.1. Lineage (NCBI taxonomy): Bacteria > Bacillati > Actinomycetota > Actinomycetes > Kitasatosporales > Streptomycetaceae > Streptomyces > Streptomyces sp. NBC_01384. Next base: position 3,467,089 of record NZ_CP109559.1, read on the forward strand.
CGGAATCGGTCCTGCAGAATCCCCTGGCGGCCACCAGGCGGGCACGTCGTGGACAATCCCGCCCGCGCCGGATCCGCCGGCCGACGGGTGAATACGGCACCCCAGCCCCTCTGGTGGCCTTCCTCCTGCGCCACCTGGTCCTACCGGGACCCAGCGCGACGGCGCGCCGCAGCAGGAACGGATGGAGGCCGCCTCGGGGGGCTCGGGCCCCGCCCGGGACGAGCCCAAGGGAACCGGGATCACCTGCGACACGTAGATAAGAGGGGGGAGTAGTCGGAGAAGGAGGACGAATGCATTCGGGGCTGACGTTGGGTGAGCAGGTCGTGCTGCTCGCGCTCGAAGAAGACAGCGGCACGCTGCGGGAGCCGATGCGTGCGGGGTTCGCGGTCGCGGCAGCGCCGTTACTCGAACTGATGCTCTCAGGACATGTCGTGGTGCGCGACGGCAAGCTGGTCGCGGCGCCGCTGGCACCGCCCGCGGAGCCTGTCGCCGCCGCGATGGCGGAGCAGGTGCAAAGCCGCCCTGATGCGTCGCCGCAATCCTGGTTGCTCGCGGTCCGGGAGCAGGCCGTGTCGGCGGCGTACACGGGGCTGCAGGACAAAGGGCTGGTGCGCGAGGAGGGCCGACGGGTGCTGGGGGTGTTCGGGTCCCACCGGTATCCGGTGGAAGACCCGGCCATGCCCGAGGCGCTGCGCCGTGAACTGACCGCAGTGGTGCTGGAGGGCCAGGAGCCTGGGGAGCAGACGGCGGCGCTGATCGCCCTGCTGCATCATGCGGGGCTGCACGCCGTGGCCCTACCGGACGCCGACGCGACGGCGGTCGAGGCCCGGATGGCCGACATCGCCGAGGGACAGGGGCCGGCGGACAAGCTGGGGGAAGCGGTGCGGTCCGCCCTGCGCGCTCTCATCGTGCTTACTGCCGTGTCCGTGCCCGGGACGTTCAACTGAACCTGAGCGCATCGCCTCCCGGACGTGTCCGATGCGCCGGGCGGCTGGTGGTTACGGCTGAGCGGGTACCACGGCAGAGAAAGGATCGGTGTGGAATTCCCTGGGCCGGAAGGCGGGCCGGGCCCTGGATCGACGGCGCGGGCCGTGCCTGCGCCGACGGCTCGGCGTCCGGCCGCGCCTTGCCTGGCCAGACCGCGCAGTGCTCGCAGCCCTCGCCCGTCACCTGCCGTACCGCCTCGTAGCGCTCCAGAATGGGTTCACCGCTCCTGACCTCGGGGAATGCACGCGGTCCACCATTTGTCCGGCATGATCAGGCCTCGTGCTGGTACGACTTCTCTACCTGATCACCATGCGGATCTTCGCATGGCTGGTCCTGCTGTCCCGATCCTCTGCCGCCAAGAACGCCGAGATCTGATCCTGCGGCACGAGCTCGCGGTTCTCCGCCGGCAGGTCACCGCGCCCAAGCCCGGCTGGCCGGACCGTGCACTGCTCGCCGCCCTGGCCCGACTGCTCCCCCGAGCCCTGCGCGGGCACCGGATCGTCTCACCGCACACCCTGCTGGCCTGGCACCAACGCCTGGCGAAGAAGAAATAGACGCAACCGCCCTCCCCGGGACGCCCGCCCCTGCCGGAAGAGATCCGCGACCTGATCATCCGGCTCGGCACCGAGGACCATCGATGGGGCTTCCGGCGCGTGCACGGCGAACTGCGCCGCCTCGGACACAAGGTCAGCCCCGCCACCGTCCGACGGGCCCTGCGTGCTGCCGGTCTCGGCCCCGCGCCACGCCTCCAGCCGACGCACGGCGAGTGGGCCGCCTTCCTCAAGGCCCAGACCAGCGGCCTGCTCGCCACCGATCTGTTCCACATCGACACCATCGGCCTGCAACGGCTCTACGCGCTGTTCGTCATGGAGGTACGCACCCGCACCGTGCACATCCTGGGCGTCACCGCCCACCCCACCGCCGCCTGGGCCACCCAGCAAGCCCGGCAGCTCCTACGGCAACTCGGCGATGGCGCCGCAGAGTTCACCCACCTCATCCGCGACCGGGACGCGAAGTTCACCGCCGCCTTCGACTCCGTGTTCGCCAGCGAAGGCATCACCGTGGTCAAGATCCCTCCGCGCAGCCCCAACTGCAACCCCCACGCAGAACGGTTCATACGCTCAGCACGGGAGGAGTGCACCGACCGGGTCCTGCTGTTCGACCGCGGCCACGCCGAGAAGACCCTCCACCACTACGCCCACCACTTCAACAGCCACCGACCCCACCAAGGACGCAACCAGCTCGCGCCCAACGACGACCCCAGCGTCATCCCCCTCCCAACAGCCCGGATCGAACGCCGACAAGCCGTCGCCGGCCTCATCAACGAGTACCACCGAGCCAGCTGACCATCGGACAAAGTCCCAGCTCACAACCGGTGAAGCCATTTTGAAGCGCTACGGGGTACCGCTCCAGAGGAACCCTCGCGGAGACGAATGCATCTCCCTGTCCGGGAGGCAGGAGCGGTGGCACCCGGCCTCCGCAAGGGCCGCTTCCCGAGGGGGAGTCCTCGTGGCACGGCGGACAGCGGCAGTCTCCGCTATCAGCCTGACGGTAATGGTGGCTGCTGTGGCGTGCGGTCCGGCGCATCAAGACGCCGGGAAGCCGAGCACCGGGCCGTCGTCGGGGACGGCGGCACCACCCCCCGGTCCGGCACGGACGAGTACGTCCCCCCGGGCCTCAGCGGATGCCCGAGCGGGTGCCGCATGCGGCACCGGGCATCTGCGATGGAAGCTGACGCGTCTCGCCGCCCCCTCGGCCAAGGAGCCGACGGCTCTGCTCAGCGCGACCAACACCGGCACCACGCCCTGCGCCTTCGACGGTTACCCGTATGTGGAGGTCTTTCTGGGCAAGGGGCCGGCGGTAGAGGCGAAGCCGAAGACAACGACGCCGGTCCGCCTGCTGCTGAACCACGGCCGCACGGTCGAGGTCCCGCTCTTCTACCCTGCGGCGCCTCTGCGTGACGGATACTGCGCCATACCGGTCGACGAGGATCCAAGGATCACGGTGCAGCCACCGCACCCGGCACGCACCGACTACGGCACCTTGGTGCAGATGTCCGACACACGCGGCCGGCAGGTACGTGCGACGGTGTGCGACACCATCCACATGGGCTCCCCCCGGCTGCGACCGACTGGGTGAGCAGCCCGAGCGCTGCGATATTGGCGTGCGCATGCCCATAGCGTGTGCGATGCTAAGCGCCGCGACCGCTGACCACGGTCGGTGGAATCCGCCTCACGGCGGCATGGGGGGGGAACGCATCGGGGGGTGCGCGGTGATTTCGACCGGACAAGGCAGCGGTAGACCTGCGGCCGGCACAGCGGCGGACCATGCCGTCCGCCGCTCCGCATGCAACAGCGCTGTTCGGCGTTACGCCCGCGCCAAGACCGACGATCCCGTCCCGACGGGCCGCCCCCTGCCGTTGATCTCGTAGCGGCGGATCCGACTCCGCAGGCTCGGAGGACTCCGGTACACGCGACGACCCCGTAGGCCACGCGAGCTTTCGCGGACCGCGGTAGCTCTCGTGACTTCAGTTCAGGGGAGACCTCCGCAGGCGCGGAGACCCGGCCCCGTCTTCTGCGGCGGCCGCCACCCTTACGCATGTCCGCAGGCCCCGGTCTGCCCTCCGGCATGCCTGACCTGGAGTACATCTACTTGCATACCCAACGAATACGTCTCGGGGCTGCCGTCGCACTGTGCGCCGCACTGCTGCTGGGCAACGCCGCGGCGGCCCAGGCCGCAGGACCGACGCCAACTCCCTTGCATCCCGCGACCACCAAGCAGGCGCCCAGTGGCAAGACTACTCCCACGCCGAGACCCGCTACGCCCGCCAACAGCGTTGACCAAGACGGCAGTTGGACGGTCCAGGACGCCATCCGGTTCTGGACGCCCGAGCGCATCGCCTCGGCCACCGACCCCTCGGGTCGCGACGCGCAGCCGCAGGGCTGGACGGCACCGCACAAGAAGCGGTCCCTGACTGCGATCGACGGTGAGCACTTCGACGGCATCAAGTCCGTGGGCACGCTCTTCAGCCAGAGCAAGGACATGAAGGCCCACTACTGCACCGCGAGTATGGTGAACAGTGGAGGGCGCAACCTCATCCTCACCGCCGGTCACTGCCTCGGCGACAAAGCCGCGTTCGTGCCCAAGTACGACCACACCAAGACAGCGGGCGACCAGCCATACGGCATCTGGCCGGTCAAGGAGTGGTTCCGCGACTCGCAGTACGCCTCCGACCGCAGCGCCAACTCCGACCTGGACTTCGCCTTCGCAAGCCTGAAGGAGAACGGCGGACGCAACGTCCAGGACGTCGTGGGCGCCAACACCCTGGCCCGCACCCCAGGGTTCGTCAACCAGGTGACTGTCATCGGCTACCCGAGGGTCAACCACAACCCGCAGGACCGCGCCTTCCGCTGCGCCAACGTCTGGACGACGCCCCTGCCCGCCTACAACCAGATGCAGATCGACTGTGGCGGCATGTGGGGAGGAGTCTCCGGCGGACCGTGGTTCTCCAAGTTCGACTCCTCGGGTGAAACCGGCGAGATCATCGGCAATGTGGGCGGCTTCATGCAGGGCGGCCCCGATGTGGATACCAGCAGCCCGCTGTACAACAGGATCACCTACAGCCCCCTGCACAGCGACCGGTTCTTCCAGCTCTACGACGACGCCCAGCAGGGCCTGCACACCGACCACGGCCCCTACCACCAGCCAGCCCTCCCCTACTCCATGGGTGACGGCAACACCTGGAAACACGCCAAGCTGATGGCCGCCGGCGATTTCAACGGAGCAGGCCACAGCGACCTGATCGTGGTGTGGACCGACGGCGAGGTAACCCTCTACACCAACGACGGCCAAGGCCACTTCATCTCCGAACGGCAGTTGCTGGCCCCGAACTCGACCTGGACCCACGCGGAGACCATCACCGCGGGCGACTTCACCGGATCGAACCAGTTCGACCTGATGGTCCGCTGGTCCGACGGCGAGGTCACCCTCTACGGCGACGTCGGCACCAACGGCCTCAACGTGCCCGGCACCCAGATGATCGGCCCCAACTCCACCTGGCAGAACGCCACCCAGATCGCCGCGGGCCGTTTCAACTCCTCAACCTACGTCACGGACCTGATGGTGCGCTGGTCCGACGGCGAACTCACCCTCTACACCAATGTGGGCGTCGGAGGCTTCGGACAGGAGCACAAGCTCCAGGACCCCAACTCCACCTGGACCAACGCCACACTGCTGACCGCCGGCGAGTTCTCCGGCAGTCAGAACTGGGACCTGATGGTGCAGTGGTCGGACGGCGAGCTCGACAACTACGTCGGCACCACCACCTCCGCCCTCGGCACCGAGGCACGCATCCAGAACCCCAATGGCCTCTGGACCCACAACACGGCGATGACCACCGGCAACTTCACCCCCAACCACCGCACCGACGACCTCGTCGTCCGCTGGTCCGACGGCGAAACCACGATGTACGTCGACACCGGCATGAGCACCCTGGGCACCGAGCACAACCTGGTTCCACACGCCTGAGGAACCGATCCCGACACACGGATACAGAACGGAACGGCCAGGCCATCCGCCTGGCCGTTCCCGCTCGGCGCCCACCAGGTCGGAGCACCGCCGCATCGTCGCCGGACTGTAGGGCCACACCGGCGGTGTGGCGCCGCACGGGTGGCGTGATCGCCACGGCCTGGTCCGCAGTGCAACGGGGATTCATCGCCGCCTCGTAAACACCTCTCTATGCGCACCCGGAAAGCAGCTCAGCGCCCTCGGGTCGCAACTACATTTCGAACCCTTTTTCCCTCAGTCGCTCTGAAACAGGAATTTGCCCTGGAGGCCGAAGCCAGAACTTATTCTGGCGAGCATCGAAGCATGTGAGGTAGGTACTCACCCTATCCCCCACTTCATAGTGATCTTCATTGTCGATGTACAGGGCATCGATGAAGCCGACATGGGACAACCCAAGGTCGACAATCACTCCCCACCGGAAGACGGCCTCGACCGCCCCATCGACGATAGTGCCGATGAGCGCCTGCTCTGACTCGCTGACCTGCATGTTGTCGTCGCTACTCATTGCCCAACAATCGATCTCGGGTACTGGTTCAGTTGGTCAAACGCCGTATGCGGGATGATCACCTGTGCTCCTGGGCGGCCGTCGTACGACTCGACGTACTGCGAGAAGTGCTCATCGAAGTCGGCCCTGGGGATCCTGACCTCGATCACATTCGAGTCCCAGTTTCCACGACTCGCGTAATCCAGGGCTATCTGTTTTCCTTCATCCTGCATGCCAAAGTAGGCACTTCCATCCGAGTACATTGCGGGTGCCGAAAACCCCATCCATGGCCTGTGACCTGCAGATCCTCACGAACGGCCAGTGATCGTCGGATGGGCGAGTCATGCTGGTGGATCGTGCTGTTGCGACTGCCCTACCTCGCCGTGTCGAGCGTGTTCGCCTTCCTCCGGCTGCTGCCGATGAGCGCTGTGGACAAAGACATCGAGATATTGACGCTGCGCCACCAGCTGGCTGTCCTGCAGAGGCAGATCGACAGGCCGTGCATCACCCCGGCGGACCGCGCTTTCCTGGCCGCGCTCCTCCACCGGCTACCCAGGCCCAAGCTGCGGCAGCTGCATCTGATCGTCTCGCCGGAGACGGTCCTGAGGTGGCACCGTGACCTCATGCGCCGTCGTCACGCTGACGCCTCCCGTCGCAAGCGGTCTGGCAGGCCGCCGACCCGTCGCTCCATCCAGATCCTTGTCCTGCGCCTGGCCCGCGAAAACAGCTCCTGGGGGTATCGGCGCATCCACGGCGAACTCGCCGTTCTCGGCATCAAGGTGGCACCCTCCACGGTCTGGGAGATCATCCGAGCGCACGGGATCGAGCCGGCGCCCGAACGTGACCGTCAGACCTGGGCCGCGTTCCTGCGCGGCCAGGCCCACGCGATCCTGGCCTGCGACTTCTTCACCGTCACTACCCTTAACCTCGCCGTTTCGGTTGGGCTGAGGCGGCTGCGTTGATCATCAACTGTTGGGTGGTCGAGGCGATTCTGTTGCCTGGGCATGGTGGAGTCCCGGCGCAATGGTCGGGTTCTCCGGGTCCTTCGGATCGTGGGTGGGCGGGGGCCGCAGGTCAGTCAACCGGTCGGGGCAGTGCGGCGAGGCGGTGGAAAGCCGTGGCCAGTTCGTGTCTCCAGGGCCAGGTCGCCGAGATCCGCAGGCGGAGGCGGCGTCCACCGCGGGTGAGGCGGGCGGCAACGTGTAGCAGCCGGTAGCGAAGTTTCTTGGGTTCGGCGGCGGCGAGTTCGCCATCCAGCAGGAGGACGCGGGCCCAGGCGAGGATATCGATCGCCGTGAGGCTGAGTTCAAGCCAGGTGGCGTTGACGTCGAAATGGCGGGAGGGGAAGCGGCCGAAGCCAGTGTTCTTGCCGCACCGGATGTGGTCCTCGACGGTGGCGGACCTCGAGGAACTGTGCGGAGCCGCCGCCGGAGTACGGGGTATCGGTAAGGAATACCTGGTGCCGCAGGCCCTCGTCGTGGTCGAACAGGGACAGTTGGGCGCCGGGGTGCGGTCGTTCGCACCGCACGGTGATGCGGGTGCCGGCCGGGTAACCGGCGAGGTCGACCATGCCGGTCAGTTCGGCGACCTCGGCGCCGTCTCGCAGTGTCCCGTTCTGGTCCAGGGCGGGATGCCAGAGAGCTTCGGGCAGTGAGCGGATTGCACGACGGACTGGCTCGGTGACCGCGTATCCGACCGAGAACCGCAGGTTCAATCCGTGCTCGCGCAAGGTCCGGATGTGGGTGAGGAAGGCTTTCGCGGATCCGGCGCTGTCGGTGCGGACCAGGATCTGGGTGCCGTACCGGTGAGCGTCGGGGATCTGTGCGAGGGCGTCGTCCAGCACCGCGATGTGATCGGCGGCGGTGTTGGCTCCGGAGTTGCCGGGCCGCAGTCGGCCAGACATGGCCTCGCCGGTGTTCGCGAGGAAACACAGCAGCGGATGAAAGCCGAAGCCGCCTTTGTAAGTGGGCGCGGCCTGTTCCTTTTCCGAGTGGGAGGTGATCAGCGTGGCGTCGAGGTCCAGGACCAGGCCGGGAAGTTCTCGTCCGCCGGCCTGGACGGCGGGTATGCCCTGGCCGGTCTCGGTGGCCTGCATCCAGGCGACTTCCCGGGCTGAGGCGCGGGCCGCTCGCAGCGAAGCGAGTACTGCCCCGTCGGTGTCGGCGAGCAACCGCCAGGCGGTGGGCGTGGAGGCGACCGGTCCGAATACCTCGCCCTGGTCCCGCAGCACGGCCAGATCCGCTATCGCCTCACCGCCGTCGGCGAGCATCACCGCGAGATCGGTGAAGGTCCGACCTGGATCGTGCCCGGTGCCACGCGGTCGCAGCGGCCTGAGCGCAGTGGAGTAGGCGATGGTCAGACCGGTGGCATCGGCAAGATCCGCCAGCAAACGTGCGCCCGACCACCCCCGAACCGTCAGTGGAGACCTGGAGCTTGGGACGAGAACCGATACCCTGCACGCAGAAAGTGCCTTCCGCTTGGACCGACAGAACCCCTCGACAAGGTTCATCGTCCCAGCTCAGAACAATGCCGGTGAGTTAGCGCGTCGGTGCAGGTCAGGCGCTCGACGGTGATGGGCTTGGGCAGAAATATCCCCTGGTGACGTTGCGTAGTTCGTCACTTCTGGTGATGTGTCGGCGAGGCCGGGACGTAGCAACGGAGCTCCCGGTAGGACAGAAGATCGACCAAGATCCGACTGTCCGCAAGGGAACTCCGTTGGGTGCTCAGTGTGCCATCGCCCGCCCGCCGTCTGCTATCGACGAGAACGGCCAAGTCCCGTTGAACCCGCTGGTGGTGCCGCCGGACAGGCGCTTTGGTGAGCATGTCCGTCTCGGCGTGTTGACCGAGGAGATCAGCCCTGAACTGGTGGACGAGGTCGTGGAGTTGACCGGCTGCGGCGAACGTCGCCGCCGACTGCTGCCGGCCCGGGCGGTGGTCTACTTCGTCCTGGCGTTGTGCCTGTTCAGCAGCTCCGACAGTACCGGTCCGCCGGGATACCGGTCGGTCCTGCGCACACTGACCGAGAAGCTGCGGCACCTGCCGGGCGCGTGCGTGCAGCGACTGCCCAGCAGTTCCGCCCTGACCCGGGCCCGGCAGCGGCTGGGCGCCAAGCCGCTGCAGATCCTGTTCGAGCGGCGGTGCGGCCCGCTGGCCACGACCGCCACCCCGGGCGTGTTCGCCTTCGGGCTGCGACTCGTGGCCTGGGACGGCACAGCGCTGGACGTCCCCGACACCCCCGCCAACGCACGGGAGTTCGGCTTCACCGGCAAAGGCGGCGTCAATCAGAGCGGACACCCCCAGGTCCGCCTGATGGCGCTGACCGAGTGCGGTACCCACGCCCTGGTCGACGCGGCCTTCGACGCGGTGGCCAAGTTCAGCGAGCACAAGCTCGCCCGTCGGCTCCTGGCCTGTCTGAGGCCGGACATGCTGCTGCTGGCCGACCGCAACTTCTCCGGCTACGAACTGTGGGGCCTGGCCCGGGCCACCGGCGCCCATCTGGCCTGGCGAATCAAGAAGAACCTGGTCTTCGTCCCGCTGCGGGTACTGCCCGACGGGTCCTACCTTTCGGTCATGCCGACCCCGAAAGAGACCATCCGGCACGGACAGGCCAGGGCTGCCGGCCGCACCCTGGCCGAGCCGCCGACAGGCCACACCGTCCGGATCATCCAGTACACCGTGACCGTCCGGCCCCGAGTCGGGCTGCCCCGTACTGAGACGTTCCGGCTGGTCACCAGCCTGCTGGACCACCGGCTCGCCCCGGCCCGCCAGCTGGCGATGACCTACCATCAGCGATGGGAGATCGAGAACGGTTTCGCGGAGCTGAAGAACCGCCTGCGGGGCACCGCCTTCATCCTGCGCTCCAAGGCGCCCGAATTGGTCTGCCAGGAGATCTACGCCCTCCTCACCGTCTACCAGGCGTTGTGCGCACTGGAGATGCACGCCGCAGAGCAGGCCGGGATCGATCCCGACCGGATCTCCTTCACCGTGACGGTGCAGCTTGCCCGCCTGAAGGTCGCCGCCCAGTCCGCAGCGGACCCGACCGCGCTGGGCACCGCCCGCCGCGAGGTCGTAGCGGAACTCCTGACCGCCCTCCTCCCTACCCGGCGCGACCGGCAGTGCCAGCGCATCAAGAAGCCGTCCAAGAACACCTTCGAGGTCAGAAAACGGGACCAGCCCCGCACTCCCAGTAACGTCCACTACACACTGAGAGTTACCAAACACCCCACCTGACCTGCACCGACGCGCTAACTCACCGGCATTGCAGCTCAGAAGGCGCTTTCGTATTTCCTCCCCGCTTCCGGCCTCATCTCAACCGAAACGGCGAGATCAGTCGCCGAGGATCCGCTCCCACAGCAGCCCGTCCCGCCAGCTCCCGTCGAGAAAGATCGAGGAGTGCGCGACGCCGTACGGGCTGAACCCGTTGCGGCGCAGCACCCGCTGCGACGGCAGATTCTCCAGATTGGTGGACGCCTCGGCGCGGTGCAACCCGAGTTCGTCCGTCATCACCCGAAGTACAAGCTCGACGGCGTGCCCGGCGTGCCCTTGGTTCTGGGCGACGCTGGCGATCCAGTATCCGACGGAGGCGCGGCGCAGGTGCGGCTGCGGCAGGATGCCTCCGACGGTGACCTGCCCGATCACCTGGTCGTCGGCGAGTACCACGCCCGGCCAGACTGTGCCGGCTCGGTATCCGGCCAGCAGCTTGTCGATCCGCTCCGCCTGGCCCTCCGGGGTGAAGAAGTCGGCCGGCTGGGCCGGTTCCCACGGCCGGAAAGCCTCGAAGTCCCGCACCCGATGCGCGGCTATCGGGGCGGCGTCGGTGGGCTCGATCAGGCGAATCCTGGTGCTGCTGCGCATGGGCGGGCTGATCCTCGTCGCGGTGCGTCGGATGAGACGGCCAGCCTATGCAAGGGTGCCCGCGCCGCCGCACCCTACGCCCGCCGGAGGATCGAGTCGATCGCGCAGCTCGTGTTCTCGATAACCTGCACGCAGAAAGTGCCTTCCGCTTGGACCGACAGAACCCCTCGACAAGGTTCATCGTCCCAGCTCAGAACAGCTCAGAAGGCACTTTCGCATTTCCTCCCGGCTTCCGGCCTCATCTCAACCGAAACGGCGAGGTTAACGGACCAACCCTTTATGTCTTCGCCGTCATCGAGCACGCCAACCGCCGCATCCGCATCCTCGGCGCAACCGCCCACCCCACTGCGGACTGGGTCACCCAAGCCGCAAGGAACTTGGTCATGGACCTCCAGGACGCCGGCGCCAAAGTCCGACACCTGATCAGGGACCGCGACAGCAAGTTCACCCGCGCGTTCGACGCCGTCTTCGAGGCCGAAGGCATCGACGTCGTCACTACCGGCATCCGGATGCCCCGCATGAACTCCATCATGGAGCGCTGGGTACAGACCTGCCGGCACGAACTCCTCGACCGCACCTTGATCTGGAACCAGGCCCACCTACTCCACGCGCTCGGCGAGTTCGAGTCGATCTACAACCAGCATCGGCCTCACCGCACCCTGCACAGCGCAGCTCCCCTGCGACCGCTCCCCGAACCGATCACCGAACCGGACCGACTCGACCACCTCGACGTCCGTCGACATGACCGACTCGGCGGCCTCTTCCACGAGTACGCACATGTGGCCTGACCAGCTCGGACGTAATAATCGGCACCCTCAGGCCCCGGGGCTGGCGAAGGAACCGGAACCGCAGGACGAGCAGGAGCAGTTGTCCTTGTTCGACGCGTCTTGAGACCAAACCGCCAGTGGGCGAAGGGGTTCGGGTAACGGCAAGCCATGCCCGCCAGCAGCTCCCGGTCCTTCTTCCCCCGGCGGTGGGGTCGTTCGTACTTCGGCTTGGCCACCTACGGCTTCAACCGGACGATCGCCTCGATTACCAGCTCCGCCCGTTTGGCTTGTGCGCCTTCCCGTTCCCACGTCCCGGGTCCCCGCCGAGGGTTCGAACCTGCGCACTCCCGCGAATCGGGCGCCGGCGCCCGTGGCTGCCGCAAACGGCACACGACGGCCGCACTGTCGGCCCGCGTGGGCGCACCCCGGCCGCACCGCGTCACGGAGCCCACCCCGACACCGACCTACGCCACAGCGGGCCCGTCACCCCCCGACGCCGACCCGCCGGAAACCGCCCAGCCACACTGACTCCCCGTTCAGCACCCTCCAGCCCCGATCCAGCCAGCGTACGGAGAACAACAGACGACGACAGATGACGAAACGTCAGAAAATCCAGCACGGATCCAGCCACCGGCACGCCAACGGGGCCGGCCCCACTTCGGGCCGACCCCACCTGACCTGCACGTTTACTAGATCACCGCATCCACGCTATACCGCCCACTAAACGTTGAAGAGGAACATCGGCGACTCGGCTACTACCTGCGGAAACGTCCGACACACGTCGCCGATCCAGCACGTATCCAGCGCCCATGCAGGACACGCAGGCCGGCCACGAACACCGCAGCATAAACGCCGGCCGATGCGCGGGCGGTGGCGGTGAGGCGCCTGTGCCGGCCCGCACAGTGGAGCGGGGTAGCGACGCTCCATGAGACGGCCGGAAGAGGACGCAGAGCCTGGAGAGGCCCCCGTCACACATGGTCGTCACGGGGTGGTCGCCGCAGTGGAACGCACACCGGCGGTCGGGGAGGCGGACCGCGGAGGAAAACTCGGGTGCAGCGAGGGGGACAGCGGAGCCAGCGACGCGCACAGCGAGGTCGGGAAGGCGGGCTCCTTGCGCTGCACGTCCCGGCAGCCTCCGGCCGCACCTTCGACGATCGGCTCCCAGCCCGATTTCTTGGCCCGGAAGTACCAGCGGTCGCCCAGCCGGGACGAGCAGGCGGGATCCGTCGAGTCGCCGCAGGCCGGTCCCGTGCGCCAGGAGAAGTCCAACACCAGCCACTTCCCGTCGCACTTGTCCGAGTCCCGGTACGTGTGCTCGGGCGCGTCGACCGCCATCAACGCCTGGTCGTAGGAGGCGGCGGTGCAGCCGGTGGCCGGCGGTGTGCAGCCCAGCTTCCCGCACAGCCGCAGCCCGGGAGGCTTGGCACCGTCGGCGGTGAAGCGCGTGTAGTTGTCAACGATCACGTCCCGGTCGCCCAACGGCTTGGGCAGCCTGACCTTTGCCGTGGCCGTACTCTCCTTGGTGCACCCCGAAGCCCTGTCCCCGGACGGCGAGGTGAAGGTGACCTGCACCCGCACGAGGTCCGCCATCGGGTCGGTGAGCACCGCCTTGAGCTTGCGCACGCACGCGTGTGCGCCACTGGGCACCGGCGCGTCGAGGAGCAGCGTGCGGCGGTCGTCGCCGAGACGGGCTCCGGTGACCGCGGAGGGCTCCATCGTGGTCCACGGGATCGGCTCGGTCGCCGCTGACGACGGTGACCTCCCGTCCCCCTGACCGGCCACCTGCGTCCCGCACGCGCCGAGGAACAGCACGGCAACGGCGCAGCACAAGGCGGCCGCAGCCGCTCGACGCGTTCTACCTGATCGCAAGAGCGCTCAATCCCCCCGCAGTGCACCGACGTTGCCCCAGGCCAATATAGGGCTGGGGCCGGAAAGGCTCACCAGGTTCGGTTGGCGCGGTGTGCTGCCGGGCCGGCGCTCTGCCGTAGGCCACTTCGTGTCGTGAAGGAGCAGGGGGTGACCGTAGACGCTCGTTCTGCCGCCCCAGGGGTCGAAGTGAATGCCGCAGCGCGGATGCGAGTGGACACCGCGGATGACCGGAACGGCCGAAGGGCGGTCCGGGGAGTCCAACTGCCGTGCAGCAGACCGGTGTTGTGAGTGGCGGCTGGAAGGATTGCCGTCTTGGCGGATGAGAACTTCGACTGGCGTTCTTTCCTGGTGCGGTGGAGCGAGGAGTGGGCGGACGCATGCAATGCCGACACCTCGCGCGGCGAGCAGGACGACGAGGCCCGGTGAGCACTGCTGCGCCTGGTAGAGCCAGACGAGACTCCCGCCCCCGGTTGGCGGCTCTCCCCGTCTTCGATGGCCCCGAGGACCTCAGTGAGCGCGTCGACGACTACTTGTACGGGGAATCCGCCTGACCTGCACGGACGGGGTTTCCAGCAGGCGCAAGCATGGGAACTCTCCATGCTGCGAGGGGATTGACACCTTCATCCCCCACGCCACCGTGATCTTCAGGCTCATGGCGGTTTCCGTGCTCGCCTTTGTCGTCCGCGTCGTTCCCGTTTTTCCCCGCCCCGTTCGGCTGGATGCGTCCTTCGCCGAAGCGCCGCCCACTGCTAGCGTCGGGCGAACTGGGAGACGGGGGCAGGCGGTGGCGGCAGCCGAGGCGATCGATCTGGTGGCGATGGGCGAGGACTTCGTCCGCGATCCGTATCCGGTTTACGCGGCGCTGCGCGAGCGCGGACCCGTGCACAAGGTGCGGATTCCGGAGGGTGCGGAGGCCTGGCTTGTCGTCGGGTACGAGGCCGGCCGAGCGGCGCTCGTAGATCCGCGGTTGTCCAAGCAGTGGAAGAACGCGTCGCCCACCTTTCCAATCCCCAGTCCATCTGCGGGCCCGCACATGCTCAACTCCGACCCGCCGGACCATGAGCGGCTGCGCAAGCTGGTCGTCCGTGAGTTCACTCCGCGCCGGATCGAACAGTTCGCGCCGCGCGTGCGGCAGATCACCGACGAGTTGATCGACGCGATGGTGGCGCTTCCGGACGGACGGGCCGAACTGGTCGAGGCACTCTCGTTCCCGCTGCCAATCTCGGTGATTTGCGAGCTGCTCGGCGTGCCGATGCTGGACCGGGCCGCGTTCCGCGCCTGGACCGGCACGATCCTCACTGACCCCGACCCGGGGGCGCGGCTGGCGGCGACGGGTGAGGTGGCAACGTATCTCGCCGAGTTGCTGGAGCGTAAGCGCCTGGCCCCGGGCCAGGACCTGATGAGCGCCCTGATTCGCACCACCGACGAGGAGGGCGACCGGCTGTCTGCGGACGAACTGCGCGGTACCGCCTGGCTGCTGCTGGTCGCGGGGCATGAGACCACGGTCAATCTGATCTCCAACGGCGTACTGGCCCTGCTGACCCATTCCGACCAAGTCGCCGCGCTGCGCGAGGACATGACGCTCATGGACAACGCAGTGGAGGAGATGCTGCGCTACGACGGGCCGGTGGAGACGCCGACGTTCAGGTTCACCACCGAGCCGGTCGAGATCGGCAATACGGTCATCCCCGGCGGTGGTGAGCTGGTCCTCGTGGCCCTGGCGGACGCAAACCACGACCCGGCACGCTTCCCCGACCCCGGCCGCTTCGACGTACGGCGGCCCGCCAATGGTCATGTCGCCTTCGGCCACGGCATCCACTACTGCCTCGGCGCGCCGCTCGCCCGCATGGAGGCTCGGATCGCGATCCGTGCTCTGCTGGAGCGCTGCCCCGACCTCGCCCTCGACGCCCACCCGGCCGCCCTGACCTGGCGCAACGGCATGCTCATCCGCGGCCCGCGTCAGCTGCCGGTCCGGTGGAAGTCCTGACCTCACGCTTGCCGAATACCTCATCCATGCTGGTCAGGCTCCATGCGTGTACTCGTAGAGGATGCCACCGCATTGCGTGCGTCTACGTTGCCCTTGCCGAATACCTCATCCATGCAGGTGCAAGCGGGTTTCGGGTGTGCTGGCCGTTGTCGCTGCAGTACACGCTCTCGCGCGGTCGGCGGTGTGCCCGGCATGGTGATCGGTCGTGCTGCTGAGACTGGCGTTGCGGGTGCCGACACATCATCCGCCCTGGTCACAGCTTTGATTGGCGATCTCCGATACAACTGCCGGCCTGTGGGGCTCGGTTATTCATCGCTGCTGGTCAAAGTGCCACGACTCCCCATGGGGGGTCTGCGACCCTGCTCGGGTGATCGTGTCGCTCCTGTACCAGGTGACCCGACGTCTGCTCTCTGTTCCGGCAGTGCTGTTGCGCCATGACACGGGCACTGCTGCCGAACTGCTCGTGTTGCGGCACGAGAATGCGGTGCTGCGACGCCAGCTCCATGTACCCGCACGGTACGAACCCGCGGACCGGCTGTGGTTCGCGGCCCTGTCCTCGCTGATCCCCCGCCGCCGCTGGACGCAGGTCTTCCCGATCAAGCCGGGCACACTGCTGGCATGGCACCGCAAGTTGGTTGCGCGTCGGTGAGACTACTCCCAGCGACGCCGCGGACCCGGACGGCCGCCCACGAACGCCGCCATCAAAAGGCGCGTGGTGCGCCTCGCTCAGGAGAACAGCCGATGGGGTCATCGCCGGATCAGGGGCGGCTCCAGACCGCGGACTCGGAGTGCCTGTGGCAGACGCTGTCCCGTTGCTGCCCACCATGACTTTGCCGCATGACCGGCATAGCCGAATGCGCCAACCGATCCGCGGGTGTCCCGGGCCGGCCGGGGTTGCGTGCCGAAACCGGTGACGATCCACGCCGAACCCCCGCGGAACCTGGCGTCGCAGCCGCGTTGCCCGGATGCCGTGGACCCCAACTCTCGCTACTCGGCCACCACGGCAAGAAGGGAGCCGCGGGCTCCCACAACGCCGATAGAGTGACATCCTGGAAGGGGGAACGAGGGCGCATGGCGAAGACCGCAAGGGAACGGCTGGCGAGGCTGCTGGGCGGCGCCGAGCCCACCGGATCGTTCAGCGCTCAGCTGTCGGCACCGGCGGACCTGCTCCGGCTCGAGGTGTCCGGTGTCGGGCCGGTCAAACTTCCGCTCCGCGCCCCCCTGGCGAAGAAGCTGATCGCGGTGGCGCGGCCGGCGAAGTTCGGGCGCGGGGACGCGACGCTGGCCGACCCCAGCGTCCGGGACACCTGGGAGCTGACCCCGGACCAGATCACTCTGGGCGGAACCGGCTGGCCGACACTGCTCGACAGCGCGCTGGAGCACTTCCGTGACGAGCTCGGGCTTCCACGCGGATCCCGCCTCCGTGCCGAGCTGCACTCGATGCTGGTGTACGGCAAGGGGCAGTTCTTCCTCCCCCACCAGGACTCGGAGAAGGACGACGCGATGGTGGGCTCCCTGGTGGTGTCACTGCCCTCGGCGCACACCGGCGGGGAACTGGTCATCGAGCACGGCGGGGAGAGCATCGCGTACCAGGCGTCGAAGGACGAGCTGACCCTCATCGCGTTCTACGCCGACTGTCGTCACCAGGTGACTCCGGTCAGGTCCGGTTACCGGGAGACCCTCACCTTCAACCTGCTCGCCGACGCCGGTTCCCCGGCCGTGGAGGCAGGTCCCGCCGCCGAGTCGGTGCGCTGCCTGACCGAGCACTTCAGCACGCCGGTCACCCCGCGATACTCACGCCGCGTCCTGCCCCCGCCGAACCGGCTGGTCTTCCTCCTCGACCACGAGTACACCCAGCGGGGCCTGAACTGGCAGCGCCTCAAGGGCGCCGACGCGGAGCGCGCCGCGCTGCTGCGCGCCGCGGCGGAGCAGGCCGGATGCGAGACGGTGCTGGCACTCGCCGAGGTGAAGGAGACCTGGGACGCTCTGCCCTCCGGCAGCGACCCATGGGACGACTACTACTACGAGGACGAAGAGGAAGAGGAGGACGACACCGGCGACGGCCCGAACGAGGATCCCGAGGACTACGAACTCAACGAGCTGATCGACGACGAGATCACCCTCGACTGGTGGACCGGACCGGACGGCGCCGGCGGTGAACCGATCTCGCTGCGCGTCAGCGAGGACGAGGTGTGTGCAGCCACCCCGAACGCGGGCCTGACTCCCTACCAGTCCGAGTACGAGGGCTACATGGGCAACTACGGCAACACGCTGGACCGGTGGTACCGGCGGGCCGCGGTCGTCGTGTGGCCGCGCGAGAGGGCGTTCGCGGCGCGTGCCGAGGCCGGGTCCTGGTGGGCCCTGCGTGAGCTCCGTGACCGCATCGACGCCGGGGATCTGGCGGGCGCACGCCGCGCGGCACAGTCGCTCGCGCCGTTCTGGTCCCAGCTGGGAACGAAGGCAGGACTGCTTCCGGCAGCCCTGGATGTGGCGGTGGGCCTGGATGCCGCCGGGCCTGCGGCGATGCTGCTTGAACCGTTCCGTGTGGAGCTGCTGGCGCAGGAGCACGCGGCCGGGCTGGCGGCAGCGGCTGAGCGGTACGGCGAGCAGTGGACCCGGAGCGTCGTCGACGGGTGGTTCGGGTCGAAGCGCGACCCGTACGGATCCGACCTGTCCGAGTGGGCCGACACCATGCTGCCGGGGCTGTGCGGGGCGCTGCGTGCCACCGGGAGCCCGCACGTGGCACAGCTCCTGGCCGCCGGGGCCTGGGGCTGGCTGGACAGCCGACTCCGGCTCTGGACCACCACCGCGCACAGCGATGTCCGCCGGCGACAGCTGGATCTCCTGAGCTCGCCCTTGGCGCGGCTACTGGAAGCGGCCGACGACACCCTGCACGACGAGATCACGGGAACGCTGCGCGAGTGCGCGGACACCGTACTGGAGTGTCTGATGCCGGCGCTGCGCCTGGCGGACGCGCGCGGGGCGGCGGGGCTCGACCAGGTCGCCCGGGACTGCGCGGAGCGGCTCGGCAGGATCGCCGCGACGCCGCCGCGCGACGAAGACGACTGGTCGATCGAATGGACCGGGTGCGGGTGCGACCTCTGCGACCGGCTGGGAACGTTTCTCGGCTCACGGACGCAGCGGACTTTGGAGTGGCCGCTGGCGAAAGACGGACGGCGGCACGTGCACTCCCGGATCGACGCGGCGGAGCTGCCGGTGCGCCACCAGACCCGGCGGCAGGGGCGGCCCTACACCCTGGTGCTGACCAAGACCGACAAGCTGTTCACCAGCGCCGCGCACGCGCGCGACGAGGCCACGGCCGACCTGGCGTGGCTGACAGCGACCCGGCGCACAGCGTGAGCGGGAACGGGCCGCCGTCACTCCGGACGGGTAACGCCCGCACCGCCGACGGGTGGTGCTGGCCCGTTAGGCTGCTGCGGTGACCGCGTCAACGTCCCCGTCCCCCGCGCTCGCCCTCGCCGCCGGCTCTTGCCGGCTGGCCGCGCGCGCCCGAACCCTCGCCGCCTGGCTCGGTCCGGGACGGGCACTGACCCCCACGGGCATGCCGAAACCCTCAGACGCCCCCGAGGCCGCCGCCACACTGGGCATCCCTGCGCCACGCCGGACACGCCGTGCCGCCGACATTCCCGAGCTCGGCGTGGTGTGGCGCTTCGCCCGCGCGGGCGGTTTCGTGATCATCGACGGCGGGCGGGGCCACGGCGCCGCAGCGGAGTCGGACTGGCCGAAGCTGCCGCCGGAGACCGTGGTGCGACGCTGGCTCGACGCCCTGTCGGCAGCCATCCCCTTCGGCACGGGCACAGAACGGCCGCGCGACGACGACGAGCACGCCACCTGCATCGCCCTCCTGCTGGCGGCATTGTCCACCGCCGACGACCCTGGGGACGCGGGTTGCGTCAGCGCCCGCATCCTCGAGATGACACGCGGCCGCCAGTGGCCGTTGTCCTGGCGCTGCTCCTTTCTCTGGACTCAGGAAGAGCACGGGTTCGAGCAGCTCCGCACCTTCCTCGTCGACGCGGGGGCGGCCGATGGCAACCGCGGCCTCACCTCGCTCGGAAGCTGGGCACTGGAGCAGCTGCGCCCGGCACAGATCTCACCGCGGATGAGCACCACCGACCTGCTGGGAGAGCTTCAGCGCCGCCCGCCCCGCGACCCCTACCCGGCGATCTGGCCATGGATCGAGGTCCAGGCCCCCGACACCGCGCTGCAAGGCCTGCTCGCCGAAGCCGGCCGGGCGGACACCCCGCGGCGCAGACTCGCCCTCGAACTCGCCGCCCAACTCCCCGTGGATTCCGACGAGCCGTGGCGCCAAGCCGCCGCCCACCCGGTCCTCGGCCCCCCGGCCCGCCGGATACTGTGGGACGACGACCCCACGCAGCAGGCACTCAGCCCACAGGACCTGCTCTGGCTGGCGGTCGACGAGTGCGCCGCGGCCTGGCTCGGCGACGACCCGGCACGCTTGCTCGAACGGTTCCACGACCTGCCGGGCGCCACCGGACCCGAGCGCCTGACCGCCCTGCACGGCAGCGGCCACCCCGATGCCGCGGCCCTCGCCGACCATCTGGCGCGCAGCGGCGCCGAACAGTCACAGCCCAGCGTGTACCAACTCAAGATCTCCCTGACCGGCTGGGGTGTATGGCGCCGGGTCCTGGTACGTCCCACCCTCACCCTCGGCGACCTGCACGAGGTCATCCGGACCGTCCTGGACTGGGACGGCGACCACCTGCACCTCTTCCAAGGATCCGACCGCCGCGCCTACGCCCCCCACTGGTGCGACCTGGACGCCGACGACGAGGACGCCGTCCTCGTCGCCGACGCGTTCCCCCGAAAGGGCAGCATCATGGGCTACACCTACGACCTCGGCGACTGCTGGCGCCACGAGATCACCTACCAGAAGACCCTCGCCGGCGGACCCAACACCGCACACCCGGTGTGCACGGCAGGGCACGGCGACAGCCCGATCGAGGATTCCCTGCCCGAGAACGAAGACGGAACGTACCCCACCGCGCCGTTCGCGATCGACGACATCAACGAGTGCCTGATCCGGGTGTTCTCACCCAACTGATACGGGGTCAACGAACGCTGCCCTTGCCGAATACCTCATACATGCAGGTGCAAGCGGGTTTCGGGGGTGCTGGCCGTGGTCGCTGCAGTCCGCGCTCTCGCGCGGTTGGCGGTGTGCCCGGCATGATGATCGGTCGTGCTGCTGCGACTGCGCTGGACATGAGTCGGCATGCGCTGGGCGTGAGAGCGTGACCGGGCGTTCGCGGGCCCTTCGTCCGGTCAGCCGTCCATCTGCCGGAAGCGCGTCTCGGCGAAGGAGAACGCCGTCGGCCGGACGGCGAACGGCGGCTGGAAGGCGTGGTCGAGCTGGGCGGTGAGGCAGATGGCGAACGCCACCGCGGCGCCGACGAAGCACAGACCCACCAGGTTGCGCGGATGGGAGGCGAGCCCGAGCACCGCGGGGAAGGCGATCAGAAAGCCACCGGCCACGAGCAGGGCGACCCAGACGATCCGCGGGATGCCGGCCCGTACCTCCGCGGCGCGGTCGGCACGGGTCTGGTAGACCGTCGCCAGGTTGGACTGGGCCGCGGACTTCGCCGCCTGCTGCTCCGGTCGCGGCGCGGGTGCCGCGTTGAGCGCCGCTCGTACGCTGTCCAGCGCGTGCCACGCCTCCATGCTGGTGTGGCCCTGGGCGAGCGCGGGGAACTCGACGCTCTTCACGTCGCCGGTATAGCGCTTGAGCAGGGTACGCACCGTGTTCCGGCCGGGGTCGGACAGGCTTCCCACCGCCCAGTAGGTGTCGGTCAGCGCGCGGGCCTCGTCGTAAGTACGGGCCCGCGCGGTGCTCAGCGTCGACCAGCTGCCGGCCACCTGAAAGCCCGTGAGCAGCACGAACGAGCTGAGCAGCACACCGCCGATGAGAGAGAGCGCCTGGCCGCTGAACTCACCGCTCGCCGCGCGCTGGCCGCGCCCGAGGAGCTTGGCGGTGACGAAGGCGAACAGGACGCCGCCGAGCGTGGCGAGAAAGCTGAGAACGTACATGGACATGACATACTCCGAGTGTGCGGTTGCGGCCGCAGCGGTCAGCGGCGGCGGCCGACGAAGCCGGAAGAGACCACGGCGGCGATGACGGCGGGAAGGAGAACGGCCGTCATCGTCAGCAGCCACCACGGCCCCGAGTCGTCGGGACGCGGATAGGGGGACTGCTGGACGGCTTGCGGGAGGATCACCCGCCGCGGCGGCTCACCCGGCCGTGGCGAAGGGGGGACGACGTTCACCGGTGCGTTGACGGCGGGCGGGGAGACGGCGGGGCCGGGCCGCACCGGGCGGACGTGCCGCACCGGCTGACGAGGCGGGACGGGCCGCACGGGTACGGGATGCCGCGGCGGCTGAGGCGGGGGTGAAGGGCTGGTCGGGGGCGGGACCGGTCTCGGCGCGGGCGGCACGGGAGGCTGCGGGGGCCGGGGTGGAGGGCCGCCCCGTCGGGCGCACCGACCGCCGACCGCGACGGACAATCCGCTTCCCGCCGGTCCGCCATGGCCGGGGACACCCCCGTCGCCCTCAACGACCACGATGGACAACACCATGCGCCCGTCGCCGTCGCAGATCCTCACGACGACCGCGCACCCGGAGCCGCCCGAGGGGGCGCGCGAGCATCCGAGCGACACATGGACCCCAGGACCCGAGCTGTGGAGTACGCCGCCGGATCCGCCGTATGCCGCCTGAGGTCCGGGCAGGACGCCTACGGGGCTGCCCGGACCTGGCGTGCCGGACTCCTGAGCCGGAAGAGCACCGGGCGTGCCGGTCGCGTGAGCCGGAAGAGCACCGGCCACGCTGACCACCACACCCAGCAGCACCGCGGCGGCGAACCGCCGTCCCTGGCCGCCGTCAGGCGCCCGCACCACGCGGGGTGCGGGACTCGGCGCCGCCAGGGGGCTCGCCATAGCCAGAGGGCTCGCGACCGCCGTCGGCGCGACCAACGGCGGCGGGCGATGGGGAGGGCACCTCAACGGTCGTTCACTTCCAGGCTGGTGCGGACCGCGCTTTCCAGCGCGCCCTCGATCCAGGCGGGTTTGAGACTGGTGTGCTCGCCCGCGAAGTGGACGCGTCCTTCCACGGTCCGGGTGGCGGCGTGGTGCTCGTGGAGCTGTCCCGGGGTGAAGATGACCGCCTCTCCCAGGGCGTAACGGGCCCGTGTCCAGGACTGGGTGGCCCCCACGCCGGTGAACTCGCGCCGCACCTGCGGGCCGAACATCCGCTCCAGGTTGTCCAGCGCGAACGCGTACCGTTCGCCCTCGGTGAGCGAGTCCCAGCGCATGGCGTCGTCCGACCAGGTGTAGGAGGCGAGAACCACCCCGCCCCGCGACCCCTCGACCAGGGACGGGAAGTAGGTGAAGCGGTTGGGGCTGTCGGAGACGCAGCCACCGCCGGTGAAGCCCTGGGCGCCCTTCTCCCAAAAGCGGGTCTTGAACTCCAGCAGCACCTTCGTCGCCGAGTCGTAGTGCAGTTCGGTGATGGCGCGCCGCTTCGGGTAGGACAGGGCCGGCTGGAAGTGGCAGAACCGCAGTGCGGAAAAGGGCGCGGTGACGATCGCGTAATCGGCTTCGAATGTCTGGACCGGGGCGTTGGGCGCGCCGTCACAGGACTCCTCGCTGCCGGTTTCCGCGGTCGTCTCGATCCGCACGCCCCCGGGCGTCTGGGTGAGTTTGGTCATCCGCCGGTTGAAGCGGATGACGCCGCTCAGCGACTCGGTGAGCTTGTCGGTCAGGGACGCCGTTCCCCCCTCCAGTTCCCAGTAACGGGAGGTCGGGTTGATGATGGCGCGGTCCATCAGCGTCGGGATGAGCGAATAGTGCAGCCGCGAGGTCATGTTCTCCAGCGTCCCGGCGGCCTCGACCTTGGCCAGCTCCCAGCCGGCGTGCTCGACGAGGAAGCGGTGCGTGGAGTAGTTGTCGAAGTCGTCGATGACCTTGGCCCATCCGGCGATCTGGGTGTCGATGCCGCCGGTCTGCGCGACCGTCACCGGCTTCAGCGCCTCGTCGACGGCCGCGGACATGGTGGTGGCCACCGAGGTCCCGAACGAGCGGTTGACCGCGCCCGGCGCGTGGGCGTAGTCGCCGCGCGACACGCGCAATCCGTTGACCTGGATGAGGCTGCGCATGGTGGCCGCCGGCGCACGGAAATCCGTCGGCCGGCCGTTGCTCCAGGTCTCCCCGGTGAACGACTTGTAGACCACCGGCGGAACGGTCCCGACGCCGCGGGCGCCGGGGGCGACGTCCGCGTTGTAGAAAAGGTGCCGTTTGACGCCGAACTTGTCGGCGAGCGCCAGCACCATCGGATGGAAATCCGGGAGCCGCATGGCCCCCGCCTCGGCGTGCAATGCCTTGTCGGAGAAAACACCCCGGAAGGTCTTGATGCGACCGCCCGTGCGGTTTCCGTTGGCTTCGACGATGACGACGTGGTGACCGGCTCCCTTGAGCAGGGCGGCGGCGACCAGTCCGGAAATTCCGGCCCCGACGATGAGGATTTTCTTCGGATGGGTCGTTTTGGGCAGGCCGTGGTCGATGAGGATCCGCAGATAGCGAAGTTTCAGATCCTCTCCGCGGTCCCCTACCAGAAGGAGTTTACGGGCGAGGTCGCGACTGGTATCCGTGGCCCGGTCGGCGGCCCTGGCCACGGAGAGGGCGTTGAGTGAGGAAGTGGCGGCGGCGGTCCCGGCGGCGAGGGCTGCGGCGGCGCCGAGGAATCCGCGCCGCCCCATCCCCTGAGACGTTTCAGATGTCACGACGAATACGCTAGGCGGGCGCCCGGTTACCTGTCATCAGCGCGGAACCAATATGGCAGGAATTCGCCATCACCCCCGGTCAAACCTTAATAAAGATAATCATCCTTGCAATTCGAATTGCCCTTCCTCTCGATGGCTGCGGTACTTCACACACAAACTCGGACGGCATCTGCAGAAACGTCGCGAGCACGACGGGTTTCTCCGTGAGATGACACGCCGGAGGCTCGCGCGAGCCCGCCGTTCACCGGTGTGCGGGCAGTCGGATCCCGAAGCGAGCCCCGCGTACGCCGGGTTCTCGCAGGCGCGACGACGACATCAAGCCATCGGTCGACGACGACCGGCGCACGGCCGTGCCGCACGGCGGACGAAGTGAACGCCCTCGCCCCGCCCGAAGTCCGGTCGGCCGTGCGGCGGTTGTGCGCCGCCGTGGCTGAAACCGCGCTCCGCCCGAACGACGCGGCAAGCAGAGCGATCCGGGTCTGGCGTGCGTGCTGTCGGCGATCAAGGCCACGGTCAAGGGCGAAGCTGTCGTAGTTGCGGTGGGCGAAGAACGACGACTGACGACAGATGACGAAACGTCAGAAAATCCAGCACGGATCCAGCCACCGGCACGCCAACGGGGCCGACCCCAACTCGGGCCGACCCCACCTGACCTGCACGTTTGCTAAATCACCGCGTCCACGCTATCGCCGCCACTAAACGTTGAAGCGGAACTCCACCACGTCGCCATCCTGCATGACGTAGTCCTTGCCCTCCATGCGGGCCTTGCCCTTGGCGCGGGCCTCGGCGACCGAGCCGGTCTCGACGAGGTCCTCGAAGGAGATGACCTCCGCCTTGATGAAGCCCTTCTGGAAGTCGGTGTGGATGACTCCGGCGGCCTCGGGGGCGGTGGCGCCCTTCTTGATGGTCCAGGCGCGGGATTCCTTGGGGCCGGCCGTCAGGTAGGTCTGCAGGCCGAGGGTGTTGAAGCCGACGCGGGCGAGGGTGGCGAGGCCCGGCTCCTCGGCGCCGACCGACTCCAGGAGCTCCATCGCGTCCTCCTCGTCGAGCTCGGCGAGGTCCGCCTCCAGCTTGGCGTTGAGGAAGATCGCCTCGGCGGGGGCGACCAGGGCGCGCTGCTCGGCCTTGAAGTCGTCGTCGACCAGCTCGTCCTCGTCCACGTTGAAGACGTAGAGGAACGGCTTGGTGGTCAGGAGGTGGAGGTCGTGCAGGAGCTCCTCCTTGCCGGAGCCCTGGACGATGCCGACCGAGAAGAGCGTGTCGCCCCTCTCCAGGATCTCCTTCGCCGCCTCGACCGCCGCGACCTTGGGAGCGGTGTCCTTCTTGATGCGCGACTCCTTCTGGAGGCGCGGCAGGACCTTCTCGATGGTCTGGAGGTCCGCGAGGATCAGCTCGGTGTTGATCGTCTCGATGTCGTCCTTGGGCGAGACCTTGCCGTCGACGTGCACGACGTTCTCGTCCTTGAACGCACGGATGACCTGGCAGATCGCGTCCGACTCACGGATGTTCGCGAGGAACTTGTTGCCCAGGCCCTCGCCCTCCGAGGCGCCCTTCACGATGCCCGCGATGTCCACGAAGTCGACCGTCGCCGGGAGGAGGCGCTGCGAGCCGAAGATCTCGGCCAGCTTGGTCAGCCGGGCGTCGGGGACGCCGACCACGCCGACGTTGGGCTCGATCGTGGCGAACGGGTAGTTGGCCGCGAGCACGTCGTTCTTGGTCAGGGCGTTGAACAGGGTCGACTTGCCGACATTGGGCAGACCGACGATTCCGATCGTGAGCGACACGTTGCGACTTCCCGTACGTGAGGGTGGGCGACAGGTCCGCGTGGAGCGCGGGCCGATCCACCAGTCTACGGGGTGCGGCGCCCCTTACCGGCGACCTGTCGAACGCATGGCCAAGGTCTGCTCATCGGCGTGTCTGAGGGCCTAATCCGCACATTAACCGACCTAAGTTGGTCCAGTGGAGCAACACAGGACGCGTCCCCCTCAGTACAGACCGCGACGCGGCGCACCCCTCCCCGCCCAAGTCGGGCGGGGAGGGGCCTGCGGTGTACGGAAAGGGGCGCCACCCGCGCGGCGGCCCGCGCCGGGGCCCGCGCGGGCCGGACGGCGGCTGCCGAACCCCCGGCTCACCGGGCTCGGCAGCGGGCTGTTCTGCGGAGCGACGATGTTCGCGCTCGCCTGCCTCGACGACCTGCTGTTCGGGGCGTCACTGGTGGTGTACGGGGTGCTGTTCCTGCCCGTCTGCGCGCTCACCGCGCTGTGGGTACGGCGGGGAGACCTCGTCACCGCGCCCGTCGTCGTGCCGATCGCCTTCGCGTTCGGGCTGCTGCCCGTCGCCGACGAGGGCGGCGGGATCGGGAGCCGGCTGATGGGGCTCGTCACCGCGCTCGCCACACAGGCGGGCTGGCTGTACGGGGGGACGCTGGTCGCGGGGGTCATCTCGACCGTACGCAAGGCACGGCTGATGTGCCGCAAGGCCGCCCGGCGCAGGGCGCAGGCTCCCCGCCCGAAGACCCGGCCGCGCCGCCGTCCGGTCTGACGGACGTGACCGCACCGGCGTACGCCCTCCCGGCCCGGCCCTTGCCCTCTCCCGGCCCGGCCCTTGCCCCGCGCTCCCCGGAGGGGCTAACCCGCCTTCGCCGCCCGCATCGCCGCGCCCACGATCCCCGCGTTGTTCTGCAGCTGCGCCGGGACGATCTCCGCCTTGATGCCCTCGATCAGCGGCAGGAACTTGTCGGCCTTGCGGCTGACACCGCCGCCGATGATGAAGAGCTCGGGCGAGAAGAGCATCTCCACATGGGCGAGGTACTTCTGGACCCGGTTGGCCCAGTGCTCCCAGGTCAGCTCCTGGTCCTCCTTGGCCTTGGTGGAGGCACGCGTCTCCGCGTCGTGACCGTGCAGCTCGAGGTGGCCCAGCTCCGTGTTCGGAACCAGTTCGCCGTCGATGAAGAGCGCGCTGCCGATGCCGGTGCCGAAGGTGAGCAGGAGGACCGTGCCCCGACGGTCGCGCCCGGCGCCGAACTCCATCTCGGCGACGCCCGCCGCGTCCGCGTCGTTCAGCACCGTCACCGGGAGGCCGCCCAGCCGCTCGCCCAGCAGGGCACGCGCGTCGGTGTCGATCCACGCCTTGTCGACATTGGCGGCCGTACGAATGGTGGCGCCGCCGGTGACCACCCCGGGAAAGGTGATGCCGACGGGCCCCGTCCAGCCGAAGTGCCCGACGACGTCCTTCACTCCGTCGGCCACCGCGTCCGGGGTCGCCGGATGCGGAGTGAGCACTTTGTAGCGCTCCTGCGCCAACTCGCCGCGGTCCAGGTCCACAGGGGCGCCCTTGATCCCGGATCCGCCGATGTCCACACCGAAGATCTGCATGGCCCTACGTTACGTCGTACGACTGACAGTCACTTCTCGGAGGGTGCGGACGCACCCGCCGTCCGCTGCGCCACCAGTGCCGCGGCCTCCGCGCGCAGATCGCGGCGCAGCTCCTTCGGCAGCGAGAAGGTGATGGACTCCTCGGCCGCCTTGACGATCTCGACGTCCTCGAAGCCACGGGCGGAGAGCCACTCCAGGACCTGCTCGACCAGGATCTCCGGGACGGAGGCGCCCGAGGTGACACCGACGGTCGTCACACCGTCCAGCCAGCCCTCCTCGATCTCGTCGGCGAAGTCCACGAGGTACGCCTCCCGGGCGCCCGCGAGCTTGGCGACCTCGACGAGGCGCACGGAGTTGGAGGAGTTGCGCGAGCCGACCACGATGACCAGGTCCGCTTCCTCACCCATCTGTTTCACCGCGAGCTGGCGGTTCTGCGTGGCGTAGCAGATGTCGTCGCTGGGCGGGGAGATGAGCTGCGGGAACTTCTCCTTCAGCGCGTCGACCGTCTCCATGGTCTCGTCGACCGACAGCGTGGTCTGGGAGAGCCAGACGACCTTGGACGGGTCGCGGACCTCGACCTTGGCGACGTCCCCGGGGCCGTCCACGAGGGTGATGTGGTCGGGCGCCTCGCCGGAGGTGCCGATGACCTCCTCGTGGCCCTCGTGCCCGATCAGGAGGATGTCGAAGTCCTCGTTCGCGAACCGGACCGCTTCCTTGTGGACCTTGGTGACCAGCGGGCAGGTCGCGTCGATGGTGGCGAGCTTGCCGGCCGCGGCCTCGTCGTGGACGACCGGGGCGACGCCGTGCGCCGAGAACATGACGATGGCCCCCTCGGGGACCTCCGCCGTCCGCTCGACGAAGATCGCGCCCTTCTTCTCCAGGGTCTGCACGACGTACTTGTTGTGGACGATCTCGTGGCGGACATAGATCGGGGCCCCGTACTGCTCCAGGGCCTTCTCGACGGCGATCACGGCGCGGTCCACGCCCGCGCAGTAGCCACGGGGGGCGGCGAGCAGGACACGGCGGCCAGGCGAAGCAGTCATGGCACCCATCGTAAGGCCGCGCCCGACGCGTCAGAGATCGCCTCCGACCGCCTTCGTGGATCGCCTCCGATCGCCTTCATGGTCGGGGACGCGTCCACGGACAGCGGGACTTCTCCGGCGCTCCGCGGCGGGGGACGGGTGTCAGTGGGGGCCGTTACGCTCGGGCGCATGGCTCTCAACACGTCCGCGGACGCCCCGCTGCCCGTCGGCGAGGTGTCGCGGCTCATCGGAGGATGGATCGACCGGCTCGGCGCGGTGTGGGTCGAGGGGCAGATCACCCAGTTGTCGCGGCGTCCCGGCGCGGGCGTCGTCTTCCTGACGCTGCGCGACCCGTCGTACGACATCTCCGTGAGCGTCACCTGCTTTCGGCAGGTGTTCGAGGCGGTCGCGGACGTGGTCAGCGAGGGGGCCCGCGTCGTCGTCCTGGCGAAGCCGGAGTGGTATGCGCCGCGGGGGCAGCTGTCGCTGCGGGCCACGGAGATCAAGCCGGTGGGGGTGGGTGAACTCCTCGCGCGGCTCGAGCAGTTGAAGAAGTCCCTGGCGAGCGAGGGGCTGTTCGCGGCCGAGCGCAAGAAGGCGCTGCCCTTCCTGCCGCAGCTCATCGGGCTGGTATGCGGGCGGGCGTCCGCGGCCGAGCGGGACGTGCTGGAGAACGCGCGGCACCGCTGGCCGGCCGTCCGCTTCGAGGTGCGCAACGTTCCCGTGCAGGGCGTGCACGCGGTGCCGCAGGTCGTGCAGGCCGTGAAGGAGCTGGACGCGCTCGACGACGTGGACGTGATCATCGTGGCGCGGGGCGGCGGCAGCGTGGAGGACCTGTTGCCCTTCTCGGACGAGCAGCTCGTACGGGCGGTCGCGGCCTGCCGTACGCCGGTCGTGTCGGCCATCGGGCACGAGCCCGACAACCCGTTGCTGGACTTCGTGGCCGACCTGCGGGCGTCGACGCCGACGGACGCGGCCAAGAGGGTCGTGCCGGACGTCGGGGAGGAGTACGAGCGGGTGCGGTTCCTGCGGGACCGGGCGCGGCGGAGCGTCCAGGCCTTCGTCGAGCGGGAGGAGCGCGGGCTCGCACACGCGCTGGCCCGGCCCTCGATAGAGGATCCGCACCGGATGGTCGACGAGCGCGCCGACCAGGTCGCCGCGCTGCTGGACCGCGGGCGGCGCACGCTCGGCCACCTCCTCGACCGCGCGGACTCGGAGCTGACGCACACCCGCGCGCGCGTGGTGGCCCTCTCCCCCGCCGCGACCCTCCAGCGGGGGTACGCGGTGCTGCAGAAGGCCGACGGGCATGTGGTCCGGGACCCGGACGAGGTGGCCGCGGGCGAGGCGCTGCGGGCGCGGGTCGCCGAGGGTGAATTCACGGTACGAGTCGATGCATAGGGTGGGCGCATGACCAGCAAGGTGGACGAGGCGCTCGGGTACGAGCAGGCGCGGGACGAGCTGATCGAGGTCGTACGCCGCTTGGAGGCGGGCGGTACGACCCTCGAGGAGTCCCTGGCGCTGTGGGAGCGGGGCGAGGAGCTGGCGAAGGTGTGCCGCCGCTGGCTGGAGGGCGCGCGGGCCCGACTGGACGCGGCGCTGACCGAGGAGGAGTCGGGGGACGGGGACGACGACTCCGAGTAACGATCACGACGTCTGCGACGGCGACGGCGACGGCGACTACGACCGCGCCTACGACCGCAACCGCGACCGCGACTGGCGATCGCTCCTCTCCGGACCTGGTGACACCCAGGTCCGGCCGGCTCCGGCCGCCCCTCCGGTGAGCCCATCGGCCCCGCCGATTCCCGGCTCACGCCCCCTTACTCACAGTCGCGACGATCTCACCAGCCCCCAACCCTGTGAAGCGGGTCACCCCACCCCCCTTTTGATTGAACTTTAAACCTCTGTGTCGTAGTGTCGGGACTGCCAACCGATCGCCCCGGATCCACTCGCGCATCCCGAGAAGGTTTCTTCATGTCTCTCGCCCTTGACCCCACCGCCCAGGACCTCCTGTTCCGCGAGGCCCGCACCGCGAACACGTTCACCGACGAGCCGGTGACCGACGAGCAGGTACAGGCGATCTACGACCTGGTCAAGTACGGCCCGACGGCCTTCAACCAGTCGCCGCTGCGCATCACCCTGGTCCGCTCCGCCGAGGCCCGCGAGCGCCTGGTGAAGCACATGGCCGAGGGCAACCAGCCGAAGACCGCCACCGCCCCGCTGGTTGCGATCCTCTCCGCGGACAACGAGTTCCACGAGGAGCTCCCCGCCCTCTTCCCGCACTTCCCGCAGGCCAAGGACCTCTTCTTCGCCGAGCGCCCGGCCCGTGAGGGTGCCGCCTCGCTGAACGCCGCCCTGCAGGCCGCGTACTTCATCATCGGCGTCCGCGCCGCCGGCCTCGCCGCCGGCCCGATGACCGGTGTCGACTTCGCGGGTGTCCAGGAGGAGTTCCTGGACGACGACCACACCCCGCTGATGGTCATCAACATCGGCAAGCCGGGCGATGACGCCTGGTTCCCGCGCTCCCCGCGCCTGGACTTCGACGAGGTCGTCACGACCGTCTGATCCCCCGCGGACGCGACAGCGCCTACGTACGAGAGGGGCCCCCGGCAATGGCGCCGGGGGCCCCTTCTCATGCGTGCGCGGACATCTCTCATGCGTGCTCATGCGTGCGCGGACATCGCGGCAGTACGCGGAGGTACTACGACGTCTTCAGCGCCTCCGCCATCTTCGTCAGCTGCCCGAACGACGCCGTCCCGGTCACCACCGTGGTCGAACCCTTGTCCTTGCGTACGAGGGCGTCGTACTTGTCGCCCTTGTACCGCAGCCAGGTCTGGTCACCGATCCGCTGGGTGGTCTTCGTCTCCGTGGCGCCCTGGCTGGCCGAGTCGATGAAGGCGGCCGGGCGCTGAGTGGACTGCTCGATCGCCACGTACTGACCGTCGGGGTCGTGGAAGCCCAGGTGCCAGGCATCGAACTGGGTGCCGTCATACCGCACCGAGGTCGCCTTCCACGCCGTCGGCAGACCCACGGGCGCCGCCACCGGATACGACGCCGCACGGCGCGCCGTGAGCAGCTCGACGCGGTAGTCGACGCGCTTGAGAGGAGGCGCGGAGTCGTCGTGCGGGATGAAGATGTAGATCACGCCCGCCATGAGCCCGATCAAGGCCAGGGAGAGAAGCATGTCCCGGACCGTCTGCTTGCCTTTCGTACCTGCCACGCCCCTATCGTCGCAGGTGCCCCGGCCTGCTCATCCGTGGGGCCCCCTGCTCATTTTGTCGGCCTGGCGATAGAGTCGGGACCAACCCTCATCCGGCCGTCGCCGTATCAGAAAGGTGCGCTCCGATGACCGAGCATCATCTGCCGTCCGAACTCGAGGTCCCCTCCGAGGCCCCCGACCGAAATCTCGCCCTGGAACTGGTCCGGGTCACCGAGGCCGCCGCGATGGCCGCGGGCCGCTGGGTCGGCCGCGGCGACAAGAACGGCGCCGACGGCGCCGCCGTACGGGCCATGCGCACCCTCGTCTCCACCGTCTCGATGAACGGCGTCGTCGTCATCGGTGAAGGTGAGAAGGACGAGGCCCCGATGCTCTTCAACGGGGAGCGCGTGGGAGACGGGACCGGTCCCGAGTGCGACATCGCCGTCGACCCGATCGACGGCACCACGCTGACCGCCAAGGGCATGAGCAACGCGATCGCCGTGCTGGCCGCGGCCGACCGCGGCACCATGTTCGACCCGTCCGCGGTCTTCTACATGGACAAACTGGTCACCGGGCCGGAGGCCGCCGACTTCGTCGACATCAACGCGCCCGTCTCCGTCAACATCCGCCGGGTCGCCAAGGCGAAGAAGTCCTCGCCCGAGGACGTCACCGTCGTCATCCTCGACCGGCCGCGCCACGACGGGATCATCAAGGAGATCCGCGAGACCGGCGCCCGCATCAAACTGATCTCCGACGGCGACGTCGCGGGCTCGATCCTCGCCCTGCGCGAGGGAACAGGCATCGACCTGCTCCTCGGCATCGGCGGTACGCCCGAGGGCATCATCTCCGCCTGTGCCGTGAAGTGTCTGGGCGGCACCATCCAGGGCAAGCTGTGGCCCAAGGACGACGGGGAGCGGCAGCGCGCGGTCGACGCGGGGCACGACCTCGACCGCGTTCTGCTCACCGACGACCTGGTCTCCGGCGAGAACGTGTTCTTCGTCGCCACCGGCATCACGGACGGCGAGCTGCTGCGCGGGGTGCGGTACCGGGCGGAGACCGCGACGACCGAGTCGATCGTGATGCGGTCCAAGTCGGGTACGGTGCGGCAGATTCGGTCCGAGCACCGGCTCAGCAAGTTGCGTGCGTACAGCGCGATCGACTTCGACCGGGCCAAGTAGCTCCGCGGGGTCGCTCCGCCGGGAGTGCCGGGGAGCTACGAGTAGTGGGTCACTGCGGGCGCGTTGTGGCCGGTCGCGCCCCGCGGCGGAGCCGCATATGTCACAGCCCCGCGTGCCTTACGGGGCGCGTGCCTTACGGGGCGCATGCCTTACGGGGCGCGTGCCTTACGGGGCGCGTGAAGAAGTGTGTACGCCGAAGGGGCCACCCCCGTGCGGAGGGGTGGCCCCTTCGGTGTGCGTGTGGGTCAGCCGGCTGCGGCTATCGTGCCTCGGGCGGCCTTCTTGAGTTCGACGTCTCGGCGGCGGCGTCGGGCCAGCACCACGCGGCGCTCGGCGGCGGTGAGGCCGCCCCAGACTCCGTACGGCTCGGGTTGCAGCAGCGCGTGTTCGCGGCACTCGACCATCACGGGACAGCGCGCGCAGACGCGCTTGGCCGCCTCCTCGCGGGACAGCCGGGCCGCGGTGGGCTCCTTGGAGGGCGCGAAGAACAGGCCGGCCTCGTCGCGTCGGCACACCGCCTCCGTGTGCCATGGGGCTTCCTGATCCCTGTCCCGCACTGGCGCCCGCTGGGCCGGAACGGCAGCTACCTGCAGGGACTGATGCGGCGGTTGCAGCACGGTCTACTCCTGACGACGGCTTCGCGAACGTGCCGGGCACCGCAGGAATTCCCGCAGCGCCCTCCAAGAGACGATGCAGCAAGCCCTACCCGCTGTGCGCGCGCCTATGCACTGAGTTCCGAAGAGCGGAGCCGGTGGTTCGAAACTGGGCGCGGGCGGCCGGACCTCTGCGCCCCGGGCGCCGTCGACTTCACAAGCGTCAACGGTCCAGGTGTTTGCGCAAACTCCGGTCCACCCGGTCCATCGCGCGGTCGAGGATGTCGGCGACCACCTTGCCGCGCTTGGGCCGTGCCTCGACGCTCCCCAGGACCGCCAGGCCCTCGACGTAGACCACGGGGGCGTCGGGGTCGCCCGAATCCATGGTGTGCGCCTCGAAGTTGCCGAGGACTCCGCCGCCGCTGCTGCGCACCGACACGTTCTCCGGGACACGGATGTCGACGCTGCCGAAGACCGCTATCGCCTTGATCGCGACCTGCTGGTACTCGAAGATCGCCTCGCTGAGGTCGATCTCCACGGTGCCGAAGACGGCGTACGCGTGGATGCGGCGCCCGGCGCGCCAGCGGCCCTTGCGCGCCGCGGTGCTGAACACCGCCACCACGTTCTCGTCGGCCTCCGCCGGGATCGGGCCCACCGCGGGGCGGTTGGGCACGCTCGCGTACGCGGGGGCCGCGCGGCCCGCGCGCTCGGCGGGCAGGTCGCGGACGAACTGGTCGAGCTCGCCGACCGTCTTCGTGGCCAGCACTCCCTCGACCCGCTCGGCGTGCTCGTCGGCGGTGAGGCGCCCCTCGGCGAGGGCCTCGCGCAGGATGTCGGCGATCCGGTCACGGTCGGCGTCGGAAGCCCGGAGTTCGGCGACGGAGGCACTGGTTTCGGTGCGCTTCTGAAGGTCCACGACAGCAGGGTACCCAAACGCGATAGATCGCGACTACCCCTTCTCGCGACCTGTGGAAAGCCGACAGACGGGTACGTCCATCGCCCGAACTGAGCCTTACCTCACAGACTCGCCGTCCGCGTCAGGTTCTACGCTGGTGGACGCTGCCAATGGAGGCAAGCGGCTGTCTGTCGAGTGAGGAATGGGCGAGATGCCTGAGTTCGCGTACACCGATCTGCTCCCCCAGGGAGAGGACACCACCCCGTACCGGCTGGTGACCTCCGAAGGTGTCTCCACCTTCGAGGCCGACGGGCGGACGTTCCTCAAGATCGAGCCGGAGGCGCTGCGCAAGCTCGCCGCGGAGGCCATCCACGACATCCAGCACTACCTGCGGCCCGCGCACCTGGCCCAGCTGCGGCGCATCATCGACGACCCGGAGGCGTCCGGCAACGACAAGTTCGTCGCCCTGGATCTGCTGAAGAACGCGAACATCGCGGCCGCCGGAGTGCTGCCCATGTGCCAGGACACCGGCACCGCGATCGTCATGGGCAAGCGCGGGCAGAACGTGCTCACCGAGGGCGGCGACGAAGAGGCCCTCTCGCACGGCATCTACGACGCGTACACCAAGCTGAACCTGCGCTACTCGCAGATGGCTCCGCTCACCATGTGGGAGGAGAAGAACACCGGCTCCAACCTCCCGGCGCAGATCGAGCTGTACGCGACCGACGGCGGCGCCTACAAGTTCCTGTTCATGGCCAAGGGCGGCGGTTCGGCGAACAAGAGCTTCCTCTACCAGGAGACGAAGGCCGTTCTGAACGAGGCCTCCATGATGAAGTTCCTGGAGGAGAAGATCCGTTCGCTGGGCACGGCCGCCTGTCCGCCGTACCACCTGGCGATCGTCGTCGGCGGTACGAGCGCCGAGTACGCCCTGAAGACCGCGAAGTACGCCTCCGCGCACTACCTGGACGAGATCCCGGCCGAGGGCTCGGAGCTCGGCCACGGCTTCAGGGACAAGGACCTGGAGGAGAAGGTCTTCGAGCTGACGCAGAAGATCGGCATCGGCGCGCAGTTCGGCGGCAAGTACTTCTGCCACGACGTGCGCGTGGTGCGCCTGCCGCGGCACGGCGCGTCCTGCCCCGTCGCGATCGCGGTGTCCTGCTCCGCCGACCGGCAGGCCGTCGCGAAGATCACCGCCGAGGGCGTGTTCCTGGAGCAGCTGGAGACCGACCCCGCGCGCTTCCTGCCGGAGACCACGGACGAGCACCTGGACTCCGCCGCGGACGACGTCGTCAGGATCGATCTCAACCAGCCGATGGACGACATTCTCGCCGAGCTGACGAAGTACCCCGTCAAGACCCGCCTCTCGCTCTCCGGCCCGCTCGTCGTGGCACGCGACATCGCGCACGCCAAGATCAAGGAGCGGCTGGACGCGGGCGAGGAGATGCCGCAGTACCTGAAGGACCACCCGGTGTACTACGCCGGTCCGGCGAAGACCCCCGAGGGCTACGCGTCCGGTTCCTTCGGCCCGACGACCGCCGGCCGCATGGACTCCTACGTGGAGCAGTTCCAGGCGGCGGGCGGCTCCAAGGTGATGCTCGCGAAGGGCAACCGGTCCGCTCAGGTCACCAACGCCTGTGACGCGCACGGCGGCTTCTACCTCGGCTCCATCGGCGGCCCCGCCGCGCGGCTCGCCCAGGACTGCATCAAGAAGGTCGAGGTCGTCGAGTACGAGGAGCTCGGCATGGAGGCCGTCTGGAAGATCGAGGTCGAGGACTTCCCGGCGTTCATCGTTGTCGACGACAAGGGCAACGACTTCTTCCAGAATCCGGCCCCGCAGCCGACGTTCACATCGATCCCGGTCCGGGGGCCCGGGCTGGCGTAGCGCCTTCGGGGCGACCGGGGATGGATTTCGCCCCCGCCGCCCCGAACAGCCTCGCCCTCGAACGCCCGGACAGGCCGGGTCTTCGGGACGCCTCATCGCACCCGTCGACCGCCTGGGTGCCGTCCCGGTTCGCCCCGATGCCGTCCCACTTCGTCCCAGGAACGGATGGGACAGCATTTTCGGGAGCTTTGCCGGAAACCCTCCGTGATGACTGGATCACAGCCTGTGGTCTGCAAGTCATCTCGGAGGGAAATCCCATGATTAGTCGCATCTTGCGCGGCGTCCTGGTGGCCGCCATCGCGGCTGTCGCCGTCTTCCCGGTGACAGCCGTCGCCTCCGCCGCCCCGGCCACGCACGTTCCCGGCCGGGGCACCCCGCCCTCGCCGGCCGCGTCGTCGAGCTGGTACCTCACCGTCCCGCAGTCCTCGGTCCCGAGCCTGCCCGGCCCCCAGCGCGCCCCGCACACCAAGCCGCAGGCCCCGATCCACCACCACCGGCACCCCGTGGCCCACCACGCCCGGCACCACGTCACCCGCCACGTCACGGGCCGTGTGACGACCCACCACCTGCGGCTGCATGTCCGGTCCGGACCGGGCACCGGCTATCGGATCATCGGCTCGCTGCGGACCGGCCGGGTGGTGACCATCATCTGCAAGAAGCAGGGTTCCAACATCCTGGGCAACCGGCGCTGGTACAAGCTCGGCCACCACAAGGGCTACGTCTCCGCCTACTACGTCCGCAACCGCGGCGTCGTCCGCTGGTGCTGACAAACACCTCGCCGCTCGGCTCCCGCATTCCGGCAACGCGCGGCTCCTGAGAGCCGGCAGCGCTCGGCCCTGAGATCCGGCGCCGGCCGGCGGGGCGAGGTCCACCCCGCCGACCGGTCCGACAAGTCGATCAGCCGACGACCCCACTCCCTTGACGAAACAGCAGGTCAAGTCCCCTTCATATGCGGTTCGCATTCGGGCGATCGGGGTGTGCCCGGGCACCGCGCGAGGGAACACATCAGGGCGGTCACCCCGGCAGGGCGAGGGAGCGAGATGGAGCGCGACGTGACGGTCAAGAGGCAGCCGCTGCCCGACTCCTCGGACGACGAGGAGCAACTCCTGCGGGAGCGACTCCGCAGGCTCAAACAACGGACAGGGCTGAGTCTGGCCGCGCTGGCCTCCGCCACCCCGTTCAGCAAGTCGACCTGGCACCGCTATCTCAACGGTGATCAGTTCCCGCCCCGTTCGGCGGTCGAGTCCCTCGGCCGGCTGGCGGACACCGACCCCGGTCCCCTCCTCTCCCTGTGGGACGCCGCGTCCCGGGCCCAGTCCAGAGCGGCGAACCCGCCTCCGCAGGCCCCGCCCTCACAGGCCCCGGTCCCACAGGCCGCGGTCCCACAGGCCCTGGTCCCGGACGCGTCGGTTCGGGGCCGGCGCGTCCGGCAGCCGAACCGGGCCGTCGTCACCCTCGCGGCGATGGCGGCCACGGTGGTGGTCACCGCGGGCGCCGCCGAGGTCCTCGACCCCGACCGCCCCGCGGCCCCCGGCCCCGTCGCCCCCGGCCCCGTCGCCCCCTGCCGCGGCCGGGGCTGCCAGGGGCAGTTCCCGACCGCCGAGACCTGCGGCCGTGACGCGCGTACGGAGAGCACCGTCACACGCGCCAGGCAGGTCGTGCTGCTGCGTTTCTCCCCGTCGTGCGCGACGGTCTGGTCCGAGGTCCACACCACGACGGGCGGTGCGCGGGAGATCTCGATCAGATCGGACGAGGACGAGCTGTCCGCCGCCTACCCGGGCGACCCCTCCGACGGCTACAGCAGCCCGATGCTGGCCGTGTCGAGCCCGCGCGGTGCGGAGGCCTGCGCCAAGGTCGGCGGAGAGTCCGCGTGCACCGGCCCGCTCGGCGGCGCACCGAAATGACTCCCAGGCCACGGAACTGACTCCCAGGGAAAACGCGAGCGGACTCCCCCGGGAACACGTGTCCCGTGTTCCCGGGAACACGGGACACGTCCGCGATGCTGTCCCCACTGGAGGTGATCGTCGATGGCCGACGAACAGGCAGCAGCCCCGTACCGGATCGAGCACGACTCCATGGGTGAGGTCAGGGTGCCCGCGGACGCGAAGTGGCGGGCCCAGACCCAGCGGGCCGTGGAGAACTTCCCCGTCTCGGGTCAGCGTCTGGAGCGCGCGCACATCGAGGCGCTGGCGCTGATCAAGGGCGCGGCCGCCAAGGTCAACGCGCAGCTGGGGGTGGTCGACAAGGACGTGGCCGAGGCCATCCAGGAGGCGGCCGGCGAGGTCGCCGAGGGGCGCTGGGACGCGCACTTCCCGGTGGACGTCTTCCAGACGGGTTCCGGTACGTCCTCCAACATGAACACCAACGAGGTCATCGCCACGCTCGCGACCGAGCGGCTCGGCAGGGGCGTACACCCCAATGACCACGTGAACGCCTCGCAGTCGTCGAACGACGTCTTCCCGTCCTCGATCCACATCGCCGCCACCGCCGCCGTCACCCGCGATCTCATTCCGGCCCTGGAACACCTCGCCGCCGCCCTGGAGCGGAAGTCGCGGGAGTTCGCGGACGTCGTGAAGTCGGGGCGTACGCATCTCATGGACGCCACGCCAGTGACGCTCGGACAGGAGTTCGGGGGGTATGCGGCCCAGGTGCGGTACGGCGTAGAGCGCCTCCGGGCCGCGCTGCCCCGGCTCGCCGAACTGCCGCTGGGCGGGACCGCCGTGGGCACCGGGATCAATACGCCGCCCGGGTTCTCCGCGGCCGTGATCGCGGAGGTGGCGCGCTCCACCGGGCTGCCGCTCACCGAGGCCCGCGACCACTTCGAGGCGCAGGGCGCGCGGGACGGGATCGTCGAGACGAGCGGGCAGCTGCGGACCATCGCCGTCGGGCTGACGAAGATCGCCAACGATCTGCGGTGGATGGCGTCCGGGCCGCGCACCGGGCTGGCCGAGATCAGTCTGCCCGACCTTCAGCCCGGCTCCTCGATCATGCCCGGCAAGGTGAATCCGGTCATTCCCGAGGCCGTGCTGATGGTCGCGGCGCAGGTGATGGGCAACGACGCGACGGTCGCCGTCGCCGGGGCCGCCGGCAACTTCGAGCTGAACGTCATGCTTCCGGTCATCGCGAAGAACGTCCTCGAATCCGTCCGGCTGCTCACCAACGTCTCGCGGCTGCTCGCCGACCGTACCGTCGACGGGATCGTCGCGCACCGCGAACGGGCCCGCGAGTACGCCGAGTCGTCTCCCTCGGTCGTGACGCCGCTCAACAAGTACATCGGGTACGAGGAGGCCGCGAAGGTGGCCAAGAAGGCACTGGCGGAGCGCAGGACGATTCGCCAGGTCGTCCTGGAATCCGGGTACGTGGAGCGCGGTGACCTCACCCTGGAGCAGCTCGACGAGGCGCTCGATGTCCTGAGGATGACGCATCCGTAAACGGTGTTCACTCCCCGGATGACCTTGGAGGCCGTTGAATGACGCCTCCGTTACGTCATTCGCTCCATGGCGCGAACCGTGACGCGCGCCGCAGCGTCGTATGCCTGGGGCACCTAATATCTGGTCATGGCAGAGGGTGGAGCGGTGCGGCGCATGGAAGCAGGCGGGTCGACGGTGTACTGGGCCCCCGGGAGTCACATCCTGTGGCGGTACCGGGAGAACGCCGGCGAGCGCTTCCACATCTGCCGCCCCGTGACCGTCGTACGGGACGACGAGGAACTGCTCGCGGTGTGGATGGCGCCCGGCACGGAGTGTGTGAAGCCGGTGCTCGCCGACGGTACGCCGGTGCACGGGGAACCGCTGGAGTCCCGCTACACCAAGGCGCGGACGGTGCAGCGAGGCCGCTGGTTCGGCACCGGAGTGCTGAAGCTCGCGCGGCCCGGTGAGCCCTGGTCGGTGTGGCTTTTCTGGGAGTCGGGCTGGCGGTTCAAGAACTGGTACGTGAACCTGGAGGCGCCGCTGGCCCGTTGGGAGGGCGGGGTCGACTCCGAGGATCACTTCCTGGACATCTCCGTGCACCCGGACCGCAGTTGGCGCTGGCTCGATGAGGATGAGTTCGCACAGGCGCAACGGGCCGGTTTGATGGATACTCAACTGGCCGGGCAGGTGAGGGAGGCGGGACTGCGGGCGGTGGAGGTGATCCGTGCATGGGGTGCGCCGTTCTCGGACGGCTGGCAGCGTTGGCGCCCGGATTCCTCCTGGCCGGTTCCCGCCCTGCCGGATGACTGGGACCGTACGCCCGCGCACGTATCCTCGTGAGACCCTTGATGCGCCCCCGTGGTACAACCGTAGGATCGTCCTCCGCATCAAACAATCAAGGCCGGTGCGCAGCGCCGTCATTGAGGGGCGGTGGTCGGGAGGCGGGTGGGATTACAGCAGCAACTCCCGCACCATGCGCTGGGCTTGACCATACGTCACCGAGGGGCGGCAGGACGTGAGCGAGGGGTACGAGAGCCACGGCGGTACGGTCGGCGGACGGCCCGCCGGACCGCACGGGGCAGCTACGGCGTTCGGTCCGACGACGGCGTTCACGTCGACGACGGCCGGGCCCCGTCCTGACGACGCGCAGATTCCGTTCCTGGGACACACATTCCGGGTATCGGGGCTGCGGGACGAACTGCACGCGCGGCGCGCAGCCCCGGACGGATGGATTCGACACGCGTGACGGAGCACCCCACCTCGCACGAGCGCCGCCAGAGCGGCGCCGGCCGGCCTTCCACCCCTGCGGACCCCCGCGGGGCGCTCTTGCATACCCCGGAGCCGCTGCGCGCGCCGGGCGCATTACCGGCGCAGCCCACCCGCCCCAGCGATGACCCGACCGGTTCCGGTACGAACGTCTCCGGTACGGCCGGTTCCGGTACGACCGGTTCCAGTACGGGCATTTCCGGTACGAACGGCACCGGTACGGACACGGCCCGCGGCATGCACGGACCGTCCGGCAACCAGGCCGCGGCGAGCACCGACACGCCGTCGCCCTCCGGCACCGGCGCGCCCACGCCACCGCCCGCCTCCCCCGGCCCCGAGCACTCCCAGCCGTCGGCCACCGAGCCCGATCCGCACCGCCCGCGCCCTGCTCCCGAGGGCATCCCGGCCCAGCCGGTCGACCAGGACCGGACCTCCGGAAGCGGCGGCGGCAAGGACCGGCGCACCGGACAGGGGCTGCCGCAGAGCGGCCCGATGCCGATGCGGCGCGACGGGGACCGGCTGCGCTTCGTGGGCGCCGCGACCCGGCGGATCGCCCGCGGCATCGACCTCGACGAGATCGTCATGGGCCTGTGCCGGGCCACCGTGCCGACCTTCTCGGACGCGATCCTGGTCTATCTGCGCGACCCGCTGCCGGTCGGCGACGAGCGGCCCACCGGGCCCCTCGTACTGCGGCTGCGGCGCACCGACCGGATACCCGAGGAGCGCGACACCGAGAACGGCTTCATGCCCGCGCTGCGGCCCGAGCCGAACGAGCTGTCGGCGATGACGGCCGAGCTGTGCGAGGTGCGCCCCGGCGGCGCCCTCGCCGAGGTGCTGCGCGGCGTGCGCCCGGTCTTCGCGGACGCGCCGGCCGCCCGGGCCGCACTGCCCGAGCTGCTCGGCGAAGAGCTGATCGTGCCCACCGGCCAGCGCGCGATCCTGGCCCCGCTGCGCGGGCGGCGCCGGGTGATCGGCGCGGCGCTCTTCGTGCGCCGCCCCGAGCGCATGCCCTTCGAGCCCGACGACCTGCTCGTCGCGGCCCAGCTC
Source organism: Streptomyces sp. NBC_01384 (assembly GCF_045040035.1). Classification (NCBI taxonomy): domain Bacteria; kingdom Bacillati; phylum Actinomycetota; class Actinomycetes; order Kitasatosporales; family Streptomycetaceae; genus Streptomyces; species Streptomyces sp. NBC_01384. The sequence continues at coordinate 3,509,272 of NZ_CP109559.1, forward strand.
GCCACGCACAGCGCGCTCGGTATCGACAAGGCGGTGCTCTACGGCCGCGAGGCGTACATCGCCGACGAGCTGCAGCGCACGATGCTGCCCGAGACGCTGCCCCGGCCGACGGGTGTGCGGCTGGCCAGCCGCTATCTCCCCGCCGCCGAGACCGCGCGCGTCGGCGGCGACTGGTACGACGCGATCCCGCTGCCCGGCAGCCGCGTCGCCCTCGTCGTCGGTGACGTCATGGGCCACTCCATGACCTCGGCCGCGATCATGGGCCAGCTGCGCACCACCGCACAGACCCTCGCCGGGCTCGACCTGCCGCCGCAGGAGGTGCTGCACCACCTCGACGAGCAGGCCCAGCGCCTGGGCACCGACCGCATGGCGACCTGTCTGTACGCCGTCTACGACCCGGTCTCACACCGGATCACCATCGCCAACGCGGGCCATCCGCCGCCGGTGCTGCTGCACCTGGGCGGCCGAGCCGAGGTGCTGCGGGTGCCACCGGGCGCCCCCATCGGCGTAGGAGGAGTCGATTTCGAGGCGGTCGAGCTGGACGCGCCCGCCGGGGCGACGCTCCTGCTGTACACGGACGGCCTGGTCGAGTCGCGCCTGAGGGACGTGTGGACCGGGATAGAGCAGCTGCGCGAGAAGCTCGCCGCCACCGCGCAGCTCACCGGCCCGGACCATCCTCCGCCGCTGGAAGCGCTGTGCGACGAGGTGCTCGACATGCTCGGTCCTGGCGACCGGGACGACGACATCGCGCTGCTCGCCGCCCGCTTCGACGGGATCGCGCCGAGTGACGTGGCGTACTGGTCCCTGGAGCCGGAGGACGCCGCTCCCGGACGGGCCCGGCGGCTCGCCCGGCGGGCGCTGTCGCGCTGGGGCATGGAGGACATGAGCGACTCCGTGGAGCTGCTCGTCAGCGAGGTCGTCACCAACGCCGTGCGCTATGCGTCACGTCCGGTCACGCTGCGGCTGCTGCGCACGGACGTGCTGCGCTGCGAGGTCGGCGACGACGTGCCACAGCTGCCCCGGCTGCGCCAGGCGCGCGCCACGGACGAGGGCGGACGCGGCCTCTACCTGGTCAACAAACTGGCCAGACGGTGGGGCGCCACGCGGCTGAGCACCGGAAAGGTGGTCTGGTTCGAGTTGAGCCGAGGGTGAACCAGCGAGCACTCTCAGAATTGGACTGAAGTTAGACCCCGTCCAAATGTTGCCGACGTCGCGTGGAGAGAGTTGACTGGCCGGGTGGCACAGGCCACCCGGCCGGACGTCGTCCATGACGGGAGGACGCTCTTGAACCCTCCCTCTGCCATGGCGGAGGGATTCCTGGCTCACGCCGCTCAACCGCTCAGCGAGCGGCTGAGACCTACGCGATCAACACCAGCCGGGTTGGAACCAGCCCGGTGCCCCTGACGCTAGCGCGCCTGGCGGGCACAGACGTTCCCCTGGCGACATTTCACCGGTTCGAGTGACCGGACCTGCCCAGGGAGGACCAGTGACCGAGACAGCACCTCAGAAGACTCCGTACACCACGAACAACGTCGGCATTCCGGTGGAGAGCGACGAACACTCGCTGACCGTCGGTCCCGACGGCCCGATCCTGCTCCAGGATCACTACCTCATCGAGAAGATGGCCCAGTTCAACCGGGAGCGGGTCCCCGAGCGGGTGGTGCACGCCAAGGGCAGTGGCGCGTACGGATTCTTCGAAGTAACGAATGACGTCAGCCAGTTCACCAAGGCCGACCTCTTCCAGCCGGGTAAACGTACGGAAATGCTGGCCCGCTTCTCCACCGTGGCCGGCGAGCAGGGTTCGCCCGACACCTGGCGCGACCCCCGCGGCTTCGCGCTCAAGTTCTACACTGAGCAGGGCAATTACGACCTGGTGGGCAACAACACCCCGATCTTTTTCGTGCGCGACACGATCAAGTTCCAGGACTTCATCCGCTCGCAGAAGCGCCGCCCCGACAACGGGCTGCGCGACAACGACATGCAGTGGGACTTCTGGACGCTCTCGCCCGAGTCGGCGCACCAGGTGGCCTATCTGATGGGCGACCGGGGCATTCCGAAGTCGTACCGCCATATGAACGGCTACGGCTCCCATACCTATATGTGGATCAACGGCGCCGGTGAACGGTTCTGGGTGAAGTACCACTTCAAGACCGACCAGGGCGTCGACTTCCTCACCCAGGCGGAGGCCGACGAGCTGGCCGGTACGGACCCGGATCTGCACCGCATGGACCTCTACAAGGCGATCGAGTCCGGGAACGCGCCGAGCTGGAGCCTGAAGGTCCAGATCATGCCGTTCGAGGACGCGGCGGACTACCGCTTCAACCCCTTCGATCTGACCAAGATCTGGCCGCACGGGGACTACCCGCTGATCGACGTCGGCCGGATGACCCTCGACAAGAATCCCGAGGACTACTTCATCCATATCGAGCAGGCCGCCTTCGAGCCGTCCAACCTGGTGCCGGGCATCGGCCCCTCGCCGGACAAGATGCTGCTCGGCCGGCTGTTCTCCTACCCGGACACGCACCGGTACCGGATCGGCCCGAACTACGCGCAGCTGCCGCCGAACCGGCCGCACACCCTGGTGAACTCGTACGCCAAGGACGGCCCGATGCGCTACGAGCCCTCGCACGCGGCCCGCCCGTACGCGCCCAACTCCTACGGTGGCCCCGCGGCCGACTTCTCGCGCTTCGGCGAACCGGCGAGCTGGGAGGCCACGGGCGAGCTGGTGCGCGAGGCGTACAAGCTGCACCGCGAGGACGACGACTGGGGCCAGCCGGGCACGATGGTCCGCCAGGTCCTGGACGACGCGGCCCGCGACCGGCTGGTGTCGAACGTCAGCGGCCATTTGAAGGCCGGTGTGTCCCGCCCGGTCCTCGACCGCGCCCTGCAGTACTGGCGCAACATCGACAAGGAACTCGGCGACCGGATCGCGAGCGACGTCAACGGCGGCTGAGCGGTACGAACGCTGAGCGGTGCGAGAACGAGAAGGGGCGCCCGGTGGATCACCGGGCGCCCCTTCTCGTACGTCTACTGCTGGTTGTTCGGATTGAACGGGTCGACCTGTGTGATCTCGTCCGTCGGAGTCTGCGCCGGCGTGGTGGCCGGCTCCGTGGTCGTCGGGGTGGTCGGGGTCGTCGCCGGTTCGGACGTCGGAGTCGTCGGGGCCTGGCTCGTGGGCGGCTCGGTCGTCGGTTCCTCGGTGGTCGGCGTCTGCGAAGGCGTCTCGCTCGGCGTCTCGCTGATCGTCGGCGTCTGGGTGGGCTCCATCGCCGCGCCCTGGGTGGTGTCCAGGGCGAAGTCGGTGACCTGGCCCATCGCGTTGAAGGTGTACGCCGCCCAGATCTGCGCCGGGAAGCCACCTCCGTTGACGCGACCACCGCCCGCCGCGCCCTTCAGTGACACCTGCGTGCCCCGCTTGACCACCGTCCCGCTCGTTTCCTTGCGGTCCTTGGGCACCTCGCCGAACAGCCCGACCGAGGTGACCAGGTTCGGCGTGTAGCCGGTGAACCAGGCCGACTTGTTGTTGTCGGACGTACCCGTCTTGCCCGCGACCTGCTGGTCGTTGCGGTCGACGGCCTGGGCGACCGAGACCCTGGCCGTACCGTCGTCGACCACGCCGGTGAGGACCGAGGTGACCGTGTCGGCCGCCTGAGCGCTGATGACCTGGTCGCCGATCGGGTTCGGGAAGTCGACCGTACGGTCCTTGTGCTCGGCCGAGGCCACGAGGGCCGGGGTGACCTTCCGGCCGTGGTTGTCGAGGGTCGCGTAGGCGCCGGCCATCTCCAGCGGGCTCGCGCCCATACTGCCGAGGGTCTGCGCGGGCACGGCCTCCAGGGTTTCGGTGTTCATGCCGAGTTCGCCCGCGACCCTGAGCACCTTGTCCATGCCGACGTCCACGCCCATCTGCGCGAAGACGGAGTTGATGGACTTGTTCATCGCGGTCTGGACGGTGACGTCGCCGTAGCTCTGGTCGTCCTCGTTCGGCGGTGCGAAGGCGATGTTGCTGCCCTTGACGGACCGGCCGCTCGTGCCGTCGTAGAGCGTGTTCGGCGTGATCTCCTGGCCGTCCTGCGTCGTGGCCTTCTCCTCAAGGGCCGCCGCGAAGATCAGCGGCTTGAAGGTGGACGCGGGCTGGTAGTCGGTTCGGGTCGCGTTGTTGAGGTAGTGCTCGAAGTAGTCCTTGCCGCCGTACATGGCGACGACCTTGCCCGTCTTGGGGTCGACGGACACGGCGCCGGCCTCGACGTCACCGTCGACCGAACGCTTCTTGGAGTCGAGCTTGCTGGTCAGCTTCGTCTTGACGGCGACTTCCAGCTGCGTCTGCTTCGACTTGTCGATGTTGAGCGTGATGGTCCAGCCACCCGCGTCGACGATCGCCTTGGCGTCCTCGTAGTTGGCGGCCACGCCCTGCGCGACGAGCCGCTTGGCCAGCGCGCCGTTGGCCGCGTCGACCATGTAGCCGGTCTGGCCCTCCAGACCGGGCACGCCCTTGGGGTCCTGGGGTATCGGGAACTTCATGGCCTGGCGCTCGGCGGAGTTCAGCCAGCCCTCCTCGACCATGTTGTCGAGGGTGTAGTTCCAGCGGGCCGTGACCAGCCGCTTGCCGGTGGCGGTGGCGACACCCCAGTCGTACTGGCTCGGGGCCTGGAGCAGCGAGGCGAGGTACGCGCCCTGCTGGACCGTGAGGGCGCTCGCGTCCTTGCCGTAGTACGCCTGCGCCGCGGCCTGGATGCCGTACGAGTTGCGCCCGTAGTAGCTGGTGTTGATGTAGCCCGCGAGGATGTCGTCCTTGGACTGCTGGCGGTCCAGCTTCAACGAGATGACCAGTTCCTTCAGCTTGCGCGTGACGGTCTGGTCCTGGTTGAGGTAGAAGTTCTTGACGTACTGCTGGGTGATCGTCGAACCACCCTGCTTGCCCTTGCCGGACAGGGTGTTGATCAGACCCCGGGCGGTGCCCTTGAGGTCGACGCCGGCGTCCTTGTAGAAGGACTTGTTCTCGGCGGCGACGAAGGTCAGCTGGACCTTCTTGGGGACCTTGTCCAGGCCCACGATCTCTCGGTTGACCTTGCCCGTACGGGCCAGCACCGTGCCGTCGCTGTACTTGTAGATGTTGCTCTGCCGCTGCGCGTCCGCGTTGCCCTGGGGTATGGAGACGACCATGTAGAGCACGACGAAGGCGCCCATGCCCAGCAGGCAGAAGCCGAGGAACGTGCCGAGGATCGTCTTCCAGTTGAGGAACCTGCGTATGCCGCTGCGGCGGGGCTTGGCTCCGGGCGAGCCAATGACCACGACGCGGTGGTCACCACGCTGCCGCGCTCGTCTCTCTTCCGCTCGTCCCATGGCTCCGTCCGCTCCGCTTCGCTCTCGTGTCGCGCTCTCTTGTACGCGTGTCCTGCCGCGTTCTCTCACGCTTTCTCTGACACGTTCTCGTGTCGTGTTCTCGTTTCGCGTTCGTTCTCGCGCGTCACACAGGTTCGCCGCTCAGGTCAGCTCAGCAAACTAACACCACGCGCTATGACAAAGGGATGCCGATCCGGTCTTTTACGGACGTGACAAACAGCACTCACATTGCACGCACATCGCACGCACAGTGCACGCACTGCCCATCAACCCCACCTGAACCGACGAGCGGGCGGGGCGAAAGGTTGTCAGGCTGGGCAGAACAGTCGCCCCCGCCTCCCCGGGACTGGTCGCGCAGTTCCCCGCACCCCTTACGGGGCTTCCAGCCCGTCCGGCGTTCGAGGACGAGGCCGTTCGGGCGATGGAAGCCGGTGACAGAACCGTGACAACCGCGGCCGGCCTGCGGGTACTCACCCCGACGCACCCCTCACCACGATCTATTCGCGGCATGTATACACACGATGTATACGCCGTGTGTAGAGTGCTCCGCATGTCCATCGGTCACACCCTCCTAGGACTCCTGGAGTCCGGGCCCCGTCACGGTTACGACCTGAAGCGGGCCTTCGACGAGAAGTTCGGTCACGACCGGCCGTTGCACTACGGCCAGGTCTATTCGACGATGTCGCGGCTGCTCAAGAACGGGCTCGTCGAGGTCGACGGGATCGAGGCGGGCGGCGGGCCCGAGCGCAAGCGCTACGCGATCACCGAGGCCGGGATCACCGACGTACAGCACTGGCTCGCGACGCCGGAGAAGCCCGAGCCGTATCTGCAGTCGACCCTGTACACAAAGGTCGTTCTCGCGCTGCTCACGCATCGGAACGCGTCCGAGATCCTCGACACTCAGCGGTCCGAGCATCTGCGCATGATGCGCATCCTGACCGACCGCAAGCGCAAGGGCGATCTCGCCGACCAGTTGATCTGCGACCATGCCCTCTTCCACCTGGAGGCCGACCTGCGGTGGCTGGAGCTCACCGCCGCGCGCCTCGAGAAACTCGCCGAGGCGGTAACCCGATGACCCCTGCAGGCTCCCTGCTCACGGCCCACGACCTGCGCAAGGCGTACGGCCCCACCAACGCCCTCGACGGCGCCGAGTTCTCCATCCACCCGGGCGAGGTCGTCGCCGTGATGGGCCCCTCCGGCTCCGGCAAGTCGACCCTGCTGCACTGCCTGGCCGGCATCGTGACACCGGACTCCGGCTCGATCGTCTACAACGGCCAGGAGATGGCGACCATGAACGACGCCCAGCGCAGTGCGCTGCGGCGGAGTGAGTTCGGGTTCGTGTTCCAGTTCGGTCAGCTCGTCCCGGAGCTGACCTGCGTCGAGAACGTCGCGCTGCCGCTGCGGCTGAACGGCACCTCCCGCAAGGAGGCCGAGCGCACCGCCCTGTCCTGGATGGAGCGCCTGGAGGTCGACGACCTCAAGGGCAAGCGGCCGGGCGAGACATCCGGCGGTCAGGGACAGCGGATCGCCGTGGCCCGCGCGCTCGTCACCAGCCCGCGCGTCCTCTTCGCCGACGAGCCCACCGGCGCCCTCGACTCGCTCAACGGCGAACGCGTGATGGAACTGCTCACGGACGCCGCCCGGTCCACCAACGCCGCGGTCGTGCTCGTCACGCACGAGGCGCGGGTGGCCGCCTACTCGGACCGCGAGATCGTCGTACGGGACGGCAAGTCCCGTGACATGGAGCGGGCCATATGAGCTGGGCCAAGGATCTGTCCATGGGCGTCAGGTTCGCGGTCACCGGTGGCCGGGAGGGCTGGGCCCGGGTCCTGCTCACGGCCATCGGCGTCGGCCTCGGCGTGGCGCTGCTGCTGCTCACCGCGGCGATACCGAACATGCTTCAGGTGCGGCACGACCGTGAAAGTGCCCGTACGGACCTCGCGTACAGCGATTCGGGCACGCCCAAGGCCGAGAACACGCTGCTCGTCGCCAACCTCGACACGACCTACCGCGACAAGGACGTGCGGGGGCGCGGACTGGAGCCCGAGGGTGTGAAGGCTCCGCTGCCGCCCGGGGTGACGAAGTTCCCCGCACCGGGCGAGATGCTGGTCTCCCCCGCGCTCGACCGGCTGCTGAAGTCCGACGGCGGCAAGCTGCTGCGGGAGCGTCTGCCATACCGCACGGTCGGCACCATCGGCGAGCGCGGACTGGTCGGCTCGCACGAACTCGCCTTCGTCGCGGGCGCCCAAAAGCTCGCCCCGCAGGTCGACGGCGCCCGGGTGGCGCGCATCGACAAGTACGGAGCACCGAGCACGCCGTCCGAGCGCTGGGATCCGGTCCTCCTGCTGCTGGTCCTGGTGGTCTTCGTGGTGCTGCTGATGCCGGTCGGCGTCTTCATCGCCGCGGCCGTGCGCTTCGGCGGCGAACGGCGGGACCGCAGGCTGGCCGCGCTGCGGCTGGTCGGCGCGGACAGCGGGATGACCCGCAGGATCGCCGCCGGTGAGGCACTGGCCGGGGCCCTGCTGGGGCTGGTGCTCGGCGCCGGGTTCTTCATGATCGGCCGTCAGGTGGCGGGCTCCGTCGAGATCCTCGACATCAGCGTGTTCCCCAGCTACCTCAACCCGTCGCTCGCCCTTGCCGCGCTGGTCGCGGTCGCGGTGCCGGCCGCGGCGGTGGCGGTGACGCTGCTCGCGATGCGCGGAGTGGTCATCGAGCCGCTCGGCGTGGTGCGCACGGCCAGACCCCCGCGGCGCCGACTGTGGTGGCGGCTGCTGCTGCCGCTGGGCGGGCTCGCGATGCTCTACCCGATGATCGGGCAGGGCAACAGCAACGGGAACTTCAACCAGTACATGGTGACCGCCGGTGTCGTCCTGCTGCTGGTCGGCATCACCGCCCTGCTGCCGTGGGTGGTGGAGACGGTCGTCGCGCGGCTCGGCTCGGGCAGCGTGTCCTGGCAACTGGCCGTCCGCAGGCTCCAGTTGAGCAGCGGCACAGCGGCCCGCATGGTCAACGGCATCGCGGTGGCGGTGGCCGGCGCGATCGCCCTGCAGATGCTCTTCGCCGGGACCTCCGGCGCGTACACGAGGTCCACGGGGCAGGACGTCTCACGCGTCCAGATATCGGTCGACCTGCCGTACGGCGCCTCGCTCGCCGACGCCGACCGGCAGCTGGCGAGGACCAAGGGCGTGCGCCGCACGACGGCGTTCTCCTCCGTCTCGCTGGGCGAGCGGAGCAAGGATGCCGAGCTGAACACGACTCTCACCGTCGGCGACTGCGCGGCACTGCGTGAGATGGCCAAACTGCCCTCGTGCCGCGAAGGCGATGTCTTCACCACACAAAGCGCCGATGACCCGGACACCTCGAAGCTGAGCGAGCCCGGACGCACGGTCTACCTCGACCCCGTCTATACGGGAGGGTTCAAGCACCGGGCGACCGTCTGGACGGTGCCGCAGGGCATCAAGAAGGCCGGGACACGCGTCCACGTGACAGGCATGGAGCGCGACGGCATCCTGGCCACGCCGAGCGCACTGCCCGCGGAGGCCGCCGCCGCGGTCAGGGGTGAGGTCTACCTCAACCTCGACCAGTCGGTGCCGGACGTGCTCGATCTCGTACGCAACACCATGGCGAAGATCGATCCGCTGGCCAGGGACTCGCAGTGGTTCGTGTCCACCGAGTCCCGGCGCTACTCGTCCATCCGCACCGGCCTGTTCGTGGGCGCGACCTGTGTCCTGGCGCTGATCGGCGCGAGCCTGCTGGTCTCCCAGCTGGAGCAGCTGCGCGAGCGCAAGAAGCTGCTCTCGGCCCTGGTCGCCTTCGGTACCCGGCGCCGCACGCTGAGCCTGTCGGTGCTGTGGCAGACCGCGGTCCCGGTCGGCATCGGACTGGTGCTGGCGGCCGCGGTGGGCCTGACCCTGGGCGCGGTCCTGCTGAAGATGGCCGACACCCCGGTCACGGTGGACTGGCTGAGCGTGCTGTCCATGACAGGCATTGGCGCGCTGGTGGTCCTGGTGGTCACGCTGCTGAGCCTGCCGCCGCTGGTGCGGATGATGCGGCCGGAGGGGCTGCGCACGGAGTAGACGGGCCGCGGCCCGGCCGGGCCGCGCGCGGCCCGTCCCGCGCGGTCTGTCCCGCGCGGTGACGGCCCGCCTCCCGGCGCCGTGAGGTGGTCACCTCCCACAGTGGGCGGTGACCGCCTCACGGCATGCACGGGGTCTCAACGAAGTCTCAGAGGCCGTACTCCCGCACTACTCGGCGCACTTGGGCGAAGAGCATCCCCACGTTCACCGTCTTGCGGCAGACGGTCACGGCGACAACGTCCTGCTGCTCACTCATGCGCACGAACAGGTGAGTGAGATTGTCGCTGTTGACGAGGATCTCCTGGAAGAAGTGGCCCTCGCTGGCGATGCCGCGGCGCTCCTTGAAGACGTCCTCGATCATCACGACCGTACGCCCCTGGAACAGGTCGAGGGTCGCGCCCGCGAGCAGGTCGAGCACCTCGGGCGGGTGATTGTCCACCGTCTCGTACGACAGCAGCATCCCGGTGGACATGTCGACCACGCCCGAAGCCACGCAGTCCGGTGCGGACGCGCGCAGCGCCTTGACCAGACCCATGACCTGGTCCGAAAATCCCGGCGTCATCCTTTTCGTCGCCACCCTCTCATGCTCCTTCGACCGCGGTCAGGATCGAGTCGATCCGGCGCAGCGCGGGCTGGGTCTCCTGGTGGAGGCGGTCAAGGTCCATGCCCTCGTCGCCGAGGACGACCATCAGTGCGGTCTCTCCCACGGCGTAGAAGGCCGCGCAGCCGTGGCTGCCGTAGGTCACCTGCCGACGCAGCGTGCCCCGGCCGGTCGCCTCGGTGGTCCGCCGCGCGAGGCCGAGGCCGGCCGCGGCGATCGCGGCGAGTCCTTCGCGGTCGATGGTGTCCTCGGTGTCCGCCGCGATGAGCAGTCCGTCGGCGGCCGCCACCGCCGTGTCGGTGACACCGGTCACCGATTTCCGCAGGCCCTGCATTTCCATGGCCAATGCCTCGTAATCCATATAGTGAACTCCCTGGCGCCTGGTCGCACTTGTTCGTCTTCGCGCTCTACGGCGCTTTCCTGTTCCGCGGTTCTCCGGAAACTCAGCCACTGGAATCCGATGTGGCCTTCCGTTCCCTGAATCGGAAGAACCCTTTCCAACTCGTCCCGCTCTTCTCGGGGACGAGAGTTTCTGTGATACCGCTCGCACCGGGTTCGCGCCGGGGCAACGCGGGGGCGGGGCCTTCGACGGGGCAGGGCGGCCTCGGCCCGTCGAAGGCGCGGGGGCTGCCCGGGGCCGGGGCGGGCTCGCTGTCCGCCCGGATCCCGGACGCGTCCGCGGCCACCGCGGAGGCGAGGGCCGAGAACACGGCCGGGGGCAGCCGGGACGCCCGGTCGACGTGCCGCACGACGGAGGCCGGGCGGGAGGCGGCCGGGCACTCTCCCGCGGTTCCGGTCTCCGCGGTTCCGGTCTCCGCGGTCCCGGCCGCCGTGCCCCCGGTCGCCGCGGACCCGGCCGGCACGGCCCCGGCGCTCCCGGCCACCGAGCTCCCGGGCTCCGTTCCCCTGGGCCGGACCCTCCTCACCAGGCCGTTCACCGGCCCCCGTACCACCAGGGGCGCGGTGGGCGGTTCCTCAGCGGCGCACTCCAGCAGCCCCTCGTGGAGCAGTCGGGCCATCTCCACCGTCACGGTGTAGACGCCCCGGCCGGTCAGGAACGCGATGTCGCGTGCGGTGCGGCGGCCGTCGGCATGGGCGATCAACTCCCCTCCGAGAGGTGAGAGTTGCAGGTCGCGACGGTCGGCTCCGGGGGCGGGCACCGGTCGTTCGACCTCGGGCCGTACCGGACAGGGCAGCGAGGCGACGGCCGACAGCTTGCGGGCCGCGTCCCGCAGCAGCCGGGCCGGCGCCTCACCGGCGACGACCGGGCCGAACGGCTCGCACCCGGTGAGCCTCTCGCAGCCCTCCATCCGGCCCGCGACGACCGCGAAGGCCGCGTCCTGCATCGCCATCACGCACACGACCCGGAGCTGGGCGGCGCCCGTATAGCCGTGAGCGATCAGCTCCGCCTCCGGCCAGCGCCGCGTCCCCGCCTCACCGAGCAGCTCGGCCCACTGCGCACCATTGATCCGGCCGGAGCGCAACAACAGCGCCTCGGGCCCCGGAGCCCCCGGGCTCTCGACCGCGACCACGGCCCCTCTCCGGAGATGGAAGGTGCCTCCTGGCCTGCCCGACACCCGCAGCTCTCCGGTGACCGCGTCCCGTGCGCATTCGGCCAGCTCGCTCGACAGCAGGCGGTAGCCGACCCGGTCAAGGGAATCCCGAAGGCCCGACATCACTCCCCCTGACTGTCGCATCGAACGGCCATGCGAGCGTCGGCAAACGGCGGGCGCGCCTTTTCACTTCATGACGGCGCACGCCATTTCGCACATACGCGTGACGCGTAGCACTGAGGAAGCATGTTTATCAGTCCGGCACGTACAGCCAAGCGAATGTCGCACCAGGTGACGGAAGATGAAACCAATCGTCAACTCATGGCGTGATGTTCACTCTCAATTGATCGTCTTTTTATGGCAGTTCAGGCATTCCGGTCCAGAACTCGTACCGGCAACGGCCGCAGCGCCTCCCGGAGCGCCGCCGCCAGTTCCTCGTACTCGGCGCCGCGCGCCGCTCCGGTGCGCATCGCCAGGGCGACGCGCCGGGTCGGCGCCGGGTCGGCGAAGTAGCCGGTGAGGAGCTCGTTGCTGCGGGTCGTCTCGACCTTGACGGCGGTATGCGGCAGCAGGGTCACGCCGAGGCCACCGGCGACGAGCTGGACCAGGGTGGACAGGCCGGCGGCGGTGGTGGTGACGGGAGCGTCCGCGCGCCCCGCCTCCCGGCAGATGTCGAGGGCCTGGTCGCGCAGACAGTGCCCCTCGTCGAGCAGGAGGAGGTTGAGCTCGCGCAACGCCTCACGCGGAATCCCCTCCCGCCCGCCCAGCCAGTGGTCCAGCGGGGTCACGAGCACGAAGTCCTCGTCGAACAACGGGAGTTCGACGACTCCGGGCATCCCATGGGGGTCCCCCCGGCCGAGCTTGTTCGAGGCTGGGGGAGGCACGGCGAGAAGCAGCAGGTCGAGCCGTCCGACCGCGAGCCCCTCCAGCAGATTGGCCGTCCGCTCCTCGTGGACCTGGAGGTCGAGGTCCGGGTAGCGGTCGTGGACCAGCTTGAGGACGGTGGGCAGGAGATAGGGCGCCACGGTGGGGATCACGCCGAGGCGGAGGGCTCCCGTGAACGGGGCGCGCACCGCTTCCGCCTCCTCCATGAGCGCGCCGACTCCTTCCAGTACCGCCTTCGCGCGTACGGCCAGACGCTCGCCGGCGGGTGAGAGCAGCACCTTGCGGGTCGTACGCTCCAGGAGGGTCACCCCGAGCGTCTCCTCCAGGGCGGAGACCGCGCCCGACAGCGCGGGCTGGCTCATGCCGATCGCGGCGGCGGCGTCACGGAAGTGCAGGTGCTCGGCGACGGCGGCGAAGGCGCGCAGCTGGGCGAGGGTCGGCTGACGGCGCCCGTTCCCCTTGGTGGCCATGGCCGTACCTCTTACTCATAGTCACTGATAGTTGCAGCCGATCAACACACCCGAGTGTAGCTATTTCCACAATCAATGCAGCCTGTGCCAACATCAAGAGCGTCCAACCCCCGGGAAACGCCCCCAAAAGGGGCTTTTCCTCGCTGCAAGGAGAGCGTGTGCTCACTGTCGGTGACAAGTTCCCCGAGTTCGAACTGACTGCCTGCGTCTCTCTGGAGAAGGGCAAGGAGTTCGAGACGATCAACCACAAGACCTACGAGGGCGCGTGGAAAGTCGTTTTTGCGTGGCCCAAGGACTTCACTTTCGTGTGCCCGACCGAGATCGCCGCTTTCGGCAAGCTGAACGACGAGTTCGCCGACCGTGACGCCCAGGTGCTCGGCTTCTCCGGCGACTCCGAGTTCGTGCACCACGCCTGGCGCAAGGACCACGACGACCTGCGTGACCTGCCCTTCCCGATGATGGCCGACTCGAAGCACGAGCTCATGCGGGACCTCGGCATCGAGGGTGAGGACGGCTTCGCCAAGCGTGCCGTCTTCATCGTCGACCAGAACAACGAGATCCAGTTCTCCATGGTGACCGCGGGTTCCGTCGGCCGTAACCCGAAGGAGGTCCTCCGGGTCCTCGACGCTCTCCAGACGGACGAGCTCTGCCCGTGCAACTGGACCAAGGGCGAGAACACCCTCGACCCGGTGGCGCTCCTGGCGGGTGAGTAACCCTCCATGGCCCTCGACGAACTGAAGTCCGCCGTACCGGACTACGCGAAGGACCTGCGCCTGAACCTGGGCTCGGTCATCGGCAACTCGGATCTGCCGCAGCAGCAGCTGTGGGGCACGGTGCTGGCGTGCGCGATCGCGTCCCGCTCCCCGCGGGTGCTGCGCGAGCTGGGGCCCGAGGCGAAGGCGAACCTGTCGCCGGAGGCGTACACCGCCGCCAAGTCGGCTGCCGCCATCATGGCGATGAACAACGTCTTCTACCGCACGCGCCATCTGCTGTCGGACCCGGAGTACGGGACCCTGCGGGCCGGCCTGCGGATGAACGTCATCGGCAACCCGGGCGTGGAGAAGGTCGACTTCGAGCTGTGGTCGCTGGCCGTGTCCGCGGTGAACGGCTGTGGCCAGTGCCTCGACTCCCACGAGCAGGTGCTCCGTAAGGCGGGCGTCGACCGGGAGACGATCCAGGAAGCCTTCAAGATCGCGTCAGTGATCCAGGCGGTCGCCACGACGCTGGACGCCGAGGCGGTCCTCGCGGAGTGACCCTCCGCCACTTTCCTGGGCCCCGTTCACCTCGTTGGTGAGCGGGGCCTCGGTCTTTCTTCGGGCCGGGGTGCGGCTTTCAGGGGCGCGGGGCCGGCCATCGTGCGGCTCCGCCGCGTGGGCGCGATCAGCCCTCACCCACCCGCGACCGAAGAACACACCCGGGGTCTGGGACGGAACCCCGGCTCACGACGATGGTGGGCGTGCAGAGGCCACATCCACCGCCGTGGCGCCCCGCGGCTCCGGAGCCTGCCGCAGCCCCGGCTCACGCGAGTACGAACGCAGGTACCCCACCACCGTGTTGGTGACCGCCACCAGTGGCACCGCCACCACGGCCCCACCGATCCCGGCCACCAGCCCACCCGCCGCGACGGACAGCACCACCGCCAACGGATGCACCCGCACGGCCCGCCCCAGAATGAACGGCTGCAGGATGTGGCCCTCGATCTGCTGCACCGCGAGTACGACGGCCAGCGTCATCAGCGCGGTGAACACGCCCTGCGTCACCACCGCGACCACCACCGCCAACGCCCCCGACATCACCGCGCCCACCAGCGGAATGAACGCGAAGAGGAAGATGAAGACGGCGAGGGGAACGGCCATCGGGACGTCGAGGAAGTAGATGCCGAGGCCGATGAAGATCGCGTCGATCAGAGCCACTATCACCGTGCCGCGCACGTAGGCCGTCAGGGTCCGCCACGCACGGGGCCCCGCTCCCGCCACCGCCGGCCGCGCCGCCGCCGGCACCAGCTTCAGCGTCCACTCCCAGATGCGCTTGCCGTCGTACAGGAGGAAGAGGGTCGAGAACATCGTCAACAGGATGCCGGTCAGCGCTTCGACTATGACCGTCACGCCCTCCAGGCCCGCCGACGTGATCTGGTCCGTGTTCGCGCCGATCGCGTCCCGCAGGTTCTTGGCGATCTCGTTGATCTGCTTGTCCGTCACATGGAACGGGCTGGTGAGGAGCCACTTGCGCAACTCGTCGATGCCGTCCTGGATCTGGTTGGAGAGGTTGTCGATGTTCTCCTGGACCTGCCAGACCACGAACCAGCCCACCAGCCCCATGATGACGAAGCCGAGGATCGCGGTGAGCGCGGTGGCCAGGCCCCGCGGGAACCCGTACCGCTTCAGACGCGCCACGGTCGGCTGGAGGAGCGCGGTGATGAGCAGCGCGGCGACGAAGGCCAGTACGACCAGTTGGACGGCGCTGATCACCCGCATCAGCACCCAGACCGTGCCCGCGAGGACCAGCAGCCGCCAGCCGGCCTCGGCCGCGACCCGTACGCTCCACGGCACGGCGAGAACGGGATCGGGCCGAGCGGTCATCTCCGGCCCGTAGGCATACGCGTGCGCGGGCACGGCAGTGGGTCCGGAAGTCGGTACGGAAATGGGCTCAGGAGCGGCGGAAACGAGGGTGGGTCCGGGCGCGGGTGCAGATGCAGGTGTCGTCGCCGGCGCCGGCGTGGGGACCGGTGTCGGCGTGGGTGCCGATGCCGGCACGGGAGCCTTCGCGTCCTGCGGTACGTCCGTGAAGTCGCGTACCGTCCTGTCCTCGGGCGCTTCGCCCAGATCGAGCGACCCCCCCGACTCCTTCTCCACCTCGGCGCGGCGCTCGTCCAACCGCTCCCCCAGCTCGGTCAGCCCGGCGCCGAGCCGGCCGAGCCACCCTGGCACTCGCGACATGATCCGTCCTCTTCCCCCGCTGCTCCCCACCACTCCCCCCTGGAGTCGTCGGCTCCGACCGTACATGGCCGAAGCCCCTCCCCGTAGGACGGGGAGGGGCTTCGAAAGGTTGAGCGGCCCGCGTGCGGGCTGGTACAGCCTAGTACCACTGGTTGGCCTGCCAGAACGACCAGGCATCACACGGGCTGCCGTAACGGCTGTCCATGTAGTTGAGGCCCCACTTGATCTGGGTGGCCGGGTTCGTCTGCCAGTCGGAGCCGACGGACGACATCTTGGAACCGGGCAGGGCCTGGAAGAGACCGTAGGCACCGGAAGAAGCGTTGACCGCCCGGTAGTTCCAGCTGGACTCGTGGTCCACGATGTTGCTGAAGCACTGGAACTGGCCACTGGGGACCATCGAGGACGCCATCGCCTGGATCTGCGAGGTGGAGTACGAGGCCTGGACGGCGAAGCTGGAGGCGCTGCGCGTCGCGGAGCGGCTGGCGGCCTCCTCGGTTGCCTTGCGTGCCTTGGCCTCCTTCTCCGCCTTCGCCGCCTTGGCCGCGGCCTCCTGCTTGGCGATCGCGTCCTGGGCGGCCTGCTTGCGGGCGGCCTCCTCCGCGTCCTTCTTGGCGCTTGCGTCCGCGGCGATGGCCTGTGCGTCGGCCTGCTGCGTCAGGGACGCGGTCTGCACCTGGGCCTGCTGGCCCGCAGGTATGTCCGCGAGGAGGGTCGAGTCGCTCGCCGTAGCCTCGGCGTCGATCGACGGCTGCCCAGTGCTGCCCGAGGCAACACCACTAACGGCGCCGACAGCGGTGACTGCGGTGGCCGAAGCCACGGCGAGTCCCCGGACCGAAATCCGGCTCACACGGTTTCCTTCCAGCATCGCCCGCTTAGGTGACCCTCGCGGACGCAATCGTGCCCCTGAACGCTGGCCTCCCAACTGCGGGGTCACGGGAGGCACGGGCCCGGTGGGCAACTCCCTTGACGGGAGTGCCGCGTGGTGCACGGGCGGCATACGACGACTCTATGGAGTTCTGGTGTTCCTGAGGTGCGGTACCGCTGGGGGTACACGTGTGTCGTATGCGGGGCCTGACAGGAGTGAGACTCTGCCGTAACCGAACGGCACGAGGCAATTCTCAGTTACGTGTGAAAGCTCACACCTCGTTTGGCCCAGGAATTTTACGGAAACAAGCGCGCACGAAGACGCCGCCCGGCTAGGCTCTTCGCCTTTCGCCGGACGGCGTCCACTACCAAACTGCCCAGTAGCTACTACACGTTCACCACCTGGGTTAAATCGGCCCGTCCTCCAGCATTTCGGTCACGAGCGCCGCGATCTGGGACCTCTCGGAACGGTTCAGCGTCACGTGCGCGAAGAGCGGATGACCCTTCAGCTTCTCGACGACGGCGACCACACCGTCGTACCGGCCGACGCGCAGATTGTCCCGCTGTGCCACGTCATGGGTGAGAACCACCCGCGAATTGGCGCCGATGCGGGACAGCACGGTCAGCAGCACGTTCCGTTCCAGTGACTGGGCCTCGTCCACGATCACGAAGGCGTCATGGAGGGAGCGGCCGCGGATGTGGGTGAGCGGCAGGACCTCCAGCATGCCGCGCGCGGTGACCTCCTCGATGACCTCACGGCTCGTCACCGCGGAGAGCGTGTCGAAGACCGCCTGCGCCCAGGGGCTCATCTTCTCGGACTCGGAGCCGGGCAGATAGCCGAGCTCCTGCCCGCCGACCGCGTACAGCGGCCGGAAGACCATCACCTTCTGGTGCTGACGCCGCTCCAGGACGGCCTCCAGGCCCGCGCAGAGCGCGAGCGCGGACTTGCCGGTGCCGGCCCGGCCGCCCATCGACACGATCCCGATGTCCGGGTCGAGCAGCAGATCGAGCGCGATGCGCTGCTCGGCGCTGCGGCCCTTGATGCCGAACGCCTCCCGATCGCCGCGCACCAGCCGGACGTTGCCCTCGGAGGTGACACGGCCCAGGGCCTTGCCGCGCTCCGACTGGATCGTCAGACCGGTGTGCACCGGCAGGTCGGCCGCTTCGGGGACGTACGCGTGCCCCTCTTCGAAGAGGACGTCCACCTGCTCACCGGACAGGTTCAGTTCGGACATTCCGGTCCAGCCGGAGGAGCCCGTGATGGCGAGTTCCGCGCGGTACTCCTCGGCGAGGAGTCCGACGGACGAGGCCTTGATCCTGAGCGGCAGGTCCTTCGAGACGACGGTGACGTCGTACCCCTCGGCCTGCAGATTGCGGGCGACCGCGAGGATACGGGAGTCGTTGTCCCCCAGGCGGTACCCGCTGGGCAGGACGCTGGGGTCCGAGTGATTGAGCTCGACGCGTACGGTCCCGCCGAGATCCCCGATCGGAATGGGGGAGTCGAGGCGGCCGTGCCGCACCCGGAACTCGTCGAGCAGGCGCAGGGCCTGCCGGGCGAAGTAGCCGAGTTCGGGATGGTGCCTCTTGGCCTCCAGTTCCGTCACCACGACGATCGGCAGCACGACCTCGTGCTCGTCGAAGCGGCTCAGGGCATTCGGGTCGGCCAGCAGGACGCTGGTGTCGAGAACATAGGTGCGCCGGTCTGGCTTGTGGCGCTTTGTGCTGGTCACCACGGAAGGACGTACCCCCTCGGATGAGGTCGGGGAGCGACGGAGAGGAGCTGGACCGGTCCTGGCCGCATTGCGCGGGCCGGAGACCGGCCCTCCGTCTCGTCCGTACTGACCGCACGGTCGGGCTGGTGCAAAGGGCCTCCCGGGCGGACGGCCCCGTGCCGTCCGCTGAGATCCGACACCCGTGGTTCGGGCGTCGACCTGGAAGGCTTATGCCCTCGAACACACGCGGCCATGCCAGCACGGATGACCACGCGTTCGTTAACTCCTGGTGACGCGCACCCCTCGGACCCCTGGGGGTCAGCCTCCGTAACGGCGGTGTCGCGCCGCGTAGTCGCGCAGGGCGCGCAGGAAGTCGACCTTGCGGAACGCCGGCCAGAAGACTTCGCAGAAGTAGTACTCCGAGTGGGCGGTCTGCCAGAGCATGAATCCGGACAGGCGCTGCTCCCCGCTGGTACGGATCACCAGGTCGGGGTCGGGCTGGTCACTCGTATAGAGGTGCTTGCCGATGAGGTCGATGTCCACGATGTCGGCGACGTCCTCGATCGAGGCGCCCTTGTCGGCGGCGTCGAGGAGCATGGAGCGTACGGCGTCGGCGATCTCCTGGCGGCCGCCGTAGCCGATGGCGACGTTGACGAGTATCCCGTCGACGTGGGCGGTGGCCTCCTCGGCCTCCTTCAGCGCGGTCTGCATCTGCGAGGGCAGGATGTCCGGCGTGCCCACGTGGTGCACACGCCAGCGGCCGTCGGCGGCGAGGGTGCGGACGACGCCCTCGATGATGCCGAGCAGCGGGACGAGTTCGTCCTCGGGGCGGTCGAAGTTGTCCGTCGACAGCAGCCAGAGGGTGACGACCTCGACGTCGGTCTCCGAGCACCAGCCGAGGAACTCCTCGATCTTGTCGGCGCCGGCGCGGTGGCCCTGGGCGGCGGTGCTGCCCGCCGCCTTCGCCCAGCGGCGGTTGCCGTCCATGATGACCCCGATGTGCTTGGGCACCTGGTCGTGGTCGAGGTGGCCCTCCACCCTGCGTGTGTAGAACCTGAGCAGCAGCCGGCGCAGGTCGTCCCGCAGGTTCACGTGTTGTCAGCCCCTCCGTGCGGATCGGACGGGCGCGGCGGAGCGGCTCGCTCTGCGCAGTCCCTGTCCGTATGGCGGTCCCCCCGGGGGCGAAGCCTACCCCCGTGAAACGAAGGCTTCCCCAAGGGGTGTGAGTGCTCTCACACAGGTTCGCACCCCTGAACGGCGTGTTGTCGTACCGGGCCGCAACGGAGTGGTACGAGGCGATGGAGTGTCGGCTACCGGTCGGATCGACGTCGATCCGCTCCGGGGGCGGAGTCCCCCAGGAAGGGGATGGGAACGGGACGGGGAGGGGACGGGGAGGGGCGGCGGGGGTTCGCGGCCGGGCCCACGTGTCGGGCGGACCCCGCGTGTCGGGTGGACCCCGCATGTCGGGTGGACCCCGCATGTCGGGCGGGCGGCGCTGCGTTACCAGAACCGTCCCGCGGGGCCAGGGGGGCGCACGGGGGCGCAGACGAAGGCGGCGGCGGGGGCGGTGCGGGTGGGCACAAAAAACGGGCCGGTCCGTGGGGGGGAGACGGACCGGCCCGAGGGGGGGTTTCCACCATAACCCTTCGTGAGTGATGCTGCGTGCATCGGCGTGCCACAACTACTCTCCGGAATCACCCGACGACGCCATGGTGGCCGCGGAACCCCTCATTCAGGCCGTGATCATGACTGAATCACAGCAGATTCAAAGGGAATGACGAGGTAAAGGGAGAGATCCAGAGGGTTTGCACCCGGTTGGGTTTCCGTCGGCGACTTGTCCACACGTACTCCGGGAGAGTGACGCGCGTCGGCGTCGCCCGCTTGACGGCGCCGCTAACTTCGCAGCCATGGCCACGTTCACCACTCCCCAGACGCCCGAGCCGGTCCCGCTGGAGGTCGCCGAATCGGCGCGGGCCCGGCACCGTGGACTGCTCGGACGCGACGGGATCGATGGGGCCCTGCTGCTCGGTCCGGCGAGCGCGGTGCACACCCTGGGGATGCGGTTCGCCATCGACGTCGCCTATCTGGACCGGAAGTTCCGGGTCCTGGCGGTGCGGACGATGCGTCCGGGCCGGCTGGGACGGCCCCGCCCGCGTTCCCGGTACGTACTGGAGGCGGAGGCCGGGGCGATGGAGCGGTGGGGCGTGCGACGCGGGGTGCGCGTCACGATGCACGGCCGGTGACGCCACGTCAGACGGTGGACGCGGCACCGCGCAGCCCCCTCCACCGCGCGGTGCCACACGCGCAGCTTTGCTCACGCGAATTACCTTGGTCTGAACTTACGCGAAGCAAACAGCCGGAACATGTCACCCCCGATAACGATGTGGAAACCCCGCACGTTCGCCCATGCGTTCGTCCGGCATATGGACGGACATCTCACACATGGTGGGTCGCATCAGGGTGTTTTCGGTCAATCAGCGCCCGCGTGTGTCGATCACCCCGTTCAGCCGGGGTGGCCCTGGGCGGCGTACGGCCGGCCATCGACGAGTTGGGCGCCGAGATCGTGGCCCGCACCGGGCCGTGGGCGGGGACCTGGTGATGCCCGCGTCCGTTCCACGCGAGTCCACCCTCCCTAAGGACGGCCACCCTCCCTAGGGACGATGCGGCTTGCGCGCCTCGATCAGAAAGCGGGCACTGTGGGCCACGAACGGGCCCTTCGTCTCGATCTGCTCGTGCAGCGCTCGGAGTTGGGGCCCGTAGCGGTCGGCGGTGAAACCGGGGACCATCCAGATCACCTTGCGCAGAAAATGAACAACGGCTCCGATGTCGTGGAACTCGATGCGCAGCCGCTCCGAGCGGAGGTCGACGACCTCGAGTCCGGCGGCCTCGGCGACGGCCCGGGCGCGGTCGGGGTGACGGCCGCTCACGACGGCCTCCGGCTGCGGGCCGAGGAAGTACTCGACGAGTTCGAAGACGCTCGCCGGGCCGACCTGCTGGGAGAAGTACGTGCCGCCGGGGTGCAGGACCCGCGCGATCTCGGCCCAGTGTGTCGTGACCGGGTGCCGACTGGTGACCAGGTCGAAGGCCCCGTCCGCAAAGGGCAGCGGCGCGTCCTCCGAGGAGGCGACGACCACGGCGCCGCGCGGGTGGAGCAGGGCGGTGGCCTTCGCGACGTTCGGCGGCCAGCCCTCGGTGGCGACGGTGAGCGGGGGCAGGTGCGGGGCGGAGGCGAGGACCTCACCCCCGCCGGTCTGGATGTCGAGCGCGGCGGACGCGTGCGCCAGCCGCTCCCCCATCGCCCGCGCGTACCCCCACGAGGGCCGCTCCTCGGTGGCGCGGCCCTCGAACCAGGAGAAGTCCCAGCCCTCGACCGGCGCGTCCACGGCCTCGGCGACCAGCTCTTCGAAGGTGCGGCGGGTGGCGGTCATAGGCGGATCTTCCCAACGGGGCGGTGGGGAGGCGAGGCATTTTCCTTCGACATCGTGCGGGAGCTGATCGACGGGAGCACGGGAGATCACCGCCCGGGCTGAGGCAGCGGAGGGGACGGCAACCACGGAAGTACGAGCCCGTAGACGGCCTCCGCCGTGGGCGCGCCGAGCAGGCCGTCGACGGTCAGGCAGTGCCGGGCCGACGCGGCCGAGCCGTCGTCCCCCTGGTTCCCGAGGTCGGACGGTGCGTGCAGCACAGCCCAGAGGTTCATGAGCAGCGTGCTGAACGCGGCGAGCGGCGCGGCGGCGGGGCCTTCCCGGCGGGCCCAGCGCGCGCCGATCTGCCCTCCGACGCCGGGCACGTGCTCGATGCCGGTCCAGTACGGGTCGGGGGCGGCGTACAGGACGTGGCGGACGTGGGTGTGGAGGAGGGCGCTGCTGCACAGCAGGCAGGGTTCGAGGGTGGTGTAGAGGCGGTGGTTCTCGTAGTGGCGGCCCGCGGGCAGCTGCGCGAGGGCGTTGATCTCGGCGTGGGCGATCGCGGTGCCGACCAACTGGCCGGGTGGGGCGGTGGATTCCTGGCTGCGGTTGCGGCCGGTGGCGACGAGTCGGCCCTCGCTGTCGAGGAGGACGGCGCCGATGGGGCGGCTGCCGGCGCGGAAGGCCTCCCAGGCGAGCTCGAAGGGGAGCCGCCAGGGTTCCGGGATGCTCGTCAACAGCCCCTCCCTCCCCCGCTCCATGCCCCATGGCCCCATGCCTCATCGCCCATGCCCCATAGCCCATGCCAGAGGCCCCACGCGGACACCGACAACGCCTGCCTACGAGAGAAGCGGCCGTACTTCCGTGGCCGCGAACCGTACGAAGCCCTCGGGGTCCGGTTCGTCGGCGGTGGGCTGGAGGATGACCGTGTCGGCGCCGGCGTCCGCGAGGCGCCGTACGGCCTTGGCGACCGTCCCCGCGTCCCCGGCGACGCCATGCTCCGGGACCGGCTCCTCGCCGCCCGCCTCGATCTCGGCGCGCAGCCGGGCGGCGGCGTCCGGTCCGGTGGCCGTGTGGAGGTAGACGACCACCCGGTGGTGGCCGGTCCGGCCCGCCGACTTCCGCCCCTCGTCGATGAGTTGGCGCGCCCTGCGTACCCCTTCGGGTGCGGTGGCGGCGGTGAGGATGGTGCCGTCGGCCGCGGCGCCGGAGAGCCGGAGCGTACGCGGCCCGGTGGCACCCACGAGCACCTCCGGTGTCCCCGTCGGCGGCCAGTCGAGGGCGACGCCGTCGAGCTTCACGTACCGGCCGTCCGTGCTGACCCGCTCGCCCCGCAGCAGGGCGCGCAGCGCGTCGAGGTGCTCGCGCAGCAGCGTCACGGGAGACTCGGCCCGCGCGCCGACCTGCCCCATCCAGTCCTGTACGCCGTGGCCGACGCCCAGGATCGCGCGCCCCGGGAACATCCGGTGCAGCGTGGCGGCCTCCATCGCGGTGACGGCGACGTTCCGCAGCGGGACGGGCAGCAGTCCCACGCCGACCCGCACCCGTTCGGTCCAGGCGAGGGCGGCCGCCGCGGCCGAGATGCCCCCTTCGAGGAAACAGTCCTCCCACAGCCACAGCTCCTCCAGGCCCGCGTCATCCGCCGCACGCGCGACGGCACGCAGACGTTCGGGAGGCAGCTGGGGCCGGAACACAGCACCGAGAGCAGTCATACGGCCTTCCTACCGACCGACCGCCACACAAACAACCGCTTTAGCCGGCAACCGCCCGTCTGACCGGCAACCGCCCGCACTATGCGTCCCCGGCGTCGGAAAGTCTCGCGGCCGCCCGGGCCGCCCTTGGGGCATGAGTCAATTGGGCATCCGGTCTCAGGAATTCGTCGACGTGCATCGCATACGTCCAGGTCAGAGGCCTCACGTCAGCAGCCCCCTGAGACTGAAAAGACACTTACCCCTCCCAGAGGGACCCAGCTGGCTCCGGGTTCGTGGGGGGAGTTATCCACAGGGGGCTGGGGGGCGGGGGGGAGTGCGGGAGAGTTGGGGGGTGCGGGAGTTGCGGGATGTGGCCCGGGCAGGGCTGTTGCTGACGTCGTGGGCGGTGGGGGAAGGGTGGTCTCGTCCCTCTCTCTTCCGACGCCTGAAGGAGGAGGGGTGGACGGGGCTCGGGCAGGGTGTCTGGGCGGAGCCGGGGGCAAGGACGGACTTTCGGATACGGCTCAGAGCGGCGCAGCTGACCACACCGGAGCTGGTGGTGAGCCATCGGGCGGCGGCTTGGTTGTGGCGGATCGAACTCCTTCGGGTGGAGGCGGAGTTCACCGATCCGGAGGGGGTTCGGAAGCGGACGGGGGTGCGGGTACACCGCAGCGCGTTGCCGGCCGAGGACGTGGTCGAGCGGGGCGGGCTGCGGGCCACGAGCGTCGACCGCACCTTGGCCGACCTGCTCCTGTCCGGGCCCCGGGACGAGGCCCTGGTGGCCGTTGACTCCGCGCTCGCCCGCCGCACGGTCACCGTGGGCGAGCAGCGAGTCCGTCGGATGCCGCTCACCCGGCTCGACGCGGTCGCCGCCGCCCTCGGGCAA
The DNA here is from genome assembly GCF_045040035.1 of Streptomyces sp. NBC_01384. Lineage (NCBI taxonomy): Bacteria > Bacillati > Actinomycetota > Actinomycetes > Kitasatosporales > Streptomycetaceae > Streptomyces > Streptomyces sp. NBC_01384. The sequence goes on from NZ_CP109559.1 coordinate 3,533,693, forward strand.
CGGTCGCGCGGCGCTGCCCGGGCCCGCGGATGGCTGACGCTCGCCGATCCGGCGAGCGGGTCACCGGCGGAGACGATGGCCCGGCTGCGGATGCACGACGCCGGGCTGCACCCGGAGACGCAGGCCGAGGTCGTCACCTTGGCCGGACGTGTCCTGCGCCCCGACTTCCTGTTCCGGGCACAGGGCGTCGCCGTCGAGATCGAGGGGTACGCGTACCACGGCAGCCGCGAGGACCACCGCCGGGACGTCGCCCGTTTCAACGACCTCCAGCAGTGCCCCGAGGTCCGGATCGCCCTGCGGTTCACCGCCGAGGAGGTGTTCCGCTCGCCGGGGACGGTGATCGCCACGATTCGGCGGGCGGTGGGGGGCGGGGGTGCGGGAGGTGGTGCTGTGGCGGAGCCGTGGCGTGCGGCTCGGCGCGGTCAGCCGCAGGGCCCGTCCGGGGCGGCCGTCTGGGCGATGCGGAGCCTGGAGAGGGGGAACTAGAGGGCGGGGCCGGAGGGCGGGGACTTCCGCTCCAATCGCCACCAGTAAGCAGCACAGGCATGAGCACCAAGCCAGAAGCAGATACAGATAGCCCGATAGCCCAGGCGCCCAGCACAAGATCGCTGTCCCACCGCATCGCTCGGGGCTGTTCGGGGTCGTTCTCCGGGCTCCGGACCCCAATCCCGGGCGGCACCGGCGCCGTTCCGGGCAGCGTTCGGCGCGTCAGGGTCAAGGCTTCCGCCCCGGTCGTCGCACGTAGCCGGCACCCAGTGCCACGCAGGTGGAGCATGACGGCCAGGCGCCGGAAGCGGAAGCACACCCAGGCCGGGACATACGGGGACATATGGGTGCGTGCAGGGATGTACGGGGGCGTACGGGGACGCCTGTGTCGGCGGGTCAGTGTACGAGAACCAACTCCGTTTCAACGGGTCACCCTCTCCATCTGAAGCCGGGCACCACGGACGGCCCCGCCGTAAGTGCCCGGCAGCCGGATCTCCACGGTGTACTCCACCTCGCGGAGTTCAGGCCCCTAGGGTGCCCGCGGGGTGCCCGCGGGGTGCCCGTGGGGTGCCCGTGGGGTGCCCGTGGGGTGCCGTGGCTGCTCCAGGATCGACCACCCCTTGCCCTCACGCGCCTTCTCGAAGAGTTCGCGGTCCGTCCGCAGGCCCTTGATGCTCACGACCGCGACGACACGGTGGTCGAACCTGGTCAACCGGTCAGCCCTGTTCGCTCCCGCTCGTGGACGCGCCCCTCGGGAACGTCACCTCCACCCGGCGGTTCTTGCGGCGGCCCTCCTCCGAGGTGTTGTCCGCGATCGGGTAGTCCTCGCTGTAGCCGCGTACTTCGAAGGTGACGTCCGTCGAGCCGAGCGCCGCCGCCAGTTCGTCGTGGACGATCTCCGCACGCTTCTTGGAGAGGACCAGGCCGTGGGCGTACGAGCCGAGGTTGTCGGTGAACCCGAACACCCGGACCGTCGTCGCCTTCTGGTTCTTGATCTCGTCCGCGATCGCCTGGATACGGGAATGGGCGTCGGGGTTCAGCTTCGAGCTGTCCTTGGGGAAGAGAACCTCCGCCTGCAGCGCGAACGTCACATCGGAGTTGGTGTCCTCGCGCCGCTCCTCGCCGCCGAGGTCCTCCACTACCGACTTGATGTCCAACACCTTGGCCGGCGCCAGCGTCGCGCCGTCGGCGAGCTTCAGGCCGGGGCTGGTGGGGTCGACGGTGGGGGGTGGGGAGGTGGTGACGCTGCCCGGCGGGGCACTGGGGTCGGTGCCGTCGGCGTACGCCGGGCCGCCGGTGAGGCTCAGCGCGGCCAGTACGGCGAGGGCCGTGAGCGTCGTCGCGGCGCTGCGGGGTGGGAGGGCCATGGCTACTCGCCCTCGGAGATCTGGATGGAGGCGGGGGGCATGGAGCCGACTTGGAAGTCGATGGCGGTGGTGCCGGCGGGGGGCGCGGGGAACTGGGCGAACCAGTCGGCGGTCGCGCCCGCACGCACACCGCCGGAGAACTGCGTGCACAGGCAGCGACCCAAGGTGTCCCGGAGAATGAGGTACTTCTTCTTGCCCTTCTGGTCGATCAGGCTGGCACCGGCAATGGACCCGCCGTTCCTGGCCAACTCGCTCTCGTCGCCGCGCCACTCCGCCGCGACCCACAGGGCGCTCGTGTTGTTCGTAACCGTCCCCTCGACGGTCACGAAGCCTCCCTCGTCACGCTTGGCGGAGGTGACCGTGAGCACCAGGCCGTTCTCGCCCTTGACTTCGGCGAGCACCGTGTCGGACTCCGATGCCTTCGATCCCGACGTGCCGCTGCCGCTGCTGCTCTGCGCGGAAGCCGATGAAGTCGATGAAGTCGATGCTTCCTTCTCGGACTTTCCGTCGCCTCCCCCGCCGCAGCCGGCCACCGTGAAGAGCAACCCAGTCGTGATCGCCACCGCGCTCAGCGCCCTGCGGCCCTTCATGGTGTGCCGAAAGTCCATCGGTACGGATTCCTTTCACTCGGCCAGATGCACAGAGAACAGCACGGACGCGTCCGGAAGAGAGCCCGGATCGAAGTGCCCGGGGTCGATGTTCAGGGTCGCGCCGTCACATGTCAGCTCGACGGGCTTCTTGGGATCCGCAGCCGGATCGAAATGACAGCGCGGCTCGATGACGGCGATGGCGTGAGCCCTCGCACGCATGCCCTCCGTACCCGGGATGATCGACTTGCCGACCGTGTAACGGGTCTCGATCTCCACCCGGTAGCCCGGAAATCCGTTCACGGTGGTGGGTTGGGCAATCCCCTGCACCGTCGAGTCGTTCTCGGCGGCCAGCCGGTCGGCCGCGGCCGTGGCTCCGGCACCCTTGAACAGGTCGCCCTTGAGCCAGTCCAGCCAGTGGTCATTTGTGCCCACGGCCCCCGCCAGGCCCGTCATCAGCTCGTCGCGGGAGTCCTGTGCGGCCGCCAACGCCGCAGCGTCCGCCGCGGATTGAGCTCCATTCCGGGCGGACGCTGCTTGGGCGAACACGAAGAAGGCGAGCGCAGCGAAGAGCAGAATCCCCGTCAGCCAGATGTAGATGGGGAGAGTCTGACCTCGGTCGCCGCGCAGGTGTACGGCGGTCAGCCGCCGCCGATGACGTTGTTGACCGCGGTCCCGATCGCTCCCGAGATCGTGCCGGCCAGATTCAGACCCCTGATCAGTACGAAGATCCCCGCAATGATGATCATCAACCCCGCATACTCCACGAACCCGGCCCCCGCATCCCGCTCCCGCCCCCGCACCCGGCCGGAGACCGCACGCGCCCAGGTTTCCACCCGAACCGTCGCCCTCAGCGTCCAGTCCCTCGTCACCATGGCCCCTGTCCTCCCACCCGACGCCACCACTACCGACCCGAGCACCGTACGTGAGAACGCGCCTACTCCGGGTGGGCCCAGGGGCCCAACTTCCCGTCGGTGGAGTCATCGGCTCCACCCCTCACGCGCCGTGCCCAGCCAGTGGGCGATCGCTTCGCTGCGCGAGGAACTGTGCAGCTTTGCGAAGATGCGGTTGATGTGGTTCTTGACGGTCTTCTCGCTGATGAAGCAGGCGGCGGCGATCTGCTGATTGCTCATGCCGGACGCGATGAGATCCATGACCTCCACCTCCCGTGAACTCAGGCCGAAGTTGAGCCGATTGGGCACGCGGCGATGGAGCCTTGCCGCGAAGCCGGACCGGGCTTTTGACGACTGTCCCACAAGCGGTTGCAGATGCGAAGGAAAATCGTTCGGTTCGTACGAAACACCGAGTGAATCCGGGACAGTTGCCCACGCATGCCGTATCTCCCGTACGGCGGTGATCAGTTCGGCGGCCGTGAACTCGCCGTGGACGAGATAGCCGACCGCCCCCCGGCGCAACGCCTCGGCCACGACCTCGGGTTCGCGGCTGTAGGTCAGCATCATCACGGGGGCGAGGCGGGCGAGGGCGGGGAGGGCGGTGAGCCCGTCCGTGCCGGGCATGCGGACGTCGAGGAGGACGATGTCCGGGCGCAGTCTGGTGGCGGCCCTGACGGCCTCCTCCCCGTCGGCCGCCTTCGCGACGACCTCCAGGTCCGGGTGGCCGTCGAGCAGCGCGGCCAGGCCGGCCCGGACGACCGGGTTGTCGTCGGCCACGAGTACGCGGAGGTTCGGGCCGGGAAGTGCCTGGTCAGGCATGTGCGGCCTCCTCTTGGGGGGTGGGGGGAAGGTGGGGGACGGCGAAGGAGAGCGGGAGGGTCAGGTGGATCTCCGCGCCTCCTTGCGGGGAACGGTTCAGGTCGATACGGCCGCCCAGTGACGCGGCTCGCTCCACCATGCCGAGCAGACCGAAGTGGCCGGATCTGGTCAGGTCGTCGAGGGCGACGGGCGGAGGCAGGCCGGTTCCGTCGTCCCGTACGCGTACGGCGCACTCGGCTTCCGACACGTCGAGTTCCACCGTCACCCGCGTCGCGTCCGCGTGGCGGTACGCGTTCTCCAACGCCTCGGACACGATCGCCAGGACGTGGTGGGCGGTGGCGTGCGGGAGGACCGGACGCTCGCCCCGGTGGTGGAGGGAAGCGGGGAGGTGCGTGCGGGACTCGAAGGCCCGTACGCGGGCGTCGAGTTCTGACAGGACGTCCGTGTTCGCACTCGTGAGGTCCGTGTGGCGGCGCAGGTCGGAGAGGAGGTCGCGGGACTCCGCGGCGGCCCGGCGGGCCGCGCCCGCGACGATCGTCGCCTGCTGTCCCAGCGTGTGCGGGTCCGCGCCCCCGGCGGCGGCCGACGTGGCGAGGGCCTCGGCCGCCAGGGCCAGACCGTGCAGGGTCTTCGCGACCGAGTCGTGCATCTCGCGGGCGAGGCGGGCCCGTTCGGACTCCACCGCCTCGGCGACGGCCAGGCGGGAGTTCGCCTCCGACAGCGCCTGGCTCGCCGTACCGAAGCGGAACATCAGGTTTCGCAGGGTGACGCCGATGATGCCGGCGCCGACGCAGAAGCCCGCGACCAGGAGGGTGCTGGCGCCGGCCCCCGGGTGGTGCTGCCAGGCCCTGTACACCGTCACCAGGACGATCAGCTGGAGGCCGGTGAAGATGCCCGAGCCCCGCCAGCCGTACAGCAGGCCCGCCAGGAGTGGAGTGCAGACGGTCGCGTACGCGAGGGGGGACGCGGGGGACGCCGTCAGGAGCAGGACCGCGCCGAAGGTCAGGTCCACGGCCATGAGGCTGGGGTGGGCGAGGAGGCGGGGCCCGAAGCGGTCCCAGTCCCTGAGCATGGCGTACGAGCCCATGACGCCGAGGACGGCGGCGGCCAGGACCGTGTAGCGGGACGGGCCGCTCGTGGCGTTGGTCATCGCGAAGGGGGCGCCGATGGCGATCGCGGCGAGGCGGACGGCGAAGGCCTGGCGGCACAGGGCCTGGAGGGCGTTGAGCTGGAGGCGGACGCTTCCGGGGGCCGGGGCGTCGTCGGCCAGATAGCCGCCGTCGGTGCTCACCAGGTGGCGTCGCGCCCACAGCCGGGACAGCCACGACAGCGGCCCCGACAGGAACCCCGGCAGGGACCCCGAAAGCCACAGCGAGAGCGTCGACAGCGGTGACGGCCTCGGTAGGGGAGTACGGCGGCTGGTCATCAGCGGCCCAGGATCGAGCCGAAGTTCGTGCCCGACCCGAGGAACATGCCCGTGGCGATCAGGATCATCGTCGCCGGGAGCATGAAGACGAGGGTCACCATCGTCGCCTTGGGGATGGTCTTGGCGGCGCGGCGGCGGGCGTTCTGGGCGTCGGTGCGGCGCATGTCCGTGGCCAGTTGGATCAGGGTCTCGGCGATCGGAGAGCCCAGCTCCTCGCCCTGCTGCAGCGCCGAGACGAACTGGGCCACCTGCTCGGAGGAGTTGCGCTTGCGCAGTTCGTCGAAGGCCTGGCGGCGGCTGACGCCCATGTCCATCTGGCGCAGGGTGATGCGCAGTTCGTCCGCCCAGGGGCCCTCGTACTTCTCCGCCACCCGGTCCAGCGCCTGGCGGAAGCCGAGGCCCGCCGAGACCACGACCGCGAGGACGTCGAGGAAGTCCGGGAGGGTGCGGTCGATGACCTCCTTGCGTTCGCGGACGGCCTGCCAGATGAGGGCGTCGGCGGCCAGCAGGCCGAAGGCCAGCGTGAAGAGGGCGAGGAGGGGGTGGCCGTTGGAGAGGAAGACGAGGCCGAGTACGACGCCGAAGATGCCGTACACCGCGCGGCGGGCGGCGTAGCGGTTGAGGGTCAGACCGCCGGGGTTGCCCGCCATGTCGATGCGGCGGCGTTTGCCGTCGACGCGGCGCGGGCCCATCAGGCGCAGGACCGTGGGCGCGAAGCGCATGCCGAGGCGGTCGACGGCGGACTCGGCCGTGGAGACGCGGGTCCCGCCGACCTCCAGGGCGAGGGCGAGGTCGCTGGGGAGTTTGGCGTCGGCGCGGATCATGCGGATGCCCAGCAGGGCGCCCGCGACGGCCCCGGCCGTCAGGAGGGCGAGCAGCAGCGCGAGCAACGTGACTCCTCCTCTCTCAGACTTCGATCTTGCCGAGGCGGCGGATGACGAAGAAACCGACGGTGTACAGGCCGAGCGAGATCAGGACGAGGGCCTGGCCGAGGCCGGAGCCGGTGACGCGGGCGAGGGCGCCGTCGTTCGAGGAGTTGATCAGGAGCAGCGAGCCCAGACCGAGCATCGGGACCGTGAAGGCGGTGGCGTTGACCTCGGAGAGCATGGTGCGGACCTCGCGACGGGTCTCCTTGCGGTCCTCCAGGGTGTGGGTGAGGTTGCGCAGGGAGCTGACGACCGAGCCGCCCGCCTTGTTGGCGAGGACGAGCGTCGTGACGAGGACGATCAGTTCGCGGGAGGGGAGGCGTTCGGAGAGTTCACCGAGGGCGTCGTCGATGGTGCGGCCCAGCATCAACTGGTCGGCGACACGTGCGAGTTCCTCGCCCGCGGGGGCTTCGAGTTCCTCCGCCGCCATCGCCAGCGCCGTCCGCAGGGCCAGTCCGGCGGCGGCCGCGTTGGCCAGCAGGCGGGCCACGTCGGGGAGCTGGTTGATGAAGGCCTCGATGCGTTTCTGGCGCTGCCAGTTCAGGAAGATGGCCGCGCTCCAGATGCCCACGACGGCGGCGATCGGACCGAAGAAGGGAGCCAGCGTCGAGGCTGCGATCAGCCACAGCGCGACGACGACGGCGGTGACGTACGTGGCGAACTCCCCCGCCGTGACGTCGAGGCCCGTCGCCGACAGGCGCAGGTGGATGGTGCGGCCGAGGCGGGTGCGGCGCAGTCGGCGGTCGATCGCGGCGAAGCGGCGTACGCGGCCGGCCGCGATGCGCAGGGGGCCACCGCCGGCGAGGCGGTCGACGAGGGCCTGGCGCTGGGCTCGGCCCGAGACGTACGTGTGGACGCCCGCGACGGCGAGGGTGCCGCACAGGACGGTGGCGCCGAGGGCGAGGAGTGCGGGGTCGTTCATGGCTGCCTCCCTTCGGGGGCGGGGTCGGTCATCCGATGGCCTGCCTCGTGTCGAGTACGTCGAGGACCTCGGCGACGCCGAACGCGGGCGGCAGCGGTTCGTTGGCGACGTACAGCTTCTCGGCGACCGGGCGCGGCAGCGGGAGGTGCTCGAAGCGGCCGTGCACGACGCGGTCGGGGCCGGCGGGGCGGGGGACGAAGCGGGTGACGGGGATGACGCGGAACTGTTCGCGGCCGTGCGAGATCAGCAGGGCGATCTCGGTGACCTTGCGGGAGCCGTCGGCGTGGCGGGTGAGCTGGACGACGACGTCCACGGCCGAGTTGATCTGGTCCTTCAGTGCCTCGAAGGGGATCTGGACCTCGGACATCGAGCCGAGGGTCTGGAGCCTCATGAGGGCGTCCTCGGCGGAGTTCGCGTGGACGGTGGCGAGCGAGCCGTCGTGGCCGGTCGACATGGCCTGGAGCATGTCGAGGGTCTCACCGCCGCGGACCTCACCGACGATGATGCGGTCGGGGCGCATGCGCAGGGAGTTGCGGACCAGGTCGCGGATGGTGATCTGGCCCTTGCCCTCGACATTCGGGGGGCGGGACTCCAGGCGGATGACGTGTTCCTGCTGGAGCTGGAGTTCGGCGGAGTCCTCGATGGTGATGATGCGTTCGTGCGACGGGATCAGGCCGGAGAGCGCGTTGAGGAGGGTCGTCTTCCCGCTGCCGGTACCGCCGCTGACGATGAGGTTGAAGCGGGCCCGCACGAAGGCCGCGAGCAGCATCAGCATCTGCTCGTCGAGCGAGCCGAGGCCGATGAGTTCGGGGAGGGTGTACGCGCGGGGGAAGCGGCGGATGGTGAGGGTGGGGCCGGTGAGGGCGAGCGGCGGGATGATGACGTTGACGCGCTCGCCGGTGGGGAGGCGGGCGTCGACCATGGGGTTCGACTCGTCGACGCGCCGGTTGACGGTCGAGACGATGCGCTCGATGGTCTGCATGAGCTGGTCGGTGGAGGCGAAGCGGAGAGGGAGCTGTTCGACGCGTCCCGCCCGCTCCACGAAGATGGAGTCGGGCCCGTTGACCATGATCTCGGTGATCGAGGCGTCGGCGAGGAGCGGTTCGAGGACGCCCAGCCCGAGGGCCTCGTCGACGACCCGCCGGATCAGCTGCGAGCGCTCGGCGGAGGACAGAACCGGGCCCTCGCGGCTGATGATGTGGCCGAGTACGCGCTCCAGGCGTACCCGGCGTTCGGCTGCCGCCAGGCTCGACATCTCGGCGAGGTCGATCTCCTCGAGGAGCTTGGCTCGGTAGACGGCGACGAGGTGTCCGTCCTCGCGGGCGGGGCCGCCCTCGTCGGGGGTGGAGAGTCGGGAACGCAGGCTCATGTCTTCGGCTCCTCCCGGTCAGTCGTCGGTGGGCATGGTGGCGTGGCGGGTCACGGTGTAGGGGCCGAAGAGGGGGATGACGGACGGGACGTGGACGGTGACCGTCGCGGTGGTCGTGTCCGCGCCCTTCGCGGGAGGTGGAACGTCCGGCTTCAGCCATCCACTCACGGCGGCCTGACCTGCGGCGGTCCCCTCTGCGGGGCCACCCTGCTGGGAGGCGACCCGTGCCGCCGCCCGCGCCCCCGTCCCCGCCTGGTTGATCCCGTACCCGATGAGCCCGAGCTGGATGGCGGCCATCCCGATGACGAGCAGGATGGGCAGGAACCCGGCGAACTCCAGCATGGAGACGCCCCGGTCGTCGCGGAGCCGCCGCTTCAGCCACCGTAAGGGCCTCATCGGTTGTCCCCCTCCAGCGCCGCGCCCGCGCTCCCCTTCACACGCCACCCGGCGTCGAAGCCGGGAAAGAACAGTGGCACTTTGACGTCGACGGTGGCCTTCATGACCGAGCCCGCCGGATTGCAGTTGATCGCGGCGCCCTTCCAGGCACCGGGCAGATGCTTGCTCCCTGCCGCCGCGCACGCGCCCTGATAAGCCCCCGGAGTGACCGCATTCGCCGCCGTCGCCGCCCGCGCCGCCTCGTCCGCCGCGTTCCCGGCCAACGAGTACGAGTAGCCGTACAGCACGCACTGCCACAGGATCGTCATCACGACGAGCAGGATGGGGAACATGCCGGCGAATTCGAGGGTGACCGAGCCCCGGTCGCCGCCCCGCCGCCGCAGCGCCAGTGCGCCCCGGTCCGAGGAGGCCTTGCGGCGCCTGCCGCCACCCCCGCCGGTCTCCTGGGCGACCACGAGCCCGAGTTCCCCCGCCAGCGCCCACAGCGCCTGCTTGACCGTGGAGCGGGCGTCCAGGTCCTGGAGGCGGCCCGCGTCGACGACCGACTGGAGTTCCTTGAAGGCGGCGGGTATCGCGGAGCGGGCGACCTTGGTGCCGGTGACGCGTTCGACGAGGGAGGGCTGGATCTCCGTACCGCGCCCGAAACGGTTGACGACCGTCGTCGTCTCCTCCGCCTTGCGGATCTGGAGGCGGTCCCACATGCGGACCATGCGTTTGGCGGCGCGGACGGCGACGACGTCGGGGGTGACGAGGAGGAGGGCCCGGTCGGCCATCTCGACTGCCGCGGCGGTCGCGGAGTTCATCTGGGCGCCGCAGTCGACGACCACGACGTCGTGGCGGGAGCGCAGGGCGGACAGTACCTGGCGGGTCACCCGGTCGGTGACCTCCTCGCCGCGTTCCCCCTCGGCCGGGGCCAGCAGCAGGCCCACTCCGCTGTCGTGGGTGTAGACGGCGTCCTGGAGGACGCGGGGGTTGATGTCGCTGATTCCGGCGAGGTCGGCGATCGACCGCCGGAACTGGACGTCCAGGTACGAGGCCACGTCCCCGGACTGGAGGTCGAGGTCCACCAGCGCGACGCTGCGCCCCGACGCCTGGGCGGCGAGGGCGAGTTCGACGGCGGTGACCGTCGCTCCGACGCCGCCCTTCGCCCCGGTGACCGTGACGACGGTGCCGCCGGGGCCCGCGTACAGCTCGGGCGTGCCACTGCCGAGGTGGCGGCGCATGCCGAGCGACCACCCGGCGGCGGCCTGAACGCGTTCGGCGAGGGCGTCGTAGGCCAGCGGCAGGCCGATGATGCCGCGGGCGCCGGAGTCCATGGCGGCGGTGAGGACACCGGCGCTGGTGTCCGCGGTGATGAAGACGACGCCGATCGCGGGGAAGCGCATGACCACGTCGCGGATCAGGTCCAACGCCGGTACAGGACCTATGCGTTCGTGGACCAGGACCACTTCGGGCAGTTCGTCGAGAGACTCGGCGGCGAGCCGCGCCAGGGTGTCGAGGAGCGCCGTCGAGTCGGGGACGGGCGGGGCCGGCTCGGCGTCCGCGAGCTGGCTCAGCAGGGTGGCGAGCGCACGGGCCGAGTCGACGTCACTGACGGCCGGGAGGATACGGATGGTCATCGGCGCTGCCCCGTAATCGTCGGCCTCGTAGTCGTCGGCCTCGTGCGGGGCCATCGGCGCAGCCCCGTGGGGATGGACCTCATGCGCGGCCTCCTACTTGTCCTCGTCGAGGGTGTACGTGCGGTCGCCGGGGGCGACGGTCACGTCGGAGCCACCCGCGACCAGGGCGAGGCGGACGTGTTCGGCGAACGACTCGGCGTACGCGACGCGTTGGGCGTCGGCGGTGTCGAGCGCGAAGGTGATGGGGACGGCCTGGGTGGCGATGCGGCTGCGTTCGGTGCTGGACTGGTCCGGGTCGAGGGCGGTGAGCTTGCCGACGTCGATGACGCGGGCGTTCTCGACGATCACCTTGGACTGGTTCTTGCCCTTGTCGTTGGCGGCCTTGAAGGTGGCGTAGATGTTGACCCGGGAGCCGGGGTCGATCTTTCCGGCCACGCCCGTCGACGCGTCGATCATGATCGCGATCTCCTGCTGGCCCGCCTCCAGCGCGGGCCGGTCCACGATCATGTCGGTCTGGAGCAGGGAGCCCTGCTCCAGCTGGGTGACGGCGATCTTCCCGCGGATCTGGCTGAGACTCGTGACCGCCGTGCTCGACAGCCAGCGCTTGGGCATCGAGATCTTCTGGAACTGGTCGGCCGACAGTTCCTTGTAGGGCGCGATGTCGCTCTTCAGGCGGTACGCCGCCACCTCCGGGCCGACCTTGGAGTTCACGTCGCGGATCACCGAGAGCACTCCGGCGAAGGCGCCCAGGGCGCACAGGACCGAGAGGACCAGCAGGATGACGCCGCGGCGCTGGCGTGAGTTCATGACGCGGACAACCTCGATCGTGGGGCGGGGACGGCGGGGTCGAGCGGTCGTGCCTGATGTTGTTCAGCGAGCTGTTCAGTGGGTTGTTCAGTGAGTCGTTCAGCGGGGTGTTCACCGTGTTGTTCAGCGTGTGATTCAGCCGTACGGACGTGCCTTACGTGGCGCCTCGGGGCAGAGCGCGTACTGAGGATGCTGCCCGCACAGTGGCCGGCGGAAGCTCGGAGGGCGGGGGCAGCGGTGCGGCACAGAACCCGCAACGGTCACCGATGAGTTCGAGACCGCACCAGTGGCACTCCTCCCGTCGTACGGACGAGACGAGTTGGTAGAGCACGGAGACGTCGTGCAGTCCGGCGGCGAACTCGGCGAGCTTGGTGGTGCCCCACCAGCGCGCCGACTCCTCCGGCAGCGGTACGGTCGCCACGCTCTGCACGCGCCAGGCGGGCGCGAGGGTCGCGGTGACCCAGTCGGAGGGCGGCTGGCCCGCGGCGACGAGCAGCCGGGTGCCGAACTCGGGCCCGGTCAGCTCGTCCTGCCCGATCCGGGCCAGCTGCGGGCGCGGATGGGACAGTACGGCGAACTGGGCGCCCGGCACCCACGACTTGGCGTGCGACTTCATCGTCACCGGGACCCGGTCGAGCTTGGCGACCGAGCCAAGCAGGGCGCCGGCGTAGATGTAGTGGGCGAGCAGCCGGGCGGAGGAGGCGAGCACGCCCGGGCTGAAGTCGCAGACCGACAGCTGCCGCAGCTGCTGGGCCAGTAACGCCACTCCGAGCGGCGGCAGATCGATGCCGAGCAGCGCGATACGGTCGCTCTCCAGCATGGAGCGGACGGTGTGCAGCCGCTGGGTGACCGCTCCGTCGACCGAGGCCGGGTAGAGCGAGATCACGTACCCGTGCTGCTCGATGAGCGCGTGCATCCCCGTGAGGGAGCTTTCGAGGCTGTCGAGGGGTTGGACGACCGCGGGGGGTGTCTGCCGGTCGTGCGGTGGCAGCACCAGGTCGGGACTGGTGACGGCTATCGCGGTCGGCACGCTGCACACCCCGTTCACTGCGGCGGGGTGGTCGACCACCGCCCCAGATGGCCCCTGTGACGTCCTCTTGCATCAGCACCATATCCACGGCATGGCCGCCTCAACACAGAATCTCCAAGATCAACTCACGCAAGGTGCGAGCTTGATCAACGGAGAGTAAGACGAATATGCCACAAGTCGCCCACGCGAGGGGGGTGTTGACGAACCCCTGGAACCCCGAAGGCCGCCAGAGGCCTTGACAACCCAATTGGTCTGGACCAACTTGTACATCCAGCGGTGGCCACCGTTCCGTATCCCTCCCCCACCTCCCCGGAGGACCCAGTGGACCGCGTCACACGCACGCCCGCACGGAGTTGGGCGGCACGGAGATGGGCGGGTGCCCTCGCCGCCGCCGTCACCGCCTCCGTCCTCTCCCTCACCGGCCTGGCGGGCCAGGCCCAGGCCGCGGACATCAACAACGCCAAGAACGGCGGCTACGAGTCGGGCCTGAGCAACTGGACCTGTACGGCGGCCAGCGGTACGACCGTCTCCTCGCCGGTGCACAGCGGCTCGGCCGCGCTCAAGGGCACGCCCGCCGGGCAGGACGACGCCCAGTGCACCCAGTCCGTCGCGGTCAAGCCCAACTCGACGTACACGCTGAGCGCGTGGATGCAGGGCGGGTACGCGTACCTCGGCGTGACGGGCACGGGCACCACGGACGTCTCGACCTGGACCCCGGACTCCACCTCCTGGAAACAACTCTCGACCACCTTCACCACGGGCGCGTCAACGACCTCGGTGACGGTGTACACGCACGGGTGGTACGGCCAGGCCCCGTACTACGCCGACGACCTCTCGGTCTACGGCCCCGACGGCGGCGGAGGCGGCGACCCGGCCCCGACGGTCCCGGCAGCGCCCACCGGTCTGACGGTCTCCTCCACCACGTCCTCCTCCGTCTCCCTCTCCTGGAGCACGGTGTCGGGCGCGACGGGCTACAACGTCTACCAGGCCGGTACGAAGGTGCAGTCGACGACGGGAACGTCGGCGACCGTCTCCTCCCTCGCGGCCTCCACCTCGTACTCCTTCCAGGTCACGGCGACGAACTCGGCCGGTGAGTCGGCGAAGTCGACGGCGGTGACGGGCACGACGAGCGCGTCCTCGGGTGGCGGCGGTGGCACCGCGCTCCCCAAGCACGCCGTCACGGGCTACTGGCAGAACTTCAACAACGGCGCGACGGTCCAGAAGATCTCCGACGTGCAGTCCCAGTACGACATCATCGCCGTGGCCTTCGCGGACGCGACGAGCACACCGGGCGCGGTGAGCTTCACCCTCGACTCGGCCGGACTCGGCGGCTACACGGTCGACCAGTTCAAGGCGGACATCAAGGCGAAGCAAGCCGCGGGCAAGAAGGTCATCATCTCCATCGGCGGCCAGAACGGCACGGTGTCGATCAGCGACTCCACGTCCGCGGCGAACTTCGCGAACTCCGTCTACTCCCTGATGCAGACGTACGGCTTCGACGGCGTCGACATCGACCTGGAGAACGGCCTCAACGCGACGTACATGACCCAGGCGCTGAGGTCCCTCTCCGCCAAGGCGGGCTCGTCCCTGATCATCACGATGGCCCCGCAGACGATCGACATGCAGTCCACGTCGAACACGTACTTCCAGACGGCCCTGAACATCAAGGACATCCTCACGGTCGTCAACATGCAGTACTACAACAGCGGTTCGATGCTGGGCTGCGACGGCAAGGTCTACAGCCAGGGCTCGGTCGACTTCCTCACCGCCCTCGCCTGCATCCAGCTCCAGGGCGGCCTCGCACCGTCCCAGGTCGGCCTGGGCCTGCCGGCCTCGACGAGCGGCGCGGGCAGCGGCTACGTCTCACCGACCGTCGTCAACAACGCCCTGGACTGCCTGGCCAAGGGCACCAACTGCGGCTCCTTCAAGCCCTCCAAGACCTACCCGGACCTGCGCGGCGCGATGACCTGGTCGACGAACTGGGACGCGGCGGCGGGCAACGCGTGGTCGAACTCGGTGGGGGCGCACGTGCACGCGCTCGGCTGACGCACCTCTCGCCAGGCCCCCCAAGCACGGCCCGCCCCGCCCGGAGCTGTCATCGCATCACGGCTTGTTGCCAGGTGCGAACGGTCTCGGCGGTGGCGGGCCGAGGGGTTGTTAGGTCGCGGGCGGCGCCGCGAACCTGCGAAGGTGTTCGCCATGGATTCTGAGCCGGGTGACGCCCCTGCGCGCCACTACGACCCAGGGGGCTGGTTGGCCCGGTTCGCGGGCCGAATGCTCGTGGTCTGCCCGCAGTGCGGCGGCTGCGCGCTCGTGGTTCCCCGGCCTGGTCTTCCTGCACCCAGGTACTTCAGCGAGCTTTTGTTCCAGCCACGCCGTCTGGCTTGCGGAGGGTGCGGTGCCGTCGCCGGCTGGGAACCCGAGGTGCGGGGCGCCGGTCTGGTCGGCGCGGTACTGGGCGGTAGTGAGGATCCGTTCTTCTGGCAGCCCCTTTGGCTGCAGACCCGTTGCGTCGGCCACGTCCTGTGGGCCTACAACGAGGAGCACGTCGACGAACTTTCGGCCTATGTCGGCGCGCAGTTGCGCGAGCGTAGCGGGGCGCGGCCGACAAGGCTCCGTGGCCACCGGTGCGAAGACCCCCGTCGCTTCGGCCGCCCCCAAGGCGTCGTACACCGGCGACGAACTGATCGGCATCCTCAAGAAGTTGCTCCCCCGGGGCGAGTTCGGCTCGGCGGAAGCACGCGGCACGGACGACAAGCTGCCCCCGTACGCGCAGGTCGTCTACAACGACGGCAAGGGCGAGGCGGCCGTCGCCGTCGGCCTCGACCGGGTCCTACCGGGCAGCGAGCAGGCCCGCCAGACCACCGAGTGCCCGGACAAGACCCTGACGCCGTACGACAGCTGCGCCACGGCCAAGCTGCCCGACGGCTCGGCGCTCAAGCTCTTCCAGGGGTACGAGTACCCGGACCGCCGCGCGGACACGAAGCTGTGGACGGCGGACCTCGTCACCCCCAAGGGTCAGCACGTCAGCGTGAGTGAATGGAACGCGGCGGCCGAGAAGGGCGCACCGGTCAGCAGGCCCGAACCGCCCCTTTCCACGGCGCGGTTGAGGGCGCTGGCCACCGCCGGTGCGTGGCGTGGCGTCGTCGATGCGATCCCCGTGGATCCCAAGGCCCCGACTGCGGCACCCGCACAGCCCACGGGCATCGACGGCGGCGCGGTCACTTCGACGCTCGTCTCGCTGCTTCCCAAGGGCGTCAAGGTGGTCGCCAAGAGCGGCCCGGACAGCGGGTACGCCTATGTCGTCCTCGACGACGGCAAGGGCAGGAGTCTGGTCCAGATCACCGTGCAGTCGAACATGTCGGACGTCGAGGACCAGCTCTTCGGGGCGGACGCCGAGACGCTGGCCGACGGCACGAAGGTCGTCACGCGCGAGGGGCCGGGCGAGACGGGCCGCGCCGACGTCGTCATGTGGACCGCCGACACCCTCAGGACCGACGGGTTCCGTGTGGTGATCAGTGCCTTCAACTCCGGCAGCCAGGTGACGGCCGCGACGCGCGCCGCCCCCGCGCTCACGTCGAAGCAGCTCCGGGCGATCGCCCTCAGTGCGAAGTGGCGCGGCCTGGGCTGAGTTCCCTCACCTCTCTCACGACTCGGGCCCCGTCGGCCGTACCTGCCTGCGGGGCCCCACGCATGACCGGTTTCCGCCACCGGCTCTTTATCGAATGTTGACCTGCCCATGCCAAACACTCACCATGAGCGCCACACCCGCACTCCGTACGTCGCACTGATTCCACCCCCCACTCCGCTAAGGAGACTTCATGCGACTTCACAGACGCGGCAGGCGCACCGCCACCCTCGCGACCCTCCTCGCGCTCGCCCTCGCCGCCCCCATCACCGCCACCGCCACCCACGCCACGGCGACCGGAGCGAAGGCCCCCACGCCCTCGGCCGACGACATCCACCAGTACGAGATCCACCAGAGCACCACCCCGGTGACCCGTACCGCCATCCAGCGGACCGGCGTCACCGTGGACGAGGCCGACGAGGAGACCGTCGTCGTCTCGGGCCGCGCCGACCAGGCCAAGAAGCTGCGCCAACTGGGCTACGACGTCTCTCTCCTGGGCTCGGCGCCGAACCGCTCCCGCGGCGCCGACGACCTCCGCGTCCTCGACTTCCCCTCGGCCGACTCGAATTACCACAACTACGCCGAGATGAACACGGAGATCGACCAGCGGCTCGCGGCCTACCCGAGCATCATGAGCAAGCAGGTGATCGGGAAGTCGTACCAGGGCCGGGACATCGTCGCCATCAAGGTCAGCGACAACGTGGCGACCGACGAGAACGAGCCCGAGGTCCTCCTCACCTTCCACCAGCACGCCCGCGAGCACCTGACCGTGGAAATGGCGCTGTATCTGCTGCGCGAGCTCGGGGCCGGATACGGCAGCGACTCCCGCGTCACCAACATGGTGAACAACCGCGAGATCTGGATCGTCCCGGACCTCAACCCGGACGGCGGCGAGTACGACATCGCGACCGGGTCCTACCGCTCGTGGCGCAAGAACCGTCAGCCCAACTCCGGTTCGTCGAACGTCGGCACGGACCTCAACCGGAACTGGAACTACCGGTGGGGTTGCTGCGGCGGGTCGTCCGGGTCCACGTCCTCCGAGACCTACCGCGGCGCCTCCGCCGAGTCGGCGCCCGAGGTGAAGGTCGTCGCCGACTTCGTACGCAGCCGGGTCATCGGCGGCAAGCAGCAGATCACGGCCGGGATCGACTTCCACACGTACAGCGAACTCGTGCTGTGGCCCTTCGGGTACACCACCGCCGACACCGCGACCGGGATGACCGCGGACGACGCCGCCGCGTTCAAGGCCGTCGGCCAGAAGATGGCCGCCAGCAATGGGTACACCGCCGAGCAGTCCAGCGACCTGTACATCACCGACGGGTCGATCGACGACTATCTCTGGGGCTCCCAGAAGATCTTCGACTTCACCTTCGAGATGTATCCGACGTCCAGTTCCGGTGGGGGCTTCTACCCGCCCGACGAGGTGATCGAGCGGGAGACCTCACGGAACCGGGATGCGGTGTTGCAGTTGCTGGAGAACGCGGACTGCATGTACCGATCGATCGGGAAGGCGACGCAGTACTGCAGTTGACCGGGGATCAGGGGCGGTGCGCTGTGCGCCCCTACGGGGCGCTCTCGTCCGGGGCCTCTTCGGAGTCGTCACCGTCTTCGAAGTAGGCGTCCAGGACCGCGTCCAGCTGGTCCTCCCACTCCTTGAAGCGCGCCCGGGCCGTCGCCTCGATCTCGATCGGGTACCAACGGCGGTCCGGGGTGTGGACCGTGATGGTGAACCGCTTCCCGAAGCGCGGCGACTCCGTCTCCACGGCGCCGATCTCCTCCCAGCGGAACTCCGCCTCCTGGTCGTCCAGGCGAAGGTGTACGCCGCTGTGGTCGGCCTTGATCGAGGCGCGCCGGTCGGAGGCCTCGAAAACCGGCCCGTCGGGGTCGGGCTCCGGGTCCGATTCGGCGTCGGCGTCGGCGTCGGCCGCAGCGTCGGCTTCCTCTTCGGACTCGGAGACCGTCTCCTCAGGGGCGGTCTCCTCGACGACCGCCTCCTCGGAGACCACCGTGTCCTCGGACACGACCGCCTCCTCGGAGATGACCGCGTCCTCCGACACGACCGCCTCCTCGACGACCGCGTCCTCGACGGCCGCGTCCTTCGGCTCCGCCGGCACGGGTGACGTAAGCCCGGGGATGTAGGCCGGGTTCACCGCGGCCGCGTCCAGGGGCTGGCTCTTCGAACCTATGCGCTGCTCCACAGCGGGCAGTATGGCGGACGATGCTGTGGCGTGGGGCGCCGGGGGCGTGAGTTGTCTCAAGAAGTGCACATCACTCGTCCATGAACTGCCCCGCGTCGCCGCCATCGCCGAACGTCCGCCGGGATTACACGAACACGCTCACCACCGCCGCCACCGCGAAGCCCGCCACCGACAGCACCGACTCCAGGACCGTCCATGTCCTCAGCGTGTCCCGCTCGCTGATGCCGAAGTACTTGGCGACCATCCAGAAGCCACCGTCGTTGACGTGCGAGGCGAAGATGGAGCCCGCCGAGATCGCCATGATGACGAGGGCGACGAAGGCCTGCGAGTGGTCGCCCCCGGTCAGCAGCGGGGCCACGATGCCGGCCGTGGTGACGATGGCGACCGTCGCCGAACCCTGGGCCACGCGCAGGACCAGGGAGATGAGGTAGGCGAGGACGACCACCGGCAGGCCGACGTCGTTGAAGGTGTCGGAGAGGGCCTGGGCGACCCCGCTGCCCTTGAGGACCGCGCCGAAGACCCCGCCCGCGCCGACCACGAGCAGAATGTTGCCGACCGGCTTCAGCGAGGCCGTGGACACCGTCTCCAGCGACTTGCGGGACCAGCCGCGGCGGATGCCGAGCAGGTAGTACGCCAGCAGCAGCGCGATCGTCAGCGCGACGAAGGGGTGGCCGAAGAACGTGATGACCGAACGGCCCGTGGAGGGGTCGAAGGCGATCGAGGAGAAGGTCGCGAGCAGGATCAGCACCAGCGGCGTACCGATGATGGCCAGGACCGTGCCGAGCGGCACCGGCTTCTCCTGCGGCTGGACCCCGGCGGCCCGCTGCTCCTCGGCCAGCGCGGCCTTCGCCTCGTCGGCGGCTTCGGCCATGTCCTGCGGTACGGGGACGAAGATCCGCTTGCCGATCCACGCGGACCAGGCCCAGGCGGCGAGCACGGCGGGGATGCCGCAGACGATGCCCATGAGGATGACCCAGCCGAGCTGGACGTGGAGCAGTCCCGCGGCGGCGACCGGGCCCGGGTGCGGCGGCAGGAACGCGTGGGTCATGGAGAGACCCGCGAGCAACGGCAGGCAGTAGAGCAGGATCGACTTGCCGCCACGCTTGGCGGCCGCGTACACGATCGGCGCGAGGACGAAGATGCCGACGTCGAAGAAGACCGGGATGCCGAAGATGAGGCCGGTGAGGCCCATGGCGAGGGGTGCCCGCTTCTCGCCGAAGAGGTTCAGCAGCCGGGACGCCAACACCTCCGCCCCGCCGCTGACTTCGAGGATCGCGCCGAGCATGGTGCCGAGCCCGATGATGATCGCGATGTGGCCGAGGGTGCCGCCCATGCCGGACTCGATGAGGGAGACGGCGTCGGAGCGCTGGACCGTGCCGAAGAGTTCGGTGACGGAGAGACCGGCCCCGAGGCCGACGGCTATGGAGACCGCGAGCAGCGCCACGAAGGGCTGGAGTCTCGCCTTGATGATCAGTACGAGGAGCAGGGCGATGCCGAGCGCGGCGACGGTGAGCAGACCGGCGGTGCCGTGGATGAGGGCGATCAGGCCGCCGGTGTGGGGTGGGGCCGGTGGTGTGGTGGTGGCTGCGAGCAAGGACACGGGCACGGACATGGGCAAGGACACGGGCAAGGACATGGGCGGGGGACCTCTGCAGTCGGGTAAGTGGGGCATGCGGCTTTCGGGCAGGGGGGATCGCGGCACGGCGCCCCATGGGGGGACGCCGTGCCGTGATGACGTACGGGGTGCGGGAGAAGGGGGAGACGAGCCTCGGCTCAGGGTCGGGTCAGCCGAGTACCGCCCGTCAGTCGAGTACGGCCGGGTCAGCCGAGTACGGCCGGGTCAGCCGAGTACGGCGAGCGCGTCGATCTCGACGAGGAGGCCGGCCGGCAGACCGACGTACACCGTCGTGCGGGCGGCGGGGGGTGCGGTGAGGCCCTGCTCCTCGAAGTAGGTGTTGTAGATCTGGTTCATCTCGGCGAAGTGGGCGACGTCCGTGAGGTAGACGCGGATCATCATCGCGTCGTCCCAGGTCGCGCCGCCCTCTTCGAGGATCGCCCGGACGTTGGCGAGGGTCTGGAGGGTCTGCTCGCGCAGGGTCGGGCCCGCGGGCGTCGGCGGCTTGCCCTCCTCGGCAGGGAGGAAGCCGACCTGCCCGGCGACCTGGAGGATGTTCCCCTTCTTCACGCCGTGCGAGAACTTGGCGGGCGGGGTGGTGTGGGTCTTGGGAGTGAGCGCGATCTTCTCGGTCATGAACGTCCTGGACTTCCTTCCTTGGCGGGGGGCTTGCCGGAGTACTCGTGGCTGATGGCGTAGGCGGTACGGCGCACCAGCGGGAGCAGGGTGAGGAGTTCGTCGGCGGTGACGACGACGTTCGGGGCGGAGACCGACATGGCGGCGACGACGCGTCCGTCGGCGCCGTGGATGGGGGCGGCGACGCAGTTGATGGACTCCTCGTGGCCACCGAGGTCGGTGGCCCAGCCCTGTTCGCGCACCGTCGCCAACTCCTTCAGGAAGGCGGGGGCGTTCGGGGTCGAACGGGCCGTGTACATGGGGTAGTCGAGCTTGTCGGCGAGGGCGCGGCGCTCGGGCTCGGGGAGATCGGCGAGGAGGAGTTTCGCCACGGCGGCGACGGTGATGGCCACCGGCTTCCCGATCCGCGAGTACATGCGCACCGGGTAGCGGCTCTCCACCTTGTCGATGTAGAGGACCTCGTTCTCCTCGTACACCGCGAGATGGACGGTGTGCCCGCAACTCTCGTTGAGGCGTACGAGGTGGGGGTGGGCGATCTCGCGGATGTCGAGGTTCTCGACGGCTTCCTGGGCGAGGGCGAAGAGGCGGGCGCCGAGGCGGTAGCGCTGGTCGGACTGGCGGTAGACGAGGCCGTGCTCGTGGAGCGTGCGCAGGAGGCGGAGCGCCGTGGACTTGTGCACGCCGAGGCGGTCGGCGACCTGGCCGAGGTCGGCGGGTCCCTCGGCGAGCAGCGGCAGGATGCTCAGCGCTCGGTCGACGGTCTGGCTCATGGGGTACGTACCTCCTCCTCGGCCCGATCGACGGCTTGGTCGACGGCTTCGGTCCAGCCGGGGCCGAGTCGAAGTGTCTCCCACGCGTCGTCGTCCAGAGCGGCCAGCCGGTCGGCGTGGTGCCGGGAGGGCGGGGCGGCGAGGTCGCCGGGGGCGGTGAGGGCGGCGGCGGCCATCAGGTGGCCGTGCCGGAGCCGGTCCCGGGCGGGCAGTGCGCGCAAGGTGGCGGAGAGGAACCCGGCGGCGAAGGCGTCGCCCGCACCGACCGGGGCGACGACGTCGACGTGGAGGGCCGGCACGAATGTGACACTGCCGCCCTCACTGTCACATTCGAAAAGGGTGGCACCCCTGGACCCCTGCTTCACGACCAGCGCCCGGGGTTCGGGCAGCGCGGCGCGGATCGCCGCCGGGCCGCCGGTGACGCCCCAGGCGGTCTCGGCCTCGTCCTCGCCCACGAAGACGAGATCGCTGCCGCGGGCCAGGTCCAGCAGGACCCGGCCCGGTTCCTGGTGGTGCCAGAGGTGGGCCCGGTGGTTGACGTCGAACGAGACGAGGGGGCGGCCGGGGCGGCGCGCGGTGAGCTCGCGCATCAGGGCGAGGCAGTCCTCGGAGAGCGCGGCGGTGATGCCGGAGAGGTGGAGCACCCGTCCCGCGCGGACGGCGTCCAGGTCCATGGTGCCCGCCGCCATCGCGGAGGCGGCGGAACCGGCCCGGTAGTACGCGACCTCGTGGGCGTCGGTCCCCCGGTCGCCCGCCGTACGGAAGTAGACGCCCGTCGGGCGCGCGGAATCCCGTCGTACGGCGGAGGTGTCGACGCCGTACGCGGCGATCGCCTCGACGAGGTGATCGCCGAAGCCGTCCGCGCCGACCCGGCCGACCCACCGCACGGTGTGCCCGGCCGCGGCGAGCACACACGCCACATTCGACTCGGCGCCGCCGATCCCCCGCTCGAACGACGGCACATCGGCGAGGCGCCCCGGCCGGGTGGGCAGGAACGTGACCATGGACTCGCCGAGCGCTACGACGTCGACAACGGTGGGGGTCACGATGACTGGGGCTCCTCGCTCTCGCGGCCGACGGTGGCGAACGGGACCGTTGACCCTGCGTTGGCTGGGATGTTAGACAGCGGTAATCGATATACGCAATGGCCGTTGCGCATGATGCAACACTCTTGAAGGGAAGGTCCCATGACCGTCTCCGAAGCCGCCGCCCGTCTCGCGGCCGAACGCGTCGACCACCGCTTCAAGGGCCTTCCCCCGGACGCCGGGGGCCTGACCGTCGGCGAGTTGGCCGCCCAGCGCCGCAACCTCTTCACCGGCGGCTTCACCACCCCCGTCCTCGCCCTCTCCGCCGAGCGCCTGACGCACAACCTCGAACTGATGGAGACGTACGCCGTCCGCCACGGCCTCGCCTTCGCCCCGCACGGCAAGACCTCGATGGCCCCGCAGCTGTTCTGGCGGCAGATCGAGCACGGCGCCTGGGGCATCACCCTCGCCGTCCCCCACCAGGTGCGCGTGGCCAGGGAGTTCGGCATCGGCCGGGTCTTCCTCGCGAACGAACTCGTCGACGCGGCGGCGCTGCGCTGGATCGCGTCCGAGCTCGCGGCGGACCCGGACTTCCGCTTCATCTGTTACGTCGACTCGGTACGCGGCGTCGAGCTCATGGACGCCGCCCTGACGGACGCCGCGCTGCACGGCTCCACCCGCCCCGTGGACGTCGTCGTCGAGCTCGCCGCCGGTGCGGGCGCCCGCACCGGCGCCCGTACGGAGGCGGAGTGCGCGGCGGTCGCGGACGCGGTGGCCGCGACGGGGACCCTGCGGCTGGTCGGCGTGGCGGGGTACGAGGGCGAGGTTCCGGGGGCCGATCCCGACCGGGTCCACGCCTGGCTGCGCCGCCTGACCGCGCTGGCGGTGGACTTCGACAAGGCGGGCCGGTTCGAAGGGGTCGCGGAGATCGTCGTCAGCGCGGGCGGCAGCGCGTGGTTCGACGCCGTCGCGGACGTCTTCTCCGAGCTCCCCGACCTCTCCCTGCCCGTACTGAAGCTGCTGCGCTCGGGGGCGTACGTCTCGCACGACGACGGCCACTACCGCCGGCTCACCCCTTTCACCCGCGTCCCCGAGGAGGGCGCCCTGCACCCCGCCTTCCGCCTCTGGGCCCAGGTCGTCTCCCGGCCCTCCCCCGAGCAGGCCTTCGTCAACGCGGGGAAGCGGGACGCGGCGTACGACCTCGATCTGCCCGAGGTCCAGGTGGTGCGCCGTGACGGTGCCGAGCGCCCGGCGACCGGCATCTCGGTGACCGCGCTCTCCGACCAGCACGCGTGGCTGCGCACGACGCCGGAGGCGGACGTGGAGGTCGGGGACTGGGTGGGCCTGGGGCTTTCCCACCCCTGCACGTCCTTCGACAAGTGGCAGCTGATTCCGCTGGTGGAGGCGGACGGCACGGTCGTCGACTACATCCGTACGTTCTTCTAGAACTTCCAGGAGCCCGCTGTGATGGATCTCGTCATCCGCGACGCCGAAGTCGTCGACGGCACCGGAGCCCCCTCGTACCGCGCCGACGTGGGCATCGAGGGCGGCAGGATCACCGCCGTGCTCAAGGAGGGCGCGGCGGCCGGCTGTCTGCGGCCTCTCGCCCGGCGGGTCCTGGACGCCGAGGGCCTCGTCCTCTCTCCCGGTTTCATCGACATGCACGCCCACAGCGACCTGGCCCTGCTCCGCGACCCGGACCACAGCGCGAAGGCGGCGCAGGGGGTGACCCTGGAAGTCATCGGCCAGGACGGGCTGTCGTACGCGCCCGTCGACGACCGCACCCTCGCCGAGGTCCGCAGCGCGATCACCGGCTGGAACGGCCCCGGCGACGACATCGACTTCAGCTGGCGCTCGGTGGGCGAGTACCTGGACCGGCTCGACCACGGCTTCGACGGCGAGGGCATCGCGGTCAACGCCGCCTACCTCGTCCCGCAGGGCACGGTCCGGATGCTCGCCGTCGGCTGGGACGACCGCCCGGCGACGGCGCGGGAGCTGGACCGCATGCGGCAGCTGGTGGCCGACGGCATGCGCGAGGGCGCCGTCGGCATGTCCTCCGGCCTCACCTACACCCCCGGCATGTACGCCCAGGACGCCGAACTCACCGAGCTGTGCCGGGTGGTGGCGGCGCACGGCGGCTACTACTGCCCGCACCACCGCTCGTACGGGGCGGGCGCCCTGGCGGCGTACGAGGAGATGGTGGCCCTCACCCGCGAGGCCGGCTGCCCGCTCCACCTCGCCCACGCCACCATGAACTTCGGTGTGAACGAGGGCAGGGCCCCGGAGCTGCTGACCCTGCTCGACAAGGCCCTCGCCGCGGGCGCGGACATCAGCCTCGACACCTACCCCTACACCCCCGGCTGCACCACCCTCGTGGCGATGCTGCCGAGCTGGGCGAGCGAGGGCGGCCCGGAGGCGATCCTCGCGCGCCTGAAGGACGACGGGACCGCCGAACGCGTCCGGCACCACATGGAGGTCGTCGGCGCGGACGGCTGCCACGGCGTGCCCATCGAGTGGGACACGATCGAGATCTCCGGAGTCACGGACCCGGCGCTGGCGTCGTACGTCGGCAGCACGGTCCAGCAGTCCGCCGAGCGGCTCGGCGAGAGCCCCTGGACCACCGCCCGCCGTCTCCTCCTCGACGACCGGCTGGGCTCGACGATCCTCCAGCACGTCGGCCACGAGGAGAACGTCCGCGCGATCATGCGGCACCGGGTGCACACCGGCGGCTCGGACGGCATCCTGCGCGGCGACAAGCCGCACCCGCGCGCGTACGGCACGTTCCCGCGGTATCTCGGCCGGTACGTACGGGAGTTGGGCATCCTCTCCCTGGAGGAGTGCGTCGCCCACCTCACCGGCCGCCCGGCCGCGCGGCTCCGCCTGCCCGACCGCGGCCTGGTCCGCGAGGGCTACCGCGCCGACCTGGTCCTGTTCGACCCGGCCACGGTCGCGGCCGGTTCGACCTTCGAGAACCCGCGCAGACTCCCCACGGGCATCCCGTACGTGCTGATCGACGGCCGTTTCGTGATCGAGGACGGGCGACGGACGGACGTACTGGCGGGGCGGGCGGTCCGCCGTACGGCATGACCGCCCGCGCCGCCGGAGACTACGGCTTGGGCAGGGCGCACCCGGTGGCGCTCAGGTCGAGCTTGTTGCCGGTCCCGAAGCAGGGGACGATCTGGTACGTCTCCTCGGCGTAGTTGATGCCCTGGTGGATGGTGACGTTGCCGCTCGCGTCGACCTCGCAGGGGTTGTTCTCGGTGCAGGTCTCGCCGTCCTCGTTGCCGGTGTTGTTGACGGCGACGACCTTGCCGGTGGCGTTGTCGATGACGGGCGAGCCCGAGGTGCCGCCGATGGTGTTGCAGGCGGAGGTGTAGCGGACCGAGTCCTTCCAGGTCCAGTCACCCTCCTCCAGGCGGTACACGAACCCGTCGATGTTGCAGCTGTAGGTCCGCTTCCAGTAGCCGGAGACGACCTTGATGGCGGTGCCGGCGGTCGGATGCGTGTCACTGAGGGTCAGGGCGCTGATGCCGTACGAGCTCTTGATCTGCGCGTAGGTGCGGGTGAGCTGGTAGATCGTGATGTCGGTGTCGGTCATCGTCGAGTACGCAACCTTGCTGGCGCGCAGCGTCGCGACACCCGTGCCCGCGGAGTTGAGCAGGGTGAAGGAGCGGGTGGAGGCCTGGTCGACGATCACCTCGCCGGCGGCCGGGAAGCCGGTCTCCAGGCAGTGGCCGTTGGAGAGGACGAGCGCGGGGTCGCTGTCCACGGAGTTCGGCATGCGGATGACGGAGCCGGAGCAGTTGCTGAGCGCGACGGTGCCGGCGTAGTCCACGGCCTGGAGGGTGGGCGTCTGGACGGTCGACACCTTCTCGGCCGACGACTGCGAGACCGACGACCGGGCGGCCGGTGCGGACGCGGGCGTGGGAGCCGCGACCGCGGGTGCCGCGCCCGCCCCGGCGATCACCAGGGCGAAGAGCGCGGCGACGAGAGGTTTTCTCATGTGGGGGTCCCCTCTTGCGACTTGGGCGACCGGAGATCTTCCGGCCACTTCAGTTTTGTCATGCGCATTGTGAGGCGAGGGAGCGTGGTGGGCAAGGAGTTGTTTCCGGCCGCGGGCGCGTCGGGGCGGCGCCGGAGCACGTCGCACCGGCGCACGTCGTATACGTGACGTGCGCGGGCGTTCGGCGGGCGCCGCGGTATGCGATGTGCTTGGGGTGCGGCTGCGGTACGCGCTGGGGTGCGCGCGAACTCGTGGGAGCCCGCGGCTACTTGGGCCGCTTGGTGGCACCCCGGCCGTGGCCGGTACCGCCTCGGCTCGCACTGGCGGTGGCAGTGGGGGTGGTGGACGCGTCGGCCGAAGGGGGCGTCGACACGCTCGCGGAGGCGGACGCGCCCGCACCCGTACGCGCGCTCGCACTCACTCTCGGAGAGCTTCCGTCCCGGCCCGCGGCCGTGCCGGAGGCGGTGGGCACCTCGCCCGGCGCCGACACACCCCCCGCAGCGGGTGAGCCGCCCTCGGACGTCGTCGAATCCGAGGACACGGCCGACTGGCCGGCGTCGCCCGTACTCCGTCCCGAGGGCGAGGAGCCCGCGGACGACCCGGAGTCGAACAGTCCCCCGACCACCGCCGCGAGGACGACGGCACACACCGCGCCGCCCACCACGGCCACCCGCCGCGGCAGAGGCGCGCGGCGCCGCTGCCGCGACCGCTCAAGACGGCTCGGCCCGGCAGGCGTCACCACGGCGCGACCCTGGACGAGGGTGTCGCCATCCCCGGCGTCGGCACCGTCCCCGACATCGACGGCGTCGGCGGCATCCGCGGCGTCGGCGGCATCACCGACGCCGGTGCCGGTGCTGGCGCTGGCGCTGGCGCTGGCGCCGTCATACGCGTCCTGCCAGCCATGTGCCTCCGCCGGATCCGCGTACGCCTCGTACGCCGGGGGCGCCTCGCCGTCACCGCGCGGGAGGTACACCCTCGGCACGGCCTCGGTCTCACCGTTCTGCCAGGACATGGGCGCGAATTGTAAGGACTGCAAGGGCTTGCGGCACAACGCGGGAAGAAAGCAGACCAAAACGCCACGTCTCACGTGGTGAAAAACACCCCCCGCGAAGCGTTACTCGGCCGTAAGCTCACGGACATGCAGGTGATCCAGTCGACCAAGCTCGCCAACGTCTGTTACGAGATCCGGGGCCCGGTGCTCGAGGAGGCGATGCGGCTGGAAGCTGCGGGTCATCGGATCCTCAAGCTGAACACCGGCAACCCGGCCGCGTTCGGCTTCGAGTGCCCGCCCGAGATCCTTGAGGACATCCTCCGGAACGTCTCGTCGGCGCACGGCTACGGCGACGCGAAGGGCCTGCTCGCCGCCCGCCGCGCCGTGGTCATGCACAACCAGACCCTCGGCATCGAGACGGACGTCGAGCACGTCTTCATCGGCAACGGCGTGTCCGAGCTGATCGTGATGGCGATGCAGGGCCTGCTGGACGACGGCGACGAGGTGCTCGTACCGGCGCCGGACTACCCCCTGTGGACGGCGGCGGTCTCGCTGTCGGGCGGCACGGCGGTGCACTACCGCTGCGACGAGCAGGCGGACTGGATGCCGGACCTCGCGGACGTGGAGCGGAAGGTCACCGACCGCACCAAGGCGATCGTCATCATCAACCCGAACAATCCCACGGGCGCGGTGTACGACGAGGCGATGCTGCGCGGGCTCACCGACATCGCCCGCCGCCACAACCTCCTCGTGTGCTCGGACGAGATCTACGACAAGATCCTCTACGACGGCGCCACGCACACCCCCACCGCCTCGGTCGCCCCCGACCTGCTCACCCTCACCTTCAACGGCATGTCGAAGGCATACCGAGTGGCGGGCTACCGGGTCGGCTGGATGTCGGTCTCGGGCCCCCGGGCACACGCCGAGTCGTACATCGAGGGGCTGACGATCCTCGCGAACATGCGGCTGTGCGCGAACATGCCCGGTCAGCACGGGGTGGTCGCCGCACTCAGCGGGCGGCAGACGATCAATGAGCTGGTGCTGCCCGGCGGGCGGCTCAAGGAACAGCGGGATGTCGCGTACGAGCTGCTGACGCAGATCCCGGGCGTGAGCTGCGTGAAACCCAAGGGGGCGCTGTACCTCTTCCCCCGGCTCGACCCGAAGGTCTTCAAGATCAAGGACGACCGGCGGATGGTCCTCGACCTGCTGCGCCGCGAGAAGATCATGGTCGTCCAGGGGACGGGCTTCAACTGGCCCGAGTCGGACCACTTCCGGGTGGTCACCCTGCCGACCGTCGGCGATCTGACCGACGCCGTGACCCGGATCGGGAACTTCCTGGACGGTTACAGCCAGCCATAACCGCCCACAACCGGCCATACCGCTCACATTGCGTAAGGGCCTCCCATGCTCACGCCCCTCTTCTGCGACTCGACTCAACTTTAGACGAAATCCAAGCTGGGGTGGCTTCCTGTAAGAACACGGGAGGCCGTCTCCATGTACGAACCGATCCGCACCAAGTCGGTCCACACGGTCACCGGCGCCCCCTCCGACTTTCCCCACCGGTCGCGCGAGGAGGAGCTGGACATCCAGCTCGCCGGGCACCTCGCGGCCCTCCTCGCCGTGACCGACGAGATCCGCGCGACCAACTCCGTCCGCCGACCTGGACGCGGCGGCCGAGCGGCTCGCCGAACAGGTGGCGCGCCTGCGCGGAGGAGTACCGCCGGTCCGCGCGTCGGTGGCCGCCACCGTGCACGAACCGCACACCCTCGCCCTCGCCCTCCACCGGCGCGCCCACACCCTCGCCGGCCGCGCCCTCGTCGTCGCCGCGTCCCGCACGGACACCACCGCCGCGATCCTGGCCGCCGAACGCATGGACGCCCACGCCCACGCCGCCGACCCCCGAGCCCTCGCCTCACACTGAGCCCCCGGGCTCCCCCGTACGGGCTCACGCCGCGTTCAGGCTCCTACGAGTTCCTTCGAGCCGAGATCGCGTTGTACGAACTCGAGGTTCTGGGTCAGACGCTCGCGATGTTCGGCGGGCAGCTTGCCGCCATTGAGGAGGCGTTCGCAACAGCTCTTCGCCTCCTCGTACTCTCCGACCCAATACGCGGACACCGCCAGTTCGTCGAGTGCGCGCCAGTCGTACCAGCTGAATTCGACGCACATGTGGTCGCTCGGATACGGGATCCGCGCCGCCTGCCGCGCGAACATGTAGGCGAGCGGCCAGCGCCCGCCGTTGACACGGCACAGCCGCGCGAGGTCGCCGAGCGCTTCGGCGCGTGAGGGGCGGCTCTCGTGCGCACGAAGGTAGCGGTCCATCACCTCGGCCTGCGGCCGCTCAAGCGCTTCCGCGAGCCGTGCGGCCGAGAGGTGGGCGCAGAAGCCCTCCTCGGCCCAACCGTCCATGGCCGCCCGGCGGTCATAGGCTTCCAGGGCTTTCTCCAGCTCGCCGGCGTTGCGCCAGCTCTGGGCGAGGTAGAAGACGTAACGGGCGTTGTCGGGCTCCTTGATCAGGCCTTGCCGGAGGGTCTCCGCATCGCGCAGGTACTTCTCCCGCAGGCTTACCCCCCTGCCGCGTGCCCCGCCGCCCACGATGAGGATGTTGACACCTTCGAGAGTCCCGGAAGTGGTCCGCGAGCCGCAGTCGAGGTACTCGTGCAGGACGCCGACGTACCGCCACGGCAGCCGCGTTGAGACCAGAGCGCGGCGCGAGTGGATGCTGGGCCCTTCGTGCACGGCGACCCTGTAGGCGTCGAGCGTCAGCTCCGGCATGCGGAAGCCGGAACCCACCTCCATGACGTCGTCGGCGTCCATGAAGAGCAGGTAGTCCGCGCCCGCGCGGGCGAGTTCGATCGCCTCGGTGCGGCTCCCGTCGAACCCCTTCCAGGGCCGTTCGTGCAGTTCGCCGGGCAGATCGCTGTAGACGTCGCGGATGACGTCCTGGGTACCGTCGGTCGAACCCGTGTCCAGAATGACCCAGGTGTCGATCAAGGGCCGTACGGATTCGAGACAACGCCGGATCACCGGGGCTTCATCCTTGACGATCATGTTCAGGCAGACCGTTGGCTTCACGGATACCATCCAACTCCGCAGTGACAAATGACCGATGCGTGACGGTATCCAGGTGCTTGCGGCCATGCAAAGAGGCTGGCCCGGGCAGTCGTGTTCATCGACCTGAGCGACCGCGGCGGCGGCCTTGCCGGCGGGCGAATTGCCGAACAGCCGGCCCAATTACCCGATGACAGCACGAGATTCGCGATATCCGTTTCGGCGAACCACATCTTTGATGCGTACATTCGGGTGGTCTGCAAGCCCCAAGTGCCTGCCACACGGCGACTCATCAGGACGGCCTCGTAACGTCGGTGAAGATGACGGTGATTCGGAAATCAGCCGCATCCATCCGTCCCTCACTATTCCGCGAGATGTGACCAAGTGAAACATAGGCGATTGTGGGCAGGGCTCGCCGGAACGCTGGCGGTTGCCACAGGCGTGACCGTCTGGGCGATTCGGCCCCATCCGACCCTGGCCCCGGATTCCAAGACCGCGCCGGCAACCTGGACGAAGCACCAACAGGTCGACGCGCTTATGCAGACCGCTCTTCTGCAACAGCGACAGCTCAACGACTCCAAGGGGGCGGCCAATACCTACGGGCGGCTGCTGAAACTGGACCCTCACAACAAGCTCGCCTGGTACAACCTGGGCGTCATCGCGCAGCAGGACGGCAAGACGGCCGATGCCCGTACAGCCTACGAAAAGGCCCTGAAGATCGATCCGTCGTTCACGTCGGCTCTCCTCAACGAGGCGATCCTGCTGAAGTCGAGTGACACCGACCGGGCCATCGGACTCCTGAAGCAGGCCATTGCCACCGATCCGAAGACAGCCACGGCCTATCTGCAACTCGGACAGATCCTGGCGGACAAGGACCGCGACGACGAAGCCGGGGAAGCGTTCCGTCGTGCCGTCGCGGCCGATCCCTCGCTGCAGTCCCAAGTACCGGAACGATTCCGGGATTCCGTAGACCCCTCCCCGACATCGAGCCAAGCAGGGAGCACCAGATGACGTCGACCGCGACACCGAGATTCTCCGTCTTCACCCCCAGCCACCGTCCCCGTTTTCTCGATGAGTGCCTGGCGTCCCTGCAGGCGCAGACCTGTTCGGACTGGGAGTGGATCGTCCTGCTCAACAACGGCGCCCGGTGGCGGCCGGATCGACCCGACGAGAGGGTCCGTGTGGAGATCGCGGACGACATCCACGGCGTCGGGGCGGCGAAGCGCAGGGCCTGCGAACTGGCGCGCGGCGAGATCCTCGTGGAACTCGACCACGACGATCTCCTGGCGAAGGCTTGCCTGACGGAGCTCGGCGAGGCGTTCGACGCGCACCCCGAAGCCGTTTTCGTCTACAGCAACACCGCGCACATCACCGAGGAAGGCAAGCGGGAGGAACTCCGTTTCGACGAGACGTGCGGCTGGGAGTACGAGGAGGTGGACGTCGACGGCCGCAAGCTGCTGCAAGCCGTTTCCATGGCGCCGACGCCGCACAACGTCGCCTACATCTGGTACGCGCCCAACCATGTGCGGGCGTTCCGCAAGGAGATCTACGAGGAGGTCGGCGGGTACGACGCCACGCGTACGGTCCTGGACGACCAGGATCTGATGTGCCGTCTCTTCCACGCCGGCGACTTCCACCACATCAACCGCTGCCTGTACCTCCAGCGGATCCATTCCTCGAACACCCAGCTCGACCCGGAGATCAACGCACACATCCAGCGCGAGACAGTCGTCCTGTACGACAAGTACATCGAGGCCAACGCCCTCGCCTGGACCCAGCGGCGCGGACTGCTCGCGCTGGACCTCGGCGCGGCCCGCCAGAGGCCGCCCGGCTACGTGGGCGTGGGCCAGTACCCGGGAGAGGGTGTGGACATCGTCGCGGCCCTGCCCGGGAAGCTGGACCTGCCCGACGGATCGGTCGGCTTGATGCGGGCGACCGAGTTCCTGGAGCACGTGCCCGGGAAGGTGCCGCTGATCAACGAGCTGTACCGGCTGCTGGCACCCGGCGGCATGCTCCTCACCATGACGCCCAGCTCCGACGGCCGCGGCGCGTACCAGGACCCGACTCACGTCGCCTACTACAACGAGAACTCGTTCTGGTACTACACGGACAACGAGTACCGTGCCTTCGTGCCCGACCTCGAGGCCCAGTTCCAGATGTCGCGGCTGGTCACCTACTTCCCGACCGAGTGGCACTCCCAGAACGACATCTCGTACGTGGTCGCCAACCTCATCGCGATGAAGGAGGGGGCCGCCCGGTGCGGCGGACCGCTGCTGGTCTAGGACCCTGCGCGACGAGGCGCCCGGCGGGGTCAGGTTCCGTCGGGCGCCTCGTCGCGTTCTGGGCCGTTCCGTCTCGGTCGTCGCCCTGCCTTCCCTCAGGTCAGCAGGCGTCCGCCGCTCGTGCGCGCCGCGGTGGCCAGAGCGGCGAGGGCGGGCGTCTTCAAAGCCCCGGTCAGCTGGTCGTCCCAGCGGGGCAGTGGCGCGAGGCCGGCCCGCAGCCAGCTGCCGTGACCGAGTACACCGAACTCCGGGCGGGTGGCTGGACGTGGGAACTTGTCCGAGCCGACCGGGCGGATGCGCTCGGGATCGAGGCCGCTGAGACGGAAAGTCTCACGCGCCAGGCCGCACCAGGTGGTGTGACCGGCCGCCGTGCCGTGGTAAATGCCCGCCGGGGCCCGACCGGCCAGGGCGGCACGGCCGAGGGCCGCCAGCTGCCGGGCGAGCGCACGGGACCAGGTCGGCTGGCCGTGCTGGTCGGCCACCACGTCCAGGGTCTCGCGCCGGGCGGCGAGTTCCAGCATGGTGGCCACGAAGTTGGGGCCGTGCGCGCCGTAGAGCCAGGCGGTGCGCACGATGTATCCGGCGCGGGGCAGCAGCTCGACGACTGCCCGCTCCCCTGCCAGTTTGCTCCGTCCGTAGGCGTTGACGGGCCCCGTCG
Organism: Streptomyces sp. NBC_01384; assembly: GCF_045040035.1. Classification (NCBI taxonomy): domain Bacteria; kingdom Bacillati; phylum Actinomycetota; class Actinomycetes; order Kitasatosporales; family Streptomycetaceae; genus Streptomyces; species Streptomyces sp. NBC_01384. Next base: position 3,567,194 of record NZ_CP109559.1, read on the forward strand.
GTGCGTCTTCCGGGTACGGTCGACGGGAGTCGCCGGGGAGCACGTAGTCGGTGGAGATGTGCAGCAGGAGTGCTCCGCCGTCCGCGCAGGCACCTGCGAGATGGCGTACGCCCGTGCCGTTCACGGCTGTGGCCGCCGCCTCGGCCCGCTCGGCGCCGTCGACGTCCGTCCACGCGGCGCAGTTGACGACCACTCGGTGACCTGTGACGGCCGCGCGGACGGCTGTCGGGTCCGTGATGTCGAGCTGGTCACGGCCCAGTCCGGTCACCACGGCGTCCGGATCGTCGGCGAGCTCGGTCAGCACGTCCTGGCCGAGGAGCCCGCGTGCACCGGTCACCAGCCAGCTCGTGGTCATCGCAGCTCGGCCCTCTCCTTGAGCGGCTCCCACCAGGAGCGGTGTGCGCGGTACCAGGCGACCGTGGCGGCCAGACCGTCGGTGAAGGAGACCTGCGGGGCGTAGCCGAGGTGCTCGCGGATCTTGCTGTCGTCCAGCGAATAGCGCAGGTCGTGGCCTTTGCGGTCGGCCACGTACTCGACCCGGTCCCAGCCCGCGCCGACCGCGTCCAGCAGCAGGCCGGTGAGCTTGTGGTTGCTCAACTCGGTGCCGCCGCCGATGTGGTAGACCTCCCCGGCCCTGCCGCCGTGCAGGACCAGGTCGATGCCCCGGCAGTGGTCGGAGACGTGCAGCCAGTCGCGGAGGTTGCGGCCGTCTCCGTACAGGGGCACCGTCCTCCCGTCGATCAGGTGGGTGATGAAGAGCGGGATGACCTTCTCGGGGAACTGGTACGGCCCGTAGTTGTTGGTGCACCGGGTGACCACCACGTCCAGGCCGTGGGTGCGGTGGTAGGCGAGCGCGAGCAGGTCGGAGCCGGCCTTCGACGCGGAGTACGGGGAATTCGGTGCCAGTGGCCATCCCTCGGTCCACGAGCCTTCACTGATCGAGCCGTACACCTCGTCGGTGGAGACGTGGAGGAAGCGGCCGACACCGTGCCGGTGCGCGGCGTCCAGCAGCACCTGGGTTCCCATCACATTGGTGCGGACGAACGGACCGGCCCCCTCGATCGACCGGTCCACGTGCGACTCGGCGGCGAAATGCACCACCGCGTCCTGGCCCGCCATCACCTGGTCGACGACGTCCGGGTCACAGATGTCGCCCCGGACGAAGGTGTAGCCCGGATGTACCGCCACCGGTGCCAGATTGGCCTCGACCCCCGAGTAGGTGAGTTCGTCGAGGACGGTGATCCGCGCTGACGGATCCGATTCCAGCCGTCGGCGGACGTATTCCGAACCGATGAATCCGGCGCCGCCGGTCACAAGGATGCGCATATTTCTCCGAGTTTTTTGCTGCCCAGGGTCCAGCACCAAAGCTTCAGACGCCAGGTCGCGGGCGCGGACACAATGCGGACGGTGCCCGCGAGGCCGAAACCTCGGGGGCACCGTCGCTCATTCCCAGGGGAAGCGGAAGCGAATGGCCGGTAGCGCGCTACCGCTCGCGTGGGAGTTACGGGGTGATATCGGCGCAGACCACATAGGCGGTCTGCGTGTTGGCGCCTGGGGGGGCACCGGGGGAAGCCGAGACGGAAACCTGCCACCCCGTGGGGGTGTCTCCACTACCGAAGGTGAAGGGCCTACTGGTCTGGACGTTGGCGCTGTTTCCGTTGAATCCACCGCCGGTGGCGATGTCGCCCGGGTCGCAAGTCGCAGTCACCGTTTGGGCGGGCGGGTCGAAGGTGGCGAGCCTGACGTACGTCTTGATGCCGGAGGAACCCTGGTTGCCCTGGTTGCCCTGGTTGCCCTGGTTGCCCTGGTTGCCCTGGAAGCCCTGGTTGCCCTGGTTGCCCCGGTCACCCTGGAAGCCCTGGTTACCCTGGTTGCCCTGGAAGCCCTGGTTGCCCTGGTTGCCCTGGTTGCCCTGGAAGCCCTGCGGACCCCGGTCACCCTGGAAGCCCTGGTTGCCCTGGTTGCCCTGGAAGCCCTGGTTGCCCTGGTTGCCCCGGTCACCCTGGAAGCCCTGGTTACCCTGGTTGCCCTGGAAGCCCTGGTTACCCTGGTAGCCCTGCGGACCTCGGTCACCCTGGTTGCCCTGGTTGCCCTGGTTGCCCTGGTTGCCCTGGAAGCCCTGCGGACCCCGGTCACCCTGCGCACCCTGCTTACCCTGGTTGCCCTGCGCACCCTGCTTACCCTGGTTGCCCTGCGCACCCTGGTTGCCCTGCGCACCCTGGTAGCCCTGCGGACCCCGGTCACCCTGCGCACCCTGGTTGCCCTGGTTGCCCTGGTTGCCCTGGTCGCCCTGGAAGCCCTGCGGACCCCGGTCACCCTGGTTGCCCTGGAAGCCCTGCGGACCCCGCTTACCCTGCGCACCCTGCGCACCCTGGAAGCCCTGCGGACCCCGCTTACCCTGCGCACCCTGGTGGCCCTGCGGACCCCGCTTACCCTCGTGGCCGTCGTGGCCGTCGTGGCCGTCGCGGCCGTCGTGGCCGCGAGGCCCCTGCGGCCCATGGTCGCCGCCGTGGCCGCCGCGGGCGCTCATAGCGCCGTTCGGGCCGGGCGTCGCAACCTCACCAGCGCCGGTGCCGGCGCCGGTGCCGGACCTGTGGATCGCGTCAGCGATGGCCGTCGCGCTCGGGGCCATGTTGAGCACTACGGCAAGCGCGCCGACCGACACCATAGCGGCGGACTTCACGCGTGAACTTCGGATCGTTCTACGGCTCACAGAGAACCTTCCTCGGGAACTTGGAGGCATCAGACCGCAAGCGCGCGCACTCGGTGCGCTTCATTCGCATGCGTGTCACGTGGCTTCGGTTACTGACACAGCCAGTTTTCACATCCGGAGATTGAATAATTACGCTTCGGTCCGTGTCATAGGCGAAGATCACCCGTGCGGCCTCAATGCACTTTCTCAGGCCGATTCCGGCGTAGTACCGGCTTTCCGGCGCAATGTCATGGCGGCCGGTGATTGCCGACGGCGCGAAGCCCCGCCGCAAGGGCGGGGTTTCGCCGAAGGCCGACCGTCTCAGGCGCCGCTCACGAGACTTCCGCGATACGCGGTGCAGTCCTCGAAGGAAGGCAGCAGACCCTGCCGCTCCGCTTCCTCCAGTGTGGGCGCCGCCGTGTCCTTGTCCGAAAGACACGGTGCGAGGTCCTCGGGCCAGGCGATGGCCAACGCGGGGTCGAGCGGATTGATCCCGTACTCACGCTGCGGCGCGTATCCCTGCGAACACAGGTAGACGACAGTGGAGTTGTCCTCCAGCGCCATGAAGGCGTGGCCCAGTCCTTCCGAGAGGTAGACGCAGCGGTGCGTCGTGTCATCGAGCCGGACCGCCTCCCATTTCCCGAAATCCGGGGAGCCGGTGCGGATGTCCACCACCACGTCGAGGACGGCGCCGCTGACGCACGTGACGTACTTGGCCTGGCCGGGCGGGACCGACGCATAGTGGATACCGCGGAGAGTGCCGCGAGCGGAGCGGGAGCAATTGGCCTGCTCGAGTTGGAGCCCCTGACCGATGGAATCGTGGAACCTTTCACTCTTGAACCACTCGTGGAATCGTCCCCTGCTGTCCGCGAAAACCTTGGGTGTGTCCACCCAGGCCCCTTCGATGCCCAGTGGTCTCACGTGATGCTCCCTTCCACCGCGCGGCTTTTTCGCCGCTCACTACCTCCGTGTCTTCGGGACATATGACGCGCGACTTTAGACCGTGCCCTACGTGGCGAGGCGGATGTGTGCGGCCATTCGGGGGATTCTGACCACACGGGAGTTTGGGCGAGGTCGGATACCGCGTGCTGCTGGCATCTTGATGGCCGCCACTCCCGGTTTCCTGAAGGGCTCACGATGCAAACACCCCCCACCAAAAGCGCAACGCTCCCGGCGCAGCAATCGACCCTCGAGAAAAAGGCGGTGGCCGCATCACCGCACAACGGCCGCTTCGACGGCACATGGTGGATCTGGGCCATGGCCGGAGCGCTGTTCGTGATGTACGCGGCGGTGTCGCTCCGTCTCCACCAGCGGATGATCACGAGCAGCTACGACCTGGGAATCTTCGATCAGGTCGTCCGCTCATACGCGGAAGGACACTTGCCGGTCTCCGAAGTGAAGGGCCAGGACTTTCCCGTCCTCGGGGATCACTTCTCTCCCATCCTCGCGCTCGTGGCGCCGTTCTACTGGGTGTGGCGGGGAGCGGAAACACTCCTCGTCGTGCAGGCCGCGCTCCTCGCCGTGAGCGTCGTCCCGCTGACTCTCTGGGCACGCCGGACCCTGGGCGGCCCGGCCGGCGCGGTGATCGGTGCCTGCTACGGCCTCTCCTGGGGAATCGCGAGTGCTGTCGGCTACGACTTCCACGAAGTGGCGTTCGCCGTGCCGCTCCTGGCGTTCTCGCTGACCGCCCTCGGGAATGACCGGTTGGCCGCCGCGGCGTACTGGGCTCTGCCCCTGCTGCTCGTGAAGGAGGACCTCGGACTCACGGTTCTCGTCATCGGTCTCGTCATCGCCTGGCGAGGCGACCGCAGGCTCGGCATGTTCACGGTTGCAGCCGGTCTGGCCGCAGCGGCGCTGGCGCTGTTCGTGGTTCTGCCGGCCTTCAACCCGAGTGGGTCCTTCGCCTATTGGTCCCTGGTCGAGGACGGCTCTGGAACACCTGGAGTCAACAGTGCCAGTGGAGGCGGTCTGCTGGATCTGCTCCACCGGGGCACGATCGGTCTCGTCACCCCCGAGACCAAGGTGTCGACTTTCGTCCTCATGCTGGCTCCCACCGTGTTCCTGGCGATGCGGTCCCCGCTGCTGTGGGTCGCCCTGCCGACTCTGGTGTGGCGCTTCGCGTCGAGCAACGGCCTGCACTGGGGGACGGGTTTCCACTACTCGCTCGTTCTGATGCCCATGGTCTTCGCGGCCTTCATCGACGCCCTGGTGCGACGCGGGACGAGCGAGCGCGGTCTGCGCCGTTACCTCGCGGGCTGCGCCGCGATCACCCTCATGATCCTTCCGAACTTCCCCCTGTTCCAGCTGGTCCAGCCGGACACCTGGCGGACCGATCCTCGCGTCGCCGTCGCCCACCGTCTGATGGACAAGATCCCCGACGGTGCCACGGTCCAGACGTCCGATCATCTGGTGCCCCAGCTCTCCAACCGTACGAGCGTCAGCCTCTACGGCTCGTACGACAGCCGCCCGAACCCCCAGTGGATCATGGTGGACGTCTGGGCGCCGGACAGCGCGCGAGGGTGGCTGGGCGCGCCGCTCAGCGCTGAAGCGGAACAGCAGCACTTGGCGGAAGCCCTCCGCGCGGGGTACGCCTTGGTGGCGCAGCAGGGCGGCTTTGTGCTGCTGCGTCGCTAGGAGACGATGCCGCAGCACCGGAGCTGATCGGGACACGCCTGAGAGATCGTTGTCTCCCCAGGAGACGGGGGCTTCGCCGGTGAGTCGGCGGGCCATGAGAACGACCGTGGCCAGGTGGTCGCCGCCGTCCACCCACACCTTGCGCAGGGTGGGAGGGGCGGCGGCGACCTGGTCGACCGGATGGGTGCCGCGGCACGGGCGTCTCGGGATGTTGGTTACACCGCAGCGCCCGGCCCCATGCGCAGCAGTTCTTCGCGAGGCGATCCGCTGCCCCTTTGGGGCATGACGACGTATCGGGAGTCCTCCAGCAGCCCCAGCAGATAGTTGCCGTATCCGCTCTTGAGCAGCGGCTGGGCCAGTTTCCGGAGCCGGTCGTCGTCGATCAGGCCGGCCCGCCAGACCGCCTCCTCGACGCAGCCGACCTTGAAGCCCTGGCGTTCCTCGATCACCCGGACGAATTCCGAAGCCTGAACCATGGAGTTGAAGGTTCCGGTGTCGAGCCACGCGGTGCCCCGGTCGAGCCGGGTGACGTGCAGCGCCCCGGCTTCCAGATAGACGCGGTTGAGGTCGGTGATCTCCAACTCACCCCTGACGCTGGGCCGTAGGCCGCGGGCGATGTCCACGACGTGGTTGTCGTAGAAGTACAGTCCGGGCACGGCGTACCGGGACCTGGGCCGGGCCGGCTTCTCCTCGATGGACAGCGCTTGGCCCAGTTCGTCGAACTCCACCACGCCATAGGCCGAGGGGTTGGCGACCTGGTAGGCGAATACCCTGCCGCCCTTCAGATCGTCGTGGCGGGCCAGCCGTGAGCCAAGGCCGCTGCCGTGAAAGATGTTGTCGCCCAGAATCAGGGCGACCGGCTCATTGTCGATGAAGTCGGCTCCCAGTACGAAAGCATGAGCAATGCCCTCCGGGCGCTCCTGTGCCACGTATTCCAGTCGCAGGCCCAGTTGACTGCCGTCGCCGAGCAACCGGCGGAATTGGTGCTGGTCTTCGGGGGTGGTGATGATCAGAATCTCCCGGACACCGGCCATCACCAGTGTGGAGAGCGGGTAATAGACCATGGGCTTGTCGAAGACCGGCAGCAGTTGCTTCGACACCGAGCGGGTCAACGGCCAAAGTCGCGAGCCGGTGCCTCCGGCCAACAGGATTCCGCGCATGGCATCACCATAGGCGAATTGCCCATGAATGCCGCTTTTTCACACGGCCGAGGACTGGCCTCGATTCATCAGCTCGGTTCGATCGCTACGCCGCAGACCTTCCCCGCGGCCTCCCGGTCATCGGCTTCACGACTCCCGAAAGTTCCCCGCCACCAACGAACTGGTGGCGGTGCTGCTACACCCCGGCTTTGTCGGCACTGCTCCCACCCTCCCCGGCGCCTCACGGCGCGCGAAGGCGCCCCTGAACGCCTTCCAGATCACCTTCGGTCGACACCCCAGCCAACAACCGAACCCCCACAAACCAAGAGCAACCCCGAGTTGGCATTCCTCCCCATGGCGTTCACCGCAGGAGTCGGATGTTTCGGACACTGGGTCGATACCGGCTTCAAAAACGCCGTCGTCGAACACGGGGCCGGCCTCGGAATCGACGTCGAGGGTGTCGCCAGAAACCCGGGAGTCCGTGGCTTCCATGTCGTCAAAAGGTGCTGGGTGGTGGAGCGGAGTATCAGACGGATCGCGATGCGCCAACGCCTCACCCGCGGCTACGAGGCCCTGCCCGCCGACTCCGAGGCCATGATCCGCATCGCCTCGGTCGACAACCTCACCAAGCGCATAACGGACGAGACCGCACCCACCCCGCGAGGAACCCAATAGGACATAAGGGGTAATCCGTCCACGTCAAACGCCCTCTCAGACGTTGATGTCGAAGAAGAAGAGCTGCACCAGGCGGTGGGTGCCGTGCTCCCCGGCGAAGTGCTCGTACGACGTGGCCGAGTGCATCAGCTTCGCGTCCCAGATCACCAGCCGGTTGTACTGACCGTAGACCGACTCGATCAGCTCCCAGTTGTCCTCGTGCTCCAAGTTGTAGGGGTCGTAGACGACCGAGCGCGCGGCCTCGACGGCCTCGGAGCTGCCGAGGCGCGCCTGTTCCTTCGGATGGCTGGGCGCACGCCGGCAGCCGTAGGTCCTGTCGCGCCAGAAGCTGGTGCCGGCACCGGGAGGCGGGTTCGGGTTCAGGTAGATCGCGGCGGCGTAGCTCTGCGAGTCGTGGTGCCAGACCAGCGGGTCGTCGTGCGCGGTCTGCTGAAAGACGCCGTTGGCGTTGTGGCCGAGCCATTCGGTGACCGGAGTGCCGAGCAGCCGCGAGAACTCCTCGCGCAGGCCGGGCCAGAGGAACCGGTGGTCGCTGCGCAGGCCTTTGAAGTACTGCAGATCGGTGTGGTAGCTGGCGCTGAGCGCGATCTCGCGCACCTCGTCCGGGTCGTCGAGGAAGTCATCCACGGAGAGCAGGTGCGGTGCGGTGGGGGTGAACAGCCGCTTCGCGGCGGGCTTGAGCTGCGCATCCTCAAGGGTGGGGGCGGGGACCACGATCGGCAGCTGCGCCGGGCCGCTGGAGATCAGGTAGCCACCGTCACCGCGGTCCTCCAGCACGACAGCGGCCTCACCACCGAAGTTGAGCTGCTCCCCCGAGTTGAATGACATGGCCAGACTTCCTTCGTCGTGCGCTGACTGACGCTCGAAGATTACTGGCCGAATCCTCGCAATTGCCAGTTTTCGCCGCATAAGTACCCACATCGGCGCAGTCGCTGGTCAGATCGCGTCGACAGTTTTCCCCCTGGTACACATTCCAGGCGAACTCGGCCGCGTTCTCCCCGGCCTACCCAGGCCTGATGCGCCTGGTCTCCGAGTTCACCCACCTCGGCGACCTTGATCGCAGCGGTGGCCCTGGCGGCGCTCGTCGCGCTCTTCCGGCGCACGGCCGAAATCGCGCGCCCTCTGGTCGCGATGACGCCGGCACCGCTCGGACTGTTGGGGTATGTGGGCCGGGCCTGCTGGCGGATCGTCATGGCGCTGCCGATCCCCATCGTCCTGTTGGTGCGGCTGCGCCCACCCGCCGTCCTGATGGTCCACACGCTGGTCACCATCGCCACCGTGCTTGGACTGTGCGCCGGGGCCGGCCCCCGTACGAACGTATGCCAGCGGCGGGCCAGTTGACCTCGGTCGCCGAGCAACCGGCGGAGCCGGTAATGGTTTTCGGGGGTGGATGATCAGAACCGAGAACTGGGCCGGGGGCCCGCCCGTACGCCGTTGTACGGGCGGGCCCCCGGCCCGGTTGGTGGTGCTGTCACCGCGGCCGGTCTTGACGACGTCGCAGGTCAGGGCAAGCCGGACCGGCCGCGGAGTTGTTTTGGGGCTAGCCCAGGCGCTGCACCAGCGCCCGGTACTCGTCCCACAGTTCCTTCGGGGTGTGGTCGCCGAAGGTGTTGAGGTGCTCGGGCACCAGCGCCGCCTCCTCGCGCCACACGTCCTTGTCGACGGTGAGCAGGAAGTCGAGGTCGGACTCGGACAGGTCGAGGCCCTTGGTGTCGAGGGCCCCCTTGGCCGGCAGGATGCCGATGGGGGTCTCGACGCCCTCGGCCCGGCCGTCGAGGCGGTCCACGATCCACTTCAGGACACGGCTGTTCTCACCGAAGCCCGGCCACACGAACTTGCCCGCGTCGTTCTTGCGGAACCAGTTCACGTAGTAGATCTTCGGCAGCTTCGCCTGGTCCTTGTCCTTGGCGACGTCGACCCAGTGCCCCATGTAGTCGCCCATGTTGTAGCCGCAGAACGGCAGCATGGCGAAGGGGTCGCGGCGCAGCTCGCCGACCTTGCCCTCGGCGGCGGCGGTCTTCTCGGAGGCCACGTTGGCGCCGAGGAAGACGCCGTGGTTCCAGTCGAAGGACTCCGTCACCAGTGGTACGGCGGTGGCGCGGCGCCCGCCGAAGAGGATCGCCGAGATCGGCACGCCCTTGGGGTCCTCCCACTCGGGCGCGATGATCGGGCACTGCGAGGCGGGAACGGTGAAACGGGCGTTCGGGTGCGCGGCGGGCGTACCGGACTCCGGCGTCCAGTCGTTGCCCTTCCAGTCGATCAGGTGGGCCGGAGTCTCCTCCGTCATGCCCTCCCACCAGATGTCGTTGTCGTCGGTGAGCGCGACGTTGGTGAAGACGGAGTTGCCCCACAGCGTCTTCATCGCGTTGGCGTTGGTGTGCTCACCGGTGCCGGGCGCGACGCCGAAGAAACCGGCCTCGGGGTTGATCGCGTACAGCCGGCCGTCCTCGCCGAACCGCATCCAGGCGATGTCGTCACCGATCGTCTCGACGGTCCAGCCGGAGACGGTGGGCTCCAGCATGGCGAGGTTGGTCTTGCCGCAGGCGCTCGGGAAGGCGGCGGCGACGTACTTCGACTCTCCCTGCGGCGGGGTCAGCTTCAGGATGAGCATGTGCTCGGCGAGCCAGCCCTCGTCGCGCGCCATCACGGACGCGATACGCAGGGCGTAGCACTTCTTGCCGAGCAGCGCGTTGCCGCCGTAGCCCGAGCCGTACGACCAGATCTCGCGGGACTCGGGGAAGTGCGAGATGTACTTGGTGGAGTTGCACGGCCACGGCACGTCCGCCTCGCCCTCGGCCAGCGGCGCTCCGAGCGTGTGCACAGCACGCACGAAGAAACCGTCGGAGCCGAGCTCGTCCAGGACGGGCTGTCCCATGCGGGTCATGGTGCGCATGGACACGGCGACGTACGCGGAGTCGGTGATCTCGACGCCGATCGCGGAGAGGTCCGAGCCGAGCGGTCCCATGCAGAACGGGACGACGTACATCGTCCGGCCCTTCATCGAGCCGCGGAAGATGCCCTGGTCCCCCGCGAATATCTCCCGCATCTCGGCGGGCGCCTTCCAGTGGTTGGTCGGCCCCGCGTCCTCCTCCTTCTCGGAGCAGATGAACGTCCGGTCCTCGACCCGTGCGACATCGGTCGGGTCGGAGGCGGCGTGGTAGGAATGCGGGCGCTTGATCGGGTCGAGCTTCTTGAAGGTGCCCTTTTGTACGAGCTCCCCGCACAGTCGCTCGTACTCGGCCTCGGATCCGTCACACCAGACCACGTTGTCCGGCTGGGTCAGTTCTGCGATCTCGTTCACCCACGAGATCAGTTCCTTGTGCTGGGTGGGGACGGTGGAGGGAGCCGCGATGTCGCGCGCCACGATTGCTCCTAGATGAGGGGTTTTTTGTTGAGGCCCCGTGGGGGCTGCGACCCGGATGCTGCGGGGCGTGGAAACCCTCGGCGCTCATCCGGTGCCGACCGCACTCATTTGATCATCCGACGGGTTCGCCCATATGTCCAGAGGGCCTCACACGTGAGCGGAGTGAGCATCGCCACGTGTATCCGCGTTTCTTTGCGTACACGTTTGGTTCAGCTGAAGGTTTTTTTGCGTAAGCGCCGCCTTGGGCCACGCTTGTGAGAACATGGCCACTCTTGGCTGTTCCGCGTGCCGTACCGATACGTAACTTACGGTTCCGTAGGTAGGATTCCGCCTATGACTGCGCCCGTCCCCGACGCACCCACGGACTCGCCGGCCGCAGGCCGCAGCCCCGTAGCGCTCTCCCCGTCGCATCCGGTCAAACCCAAGCTCCGCGGCTGGCTGCACCTCGGCATGTTCCCGGCCGTCCTGATCTCCGGTCTGGTACTCACCGCCCTGGCCAGCTCCACCCGCGCCCGCATCGCCTGCGGAATCTTCGTCCTGACGGCCTGCCTCCTGTTCGGAGTGAGCGCGCTCTACCACCGCGGCAACTGGAGCCCGCGGATGGACGGCGTGCTGCGCAGGCTCGATCACGCCAACATCTTCCTGATCATCGCGGGCACCTACACACCGCTGACGATGCTCCTGCTCCCGGGCGCCAAGGGGCAGTGGCTCCTGTGGAGCATCTGGGCCGCCGCGGCGGCCGGCATCATCTTCCGGGTGTTCTGGGTCGGCGCCCCGCGCTGGCTCTACACCCCTTGCTACATCGCGATGGGCTGGGCGGCCGTCTTCTTCCTCCCGGACTTCATGCGCACCGGCGGGATCGCCGTCCTGGTCCTGGTGATCGTCGGCGGACTGCTCTACAGCGCGGGCGGTGTGATCTACGGGATCAAGCGCCCCAACCCGTCACCCCGCTGGTTCGGCTTCCACGAGGTCTTCCACTCCCTCACCCTCGCGGCGTTCGTCGTGCACTACGTGGGCATCTCGCTGGTGGCCTACCAGCACGGATAGCCCCCTCCCACCAGCTCCTCCCAAAGGGCCGCGGCTTACGAGCCGCGGCCCTTCGCCATGCCCGGACACACCACACCCCAACACCAAGAGCCTCAATCCATGCCGTACGACCGTCGCCGACGGGTACGGGTTCACCGCGCTGTGGCTGTCGATCGCCGGGCTCGGCTTCGGCTTCTCGCGGCGGCCCTGCTCCCGAACACCAAGCCGGCCCACGGCACGCCGGACCCCAGCCCCGGCCCCGACCCCGACATGGCCGTCACCCCGGCAGATGCCCGACAATGACCACCATGGCCGCCTCCGCACACAGCTCCACGCCGGACGCGGAGCCCCGGATGGGGCTCCGCGAACGGAAGAAGCTCAAGACCCGTATCGCGATCCGCGACGCGACCTACCGGCTGATCCGGGAGCAGGGGTACGACGCGACGACCGTCGAGCAGATCGCGGAGGCGGCCGAGGTCTCCGCGTCCACGGTGTTCCGCTACTTCCCCACCAAGGAGGACATCGTCCTCACCGACGAGGACGACCCGTTCATCAAGGCGGAACTGCGCGCCCGGCCCGCCGACGAGTCATGGCCGGACTCCATCCGGTACGTGATGCGCAAGGCCATCGGCCTCGGGATCGGCAAGAACCTCGAGGAGTCCCGGGTACGGACCCAGCTCATGGTGGACGTGCCCGCCGTGCGCTCCCGGATGATGGAGAGCATGTCGGTCAGTGGCCGCATGCTCTGCGAGATCCTCGCCGAACGCACCGGCCGCGACCCCGACAGCCTGGAGGTCCGCGTCTACGCGATGTCCTTCATCGGCGGCCTCATGGAGACCTCCCTGTACTGGGCCGAGAACGGTCACCAAGGGGATCTCGCGGACCTCGTCGACCGCGCCCTGGACGTCCTCGAAAACGGCCTGCCGGTCCACAACGCCTGAAACCGCGCCACATGTACACCTGCTACATTTGTTACATGAGCGATCCCGTGATTGCCCCCATGGCCGACGTTCGCAAGCACCTGGCGGACGTCATAGACCGCGCTCACCGGGGCGAGACCCCCACCATCATCACGCGGCGAGGCAAGCAGGAAGCCGTGGTGATCGACATCGACGAGTACCAGCGCCTGCGTGAGCTCGCGGAGCGGACCGAAGACGCCTGGCTCAACCGGCTGGCCGACGAGGCGGAGTCCGAGGGCCTTGAAGGATCCGTCTCGCTCGAAGAGATGGCTGCCCTGCTCCGCTCCCACCACGCCTGACCGCGATGGGGTACGTCACACGATTCACGCCGCACGCGCAGCGGGACATGCTCAAGATCCCCCGCCCGGATGCCCTGCGGATCCTCCACCGGCTCACCGAGCTTCAGAAGGCCTTGGACGCGAACGACACCTCGTCGCTCGACATCAAGGCCCTCCAGGGGCACAGCGCGCGCTGGCGACTCCGGGTCGGCGACCACCGCGCGGTGTACACGGTCGAGGACGGTCAACTCGTCGTGTGGGTCCTCACCGTCGCCCATCGCCGGGACGTCTACCGGGACCTGTGAGTCCCGCCGTGGTGACCCGCAAACTCCCTGCCGGTCTCGAAGGGATCATGACATCCTGACCGGGTGAACGGACCGGAGATCCACGTCGCATTCGCCCCCGAGCTGGGGATGTTCGTCCCGCACGGGCGGCGGTCGGGCGCCACGGTGATCGCCACCGACGGCTCCTCCACCCTCGGCCATGTCGTCGAGTCGCTCGGCGTCCCGCTGACCGAGGTGGGCGCCCTCGTCGTGGACGGCCGCGAGGTGCCCGTCTCGCACATCCCGGCGGCCGGCGAGACCGTCGACGTACGGGCGGTCGAGCGCCCGCAGCGGGTCCCCGGTGCCCCGCTCCGTTTCCTCCTCGACGTCCACCTCGGCACCCTCGCCCGCCGGCTCCGTCTCCTCGGGGTCGACTCGGCGTACGAGTCGACGGACATCGGTGACCCGGCCCTCGCCGCGCGCTCCGCCGCCGAACGGCGCGTGATGCTCAGCCGTGACCGGGGCCTGCTGCGCCGCCGGGAGCTGTGGGCGGGCGCGTTCATCTACAGCACCCGGCCCGATGACCAACTCCGGGACGTGCTCGGCCGGTTCGCACCCGAGCTGAAGCCCTGGACGCGCTGCACCGCCTGCAACGGCCTCCTCAAAGAGGCCACCAAGCAGCAGGTCGCCGGGCAGTTGGAGGGCGGCACCGAGCGGTCGTACGACGTGTTCGCGCAGTGCGAGGAGTGCGGGCGCGCCTACTGGAAGGGCGCGCACCACGACAGCCTGGAGGCCATCGTGGGGCGCGCCCTCGCCGAGTTCGGAACCGGTTGAGAACTAGCGGCGCTTCAGATCCTTGGCTCCGCAGGCCACCCCGTCCTTGTTCGGGTCGAGGCCCAGCGGGTCGTCCTTGCCGTTGACCTTCAGGCGGCCGTAGTCGTTCGTCTTCAGCCAGGCGCACCGTGAGGCCGTCGTCTTTTTGACGCCGTCCGGGAAGACGGTCGGCACGCAGACGTTGATCGTGCCGTAGTGCCGGTCGCAGCCGGAGATCGTGGTGCTGACCTTCTGCGAGGTCCGCTTCTTGCCGCCCTTGGTGACCGTGCCCTCAAGGGAGTCGGCGAAGGAGTGGACGTGGGCCGAGGCGGTGTCCGTGGCCAGCGCGGAGGGGCCCTGGAGGTGCACCCACTTGGCGACCGACGGGACGCCGTTCGCGTCGACCGCGAAGAGCATGTACCAGCCCGGCGGAGCCATGTCGGGGTTGCTCGTCACGTTCAGGTCGACGTTGTTGCCGTCCACCGACAGGGGGAGGTCCACGAAACGCTGGTTCGGGTCGGAGGAGTGCGTCACCGCGGCCGGGCGGATCAGCTCGGCCTTCACGATGGGCCGGTCGACCGTGATGCGCTGCGTGTCGCCGTACACCCACTCGCTGTCGATCACCGAGGTGATCGTCGGGCGGGTGCCCTTGAGGAGGTAGGGCGGGGTGTAGATGGACACGTTGTGGTTCCAGGTGCCGTTGCCCGGGTTGTCGCCGGTGGCCATCACCCGGCCGTCGGGCAGCAGGAACGCGGAGGAGTGGTAGCCGCGTGCCTCGGGATCGGCGGCCACCGGGTCGAAGGTGGAGGTCGCCGGGTCGAACATCGACGCCTCGAAGACGGGATTGGCGCGGTTGTGCAGCCCGCCGCCCGTCTCCAGCACCTTGCCGTCCGGCAGGAGTACGGCGGAGACGTACATCTTGCCCTGGTTGCCGGTCTCGGCGACCTTGCCGTTGCCGAGGTCGACCGTGCCCTGCGGGATCTGCGGGCCGACGGTGTACGTCGGGTTCGCGGCCTTCAGGTCGATGATGTCGGTGAGCCGGTTCGCCTCCGGGTTGGAGTCGATGTTGCCGCCGCCGATCGTCAGCACCTTCTGGTCCTGGGCCGGGGGCAGCAGCACGCTCGCGGACTGGTCGCGCTCGTCCTTGTTCTGCAGCCCCGAGATCGCCGTCACCGTGTTGGCGTCGTAGTCGTAGATCGACGAGCCCGTGCCCGGCGTGCCGTTGCCGAAGACATGGCTGCCGGAGTAGAAGAGTCGCCCGTCCTGCATGAGGATCATCGACGGGTACAGACCCCAGTACGACCAGGTCTGGTTGACCTGCGTGAACGGCAGCCACTGCTGCTGCGCCGCCGACCAGCGCTCGGCCGTCACCGAACCGGTGGAGTCCTCGCGCAGCCCGCCGAACGAGATGACGTCACCGTTGCCGAGCTCGGTGGCCGACGGATACCAGTGGCCGTCGTTCAGGTCGTTCGTCTTGCTGTACGTCTCGGTGACCGGGTCGAAGATGTACGAGTCCTTGTACCCCTCGTAGCCGTGCCCGCCCGCGACCGGGAACGCCTTGTTGCCGCTCATCACCAGCACCCGCCCGTCGGCGAGCTGGACATGCCCCGAGCAGAACATGTCCTTCGGCGTGGGGATCACCTTGTACGTACCGTTCACCGGGTCGTAGACCGCGCTGGTGAACGTGCCCGCGTCGAAGTTCTCCTCGCTGTTGCCGGAGCCCGCGATCAGCAGCACCTTGCCGTTGTTGAGGACGACGGAGTGCATGGAGCGCACCGGGTTCTGCGTGGGCAGCACGTCCCAGCGGCCGTTCGCGCACTCGTCGGCGGTGGCGGTGCAGGTGGCCGGCGGGATCGGGTCGGAGACCTGTTCCATCGTGTAGTCGTCGGTGGTCGCCGAGCCGGTGCCGTACACCGAGACGCCCCAGGTGATGCGGTCGGTACCGGCCGGGACCGCGGGAGTGCGGACGCCCGCCTGCGTCCAGCTCGCGGCCATGTCCAGCGTCTTGAGGTCGGTCCAGTACTGCCAGCCCGCCGTGGTGTCGTGCCGGAAGAGGGTGATCGCGGTGTCCGGGGTGGTCGACTTGTACCAGAGGCCGAGATCGTACTGCTTGCCCGCGGTGACCACCGGCGCGCAGGTCGCGGACTCCGTGATCAGCGCCTTGCGGTCGCCGTCGACACGCCGGGTCAGCGTGACCTTCATGGCCTTGGAGCCGGAGTGGGAGTCGGCGACGGTGGAGAAGGTGAAGTCGTTGTCGCCCCAGCCGGACTTCTCCCAGCAGTACGGCATGCCGTCCGTGCCGTCGGTCTCGAAGCCCGGGTTGGTGACGAGGTTGGCGGCGGAGGCGGGCTGGGGCGAGACGAGCAGCAGCCCGGCGGCCAGACCCACCACGGCCAGGAGCGAGGTTCTCCGTCTGGGTCGTACCAGGTATGTCACGCGGCTCTCCTTGTTGCGCGGCTGCGGCTCCCGCCCGCGGGCTCACTGCTGCGGCGCGGCAGATAGACCAGCGCCTCGGTCCCCACGAAGCGCAGGACGAAGGTCGTCACCAGGGCCAGCGCGGTCGCGGACAGCGCGCCCATCCCGAAGTGGTCGACGAACAGGGCGATCAGCGGGATGCGCAGCACCAGATCGGCGTTGGCGAGCAGCCCGAACCGGCCCACCCGGTCCCACCAGGTGCGGTGCCCCCGGCGCTCACGGAACAGCAGATGCTCGATGAGCAGGAAGTTCCAGGCCACGCCGAGCTGGTTGGCGAGGATCTCCGCCGGTACGTAGTGCATGCCGGCGGCCGTGAGCGCGTACAGGCCGAGCAGGTTCGGCACGAAGCCGGTGGCGCCGATCAGGCCGAAGACCACCATCCGGGCGACCGGCGAGGCGGTGCGCAGCCCGACCAGGTGACGCAGGAACCGGAAGCCCTCCTGCGCGGTCGACTTGGACTCGCCGGCGAACCGGTCCTGGAAGACGAAGGGCACCTCGGTGACCTGGCGGGGACGGCTGCGCACGGCGAGTTCGAGGAGGATCTTGTAGCCGAGCGGCTGGAGGATGTCGGCGGTGACCGCGCTGCGGCGGATCGCGAAGAAGCCGCTCATCGGGTCGCTGATGCCGCGCAGTCTGCGCGGGAAGAGCGTCTTGGTCAGCCAGGTCGCGCCGCGGGAGACGGCGATGCGGTAGCCGCCCGCGAGCCCCTCGCGGCTGCCGCCCTTGATGTACCGGCTGGCGACGACGAGCCCGGCGTTCGCGCGCTCACCGGAGGCGACCAGCTCCGGTACCAGGGACGGCGGATGCTGGCAGTCGCCGTCCATGACGACGATCCAGTCGGAGCCGGCCGCCTTCAGCCCCTCGACGACCGCGCCGCCGAGCCCGCCCACGGGTTGGTCGCGGTGCAGCACGGTCACCGGGAACGGGCAGTCCTGCGCCTCCCGGGAGATCACCTCGGGGGTGTCGTCCGTGGAGTCGTCCACGAAGACGACCTCGCAGGGCAGCCGGGACGGCACGGACTCGGTGATCTGGTGCAGGAGTTCGCGGATGTTCGCGGACTCGTTGAAGGTGGGGACGACGATGGTGACGGCGCCGGGCTCGGGAACTGTGTTTTCGCGCTCGGTTCGCCTCCGGGGCGCTCCAGCCGGTGTCGAGAGGGCGATCGTGCTCAACCCTTCGGGCCTCCGCGCTCCCCCACTCTCGACTTCGCTCGAGCGGGGGGACCCCCATGCCCTCTCGACACCGGCGCGCCCCTCCGGCTCACTCGCGGTGGCCGCGCGTACGGCGGGATCTCCCAGCTCCCCGGGGACAGTGCTCTCGAAACTGCTCATCGACTGCCTCCGGACGCCGTCGTGGTCATGGTGTTTCCTGTGCTGTCGTAGATCCGCCGGATCTCGATCCGGTCCGCGCCCTTGCCGAAGGTGGCGACCGGCGTCGAGTGCTCGATGGCCGCCTTGACGTTGGGCAGGTCGACCGCGTCGCGCCGCACCGTCGGGGAGGCGACGACGTAGTCGATGTCCTTCCAGCCGCGCGGCATCGTCTTGGTCACCGCGGGGTCGAGGTCCGCCTTGTAGAACCAGATGACGCCGAGCCCGGGCCGGTAGCCGTCGTGGACGAGGTCGAGCCAGAGGGCGTCGTCGACGAGGACCCGGGTGTCCGCCGGGTCCTGGACCTCGGTCTTCAGCCAGGAGGCCGCCGCCCGGTAGGGGGCGTTGGCGTCGGCGGTCACGGCGGTGTGATCGCCGTCGTACCAGTGCGGCAGGACATAGCCGGCGGCGACCGCCACGAGCGCGGCCGCTGTCACCCGCCGTCCCCAGGTGACGTACGGCTTCTCCTCCTCGCTCCGCCACCTGCGCAGCACCAGATGGGCGAGGCTGGCGGTGCCTCCGGCGAGAACGAGCGCGAGGAAGGGGAGCGCCTGGATGACGTACATCGCGGGCAGGTAGCCGCTGGGGCGCAGCGCCACCAGGGCGAGGATCGCCACGACGAGCGCGGGTCCGGCCAGCGCGCGGGCGGTGACCGACCAGCGCCAGGAGACCAGGAGCAGGAGCGCTCCGGCGAGGCCGCCGAGGATCAGCACCCGGTCGTAGTAGAGCCAGGAGTGCAGCACGCCGTACGAACCGGAGCCGGGGTCGAGGATGAAGCCGGAGCCGGGGCGGCTCATCTGGTACGTGATGCCGTCCCAGAGCGAGACATGGCCCGCGCCCGGCAGCAGCTCGCCCTTGAGCAGGGCGAACAGCGGATACGCGAGGCCGATCAGGGTGCAGGCGGTGATGGCTCCGGTGAGTGCGAACTTGCGGGTGTCGCGGTGGCCGTGACGCCACATCGTCACCAGGAGCGCCGGCAGGATGACGAGCATCGTCTCCTTGGTGAGCACGGCGGCGGCGGCCACGATGCCCGCCGCGAAGTGGTGCCAGAGGTGGCGGCTCGGGGACGCGGCGAGGCAGAACGCGAGCAGCGTCCACATCACCGCGATGTTGTCGAGGAAGATCTCGCGCTGCAGCACGACCGACAGCGGGGAGAGCCCGAAGAGCGCCATCGCGAGCCCGGCGGCCCAGCGCGGCAGCGAGAGGCGGCGCGCGAGGACGTACAGGAGGACCGCGCTCACCGCGCTGACCGCGAGCATCGCGACCCGCATCGAGCCGACCGTCATCAGGGAGGGGCTGATGTGGGCGGGAATCCAGGTCAGGGCGGCTATCTGGATCCAGCCCAGCGGCGGGTGGTCGTACCAGTACGTGTAGTGCGCGAGGCCCTTGCCCTGCTGGACCGCCCACGCCTGGGCGAGATAGGTGCCCTCGTCGTCGCTGAGGGTCGGGTAGTCGGCGATGTTCCAGCCCTGCACGACGATGATCGCCAGCAGCAGGACGCCGCACAGCAGGAGGTCGGGGCGCGAGGTGCGCAGCCGCTGGAGCGGGGGGTGGTCGTGGACGATGTCGGGCGCGGTGGGTCGCGCCGCGGGGACCGTGGAGGTGGTCACCGCGGGAAGTGTCGAGGTCACGCGGGAAGGTCCTCTCGGGACTTTCGGTATATTTCTGGATGTTCTGGCCCAAAGCCTGCGGAACCAGGGCATACGGAACCAAGGCGTTCCCGCCGGAGTGGATGCCCGGCGGGTCGCCTCAGGCCCTAGTGGGTCGCTTCGGCCTCGGCGAGGTGCGCACCGACATGGCTGGTCAACTCCCAGTCGTTGCGGCCCCTTTGCTCACGCCATACGGCACGGACGGCCGCACCGGCGAGGAGCACCTGATAGAAGGGGCCGCCGACCACGAGTTTCAGGTAGTGGACGAAGCGGACGCGGAGCCCGTACTGCTTGCCGAAGTCGTGCAGTCCGACGAGCTCGAAGACGAAGGTGACCAGGGCGGTCACGGCCGGCAGGAAGGTGATGAAGGCGATGCCGACCGGCACGTCCAGGAAGAGCGCGATGGCCACGTTGAGCGGGATGACCACCCCGGAGACGGCCTGCAGATACGGCGTCATGAGCGTGTAGCGGGCCAGCAACCGCTGCCCGAAGCCCGGCAGTTGCTTCCAGTCCTTCTTGCGGTAGACCTGCAGGAAGCCCTGGTTCCACCGGGTGCGCTGCTTCATCAGCGACACCAGGCTGCCCGGGGTCTCCTCCCGGGTCACCATGTCGGAGTCGTAGGCGACGACGACCTTCTTGCCGACGCTGGAGAGCCGTACGCCCAGGTCGCAGTCCTCGGCGAGGCACTCGGGATCCCAGCCGTCCGCTTCCCTCAGCACATCCGTCCGTACGAAGACGGTGTTGCCGCCCAGCGGGATGAACCCCTTCTGCGCGTGCAGGTGCAGCCGCGAGCGGAACCAGAAGAAGTACTCCAGGCAGTTGCGCAGGCTGTACCAGCTGGAGTTGAAGTTGATGAGCTGGACCCCGCCCTGGACGACGTCCGCACCCGTCGTGCGGAACGCGTGGTCGACGTGGGCGAGCAGCTCCGGGTGGACCTGGTCCTCGGCGTCGAAGACTCCGACGACGTCGCCGCGGCAGTGCGGCAGCGCCGTGTTCATGGCCTTCGGCTTGTTCTTCTTCTCATGGTGGTCGACGACGACGCGCACCCGTTCGTCGCGGGCGGCGGCCTGCCGGGCGACCGTGGTGGTCTCCGGGTCGTCGTGCCCGACGATGACGATGATCTCGAAGTCGGTGTGGCTCGACTCCAGCAGCCGCTGGATGGTGTGGTCGAGCACGGCCTGTTCGTGGCGGGCCGGCAGGAGCAGCGAGAAGGCCAGCCGGTCATCGCCGTCCGGTCTGCTGAACCGGGTGGAAGCCAGCACCTCGGGCGTGCGCCACGCGTGCATCTGCCACCAGAGAGTGAAAGCCGCCATCCAGAACAAGGCCAGTGAAACGGCAGCAATAAAGACAGACGTGAGCAACAGATCCCCCCAGATCCCAAAACCCCCAGTCGCGACGATGTGTCACATCCATCGCGTCACGGTGCAGAGACTATGGGTGATCTGTGAAGCGCGCAGGCCCTTCTGGTGAAGAGCGTGTTTCATCACTGTCGGATGATTTGCTGAACAATTCGAACAGTGGTCGCGTTTCTACCGGTTGATGAGTGGTTCGGCGATCTGCGTTTCAGCCGCTCAGGGCCGTGCGAAGCCGCTCAGGATCGGTCGTCGGAGCGTCACACGTGAAGTTACGGCAGACGTACGCGGCGGGTTCGCCCTTCACGAGTGGCCTGTCAACAAGGAGAGGCAGCTCGTCACTCTCCGGAGTGCCTACGGCGACGACGGCACCAGGCGCGGTGCCCAGCAGCGCCGTCCGGTGCAGGGCTTTTGTGGCGGGATGGTCGGCCGGCCCCACGACGGCGATCTCACGCGGCCCGTCGAGCAGCGCCTCGGCCACCGCCAGCCCCCAGCCGATGAAGCGGGGAGCGCGCGGCCCGAGCGCCTTCACGACGCCCAACGCCCGCTCGGCGGCGGTCCGATGGGGCTCGGTACCCGTCTGGGCCGCATAGCTCAGCAGGGCACCGGCCGCCGCGCTCCAGCCGGAGGGCGTGGCGTTGTCGGTGGGGTCCTGGGGGCGGCGGATGAGCCGCTCGGCGTCGGCCGCGGTGTCGTACAGCGTGCCGGACTCGGGATCGGTGAACCGCACGATCACCTGATCGAGCAGGAACCCGGCGAATTCCAGC
Organism: Streptomyces sp. NBC_01384; assembly: GCF_045040035.1. Classification (NCBI taxonomy): domain Bacteria; kingdom Bacillati; phylum Actinomycetota; class Actinomycetes; order Kitasatosporales; family Streptomycetaceae; genus Streptomyces; species Streptomyces sp. NBC_01384. Next base: position 3,588,647 of record NZ_CP109559.1, read on the forward strand.
CACACCCCTTCCCCGGTGACGGAGGCCAGCGCGAGGAACCCCTCGGCGACGTCGGCGTAGTCCTCCAACACCCCCGCATTCGCGCCGACTCGACCGTCCTTGCTGGTGCGGGCCAGCCGCGCCCGGTCGTCCATGTGCAGCCGTACGAGGAGGTCGGCGGCGGCGATGGCGGCGTCCACGAGGTCGGGGCGGTCGAAGTACGCTCCGATCTCCGCGAGGGCGGCCACGGCGAGCCCGTTCCAGGCGGCGACGATCTTGTCGTCGCGCCCGGGAGCGGGCCGCTCGGCGCGCGCGGCGAGCAGCCGACGTCGCATGTCGGCCACCTTCTCCCCGTCGAACAGCTCGTCCTGCTGCGGCAGTTGCAGAACGGAGGAGCCCTCTTCAAAGGTCCCCTCGTCCGTCACCCCGAAGTAGCGGGCGGCGAGTTCGGCGTCCTCCGCACCAAGAACGTCCCGGAGCTGCTGCGGGGTCCACACGTAGTACGCGCCCTCGACGTGCTTGCCCGTCCCGTCATCGCTGTCGGCGTCGAGCGCGGAGGCGAACCCGCCCTCATTCGTACGGAGTTCACTCACCATGAAGTCGGCGGTTTCGAGGGCGACGCGGCGGGCGAGCTCGGAGCCGGTGGAACGCCAGAGGTGCGCATACACACGACACAAAAGCGCATTATCGTACAACATCTTCTCAAAATGGGGCACAACCCACTCGCGATCGACGGAGTACCGGGCGAACCCCCCGCCGAGCTGGTCGTAGATCCCGCCCCGCGCCATCCGCTCACAGGTGTCCTGCGCCATCTGGAGGGCACCCTCGGAACCGGTCCGGGCATGGTGCCGCAGCAAGAACTCGATCACCATGGACGGCGGAAACTTGGGCGCACCCCCGAAGCCGCCGCGCGAGGCGTCGTACTCCCGGCTGAGCCCGAGCAGCGCCCCGGCCAGCTCCTCCTCCCCCGGCACCTCACCGCTCCCGAAACTCATCTCCCGGTCGGCGAGATCCCGCACGATCTTCCCCGCGACCTCGGCGACCTCGCCCCGTCGATCGGTCCAGGCACTGTGCACGCCTTCCAGCACCTGCCGGAAGGAGGGCATGCCATGGCGGGGGGCGGGCGGGAAATAGGTCCCGAAGTAGAAGGGCTCGGCGTCCGGCGTGAGGAACACGGTCATGGGCCAGCCGCCCTGACCGGTGGCGGCCTGCACGGCCTCCATGTAGACGGCGTCGACGTCGGGGCGCTCTTCGCGGTCGACCTTGATGTTCACAAAGTGGGCATTCATGTACAACGCGGTTTGTTCGTCTTCGAAACTTTCCCGTGCAAGGACATGGCACCAATGACAAGACGAATAGCCGACGCTGAGCAGCACGGGCACGCCGCGCTTCCTGGCCTCCTCAAATGCCTCGGCCGACCAGGGCCACCAGTCGACGGGGTTGTCAGCGTGCTGGAGGAGGTAGGGGGACGTCTCGTGGGCCAGTCGGTTCGGCATGGGTCCATCCTGCCGCAGTACCCGGCCCCTGACGCGTCGGCCACCCCCCGCACGACGACCAGGAACGTGGCGGTCGCAGGCACCCCATTGATCGCGCCGCCCCCTCGCGCTCACGCCCTCCCACGAAGGACACTGGAAATCAAAGGAGTTGCCGCCGGAGGGGGACGTGACATGCGGGAAGGCGATCGGGCGGAGGCGGAGCGGCTGTTGACCCGGGCCGTGGAGGAAGAGGTACGGCGCTCGGGCGGACGCAGCGACGGGGCCGTGCTGCTGTCGCGGGCCCGCGCCGCGCTCGACACCATGGGAGCAGCGGCCGCCGAGGAGTACGGGGCCTACACCCACGCCCTGGACGAGGCAGAGGCCGGGCAGTTGACGTTCGGGCAGCGCTATGCCCGGGAGGGTGCCGGAACTCCCCTGCTGGTGGCGGCCGTTGCCGCCGTCGCGGCCTGCGTGGCGGACCTGGCACTGGGCACGGGGGCCGGAACGGCCGTCGGCGCGGGCGCGGCCGTCGCCGTGGTGGGCGCGGCGGCCACCGTGCTCAAGGTGACCGCCTCGCATGTGCCGGCCGCGAGCCGCCGGGCAGGGGCCGTGGGCCAGCCGGGCGGCCCCGCGCAGTTGCGGCTCCAGTGGCTGACGGCCCTGGAGGTACGCGGTATCCGGCCGTTCCTCGATCAGCAGCGGGTGCTCAGCGCCGCCACGGGGGCCAAACAGGGCGCGCCCCAGTTACGGCGCACCGACAAGAGCGCCGCCGCGCGCCGGCGCAGCGTGCTGGAGCAGTCGTTCGGGCAGCTTCCCGAACCGGTGGGCCCGTTCGTGGGGCGCCGGGCCGAGCTGTCCCGGGTGGCGCAGTGGGTGCACGCGGCCCGCGCCGGCACCGAGACGAAGCCGACGGTGGTCGTCCTGCACGGCGCCCCCGGCTCCGGCCGCAGCACCCTCGCGATCCGGGCGGCGCACAGCCTGAAGGACCAGTTCCGCGGCGCGTGCGTGGTGGACCTGCGCGGCGACAGCGCCGAGGAGCCGCCCCTGCCCACCCGCGACGCCATGCTCCACCTCCTCAACCGGCTCGGCGCACCCCGCGAGCAGCTCCTCTTCCGTGAGCGTTCCTCGCAGGACCAGCAGGTCAGACGCCTCAGCGAGCTGTACCACCAGCACCTGACGGACCTGCCGGTCACCATCGTGCTGGATGACGCGAGCGACGCCGAGCAGGTCCGCGCCCTGATTCCCGAACGCTCCGAGAGCCTGGTCCTGGTCACGGCCCGCAAACCGCTCGACCTGCCCGCCGACCTCCCCGCCTGGGTGCACCAGCTCCCGGTCGAGGCACTGGACGCGGCGGGCGCCGAGGAACTGCTGAACGCGGCGGCTCAGGAGAAGCCGGACCCGTACGACGCCGAATCCTCCGACCGGGTGACGGAGCTGTGCGGCGGTCTCCCCCTCGCCCTGCGCGTCGCGGGTTCCTCCCTCGGCCCGCGCACCCCGCGCCAACTGGCCTCCGACCTCGGCGCATACGGCCCCGTGGAGCCGGTCGAGCGGGTGCTGTGGCTGCGTTACACGGACCAGAAGGAGCCGGCCAGGCGGCTGCTGCGCCGGCTGGCGCTGGCCGGCCGGGCCTCGCTCGGCGCCGCCGCGGCGGCCTCCCTGCTGGCGACGGACGAGCAGGAAGCCGCCCGCCACCTCACCGCGCTCGCGCAGGCGGGCCTGATCGACCATGTCCGCGGCAGCCGCTACCGCCTGCACGACCTCGTCCGGGCCTTCGCCCAGGCGCGGCTGCTCGACGAGGAGGACCCCGCCGAGCGGACGGCGGCGCAGGAGCGCCTGATCGTGAACTACGCGGAGCTGGCCGACTCGGTGATCCGCCTGGTCGACGGCAAGACGTCGACGAGGGCTGATACGTCTTTCCAATCGAGCACAGTCGGCCCGCACGGCTTCACCTCCCTCGACGCGGCCCTGCGCTGGCTGGACGACGAGTCGAGCTTCATCACGGCGGCCCTGCGCCACGCGGAGGGCGTGAACCAGGCGGCCGTACTGCACCTGCTGGGCGCCCTGTGCGACTACTGCCTGCTGCGCGGCGACCTCTACCGCCTGGGCGAGATCAGCGAGTTGACGCAGGCAGTCGACCAGGGCCTGCTGGTGCGCTCGGTGCAGTGGCGCACCGGCATCGCGGCCCGCCAGCTCGGCGAGCTGGACAAGGCCCACACCACCCTGTCGTCCGTGGTGAACCTCTACTTCGAGGCGCACCACGACGCGGGCGCGGCCCGGGCCCTGTGCTCCCTCGGCATCACCCTGCACCACCAGGGCAACCTCACCGAGGCGGCCGCCAAGCTCCAGGAGGCCATGGACCTGCAGGCCTCCCCCGACCTGGCGGCGGACCGGGCCTGGACGATGCACGCGCTGGCCGCCGTGGAGCGCGACCGGGGCCACGTCCTCCTCGCCCTGAACCTGCTCACCGAGGCCCTGGTCCTGCACCGCGAGGGCGAGTCCGTGCACGGCGAGGCGTGGGCCCACTTCCAGCTCGGCCAGCTGGGCCTGCGGATGGGCGACGTACCGCGCGCGGAGCGGGAGCTGCGCGAGGCCCTCGACCTGTACGGCCGTACGCGCGACGCCCGTGGCGAGGCCTGGGCCCTGACCCAGCTGGCGCGCGCCCGCCTCGTCGACGGCGATCCGTCCACCGCGGTCGACGGACTGCGCCAGGCGGCCTCCCGGCACCGCGAGAACGAGGACGCGCGCGGCGAGGCGTGGACGATCTACTACCTGGGCCAGGCCCTGGAGGAGACCGGCAACCTCGATCAGGCGGTCCGTGAACTGGAGCGCTCCCGCACGATGTTCTCGCGGATGCGGGACGTGTACGGGCTCGCCTGCGCGCGCCACCACTCGGCGCGCGTCACCCGTGACCAACGCGCCGCGCAGACCGGCTCCCTGCGCAACTCGGGCTTCGCCCGCCAGCTCCTGGTGGACGCCCGCGCCGACTTCCAGCGCATCGGCGTGGCCCACGGCGAGGCGTGGACCTGCCTGGAGCTCGCGGTGGTCGACGCGGGCAACGCCCGTACGCCGGGGGCCCTCGCGCTGTGCGACGAGGCGGCCGGTCTCTTCGCCTCGTACGGCGATCGGCGCGGCGAGGACTGGGCCCGGTTCCTGAGGTGCACCCTGCTGCCGTACGCCTCCCCGGGCGGCCTCGAAGTGGGCAGCGCCGTCGCTCAGGAGGAACTGGCCCAGCTCTCGCGCGGCGGTCACCCGTCCCGCGACGGAAAAATCGACGACTACGTGGAGGCGTACCAGCTCTTGCTGGAACGGGGGGTCGACCTGGACGCGGGATGGCAGGCTTGGCGCCTGCGCATGGTGCCGAGCCGGCACGCCCGGGAGATCATGGGGGTGGCCGTGACCGCGGCGCCCTAGCGCGGTGGGGCGGTGGGGCGGTGGGGCGGTTCGGGGACGAGGGGGATCTCGGTGTCGTTCGTCGGACGCGCGCACGAACTTGCCGCGTTTCAGCCCGTCGGGGAGCCGTATCCGCACGACGCCCTCGACCACCGCTTCGTCAGCGTCGACGCGAGCGATGTCTTCGTACGGGGGAACGGCCCGGCGGGTGCGCACTCCGACCATCTGCGGCCGGAGTCCGCACACCTGCTGCCGTCCCTGGCGGACCACTCGCGCTGACCACTCGCGCTGAGCGTGCCCCCCGGACTTGACGTCACTCAGCCGTTGGCGGGCGAGGCCTTCCCGCCGGGGCCGGCACCGGAGCCGATCCCCTTGCCGGAGACCGCCGCGTCCTTCTTCGACGCCTCCGGGTCCTCCTCGAAGGTGACCTTCCCCATGTGCCGGTTCATGGACTTCATCAGCCCCCATACCGCCAGGGCCAACGCCGCGAAGACGATGAAGCCGAGGACGCCGGGGGTGACCTTGTTCTCGTCGACGTCCTTGGCGAGGGGGACGAGGTGCGTCAGTGCCAGGCTTGCGCTCATGTCAGGCATTGTCGCGGATGCCCGCGAAGAGGTCGTCCTCGGGGAGGGAGGTATCGACGAGGGACTTGGCGAGCTCGTACTCCTCGGTCGGCCAGACCTCCCTCTGGATCTCCATGGGGACCTTGAACCAGCCGCCGTCGGGGTCGATCTGCGTGGCGTGCGCGATCAGCGCCTTGTCACGGACCTCGAAGAAGTCGGCGCACGGAACGTGCGTGGTCAGCGTGCGCTCGGCGCGCTCGAACTCCGACCACCGCTGCAGCCACTCGCCGTACGGCGACTCCAGGCCGCGCTCCAGCAGGGCGTTGTGCAGCGCCTCGGTGCGCGGGCGGTTGAAGCCCTGGTTGTAGTAGAGCTTCTGCGGCTGGAAGGCCGGGCCGAACTCCGACTCCGGGTACTTCTCGGCGTCCGCCGCCCCCTCGAACGCCACCATCGAGATCTTGTGGGTCATGATGTGGTCGGGGTGCGGATAACCACCGTTCTCGTCGTACGTGGTGATCACCTGCGGACGGAACGAGCGGATCTGCCGGACCAGCTCTCCGGCCGCCTTGTCCACGTCCTCGAGCGCGAAGCAGCCCTCGGGGAGCGGCGGCAGCGGGTCACCCTCCGGAAGGCCCGAGTCCACGAACCCGAGCCACTCCTGCTTGATGCCGAGGATCTCGCGGGCCTCGTCCATCTCCTTCTTGCGTACCTCGTGGATGTGCTCCTCGATGTACTTGTCGCCCTGGAGCTTCGGGTTGAGGATGGAGCCGCGCTCCCCGCCCGTGCAGGTCACGACCAGCACGTCCACCCCCTCGGACACGTACTTCGCCATGGTGGCCGCGCCCTTGCTCGACTCGTCGTCGGGGTGGGCGTGCACGGCCATCAGTCGCAGCTGGTCAGTCAAGACTCAATCCTCAGTAAGTCGGCCAGTCGGTAGGTCGGCCGGTCGGCAGTCGGCGCCCGGCGTGAATCGGCGTGATGGGCGGCTTCTATAGTGACGGAATCGGGGGGCGAATAATTCCGGGACCCCCTCCCCGAGAGGACGATCATGAGCACGGCAAGCACGCAGCTGCCCGAGGGCCGGTACGGCCGCTCCGCGGACGAGCGTGCCGACCGGAAACTCAAGATCATCGGCAGTGTGCTGGGCGTGGCCCTGCTCGCCCTGATGGGCTGGTTCGCCTACTACTACGTCTTCTCGAACAAGATCAGCGCCGAGGTGATCACCTTCAAGGCCGCCTCGGACAGCGCGGTCGAGGTGCATCTGGAGGTCCGCAAGGACGCGGGTGCCCACGGGTACTGCACCCTGCGCTCGCAGGCCGACGACGGCAGCGAGGTGGGCCGCGCGGACTTCCGTTTCGACCAGGACTCCTCCCGGATCGACAAGGTCGTCACGCTCCGTACCACTGCCCGTGGCAGCACGGCGGAGCTGCTGGGCTGCCACGCCGACTGACACCGCCCCTGGCACCTACGCACGCTGACCTGCGTTGACGTAATTCTGATGTCTTATGTCCTCCCCCTTCAGCCGCGGAATTGTTAGGCTCGTGGTTTCGCCCACCCGTGAAAGCACATTCTTCTGGTAGGGCGATGCTTTGTATTCCCAGTACCTACGAGGAGCACCTGTGACCCAGACCAGCGAGAACGTCACCTGGCTGACCCAGGAGGCGTACAACCAGCTCAGGGCCGAGCTGGACTACCTGTCTGGTCCTGCGCGCACGGAGATCGCCGCCAAGATCGCGGCCGCGCGCGAGGAGGGCGACCTGCGCGAGAACGGCGGGTACCACGCGGCCAAGGAGGAGCAGGGCAAGCAGGAGCTCCGTGTGCGCCAGCTGACCCAGCTCCTGGAGAACGCCAAGGTCGGCGAGGCTCCCGCGGCGGACGGCGTGGTCGCCCCCGGCATGGTCGTCACCATCGCCTTCGACGGCGACGAGGACGACACGCTGGACTTCCTGCTCGCCTCCCGCGAGTACGCCAGCGCCGACATCGAGACCTACTCGCCCCAGTCCCCCCTGGGCTCCGGTGTGAACGGCAAGAAGGTCGGCGAGGACGCCCAGTACGAGCTGCCCAACGGCAAGCTCACCTCGGTGAAGATCCTCAAGGCCGAGCCGTACCAGGGCTGAGCCCAGGACCGACTACCGCGACGATGCCCCGGCCACGCGGCCGGGGCATCGTCATGCCCGGGTCACGCGGTGGCGGACCGGTACTTGCGCACCGACAGCGTCCGGTCGTTGGGGATTTCCACGGTGAAGACACACCGTAACGCGATGTATCGCGTCACTCAACAGGTTTTTCCGAGAAGCGTGGGACGACGGTCTCAGTCGATGACCGTGTAGCCCGCCGCGCGCAGGGCGCGGCCGACCTCGACGCAGTGCTCCGGGCCCTTCGTCTCCAGGTGCAGCTCGACCTCCACCTCCGTGAGCCCGAGCCGGGGATCGGTCCGTACGTGGCTCACATCGAGGACGTTGGCGTCCGCCACCGACAACACCCCGAGAAGTGTGGCCAGAGCGCCGGGACGGTCCGTCAGGCGCAGCGTGACCGCGAGGTAGCGGCCGCTCGCGGCCATGCCGTGGCGCAGGATGCGCTGTATCAGCAGCGGGTCCACATTGCCGCCCGACAGCAGCGCGACGACCGGGCCCTCGAAGGCCTCGGGCTCGCTCAGCAGCGCCGCGACGGGGCTCGCGCCGGCCGGTTCCACGACCAACTTGGCCCGCTCCAGACAGAGCAGCAGCGCGCTGGACAGGTTGTTCTCGGAGACCGTGCGGACCTCGTCCACCAGGTCGTCGATGATCCGGAACGGCACGTCGCCGGGCCGTCCGACCTTGATGCCGTCGGCCATCGTCGCCGGGTTCTCGATCGACACCGGGCGCCCGGCCGCCAGCGAGGGCGGGTAGGCCGCCGCGCCCGCCGCCTGCACGCCCACGATCCGCACATCGGGGCGGAGCGCCTTCACCGCGACCGCCACGCCCGCAGCCAGCCCGCCGCCGCCGATTCCGACGACGATCGTGCGCACCTCCGGGCACTGCTCCAGGATCTCCAGGCCGACCGTGCCCTGGCCCGCGATGATGTCGGGGTGGTCGAAGGGGTGGATGAACACCGCTCCGGTCTCGGCCGCGTACTCCTGCGCGGCGGCCAGCGTCTCGTCGACCACCTGACCGTGCAGCCTCACCTCGGCGCCGTAGTCGCGCGTGGCCGCGACCTTGGGCAGCGGGGCGCCGGTCGGCATGAAGACCGTGGAACGCACCCCGAGCAGCGAGGAGGCGAGAGCGACGCCCTGCGCGTGGTTGCCGGCGCTGGCCGCGACCACCCCCGCGGCGCGCTCCTCGGGCAGCAGCCCCGCGATCCGCACATACGCGCCGCGCAGCTTGAACGATCCGGTGCGCTGGAGGTTCTCGCACTTGAGGTGCACCGGCGCGCCCACCAGCTGGGACAGGTACCTGCTGCCCTCCATCGCGGTCGTCCGCGCCACGCCCGTGAGCATCTTCTGGGCGCCTCGCACATCGTCCAGAGTCACACTGGGAAAGGAGTCAGCCGTGCTGTAGCTCATGACCACCAGTCTCGCAGTTCACACCCGAGGACTCCTGGTGTGACCACGCTCCGAGACTGGTTTGCGAAGCGCCGGTACGACCCGCCTTCCAGCCGCGTACCCTGTCCCCCAACCCAGCTCCCCACGCATGAATTGAGCCCCCGGCCATGCCCACAACACCAGAAATGTCGATGGACATGACGACCGTCGGTGACACCGGTCTTCTCGACACGCTGCAGCACGAGGTCGCGTTGTTCGCGCGCCGTGCCGAACAGACCCGGCTCGGCGGGGTGGGGCAGGTCCGCAATTCCATGGACCGCGCCGCATACCTGCTGCTCAACCGCCTCGACAACGAAGGCCCGATGGGTGTCAAGGCGCTCGCCGCGAGCATGGGCATCGACTCGTCGACGGTCACCCGGCAGGTGGCCCCGCTGGTCGACACCGGCCTCGTCAAGCGCACCTCGCACCCCGAGGACGGGCGCGCCGTGGTACTCCAGCTGTCGCCGCGCGGACAGTCCCGCCTCGAGGAAGTGCGTTCCTCCAGGCGTCAGTTGATGGCCGAGCTGACACACGACTGGGCGCCGGAGGAGCGCGAGGCCTTCTGCACGCTCCTCACGCGCTTCAACAGCGCGCTGTCGACCCGGATGGCCACCACCGGGGGCACCGCGGCGGAGCAGCCGACTTCCTGACCGTGCGCCGGGCTCTTGACCGGGAGGCCGCGTCTGGCCTCATATGAGACCGGGTCCCTGTCGCACGCGGTGCGGCCCGTCGCACGGCGCGTCGTGCGCGGCCGGGGCCCCGTTTCCCTCAGAGTCGCCCTCGGGCGGGAGGCGTGGTGCGAGATCGGCGTGCGTCCCAAGGTGCCCGCCGGGCCCGGGAGTTCGAAGCGTTCGTCGCGGGCGCGGCAGGGCGGTTGTTGCATGCCGCCACGCTGCTCACGGCGGAGCCGCCCGACGCCAACCCGCGCGCGCGGCGCCTGCTGACGCTGGCCCTGGCCCAGACGTACGCCTCCTGGGACCGGCTGCGCGGCGAGGACCCGTACGACCGGGCCCGCCAGCACCTGGCCGTCCGCTTCGCGCGCGGGGCATGGCACCAGTACGGCGGCTTGAGCCGCTCCCGTTCCCGTCCGTCTCCCGGTGGCGTCCTGGCGCGGCTCACGCCCCAGGAGCGGCTGATCCTGGTCCTCAGGATGTACGAGGGGGTGGCCGAGGAGCAGGTGGCGGCCCTGCTCGGGCTCTCCACGGAACGGGTCCGGGCGATCTGCGCCCGCGCCATGACGACGCTGCTGCACCCGCCCCGGGGACCGGCACCGGCGGTGGTGGCCCGGTCATGAACCTGCCCCAACGCGAGGCGGCCGTACGGCGGCTGCTGGAGCAGCAGCACCCCGCGGTGCCACCCGACCTGTACCCGGACGTCATGCGCCGTGGGGGCCGCATGCTGCGTCGCAGGACGCTGGCCCGGCGGGTGATGTGGCTGCTGCTGTTCGCGGCGGCCGTCGCCTTCATCGTCTGGGCGGCGACGGCCCGCCCGTGGGTGGAGCCGCCGTCCGAGACGACTCCACCGCTGACGGGCTGGTGACCTTCCGGCCGGGCTTGGCCCTGTCGGTCTAGCCGAGGGCCTGCTGCAGGTCCTGGAGCAGGTCGTCGACGTTCTCGATCCCCACGGAGAGGCGGACCAGGTCGGCCGGGACCTCCAGGGCCGAACCGGCGGCGGACGCGTGCGTCATGCGCCCGGGGTGCTCGATCAGGGATTCCACGCCTCCCAGGGACTCACCGAGCGTGAAGATCTTGGCGCGGTTGCAGACCTCGACCGCCGCCTCCTCGCCGCCCTCGACCTGGAAGGAGATCATGCCGCCGAACGACCTCATCTGCTTGGCGGCGATCTCGTGACCGGGGTGCTCCGGGAGGCCCGGGTACAGAACGCGCGTCACGCGCGCGTGCCGGGTGAGCATGTCGGCGACCTTGGTGGCGTTCTCGCTGTGCCGGTCCATGCGCACCGACAGCGTCTTGGCGCCGCGCAGCACCAGCCAGGAGTCGAAGGGCCCGGCGACCGCGCCCATCGCGTTCTGGTGGTACGCCAGCTCCTCGCCGAGCTCCTGGTCGCCGACGATCAGCGCGCCGCCGACGACGTCGGAGTGGCCGCCCATGTACTTGGTCAGCGAGTGCACGACGACGTCCGCGCCGAGCGACAGGGGCTGCTGGAGGTAGGGGGTCGCGAAGGTGTTGTCGACGACGAGCTTGGCACCCGCCTCGCGCGCGATCTGGGCGACCACGGCGATGTCGGTGATGCCGAGGAGCGGGTTGGAGGGCGTCTCCACCCACACGACCTTGGTCTTCGGCGTGAGGGCGGCCCGTACGGCGGCCGGGTCACTGGTGTCGGCCACCGACCACTCCACACCCCACCGCGAGACGACCTTCGCAAACAGGCGGAACGTACCGCCGTACGCGTCGTTGGGGATGACCACGTGGTCGCCGGGGCTGAGCAGCGTACGCAACAGGCAGTCCTCGGCCGCCAGTCCGGACGCGAACGCGAGGCCGCGGCGGCCGCCCTCGAGGGCGGCGAGGTTCTCTTCCAGGGCGGTCCTGGTGGGGTTGGCGCTGCGGCTGTACTCGTAGCCGCCGCGCAGGCCGCCGACGCCGTCCTGCTTGTAGGTCGAGACCTGGTAGATGGGCGGGACGACCGCGCCGGTGAGGGGATCGGCGGTGTTGCCCGCGTGGATCGCGAGGGTCTCGAAGTGCTGACTGATGTGCCTGTCGCTCATGGGTCCCGAGCGTAGTGCTCCCCCGGGGTTCGTGACGGCTCACGCCCGCCGCACCGGGCCGCGGTCCGACCTCGTTGGCCAATTGTCGGACCCGTCTGGTTCGCTTGAGACATGGAGATTATCTGGGTCCTGATGGCGCTGGCCTTGTTCAGCATGGTCCTGCTGCCGGTGTTCAGGCGCAGGCGCGCCGGTATTCAGCTGGTGTCGCCCGGCGACCCCGACGCGGCGGACCCGGCGAACTACGGATTCCTGCGCCAGGAGGAGCTGGACATCCGTATGCCCGGACCGGACGGGGATCTCCTGGACGTCCTGGACGTGGTGCAGCGCAGCCAGGACTACCACGCGGCCTCCCAGCTCCTGGCGGGTACGGAGATCGCGGGCGAGACGCGCTGGCAGCGGGTGCAGGCCTTCGCGGGCGCCGCGTCGCTGGAGCTGCAGCAGCGCCCCGGCGGGGTCAGCGAGATGCCGGGCGGGCAGTGGCTGCGGGTGTGGCGGGCCGAGAAGCCCAAGGACGCGGGCGCTGCGGCGGTGCACGCGGAGTTCCTGGTGCAGCAGGCGTGGCGGACGTCGACGCCGGGGACGGACGAGTTCCGGATCATCATGGAGGAGGCGAGGACGGCGTGCGGAGAGGCGGCCCTCCTCTCCCCGGGTGACCCGGTCCCGTACATCATCGAGCTGTCGGTGGCCCGCGGACTCGCCTATCCCCAGCCGGAGTTCGAGCAGCTCTGGCTGAAGATCCTGGACCGCGCGCCGGCCCACATGGGCGCGCATCTGGCGGCCCTTCACTACTGGTGCGAGAAGTGGCACGGCTCGCGCGAGGTGGCGTACTCCTTCGCGGAATCCGCGGCGGCCCGTGCCCCTCAAGGCTCCCTCCTGGCCGCCATGCCCCTCTTCGCGGTCTTCGAGCACCTCCCCGAGGTGAACCTGGTCCGCAGCTTCTACCAGAGCGAGGTCGTCACCAAGGCGGTCCACGGCGCGCTCTACGCCGTGCACGCGGCCCGCCCCGACGACCCGATGCTGGCGCACGTCCGCCACCTCCTGGTGTTCTTCCTGGTCCGCGGCGAGCGCTGGGCGGAGGCGATGAACCAGCTGGTGCACATAGACGGCCACGTGGGCGCTCTCCCCTGGACCCTGACCCCCGACCCGGCCGCGGACTACGCGCTGTACCGCGCGCTGGCGGTGGCCGGCTACGAGGCGAACGGCGGCACCCCGGCGTCGCTCCCCCGCTGAGGCGCGAATCCCGGTCGGCGTCGGCGTGGTCGGCGTGGTGGGCGTGGTGGGCGGTCTGACCGGTGGCCCAAGGGTCCCGGTATGTGGCCCGGGGAATGTGACACTTGCGCGGCGAGTGTCACATTCCCGCGGCCGCCTACCCGGCCGCAGCGGATGCGCCAACAGCGTCGGAATTCCGACCGGGGCCCACGCGTTGATCGACACGCGCCCACTCTCGTCCCGCAGCCCCGGCCCCGTGCCCCGACCCGGTGGAGACCGCATGTTCCTGTACAGCCGTACCCCGCAGCTCCCGACCGCCGAGCAGGCACTGCGCGGCCGCCCGGAGCCGATCTTCACGGTCCCCGACCGGCACACCGTCCTCGGCACCCCGCTCCTCGGCCCCTACCCCGAGGGCCAGGAGATCGCCGACTTCGGCCTGGGCTGTTTCTGGGGCGCCGAGCGCAAGTTCTGGCAGCTCCCGGCGGGCGTGTACACGACCCTGGTCGGCTACCAGGGCGGCTTCACCGAGCACCCCACGTACGAGGAGGTCTGCTCGGGCCTGACCGGCCACACCGAGGCGGTCCGCGTGGTCTACGACCCGTCCGTCGTCTCCTACGAGCGCCTCCTCCAGGTCTTCTGGGAGTCCCACAACCCGACCCAGGGCTTCCGCCAGGGCAACGACGTGGGCACCCAGTACCGCTCCGCCGTCCACACCCACACCCCCGAGCAGGCAGCCGTCGCGGCCGCCTCCCGCGAGGCCTACCAGAAGGTCCTGACGTCCTCGGGCTACGGCACGATCACCACGGAACTCCTCCCCGCGCAGGGCCGCACCTTCTACCCGGCCGAGGGCTACCACCAGCAGTACCTTTCGGGCAGCAAAAACCCGGACGGGTACTGCGGGTTGGGCGGGACGGGGGTCAAGCTAAGTGACCCGTTCGAAACGAACTGGGGCGCCTCCTGCCCGACGGGCCTCGCTCCGGCGCCGGAAGTCCCGTGAGTCCCCCGCGGCGCCCCAGCGGTCACGTGCCGCGAAGTCCGCCCGCGGCGCGGCCCCAGCGGTCTACTGGTCGAGTGTCAGGCTGGGCCGACGCGGAAGGGACGCATCATTTCGTTGTCCTCGTGTTCCAGGATGTGGCAGTGCCACATGTACCGGCCGGCCTGACCGAAGCGCACCTTGACCCGGGTTGTCTCCTGCGGATAGGCGAGCACCGTGTCCTTGAAACCGCGCTCCCACGCCTCCGGGGGACGACGGCCGCCGGCCGGGAGCGTTTGCCGGTCCACGACCTGGAACTGGACTTCGTGGATGTGCATGGGGTGGGCGTCCTTCGTCAGGTTGTGGATCTCCCAGATCTCCGTTGATCCCACGGCGGGGTTCTCCGTGATGGGATCGGCCCATCCCAGGAGTTTCGGTCTGCCGCTCGGACCGATGACGCCGAGCAGCACCTCGCGGGGACTGACGCCCGGCACGCGGGCCGAGGCCTCCTCTCCGAGGCAGACCCGACGGGTGCGGTCGGCCGCGCCCAGGGGCTCGAAGGGCGGCAGCGTGAGCTGTGCGGGGGGCGTCGAGGTGTCCGCCGTGACGAGCGGTTTGATCACGAACTTCACGACCTGCCCGGTGGTCTTCGGGTTCGCCGCGGGGAATCCGGTCCCGACCGTACCTCCGGCGAACACGGCGTCCGGTCCCTCGTTGATCAGGTACAGCTCCGTGCCGACCGGGGTCGAGGAGAAGTCGACGATGACTTCGGCGCGTTCGGCCGGCGCGAGCAGCAGTTGGTCGCGCCGAACAGGTGCGGGCAGAAAGCCTCCGTCGCTTCCCACCTGCCACAGGGCGAGTTTCGCCGGTACCGGCCTGCGGCCCAACGGGTCAGCGACGATCTTGAGGATCAGGCTACGTGCGTTGCAGCCGTTGAGGAACCTGAACCGGTAGCGGCGCGGCTCCACGGGCAGCACCGGCCAGGTCCTGCCGTTGGTGACCATCGCGTTGCCGAAGTACTCCGGGTTCCAGATCGGCGGAATGTCGCTGCCGGGCACATAGGGGCCCTTGAACCCGTCGAAGAGCGCCCGGCTCGCCGGGTAGAAAAGGGTCCCGTCGGTGCGGAACGAGCGGTCCTGGACGACGATCGGGATCTCGTAGTAACGCGTGCCGGGCGGGTCACCGAGCCTCGGCGCGGGCCCGGGCAGGACGCCTTCCCCCAGGTCCGACGGCCCGCCGCGCAGCAGGTAGAAGCCCGCCATTCCGGCGTACACGTTCAGCCGGGTGATGCCCAGGGTGTGGTCGTGGAACCACAGGGTGGCGGCCCGGTTGAGGTTGGCGTAGTGGGAGACGGCCTCGCCGGGGCCCCAGGGCACAGCGAACTTCGCTTCGGACTTCTTCGCGAACTCCTCGTAGAAGGATCCGACTCGGGCGTAACCGCGGGGGATGCCATGCGCGTCGGGCAGGTACCAGGCCTCGGCGTAGCCGTCGCTCTCCTCCGTGTTCGCCCCGCCGTGCAGGTGGGTGACGACGGGAACCGGTCCGCGGTACGGCCCGGGTGTCGAAGTGAACGTGGGGCGGGAGTCCCGCCACCTCGCCCCGCCCGGTGGGTTCGCCCAGTGGAGTGCGGGGTCGACCGGCAGCAGATGCGGGAGATGTCCGCCGTTCGCGTCGACCAGTTGGTTGACCCACCTGACCTGGACTGCTCGTCCGTACCTGGCTTCGATGGTGAGGGCGGGATAGTGGAACGTTTCGGGACGCCCGGTCGAGCCGTATCCGAACACCGTTGTGGCCGGCATGCCCGGGGGGAGCACCTGCTGCCGGAACTGCCGGATGCCGATCGTGTAGATGTCCCGGCCGACCCGGCTGTCCAGCGGCATGACGGGGGGTATCAAAAGTTCGGCCGCGTACTTCCGTATCGCCGCGGGATCAAGGATCTCTGCTTCCGCCGGCGCAGCCCGCGGCATCGCCGTGCCGGAAGCGGAAAAGAGTGACGTCCCGCCTGCCAACGCGGCCTGAAGGACGATCCGTCTGCTGATCACTGGGCTTGTCACCTCGGCTCAGGTCGGTGGGACACGGCACCAGTGGCCTCCGGACTGGGACCCTCGGCGGGTGCCGGACCGTACGCGGTCGGCTGCCGGTTACCGACGATCGTCGCAGCGCCCCGGCGGATGCGCATGACGGCCACTGAGCGCCATGGAACGCACTGACGCCCCGCGATTACGGCGTTGTCAGCCCACCGGTCGAGCGAGCCCGCGGGCGATGGAGGCCTGTTGATGGGACGTCCTGCTCTAGTCCACCAGGGTGATACCGCGCCCCGGCGTCACGCTCCGCGGCCGACGCCGCCCATGGGCCACATGGCAGCAGACCACCGCGGGGACCGGCGTGTCGTGCCCGATCGGGGTCGCGAAGTTCACCGAAGAGTGAGTGACTCGTTTCCGGGAGATCAGGCGGTACGGCTTGATCTCCCGGATCTGCTGGCGGACATCCGGCGGCGCCCCGGCGCCTACGGCCTGGACGGCACTTTCTGGTGCTACGCGGCCTACCTCAACGGGTACCACGAGGGCAGCGGACGTACGGCGCTCGCCGGTTTCCGCGAGTGGCTGGCCGAAGAGCTGGGCCATGGCACCAACCTCATCTGGGAAGCACTCGCCCTCCGCCTCGTACTGCCGGCAGTCGACGCATCGCGCTTCTGGTCGCTGACCGCAGACGAAGACGCTGCCGCGGTGACCGGGCTCTTCAACCTGCTTGGGCAGTTCCGTGAGTCCAGGACGTCGAGCGATCAAACAGGGACGTACGGCTCGACGCGCACCGCTCCGGCCCGCGAAGTCACCAACGGCTAGTCCGCCCGGGCGGCCGCGAGGTGGGCGTCCACGGCGACGACACCGTCGACGCCCTGGCACAGGCCCACGACCACCGGGACGAGACGCGGTTCCGGGACGTGACCCCGCAGGGTAACGTCCCCGTCCCGGACCTCGACCGCGACGGTGCCCTCTTCCAGGCCGAGTATGCGCCCCAGGACGTCCCGCTCGACCTCGCCGCGGATCTCAACGTCGGAGCGGATGAAGGTGTCCAGCAGGTCGCTGCGGCTGACGATGCCGGTGAGGAGCCCGTGGTCGCCGACCACCGGCAGTTGCTTGACGTGCCGCCTGCGGAGTTCCCGCGCGGCCCGGGGGATCGTCCAGTCGGCACGGGCGGTGAAGACGGGGCTGCTCATGAGCGCGCTCGCGGTCCTGGCCCGGGCCTTGCCCCAGGCGCGCTCGTCGTTCCCGTCCTGCCCTTGCGGTTCGGGCATGCCGGTCTCGTGCCGCAGCACGTCTGACGCGGACACGACGCCGATGGGGGCGCCCTCGTCGTCGATGACCGGGACCGCAGCGATGTCGTTCGCGTCCAGCAGGGCGGCGATCTCGTTGAACGGCGTGTTGGGTCGGAGGGTGATGACCTCCTCGGTCATCACGTCACCGACCGTGCGGCGGTGCAGCATGGCATCGGCCTCCTCCGCTTCGCGACGGGGCGGCGCCCCGGCCTCCGCGGCCGTTCGTCCACGCCGTCTCCCCTACCCATGACAGCACCGCGCCGCTCCGGCGGCCAGTGACGTTCGGCCTGGCGGGGAGGGCCGACGGTCCCACGGCGGCGTCCAGAGAGCCGATTACCGCATGGCCGCCTCGCTTCGTACTCGGACAAAAATCCGGCGGGGTACTGCGGGATCGGCGGGACGGGGGGACGGGGGGACGGGGGGACGGGGGGACGGGGGTCAAGCTAGGTGACCCGTTCGAGACGAACCGGGGAGCGTCCTGCCCGCCGTCCGCGAGGGCCGATTTCCCGCCGCGTGGAAGCGGGACCGGATGACGTGAGTCATCAAGCCGGCGGCCGCCGTTCGGATCACCCAAGGCGGCCCTTCAGGTGATTTCCGGACGCCTCATGAGCCAGGCAGCCGTCGCAGGGGTACGACGTCTCAGCAGAGGACGAACCCAGAACGCCGTGAGGAGCTTGGCGATGTACGCAGCAGTCCGGCGGTATGAAGGAGTGACCGATTCGGCCGAGGCCGCACGTCTCGTGAACGAGGGGTTCGTGCCGCTCATGCGCCAGGTCTCCGGCTTCGTGGCCTACTACTGGATCGATGCCGGGGACGGAGTGATGGTCTCGACCAGCGTCTTCCAGGACCAGGCCGGTGCCGAGGAATCGATCTCGAGGGCTGCGGACTTCGCGCGGGACAGCCTTGCGTCACTGCTCCCCAACCCTCCCCAGGTCATGGCCGGCGAGGTGGTGGCTTCCGCATGACAGCGTTCGGACCAGCCGGCCCGTCGGATGGTTCGCCTTCAACTCTGCTCGATGTGCAGGTGGATGGGACCTCGCAGAACGGGGCTGGGCCGGTACGGCGGCGGGTCCTCGACCAGCCTGGGCCGGTCCAGGCGGCGTACCAGCGCGTTCAGCGCGATCTGGGTCTCCAGCCGGGCCAGCGGTCCGCCGAAGCACAGGTGGATACCGCTGCCGAACCCCAGGTGCTGGTTGTCCTCCCGATCTGGGTCGAAGCGGTCGGGATCGTCGAAGCGCTCCGGATCGCGGCTGCCCGAGGCGAGCAGGAGCATGATCTGCGAGCCCTTGGGGATGACGGTGTCGGCGACGGTGATGTCGCTGTACGCCGCCCGCCAGGGAATGATGTGCACCGGCGGCTCGTAGCGCAGCAGTTCCTCGACCAGCGGCACGACCAGGTCCGGTTCGTCGCGTAGCCGCTGCAGCACCTGCGGGTGGCGCAGCAGGGTGAGCATGCCGTTGGTGATGAGGTTGACGGTGGTCTCGTGGCCGGCGATGAGCAGCAGGTTGGCGGTGCTGACGATTTCGTCGTCGGTCATCCGCCCGTCGGGCCCGTCGTCGTTGGCCAGCCGTGTCAGCAGGTCGTCGCCGGGCCGGTCGTGGCGTTGTTCCAGCAGCCCGCCGAGGTACTGGCGCAGGTCTTTCCTGGCCTGCACGCCGTTGTCCAGTTTCTCCTTCGGGTCGGTCCTGGGGTCGTAGTCGATCGCGTCGATGATGGCGTTCACCCACACGTGGAACCGCGGTTCGTCCTCGCGCGGCACCCCGAGCAGGTGGCAGATCACGGTGACGGGGAACGGGTAGGCGAAGTCGTCGACGATGTCGATCCGCTGTTTGTCCGCGAAGTCGTCGATCAGGCCGCTGACGATGGCGGTCAGGTCGGGTTCCATGCCGGTCACCAGCCCCGGGGTGTGCGGGGGGCCGAAGTGGCGCATGGCCAGGCGCCGCAGGCGGTCGTGCTCGGGCGGGTCGAGGTTGATGAACGACGGCGTGGTGTGTGCCTCGGTCGCGGGCATCGGCCGCGACAGGTGGCGGACGTCGGAGCTCAGGTGCGGGTCGTGCAGTATGCCGGCGAGTTCGCGGTAGGTGCTGATGACATAGCTGCCGTCCTCCTGCAGGGCCACCGGGGTCTTGCGCAGCTCGGCGTAGAGCGGGTACGGGTCGGCCCGGGCGGAGTAGTCGAGGATCTGGTGCAGGATGTCGGGCGTCTCGGTCGTGGTCATGTCGCTTTCCCTCCTACCGGTGCTGCCACGCGGCGGTGACGCGCCGCTCTCCCGGGTCGTGGCCGGTGACGACCACGGTGGCGCCCTGGGCGAGCAGAGTGGGGCCGGGGAAGTCGACGGGCACCGGCTTCGCGTCGGCGGGCTCGTCGGGCGTGGGGCAGGGCGGCGGGAAGGGTGCGGCCGTCTCGATCAACTGCCGGTAGTGGTCCAGCCACTTCGCGTTGTTGAAACTGACCGCCGCGGTGACGCGGCCCTGGTAGCCGTATGCGGCGACGAAGCGGTGGTCGGCCACTGATCCCTGGGTGACGACGACCTCGTCGGCGAAGGTCGGCACACCGACGGACTTGATGTTGACGCCGAACTGGATCGACCAGAACGTCGGGATGGACAGGTGCGGCCAGCGGTCCGCCTGGGCGCTGACCATGTTGTGCGCCGCGATCTCGGCCTGTTCCACGGCGTTGACCCAGTGCTCCAGCGAGATGAGCCGGTACTCGTAGATCGGGTTCGGGCAGCGTGCCACGTCTCCGGCAACGAAGATGTCGTCGGTGATCAGGCCGTTGAGGTCGAGGGCGCGGCAACCCGTGTCGCAGGCGATGCCCCATGGGCCTGCCGCCAGTCCCGAGCCCCGCAGCCACTCGGTGTTGCGGATGCCGCCGAGCGCCACCACCGCCACGTCGGCGTCGATGGTGCTGCCGTCGGAGAAGTGGGCGCGGCGAAAGCGCCCCTGCGCGTCGCCCTCCAGCTGGGTGACTTTGACACCGCAGCGCAGGTCGACGCCGTGGGCGCGCTGCATGTCCGCCGCGACCTCACCGATCATGGCGCCGAGCGCCCCGACCAACGGGGCCGAGGCGAGCTCGGCGACGGTCACCGGGATGTCCCGCTCGCGGCAGATGGAGGCGATCTCGGAGCCGGTGAAGCCCGCGCCGATGACCAGTACGCGGGAGGGCCCGGCGGCGAGGGCTCGCTGCAGGCCGTCGGCGTGTTCGCGTGTGCGCACGACGAACACCCCGTCCAGGGCCGCCTCGCTCTCGACGAACCAAGGCCGGGCCCGTACCCCGGTGGAGATCAGCACTCGGTCGAAGGGAACCTCGCGGCCGTCGGCGAGATGCACGTGGTTGGCCGCCAGGTCCAGCCCGTCGGCGGGCACGCCCAGCAGCCACTCCGCGTCGATGTCACGACGTCGCGGCAGCTTGGTGCCCCCGGCCGGCACCCACCCGGTCAGCACCTGCTTGGACAGCGGGGGCCGGTCATAAGGCTCACCCAATTCGTCACCGATCATGGTCAACGCCCCGGTGAACCCCTCGCCGCGCAGAGCCTCCGCGGCCCGGAGTCCCGCCAGTGACGCCCCGACGATCACGACGCGGCCGTCGCGCTTGAACCCCTGCAGGGTGTCGGCGCTGCTCATGACGGCGACGCTCCCACCGGTGCGTCCCGTCCCTCCAGTTGGTCGACCAGAATGGCCTGGAGCGGGCAGGCCGCCGCGGCGCGTACCACCTGCTCGCGCTGAGCATCGTCGGGGTTCGGGTTGTACATCAGCGCTTCCTCGCCATGCATCCGGAAAGCGTCCGGAGCCAGGAACGCGCACTGCGCATACCCCTGACACCGGGAAAGATCAACGACAACTCTCATGCCGACCTCCATTTCAGGGACTGCAAAGCTGCGGGCCCTGAGGCAGCACTCCTACGGCGCCCAAAGCGCGGGGCACGCCTTCGAAGATGGGATTCGGCCGCAGCTCACCCCTGCGAATGTGAAGGGGGCGCGACACTCGTCAAAGGTCACCGCAGGAGGAATTGCTCATCGCGAACGAGGCCCCGGCGTCTGCAAAACCCGCCGGGGAACCTGACCTTGCCGTCGAAAAGCGTATCCCGCGCGTACGTCGTCCGCACCCCGGGTAAAGAAGCCGCTGGGGCCGCTGTCGAATCATCGCGATCATCGGGAGCGGGCTGACGGCGACGGCGGCCGCATGCCCCAGGACATCACCGAGAGCTCGCCCCATGGCGGCCTCCGGTAGGGAATCAGAGCGATCGGACTGGGCAGGGCTGAGCATGGCTCGGCTTGGTAGGAGCTCGGCTCGGCTCGACAGGAGCTTGGCCTGGCTCGGCTTGAACGCGCTGATCACCGGCTCCGGCCCGGTGGGCAGCGCGTTACGCGCCCCGTCGTCGTCATTTCCTGTAGCCAAGGATCGTCATTTCCGGTAGCCGAGGATCGTCATTTCCGGTAGCCGAGGATCGTCATCATCCCGGACTCTGCGTGGTACTGGTTGTGGCAGTGGAGCATCCAAAGGCCCGGGTTGTCGGCGTTGAAGTCGACGACGAGTTTGCGGTGCGGGAGCACGTAGGCGGTGTCCTTGCGGGCGCCGGACGCGCCGAAGCCGGTGACGGCGAAGGTGTGGCCGTGCAGATGCATGGGGTGCCACATGTCGGTGGCGTTGATGAGGGTCAGGCGGACCCGTTCGCCCTCGCGGACCGGGTGGCGTTGTTCGACGGAGTAGGGCCGGTGGTCGAAGCTCCAGTTGAACTGCCTCATGTTGCCAGTCATTCTGAAGCGCATCTCGCGGTCCGGGGCGCGGTCGTCGAGGGCCACGGACTCGTCCGGCACTAGACGTCTGGCCGGCACGATCTCGCCGTCCAGCTCGTCCGGATGTACCGAGGGCCGGGGGAGCCCCCCGCTGCCCGTACGCAGGACGGCCAGGGCCTTCGCGTTCTTTCCCTCGGCGAGCGCGACCAGCGGGAACACCCCGTCCTTGGCGGTGATCAGCACGTCGTAGCGTTCGGCCATGCCGAGCAGCAGCGCGTCCGTCTTCCTGTGCTCGACCGGGTAGCCGTCCGTGTGCGTCACCGTCATCTCGTGGTCGCCCAGCGCCACCCGGAAGGCCGTGTCGCCCCCGGCGTTGATGATCCGCAGCCGGATGCGGTCCCCGGGACGGGCCCGGAAGATCGAAGGAGCGTGCGCGAGGCGGCCGTTGACCAGGTAGTACGGGTAGTCGACATTGCCGCCCTCGCCCTCCAGCAGGCGGCTGTGGGAGTTCCGTAGGATGCGGGAGGGCCCGGTGGCCTTGTCGCCCGCGTGCCCGCCGGCGGACTTGTCGTGGCCCGTACCGTCGTGTCCGGTGTCCTCCCCCATGTCCATCGGCGCCCTGCCGTCGCGCAACTGCGCGAGCACACGGTCCGGGGTGGAACCGCCCACGCCGTCCACCCAGTCGTCCAGGACGACGACCCACTCCTTGTCGTAGGACAGCGGCTCCTTGGGGTCCTCGATGATCAGCGGGGCGTACAGGCCGCGGTCGAGCTGCAGTCCCGAGTGCGAGTGCAGCCAGTACGTGCCGGGGTGCGTCACAGCGAAGCGGTAGGTGAAGTCCGCGCCGGGCTTGATGGAGTACTGGGTGATGCCCGGTACGCCGTCCATGTCGCACCGCATACGAACACCGTGCGAGTGCAGTGTCGTCGCCACGGGCAGATGGTTGGCGATCTTGAGATTGAGGATGTCGCCCGCGGTGATCCGGACCTCCCTGCCGGGCAGCGCATCGCCGTACGCCCATGACCTGACGGTCCGTCCGCCCAGGTCGAGGGAGGTCTCGGTGGCGGTGAGCGAGAACGTGCGGACGGGCCCGGACCCACGTCTCTTCTCGGCGGCGATGACCTCGGGATCGGACGGGTTCACGTATCCCTTGGGCCCCTTGGGGACAAAGCCACCGCCCCGGTGGCCGCCGACCCCGGCTCCCGGGTACGGACCGGCACCGGAGTGGGAGCCCGACCCGGACGGGGAGTCGGACCCGGAGCAGCCGGCCAGGACTCCCGCGCCGGCGGCCACGATCGAGGCACCGAGCAAGGTACGCCGCGTAGGTGTGTGCATGAATGAATAACACACGTTTTAGGCTGATATGTCCTCGAACCCAGGACGGCGTGTCCTGTGAACGAAAGGGAACACCAAGGGCGCCGACCAGTCGTACGACCGGTCGGCGCCCTCCTGCCACGCGGCGCGTGACTCGATGGTGACTGGGTGATAACTGGGTGGTGACCGGGGGGTGACTAGATGGTGGCGGTGTCGATCACGAAGCGGTAGCGGACGTCGCTCGCCAGCACCCGCTCGTACGCGTCGTTGATCTCGGACGCGCCGATCAGCTCGATCTCGGCACCCAAGCCGTGCTCGGCGCAGAAGTCCAGCATCTCCTGGGTCTCCCGGATGCCGCCGATACCGGAACCGGCGAGGGTCTTGCGGCCGCCGATCACGGAGAAGAGGTTGAGCTTGACGGGCTCCTCGGGCGCGCCCACGTTCACGAAGGCGCCGTCCGTCTTCAGCAGGGACAGGTACGCGTCCAGGTCCAGCGGGGCGGACACGGTCGACAGGATCAGGTCGAACGAGCCCCGCAGCTCCTCGAAGGTCTTCGGGTCGCTGGTGGCGTAGTAGTGGTCGGCGCCCAGCTTCAGCCCGTCGTCCTTCTTGCGCAGGGACTGCGACAGGACGGTCACCTCGGCACCGAGCGCGTCCGCGATCTTGACGCCCATGTGGCCGAGGCCGCCCATGCCGAGGATCGCGACCTTCTTGCCGGGGCCGGCGTTCCAGTGCTTGAGCGGGGAGTACGTGGTGATGCCCGCGCACAGCAGCGGCGCGGCCACGTCCAGGGACAGTCCGTCGGGAATGCGGAGGGTGTAGTTCTCGTCGACGACGATCTTCTCGGAGTAGCCGCCGTAGGTCGGCTCGCCGTTCTTGTCGAGGGCGTTGTACGTGCCGACGCCGCCGCCGGTGCAGTACTGCTCCAGGCCCGCCTTGCAGTTCTCGCACTCACGGCAGGAGTCGACCAGACAGCCGACGCCCGCGCGGTCGCCGACCTTGAACTTGGTGACGCCGGAACCGACCTCGGAGACGATGCCGGCGATCTCGTGGCCGGGCACCATCGGGAAGATCGCCTCGCCCCAGCCCTCGCGGGCCTGGTGGATGTCCGAGTGGCAGATACCGGCGAACTTGATGTCGATCAGGACGTCGAACTCGCCGACCTCACGGCGCTCGATGGTGGTGCGCTCCAGCGGAGCCTTGGCGGCGGGAGCGGCGTACGCAGCAACAGTGGTCATGCCGGGGGTTCTCCTAAGGAGTGTGCAGTGCCCGGCTGCCTTCGTCTTTCGTCCGGGCACGGCGTCCAGCCTGCCGAACGGCACAGCTTTCACCCAGGCCACAGTTCTGCGTACGTCCGCCGGTCCTACTACTGGCGGGGTCAGGTTCACCGGCGTACGACCGTGAATACTGTAGGTATGGACGAACAGCCCTCCCCGCCGCTGGACCGGCGTGCCGAGCTCAGTGAGTTCCTGCGCACCCGCCGGGCCCGGCTGAAGCCGGAGGACGTGGGGCTGCCGGACTTCGGACGGCACCGCCGGGTACCGGGGCTGCGGCGCGAGGAGCTGGCGCAGCTGGCCGGAGTGTCGGTCGCGTACTACACGCGCCTGGAGCAGGGCAACGGACGGAACGTGTCGGCGGAGGTGCTCGACGCGATCGCCCGCGCCCTACGGCTGACCGGCGCCGAGCACGCGCATCTCACCCACCTCGCGAAGCCCAAGGCGCACAAGAAGAAGCAGGCGGCGCGCCCGCAGCAGGTGCGGGGCGCCCTGCGGCAGCTCCTGGACTCCATGGACGGCATCCCCGCGTACATCAGCGGACGGCGCTCGGACATCCTGGTCTGGAACCGGATGGCCGCGGCCGTGTTCGGTGACTGGTCGGAGCTGGCGCCGCAGGAGCGGAACTGGGCGCGGCTGGTGTTCCTGAAGCCCGAGTACCACGATCTGTTCGTGGACTGGGAGCAGAAGGCGATCGACATCGTCTGCCTGCTGCGCATGGACGCGGGCTGTCACCCGGACGACCCGCGACTGTCGGCGCTGGTCGGCGAGCTCTCCGTGAAGAGCGAGGAGTTCCGGCGACTGTGGGCCACGCACGACGTGAAGGAGAAGAGCCACGGCGTGAAGCGGCTGCGGCATCCGCTGGTGGGTGATCTCTCGCTGCAGTACGAGTCGTTCCGGCTGCCGGACGACAGTGAGCAGGCGCTGATCACGTACCACGCGGAGCCGGGTTCCGCCTCGGCGGAGGCACTGCGTTTGCTGGCCAGCTGGGGCACGGACGCGACCCGCGCGGGCGCGACGACGCCCACGCCCACGTAGCCCCGCCCACGCCTCCGGGGGCTGCGCCCCGGACCCCGGGTCCGCGCCTCTGAAAGCCTCGTCAGGGCTGGTACGGCGGGGCCGCTCCCCATGTCCACCTCGGTACCGGCTGGTCCCCCGGAGGGGCCGCGTCCGGGCCGGAGAAGTAGACGGCCAGGCGCGTACCCCACTCCGCGTACGCGACGAACGCGGAGCGGAACTCGGCGTCGGTCGGCAGCCCGGCGTCGTCCGCCGCGTCCTGGAGGAGGTTGACCCAGCGGCGGCGCTGCACCTCGGTGATGTTCTTGCCGAAGTGCTTGGCGACCATGTGCCCGTGGCCGCCCTGGGTCTCGGAGTAGGCGGGCGGCCCGCCGAAGACCTCGCCGAGCCAGAGGGCGACGTGCACCGCGTGTTCGGGGGCGAGGTCGGCGAAGACCGGTGCGAGGACGTCGTCCTTGAGGACCTTGTCGTAGAAGACCTCGGTGAGGCGGGCGAAGGCCTCGGCGCCCCCGGCCCAGGAGTACAGCGTGGGCACGGACGCCCCCGCGCCCCGTACCGTCGTCGGCGCGTAGTGGCGCATCTCCTCGATGTACGGGATGTAGGGGCGGATCTCGGCGAGGAAGCCGGGGAACAGCTCCGACTGCCGGAAGCCTTCGGCGTGGTCCTCGGTCGAGGTCCAGGTGATCCGCAGGATGAAGTACTCGACGTCCCCCTCGCAGCGCGCCAGCTCGTAGTCCACGCATTGCGGCGCCGCGGCGAGCTGGGTCGCGGCCCGGGTGTAAGCGGCCAGGAACTCCGCGGACTGCTCCTCGGGAATGCGGTACCGGATGTACTCGACAGTCGATTCGGTCATACCCCCCACACAAACACGGACGACCCACCGGAAGCTCTCCTTCCGACGGGCCACCACGCCGTGTCAGCGCTCGGCGAAACGCCCCGCCGGCCTCGAAGTCCGGCCACTCCTTCGCTCAGCTGCTCGCGGCGTCGACCGGCTCGCCGCGGAGGTCGGCGAGATCGACGTCCTGGTCAACAACGCCGGGCAAGCCGTCTGGGCACCGACCGAGGAGATGAAGGTCTCCGACTACGACGCAATGTTCGCCGGCAACGTCCGCGCGCCGTTCTTCCTCGTGGCGGCGTTCGCCCCGACGATGGCGGCGAAGGGGTCGGGGAGCGTGATCAACATCGGCAGCATGGCCGGCAGCCTCGGCCTGGCCACCGGGGCCGCGTACGGCGCGACCAAGGCCGCGCTGGCGTCACTGACGCGAGGCTGGACGGCCGAGTACAGCGGCCGCGGCGTCCGCTTCAACACCGTCGCCCCCGGCCCGGTCTACACCCGCCCCGAGGCCCGCGACCTGTTCGACGCGCTCGCCGAGACCACGGCGATGAAGCGCGCCGCCGAGCCCGCCGAGGTCGCCGAAGTCGTCGCGTTCCTCGTCTCGGCAAAGGCCGGCTACGTCACCGGCGCGACCGTCGCCGTCGACGGCGGCCGCACCGCCATCTGAACCCGCCTACTCTCAAGAGGAGAACCTTCATGAGCAACACCATGTACGGCCTGAGCGTCGACGCCGCCGACTCCGAGAAACTCGCCCACTTCTGGGCCGAAGCACTCGGGCGGGAAGTCGCCTCAGGCGCGGGCCCCGAATTCGCCACACTCGACCCGGACGGGGCCACCCCGCGGCTGAGCTTCCACCAGGTCCCCGAGCCCAAGTCGGTGAAGAACCGGCTGCACCTCGACCTCTCAGCCCCACCTTCGATGCCGAGTCTCAGCGGCTGATCACGCTCGGCGCCTCCCGGATCCGCGACGCCGCCCAGGGCTCCGCCCGCTGGACGACGTTCGCCGACCCCGAAGGCAACGAGCTCGACCTCATCGCCGGCTGAGACACGAAATACGGCCAAGGAATACACACCCAAGTCCGAGCGAACGGGTCCACGACCAGGCCGCCCGGCACACACGCACAGGAGTTGAAATGAACAAGCCCGTTGTTCTCATCACCGGAGCGCTCAGCGGCATCGGCCGCGCCACCGCCGCCGCCTTCGCCAAGAAGGGCGCGAAGGTGGTCGTTGCCGGCCGGCACGATGAGGCCGGCAAGGCGCTTGCCGAGGAGCTGCGCTCTTTCGGTTCCGAGGCCGAGTTCATCGACGCCGACGTCCGCAAGGAAGATGACGTCCGCGCTCTGGTCGACGAGACCGTCGCCCAGTTCGGCCGTCTCGACGTCGCGGTGAACAATGCCGGCACCGAGGGCCGGGCCGGCCCGATCACGGACCAGACCGCGGAAAGCTATGCCGCGACGTTCGACACGAATGTTCTCGGAGTGATCCTGAGCATGAAGCACGAAGTGCGCGTCATGCAGGGCCAGGGCAGCGGAACGATCATCAACATCTCCTCGACCTACGGGCACAAGGGTGCGGCGGGAGCCTCCGTCTATGTCGGCAGCAAGCATGCCGTCGAAGGCATCACCAAGTCCGTGGCGCTCGAGGTCGCCCAGTCCGGAATCCGCGTGAACGGCGTGGCGCCCGGCCCTACGGACACCGGCATGCTGACCCGTTTCACCGGCATACCGGAGAACAAAGCGGCTCTGGTGGCGGAGGTTCCGTTGGATCGCCTCGGCCTCCCGGAGGAGCTTGCCGACGCCATCGTCTTCATGGCGTCGGACGAAGCTTCATTCATCACCGGGCACATCCTCGACGTCGACGGCGGTCACACCACCAACTGACCCGTCCAGGCACGGAGGCTCACTCCGCGCCCAGTCGCTCGGCGTGCGACATCACCCGACTTGCGGAAGTATCGGTAGGGGTGGTCCGCGTCCTGCGATGGCGCGCGGGTGCTGACCGCCTACCGGTGAACCGGTGCCTGTTCAGGCTGGGAATGGTGGCCGTTTCGGTATCCCTACCGGAGCATTTCGGATGGAGAAGCGCAGTACGGACTGGCTGTTGGCTCCCACGGAGCCGGCAGCGCAGGACACCGTTGCGCCGTGGTCGTCCGCTCGCGACTGGGGACTGCTGCTGATCAGGCTGACCATCGGGCTGCTGATGGCCGGGCACGGCGCTCAGAAACTCTTCGGGCTCTTCGGGGGCGCGGGTCTGACAGCTACGGGGAAGGGGTTCGCCGCTCTCGGTTACCGACCGGGGAAGGTTTTCGCGGTGATCGGCGGTCTGTCCGAGTTCCTCGGCGGCCTTGGTCTGGCTCTTGGGCTACTCATCCCGCTCGCGGCCGCCGCCCTCATCGGAGTGATGATCAATGCGATGGTGACCGTTGCCGGTGCCCACGGTCTGTGGGAGACGGAAGGCGGCGTGGAATACAACGTCTGTATTGCCATCGTCGCTCTCGCCATCGCCGCCATCGGTCCAGGTCGGCTGGCCATCGACCGGTTCTTCCGCTGGGGTACGGGCGGCTGGGCCGAAGCCGCCTTCGCCCTCGGCCTCGGCGGCATGGGGGCCGCCATCACCCTCAGCCTGTGAATCTTCCTTCACACGCCGGTCCCTGGATCATCGTGACGCCGGCACGGCAAACGGGCCCTTCGAGAGGGAATCTCGAAGGGCCCGACACTGCCGCGATGCACCGATATGCCGAACAGCCGATGCGCCGACCTCAGCTACGTACTACTCCTCAC
The DNA here is from genome assembly GCF_045040035.1 of Streptomyces sp. NBC_01384. Lineage (NCBI taxonomy): Bacteria > Bacillati > Actinomycetota > Actinomycetes > Kitasatosporales > Streptomycetaceae > Streptomyces > Streptomyces sp. NBC_01384. The sequence continues at coordinate 3,617,784 of NZ_CP109559.1, forward strand.
TTCCCGTAGTACGCGTTGTAGATCGAGACCGTCGACTTGTTGCCGTTCTTGTCGGTGATCTTCGCGTGGAAGGAGATGCCCTTTCCCTTCGCCGGGTTCTTGACGGTGATCTTGCCGTTCTTGACCTTGAGCATGGTCCAGGTCTGGCCGTAGTCGTACGAGACGTAGACGTACAGCGACTTGAGGTTCTTGCCCGCGGCCGAGCCCTGCACGGTGAGCGGGATCGTGACCGTCTTGCCGGCCTCGACACGGCTGTCCAGGCCGGTCGCGGCGTTGAAGCGGACCGTGGAGGTGGGCAGCTTGGCGAAGTCGGTCTTCTTGGACTTGAAGGTCCAGCTGGCGTCGATCCGCGTGGAGGCCGCGGCGACCTTCACCGTGCGCTTGACCGAGGTCGTGAGCTTGTACGTGGCCTCGCCGGCCGGGACCTTGAACTCCTTCATCCCGACGAGCGGGTCGTCGTTCGAGCCGACCTTCGCACCGTTGCGGTACAGCGTCGTCGTCACGGAGGTGTACAGCGAGGAGCCGGGGTGGCCGTCCCCGTCGGCGAACAGCGGCAGGTAGCCGCTGATGCTGTTGTCGTTGCGGAACACACCGTAGTCCGCGCTGATCTTCGGGCCGAAGACCGCCGTGTTGAACGTCTTCGTGTAGCTCTTGCCCGCCTTGAAGATCTGCGGGTAGTCGTCCGTGTAGTAGGCGTCGATGACCGGGGTTCCGGTGGAGTCGACGCCGGCGCGCTGCTCGAAGGCGAGCGCCCACTGGGCCTTCTCACCGGTCGACACGTACAGCGTGCGCGAGCCCGGCAGCTTCTGGTCGACCGCGACGCTCATGCTCTCGTCGTCGGGCAGGAAGCCGTACGCGCTGACCGCGCCCGTCTTGCCGGAGGCCGCGGCCCCGAGGTTCGTCCTCACCTTGGCCAGCTCGCTCGCCTGGTAGTGCTTGACGTGCGCGCCCTGGAGCTTGGTGGTCTTGGCGCCGGTGAAGGTGTCGTACTCGGTGCCCGCGCCCTTGGTCCACTGTCCGGCCCAGCTCTGGAACAGGCCGGAGGAGATGGCCGGGCCGACGTGCGCCGTGCGCAGGTCCTGGAAGGAGGTCAGCTGGATGGAGTTGCCGAGGCCCGTGGTGTTGTCGGTGTAGCTGACCGTCGCCGACAGCGGCTTCGCCTGCGCGTCCGGCACCGTGATGTCGGCGCCCTTGGCGGTACGGGCGTCGAGGGTCACCGTGGTGTTCCTGGTGACGCTCAGCCGGGGCTGGACCAGCCAGTCGATCCCGCCCTTGGCCGTCACCAGGTCCTGCGCGAACAGGGAGTCGAGCAGGTAGCTGCCCTTGGGGACCCGCAGGGTCACGGTGTCCGCCGTGCTCAGCGAACTGTAGTCCCGCTGGGCGCCGAGACCGGAGTAGCCCTCCAGGTCGGTGAGGTGCGTGGGCGTCTCACCGGCGCGGTTGACGTACTTCAGGGTGACGTTGTACGACTCCGCCTCCCGCTGGATGGCCACCGCCGTCCGTACCGACTGACCGCCACCGGTCGCCGTCACATACGCCGAGTACGCGCCCAGCAGCGTGCCGCCGAGCTTCGGGTTGGCGGTGACCTCGACGGAGGTCTTGCCGCCCGCCGGGACGGTGACCGTCTTGGTGCCGAGTGCGAAGAAGCCCGCGGGGGCCGCCTGGCCCTTGGGGTCGGTGGCCGAGACCGCGAGGGTGAGGGTGACGTCCTTGGTACCGACGTTGCGGTACGTCAGCTGCTTGGTCACCGGCTTGTCGTCGGTGTGCGGCCACTGCGCGATGCCGAAGCTCAGCGACGACGGCTCGGCGAGCACGGTCTGCTGGATCGCCCTGTCGACGGCGATACGGCCCGAACCCTGCTGGAACGGCGTGTACTTGCCGCCCTTCGCGGAGCCCGTCAGCGCGGCCTTGAGCTCGGTGTACGTCCAGTCCGGGTGCTCCTGCTTGAGGATCGCCGCGGCGCCCGCGACATGCGGGGTCGCCATCGACGTACCGGAAATGGTCAGGTACCCCGCGGGCTTCTCGCCGACCTCCTGGTCGATGAGGCTGCCCGGGGCCGCGGCGGCCGTGATGTCCACGCCGGGCGCGGTGACGTCGGGCTTGATGGCGCCGTCGCCGACGCGCGGGCCGGTGCTGGAGAAGTCCGCCAGCTTGTCGTTGTCGTCGACGGCGCCGACGGTGAGCGCGGCGTCCGCGCTGCCGGGCGAACCGATCGACTCGGGGCCCCCGTTGCCCGCGGCGATCGCGAAGAGGATGCCCTTCTCGGCCGAGAGCTTGTTGACCTCGGCCTCCAACGGGTCGATGTCGGGGGTGTCCTGGCCGCCCAGGCTCAGGTTCACGATGTCGGCGCCCTGCTCGGCCGCCCACTCCATGCCGGCGAGGATGCCGGAGTCGTCGCCGTTGCCGGTGTTGTCGAGGACCTTGCCGTTGAGGATCTTCGCGCCGGGCGCGACACCCTTGTACTTGCCGCCCGACTTGGCGCCGGTGCCCGCCGCGATGGACGCGACATGCGTGCCGTGGCCGACGTGGTCGGTGGCGTCGGCGGCGGTGGAGAAGTTCTTGGAGGCGATCACCTGGTCCTTGAGGTCCGGGTGGGTGGCGTCGACACCGGTGTCCAGGACGGCGATCTTGACGCCCTTGCCGTCGTAACCGGCCGCCCACGCCTTGGGGGCACCGATCTGCGGCACGGACTTGTCGAGGCTCGCCTTGCGGACGCCGTCCAGCCAGACGTGCGCGATACCGGAGGCCGTCCGCCCGTCGTTCGTCACCGCGGACCACAGCTCGGCCGCGTCCCGCTGCGGCGTCTGCACCGCGTCCGCGTTCAGGGTCTTCAGGGACCTGCGGAGCGTGCCCGCCTCGCGGACGTCGGCCTTGGCGGCCGTCGCGGCTCCCTGGTAGCCGACGATGACCTTCAGGCCCCGTTGCTGAGACTTGCGGACCGCCGTCTTGTTGAGCTCGGTGATGTCGAAGAGCCGCCGGTCGAGCTTGCCGCCGGCTATGAGCGCCTGCGCGTCGGCCGGCACCACGAGGGTGTGGCCGTCGGCCTTGCGGATCTGGACGGGAACGTGCTCACGGCCCTTGGCCCGCTCGAAGCCGACGACGCGTCCCTTGGCGTCGACGACCACCCGGTCACCGGTGATCAGGGTGATGCGGTGCTTGGCCGTGATCCCGGCCGCCTTGCCGGCCGCGAAGGTGCTCGCCGTGCGCTGCTCCGCCTTCGCCGACGCCGGACTGGTCATTCCCGCCGCCAGAGCCACGGCCGCCGCCGTGGCGACGGACGCCGCGCACGCTCTTTTCACTTGTCTGCGCAAGTCTCCCCCTGGAGATGAGGTCCGGACGAATCCCCATTCATCCGGCCGGGGGAAGCCCCGCACGCATGCACGCACGCCCCCCGGAATACGCAAGTATGCCGGGGGGTGATCGCCCCCTCAATAGCGGGGCGAGCGTGATGAGTTGACGGAATTGTTCCGCAACGCCCCCGCACGCTGCCGTTTATTCCCCTTTATGCCCCCGCGTTCTCCTTGACGGTGAGCTTTCCCTTGCGAATCGTCGCGATGCGCGGGGCCTTCTTCGCGATCGCGGAATCGTGCGTGACCATGATGAAAGTGAGCCCGCGCTCCTTCCACATGGTCTCCAGCACCTCCATGATCTCGTCGCGCATCGACTCGTCGAGGTTGCCGGTGGGTTCGTCGGCGAGCAGTACCTTCGGCTGCTTGACCAGGGCGCGGGCGATGGCGACGCGCTGCTGCTGACCGCCGGAGAGCTCGGCGGGCAGATGCCCGAGCCGCTCGGCCAGTCCCACCGACTCCAGTGCCTCGGCGGCCCGCGCGCGCCGCTCCTTCACCTTCACACCGAGCGGTACGAGGGCGGTCTCCACGTTCTCCTGGGCGGTGAGCGTGGGAATCAGGTTGAAGCTCTGGAAGACGAAACCGATGTTCTCGCTGCGCACCTTGGTGAGCTTCGCCTCGGACAGCTTCGCCATGTCGGTGCCGTCGAGTTCGATGCTGCCGTCGGTGGGACGGTCGAGGCCGCCGAGCATCTGCAGAAGGGTGGACTTTCCGCCACCGGTCGGGCCCTGGATGACGAGCCGGTCGCCGTCCGCGATGGTCAGGTCGACCCCGGCGAGCGCGTCGATCGTCTCCTTGCCCCGCGTATAGCGCTTGGTGACGCCTTTGAGTTCGTACATGGTGCAACTCCTGGATGACGTGAAGGGGGTGCCCGGTGCGGCAGGCACCCCCTGAGGGGGCTGGGGCCTGTCGTTTGGATCAGGCCACTTCAAGGAAAGGGCGCTTGACCGGCGCCGGTGAGCGGGGTCTGGTGCGTGCAGTTGCAAGGCGGAGGAGGGAAGCGACGCGGAGCGTCGTTGACCGACGACAACGCCGCAGATGTGCGTGCCAGACCCCGCGGCCGAGGCCTGATCCAGAAGACAGGCCCCTAGGACCTATTCGACGCGGCGCAGGGCGTCCGCGGGCCGCAGCCGGGAGGCGCGCCAGCCGCCGAAGGCGCCGGCGATCAGGCCACCGGTGACGGCGAGGGCCACCGCGCCGGCGATGGTGCTGAGACTGACGGGCGCGGTGAGCGCGACGTCGAGGGCCTTGGTCGCGGCCTGCCGGCCGGGACCGCCGAAGCCGCCGCCACCGCCGGGACCGCCCTGTCCGCCGCCGCCCGAACCGCCCACCTGCGCCTGCAGGGTGGGGCTGATCTCGGTGACGACGTACGCGCCCGCGAGGCCGAGCGCGATACCGAGCGCGCCGCCGACCAGACCGTTCACCATGGCCTCACCGACGACCTGACGGGTCACCCGGCCCGACTTCCAGCCGAGCGCCTTGAGCGTGCCGAACTCGCGCACGCGCCGGGAGACGGCCGAGGAGGTGAGCAGACCGGCGACCAGGAACGCGGCCACGAGCACCGCGATGGACAGCCACTTGCCGACGTTCGACGCGAGGCTGGAGGCGGTGGAGAGGGAGCCGGAGACGGTGGACGCGAGGTCGGCGGAGGTGGTGACCGTCGTCCCCGAGATGTTCTTCTGGATGGTGCTCTTGACGCTGGAGATCTGCTGCGAGTCCGACGCCTTGACGTAGATCGTGGTGACCTTGTCCGTGGAGCCGCTGAGCGTCTGCGCCTGCTTGAGCGGGATGTACAGGTTGGCCGCGGCGTCCCCGCTGTCGGGCGTGGCGATGCCGATGACCTTGTACTTGACGCTCTTGATGGTGACGGTGCTGCCGACCTTGAGCTTCTTCTCCTTGGCGTACGAGACGTCGGCGACGACGACCTTGTCGTTCGTCTCGGACGTCTTGAAGGTACGGCCGCTGGTGATCTTCGAGGAGGTCAGCGGGCCCAGGGCGGGCTTGGTGACGTCGGTGCCGTAGACCGAGTAGTTGTTGACGTCGAAGTTGGCGCCGCCGCCCTGGACGCGGCCCTGCGGGGACTGCTGGGCGTTCGGGCGCCCGCCCTCCTGGCCGCCGCTGTTCTGGTTCTGCTTGAACTGACCCCGCGTGAACTGGCCGTTGATCCGGATGACTTGGAGGCTCAGTCCGCCGACGGAGTCCGCGACGCCCTTCTGGGAGTCGACCTTGGTGACCGTGGAGGCGGCCAGGGTCTGGAAGCCCTGCACCATGACGCGGTCGCTGCTCTGCTCCTTGTCGGAGCCGTTGTCCTGCGCGTCGAAGTTGAAGCGCGGGCGCTGGCTGGTACTCGTCGCCGGCGCCGCCGCCTTGGTGACGGTCATGTCCGTACCCAGTCCGTACAGCGACTGGAGGACCTTGCCCTGGGCCTTCTCCATGCCGGACGACACGGAGCTGACCACGATGACCAGGGCGATGCCCAGGGCGAGTCCGGAGGCGACGACGAGCGCCGCCTTCCTGCGGCGGCGCAGTTCGCGCCTCAGGTAGGTGAAGAACATGGCGGAAAGCTAGGTACTGCGCGTGATGGCGCGATAAGGCCCGCATAAGAGAAGCATGAGAAGGCTGTGGCGGCCCGAGAGTTCACCTGTGGGCCGCCGAGGAATCCTGTGCACCCCGCCAAGACCGATGGCCCGCACCCCTGGCGGGGTGCGGGCCGTCGTACCGAGAGCGGCCGTCATTCAAACGACGAAGACCGCAACCATCAATTGAGGAACCCTTACGGCGAGCAACCACACCCGCGAGAGCGGCGGCGGTTTAGCCGCAAAGGGGTGTTCAGACGGCCGAACCGGCCTTCCAGGCCGCCCAGCTCAGGTTCCAGCCGTTGAGGCCGTTGTCCGGGGCGATGGTCTTGTCGCCGGTGTTCTTGACGACCACGACGTCACCGATCAGCGAGTGGTTGTAGAACCAGGCCGCGGGGGTGCTCGGGTCGCCCGCACCCTTGGTGTCGGACAGACCCACACAGCCGTGGCTGGTGTTCACCGCGCCGAAGATGGACTTCGCGCCCCAGTAGTTGCCGTGGATGAAGGTGCCGGAGCTCGACAGACGCATGGCGTGCGGTACGTCCTTGATGTCGTACTCGCCCTTGCCGTCGGTCTTCGTGAAGCCGACCGTCGAGCCGTTCATCCGGGTCTCCTTGAACTTCTCGGAGATCACCATCTGACCCTGGTACGTCTTGTGTTCCGGAGAACCCGAGGAGATCGGGATCGTCTTGATCGTCTTGCCGTCCTGCGTGACCTTCATGGTCTTGGTCTGGGCGTCGACGATCGAGACCTGGTTGCGGCCGATCTTGAAGGTGACCGTCTTCTGCTGCACGCCGTAGACGCCGCTCGTGCCCTGGACACCGTCGAGGTTCAGCTTGAGGGTGACGGTGGAGCCGCCGGTCCAGTAGTTCTCGGGGCGGAAGTCGAGGCGGTTGGCGTTGAACCAGTGGCCGACGACCTCCTGGCCGCTGGTGGAGGAGACGGTGATCCCCTTCTGCACGGCGGCCTTGTTCGTGATCGCCTTGTTGAAGTTGATCGAGACCGGCATGCCGACGCCGACGGTGGAGCCGTCCTCCGGCGTGAAGTTGCCTATGAAGCTGTTGGCCGGGGAGACCGTGGTGAACGAGGCGTTCTCGTGGGCGACGAGGCCCGCGGAGTCGGTGGCCTCGGCGGCCACCTTGTACGTGGTGGCGCGGTCGAGCTGGGCGGCGGGCTTCCAGCTCTTCTTGTCGGCGGATATCTGACCGGAAACGGGCGTGCCCGACGCGGTCGTCATGCTGACGGACGTGAGCGTGCCCTGGCTCACGGTGACCGCCGCGGCGTTGTGGATGGAGGCGTTGTCGGAGCCGTCCGCGGGCGTGATCTTGATCAGAGCCGCGGAGCTCTTCTTGGCCGCCGCAGCGTCGGCCTGGGCCTGCGAGGTCTCGCCGTTGCTTTCCGAAGCACTGGCCTTGCCGCCGCCTGAGCTGCACGCAGAGAGCACCAGCACCCCGCCGAGCAGTGCGGACGCGGTCATCAGACGCCTGCGCCGCATACTGTTCGTCATCACACGCTTCTCCATCGTTGCCGAATCACCAAAAATCACGAGAGCCCCGTAAGATCCATCAACGCTACGACCGGTTCATCCCGTTCCACATCCCTCGAATGTGTGGGACACACCACGTCCGTCAACGACATCAACCGAATCAATCGGATCCAGCGGACCCCGATCGAGTGGTACCGACTGCCGGACCGACTTCTGGTGCGGAGGTGGCCAGTGCGTCGTCTGAGACGAGGAAACCCCGGGCGGCGGTTGCCACCCGGGGTCACGATTTTCCCAAGAGGCGTCAGCCGACCCCGACTCCCTCGTCGTCCTCGTCGTCATCATCCTCGTCGAGGTCCCATTCCGACGAGTCCGGGTCGTAGTCGATCGGCTCACTGCTCCAGGACGCCTGGGCGAGGTCGACCCCGGGCACCTCGCTGACCAGGTCGAACGGATCGACGAGATAAGCGAGGGCCTCGGCGGTGTCTTCCGTCACTGCGTTCTCGGCCTGCGTCCGCTCGTCGGCCGGCATGCCGGAATCGTCCGCGACGCGACGCAACGCGGCCTTGGTGACGGCGTCCGCGTCATCGATTTCCAATACCAGCTCCACGCGAAGCCGGACAAATCGTGATGTCTCAGGAGTGCTCATAAGACGGAGCGTACGGCCCGTGGCTCCCGCGACTTTCCCGCGACCCGCGCCTTTCACTAGCATCGGCCCACACGGCCAATTCGCCAGCGCCACAAGGGGATCGATATTACGTGTCCGCCGCACGTCGCTCGTTGCTGACCGCCACCGCAGCGGGGACCCTCCTGGGAGCCCTGTGGTTCGTTCCGTCCGCCCATGCGACTCAGGAAGACCCTGTTCAGCGGGGTTCCGCGCCGACGACCATGACGGCGAGAAACTCGCTGCGGGTGCAGACTTCCACGGAGTCGGAGGACAAGCAGTCGGTCGACAGGCAGTCCGGCGACACCGCGTCCGCGTCGACCGAGTCCGGGACGGCCGACTCCGCGTCGACCGAATCCGGGACGACCGCATCCGGGACGACCGCATCCGGGTCGAACGACGCGCAGACCCGGCTCGCCGACACCGGAAGCATCGACACGACGCCGTTCGTCGTCGGCGGCACCCTTTTCCTCGGCCTCGGCGCCGGCTTTGTGACCTACTCGGTGCGCCGGGAGCGCACGGCGGCTTTCTGAGCGCGACGCTCCGGCCCGTACACCCCACGGGATACCCATGCGAGACCTGACCGAGCTGACCGATGTCGAGGAGCCCGCGTGGCCGCTCCTGTCCGAGGCACTCTCCACGAGCATGGTGTCCATGGACGTGCTTCCGGTGGACCCCGCGCAGGCCCGCGCGACCCTGCTGCAAATGCAGATCAGCGCACGCTCCTGGCTCGGCGCCTTCGTGCTCAACTGCGGCGGGGTACTGCTGGACAGCGGCTGGCTGCGCTTCTACGGCAGCCCCGGTGCCGAAGCCTCCCACGGGCTGCCCAGCCTCGCCGAGGTCAACGGCTTCCCCGAGCACTTCGACCCGGCGTGGCGGCCGGAGGGCGGGCTCGTCATCGCCCATGACGTACTGGGCGGCACCTTCGTCCTCAACGGGCCCGACCCGGAGGCGGTGGGCCGCCCCGGCAAGCCCGGCGAGGTGGTGTACTTCGCGCCGGACGCCCTGCGCTGGGAGGACCTCGAAGCGGGCCACGAAATCTGGTTCAACTGGTTCCTGGAGGACGGCACGGAGCAGCTGTACGACAACCTGCGCTGGCCCGGCTGGCGCGGTGAGACGGGTCCCCTGCCGGCGTCCTACGGGATCACGTTCACCCCGGTCCTGTGGACGGCCGCCGCCCGCCGCGACCTCCCCGCGGCCCGCCGCCGCGCCCTCCACATGACCGACCTCCTGAAACTCCACAGGAACACCGGCCTGGAACTCGACAAGATCGACCCAGGCTTCCTGGGCGACTTCGAGGACTGAGAAACCCCGGTGAGCACCGCGCCCCGAAAGGGGCGCGGGGCTGGGACAGTTGCGGCGCCGCCGCGCGGGCGCGACCGGCCACAGACGGCCCGCACTTGTGTCACTTGTGAACCGGGCTTCAAGCGGAGCGCCTACGCTGCTCGGCGCCCGCCGCCCTGCCCGCCGCCCTGCCCACCGCGCTCACCACGCCGCTGCTGCGGCGCACGCCCACGCCCACCGGTGGAACGCCCAGCACCCCCGGTACCGCCCGTACCGCCCGTACCGCCGGCGGCACGCCGAGGCTGCCGCCCCTGCGACTCCGCACCCGTACGCGAACCCGTACCCGCGCCACCCGCGCCACCCGCAGGGCGCCGCGTCCGCGACCTCGGCCGCTGCTTCGGCGGCTCGGCCGGCTGCGGCACCTCGATGACGACCGGGACGCCGGAGGGCTCACGGGCGCCGGTGAGGCGGACCAGTTCCTCGTCGCTGGACTTGATCCGGGCGGTGCGCGGGGTGATGCCGGCGTCCGCCATCAGCCGCGTCATCTCCCGCCGCTGCTCGGGCAGGACGAGGGTGACGACGCTGCCGGACTCACCGGCCCGGGCGGTGCGTCCGCCACGGTGCAGGTAGTCCTTGTGGTCGGTCGGCGGGTCGACGTTGACCACGAGGTCGAGGTCGTCGATGTGGATGCCGCGGGCCGCCACGTTGGTCGCGACCAGCGCGGTGACCTGACCGTTCTTGAACTGGTCCAGGGTGCGGTTGCGCTGCGGCTGGCTGCGCCCGCCGTGCAGCGCGGACGCCCGTACACCGCTCGCGAGGAGCCGCTTGGTGAACCGGTCGGCACCCCGCTTGGTGTCCACGAACAGGATCACCCGGCCGTCGCGCGCCGCGATCCGCACCGCCACGGCCTTCTTGTCGGTCTCGTCGGCGACGTGCAGCACGTGGTGCTCCATGGTGGTCACCGCGCCCGCCGAGGGGTCGACGGAGTGCACCACGGGGTCGGTCAGGAACATCCGGACGAGCCGGTCGATGTTCTTGTCGAGCGTGGCCGAGAAGAGCAGTCGCTGACCGCCGGGCTCGACCTGCTGGAGCAGCGCGGTGACCTGCGGCATGAAGCCCATGTCAGCCATCTGGTCGGCCTCGTCGAGGACGGTGATCGCGACCTGGCCGAGGACGCAGTCGCCCCGCTCGATGAGGTCCTTGAGCCGCCCGGGGGTGGCGACCAGCACCTCGGCGCCGCGCCGCAGCGTGCCGGCCTGGCGGCCGATCGACATCCCGCCGACGGCCGTGGCCACCCGCAGGTTGACGGCGGTGGCGTACGGCGTGAGGGCGTCGTCGACCTGCTGCGCGAGCTCGCGCGTGGGGACGAGGACGAGCGCGAGCGGAGCCTTGGACTCTGCCCGGCGGCCTGCCGTACGGGCCAGCAGGGCGAGCCCGAAGGCGAGCGTCTTGCCGGAGCCGGTGCGGCCCCGGCCCAGGACGTCGCGTCCGGCGAGGGAGTTGGGCAGGGTCGCGCCCTGGATCGGGAAGGGCTCGGTGACGCCCTGCGCCGCGAGGGTCTTGGTGAGGGCGGCCGGCATGTCCAGCGCGTCGAAGGAGTCGACGGCGGGCAGGGCGGGTGTAATGGTCTCGGGCAGGGAGAACTCCTGCGGCGCCACGGCCTTGCGGGCCGGGCCCTTGCCGGTGCCGCGGCCGCCGCCGCGGCCCGCACCCTTCGCGAAGCCGCCGGTCTGGGCGCCACCACGTGCGTTTGCCGGCCGCTTACGGACGGGACGTTCGGATCGAGTCATGCTGGATCTGGATTTCCTTCCTGGGCCCCACGGACTGCACGCACAGCGCTCGCAACCTCACAAGCACTCACAGCACGAGCCGGGACCCGCACCCCGAAGGTGCGGGCCCCGGCTCTGGAAAAGCGCGTCCCCGAAATCAGGCGGGGATGATGTTCTCCGCCTGCAGGCCCTTCTGGCCCTGCGCGACGTCGAACGAGACCTTCTGGCCCTCCAGCAGCTCACGGAAGCCGGAGCTGGCGATGTTGGAGTAGTGGGCGAAGACGTCGGGGCCGCCGCCGTCCTGCTCGATGAAGCCGAAGCCCTTTTCCGAGTTGAACCACTTCACGGTGCCTGTAGCCATGTTTTTCTCCTGAATAGGTAGGGCCCCAATCCGGAGATGCACCGGGAAAAGCCGGAGATGCCGGTAAAACAAAACGCGCCTGCGGAGGATTCCGATCAGGCGCACAAAGTAAATGGGTACCAAAAACGTATCAATGAGACAGTAGCACACTTCGGGCCGCCGCTGTGACAGCGGCGGCCCGACGGTGCTCCGGTCAGACCGGCGGTCAGGCCAGCGGTCCGGTCACCGGCTCCACTGCCGCCACGACCAGGCCGCCGCGCACGAACGCGTCCGCAGCCTCCAGGTCCGGGGCGAGGAAGCGGTCGGGGCCCGGGCCCTGGACGCCGGCCGCGCGGACGGCCTCGATGACGGCCTGCGAGGCGGGCGCCGGGGTCAGGCCCTCGCGCAGCTCGATCGCGCGGGTGGCGGCGTACAGCTCGATCGCGACGATACGGGTGAGGTTGTCGACGGCGGTGCGCAGCTTGCGCGCGGCCGACCAGCCCATGGAGACGTGGTCCTCCTGCATGGCGGAGGACGGGATGGAGTCCGCGGACGCCGGTACGGCGAGCCGCTTCATCTCACTCACCAGGGCTGCCTGCGTGTACTGGGCGATCATCAGGCCCGAGTCGACCCCGGCGTCGTCCGCGAGGAACGGCGGGAGGCCGTGCGAGCGGTTCTTGTCGAGGAGGCGGTCGGTGCGGCGCTCGGCGATGGAGCCGAGGTCGGCGGCGGCGATGGCGAGGAAGTCGAGGACGTACGCGACCGGGGCGCCGTGGAAGTTGCCGTTCGACTCGACGCGGCCGTCGGGCAGGACGACCGGGTTGTCGACGGCGGAGGCGAGCTCCCGGTCGGCGACGAGCCGGGCGTGCGCGAGGGTGTCACGGCCGGCGCCGGCGACCTGCGGGGCGCAGCGCACGGAGTAGGCGTCCTGGACGCGCGGGGCGCCGTCCTGGTGGTGGCCGGTGAGCTCCGAGCCCTTCAGCACGGCCAGCATGTTGGCGGCGCTGGCGCTCTGCCCGGGGTGCGGACGGATGGCGTGCAGCTCGGGGGCGAGCACCTTGTCCGTCCCGAGGAGGGCTTCGAGGGAGAGCGCGGCGGTGACGTCGGCCGACTTGTAGAGCGTCTCCAGGTCGGCGAGGGCCATGACCAGCATGCCGAGCATGCCGTCGGTGCCGTTGAGGAGGGCGAGGCCTTCCTTCTCGCGCAGTTCGACGGGCGCGATGCCGTGCTCGGCGAGGAGTTCACCGGCGGGGCGGACCGTGCCGTCCGGCCCCTCCGCGTCGCCCTCGCCCATCAGCGTCAGCGCACAGTGGGACAGTGGCGCCAGGTCGCCGGAGCAGCCGAGCGAGCCGTACTCGTGGACGACCGGGGTGATCTGGGCGTTGAGGATGTCCGCCATGGTCTGCGCGACCTCGGGCCGCACGCCCGTGTGCCCCGAGCAGACGGTCTTGAGCCGCAGGAACATCAGCGCGCGGACGACCTCGCGCTCCACGCGCGGGCCCATCCCGGCGGCGTGCGAGCGGACGATGTTGCGCTGCAGCTGGGCGCGTAGTTCCGGGCTGATGTGCCGGGTCGCGAGGGCGCCGAACCCGGTGGAGACGCCGTAGACGGGCTCCGGCTTGGCGGCCAGCGCGTCCACGATCTCGCGGGCCGCGGCGAGGGCGCCCACCGCCTCGCCGGAGAGCTCGATCCGGGCGCCGCCGCGCGCCACGGCGAGAACGTCGGACGCGGTCACTCCGGACGTCCCCACCACCACAGTATGCATATCCATATTCAGGAGCGTACGCAGTGAATTCAATGATGTCACTAGTGGGTGGCCGGTTGACCCCTTACTTCGACGTACGTCACACAGGGACCCCCATGTGTCACAAACTCACGGGCGGGGCGGCTCGTGGCGCCCCCGGAAACGGCGGCGCTCCCGCTGGACCGGGGACGGTGCGTCGGCCAGGCGCACGACCGGGTCGTCGGGGCCCTGGCGCCCGGCGACGACGGGTCCGGCGGCCCGTACGGCCTTCGCACGGTACTGGGCGGCGTCGGCCAGCCGGAAGAGGCGACGGGCCGAGCGGACCGGACCGATCGGGTCCTCGGTCGAGGCCACCCCGCACGCCACCCCCTCGCCCAGCTCCAACTCGGCGGCGCGGCGGCAGAGTTCGTCGGCGATACGGACGATCGCGTCGGCCGGCGGGCCGACCGCGAGCAGGCAGAACTCGTCGCCGCCGAGACGTGCGGCGAGGGTGCCCGGCAGCATCGCCCCGCACAGCGACAGCACCGACCCGAACCGCTCCAGGAGCCGGTCGCCGACGGCGTGCCCGCGGGTGTCGTTGACGTACTTGAGCCCGTTGAGGTCGCAGACGACGAGACTGACCACGGCGCCTTCCCGCCGGTGCCGCTCGATGGCCTCGTCCAGGCGTACGTCGACGGCGCGGCGGTTGGCGAGCCCGGTGAGGGCGTCCGTGAACGCCAGACGCCGGGCCTCCTCCAGGCGCTCGACCTGGGCGATCCCGGCGGCGACGACGGAGGCCAGTACGGTCGCGAAGTCGGCGTCGGCGCGGTCGAAGACGGGTGCCGCGGCCGGGCGGGCCACATACAGCTCGCCCCAGGCGCGCCCGTGCAGCACGATCGGGGCGACGACGCAGCAGCCGCGGCCGCGCCTGCGCAGGGCGGCGACGCGCTGGTGACAGTACCCGGCGCGGCCTCCCTCCGGACCGTCGGCCGTCTCCACCCAGGCGTTCGGCCCGCCGCCCCCGGCCCAGCGCTCGTGCAGGAACTCGGCGATCTCCGGGAACTGGTGCACCGGATACGCCTCCCCGTCCGGGAACTCCTCCTCGTCCGCCGCGCGTTCGCCCACGTTCACCAGGACTTTGAGCCGGCCGAGCTCGCGCTCCCACACGGAGAGCGCGGCGAAGCTCCCGGCGAGCGCGCGGCAGGCCCCGAGCGCCGCGGCCCGCCAGGACTCGCGCGGGGTGGGCGCCGCCGCCATCCCCTGCGCCAGCTCCACCACGGCCGTCAGCCGTCTGTCCTCACCCATCACTCCAGGCTAGGGATATTCACGACGATTCGGGACATTGGTAGGGCGAACAGGGGTCCGAGTAGCCGTACCGGCCGGAGGGCGCCGGGAAGCGAGGGCGGCTACTCCCCCGGCCACTGCGGCTTGCGCTTCTCGTTGAACGCGGCGACGCCCTCGGCGCGGTCCCCGGAGAAGGCGACGGACCGCCAGGCGGCGTCCTCGACCTCCAGACCCGCGCGCAGGTCGAGCCCGTGCCCGAGCCGCAGCGCGCGCTTGGCGGCGCGCAGGCCGACGGGGGAGTTGGCGGCGATGCGGGCGGCGAGCGCGAGGGCCTCCGTACGGTCCCGGCCCTCGTCCACGAGGTCGTCGACGAGCCCCAACTCCCGTGCCTCGCCCGCCTCCAGCCGGCGCGCCGAGAAGATCAGCTCGGCCGCGCGGGCCGCGCCGACCCGGCGGGGCAGCAGCTGCGTACCGCCGCCGCCGGGAATCACCCCGACCGACACCTCGGGCAGCCCGAGCACCGCCGTACGGTCGGCCACGATCAGATCGCAGGACAGGGCGAGCTCGAAGCCGCCGCCGAGCGCGAAGCCGTGCACGGCGGCGATCGTCGGCATCGGCAGCTCCAGGACGCCGGTGTACGCGGCCCGCGCGACGGGGCGCTGCCGGACCAGGTCGGCATCGCTGAAGGAGTTGCGCTCCTTCAGGTCGGCGCCGACACAGAAGGCGCGCTCGGCGGTGGAGGTCAGCACGACCACGCGTACGTCGCGCTCGCCGCCGAGCGCCTCGCAGGCGGCGGTAATGGAGCGGGCCATGTCCGTGGACACGGCGTTCATGGCCTTCGGCCGGTCGAGGGCGAGCTCCGCGACGTACTCGTGCCGCCGTACGACGACGAACTCCCCGAACCGCCGCTCGTCCCCTTGCTCCGCCATGACACCCTCCCGATAACCGGTTAACGCGGGTTAACTTCCGACGCCTCCGATCATCGCAGCCGACGCCGCCCGGCGAAACCCGTCGCCCTCCCGTCGCCCTCCCGTCGCCCTCCCCTGGCCCCCGCTCCCTCCGCTCCTCGTTCGAGTGACATCCCGCCCAACTCCCGTCCCACGCCCCCAAAGGACGCATAACCTGCGCACCGCCCAGCACATCGGGGGCGCAGGCCCACCGGGGAGGGACGACCATGACGAACGGCACCACGACGGACGTGACGGGTCCTTCGGCCGACCTCTCGGCGGCCGAGTCCGTCTCCGCTCCCCTCCGGGAACGCTCCGTCCGGGGGCGGCACCGCAAGCCGCGGCCCCGACGGGTGCTCTTCGCCGTGGGCGGCCTCGCGCTTGCCGCGGGGGTGAGCCTGGTGCGGATGACGCCGGACTCGATGGTCGGCGACGGCAGCGGTGGTGTGAACGCGGAGGCCGAGCCGAGGGCCGGCGTCGCCACGGACGAGGCGGTCGACGCCTCGCCGACCGCCTGGATCATGCCCTCCGCGTATCCCACGTCCCCCGAGACGACCTCCGCGATGGGCGGGGCGAACGCGACCCCGACCTCGGGCGTGCTCCTCGCCCCCACGCCACCGTCGGCGGCGCCATCACCGGCGGCGGCGATCCCGTCCGCCCGCGCGGACGACCCCGTGGGCGGTGCGCCCGACTCGACCGGTATCCCCACCGCCCCTGTCGCAGCGTCCCGGCCGCACGCACAGCCGCCGGCCGCGAGCGCCCCCGCCCCGCAGCCCACGCCGAGTGCCAACCCCCACGCCCCGGCTCCGCGGCCCAGCCAGAACCCGCCGGGTCTGTGCGTGCCGCTCGTCGGTATCTGCGTGAACGATCTGGCGGGCCCTGCCGGAAACCACTGAAACAGCCGGGAAGGTACGGAAAAAGCCGGGAAGCCGAAACAAACAGCCAGGGCGGCTACAGCTCGCCGTCCCGGCGGGCCAGCAGCCACGGTTCGACCACGCCGAGGCCCCGGACCGGGCGCTGCCACATCGGCTGGAGGGCGAAGCGGTACGCGGGCGGCTTCTCGCCCTCCTTCTCCGCGGCGGCCGCGGCCTCGGCGGCCGCCGCCTCGGAGGCGGGGGCGTCCGCAGTGCGGACCAGCTCCTCCGCGAAGGCACCGTCCACCAGGACGGCGTCCCGCGGCGCTATCGACGTAAGACGGGAGGCGAGGTTCACCGTCGTACCGAAGACATCGCCCATCCGGGTCGTCACGGTACCGAAGGCGATGCCGACGCGCAGCTCCGGCATGGTCTCGTCGTGCGCCATCGTCTCGATGAGGCGCAGGGCGATCTCGGCGGCGACACCGGCGTCGTCCGCGGAGTACAGCACCTCGTCACCGAGGGTCTTGATGAGGCGCCCCCCGTGCGCGGCCACCAGGTCGGCGGCGGTGGTCTCGAAGGCCTCGACGAGCTCGCCGAGTTCCTCCTCCTCCATGCGGCGCGTCAGTCGCGTGAAGCCGACGAGGTCCGCGAAGCCGACGGCGAGGCGGCGGTCGACCATCTCCTCGTCGTCGCCGGCCTGGACGACCCGGCCGGTCGCGGCGGCGAGCTGGCGCCGCCAGACGTAGACGATGAACTCCTCCAGCTCGGGCAGGAGCAGCTCGATCAGGGGGTACGTCACCTCGGTGCGCGTCATCCCCGGTTCGGGAGGCTCGGTCAGGCCCTCCAGGAAGGAATCGATCTGCCACTCGGCCAGCCGGGCGGTGGTCTGACCGGTGGAGCGCGCCACCTGCACGGCCATGGCCTCACTCAGCAGGCCCGCCTCGACGAGACCGGCCAGGCGCCGCAGCGCGAGCACGTCGGCCTCCGTCAGCGCCTTGGCCTGGCCGATGTCGGCAAAGCCCATGGCCCGCCAGAAACGGGAGGCCAGTTCCATGGAGACACCGGCGCTGCGGGCGGCCTGGAAGGGGGTGTAGCGGCGCTCGGCGCCGAGGATGAGCTGTTCGAGACGGAGCGCGAGGGGGTCCTCGCCGGAGTCGGCGACCTCCGCGTCCAGCCAGCTCTGCCCGTCCCGCCGGCCGTCCGTGTCCGTCCGGTCGCTCGGGTCCGTCCGGTCGTTCAGGTCCGTCCGTTCGTTCAGGTCCACGTGTGCGCCCGTGTCACTCCGCCCGTTCACACCGTTTCCGCCGTTTCCGCCGGTCCCGGTGGTCGCATCCGTAGTGCCGTTCGCGTCGACGTGTGCGGGCGCCGGGTCGGTGACCGACCCGGCAGTACGCCCCGGCTCACCGTCGGGAGCGGGGTGTGCACCCGTGCCCGAGCCCGTGTCGTCGACGGTCACGCCTGCTGCCCTTCCGATCTGCCGTGGTCAGGGATCGACCGCGGTCAACTCTACGGCAGGTGTGCGCTGGCTCACTCCTGACTCGTACGTGCGGTCGGGGCTCGGTAGCACGATCGCTTCCCGGGCTCCACCGCTGAGTACGGCCTGCCGGCCTCCTCGGCTCAGGCCGGCCGCAGATGGACGATGTCCCCGGCGCCGACCGGCTGCTGTACGCCCTCCTCCGTGGCCAGGACCAGGCGCCCGTCCCCGTCGACGGCCACCGCCTCCCCGGTGATCGACGTACCGCCGGGCAGTTCGGCCCGCACCACTCTTCCGAGGGTCGCGCATCCTGCGGCGTACGTCTCCTGGAGACCGGACGCGGCGGGGTCGCCGCCGACCGCGCGCCACTTCTCGTACCACTGCTCCAGGGAGCGCAGAACGGCCCGCAGCACGGTGTCACGGTCCGTGGTCGTGGCGCCCGCGAGGGCGAGGGAGCTCGCACCGGGCACGGGAAGTTCGTCGTCGCGCAGGGTGACGTTGATGCCGATACCGACGACGACCGCGTCTGTTCCGGCGCGCTCGGCGAGGATGCCGCCGGCCTTGCGTTCCTCGCCGTCGACCGTCACCAGCAGGTCATTGGGCCACTTGAGCGCCGTGTCGACGCCCGCCACCCGGGTCAGGGCCGTGGCCACCGCGACCCCGGTGAGCAGTGGCAGCCAGCCCCAGCGCTCCACGGGGACCCCGGTGGGCTTCAGCAGGACGGAGAAGAAGAGGCCCGAGCGGGCCGGCGCGGTCCAGTGGCGGTCCAGGCGGCCCCGCCCGGCGTTCTGCTCCTCGGCGACAAGGACGGCCCCTTCGTCGGCTTTCCGCTCCGTGACGAGGGCGACGAGGTCGGAGTTGGTGGACCCGGTGCGCTGCACGACCTCGACATCGCACCAGAGCCCGCCCTCGCGGACCAGAGCCCGGCGCAGGGCTGCCCCGTTCAGCGGCGGGCGGTCCAGGTCGGACCACCGGTTGTCATTCGCGTCTGATGCATCTCGCGGCGTCATGCAACCCACCCTAGGTGTGGTAAACGCCGCACTGCCGAACCGTATCGACACCACTACCCTACGAGTCAGTAGCAACCCCCTGAGCACATCACCCTCATTTCCCCACTGAGCAGGCAGGGAGCCGCATCCCGATGTCCGAGCCGGAAGAGCTGCACCACCCCGACATCCACACGACCGCGGGCAAGCTCGCGGACTTGCGGCGCCGCGTCCAGGAAGCGACGCACGCCGGCTCGGCGCGCGCTGTCGAAAAGCAGCACGCCAAGGGCAAACTGACGGCCCGTGAGCGGATCGAGCTGCTGCTCGACGAGGGCTCGTTCGTCGAGCTGGACGAGTTCGCGCAGCACCGCTCGACCGACTTCGGCATGGAGAACAACCGCCCGTACGGCGACGGTGTCGTCACCGGTTACGGCATGGTCGACGGCCGCCCGGTCGCGGTCTTCTCGCAGGACTTCACGGTCTTCGGCGGCGCCCTGGGCGAGGTCTTCGGCCAGAAAATCATGAAGGTGATGGACTTCGCGCTGAAGACAGGCTGTCCGGTCATCGGCATCAACGACTCCGGCGGCGCCCGCATCCAGGAGGGCGTCAGCGCGCTCGGTATGTACGGCGAGATCTTCCGCCGCAACACGCACGCGTCCGGCGTCATCCCGCAGATCTCGCTCGTCGTCGGCCCCTGCGCGGGCGGCGCGGTCTACTCCCCCGCGATCACCGACTTCACGGTGATGGTCGACCAGACCTCGCACATGTTCATCACCGGCCCGGACGTCATCAAGACGGTGACGGGCGAGGACGTCGGCTTCGAGGAGCTCGGCGGCGCGCGCACCCACAACGCGGTGTCGGGCGTGGCCCACCACATGGCGGGCGACGAGAAGGACGCCATCGAGTACGTCAAGCAACTGCTGTCGTACCTGCCGTCCAACAACCTCAGCGAGCCCCCGGTCTTCCCGGAGGAGGCGGACCTCGCCCTCACCGACGAGGACCGCGAGCTGGACGAGATCGTGCCGGACAGCGCGAACCAGCCGTACGACATGCACGCGGTGATCGAACACATCCTGGACGACGCCGAGTTCTTCGAGACCCAGGCGCTGTTCGCGCCGAACATCCTCACCGGTTTCGGGCGGGTCGAGGGCCGCCCGGTGGGCATCGTCGCCAACCAGCCGATGCAGTTCGCCGGCTGCCTGGACATCGACGCGTCCGAGAAGGCGGCCCGCTTCGTGCGCACCTGCGACGCCTTCAACGTTCCCGTCATCACCTTCGTGGACGTCCCCGGCTTCCTCCCGGGCGTCGACCAGGAGCACACGGGCATCATCCGCCGCGGCGCCAAGCTGATCTACGCGTACGCCGAGGCGACCGTCCCCCTCATCACGGTCATCACCCGCAAGGCCTTCGGCGGCGCGTACGACGTCATGGGTTCCAAGCACCTGGGCGCCGACCTCAACCTCGCCTGGCCGACCGCCCAGATCGCGGTGATGGGCGCGCAGGGCGCGGTGAACATCCTGCACCGCCGCACCATCGCCGCCGCCGAGGACCAGAACGCCACCCGGGCCCGGCTGATCCAGGAGTACGAGGACGCGCTCCTCAACCCCTACACGGCGGCCCAGCGCGGCTACATCGACGCGGTGATCACGCCGTCCGACACCCGCTCCCACGTCGTACGGGGCCTGCGTCAGCTGCGCACGAAGCGGGAATCACTCCCTCCGAAGAAGCACGGCAACATCCCGCTCTAGAACCCCGGACCCTTGGGAGCAGACATGACGATCAAGGTCGTACGGGGCAATCCGACCCCCGAGGAGCTGGCCGCCGCCCTGGCGGTGGTCCGAGCGCGCGCCGCGGCGGCGACCACCACGCCGTCCGGCGCGCCCGGCACCAGGGACTCCTGGTCAGACCCGTCCCGCATAGCCGCCCAGCACCTGCCCCAGCCGGGCCCCACGGCCTGGACCCGCACGTACTGGCCGGCCTAGCCACCTACTGACCGCGCCGGCTGGAGCGCCCCGTAAGGGGCGCGAGGCTGTGACATGTGCGGCTCCGCCGCGTGGGCGCGACCAGCCCCACCGGCCCGCGCTCACAAACGGCTTCACCCGGGTCGAGGACAAGTTGAGTACGCGTACTCAGGCGCCCGCACCCTGACCGCCGCACGATCGAAGGCATGCTGTGGTCCGACCCCGAGAACGAGCCGCCCAAGGAACTGCGCGACATGCAGGACATGTTGCGGCGGCTGGGTCTTCTCATGGCGTTGGCCATGCTGCTCGCGATGATCGTCCTGGGTGTGATGTGAGCCGAGGCGGTGCTGTACGAGGCGGTGCCATACGAGGCGGTACGGCCACGCCGATACCCTGACCGCATGACTGATCAGCCGCGCCGCCGCCTCGTGCTCGCCTCGCAGTCCCCCGCCCGGCTCGGACTCCTGCGTCAGGCCGGACTCGACCCCGAGGTGATCGTGAGCGGGGTCGACGAGGACGCCGTCTCCGCCCCCACCCCCGCCGAACTCGCGCTCGCCCTGGCCGAGGCCAAGGCCTCCGTCGTGGCCGCGAAACCCGAGGTCCAGGGCGCCCTGGTGATCGGCTGCGACTCGGTCCTCGACCTCGACGGCGAGGCGCTGGGCAAGCCCGCGGACGCCGAGGAGGCCACCGCGCGCTGGAAGTCGATGCGCGGCCGGGCCGGAACCCTCCAGACGGGGCACTGCGTCTACGACACGGCGGCCAAGCGGTACGCGTCGGGGACCGCGTCCACCGTGGTCCGCTTCGGCGAGCCGACCGACGCCGAGATCGCCGCGTACGTCGCCTCGGGCGAACCGCTGCACGTCGCCGGGGCCTTCACGCTCGACGGCCTCTCGGCCCCGTTCATCGAGGGCATCGACGGCGACCACGGCAATGTCATCGGCATCTCACTGCCGCTGGTACGCCGACTGCTGGCCGAGCTGGGCGTCAGCATCACGGAGCTGTGGACACCGCGAGAGACGTGATCAGGAGGCGGAGGGCGCCGGGGGAGCCGTGACCGGGCTTCCCCCATTGTCTGCGTTCGTGTCTGTGTTCGCGCCACCGTTGCCGTCCTGACCGCCCTTGCCGTTCTCCGGCGCGGCGTCGGCAGGACCCTCCCCCGGGTCGAACGCCATCAGGGTGAACACGATCAGCCCGAACACCACCATCATGAAGGCGAACGCGCCCCAGCCCACCAGGCCCACCGTGAACGCGCCGAGCAGAGCGTGCGCCACGGCGGCGCTGATCAGCAGGATGCGGCCGAAGAGGCCCGGGGCGCGGTCGCGCACCGCGACGAGCAGCACGGCGACCCCGCACAGCGCGAAGTAGAGGCCGAAGACCAACCCCCCGACCTTCGACGAGACGGACATCATGTCCGAGTCGAGCCCCGCCAGGGACATGTCCTGGTGGTCGATGACCACGCCGAGGAACCAGTTCAGCAGCGCGATGCCGATCGCTTCCACGAAGAGAACGATCGCCGCCACCCACGCCAGCGGTCTGCGCACCACCGGTCCCCACCCACTTCCCAGTGCTGTTACCCCGAGTATGTTCGGGACATCCCGAACGCTACTAACGGGTAAACGCCGGGACAAGGGTTCCGCCGCGGGCAAAGAATCGTTGGGCCATTCGTAGGGACTCCACAAAGAAACGCTGTGCGGCGCGGCACGGCCGCACAGAGACCTTGGCCACACAGGAGGACTAGGGTTCACCCAAGGATTCCTGCGTACCGCGGTGTGACAAGGGATCTCGCGGGTCGAGCGGGCCTCGAATCACGCTCCGTGTGGGCAAGCTCACCATTGGGGACGGGTCGAAAGGTCGTGTCGGCAGTCCCTAAACTCGGCTTGTTTCAAGGAGGGAGCCATCGTGCGCAAGGTGCTCATCGCCAACCGTGGCGAAATCGCTGTCCGCGTGGCCCGGGCGTGCCGGGATGCCGGGATCGCGAGCGTTGCCGTGTATGCGGAACCGGACCGGGACGCGTCGCATGTCCGAGCGGCGGACGAGGCGTTCGCATTGGGCGGTGACACCCCGGCCACCAGTTACCTGGACATTGCCAAGGTGCTGCAGGCCGCCAAGGACTCGGGGGCCGATGCCATCCACCCCGGTTACGGCTTCCTGTCCGAGAACGCGGAGTTCGCGCAGGCGGTCCTGGACGCCGGGCTGATCTGGATCGGCCCGCCGCCGCAGGCCATCCGCGACCTCGGTGACAAGGTCGCCGCCCGGCACATCGCCCAGCGCGCCGGCGCCCCCCTGGTCGCCGGCACCCCCGACCCGGTCTCCGGCGCCGACGAGGTCGTCGCGTTCGCCCAGGAGCACGGGCTGCCGATCGCGATCAAGGCCGCCTTCGGCGGTGGCGGGCGCGGGCTGAAGGTGGCCCGCACCCTCGAAGAGGTCCCCGAGCTGTACGAGTCCGCCGTCCGCGAGGCCGTCGCCGCGTTCGGCCGCGGTGAGTGCTTCGTCGAGCGCTACCTCGACAAGCCCCGCCACGTCGAGACCCAGTGCCTGGCCGACACCCACGGCAACGTGGTCGTCGTCTCCACCCGTGACTGCTCGCTGCAGCGCCGCCACCAGAAGCTCGTCGAGGAGGCCCCCGCGCCGTTCCTGTCCGACGAGCAGGTCGCCGAGCTGTACTCCTCCTCGAAGGCCATCCTGAAGGAGGCCGGATACGTCGGCGCGGGCACGGTCGAATTCCTGGTCGGCATGGACGGCACGATCTCCTTCCTTGAGGTCAACACCCGCCTCCAGGTCGAACACCCCGTCACCGAGGAAGTCGCCGGGATCGACCTGGTCCGCGAGATGTTCCGCATCGCCGACGGCGAGGAACTCGGCTACAGCGACCCCGCACTGCGCGGCCACTCCTTCGAGTTCCGTATCAACGGCGAGGACCCGGGACGGGGCTTCCTCCCCGCCCCCGGCACCGTGACGCTGTTCGCCCCGCCCTCCGGCCCCGGCGTCCGCCTGGACGCGGGCGTCGAGTCCGGCAGTGTCATCGGCCCGGCCTGGGACTCCCTCCTCGCCAAACTGATCGTCACCGGCGCCACCCGCGAGCAGGCGCTGCAGCGCGCCGCCCGCGCCCTCGAGGAGTTCACCGTCGAGGGCATGGCGACCGCCATCCCGTTCCACCGCGCGGTGGTGAAGGACCCGGCGTTCGCCCCCGAGCTGACCGGCTCCACCGACCCGTTCACGGTCCACACCCGCTGGATCGAGACCGAGTTCGTCAACGAGATCCCCGTCTTCGCGGCCCCCGCGGACACGGAGACCGACGAGGAGACGGGCCGCGAGACGGTCATCGTCGAGGTCGGCGGCAAGCGCCTGGAGGTCTCCCTCCCGTCGTCGCTGGGCATGTCGCTGGCCCGCACCGGCCTCGCCGCGGGCGCCAAGCCCAAGCGCCGCGCCGCCAAGAAGTCCGGCCCGGTCGCCTCCGGCGACACCCTCGCCTCGCCCATGCAGGGCACGATCGTCAAGGTCGCGGTCGAGGAGGGCCAGGAGGTCAAGGAAGGCGACCTGGTCGTCGTCCTGGAGGCCATGAAGATGGAGCAGCCCCTCAACGCGCACCGCTCCGGCACCATCAAGGGCCTGAGCGCGGAGGTCGGCGCGTCCGTCACGTCGGGCGCCGTGATCTGCGAGATCAAGGACTGACACCCGGTCCTACGACATCCGAGGCGCCCGGCGGACCGAGCAGTCAGTCCGCCGGGCGCTTCGGTTTCCCCCGTCGCGGGCGGTGGCGGGGAGCTGCAGGAAAGCGGGGAGCCGCAGGAAAGCGCTCGCACCTGCGTCGGCCGGGTGACCGCCCATGTGTCAGCCGGGTGACCGCCCGGGGTGGTCCGGCTCGGGCGGGGCGCGCATCTCGCTGATCACGGACCAGGCGACCGAGACCATGGGCACGGCCACGACCGCGCCGATCACGCCGGCCAGGATGCCGCCCCCGATGACGGACACGGCCACCACCACGGGGTGCAGCCGGACCGCCCAGCTCATCACCAGCGGATGCAGTACATGGCCCTCGATCTGGCCGACGACCACGATCAGGGCGAGCACCGCGAGCGCGACGACCGGCCCCCGCGAGGCGAGCGCGACGACCGTGGCCACGGCCAGCGCGATGGGCGAGCCCACCAGGGGGATGAACGCGGCGAAGAACTCCAGCAGGGTCAGCGGCAGGGCCAGCGGCACGCGCAGCGCGAACAGGGCGATCCCGACCAGTACGGCGTTGGTGGCGGCCACGATGATGATGCCCCGTGTGTACCCGGCGAACGTCCGCCACGCCGCCCGTCCCGCACGGCCCCACGGGTCCCGCGCCTCCTCCGGCAGCAGGCCCTGGAACCAGCTCCAGAACTTGTCCCCGGAGTGGATGAAGAACAGCGAACAGAACAGCGCGAGCACCGCTCCGGTGAGCACCTCCAACGCCCGCCCGGCACCGCTGAGCGCGCTGCTGATCAGTATGGAACGGTGCTCCGAGACGAACGTCGTCACCTTGCCCTGAAGATTCGACAGCACGGTGGGGCGGACGCGGAAGGGAGGGCCCTCCAGCCACCGCTGGATCCGCCCGATGCCCCCGGCGAACTGCTGCCCCAACTGGCCCGACTCGCCCGCCACCAGGCTGCCGACCAGCGCCAGCAGCCCCAGCAGCAGCACCAGGCTCCCCAGGACGCTCACCACGACGGCCGCGGGCCTGGGCAGCCATCGCGCCAGCAGGTCGGCGGGCGGCCGCAGCACCGAGGTCACGACCAGCGCGAGGAACAGCGCCACGGCGACCAGCTGCAACCGCCCCAGGATCTTGAAGCCCGCGTACACGACCGCCCCGAGGACGAGGAGCCGCCAGGCGTACGCCGCGGCCACCCGCAGGCCCTGGTGCACGACCACGCCGTCGCCGTCCCCGGCACGCCGCATCGCCGTCCCGGCCTTGCGTGCCCGCGCCACCGCCCCCACTGCACGGGCGGGCCGGCTCCCCAGGACGACGTACCGCATCCGTCGTCGGTGCGAACGACGCGATCCGTCGTTCACCTGTGCGTCACCGCCTCCCGTCGTCGTCATGGACAGCGTGAGGGTGCACAAGGAGACGCCGCAAGCCGGGGCACGCATGGACAGAGGGGGACATCCCAAGAAGCGGCCTGGCGGAATGGCCGCACACCCTCCTCGCCCGTGCGAGTGAGAACCCACTCTGGAGGGTGAGCGCCGACCCGGGCGGGTGGGTACCGACCCGGGCGGGTGTTGGCGCATCCCGGTCGGCGTGGTGGGGGGTCTGGCCGGTGCCCCGGGGGCCATGGTGTGTGGCCCGGCGAATGTGACACTTGCGCGGCGAGTGTCACATTCCCGCGGCCGACCACCCGGCCGCAGCCGTTTCGCCAACGGCACCCCTGGAGGCCCGAGGCCCGGCCCCGTCACCGTCGAGGCACACCGAGGCGAGGCAAGGCAAGGGGACGGGAGGGGACGGGGTCAGCGGCGGCGCAAATCCGCCACCCGCGCCCGCTCGCCGGGCGACTGCTCGCCCAGAACGGTAGCGCTGCGCAACTGCGGCCCCGCTCCCGGAACTTGGCGGCGCGGACCGGGGAGCGGCATGTCCCGGCGTGGCTGGCGCCCCGCCGGGACGGTATCTCCTCCCGTACCACCGCCCGACTGCCCGGCCACCGCGATCTGCACGCCCTGGTCCGCCAGGGCCTGCAGTTCGGTGACCGCGCGGTCGTCGTGCGCGGGCGGCTCGTCCGTGACCAGGCGGGTGATCAGATCGGTCGGCACCGTCTGGAACATGGTGTCGGTGCCGAGCTTGGTGTGGTCGGCGAGGACGACGACCTCCGCGGCGGCCTGCACCAACGCGCGGTCGACGGACGCCGACAGCATGTTGGAGGTGGACAGGCCGCGCTCGGCGGTCAGCCCACTGCCGGAGAGGAAGGCCCGCGAGACCCGCAACCCCTGGAGGGACTGCTCGGCGCCGCTGCCCACCAGGGCGTAGTTGGAACCGCGCAGGGTGCCGCCGGTCATCACGACCTCGACGCGGTTGGCATGGGCCAGCGCCTGCGCCACCAGCAGGGAGTTGGTGACGACGGTCAGCCCGGGCACCCGCGCGAGCCGGCGCGCCAGCTCCTGCGTGGTGGTGCCCGCCCCCACCACGATGGCCTCGCCCTCTTCGACGAGACCCGCGGCGAGATCGGCGATGGCCGTCTTCTCGGCGGTCGCGAGATGCGATTTCTGCGGAAAGCCGGACTCCCGCGTAAACCCGCCCGGCAATACCGCACCGCCATGCCGGCGGTCGAGGAGTCCTTCTGCCTCCAGTGCGCGCACGTCCCGCCGTACGGTCACTTCGGAGGTCTGGACGACGCGGGCGAGCTCACGGAGCGACACGGCCCCGTTCGCTCGCACCATTTCGAGGATCAATTGGCGACGTTCTGCAGCGAACACGAAACTGACAGTAACCCCAACGACCGTCTGCTTTCAGCAGTTTGCGCCGAATAACAGAAGTTGTTCGCACGGCAGTACGCGAAGTGGTATACACGCCTACTCACGCCGCCTATGCCGCACGAATGGTCGACAACTCCCCGTGACCAGCGGGAAGTCGGGGTGTGGGGTCAGGCTTCGTCGCCCAACTTCCGCGTGTGCAACTGCCGTGCCACCTCGGCGATCGAGCCCGAAAGGGAGGGGTACACGGTGAACGCGTTCGCGATCTGTTCGACCGTCAGATTGTTGTCGACCGCGATCGAGATGGGATGGATCAGTTCCGAGGCGCGCGGCGCGACGACCACACCACCGACGACGATCCCGGTGCCGGGGCGGCAGAAGATCTTGACGAAGCCGTCCCGGATGCCCTGCATCTTGGCGCGCGGGTTGCGCAGCAGGGGCAGCTTGACGACCCGAGCGTCGATCTTGCCCGCGTCGACGTCAGCCTGCGAGTAGCCGACGGTGGCGATCTCGGGGTCGGTGAAGACGTTGGACGACACCGTCTTCAGGTTCAGCGGAGCGACCGCGTCGCCCAGGAAGTGGTACATGGCGATACGTCCCTGCATCGCCGCCACCGAGGCGAGAGCGAAGACGCCGGTCACGTCACCGGCGGCGTACACGCCCGGGGCCGTGGTCCTGGAGACCTTGTCGGTCCAGATGTGCCCGGAGTCCCTGACCTTGACCCCGGCCTCCTCCAGGCCCATCCCGCTGCTGTTGGGAATGGCGCCGACCGCCATCAGACAGTGCGAGCCGCTGATGACCCGGCCGTCGGAGAGCGTGACCTCGACCCGGTCACCGACCCGCTTGGCGGCCTCGGCGCGGGAGCGGGCCATGACGTTCATGCCGCGGCGCCGGAACACGTCCTCCAGGACGGCGGCGGCGTCCGGGTCCTCGCCCGGCAGCACCCGGTCACGGCTGGAAACGAGCGTGACGCGCGATCCGAGCGCCTGGTAGGCGCCGGCGAACTCCGCACCGGTGACACCGGACCCGACGACGATGAGCTCCTCGGGAAGCTCGTCGAGGTCGTAGACCTGTGTCCAGTTCAGTATCCGCTCGCCGTCCGGCTGCGCGTCGGGCAGCTCACGCGGGTGACCACCGGTCGCGATCAGCACGGCGTCGGCGGTGAGCGTCTCCTCGGTGCCGTCCGCGGCCCGTACGACGACCTTGCGCGACCCGTCCAGGGCCTGCATGCCCGCGAGCCGCCCGCGCCCGCGCAGCACCCGCGCACCGGCCCGGGTCACGGAGGCGGTGATGTCGTGCGACTGCGCGAGGGCCAGCCGCTTCACACGCCGGTTGACCTTCCCGAGGTCGACGCCGACGACCCGGGCGGCCTGCTCCATGGGCGGGGTGTCATCGGCGACGATGATCCCCAGCTCCTCGTACGACGAATCGAAGGTGGTCATCACCTCGGCCGTAGCGATAAGGGTCTTCGACGGCACGCAGTCGGTGAGCACCGACGCCCCGCCCAGACCGTCGCAGTCGACGACGGTCACCTCCGCGCCGAGCTGGGCGGCTACCAGCGCCGCCTCATATCCGCCGGGTCCGCCACCGATGATCACGATCCGAGTCACGTACTCCATTGTCCCGCACGGTTCAAGGTGCTTCCGCCCCAGGGCCCCGACTCTGTACATCCGAGCTCCTTCTGTTACGCAAGAGACGTACGTGTCGCTGCCGTACCCTCGACCCCATGTCGCTCTACGCCGCGTACGCCGGCAATCTCGACCCGCGGCTCATGACGCGCCGCGCCCCGCACTCGCCGCTACGCGCCACGGGCTGGCTGAACGGCTGGCGGCTGACGTTCGGGGGCGAGCACATGGGCTGGGAAGGCGCGCTGGCGACCCTCGTCGAGGCGCCCCGCTCACAGGTCTTCGTGGCGCTGTACGACATCGCCCCCCTGGACGAGGACTCCATGGACCGCTGGGAGGGCGTGGGCCTCGACGTCTACCGCCGGATGCGCGTACGGGTGCACACGCTAGAGGGTGAGGAACCCGCGTGGGTGTACGTACTGAACGGGTACGAGGGCGGACTCCCCTCCGCGCGCTACCTCGGCGAGCTCGCCGACGCGGCGGAGTCGGCCGGGGCGCCCCACGACTATGTGATGGAGCTCCGCAAGCGCCCTTGCTGAGGGCACCCCCGGCGCCCTCAGGAAAGGTCCTGGTCGGAAACGACGGTCCTCCTCTGCGCACTCCTCGTCGGAAACGACGGGCCACCTCTTCGTTGGAAACGACAAGACAACGATCGCAAGACGGTGACCTCCGTCATCTACGCGCGTAGGCCTGGACCAGCTACCCTCATGCGCGTGAACGCATCTCTTCTTCCGGACGACATCCAGGGCGACCCCCACGCCGCCGCCGACGCCGCCGCCACCCGCCTGCGCGAGCTCACGGGCGCCGAGACCCACGACGTCGCGCTCGTGATGGGCTCCGGCTGGGCTCCGGCCGTGGACGCCCTCGGCACCCCCGAGGCCGAGTTCCAGGTCACCGAGCTGCCCGGGTTCCCCCCGCCGGCGGTCGAGGGGCACGGCGGCAAGATCCGCTCGTACAAGATCGGCGACAAGCGGGCCCTGGTCTTCCTGGGCCGCACCCACTACTACGAGGGCCGCGGTGTCGCCGCCGTCGCGCACGGTGTCCGTACGGCCGTCGCCGCGGGCTGCAAGACCATCGTGCTCACCAACGGCTGCGGCGGCCTGCGCGCGGACATGCGCCCCGGCCAGCCTGTGCTGATCAGCGACCACATCAACCTGACGGCGACGTCCCCCATCGTCGGGGCGAACTTCGTCGACCTCACCGACCTCTACTCGCCGCGGCTGCGCACCCTGTGCAAGGAGATCGACCCCTCCCTGGAGGAGGGCGTCTACGCGCAGTTCACCGGGCCGCACTACGAGACGCCGGCCGAGATCCGGATGGCCCGTGTCCTCGGCGCGGACCTGGTGGGCATGTCGACGGTCCTCGAGGCCATCGCCGCACGCGAGGCCGGTGCGGAGGTCCTCGGGATCTCCCTCGTCACCAACCTCGCCGCCGGTATGACGGGTGAGCCCCTCAACCACGAGGAGGTCCTCCAGGCGGGCCGCGACTCCGCCACCCGCATGGGCGCCCTCCTCACCCAGGTCCTGGACCGCCTGTAGCCGGACGGGCTGGATGATGCAGGCCTGCGCCCCGCAAGGGGCGCGGGGCTGTGCCATTGCGCGGCTCCGCCGCGTGGGCGCGCCCAGCCCCCACCACCCGCAGCAGAAGAACGACCCCCGGGGTCCGGGGCGGGAGCCCCAGGTCGAGGATGGGACGGAAAGGGACGGCGGGGGCGAGAAAAAGCGCCCCGGCCCGGGTACACAGCAAGGCACCACCAACAGAGAGGTACACCCGACGTGCAGGACGAACTCATCGCACGGGCCGAGGCCTGGCTGGCCGAGGACCCCGACGCGGAGACCCGTGAGGAACTCGCGGGGCTCATCGACGCCAAGGACGTCACCGAGCTCACCGCACGCTTCGGCGGCACCCTCCAGTTCGGCACCGCCGGCCTCCGCGGCGAACTCGGCGCGGGCCCGATGCGCATGAACCGCGCGGTGGTCATCCGCGCCGCCGCCGGCCTGGCCGCGTACCTCAAGAAGAAGGGCCGGACGGACGGCCTCGTCGTCGTCGGTTACGACGCCCGCCACAAGTCCGCCGACTTCGCCCGCGACACCGCCGCGGTGATGACGGGCGCGGGCCTGCGCGCCGCCGTACTCCCCCGCCCCCTCCCCACCCCCGTACTGGCGTACGCCATAAGGCACCTCGGCGCCGTGGCCGGCGTGGAGGTCACCGCCAGCCACAACCCGCCCCGCGACAACGGCTACAAGGTCTACCTCGGCGACGGTTCACAGATCGTCCCCCCGACCGATGCCGAGATCGCCGCGGAGATCGACGCCATCGGCAGCCTCGCCGACGTCCCCCGCCCGGACAGCGGCTGGGAGATCCTCGACGAGGGCGTCCTGAACGCCTACCTGGCCCGTACGGACGCCGTACTCGCCCAGGACTCCCCCCGCACCGCCCGCACCGTCTACACGGCCATGCACGGCGTCGGCAAGGACGTCCTGCTCGCCGCCTTCGCCCGCGCCGGCTTCCCGGAGCCCGTCCTCGTCGCCGAGCAGGCCGAACCGGACCCCGACTTCCCCACCGTCGCCTTCCCCAACCCGGAAGAGCCCGGCGCGATGGACCTCGCCTTCGCGAAGGCCCGCGAGACGGACCCCGACCTGATCATCGCCAACGACCCGGACGCGGACCGCTGCGCGGCGGCCGTCAAGGAGGACCGGGCAGGAGGGGACTGGCGGATGCTGCGGGGCGACGAGGTCGGCGCGCTGCTCGCCCAGCACCTGGTCGACCGCGGCGCGCGCGGCACCTTCGCGGAGTCGATCGTCTCCTCCTCCCTCCTCGGCCGGATCGCCGAGAAGGCGGGCCTCCCGTACGAGGAGACCCTCACCGGCTTCAAGTGGATCGCCCGTGTGGAGGGCCTGCGCTACGGCTACGAGGAGGCGCTCGGCTACTGCGTCGACCCGGACGGCGTACGCGACAAGGACGGCATCACGGCGGCGCTCCTCATCACGGAACTCGCCTCCGAGCTGAAGGAAGAAGGCCGCACCCTCCTCGACCTCCTCGACGACATCGCCGTGGAGCACGGTCTGCACGCCACGGACCAGCTCTCGGTCCGCGTGGAGGACCTGTCGATCATCGCCGACGCCATGCACCGGCTGCGCGAACAGCCCCCGACGCGGCTGGCGGGCCTGCCCATCACCAAGTCCGAGGACCTGACGAAGGGCACGGACAGGCTCCCGCCGACGGACGGGCTGCGCTACACGCTGGACGGCGCCCGCGTCATCGTCCGCCCCAGCGGCACCGAGCCGAAGCTGAAGTGCTACCTGGAGGTCGTGGTCCCGGTCGGCTCGCACGCCGAGCTGCCCGCGGCCCGCACCAAGGCCGCCGAGCTGCTGGCGGCGATCAAGCGGGACCTGTCGGCGGCGGCCGGCATCTGACACACCGTCTCCGTGCGGGCCCAGGTCCAGGACTCAGCCACTTACGGGTGATTTCCGCCCGGCAGTTGTCGCAGCGCTCCGGTGCGCCACCATCCGACCGAGGAACGGTTGGCGGTAGCGCACCGCCGAGTCCCAGGAGCTGCCGCGTGTCCCCGACCGCTTCCCGGCCGACATCCTCCCCACCCCGGAACACTCCCGGCGAACTCCCTGCCAACACGGGTACGGGTACGGGTACGAACGCCGGTACGAGTACGGGCCCCCAGCCCCCCGAGCCGGAAACCACCCCCGCGCCCCGCTTCCACATCCTCCGCATCCTCCGCGCCGTCGGCGCCCTCCGCACCCACCTGCGCCGGGCGGCCCCCGCCCTCCTCGCCTACGCGGCCGTACGTCTCGTGGGCCTTCTCCTCCTCGTCCACTGGGCGCACGTCCAGCACCACAGCGTCTGGCCCCTCCTGGCCGATCGGTGGGACGCGGACTGGTACCTGGGCATCGCCCAGCACGGCTACACCCACCACCTGGGCACCCGGTACGACGCGAACAACCTCGCCTTCTTCCCGCTCTACCCGTTCCTGGTCAAGGCGGTCGCGGTGCTGACACCAGGAACGCGCGCGACCACGGGCCTGGTGATCTCGATCGCCGCCTCCTTCCTCGCCGCATGGGGCGTCTTCGCCGTCGGCCACCACCTCCACGGCCGGCGCGTGGCCGTGCTGCTGACCTTCCTGTGGGCGGCCCTCCCGGTCGGCCTGGTCCAGTGGATGGGCTACACGGAGTCCCTGTTCACGGCCTTCGCCGCCTGGGCGCTGTACGCGGTGCTCACCGGCCGCTGGCTCTGGGCGGGTGCCCTGGCGGCGCTGTCGGGCCTGACCCGCCCGACGGGCATCGCGGTGGCCGCCGCGGTCACCCTCACGGCCCTGCTCTCCCTCCGCCGCCGCTTCTCGCCCCGCGCCCTCGCGGCGGCGGCCCTCGCCCCGGCGGGCTGGCTCGTGTACGTCGGCTGGGTGGGCCTGCGGCTGGGCCGCTGGGACGGCTACTTCGCCGTACAGCGGCTGTGGCACAACGAGTGGGACGGCGGCGCGGAGACCCTGCGCAGAATGTGGCAGGTACTGGCACAGGACTCCAGGCCGGAGCTGTTCCTGGTGATGGTGACACTCACACTGATCGTGTCCGTCGCCCTCTACGCCCTCTCCGCCTGGGACCGCCAGCCGCTCCCCCTGCTCGTCTTCACCGGCGTCCTGCTCCTGATCGTCCTGGGCAGCGGCGGCGTCTACTTCCCCCGCGCCCGCTTCCTGCTCCCCGGCTTCCCGCTCCTCCTCCCCCTGGCCCTGCACCTGTCCCGCGCCTCACGCCGCTTCCGGACACTGGCCCTGACCGCGGCGCTGCTGGGTTCGGCGTACTGCGGCGCGTACATGGTGCTGGTGTGGCCGAGCGCGCCCTGAGGACGGTCGGCGAGTCCGCCTGATCAACGGGCCGGCACCGGGAGAGGTACGTGCGGCGCTCTGGGTGTTTGCGGTGCTCGGGGTGCCTAACCCACGGCCAGCAGGATCGCCAGCACCGCGGCCCCCGCGAGGGCGGGGCCCAGCACCTCGTACGCCCAGCGCACGCTCACCTCGCCCTGCGCGCCCTCCGCGGCTGCCCGGGCCTCGGCGAGCTCGCGCAGGTCGTCCATGATCTGGTCGGACGGGGAACGCGTGGATCCGGTCATCACCGAGGAGGTGCGGCCGCTGCTGTCGGCCGCGGCGCTCCGCGCCTGCCGTCGGGCCGCGGACTTGCGGGCACGCAGCGAGACGGGGATCGCCCACAGCTGGAACTTGGTGCCCGAGGTGTCGACCACCTCGTTGGAGAAACCGGAGCGCAGTGAGGCGACCTTGCTCCAGGGCAGCACGATGACGCGGAACGGGTTGCGGATGCGCAGTCGGTCCTCGTTCGCGTAGACGGCGGGGCGCAGGGTGAAGGCGACCACCAGCGGAATCAGGAGGATCAGCGCGGCGAGCGCCAGCCACGGGGTGCGGCCGTGTCCCGAGACCAGCGCGTCGATGCCGAGCCAGCCCGCGAGGGCTAGCAGCAGCACGCCGCTCGCGATGCCGGCGTGGGACCGGTAGATCCGGTCCTTCGACTCGGGTCGCGAGGCGTCCGGCACGGGTGGCTGGTCATCCGGGGTCGTCATGCCCCCGATTCTGCCCGACGCCCCCTGAACACTTCCGTCACCCCCGCCCCATCCCTGGGGCTGCGCCCCGGACCCGGGGGTGTGGTTCGCTGCGGCGGGAGCGAAATCCCTCGGGCTCCCACACCCGACCCCGGGGGTGTACAGCCGCTACGCGCGTAGATATGCTCGGCTGGTGACCATGCCCACCACTGCACCTGCTGCACACTCGCTCGGCGACGTAACCTCGTCCGACAGCACGCTGCGCCGCTTCCTCCACGGTCTCCCCGGCGTCGACACGGTCGGCCTGGAGGCGCGCGCCGCCTCGCTCGGCACCCGTTCCATCAAGACGACCGCGAAGGCGTACGCCATCGACCTCGCCATCTCGATGGTCGACCTGACGACGCTGGAAGGCGCGGACACCCCGGGCAAGGTCCGGGCGCTCGGCGCCAAGGCGGTCCACCCCGACCCGACGGACCGTACGACGCCCACGACCGCGGCCGTCTGCGTGTACCCCGACATGGTGGCCACCGCCAAGGAAGCCGTCGCCGGCTCGGGCGTGAAGGTCGCCTCGGTCGCAACCGCCTTCCCGGCGGGCCGCGCCGCGCTCGACGTGAAGCTCGCCGACGTACGCGACGCGGTCTCCGCGGGTGCCGACGAGATCGACATGGTCATCGACCGCGGGGCGTTCCTCGCGGGCAAGTACCTGAAGGTGTACGACGAGATCATCGCCGTGAGGGAGGCCTGCGGGACCAGTGCCCGCCTCAAGGTCATCTTCGAGACGGGCGAGCTCTCGACGTACGACAACATCCGCCGCGCGAGCTGGCTCGGCATGCTGGCCGGCGCGGACTTCATCAAGACCTCGACCGGAAAGGTCGCCGTCAACGCGACTCCGGCCAACACGCTCCTCATGCTGGAGGCGGTCCGCGACTTCCGCGCCCAGACCGGCGTCCAGGTCGGCGTGAAGCCGGCCGGCGGCATCCGTACCACCAAGGACGCCATCAAGTTCCTGGTCCTGGTGAACGAGACCGCGGGCGAGGACTGGCTGGACAACCACTGGTTCCGTTTCGGCGCGTCCTCGCTCCTCAACGACCTGCTGATGCAGCGCCAGAAGCTGGCCACCGGCCGCTACTCCGGCCCCGACTACGTGACGGTGGACTGATCGCCATGACCACGGAAAACACGAACAAGCGGTCCTCCGCATTCGAGTACGCCCCGGCGCCGGAGTCCCGCTCGGTCGTCGACATCGCCCCGTCCTACGGCCTCTTCATCGACGGCGAGTTCACCGAGGCCGCCGACGGCAAGGTCTTCAAGACCGTCTCCCCCTCCACCGAAGAGGTCCTCTCCGAGGTCGCCCAGGCGGGCGCCGAGGACGTCGACCGCGCCGTCAAGGCCGCCCGCAAGGCCTTCGAGAAGTGGTCGGCGCTGCCGGGCTCCGAGCGCGCGAAGTACCTGTTCCGCATCGCCCGGATCATCCAGGAGCGCTCCCGCGAGCTCGCCGTCCTGGAGACCCTCGACAACGGCAAGCCGATCAAGGAGACACGCGACGCCGACCTCCCCCTGGTCGCCGCGCACTTCTTCTACTACGCGGGCTGGGCCGACAAGCTCGACCACGCCGGCTTCGGCGCGAACCCCCGCCCCCTGGGCGTCGCGGGCCAGGTCATCCCCTGGAACTTCCCCCTCCTGATGCTGGCGTGGAAGATCGCCCCGGCGCTGGCGACGGGCAACACGGTCGTCCTCAAGCCCGCCGAGACGACCCCCCTCTCGGCTCTGTTCTTCGCGGACATCTGCCGCCAGGCGGGCCTGCCCAAGGGCGTCGTCAACATCCTTCCGGGGTACGGCGACACGGGCGCCGCCCTCGTCGAGCACCCCGACGTCAACAAGGTGGCCTTCACCGGCTCCACCGCCGTCGGCAAGGCGATCGCCCGCCAGGTCGCGGGCACGAACAAGAAGGTCACGCTCGAACTGGGCGGCAAGGGCGCGAACATCGTCTTCGACGACGCCCCCCTCGACGAGGCCGTCGAAGGCATCGTCACCGGCATCTTCTTCAACCAGGGCCAGGTCTGCTGCGCGGGCTCCCGGCTCCTCGTCCAGGAGTCGATCCAGGACGAGCTGCTGGACTCGCTCAAGCGCCGCCTGTCCACCCTCCGCCTCGGCGACCCCCTCGACAAGAACACGGACGTCGGCGCGATCAACTCCGCCGAGCAGCTGGCCCGTATCACCTCCCTCGTCGAGCGGGGCGAGGCCGAGGGTGCCGAGCGCTGGTCCCCGGCCTGCGAACTCCCCTCCTCCGGCTACTGGTTCGCCCCGACGCTCTTCACGAACGTCACCCAGGCGCACACCGTCGCCCGCGACGAGATCTTCGGCCCGGTGCTGTCCGTCCTCACCTTCCGCACCCCGGACGAGGCCGTCGCCAAGGCCAACAACTCCCAGTACGGCCTCTCCGCCGGCATCTGGACCGAGAAGGGCTCCCGGATCCTGGCCGTCGCGAGCAAGCTGCGCGCGGGCGTCATCTGGTCCAACACGTTCAACAAGTTCGACCCGACCTCGCCGTTCGGCGGTTACAAGGAGTCCGGTTTTGGCCGCGAGGGCGGCCGCCACGGCCTGGAGGCGTACCTCGATGTCTGAGAAGACCGACAAGACCGACAAGACCGAGCAGCAGCGACTGAGCGTCTTCAAGACCTACAAGCTGTACGTGGGCGGGAAGTTCCCGCGTTCCGAGAGCGGCCGGGTGTACGAGGTGACGGACTCGAAGGGCAAGTGGCTGGGCAACGCGCCCCTCTCCTCCCGCAAGGACGCCCGTGACGCGGTGGTCGCCGCCCGCAAGGCGTTCGGCGGCTGGTCCGGCGCGACGGCGTACAACCGCGGCCAGATCCTCTACCGCGTCGCCGAGATGCTGGAGGGCCGGAGGGAGCAGTTCGTCCGGGAAGTCGCGGACGCGGAGGGCCTGTCGAAGTCCAAGGCGGCGGCGGCCGTCGACGCGGCGATCGACCGCTGGGTCTGGTACGCGGGCTGGACCGACAAGATCGCCCAGGTCGTGGGCGGCGGCAACCCGGTCGCGGGCCCGTTCTTCAACCTCTCCACCCCGGAGCCGACGGGCGTCGTCGCCGTCCTCGCCCCCCAGGAGTCGTCCTTCCTGGGCCTGGTCTCGGTGATCGCCCCGGTGATCGCGACCGGCAACACGGTGATCGTGATCGCCAGCGAGAAGTCCCCGCTCCCGGCGCTGTCGCTGGGCGAGGTGCTGGCGACCTCCGACCTCCCGGGCGGTGTCGTCAACGTCCTCTCGGGCAAGACGGCGGAGATCGCCACTCCCCTCGCCGCGCACCAGGACGTCAACGCGATCGACCTCGCGGGCGCGGACGACGTACTGGCGAAGGAGCTGGAGATCGCCGCGGCCGACAATCTGAAGCGGGTCGTCCGTCCACAGCCTGTGGATTATTCGCGGACGCCCGGCATCGACCGCCTGACGGCCTTCCTGGAAACGAAGACGGTCTGGCACCCGACGGGTGCGCTGGGCGCGTCGGGCTCGTCCTACTGAGTGGTTCCGCGCGGTGGCCCCCGCGCCCCTTTGGGGGT
Organism: Streptomyces sp. NBC_01384; assembly: GCF_045040035.1. Classification (NCBI taxonomy): domain Bacteria; kingdom Bacillati; phylum Actinomycetota; class Actinomycetes; order Kitasatosporales; family Streptomycetaceae; genus Streptomyces; species Streptomyces sp. NBC_01384. Next base: position 3,655,659 of record NZ_CP109559.1, read on the forward strand.
GCGGGGCAGCTCACGACGCCCCAGCCACCCCCAACGCCTGCCCCACCACCGGCACACTCCCCACCGACGGCGCCTGCGCGAGCGGCCTCGTCAGCGCCTGGGAGGACAGCGGCTTGAAGTCGGCGAGCTGGGTGCCGACCCCGTTGTCGAGCGGGTCGACCCCGGTGCCGGCGAGCGGGTTGGGCTTGAGGCCCGCGACCGGACCGGTGACATATCCCACCGTGCCGGTCAGCGCCCGCAGACCCGCCTGCGGGTCGACATGGCCCAGCGAGGTGGGCTGGGTGCGCATCAGATCCACGGCGGGGGCCGTGTCCGCGACGGCCGGGGTCGCCGCGGCGGCCGCACCGGCAGCGACCACGCCGACCGCGGCGGCCATCCGCGCGGTGGTGCGGGCCAGGGTGGTCTGCTGGGCTGCATGTCGCGCCATCAGAAGTCCTCTTCGGTGTCTTTGGTGTCTTCGGTGTCTTCGCTGAACGTCAGCGAATGCGAGCGGAGAGCAAGGGGATTCGCACGCACAGTAGTTGGCCCGGCTTCCGCCCCGGGCGGCGATGGCGGCGGGTTCGCCCGTGCGGGTCAATAGACATACGGACGTCACCCCGATAATCCTCCGGGATAATGTCCCGGAGGCCTGCCGAAGCGCGGCGAGGCCCGGTCGAGTCACAGAAGGTACAGAGAATTGGGCTCCCACACCCCGATACCCACCCGCGTGGTGCTGCTCTGCGGCCCCTCCGGCTCTGGAAAGTCCCTTCTCGCGGCCGACTCCGGGCTCCCCGTGCTCCGCCTCGACGACTTCTACAAAGAGGGCACCGACCCGACGCTCCCTCAGGTCGTGGGCAGTTCCGACATCGACTGGGACCATCCGCAGTCGTGGGACGCGGACATCGCGGTCGCGGCGATCGAGGAGCTGTGCCGTACGGGACGTACGACCGTCCCCGTGTACGACATCGCTCGGAGCGCCCGTACCGGCGCGGAGGCGCTGCACATCGAGCGGACGCCGCTGTTCATCGCGGAGGGCATCTTCGCCGCCGAGATCGTCGAGCGCTGCCGGGAGCTGGGCGTGCTGGCCGACGCGCTGTGTCTGTCCCGCGGCCCGGTGACCACGTTCCGCCGCCGTTTCCTGCGGGATCTGCGGGAGGGCCGCAAGTCGGTCCCGTTCCTGCTGCGCCGCGGCTGGCGCCTGATGCGCGCCGAACGCTCGATCGTGGCCCGCCAGACCGCGCTGGGCGCCCACCCCTGCGACAAGGCCGAGGCCCTGGGCCGGCTGACCGCGGCGGCCGCCGGACGCTGCGCGACACCGGCGTAACCGCGGGTCCACGCGGGTCCCCCTGCGCGGAAACACGAACCCACGGAAACACGAACCGACGGGAACACGGAAACACGAAAAGAGGCCCAGGCGAACCCCCCGTCCGCCCGGACCTTTTCTCGTTTCCCCCGTGATCCCCCGTACTCCCCCGTGCTCCGCAAGGGTCCCCCGTGACCCCGTTGGATTTCCCCCGGTACTGCTCCCCCGTACTACCGGTTACCTACTTCCCCCCACAGACCTTCAGGCGACGAGCTGCCCGAAGGACTCCTCCTCGTCACGGCCGAAGCTGAGGACCTCGTCCTCGCGCATCCGGCGCAGCGACCGCCAGATGCTCGACTTGACCGTGCCGACACTGATGTCGAGGATCTCCGCGATCTCCGGGTCCGTGCGGCCCTCGTAGTAACGAAGGACCAGCATGGTGCGCTGGAGTTCGGGCAGCCGGGTCAGCGCCTGCCACAGCACGGCGCGCAGCTCGGTGCCGCGCATCGCGTCCGTGTCACCGGCGGTCTCCGGCAGTTCCTCGGTCGGGTACTCGTTCAGCTTGCGGCGGCGCCACGCGCTGATGTGCAGATTGGTCATGGTGCGGCGGAGGTAACCCCCGACCGCGGCCTTGTCACTGATCCGGTCCCAGGCCCGGTACGTCGAGAACAGCGCGCTCTGCAGCAGGTCCTCGGCCTCGAAGCGGTCCCCGGTCAGGTGGTAGGCGGTTGCGTACAGGGAGGCGCGGCGCTCCTGGACGTAGGCGGTGAACTCCGCCTCCGACACCGAGCGACGTTCCCCCGTGGCCTCCCTGTACGCGGCTCCCCCGTGAGCTCCCCCGTTACCGCCGTTCTCCCCCGTGAAGGCGTCAACCACCGTCATGTACGTGGTGTGCTGACGCCCGGTGCCGCGTGCGCACCCCCGCCCGCTCACGGCACCGGACTTCTCCGAACCCCTGGTGACGTCGTGGAGCCGCGTGACAACTGCGCTAGTGCTGGTGCTGTGCAGCGTGTTCATCTCGCGCCCCCCGTCGTGGAGTTCCGGTTCTTCTGTTCGTTCCGCCGTGCTTCCTTGCTTGTGACGAAAAGCTTGCCCGGGCCACTTCATGGCCGTGTCCGCCGACTGTCACAGACCTGTCACAGGGCCCGTCCGCAGGCGCGTCACGGCACGATCACAGCGCGATCACAGAGAAGCGCGGTACGACCGCGCGGATGTCCCCCGGTCGCTCCCTTCCGTGCCGCGGAGGCACTCCCTTCTGTGCGCGAGATGGGTAGGAGCGCCCCAACTGTCGAAAGACCCCCTCACCATGGGCCAGAATGACGTCCGTGCCTTCCCTGTTGCTGATCGAGGACGACGACGCCATCCGTACGGCCCTGGAGCTCTCTTTGACGCGCCAGGGACACCGGGTGGCCACCGCTGCCACCGGCGAGGACGGTCTGAAACTGCTGCGTGAGCAGCGGCCGGATCTCATCGTGCTGGATGTGATGCTGCCCGGCATCGACGGGTTCGAGGTGTGCCGGCGCATCCGGCGCACGGACCAGTTGCCGATCATTCTGCTGACCGCGCGCAGCGACGACATCGACGTCGTGGTCGGGCTGGAGTCCGGCGCCGACGACTATGTCGTCAAACCCGTGCAGGGGCGGGTGCTCGACGCCCGGATCAGGGCCGTACTGCGGCGCGGGGAGCGCGAGGCCAACGACTCGGCGACGTTCGGTTCCCTCGTCATCGACCGGGCGGCGATGACGGTCACCAAGAACGGCGAGGATCTGCAGCTGACGCCCACCGAGCTGCGGCTGCTCCTGGAGCTGAGCCGGCGGCCCGGACAGGCGCTGTCCCGGCAGCAGTTGCTGCGGCTGGTCTGGGAGCACGACTATCTGGGCGACTCGCGGCTGGTGGACGCGTGTGTCCAGCGGCTGCGCGCGAAGATCGAGGACGTGCCGTCCTCGCCCACGCTGATCCGTACGGTCCGTGGAGTCGGCTACCGACTGGACACTCCTCAGTGACCAAACCGCAGGACAAGCTCCACGGCTGGGCCGCGGCGCGCAAGGCGATACTGGCAGGGCTGCGCTTCACCAGCCTCAGGCTGCGCCTGGTCGTGGTGTTCGGACTCGTCGCGCTCACGGCCGCCGTATCGGCGTCGGGCATCGCTTACTGGCTCAACCGCGAGGCCGTGCTGACGCGTACGCAGGACGCGGTGCTGCGTGACTTCCAGCAGGAGATGCGCAATCACGCGAGCATGCTGCCGGTGCACCCGGCGCAGGACGAACTGCAGCGCACGGCCGGGCAGATGGCCAACAGCAGCCAGCGCTTCAGTGTGCTCCTCGTCGCCCAGGCCGGCGGCGGCAAGACCGTCGTCGGCAACTCCGCGCTGGACACCTTCACGCTGGACGACGTGCCCAAGTCCCTCCAGAACGCGGTGAACAAGGAGCAGCCGCTCTCCTCGAACAACGAGTCCGCCTATCACCTGTACTGGCAGCGCATCACCGACCACGACAAGCCGTACCTGGTGGGCGGTGCGAAGGTGATCGGTGGTACGACGACCGGCTACATGCTCAAGTCCCTGGAGCCGGAGGCCAAGGACCTCAACTCGCTGGCCTGGTCGCTCGGTATCGCCACCGGCCTGGCCCTGATCGGCTCGGCGCTGCTCGCCCAGGCCGCCGCGACGACGGTCCTCAAGCCGGTGCACCGCCTCGGCATCGCCGCCCGCCGCCTCGGCGAGGGCAAGCTCGACACCCGGCTGCGCGTGTCGGGCACCGACGAACTCGCCGACCTCTCCCGGACGTTCAACCACACGGCGGAGGCGCTCGAAAAGCGGGTCGAGGACATGAGCGCCCGCGACGAGGCGTCCCGCCGCTTCGTGGCGGACATGTCCCACGAACTCCGCACGCCGCTCACCGCGATCACCGCGGTGACGGAGATCCTCGAAGAGGAACTGGACGCGGAGACCGGCAGCGTCGACCCGATGATCGAACCCGCCGTCCGGCTGGTCGTCAGCGAGACCCGCCGCCTCAACGACCTGGTCGAGAACCTCATGGAAGTCACCCGTTTCGACGCGGGCACCGCCCGGCTCGTCCTGGACGACGTGGACATCGCCGACCAGATCACCGCGTGCATGGACGCGCGCGCCTGGCTGGACGCCGTCGACCTGGACGCCGAGCGCGGCATCATCGTGCGCCTCGACCCGCGCCGCCTGGACGTGATCCTGGCGAACCTGATCGGCAACGCGCTCAAGCACGGCGGCAGCCCGGTCCGCGTCTCGGTCCGCGAAGAGGCGGACGACCTTCTCATCGAGGTCCAGGACCACGGCCCCGGCATCCCCGAGGACGTCCTCCCGCACGTCTTCGACCGCTTCTACAAGGCGAGCGCGTCCCGCCCCCGCTCCGAGGGCAGCGGCCTGGGCCTGTCCATCGCCCTGGAGAACGCGCACATCCACGGCGGCGAGATCACCGCCGCGAACGCACCCGAGGGGGGCGCCGTCTTCACGCTCCGGCTCCCGCAGGACGCCTCGGAGCTGCTGGCCGACGACGAGCGCGAACGGAACGGAACCGTGAACGGGACCGGAAACGGCACCGGCACCGGAACGGAGGGCAGCGCCGGATGACGACTGTGGTGAATCCTGTGCCGCCGACGGCGCCTGTGACGCCCGTGACGCGTGTGACGACACCTGTGACACCTGTACGACGTCGGGGTGCGCGTAGGCGGCCGACCGCCCCGCTCCTGTCCGCCCTGCTCCTCGCCGTGCTGCTCACGGGCTGCGGCATCCGCTCCACACAGGTCCCGACGGACTTCGGCCCGGCACCGTCGCGGGTCCCGTGCGCACTGTCCGGCCCCGACATCTCCACCCAGACCTCTCGCGGCGTCCCGGTCCAGGTCTTCCTGCTCTGCTCCGGGCAACTGGTCACGGTCGACCGGTCCGTGCGTATTCCCAGCGGTACGGCGGAGGGGGCGCGGCGGGTGCTGGTGGCGCAGGGGCTGCTGGACGAGCTCGCCGAAACGCCCTCCGCGCCCGAGCAGCAGGCGGGTTACACGACGGCCGTGCGCGGCGGCATGACCGTGACCGGGACCGGCCCCAAGGACCCCGAGGACACGCTCCGCCTCAGCACCCCGCCCCAGGAGCTGACCTCCGCGGCCCTCTCCCAGATCATCTGCACCTTCTCCGACTCCGCCGCCGCCCAGGACGACGGCTCGGTCGTCCTCGGCGGCCCCGGCACCACCCCGCTCCGCCGCTACGAGTGCACCACCGACGTCCGCGCCAACCCCACCACCCAGTCCCCACCGTCGACGACGATTGCCGGAGTGTGAGGGAGCGGGAGGCTTTCAGGGGTGCGGGGCTGTAACACTGCGCGGGGCTGTGACACTGGCGGGGCTGTGACACCGCTCGGCTCCGCCGCGTGGGCGCGCCCAGCCCACCCCGCCCCGTACATGTGGCGCATCCCTCACCCCCCAGCCCCAAGCTCACCAACAACTCGGAACCGATCCCGTCGACCCCCGCGTCTTGGGAGGCGTGCAACGTCAAGGCGAAGGCGGCGGCAGCGCCGTGAACCGCGTCCGTGCGGCAGGAGCTCTGCTCCTCGTCGCACACCTCGCGCTCGTCGCCTGGATCACGCTGCGCCCGCTGGACGTCCCCTGGGTGAGCCCCGCCAACCTGCGCCCGTTCGCCGGCATCAGAGCCGACCTCGCGCTGGGCCCGGCGGAGGCGGCCCGCCGTATCGGCGAGGGCCTCGGCCTGCTCGCCCCGCTCGGCGTCCTGCTCCCGATGGCAGGCGGCAAGCTCGCCGCGTCGCCGGTCGGCTCCCTCATCCGTACGGTCGCCGCCGGCGCGCTGCTCTCGCTGGGGATCGAGCTCTTGCAGACCGGCGTCCCGGGCCAGGTCGTGGACGTCGACTCGCTGCTGCTCAACACGGTCGGCGTCGCCCTGGCCCACCTCGCGATCGTGCCCGCCGCCAGGGCCGGGCTCCGCCGCCGGACCGAGACGCGGCGGCGCTCGGCCCTCCCCCGGGAGGACATGGCTCAGGGTCGGACCCCGACGATTCCCAGGGTCGGTATCGCCCCGTAGAGCGACGCTTCGCCCGCTTCGTCACCGTAGCGTTGAAGACATCGATGAGGACATCGACGAAGACGACGCAGCCGGACAGCCCAACTGCCCGGCACTCCACCACGGTTCACGAAGGAGCCACCATGAGCGCCCTTGCCCGCCCCACCAACGGCCGCATGATCGGCGGAGTGTGCGCAGCGCTGGCACGGCGCTTCGGCACCTCCGCGACCACGATGCGCGTGCTCTTCGTGCTCTCCTGCCTGCTCCCGGGCCCGCAGTTCCTGCTCTACATAGCGCTGTGGATCCTGTTCCCGTCCGAGGACAAGGCCCGCACCGCCTGGTGAGCGACACGGCGGTGGGGCGCACCCCGACCAGGGTGCGCCCCACCGGCGTTCGTACGGGTGAAGGTGTCAGCCGAGCGGCAGCCCGTTCAGCGGCAGCCCGTGCGTCGGCAGGCCGTGCAGCGGCAGACCGCCGAGCAGCCCGGCGACCGGAGCGGTCGGCCCGTCGGCGAGCACCTTCGAGACAGCGGGCTGGGCGGCGGCCACTCCCGCGCCGAGCGCGCCCTGCCCCTGGGCGATCGCCTCTCCCGCGCCCGGGAGCGCCGCCGCGGCGTTCTGCGCGGGCAGCGTCTGGGTGACGGTGTCCAGCGCCTGGGAGGTGTCCGGCACGGCCGGCGCGGCACTCGCGGCACCCGCGCCGACGGCGGCGAAGGCAGCACCGAGAGCGGCGACACCGAGGGTCTTGGCAGCAGACTGCTTCATGATGAATGCGTCCTTGGATCCGTGTGACGGGGATGTGAGCGGTCCAAAAACGTAAACACGCGGAGCCACCCTCCGCAAACATCGAAAAGCGGCAGATTCATGGAGACGGAGTGAAGACCCGGCCGCTTCTCACCTCTCCGATCAGGCCTGATCCTCCAAAGAACCCCTGGTGGAAGCGGTCTGCTGGAACAGCCATTCGGACTTGAGTTCGGCATAGCCGGGCTTGATCACGTCATTGATCATGGCCAGTCGTTCATCGAAAGGAATGAATGCTGACTTCATAGCATTGACTGAGAACCACTGCATATCATCGAGCGAATAACCGAACGCCTCGACAAGGTGCTCGAATTCGCGGCTCATGCTCGTCCCGGACATGAGGCGGTTGTCCGTGTTCACCGTCGCCCGGAAGTGCAGGCGGCGCAGCAGGCCGATCGGATGGGCGGCGTAGGAGTCGGCGGCGCCGGTCTGGAGGTTGGAGCTGGGGCACATCTCCAGCGGGATGCGCTTGTCGCGGACGTACGACGCCAGCCGTCCGAGCTTCACCGAGCCGTCGGCCGCGACCTGGATGTCGTCGATGATCCGGACGCCGTGGCCGAGCCGGTCGGCACCGCACCACTGGAGCGCCTGCCAGATCGACGGAAGCCCGAAGGCCTCGCCGGCGTGGATGGTGAAGTGGTTGTTCTCGCGCTTGAGGTACTCGAAGGCGTCGAGGTGACGGGTGGGCGGGAAGCCCGCCTCGGCGCCCGCGATGTCGAAGCCCACCACGCCCAAGTCGCGGTAGTTGTTGGCCAGTTCGGCGATCTCCAGGGAGCGGGCCGCATGCCGCATGGCGGTGAGCAGGGCGCCCACCCGGATGCGGTGGCCGTTCTCCCGCGCGCGCCGCTCGCCCTCCCGGAAGCCCTCGTTGACCGCCTCGACGACCTCTTCGAGGGTGAGCCCGGCCTCCAGATGCTGCTCGGGCGCATAACGCACCTCGGCGTATACGACCCCGTCCTCGGCGAGATCCTCGGCGCACTCGGCGGCGACCCGCACCAGCGCCTCGCGGGTCTGCATGACGGCGCAGGTATGGGCGAAGGTCTCCAGATACCGCTCCAGGGAACCGGAGTCGGCGGCCTCGCGGAACCAGACGTCGAGTTTGTCGGGGTCGGTCTCGGGGAGCCCGGAATAGCCGGCCTCCTGGGCGAGTTCGACGATCGTCCCGGGGCGCAGGCCCCCGTCGAGGTGATCGTGCAGCAGGACCTTGGGCGCCCGGCGGATCTGATCCGAGCTCGGGGTGTTCTGGATCTGGCTCGTCATTTTCGCACTGTAGTCCCTACGCGCGTAGATTTCCGGTTGCGCCGTTCGTCGATACGTAACGGTGACCCAGCGGACGGGTGGCGTACACCGCTACTTCTGAGACTGTTCTGTCATGGCACAGCAAGCGACGCCGGTTCGCATGGCCCGGCTGGGGAGGGCGCTCGGCCCGGAGCCGACGGCGGTCAGCGGAGTGGTTCTGCTGCTCCCGGGCGGCGACGAGGTCTCCGCGCGCAGACCGTCCCCGATGTTGGCGACCGCCTCCGTACGCGCGCTCGGGCGCCGCCTCACGCGCGCGGGACGCACGGAGGGCCTGGCGACCCATGTCGTGCACTACCGCTTCCGCGGCTGGAACGGCAGCGAGGCCCACCTCGCGAGCGACGCGTCCTGGGCCGCCGACGAGGTCGTACGCCGCTACGGGGACGTGCCCGTGTGCCTGGCCGGTGTGGACATGGGCGGCCGGGCGGCGCTGCGCGCGGCCGGTCACACCGCCGTCAACTCCGTTCTGGCGCTCGCCCCCTGGCTCCCCGAGGAGGACGTGGCGGCGCCACCCGAACCGGTGAAGCAGCTCGCCGGGCGGCGCGTGCTGATCGTGCACGGCACCAACGACGAGCGCTCCGACCCGGAGTTGTCCTTCCGGCTCGCGGCACGGGCCAAGAAGTCCAACCGGGACATCTGCCGGTTCGAGGTCCACTCCGACGGGCACGGGTTGCACCAGTACCGGTCCGAAGTCCATGCGCTGGCGGAGAACTTCGTGATGGGCGCGTTGTTCGGGCGCGGGCTGGCGCGGCCGTTGGAGGATGCGCTTGCCGCTCCGCCGCCTTTGGGGTTGCGGATGCCGCTTGCCTCCGGCTTCGGCAAGGCTCTGCGTCGCTAGGTTGTCATTCGGCTGCGGGTTGTGGGGGCTGGTCGCGCCCACGCGGCGGAGCCGCACAATGTCACAGCCCCGCGCCCCTAAAGGGGCACGCCTGCCCCTCTAGTCCGGTAGCAAGTGGCCCCGTCTCGACAGCAGGAACTTCTTGAAGGCTGCCACCGGGGGCGTGTCGGGGTGGCCGTCCAGCCAGGCCACGCCGATCTCCCGGACCGCGCGCGGGGCCGTGACCGTCAGTTCGACGACTCCCGGGCGGGCCACGGCCGGTGGGGGCAGGAGGGCTACTCCCAGACCGGCGGCCACGAGGCCTCGTAGGGTCTCGGCCTCCTCGCCCTCGAAGGCGATCCGCGGTTTGAAGCCGGCCTCCTGGCAGAGGTCGTCGGTGATGCGGCGCATGCCGTAGCCGGGTTCGAGGGTCACGAAGGTCTCGTTGGCGGCCTCGGCGAGGCGGACGCGTTTGCGGGCGGCGAGGCGATGGTCGGCCGGTACGACGAGCCGCAGCTTCTGCTCGTCGAGGCGGCGGCCCACCAGATCGGGCGCGTCCGGCACCGGCGAGGTGAGGCACAGGTCCAGTTCGCCCGAGCGCAGCCCCTCCAGCATCGCCTCGCCGTAGTTCTGGACGAGGGAGAAGCGGACCCGGGGGTGGTCGGCGCGGAAGGCGCGGATCAGGCCGGGGACGGTCTCCGAGCCCATGGTGTGCAGAAAGCCGAACGCGACCTTGCCGGTGGCCGGGTCGGCGTCCGCGCGGACCTCGTCGGCGGCGCGCTCGATCTCGGCGAGGGCGCGTTCGACGGAGGAGAGGAACGTACGGCCCGCGGAGGTGAGGGAGACCGTACGGCCCCGGCGTGCGAACAGGTCCACGCCCAGGTCCTGTTCGAGGCGGACCATGGCCCGCGACAGGGTGGACTGCGGGACCTGCATCTCCTGCGCGGCCCGCGTGACGTGCTCGGTGCGGGCGACCCCGGCGAAGTACGCGAGGCGTGGGGCGAGCAACCTCGACATGCGCGCGCTGTCTTCTGCGTCACTTGTGTGACTCGACGGCGACAGGTGAGTTCCTGACCTCTGCTGATGCACCATGGGAACGATTATGGCGATTCCATGCATTGGACGGATGAGCGGCGCCTCTTTAGTTTCGAAGCATGCCTTCCGCCAGTACCGGGGCGTCCACCACCGTGGGCGCCACCGCCTCCGCCCCCGCCTCCGCCCCCGTCGTCGACTCCCGTCTGACCCCGGGTGGGCCCGGCTACCGCCGGATGAGCTTCGCGCTCTTCCTCGCGGGTGTCGCGACCTTCGCGCTCCTCTACTCCACGCAGGCCCTCCTCCCGCTCGTCTCCACGGACTTCGGGGTCAGCGCGAGCGAGGCGAGCTGGACGGTGTCGGCGGCGACGGGCGCGCTGGCGCTGTTCGTGCTGCCGATGAGCGCGCTGTCGGAGCGGTTCGGGCGGCGTACGTTGATGACGGCGTCGCTGGCGGTCGCGGTGACGGTCGGGCTGCTCGTCCCCTTCGCGCCCTCCATCGGCGCGCTGGTCGCGCTGCGGGCGGTGCAGGGTGCGGCGCTGGCGGGGCTTCCGGCGTCGGCGACGGCGTATCTGGCCGAGGAGGTCCGCCCCAAGGCGCTGATCACCGCGATCGGTCTGTTCGTGGCGGGCAACAGCGTCGGGGGGATGAGCGGCCGGGTCATCACCGGCTGGGTCGCGCAGGAGTGGGGCTGGCGGGTGGCCGTCTCCACGATCGGGATCATCGCCGTGGCGTGCGCGGTGGCCTTCCGGCTGCTGCTGCCCGCGCCGAAGCACTTCACGCCCGGCTCGCTGCGGCCGCGGGTGCTGGCCCGTACGGTCCGTGACCACCTCGCGAACCCGCTGCTGTGCCGGCTGTACGCGATCGGCGCGCTGTTCATGATGGTCTTCGGCGGGGTCTACACGGTGATCGGCTACCGCCTGACCGCCGCACCGTTCTCCCTCCCGCAGGGCATCATCGGCTCGATCTTCCTGGTGTATCTGGTCGGTACGGTGTCGGCGTCGACGGCGGGCAGGCTGGTCGCCCGGCTGGGGCGGCGCGGCTCGCTGTACCTGGCGGGCGGCACGACGACCTCCGGTCTGCTCCTCTCCCTGGCCGACTCCCTTCCGCTCGTCCTGCTCGGCCTGGTCCTGATCACCGCGGGCTTCTTCGCGGGCCACGCGGTGGCGTCCTCGTCGGTCAGCCACACCGCCAAGCAGGGCCGCGCCCAGGCCTCGGCGCTCTACCAGTCGGCGTACTACATCGGCTCCAGCGCGGGCAGCACGCTCGGCGCGGTCGCCTTCCACGCGGGCGGCTGGGCCGGGACGGTGGCGCTCGGACTGTTCGCGGTCCTCGGGGTCGTCACGATCACGGTGTTCGGCTCGCGCGCGGCACGGGTGCAGGCCCGCCGCGAACCGGCCCTGGCCCACTGAGCGTTCCAGCCGCTCCTACGTTCCCCCTGGTCGGAGCCCGTTGTCAGTGGTGGCGCATAGCCTCCACCCGGTCAACTGGCCCGAACAGGGGGATTTTTCATGGAGTTCCGCGCCGATCGTGACGACTTCGCCGAGGCGGTGGCCTGGGCGGCCCGCACCCTGCCCACCCGCTCGCCGGTACCGGTACTGGGCGGGCTGCTCCTGGAAGCGGGCCCGGGGCGGCTGAGCATCTCGGGGTTCGACTTCGAGACGGCGGCGCGGATCGAGATCGATGTCGAGACGGGAGCGGGCGGACAGATCCTCGTGCTGGGGCGTCGGCTGCTGGACATCTGCCGGGTGCTGCCACCAGGGCCGGTGAACTGCTCGCTGGAGGGGACCCGGTTCACGGTGGAGGCGGGCGGCACGCGCTTCGGCCTGTCGACGCTGCCCAAGGACGAGTACCCCGCGCTGCCGGTGCCGCCCGAGCCGCGCGGCACCGTGGACGCCGCCGCGTTCGCGACCGCGGTGTCCCAGGTCGCCGTGGCCGCCGGGCGCGACGACACGCTGCCGGTGCTCACCGGCGTACAACTGCGGCTGTCCGGTCAGGAGATGACGCTCTCCGCGTCGGACCGCTACCGGTACGCGGTGCGCACCCTGGCCTGGAAGCCCGAGGCGGCCCTCGACGGGGTCGTGGAGGCGCTGCTGCCCGCGCGGCGACTGCACGAGATCGCCCGTTCGTTGGCCCGCTCCGGCGAGGTGCGCATCGGACTCGACCCCGCGGGCGGCGGCATGATCGGCTTCGCGGGCGGGGCGATGCGGACGGCGGTACGGCTGATGGAGGGGCGGCTGCCGCGGCACGGCTCGCTGTTCTCCGTGGCCGACGCCGCGGTAGCGGAGGTGGAGTGCGGGGCGCTGGCGGAGGCCGTGCGGCGGGTCGCCGTCGTCGCCGAGGCGAACAGTCCCGTACGGCTGGACTTCACCGGTGGCGAGGGAGCCGAGGGGTCCGTGCTGCTGCGCGCCGGGTACGCCGACGACGTGGCCTCCCAGCTGCTGCCCGCCACGCTGACCGGTGCGGACGAGATGACGGTCGCCTTCAACCCGGCGTATCTGCTGGACGCCCTGAACTCCTTCGAGGAGGCACGGGTGCGGCTGGAGCTGCTGGGGCCGGGGCAGCGGGCGCTGCTCAGCGGGACCGGGCGCGGGCCCGAGGCCGGGTCGGGGGCGGAAGTGGGCGGTGGGTACCGGCATCTGCTCATGTCCGTGAAGCAACTGGTCTGAGCTGCGCTTCTTCCCGCCCCAGGGGCCATTGTCAGTGGGCTGCGGTAGCTTCCGAAGTGCCGGCGCAGAGAGGCGACGGTGCGACAGGAACGGCCACAGGGGCGGGTTGGCTATGCGCGACGGTACGGCGACAACGACAGATCTGGACGTCCGGCTGGAGAAGCACCGGGTCGAGCTCACCGGGTACTGCTATCGGATGCTCGGCTCGTCCTTCGAGGCGGAGGACGCGGTGCAGGACACGATGGTCCGCGCCTGGCGGAGCTACGACAAGTTCGAGGGCCGCTCGTCGATGCGGTCCTGGCTGTACCGGATCGCCACCAATGTGTGCCTCGACATGCTGAACGCGGACAACCGGAGGGCTCGTCCGATGGATCTGACCGGCCCCTCGCCGCTGGCTCAGGCGGCACTCACCCCGCGCCCGGACAGCACCTGGCTGGAGCCGATGCCCGACGGGCGCGTGCTGCCGACCGTCAGTGACCCGGCCGAGGCGGCGGTCGCCAAGGAGTCGGTGCGGCTCGCGTTCATGGCCGCCCTGCAGCAGCTGCCGGCCAAGCAGCGGGCCGTGCTCATTCTGCGCGAGGTCCTCGCGTGGAAGGCGAGCGAGGTCGCCGAGCTGCTCGGCACCACGGTCGCCTCGGTCAACAGCGCGCTGCAGCGGGCCCGCGCGACCCTCGCGGAGAGCGACACCACCGAGGCCGCCGTCTCCGACCCGCTCGACGAGGAGCAGCGGAAGCTGCTCGAGCGCTATGTCGCCGCGTTCGAGGGGTACGACATGACGGCGCTGACCGCGCTGCTCCACGAGGACGCGATCATGACGATGCCGCCGTTCGACCTGTGGCTGCGCGGCACGGGCGACATCACCGGCTTCATGACGACCCTCGGTGCCTCCTGCGCGGGCTCGCGCCTGCTGCCGGTCGCCGTGAACGGTCTGCCCGGGTTCGCGCACTACAAGCCCGATCCCGGGGAGGGCGGCTTCAGCGCCTGGGCGATCCAGGCCCTGGAGATATCAGACGGCCGGATCGCCGGGTTCCACTGCTTCCTCGACGCCAAGCGCTGGTTCCCGCTCTTCGGTCTTCCCCTCCAGCTCGAAGCGGAGGCCGACTAGATCGAGGAGCAGGAGGAGGGGTGGGGCCGGGGCGCGCAGGTGGATACGGCCCCCGGCCTGGCGGGCGGCGAGCTGCATCCTGGCCAGTGCGTCGACGGTGGCCAGGCCGGGCGCGCCGAGCCCCGCGACATCGCAGACGACGACCCCTGCCCCGGTCGCGGCCAGCTGTGCGCGCACGGCGTCGCAGAGCCCCGGCACCTCGTCGCGGGTGACGGGGCCGGGCAGCACGAGTACGGCGGGTGTCGTGGCGTCCACGGTCAGTAGACCGGCCGGGGGCGCGGAACTCATCGGGGGGATCACGAAGCTCATCGGGGGATCACCAGGCCGGTCCCGCGCGCTCGCGTCCAGGATCACGTTGACCTGCGCCCGGCCTTCCCCAGAGGGTTGGGTGTATGCCCCATGAACCTGTGCCCGATGACATGACCGGCTGCCTCCTTTCCTCCAAGGAGGTGCCGTGCAGGGGGTGTTGACAGGTTTCGCGGTCATCGCCGTCGTCATCGTGGTCGGTTACGTCATCGGGCGCCGCGGCTATCTCGGGGACAACGGGCGGGAGGTGCTGACGAAGCTCGCCTTCCACGTGGCCTCCCCAGCGCTGCTGTTCACGACGCTCGCCCGGGCCGACCTGTCGGTGATCTTCTCCAGCCGGCTCCTGGTGACGGCGATGAGCACGGCCGCGGCGGCCGGCGTCTTCGTCGCGGTCGGGGCCGTACGCGGCTGGGGCGTGGGCCGGACGACGATCGGCGCGCTCTGCTCCAGTTACGTCAACTCGGGCAACCTCGGTATCCCGATCGCGGTGTACGTGCTCGGTGACGCCTCGCTCGTCGCGCCCGTGCTGCTGTTTCAGCAGATCATGGTCACGCCCATCGCGCTCACCGTCCTCGACCTGTCGGGGCAGGGCGCGAAGGGTCCGCTGTGGCGGCGGCTGATCACCCCGCTGCGCAACCCCATCGCGGTCGGCTCGCTGAGCGGGGTCGCGGTGTCGGCGACCGGTCTGACGCTGCCGGGGCCGGTCATGGACCCGCTCACCCTGATCGGCAACATGTCGGTGCCCGCCGTGCTGCTGGCGTTCGGCATCTCGCTGTGCGGCAGCACGCTGCCCGGCCGGGGCGCGGACCGGCAACCGGTGCTGCTGTCCGTCGCCCTGAAGTCGGTGGGCCAGCCGCTGGCCGCCTGGGCCCTGGCCGTCGGCCTGTTCGGGCTGCGCGGCGCGCCCCTGCTCGACGTCGTGGTCACCTCGGCGCTGCCCGCCGCCCAGAACCTCTTCACGTACGCCTCCCGCTACCGGGTCGGCGAGACGCTGGCCCGGGAGTCGATCCTGCTGTCGACGATCCTGTCGGTGCCGGTGCTGGTGGTGATCGCGGCCCTCCTCGGATGACGGGGTGCGGGAGAGAGCGGCCGGCGTCTTGGGACGCTGTTGGTGAATCCCGGTCGGCGTGGTCGGCGGTCGGGCCGGTGCCCCGGGGGCCATGGGGGTGTGGCCCGGGGAATGTGACACTTGCGCGGCGAGTGTCACATTCCCGCGGCCGACTACCCGTCCGCAGCGGAGGCGCCAACAGCGTCTCTTGGGGCCGGCCCCTCTCAACTGCCTCACCGCATCAGGCGATACGTTCCAGCACGACCGGAGTGGCCTTGAAGTCCGTGCCCGCCGCCGCGATGTCGTACGAACCCTCGACCGACTCCAGCGCGTATTCGAAGCGCTCGGGGGTGTCGGTGTGGAGGGTCAGCAGGGGCTGGCCCGCGGTGACGGTGTCGCCGGGCTTGGCGTGCAGTTCGACGCCCGCGGCGGCCTGCACCGGGTCCTCCTTGCGGGCGCGGCCCGCGCCCAGGCGCCAGGCCGCGATGCCGATGTCGTAGGCGTCCAGGCGGGTCAGGACGCCGGAGGACGGGGCCGTCACCACGTGCTGCTCGCGGGAGGTGGGCAGGGCGGCGTCCGGGTCACCGCCCTGCGCGGCGATCATGCGGCGCCAGACGTCCATCGCCGAACCGTCGGCGAGGGCCTTCGCCGGGTCGGCGTCCTTGATGCCCGCCGCGTCCAGCATCTCGCGCGCCAGGGCGAGGGTGAGGTCGACGACGTCCGAGGGGCCGCCGCCCGCCAGCACCTCGACGGACTCCCGCACTTCGAGCGCGTTGCCGGCCGTCAGGCCCAGCGGGGTCGACATGTCCGTGAGGAGCGCGACCGTCTTCACGCCGTGGTCGGTGCCCAGCCCGACCATCGTGGAGGCGAGTTCGCGGGCGTCCTCGATGGTCTTCATGAAGGCGCCGGTGCCGACCTTCACGTCCAGGACCAGCGAGCCGGTGCCCTCCGCAATCTTCTTCGACATGATGGAGGACGCGATCAGCGGGATCGCCTCGACCGTGCCGGTCACGTCGCGCAGCGCGTACAGCTTCTTGTCGGCGGGGGCCAGGCCGTCGCCCGCCGCGCAGATCACCGCACCGGTGGTGTCGAGGACGTGGAGCATCTCCTCGTTCGACAGGAGCGCGCGCCAGCCGGGGATGGACTCCAGCTTGTCGAGCGTGCCGCCGGTGTGGCCGAGGCCGCGTCCGGACAGCTGCGGGACCGCCGCGCCGCAGGCGGCGACCAGCGGCGCCAGCGGGAGGGTGATCTTGTCGCCGACGCCGCCCGTGGAGTGCTTGTCGGCGGTCGGGCGGGAGAGGGAGGAGAACTCCATGCGCTCGCCGGAGGCGATCATCGCGGCGGTCCAGCGGGCGATCTCGCGGCGGTTCATGCCGTTGAGCAGGATCGCCATGTTGAGGGCGGCCATCTGGTAGTCGGCGACCTCGCCGCGGGTGTACGCGTCGATGACCCAGTCGATCTGCGTGTCGCTGAGCTCACCGCGGTCCCGCTTGGTGCGGATGACGGAGACGGCGTCCATGGCCATGGCTTTCCTTCCGAAGACTTCCGAAAATCCGCGGCCCCTCCCGATCGGTCGTCCATCGTCCGGTCGTCGGGAGGGGCCGCGCAGGCGTTACTTGGTGAGATTCTCCGGCCCGAAGGCCTGCGGCAGCATCTCGGAGAGCGGCAGGATTCCGGCCGGGGTCTCCAGGAGCAGATCGGGTCCGCCGAACTCGTACAGCAGCTGGCGGCAGCGCCCGCAGGGCACCAGGATCTCGCCGCGGCCGTCGACGCAGGTGAAGTGCGTCAGCCGGCCGCCCCCGGTGTTCCGCAGCTGGGAGACCAGACCGCACTCGGCGCACAGTCCGAGCCCGTACGAGGCGTTCTCGACGTTGCAGCCGGTGACCGTCCGGCCGTCGTCGACGAGGGCCGCCACGCCGACCGGGTAGCCCGAGTACGGGGCGTACGCACGGGACATGGCGTCCCGCGCGAGCTCCCGCAGGGCCTCCCAGTCGACGGCCGGGGACCCGGCGTCGGCGGACGTCACTTGCCCTGTCCTCTGCGGTACGGCAGGCCGTCCGCCTTCGGCATCCGCAGATGCTGGGCGGACAGCGAGAGCACGAGCAGCGTCACGATGTACGGCGTCGCGGTCACGACCTGCGTGGGCACCTCGTTGGTGGTGACGTACCAGACGAACATCAGCGCCGAGACCGCGGCGGTGATGACGGCGGGGACGTACTTCCTCTTCCACACCAGGTACGCCGCGCCGAAGACCAGCAGGATCGCCAGCAGCAGGATCAGCGCGTGGACGTTCGTACCGCCGCCGCGCAGGTTGAGGCTGTCGGTGTAGCCGAACAGGCCCGCGCCGAGGGCCAGGCCGCCCGGCATCCAGTTGCCGAAGATCATCGCGGCGAGACCGATGTAACCGCGGCCGGCCGTCTGGCCGTCCAGGTACACGTTGGACGCCACGATGGACAGGAACGCGCCGCCGAGGCCTGCGAAGCCGCCCGAGATGATCACGGCGATGTACTTGTACTTGTAGACGTTGACGCCGAGGGACTCGGCGGCCACCGGGTTCTCACCGCAGGAGCGCAGCCGCAGGCCGAAGGCCGTGCGCCACAGCACCCACCATGTGATCGGTACGAGGGCCACCGCGACGACGGTGAGCGGCGACAGGTCGGTGATCAGACCGGCGATCAGACCGGCGATGTCCGAGATCAGGAACCAGCCCTTGTGGTTGAGCGTGTCCAACCCGCTGGAGAGCCCTGGGACGGAGAACGTGCCGAGCGAGTCGACCGGCGGCGACTGCTTGGAGGAGCCCTGAGGGGCGCCCTCGAAGGTGAACTTCGACAGATAGCGGGTGGTGCCGAGCGCCAGGATGTTGACGGCGACACCGGAGACGATGTGGTTGACGTTGAAGGTCACCGTGGCGATGGCGTGCAGGATGCCGCCGAGGCAGCCGCCGATGATGCCGAAGGCGACACCGGTCCACGGGCCCCACTGGTAACCGGCCCAGGCGCCGAACCAGGTGCCGAGGATCATCATGCCCTCGAGGCCGATGTTGACGACGCCCGCGCGCTCGGCCCACAGACCGCCGAGGCCCGCGAGTCCGATCGGCACCGCGAGGCGCAGCGCCGTGGACATCTGTCCGGTCGAGGTGATGCCGTCCGCGCCGGTGATCAGGCGGACGACCGAGGTCAGGATCAGTACGCCCGCGATGATCAGCAGGAGTACGGGGAGCGAGAATCGGCGGCTGCCCTTGCCGGGCTGCTGCGCCTGCGGCTTGGCGACGGTCGCGGTGCTCATCGGGCAGCCACCTCCTTCGGGGAGTTGTTGTTGGCGGCGGCCGCGGCCAGTTCCTCACCGACCCGCTTCTGCTGGCGGCGCAGGCCCCAGACGCGTACGGCCTCGTACGAGATGACGACCGCGAAGACGATCAGGCCCTGCATGATCGTGGCGATCTCCTTCTCGTACGCCACCGGGGTCGCGTAGTCGAGCGCCGGGGACGCCTTGTCGAGGAAGGCGATCAGCAGGGCGGCGAAGGCGATGCCTACGGGGCTGTTGCGGCCGAGCAGGGCGATGGTGATGGCGGTGAAGCCCAGTCCGGTCGGGAAGGTCAGGCTGTAGGTGTGGGCGTCGCCGAGCAGCAGCGGCAGACCGGAGAGACCCGCGACCGCGCCGGAGATCAGCATCGCGGTGAGCACCATCTTCTTGGCGTCGACACCGGAGGCCGCGGCAGCGGTCTCGGAGGCGCCGGTGGCGCGCAGGTCGAAGCCGAAGCGGGTGCGGTTGAGGACGAGCCAGTACAGGACGCCCATGAGGATCGCGAGGAAGACGAGGCCGTAGATCTCGCCGACGTCCGCGCCGAGGTTGATGCCGGGGAACCAGCCGGACTTCTTCATGACGCCGGTCGTCATGTTGTTGCCGAGCTGCACACCGAACTTGTCGGAGAGTGTGAGGTAGCCGATGACGCTGGTGGCGATCGCGTTGAGCATGATCGTCGCGACGACCTCGCTCACCCCTCGGGTGACCTTCAGGACGCCCGCGATACCGGCCCACATGGCGCCGGTGAGCATGGCGACCAGCATCAGCACCGGGATCTGCAGGAAGGCCGGGAACGCGAGGTGCGCGCCGACCACCGCGGTCATCATCGCGGCCAGGCGGTACTGGCCGTCGACGCCGATGTTGAACAGGTTCATCCGGAAGCCGATGGCCACCGCCAGCGCGGCGATGTAGTACATCGACGCCTGGTTGATGATCAGGACCTGGATGTCGGAGTAGGTGGCCTGCTGCAGCATCAGGGAGTACGGCTCGAACGGGTTCTTGCCCGAGGCGAGCAGCACGATCGACGTCAGGGCGACCGCCGCGACGAGCGCGATGACCGGGCCGGCCACCGCGAGGAGCACGCGCTCCTTGTCGAACTTCTTCATCAGGCCTCGTCCTCCGGGGCGGCGCTTTCCGCTACGTGCTCCAGGTGTCCGGAGGCGGCGCCGGTCATGGCCGAGCCGAGTTCCTCCGGGGTGATGGTCGCCGGGTCGGCGTCCGCCACGAGCCTGCCGTTGTAGATCACCCGGAGGGTGTCCGACAGGCCGATCAGCTCGTCCAGGTCGGCCGAGATCAGCAGCACGGCCAGGCCCTCACGGCGGGCCTCACGGATCTGGTCCCAGATCGCGGCCTGCGCGCCGACGTCCACACCGCGGGTGGGGTGGGCGGCGATCAGGAAGCGCGGCCTGTGGCTCATCTCGCGGCCGACGATCAGCTTCTGCTGGTTGCCGCCGGAGAGCGAGGCGGCGGTGACGTCGATGCCGGGGGTGCGGACGTCGTACTCCTTGACGATCCGCCTGGTGTCCTCCTGGGCGCCCTTGATGTCGAGCCAGAAGCCCTTCGCGTTGGGGGCCTCGGTGACATGGCCGAGGATGCGGTTCTCCCAGAGCGGGGACTCCAGCAGCAGGCCGTGGCGGTGGCGGTCCTCGGGGATGTACCCGATGCCCTTCTCACGGCGCTTGCGGGTGGCCCACCCGGTGATCTCGTCGCCGAGGAAGCTGATGGCACCCGAGTCCGCGTTCTTGAGACCGATCAGCGCGTCGATGAGCTCGGTCTGGCCGTTGCCCTCGACACCGGCGATGCCCATCACCTCGCCGGCGTGGATGGTGAAGGTGACGTCGTCGAGGGCGCGCCGCACCACGGCGGCGGTCTCGGTCGTGCCCTCCGTGAGCAGACCGTCGGCCGACGGCTCGGCGAGCTCACCGAGGGAGGCGCCGCCGGTGGCGAGGACCGTGAGGCCCTTGACCTCGATGACCGGCTTGTCCGTGACGGTGGACTCGGCGGTCTCCGGGGTGGGCAGCTCGCTGCCGACCATCATCTCCGCGAGCTGGCGCGAGGTCGTCTCGGCGGGGACGGCCGTGCCGACCGTCGTACCGCGCCGGATGACCGTGATCTCGTCGGCGACCGACAGGACCTCGCCCAGCTTGTGCGAGATGAAGATGACGGAGAGGCCCTCGGACTTGAGCTCGCGCAGGTTGTCGAAGAGTGCGTCGACCTCCTGCGGCACCAGTACGGCGGTGGGCTCGTCCAGGATCAGGGTGCGGGCGCCGCGGAAGAGGACCTTGAGGATCTCCACGCGCTGACGCTCGGCGACACCGAGGTCCTCGACCAGGACGTCCGGCCGGACGTTCAGCCCGTACCGTTCCGAGATCTCCTTGATCTTCTTACGGGCGCCGCCACCGATGCCGTACAGCTTCTCGCTGCCCAGGACGACGTTCTCCAGGACGGTGAGGTTGTCGGCGAGCATGAAGTGCTGGTGGACCATGCCGATACCGCGCGCGATGGCGTCGGCCGGGCTGTGGAAGGTGACCTGCTCGCCGTCGACGGTGATCGTGCCCTCGTCCGGCTTCTGCATGCCGTAGAGGATCTTCATCAGCGTCGACTTGCCGGCACCGTTCTCGCCGACGAGGGCGTGGACCGTGCCCTTGCGGACCGCCAGGTGGATGTCGTGGTTGGCCACCACACCCGGGAAACGCTTGGTGATCCCCGCCAGCTCGACCGCGGTCGACTGCGCGGTGAGCGGAGGGCTGCTGGACGCGTCGATGGCGCACTCTCCTTGGAAAAGGGGCCTATCTACGCGCGTAGCGCCCCTGCTTTAAATAGTGCTCGGGCCAACCGGGCTCAAATCGATCTACTTTTCGATCTCGATCTGATGCGGTCCGGTCCGATCCGAGCATTGTGCCGCGCGAACGGGGCGCGAGAAGGTCATCCTCCCCACACCCCGTTCCGTGGCCGTAACGCTGCCATTACAGCGGTGCCATGGCCATGGTTTCGACGCCTGGTGATGACGTCGTGACCTAGGCCAGGATCATGGGCGCGTTCAGGAGGTCTTGACCGTGATCGAGCCGTCCTTGATGCCCGCCTCGGCCTTCGTCAGCGCGGCCTGCAGGTCGGCGTTGTTCTTGAACACCGGGTTCGAGTCGGCGAGGCTGACACCACCGGTGGCGAGGCTCGCGCGGACGACGCCGGTCTCGGGCTTGCCGTCGTGGACCGACTTCGCCAGGTTGTACACAGCCCCGGCGACGTCCTTCATGGCCGAGGTCAGGATGGCGTCCTTGTACTTCGCCAGCGCGTCCTGCTTGTACTGGTCGGAGTCCACGCCGATGGCCCAGACCTTGTCCTTGGACGCGGTCTGGATGACACCCTGGCCGGACAGACCGGCGGCGGCGTAGACGACGTCGGCGCCGGCGTCGATCTGGCCCTGCGCGGCGCTCGCACCCTTGTCCGGGCTGGAGAAGCCACCCTCGGCGGCGGTCTCGGTCAGGTACTGCGACTTGACCTTGACGCCCTTCTTGGTGTCGGTGACGCCCTGCTTGAAGCCCGCCTCGAACTTGTGGATCAGCGGGACGTCCACGCCACCGATGAAGCCGACGGTGTTCGACTTGGTGGTCTTGGCGGCGGCGACACCGGCGAGGTAGGAGGCCTGCTCCTCGTGGAAGACCAGGTCGGCGATGTTGGCCGCCTTGTCCTGCTCGTCGTCGATGATGCCGAAGGAGATCTTCGGGTACTTCGCCGCGACCTCCTTGACGGCCGGCGCGTAGGCGAAGCCGACGCCGATCACCGGGTTGAAGCCCTGCTTGGCGAGCTGCTCAAGGCGCTGCACCTTGTCGGCGTCCGACTCACCGTCGGTCGGCTCGACGGCCTGCGAGGTGTAGCCGAACTCCTTGTCGGCCTTCGTCATGCCCACGGTGGCGGCATCATTGAAGGACTGGTCGCCCTTGCCGCCGACGTCGTAGGCGAGGGCGAGACCCTTGGTCTTGCCGCCGCTGGAGCTGGAGCTGGTGGCGTCGCTGGACGTTCCGCCACAGGCGGAGAGAGCAACGGCGAGGGTAGCGGTCGCAACGCCCGCAACTGTGATTCGGGACACCCGGCGCATGGAACGTGACTCCTTTGTGCAAGCGCCCAAACCAGGCGCTGGTTCCGCCGCAGCGTAACGCGCGTAGACGAGACGGAAAACCCCTTCTGTCCGGTCCGTTACCGAGCTGTGGCCGCAGATGGCGCGCAGGTTACGGAACGCTGCGGGGCGCTTGCGGGAGGCAAGGGAGGGAGGGGGTCGGGCACATGCCTGAGGCCCGGCGGAGGTACCCGAAACCTATGACCGGGGTGTGCCGTGCCAGCGCCAGGTGGTGAGACGGGGGCGTCCCGGCAGTTCGGCGCGTCCGGTGGCCCACAGCATGGTGGTCCAGGGGTCCGTGGTCGACGGAGCGTCCGGAAACAGCCGGGCGAGCACCCGTGAGCACAGTTCGGCGGGCGGGGTCCAGGCGAGCCCGAGCCCCTCGGCCAGATCGTGCGTGTGCACCAGGGTCTCCACGATCCCCATCGCGGCGAAGCCCTCGGGGTCCGACACCCCGAAGCCGTGGTAGGCGCGGACCCGCGACGGCGTCGTACGCACCATGGCGACCAGCAGCGCGCCGCTCGCCTCCAGCACCTGCAACAGCCCGGCGGGCCCCGCCGCACGGTTCGCGTGAACGGCGTTCGCGGGACCGCCGAGCCTTCGGCTCTCCCACACGAAGGGCACCTCGCCCTCCAAAGGCGGCGCCTTGGGGCCCAGTTGGGCGGCATAGGCGAAGAGGTCGTCGCTGAGGTGCTCGACGGTCTCCCAGCAGTCCCACTCCAGCGATCCGGCCTTGCCGTCCCAGGCCTCCGGGGGCGCCTCTCGGAGGGTGGTGACGGCGAGTTGGACCGCTTGGTCCAGGTCGTCCGCGGTGACACACGAGGGCTCGGCTTCGGTTGATCGGAGCATGGCAGGAACCGTAGCGCGAGTGCGGGGATTCACGTCCTCCAGGCACCGGCTGGAAACCCGGCGAACCTTCCCGGTCACAGCACTGGCCGGGGCGCGCCCGCGCAGGTGTCGCCAAAGCGCCCCCGCCCCCGGCGTGCCCGTAGGGGCGCATCCGGGGGCGGGGGCGTGGTTGATTCCGCCTGACCGACGGAGTTACTTCGTGTTGACGGTGACCTTGCCGCCGACGATGTCCTGCTTGGCCTTGTCCACGGCCGCGACGACGTCCGTCATGGCCTTGTACTTCGGGTTGGTGTCCGCGAAGCCGACGCCGCCGGACTTCAGGTCACCGCGCACGACGCCCGAGAGGGGCTTGCCGTCCACGACCGACTTCACCAGGTTGTAGACCGCGCCGCCGACGTTCTTCAGCGCCGAGCCGAGGATGTAGTCCTTGTACTTGGCGAGGGCCGACTGCGAGTACTGGTCGGAGTCGACGCCGATGGCCCACACCTTCTTGGAGGCGGCCTCGGAGATCACGCCCTGCCCGGACAGGCCCGCGGCGTGGTAGACCACGTCGACGCCCTTGTCGATCTGGCCGGCCGCCGCGTCCTTGCCCTTGTCGGGGCTGGAGAAGCCACCCTCGGCGGGGGTCTGCGTCAGGTACTGCGACTCGATCTTGACGCTCGGGTTGACCGACTTGGCGCCCTGGTCGAAGCCCGCCTCGAACTTGTGGATGAGCGGGATGTCCACGCCGCCGATGAAGCCGATGTGGTTCTTCTTGGTCGCCTTGGCCGCGGCCACGCCCGCCAGGTAGGAGGACTGCTCCTCGGAGAAGACCATGTCGGCGACGTTGGCCGCCTTGTCCTGCTCGTCGTCGATGATGCCGAAGGTGATCTTCGGGTACTTCGCGGCGACCTCCTTGATGGCCGGCGCGTAGGCGAAGCCGACGCCGATCACCGGGTTGTAGCCGGTCTTGGCGAGCTGCTCCAGGCGCTGCACCTTGTCGGCGTCCGACTCACCGTCGGTCGGCTCGAGGTCCCGGCCGCTGATCTTGAAATCGGTCTCGGCCTTCTGGAACCCGGCGAACGCGGCGTCGTTGAAGGACTGGTCGCCCTTGCCGCCGATGTCGTACGCGAGACCGATGCCCTTGCCGGTGTAGCCCGACGAGCTCTTGTCCGAGCCGCCGCTCGACGAGTCGGTGCTGGACTTACCGCAACCCACGGCCGCGAGGGCGATGACCGAGACGGCCACCGCCGCTTGGGAGAACCTGGTCCTCCGAGACATCAGACGCACAGCAAGCACCCTTCATCCCCACGGCCGTCGCCGGTCCGCTTCCCCAACACGCCGCCGACGCAGCGACTCCGGCGCACAGTAACGCGCGTAGAAGGGGAGGGGAACGGGGTTTCTCCTGGCCGTTATCGAACCGTGCCGCCACGGGGTTACGTTTGCGCGCCACCCGTTACGACCGGGTGACGCAAGCGGACGAAGGGGTACCGATCGGGACATCGCTCGGGCCGATGACCGTACCGCCCATACCGTCGATCAAGGCACCCCTACGTCACTTATCCGCCACCTGCGGGCACACTTCGTGCGGCAACGGCAACGGCAACGGCAACGGCAACGGCAACGGGCCTAGCGGACGGCGGCGTCCAGCAGGGCCGCCGCCGTGAAGAGCTCGACCCCGACCGCGATCGCCGACTCGTCCGCGTCGAAGTCGCCGCGGTGCAGGTCACGGGTGCTGCGCTCGCCCGGCGTACGGACCCCGAGGCGGGCCATGGCGCCGGGCACGCGCTCCAGGTACCAGGAGAAGTCCTCGCCGCCGAGACTCTGCTCGGTGTCCTCGATGGAGTGCGGGCCGCGCCGGGCGGTCATGGCGTCGCGCAGGAGTTCCGTGACCGCCGCTTCGTTGACGACCGGCGGGACACCGCGGATGTAGTTGATCTCGGACTTGGCGCGGTACAGGTTCGCGATCTCGTCGATGGCCGCGTGCACCAGGTCGGGCGCCTGCCGCCAGGCGTCGAGATCGAGGCACCGTACGGTCCCGGAGAGCTCGGCGTGCTGGGGGATGACGTTGCAGGCGTGCCCGGACTCGATCCGGCCCCAGGTCACCGCGAGCCCGCTGCGGGCGTCCACGCGCCGGGAGACGAGGGCCGGTACGTCGGTGACGACGCGCGCGGCGGCGGTGACGAGGTCGGTGGTGAGGTGGGGGCGCGCGGTGTGGCCGCCGGCGCCGTCGAGTGAGACTTCCAGCCGGTCGCAGGCGGAGGTGATGGGGCCGTGCCGCAGTCCGATCCGCCCGGCGTCGACCTTCGGGTCGCAGTGCACGCCGACGATCCGCCCCACGCCGTCCAGCGCTCCGGACTCGATGGCGTCGGGGGCACCGCCGGGCAGCACCTCCTCGGCGGGCTGGAAGATCAGCCGTACGGGACGCGGCAGGAGTCCTTGGCGATGCAGCTCGGCGAGAACGAGTCCGGCGCCGAGGACGACGGTCGTGTGCACGTCGTGGCCGCAGGCGTGCGCGCGGTCGGGGACGGTCGAGCGGTACGCACAGTCGCTCTTCGTGTCCGGGATGGGCAGCGCGTCGATGTCGGCACGCAGGGCGAGCATGCCGTATCCGCCGTCGACCACACCGTCCCGTTCGGCGCCGTCGAGCCCGATGTCACAGATGAGGCCGGTCCCGATGTCGAGCACGCGGGGCTTGAGGCCCGCCTGCTCAAGACGCGCCTTGAGCGCCGCGGTGGTGCGGAACTCCTGGTTGCCGAGCTCCGGGTGCATGTGCATGTCGCGGCGGAACGCGATCAGCTCGGCACGCAGTGCGTCGGGCAGCGTGCCGGGGAGGGGCACTTCCCCGGGGAAATCGGCCTCGGACTCTCTGGACATCAATTGGTTCACCCTTTGAAGGGTAGGGCGACGGGGTGGCCAACTGACCCACGATCAACAAAAGTTCAGCCCGTTAGGGGAAGAAACCTGGCCACGCGCCGCATAGGTATCGGGAGGGATGGGTACACTCGCCTGTCTTTCCGGGCGGGTGGATCTTCGCGGTTGAATCCGCGCCGTCAGATCCTCGCGGGTGGATCTTGATGCCGGCGGAGCCCATCGGGGAACGCTCGGGGTCGCCGAACCCGTTCCCGTCCTCCACGGTCCCACAGATCGCGTCGAGATCGGGTGTACGGCTCCCCACACACCACCGCCGGCCAACCGCCGCTCAAGACCGTCACGCGGGGAGCGAGGGCCCACCGGCCCGATCCTCGCCCATCTGGACCAGAAGCACGAAGTGCTCGCCGTCACTACCGGTCACCAGGCACCCACGGCGGCCCACCCCGGCCGCGAGGCTCGGCTGATGGGAGACGCTACTCAACGGGCCTCGTCCGTCTCCCCCTCTTCCCCTTCCTTCGCGGGCGCGACGAACCCTGAGGTGTCCAGATCGAAGTCGAAGGGGGCCGGCACGTGGAGCGGCTGTCCGAACGGGACCGAGGTACGGGAGCGGTATCCCTTCGCGGACGGGTCCCAGAAGGCGGTGATGTCCTCGGCCTGCATGTCCAGGACGAGGTAGACGGGGACCATGCGCCCGTACGTGTCCAGCTTGTCGGGCCAGTCGACGTCCTTGGTCGACGTGGAGGTCAGCTCGGCGACCAGGGAGAGAGCCTCGCCGTCGGCGTGACGGCCTTCGGCGTCGAAGGCCGCTTCGTCGGCGACGTGCAGGTCGGGGCCGAAGCCCCGCTCCGCGCCGGGGAAGACGAAGAGGAACGGCGCCACGTCGACGTCGTGCCCTTTGGGCGCGTGGGGCTCCAGCTGTCGGCGCAGCGACTTCATCGCCCTCTTGTAGCGCAGCTTCGACCACGGTGACACGACGATCTTCCCCCGGACGAGCTCGGCCCTGTAGCCGTCAGGTGTGTCCAGCTCCTCGACGATGCGGAGCAGGTCCTCGAACGCTCCGGCCGTCGGTGTCGGCTCTATGGCCATCGGCCGTTCGATCCTGCTGGTCACCGCGGTCCTCCGCTGATTACAGGGCGTATCGCTGCCTCCACGGTAGCGCCGGACGGTGACACCGACCCGGCCCGGACCTCCGCCCACCTCGACGAGGTGACTCACAGCGACCGCCTTGGGCCCGCGCAGACCGGTGCGGTCATCTGCCGGCGCCCGCCCGTACTACTGATCTTTGACTACGGGCTTGACGCTGGTGGGGTGAGTTCGAGGCCGGTTCCGGCGAGGAATGCGGTGAGGAGGTCGGGGTGTCTCTGGATGTAGCGCAGTGCCGCTCGGGCTGCCTCGTGCAGCTCGGTAATCGAACGGAAGGCCCGGTTCGCGAGCCGCTCCTTCGCGTGGGCCCAGAGCAGTTCGACGGGGTTCAACTCCGGGGCGTACGAGGGCAGCTGGACGACGGTGAGCCAGTCGTGCTGCTGCGCGTACTGTTTCACGTGCTTGCTGATGTGACTGGAGTAGTTGTCCCACACGATGGTCACCGGGCCGTCCAGGCGGCGGTGGAGCAGGGCCAGGAAGCGCGGGAAGTCCTTCTTCGTGTACCCGCCCGCGGGCTTGACCGCGTAGATCAGCCTCGGTTCCTCACCGTGCCTGAAGCAGATCCAGGCGACCATGCTGATCTTGTCGTTGTGCTTCCCGGACAGTCGGAGCACCGGGGTGTGCCCCTTCTTGCCCCAGGTCCGGCGGACCGGTCCGTTCAGCCATGCTCCGGCTTCGTCCTCGAAGCAGATCCATCCTCCGGCGTCCCTGGCCTGCGCGGATGGGAGACCGCCGGCCACGTCTCCGTGCACCAAGCGGCGATCGCCTCCTCGTCGCGCTCGACGGCCCGTCGCGCCGGGACCTGCCAGGACCAGCCGAGGCGGTCCAGCAGCCGCCAGATGCCGGAGATCTCGTACACCACGCCGAAGCGCTCCTCGATCAGGCGGCCGACCCTCGCCAACGTCCAGCGCTGGTCGTCCCAGCCGTGCGCCGTCGGACCCTGCTTCAGCAGCCCGTCCAGCTCCGCCACCTGCTCGGCGCTCAGATACGAACGGCCGCCCATGCCCCGCGACAGCAGCGCGTCCCGGCCGCCCTCGCGCCACCGGCGCCGCCACTGATCGGCCGCCTGCCGGGTCACCCCCAGCACCCGCGCGACCTGCGAGGGCCGCATCCCCTGTTCGAATAGATCGGCCGCCATGAGGCGCCGACGCTCCAGATCAACTACGTCTGCCGGCTTGCGACTTCGAACCCCCATACAGCTGTTATGCCGCACTTGACCCGGTCAGCAACCGTCCGGTCAAAGATCAGTACCCTCGCCCACGCGGATGTGACACTTCAGCGCCGAGTGTCACATTCGCGTGCCTCACCACTCGGGCGCCTGCGCTCCCCGCGCATCAAGGTAGGACCGCTCAACTTCGATGACCCGCCTTACCCTTCAGCTACCGGGCGGCGGGCATGTTGCCGTCGCGCCAGTCGTTCACACGCTTTCGGATGCTGGGGACCATCGGTAGCGTTTCGACCTCCCCGGGCTGGAACCAGCGGACATCGGTGGATTCGTCGGACACCGCCAGTTGCCCGGCCACGGGGCGCGCCAGGAAGCAAACGGAGAACTCTTGCCGCACCTCGCCATCGTCGTAGGCGAAGACATGGCGGGGGTTTGTGTAGGTGCCGACAATGCCAACGATCTCGACATCAAACCCGGTCTCTTCACGCGTCTCCCGGACGGCACATTCCGGCAGCGACTCGCCGATATGCATAGCACCACCGGGAAGCGCCCACATGTCGTTGTCGCGACGGCGTTGGAGCAGGATGCGCCCGGATTCGTCGACAACGACGGCGGAAGCAGCCGGGACCAAGCTGTTCGCGGCCGGAGCGTTCGGATCGTCCTCGTAGTCGCGCCTACCCATTGACTTCCCCTTCCCATACCGGAGTGCCGCGGTTCCACAGTTCGTCAACGTGGGAAGCGAAGCGACCAAACATGCCGTCGTTCTGGTGGCGACGCAGATGCAGCGTGGGAGCATCGTGCCCCACGCTGTGAGTCAGCAAAGGCGTAAGGATCATGTCGTCGTCGAAGCGGAACACGGACAGGTACGCGTGTCCATCACTGAACCTCGCGTCAATGCCCGGCTGCCTTCTGATCTTCTCCAGTTCAGCGAGTGTCACGCGGATGCGGGTGGACAGGGTGAGCGCAACGTCTTCGTCTTGTTCTCGTGACCGCGTGAGGTCGCTGTCAGGGTCACCGAGCAGAAAGCGAACTCGGCACCCCTGGGCGGCTTTGCGTCGCAGCGCGGTACCGAACCGAGCCTGTTCGAGCCACAGGAAGTAGTTGGTGTAGCCCGCGAAGGTCAGCTCTCGCTCAGCCTTGGTGATCAGCGACCGCCACAGGGAGGCCGGACAGCCGGACCGGTAGGGGTAGACGGACACGACCTCACGGTCCGGACCAACCTTGATCGCCTTCTTTGCAGCCGCTGGCCATAACACCGCCTCGTCCTCTCCGAGTGCTTCGCAAACGGCCCATCGCTGGCGGGCACGAGGAACCCGCCCCGCTTCGGTGACCCATCGCCCGACCGTCTTGATATCAACGCCGCACTTCTCTGCCAACTGGCGGTCCGTCATTCGCGCTTGAGCCATGGCACGGCGAAGAGCTTCGTTCACAGGTACCCCCAGGGACGTTAGGCACGCTTGTTACGTTGGTCCCACTCCGTGCCTAACGGTCTCCGAACGAAGTAGGAACGGCCTGCCCAACCCGGAAGTGTGGATTGGTAACCGCCGCGAAGACCCCCGCGACCGTGGTGGACGGTCCGGGGGCGTGGCCATCAACTACGCGGAGTTGACGACATGAACCACGGTATCGCCTGCTTCTCCGAGCCGCTGTTGCGGCTTCTGCGCCCCGCTCTGGGGCGCCATCGGTCCCCCGTCCGGTCCGTGGATGTGCCGATCGCGCGCCTGGTTCACGGGGCGGAGGTGTCGGTATGACGGGACACATCGACGTAGCGCGGCTCCTGCCCTGGGCGGGTCCGGAGGGCAAGCCGTGTTACCTCGCCAGTGACGGTTCCGGCGGCTACCTCTCGCGCCTCGCGGACAACATGGAGAGGATGCAACTCAGTCTGGCCGCCGACCTCGTCAAGGAAGCCAGAGACGTCCTTGACGGTCGCAAGTGGACTTCAGGCGAACTCCACTTGCTGACCGTCCAGTTGACCGAGGCTCTCACCGACGTGCACCGCATCGCGGAGAGCCGGGGCGCACGTCTGGCCGAACCCATGCGGGATGACCCGGACGTGATCGACGTCGAGGACGACGAGGACGACGAGGACGACGCCCCCGCACGGCGCTTTGAGACGTCCGCATGAGCCGCGCCGTGCTGCGCTACGTCACCCACACGATCCGGCATGTACCAGACGGCGGAGTCACCTTCGAGGCCTTCTGCGTGGCGTCCGGCTGTGCCGAGACGTCCGGCCCCCAGGAAGAACAGGGAACGGCTCAGGACTGGTGCCTGCGTCATACCGGCCGTACAGGTCATGACCTCTTCCGCCGTGTCGTGACCGACCACGCCCGCGTCACGCGCGACGAATGACCCCGGCCCGCTGAGCGACGGCGAGCGACACAACTCAGCGTGTCGGCTGCCCCGCCTGTGCGTCCTCCCCCCGTGACGCATCGGTGGGGCTTCTCCGTGCCCGCTGCCCGTTGGCCTTTCCCCACCCGGGTTGTTGGGCCTGAGCTGGGGTAATGCCGCAGATCAACACCACCGTCGGCCGTAGAGGCTTGGGGCGGGAGCTGCCATGGGGTGAGAGAACAGGGGGCCGCCGCACAGTTGGAGCGATACGTCACCGTCCTCGACCGCCGGTGCGGTCGCCCGGCCCGGCGGGGCTTACAGCACCGTCTGGCCGGCCTCGACGCGGTCGATCGCCTTGCGTGCCCCTGCCACGAAGGTCCAGAAGGACGGCAGCAGGTTGGTCGCGCGGTCGGCCACCGTATTCTTGCCGGTGGCGAACATCGAGGCGCGCAGGGCCGTGGTGATCTCCAGCTGGACACCCATGCCGAGCAGCGTGCGGTTGCAGATGTTGTCCGGGGAGACGCCGGCGATCTCCTCCTCGTCGGACGCGGTCACCGCGCGGATGCCGGCCGCGGTGAACTCCTCCGTGAGGTACTGCCGGAAGGTGGCGTTGAGGCCTCCGACGAGTACCGCCGCGGCTCCGGCCTCCAGGCCGGCCTGCTCGGGGCTGCACCCGTGGAGGGACAGCACGTTGAGGCTGCCGGCACACAGGGAGCGCGCGATCGTGTCGTCGCAGTGGGTCGATGTGACGTGCAGATCCGTGTTTCCGGTTCTCATCAGGCCCTCGAACATCCAGAAGTCGTGCACCGGGCCCCCGTCCGGGGTGGGCGCGAGGTCGGACGGGGCGTAACCGGCTATCGCCAGGCAGAGTTCCGAGGTGCCCCCTTCTATGCCGCCGCCGTGCGGGGCGATGACCGTGGTCCGGATGACGGGCGCGCGGCCGGTCACGCTCTGGTCGTCGACCAGGTGCCGTCTGGACCTGCGGCCCCAGTCCACGCCCTCGGTCCAGACGGGGTTGGCGTAGAGGGCGGTGTTCGAGGCCTGTTCGTCGGCTGCCGCCGCGGGCATGGCGGGCGCGGCGGCCGAGACGGTGCTCAGGACGGGGGCCGTCGCGAGCGCGGTGAGGAGCGTACGGCGTTTGATGACGGGGCGTCCGATCGGCATGGAGCCGAGGATGTCAGCCGAAGCGGCCCGCCACATAGTCCGCCGTGCGCTGATCCTTCGGCGTGCTGAAGATGTAGTCGGTGGGGCCGTGCTCGACGATGCCGCCGGGGGTGCCCTGCTCGGCGAGGAAGAACGCGCACTGCTGGGAGACGCGGGCCGCCTGCTGCATGTTGTGGGTGACGATCACGACGGTCACCTGGCCAGCGAGCTCGTGGATGGTCTCCTCGACCCGGCGGGTGGACGTGGGGTCGAGCGCCGAGCACGGTTCGTCCATCAGCAGCACCCGGGGGCGTACGGCCAGGGCGCGGGCGATGCACAGGCGTTGCTGCTGGCCGCCGGAGAGCGCGCCGCCTGGCTGGCGGAGGCGGTCCCGCACCTCCTTCCACAGGCCGGCCCGGGTCAGGCTCTCCTCGACCAGCTCGTCCTTCTCGTGGCGGCTCACGCGCGTGCCCGTCAGACGCAGGCCCGCGACGACGTTGTCGTAGATCGACATGGCGGGGAACGGGTTGGGCTTCTGGAAGACCATGCCGATCCGGCGGCGGGCGTCGGTCAGCCGGCGCTGGGGGGCGTAGATGTCCTCGCCCTCGAAGAGCACCTCGCCGCCCATCGCGGCCGTGGGGATCAGTTCGTGCATCCGGTTGAGCGTGCGCAGGAAGGTCGACTTGCCGCAGCCGGAGGGGCCGATCAGGGCGGTGACCTGTCCGGCGGGCATGGTGAGGGAGACCCGTTCCAGCACCTGGTGGCTGCCGAACCAGGCCGAGACCGCACGGGCTTCGAGCGTCGCGGGGGCCGCGGGCGGACCGGACAGCGGGGGCGCACCGGCCGGAACGGGCGGCAGGACGGCGGTGTCGGCCACGGCGGTGTCGGCCACAGCGGGGTCGGCCACGGCGGGGTCGGCGACGGCCGTCTCGGTTCGGGTCGGGGTGGTCTCGGGCGCGGCGCTGTTGAGCGCGGCGGTCGCATCGGTCACGTCGGGCACCTCATGGCGGGGTCGGGTCGGTCGGTCAGGGGGTCCACAGCGGGCCTCGGCCGCGGGGTCACATCAGGTTGGGCAGCAGTTCGGTGGTGCGGACGGCGACCTGGAGGCCGAGCACCGCGACGACCGGCGCGAACACGATCCACGTCTGGTGCCGGCCCCAGCGGTGCCAGGTCCACACCGCGGCGACGGCGACGGCCACCAGCGCCTGGAGCCACATGACCAGCGGCCACGGCACGCCGGAGGGGCGGGCCAGCGGCTGTTCGGACTCCGGGAGCGTGCCCGAGCGGATGACGGCGGCCGGGGTCTGGGCGGGCGCGGAGATCAGGTCGGCGTCGACACGCAGCACACCGCCGGGCATGAAGCGCGGGCCGGTGGCCGTCACCAGGACCAGGCGGCCCTTGCCGGAGGCCACGGCGGCGGGCGCCGGGTCACCGGCCCGTCGTACGCCGAGAACCTGGTACACCGCCTTGCCCTGGCCGGTGGTCACGGTGAGCGTGTTGCCCATGGCGAGCTCGTCGAGGCGGCCGAAGGGACCGCCGTACGCGGCCGCGCGGCCCATCAGCACACTGGTGCCGGCCTGCCCGGGCATCGGGGTGTCCCGGCGGTGGCCGGGGCCGTCGGTGAGGACGGCGGAGTCGGTGCCTTCCAGGACGACCTGGTGGACGTGGACGGCGGGGATGTCGATGAGCGCGACCGGGGTGCCGGGCGCGAGCAGTTTGCCCTGCTGGTCGATCTGGGCCACCGGGGCGGTACCGAGGGCGAGTTGGGCACGCAGTGCGTCGTACGCGGCGTGCTGGGCGGCGCGTTCCTGGATGCCGCTGACGAGCAGCAGTTGCGCGGTGAGGCCGAGCAGCAGGGCTGCCAGGGTGAGCAGGCCACCCCGGGCGAGGTGCCGCACGGCGGTGACGCCCCGAACGCGCAGCCGCGGCGCGGGCGTGGCGAGCGTGGTCTGTACGGCGACCGTCACGGCGACGCGTCTCCTTCGGTGACTTCGATGACTTCGATGACTTCGGTGGCTTTGGTGGCTTTGGTGAGGGGGCCTGCCGGGGAGACCGCGGTCGCGGCCTCCCCGGCAGGGGTGGGAATCAAAGGGTCCAACCGGTGTCGCGTCAGGTGGACTTGATGATGAAGCTCGCGCCGTTCTTCGAGTTCACCGTCGTGGAGCCCACGTAGAACACGTGCAGGGTGTGCTTGCCACGGCTCAGCTTGGGCAGGGTGATGGTCACCTTGCCGCCGCTCAGGGTGCCGGTGGCGAGGACGTGCGAGCCCTCGTAGACGCGGACCGTGCCGGTCGGCGTGGTGCCGGCCGCGGTGACCTTCACGGCGACCTTGGCGTGGCCGGTGTGGCTGATCGAGGCGGGCGCGGTGCTGCTGACCGACGCGGTCGCCTTGGTGATCGTCAGCTTGGCGGTCGTCGAGGACGCGTTGAGCTTGGTGCTGCCGCCGTAGGACACCGAGAGGGTGTGCGTGGCGACCTTGAGGTGGTTGGACAGGCCGATGGTGACCTTGCCGGAGCTGTCCAGGGTGCCCGTGCCGAGCGTGGTGGTGCCGTCCTTGACGGTCACCTTGCCGCTCGCGACGACGCCGTGCGAGCCGGTGACGGCGACGACGACCTTGGGGATCTTGCCGTACGCCGTCGTGGCGGCGGTGGCCTTCACGGAGCTGGTGTACTTGACGGCGCCGGTCCAGGAGGCGGCGGAGCCCGTGCCGTTGAGGTTGGCGGCGGAGACCGAGGCGGTGTAGGTGCCGATGGCCAGGCCGGTGAAGCTGTACGACGTGGTGGTGGCCGGGACGTCCTTGACGGCCACGACGGCGCCGTCCGAACCGGTCAGCGTGACGCGGTAGTCGGTGACCGGGAGCGCGGGCGCGGGGGTGGGGGCGGTCCAGCTCAGCTTGAGGCTCGCGTCACCGGGGGTGGCC
This sequence comes from Streptomyces sp. NBC_01384, assembly GCF_045040035.1. NCBI lineage: Bacteria > Bacillati > Actinomycetota > Actinomycetes > Kitasatosporales > Streptomycetaceae > Streptomyces > Streptomyces sp. NBC_01384. Next base: position 3,690,867 of record NZ_CP109559.1, read on the forward strand.
TTCAGGGCGGGCGCGTTGGGCGTGTTGACGTCGACGCCCGACTCCTCCAGGCCGCCGAGCTTGGCGTGCTTGGCCGGGTTGATCGAGCCGTTGTACGACTCGTTCAGGAAGCCGAAGTCGGCGATGACCTTCTCGGCGGTGTCGGAGGCGAGGGCCGCCTCGTGGGTGCCGCTGGTGACGAAGACGTCGTACAGCGCCTTGTCGAAGAAGATGCTGGTGGGGTCGATCGCGCGGCTCGGGACGACGTTGTAGACGTCGCGGCCGAAGGTGGCGTTGTCGAAGTAGCCGCTGACCGGGGTGAGCTTGCCGTTCACCGTGGTCACCGGGTTGGTGGCGCCGGTGTCGCCGGGCAGCTGGACGCTGGCCAGGTGGGCGCCGGCGGCGACCGCGGTCTTGCTGTAGTCGGGGGCGATGCCGTTGTTCTGGGCGATCCAGCTGCCCACGGAGAACGGGACGAGCGCGCCGTCCTCGGTGAGCGCGGCGTTGGCCTGGTTCTCCTGGACGGTCGGGATTTCCGGGGAGACCGTGAGCTCGGTGAGGCCGATCGCCGCGAGGAAGAACTTGCGGGTGCCGGAGCCGGCCTGCGGGAGGACCGCGTGCAGGGTCTGGCCGTTCAGCACCTTCAGGCGGCTGTCGCCGGAGGCGTAGATGTCGTGCAGCTGGTCGACCGTCAGCGTGTCGAGGGCCGAGCCGCGGACCGCGACGCCCACCGCGTCCCGGGCGAACGGGACGTAGGTGAGGGTGGTGCCGGAGGTGCTCGGGCCGCCGGAGGAGCGGGCGAAGTCGACCTGTCCCTTGGTGGCGACACCGGTCGAGTTCGGGAACTTGTCACCCGTCAGCGACATGCTGAGGGCGGCGCGGCCCGGGCCGGACCCGTTGGGGCGCAGGAAGGTCGGACCGCCGGAGCGGGTCTGGATGGTGGAGGTGGCGGCGCCGGGCACGAACGCGTCGTACGAGGCGATGCCCGCGTCGCCCGCCTTCACGGCGGTGTCGGCGTAGCTCTTGCCGTTCACGGTGTCACCGGCGAGGGCGTTGAGGACGTCCTGGGTGGTGTCGGAACCCACGCCGACGAGCTGGCGGAACGTCCCGGCGGGGGTGGGGTCGGCGGACGCCGGGCTCGCGAGAGCCAGCGTGCCGGACACCGCGGCGGCGGCGACCATGGCTGCCGTGAGGCGCATTCTGCGCATCGAGGATCTCCTGAGGTTGTGCGTCGGTTCTGCGTCGGGTGGATCAGGTGGATCTGGTGGATCAGGTGGATCTGGTGGATCAGGTGGATCTGGTGGATCTGGTGGATCTGGTGGATCTGGCAGGGTGGGGGGTCGAGCCGTCCGCCCCGACTGCCTTTCGGGGCGGACGGCCGTCTGTGGGGAGCCCCGGCCCGGGCGGACCTGGCTCCGTCGTTGTGGAGCGTGGGACCCAGGAGGGGTCTGGCTCCGTTGTGCGGGAGCCTGGGCCCGGCAGGCCCGACCCCCTCGTCTCCCTCGTCTCCCTCGTCGAGAGCCTCAGCCCAGCGGGCCGGACTCCCCTGTCCGAGAGCCCGAGCCCGGCGGGCCCGGCTCCGTCGTCCGAGAACCTGGGCCCGGCGGGCCGGACTCCCCTGGCCGGGGGCCCCGGTCCATACGGGCCTGGCTCTCCTGGCCCGGAGCCTCGGGGCGGTGCGGCCGTGGCACGGGGTCAGTCCCGGCCGGGCGGCAGCAGTTTGCGCAGCCGTTCCGGGAGGGTGAGGGCAGGGATGGTCAGGGTGCGGCCGCCGGGGAGGGGGACGCGGAGCGGGAAGCGGAGTCGGCTGCCGCCCGCGAAGGGTGCGCCGAGGCCGGCCACGGCGCCGAGCGCCGCGCCGAGCGGGACGGCGTAGCGGAGCGTGTTCGCCGGGTCGGCCGGCGTGGTGCCCGCGGCCGTGGTCGCGACGGCCTTGCCGCCGTCGTACGAGGGCGCGCCGCTGGGCGTGGGGCTCGCGCTCCCGCCGCCACCCGATGCCGTACCGCCGTCGCCCGTACCGCCGCCGGAGGTGCCCCCGCCCGACGTACCGCCGGAGCCGCCATCCGTGCCACCGGTGCCACCGCCGCTCGATCCGCCGGAGGAACCGCCGTCCGTGGCGGACGGCCCGGTGTAGTGGGCGAGGGCGTCGGCGGCGTGGGTCGTCTTCGCGCGCTGCACCTTCGACAGCGGGGCGTAGCCGGCCGGGAGCAGGCCCGGGTCCGCGCCGGGAACCTGCCCGGTGCCGGCCGCGTACGTCAGCAGTGCCGCGTAGTCCTTGCGGGCGGCCGCGTCGAGCTTGGCGGGACGTACGGCCGCGTACACCAGCTGCGCGAGCGGGTACGCGCCCTTCGCGGTGGCCTTGGTGGGGCTGATCTCGGCGGCGTGGGCGCCGGACGCGCTCGCCGCGGCGGCGGTGAGGGACGCGGTGGTGGGCGCGACGAACTTACCCGCCGTGTTGCGCAGCCGTGCGGTCTGCAGGCCGTAGCGGGCGGCGGAGGCCGCGTCCGTGACGGTGATCACGAACCGGGAGCCCACCGTCTGCGGGCCGGGGCTCTTGTACGCGGGCGGGCTGGCCAGCGGGTCCCAGGTCGCCTTCCACAGGCTGTCGGCGCGCCGGGTGTGCAGGGCGCCGGAGTGCATGTCCGTCACATACGGGTGGAAGTCGATCATGCACTGCTTGTTGTCTTCGGTGGCACCGGAGTTGGGCGGGACCGTGCACCAGGGGTCGCTCTTGGGGTACGTGTCGGTGCCCGCCGGGTCGAAGGCGAAACCGGTCGGGTTCAGGTCCGCGTTGGTGCTGAAGTACGGGTTGACGCGCATCCCCCAGTCGTCGGACACGCCCGCGAGGAAGTTGCGGGCCTCCTTGTCGGCGACGATCCACTGCCAGACGGCGCGGGCGGAGTCGGTGCGGCCGAGCGAGGTCAGCAGGTCGGTGTCGGTGGCCGGGGTCTCGGGGACCGACAGGTCCGCGAACTCGGGGTTGAGCGCGATGAACTCGGGGTCGCTCGCCAGGCCCGCCGGGTTGTTCTTCGCCCAGCCGTAGCCCTTGGCGACGGTGGAGCTGAGGACCGCTCCCCAGGGGGAGTTGCGGTAGGACTCGGTGAGCAGCTTGGCGACCAGCCGGGGCGTGAGGTCGATGGACTCGACCTTGGTTCCGGCGAGGCGGCGGGTCGCGTCGGAGGCTCCGGCCTTGGGTCTGCGTTCGATGGTGAAGCCGATGACGGTGCCCGAGAGCGCGGTGGGCGCATAGACGGTGCTGTCGGTCGGGGCGGTCGTCCCGGTGTCCGCGCCGAGGGCGCGGGTGGTGAAGGCGAGCCCGGAGGAGCCGTCGCTGGTGAGGCGGGCGCGGGTGTCGGGCTCACCGAGCTCGGTGTAGCCGAACACCTTGCCGGTCGGGCACAGGGCCGCCTGCCAGCTGGTCATGGCGTCGGCGGCGAGTTCGCTGCCGGTGGTGGCGCGTTCGTCGGAGCCGAGGGCGCAGTTGGTGCCGACGGAGTTGAAGTCGAGCTTGACGGCGATGCGGTTCTTCCAGTTGGTGGAGGAGACCGGGGAGCCGGCGTTGACCTGGCTGGTGTCGGCGTACGGCTTGCCGTCGAGGTCGAGGTGGCCCTGCGGGACGATCACCAGCCAGCAGGAGCGGGGCGCCGTACGGCCGTTCTCCGTCACCGGGACGCCGCAGCCCAGGTGCGGGGCCTCGTTGGCGGTCTGCACCTCGAAGAACTCCTGGCCCTTGCCGTCGGCGCCGGTGCGGGCGAAGTCGACCTCGTTGGTGGTGTTGCGGCTGTACAGGGCGTTGTTCTGGGTGCCGGAGGTGATCAGCGTGCCGTCGACGGACTTGAAGGGCACCTCGCCCTGTCCCGAGACGCCGCCGGCGCCGTAGCGGTCGTCCTGGCCGTAGTTGCTGGGGTCGGCGCTGTAGAAGATCTTGCGGGTGTCGTCGTACTCGTTGCCCGGCCAGTTGCCCCGGTCGGTGGTCGGGGAGGCGCCGTACTGGCACTGGGTGCGCGACGGGCCGGGGTTGGCCGGGACGGTGCCGTCGTCGTCGCCCCAGCACTGCATGATCTGGACGAAGTCGGTGTTGAACAGCGTGCCCGCGAGGGCGGTCGGGGTACCGCCGCTCCAGGAGACGGTGATCGCCTGGCTGGTGAGGTGCTTGGTCTGGTCGACCGTGAACTTCATGTCCTTGAACTCGCCGCGCCCGGAGACGGTGACGGCGGAGCCGGTGCCGCTCGCGGCGGTGGCGGGCTGGGCGGTCTGGGCGACCGCGAGGCCCGCCAGCGCGCCCACGGCGGCGCCGGCGACGAGGCGCACCAGCAGGTTGCGTACGCGCTTCATCGCGCACCCCCGTCCATGACGTCCTTCGTGTCGTCCTTCGCGCCGCTCCCGGTCCGCCCGGCCATCGCCCGAGAGACGAGGGACGGCAGGAGCAGCAGGCCGAGCACCAGGGCCGCGGCGAGCAGCATCAGTGTCTGGGTGCTGGTCCAACCACTCTTCCCGGCCACGGCGATCGGCTGGGCGAGGGCGACGGTGCCGTCGACGGCGGTGCCACTGCCGCCGGTGGCTGCCCCGGTTCCGCCCGGCGCCACGGTCTGCCCGGTGTCGGGGTCGACGGACGGCTGTCCGCTGCCGCCGCTCGCCGCGCTGCCGCCGGCCGAGCCGCCGCCGGTGGTCCCTCCCGTAGAGCCACCGGACGTCGTCGCACCGCCGGACGTCGAGCCGCTCGAACCGCCCGAGCCGGAGCCCGCCTTGGCGCCGCCGCTGCCGGTGTTGCAGGCCGCGGCGCCCTGCTTGTCGCAGGCCGCCGGGTAGGGGGCGGTCTCGGCGAGCTTGTTGCGCCCGTCGCTGGAGAAGGTCGGGTTGTTGCAGCCCTTGATGTTGATGTTCTTGGCCTGCACGCCCGGGATCCGGCGGATCTGGTCGAAGCCCGCCTGGACCAGGTTGATCGGCAGCGGTGAGTAGCCGAGCTGGGGCATCTGCTGCTGGCCCTGGCACATGAAGTAGTACGAGAAGGCGCCGAGCGTCTTGCCCTTGGCCTCGGTGAAGATGCCCTGCACCTTCAGGGGCAGGATCATGTACGAGTAGCTGGACAGCGGGTAGTTGCGCTTGTCGCTGTCGTTGTAGACGCCGTCGAGCTGCTGGGTGAGGTAGTCGGCGGAGCTCTTGTCCGTGTTGATCTGCGCCTTGAGGAGCGAGACGGCGACGTTCTTCGGGGTCGGCTCGGTGTAGTAGCCCGCGTGGTTGAGGACCTTGGCGACCGGATAGCCCTCGTTGATGGCGTACGAGTAGTTGACGTAGCCGATGGCACCTTCGCCGTAGTTCTGGGCGACGTAGCCCGCCACACCCGGGTCACCGGACTGGGCGATCATGCCGGGCACGGTCGGGTAGTACGAGGTCTGCCCGCAGGCCCCGGAACGGCCGACCTTCCCGCAGTACGCCTGCCACAGCGACGTGTGCTGGTTGGCCATCCACATCGTGAACTGGGCGGTGGAGCCCGAGCCGTCGGAGCGGACGACGGGCACGACGGGGCGGTGCGGAAGCTGCAGCCCCGGGTTGTCGGCCTTGATCACCGGGTCGTCCCAGGTCTTGACGGCGCCGGTGAAGATCTTGGTGACGACGTCTCCGGAGAGGCGGAGGTTGGTGACCCTCTTGCCGTTGACGGTCAGGTGGTACATGAAGGCGGTGCCGCCGGCCACGATCGGCATGTACGCGTAACTGCCGGCCGAGGGGCGTTCGGCGGCCGAGCCGTCGGTCGGGTGGGTCTGGAAGGGGATGTCCGAGACCGCGAAGTCGACGGTGTTGCTGAGAAATTGGCGACGGCCGTCGGAGGAGCCGTTGCCGGCGTAGCTGATCCGCATGCCGTACTGGTTGACGGCCTTGCGCCACTGGTCGATGGCGTTCTCGGCCCAGGTGGAGCCGGCCCCGGCGACCGGGGTGTAGCTCTCGGCCGTGGCGGTTGCCGCCGCGGGCCCGGCCAGCAGTCCGGCGATCACGCCGAACAGGGCGCCCAGGGTCCCCAGCGCGCGCAGGCGCCGACGGGCGGTGGTGAGGTGGCTGCGCATCAGTCGTTCTCTCCGGAGGCGGTGGGGTCGGCTGTGGCGGACGCTTCGGGGCGGGGGCCGGCGGCGTCGAGCGCGGACGGGCCGGGGGTGACGGTTTTCCCGGGCAGCGGGGCCGGGCCTTCGAACAGGGACAGGCCGGGGGCGTGCAGTTCGTCGAAGCGCGCCATGTCCTGCCGTGAGGCGCGGGCGGTGCGGCGGGCCTGCCGCTTGGTCTGGTGGCCGGGGCCGCGGCCACCGATCACACGGGCGATCACGAACAGCACCAGGACCAGGGCCATGAGGACGGCCGCCGCGCCGAAGCCGCGCGCGATCATGGTCGGCTGGGGCGACTTGACGAAGTTGAAGACGGCCAGCGGCAGGGACACCATCGGCCCGCTGGTGGGGTCGGTGTTGAGCGCCGCCGTGAAACCGGCGGTCAGCAGGACGGGAGAGGTCTCGCCGATGCCGCGCGCGGTGCCGAGGATGACGGCCGTGGCGAGGCCGGAGCGTGCGGTGGGCAGGATCACGTGCCAGACGGTGCGCCAGCGCGGTGCGCCGAGCGCCTCGGCCGCTTCGGTCAGGGTCCCCGGCACCAGCCGGAGCACCACGTCCGCGGCGCGGATCACGATCGGCAGCATCATCACGCTGATCGCGAAGCCCGCCGCGAGGCCCGACTTCTGCATGCCGAGGCCGAGGATCCAGACGGCGTACACCATCAGGCCCGCCACGATCGAGGGCAGCGCGGTCATCGCCTCGACGATGGTGCGCACGAAGCGGGAGAAGCGCCCCGGGATCTGGTTCAGGTAGACCGCGCAGGCCAGACCCAGCGGGATCGTGATCGCGAGCGCGATGGCGGTCATGGTGAGGGTGCCGAGCATCGCGTGGGCGATGCCGCCGTTCGTCAGGGGGTCGAGCGGGCCCGCCGCCTGCATGTCCTGGGTGAAGAAGTTGCCGTGCGGCAGCGCCTCCCGGCCGCGCCAGGCGGTGAAGCCGACGACGAGGACGAGCGCCGTGAACAGCAGCGTGGCCGCGGTCCACAGCACGACGGTCATGACGCGGTCGCGTACGGCCTGCCCGTCTTCTTCGAATCCCGTCAACACCGCGTAGATCGCGAGGAAGAGCAGGTAGGCGGTGAGGGTGAAGCCCAACGCGCCGGAGAACGAGGCGAGTTCGCCGTACAGCAGGATCGTCACGCACAGCCCGGAGGCGGCGGCGCCGATGAGGGACAGCACGCCCGAGCGGCTGACGCCGCCGATGCGGCGGGGCCGGTCGGGGGGCAGGGCGGGCTCCGGCGCGGGGGCCGAAGGGGCCCCGGCCGGGGCGGCAGCCGGAGCGGCCGGGACAAGAGTCTCTTCTACGACGGTCATCTCATGCCTCGCTCTGTGCGCCGGACCGGGAGCGGGCCACGACCGAGGAGGCGGTGAAGTTGACCGCCAGGGTGAGCAGGAACAGCGCCAGGCCCGCCGCCATCAGCGCCGACATGCCGAAGGTGGAGGCGTCGCCGTAGTGCAGGGCGATCAGCGAGGAGACCGAGTTCGAGCCGGTCTGCAGGATGTGCGGCTGGATGGTGAAGACCGGCGAGATGATCAGGTAGACCGCGATCGTCTCGCCGAGCGCCCGGCCGAGGCCCAGCATGGTGCCGCCGATGATGCCGGCCTTGCCGTACGGCAGGACGACGGAGCGGATCATTCCCCAGCGGGTGGCGCCGAGCGCGTAGGCGCCCTCGCGTTCGCCGGCCGGGGCCTGGGCGAAGACCTCGCGCATCACCGAGCACTGGATCGGCGCGACCATGAGGGCGACGACGATCCCCGCGACGAAGGTGGAGGCGGTGTAGACGCTGTCGGAGGCGAGCGGCTCGCCCGGCTGGGCACCGTCCACCGTGAACAGGGGTATCCAGCCGAACCAGGTGGACAGCCAGCGCGACAGTCCGATCACATGCTGCTGGAGGAAGAACAGCCCCCACAGTCCGTACACCACCGACGGTACGGCCGCCATCAGGTCGACCATCGTCACGAGGGTGCGGCGCAGCTTGCGCGGGGCGACGTCGGAGATGAACAGCGCGGTCCCGACGGCCAGCGGCACGGAGAGCGTCACCGCGACGGCGGCGATCAGCAAGGTGCCGGTGAGCACGGCCGCGATACCGAACCGGTGGACGTCCGGCTGCCATTCGGCGGTGGTGAGGAAGGAGAAGCCGGTGGCCTTGAGGGCCTGACCGGCTCTCAGGAGCAGGAAGAGGCCAACTCCCGCCATGATGGCGAGGACGACGACACCGCTGGCTGTCAGTTGGTACCGGAAGATCCGGTCACCGAGCCCACGAGCGGCGTACGGCCGCCGGGGCGCGGGTCTGTCGGAATCCGATCTGTCGGACTCCACATGTGCGGACGCCACGTGTGGTCCCCCCACTGCGTAAACGGAACAGGCGTGCGGCGACCGATTGGTGCCGTGCGGGGAGATTCAATGGCTGGATCATGTCGGTCCCACGCGCGATCTGTGGACAGCCGACGAACAACGTATGTCTGTTCGGTGCGTCGTCTGTGGAGGATGCGCGTAGACATCCCGGGTGCGCCCGTGGAGGGTACGAGAAAAACCCGGTGGGCCCGCCGGGCGAGAAATGCCCCGGCGGGCCCACCGGGCCCGGAAAGTGTTAAACAGCCGCCACCGAGGACAACCGGTGTACGTCCCGTGCCGTCCCCGTCACCCCGGACAGGAAGCCCTGTGCCCGCGGCGAGGCGTTTTCGGTCAGCCATGCCGGGTCGATGTCGCAGACGGCGACGCGGACCTCGGTGCCGGCCAGGGCCAGCGGGAGGGTGTGGACGACCGTGGAGGGGAAGCTGAGGATGGTGCGGCCGATGGGGCCGCGGCGGGCGATCAGTTCGAGGGGGAGGTCGGGGCGGACGATCTCCAGGCGCGTCTCCGCGGCGAGGCGGTGGAGTTTCTCCGTGCTCTCGCGGCGGTGGGCGAAGTAGCGGGTCGCGCCGTGGGTCCTGGCGAGGGCGCGGACCGCCTCCAGGTAACGGTCCCCGTCGACCACGCCCGTCTCGACGAGCGAGGTGCCGACCAGGTCCGCGCTCTTGGTCAGGCGCGGCGGACCGAAGCGGGCGCGGGTCCAGGAGAAGTCGTTGGCGGTGACGCGGACGCCGTCCGGGGTCTCGTCGATCGGCATCGACGAGAACACCTCGACCGTACGGTGCTCGCTCGGTGTCAGCCGGCGCCGGGCCGAGGAGGACACCGGGGCGAACAGCAGGTCACGCACGCCCGGACGACCGCCCTTGCGGTGCCAGCGGACCAGGCGTTCGCCGCGGGCGAGCTGGGCGACGAACTCCATCGTCGCCGTGCCGTCGTCGACCACGACCAGGTCGGGGGCGCGGGTGATGGTCAGGAGCAGCTGGACGTAGCGGGAGAACGGGTCTCCCATCACGATCCGGCGTGCCCTGCGCAGCAGCGGGGCGAGCCCGCCGATCGTGTGGAAGGGCGCCGTGGTGCCGCCGCGCGCCTCCTCCCAGCGGATCGCGTGGCCCTCGTCGCGGGCCAGTTCGGCCATCCGGCGCAGTTGGCCGCGGGTCATCGGGTCATTGGGGGACAGAACGACGAGGGTGAGCCCCGCGCCGTGCGCCGTGCCGTCGTGGGTGGCGGTGTGCGCCCACTCAAGCACGTTCAGGAGCTGTACCGGACTCTCGACGAAGGCGAGAGTGTGGGGGCCGGTGGATCCGGCGCGGGGGCTCATCGACGTACGACCGTCCCGTCGGAAGGAGTTGTCGTAAGGAGGTAAGACGTAACGCGTGGGGGGTGCGAGAGGTCAGGACCTCAGACCGCGAGCGGCTCGCCCGCGGCCGCGGCGATCTCCGCCTCGGCGACGACGCCCGTGACGCGGCGCAGCTTCTTCATGGGGCCGAGCTCGGACTCGTAGACCTTCTTGACGCCGTCACCGAGGGAGGCCTCGATGGTGCGGATGTCGCGGACGAGGCGCGTGAGGCCCCCCGGCTCGACGGAGGCGGCCTGGTCGGAGCCCCACATCGCGCGGTCGAGGGTGATGTGGCGCTCGACGAACGTGGCGCCGAGGGCGACGGCGGCCAGCGTGGTCTGCAGGCCCGTCTCGTGGCCGGAGTAGCCGATCGGGACGTTCGGGTACTCGGCCTGGAGGGTGTTGATGACGCGGAGGTTGAGCTCCTCGGCCTTCGCCGGGTACGTGGACGTGGCGTGGCACAGGAGGATGTTGTCCGAGCCCAGCACCTCCACCGCGTGGCGGATCTGCTTCGGGGTCGACATGCCCGTGGAGAGGATGACCGTACGGCCGGTGGCACGCAGGGAGCGCAGCAGCTCGTCGTCGGTCAGGGAGGCGGAGGCGACCTTGTGGGCCGGGACGTCGAACTTCTCCAGGAAGGCGACGGCCTCGGTGTCCCACGGGGAGGCGAACCAGTCGATGTTTTTGCTCTTGGCGTACTCGTCGATCTGGCGGTACTCGTCCTCGCCGAACTCCACGCGGTGGCGGTAGTCGATGTAGGTCATGCGGCCCCAGGGGGTGTCGCGCTCGATGTCCCACTGGTCGCGCGGGGTGCAGATCTCCGGGGTGCGCTTCTGGAACTTGACGGCGTCGCAGCCGGCCTCGGCGGCGGCGTCGATCAGCTTGAAGGCGTGTCCGAGCTCGCCGTTGTGGTTGATGCCGATCTCGCCGACGACGTAGACGGGGTGGCCGGGGCCGGCGGTCTTCGAACCGAACTGGCGCAGACGGGAGTTGGTGCTCATGGTGGAGAAGTTCCTTACTTGTCGAGGGAGTCGAGAGAAGGGCCGAGGATCCAGCTGGCGATCTCTCGGATCGCGCCGTCGCCACCGGGGACGGTGGTGACCGCGCGTGCGGCGCCGCGCACGACGTCGTGGGCGCTCGCGACCGCCACGGGCCAGCCGACGAGGGCGAAGCACGGGAGGTCGTTGACGTCGTTGCCGACGTAGAGCACGCGCTCAGGCGCGATGCCCTGCTCCTCGCACCACTGCTTCAGTGCGAGGTCCTTGCGGTCGATGCCGTGCAGGACCGGGATCTTGAGCTTCCGGGCCCGGGCGGCGACGACCGGGTTCTGTTCCGTGGACAGGATCAGCATCGTCAGCCCGCTCTTGCGCAGGGCGGCGATACCGAGACCGTCTCCGCGGTGCACGGAGACGAACTCCCGTCCGTCGGAGTCGATCAGCACCCTGTCGTCGGTCTGGGTGCCGTCGAAGTCGAGGACGACCGCGTCGATGTCTTCGGCGGTCGGGAGGGCGCCAGGCCTGTTAGCGTCGAAGAGCGGCGCGAGGGCCCGGGCGCGGGCGAGGTCGTGCGGGTCGTCGATCTCCAGCACCCGGGCCGGGTCGGTGCGCACGAGTTCCGTACGCCCGAAGAAGCGGTGCTGGTGCTCGCGCAAGCCCGCCGCGTCCATGGCGTACGCCGCGCCGGTCTCCAGGAGGTCCTGGGGACGGTCCTGGCGACGGGGGCGGAAGGACTTGTCGTGGTTGACGCCGTAGCCGCCGCCGTCGGTGGCGGTGGCGGTGGCGGTGACCGTCGCCGTGGAGTGGGCGACCTTGGTGGCGCCGGCGACCTCGGACGTGCGGGAGGTGTCGACGGCCGCCGGGTCGTCGGCCGCGTCGCGCCAGATGAAGCCGTGGAACGGGGCGACCGTCAGGGCGGTGTCGGCGCCGTTCTCGACGACCGCCGCGGCGACACCGTCGATGTCCTCGCGGAGGATGAACGGGCTGGTGCACTGGACGAGCAGCACCACGTCGACCGGGGCGCCGTGCAGGGCCTCGTGGGCGTCCATGGCGTGCAGGACGGCGGCCTCGGAGGTGGCGGTGTCACCGGCGATGGCGGCGGGGCGCAGCACGACCTCGGCGCCGGCCTCACGGGCGGCGCGGGCGATCGCCTGGTCGTCGGTGGAGACCACGACGTCCGTGACGAGCCGCGTCGCCCGGCACTCGCGCACCGCGCGGGCCACCAGCGGCACACCGCCGACCGGGAGGAGGTTCTTCGCGGGGACGCCCTTGGAGCCGCCGCGCGCGGGAATCACCGCTAGCACACGGCGCACCGGTGCCGCTGGGCCCGCTTCCGAGTTGGTCATGCGCTGTTCTCCTTGACGAGGGACACGAGGAAGGCTTGAGGGATCGGCGGCGGTCACAGCTCCCCCATCCGCCGGATCACGGGGGCCACGCGCTGCACTCCGTGGCGGTAGGCGCCGCGCGCCGCCCGGCGCACGATCTGCCGTACGGGGCTGGGCGCCTTGTCGGCCGCGGGGGCGCCGGGCAGCGGGCTGCCGTCCGGGGCGAGGTGGTGGCGGGCGAGAATCCCGGGGAGGTAGCCGGGGGCGGTGACGGGCGTGTAGTAGGGGGTGAGGGGCGCCAGCCCGGGGCCCGCCAGCAGCTCGGTGATCCGGGCGCGCGCCGCGTCGAAGGCCGTCTCGTACGAGCCTCCCCCGGAGGGACCCCCAGCGGCGACGCCCTGCCGGGCCACCCACGCCGGGTCGGGCGTCGGCTCGTGCCCGGTGTCGAGCTGGTCCCAGGAGGCGAGGCAGCCGGAGCCCACGAAGTGGTGGTTGCCGAGCGCCTCGCGCACCCCGAGGTCGCTGAGGACGACGGTGGGGATACGGCGGTGCAGGGACTCCAGGGCCGCCGTGGAGCTGATGGTGACCAGCAGGTCGGTGCGGTCGAGCACCTCGCCCATGTGCCCGTACACCAGCCGGAAGTTGGCGGGCAGATCGGTCTTCTGCGCCAGCTTCTGGTAGGGCAGCTCCTCGATGTGCGTGGTGTGCTCGCCCGGCTTGGAGCGCAGCTTCAGCAGCACCTCGCGGTCCGGGTGCAGCCGGGCGTGCTGGATCAGCCGGTCCAGCAGGTACGTACGGTCCTTGCGGCTCTCCGGTACGGAGGGCTGGGCGGCGAAGACGACCGTGTACGGGTCCTGGCCGCCGACGTACGGCTTCCCGCCGAGGAAGGGCAGCGCCACCTCCGTCACCGAGGAGGCGTCGGCGCCCACTCCCTCGTACACGGCCCGGAAACGGTCCGCGTCCTGGCGGGAGTTGGCGAGGACGAGGTCCGCGCCGTGCCGCAGCAGCAGGCCGTCGGCGAGCTTCTCGTAGACGACGCCGACATAGCCGGTGACGACCACGGGCCGCTTCGTCCGCCCCTTCCAGGCGTGGGCGAGGCCGTGCAGGATCGCCTGGACGCCACCGCCGACGAGGGCGAGGACCAGGAGGTCGTACTCCTCCCGCTCCATGGCGCGCAGGAATTCGACGGCGGTCACCTCACGGAGGGAATCCGCGCGGACGCCGACTTCTTCGAGCTGGCGGGCGGTGGGGGTCGCACGGCCGCGCAGGAGATAACCGTCGAGACGAATGTCCGATTCTTGAATGTCCGAATTAGACGATTCGGCAGGTGAAATGCGGTTCGCGGTGAGCGAGCCCCATTTCCACCGGGTATCGGAATCCGCTAGAACGGCGACCCGCAGGAACTTCGTGGTACTTGCTGGCACGTCCAAGACGCTAGGAAGCCATTCCGAGTTGCGGCCCAACCCGAATACAACAAACGGTTAACAGCACATCGACGAATGGCGAATCGGGCCGCGATCCAGCCGGAAATCAGCTGGGTTCACGGCTTCGCCACGTGTCGTTCACCCGACATCTCACCAACGGTCAAGACGAATGCCGGGCCGCCGCCTAACGTCACAGGGGTGGTCAAGCTCTCCGTCATCGTGCCGTTCTACAACGTGCAGCAATATGCGCCCGACACCCTGAAGAGCCTGCGTGCGAACGCACGTGAGGACTTCGAATTCATTCTCGTCGACGACTGTTCGCGCGACGAGACACCGGACATTCTCGCGCGCGCGGAGCGCGAGCTCCCCGGCGCGGTGTATGTCCGACACGAGAAGAACGGAGGGCTGGCGACCGCGCGCAACACGGGCATCGACGCGGCGCACGGCGAATACCTCACGTTCCTCGACGGGGACGACTGGCTCGCCCCTGGCTACTACGAGCAGCTCGTCTCCTCCATCGAGAGACTGGGCTGCGACTTCGTCCGCACGGACCACGTCCAGTGCACCGCGCGGGCCCGCACCATCCACCGGGTCCCGCACGGCCGACGGGGAGTCGTCTTGAATCCCCGCGACGCGATACTGCCCGCCGACCGCTCCACCTCCGTCGACTACGCCTACGCCTGGGCGGGCATGTACCACCGCCGGCTGGTCGACCGGGGGCTGCTGCACTTCACCGACGGCCTGCGAACGGCCGAGGACCGGCCCTGGATCTGGAAGCTGCACCGGGAGGCGGATTCCTTCGCCACGGTGGGGCTTCTCGGTGTGTTCTACCGGCGTGGTGTGGCCTCCTCCCTCACCCAGATCGGTGACGTACGCCAGCTCGACTTCATTCGCGCGTTCGACCAGGTGGTGGCGGAAACCGCCGCGGACCGCGACGCGGAGAAACTCCTGCCCAAAGCCGTGCGCACCTATTGCGCCATCATTTCCCATCACCTGGGATCCATCGAAAGGTTCGAGCCGGCGGTGGCACGGAAACTGAAGTCGATGAGCGCCGTCGCGCTGCGGAACATGCCGCAGGACGTGCTCGACGACGCCCTCGACTCGATGGACGTCCAGCGCGCGACACGGCTGCGCCGGCTGCGCCGCCGCCCGGCTCCCGCCACGGGGGTGGCCGCGTGACCACCCAGATCTTCATGGCGTCCACGCTGTACGGCACGGCCACGCTCGCCGCGGCCCTGGACACCGACTGCTTCCGGCCCGTCGACCGGCGCATCCTGCTCGTCTCCAACAACGCGGCGACGCCCGAGACGACGCCCGGCGTCGACGAGATGCCCGGGTTCGAGCAGCTGCGCGACCGCTTCGACGAGGTGATCTCCTGGAACGAGACCATCTCCCCCTTCCACCCGGGCGGCTGGGCCCCGCGGCCCGACGACGTACCCCTCTGGGAGCGGCATCTGCGGCTCGCCTGGAACCTCGGCGACGACGACATCGAGCTGGCCGTCGAGTCGATCCAGGTCAACCCGGCACTCGGGGTCGCGCAGATCTTCATGGGCGCGCCCGTCACCGTGTACGCGGACGGCCTGATGAGCTACGGCCCCACCCGCAACAAGATCGACCCGCTGGTCGGCACGCGCGTGACCCGCCTCCTCCACCTCGACCTCGTCCCCGGCCTCAAGCCGCTGCTCCTCACCGAGTTCGGCGTCGAGCCCGAGATCGTGCCGACGGACGCGTTCTCGAAGGTGCTCGCCGAACTGGTCGACACCGGGGACGAGCTGCCCTTCGTCGACGAACCGGCCCTCCTGCTCGGCCAGTACCTCTCCGCGCTGGACATCCTCACCGCCGAGGAGGAGGAGAACCTCCACGTACGGATGCTGAAGGGCGCCCTCGCGCTCGGCCACACCCGTGTGGTGTTCAAGCCGCACCCCTCGGCCCCGGCCCGCTGGTCGCGGATCCTGGAGAAGGAGGCGGACAAACTCGGCGTCGACCTGACGGTCCTCGACACGCCCGTCCTCGCCGAGGTGCTCTACCAGCGGATGCGCCCCGCCCTGGTGGTCGGCTGCTTCTCCACCGCGCTGCTCACCGCGTCCGCGCTGTACGGCCTGCCGGTCGCCCGCGTCGGCACCGGGCCCCTCCTCGACCGCCTCACTCCGTACGAGAACAGCAACCGCGTCCCCGTCACCATCGTGGACGCGCTGCTGCCCGACCTCTCGGACAAGTCGGCGGTCAACGAGCAGCGCCGGAGCATGAACGTGGCGGAACTGACGAACCTCATCCGGGCCGTCGGCTTCGCGATGCAGCCGAAGATCTACCCGGACCTGCGCCCGGCCACCGAGGCCTATCTCACCAAGCATCTGACCCACCACACCCGGCGCTACTTCAAGCGCAAGCGCCTCACCTCGCTGGCGCTGCCGGGCGCCGTCCCAGCGCAGCTGGCGTTCATCCCGCGCAACGCCACCGTACGCCGGGTGGCGCGCCGCGCCCGCTCGCTGAAGCGGGCGGTGGGTCGCTGAACCGGTTCCTGGGCCGGCCCCTCACCAACCGGCCCAGGAACCGGAAACGACGTACAGGTGAACACGTACGGACCGTCGGGCGAATCGTCGGCCAGGTGGCCAGGTAAACCTTATTAATCGGATTAGCGTGCTGTGGGTCCACTGAGTCCCGTTGAGGGGAAACCTGTGATCGACTCGCCCGAGGCCACCAAAGTGGCCTCCACGGGCACCGTGGCCCGCGCAGTCCTGCCGCTCACGGACGCACCGCCCCCCGCGAAACCGGCGAGGCCCCGCGAGACGCGGCTGCGCGCACTGGACGGACTGCGGCTGGTCGCCGCGCTGATGGTGGCCGCGTACCACTACGGCGGCCGCGACGGCGAGGTCGCGAAAGCCTGGGGCAGCTCACCGCGCCACCAGTTCCCCATGCTGCACGGGTACTTCGCGTACGGCTGCCTGGGCGTCCAGGTGTTCTTCGTGATCAGTGGCTTCGTCATCTGCATGAGCGGCTGGGGCCGCCCGCTGCGCTCGTTCTTCGCCTCCCGCGCCTCCCGGCTGCTGCCCGCGTACTGGGCCGCCATCATCCTCGTGACGGTGGTGTTCGCGCTGCCGATGGTCGCGTTCAAGACGGTCTCGCCGAGCGACACCCTGGTCAACTTCACGATGATGCAGTATCCGCTCGGCGTCGACCGGGTACTGGGCGTGTGCTGGACGCTGTGGGCGGAGATCCGCTTCTACGCCCTCTTCGCGCTGTGCGTCGTCCTGCCCGGCGCGAGCCGCCGGCGCGTGATCATGTTCTGCGCCGGCTGGACGCTGGCGGCGGCCATCGCGCAGGGCGCGAAGATGCCGCTGCTGGACATCGTCCTGATGCCCCAGTACGCGCCGTTCTTCATCGGCGGCGTCGGCCTCTACCTGGTACACCGCGACCGCAAGGACGTGTACGCCTGGGGCATCGTGGCCGTGAGCTGGCTGATCGGCCAGCACTACGCGGTGCAGGGGCTGTGGCACGCCCCGCAGGCGAACGGCTTCTCCTACCGCACCACCTACGGCATCGTCCTGGTCGTCACCTTCGGCTACGTCGCGGTCGCCGCGATCGCCCTCGGCTGGCTGCGCTGGGCCAACTGGCGCTGGCTGACGGTCGCGGGCGCGCTGACGTACCCCTTCTACCTCGTCCACGAACACCTGGGCTGGGTCGTCATCGAGGCTCTGCACCAGGGGCTGCACATCCCGTCGTACGCCACCTTCCTGCTGACGGCGGCGAGCATGCTGCTGCTGGCCTGGCTGCTGAACCGGTACGTGGAGAACTGGCTGACGCCGAGACTGCGCACGGCGCTGTCGAAGCCCCGGCCGTAGGCCAGTTTGTACAGGGCTCCGGCGGCGGCTAGGCGCTGGCCAGGGTGAGCTTCACGGCGAAGCCCAGGAACAGGGCGCCCGCCGCGGTCGTGGCCCCCGCCGACAGCCGCTTGCGCCGCCGGAAGGCCGCCGCCAGCTTCGTCCCGCTGAAGATCAGCGCGGTGAGGTACAGGAAGCTGGCGAGCTGGGCGAAGGCACCGAGGACGACGAAGGAGAGGGCCGGGTAGGCGTAGCCCGGGTCCACAAACTGCACGAAGAAGGCGACGAAGAACAGAATCGCCTTCGGGTTGAACAGGCTGATCACCAGCGCCCGCCGGTACGGCCGCTCCTCGACGACCGGCGTCTCGGCCGCCTCGCTCTCCTCGGCCCGCTCGTGCCGGGTCCCCCACATGCCCCACGCGGCGCGCAGCATCCCGACCGCCAGCCACGTCAGATATCCGGCCCCGGCGTACTTCACGATCCCGAACAGCACGGCATTGGCCTGCAGCAGCGAGGCGACCCCGGCCGCGGACAGGGTCATCAGCACGGTGTCCCCGCACCAGACACCCGCGGCGGCCGTGTACCCGGCCCGCACACCACGACGGGCGGCGACCGACAACACGTAGAGCGAGTTCGGCCCGGGGAGCAGGACGATCAGGACGAGTCCGGCGAGATAGGTCGGGAGGTCGATAACACCAAACATGA
Source organism: Streptomyces sp. NBC_01384 (assembly GCF_045040035.1). Taxonomy (NCBI): domain Bacteria; kingdom Bacillati; phylum Actinomycetota; class Actinomycetes; order Kitasatosporales; family Streptomycetaceae; genus Streptomyces; species Streptomyces sp. NBC_01384. Next base: position 3,708,893 of record NZ_CP109559.1, read on the forward strand.
GAGGGAGTGTCGCATGGGGGTACGGCACTCCACCTTCGGGTGTCGGGGTCAGTCGCCGTCGAGGAGGGTGTCCACCGAGAAGTCGAGAGTGACACCGACGGACTCGGGGACGGGGACAGTCTGGCCACGCTTGAAACGCTGGGGAGCGGGGTACCTCCCGCCGACCGGATTCTGGTGGAGCAGCACCTCGTCGTGCCGGCGGTCGACCACGACGTAGACGGGAATTCCCGCCTCGGCGTAGCAGGCGACCTTGAGGCCGAGGTCGTCGGACCAGTTGCAGGCGGTCACCTCCAAGACCATCCGGAAGGCGTGGGGCGCATAGCAGTTGATCTGGACGTGCGTGCTCAGGAAGTCCGCCTCGACGATCGAGAGGTCGGGAACCGCGAAGTCCTCCGGCCCTGTGGGCAGCCACAACCCGATGCCCAGCAGACACCTAAGCCCTGCGTGCTCCAGTCCGGCGTCGAAGAACGTCGTGATGAGGCGCGTCAGTGTCCCCTGATGTGGGCCGTCGGCCCACGGCGTCGCGGTGAGCCTCCCGTAGAGGATCTCCCCCCGGTACCCCTCCAGCTCACGGGTGAGCCAGGCCTCCGCCTCGATGACCGTCGTCCGCCGCCGTGATGGCACCGACACACCAGCTCCTCCCCGGATACACCCCGTTCACAGAGCGTATCCGGGTCGGCACCCTCAGAACGCATCCGACGGCACGTAAGTCCCCCAAACCCCCCGCAGCGCGTTGCACACCTCGCCCACCGTCGCGCGGGCGCGCAGGGCGTCCTTCATCGGGTACAGGACGTTGTCGGTGCCCTCGGCTGCCTTCTTCAGGTCGGCCAGGGCCGTGTCCACCGCCGACTGGTCGCGATCGGCGCGCAGCTTGGCGAGGCGTTCGGCCTGCTGGGCCTCGATGGCCGGGTCGACCCGGAGGGGCTCGTACGGCTCCTCCTCGTCGAGCTGGAAGCGGTTGACGCCGACCACGACCCGCTCGCCGGAGTCGGTCTCCTGGGCGATCCGGTACGCGCTGCGCTCGATCTCGCCCTTCTGGAAGCCGTGCTCGATGGCGGACACCGCGCCGCCCAGCTCCTCGACCTTCGCCATCAGCTCGACCGTGGCGGCCTCGACGTCGTCGGTCATCTTCTCGATGACGTACGAACCCGCGAAGGGGTCGACCGTCGCCGTCACGTCCGTCTCGTAGGCGAGGACCTGCTGGGTGCGCAGGGCCAGACGGGCGCTCTTGTCCGTCGGCAGCGCGATCGCCTCGTCGAAGGAGTTCGTGTGGAGCGACTGCGTGCCGCCCAGCACCGCGCCCAGGCCCTGGACCGCCACCCGTACCAGGTTCACTTCCGGCTGCTGGGCGGTCAGCTGGACGCCGGCCGTCTGCGTGTGGAAGCGCAGCATCAGCGACTTCGGGTTCTTCGCGCCGAACTCATCCTTCATCACCCGCGCCCAGATCCGGCGCGCGGCGCGGAACTTGGCGACCTCCTCCAGGATCGTCGTACGGGCGACGAAGAAGAAGGACAGGCGGGGCGCGAAGTCGTCGACGTCCATGCCGGCCGCCACGGCCGTACGGACGTACTCGATGCCGTCGGCGAGGGTGAACGCGATCTCCTGCGCCGGGGACGCGCCCGCCTCGGCCATGTGGTAGCCGGAGATCGAGATCGTGTTCCACTTCGGGATCTCGGCCTTGCAGTACTTGAAGATGTCCGCGATCAGCCGCAGGGAGGGCTTGGGCGGGAAGATGTACGTGCCGCGCGCGATGTACTCCTTGAGCACGTCGTTCTGGATCGTGCCCGTCAGCTGATCGGCCGGGACGCCCTGCTCCTCCCCCACCAGCTGGTACATGAGCAGGAGGAGGGCCGCGGGGGCGTTGATCGTCATCGACGTCGACACCTTGTCCAGCGGGATGCCGCCGAACAGGATCCGCATGTCCTCGACCGAGTCGATGGCCACGCCGACCTTGCCGACCTCGCCGTGCGCGATGGGGGCGTCCGAGTCGTGGCCCATCTGGGTGGGCAGGTCGAAGGCGACCGACAGACCCATCGTGCCGTTCGCGATCAGCTGCTTGTAGCGCGCGTTCGACTCCACGGCCGTACCGAAACCGGCGTACTGGCGCATGGTCCAGGGGCGGCCGGTGTACATCGACGGGTAGACACCACGGGTGAAGGGGTACTTGCCCGGCTCGCCCAGCTTCTCCGCCGGATCCCAGCCCTCCAGGGCCTCGGGCCCATAGACCGGTTCGATGGGCAGTCCGGACTCCGACTCGCGCGCCATTGCTGTGCCTCCCGCTGAAGCTACTTACTGGTAGGACCGACCCTCGCCACGGACTGTAGCGGCGGCCGTGCGCGGGGTGGAGAGGGCCGCGCTGGGACCTTGCTCACAGACCGGTTCACAGTTTTCCTTCCGCTTCCTTCGCCTCTTTTCTCCACCTCTTCCTCGTCTTCATTCCCCAGGATGGCGCGTCGTTCGCAACCGGGCGCGCGTGGGGAACATCTCAAGGGATACGCCTACACAACCGGGGGGCCGGAATGCGCACAACTGGTACGGGCAGAGCACTGGCCAGCCTCGTCGCGCTCGTCGCGGTGAGCGGCTGCACGGCCCAGGCGGTCGACGCGCACGGAAAGACACCCTCGGCCGTGAAGACCGACCGTTCCCACACGTCCACGTCCACGTCCACGTCCACGTCCACGTCCACGTCCGAGGACGACAAGCAGGGCGACACATCGCCGTCCGCCGCGTCCAAAGTCCTCTGGTCCCGCGGTGACCGGGGCACCGACGTCCGCGAGGTCCAGGCCCGGCTGCACCAGGTCGCCTGGCTCATCCCCGCGCCCACGGGGACGTACGACTCCCCGACGGTCGCCGCGGTGAAGGGCTTCCAGGGCAGGCGGGGGCTGCCGCGGACCGGCGAACTGGACGCCGTCACCTGGGAGCGGCTGCGGAGGATGACGCACAAGCCGGCCTCGTGGGAGCTGTACCCGTACGGCGGGCAGCCCGCCGCGCGGCCGGACCCGCGCTGTATGACGGGCCGGGTGCTGTGCGTCAGCAAGACGAGCCGCACGCTGCGCTGGATGATCGACGGGAAGACGGTCTCGGAGATGGATGTGCGGTTCGGCTCGCAGTACACGCCGACCCGCGAGGGTGTGTTCAGCGTCTACTTCAAGTCGCGCCACCACGTGTCGACGATCTACCACACGGCCATGCCGTACGCGATGTTCTTCAGCGGCGGCCAGGCGGTCCACTACTCCGCCGACTTCGCGGCCCGCGGCTACTACGGCGCCTCGCACGGCTGCGTCAACGTACGGGACGAGGGGAAGATCGCGGCGCTGTTCGCGCAGGTCCGCAGCGGGGACAAGGTCGTCGTCTACTGGTGACGGGGCCCGGAGGGCGAGTGGGGCGCGGGCGGGACCGGGGGAACGTGTCCCGCCCGCGCCGTGTGCACCAGGCCTGGGTACGGGGGGAACCCCGGCGCGGTGCGATGGCCGATGACCAGTCGGCTCACCCTTTACTGCGGCTCGTCGGCCGAAAACGTCACACCTGGCCGGAAGAAAGTTCAAAGAAATAAGAAACCGCAGGTCAGCGGCCCAGGGCCGAGGGCAGCGGCAGCACGCTGTACGTCGGGCGCGGGGCCGGCGCAGGGGTGGTCGGGGACGGCGACGTCGGTTTCCGTGACACGAGCGACGTCAGGGCCGAGGGCTGCACCGGAGCGAGGATCCCGCCGCGGCCGGGGCGGCCGTTGCCGCCCGGGCGTATGTGGCCCTCGCCGTCACCACCGTTGTCCCCGCCACCGGAACCATTGCCGGAGCCGTCGCCGGACCCCTGGTCGGAGCCGGTGCCCGAGCCCTTGCCGCTCTCGTGGTTGTCCTGACCGCCCTGACTGCCCTGGTTGTTCTGAGTGTTCTGGTCCTCGCCGGTGGCTCCGCCCGACTGGCCCAGGATGCCCTTGCAGTACGTCTGCACGCGCCTTCCGCCCCCCGCGGCGTCCTCCAGGGCACGTCTGCGGCCGACTTCCAGACTCTTGCCGTCCAGGACCTCGCGGCAGTTCGCGCGCGTGTCGCTCCACCACTCGCGGGAGCGGCCCGACTGCCCCGTGCCGGACGAGCCGGGCTGTCCGCTCGCCGCCCCGGAGCCCCGCGCCTCGGCATTCCCGGAGCCGGTACCGGCCGGCCCGCTGGTGCCGGCGTCCGGGAGCGGCGACTCGGAACCGTCGGCCTCCGACGCTCCCGGCGACGGGGAGACCTGCGCCCGCTGCGGTGTCCGCGCCGCGGAAACCGTCGCGGTCGGGTTCGGCGAGTCGTCACGGAACGGAGTCGGCAGCACGCCGGTTCCGGCCGCGACGGCGACCCCGCCGATCATCCCGGCGGCCAGCGCGGCGGCCAGTCCGAAGCGCACGGGACGGCCCAGGCGGCCGCTCCGACCGCCCGGAGCCGGACGGCCCAGACGTACGAGACCGGTGTCGGCGGAGTGGGTCGCGGCATGCGTACGACCGCGGCGGCCGGGGTGGGCCGACTCGCCGTCCTTGCCCGCGCGTACCGTACGGAAAGCGGCCAACGCGGCGGCCTCACCGGGGAGTTCGGTGCTGCCCGACCCGGGTTCGGGGGCCAGCGCACCGAGCGCGTCGGCCAGCTGCTTGGCCCGGCCCTGGGTGTCGGCGTCGACGGCTTCCAGCGGCTCACCACGCAGCAGACGCTCCGCGGCGTCGCGGTCCAGCCACTTGTCGTGCTCGTCGGCCATCACATGTCCTTCTGCGTCCGCGAACGCGTATGCGTCACACCCGCGGACGTCACCGCGCGTGTGCGCGACTCTCTTCGTGACTCTCTTTGTGGGGGGACGGCACCCAGGGCGCCGGCGGACTCCGGATCGGCGCCGAGCAGCTCCGCGAGCCGCTTCAGACCGCGGTGCGCCGCGGTGCGGACGGCCCCGGGGCGCTTGCCGAGGGTCTCGGCCGCGGTCTTGGCGTCGAGGCCGACGACCACGCGCAGGACGACGGCCTCCGCCTGATCCTGCGGGAGCTGGGCGATCAGCGAGAGGGTGCTGTCGGTGGCCAGCGCCTCGATCGCCTCGCCCGCGGTGTCCGACTCGGCGGCCTTCCCGGCCAGCTCGGTCTCGTCACCGCCGATCGCGGGACGGCGCCCGCGCATCCGTATGTGGTCGAGGGCGCGGTTGCGGGCGATCCGGGCGGCCCAGCCCCGGAAACGGTCCGCGTCGCCGCTGAACCTCTCCAGGTCACGGGCGATCTGCAGCCAGGCCTCGGACGTGACGTCCTCCGCGTCCGGGTCGCCGACCAGCGTCCGTACGTATCCGAGCAGCCGTGGGTGCACCGAGCGGTACACAGTCCGGAACGCGGTCTCGTCCCCGTCCTGTGCCGCAAGCACCGCGGCGGTCAGCTCCGCGTCGTCCCCCAGCACCCGCGCGCCCCTCTGCGCCTAAACCGGCGCCGCTCTCGCGGACCGGGTTGCTCGCCGTCGTGGTTCCCCAATTGGTGGTTGCGGTCTAAGGCCCCTCATGGGTGCGGTTGTCCGTCCTCCGCGCCCCGGCGCGAATGGCACGTTACGGCCTGAAACCACTCCCCGTCCATGTTCGTACAGCATGCAACTAACCAGTGACGGAGCGAGGTGTGACACAAAACGCAGCCGCGGCGCTGTAAAGAGTACGGGCCGCCGCGCGGCCCGTACCGCGCGACGGCCGGGGCCTCTCCTGTGGGGGGTGGCGGCCCCGGCCGTCTCCGTGGTGTCTCGCTCCGGCATGGGACGGTGCACGGAATCGCTGGCCGATGTGGCCAACACGTGACCAAACCGGCCAGGCGCCTCATGTGATCCTCCCCAGCCCGATGCGCTGAGCCGTCCCGGACGCCGGCTTGCGGGCCTCTTCGACTCGGCGCGTGCCGTGCTGGGCCATGGTGTAGCCCGGTGAGTGGTGCCTCACATTCGCGGAGACCTCCACAGGGTTCTCCCCCGCGTCCAGGTCGTAGGTGACCTTGCTGTGACGCCAGTCGTGGATGCGGAACCGCTCGGGGAGGTCCAGCTTCTCTCTCGTGGTCCGCCACCGGGCGCTGACCTGGCCGGCGTCCTGCGGCCCTCCGGGGGTGATCCCGTCCCTGCGGAGCATGTATCCGTCCCGCGCGAAGACGAGACCCTGGTCAGGCGGGTCAGCTGCCCGCCCATCCACGCCCGGCCGAGAGCGGGATCACCAGCACGCCTGCCAGGGCGCCCCGGCCATCGCCGACGGTGATTGCCAGGGAACCAGCTCCCTCACTCCCCACTGCGTCGCCCGAGCCCAGCATGAAGCCGCGGGAATCGCCCGTCATCCGACTTGAGGCAGAACCTCCGCAGCAACCAGCTCCAGGTGATCGAGGTCGTCCAGATCAAGCGGCTGGAGATAGAGCCGGGTGGCACCCGCCTCCGCGAACCGGCCGATCTTGTCGACCACTTCGGCCGGTGTTCCAGCGATACGGCTCTTGGCGAACTAGCTGTCCTCGGGCCCCAGCGCCTCGGCCCGACGGCGCAGTTCCGCCCGGTTGCGGCCGCAACACAGCACCTGCGCGGCGGACAACTCCAGGCTTTCCTGCTGCGGCTGGCCAAGGCGTATCGATCGGCTCCGGCCCACGCCGACACCAATCCCGCGTGCAGGAACGAGAGTTGACTACGAGCGGCAGGTGGGCGGCGTCCTGGCGGCGGCCGGGATCAGTGACCGCCGTCGCGGCGCCGGAGCGCGAAGTCGAAGGCCACCGTGCCCGGGTCGAGTGCCGTGACCCCGCCGTCCACCGTGAGCACCGCACCGTTGACGAAGGACGCGGCAGGCGAGAGCAGCCAGACAATCGCCTCGGCGACCTCGGACGGATCGCCCGGGCGCCCCGCGGGCACCAACCGCGTCGCCTCTTCGTACGCCTCCTCGACCCCGTCGTCCAGCCCCGCGTCCTCCGCGAAGCGGGCCATCCGGCGGTCGGCCATCTCCGTGCGCACCCAAGTGGGGCACACGGTGTTGGCCCGCAGCCCCCGGTTCCCGTAGTCGACGGCCAGCGAGCGGCACAGCTGGAGCAGCGCCGCCTTGGACACCGCGTAGGCGGCATTGCCCGTCCCGTTGCGCAGCGCGGAGACGGAGGCGACCGCGACGACCGAGCCGCGGGCCTCCAGCAGATGAGGGAGAGCGGCACGCAGCAGCTGGAAGGGACCGGTCACGTTGGTCCGCATCACCGTCTCCCACGCCTCGTCCGTCAGGTCTCCCACCGCACCGCCTCGTCCGACGCCCGCGTTGAGGACCAGACCATCGAGCCTGCCGAAGCGGGAAACAGTGGTTTCGACAAGGTCATGAACGGCAGTCGGGTCCGTGATGTCCATGGGATGAGCCAGAGCACCGGTTTCGTCGGCAACACTCTGCAGCGGCTCGGGCCGTCGTCCGCCGATGACGACTTGGTGTCCGTCGGCACGCAGCAACCGTGCGGTCGCGGAGCCGATGCCGGTGCCTCCGCCAGTGACAACGACAACACGCTCGTCAGCCATGTTCGTTGGGGCTCCTCACAAGCCGGGAAACAGACTCGCGATCCTACGCAGAACGGCCACACACCGCCGGGCACGGTTGATCACGCGGACTGAAAGATCAGGCGGCCGCCCGGCCGGTGACCGACTTCAACGCGGCGGACACCGAACTCGCCGGCGACTTGGCGTCGGCCCCGGCGCGCGATCCCGCAGCTCCTGGTGATGCTGGTCGAGCCGGTGCAAGGATCATTTGCCAGATCAGCAACGTGGCGGTAAGCCACCCGCCAGACGCTGAAGCGGAACTCCACCACAAGGCTTTGACCTGCGGGTATACGGCGCCATCCCAGCACCATCCCAGAACGGGATTCGCGACAGAGCACGAGAAGGCTCAGGATCGCCAACGCTACACAACAGCGCTGGCAAGGGGCCGAGGTCTGCGGGACTCCTCCGCAACGTCTGCGGGTCTGATCGCGCTCACCGACTCTCGTGCCTCGCCTGCCATCCGCCACTCAGCGGCCAGGCGGTCAGCAAGTCGCCGGGGCCGTAGGCGGCATCGAGCCCCGGACAGTCGACTCCGCTGCGCGAGACCGCCGCGACTGGAACAGGATCGCCGGTGAGGGCGGCCCGGTGTCGATGGAGAACCGCCAGGTCGTGCCGGTCGAAGGGCGACTGCTCCAGCCACTTGATGGAGCCGACGAAGAGCAGTTCCTTGGCAATGGGGGCGCGGTCCGCCCCGACGATATCGATCTCGACGTCGTTGGTACGGGTCCAGTAGCCGCCCACCGCAGGGGCCGCGGGCAGCCTGTCATCGGGCAGTATCCGCGCCAGGGCCTCGCGAACAAGGGGCTCGACGGCTCGGCCGCGCCAACTGGTCCAGTTCTCTCGGATGCGCGCCAAGGTCAGATCACCCCGCCCCCGCTCAATCTCCTCTATGGATGGACCGAGCAGGTGCAGCCAAAACCGCAGGTAGGGATCTGTCACCCGGTAGCGGCGATCCTTCGACGGACGCAGCGATACGGGCAGCTCCGGAGCGACGATCCGCTTGTCCGTAAGCAGCTCCAGCGCTCGCTGCAGGGGCGTAGCCCCGATTCCGCCGGCTGCACGGGCGATGTTGGTGAAGGTCCGCTCGCCACTGCCGATAGCCGCCAGCACCGTACGCGCCTGAGCCTGCGGGGGGAATTCGGCAGCTAGCGAGCGCTCGGCCGACACCAGCAGGGCCGAGACCGGGTCGCTCAGCGCCTCGCCGAGGAAGTCCCACAGCCCTGCACCTCGCGGCCACTCCGCGCAGATCAGCGGCAGCCCGCCGGTGACCAGCGCGGCGTCGAATGCTTCCGCCGGTTCCAACCCGAGCATCTGCCCCACCTCGGCGGGGTTCAGTGGTCCTAGCACCATCTCCCGGCCGCGCTGATGAAAGGGGCGTCCGAAGCTGTTCAGAGCCTCCATCATCGACAGATCCGAGCCAATGAGGACGAGCAGCACCGGCTTGGTCTCCAGCACCCGGTCCCAGGCCCGTTGCAGCATCCCCTCAAAGGCGCCATCGGCATCCATCAGGTACGGCACCTCGTCGATGACCAGCACGCTCGCCCGGTCGGTGGGCAGCGCCGCAGCCAGCACGTCGAACGCGGCGTCCCAGCTCTCCGGCCGTGCGGCGGCCACGAGCCGCGCCATCGGCAGCGTCGATGCCTGGGCGTCCCGGGCGAGGCGTGCAAGATCACCTCTAGGGGACGCACCGGTCGCCGCGTAGAACAAGAACGGGGCCCCGGAGCGCTCCGCAAACCGCTCGACCAGCCGCGACTTACCCACCCGGCGCCGCCCACGCAACATCACGCACCGACCGGGCCGCTCCCCGCCAACCCCTGCCGCCACCTTCTGCAGCTCTCGCTCCAATGTCGCCAGCTCCTGCCGACGACCTACGAAGTCCACCATGTCCGCCGACCTCCACGCATGATACTAACGACAACGTTACTAACATAGACATTAGTAGGCAGTCTCGCCAGTTGTCGCTCACGATCACGAGTCATGGACCTGCGTTTCGAGGGCCGTGCGACACTGGGCCGATCGCGCAAAGCAGGGGCCAAGGCCGGCATCCCAGCCGAACGCGACGCCACCGAGGGCCACGCCAGCGTCGTTGGCGAAGTTCACGCTTTCGTTGTCCAGGTGGATACCGAGGAGGCGGTCGGCGATCTCGCCCTGGATCGCGGACTCCAACAGCCGCTTGCCCAGCCGCTGAACCAGCCCACCCTCGCCAGTCAGTCGGAGGCCGTCGACCTGGGCACGGCCGACCAACTCATCGATCAGCCGCCGTCCACCGCCTTCGCCTGCTGCGGCTCGACCCCGAGCCCGACGGTTGGACGCGTGGCCAACGCGTGACCAACAGCGGCCAGGAACAGTCGGAAACACCTAGATAGGGGCTGGCCTAGGCGGTAAGCGAGAACCTTCACTCGGACGACGAAATGCCTGTTCAGGGGCCCTTCATATCCCGGTCGGGCCAGGGGTGGCGGCCCCGGCCGTTGCCATCGGCGAGGCGAACGGGTTGCACAGGAGCGTGCTTCGGGCACGCGAAAGGGCCCACGCCTTCTCTCGCGCGGACCCTCTTGCTGCGGCTCACTGCGGCTCGCGATGCGCGGGCCTACTGCTTGCCCTTCCCCTTCCCCTTCCCGTTCCCGTTCCCGGAATTCGACGTCGACGTCGATGTCGACGTCGATGTCGGCGTGGCCGTGGCCGCCGCGCTGGGCGTGGCCTTCGCCTTCTGGGTGGGCTTGGTGTCCTGGCCCGTCTGCTCGGCGCAGTACGCCGCGACCTTGTCCTCGCCGCCCGCGGCGCTGACCAGTCGCTGCCAGGCCGTCGAGTCCAGCGCCTTGCCCCGGCCGACGACCTTCTCGTACGCGCGGCAGTGGGCCGCGGTGTCCTGGGCCTGGGACGGATGGGCGGACGGATGCGCGGAGGCGCCGGACGCGGACGAGCCGGGCCGCTGCGATCCGGTGCCGTCGGACCCGGCGGCGGAGCTGTCCGGGGCGCTGCTCGACGGCTGGGTCCGGGAGCCGCCCCCGTTGTCGCCTTCGCCGTGCGACGACGAACCGATGGCCGCGACGGCGACCCCGCCCAGCGTCACACTCGCCAGCAGCACGCCGAACGTGGCCTTCGCCGAGCGGCGCACCCGTCGCTGCTCCCGCGGCCGCCAGTCGTCCCGGCGCCGGGAACGCGCGGCGTGCGCGCCGCTGTCCCGAGCGGCGCGGAAGGCGGCGACGGCCTGCGCCTCGGCGTCGGCGTCGTCCGCGTGGCCGCGCATCGCGGCGGCGAGCAGCGCTTCCAGGGCAGGCTCATCGCTCGCGGGACTCGCCGGATGCACGACCCGACGGTCGGGGAATCCGCCGTCGCCGTGTCGTTCACCCATGTCCTGTTCCATCTCTGCCCGCCGGCTTCCTGCCGGTCGACGACTTCTTTCCGTTCATCTCGACTCCCCCAGCGTCTGGGGTCCTTCATCCGTCACACCCTCGGCGCCGAGCTTGCGCGCAAGGCTCTTCAGGCCGCGGTGGGCGGCGGTGCGCACCGCGCCCGGGCGTTTGCCCAGGACTCGCGCCGCCGCCGGCCCGTCGAGGCCGACCACGACCCGCAGCAGCACGGCCTCGGCCTGGTCGCGCGGCAACCGCGAGACCAGTTCCAGGGCGTACTCCGTGGAGAGGGTCTCCAGTGCCTGGTCGTACGTGTTGTGCGTGCCGGGCAGTTCCAGTACGTCCTGCTCGATCGTGGTCCCGCGGGGCCGTACCTTCAGCCTCCGCAGATGGTCCAGCGCCCGGTGCCGGGCGATGGTCGCCGTCCAGCCCCGGAATCCGGCACCGTCCCCGCGGAAGCGTCCCAGATCCCGCGCGATCTCCAGCCAGGCGTCGGACGCCACGTCCTCCGCGTCGTCGCCGACGATCCCGCGCAGATATCCGAGCAGTCCGGGTTGCACGAGCCGGTACGCGACCTCGAAGGCGGCCTCGTCACCTTCCTGCGCCCGCGCGACGGCCACGCCCAGTTCCCCGTCGTACGCCTGCCCGCGGCGGGGTTCCCCTCCCTGGCCCAACACTGTCCTCGTTCGCACCGAGTTCGCCCGAATGTGCTCTGCCGACACGACTGACCGTGCCGACACCCCCATGGTCATCAGCGTCAGACCTCACAGAAATGTCACAGTGCATCAGGCGTCCGTGTCGGATCGGGCGTCCCGGCCGGCTCATGCGGACCGCCGGTCGCAGGTGACCGGGGGTCTGGGTGCCCGCCCGTGCAGCTGCAGATACAGCATCCGTATGGACTCCCGCTCGCCCGCCTCGAAACGTTTCACGACTTTGCCGAGCGGATTCCACACGCGGCCGTCGGGCATCCGTACGCCGAAGGGCTGGCCGAACAGCTCCCGCTGATCGGCGTCCAACTCGACCCACTCGGCCCCGGCGCGCCGCACGAGCACCTCACCGGCGTACACCCCGAGCCCGAACAGCACGGGCTGGACGCTGTCGCGGTCGGGACTCCCCTTGCGCAGCCCGTCGACGATGAAGTCGACGACCCGCAGGCTGTTCACGGAGTAGTCCAGCGGCAGCCTGTTCCGCGCCGTGATCTGTCGCACGAACTGCGCCGCTTGCCGTCGCATCGACAGTTCGACCGGCGTCCACTCCTCCACGCGTCCCCACCCCCGTGTCCCGGTGCCTCCGGGGCGCGGCCACGACCCGGTCCACCAGACCAAGCGGAAACAGAACGGGAGACATCACATGCGACGGGAGTGACAAAGGTCATGAGGTGAGTTACCTGGGTTCGTACAACCATTCGCCCACCTCGAGCGTCCTCGCGCGTTTCTTCACGCCCTGGGTGTGACAGCCGCGGCGCCGAGTGCGCTGAGGGGGGTGTGGATGTTTTCGGTCACGGCCGGAAAGCATCCATTCCCCTCCGGCCCTCCCGCCTCGCCGCTCCGACTCCCCCCGGGACCGTCGAGGCGGGAGGGCCACCCGGCCGAGACCCTGGCCATGGAAGGGGGTCTCGGCCGCTGTGCGGGTACGGGAGTCACCCGGCGCTCTCCACCACCTCCGGCACCCGGTCCGTCCGTCCCTCCGGCACCGGCACCCGGTCCGCGTCCACGACGATCGCGGCGAGCGAGGCCGCCAGCAGCAGCGAACCCATCGCCCACCACGTGGCGACGTTGAAGCCGTGGACGGCGGCATGCGACGCGAGGGCGCGGCGGTCGACGCCGGGCCCCGCGTGCGCGCTCGCGTACCGCGTCGTCACGCTCGCGGCGATCGTGTTCAGCAGCGCCGTACCGATCGAACCACCCACCTGCTGGGCGGTGTTGAAGGTGGCGGAGGCCGCGCCCGAGTCGCGCGGGGCGACGCTTCCCGTGGCCAGGGAGACGCAGGTCATCATCGCCGTCCCCATGCCGAGGCCCAGCATCAGCATGCCGGGCAGGACACGGGAGGCGTACGCCGGTTCCACGCCGACCTGTGCGATGAGCGCCAGCGCGCCCGCGGCCAGCAGCAGCCCCGGGACGATCAGGGTGCGCGGCGGGACCCGGTTCAGGAAGCGGGCCGCGACCTGCGTGGAGCCGGTGATCATGCCGACGGTGATGGGGAGATAGGCGAGCCCGGTCTTCAGCGGCGAGTACCCGAGGACGCGCTGGAAGTAGTACGTGAGGAAGAGGAAGACCCCGAACATCCCGATGGTGACGAAGAGGATGGTCACGAACGCGCCGACGCGCTGACGGTCCTTCACCACCGACATCGGCAGCAGTGGCACCCGCGCCCGGGTCTGCCAGAACGCGAACAGGCCGAGCAGGACGACTCCGGCGGCGAGCAGCCCGAGGACCAGTCCGTCGCCCCAACTCCGCGACTCCGCCTCCGAGAAGCCGTACACCAGCGAGAGCATGCCGGCGGAGCCGAGCAGCGCGCCGGGCACGTCGAGGCGCGCGTCCTCGTAGCGGCCGCCGCTGTCGAGCAGTACCCACGCGCCGGCGAACGCGATGAACGCGATGGGGACATTGACGTACAGGCACCAGCGCCAGTCCAGGTACTCGGTGAGCAGGCCGCCCGCGAGCAGTCCGATCGCCGCGCCCGCGCCGACGATCGCACCGAACACGCCGAAGGCCTTGCCGCGTTCCCTGGGGTCGGTGAACGTCGTCGTGAGCAGCGACAGCGCGGCGGGCGCGAGCAGCGCGGCGAACACGCCCTGGAGGGCGCGCGCCCCGAACAGCATCCCGGAGTTCACCGCCGCGCCGCCCAGCGCCGACGCGGCGGCGAAGCCCAACAGGCCGATCATGAAGGTGAGTCTGCGCCCGGCCAGGTCGGCGACCCGGCCGCCGAGCAGCAGCAGCCCGCCGAAGGCGAGCGTGTAGGCGGTGATCACCCACTGCCGGTTCCCGTCCGACATGTTCAGGTCGATCTGGGCGGACGGCAGGGCGATGTTCACGATGGTCATGTCGAGGATGACCATCAACTGCGCGAGCGCGATGACGACGAGCGCCCACCAGCGGCGGTTGTCGGCCATGGGGCCTCCCGAGTGCAGTGGTTGCCCTCATCGTCCCTCCGAAGCCCGCCATTTGGGAACGGTCGCGTACCCTAAACCGTGTCCTACGGGCCCCGCATGGCCTCCCTCCCAGGCCCGTGTGGCTAACGCTTGGCCTCCCGGCACAGCAGCCGCAGCGAACCGTCGCCCGCGTAGCAGCGGCGGGCCTCGTCGATCGGGTCCCACAACCGGCCGTCGGGGGTGCGCAGCCAGTGCTCGCCGCCGGATTCCCACCACTCGGCGCCGGTCTCACGGGCGACGACCTCACCGGCGTACGCGCCGAAGCCGCGCAACACGGTCTCGACGGCGGCGTACGGCGCCCCTTCCCGGCGTATCTCCTCGATCAGCCGGTCGACGCGCCACAGGCTCTGCACCGAGTAGTCGAGGCGCAGCCGGGCGCCCTCGCGCATCGTCGAAACGGCGTCCGCCGCCCAGCGCCCGGGCTTCGTCGCGGCGTGCGGCCTGGTCTCCTGCTGTGTGTTCACACTCGCAAGAGCGCCTTCCACGCAGGATTCGTCACACGCCCGGGACGCATCCGCGACACCGTCCCAGAACCCCCATCACCCCTCGCAGGACGGTCACAGGAACCCCTCGGGGAAACAGGTTTACGTCCTCTGGGTGCGCGGAGGGCTACGACCGTCCGCGCGCCCGGCGCGACACCACCGCGCGCAGGACGCGCCGTCCCTCCGTCGACACCGCCAGGGCGGGGCGCAGTCCGCCCGCGCCACGGCCCGCGAGCAGTTCCAGGACGGTGACCTGGCGCCGTAGTTCGGCCGCGACGAGCGGGCCGTCGCCGTCGGCGGCGACGTCGAGGAGCCGGTGGATCTGCAGGGCCGCCGCCGAGCAGGCGTCGGCCCATTCCCGCAGGGCGGGCGCGGCGGAGGGGTCGTCGGGGGCGGCGGCGAGCATCCGACGGGCGAGCACGACGGCCCGCTCCTCGTCGCCCACCGCGAGGGCGGGGTCGGCGTCGGAGCCAGAGCCGGAGCCGGAGCCGAGGTCGGACTCGGCGGAGTCCAGTTCCGCCCGTGCCTTGGCAAGCCGTTCACCCCAGGCGTCGCCGTCCGCGAGGCTCGACCAGAGCGGCCGCAGCACCTCGTCGTCGTCGCCCAACAGGGGCACGCACCGATCCAAACAAGCCAGTCCGCTCGCCACCAGACCACGCTCGTCGGCCTGAGCGATCAGGTCCACCAGGCTCATCACGCCTCCCTCGACAGGGCGCTCCCGCTTACGGAGCCCGCACTTCCCCTTACTGCGTGCTTCGGAGCGGGAGTGTCACAGGGGCACCACACCGAGCCGGTCGAGGAAGCGGAACAGGAGGTTTTCGGCCAATGGGTCGGCGTCCGCGGTGAGCACGGCGACGAGCGGTTCCGCGACCACCGTGTGCCCGGCCTCCGCGGCCCGGGCGACGGCCCGTTCGGCGGCGTCGGAGGGCTCCAGGAAGTAGTCGTCGACGGTGAGGCCCTCCTCGCCCTCCCCGAGGTGATGGCGAGCACGGCCGCCATGATGTCGGTTCGCGGCGCCCCCGCGGCCAACCGGTTCGGCCCGTACGACCGGCCGCCTCAGCCCAGCCGGTTCGCCAGGCTCCTGAAGTCCGTCCAGGACAGCGCGGGCCGGCCCGGATCCCACAGCTTCTGGATCGTCGCGCGCAGCGGCATCCTGATCCCCGCCGCCACCTGGTCCTGGGTCTGGGAGTTCGCGAGGTCGGACCAGACGGCGAAGCTCCCGCCGAGGATCTGGCTGTCGTACCGGGCGGGGACGGACGCGGTGCCGCGCAGGACGAGCGGGGTCCACTGCTCGTAGATGCGCTGCCCGGTCGGGTAGACGAAGGTCTGCGGCTCGCCGAGGACGTAGTACAGGTACTCGTCGTTGTAGTTGATGAGCTTGCGGCCCGCGCTCAGGTACTCGACGGGCGGGCGTGCGCCGTACTCCTTGCCCGTCCAGTACGCGACCTCCAGGTCCTTGTCCGCCTGGACCGTGCCCCCGCGGAAGAAGCCGTCGTTCCAGGCCCGCGCGGTCCGGTCGTGCCCGTGCGCCACCTGGGCTCGGTCGTTGAGCCAGCCGGTGGTGAGGTCGGCGACGGTGGCGCCGGGGCCGTAGGCCTGCTGGGCGGCGGCGGCCAGCTGCGGGTAGGAGGTCGACGGGCTGGCCGCGGTCAGCGCCTGGTACTCGTCGCCGCCGAGGTGCCAGTAGGGGCCGGGGAAGAGATCGGCGTACTCGTTCAGCAGGTCGTCGACGATGCTCGCCGCGGCGGGCTTGGAGATGTCGACGGTGCCGCGCGGGGCGGCTCCCGAGACGCTGCGCAGCTGGAGGTCGGGATGGGCGGCGATCACCGCGCCGAGATGGCCCGGCGAGTCGATCTCGGGGACGACATTGATGTGCCGGCTCTCGGCGAGGGCGACTATCTCGCGGACCTGCGCCTTGCTGAGGTGGTCCTTCGACACGATCTCCGGGTGCGTGTCCGACTGGATGCGGAAGCCCTGGTCGTCGGAGAAGTGCAGACCCAGCTCGTTGAACTTCAGATCGCCCAGTTCCCGTATCCGGTCCTCTATCCAGGCCGCCGTGTACGGCTTGCGCGCGATGTCGAGCATGAACCCGCGGCGCGGCTTTGCGGGCTGGTCGCGCACGACACCCTCGGGCGCCGTACCGCCACCGTGCACCTCCTGCTTGAGGGTGCGGGTGCCGTAGAAGACGCCCGCCTGGCCGGGGGCGGAGATCGTGACCCGGCGGTTCTTGACGGTCAGGGTGTACGACTCCGGGTCGGCGCCCGTGCCGTTCAGACCCAGTTCTACATCCCCGTCCTTGGCCCCCGTCTCTCCGGCGTACGACAGCTTCAGCTCGCCGGCGATCAGCTTGCCCTCGTCGGCGAGGACGGCCTCGTCCACGACCACGCGGGCGCCCGCGGCGGGACGCCAGCCGGGGCCACGGGCGGGGGTGTGTTCACGTACGGCGGGGATGGTGCGGGGGGTCTGGGAGAGGGGGTACGTCCGGGTCGGCGTGGGAGTGGGGGCGGCCTTGGACGGGCTCGCGGACGCGGACGCGGCCCGGCCCGGCGCCAGGCTCGCCCCCGTCGGCGCCCCGGCATCACCGGAGGGCCACATCGCGACGGCCGCCACCACGGCACCCGTCACCGCCGCCGCACCGGCCCCTATCAGCACCGGCCGCCTCTCACCGCGCACCGGCGCCCGCCGCCGCCTGCCCGTGCTCACCGCACCACGCCCTTCGCTTCGCCGACCGAGGCCCACGCCATGTCGTAAGGAGTACGTATCCGGCCCTTCGTACACCTCACGTCGCGCACCTCACGTCGTACGCCCCCGTTCACACCACGGTCCTCGTCTCCGTTCCAACCGTCCACCGCAGATTCCGAAACTCTCCCGTCCGGGTGAAATTCGGGCATCCGTCGGACAGCTCCCGTCAACCCTCTATAGCGTGGAGAACAACCCTCACTTCTTCCCCTGCCACACCACACGTGACGTTCACAGGGCGTCACGCTCCCCTCGCTTTCCGACGCCTCACAACGCCTTGCATCGCCTCCCACCGCCTTCCAACGCCGAGGACCCACGCTGCCTTCGCACCGTCTCCCACGCCTCCCCGGCCAGGTCGCCCTACCCGAGCAGCAGAGCGCGCCGCGATCCCAGGCGCCCCTGAAGCCGTTCAACTCCGCGCCCGCCGACGCCGTCGAGCACGTCCTCCTCACCTGCTGCCGCAGCCTGCGCTGGGCCCACCGCCTGGCCGACCACCGGCCCTACCCGGACCTGGACGCCCTGCTCGCCGCGGCCGACGAGGCGGCGTACGACCTCACGCCCGCCGACCTCGCGGAGGCCCTGGCCGGCGAGTCCCTCACCCCGCCCCCGGACGGCGCGTACTCCGCCGCCCACACGGCCCTGAGCGCCGCGCACGCCGCATACGAGAGCCGATTCGGACATGTGTTCGTCATCTGTCTGGACGACATGGCCCCCGAGGAGGCCCTCGACCAGGCACTCGCCGCGATCCGCTCACGACTGACAAACGATCCGGAGGAGGAACGGGTCATCACCGCGGAGGAGCTGCGCCGCTTGGCCAGGGGCCGCTTGACCCGCCTCATCGGGAGCGCGGGGCTGTAACTCACGACCAACGCCCCCCACACGCCCGGAATAGCCCGAACGTGCCTGATTGATTGCCAGTTTGATCACATAGATAGGGCCGCTGTAAGCGTTCCGACAAGTCGTCGCTACGATGGCCGGGGCCGGTGGACCGTACCCGGCCGGGCCCGACCGACAGAGAAGCCGGCGCGGCTCTAAATCCCCGCTCCCGGAGGGTTCTTCCGTGCCGGCTGGAACGCTGTACCGCGGCCGGGAAGGAATGTGGTCCTGGGTGGCTCATCGAGTCACCGGCGTCCTCATCTTCTTCTTCCTGTTCGTACACGTGCTGGACACCGCTCTCGTCCGTGTCTCTCCCGAGGACTACGACAAGGTCGTATCCACCTACAAGAATCCGATCGTCGCGCTGCTGGAGTACGGCCTCGTCGCCGCCATCCTCTTCCACGCGCTCAACGGCCTGCGCATCATCGCGGTCGACTTCTGGTCGCAGGGCCCGCGCTACCAGAAGCAGATGCTCTGGTCGGCCGTCGGTATCTGGGTCGTGCTGATGGTCGGGGCCCTCTACCCCGTCCTCGGTCACGCATTCCGCGAAGTCTTCGGGAGCTGACGCCGATGTCCACCACAGAGACCGCCGCTTCCGGCATCGGCCCCGTCGAGGGCGCCGGCGTTTTCTCCGGATACGACGTCGACAACCCGGCGCCGCTCATCGAGGCCCCGCGCAAGCGCACCAAGAAGACCCCGAAGTCCACCCGCGGCAACTTCGAGATGTACGGCTGGCTCTTCATGCGCCTGTCCGGCATCGTGCTGGTCGTCCTGGTCATCGGCCACCTGCTCATCCAGCTCGTCCTCGACGGCGGCGTCTCCAAGATCGGCTTCGCGTTCGTCGCGGGCCGCTGGGCGTCCCCGTGGTGGCAGGCCTGGGACCTCGCGATGCTGTGGCTCGCGATGCTGCACGGCGCGAACGGCCTGCGCACGGTCATCAACGACTACGCGGAGCGCGCGAACACCCGGCTGTGGCTCAAGGGCCTGCTCTACACCGCCACGGTGTTCACCATCCTGCTGGGCACGCTGGTGATCTTCACCTTCGACCCGAACATCCGCTAGGCACGGGGCTGAGGTAACCGACTCATGCAGATCCACAAGTACGACACCGTCATCGTGGGCGCCGGCGGCGCCGGCATGCGCGCCGCCATCGAGGCGACGAAGCGCAGCCGCACCGCCGTGCTGACGAAGCTCTACCCCACCCGCTCCCACACGGGTGCCGCGCAGGGCGGCATGGCCGCCGCGCTGGCCAACGTGGAGGAGGACAACTGGGAGTGGCACACCTTCGACACGGTCAAGGGCGGTGACTACCTGGTCGACCAGGACGCCGCCGAGATCCTGGCGAAGGAGGCCATCGACTCGGTCCTCGACCTGGAGAAGATGGGCCTGCCCTTCAACCGGACGCCCGAGGGCCGGATCGACCAGCGCCGTTTCGGCGGTCACAGCCGCAACCACGGTGAGGCGCCGGTGCGCCGCTCCTGCTACGCGGCCGACCGCACCGGCCACATGATCCTCCAGACGCTGTACCAGAACTGTGTCAAGGAGGGCGTGGAGTTCTTCAACGAGTTCTACGTCCTCGACCAGCTGATCACCGAGGTCGACGGCGTCAAGCGCTCGGCCGGTGTGGTCGCGTACGAACTGGCGACCGGCGAGATCCACGTCTTCCAGGCGAAGGCCGTGATCTACGCGTCCGGCGGCACCGGCAAGTTCTTCAAGGTGACCTCCAACGCGCACACCCTCACGGGTGACGGCCAGGCGGCCGTCTACCGTCGCGGGCTGCCGCTGGAGGACATGGAGTTCTTCCAGTTCCACCCGACCGGCATCTGGCGCATGGGCATCCTGCTGACGGAGGGCGCCCGTGGTGAGGGCGGCATCCTCCGCAACAAGGACGGCGAGCGCTTCATGGAGAAGTACGCGCCGGTCATGAAGGACCTCGCGTCCCGTGACGTCGTCTCCCGCTCCATCTACACCGAGATCCGCGAAGGCCGTGGCTGCGGTCCCGAGGGCGACCACGTCTACCTCGACCTCACGCACCTCCCGCCGGAGCAGCTGGACGCCAAGCTCCCGGACATCACCGAGTTCGCGCGCACCTACCTCGGCATCGAGCCCTACACGGACCCGATCCCGATCCAGCCCACCGCGCACTACGCGATGGGCGGCATCCCGACGAACGTCCAGGGTGAGGTGCTCAGCGACAACACGACCGTCGTCCCGGGCCTGTACGCCGCCGGTGAGGTCGCGTGCGTGTCGGTCCACGGCGCGAACCGTCTCGGCACGAACTCGCTCCTCGACATCAACGTGTTCGGGCGTCGCGCGGGCATCGCCGCGGCCGAGTACTCGGCGAAGGCCGACTACGTCGAGCTGCCCGAGGACCCGGCCTCCCAGGTCGTCTCGCAGGTCGAGCACCTGCGCAACTCCACCGGCACGGAGCGGGTCGCCACGCTGCGCCTGGAGCTGCAGGAGTGCATGGACGCCAACGTGATGGTGTTCCGCACCGAGCAGACGATCAAGACCGCGGTCGAGAAGATCGCCGAGCTGCGCGAGCGCTACCGGAACATCTCGATCCAGGACAAGGGCAAGCGGTTCAACACCGACCTCCTGGAAGCCATCGAGCTGGGCAACCTGCTCGACCTGGCCGAGGTCATGGCCGTCTCCGCGCTCGCCCGCAAGGAGTCCCGCGGCGGTCACTACCGCGAGGACTACCCGAACCGCGACGACGTCAACTTCATGCGCCACACCATGGCGTACCGCGAGGTCGGCGACGACGGCACCGAGTCCATCCGTCTCGACTACAAGCCGGTCGTCCAGACCCGCTACCAGCCGATGGAGCGTAAGTACTGATGGCTACCCCTGTTCTGGACAAGGTCGAGGCCGAGTCCGCCGCCTCCCCCTACATCACCGTCACCTTCCGGGTCCGCCGCTTCAACCCGGAGGTCTCGGCGGAGGCGACCTGGGAAGACTTCCAGCTGGAGATCGACCCCAAGGAGCGCGTCCTCGACGGCCTCCACAAGATCAAGTGGGACGTGGACGGCACGCTCACGTTCCGCCGCTCCTGCGCGCACGGCATCTGCGGCTCGGACGCCATGCGGATCAACGGCAAGAACCGCCTTGCCTGCAAGACGCTGATCAAGGACATCAACCCCGAGAAGCCGATCACGGTCGAGCCCATCAAGGGCCTCACGGTCCTGAAGGACCTCGTGGTCGACATGGACCCGTTCTTCCAGGCGTACCGCGACGTGATGCCCTTCCTCATCACGAAGGACACCAACGAGCCGACGCGCGAGCGTCTGCAGTCCGCCGAGGACCGCGAGCGCTTCGACGACACCACGAAGTGCATCCTGTGCGCGGCCTGCACGTCGTCCTGCCCGGTCTTCTGGAACGACGGCCAGTACTTCGGCCCGGCCGCGATCGTGAACGCGCACCGCTTCATCTTCGACAGCCGTGACGAAGCGGGCGAGCAGCGCCTCGAGATCCTCAACGACAAGGACGGCGTGTGGCGTTGCCGCACCACGTTCAACTGCACGGACGCCTGCCCGCGCGGTATCGAGGTCACGAAGGCGATCCAGGAAGTCAAGCGCGCCCTGATCACGCGCCGCTTCTGATCTTCTCTGCCGTACGGGCTTCTGTCGCCGTACGGCAACGAGGGCCTCGTTCCCCTGGGACGCTGTTGGCGAATCCCGGTCGGCGTGGTGGGCGGTCTGGCCGGTGGCCCAAGGGTCACGGTGTATGGCCCGGAGAATGTGACACTTGGGCGCCGAGTGTCACATTCTCGCGGCCGACTACCCGGCCGCAGCGGATTCGCCAACAGCGTCCCCTGGGAGCGGGGCCCTCGGTGTTCCCCTGGTTTCACCCGTGCCTCACTCTTAGACTGGGTGGTCCGACCGCGGAAGGCGTGGGGGCGCTGGGTGTCGACTCTCTGGTCAGCGGAGGCAGTTGCCGCCTACATCGGCGCGATCGCCGCCGCCTTCGCGGGTGCGCTGGCCTATGTACAGACGCGCAGTACCGACCGCGTCGCACGGAGTCAGGACGAGCAGCAGTCGAACCTGCAGGAACTGCGTTCGGCGACGAACACCTGCACCGCGCTCAACGCCTCGATGCTGACCGTGCTGCGGGCCCTTGAGAACTACCTCGACCTCGCAAGGGCCGGGAATGCCCTGCCGCCGTCCCGGATATCGCTCTCCACTCGCCTGGACACCCAGTACGGCGAGCGCATGCGGTCGCTCCCCGCAAGCTTCCGCCACGTGCAGGCGGTGTATGAAGGAGTGCTCCTGAACGTAGGCAGGATCGATGACGCCCTCGACGGCTACGACGTGTCGGGGTCCCTGCCGACTGGTACCGCCATTGCCGACCACCTCTACTCGCTGCGCACGCGTGTGGACAGCCTCGACGGCCTGATCGAGGCCGCAGGTTACGACTTCAGCAGAATCGCCGCGCTGCCCACTGGTTGGGACGCGTCGTTCGCGGTGCCGCCGGGGCGGGGCAGGACGCGGCGGCGGCTTGGACAGTGACGCCGGCGTCCCCGCCCCTGGGACCCTCGTCGAACGCCCGTGGCCGACCCCCGGATCGGCTCAGTCCCGCATCGGCTCCGAACCGCCCCGCCGCCGGTTGATGGCTGTCAGGTCGATCTCGATCTCGAAGGGAACGGTGACCTTGAGCCGGTCGTGGAAGATTCCGGTGAGGCCGTACGCCTTGGTGGCCGGGTCCAGCTCGTAGACGTAGACGACGGGGAGGCCCTTGTCGTCATCCTGCTCGACCCGCCAGAAGTGCGGGACCCCGGCTTGCGCGTACTTGCGGAGCTTCACCTCGCGGTCACGCTCGCGGGAGTCAGGTGAGACGACTTCGATGGCCATGAGTACGTCTTCAGCCCTGTGCCAGGTCTGATCGGGGCCCAGGTCGGCCTCCACCGGGATCACCAAGATGTCGGGCTCGGGCCGGTTCCTGCGATCCAGTTTGATGGTGAATTCCCGGTCGACGTCCAGGTGATCCGGCACCTGATCCAGAAGGCTGTGCTCGAGCAGACGCATACAGCGCATGTGGAACCGGGTCTGCGGACTCATGAAAACGAGACTCCCGTCGATCAACTCCGTGTGCGGCGGGAGCCCCGGAATCCGGTCGAGGTCGTCCGCGGTCCAGCCCTCGGGGGGCGGGATCGGCCAGCGGTACGGCGGCTCGTCGTCGAGCCCGTTCCCGGATGCGGCGCTCATGGTTGCTCCCATGCGACGGAGTCTCGCCTGTCGGTTCAGCGTACCCAGAGGGAATGGCAGCCGCCTCGCCCCAATGAGTGACCCCCACGGTCAGCCCCCGAGCCCCCCGGAGGGTCCGTACCTAATCTGATGGCATGTCAGATGATGTGTCGTACGAGCTGCTCGGTTTCGACAACGTACTGCTGCCCGTCGGGAACCTCGGCGCCGCCGTGGAGTTCTACGGGCGGGCCGGGATTCCGGTGGCATTCCGGCTGGACGAGGCCGGGATCGCGCTGCTGAAGGTGGGCAAGGAGACGCCGGGGCTGCTGCTGCGACTGGAGGAGGAGCTCAGCCCCCGGCCGCCGGCCTGGGCCTCGGCGCGGGTGTGGCTGGAGGTCCGGGACGCACGGGCCGCGGCCGACGCGCTGGCCTCGGCGGGTATCCAGCCGCTCGCCCCCGCCTTCCCGGTCGCCACCGGCTGGACCGTCGAGATCGGCGACCCCTGGGGCAACGTCATCGGCTTCACGGACTACGGCAAGCGGCCCGAGTTGGGCCGCCATCAGGCGTGACCCCGCCCACCCCACCCTGACTTGAACATGTTCAAAAGCAGGTCTACATTCTTTCTCGACAGCGTTTTGAACGCGTTCAAGAAGGGGTGGGGACATGGACCTCACGGTCGTCGCGTACGTCATATATCTGCTGGTCAGCATCGCGCTGACGGTCTGGGTGGCGCGCACGCTGAGCCACAACGGGCGGATCTTCCTCGCCGACGTGCTGCACGGGAACGAGAAGCTCGCCGACGCCGTCAACCACCTCCTGGTGGTCGGCTTCTACCTCGTCAACCTGGGCTTCGTCGCGCTCTACCTGAACGGCGACGACGGCGAGATCGCCAACGCCCGCGGGGTCTTCGAGGCCCTGTCGACCAAACTCGGCGTCGTCCTGCTCGTCCTCGGGGTCATGCACCTCGGCAATGTGTACGTGCTCAACAAGATCCGGCGGCGGGGCGTCATGGAGCGGGAGCAGCTGCCGCCTGTCGCGCCGACGGACTGGGTCGCGCCGGCGGCCGGGGCGTGACCGCCGTGACCGGCCTCGCGGCCACCACCCAGGACCGGGGCGCCGCGCGCGTCCCGGTCCTCGGGCTCACCGTTCTCTACGACGCGCAGTGCTCGCTGTGCACCTTCCTGCGTGACTGGCTGGGCAAGCAGGCTCAGCTGGTGCCGCTGCGGCTCGTGCCGGCCGGTTCCGAGGAGGCCCGGGCGCTCTTTCCCGCCCTCGACCACCGGGCCACCCTCGACGAGATCACCGTCGTCGGGGACGGCGGTCAGGTCTACCGCGGGGCCGCCGCCTGGGTCGTCTGCCTGTGGGCGCTGCGCGAGCACCGGCCGCTCGCCCACCGGCTGAGCACTCCGGCCGGGGCGCGGCTGGCCAAGGGCGCGATGCTCGCCGCCGCGAAGTGGCGCTCCGCGCACGCCCCGCAGGGGTGGGGCGGGGGCGCGTACCGGCGCGGGGACGGGTGGGCGTACGAGCCGAGCATCGGGTGGATGTACCTGCCCCCCGGCTGTGACGACGGCTCCTGCTCCACTCGTTAGGCTCTCTTACCGTGCCAGCACCGACAGACAGCCCCGGCCCGGACGACACGAGCGCACCCGGAAAGGCCCGGGAAAAGGGTCCCGCCAAGAGCGAGCAGACCCGCGCCCTGATCCTGGAGACCGCGTTGCGGCTGTTCCAGGAGCGGGGGTACGACAAGACGACCATGCGGGCCATCGCCCAGGAGGCCGGGGTCTCCGTCGGCAACGCGTACTACTACTTCGCCGGCAAGGAACACCTCATCCAGGGCTTCTACGACCGGATCGGCGCCGAGCACCAGGTGGCGATCCGGCCGGTCCTGGAGCGCGAGAAGGATCTGGAGGCGCGGATCGCGGGCGTGCTGAAGGCGTGGCTGGACGTGGCGGAGCCGTACCACGAGTTCGCGGCGCAGTTCTTCAAGAACGCCGCCGATCCGGAGAGCCCGCTCAGCCCCTTCTCCCCCGAGTCGACGGGCCCGCGCGAGGAGGCCATCGCCATACACCGCGAGGTGCTCGCCGGGTCGAAGGCGAAGGTTCCGGAGGAGCTGAGGGACGTCCTGCCCGAGCTGATGTGGCTGTCGCAGATGGGACTCGTCCTGTACTGGGTCTTCGACCGCACGGAGGGTCGCGAACGCAGCTACCGGCTCGCCGAGCGCGGCGCCCGCATCACCACCCGGGGTGTCTCACTGGCCCGCTTCCGGGTGCTGCGGCCGCTGGTCCACGAGGTGCACGAGCTGTTCGCGGACTTCTTGCCGGGGATGACGAAGCTGCTGCCGGATCCGGGGCGGGGCACCACGATCGGGTGAAGCCGGTGATACGGGACATGGGGGAGACGTCCGGCCTACGATGATGTTCTCGACACCAGCCCATGGGAGGCACGTGATGTCCGCAGCAGCTGTCGAGCGACCGCACGAGGACCGGCCGCTGATCGCCGAGGCGAACCGGCTCATGGACCGCAATCCGGGGTACCGCGTCGAGATCATCGGAGGCTCGATCACCGTGACCCCGCCTGCCAACGGTTCCCACGCCCGCGCTCTGTCCAGGTTGAGGCGCCCCTTCGTCGCCGCCGGTCTGGATGGCGACAAGACCGAAGTACTCGAAGGACTCGGGCTCTGGCTCCCCACCGGTGCCGAGGACTATGCGATCCCCGACCTCGCAGTCGTCGACGTCGACTTTGAAGATCACCTCGTCGAGAACAACTGCTACGACCCGATCGCGTTCCGTCTCGTCCTGGAAGTCACCTCCAGCAACTACGAGAACGACCTCCGCGCCAAGGTCGGCGCATACGCCAAGGCAAAGATCCCGGTCTACGTGATCGTCGACCGCAAGCACCAGCGTCTCCACGTGCTCACCGACCTCTCCGCAGACACGTACGCGAGCCACCGCGTCCACGCCCCCGGAGAGGTCGTCGCCCTGCCCGACTCCATCGGCGCCAAGGTCACCCTCGACGTCGATGAAATCCTCAAGGCCGGGCAGCCGAAGGCTAATTGACGGCGTCCACCTCCCCCTCCGTCAACTCCACGTCGTGCACCAGCGGTTCGTCGGTCACGACGACATGCCGTGCCCGGGCACCGTACGAAGAAGCCGTCGCCGACAGCAGATACGTCCCCGGAGCCGGTACCGAGACGATGTACGAGCCGTCCGCCAGTGAGGTCACCCGGTCCAGTTGACGCCCGCCCTTGGTGAGCAGGGTGAGGACCGCCCCGTCGACCGGCGCGCCCTCCGCGTCGCGGACGAAGCCGTGGACGACCGTCGATCCGCCGTCCGAGGCCTCGGTCACCAGCCCGGGCGCCTCCTCCGCCGGCTCCACCGCCAGATGCGGCAGCCGCTTGTCGAGACCCGCCGGCAGCCACCAGTTGGACTTGCCCAGCAGATGCATCGCGGCCGGCACCAGCGCCGTACGGAGAATGAACGCGTCGAGCGCGACCGCCGCCGCGAGGCCCACGCCCGCCATCGCCGCCCCCGAGTCGCCGCTCAGGACGAAGGCGAGGAAGACGCAGACCATGATCAGTGCGGCGGAGTTGATGACACGGCTGGTCTCCGCGAGGCCGACCCGTACCGCGCGGGCGTTGTCCTTGGTGTGCACCCACTCCTCGTGCATCCGGCTCACCAGGAACACCTGGTAGTCCATCGAGAGGCCGAAGAGGAGGGAGAGCATGATGACGGGCAGGAAGGCGTTGATCGGGCCCTCCTTGCCGAGGCCGAGCAGGCTCAGGCCCCAGCCCCACTGGAAGATCGCGACGAGGACGCCGAAGGACGCGGCGGCGGCGATCAGGTTCATCAGGGCGGCGGTGAGAGGCACCACCAGGGAGCGGAAGGCGACCATCAGGAGCAGGAAGCCGAGGCCGATGATGGTGGCGATGAAGTACGGCAGGCGGTCACCCGTGACGGTCGAGAAGTCCTTGGAGATCGCCGTCACACCGCCGACGTGGGCCTGCGCCCCCGCTTCCGGGATCACCTTGTCCCGCAGGGTGTCGATGAGCTGGTCCGTCTTCTCGGACTGCGGTGACGTGGTCGGGACCACCTGGATCACCGTGACGCCCTGCGCGGGCGGCAGCGCGGCGACCTGGGCGACGCCCGTGGTCGCGCGGATGCCCTGCACCAGCTTGTTCGTGTCGCCGCTGGTGGAGACCACCTGGAGCGGGCCGTTGAAACCGGGGCCGAAGCCCTCCGCCAGGAGGTCGTACGCCTTCCTGGTCGTCGTCGACGCGTCGTTGTTGCCCTGGTCGGTGGCGCCGAGCCGCAGCGACAGCACCGGGATCGCGAGGATCGCCATGACGACGAGGGCCATCACGGCGATCGAGCGGGGCCGCTTCTGGACGCTCGCCGACCAGCGTGCCGCGAAGCCGCTGGCCCGCTCCGGCTCGGGGCCTTCGGCGGCCAGCTTGCGCCGCTGGCGGCGGCTGAGCACCCGGGTACCGAGGAAGCCGAGCAGTGCGGGCAGCAGCGTGACCGCCGCGAGCACGCTGAACACGACGGTGAGCGAGGTGCCGATGACCACGCCGTCCAAGAAGCGCAGGTTCGTCACCAGCATGCCGGCCAGCGCGATACAGACCGTGCCGCCCGCGAACAGCACCGCCCGACCGGAGGTGTTGAGGGCGATGACCGCCGAATCCTCCGGCGCCATGCCGCGCAGGATGCCGCGCCGGTGCCGGGTGACGATGAACAGCGCGTAGTCGATGCCGACACCGAGGCCGATCAGCGTCGCGAGCAGCGGGGCCAGGTCGGGTACCGATGTCACGTGGCTGAGCAGCTGGGTGGAGAACAGGCCCGTGCCCACGCCGAAGATGGCGATGCCGATCGGGAGCAGCATCGCGAAGAGCGAACCGAAGGCGAGGAAGAGGACGACGGCCGCGGCCAGGATGCCGATCATCTCGGCGAGTCCGGTGGGCGGCTCCTGGACCCGTAGGATCGCCTGACCGCCCAGCTCGACGTGCAGGCCGCTGCGTCGGGCGCCCTGCGCGGTGTCGACCACGTCCTGCACCAGCTGCTTGGGCACCGCGTTCGCCTGCTGGGCGAAGGTGATCTGCGCGTAGGCGATCCGCCCGTTGGCGCTGATCTGTGTCGCGCCCCGGTCGCCCGCGTACGGGCTGGTGACGCCGCCCACCCCCGCCATCTTGCCGATCTTGTCCAGCGCGGGCTGGATCCGGGACTGTACGGACTGGTCCCGGACCGTTCCCGTGTCGACCTTCCACACCACCGTGTCGGTGTCGCCCGCACGCTCCGGGAAGGCCTTCTCCATCTGGTCGTACGCGCGCTTGGAGTCCGTGTTCGGAAGGGAGAAGACGTTCGCGTAATCCGTGCCCGCGGCCGAGGCCGAGGCCCCTAGCCCGAACAGCGCCCCCACCCACAGCAACAGGACCACCAGCCGGTGCCGATAGCACCACCGTGCCAATGTCGCCACGCTCAAAGCTCCTTAGTCGATCGATCGGTCGATCGGTCAGTCGATCGGCCGGTCAGTCAGTCAGTCAGTCAGTCAGTCGGTTGTCGGTTGGTCCCCCAGGTCCTGGGACCCACCATCGACCAGCGCGCTCGCGCGGTGACACCGTCCGCCCATGACTCACAAGGAACTCCAAAGCGGGAGCCGCCCCCCGGCGCGACCGGCGCGCGGATACTGGGGGCATGACCGCTCATGAGGGGGCCACCATTCTCGTCGTCGAGGACGAGCCGAGCATCGCGGACGTCCTTGCCATCGCCCTGCGCTACCACCGCTTCGAGGTCATGACGGCGGCCACCGTCCGCCAGGCGCTCACGCTCGCCGAGCGCACCCGCCCCGACGCGGCGCTGCTCGACGTGATGCTCCCGGACGGCGACGGGCGGGCGCTGGGCCGTGAACTGCGCGTACGGCAGCCCGACCTGGCGATCGTCTTCCTCACCGCGCGGGACGCGCCCGCCGAGATCGTCGGCGCGCTCGGTTTCGGCGACGACTACATCACCAAACCGTTCAACATCGACGAGGTCGTCGCCCGGATCACGGCCGTACTGCGCCGCACGCGCCCCGACGACGTCCTGCCGCAGCGCCCGCCGCTGCGCTACGGCGAACTGGAGCTGGACGAGACGACGTACTCCGTGCACCGCGGGGACCGTACGGTGGAGCTCACCCCCACCGAGTACGCCCTGCTGCGCTTCCTCGTCCGCAACGGCGGGCGGATCGTACCCAAGGAGCAGCTCCTGCGCCACGTATGGCAGTACGAGCACTCGGCGGAGTCGACCGTCGTGGAGACGTACATCAGCTACCTGCGGCGCAAGCTCGACCCGCTCGGGCCGCCGGTGATCCAGACCCGGCGGGGCGTCGGGTACGGGCTCGCATGAGGTTTATGGCCCGCGTGAAGATCCCGGCCCGGGTGAGGGACCGGCCGCCGCGTTGCCGTCACGGCATCCACTCACTGCGCGGCAAGCTGACGCTCGCGAACGTGGGGCTGCTGGCCCTGGGCATCATCGTGGCGACCGCCGTGAGCCTGATGGGCATGCGGCACTATCTGCTTGACCAGGTCGACACGGAGCTCGCCAAGACGCGCGACTCGCTGACCGGTTCGCGGCTCACCCTCCACCAGATCGACTCACTCACCGCACTGGCGTTCGTACGCGACCGGATGGCCCCCGGCACGGACCAGTCCTCGAAGCCGGACTCGATCTTCGCGGTGCTGGACAACCATGGGGCCCCCCTCAACGTCGGCGGTTTCAAGCCCACCGACACCCAGCGCGCACTGGTCGCCGCGGTGGACGATCCGAACGCTCTCGCCCACGACCCCGCACTGCACGACACCACCGTGCACGGCGCCTCCTACCGGGTGACCGGGGCACGGCTCGCCGACGGCACCTACGTGCTGCTCGCCACCTCGACCGACGCGCTGCACAAGGGCATCGCCAAGGCGCTCAAGCTCGATCTGGGCGTCGGGACCCTGCTGTTGTCGCTGCTCGCGGTGCTGACCATGATCAGCGTGAGACGGCGGATGCGGCCGCTGGAGGACATGGTGGAGACCTCGTCGGCGATCGCCGAGGGAGACCTGACGCGCCGGGTGCCCTCCAGCCACCATTCGACCCAGGAGGTCGAGCAGCTGCGGCTCGCCCTCAACTCCATGCTCCACCAGGTGGAATCGGCGTACCGGACACGCGAGCGCAGCGCCGCCCAGCTGCGCCGCTTCGTCGGGGACGCCTCGCACGAACTGCGCACCCCGCTCTCGGCGATCCGCGGCTACCTCCAGTTGTACGAGAAGGGGATGCTGCGCGAGCCGGGTGAGCGCCAGCGGGCCTGGGACCGGATGAACGCCGAGGCCGACCGCATGGGGCGGCTCGTGGACGAGCTGCTCACCCTGGCCCGCCTCGACCAGCACCCCGAACTGCGCTTCAAGAACGTCGACCTGAGCCGTCTCGTGCGCGACGCGGCCGAGGATCTGCGGGCCCAGCAGCCGGGGCGCCCGGTGACCGTGGGCGCCGACGGCACACTGCTGGTGCACGCCGACGAATCGGGGCTGCGGCAGGTGCTGGGCAACCTCGTGGCCAACGTACGGACGCACACGCCCGCCGAGGTGCCGGTGCGGCTGGGTCTTGAGCGCGAGGACGGCGTCGTACGGCTGTCCGTCGCGGACGAGGGGCCCGGACTCGCGGACGAGGACGCGGCGCGCATCTTCGACCGGTTCTTCCGGGCGGGCGGCGGCGCGGGCAGCGGGCTCGGGATGGCGATCGTCCAGGGGGTGGTGACGGCGCACGGGGGTGACGTGGCGGTACGGACGGCGCCGGGCGAGGGGCTGGCGGTGACGGTGACGCTTCCCACGCGGTGAGCTGCTTTAACAAGCTCGGTGACTCGCTTGAACATAAGCAAACCTGGATGATTGAACAGCGGCTGCCGTGACCTCGTACCCAACAGGTGAAGGCGGCCCGACCTCAGCCTGGTCCGCCGCACCACCACCGGGCTTCGCACGGAAGGACCGCCGGGTTGTCGTTCAAAACGAGCTCTCGACAGCTGACGAACACGGACGAGACACCCAAGGACGTGCCCTCGGAGGAGGGCACACCCCTGGACGCCCCCGCCCGAGCCGAAGCCCCCGAGGCGGAACCCCCGGTGGAGGAAACCCAGGTGGAGGAAACCCGGGAGACGGAGACCGCAGAGGCCGAGACCTCTGGGGCAGAAGCCGCAGAGGCAGAGACCCCGGAAGTGAAGGTCGTGGAAGGGAAAACTCCCGAAGCGGAAGCTCTGGAGGCGGAAACCCCCGAGGCGAAGACCCCGCAAGCGGAAGCCCCGGAGACGCAGGCTCCGGAGGCGGAAGCCGCAGACGAGGAAGCCCCGCAGGCGGAAACCCCGGAGGCGC
The DNA here is from genome assembly GCF_045040035.1 of Streptomyces sp. NBC_01384. Taxonomy (NCBI): domain Bacteria; kingdom Bacillati; phylum Actinomycetota; class Actinomycetes; order Kitasatosporales; family Streptomycetaceae; genus Streptomyces; species Streptomyces sp. NBC_01384. The sequence goes on from NZ_CP109559.1 coordinate 3,740,553, forward strand.
AGGCCCCGCAGGTCGCATCCGCGGAGGCCTCGGCTCTGGAGGCGGAAGCCTCGGAAGCTGAAGCCCCCGAGGCCGAAGCCTCGGACCAAGCCGTCGCCGTGCCCTCCCCCGAGGCCCCCGCCGCATCCGACACCTCCGATGCCTCCGATGCCTCCGATGCCCCGGAGGCCTCCAACGCCCCTGAAACTCCCGGCACCCCCGACGCATCCGACACCCCCAGCACCTCCGACACCCCCGCCACCCCCCAGCAAGACCGGCGGCGCCCCCCGTGGCGTGGATGGCGGGCGAAGTACCCCATCGCGGCGCGCGTTCTCGCGTGGGTTCTCACCCTCCTGGCCGGCGCCGTCGTGCTCGTCGCGCTGCTCATGCCGGACCGGATCGAGCTTGTGAAGCTCTCCGCGTTCACGCGCCTGCCGGTCGAGGCGATCTTCGGCGCCGCCGTACTGATCGTCCTGCCGCGCAAGCCGCGCATCATCGTGGCGGCGCTCGCCGGGCTGAGCCTCGGCGCGCTGACCGTCCTGAACCTTCTCGACATCGGCTTCAACGAATACCTGGGCCGGGGATTCAACGTCGTCCTCGACTGGGCCCTGTTCAGCGACGCCCAGTCGTACGTCCAGGACACCTTCGGCAGGACTCGCGCGTTGCTCGCCGTCGTCGCGATCGTCGTCCTCGTCCTCGTGCTGCTCACCCTCACCACGCTGTCGGTCGTCCGGCTGGCCAACCTCATGGGCCGGCACACCGTCATCGCGACGCGTACGACCCTGGTGCTCGGGACCGCCTGGGTCACCTGCTCGGCGCTCAGCGTGCAGTTCACCGGCGTGCCGGTCGCCTCCGACCACACGGCCGCCCTGATCCAGGACCGTGCCCGGCGGGTTCGGGCCACGCTGCGGGACGAGGCCGCGTTCGCCAAGATCGCCAAGAAGGACGACTTCGCCAACACGCCGCCCGACCAGCTGCTGACCGGGCTGCGCGGCAAGGACATGATGATCACCTTCATCGAGAGCTACGGCCGCAGCGCGATCGAGGACCCGGTCATGGCGCCGGGCGTGGACGCGACGCTCACGGCCGAGAACGACAAGCTGACCAAGGCCGGGTTCGCGGCGAAGAGCGGCTGGCTGACCTCGGCAACGTATGGCGGAAGCAGCTGGCTGGGCCACTCCACCTTCCTGTCGGGCCTGTGGATCAGCAACCAGCAGCGCTACCGCACCGTCACCGCGGGCGAGCGTCTGACCCTCCCCGGCGCCTTCAAGAAGACGGGCGCCTGGGACACGGTCGGCATCATGCCGGGCGTCCAGAAGGCCTGGCCGGAGCAGAACTTCTACGGCATCGACAAGGTCTACGACTCCCACAAACTCGGCTACAAGGGCCCGAAGTTCAGCTGGTCGACCATGCCCGACCAGTACGCGCTGACCGCGTTCGAGCGCCTGGTGCACAGCAAGAAGCACGACAAGCCGCTGATGTCGACGATCATCCTGACCTCCAGCCACCAGCCGTGGGCGCCGATCCCCAAGCTGGTCCCGCAGGACCAGGTCGGCGACGGGTCGATCTACAACGCGATCGAGAAGGCCGGCAAGAAGCCCGGGGACATCATCACCTCCTCCCCCAAGTCCAAGGTGGAGTACGGCAAGTCCATCCAGTACTCGGTCTCCAGCCTCATCAACTACCTGGTGAAGTACGGCAACAAGAACACCGTGCTGATCTTCCTCGGCGACCACCAGCCCATCGCCCGGGTCAGCGGCAACCACGCCAGCCGTGACGTGCCGGTCTCGATCGTCGCCAAGGACCCGAAGGTGCTCGACAAGATCGCCGACTGGAACTGGGCAGACGGCCTGCAGCCGAAGCAGGACACCCCGGTCTGGAAGATGGACGCCTTCCGCGACCGCTTCCTGACGGCGTACGGCTCGACCCCGGCCCCGTGAACCGGATGAACCCGGTGCGTCACACGGCCGTGGACACCAACGCCCACACGGTCTTGCCGTAACGCCCCCGGCTCCACACCCCCCACGCCACGGCGACGCTCTCCACGAGAGGGAGCCCGCGGCCGGTCTCCTCCCCCACGGAGACCGGCCGCAGTCGTGGTGCGGCGCGGCCCCCGTCGGAGACCTCGATGAAGCAGGAGCCGTCGGCGAGGGCGGTCACCGCGACCTCGAACTCCCGCTCGACAAGCGGTCCATGGCGTACGGCGTTGGTCGCCAGTTCGGAGACGAGCAGAACGACGTCAGCCAGGGCGGGGTCGTCGGGGCCGTGACCCCAGTCCGCGAGATGGTCGCGCACCCGGCGCCGGGCGAGGCCGACGGACGCCGGGTGCCGGGGCAGCCGGAACGAGTCGCGTCTCAGCACGTCAGCTCCTCACCCCGCACACACCTCCGGCACATGGTGCTCACTTGGTGCTGCGTCGGGCGACAGCGCGATGTCACCGGGGTGGGGGGCCACCCCCCGAGATCACGTCACGTGTCATATCCAGTTCAGCCGCCAGAGGCGGAAGACACCGGTCCCGTCCGACAGATACTGGCCGCCTCCGACGTCCTCAGTGCTGAGTACGTACTCCTTGCGCTGCCACAGGGGAATCAGGGGAACGTCGCGGGCCACGATTTCCTGCAGTGTCCGGAAGTCGTCCGGCGTACGGCTGCGGTCCTCGTACTGCTGACTGTCCTGAATCAGCCGGTCGACTTCCTTGCTGCTGTAGCCGTTCTTCATGCTGTTGCCGGTGCCGACGAGCGGGGTGCTGAAGGTGTCCGGGTCGGGGAAGTCGGCGACCCAGCCGACCGCCCACGCGTCCAGCTTGCCCTCCGCGTACCGCTTCTGGAAGTCGGTCCACTCGTAGCCCTTGATGTCCACCTTGAACAGGCCGCTCGCCTCCAGCTGCCGCTTGAGCTCGACGGCCTCCTCACCGGCGGCGCCCCGCCCCTCGGCGTACCCGTAGGTGAAGCGCACCGGCAGCGACACCCCGGCCTCGGTCAGCAGGGCCTTCGCCTTCTTCGCGTCGGGCTGGGGATAGGCGTCGAAGAACGACGTGGAGTGCCCGGTGATGCCCGCCGGGATCAGCCCGTAGAGCGGATCGGTCGTCCCCTTGTACGTCTGGCTGACCAACTGCTCGCGGTTGATCAGTGAGGCGATGGCCTGCCGTACGAGGCGGTCGTGCAGCGGCGAGCTCGCGCGGACGTTGAGGACGAGGTTGCGGGTCTCGGCGCTGTCGGCCTCGGTGACGTGCTGGTCGGGGTCGCTCGGCGAGAGGGCGGCGAGCGTCGCGGGCGGCAGCTGACGCGTCGCGACATCGACCTGCTTCGCCTTCCAGGCGCTCTCCAGCGCCTTGGGGTCGGCGTAGTAGCGCAGCACGGTGGGCCTGCCGCCGTCCTTGACGGCGCCCCGGTAGCGCCCGTTGGGCGCGAGGACGGCCCGCTTGTCCTTCGTATACGTCTTCAGTACGTACATTCCGGTGCCGTCGGCGCCGGAATCGGTGCGCAGGGCGTGCGTCTGGTAGCGGGTGTGGTCGACGATCGACCCGGCACCGGTGGCCACCTTGAACGGGAAGGTGGCGTCCGGCGAGGACAGATGGAAGGTGACCGTGAGCCCCTTGGCGTCCACCGAGCCCAGGGTGGAGAGGAGGGACGCGGGCCCCACCTCGGAGTTGATGGCCTTGACCCGGTCGAAGGAGAACTTCACGTCCTCGGCGGTCATCCTGCGCCCGCTCGGGAACGTCAGGTCGTCGCGCAGCGTGCAGGCATAGGTCCGCAGCCCGCCTCCCACGAACCCGCAGCTCTTGGCCGCGTCCGGCACGGGGGCGGCGCCGCCCGGCTCGAACGTCAGCAGCGACTGGAAGACATTGCTGAACAGCGCCCAGGAACCGGCGTCGTACGCGCCCGCGGGGTCGAGTGACGTGACGGCGTCCGTCGTCCCGACCGTGATGGTCCTGTTGTCGTTCACCTTCGACGGCAGCAACTGCCAGCCGCCCACTCCCGCGGCGGCCAGTACCACCAGCACCGCGAGAATCCGTATGCGAACCGATCGCATCGGCGCCCCTCCCCAGGCCACGCCCCGTGCCACTCCCCAGTGGCGCGCATCACCCAACCACAGGTGTTTCTCCTGAGGGAAGAGGTGTCTGAAGAATCAAACGGGGTATTGGGAAAGGCCGTTTCAGTCCTGTTTCACAGCCGGTTCTCAGGTTCGTGTCTCAGGCCTGCTCGGACGCCAGTTCCACGACCGTGATGTCGGACGGCGCCCCCACTCGGGTCGGCGGCCGTCCCATACCCGACGGTCCCCACGGCAACGGCGGCGGCGGCCCCGCCCACGGCGCGGGAGACGAAGAGACGGCGGGAGGGGGCGGTGACGGGCCGTGGCGGCTCGGCGGGGGCGGGTTCCAGGGCGCTGAGTTCCAGGGCAGCGGATTCCTGGGCGGTGGAGTCCTGAGCGGTGGCTCCCGCCACCACACCCAGCAGCAGATAGATCGACAGCGCCATCCACAGGAACCCGGGCCAGGCCAGCACCTGCTGAAGCCAGAAGGGCACGCCCGCGCGCCGGGCGAGCCCCGGACCGGACGTCGTGTCACGCACCAGACGGCGCCACACGTACCAGTACAGCCCCGCGACCACGGCCAGGACGACCAGACCCACCAGCACCTGGACGACGACCACGAAGACGTATCCCCCGTTGTTATGACATCTGGCGCAACGCGCGCAGTCCGCGGAACCCGATGCCTCCGACAACCGTCCCCAAGACAAAGGAGACGACGGCGAGCGTCAGGTGCACCCAGAAGTACGCCGTCGGATCTCCCGCGTCGTTGAACGCGAGCCCGCTGCCGTCCTTCCACAGGTTCTTGACGAAAGTGATCCAGATGACCCAGCTCCACACCCCGAAGGCGAGCAGGAACCAGGAGACGGGGCGGCTGAGCTTCATGGGTCCAGTATCGCCGTCGCCGGCCGGGACCCGGCGCCGGGGTGGCCGGGACGAGGGGACTCCTGTATCCGGTGATGGGACTTACCGTCCCGCGCCCTGTACTTTCTCGACCGTGCCCGCCTCCAAGAAGACCATCCGGCGATCGCTGCTGGTCACTTCCGCCACCCTGTTGTCCCTTTCGCTGACGGCCGCTCCGGTCCTCGCGGCCGACAAGCCGTCAGCGACTCCGAGCCCGAGCGCCACACCCCCGGCGAACATGTCGACCGTGGGCGGAGTGCGGCTCGGCCGGGCGGGAACCCAGGTGAACCTCGGCGCGGGCGCCCCGGTACTGCCCAAGGACGTGACCGCGCGCTCCTGGATCGTCACCGACGCCGAGTCCGGCGATGTCCTGGCCGCCCACAACGCGCACTGGCGGCTGCCCCCGGCGAGCACCCTGAAGATGCTTTTCGCCGACACGCTGCTGCCGAAGTTCCCCAGGACCGAGAAGCACAAGGTCGCCGTCACCGACCTCGCGGGCATCGGCGCGGGCTCCAGCATGGTGGGGATAAAGGAGGACGAGACGTACACCGTGCACGATCTGTGGCTCGGTGTCTTCCTGCGCTCGGGCAACGACGCCGTGCACGTGCTGTCCGCGATGAACGCCGGCGTCGACCAGACGGTCAAGGACATGCAGGCGCACGCCGAGGATCTGCAGGCCCTGGACACGCATGTGGTCAGCCCCGACGGCTACGACCAGAAGGGCCAGGTGTCGTCGGCGTACGACCTGACGCTGTTCGCCCGCTCCGGGCTGCAGAAGAAGGACTTCCGGGAGTACTGCTCGACGGTGCGGGCGAAGTTCCCGGGCGAGACGAAGAAGGACAAGAAGGGCAAAACCACCCGCGAGTCCTTCGAGATCCAGAACACCAACCGGCTGCTGACCGGCGACCGCGACATCTCCACGTACCAGGGCATCGCGGGCGTGAAGAACGGCAACACCACCAACGCGGGCGCCACCTTCACCGGTGTCGCCGAGCGGAACGGCAAGGTACTGCTGGTCACGGTGATGAACCCGGAGAAGAACGAGCACAACGAGGTCTACAAGGAGGCCGCGCGGCTGCTCGACTGGGGCTTCAAGGCCACGGGCAAGGTCACGCCGGTGGGGGAACTGGTGCCGCCGAAGGGCGTCGACACCGGCGTGCAGGCGGGCGCGTCCGCGTCCACCGGGGGCCGCGGGGGCAAGGCGTCGTCGAAGCCGGTGGCCGCCTCCGCGGCGGCGAAGGACAGCTCCGGCGGGATGGTGATCGCCCTGGCCATCACGGGCGGCCTGCTGGCGCTGATCGCCGCCGGTGTCTTCCTGGTCAACCGCCGCTGGCCGCTGCCGGACCTGGTGCGCCGGCGCCGCTGACCGCCGCCGGGCCGCCGCCGTCCTCCCCGGACGCGGAGTCGTCGGGCCCCGTGGCCGTCCAGGCGGCGCAGAACAGCACCACTCTCGAGGTGAAGTTGATCCACAGCAACAGCGCGACAGGCACCCCGAAGGCCCCGTACATGCTCTTCGACGCCACGCCCCGCATATAGCTGCTGAGCAGCAGCTTGAGCAGTTCGAAGCCGGCGGCGCCGATCAGCGCCGCGACGACGAGCCGACGGCGCGGCGGCTCGACGCCCGGCAGCAGCGTCAGGACGTACAGGAGCACCAGGAAGTCGGCGAGTACGGCGACGGCGAACGCGCCGACCTGCAGGAACACGCTCCCCCAGCCGTGCTCGTCGACGTCGAGCCGCCGGGCCGACCAGCCGACCAGCGAGGACGCGACGGTGGAGGCGGCGATGGTGACGAGCACGGCGCCGCCGAAACCGACGAGGACCCCGCCGTCCTTGAGCTTGCGCAGCAGGGGGTTCTCCTCGCTGTCGGGCAGTTCCCAGACCGCGCGCAGACAGTCCCGCATGGAGCCGACCCAGCCGATGCCGGTGAACAGCAGGACGGCGCCCGCGATGAGGCCGATGGTGCCGGCGTTCTGGACCAGCCCGTTGATGTCGAGCCGGTCGGAGATGCCCGGCACCTGTTCGACGATCTTGTCCTGAAGCTGCTTCTGCTGGTGACTGGTGAGGGTGGCGGCGGCGATCGCGGCGCCGACGGTCAGCAGCGGGAAGAGCGCCACGAAGCTGATGAAGGTCATCGCGGCGGCGAGCCGTGCCCACTTCACCCGGTCCAGACGCTCGTACGACCGCCACGCGTGCGTGACCATCAGGCGAGTGACCAACGGTCCCACGCCCGGGAGCTTTTTCAGCCAGTCCATGATCCGACTCTGCCCTCGCCTCGGAAAACCCATGTCCGGGTACCCCAAAAACGCAGGACAGTGGCGAGTGCCATGCCGGTCCCGGCGCCGGAGACCGTGTCGGCGCGCTGCGAGGTGAGCCCGAGGACATAGTGGCTGACGGCGAGGCAGAGAAGCTGGACCAGGGCGCCCGCGATGTTCACGGCGAAGAAGACGACGTACTGCCGCGGCCCCCGCGCGGTGCTGTGCCGGTACGTCCCCAGGGCATTGCCCGCGTACGCCACCGAGCAGCCCGCCACGAACGACAGCGCCTTGGCGGTGAGCGGGTCGAGTCCCACCGGGCCGCGCAGCCGGAGGAAGAGGCCGAGGTCGGCGGCGTAGGCGAGGACGCCCACGGTGGCGAAGCCCAGAAGCTCCTGGGCCATGGGCCGCTGGGCGAGGCTCACCAGTTCACGACCGCCAGCCCGTACATCGCCAGCCACACCAGGCCGATCAGGGCGAGCGCGCGGTCGCGCAGGACGACGTCCTCGGGTTCCCCCGCCGCGCCCCGGTCGGCGAAGACCGCGTACCGCAGGACGGCCAGGATGAAGGCGACCATGGACAGTTGCCGCCAGGGCAGCGCGCCGGCGCCGGGCCCCCCGCCCTCCTCCAGGGCCCACAGGCAGTAGCCGAGGACGGCGACACCGGCGGCCAGCTGCCAGACGAAACGCAGGTAGCCGGTGGTGTACTCGGTGAGCAGCGCGCGGGTGGCACCGGACTGCCCGGCCATCTGGACGGCCTCGGAGTACCGTTTCGCCGCCACCATGAAGAGCGCGCCGAAGCCCGTGGTGATCAGGAACCAGCGCGACAGCGGGATGCCGAGCGCGAGCCCGCCGATCATCGCCCGCATCAGGAAGCCGGTCGTCACGACGACGAGGTCGACGACCAGGACGTGCTTGAGGCTGATGCAGTACGCCAGTTGCATGCCGAGGTAGGCGGTCAGCAGCGCCGCGGTGACCGGGGAGCACAGCAGGGCGGCGGCGGTCGGGGCGAGGACGGCGAGGACGCCTCCGACGGCGTACGCGAGCGGGACGGGGACCTGGCCCGCGGCGACCGGGCGGTGGCGCTTGACCGGGTGGGCCCGGTCGGCGGCGGCGTCCCGGGCGTCGTTGATCAGGTACACGGCGGCGGCGCAGACCGTGAACAGGACGAAGACGAGCGCGAGTTGGATCACCGAGTGCCGGGAGAAGAGCCGGCCCGCGGCCGCCGGGGCCGCCACGACGAGCAGGTTCTTCACCCACTGGCGGGGGCGGGCGGTCCTGAGCAGGCCCCGGGCGAGGCCGGTGAGGCTCCTCGGGGGCGCCGGGGCGGGCGGCGGGCGGTCCAGGAGTGCCGTGCGCTCAGCCATGGCCGACCTCGATCCCGGCCTCGATCCCGGCCTCGATCCAGCGGGCGCCCAGACGGGCCGTCAGGGCGCCCAGGGCGGCGCCCGCGGCCACGTCCGAGGGGTAGTGGACGCCGACGACCATCCGGGACAGGCACATCGCGGCGGCGAGCGCGGGGACCAGGCGCGCGCCGAGCGTCCCCCGCGCCGCCGCCCCGTACGCGAGCGCCGCCGCCGTCGCCGCCGTGGCGTGCGAACTGGGGAACGAGTGACGTCCGGCGGTGCGCACCAGCGGTGTCACATGCGCGGGGCGTGGACGGCGCGCGATCCGCTTCACGCCCATGCTGGCGAGGTGCGCGGTGGCGGTGAGCGCCGTGCCGCGCAGCCACGCGCCGCGCCGTTCCCGGTCGGCCACCGCCCCCGTGAGCCCGGCCGCGAGCCACAGCGCACCGTGCTCCCCGCTCCGGGACAGGGCGCGCGCGACGGCCGCCACGCGTGGATCGGTGCCGCGCTCGTGGAGGGCCGACAGCAGCCGACGGTCCATGCCGTCCCACTGTCGGCGGTCCACGGCGTCCCACCGGCGGCGGTCCATGTCGTCAAGGTCGTCCATGTGATCTCACTCTTCTAGGGAGTGGCCGCGGAATTACGGCAATCTTTGACGACATCCCATTAATCACCCATTTCGGTGAGGAGCCGCGAAGACGGGGAAGACTAGGGCGTTATGCACCTTTTCGCCGATACGGTCACGGTCATGCCTGCCGACAGCCTCTCCGACACGGCCGGATCCGTCTCCGTCACGGGCTGGGGCCGTACCGCCCCGACCACCGCCCGTCTGGTCCGCCCGCGCACCTACGCGCAGGCCGCGGCCGCCGTCCGCGCGTGCGGGGCGCGCGGCGGCATCGCGCGGGGCCTCGGACGGGCGTACGGGGACGCGGCGCAGAACGCGGGCGGGGCCGTGCTCGACATGACGGGCCTGGACCGCATCCACGCGATCGACGCCGACGGCGGGACCGTGCGCTGCGACGCGGGCGTGAGTCTGCACCGGCTGATGGAGGTCCTGCTCCCGCTCGGCTGGTTCGTGCCGGTCACCCCCGGGACCCGCTATGTGACCGTCGGCGGCGCGATCGGCGCGGACATCCACGGCAAGAACCACCATGTGTCCGGCTCCTTCGCCCGCCATGTCCTCTCCTTCGAACTGCTGACCGCGGACGGCGAGATCCGTACGGTGAGCCGCGGCACGCCCCTCTTCGACGCCACGGCGGGCGGCATGGGACTGACCGGGGTGATCCTCGCGGCGACCGTCCGGCTGCACCCGGTCGAGACCTCGCTGATGTCCGTCGACACGGAACGCGCGGCGGACCTGGACGACTTGATGGCCCGTCTCACCGCCACGGACCACCGCTACCGGTACTCGGTCGCCTGGATCGACCTGCTCGCGCGCGGGGCGGCGACGGGGCGCTCGGTGCTGACCCGCGGCGATCACGCGCCGCCGGCCGCCCTGCCCCCACGCGCGCGCAGACACCCGCTGGCCTTCCGCCCCTCGCAGTTCCCGTCCGCGCCCGCCTTCGTACCGGAAGGACTGCTGCGGCGTACGACGGTGGGCCTCTTCAATGAGCTCTGGTACCGGAGGGCACCCCGCGCGCGTGCCGGTGAACTCCAGAAGATGTCGACCTTCTTCCACCCCCTCGACGGGGTACCGCACTGGAACCGGATCTACGGGCGGGGCGGCTTCGTGCAGTACCAGTTCGTCGTCGGACACGGGCGGGAGGAGGCCCTGCGCCGGGTCGTGCGGCGCATCTCCGAGCGCCGCTGCCCGTCCTTCCTCGCCGTCCTGAAGCGCTTCGGGGAGGGCGATCCGGGCTGGCTGTCGTTCCCGATGCCGGGCTGGACCCTCGCCCTGGACCTCCCCGCGAACCTGCCGGGCCTCGGTGCCTTCCTCGACGAACTGGACGAGGAGGTGGCCGGGGCACAGGGGCGCGTGTACCTGGCGAAGGACGCGCGGCTGCGGCCGGAACTGCTGGCCGGGATGTATCCGCGCCTGGCCGAATTCCGGGAGCTGCGGGCCGAGTTGGACCCGCGCGGGGTGTTCACCTCGGACCTGTCCCGTCGCCTCGACCTCTAGGAGATTGTCATGAAGGACGCCTTCGGAATCCCCCAGTCCCTGCTGATCCTCGGCGGCACGTCCGAGATCGCGCTGGCCACCGCGCGCCGGCTGATCGTCCGGCGCACCCGCACGGTGTGGCTCGCTGGACGGCCCTCACCCGCCCTGGAGCAGGCCGCCGAGCATCTGCGCGCGCTGGGCGCGGACGTGCGTACGGTCGCCTTCGACGCGCTCGACTCCGAGTCCCACGAGACGGTGCTCGACAAGGTCTTCGCCGAGGGCGACATCGACATGGTGCTGCTGGCGTTCGGGGTGCTCGGCGACCAGGCGCGCGACGAGCGGGAACCGGTGGCCGCGGCACGGGTCGCGCAGACCAACTACACGGGCGCGGTGTCGGCCGGGCTGGTGTGCGCGCGGGCCCTCCAGTCGCAGGGGCACGGCTCCCTGGTGGTGCTCTCGTCGGTCGCGGGCGAGCGCGCCCGCCGCTCCAACTTCATCTACGGCTCCAGCAAGGCGGGCCTGGACGCCTTCGCGCAGGGCCTGGGCGACGCCCTGCACGGCACCGGCGTGCACGTCATGGTCGTACGGCCGGGGTTCGTCCGTACGAGGATGACCGCGCATCTCGCACAAGCGCCCCTGGCCACCACTCCGGAGGCGGTCGCGACGGCCGTCGAGGCGGGGCTGCGACGGCGCTCGGAGACGCTGTGGGTGCCGGGGACGCTGCGGCTGGTGATGGCGGCGCTGCGGCACGTACCGCGGGCGGTGTTCCGGCGCCTGCCGATCTGACCCGGACCGGGCCCGTTCTAGGCCGGCAGTGTGGTGTCGCACTCCGCGGGCGCGACCGCCTGCGGCGGCACCACCGCTGCGCCGAAGGCGAACTCGCGCAGCTTGCGCCACACGCCGTCCGCGCCCTGTTCGTAGAGCGCGAACCCGGTGCACGACCACTGGGCCTCGTAGTCGGCGAGTTCCTCGAACGCCCGGTCCATCGCCGCGTCGTCGATGCCGTGCGCCACGGTGACGTGCGGGTGGTAGGGGAAGTTCAGTTCGCGTGCCATCGGCCCGGAGGCGTCCCGGACCTGCTTCTGCAGCCAGGCGCAGGCCTCGGCGCCCTCGACGACCCGCACATAGACGACGGGTGACAGCGGCCGGAAGGTGCCCGTCCCGCACAGCCGCATCGGGAAGAGGCGCCCGGCGGCCGCGACCTCGACGAGATGCGCCTCCACCGCGCCCAGCGCCGAGTCGTCGACCTCCGTCGGCGGCAACAGCGTGACGTGCGTGGGGATGCCACAAGCCGCGGGGTCGCCGAAGCCCGCGCGCCGCTCCTGGAGCAGGCTGCCGTGAGGCTCCGGGACCGCGATCGACACGCCGATCGTTACGGTCCCCACGTCGTCTCCTGTCGTTGTCCCGATGGTCGGATGTCGCTTCGCGCGGGCAGGGCCGACTGCTCGGTCGGCTCGGCTATCGACTGTACGGCGGTGCAGCCCGGAACCGGCCGTCGTACAGGTGTTGTGCTCGTCTCGTACGAACGGCCGGACGGGATGTGGTAGCGGCCTGCGGTGCGGAGCTGTGGCGCGGGCCTGTGGCGCGGGTCGCCGTGCCGGTGTCAGTGCTTGGCGGGCAGGAAGCCCACCCTGTCGTACGCCTGGGAGAGCGTCTCCGCGGCGACGGCACGCGCCTTCTCGGCTCCCTTGGCCAGGATCGAGTCGAGCGTCTCCGGGTCGTCCAGGTACTGCTGGGTACGCTCCCGGAACGGCGTCACGAAGTCGACCATGACCTCGGCGAGGTCCGTCTTCAGCGCACCGTAGCCCTTGCCGGCGTACTTCTCCTCCAGCTCCGCGACACCGGTTCCGGTGAGGGTCGAGTAGATGGTCAGCAGATTGCTGATACCCGGCTTGTGCTCGGTGTCATACCTGATGACGGTGTCGGTGTCGGTGACCGCGCTCTTGACCTTCTTGGCGGTGGTCTTCGGCTCGTCGAGCAGGTTGATGAGGCCCTTGGGCGTGGACGCCGACTTGCTCATCTTGATCGACGGGTCCTGGAGGTCGTAGATCTTCGCCGTCTCCTTGAGGATGTACGGCTTCGGGATCGTGAAGGTCTCGCCGAAGCGGCCGTTGAAGCGCTCGGCGAGGTCGCGGGTGAGCTCGACGTGCTGGCGCTGGTCCTCACCGACCGGGACCTCGTTCGCCTGGTACAGCAGGATGTCGGCGACCTGGAGGATCGGGTACGTGAACAGGCCGACGGACGCGCGGTCCGAGCCCTGCCTGGCGGACTTGTCCTTGAACTGGGTCATGCGCGAGGCCTCGCCGAAGCCGGTCAGGCAGTTCATGATCCAGGCGAGCTGGGCGTGCTCGGGGACATGGCTCTGGACGAAGAGCGTGCAGCGGTCCGGCTCCAGACCGGCGGCGAGCAGCTGCGCGGTGGCGAGCCGGGTGTTCGCGCGCAGGTCCGCGGGGTCCTGCGGAATGGTGATCGCGTGCAGGTCGACGACCATGTAGAACGCGTCGTGGGACTCCTGCAGAGCCACCCACTGGCGGACGGCGCCGAGGTAGTTGCCGAGGTGGAACGAACCTGCCGTGGGCTGGATTCCGGAGAGCACGCGAGGACGATCAGAGGCCATGCTCACCATTCTCTCAGGTGCGCCCGGGAGCTCGGGAACAGGTGGGATACGAGATCTCCCCGGACCGGTGACAGGGGCGGATACTCAAGGGACGTACGGGGGCCGGACGGGGGACGCATGACGGGCAGGGGCAGACGGACGAAGTCGGGGATCGCGGTCCTCGTGGGTGTGGTGCTCGCCCTGCTGGGGGCACCCCCGGCGCGGGCTTCCGCGCCGACCGCCGGGCGGACCGGCCCGGACATCGCCCTGGTCATCGCGGGCGGCACGGGGCGGACGACCACGCTGCACTCCGGAGGGCGGGACTTCGCGCGGCTGTGGGACCTGCTGGCGCCCACGTACACGGGGACGGTGCGGGTACCGGACGCCTGGGTGGCGGGCGACTTCCCGCGGGTACGGGTCACCGTGGTGTGGGGGCGGAGCGGGGTCGGGGGCTGGCCGCAGACCGACGGCGCGCCGGGGAGCGCTGTCGCCATGGAGCGCCAGGACCAGCTGTTCCTGGCGGCGGACGGCACGCCCTGGGTGCGCACGGACCCTTCGCCCGAGGTGGTGGACGACGACATCCGCTGGCATCGCGCGCCGCGCTCGGTGTTCGAGCAGGTGGTGCGGCAGGGGAGGCTGCTCGCCGGGAGTGCGGCGGCGGCGACCTCGAAACCGGGTCTGGAGGAGCGTGCGAGGTGGGGGCTGCCCGGGCTGGCCGCGGGGCTGGTCCTCGGCGTCGGCGGCACGCTCCTGATGCGCCGCGCGGCGGCCCGGCGTGATGCTGCCGGACCGCCGCGGGAACCACGACAGGAGCTGATCGACCTGTAGGCCGGCCGGCCGACCGGGCCGGCCCGGGGGCGTCAGCCGAGGTCGATCTCCGGGTAGAGCGGGAAGGGCGTCAGCAGGTCGGTGGCGCGGTGGGCGATCTCGTCGGAGATCTTCGGGTCCAGGACGTGCTGGGCCTTGGACGGGGCGCCCTTGGCGGTGGTGCCGGGCTCGGCGGCGGTCAGGACGCGGTCGATCAGACCGGCGATCTCGTCCATCTCGGTCGTACCCAGGCCACGGGTGGTCAGCGCGGGGGTGCCGATGCGGATGCCGGAGGTGTACCAGGCGCCGTTCGGGTCGGCGGGGATGGCGTTGCGGTTGGTGACGATGCCCGAGTCGAGCAGCGCGGACTCGGCCTGGCGGCCGGTGAGGCCGTAGGAGGAGGCGACGTCGATCAGGTTGAGGTGGTTGTCCGTGCCGCCGGTGACCAGGGTGGCGCCGCGGCGCATCAGGCCCTCGGCGAGGGCGCGGGCGTTGTCGACGACGGCCTGGGCGTAGTCGCGGAACTCGGGGCGGCGGGCCTCGGCCAACGCGACGGCCTTGGCGGCCATGACGTGCGGGAGCGGGCCGCCGAGGACCATCGGGCAGCCGCGGTCGACCTGCTCGGCGAGGGTCTCGTCGCACAGGACCATGCCGCCACGCGGGCCGCGCAGCGACTTGTGGGTGGTCGTGGTGACGATCTGGGCGTGCGGGATGGGGTCGAAGTCGCCGGTGAGGACCTTGCCGGCGACCAGCCCGGCGAAGTGCGCCATGTCGACCATGAGCGTCGCGCCGACCTCGTCGGCGATCTCCCGCATGATGCGGAAGTTCACCAGGCGGGGGTAGGCGGAGTAGCCGGCGACGATGATCAGCGGCTTGAAGTCACGGGCCGACGCCCGCAGCGCCTCGTAGTCGATGAGGCCGGTGGCGGGGTCGGTGCCGTAGGAGCGCTGATCGAACATCTTTCCTGAGATGTTCGGGCGGAAGCCGTGGGTGAGGTGGCCGCCGGCGTCCAGGGACATGCCGAGCATGCGCTGGTTGCCGAAGGCCTGGCGCAGCTCGGCCCAGTCGGCCTCGGAGAGGTCGTTGACGTTGCGGACACCGGCCTTCGCGAGGGCCGGGGCCTCGACGCGCTGGGCGAGGACGGCCCAGAAGGCGACCAGGTTGGCGTCGATGCCGGAGTGCGGCTGGGCGTAGGCGTGCTCGGCGCCGAAGAGCTCGCGGGCGTGCTCGGCGGCGAGGGCCTCGACGGTGTCGACGTTGCGGCAGCCGGCGTAGAAGCGGCGGCCGACGGTGCCCTCGGCGTACTTGTCGCTGAACCAGTTGCCCATGGCCAGCAGGGTGGCCGGGGAGGCGTAGTTCTCGGACGCGATCAGCTTGAGCATGTCGCGCTGGTCGGCGAGCTCCTGGCCGATGGCGTCGGCGACGCGGGGCTCCACGGCCCGGATCACGTCGAGGGCGCTGCGGAAGGCGGTGGACTCGGTGGAGAGGGGCTCAGGCATGTGACGGCCTCCGGACGTGGCGTTCAGCGTTCACGGGTCGGCCCAGGCGCACGGCACTCGGTTCACAGGGCCGCTCCCCGATGGTCGGTCCCATCCCAGCGCGCCAGTCACGGCCCCGCCGGTCAGCCTACCGGGCGCGCCGGATCGCGGGGTTCCTCGGTCCACCATGCGAGCGAGACGATAGGAGTGAGGGCTGTGCAGGGAAAGCTGTAGGGACCCCTGTGCCGTAGGAAACGGAGATTCCGTGACCACCACCGAACGGCTGATCGCCTCGGCCGACGCGCACAGCGCGCACAACTACCACCCGCTGCCGGTCGTCGTGGCGACGGCGGACGGGGCCTGGATGACGGATGTCGAGGGCCGCCGCTACCTCGACCTGCTGGCCGGCTACTCGGCGCTGAACTTCGGACACGGCAACAGACGGCTGATCGACGCGGCCAAGGCGCAGCTGGAACGGGTGACGCTGACGTCGCGGGCGTTCCACCACGACCGGTTCGCCGACTTCTGCGCGGAGCTGGCGGAGCTGTGCGGCATGGAGATGGTGCTGCCGATGAACACAGGCGCGGAGGCGGTGGAGACCGCGGTGAAGACGGCCCGGAAGTGGGGGTACCGGGTCAAGGGCGTGCCCGCGGAGATGGCGAAGATTGTGGTCGCGGGCAACAACTTCCACGGCCGTACGACGACGATCATCAGCTTCTCCACGGACCCGGAGGCGCGGGCGGACTTCGGGCCGTACACGCCGGGGTTCGAGATCGTGCCGTACGGGGACCTGACCGCGATGCGGGCGGCGCTCTCCGAGAACACGGTCGCCGTGCTGCTGGAGCCGATTCAGGGCGAGGCGGGGGTACTGGTGCCGCCGCACGGTTACCTCCCCGGGGTGCGGAAGCTGACACGGGAGCGGAACGTCCTGTTCATCGCGGACGAGATCCAGTCCGGGCTGGGGCGCACGGGCCGTACCTTCGCGTGCGAGCACGAGGGCGTGGTGCCGGACATGTACGTGCTGGGCAAGGCGCTCGGGGGCGGGGTCGTGCCGGTGTCGGCGGTGGTGTCGAGCGGGGAGGTGCTCGGGGTGTTCCGGCCCGGGGAGCACGGGTCGACGTTCGGCGGGAATCCGCTGGCCTGTGCGGTGGCGCTTGAGGTGATCGCGATGCTGCGGTCGGGCGAGTACCAGGGGCGCGCGGCGGAACTGGGTGAGCATCTGCACCAGGAGCTGGGGCTGCTGGCGGGCACCGGGCATGTCACGGCGGTGCGCGGGCGGGGGCTGTGGGCGGGCGTCGACATCGCGCCGGAGTACGGCACGGGACGCGAGATCTCCGAGCAGCTGATGGACCGGGGCGTCCTGGTCAAGGACACCCACGGGGTGACGGTCCGGATCGCCCCGCCCCTGGTCATCAGCAAGGAGGACTTGGACTGGGGGCTGGCTCAGCTGCGCGCCGTGCTGGGCGCCGTAGGGGGCGGCTAGAGGATCACGTGGGGCAGGAAGCGGGCGTACTCGTCGGTGATCAGACCGGAGGACTCGCGGATGCCGAGGCCCGCCGACTCGCCGTCCACGACCCAGGCGCCGAGGACGACGTGGTTGCCGTCGAAGGCGGGCAGCGGGGCCAGCTCCTGGTAGCAGCAGGGTTCGTCGTCGCGTAGGACGGGGGCGGCGGTCCCGGTTGCCGGTTCGTGCACCGTCACCCCGGCGCCCTCGCGGCCGAGGAGGGGCTTGGCGACGTACCCCTTGTCCGTGGCCAGCTCCCGGGGGCCGTCGAGGTAGGCGGGGAGGAGGTTGGGGTGGTCCGGGTACAGCTCCCAGAGGACGGCGAGGAGGGCCTTGTTGCTGAGGAGCATCTTCCAGGCGGGCTCGATCCACAGGGTCGTGCCCGTACCGCCGCCGTTGTCGAGGGTGTCCAGGACGTGGTCGGCGAAACGGTCCGTCGTCAGCCATTCCCACGGGTAGAGCTTGAAGCAGCTGCGGATGAAGCGGAGCTGGTTGTCGACGAAGCGGCCGGAGAGCGGGTCCCAGCCGATCTCTTCCATGGAAATCCAGTCGGTGTCGAGGCCCGCCTGTTCCGCCGTCTCCTTCAGATACGCGACGGTCATCAGGTCCTCGCCGAGCTCGTCGGCGGCGGAGTGCGCGAAGTAGAGGGGGCTGCCCGGCGGAAGGAGGGCGGCCTGTTTCTTCCAGGCGGCGATCAGGCGTTCGTGCAGGGAGTTCCACTGGTCGGCGCCGGGGAAACGGTCCTGCATCCAGAACCACTGGGGGCTCGCCGCCTCGACGAGGGAGGTCGGGGTGTCGGCGTTGTACTCCAGGAGTTTGGCGGGGCCCGTGCCGTCGTAGCGGAGGTCGAAGCGGCCGTAGACGGAGGGCAGTTCGGCGCGGCGGTGCCAGGCCTCGGCGACCGCCCGCACCACGCGCGGGTCGGTGATGCCGAGGTCGGCGAAACGGTTCGCCGTGACGATGTGCCCGGCTGCCGCCAGGCACATGCGGTGCAGCTCCTCGACGACCTCCTCCAGCTCCTCCACCTCGGGGAGCGAGAAGACGTAGTACGCGCTCTCGTCCCAGTAGGGGCGCAGGGAGTCGTCCGGGTAGCGGGTCAGGGGATAGATGAGGCCCTGCTGCTCGACCGTCTGCTGCCAGCCGCGGCGGGGCTCGATGGTGCGGCGTTCCATGGCGTACGGGTCCGATCGGTGCTGGGCGCGCGGCCTACGGGTGCGGTGCCGGTGGCGTGGTGTCGCTCAGCCGCCGGACCTGCCCTTGCCGCTGCCGAAGCCGCCGCGGTCGACGGAGTGGTGGCTGCCGCCGCTGGTGCTGCTGCCGGAACCCTTGCTCGACTTGGTGAAGGAGCCGCCGTCGACCCAGCCGCTCTTCTTCTTGCCGCCGTAGTACCAGCCGCCGTTGAAGGAGGTCGTGGTGGTCTTGCAGTTCTTGTCGGCGACGACCTCGTAGCCCTTGGCCGCGGTGTAGCTGTCGCGGTCGACACAGCGCTTGTCGGGGTCCGAGGAGCAGGCGGTGAGGGCCGCCGCGAGGAGTCCCATGCCGCCGAGTACGACCGTGCCCGAGCGCAGTTGCCGTCGCGTGTCCGCCATCTTCGATCCCCCGTTGTCGTTTTCTGTGCGTCCTGCTTGGAGCAAGGGATCAGACTAGAGAACGGTTGCGGCAGGTGGGCGGGACCCCCCCTGGGATTCGGCGTCCCCTGCAGTCACTACAGTCACTTCGTGCTCTTTGGAATGGTGTGCGCACTTGGTGCGGCGGTCTGTTTCGGTACGGCGACGGTGTTGCAGGCGATCGCCGCGCGGGCGGCAGCCGACACCGGAGGCAGCGGCGGCGCGGGCGGGGACGCGGCGCTGCTGCTGCGGGCGCTGCGGCAGTGGCGGTATCTCGCGGGCCTCGCGCTGGACGGGCTGGGTTTCCTGCTGCAGATCGCGGCGCTGCGGTCGCTTCCCATCTACGCGGTGGGTGCGGCGCTGGCGGCGAGCCTCGCGGTGACGGCGGTGGTCGCCGCGCGGCTGTTGCGGGTGCGGTTGAGCGGGGTGGAGTGGGCCGCGGTGGGGGTGGTGTGCGCGGGGCTGGCGATGCTCGGGCTGGCGTCCGGGACGGAGGGCGGCGAGGCGGGGTCGATGACGCTGAAGTACTGGATGCTGGGGACCGCGGTGGTGGTGCTGCTGCTCGGGTTCGTCGGCGGGCGGTTGTCGGGGCGGGGGCGGGCGTTGGTCCTCGGGCTGGGGGCCGGGTTCGGGTTCGGGGTCGTCGAGGTGTCGGTGCGGCTGATCGACGAGCTGGCGCTCGGGGCGCTGGTCCGCAATCCGGCGACGTACGCACTGCTCATCGGGGGAGGTGCCGCGTTCATGCTGCTGACCACGGCCCTGCAGCGGGGTTCGGTGACGACGGCGACGGCCGGTCTTGTCATCGGCGAGACCATCGGGCCGGCGCTGGTGGGGGTGGTCTGGCTGGGCGACCGTACGCGGGAGGGGCTGGAGTGGCTGGCCGTGCTGGGGTTCGTGGTGGCGGTGGCGGGGGCGTTGGCGCTGGCACGGTTCGGGGAGGCGCCGGTGGAGGAGGCGTGACGGGTCGACGGGGCGACGGGGCTGGGCCGGGCGTCGCCTCGCCACCGCGGCCCCTACCCGGCCCCCAGTTCGCACCAGACCAGCTTGCCCCGATGCCCGAGCCGGGAAAGCGGCTGCCGGCCCCACTCGTCGGAGCACGCCCGTACGAGAGCGGCTACACGCACAAGCAACTGGGCTGACCCCCACTCCCGTCCCCACCACCTGCGCCCCGACCCCCGCCCCCCGGCTTCCGGCCTCCGGGGCGCTGTTGGCGCAGCCGCTGCGGCCGGGTGGTCGGCCGCGGGAATGTGACACTCGCCGCGCAAGTGTCACATTCGCCGGGCCACACACCATGGCCCCCGGGGCACCGGCCAGACCGCCCACCACGCCGACCGGGATGCGCCGACAGCGTCCGATTCCCCGGGCCGGGGGCACAGCCAGGGTCCGAGACCTGGGACGAACCGGTCCGCCGCGGATTTGTGCGCAAACCGGCCCACCTCAGCCGGCTCGCCCGGCTGGTGCGCGCCCGGGGGGCCAGCCCGCCGCGGCGCACCGCTCAAGTCCTCAAGCCCTCAGGCCATCGCCTCCGCGATGCCGTCCCAGAGGCGGGACCTGGCCTCAAGGGCGAGGGTCGCCGTCTCGACCGCCCCCTGCCAGCGCGCGTCGTCCGCGCCGCAGAGGTCGGCCACCATCTGCATGGCCATGGGCGTGTGCTCCTCGCCGTCGACCTCGATATGGCGGGCCAGGTAGTCGCAGAAGAGCGGGAAACGGTCGGTGCCCTCCTTCTTGATGACCTGGTCGAACATGTCCGGGATGAGGTCCTCCCGGGAGAAGGCGAAGGCGGCCGCCCGGCAGTGCAGCGGCCGGTCGGAGATGATCTCGAAGGTGGTGCGGACGAACTCGGCTGCGGGGGCGGGGACTTGGGAGACGCGGAGTGCGGAGGACACGTCGTGGCCCTCGGTGATCAAGGCGAGGAAGGTGTCGATCCGGGTCGTGTCGGCCGCCGCCTCGGCCATGCCCGCGCGGTACAGCTCGAAGTGGCTGGTGAAACCGCCGTTCAGCTCGTCGCTCTCCTCCACGAGCACGATGTCGTTGATCAGCCGTCGGCCGACCTCCGTGCCGCGCGGTACCCAGGGGACGTCGACGCAGGTCAGTTCCCGTTGCAGGGACTTCAGCAGGGACATGAAGTCCCATACCGCGAACACATGGTGCGCCATGAACGTCGCCATGTCCTCCCGGCTGTTTATCCGGATGGCGATCGTGCAGCTTTATCGGCGACCCTCGCAAGCGCTTTCAAGAATTTCCGAAGAGTTACCAGGAGTAGCGCCGCGCAGAAGATATCAAGATAACCAAAAGGTAACCAAAAGGTAACTATCAGGACACTGGAAAAACTTCGTTGAAGATTTGAACGCGGCTCGAGGCCCGTGCGTATTCGGTGGGGTGACCAGGAATCCCGTTACCGTCACCTTGGCGTTTCACGTGATCCCCGGCCGCGAGACCGACTTCCACTCATGGGGGTGGGCCGTGCTGCGGGCGAGCGCTCGTGAACCGGGCTTCCTAGGGGATGGAGTACTTGCCGACGGAGAGGCGGAGTGGCATGTGGTCTACCGCTTCGACAGCTAGGGGTCGGCCCTGGCCTGGGAAGACTCGATCACCTGGGCGCAGTGGACCGCCCGCGCGGACCCGTTCGCCCGCGAGACGGGCCGGCGGAGCGTGCGGGACTCCAAGAAGTGGTTCGACGCCCAGACCGGCACACCCGACCCGCCGGCCGCGCCGCGCCCGCCCTCGAAATGGAAGCTCTGGTTCGTGAATATGAGCGCGGTATTCCCGCCGGTGCTCATATTCAATGTGACCGTGCTCCCCTATCTCAGCGGCATCAATCCGCTCATCCGTACGCTGCTGCTGTGCCTGTGTGTGACGGCCCTCGTCACCTGGATTCTCATGCCGCGCCTTCAGCGTTTCTTCAAGAAATGGCTGTACCCACCGCTCCAGGCACTCCGTGGACGACATAAACGGACCGCGTAGGCCCGAGAACGACCAAAGGGAGGTGGGCGGGTGAAGACCCTGCTCATCGACAATTACGACTCGTACACGTACAACCTGTTCCAGCTGATCGCCGAGGTCAACGGCGAGGAGCCGGTGGTGATCCTCAATGACGCCCCCGCAGACAGAATTCCGGATCTTGCGGAATTCGACAATGTGGTGGTGTCGCCCGGTCCCGGGCACCCGGCCGCGGAACGTGACTTCGGATTCAGCGCCAGAGTGCTCGCCGAGTCCACGATCCCTGTGCTCGGCGTCTGCCTCGGCCACCAGGGCATCGCGCTGGGCGAGCGGGGCCGGGTGCTGCCCGCCCCGGAGCCCCGGCACGGTCATCTGTCCACGATCCGGCACGACGAACGGGACCTGTTCCAGGGGCTGCCGCAGCACTTCACCGCGGTCCGCTACCACTCGCTGTCCGTGCGCGAGCCGCTGCCCGAGACCCTGGAGGCCACCGCCTGGGCCGAGGATGGCGTCCTGATGGGGCTGCGGCACCGCACCCGGCCCCTGTGGGGAGTGCAGTTCCACCCGGAGTCCGTCCTCACCGAGTACGGCCGCCGGATGCTCATGAACTTCCGCAACCTCACGGCGGAACGCGCCCGCAAGCCCCGTACGAAGAACACCGCGGTCACCCCGGTCGCCGCCGCCATCCGCTCCGCGGCGGCGATCCCCCGCCCCGCGCGGACCGTCGGCCCCGTCTACCGCCTGCACACCCGCCGGATCGCCACCGCCATCGACGCGGAGGCCGCCTTCACCCGGATGTACGCCGCCGCCCCCCGGTCGTTCTGGCTGGACAGCTCGCGGGTCGAGGAAGGGCAGTCCCGGTTCTCGTTCTTCGGCGACGGCTCGGGGCCGCTGTCCGAGTTCGTGCGGTACGACGTCACGAGCGGCCGCTGTGAGATCGAGCGGGCCGGGCGGCCGCCGCGCAAGGTCCGGGCGAGCGTCTTCGACTACCTCAAGCGGCAGTTGGCGAACCGCCGCGTGGACGCCACCGGTCTGCCCTTCGACTTCACCGGCGGTTACGTCGGCTACTTCGGCTACGAACTGAAGGCCGAATGCGGCTCCCCGAACCGGCACCGGGCCGAAACCCCCGACGCCTGCTGGCTGTTCGCCGACCGGCTGATCGCGGTGGACCACCAGGAGGGCTTCACCTACGCCGTCTGCCTGGCCGAGGACACCCCGGCGGCCACGCGGGAGGCCGTCGACTGGCTGGAGGGCGCGCTCGCCCAGCTCACCTTCGTCTCCACGGAGAAGCCCCACGCACCCCTGACCGCCGAGCCGGATCCCGGCGCCGCCGAGCCGTGGCTGGTCCGCGACCGGGCGACCTACCTCGCGGACATCGAGGCCTGCGGGCGGGAACTGCGAGCGGGCACCAGCTACGAGATCTGTCTGACCAACGCCGCCCGGCTGCCCGCCCCGCCCGACGCGTACGACTTCTACCGGGTGCTGCGCCGGGTCAACCCGGCACCGTACACGGCCTTTCTGCGCTTCGGCGACCTCGACGTGGCGGGCGCCTCCCCCGAGCGTTTCCTGCGGATCACCCGGGACGGCGTCGCCGAGGCCAGGCCCGTCAAGGGCACCGCACCGCGCGGCGACACCCCTGAGCAGGACGCGCGCCTCAGGGACGCGCTCGCCTCGGACGCCAAGACCCGCGCCCAGAACCTGATGATCGTCGATCTGCTCCGCAACGACCTGGGCCGGGTCTGCCGGACCGGCACGGTACGCGTCTCCCGGCTCATGGCCACCGAGTCGTACGCCACCGTGCACCAGCTCGTCTCCACCGTCGAGGGCCGGCTGCGCGAGGACACGGACACGGTGGACTGCGTCCGCGCCTGCTTCCCCGGCGGCTCGATGACCGGCGCGCCCAAGCTCCGCACCATGGAGATCATCGACTCCCTGGAGACCGAGGCACGCGGTGTGTACTCCGGCGCCCTCGGCTACCTGGGGTGCAGCGGCGGCGCGGACCTCAACATCGTCATCCGCACCGCCGTGCTCGCGGACGGACTGATGCACCTGGGCGCCGGGGGCGCGATCGTCCTCGGCTCCGATCCGGCGGCGGAGTACGACGAGATGCTGCTGAAGACGGCGGCGCAGATGCGGGCCCATCGGGAGCACGCCGGCGCACGTACCCATCGGGAGCGCGCCACCGTGCCCACCCGGCAAGAGCGCACCGCCGTACCGGCCGTCGCCGAGGAGCCCGCCCGATGACGACCCCAACCTCCACGACGGACCCGCAGTCCACCACGGCCGCACAGTCCGTGACGGCCACACAGTCCGTGACGGCCGCACAGTCCGTGACGGGCTCTCACGTCATCCCGCCTTCGGCCGACGCCGACGCCGACGCCCCCGGCAATCTCGCCGCCCATCTCGCCGCGCTCGCCGAGCGGCGCCGGTGGGGCGACCGGATCGCCTTCCACCAGGGCCACCGGGCCTGGACGCACGGCGAGGTGCACGAGCTCGCGGCCCGCGCGGCCGGCGTGCTCGCCGGACATGGAGTGGGCCCCGGCGACCGGGTGCTGCTCGCGCT
Source organism: Streptomyces sp. NBC_01384 (assembly GCF_045040035.1). Lineage (NCBI taxonomy): Bacteria > Bacillati > Actinomycetota > Actinomycetes > Kitasatosporales > Streptomycetaceae > Streptomyces > Streptomyces sp. NBC_01384. The sequence continues at coordinate 3,764,654 of NZ_CP109559.1, forward strand.
GCCCGACGGCATCACCTGGGTGGCGGCCTTCCTCGGCACCGCCCGGCTGGGCGCCGTCGCCGTGCTGGTCAACCCCGAACTGCCCCCGGCCGACCACGCGTTCATGGCCGAGGACACCCTGGCCGTGCTCTGTGTGACCGGACCGGGCCTGGAGGATCGTTTCACCGACCGCGTACGCCTCGGCGCCGATCAGCTGATCGCGCTCACCGCCGACGCCGAGCCCGCCGCCGCGCACCCGGTCGACGCGCACACCCCGCTCTACGTCCAGTACACCTCCGGTACCACGGGCCGCCCCAAGGGGGTCGTGCACTGTCACGGCGACCCGAAGACGTACTACGACCTCATCGGCCGGCGGCTGCTGCGGATCTCCCAGGACGACGTCACCCTGTCGGTGTCGAAGCTGTACTTCGCCTACGGCTTCGGCAACGCGTTCGTCTTCCCCCTCTTCTCCGGCTCGTCCGCCGTCCTGGTGGACCGGCGTCCGAACCCGGCCGCCGTCGATGAACTCGTCGCCCGGCACCGGGTGACCCTGCTCTACTCCGTGCCCTCCGCGTTCGCCGCCCTGGTCGCCGACCGGGGCAGCGGCCACGCGGCCTGCTTCGGCTCGGTACGGGCCGCGATGTCGGCCGGGGAAGGCCTGCCGGAGGGGCTCGGAAGGCAGGTCACCGAGCTGCTCGGCGCGCCGGTCCTGGAGCAGATCGGCTCCACCGAGGCCGGGCACGCGTTCTGCGCCAACAGCTTCGAGCACAACCACCCGGGCACGGTCGGCCGTCCGGTCCCCGGCTTCGAGGTGGAGCTGCGCGACCGTGCCGGGCTGCCGGTGGCGGACGGCGCGGAGGGCGAACTCTGGGTGCGCGGGCCGACGGTGACGCCCGGCTACCTGAACCGGCCCGAGGAGACCGAACGCACCCTGGTGGGCGGCTGGCTGGCCACCCACGACCGGGCGCGCCGCGAGGCGGACGGCAGCTACCGGCACCTGGGCCGCACCGACGACCTGGAGATGGTCGGCGGGATCACCGTCTCCCCGCTGGAGGTGGAGGCCGTCCTGCGGACCCACCCGGCGGTGAAGGAGGTCGCGGTCGCGGCCATGACCGACTGGCGCGGCTTCAGCCGGCTGCGCGCCTTCGTCGTCCCCGTCGCGCCCTTGCCGTCGGGCGTGACCGGCCTGTCCGGTCCGTCCGGTCTGGAGGCCGACCTGGTGCGCCTGGCGCGCGAGCACCTCGCCGCGTTCAAGGTCCCCAGGAACATCAGCTTCGTCCCGTCCCTGCCCCGCACCCCCACCGGGAAGCTCCGCCGCCACCTGGTCCGTCAGGGCGCCTGGTGACCACGACCACCACCGGCAACACGATGACCGAAAGGAACGGGCACATGCGACAGCAGCAGCCCCTGCTCGCCGACCGCGGTTTCTACCTGGGCCCGATGTTCCGGCGGCGGCCGCGCGGGCCGTGGCCGCCGGGACGGCGGAGGCAGTCGCCGGGTTCGGTGACGTCCGGCGCGCGGCGGCCCTGTTCAACAGCGCCGCCGCCGGGACGGCGCTGGACCATCTGCGGCCACGGCGCCGGATCGTACGGGTGAAGCAACGTGCGGCGGCGGCCCTCGCGCCCGTGCTGCCGTGGTGCGGTTCCTGGCTGGAGCACGCACCGTACGGACCCCGGCACGGCGCGCCCGCCGTGCCGGGGCGCAAGTACTGAGAGGGGCATGGAGTGACACAACCGGCAATCACGGAGGGGCTGTTGGTGTGGTCGCCCGGCCGTGGACCGACCTCCGGCCCGGCGACCACTGCGCCCACGGGTGGGCGGCTGCTCGTCGCGGACTCATGGCTGCTGCGGGACGGCCGGATGCGCGGCTTCGACCGGCACCGGGAACGCTTCCTGCGGGCCTGCGGCGACTGCGGCGGCCCGCCGCTGGACCGGCTCGTGGAGTTCTGGCGGGACATGACCGCCGCGCTGCCGCGCACCGGGGAGTGGTTTCCCCGGGTCGAACTCGCCTCGGGCTCGATGGAGTTGAGGCTGCTGCTGCGGCACGCCCCGCCGCTCGGCACGGGCGTGCGGGTCTGGGCGGCGGGGCAGCCCGATCCGCGGACCGTTCCCCGTCGCAAGGGACCGGACCTGGACACCCTGGCCCGGGTCCGGCGGCGGGCGGCCGGGGAGGGCGCGGAGGAGGCGGTGCTGATCGCGCCCTGCGGTGCGGTGCTGGAGGCGGCCACCGCCAGCGTGCTGTGGTGGGAGGACGACACCTTGTGCCTGCCCTCGCCGCAGCTGCCGGTCCTCGCCGGAGTGACCGTCGGCCTCATCCAGGGACGGGCCCGGCACTCCGGAATCCGCATCGCCCACCGCGAGCGGACCGTGGCCGAGCTCGACGGCCGTGAGGTGTGGCTGGTGAACGCACTGCACGGAATCCGGCCGGTGACGGGCTGGACGGGACGACCGATGGCGGCGGCGCCGGCGGTGCGCGCCCCGGAATGGCGGCAATGGCTGGACGGCATGATGGAGCCGCTGCCGATCGACTGACTCGTTCAACTGAATCATTCAACTGAATCAGTCAACCGACTCGATCAAATGAATATCGGCCGATCGCTGGCTGAATCATAAGGAGCAGGAGCCGGACGAATAACGCCGGGTCGAAATGTGAATTCGACCCGGCGCTCTCCATGCTGCCAGAATTCAGCTTTTCTTCCCCGCGGGCTGATAGCCGCCCGGAACCATCCGTGTCGCGATCGCGATCCGGTTGTACGCGTTGATGACCGTGGCCGCCCAGATCAGCGCCGCGATCTGGGCCTCGTCGAAGACCTCCGCGGCCGCGGCGTAGACCGCGTCCGGCACATGTCCGTCATGGACCAGCGTCACCGCCTCGGTCAACGCCAGGGCGGCACGCTCCCGTTCGGTGAAGAAGGGGGTCTCCCGCCAGGCGTTCAGCGCGTAGATCCGCTGCTCGGTCTCGCCCTCGGCGCGGGCGTCCTTGGTGTGCATGTCGAGGCAGAACGCGCAGCCGTTGATCTGCGAGGCGCGAATCCTGATCAGTTCCAGCAGTTCCGGTTCGACCTTGGCGTCCTGGGCCGCGGAAACGGCGGCGCCGTGCAGGGCACCCATCGCACCGGATACATCGGGGGTAATCTTCTTCAGGGCCACACGGAATATGGAGTCGCTATTGCCCATGGTGCGACTCTATCCATGAAATGGACCATCGGCTTCCTTCTTATCCAAAGTATCGCCCAAAGTATCGTCCAAAGCATTACCGAAAGGCAATGCCGCGCACAACGCGTCCAGTGCCCCCGGCCACGCGTGGTCCGGCGGTGTCCCGTACCCCACCACCAGCGCGTCCGTCCGCCCGGCGGTCGACTCCGGGTGGCGGTAGCGGTCAAGGCCGTGCACCGCGAGCCCCTGCCACGCCGCCGCCCGCAGCGTCGCCCGCTCGGTGCCCGGCGGGAGGCGCAGCACCACGTGCAGGCCGGCCGCGATACCGGTCGCCCGGACCTCGGGGGCCCGCGCCGCGAGCCGTGCCACCAGGGCGTCCCGGCGGCGCCGGTAGCGCAGCCGGGCCGCGCGGACATGGCGGTCGTACGCGCCCGAGGTGATGAACTCCGCCAGGGTCAGCTGGTCCAGCACCCCGCACGACCAGTCCACCCCGCCCTTCGCCGCGACCACCTCCGGCGCGATCGAGGGCGGCAGCACCAGCCAGCCCAGGCGCAGACCGGGGGCCAGGGACTTGCTGGCCGTGCCCAGGTAGACGACGTGGTCGGGGTCGAGGCCCTGGAGCGCGCCGACCGGCTGGCGGTCGTAGCGGAACTCCCCGTCGTAGTCGTCCTCCAGGATGAGACCGTCGCCGCGGCGCGCCCAGTCCACCACCGCGGCCCGCCGGTCGGGGTGCAGCGGCACACCCATCGGGAACTGGTGCGCGGGGGTCAGCAGTACCGCCCGTACGCCGGTCGCCTCACCCGCCCGGTCCGTCAGCTCCTCCGTGCGCGCGCCCAGGTCGTCGAATCCGAGCGGCACCGTGCGCAGTCCGGCCCGTTCCAGCAGCCTCCAGTGCGCGTCGAGCCCGTACGGCTCCACGGCCAGCGACGTCAGTCCGCGCCCGCGCAGCACCTGGCCGAGCAGCATCAGCCCGTGCACGAAGCCGGAGCAGATGACGATGCGTTCCGGGTCGGCGCGGACACCGCGGGCCCGGGCCAGATAGCCGGCCAGGGCGGTGCGCAGTTCGACGCGGCCGCGCGGGTCGCTGTAGTCGAGGGCCTCGTACGGGGCGACGGTCAGCGCGCGACGGGAGGCCTTCAGCCAGGCCGTGCGGGGGAAGGAGGACAGGTCCGGGGAGCCGGGGACGAGGTCGTACGCCGGGCGGGAGCGGGCGCGGCGGCCGGGTGCCGGGGCGGCGGAGGGCGGCGGCACCGGACTCCCCCACTGCCCGAAAGGCGTGGGAGGTACCCCCATCGCGACGCTCGTGCCCGAGCCCTGGCGGGCGGTGAGCCAGCCCTCCGCGACCAGGTCCGTGTACGCGTCCGCGACCGTGTTGCGGGCAATGCCCAGGTCGGCGGCGAGGGAACGCGAGGAGGGCAGCCGGGTGCCGGGGGCGAGACGGCCGCCGCGGACCGCTTCGCGGAGGGCGTCGGTCAGACCTCTGCGGACGCCGGGTCCGGTCGGCTCGACATGGAGGTCGACACCCAAAGTGGCCCAAGATTTCGCCATGGAAATGGACCATACTCCTGGGCTGCTTCGCTCGTAGGGTCAAGAGCATGACGACGAACGACAACACCACAACCACCACCGCCACCACCGCCGAGTACGCCCCCGAGCACAGCCCCCGCCTGCACTGGGCCAAGTACGCCCCCGAGGTCTACAAGGCCATGCTCCGGCTGGAGACGGCGGCCCAGCAGGGGCTCGACCCGAAGCTGCGCGAGCTGGTGAAGATCCGTGCCTCGCAGCTCAACCACTGTGCGTTCTGCCTCGACATGCACACCAAGGACGCGCTGGCGGCCGGGGAGAGCGCGCAGCGGATCGTCCAGCTCAGCGCGTGGGAGGAGTCGAAGCACTTCTACACGGAGAAGGAGCTGGCGGCGATCGAGCTGACCGAGGCCGTCACCGTCCTCACCGACGGCTTCGTACCGGACGAGGTGTACGAGAAGGCCGCCCGGCACTTCGAGGAGGCGGAGCTGGCGCAGCTGATCGCCGCGATCACGGTGATCAACGCGTGGAACCGGTTCGGGGTGACCACGCGCATGGTCCCGGGCCACTACGAGGCGGGGCAGCGCCACTGACGGAGGGCACGAAGGAACGTACGCCGCCATCGACCACCCGCTGCCTGGGGCTCTGGCCCGCAGGGTGCCCCGCGGGGGGCACCCTGCGCCGAACTACCGGGGCAGCCAGGCGCGCCACGTCGACGCGTGGCTGTCCACCCACTTCTTCGCCGCCTCCCGCGCCGACAGCTTGTCGCCCGCGATCATCAGGGAGACCTCGTTCTGGTCCTCGGTGGTCCACTTGAAGTTCTTCAGGAAGGCGGCTGCCCTGCCGCCGCTCTTCGCGAAGTCGGCGTTCAGGTACTTCTGCAGCGGCGTGTGCGGGTAGGCGCAGGCGACCTTCGCCGCGTCGGTGTCACAGCCCTCCTTGTACGGCGGCAGCTTCACCTCTGTCATCGGGACCTTCTTGAAGAGCCACTGGGGCGAGTACCAGTAGGTGAGGAAGGGCTTCTTCTCCTTCGCGAACTGCTTCATCTGCGTGATCTGCGCGGCCTCCGAACCGGCGAACACCACCTGGTAGTTCAGTTTCAGGTTGTCCACCAGGGCCTTGTCGTTGGTGACGTAGGAGGGTGAACCGTCCATGAGCTGGCCCTTGCCGCCGCTCTCCGCGGTGCGCAACCGGTCGGCGTACTTGTTGAGGTTCCTCCAGTCCGTCACGTCCGGGTGCTGCTTGGCGAAGTACGTCGGGACGTACCAGCCGATGTGCCCGGTGACCCCCAGGTTCCCGCCGGGGGCGATGGTCCTCTTCTCCTCGACGTACCGCTTCTCCTGGTCGGGGTGGCCCCAGTCCTCCAGGATGGCGTCGACCCGGCCCTGGCTGAGCGCGTCCCACGCGGGGACCTCGTCGACCTGGACGGTGTCGACGCGATAGCCGAGCTCGTGCTCCAGCAGGTACTGCGCGACGGCCACATTGGCCTGCGCGCCCACCCAGGACTGGACGGAGAGGGTCACGGTCTTCGCGCCCTGGGCACCCGCGAAGGGCGAGGCCTGCTTGGTCATGTCGACGGCGCCGCAGCCGGTCGTCAGGACCAGCAGAGCAAGGGCGGCCGTCGTCCGTGTCCGTATACGAGACATGTCACGCTCCCTTCTTCGTGGGCCGCCCGGTGGGCTGCGTCACCCGGTCGAGCATCAGGCCGAGGCAGACGATCGCCGCTCCGGCGACCAGCCCGGTGGCCAGGTCGCCCTGCGCGAGGCCGAACACGACGTCGTAGCCGAGCGCGCCACCGCCGACCAGACCGCCGATGATGACGACGGCGAGGACGAGCACGACACCCTGGTTGACGGCGAGCAGCAGCGCCTGGCGGGCGAGCGGCAACTGGACCTGACGCAGCTGCTGCGCGCCGGTGGCGCCGAGCGAGCGGGCCGACTCCAGCGCGGCCGGGTCGACGGCGCGCAGGCCCTGGGTGGTGATGCGGACGACGGCGGGCAGGGCGTAGACGACCGCGGCGGCGACGGCGGGCGCGCGGCCCACGCCGAACAACGCCACCACGGGGATCAGATAAACGAACTGCGGCATCGTCTGGAGAACGTCCAGTACGGGCCTCAGCAGACGCTCGACGCGCTCACTGCGCGCCGCCGCGATGCCGGTCGCGAAGCCGAGCACGAGGGTCACGGCGACCGCCGCGAGCACCTGCGACAGCGTGTCGAGGGACGGCTTCCACACGCCCAGTACCCCGATCGCGGCCATCGCGAGGACCGCGGTGAGCGCGGTGCGCCAGGTGCCGATCAGCCAGGCCAGGGCGGCCACGATCAGCAGGACCGACCACCAGGGCAGCCACTGGAGTCCGTCCCGGACGGGGTCCAGGACCCAGGTGGTGAAGTGTCCCGCCCAGTCGGCGGTGCCGCCGATGTAGGGAACGCCGGAGTAGAGGTGGCTGGTCATCCAGTCGACGGCGCGGTTCACGGGCTCGGCGATGGGGAGGGTCCAGGTGGCGGGCCAGTCGAGACGGTCCGTGAGCCGTCCGGCCAGCGCCACGACCACGGCTGCCACAGCGGCGTACACCCAGCGGAGTGCCGTCGCCCCGGAGTCCGAGCCGAGCCGCTCCCCGGCCGCACCCGTGACCCGGTCCAGAACAACCGCGAGCAGCACGATCGGGATACCGGCCGCGAGCGCGGCGCCCACGTCGACCGTGGCGAGGGCCTGGTAGACGCGGTCGCCGAGGCCGCCCGCGCCGATCACGGAGGCGATGACCGCCATGGACAGGGCCATCATGATCGTCTGGTTGAGGCCGAGGAGGAGTTCCTTGCGGGCCAGCGGGAGGCGGGCGGTCAGCAGACGCTGGCGGGCGGTGGCGCCGAGCGAGGTGACGGCCTCCATCACGCCGGTGTCGGCGTCGCGCAGGCCGAGCGCGGTGAGGCGGGCCATGGGCGGGGCGGCGTACACGACGGTGGCGAGGACGGCGGCGGGGACGCCGATGCCGAAGACCAGGACGACGGGGAGGAGGTACGCGAACGCCGGGAGTACCTGCATGGTGTCGAGGACGGGGCGCAGCGCGCGGTACGTACGGTCGGAGAGCCCGGCGGCGAGGCCGAGCACCGCGCCCAGCACGACGGACGCGAGCACGGCGACCACCATCAGCGCGAGCGTCTGCATGGTGGGCACCCACATACCGAGCAGCCCGCAGGCGAGGAACGCGACGGCCGTACCGAACGCGAGCCGTACGCCCGCCGCACGCCAGGCGACGAGCGCCGCCACCGCCGTCACACCGGCCCAGCCCGCCGCGAGCAGCACCAGATAGACGGCGCGTACGGACAGCACGACGGCCTTGCTGACGTACCCGAAGAAGTACAGGAACAGGGGGTGGCTGTCGCGGTTGTCGATGATCCAGCCGCTGGCCCTGCCGAGGGGTGCGGAGAGGTCGACGGTGAGCGCGTGGGGCCAGGTGCCGCTCGCCCAACGGGAGTCGAGAACCGGGACGATCACGGCCGCCACGGCGGCGAGCAGCAGCAGCTTGCCGGCGGCCCGGTGTCTGCCGACGCCCTTGAGCAGCGCGGAGACACCGGTGTGACCGACGGTCGCGGTGACGGCGGCCATCAGACGGCCTCCTCACGGGAGGCGTCCGGCGATTCACCGGCGGGCGGGGCGTCCACCGGCTCACCGGCGGGTGTGTCCGCGCCGGCCACCACTCCGAGCAGTGTCGTCGAGTCCACGACGCCGACGCAGCGCCCCTGGTCCATGACGCGGGCGGGGTCGCCCGAGCGCGCCACCACCTCGATGGCCTGCGAGACCGTCGCGTCCGGTGCCAGCGCCGGGCCCCGGCCGGCCGCCTCTCCGGCGGACGCGGCCCGCATCGCCGTACGTACCGTCATGACCTGCTCGCGCGGTACGTCCCGGACGAACTCGCGGACGTAGTCGTCGGCGGGCGAGCCGACGATCTCCTCGGGCGTGCCGAGCTGCACGACGCGGCCGTCGCGCATGAGCGCGATGCGGTCGCCCAGCCGCAGCGCCTCGTTCAGGTCATGGGTGATGAAGACCATCGTGCGGCCCTCGTCGCGGTGCAGCCGGCCGACCTCCTCCTGCATGTCGCGCCGGATCAGCGGGTCGAGCGCGCTGAACGGCTCGTCGAAGAGCAGCACTTCGGGGTCGACGGCGAGGGCGCGGGCCAGCCCGACGCGCTGCTGCTGACCGCCGGACAGCTGACCGGGCCGGCGCTGCTCCATGCCCTCCAGGCCGACCTTGGCGACGACCTCGGTGGCCCGCGCCCGGCGTTCCGCCTTGCCGACCCCCTGGATCTCCAGGCCGTACGCCACGTTGTCCAGTACCGACCGGTGCGGGAGCAGGCCGAAGTGCTGGAAGACCATCGCGGCGCGGTGGCGGCGCAGTTCGCGCAGCCGGGTCTTGTCCATGGCGCGTACGTCCTCGCCGTCGATGGCGATGGTGCCCGCGGTCGGCTCGATGAGCCGGGTCAGACAGCGGACCAGCGTGGACTTGCCGGAGCCGGACAGGCCCATGACCACGAAGACCTCACCCTTGCGGACGTCGAAGCTCACGTCCCGGACGGCGGTCGTGCAGCCGGTGCGGGAGCGGAGTTCGGCCGGGGTGAGGGCGGCGAGCTCGGGGTCGGCGGGGACCCGCTCGGCCTTCGGGCCGAACACCTTCCACAGGCCCTCGACGGAGAAGACCGAAGCGGCGGTATGGGCAGCCGTATGGGCGGTGGTACCGGCAGCGGTACTGGCGGGCGTACTCATCACGCACCACCTCCGATCAGCTCGGCACACTTCTCCCCGACCATGAGCACCCCGATCATCGGGTTCACCGCAGGCATCGTCGGGAAGACGGACGCGTCGGCGATGCGCAGACCGTCGAGCCCGCGCACCCTCAACTCGGGGTCGACCACGGCCCATTGGTCGTCCGGGGCGCCCATACGGCAGGTGCCCGCCGGGTGGTACACGGTGTGCGCGACCTGACGTGCGTACGCGCTCAGCTCCTCGTCGTCCGTGATCTCCGGCCCCGGGCACACCTCACGCTTGAGCCAGCCCGCGAGCGGCTCGGTCCGGGCGATCTCGCGGGCGATACGGATCCCGTCGACGAGGGTGCGGCCGTCGTAGTCGTCCTCGTCCGTGAAGTAGCGGAAGTCGAGGGCGGGTTTGACGGACGGGTCGGCGCTGGTCAGGTACAGACGGCCGCGACTGCGCGGCTTGGGGATGTTGGGGGTCATGGAGACGCCGTGCGCGGGGCGTTCGTAGCCGAGCCGCTCCGGATTGTCCGTGAACGGGATCTGGTAGAAGTGGAACATCAGGTCGGGGCCCGCGTGTTCGGGGTCGCGGCGCACGAACAGGCCCGCGTCGGAGTCCATCGCCGAGTTCTCCGGGATCGGCCCGTGCGTCTCCCAGACGATCACCGACTCGGGGTGGTCGAGCAGGTTCTCGCCGACGCCGGGCAGGTCGTGGGCGACGGGTATGCCGAGCTCCGCCAGGTCGTGGGCGGGTCCGATCCCGGAGTGCAGCAGCAGCCGCGGCGAGTCGACCGCGCCCGCACACAGCAGGACCTCGTTCCGGGCCCGTACGAGGATCTCCTCGCCGTCCGACGTACGCACGTGCACGCCCGTCGCGCGCGCCCCCTCCAGCTCCAGTTTGTACGCCCAGGTCTCCAGCAGCAGCGTCAGGTTGGGCCGCTCGTCCATCACCGGGTGCAGATACGCCACCGACGCGCTGGAGCGCTTGTTGTTCTCGGGGTGGTACGCGAGGTCGAAGAAGCCGACGCCGTCGGTGAACGGCTCCTTGTTGAACCCCTCGACGCGCGGCACGCCCAGCGCGCCCTGGGCGGCGTCGACGAAGTCGCGGGCGATGGCGTTCCGGTCCTTCTCGTCGACCGGGACGATGTTGTTGAGGAGCCGCGCGAAGTACGCCTCCATCGGCACCGCGCCCCAGCCCTTGGCGCCCGCCGTCTCCCACTCGTCCCAGTCGGACGGCAGCGGCTTGAACGCGATCAGCGTGTTGTGGGAGGAGCAGCCGCCGAGGACGCGGGCGCGGCTGTGCCGGATGTGCGAGTTGCCGCGCGGCTGCGCGGTGGTCGGGTAGTCGTAGTCCAGCTCGCCGCCGAGCAGACCCATCCAGCGGCGCAGGGTGAGGACGTCCTCGCGGCCGACGTCACTGGGGCCGCCCTCGATGACGGCGACGGTGACGTCGGGGTTCTCGGTGAGGCGGGAGGCGATGACGGAGCCTGCCGTGCCGCCGCCGATGACGACGTAGTCGTACGTGTTTTCGTGTGGGGACATGTGGGGGTGCTCCAAGGTGCGAAGTGCTGTGCGCTGTGCGCGGTGGGAAGACAGGGAGGTGGGGGGACGGGGAGGTGGGGGGCTATTACGTCGCTGGGGTCAGCCCGCGAACCAGCGGACCGGCCTCGGCGCCAGGTTCTGGTACACGTGCTTCGACTCGCGGTACTCGGCGAGGCCCGCCGGGCCCAGTTCGCGCCCCACGCCGCTCTTCCCGAAGCCGCCCCACTCCGCCTGCGGGAGGTAGGGGTGGAAGTCGTTGATCCAGACGGTGCCGTGCCGCAGCCGTCCCGCGACGCGGCGGGCGCGGCCCGCGTCGGCGGTCCAGACGGCGCCCGCGAGCCCGTACTCGGTGTCGTTGGCGAGCGCGACCGCCTCGTCCTCCGTCCGGAAGGTCTCCACCGTCAGAACGGGCCCGAAGACCTCCTCGCGGACCACCTTCATCTCGCGGTGGCACTGGTCGAGGACGGTCGGCTCGTAGAAGTACCCGGTGGCGGGCCGCACGTCGGACGGCTCGGGGCGCCTGCCGCCGGCCCTAAGCACCGCGCCTTCCGCGAGCGCCGAGGCGACGTACGCCTCCGTCCTCTCCCGCTGCCCCTCCGATACGAGGGGGCCGCACTCGACGCCGTCCTCGGTACCGCGGCCGAGCCTGATCCGCCCGGCCCGGCGGGCGAGTTCGGCGACGAAGCGCTCGCGCACGGACTCCTCGACGATGAGCCGCGATCCGGCCGAGCAGACCTGGCCGCTGTGTATGAAGGCGGCGTTGAGAGCCTGGTCGACGGCGGTGTCGAAGCTCTCGTCCGTCGCGCAGGCGTCGGCGAAGACGACGTTGGGGTTCTTGCCGCCGAGTTCCAGGGCGACCTTCTTGACGGTTTCGGCGGCGGCCCGCGCGACCTTCGTACCGCTGACCAGTCCGCCGGTGAAGGAGACGAGGTCGACGTCGGGGTGTTCGGCGAGGCGGGCGCCGACGGTGTGTCCGGGGCCGGTGACGAGGCCCGCGACCCCGGCGGGGAGTCCGGCCTCGGTGAGCAGCCGTATCAGTGCGACCGTCGTCAGCGGGGTGATCTCGCTCGGCTTGACCACGAAGGTGTTCCCGGCGGCGAGGGCGGGGGCGATCTTCCAACTGGCTTGCAGGAGCGGGTAGTTCCAGGGGGTGATCAGCGCGCAGACGCCGACGGGCTCGTGCACGACGACGCTGTGGATGTCGTCGGACCCGGCGTCGACGACCCGCCCGCCGCCCTCCCCGACGACGAGATCGGCGAAGTACCGGAAGGCGTCCGCGACGCAGTCGATGTCGACGCGCCCCTCCTCGGTCGTCTTGCCCGCGTCACGGCTCTCCAGGAGCCCGAGCTCCTCGCGGTCGCGGACGAGGAGGTCGGCGACGCGGCGCAGCAGCGCGGCGCGCTCGGCGACGGGGGTGCGGGGCCACTCCCCCGTGTCGAAGGCGTGGCGGGCGGCGGCGACGGCCGCGTCCGCGTCCCGCCCGTCACCCTCCGCGACGACGGCGAACGGTTTGGCGTCCGCGGGGTCGAGGATCTCGCGGGTGGCGCCGGAGACGGCCGCGCGCCACTCGCCGCCCACATGAATGGTCTGCCGTGCCTGCTGATCCTGGTGTGCTTGGTGCGCTTGTGCCTGGTGTGCCTGCTGTCCGGCCATGGTCGGTGTTGCCTTCCGTTCCTGTTCCGTGCCCCTGAGTGCCCCTGTGTCACACGGGTGTCACTCTCGGGGACCGGGAGCACCTGCCCCTCGAACCGGAATGCATGCACAATCAGTGACCAAAAGTGCGCCGGGTCACTGAAAAAACGCCAGAAATGGGACCGGAAACCGCGAAACGTACGCTGAGGGTGATGGGACGCCCGACTGCCCCCGACGGGGCCTCAGGCGCTGCTCGCGCAGTCGGCGCCGGTGGGACAGAAGGAGTTCACGGCCGTGGTGAGCGGGCCGGTCATGTCCTCGCTCTCGGGGCCGCTCGCGTTGATCGCGTAGAGCGTGCCGTCGACGGCCTGGAAACGGTGGTCGACCACGTGCGTGGCACCGTTCTGCGGGCTGTCGTAGCGGTAGGTGACCTCCGTCCAGTCGGAGCCGCTCCGCCGGTCGACGAGCTGGTACCCAGGGAGCTTCCGCGAGATCTCCTCGGCCTGGGCCGCCGACTCGGCCAGGGAGCTCTCCTTGACCTCGAACAGCATGAGCCTGCCGTTGCCCCCGGGAGCCGTGTACGTGACGACCGGTGCCAGCTTGCCCCGGACCTCCTTGCGCACCCACCCGTCCGGCACGTCCACCGTGTAGCCGACCGGATCCACCGCCCTGCTGTAGCCGGGCGACGGCTCAGGCGTGGTGGACTGCGCCGCCGGGTCGGTGGACTGCGCCGGGTCGGCGTAGGTGTCCGGACTTCCGGAGGTGTACCCGCCGTCCGGCGTGGGAGCGGTCTGGGTGGCCGTGACGGTCACCGCCGGGCGTGTCGAGCCGGAGTCGGTGTGCCCGGACGAGTCGCCTCTGGTCAGCGCCCACACCCCGCCTCCCACACCACCCGCGAGGACCGCCACGGCCACGATCACCACGAGCAGTCGGCGCGAGTCCGCGGAGCCCGGCCCCCGACCGCCCCCGGGAACCTGCCCGGGCAGCCCGGGCCCCGGCTCGGGCAGCCCGGGCCCCGGCTCGGGCAGCCCGGGCCCCGGCTCGGGCCCGGTCCACGGCGGTGGTGGCGGCGATGGCGGTGGCGTGACGGGCGTCTCGGGCGGACCCAGGTCCGGGCGCAACGGCCCCGCCTGGGTCGCCGCCGACGCCCACCACTGCTGCTCCGCGTCCGGGGGCGCCCCGCCCCCGCCGGCCCCGCCCCCGTCCTGCCCGCCGGCCCCGTCGTCGTCGACCCACCGCTGGCGGTCGGCGTCCCACCGTTGCGCCACCTCGTCACCCCGTTCCCACTCGGCCGATCCCCGCGCTGCCCCGCCGGCCCGCTAGCCCGCCAGCTGCGCGATGACCTGCACCACGGCCGCCGTCGACGCCAGCCCCGCGACCGCCGTGGCGGCGGTCTGCAGCCGCATGCGCAGTCGGCCGAGCCGCGCTCGGTCCGCCTGGCCCGTTCTCTCGATCTCCCCTTGTACGACGGCGAGTTCGCCGTCGAGTGCGGTCGTGTCGTCCGTCTCCGTGAGCAGCCGCAGATGCTCGCGCAGTGTGCGGACGGCCTCCAGGAGCGCCGCGGTCGTCTCGTCGGCGGCGGCCGCGCGCGGCGCCTCTTGGTAGTTGGCGGTGCCGTGGTCGCCGAAGTTCACCGCGCTGCGCTTGATCCGGTCGACCCGTCCGCCCGTGCCGTCAGTCATCCCTGTTCCCCTCCGTGTACGAGGCGCCGCCGCTGCCCATGGCGACGGCGCTCTTGCTGATCCGGCCCACCGCGGTGCCGCCGCTCATCTGACCGATGAACTGGCCGCCCGCGGCCACGTTGAAGATGTTCTGCTCGAAGCTGCCCGTCTCGCAGCCGCTGCGCCGCAGCGCCTCGCGCACCCCGCTCGCGATGCGGTCCTCGACGGTCTTGATGTACCGGCTGACGTCCATCTCCTGGAAGAGCGACAGCCGGTCGGTGCTGCCCAGCTCGCGCACGGAGACCAACGGCGCGTCGGGCGGGGCCTGTTCGGGCCGGGCCAGCCAGGTGCGCAGGATCTGGACGAGGGTGCGCAGCATGGAGAATCCGGCCACGACGCCCGTCGCCGGGGCGGACAGCACCGTCCGCAGCACCTCGCGGCCCGTCTCGCCCTCCCGGGCCGCCGCGATCAAGTCCACCCGCCGGTACTCCTCGACGATCGGTCCCAGGACGTGCGGCACGACCTCCAGGACCAGCATCCCGCCCTGTGTGTGGACGCGGACCAGCACCGAGACCACCACCTGCTCGTCCCAGGCGCCGATTCTGACGCGCAGGAAGTGGCGGCGCGCCTCGCCGCCCTCGTCCACCGCTCCGTCCAGGTGCAACCGGGCCGACGACGGCTCGTACACGCCCTGGTACCGGCCCACGCCCGACGGCAGATAGACGAACTCCTCGACCTCCAGGTCCTTGAGCCGGTCCCGGCTGGTGCGTGCGGCGGACTCGCGCAGCGCCTGCAGCTTCGGCACGACCAGGTCGAGGATCTGTCGGTTGGTCAGCCGCACCGGTGTGCGCTGCCCGTTCGTCGATCCGTCGCCGGCGGGCTCCGGCAGTGTCCCGTTCAAGCCCTCGTACGGCTTCTTGGCGGGGGTGATCTCCATCGCGAACGACCAGGGCTCGTACGGCCTTCCGGCCCCGACGAACGGCCGGTAGGCGTCGTAGACGGCGACGGAGGCGTGCTGCTCCAAGGTGACGGCCTGCGCGACCCGGACCTGGCGCGCGCTGCCCACGGGCGGCGCCACGGACGCCTGGGCGAAGGTGTCCCGGGAGAGTTCGACCCTCATGACCGTGGCCACCTGGGAGCGGTGCACACCGATGGTGAAGGCGAGCAGGAGCGGAAAGAGCGTCGGGAAGGGGTCGTGGGCGAACTGGGAGAGGGCGAAGCCCCAGTAGCCGAGTTCCGTGACCCGCGCCACGATGGTGAGCCCCCAGGCGGTCGCCCGACGCGGCAGGCGCAGGCGGGCGAACTCGTCCCGGCTCGCGGCGTACATGGTCATGCCCCACCCGGACGCGGCCCGCGCCAGCCACAGCAGGGCGCAGACGGCCGCGTACAACATCACCGCGAAGGAGGAGAGGGCCCCGACGGAGGGCCCCTCGTGGACCGCCCGGACCACCTCCACCAGGAAGAACACGACCCAGATGGCGAGCAGCCCGAGCCCGGTCAAGGCCTCCCGGCGGCGCGCCCGCAGCGCGTGGGCGAGTACGGCGACGACGTCGACGCCGAGGGACGGCGCCGCGGGCCGCTCCTCGTGTCCTATGAGTTCATCGATGACCCGCGCCCGGAACACCGTGTCCAGATGCACCCCGGCGCACAACAGCCGGGTCGCCTCACTGTGCGCGTACCGTCTCTCCGATCCCGCCATTGGGACCACCCCCGCGTGTCTCCCCCGGCCACGCCCCAGCTTCCCTGAGCGCCCCTGCGCTTCCCTGGCGGACCGTACGTCACGACGATAGCGAGAGTTACTCCCAGTGCGCCCTCGCATACAGCGAGAAAGCACGGACGTTCGATACGTACTTTCTGTACGCACATGTCGGCCCCGCCCGGATCACTTCCCGGGCGGGGCCGACGTGGTGCCAGTGACTCAGATGATTGCGAGTGACTCAGATGATTCAGATCAGGCCGAGACCGCGGACCGCGTCGCGCTCCTCTTCGAGCTCCTTGACGGAGGCGTCGATACGGGCGCGGGAGAACTCGTTGATGTCCAGGCCCTGGACGATCTCGTACTGCCCGTCCTTGGTGGTGACCGGGAAGGAGGAGATGATCCCCTCCGGAACGCCGTAGGACCCGTCCGACGGAATGCCCATGGAGGTCCAGTTGCCGTCGGCGGTGCCGTTGACCCAGGTGTACACGTGGTCGATGGCGGCGTTGGCGGCGGAGGCGGCGGAGGACGCGCCACGGGCCTCGATGATCGCCGCACCGCGCTTGGCGACGGTCGGGATGAAGTCCTCGGCGAGCCACTTCTCGTCGTTCACGACCTCGGCGGCGTTCTTGCCGGCGACCGTGGCGTGGAAGATGTCCGGGTACTGGGTGGCGGAGTGGTTGCCCCAGATGGTGAGGCGCTTGATGTCCGCGACCGTGGAGCCGGTCTTCTTCGCGAGCTGGGTCAGCGCGCGGTTGTGGTCGAGGCGGGTCATCGCAGTGAAGCGCTCGGCCGGTACGTCGGGCGCGGCGGCCTGCGCGATGAGGGCGTTGGTGTTGGCCGGGTTGCCGACGACCAGGATCTTGACGTCGTCCGCGGCGTGGTCGTTGATGGCCTTGCCCTGCGGCTTGAAGATGCCGCCGTTGGCCTCGAGGAGGTCACCGCGCTCCATGCCCTTGGTGCGGGGGCGGGCACCGACGAGCAGGCCGACGTTCGTGCCGTCGAAGGCGACGTTGGGGTCATCGGTGATGTCGATGCCCGCGAGAAGCGGGAAGGCGCAGTCGTCGAGCTCCATGGCGGTGCCCTCGGCGGCCTTCAGCGCCGGGGTGATCTCCAGGAGGCGCAGCTTGACCGGCACGTCCGCGCCGAGCAGCTGGCCGGAGGCGATGCGGAAGAGCAGGGCGTAACCGATCTGGCCGGCCGCGCCGGTGACGGTGACGTTCACGGGAGTGCGGGTCATGGCGTTCTCCGTATGACAGCTGGCGGTGGGGCGTCCCTGCCCCGGGGTGCAGGATCTTCCCCTGCATCCACCGCAATGATCGATCAAAGGAACCGATGATCGATCTCTCGGCGTCAAGAGAGATCCGCCGTCAGGCTATCGCGCATCAGCCACCCCGCACGGCCGGGCCCCGTGTGGCCCACCCCACAACCCCCGGAGCGGACCGCAAGGGGCGCGGGGAACCACGCGCCCACGCCATCGACGGCGCGGGCGACCGACCTTCGGCACCAGACCCCCGGTGGGTGGCCGCGGGAATGTGACACTCGCACGGAAAGTGTCACATTCCCGCGGCCGGCACCCTACCCGCGGCGGATGCGCCAACAGCGTCGATCCGGAGCGGAGCCCCCGCCCCCGCTCATTCACTTCGTGCAGCCCTGCCGGCCCGACTTCAGGGTGGCGCAGGCCTTCGCCTCGGTGGCGTCCTTGACGGCGACCATCGGGGTGTAGGCGTCGGTGCGGGTGCCGACGGTACCGGTCTGCTTGGGCGCGGTACCGGCGGACACCTGGACCGAGTCGCCGGCCACGGCCTGGGTGATACGGGCCCAGGCGGCGGAACAGGTCTTGCTGTAGCGCACCTCGACGAGGGTGGTGCCGACGGTGACGCTGGTGGTGGTCGTCGCCAGTTGCCCCCCGCACCCCATGTTCTCCGGGTCCTTGCCCGTGCAGTCGGCGCCGCTGCACTTCACTCCGGCCGGCAGGTCGGGGTTGGCGGAGGCGGACGTCGGAGCCGACTTGGGCGCACTCTGGTCCTTCTTGCTGTCGCCGCCTCCGGTGAAGTAGACGGCCGCGGCTATCACGACGAGCGCACCCACGACCCCCGCGAGGAACATCGTCAGCCGCCGCTTGCGCCGCGCGGCCCCGTCCACCGCACCGCCCGTCGAAGCACTGCCACCACCGCCACCGTCACCACCAACGGGCGCGGCGGGTGCGGCGGGTGCGGCGGGACCGACCGGAGCCGAAGGACCGTACGGTCCCGCGTCACCGGACGGCGTGGCGACGGCCCCCAAACTGCCGCCACGCGAAGCCCCACCCGCGGAGGATCCGCCGGACGAAGACCCGCCGGACGAGGACCCGCCGTATCCCGCACCGCCCCGCGAGCCACCCCCGTACGACGTCGAGGAGCCGTACACCGAGTCCTCCACCTCCGTGGCGGACGGCTGCGGCGGCACCGTCGGTGACACTCCCGCGGGCCCGGCGATTCCGGGCATCGCGGTCGCGCTGCCGCCCTTGCGGGCCTGCTTGCCGTTGCTCCCCTTCGCCGGGGGCGCCCCGAACTCCCCGAGCGCGGCGCGCGCCTGGGAGATCCGGATCGCCTCCATGGTCATGTCGTGGCGCATCTCCGAGCGGCTCCAGGCCCGCTCGGCCAGCTCCCACATGGTCGTCAGATGGATGGGACTGGTCCCGGTCACCTCGGCCAGGGCGACGATCGCGCCCTTGGGCGCGAGGAGCCGGCCGTTGAGGTAACGCTCCCAGGATGTCTTGCTGTAGCCCGTACGGTCGGCCACGGCGGCGATGCTCAGCCCGCTCCGGTCGACCAGCCGGCGCAGCTGGCTGGCGAACTCCCTGACCTGCGGATCGAGTTCATCCGGCAAGGCCCTCCAACGAGGCATTACTGCTCCCCCCTGCTTCTTTCCCCCCGTATGTGCCTGACTGTTGCCCCCGTACGTGGCTCCCCCGAGCTCTCAACTGCGTTCGCGGGGGTCCCCCCGCTCCGCCGAGTCCCCACTCGTCCCCGCTGATCCCCGTTCTGGCTACCCACAGGGATGCGCTCGGTCAGGATCTCAGTTCCCGGAGTGGGGGCGTACGGGAGCATTCGGGCCGGGGCATGCACCGTTGCACGCCCGTCGGACCCCGGTCCAGTGTCCCATCGACAACGTGCCCGCCCATCGGATGCTCCGCCTCCGCATGGGATGTCCGGGACCGTGCCGATTACCCACGTTAACCGGGTCGTTGGGACGGATCAGGGTAAATCCCTGAACTTGTCAAGACATCGACACAACGGGAACACAGATGCGACCTCACGCGTCACAAGAGCGCTCAGCATCACCCCAGAGTGACGGCACCCGCGACGACGGCGAGGAGGAGAGCGAGGGCGAGCAGGGCCGCGTAGAGGAGGAGACGGCCCGTACGCGGGGCGGCGGCGGGCCGGGGCTCCTCGTCGAGCAGATCCCACCACGGGAGGGTGGGGTCCTCCTCGTATCCGGCCTCCGAGAATCTTCCGGGCGATACGGAAGATATGGGAGATACGGAGGACGCGGAGGATACGGGGGATACGGGCGCGGGCTCGCGGGGCCAGGCTCGTACCGCCAGCTCCCAGCGCACTCCGAAGCGTTCGGTCTCCTCGCCCGGCAGACCCGCGACCCGGCACAGGGCGACGACCGCCTGCCGGGGCGGCGGCTGGGTCGCGTTGAGGTAGCGCTGCCAGGAGGACTTGCTGTACGCGGTGCGTGCGCCCAGCGCGACCAGGCTCAGCCCCGTGCGGTCCTTGAGCAGCCGCAACTGCTCGACGAAGTGCCGCACCTCCGCCGGAAATTCCTCCGGTAGCGGCTGCCAGGCACCCATCGCTCACCCACCTCCAGCCCTGTACCGACCCCGCGCTCCTGCGGCGTTCCCCGTGAGCGAGGGACGACGGCCGGCAGTGGACGGTTCCCGTCACGCGGCGCGGACACCGTGGCGGAATGGTCACTTCCGTGCCACAGCGAACTGCCGGGCCGCGTCTCGTCCGGGGGTCGTACGGGGTTCAGCGGACCGTGAAGTGCAGGGTGTCGTCCAGGAACGGAATCACCAGCCACGGGTGGGGCTGTGCCATCAGCGAGAGCATCACGATGGCAACGCCCAGCACGCCGTAGGTGACCATGTCCGTGAAGCGGGAGCGGACCGCGAGCATGCCCACGTCGGGCAGTATCCAGCGCATCACGGCGCCGGCCAGCAGCGCGGCGCCGATCAGGATCGTGCCGAGCCGGAACACGTCGAGGGCGGTCAGCAGCAGACCGAGGCCGACGGCCGACAGCACGGCGAGGATGGGCCACTGACGGGCGGGGGCCGGAGCGTCACGGGGCGCCGCCCGGCCGCCGCCCTCGGGCCGCGCGGTGTCCCTCGTGAACAGCGGGAAGCGGCGCGTGGTGCGACGCGGCCGCCCCTCGCCGCCGGGCGCGCTGATGGCGGTGGTCGCACCGACGGCGTGCGTCGCACCGGTGGTGTGCGTCGCACCGGTGACCTCGGTCGCAGCGCCGGCGTCGGTCGCGCCGATGGCGTCCCGCAAGGTGGCCTCGGCATCCCGCAGGGCCGACTCGGCACCGGCGGCCCGCGCCCGCCGTGCCCCGCTGTCCTTGGACCTGCCCTCAGCCGACACTGCGCTCCGCCGCTTCCACCACGTTGACGAGCAGCTGGGCGCGGGTCATCGGGCCGACGCCGCCCGGGTTCGGGGAGATCCACGCGGCGACCTCGGCGACGTCCGGGTGGACGTCTCCGACGATCTTGCCCTCGGCGCTGCGCGAGACACCGACGTCCAGGACGGCGGCGCCCGGCTTGACGTCCTCGGCCCGAATGAGGTGCGCGGAACCGGCCGCGGCGACGATGATGTCGGCACGCTTCAGGTGCGCGGACAGATCCCGGGTGCCGGTGTGACACTGGGTGACCGTGGCGTTCTCGCTGCGCCGCGTCAGCAGCAGCGGCATCGGACGCCCGATGGTCACACCGCGGCCGACGACCACGACCTCGGCACCCTTGATCTCCACGCCGTAGCGGCGCAGGAGGGTGAGGACACCGTTGGGGGTACAGGGCAGCGGGGCGGGCTCGTTGAGGACGAGGCGCCCGAGGTTCATCGGGTGCAGGCCGTCCGCGTCCTTGTCCGGGTCCATCAGCTCGAGGATGCGGTTCTCGTCGATGCCCTTGGGGAGCGGGAGCTGCACGATGTAGCCGGTGCAGGCGGGGTCCTCGTTGAGTTCGCGCACCACCGCCTCGATCTCCTCCTGCGTGGCGGTCGCGGGCAGTTCACGCTGAATGGAGGCGATACCGACCTGGGCGCAGTCGCGATGCTTGCCCGCGACGTACTTCTGGCTGCCGGGGTCGTCGCCGACCAGGACGGTCCCCAGGCCGGGCGTGACACCCCTCTCCTTCAGGGCCGCCACGCGGACGGTCAGATCGGACTTGATCGCGGCTGCGGTGGCCTTGCCATCGAGAATCTGGGCGGTCATGGACCCATCCTCGCGGATGACCCGCTCCCGGTTCCAATCCGGGCGCCCCTTTCCCCCTGCGATCAGCGATGTTGCGCTTGCACAACACGTGCACAACACAACCGGAAGGGCCCTGGACAAATAAGTAAGGCTTTTAGAACGATGAACCACACAGTGCCGCGGGCAGTACCGGGGGGACGGACCGCTCTGTAGAACTCTCCTCCGCACCTTGCCGCGCGTCGTCCCCGCACCAGGCAACGGAGGAACACCCGCCATGAGTTTCGGCGACCCGAACAACCCCTACGGTCCCCCGCAGGGCCAGCCGGCCGGCTACCCGCCCCAGAGCCAGCCGCCCGGCTACGGCTACCCCCAGGGCGCCCCGCAGCAGCCCGGCTACGGCTACCCGCAGGCCCCGCCGCTCGGGCAGCAGCAGTACGGCGGCTACGGCGGCTACCCCGGCGGCCCCATGGAGATGCCCGGCGGGGTGAAGGCCGCGCGCGTGATGCTGTTCGTCATCGCCGGTCTGCAGGTGCTCGGCGCCATCCTGATCGCGATCTCGGCGCTCGCCGTCGCCGCCGCGAAGAACAACGCAGGCCACAAGGACGACGTCCGGTTCCAGCAGCTCGCGGACTACTCGGCCGGCGTCCTGTGGGGCGTCACGGTCGCGGTCCTGGCCTGGGGCGTCTTCGCGATCTGGCTCGGCGTCAAGTGCGCGAACGGCGGCAACGGCGTCCGCGTCGCCGCGCTGGTGTTCGGCATCCTCACCGCGATCCTCGGTATCTACCCGTTCATCGTCGTCGGCCTGGTGCACACCGTGCTCGCCATCCTCATCGCGGTGTTCGTCGGCAAGGCGGACGGCGCCGCCTGGTTCAACCGCACGAAGTACTCGGTCTGAGTGCCGAAGCCGTCGGTGTACTCGGTCTGAGCCCACCGGCGGCACACACCCCCGCCACGAGGCCGACAACGCGGCGGTGGTCTCCGGCCCCCTCGGGGAGGACTGGAGGCCACCGCCGCGCACGTCCGCGAGCAGCCGTGTGCGGGTCAGTGGAAGAAGTGCCGCGTCCCCGTGAAGTACATGGTGATGCCGGCCTTCTTCGCCGCCTCGACCACCAGCTCGTCGCGGACCGAACCGCCGGGCTGGACGATCGCCCTGACACCGGCCGCGCTCAGCACGTCGATGTTGTCCGGGAACGGGAAGAACGCGTCCGACGCGGCGAACGAGCCACGCGCCCGCTCCGCACCCGCCCGCTCCACGGCCAGCTTGCAGGAGTCGACGCGGTTGACCTGGCCCATGCCGACACCGACCGAGGCGCCGTCCTTGGCGAGCAGGATCGCGTTGGACTTCACCGCGCGGCAGGCCCGCCAGGCGAAGGCCAGCTCGTCGAGCTCGCCCTCGTTCAGGGCTTCGCCGGTCGCGAGGGTCCAGGTCGCCGGGTTGTCGCCGGCGGCCTGCAGGCGGTCGGCGGCCTGGAGCAGCGCGCCGCCGTCGATCTGCTTGACCTCGACCGGGCCCGCGGGCGCCCGGTGGGCGCGCAGCACGCGGATGTTCTTCTTCTTGGTGAGGGCTTCGAGGGCGCCGTCCTCGTACTCCGGCGCGACGATGACCTCGGTGAAGATCTCGGCGACCTGCTCGGCCATCTCCTTCGTCACCGGCCGGTTGACCGCGATCACACCGCCGAACGCGGACAGCGGGTCACAGGCGTGCGCCTTGCGGTGCGCCTCGGCGACGTTCGACGCGACCGCGATGCCGCACGGGTTGGCGTGCTTGATGATCGCGACGCAGGGGTCCTCGTGGTCGTACGCGGCACGGCGTGCGGCGTCCGTGTCCGTGTAGTTGTTGTACGACATCTCCTTGCCGTGCAGCTGCTCGGCCTCGGCGAGGCCGCCCGTGCCGTCGACGTACAGGGCCGCGCCCTGGTGGGGGTTCTCGCCGTAGCGCAGGGTGTTCTTGCGCGTGTAGGTGTGGCCGAGGAAGTCGGGGAAGCCACTGTCGTCGGCGGCCGCGTAGTCGTCCGCGAACCAGGAGGCGACGGCCACGTCGTACGAGGCGGTGTGCTGGAAGGCCTCGGCGGCTAGCCGCTTACGGGTGCGCAGGTCGAAGCCACCGGTCTTGACGGCGGCGAGGACGTCGCCGTACCGCGCCGGGCTGGTGACGACGGCGACGGAGGGATGGTTCTTGGCGGCCGCGCGGACCATCGAGGGCCCGCCGATGTCGATCTGCTCGACGCACTCGTCGGGCGACGCGCCCGAGGCGACGGTCTCGCGGAAGGGGTAGAGGTTGACGACGACGAGGCCGAACGGCTCGACGCCCAGCTCCGCCAGCTGCCGCTGGTGATCGGGGAGACGGAGATCGGCGAGGATGCCCGCGTGGACCTTGGGGTGCAGGGTCTTGACCCGGCCGTCCAGGCACTCGGGGAAGCCGGTCAGCTCCTCGACCTTGGTGACGGGGACACCGGCCGCGGCGATCTTGGCGGCGGTGGACCCGGTGGAGACGAGCTCGACACCGGCTTCGTGCAGCCCGCGAGCCAGTTCCTCCAGCCCGGTCTTGTCGTAGACGCTGACGAGCGCGCGCCGGATGATCCGCTTGGTGCTCTCGGTGCTCTCGGCCGTGACTGTGCTGTCGGCGGTCACTGGATAACTACCTTTCGTCCCTCAATGCGATAGCCGTTGCGGGCGAGCCGCCCCACGACATCGACGAGCAGCCTTCGCTCGACTTCCTTGATGCGCTCGTGCAGAGCGCTCTCGTCGTCCTCGTCCCGGACCTCCACCACGCCCTGAGCGATGATCGGTCCGGTGTCGACGCCGTCGTCGACGAAGTGGACGGTGCATCCGGTGACCTTCGCGCCGTACGCGAGCGCGTCGCGCACGCCGTGGGCCCCCGGAAAACTGGGCAGCAGGGCGGGGTGCGTATTGACGAACCGCCCACCGAACCGGGCCAGGAATTCCTTCCCCACGATCTTCATGAACCCCGCGGAGACGACGAGGTCGGGCTCGTGGGCGGCGACGGCCTCGGCGAGCGCTCGGTCCCACTCGTCCCGGCTGTCGTAATCCTTGACGCGGCACACGAAGGTGGGAAGCCCGGCCCGCTCGGCCCGGGCGAGCCCCTCGATGCCGTCGCGATCGGCACCGACGGCCACGATCTCGGCCCCGTAGGCCTCGGGCCCGGCCTCGGCAATGCCATCGAGCAGTGCCTGCAGATTCGTGCCTGATCCGGAGACCAGCACGACGAGGCGCTTGGTCTTGGCCACGGCGGGGCCCTTTCTCGGGGGAGCGTTTGTACGGTCGTACGAATGCTTCGCGCCCCGGGATACGGGGAAGTCTACGAAGCGGCCGACCGTCAGCAACGATACCGGCACACCGGGCGGCCCCCACGGGACGGGGGCGTGGCCGGAAGGTAGCGTCTAGGGAGGACCATCCCCGGGGACGCCGTTCCGCATGGGGAACGCCCTGTACGCGTGGAACGTTGACCAGGGACGGTAGAACGCTCGGGGTGCCGGTCCTGGAAACGAACGTCCTCGAAACGAACGTCCAGGGTGCGGGCCCTGGTCAGGAAGCTCGGGGTGCGCGTCGCGAGCACGATGCCGTGTGGACACGCCGCCCGCCAGAACCACCAAGGGGAAGACGCACACCTGATGCCGGACCGCAGTCTCCGACTCCCTCCGCTGCTGCTGCGCGAGCGGCGCCCTTCGCCTACCCCGCCGCAGGAGAGCGGGGACTCGCCCGCGGGCGGGTACGGCTCCTCGGGCGGACGTGACTCCGCGGACGGGAGCGGCTCGACGGGTGGCTCCGACTCCGGCTCCGGCTCCGGCTCCGGCTCCGGCTCCGGCTCCGGCTCCGACGACAATCCGTTCGCTCCGCCGCCGGAGGGGACGCCCGACCGGCCCTGGCAGCCGAGGCGTCCGACCGGCGGGCAGGGTTCGGACGAGAACGGTGACTCCGGTTCCGGTCCCGGCCCCGGGCAGCTCCCGTGGGGCAGTCAGTGGAGCGACCGGCAGCCGGGGCGTTCGACCGGCGGCGGTTTCGGTGACCGACCCGGGGCCCCGCAGGGCCAGGGCGGCCCCGAGGGACCCGGCGGCGGTCCGGGCTCCGGGATGCGCTGGGACCCGACGGACCCGGCCCAGCGCCGTGCGCGGTACGCGCTGCTCTCCGGGATGTGGGCGTTCTTCTTCGCCCTGTTCAGCTGGCCGTACGTGGCGCTGCTGCTCGGCGCGCTCGCCCTGTACTGGGGCGGCAGTGCCCTGCGCGCCAAGCCCCGCACCCCGGACCCGGACGCCCCGGCTCCCGACTCGAACGCCCGCCCTCAGACGACCGCCGCGGTGAGCGGTCTGGTCACCGCGTCCCTGGCCATCGTCATGGTCGCCGCGACCTTCACCGCGCAGTTCGTCTACAGCGACTACTACTCCTGCACGAACGACGCCCTCACCAACACGGCAAAACAGTCCTGCAACGACCTTCTCCCGAAGGACCTGCGGGGCCTGTTGGGAACACGCAGCTGACGGTGCCGACCGGCGCCCCCGCCCACCCGCTGGATGGGACGGGCAGGGGAAGGGGCGGGGGGCAGCGGCGGGACGCATCACGCACGGCGCGTCACCGATCCGGCTCTGGAGTCGCTGGAGTCTCCAGCGACTCCAGCGACTCCAGCGGCAACGACGACGCCTCCCTCAACGCCTCCCACCGGGACTCACGAGCCGCATCCTCGTGCCACGCCGATCCCGCGGCGTCGGAGGGCAGAAAATCATACAGCTCGCCCCCAGAATCCCGCTCCGGACCCGAGACCGGCGCAGCCGACGAGGCGGGCATGGCAGGCACGGCAGGCATGGCAGGCGTGGCGGGCGACACCTGAACCCCGTCACCACGCGACCGTTTCCCCCGGAACAGCCACAAGAGCCGCAAGGGCCGTGCGCACCATGACCGCCATGAGACCAATGGCGTCAACGAGCCCGATGAAGCCCGCGCGGGCCACCCCGGCCACCCAGCCCGCCCCGGCCAAGAGAGCCACGCCGGCCACACCGGCCGCGACGGCCACACCCGCCACGAACGTCGATGCCGTTCCCGAAGCCTCCACCCCCGTACCCCCACCCCCACCGGAACTCCCACCCCCACCGTCCACACAACGGCCGCACCCCCCACCTGCCACCACACCGGCCCGAAGTGCGCCAACGCCGCCACCCCCAACGGCCCACCCGCCACCCCGGCAAGCACCGCCAGCACAACACCGCACAACACCCCCGCCAGCCCCATCCCCACCACCATCCGCCCCCACGACCAAACCTCACGCCCTTCCCCCGGCACCCGCGGCACCCGCGGCACCCCCGCAGCCACCAGGAACCACGCCACCGTCACCCCCGCCGCCCCGGGCACCACCCCACCCACCCAACCCCACTCCGCCCCCGCCCCCGCTCCCGGCACCGGCACCGCCGCCAGCAACGGAAAGGCCGGCAGCGACGGCTCCGGCCCCGCCACGGAGAACGGCCCCGCGACATGCCCGACCCCCAGCACCACCCCTGGCCCGAGCCCGTACGCCGCGCCCCACACCGCCGCGTTCGGCACCAGGGCGAGACAGAGCAGCAACACCGCGAACCGCCCCGACCACACCTCGGTGACCTGCTGGAACGAGTCCCGGGCGGCGCCGCCGTGCCACACCAGTGACGCCCCCACCAACAGCGCCCCACCTCCGACGAGCACCGCCGCCCCGGCCCCCGCCGCCCGCGCCGAGGCCCCGAAAAGCTCGGGGAAGCAACGGCGCACACCGGCGGGCAGTACGGCAGGAATCCGGCGCATCCACGCGGGAACGCGCCCGCGGGGGCGACCGCACTCCGGCCACACCCCCGCCCCGGCCGCGCTCCCGGCGAGCAGCGGCAGGCACACCGCCGTCCACCCCCACGACGGCCGCAACTCCCCGCCCGAGGCGTACAGCGCGGCCGCCCCGCCGACGGTCAGATAGCCCACGACGGTCCCGGCCCACACCGTGTGCGCCATCGCCTCGGCATCGGCGTCCGCCGCGTCGCGCGCCGCCCGGTACAACAGCCACACCGGCAGGACGACCAGCAGCAGCGGTGTCACCCCCACCGGCATGGGCAGGCCCGACAACGTCTCGGTGCGGATCAGCTCCACGCCGTGCGCGAGCAGCCACAACGCGGCAGCCACATGCAGCGCTCCGCCCGGTCCGCCGTCCGGGTACGGCGAGCTGATCCACAGCACCATGACGAGGGCGGCGAACGAGCCCAGTCCGAGCCCCGCCGCAAGGGCGCCACCCAGGAGGCTGGCGGCCAGTCCGGGTGATCGGTGGCGCATCCGGGTGAGCAGGGGCGACAACGACAGCCTGCGGTCGGTCATTTGGGTCACACCCACCATGCTCCCAACGACACGCGCTTTCTCCTCGTAACAGGCGAACATCGGCGGTGTCGCTCAATATGCAGCTATGTACCTTTTCGTACTAAAGGGCACCGGGTGGGGTCCGAAATGACACGCAACCCTGCACCCCCCCTGCCCTCCCCCAAAGAGCGCCGCCGTCTGCGCGAGGCCAAGTCGCTGAGCCAGGCGGACATCGCTGCCGCGGTGGGCGTCACCCGCGAGACGGTCCGCTCATGGGAGACCGGCCGTAAGACACCGCGCGGTCGCAAACGGGAAGCGTACGTACGGCTGCTGACGGCCGCCGAGGTGACCGTTCCTCAGGAGCGGTCGGCTCCGTCTCTGGTCGGCGCCGCCACCGGCCCCGTACAGACATCCCAGGAACAGACGGACCCCACACCCGAACCCGGACCCGAGCTCGAACCCCAGCCCGAGCTCAAGGTCGCCCCTGAACCCAGGCCCCAGCCCCAGTCCCAGCCCCAGGCCCAGTCCGACCTCAAGGTCGAACCCAAGCCCCGACGCGAGCCCGAGCCCGAGCCGGTGCGCGAGCCCCGGCCCGAGCCCTCCCACGGTTCCCCTTCCGAGCCGGAAGCGGCCTCCCTGACCCCGGCTCAGGCGTTCGACGCCCTCTACGCCTACTGCGCCCCCGCCCTCGTACGGCAGACCTATCTGCTCACCGGACGGCGCGAACTGGCGCGCGAATCCGTGGAGCGGGCCTTCCAACTGGCCTGGCACCGCTGGCCCGAGGTGGCCATGGACCGGGATCCGGCGGGGTGGGTGCGGGCGACGGCACACGAGTTCGCGCTCTCACCCTGGCACAAGATGCGCCCCCGGCACCGGCACCCGGAACCGCCGCCCGCGGATGCCGCGGACCGCGCACTGCTCGACGTACTCCTGAAACTGCCGCCCATGTACCGGCGGACCCTGCTGCTCTACGACGGGGTCGGGCTCGGCCTGCCGGAGACCGCGGCCGAGACGGAGGCGAGCACGCCCGCGGCGGCCAACCGGCTGCTGCGCGCACGCGAGGCAATCACCGCCCGGCTGCCGGAGCTGGCGGTGCCGGAGGAGTTGCACCGGCGGCTCGTCGAACTCGCCGGCACGGAGCGGCTGCGCGCCGCGAAACCCCTCAACGTCCGCTGTGGCGGCGAGCAACGCGCCCGGCAGTGGACCCGCGCGGCCATCGCCTTCACGGTCGTCCTCATCGGCGCCACGACGGTGACGCTCCGTACGGCAGCCGACCACTACGAGCCGCCGCTCGCCCCGGGCGCGTTGGTGCTCGGGCTGCCGCCACGGGTCGCGCCCGGGCCGCTGTCCGCAGAGAAGCTGCTCCTGCGCGCCAAGCTCAGGGCGGAAGCGGTGAACGGTCCGGAGCGACTGGTTCCGCAGCCACGCTGAGTACGCCGTATCCGTCGCGCGCCGTAGGCATCCCGCCGTACGCCGTACGGCGGGATGCCTACGCGGATGGGCCCACACCCCCGGCAAGGGAGTGCGGGCCCATCCGCGTTCGGACTCGTCCGGCTTCAGTCGGCGAGGATCTCGCGCGCCAGCTTCGCCGTCTCGGTCGGCGTCTTGCCGACCTTGACGCCGGCGGCCTCGAGGGCCTCCTTCTTCGCGGCGGCCGTGCCGGAGGAGCCGGAGACGATGGCGCCGGCGTGGCCCATGGTCTTGCCCTCGGGCGCGGTGAAGCCGGCGACGTAGCCGACGACCGGCTTCGTCACGTTCTTGGCGATGAAGTCCGCCGCACGCTCCTCGGCGTCGCCACCGATCTCACCGATCATCACGATCAGGTCGGTGTCGGGGTCGGCCTCGAACGCGGCGAGCGCGTCGATGTGCGTCGTACCGATGACCGGGTCGCCACCGATGCCGACGGCGGACGAGAAGCCGATGTCACGGAGCTCGTACATCATCTGGTACGTCAGCGTGCCGGACTTCGAGACCAGGCCGATGCGGCCCGGCTTCGTGATGTCGCCCGGGATGATGCCGGCGTTGGACTGGCCCGGGGTGATGAGACCGGGGCAGTTCGGGCCGATGATGCGGGTCTTGTTGCCCTTCGACTTCGCGTACGCCCAGAAGGCGGCGGAGTCGTGGACGGCGATGCCCTCGGTGATGACGACCGCGAGGGGGATCTCCGCGTCGATCGCCTCGACGACGGCGGCCTTGGCGAAGGCCGGCGGCACGAAGAGGACGGACACGTTGGCGCCCGTCTTCTCCATCGCCTCGGCGACCGTGCCGAAGACGGGGATCTCGGTGCCGTCGATGTCGACGGACGTGCCCGCCTTGCGCGGGTTCACGCCACCGACGATGTTCGTGCCGTCGGCCAGCATGAGCTTGGTGTGCTTCATGCCCGTGGCACCGGTCATGCCCTGGACGATGACCTTGCTGTCCTTGTTGAGGAAGATAGCCATGGCTGTTTAGTCCCTCGTCCCTTACTTCGCAGCCGCGAGCTCGGCGGCCTTGTCGGCCGCGCCGTCCATGGTGTCCACGCGCTGGACCAGCGGGTGGTTGGCGTCCGACAGGATCCTGCGACCCAACTCGGCGTTGTTGCCGTCCAGACGCACGACCAGCGGCTTGGTGACTTCCTCGCCCTTGTCGGCGAGCAGCTGCAGCGCCTGGACGATGCCGTTGGCGACCTCGTCACAGGCGGTGATGCCACCGAAGACGTTGACGAAGACGGACTTGACGTCCGGGTCGCCGAGGATGATCTCCAGGCCGTTCGCCATGACCGCGGCGGAGGCGCCGCCGCCGATGTCGAGGAAGTTGGCGGGCTTCACGCCGCCGTGGTTCTCACCGGCGTACGCGACGACGTCCAGGGTGCTCATGACGAGACCCGCGCCGTTGCCGATGATGCCGACCTCACCGTCGAGCTTGACGTAGTTGAGGTTCTTGGCCTTGGCCGCCGCCTCGAGCGGGTTGGCGGCGGCGTGGTCGACGAGCGCCTCGTGCTCGGGCTGACGGAACTCGGCGTTCTCGTCCAGCGACACCTTGCCGTCGAGGGCGATGACGCGGCCGTCGGCGACCTTGGCGAGCGGGTTGACCTCGACGAGGAGGGCGTCCTCCTTGATGAAGGTGTCCCACAGCGTCACCAGGATCTCGGCGACCTGCTCGGCGACCTCGGCCGGGAACTTCGCCTGGGCGACGATCTCGCGGGCCTTCTCGATCGAGACGCCCTCGTTGGCGTCGACCGGGACCTTCGCGAGGGCCTCGGGGTTCTCCTCCGCGACGACCTCGATCTCCACGCCGCCCTGGACGGACGCCATGGCGAGGAAGGTGCGGTTGGTGCGGTCGAGGAGGTACGAGACGTAGTACTCCTCGGCGATCTCGGGCGCGGTCTCGGCGATCATCACCTTGTGGACCGTGTGGCCCTTGATGTCCATGCCGAGGATGTCCGTCGCACGGGCGACGGCCTCGTCCGGGGTGGCGGCGAGCTTGACGCCGCCGGCCTTGCCGCGGCCACCGACCTTCACCTGGGCCTTGACGACGGACTTGCCGCCAAGACGCTCGGTCGCCTCGCGGGCTGCCTCAGGCGTGTCAATGACTTCACCGGCCAGCACCGGTACACCGTGCTTGGCGAAGAGGTCCCTCGCCTGGTACTCGAACAGGTCCACGCGCGTCCGTCCCTATCAGTGATCTCGCGGTTCGTTGGATGCGTGGGCGTGCCGCGAAGGGCAACGTGACGTCCGCTGTCACAAGGGTGGCGCACACGGTGTCCGAGCGCGCGGCATGTCCGTCTCGCAGGTTATCGCCGCAGGACGTGGGTCCCTAAATCGCAGATCACACCTGCGCGGTGATACCTGTCACAGATCTGGCCTAAACAGGGCCCCACCAGGCTGGGGTTTGCCTGGTAAGGCCCCTTGAACGGCCCCGAAGGGGCCCAGGGCGGGTGGTCCTCACCCCAATGGGGACCACCCGCCCTATCCGCAGGGTTTCGGTCGCACGGCCCAATGGCGTTCGGCCGCACGGGGCCGTGGCCCCACGGAGTCGGTGGCAGGGACGTCAGAGGGCGTACGTGCCGTATTGGCCGTATTGCGCGTGCGGCAGCCGGCTCGACGCGTGGGCGTTCCGCAGATAGCCCGGCGTGACGGACTCGGCCACGCCCTGGACCCCGGTGACCGCGTGCCCCGCGAGCGGCCCGACCTCGCCGGTGACGCCGCCGACGAACGGCCGCACGTCGCCGGTGACGCCGCTCGCGAAGCCGCCGACGCCGTCCTCGACGCCGTACGCGAGGGTGCGGGTCGCCGTGCCGCGGCCCACCGCTGCCGACGGCCGACCGATCGCCCAGCGCACCCATGGGGTCGTGGGAGTCGCCGGGAGGTGCCTGACGCGCGGGGGTCGGCCTCGCTGCCACACCACGGTGCTCGCCGCGCACGGCAACTCGGTCGGCGTTCGCACCAGGGCGAACGGGACCGTAGTACCACGCCGCGCCAGAAAAGCCTGGAAACCACAGGCACACACAGAGTTCTGGAGACGCTCCCGAGGTTGCGCAAGTCCCCTTACCGATGGGCGTTCATGTCCGCTTTTTCAACTCTCCTCATACGGTGTCCGGTATCGGGAGCGGGCGCTTCTCGATCGCCGCCGCCATCACCTCGGGAAACAGATCGGGGGTGCAGGCGAACGCCGGTGCGCCCAGCGCCGCGAGTGCCGCCGCGTGCTCGCGGTCGTACGCGGGCGCCCCCTCGTCGGACAGCGCCAGCAACGTCACGAACTGCACCCCCGACGCCTTCATCGCCGCGACCCGCTTCAGCATCTCGTCGCGGATACCCCCTTCGTAGAGGTCGCTGATGAGCACGACCACCGTCTCGGCGGGCCGGGTGATCTGCGACTGGCAGTACGCGAGCGCCCTGTTGATGTCCGTACCGCCGCCGAGCTGGGTGCCGAAGAGGACGTCGACCGGGTCGTCGAGCTGGTCGGTGAGGTCGACGACGGCCGTGTCGAAGACGACGAGCCTGGTGGCGATGGACCGCATCGACGCGAGGACGGCGCCGAACACGGACGCGTAGACGACGGACGCCGCCATCGACCCCGACTGGTCGATGCAGAGGATGACCTCCTTCTTCACGGACTGCGCGGCGCGCCCATAGCCGATCAGCCGCTCGGGCACGACCGTGCGGTACTCGGGCAGGTAGTGCTTCAGGTTCGCCGCGATCGTGCGGTTCCAGTCGATGTCGTGGTGACGGGGACGGGTGATGCGGGCGCTGCGGTCCAGGGCGCCGGTGAGCGTGGCCCGGGTGCGGCCGGCGAGCCGCTTCTCCAGATCCTCGACGACCTTGCGCACGACGGCCCGCGCCGTCTCCTTCGTCGTCTCCGGCATGGCCTTGTTGAGGGAGAGGAGCGTGCCCACCAGGTGAACGTCGGCCTCCACCGCCTCCAGCATCTCGGGCTCCAGCAGGAGCGCGGCCAGCCCGAGCCGGTCGATGGCGTCCCGCTGCATGACCTGGACGACGGACGAGGGGAAGTACGTCCGGATGTCCCCGAGCCAGCGCGCGACCGACGGCGCGGACGCCCCGAGCCCCGCCGAACGGTCCCGCCCCGACGGCCCCTTGCCCCCCTTCCCGTACAACGCGGTGAGCGCCCCGTCCATCGCGGCGTCCTGCCCCGCGAGCACGCATCCGGTGCCGTCCGCGTCCTCGCCCCCGAGCACGAGCCGCCATCGCCGCAGCCGCTCGTCGGCAGTGGCGGTCGATCCGGTCATGTCCACCTGCGTCGCTGTCATCGGGCCACCTCCACCAAGTCGTTGTCGTCGGATTCGTCCAGCCCCAGCAGCAGGCTCAGCACCGGCAGAACGGCGTCCGCGCGCTCGGCGTCGAGTTCGGGGGCGAACCCCGGTACGCCGGAGGCGGCGGCCTCGGCGCTCCCCCGCGCCCCCGGGCCGCGCCGGACCAGCTCGCCCAGCGTCCGGCGCACCCCTGCCTCGTACGCCGAGAACGTGCGTCGCAGCAGCGGCAGTACGTCGGTGAACGCCTCCGCCGGCACGCCGGTCAGCCATGCGTCCACCAGCCCGAGCAGCCGCTCGTCGTGCACGAGCAGCATCCCGCCCCCGGAACCACCGCCGACGAATCCCTCGATCCACGCGGCCGCGTCCCCCGGTGCCGTCCCCGGCGACAGCACGAGCCCCATGAGCCGCGCGGCCTCGCCCTGCGCCAACTCGCCGTCGTCCAGCAGCAGTCGTACGGCCCGCCCGCGGATCACCCCCGGAACGGTGTCCCGCCCGGTCAGCACCCGGAGCACCGAGTGCCAGCGCTCGCGTATGCCACCGGCGGACGGCCTGCCACTGGAGAATGGCGTGCCACCGGCGGACGGCCCGCCACCGGCGGAGATCGTGGCCATCTCGCCCAACAACCCCACCGCCCCGTGCACCGCGTCCACATGGCGTCGCATGTCCTCGGCGGCCTCGGCGTCGAGGACCGCGCAGGCCGGGGGCAGTCCGACGAAGATCCGCTCGGCGAGACCCACGGCGACGTCCGTGAGGGCGTGCGTGTCCGTGCCGCGCACATCGCCGTACCGCAGGGAACGGACCAGCGCGGGCAGGGCCTGGGCGAGGTGGCCGACGTCCGCGTCCAGGGCCGCCCGGTCGGCGAGGACCCGCATGACCACGGGCAGCGCGTCCGGGAGTTCGGCGAGCAGACAGCGCTCGGCGAGTGCCGTGACGTCGGCCAGGGAGGGCGCGGCGACGGCGTCCGCCTCGGCCTTGCCGGTCGCCGCCGACAGGACGGTCGTGCCCCAGACCCCGGCCTCGGCGACCCGCACGGACAACTCGGGCTCCCAGCGCAGCCGCCAGGTCTCGCGGAAGGTGCCGGTGCCGGCGCGCGAGACGGTGGGCTCGCCCCACCCGACACCGAGCAGTCGCAGCCGATGCAGGAGTCTGCTCCGCCCGGCGTCGGTCTCCCCCCGCAGGTCCAGTTCCACCTCGCGCTCCAGCGGCTCCGGTTTGAGCCGCAACCGCTTCTGCGTCCGCGCGAGGTCGCGCTGCAACGGCACCGCGGGAGCGGCCTGAGGCACCTCGCCGAGCACATCACCGACCACGAGCCGGTCGTGCACGAGCCCCAGTGGCACGTCCGAGCCTTCGCACATCACGGCCCGTACGGCATCGGTGGTCTCGGTCAGCCCCGGCAGTGGGCGGCCGCGCATCGCGGCGAGTGTGTCGGCCAGCCGCACCGCCTCGATGACGTGCGCGGACGACACCATCCGGTCCTCGTCGCGCAGCAGCCGGGCCACCTTCGTCATCCAGCGCTCGACGGGGCGGTCGGGGGCGCCGAACAGATGCCCGTACCAGCCCGGCGAGTCGATGCCCGCTCCATACCCACTGACCCGGGACAGCCGCCGGTGCGTCCATGGCACCCACGTCATGTCGACCTTCGCCTTGGGCAGCCCCTTGAGCAGCGCCCGATCGGCGGCGACCGTGGTCCTCTGCCGCAGCGCGGGCACGTGCCAGGCTCCGCACACCACAGCCACCTCGTCCCCGAACTCCCGCTGCGCCGACCGCACCTGGAGCCGCATGTACGCCTCGCGCAGCAGGTCCCGGTCGTGTCCACCGACCCCGTAGGTCTCCCGCAGCTCCCCCATCGCCTCCTCGAGCACGGTGAACGGCGCGTACGGGTCGGCTCCGCTGCCGGCCCCGCCCCGGTGCTCGACCACGTCCTCCCACCAGCGCTCGGGATCGTCGTAACCGGCTGTCTCGGCGAGTACGGCGAGGGGGTCGATCCGCACGGCTTCGTCGACGGGCCGGCCGGATGCGACGGTCTCTTTCTCGTCCCCTCTCTCCTCCCCTTTCTCCTCCCCCTCCTCCTCTTCCTTTTCCTTCTCCTCTTCCACCTCGGGCGGCGCTTCCTTTCCCCACGCCAGCGTGTGGGTCGCCGGAAGGTCGATGAAGCGGGCCGGGACTCCGTGGTCCAGGGCCCACCGGATCGCCACCCACTCGGGGGAGAACTCGGCCAGCGGCCAGAAGGCGGAGTGGCCGGGCTCGTCCACTACATGGGCGAGGAGGGCGACGGGGGGACGCATGTCCTTCTCGGCGGCGAGCGGGATGAGCGCGTCCGCCTCCGGGGGCCCCTCGATCAGTACGACCCCAGGAGCGGCCGCCTCCAGCGCGGCCCGCACGGCACGGGCCGACCCGGGACCGTGGTGCCGCACCCCGAGCAGCAACGGCCCTCCGGTGAAGACCGTCATGCGCTCACCTCCCGGCAGGCCCGGTAGAAGTCCTTCCAGCCGTCCCGCTCGCGGACGACCGCTTCCAGGTACTCCTGCCAGATCACCCGGTCGGCGGCCGGGTCACGGACGACGGCGCCGAGGATGCCCGCCGCGACGTCGGACGCGCGCAGCACACCGTCGCCGAAGTGAGCGGCCAGGGCGAGACCGCTGGTGACGACGGAGATCGCCTCGGCGGTGGACAGCGTGCCGCTGGGCGACTTCAGCTTCGTCCGCCCGTCGGCCGTGACCCCGGCGCGCAGCTCGCGGAAAACGGTGACGACGCGGCGAATCTCGTCGATGCCCTCGGGCACGGCGGGCAGGTCGAGTGAGCGGCCGATCTGGTCGACGCGGCGCGCGACGATGTCGACCTCGGCGTCCGCGCTCTCCGGCAGCGGCAGCACCACCGTGTTGAAGCGGCGGCGCAGGGCGCTGGACAGCTCGTTCACCCCGCGGTCGCGGTCGTTGGCCGTGGCGATCAGGTTGAAGCCGCGGACGGCCTGCACCTCCTGCCCCAGCTCCGGTATCGGCAAGGTCTTTTCGGAGAGGATCGTGATCAACGTGTCCTGGACGTCGGCCGGGATGCGGGTCAGCTCCTCGACGCGGGCGGTCATCCCGTCCGCCATGGCCCGCATGACCGGGCTCGGCACGAGCGCGTCCCGGCTGGGCCCGTGCGCGAGCAACTGCGCATAGTTCCAGCCGTACCGGATCGCCTCCTCCGGTGTGCCGGCCGTGCCTTGCACGAGCAGGGTCGAGTCGCCGCTGACCGCCGCGGCCAGGTGCTCGGAGACCCAGGTCTTCGCGGTGCCGGGCACGCCTAGCAGAAGCAGGGCGCGATCGGTGGCGAGCGTGGTGACGGCGACCTCGACGATGCGGCGCGGTCCCACGTACTTCGGTGTGATCACGGTGCCGTCCGGCAGTGTGCCACCCTGCAGATAGGTCGCCACCGCCCACGGCGACAGCCGCCAGCGGGCCGGTCGAGGCCGGTCGTCCTGCGCGGCCAGCGCGGCGAGTTCGGCGGCGAAGGCGTGCTCGGCATGCGGCCGCAGCGCCTCACCCGCGGGCGGATGGACGGAAGCCCGACGAACGTCCGTCGACTCGACGGACTCGACGGACTGAACAGGCTCAACAGACTCAACTGACACGGACATGACTCGGTCCCCCTCCAGCTCGGCCGGTTCGGATCTGGTTCCACCGTGCACCACGCCACTGACAATGCGTCCTGACCTGCACAAACGCGCCCGCGGAGACCGATTGTCAGTGGCGGGACCTACCTTCGATGACATGACTCAGCAGGGGGTGCGCTGGACGGCGGATCAGGTGCTGGCGCTGGCGCCTGACGCAGCGTCACGCGCGGCGGGCAGCAAACTCGGCGCGGCCGGGCCGTGGTCGGGGACGGGCAGTTCTGACGAGGGGACGGTGTGGGGACTGTGCAGCGGAAGTGGCAGCAAGCCTTATCAGACGGTCATCGACATCGCGGACTCCACCGGGCCCGCGTACACATGCAGTTGTCCGAGCCGGAAGTTCCCGTGCAAACACGCGCTGGGGCTGCTGCTGCTCTGGGCGGGCGAGGACGGCGAGGTGCCGCGGGGACAGGCGCCGGACTGGGCGGAGCAGTGGATAGAGGGGAGAAGAGGGCGAGTCGAGGAGAAGCGGACGACGGGCGCGGCATCTGGGACGGCGTCACCGGGTGATCCGGAGGCGGCGCGGCGGAGGGCGGCGCGGCGGGCCGAGCGGATCACCGCCGGGGCGGCGGAGCTGGAGCAGCGGCTGGCGGACCTGCTGCGGGCCGGCCTCGCGTCGGCCGAGCAGGCGGGGTACGGAATGTGGGAGGAGACGGCGGCCCGCATGGTCGACGCGCAGGCGCCCGGACTGGCCGCGCGGGTCAGGGAATTGGGGGCGATTCCCTCCTCCGGCCCGGGCTGGCCGGTGCGGCTGCTCGAGGAGTGCGCGCTGCTCCACCTCCTCGACCAGGGTTGGCTGCGCCGCGAGCGGCTGCCGGACGCCCTGGCCGCGACGGTACGCTCGCGGGTCGGCCTGACCGGTCCGGCCGACGGCCCGCCGCAGCGCGACCGCTGGCTGGTCCTCGCCCAGTACGACACGGCGGACAGCCGGCTCACGACCCGCAGGATCTGGCTGTACGGCACAGAGTGCGGCCGTACCGCACTGCTCCTCTCCTACGGGGCCGCCGGCCGCGCACCGGAGTTGACGCTGCCCGCGGGCCTGGCCTTCGAGGCGGAGATGTCCGCCTACCAGGGCGGGGGGCAGCTCCGAGTTTCCCTGGGCAAGCAGTTCACGCTCCCCGCCCCCGCGCACCTACGCCCACCAGCGCTGACCACCGCCCAAGCGACAGCCCGCTACGGCGAAGCCCTGCGGGCCGACCCCTGGCTCGACTCCTACCCGGTCACCTTGGCCCGGGTGATACCCACCCCCGACGGCGACACCTGGCAACTCGCGGATGCCGAGGGCGACGTCGCACTCCCGATCACGCTCTCCTCTCTCTCCCGCCCCGGCCTGTGGCGCCTCGCCGCACTCTCCGGCGGCGCCCCCGTCACGGTCTTCGGCGAGTGCGGCCACCGCGGCTTCACCCCCCTGACTGCCTGGCCGGAGAGCGAAGGGGAGCCGGTGCCGCTGTGCTGATCACCGGCGCCACTCACGCGGCCTCCACCACTCCCGCCACCACCCCCGCCACCATGCCCGTACGGAAAGGACGCTCATGAACACGACCTCCGCTCCCGCGGGCGCGCCCCTCGGGAGTTCCTGGGAGGAGCTCGTCACCATGGCGCTGCTCGGCACCGAGCGGCGTACGCCTCCGGGATGGGCGGCCGGGCGGGAGGCACCGGTGGCCCTGCTGGACGCGGCCGCCGTGGAGACCCTGCGGCGACGGGCCGGGGTACGACCCGCGAAGGCAGCCGCCCGGCCCGAGCCCGCGGCGCCGGACCCACGACCGTCTCTCCCGCCCGCCGCGGCCCGCCGGCTCGCGATGCTGCTGGCCGACCGGCCCGGCGCGGGAGGCGGTGGCCGCAGGGGCGCGGCGCCCGACCTCATGGAGCTGCTGCCCCAATGGCTCGCGCTGGCAAACGCGCGGGGCTTCGCTCCGCCTCCGGAAACCCTGCCCGCACTCCTCGACGCGGCCCGGGGACGTACGGACCTGCGGCCGGCGGCGCTGGCCTTCGCCGGGCCACGCGCCCTGTGGCTCGCCCGGCTGAACCCGGACTGGCGGTTCGCACTGCGTTCCATGCCGGGCGGCGGCGCCGCGCTGCCCGGCCCCGGGGAACCCGAGCGCGCGGGGCAGCTCTGGCAGGAGGGCCTCTTCGCCGAGCGGGTCGCGCTGCTCACCGCCCTGCGCGTCAAGGACCCCACGGCAGCCCGCGCGTTGCTCGCCACCACCTGGACCACGGAGCGGGCCGAGGACCGGCTGATGTTCCTCGACTCCCTGCGCTCCGGACTGTGCGCGGCGGACGAACCGTTCCTGGAGCGGGCGCTCGCCGACCGGAGCCGCAATGTGCGGGCCACGGCTGCGGAGCTGCTGTCCGCACTGCCGGATTCGGCACTCGCCGCACGGATGGCCGCCCGGGCCGGTTCCTGTGTGGCCGTCGACCGTACGCACCACACGCCCTCGATCGTCGTTGAAGCGCCGCACGAGTGCGACGCGAGCATGGAGCGAGACGGTGTAGTACCGAAAGCTCCGGCGGGACGAGGGGAACGGTCGTGGTGGCTGGGCCAGTTGGTCGAATCAGCGCCGCTTCGCACGTGGTCGCGGCGGCTCGGCGGACGTACGCCGGAGGAGATCGTGGCGCTGCCCGTGGCGGACGACTGGCAGGCCGAGCTGCATGCCGCGTGGTGCCGGGCGGCGGTACGGCAGCGGGACCCGGGGTGGTCCCGGGCGCTCCTCGGCGCACCGTCCGCCCCGGAGGCCGGCGGGCCCGGGGCGGTGTCACTGGCGGAGCGGTCGAAGCTGCTCGCCACGCTGGGCTTCGCCGAGCGGGCCGAGTGGGTTGCGGGGTTCATCGCCACGCACGGGTTGTCCGAGGCGTTTCAGCTGCTCGGGGTGTGTGCGGTGCCGTGGGCGGGGCCCCTGGGACGGGCGGTGGTCGACGCGCTCAATATCGCGCGGGACGCGGGGAGTTATCCGTGGAGCTTCAGTGGGGTGATGGGGCTGGCCGAGCGGTGCCTCGATCCTTCCGAGGCGGGGCGGCTGGAGGGGCTCACGGCGCTCTCCGACGAGCCGGAGAACGCGGCGCCCGGCGCCGGTGGCTACTGGGCCGAGGCATTCCAACGGCTCGTCACCACGCTGCGCCTGCGCGCGGTGATGTCCTCGGAGCTGGACGGCGCAGGCCCGCACTGACAGGAGCGCTCCTTCAGGGGCGCGGGGAGCTGCGCGGCCAGCCCTCACCCACCCGCGGCCGCCCCACAAGCGAACGGGACCGCGCCCCCGCCGGCGAGGCGCTACGCCCCGGCCGGCTGCCTCACGTTCGCTCGCACCCAGTCCACGATCGACGCGGTCGTCGCGCCCGGCGTGAAGATCTCGGCGACGCCCTTCTCCTTCAGCGGCGCGATGTCCGCCTCGGGGATGATCCCGCCGCCGAAGACCTTGATGTCCTCCGCGTCGCGCTCCTTGAGGAGTTCGATGACGGCGGCGAACAGCGTGTTGTGGGCGCCGGAGAGGATCGAGAGCCCGATCGCGTCGGCGTCCTCCTGGATCGCGGTGTCGACGATCTGCTCGGGGGTCTGATGGAGCCCGGTGTAGATGACCTCCATACCGGCGTCGCGCAGCGCCCGCGCGATCACCTTGGCCCCACGATCGTGGCCGTCGAGCCCCGGCTTGGCCACCACCACGCGGATCGGACCGGCTGCCACACCCATCACTGCCTCCATGAACGGACTACATCAACCTGTACCGACATTTATCGAACATACCGCCGCTCGCCGCACCGGACGCCCTTCTGCGGCACAGGCGCCCCGCGCCGCACGGGCCGGGGAAGTGAACGAACGTTATCGCCAGATCCGTGCAAACCGCAGTTTCCCGCTGAAGACCGAGGGGGAAATCACACGGTGGGACACATTCGCCGCGCACCGCTCCGCGTTTCTGCGGCACCCGCACCGCGGACATCGCGGTGCGCGGACCATGGCCGGAGCCTGCGCAAGGAAAGCCGCCAGCAGGGGGCAGCACCACCGCCGCGCCAGGGAGGCACATCGGCGGGAGCACGACGGCAGGGATGAACAGGGAATCCCGTCGCGTCACCGACGTAACGCACATCACGGACGCACCGTCGGCCACCGCCGGTAGCATCGCCAGCGCCACCACCGGCAGCTTTTCACTAGGGCACACGGGGGACAAAGCGGTCCCGCGGCGTGCCGACTGGAGGTCGGCCATGAAGGTCACCGGGGCACAGTTGCCCTTTCCCCGTCTCCCTAAGCGCCTGCTGCCCAGCAGCCTGGCGGGGCTCTCGGCAGCCCTGTTGAAGGCGACGGCCCTGGAGATCGCCATCCTCGCCGGGCACCTCTTCCTCTATCCGTCCGGCATTGCCCCGGAGCGCCGCACCATCCCCGCACCTCCCTCGCCCGACGCCCCCCGACTGCCCACCGAAGCCAAGCCCCCGGTCGTCCTGCTGCACGGCTTCATCGACAACCGCTCGGTGTTCGTCCTCCTGCGCCGCAAGCTCGCGCAGCACGGCAGGCGGCACATCGAGTCGCTCAACTACTCGCCGCTGACGTACGACATCCGCACCGCCGCGGAGCTGCTCGGTCGACACATAGAGGACATATGTGACCGAACGGGACAGGAGCGGGTGGATATCGTCGGGCACAGCCTCGGCGGACTGATAGCGCGGTACTACGTCCAGCGCCTCGGCGGTGACCTGCGTGTCCGCACCCTGGTCACGCTCGGTACGCCGCACGCGGGCACCCGGGTCATCCCGCTGATGAACGCGCATCCGATCGTCCGTCAGATGCGCCCGGGCTCCAAAGTGATCGAGGAGCTGCGCAAACCCGCGCCGGACTGCCGCACACAGTTCGTGTGCTTCTGGAGCGACCTCGACCATCTGATGGAGCCGCTGAGGACCGCCGCCATCGACCACCCTGACCTGCTCGTACAGAACGTCCAGGTGAGCGGTATCGGGCATCTCGCCCTGCCCTTCCACCCCGCCGTCGCCGCCGGCATAGGGCAGGCACTCGACATGGAGGAGACGGGAGCCCGCACCCACGCGGCCACCACCGCCACCGACACCGACACAGGCGGCCTGACAGTGGCCTGACAGCGTCTCTGGAACTCTTGAGGAT
Organism: Streptomyces sp. NBC_01384; assembly: GCF_045040035.1. NCBI lineage: Bacteria > Bacillati > Actinomycetota > Actinomycetes > Kitasatosporales > Streptomycetaceae > Streptomyces > Streptomyces sp. NBC_01384. The sequence goes on from NZ_CP109559.1 coordinate 3,806,858, forward strand.
CCTGGGTTGTCGCGTGGCCCCGAGGGGTGGAAGCGATGACGAGCGCGGACGAGTCCGGGCCGATCCTTGGGTAGAGCCCGTGTGCGGCGTCACTGGCGGTGACGCGGTGCCGGCGTCTGGACTGTGCCCGGCACTTTCGAATCGGTCACACCCTGGGATCGCTGCCCCGCCGGACGCTGAACCGATCACCGCACGGGAAGCGCGATGCCAGTGGCGGGGACCGCGCGCATTTCAAACACGCGGCGTGTATGTCAGGTAGAACGAGAGACAGTCCATATGGTCACGCCCGAGCCGGAATCAGCTTTCCCCGGCTTCCCCAAGCCAATCGCCGCACCGTTGGAGACCCTGGGGGCAGCCCTCGGACACCGCCTCGCCCTCGAACGCCAATCGAACGCCAGGCCAAGGCCGTGCCCGCACTCCCCCGAAACACTGCCGAATGCCCGTTTCCTGAATGGAGGAAACCTGCCGACGATTGTCGCGCCCGCGTACCGCCGGGTACAGTCGCCGCACTGCTCTGCCAGCCCCTGTTGTCGAGGCGAAAGAGAAGTTGGTGAACGACCGTCACCCGTCGGGGATCACAATGCCCCCGGCTCCGGCCTCCGATGCCGCCTCGGCGCCCTATGCGTCGTACGGTGGCCAGGAAGCCCAGTACGGCGACTTCACCACGCATGACGGCTACGCCACCGGCGCCTACGCGACCGGAAGCTACGAGACGACCGGAAGCTACGCCACCGATCCCCTCTTCGGTCACATGGTGGGCGGCGACGGCACGGGTTCGTACGACGCCACGCAGTGGAACGCCGGAGACCACCAGACGCCGTACTACGACCCGTACGCGGCGCAGCACCAGGCCGCGTACGACACCGGCGCCTACGACACGACGGCCTGGGCAACCGGTTACCAGCAGCTCGCCGACATCCCCGCGCAGTACCCGGGCCCCGACGCCACCGGCCAGTGGGACGCGGCCGCCTGGCTCCAGGCCGAGCAGACCGGCCAGACCCAGCAGTGGACCCTGCAGACCCAGGAAACGGGCGCGTACGACGCCACGCAGTGGAACACCACGGGCGACCACACCACGTACGAGACGCACGAGGCGTACGAGCAGCAGACGCCGACCGACGCGCACGAGCACCAGCCCGAGACCGACGCCGGCCCCGAGCCCTTCGACCAGCAGGCGACCGCCACCTTCGAACAGGCGTCGTACGAGCAACCCGCCGCAGCGGAGGACGAGTTCGAGGACGCCGGTGAGGCGCAGGACACGCCACTGCTCGACGACATGGAAGAGGTCATTCCGGCCCCTCGCTCCGCGACCCGGTCCGCCTCCCGTTCCCGCCGTCGCACCCCGGCGAAGCGTTCCGCCCTGCTGACCGTCGCCGTGCCCTCGGCCTGTGTGATGGGGGTCGCGGGGATCGCCGCCGCCTCTGTGGGCACCATCGGCGGGAACGACAGCAAGGACACGACACTCAGCGCGTCCGACGGGATCGCGGTGAAGCCGTCGGCCGCCAACAACAAACTGGACACCCAGCTCCAGAGCCTCTCCGCGGGCGCGGACGACTTCGCCGACCGGGCCAGCCGGACGCAGGAACGTATCGACCTCAAGGCTCAGCAGGCCACCGAGAAGCAGAAGGCGGCGGCGGAGGCGGCCCGCAAAGAGCGGCTGCGGCCGAAATTCGTCCTCCCTGTCACGCAGAAGGGCCTCAGCGCCTACTTCGGCCAGGCCGGCATCAACTGGATGTCCGTGCACACGGGCATCGACTTCCCGGTGTCGTACGGCACGACGGTGATGGCCGCGACCGACGGGACCGTACGGACGCAGTGGAACAGCGCGTACGGGAACATGGCGATCGTCACCGCGAAGGACGGCACGGAGACTTGGTACTGCCACCTCTCCAGCTACAAGGTGCCGTCGGGGACGGTCGTGAAGGCCGGTGACCAGATTGCGTTCTCCGGGAACTCCGGCAACTCGACCGGGCCGCACCTGCACTTCGAGGTCCGCCCCGCCGGCGGTTCGGCGATCGACCCGCTGCCGTGGCTGCGCAGCCACGGCCTGGACCCGACGTAACCCACCGCCGGGCCGCCCCACGCCGCTCGGAGCCACAGACCCGTAGAGCCACAGACCCGTAGAGCCACAGCCTCGTAGAGCTGTAGCCCCGTAGAGCTACAGCCCCCGTGGAGCTACAGCTTCTCCACCGGCGCGTACCGCAGCAGCAACCGCTTCGGCTTCGCCTCGCCGAAGTCGATCGTCGCCTCCGCGTTCGCCCCCGTCCCCTTCACGCCGACCACGGTGCCCAGCCCGAACTGGTCGTGGGTGACCCGGTCGCCGACCGCCAGCGAGACCACCGGCTTCTCGGAGGCCCCGCGACGCGTCGCGAAGCCGGAGGCGCCGGACGCCGCGGACCGCGAACGCGAGGCCGACAGCGAGGCGGCCACGCCGGAGACGGGGCCCGAGGACACGGGAGCCGTCGCGCCCGTGCGCTTCCACTCCAGGTGTACGTCCGGGATCTCCTCCAGGAAGCGGGACGGCGGGTTGTACGAGGGCTGGCCCCATGCGCTGCGCATGGAGGAGCGGGTGAGGTACAGCCGCTCCCGCGCGCGCGTGATGCCGACGTACGCGAGGCGCCGCTCCTCCTCCAGCTCCTTGACCTGGCCCAACGCGCGCATGTGCGGGAAGACGCCGTCCTCCATGCCGGTGAGGAAGACGACCGGGAACTCCAGACCCTTGGCGGTGTGCAGGGTCATCAACGTGATGACGCCGTTGCCGTCCTCCTCGTCCGGGATCTGGTCGGAGTCGGCGACGAGCGCGACCCGCTCCAGGAAGGCGGAGAGCCCACCGGACGCCGCGCCCGCGCCGGCCGCCGCACCCGTGCCTTCTCCCTCACCCTCGCCCTCGCCCTCGCCGGACTCCTGCTCGAACTCCAGGGCCACGGCGGCGAGTTCCTGAAGGTTCTCGATCCGGGTCTCGTCCTGCGGGTCGGTGGAGGCCTGCAGCTCGGCGAGGTAGCCGGTGCGTTCGAGAACCGCCTCCAGGACGGTCGCCGGGCCCGCGCCGGACTCGACGATCGTACGGAGATCCTCCATGAGCGTGTTGAACCGCTTCACGGCGTTCGTCGACCGCGCCGCCATCCCGTACGCCTCGTCGACGCGGCGCAGTGCCCCCGCGAAGCTGATCTTCTCGCGCTGCGAGAGCGCGTCGATCATGGCTTCCGCGCGCTCGCCGATACCGCGCTTGGGAACGTTCAGGATGCGGCGCAGCGGGACCGAGTCCTCGGGGTTGGCCAGGACCCTGAGATACGCCAGGACGTCCCGGACCTCCTTGCGCTCGTAGAAGCGGACGCCGCCGACGACCTTGTAGGGCAGGCCGACGCGGATGAAGACCTCTTCGAAGACACGGGACTGGGCGTTCGTACGGTAGAAGACGGCGACGTCGCCCGCCTTGGCCTTACCCGCGTCGGTGAGACGGTCTATCTCGTCGGCGACGAACTGGGCCTCGTCGTGCTCGGTGTCGGCGACATAGCCCGTGATGTTCGAACCGGCGCCCGCGTTGGTCCAGAGGTTCTTGGGGCGGCGGGACTCGTTGCGCTCGATGACCGCGTTGGCGGCGGACAGGATCGTCTGGGTGGAGCGGTAGTTCTGCTCCAGCAGGATCGTCGTCGCGTCCGGGTAGTCCTCCTCGAACTGGAGGATGTTGCGGATGGTCGCGCCACGGAAGGCGTAGATCGACTGGTCGGCGTCACCCACGACGCACAGCTCGGCGGGCTCGAGGTCGCCCTCGGCGGGCGACACGTCCTCGGACCGGTCACCGGCGGCCGGGCCGACGAGCTCCCTGACCAGGGCGTACTGCGCGTGGTTCGTGTCCTGGTACTCGTCGACCAGGACATGTCGGAAGCGGCGCCGGTAGTGCTCGGCGACATCCGGGAACGCGCGCAGCAGGTTGACCGTGGTCATGATCAGGTCGTCGAAGTCGAGCGCGTTGGCCTCACGCAGCCGGGACTGGTACATCGCGTAGGCCTGGGCGAGGGTCTTCTCGAAACCGTCGGCGGCCTGGGCGGCGAAGTCCTCCTCGTCGATCAGCTCGTTCTTCAGGTTCGAGATCTTGGCGCTGAAGGACTTCGGCGGGAAACGCTTCGGATCGAGATCCAGATCACGGCATACGAGCGCCATCAGACGCTTGCTGTCGGCGGCGTCGTAGATCGAGAAGGAGGAGGTGAAGCCGAGCTTCTTGCTCTCGCGGCGCAGGATCCGCACACACGCGCTGTGGAAGGTCATCACCCACATCGCGTTCGCGCGCGGGCCGACGAGCTGCTCGACGCGCTCCTTCATCTCACCCGCGGCCTTGTTCGTGAAGGTGATCGCGAGGATCTGGCCGGGGTGGACATGGCGCTCGCCCAGCAGATGCGCGATCCGGTGCGTGAGCACCCGGGTCTTGCCGGAGCCGGCACCGGCCACGATGAGCAGCGGGGAGCCGGAGTGCACCACGGCCGCGCGCTGGTTCTCGTTCAGCCCGTCCAGCAGGGCCGCCGGGTCCACGGCAGGGCGGTGCGCACCGTCGCGGTAGTACGTGTCCCGGCTCGCGGGCACGTCGAAACGGCCGCCGAACAGGTCGTCCGGAAGCGGCTCCGGCGCCCCGTCCTCGGGCGGCGGCGGGGGCTCTTCCTCATGGGCCCTTGAAGGCTGGAGGTCCGCCAGGAAGCTGTCGTCAAAGAGGCTGCTCATCGCTCTCCGAGTCTAGGCCGCCCCACTGACAACCCGAGGCCACCCTGGAAACCCGACCGGTTTTTCCGTGACCGCGTGCCGTCTTTCCGCCGCCACAGCCCACCATCACCCACCACGGCCCGCCGTCACCGTTCAGAATCGCTTCCTTACGGTCAGCCATGACCGGCGGCCCCCAGGGTCAAGGTCACGAAAATGTATCGGGCATATCGCACATCAAACTTCACAGAACACTTATGACTTGGCTACCGTGCCGGGCAGACCGCTCGACAGCAACCGGCGAACGTCGTCGGGCCGTGCGGTCTCCGCCGAATCCGGTGCGCCCGCGCGGCAGCCGGAACCGGGGACCCAAACCGACCTTGGGGTGAATCGGTCCAACTGCCTTGTGGGGCAAGGACCGTAGGGCAAACCTTCCGGAAGTACCCGCCCGAACCCGACAGCTAACTCGGTAGGCGGATGACGGAAGGAGTCGCCTCTCTTGGCGTCACATCGCAAGTGGAGTCCTACGGGTACGCGCATAGCGGGCATACGGACCCCCGCCCTCGCCACCGCGGCCCTCACCTCCGTGGCCCTGCTCTCCCAGACGGCGAACGCCGCGCCGTCGGCCGATTCCAAGCCGAGCATCGAAGAGGTCGAGAAGAAGGTCGACGATCTCTACCACCAGGCCGAGACGGCCACCGAGAAGTACAACGCGACCAGGGAGAAGACCGCCCAGCAGCGCAAGCGCGTCGACTCCCTCCTCACCGACGTGGCCAAGCGCACGGAGAAGCTCAACACCGCGCGCGAGGAGCTGGGTTCGTTCGCGGCGGCGCAGTACCGCACCGGTGCCGCCGTCCCCGACACCGCGAGCCTCCTGCTGGCCGACAATCCGCAGGACTACTTCGACCAGAGCCAGCTGATGGACCGTCTGACCACCCGCCAGAAGGCGGCCGTCGACGACTACGTCACCGAGCAGGCCGCCACCACGAAGAAACGTGCGGAGGCCTCCCAGAGCCTGCAGACGCTCACCACGTCGCAGGACTCCCTGAAGACGTCCAAGGCCGATGTCCAGCGCAAGCTCGCCGAAGCGCGCGAACTGCTCTCGAAGCTGACCGCCGAGGACAAGGCCCGGCTCGCGGCGATCGAGAAGAAGCAGCAGGAAGAGGCCGACCGCAAAGCGGCGGAGCTGGCGCAGCAGCAGGCCGCGGCGGCGAAGAAGGCCCAGGAGGCGGCGGCCCAGCAGCAGACAGGTTCCGCGACCACCGGGACCTCTGGAACCTCCGGGACCTCGGCGGCCGACTCCTCCTACGCCACCAAGGCCGACAAGGCCATCGCCTTCGCCCGCGCCCAGATCGGCAAGCCGTACGTGTGGGGTGCGACCGGGCCCGGCTCGTACGACTGCTCCGGCCTCACCCAGGCCGCCTGGAAGGCCGCCGACGTCGCCCTCCCGCGCACCACCTACGACCAGGTGAACGTGGGCACCACCGTGGCCCTCGCCGACATCAAGCCCGGTGACCTCGTCTTCTTCTACGACGACATCAGCCACGTCGGCCTGTACATCGGCAACGGCATGATGATCCACGCCCCCAAGCCGGGCGCGTACGTCCGCGAGGAGTCGATCTTCTACGGCGGCGAGTCGATCATCCACAGCGTGGTGCGTCCGGCATAACGCCTTGCCGCGGGGCACGCGCGCGTGAAACTCATCGGGCTCCACGCGCGCGTGCCCCGCGTTTTCGTGCGCCACACGCGCGTGGGGGCGTTTTCCCGGCTTCGCGCGCGTGCCCCGCGGGCAACCCGTTCAAAGATCCCTAGCATCGGGCCCATGCCAGCCACCTCCCCGCCCCGCGCCCGGTGGGCCCGACTGCACACCTGGTGGGCGCAGCGTCCGCCCAGTGCCGGAGCCGCCGTCATGGCCACCGGAACCCTCTCGGTCGGGCTGCAGCTGACCGGCTACGAGACCCTCTCCCGCATCGCGCTGGCCCTGGCGGCCGTCGGCTGGCTCGGGCTCGCCACGGACTTCGTCGTACGGCTGCTGCGGGAGCGGCGGCGGTGGGTGGCGGAGGCCGGCACGCCCGGCGCGCTCACCTCGGTCGCGGCCACCACCGTGCTCGGCACCCGGCTGGTCACGCTGGGGTGGCAGGTGCCGGCGGAGGCCCTGCTCGCCCTGTCGGCCGCGCTCTGGCCGGGACTGCTCTTCCTGGTCGTACGGCACATCGCGCGCGGTATGCCCGGAACCGTGTTTCTCCCGGCCGTGGCCACGGAGGGGCTCGCGGTGCTGGGCGCGGCGCTCGCCCCGGCCGTGCGCGCGGACTGGCTCGCGCACACGGCGCTGGTGCTGTTCTGGCTGGGAATCGCGCTGTACGTGGTGGCGCTGCTGTGCTTCGACTTCCGCGAGGTCGCCGTGGGGGCCGGGGAACACTGGATCGCGGGCGGCGCGCTCACCATCTCGGCCCTGGCCGGATCGAAGCTGATCGCCGCGTACCGAGTGAACCCCTACCTCTGGAACGACGACGACAACGGCGTGCTGCACGGCGTGACCGTCGGCCTGCTCGTGCTCGGCCTCGGCTGGTACCTCGTCCTGGCCGTCGCGGAGCTGCTGTGGCCGCGCCCGCGCTACGACGTGCGGCGCTGGGCGACCGTGTTCCCGATGGGCATGACCGCGGCGGCGGCCCTGACGGTCGCGACCGCCGTCGACGTCTCGTGGCCCAAGGGGCTCGGGCGGGTGCTGCTGTGGATCGCGGTGGCGGCCTGGTTGGTGATGGCGGCCGGAACCGTCAGGTCCACGGCACTGCTCAGGTCCACAGCACCGCGATGAAGATGTTCGCCATGGTCAGCAGCCCGACCAGCCCGAACAGGGGCTTCTCCACCTTCTCGTCGTCCCGCTTCACATAGACGAGCCCGAGGATCACGATCAGCAGGGCCAGTTTCACGCCGATCTTGATCGTGTTCACCGAGTGGTCGTCGGCCTGGTTGAGACCGACGAGAACAATGCCCGTGACCAGCATGGTCAGCGCGCCGTGCAGCATGGCGGGGACGAACCGGGCGGTGCCCTGGCCCATCGCCTTCATCTGGGTGAGGAAACCGCCGAGGAGCGCGGCGATGCCGATGATGTGCAGGCCGACGAAGAGATGGATGAGTACGTCCATGGAGCCGGAGCCTAATAGGCGGCCCTGGTCCCCCTTGTCACCGGCCCACCCCATGTAGACCTGTACCACCTGGGAACCGCCGGTTGTCCCGGAACCACCCCATCGGTCATCGCACTGCGTGAAGTCGACGGCGCCAGGCTGGGATCACGGTCACATACGGTCACCCGGCGATCCAGTGGCGCCAGTTCCGTACATGACGTTACCGGCGCATCACTCTGAGGTTTAGCGTCCTCCACCAGGTGACCGGCTCCCCACCGCCGCCCGGGCCAGGGGCGGCCGCCGGACACCACCGCCGAGAAAGGTCCGGCGGCGGCCCGCTCCCCCTGTGTGAGCCGCCGCCGGACGCGTCCCCCGCCGACCGCGCTCGTCCCGGCGGTCGTACGGAAGTCCCCCCGGGAAGGATGTGGGCCCTCGTGGCAGCGCACCGCAAGCCCAGACAGCGCTCGCTCGGCGGGAACACGGCCCGCACCGCCGCGACCATCGCCCTCGCGGGCGCGGCGACGGCCGCGGGCTTCGACGGAACGGGGCACGCGGACCCACAGCTCTCACCGGCGCAGGTGAAGGCCAAGGTGGACAAGTTGTACGAGGAGGCGGAGATCGCCACCCAGAAGTACGACGGAGCGAAGGAGAAGGCCGACAAGGCCGAGCAGCGGCTGAACGCACTGCGCGACGAGGCGGCACGCAAGGAGGACCGGCTCAACTCGGCGCGCGACGCACTGGGTTCGCTCGCCGCGGCACAGTACCGCAGCGGAGGCCTGGACCCCGCGCTGCAGCTCGCGCTCTCCGACAACCCCGACCAGTACCTGGAAGGTGCCGCGTTCGCCGAGCGGGCCGGCAGCCGGCAGGCGGAGGCAGTGGCCCGCGTACGCAAGCAGCTGCGGGAGATCGAGCAGCTGCGCGGGGCCGCGCGCGTCGAGCTGGCCTCGCTCACGTCGCGTCAGGCGGAGCTGAAGCGAACCAAGAAGACGATCACCGGAAAACTGGACACGGCGCGGCTGCTGTGGGGACAGCTCACCGACGAGCAGCGCGCACGGCTCGGGGACCTCGGGGCGGCCGGGGGCGCGGGGAGCGCGAGAAGCGCCGGGCAGCACGCCTCGCGCTCCGCCGCGCGGGACCTGGGACCGCCGGCGTCGTCCGGCTCCGTCGCGGCTCCCGACTCCCGTGCGGCGGCCGCCGTCTCGTACGCCTACGGAAAGCTCGGCAGCCCCTACGTCTGGGGCGCCACCGGGCCCGCCGCCTTCGACTGCTCGGGCCTGGCCCAGGCCGCGTACCGCGCCGCGGGCATCTCGCTGCCGCGCACGACGTACGCCCAGATCGCTGCCGGCCGCCGGGTCTCGCGTTCCGAACTCCTCCCCGGTGACCTGGTGTTCTTCTACTCGGGCATCAGCCACGTGGGCATCTACGTGGGCAACGGTCAGATGATCCACGCCCCGAATCCGTCGGCGCCGGTCCGCCTGGCACCGGTCGACGAGATGCCGTTCGCGGGGGCCACCCGGGTGGCGTGAAAAACGCGGGAGCCGCTCCGGTGTGGTGCGGACGGGGCCACGCCCACCGGACCGTCATGTCACGTCACACCAGTCGACGCGCGGTCGCCCACCGCGTCAACTCGTGCCGGTTGGAAAGCTGGAGCTTCCTCAGGACCGCCGAGACATGCGACTCGACGGTCTTCACCGAGATGAACAGCTGCTTGGCGATCTCCTTGTACGCATAGCCGCGAGCGATGAGGCGCAGCACCTCGCGCTCGCGCTGGGTGAGGCGGTCGAGGTCCTCGTCGACGGGCGGGGCGTCGGTCGAGGCGAACGCGTCCAGGACGAATCCGGCCAGGCGGGGCGAGAAGACCGCGTCACCGTCCTGGACGCGGAAGATGGAGTCCACCAGGTCCGCGCCGGTGATCGTCTTGGTGACGTACCCCCGGGCGCCGCCGCGGATCACGCCGATGACGTCCTCCGCGGCATCCGACACGGACAGCGCGAGGAAACGGACCGGCTGCTCGGCGTCGGCCATCAACGGGGCGCAGCGGCGCAGCACTTCGACACCGCCGCCGCCCGGCAGGTGGACGTCGAGCAGGACGACCTCGGGCCGGGTGGCCGTGATGACCGTGACCGCCTGGTCGACGTCCGCGGCCTCGCCGATCACCTCGACGCCGGTCTGCTCGGTCTGCCCGATCTCGGCCTGCACGCCCGTACGGAACATACGGTGGTCGTCGACGAGCACGACCCGCACGCGACGCCCGCCTGCGGCACCCACCGACGCTGCCGCGACCACGGGCTCGATGACGGCCACGGGTTCGGTGGCGGCCACGGACTCGGTGGCCAGGTCAGACTCTCCGGACACCGGGGCTCCGCCGGGCACCTGAGGCTCGCCGGAAACCAGGGAGGCCCCCGTGGCTGCCGAACTGCCGCTCTCGGCAGACCCGTTGGCTCCCACCTCGACCGAACCGCTCGATGCCGGAGCCCCTCCGACCGCCCCCGCTGCGGTCGCGGTGCCGCTCGGCTCTGTCGGGCCGGTGTGCGCGGACGACCCAGCAGTCTGCCCGGTCGGCCCGTTCGCGTCGCTCATGACGTCTTCTCCGCCCTCTCCATTTCCAACTCGACCTCCGTGCCGCCGTCCGGCACCGCGCGCAGCCGCGCCGTGCCGCCGTTGCGCTCCATACGGCCGATGATCGATTCTCTGACGCCCATGCGGTCGGCGGGTATCGCGTCGAGGTCGAAGCCGGGGCCACGGTCACGGACGGACACGAAGACCGTCCTGCCCTCGACTTCGGCGTAGACCTGTACGGCGCCGCCCTCGCCACCGTACTTGGCGGCGTTCACCATCGCTTCCCGCGCGGCCTGCATCTGTGCGGTCAGGCCCTCGTCGAGCGGGCAGTCGCCGACCACGACGACCTCGATGGGGACGCCGTGCTTGTCCTCGACCTCGGCCGCGTTGCGCCGGACCGCGTCGGCGAGGGTGGTGGGCTCGTCGGCAGCGTCCTCCGCGGACTTGCCGCTGCCCGCCGGTTTGTACAGCCAGGCGCGCAGGTCGCGCTCCTGGGCGCGAGCGAGCCGTCGTACCTCGTTCGCGTTCTCCGCGTTGCGCTGGATCAGGGTCAGGGTGTGCAGCACGGAGTCGTGGACGTGGGCGGCGACCTCCGCCCGCTCCTGGGCGCGGATACGCATCAGGCGCTCCTCGGAGAGGTCCTGTGTCATGCGCACGAGGTAGGGGCCGGCGAGGAGGGCTATGCCGACCAGGACCGCGAGCGCCGCCTGCAGGACCGAGCCGAGGTGGGCGGCCGAGCCCTGGAGCACGAATATCCCGGAGACGCCCGCGGTGACGAGCAGCACCCCGGCCGCGGACCGCAGCAGCGTGAGCGTGCGGCGACGGCGGCCGACCTCCACCCAACGGGCCCGCCGTGCGTTGTCCGCCTGGCGCCAGACCAGGGCGACGCCCGCACCGACGAGGACGGTCGGCCAGAGATAGGCCTTCGCCCCGCCGCCGAGATTCACATTGCCGACGAAGACCATGGCCACGACGACCATGAGGAGCAGGGCGACGATCTGGCCCTTGTCCGGCTTGCGGGCCACAAGTCTGCGGCGGCCGTCGGGCGCGGTCTCGGTGGTGAAGGCCGGGGTGCGCCCGGAGCCGACGCCGCCGACGCCGAGCGGCACGAAGAACCAGAAAGCGGCATACAGCAACGCCCCGAGCCCGTCCGCCATGAACAGGCCGACGAACACCAGCCGCACCCAGATCACGGGCAGCCCGAGATGCCCGGCGAGCCCTCGCGCCACGCCCCCGAGCCAGCGTCCGTCACTGCTGCGGTAGAGCTTGCGCGGGGGCCGCGGATCGTCGACGGGCAGTGCTGCGGCTTCCGGCATGCCATCGATGTTCACACGGCCGGAGGGCCGGAGCATCAGGGTCGACCCCCGAGACTCCCCTGATCTTCGAGAAGCCGTGGATCGAACGGATCCCGCCGCCCCCGTCAGGGCCGATATCAGGGTTCGGCCAGGGTCATCCCGACTGCCATCGCGCCGCCCCGCCCGTCACCATGGACGCATGACAGATCAGCAGCACGCGGCAGCGGAGCCGGACCCCGGGCCCGGCCCGGGCCCGGGCGCCGCCGCAGGCACCCCGGGCGCCATCGGTGAGGAGCCGCGCGCGCACGAGGGTCCGGCGGCGCCGGAGGTTCCGCGCAAGTTCCGGCGCGACCGGCGGCAGAAGCTGCTGGGCGGGGTGTGCGCCGGGCTGGGGCGGCAGTGCGACATGGACCCGGTGATCTTCCGGATCGTGCTCGCGGTGCTCTCCGCGACCGGCGGCATAGGACTCATCTTCTACGGCTTCGTCTGGCTGTTCGTTCCGTACGACGACGACGAGGAGAACGAGGTCCGCAAGCTCCTCACCGGCCGAGTCGACGGCCAGGCGCTGACGGCCGTGCTCTTCGCCCTGGTCGGGTGCGGGGTGTTCCTGTCGATGCTGAAGAACGGCAGCGTGCTCACGTTCGCCGTCGTCCTCTCCCTGCTTCTCGCGGGCGCGGGGTACTGGTCGCAGCAGCGCGGCGCCCCCGACCCCGACCAGCTCGCCGCGCAGGCCGTGGCCGACGCCCCGCCCGAGGCACAGGCCCCGCCCGTCCCCGCCTCCTACCCCTCCTGGTGGCGCGACCCGATCGTCAAGGACGGCTCGCACGTCGGCGGCACCGGCTATCTGTGGGGCCCCCAGGACGCCCGGGACCGGGATGTCGCGGCCGCGCTCAACATCGCCCGCGGCATCCCCCGCCCGGACATACGGGACCTCCGCGCGGCGCGGGAGTCACGGCCGCGCGGCCCGCGCTGGATCGGCGGCTGGGTGTTCCTGCTCGCGCTCCTCGCCGACGGCCTCGGCACGGACCTGACGTGGCACGACCACACACTCGGCAACAGCCTGCAGATCGGTCTGTCCTGCGCGCTCATCGTGTTCGGCCTGGGCATCGCACTCAGCGCGTTCGTCGGGCGCACGGGCGCGGGGTCCGTCTTCCTCGCAGTGATCACCGCGGCGCTGCTCGCCGGCTCCGTGGCCCTGCCGAAGGACATCAGCACGCACTGGACACGGACCGAGTGGACTCCCGCGACCGCGGCCGACGTACAGCAGAGTTACGACCTCGGCACGGGGGTGGGCACCCTCGACCTCACCCGCCTCGACCTCGCCAAGGGCCAGACGGTGTCGACGAACGCGGAGGTGGGCGCGGGCCAGCTGAAGGTGCTCGTCCCCAAGGACGCGACCGTGAAACTGACCATCGACGTGGGCCTCGGGGACATCCAGTTGCCGGGCGACAAAAAGAAGGATGTGGACGTGGCACCGGGCAAGCACAAGCAGGTGACCCTGCCGCCCACGACCGGCGGCAAGGACGGCGGCACGCTCGACCTGAGCCTCCAGGTCGCCGTGGGACAGGCGGAGGTGATCCGTGCTACGTCATGAGTTCCAGCCGGGAAAGCTGGTCGCCGGCCTCTTCCTCACCGCCGCGGGCACCATCTACGCCGGTGACGCCGGCGGTTGGTGGGACACACCGTGGTTCGTGGTGATCCCCGTCGTCATGGGCGGGCTCTGTCTGGCGGGGGCGGTGGCGTCCCTGACCCATGGCATACGCCGACGACGGTCCGGTGGGCGGGGCGCGGGCGGCGCGGATTCCTCGCCGTCGGACACGGGGGTGGCCGGGTAACAGGGATCGGGCGGGGCAAGCCGGGACGGGGCGAGCGGAGCGAGCTGGGACGGGCGGGGCGCCGAGCCTGGGGGTTCGGGCGCGCCGGGGCAGTGCCGGGCGTGCGCGGACGGACCGCTCGGCCTGGGGTGGCTGGGCGGCACCGACCCGTCAAGGGTGCGTCCGGTGTGTGAGTCACTTCCTGGAGGGCCGGGAGACCCCCCTACCTCGGGTAGCTCCCGCCCCTCAGGTGGTAGCCGCCCGCCTGCGCCTGATCAGGGCGTCCAGTGACCAGTAGGGCGCCCCGGCCAGCACGAGAGGCACCCAGCAAAACATGTACGGGAGGTCGTTGCCGTAGTAGTACGGGTCGGAGGCCCAGCTCACCGTCAGCCACAGGCTGAGGGAGATGAGCGCGCCGCCGAGCGCGGCAAGACGGGCCAGTAGGCCGATCAGGGTACCTATGCCGACGGCCAGCTCGCCGAAGGCGATGGCGTAGCCGAAGCCGACGGGGCTCTTCAGGGCGAGGTCGACCAGGGCCGGGATCGCCGTGGAGTCGCGCACCGCGCGCATCAGGTCGCCGACCGAGCCGGAGCCGGAGTCGGACAGGAAGGCGCTGTTGGTGAGTTTGTCGAGGCCCGCGTAGATGAAGGTGACACCGAGGAAGATGCGCATGGGCAACAGGGCGTAGCGGGTGGCGGTGTCCCGCCAGCTTCGTCCGCCACCGTTCAGGTAGGGGCTTTGGGTGTCTGTCTGCATACCGTGAGTCATCACTCTCGCCGCCTCTCGCCCACGTGCCGTGACCCCTCAATAGACCATACGTACGACTGCGGGTCCCCGTTCAACCGCCGGGCCCCAGTTTTTTCGCACCCGCCGCCCCGGGGGCGGAGAGAGCTCAGTCCGTTACCTCGATCACGCAGCGGTTTGTTTCGACGCCGGCCGCCGTCACCACCTGGACCTCCACCCGGCCCGGCTCCACGTCCACCGGGACCGGCACGGTCAGGACGGCGTCCGTGGGGTTGCTGAAGCCGCCGGGGACCGGCACGAGGGGAACGTGGACATGCACGGCACCGATGCGGACGACCATGCGGGACAGGCGGTCCGCGGTCTGTGCTCCCGGCGGGACGAAACCGGCCCCCCGGATCTCGATGTCGTCGCCGGTGCGGATCGGCGCGTCGAGGTCGCCGGCCTCGCGGGAGCGGACGACGGAGAGAATGACGGGCCGGCCACCCTCGGCGTACTTTCCGGCGAGGTAGGTGGCCGCCGAGACGAGGACCAGGAGCGCCAGGCCCCAGGGGAGGTCGGGGAGCTGTTCCGGGCGCCGGGCCAGCCGTACCGCCGCGAAGACGAGGGCGACGGCGCCGACGACGACGTACTGGATGTCGGCGAAGCTGCCCCGGCCGGAGTCGTCCGTGAGAAGGTCGGCGGCGCGCGGCCGGTCGGCGCGTACCTTCTGCAGGCGTTGCCCGAGGACCCGCAGGCCCACCACCCGTCGTACCAGTACCGCGATCGCGCAGACGACGGCGATGACGGTCACCACTCCGGCACCGCGGGCGAGTTCGAGGCCGGCGATCAGGTCGTCGCGCTTGCCGTGGGCGGAGGCCGCCGCCAGTTGGCCCACCAGGACGAGTACGGCGTACACCACGAACAGGACCCAGCCGGCCGCCATCGCCCGCGAGGTGGAGAGGCGGTTGTCCTCGCCGATGACCGGGGCGAGGGCGCCGCCGCGCGCCCGGTGCAGATAGCCCGCGCCCGTCAGCCCGCCGGCCACCAACAGAGCGGCGAGCAGGCCCGCCGTTCGCGCCGCCGTCCAGCCCGCGCCGATCGCCGTCAGTGCCTGCACCAGGAGCAGTGCCAGGACGGCTGCCCACACGGCGTATGCCGTGCGTCGCCACAGGCGCCCCAGCCATGCCTCGCCGTCGACGCGTCCGCGTTCGGCGACCAGGTCGGCGGACTGGGTGAGTTCGTCGGAGACCCACTGCCGGGACGCGGACGCCGAGTGTGCGACGGCCGCGGGCAGTCCCTGCCCGGACGCCAACTCGTCGCGCTTGGCGAGGAACGCGGCGACGGCCCGCCGGTGCCCCTCACGCGCCCCGTGCGGACAGTCCCCGCAGGTGCAGCCGCCCCCGTGCGCGGCCCCCTGCCCCGCGCCGAGCCCGCCACCGCGCTCCGCGCCGTGTCTCGCCTCCTGCACCGCCACGCCCGCTGCCGCCTTCCCCGCGCCCAAGAACTCCCGTGCGGCCAGAACTTCCGCGCGCCCCGCACGTTTCCGTACGACTCCGCACACCTGACTGCCGTACAACTGCCGTACAGCTGACCCGCAAGCCACGCCGACCTTGCAACTGCCCTGCAATGACAGCGCATTGTGCCGTACGAATCAGTGCTCGCGTCCGGCAGGTCTGGTCAGCGCGGGTGAAGCGGCGGACCCCGTGTTGACCCGGCTGCGAGAATTTCCCTATGGCCGAGATCATCCAGCGCGACGGGACCTGGGCCTTCGACGGCAGCACGGTCAGGATCACACCGGGACTCCACCGCTCCGTGCCGCTGTTCCGGCAGACATACGGGGAGATCGCCGTTCCCCTGGAGGCGGTTTCCGGCATCGCCTACGAACCCGAGCGCAAGCGCGGCCGGTTGCGCCTCAGGCTCCGTGAGGGTGCCGACCCGCTGCTCCAGGCGACCGGCGGCCGGCTTCCCGACCCGGCGGACCCGTACCGGCTGACGGTCGACATCGACCGTTCCGGAGTCGCCGAGTACGTCGCCGAGGAGATCCGGCACGCCCTGCTCCTGGACCAGATCCCCAAGGAACCGGCGAAGGCCTTCCTCCTCATGGGGCCGCCCGTGCCCGTGTCCGTCCGGTCCAGCGACGGCACGGTCTCCTTCGACGGCGCGCAGGTGCGGATCGACTGGGCCGACACCTCCGACCGGGTCAAGCGGGCGACGGGCCCGCGGATCATCTCCGTCGGGGACCTGGTCCAGGTGGAGTGGCTGCCCAATTCCGGCTACGAGGACGGCTTCCTGCGGTTCGTGACGCGCGAGACCGTGTTCTCCAAACTGCCGCCCGAGAAGGACCCGTTCGCGCTCGACCTGTGGGGCAGCGCCCGCCGTGATCTGCTGACGGCGCTCGTCGCCGCCGCGGTGACCGCCCGGCTGCCGCATCCGTCCGTCCGGGCGAACGGGTACGTCGACCGGCCGCCGCAACTCGCCGCCGCCGCACCGGCACCAGGACCGGTACCAGGACCAAGGCCGATACCAGGACCGGCAGGACCGGTACCGCCCCAGGCCGACCACCACGACGTACTCCTGCGCCGGCTGCGGGAGCTGGGCGAGCTGCACCGCGACGGTGTGCTCACGGACGAGGAGTTCGCGGCGACGAAGGCGGCGGTACTCCGAGGTTTTTGACGGCTGCGCTCCGGGGTCGTCGGCGGCGCTCAAGGGTTGTGACGGCCACACTCCGGGGCTTTCAGCTGAGGAGGTCGGGTTCGCTTCTGCTGATGTCCTGCCACAGCGGTTGGTAGTTGATCCACGCCACCAGGTCGCCGCCGAGCTGCTCCCGGGTCGCGACCGCCTGCTTGTGGTCGATGAGGATCGGGCGGCCCGCGGCCCGCGCGGTCAGCTGCACCTGGCTGGAGCGTTCCATCGACAGGAACCACCAGGCCGCCGCGTCCACCGAGTCGCCGACGGTCAGCAGCCCGTGGTTGCGCAGCACGAGCGCCTTGTGGGTGTCGAGCGCGGCGGCGATCCGGCGGCCCTCCTCGGTGTCCACGGCGACACCGGTGTAGGAGGCATACAGTGCGTGATCTTCGTAAAAGGCGCAGCTCTCCTGGCTGATCGGGTCGAGGAGGTCGCCGAGGGCGGAGAGGGCGCGGCCGTGCACGGAGTGGCAGTGCGCGACGGCGACGACGTCGGGGCGGGCGGCGTGGACCTGGGCGTGCACGGTGAACGCCGCCTGGTTCACGTGATAGCGGCCCTCGATCACCTGTCCGTCCTGGTTGGCCATGACCAGGTCGCTGACGGTGACGTGCTTGAAGGGCATCCCGAAGGGGTTCACCCAGAAGCAGTTGCTGTACTCCGGGTCGCGCGCGGTGATGTGCCCGGAGACCCCGTCCTCGAAGCCGAGCCGCCCAAAAATCCGCAGCGCCCCGGCCAGCCGCTCCTTGCGGTGACATCGCTCGTCGTCCAGCGAGTCGTACATCGGTGGCATGGCGAACTGCAGCTGGTCGGTGGGCAGGGGCAGGGGCGGCGTGGGCCCTTGCATAGGTCCTCCAGCACTGGCGTGTTCGGTAACGAGCGGAAGTTACCTCCGGTCGGCACAGGAGAACAGGGCCGTTCGGTGAAGAGAGTGCGCAACCGTTACGAGACGGCCGGGGCCGCTGCCCGATGGCGCCTGCCGAGCGCCCGCCAATACCCGACAGGGGGTGTCGGGTATTGGTGCCACACTCACCGTATGAGCGCTACCGAGAGCCCAGCCAAACATGCGAACCCTGCGCGCTGGGGCACCTTCGCCGCAGCCGAACCCTCACTCGCCCAGTCGGTCGAAGAGCGTTTCGGGGCCTTCACGCACCACGTCCTCGCGACTCTCCGCGAGGACGGTTCGCCCCGGACCACCGGCCTGGAGGTGCGTTTCCTGCGCGGCGAGCTGTGGCTCGGCATGATGCCGGACTCGCTCAAGGCGCTCGACCTGCGCCGCGACCCGCGCTTCGCGCTCCAGGCCAACCCGGGGCCGGGCACGGCGATGGGGGGCGGAGACGTCCGGATCAGCGGACGGGCCGTCGAGGTCGACGACGGGGCGGCCAAGGCCGCGTACGTGAAAGAGGTGGAACCGCCGGAGCCGTTCCACCTCTTCCGCACCGAGCTGACAGAGGTCGTACGGACCTACGTCGAGGACGACACGTATCTGGTCGTCGAGATCTGGAAGCCCGGAGAGCCGGTGCGGACTCTCAGGCGCCGATGAACGCGGACGAGCTTCGGGACTACTCCCACTCGATGGTGCCCGGGGGCTTGCTCGTCACGTCGAGGACGACTCGGTTGACGTCCGCGACCTCGTTCGTGATGCGGGTCGAGATCTTGGCGAGGACGTCGTACGGGAGGCGGGACCAGTCGGCGGTCATCGCGTCCTCGGACGAGACGGGGCGCAGCACGATCGGGTGGCCGTACGTGCGGCCGTCGCCCTGGACGCCCACGCTGCGAACGTCGGCGAGCAGGACCACCGGGCACTGCCAGATGTCGCGGTCCAGGCCGGCCGCCGTGAGCTCCTCGCGGGCGATGGCGTCGGCCTCGCGGAGCAGGTCGAGGCGCTCCTTGGTGACCTCGCCGACGATCCGGATGCCGAGGCCGGGGCCGGGGAAGGGCTGGCGCTGGACGATCTCGTCCGGCAGGCCGAGCTCCTGGCCGACCATCCGGACCTCGTCCTTGAACAGCTTGCGCAGCGGCTCGACGAGCTCGAACTCGAGGTCCTCGGGGAGGCCGCCCACGTTGTGGTGGGACTTGATGTTGGCCGTGCCGGTGCCGCCGCCGGACTCGACGACGTCCGGGTAGAGCGTGCCCTGGACGAGGAAGGCGACGTCCTCGCCCTCCGCCGCCTCGGCGATGATCTCCGCCTGGGCCTGCTCGAAGACCCGGATGAACTCCCGGCCGATGATCTTCCGCTTCTCCTCCGGGTCCGAGACACCCTTGAGCGCGGTGAGGAAACGCTCCTCCGCGTCCACGACCTTCAGCTGAACGCCGGTCGCGGCCACGAAGTCCTTCTCGACCTGCTCGGTCTCGCCCTTGCGCATCAGGCCGTGGTCGACGTACACGCAGGTCAGCTGTGAGCCGATGGCCTTCTGTACGAGGGCGGCGGCGACGGCGGAGTCCACGCCGCCGGAGAGGCCGCAGATGGCGCGCTTCTCGCCGACCTGTTCGCGGATGAGGGCGACCTGCTCGTCGATGACGTTGCCGGTCGTCCAGGAGGGGGTGAGGCCCGCGCCGCGGTACAGGAAGTGCTCCAGGACCTGCTGGCCGTACGTGGAGTGCATGACCTCCGGGTGGTACTGGACGCCGTACAGCTTCTTCTCGTCGTTCTCGAAGGCCGCGACCGGGACGACGTCCGTGGACGCCGTGACCGTGAAGCCCTCGGGGGCGGCGCTGCACGCGTCGCCGTGCGACATCCACACCGACTGCTCGTCCGGGGTGCCCTCGAAGAGGGTGGAGCGAGACCCCGACTGCGAGACGTGCAGGGGCGTACGGCCGTACTCGCGGGCGCCGGTGTTGTCGACCGTGCCGCCGAGGGTCGTCGCCATCAGCTGGAAGCCGTAGCACATCCCGAAGACGGGGACGCCGGACTCGAAGATCTCTCGGTCGAGGCGGGGGGCGCCCTCGGCGTACACCGACGAGGGGCCGCCGGAGAGGATGATCGCCGCCGGCTTCTTGGCGAGCATCTCCTGGACCGGCATGGTGCTCGGCACGATCTCGCTGTAGACCCGGGCCTCGCGGACGCGACGGGCGATGAGCTGGGCGTACTGCGCACCGAAGTCGACGACCAGGACGGTGTCGGGGGCGGCGGGGGACGCTTCTGGCACGGTTTGCCTTCCGGCGGTGAGCATGGGGTGTGGGGTGTCAAGTCTACCGGGGGTGGGCGTGGGGGTGCCTTCGGCGGGTTTCGGAAGCGTCTCTCATCAGCTGAGCGGCCCTGGTAGGAGCGCCGCGAAAGGGGCGCGGGGAACTGCGCGATCAGCCCCCGCCCGCCCTCGGCCGAAGGAAACCCCGGCGCGGCACGACCGGGTCTCAGTATGCGAACCGGCTTGGACCCGCTCCGCCCTGGCGGGCATACTGGCGTCATGCTCACGCACCAGACCTACGTCTTTACCTATGGCAACCGGCCCACCGGCTGCCATGGTCGTGCTGCTTGAGCTACTGACAAGCGACTTCCCAGGCGCCCCGGGCCGACAAGGCCCGGGGCGCCTGCCGTTTCCGGGCGCTGTCGCTCCGGGGCACCCCTTCCACCGAACAACCGAACAGAAGGAGCCCCACCGTGACCGACGTACTCGACAGGACCGGCGCCCGTACCGACGAGGCCGCCGACGTGATCACCGGCGCCCGCGAACGCATCGACGCCCTCGACGACCGGATCATCGGCCTCATCCAGGAACGGATGGCCGTCTCGGCGGTGATCCAGAAGGCCCGGATCGAGTCCGGCGGCCGTCGCGTGAACCTCTCCCGCGAGATGGAGATCCTCAGCCACTACAGCGACGCGCTGGGCAAGCCGGGCACGTCGCTGGCCATGACGCTGCTGGAGCTGTGCCGCGGCCGTATCTGAACCCCCGGACCGCGCCCGTACTCCGGACCCACGTACGCACACGTACGCACGTACGCGTGGCCCCTCACCCGTACGGCGCGTGACCGGGGCGCCGCGGGCTTCGTTGGTCCCGGTGTCCGTGCCAGCCAGGGGCGGGCCCGAAAGAACCACGCGTGGCTCCGCTGGGGCGATGAGACGTACGGATCGTGCTGTGCGTCGTGGGACCTCGTCCCAGGGGTGTGACTGGACGGCAGGGGACAGCGGCCCGGTCACTCAAGAGAACGGTCGGCTCCGGGGACGCCCGGGGCCGACCGGCGGTCACTCCAGACCCGCGGCGCAACCCCCCGGCGCAACCCCCCGGCGCAACCCCCCGGCGCAACCCCCGGCGCCGCTCCCCAGGCACCGGCGCTGCACTGACGTCGGTGCTGACGAAGAAGGGCCCCGCGGTTTCCGTCGACGCTGTTGGCGCAGCCGCTGCGGCCGGGTGGTCGGCCGCGGGAATGTGACACTCGCCGCGCAAGTGTCACATTCGCCGGGCCACACACCATGGCCCCCGGGGCACCGGCCAGACCGCCCACCACGCCGACCGGGATGCGCCAACAGCGTCTTTCCGTCCGCGCGTCAGGTCCGGGACAGCGTGCCGCACGACTCCGTTCCGGAGTGCTCGATGTCCCGGCTCCGGTCGTACGGATCGGTCGTGGGCCCCGTCGGAGCCGCGCCGGTCGGGTCGGACGACGAGAACTGTGGGTGCAGGAAACCGTCGTAGATGCCGCACGCGGTGTTGCCGAGGTCCTGGTCGTACCGGAGGATCGACAGCTTGCCGGGGGTGACCTGGTACTTCCTCGGGTCGGACACCTCCACGTCGAGGACGCGGCGCACGATGGTGCGGGCCACTTCGGTCGAGCCCCCGCTCGAGCCCCCGCTCGCGGCCGCCGTCGGGGTCCCGCTCGCCGCCTTGCCGGCCGGAGTCAAGGGGTAGACGAAGGTGTAGTCCGCGTGGATGGCGACAGACGCGTGCTTGCCCGCCTTGAACGTGATCCGGCCACGGGTCTTGACCACATCCCCGACCAGCCGCACTTCGTCCGGATCGAACCGGCTGAAGAGCAGCAGCGGATCATGCTTCTTGTCCGGTGCGCGCAGCCAGCTGTTCACATCGTCGAGCATTCCGGGCTGCTTCGGGTCGAGGGTGGCGATCGCGGCCGCGGGGCGCTCGCCGCGCAGGGTCCGAGGGTTGAGGTTCGCGCCGACGAGCAGGGCCTTCGTCTGTTCCAGGGCGGTGGCCACTTGGGCCCGGGTGAGCGAGCCGACCGGCGTGGCCTTCGGTACGACGATGCCGGCGGCGCCGTCGGCCCAGCGCTCGGCGGGCGATCCGGCGAACGGCCTGTCGAGCGTGGGAGTGTCGGGCGCGGCGCTGGAAGGAGCGGCGGTCGGGGGCGCGGTTTCGGCCGGCAGCGGGGAGGCGGCCGCGGCGCCGTCGGACGAGGACGATGTTCCGAAGGGGTCGCCGGGCAGCAACGACGGCTTCACCGCCACCAGCGCCACGGCGATCGCGACGGGCAGGCCGATGATCGCCCACAGCCGGCGGCGACGGGCCGCGCGACCGTCCATCTCCCGCCAAGCGGGGCCGGATCGCCACCCGTCCGGCAGGCCACCGCGGGCGTCCTGCCGGCGCAGCCGCTCCGTCACCATGCGCGCCCGTGCGGACGGCTCCTTCGGGGCCGAGTCGCGGATGTCGCGTTCGGTGTCGCGGGCGAACCGCTCCCACACGTCATCGGGAACGGAGGGTTGTCCGGACTCCCCGGACCCCCCGGACTTCCCGAACTCCCCCGCCCCTTCGGGCTGCTTGTCAGACACGAAGGTCAGTTCTAAGTCGATCGAAAGGTTGCGCGCAAGCCACATCCATGTGTGACCCAGCACACATAAGAATTCTGTGAATGGAGACACAACCCTTTACAGGTTTCCCACGTCACACCTGCAGAACCAACGGCCACACCCGCGCCCCACACGCGGAGGCCTCACCCCATACGAGTACCGCGGCACAGCGGTACACCGGACTTCCGAGGTCTTCATGAAGCTTCGCCGTGCCATGGCCGTTGCGGCCGCGACGGCAGCCATAGCCCCACTGGCGCTGCTTTCGGCGCCGGCCGCGTTCGCGACGGACGCGAGCTCCTCCCCGAGCACGACGGTGTCCGAGTCCGCGAGTGAGTCGGCGTCCGCGTCGCCGAGCGACTCCGCTCCCGCGCCGAGCGCCTCCTCCTCCGCCTCCGAGTCGGCGAGCGAGTCCGCCCCGGCTCCGAGCGGCAGCGCGAGCGCCAGCGCCAGCGCGACCGAGTCGAGCAAGCCTTCGGCCTCGGCCTCGGCCTCGCCGACGCAGTCCGCGGAGCCGACGGAGCTGCCGAGCCCCTGCCCCGTCGACGGCAACGGCGTGGACCCCGACTCCCAGCTGTCGCTGGCCGTCTCCGGGCTGCCCGGCAAGATCGTCGCAGGCAGCGGCTGGCACAACTTCTCGCTGACGGCCTCCAACCACAGCGACAAGGACCTCGGTCAGGTCCAGTGGCTCGCCACCGTCGACAACTACTCGGACAGTGACAACGAGAAGGACTGGCTGAGCACCTACGCCCAGCTCGAGTACTTCAACCCCGCGACCAAGTCGTGGGATTCCATCGCCGACGAGGTCGGCAACGGCTTCTACTTCGGCGAGACCAAGCTGAACGCCAAGCAGACGGTCGCCATCAAGCTCCGCGTCAACATTGGCGCGAAGGCCCCGGCCGGCGACGGCTTCGCCCTCGGCTTCGGTGGCTACGTGGACCAGGAGAAGAACTGCGTCCACAGTTCCTTCGCGCTCTACGACCTGACCGTCCTCGCGGCCGGCAGCAGCAACGACAACCCCGGCGAGGCCAAGCCGGGCAAGGGTGACAAGCCGTCCGGCGGCAAGCAGCCGCAGGGCGGCGCCGACGAGATCCCGGCCACCGGCAGCCTCGCGTCGACCGGTTCCTCCTCGGCCCTCCCGGCCATCGCGCTCGCCGGCGGTCTCGCCGTCGTCGCCGGTGCGGGTGCGGTGTTCGTGGTGCGTCGCCGCAAGTCGGGTGACGCGGCCGCGTAAGGAGCCAGTGGCTACGGCTACGCGAAGGACCTGCGCTCGGAGGGGGGTGCAGGTTCTTCGCGTATCCGGGGGTCAAGGTGTTACAGGGTGTTACGGAGTCACTGCTTCGGCGGCACCGTAGGCATCCCCAGGAACGGCAGCCGCAGCGCGCCGAAGGCGTCCGCCGGCACCGCCGGGTCGCGGGGCTCCACCGGCTTGAGGCGTTCGTACGCCGCACCTGGCGCCGGACGCGGGTCCGCCTCGCCCTTGTTGGGCCAGTACGACATCGCGCGCTCGGCCTGGGCGGTGATGGTGAGCGACGGGTTCACGCCGAGGTTCGCGGAGATCGCGGCGCCGTCGACGACCGAGATGCCCGGGTGGCCGTACAGCCGGTGGTACGGGTCGATCACGCCGGTCTCCCGGGAGTCGCCGATCGGGCAGCCGCCCAGGAAGTGCGCGGTGAGCGGTGTTCCCATCAGCTCGCCCACGTTGCTGCCCGCGAAGCCGTTGATCTCGGCGGCGACGGCGGACGCGGCCTTCGACGCGGCCCTGATCTGCTTGGGGTTGGGTGCGCCGTGGCCTTGGCGGGCCGTCAGCAAGCCCTTCCCCGCGCCCTTCGGCTTCAGATACGTCGTCAGCGAGTTGTCCAGCGACTGCATCACCAGGCCGATGATGGTGCGCTCCGACCAGCGGCGGTTGGAGAGCGAGCGGAGCACGAGCAGCGGGTGCTTCGCCGCGTTCGCCAGCCACCCCGCCACCCTCGACGAGCCCTCCGCGTACGGGACCTGGAGGATGGACAGGCCGCCCATGGCGTTCGAGCCCTTGCCGTAACGGACGGGCTCGATGTGGGTGTTCTCGTCCGGGTGGATCGAGGAGGTGATGGCGACGCCCTGGGTGAAGTCGGCCCTGGGGGTGCCGTGCGCCTTGCGGTAGCGGCGGTTGTCGGTCTGCGCGCCCACCAGCGCCTCCGAGTTGGTGCGGGTCAGCTCGCCCAGCCTCGGGGAGAGGTAGGGCAGTTGGCCGCCCGCCTTCATGCGGTGCAGCAGCGTCTGCGTGCCGTACGTACCCGCGGCGATGACGACCCTGCGCGCCTTGAAGGTCCGCCCCGCGCCCTTGCGCTTCTCGTCCGTGGGCAGGGTGGCGATGGCGTATCCGCCCTGCGAGTCGTCGGTGACGGAGACGACGGTCGTCATCGGGTGCACGACGGCGCCCGCCTTCTCCGCCAGATACAGATAGTTCTCGTTGAGGGTGTTCTTCGCTCCGTGCCGGCAGCCGGTCATGCACTCGCCGCACTCGGTGCACGCCCTGCGGGCGGGTCCGGCGCCGCCGAAGTAGGGGTCTTCCACTTCGCCGCCGGGCCTGGTCTTCGCCGTCCCGTCCGCGTCCTGTCCGTCGCCGAAGAAGACACCGACCGGCGCCATGTGGAAGGTGTCGCCGACCCCCATCCGCTGCGCGGCCGCCTTGAGGTGGACGTCGGAGGGGGTCATCGTCGGGTTGAGCCGTACGCCGAGCATGCGCCGGGCCTGGTCGTAGTACGGCTTCAGCTCCTCCTGCCAGTCCGTGATGTCCTTCCACTGCGGGTCGTCGAAGAAGGCCTTCGGCGGTACGTAGAGGGTGTTGGCGTAGTTCAGGGAGCCGCCGCCGACTCCGGCGCCCGCCAGCACCATGACGTTGCCCAGCAGATGGATGCGCTGGATGCCGTACATGCCGAGCGCCGGAGCCCACAGGTAGTTCTTGATGTCCCAGGAGTTCTTGGGGAGCGCGTCGCGGGTGAAGCGACGGCCCGCCTCCAACACACCTACGCGGTAGCCTTTTTCGGTGAGCCTGAGGGCCGTCACCGACCCGCCGAAGCCGGAGCCGACGACGATGACGTCGTAGTCGTACGACACGTACTCTCCTCGTTGAGAACGATCCCCCCCAAAGGGGCGCTAGCGGAGCCGCAGCGCCTTCATGACCCTCAGACTCCGGCTCATGAACTGCGCGTACTTCTCGTCGTCCATGCCGAGCGACGGCGCCATCGGCAGCAGCCGCTGCTGGGCGACGGTCTGTGCCTCGGTGTACTTGAGGATGCCCTCGGAACCGTGCCGGCGGCCGAGGCCGGAGTCCTTCATGCCGCCCATCGGCGACTGGACGCTGCCGTACGCGGGCGCGTACCCCTCGTTGACGTTCACCGTGCCGGTGCGCAGCCGGGCCGCGACCGCGCGTCCGCGCCGCCCGTCCTTCGTCCAGACGGACGAATTGAGGCCGTACGGGGTCGCGTTGGCGAGTTCGACGACCTCGTCGTCCGTCTTGAAGCGGTAGAGGGAGACGACGGGCCCGAAGGTCTCCTCGTTGCAGACGGCCATCGGGGCCTCGACGCCGTCGAGGATGGTGGGCTCGTAGAAGTAGGGGCCGACGTCCGGGCGGGCTACGCCACCGGCGACGACCTTCGCGCCCTTCGCGACCGCCTCCTCCACATGCCGCGTCACGGTCTCCAGCTGCCGCTCCCCCACCAGCGAGCCCATGTCGGCCCCGTACGCGAGGGATGTGCCGAGCCGCATGGCCCTGGTGCGGGCGGCGAAGCGCTCCGTGAACGCGTCGGCGACGGACTCGTGGACGTACAACCGCTCGATGGAGATGCAGAGCTGGCCGGCCGAGGAGAAGCAGGCGCGGACGGCGCCCGCGGCGGCCTTGTCGATGTCGGCGTCCTCCAGGACCACCATGGCGTTCTTGCCGCCGAGTTCGAGGGAGACGCCGATGAGGCGGGCGGCGGCGCCCTGGGCGACCTCGCGGCCGGTCCGCGTGGACCCGGTGAAGGACACGTAGTCGGCGTGCTTGACGACCTCGGGGCCGACGACCGGGCCGTCCCCGATGACCACCTGGAAGACCTCGGCGGGCAGCCCGGCCTCGATGAGCAGATCGCGCGCCCAGAGGGCGGTGAGGCAGGTCTCGGTGTCCGGCTTCATGACGACGGCGTTGCCCGCGACGAAGGCGGGCAGCGCGTCGCCGACCGAAAGCTCCAGCGGGTAGTTCCAGGGCGCGATCTGGCCGACGACGCCGCGCGGGTGGCGCAGCTCGGTGACCTTGGTGAGGGTGGGCATGGCACCGGCGTGCCGCTTGGGGCGGAGGTACGCGGGCGCCCTGCGGCCGTAGTGGCGGGCGGCCACGACGACGGCCTGGACCTCTTCATGCGCGTGCAGCCGGGCCTTGCCGGTCTCCAGCTGGATGAGGTCGAGTACCTCGGCCTGGCGAGCGAGCACCAGGTCGTGGAAGCGCAGGAGCACGGCGGCGCGCTGCCGTACGGGGGTGGCGCCCCAGGCCTGCTGGGCGGCGCGAGCCCGCTCGAAGGCGGCTCTCACGTCCTCGGGGGTGGACTCGGGCAGGTCGGCCAGCTTCTCGCCGGTGAACGGGGTGTGGTTGGCGGTCCGTCCGGAACCGACCACTCCCTTGGTGAGCTGTGCGACCAGCTCGGGCGTGACCACGTCGGCGGCCGTGCGGGCGCCCACGGGGACGGGGGCGAGGGGGTTGGTGCCAGTGGTGGCCGTGCCGGTCTTCTCCAGCTGGTCCGTACCGGTCTTTTCCGGCCTGTCCGTACTGGTCTTTTCCGAGGCCTGCGAGTCCGTCATGACGCGCAGCGTATGACGGAGCGAGGGCTTTGGGTACCCGTCGGTAATCGGCTTTCACGGAGTACACACACGGCGCCAGTGATCGCTGGCAACGAATGACCTGATCAGGGCGTTGTGGCCCCGGCGATCACGAGTTGGTCACCGATCACGTCCGCCAGGTACCGGCCGCGCTCCCACCAGGCACCCGCCGGCCGCCGCGGGGACACCCACTGGACACCCACCGACAGCACCCACACACGGCCAGGGCTCGGGCAGCCACGCCCCGCCGTCGCAAAAGCGGACTGGATTTCTGGGCTATACAAAGTGACAACCCCTGCTTTACATGTGCTTTGTCGCTACGAGCGGCATACAGGAGTTCGCGACCGCACCCCTCGGGCATCAACGAACCGGAACAATGTATTCCTGACAAGGATGGGCAAATCGGCCATCGTGATGGTGACCTTAACCACGGCCTGAGCTGCTGCTTCATGGATCATTCATGTTGAACGCACTGGCAACTCACGGTATGTTCACATCGCTGTCGGCGCCTTCTCCCCCGCTAATGAACCTCGCTCACACGGTTTTCGATGCGGTCAAAGAACAAGGCGTGCCCCGCCCTGCCCAGGAGAATGTGACGATGACTGTGCCCACAGTGTCGGTGATTATCGCTGCCTACAACGCGATGCCCTACGTGACGCGCAGCGTTTCCTCTCTCGCCGAGCAAAGCATCGGCCAAGAGCAGATGGAAGTCATCATCGTCGACGACGGCTCCACCGACGGGACCTCGGCGGAGCTGGAACGCCTGACCAGCGTGTACCCGGGCCTGCTACACGTCGAGCGGCAGGAGAACTCCGGCGGCCCCGGCTCCCCGCGAAACCGTGGGCTCGAACTCGCGCGCGGGCAGTACGTGTTCTTTCTCGACGCCGACGACTATGTCGGCCCGGAGACCCTGGAACGCATGGTCGCCATGGCGGAGAAGAACAACACGGATATCGTCCTCGGAAAAATGGTGGGCGTCGGCGGACGCGGAATGCCTGCTTCCATGTTCAAGCGCAATCAGCCGAAGACCGACGTCTTCAACTCCCGTGTGTACTGGACCCTCAGCCCGCTGAAACTGTTCCGGCGCGAGCTGCTGGAGCGGCACAAGCTGCGTTTCGCGACCGGCCTGCCCGTCGGAGAGGACCAGCCGTTCACGGCCCTGGCCTATCTGCACGCGTCGGGCGTCTCCGTGATCGCCGACTACGACTGCCTGTTCTGCACCCTGCGGGACGACGGGGGCAACGTCACCACGCGCACCGTGGGCGCGGAGCCCCGGCTGCAGTTCCTCTCCGCGATGGTCGACCTGCTGCTGGAGAACGTGCCGTTCGGCATCGGCCGCGACCACCTGGCGCACCGTCACCTGACCGTCGAGGTGCAGGTGCTCCTCAAGGGCTGCCTGGTGCACGAGGCCCGCAGCGAGCAGGTGAAGACCCTCGCCCGGATGGCCGAGATCATCGACCGGGTGTGGCACGACGGGATGAACGACCAGCTCTCGGCCATGGCCCGGCTGCGGGTGCACCTCATACGCCATCAGATGCTCGACGAGATCCTCGAACTGATCCAGTTCGAGAAGGATCTGGGCAGGAGCGGAATCTCCACCCCCCTCCTCATCGAGGACGGCAGGGCCTACGCCCGCTACCCCTTCCTCCGCGACCCCGCCCGCGCCGTCCCCGACATCTGCTACGACGTCACCGACAAGGTCGGCGTCCGGCACCAC
This sequence comes from Streptomyces sp. NBC_01384, assembly GCF_045040035.1. Lineage (NCBI taxonomy): Bacteria > Bacillati > Actinomycetota > Actinomycetes > Kitasatosporales > Streptomycetaceae > Streptomyces > Streptomyces sp. NBC_01384. The sequence goes on from NZ_CP109559.1 coordinate 3,836,032, forward strand.
GTCTCCCTGGCCGAGCTGCGCGGCGCCACGCTCCACCTCGCCGGGCACGCGTATCTGCACCGCGTGGCGACCAAGGACGTGACCACCGAACTCGTCCTGCGCGAGCGCGACAACGGGACCGAATACCGCCTCCCGGTCACGCACACCCCCACCCCGGGCCTCGGCGCGGACGAGGACGAGGGCCACTACGCCTACGAAAAGGCCGGATTCGTGGCCTCCATCGACATCGACACCGCCGCCGACGGCGCGCCGCTCGGTGACGGGCTGTGGGACATCTCCCTGGCGGTCGGCGCTCAGGGGCTGTCGCGCGAGGTGCGGATCGGCAGCAAGCGGGCCGAGGACGTGTCCGGCAAGGCCGACACCCGTGTCATCGACACCGCGCGGGGCGTCCGCCCCCTCACGGTGTACACCACCAACCCGCACGGCAACTTCACGATCGACCTCGGCGAGAAGAAGCACCAGGTGCTGTCGCACCTGAAGATCGGGGCGGCCCGCTGGAACGCCAGCACCCCCACCGAACTGCAGATCACCGGACGGTGGACGCTCGGCGCATACCCCGACGGGCCGCTGATCCTGGCACTGAGCAGCGACAGCGGCGAGACGGCCACCTTCCCGGTCACCCGGACCGCGCACGGCGACACCTTCACCGCCCGGGTGTCCGTGTCCGACCTCTCCGAGGGCACCTGGAGCGGCGAACTGCGGCTCTCCGACTGGTCGGTGCCCCTTCCCCGGCTCCCGAAGGATCTGGCACCGTCCAAGTGGCGCCGCCGGGGCCTGCCCTGGTACGCGAAGCCCGCACCCGGTGCCGCGAACCGCTTCGCGCTGCTGGTGGCGAAGACGAAGCTGGCCAAGGCGGTCGCGGGCAAACTGAAGCCGTGACCAACGGAGCCAGACGCCACGCTGGCTCCCGCTTCACTCGCTTGGCGTTCCCTCGACCTCTGCCTCCTGGTCCTTTCACCTCATGGACACGGCAGTTCGGCCGCGCCCGTTCGCGCGGCCGAACTGCCGTGAGCCTCGCCGGCGTCGTCGGCGTCGTCAGCCGGTCGCAGTCGCCGTGAACGTGTCCAGCGCCACGTCGAAGTACTCCTTCGCCTCCGTCACCTTGCTGACCGGCGCCGACACCCACACGTCGTACATCCGGCCGCCCTGCTCCCAGCAGAGGTCGTACGTGTGCCGCGCGCCCTCCGCCTTGGTGAAGCCGTTCCAGGTGAACTCCCAGAGCGCGGCCGACTGTCCGTCGTGGGTGGTCGAGGTGACGGTGCCGTCGTGGTAGCCCGGGTTCGTGGACGGCCCGTCGGCGTCGGCGCGCCGCATCACCGCGAGCGGACCTCCTGTCTCGGGGTCGGCCACCTTGATGCCGAGCCGGAAGATCTGGCCCGTCGACATGTAGAAGATCCGCTCGCCCTGCGGGTCGCGCGTGAAGCCGTCGGGCACCGCGAGCGAGAACCCGTTCGGATCGTGCACCATCTGGTACCCCGAAGGCGCCGTACGGGAGGAGGGGGTCGGCGTCTGCTGCCGGGTGACGGTGACCGTGGGTGCGGGACTCGGCGACGCCGACGACCCCGACGCTCCCGAAACGCCCGGCACGCTCGGGGAATGCGACGCGCTCACGGACGTCCCCGGCGCCGAATGGGCGGACGGAGTCGACCGACCGCCCCCACCGCCGTCCCCGTCGCCGTTCACCAGCAGCGCCGCCGACACGCCCGCCCCGGCCACGGCGGCGACGAGCGCCGCGACGACCAGCATGCCTCGTGCCGAGCGCTTCGGCGCACGGTCGGGCGCGGCGGCAGGGGGAGGAACCGGTGCGGGAGAGGGGTGCGAAGCCGACTGGACCGGTGGCTTCCGTTTCGGTACGTCACGTTGCGTCGGCGTGTACCCGGCCGACGCGGCCCGCGGCGTTCGGCCCGTCTCCCGGAACGCACTGAGCAGCCGTTCCGCCTCCACCGCGTCGAGCCGCCGCTCCGGATCGCGCTCCAGCAGCCCCCGTACGACGGGCAGCAGCGGTGCCGCCTGGGCGGGTGGGCGGATCTCGTCCATGACGACGGCGTGCAGGATGCCGCCCAACGAGTCCCGGCGGAACGGTGATTCACCGCTCAACACCGTGCACAACAGCGCGCCCAGCGACCACAGGTCGGACTCGGGGCCGGTCCTGGCCCCGGACATCCGCTCGGGCGCGGTGTACTCGGGCGAGCCGACGAAGGATCCGCTCTCGGTGAGCGTCGTGGCGCCCGCGACCTGGGCGATGCCGAAGTCGGTGAGCACGACGCGGTCGGTGCCCGCCTCCATCAGGACGTTCGCGGGCTTCAGGTCACGGTGCAGGACTCCCGCGTCGTGCGCGCGGCGCAGCGCGCCGAGGAGGGCGATGCCGATCCGGGCGGCCTCGCGCGCGTCGACCGGACCGTCGGCGGAGATCCGCTCGGCGAGCGAACCGCCGTCGATCAACTCCATGACGATGTACGGCCGTTCGTCCTCCTCGACGACATCGTGCACGACGATGATGTGCGGGTGGTGCAACTGGGCGACCGCGCGGGCCTCGCGCAGGGTCCGGTCGCGCTGCGTCCGGGCCTCCTCGCCGGAGAGCGAGTCGTCGAGGGCGAGCTCCTTCACCGCCACCTGACGGCCGAGCAGTTGGTCGGTGGCGCGCCAGACGACGCCCATGCCGCCCCGCCCGATCCTGGCCTCCAGCCGGTAGCGGCCCGCGATCACACGGACGTTCTCCCCCTCGGTCCCCATGCGCCCCATCATGCCCCACCGGACGGATACGCTCCGGGCTCCCGCTCCCGCGATGGCTGTTATCCGGCCTCGTCAGACCACTCCGGACCAGTCCGGACCCGTCAGGTCTTGGGGAGCCAGCCGCGCAGTATCACGTCGAACTGCTGGCGCGCTGTGGCCCAGTCCGCCGCCGGCGCGGACATGTAGATCGCGTACTCGACACCCTCCCGGCTGCGATACGTCTGCTCGATCGCCCGGCGCTTGCCCGGGAACGGCGTCTGCTTCGGCAGCGCGGTCCAGGTGAAGTCCCACAGGGAGCCCGGACAGTCGCGGAACGTGTTGGCCTGCAGAAGCACCTGGTTGTAGTCGACCAGCTTGGTCAACTGCTGTTCCAGGTCCTGCTGGTGTGCGTACGGCGTGGGGAAGTCCGGCGAGTCGTCGATGGCGATACGGACGAAGTGCTTGCCGCCGTCGGGCGTGTAGTCGACCTGGTTGCCGTTGGCCTGGCGCTTCCAGCTGTCGCTGGGCAGGGAGAGGCTGAAACCCTCGACGTCGTCCTTGTGCACCCAGCCGTCGGGCACGGCACCGCCCGGCTGCTCGGTCTCCCCGGTACCGGTCGGCGTGCTGCCCGTCGGCGTACCACCGGTCGGCGTGCTGCCGGGCTTCTTAGTGCTGGTCGAGGCGCCGCTCTCCGCGCGGTCCGTCCCCGAGCCCTTCACGTAGTTCATGGCCACGGCCCCACCACCGCCGATCAGTGCGGCGAGGACGACGACGAGGGCGATCATGCGACCGCGACGCCGTTTCCTGGGGGTAGCGGGGGCCTCGCTCATGGACCCGGGCACAGGCGCATGAACCGTCGGCGTCACCCCATGCGCCACCGAACCATGCGCCACAGAACCATGCGACGCCGTCCCGTGCGACGCCGTCCCATATGCGGCCGTCCCATGCGCCGCCATCCCGTAGGACGCCGCCCCCTGTTCACCTATCCCCACGGTGCTCGTATCCACGTGTTGCGTCGGCACATACGCCTGCGCCGCGCTCGGCCGACGCCCCTCGGCGGCCTCGGCCAGCATCTGCTCGGCCTCCTCCGCTCCGGGCCGCACCGCGGGATCCTTGTTCAGCAGCGCGGTGATGACGGGCCCGAGCGCACCGGCGTAGCGCGGCGGCGCGGGCTCCTCGTCGACCACGGCCTGCATGGTGGTCAGCGGCGAGGTGCGCCGGAACGGCGACCGCCCCTCCACCGCCGTGTACAGCGTCGCGCCGAGCGCCCACAGGTCGGCGGACGGACCGGGATCGTGGCCGCGCACCCGCTCGGGCGCCAGATAGTCGACCGAACCGACGATCTCACCGGTGCGCGTGATGGTCGTGTCGCCCTCGACCTGCGCGATCCCGAAGTCGGTGAGCAGTACCCGTCGGTCGGAGGACAGAAGGACGTTCCCGGGCTTCACGTCACGGTGCAGTACGCCGGCGGAGTGCGCGGCGCGCAGGGCGCGCAGCACCCACAGCCCGATCCGCGCCGCCTCGGCCGGTTCGACGCGCCCCTGCTCCTTGACCTCGTCGGCCAGCGAGTTGCCCTCGACCAGCTCCATGACGATCCAGGGCCGGTTGTCGTGATCCAGGACGTCGTGCACGGTGACGACGGCCGAGTGGTTGATCCGGGCGGCGGCCCGCGCTTCGGCGTGGGTGCGCGCCAGCAGCACGGCCCGGTCGCTCTCCGTCACGTACAGCGCTGCCGTCAGCTCCTTGATCGCGACCGCGCGGTGCAGCACCTCGTCGTGCGCGCGCCACACCCGGCCCATGCCACCGCTTCCGATGGATTCGACAAGCCGGTAGCGGCCCGCGAGGAGCAAGCCCTGCATTTGATTCACGTTTCCCCGCAATGGTATTGACAGGGTCAGACTAAAGAGCGGTCCCCGTGCAGGGAACCAGCGGGGTCGTACGGAGACCGCACTGTGACGGTTCTCCCTTCCGAGTACGGGAGGGAACCATCCGGCGTTCAGCGCCACATGAGTACGGAAGTGGCTCAGCCGGTGACTTGATACGTCGCCGACGCCTGCTCGTACAGCCGCGTGACCTCGTCCCGTTCGGCCTCCGGGCCGCGTACCTGCACCACGTGGTAGCGCCCGCCGACGATGATCGCGAGATTGCGGACATACAGCGACTGCCCCGCGGAGTCCTGCCAGGTGAACTGTCCCTCGGCCATGGTCCGTCCGCCCACGTCGATCCGCCGCATCCCGCTGGAGGTGGCCCATGTCGAGTCGCGGAACGGCTGCAGCTCGCTCTCCCGCTCCCGCTGGTACGTCAGCGGATCACTGCCGTACGTCGCGGTGCTGTCCCGTCCGGGGACGACGATGAGCTCGAAGTCGCCCTGGGAGTAGACGACCTGGCCGCGCCCGTTCTTGGGCGTGCGATTCCATCCGGTGGCCACGGCGACCTGGAAGCCCTCGGAGTCCTTGCGGAGCGTGAAGCCCTGAGCGACTGTGGGGTCGTTGGACTGCGTGGTCGTCGAACTGGAGTCGCCCGAAGGACTCGTGTCCGTGCCGGGAGAGGTCTGGTCGGGGCGCGGCCGGCTGCTGGCACTGCCATCGGCGCCCGTGCCCGAGGAGTTCCCGGGTGCCGGGCTCACCTGGCCCGCGGAGCCGGTCCGCTGACCGTTCGCATCGCTGTTCGGGTCGGTCTTCTTCGGCAGGAAGACCATCGCGTACGCGACTCCCGCGACCAGCAGGAGCAGGACCAGCAGGACCAGGTTCCGGCCCAGCTTTCGGGGCTGGGCCGAGCCCGTCGCCCTGGCCGGCCTCGCCTGCCGATCACGTCGGTCGCGCCGATCATGCCGGTCGTGCCGGTCGTGCCGGTCGTTCTTGGCGCGCTTGTGGCGGGCGTGCGGGCTGGTCGCGGACAGTCCGGCGCGGCGCCTGCGGACGAGCTCACCCCGCCGCCGTACGATCGGCAGCCTGCTGGGGTCGACCGGGGGCGCCGCTACGACATGCGTGCCCGCCTCGGGCTCGGGCGCGGACCGCACGAGCGAGCGCAGCCAGCCGCTCAGTTCCTCGAAGTCGATCCGCTCGATGGGGTCCTGACGCAGCAGCGACTCCACCACGGGCCGCAGCGGCCCGCACTCCTCGGCGAACGCGGGCGGCTCCGCGCACACCAGCTGCACCAGCTCGGCGGTGTTCTCCTCCGGGTAGGGCGCGTGCCCCTGCACGGCCCGGAAGAGCAGCGCGCCCAGCGCCCACAGATCGGTCGCGGGCCCGATCGGCGCCGCCAACTGCCAGTTCTCGTGCACCGGCCCGGCCTGCTCCGGCGCCCATCGCTCCGTCACCGGTCCGACGACGGCCATCCGTGTCTGCCGGGCCCGCTCCGCGGCGAGCGCGGTGGCGGGACCCCGGCGCGGCGGCGCACCGGCGACCAGCTCGTCCCAACGGCCGTTGGAGGTCGCGGGGGTGGGCTGCTGCCCGGGTGCGGGGACGAGGGAGGGCGTGCCGTTGCCCTGGGGCCCCGGGGGTATCGGGGTGCCGCTGCCGCTGCTCATGCCGTTTCCGGCTGCGGGGCCGGGGCCGGGGAGCGCCGTACGCCCCTGACCGCCGTTGCCACCGTTGCCGGTGGTACCAGTATCAGTGCCGGTATCAGTGCCAGTACCGGCGCTGGGGCGGGGCTGGGCGCCGTGCCAGGCGCCCGCGCGCCCCACACCGACGCCGTACGGGTCGGCGATCTGGCCGGGTGGCGGGTTCTCGGGCCGCTGCTCCACCCCTTGCCCGGAGCCCTGGACCGGCGGCGCGGAGGCAGTGGAGGGGTCGGGCTGCGGGACAGGGCGGGGCGCGGGCAGGGCTGCCGGGCCGCCCCGCTGCTGTTCGTGCACCCGGGCGGCGGCGCGTGCTCCGGCACGGTACGCGGCGATGGCCCCGGCCCGCGCCGCGCGCGCATCGCCCCCGGTCTCCAGTGCCCTGCGTGCCAGGGCCGCTCCGCCTCCGGCGGGCGGCTCTCCCACCGGAGTACCGTTCTCGGCCCGCGCCTCGATCGCGGCCCGCCGTGCGGCTTCGGCGTCGGCCCCCTGCGCACCGGCGACCACCGCGCCGAACGAGCCGCCAGGGCCCCCGCCGGTCGCTCCGCCGGCCCCCGCGCCGGGCAGACCTCCGCTCACCCCACCGGGCAGGCCTCCGGTCACGGCCCCGGGCATACGGCGCGCGCCACCGGGCCCGGCACCACCCGCACCACCCGCACCACCCGCACCACGCGGGGAAACACCAGCGCCCGCGCCTCCGTCACCCCCGGAATCCCCGGAATCCTCGAAGTCCCGTACCGGCACCGGGTCGTACCCGCACAGCGCCTCCTCCGCGGCCCCGGCCGCCAGGCCGGTCAGCATCACACGGCCGTCGTCGCAGACGAGCACCGTGCGCGCGGTGATGTTGCGGTGCACCCAGCCGTGCGCGTGCAGCACCCGCAGCGCGGTGACGACATCGGCGGCGACCTCGGCCGCCCGGTAGGGACTCAGCGGCTTCTCGGCGAGCAGCGCGGCCAGCGGCCGCGCGGGCACCAACTCACTCACTATCCACAGCGACCCGCCCTCGGCGAACACGTCGAAGACCTGGTCCAGCCGGGGATGGTCGGGAATCTGGGCGGCGGCCTGCGCGGCCTCGATCGCCCGTCGCACAGCGGGTTCGGTGGGCCGGCGCGTGGTCCGCGCGGAGGCGCGCCGCACCCCTCCGTCCCGCGCGACGAAGCCCTCGGGCAACCCGTCCGCGTCGAGCACCTCCGCCTCGACGACCTCCGGCAACGGCACCTGCCGGACCAGGACTTCCTGTCCGCTGTAGGTGTCGAAGGCCCGCGTCTCGGCGAGTTCGTACTCGTCGGACGGCGGCCGCGGCAGGCGGTAGCGGTCGGCAAGTACCCGTCCCGCATAGTCGTCCACGATGCCTCCCCCGGCCGCCCGGTGGTCAATTCCGTTCGCCTCGCGTCCCGTTACGGCTTCGTACGGTCCGCAACCACTCACGATACGTGCCGGAGGCAACCCACAAAGCGGGGATGCGAGATGTCACCGCCCCGTGACCGACCCCTACAACAGACACCCCGGGCGAACCGTCTCGAACCTCTCGAACCTCACTACGTGATAGTGAGCCCTACGACTTCGGCTCAAACGTCGCCGTCAACGTCTGCCAGGTGTCCTTGCGCAGCTGGCTGTCCCAGTCGGAGGCCTTCGCCGTGTACATCAGCCCGTACCCCATGTGCGAGTTGACGACGAAGCCGCGGTCGATCGTCCGGTACTTCGTGCCGCCCTCCTGATAGGTGAACTCCCAGTCGGCCGTGTTCCAGTTGCGGTAGTCCACCTTCTCTATGCGCACCCGCTTGTACTGCGAGCGCGTCATGTACCCCTCCTGGTTCTTCCAGTCCGCAACGGGGTCGCTCTTGGGCGTGGTCGTCCAGCCGACGAGGAGCTTCTGCCCGTCGGGACCGGTGAACCGGGCCCCCGCATCCTCCGTCGACACGTACTTCCACCCCTTGGGCAGCCCGATCGAGAACCCCTGGCTGCCCTTGTACGTCAAGACGACGGTGGAGCCCGACTCCTTGCCGTCGCCGCTCGTCCCGTTCGTCGCACTGGCGTCGCTCGACGCACCGGTGCTCGGCGTGCTGCCCGAACTCCCGTCCCCGGCCGACCCGGTGGCACCGTCCGTCTTATCGCCACTGTCGGTGTGAGAGCCGCTGGTCGCGTCCTTGCCACCGCTGCCCGCGGTCACCCCGCTGGACGCGGCCGCCTTGGTGTCGCCGCTCTTGCTGCCCTTCGACCCGCTGTCGTCACCGCCCCCGTAAATGAAGGCCAGCACGGTCCCGATGACGGCGAGCGCCACGACCACCGCGATGATCACCAGCGTCCGCCGCGGCACCACATCCGTGAGCGCCGCCCGCGGCACGGGCCGCGGCGGCCTCTCGGGCGCCACGGGCCACCCCGAGGCCTGCCGCGCCGCACCGGCAGCACCGGTAGTACCGGCAGCACCACTCGAACCCGTCGAGCTCGCGGAACCCGTCGAACCCGCGGAACCCGTCGACCCCGTGGACTCTTTCGAGCCGACAGAACCGGAGTTCAAGCCCACCGTCGCGCTGTCGCGAGCGCCCGGCTTCCGGGAGGCCTCGGCCGCCTTGGCACCCTGGCCCGGCGTGGCAGCCCCGGGCTTCCCCGACACCGAGGCCGGCTTCGGCACATCCACGCTCGCCGTAGTCGCAGGAGCCGCAGAAACCGCAGGAGCCTTCGGAGCCGTAGGAGCCTTCGGAGCCGTAGGAGCCTTCGGAGCCGTAGGAGGCTTCGGAGCCGCCCCCTCCGTCCCCACCGAACCGGATGCCGCCGTACTCCCCGCACCGCTCGCACCACTTGACTTCGCGCGTGCCGTTGCCGCCGCGGTGGCCGCGCCGGCCGCCGTGGCGGCCTTGCGCACGGAACGCAGCGCCCCGCGCAACCGCTCCCCGGCCTCCTCGCCCCGCTTGGCTCCGGAGCCGCCCGAGCCGCTCGTGCCGCCCGAACTCCCCTTGCCCGGTCCCTCGTCCGGCACCGGCGGCAGCGCCACGACCTTCGTCGCGTCCGCCGGCTCCGGCACGGTCTCCTTGGGCTCGGGGGCGTGGATCACCTCGCTGAGCATCGCCCGCGCGCGCTCGTTGTCGAGGCGCTGCGCGGGGTCCTTGACGAGCAGCCCGTAGATCACGTTCTCCAGGGGACCCGCGTTCTTCGGCTGCTCCACCGGCTCGGTCATCACCGCGGTGAGCGTCGCGATCGCGGAACCCTTGTCGTACGGCGGCACGCCCTCGACCGACGCGTACAACAGACCGCCCAGCGACCACAGGTCGGCCGCGGGGCCGGGCTTGTGACCGCGCGCCCGCTCCGGCGAGATGTACGAAGGCGCGCCGACGAGCATGCCGGTCGAGGTGATGGACGGGTCGCCCTCGACCTGTGCGATGCCGAAGTCGGTCAGCACGACGCGGCCGTCGTCGGAGATCAGCACGTTCGACGGCTTCACGTCACGGTGCAGGATGCCCTCGCGGTGCGCCGAACGCAGCACGTCGAGTATCGCGAGCCCCACCTCGGCGGCGCGCTTCGGCGTGAGCAGGCCGTCCTCGCGGATGACCTCGGCGAGCGACTTGCCCTCGACGAGCTCCATCACGATCCACGGCCGGTTGTCCTCGTCGACCACGTCGAAGACCGTCACCGCGCCGTTGTTGCGGATCCGCGCGATCGCCTTGGCCTCACGCAGGGTGCGCGTGATCAGCCGCCGCTTCTCGTCCTCGTCGATGCTCGACGGGAACCGCAGCTCCTTGACGGCAACCGTACGCCCCAGCGTTTCGTCCTGGGCCCGCCACACCGTGCCCATGCCGCCGCGGCCGAGAACATCTCCCAGCCGGTAGCGCCCGGCGAGGAGACGTTCGCTCTTGTCCTGACGGGATGCTCCCGCCCGCTCCGCCTCCGACATGCGTCCCCTCATGCAACCCACCCTGACAGAGCCTCCATTGTCCCTCACCCGACAAGCGCTCAGCGCCCAGGGGGCCCTTCGGGCGACAACCCCCGGCGACCGGCACGCCCCTCACCTGCGGACCGCCTGTCGCCCGCACAGGTTCGTCGCCCATGATGAGCCGCGACAAGGAAGGACCGCCGATGCCGCCGCGCCGGACACCTCGGACACTCTTGGTCATACCCCTGTCCCTGACACTGCTTGCCCTGACCCCGACCGGTCTGCCGGGCTTGATCCCAGCCGGTTCCCCTTCCCACTCCCCCATGTCCTCGGCTGCCCGTCACTCCCTCACCTCCCTCATGTCCGGCGCCCCAGCGAGCCCATCCGGTGCCCCAGAGGACTCATCCGGTACCCCGGCGGGCTCGCACACACCCGCCGCCCCGGCAACGGATGCCGCCCGCGCGCTCCTCCGCCTTCTCCCCCTCCTCGTCACCCGCGGCAAAGCCCCCGCCGCGGCCCTGCTGGCCAGTGACACTTCGGGCGCTTCAAGCGTTTCGGGCCCTGCGGACGCGGGCGCTTCCGGCGCGCGCTTCGTCCGTGCCGGCGAGGGAATCGCCCGTGCCGACCACTTCCGCGCGGGCAGCATCACCAAGACGTTCATCGCCACCGTGGTGCTGCAACTGGCCGCCGAGCACCGGCTGTCCCTGTCCGATTCCGTGGACGCTCATCTTCCGGGTCTGGTGCGCGGGGCGGGCAACGACGGGCGACGGCTGACCCTGCGCTCCCTGCTCACCCACACCAGCGGTCTGTTCGACTTCACCGCGGACACCAGGGGCGCCGTCCCCCTCACCCCGCGCCAGGCCGTACGCATCGCGCTCACCCATCCTCCGGCCGCCCGCGGCCAATTCGCCTACTCGAACACCAACTACGTCCTGCTCGGCCTGGTCATCCGCCAGGCCACCGGCCACTCGTACGCCACCGAGGCCGAGCGGCGCATCATCAACCCCCTCCGTCTGACGGACACCTCCTTCCCCGGCGCCCGCACTTCGCTGCCCTCCCCGCACGGCCGCGCGTACGCCGCCGACGGCTCCGACGTCACCGACCTCGACCCGCGCGTGGCCGGTGCGGCGGGTGAGCTGGTCACCACGCTCGCCGATCTGAACCGCTTCTACGCGGCCCTGCTCGCCGGCGACCTGCTCCCGTCCCGCCAACTGCGCGAGATGCTCAACACCCGTACCGCACACGGCTTGTACGGCATGGGCCTCTACCCCGTGAAGCTGCCGTGCGGCACCACGGTGTGGGGGCACAACGGCCGCATATCCGGCAGCTACGTGCGCACCGCAGCCACCGTCGACGGCCGTCGTGTCCTCACCTTCCGGGTGAACACGGACGGGATCGCAGACCCGGACCTCGAACCCGCCCTGCTCTCCGCCGAGTTCTGCCCCCGCACCCAGTAGAACGGACGGGTTTCGAGCAAAGATCCCAGCTCCCGACACTCGTTCGAGTGACATTCCCCGGAGGTCCCGGGAACTCCCGGTTCCCGGCCTGTCCTCGGAACTCCCGGTTCCCGGCCTGTCCTCGGAACTCCCGGGGCAGGCCGGTGAGGCCGTCAAAGAGGGAGTCCGATCAGAGCGGCACGATGTCCGGCGCCCCCAGCCGCGCCGCGTCCGCCGTCAGGTCGTCCGGCTGGCGCTGGGACTCCCGCTCGGCCTCGACCCGCTTCTCGTAGTGCTCCACCTCGCGCTCGATCTGGTCCTTGTCCCAGCCGAGGACCGGCGCCATCAGTTCGGCGGCCTCGCGGGCACTGCGCGTACCGCGGTCGAAGGTCTCGATGGAGATGCGGGTGCGCCGGGTGAGCACGTCGTCCAGGTGCCGGGCGCCCTCGTGCGAGGCGGCGTAGACGATCTCGGCCTTCAGATAGTCCTCGGCGGCCGGAAGGGGTTCGCCCAGCGCGGGGTCGGCGGCTATGAGGTCGAGGACTTCCTCGGCGAGCGCTCCGAAACGGTTCAACAGGTGCTCCACGCGCACCACATGGAGCCCGGTGCGCTGGGCGGTCCGCGCCCGCGCGTTCCACAGCGCCCGGTATCCCTCGGCGCCGAGCAGCGGGGTGTCCTCGGTGACGCTCTCGGCGACCCGCTGGTCGAGGCCGTGCACCGCCTCGTCGACCGCGTCCTTGGCCATCACCCGGTACGTCGTGTACTTGCCGCCCGCCACGACCACCAGTCCCGGCACCGGGTGGGCCACGGTGTGCTCGCGCGACAGCTTGCTGGTGGCTTCCGACTCGCCGGCGAGCAACGGCCGCAGCCCCGCGTACACGCCCTGGACGTCGTCGCGGGTCAGGGGCACCGAGAGCACCGAGTTCACATGCTCCAGCAGATAGTCGATGTCCGCGCTGGAGGCCGCGGGGTGAGCCTTGTCGAGGTCCCAGTCGGTGTCCGTGGTGCCGATGATCCAGTGCCGTCCCCAGGGGATCACGAAGAGGACGGACTTCTCGGTGCGCAGGATCAGACCGGTCGAGGAGTTGATCCGGTCCTTCGGCACGACCAGGTGGATGCCCTTGGAAGCCCGTACGTGGAACTGGCCTCTCTCCCCCACCATGGCCTGGGTGTCGTCGGTCCACACGCCCGTGGCGTTGACGATCTGCTTGGCGCGGATCTCGTACTCCCCGCCGCCCTCGACGTCCTGCACCCTGGCGCCGACCACGCGCTCGCCCTCGCGCAGGAAGCCGGTCACGCGGGCGCGGTTGGCGACCTTCGCGCCGTACGCAGCCGCCGTGCGCACCAAGGTGGCCACATAGCGGGCGTCGTCCATCTGCGCGTCGTAGTACTGCAGCGCTCCGACCAGCGCTTCCTTCTTCAAGGCCGGGGCGACGCGCAGGGCGTGGCCGCGGGTCAGATGACGGTGTGTGGGCAGTCCGCGTCCATGGCCGCTCGAAAGCGACATGGCGTCGTAGAGCGCGACGCCCGATCCCGCGTACAGCCGCTCCCAGCCCTTGTGCTGGAGCGGATAGAGGAACGGCACCGGCTTCACCAGGTGCGGTGCGAGCCGTCCGAGGAGGAGTCCGCGCTCCTTCAGGGCCTCGCGCACGAGAGCGAAGTCGAGCATCTCGAGATAGCGCAGGCCACCGTGGATCAGCTTGCTGGACCTGCTGGAGGTACCCGACGCCCAGTCACGTGCCTCGACCAGGCCCGTGGTCAGGCCGCGCGTCGCGGCGTCGAGCGCGGTGCCCGCGCCGACCACGCCCGCGCCCACCACCAGCACATCCAGCTCGCGCTCGGCCATTCCCGCCAGGGACTCGGCGCGTTCCGCCGGCCCCAGTGTCGCTGTCCTCACCGCTGCCTCCCGCTGTCTGTCGCGCTGGCCGCACCCGTCCGGCGACGCCCGGCTCACGTCCCCCTGCCCCAAAGTCTGACCGCGATGCCCGTCATCGGCCACCACGCGCCCTCAGCCTGTGGACAACACTCCCGGAAACTCGCCCACCCAATCCCGCATATCGGTCATATTTACTCCTAGTCTGACATTGCGCTCGCCCGTTCTGTCCACAGGGCTTGCGCACCTGTCCCGCTTCGGTTATTGGGAAGGACGGCCCACGCCATGCCCGCAGATCTCGCCGTCATCGGACTCGGACATCTCGGCCTGCCCCTGGCCCAGGCCGCCGTCGCCGCCGGCATCCCCACCCTCGGCTACAAAACCGGGCCGGAAGGCGGCTCGCTCACCCCCGCCGAACTGCGCCGGATGCTCTCGGGGGGCTTCCGGCCGACCACCAACCCCGCCGAGCTCGGCCGCGTCCGCACCGCCGTCATCTGCGCCCCGACCCCAAAAGGCCTGGACGGCAGACCCGACCTGGGCCAGGTGGCCGCGGCCGCCCGCACCCTCGCCGAGCGGCTGCGCCCGCACACCACCGTGATCCTGGAGTCACCGGTGCACCCCGGCACCACCGAGGACTTCCTGCGACCGCTCCTCGAAGAGGGTTCCGGGCTCCGCGCGGGACGCGACTTCCACCTCGCGTACTCGCCCAGCCGCGTCGACCCCGGCAACCGCGACTTCACCCCCGCCAACACCCCCAAGGTCATCGGCGGCCTCACCCCCGCCTGCACCGAATCGGCCGCCGCCTTCTACGGGCGCCTCACCGACAAGGTCGTACGCGCGCGTGGCCCCCGCGAGGCGGAGACCGTGCAACTCCTGGAGACCAACTACCGGCACGTCAACATCGCCCTGGTCAACGAGATGGCCGTGCTCTGCCACGACCTCGGCGTCGACCTGTGGGACGTCATCCGCTGCGCCGAGACCAAGCCGTTCGGATTCCAGGCGTTCCGGCCGGGGCCGGGCGTCGGCGGCCATGGAATCGCCCACGACCTGGCGGGCCACTCGGGCCGCACCCTCCGGATGGTCGAACTGGCCCAGCAGGTCAACAGCCACATGCCGCGGTACGTCATCCAGCGCGCCGCCACGCTCCTCAACGAGCACGGGAAATCGGCCCGCGCCGCGCGCGTGCTCCTCCTCGGCGTCACCTACAAGCCCGACCTCGCCGACCAACAGGGCACGCCCGCCCACGAGATCGCCCTGCGTCTGATGGAGCTCGGCGCGACCGTCAGCTACCACGACCCGCACGTCCCGGCCTGGAACGTCCTCGGCCGCCCCGTCCCACGCGCCGACTCCCTCTACGAGGCCGCCGCCGACGCCGACCTCACGATCCTGCTCCAGCAGCACCGCACGTACGACCTCCAGGGGCTCTCCGTGAAGGCCCAGCTCCTCCTGGACACCCGGGGGGCTACGCCTACGGGGGCGGCGCACAGGTTGTGAAGGGGGCGCGTGCGGGTGGCTGTGCCCCTGGGGCTGGTGGCGTACGGGGCGGCCGCACCGCTAGCGTGGGGACAGGTGGAGCCCACCGCAGAGGGCACTGCGGCAGGCTCCTGGATGGTTCACGGAGTGTCCACCCCTAGTTGGTGTGGGGGTGGCCGCTCACCAACCGAAAATCCGCAAGATCCACCTCCTCCGGTACCACACCGCCCGACGGCGGATCCGGTACCGTACAAAAAAGGTGGAGCCCACCGCAGCGGACACTGCGGCAGGCTCCAGGATGGTTCACGGAGTGTCCACCCCTAATGGTTGTAGGGGTGGCCGCTCACCATCCGAAAATCCGCAAGATCCACCTCCTCCGACACTTCACCATCCGCAGACGGATCCGGTCCCAGTGGGTGGGCTTGCGGTGGCGGCCCATAGGCGCCCCCTTCCACGACGCCACCCAGAGGCCCGGTGGGCGGCACGTTGGAACTCGGGCCGGGCCCCGACGCCCGGGGTCCGGAACCTTTTCCTTGGAAGGGGGCGCCCCCAACAACTGGGGCGCCGGACACGGACACTATCGCCTCGATACGGCGGTCAGCCGCGCATTCGCCCCGAACGCAACCATGCGCCCCCGCCGTAAAACGCGCCCCACCAGGGCCACTTGGACACGCGAAGGGGCCCGGTCACCCACACACGTGGAGTGACCGGGCCCCTTCGTCGGTCTAAGCCGAGCGCGGTGTCACCGCTTGTGCTGGGAGTCCGCGACCGTCACCTCGACGCGCTGGAACTCCTTGAGCTCGCTGTAGCCGGTGGTGGCCATGGCGCGGCGCAGGGCGCCGAAGATGTTCATGGAGCCGTCGGGGATGTGCGAGGGGCCGGTCAGGATCTCCTCGATGGTGCCGACGGTGCCGAGGTCGACCTTCTTGCCGCGCGGCAGCTCCTCGTTGACCGCCTCCATGCCCCAGTGGTGGCCCTTGCCGGGTGCGTCCGTGGCGCGGGCCAGCGGGGAGCCCATCATCACCGAGTCGGCGCCGCAGGCGATGGCCTTGGGGAGGTCGCCGGACCAGCCGACGCCGCCGTCCGCGATGACGTGCACATACCGACCGCCGGACTCGTCCATGTAGTCGCGGCGAGCGGCGGCGACGTCCGCCACCGCCGTGGCCATCGGGACCTGGATGCCCAGCACGTTGCGTGTGGTGTGCGCGGCGCCGCCGCCGAAGCCGACCAGGACACCGGCCGCGCCCGTGCGCATCAGGTGCAGGGCCGCGGTGTACGTGGCGCAGCCGCCGACGATCACCGGGACGTCGAGCTCGTAGATGAACTGCTTCAGGTTCAGCGGTTCGGCGGCACCGGAGACGTGCTCCGCCGACACCGTCGTACCGCGGATGACGAAGATGTCCACGCCCGCGTCCACGACGGCCTTGGAGAACTGGGCCGTGCGCTGCGGCGACAGGGCGGCCGCGGTGACCACGCCCGAGTCGCGCACCTCCTTGATGCGCTGCCCGATCAGCTCCTCCTTGATGGGAGCGGCGTAGATCTCCTGGAGGCGGCGGGTCGCGGTGTCCGCGTCCAGCTCGGCGATCTCGTCGAGCAGCGGCTGCGGGTCCTCGTACCGCGTCCACAGGCCTTCGAGGTTCAGTACGCCCAGGCCGCCCAGCTCGCCGATGCGGATCGCGGTGGCCGGGGAGACGACCGAGTCCATCGGGGCGGCCAGGAACGGCAGCTCGAAGCGGTAGGCATCGATCTGCCAGGCGATCGAGACCTCCTTCGGGTCTCGCGTACGGCGGCTCGGGACGACGGCGATGTCGTCGAAGGCGTACGCCCGGCGGCCGCGCTTGCCGCGCCCGATCTCGATCTCAGTCACGTGTGTGGCCTTTCCCTCTTCGCTTCTGCGCCTCCCAGTATCCCCGACGCCTACGACAAGGGCGGCCCCGGAACCTCCGGGACCGCCCTCAAGTAGTTGTACGACTAGTCGTTACGGCTGTAGTTCGGCGCCTCGACCGTCATCTGGATGTCGTGCGGGTGGCTCTCCTTGAGGCCCGCCGAGGTGATCCGGACGAAACGGCCCTTGGACTCCATCTCGTCGATGGTGGCGGCGCCCACGTACCCCATGGTCTGGCGCAGACCGCCGACGAGCTGGTGCAGCACGTTGGCCAGCGGGCCGCGGTAGGGCACCTGGCCCTCGATGCCCTCGGGCACGAGCTTGTCGTCGGAGGCCACGTCCGCCTGGAAGTAGCGGTCCTTCGAGTACGACCTGCCCTGGCCCCGGGACTGCATGGCGCCGAGGGAGCCCATGCCGCGGTACGACTTGAACTGCTTGCCGTTGATGAAGAGCAGCTCGCCGGGCGACTCCTCACAGCCCGCCAGGAGGCTGCCGAGCATCACCGAGTCGGCACCGGCGGCCAGCGCCTTGCCGATGTCGCCGGAGTACTGCAGACCACCGTCGCCGATCACCGGAACACCCGCGGCACGGGCCGCGAGGGCCGCTTCGTAGATGGCGGTGACCTGCGGGACGCCGATGCCGGCGACCACACGGGTGGTACAGATCGAGCCGGGGCCCACGCCCACCTTGACGCCGTCGACGCCGGCGTCGATCAGGGCCTGGGCACCGTCACGGGTGGCGACGTTGCCGCCGATCACGTCGACGTGCACGCTCGACTTGATCTTCGCCATCCAGTTGAGCGCGTTGCTGTTGTGCCCGTGTGAGGTGTCGACGATCAGGAAGTCCACCCCCGCCTCGGCCAGCGCCTGAGCGCGCTCCAGGGCCTCGGGGCTGGCGCCGACGGCGGCACCCACCAGCAGACGGCCCTCGGCGTCCTTCGCGGCGTTCGGGTACTTCTCGGCCTTCACGAAGTCCTTGACCGTGATGAGGCCCTTGAGGACGCCCGCGTCGTCGACCAGCGGAAGCTTCTCAATCTTGTGGCGGCGCAGCAGCTCCATGGCGTCGGCACCGGAGATGCCGACCTTGCCGGTGACCAGGGGCATCGGCGTCATGACCTCGCGGACCTGACGCGACCGGTCTGTCTCGAAGGCCATGTCGCGGTTGGTGACGATGCCGAGCAGCTTGCCGCTGCCGTCGGTGACGGGGACGCCGCTGATGCGGAACTTGGCACACAGCGCGTCGGCCTCGTTCAGCGTCGCGTCCGGGTGCACCGTGATCGGGTCGGTGACCATGCCGGACTCGGAGCGCTTCACCAGGTCGACCTGGTTGACCTGGTCCTCGATGGAGAGGTTGCGGTGCAGTACGCCGACGCCTCCCTGCCGGGCCATGGCGATCGCCATGCGCGACTCGGTCACCTTGTCCATCGCCGCGGAGAGCAGCGGGATGTTCACGCGTACGTTGCGGGAGATACGGGACGAGGTGTCGACCGCGTTGGGCAGCACCTCGGAGGCGCCCGGCAGCAGCAGCACGTCGTCGTAGGTCAGCCCGAGTGTCGCGAATTTGGCGGGCACTCCGTCGACGTTGGCAGTCATGACACCTTCCCCAAATGGCCTTGATCGGTGCGGATGTCCATGCTAACGGGAAGCAAGGCTCTCTCATTCCATGGTGCGGGTTGCCCTCGGGCTTCGTAGGTTCGTACGGGCGGGGTGGCTGGGCCGTTCATTTACTGGCCGGGGCCGGGTCCCTGGGGGGTGGTTCGACGCCAGTGAGGGACTTCATGGTGTCGGTTCTCACCCCTGGGGCTCGGGAAGGCCGTCCTGCGGCACGGGAAGGCCGTCCCGAGCGAGCTTCGCTCGGCACCGCCTGACTCCGCCGTGCGGCTGCTCGCCTTCGCGGCGGAGCAGGGGGAGCAGGGGGAGCAGGAGGAACCGGTGGAACAAGAAGAACGCGCGGGACAGGAGGAACGCGCAGGACAGGAGGAACGCGCGGAACACGCACGGAACACGCGCGGAATGGAACGGAGCGAACCCCTCACCCAAGGGAAACCCAAGGGAAACAGGCCTCCCGGGGGGGGGAGCCCTCCGCCTCGGAGAATCCGGCCCCGGGGCGAACCAGACGCCCTGGAGACACCGGCCCCCGAGGCGAACCCGCCGCCTTGGAGACACCGGCGGGCGAACCAGCCGCCCGGGAGAACCCGGTATCCGGAAGTCCCGGTGGCCGAAGGCCCCCGGGACCCGCCTACTGCTCCGCCAGTGCGCGCAACCGGCTCAGCGCGCGGTGCTGGGCCACCCGTACGGCGCCCGGTGACATTCCCAACATCTGGCCCGTCTCCTCGGCCGTGAGGCCCACCGCGATGCGGAGCAGGAGCAGCTCGCGCTGGTTTTCGGGGAGGTTGGCCAGGAGTTTCTTGGCCCATTCGGCGTCACTGCTGAGCAGCGCGCGCTCTTCCGGGCCCAGCGAGTCGTCGGGGCGCTCGGGCATCTCGTCCGAGGGAACCGCCGTCGACCCGGGATGGCGCATCGCGGCGCGCTGCAGGTCGGCGACCTTGTGCGCGGCGATGGCGAAGACGAACGCCTCGAAGGGGCGCCCGGTGTCCTTGTAGCGCGGCAGTGCGAGAAGCACCGCTACGCAGACCTCCTGGGCCAGATCCTCGACGAAATGCCGCGCGTCACCCGGAAGTCGGGAAAGGCGGGTGCGGCAGTAGCGCAACGCCAAGGGATGTACATGCGCGAGCAGGTCGTGCGTGGCCTGCTCGTCGCCGTCGACCGCGCGATGGACGAGCGCACCGATCACCGTCGTCTCGTCGTCACGCATCGGTCCATGGTGCCTCGGCGTCGTTCTGTCCGTGGCACCGCGTCCGTAGTTGTGCACCGAAGCGTTATGAGCAGGTGCGCCGGAACTCATCTCCTGCGCCCTCCCCTTCCGCTCGACCGACTCGTCCCCGAGGAACTCCACACCTCAAGGATGCGGCATCCGCGGCGAAACGCGCAGCGGACGCCCGGAGAGCCCCCTTGTCGGCCCCGCCCACCATGCGGTAGGCGGGGTTCGTCGTACCCCCGCGACGGCTCACCTAGCGAACCAGACCCCACCGGAAACCGAGCGCCACGGCGTGCGCGCGGTCCGAGGCGCCGAGCTTCTTGAAGAGCCGCCGGGCGTGGGTCTTCACGGTGTCCTCGGAGAGGAACAGCTCACGGCCGATCTCGGCGTTGGAGCGGCCGTGGCTCATGCCTTCCAGCACCTGGATCTCACGCGCTGTGAGCGTCGGCGCCGCACCCATCTCGGCGGACCGCAGTCTGCGCGGGGCGAGCCGCCAGGTGGGGTCGGCGAGCGCCTGGGTGACGGTCGCGCGCAGCTCGGCGCGGGAGGCGTCCTTGTGCAGATAGCCGCGGGCCCCGGCGGCGACGGCGAGCGCCACCCCGTCCAGGTCCTCGGCCACGGTGAGCATGATGATGCGCGCACCGGGGTCGGCGGACAGCAGCCGCCGGACGGTCTCCACGCCGCCCAGACCGGGCATGCGTACGTCCATCAGAATCAGGTCCGAGCGGTCGGCACCCCAGCGGCGGAGGACTTCCTCGCCGTTGGCTGCCGTCGTCACGCGCTCGACGCCGGGCACTGTCGCCACCGCGCGGCGGAGCGCCTCTCGGGCAAGCGGGGAGTCGTCGCAGACGAGGACGGATGTCATGGCCGCCCTCCGCAGCTGATGCGCGTCACCTTGAGCCTCCAGGCTGGTACGAATCGTCACCTGTGCGGTCGACACTCGCCGACGGAACTGCCGTCTGCCCGAGCGCTTGTTCCTTCAACCGCCACCGCACTCTCAACGATGGTCACTCGAAAGAGTTACGGGGCAGCCAGTCGTCTTCGGCACTCTACGTGAGGGGGCGAACACGGTGCAGACATGTGCAACGGACCCTCAACGTTTCATCACAACCTATGCCCCATTCAGCCTGTTTTCTTCCCATTTACCGGTGTCTGCGGCTAGATTCGCAATGAGTCATATTTTCATCTCCTTAGATCGTAGATGTACGGTCGGTGGGCACAGAGCAGCCCAGAACGGCAACAAGGGGACACGCAATGGCAGATTTCTCCCGCCTTCCCGGCCCGAACGCGGACCTCTGGGACTGGCAGCTCCTCGCGGCCTGCCGCGGGGTCGACAGCTCGCTCTTCTTCCACCCGGAGGGCGAGCGCGGTGCGGCACGGAGCGCCCGCGAGAACTCGGCCAAAGAGGTCTGCATGAGGTGCCCGGTGCGCGCCCAGTGCGCGGCACACGCCCTGGCGGTGCGCGAGCCGTACGGCGTGTGGGGCGGCCTGACCGAGGACGAGCGCGAAGAGCTCATGGGGCGAGCGCGCAACCGGTTGGTGACGGCGTCGACCACCGGGAACGACTCCGCTTCGAACAACTGAAGGAACGTTTCTTCAGTCAGAGTCACCAGATTCAGCAGAGCTGACCAGAGCCACCAGATCCGCAAGACCCGCTAGATCCACTGGATCCGCCAGATCCGCCAGCTCGGCCAGATACACATCAGTTCCACCGCCGGGCACGCGCACACGCGCCCCTGCTTTTGCGGCACTTTTGCGGCCCTTCGCGGCCCCGACCCGCTTGCGCGGCCCCGACCCGGGCTACCGGCTCGCCGCCCTCGCCAGCTGGTCCAGCGTCGCCGCCACCGCCGGCACCTGGGCCAGGTCCGGCAGCGTGAGCGCGACGATCTCCCGTCGCACCGGCGGCTCCACGGTCACGGTCCGTGCACCCTTGGGGCGTACGGACTCGATGGCGAGCTCCGGCAGAACCGCGACGCCGAGACCCGCACCGACCAGGCCGACCACGGCCGGGTAGTCGTCGGTGGCGAAGTCGATCCGGGGCGCGAAGCCCGCGGCGCGGCAGACCTCCACCAGTTGTCCCCGGCAGCGCGGGCAGCCCGCGATCCACGGCTCCCCGGCGAGTTCGGCGATCGCGACCGACCCGGCCCGGGCCAGCCGGTGCCCCTCGGGGACCAGCCCGACCAGCCGGTCCCGCAGCAGGGGCCGTACGACCAGGTCGTCCCACTCCTCGACACCTGCCGCGCCCTCATAACGGAACGCGAGCGCGATGTCGCAGTCGCCGTCCCGGAGCTTCTCGACGGACTCGGGCGGCTCCGCCTCCTCCAGGGAGACCCGGGTGCCGGGGTGCGCGGCGCGCAGCGCGGCGAGGGCCGTGGGGACGAGGGTGGAACTGCCGCTCGGGAAGGAGACGAGCCGGACCCGGCCCGCACGCAGGCCCGCGATCGCGGCGACCTCCTCCTCCGCGGCGGTGAGACCGGCGAGGATGCTCGCCGCGTGCTTGACCAGGGCCTCACCCGCCTGGGTGAGGCGCATCTCGCGGCCTGTCCGGACCAGCAGCGGGGTGCCGACGGACGATTCGAGCGCCTTCATCTGCTGACTGACGGCGGGCTGGGTGCAGCCCAGTTCGCGTCCCGCCGCCGAGAAGGAGCCGGTGGCGGCGACGGCGCGCAGGACGCGGAGATGACGGGCCTCGATCACCTTTCGAGCATAAGCGAGCCTTGGATACGGCGGCGAATATTGCGTCGCCGCTTTGACCCGCATCGCTTAGCGTGCTGACATGAAGCTTCTGTCTCTGAACGTGGGCCGTCCGCGGGCCGTCCCGTACACGGACCAGGCCGAGGGCGTGACCGGCATCGGCAAGCAACCGGTGGACGGGCCGGTGCGGGTTGCGGCGCCCGGGCCCAAGGGTGTCGGCGCGAGCGGTCTGGCCGGGGACTCGGTGTGCGACCTGCGCCATCACGGCGGGGACGACCAGGCCGTGTACGCGGTCGCGCGCGAGGATCTCGACGACTGGGCGCGTGAGCTCGGCCGGCCGCTGGCGGGCGGCGCGTTCGGCGAGAACCTGACGACCCAGGGGCTCGACGTGTCCGGCGCGCGGATCGGCGAGCGCTGGCGCATCGGCTCCGAGGTGGTCCTCGAAGTCACCTGCGGGCGCATCCCCTGCCGCACGTTCCAGGAACACGTCGGTGAGCGGGGCTGGGTGAAGCGGTTCACCCAGAAGGGCGCGCCCGGTGCGTATCTGCGGGTGATCGAGCCGGGCGAGATCCGGGCGGGCGACCCGATCGAGGTCGTGCTCCGGCCGGACCACGAGGTGACGGTCGCCCTCCAGTTCCGTGCCGTGACGACCGAACGGGGGCTGCTGCCACGGCTGTTGGCCGCGGGTGGGGCGCTGCACCCGGAGTCGCGGGAGGCGGCGGAGAAGTACGTGGCGCAGCACGGCGGTTAACAGCCCCTCCGGGGTGTGCGCAGGACTGGTGGAGCATGGCCGGATCGTTGGGTGACGGGGGGCGCGGGGCTCCTGGTCAGGTCACTAGCCTTGGGCCATGACAACGGCTCTGATTACGGGATCGACCGCGGGTATCGGCGCCGCCTTCGCGCGGCGGCTGGCGGCTGACGGGCACAACCTCGTGCTGGTGGCGCGCGACACCAAGCGGCTGGGCGAGCAGGCGACCGAGCTGCACGACCGGCACGGCATCGAGGCGGAGGTGCTGACGGCCGACCTGGCGACGGACAAGGGCATCGAGGCGGTGGCCGCCCGCCTCTCCGACCGCAAGAACCCGGTCGACCTGCTGATCAACAACGCGGGCTTCGGCAACAAGGGCCGCTATCTGGAAGTACCGATGGCCGATGAGCTGACCATGCTCAAGGTGCACTGCGAGGCGGTGCTCCGGCTGACCTCGGCGGCGGCCGAGGCGATGCGCGAGCGCGGCCGGGGCGGCGTCGTCAACGTCGCGTCGGTGGCCGCGTTCGTGCCGCGGGGTACGTACGGCGCGTCCAAGGCGTGGGTCGTGCAGTTCACGCAGGGCGCGGCGAAGGATCTCGCGGGCAGCGGGGTACGGCTGATGGCGCTGGCCCCCGGTTTCGTGCGCACCGAGTTCCACGAGCGGGCCGGGATGGGCACGGACAACATCCCGAACTGGATGTGGCTGGACGCGGACAAGCTGGTCGCGGCGGCGCTCGCGGACCTGGCCCGCGGCAAGTCGCTGTCCATCCCCGACCCCCGCTACAAGGCGCTGATGGGCCTGGTGAAGGTGGCGCCGCGGGGGCTGCTGGGCGGGATCACCTCGAAGACGGGCCGGAAGTACGGGCCGCAGTAGAACGCCTCCCGCACAACGCGCCAGAACGCCACGGCAGAAGCAACGCCACGGCGGAAGCAGGGTGGCGCCGCCGTCCCAGTGGGAAGATGGGCGTATCAGACCGGACCCAGGGGGGCCGGGAGGCGGCGTCATGACATTCGTGCAGCTCATCGATTGCAAGACCAGCCGATTCGATGAGATGAACCGGCTCATGGACACATGGGTCGAGAGGACCCATGGCAAGCGGACCGCGACGCACAGTGTGATCGGCAAGGACCGGTCCGACGCGACCCACTTCATAGAGATCGTGGAGTTCCCCTCGTATGAGGAGGCGATGCGGAACTCGAACCTCCCCGAGACCGACACGATCTTCCGGGAGATGGTGGCGCTCTGCGACGAGATGCCCATGTTCACCGACCTGGACGTGGTGCGCGACGAGCAGTTGTACGCGGCCAACGTCCGCAGGTTCTTCGAGACGGTGGCCGCCAAGGGTGAACTGCCGCCGCTCAACAGCCTGATGGCGGAGAACTACCACGACCACGATCCCGCCAACGAGCAGGACACCCTCGGCCTCGACGCGATGCGGCGCGAGATCGAGATGTGGCGCGGCGGGTTCGATTTCACCGTCACTGTCGAGGACCAGATCACCGAGGGCGACCGGGTCTGCACGCGGTGGACCTGGAACGGCACCCACAAGGGCGACTTCCTGGGGATCGCGGTGACCGGGAAGCAGGCCTCCATGACCGGGGCGACCATCTTCCGCTGCCGGGAGGACGGCAAGATCACCGAAGGCTGGTGGCAGTACGACCGGCTGGGGCTGATGGGTCAGCTCGGGGCGCTGGACGCACTGGAGAATTGAATCCCGTACGCGCCAGGGGTTGCCGTACGAGCCAGACGTTCCCGTACGAGCACGGGGTTGCCGTACACGCGAGAGGTCCCCGCTCCCTCCAGGGAACGGGGACCTCTTCAAGGCGTCACACGTCAGTGGGAGTGCCCGTGGCCGTGGCCGTGACCGGCGTCGGCCTCTTCCTCGGCCGGCTTCTCGACGACCAGGGTCTCGGTCGTGAGGAGCAGGGAGGCGATGGAGGCGGCGTTCTCCAGGGCGGAGCGGGTGACCTTGACCGGGTCGATGACACCGGACTTGACCAGGTCGCCGTACTCACCGGTGGCGGCGTTGAAGCCCTGGCCCTTGTCGAGCTCGGCGACCTTGGAGGTGATGACGTAACCCTCCAGGCCGGCGTTCTCGGCGATCCAGCGCAGCGGCTCGACGGCAGCCTTGCGGACGACCGCGACACCCGTGGCCTCGTCGCCGGTCTTGCCGAGGTTGCCCTCGAGGATCTTCACGGCGTGGACGAGCGCGGAGCCACCACCGGAGACGATGCCTTCCTCGACCGCGGCGCGGGTCGCGGAGATGGCGTCCTCCAGACGGTGCTTCTTCTCCTTGAGCTCGACCTCGGTGGCGGCGCCGACCTTGATCACGCACACGCCGCCGGCCAGCTTCGCGAGGCGCTCCTGGAGCTTCTCGCGGTCCCAGTCGGAGTCGGTGTTCTCGATCTCGGCCTTGATCTGGTTGATTCGGCCGGCGACCTCGTCGTGGCTGCCGCCACCGTCGACGACGGTGGTGTCGTCCTTGGTGACGGTCACGCGGCGGGCGGTACCGAGCACGTCCAGGCCGACCTGGTCGAGCTTGAGGCCGACCTCCTCGGCGATGACCTGACCGCCGGTGAGGGTGGCGATGTCACCGAGCATGGCCTTGCGGCGGTCACCGAAGCCGGGGGCCTTCACGGCGACGGCGTTGAACGTGCCGCGGATCTTGTTCACGACCAGGGTCGACAGGGCCTCGCCCTCGACGTCCTCGGCGATGATCAGCAGCGGCTTGGAGGCGTTGGACTGGATGACCTTCTCCAGCAGCGGCAGCAGGTCCTGGATGGAGCTGATCTTGCCCTGGTGGATGAGGATGTACGGGTCCTCGAGGACGGCCTCCATGCGCTCCTGGTCCGTCACGAAGTACGGCGACAGGTAGCCCTTGTCGAAGGCCATGCCCTCGGTGAAGTCCAGCTCCAGACCGAAGGTGTTGGACTCCTCGACGGTGATGACACCGTCCTTGCCGACCTTGTCCATCGCCTCGGCGATGAGCTCGCCGACCTGCGGGTCCTGGGCGGAGAGCGCGGCGACGGCGGCGATGTCGGACTTCTCGTCGATCGGGCGCGCGGTGGCGAGGAGCTCGTCCGAGACGGCCTTGACGGCCGCGTCGATGCCCTTCTTCAGCAGCGCCGGGGAGGCACCCGCGGCAACGTTCTTCAGACCCTCGCGGACGAGCGCCTGGGCCAGCACGGTGGCGGTGGTCGTACCGTCACCCGCGATGTCGTTGGTCTTGGTCGCCACCTCCTTCACCAGCTGGGCGCCGAGGTTCTCGTACGGGTCGTCGAGCTCGACCTCGCGGGCGATGGTGACACCGTCGTTGGTGATGGTGGGTGCGCCGAACTTCTTGTCGATGACGACGTTGCGGCCCTTGGGGCCGATTGTCACCTTGACCGTGTCGGCAAGCTTGTTGACGCCGCGCTCGAGGGCGCGACGGGCGTCCTCGTCGAACTTCAGGATCTTCGCCATGGGAGCGATTCAGCCCTCTCGGAAAACTGGGGTGAACGAACCGCGCCCCCGACGCCCGGCTGGTAAAGGTCGCGGGGGCCAGGGGCGCAGTTCACTGCAAAACTGGGTGAAGCCAGGTGGAACTGGGTGAAGCTGGATGAAGCTGGGTGAATTACTTCTCGATGATCGCGAGCACGTCGCGAGCCGAGAGGACGAGGTACTCCTCGCCGTTGTACTTCACCTCGGTGCCGCCGTACTTGCTGTACAGCACGATGTCGCCGGTGCTGACGTCGAGCGGCAGGCGCTCGCCGTTCTCGAAGCGGCCCGGGCCCACAGCGAGGACGACGCCCTCCTGGGGCTTCTCCTTCGCGGTGTCCGGGATGACCAGGCCAGAGGCCGTGGTCTGCTCGGCGTCCAGCGGCTGGACCACAACACGGTCCTCGAGCGGCTTGATGGCAACCTTGGAGCTGGCGGTCGTCACGATCCGACCTCCCCCTTCGGAGATCTCACGGGGTTAACTGTCTGAGGTGGCGACCAGGTCGATCCGTCGTCGCGGGTGCCGGACCTGCCCGTCGCTATTGGCACTCTCCAGGGGGGAGTGCCAGAGCCGAGACTATGACTGCGATTAGCACTCGGTCAAGCGGAGTGCCAAAGGCCTTCGGCGTGGCGTGGGGTTCTTGGTTGCCGTTCGTTGGTGTGGGCGTCCCCTGGGGGCTCCGCTCCCAGACCCCCGTATCGGCCTGAACGGCCTCTTCCTCAAGCGCCGGACAGGGTCTCCAACGCTGATTGAGGCCACCCCAGGGTCTCCGACGCTGGATGGTCAGAGGTAGTTCTCCAGGCGGGCCGGGGTGAAGCCCTCCGCCTGGATGCGGCGCAGCAGTCGGACCGTCGCGTCCGTGAGGTTGGGTTCGGCGAAGCCGGAGAGGATGTCGCCGGGTCGCAGCCGGCGGGTGTCGGCCGCCCGGCCCAGGACGACGGCCGTGACCCCGCAGTCGGCGGCGGCGTGCAGCGTGGTGGTGTCGTATGTGCCGTACGGGGGGCGGAAGAACCGGGGGCGGATGCCGAAGCGGGCCTTGAGCTTCTCCTGCTGGCCGCAGATCTCGGCCCGCTGGCCCGCGTACGGCAGACCGCGCAGCGAGGCGTGGTGGAGGGTGTGGTTCTGGACGCTCGCGCCGACCGTCCGCAGCTGCGCGAAGTGCCCGTACCCCGGCCCGACGACGCTGTCCGTGAGGAACATGCTGACCGGCAGCCGCAGTTCACGGACCATGTCGACGAACCGCGGATCGCGCTCGGCACCGTCGTCGTACGTCAGGAAGACCACCCTGTCGTGGGTGGGGACGCGAGCCACGACGGGCAACAGCCCCGGCGCCGCGCTGCGGACGCCGGACCGGGTGGGCGGCCGCGGCGCGGGGGTGAGCGGGGTGGACAGGCCCCAGCGGCGGTACGTCGCGGGGCTCGGCCCGTGCGGCTTCGACCTGCTCACCTCCTGCGCGGCCTTCTTGCCCAGCCGTTCGATCGGGTCGACGGACTGGGCACAGCCGGTGCAGCCGGTCAGGAGCGCGACGGCGAGCGCCCCCGCGACCAGCACCCGAGTTCTCACAGGTAGTCCTCCAGCCGCGCCACCGCGTACCCCTTGTCGGTGACCATCTTCAGGAAGCGGCGGATCATGTCGGGCATGGTGCCGTCCCACTCCTGCCTGCCGCGGAAGTGGGTGAGGACGATGTCGCCGGGGTGCAGGTCGCGGTCCCAGTCGCGGTACTCCCAGTGGTCGACGAAGACCTCCTCGTCCCAGATGGGCGCGTACTTGATGCCGCAGGACTTGGCCGCGCGCAGGGTGTCCCGGTTGTAGTTGCCGTAGGGCGGTCTGAAGACCGTCGGGCGTTTGCCGAACTGTCTCTTCATCACCTCCTGCATGCCGCAGATCTCGTCCTTCTGCTCCTCGTACGACAGGCCGGGCAGGTAGGGGTGGGTGAGGGTGTGGTTGTTGAGGGTGACGCCCTGGTCGCGCATCTTGCGGAAGTACCCGTAGTCGTTCTTGACCAGGTAGTTGCTCAGGAAGGCGGTGTACGGGATCTTCAGGTCGCTCATCATCTTCAGGAACGCCGGGTCCTTCTCGGAACCGTCGTCGATGGTGAGGAAGACGACCTTGTTCCTGGTGGGGACCGTGGTGAAGACCGGGGGCAGGCCGAGCTCCTCCTGGTTGTTGACCTCGAAGCCGTCGCGGGGTGTGATGACCGGCTTCCTGGCCGGGGCAGGCGGCGCGGTCAGCGGGACCTTGGCCAGCCCCCAGCGCTTGGCCGCGGCGACCCGCGCGGTTCGTTCGTTGCGGAGTCGGGTGGCGTACGAGTCGCGGGCGTCGGCCGGGGGGGCATGCAGCGCCTGCCGCTGCGCGGGCGCCTGGTGTGCGCCCTCCGCGTCACCGCCGGCGCAGCCGGATGCGAGGGCTGAGGTGAGGGCGGCGACAGCGAGGAAGGCGACCCCGCCCCGCACCCCTGCCCTCTTTGCCGGGTTCCTCTTTGCGCTCTTCACCGGGTTCACCTTTGCGCTGTTTTTGTCATTTTGTCGTACTGATCGCATGGTGCCGGATACTTCCAGGACACCGCCCGTACGGGGCTCCGACACCGCGACCGGAGGCGCACCGTCCACCGACTGGCCCACACCGGTCGCCCCTGGCCGACAATGGGCCCGTGAACGACGTCTCCTTCGCCTCCCTCCTCACCCCCGAGGGCCACGCCCTGCTCGACGAGGTGCGCGGCACCGAACCCGCCCAGGAACTGGCCGTCGCCACCCGGCTGCGCCGCGACCATCCGGCCGAGCTGGTCTCGGCGGCGCTCGGGCAGGCGCGGCTGCGGCAGCGGGCGGCGGCGAAGTTCGGCGCCGAGGACGCGGAGCGGATGTTCTTCACGCCGAACGGCGTCGAGCAGTCGACCCGCACCACGGTCGCCACCCACCGCGCCGAGCGCCTGCGCTCCCTCGGCGTCCGCTCGGTCGCCGACCTCTGCTCCGGCATCGGCGGCGACGCGATCGCGCTGGCCCGCGCCGGCATCCGCGTCCTCGCCGTCGACCGCGACCCGCTGACGGCCGAGGTCGCCCGCGCCAACGCCGACGCACTCGGCCTCGCCGACCTGATCGAGGTCCGCGAGGCGGATGTCACGGAGGTCGACACGGCCGCGTACGACGCGGTCTTCGTGGACCCGGCACGACGCGGAGGACGCGGCCGGATCTTCGACCCCGAGGCGTACTCACCCCCGCTCTCCTGGGCGATCGGTACGGCCCTGAAGGCCCCGCTCGCCGCCCTGAAGATCGCCCCGGGCATCCCCCACGAGGCGATCCCCGCCGAGGCGGAGGCGGAGTGGATCTCGGACGGCGGGGACGTGAAGGAGGCGGTGCTGTGGTTCGGCACCGAGCCGGGGCTGGTGCGGGCCACGCTGCTGCCGGGCCCGCGTGAGCTGCGCGGCCGTGGCCTGCCCGACCCGGCGGTGCGGCCGGTCGGGCGTTATCTGTACGAGCCCGACGGCGCCGTCATCCGCGCCCATCTGGTCGCCGAGGTCGCCGAGGAGCTCGACGGCGGGCTCGTCGACGAGACGATCGCGTACGTCACGGCGGACACGCTGCGCCCGACCCCGTACGCCTCCGCGTACGAGATCACCGACCACCTCCACTTCAACGTGAAGAAGTTGAAGGCGCTGCTGCGGGAGCGGGGGGTCGGGGTACTGACGGTGAAGAAGCGGGGGTCGGCGGTCGAGCCGGAGGAACTCCGCAGGAAGGCCCTGCCCAAGTCGCACGGCCCCCACTCGGCCACCGTCTTCCTGACCCGGGTCGCGGGGGCACCGACGATGCTGCTGGGCCACCCGGCCGCCCCGGAGTCATCCTCGTAGCCCTCCTAGCCCTCCTAGCGGCAGTTCTTCGCGCGCGCCTCCAGCAGCTCCCGCTCCCGTTCGTTGCGGGCCAGGCCCGCGGCCCGTACGAACTCCTCGCGGGCCTCCGTCGTACGACCGAGGCGGGCCAGCAGGTCGCCGCGCACGCTCGGCAGCAGGTGGTAGTCGCGCAGGGCGGGCTCGGCGGCGAGGGTGTCGACGATCTCCAGAGCGGGGCCGGGGCCGTCCGCCATCGAGACGGCGACGGCGCGGTTCAACTCGACCACGGGGGACGGGGAACGGACGGCGAGGAGGCTGTACAGGGTGGCGATCTGCCGCCAGTCCGTGTCCTCGTAGGCGTACGCCTGGGCGTGGCAGGCGGCGATGGCGGCCTGGAGGGCGTACGGGCCGGGGGCGCCGGTCGTGACGGCGTTCGCGCGGGCGAGGGCGGCGAAGCCGCGGCGGATCAGCAGGCGGTTCCAGCGGCGCCGGTTCTGGTCCTTGAGCAGGACGGGCTCGCCCGACGGTCCGGTGCGGGCGACGGCACGGGACTCCTGGAGCTCCAACAGGGAGACCAGCCCGTGCACTTCGGGCTCCTTGGGCATCAGCTCGGCCAGCACGCGGGCCAGGCGCAGGGCGTCCTCGCACAGGGCGGGGCGCAGCCAGTCGTCGCCCGCCGTGGCCGCGTACCCCTCGTTGAAGATCAGGTAGATGACTTCGAGGACGGAGCCGAGCCGGGCCTCGCGCTCCGGGCCGTAGGGGACCTCGAAGGGGACGCCCTTCGTCGCCAGCGTCCGCTTGGCGCGCACGACGCGCTGGGCGACGGTCGCCTCCGGGACCAGGAAGGCGCGCGCGATCTCCGGGGTGGTCAGACCACCGAGCAGGCGCAGGGTGAGGGCGATACGGGCCTCGGCGGAGAGGGCGGGGTGGCAGGCGGTGAAGACGAGCCGCAGCAGGTCGTCGTCGATGTCGTCCGGGTCGGAGGGCTCGTCGAGGTGGTGCGGGGCGGTCACCGACAGGTCCCGCCCCACCTCCTCCAGCTTGCGCGCGTACCGCTCCCGGCGGCGTACGAGATCGATCGCGCGGTGCTTGGCCGTGGCCGTCAGCCAGGCGCCCGGGTTGTCCGGGACACCGTCGCGCGGCCACTGTTCCAGCGCCGCGACCAGGGCGTCCTGCGCGAGCTCCTCGGCGATGCCGACGTCGCGGACGATACGGGTGACGCCCGCGATGATGCGGGGCGACTCGATCCGGAAGATCGTCTCGACGGCTTCGACCGCTTCGACCGCTTCGTCGGCACCTCGGGTGGCCCCGGACACGACGGGCTGCGTGAC
Source organism: Streptomyces sp. NBC_01384 (assembly GCF_045040035.1). Lineage (NCBI taxonomy): Bacteria > Bacillati > Actinomycetota > Actinomycetes > Kitasatosporales > Streptomycetaceae > Streptomyces > Streptomyces sp. NBC_01384. The sequence continues at coordinate 3,867,727 of NZ_CP109559.1, forward strand.
GGGCGTGACGGTGGGCTGTTGCTCTTCCACAACCCACCATCAGACACCCGCTTCGGCCGCAGGCCAAGGAACCGCTCAGCCCTCGGCGATCTCCCGCACCTCGCAGGTCACCGTCCAGTGCTCCTCGTGCACCTTCAGGAACCGCTTGGTCCACTCCAAGGCCTCGGCCATGTCCTTGCACTGCATGAGCGCGTAGCCGCCGACGACCTCCTTGGACTCGGTGAAGGGCCCGTCGGTGACGGACAGCTGCCCGCCCGACCAGTGAACCCGCTTGCCCTGGGCGGACGGCGTCAGCCCGGCGGTGTCGAGCATGACCCCCGCCTTGGTGATCTCCTCGATCAGCTCGCCCATCCGCTGCATCAGCTCCGGGCTCGGGCCCTCGGCGGGCGCGGTGCTCTCGTCGATCTGGACGAGCGACAGGTAGCGCGGCATGGTGACTCCTCGTGCGTCTCTTGCGTCTCGGAGGCGGGGTTTCTCCCCGCCTCTCACCCCTGCGTCGAACGGGAGACGACGGTTTCGACACCGTCCCCGGATTTCTTTCGACTTTTTTCCGGGGGCGGGGAGCCGGGTCAGGCGGCTCAGTCGGCGAAGTCCTTGAGCTTCGCCGTTTCCAGCGCGAACCCGACCGGATCCGGCAGCTTGATCACCGCTCCGAACGCCCGGGTGGTGAGGGAGCGGTAGACACCGCCCTCGGGGTCGCAGTGCACGGTCACGCTGCTCGTGTCCCTGTCGACGAGGAGGTAGACGGGAATGCCCGCGGCCGCGTATCCGTCGGGCTTCTCGATCCGGTCACGCCGGTCGGCGTCCCGGTCGTGCGAGGTGACCTCGACAACCATCAGGACGCCGTCGGGCTCGGACCACTCGCCTTTTCCGATGAAGTACTCCTCGGGCGCCAACGCCCCGTCCGGCCGGGCACGCCCCTTGCGATATGCCTCGACTCGGAGACCTTGTTCCGGAAAGAGGAAGAGCTCAGGGCGGTACTGCATGCACCGCTTGAGGAGCCAGGCGACGATCTGGCCGTGATTGCCGTCCGGCATGGGCTTGACCCCGATCTTTCCGTTCAGGAATTCCAACCGCGCCGACTCGGGCGCGTAACGAGCGAGCTCCTCGAATTCCTCGACGAGCATCTGGGGCCGGTCGGCAGTGCTGGGGGTCATGGCGTCGCCTCCTTCCCTCCATCCTGCCCCGACCACGGGCGGTCCGTGCTGCAAGGTCGTCATGCGCCCGCTCCTTTCTCCGTTTTCTCTGTTTTCTCCGTACGGGTCCCGGTACGCAGAGCGGCGCGCACCCGCCCGGCGTGGGCGTGCACCTCACCGGTCGCGAGGGCGGGGCGCCCGCCCCAGCACCCCCCGCACAACCCGCCCCGCAGCCCCTCACCGTCCCCGCCCGGCTCGCCGCACCCCGTGCACACCGCCTCGTACCGGGGCGCCGGCGCCGACGGCTGTGGCTCGGGCGACGGCGGCAGCTTGGCGAGGAGCCGGGCGCGTACGAAGCCGAACGCGTGCGCCACCTGGTCCGGGAGTCCCGACGTCATCGCCTGTACGAGCTGCGCCTCACCGGCGCCCCGCGCGAACCACTCGGCTGCCCGCTCCTCCAGCTCCGCGCACTCCCCCGCCGACAGCGTCAGCCGGGGGTCGACACGGCCGAGCCGGGTCAGCACGCCGTACGCCGACGAGCGCGCCGCCTCCGCCGGGGGCCGCTCGGTCACCGGCGTCTCCCCGGCGAGGAAGGCGTTCCACCAGGCGTCGTCGCGGCGAGGCCGTGCCGGTCTCGGCGCCGGTGCGCGAGCCGCGGATGTCATTGGCGGACGTCCAAAGCGAGGCGAACTGGCCGCTGCCGGGCTTCCGCGTCCGCCAACTCCTCTACTGGCGTTATCCGCTGACGTACCGGGTCGGTGGCGTCACCGGGATTCCCGGAGGATGCCGCGGCCTTCAGGCTGGGGAGGAATCCGGTTTCCCGCGGAGCGGGGCAGGAGAAGCCGGATCGCTGCCGGGCGATCCGGCGTCCGCCCGGTGAGCGGCGAGGGCGATCTCCAGGAGGTGGAGGATCTCGGAGTTGAGGGACCCCCGGTCCGCGGTGGTCTGAGCGGTCACCCGTTCGGGTAGGCCTGCCGGGATCCGGAGTGACAAACGAATCATGACGTTATGTTGGCGCCATGATGACACCCAGTGAAGCCGACGGGGCCGGGCGCGCCCGGTACACGTACCGGCTTCGCGTGTCCTCGGGCGCTGGTACGGCGCTGGAGGCGGAGTGGGCACGGTGCCGGTGGATCTGGAACGAGTGCGTCGCCAAGTCCAAGGCGGTCCACCTGCACAACAAGGCCACGGGGGAGAAGCGGACCTGTGGCCCGGCGCAGCTCGACCGGATGCTGACCGGGGCGCGGGAGCGTACGCCGTGGCTGCGGGAGGGCAGCTCGGTTGTTCAGCAGCAGGTGATCCGGGACTTCGGCAGGTCCCGTGCGAAGGCGCACAAGGACATTCGGGAGCGCCTGCCTCAGCGGCAGCGGGCCGGTATGCCGAGGTGGAAGAAGAAGCGCGAGGCCTTGGTGACGCTGAACTACACCCGGCGCGGGTTCCGGCTGAAGGACGATCGCCTGCACCTGGCGGGTGGGATCGTGCTGAGGGTGGTGTGGTCGCGCAGCCTGCCGGGCGACCCTTCCTCGGCGCGCGTGTACCGGGACAGCGTCGGGCACTGGTACTGCTCGTTCGTGGTCCCCACCGAGGTGCGGCCGCTGCCGGAGACCGCCCAGGTGCTCGGCGTGGACTGGGGCGTGAAGGAGACGGCGACCACCACCTCAAACGCCCACGACCTGCCGCACGCCCAGCACGGCCGCAAGGCGCAGGCCGGGCTGACCCGTTACGACCGGATGATGGCCCGCCGCAGACCGAAGAAGGGGCAGGCCGCCTCGAAGGGCTACCGCGAGGCGAAGAAGTGGCGGGCGAAGACCTACGCGAAGATCGCCCGGCAGCGGCAGGACACCGGCCGCAAGTGGGCGAAGAAGGTCGTGAGCGACCACGACGCCATCGCCGTCGAGGACTTCAGGCCGAAGTTTCTCGCCAAGTCCTCGATGGCGCGCAAGGCGGCGGACGCAGCGATCGGCGCCACGAAGAAGGCCCTGATCGAGATGGGCCGCAAGCACGGACGGGACATCCGTCTCGTGCATCCTGCACACACCACCATGGACTGCGCATCCTGCGGAGCGAGAACCAAGCACGCACTGCCGTTGTCCGAGCGCACCTACACCTGCACCGCATGCGGAGCCGTCTCCCCCAGAGACAAGAACTCCGCCCGCGTGATGCTCGTCCGGGCAGGTCTGAACCCGGCTGGTACCGAGGGCGTAAGACCACCGGGAGCGCTGCTCCCAGAGGCAGCCTGAGCCAGGAATCCCCGCTCAGCCCTGAAGGGAAGGAACCCCCTTCCTTCAGGGAGGGGAGCAGTCAATTGAGCGAGGCCCACAGGTCGCTCGCCTCCGGCTCGTTCGCCACCACCCGGTTGGGGTTCGACGGAGCCGTGACCACCGGCATGGTGATCGTCTTGACCTTGTCGGAGGACAGGGACTTGAGACTCTGGCCGAGCTTCATCAACTCACCCAGCGAGTCGAGACCCGTGTCCGTCGTCAGGCTTCCGGTGACCGCGTCGGCGACCTTGTAGAGCTTGGTGGGGTCGGTCAGCAGGGAGGTCGACGCCATCTGTTCCAGCAGCGCCTTCACCAGCTTCTGCTGGAGGCCTATGCGGCCGAGGTCGCTGCCGTCGCCTATGCCGTGGCGGGTGCGGGCCAGCGCCAGTGCCTGGGTGCCGCCCAGGTGGTGCGTGCCCGCCTTCAGGTGCAGATGGCTCTTGTCGTCGTCGATGTTCTGGTCCGTCGTCACCGTGACGCCGCCGAGCGCGTCCACGAGACTCGCGAAGCCCGAGAAGTCGATCTCGATGTAGTGGTCCATGCGGACGTCGGTGATGGACTCGACGGTCTTCACCGCGCAGACCGGACCACCGATCGAGTACGCGCTGTTGAACATCGTGTTGTACGCCACCGAGGTCGTCCCGCCGGACGAGGTCGGGCACGACGGGCGGGTCACCAGGGTGTCCCGGGGGATGCTCACCACCGTCGCCTTGGTGCGGCCCTCGTCGATGTGGACGACCATCGCGGTGTCCGAGCGGGCGCCCGAGCTGTCGCCGCCGCCGAGCGCCGCGTTCTTCTTGCCGCTGCGCGAGTCGGAGCCGAGGACCAGGATGTTCAGCGCCTCGCTCGGCAGCGGGGCCGCGGAGGCGGAGGCGGACGCCGACGGGGTCGACACCGCCTTCGCCGGACGATCGTCGCCCAGCGCGCTGTTGATGTCCACGCTCTTGATGTTGTGGTTCAGATGCCAGTAGGCCCAGCCCGCCCCCACGACGGAGAGCACGAGGACGCCGGCGAGCGTGGCACCGGCGACCTTCAGCAGGCCTCGCCGCCGGCCACTCCGTCTCGCGGCGCCCTCGTTCCCGTCTCCGCTCTCGGCCCCGTTCTCGGCCCCGTTCTTGTCCCCGCGCCCGGCCCCACGTTCGCCCCCACGCTCCTCTTCTGCAGTCACGCGGAGGAACGTAAGTCCGAATTATTACGAGCAGGAACCTCTTCTGGGGTTTCCTTCGGAAAATCTCAGACTTCTCACGCCACCCTCAGCCCAGCGTCACTGTGGGCACCGGATTGCTCCCGCTCCATGACGCGTTGAACCCGAACGTCACTGATCCGCCGTTCGGTACCGTTCCGTTGTACGAGGCGTTCGCGCACGTCACCGCCGCCCCGGACTGGGTGCAGTCGGCGTTCCAGGCCTGGGTGATCTGCTGGCCCGCGCCATACGTCCAACTCACCTTCCAGGATGAAAGCGCGGCCCCGGAACAGGCGATCTTCACCTGTCCCGTGAACCCCGTGTTCCACTGGCTCTGGACGCTGTAGGTGGCTGTGCACGCCCCCGTGGGCGGTGGCGTCGAGGTCCCGCCCAGTGAGCTCGCGATGGCGTAGTACGCCGGTTTCGGCAGGTAGTTCTCGTCGTACGGGGTCGCCGCGCCGTACCCGGAGAAGACGTCCGGAATCCAGGAGTCGGAGTCGGTGAAGCCCCAGACGGTGACGCCGTAGCACCGGGACACGGCCACGCACGCGTCGAACACCGCCTTGTAGTCGGCGGCCTGCTGCGTCAGCTTCGTACTGTCGGACGGGAGTTGCATACGAATGTCCAGCTCCGTGACCGCCACGTCGACGCCGAGGTCGGCGAAGCGCTGGATGTTCTGCTGGAGCGTGGACGGCACCTGGCCGAGGATGAGGTGGGCCTGGAGACCGACCCCGTCGATCGGGACGCCGCGCTGCTTCAACGACTTGACCAGGTTGTAGAGGGCGGTGCTCTTCGCGTTGACGCCCTCGACGTTGTAGTCGTTGATGTAGAGCTTGGCGCTCGGGTCGGCCGCGTGCGCCCAGGTCAGCGCCTGGGCGATGTAGTCGGAGCCGAGGCCGTTGTACCAGAGGGTCGAGCGGTAGGTGCCGTCCTCGTTGAAGGGCTCGTTCACCACGTCCCAGGAGGCCAGCTTGCCCTTGTAGCGGGTCACTTCGGTGGTGATGTGGTCCTGGAGCAGCGAACTGAGCTGCGCGGACGTCCAGGTGCCGTTCGTCAGCCAGCTCGGGTTCTGGCTGTGCCAGACCAGGGTGTGGCCGCGCACCTGCTGGTTGTGGGCCTGCGCGAAGGCGACGATCTGGTCGGCCTCGGTCCAGTTGTACGTGCCCCGGCTGGGCTCGACGGTCTCCCACTTCATGGCGTTGCCGGGGGTAAGCGAACCGAACTGGGCCCCGGCGATGTCGCCGTACGTCCCCGTGAGCTTGGAGCCGGTGACGGCGGTGCCGATGACCTTGCCCTTGGCGGCGGCGAGGTCGCGCAGCGGGGTGTCGGCCGCGTGGGCGGTCGTTCCGACCGCGAGCAGGGCGCCCACCGCCACGCAGCCGGTGAGGAGCGCCGTGAGGCGCGCACGTAAGGAAGTTCGAGAGTTTCGGGAGGTTCTCATTGCGGGTGCCTCCGAAAGTTTCGGTGGTGCAACCGATTGGCTTCGGAGAGTGTCGGGCCATGCGCCCCACTCGTCAATATCGGGAACAGCAATCCGTTCCCTATGCCGGAGCCGCCCCCGTACTGCTGCGCACCACCAGGCTCGTCGCCAGCTCCACCCTGGTTCCCGCCGCCGGCTGCTCCTCGCGCCCCAGTTCCAGCACCAGCCTGGCCGCCGCCTCCGCCATCTCCGTCAGCGGCTGTCGTACGGTCGTCAGCGGCGGCCCGACCCAGCGCGCCACCGGCAGATCGTCGAACCCGACGACGCTCACGTCCTCCGGGATGCGCAGCCCCAGCTCGCGCGCGGCCTCGTACAGGCCGAGGGCCTGGAGGTCGTTGCCGGTGAAGACGGCCGTCGGGCGGTCCGGGCGGCGCAGCAGGTCGAGGCCCAGCCGGTAGCCGTCCTCGTGGTGGAAGTTCCCGGTCACGATCAGCTCCGGGTCCACCGGCAGGCCCGCCGTCTCCAGCGCCGCCCGGTATCCGTCGACCCGCGCGCGGCTGCACATCATCCGCGAGGGCCCGCTGATCGCACCGATCCGCCGGTGCCCGAGCTCGACGAGATGGCGGGTCGCGGCCAGCCCGCCGTGCCAGTTGGTGGCGCCGATGGACGGTACGTCGTCGCCGGGGTCGCCCGCCGGGTCCATCACCACGAACGGGATGGACCGGCTGGTCAGCAGCGCGCGCTGGGACTCGTCGAGCCGGGACAGCACGAGGATCACGCCGTGCGGGCGGCGGGCGGCGACCTGGTCGGCCCAGGTCCGGCCGGGGGTCAGCCGGCCCGCGCTCTCGGACAGCACGACGCTCAGTCCCTCGTCCCGCGCCACGTTCTCGACGCCCCGGATGACCTCCATCGCCCAGGCGCTCTCCAGCTCGTGGAAGACCAGGTCGATGAGGGGTGAGCGGGTCGCCTCGGCCCGGCGGCGCCGGTAGCCGTAGGCACGCAGCAGCTCCTCGACGCGGGTGCGGGTGGCCGGGGCGACGTCGGCCCGGCCGTTGAGCACCTTCGAAACAGTCGGAGCGGACACGCCGGCCTCGCGGGCGATCTCGGCGAGGGTCGCGGTCCCCGAGGGCCGGTCAGTCGTCCGCTTTTCCACGGGCTTCGCGGGATTCATGGGCGCGATGGTATCCCCGGTCACACGCGGGGCGACCCCTCTCCGACCTAAGGAAGATCCATAACATTCGGGGATGGGAAGGAAACATTCGGAACATTCGGAGGCCACAGCAACCGACGGCTCACTTCACCCGCACCTCGCACCGCATCCGCCGCTCCCGCCCCACCACCCGCTCGGGCCCGGTCAGCGTCACCGGCACCGCGTACCCCACATCCCCCCCGGCGCTGGAGACCGCCAACCGCAGTTCCAGCGCCCCCGGTTCGACGATCCGGTCGCCGTCCGGGCCGGTGTACGCGGCCAGGTCCGCCGGGACGGTGAAGTGGACCTCCGCCGATGCCCCCGCCTCCAGCGGCACCCGCGCATAGCCCACCAGCCGGGCCACCGGACGGGCCACCTTGCCGACCGGGTCGTGGAGATAGAGCTGCACGACCTCGGTACCGGCCCGCTCCCCCGTGTTGCGGACGGTCAGCCGCAGGGTCGTCTCGCCGTCCGTAGGGAACGCGGTGTCGTCGACCGACGGCACCTGCCAGTCGTACGTCGTGTAGGACAGCCCGTGTCCGAACGGGAACAGCGGCGTCGGGTCGAGGTTGCTGGCCTCGCCGCGCTGTCCGAGGGGCGGGGCGAGATACGTCCACGGCTGCCCGGCGCGCTCGCGCGGCACGCTCACCGGGAGCCGCCCCGAGGGGTTCACCCGCCCGGACAGCACCCCGGCCACCGCGGGACCCCCCTCCTGACCCGCGAAGAACGCCTGCACCACCGCCGCGCACCGGTCCGCCCAGCGCCCGAGCGCGTACGGCCGCCCCGAGAGCAGCACCAGCACCACCGGCGTCCCGGCGGTCAGCGCCTTGTCCACCACCTCCCCCTGCCCCTCGGGCAGTTCGAGGTCGGCCGCGTCGCAGCCCTCGCCCGACGTCCCGCGCCCGAACAGCCCCGAGCGGTCGCCCACAGCCACCACGCACACATCGGAGGCCACCGGATCGTCCGTGAACTCCACGTCGGGCAGCTCCGCGCGCAGCGCCTCCAGCAGCGTCGGCACGCCCACCCCCATCTCGACCTCGGGGTGGTCGAGGAGGACATGGCGGGGGAAGGTGTAGCAGCCGAGCATGGCCGCGGGATCGTCGGCCAGCGGACCGAGGACGGCGATCCGCCGCACCCCGGACGCCAGCGGCAACGTACCGCCGTTGGCGAGCAGGACGACGGACTCCTCCGCCAACTGCCGTGCCAGCGCCCGCATGTGCGGCGGATCGAGATCGACGGGTCCGGAGTCCGCGGTCTCTGCCGCCCAGCCCGGATCCAGCAGCCCCAGCTCGCACTTCTGCGTCAGCACCCGCAGCGCGGCCCGGTCCACCACCTCCTCGTCGAGGGGCCCGGCGCCGTAGCAGCGCACGGCGGGCAGCTCGACGTCCACGCCCGCCGCGAGCGCGAGCGCCGCCGCCCCGGCAGGGGAGTCGGTGAGTCCGTGCGCGGACTCCAGGAAGGACACCCCGAAGTAGTCGGCCACGACCGTGCCGGTGAACTGCCACTCCTCCCGCAGGAGTTCGGTGAGCAGGCGGCGGTGGGCGTGGGCGGGCAGCCCGTCGAGGTCGTTGTACGAGGCCATCACCGAGCGTGCGCCGCCCTCCCGTACGGCCATCTCGAACGGTGGCAGGATGACGTCCGCCAGTTCGCGCGGGCCGAGCGAGGCGGGCGCGTGGTTGCGGGCGCCGCGGGAGGCCGAGTACCCGGCGAAGTGCTTGAGGGTGGCGACGATGCCCGCCGCCTCCAGGCCCTGGACGTAGGCGGTGCCGACGGTCGCCACGAGGTAGGGGTCCTCGCCGATCGACTCCTCCGTACGGCCCCAGCGGGGGTCGCGTACGACGTCGAGGACGGGGGCGAGGCCCTGGTGGATGCCGACCGAGCGCATCGAGGCGCCGATCGCCGCCGCCATCTCCTTCACCAGGGCCGGGTCGAAACTCGCGCCCCAGGCGAGCGGGGTGGGGAAGACCGTCGCCTGCCAGGCCGTGAACCCGGTGAGGCACTCCTCATGGGCGAGCGCCGGCAGCCGGAAGCGGTTGGCGCAGCGGATGCGTTCTTGGAGGGAGGCGAGGCGGGCGGCGCCCTCGGCCGGGTCGACGGGCGCGGTGCCGAAGGGGCGGGTCAGCTGGCCGAGCCCGTGCGGGAGCAGCTCCGTCAGGTCGATCTCCTCGGACAGGGCGTGCTGCAGCGGCGCCATGTCGCCGCCCGGGGTCTCGTTCGAGCCGGGCCACACGCTGTAGAGCTGGGCGATTTTCTCTTCCGTGGTCATACGGGCGAGCAGATCGGCGGCGCGGACGTCTGCGGGCAGAGCGGGGTCCTGCCAGGGGTCGGTCATATAACTCCTCACATCTACACATCTATGCGTATATACACACATCTACTGAGGCATCTGGAGGGGCTGGTGTTCAGCCCTTGGTCGCGCCGATCGTGATGCCGCCGATCAGCTGTCGTTCGGCGACCGCGTAGAAGGCCAGGGCGGGCGCCATGGCGAGGACCAGGTACGCGAAGATGCGGGCCACGTCGGAGGCGTACTGGCCCTGGAACTGCTGGATGCCGACGGGGACCGTCCACCATGTGGGTTCGCTGAAGACGAGCAGGGGGAGCAGGAAGTTGTTCCAGCTGCCCACGATGGCGAGGACGGAGACCGTGCCGAGCGCCGGGCGGGCCAGCGGCAGCAGGATGCGCCAGAAGAAACCGAAGGAGGAGCAGCCGTCGAGCGTGGCCGCCTCCTCCAGTTCGCCGGGGATCTCCCGGAAGAAGCCGCGCAGGATGACGATCGTCATGGGCAGCCCGAAGGCGGCCTGGGGCAGGATCACGCCCCAGGGGTTGTCGAGGAGCCCGAAGGTGCGCAGCAGGATGAAGAGGGGCAGGATCGCCACCGCGAACGGGAACATCAGGCCCATCGTGAAGACGGTGAACAGCACCTCCCGCCCCCGGAAGGCGAACCGGGCGAGCGCGTAGGCGGCGAGCGCCGACGCGCCGACCGTCAGCAGGGCGGTGGCCACGGCGATCAGGGTGCTGCTGCCGACGGACCGCCAGAAGGGGCCCGAGCCGAGCAGTGATGTGTAGTTCGAGGTCACCCAGGGGTGCGGGAGGCCGAAGGTGTTGGTGGAGAGCTGGTCGGTGGACTTGAAGCCGGAGACGAGGGCGTAGAGCAGCGGGGTCACCATGACCGCGCCGACCAGCCACAGGATCACGTACACGGGCAGGGTGCGCAGCCTGCGACGGCGTACGACACTCTTCGGGACCGTGTTCTTCGGGACCATGGTCTTCGAGACCGTGCTCTTCACGACCGCGCTCATCGGTTGGCTCGCATGGTGGTGATGGCTCCTTCGGTGTCGCGGCGCAGCACGAAGCGCTGGTAGGCGAGGGCGAAGACGAGGCTGATCAGGAACATGGCCACGCTGATCGCGCTGGCGTAGCCCATCTGGTAGCGCTTGAAGCCGTACTGGAACATGCTGATGACCATGGTTTCGGAGTGATGGTCGGGACCGCCCGCGGAGATCACCCACACCAGGTCGAACAGCTGGATGGCGCCGATCACGGACAGGAACACGCTGATCCGCAGGGTCGGCGCGAGCAGCGGCAGCGTGACGTGGCGGAAGCGCTGCCAGCTGCCGGCGCCGTCGATGCGCGCCGCCTCGTGCAGCTCGGCCGGGATACCTTGCAGGCCCGCCAGGTAGAGCATCATGTGGAAGCCGAAGTACTTCCAGGTCATGACGAGGAAGAGGGTCGGCAGGACGGTGTTCTGGCCCGCGAACCAGAGCCCGCCCAGGCCGTCGAGGCCGACCGCGCCGAGGACCTTGTCGGCGAGCCCGTCGCCCGGCGAGAAGATCATGCTGAACAGCACGCCGGTGATGACCTCGGAGAGGATGTACGGCGCGAAGAACAGCATCCGGTAGATCGCCCGGCCGCGCAGCTTCTGGTTGAGCAGCACGGCCATGGCGAGTGCGAACGGCAGCTGGAGGACGAGGGAGAAGGCGACCAGCAGGAAGCCGCGCCACAAGTCCCCGAGGAACACGGGGTCGTGGAAGAGCCGGGTGTAGTTATCGAACCCCACGGAGTCGGTGGGCGACCCGAATCCGCCCCAGTTGAAGAAGCTGACGTAGAAGGCGTAGCCCATCGGTACGAGGACGAGCATCCCGAACAGGACGAGCGCCGGGACCGTGAAGACGAAGGCCGCGAACCAGTCGCGCACGCGCCGCAGGGCGGGACGGCGGGGCCCCTGGCCCGGTGAAACGGCGGTCACGCCGGTCGACTTACCGAGACCGGGCACGTACGTCGATGGGGTCGAGGTCGAAGCAGAGGTCGAGGTCGAGGTCGAGTGCGTCATCGCCGCCCGCTAGCTCTTCTCGCTCTTGGCGACCTGGGTGACCGACCGCGTGACCTGCTCGGGGGACTTGGAGCCCGCGATCAGCGCGGCGACGCTGTCGTTGATCTCCTGGCCGATGGCAGGGGCGTACGCCTGGTCGAGGTAGAGCTGGAAGCCGGTGGCCTTGTTCAGGGCGTCCGAGACGGCGGTGAGGTTGGGGTCGGTGAGGGCGCCGGCCGCGTCCTTGGACACCGGTATCAGGCCGGTCTCCTTGACGAGCTTCGAGGCGAACTCCTTCTCGGCGAAGAACTTCAGGAACTCCACCGCCGCGTCCGGCGCGCCCTTGCGGAGCGCGTGGCCGCCGCCCCCGCCGAACACCTCGGTGAGTGCGCCCTTTCCGCCCTCCACGGAGGGGAAGGAGAAGAAGCCGAGGTCGTCGCCGATGCCCTTGCCCGAGTCCTTCTCGACGGTCGGCGCCCACTGGCCCATCAGTTCCATGGCCGCCTTGCCGTTGCCCATCAGGGCCGCCTCGCCGTTGGGGTCGGAGTAGGCCCCGCCGAGGAAACCCTTCTGGAAGGGTTCGAGCGCGACGAGGTCCTTGAGGTGCTGACCCGCCGTCACGAAGCCCTCGCCGGTGAAGTCGGCGTCGGTGGCCGCCTTCTGCATCGCCTCCAGCCCGGCGACGCGCATCGACAGATACGCCCAGTAGTACATGCCGGGCCACTTCTCCTTGCCGGCCAGCGCGATGGGCGTGATCCCGGCGCTCTTGAGGGCCTTGACGGCGTCGAGGTAGCCGGACCAGGTGGTGGGCGGGGTGGTGATCTTGGCCTTCTTGAAGAGCGCCTTGTTGTACCAGAAGCCGACCATGCCGATGTCGAACGGAACGGCGTACGTCTTCTTGTCGAACTGGTAGGCCGCCTGCGAGGCGGGCACATAGTCCTTTGTCCACGAAGCGGTCTTGTCGGTCAGGTCCTCGACCAGGCCCGCGTCGATCTGCTGCTTGAGTACGCCGCCGCCCCAGGTGTGGAAGATGTCCGGCAGCTTCCCCGAGGTGGTCAGCGCGGTCATCTTCGACTTGTACGCCTCGTTCTCCAGCGTGACGACCTTGACCTTCACGTCCGGGTGCGCGGCCTCGAAGTCCTTGGCGCGCTGGGCCCACAGCTTCTTCGCGGGCTGGGTGGTGGTGATGTTCCACCACTCGATGGTGGTCTTGCCCGAACTGTTCCCGCTGTCGGAGGAGCCGCACGCGCTCAGGGCGGCCGCCCCCAGTCCGGTCGCCGCGGAGGCCGCCAGGAACCTCCGGCGGGAGAGAGAGGTGTAGGTGTTGCCCGACGCTCGCATCGCAGACCTTCCGGAAGAGGGCCGATAATTATCGGTGGAGTGCGCCGGAAGTTACGGGGCGGCGACAGGCGTGTCAACGCTCCTGACAAATCTCGGGTGGTTCTTCGGGTGCGGGCCGGTGAGGGCTGGTCGCGTAGATCCCCGCGCCCCTTACGGGGCGCCCCTCAACCCCGACGCGCGGTACTGGCCCGAACCACCAGCTCGGTAGCCAGCTCGACCCTCGGAGACACCGGCTCTTCCCCCAGCGCCAGCCGCAGCACCGTCCGCGTGGCCAACTTCCCCATGTCCGCGAGCGGCTGCCGCACGGTCGTCAACGGCGGCGCGGACCACCGAACCTCCGGCAGATCGTCGAACCCGACGACACTCATGTCCTCCGGCACCCGCAACCCCCGCCGCCGCAACGCCTCGATGGCACCCAGCGCCATCTGGTCACTCGCCGCGAACAGCGCGGTCGGCGGTTCCTCCAGGTCGAGCAGCGCATTGCACCCGTCGAAGCCCGACTGGTGGTAGAAATCCCCCGGCACGATCAGGGCATCGTCGACCGCGACCCCCGCCCCCTCCAACGCCGCCCGGTATCCGTCCAGCCGCGCCCGCGAGCACAGCAACCGCACCGGCCCGGCGACGAACCCGATCCGGCGATGGCCGAGCCCGAGCAGATGCTCCGTCGCCGCCATCCCGCCCGCCCAGTTGGCGGCGCCGACGGTCGGCACGTCCAGGGTCGGGGACCCCGCCGGGTCCACCGCGACCAGCGGCACCCCGAGCCGCCGCAACTCCTCGTGCAGCCGGGGCTCCAGGACCGAGGTCACCAGGATCACGCCGTCCGAGGCACGGGCCCGCAGATTGGTCATCCACTGCTGAGCCGAGCCCGACGCCCCATGGATGCCCGACGCCCCATGGATGGCGGAGACCACCGTGCCCACGCCCGACGCGTGCGCGACCTCCTCGACCCCTCGGATGATCTCCACGGCCCAGGGGCTGTCGAGGTCGTTGAAGACCAGGTCGATCAGGGCCGCCCGGTCACCCGGCGCGGACGACTTGCGCTGGTAGCCGTAGTGCCGCAGCAGATCCTCGATACGGGCCCGGGTCTCCGGCGACACGTCGGAGCGGCCGTTGACGACACGCGACACGGTGGGCACCGAGACGCCGGCCTGCCGGGCGATCTCGGTGATCGTCACCTTGTTCTTGATGCTCTCCCGGGCCACTGCGCCCACCTCCGTCGACACGTCCAAGCGCCCCTCTACCGTTCCACGCCCACGCGCGAAACTTTGCAGGAGTCTTCCGGAAAAATGAGGTCGGCGTGAAGCCCAGCCGGAAACGAAGGCGTCAGGAGACCGACTCGAACCGCCACCGATGGACCGCCCGGGTCACCAACTCCCCGTCCGGCTCCGGGAGTTCGGGCAGCTCGGCGTCGTATGCCGCATCCCACCAGGTGATGACGAGCACCCGGTCCTGCGGCGCGCGCAGCACCTCCCGCCGCAGCGGCTCCCCCGGCAGCTCCTGCGCCCGCACCCAGGCGAGCAGCTCCTCGCCCCGCCCGGCGACGGCCCGCGCCTCCCACATCAGCGCGACGGTCACGAGTACAGATTTTCCTTGCTGACCTCGTGCACATGATCGTGCACATGATCGTGCGCGTGGGAGCGGCCCGGCACATGCGGATCGGTCACCGGCAGCGAGGAGTCCGCCGACAGGTCCCAGTCGGAGGCGGCCCGGTTGCGGGAGACCATCTCCGCGCCCAGCGCGGCCACCATCGCCCCGTTGTCCGTGCACAGCTTCGGCCGCGGCACCCGCAGCCGGATCCCGGCGGCCTCGCAGCGCTCCCGGGCCAGCACACGCAGCCGGGAGTTGGCGGCCACCCCGCCGCCGATCATGAGGTGGTCGACGCCCTGGTCCTTGCAGGCCCGTACGGCCTTGCGGGTCAGCACGTCCACCACCGCCTCCTGGAAGGACGCGGCCACATCACGCACCGGCACCTCCTCCCCGGCCGCCCGCTTGGCCTCGATCCAACGGGCCACCGAGGTCTTCAGACCGGAGAAGGAGAAGTCGTACGCCGGGTCGCGCGGCCCGGTCAGCCCGCGCGGGAAGGCGATCGCGGACGGATCGCCCTCCTTCGCGTACCGGTCGATGACCGGACCGCCCGGGAAGCCGAGGTTGAGCACGCGCGCGATCTTGTCGAAGGCCTCGCCCGCGGCGTCGTCGATGGTCGCGCCCATGGGACGTACATCGGAGGTGATGTCGGTCGAGAGCAGCAGGGACGAATGGCCGCCGGAGACGAGGAGGGCCATCGTCGGCTCCGGCAGCGGCCCGTGCTCCAGCTGGTCCACGCAGATGTGGGAGGCGAGGTGGTTGACGCCGTACAGCGGCTTGCCCAGCGCGTACGCGTACGCCTTCGCCGCCGAGACCCCGACGAGCAGCGCACCGGCGAGCCCGGGCCCCGCGGTGACGGCGATGCCGTCCAGGTCGGAGGCCGCGACCCCCGCCTCCTTCAGCGCCCGGTCGATGGTCGGCACCATCGCCTCCAGGTGGGCGCGGGAGGCGACCTCCGGCACGACGCCGCCGAAGCGGGCGTGCTCGTCGACGCTGGACGCGACGGCGTCCGCGAGCAGAGTGGTGCCGCGGACGATGCCGACGCCGGTCTCGTCGCAGGAGGTCTCGATACCCAGGACAAGCGGTTCGTCAGCCATTGTTCTCTGTTCCTCGTACGGATGCGGAAGGGTCATGGAGGCGCATGACCAAGGCGTCGACGTTGCCCGGCTGGTAGTAGCCGCGGCGGAAACCGATGGGCTCGAAGCCGAAGCGCTCGTACAGCTTCTGCGCGCGGACGTTGTCCACCCGGCACTCGAGCATCACCTCGGCGCACTCGAAGTCGGTCGCGGCCCGCAGCAGCTCGGTCAGCAGCCGGGCACCGAGGCCGGTGCCCCACTGATCACGGCGTACGGCGATGGTCTGTACGTCGCCCAGGTCGCCGGAGGCGACGAGTCCGGCGTATCCGACGAGCCGCTCGCCCTCGGTCGCGACCAGATACCGGCGCGTCGCCTCGGGCCCGCGCGCATGCGCCAGCTCGGACCAGAACATCCCGCGTGACCAGGCGTCCTCGGGGAAGAGGTCCTTCTCCAGAGCCAGTACGGGATCGATGTCCCACCAGCGCATCTCGCGCAGTTCGGCGGTCACTTCGGGGTGACCACCTTGTAGTTCTTGGGCACCTGGGCGTCCGGGCGGCGCAGATAGAGCGGCCGGGGGGCGGCCAGTTCCTCGCCCGCGGCCAGCTTCTCCGCCGCCAGAGACGCGAGCGCGGCGGCCGAGACATGCTCGGGCGCGCGGGCGTCCGGGAAGGTGTCGGGGTAGAGCAGCGCGCCCGCGCCCACGGCGGGCAGGCCGGCGACCGTGTCGGCGATCTCGGCGGGCCGGTCGACGGCGGGCTCCGAGAGACGGGTACGGGGGTCTGCGTACCGCGCCCAGTACACCTCCTTGCGCCGGGCGTCCGTCGCGACGACGAACGGCCCCTCGATGCCGGTGCCGTCGGTGACGTCGGTGGCGTAGGCGAGCCCGTCGAGGGTGCACAGGCCGTACACGGGCACGCCGAGCGCCAGGCCGAAGGTGTCAGCGGTCATGAGGCCGACGCGCAGCCCCGTGTACGGGCCGGGGCCGACGCCCACGACGATGCCGGTGACGGCGTCCAGTTTGAGGCCTGCCTCGGCCAGTACCCGGTCGACGGCCGGCAGCAGCAGCTCTCCGTGCCGACGCGCGTCCACCTGGCTCGACGAGGCGATGACGGACGTGCCGTCGTGCAGGGCGACGGTCACGGCGGGAGTGGCGGTATCCAGAGCGAGCAAGAGCACGCAAACAGCCTACGGCGCCCGAGCGGGAAGCACGGCCGCCCCGGTCTGCGGGACAGTGGCTGCTACCGTCACCACACAGGACGTAAGGGACACTAACGCGATACGGAGAGGTGGGCACCCAAGGTGGCTAGCAGCAGCTCGGGATTCGTGGCCGGGCTCACCGCGGCGGCCGTCGCGGTGGTCGGCTTCCTCGCCTACCAGGCGTCGGCGAACGTGCCGGACACCCTTGGCAGGCCCCAGGCGAGCGCGTCCCCCAAGGCCACCGCCACGAAGGCCCCCCGGGACAAGAAGAACCCGGTGGCGCTGCCCACCGGCTCCGGCACCGGCGAGCGGGTCGTCTACTCGGTCGACGACGACCGCGTCTGGCTGGTCGGGGCGGACAACAGGACCCAGCGCACCTTCAAGGTCACCCCCGGCACGGTGGACCCGGCCGTCGGCACCCACGCCGTCACCTCACGCTCCAAGGTCTTCACCGGATCGGACGGCGCCCAGATCGAGCACGTCGTCCGCTTCACCGTCGTCGACGGCGTCACGGTCGGCTTCAGCGCGGCGGTCGACGGCTCCACGGCCTCCCCCGACTCCTCCAAGAAACTCGGCGGCATCCGAGAGTCCCTCGCGGACGGCACCGCGATGTGGAACTTCGCGACGATCGGCGTAAAGGTCGTAGTGATCCAGTAGCCCGAGAACCGACCTCCCGGCGGAGCGCTCACGCAGCCTTACGGGGCTGCTCGGCCACACGCGGCGCCTCCGGCGACGGCGCCCGCGGCGGCCGGGACACCGCGTCGGCGGCGGCACACGACGCCAGTAGATCCCGCATCGACACCCCGGCCATCGCCACACGCGGCTGCTGCGCCGGCACGTCACGTTCTGAAGCCGACATGGACGCCTCCTGGGGCTTCGGGGGCAAGCGTGGTTAGGTAGACCTAACTAAGGACTGATCTCCATGTGACCACGGCCGGGATGCCGAACGCAACATTTTGCCGACGACTTGTCGGAACGTTCGAAGACCGGACAAAGGCAAAGATCAGGTCGCGAGCACGCTCAGGTCCACCGTCGCCCAGCGCCCCCCGAGCCCGGTGACCGTGACGTGTCGTACCTCGTCCGTGGTGTCTCCGACGGCCCGGTGGATGACGACACGCAGCCGGTCGTCGGTCAGCTCCTCGACCTTGCCCTCGCCCCACTCCACGACGATCACCGAGTCGGAGAGCGAGACGTCGAGGTCGAGGTCCTCCATCTCGTCGAGCCCGCCGCCCAGGCGGTACGCGTCCACGTGCACGAGCGGCGGACCGCCGCCGAGAGAGGGGTGCACACGGGCGATGACGAAGGTCGGGGAGGTGACCGCGCCGCGCACGCCGAGCCCCTCGCCGAGCCCGCGCGTCAGGGTCGTCTTGCCCGCGCCGAGCTCCCCGTTCAGCATCACGAGATCACCCGCGCGCAGCAGCTTGGCCAGGTGCAGGCCCAGCTCCCGCATCTGCTCGGGCGAGTTGACGGTGATCCGGACGCCCGCGCCCTCGGCGGCGGCGGGCTCAGCCGGGCTGTGCGGTGTGGCTGGTGCTTCCATAGCCACCCACGGTAGCCCCTGCCGGGACGGCGCCCGCGCGCATGAGGAGGTCGGCGAGCCGGTCTATGACCACCTCGGGGTGCTCCAGCATGACCAGGTGTCCGGCGTCCGGTACGAGCACCAGTTCGGCGTCCGGCAGCAGGTCCGCGATGGCCTCGCTGTGCTCGCTCGGGGTCACCATGTCGCCGACCCCGGCCAGCACCAGCACGGGCAGTTCGGCGAAGGACGCCAGTGCCTCGGTCTTGTCGTGATCGGTGAACGCCGGGTAGAACTCCGCGACCACGTCGATCGGGGTGCCCTCGATCATCCGCTCGGCGAACCGGGCGATGGCCGGGTCGACGTCCCGGGACGCGAACGAGTACCGCTTGATGATCCCGGCGAACAGATCGGCCGTGGCCCGCCGCCCCCGCTCCACCAGGGCGGCCTGCTGACCGAGCGCCCTCAGGACGCCGGGCAGTACCCACCGCACCGCGTTGACGCCCGCGACGGGCAGCCCGAAGTTGACCTCGCCGAGCCGCCCCGACGACGTACCGACGAGGCCGACGGCGACCACCCGGTCCCGTACGAGTTCCGGATACTGGTCGGCCAGCGCCATGATGGTCATCCCGCCCATGGAGTGTCCCACCAGCACGATCGGCCCTTCGGGCACGGCCGCGTCGATGACGGCCTTCAGATCGCGGCCGAGCTGGTCGATGGAGACCGGCTTCCCTTCCTGAAGCTGGGCGATCCCGTGCCCGGAGCGGCCGTGGCTGCGCTGGTCCCAGTGCACCGTGCGCACCACCCCGCGCAGCGCGGCGCGCTGGAAGTGCCAGGAGTCCTGGTTGAGGCAGTACCCGTGGCTGAAGACGACGGTGACGGGGGCCGGGGCCTTGCGCCCGAAGAGCCGGCGCCGGCGCGGGGTGAACGTCACATCCTGCTCGATGTCGTCCACCTCGTAGTACAACTCGGTGCCGTCGTCGGCGTGCGCCTTGCCGGGGGTGCCCCGCAGCGAGCCGTACGGGCCCGTCGAGTCGAGTGCGAGGCGGGCCTTGTTGCGCATACCGCGGCCGACCGTGAGCCGCTCTATGGCGACTCCGGCGGCGGCGCCCGCGGCGACCACGCCTATGGCGACGCCGGCGATACCGGCCTTGCGCCAGTTCCCGGCGGCGGAGGCGACGGCCACCGCGGCGGCGCCCGTGACGGCCTCCGTACTGCTCTCGCTCACGTACCGCTCCTCTTCACCGGGATGTCGTTCACTTCAGGAGGTGATGCTGCTGGTGGTGCTCGTGCTGCCGATGGTGCTGGTGGTGCCGATGGTCGTACCGGGTGCCGCTGGTGGTGCAACTATGTCCTGTTGCCCTGTTGTCCTGCGCGGGGCACCCCCTGTACTCCTTGCGGGTTACCCGTCTTGTTCCCTATTCACGTACACACGCGGCACGCGGGTTCCGATCCGGGTGACGATTTCGTACGCGATCGTGCCCGCCGCCCGTGCCCAGTCCTCGGCGGTCGGCTCGCCCCGGTCGCCCGGGCCGAAGAGGATCGCCTCCGTGCCGGGCGCCGGCTCGTCCCCGCCCAGGTCGACCACGAACTGGTCCATCGCGACCCGGCCCGCGACCGTCCGCCATTTGTCGCCCACCAGGACCGGTCCGGTGCCGGAGGCGTGGCGCGGGATGCCGTCCGCGTACCCGACGGGCACCAGGCCGAGGGTGGTGGCACCCGGAGTCACGTAGTGGTGCCCGTAACTGACGCCGTGGCCGCCCGACACGTGCTTCACCAGGGCGAGGGACGCGCTCAGTGTCATGACCGGGCGCAGTCCGAAGTCGGCCGGGGTGCCGATCTCGGGGCTGGGCGAGATGCCGTACACCGCGACCCCCGTCCGTACCAGGTCGAAGTGGCTCTCGGGAAGGGTCAGCGTGGCCGGTGAGTTGGCGATGTGCCGCACCTCGGGGCGCACGCCCTGCTCCTCGGCGTACGTCACCATCTCGCGGAAACGGTTCAGTTGGGCCTGGATGGACGGATGCCCGGGTTCGTCGGCGCAGGCGAAGTGCGACCACAGACCGGTGACGGTGATCAGCCCACGCCCCTCGGCGAGCAGCGCCTCGCTCACGAGGTCGAGCCAGTCGGCGGGCTGGCAGCCGCCGCGCCCGAGTCCGGTGTCGGCCTTGAGCTGGACGCGGGCGGGCAGCCCGGCCTCCTCGGCCGCCGCGGTGACCTCACGCAGGGCCCACATCCCGCTGACCGACACATCGAGATCGGCCTCGATGGCCTGCCGCCAGGGCCCGCCCGGGGTCCACAGCCAGCACATGATGCGTCCCGGGAGTCCCGCCGCGCGCAGGGCGAGGGCCTCCTCCGGGGTGGCGGTGCCAAGCCACGTGGCACCCGCCTCCAGCGCCGCGCGGGCACACGGGATCGCCCCGTGGCCGTACGCGTCGGACTTGACCACGGCCATCAAGGCCGCGGACGGCGCGTGGGCGCGCAGGGTCCGCACGTTGGCTCGCAGGGCGGCCAGGTCGATCTCTGCGCGGGCGCGCAGGGGTGCTGTCTCGTTCATCGCGCCCCCAGTGTCTCAGAGGGGTCTGACAGCGCCCCTGTGCCGGTACGCTCCAGAGGCTCCGCAGGCTCCGGGACCGGTTCTCGTACGGTCAGGTGCCGACCCTGCGGCCCCACGCGTACACCCGGTCGCCCGTCTTGGTGAGGTTCCACAGGGTGCGGGCGTCGGCGAGGCGCAGATTGACACAGCCCCACGAGCCGTTCGGATCGTAGATGCTGCCGTAGATGGCGTGGAAGGCCTGCCCGCCGCTGAAGAACTGGCTGTACGGCATGGGGCTGTTGTACAGCGTCGACCAGTGGTTCTTGTGCTTCCAGTAGATCTTGAACCAGCCGGTCCTGGTCCGGTACCCGGCCCGCCCGCTGCGCATCGGCACCGGTCCCCACAACACCTTCTTCCCCTTCTGCACCCAGGTGAGCTGACGGGTCAGGTCCACACAGGCGACGCGGTAGGAGCGGACGGGGCACTTCCCGGCCGCGTTCGGGTTCTTCATCGCGGACCGCAGCCGCATCCGGGCCCAGGTGACGGGGCCGGCGAAGCCGATGTCCGGCTCGATCCCCTGCTTCTTCTGGAACGCCCGGGTGGCGGCACAGTCGCTCGCCGACTGTTTCCCGTCCACCTTCCGCTTCAGCCACCGCTCGACCTGCCGCTGATACGGCCCGGGCAGCTTGCTGCACACCAGGGCCCGGCCCGCAACAGCTTCACCAAGGGGTACGTACTCGATGAGCGCGTCCGTCTCGGCGGGAGCGTCCCGCGGCTCCACGGCGTCCTCCCGCGCGCTCGGCGTGTACACCTTCGGCGGCAGTCTCTGATCCGGCGTGTCCACCTGCCACGGCTGATGCGGCCCCGGCGCCACCCCCGGCACCAGATCACTCCCCGGGCCGGGCGCCGGGGGCCCACCGGCCTCGGCCAGGGCGCCCCGCACCGGCAACACCGCCAGGAGCGCGAGCAGCACCGTCACACTCCGGCATCCCATTCGTCTGCTCATCATCATGCGACCAGCGATACGCAACGCCGGGGCAGGACCGGGTGAGCCGCGCGGACGGGGTCCCCCGTTATGGGCAACCGGGGGCGAGGAAGGCGAGGAACAGGTCCTCAGCGCGCCGTGTCGCGTACGTCCCGCCACGCCTCCGGAATCGCCGCCGCGACATCATGCGCCCCCAACGGCGCCCCACCCGCCGCGAACCGCCCCGCCAGCCCATGCAGATACGCGCCCACACTCCCCGCGTCCAACGCCGACAACCCCGCCGCCAGCAACGCCCCGGCCAGCCCCGACAGCACGTCCCCACTCCCCGCCGTCGCCAGCCACGCCGTCCCCGTCGGATTCACCCGCACCGCCCCACCCCCCGGGTCGGCAACCAGGGTCGTGGACCCCTTCAGCAGCACCGTCGCCCCGTAACGAACCGCCAGCTCCCGCACGGACGCCAGCCGAGCCCGCTCCACCGACTCCCGCGACACCCCGAGCAACGCCGCCGCCTCCCCGGCATGAGGGGTCATCAGCGTGGGCGCGGTACGGGCCCGTACCGCGGAACGGTCCGCGAGCCGCAGCCCGTCCGCGTCCACCAGCACCGGCACCTCCGCCCCGAGCACCTCCGCCACCGACCCCGCGTCGTCCCCGATCCCGGGCCCCACCACCCAGGCCTGGACCCGCCCGGCCCGCGCGGGCCCCCGGTCCGAGACGAGCGTCTCGGGAAAGCGGGCGATCACGGCATCCGCCGCGGGGCCGACGTACCGCACCGCCCCCGCCCCACCCCGCAACGCCCCGGACACGGCGAGCACGGCGGCCCCGGGATACCGCGCGGACCCGGCCGCGATCCCGACCACCCCCCGCCGGTACTTGTCGCTCTCCGCCCCCGGCGCAGGCAGCCGCGCCGCCACGTCCGCGTGCTGCAAAGCCTCCAGTTCGGCCTCGTCGGGCAGCTCGAGTCCGATGTCGACGAGGCGTACGGAACCGGCGTACTCGCGCGCCGGATCGATGAGCAGCCCCGGCTTGTGCGTCCCGAAGGTCACCGTCAGGTCCGCCCGCACCGCCGCGCCGCGCACCTCCCCGGTATCGGCCTCGATCCCGCTCGGCAGATCCACGGCGACCACGGCCGCCCGGGAGTCCGCGGCGAACTCGGCCGGCGGCACGGCATCGGGCCGCAGCCCGCCCTTGCCCCCGATCCCGACGATGCCGTCCATGACGAGGTCGGCCCGCCGGATCAGCGACTGAGCAGCGCTCCGGAAACCGTCCCCACTACTCCCAGCCTCGCTCGGCGCCTCACTCGCCAGCACACCCCCGCCCGCCCGCCGCAACGCAGCCAAGCCCCCGGCATGGGTCCGTTCGGGTGCGAGCAGCACCGCGGTGACGCCCGCCCCGCGCCGGGCGAGCCGCGCCCCCGCGTACAGGGCGTCCCCGCCGTTGTCCCCGCTGCCGACCAGCAGCACGACCCGGCTGCCGTACACCCGCCCCAGCAAATCGGCGCAGGCGGCGGCCAGTCCGGCGGCCGCGCGCTGCATCAACGCTCCCTCGGGAAGCCGCGCCATCAGCTCCCGCTCAGCAGCCCTTACGGTCTCCACGCTGTACGCAGTACGCATGGGTCGAGTCTCCCGCACGGAGGCGCTCCGTGCCGCCCCGGGCCAGGACGACCACCCTTCCACGGGGCCTGTCCCTCCGCGGGGCCTACCCCTCCGCCACCACCACCGCCGAAGCCACCCCCGCGTCATGGCTCAGCGACACATGCCACGAACGGACGCCCAGTTCGGCCGCCCGCGCCGCCACCGTCCCCGTCACCCGCAGCCGCGGCCGACCGCTGTCCTCGACGTACACCTCCGCGTCCGTCCAGTACATTCCCGCCGGAGCGCCCAGCGCCTTGGCGAGCGCCTCCTTCGCGGCGAAGCGCGCTGCCAGGGACGCGATGCCCCGGCGCTCCCCACTCGGCAGGTTCAACTCGCTCTCCAGGAACAGGCGTTGGGCCATCCCGGGCGTGCGTTCCAAGGCCGCCGCGAACCGGTCGATCTCGGCTACGTCGATACCAACCCCGATGATGCTCATGTCGTGCACCCTACGGTCGCCTACGCGGCGGCAAGCTCGCACCACACGTACTTGCCGCGCTGCCCGTGCCTGGCCAGCGGCTGCCAGCCCCACAGATCGGCACAGGCCCGCACGAGGCCGAGGCCGCGGCCCTCCTCGGCATCGGTGAGCCGGTCCCACGGCAGGGACGGCTCGGGCGGCTGGGGGTCCGCGTCCCAGGCGCCGATACGCAACACCCCGGCCCGCCACTGCACCCGTAGCGCCGCCTGGCCCTTCGTGTGTCGTACGGCGTTGGAGACCAGCTCGGCCGCGATCAGCTCGGCGGCGTCGGTGAGGCGGATCAGGCCGTGCAGGGTGAGGATCAGGCGGACGGTACGACGACTGACGGTGACGGCGCGGAGGTCGTGGGGGATGTACATCATGTACTCCCAGGGTTCGGCGACGGTTTCGGGCATGGTGAACTCCGTTCGGGCGGTGGGGGGTTGGAGATACGCGGCGGTGGCGGGTGGTGGCATGGCCGCAGCCGTCGTGGCAGGACGGAGTGGTGCGCTTCCGGTACCCCGGGGTTTCGCAGCGTGTGCGTCGCGTCACCGACGGTAGACCTAGCTTTTTAAGTTTCGCAAGCCGGTCGCGTAACCTGACCCCCGAACGAGTCGCGCATACACGCGCGTTGGGAGGAGCACGCGATGGCATTGAGGCGCGAGCCAACGGCACGCCAGATGCGCCTGGCGGTCGAGCTGCGCAGGCTCCGCGACGCGGCAGGCCTCACGGCCCGCGAGGCGGCAGCACTGCTCGGCGTGAGCTCCGCGCAGATCAGCCAGATCGAGTCGGGCCTCACAGGCGTGAGCGAGAAGCGGCTGCGCCGGCTTGCGTCCCACTACGCCTGTGAAGACAGCGAGTTCATCGACGCCTTGGTCGCCTTGGCCACCGATCGGACACGCGGCTGGTGGGAGGAGTACCGAGGCCTGCTACCCACGTCGTTTCTAGACCTCTCCGACCTGAACCACCACGCCTCGTTCCGGCGCGACGTGGCGATCCTGTACGTACCGGGTCTGCTGCAGACGGAGAACTACGCCCGCGCAGTCTTCTCCTCCAGGGTGCCCGAACTCACCCATGAAGAGCTTGAACTGCGCGTCCGCCACCGAATGGCACGCCAGGAGATCACCATCCCGTACGAGCTGGTGGTCCACGAGGCGGCCCTACGCATCAGGGTCAGCAACCGTGCCGCCTCCCGGGCCCAACTCGCCCGCCTCCTGGAGTTCTCCGAAGCGGACCACGTCACCGTGCGTGTCATCCCCTTCGATCTGGACGGCTTCGCCAGAGCCGCGAGCACCATGACCTACCTGGGCGGCCCCGTACCCAAATTGGACACGGTGGTGCGCGACGTACCTCACGGCTCGGCCTTTATTGACTCCGAAGCACAGCTCAGCGCCTTTCGAACGCGCTTCCGTAAGGTGGAAGCCGTATCACTCGACCCCGAACGGTCGCGTGACTTCATCCACCGGCTGGCGAAAGAGCTGTGAGGCACCCCATGGACAACTGGCGGAAGTCGTCCTACTCAGGCCCCGACGATGGCAACGAGTGCGTGGAAATCGCGAACTCACCCACCCACATAGCCATCCGCGACTCGAAGGCCCCGGCCAGGGCCACCCTCACCTTCCCGGCCGGAGCCTTCAGCGCCTTCGTCGAGGCGGTCGCGTCCACGGACATGCCATACGGCCACCGCCCGACGGTAGGCAAATCCACGAATGTTACACATACCCCCGGTATGTAACATTCCCACTGCCCACCTACGCCTACTCCACCGTCACCGACTTCGCCAGGTTCCGCGGCTGATCCACCTCGTTCCCCCGAGCCGTCGCCAGCTCGCACGCGAACACCTGCAACGGCACCGTCGCCACCAGCGGCTGCAACAGCGTCGGCGTCGCAGGAATCCGGATCAGATGATCGGCGTACGGAACGACCGCCTCGTCCCCCTCCTCCGCGATCACGATCGTCCGCGCACCCCTCGCCCGGATCTCCTGGATGTTGGACACGATCTTGTCGTGCAGGACCGAGCGACCGCGCGGGGACGGCGCCACGACCACCACCGGCATATCGTCCTCGATCAGCGCGATCGGCCCGTGCTTCAGCTCACCCGCCGCGAACCCCTCCGCGTGCATGTACGCCAGCTCCTTGAGCTTCAGCGCACCCTCCAGCGCGACCGGGTACCCCACGTGCCGGCCCAGGAACAGCACCGTGTCCTTCTCCGCGAGCGAGCGCGCCAGCTCCCGTACCGGCTCCATCGTCTCCAGGACCCGCTCGACCTCGCCGGAGATCTGGGACAGGTCCCGGATCACGTCCTGGATCTCGTCGCCCCACTTGGTGCCGCGCACCTGGCCCAGATACAGCGCGACCAGATAGCAGGCGACCAGCTGCGTCAGGAACGCCTTCGTGGACGCGACCGCGACCTCCGGGCCCGCGTGCGTGTACAGCACCGCGTCCGACTCGCGCGGGATCGTCGAGCCGTTGGTGTTGCAGATCGCCAGCACCTTGGAGCCCTGCTCGCGGGCGTGCCGCAGCGCCATCAGCGTGTCCATGGTCTCGCCGGACTGCGAGATCGCGATGACCAGCGAACGCGCGCCCAGGATCGGGTCCCGGTAACGGAACTCGCTCGCCAGCTCCACCTCGCACGGAATCCGCGTCCAGTGCTCGATGGCGTACTTGGCGATCAGCCCGGCGTGGAAGGCGGTCCCGCAGGCCACGATGACGACCTTGTCGACCTCGCGCAGCTCATGGACCGGAATCCGCACCTCGTCCAGGGTCAGCGAACCGGCCGTGTCGATGCGGCCCAGGAGCGTATCGGCGACCGCCTTGGGCTGCTCGGCGATCTCCTTGAGCATGAAGTAGTCATAACCCCCCTTTTCCGCTGCCGACGCGTCCCAGTCGACGTGGTAGGAGCGCACGTCCGCCGGACGGCCGTCGAAGCCGGTGACCGTCACCCCGTCCCGGCGCAGCTCCACCACCTGGTCCTGACCCAGCTCGATCGCCGACCGCGTGTGGGCGATGAACGCGGCGACGTCCGAGGCGAGAAAGGCCTCGCCCTCTCCAACGCCCACCACGAGCGGCGAGTTCCGCCGCGCCCCCACCACCACATCCGGCTCATCCGCGTGCACCGCGACCAGCGTGAACGCGCCCTCAAGGCGGCGGCACACCAGCCGCATCGCCTCCGCCAGATCGTCGCACGCAGAGAACTCCTCGGCGAGCAGGTGCGCGACCACCTCGGTGTCCGTCTCGGAGGCCAGTTCGTGCCCCCGCTCGGCCAGTTCGGCGCGCAGGAGAGCGAAGTTCTCGATGATCCCGTTGTGCACGACGGCGACCCGCCCCGCATTGTCGAGATGCGGATGCGCGTTCGCGTCCGTGGGACCGCCGTGCGTGGCCCACCTGGTATGCCCGATCCCCGTCGTTCCCGTCGGCAGCGGCCGGCCGACCAGCTCCTTCTCCAGGTTGACCAGCTTCCCGGCCTTCTTCGCGGCGGCGAGCCCACCGTCCGCGAGCACGGCGACGCCCGCCGAGTCGTATCCCCGGTACTCCAGCCGCTTCAGTCCGGCCATCACCACGTCAAGCGCCGACTGCGACCCCACGTATCCCACGATTCCGCACATGGCCGCAGCCTAAGCGCCACCACGGGCCCCAACCCGGCACCGCGTGCCCGATATCGGAAATTCCAGCCACCCTCCGCAGGGGCCGCCGGGTCCCCGGCACGCCCCTGGGTGACCCCGCGTGACGGACTGCGTGACGGACTGCGTGACCGACCCCACCCCCCATCCCGTCCACACTCCCGTAACAATGGACTGTGATCTCTCCGGTCTCCCCGATGCCCCGGAGCGCCCACCGGTCCAAGCCGGAGGCGACTCCCTACGTCGACCTCACGCGTGCCGAGTGGAGCGCGCTGCGCGAAAAGACGCCGCTCCCGCTGAACGCCGAGGAGGTCGAGAAGCTGCGCGGTCTGGGCGATGTCATCGACCTCGACGAGGTGCGAGACGTCTATCTGCCGCTGTCCAGACTGCTCAATCTCTACGTCGGCGCCACCGACGGGCTCAGAGGGGCGCTGAACACCTTCCTCGGCGAGAAGGGCTCCCAGGCCGGCACCCCGTTCGTCATAGGGGTGGCGGGGTCGGTCGCCGTCGGCAAGTCCACCGTCGCCCGGCTGCTCCAGGCCCTGCTCTCCCGCTGGCCCGAACACCCGCGCGTCGAACTGGTGACGACAGACGGCTTCCTGCTCCCCACCAAGGAGTTGGAGGCGCGCGGCCTGATGTCGCGGAAAGGTTTCCCCGAGTCGTACGACCGCCGCGCCCTCACTCGCTTCGTCGCCGACATCAAGGCGGGCAAGGACGAGGTCACCGCCCCCGTCTACTCCCACCTCATCTACGACATCGTCCCCGGGCAGCGGCTGACGGTCCGTCGCCCCGACATCCTCATCGTCGAAGGGCTGAACGTGCTGCAGCCCGCCCTCCCCGGCAAGGACGGCCGCACCCGCGTCGGTCTCGCCGACTACTTCGACTTCAGCGTGTACGTCGACGCCCGCACCGAGGACATCGAGCACTGGTACCTCAACCGGTTCAAGAAGCTCCGTCAGACCGCCTTCCAGAAGCCCGACTCGTACTTCCGCAAGTACACCCAGGTCTCCGAGGAGGAGGCGCTCGACTACGCCCGTACGACCTGGCGGACCATCAACAAGCCCAACCTGCTGGAGAACGTGGCCCCCACCCGCGGCCGCGCCACCCTCGTCGTCCGCAAGGGCCCGGACCACAAGGTGCAGCGGCTGAGTCTGCGCAAGCTGTAGCTGTAGTCGCGGGCTGCAGGGTCCACCTGGCAACCGCTCGCCAACCTCGGCGGCATCGTGGCGTCCGGCACGCTCACGCTGCTCGCCCAGAAGCGGTTCTGGGCGGGCCGGCGCGAGCGTGCGCAGGAACTCGGTTAGCCGAGCGCGGACTTCACCGCGTCCGCGAGCCGCCCGGCCACCGACCGCGCGTGGTCGATGTCCGCGGCCTCGACCATGACCCGGACCAGCGGCTCGGTGCCGGAGGGGCGCAGCAGCACCCGCCCGGTGGAGCCGAGTTCCCGCTCGGCCTCGGCGACCGCGGCCGCCAACTCGGTGGAGCTCTGCACCCGTGAGCGGTCGACGTCGGGCACGTTGATGAGGACCTGCGGCAGCCGCTCCATGACGGACGCGAGGTCCTGGAGCGTACGGCCGGTCTGGGCGACGCGGGCCGCCAGCAGCAGGCCGGTCAGCGTGCCGTCGCCGGTGGTGGCGTGGTCGAGGATGATGACGTGGCCGGACTGCTCGCCGCCGAGCGCGTAACCGTGCTCCTTCATCTCCTCCAGGACGTAACGGTCGCCGACCGCGGTCTGGATGAGGGACACGCCCTCGCGCTCCATGGCCAGCTTGAAGCCCAGATTGGACATGACCGTCGCGACAACAGTGTCGGAGCGCAGTGCGGAACGCTCCCGCATCGCCAGCGCGAGTACGGCCATGATCTGGTCGCCGTCCACCTCGGCGCCCGTGTGGTCCACGGCGAGGCAGCGGTCGGCGTCGCCGTCGTGCGCGATGCCGAGGTCGGCGCCGTGTTCGAGGACGGCGGCCTTCAGGAGGCCGAGGTGGGTGGAGCCGCAGCCGTCGTTGATGTTCAGGCCGTCGGGCGAGGCCCCGATGGTGATGACTTCGGCACCGGCGCGCGTGAAGGCCTCGGGCGAAGCCTGGGAGGCGGCGCCGTGCGCCTCGTCGAGGACGATCTTCAGTCCGTCGAGGCGGTTCGGGAGCACACCGAGGAGGTGGGCGACGTACTGGTCGAGCCCCTCGTCGTACGAGCGCACGCGCCCGACCCCGGCACCGGTGGGCCGGTCCCAGGGGGCGCCGGTGCGGTGCTCCTCGTAGACGGTCTCGATCTTGTCCTCCAGCGAGTCGTCGAGCTTGTGGCCGCCGCGCGCGAGGAACTTGACGCCGTTGTCCGGCATGGAGTTGTGGCTGGCCGAGAGCATCACGCCGAGGTCGGCGCCCAGCGCACCGGTGAGGTACGCCACCGCGGGGGTGGGCAGCACACCGACGAGCAGGACGTCCACACCTGCGCTGGCCAGGCCCGCGACCACGGCGGCCTCCAGGAACTCCCCCGACGCGCGCGGGTCCCGCCCGACCACTGCCACCGGCCGGTGGCCCTCGAACGTACCCGCCTCGGCCAGCACATGTGCCGCCGCTACGGAGAGGCCGAGCGCCAGCTCCGCCGTCAGATCCGCGTTGGCGACACCGCGCACGCCGTCCGTGCCGAAGAGTCGTCCCACTGGTGTCCTCCTGATGAAACTCAATTTTCGGAAGTCATCCGATCGTGCAAGCCTTTGAGCGCCTTGTGCCGTTATACGCCCTGAGCTGTGATAAACGAACGCCCCGACGGCACACAGCGTGCCGCCGGGGCGAACGGTCGTACGAATGTGCAGCAGCCAGCGATTAACGCTTGCTGTACTGCGGGGCCTTGCGGGCCTTCTTGAGACCGGCCTTCTTGCGCTCGACCGCACGGTCGTCGCGCTTGAGGAAGCCGGCCTTCTTCAGGGGGCCGCGGTTGTTGTCGACGTCGGCCTCGTTCAGCGCACGGGCGACACCGAGACGGAGCGCACCGGCCTGACCGGAGACACCGCCGCCGGAGATGCGGGCGATGACGTCGTAGCGGCCTTCGAGCTCGAGCACCTTGAAGGGCTCGTTGACTTCCTGCTGGTGCACCTTGTTCGGGAAGTAGTCC
Source organism: Streptomyces sp. NBC_01384 (assembly GCF_045040035.1). Classification (NCBI taxonomy): domain Bacteria; kingdom Bacillati; phylum Actinomycetota; class Actinomycetes; order Kitasatosporales; family Streptomycetaceae; genus Streptomyces; species Streptomyces sp. NBC_01384. Next base: position 3,898,273 of record NZ_CP109559.1, read on the forward strand.
TCGAGCGTGCGCCCGTTGATCTTCCACTTGCCGGTGCCGGGCACGATGCGAACGCGCGCGATGGCGTTCTTGCGACGGCCCAGGCCGGCGGCCGGCTGCGGCTCGCCGAAGCGGGACGCCAGCGACTCCGAGGTGTACTCGCCCTCGACGGGGACCTCGGACTCGGTGGTGTACTGGTCGATGTCGACAAGCTCAGTCTCTTCGACCGGCTGCTCAACGGTGGTCTCGGCCACGATTCTCCTCAGATTCTTTTCTGTCTTAGGGGGTGGTGGCCGGAACTACTGCGCGACCTGGGTGATCTCGAACGGGACCGGCTGCTGAGCAGCGTGCGGGTGGTTCTCGCCCGCGTAGACCTTCAGCTTCGAGAGCACCTGACGGCCCAGGGTGTTCTTGGGGATCATGCCCTTGATGGCCTTCTCGATGGCCTTCTCGGGGTTCTTGGCCAGCAGCTCGTCGTAGCGGACGGAGCGCAGACCACCCGGGTAGCCGGAGTGGCGGTACGCCAGCTTCTGGGTCTTCTTGTTGCCGGAGAGGTGCACCTTGTCGGCGTTGATGATGATGACGAAGTCACCAGCGTCGACGTGGGGCGCGTAGATCGGCTTGTGCTTGCCCCGCAGGATGTTCGCGGCAGTGGTCGCCAGACGGCCCAGGACGACATCCTGGGCGTCGATGACGTACCACTGGCGAGTGATGTCGCCGGGCTTGGGGCTGTACGTACGCACGGTCGTAGCCTTCGCTTCTTCAGTGAGTGGGTCCTGACATGGCCACCACGGACGATCACGACAGCCCTGACCGCACCTCGGTGACGCATACCGAGTGCTGGTCGCTGGTCATCGGCCCCGGTGGACCGGTGTAAGGGCCCCCCACGTGAGAATGGGCAAGCCAATACACATAACGAACTGCAAGAGTACCCGCGCTTCCCCGGACGGGTCAAAACGCGGACACACGACCCCGCTACCGCGGTACGCAGGGCCACACAAGCGGTAAGTACACACAGAGTAAGGCAGTCCTTGAAGGCCCGCCGGGTCAACGGCTCCGGAACGGGCCAGGTGAAGCCCGGCACCTGCGGCACGAGGGCGAGCCGGAACCAGGGGTCGCGGGCGGCCGAGCCCGGGGTCAGCGCACCCGCGAGCAGCAGCGGCAGCACGACCAGCAGATAGTGGTCGTACGACGGTCTGGAAACCAGGAAGGCCAAGAGCATCAGCAGCGCGGCGGTCTCGGTGACCCGCGGCGCCCCGGCGTCTCCCCGCCCCCACCGCCGGTACGCACACCACACCCCCCACCCCGCCACGGCCAGTACCGCCCCCGGCGAAGCCTCGTGCAACCGTACGAAGTCATCCCGTCCGCGGAGCAGGAACGGCAGCGTCCATGTGAAGAACCCCACGGGATCCGGCATCACCAGCGCCGCCCCGCCGGAGGCCACCGCCGGGACCAGGACCAGCGCCACCACCGCGGTCACGGTCCAGTTGCCCAGCGTCATCAGGTGCCCGAAGGGCGCGAAACCCAGCGCGAGCGCGGTGAGACCGAGCACCGCGAACCGGCTGCGCAACCCCACGCCGTGGATGCGCAGGGCGCACGCCCAGCCCACGACCGGCAGCGCGGTCACCGTCAGCGGTACCAGCACCCGCAGCACGGCCGTCGGCAGCACCGCCTGCGGCACCGCCGCGAGCACGGCGCTCGGAAGGTGGAGGAAGTGCGGGTCGGCGTACGGCGAGCCGCCGTCGAGCCAGGTCCGTGCCGCCCGTACGCCGATCGCGTTGCCCATCCCGCCGTCCGGACCGCGCCGCGTGACCTCCACGACCGGAGCGCACAGCACCACGCCCAGTACCAGCCACGCATGCCAGGAAGCGTGACGCACCAACCACCCGGAGATGTCAGTTTTGCCCGTGTGCACTCAGGTCACGCTAAGGGTTCAAGTGCCCTCCGGTGCGGAACGGCACCCCCCGCGCCCCGTCTAAGATGCGCCCATGAATTATGGGCAGGGTGGGCAGGGCGAGCCCCCGTGGGATCCCTGGAAGCCTGGTTCTCAGCAACCCGACTGGGGCCCGCGGAACCAGACTCCGGACTGGGCGGCACTCGCCGAGGCGTCCGAGACGCGCAACCGGCGCCGCAGGCTGCTGGTGATCGTCGGCGCGGCGGTGGCCACGCTCGCGGTCGGCGCTGCCGTCGCCGTGGCCGTGGTCTCCTCGAACGGCAACAACCAGGCCGCGAACGGGCCGACCAAGCTGCCCACCACCGCGGACATCCCGAGCGACACCACCGCGTCGACACCGTCGTTCGCGCCCACCTCGGCGCCACCCCCGCTGGACCCGGTGGAGTTCATCTCCAGCGCGAAGAAGGACACCGCGCCCCTCAGCCCGGACATCCTCTTCCCGGGTTCGCAGCTCACAATGGGTGACCGCGTCTACCGCAAGGGCCCGACCGCCTCGACAACGAACTGCGCGTCGGCCGTGCAGGGCACGCTCCCCGCGGTCCTCACCAAGAACGACTGCACCCGGCTGATGCGCGTCACGTACAGCAAGGACGGCGTCGGGGTGACCGTCGGCGTCGCGGTCTTCGACACCGCGGCCCAGGCGGTCAAGGCGAAGGGCGAGGCGGACAGCAAGAGCATCCTCACCTCACTGCCCGGCCACGGCGTCGCCACCTTCTGCCGTACGGCGATCTGCCGCTCGACCACCAACTCCTACGGCCGTTACGCCTACTTCACCCTCGCCGGCTTCACCAACGGCAAGGACGTGACGACGAAGGACACCAAGGTCTTCACGACCGGCGACGACCTGGCCGAGTTCGCCTTCCGCCAGATCCGCCGCCGCGGCGAGGCCCAGGCGTCGACGGCGGCCAACCAGTAGGCACCAGCCCACCGGCCGACCACCGCCGCCGTACACCCGGCTACTTGTTGTGCTTCATGCGCAGCCGAATCGGCACCACCGCCGACTCCAGCTGGGTCTTCAGCGTCATCTTCGAGACCCCCTCGGTCCGCTCCTCGAAGCGGATCGGGATCTCGACGGCGCTGTACCCGGCCCGTACGGCCTTGTACTTGAGCTCGACCTGGAAGCTGTAACCGGCGCTGTCCAGCGTGGAAAGGTCGATGTCGCGCAGGGCCTGCGCCGACCACAGGTTGAACCCGGCCGTGATGTCCCGGATGCGGGTGCCGAGCACGGCGCGGGCGTACCGGTTCGCGAAGCGCGAGAGCAGGACGCGGTGCGCGCCCCAGTCCTCGTCCAGCGAGCCGCCCTCGACATACCGGCTGCCGACGACGAGCCCGACCCCGTTGGCGAGGGCCGTACCCAGCATCCGCGGCACCGCCTCCACCGGGTGGCTGCCGTCGGCGTCCATCTGGACGACATACTCGGCGCCCTCGTCGAGCGCGAGGCTCATCCCGGCCGCGTAGGCGCGCCCGAGCCCGTCCTTCTCGGTGCGGTGCAGCACGCTCATCCGGCGGCGCCCGTCGGCGTTGTACTTCTCCGCGAGTTCGTCGGCGATCCGGCCCGTACCGTCCGGGCTGGAGTCGTCCACGATCTTCAAGTGGAGCCCGTCGAGCGGCAGTTGCAGTACGGATTCGGCCATTCTCGGCAGGTTGGCCGCCTCGTTGTAGGTGGGCATCACCACGGTGACCGCAGTGCCCGCCCCCACGTTGTTCGTCATTTCCCTTCCCCTCCCCATATGTCGTCCATGTGGTCTCAAATTTTCCCCCGCGGGACGGCCGTGTTCCGCACAGCCGCCCGGGAGGGTGCTGCGCTCAGGTGTGGATCTTGCGCCGGGCGGCGTCGTCCTTCTTGCCCGAGGTGTCGCCCGTGGCCGCCTTGGCGGACTTTTCGAACAGCACGAGCGTGAGACTGTCCAGCTTGCGGGTCTTCACGACGCGGAAGCCGCGGTCGCCGTCGCCTTCGGCATACCGCTTAGGTGTTCTGCCACTGGTTCCAGCCGGTGACGTCCCGCAGGTCGCCCGAGCCCTGGATCGCCATCGGGATCACGAAGCACAGGCCGACGGTGCCGGCCGCCGCGTAGCGAAGTCCTTGCTCAGCCCGTCCAGATACAACGAGATCAGATAGTCCGCGACGACGAACGCGAGCAGCGGCATCGTCAGCCAGAACCACGGGCTGGACGCCGTGAACAGGAACTGACTCACCGCCAGACACGCGAAGCTGACCAGCGAGCCGAAGGTCAGCATCCACAGATGACGTCTCGCGTACGAGTACTTCTCCGCATCGTCCGGCGGCTGCGGCAACAGTCCATGACTGTCCGGTATGCGCCTGCGCTTGCGGTGCTGCGAAGAACGCGCAGCGGTACCCACCGCACCACTCATGAAAAACCCCCGGGGCCGGATCGGCCCGATAAACCCCCACCGTGCCCGGTTGACCCCTATTCAAACTCTCAACCGGGCCTCGAAAGCCTAACCGAGTTTTCACAGGTATGCCCGAACGTTTATGTTACGCAGGGGTTTCGTCATCGGTAACAGGAGCCCCACAGGCCCCACAAATCACTCAGAGTCGCTCGAAGTCGATCACAGTCGCTCAGAGTCACTTGGAGCCGTCTGGAGCCGCCCCCGAGCCGCCCGGAGTCATGGGTCAGCAGCAGCCGGCTCCCGGGAGGGTCCGCATGTTCCGCGCCTCCTTGTTCCGCGCGGCGAGCAACTCGTCCGCGGGGTAGCCGACTTCCTCCAGGGTCAGTCCGTGCGGCCGTACGACATGGACAGCCGAATCCCGTACGCCGACCGCGAGCACCTTCCCGGGCCAGTCGGGCCCGCGGTGCCCGTCCCCCACGAACAGCAGCGCACCGATGAGCGAGCGCACCATGTTGTGGCAGAAGGCGTCGGCGCGGACGGTGGCGGTGATGATCCCGTCCTCGCCGCGCACGAGGCTCAGCTCCTGGAGGGTACGGATGGTCGTGGCGCCCTCACGCCTCTTGCAGTAGGCCGCGAAGTCGTGCTCGCCGACGAGCCGCCCGGCGGCTTCGTTCATGGCGTCGACGTCCAACGGCCAGTCGTGCCAGAGGACATGGTTGCGCAGCAGGGGGTCCACTCCCCCGGGGTTGTCGGTGACGCGGTAGGCGTACCGCCGCCAGATCGCGGAGAACCGCGCGTTGAAGCCGGCGGGGGCCTCGGTGAGCGACCAGATCCGCACGTCCTTCGCCAGCCGCCCGGCCAGCCGCTTGAGCAGCTTCTCCTCGTGCTCGGCCCAGAGCTCGGCGGGCAGATCGACGTGCGCCACCTGGCCCCGCGCGTGGACGCCGGCGTCGGTGCGCCCGGCGACGGTCAGTTCGTACGCGATGTCCTTCGACCGCGTGACGGTCCGCAGGGCGTCCTCGATCTCCCCCTGCACGGTCCGGCGTCCCCCGGCCTGCTTGGCCCACCCGGAGAACTCGGTCCCGTCGTACGACAGATCCAACCGCACCCGTACGAACCCGGGCTGCACTTCGTCACTCACACCTAGATCCTCTCAACACCAGATCCTCTTCAAGGCCAGATCCTCTTCAAGAACGCGGAAGCGGGCCCGCCCCCGAAGGGACGGACCCGCTTCGCAGCCAGGCAGTGCCTCAGGCGTCCTTGGACTCCTCGGCCGGAGCCTCGGCGGGGGCCTCGGCGGCGTCCTCGACCTTGGCGTCCTCGACCTTGGCGTCCTCGACGACCTCGGCCGGAGCCTCGACCTTGACCTCGGCGTCCTTGGCGGCACGCTTGGTGGCCGCCTCGGCCTCACCGGTGGCCTGCTGGGCCACGGTCAGGGCCTCCACCAGCTCGATGACGGCCATGGGCGCGTTGTCGCCACGGCGGTTACCGATCTTGGTGATACGGGTGTAGCCACCCGGGCGGTTCTCGTAGCGCGGGCCGATCTCGGTGAAGAGCGTGTGCACGATGCTCTTGTCCGTGATCACCGAGAGCACCTGACGGCGGTTGTGAAGGTCACCCTTCTTCGCCTTGGTGACCAGACGCTCCGCGTACGGGCGCAGGCGACGGGCCTTCGCCTCGGTGGTGGTGATACGGCCGTGCTCGAAGAGCGACTTCGCGAGGTTCGCGAGGAGCAGCTTCTCGTGCGCGGCGCTGCCGCCCAGACGGGCACCCTTGGTGGGCTTCGGCATGGTGTTTCTCCTAGGTGTCTGCCCCGGCCGTATCAGGTACCGAGGTCAGTGTCCGAGCGGGCGATTGCCCGTCGGAGATCCGGGCGCCTCTTTCAAGGCGCCCGGAGGATCCGCGTCCCAAGGGGCGCGGGGCTGTGACGTTCTGCGGCTCCGTCGCGTGGGCGCGACCAGCCACAGCCTGCCCGCAGCCATGATCCGGCAGTCGAACCCGAGTTCTTAGTACTGCTCGGTCTCGACGAACCCGGCGTCCACGTCGTCGTCGGCGCCGAAGGCGTCGGCAGCGGCCGTGGGGTCGAATCCGGGCGGGCTGTCCTTGAGGGCCAGGCCCATGCCGGCCAGCTTCGCCTTGACCTCGTCGATGGACTTCGCACCGAAGTTGCGGATGTCCAGGAGGTCGGCCTCGGAGCGGGCGACGAGCTCACCCACGGAGTGGATGCCCTCACGCTTGAGGCAGTTGTAGGAGCGGACCGTGAGCTCCAGCTCCTCGATCGGCAGCGCGAGATCGGCGGCGAGGGCGGCGTCCGTGGGGGACGGGCCCATGTCGATGCCCTCGGCGTCGATGTTGAGCTCACGGGCGAGCCCGAAGAGCTCGACCAGCGTCTTACCGGCGGAAGCCATGGCGTCACGGGGGCGCATGGCCTGCTTGGTCTCGACGTCGACGATCAGCTTGTCGAAGTCGGTGCGCTGCTCGACACGGGTCGCCTCGACCTTGTAGGTGACCTTCAGAACGGGCGAGTAGATGGAGTCGACCGGGATACGGCCGATCTCCTGGCCCACCTGCTTGTTCTGAACGGCGGAGACGTAACCGCGACCGCGCTCGACGGTCAGCTCCATCTCCAGCTTGCCCTTGCCGTTGAGCGTGGCGAGGACCAGGTCGGGGTTGTGCACCTCGACACCGGCCGGGGGCGCGATGTCGGCGGCGGTGACGAGACCCGGACCCTGCTTGCGCAGGTACATCACCACAGGCTCATCGTGCTCACTGCTCACGACCAGCTGCTTGATGTTGAGGATCAGGTCGGTGACGTCCTCCTTGACGCCCGGCACGGTGGTGAACTCGTGCAGGACGCCGTCGATGCGGATGCTGGTGACAGCGGCACCGGGGATCGACGACAGGAGGGTGCGGCGGAGGGAGTTGCCGAGGGTGTAGCCGAAGCCCGGCTCCAGCGGCTCGATCACGAACCGGGAGCGGAATTCGTCGACGACCTCTTCGGTCAACGAGGGACGCTGAGCGATCAGCATGTGTGGATCAGATCCTTCTCTCGTGGACGCCCGCTATTTGACGCCCGACGGAACCGCACCTCAGAAGAGGCCGGGTATTGCAAGGGTACGGGCGATACGGCCCTTTTACGGAGCCGTACCGCCCGAAAACCTCAAACCACCAACCGGCGGCCGTGCGTCAGACGCGGCGGCGCTTCGGCGGACGGCAGCCGTTGTGCGGGGTGGGGGTGACGTCCTGGATGGAGCCGACCTCAAGACCGGTCGCCTGCAGCGAACGGATGGCCGTCTCGCGACCCGAGCCCGGGCCCTTGACGAAGACGTCGACCTTGCGCATGCCGTGCTCCTGCGCGCGGCGGGCGGCCGACTCGGCGGCCATCTGCGCGGCGAAGGGGGTGGACTTGCGCGAGCCCTTGAAGCCGACGTGGCCGGCGGAGGCCCAGGAGATCACGTTGCCCGCGGGGTCCGTGATCGAGACGATCGTGTTGTTGAACGTGCTCTTGATGTGAGCGTGCCCGTGAGCGACGTTCTTCTTTTCCTTGCGGCGCACCTTCTTGGCAGCGCCCTGACGACCCTTGGGGGGCATCTATTACTCCTACGGGAGGTGGTCGGTCCTACAGCGAAGACCGCTTGGGGAGTCTGGGGGGCATCCCCCCAGAACACACAGTGCGTCCGCTGAGGACTACTTCTTGCCCGGCTTCTTCTTACCGGCGATGGCGCGACGCGGGCCCTTGCGGGTACGAGCGTTCGTGCTGGTGCGCTGACCGTGGACGGGCAGGCCACGACGGTGGCGAATACCCTGGTAGCAGCCGATCTCGATCTTGCGGCGAATGTCGCCCTGGATCTCGCGACGGAGGTCACCCTCGGTCTTGATGTTGGCGTCCACGTACTCGCGGATCTTGACCAGCTCCTCCTCGGAGAGGTCACGAACGCGCGTGTTCGGGTTCACGCCGGTCTCGGCCAGCGTCAGCTGGGAAAGGGTCCGGCCGATGCCGAACACGTAGGTCAGGGCGACCTCCACACGCTTTTCGCGCGGGATGTCAACACCGGAAACGCGTGCCATTCAATGGCTCCAGTTGTCGTTCGGAGGTCTTCCGCAGAACCGGATCCCGCCCGCCGTCCTCTTCTCTTCTGAAGATTCGGTACGAACCGGGTCCCCGGCCTCCGACCGGGGGTGTCAGGACTGATAACACTCAGTCCTGGATTCTGCGTATGAACATGTACTGCTTGCGTCGCGCGAAATATCTGCGGGTGCAGAAGGTGCGGTCGTGCGTCAGCCCTGGCGCTGCTTGTGGCGCGGGTTTTCGCAGATGACCATGACCCGGCCGTGACGGCGGATCACCCTGCACTTGTCGCAGATCTTCTTGACGCTCGGCTTGACCTTCATTAGGTGAGGTTCTCCGGGTCAGTGCCACCACCCGCGTCCCCGAACCGGGAACACGGAGCAAAGGCAAGATCTACTTGTACCGGTAGACGATCCGGCCACGCGTCAGGTCGTACGGAGACAGCTCCACCACGACCCGGTCGTCAGGGAGGATGCGGATGTAGTGCATACGCATCTTGCCGCTGATGTGTGCCAGGACCTGGTGGCCGTTCTGGAGCTCGACCTTGAACATGGCGTTCGGAAGAGACTCGACGACAGTGCCCTCGATCTCGATGGCACCTTGCTTCTTGGCCACGCTTCGCCCTTCGAATCGACTACCTTGATCGACTCCGCACGAGCGCATGCAGACATGCGGGTGCACGAGAGCCGACGAGTCAGTCTACGTCAGGGCCCCTGGAAAGACGAATCGAGAAAGAATGCCCCACTACGGAGATCGTTAACCGACACCCCGCGCCCGTCGACCACGAGCGGGCCGACGGGCATGTGCCGGGGGCATCCGCCCGCACCGGCTCCTTCGAAACCCGACCGACTCCGACTCCGACTCCGACTCCGCGCCGGGCCGCGCCGGCCCGAGGCCGAGGCCGGATACCCCCGGCCCCGCCCCGCCGCCCCCACGACACCGGCGCAGGCGCGCCCTCCCCAGGGGGCCCTGTGCCGGCGGGGTCCCACGCCACCCGCGCGGTCGTGGCACAGGTCGGCCGCCGCGTCAGGCCAGCCGGTCCGGTGCCGCCGTGCCGCCATGACCCCGCGCTCCGCCGGCTTCGCCCTGCCGCCATCAGGAGCCGCCGGCACCGACGGGCCCGCTTCGACCGGTGGTCGCGGCACAGGGCGGCCGCCGTCAGGCCAGCGGGTCCGGTGCCGCCGTGATGCCGTGCTCCGCCAGCTTCGCCCTGCCGCCGTCCGGAGAGGTCAGGACCAACGGGCCCTCCTCCGTCAAAGCGACCGAGTGCTCCCAGTGCGAGGACCACGTGCCGTCCGTCGTGATGACCGTCCAGTCGTCTTCGAGGACCTCGGTCTTCGGGGTGCCGAGGGACACCATCGGCTCGATCGCCAGGCAGAAGCCGGGGACCAGCTTCGGGCCCTTGCCGCGCCGCTTCTCGACGTAGTTCAGCACGTGCGGGTCCATATGCATCTCGGTGCCGATGCCGTGACCGCCGTAGTCCTCGATGATCCCGTACCGGCCGCCGCCGGGCTTCGGCTGGCGGCGGATGTACGTCTCGATGGCGCGCGAGACGTCGACGAGCCGGTTCCCCTGCTTCATCGCCGCGATGCCCGCCCACATCGACTCCTCGGTCACCCGGGAGAGCTCGATCAGCTCCGGAGAGTGGCCGGAGCCCACGAACGCGGTGTACGCCGCGTCCCCGTGCCAGCCGTCGACGATCGCGCCGCAGTCGATCGAGATGATGTCGCCGTCCTTCAGGACCACCTCGTCGGACGGGATGCCGTGGACGACGACGTTGTTGGCCGAGGTGCAGATGGTGGCGGGGAAACCGCCGTACCCCAGGAAGTTCGACTTCGCCCCGTGCTCGGCGAGCACCTTGCGCGCGACCTCGTCCAGGTCCTTCGTCGTGGCACCCGGCACGGCCGCCTCACGCGTGGCCGCGTGAATGGCGGCGACGACCAGCCCCGCCTCACGCATCTTGGCGATCTGCTCGGGGGTCTTGATCTGCACCATCGGGCTGTCGCCTCTCCGCTTCCAGTAACGTCTTGGCTCAAGTCTGCCGCAACCATCAATTGAGCAACCACAACGGCGAGTCACCACGTCCGCGAGAGCGGCGGCGGTCCAGCCGCAAAGAGCAGCCGCGGCACCCCCGGAGGGCGCCGCGGCCGATGGCAGCGTGACGACTACTTGTCGTCGGCCTTGCTCTGCAGCGCCTCCATGGCGCGCGCCGTGACGTCCTCCACCTTGCCGAGCGCCGTGATCGTGACCACCAGGCCCTGGGCCTTGTAGTAGTCGATGATCGGCTCGGTCTGCGTGTGGTAGACCTCAAGACGCTTGCGGACGGTCTCCTCGGAGTCGTCGTCCCGCTGGTACAGCTCGCCGCCGCAGACGTCGCAGACGCCCTCCTGCTTCGCCGGCTTGTACGCCACGTGGAAGACGTGCGCCGAGTCGTTGCGGCAGATGCGGCGGCCGGCGATGCGCTTGACCACCTCGTCCTCGGGGACCTCCAGGTCCAGGACCGCGTCCAGCTTCATGGCCTCGGCCTTGAGCATCTCGTCGAGCGCCTCGGCCTGCGAGACGTTACGAGGGAAGCCGTCGAGCAGGAACCCGTTCGCGGCGTCCGGCTGCTCCATGCGGTCCTTGGCCATCCCGATGGTGACCTCGTCCGGCACCAGGTTGCCGGCGTCCATGTACGCCTTGGCCTGCTTGCCCAGCTCCGTGCCCTGGCTGATGTTGGCGCGGAAGAGGTCGCCCGTGGAGATGTGCGGAATCCCCAGGTTCTTGGCAAGGAACGCGGCCTGCGTTCCCTTCCCGGCACCGGGCGGCCCGACGAGGACGATTCGCATCAGCGGAGGAACCCTTCGTAATTGCGCTGCTGAAGCTGGCTCTCGATCTGCTTCACCGTCTCGAGACCGACACCCACGATGATCAGGATGCTGGTACCACCGAACGGGAAGTTCTGGTTTGCCCCGAAACCAACCAACGCCACAGTCGGCACGAGAGCGATCAGACCCAGATACAGCGACCCCGGCCAGGTGATCCGGTTGAGTACGTAGCTCAGGTACTCAGCGGTCGGTCGGCCGGCCCGGATGCCCGGGATGAAGCCACCATACTTCTTCATGTTGTCCGCGACTTCCTCGGGGTTGAACGAGATCGCCACGTAGAAGAACGCGAAGAACACGATGAGCAGGAAGTACACGGCGATGTAGACCGGGTGATCGCCCTTGGTCAGGTTGTTCTGGACCCACGTCTTCCAGCTGGAGCTGCCGCTCGAGAACTGGGCCACCAGGCTGGGGATGTAGAGCAGTGAGGAGGCGAAAATCACAGGGATCACACCCGCCTGATTGACCTTCAGCGGGATGTACGTCGACGTACCGCCGTACGACCGGCGCCCGATCATGCGCTTCGCGTACTGCACCGGGATCCGCCGCTGGGCCTGCTCGACGAAGACGACCAGACCGACCATGACCAGGCCGACCGCGATGACGGTGCCGAACTCGATCCAGCCACCGGCCAGCTTGCCCTGGAGCTTGACCGTCCACAGGGCGGACGGGAAGGTCGCGGCGATCGAGATGAACATCAGGATCGACATGCCGTTGCCGATGCCACGGTCGGTGATGAGTTCACCCAGCCACATGACGACACACGTACCAGCGGTCATGGTGACGACCATGACCACGGTCTGGAAGATCGACTGGTCCGGAACGATCTGATTGGCCACCTGGCAGCCGCTGAACAGGGCGCCGCTGCGCGCGGTCGCGACCAGACCCGTGCCCTGGAGGATGGCGAGGGCCACCGTCAGATAACGGGTGTACTGCGTGATCTTCGTGGTGCCGGCCGAGCCCTCCTTCTTCAGGGCTTCGAGGCGCGGGATCACCACCGTCAGCAGCTGCAGGATGATGCTCGCCGTGATGTACGGCATGATGCCGAGCGCAAAGATCGTGATCTGCAGCAGCGCGCCACCACTGAACATGTTGATCAGACTGAACAGACCGCGGTTCGAGCTGGCCACGTCGATACAGGTCTGGACGTTCTTGTAGTCGACACCTGGGATCGGAATATGTGTGCCGATCCGGTAGACCACGATGATGGCTAGCGTGAAGAGCAGCTTCTTGCGCAGGTCGGGCGTCTTGAACGCCCGGGCGAACGCGGTAAGCACGGTGCCTCCTGCGACCCCCGCGCAAGTGCGTCAGAGGTGACGGTCTTGAGGTTCGACGAATAGGTAGGTATCGGTCGGCTGCCGCCCGGCGGAACGCCGGACGAAAGTCGGCAGTGCAGGCCACCTTACCGGCGAGACTGCCCACCTTGGAACGACCAACCGGGGATGCCCCATTTGTAAGGGCACCCCCGGTCGGGATCGCTCATGTCATCGAGACGCCTGAACGGATCAGACGAGCTCGGTGACGGTACCGCCGGCGGCGGTGATCTTCTCCTTGGCGGAGCCGGAGACGGCGTCAACCGAAACCTGCAGCGCCACGGAGATCTCGCCCTGGCCAAGGACCTTGACGAGGCTGTTCTTGCGAACGGCACCCTTGGCGACGAGACCCTCGACGGTGACCTCGCCACCCTCCGGGTACAGCGCGGCCAGCTTGTCGAGGTTCACGACCTGGAACTCGGTCTTGAACGGGTTCTTGAAGCCCTTCAGCTTCGGGAGGCGCATGTGGAGGGGCATCTGCCCACCCTCGAAGCGCTCCGGAACCTGGTAACGGGCCTTCGTGCCCTTGGTACCACGACCGGCCGTCTTACCCTTCGACGCCTCACCACGACCCACACGGGTCTTGGCGGTCTTGGCGCCCGGGGCGGGACGGAGGTTGTGGATCTTGAGCGGGCTGTTCTCCGCCATGATCAGTCGACCTCCTCAACCGTCACGAGGTGGCGGACGGTGTGCACCATTCCGCGGAACTCGGGGCGGTCCTCCTTGACGACCACGTCGTTCAGGCGCTTGAGCCCGAGCGAACGCAGGGTGTCGCGGTGGTTCTGCTTGCTACCGATGTACGACTTCGTCTGCGTGATCCTGAGCTGAGCCATGATTACGCACCCGCTCCCGCACGCGCACGCAGCAGAGCGGCGGGAGCGACGTCCTCGAGGGGCAGACCACGGCGAGCCGCGATCTCCTCGGGACGCTGCAGACCCTTGAGGGCCGCCACAGTCGCGTGCACGATGTTGATCGCGTTGTCGGAGCCGAGGGACTTCGACAGGATGTCGTGAACGCCGGCGCACTCGAGCACGGCGCGCACGGGACCACCGGCGATAACACCGGTACCCGGCGAAGCCGGCTTGAGCAGGACGACGCCCGCGGCCTTCTCACCCTGGATGGGGTGAGGGATGGTGCCCTGGATACGGGGGACCTTGAAGAAGTGCTTCTTGGCCTCTTCAACACCCTTGGCGATCGCGGCCGGCACCTCCTTGGCCTTGCCGTAACCGACACCGACGGTGCCGTCACCATCGCCTACCACGACGAGCGCGGTGAAGCTGAAGCGACGACCACCCTTCACAACCTTGGCGACGCGGTTGATCGCGACAACGCGCTCAACGTACGCGGTCTTCTCGGCGGCAGCTGCGCCACCGTCACGGCCCTTCCGGTCCCGCCGCTCGCCGCCACCGGCACCGCCACCGCGGCGCTGGGGTCCAGCCATTGGATTACCTCTCTCTTTTTCCGCTAGCTACGCAGCGTCAATCAAGTCGCTGCGCGACGGGCGACTCAGAACTTGAGTCCGGCTTCGCGGGCGGCGTCCGCCAGGGCGGCAATGCGCCCGGCGTACTGGTTACCACCACGGTCGAATACGACAGCCTCGACACCGGCGGCCTTGGCGCGCTCGGCGACCAGGGCGCCGACCGACTTGGCCTGAGCCGACTTGTCGGCCTCGCCACCGCGGATCGTCGTGTCCAGGGTCGACGCCGACGCGAGGGTGTGACCCTTAACGTCGTCGATGACCTGGGCCACGATGTGACGGTTCGAGCGCGTCACGACCAGGCGCGGACGCTCGGCCGTACCCGAGATGTGCTTACGGATCCGGATGTGACGACGCTTGATGGCAGCACGCTTGTAAGCGTCGCCCTTAGCAATCTTGACACCGTATGCCATGGCTTACTTACCCGCCTTTCCGACCTTGCGGCGGATGACTTCGCCCTCGTACTTGACGCCCTTGGCCTTGTACGGGTCAGGCTTGCGCAGCTTGCGGATGTTGGCCGCAACCTCTCCGACCTTCTGCTTGTCGATGCCCTCGACCGAGAACCGCGTCGGGTTCTCGACCTTGAAGGAGATTCCCTCGGGGGCCTCGACGGTGATCGAGTGGCTGTAGCCGAGCGAGAACTCCAGGTTGGAGCCCTTCGCCAGAACGCGGTAACCGACACCGCTGATCTCGAGCTTCTTCACGTAACCCTGGGTCACGCCGGTGATCATGTTCGCCACCAGCGTGCGGGACAGGCCGTGCAGGGCCTTGTTCTGACGCTCGTCGTTCGGGCGGGTGACATTGAGAATGCCGTCCTCACCCTTGGCGACCTCGATCGGCGCCGCGACGGTGTGGGAGAGGGTGCCCTTGGGGCCCTTCACCTGGACCGTACGGCCGTCGATGGTGACGTCCACGCCGGCGGGAACCGTGATGGGGAGCTTGCCAATACGCGACATAGCTGTTTCCTCCGTTCCCTTCCGTTACCAGACGTAGGCGAGAACTTCTCCGCCTACGCCCTTCTTGCCGGCCTGCTTGTCGGTGAGGAGACCGTGCGACGTGGAGATGATCGCCACGCCGAGGCCACCGAGCACCTTGGGCAGGGAGGTGGACTTCGCGTACACGCGCAGACCCGGCTTCGAAATCCGCTTGATGCCCGCGATGGAGCGCTCACGGTTCGGGCCGAACTTCAGCTCGAGGACGAGCTTCTTGCCGACCTCGGCGTCCTCGACCTTCCAGCCGGTGATGAAGCCCTCCTGCTGGAGGATCTCCGCGATGTGAGACTTGATCTTGCTGTGCGGCATCGCGACATCGTCGTGGTACGCCGAGTTCGCGTTACGCAGACGAGTAAGCATGTCTGCGATGGGATCAGTCATGGTCATGAATTGGCCTTCGGCCTCTCTCGCCGGGGTTTCCTGTATGCGCCATCCCTCTCCCCACTCAGTGGCGGGACGGGTGCGGTGCGGGGACCTACGGCGTAGTAAGTCGATTGGGGCGGCAGGCGCCCAACCCTCCTAGCCTAAGCCATGGAGAGGTGGGCACCTGACCAAACCCTTTACTTACCGAGAGCCTCTGGAATCCCGAATTACCGGGACTACCAGGAGCTCTTGGTCACGCCCGGCAGCTCGCCACGGTGAGCCATCTCACGAAGGCAGACGCGGCACAGGCCGAACTTGCGGTACACGGAGTGCGGACGGCCGCAGCGCTGGCAGCGCGTGTAGCCACGTACGCCGAACTTGGGCTTACGAGCAGCCTTGGCAATCAGAGCCTTCTTCGCCATCTCGCTTACGCCTCCTTGAAGGGGAAGCCGAGGTGACGGAGAAGGGCACGGCCCTCAGCGTCGTTGGTCGCCGTGGTCACCACGGTGATGTCCATGCCCCGGGTACGGTCGATCTTGTCCTGGTCGATCTCGTGGAACATGACCTGCTCCGTGAGACCGAAGGTGTAGTTGCCACGGCCGTCGAACTGCTTGGGGGACAGGCCGCGGAAGTCGCGGATGCGCGGCAGCGCGAGCGACAGGGTGCGGTCCAGGAACTCCCACATGCGGTCGCCACGGAGCGTGACGTGGGCACCGATCGGCTGACCCTCACGCAGCTTGAACTGCGCGATGGACTTGCGGGCCTTGGTGATGGCCGGCTTCTGACCGGTGATCGTGGTCAGGTCACGGACGGCACCGTCCATGAGCTTGGAGTCACGGGCTGCGTCGCCGACACCCATGTTGACCACGATCTTGACGAGGCCGGGAATCTGCATGACGTTCTCGTACGAGAACTCCTCACGCAGCTTGCCCGCGATCTCCTCGCGGTACTTCGTCTTGAGACGCGGAGTGGTGGTGGTAGCCATCAGATGTCCTCACCCGTCCGCTTGGCAACGCGGATCTTGTTGCCCTCGTCGTCGAAGCGGTAACCGACGCGCGTGACGACCTTGTTGCCGTCCTTCTCCACGACGAGCTGAACGTTGCTCACGTGAATCGGGGCCTCGGTGGTCACGATGCCGCCGGCCTGCGAGCCGCTGGCGGTGGGGCCGGCCTTCGTGTGCTTCTTGACCCGGTTGACACCCTCGACCAGGACGCGCTCGTCGCGCGGGTAAGCGGCAATGACCTTGCCCTGCTTGCCCTTGTCCTTACCGGTGATGACCTGGACCAGGTCGCCCTTCTTGATCTTCATGCTTACAGCACCTCCGGCGCGAGCGAGATGATCTTCATGAACTTCTTCTCGCGCAGCTCACGGCCGACGGGGCCGAAGATACGGGTGCCGCGAGGGTCGCCGTCGTTCTTCAGAATGACAGCGGCGTTCTCGTCGAAGCGGATGTACGAGCCGTCCGGACGGCGGCGCTCCTTGACGGTGCGAACGATGACGGCCTTGACGACGTCACCCTTCTTCACGTTGCCACCGGGGATCGCGTCCTTGACGGTGGCGACGATGACGTCACCGATGCCCGCGTAGCGGCGACCGGAGCCACCGAGCACACGGATGCAAAGGATTTCCTTCGCCCCCGTGTTGTCGGCGACGCGCAGTCGCGACTCCTGCTGGATCACGTCTATCTCCTGATTGTCTGCCGGTTCCCGCAGAGTCCCTTTCGGGTCACCCCGCGAGCCTGGCGGAACCGTCCTGCGGGTAGCCCCCGCAGGAATTACTTGGCCTCTTGAGGGAGAAAACCTCCGCCGGGGGCAGCACACCTCACGGTGCGGCCGACCCCCGGCGGGGGGCAGTGGGGGCTGAGCCCCCGCTGATTACTTCGCCTTCTCGAGGATCTCCACGATGCGCCAGCGCTTCGTCGAGGACAGCGGACGCGTCTCCATGAGGAGGACGCGGTCGCCGACACCCGCGGCGTTCTGCTCGTCGTGGGCCTTCAGCTTGCTCGTACGGCGGATGACCTTGCCGTACAGGGCGTGCTTGACGCGGTCCTCGACGGCGACGACGACGGTCTTGTCCATCTTGTCGCTGACGACGAGACCCTCACGGGTCTTGCGGAATCCGCGCGCCTCGGCTGCGTTCTCAGTCACGTTGCTCTCGCTCATCAGGCGCTCTCCACCGTTTCGATGCCCAGCTCGCGCTCACGCATCAGGGTGTAGATCCGCGCGATGTCCTTGCGGACGGCCTTGAGCCGACCGTGGTTCTCGAGCTGACCGGTCGCCGCCTGGAAGCGGAGGTTGAACAGCTCTTCCTTGGCTTCGCGAAGCTTCGCAAGAAGCTCCTCGTCACCCAGTTCGCGCAGCTCGGACGCCTTGGTACCGGCCGACATCACGCTTCACCTGCCTCGCGCTTGACGATCCGGCACTTCATCGGCAGCTTGTGGGCTGCGCGAGTGAGGGCCTCACGGGCGATCTTCTCGTTGGGGTAGGACAGTTCGAACATGACCCGGCCCGGGTGCACGTTCGCGATCCACCACTCCGGCGAACCCTTACCGGAACCCATGCGGGTCTCGGCGGGCTTCTTCGTGAGCGGGCGGTCCGGGTAGATGTTGATCCAGACCTTGCCGCCACGCTTGATGTGGCGGGTCATCGCGATACGAGCGGCCTCGATCTGACGGTTCGTCACGTACGCCGGCGTGAGGGCCTGAATGCCGTACTCGCCGAACGAAACCTGCGTACCGCCCTTGGCCTGACCACGGCGCGTGGGGTGGTGCTGCTTGCGGTGCTTGACCCTACGGGGGATCAGCATGTCGGTCAGGCCTCCGTTCCGGTGCTCTCAGCCGGAGCGGCCGCCGGAGCCTCGGCCTTGGGGGCCTCGGCAGCGGGAGCCTGCTGCGGCTTGCGGCCGCGGCCGCCACGCTCGCCACCACGGCCACCACGGCCGGCCGGGCGGTCGTTGCCGCCACCACGGGCCGGGCGGTTGCCGGCGCGGGCAGCGGCGTTCTCGGCGCGGACCTCGGCGATGTTCTTGACGTCGCCCTTGTAGATCCAGACCTTCACACCGATACGGCCGAAGGTCGTCTTGGCCTCGAAGAAGCCGTAGTCGACGTTCGCGCGGAGCGTGTGCAGGGGCACACGGCCCTCGCGGTAGAACTCCGAGCGGGACATCTCGGCGCCGCCGAGACGGCCACCACACTGGATCTTGATGCCCTTGGCGCCCGCCTTCATCGCCGACTGCATGCTCTTACGCATGGCGCGGCGGAAGGAGACGCGGGAGGACAGCTGCTCGGCAACGGCCTGAGCAACCAGCTGAGCGTCCGTCTCGGGGTTCTTGACCTCGAGGATGTTCAGCTGGACCTGCTTGCCCGTGAGCTTCTCGAGGTCACCGCGGATGCGGTCGGCCTCGGCGCCACGGCGGCCGATGACGATGCCGGGACGCGCGGTGTGGATGTCCACCCGCACGCGGTCACGGGTGCGCTCGATCTCAACCTTCGAGATGCCGGCGCGCTCCATGCCGGACGTCATCATCCGACGGATGGCGACGTCTTCCTTGACGTAGTCCTTGTACAGCTTGTCGGCGTACCAACGGGACTTGAAGTCCGTGGTGATGCCGAGCCGGAACCCATGCGGGTTAACCTTCTGGCCCATTACCGGGTTCCTTCCTTGCTGCTGACGACCACGGTGATGTGGCTGGTCCGCTTGCGGATCCGGTAGGCACGGCCCTGGGCACGCGGACGGAACCGCTTCAGGGTCGGACCCTCGTCGACGTACGCCTCGGAGATGAAGAGGCTGTCGGCGTCGGTGTGGTCGTAGTTGTGCGCGGCGTTGGCGATGGCGCTGTCCAGCACCTTGCCGACCGGCACGCTCGCGGCCTGCGGGGCGAAACGCAGGACCGCCTGAGCCTCCGTGGCATCCATGCCACGGATAAGGTCCACCACGCGGCGGGCCTTCATGGGCGTAACGCGGATGTACCGCGCCTGGGCCCTGGCTTCCATGGTTGTCCTTCCAGTGTCTGTCATGGTCATTCCACCCCGCGTTAGCGGCGCTTCGACTTCCGGTCGTCCTTGACGTGACCCCGGAAGGTGCGCGTCGGCGAGAACTCGCCGAGCTTGTGGCCGACCATCGACTCGGTGACAAACACCGGAATGTGGGTCTTGCCGTTGTGCACCGCGATCGTGTGGCCGAGCATGGCCGGGATGATCATCGAGCGACGGGACCAGGTCTTGATGACGTTCTTGGTGCCGGCTTCGTTCTGTACGTCCACCTTCTTGATGAGGTGGTCGTCGACGAAGGGCCCCTTCTTGAGACTGCGCGGCATCTAAACCCGCTCCTAGCGCTTCTTGTTCGTCTTGCGGCGGCGGACGATGTACTTGTTCGAAGCCTTCTTCGGCGAACGAGTACGACCCTCCTTCTGACCCCACGGGGAGACCGGGTGGCGACCACCGGAGGTCTTGCCCTCACCACCACCGTGCGGGTGGTCAACCGGGTTCATCGCCACACCGCGGACGGTCGGGCGAACGCCCAGCCAGCGCTTACGGCCGGCCTTACCCCAGTTGATGTTGCTCTGCTCGGCGTTGCCGACCTCGCCGACCGTGGCGCGGCAGCGCTGGTCGACCAGGCGGATCTCACCGGAAGGCATGCGGAGGTGGGCCATGGTGCCCTCCTTCGCGAGCAGCTGCACCGAGGTACCGGCGGAGCGGGCGAACTTGGCACCGCCACCGGGACGGATCTCGATCGCGTGGATCGTGGTACCGACCGGGATGTTGCGGAGCGCCAGGTTGTTGCCCGGCTTGATGTCGGCCCCAGGACCGTTCTCGACGCGGTCACCCTGCGACAGGTTGCGGGGGGCGAGGATGTAGCGCTTCTCGCCGTCCGCGTAGTGCAGCAGCGCGATGCGCGCGGTGCGGTTGGGGTCGTACTCGATGTGCGCGACCTTCGCCGGCACGCCGTCCTTGTCGTGACGACGGAAGTCGATCACTCGGAAGGCGCGCTTGTGGCCACCACCCTGGTGGCGCACGGTCACACGACCGGAATTGTTACGGCCGCCCTTGCTGTGCAGCGGGCGAACCAGCGACTTCTCCGGCGTGGACCGCGTGACCTCGACGAAGTCGGCGACGCTGGAGCCACGGCGGCCCGGCGTAGTCGGCTTGTACTTGCGGATTCCCATTTCTCAGTCCTCGTCCGATATTCGGACCAGGGCGCTCCGTTAGGAGGCCTGGCCGAAGATGTCGATACGGTCGCCCTCAGCGAGGGTCACGATCGCGCGCTTGCTGTCAGCACGCTTGCCGAAGCCCGTCTTGGTCCGCTTGCGCTTGCCCTGACGGTTGATCGTGTTGACCCCGGTGACCTTGACCGAGAAGACCGCCTGGACGGCCTGCTTGATCTGGGTCTTGTTGGCCCGCGGGTCCACGACGAAGGTGTACTTGCCCTCGTCGAGCAGCGCGTAGCTCTTCTCCGAGACGACCGGCTTGAGGAGGACGTCACGGGGATCCGTGAAGCTCTTGCTCAGCGGGGTCTCAACGGTGTTCTTGCCCTCGGCCTCGTGGCGCTTCGCCTTGGCGACGCGCGCGGCCTTGGCGGCCTTGGCGGCCTTCGAGGCAATGCTCGGGTGACGCGTAGCCATCAGGCTTCGCTCCCTTCGGTGTCAGCGTCCGACCTCGACGGGGCGCCAGTCACGAAGGACTCGAAAGCGGCCTGGGTGAAGACCACGTCGTCCGAGACGAGAACGTCGTACGTGTTCAGCTGGCCCGGCTCCAGGATGTGGACCTGGGGCAGGTTGCGCGCGGAGAGCAGCGCGGCCTCGTCGGAGCGCTCGATGACCAGGAGCACGTTCTTGCGCTCGCTGACCTTGCCGAGGAAGCTCTTCGCGGCCTTGGTGGAGGGGGTCTCGCCCTCGATCACGCCGGTGATGACGTGGATGCGAGCGTTGCGGGCCCGGTCGGTGAGGGCGTGGCGCAGGGCCGCGGCCTTCATCTTCTTCGGGGTCCGCTGCGAGTAGTCACGCGGCGTGGGGCCGTGGACGACGCCACCGCCGGCGAACTGCGGCGCACGGGTCGAACCCTGGCGCGCGCGGCCGGTGCCCTTCTGACGGTAAGGCTTCTTACCGCCACCGCGGACCTCGCCACGACGCTTGACCTTGTGCGTGCCCTGACGGGCGGCGGCCAGCTGTGCGACGACGACCTGGTGAAGCAGCGGGATGCTGATCTTCTCTACGTCGAAGATCTCGGCCGGGAGCTCAACGGTCCCGGCGGTGTCGCCGGAGGGCGACAGAATGTCAATGGTGCTCATAGTCCTCAGGCCCCCTTGGCCGCGGTGCGGACCAGGACGAGGCCGCCGTTCGGACCAGGAACCGCGCCCTTGATGAGGAGCAGGCCCTTCTCCGCGTCAACGGCGTGAACGGTCAGGTTCTGGGTGGTGACCCGCTCGTTGCCCATGCGGCCCGCCATGCGGAGGCCCTTGAACACACGGCCCGGGGTGGCACAGCCACCGATGGAGCCGGGGGAGCGGTGCTTGCGCTGGGTGCCGTGACCGGCGCCGAGGCCCTTGAAGTTGTGACGCTTCATGACACCGGCGAAGCCCTTGCCCTTGCTCTTACCGGTGACGTCGACCTTCACGCCCGCCTCGAACACCTCGGCGGAGATCTCCTGGCCGAGGGTGTACTCGGAGGCATCCGCGGTGCGGATCTCGACGAGGTGGCGACGGGGGGTGACGTCGGCCTTGGCGAAGTGACCCTTGAGGGGCTTGTTCACCTTGCGCGGGTCGATCTCGCCGAAGGCGATCTGGACCGACTCGTAGCCGTCGATGTCGTTGGTACGAACCTGGGTGACGACGTTCGGGCCGGCCTTGACGACGGTGACCGGAACAACACGGTTGTTCTCGTCCCACACCTGCGTCATGCCGAGCTTCTCGCCCAGGATGCCCTTGATCTGCTTAGCCATTCTCAGATCACCGATCCCTAGAGCTTGATCTCGATGTCGACACCGGCCGGGAGGTCGAGTCGCATCAGAGAGTCAACGGTCTTGGGCGTCGGGTCGAGGATGTCGATCAGGCGCTTGTGCGTACGCATCTCGAAGTGCTCGCGCGAGTCCTTGTACTTGTGCGGCGACTTGATGACGCAGTACACGTTCTTCTCAGTGGGCAGCGGCACCGGGCCCGCGACCGACGCACCAGTGCGCGTCACCGTCTCGACGATCTTCTTCGCCGAGGAGTCGATGACCTCGTGGTCGTAGGCCTTGAGCCGGATGCGGATCTTCTGTCCCGCCATGGCTACTCAGTAGTCCTTTGTCTCGTTAAAACGCTCTGGAGCCCGGGTTCCGTGTCCGTCACCTCCGACCCACGCGGTCGGGCGTGTCGCGCTCCTGCTGACAGAGATATCCACAAGGGATTTCCCTACCCAGGGACGCGGCTCAGCCCAAAAGACAACCGCAGGACCGGGGGCCGGCTGCATCCAATTCGCTGATGCGTGGCCACCGGGCGCCTGGTCTGCACCCCGCTGACACTTCCCGGAAGATTCCCGTACGTCCGCCCCAGCGCTGCCTTACGGCAGATCGGGCGACGAGTACTGTGGGACTCGCTTCCAGTCCTCCCGGCGGGAGGCGCGCAGCATCGGCACTCGACCGAGCAACCCCGTTAGTCTGCCATACGAGGTGGGGGGCTGGCCAATCGGAGCCGAGGATCGTACCCCTTGGGTGACGTGGGTCAAACCCTGGGCGCCCGCACCTCCCGGCGGAGGCCGCCCTCACCCCCTTCGGGGTGCTCGACTGAGATGCGCGCTCACGATGAGCGGACATCCAGCCACGGTACGTGACACTCGCTGACACGGTGGGCGACGATCGGGCAGCCGGTGGATCGGACAGCCGGTGGCCGAGGAGTCCGCGCGGAGCGGGCTCCGGATCATGCGGCGACGGCAGCGGCCCACAGGACGACGAACACGGGTACGGCACAGGCCAGGGGCCCGAGCAGTGCGAGCCGAGCCGTTCGGGCCAGGCGGCGAAAGCCCGGAGCGAAGTAGAGCCCGACCAGTACGGCAGCGCCCACTGCGACCTGCGTGACCGGTGTCAGCAGGATCGGCCAGGGCGAACGCCATCCGTCTGAGTCCACCGGGTCCACAGTCCGGGCAAACGGTGGGGGAAGCCGTGCGCCAAGGCGGCGAGTCAGGGTCCCGCCGACCTCACAGTTTGCCGGTGATGACTCCGCGCCAGGTCCACCCCGCGCCCAGGACGGCGTCCTGCAGGGGGTTCTTGAGCTCAGAGCTGTCGAAGCTGAACGTTTCGGTCGCTTCGAGGTCGCCTTCTTTGCCCCCGCCGAGCGTCCATTGCTTCGAGACCGTCTGTACCTGGCCGCGTTGGGCCTCGGCCGAGATGGACAGCCTGGGGGTGCCGCCGACCCATGTGACCTCGTATTGCTGGTCGAGGGAGCGGACTTCGTTCTTCTCCGGGACTAGGCGCATACGGACCTGGAACACTCGACTCACCTGGGTGCGGGCAAAGAAGGTCTGCCAGGCCGGTTCCAGCATCCGCCACTCCGCCACCAGGTCGGCGCCCTCCGCACGGCCGTCCCGGATGACGTACGGGACATCAGGGCGGTTGAGGCCGAGCAGGGCCGCGTGGACCTCGGCGGCGGATCGCGGGGCGACACCGTCGGCCGGGCGCTTGGTTCCGGTCAGCTTGTCAAAGAGTCCCATGAAATCAACCTATGAAGGGTCGGATTGTCGGTTCAAGATCTGCCGCTGCCGCGGGGGGAGCTTCCGCGGGACGCGTTACCAAGCCGCGCCGGTGTCCGGGCGGACTGTGCGCACGAAGTCCCGGAAGTCGTCCAGGACGGCGGGGTGCTGGGACGCGGTAGCGGTCAGGATCAGCCCGATCACCGACCGTCCGATGGTGGGTCTTCGAAGTTGAGCGGCGGGGAGCGCAGGCGCCCGAGTGGTGAGGCACGAGGATGTGACACTCGACCCTGAAGTGTCACATCCTCGTGGGCGAAGGTAATGCGGGCGGGCGCCGGCAGATGGCCGCACCGCTCGACTTCGAAGACCCCCGATGGTGCCGGTGGCCACCACGAGCGCCGCCGCCACGACGCACCGTCGGTGAAGGTCGTGAGCACGGGTACTCACGGGGCAGGACGCACACCCTGGTGAAGTTATCGAGGTGTCCCGGTGGGTCAGCCCTCGGAGGCGTATGGCACGAAGGCCGCCCACGCTTCCGGGGTGAGCGCGAGCTGGGGGCCGCTGATGTTCTTGGAGTCGCGGACGTGGATGGCGCCGGGGGTGGTGGCGACCTCGACGCAGTCGTTCGGGTTGCTGGTGTCGCTGTAGCTGCTCTTGAACCACGCCAGCTCGGAAGCGTCTCCGGCAGAGGCCTTGCGGATCATGTCTCTCCCAGCAGTTGTTCGATGAAGGCCAGTGACTCCCGTGCGGTCAGAGCCTCGGCCCGGATGATGCCATAGCGCAATTCGAGGATCCTCAGCTGCTTCGGGTCGGAGACGGGACGCCCGCCGAACTCGTCGTCCATGCGCCCAACCGCAGTTCCGTCTCCGAACTTCAGCACCTGGATCCGTCCTCCTGTACCAGGGTGGTCCCAGCGGGCCGTCGGCATCACCTGAATTTCGACGTTCCGCAACTGCGCCAGCTCCAGGAGGTGTTCGAATTGCCTACGCCTCACCATCTTGCCTCCGACCGGGCGTTTCAGCGTCGCCTCTTCCAGGACGAAGCTGAGCTCGGGAGCCGGTGAGCGCTGGTAGATCTCCCTCCTGGCCATGCGTGCGGCCACCGCCCGCTCCAGCTCCTCCTCCGGGGGCGAAGGCCGCCGCGTCCTCAGCAACGCCCACGCGTGCTCCTCGGTCTGCAAGAGGCCGTGCAGGGCATGGCTGCCGTACGAAAGAAGCTCCACAGCCTTGGCCTCCAGCTTGGCCAGGTCTCGAACCTTCTTCGGATACCGGACCCGCGCCACGTCCTCCTTCATCGCCGAGATCAGCCCACCGGCCCCCAACACCTCGTCCGCCTTGTCCAGGAACTCAAGCCGGGGGATCCGCTTACCTCCCTCGATTTTGTAGACCATGTCCTCCCCGTACCCCACCGCCACCCCGAACTCGGCGGCCCGCATCCCCTTCGCCTCCCGCCGCAGTTTCAACTGCCGCCCGACGGTCGCGACGACCGCCACACCCCAGTCGTCGTCCGGGTCCACCTCCCAACCTGGCTCGTCCGCCTCGCCCTTGAGTCGACCCGCGTCACCGTTCACCTGCTGCATCCCGCGCCCCTCCGTCGTATGTCCGCGCCGCAACGCCCCTTACCCGTACAGCCCGTGCCGACAGCCCCGACAGCACCGGACAAACTCCGGACAGTCACGGTACGGACCGGCTGAGTCACCGTTCACGGTAAGCACATACCGCCACACTCAGTGACGTGAACCAGGAAAAGTCCACCCAACTCCACTCCCCCACCCGTCACTTCGGCGTCCTCCTGTCGCCCACCCCACGCGGCGCTCGCCTCGCCCGCCTCCTCGCCATGGAGTGGCTGCGCACGTGGGACCTGCCGCACGGCGTCATGCACCCCGCCGAACACGTCGTCGCCGAACTCGCCGCGAACGCCGCGACCCATGGCCGACTCCCCGGCCGGGACTTCCGCCTCGCCCTCCACGCCACCACCGACGTACTCCGGATCGAGGTGACGGACACACGCGGTGACGACCTTCCGAGTCGCCAACCCCCGTCCACGGACGCCGTATCGGGGCGCGGGCTCCTCCTCGTCGAGGCCTTCGCCGACCGCTGGGGCGTCGTACTCGGCCCGGTCCCGCGCAAGACCGTCTGGGCCGAACTGCACCTTCAGGCACCGAGGCATGACGAACCGTGCTCCGGTGCGACCGGCGGTCTTTTCTAAAAACCATGGGGAGAAAGAAACCCCACCAAGCCCCACCCCTCCCGCCCGCCGCAGCGGCGACCACCGCGCAAACTCACTCCCCCGAGTGAATATGCCCAACTCAGCTGGATTCGGGACGGGTTGCCTGCCCTACGCTCAGCGCGACACAGCACCACCGCAGACATGCGGCAGAAAATGCGACGGCCCCCGCCGGGACTGCAATCCCAGTGCGAGGGCCTGACCACCGAGGAAGTAGGAGCTTCCCGATGGACACCGAAAACCCTAGCGCGCCCCCGCACGCCCAGTCCCGTATCCCGGGCAAAAACCACCCCCACAGGCACCCTCATTCCGGCGTCGTCCACGACAACGCCCGCCACACCACCCGCTTCACGGTGATCGGCAACCACCTCGCCCAGCACCCCGAGCTGTCGGGGCTCGCGATCGGGCTCGGCGTGCACATCCAGTCGCTCCCCACCGGCGCCCGCGTCGACATCAAGACCCTCGCCGCACGCTTCCCCGAGGGCGCGACCCGTATCGCCGCCGCCCTGCGCGAGCTCGAAGCCCACGGCTACCTCCGCCGCACCCGCGAACGCGCCCCCGGCGGCCGGATCGTCACCCGCACGATCTCCTGCAACCAGCCCGGACACCACCGAACTTCAGCCGACGGCCCCAGGACGCCCGCCCGACGGCCCGCCCCGGACGACCGCCCACCCCGCAAGAAACTCCCGGCGGTCCCCCGACCCGCGTATCCCTCCCCCACCCTCCTCCAGACCGCCACCGACCTCCTTGCCACCCTCCGCCGCCACGACCCCCGCCTTCTCCTCTCCGCCACCGACACGGAACACCTCGCCCCCGGCGTCGCAGCCTGGCTCGAACGCGACCTCACCCCCACCGCCGTACAACAAGGCCTGACCACGGACCTCCCCCTGGTCCCCCTGCGCCGCCCGGCTGCACTCCTGGCCCATCGCCTGGCTGCCCAGCTCCCGCCCCCACCCCCGTTCAGAGCCCCAGTCCCGCCCCCGGACGCCCGGCACCCGCTCCAGACCTGCGACGGCTGCGACCGCGCCTTCCGCTCCCCCGCCCCCGGCCACTGCCGCGACTGCCGATCCGATCTCCCGGAGGCCGCCTTAGCATGAACGTGACGATCCTTCCCCCCAGGCACAGACGAGGAGCGAGCGCCATGACCATCGCCCCGGACGACGCGCAGCAGGGCGCCTCCCACCTGTACCGGACCATGAGGGGCTTCGTTCAGTCCATGGACGACACCCTCCCCGGCAAATTCGAGATCACCAAGGAAGGGATCGTCCACGACATGATGTCGCCGGGAGGGCCGCACGAGGTCACGGCAGCACACATCAGCCGTCGGCTGGAGAAGGTCATGCCGGACGAGCTGCTGGCCCACAACGGCACCCCCGACGTGGAGGACGAGCCCGAGGGCATCATGCGCCACCCTGACGTCATGGTGATCGCCTGGACCGATCTGGACACCGAAGCCTCCATCGATCCACGCACCGTCATCGCCGCCATCGAAGTGGTCTCCCGCTCCAACCCGGACAACGACTGGGTCGGCAAGATGCGTGACTACCCCCTGATCGGCATCCCCATCTATGCCGTCTTCGACCCCCGCACCGGCACCGGCGCCGTCCTCACCGACATCCACTCAACCCCCGACGGCCCCCGCTACGCCACCCGCAAGGACTTCGTCTACGGCGAGGACGTCACCATCGGCGACTGGACCATCTCGACCCAGAACCTGCCGCGCTACAGGAGCCAGGCCGACGAACGGCAACCCCCGACAACCTCGTAGCCGACCCGGCCGGTAAATCCCCATTCCCTCCCGATTCCATCCGGAGGGAATCCGGAGGGGCGACCGTGACCGGCGACAGCCGGCGCGGGCGGGGAGAGGAACCGAACGGCGACACCCCCGCGTCCGGTCAGGGCACGTCCACCCCCGCACCGAAGGCGGCCGTGGCCTCGCCGCCCACGGGGGTCCTCTTCGACGACTTCGACTACACCGGTCCCGACGACCCCGCCCTCTCGGCCAACGGCTGGGAAGTCCGCGGCGGCGAAGGCGGCCCGGGGGTCAAGGACACCTGGTCGAAGGACGGCGTCACGTTCCCTGCCGGGGAGGACGCCCAGGGGGGTCAGGCCCTCCAGCTGCGGGCCGACACGGACGGCACCGAGCAGGGCACCCGGCAGTCCGAGTTCCACCGCGCCGGGCCGACCGTCCTCACCGGCACCCTCGTCGCCCGGGTGTACCTCAGCGACGAGCCGACGAGCGGCAGCGACGGCGACCACATCTCCGAGTCCTTCTTCACCATCTCCCCCAACCACGCGTCGTCGAAGTACAGCGAACTCGACTTCGAGTACATGCCCAACGGTGGGTGGGGCCTGCTGGGGCCCCGGCTCGACACCACGAGCTGGCGCAACAGCGAGCTGGGGGACCGGGTCACCAGCTCCCACACAGAGAAACTCGGCGGCTGGCACACCATGGTGATCACCGCGGTGGACGGGATGACCACCTACTCCGTGGACGGCCACACGCTGTTCAGGAGCGGCAGCCGCTATTTCCCGCGCGAGGGCATGAGCATCAACTTCAGCGCGTGGTTCATCGACCTTCCCTTCAAGGGGCCGCGCACCTGGGACATGCGGGTCGACTGGCTCTACTACCAGGCCGGCAAGGCGCTGCCCGTGAAGGACGCCCAGAAGGCCGTGACCGGCTTCAGCGCCGCGGGGACCCACTACGTCAACACCCTGCCCAAGTCCTGACTCGCCGTACAGAGGGGGCTGGTGCCGCACAGCGGGAACTGGTGCCGTACAGCGGGGGCTGGTGAAGATCAGGCGCCATCGAGGGGCTTTCCCCATCGACATGACTCCGCCATCAACTCCGCGATCAACTCCGCCGCCAGGCGGCCACCAGTCCGCCATCACTCCGCCTGGAGCACTCCCGCGCGACACCCCGCCCCCGCCGGACGATGGTGGACGCATGGCAGAACAGACCACCACGCTCATCGAGGAGCCCGAGCAGCCCCTTCCCCCCGTTCGGGACTGGCCCGCCGGTCAGTTGAACGCGACCGAGTTCGAGCCGGTGCTCGCGGAGCTGATGCGGGAGGGGCCGCTGACGCGGATCCAGCTACCGTACGGGGAGGGCTGGGCGTGGCTGGCGACGCGCTACGACGACGTGAAGATGATCACGAACGACCCCCGGTTCAGCCGCAAGGAGGCCGCCGTCCGGCAGGTCACCCGGCTGGCGCCGCACTTCGCGCCGCGGCCCGGCGCGCTGGCCTGGGTCGACCAGCCCGACCACAACCGGCTGCGCCGCGCCATCACGAACGCCTACACCGTGAGCGCGGTGAACCGGCTGCGCCCCCGCGCCCAGGAGATGCTCGACACCCTGGTGGATGACATGGTGCGCGGCGGGCCGCCCGCCGATCTCATCGCGCGGGTCCTCGAACCCTTCCCCATCTCCGTCGTCTGCGAGGTCATGGGCGTGCCCGTCGAGGAGCGGGAGAAGCTGCACGACTGGACGCGGGAGATCATCTGCACCGCGGGCGGCGCCGCGGCCTCCGAGCACGCCAAGAAGGGCCTGTTCGGGTGGATCGGGCAGGCCGTCCGCGCACGCTGCGACAG
Organism: Streptomyces sp. NBC_01384; assembly: GCF_045040035.1. Lineage (NCBI taxonomy): Bacteria > Bacillati > Actinomycetota > Actinomycetes > Kitasatosporales > Streptomycetaceae > Streptomyces > Streptomyces sp. NBC_01384. The sequence goes on from NZ_CP109559.1 coordinate 3,928,111, forward strand.
CGAGAGCGACGGTGACAGCGAGGAGGTGCTGTCCCTGCTCGGTGCCGCAGTGCGGCGGGGCGAGCTCGGCGAGGAGGAAGCGATCAGCGTCGCCGGGCCGCTCCAGATCGGCGGCGAGGCCGTCACCAACAATTCCGGCCAGATGTTCTACCTCCTGCTGACCCGGCCCGACCTGCTGGAACGCTTCCGCAACGACCCCGCGTCCCGCCCCGCCGCCATCGAGGAACTCCTGCGCTACATCCCGCACCGCGCCGCCGTCGGACTGCCCCGCATCGCCGTCGAGGACGTCTACGTCCAGGGCACCCTCATCAGCGCGGGCGACGCCGTCTACGTCTCCTACCTCGCTGCCAACCGCGACCCGGACGTCTTCGCCGACCCCGACCGGATCGACCTCGACCGGGACACCAGCGGCCATCTGGCGTTCGGCAACGGGCCGCACTTCTGCACGGGCGCCGTCTTCTCCCGTATGCAGATCGAACTGCTCATCGACACCCTGCTCGAACGCCTTCCGGATCTGCGCCTCGCCGTGTCCGCCCACGAGGTCCCCTTCCGGCAGCGCACGATGATCCGCGGCCCGGTGGCTCTCCCCGTCACCTGGTGAACGGTCACCTGGCGTGCGGGTCAGCCGACGCGGTGGCTCTCCGGCGGGCCGGGATACGTCGGCCGCAGCCCACCCGTGTCGATCACCAGCCGTTGCAGCACCACCGTCGGGTCGACCATCCGTACGGCCCCGCGGCGCCCGCGACCAGTCCGCCTTCACCACCGCCCGCGTCTGCCGGTCGACCCGACCACGCGGACGGTCGACGGTGAGGCACGGGCAAGATCGTCGGGACGTCGGCGGTCCCGGTCGCGGACGGGCAACGGCAAAGGGGCCCGTACGACCGAAGTCGTACGGGCCCCTTCAAGGAGCTCGCGAGGAGCTACCAGGCGATCAAGCCAACAAGACCTACTTGTTGATCTTGATGACCTGGCCGGCGCCGACGGTCCGGCCACCCTCACGGATGGCGAACTTCAGGCCCTCTTCCATGGCGATGGGCTGGATGAGCTCGACCTTCATCTCAGTGTTGTCGCCGGGCATGACCATCTCGGTGCCCTCGGGGAGGGTCACAACACCGGTCACGTCAGTCGTACGGAAGTAGAACTGCGGACGGTAGTTGTTGAAGAACGGCGTGTGGCGGCCACCCTCGTCCTTGGACAGGATGTAGGCCTGGGCCTCGAACTCGGTGTGCGGCGTGACCGAACCGGGCTTGATGATGACCTGGCCGCGCTCGACGTCCTCGCGCTTGATGCCGCGGAGCAGCAGACCGACGTTCTCACCGGCCTGGCCCTCGTCGAGCAGCTTGCGGAACATCTCGATGCCGGTGACCGTGGTGGTGGTCTTCTCGGTCTTGATACCGATGATGTCGACGGTCTCGTTGACCTTGAGGACACCACGCTCGATACGGCCGGTGACGACCGTACCGCGACCGGTGATCGTGAAGACGTCCTCGATCGGCATGAGGAACGGCTTGTCGACGTCGCGCTCCGGCTCCGGGATCGCGGTGTCGACGGCGGCCATCAGGTCCAGGACCGACTGGCCCCACTCCTTGTCGCCCTCGAGCGCCTTGAGAGCGGAGACACGCACGACCGGAAGGTCGTCGCCCGGGAACTCGTACTCCGAGAGCAGCTCACGGACCTCGAGCTCGACGAGCTCCATGATCTCCTCGTCGTCCACCATGTCGGCCTTGTTCAGGGCGACAACGATGTACGGAACGCCGACCTGGCGGGCCAGGAGCACGTGCTCCTTGGTCTGCGGCATCGGGCCGTCGGTGGCGGCGACAACGAGGATGGCGCCGTCCATCTGCGCCGCACCCGTGATCATGTTCTTGATGTAGTCCGCGTGACCGGGGCAGTCGACGTGGGCGTAGTGACGGGTCTCCGTCTGGTACTCGACGTGCGCGATGGAGATGGTGATACCGCGCTGGCGCTCCTCGGGAGCCTTGTCGATCTGGTCGAAGGCCGAGGCCTCGTTCAGGTCCGGAAACGCGTCGTGCAGCACCTTGGTAATGGCGGCCGTGAGGGTCGTCTTACCGTGGTCGATGTGACCGATGGTGCCGATGTTGACGTGCGGCTTAGTCCGCTCGAACTTCGCCTTCGCCACTGGGTCCTCCTGTGGAGTGGTTCTGGTACGCCTTACTCATCGGCGCCAGGTGATCTTTGCTGGGATGCCGCCCGCCGGGGTTTTTCCGTGAGGTCCGACCCCGGCGGTCGGTGTCAAGCCTAAAGCGTGTAAACGGGGTGTGTTACTCGCCCTTGGCCTTCGCGATGATCTCCTCGGCGACGTTCCGGGGAACCTCGGCGTAGGAGTCGAACTGCATCGAGTAGCTTGCGCGACCCGAGGTCTTGCTGCGGAGGTCGCCGACGTAGCCGAACATCTCCGAGAGGGGCACGAGGCCCTTCACGACGCGGGCACCGGCCCGCTCCTCCATGGCCTGGATCTGACCACGGCGGGAGTTGATGTCGCCGATGACCTCACCCATGTAGTCCTCGGGCGTGGTGACCTCGACGGCCATCATCGGCTCGAGCAGCACGGGGCTGGCCTTGCGCGCGGCCTCCTTGAAGGCCTGCGAACCGGCGATCTTGAAGGCGAGCTCGGAGGAGTCGACCTCGTGGTAGCCACCGTCGAGAAGGATGACGCGGACGCCAGTCATCTCGTAGCCGGCCAGGATGCCGAACTGCATGGCCTCCTGCGCACCCGCGTCGACCGAAGGGATGTACTCCTTCGGGATGCGGCCACCGGTGACCTTGTTCACGAACTCGTACGAGGCGTCGCCGCCCTCGATCGGCTCGATCGCAATCTGCACCTTGGCGAACTGACCGGTACCACCGGTCTGCTTCTTGTGCGTGTAGTCGTGACGCTCGACGGCCTTGCGGATCGTCTCGCGGTACGCGACCTGCGGCTTGCCGACGTTGGCCTCGACCTTGAACTCACGGCGCATACGGTCGACCAGCACCTCGAGGTGCAGCTCGCCCATACCACCGATGATGGTCTGGCCGGTCTCCTCGTCCGAGTGAACCTGGAAGGAGGGGTCCTCCTCCGCGAGACGCTGGATGGCGACACCCAGCTTCTCCTGGTCACCCTTGGACTTGGGCTCGATGGCGACCTGAATGACCGGCGCCGGGAAGTCCATGGACTCCAGGATGACCGGGTTCTTGTCGTCGGACAGCGTCTCACCGGTGGTGGTCTGCTTCAGGCCCATGACGGCGACGATGTCGCCGGCGCCCACCGACTCGATCTCCTCACGCTTGTTCGCGTGCATACGGTAGATCTTGCCGATGCGCTCCTTCTTGCCCTTGACGGAGTTCAGCACCGCGGTGCCGGACTCCAGGCGGCCCGAGTAGACCCGGACGAAGGTGAGCTTGCCCAGGTGCGGGTCGCTCATGATCTTGAACGCGAGGGCGGAGAGCGGCTCGTCGTCGGACGGCTTGCGCTTGACGACCAGCTCCGGGTCCTTCACGTCGCGGCCCTCGATGGCCTCGACGTCAAGCGGAGTCGGCAGGTAGCGCACGACCGCGTCGAGCAGGGGCTGAACGCCCTTGTTCTTGAACGCGGTGCCACAGAACACCGGGGTGACCGTGACATCGTTGGACTTGCCGGACGCGATGGTGATGCGACGGATCGCGGCGTACAGCTGCTCCTCGGTGGGCTCCTGGCCCTCCAGGTACAGCTCCATGATCTCTTCGTCGTTCTCCGCGACGGCCTCGATCAGCTTGCCGCGCCACTCTTCAGCGGCCTCGGTGTGCGTGGCCGGGATGTCGACGACGTCGTACATCTCGCCCTTGGCGGCCTCGGCGGACCACACGAGCGCCTTCATGCGGACCAGGTCCACAACGCCCTTGAAGTCCATCTCGGCGCCGATCGGAAGCTGCATGACGAGCGGCTGGGCGCCCAGGCGGTCCGAGATCATGTCCACACAGCGGTGGAACTCGGCGCCGGTACGGTCCAGCTTGTTCACGAAGCAGATGCGCGGCACGCCGTAACGGTCGGCCTGACGCCACACCGTCTCGGACTGCGGCTCGACACCGGCGACACCGTCGAACACCGTGACGGCACCGTCGAGGACGCGCAGCGAGCGCTCCACCTCGACCGTGAAGTCGACGTGGCCCGGGGTGTCGATGATGTTGATCGTGTAGTCGTTGTCCTCAAGCGGCCAGTGACAGGTGGTGGCAGCAGAGGTGATCGTGATGCCACGCTCCTGCTCCTGCTCCATCCAGTCCATGGTGGCAGCGCCGTCGTGGACTTCACCGATCTTGTAGCTGACGCCGGTGTAGAAGAGGATCCGCTCAGTGGTGGTCGTCTTGCCCGCGTCGATGTGGGCCATGATCCCGATGTTGCGGACCCTGGCCAGGTCAAGTGAAGTGGTAGCCATAAGGCTTCAGTCTTCTCTCGGTCTCGATGGGGGTAGCGACTACCAGCGGTAGTGCGCGAAGGCCTTGTTGGACTCGGCCATCTTGTGGGTGTCCTCACGCTTCTTCACAGCGGCACCGAGGCCGTTGGAGGCGTCGAGAAGTTCGTTGAGCAGACGCTCGGTCATGGTCTTCTCGCGACGGGCGCGGGAGTAACCGACGAGCCAGCGCAGCGCGAGCGTGTTGGCACGACCGGGCTTGACCTCGATCGGAACCTGGTACGTCGCACCACCGACACGGCGGGACTTGACCTCGAGGGTCGGCTTGATGTTCTCCAGCGCGCGCTTCAGCGTGATGACCGGGTCGTTGCCCGTCTTCTCACGCAGACCCTCCATGGCGCCGTAGACGATGCGCTCGGCGGTGGAGCGCTTGCCGTTCAGCAGCACCTTGTTGATGAGGGAGGTCACCAGAGGGGAACCGTAGACCGGGTCGATGATGACCGGGCGCTTCGGGGCGGGGCCCTTACGAGGCATTTCTACTTCTCCTTCTTGGCGCCGTAGCGGCTGCGGGCCTGCTTGCGGTTCTTGACACCCTGGGTGTCAAGCGAACCACGGATGATCTTGTAGCGAACACCCGGCAGGTCCTTCACACGGCCGCCGCGCACGAGCACGATGGAGTGCTCCTGCAGGTTGTGTCCCTCACCCGGAATGTAAGCGGTGACCTCGATCCCGCTGGTCAGACGCACACGCGCGACCTTACGCAGGGCCGAGTTCGGCTTCTTCGGGGTGGTCGTGAACACACGCGTGCAGACGCCACGACGCTGAGGGGAACCCTCGAGTGCGGGCGTCTTGTTCTTCTCGACCTTGTCCTGCCGGCCCTTCCGGACCAGCTGCTGGATCGTAGGCACTACTTCTCCGGTTTCTATGTGCCGAATGGTGAAGCTAACCTGGAACGTCGCCGACCCACGCGGTCGGGTGTGTCGAATGCTGCAGACTCCCGCCGGAAGGCGAAAAGGGCGCAGATCACGGTGGCCGGTTACGGCTCCCCTCGGCGGTTTGAAGGCACGCACGGGAGCCAGGGCACACCCCAGGCACAAGGTCTGAGCGTACCTACCTCACGGACTCCGGTCAAAACAAATGCTGTCCAGGGCGACACGCCGGACTTCTTGCCACCGCGCCGTCACCCGTTCGAGGTCCCATCACGCCCCGGTCGCGGTCGCCGTGCCATCCCGTCGCCGTCCCATCGCGGTCCCGTCGCGGTCCCATCGTCACCAAAAGTATCCGTTCCCGGACGGTACTGCGCATTCGCTGTCCATGGCCGCGGCACCTTCAGTACCTTGATCGGTCGGCTGCGGCGATCGGGGGACCACATGACGGCAGCACACGCATCGGGGTTACCGGGGTCATCGGGCGACGGGGGGCTCGACGACCGGGTGCCGTTCCTGGCCCGGCTGGAGACCGAGGACCGCTCGGCGCTGCTGGAACTCGGCCATGAGCTCTCCTTCGCGCCCCGGATGGTGCTCCTGCACCAGAGCGAGCCGTCCTCGCACGTCCTGTTCGTCACGCACGGCTGGACGAAGGTGACCGCGGCGGCCACCAACGGCTACGAGGCGTTGCTCGCGCTACGAGGCCCCGGAGACATCATCGGGGAGTCCTCGGCGCTCACCGGGAGGCCGCGCTCGGCGACCGTGACCGCGCTGGAGCCGGTCCGTACGGTCGCCGTCGAACGCGGCCGCTTCACCGAGTTCCTCTCCCGCTCCCCGGCCGTCTCCTTCGCCCTCCTCGGCCTCACCTCGGACCGCACCCGGGCCGCCGACCGGCGCCGCCTGGAATTTGCCTCCCTGAGCGTCCGCGAACGCTTCGCGATCCTCCTCCTCGATCTCGCCCGCACCCACGGACGCCGGACCGACCAGGGCATCGAGCTCTCCGTCCCGCTGAGCAAACAGGAACTGGCGGGTTCGGTGGGCGCCTCCCGGGAGATGGTCCAACGGCTCCTGAAGGACCTGCGCGAGCGGGGGGCCGTGGTGACGGGGAGGCGGGCTCTGGTGATCGTGCGGCCGGATGTACTGCGGCAGATCGCACGGGGGTGAGGCGGGGTGCGTCGGTGCGGGGGTGGGTGGGGGCCGGGATCCGGTGGGTCACTGCAGGTGGGTCACTGCAGGTGGGCGGGGGCCAGGGCAGGACCCCGCGGATCACCGCCGACAGGCGGGGCCAGAACCCGGCGGATCACCGCGGGTGGGCGAGGGCCGGTCGCGCAGGTCCCCGCGCCTCTGAAGGGGCGCCGTGCCCGGCCGGAGGCTTCAGGGCGTGCGGCGGCCGTGGGGTTCTGTGCACACGGTCACACTCCGACTGGGTCATCCGCCCTCACGGCAACACGACACCGCCCGCCACTCTTCTGCCACTGCCGCACCACCGCCTTATCACCGCCGTACCACCTGCGAAGGGCGACCATGACCGACCCCGTGAGCCGGACGATCCTCCTGCTCGACATCGAGAAGTACAGCGACCGGGACGACATCGAGCAGGCGTACCTGCGGCGCATGCTCTACGACATCGCCGACCGCACCCTGGAGAGCGCCGGCATCGACGAGCGCCTGCGCCTGCGCGCCGACCGGGGCGACTCCGTGATGGAGCTCATCGACGCCAACGCCTCCGTCACCGCACTGCTGCGCGCCCTGCTCACCGAGGTCCCCACCCAGCTGCGGGCGGTCAACCGCATGGCGTCCAGCTCGGCGCAGATCCGACTGCGGGGCGTCGTCGCCACGGGGTACGTCGCCGTGGACGAGCACGACGGCTGGGTCGGCTCCGACCTCAACCACGCCTGCCGGCTCCTCGACGCCCAGCTGCTGCGCGCCGCCCTGCGGGAGCGGGCGAACGACTTCGCCCTGTGCGTCTCGGAGGGCGTGCACATGGGGATCGTGCGGCACGACCACCCCGGTATCCCGGCACAGGACTTCCACCAGGTGACCGTGGACAGCAAGAACGGCACCCTGCGGGCCTGGCTGCACGGCCCGGTTCCGGACGGTTCGGCGCCGGGAACCGACAACGACCACCGTGAAAAGGGGGGAACCTCGGTGCCGGGCGCCAGCTCGGGGGAGCGCCCGGCACCGAGGGCGGAGAAGGGCGAAACGCCGGAGACGGGTGAAACGCCGGAGACGGGAGCAACACAGCCTCCCGAGGCCCCGGCCCCCGAAGCCCCGGCCCCCGAGGCTCGAACTCCCCAGGCCTCCGCCGCTCCCGCGGGCGCCGTCTTCAACTTCAACGGCGGTACCCCCTCCTTCGGCGGCAGCCTCGTCGCCGGCGACCAGCACGGCGTCTCCGGCGGCCAGGTCACCGGAAACGTCTACCTCGGCACTTCCGGAGGTGAGTCGGCATGACGGTGCCCCCTCCCCCGGCGCCGGCCCCCGACGACGTACCCCCGAAGGGCCCGTATCCCGCCCCCGCCCCCGCCCTCGAACCGGACACCGAGCCCGAGGAACAGGAGCAGACCCAGGAGGCGCGCGCCGCGCAGCGGGAACTCTTCGCGCACACCCCGGGGTTCATCCTCGGCTCGGCCGCGTCCTTCGGCGGGAGCCTGGTCGGCGGCGCCCAGCACGGGGTGTCCGGCGGCGAGGTCGCCGGTGACGTGTTCATGGGCGGCAAGACGGAGATCCACCACTACGGGCCGTCGGCATCGACGACGTACGCCTCCGGAGAGATCCCGCGCGAGCGGCTCGACGCGCTCGCCGCGGTCTTCGTCGAGAGCCCGGCCTTCGAGACCGCCCTCAAGCGGCTGCGCGAGGAACGCGTCCTCGTCCTGGCCGGCGCCCACGCCAGCGGCCGCTACGCCGCCGCGCTGGCCCTGCTGCACCGCCTGAACGTACCCAGCGTGCACGCCCTGCCCTCCGAGACGGGCCCGGCGACACTGGCCGCCCATCTCGTCCACCCGGGCGGGCACGTCCTGCGCGATCTGCCGCTGAGCCGCAACCGGCCGCTGCGGGACACCCACCTGTACGCGGCCCGGGACCAGCTCGCCAAGGTCGACGGCCACCTGGTGGTGACCGTGGAGAACTCGCCCTTCCTGCTGGGGATCTCTCCCACGACCTGGGAGCCCCCGGAGGCGGCGGCCGTGGTGCGGGCGCACCTGTGCGCCCGGCGCTCCGGCGGCACCGACGCCGCCGACGCCGCCGACGACGTGGAGCGGCTGCTCGCCCTCGGCCCCGTCCGGGACTTCCTGGCCCCCGGCCGCCCCCACCCGGCCGAGGTCGCCGAGTTCGCCGAGGCGCTGGCCGGGTACGACGGGAGCGAGCGGGCGGCGGCCCGGCTGGCGGACTTCGGGCAGACGGCGGTCGAGAAGCAGTGCCGCAGCTGGCTCAGCGACCCCGACACCGAACTGCGGGACAAGGCCTTCCTGATCTCGCTCGCCGTCTTCGACCAGGCGCCCTACGTCCTCGCCGCCGAGCTCGCCGACCAGCTCTTCGTCCACTTCCAGCGGCTCCAGCATCCCGAACAGCCCCCGGAGATCCCGGTGTTCGGGCCCGCCCCCACCGCCCGCCTCGACCTCGCGCGGGCCGACGGGGAGCTGCGGCAGGAGCCGACCGACTGGGGACCGGTCCCGCAGTACACGGCGCGCTTCCGGGAGGAGCGCACCCCGCGCGTCCTGCTCACCGAGGTGTGGAACGGCCATCCCTCCGCCCGCCCCGCGCTGATCGCCTGGCTGAAGGAACTGGCCCGCGACGGCCGCCCCGTCGTACGGACCCGGGCCGCCGCGGCCACCGCGATGCTCGCCCTCGCCGACCTGCCCTCGGCAGTCGCCCTGCTGATCGACGGCTGGGCCGTGTCGAAGACCTTCGGCCCCCGGGTCACCGCCGCGAACACGCTCACGCTCGCCCAGCTCCTCGACGCGCCCGTCGTCCTGCGTCTGCTCACCCAGTGGTGCACGGACTCCCACTGGGCCCGCCGCTGGACCGCCATCCGCGCCTTCGGGCTGCTCACGCCGCTGCGCCCGGATCTGGCGGGCCCGGCCCTGAGCGCCCTCGCGGCCCGGGCCCGCGCCGACAACAGCAGCCCGGCCGAGGCGACCAACCTGATCGAGTCCACCGCCCTGCTGCTCTCCGTGGGCCTCCGGCGCGGCGAAATGCTCTCCGAGCTGGTCCGCCTCCTCCACCACGACACCCCGGCGGTCCGCGCGCTGGCGCTGGGCGCGTTCGTACGGGCCTGCGACAACGCCGAGGAGGGCGCGCTCGTCGAGTGGTACGCCGACACCGGCATGTACGAGGCGGACTCGGCCCGCGACCTCGCCACCCTCTGGCGCACCGCCCTCGGCGACCGCGCCCACACCCGGGGCGCCCTGAACGCCCTGCACACCTGGGTGTACGTGGCCGAGCGCCGCCCTGACGCGGCCCAGGCCCTGGAGCTGCTGCTGCCCGCGCTGGTGGTCACGGCGGACGACCACAAACGCCTCAGCCACGAACTGCGCACGCTCCGCCCGCTGGACGGCGGCCCGCGCCCGCCCCTCGCCGACCGCCTGCTCACCCTGCTGCACCCGACAACCGCCGCCACGCCCTGATCCACGTCTTGATCCACGCCGACCCACGGAGACCCGCGCAGCCCCCCGCTGACCCACGCTGATCCCCGCTGATTTCACGAGGAGTTGACCCATGGCGGAATTCCGCCGCCCGCCGGAGTGGCAGCAACAGGCCGACCGGCACAGCACGCTGATCGACCCGGTGCTCACCGTGCGGCCGATCTCCCGCTTCGACTACACGGCCCGGCGGCCGGTCTCCGCGATCGACCACGCCCTGGTGTTCGCCACCGTGGGCGGCGACTACCACAAGTACATCCCGCCGCACCGGCCGAGCCGCACGGACGCCGCGACCCGCCGCTACACCTCGGTCTACGAGGTGGACATGGGCAGCCACCCGGTGCAACTGGAGCTGGAACTGCCCAGTGACGACGACGCGTTCGCGTTCGGCGCCACGGCCGACCTGACCTGGCGGGTCTCGGACCCGATCGCGTACGTGGTGGGCGGTGAGCGCGACGTGCCCACCCGGCTCACCCGCGAACTCCACCAGCTCGCGCGACCGGTCAGCCGGCGGTTCTCGATCGAGGACAGCCGGGACGCGGAGGCCGAGGTCCAGGACGCCGTCGAGAAGGGCGTCTTCGCCGCGGGCATCGGGCTCGCGGTCACCTGTGTGGTGCGGCTGCGCCTGGACGACGACGCGATCGCCCACCGCCGACGGCAGCGGGCGCTGCGCTACGAGACCGACATGCTCGACCCCGAGCACGCGTACCGGCTGCACCAGGCCCAGCAGATGCACGAGCTGGAGGTGCTGCGCCAGACGCAGTCCCAGGAGCTGATGGCCCAGAAGATCGCCTTCTACCAGTACCACCTGCAGCACGGGGGCGTCGCCCAGTGGGCCTTTCACCTCGCCACGCACCCCGAGGACACCCGGATGGTCATCAACGCCCTCCAGAAGGACCAGCTGTCCGTCATCGAGAGCCAGCTGGAACTGATCGCCGGAGACACCCTGGAGGACTTCCAGAAGGCCGAATCGGCCCGCTCCACCCTGCGCGTCGTCAAGGAACTGAGCAGCCGCCAGACGCCTCCGCCGCCCCCGCCGCAGCCCGGACACCCGGCGCCGCCACCCGGGGGCGTACCCCAGCAGCCGTACGACCCCTCACAGCCGTACAGCGCCCCACAGCCGTACGGACCCGCTCAGCCGTACGGCGCTCCGGCCCCCGGAGCCGCACCGGGCCAGCCCTACGCCCCGCCCGCGCCCGGCGGCGTACCGGGCCGGCCCTATGCCCCGCCCGTGTCCCACCAGCCGTACGTCCCGCCCGCGCCCGGACCCGTGCCGCCGCAGCCACCACAGCCACCACAGCCGTACGCGGCACAGCCACCCGCGGCGCAGCCGTACGCACCGCAGCCGTACGAGACTCAGCCCCCGGTTCCGCCCGCCGTCGCTCCCACGCCCGCCATTCCGCCGGCTCCCTCGGCCTATCCGCCGCCGTCTTCGTCTCCGTCTCCGGAGTCCCCCGAGACAGGACCGGAATGACCACTTCCAGTACGAACACCGGCAACAGGTCCGCCGAACGCCTGCTGGACGAGCTGCGCGGCGAGATCGCCCGGGCCGACAGCAAGGCGGCCGTGCTGGTGGCGGCGCTCGGCATGACCGCAGGGGTGTTCAGCGGACTGCTGGCCGGACGGAACTGGTCGCCGAGCGACCTCTCCGCGCCGGGCACGGCCGTCTGGTGGGCAGGAGCCCTGGCCCTCACCTTCGCCCTGTTCGCGCTGCTGCTCGCGGTGCTCCCCCGGTACCGCGGCAGCTCCTGGGCCCCGGGCCGGCCCCTCTGCTACTTCGGCGACATCCAACGAGCCGTACGGGAAGGCCAGTTGGCCACCGCTCTCGCCGACACCGACCGCGACCCCGCCGCCGGACTCACCGCGGCGCTCACCGAAACCAGCCGTATCGCCGCCCGCAAGCACCAGTGGATCCGTACCGGCCTGATCGCCTTCTGCGCGGGCACGGTGCTGCTTCCCGCCGGGTTACTCATCGGCTGACGTCCCCATCCTGAAGGAGCCCACCATGTCCTACCCGCCAGACCCGGCGGCACCGGAGCCCCAGTACCCGGGAACCCCCGCGCCCCCGCCGTATCCGGGCAGCGCCCCCCAGTACCCGGGAGCGGGGGCCGGGGCCGCACCCTCCTACCCGGGCGCCGCACCCTCCTACCCAGGCGCCGCACCCTCCTACCCAGGCGCGGCACCCTCGTACCCAGGCGCCGCACCCTCCTACCCAGGAGCTGCGCCCAGCTACCCGGCCGCTCCCCCCACGTACCCGAGCGGCCCCCAGCCCCCCACCGCCACCACACCGCCGTACATCCCGCCGCAGATGCCCCCCGCCGCTCCCCCGGTACCGCCGCAGGCCCCGCCCGCCCCCACCGCCGCCCCGGACGACCTCGACTACCGCCACCTCGGCTCCCGCGTCCACGTGGCCGCGCACCAGCGCGGCACCGACGCCACCGCGATCGGGCAGCTGGCCGTGCAGGTGCCGGGCTTCCTGGTCAGCCTCGCCGTGGTCGCCTCCTTCTCCGTGGCGATCTTCGGCACGGCCGTCGGCTGGCTGGTCCTGCTGGCCTGGCTGGCCTCCGGGGCGCTCGTCTTCCACCGGCCCACCGAACTGGCCTTCGCCCGCCATGTGATGAAGCTCCGGGTGCCGCTCGCCGCGGAACGGGCCCGCCTGGAGCCGATCTGGCGCGAGGTGACCGCCCGCGCGGGCATCGAGGCACAGACGTACGAGCTGATGGTGGAGAACAGCGTGGAACTGAACGCCGTGGCGGCCGCCGGCCACGTCGTCGGGGTCACCACGTACGCGCTCAACGAGATCCCCAGCAGCAACCTGGCCGCCGTACTCGCCCACGAACTCGGTCACCACACCGGCGGCCACGCCTGGACCGGTCTGCTCGGCTACTGGTACTCGCTGCCCGGCCGGATCGCCTGGGCCTTCATGCGGGGCATCGCCCGGATCGCGATCCGGGTCGCCGGTGTCTTCTCGCTGGCCGCGACCGGGATGGTCTACTTCTTCATCGGGATCACGGTGTTCGCCGGGTTCGTCACCGTCTGGTACATCACCATCCCGCTCGTCGCCGCCCCGTACCTGCTCGCCTACATGGGCCGCCAGGGCGAGCTGCGCGCCGACCGGCAGGCCGCGGACCTCGGCTTCGCGCGCGAACTGGCCCAGGTCCTGCACCATTTCCAGGCCCAGGAGGACGCGGTGAAGGCACAGGCCGCGGCGCACGGCAAAAAGCTCAAGGAACCGGGCGGCCTGGCCAAACTGCTGACCACCCACCCGGACAACTACACCCGCCTGCGCGCCCTGGAGCCCTACCTCCAGCTGAGCCGATGACCGATGACCGCTGACCGCTGCGACTGACACCGGCACCGGTACCAGCACCTGACGACTGGCATCCGACAACGCCGAAGGGCGGCCACCCCGTACGAAACGGAGTGGCCGCCCTTCAGTACTTCAGACGTACGCCTTACTGGTTGTACGGACCGTAGTCGTAGTCCTCCAGCGGGACGGCCTGGCCGGAGCCCGTGCCGAACGGCGAGTAGTCGATGTCGTCGTAGCCGACGGCCGAGTACATCGCGGCCTTGGCCTCCTCGGTCGGCTCGACCCGGATGTTGCGGTAGCGGGACAGACCCGTACCGGCCGGGATGAGCTTACCGATGATGACGTTCTCCTTGAGGCCGATCAGGGAGTCGGACTTGGCGTTGATCGCCGCGTCCGTCAGAACCCTGGTCGTCTCCTGGAAGGACGCCGCCGACAGCCACGACTCGGTCGCCAGCGAGGCCTTGGTGATACCCATCAGCTGCGGACGGCCGGAGGCCGGGTGGCCGCCTTCCTGGACCACACGACGGTTCTCGGTCTCGAACTTCGAGCGCTCGACCAGCTCGCCGGGCAGCAGCTCCGCGTCGCCCGACTCGATGATCGTCACCCGGCGCAGCATCTGCCGGATGATGATCTCGATGTGCTTGTCGTGGATCGACACACCCTGCGAGTTGTAGACCTTCTGGACCTCGCCGACCAGGTGGACCTGGACGGCACGCTGACCCAGGATGCGCAGCACGTCGTGCGGGTTGGTGGCACCCACGGTGAGCTTCTGGCCCACCTCGACGTGCTCGCCCTCGGACACCAGGAGCCGGGCACGCTTCGAGATCGGGAACGCCGTCTCGTCGCTGCCGTCGTCCGGGGTGACGACGAGCTTCTTGGTCTTCTCGGTCTCCTCGATCCGGATGCGGCCGGAGGCCTCCGAAATCGGGGCGACACCCTTCGGCGTACGAGCCTCGAAGAGCTCGACGACACGGGGCAGACCCTGGGTGATGTCGTCACCGGCCACACCACCGGTGTGGAAGGTACGCATCGTCAGCTGCGTACCGGGCTCACCGATGGACTGGGCGGCGATGATGCCGACCGCCTCACCGATGTCGACCAGCTTGCCGGTGGCCAGCGAACGGCCGTAGCACATGGCGCAGGTGCCGACGGCGGACTCGCAGGTCAGGACCGAGCGGGTCTTGACCTCCTCGATGCCGTGCTTGACCAGTTCGTCGATGAGGACGTCGCCGAGGTCGGTGTTGGCCGGGGCCAGCACCTTGCCGTCGACGGTGATGTCCTCGGCCAGCGCACGTGCGTACACGCTGGTCTCGACGTTCTCCGCCTTGCGCAGGACACCGTCCGCGCCGCGCTCCGCGATGTGCAGCTTGAGGCCACGGTCGGTGCCGCAGTCCTCCTCGCGGATGATGACGTCCTGGGAGACGTCGACCAGACGACGGGTGAGGTAACCCGAGTCGGCGGTACGCAGAGCCGTGTCCGCCAGACCCTTACGAGCACCGTGCGTCGAGATGAAGTACTCCAGCACCGACAGGCCCTCACGGAAGGAGGCCTTGATCGGACGCGGGATCGTCTCGTTCTTGGCGTTCGACACCAGACCACGCATACCGGCGATCTGACGCATCTGCATCATGTTTCCTCGGGCACCCGAGTCAACCATCATGAAGATGGGGTTCGTCTTCGGGAAGTTCGCGTTCATCGCCTCGGCAACCTCGTTGGTCGCCTTGGTCCAGATCGCGATGAGCTCCTGCGTGCGCTCTTCCTTGGTGATCAGACCGCGCTCGTACTGCTTCTGGACCTTCTCGTCCTGCGCCTCGTAGCCCTTGACGATCTCCTTCTTCGCCTCGGGAACGACGACGTCGGAGATGGCCACGGTGACGCCGGAACGGGTCGCCCAGTAGAAGCCGGCCGCCTTCAGGTTGTCGAGCGTCGCCGCCACGATGACCTTGGGGTAGCGCTCGGCGAGGTCGTTGACGATCTCGGAGAGCTGCTTCTTGCCCACCGAGTAGTCGACGAACGGGTAGTCCTCGGGCAGCAGCTCGTTGAAGAGCGCACGGCCCAGGGTCGTACGGAGGCGGAAGGTGTCACCCTGCTGCCACTCGCCCGCGGCGTAGCCGCCATCGGACGCAACGCCCTCCTCCTGCGCCGGCGGGGTCCAGCCGCGCGGCGGGATGGTGCCCACCGGGAAGCGGATGTCGACGGCCGACTGGAGCGCGAGCTCCCCGGCGTCGAACGCCATCGTCGCCTCGGCGGTCGAGCCGAAGGCACGGCCCTCGCCCTTGACGTCGCGCAGCTCGCCGTCCGTGGTCAGGAAGAACAGACCGAGGACCATGTCCTGGGTCGGCATCGTGACCGGGCGGCCGTCGGCGGGCTTGAGGATGTTGTTCGAGGACAGCATCAGGATGCGGGCCTCGGCCTGCGCCTCCGCGGAGAGCGGCAGGTGGACGGCCATCTGGTCACCGTCGAAGTCCGCGTTGAACGCGGTGCAGACGAGCGGGTGGATCTGGATGGCCTTGCCCTCGACCAGCTGCGGCTCGAAGGCCTGGATGCCGAGGCGGTGCAGCGTGGGCGCACGGTTCAGCAGAACCGGGTGCTCAGCGATGACCTCTTCCAGGACGTCGTACACGACCGTGCGGCCGCGCTCGACCATCCGCTTGGCGCTCTTGATGTTCTGCGCGTGGTTCAGGTCGACCAGACGCTTCATCACGAACGGCTTGAAGAGCTCCAGCGCCATGGCCTTGGGCAGACCACACTGGTGCAGCTTCAGCTGCGGACCGACGACGATCACGGAACGCGCGGAGTAGTCCACACGCTTGCCGAGCAGGTTCTGACGGAATCGACCCTGCTTGCCCTTCAGCATGTCGCTGAGGGACTTCAGCGGACGGTTGCCGGGGCCCGTGACCGGGCGACCACGACGGCCGTTGTCGAAGAGCGCGTCGACGGCCTCCTGAAGCATGCGCTTCTCGTTGTTCACGATGATCTCGGGGGCACCGAGGTCAAGGAGTCGCTTCAGACGGTTGTTGCGGTTGATCACGCGGCGGTACAGGTCGTTCAGGTCGGAGGTCGCGAAGCGGCCACCGTCCAGCTGCACCATCGGACGCAGGTCCGGCGGGATGACCGGCACGCAGTCGAGCACCATGCCCTTGGGGCTGTTGCTGGTCTGCAGGAACGCGGAGACGACCTTGAGGCGCTTGAGCGCACGGGTCTTCTTCTGGCCCTTGCCGGTGCGGATGATCTCGCGGAGGCGCTCGGCCTCCTCGTCCAGGTCGAAGGACTCCAGGCGCTTCTGCAGCGCCGCGGCACCCATCGAACCGTCGAAGTACGTGCCGAAGCGGTCACGCAGCTCGCGGTAAAGGAGCTCGTCGCCCTCCAGGTCCTGGACCTTCAGGTTCTTGAAGCGGGCCCACACCTCGTCGAGACGGTCGATCTCGCGCTGCGCACGGTCACGCAGCTGCTTCATCTCACGCTCGGCACCTTCGCGCACCTTGCGGCGCACATCGGCCTTGGCGCCCTCGGCCTCGAGCTCGGCCAGGTCGGTCTCGAGCTTCTTGGCGCGGGCTTCGAGGTCGGCGTCGCGACGGTTCTCGATCTGCTGACGCTCGACGGAGACGTGCGCCTCCAGCGAGGGCAGGTCGCGGGTGCGGCGCTCCTCGTCGACGAACGTGATCATGTACGCCGCGAAGTAGATGACCTTCTCAAGGTCCTTCGGGGCGAGGTCGAGCAGGTAGCCCAGACGCGACGGAACGCCCTTGAAGTACCAGATGTGGGTGACGGGAGCGGCCAGCTCGATGTGGCCCATCCGCTCACGACGCACCTTGGCGCGAGTGACCTCGACGCCGCAGCGCTCACAGATGATGCCCTTGAAGCGGACACGCTTGTACTTACCGCAGTAGCACTCCCAGTCCCGGGTCGGACCGAAGATCTTCTCGCAGAAGAGTCCGTCCTTTTCGGGCTTGAGGGTGCGGTAGTTGATGGTCTCGGGCTTCTTGACCTCGCCGTGGCTCCACTGACGGATGTCGTCAGCGGTGGCCAGACCGATCCGGAGCTCATCGAAGAAGTTGACGTCGAGCACTATGCGTCAATCCCTCTCAGGGTTGTAAGTCATGGGGTCTGATACGGGGGTCCTGGGGCCGGCCGGAGGCTCATTGACGTTCATCGCCGAGCCTCCGTACCGAACTCCCGTCAGACCTCTTCGACGCTGCTCGGCTCGCGCCGGGACAGGTCGATGCCGAGCTCCTCCGCCGCGCGGAAGACGTCCTCGTCGGTGTCACGCATTTCGATGGACATACCGTCGCTGGACAGCACCTCCACGTTGAGGCAGAGAGACTGCATCTCCTTGATGAGCACCTTGAAGGACTCGGGGATGCCGGGCTCGGGGATGTTCTCGCCCTTGACGATGGCCTCGTAGACCTTCACGCGGCCGGTCACGTCGTCGGACTTGATGGTCAGCAGCTCCTGGAGGGCGTAAGCGGCGCCGTACGCCTCCAGCGCCCACACCTCCATCTCACCGAAGCGCTGGCCACCGAACTGGGCCTTACCACCCAGCGGCTGCTGGGTGATCATCGAGTACGGACCGGTCGAACGGGCGTGGAGCTTGTCGTCGACCAGGTGGTGGAGCTTGAGGATGTACATGTAGCCGACCGAGATCGGCTCCGGGAACGGCTCACCGGAGCGGCCGTCGAACATCCTCGCCTTGCCGGACGGGAGCACCATGCGCTCGCCGTCGCGGTTCGGGATCGTGTGCTGCAGCAGACCCGCGAGCTCGTCCTCACGCGCACCGTCGAAGACGGGGGTGGCGACGTTGGTGCCCGGGGCGACCTGGTCGGCCTCGATGGCCTGCAGACGCCGCGCCCAGTCCTCGCTGAGCCCGGAGACGTCCCAGCCGCGGCTGGCGAGCCAGCCGAGGTGGATCTCCAGGACCTGTCCCGGGTTCATTCGGGACGGGACACCGAGCGGGTTGAGGATGATGTCGACCGGGGTGCCGTCCTCCAGGAACGGCATGTCCTCGATCGGCAGGATCTTGGAGATGACACCCTTGTTGCCGTGGCGGCCGGCGAGCTTGTCACCGTCCGTGATCTTGCGCTTCTGCGCCACGTAGACACGAACCAGCTGGTTCACGCCCGGCGGCAGCTCATCGCCCTCCTCACGGTCGAAGACGCGGACGCCGATGACCTTGCCGATCTCGCCGTGCGGCACCTTCAGCGAGGTGTCGCGCACCTCGCGCGCCTTCTCACCGAAGATCGCGCGGAGCAGGCGCTCCTCCGGGGTCAGCTCGGTCTCACCCTTGGGCGTGACCTTGCCGACCAGGATGTCGCCGGCGACGACCTCGGCACCGATGCGGATGATGCCGCGCTCGTCGAGGTCGGCGAGCACCTCCTCGGAGACGTTCGGGATGTCCCGGGTGATCTCCTCGGGGCCGAGCTTGGTGTCACGGGCGTCGACCTCGTGCTCCTCGATGTGGATCGAGGAGAGGACGTCGTCCTGCACGAGGCGCTGCGACAGGATGATCGCGTCCTCGTAGTTGTGACCCTCCCACGGCATGAACGCCACGAGCAGGTTCTTGCCGAGCGCCATCTCGCCGTTCTCGGTCGCCGGGCCGTCGGCCAGAACCTGACCGGCGACGACCCGGGCGCCCTCGTCCACGACAACCTTCTGGTTGACGGAGGTGCCCTGGTTGGAGCGGGAGAACTTGTGCAGGCGGTACGTGGTGTACGTGCCGTCGTCGTTGGCGGTGGTGACGTAGTCCGCGGAGACCTCCTGGACCACACCGTCCTTCTCCGACTTCAGGACGTCACCGGCGTCGACCGCGCAGCGGTACTCCATGCCGGTGCCGACCAGCGGCGCCTCGGACTTGATGAGCGGCACGGCCTGACGCATCATGTTCGCGCCCATGAGGGCACGGTTGGCGTCGTCGTGCTCCAGGAACGGGATCATGGCGGTCGCGACCGACACCATCTGGCGCGGGGAGACGTCCATGTAGTCGACGTCCTCACCGGGGACGTAGTCGACCTCTCCGCCACGACGGCGGACCAGGACGCGGGACTCCTCGAAGCGGAACTCGTCCGTCAGCGGCGCGTTGGCCTGCGCGATGACGAACCGGTCCTCTTCGTCGGCCGTGAGGTAGTCGACCTCGTCGGTGACGATACCGCCGGTGACCTTGCGGTACGGCGTCTCGACGAAACCGAAGGCGTTGACCCGGCCGTAGGAGGCGAGCGAGCCGATCAGACCGATGTTCGGGCCTTCAGGGGTCTCGATCGGGCACATGCGGCCGTAGTGCGACGGGTGCACGTCACGGACCTCGAAGCCGGCCCGCTCACGGGAGAGACCACCCGGGCCAAGAGCCGACAGGCGGCGCTTGTGGGTGAGACCCGACAGCGGGTTGTTCTGGTCCATGAACTGCGACAGCTGGCTGGTGCCGAAGAACTCCTTGATGGAGGCGACGACCGGCCGGATGTTGATCAGGGTCTGCGGCGTGATCGCCTCGACGTCCTGAGTCGTCATGCGCTCGCGAACGACGCGCTCCATACGAGCCAGACCCGTGCGGACCTGGTTCTGGATGAGCTCGCCGACGTTGCGCAGACGACGGTTGCCGAAGTGGTCGATGTCGTCGGTCTCGACGACGATCTGCGTGCCGTTGTCACCGACGGTCTCGGTCTCACCGGCGTGCAGCTTCACCAGGTACTTGATCGTCGAGATGATGTCCTCGACGGTCAGGATGCCGGCGTCGAGCGGGGCTTCGCCGCCCAGCTTCTTGTTGACCTTGTAGCGGCCGACCTTCGCGAGGTCGTAGCGCTTCGGGTTGAAGTAGAGGTTCTCGAGCAGCGTCTGCGCGGCCTCACGGGTCGGGGGCTCGCCCGGACGCAGCTTGCGGTAGATGTCGAGCAGCGCGTCGTCCTGGCCCTGGGTGTGGTCCTTCTCCAGGGTGGCGCGCATGGACTCGTACTCGCCGAACTCCTCGAGGATCTGCTCGGTCGTCCAACCGAGAGCCTTCAGGAGAACGGTGACGGACTGCTTGCGCTTGCGGTCGATGCGGACACCGACCATGTCGCGCTTGTCGATCTCCATCTCCAGCCAGGCACCCCGGGACGGGATGACCTTCGCGGAGAAGATGTCCTTGTCGGACGTCTTGTCGATCGAGGAATCGAAGTAGACGCCCGGCGAGCGGACCAGCTGCGACACCACGACACGCTCGGTGCCGTTGATGACGAAGGTGCCCTTGTTGGTCATGAGCGGGAAGTCGCCCATGAAGACCGTCTGGGACTTGATCTCGCCGGTCTCGTTGTTGGTGAACTCGGCGGTGACGAAGAGCGGGGCCGCGTACGTGAAGTCGCGGTCCTTGCACTCGTCGATGGAGTTCTTCGGGGGCTCGAAGCGGTGGTCCCGGAACGTCAGGGACATCGACCCGGAGAAGTCCTCGATCGGGGAGATCTCCTCGAAGATCTCCTCCAGACCGGACTTCGTGGGGACGTCCTGTCCGTTGTCCAGAGCCGCCTCGACACGAGCCTTCCACGCGTCGTTGCCGAGCAGCCAGTCGAAGCTCTCGGTTTGCAGCGCAAGAAGGTTCGGAACCTCGAGGGGCTCCTTGATCTTTGCAAAGGAGATGCGCAGCGGGGCGGTGCTGGCGCCGTTGTTCGTATTCGCGGTCGAGGCAGTGCGCGAGGCGGCCAAGAGGGGGTCCTTCCGAGGGCTCGGACTCACTACGCGCGTACCGGCCCCCCACTGGGGCACAGAGACAGAGCGTTCCCGACTCAGCCTAAAAGGCCAGGTCAGAGATGATCCGGTCATCGGTGCTCAAGCGAGGGCATGCCCCTGGTGACGGGCAGGAGGCAGCTAACAGGCAGCGCAAAGGGTCAGTGTAGCCAGTTGGCCCACTGATGTCCAGTCCCGGTTTTTTGAGACCCTCGTTGTTCTCAACACCTGCCGCAAGCCACGCCCTCAATGCACATCGATACTGCCCTCTTCGTCGTCGATCCATGCCTCGGATACGGATCGTTGTGACGACGCGTCCTGAGAATTGCGCGCTGCGTGCGGTTCGTCAAGGCCCCCCATGCCCAAAGCAAGTGCCGCGATCGTCACGTACAACCTGTCTTGCAACCCGTCTTGCAGCCCGTCACGGGCGCAGCCGGAGGCACAACGAAGATCACCATACTCGTCGCCACCGACAGTGCAAGGCAGCCGCCGCCGGACCCCCTGGAACGCCGAAGAGCGACCACCCAGATGGGTGATCGCTCCTCAGTGCGTCAGCGTTACAGAGCCACTAGTAGACCTGTATCAGCTCGCGAGGGGTCCGCAGCGGACCCGTGGGACTACTTGACCTCGACGGAGGCGCCGGCGCCCTTGAGGGACTCGGCAGCCTTCTCGGCGGCCTCCTTGGCGACCTTCTCGAGAACGGGCTTCGGGGCGCCGTCCACGAGGTCCTTGGCCTCCTTCAGACCCAGGGAGGTCAGCTCACGCACGACCTTGATGACCTGGATCTTCTTCTCGCCGGCACCCGTGAGGATGACGTCGAACTCGTCCTGCTCCTCGACGGCCTCAGCGGCGGCGGCCGGACCGGCCGGGCCCGCAACGGCGACCGCGGCGGCGGCGGTGACGTCGAACTTCTCCTCGAACGCCTTCACGAACTCGGAGAGCTCGATGAGGGTCATGTCCTCGAACTGCGCGAGCAGGTCTTCCTGGCTGAGCTTCGCCATGATGGGCGATCCTTCCACTAATTCGGCTGGTGCCGGGATGTACATGTGAGGCGGGCGTACGTTCGGCCCGCTACGACCGTCGCCTCAGGCGGCGGTCAATGCGCGAGCCGAATTACTCGGCACCGCCCTGCTCGGCCAGCTTGACCCGAAGCGCCTCCGCGGTGCGGACGAACTTCGACGGGAGCGCCTGGAAGAGCGAGGCAGCCTGGGACTGCTTGCCCTTGAACGCACCGGCCAGCTTGCTGAGCAGAACCTCGCGGGACTCAAGGTCCGCAAGCTTCTTGATCTCGTCGGCGGACAGCGCCTTGCCGTCAAGGACACCGCCCTTGATGACGAGGTTCGGGTTGTCCTTGGCGAAGTCACGAAGACCCTTCGCCGACACCACCGGGTCACCGGTGATGAAGGCGACCGCCGTCGGACCGTTGAACAGGTCGTCGAGCGTGGAGATCCCGGCCTCGTTGGCCGCAATCTTGGTCAGCGTGTTCTTCACCACGGCGTACTGGGCGTCTTCACCGAGCGAACGGCGCAGCGTCTTGAGCTGCGCCACGGTGAGACCCCGGTACTCGGTCAGCACAGCGGCGTTCGAGCTGCGGAACTGGTCCGCGAGCTCGGCTACCGCGGCAGCCTTGTCGGGCCTTGCCATAGAGCGTCGGCCTCCTTCCGGGTGATGAGGACCGCTCGGAAGGGGCTGGGCAAAACGAAACGCCCCGGCGCAGGCGCACGGGGCGTAGCTCGACCGGTACGTCCGCAAGCTGAGCGAGCGAACTCCGGGAGCACATCCACAGTCACCTACGCGGGTCGTCCGCAGTTTCAGCGGATCCTTCGGCCACCTTGCCCTCTTGCGAGCGCAAGGCAACGACCAGCGGTCTTTGGCTTCTGGAGCACAGTACGTGACGGGGGCGCTGTCAAGCAAATCCGCTCAGCGGCGCCTCATGTCAGCGGCGGTCCGGTGCCGGATCAGCCCTTCTGGGCGTCCTTCACCATCTGTGCGAGGTCGACGGTGTCCTTGGCGGGCGGGGCCTTCACCGTCACCGGCTTGTTGTAGTCGAGGAAGGTCATGGTCACGTCGAACGGGCCCTTGTCGGCGGCGGCGCGCATCCGGAGCTGCTTGGTGTGGTCGTCCGGATCGATCCACATGTCCATGGTGAGCTTGTCTGCGCCCATGTCCTCGTACTGCTTCAGGCTCTTCTCGCGCTTGTCCCGCGTCGCCTTGCCCTCCTTCTTGAGCGCCGCGCGGAGGTCGTCGAGGGTGACCGTGCCCCTGTAGTGGGTGGTCTGGACGCCGCCGACCTTCTCGGTACCGACCTTCTTCACGTCCTTGGAGCCGGTGAGGAAGGTGGACTCCTGGGTCGGGTCCTGGTTGGCCTGGTCCGAGAGCTTGCTCGCGTCGATGCCCGGAGAGCTGCCGGCCCCCTTGGCCATCCCGGAGATGTCGAACTTCATCCAGCTCTTGCCGTCCATCTCCTTGGCGGCGGCTTCGCCCCCGCCCAGGTACATCGCCCCGTCGACGACCCGGATCTCCATCTTGCCGTCGGCGCCCTGGTCGAGGGCGGTCATCTTCATGCTCATGGCCAGCGGCTTCATGCTCATCGACGCCTGGGCCTCGACACGGCCCGTCTCGGGGACCTTGCCGCTCATGCGGTAGCTGAGGGACGTGATGGCCTCACTGTTCTTCGCCGCTTTCGCCACGGCCGCCGCGGGCGTCATCTTCGGCGACTCGCCGCCACCCTTCGAACAGGCGACCGCGCCACCCCCCAGCACCAGCGCGGCGAGTGCGGCGCCCGCCGCTCCATGCCGTACGGAGTCACGCACAGAAAACATCAAGATCCCCCCCAGGGAACGCATGAGCGATTCACAGACTGGGCGTGAGCGTAACTCAGGGGGGTCTCCGGGATCTTCTGAATTCCCGTGGGCCTCAGGAGAGTTGTCGAGCTCAGGAGCGAGAGCTCGTGCCGGACCCGCTCGACGTGTCGCTGCTGCCGGGCGTCAAGCCCTGCTTCTTCAGGAGATCCTTGAAGTCCGCGGTGTCGCCGGCCGGGGGCGCCACGGTGGAGACCTTCACTCCGTAGTCGCTGTAGTACGTCGTGGAGGACATCGTGCCGCTCGCCAGCTCGCCCTTCGAGGCCGCCTTGACGAGCAGGTCGTCACCGTTGACCCAGATGTCGACGTCCTCCGTCGTGATGCCTGCCTTGGTGAACTGCTTCTTCAGGCTGGCGAGCTGGCTCGCGGTGAGGTGGGAGCTCTTGGCCGCGAGGTCCGTGACGTTCACCGTGCCCGCGTAGTGCGTGGTCTTCTGGCCACGAACCGTCTCGTCGCCGACCTTCTTCACATCTCCCGAGGCCAGCAGGAGCTTCACCGACTGGTTCGGCGAGTTGTTCTGCATCTGGTCCTTCAGGAACGCGCCGGAACCGCCCGCGAGCTTCGCCAGGTCCACGTACGCGTACTTGATCCAGTGCTTGCCGCCCGCCTGCTTGGCGAACGTCTCGCCCATCTTCGCGTAGTAGGCGTCGGACAGATAGCGGGCCTCCATGGAGGTGCTGCCCGCCTTGCGCATCGCCTCGGCCATCGTGCCGCCGGTGTACGTGATCGTCGCGTTGCCGGTGATGCCGTTACCCCAGCCCATGACACCCTCCGACTTCATGGACATCAGCGTGCCCATGCTCGTCGTGGACTCGATCTTGGCGGAGTCGGCGCCGTCTGTGGACTTCTCGGCGGACTGCAGGGCCGCTATGGGGCTGACACGGGTCGTGCCCTTGTTTGCCGCCTTGTCGTCCTTGCTGGAACCCCCGGAGGAGCCCGAGGAGCAGGCGGCCACTCCCGTCAGCGCGCTCACCAGCGCGATGGAGAGAGTCACCTGGCGCACGGTCGTGCTCTTCATTCGTCCCACCCCTATGTGAATCCTGAGAGCTGCACGCTAGCGCAGCCCACTGACACACGTATCCGGATTTCGTGTCCGGGAAGCCGTCCAGGAGGCCGCCGGGAAGGCATCCGGGAAAGTGTCCGAAAACGTGTCCGGAAATAGGGACGGGCCCCGCACCTCGAAAGGTTGCGGGGCCCGTGCCAAGAGCGCGTATGCGACGCGGCCTGCAGGGTGAGCGGAAGGCTCAGACGGCGGCCGGGTCCTCCTCGACGAGGAGGTTGCGGGTGCGGTTCGGGTCGACCGGAATGCCGGGGCCGATCGTGGTGCTGATCGCGGCCTTCTTGATGTAGCGACCCTTGGCGGCCGACGGCTTCAGACGAAGGATCTCGTCCAGCGCGGCGCCGTAGTTCTCCACCAGCTTGTCCTCTTCGAAGGAGGTCTTGCCGATGATGAAGTGCAGGTTCGAGTGCTTGTCGACGCGGAACTCGATCTTGCCGCCCTTGATCTCGGTCACGGCCTTGGCCACGTCCGGGGTCACGGTGCCGGTCTTCGGGTTCGGCATCAGACCACGCGGGCCGAGGACGCGGCCGAGGCGGCCGACCTTGCCCATGAGGTCCGGGGTGGCGACGACGGCGTCGAAGTCCAGACGGCCCTTCGACACCTCGTCGATGAGCTCGTCGGAGCCGACGATGTCGGCGCCCGCGGCGAGTGCGGCCTCGGCACGGTCACCGGTCGCGAAGACCAGGACCCGGGCGGTCTTACCGGTGCCGTGCGGGAGGTTCACGGTGCCACGGACCATCTGGTCGGCCTTGCGCGGGTCGACACCCAGACGGAAGGCGACCTCGACGGTGCCGTCGAACTTGCTCGTGGAGGTCTCCTTGGCGAGACGGACGGCCTCGAGCGGGGCGTAGAGCTTCTCCCGGTCGACCTTGGCGTCCGCAGCGCGGAGAGACTTGCTGCGCTTGCTCACTACTGCTCCTGATGTGTTCTGAGGAGTCGTGGTACGGGCCGAGCAGGCCCTGCCACGTGCGGCTCGCGCCGCATGGTTCCTACGAAGGTGGGTGTCAGCCCTCGACCGTGATGCCCATGGAACGGGCGGTGCCGGCGATGATCTTCGACGCGGCGTCCAGGTCGTTGGCGTTGAGGTCGGGCATCTTGGTGGTGGCGATCTCGCGGACCTGCGCCTGGGTGATCTTGGCGACCTTGGTCTTGTGCGGCTCGCCGGAGCCCTTCTCGACACCCGCGGCCTTGAGGATCATCTTCGCGGCCGGCGGAGTCTTGGTGACGAAGGTGAAGGAGCGGTCCTCGTAGACCGTGATCTCCACCGGGATCACCCAGCCACGCTGCGACTCGGTCGCGGCGTTGTAGGCCTTGCAGAACTCCATGATGTTGACGCCGTGCTGACCGAGCGCGGGGCCGACCGGCGGGGCCGGGTTCGCCGCACCGGCGTTGATCTGGAGCTTGATAAGCCCCGTGACCTTCTTCTTCTTGGGAGGCATTCCGGGTCCTCTTTCGTTTTCGCCTTCCTACGTCCGAGTCGCCCCGGACGGCTGCCTTCAACCGAGGTGATGATCCGGATGGAGGCATACCGCACAACGATAACGGGTATCCATGCGCGGCCAAAAACCGAGCAGGTCAGACGGGCTGCGAGAGCCCGTCTGACCTGTTCGGAAGACGTACGTCCAGAAGGTGCTAGTTCTTCTGGATCTGGTCGAACGACAGCTCGACCGGAGTCTCGCGACCGAAGATCTCCACCAGACCCTTGACCTTCTTGGAGTCGGCGTTGATCTCGTTGATGGTCGCCTGCAGCGTGGCGAACGGACCGTCCGTGACGGTGACCGAGTCGCCGACCTCGAAGTCCAGCACCTGGACCTCGACCTTGCGCTGCGGAGCGGGCCTGCCCTCGGCCTCGGCGGCCTCACGGGCGGCCTTCTCCTCGGCCTCCGGGGCGAGCATCTTGACGATCTCGTCCAGAGTCAGCGGGTACGGGTCGTAGGCATTGCCCACGAAGCCGGTGACACCGGGGGTGTTGCGGACGACGCCCCAGGACTCGTTCGTCAGGTCCATGCGGACCAGGACGTAGCCCGGGAGCTTGTTCTGCTTGATCGTCTTGCGCTCGCCGTTCTTGATCTGCGCGACCTCTTCCTGCGGCACTTCGGCCTGGAAGATGAAGTCCTCGACATTCAGCGAGACGGCACGCTGCTCGAGGTTGGTCTTCACGCGGTTCTCGTAACCCGCGTACGTGTGGATGACGTACCACTCGCCGGGGAGCGTGCGCAGCTCCTCGCGCAGGGCGGTCACGGGGTCGACGGGCTCGGCCTCTTCCTCGGCCTCAGCCTCGTCTTCGGCCTCAGCCTCGTCTTCGGCGTCCTCGGTCTCGTCGGCGTCGTCATCGGCTTCGACGGCGAGAGCCTCGGCGGGAACGTCCTCGTCCTCGACGTCCTCACCGGACTCGTCCTCGACGTGCAGAGCCGCTTCCTCGGCGGGCTCGCCGGCGGCTTCGTCGGCAGCCTCGACCTCGTCCTCGACGTCCGCGCCCTCGACGATGTCGAGTTCGTCGTCAACGGACTCGACCGACTCGATGGCGCCGTTCAGGTTCGGGTCAGACACGGTGGCTGCTTCTTCCTGGATACATGGGGGTGGAACGCGCGAAAGGGGCGCCGGTGACGGCGCCCTTCGCTCTCGGCTCAGCCGAAGACGTACTTGGCGGCGTGGTTGAGCCCATAGTCAATCACGGTCACCAGGCCGATCATGATGACGACGAAGACAATCACCACTGAGGTGTACGTCGTCAGCTGATTGCGAGTCGGCCAGACGACCTTGCGGAGTTCCGCGACGATCTGGCGGTAGAAGGTGGCAAGGCGCTTCAGCGGGCCCTTCTTGGCGCGCTTACCGCCCTTGCGGGCCTTCTTCTGGGACTCGGGCGCCTCGGCGTCAGGCATGTCGATGGAGCCCACGGCGTCCGTCACTCGTCCTCACCTGATTCCGGGTCGTGGCCGTGCCGCGCCCGGTTGAGCCGCACGGCGGTGCATTGCAGTACGTACATGCGCACACATCCTGGCGATGGTGTGTGTAGCAGGGCCGGAGGGACTTGAACCCCCAACCGCTGGTTTTGGAGACCAGTGCTCTACCAATTGAGCTACGACCCTTTGTTCCCCCAACGTACCGCATCCGTCCGGATGCTCGGTGTGCACCGGATGAGTGCGGCCGGTGAAGGCCAACGAGGTGAGAGTGTACGTGGTCCGGAGCCGGGCGTCGAACAGAAAGTGTCCGTACGGGCTTTGTCCGTCGAAGATCGACCGGTGAGAGGTCCGGATCCGCACGGTTGTTCTCCCGTTGTTCAGTCTGTGAAACCCGCGTGCCGGGGACGTTTCCGGTCTGAAACGATGGGTCCCATGAGCGCTGCAACCCCTCCCACCGAGCGCCGGGTCTCCGCCCGAGTCGGCGCGATCTCCGAGTCCGCCACCCTCGCCGTGGACGCCAAGGCCAAGGCCCTCAAGGCCGCCGGGCGTCCGGTGATCGGCTTCGGCGCAGGCGAGCCCGACTTCCCGACCCCGGACTACATCGTCCAAGCCGCCATCGAGGCGTGCAAGAACCCGAAGTACCACCGCTACACGCCGGCCGGCGGCCTGCCCGAGCTGAAGGCCGCGATCGCCGCGAAGACCCTCCGCGACTCCGGGTACGAGGTGGAGGCCGCCGAGGTCCTCGTCACCAACGGCGGCAAGCAGGCCATCTACGAGGCCTTCGCCGCGATCCTCGACCCGGGCGACGAGGTCATCGTCCCGACGCCGTACTGGACGACGTACCCGGAGTCGATCCGTCTCGCCGGCGGTGTCCCGGTCGACGTCGTCGCCGACGAGACCACCGGCTACCGCGTCTCGGTCGAGCAGCTGGAGGCCGCCCGCACCGAGAACACCAAGGTGCTGCTCTTCGTCTCCCCGTCCAACCCGACGGGCGCGGTCTACAGCCGCGAGCAGATCGAGGAGATCGGCCGCTGGGCCGCCGAGAAGGGCCTGTGGGTCCTGACCGACGAGATCTACGAGCACCTGGTCTACGGGGACGCGGAATTCCACTCCCTGCCCGTGGTCGTGCCCGAGCTGCGCGACAAGTGCATCGTCGTGAACGGCGTCGCGAAGACATACGCCATGACCGGCTGGCGCGTGGGCTGGGTCATCGGCCCGAAGGACGTCATCAAGGCCGCGACCAACCTCCAGTCGCACGCCACGTCGAACGTGTCCAACGTCGCCCAGGTCGCGGCCCTCGCCGCCGTCTCCGGCGACCTGGAGGCCGTCGCCAAGATGCGCGAGGCCTTCGACCGCCGCCGCAAGACCATGGTGCGGATGCTGAACGAGATCGACGGCGTGCTGTGCCCGGAGCCCGAGGGCGCCTTCTACGCGTACCCCTCGGTCAAGGCCCTCATCGGCAAGGAGATCCGCGGCAAGCGCCCCCGGGACACGGTCGAGCTGGCCGCGCTCATCCTGGAGGAGGCCGAGGTCGCGGTCGTACCCGGCGAGGCCTTCGGCACCCCGGGGTACCTGCGTCTGTCGTACGCCCTGGGCGACGAGGATCTCGTCGAGGGCGTCAGCCGGATCCAGAAGCTGCTGGCCGAGGCACAGGCCTGACGTTTCCGTGCTCCACGCGCGTGTGCGGGCCGTTTCCCTCCGGGGAGACGGCCCGCTTCTTCGTGCGAGCAAGACCACTAACGGGGAAAGCGCTACCGGGACGGCGGGAACGTGCGGCAGGATCCTGGAATGGAGCGCGTACGTGATCTCTCTGAACTGCCGAAAGCCCATCTGCACCTGCACTTCACCGGTTCGATGCGGCCGACCACCCTGCTGGAACTTGCCGACAAGTACGGCGTCCGGCTGCCCGAAGCGCTGACCGACGCGCTGACCAGCGGAGAGCCGCCGAAGCTGCGGGCCACCGACGAGCGTGGCTGGTTCCGCTTCCAGCGGCTGTACGACGCGGCGCGGTCCTGCCTGAGAGGGCCCGAGGACATCCAGCGGCTGGTGCGCGAGGCCGCCGAGGAGGATCTGAAGGACGGCTCCGGCTGGCTGGAGATCCAGGTCGACCCGACGTCGTACGCGCCCCGGCTGGGCGGGCTCATCCCGGCTCTGGAGATCATCCTGGACGCGGTGGACTCGGCCATGCGCGACACCGGGCTGGGGATGCGGGTCCTGGTGGCCGCGAACCGGATGAAGCACCCGCTGGACGCCCGCACGCTGGCCCGGCTGGCCGTGCGCTACGCGGACCGCGGTGTCGTCGGCTTCGGGCTCTCCAACGACGAGCGGAGGGGCATGGCGCGGGACTTCGACCGGGCCTTCGCGATCGCGCGGGACGGCGGGCTGCTGGCCGCGCCGCACGGCGGCGAGCTGACCGGCCCGGCGTCCGTCCGCGACTGCCTGGACGACCTGCACGCCACCCGGATCGGGCACGGCGTGCGCGCCGCCGAGGACCCTCGGCTGCTGAAGCGGCTCGCGGACCGCGGCATCACCTGCGAGGTGTGCCCGGCGTCGAACGTCGCCCTTGGGGTGTACGAGAAGCCGGAGGACGTCCCCTTGCGCACGCTTTTCGAGGCCGGGGTCCCGATGGCCCTGGGCGCCGACGACCCGCTGCTGTTCGGCTCCCGGCTCGCCGCCCAGTACGAGCTGGCGCGCCGCCACCACGGCTTCACGGACGCCGAGCTGGCCGAGCTGGCCCGCCAGTCGGTACGGGCCACGGCGGCACCCAAGGACGTCAAGGAGAAGCTGCTGTCCGGCGTCGACGACTGGCTGTCCGGCCCGGTCGCCTGAAGTGGGTGAACTCCGTGACGCTCAGCCGCACAGGGGGTGCCTCACGGCGGTAGGGGCTTGCCTCATCGGCCCAGGGTGACCGTCACGAGGGCTCGTCCGCAACGGAGATTCCGCCCAGCAGCGTGCGGGCGATCGCGGCGGCGAACTCGTCCACGGGCGGCGGCTTGCCCTCCTCCGTGGAGTCGTAGGCGAAGGCGCGCTGGGCGCAGGCGCCCAGCAGAAGCGAGGCGGCGGCGTAGGTGTCGACTCCGGCGCGGACACGGCCCGCGTCCTGTTCGGCGCGGAGATAGGCGTCGAGGCCCCGAATGGGCATGTGGGGGCCCGATCCCATGGAGCGCATCGACTCCTCGTGCCGGCGCTTGAGCTGGGTTTCCGCGTACAAGGAGGCGGCGATCGGAAAACTCTGCTCATAGAAGAGGGCCGCCTGGCGGGCGATCTCGGTGAGGTTCTCCAGGAGGGTGTCCCGGCCCGGCTCGGCCGCGAGGCTGGCCAGGAGCGGGGCCAGCTGTGGCAGGCGCTCCCTGAGCACGCTGATGAACAGCTCCTCCTTGCTCGGGAAGTACTTGTAGAGCGCCGCCTCCGAGCAGCCCGCCGCCTTGGCGATCTCCTTGGTCGTGGCGCGGGCGAGGCCGATGGTGAGCATCAACTCGTGCGCCGCGTCGAGGATGCGGATCCGGGCCGGTTTCTGCCGCGTGGGCCGCGAGGGATGCAAGGGCTGCATGGGCCCCAAGGATTCCATGGCCGCCCCATTCAAGCTTGACGGGTGGGTGAGTACTTACTCACTCTAGAAGAGTGCAGGGGTTAGTGAATACTCACCACCCTTCACCCTCACCCTTCACTCCCACCCACGTCCGCCCGATGGGAACACGCCATGAAACTCACCGTCTTCGGTGCCACAGGAGGCATCGGCCAGGAGATCGTCCGGCAGGCGCTGGACTCCGGCCACCAGGTCACGGCCGTCGTACGGGATCCGGCGCGGCTGACCTTCAGGGGCGCGGGCCTGGAGGTGTTCCGCGCGGACCTCATGGACCCGGAGGCGCTGCGCCCCGCGGTCAGGGGCCGGGACGCGGTCCTCTCCGGGCTCGGCGCCCGCAGCCGCAAGGACGCCGGAATCGCGACCCGGCTGACCCGTACGGTGCTGGGCGCCATGGAGGCCGAAGGGGTGCACCGGCTGCTGGTGGTGAGCGCCGGGCCGGTCGGCCCCGATCCCGAGGGCGCCGCATTCATCGACCGCGCCGCGCGGGGCCTGGTCTCACTGGCTCTGAAGGACGTCTACGCCGACCTGGCGGACATGGAGGGCGAACTGGCCCGGAGCGCGACCGACTGGACGGTCGTGCGCCCGCCGCGGCTGCAGAACAAGCCGGTGACCACCTCGTACCGCACGGTCGTCGGAAGCTTCCCGCTCAAGGGCAGGTTCATCGGGCGCGCCGATGTGGCGCACGCGATGCTGGCGATGATCAACGACCCGGGGACGGTGAAGCAGGGCGTCGGAGTCGCCTACTAGGGCACCCGGTCGTTCACTGGATCAACTACCGGGTCGACAACCGCGTCGTCGACCGCTGGAGCGCTACGACCACTAGAGCGCTACGCCCACCGTCACCGGCTCGTTGACCAGGGTGATCCCGAAGGCGTCGCGGACGCCGGAGACGACCTCGCGGGCCAGCGCGAGGAGGTCCTCGGTGGTGGCCTGGCCCCGGTTGGTGAGGGCCAGCGTGTGCTTGGTGGAGATCCGGGCGGGTCCGGAGCCATAGCCCTTGGTGAAGCCGGACTTGTCGATCAGCCAGGCCGCGGAAGTCTTGGTGTGGCCGTCGCCCGCCGGGTACGCGGGCGGCACGACCTCGGTGCCGAGCCGCTCCGCCACGCGCGCGTGGAACGCGGCGAACTCCGCGTCCGTGAGGATCGGGTTGGTGAAGAACGACCCGGCCGACCAGGTGTCGTGGTCCTCGGGGTCGAGCACCATGCCTTTGCCGGAGCGCAGCTTCAGGACGGTCTCGCGGGCGGTGGCGAGCGGCACCCGGTCGCCGGGCTCGACCCCGAGGGCGCGGGCCGTCTCGGCGTACTTGATCGGCGCCGACAGCCCGTCCGCGTCCTCCAGCTCGAACCGGACCCGCAGCACGACATGGCGCTCGGGGTCGGCCTTGAAGCGGCTGTGGCGGTACGAGAAGGCGCAGTCGGCGCTCGTCAGTGTGACCGTCTCGCGCGCCTTGCGGTCGTACGCGATCACTTCGGTGATGGTCGACGACACTTCCTGGCCGTACGCGCCCACGTTCTGGATCGGGGTCGCGCCCGCGGAGCCGGGGATCCCGGCGAGGCACTCGATGCCCGCGAGCCCGGCCTCGACGGTGCGGGCGACCGCGTCGGCCCACACCTCGCCCGCCGCCAGCTCCAGCCTCGTACCGTCGAGGGCGAAGCCGCTCGTCGCGATGCGCAGAGCGGTCCCCGCGAAGCCCTTGTCACCGATGACCAGGTTCGATCCGCCGCCGATGAGCAGCAGCGGCGTACCGGTGTCATCGGCCTCGCGGACGGCGGCGATCACCTCGGCATCGGTCGTGGCGGTGATCAACCGGGTCGCGGGACCCCCCAGCCGGAAGGTGGTCAGCGGGGCGAGCGGGGCGTCGTGGAGTTCCTGCACGGGCCAAGAGTACGAGAAGGGCCCCGCCGGTCGGGGCGGGGCCGCTTCTGCGTGGTTCACGAGGTGCGTCGATCGAGGGTTTGGATACGAGGGTTTGGATACTGGACGCGATGCCGGTGCCAGGGTTTGAATCCCGGTCCCTGCACGAGGGTGAGCGTTTGGCTTCCGGACTCAGTGCGAGGCGGTTTCCATGACCGGCGCTGGAGCGTCTCTGGAACTCTTAAGGATCCTGGGCTATCGCGTGGCCCCGAGGGGTGGAAGCGGTAACGAGCGCGGACGAGTCCGGGCCGATCCTCGGGTAGAGCCCGTGTGCGGCGTCACTGGCGGTGACGCGGTGCCGGCGTCTGGACTGTGCCCGGCTCTTTCGGGTCGGGCACACCCTGGGATCGCTGCCCCGCCGGACGCTGAACCGGTCACCGCAGGTGAAGCACGATGCCAGTGGCGGGGACCGCGCGCATTTCAAGCACGCGGCGCGTATATCAGGTAGAACGAGAGGCAGTCCATAGGGTCACGCCCGAGCCGGAATCAGCTTTCCGCGGCTTCACCAAGCCAATCGCCGCACCGTTGGAGACCCTGGGCAGACTCGGAGGCGCCAACCTGTGTGCGTGCCGCGCGCCGCGCCGTCTGGATGAGCAGCGCCGCGACACCCGCCAGGGCGACCACCGCGGAGCCCACCACCAGCGCGGGCCGCAGGCCGTCCACGAAGGTCTGCGCGGTCCCGTAGCCGCCCTGCGCGGAGAAGATCGAGGACATCACCGCGATACCGAGCGCGCCGCCCACCTCACGCAGCGCGTTGTTGGCGCCGGAGGCGATGCCCTGTTCCTGTGGGCGGACGCTGGACATGACCAGGTTGGAGGCCGGGGCGAAGTACAGGGACATTCCGATGCCGCTGATGATCAGGGCGGGCAGCTGGGCGGCGTACGAGGCGTGGGCGGCGATCACGGTGGCGTAGTACGCGAGCCCGGCGGCCTGCAGGAAGAGCCCGGTGGCGACCACTGGACGACCGCCGATGCGGTCGGAGAGGTACCCGGCGATCGGCGCGACGAGCATCGGCATGCCGGTCCAGGGCAGCATCCGCAGGCCGGCCTGGGTGGGCGAGTAGCCGAGGACGCCCTGCATGTAGTGGCTGAGCAGGAAAATCGAGCCGAACATCCCGAGGAACATCAGCAGGCTCGCGGCGCGTGGGTGCGGGGATGGGGCGGCAAGCCGGGGACAGGGATGAGGGGCGAGCCGGGGCGAGTGCACGTAAGGGGCGCCTGCCAATGGCTAGCGCCCCTTACCCATCACTCCTGGTGTGCCGTCAGGCCAGCCGTACGACCGCACGCGACATGCCCAGGACCTTCTGGCCCGCGCTCATCGCGGTGAGGTCGACGCGGACGGTGTTGTCGTCCAGCTTGGCCGCGACCTTGCCGCTGACCTCGATGGTCGCCCCCTTGTCGTCGTTCGGGACGACGACGGGCTTGGTGAAGCGCACGCCGTACTCGACGACCGCGCCCGGGTCGCCGGCCCAGTCGGTGACGACGCGGATCGCCTCGGCCATGGTGAACATGCCGTGTGCGATGACGTCGGGGAGGCCGACCTCGACCGCGAACTTCTCGTTCCAGTGGATGGGGTTGAAGTCCCCCGAGGCGCCCGCGTACTGCACGAGTGTGGCGCGGGTCACGGGGAAGGTCTGGGCCGGCAGCTCGGTGCCGACCTCGACGTCGCCGTACGCGATCTTCGCGGTCATGGTCAGTCCTCCTCCGCCGCGCGTGCCACGAGCTTGGTGACGGCCGTCACCACGTGCTCGCCCAGCTCGTCGTGAACCTCACCACGGATGTCCACGATGTCGTTGCCCGCCATGGACTTGATCGCCTCGATGGTCGAGGTGACCGTGAGCCGGTCACCCGCGCGCACCGGGCGGGTGTAGGCGAACTTCTGGTCACCGTGCACCACACGGCTGTAGTCGAGGCCCAGTCGGGGGTCCTGGACAACCTGCCCCGCGGCCTTGAAGGTGATCGCGAACACAAAGGTCGGCGGGGCGATCACATCGGCGTGCCCGAGCGCCTTGGCGGCCTCCGGGTCCGTGTACGCCGGGTTGGTGTCCCCCACGGCCTCCGCGAACTCGCGGATCTTCTCCCGGCCGACCTCATACGGGTCGGTGGGCGGGTAGGACCGCCCCACGAAGGACTGGTCGAGCGCCATGGGCTCGGCACCTCCTGGTTTTCAGCCGCTGTAGCGAATCTCGGCCCGTGTCCGTCGCGGCGACAGTCCGTCGCGGCGGCACAGGGCCGGTGGCCGACGGAGTCCGTCCGGTCGAACGGGACCACTCGGCCGATGAACGACGCGAGGCCGCCCCCGTTACTGGGGACGGCCTCGTGTACGAGCCTGATTTATCGCGTCTCGCGGTGCGCGGTGTGCGCGTTGCAACGCGGGCAGTGCTTCTTCATCTCCAGTCGGTCCGGGTCGTTACGCCGGTTCTTCTTGGTGATGTAGTTCCGCTCCTTGCACTCCACGCAGGCCAGCGTGATCTTCGGGCGGACGTCGGTGGCAGCCACAGGAGTGCTCCTTGACGAACGGATGGGACATTAACGCATAGAAGAGTAGCCGATCGAAGGACCGACCCCGCAATCGGCTACTGTCTGTAGCGGTGACCGGACTTGAACCGGTGACACAGCGATTATGAGCCGCTTGCTCTACCGACTGAGCTACACCGCTGCGATGCGATCGGAACCCGTCTTGCGACGGGAACCTCACACACCAGAGCCCCAATACGGAATCGAACCGTAGACCTTCTCCTTACCATGGAGACGCTCTGCCGACTGAGCTATTGGGGCGAGCGATGAAGACATTACACGCTCGCCCGCCGATCGCCCAAATCCGTTTCGCGGCACCCGCCCCGGCCTGTTCCCGGGCGTTCCCCGGCCGTTTCTGCGGCCCCTCACGGACGGTGCTTCACGGCCGTGACTCGCGCCGCTTCCGCCCCGCGGACCCCGGACGCACCACCGCTTCACCAGCCTCTCCGTCCGATTCACCCGCCTTCGCGCACCGGCTTCTCCCGCCGCTTCTCCCGCCGCCTCTGCGTCCGGCTTCTGCCACCTCCGCGCGGGCTTCTCCGAGCTCTCTGTCCGTGGACGGACCACACCGGTACGACTATTGCGCTCCTCCCCGACGAGGACGGTTCGCCACCCTAGGCTCGACTCACGCTGCGTGATCTTGCCCCTCACTGCCCGCAACCCCACCTCGACAGGCCAATCCCACAGCCCGATCCCGCAAACCGACTTGCGCAACGTCACTCGCGCAACCCCACTCCCCGTAGTCGCCCCTCCGCGTAGTCGCCCCTCCCCGCAGCCGCCCCCGAGCCCCAGGAGCGCGATGCCCGACAGCCAGCCGCAGCCACCCCACTCCTCGTCGGGCCAGACCGACACCGCCTCCCTGCTGCTGTGCGGGGCGCGGCTCACCGACGGCCGGACTGTGGACGTGCGGCTGGGCGGCGGGCGCATCGAGGCGGTCGGCACCGCCGGAAGCCTGGCAGCAGGCACCCCCGGGGCGCTCGCCGCGAAGGTGGACCTCAGCGGTTACCTGCTGCTGCCGGCCCCCGCCGAGCCTCACGCACACGGCGACACGGCCCTGACAGCCGACGGCGACGGCCCCCTCTCGTACGACACCCAGGAGGTCCAGCGCCGGGCCACCGAGGCCACGCTGCTGCAACTCGGGCACGGCGCGACGGCGCTGCGCTCGCACGTGCGCGTCGGCGACGTACAGGGGCTCGGCGCGCTGACGGCGGTGCTCCAGGCGCGGCGGGCGCTGCGCGGGCTGGCCGAGGTGACAACGGTGGCGATGCCGCGGGTGCTGACCGGGATCGCCGGGGCGGACGGGCTCGCCATGCTCCGGGACGCCGTGAAGATGGGCGCCTCGGTGGTGGGCGGCTGTCCGGACGCCGACCCCGATCCGACGGGGTACGCGGAGGCGGTCCTGGAACTCGCCGCCGAGCACGGCTGCCCGGTCGACCTGCACACGGACGCCAGCGACCCTGCCCGCCTGGCCCGGCTCGCGGCGATGGCGGGCGGTCTGCGGCCGGGGGTGACGCTCGGCCCGTGCGGCGGGCTCGGCCGACTGCCCACCGAGGCGGCCTCCCGCGCGGCCGACCAACTCGCCGCGGCCGGCGCCACCGTGGTGTGCCTGCCCCAGGGCGGCTGCGGGGGCGTGGACCGGCGCGGAACGGCTCCGGTACGACTACTGCGGGCGGCCGGGGTACGGATCGCGGCGGGCAGCGGCGCCCTCCGCGACGTATCGAACCCGGTCGGCCGCGGGGACCCCCTGGAGGCCGCGTACCTGCTGGCCTCACGGCACGGGCTGCGCCCCGCGGACGCGTACGACGCCGTGAGTTCCGGCGCGCGCGCCGCCCTCGGGCTGCCCGAGGTGCGCGTGGAGGCGGGTTTTCCGGCCGAGTTGCTCGCCGTACGCGGAGACCGGCTCGCAGGGGCGCTGTCACTCGCGTACAGCCGGATCGTGGTGCACCAGGGGCGCGTGGTGGCGCGGACCAGCGCGGTGCGGGAGTACGGCAACTCGGCGGCGGCGGTGGGGTTGGACCTGCCTCGGCAGGGACGCGGGGAGCCGTCCTAGAACGCTCCGACCGCTCCGCACGCGTGGGACGTTTTCATGCCTCCACGCGCGCGTAACTGGCGTCTGCCGGTTGGCACGTTGTGCGCGCCGCTCCGACCGGAGGGCTACTACTCATCCGACGCTCATCCGACCGGGGGACGATTGCTCAGATAACCCGTGAGTTGTCCACAGGGTCGTACGGCAGAGGCGTCCATCCGGGCGTACGGTCGGAAACATGCGCATTGTCATCGCTGGAGGTCATGGTCAGATCGCACTGCGGCTGGAGCGACTGCTCGCCGCGCGCGGGGACGAGGTCGCGGGGATCATCCGCCGCGCCGAGCAGGGCGACGATCTGCGGGCGGCCGGTGCCGAGCCGGTCCTGTGCGATCTGGAGTCGGCCTCGGTGGAGGAGGTCGCCGCGCACCTGCAGGGCGCGGACGCGGCCGTCTTCGCGGCGGGCGCGGGCCCGGGCAGCGGCGTGGAACGCAAGCACACCGTGGACCGGGGCGCCACCGTGCTCTTCGCAGACGCGGCGGAGCGGGCAGGCGTGCGGCGCTACGTCGTCGTGTCGTCCATGGGCGCGGACCCGTCACACCCGGGCGACGACGTCTTCGACGTGTATCTGCGCGCCAAGGGCGAGGCCGACGAGTACGTACGCGGTCGTACGGCCCTGGACTGGACGATCCTGCGCCCCGGAACCCTGATCAACGACGCCGGCACCGGCCTCGTACGCCTGGAGGCCTCGACCGGCCGCGGCACGATCCCGCGCGACGACGTCGCCGCGGTCCTCGCGGAGCTGGTGGACACTCCGGCGACGGCCGGGCTGACCCTGGAGCTGATCAGCGGCTCGATGCCGATTTCGGTGGCGGTCAAGTCGGTGGCGGGAAACTAGGGAGTCAGGGACCGACGGGAACCGACGGGAACCGACGGGGAACACCAGGAAACACCACCGGAGCGCCCCGGACGCCCGGCGGGCCTTCGGAACCCGGTCAGAACAGCGGGAGCTGCCCGGGGAACTCGGGAACGGAGTACTCGTCCAGCGCGGGCTGGGCGGCCCCCAGCTGCGCCTGCCTGCGCGACCCGGGACACGAGACCAACTCCCCGCTGCCGCGCGCACCCGGCGGATCGTGCCGGGCGAACCGCCCCGCGACGACGGCGATCTCCCGACGGCACTCGGGGCAGTTCCTGCGACGCGATGACATGCGATCAGTGTGCCCGGCGGGGAGGGGTTGTACCGACGTACCGACGGTACCTTCGGGCGGTAAACCCCACGTCACCTGGGACACCCCACCATCCGTCCGGCCAGGGTCCCCCTCACCTCGGCGACGGCCGGCGCACCCCGTCGGGCGCGGCGTCACTGGCGGTGACGCATTGCCGACATCTGGACTGCGCCTGGCCCTTGCGGGTCGAGCGCACCCTGGGATTGCCGCCCCGCCGGACGCTGGGCCGGTCACCTCGGCGAAACCGTGGCACCGGCGGCGGGGACCGCGCGCATTTCGAGCACGCGGCGGGTACGCCAGGCAGAACGACAGGCAGTCCATAGGGTTATGCCCCTACCTGCCTTCAGCCCCCATGAGCTTCCTGAAGCCAATCTCCGCGCTGCTGACCACCCTGGTGAACCGGGCGCGCATGTAATACGCGAGGGAGGATCTGGTCCAGACCACCGCCGTCAAGCTGGTACGCGCCTGGTCCGAAGCTGATTTCACGCTGGACCGGCAGGACGGTGGCCGCTCCTTCGCCTACACCGTGATGCACGGCGTGATAGCCGACGCGGCTCGGGCCAACGACCGCGACCGTTCCTCACCCCCGGCCGAAATGCCCGTGGAGATCGCGGTGGAGCCCGACGAGGGCGACTACGTCCGCGCCGACCACCTTGAGTCCATCGAGAAGTTTCTCAAGGAGAAGCTCCCCGCAAAGGTCTACGAGGTCGGCCGCCTAGCGATCATCGCCAAGCTCTTACCCAGAGCCCCTGTGGCCGCCGTCCGGCGCTGGGCAGCCCCATGCGTACCCCCCACCGAGCGAGAGGCGGCACACTGAGGATCACGAGCCCCCAC
This sequence comes from Streptomyces sp. NBC_01384, assembly GCF_045040035.1. NCBI lineage: Bacteria > Bacillati > Actinomycetota > Actinomycetes > Kitasatosporales > Streptomycetaceae > Streptomyces > Streptomyces sp. NBC_01384. Next base: position 3,967,978 of record NZ_CP109559.1, read on the forward strand.
ACGTTTTATCAGCGGTCCTCTGAACAGGAATCTTGTCGAACGGTGCCACGCCGGCAATCGGTGCGCTCAGGCTCGGGTGCCATCCCTTGTCCTTCTCAGGCTTGATCAGATTCTCAACGATGCTGCCGGCGAAGTCGGGCAGCAGGTAGACGTAAATCCAAAAGTTCTTACCCGCAGCCTCAGTACTGCCAACACCGAAGGCATCCGTCCGCCAGTCCCGCTCACCCTCACCCTGCGTCGCGCGACGAAGGTTGAACAGACCTTGTGTGTCGGGCGCGCCGCCTTGATCGTTCAGGTTGGCGGCCCAGATCTGGTAGCCCTTCGGGATCTGTCCGGTGCCCGCGACCGCTGTACAGGTGCCGATCCGGGCGAGCTTCCGGGGCTCACGTACCTCAAGCCCTCGCGCCAGGCTCACGAAGGTGGGCCCAGCAGTCGGCTTCCGCGCTTCCGAATTCGCGGCCTCCTCGGACTGCTTCCCCAGCGGAAATCGGTCGGGCCAGGCGCTGTTGGAAGCCCAGTAGGCCACGAGCAGCGTGAGAACCAGCGTGGTGGCCAGCATGACGCGTCTCGCCGGCGCGGCGCTTCCAACCGGCACAAAACGCTGCAGCAGGTAGAGGGCGGTACCCCCGAAGACCAGTACAGCCGGCAGCAAGAGGAAATCGGGCAGTTTCTCTGCCGCGCCGGCGGCAACGCTAGTCGCTGAAAGGACGTTGGCGGCAACGCTTGAGATGAGCAGTACGCGCTCGGCTCCTGGTGTCATAGGGAGGTTGTAGCCAGCTCTGTGACCTAATCACCCCTTGTTACACATCATGCATGGCAGTGCGACAAATCCAGAACTGATCCACTTGAGCCGATATGCCACATGTTCGAGGCCGTGCAACTCGACTGTCCGAAGGGAGCTTTACAGCCTGCTCGCCACCACCCTGTCCAAGAAACTGGACGGCAAGACGGCCGCGGCAGCAACGATCCGGCGGAAGCGAGCGATCTTCCGCAACTCCCCGGAGTGCGCGGTGAAGGCCGAACTCCTCACCGAGAACCCGCCCACCCGCATCAAGTGGAAAGCGCCAGGGCAGGCGGAGCAGGAGGCGGACCCGGCCCGTGCGCCGGACCGAGCAGGCCGCCGAACCCTTGACCGCCGTGCGGGACCAGAGCCCCCGGGGTCGCCGTCTGTCGGGGTTCTTCGGCTGCATGTACTACGCCGCCGCGCGGCCGGCGGAGGTCATCGGGCTACGACTCCAGGACTGCGACCTGCCGCGCCGCGGCTGGGGCATTCTTCGGCTCAGGCAGACACGGCCGCGATCGGGCTCAGCGTGGACGGACAGCGGCGAAGCGCACGACAAGCGGGGCTGCAGCACCGTTCGAGTAAGACGGTCCGACCGGTTCGGATCCCGCCCGAACTCGTGGCCCTACTGCACTGGCACGTCACCGCGTACGGCACGGCGCCCGACGGTCGGCTGTTTCAGACCCAGCGCGGTGGGCTGATCCAGGACGGCGGATACGGCGAGGTCTGGGCCGAAGCCCGATCATGCGCCCTGACAGCCGCGTAGAAGGAATCGCCGCTGGCCAAGCGACCATATGACCTACGCCACGCGGCAGTCTCCATTGTGGCTCGGCTCAGGAGTAGAAGCTCAGCCCGTGACCAAGCGCGCCGGCCACAGCGTCACCGTCCCCGGCCCGTCCACGCCCCCCGAGACGGAGCGTTCGAATGCGCGACAGGGCGCGACAGCGCACCCCTCACGAGAGCCCATGGCAAAGGCCCCGTGACCTGCGCTTCACGCAGGTCACGGGGCCTTTGTTCCCGTGTGGCGGCGCCAGGATTCGAACCTGGGAAGGCTGAGCCGGCAGATCTACAGACCTCGCAGTCAAACCAACGTGACCTGCGGAAACGTTGCGGACGGGCGCCCTCACCCCGCAAGGGCCCCACAACCAAACGCCAGGATCGGCGCCCTCGCAGCGGGGCGGGCACCAGCCTCTGGCCCCCGCGACATTCCGGAACCTGTCAGCGCGGCCACCGCGCCGCGGCAGTCTCGGTGGGGCGCGGCGGTGCGCCGTGCGGCCAAGAGACGCACCGACTGCCTGGTTGACGACCTCGCTGACGGTGCGGGATGCGTCGAGGTTCGCTCAACTGTGGGAGACGGTGAGGCCGTAGAAGGCGACCCGAGCGCCCTTGGTGGTGCTGTCGGAGGACGACTGGTTGTATGAACCGGCCTTGAAGTACTGCTTGTAGGCGTCGAACGACGACGGGATGGCGTAGTGCGTGGTGCTCCCGTTGACCGTCAGGTCGATGGTGTGCCCGCCCGAGACGCCGATCGTGTAGCTCCACGTCTTGCCGACCGATACGTGGCCGACGGTGTGCGTGGTCTGGCCTCCGGAGGGCGAGTTCTCCGTGCCGAGGACGATGTCGCCGCTCGACCGGTAGTACAGCTCCAGCAGCGGCTTGGTGGACGAACCTCCTGTGCCGAGGTGGATCTGTCCGACGCAGACGTTCGATGTGACGGACACGACCCGCAGCGTCGCCTTCATTTGATGCGTGCCGCTGAGCGACCAGTTGGCGGCGCTGCCGTTGCTGTTCATCTCCCGCAGTTCGGAGCGGGCGTAGTTCGAGTTCGGTGTGGTGACACCCTTCTCCGGTGCCCAGAAGGTCATCGCGCCGTCACGGGTGTCCGTGTAGAAGTACGAGTCCTGGAACCCGTTGGCCCCTTGAAGCCGGGAGGACGGGATCGTCGTCGGTGAGCCGGGAGAGCCCACCGGCTCCTGAAGCTGCCATACCGACAGGTCGAAATTCCCACCGGGCGCGACGGACGGGTCCGCCATGGGTGAGGAAACGACGTTTGTACTGCGCTGGCCGCTGGGTGTGCCGGCTACGCCCGCGGCGGCGGAAAGTGAACTGGCCGGCGCGGCGGGAGCCGCAAGGGCCAGGCCGCCGGTGACGGCGGTGGCGGTGGCCAGGGAGGTGAGCAGCGTACGCATGCGCATGGGGGGTGCCTTCCTGTCGGCTCGGTGGGCTCGGTTGGCGGGCGCGCGTATTTCTCAGCATGGAGTGTTCATGTACATGAACTACATATGTCAACATGAACACTTGGTGCCGCGACAGTAGAGCTGTGACGCGGTCACGTCAAGGCTGATGGTGGAGCAACGCATGCGTACCGGTGAACTCGCTTTGCCAGCCGGTGAATGCCGCACCCGGGGCGAGGCACGCGCTCAGTGACCAAGACAGGCGCTCGGCCCCAATGGCGGGCGGTGCCCCATTGGGGCACGCCGGGCTGGACCTGGATGTCGATCTCATCCACGTCAATGAACTCGACCAGAGGTCGCGGACACGCGACTGCTGTCGCGGAAGTACATCAGGCGGCCAAATCGATGCCGCAGCCGCGGGAACGACGAAAGGGCCCGCGATCAGCATTGCTGCTGGTCACAGACCCTTTCGGTCGTGTGGCGGCGCCAGGATTCGAACCTGGGAAGGCTGAGCCGGCAGATTTACAGTCTGCTCCCTTTGGCCGCTCGGGCACACCGCCGGGGTTGCTGCCGTGAGGACCGCTTTTCGGCGGTGTTCCCTGGCAACGACGTAAACGATACCTGATGCTCGGGGGTGCTTCGCCACCCGATTGATCTGCGCTCGGAGGGGAGCGGGTGGCTAGGCTTATGCGGATGCGGCCGGGGACCGATGCTGGGCTCGACGGCCGCCCCTACGCACCCCGATACAAGGAGCCACAGGACATGGCCGACTCCAGTTTCGACATCGTCTCGAAGGTCGAGCGGCAGGAGGTCGACAACGCCCTCAACCAGGCCGCCAAGGAAATCTCGCAGCGCTACGACTTCAAGAACGTGGGCGCCTCCATCTCCTGGTCCGGCGAGAAGATCCTGATGGAGGCGAACTCCGAGGAGCGGGTCAAGGCCGTCCTCGATGTGTTCGAGACCAAGCTGGTCAAGCGCGGCATCTCGCTGAAGGCGCTGGACGCGGGCGAGCCGCAGCTCTCCGGCAAGGAGTACAAGATCTTCGCATCCATCGAGGAGGGCATCTCCCAGGAGAACGCGAAGAAGGTGGCGAAGATCATTCGCGACGAGGGCCCGAAGGGCGTGAAGGCACAGGTGCAAGGCGACGAGCTGCGCGTCAGCTCGAAGAGCCGTGACGACCTGCAGGCCGTGCAGGCCCTGCTCAAGGGCAAGGACTTCGACTTCGCGCTGCAGTTCGTGAACTACCGCTAGCGGTTGGCCGTCAACTGGGCCCGGCCATTGGTTCGTTGCGCGTACGAGGAAGGGTGGGCACCCGAAGGTGCCCACCCTTCTCGCCTGCTGGCTGCGGTCTCAGAGCGCGCGCTCAACGGCCTCAACGGCGCGAGTCGCCGAACAGGATGCGGTAGAGGATGAGCAGGACGAGCGAGCCGCCGATCGCGGCGGCCCACGTGGCACCGTCGTAGAACTGCTTGGTGATCGGGTGGTCCAGCCAGCGGGCGGATATCCAGCCGCCGATGAAGGCCCCCGTGATGCCGATGAGGGTCGTGCCGATGAATCCGCCCGGGTCACGCCCCGGCAGCAGGAATTTGGCAATGGCTCCGGCCAACAGTCCCAGAATGATCCAGCTGATGATGCCCATGCCGTGAACCTGCCTCTCCCTGCTGTGCCTGTGCTGTGCTCCTGCTCCGGCCGGGCTGTGTCCATGCCTTCGAGTTCGAACAGCCGGTGGTCGTACCCGTGGTCGTGCTGGTGTTCATGGCGCCTTTGTCTGGGAGGACGCCTCGCCGGCGCCGATCGGTTGCAGCGATCAGTAGGGTGCAGCCCATGACTCAGTCCGGTTCCGAGTTGCGACGCACCCTGGGCGTCCCAGACGCCGTGGTCATCGGTCTCGGGTCGATGGTCGGCGCCGGGATCTTCGCGGCACTGGGCCCCGCGGCACGGGCGGCCGGGTCCGGGCTGCTGCTCGGACTCGCGGTCGCCGCCGTGGTCGCGTACTGCAATGCGATGTCCTCGACGCGGCTGGCCACGCTGTATCCCGCTTCCGGTGGCACGTATGTGTACGGACGCGAGCGGCTCGGGAGCTTCTGGGGGTACCTGGCGGGCTGGTCGTTCGTCGTCGGGAAGACGGCCTCCTGCGCGGCGATGGCGCTCACCGTGGGGGCGTACGTCTGGCCGGGGCAGGCGCACGCGGTGGCGGTCGGGGCCGTGGTGGCCCTCACCGCGGTGAACTACGGCGGCGTACAGAAGTCCGCCTGGCTGACGCGGGCCATCGTGGCGGTGGTCCTCGCGGTCCTCGCTTCCGTGGTGGTCGTGTGTCTCGGCTCGGACGCCGCTGACGCCGGACGACTGGACATCGGGGTCTCCGGTGGCGTGGGCGGGGTGCTTGAGGCTGCGGGGCTGCTGTTCTTCGCGTTCGCCGGGTACGCGCGGATCGCTACGCTCGGTGAGGAGGTACGGGATCCGGCGCGCACCATTCCGCGCGCGATCCCGACGGCTCTGGGCATCGCGCTCCTGGTGTACGCGGCGGTCGCGGTCGCGGTCCTTTCCGTGCTGGGTTCGGCCGGGCTCGGGCATGCCTCGGCGCCACTGGCCGACGCGGTGCGGGCGGCCGGTGTGCCGGGGCTCGTGCCCGTGGTGCGGGTGGGTGCGGCCGTGGCCGCGCTCGGCTCGCTCCTCGCCCTGATCCTGGGCGTCTCGCGGACCACGCTGGCCATGGCCCGCGACCGGCATCTGCCGGGCGCCCTGGCCGCCGTACATCCGCGTTTCCAGGTGCCGCATCGGGCGGAGCTGGCCGTGGGCGCGGTGGTCGCCGCGCTGGCCGCGACGGTGGATGTGCGGGGCGCGATCGGGTTCTCCTCCTTCGGGGTGCTGGCGTACTACGCGGTGGCCAACGCGTCCGCCTGGACGCTGAGTCCGGCTCCGGCGGCGCGGGCGGTGCCGGTGCTGGGACTCGTCGGGTGCGTGACGCTGGCGTTCGCGCTGCCGGGGGTTTCCGTGGTCGCGGGCGCGGCGGTACTGGGCGTGGGGGCGGCGGCGTACGGCGTGAGGGCGTGGGCGGCCTCGCGGTAGCCACCAGCGAGTCTCGATAGCGGGGCGGGACGCTACGACGCCTGTGCCGCCGCCGTGCGTATGCGGAAGTCGGGCCAAGGGGCCAGGTCCGTATCGTCGTTGGACTCCTCGTACCAGCCGGATCCCTCGAGCCAAATGCACAGCCAGGCCTCGAGGTCGGGGGCGTCCACGTACCAGGCGTGGTCGGCGTCGTTGGCGTTCGGCTCGAAGAGCAGGACCGTGCCCTGGGGGCTGCGGCAGTCCACGCACGCATACATCCCGCAACCCCAGTGGGATATCGGCAGGACGCCCTCGGGCCAGGGCCAGTCCGGGTCCTTGCGGCCGTCCTCTCGATGGGCGAGGTACTGCGGGACGGCGGCGGGCTCGCCGGACGGGGAGCCGTCGAGCAGCGGCAGCAGGCCGTACTCCGGGCCGAATCCGCCGTCCCCTATCCGCAGGTAGAGCGCGGCGAGCAGGGGCGGCAGGGCGAAGCCCAGGACGGCCTCGGCGCGGGTGACCGCCGCCGCGTCCAGGGGCTCGGGGAGCGAAGGCCAGCCCCACGGGCGGGTGTTGCGGGCCTCCACACCGACCCGTGCCAGCAACTGCTCGATTTCGGTCATGGGTTCATGATGCAGCGCGCCACTGACAATCGGGCAGGCTGTGGATAACCCATCACGCCAGGCGTACGTCGACGCCGTGATCGGCGAGAAAGACGAGCAGTTCCTCGAACGTCGGCGGTCTGCGGTCACGGCACGGCGACACGCCGAGGCAGGCGCGGGCGACGTCGGCGTCGTGCCAGACGAGGGTAAAGGGCGGCTCGGCGCCGTAGCCGCCTCTCAGACAGCCGACGACCTCGCTCAGGTCGTGGCCGAAGTAACCACCGGGACCGTTCACCGCCTCGCCCAGGGCGCAGTGGAAGGCCGGCGCGTCGGTGACGTGACGGCCGTCGAGGTGGTAGGTGGAGCCGGGCGCCTCGTCGGACCCGTACTGGTTGGTCCTTTCCTGGGCGCGGTCGAGCCAGAACTCGCGTCCTTGCGGGCTGCACCGGGCCCAGCTGTTCGGCTCGGACTGGCGTTCGCGCCACGACACGTCCCAGGCCTCGCGGGCCGCGCGGGGCAGCCGCCGCGACCAGGTGTCGTGGGTGAGATCGACCAGACACCGGCCGTGGGCGAAGGGGATCCACGCGGTGATCTCGCCTTCGAGTACGGTGCCGACCGTCCAGCCGACCCAGTTGAGGCGCAACACCTGGGCGTGCCCCAGGTCCTCGTCGCCCGCTTCCAGCACGTCGCGCAGACTTCCGTGCGGGGAACAGCCGAGCAGGCGCACGGGTGGCTCGGCCGGTTCGAAGAACTCGCGCGGGACTTGGCCGAGGTCCCGGCAGTGGCCCCATGGCTCGCCGTCCGCACCATGGAGCCGGTATCCCGAGGAGAGTGACGGCCGTTGGGGATATTCGTCCTGGTCGTCGGGTATCGCGGACGCCTCGATGGTGATGTCCCGCCGCGTCAGGTCGAGCGGACACGGGCGGTCGCCGAGGACGCGTACGTACTCCAGTGACCATTCCTCCCCGACCGGGGTGTGCGCGGCGTCGAGCGTCCGTAGTAATAGGCCGCCCAATGGCGCGGAGCCGGTGGTGCGGGCCCGCTCCAGGGCTCCGGCCAGCTCGCCCCGGGGTGCGCAGCCGAGGAGGTCGTACTGGACCCGCGCCGGAGGGAGCGGATCGGTGTAGAGGTCGTCGGCGGCGTCCTAGCACAGGGCCCATAACGAGTCGCCGACACCCCTGTTGCTGTACGCCGCCATCGCGTACTTCGGATTCTGCACCCTCTCGTCCCGCCGCTAGCGCGTCGCGAACGGCTCGTCCGTACGGACGATTTCGCGGCCCAGGGGGAGCAGCAAGACCGGGATGAGCTTGAAGTTGGCGATGCCGAAGGGGATGCCGATGATCGTGATACACAGGAGGATGCCGGTGATGATGTGGGCGAGGGCGAGCCACCAGCCCGCGAGGACCAGCCACAGGACGTTGCCGATACAGGAGGCCGCGCCCGCGTCACGGCGCTCCACCGTCGTATAGCCGAAGGGTCACAGGGCGTAGACGCCGATGCGGAACGCGGCGATCCCGAACGGGATCGTCTCGGAACGTTCCCGATCACGCCACAAGGCCGCTGCGGTTCCGCCTGAACGCCTGACGAGCTGATACTTGTCTTGGCAGGCAGTGCCGGCGGAGCGACCTGGAAAGGTATCGATCATGAAGCTGTTCAACCTGCTGTTGAACATTCTGTGGCTCGTCTTCTGCGGCATCTGGATGGCGATCGGATACCTGATCGCGGCGCTGGTGTGCTTCATCTTGATCGTCACCATCCCGTTCGGCATCGCGTCGCTGCGTATCGCGGGGTTCGTGCTGTGGCCGTTCGGCCGAACCACTGTAGAGCGACCGGATGCCGGGGCGCCCTCTTGCATCGGCAACGTCCTGTGGTTGGTCTTCGCAGGCTGGTGGCTTGCTCTGGCGCACTTGATCACGAGTATCCCGCTGTTCCTGTCGATCATCGGTATCCCGTTTGGGTGGGCCAACCTGAAGCTCATCCCGATCTCACTCATGCCGCTTGGGCGTGAGGTGGTTGCGACGGATCAGCGGTTCGGCGGGCGCTGACCGAGGTCGCTGCTCGGCGGGTCTGAGGCTCGTTAGGGGAACTCCGAGCGGCAGTGCGGCTTTCTGAGCGCCTTCCTCGATCGGGAGGCGTTCTGTGGTCTCTAATCCGTATCCCTTCGGTAGCAGTTTGAGGATTTGCCAGAAGAGGCGAACTTGGTCACGTCGTTGCGGAAGAAGCGGATCGTCTGGTTCGGCGGCTGTGGATTCTTCAGTTCGTTGACCGCCGCCTCGGAAATTATCAAGCAGAAGCTCTCAACCAAGGGAGGGTGATCCCCTGAACGGAGCAATTCGAGGGAGCCTTCGTACCGGCCCGCCCGGTACATCCAGTTGTCGGGGAGTGAGGAAGAGGACGATCTGAGGTCGATGCTGACGGGCCTGCAGTTAGTGGGGGTCGGGCTGGCACAGCGCTCCATTTGGCCATTCGGAGACACGGTCGTCTAGGCCGGCCCCACGGCTGGGTCAGCCCGGCTTGACCGCCAGCGTCGCAAAATAGTTCGACATGTATTGAGCGGATGCGTTGGATTGGTGCGGCGCTTCCGCGAAGCCGGTGAGGACGAACCCCGCGGCGAGTTGCCCGCCGATCTGGTCGGTAAGGGTGTGGCTGTATTCAAGAGCGGCATCCGCGCCGAACTTCGTGGCGCGTTCTTCGGCGGAGTACTGCGTGACATCGCTGTAGGGCAGCTTGTGCACGACGATCAGCTCGCCGCGCTCGTCGAGCGCCTCGTGGTCGAACAAGTACACATCAGGGTTGAGGAAGCCCACGAGCAGAGTTCCGCCCGGTCGCAGGACGCGGAAGCACTCACGCCACACCGGTGCCAAGTCTGGTACGAATAGGTTAGAGACCGGATGGAATACGACGTCGAATGTTGCGTCGCCGAAGGCGCTGAGGTCGCGCATGTCGCCTAGGACGGTGCGCAGCTCGAGTCCGTCGCGCGCCGCCACCATCTGGTCCTGGCCGAGCTGGCGGGGTGAGTTGTCGAATACGGTGACCCGCGCCCCTGCGGCGGCGAGGATCGGACCCTGCTGGCCACCGCCGGAGGCCAGGCACAACACGTCCTTGCCGGTCAGGTCCGTCGGCAGCCAGGAGCGGTTGACTGGCTCACGCCCGATGAGAACAATCGACCAGTCGCCCATGCGGGCGCGCTCGACATCCTCAGCACTCACCGGCCTCGACCACTCGTTGCCCTCTTGGACATACTTGTCCCAGGCTGCCCGATTGTGGGCAACGGGGTCGACAGCAATGTCCTGCACGTTTAACTCCCTGCTACAGCCAAGCGGACACCTGCGGTACTGACAGTTCGGTGCCGCTAGCCAACACGATTGCAGGGTGCGGGCTCAACGAAATTAGCGGGCATCGAGGTGTCCACGGGCTCGACGGGTGGTCGCGCAGCGGGTGCGTAAGCGCTGGTTGCCGGGGTTGCGGAAGCCGTAGGCGTCGCGGGCGATGGTCTTGATGACCCGGTTGGTGCCTTCGGAGCCGGCGTTGGTGATCGGTCGCAAGGGCCGTGCCTTCTGGCGGTGAGTCTGGGCCCTTGAAGACATCGGGGTGTACGTCGCTGTCGTCGCCGACGACTACGACAACACCACGACCGAAGGGCGCAAGAAGATGCGCCGTGACGCCGACTACGCCGAGACAGAGTGGGAGACGATCCGCGACCGCACTCAGGGCGGCTTGCAGGAGAAGGCCGAACTGACACCGGCCGCGCACATCGGCGGGCGTCCGCCGTACGGCTACCGCATCGCCAACAAGGGGACCCCCGGCTCATACCTGGTGATCGACGAGGACGAGGCGAAGATCATCCGGCATGTGTACGACCTGGTCGTCGGCGAAGGGCTCAACCTTCGCAAGGCCACCATCCGTCTCATCGCCGAAGGGGTCACAGCGCGTTCCGGCAAGACGTGGACGCGCGACAACCTCCGGGATCGCATCATGTCGATACCTGTCCTCGACGGCGTACTCGTCTTCCGCGGAAAGCACGCCAGTACCGATGAGAACGGCAATCCCATCTGGGGCGACTCCGTACGCATTGACCTGCCTCGAATCCTGACCGCGGAACAGAGCGCGGAGCTTCGGCGCAAGGTCGCCGAGACAGCGAAGCAGAGCAGTGGGCAGCGGTGGTTCTATCCGCTGAGCGGTCGGGTCCTGGGCCTTTGCGGGAAGACGTATTCGGGGATCAGCTTCACCCCAACACGGGAGGGCGCCCGGTTCTACCGATGCTCCGGCAACACGCCCAAAGACCCTAGCCAGAAGTCCTGTGGCTGCTCGCGCATCGACGCCAACGCGCTTGAGAGGCATGTGTGGAGGCACGTCACCGAGATCGCGAGCGATAGCAAAAAGCTCCAGGCGCTGGCTGCCGAATGGATCGGGATGGCGGAAGGGGACACCACTGCCCTGGTCGACCGGATCGCAGCCCTTGACCACCAGATCGAGGGTATGAACGCGTCGATCACGGCCGTCATCGTCGCGTCGGCCAAGCAAAGCAAGTCAGCCGACGCCATTGAAACGGCTACAGCCGTCCTGAACGACGAACTCCAACAGCTTCAGAACCTGCGCGACGAGGCGGCCGAATGGCTCGCGGAGATGGAGGAGTCCGAACGGCAGGCCCGGGATCTCATCGCGCTGGCAAGCATGGCGAAGGAGTCGTTCCCGGGCATGGCTCCGGAGCAGCAAGCGGCCATTTTATCCATGATGGAACTAAAGGTCACGATCACGGGCCCGGTGCCTGTCGATCGGCGCGGCGGCGTCCCCTGCACCGTTCGTGCCTGGTACGCCGCTGCTGGCCTCGGCATCCCTGCTGCCGCGCTCTCCGACGAGGAGTGGGCAAAGGTCGCTTCCCTACTCCCTAAGGGGCGCCGGGGCACCGTTCGCCGATCCGTGGACGCCATCTTCTATAAGGCGCGCACCGGCAAGTCCTGGCCCGTTGTGATCAAGGAAACCGGCGCCACCATCCAGGCTTCGAAGCACTTCAACACCTGGACGTCCGACGACACCTGGAGCCGTGTGTGCGCTGCCCTGGCGGACGTAGAACAGGTACCTCTCCCGGAACTTCAGCTACTGCCCTCGATGGTCATCGAAGGACGGGTCGAGCCGAGCGCGATGCTGAACGCAGAAGAACGATCCCGAAGGGGATGCCGATAATGGTGATGCACAGCAGTACACCCGCGGCCAGGTAGCCGAGGAACAGCCAGAAGCCGCTCAGGACGAGCCAAATGACGTTCAGAATTGTCTTCATTGCTGGCGACCTGCCATCTGCTCAAGCCGGGCGATGCGCTCCGCCATTGGCGGATGCGTGGAGAACATCTTCGACATTCCCTGTCCCGGGCCGAAGGGGTTCGCGATCATCATGTGGCTCGCGGTCTCGATGCGCGGCTCCGGAGGCAGCGGCAGTTGTTTGGTGCCCGCGTCGAGCTTGCGCAGGGCACTGGCGAGGGCGAGGGGGTCGCCGGTGAGCTGGGCGCCGGACGCGTCCGCCTCGTACTCCCTGGAGCGGCTGATGGCGAGCTGGATGAGGGACGCGGCGAGCGGTCCCAGGATCATGATCAGCAGCATGCCGAGGATGCCGGGGCCCTCGTCGTCGTTCGAACGGCCGACCGGGATCAGCCAGGCGAAATTCACCAGGAACATGATCACCGAGGCGAGGGCGCCCGCGACCGACGAGATCAGGATGTCGCGGTTGTAGACATGACTGAGCTCGTGGCCGATGACGCCGCGCAGTTCGCGCTCGTCCAGGATGCGCAGGATTCCGTCGGTGACGCACACGGCGGCATTGCGCGGGTTGCGGCCCGTCGCGAAGGCGTTCGGTGCCTCCGTCGGCGAGATGTACAGACGTGGCATGGGCTGGCGGGCCTGGGTCGAGAGCTCACGGACCATGCGGTACAGGGCCGGGGCCTCGAACTCGCTCACCGGGCGCGCGCGCATCGCGCGTAGAGCCAGTTTGTCGCTGTTCCAGTACGCGTACGCGTTCGTCCCGATCGCGATGAACAGCGCGACGACGAGGCCGGTACGCCCGAAGAAGCTGCCGATGACGATGATGAGTGCGGACAGTCCCCCGAGGAGTACGGCGGTCCTGAGCCCGTTGTGCCGGCGGTGCACGGTACGCCCTCCAAGTGGTGCGGCAGGGGAACCCTTTGCTTGCTGGTGCCTTGCTTCCACTCTTCAGTGGAACCTCCCGTACTGGTCAACGCCAGGCGGGGAGCACTAGTTCCCTTGTGCGGGCAGCGGCGCGCGTGGGCCGTCCGGGTGACGGCCTCAGAACAGGCCGGTGCCCGAGAAGCGCAGGACCAGTTGGGGTGCCCCGGAGAGGGCGATGCCCAGGACCGCTGTCAGGGCGATCGCCGCCGTGAGGGGGGCCGGGACGCGGTGCTTCTCGGGTTCGCCCTCGGGGGCGCGGAAGAGCAGCGTCGTCCACTGGAGGTAGTAGAAGAGCGCGATCACGACGTTGACGGCCATGATCACGGCCAGCCAGCCGAGTCCCGCGTCGACGGCCGCCGAGAAGACGGTGACCTTGGCGAAGAGTCCGATGATGCCCGGCGGCAGTCCCGCGAGGCACAGCAGGAAGAAGCCGAGGAGGAGGGCTGAGAGGGGGCTCGTCGCGTACAGGCCTCGGTAGTCGCTGATGCGGTTCAGTGGGCTCCTGCGGGCGACGAGGGCGGCCACGGCGAAAGCGCCGAGGTTCACGACCGCGTACATCAGGGCGTACGCGACGGTGGAGCCGATGGCCTTCCCGGCGTCCTTGGAGTAGGCGGCGGACGCGATCGGCACCAGGAGGTAGCCGGCCTGGCCGACGGAGGACCAGGCGAGCAGCCGGACCGCGCTGTACGCGCGCGTGGCCTGCTGGCGCAGGGCACCGACATTGCCGACGGTCATGGTGAGGGCGGCCAGCGCGGCGAGTGCCGGGCCCCACACGTCCGCGTACGACGGGAGGGCGACGACGGTGACGAGGATCAGGCCTGAGAAGCCGACCGCCTTGCCGACGACCGACAAGTAGGCGGCGACCGGCAAAGGCGCCCCTACATAGGTGTCGGGCACCCAGAAGTGGAACGGCACGGCGGCCGTCTTGAAGGCGAAGCCGACGAGGGTGAGAACGACTCCCGCCTGGGCGAGGGTGTGGAACTGTCCGTCTACGTGCTGGATCTTGTCCGCGATCTGCGTGAGGTAGAGGGTGCCGGTCGTCGCGTAGACGAAGCTGACGCCCATCAGGCTCACGGCGGTCGCGGTGACGGAGGAGAGGAAGAACTTCAGGGCCGCTTCGGAGGACTTCTTGTCGCCGCGCTTGATGCCGACGAGCGCGAAGGCGGGCAGGGAGGCGACTTCGAGGGCGACGATGAGGGTCGCGAGGTCGCGGGAGGCGGGCAGCAGGGCGGCACCCGCGGCCGAGGAGAGCAGCAGGAACCAGAACTCCCCTTCGGGGAGTTCCTTGTTGGCGTCCTTCAAGGCCGTGACCGACAGCAGGGCCGCCAGGAGCGCGCCGCCGAGGACCAGAAACTGGATGACGAGGGTGAAGCGGTCCGCCGTATAGCTGCAGGCGTTCGCGTCGCCCGTCAGACAGAACGTGGCGCGGTCGCCGTCCAGGAGTGGCAGCAGCATGAGCGCGGACGCGGCGAGGCCCGCCACCGATACCCAGCCGAGTACCGCCTTCTTCTCCTCTCCGATGAAGAGGTCGGCGACGAGCACGGCGAGTCCGACGACCGCGGTGATGGTGGGCGGCGCGATCGCGAGCCAGTCGACGGACTGGACCAAGGAGCTCATCGGGTGCCTCCTGCGAGGAGCTGCTGTACGGCCGGATCGGTCAGGCCGAGGAGAGCCTTGGGCCATAGGCCGGCGACGACCGTGAGGGCGACGAGCGGCGTCCAGGCCGCGAACTCGTAGCTCTGGACGTCGGCGAGCGTCGGCGCCTCCTGCCGCGGGGTCTCGCCCATGCACACCCGGCGTACGACGACGAGCATGTACGCGGCCGTGAGCAGCGTGCCGAAGGCGGCGATCGCCATGAACGTCAGATACGCGGGACGGCTGAGGTCCGCGGCGGGCTTGAACGCGCCGAACAGCGCCAGCATCTCGCCCCAGAATCCGGCGAGGCCCGGCAGCCCGAGCGAGGCGACGGCGCCGAAGGCGAGCAGGCCGCCGAGGCGCGGGGCCTTGCCGTAGAGCGCGGCGCCGGTCTCCTCGGCGAGGGTGTCGAGGTCGGTCGTGCCCGTGCGGTCCTTGAGCGCCCCTACGAGGAAGAAGAGGAGGCCGGTGATGAGGCCGTGGGCGATGTTGGCGAACAGCGCGCCGTTCACGCCGGTCGGGGTCATCGTCGCGATGCCGAGCAGAACGAAGCCCATGTGCCCGACGGACGAGTACGCGATGAGCCGCTTGAGATCGCCCTTCGCGCCCTGTTTCGCGAGGGCCAGACAGGCCAGGGATCCGTAGATGATCCCGACCACGGCGAAGGCGGCGAGGTAGGGGGCGAAGGTGTGCATCCCGTCCGGCGCGATCGGCAGCAGAATCCGGACGAACCCGTACGTACCCATCTTCAGCATTACACCGGCCAGCAGGACCGAGCCGACGGTGGGCGCGGCAGTGTGGGCGTCCGGCAGCCAGCTGTGCAGCGGCCACATCGGTGTCTTGACCGCGAGTCCGATTCCGATCGCCAAAACGGCGATGACCTGCACGGATGTGCTCAGCGACCGGCCGTTGTCAGTGGCGAGTGCCACCATGTCGAATGTGCCCGCCTTGATTCCGATCAGGAGCAGGCCCAGCAGCATGACGACCGAACCGAGCAGTGTGAAGAGGATGAACTTCCAGGCCGCGGCCTGGCGCTGGGCACCGCCCCACCGGGCGATGAGGAAGTACATCGGGATGAGCACCGTCTCGAACGCGAGGAAGAACAGCAGCAGATCGAGGACGGCAAAGGTCGCGAGCGTGCCGGACTCGAGGACGAGCAGCAGTGCGACAAAGGCCTTCGGGGTCGGCCCCGCGGGCATCTTGAAGTAGCTGTAGAGCGCGCAGAGGAAGGTCAGCAGCGCGGTCAGGACCAGAAGGGGGAGGGAAATGCCGTCGATGCCGAGGTGGATCCGCACATCGAGTGCGGGGATCCAGCTGATGTCCGTCGTGGCCTGCATCTTCGACGGGTGGTCGTGGTCGAAGCCGAGCGCGAGGACGATCGCGGCGATGAGCACCGCGCCGGTGACGATCACGCCGTGCCGAAGGACGGCCTGCTCCGGCGACTTCCCCTTCAGTCCGGGCGGTGCGGGCAGGAGAGCTGTGGCGGCGCCGATGAGCGGCCCGACGACGATCAACGCGAGAAGAATCTGCATCACGGATTCACTGATATCGATCACGCCTGCTCACGCTCCCGTGGCGACGAGGAGGGCGGCGACCACCAGGACGACGGTGCCGGCGAGCAGCGCGCTCACATAGGTCTGCACATTGCCGGTCTGCGCGCGCCGTACGGCGGCGCCGAGCAGGCGGGGTAGGGCGCCCGCGCCGCGTACGTAGGTGTCGACGACCTCACGGTCGAGGAACCGGACGAGTGCGGCTCCGGCCTGGACCGGGCGGACGAACAGCACGTTGTACACGGCGTCGAGGTGGAAGCCGACGGCCGCGTGCCGGTGCAGCGGGCCGAGCAACAGCCGGCCCGGGTCCGCCGGATCGGGGGCGTAGGCCATGTCTCCGAACGCCGACGCGTGGAGCGCGATGGCCTCGGCCTCGACCGTTCCGGCGTCGGCGTCGGGGTGGGCCACCACCGCACCGTGGGGGTGCCCCCGCTCGAACGAAGCCGAGAGTGGGGGAGGTACGCGCACCGCCACCGTGCTCGTGTGCCGCCAGGCGCCGTAGGTGACGAGTCCGCCGACCAGGGCGAGCCCCGTGCCGAGGACGGAGGTGGTGAGGACCGGCGACAGATCGCGGCCGTCGAACCAGTCGGGCAGCGGGCCGTACGCCAGGCCGAAGGCGAGCGACGGAATGGCGAGCACCCACAGCACGGCGGTCATCGTGAGTGGCTGCCGCCCGTGGTCAGGAGCTTCGGCGCCCCGTCCGTGGAAGGCCAGCAGCCACAGGCGGGTGGCGTACGCGGCGGTGAGCACGGCAGTGACCAGGCCGGCGACGAGGACGATCCAGCCCGCGGCGCCGGGAGCGTGTTCGGTGTGGCCGGTGGCCACGTGCTCTGCGGCGCCGAGGACGGCTTCCTTGGAGAAGAAGCCGCTGAACGGGGGGATCGCGGCGAGTGCGAGCAACGCCACGGTCATCGTCCAGTAGGCGTCGGGGACGCGGGCGCGCAGGCCGGTCATACGGGACATGACGGCCAGCGAGTTGGTGCCGGAGGCGTGGATGATCACGCCGGCGGCAAGGAACAGCAGCGCCTTGAAGGCGCCGTGGGAGAGGAGGTGGAAGACGGCGGCACCGCGGTCGCCGACCGCGAGGGCGCCGGCCATGTATCCGAGCTGGCCGATCGTCGAGTAGGCGAGGACGCGCTTGATGTCGTCCTGGGCGAGCGCGGCGAGCCCCGAGCCCGCCATCGTGACGGCGGCCATGACGGCGAGGACGACCATCGCGGCCGAGGAGGCCTGGAAGACGGGGAGGAGCCGGGCAATGAAGTAGATACCGGCGGCGACCATCGTCGCGGCGTGGATCAGCGCGGAGACGGGTGTCGGGCCCGCCATCGCGTCGGGCAGCCAGGTGTGCAGAGGGAACAGCGCCGACTTGCCCGCCGCACCGGCGAGGAGCAGCAGGGCGACCAGCGTCGGATGGTGCAGCCCGCCGCTCGCGACGGTGCCGAGGACCGTGGTGATCTGGAAAGACCCGGCGTCGGTGGCAAGGGCGAACAGACCGATGAGGAAGGGGACGTCGCCGAGCTTGGTGACAAGGAATGCCTTGATCGAGGCGGCGCGGGCCTCGGGGGTCTCCCAGTAGTGGCCGACCAGGAAGTACGAGCAGATGCCCATGACCTCCCAGCCGACCAGGAGCACGATCAGGTCGCCGGAATAGACGACGAGCAGCATCGCGGAGGTGAAGAGGGAGACGAGAGCGGCGTACGAGGGGTAGCGCGGGTCGTCGCGCAGGTAGCCCGTCGAGTAGATCTGCACGCAGGAGGCGACGACGCCGACGAGTACGGCGACGAGAGCGGCGAAGCCGTCGATGTGCAGGGCGAGTTCGACGGGGACCGAGCCGGTGGGCGTCAGCTCGGTGGCCGCGTTGATGGCCTGGTCGCCGCCCTGGCGCACGGCGACCAGCACGGCGAGGACCAGCGAGGTGAGGGGCGGCAGGACCGCGAGGGGGCGGACATAGCCGGGGGCCGTGCGGCCGAGGAGGAGTCCGGCCGCGGCGCCCAGGAACGGAAGGAGAGGGACGAGGACGGCGAGGGTGGTCGTGGTCACGCGGTGGCCTCAGCCTTCTCGTCTCCCGGGACGCGGGCTTCTTCGGTGCCGTCGCCGTGGGTGCCGTCGCCGTCGGGGCCGTCCGTTTCGGGGCCCTCGGCGGTGTCGCGGAGCTTGTCGATGTCCGAGGTGCCACGGCCTCGATAGACGGCGAGGACGATCGCCAGGCCGATGCCGATCTCGGCCGCGGCGATGGCGATGGTGAACAGGGTCAGTGCCTGGCCGGAGTGGAGCGTGTCGCGGGCGGTCTTGGAGAGCCAGACGTCGAAGGCGACGAGGTTGAGGTTGACGGCGTTGAGCATCAGCTCGACGGACATCAGAACCAGGATCGCGTTGCGGCGCGCGAGGACTCCGTACAGGCCCGTGCAGAAGAGGAGGGTGGAGAGCACGGCGGGATAGGCGAGGTGCATCAGCGAGGCCCTTCCTTCTCACTCCGGCGGCTCTGGGCACCCGTGGTGGTGGTCGTCGCGCCCGCAGTGATCGTCGCGTCCGCCTTCGCCTTGCGGGAGAGGACGATCGCGCCGACCAGGGCGGCGAGGAGAAGGACGGAGAGCGCTTCGAAGGGGAGGACCCAGCTCTGGAAAAGGCTCGCCCCGATGACCTCGGTGGAGCCTGCTGCGGGACCGCCCAGGTCGACCCAGGTCGTGCGGAAGGCGTCCACGACGACCCAGACCAGGGCGGCGGCCGCGGCGACGGCCACGGTCAGGGCGGCCCAGCGGTTGCCGGAGTCGGCGTCCGGGGAACGGCCGATGGGGGCCTTGGTGAGCATCAGGCCGAAGAGGAGGAGGACGACGACGGAACCGACGTAGATGAGGACCTGCACCCAGGCGATGAACTCGGCCGTGAGCAGGAGGTACTCGACGGCGAGGCCGCCGAGGGTCACCACCAGCCACAGGGCGGCGTGCACCAGTTGCTTGGTGGTGACGGTGACGATCGCGGCGCCGAAAGTGACCAGACCGACGAGGAGGAAGGCGATCTCGACGCCGGTCGGGGAGAGGAAGCCGTGGCTCTCTGCGGCGGTGGTCGTGGCTCGCGCCGCGGCGACGCCGGCTGCTGCGAGGCTCACGACTCACCCTCCTGCCGCTCGAAGGCCTTGGCAGGCTCGGAAGGCTGCGGGCCCGGAGCCGGGGGCTCCTCGGTCTGCGCTGCCTCCGTGGCTGCCTCGGCGGCGAGTTTGTCGGCGGTTTTGCGGGCGGCGGCCAGTTCCTTGGGTTCCTCGGCGCCGGGGTCGAGTGCGGGCGGGGCCGGGACCGTCCACATCCACTCGCGGAGCTTGTCGCGCTCGTGGGTGAGTTCGTGGATGTCGGTCTCCGCGTACTCGAACTCCGGGGACCAGAAAAGCGCGTCGAAAGGACAGACCTCGATGCAGATACCGCAGTACATGCACAGGGAGAAGTCGATGGCGAAGCGGTCGAGGACATTGCGGCTGCGCTCGCGGCCACCGGGGGCGGCCGGCGGGACCGTCTCCTTGTGGGAGTCGATGTAGATGCACCAGTCCGGGCACTCGCGGGCGCACAGCATGCAGACCGTGCAGTTCTCCTCGAACAGGCCGATGACGCCGCGGGAGCGGGGCGGCAGTTCGGGCTGGGCGTCCGGGTACTGCGCGGTGACGGTCTTCTTCGTCATCGTGCGGAGGGTGACGGCCAGGCCCTTGGCGAGACCGGAGCCAGGAATGCGGGGCCGGGTGGGCGGGGGAGAGCTGTGCCGGGTGGGCGGGAGGGACTCAGCCATGGTCTAGATCACCACCTTGACGATGCCGGTGAGGGCGATCTGGGCGAGGGAGAGGGGGACGAGGAGGGTCCAGGAGAGTTTCTGGAGCTGGTCCTCGCGCAGGCGGGGATAGGTGACACGCAGCCAGATGACGACGAAGGCGAGGATGGCCGCCTTGAGGAGGGTCCAGACCCAGCCGAGGCCGTCGACGCCCCACGGTCCGTGCCAGCCGCCCAGGAAGAGGACGGTGGTCAGGGCGCACAGGACGACGATTCCGGCGTACTCGGCGAGGAGGAAGAGCGCGAAGCGCAGGCCCGTGTACTCGGTGTACGCACCGAAGATGATCTCCGAGTCCGCGACGGGCATGTCGAAGGGCGGGCGCTGGAGTTCGGCGAGGCCCGCCACGAAGAAGACGATCGCGCCGACGATCTGCCAGGGCAGCCACCACCACTTGAAGGCGTCGACGATGCCGGGCAGGGAGACGGTGCCGGCCGCCATCGCGACGGAGGCGGCGGTCAGCAGCATCGGGAGTTCGTACGCGAGCAGCTGGGCGGCGGTGCGCAGGCCGCCGAGGAGGGAGAACTTGTTGGCCGAGGCCCAGCCCGCCATGAGCGAGCCGAGGACGCCGACGCCCATCACGGCGAGGACGAAGAAGATGCCCGCGTCGACGACCTGGCCGACCGCGCCCTGGCCCGGGCCGATCGGGATGGCGAGAAGAACCAGGAGGTACGGGAGGAGGGCTACGGCGGGGGCGAGTTGGAAGATACGGCGGTCCGCGCCCGCGGGGACGATGTCCTCCTTCTGTGCGAACTTCACGCCGTCCGCGACGAGCTGGGCCCAGCCGTGGAAGCCACCGGCGTACATCGGGCCGAGGCGGCCCTGCATGTGGGCCATCACCTTGTGTTCGGTCTGACCGACGATCAGGGGGAACGTCAGGAACACGACGAAGACGACGAGGAGGCGTAGGGCAACGTCGAGAGCGTCGTTCACTGCGTGCCTCCGGAGGTGTCGTCGGGGTCAGGGGTGGGGGCGGCGGGGTCGGGCTGAGGTTTGTCGGGGGTGGGGGCGGCCTTGGCGGAGGGCTTCGGCGTCGCCTCCGATTCCGGTTCCGGGCGCGCCTCCGATTCCGATTCAGGTACCGGATTCGGCTCGTCGAAGGCGGGGCGGGCGTGGTGCCACGGAGCGTCCGCGCTGCGCGGCGCGGTGGGCCTCGTCGGGGTGGGGGGAGTCGTCGGCCCGGTGTCCTCCCCCGTCGCCTCGGTCCGCTGCGAAGCCGAGCCCTGGCTGGCGCTGCGCGCACGGCGGGGACCGGCAGGAGCCGCCGCCGCAGTCGCAGCAGTCGCAGCATCTGAAGCAGGCTGAGCAGGCGGTTGTTCAGGGGCCGGAGTCGTCTGCTGTTGGCTTGCCGAGCCCTGGCTCGCGCTGCGTGCCCGGCGCGGCGTCACCGGAGCGTCCGTGGCGGCACCAGTCCCCGCACCCTCGCCCGCACCCACGGCGGGGGCCTGGCTCGCTGAGCCCTCTCCCGCCGTGCGGGCGGGGCGCACCGGGCGGTCGCCGGCGGCGCGGGCGGCGCCGCGGGCCGGGCGGGCGGGGGCCGGTGGGAGCTGGCCCTTCAGGGGGCCCCATTCGTTGGGGTCGGGGACGCCCGGCGGAAGCATCTGGCGGCGCTTCGGGCCACCGTGATCCGACTCCCCCGGCTCCTTCGCGCCGGGCCAGGCCTTGGCGACGCGGGCGGCGAGGACGAAGTCCTTGCGGAGAGGGTGGCCCTCGAAGCCCTCTGGCAACAACAGGGGGGCCAGCCCAGGGTGGCCCTCGAAGGTGACGCCGAACATCTCGTGGGTCTCGCGCTCGTGCCAGCCCGCACCTGCGTACACGGAGACCGCCGACGCCAGGACGGGTGCCGAGTGCGGGACGGTCGTACGGACGAGGAGGCGGCGTACGGGAGACAGGGCCACCACGTGTGCCGCGACGCGAAAGCCCGTGCCGGGTTCGTCGACGGCGCTCAGCCAGTCGAAGTAGGTGCAGCCCAGCCTGTCACGCGCGGTCTCCAGGGCGGAGATCCAGGAAGCGGGCGGCACATCGACCGTCAGGACCTCGTACGACTCCTCGGCCGTGGCCTCCGGGCCGAAGAGTTCCTCGGCCGGGGCGGGGAGCCAGCCGACGGTCATCGGTCCTCCCCCACGGCGGGCGGGCGTACCAGGCCGCTCTGGAGAGCTGCCGCCGACGGGCGCGGCGAGGAGCTGTAGCGCTCGCCCAGCGACTCCCGGGCGATCTTCTCCTGGAGTTTGAGGATGCCCTGGAGCAGCGCCTCCGGGCGGGGCGGGCATCCGGGGACGTACACGTCCACCGGGATGATCTGGTCGACGCCCTTGGTGACCGAGTACGAGTCCCAGTACGGGCCGCCGCAGTTCGAGCACGCGCCGAAGGAGATGACGTACTTGGGCTCGGGCATCTGCTCGTACAGACGTTTGACGGCGGGGGCCATCTTGTCCGTGACCGTGCCGGAGACGACCATCAGGTCGGCCTGGCGCGGGCCCGGAGCGAACGGGATCACTCCGAGCCGGATGAAGTCGTGCCGGGCCATCGACGCGGCGATGAACTCGATCGCGCAGCAGGCGAGGCCGAAGTTGAAGACCCAGAGCGAGTAGCGGCGGCCCCAGTTCAGGACCACCTTCATCGGCTCGGGGGCCAGCCGGGAGAGCGCGCCCAGCCGCTTCGGCTCGGGCAACAGCACCGGCTCGGAGGTCGGCGAGGGGGTCACGTCCATGTCAGGACGCCCTTCTTGTATGCATACAGCAGGCCCAAGGCCAGGAAGCCGAGGAAGATGAACATCTCCACGAGGGTGGCCGCGCCGTAGCCGGGCGCGGCGAAGACGGTCGCCCAGGGGAAGAGGAAGATCGAGTCGACGGCGAAGATCACGTAGAGGAAGGCGTAGACGTAGTAGCGGACCTGGGTGTGCGCCCAGCCCTCGCCGACGGGGTCGACACCGCACTCGTACGTCAGGAGTTTCTCGGGGGTGGGGACCACCGGCCGCAGCAGACGGCCCGCCCCGAAGGCGACGGCGACGAAGAGCACGCCGACGACGGCGAGCAGTCCGACGACCGAGTAGGACTGGAAGTAGCCCGCCGCGACGACGGCCCCGGTTGCCGTGACAACGGTCGGTTCCGGCACGTCAGCCCCTCACTCCCTGAACTTCCTGACCTCGTTGCGCCCCGGCATACGCCCCGTTGCGCACGCCGTGATGCGCCCTGTTCGACGATCTGTACGGACGGGAGTCTAGGGCCTGCTAAAGAGACGGTAAGCAGCCCGTCACGCGTTGCCTTTTCGGGGACACGTCATGGGCTTGCCTTGGACTGGCCATGGACTGGCCGTGGGCTGGCCATGGGCTCGTCCGCCTCGCACGTCTCCGGCTTCCCGTTCGCACCTCGCGGTCACTCCCCATTTCACCTCGCGAAGACGTCCCCGCGCACCCCCGGAAGCGTCCCAGCACACCTCTCGGAAACGTCCACTTTCACCTCAAGGGGTGGGGATTTCCCCAGTGGATCGTGGCGGTCTACCTCATGGCGCGGCGGCTCGCCGCCGGGCAGGCTAGCGAATATGACCGAACGCCTCACCCTCGTCGGCCCACCGGACTCGGCCGCCGCATCCGCAGAGTCGGCCGACAGCGACCGGCTGCCTCCCGCGCGCCTCGCCCTCGACCGGCAGACATGGAAGGAGATCTCGCACCTCCTCGCCAATCTGCCGGTCTCGATCTTCGGCTTCGTGTACGTCGTGACGATGACGTTCGCGGGCTCGCTGCTCGCGGTCACGGTGATCGGGCTGCCGCTGCTCGCGCTCGGGCTGCTGGGCTCACGGCAGCTGGGCAAGTTCGAGCGGGCGCGGGCGCGCAGGCTGCTCGGCGTACGGATCGACGAGCCGAGCCCGCTGCCGGTGCGCCGGACCGGCTTCCTGCCCTGGCTGTGGTCGAGCCTGAAGGATCCGGTGGGCTGGCGGACGGTGCTGTACGACTTCATCCGGCTGCCGTGGGGCATCGCCACCTTCACGGTCACGCTCGTGTCGTTGTTCGTGCTGTGGCCGGTGCTGCCGTTCCTCGCACGTGGGCTGACGAACGTGGACCGGGCCATGGTGCGCGGGCTGCTGTCGCCCTCGGACGAGCTGGAGCGGCGTATCGCCGAACTGGAGTCCGACCGGGGGGTCGTGGTCGACACGGCCGCCGCCGATCTGCGGCGCATCGAGCGGGATCTGCACGACGGGGCACAGGCCCGGCTGGTCAACCTCGCGATGGGGCTCGGCCTGGCCAAGGAGAAGCTCCTGGAGGGTCAAGCCGACGAAAGTGTCGCGGCCATGGTCGACGAGGCGCACGGCGAGGTGAAACTGGCCCTGCAGGAGCTGCGCGACCTGGCCCGCGGCATCCATCCGGCGGTCCTCACCGATCGGGGACTGGACGCGGCCCTGTCATCGGTCGCCTCGCGCTGCACCGTGCCGGTGAAGGTGACGGCCGACCTCGAGTCGAGGCCTGCCGCGGCCATCGAGGGCATCGCGTACTTCACCGTCTCCGAGCTGCTGCAGAACGTCAGCAAGCACAGCGGGGCGAGATCCGCGTCCGTGGACGTCTGGCGGACGGACGAACGGCTGCTCATACAGGTCCGCGACGACGGACGCGGCGGGGCCGGCCTCGACGGCGGTACGGGGATGGCGGGGCTCGCGGACCGGCTCGGCGCGGTGGACGGGCTGTTTGTCATCGATTCCCCGCCCGGCGGGCCGACCACCATCACGGCGGAGCTGCCATGGCGGGACCGCGCATCCTGACCTCCAGACCTCCAGACCTCTTGACCTCCGGACCCTTTGAGGTAGGGAAAACCCCCGTTCCAAGACCCCTACCCGCTCCATGGTCGGCGAGGGCCGGAAACAGCAGGGTTGGGGTACAGAGCCGACGAGCAGGACGACTAGAACGGACGACACCGATGGCCACGGAGTACGGACAGGGGTACGGGCACCGGAGCGGGCCCGGATTCCACGGGGCGGGTGCCGGGGAGCGGCGGCACCGTCTCCCGGCACCGTTGCGGGCACCGATCGAGGCCCGCAGCTGGCGCGAGTTCGGCTATGTGATGCTGAGCCTGCCGCTCGGGATCATCATGTTCACGTTCGCCGTCACGATGTTCTCGCTCGGCGCGGGGCTGCTGATCACCTTCCTGGGCATCCCGGTGCTCGCCGGGGCGCTGGCGGGCTGCCGCGGGTTCGGCGCACTGGAGCGTGCGCGGGCGCGCGGGCTGCTCGGGCTCGACGTGGCCGCGCCGGAGCCCCTGCGGGTGCGGAAGCAGGGGGCGCCGGCGTGGATGGGGGCGATCCTCAAGAGCGGTTCGTCGTGGCGGCATCTGCTGTACGCGGTGATGCAGCTCCCGTGGTCGGCGTTCTCATTCGCGGTGGCGCTGAGCTTCTGGGCGTACGGCTGGGCGATGCTGACGTATCCGCTGTGGTTCTGGCTCTTCCCGGTGTACGGCGGTCAGGGCGGCCTTCAGCTCTACGGCGACGACACGCACAGCATCTACCTGGACAACCCCTTCGAGATCACGGTCACCGCGCTGCTAGGGCTGCTGATCACGATGGCCACGCCGTGGATCGTACGGGCGCTGACCACGGTGGACCGGCTGATGGTGCTGGGGCTGCTGGGGCCGTCGCGGCTGGCGACCCGGGTGGTCGAGCTGGAGTCGGACCGGGGGGTCGTGGTCGACACGGCCGCCGCCGACCTGCGGCGCATCGAGCGGGATCTGCACGACGGGGCACAGGCCCGGCTGGTCAACCTCGCGATGGGGCTCGGCCTGGCGAAGGAGAAGCTCACCGAGGATCCGCAGGCGGCGGCGCGGATGGTGGACGAGGCGCACGGTGAGGTGAAGACGGCGTTGCAGGAGCTGCGGGATCTGGCGCGCGGGATTCATCCGGCCGTGCTGACCGACCGCGGGCTGGACGCCGCGCTGTCCTCCGTGGCCTCCCGGTGCACGGTGCCGGTGCAGGTGGAGGTGGACCTTCCGGCCCGGCCCGCCCCCGCGATCGAGGGGATCGCCTATTTCACCGTCTCCGAACTGCTGCAGAACATCAGCAAACACTCGCGGGCGACGCGCGCCATGGTGGATGTGTGGCGGGTGGAGAACCGGTTGATGCTCCAGGTCACGGACGACGGTGTGGGCGGAGCCGATGTGTCGGGCGGGTCCGGACTGGCGGGGCTGGCGGAGCGGCTCGATGCGGTGGACGGGGTTCTGGTGGTGGACTCGCCCGTGGGCGGTCCTACTCGGATCACGGCGGAGTTGCCCTGGCGCGGGTGAGTCGCCCCCACCGCCCCCACGTTCCTCCACCCGCCCCCACGCTCCCCCAAGCTCTCGGCTTCACCCGAGCAGGTGAACGGACCCCCATCCATCCCCTGAGGCTCCGCCCCCCGGCCCCCGCCAAGGGGCTCCGCCCCCTGGCCCCCGCTCGCCCGGAGGGAATCGCGCTCAAACGGCGGACAGGCTGAAGAACGGCCGCCATTTGGTCCGAATGCTGGAATGCTGAGGACTGACGTACGAGCGGGACGCAGCCGGCGTCGGCCGGCAACGGGCTGGGGGGCCGAGAAATCGTGGAGGACAGGGTGCGGGTGGTCATCGCCGAGGATTCAGTGCTGCTCAGGGAGGGCCTGACCCGGTTGCTGACCGACCGTGGGCACGATGTCGTGGCCGGTGTCGGGGACGGCGACGCGCTGATCAAGACCATCACCGACCTGGCGGCCCAGAGCGAGCTGCCGGACGTCGTGGTCGCCGACGTACGGATGCCGCCGACGCACACCGACGAGGGTGTCAAGGCCGCCGTGCAGCTGCGCAAGCACCACCCGGGACTGGGGGTGCTGGTGCTGTCGCAGTACGTGGAGGAGCGTTACGCCACCGAACTGCTGGCCGGTTCGAGCCGCGGCGTCGGCTATCTGCTCAAGGACCGGGTCGCCGAGGTCCGGGAGTTCGTGGACGCGGTGGTGCGGGTGGCCCAGGGGGGTACCGCGTTGGACCCGGAAGTGGTCGCGCAGCTGCTCGGACGCAGCCGTAAGCAGGACGTGCTGGCCGGGCTCACCCCGCGGGAGCGGGAGGTCCTGGGACTCATGGCCGAGGGCCGGACCAACTCGGCGGTCGCGCGCCAGCTGGTGGTGAGCGACGGAGCGGTCGAGAAGCACGTCAGCAATATCTTCCTGAAGCTCGGG
Organism: Streptomyces sp. NBC_01384; assembly: GCF_045040035.1. Taxonomy (NCBI): domain Bacteria; kingdom Bacillati; phylum Actinomycetota; class Actinomycetes; order Kitasatosporales; family Streptomycetaceae; genus Streptomyces; species Streptomyces sp. NBC_01384. The sequence continues at coordinate 3,994,911 of NZ_CP109559.1, forward strand.
CTGTCCCCGAGCGACGGGGATCACCGGCGTGTTCTGGCCGTCCTCACCTACCTCAACTCCTAATGGCCTGACACTGTGCCAGGCACGGCACCAGAGCGACACAAGGCCGGCGCAAGAACCAAAGGATGAGGTAGGAGCGTCTTCCAGAGGAGCGGCGGGGCGAGTAAATCATGACAAATCAGGGCGTCGAACCGTCTCAAAATGGTGTCCATCATGCGAACGGCCGAGGGAAGGCGACCCTTACAGACGTAGGGTTGATCCTGGGATGGCCTGCGGGAGGGCCGCTCCCAGACAGCCGCCTCGAAGGAGGTCCAGTTAAGTGACCAGCCAGGTCAGTAGCCCAGCGGAGCAGGCCGACGAAGCCGTCGTAGGAGAACAGCGCAAACCGGCGGGGGCGAAAGAAACTCGCCGGCTCGACCGGGTGATCATCCGGTTCGCGGGCGACTCCGGTGATGGAATGCAGCTCACCGGCGACCGCTTCACCTCCGAGACGGCGTCCTTCGGCAATGATCTTTCGACGCTGCCGAACTTCCCCGCCGAGATCCGAGCGCCCGCAGGCACCCTGCCGGGCGTTTCTTCATTCCAGCTGCATTTCGCGGACCACGACATCCTCACGCCCGGCGACGCGCCCAACGTCCTCGTCGCCATGAACCCGGCCGCTCTCAGGGCGAACATCGGCGATGTGCCGCGCGGCGCGGAGATCATCGTCAACACGGACGAGTTCACCAAGCGGGCCATGGCGAAGGTCGGTTACGCGACCAGTCCGCTGGAGGACGGCTCCCTGGACGGATACGCCGTCCACCCCGTCCCCCTCACGACGATGACGCTCGAGGCGCTCAAGGACTTCGACCTGTCCCGCAAGGAGGCGGAGCGCAGCAAGAACATGTTCGCGCTGGGCCTGCTGTCGTGGATGTACCACCGGCCCACCGAGGGCACGGAGAAGTTCCTGAAGGCCAAGTTCGCCAAGAAGCCCGACATCGCGGCCGCGAACATCGCCGCGTTCCGGGCCGGCTGGAACTTCGGTGAGACGACCGAGGACTTCGCGGTCAGTTACGAGGTCGCCCCGGCCACCAAGACCTTCCCGACCGGCACCTACCGCAACATCTCCGGGAACCTGGCCCTCTCCTACGGCCTGATCGCCGCCTCCCAGCAGGCGGACCTGCCCCTCTTCCTGGGCTCCTACCCGATCACCCCGGCCTCCGACATCCTGCACGAGCTGAGCCGGCACAAGAACTTCGGCGTCCGCACCTTCCAGGCCGAGGACGAGATCGCGGGCATCGGCGCCGCCCTGGGCGCGGCCTTCGGCGGCTCGCTCGGCGTCACCACCACCTCCGGGCCGGGCGTGGCGCTGAAGTCGGAGACCATCGGGCTCGCGGTCTCCCTCGAACTGCCGCTGCTGGTCATCGACATCCAGCGCGGCGGGCCCTCCACCGGCCTGCCGACCAAGACCGAGCAGGCCGACCTCCTTCAGGCCATGTACGGCCGCAACGGCGAGGCCCCGGTCCCGATCGTCGCCCCGTGCACACCCGCCGACTGCTTCGACGCGGCCCTGGAGGCGGCCCGGATCGCGCTCGCCTACCGCACCCCCGTCCTCCTCCTCTCCGACGGCTATCTGGCCAACGGCTCCGAGCCGTGGCGCATCCCGGAGGTCGACGAACTCCCCGACCTGCGGGTGCAGTTCGCACAGGGCCCGAACCACACCCTCGACGACGGCACCGAGGTCTTCTGGCCGTACAAGCGCGACCCACAGACCCTGGCCCGCCCGTGGGCGATCCCGGGCACACCGGGGCTCGAGCACCGTATCGGCGGCATCGAGAAGCAGGACGGCACCGGCAACATCTCGTACGACCCCGCCAACCACGACTTCATGGTCCGCACCCGGCAGGCGAAGATCGACGGCATCGACGTCCCGGACATCGAGGTCGACGACCCCTCCGGCGAGGCCGACACCCTGGTCCTGGGCTGGGGTTCGACCTACGGACCCATCACCGCGGCGGTGCGGCGACTGCGCGCCGCCGGGGAGAACATCGCCCAGGCCCATCTGCGCCACCTCAACCCCTTCCCGCGGAATCTCGGCACCGTGCTGGGGCGTTACGAGAAGGTGGTGATCCCCGAGATGAACCTCGGCCAGCTCGCCACGCTCGTCCGGGCGAAGTACCTGGTCGACGCGCACTCCTACAACCAGGTCAACGGCATGCCGTTCAAGGCCGAACAGCTCGCCACGGCGCTCAAGGAGGCCATCGATGGCTGAGACGACCACGGAAGGCGCGGACACGATCGAGGCGCTCACTCTGGTGCCCAAGGCCGAGGCCAAGCAGTCCATGAAGGACTTCAAGTCCGATCAGGAAGTGCGCTGGTGCCCCGGTTGCGGTGACTACGCGGTCCTGGCGGCCGTGCAGGGCTTCATGCCCGAGCTCGGCCTCGCCAAGGAGAACATCGTCTTCGTCTCGGGCATCGGCTGCTCGTCCCGCTTCCCGTACTACATGAACACATACGGCATGCACTCCATCCACGGCCGTGCGCCCGCCATCGCGACGGGGCTCGCCTCTTCGCGACGGGACCTGTCCGTGTGGGTGGTGACCGGTGACGGCGACGCCCTCTCCATCGGCGGCAATCATCTGATCCACGCCCTGCGCCGCAATGTGAACCTGAAGATCCTGCTCTTCAACAACCGGATCTACGGGCTGACGAAGGGCCAGTACTCACCCACTTCCGAGGTCGGCAAGATCACCAAGTCGACGCCTATGGGCTCCCTGGACGCGCCCTTCAACCCGGTGTCCCTGGCCATCGGCGCGGAGGCGTCCTTCGTCGCCCGGACCGTGGACTCCGACCGCAAGCACCTCACCGACGTGCTGCGACAGGCCGCCGCCCACCCGGGCACGGCACTGGTGGAGATCTACCAGAACTGCAACATCTTCAACGACGGCGCCTTCGAGGTGCTCAAGGACAAGCAGCAGGCCAAGGAGGCGGTGATCCGCCTGGAGCACGGGCAACAGATCCGCTTCGGCGGTGAGGGCACCTCCCGCTCGAGCGAAGCCGAGAGTGGGGGAGGCGCCAAGGGTGTCGTACGGGATCAGGCGACCGGCGACCTGAAGGTGGTCACCATCACACCGGAGAACGAGGCGCAGATCCTGGTCCACGACGTGCACTCCGCGTCCCCGACCACGGCCTTCGCGCTCTCCCGGCTCGCCGACCCGGACACCCTGCACCACACCCCGATCGGCGTGTTCCGTTCCGTGGAGCGGCCGGTCTACGACACCCAGATGGCCGACCAGCTCGACGCGGCCATCGAACAGAACGGCAAGGGGGATCTGGCGACGCTGCTGGCGGGCGGGGACACCTGGACGGTCGTCGGCTGAGCAACCTCAGTGGTTGATCAGTGGTTGATCACTGATCAACCAGCGGCTGGCCAGTGGCTGATCAGTGGCGATCAACGGCTGGCCAGTGGCTGATCAACGGTTCATGGGGCCCGGGTGGCTGACGCCCGGGCCTCGTCGTATGCGTAGCGGGCCTTCTCGACGTCGTCCATCCGGTCCGTGGTCCAGACGGCCAGCGCTCGCACCTGCTCGGCGGCCTCGCGGCCCAGGTCGGTGAGGGAGTAGTCGACGCGGGGCGGGATCACGGGCTTGGCGTCGCGGTGGACGAGGCCGTCGCGCTCCAGGGTCTGAAGGGTCTGGGCAAGCATCTTCTCGCTGACACGGCCGATGGCCCGGCGCAGCTCGCTGAACCGGTAGGGGCGGTCGAGGAGCTCGATCAGGACGAGCACGCCCCAGCGGCTGGTGACGTGCTCCAGGACAAGGCGGTACGGGCACATCGCCTCGCCGGTGTCGTACTTGGAGACAGCCGGAGTCACGGCCATGTCCACGACCGGAGTCACGGCCCGAGTCGCTGCCCGAGTCGCTGCCGGAGGCTTCCCACTTACTCCCATGCCAGTACCTTACTTCAAAGTGAGTACTTTCGAAGAGTTAGCGCACCTCCTATGGTTAGCGGAAGGCCCACCCCACAAGGAGTTAACCCATGAGCATCGTCGTCACCGGAGCCACCGGACACCTCGGCCGCCACGTCATCGAGGGGCTGCTGGAGAAGGTTCCGGCCGACCAGATCACCGCCGTCGTCCGCGACGCGGAGAAGGCCGCCGGCTTCGCGGCCCGCGGTGTGAAGATCGCGGTCGCCAACTACAACGAGCCCGAGACCTTCGGGACCCTCTTCTCCGCCGGTGACAAGGTGCTGCTCATCTCCGGCAACGAGTTCGACAAGGGGCGCGTGGGCCAGCACCGGGTCGTCCTGGACGCCGCCAAGGCCGCCGGGGTCGCGCTCTTCGCGTACACCAGCGCCCCGGGCGGCCTGACCGCCGCCCTCGCCGACGACCACAAGGGCACCGAGAGGGCGATCCTGGAGTCCGGTGTGCCCTACGCCCTGCTGCGCAACGGCTGGTACAACGAGAACTACACCGAGAACCTCGCCCCGGTCCTCGAGTACGGAGCCGTCACCCAGGCCGCCGGTGACGGCAAGGTCGCCTCCGCCGCCCGCGCCGACTACGCGGCCGCCGCCGTGACCGTACTGACCGGCGAGGGCCACGAGAACAAGACGTACGAGCTGAGCGGCGACGCCGCGTGGAGCTTCGCCGAGTACGCCGCCCTGGTGGCCGAGCAGGCCGGCAAGGAGATCGTCTACAACGCCGTCACCGTCGAGGCCCTCACGGGCATCCTGACCGGCGCCGGACTGCCCGGCCCCGTCGCCGCGATCCTGGCGGGCGTCGACGCGTCCATCGAGAAGGGCGAGCTCGCAGGCACCAGCGGTGACCTGTCCCGGCTGACCGGCCGTCCGACCACGCCGGTCGCCGAGTCGATCGCGGCGGCCCTGAAGGGCTGACTCCCCCAGGGCCTAAGGGCCCTTAGGCCCTAAGGGCCCTGGGGCGCCGTCACCCTCCGAATCCCCGCCTGTCATGACCGTATGGCGATACGGGCATGACAGGCGGGAGTGCTCGGCGCTACCTTCTTGGAGGCTGCGCGGGAGCAGCTGTACGAGAGGGAGGGCCAGTGACCGTGCAGCAGCGGACGGGGAGCGCAACAGGTTCGTCGGGCTCAACAGGTTCGTCGGGCGCGATGGGTTCTACGGGCGCGATGGGCTCCGACGGCGCGAACGGCTCCAAGGGCTCCAAGGGCGAGCAGCGCGTCGGGCTGATGAACGGCTTTGCCGCGTACGGCATGTGGGGGCTCGTTCCGCTCTTCTGGCCCCTGCTCAAACCCGCCGGAGCCATCGAGATCCTCGCCCACCGGATGGTGTGGTCCCTCGCCGTGGTCGGCGTCGCGCTGGTGGCGATGCGGCGCTGGGCCTGGCTCGGCGAGCTGCTGCGGCAGCCGCGCAAGCTGGGGCTGATCACCGTCGCGGCGGCCGTGATCACGGTCAACTGGGGCGTCTACATCTGGGCCGTGAACAGCGAGCACGTGGTCGAGGCGTCCCTCGGGTACTTCATCAATCCGCTCGTCACCATCGCCATCGGCGTACTGCTCCTGAAGGAACGGCTGCGCCCCGTGCAGTGGGCGGCGGTCGGCGTCGGCTTCACCGCGGTCCTCGTCCTCACCATCGGGTACGGCCGTCCGCCGTGGATCTCCCTCACCCTCGCCTTCTCCTTCGCCACCTACGGGCTGGTGAAGAAGAAGGTCAACCTCGGCGGCCTCGAGTCGCTCGCCGCCGAGACCGCGATCCAGTTCCTGCCCGCACTCGGGTATCTGCTGTGGCTGGGTTCGAGCGGGGGTGCGACCTTCGCTTCGGAGGGGGCGGGGCACTCGGCGCTGCTCGCGGCGACGGGAGTGGTGACCGCGCTGCCGCTGGTCTGTTTCGGCGCGGCCGCGATACGGGTGCCGTTGTCCACGCTGGGGCTGCTGCAGTACCTCGCGCCTGTCTTCCAGTTCCTCCTCGGCATCCTCTACTTCCACGAGGCCATGCCGCCCGAGCGGTGGGCCGGGTTCGCGCTGGTCTGGCTCGCGCTGTCGCTGCTCACCTTCGACGCGTTGCGTACCGCACGCCGTTCGGCTCGGATGCTCAGGGCCGGCGCCGGTGGGGGTGGGGGTGGCCTTGGCGCCGCCGTTGCCGGGGCGCGGGGTGCCGACCCCGTCGACGCCAAGCCGTAGAGGTTCTTGGGCTGCTGCGGGCCGGTGGGGGCTCGTCGACGTCAAGAACCGGCTCCATCTCGACCTGCACCCGGGCGAGGGCCGACGCGCCGACGAGGTCGCCCGACCGGAGGGACTGGGCGCAAGCGTGCTGCGGCACGTCAGGGAGCCGGCGGGTGAGTGGGTGGTGATGGCCGACCCGGAGGGGAACGAATTCTGCGTGCACTGACGGGTTCTATAGGCGTATGCGTTCCAGGTGTACGCGTTTACGTATACGCGTTTTAGGTGTACGGGTTCTGGGTGTACAGGCTCTGGGTGTACGGATTGTCGGCCACGGCCCGGGTCCTGGCTCGGTCCGCGAGGCGGTTCATGCGGGTGCGAGCCGACTCGAGTTGTTCGAGGTCGTCGGCGGCGGGGCCGCCGTCGGCGACGAGTTCGGCCCACAGCGTGATCAGGTCATGCCCCAGGTTCAGTCCCTGCAGGGGGTCGCGGACCGCACGCCAGGCCGCCGCCGCGCTCTGTACGTTGCCGTACGCGGCATCGGGGTCCCGGTGCCGCCTGCGGACCTGGGCGAGGTCGAGCGACAGGTGGAACGACCGGAGCGGGTCACCGGCCAAGTAGGCGATGTACGCGGTCAGTTCACGCAGCCGCAGCACCTCCGCATGTTCGGGGCCCAGCGACCGCGACGCCTCCACCCCGGCCCGTTCCGCCATCCCCGCGGCCTCTTCGATCCACCCCTGTTTCACAGCCTCGTTGATCCGCGCCACGGGCTCCATCAGGAACGCCGCGCCCTCCGTCGCCCCCACTACCGGTGCCAGCACCGACTCGGCGACGGCGTCGAACCCGCGCGCGGGAGTGGGCTTCGGCTCCGGTTCCAGCTCCAATTCCAATTCAGATTCCAGTTCCAGTCCCAGTTCCGTTTTCGGTTCCGTTTTCGGTTCCAGTTCCCGCCCGGGACCCGTGACAGACATGGCCTCCAGCACCGGGGCCGGGCCGAACTCCCCCAGCGGAACCGGCGATACGGCGGGAGGGGGTACCGGTACCGCGGGAGGGGTTGCCGGCACGGCGGGCGCCTCGGCCGGCGGCCCCACCCGCACCGGCTCCCCCGCATACCCGCTCGACCCGTCCACGTACACCTGAAGCGGTACGAGGAAACCGATCCGTTCGTCGTGGACCGTGGCGAGGACGGGGTGGCCGGTGGTCAGGGCGAGGTGGTGGAGGTGGTTCAGGACGGCGGCCTGAACCGTCTCGCCGGGCGCGGCGACGACCGGCATACCGCCGACCGTGGCCCCGCCCCCGGTGCCCCCGACGGGCGCGGGTACCCGCACCTCGATCGGGGTGCCCCCGGCGGCGGCCGCCGAGCGCTGCCACTTGAATTCCCGCTTCTGTTCGCGGCTGAGTCGAGACATCGATTCCCTCACTCGGGTCGATCGGGGGAGGAAGGAGAAGGAAAAGGAGAGGAAAAAGGAGAAGGAGAAGCAGTAGCAGACGGGGTAGGGGAAGACGAAGAACAGGACGGGGAAGGCGAAGGGGAAATAGAAGGGGAAGGCGAAGGCGAAGGACCGGCCGCGACCGTCCTCGTCACCATCCTCGTCCTACGCATCCTCGCCTCTCTCCCCTTCCGCCTCAGCCATCGTGCCGGATTCACCTGCCGCCTGCTAACCGACCTCACCGCTCTGTCCGGCGCTGACGTCGACGGCGGACATGTCGTCGAGTCTCTCCGCTCGCACCCACTGCATGCGTCACTACGACGTCACAGGCTCGTCCCAGGAACTGATATCCCATTACCGAAACGTGCCGGACGCCGCGAAGATCGACGGGGCGACGACGGAGGAGAGTGGCAATGCAGGGGAGCACACGGCAGGGGGTGGACGGGCCCGGGATCTGGATCCGCGGGCCGGTCGCCGGACCGGAACCCTCACCGGCACCGGTGGGTGCGTCCGGCGGCCCCGTCGTGGTCGGCGCACGCCGGTTCGCCTGGGTGGCCACGCACGGTGGGGCCGGTACCTCGACGCTCGCCGCGGTCTTCGGCGGCCACGACACGGGGCGGAACTGGCCCCGGCCCGAGCAGGGAGAGCCGGGCTCGGTGCTGCTCGTCGGGCGTACGCACGCGACGGGACTCGACGCCGTCGCGCACACCCTGGACACCTTCCGCCGGGGCGACGCGCCCCCGGGGCTCGACCTCGACGCCGTCGTTCTGGTCGCCGACGCGCCCGGACGGCTGCCCCGCCAACTCGCTCAGCGCATCAAGGTGATCGAATCTTCGATCGACGTCTACCGGGTGCCGTGGGTGCCGGCCTGGCGCATCGGCGACCTCACCGTCGAAGCACCCCGCGAGACGGCCGCGCTGGCCCGCCTGACCGGCGCCGCATACCACCCCTGAACCCCGGCAGTGCTCGACACCCGACACCTACGCGGTGATGTCCTTCGCCGTGAACCGTGCCCACGCCGCCGAGCCGAACACCGCCGCGTACAGGCCCTGGAGGCCGAGGTTGCGGACCAGGTCGTCCCAGTACACCGGATCGCGCAAGAGGTCGGCGAAGGACAGCCAGTAGTGGGAGAAGAAGTACGGCTGGAGGGCGTGGAGCTGGGGGATCTGGTCGAGGATCTGGATGGTGATGAGGAGGCCGACCGTGGTCGCCATCGCCGCGATGCCGCTGCTGGTCAGCGTCGAGACGAACAGGCCGAGAGCCGCGACGCCGATCAGTGACGCGGCGACGACCAGCGCGATGAGCAACGCCCGACCGAGCCCCTCGGCGAAGCTGATCCGTGTCCCGGAGATCGTCGTCAGCTCGCCCAGCGGGAAGAGGAGCGCGCCCACGGCCAGCGCCGAGATCGCCACCACCAGGGTCGCGACCAGGCAGAACGTCATCGTGGTCGCGTACTTGGTGACCAGCAGCCGGGTCCGGCCCGCGGGGGCGACGAGGAGGTAGCGCAGGGTGCCGGCGTTCGCCTCGCCCGCGATCGCGTCGCCGGCGATGACGCCGATGGCCATCGGCAGAAAGAAGGGGAGCGTCGCGGCGAGCGCCGTGAACACCAGGAACAGGCCGTTGTTGGTGACCTGTGCGATGAACGCCGGGCCCTGGCCGCCTCCACCGCCTCCGCCGCCCGCCGACGAACCGTTCCGCGTCTCGACCTTGACGGCGACCCCGATGAGGATCGGTACAGCGGCGAGCACGCCCAGCAGCGCGATTGTCCGCCACCGCCGGAAGGTGGTGACGAGCTCGCTCCGGAACAACCCGAACGTCCAGAGGGGACTGGGCTTTCGCGTGGCCCGGGCCTGAGTCCCGCCCCGCACGGACGCCGCCTCAGCCGCCTCGGCCTGCTCAGCCTGCTCAGCCTGCTCAGCCTGCTCAGCCTGCGACATCGAACCCCTCCCCCGTCAGCGCCACGAACGCGTCCTCCAGCGAAGCCCGCTCCACCCCGAAGCCGCGCACCCGGACGCCCGCCGTGACCAACGCGGCGTTCAGCTCGGCGAGTTCGCGGTCCCGGTCCGGCGGCTCGGCCGTCACCCCGGTATCCGTGATGACGAGGTCCCCCACGCCCTGTTCCTTCAGGACGCGCGCCGCGTCCCCGGGGTCGGGCGTGGTCACCACGAGCCGGCCGCGCGCCCCCGCCGCGAGCTCCGCGACCGGGCCCTGGGTGATCAGCCGCCCCTGCGCCATCACAGCGGCGTGCGTGCACACCTGCTCGATCTCGTCGAGCAGGTGCGAGGAGAGAAAGACGGTCGTGCCGTCCGAGGCCAGCTCTCGTACCAGGGAGCGGATTTCGCGCATGCCCTGCGGGTCGAGGCCATTGGTCGGCTCGTCCAGGACGAGCAGGCGGCGGGGCTGGAGCAGCGCGGCCGCGAGCCCGAGCCGCTGCTTCATGCCGAGCGAGTAGGCCTTCGCCTTCTTGGCCGCCGCGGCGGTGAGTCCGACCCGGTCGAGGGCGGCCGCGACGCGCGTATGCCGGGTGCGCGGGTCGGCGGTCGGGTCGGCGGCGTCGTACCGGAGGAGGTTGTCGCGGCCGGAGAGGAAGCCGTACAGCGCGGGGCCCTCGATGAGGGCGCCCACGTGCGGAAGCACGGCGCGGGTGGCGCGGGGCATGGGCTGCCCCAGCACGCGCGCCGTGCCCGAGGTCGGCTCGATCAGGCCCATCAGCATGCGGATGGTGGTGGTCTTGCCCGAGCCGTTCGGCCCGAGGAAGCCGAAGACGCTGCCCGCCGGGACGGTCAGATCGAGACCGTCGACGGCGAGCTGTCCACCGCGGTAGCGCTTGGTGAGCGCGCGGGTGGCGATCACCGTGCCCTCGGCGGGCGCGGTGGCGGTGCCTCCCTTGTCCACCAGGTCGGGCTCCGCGGCGGACGCTTCCTCCATGGGCTCCTCACTTCGTCCTGTGCGTACGGGATTTCACCGTACGGGCCTACTGGGCCGCGTTGGCCGCCTTCACCAGCGCGTCCTTGGTGACGGCACCGGCGTACACCTTGCCGGCGTCCGTGATCAGCGCGTTGACCAGGCGGGTCGAGAAGACCGTGCCCGAGCCGAACTTGCCCTTGACGTGGTCGCCGAGGGAGCTCAGGAACCCGGAGACATCGCTGTTGCCGGACGCCGAGCCGGAGGGCACGCCCTGGCCGCCCGTGCCGAACTCGGCGATGGAGCTCCAGCCCTTGCCGATGGTCTTCAGGCCGTCGAGCCCCTTGCCGAGGTCACCGGACTTCGCGGCGGACTCCGACGCCATGGAACCCTTGGTGCCCTTGGCGTCCTTGGTGCCCTTGGCGTCCTTGCCCTCGGTGACCTTCGCGCCCTTCGGCGGGGCGAAGTCGAACGTCGAGGCGGTCGGCTTGGCGAAGTCGACCTTGGTGAAGCCGGCGTCCACGACGGCCGCGCCGCCGCTCCTCGGGACCAGCGTGAACTTCAGCGGCACCCCGGTCTTCGCGTCCACCGCGATGGTGATCGCGCCGACCGTGGAGCCCGACTGCTTCGGCTTGATGAGCAGTTTGTAGGCATCACGGCCCGCGACCTGCGCCGTACCGTCGACGGTCACGGAGGTCGTGTCGTCGACCGACTTCAGGGCCTCGTCGGCGAGCTCCTTGGGCGTCGACGGGACGTCCTTCGGCGCCTTCTCCTGCCCCTTGTCGGACGTGGGGACCGTCGAGTGGTACACCTCGTTCGACTTGCTGTCGTACGCCCATACGTCGTTGCCGTTGTGGATGACGCTGTACTCGGCGGCGCTGTCCAGGACGGAGACCTTGGCCTTGTCCGGGCCGTCGGCCGCGACGCGCACCGTGTGCGTGCCGGAGGCCAGCTCCAGGAGCTTGGACTGCGGGTCGGCGGAGGAGCCGCCGGACCCCCGGGTGGCGCCGGACAGGAAACTGCTCTCCAGGCCGCCCAGGCTGGGCAGTCCGAGGTCGGTGCTGACCTTGACCGTGCCGGACAGCTGCTGGACGTCCGACCCCGCGATCTTCTCGATCAGCTGCTGTGCGGTGATCTTCGGCAGGCTGGGGTCCCCGGAGTCGGCGAGCGCCGGGACGAGCCCGATGGTCGCCGCCGCCACCCCCACCACTGCGACCGGGACGACGTAACGAGCCGCCTTGCGCCGGCCGGCGCGGACGTCGTCGGCCTCGTCGGGCAGCCCTTCCGCCCCGGCGGTCCTGTCGGATTCGTACGGTGCCATGTGTGCCTTACCTCCGTCGTCGGCGGCGGCCTACCGTCCTGCACTTCTCCACCCCTATGGCCGCCATTCTCACCCGAACCGGTGAGGAGTGGTGTTCTCAATCTGACCAAATCGGCCGACGAGAAGCGTCAGACCCCGGACTCAACTCCACGTACTCCTGCGGTATGACGTGAGGAGGCGGTGGCTCCCCCGACCCGTAGGGGTTGGGGAAACCACCGCCTGGGCCTCACTGAGCCCCGGTACCCGTCAGCGCTGCACGAACACGTAGTCCGCCTGGTACGGCACGCCCACGATCGCGCCCGGCGTGCAGGACCCGGCCGGGGCGATGCCGCCCACGGTGTTGAGTCGCAGGATCTCCTGCGTGTCGGCCAGCAGACCACGGTGCTTGCCGGACTGGGTGGCCTTGAGGTCCAGCTCGGGGATGTTCTTGTCGCCGTTCGGGGTCTTGGAGATCAGCGCCCCGGTGACCGCGCTGCGGTCGGGCGCGACCCACTGCGGCGTACCGGAGTTGGGCTTCACGAACGAGTGTGCGATGCCGCCGCCGAGCAGGGCCGCGACGTCACGCTGCGCGAAGGCATAGCCGCCGCCCTCGACCGGCTTGCACTCGTAGATCTGCTTGCCCTTGACCACGGACGCCTGGAAGTTGTCGAGGGCGTCGCGGAAGTCGAAGGCACCGGTGACCTTGTGGAGCTGGCCGCGGACGGCTCCACCCGGGAACTCGGCGGTGTGCAGATTGGCGTAGAACGCGCCGGGGTCGTTCGTCAACTGCTCCAACAGGGCGGCGTCCTTCACCTTCACGGTGCCGACGACATGGTGGCCCTTGATCTTCCCGAGCAGCTTGCCGAAGTCGACCTTGACGCCGCCGTTGGTGCCCTTGGCGCCCTGGTGGATGTGGAGCATGGTCGGCCTGCCGGTGCCGCGCCAGGTCACGGCGACGGACACCTTGTCACCCTTGACCTTGATGAACTCCAGCGCCGCGCCGTCCTTGTCGCCGACGGCGGGGCCGCCCTGGACGGGCACCTCGTTGGCGCCGCGGAGGCTGGTGGCGAGGATGGTGCCGCCGCTGCCGCCGACGACTCCGCTCTGCGCGACGATGGCCTGGTCGCCTTGCGTCGAGTGGGTCATGCCGTTGTGGTGACTGCCGCTGTCGGCGACCGCCGGGATGACGGCGGCGGCGACACCGGTCGCGGCGGCCACCACGACACCGGTCAGGATCAGGCTCTTGCGACGCGTACCGGACGTGACACTGAACGTGGAGTTCGATCCCATGATTCTGTTTTCTCCCCGTATTGCAGCTGACACCCCCTGCGTCAGCTTCTGTACGGGAGTACGGATCGATTCCTAGCCTGGACTCAATCCAGCTATGTGACGTGCGCCACACCGCGAGAGGCGCACGTCAGCGCACGTCAGCGCGCACCGGCGCGCACCGGCGCAAACCAGCGGCACAGGCCAGGCGCCGAACGCCGGGCACCTACCCGGCCCGGTGCACCACCGCGTCCACCAGCTCCACGAGCGCGGCCTTCGCATCGCACTCCGGCAACGGAGCGAGCGCGGACCGGGCCTCCTCGGCGTACCGCACGGTGTCCCGCCGGGCCTGCTCGAGCGCGGGGTGCGCCCGCAGCAGAGCCAGCGCCTCGGCGTGCCGTTCGTCGTCCGTGAGGTCGGAGTCGAGCAGCTCGCACAGGGCGATGTCCTCGGCCAGACCGAGCCGCTCCGCCCGCTCACGCAGCCGCAGCACCGGCAGCGTGGCGATCCCCTCGCGCAGATCCGTCCCGGGCGTCTTCCCGGACTCGTGCGAGTCGGACGCGATGTCCAGCACGTCGTCCGCGAGCTGGAAGGCGACGCCCAGCCGCTCCCCGTACTGCGTCAGCACGTCCACGACCGTCTCGTCGGCCCCCGACATCATCGCGCCGAACCGGCACGCCACGGCGACCAGCGAGCCGGTCTTGCCGCCGAGCACGTCGAGGTAGTGATCGACCGGGTCGCGCCCGTCGCGCGGCCCCGCCGTCTCCAGGATCTGCCCGGTGACGAGCCGCTCGAACGCCTCGGCCTGGATGCGGACGGCCTCCGGCCCGAGGTCGGCCAGGGTGTGCGACGCGCGCGCGAAGAGGAAATCACCGGTGAGGACGGCGAGCGAGTTGCCCCAACGGGTGTTCGCGCTGGGCACCCCGCGCCGGGCATCGGCCTCGTCCATCACGTCGTCGTGGTACAGCGTGGCGAGATGGGTCAGTTCGACGACCACGGCCGAGGGCACGACGCCCGGCGCGTACGGGTCACCGAACTGCGCGGCGAGCATCACGAGCAGCGGCCGGAACCGCTTCCCGCCGGCCCGCAGAAGATGCTGTGCGGCCTCCGTGATGAAGGGGACCTCACTCTTGGTGACTTCGAGCAAGCCCTCCTCCACAGCCGCCAATCCGGCCTGGATATCGGCTTCGAGAGCCTGGTCCCGCACGCTCAGCCCGAACGGCCCGACGACGGTCACGAGAGGTTCTCCTGTCTGCTGACGATCACATGGCGAACTCGGTCGATCATTCGGTCGATGACACGGTTTGTCGATGTGTCGCTGCCATCACTCAAGTCAGCGTATCCGGTCACGTTTCGATCACCACGAGCGCCCACCGTCCCCACTGCCGACTTCCTCTCGACTTCCCCCTCGCCCGCCACCCGATGTCCCCCGAGCGGCAGACAGTCCCACGCCCGGGCGTTTTCGGATCACGAACGGTATGTTCTTGATCATCTGATACGACCGGATATATAACGAATCACTCGAGGGCCGGCCGCCGAAGAGAACGAAGGCGACGAGGACACCGAGACCACCGGGGACACCAAAGACACAGACACCAGGACACCAGGACACCAAGGACACCGTGATGAGCATGCACATCCGTACGTCCTTTCCCTACGAGACGAACCACAAGGACCTCTGGATCCCACTCCCGGACGGCACCCGTCTGTACGCGCGCGTATGGCGCCCACTGACCGACGCCCCCGTACCCACCCTCTTCGAATACCTCCCCGCCCGCCTCACCGACTGGACCGCGCCCCGCGACTGGCAGCGCCACCCCTGGTACGCGGGCCACGGCTACGCCTCCATCCGGGTGGACGCCCGCGGCCACGGCAACTCGGAGGGCATGCCGTCGGACGAGTCCGGGGAGGTCGAGCGGGCCGACGGGGTGGAGGTGATCCACTGGCTGGCCGCCCAGCCCTGGTGCAGCGGCAAGGTGGGCATGTTCGGCATCTCCTCGGGCGGTTTCACCTCCCTCCGGATCGCGGCCCTCGCGCCCGAGCCGCTCAAGGCGATCGTCGCGGTCTGCTCGACCGACGATCGCTACGACAACGACGTGCACCACATGGGAGGTTCCGCCCTCGGCCTCGACACACACGCCCGGGCGGCCAGACTGCTCGCCCACGTCGCCCGCCCGCCCGACCCGGCGCACGTGGGCCAGGTGATGTGGCGCGACATGTGGGTGAAGCGCCTGGAGACGGTGGAACCGTTCATCCATACGTGGCTGTCCCACCCGACCCGCGACGCGTACTGGCGCCACGACAGCGTCCGCGAAGCCGGGGGCTACGACGGGATCGGGGCGGCCGTACTGGCGGTGGGCGGCTGGCACGACCCGTACCGGGACACGGTGCTGCGCCCCCCGGACCGGGTACGCGGCCTGATCGGTCCCTGGTCCCACCAGTACCCGGACCGGGGCCTCCCGCCGGGCCCGGCGATCGGCTTCCTCCAGGAGACGCTGAACTGGTGGGACCACTGGCTCAAGCCACCCACCACGGATGTGACCGACACGAACGCGCCCGACACGAACCCGCCCGACGCGTACGCGACCCACGCAGACGCGACCGCCACAGGCTCAACCGGCACAGACTCGACCGCCGCGAACGTAACCGGCACAGACGCGACGCCGCTCCCGCTCCCGCTCCTGCGCTCGTACGTCATGGACGCGCGCCCCCCGGCCACGACGTACCCGTCCCTCCCCGGCCGCTGGGTGGGCGACGCCGTCTGGCCCTCCCCCTCCGTGACCCCGATCGCGTACGTGCTCCGGGGTGCACCCGTACTGGTGCGCTCCCCCCAGCACACCGGCGTGGACGCGGGCCGCTTCCGTCCCGCCGGCAACGACGGGGACCTGCCGCCGAACCAGCGGGAGGAGGACGCGAGGTCGGCCTGCTTCGAGTTCGAGGTCCCTGGGGAGACCTGGATCCTGGGCCGCCCGAGGGTCCGCCTGCGTCTGACGTCCCACTCCCCCTGGGGCCAGGTGATCGCCCGGGTGTGCGACGTGGCGCCCGACGGTTCCTCGACCCTGGTCACCCGGGGTGCCCTGGACCTGTCAGCGCGCTACGGCCCCGATCAGGCGGTCTCCTGGAAACCGGGCTCTACGGAGGACGTGGTTTTCGACCTGACCGCCATTGGCTACGCCTTCCCGCCCGGTCACCGCATCCGCCTCTCCCTCTCCTCGGCGTACTGGCCGTGGATCTGGCCCCAGCCGGGCTCGGAGGCGGGCTTCACCCTGGACCCGGCGGGCAGTTCTCTCGAACTCCCGGTACGGGCGCGGGAGTCGGACCCCGAGATCGCCTTCGGGGAGCCTGAACAGTCCGAACCCCTCGGGGTGGCCGTCCCGGCCACTCTCGACGAACTCCGCCCCGAACGCCTGGTCGTACGTGACGTGGCAAAAGGTGAATGGCGCCTGGAGGTGGCCCCCCGCCACGGCGGCACCCTCATCCACCCGGACGGCCTCGAATACACCCAGGACGCGCTGGACACGTACGCGATCGTCGAGTCGGACCCCCTCTCGGCCCGCGCCCGCTCGACGTGGTCGATCCGTCTGCACCGCCCGGATCTGTCCTGGGACGCGAGGGTCGAGACCCGCTCCGAAATCACCTGCGACGCACGCGAGTTCATCACCTCCAACGAACTGATCTGCAAGGACGGCCACGAGGTGGTCTTCCACCGGACGTGGGAGAAGAGAATCCCGCGCACGGCGGGCTGGAGTCCTGGCAGTGCCATGGGCAACCCTGAGGAGCATGGCGCGGACCGGTGAATTCCTCATGGCCCTGGACGAGGGGATGCTCGCGTACTTCCGCGAGATGGCCGACGAGATGGTCACGCGCTTCGGGATCTCACGGGCCGAAGCGGTGGCGAGGATCAACAGGACTTACGCGGGGCATGAGTTCAGCCCCCACCCCGACCTGATGTGCCACGAACTCCCCGGATACTGGGCCTACGGCCTCTACTTCAAGCCCAACGCGGGCCGGCTCCCCGACGACGACCCCGACACGGACCTGTCCGTGTGGGAGGTGCGCCCGGCCCCGCCCGAAGACTCGGCCGCCTGGACGCTCGCACCTTAATGCCCGAGTTGCCGCCATTGTCGCTTTACGCACGCTTGGTCGCGTGAGTTGGGTCACGCGCAAACAGGGAACATCCCCCACCCCCGCCCAATGACTCTCCCTTTGCATAAGGCAAGTTGAGCGTCACGTTCCGGAATAATCGGGCAATTCACCCCTCACTAAACCCAGGTGAAAGCGATCAACACCGGGAAATCAGGACTTGTTCCCGACATGTGCTCTCGCATACGTTCACGTCAATCCGGACGGACCGCCCAATCCTGCCGCCGCCCGGAAAATTCCACCCCACCCACACACACGCGCGGCAGGAGCGGGGGACCCAGGTAAGCCGCCGATCCGGACACCGGAACGGCTAGGGGTGAAGTCGCACATATCGTGCGGCCGGGCAGCTCCCGCCCGAACCCGACAGCTCACCTCGCAGGCGCCGGAGAGGAATCCGTCATGGCCGCACGTGGTAATGGCCGCTGCCCGAAGACCCGCACTTTCCTCGCCCGCGGCATCCTCGCCGCGGGAATGGGTGGAGTCGCGCTCGCCCTCCCGATCCTGGGCGCGACCTGCGCCCAGGCCGCCACCGTCACCGCGACCACCACTGACGTCCAGCTCATCACGTACAAGGTGGTCGCGGGCGACACCCTGGCCACGATCGCGCAGAAGTACCCCTCAAGCGGCGGCTGGCAGAAGCTGTACCAGGCCAACCGCGCGGTCATCGGTCCCGACCCGACGGTGCTCCCCCCGGGCCTCACACTGACCGTGGGCACGAGAACCGTCAAAAGCACCGCCAATACGACAAAGGCGAAAAAGGTGACCGCCAAGTCCACCGCCGCCTCCCCGAAGAAGTACACGAACAACCTCGACGGCTGGATCAAGCAGTCGCTGGACATCATGGCCCGCAACCGGATTCCGGGAACCTACAACGGCATCTACCGCAACGTCATGCGCGAGTCCTCCGGCAACCCCCTCGCGATCAACAACTGGGACTCCAACGCCGCGAAGGGCATCCCTTCCAAGGGCCTCCTCCAGGTCATCGACCCGACGTTCAAGGCCTACCACGTGGCGGGCACTTCGATGAGCCCCTACGACCCGGTCGCGAACATCACCGCCGCCTGCAACTACGCGGCGAAGGTCTACGGCTCGATCGACAACGTCAACGGGCCCTACTGACAGAGCTGACAGAGCCGACGGGGCCGCCGAGGTCGATGGGGAACAACCGCTCCAGTACCACCGCGATCCCGTCGTCCTCGTTCGACAGGGTCACCTCGTCGGCCACCGCCTTCAGTTCCGGATGGGCGTTGGCCATGGCGACCCCGTGGGCGGCCCAGTCGAACATGGGGATGTCGTTGGGCATGTCACCGAAGGCAATGGTCTCGGCGGGGGTCAGGCCGAGGTGAGCGGCGGCGAGGGCCAGGCCGGTCGCCTTGGTCACGCCGCATGGCTGGAGTTCGACGGTGCCGGGCCCCGACATGGTGACCGTGGCCAGGGAGCCCACCACTCCACGGGCCGCCGCCGCCAACTCGTCATCGGACAATGACGGGTGACGGAGCAACACCTTGCTGATCGGCTCCGTCCAGAGGTCGTCGCGGCGGCGCACCCGTACCGCCGGAAGCGTGGGATGCGGCATCACATACCCCGGCTCGATGAGCGTCAGCCCGTCCACGCCGTCCTGGTCCACGGCCGCGTAGAGCAGCCCGACCTCCGCCTCGATCTTGCCGAGCGCCGTCTCCGCGAGCTCCCTGTCCAGGGTCACCGACCACAGCAGGCGGTCCTCCGCCGGGTCGTACAACTGCGCCCCCTGGCCGCACACCGCCAGCCCCACACCGCCGAGTTCGTCGAGCAGCGGTCGTACTCTCGGCGCCGGGCGCCCCGTCACCACCAAATGCCGGGCGCCCGCCTCGGCCACCCTCTCCAGCGCGGCCCGGGACCGGTCGGAGAGTGTGTCGTCGCCGCGGAGCAGCGTTCCGTCCAAGTCAGTGGCGATGAGTGAATATGCAGTCGGAGCGGCCATGATCCGAAGAATACGGATCGAACGACTCATCGGCCCGGCGTGAACCGGACGACGTCCGGTATCCCGTCAGCAACACAGCCCACCGTACGGGGCGTTCCAGGCGTACAACGTCCGGTTCCGCCCCCACGCACCGAAGTGGGCGGTACGAAAAAACTCCGAGCGGAATGTCACTCCAGAGGATGACGCGGCACCGCCGGATGTGACCGCCGAACCCCAACTCATGCTCTGGAGCGATGGGTTGCCCCCGGCCCGGGGGCGTGGCCCACAAGCCACCGCCCCCTCGGCCGTACGGACCCCGGCCACCTCACCCGTGCGCGCCCGCCAAGTGTTTGGCCAGCCGCGGCGAAGCGAACTCCGTACCGCACACGAACCGCATCACCGGCCCGTACGAAGCCGCCGCCGGCAACCCCGTGAAGTACAGCCCGGGCACGGAGGACCGATACCCGGCACCGAGCTTCGGGGTACCGCGGCTCACCGCGAGCTCCGTACGCAACTCGTGTCCGAGGAAGTCCATCGCGGCGATGTCGACGCGATAGCCGGTCGCCGCGATGACATGGTCGGCGGAGAGCTCCTCGGCCCGGCCGCCCAGGGTCTGGACGGAGAGGACGGGGCGTCCGCCGGAAACACCGGCGCCGACAATCCCGGAGACCTCGCTGACCTCGACCTTGCCCTCGAAGCGGTCGCGGAGCCACCAGGCGCCGAGGGGACCGAGTACCCGGCGGACCAGGTAGTGCCGGGCCTCGGCGGGCAGATAGCGGTAGGGGTGGGGGTAGTAACTGAGCGCCCACAGCGACCAGGCACGCCCGAAGGGCGACTCCGGGCGCAGCTTCGGCTGCTCCCAGGGCGGCGCGCCGAAGGCGACCTTGCCGCGGCCCCGGGACACCACCCGCACCCGCGCGCCCGCCTCCGCCGCGAGCGCCGCCGTCTCCAGGGCTGACTGGCCCGCGCCGACGATGATCAGCTCCTTGCCGGAGAACCGGCTGAGGTCGTGGTGCTGGGAACTGTGCGAGACAGGGCCGGTGGGTGTGGGCCCGTCCGCCGCGGCGCCGCCGAGCTCGGGCGGCAGATGGGCGAGCCCGTACAGCCCGGTGGCCACGACGACCGCCCGTGCCGTGAACGACTCACCGGAGTCCAGCTTGAGTTCGAAACCCTCGCCGCCCCGTCGGTCGACGGACACCACCCGCACCCGCTCCAGCTCGGGCACCAACTTCTGCTGGAACCACTCGCCGTACGCGATGAACGTCTCGACCGGGATGATGTCCTCGTCCGTGACGAGCCGACGGATCCCCGCCGCGTTGCAGTAGTCGAGGATCGTGTGTCCACGCTGCGGGGCGTCGATACTGGATGCGGCCGGGGTCGACTTGAGCAGCATCCCCTCGGGCATGTGGTCGCGCCAGCTCACCATGGGCTCGCCGAACACGCGCACCGGAATGCCCCGCGCCCGCAGATGAGCGGCGGTGGACAGGCCGAATGGCCCGGCACCGATGACTGCTACCGGATGATTCACGAAGTCCCCTCCCCAGGACGTTTTTCCGTCACTTCGTGGTCGTACTGGTGCTGCTGCCACGGCGGTTGGTCCGCCACAGCTGATACAGGTGCTTCGCGCCCGGCCGCACGAAGCGTGCGAGCATCGTAAAGAGAGGCCGCAGGTCGTCACCCGCAAGCCAGGCCAGCTCGGTGCCGCTCGCACGAGTCGGCGCGTGCGGGGTCGTATAACCGCTGCGCCGGTAGGCGAGCAGGGCCGGCAGGTCGATGTTCTCGACGATGTAACGGCGACCGGCCCGCTGTTCCCCCTCGGGAACGGCGCGCCCGGTCAGATCCAGATGCATGGCTCGGACGACGTCAATCCCCGACTCATTCTCGAAGAGTCGGAACTGCGCGCCCATCCGGGGGTTGAAGTCGAGGAGCTTGTACTGTCCGTCGCGGCGGTCGAAGCGCAGGTCGAGGTCGATGACGCCGCTGAAGCCGATCTGTTTGATAAAACGCGCGGCGAGGTCCGCGAGTTCCGGATTGTCGACGACATACGCATTCGCCGTCATTCCCGCGTGCGGCGGCCAGGAGCGGACCTTCACGCCCGTGAACATCGCGAGCGGCGTCGAGTCCGCGTCGAAGTACGCGTGCACGATCCAGTCCTCCGCCTCCTCCCTGGGCAGGTACTCCTGAAGGATCACGCCCGGCTGATCACCCCAGTCCCGGGCGAGCGTCAGCAGCCCCTCCCGGGTCGCGATCTTCGTCGTCCCGTTCACGGCGGGCTGTTTCCTTCTGACGAAGGCCTCGCGGTTCTTGGCGACGATCGGAAAGCGGGCGCTCTCGGCGAACGCCACGATCTCGTCGTAGGACTGCGGAAAGGCCGCCGCCGGGCTGGGGATGCCGTGTTCCTCACAGAGTTCGTGCAGTCCCTGCTTGCTGGCGAGGCGGCGGGGCAGCTTGGCGTCCACCCGCGGGAAGAGGAAACGGTCCCCGAGCTCGTCCTGGTGCTCGGCGATCAGGACGGCCGCCTCCTCGTCCGTCGGGACGAGCACCGTCGGCCGCCCGATGCGGCGACCGATCCGCAGCAGCCCCTCGACAAGACGCTCCGGCTCCTCCGTCCCCGTCGTCGGCCAGACGAAGGCGCGGCGCAGATAGCGCGAGGCGGCGGCAGGCGTGTAACGGTCCTCGGTGATCGCATACATCGGTATGCCGAGGCGGCCCAGACTTCGGATGGCGCCCACTCCGCCGTGGTGCAGCGGATAGTCGCCGAACTTCACAATCAGGCCCGGAACGTCCCGGTCGGCGTCGACCGGCACTCTGCTGGCGCCCCTGGCCACGGGTCCCCCCACGTGTCCCCCCTACGGACCGGACCCACCCCGTCCATGTCCCCAAAGGACGCTAAGCCGGAATTGCCGCGTCCGACAAGGCCTATTCGGACATTGCGAACTCTTTAGTCGCTGGCGGGGCAACTCTTCGAGTACTCCCATGGCGACTCACGACGACTCTCTGGGCACTGCCGCAGCAGGTCACTCCCCCGTAACGTGTGCCGCGACCACACGGAACACGTGGAACACATGCATACGGAACACGTGGGACACGTGGAACAGGTGGAACACCTCCACATGGACCGCGTGGACCACACGGATCACGCGGCGCGTACGGCGCGTACGACCACGAAAGCGAGGCACCACCCGATGCCCCCCTTCGATGTCCCCGAGGGCGATCCCTTCGGCCCGCACAACCTCCCCTACGGTGTCTTCTCCCGGGCCGGCGCGCCCGAGCGGAGCGTCGGCGTCCGACTCGGCGACCACGTCCTCGACGTGGGCGCGACCGCGCGAGCCCTCGGCTCCCCGTACGCCGCACTGCTCGCGCAGCCGACCCTGAACCCGCTGCTCGCGGCGGGCCGCACGGCCTGGTCCGACGTACGCCGCGCGCTCACGGCCTGGGTGACGGTCCCGGCCCACCGAGAGACCGTCGAGCCCCTCCTGATCCCCCTCTCCGAGGTGACCCTGCACCTCCCCTTCGAGGTCGCGGACTACGTCGACTTCTACGCCTCCGAGAACCACGCCCGTAACGTCGGACAGATCTTCCGCCCCGACGCCGCCGACTCCCTCACCCCCAACTGGAAGCACCTGCCGATCGGTTACCACGGCCGCTCCGGCACGGTCGTGGTGTCGGGCACGGAGGTGGTCCGCCCGTCGGGCCAGCGCAAGGCCGCCACCGACCCCGCCCCCGTCTTCGGCCCCTCCACCCGACTCGACATCGAGGCGGAGGTCGGCTTCGTGGTAGGCGCGCCCTCGACCATGGGCACGCCCGTCCCCCTCTCCTCCTTCCGCGACCATGTCTTCGGCCTCTGTCTCCTCAACGACTGGTCGGCGCGCGACATCCAGGCCTGGGAGTACGTCCCCCTGGGCCCCTTCCTCGGCAAGTCCTTCGCCACCTCCGTGTCGGCCTGGATCACCCCACTCGACGCCCTGGACGACGCCCGGGTCGCACCCCCGACCCGCACCCACCCTCTCCTCCCCTATCTGGACGACTCCGAGGACGAGCCCAGCGGCTATGACCTCCGCATCTCCGTCGCCATCAACGGACAGGTCGTCTCCGAACCCCCCTTCTCCACCATGTACTGGACGGCCGCCCAGCAACTGGCCCACATGACGGTCAACGGAGCCTCCCTGCGCACCGGCGACCTGTACGGCTCGGGCACCGTCAGCGGCCCCTCCGAGCGCGAGCGCGGCTCGCTCCTGGAACTCACCTGGAACGGCCGCGACACCCTCGACCTCCCCGACGGCAAGCGCACGTTCCTCGAGGACGGCGACGAGGTCACCCTGACGGCCTGGGCTCCGGGCCCGAGCGGAATCCGGGTGGGGCTGGGCGAGGTGACGGGCAGGATCGCTCCGGCCTCCTGACCCCGGGCAGGCTCGTCGAGGGCACCCTGGACCGGCTCACGACCGACCCGGACGACCTGGTCCGGGCGGCGGCCTTCGCGACGCGACCCTCGCGGGCTGCCCGGCGGCCCTGGCCGCCCGTGCGTCGCCGCCCTGGCCGACCCCGACCCGCAGGTCCGCTCCGCCCCCGCCCGGCAGGTCCGCTCCGGCGCCGCCACCGCGCTGTCCGCCGCGGGCACCGACATCGCCGTCCCGGCTCCGGCCAAGGCGCTCGGCGACCCGAACGCCGACGCCCGCAGGGCGGCGGTTCTGGCACTCGTACGGCACTCGGCGGTCGACGAGGACGCCCGCGCGGCCCTCACCACGGCCACGGCGGACTCCGACGCGGACGTCAGGGCGTACGCGTCACGAGCGCTGTGACCGCAGGGTCAGGCGCAGGGCGAGGTCCTATATCCAGTCCTCAGGCTCCGGCTCCGCGTCCATCTCGGGCCAGTCCGGGTCCGGCGCCTCATCGGCCGCGGGAGCCGCCGCCCCTCCGGGGGCGCCGCCCAGGGAGGCAAGCACCCCGACCACACCCTCCCCGTACGTCGCCAGCTTCTTCTCGCCCACCCCGCTGATGCCGCCGAGGCCTTCGACCGAGGTGGGCCATACCGTGGCGATCTCCCGGAGCGTGGCGTCGTGGAAGATGACGTACGCCGGGACGCCCCCTTCCTTGGCCTGCTCGGCGCGCCAGGAGCGCAGGGCCTCGAAGGCGGGCACGAGCTCCTGGGGCAGCTCGGCCGCGGCGGACTTGGCCTTGCGATCGCCCCGCGAGGAAGAGGAAGAAGAGGACGAGGAGCGGGCAACGGTCGGCTTCGGCGGCTCCTTGCGCAGCGGTACCTCGCGCTCGCGCCGCAGCACCGTCCCGCTCCCCTCGGTCAGCACCAGCGTCCCGTACTCGCCCTCGACCGCGATCAACCCCTGCGCCAGCAACTGCCTTACGACGCCCCGCCATTCGGACTCTGCGAGCTCCTCGCCGATACCGAAGACGGACAGCTGGTCGTGGTCGAACTGGATCACCTTGGCGGTCCGCCGCCCCAGCAGGATGTCGACGATCTGGCCCGCGCCGAACTTCTGCCCGCGCTCCCGCTGCAGCCGCACCACCGTGGACAGCAACTTCTGTGCCACGACCGTGCCGTCCCAGGTCTCGGGCGGCGCGAGGCATGTGTCGCAGTTGCCGCACGCGGGGGTGTGCGGGTCCTGGCCGAAGTAGGCGAGAAGCTGGGAGCGCCGACACTCGACCGTCTCGCACAGGCCCAGCATCGAGTCCAGATGGGCGGCGGCCCGGCGGCGGAACGCCTCGTCGCCCTCTGAGCCCTGGATCAGCTTGCGCTGCTGGACGACGTCCTGAAGCCCGTACGCCATCCAGGCCGTGGACGGCAGTCCGTCGCGGCCCGCGCGCCCCGTCTCCTGGTAGTAGCCCTCGACCGACTTGGGCAGGTCGAGGTGGGCGACGAACCGCACGTCCGGCTTGTCGATGCCCATGCCGAAGGCGATGGTGGCAACGACGACCAGGCCCTCCTCACGCAGGAAGCGCGACTGGTGGGCGGCGCGGGTGCCCGCGTCCAGGCCCGCGTGGTAGGGCACCGCCTCGACGCCGTTGCGGGAGAGGAACTCGGCCGTCTTCTCCACCGAGTTGCGCGAGAGGCAGTACACGATGCCCGCGTCACCCGCGTGCTCGTCACGCAGGAAGGTCAGCAGCTGCTTCTTGGGGTCGGCCTTGGGGACGATCCGGTACTGGATGTTGGGCCGGTCGAAGCTCGCCTCGAAGTGGCGGGCGGCCGGCATGGCCAGGCGCTGGGTGATCTCCTTGTGCGTCGCGCGCGTGGCCGTGGCCGTCAGCGCGATGCGCGGGACGTCCGGCCAGCGCTCGCCGAGCAGCGAGAGCGCCAGGTAGTCAGGGCGGAAGTCGTGACCCCACTGGGCCACGCAGTGCGCCTCGTCGATCGCGAAGACGGAGATCTTCCCGCGAGACAGCAGGTCCAGCGTGATGTCCAGGCGCAGCCGCTCCGGGGCCAGGTAGAGCACGTCGAGCTCCCCCGCCAGGAACTCGGCCTCGACCACGCGCCGCTCGTCGAAGTCCTGCGTGGAGTTCATGAACCCGGCGCGCACGCCCAGCGCACGCAGCGCGTCCACCTGGTCCTGCATCAGCGCGATGAGGGGGGAGACCACGACTCCCGTACCCGGTCTGACCAGTGCCGGAATCTGGTAACAGAGCGACTTGCCGCCACCCGTCGGCATCAGGACGACGGCGTCACCACCCGCCACCACGTGCTCGATGATCGCTTCCTGCTCGCCGCGGAAGGCGTCGTACCCGAAGACCCGGTGGAGCGTGGCCAGTGCCTCGCTCTCCCCCAGCTTCTCCGTCGCGTCCGCTTCGGTCATCACACCCGTCCCGCCCATCGTCCTGTCCCCCGTACGTCGCGCCTCGACCACTGCGTCCACGATAGGGGTCCGCGCCGACAGTCCGAGAGTTATCCACAGGCTGCGACCGACCGACTTCAGTACGCACCGGCGCCCGGCTCATCTCGCTCCCCTGTCACTCCGGCCCCGCTCCCGTCTCACTCCCGTCTCGCTCTCCTCCACGACGCGCCCCGCGTGCGTTCAATCCGTTGGCCCCGCTCGCATGGCAGCCCTTGGTGACCAGGGGACATGCTGCTCGGGCGGGCGGAGGGGGCCCGCGGCCGACGGACCGGCGCCGTCGCGTACGCCTCTCGCGCCTCTCGCGCCTCTCGCGCCTCTGGGAGTCATCGCATGTCCCAGCGTCCTCTCAGGACCGCCAGCACGCTCGCGACAGCCGCTGTCGCGGCCATCTCCCTGGCCACCGCCCCCGCTCCTGCCGCCGCGATCGGTCCCTTCGACCCGACGGTCCCGGCGGAGCTGGCCACGGCGTACGCCGCAACGGCGAAGTACCTCGACGAATCGGTCGCCATCGCCGACGGATACGTCCCCAATCCGTGCTCCTCGGACCCCGCGGGCCACGGCAGCATGGGCTCCCACTACTTCAATGAGTCCCTCTACGGCTCGGTCGACCCGGCCAAACCCGCCGCTCTCCTCTATGAGGACGGGAAGGACGGGAGGCGCAGGCTCGCCGGGGTGGAGTGGATCGTCCCGGATGCCGACCAAAACCTGAAGACGAGCGACGACAGACCCTCGATGTTCGGAGGGCAGAAGTTCGACGGCCCGATGCCCGGCCACAACGCCACCATGCCGATCCATCCATTACGACCTGCACGTCTGGCTCTGGAAACACAACCCCAACGGCGTGTTCGACCGGTGGAATCCCAGGGTCACGTGCCCGGCGGTCCCGGGCCACGACGCTCACGCAGCAGGCCACTCGGCGCACTCAGCCCACTGAACATGCCTCAGGGCCCGCTCCCGAGGAGGGAGCGGGCCCCGACGCCTGCGTGGTTCAGCGGACGAAGACCCCCGCCTGGCTCGCCAGGTCCAGGAAGTACTGCGGCGCCACGCCCAGCACCAGCGTGACCGCCACGCCGACCCCGATCGCCGTCATGGTCAGCGGCGAAGGCACGGCGACCGTCGGTCCCTCCGGCCGCGGCTCGCTGAAGAACATGAGCACGATCACCCGGATGTAGAAGAACGCCGCGATCGCCGACGAGATCACACCGACCACGACCAGCGGGCCCGCGCCGCCCTCCGCCGCCGCCTTGAACACGGCGAACTTCCCGGCGAAACCGGAGGTCAGCGGGATACCGGCGAAGGCCAGCAGGAAGACCGCGAAGACCGCCGCCACCAACGGTGACCTGCGTCCGAGGCCCGCCCACTTGGACAGGTGCGTCGCCTCGCCGCCCGCGTCCCGTACGAGCGTCACGACCGCGAAGGCCCCGATCGTCACGAACGAGTAGGCGCCCAGGTAGAAGAGGACCGACGAGACGCCGTCCGGCGAGGTCGCGATGACACCCGCGAGGATGAATCCGGCGTGCGCGATGGACGAGTACGCCAGCAGACGCTTGATGTCGGTCTGCGTGATCGCCACGATCGCACCGCCCAGCATGGTGACGATCGCGACGGCCCACATGACCGGCCGCCAGTCCCAGCGCAGGCCCGGCAGGACGACGTACAGCAGACGCAGCAGCGCTCCGAAGGCGGCCACCTTGGTCGCCGCCGCCATGAAGCCGGTGACCGGTGTCGGCGCGCCCTGGTAGACGTCCGGCGTCCACATGTGGAACGGCACCGCGCCGACCTTGAAGAGCAGGCCCATGACGACCATGGCGGTGCCGATGAGCAGCAGCACGTCGTTGCCCATGGTGCCGGCGAGCGCCGGGTCGACGTTCGGGATCGTGCCGTCGACGACCTGCGCGATCGTCGCGTACGACACCGAGCCCGCGTAGCCGTAGAGCAGGGCGATGCCGAAGAGGGTGAACGCGGAGGCGAAGGCGCCGAGCAGGAAGTACTTGACCGCGGCCTCCTGGGACATGAGCCGCTTGCGGCGGGCCACGGCGCACAGCAGGTACAGCGGGAGCGAGAAGACTTCCAGGGCGATGAACAGCGTCAGCAGGTCGTTGGCCGAGGGGAAGACCAGCATGCCGCTGATCGCGAAGAGCAGCAGCGGGAACACCTCGGTGGTGGTGAACCCGGCCTTCACCGCCGCCTTCTCGCTGTCGCTGCCGGGAACGGACGCGGCCTGCGCGGCGAACGAGTCCACGCGATTGCCGTGTGCCTCCGGGTCGAGCCGCCGCTCGGCGAAGGTGAAGACACCGAGGATTCCGGCGAGCAGGATCGTGCCCTGGAGGAACAGCGCGGGCCCGTCTACGGCGATCGCGCCCATGGCCGCGATGTGCGCCTTCGTGGTGCCGTATCCGCCCGCCGCGAGGGCGACGACCGCGGCGAATGCGGCGGCGAGCGCGACGACGGACACGAACACTTGAGCGTAGTAACGGGACTTGCGCGGGACGAAGGCCTCGACCAGCACTCCGACGATCGCCGCCCCGATGACGATCAAGGTGGGCGACAATTGGGCGTATTCGATCTTCGGCGCGTCGATCTTGGAGATCGGGTCGGCCGCGGTTGTCCACAGGCTGTGGACGGCTACTGTGCTCACTTGGCCGCCTCCACCTTGGGCTGGGGGTCCTTCTGATGTACGTCGGACATGGTCTGCTGGACCGCCGGGTTGACGATGTCGGTGACCGGCTTCGGGTAGACGCCCAGGAAGATCAGCAACGCGATCAGCGGGGCGACCACCAGGAGCTCGCGCACCCTCAGATCGGGCATCTCGGCGACCTCCGCCTTCACCGGGCCCGTCATCGTCCGCTGATAGAGGACGAGCGTGTAGAGCGCGGCGAGGACGATGCCGAAGGTGGCGACGATGCCGACGGCCGGATAGCGCGCGAACGCACCCACCAAGACCAGGAATTCACTTACGAAGGGCGCGAGCCCTGGGAGCGAGAGGGTCGCGAGGCCGCCGATCAGGAAGGTGCCGGCGAGCACCGGGGCGACTTTCTGCACCCCCCCGTAATCGGCGATCAGACGCGAGCCACGCCGCGAGATCAGGAAGCCCGCCACCAGCATCAGGGCGGCGGTCGAGATCCCGTGGTTGACCATGTAGAGCGTCGCGCCCGACTGGCCCTGGCTGGTCATCGCGAAGATGCCCAGGATGATGAATCCGAAGTGCGAGATCGACGCGTACGCCACCAGCCGCTTGATGTCCCGCTGGCCGACCGCGAGCAACGCCCCGTAGATGATGCTGATGAGGGCGAGGACGAGGATGACCGGCGTCGCCCACTTGCTCGCCTCCGGGAAGAGCTGGAGGCAGAAGCGGAGCATCGCGAAGGTGCCGACCTTGTCGACGACCGCCGTGATCAGTACGGCGACCGGGGCCGTGGCCTCCCCCATGGCGTTGGGCAGCCAGGTGTGCAGCGGCCACAGGGGCGCCTTCACCGCGAACGCGAAGAAGAAGCCGAGGAACAGCCATCGCTCCGTACTGGTCGCCATGTGCAGCGAGCCGTTGGCGCGGGCCTGCACGATCTCCTGGAGCGAGAAGTTTCCGGCTACTACGTAGAGACCGATGACGGCGGCCAGCATGATCAGGCCGCCGACCAGGTTGTAGAGGAGGAACTTCACTGCGGCGTACGAGCGTTGAGTCGCCGCCGCCTCGTCCCCGTGCTCGTGGGCACGGTCCCCGAAGCCGCCGATGAGGAAGTACATCGGGATCAGCATGGCTTCGAAGAAGATGTAGAAGAGGAAGACGTCGGTGGCCTCGAAGGAGATGATCACCATCGCCTCGACGGCCAGGATCAGGGCGAAGAAGCCCTGCGTCGGCCGCCAGCGCCTGCTTCCTGTCTCATGCGGGTCGGCGTCGTGCCAGCCCGCCAGGATCACGAACGGGATCAGCAGCGCGGTCAGCGCGACGAGCGCCACCCCGATGCCGTCCACGCCCAGCTCGTAGCGCACCCCGAAGTCCTTGATCCAGGGCTGGGATTCGGTGAGTTGGTAGCGGGCACCGCCGGGGTCGAAGCGGACCAGGACGACCGCGGCGAGCACCAGGGTGCCGAGTGAGACGAGCAGCGCCAGCCACTTCGCGGCGACGCGTTGCGCGGCCGGCACGGCGGCCGTGGCGATCGCCCCGAGGGCCGGGAGCGCCGCCGTCGCTGTCAGCAGTGGAAAGGACATCGGTATCAGACCGCCCTCATCAGCAGGGTCGCGGCGACGAGGATCGCCGCACCGCCGAACATCGAGACCGCGTAACTGCGCGCATAGCCGTTCTGCAGCTTGCGCAGCCGCCCGGAGAGGCCGCCCATGGAGGCCGCGGTGCCGTTGACGACCCCGTCGACCAGGGTGTGGTCGACGTACACCAGGGAGCGTGTGAGGTGCTCCCCGCCGCGCACCAGCACGACGTGGTTGAAGTCGTCCTGGAGCAGGTCGCGCCGGGCGGCCCGGGTGAGCAGGGAACCGCGCGGGGCGACGACCGGGACAGGGCTGCGCCCGTACTGGGCGTACGCGATGCCGGCGCCGACGACGAGCAGCACCATGGTGGCCAGCGTGACCGTGAGGGCGCTGACGGGCGAGTTGCCCTCCGAGTGGCCGGTCACCGGCTCCAGCCAGTGCAGGAAGCGATCACCGATGCTGAAGAAGCCGCCCGCGAAGACCGATCCGAAGGCCAGCACGATCATGGGGATCGTCATGGACCTGGGCGACTCGTGCGGATGCGGCTCGTGGCCTTCCGCGTCCGGCTGCCAGCGCTTCTCTCCGAAGAAGGTCATGATCATCACGCGTGTCATGTAGAAGGCGGTGATCGCCGCGCCGAGCAGGGCCGCGCCGCCGAGGATCCAGCCCTCGGTGCCGCCCTTGGCGAAGGCCGCCTCGATGATCTTGTCCTTGGAGAAGAAGCCGGACAGGCCCGGGAAGCCGATGATGGCGAGGTAGCCGAGGCCGAAGGTGACGAAGGTGACCGGCATGTACGTCCGAAGGCCGCCGTACTTCCGCATGTCGACCTCGTCGTTCATGCCGTGCATGACCGAGCCGGCGCCGAGGAAGAGTCCGGCCTTGAAGAAGCCGTGCGTCACCAGGTGCATGATCGCGAAGACGTAGCCGATGGGGCCGAGGCCCGCGGCCAGCACCATGTAGCCGATCTGCGACATCGTCGAGCCGGCGAGCGCCTTCTTGATGTCGTCCTTCGCGCAACCGACGATCGCACCGAACAGGAGCGTGACGGCGCCGACGACGGTGACGACGAGCTGGGCGTCGGGCGCGGCGTTGAAGATCGCGCCGGAGCGGACGATCAGGTACACACCGGCGGTCACCATGGTCGCGGCGTGGATGAGGGCCGAGACCGGGGTCGGGCCTTCCATCGCGTCCCCGAGCCAGGACTGCAGCGGCACCTGGGCGGACTTGCCGCAGGCGGCGAGCAGCAGCATCAGGCCGATGGCGGTGAGCTTGCCCTCGGTGGCGCCGCCGACGAGCCCCGGGTGCTCCTGGGTGCCGAGCACCGGTCCGAAGGCGAAGCTCCCGAAGGTGGTGAACATCAGCATGATGGCGATCGACAGGCCCATGTCGCCGACACGGTTGACCAGGAAGGCCTTCTTCGCGGCGGTGGCGGCGCTGGGCTTGTGCTGCCAGAAGCCGATCAGCAGATACGAGGCGAGGCCGACACCCTCCCAGCCGACGTACAGCAGCAGGTAGTTGTCGGCGAGGACGAGCAGCAGCATCGCCGCGAGGAACAGGTTCAGATAGCCGAAGAAGCGGCGGCGCCGCTCGTCGTGCTCCATGTACCCGACCGAGTACAGGTGGATCAGCGAGCCGACACCGGTGATCAGCAGGACGAACGTCATCGACAGCTGGTCGAGCTGGAAGGAGACGTCCGCCTGGAAGCCCTCGACGGGGATCCAGCTGTACAGGTACTGGCTCATGGTCCGGTGGCCGGCGCTCTTGCCCAGCATGTCGGCGAAGAGGATCACGCCGATCACGAAGGACGCGGCCGCGAGCGCCGTGCCGATCCAGTGACCGACGGCATCGAGCCGTCGGCCGCCGCACAGCAGTACGACCGCTCCGAGCAGAGGCGCCGCTACCAGCAGCGCAATCAGGTTCTCCACGATTCAGCGACCCCTTACAGCTTCATCAGGCTGGCGTCGTCGACCGAGGCCGAGTGGCGGGAACGGAACAGCGACACGATGATCGCGAGCCCGACCACGACCTCCGCGGCGGCGACGACCATCGTGAAGAAGGCGATGATCTGGCCGTCGAGATTGCCGTGCAGGCGGGAGAAGACCACGAACGCGAGGTTGCAGGCGTTGAGCATGAGCTCGACGCACATGAACACCACGATCGCGTTGCGCCTGATCAGCACGCCGGTGGCGCCGATCGTGAACAACAGGGCCGCGAGATAGAGGTAGTTGACCGGGTTCACTTGGACGCCTCCTCCGGCTTCGTGCGCTCCAGGCGTTCTTCGGCACGCTGCTCCAGGGCCTTCAGATCGCTCAGCGCCTCGGTGGACACATCACGGATCTGGCCGCGCTCCCGCAACGTCTTGCTGACGGTCAGCTCGGACGGGGTACCGTCCGGGAGGAGGCCCGCGATGTCCACCGCGTTGTGCCGGGCATAGACACCAGGTGCCGGCAGCGGCGGTACGTGCTTGCCTTCCCGTACGCGCTGCTCGGACAGCTCGCGCTGGGTCTTGGCGCGCTCGGTGCGCTCGCGGTGCGTGAGCACCATCGCGCCGACGGCGGCCGTGATGAGCAGGGCGCCGGTGATTTCGAAGGCGAACACGTACTTCGTGAAGATGAGGGCGGCGAGGCCCTCCACGTTCCCGTTGGCGTTCGCCTTGCTCAGGCCGTTGAAGTCCTTCAGGGACGCGTTGCCGATGCCCGCGATCAGCAGGACAGCGAAGCCGAGTCCGCACACCAGGGCCAGCCAGCGCTGACCCTTGATGGTCTCTTTCAAGGAGTCTGCCGCGGTGACACCGACGAGCATGACCACGAAGAGGAACAGCATCATGATCGCGCCGGTGTAGACGACGATCTGCACGACGCCCAGGAAGTAGGCGCCGTTGGCGAGGTAGAACACCGCCAGGATGATCATGGTGCCGGCGAGACAGAGCGCGCTGTGCACGGTTTTCTTCATGAAGACGGTGCACAGGGCGCCGATCACAGCGACCGTGCCGAGGACCCAGAACTGGAAGGCCTCTCCGGTGGAGGTGGAGTAGGCGGCGAGCTGCGCGCTCATGCCCCCACCCCCTCTTCCGTGGGCTTCTCGCCCTTGGAGACGGCGACTTGGCGCTGCGTACCCGGCGCCGCCTCGGTCACCAGACCCTGGTAGTAGTCCTGCTCGTCCGTGCCGGGGAAGATCGAGTGCGGTGTGTCGACCATGCCCTCATCGAGCCCGGCGAGCAGCTGCTCCTTGGTGTAGATGAGGTTGGCGCGGCTGGAGTCGGCCAGCTCGAATTCGTTCGTCATCGTGAGCGCGCGCGTGGGGCACGCTTCGATGCACAGGCCGCACAGGATGCAGCGGGCGTAGTTGATCTGGTAGACGCGGCCGTACCGCTCGCCCGGCGAGTAGCGCTCCTCTTCGGTGTTGTCCGCGCCCTCCACATAGATGGCGTCCGCGGGGCAGGCCCAGGCGCACAGCTCGCAGCCGATGCACTTCTCCAGGCCGTCCGGGTGGCGGTTGAGCTGGTGCCGGCCGTGGAACCGCGGGGCGGTGGTCTTCTGCTGCTCCGGGTACTGCTCCGTCAGGCGCTTCTTGAACATGGCCTTGAAGGTCACGCCGAAGCCGGCGACGGGGTTCTGGAAACCGGGCTTGGTCTCCTTCGGCTCCTCAGCCATCGGACCCCTCCTTTCCGTCACGAGATCCGCCATTCGATCCGTCACTCGCAGTATCGGACCCGCCACTGACAATCAACTCGCGCTCGCGGCGCGGGCGGCGCCGCGGCACGGGCGGCAGCTCCTGTCCTGGCAGCGGCGGCACCGGGAATCCACCGGCCATCGGGTCGAAGGCGGCGGGCTCGGCGGGCGTCTCCTGGGCCCCCTGCTTGTCGCGGAAGATGTCCGCGGCGAACGAGAGCAGCAACAGGACGAGAACACCGCCGCCGACGTACAGGGCGATGTCGGCGAAGTCGTAGTTCTCGTTCCGAAGGGTCCGTACGGTCGCGACGAGCATCAGCCAGACCACGGAGACCGGGATGAGGACCTTCCAGCCGAGCTTCATCAGCTGGTCGTAGCGGACGCGCGGGAGCGTGCCGCGCAGCCAGATGAAGAAGAACAGCAGCAGCTGCACCTTCACCACGAACCAGAGCATCGGCCACCAGCCGTGGTTGGCGCCCTCCCAGAAGGTGCTGATGGGCCACGGGGCCCGCCAGCCGCCCAGGAAGAGCGTGGTCGACACGGCCGAGACCGTCACCATGTTCACGTACTCGGCGAGCATGAACAGCGCGAACTTGATGGACGAGTACTCGGTGTTGAAGCCGCCGACGAGGTCGCCCTCGGACTCCGGCATGTCGAAGGGGGCGCGGTTGGTCTCGCCGACCATCGTGATGATGTAGATCACGAAGGAGACCGGCAGCAGGATGATGTACCAGCGGTCGTGCTGCTGCTCGACGATCGTCGAGGTCGACATCGACCCGGAGTAGAGGAACACCGAGGCGAAGGCGGCGCCCATGGCGATCTCGTACGAGATCATCTGGGCACAGGACCGCAGACCGCCGAGCAGCGGGTAGGTGGATCCGGAACTCCAGCCCGCGAGCACGATCCCGTAGATGCCCACCGAGGCGACCGCGAGGATGTAGAGCATCGCGATCGGCAGATCGGTGAGCTGCATCGTGGTGCGGTGGCCGAAGATCGAGATCTCGTTGTCGGCGGGACCGAAGGGGATCACCGCGATCGCCATGAAGGCCGGGATGGCCGCGACGATCGGCGCGAGGATGTAGACCACCTTGTCCGCGCGTTTGACGATGACGTCTTCCTTGAGCATCAGTTTGACGCCGTCGGCGAGCGACTGGAGCATGCCCCAGGGCCCGTGCCGGTTGGGTCCGATGCGTAGCTGCATCCAGGCGACGACCTTGCGCTCCCACACGATGGAGAAGAGCACGGTCACCATCAGGAAGGCGAAGCAGAAGACCGCCTTGACGACGACCAGCCACCACGGGTCGCGGCCGAACATGGAGAGGTCTTCAGCGGCGAGGTACGGCGTCATGCCTCCACCTCCTTGGGGGCCTCGGTGGCGAGCGTCGCCGGGCCGATGCGGACGAGTGCGCCGGGCAGCGCCCCCGTGTCGGAGGCGACGCCCCCTCCGGTGGAGTTCAGCGGGAGCCAGACCACACGGTCGGGCATCTCGGTGATCTGCAGCGGGAGTTCGACGGTTCCGGCGCTGCCGGTGACCGCGAGGAGGTCGCCTTCCTTGACGCCCGCCTCGGCTGCCGTGGCGGCCGACACGCGCGCGCGTGCGGCGTGCCGGGTCCCGGCGAGCGCGTCGTCGCCCTCCTGGAGGCGGCCTTGGTCGAGCAGCAGCCGATGGCCCGCGAGCACGGCCTCCCCGGCGGCCGGCCGCGGCAGCGACGCCGCGATCTCGACCGGCCCGGCGGCCCGCAGACCGCCCCAGGCCCCGAGCCGGTCCAGCTCCCCGCGCGTGGTGCGCAGATCCGGCAGACCCAGGTGTACGTCCATGGCGTCGGCCAGCATCTGCAGCACGCGCATGTCGGTGGGCGCCAGGCGGCGGGTCATCTGGTCGGGCTTGAGCGCGGCCTCGAAGAAGCGGACCCGGCCTTCCCAGTTGAGGAAGGTGCCCGCCTTCTCGGCGACCGCGGCCACCGGGAGGACGACATCCGCGTGCTCGGTGACCTCACCGGGCCGCAGTTCGAGCGAGACCAGGAAGCCGACTTCGGAGAGGGCCGCACGCGCGCGTGCCGGGTCGGGAAGGTCCGCGACCTCCACGCCCGCCACCACCAGGGCCTGCAGCTCCCCGCCGAGGACGGCCTCGACGATCTGGCCGGTGTCGCGCCCGTAGCGGTGCGGAAGTTCGGAGACGCCCCAGGCGGCCGCGACCTCCTCCCGCGCGCGCGGGTCGGTGGCCGGACGCCCGCCCGGCAGCAGCGACGGCAGGGCGCCCGCCTCGATCGCGCCGCGCTCCCCTGCCCGGCGCGGGATCCACACCAGGGTGGCACCGGTCGCGGACGCGGCCCGTACGGCGGCGGTGAGCCCACCCGCCACGGCCGCGAGCCGCTCGCCGACGACGATCACCGCGCCCTCTGTGCGCAGCGCCTCGGCGGCCTTGGCTCCGTCGCCCTCCAGGCCGATGCCGCTCGCGAGGGCGTCCAGCCACTCGGTCTCGGTGCCGGGCGCGGCGGGCAGCAGCGTGCCGCCCGCCTTCTCCAGGCCGCGTGTCGCGTACGTGGCGAGCGAGAAGGTCTTCTGCCCGTGCCCGCGCCAGGCCTTGCGCAGCCGCAGGAAGACGCCGGGCGCCTCCTCCTCGGACTCGAAGCCGACGAGCAGGACGGCGGGCGCCTTCTCCAGAGAGGTGTACGTGAGGCCCGTACCGTCGAGGTCCCGTCCGCGTCCGGCGACCCGCGCCGCCAGGAAGTCGGCCTCCTCGGCGCTGTGCACGCGCGCGCGGAAGTCGATGTCGTTCGTGTCGAGCGCCACGCGCGCGAACTTGCTGTACGCGTAGGCATCCTCGACGGTGAGGCGGCCGCCGGTCAGGACGCCGGTGCGGCTGCGGGCCGCCAACAGACCCTGAGCCGCGGCTTCCAAGGCCTCCGGCCAGGAAGCGGGCTCCAGTTCACCCGATTCGCCACGTACAAGAGGGGTGTCGAGGCGGTCCCGCTGCTGCGCGTACCGGAACCCGAACCGCCCCTTGTCGCACAGCCACTCCTCGTTGACCTCGGGGTCGGGGGAGGCCAGGCGCCGCATGACCTTGCCGCGCCGGTGGTCGGTGCGGGTCGCGCAGCCGCCCGCGCAGTGCTCGCACACCGAGTGCGAGGAGACGAGGTCGAACGGGCGCGAGCGGAAGCGATACGCCGCCGAGGTCAGCGCGCCGACCGGGCAGATCTGGATGGTGTTCCCGGAGAAGTACGACTCGAAGGGGTCGCCCTCGCCGGTGCCGACCTGCTGGAGCGCGCCCCGCTCGATGAGCTCGATCATCGGGTCGCCCGCGATCTGGTTGGAGAAGCGGGTGCAGCGGGCGCACAGCACGCACCGCTCCCGGTCGAGCAGCACCTGCGTGGAGATCGGGACCGGCTTCTCGTACGTCCGCTTCTTGCCCTCGAAACGGGACTCGGCATTGCCGTGCGACATCGCCTGGTTCTGCAAGGGGCACTCGCCGCCCTTGTCGCAGACCGGGCAGTCCAGCGGGTGGTTGATGAGCAGTAGCTCCATCACACCGTGCTGGGCCTTTTCGGCGACGGGCGAGGTGAGGTGAGTCTTCACCACCATCCCGTCCGTACAAGTGATCGTGCAGGACGCCATGGGCTTGCGCTGGCCCTCGACCTCGACGATGCACTGGCGGCAGGCGCCGGCCGGGTCGAGCAGCGGATGGTCGCAGAACCGGGGGATCTCGATGCCGAGCTCTTCGGCGGCCCGGATGACCAGAGTGCCCTTGGGCACGCTGATCTCGGCGCCGTCGATCGTCAGCGAGACGAGATCTTCCGGCGGCACCGCCGCCTCTCCCCCTCCCGAGGGAGCGCTGGTGGTCACCGTCATGCGTTCACCTCCGTGCGATCGGCCCAAGCCGTGGACTTGGCCGGGTCAAAGGGGCAGCCGCGGCCCGTGATGTGCTGCTCGTACTCCTCGCGGAAGTACTTGAGCGAGGAGAAGATCGGCGAGGCGGCGCCGTCGCCGAGGGCGCAGAACGACTTGCCGTTGATGTTGTCCGCGATGTCGTTCAGCTTGTCGAGGTCGGACATGACGCCCTTGCCGGCCTCGATGTCGCGCAGCAACTGCACGAGCCAGTAGGTCCCTTCGCGGCACGGCGTGCACTTGCCGCAGGACTCGTGGGCGTAGAACTCGGTCCACCGCGTGACCGCCCGGACGACACAGGTCGTCTCGTCGAAGCACTGGAGTGCTTTCGTGCCGAGCATGGAACCCGCGGCACCCACTCCTTCGTAATCAAGAGGGACGTCGAGGTGCTCGTCGGTGAACATCGGGGTCGAGGAGCCGCCCGGCGTCCAGAACTTCAGCCGGTGGCCGGGCCGCATCCCGCCGCTCATGTGAAGGAGTTGACGGAGTGTGATGCCGAGCGGGGCCTCGTACTGGCCGGGGCTGGCGACGTGGCCGCTGAGCGAGTACAGCGTGAAGCCCGGGGACTTCTCGCTTCCCATCGACCTGAACCATTCCTTGCCTTTTTGGAGAATTGCGGGAACTGACGCGATCGACTCGACGTTATTTACAACAGTCGGGCACGCATAGAGGCCCGCGACGGCTGGGAAGGGGGGACGAAGCCGCGGTTGACCACGGCGGCCTTCGAGCGAGTCGAGCAGTGCGGTCTCCTCACCGCAGATGTACGCGCCCGCGCCCGCGTGCACGGTGAGCTTGAGGTCGAGCCCGCTGCCCAGGATGTTCTCGCCCAGGTAGCCCGCCGCGTAGGCCTCTCGGACGGCCTCGTGCAACCGCCGCAATACGGGGACGACTTCACCGCGGAGATAGATGAACGCATGCGAAGACCGGATGGCATAACACGCGATCACAATGCCCTCGATGAGGCTATGCGGGTTCGCGAAGAGGAGCGGGATGTCCTTGCAGGTTCCCGGCTCCGACTCGTCGGCGTTGACAACTAGATAGTGAGGTTTGCCATCGCCCTGAGGAATGAACTGCCACTTCATTCCGGTGGGGAATCCCGCGCCGCCCCGGCCGCGCAGACCGGAGTCCTTGACGTACGCGATCAGGTCGTCCGGCGACATGGCCAGCGCCTTGCGCAGCCCTTCGTACCCCTCGTGCCTCCGGTAGACGTCCAGCGTCCAGGACTTCTCCTCGTCCCAGAAGGCCGACAGCACCGGTGCGAGCAGTTTCTCGGGGCTGGTCTCGTCGATCTCGGCTGCCAACGTCATCACTCCCCCTCCTCGGCTGCAGGACCCGCCGGGTGCGACGGATCGGAGGCCGATGTGTCCTGCGGCGCGTCGTGCGAGCTCAGGTGCTCGGCCGGCGGCTGGTCCTGCGGTGCCCCACCGCCTCGTGGGTGGACCACGCGCGCGGAGACGCTCTCCCCCTTGGCCAGGCGGAGACCGATCAGTGAGGCTGGGCCCGCGCTGCCGCCCGCCTCCACGGCTCCCTCGCGCTCGTCGGGGAAGCCCGCCAGGATCCGCGCGGTGTCCTTGAAGGTGCACAAGGGGGCGCCGCGGGTGGGTGCGACCTGTGCTCCCGTGCGCAGGTCGTCCACAAGGCGCTTCGCGGAGGCCACCGTCTGGTTGTCGAAGAACTCCCAGTTGACCATCACGACCGGTGCGAAGTCGCAGGCCGCGTTGCACTCGATGTGCTCCAGCGTGACCTTGCCGTCGTCGGTGGTCTCGCCGTTGCCGACGCCCAGGTGGTCCTGCAGGGCCTCGAAGATCGCGTCGCCGCCCATGACCGCGCACAGGGTGTTGGTGCACACACCCACCTGGTAGTCACCGCTCGGCTTGCGCCGGTACATCGAGTAGAACGTCGCGACGGCGGTGACCTCGGCCGTGGTCAGGTTCAGTACGTCCGCGCAGAACCGCTGCCCCGTGCGCGTGACATGGCCCTCCTCCGACTGCACGAGATGCAGCAACGGAAGGAGCGCCGAACGGGAGTCCGGGTAGCGGGCGACGATCTCGCGCGCGTCCGCTTCGAGCCGGGCTCGAACGTCGTCCGGATAGTCGGGCGCGGGCAGTTGGGGCATGCCCAGGCTGACGCCCTCGGGGGTGGTGGTCACCGGTCGACGCCTCCCATCACGGGGTCGATGGACGCGACGGCGACGATGACGTCGGCGACCTGGCCGCCCTCGCACATCGCCGCCATGGCCTGCAGATTGGTGAAGGACGGGTCACGGAAGTGGACCCGGTAGGGGCGGGTGCCTCCGTCGGAAACGGCGTGCACCCCGAGCTCGCCCTTGGGCGACTCGACCGCCGCGTACGCCTGTCCCGGCGGAACGCGGAAGCCCTCGGTGACCAGCTTGAAGTGGTGGATCAGGGCCTCCATGGAGGTGCCCATGATCTTCTTGATGTGGTCGAGGGAGTTGCCCAGACCGTCGGGGCCGAGCGCGAGCTGGGCGGGCCAGGCGATCTTCTTGTCGGCGACCATGACCGGCCCGGGCTGCAACCGGTCCAGACACTGTTCGACGATGTGCAGCGACTGGCGCATCTCCTCCAGACGGATCAAAAAGCGCCCGTAGGAGTCGCAGGTGTCGGCGGTCGGGATCTCGAAGTCGTACGTCTCGTAGCCGCAGTACGGCTGGGCCTTGCGCAGGTCGTGCGGCAGGCCGGCCGAGCGCAGGATCGGGCCGGTGGCGCCGAGGGCCATGCAGCCGGTCAGGTCGAGGTAGCCGACGTCCTGCATACGGGCCTTGAAGATGGGGTTCCCGGTGGCGAGCTTGTCGTACTCGGGGAGGTTCTTCTGCATCTTCTTCACGAACTCGCGGATCTGGTCCACCGCGCCGGGCGGCAGGTCCTGGGCGAGTCCACCGGGGCGGATGTAGGCGTGGTTCATCCGCAGGCCGGTGATCAGCTCGTAGATGTCGAGAATGAGTTCACGATCACGGAAGCCGTAGATCATGATCGTGGTGGCGCCGAGTTCCATGCCTCCGGTGGCGATGCACACCAGATGGGAGGAGAGTCGGTTCAGCTCCATCAGGAGGACACGGATGATCGTGGCGCGGTCGGGGATCTGGTCCTCGATGCCGAGGAGTTTCTCGACAGCGAGACAGTAGGCCGTCTCGTTGAAGAACGGCGTCAGATAGTCCATGCGCGTCACGAACGTGGTGCCCTGCGTCCACGTGCGGAACTCGAGGTTCTTCTCGATGCCGGTGTGGAGGTAGCCGATGCCGCAGCGGGCTTCGGTGACCGTCTCGCCGTCGATCTCCAGGATGAGCCGGAGCACGCCATGGGTGGATGGGTGCTGCGGGCCCATGTTGACGATGATGCGCTCGTCGTCGGACTTCGCTGCGGACTGGGCGATCTCGTCCCAGTCGCCGCCGGTGACCGTATATACGGTGCCCTCGGTCGTCTCGCGGGCCGAGGCGGCGGATGCGCCGGAAGAAGGGGTCTGCGTGCTCATGAGTACGACCTCCGCTGGTCCGGAGCCGGGATCTGGGCGCCCTTGTACTCGATGGGGATGCCACCGAGGGGGTAGTCCTTGCGCTGCGGGTGGCCCTGCCAGTCGTCCGGCATCATGATCCGCGTCAGCGCCGGGTGGCCGTCGAAGATCAGGCCGAAGAAGTCGTACGTCTCGCGCTCGTGCCAGTCGTTCGTCGGGTAGACGGAGACGAGCGAGGGGACGTGCGGGTCGGCGTCGGAGGCGCTGACTTCGAGGCGGATCAGCCGGTTGTGGGTGATCGAGCGCAGGTGGTAGACGGCGTGCAGCTCGCGGCCCTTGTCGCTGGGGTAGTGCACTCCGCTCACGCCCGTGCACAGTTCGAAGCGCAGGGCCGGGTCGTCGCGGAGGGTCTGGGCGACGCGGACCAGGTATTCGCGTTCGATGTGGAAGGTGAGCTCGTCGCGGTCGACGATCGTCTTCTCGATGGCGTTCTCAGGGACGAGCCCCTGTTCCTCCAGGGCACCTTCCAGCTCGTCGGCGACCTCGTCGAACCAGCCGCCGTAGGGGCGGGTGGCCGGGCCGGGCAGCCGGACGGAGCGGACCAGGCCGCCGTAGCCGGAGGTGTCGCCGCCGTTGTTGGCACCGAACATGCCGCGCTGGACGCGGATCTCCTCGCCGCCCTCGCCTCGCCGGCCGGGGAGGTTCGAGGCGCCGAGGTCCTTCTCTGGGTTGACCCCGTTGCCCGCGCCGCTCACGCCCTTGGCGCCGTTGCCGTTCACGTCGCTCACCGCAGCAGGCCCTTCATCTCGATGGTGGGAAGCGCCTTGAGCGCCGCTTCCTCCGCCTCGCGGGCCGCCTCCTCGGCGTTCACGCCGAGCTTCGAGGTCTGGATCTTCTGGTGGAGCTTGAGGATCGCGTCGATCAGCATCTCGGGCCGCGGCGGGCAGCCGGGCAAAT
Organism: Streptomyces sp. NBC_01384; assembly: GCF_045040035.1. Classification (NCBI taxonomy): domain Bacteria; kingdom Bacillati; phylum Actinomycetota; class Actinomycetes; order Kitasatosporales; family Streptomycetaceae; genus Streptomyces; species Streptomyces sp. NBC_01384. The sequence continues at coordinate 4,037,029 of NZ_CP109559.1, forward strand.
AGATGTCGACCGGGACGATATGGTCGACGCCCTGCACAATGGCGTAGTTGTTGAACATGCCGCCCGACGAGGCGCAGACCCCCATGGAGATCACCCACTTGGGATTGGGCATCTGGTCATAGACCTGCCGCAGCACCGGCGCCATCTTCTGGCTGACTCGACCGGCGACGATCATGAGGTCGGCCTGGCGCGGTGATCCGCGGAAGACCTCCATACCGAAGCGCGCCAGGTCGTAGCGGCCCGCGCCGGTCGTCATCATCTCGATGGCGCAGCAGGCGAGTCCGAATGTGGCGGGAAAGACGGACGCCTTGCGTACCCAGCCCGCGGCCTGCTCGACGGTGGTCAGCAGGAATCCGCTCGGCAGCTTTTCTTCGAGTCCCATGTCTTAAGGCCCCTCAGTCCCATTCCAGGCCGCCGCGCCGCCATACGTACGCGTATGCGACGAAGACGGTGAGCACGAAGAGCAGCATCTCCACGAGCCCGAAAACACCCAGGGCGTCGAAGGTGACGGCCCAGGGGTAGAGGAAGACGATCTCGATGTCGAAGACGATGAAGAGCATCGCCGTCAGGTAGTACTTGATGGGGAAGCGCCCGCCGCCGGCCGGCGTGGGGGTCGGCTCGATACCGCACTCGTAGGCCTCGAGCTTGGCCCGGTTGTATCGCTTTGGACCGATAAGCGTGGCCATGACCACGGAGAAGATCGCAAAGCCTGCCCCGAGGGCTCCCAGTACGAGGATCGGCGCATACGCGTTCACGCTCCTCGCTCCTCTCAGTCGGCACTGACTGCATGGCGGTTGCGTCAGGCAAGCACTTCTGCCCCACCCGTCCCACGAGCCCCGTGCGTCCCGACGAAGATCGCGTACATGTGAAGCAGGTCACAAGCCCAACTGCCTCGCATCTTATGCCCGCCGGTCTGTGATCTGCGACACGGGGTATTGCACAAGCTTTGTGATCTCCACCACCTGACGAACGATCATCAAGTCGGATGAGCAGTGATCTTCATACGCGAAGCATCCATGCGATCACCAGACGTGACATTTCCGCTCGTCACCACAGGTCCGAGGCCGCGTCTCAATATCAAGAGACTTCCGCTGCATGCAAATTGGTGCTGGACGGGACGGCTTGGTAGAGGAGCGCATTCACACATCGGGGGAGGTGTGCGGACGGGTGTGGACGACCGCGGGTGCGTGCGCGCGTTCACGAGCGGAGGTCGTCAGGATGTACGCGCGAGGCGCGGCCGCCGGAGTGACCACTCTGTGACCTGCACCACATCTACCTATGCGCCAGATAAGCCGGGCTTGGCCACTGGTTGCCACCAGTGGTAAGCGGAGGGCAATTCGGACGTAATACCGAAAGGCCATGATCAAAGGCTTGATCACCTCTGTCCGTAATGCCCGTTACGGCGTCAATAAAGAGTGACGCGCCCGGGATTCGGCCGTGGATTGAACAACTGTGGCGCACCACACGTTTCTTGAAGGTATGAGGGAGCCCCTGATACCGGTTGTACCCATGTCCCACACCGCTCACATACGCAGCCACCGGAAGCCCCGCCGCAACGCGTCGACGCTCGCGATGCGTACCGGAGTTGCCAGTGGCGTTCTCAGCACCCTGGCAGTGGCCGGTGCGGCCGGTTCGGCGAACGCGGCCGAACCCGTGACGCAGACCCTCGAACTGCCCACGCTGACGGCCGACCTGGCCACGCAGCTCGCACAGTCCGCGGACGCCACGCAGCAGGCCGCGGCGAACTACGAGCTGCAGGCTGAGCGCGACGCAGCCGCCGCAAAGGCCGCCAAGCAGGCCAAGTCGGACCTTGCCGACGCCAAGAACAAGGCGGAGGCCAAGAAGAAGGCCGAGGACGCCCGGAAGGCCGCGGCCGCCCAGGCCGTCTCGCGGTCCTCCGCACGGACGGTCCTGTCCGCCTCCGCGAGCTCGAACGTCTCCGCCCCGGCCAGCGGCAGTGTCGCCACCGTCATAGCCTTCCTCAAGGCGCAGGTCGGCGACGCGTACGTGCTGGGCGGTACGGGCCCCAACACGTGGGACTGCTCCGGCCTCGTACAGGCCGCGTTCAAGCAGGTCGGTGTCGATCTGCCGCGCGTCTCGCAGGACCAGTCGACGTTCGGTACGCCGGTCTCGCTGTCCAACATCCAGGTCGGCGACATCCTGTACTGGGGTGCGGCCGGTTCGGCGTACCACGTGGGTGTGTACATCGGTAACGGCCAGTACCTGGACGCGGCCAACCCCTCCAAGGGTGTGCTGATTCAGGACCTTTCGGGCTACCCGGCCACGGGCGCGGTGCGCGTTCTCTGAGTCGCACGGGTTCCCGAGTCGCAGACGCGACTCACACGGCTTGAGGGCCGCCGCCTGAGGGCGGCGGCCCTGTCCGTCGTGTTCGCGGCCCTGGTGGCCCGCCAGGGCCCGTCACGGCGTCACGCCTTCGGGGCCACCTTGGACAGGCCGTTGATGATGCGGTCCATCGCGTCGCCGCCGGTCGGGTCGGTCAGGTTGGCGAGCATCTTGAGGGTGAACTTCATGAGGATCGGGTGGGTCAGGCCCCGCTGGGTCGCGATCTTCATGACCTTCGGGTTGCCGATGAGCTTCACGAAGGCGCGGCCGAGGGTGTAGTAGCCGCCGTAGGTGTCCTTGAGGACGCGGGGGTAACGCTGGAGGGCCAGTTCGCGCTGGGCGGGGGTCGAGCGGGCGTGGGCCTGGACGATGACGTCCGCGGCGATCTGACCGGACTCCATGGCGTAGGCGATGCCCTCGCCGTTGAAGGGGTTGACCAGGCCGCCGGCGTCGCCGACCAGCAGCAGACCCTTCGTGTAGTGCGGCTGGCGGTTGAAGGCCATGGGGAGGGCGGCCCCGCGGATCGGGCCGGTCATGTTCTCGGGCGTGTAGCCCCAGTCCTCCGGCATCGAGGCGCACCAGGCCTTCAGGACCTCGCGCCAGTCGAGTTCCTTGAAGGAGTCGGAGGTGTTGAGGACGCCGAGGCCGACGTTCGAGGTGCCGTCGCCCATGCCGAAGATCCAGCCGTAGCCGGGCAGGAGACGGTCCTCAGGGCCCCGGCGGTCCCACAGTTCCAGCCAGGACTCCAGGTAGTCGTCGTCATGGCGCGGGGACGTGAAGTACGTACGGACCGCGACGCCCATCGGGCGGTCCTCGCGGCGGTGCAGGCCCATCGCCAGGGACAGGCGGGTCGAGTTGCCGTCGGCCGCCACCACCAGCGGGGCATGGAAGGTGACCTCCCGCTTCTCCCCCGCGTCGCCCAGCTTGGCGTGCACGCCCGTGATACGGCCCGTGCGGTCGTCGATGATCGGGGCACCGACGTTGCAGCGCTCGTACAGCCGCGCGCCCGCCTTCTGCGCCTGCCGTGCCAACTGCTCGTCGAAATCGTCCCGCTTACGGACGAGACCGTAGTCGGGGTAGGAGGCGAGATCCGGCCAGTCCAGCTGGAGGCGGACGCCGCCGCCGATGATGCGCAGGCCCTTGTTGCGCAGCCAGCCGGCCTCCTCGGAGATGTCGATGCCCATGGAGACGAGCTGCTTGGTGGCGCGCGGGGTCAGTCCGTCACCGCAGACCTTCTCCCTCGGGAACGCGGTCTTCTCCAGGAGCAGGACGTCGAGTCCGGCCTTCGCCAGGTAGTACGCGGTCGTGGAACCGGCTGGTCCCGCCCCGACGACAATCACATCTGCGGTGTTTTCGGAGAGGGGTTGGGGCTCGGTCACGGCGGGGTCTCCCCAAGACTCGAAATCTGCGTGCTGACGGGCACTGGACATGGGCAGTCTATGCAGCGGTACTGATCACCCGGCTGAAGGGCTGCCCCGTGAACCGAGCTCTCCCCGACGTACGCCTTCGTGTCCCCACCGACGAGGACGCCTTCGCCTGGCACCGGATCTTCGCCGACCCGGAGGTCATGGAGTTCCACGGCGGCAAGGCGGCCGAGTTGTCCGCCTATGAGGAACTCACCGCACGGCAGCGCCGGCACGACGCAGAACTCGGGTTCTGCCTGTGGACCATGGTCGACTCGCAGGGCGAGGTGCTGGGCTTCACCGGCGCGCAGCCGTGGCCACGCGAGTGGGGACCCAGGGGCGAGATCGAGATCGGCTGGCGGCTCGGGCGGGCACATTGGGGCAAGGGGTATGTCACCGCCGCCGCTTTCACCACCCTGGAGCGGGTCCGCGCGGCGGGTGTCTCCCGGGTCGTCGCCATGGTCAGGCCCGGCAACGAGCGGTCCGTCGCCGTAACCCGCCGCGTCGGCATGAAACTGGCCGAGGTCTTCACCCACCCGACGCTGGACGAACCCTCGCACTGCTACCGGCTCGCCCTCTGACGGGCCTCACCCCTGCGGGCGAGCTCCCTGACGCCTTCCGGAAGGGCCCGGCCCAGGCTTACCCTTCCGGTACCGCTGGGGGTGACGTCTGTGCGCATAACACCCGAGACACCCGAAGTGCGCGTGCCGCGGCTCATCGGCCTGATGGCCGTGGACGCACGCGAGACGGCCGAGGCGCAAGGCGTGCTGCTCGTGGCGCCCGATCGGCCCGACTTCCATCTCACGGTCGTCGACTACGTCGTACGCCAATTTCCGCCGCCCGGGGCCGAGGTGCCGCGCGGGGCCGTGGTCACCGTCTGGTTCGACCTCGGTGACGCGGAGGGCGGTGCGGGGGTGCGGGAGCCGCGGCTGCCACGGCCGCCGTCGGGCGGAATGCGCCGTGAGCTCGACGAGCCGGGGGACCCGTTCGAGGTGCTCAGGTGAGACGGAGGCCCAGGTGAAACGGAGGCTCAGGTGAGACGGAGGCTCTCCGGTCGGATGAGCGATCCGTAACGGGCCTGTGCCAGGCTGTCACGCGCAGGCCCGGCGCTCAGGCGACGTAGGGCACCCTCCTCGGCCCCATAGCTGTGCGGGCTGGGCCGACGAGCATCCGGAGGGACGTGCCACGCGGGCTGACGGCTCCTGCCGTCAGCACCAGGGCACGAAGGCGATGGGCTTGCACCCGGCAGCACTTGGGATCACTAAGCCAATCAGAGACGCTCAGGTGGGACAGGCGACCCGGTCGGCCAGGAGCTCGGGTGCGCCAGGTGGTCGGGTGCGCCAGGTGGTCGGGTGCGCCAGGTGGTCGGGTGAGACGGGGCTCCCGTGAGACCGGGGCTCAGGTTCAGGTGGTCCGCTAGGCGGTTTTGAAGCCTCGGTGCAGGGCCACCACGCCGCCCGTCAGGTTTCGCCATGCCACCTTCGACCAGCCGGCCTTGCGCAGCCGTTCGGCCAGCGCGGGCTGGTCGGGCCAGGTGCGGATGGACTCGGCGAGATAGACGTACGCCTCGGGGTTGGAGGACACCGCACGGGCGACCGGCGGCAGCGCGCGCATCAGGTACTCGGTGTAGACCGTGCGGAACGGCGCCCAGGTGGGGTGCGAGAACTCGCAGATCACGACCCGGCCGCCCGGCTTGGTCACCCGGTACAGCTCGCTCAGCGCGGTGTCGGTGTCCTGGACGTTGCGCAGCCCGAAGGAGATCGTCACCGCGTCGAAGGTGTCGTCCTTGAAGGGCAGCCTCGTCGCGTCGCCCGCGGTCAGCGGCAGCCAGGGGTGGTTCTTCTTGCCGACCCGGAGCATGCCCAGTGAGAAGTCGCAGGGGACGACGTAGGCGCCTGTGCGCACGAAGGGGAGCGAGGAGGTGGCCGTACCGGCCGCCAGGTCCAGGATCTTCTGCGCGGGGCGCGCGTCGACCGCCTTCGCGACCTCTCTGCGCCACACCCGGTCCTGGCCGAGCGACAGCAGGTCGTTCGTCAGGTCGTACCGTTCCGCCACGTCGTCGAACATCGAGGCGACTTCGTGCGGCTGCTTGTCCAGGGATGCGCGGGTCACGGTCCCATTGTGGCAGTACGAGCCGGGCGACTCTCCAGCGCCCGGCCCGTACGCCGGTCTCAGGCAACGCCTGCGGACCCCTGTCAGGGCAGCAGCTTCGGCTTCTTCTTGGCGGCCACGTCCTCGACCCAGCCGACCAGGGGGATCGCGATCCAGATCAGCACCCAGCCGACGCCGAACATGAACCACTGGCTCTCCAGCGGCAGCCACTTCTCGAAGGCGGGCACCTTCCAGAACTGGTCGGTCAGCGGGACGGCGAGCACCAGCGCGATCTCGTGCCAGAGATAGATCGTCACCGCCCGCCCGTTGAAGATCGTCACGATCCGGTCGAGCCGTTTGAAGCGGGCGAGCCAGGCGAAGTCGACGTTGTAGTACGCCTTGAAGTACATCAGGAGCGTCACGAACCCGGCCGACCAGAAGGTCTGCGCGACCGGGACCTCGTCCAGGTCGTACGTACCGAACTCGGCCTGGTGCGCGAAGGCGTACCAGCCGCCGTACGCCAGCAGGGCCAGCGACGCCAGGATCACCAGGGCCGGCTTCAGCCGCTGGAGCACGCCCTCGCGGTGCGCGAAGCCGACCAGCCAGCAGAACAGGAAGGTCGCGAAGTCCGTCAGGCCGCTGCCGAAGCGGTTGTACGGCGGCTGCCAGGCGTACTGGAAGACCAGGATCGGAAGGAGGGAGAGGAACAGGACCGGAAGGGGGGCCTTGCGGAAGACCTTCAGGAGCAGTGGGGACATCAGGACGAACCAGAGGTACGTCCGCAGGTACCAGAGGATCTCCCAGGCCTGGATGCCCCACTGGTTGCCCGGCGGGTCACCGACCGGCACGATCCAGAAGACGATCTGCCAGCCCGGCATCCAGTCGTGGATCAGCATCGCCAGGACGACGAAGAAGCCCCAGAACCAGAAGGGCGGCAGCAGTCGCCGCATCCGGCTCTTGACCACCTTGAACGCGGGGCGCTCAAGGGACTTGGCCATCAGCGAGCCGGCGAGCGCGAACATCACGCCCATCGACGGGAAGACCATGCCGGCCCAGGCCCAGCCGAAGGTGTGGTACGCCACGACGCGGACCAGCGCGAAGGCACGCAGCGCGTCGAAGTAACGGTCGCGTCCGCCGGCTTTCGGCTTGGGCTCGCGCTTGGACTCCGGTCCCGGTCCCGGTCCCGGTTCCGATTTCGGTTCCGGTTCCGGTTCCGATTTCGGTTCGGGCTCGGACGGAGGGGTGGGAGGCGGGGGCCCAGCCGGAACCGGGTCCATCTGAATGGTGCTCGACGCGGCTTGCGGTTCTTCGGATGTGTACTGCCACGGCTGCTCGTACGGGACGGGCTGTACGGGGTGCCCGCAGCCCTGCCCGTACTCGTATCCCTGCTGCCCTGGGTACCCCTGGTACCCCTGGTACCCCTGGTACCCCTGTTGTTCCGAGCCCCAGCTCATGTCAGCTCACTCCTGCCGGGGTCCCGACCTCACCCGTGCGCTTGAGCTTCTGCCAGCGGAGGCGACCGCCGGTCAGGGCCGTGACGGAGGAGTGGATCAGGACGAGGTACATCATCTGACGGTAGGCGAGCTGCTGCAGCGGCAGCATCGCGAGGTAGCGGTACTTCTCACGGTCGAGGCGGAACGCGTACGCGGCGCAGACGAGTTGGACGACCAGCACCGCCAGCCAGGCCAGCAGTGAGGCCCAGAAGTCCACGAAGATCATCGAGTAGATGGTGAACACGTCGATGAGCGGCGCGAGGACCGGGGTGATGATCTGGAAGATCACGACAAGCGGCATGCCTATGCGCCCGAAGCGGCCCGACGGGCCCTTGTCCGTCAGCGACTTGCGGTGCTTCCACAGCGCCTGCATGGTGCCGTACGACCAGCGGTAGCGCTGCGACCACAGCTGCTTCAGCGAACCCGGCGCCTCCGTCCAGGCCTTGGCGTGCTCCTGGTAGACGACCCGCCAGCCCGCGCGGTGCATGGCGATGGTGATGTCGGTGTCCTCGGCGAGCGTGTCCTCGCTCATCCCGCCGACCCCGAGCACCGCATCGCGGCGGAACGCGCCGATCGCGCCCGGGATGGTGGGCATGCAGCGCAGCAGGTCGTACATGCGGCGGTCGAGGTTGAAGCCCATCACGTACTCGATGTGCTGCCAGGCCCCGATGACGGTGTCGCGGTTGCCGACCTTGGCGTTGCCCGCGACCGCGCCGATCTCCAGGTCCGCGAAGGGCTGCACGAGCTGGTGCACCGCATCCGGTTCGAAGACGGTGTCGCCGTCCATCATCACGACGATGTCGTAACTGGCGTTGCGGACGCCGTTGTTGAGGGCGGCCGGCTTGCCCGCGTTCTCCTGGCGGATGACCCGGACATTGGGAAGGCCCAGCGACTCGGCGATCTCCTTGGTGCCGTCCGTGGAGCCGTCGTCGACGACGATGATCTCGATCGGGTGGGTGCTCTTCGCCAGCGAGTGGAGCGTGTTGGCGATGCACTCCTTCTCGTTGTACGCGGGCACGATCACGGTCACCGGCCTGGTGACCGTCGTTCCCCAGCTGAACTTGCCGCCCTTGCCGCGCTTCTTGTTGCGCTGTCTGTAGTGGCGGCGGGCGAGGAGCAGCATCATCCCGAAGCGGCCCATGACGGAGACGCCGACGACGAGCAGCAGCCAGGACAGCAGCGGCAGGACCCATTCGGCGACCGCGACCGCGTAAATAAGGGCCTTGCCCTCGTAGAGGGTGGCGCCGGTGGCCTTCTGCTGGCCGGACTGCTCGACGTTCACCTTGCCGGCGGAGCTCGAATTGCCGGCGGAGCTCGAACCGGGCGCGGACTGCGTGCCGCCCGGCTGCCCGCCCACCGCACCGGTCTGCGCACCGCTCTGCGTACCGGTCTCCATACCGGTCTGCGCACCGGTCTGTCCGACGCCGGCCTCGACGGCCCCTCCGGAACCGGTGGCGGCCGTCCGACCGGCGCCGTTCGGCGCCCCGTTCAGCTTCGCCATCGCGCCGCTGACGGTGGTGAAGGAGTACCCCTTCGCCTTCATCTGCTTGATGTACTTGTCGAGCGCCGTGACGGTCTGCGAGCGGTCGCCGCCCGCGTCGTGCATGAGGACGACGGCGCCCTTGTTGTTCTTCGGCGTGGCCCACTGGACGATCTTCGAGACGCCCGGCTTCTTCCAGTCGTCGCTGTCGGTGTCGACGAAGACGCTGGCGTAGCCGAGGCCGCCGACCTCCTTGTAGACGGGCCAGCTGTAGTTGTCGACGGCGTTGATCTCCGACGAGTACGGGGCCCGGAACAACGTGGTCGTGATGCCCGCCGCGCCCGCGAGCGCCAGCTGCGTCTGGGCCAGCTCGCGCTTGAGCCGCGCCGAGCTCTGATAGGAGAGGTCGACGTGGGTGAAGGTGTGGATGCCGACCTCGTTGCCCTGGTTCACCAGGTCCTTCACGACGCCCGGGTAGCGGGAGACCATCGAGCCGACCATGAAGAACGTGGCCTCGATGTCGTTGTCCTCGAGGACCTTGAGGATCTGCGGGGTCCAGGTCGGGGTCGGACCGTCGTCGAAGGTGAGCGCGATGGTCTTCTTCGGGATGGACTGGGTCTTCGCGTTGCCGCTGTTGAACGTCAGGAGCGGACCGCCGTCGAGGATCTTCTGCGGCACCTTGTCGTAGGCCGCGCCGTCGCGCACCCGCGCGTCGTTGCCGATCTCGGAACGCAGATAGCCGTCGAGCAGCATCACGCTGGTGAGCCCCAACAGGAGCAGCAGGGCGAGGATCACACGCGGTCTCTGCAGCGCCGCGGCCTTGCCTGCGGCCCGCTCCATCTTGGAGGGGGCACGTCGGCGGCCGCGCGAGGGCGTCGTCGAAGTCATGGAGGTGGGTCCGTTCCGGTCAGTTGGCGCCGGTGGAGGCGGACGAGGCCGGGGCCGAGGAAGAGGCCGAGGAGGGGGCCGCGCCGGTGGACAGGCCCGACGGCGGGGTGCCGGTGGGCTTGCCGGTGGGGGCCACGCCGCCCTGCCGCTGGAAGCCGCCGCCGGGCGCGGAGCCGGCCTGGCCGCCGCCGAACGGCAACAGTGAGGACGGGCTGAGCGAGGTGCCCACGCCCATGAAGGCCATCACGAGTACGACCGCGTAGCCGAGGCAGACGGCTCCGACGAGCATGCCGATTCTGCGCAGCAGACGGGCTCTGCGCCCAGAGCTGTCAACGAACACGGGCCCCTCTCCGGACCCGTTGCCGCGTTTGCGGCGACGGCCGCGCACTTGGGCGCTGTTTTCGATGGCTGACTCGGATTGCATTCCCCGGATATTAGGGCGCCTTTGTGTGGCCAATTCTCTGGTTCTCATGTGAGGCGCCCATGAAACTTGGCCCAAGCTGTCCATTTCCTGAGAGAATCCTTGAACATCCGCGCAGCCCAGGGTCGATATATATTGACCTTATGCCCCGCTTCATGACCCGACTTATCCGATTCGAGCGCCCCTATCCATGGGTCACCTATGCAATTCCTGTATTCAGGAATCCCCTTCGGATGTGCCACCTTGGAACTCCCGAATCGCAATTTGTTTCGGTCCTGAGACAGAAATCACGAGAGCGGGTGCATGCGTAATGACGGGTTTTATGAGGCCGGCCGCCGGGCTCACCTGCCTGTTTGCTCTGGCAGCGGCGGGGTGCTCTTCCGGCGGTGCGGGCGCCTCGGATGCGGCGCCCACGCAGACCTCCGAGGCCCCGCGGACGAGTGCGGCGCCCCCCGAGACCTCCGAGGCCGAGGCCTCGTCCAGCACCTCGTCCAGCACCTCGTACGCGCCCTACGTGAGCGCCACGGAAGCCTCCGCCATGGACTCGAAGGGATCTCCGGCCACGTACAACCTGGCCTTCGTGATCTCCGACGGCACCAACTGCACGGCCAAGTGGAACGGGACGGACGCCATCGGCAAGGCCGCCGTGAAGTCCCGGATCTCCGCGCTGAAGGAGTCCGGCGCGAGCGTGCGCGTCTCCTTCGGCGGGGCGTCCGGCAAGGAGCTGGCGGAGGTCTGCGACAGCGCGAGCGCGCTCGCGGCGGCCTACGGGGCGGCGCTCGACGCCGCCGGGTCGACGCAGGCCGACTTCGACATCGAGGGGGACGCGCTGACCGACTCCGCGTCGGTCGCGCTGCGCTCCAAGGCGATCGCGCTGCTCCAGAAGGAGCGCGGTGACCTGAAGGTGTCCTTCACGCTGCCGGTCATGCCGTCCGGGCTGGACTCCGACAGCCTCGCGCTGCTGGAGTCCGCTAACGACAACTCCGTGACGGTCTCCACCGTCAACATCATGACCATGAATTACGGGACTTCGTACGCCGGGGACATGGGCGACTATGCCGAGACGTCCGCCAAGGCATCCCATGATCAATTGCAGAAGGTGTTCGGGCTGTCCAGCGCGGGGGCCTGGCAGGGACTCGCGTTGACCTCGATGATCGGGGACAACGACGTGGCCAATGAGACGTTCAGCCTCTCGGACGCGGCGCAGGTGCGGGCGTTTGCCGAGTCGAAGAAGATCGCCTGGGTGTCGATGTGGTCGACGTTCCGGGACCAGCAGTGTTCGAGCGATAACGCTTCCTCGGACAATGCGGCCACCAATTGCAGTGGGGTGACACAGAGTTCTGGGGCGTTCGCGGAGGCGTTCGCCGGGTGAGCGGGCACTCCTGATCCACGGGCCGACTCCTGATCCACGGGCCGGAGTGGCTCCAGAACTCAGCGGCGTCTGTGCACCAAGCGGCCCGCGCACACCGTCGCGATGCACGCTCCGTCCGCGTCGAAGACCGCCAAGTCGGCCCGGCCCTGGTCCACGATCGCCGTGGGCCGGGTGCGGGGCAGGACGACGACGTCGTTTCGCTGGGCCGCGGCTCGGAGTTCCGGCGTGTCGACATGCCCCTCAAGAACCGCCACCGCGCCCGACTTCAGCACCGCGTGAACGCGTTCCCGTGGGGACGGCGCCTCGGGCAGTGGGCCCTCGTGGACAAGTGCGGGCCCGAGGACCCCGGGCCACCTGCGCACCCGCGCCCCCGGGAAACGCTCCAGCAGCGCGTCCAGTGGTCCGATGCCCGCGACCCGGGTGCCCTCCACCGCCACCGCGCCGTCCTTCACCGGCTCCGCGTCCCAGCTGGACCGCAGCTCGTCGGCGGTGTGAATCGTCAGCACGGCGGCGCTAGTTGGAGGCGAGCAGCTTCAGCTCGGGATGCGCCGTGCCGCCCTCGATCGCGGTGGACGAGATGTGGGACATGACCCGCTCGTCGACCGGGTCGTTCGCCGGGTCGTCGTGGACGACGATGTGCTCGTACGTCGTGGTCCGCTGGGCGGGCACGCGGCCGGCCTTGCGGATCAGGTCGATGATCTCCATGCGGTTGGAGCGGTGCTTGGCGCCCGCCGAGGAGACGACGTTCTCCTCCAGCATGATCGAGCCGAGGTCGTCCGCGCCATAGTGCAGGGACAGCTGGCCGACCTCCTTGCCGGTGGTCAGCCAGGAGCCCTGGATGTGGGCGACGTTGTCGAGGAAGAGGCGCGCGATCGCGATCATCCGCAGGTACTCGAAGAGCGTGGCCTGCGTGCGGCCCTTCAGGTGGTTGTTCTCGGGCTGGTAGGTGTACGGGATGAACGCGCGGAAACCGCCCGTACGGTCCTGCACGTCACGGATCATCCGCAGGTGCTCGATGCGCTCGGCGTTGGTCTCGCCGGTGCCCATGAGCATGGTGGACGTCGACTCGACGCCCAGCCCGTGCGCGGTCTCCATGATCTCCAGCCAGCGCTCGCCGGACTCCTTCAGCGGGGCGATCGCCTTGCGCGGCCGCTCGGGAAGCAGTTCGGCGCCCGCGCCCGCGAAGGAGTCGAGGCCGGCGGTGTGGATGCGCTGGATGGCCTCCTCCACGCTCACCTTGGAGATACGGGCCATGTGCTCGACCTCGGACGCGCCGAGGGAGTGGATGACCAGCTGCGGGTACGCGGCCTTGATCGCGGCGAAGTGCTTCTCGTAGTACTCGACGCCGTAGTCCGGGTGGTGTCCGCCCTGGAACATGATCTGCGTACCGCCGAGCTCGACGGTCTCCGCGCAGCGGCGCAGGATGTCGTCGAGGTCGCGGGTCCAGCCCTTGGCGGTGTCCTTGGGAGCCGCGTAGAAGGCGCAGAACTTGCACGCCGTGACACACACGTTCGTGTAGTTGATGTTGCGCTCGATGATGTACGTGGCGATGTGCTCGGTGCCCGCGTACCGGCGGCGGCGTACCGTGTCGGCGGCCGCGCCCAGCGCGTGCAGCGGGGCGTCGCGGTAGAGGACGAGCGCCTCTTCGGGGGTGATCCGCCCGCCCGCGGCCGCACGGTCGAGGACGGCTGTGACATCAAAAGACGTGAGGTCGGCCTTCTCGGTCACCGGGAGCGTCCCTTTCGTAAGGAATCAAACAGGCGCGAAGCGCTTCGAAACAAGGGTGGTGGTGGGAGACGGGTGGGCGGACCTGGCCAGCCTACGCCAGCCCCGCCCGGAGCCCGACGTCAGGCCGCGTACGCCCCGATCAGGAGCCCGACGTACGCCCCCGCGATCAGGAACGGTCCGAAGGGGATGGACGTCTTCCGCCCGGCGCGCCGCGCGAGGACGAGCCCCAGGCCGTACAGACCACCGAACAGGAACCCGGCGAAGGTGCCGAGCACCACCGTCCCCCACCCGTACCAGCCGAGCACCGCCCCGAGCCCCAGCGCGAGCTTCACATCCCCGAAGCCCATCCCGTGCGGATTGATGAGAAAGAGGAGGAAGTACGCGCCGCCGAGCGCGAGCGATCCGAACAGCGCCGTCGACCACTCCCCCGCATGCTCGGGTACCACGGCCACCGCACCCAGCAGCGCGAGCGCCAGGCCCGCGAGCGGCAGGGTCAGCACGTCCGGCAATCGCTGTACGCGGAAGTCCACGGCCGCGAGCAGGACGCCTAGGGGCGCGAGCAGCAGCCAGACGGCCAGCTCGGGACGGGCACCGGTGGCAAGAGCGAGGCCGGCACAGACCAGCGCGGTGGTGAGGGCGGTGAGGAGTGCGCCGGGGCCGTAGCGGTACCCGTGGCCGTACCCGTACCCGTAGCCGTAGTCATAGCCATACGGGGGCCGGGCGTCGTCAGAGGTCTCGCGCCCCGCGTCGCCGGGCGCCGGCAACGACGTATCGCCGGATGCCGACAGGGCCGTACGAACGGAGTAGGCGCAGGTGGCGCAGCGGGCGAGGCCCAGCCAGCCGCCCGCCGCGCCCGTGATCGCGTGCCCCCGCGGACACCGGTCGCGCCATGCCTCGTCCGGCCGCACCGCGAACCGGTACGCGGCGCGCGGCACCAGCAGCCCCGTCGCCGCACCCCAGAGCGCGGCGACGGCGGTCAGCCAGAGAGGCCGGATCGACCAGAGATCGAGGTCCACGGGCCCACCCTACGCAGCGGCGTCACACCGCGGGCAGGGCATGGATCTCGTAATCATGGGTCACCAGAAGGCGGTTGCCGCCGAGAGCCATCCGCCAGGGCTCGCCGGGGTCCTTGTTGTTCACCGACGACGACAACTCCCGTCTGCGTCATACGGTTTCCGTCCACCGCGCGGGCGATACCGAAGTCGATGACGCGCGGCCCGTCGGCGGCCAGCAGCACCGAGTCTCCGAAGCAACCGGTAGCTGCCCAACTCCCTTGGATCGTCCGGCTGCTGCCCTCGGCTACTCGACCTTCGACATGCGCGCCACCGGATTCCCCGCGTCCGGGTTGTCCGTCTCGTACTTGAGGTCGCCCCCGGCGGGCGTCAGCCGCACCTCGTGGCTGCCCGTCGTACATGTGCTGGGGTTGGACGTCTTGGCGATGCTCGTCGCGGTGAGCTGGTTCTCCGTGGCCTTCTTCAGGACGAGTACGTCGTCGCAGACGCCGCCGATCAGGTCGGTCGACCGGAACGTGCCCACCTCCTTGCCCACGGCGGCCTGGTGGAGCGTGACGCGGAACGTGCCCGCGGGAAGCTTCCCGCTCAGTGCGAAGGCGTCGCCCTCCCAGGTGCCGAGGTAGTGCGCGGGCACGGAACCGAGCGGCGGCTCGGCCGACTCGGACGCGCTCGGCGTCGCCGTCGGACGGCTCGCCGCCGGAGGGCTCGCCGCGGAGCCGGAGCCGCTGGAAGCCGTGTCGTCGTCACCGCCGCCCGGCAGCAGACGGAACAGGAACACCGAGCCCACCGTCACCGCCGCCAGCGCGCCCGCGACCGCCAGCGCGACCGTGCAACTCAGTCTGCGACCACGGCCGTTCGCGGTGGGGGCCGAGGTCGCGGCCAGGCTGACGGAGAGTTTGCCCGGTGGGTCGGCGGGCGGCGCGACGGTGTCCTGTACCTCGCGCTGCCCCGGTACATACGTCGGCGGTCCATACGTCGGCGCTACGTACGGCGGCGGTACGTACGTCGGCATCTCGGGCGGCGGCATCGCGGACGTCGGCATCGCGGGCGGCGGCCCGAACGCCCCGCGATTCACCGGCGCCTCGACGTCGGCGTCCGCGCCCACCGAAGGGCTGCTGAACCCCACGGGCCCGGACGGCGTCGCGTCCGTCGCCTCCAGGTTCAGTAACTGCACCGCGCTGCGGCTGACCTGCTCCACCAGCGGACCCGGCAGCCAGCCCGCCGTCACCAGCCGGGCCGCCCCCTCGGGCGCGAGGCGCGCGGCCACCTCGCCCGGGGTCGGCCGCCCGGACGGGTCCTTGGCCAGGCAGGCCGCCACCAGTTCCCGCAGCTCCCCCTCCAGGGAGCCGAGCCGGGGTTCCTCGTGCACCACCTTGTAGAGGAGGGCGGCCGAGGAGTCGCCGGGGAACGGGGACTCGCCCGTCGCCGCGTACACCAGCACCGCGCCCAGGGAGAAGACGTCCGCCGCGCCCGTGACCCCCTTGCCGAGGATCTGCTCGGGCGACATGTATCCGGGGGAACCGACGGAGACGCCCGTCGAGGTGAGGGAGGCCGTGCCGTCGGTGGCCCGGGCGATGCCGAAGTCGATGAGCAGGGGGCCGTCGAGGGTCAGCAGGACGTTGGAGGGCTTCACGTCCCGGTGGACCAGGCCCAGCGCATGGACCGCCGTGAGCGCCTCGGCCAGGCCCGCGCCCAGCACCCGTACCGAATGCGCCGGAAGCGGACCGTCGGCGTCCGCGACGGCGGCGGCGAGCGAGGGACCGGCCGCGTACCCGGTCGCGGCCCAGGGCACCGACGCCTCCGGGTCCGCGTCCAGGACCGGGGCCGTCCAGGCGCCGCCCACCCGCCGCGCCGCCTCGACCTCACGGCGGAAGCGGGCGCGGAACTCCTCGTCGAGCGCGAAGTGCGGGTGCACGATCTTGACCGCGACCGTACGGCCGCCCGCGCTGCGGCCCAGGTACACCCGCCCCATGCCGCCGGAACCCAGCCGGCCGAGCAGCCGGTAGGGCCCCACGACCGTGGGTTCGTCGACTCCGAGCGGCTGCATGACGCTCACACCTCCCCCGTACGCAGTGGACGCACTGCCCAGCAGGGTAGTTCCGTACGCGCGCCCGAGCCCCAGGAGTCTCGTCGTCTCAGGACTCTCGTCGTCTCAGGGCGTCAGCAGCTCGACCTTCACATCTGTCGGGAAACCGGTGGTCGAACCGACCCGCCGGGCGAACTCCCGTACGGCCGCCAGCTGCGGGCCGCCGAAGCGGAAGTCGAGCGTGGTGAAGTACCGCTCCAGGACCTGCTCGTCGAAGGCCTCCCAGCGGGCCGCCTGCTCGGCGACCTTGGAGACCTCGTCGAGGGAGAGGTCCCGGGAGGCGAGGAAGGCCTCGTGCACCTTGCGGGTGACGACCGGCTCGCGCTCCAGGTAGTCGCGCCGGGCCGCCCACACGGCGAAGACGAACGGCAGGCCCGTCCACTGCTTCCACAGTGTGCCGAGGTCGTGCACCTCCAGGCCGAACTTCGGGGCGTCGAGGAGGTTGGCGCGCAACGCCGCGTCACCGATGAGTACGGCGGCGTCGGCCTCCTGCATCATCAGGCTGAGGTCGGGCGGGCACGTGTAGTACGACGGCTGGACGCCCACGCTCTCGGCGAGCAGCAGCTGCGCGAGTCGGACAGACGTACGAGAGGTGGAGCCGAGCGCGACACGGGCGCCGTCCAGCTGGTCTAGCGGGACCTGCGAGACGATCACGCAGGACATCACCGGGCCGTCGCAGCCGACCGCGATGTCCGGGAAGGCGACCAGCTCGTCGGCGTGCTTGAGGAACTCGACGAGCGTGATGGGCCCGATGTCGAGGTCGCCCTGTACCAGCTTCTCGCTGAGCTTCTCCGGGGTGTCCTTGGTGAGCTCGAAGTCGAGGAGCGTGCCCGTTCTCGCGAGCCCCCAGTAGAGGGGCAGGCAGTTCAGGAACTGGATGTGGCCGACGCGCGGCCGGGTGCGGTAATTGTCCACATCGCGAGGCTAGACCCCATGAGGTACGGTGCAGTCTCCAGGGTGCCCGTGTGGTTTCTGAAACCCTTCCGCCCTCTTGTGTCAACCCTTGCGACAGCCAGTCGACACCACCACGTCAACCCATCCGCCTTGCGGGTCAAACATCCGGGTGACGTGATCTTTCCCCCTATTGCTTTCGGCTGCCTGCGTGCTAGGCTCGCCGCAAGTTGCAGTTTGGTTTCCCTTGCAGTACAGAGCCTGCGGAGCATGTGACCGCGGGCTCTCGTCGTTTTCAGACGTATGCAGTTGTTTACACAATCGCAGGTTCTGGAGCAGGGCAACCCTTTGGGCCCAAGGAGGGCTTATGGCTACCGGAACCGTGAAGTGGTTCAACGCCGAAAAGGGCTTTGGTTTCATCGCCCAGGAAGGCGGCGGCCCGGACGTCTTCGTCCACTACTCCGCGATCAACGCGAGCGGTTTCCGCTCTCTCGAAGAGAACCAGTCGGTTTCCTTCGACGTCACGCAGGGTCCGAAGGGCCCGCAGGCGGAGAACGTCACCCCGATCTAAGCCTTCGGCTCCATGAGCCCAATGCTTTGATCCGGAACGAATAGCAGTACCCAAGGAGCCCCGCGCCAGCCGGTCGCGGGGCTCCTGCCTTTGTGCGGGGGGGGCGTCCTATGCCCTACCGCACGTACAGCTCCTCGATCTCCTCGCTGAAGTCCCGTTCGATCGCCGCCCTCTTGAGCTTCATGGTGGGGGTCACATGGCCCGCCAGTTCCGTGAAGTCCACCGGGAGGACGGCGAAGCGGCGGATGGACTCGGGGCGGGAGACGAGTTTGTTGGCCTCGTCGATCGCGCGCTGGATGATCTCGTTCAGCTCCGGGTCGTCCATGAGGAGTTCCGGGGGTACGGGGTGTTTGCCGATCATCTGGCGCCAGTGGTTGATGCCGTCCTGGTCGAGGGTGACGAGGGCGGTGACGTACGGGCGGCGGTCGCCGAGGACGATGCACTGGGCGATCAGGGGGTGCGAGCGGAGCCAGTTCTCCAGGGGCGCGGGGGCCACGCTCTTGCCGCCCGCGGTGATCAGGATCTCCTTCTTGCGGCCGGTGATGGTGAGGTAGCCGCCGTCGTCCAGTTCGCCGATGTCACCGGTCGCGAACCAGCCGTCGGGGGCCGCGTCGACGACACCGCCCGCGTGCGGGTCCCAGTAGCCGCGGAAGATCTGCTCGCCGCCCAGCAGGATCTCGCCGTCGCCCGCTATCCGTACCCGGGTGCCGGGGATCGGCCAGCCCACCGTTCCCAGCCGGGGTTTGAGCGGGGGCGTCACCGTCGCGGCGCCGGTCGCCTCCGTCAGGCCGTAGCCCTCGTAGATCTCGATGCCGGCGCCCGCGTAGAACGCGGCGAGGCGGCGGCCGAGCGGGGAGCCGCCGCAGATCGCGTACCGGACCTTGCCGCCCAACGCGTTGCGGATACGGCGGTAGACCAGCGGGTCGTAGAGGGCGCGGGCGGCGCGCAGGGAGCGCGAGGGCCCGGAGCCGGTGCCGTGCTGCTGGGCCTCGACCGCCTCGCCGTAACTGCACGCGATGCGCGCCGCGCGGTCGAAGGAGGACCCGCGGCCCATCTTCTCGGCGGTCGCCCGGCCGGTGTTGAACACCTTCTCCAGGACGTACGGGATGGCCAGCAGGAAGGTGGGCCTGAAGCTCGCCAGGTCCGCGAGCAGATCCTCGGTACGCAGGCTCGGCGCGTGACCGAGTCGCACCCGCGCCCGCAGACAGGCGACCGCGACCATCCGCCCGAAGACATGCGAGAGGGGGAGGAAGAGAAGCATCGACGCGGCGTCCTTGGTCTTCGCCTTGAAGATCGGGTAGAGCAGTTCGATCGCGTTGTCGATCTCGGCGAAGAAGTTGCCGTGGGTGAGCGCGCAGCCCTTGGGGCGGCCGGTCGTGCCCGAGGTGTAGATGAGGGTGGCGAGCGTGTCGGGGCCCAACACCCCACGGCGTACCGCCACTTCCGAGTCCGGGATGTCCTGGCCCAGCTCGGCCAGCCGCTCCACGTGCCCCTTCTCGAAGACCCACATGTGCCGCAGGTCGGGAATCCGGTCGCGTTCCGGGCCGAGCGCGGACGCCTGCGCCACCGTCTCCGTGGCGAGGGCGACGGCCCCCGAGTCCTGGAGTATCCAGCGGACCTGGAAGACGGAGGAGGTGGGATAGACGGGGACGGTGACCAGACCCGCCGCCCAGGCCGCGAAGTCCAGCAGCGTCCACTCGTACGTCGTCCGCGCCATGATCGCGATGCGGTCACCGGGGGCCAGGCCCTCGGCGATCAGCCCCTTCGCGACGGCCAGCACCTGCGCGGCGAACTCGGTGGCGGTCACGTCCTCCCAGTCGCCGTCGGCGTTCTTCCTGCTGAGGACCGCCTCGTTCGGGGCCACGGTCGCGTTGTCGAACGGGATGTCCGCGAGCGAGCCGTGGGTGACCTGGCCGACGAAAGGTGGCACGGACACCTCTCGCACGACTCCGTCCAGCCGCCTGATCTCGGGCTCCACGAGGGAGGGGACGGATGGGTCGGAGTGGTACGGGCTGGACACGGGGGCGGCTCCTTGTCTGCCGGGACCAGGGGGCGTGAGGCGGGGTGAGGGCGCCAAGCCTCAGAAGCCTCATACGGCCCCGGGCCATGGGGGGTTCAGGCGAGGCAGGGGTGACCAGGATCGTACGGGGCCGAAGTGTTGGGTTTGTGGGTGTTTGAGGTGGGCGAGGTGCGGGTTACCCCGGGTAAATGTTAAGCCTTCAAAGGAAGTTCGGCCCATACCGTCTTGCCGACCAGGCGGTCCGCGACGCCCCAGACAGGGGCGAGCAGGGCCACGATGACCAGACCCCGCCCTCCCTCACCGTCCACCTCTCCCGCGCCGAACCGCAGCTGCCGGTCACCGCGCGTGTCACTCACCTCGATACGCAGGGTGCCCTCCGGGAGGAGCAGCAGGCGGAGTTCGAAGTCGCGTCCCGGTACGCGGCCGTGGGTGACCGCGTTGGCGGCGAGTTCGGCCACGACGTGCTGTGCGGTGTCGTTCGCGTCGCTGTCGTGCGGGTATCCCCACGCGGCGAGTTGGTGTGCGGTGAGGCGACGGGCCAGGCGGGCGCCGCGCGGGGTGGAGCTGAGGCGCTGGATCAGTTCGTCGGTGGGGGTGGAGATTCGAGAGTTCACATCACAGAGCGTGGTCGGCTCGTCCTACGCTGACCAGGAGCAACCCGGCGACGCTGCGTAGCCGTACGGGTGCGGTGCGCGGGGTGTGCGGGTTGTCGGCCGTGACGGTGAGCGTGTGAAGGCGGTGGCGTGCGTGACGGAAGAGACCGACCGGAGGCCGGAGACTCCGGCGGAGGCCGAGGGAACGACGGGCTTGTTCACGGCACTCGGCAAGATGCTGAAGCTCTTGCGTGAGCGGGCGGGACTGACGCAGAAGGAGTTCGGGCAGACGGTGGGGTACGGGCCCGACGCGATCTCCGCCATGGAGCGGGGCGTACGGGTGACTCGGCCCGAGTTGTTGGAGAGGGCGGACGAACTCCTTGATGCCGGGGGGCTGTTGAAGCAGGCGATCCCCGAGGTCAAGGAGGCGATGAAGAAGGCGCGGACGCGTCATCCGGAGTGGTATCGGGGATACGCCGGGATGGAGGCGGAGGCTGTCGAGCTGCACCACTACTGCAACCACGCGATGCACGGGCTTCTTCAGACCGAGGATCACGCCCGAGCCGTGTTCAGCAAACGGCGCCCCTTCCTCAGCGAGGAGACCATTGAGAAGCGGATCGCCGACAGGCTCTCCCGCCAACAGGTTTTCGACCGTTGGCCGCCGCCCATCGTGAGTTACGTACTCGAAGAGGTCGTACTGGACCGGCCGCTCGGTGGACGGCACGTCCACAAGGAGCAGCTGCGGCGGCTGCTGCTCGTCGGCAGCATGCGGAACGTCGAGATCCAGGTGATGCCGACCTACCGGGAGGAACACCCCAACCTGGACAGCGCGTTCAACATGCTGGTCCCCAAGAGGCACGCGCAGGTGGCGTACACGGAGGCTCAGGGGTACCCCCGGCTGATCACCGATCAAGAAGAGGTCCGAAAGATCGCCGACCGCTATGGTTTTATGCGCGCACTGGCGCTCAACCCCATGGAGTCCCGGGCCCTGATCGAAGAGAAGCTGGAGAAACTGTGAGCACCGAGAAACTCAACTGGTTCAAGTCCAGCTACAGCGACGGCGAGGGCGGCGACTGTCTCGAAGTCGCCTACACCTGGCGGAAGTCGAGCTACAGCAGCGGTGAGGGCGGTGATTGCGTGGAGGTCGCCGTCTGCCCCCGCGCCATCCACCTCCGCGACTCCAAGAACCCCACCGGCCCCCACCTCACCCTCTCCCCCACCACCTGGTCCGCCTTCCTTACCTCCGGGCCCGGGATTGCGGACACCTGACGCGGACGACGCGACGAACGCGGCGGAACTCGGCGAAGCCCTGTCCGTCGAGATCGGGCACTCGGTCCAGGGCCCGCCCGGGGTGGTGGTCGTGGGCCGGGACGACACGGTCAAGGCGGCGAGTCCCGGCGTACAGGACTGGCTGTACGAGTGTCTGCCCGCACCCGACGACAGACCAACGGGCCTCTCGGGCCCCCCGGGCCCCCCGAAGCTGGACCACGAGGCCCTGCTCAGCCCCGTCTGCAACATCACGGCCACCGCGCGCCGGGCACCGGACGGTACGGCACCGTCAACGACCACTTGGGAGCCGTCTACCGCAAGTTGGGTGTGAGCGGCCGCGAGGAACTCTTCGCGTGCCTGCGACACCGTCCGACCCGCTAGCTCAAGGGATACCGGGCCTTCGAAGGTGAGCGGTGCAGTCCTCCACCGAGGCCCGCCGGCACGACCATCCCTCGCGAAAATGTGACACTTCGACGCCGAGTGTCACATCCCGCCCGCCGCACCAGCCGGGCGCCCTCGGTCCATGCACCTCCTGCGCCTGACCATCGCACTCCTCATCACGGCGGCCACTCCGGCCGTGGTGACCCTCTGTCCCGGCAGGTATTGACGTGGCCTTACCCTGGGTAACCTGACTCCGGAGTAAATACATCCGAGCAGGGAGCTGGACCATGGCCGACCGCTACCTGACCCCTCTCCTCGCCCAAGGCGCCCTCCTCTCCCCCTTCAAGCGACCCCGCCCGGACGCCCCCGTCCCCCCGACCGGCCTCGTCCTCCCCGGCGTCCATATCGACCTCGCCCGGCTCGCCGCGTACGAGCGGGTCTGCGGGTTCGCCACGGGGGCGGACGCGCTGCCGGTGACGTATCCGCATGTGCTCGGGTTTCCGCTCGCGATGCGGATCATGGCGAGCCGCTCGTTTCCGCTGCCGTTGCTCGGGCTGGTGCACACCTCGATCGAGATCACCCAGCGGCGTGCACTGACCGCCACGGGCGCGTACGAACTCGCCGTGCGCGTCGCGGAGCTGGAACCTCATCGTCGTGGGACGCAGGCCCGCGTCGTGACCGAGGCACGGGTCGACGGCGAACTGGTGTGGGAGTCGAGGAGTACCTATCTCGCTCGGCATCGGACAACCACGCGGCCAACGTCCACGCCCCGGCACGAGTCCGACGGCGGCAAGCCCCTTCCCGTCCGCGCCGAATGGCGGCTCGCCGGTGACGTCGGGCGGCGCTACGGAGCCGTCTCAGGGGACCGCAACCCCATCCACCTGCACCCCCTCACCGCCCGCCTCTTCGGCTTCCCCCGTGCCATCGCCCACGGCATGTGGACGGTGGCCCGTTGCCTCGCCGAACACGGCCCCCAGGACGCGGTGCGCGTACGTGCCGACTTCAAGGCACCCGTTCTGCTGCCGGGCACCGTCACCTACGCCGCCGACGGCCCCGCGTTCGAGCTGCGCGGCGGCGGCTCGGACCGGCTGCATCTGGTGGGTGAGGTACGGTCCCTGCCCCGGCCCGCGGCATCTGCGTGAGGGTGAGGTGTCAGTCCTGCGGGGGCGACCACGGGCGGTCCTCCATCAGGTCGCCCAGGCCCGCCCAGGCGAAGTTCATCAGCGTCGCCGCCGCCTGCCTCGCCGAAACGCCCGGCGTGGCGTTTGCCCAGGCCGCGAGGGACTCGGCGGCGCCGACGAGGGCCTCGGCGAGCCCGGCGACCTCCCGCTCGGGCAGGGACGGGTCCCGGTGTGCCTCGCGCGCGGCGACCACGATCAACTGGGTGACGAACGCGACGAGTTCCTCACGCATCGCGGCGACCTCGGCCGCGAACGGCTCCCCGTGCGTGCGTGCCTGACGGTGCAGGACCGCCCAGCCGTCCGGGTTCTCCGCCGTGTGCGTGAAGAACGCCCGCAGGCCTTCCCAGAGTTGACGGTCGGCGGGCAGGCCGGACTGGACGCCCGCGCGAACCGCCGCGGTCAGTGCGGCCGCCTCGCGTCGGATGCAGGCGGTGAAGAGGTCTTCCTTCGAGTTCAGGTACAGGTACACCAACGGCTTGGACACGCCCGCCAGATCGGCGATCTCGTCCATCGACGCGGACCGGTAACCCCGCTGCCCGAATGTCCGCACGGCGGCGTCCAGCATCTGCTGTTCACGTACCGCGCGCGGCATCCGCTTGTTCTTCACTGCACCCATACGGGCAAGCGTACGATCGGCCGCCACCGACCCGGCGCGGAAGAGCGTTACGAGGTCTGGCCCTGCGCGTGACCCTGCGCGTGCCCCTGCGCGTGACCCTGCGCGCCGCCACGGGCCGCGTCGTCCGCGACGTCCTCCTGGTTGCGGTTCTGCTCCAGGTTGGCCTTGACGCGGTCCACGCGCGCGACGACCTGGACGGAGGCGCGGTCGCGCTCCTTGCGCAGCACGACGAAGCTGATGGGCGCGGAGATCACCAGCGCGAGCAGGGCGATCCACATGTAGTTGGAGTCACCCAGGCCACGCGGGGCGATGCCCGAGTAGACGAGGCCCCAGACGACCACGAGGCAGCCGGCGAAGACGCCGAGGCGCATCAGTGTGTAGCGGCCCATGTCAATCCACTCTTCCGTTCCGAATCCGTTTCGAACGTTCCCAAAGGGCACCGTCCAGTGAAGCACGCCGGTACGGCGAAACGTGCAGGGGGGCCTCAGTCCTCACCCGGAACGCCCGGAACACGTGGGAGGGGCAGCAGCATCGTGATCTCGTCGCGGTCGTCACCCGGCGCGACACGCAGCGCGTCGGGCGCCCGGCCGATCTCCTTGTAGCCGCAGGAGGCGTAGAAGCCTTCCAGTCCCTCCCCGCCCCGGCAGGTGAGGCGCAGTCCCTCCAGGCCGAGGGCGCGGGCCCGGTCCTCGGCCGCGCGGAGCAGCTCGGCGCCGTAGCCGCGGCCCTGGTGGGCGGGGTCCACCATGACGGTGTAGAGCCAGGCCCAGTGGCGCATGAGGACGTGGTCGTTGAGGGCGAGGAACGCGGTGGCCCCGAGTCGGCCGTCGGCGGTGAAGCCGGCGAGAAGCTGGGTACGGCCCCCGGCTATCGCAGCAAGGTGGGCCTCGGCGCGGGGACGTATGTCGGCGGGCGTCACCGGCGGCACGAAACCGACCGCACCGCCCGCGTTGGTGACATCCGTCCAGAGGGTGAGCAACTGGTCGGGCAGGGGGTGGGTCGGCTTCGCGTCCCGGGTGAACAGGGTGAAGGTCAGTGGCACAACCACCGAGGGTAGAGCGTGACGGTCGGGGCCACCGGAGCCGGCCCGCAAAGCGCCAGACCCACGCCAGACCCACGTAGACCCGCGCCAGACCCGCGTCAGACCCGCGTCAGACCCGCATCGGCTGCGGCGACTCGCGGCGCGCCGGGTCCGGACCGTCGTACTCGCGGATGATCTCGTAGCGGGTGTTGCGCTCGACCGGGCGGAAGCCCGCGTCGCGGATCAGGTCGAGCAGGTCCTCGCGGGTCAGCTTGTTCGGCGTGCCGTAGTTGTCCGCGTCGTGCGTGATCTTGTACTCGACGACCGAGCCGTCCATGTCGTCCGCGCCGTGCTGCAGCGCGAGCTGCGCGGTCTGGACGCCGTGCATCACCCAGAAGACCTTGACGTGCGGCACGTTGTCGAACAGCAGCCGGGACACCGCGAACGTCTTCAGCGCCTCGGCGCCGGTCGCCATCTGCGTGCGCGCCTGGAGCTTGTTGCGGACCTTTCCGTCCTTCATGTCCACGAAGTCGTGCTGGTAGCGCAGCGGGATGAAGACCTGGAAGCCGCCGGTCTCGTCCTGGAGTTCACGCAGCCGCAGGACGTGGTCGACGCGGTGGCGAGGCTCCTCGATGTGCCCGTACAGCATCGTGCACGGCGTCTTGAGGCCCTTGGAATGCGCGAGGCGGTGGATGCGCGACCAGTCCTCCCAGTGGGTGCGGTGGTCGACGATGTGCTGCCGGACCTCCCAGTCGAAGATCTCGGCGCCGCCACCGGTGAGGGATTCGAGCCCCGCGTCGATGAGCTCGTCGAGGATCTCGGAGGCGGACAGCCCGGAGATCGTCTCGAAGTGGTGGATCTCCGTCGCCGTGAAGGCCTTCAGGGAGACGTTCGGCAGGGCCTTCTTCAGCTCGCTGAGCGACCGGGGGTAGTAGCGCCACGGGAGGTTCGGGTGCAGGCCGTTGACGATGTGCAGCTCGGTGAGGTTGTCGTTCTCCATCGCCTTGGCGAGGCGGACGGCCTCCTCGATGCGCATCGTGTACGCGTCCTTCTCGCCCGGCTTGCGCTGGAACGAGCAGTACGCGCAGGACGCGGTGCACACGTTCGTCATGTTGAGGTGGCGGTTGACGTTGAAGTGGACGACGTCGCCGTTCTTCCGGGTGCGCACCTCGTGGGCGAGCCCGCCCAGCCAGGCCAGGTCGTCCGACTCGTACAGCGCGATGCCGTCCTCGCGGGTCAGCCGCTCACCGGCCCGGACCTTGTCCTCCAGCTCGCGCTTGAGCCCGACATCCATGCCTTTACCTCTCCTCGTGACGAATCCTGACAACCGTACTCCCCCACCCTCCGGGCGGGAGGGGCCCCATCAGGCACTTCGTGCCCTAGCCTTCCTCAGGCAGCTCTCCGACCCGGTTCTCCCACTTCGTGGAGAGCACGATCGTCGTACGGGTGCGGGAGACGCCCTTCGTCCCCGACAGCCGTCGGATGGTCTTCTCCAACCCGTCGACATCACTCGCCCGCACCTTGAGCATGAACGAGTCGTCGCCCGCGATGAACCAGCAGTCCTCGATCTCGCTGAGGTCCCGCAGCCGGTGGGCCACGTCCTCGTGGTCGGCGGCGTCGGACAGCGAGATGCCGATCAGGGCGATGACGCCAAGACCGAGCGAGGCAGAGTCGACGGTGGCGCGGTAACCGGTGATGACCCCGGCCGCCTCCAGCCGGTTGATGCGGTCGGTGACGCTGGGTCCCGACAGACCGACGAGGCGCCCCAGCTCCGCGTAGGAGGCCCGGCCGTTCTCTCTCAGGGCCTGGATGAGCTGCCTGTCCACCGCGTCCATGCGATCGCTAGCCTTCCGCTGAAGTGTGTGAGTCGTGGGTGGTGCGATGTTGCTCAGTCGTAGTTGCTCAGTCGTACTCAAGTGGTGCCGAGGTGCGTGCTCAAGTGGTGCCGAGGTGACACCGGGACGGACCTCAGGTCGCCCGGGAGCCGCCGCCGAGTTCGCCCTCCCACCGGCGGTACAGCCCGTGCTCGACGCCCGCCGCGTCCAGCACCCGCCCGGCGACGAAGTCCACCAGGTCCTGGATGTGCGTGGCGCCCGCGTAGAACGCCGGCGAGGCGGGCAGCACGGTGGCGCCCGCGTCGTCCAGGGAGACCAGGTGACGCAGCGTCTGCCCGCTCAACGGGGTCTCGCGGACGGCGACGACAAGCCCCCGCCCCTCCTTGAGGGTCACGCTCGCGGCCCGCTGCAACAGGTCCTTCGAGAGCCCGAGGGCGACTCCGGCCACGCAGGCCGTCGAGGCGGGCACGATGAGCATGCCCTTCGAGGGGTACGAGCCCGAGGACGGCCCCGCCGCCAGGTCACCGGCGCTCCAGTGCCGTACGGCGTCGAGGCGCCCCTCGAAGGCGTGAAAGGTGCCTGGCTTCCCGTCCGCGCCCCGCGCCAGCCATTCCCGCAGGTCGGCCTGCCAGTGGGCGTCGCGGAAGGGGAGGCCGGTCTCGTCGAGCAGCGTGAGCCGGGAAGCGCGCGAGACCACCAGGTCGACGCTCTCCCCCGCCGCCAGGAGAGCCCGCAGCACGGCGGCGGCGTACGGCGTACCGGAGGCGCCCGACACCCCCACGATCCAAGGCCGGCGCTGCGTCTGTCCTGGCTTCATGGTGTCGAGGGTATCCGGCGCCTGTCGGGATTCAGACCGTGAGGCCGCGGACCAGCAGATCGAGCAGGGCACACACGAACAGGGCGATGCCGATGAAACCGTTGACTTGGAAGAACGCGCGGTTCAGGCGGGACAGGTCGTTCGGCTTCACGATGGAGTGCTCGTAGAGGAAGGCGCCCGCGACGATCACCAGGCCGAACCAGAAGAACGCACCCGCGTCGGTGGCGACGGCGTACCAGACGAGCAGGGCGGTGGTGACGGCGTGGCAGCCGCGCGCGCCCCAGATGGCGGCCGGGATGCCGAAGCGCGCCGGTACGGACATGACCCCGATCTCGCGGTCGGTCTCGATGTCCTGGCAGGCGTAGATCAGGTCGAAACCGCCGATCCAGATGCCGACCGCGAGCCCCAGGACGACGGCGTCCCAGGACCACTCGCCCGAGATCGCCAGCCAGCCGCCGACCGGGCCCATCGCCTGGGCCAGACCCAGGATGGCCTGCGGGAAGTTCGTGAACCGCTTGCCGTACGGGTACACCACCATCGGGATCACGGCGATGGGGGCCAGGGCCAGGCACAGGGGGTTCAGGAGCGCGGCGGCGCCCAGGAAGAAGACGAGCGCGACCAGCGCACCCGTCCACGCGTTCTTCACGCTCATCGCGCCGGTGACCAGCTCGCGGTGGGCCGTGCGCGGGTTGCGGGCGTCGATCTCGCGGTCGATGATCCGGTTCGCCGCCATCGCGAACGTGCGCAGCCCGACCATCGCGATCGTGACGAGCAGCAGCCGGCCCCAGTGGATGTTCCTGTCCCACTCGAACATCGCGGTCAGCGCGGCGATGTAGGCGAAGGGCAGCGCGAACACCGAGTGCTCGATCATGACGAGGCGCAGAAACGCCCTGGTACGCCCCGGCTGCGGGAGCGCGGCGGATGCGCTGCTCACCGGCCGCCCACCCGTCCGCTGTTCAAGGACCTCACAGGCCGTACTCCTTCCAGCGGCGGTCGACCGTCGCCGCCGTCTCCGGGTCGGAGAGGACCATCTCCGGCCATCCCCCATCCCGCGTATAGCCCTCCTCGGGCCACTTCCTCGTCGCGTCGATGCCCGCCTTGCCGCCCCAGAACTGCTGGTAGGAGGCGTGGTCGAGGTGATCGACGGGGCCTTCGACGACGGTGAGATCGCGGCCGTAGTCCGTGTTGCCGAGGGCCCGCCACGCGACCTCGTGCAGATCGTGGACGTCACAGTCCGAGTCCACGACCACGATGAGCTTCGTGAGGGACATCATGTGCGCCCCCCAGATGGCGTGCATCACCTTCTGGGCGTGCTTGGGGTACTTCTTGTCGATCGCGACGATCGCACAGTTGTGGAAACCGCCCGCCTCGGGCAGGTGGTAGTCCACGATGTCCGGCACGATGACCTTCAGGAGGGGGAGGAAGAACCGCTCCGTCGCCCGACCGAGAGGTCCGTCCTCCGTCGGAGGACGGCCTACGACGATCGACTGGAGCAACGGCCGCTTGCGCATGGTGACGCAGTCGATGGTCAGCGCCGGGAACGGCTCTTGAGGCGTATAGAAGCCGGTGTGGTCGCCGAACGGCCCCTCCGGCAGCATCTCCCCCGGCTCCAGCCACCCTTCGAGGACGACCTCGGCCTGCGCGGGCACCTGCAACGGCACCGTCTTGCAGTCCACCATCTCGATCCGCTTGCCCTGGATGAACCCGGCGAAGAGGTACTCGTCGATGTCACCGGGCAGCGGGGCGGTGGAGGCGTACGTCACGGCCGGCGGACACCCGAAGGCGATCGCGACGGGCAGTCGCTCTCCGCGCCTGGCCGCCACTTGGTAGTGGTTCCGGCTGTCCTTGTGGATCTGCCAGTGCATGCCGATGGTGCGCTTGTCGTGGCGCTGGAGCCGGTAGAGCCCGAGATTGCGGATTCCGCTCTCCGGGTCCTTGGTGTGGGTCAGCCCGAGGTTGAAGAAGGAGCCGCCGTCCTGGGGCCAGGTGAAGAGAGCCGGGAGCGCGTCGAGGTCGACGTCGTCACCGTGCAGGACCACTTCCTGGACGGGCGCATTGTCGGACTTCACCTTCTTCGGCGGTACGTGGGTCATCGCGCCGAGCTTTCCGAAGGCCTCGCGCACACCGACGAACCCGTGCGGCAGCTCGGGCTTGAGCAGCCCGCCGATCTTCTCGCTGATCTCGCCGTACGACTTCAGCCCGAGGGCCTTGAGAAGCCGCCGGTCGGTCCCGAACACATTCATGGCGAGGGGCATCGCCGACCCGCGCACATTCTCGAAGAGCAACGCGGGTCCACCCGCCTTCTGCACCCGGTCGACGATCTCCCCGACCTCCAGATACGGGTCCACCTCGGCCTTGATGCGCTTGAGGTCGCCCTCGCGCTCCAGCGCCCTCAGCAGGGATCGAAGATCGTCGTAAGCCATGGGGTCAAGTATCGCTGAGCCTTGCGCAACGCCTGCGTGCGCCCCACCGCCGTGGGCTGAGCGGGCTTTCGGGTGCGGGCGGGTGGGGGCTGGTCGCGCAGTTCCCCGCGCCCCTGACGGGGCGCAGCCACCCGCTACCCTGTGCGCGTCACCGGGGCCCTGTGCCGCCCCGCCGTCGTTCACTGGGGGATCGTTCGGCCATGCTCAGGTATCTGCCGTTCCTGCTGGTCCTGGCGCTGTGGATCTACGCGTTCATCGACTGTCTGAACACCCCCGACGAAGAGATCCGGGGCCTGCCGAAGGTCGTGTGGGTGATCATCATCCTGCTCTTCGGGGAAATTCTGGTCGGGCCGATCGCCTGGCTGGTCGCGGGCCGCGCGCGCAGGGGCCCCGCGAACGGTTCCACGCCCTCCGAGTGGCACCGCAACCACCGCACGCAGTACGTCGCTCCCGACGACAACCCCGAGTTCCTCGCCTCGCTCAAGGCCGACAACCGCAAGGACGAGGCGCTGCTCAAGGACTGGGAGGCCGACCTGCGGCGCCGCGAGGAGGAGCTGCGGCGGCGCGAGCGCGGTGGGGAGTCCGAGGCCTGATGGAGCTGCGGCTGCTCGTCACCTTCGAGAAGGTCGCGACCGTACTGAGCTTCACCCAGGCCGCCACCGAGCTGAAGTACGCGCAGTCCAGCGTGACGAGCCACATCCGCACGCTGGAGTCCTCGCTCGGCGTGGAGCTCTTCGACCGGCTCGGGAGCAGGATTCGGCTCACGGAGGCGGGTGAGCGGCTGCTCCCCTACGCCCGGCAGATCATCGAGCTGAGCGACGAGGCGCGGGCGGCGGTCGTCGGCGCCGGGGAGCCCTCCGGCGCGCTCACCGTCGGCACCCTGGAGTCGCTGACCTCGTACCGGCTCCTCCCCCTGCTGGAGCTCTTCCACCACCGCTACCCGGGCGTACGTCTGTCCCTCCGCACGACCATCGGCGACGAGACCCGGCAGGCGCTGCGGCAGGGCACGTACGACGTCGGCTTCCTGATGGAGGAGGAGACCGAGCACGCGGGCCTGGAGGTCGCGGTGCTGGCGGTGGAGCCACTGGTGCTGGTGGCCGCGCCGGGACATCCACTGGCAGCGGCATCGACCGTGCCGACCGCCGGCCTCGTACGGGAGTCGCTGCTCGCCACCGAACCCGGCTGCGCCTACCGGGACTTGTTCGAGCGGGACCTCAACTCCCTTGCCCCGCGGCCCGTCTCCTTCACGGAGTTCGGCACGATCGAGGCGACGAAACGCGGCGCGGCGGCCGGTCTCGGGGTGGCGTTGCTGCCCGAGGTGACGGTCGCCGCGGAGTTGGCGGAGGGGACGCTCGTACGGTTGCCGTGGGAGCCGCCGTTCACACTTCGGACGCAACTCGCGTGGCGGGCCGGGAAGCGGCTTCCGGCGCATGTGCGGCTGTTCGTGGAGCAGGCGCGGCGGCTGGTGCGGGAGCAGACTTCGCCAGAGTGACCTTCAGGCTCGCCGTCACGATCAGCGGGACGCCGAGTGCCTGGACGAGCCCGATGTGGTGGCCGTACACCGCCCAGTCCATGACCATCGCGACCGCCGGGTAGGTGAAGGCGAGGACGGCGATCTTGGCGGTGGGGAGTTTGGCGTACGCGGAGTACATGAGGACGTACATCAGGCCGGTGTGGATGATCCCGAGGCCGACCAGCCAGCCCCAGCGCGCGCCCGTGCCGCTCATCGCGCCGAAGTCGGCGAAGGGGAGCAGCAGCGGGATGCCGACGAGGACCTGGACGAGGGCGATGAGGTGCGGGCGGACGCCGGTGATGCGCTTGGTGACCAGGGTGGACAGGCCGTAGAGGAGCGCGGCGAGGAGGGCCTGGCCGATGCCGGTCAGATAGCTGCCGCCTCGGGTCAGGTCCGCCGGTGTGACGCCGGAGACCAGGATCAGGCCCGCGAAGGCGACGGCCACCCAGCCGACCTTCGCCGCCGTCAGTCGCTCGCGGAAGAACAGGGCGCCGAGCAGGACCACGTAGAACGGCTGCGTGTGGTAGACGACCGTGGCGACGGAGATCGAGGTGTTCTCGTACGACTGGAAGAGGAAGACCCAGTTGAAGACGATGAACACACCGCCGA
The DNA here is from genome assembly GCF_045040035.1 of Streptomyces sp. NBC_01384. Lineage (NCBI taxonomy): Bacteria > Bacillati > Actinomycetota > Actinomycetes > Kitasatosporales > Streptomycetaceae > Streptomyces > Streptomyces sp. NBC_01384. The sequence goes on from NZ_CP109559.1 coordinate 4,069,087, forward strand.
GCACGGCGAGGCCGAGGGTGCGCGGGGTGAAGCCGTGGCCACGCAGCCAGCCGCGGGCGACGACGTACGCGCCCAGCGCCAGGGCGCCGAAGAGGACGCGGAAGAAGACGACGTTGAAGGGGGAGGCGCCGGACTGCACGACGAAGACGCCGAGCGTGCCGGACAGGACCATGGCGGCGGTGAGCTGGGCGGTGCCCTTGCGCTCCGCCGCGGTGTTCCCTGCGGTGGTCATCTCTGCGGTGGTCTTCTCTGTGGTCATGAGCCGAAGGTAGGAGCGGGGGGCGGGGTCGGGCCACGGGCCAGTGGGGCGTCCTGCCGATGGCCCCATCGACGCAGTCGATGGGCACAGGACAGGCACCGGACAGGCACCTGTCGCGGCCGTCGCTCCCCGTACGTCGAGGCCCTCGCTCCCCGTACAACGTGTACGTCCGCGTGCCTCCCGAAACGGCCGACCTCCGCGCCCTCGCCCTCGCCGTCGCCGTCGCCGTCGCCGTCGCCGTCGACCGGAGTGTCAGTCCCCGCGGCTAATCTCCACGGCCATGACCTCTCACCCCATGGCCTCTCGCCCGGATGCCGTCAAGGCGTCGTACGACACCGTCGCCGTCGACTACAACGAACTCCTCAAGGCCGAGTTGGAGCACAAGCCCTTCGACCGGGCCATGCTCGCCGCCTTCGCGGAGGAGGTGCGGGCCGGTGGGGGCGGGCAGGTCGCCGACCTCGGGTGCGGGCCGGGACGGGTGACGATTCACCTGGAGGGACTCGGGCTGGACGCATACGGGATCGATCTGTCACCGGAGATGGTGGCCGTCGCCCGGCGCAGCCATCCGCACCTGCGGTTCGAGGTGGGCACCATGACCGGCCTCGACATCGAGGACGGCGCACTGGCCGGAGCGATCGCCTGGTACTCCACCGTGCACACGCCGCTGGACGAACTTCCGGTGTTCTTCGCGGAGTTCCACCGCGTGCTGGCCCCGGGCGGCCACCTCCTCCTCGCCCACAAAGTCGGCGACGAGCGCGTCCACCTCCCGCACGCGTACGGCCATGACCTGGACCTCGACGTCTACCGCTTCCCGCCCGAGCGCATCGCCGAACTGCTCCGCGAGGCCGGGCTGGTAGAGGTCGCCCGCCTGGTCCGCGAGGCCGACGCCCGCGAGAACACTCCACAGGCGTTCGTCCTGGCCCGTAAGCCGGAGGCGTCGTCCTGACCCGGAACTGCGCGACAACTCGTGGCTGAGGCAGACAGTGGGAACACCGTCGACCGTGTAGTCCACGTCCACCAGAAGGGCCCGCCGGTGCTGATGATCACGCTCAGGCCACCGTCCGCAGCCCGCCCCCCGCAGCCGCCGGTACCCCCCGCACGATCCGGTGCGCGCACAGCGCCGCCAGCAGTTCGCCCAGCAGGTCCGGGTCGTCTATCTCCAGGCCCAGGAGGGATTCGATGCGTTCCAGGCGCTGGTAGAGGGACTGGCGCCCGATGTGGAGCAGGGCCGCCGTACGGGTGGGTGAGCAGCCGTGGCGGAGGTGGATCTCCAGGGTGCGGACGAGGTCGCTGGGGTGGGCGGCCTCCCAGGCCAGCAGGGGGCCCAGGGTGTGCTGGACCAGGCGGGCGAGGCGGTCGCGGTTGGCGTCCACACCGCCCCGGGTGAGCTCGCGTTCCAGGGTGAGGGCGCGGGAGGAGGTGACGACCGGGCCGCCGGAGAGGCCGGGTTCGGCGGACGGCACGGTGAGCGCCAGTTCCAGGGTCGTCCGGGCCGCCCGCAGCGTCTCGCTCCAGCGCAGCCAGCCGCCGCCCGCGAGGACCGCGTGTCCGACCGCCAGGGTCACCCCGGCCTCGGCGACCGCCCGGAAGGCCTCCTGCACGGCCCGTACGACATCCCGCCGCACCGTCCGTACCGCGTCGTCCGGCATCGCCACCAGCGCCAGTACGTCCCCCGGGAACGCCGCCCGAAGTACCGCGACCCCGCCCAGGGAGCGTGCCGCCCGGTCGACCACGCCCAGGTCGCGCGCACCGTGTGCCGACACCCCGACCAGCCGCGCCCCCGGTCCGGGATGGAATCCGGCGAGCGCCGCGCGTGCCTCCACCTCGGGCTGGTTGAGGGCTTGCCCGTCGGCGAGGTCGGCGAGCAGGGCGGCGGTGTGGTCGCCGCCCCAGGGCCGTACGGCTGCCGCACGCCCCGACAGGCCGCGCGCCACGATCGCCCGGTTCGCCGCCTCGGTGATGCGGACGAACGGGACCACCCGGTGCAGGGCCAGCAGCGGCAGCCCGAGCCGCCGGGCCTCGTCGACGACCTCCTCGGGCATCCGCACCAGCGACCGCCCGACCTCCACCGCGAGCCCCGCCGCCCCGCGCGCGGCCAGCTCACGGACGTACCGCCGCCGGGTGTCCTCGTCGGCGTCGGTCAGGCCGAAGCCGTTGGTGAGGAGCAGTTCGCCGCCGTCGAGGAAGTTCGCACCCTCGTACACCTCGCTGGAGTGCACCCAGCGGACGGGGCGGTCCAGGGCGCCCTCGCCCGCGAGAATCTCGGGTTCGCTGCCTCGGACGGGGTCGAGGGCCAGGATCTCGCGGAGGGTGAGTGCGGGCACGGGAACCTCCTTCAAGCGCTGACAGTCCGTCCGGGTGCGGGTTGCCGGGAGAGTACTTTCCGCACGTTGCCCTCGTGTTTCGGCCACAGGAGAGTGGAGTCATGGAGCACATTGATCAGGCACGGGCACGGGTGTGGCTGTCGACCGCCGTCGCGGAGGCCCGCGCCGGGCTGGCGGAGGGCGGCATCCCCATCGGCGCCGCGCTGTACGGCGCGGACGGCACGCTTCTCGGCCGTGGGCACAACCGGCGGGTCCAGGACGGCGACCCCTCCATGCACGCGGAGACCTCGGCGTTCCGCGCTGCGGGACGACAGCGTTCGTACCGCGGTACGACCATGGTGACGACCCTTTCGCCGTGCTGGTACTGCTCCGGTCTGGTGCGCCAGTTCGGCATCTCGCGGGTCGTGGTGGGCGAGGCGGAGACCTTCCACGGCGGCCACGACTGGCTGGCCGAGCACGGCGTGGAGATCGTGCTCCTGGACGACCCCGAGTGCACCGCGCTGATGCGCGACTTCATCAAGGACAACCCGGCCCTGTGGAACGAGGACATCGGTGAGTGACACCCGTACCCCCCGCATCCCCCAAACCCCCCACATCACCCGTACCCCCCGCATCCCCACCATCGACCTGCGGCCCTGGCTGGACGGCGACCCGGACGCCCGTACCCGCATCGCCCGCACCGTCGACGAAGCCCTTCAGACCGCCGGTTTCCTCCTCGTCACCGGACACGGCATCGACCCGACCCTGCGCACCCGCATCCGCGAGGCCGCCCGCGCCTTCTTCATCCTCCCTGTGGAGGTCAAGCAGCCGTACGCCGTCCGGGTCGGCGGGCGCGGCTGGCTCGGCCCCGGCGCCGAGGCCAACGGTTATTCGGAAGGTACTCGGACGCCCCCCGACCTCAAGGAGTCGCTGACCTTCGCGACGCACGAGCCCTTCGAGGACCCGGAGACGAACGCGGAGTGGTACGCCCCGAACGTCTGGCCCGCCGAAGCCCCGGAGCTGCGGAAACTCTGCGAGGAGTACCTGACGCGGATGAGCGAGCTGGAGAACCGCCTCCTCGCCCTCCTCGGCGAAGCCCTGGGCCTGGAGCCGGACTTCTTCACGAAGCACATGGACCACCCGACGTACGGTTTCAACATCAACTGGTACCCGGGCACGGAGGTCATCGGCGAGCCCGAGCCCGGCCAGTTCCGCATCGGCCCGCACACCGACTTCGGCACCGTCACCATCCTCGACCGCCAGGCCGGCAAGGGCGGGCTGCAGGTCTACACGGACGAGGGCGGCTGGGAGGACGCGCCGTTCGACCCGACGGCGTTCACCATCAACATCGGTGATCTGATGGCCCGTTGGACGGGTGACCGGTGGCGCTCTGGCCGGCACCGAGTGCTGCCCCCGCCCGCCGACGCGCCGGCCGAGGAGCTGATGTCGCTGGTGTACTTCGGCGAGTGCACGCCGGGAACGGTGGTGGAGTCGGTGCCCGCGCCGGTGGGGCGCGTCGCGTATCCGCCCGTGGACTCCCACAGCTATCTGCGCGAGAAGCTGGATTCGATCACTGTGGGGTGATCACTGTCCGTAAGCGCCTGGGAAACTCTGGATCATCGGAGACTGGGCAGCATCACGTCATGGAGGTCCGCGCCCTCCCACGGTCGCGTCTCGCCGATCTTCCGGTATCCCCATGCCCGATACGCAGCCGACGCCGCCTTGCTGTCCGGGTGGACGTTCAGCAGTACCCGCTCGGCCGCGATTCCGCCGGATACGTCCTCGCCCCCGGCAACACCCGCAAGCACGTCCGCGACTACGGCACCACCCGTAAAGACGCCCTGGCCAAGCTCACCGAAAAGACCGCCGCCGGCAACCGCGGCCTCCCCGTCCCCTCCGCGCAGGGCAGCGTGGCACGTCTCGGTCCGGTGAAGATCCCTTGAACTCGCCCACCCGCAACTCCATGATCTTGTGTCGTGATGCAGATTCTCCTCGACGTCGCAGTGCTTGTCCTGCTCGCGGGCCTGATTCTCCGGCAGCCGCTGGCACGAGCACGGGCGAAACTCGCCGCGCGGCGCTTCGACCCGACCCGGTACGGCCTGCCCTCCCGTGACGAACTGGACCCCGGCCGTGCCGGCCCGCCGCTCCCGAAAAGCGCCCAGCTGGAACTCATGGCACTCACAGACGCGGCCCGGGAGGGCGATTGGCGGCCAGCGGCCGCCTACCTCGACCACGCGGGCCAGGACTGGGACGAACGATGGCACCGCGTCCAGCTGCTCGGCGAGATCGCCACCGAGGACGGCTACTGGCTCACCCAATGGAGCCAGGACCGACCGGACAGCGGCGACGCCGCCACTCTCAAGGCTTATGTGCTGCTTCTCACCGGATGGGCCATCCGCGGCAGCGGGCTCGGCCGCGATGTTCCCGCACCGCACATGCGCCAGTTCCACGACCACCTTCATGCTGCGGTCGAGACCGCACGGCAGGCCGCCACACTCGCACCCGAGGACCCGGGACCGTGGGTCGTCATGGTGACCGCCGCACGCGGCCTGAAGTACACCCGAGCGCAGTTCCGTTCGCTCTGGAACGAGCTGACCCGGCGGGCCCCGAACCACTTCATGGGTCACCGCCAGGCGCTGGAATACTGGACCCCCAAGTGGCACGGCACCGACCGCGAAATGCTCGCCTTCGGCGAGGACGCGATACGCAACTGCGCTCCCGGCAGCCCCGTCGCCGGCATCTACCTCTACGCCGTGACCGTGCACATTAAACGCCAGGGCAGGCTGCCGTCAGCTCCCTCGTCCAGGCGCAAGCGCCTGCTAGCGGACGTGCACCGCGCTCTGAACCAGGTCCCCGAGGACAACCCGTACCTGCCTTCGCTACGCCACCTTCTCGCCCACCGGCTCAGCCACTCGGGAATGTTCGACCAGGCTCTCGATCAGTTCCGCCGCATCGGCCCCTGGTGCGGCGCCGCACCCTGGAGCAGCAGCAAAGACCCCATCGTCGCCTTCGACACCGAACGCGCCATCGCCGCCGCCAACGCCGGCCGCCGCGCCAAAGCCACTCAGGGACTGCCGGAAAACGACTCTGGGGCCCGTCGATGAACAACTGACGTCTTTTCAGAGGGCGGTATGCGAATTGACGCCCGCTTTATCCTTTCGGTTGGGGTGAGTGGCCTGGTCGCGGGCTTGCTGGGCGGCTATGGCCGCGGGCGGGTGAACAACCCCTGCTCGGTCTCGATCAGGATCCCGCGCTCAGCCAGCCGCTTGAGCTTCAGGCGGACGTTGTTGACGTTGTTGGGCGCGATCTCCAGGTTATCCGGACTACGGGTTGGCTGCCGCCTGATCTCAATGAGGCCAGGTCCGCAGTGGTACGCCTGGATAGGTCGTTCTGCAGACGGGCTACTCGTGATGACTGCCTACCGGGCCGTGTCCCGGGTCAAAAAGTGGTGCGTGTGCCTGGTTCGCAACGCCCACGGGATGATCGCTGGGTCAGAATCAGATCCATGGCCACGTCAACTGATCCCGCTGCTCTGTATCCCGACGTTGCTATAGAAGGGAGCCTCGCCACGGCGCTCCGAGCCGCCGCGCTCAAGGACGGCTTCTCGATCCCGTTCACCGCCTCGGAATACGACCCGCTGCGCCATGCCGCCGTCGCGAGCACCGTTCCGCAACGGACGACCTTGGAGATCACCGCGTGGGTAGCCGAACGGCGGTGGTCAATCCGCGGCTGCGAGTCATTCCAAGACATGGCACTGATCGACGGAACCACGCAGGACCTGGCCCAGCTCGCCCGGGCGGCGCAAGCCTGGCATGACGGGGCAGCGCTGACCGACATCTCCCGAGCCGCGCCGTTCGTACACCTCACCGGCCGCTTCGAGGTGGCCGACCACGATCCGGTGCGACTTGCCGAGTCCGAGTGGCAGCACCTGCTCGCGGAGGCAGGCGCGGTGGACTGGCCCGAGTACCGCGCGCTCGTGGAAGCGGCATACGCCGAACCGGCACTGCGGGAGCTCTACCCGTTCACGAGCCACTGGACCCTGCGATTCTCCACTAGTACCCGCCCTCACCTCACGGTCATTCCGCTTTGCTTGGACGCGCATCGGGACAGCCGCTACACCCTCAGTGCCAGCATCATGGGTGAGGTCCTTGTCGACACGACCACGGTGGCGGACGCCGTGTCGACAGCCGTGCGCCATCTGCCCTCCGGCCTTGGACCTGTCACTTCTGGAGCCGCCTGAGAAGCGCCTGGTCTCGGGTGGAAGGATGACGTGCATGGACTTGCCTCAACCTGATGACCTGACCTCGCTGGTCCTGCGCACCGACTTCAGCAGCGATGCGGCCTGGGAAACGGTGCAAGCAGCGATCGACGGCTCGGGCGACTACCGCAACGCGACCTTCGTCAGTGACTCCTCCTTCACCGATGTCAGTGTTCAAGCGATGGTCGACGCAGATGCCGCCGCTGATGACGACGACAAGCTGTGCTACGTGTTCCTCGCTGACGCGACCACCATGACCGGCGAGGAGCATCTGCTCCTGGCCGTCGACCTGTATGACGAACCCGGCCGGACATTCCGGTTTCCACCCCGTTGGTACGCCGATGTCTCCAACAACCTGACCATCGCCAACATGGACTTCTCCGAGTTCGCCGACGCCACCGACGAATCGGACACGTACTGCGGCTTCGAGGACGGCTAAGCACGCACGGTAGGTTTCGCCCCCCCTCAGGCAGGCCCCGGCCGTGGCCCGGTGATGACGGGCATGCCGAGCTCGATTGGACCGCCCCAACTGTTGTTGTGTGTCCGCTCCAAACTGCGGTCGAGAGCGACGAGTTTCTCCTTGGCCTTGGTGAGGCTGACTTGGAGTCCTTGGACTTCGCCGAGCCAGCCGTTTGTCCGCGCCTCCGCGATGCGTTCGGCGAGGTTGCGGATGATCTCGATTAGCCGGGGCCGCTGCCTGGGAGAAACCCGCAGCATCGGGCAGCGCAGGCACCCCTGATCGTCCGCTGGGGCCGCCCGCGCCGGTCGGGGGCGTCGCGTATCCGCCGGTCGGCTCCCATGTTTATCTGCGCGAAAAGCTGGATTCGATCACCGTGGATTGAACGGGTGAAAGGGCGCGGAAAATTTTCGTAACCAAACGGACATCCCGTGCCCTAGCCCGAACCAACTCCCCCTTTTTACACTGGTATTGATAGACCTCACAGCAGCACAGAGCAGGACCGGACCGCGCCAGGGGGAGATGCGGTGCACAGAGGGCTGCACGGACGCGGAGCGTTGTTCGACACCGATCCGCCCGGCCTTGCGCCGCGCCTCGTCGGTCTGCGGCCCTACCAGCACCGCTCGTCCCCGTACGAACACCCGAAGGAACTGCCCTTCGTGGTGTTCGCGGGCGGGCGGGGGCTGGGCAAGAGCGCGGTGCTGCGCGGGCTGCGCGACGCGTACCGCGGACATACGCCGGTCGCGCTGATCGACGGCGAGGAACGGCAGTTCGCCGGGCCGCCGGCCGAGCGGCCCGAGGAGTCCTGGTCACCGGTGGGGCAGGCGCTCACCACCATCGCCGAGCAGCTCGCCGAGCCGGTGACCGGCGCCGGGCGGATCGGTTTTCCCCGGCTGGCGGCCGGGCTGCTCGCCGTGGCGGCGGGCGGCTGGAGCGACCGCGACGTGCCGCGCATCCGGCAGGAGGCCGAGCGGATCCTGCTGCTGAACGAGACCGGCTCGTGGCTGTCGGGGTTCGCGGGCCGCTGGGTGAGCAAGATCATCTCCAAGCTCGTCGCCTCGCTGAGCGGTACGGGTCCCGTGATCGCGCCGATCATCGAAGCCACCCTGGAGGCGTTCGCCGAGGGGATCGGACCCGCTCCCCGCCGGCTGCGCAGGGCCGCCGCCTGGTACCGCGACTATCCGAACGCGGGCGGCAATCCCAAGCTCGGCCTGATCCTGCTCTCCTCGCACTTCCGGGCGGGCGGCGACTCCCGCACGCACGCCGAGCGCTATCTCGTACGGGCCCTGCTGTCCGACCTCGACGACGCGTACGCGGGGGTCATGCAGCGCTCGCACCGGCTCGGCCGCCCGGTCGTGCTGATCGACAACGTGCAGGAGCGGGCGGGCCTCGGCCTCATGGAGCCGGTGCTGCGCGACCGCGCCGACGGCATCCCCGACCAGGTCGTCTTCTTCGCCGCGCTACGCGGGTACACCCACGGAGCGCTGCGCAACGCGGGCCGTCACACCCTCCCCGAGGTCGTCCGGCAGACCGGCTGGGAGCCGGGCACCTCACCGTCCTCGCGGGCGCTGCTCGTGTCGCTGCCGCCACTCACCCCGGACGACACCCTGCACCTCCTGGGCGGCACCTCCCAGGGACTGAACATACCCCCGCAACTCCCGCACGCCACCCACCGGTTGTCCGGCGGCAGCCCGCTCGGCGTCACCCTGCTCGCCGAGTCCGCCCGGCAGAACCTGCCCCAAGGGACCAAGTCCCTGGGCGAGTTGCTCACCTCCGACGTCGCCGTCCACGAGGACCACGACGGCCGGCCCACCTATCAGGAACTGCTCGACCGGCTCGTGCCCGGCGGCCGGCTCGACGAACTGACCGTGCTCGCCGCCGCCCACGACCGCGACTCGGCGTGCGCGCTCGCGGAGGTCCAGCTCCCCGACGACTTCGGCGCGTCGGGCGTCCTCGACCTGGAGGAGCGGCTCGCGGAGGAGGGCTGGGCGAGCGCCGCCGGGCAGTTCGTGGGCGATCCGTTCCTGCGCGCGCTGCTCCTGCTGCGGCTGCACCACGACGACCCGGACCACGCCCGCTGGCGGGCCGTGCACCGCACCCTCATCGACCACTACGGCGAGACCGACACCCTGGACGGCGCCCGCTACCGGCTGCACCACGAACTCGCGCTCGGCAAGGCCGACTTCGCGGTGGCGCACCTGCGCGACACCTTCCCGCGCACCGACACCCGGGCCTGGCTGGCGTCCCTGGTCTTCATCGCGTCCGCGCCGTACTACCACGCGCACGATCCCGACGGCCGCGACTTCGACGGCCACGACCACCGGGCCTCGGTCGCGCTCGGGCACACCGACGCGGCCCAGCGGCCGCCGGAGGGCGTGGACGCCGTACTGCATCTGCGGGTACGACGGCTGCTGCACGCCGTCTGGCAGCTGACCGATCCGCTGGTACTGCCGGACCCGAAGGTGTCCGACCGGCTCCGTTTCGAGCTGGAGCAACTGTCGAATCTGCGGCCCGCGGGCAATCCGCTGCTGTGGCGGGCCTCGCGGGAGTGGCCCTCGGACGCGCTCGCCGGCCGCCCGTTGCGCATCCCGGGCGGCGACAACGATCACGACGACGATCACGACAACGGGGACGGGGGCGGGGACCTGTGATGGCGCGTTTGTGGACGTGGCTGCGCGAGGACGTCTGGGAGATTCGTTTCCGCCGGTATGTCGCGCTGACCCTCGCGGCCGTGCTCGCGGGCCTCGGCATCTGGGGCGGTATGACGGCCACCAAGGAGAACCGCTCCTGCGCGCCCGGCGTCGTCCAGCCGAAGGGCAGCGACGAGTGCGTGGGCGTCTCGTGGACCACGTACGCCTTCGGGCGTCCGCAGTTCGCCGACACCGTACAGGCCATCGACCGCGAGAACGCCCGCCTCAAGCCCGGCAGTTACGTCACCGTTGCGCTCCTCGAACCCTTCACCGCCACCGACGCCGACAGCCTGGGCGATGTGCTGCACGAACTCCAGGGCGCCTATCTGGCCCAGTACCAGGCCAACCACGACACCACCGACCTGAAGCCGAAGATCCGGCTGGTGCTGGCCAACCCCGGCTCCACCGGCACGTACTGGAAGCACACGGCCGACCAGCTGGCGGGCATGACGAAGGGCGCCGACCGGCTGCGCGCGGTCACCGGGGTCGGCCTGAGCACCGACAACAACAAGAAGGCGGTCAAGGAACTGACCAGCCGGGGCATCCCGGTGATAGGGAGTTCGATCACCGCCGACGACCTCGCCAACGGGCAGGGCGGCAAGGACCCCTTCCCCGGGCTCGCCCGGGTCTCCCCCACCAACACCGACGAGGCGCGCGCCCTCGCCTCCTTCGCCAAGGTCTCGGCCGCCAACGCGTTCCTGGTCTACGACCGGACCGGCGACCCGTACACGCGCACGCTCCAGTCGTCCTTCGAGAAGATGCTCAAGGGCGCGCGCTACGAGGCGCAGCCGTTCACCCCGCCCGCCGACCGCAGCGAGGAGGGCACCACCTCCAACGTCTTCATGCAGATCACCAACATCCTCTGCAACACCCCGGGCACCACGAACACCATCCTCTTCGCGGGGCGCCACACCCAACTGCGCCAGTTCATCAACACGCTGGGCCAGCGCGGCTGCCGCGACCGCCGGTTCACCGTGCTCACCGGCGACGAGGGCTCCTACCTCGCCGGGGACAGGGACCTCGACCGGGCCGCGCTCAAGGACCCGCTGCTGACCGTCCGCTACACGTCCCTCGCCCACCCGGACGCCTGGCTGAAGGACCCCGCGAAGACCGGCGGCAGCGCGGCCGACGCCGAGGTGCTGCGGGATCTGCTGTCGGGCGCAATGAAGGAGCCGGTCGGGCCCGTCGGCCCGATCGCCCTGGACGACGGGCAGCTGATCATCGCGTACGACGCGATGCGGCTCGCCGTGCGCGGCATCCGCGGGGCCTCGCCGACCGGGGCGATCCCGTCCCTCGCGGACGTCGGGCTCCAGTGGCCGCAGGTCAAGGGCAAGGAGCAGCGGGTGAACGGGGCGAGCGGGTGGATCTGCCTGAACGTCCACGGCAATCCGTACGACAAGGCCGTACCGATCGTGCAGCTGACCCCCGAGTCCCGCGCCCGGTTCGTGAAGATCGCCTGGCCGGAGGGGAAGCCACCTGCGAAGGAGTGCCTGCCGCCGTCCTAGCCTCCGAGCATCTTGAGGAGGCGTTCGAACCGGGGCTGCCACGGGCCGGGCTCCCGCTCGCCCTCGTACTCATGGGTGAAGCGGACGGTGGTGCCGGGACCGGGGCCGTCCGGCGGCGCGGGCTCCAGGTGGAACCGGACCCGGCCCCGCCCCTCCACGGTGTACTCGGTGATCCGCTCGACGTCCCAGGCGGTGATCCGGCCCTCCCCCAGCCCCTCCAGCACGACCGCCCCGCCGAGCCGCGGCTCGAACACCTGAGCGGTGGCCAGCCAGCCCCGCAGACCCTCGGGGGTGGCCAGCGCCTTCCACACGTTCTCCACAGGCTGGGGAAGACGCAGCAGGTAGTGCAGGACGTGGGTACCGTCCCCCCGGATCTCGGTGGTGCCCTCTTCGATGCCTCGGGTCACTCCGGTCATGACACCAGCGTGGCCCGAGGCGGAAGGTTCCGCACGTGTTGCGCCGACGGCCAGGACCTGTCCCGGTCCTGGCCGTGTCCTGGACGCGTCCTCGACGCGTCCTCGACGCGTCCTAGACGCCCGCGTAGGAGTGCTTGCCGGAGACGAAGATGTTGACTCCGTAGTAGTTGAAGAGGAAGCAGGCGAAGGCGATCAGCGCGATGTACGCGGCCTTGCGGCCCTTCCAGCCGGCCGTGGCACGGGCGTGCAGATAGCAGGCGTAGGCGACCCAGGTGATGAACGCCCAGGTCTCCTTGGGGTCCCAGCCCCAGTAACGGCCCCAGGCGTCGCCCGCCCAGATCGCGCCCGCGATGATCGTGAAGGTCCACAGCGGGAAGACGGCGGCGTTCACGCGGTAGGAGAACTTGTCGAGGGAGGCCGAGGAGGGCAGCCGCTCCATGACGGAGGTGGCGAAACGGCCCGGCTGCCCGCCGGTGGCGAGCTTGTTCTCGTACGAGTCCTTGAAGACGTACATCAGGGTGCCGACCGCGCCCACGTAGAAGACGGCGCCGCAGAGGATCGCGGTCGAGACGTGGATGTACAGCCAGTACGAGTGGAGCGCGGGCACCAGCTGGTCGCTCGCGGTGTACAGGACGGTGACCGCGAGGCCGAGGTCGAGAAGGACCGTGGTGACCAGGGGCAGGCCCAGCCAGCGGATGTTCTTCTTCAGCGCGAGCATCACCAGATACACGGCGACGGCGACCGTGGAGAAGGTGATGCTGAACTCGTACATGTTGCCCCACGGCGCCCGCTGCACCGACAGGGCACGCGCGAGGACGCCGGCCGTCTCGACGGCCCAGGCGAGCACGGTGAGGGACACGGCGATCCGGCCGTAGAGGTCGCCCTGCTCGTCCCCGCCGTGCGCGCCGGGCCCGTCGGGCACGTCACGGGCGCCCGCCGCCGACCGGGTGACGACCTTCGGCCGCTCCAGGACGGCCGTGCCGCCCGCCGACTGCACGGTGACCGCGGGGGCCTCCGTCTTCTCGGTGGTGGTGAGCGCGGCGGCCGTACGGGCGACCTTGCTGCGGCTGCCGAAGATCCACTCGGCGATGTAAGCGAAGAAGGCCAGGGTGTAGACGGCCATCGAGGAGTAGATCAGCGTGTTGCTGATGTTGGCGAGGTGTTCGTTGGTGGCCGTGGCCAGATCGGTCACGGCGCCCAGGTCGGTTGCGGTGGCGAGAGTCATTTCTCAGCCCCTTCGGCGGCAGGTACGGAGGGTTCGGCGTCGGCGTCGAGGTCGGTTTCGGCTGCGGATGCGTCTGCGGCTGCGGCTGCGGCTGCGGCTGCGGCTGCGGCTGCGTCGGTCCTGGTGGGCGCCCGCTCATGGACGAGCGCGGCCAGGTCCCCCAGTTCCTCGGGGAGCTTCGCGGACTCGCTGCGGCCGAGGCCCGCCATCTCCACCACGGTGACGCCGTCGGCCCCGGTCGTCGCCCGCACCCAGACCCGGCGGCGCTGGATGAAGAGCGAACCGGCGAGACCGAAGATCGCGGCGAACGCGCCGACCAGCGCCCAGACGCTGCCGGGCTGCTGGGTGACCTGGAAGCCGGCCCACTCCTTGATGTCCTTCTCGAAGGTGATCGAACCGGCACCGCCCGGCAGCTTCATGGTCTCGCCGGGCAGCAGGCGCGCCTTGACGATGTCGCCCTTCGCGTCCTTGAACTGCTTCATGTTGGTCGTGTCGAGCTGGTACACGTTCTGCGGGATGCCCGAGTTGACCCCCAGGCTGCCGTGGAAGCCGGACAGCGCGAGCACCGGGAAGTCGAGCGCGGGGAACTGGGAGAACATGGTGCCCTTGCCCGCGCCCGCGAAGGTCGGCACGAAGAAGGCGGAGAAACCGAGCTGCTCGCTGCGGCCCTGCGCGTTCTTGTAGCCGTCCATGACCTTGATCGCGCCCTGTGAGGTGACGTTCGAGTCGAGCGGCAGCATCGGCACGGCCTGGTGGAAGACGACGTTGCCCTTGCCGTCCCGGACGGTGACGACGGGCGCGTAGCCGTGGCTGACGAGGTAGACCTTGGAGTCACCGATCTTCAGCGGCTCGTTGACCTTGACGGTGGTCTTCTTCGCCTTGCCGTACGCGCCCACGCTGTAGTCGATGTCCGCCTGGAACGTGCGGGGGGTGCCCTTGTTGGGCCCGTTCCGCTCGTAGGTGGCGGTGAACTTCTTCAGGTCGAAGCTGAACGGCGTCAGGTCGTCGTCGGTGAAGAGGTTGCCCGACTTGAAGTCGTCGTACTGCAGGAGCGTGTTGGAGAAGCCGTCGCCCTCGACGATCAGCTTGTCGCCCTCGGACTTGAAGAGCTGGCCCCAGGCGAAGGCGACCAGCATCACGATCAGCGCGATGTGGAAGATCAGGTTGCCGGTCTCGCGGAGGTAGCCCTTCTCCGCGGCGACGGCGTTCCCCTCGATGTGGGCCCGGAAGCGCCGCTGCCCCAGCACCTTGAGGGCGGCCTCGCGGACCTGCTCGGGCTCGGTGTCGGTACGCCAGGTCGCGTACGCGGGCAGCCGGTTCAGCCGCTTGGGCGCGCCCGGCGGACGGCCGCGCAGCTGCCCGACGAACTGCCAGGTGCGGGGAACGATGCAGCCGATGAGCGAGACGAAGAGCAGGAGGTAGATCGCCGAGAACCACACCGAGCTGTAGACGTGGAACAGGCCGAGCTTGTCGTAGACGGGCCCGAGCACGCTGTGCGCGGTCTTGAAGTCCGCCACCTTCTGGGCATCGGTCCCGGACTGCGGGATCAGCGAGCCGGGGATCGCCCCGAGCGACAGCAGGAAGAGCAGGATCAGCGCGACCCGCATGGAGGTCAGCTGCCGCCAGAACCAGCGGGCCCAGCCGACGACCTCACGGCCGGTCCAGGCCAGCCACCCCATGACGCCCGGCGCGCGGGACCCGCCGAAGGAGCCGGGCATGACCGTGTCCACCGGCGCGGTGGACAGCTGGGAACCTGCCTCGCCGAGTTCGCCGTCCGCGCTCACACCGACGTGCCGCTTGGCGGCCGCCGGGTCCTTCGTCCGGCCCGTGTCGGTGTCGGTGTCAGTCGTGCTCATGGATCAGATCCCTACCGTGAAACCGTCGGACCAGGACTGCATCTGCTGGACGATGCTGTCCCAGGCACCGGTGAGCAGGAGCAGGCCGGTCACGATCATCATGCCGCCGCCGATCCGCATCACCCAGGCGTAGTGGCGCTTGACCCAGCCGAACGCCCCGAGCGCCTTGCGGAAGGCGACCGCGGTGAGGACGAAGGGGATACCGAGGCCGAGGCAGTACGCGACGGTCAGTATGGCCCCTCGGCCGGCGCTCGCCTGATTCATCGCCAGGGCCTGCACCGAGGAGAGGGTCGGGCCGAGACACGGGGTCCAGCCGATCCCGAAGAGCGCGCCGAGCAGGGGCGCGCCCGCGAGACCGGACACCGGCCGCTTGTGGAAACGGAATTCGCGCTGGGTGAGCCAGGGCATCATCCCCATGAAGAAGACACCCATGAGGATCATGAGCCCGCCGAGCACCTTGGACAGGGTGCCCTGGTTCTCCTGCAGGGTCGCCCCGAAGTATCCGAAGAGCGCCCCGCCGGAGACGAACACGGCGGTGAAGCCGACCACGAACAGGCTCGCGCCCGCTGCCATCCGCCCCCGTCTGGCCTCCGCCAGATCCGTGCCGGTGACCCCGGTGACGTACGACAGATAGCCGGGCACCAGCGGCAGCACGCACGGCGAGAAGAAGGAGACGAGTCCGCCGAGCACGGCGACCGGCAGGGCGACCAGCAGCGCGCCGCTGAAGACCGTCGCGTTCCTGCCGGTGGAGTCGGCCAGGGTCATGGCGAGGAGGGACACGTCAGGTCACTTCTCCGCGAGGACGGGAGCGAGCATCTTGCGCAGATTGTCCTCGCTGAGCGCCTGCAGCGTCCGGGCCGCGACCTTCCCGTCCCGGTCGATGATGAGCGTGGAGGGGATCAGCTGCGGGTTCAGCGTGCCCTTCTTGAAGCGGAGCATCAGTTTGCCCGAGGGGTCGTACAGGCTCGGATAGGTGATCCCGTGTTCCTTCTCGAAGGCCTTGGCCGGACTGGTGCCCGCGTCGCGGGTGTTGATGCCCACGAACTGCACGTCCTGGCCCTTGGTGTCCTGGTAGACCTTCTCGAAGTTCTCGGCCTCGACCCGGCAGGGCCCGCACCAGGAGCCCCAGACGTTGAGGACGACGACCTTGCCCTTGTAGTCGGCGACGTCGAGCCGCGTGCCGTCTACCGTCTTGCCGGAAAGGTCGGGGATGGCGGCCCGCTTGCCCTTGGCCGCGGTGTCGACCCCGTCCTTTCCCGCCACGAAGTTGGTGTTGCCCGACCCCCCGGAGGTCCCTCCGGAACCGCACGCGGCCAGAACGAGCGCGCCGACGACGGCCCCAGTGGTGAACAGGGCGGCGCGGCTACGGCTACGGCTACGGGTGCGGTTCGAACGCTGATCTGTGCGGCAGGCGGCACTCATGTGAAAAGTTTCGCATGCCCGATTCGGGGATCTTCCGCACCCCCCTCGTGGGCGGAAAACCCCATTTCACGCAGCGTTCCCGGACCCCTTGGAGGTACCTGCGCCCGTGCCCGAACCCGCACCGGCCCCCGTACCGGCTCCCTTGCCGGTGTCGCCGAGGAACGTCTTCCAGCCACCCACCGGCCGCTGTCCCACGTCCAGCGTCCGCAGCTTGGCCAGCACCTCGGGCTTCTGTACGTCCACCCAGTCCACGAACTGCCGGAAGGAGACGAGGCGGACGTCCTCGCCCTTCTCCTTCTCCTGGGCGATGTGTTTGAAGGCGTACTCGACGGCGTCCATGTAGATGCCGCCGTTCCAGTGCTCGAAGTGGTTGCCGATGAAGAAGGGCGCACGGTTCGTCTCGTAGGCCCGCTGGAATCCGGCGACGTACGCCCCTCCCGCCTGCTCCCGCCACGCCGGGTAGTTGTGCGCAGGCGCCTTCGTCGAGTTGATCGACTGGTTGGCCATCATGTTGTAGTCCATGGACAGCACCTCGAAGCGGCGCCCCGGGAAGGGGACCGCCTGGAGCGGGAGGTCCCACAGCCCTTGCCGCTTCGTCGGCCAGACCTGGCGGCCGCCGGGCGAGGAGGCGTCGTAGCGCCAGCCGAGCTTCTTGGCGGTGGGCAGCAGGTTGTTCTGGCCGAGCAGACAGGGGGTGCGCCCGCCGACGAGTTCTTTCTCGTAGTCGAAGGGCAGCGAGGGCAGTTCGGTCCAGCCCGTGTTGGTCCGCCACTCCTTGACGAAGGACTTGGCCTGGTCGATCTCGCTGCGCCACTGCGCCGGCGTCCAGTTGCCGACGGTGCCGTGGCCGGAGCAGAAGTGGCCGTTGAAGTGCGTGCCTATCTCGTGGCCGTCGAGCCAGGCCTGCCGGACGAGCCCGAGCGTCGACTTGACGTGGTCGTCGGAGAGATAGCCGATGTCGGAGGCGCCCCGGGGGTTGTTGGGCGGCAGGTACTTGCGCTTCTTCGACTCGGGCAGGAGGTACAGCCCGGAGAGGAAGAAGGTCATGTGCGCCTCGTGCTCGCGGGCGAGCCGGAGGAAGCGGGAGAAGAGACCGGTCCCTACCTCACCCGCGCCGTCCCAGGAGAAGACCACGAACTGCGGAGGGGTCTGACCGGGCTCCAGAGGGACCGGCTTCGCGGGCTGGTTCGGCTGCTTGCCCGTGTAGGACGTGGAGCCGTCGCCTATCGGGCGGCCGGGGCGCGAGGAGCCGCCGGGCTCGCCGGACGCACCGGGTTTGCCCGAATGGGAACCACCGCCGCCGCTCGAACCGTCCTGCTGTGCGGTGCCGCACGCCGCGAGTCCCAGCGTCGCCGCGGCACCCGCCCCAAGGCCGATCATTCCCCTCCGGCTGATGTCCCGCATTGGGTCCCCATCTCATCGCGCCCTCTCAGCTGACTCCCAGCTGGCACACAATGAGAGGGCATGACAAGAAGATAGGTTCCTTCAAACGCACAGCCATTGATCGTATTTTACGAAGAACCGCTCAGATAGCGCCGATCCGCATACTTTGCGCCAGCGCCTACGAGCATGGGCGCTGAGCCCGAAGTCCTGAGGCCGCGTTCCACGACCGGAGTTCTACGACCGGAGTTCCAGGACCGGAGTTCTACGACCGGAGTTCCAGGACCGGAGTTCCAGGACCGAAGTTCTAGGACCGGAGTTCCACGACCGGAGTTCTACGCCCCGAACGCCTTGCCCTTCCCCTTCACCGGCTTGGCGCCCGCGAGGAGATGGGTCGGGACGAGATCCCGGGCGGGCTCGCTGTACCCCACCGAGACGATCTTGTCGCCGCGGTAGGTGAAGCTCGTCAGGGACGCCAGCGTGCACTGCCGCTTGCGCGGGTCGTGCCACAGCCGCCGCTTCTCCACGAAGGACCGCACGATCCAGATCGGCAACTGATGGCTGACCAGCACCGCTTCATGCCCCCGGGCCGCGTCCTTGGCGGCGTCCAGCGCCCCCATCATCCGTACGACCTGCTCCACGTACGGCTCGCCCCAGGACGGCTTGAACGGGTTGACGAGGTGCTTCCAGTTCTCGGGCCTGCGCAGCGCGCCGTCGCCCACCCCGAAGGTCTTGCCCTGGAAGACGTTGTCGGCCTCGATCAGCCGGCCGTCGGTGTCGAGGTCGAGCCCGTGCGCCTTGGCGATGGGCGTAGCGGTCTCCTGCGCCCGCTCCAGCGGCGAGGCGACGACGTGCGTGACGTCCCGCGGGGCCAGGTGCTCGGCGACCCGCTCGGCCATCTGCCGCCCGAGCTCGGACAGGTGGTAGCCGGGCAGCCGCCCGTAGAGCACCCCGTCCGGGTTGGCGACTTCGCCGTGCCGCATGAGGTGGACGACGGTGATGTCGCCGTCCGAGTTCCCGGCACCCGAGTTGCCGTTACCCGAGTTGCCGATACCCGTGTCGCTCATGCCGTGGCCTCCGCCGCTGCCCGTGCCGCCGCCGGAAGGGCGTCGGCGATTCGCTGGATGGCCCGCTCGTCGTGGGCCGTGGACACGAACCACGACTCGAAGGACGACGGCGGCAGATAGACGCCCTGCGCCAGCATCGAGTGGAAGAACGCGGTGAACCGGAAGGACTCCTGCGCCTTCGCGCCCTCGTAGTCGCGCACCTCGCGCCCGGTGAAGAAGACCGAGAACATGTTGGAGGCGTTCTGCAGCCGGTGCGCCACGCCCTCCTTGGTGAGCGCCTCCGTGACGAGTCCCCGGATCTGCTCGGAGACGGCGTCGACCTTGGCGTACGCGGCGTCGTCGAGCAGCCGCAGCTGGGCGAGGCCGGCGGCGGTGGCGACGGGGTTACCGGAGAGCGTGCCGGCCTGGTAGACGGGCCCGGCGGGAGCCAGGTGCCCCATGATGTCCTTGCGCCCACCGAAGGCGGCAGCGGGGAACCCCCCGCCCATGACCTTTCCGAAGGTCATGAGATCAGGGCGTACCCCATCGATCCCATACCAACCGGCCTTGCTGGTCCGGAACCCGGTCATGACTTCGTCGGAGACGAACAGGGCACCGTTGCGCGCGCAGGCGTCCTTCAGGCCCTGGTTGAACCCGGGCAGGGGCGGCACGACGCCCATGTTGCCCGGCGAGGCCTCGGTGATCACGCAGGCGATCTCACCGGGGTGCGCGTGGAAGGCCTCGTTCACGGCTTCGAGGTCGTTGTAGGGCAGGACGATGGTGTCGCCGGCCTGGGCGCCGGTGACGCCGGGGGTGTCGGGCAGCGCGAAGGTCGCCACTCCGCTCCCCGCCGCCGCGAGCAGCGAGTCGACATGCCCGTGATAACACCCGGCGAACTTGATCACCTTCGACCGCTGGGTGAACCCGCGGGCGAGCCGGATGGCGGACATGGTGGCTTCGGTGCCGCTGGAGACGAGCCGGACCTGCTCGACGGGCTCGACGCGGGCGACGATCTCCTCGGCGAGCGCGACCTCGCCCTCACCGGGCGTACCGAAGGAGGTGCCGCGCGCGACGGCCTCCTGCACGGCGCCGATGACGTCGGGATGCGCGTGCCCGAGGATCATCGGCCCCCACGAACACACGAGGTCGACGTATTCCCTCC
This sequence comes from Streptomyces sp. NBC_01384, assembly GCF_045040035.1. Classification (NCBI taxonomy): domain Bacteria; kingdom Bacillati; phylum Actinomycetota; class Actinomycetes; order Kitasatosporales; family Streptomycetaceae; genus Streptomyces; species Streptomyces sp. NBC_01384. The sequence continues at coordinate 4,089,066 of NZ_CP109559.1, forward strand.
CGTCGGCATCGGTCAGGTATGGACCGTTTCCGGACACCATGAAGCGGGGCGTACCGCCCACGGCGCGGAAGGCGCGCACCGGAGAGTTCACGCCGCCGGGCGTGACGGCAGCCGCACGGTCGAAAAGAGTCTGCGAGACTGGGGCATCATATGAATAGGGCAGTTCGGTCATGACCTGCGACTTCTCCGACTCCGGGGGCTAGTGACCCCCTCAGCGTAGGGCAGCGGCCGTGCGCCGCCACGAGCGGAAGATCCCGGCCACCGAAAAGCCGCGCAGGCGCATCCGTCACGCGACGACCGGGCATCAGCCCTCGCGCGTCTGCGAAACTGGGGCTTCGTACGGACAGCTACACGGGCCATGGTGTTCATGGGCTGCGAAGATCCTGCGGACAGGTGTTTCAGCGTACGTTTCGGCGTGCGGCCGTGGGGGAGGTCACTGTCACGATGATCGGGTTGCGTGGCGGGGGTCGCGCGCCTTAGAAAAGCAGTCGGGTGGAGATATGCATCGCGGTGGCGGACTGGGCGAGGGGACCGATGACCTCGGTCCTCGGCGTGCCCGGCGGGGAAGGCACCGGCGCGAGGCGGAAGAAGCGGCCGAGGCACGACATGCGCAGGGCTCGCAGGGCTCTCCGGGGGCACCCGGATCGCAAGGATCACAGGGCGATCCTGAGCGGATCGACCCGTCGGGCCGTATGGACGGTATGGACTACACGGACCACGGCGCAGACCGGCTCAGGGCAGGAAGCGGGAATGGTGGCCGGGTGGGGGTGACGTACAAATACTTCGGCGCGCCGGATGGCGCGACGGCGGCCCGCGTGCCGATCTCGATGCGCCCCGAGGAACTCGGCGGCGACGAGCTCGGCATGAACGGCATGTTCACCAAGATCAAGCCGGAGACGATGGCCGCGATGGTCCTCACCGGCATCGAGGGCGTTCCCCTCCACAAGGTCCCGCCCCTGGAACTGGTCGTCCTCCACCCCGACTACGCCGTCGTGAAACTCCCCATGACCGTCGTCGACCCCCTCCGGGGCATCGGCGAGGAGGCGGTCGGCGCGGCGGCCTTCATCTGGTCGACGGTCCCGGACCGGGGCGGCCCCCGGGACGCGTTCAACGTGTACCAGCTCCTCCACGAATGGCAGGATTTCAGCCATCGCCTGCATGAGGCGGGACATCAGCCGTACTGCCTGGTATGGCCCTAAGCTCCGTTTTCCTTTGATGTGTCACGCGTGATGCATGACACGTGACACGTGACACGTGACACGGGCGGGGCTTTCGGGTCCCGCCCGGGTCCCGCCCGACAACGAGCGGACCGCGCGGGACCGCTGAATACTGAGTGTCATGCGCGTCGATTTCGATCCGGAGGCCATGGGCGGGAATGCCTTCTACAGATTCCTGACCTCGGTTGTCATCCCTCGTCCGATCGCCTGGATCTCCACCGTCACGCCGGACGGCTCCACCGAGAACCTCGCCCCGCACTCCTTCTTCAGCATCGCCAGCACCGACCCGCCGATCGTGCAGTTCACGTCGATCGGCCGCAAGGATTCCCTGCGCAATGTCGAGGACACCGGGGAGTTCGTCGTCAACTTTTCCTCCGAACCGCTGCTGCAGCTGATCAACGCCACTGCCACCGACTTTCCCCGGACGGTCAGCGAATTCGACTTCGCGGGAATCGACCGCGAACCGAGCCTGCATGTACGGCCGCCCAGGGTGGCGGCCTCCCCCGTCGTCCTGGAGTGCCGTTCGCACACCACCCTGCGGATGGGAAACTCCACCCTCGTCTTCGGACGGGTGCTCCACGCGGCGGTGAACGAAGGCCTCATCGTCGACGGCCGCCCCAGCTCCGAACGTCTGCTCCCGCTCACCAAGCTCGGCGGCGACGAGTGGGGCACGCTGGGAAAGGTCCTGCATCTGAACCGCATCCCCTACGAGGAACCGCGCTCTTAGCTACGCGGACTACGTGAGCTACGTGGACTACGTGAGCTACGGCGCGTCCACCACGACTTCCGCCCACACCGTTTTCCCCACGGGCGTACGGGGCGCCGTCCCCCAGCGCACGGCGAGCACCGCCACGAGGAGGAGGCCGCGCCCGGACTCGTCCTCCGGCCCGGCAACCGTCTCCGAGCCGAACCGGGGCTGTCGCGCGGAAGCGTCCGCGACCTCGATACGGATCAGCCGCGTCGGTACGTCGAGGGCGATACGGAGGTGGAAGTCCCGTCCGGGCACATGGCCGTGGCGCACGGCGTTGGCGGCCAGTTCAGCGACCAGCAGGGACACCTTGCCGGACGGGTCCGAGGACGGCGGATACCCCCACTCCGCCATACGCCGCACCGTCAGCTGCCGGGCGAGTCGTGCGCCCCGGGGTGATGACGTGAACTGCATGGCGAACAGGCGGCTTTCGGTCGCCGCAGCGGCGGTGCGGGTGGGCTCCATCGCGGCCCTTTCCTTTTCCTCACAGGGGGCGACTCGCAGCGTGTGCGAGTCGTGACGTTCCGTACACAAGGGTCGTCAAAACGGCCTACGCTCAAAAGGTGATCGGGCCTTACCGTGCGGACCGTAAGGAAGGGAAGTGACGCCGTGGCCAAAGGCGTTGACCCCGGGGAATCGATGGCGGCGCTCTTCGGGTCGCGCGTACGCAGACTTCGTACGGCGGCGGGGCTGACCCAGCAGGAGCTGGGCGAGAAAACGCACGTGGTCGCTTCGCGGATCACGCAGGTCGAGCGTTCGTCGGGCGCGAAGCCCACCCTGGAGCTGGCCCGCGCGCTGGACGAAGTCCTGGGAGCGGACGGCTTGTTGGTGGACTTGTGGCCGTACGTGTACCGGGAGGCGTTTCCGGACTGGTCGCGGGCGTTCATGGCGCATGCGGGGAGGGCGGTGTCGATCCGCGAGTACGGGGCGCATCTCGTGCCTGGTCTCCTGCAGACGGAGGACTACGCGCGGGCCGTGCTCAGCGTCGGCCTTTCGCTCCAGGGCGAGGAGCATCTGGAGGAGCGCCTGTCGGCCCGGCTCGGTCGGCAGAGGCGGCTGGCCTCGCCCGACCGGCCCGAGCTGTGGGTCGTACTGGACGAGGCGGTACTCCGGAGACCGGTCGGCGGCCGGCCGGTCATGCGGGCGCAGCTCGCGCGCCTGCTGGAGACCGCTTCGGAGCGTCACATCACCTTGCAGGTGCTGCCGTTCGACCAAGGCGAACATGACGTGATGGGCGGGTCGCTGACCCTCCTGGAGCTGCCGGACGGCAGTGAGGTCGCCTACACGGAAGGCGCCCACTACGGCCAACTCGTCGAGGATCCGGCAGATGTCGAGCGCTTTGGGCTGACCTACGATCGGCTCCGGGCGGCAGCCCTGCCCCCGCTCATGTCGCTCGACATGATCCGATCGGCGATGGAGGGCATCCACCGTGGCGCGAACGTCCCGTCTCGAACTGAACGGCGTCGTCTGGCGCAAGAGCAGCTACAGCAATCAGGAGGGCGGCAACTGCGTGGAGGTCGCGGACGAAATCCCCTGGCGCAAGAGCAGCTACAGCAATCAGGAGGGGGGCGACTGCCTGGAAGTGGCGGACGGAATCCCCGGCATCGTCCCCGTCCGTGACAGCAAGGCCCCCGACGGGCCGGCGCTCGCCTTCGCGGCGGACTCCTGGGCAGCGTTCATAGGCGACTTGAAAGCCCGTCACCGCATCTGAGCCGACGGGCACCCGGCCGACGGGGGACCGGTCCCGCTCGGCGTCCCGGCTCCGCCGAACCCTCGTGCGCGGGGGTCCGGCGGGCCACGGCCCTCCCCAAAGAACTGGGAAGAAAGAACCGGGAAGAAAGAACCAACCCCCCTCCTCCTCCCACCCGTTCACCCTCAGGAGTGACCCGGTTGCGGCGAGTGGGCACGGGCGGTTACGTTCCCGGCAACAACCCCACACAGACGACGGCCCCCGGCCAGGACGGCAATCCTGATCGAGGGCCTGACCGCTCAGGAAGAGAACCGCTTCCCGATGGCTGAACCGCAGTCTAACGCGCCCGTGCGCGCCGACGCCGGAGCTCCGACCTCCGGCGTGACCCACGTCCGTACCCGCCTCACCGCCGAGTTCACCGTGATCGCCAACGCCCTCGCGCAGCGGCGCGGCAGCGCGGTGACCATCGGCGTCGCGGCGTACATCCTCTCCCTGCCGGACGGCGCCCCCGTCAGCATCACCGCGCTGTGCGCCCACTTCACCGAGGGCGAGATCCTGATCTCGCGGGCCCTACGGGAGTTGGAGGCCGCCGGTTACCTGGAACGGCGGCGCGTGCGCGGGCCCGACGGCCAGGTACGCACCCGGACCTTCTTCCACGACGTACCGCACGGCCGGCGGCGCCCCACACCACCGCCCACCCGACCGGTCGGACCACGGAAACCCGCCGTTGAGCCCGCGCCCGAGCCTCCGCCCGTCGCGCCCGTCGCGCCCGTCGCGTCCGTCGCCCGCGAGGAAGGACACGCCGCCCCAGAGGCGTCCCACCGGCTCGACGACGCCGACCCCCAGGCCGTAGCCGTCCTCGCCTCCCTGAGGATCGTCGACCGCCGGCTGATCCTGTCCCGCCGCGAGGTCGCCGAACTGGCCCCGGCCGTCGCGGCATGGCTCGCGCGGGGTCTCGGGCCCGAGGAGATCACCGGCCTGCTCACCGACGGACTGCCCGCGCACTTCCTGGCCCGTCCGGCACGCGTCCTCGCCCACCGCCTCCGCGAGGTCCCGCTCCCGCCGCCGCCCGCCCAGAGCCCACCACCCGCGCGGCCCTCCGCACTCCCCTGGCAGACCTGCGACGGCTGCGAACGCGCCTTCCGGGCCCCGGAGCCCACCTCCTGCCGGGACTGCCGGGGCCGGGAAGCGGCCTGATGTCTCAGCGAGCCCGCACGAGAGCAGCACGGCACTCGACCGAGACATGCGGTCGCGGCACGCGGCCGACAGGCTGGGTGTGCGAGCATGCGAAACCTGGGATCAACGGGAGGAGGGTCATGGTCGACCGGTTCACCGACGGCCTAAGGACGGGCGCATCAAGACACGGGACCTGGAGATCCAGCCCGTCCTCGATCGCTGTGCGGTCCTCTTCTGTCTCGACAACCAGCAGCTCCGCAGCCTGGAGATGGTGGAGCGGCTCGACGTACACCGCAGCGCAATCTACCGGGCTGTCGAGAAGGGCGGACCCGCCGCCTACGCCGTACGACAAGGCGGCCTCGACCGTACCTGGCCATGATCGCTCAGGCCCCAGGTCACAGCCAGCCGTTGCGCTTGAAGCCCCGGTAGATGGCGAAGCACGCGGCGGCGATCACGGCGAGGGCTAGTGGGTAGCCGAAGCGCCAGTGGAGTTCGGGCATGTTGTCGAAGTTCATGCCGTAGACGCCGCAGACCATCGTCGGTACGGCGACGATCGCGGCCCAGGCGGTGATCTTGCGCATGTCCTCGTTCTGGGTGACGGAGACCTGGGCGAGGTGGGCCTGGAGGATGGAGTCGAGCAGGGCGTCGAAGGAGGTGAGTTGCTCGGTGACCCGGGCCAGGTGGTCGGCGACGTCGCGGAAGTACGCCTGTATCTCGGGGGCGACGGTGCGCATCGGCTCGGTGGCCAGCAGCTGGAGGGGGCGGCCGAGGGGGACCACGGCCCGCTTGAACTCCAGTAGTTCGCGCTTGAGTTGGTAGATGCGGCCGGCGTCCACGCCCCTCACCCCCTCGGGTGAGAAGACCGCCGTCTCCACCTGGTCGATGTCGCACTGGACGGAGTCCATGACGGTCAGGTAGTCGTCCACTACGTGGTCGGCGATGGCGTGGAGTACCGCGACCGGGCCCCTGGCCAGCTGCCTCGGGTCCGTTTCGAGGCCCTCGCGCAACGGGCCGAGGGAACCGTGGCGGCCGTGCCGTACGGTCACCACGAAGTCGGGGCCGACGAAAACCATGATCTCGCCGGTGCTGACCACCTCGCTGGTGGCGGTGAGTTCGGCATGTTCGACGTACGAGACCGTCTTGAAGACGGCGAACAGGACATCACCGTACTGCTCGACCTTGGGGCGCTGGTGGGCTTGGACGGCGTCCTCGACTGCCAGCGGGTGCAGGCCGAACAGTTCGGCGACCCTGGCGAACTCCGTCTTCGTGGGCTCGTGCAGCCCCAACCAGACAAAGCCGTGGCCCTTGCCGTGGCCGTGTTTCCGGACCCGCGCCACGGATTCTTCGACGCTCGGCGCGGCCTCCTGCCGGATGCCGTCGCGGTAGATGACGCAGTTGACGACGGCGGAGCCGAGCGGGGAGCGGGCCGGGTGGCTGAGGTCCACCGGGCGCCCCCGTCGCGCCAGACGGGCGGCTTTGCGCAGGTTGCCGACCATCGACATGCGGTACTCCTTCACCAGTGTGCCGGGGACGGCCAGTGTGCCAGGGCGGGGTAAGACGGACGTCAAACCCTGGTTCGAGCGTGCGGTCGATGTCGGGGGGGGTGTCGATCGATGTCAGGGGGGCGTCATGAATCTCCCCCTCGGCATCAGGCCTACGCCAACGCGACGGTCCGCCGCCGTCCCCGGGGCCTTCCATGGGACACGGGTATCCGCGGGTGTCCGCGAGGCCGTATGCCGAGGAGTGGGGTGAGCGAGCGATGGGTGGTGGGGAGTGGCGGCGCGTCGTGGTGGGGGTGAGTGGTTCGCCGGGGAGCCTGGCCGCGCTGCGACGGGCCGCGCGCGAGGCCCGTCGCGACGACGCCGAACTGCTGGTCGTCCTCGCCTGGGAGCCGCCCGGCGGTGACCTGGCCCACGGGCGCTCGATCTGCCCGTTGCCGGTGGCCGACCTCCGGCGGGACGCGGGCAGCCGACTGCTCGCCGCCCTTGACACCGCCTTCGGCGACGCGGGGCCCGGCGTTCCATACCGGGGACTGGTCGTACGGGGCTCGGCGGGGCGCGCGCTGGTCGAGACCGCCGACCGGTCCGACGACCTCCTGGTGGTCGGCGCGGGGTGGCGGGGCAGGGTGTGCCGCGCGCTGTTCCCGTCCGTCGCCCGGTACTGCCTCGCGCACGCCGTCTGCCCGGTGCTGGCCCTGCCGCCCTCGCCCCTGTACCGCGAGCTCGCCTCCGTACGCCGCCGCGTCGGCCTGCGGCTGCCGCTCGACGCGCGGGAGCTGACGGAGGGCAGGCCTTGAGCGACCGAGGTGCGCACGTCAGGGGCGCGTTACGGGTCCGGGGCTTCCCGTCAGGCATCCGTCAGCGAGGCGCCCCGGACCCGGCCCGGCGGGCATGGCTTCACCGAGGCGCCCGGGTGGGGCGCGCAGTCGTGTTGCCGCCGTTCGGGTTGTCCCCGGGACGCTGTGCATGTCGGGAAGCGACCGCACATCCGCGGTGAAACAGCAGGTCAGTGGTGCCTGACAGGGCGTCGGATACACGAATGGACGCCAGGTGAGCGTGACCTCAGTGCTACGCCGGGCGAGCGGCTCGAGTGGTGCGCGGGGCAGTCCGGCTTGACGGTGGATCACGTCGGGGTCGGGTTCTCACGAGCTGACGAGGTGCCAGCTGCCTGGCCGCGATGGAAGGACTCCGACGATGCGATCTGCTCGCATGCTCCTCGCTACCGCGACGGCTACGGCCGCTCTCGCGATCGGCGCTCCCGGCGCCCTCGCGGCCACGGTGGGTGCTGGGAGCCACGATGATCTTTCCTACAGCAAGGAGCACGGCAACGACAGCAAGCACGACAAGCCCGACGTCGGGATGCACACGGCTGGCCGAGCGCTGACCGCGGCGGTGCACAGTGACGACTCGGGCAAGGACGACTCCGGCTCCGAGCGCGAAGAGGGCAACAACGACCAAGGCAAGGGCGACAACGACCGAGGGAAGGGCGGCGGCTCCGACCGCGGCAACGGCAACGACGACTCCGGCTCGGATCACGGGGGCAAGGGCGACTCCGGCCGCGGGAAGGGCGGCTCCGACCGCGGCGGCGACGACTCCGGCTCGGAACACGGCAAGGGCGACTCCGGCCGGGGCAGACCGCACGGCGGCATGCACACCGGCGGCGGCGCGCTGACCTTCCTCAGGGGAGACAACTCGGGCAAGGACGACTCCGGCTCCGAGCGCGGAGAGGGCAACAACGACCAAGGCAAGGGCGACAACGACCGAGGGAAGGGCGGCGGCTCCGACCGCGGCAACGACGACTCCGGCTCCGACCGCGGGAACGACGACTCCGGCCGCGGCAAGGGCGGCGGCTCCGACCGCGGCAACGGCAACGACGAATCCGGCTCCGACCGCGGCAACGACGACTCCGGCCGCGGCAAGGGCGGCGGCTCGGACCGCGGCGGCGACGACTCCGGCTCGGAACACGGCAAGGGCGACTCCGGCCGGGGCAGACCGCACGGCGGCATGCACACCGGCGGCGGCGCGCTCGCCCACATCAAGGGAGACGACTGGAACAAGGACGACGAGAAGTTCAACCCGGAGACCTACAAGGACAAGAACAACGACTCCTCGGGCTCCGACCGCGGCAAGGACTCCGGGAACGGCAGGGACAACTCGGACTCGGAGCGTGACAAGCCCCGGGGCGGTATGCACACGGGTGGCGGTGCGCTCGCCACGTCGGGCACCACGGCAGGTGGGCTGGCGGCCGTGGCGCTCGCCGGCGCGGGTGTCTACGCGGTGCGCCGCAGGCGTGCGGCGGACGGCCTGTCCTGACCGATGCCTGATGACTTAGCAGCCCGGGCCGCCGCCTTGCGCACAGCGTGGCGGCCCGGCTCGTTCTCCCCCTCGCGGTGACCCGCTCTCCGGCCACTGCCCACTGCTTGTCGCCTACTGCTTACTGCTTACCGCCTACTGCCGTGTTCCTGTGAGGTGGTGCCCGATGGCATCCCGGTTGTCCTCCCCTGTCCAGCCCCAGTCCGTGTCGCCCGTCCAGGCCCCCCGCCCCGGTGTGCCGCTGATCGTATGGATCGCCGGAATCCTGCTCCTGGCGCTGAGTGTGTTGGGCGGCCATGGCAAGCCGTCCGTCCCCTTCTCCCCTTCCTCCAAGCCCCATTCCGCCACGGCGCTCGCGCCGTGGTCCGCGGCCAACCGGCCGCTGGGCAAGCATCTGCCGCGGTCCGAGCCGACGCGGCTGCTCATCCCGAAGATCTCGGTGGACGCCCCGTTCACCACCCTCGCCCTCGACTCCTCCGGGAAGCTCCGACCTCCGCCCGGCAACGACACGAACCTGGTCGGCTGGTACACCAAGGGCGTGTCCCCCGGGGAGGCGGGTGCCGCGATCATCGCCGGGCACGTCGACACGACGACCTCCGCGGCCGTGTTCGCCGATCTCAGGGAGCTGGAGGAGGGGGACCGCTTCAAGGTCGAAAGGGCCGACGGGCGTGAGGCCTCCTTCGTGGTCGACAGTGCCGAGACGTTCGCGAAGGACGACTTCCCCGACGACCGTGTGTACGCCGACACCCGCGACGCCGAGGTCCGGCTGATCACCTGCGCCGGTGACTACGACCACTCCGCGAAGGACTACACCGAGAACCTGGTGGTCTTCGCCCACCTCGTCTGAAACCGACGGTCGGTGTCCGAACCACCCGTCGGTCAGATGTCAGATGCCCGGGACGCCGTGGTCGCGCAGGGGACCGATCCGCCAGCCGTGCGTCTCGCAGGTGTCGAGGATGCGCGGCAGGGCGGCGAGGGTGGTGCGCCAGGAGTCGGGGGCGGAGGTGCAGTCGGAGTCGTGGAGCAGGATGGTGCCGCCGCCGGACAGGTCGCGGGTGACGGTGCGGTGGACCGAGTCCGGGGTGGCCCGTCTGCGCCAGTCCTCGCCCCAGGCCGTCCACAGCGTCGGGGTCAACCCGAGGCGGCGGCAGGTGAGGTGCGCGGCGGTGTTCATCACCCCGTAGGGCGGCCGGAACAGCGTGGGCGGCCGGCCGGTGACATCGGCGACGGCGTCGCGGGCCCGGGCGAGGTCGTCGTACGTGGCGCGCGGGCCGCGCAGCAGCAGGGGGCGGTGGTGCCAGCCGTGGATGCCGATCTCGTGCCCGGCGGCGGCCATGTCCTTGGCCAGGCCGGGTGAGCGGGCCAGCATGGAGCCGAGGAGGAAGAACGTCGCGCGGATACCCCGGGCGTCCAGCAGGCGCAGGAAGTGCGGGGTGGAGAGGTGGTCGGGGCCGTCGTCGAAGGTGAGGGCGATGTGGTCGGGGCGGCCGCGGCCGGCGAGGCGGGGCATGGCTCGGTTGCGCAACGGGCCGAAGGTGGAGATCACCGGTGCGGCGTGGGCGGCGGCGAGCGCGGGCAGGGCGATCGCCCCGGCCCGCCGCGCGGTACGTGCCAACTGGCCCGGGTCCGGACTCATCGGTCGTCGTCCTCCAGGTAGTGGGTGAGCGCGCCGAAGTGGTGGCCGGGGGACTCTCCGTAGGCGTAGGCGAGCGGGGCACCGATGCCGAGGGAGAGGGTGGCCGCGACGGCGGCCACCATGAGGGCCGTCCGGCGCCGGGCCTGCCGTGGCTTGGCTGCGAACCGCGCGGCGACGGGGAGGCGCAACGCCTCGGTCGGTACGGCGGTCAGCGCGTCGGACGGTGCGGCGGTCAGCGCGTCGGCCAGCAGGGCGGTCGGGTGTCCCTGCCGCGCGGGCAGTCCGAAGCGTGCGAAAGCGCGGCGATCGGGTGTCCCCGGCCGTACGGTGCCCGGGGGACCCGGCATCACCGGCCGGACGTCGTCGGCCCGGCGCCCCGGTGTCGTCCGCCGTACGTCGACCCGGCGCCGCCGCTGGGGCGGTATGCCGGCGGCCGTCGGCGACTCGACCGGTGTCGCGGGGCCCGATGGGCGTGCCGCCGACAGCGGACGGCGGGTCATCGCCGTGACGGCCGGTACGGGGCCGGGGGCCGAGGCGTACAGGGCCAGGCCCGCCGCGCGCTGGGCCTGGCCGCGCGGGCCGTGCAGGAGTTCGACGAGGGTGGGGGCGAGTTGGTGCGGCTCGCGGATCCAGGGGGCGAGACCCGCCTCGTCGAGCGCGGCGGCGTTGGTCTGGCCGTGCCCGGGGATGCAGCGGTAGCTGACGACCGGGAGTCCGCCGGCGAGCGCCTCCAGCGAGGTGAGCCCGCCCGCGTTCTGGACGAGGACGTCGCACGCGTGCATCAGGCCGGGCATGTCGTCCACCCACCCGTGGACGTGGGCGATGCCGTCCGCGCGCAGCCGCTCGGCGAGCGCGTGATTGCGTCCGCAGACCACGACCGGCAGCGCGACCCCGGTGTCGAGGATCTCGGCGGCCGCCTCCCGTACCGGGCCCACCCCCCACGAACCGGCGACCAGCAGAGCCAGCGGCGTGTCCTGGGGAAGGCCGAAACGGGTGCGGGCGGCGCGCCGTTCGTTCTCGTCGGCGGGGGTGAAGCGCGGGTCGGTCATGGGGCCGGTCACGGTGACGCCCGCCGCGCCCTGCTCGTGCGCCTGGGCGGCGGGTATCGCGTGGGCGGCGAGGTGTGCGTCGATGCCGGGCGCGACCCACAGGGAGTGGACGGAGAAGTCGGTGAGGTAGGTCAGGGCCGGTATCGCGAGGCGGCCGCTCAGCCGCAGCGCGCCGAGGACCTGACTGGCGCCGGGGTACGTGGAGACGACCGCGCGGGTGCCGGGGGTGACGGCGGCCAGCGTACGGCGTTCGGCGCCGCGCAGCAGGGACCGTACGGCCGGGTTGGGGCGTCGTTCGTGCTCGGTGGCGGCGTAGATGCGCTGGTAGCCGCCGGGGGCCCAGGTCAGCAGCCGGAGGTAGGCGCCGCAGAGCAGCTTGCCGAGGCCGAGGGGCAGCAGATCGAGGAAGTCGTGCCGGTCGACGAGGAAGCCGGCTGCCGTGAGGTGGCGGGTGAGTTCGGTGGCGGCGCCGTCGTGGCCGGCCCCCATGCTCGCGGATATGACGGTGATCCGCGGTGGACTGTCGAGGTGGGGCACAGCAGATCAGCCTCCAGAGTGGTGAGGGTATGACGGGGGACGTCACCAACTCGCCGGAACAAAAGGGCTTCAGGGACAAAAGGACTTCAGGGACAAAGGGAAATGTGCGGGACCGGCCGCGCTCAGCCGGTCAGGCGTTGAGCGCTCCGGCCCCCAGCAGGCCGAGGAGCAGCACGCCGACGACGATCCGGTAGATCACGAAGGCGTTGAAGGAGTGCTTGGCGACGAACTTGAGCAGCCAGGCGATCGAGCCGTACGCGACCACGAAGGAGACGGCGGTGCCGACTGCCAGCGGGACGGCGCCCACCCCGGCGCCGACGGCGTCCTTCAACTCGTACAGACCGGCGCCGGTGAGGGCGGGGATGCCGAGGAAGAAGGAGAGCCGGGTGGCGGCGACGCGGTCCAGGTCGAGGACGAGTGCGGTCGACATGGTGGCGCCGGAGCGCGAGAAGCCCGGGAAGAGCAGGGCAAGGATCTGCGAACAGCCGACCAACATCGCGTCCTTGAAGGTGGTGTCGTCCTCACCGCGCTTGTGGCGTCCCATCTGGTCCGCCGCCCACATCGCGCCACTGCCGACGATCAGCGAGACGGCGACCACCCAGAGCGAGCCGAGCGCCCCGTCGATGAGCGGCTTCGCGGCAAGGCCCACGATCACGATCGGGATGGTCGCGTAGATGACCCACCAGGCGAACTTGTAGTCGTGGTTCTGACGCTCCTCGCGGTTGCGCAGTCCGCGGCCCCACGCGGAGACGATCCGCACGATGTCCTTGAAGAAGTACACGAGTACGGCGGCGATCGCGCCGACCTGGATGACGGCGGTGAAGCCGACCACGGCCGTGTCGTCGACCGGGATGCTCATCAGCCCTTCGGTGATTTTCAGGTGGCCGGTGGAGGAGACGGGGAGGAACTCGGTCACTCCCTCGACGACTCCAAGGACGACGGCCTGGCCGACGCTGATAGCACTCATGGAATCCATCTCTGCGGTGAACAGGGCGGGTGCGTGTACGGACGCACGGCGACACATGGCAGACTCGGACCACGGCAGCATTTACACCGCCGTAGAAGCTCAAGTTTTACACGACTGTAGAAGATGGACGGGGCGAACGACAAACCCATGAGCCGCGATTCAGGCGATTCTCAGACTCGGGGCTCGAAGCGGGCCAACGGCGAGCGGGAGTCCGAGATCCTCGGTGTGCTCCAGCACGCCTCAGTCGCGCTGACCCCGGGCGAGGTCGCCGAACGCCTCGACGGCGAGCTGACGTACAGCAGCGTGGTCACGATCCTCACCCGGATGCACACCAAGCAGTTGCTCACCCGCACCCGGCGCGGTCGGGCGTACGCCTACGCACCCGTCACCGACGACCCCGGGTTCGCCGCCCGCCGGATGCGCACCGTGCTGGAGGAGCGCCCCGACCGCGAGGCGGTGCTCGCCCGCTTCGCCGACAGCCTGTCCGACACCGACGCGGACCTGCTGCGCCACCTGCTGGGACCCGACGCGGACACCGACCGGTAGGAGAAGGAGCCCGCCCGGATGCGTATCGCCGTCTATCTGCCGCTGCTGCTGTCCGTGATCGCGCCGTTCGGCGCCCGCCCGCTCTCCGAACGCTGTGAACCGCGCCTGGCCACCTGGCTGCTCACCGCCTCCGCGCTGATCCTGGGCGTGGCGACCACCATCTCGCTTGGGCTGCTGGCCATCACCGGCCTGATAGGCGTCCCGTTCCTCGCCGACCTCGGCCACTGGTCGGCCCGCACCGCGCAGGTCAACGACCCCGCCGAACCGCCGGTCGCGCTCCTCGCGGGTCTGCTACTGGGCGGCGCGCTGCTGACCGCGGCCCGGATGCTGTGGCGCCGGGCCCGTTCGATCGCCTCCGCCATGTGGGACGCCGCGTGCATGCCCACCCCCGACGGGCTCGTCATCGTCGAGGACGAGGCGCCGGACGCGTACGCGCTGCCGGGGCTGCCCGGCCGGGTCGTCGTCTCCACCGGCATGCTGCGCACCCTGAACAAGGCCGAGCACGACATCCTGCTCGCCCACGAGCGCGCCCATCTCGCCGCCCACCACTACCTGTTCGTGGCCCTGGCCGGCCTGGGCGCCGCCGCCAACCCGCTCCTGCGCCCCTTCGCCACCGCGGTCACCTACACCGTGGAACGCTGGGCCGACGAACAGGCCGCGCGCGCCACCGGCGACCGCACCCGGGTCGCCCGCGCGGTCGGCAAGGCGGCCCTGGCCGCCCACGGCACCCCCGCCCCGCGTCTCTCCGTCACCACCCTCGGCTTCCGCGGCGTCCTCGGCCGCCGGGGCCCGCTGGCCGGCGCGGGCCCGGTCCCCCGCCGCGTCGCCGCCCTCCTCGCCCCACCACTCGCCCGCCGCCCGGGCCTGGCCCTCGCCACCGCGGCGTGCCTCGCCCTCACCGTCATGTCCACCGCCGCGGCCGCCCGTGACCTGGACGCCCTGCTGGAGGTGGTCGGCGTCGAGCACCACCACGGCCCGCATCACCACGACATGGAGCGGCCGGACGCGCACGGCATGGACTGACCCAGGGCCGACTCCGTGGGCCGGCCCAGGGCCGACCAGGGCGTGTTCCTGGTTCTGACCTCGTTCCCACCCGGCAGGAGACGATGCGCCGCGCCAGGCGGTCCTTGCCGGGCACGCCCACCCCGCCGCCTCTGCGGTCTCGCCGGACTCCCGCTCCACAGGGCAACCAGGAAAACCCCCGCGCGAGGGAACCTGAGGGCCGAAAAAAACCATCTTTAAGCAAAGTCGGCAATCACCAATGGCCGGCGTCGGCAATCACCCGATCCACGAAAAGGTCCCCCATGCCCCGGTACGCGCGAATACGACGGTCACGCATACTCATCGCCCTCGCGGCAACCGTGACCGTCGTCGTGGCCGTCGCGCTGACCCTGGCCCTGACGGTCACGACCTACGATCACACGTCCCCGCGCGCCGCCCGAGGCAAGGCATCGGGATCGGTGACCGGGAACGTCGACTGCCGCAAGGCGAAGTGCGTGGCCCTCACCTTCGACGGCGGCCCCAGCCTGACGACCCCCAAGCTGCTGGACATCCTGAAGCAGGATGATTTGCACGCGACGTTCTTCGTGCAGGGCCAGGGCCACATCGCGAAGTACCCCGAGATCCTGCGTCGCATCTCGGACGAGGGGCACGAAATCGGCAATCACACGTGGTATCACGAGGTTTTGACGGATATCAACGCGGACGACGCCCGTCAGGAGCTGACCCGGACACAGGACGCCATCGAGAAGATCACTGGCACCAGGCCCATCCTGATGCGTCCGCCGGAGGGCCGCACCAACCGCAAGGTGGCCAAGATCTGCCGGGACTTGGGGCTGGCGCAGGTGCTGTGGAGTGTCACGGCCAAGGACTACGAGACGACCGACTCGGCCCTGATCACCAAGCGGGTGCTCGACCAGACCCACCGCGACGGCATCATCCTGCTGCACGACCTGCACAAGGGGACCGTGCCCGCCGTCCCGGGAATCATCAAGGCGCTCAAGCAGCGCGGCTACACCATCGTCACGGTGTCGCAGCTACTCGCCCCCGCCAAGTCCCAGCCGGGGATGGTCTACCGGCCCTGAACAACCGAAACCGATCCGCGCCGTCACGGCGAGGCGGTCATCCGGCACAAGTACACGCGGAATCACGGGACGAGGTCCCGTTCGCCGAACTCGACCGGCTGCCGGCGGACTGCGTCCGGCCCGAAAGCGCGGACGCCATACGGACCAGGATCGTGACGGAACTCCAGGCGATTCAGGACTACCGGGGCGAGGTGCGGTCCGACTTCGTGCAGACCGTACGCGACGGCGGCGACACCGGACCGCTCTTCGCGCGGAGCTCCCGGTTCTCGTCGTCTTGTCGCGTCTTGTCGCATCCTTGACGCCCAAGCCATCAGAGACCCGTCAAAGCATGCTGCCCCCGGCCCCTTCGGTCTCTACCGTCGGTCGTATGGAACGCCGCAACCGCCGCAACAACGCGCGCACCGCGGTCGACGCACCCGCAACCCTCCCCGCGGAAGTGGCGCGCGACCGCTTCTGGGCCAAGGACCTGCGCAGCTCGATCCGCTGCGCGGCCGCACTCCTCGCCCTTCTTCTCCTCATCGACTGGGGCGCCGGCACCCTCTCGACACCGCGCGCCGTCCTGTGGGGCACACTCGCGGTACTGCTGTTCCTGGTGCTGTACCCCACCCGGGTCGCCGCGGGCGAGGGCTGGCTGACCTCGCGCGGGCTGCTGCGCGCGCGGCGGGTGCGGACCGACCAGCTGGTGTCGGTGCGCTGCCTGGACGGAGTCGGACAGCGGCTCGTGCTGCGGGACACCTCCGGCGCGCGCGTCGAGATCGACCCCCGTGTCCTGGTCTGCAACCCTCCGCTGTGGCACCGCCTGGACGAGGACGCACGCGTCTCCGCCCTGCGCGGCACGCTCACGTGCGGGGGGACCGCGCTGCACCGCGTCTCGGAACGGATCGACCGCGAGACGGCGCTGACGGTCTTCAAGGTGTCGGGGCTGAAGTGAGTATCCGGTGGGAGTGAGTGGGCCGGAGTGAGTGGGCCGGAGTGAGTGGGCCGGAGTGAGTGGGCCGGAGTGAGTGTCGGGGCCCCCTCCGGCCCCCTCCCCCGGCTTACCCTCCGCCCGTGTTCAACGTCACGGAGCTCCTCAAGCGGCTGGTGATCGGCCGGGCCATGCGCAGCGAAGAGCTACAGGAGACGCTGCTGCCCAAGCGGCTCGCCCTGCCGATCTTCGCCTCGGACCCGCTGTCCTCGGTGGCGTACGCGACCCAGGAGATCCTGCTGGTCCTCACCCTCGGCGGCCTCGCGTATCTGCACTTCACTCCGTGGATCGCGGCCGCGGTCGTGGCGCTGATGACGGTGGTGGTGCTGTCGTACCGCCAGGTGGTGCACGCCTACCCCAGCGGCGGCGGCTCGTACGAGGTCGTGTCCACGAACCTCGGCCCCTCCAGCGGACTGGTCGTCGCCGCCTCGCTCCTCGTCGACTACGTCATGACGGTCGCCGTGTCGGTCGCCTCCGGCGTCGACAACATCATCTCCGCCATCCCCCGGCTCGCCGACCACCGCGTCCTGCTGGCGATCGGCTTCGTGGCGGTCCTGACCGCCACGAACCTGCGCGGGGTACGGGAGTCCGGACGGGCCTTCGCCGCACCGACGTACCTCTTCATCGGCGGCGTGCTCATCATGGTGATCACGGGCCTGATCCGGTACGCCCTCGGAGACGCGCCGGTCGCCGAGAGCGCGGCGTACGGCATCTCGCCGGACCCTTCGGACGCGAACCTGACGGGCCTGACCCTCCTCATGCTGGTGCTGCGCGCGTTCTCCTCCGGCTGTACGGCGCTCACGGGAGTGGAGGCCATCTCCAACGGCGTACCGGCCTTCCGCAAGCCCAAGTCGAAGAACGCGGCCCAGACGCTGGCGGCGATGGGCACCCTCGCGATCGTCATGTTCGTGGGCGTCACCGCGCTGGCGCTGATCGCGAAGGTGCACATCACGGACAACGCGTGCCGGTTGACGGGGCTCGCGGGCGACTGCGGCTCCTACACCCAGCGCACGGTCATCGCCCAGATCGCGGCGGCCGTCTTCGGCGGCGAGCACAGCGTCGGCTTCTACGTCATCCAGGCGGCGACCGCGCTGGTCCTGATCCTGGCCGCGAACACGGCCTTCAACGGCTTCCCGCTCCTGGCGTCCATTCTCGCCCAGCACCGCTATCTGCCGCGCCAGTTGCACAACCGGGGCGACCGACTGGCCTTCTCCAACGGCATCCTGGCGCTCGCGATCGTCGCGGGGCTGCTGCTGTGGGGCTTCAGGGCGAACGTCACCAGCCTCATCCACCTCTACATCCTGGGCGTCTTCACCGCCTTCACGCTCTCCCAGCTGGGCATGGTCCGGCACTGGAACCGCGAACTGCGCGCGGAACGCGACCCGGGCCTGCGGCGCCGCCACCACACGGCCCGCGTGATCAACGCGGTCGGCGCGGTCGTCACCGGCCTGGTCCTGGTGATCGTGCTGGCCACCAAGTTCACGGAGGGCGCGTGGCTGGCCGTCCTCGCGGCGATCGTGCTCTGGGTGATGATGCGCGGTATCCGGCGCCACTACGACGCCACGTCGGCGGAGCTGGCGGTGACCGACCCGAAGAGCGAACTCACGCTCCCGTCACGGGTGCTCGGTATCGTACTGGTCTCCACCCTGCACAAGCCCACCCTCCGCGCCCTCGCCTACGCGCGCGCCTTCCGCCCCGACCGCCTGGAGGCCCTGACGGTCTCGGTCGACCGGGACGAGGCGGCGGCGCTGCGCAGGCGCTGGGAGGAGTACGGCATCGAGGTCCCGCTGAAGATCATCGACTCGCCGTACCGCGAGGTGACGCGGCCGGTCGTGGAGTACGTCCGGTCGATCCGCCGCGAGAGCCCGCGTGACATCGTCGCCGTCTTCATCCCCGAGTACGTCGTCGGCCACTGGTGGGAGAACCTCCTCCACAACCACTCGGCCCTGTGGCTGAAGAGCCGGCTCCTCTTCACCCCGGGGGTCATGGTCACCAGCGTTCCGTGGCAGCTGACGTCATCGGCCCACGCGGACCGGCCGGCGGCGCGGGCGCCGGGCTCCTTCCGGCGGGGGGAGCCGCAGAGCCAGGAGCCCCCGGCGGGGACCCGGCGCCGGTAGCGCACGATCACCCATGCGGGATCACCCGTACGGGATCACCCGGCCCCGCCGACGACGGGATCTCAGCGGAACTCGGCGAACCTCGGTCGCAGCCCCAGCAGGGTCAGCGCGCCCGCCGCGAGCAGCAGACCGCAGGTCCACGGGAGCGGTCCGGTCGCCTCGGAGCGGCCCGCGCGGACCGCGGCCGTGAAGTGGTGACGGTTGATGTCGGTGACCTTGTCGAGCGCCGTCATCCAGGCCCCGAAGTGGGCGTTGGACGTCCCCGGCTCCCAGCCCATGCAGAACGCGACGGCCTCGCGCTCCTTGCCCCGCGCGACGAGGGCCCGGATCGTGCGGTCGTCGCGCTGGTACACGGCGTACGCGTCCACCGTCCTCTCCGCCGCCGTCCGCTCACCGGGGAAGGTGAGGTTGGCGAGCTCGCGCGCGAACTCCCCGCCGAAGTCGAGGGTGTGGTGGTCGGCGCGGTACTCCTTCCAGGTGGTGGCGAGCGTGGAGTCGTACGCGTCGAGGGTCGCGCCCTTCATCCCGTACAGCTGCTGCGACTTGGCGAGGAACGCCTGCTCGTACTGGGTGCGGCGCTCGGGGTCCAGCAGGTACCGGCTCTCGTCGGCGTTCGCGTCGTAGGCGATGGCGCGGGCGCGGGAGAGGGCGACGACGGAGTCGAAGGCGTCGTGGCGGGCGCCGCGCAGCCGGTCGGCGGAGGCGGAGAGCACCTGGCTGCCGAGGAGCACGGCGAGCAGCGCGCAGACCGTGGCGGCCAGCACACCGGGGTTGAGCATGCGGTGGAAACGGCGGGCCAGGTACCACTGGAGGACGCCGAGCACGGCGAGCAGCAGCGCGCCGAGCGCGAGGACGGCGGCGAGCTGGGCCGAGAGAACCGAACGGGCCTGGTCGTACTGCCGGTTGAACGCGCTGTTGTTGGAGTCCACCAGCTTCCGTGCGTTCGGCAGGAGTTGGGCCTGGAGCAGATCGGTCGCCTCGCGGTAGTCGCCGAGCGCGGCCGGTGTGCCGCCGGTGCGGTCGTCGTTCTCCAGGGCGCGTCCGATCAGCTCCTGGTACTCGGCGAAGTCGTCGGTGAGGGACTCGACGGTGTGCTCGTCGGCGCGGTCGCCCTGGGCGGCGACGGCGAGGGTGCGCAGATCGTGGCCGATGGCGCGGCGCGCGTCGCCGTAGTGGCCGACCGCCTTCTCGTACGGCGTCGTCAGGCGCCCCTTGCCCCCGTCGCCGCCGGCCAGCAGGAGGTTGGCGGCCTGTGCGTCCATGTCGTTGAGGGCGAGTTCGAGGTCGGCGGCGCTGGTGGTGCGGGGTGCGTCGCGCCCGGCGACGGTGGCCCAGGTGCCGGTGGCGGCGAACCCGGCGAGCGCGAGCAGCAGGGCGAGGGCGAGCACCGGCAGGAGGGTGAGGGCCCGTAAGAGGCGCAGCCGCGCGGGCAGGGTCGCCCAGAAGTGGCGGCGCAGGGCGGCGGCGGCTCTTCGGTACGCGAGGCGAAGGGAGCGCCGGGGACTTCGGGGGCGCCTCGGCCGCGACCCCCCTTGCCGTGACCGAGGCCCGCGCCCGCCCCCGGAGGGGGCGACCGTTCCGCCCCCTGGCGCTGAGACGGTCCCGGCTCGCGCCGCAGGACTGTGCGTGGTACCGGCCGCCGTGACAGCCACGAACCCTCCATCGGCACGCCACGGACGGTCGTCCGTGTCCCCCGTGCCGCTCAGTCTGCGACCGCTTCCGGCCACGCGCGTCGGTCCTTGATGCTCCCCTGACGTCACCTCCGGCGACTTTGACGCGGCCTTGACGCGGCCTTAACGCCGTCGGCCGACCATATGTGCGAAAACCACGGCATCCTCGTCGACGGGGGCCGGACCAGGGGTGACGGTCCCCGTGACGGTCCCTGTGACGATCCCCGCGACCGCACCGCCGTACCCCATTCGCCGCAATGTCCACCCGCCCTGCCGATTCAGCCCCCATTGACCAGAATCAGACCACAATGGGCACCACGCCGGGCAGCACGTCAGGAGCACACCCCGATGGCCACCACCGACCACGTTCGTACGACGGATACGACGGGCACGAGCCGGCTGCGCGCGTGGATGCTCCAAGGGCTGTCCGACATGGGCAAGACCCCGCCGCAGGAGCCGCACGCCCCGCCGGAGCCCGTGCACCACGGGCAGCGCTGGTGGCGGGTGATGTGCCTCACCGGCGTCGACTACTTCTCCACGCTGGGCTACCAGCCCGGTATCGCGGCCCTGGCCGCCGGACTGCTCTCCCCCGTCGCCACCCTCGTGCTCGTCGTCGTCACCCTGGCGGGCGCCCTGCCCGTCTATCGGCGGGTCGCCGAGGAGAGCCCGCACGGCGAGGGCTCGATCGCGATGCTCGAACGGCTGCTCACCTTCTGGAAGGGCAAGCTGTTCGTCCTCACCCTCCTCGGCTTCGCCGCCACCGACTTCCTGATCACGATCACCCTGTCGGCCGCCGACGCCTCCACCCACCTCGTGGAGAACCCGCACCTGACCAGCACCCTGCACGACAAGCAGATGCTGATCACCCTCATCCTCGTGGCCCTGCTGGGCGCGGTGTTCCTGAAGGGCTTCCTGGAGGCGATCGGTGTCGCGGTCGTCCTGGTGGGCATCTATCTCGCGCTCAACACGGTGGTCGTGATCGTCGGCTTCTGGCACGTCCTCACCGCGGGCCACGTCGTCACCGACTGGACCAACGGCCTGACCGCCGCGCACGGAAACGTCTTCGCCATGATCGGCGTGTCCCTGCTGGTCTTCCCCAAGCTCGCGCTGGGCCTGTCCGGCTTCGAGACCGGCGTGGCGGTCATGCCGCACGTCGAGGGCGACCCCGAGGACACCGAGGAGAGCCCCAAGGGCCGGATCCGGGGCACCAAGAAGCTGCTGACCACCGCCGCCGTGATCATGAGCGTCTTCCTGATCGCCACCAGCTTCATCACCACGCTCCTGATCCCGGCCAAGGAGTTCGAGTCCGGCGGGAAGGCCAACGGCCGCGCGCTCGCCTACCTGGCGCACGAGTACCTCGGCGGCGCCTTCGGCACGGTGTACGACGTGTCCACGATCGCCATCCTGTGGTTCGCCGGCGCCTCCGCCATGGCCGGGCTCCTGAACCTCATGCCCCGCTACCTGCCCCGCTACGGAATGGCCCCGCACTGGGCACGCGCCGTCCGCCCCATGGTGATCGTCTTCACCCTGGTCGCGTTCCTGGTCACCTGGATCTTCAACGCCGATGTCGACGCACAGGGCGGCGCCTACGCCACCGGCGTCCTGGTCCTGATGTCCTCCGCGGCGATCGCGGTGACCATCGCCTCCCACCGCGCCCAGCAGCGGGGCTGGACGATCGGCTTCGCGGTCGTGTCCGCGGTCCTCCTCTACGTGACCGTCGCGAACGTCATCGAACGCCCCGACGGCGTCAAGATCGGCGCCTGCTTCATCGCCGGCATCATGCTCGTCTCCCTCCTCTCGCGCCTGGCCCGCGCCTTCGAACTCCGGGTGACCAGCGTGACCCTGGACGACATGGCGCAGCGCTTCGTACGGGACATCGCCAGCCGCCGCATCCGGTTCATCGCCAACGAGCCCAACAACCGGGACATCACCGAGTACCGCGAAAAACTCGAACAGATCCGTGCCGACAACGACGTCCCGACGCCGGAGGACTTCGTCTTCGTCGAGGTCACCGTTCTGGACCCGTCCGAGTTCGAGGCGGGCCTGACCGTGCGCGGCGAGGTCCTGCACGGCCGCTACCGGGTCCTCACCCTCGAATCCTCCTCGGTCCCCAACGCCCTGGCCGCCCTCCTCCTCGACGTCCGCGACAGCACGGGCTGCATCCCGCACGTCTACTTCGAGTGGACCGAGGGCAACCCCTTCGCCAACTTCTTCCGCTTCTTCCTCTTCGGCCAGGGCGAGGTGGCCCCCGTCACCCGAGAAGTCCTCCGCGAGGCCGAACCCGACCGCTCCCGCCGCCCAAAGGTCCACGTCGGCTAGTGGGCAAGGCTTTTCCCCAGGGGCACGGAGAACTGCGCGACCAGCCCCCACCGGCCCGCAGCCAAAACGATCCTGGGCGGGCCGGGGTTCGGGGCGAAGCCCCGCCCCAGGGGCGCGGGGAACTGCGCGACCAGCCCCCACCGGCCCGCAGCCGACACAGCACCCCGGGGGTCCGGGGGCGCAGCCCCCGGACGGGGGTGCAGGGGCGCAGCCCCAGGAGGACGGGAACCCGAACCGACCGTCAGTCCTCGTCCGGCAGTCGGTGTCCGCTCACCGTGAACCCGATCACCGCACCTCCCCCGTCCCGCCGAAAGGCGAACGGCGCTCCGCCATGACCGGTGGCCACCTCGCGGACGATGGACAGGCCAAGGCCCGAACCGGGCAGGCTGCGCGCATCGGCGGCACGGTAGAAGCGGTCGAAGACGCGCACGAGGTCACCCTCGGCGATGCCCGGACCGCGGTCGAGCACCTCGATACGAACGTTGCCCGGACGCCCCCCCTCGACAGCCGTACCCGTACCGGTACCCGTACCCGTACCGATACCCGTACCGATACCGGTACCGGTATGGACAGGCCCCGCGACCGCGATCTCGATCGGCGCCTTGCCGTCGCGGTCGAACTTGGCCGCGTTCTCCACCAGGTTGGAGATCGCCCGCGCCAGCGCCGTCGGACGCCCGTCGACCGTCGTGTCCCCGCTCACCCGGACGATGATGTCCCGCCCGGTACGCCGCCGGGAGGCGATCGCGACGTCCTCGGCGAGGTCGGCGAGGTCGATCCGCTGCACGGGTTCGGTGTCGGACTGCCCGGCGGCGAGCGCGACCAGCTCATTGACGAGGTCGGTCAGCTCACGGGACTCCTGGGCCAGGTCGGCGACCAGCTCCTCGCGGGCGTCGGGCGGCAGCTCGTCGATACGGCGCAGCATGGAGATGTTCGTACGCAGCGAGGTCAGCGGCGTACGCAGTTCGTGGCCCGCGTCCTGGACCAGCCGCCGCTGATCCTCCTCGGACTGGGCGAGCCGGCCGAGCATCCGGTCGAAGGAGCGGCCGAGCCGGGCCACCTCGTCGTATCCGGCGACCGGCACCTGAATGCCGAGCCGCCCGGTGCGCGCCACGTCCTCCGCGGCCCCCGCCAGCCGCACCAGCCGCCGGGTGATGCGCCGCCCCAGCCACCAGCCGAACAGCCCCGCCGCGATCACCACCGCCGCCACCAGCAGCACGGTCCGCTGCTGCAGCTCCCGCAGCAGATCCTCGGTGTCGCTGAACTGCTGCGCGATCTGCACCGCGCCCCGCCCGCCGCCGAGCGCGACGGTCGCCACCCGGTAGCGGTCGCCGCCGACGTCGACCTCCTTGTGCTCCACCCACCGGCCCGCCCTCGCGTCCTCGGCTGTCCGACGGTCGGCCGCGGTGACGGGCAGTACGGGTCTCCCCCGGTCGGAGATCACCCCACCGCGCCCGAGCACCTGCACATCCGTACGGCTGGGCCGGATGATGTCGTCCAGCGGCCCGTCGTGATCGGGGTCGGAGGACGAGAAGTCACCCGGGTCGAGCGGCGTCGCGCGCACCTGCCCGCGCAGATCCTGCACGACCTCGGAGAACACGGTCTGCTGATCCACCCGCACCAGCCGGGCCGCGGCGTCGTAACTGAGGAACCCGACGAGGACCGTGACCCCGGCGGCCACGGCCGCGAAGGACAGGGTGAAGGTCGCACGCAGGGAAGACACCCGCCGAGGCCACAGCCCCGTGAGCCATCTGGGGGGCACTCAGTCCTCCCTCAGCACATACCCCACGCCCCGCACCGTGTGGATCAGCGCCGGGGCCCCCGGCTCGTCGAGCTTGCGCCGCAGATACCCCACGTACACGGCGAGGTTCTTGGAACCGGGACCGAAGTCGTAGCCCCAGATGCGGTCGTAGATCGTGGCATGGTCGAGGACGATGCCCGCGTTGCGGACGAGGAGTTCGAGCAGCTCGAACTCGGTGCGGGTGAGCTCCAGCTCCCGCTGCCCGCGCCAGGCGCGCCGCGCCTGGATGTCCATGCGCAGCCCGGCCGCGGCGATCTGCCCCTGCGCCGCCCTCGACGCGGGCACGGACGCGGACACGGAGCCGGATGCCGACGCCGATGCGGACGCGGATGCGGATACATCGGCGGGGGAGCCGTTCGCCGGACCGGTCCGGCGCAGCAGGGCCCGCAGCCGGGCGAAGACCTCCTCCACGTCGAACGGCTTGACCACGTAGTCGTCGGCCCCCGCGTCCAGGCCCGCGATGCGGTCGGCCGTCTCGACCAGCGCGGTGAGCATCAGGATCGGCGTACGGTCCCCCTCCGCGCGCAGCACCCGGCACACCTGCAGTCCGTCGATGCCGGGCATCATCACATCGAGGACGAGGACGTCCGGCGGGGTGCGGTGGGCCTGGGCCAGCGCCTCGACGCCGTCCGCGACGGCCGTCACCTGATAGCCCTCCAGCGTCAGTGCCCTTTCCAGGGCATGGCGGATGGCACGGTCGTCCTCGGCGAGCAGCACATTCTGGGGCACCCCACCAGTCTGCCAAGCCCCCGACCACGTACCACCTGATGGGCCGGGGTGAGGGTGGGCTTCTTACCCGCCTCTCACCCCTTCTCGGGCAAGCCCCTGACCCCGCCGGGTCAGTCTGTCCCGTATGTCAGGACGGGCCGACGGACCGAGGTCGCACCGGGGAAGGCGCACCGCGCAAAGCCCTCGAAGATCGTTTACCTGCCGCACAACGCATACGCCATCGGCGGCACCGTCCGCTCGACCCTCGACCCTCGACCTTCGGCCTCGCCACCGCGCACACGTTCAGCCCCGGCTCTTCTGAAGGCCGGGGCTGAACGTGTCCACTCAAGGGGAGTTATGGCCGCAGTGCGGCCAGTTGCTGCTCGAAGGGCACGACGGTGAACCTGTCGGCCGAGGCAACGGCCCCCTTGAGAGACCGCGGCGCGATGGCGGCAGCGGTGTCGGTGTCCACAGCCGGCGCCTTGACCTCCACGACAGCCACGTCACCCCGCCGTACCGCGGCGGCCCCCGCCATCAGCGTCCCCAGCTCTCCCGCCGCCCGGTCGATCCGCTCGGCCAGGCCCTCGGCGCCCCAGTCCTCGGAGGCGGCGTACACCGCGGTCGGTACGACGACGGCGCGCAGGTAGGCGAAGAGCGGGCGCAGGGCGTGTTCCAGCACGAGGGAGTGCCGGGAGGAGCCGCCGGTCGCGGCGATCAGGACCGGCTTTCCGGCGAGCGCGTCCTTGTCCAGCACGTCGAAGAAGGACTTGAACAGCCCGCTGTAGGACGCGGAGAACACCGGCGTGACGACGATCAGCCCGTCCGCCCCCGTCACCGCGTCGAGGGCGGCGGACAGCGCCCGCCCGGGGAATCCGCTGGTGAAGTTGTGGGCGATCTCGACGGCGAGGTCGCGCAGTTCGACGAACTCGACCTCCGCGGACGTCTCACGGACGGTCGCCGCCGCCAGCCGGTCGGCCAGCAGCCGCGTGGACGACGGGACGCTCAGCCCCGCCGAGACGACGACGAGCTTCATGCGACGGTCACCTCCTGGGATTCCTTGGCGGCGGCCACGAGGGCCTGGTGGGTCGGCGCGTCCGGCACATCGGCCGGACGGCCCTTGGCGAACTCCTTGCGCAGCACGGGCACGACTTCCTCGCCCAGCATGTCGAGCTGCTCCAGCACGGTCTTCAGCGGCAGCCCCGCGTGGTCGATCAGGAACAGCTGGCGCTGGTAGTCACCCGCGTACTCCCGGAAGCTCAGCGTCTTCTCGATGACCTCCTGCGGCGAACCCACCGTCAGCGGCGTCTGGTCGGTGAAGTCCTCCAGCGACGGCCCGTGCCCGTACACCGGCGCGTTGTCGAAGTACGGCCGGAACTCCTTCACCGCGTCCTGCGAATTGCGCCGCATGAACACCTGCCCACCCAGCCCGACGATCGCCTGCTCGGCCGTGCCGTGCCCGTAGTGCGCGTACCGCTCCCGGTACAGCTCGACCATCTGCTTCGTGTGATCGGCCGGCCAGAAGATGTTGTTGTGGAAGAAGCCGTCACCGTAGTACGCGGCCTGCTCGGCTATCTCCGGCGAGCGGATCGACCCGTGCCACACGAACGGCGGCACACCGTCCAGCGGCCGCGGCGTCGAGGTGAACGACTGCAGCGGCGTCCGGAACTTGCCCTCCCACGTCACCACGTCCTCCCGCCACAGGCGGTGCAGCAGCGCGTAGTTCTCGACGGCGAGGTTGATGCCCTGCCGGATGTCCTGCCCGAACCAGGGATACACCGGCCCGGTGTTCCCGCGCCCCATCATCAGATCGACCCTGCCGTCCGCGAGGTGCTGAAGCATCGCGAAGTCCTCGGCGATCTTCACCGGGTCGTTGGTGGTGATGAGAGTGGTGGACGTGGAGAGGATCAGCTTCTCCGTGCGCGCGGCGACATAGCCGAGCATCGTGGTCGGCGACGACGGCACGAACGGCGGGTTGTGGTGCTCCCCGGTCGCGAAGACGTCGAGCCCGACCTCCTCCGCCTTCTGCGCGATGGCGACCATGGCCTTGATCCGCTCGGCCTCCGTCGGCGTACGCCCGGTGGTCGGGTCCGCTGTCACATCGCCGACGCTGAAGATTCCGAACTGCATGGTCGCTCACCTTCCAGGTTGTTTACGATTCAACTATACCCCTGAACGAGGAGCGGACCCCAGCTATTCCATATCGATGTCAGTGCCCCGCCCTACGCTCCCCTCATGGCCGCCCCACGCCGTGACACCCGAGGCATCGTCGACGCCGCGGAACTCTTCGCGCGCGTCCGCTTCCGCCGCCGCGAACCGGCCCCGCCGCTCCGCCCCTACCTCGAGCACTACTGGCTGATCGACTGGGACCTGCCCCAGCCGTACGCCTCCCACGTGGTCCCGCACCCGTCCGTGAACGTCGTCTTCCAGAAGTTCGCCGACCAGGAGCCCTTCGGCGAGGTCGCAGGAATCGGACTCGGCCTCTTCACCCAGAAACTGGAGGGGCGGGGCAGGGTGTGCGGAATCCAGTTCAGGCCGGGCGGCTTCCGCCCCTTCGCCCCCGCCACCCCGGTGACGGCGTGGACCGGACGCCGGGTACCGCTGCCCGAGGCGCTCCCGGGGACCACCCCCGAGGCACCCCGCACCCTCGACGCGATCCTCACCCCCGAGGACGAGGACGCCCGGGTGACCGCCCTGGACACCTTCCTCCTGAGCCTCGCCCCCCGACCGGACCCCCAGGCGGACCTGGCCATGACCCTCGTCGACCGCATCCGCGAGGACCGCACGATCCGCCGGGTGTCGGACTTCGCCAGGGCCGAGGGCACGTCGGTACGGTCCCTGCAGCGCCTCTTCGCGTCCCACGTCGGCGTCGGCCCGAAGTGGATCATCCTGCGCTACCGCATCCACGAGGCCCTGGAGCGCGCCGAGACCTCCGCCCCGATCGACTGGGCCGCCCTGGCAGCCGACCTCGGCTACGCCGACCAGGCCCACCTGATCCGCGACTTCACGGCAACGGTGGGAGTACCGCCCACGGCTTACGCAACCGGCGCCCGCTGACCCCGACCCTTCGCCCCCGTCCCCCAGAGCCCCCCAGCCCCTAGAGCCCCCCAGCCCACCTGAAGGACCCCACTGGCACGCCGGCGGGGCAGGCGGGATTGCGCCGAGGCCATCCGGACGCCGAGTGTTCGTCAGATGCCGTCCGGCACACTCCAGTTGTCGACGTTACCAGTGAGTTGTTTCACAGGCGGGTGATCGATCGTCCGCGGAACCGCAGGTGGGGCGCCCGTCGTGGATTGCTCACGTCGAAGACCACCGGCACTCCGCCGGACTGGACCCAGGGAGACAACCGCTCATGCGTCTGCGTACTGCCACCTTCGCGACGGCCGCTGTATTCGTCGCCGGCCTCAGCCTCACCGCCTGCAACTCGGGGAACGACGACGCCAAGACCAAGGACACCTCCAGCCCGGTCGCCACGGCGTCGCCGGCATCGCAGGCCTCCGCCACCTCCACCACCTCCAGCACGTCCAGCACGTCCACGGGCAAGACAGGCGGCGCCCACGCCTCCGCGTCTGCGACTGCGGCCGGCTCTGGCAGCGGGTCCGGTTCCGGCAGCGGTGCCGTCAGCGCGTGCACCACGAAGACGACCACCGTCCAGTTCATCGCCTCGGCCACGCACGCCAGCGAGTCCCAGCCCGCGGCCGCCACCGTCAAGGTCACCAACACCTCGGGCAGCACCTGCACCATCGTGGGCGCGACCACCCTGACCGCCAAGGACGACCAGGGCAAGGCCGACCCCATCGAGACCGACAACTCGGCTGCCGGCACCGACGCCGTCGACCTCGCCTCCGGCGCCTCCGCCACCGCCGACGTCCTCTACACGGACCTCAACTTCGACGGCAGCCAGTCCGCCCGCGAGGTCTGCGCGGTGCAGGCCTCCAAGGTCGAGATCGCGCTCCCGAAGGATGTCGTGCGCACCGTCAAGGTCACCAAGGCGAACGGCTCGGCCGGAGTCTTCAACGTCTGCACCAAGGACGCGAAGTTCGGCTCCTTCCACTCCTGAGGTCTGTGGGGAAAACGCTGGTCACAGGCGCTCGTTGAGGACCGCGACCAGCACGCCCGCCGAGTACGACGAGTGAGGGTCAGTCGGGTTGCCGGGCGGACCGGAAGACACCCTGGGTCTGCGAAGCGGTGCCCGGGGTGTGTGCTGGTGCCGGACGACACCGGCGGCCACGGCCGTACGGTCAGTGGAACTGGCCGACCTGGTAGTCGCCGGCGGGCTGCTGGGTCAGACAGAAATCGCACGTGGAACCAGTGGTCCCACCCGTGGTCCCACCCGTGGATCCACCCGCGAGCCCACCTGCGGGCCTACCTGTGGGTCTAGAAGACGTACGAATCCCCGGTGTCCAGCGCCAACACCCGCTCCTGGTCGTTCCCGGGGTTGCGGTCCACCGCGCCGCCGCTCCACACCGTATCGATCTCCAGCATCACCTCGGACGGCGCCTCCCGCAGCCGTACCTCCAGCCGGATCTCGTCCCCGATATCGTCCGCCTCCAGCGCTCCGGTCCGGCACACCACCACCCGTTCGCCCGAGCGCGCACAGTCGTCCGGCAGCCGCTGCACGTCCGCGAGCGGGGCCGACCAGCGCAGCCGGACGGTCGCGTCCTCGACGGTGCTCGGACCGTTGTTCCGCGGGGTCAGCCGCAGATCGACAAGCCCGGCGGCCATGGACACGGAACCGTGATAGGCGAGATCGGCCTCGGGAACGACGGCACCGGCGAACGGCGCCCCGCCCACCACCAGAGCCACCCCCGCACCCACCACACCCAGCCCCCGCACCCACACCCTCGTACTCACCCGCATCCTCATCCTCCTCCGCATCCCCATGCCGTCATTTCCTTCGCTCGGACACACGCACCCACTCACCTGGTCACCCGATGTATGCCACCCCTGACCGCCGACAGGCGCCGTCCATCAGGTGACGGAAGACGCGGATGCGGCCCATGCGAAAGTGACCGCATGCTGATCGTCCGTTCCGCCGCCCTCTTCGTTCTCGCCGCTCTCTTCGAGATCGGCGGCGCCTGGCTGGTCTGGCAGGGCGTACGCGAGCACCGCGGCTGGCTGTGGATCGGCGCGGGCGTCATGGCGCTCGGCGTCTACGGCTTCGTGGCGACGCTGCAGCCGAACGCCGAGTTCGGCCGCATCCTCGCCGCGTACGGCGGAGTCTTCGTCGCCGGCTCCCTCGCCTGGGGCATGGTCGCGGACGGATACCGCCCCGACCGCTGGGACGTGACCGGCGCCCTGATCTGCCTCGCCGGGATGGCCGTGATCATGTACGCGCCGCGCGGCAGCTGAGCCGGCACCGCCGCGGCCGACGGGTCCGCCGTCCGGACGGCCCCGACGCGCACGCCGACCGCCTGCCTATCCTGACGAGGACCGATCGCACACCCGTAACCACCGCACGCGCCCGTCCGCGTGCACGCCGTACGCCTTAGGAGCAGCCCATGACGTCCGCCGCGCCCTCCGCCTCCTCCCGCATCGCCGTCGTCACCGGCGCGAGCAGCGGCATCGGCGCGGCGACCGCCCGGCAGCTCGCCGCGGCCGGCTACCGCGTCGTCCTGACCGCCCGCCGCAAGGACCGCATCGAGGCACTGGCGGAGGAGATCAACACGGCGGGCCACCAGGCGACCGCCTACGAACTGGACGTCACGGACCGCGCGGCGGTCGACGAGTTCGCCGGCGCCTTCAAGACGATCGGCGTCCTGGTGAACAACGCGGGCGGCGCGCTCGGCGCCGACCCGGTCGCGACCGGCGACCCCGCCGACTGGCGCCAGATGTACGAGACGAACGTCATCGGCACCCTGAACGTCACCCAGGCCCTGCTCCCGGCCCTCACCGCGAGCGGCGACGGAACGGTAGTGGTGCTCTCCTCCACCGCGGGCCACAGCACGTACGAGGGCGGCGCCGGCTATGTCGCCGCCAAGCACGCCCAGCACGTCCTCGCCGAGACCCTCCGCCTGGAGATCGTCGGCACGCCGGTCCGGGTCATCGAGATCGCGCCCGGCATGGTCAAGACGGACGAGTTCGCGCTGACCCGCTTCGGCGGCGACACGGACAAGGCGGCGAAGGTGTACGCGGGCGTGGCCGAGCCGCTGACCGCCGACGACATCGCCGACACCATCACCTGGGCGGTCACCCGCCCCAGCCACGTCAACATCGACCTCCTCGTGGTGCGCCCCCGCGCCCAGGCGTCGAACACCAAGGTCCACCGGGAGCTGTGATGTCGAACGGAATGCCGGACGAGGCACCGCACGAGGCACCGCACGAGGCACCGGACGAGCCCTCCGCGGAGCGGCGCCACCTGGCAGCGGAGAAGAAGAACCAACGCTACGTCTGGTGGTACCTCGCGTACTTCCTCTTCGGCATCCACGTCGTGGCGTTCGTCATGATCTACGCGGTGACGCACGCGAAGTGATCGTGGGACCGTACGGCCGCCGTACGCTCCCACGATGTGAACAGACACATACCCTTCGCTCGTCTGCACAACTTCCGCGACCTGGGCGGATACCTGACCGAGGACGGCCGGACGGTCCGCCGGACCCGCCTGTACCGCGCGGACTCGCTCGGCAAACTGACCCCCGGGACGGAGGACTGGGATCTCTTCCTCTCCCTCGGCATCCGCACGGTCGTGGACCTCCGCTACCCCTGGGAGATCGAGGCGAAGGGCCGCGTCCCCGAGCACCCCTCCCTCACCTACCACAACGAGAGCATCGAACACCGCCCGTACGACCAGGCGGCACTGGCCCCTACCGTCGCCCCAGGCCCCTACCTGGCGGCGCGCTACGCGGAGGTGGCCGAAGACGGCACGAAGGAAATCCGCGAGACGCTGAGCCTGATCGCGGAGGCGGCCGAGTCGGACACGCCCCTGGTCTTCCACTGCGCCTCGGGCAAGGACCGCACAGGCCTCGTGGCAGCCCTGCTCCTCTCCCTCCTGGGCGTCCCGGAGCGGACGATCACCGAGGACTTCACCCTCACGGAACGGGCCACGCCCCTCCTGGTGGCGGACTGGCGCACCAACAACCCCGACCGCGAACTGCTCTGGCCGGCCTACGGCAAGGCCCCCGCCGAGGTCATGACCGGATTCCTGTCGGACCTGAAGTCCCGCTACGGCTCGGTCGAGTCCTACGTCACCGAGACCCTGGGCCTGCCCACCAGCTTCGCCTCGACCCTCCGCACACACCTCCTCGAACCCCCCTCGCCCCTCGCCCCCCTCACCCCCTTCACCTTCCGCCGGGCGACCGAGACGGACATCCCCACCCTGGTCCGCCTCCGCGACGAGGCGGCCCTCTGGCAGATCGCCCGCGGCATCGACCAGTGGAAGCCGGGCCAACTCACCGAACCCCACTTCCGCACCCGCCTTACGGAGGGCGAAGTCTGGCTGGCCCTCCTGGACGACCGGGTGGCGGGCGCCTGGGAACTCTGGTGGGACGACCCGGCGGCCTGGGGCCCCCAACCGCCCACCGCCGCCTACATCCACCGCCTGATGACCGACCGCCGCGTCGCCCCACCCGGCACCGGCCGCCACCTGCTCGCGGAAGCGGAACGCCGCATCGCAGCCTCCGGCCGCCCTCTCTGCCGCCTGGACTGCCTCTCCAGCAACCCCCGCCTGCGGGAGTACTACCGGTCAGCGGGCTACACGGTCGTGGGCGAACAGACCGCCAAGGACGGCGGCCTGGGCAGCCCGTACGCGGTGACACTCCTGGAAAAGCGCCTCCGCTAACTCACAAGGGTGAACTGGATAGATCGCCCATACGGAAACAGAACTCTCGATCTAGGCTCGCACCACAACATCAAATACGACGGCCCCCGGCCGGGACTGCCATCCCGACCGAGGGCCTGACCAGCACGGAAGTGAGGCTTCCCTGTGGCTGACTGCGAGCCTAACGCGCACCAATTCACTCTGGACGACGCCCTCGGGGTCGACACGACAGGGTTCATGGACCTAGAAGTCCCGGAGTACGCCTACATGTTCGGCTTCTTGCAGGCCGACGGGCATCTCGCGAAGGGGACAGGACAGAAAGGGCGCCTGACCGTCGAGATCAACGCGCGGGACATCGCGATCCTGCGCGAGTTCCAGCGCCTGACGCCGTACAACACCAGCATCACCGAGCGCACACGGTCCACAAACTTCGCCGAGGCCCACCACTCGGCGACGTGGACCCTGTGCTCCCTCGAAGCCAGGACGAAGCTCAATCAACTCGGCCTGCCCTACGGCCGCAAGTCCAAGAAAATCACTCCGCCGCGCGTCGAGTTCTCACGCCGCGACTACCTCCGAGGCGTGATCGACGCCGATGGCTCGGTGGGCTACACAAGCCAGGGATTCCCGTTCATCTCGCTGACCACAGCGAGCACGGCCATTGGCGCGTACTTGTGCTTCTACGCCAGGAGGATCACGGGAGCCGAGCGCTCAATCAAGCGCAACGCTCGCGACGGGGTCTACAACGTCCTCTACACGAAGGAGTCGGCCCAGGAGTTGAGCGCCCACCTCTACTACCCAGGCTGCCTGTCGCTGGGGCGAAAGCAGGCCGCTGCAATTTCCTTGGGGTCGTGGATCCGTCCTGCAGGAATGGCAGTCAGGCCGCCCCGTATCCAGTGGACGCGCGAGATGGACAAGACCCTGCTCGCTGCGCCGACCATCGCCCACGCCGCCGCTGAACTGAACTACTCCACAAGCGCTTGCCAAGTTCGCCGCTGGAAACTGCTGCACGGCGCAGTACCGCTGCCGGACTGAGCGGCGCACAATGGGGCGCGGCGCACGATTGTGCGCCGCGCCCCATCACTGCGACTAACCCTTCACACAGATGAACTGCTTCAGTTTGGCCACGACCTCGACGAGATCGCGCTGCTGCTCCATCACCTGTTCGATCGACTTGTACGCGCCCGGAATCTCGTCCACGACGCCGGAGTCCTTGCGGCACTCCACGCCCCGCGTCTGCTCCTCCAGGTCCTTCGTCGTGAAGCGCCGCTTCGCCGCGTTCCGGCTCATACGCCGACCCGCCCCGTGCGAAGCCGAGTTGAAAGCCTTCTCGTTTCCGAGCCCCTTTACGATGTACGAGCTGGTGCCCATGGAGCCCGGAATGATCCCGTACTCACCGGAGCCCGCGCGGATCGCGCCCTTGCGGGTAACCAGCAGGTCCATGCCCTCGTACCGCTCCGTCGCCACGTAATTGTGGTGGCAGGAAATCTCCGCCTCAAAGGTCGGCTTCGCCTTCTTGAACTCCTTGCGGATCACGTCCTTCAGGAGCGCCATCATGATCGTGCGGTTGTACTTCGCGTATTCCTGCGCCCAGAACAGGTCGTTGCGGTATGCGGCCATCTGTGGGGTGTCCGCGACAAAGACCGCAAGATCACGGTCGACCAGACCCTGATTGTGCGGAAGCTTCTGAGCCACACCGATGTGATACTCGGCCAGCTCCTTACCGATGTTCCGAGATCCGGAATGAAGCGTGAGCCACACGGAGGCCTCGGAATCGAACAAAAGTTCGATATAGTGGTTGCCGGCGCCAAGTGTTCCCATCTGCAGAGTGGCTCGCCCCTGCCGGAACTTCACCGCTTCGACAACCCCGTCGAACCGCCCCCAAAAGTCATCCCACCCACCAGTAGCCAGCCCATGGAACCGCCCCGGCTCGACCGGAGAGTCATGCATCCCCCGCCCCACCGGAATCGCCTCCTCGATCTTCGACCGCAGCCGCGAAAGATCCCCCGGCAGATCATTGGCGGTGAGCGACGTCTTGACGGCAGACATCCCGCACCCGATATCGACCCCCACCGCCGCCGGACACACCGCACCCTGCATGGCGATGACCGACCCGACCGTCGCGCCCTTGCCGTAGTGGACGTCCGGCATGACGGCGAGCCCCTTGATCCACGGGAGCGTGGCCACGTTCTGGAGCTGGCGCAGGGCCACGTCCTCGACCGACGCCGGGTCGGTCCACATACGGATGGGTACCTTCGCACCCGGTATCTCTACGTACGACATATCTTCCTCATTCCCCCGAAAAACAACAGAAGTCATAAAACGCAAAACCGGCGCCAAGGTCGACATATAGGACAGCGGACCGGCATCCACGGCAGTGCGTGCGATACACATTGTCTCCAGGGGCCGCCCCCGCGCGGCAACCGAATAACCACAGGACAGCACCACAGGACACCCCGGCCGCAGGCCCCGGGAACCGTCGAGAGGAGCCTGACCGTGCAGCGGAAGGCGTACGTCCCCGGCACCGCCGCGCTCCTCGCGGCCCTGCTGGCCGGCTGCACCGGCGGTTCGGGAAGCAGCGACGCGGCACCCGACTCCAAGGCGGGCGGTGTCAGCACGACCACCCAGGCCGCCCAGCCGGGCAAGTACCGCACCCTCCCCGAGGCCTGCGCCGCCGTGAGTCACGACAGCCTCGACTCGCTGATGCCCGGCATCAAGCAGATCACCGACCAGGACCAGCGCGACAAGGCCTACGAGGGCACGGCCACGCTCACCTACGACACCGACCGCCGCGTCGGCTGCGGCTGGAAGGTGGATTCCACGGACGCCACCGACCACCTCCTCGTCGACTTCGAGCGCGTGGTCTCGTACGACAACGCGGTCAGCGACGACAGCCGCGCCCAGGACGTCTACGCGACCAAGAAGACGGCGGCGGACATCCCCGAGGCCTCCAGTTCGAGCACCGCCTCCGCCTCCCCCTCCGCCTCCGCCTCCCCCTCCACGTCCCCCACCACGTCCGCCACGACCGCCTCCCCCTCCACGTCCCCCACCACGTCCGCCACGACCGCCTCCCCCTCCACGTCCGGCCCCACGTCCGGCTCCACCTCCGCGTCCGCCTCCTCCGATGCCTCCTCCAGCGCGAGCGCGACCCCCACCGACCTCCAGCCCCGCGAACTCAGCGACCTGGGCGACGAGGCGTTCCTGAACGACAAGCTCGCCTCCGCCTCCTCGACGACCCAGCAGCGCACGGTGACTGTGGTGTTCCGCACGTCCAACGTGATCGTGACGATCGAATACGCCGAGCAGCCGACCGGCTTCACCGGGTCCCCGGACAGCAAGGAAATGCAGGACAAGGCGCGGAATCTGGCCCAGAAGCTCGTCGACAGGTTCAACGGCTAGCGGGTCCACGGGGGCGGCCGGACGTCGCACGCGAACCTTTCGAACAGGAAACGCTCAGCTGTCTCACCGCGTACCGTGGCCCCTCGGACCCGACCGGTCGCACGCCCCATGTGCGGTCGCACCACGCCGCACCCCGAGCGCCACGAGTGAAGGAACCATGCACCGACCAGCACAGCGAGTAGGCCGAGCCCCGCGACTCACCCGCATCCTTGTCTGCGCAGCCGCCGTCCCGGTGGTACTCGGCGCCGCCGGCTGTTCCTCGGACTCCGGCTCCCACTCGGGCTCCGGCTCGGGTTCCGCCGACAACGCCAACCAGAGCGCCCCCGCGACCTCATCCGCGTCCGGGTCCGCGAGCGCCTCCGCGAACGGCGTCAAGGAGGCCGCGTACAGGACGCTGCCGGCCTCCTGCTCGGTCCTCTCGAAGAAGACGCTGGGCGAACTCGTGCCGAAGGGCCTGAAGTCCGCCAAAGCGGGCAAGTCGGATGACGCGCAGACCCGCAGCAACTGCTCCTGGAACAGCCTCGACAACAAGGGCGTCAAGGGCTCCCAGTTCCGCTGGCTGAACGTCTCGCTGCTGCGCTTCGACTCGGACGCGACCCGCGGCGAGGGCAACCAACTCGCCCAGACCTACTACGAGAAGCAGGTCAAGGACGCGCAGGCGGTGACCGGCGCGAAGGGCACGCGGTCGGAGCCGGTCACCGGCACCGGCGACCAGGCGACGGCCGTCCGCTACGACCTGAAGAAGAAGGAAGGCACCTTC
This sequence comes from Streptomyces sp. NBC_01384, assembly GCF_045040035.1. Classification (NCBI taxonomy): domain Bacteria; kingdom Bacillati; phylum Actinomycetota; class Actinomycetes; order Kitasatosporales; family Streptomycetaceae; genus Streptomyces; species Streptomyces sp. NBC_01384. The sequence continues at coordinate 4,126,016 of NZ_CP109559.1, forward strand.
AAGCAGCAGACGGTCGTGGCGCGCGTCCAGAACGTCGTCATCACGCTCGACTACAACGGCGCGGGTCTGGCCGGCGACCAGGCCCCCAACGCGGACGATCTGACGAAGGCCGCGGAGAAGGCCGTCAAGGAGACGGTGGCCGCGGTGGCCGCCGCGAACCAGAACGGCAGCCGGGCGACCACCGCCCCGACGAAGTCGGCGTCGCCCTCGAAGTCGGCTTCCCCGTCGACGTCAGCCAGCCCCAAGCCCTCGGCGTCGGCCAGCAAGAAGAACTGACATCCCAAGGGGTGCCACCGCTCAACGCGCGTAACGGCCAGGGCATTTGACGCAGCTCGGCCCCTTCTGGGACCGGGCTCCCCCCATACCGCCCACCCGTACGCCGTACACATGTGCCACCCTGTTGCGCGCAACAACACGCAAGGAGAGGGGAGTACGGGTGTCCGCGCCAATCCAGCTCACACGAATGCACCGGATACTCATCGGGGTGGTCGTCGCCGGCGCGCTCGTCATCGCGGGGATCGGCTTCACGGGTTCCTACGCGGCGGTGCGCGAGCTCGCCCTCAAGAAGGGCTTCGGGAACTTCGCGTACGTCTTCCCGATCGGCATCGACGCGGGCATCTGCGTCCTGCTCGCCCTGGACCTCCTGCTCACCTGGATCAGGATTCCCTTCCCCCTCCTGCGCCAGACGGCGTGGCTGCTGACGGTCGCCACGATCGCGTTCAACGGCGCGGCGGCCTGGCCGGACCCGCTGGGCGTCGGTATGCACGCCGTCATCCCGGTCCTCTTCGTGGTCTCCGTCGAAGCGGCCCGGCACGCGATCGGCCGGATCGCGGACATCACCGCCGACAAGCACATGGAGGGCGTCCGCCTCACCCGCTGGTTGCTCTCGCCGATCCCGACCTTCCTCCTCTGGCGCCGTATGAAGCTGTGGGAGCTGCGCTCCTACGAGCAGGTCATCAAGCTGGAGCAGGACCGCCTCGTCTACCAGGCCCGCCTGCACTCCCGCTTCGGCCGCGCCTGGCGCCGCAAGGCCCCGGTGGAGTCCCTGATGCCCCTGCGACTGGCGCGGTACGGGGTGCCCCTGGCGGAAACGGCTCCTTCGGGCCTGGCGGCGGCGGGCATCGAGCCCGCGCTGCTCCCCCCGGCCCCGGCCCCGATCGCGGCCCCTGCCCCGGCCGCCGTCGCGGCCACCGAGCAGCGGCAGCTGGAGTCCCCCGCGGCCCCCGCGCCCCAGCCCCAGCCCCAGGCCCAGGCCGAGTACGTACAGGCGCAGGCCCCGCAGCCGGACGAGAGCAGCCCCTGGTTCGCCGCCCAGGCCCCCCAGGAGATCGTCTACGAGGGCGGCTACGACCCCGAGTACGTGCCGGAGGAGCAGTACCAGCAGTGGTACGAGGAGCAGCAGGCCCAGGCGTACGAGCCCGGCCCGGAGGAGACCGGCACCTTCCCGATCCCGGCGGGCCCCGGCCGCACGCGCCAGCTGGGCGAGGGCGGCGCCTCGCAGCCGGAGCAGCTGCCCATCCCCGCCCCCCGGGATGAGCAGTCGCCTCTCTCCGCCGAGAAGGCCAAGGAAGAGGGGTACTACCAGGTGTTCCGCCAGTCGATAGACGGTAGCTTCCCCACGCCTCGTGTCCTCGGCGACAACATCGAGGCCACGTACGGCACCACTCTCAGCCCCAGCGCCCTGAAGAACCTCACGGACCGCTTCCAGAACCGTTTCAACACGGAGCTGGAGGAGGACCACATCGCGTAAGCACGGACGTGCGTACGAGGAAGGGGGCGCCCGGTGATCACCGGGCGCCCCCTTCCTCGTCGTAAAGCCTGGTAGGGCTTGGGAAACCGCTACGCGCCGAGCAGCTTGCGCACCCGGTCCTGGCCCACCGCGAGCAGCAGCGTGGGCAGGCGCGGACCGGTGTCACGCCCGACGAGCAGGTGGTACAGCAGCGCGAAGAACGTGCGCTGGGCGACCTTGATCTCCGGCGGGAGCTCCTTGGCGGTGGCGTCGGCGGGGAAGCCGGCCTGGACCTTGGGGACGCCGTAGACGAGGTGGGTGAGGCCGTCCAGGGACCAGTTCTCCTCCAGTCCGTCGAGGAGCAGTCGCAGCGACTCGCGGCCCTGGTCGTCGAGGGACTTCAGCAGTTCGACGTCGGGCTCGTCGCGGACGACGGTGCGCTCCTCGGCGGGTACCTGGGTGTTGATCCAGGTCTCGGCCTTGTCGAGCCGGGGCCGGACCTCGTCCAGGGAGGCGAGCGGGTTCTCGGGGTCGAGCTCGCTGAGGATGCGCAGGGTCTGGTCCTCGGCGCCGGCGGTGATGTCGGCGATTGAGGCGAGGGTGCGGTACGGCATCGGGCGGGGGGTCTTGGGCAGCTCCCGGGCGGCGGTGCTCACCGCGCGCGCGTAGGCGGCGGTGTCGCCCGGAAGGGCCGACCCGTCGCCGACCTTGCCGGCGAGCTTGTCCCACTCGTCGTACAGCCGCTGGATCTCCTGGTCGAAGGCGATCTTGAACGACTGGTTGGGACGGCGGCGGGCGTACAGCCAGCGCAGCAGCTGCGGCTCCATGATCTGGAGCGCGTCGGCCGGGGTGGGCACCCCGCCCTTGCTGCTGGACATCTTGGCCATGCCGCTGATGCCGACGAAGGCGTACATGGGCCCGATCGGCTGCTTGCCGCCGAAGATCCCGACGATCTGGCCGCCGACCTGGAAGGAGGACCCCGGAGAGGAGTGGTCGACGCCGCTCGGCTCGAAGATGACGCCCTCGTAGGCCCAGCGCATGGGCCAGTCGACCTTCCAGACCAGCTTGCCGCGGTTGAACTCGCTCAGCCGGACGGTCTCGGAGAAGCCGCAGGCGGTGCAGGTGTACGCCAGCTCGGTGGTGTCGTCGTCGTACGAGGTGACGGTGGTGAGGTCCTTCTCGCACTGGCCGCAGTAGGGCTTGTACGGGTAGTACCCGGCGGACGAGCTGCCGTCGTCCTCGGCGGCGGCGCCGGACCCCTCGGCGGCTTCGAGCTCGGCCTCGTCGACCGGCTTCTGGCCCTGCTGCTTCTTCGCGGGGCCCTTCTTGGTCCGGTACTGGTCGAGGATCGCGTCGATGTCACCGCGGTGCTTCATCGCGAACAGGACCTGGTCGCGGTAGACACCGGAGGTGTACTGCTCGGTCTGGCTGATCCCGTCGTACTCGACGCCGAGCTCGGCCAGCGCCTCGACCATCGCGGCCTTGAAGTGCTCGGCCCAGTTCGGGTACGGGGAGCCGACGGGCGCGGGCACGGAGGTCAGCGGCTTGCCGATGTGCTCGGCCCAGGACTCGTCGATGCCGGGGACACCGGCCGGGACCTTGCGGTAGCGGTCGTAGTCGTCCCAGGAGAGCAGGTGGCGCACGGTGTACCCGCGGCGGCGGATCTCGTCGGCGACCAGGTGCGGGGTCATGACCTCGCGGAGGTTGCCGAGGTGGATCGGGCCTGAGGGGGAGAGGCCGGACGCGACGACCACGACCGGAGCGGTAGCGACTGATGTCACTGCGCCCGGGGCGCGACGCTCCGATTCCTCGATGACCTCATCCGCGAAACGGGAGACCCAGTCGGTGGTCTCGGTGCTCTGAGCCACGATCGGCACGTCCTTCTTTCTCATACGCCAGTACGGCTGACGACACCATTCTCCCAGCTCGGGCCTGAACCGCGAAAACGGCTTTTCACCGCATGGGATACTGGGTTTCCTGTACTCAGAAACTCCCGGAACCCGAGCAGAACGGCAGCCACTCCATGGCCTCGGTCACGTCCCTCACCGCCTCCGTCCACCAGCGCCTCGCGGACGCCCTCTCGGCAGCCCTGCCGGAGGCCGGTTCCGCGGACCCGCTGCTGCGACGAAGCGACCGGGCCGACTTCCAGGCCAACGGGATCCTGGCCCTCGCGAAGAAGGCGAAGGCGAACCCGAGAGAGCTGGCGACGCAGGTCGTGGCCCGGGTCGAGTCGGGTTCCTCGGACGACGTGATCAAGGAGATCGAGGTCTCCGGACCCGGCTTCCTGAACATCACGCTCACCGACCGGGCGATCACCGAGAACCTGGCGGCGCGGTACGAGGACGGCGAGCGCCTCGGCGTGCCGCTCGCCGAGAACCCGGGCACCACGGTGATCGACTACGCGCAGCCGAACGTGGCGAAGGAGATGCACGTCGGTCACCTGCGCTCGGCGGTCATCGGCGACGCGGTGGTCCAGATCCTCGAATTCACCGGCGAGTCCGTGGTCAGCCGTCACCACATCGGCGACTGGGGCACCCAGTTCGGCATGCTCATCCAGTACCTGATCGAGCACCCGCACGAGCTGGACCACAAGGGCCAGGCGGAGGTCTCCGGCGAGGAGGCCATGTCGAACCTGAACCGCCTCTACAAGGCGGCGCGGACGCTCTTCGACTCCGACGAGGAGTTCAAGACGCGGGCGCGGCGCCGGGTGGTCGACCTCCAGGCGGGCGAGCCCGAGACCCTCGCCATGTGGCAGAAGTTCGTGGACGAGTCGAAGATCTACTTCTACTCGGTCTTCGACAAGCTGGACATGGACATCCGGGACCCGGACGTGGTCGGCGAGTCCGGCTACAACGACATGCTGGACGAGACCTGCCGCCTGCTGGAGGAGTCGGGCGTGGCGGTCCGCTCCGAGGGCGCGCTATGCGTGTTCTTCGACGACATCAAGGGCCCGGAGGGCAACCCGGTCCCGCTGATCGTGAAGAAGTCGGACGGTGGCTACGGCTACGCGGCGACGGACCTGTCGGCGATCAGGGACCGTGTCTTCAACCTGAAGGCGAACACGCTCCTGTACGTCGTGGACGCCCGCCAGTCCCTGCACTTCAAGATGGTCTTCGAGACCGCGCGCAGGGCGGGCTGGCTGAACGACGACGTCAAGGCGTTCCACCTGGGCTTCGGCACGGTGCTGGGCAAGGACGGCAAGCCGTTCAAGACCCGTGAGGGCGAGACGGTGCGGCTGGTCGACCTTCTGGACGAGGCGATCGAGCGTGCCTCCGTCGTCGTACGGGAAAAGGCCCAGGACCTGTCCGAGGAGGAGATCGCGGAGCGGGGTGCCCAGGTCGGCATCGGCGCGGTGAAGTACGCGGACCTGTCGACGTCGGCGAGCCGGGACTACAAGTTCGACCTGGACCAGATGGTGTCGCTGAACGGCGACACGAGCGTGTACCTCCAGTACGCGTACGCCCGTATCCAGTCGATCCTGCGCAAGGCGGGCGAGGCGCGCCCGGTCGCCCACCCGGAGCTGGAACTGGCCTCGGCGGAGCGCGAGCTGGGCCTGCACATGGACCGCTTCGCGGAGACGGTCGCGGAGGTCGCCGCCGAGTACGCCCCGCACAAGCTGGCGGCGTACCTGTACCAGCTGGCGTCCCTCTACACGACCTTCTACTCCGAGTGCCCGGTCCTGAAGGCGGACACCCCGGCCCAGGTCGAGAACCGCCTGTTCCTGTGCGACCTCACGGCCCGCACGCTGCACCAGGGCATGGCGCTGCTGGGCATCAGGACGCCCGAGCGCCTCTGATCCGCCTCCCTCACCCTCGTCCCCTTCTGGTCGGCCCCTGATCAGGCCTTGTGGCCCGTCGCCGCGTAGATGTTGATGTCCGCTTCCGTGACGTCGTTCAACCTAGCCCCCAGCGGAAGCTGATCGGGGACGGGTCGACAAGACCTTCACGTACGGAAGCCACGCCACTCGCACCACACGGCCTTCCCGGGGTCCCGGGCCGCCCGGTCGTTGCCGCGCGGCTACTGGTCGACCACCGGGACCAGGGGGACCAGGGGGACCAGGGGGACCAGGGGGACCAGGGGGACCAGGGGGACCAGGGGGACCAGGGGGACCAGGGGGACCAGGGGGACCAGGGGGACCAGGGGGACCAGGGGGACCAGGGGGTGTTCTGTTCCTCACCCCGCTGAGCGACCACCGGGGCACCCTGCCGGGAATCACCGTGGACATGCCGCCGGAGCAGACGGGCAGCTCGCCGGCCGCGTCGCCGGACAGCGCGCACCGCAGCCACCACGCCCGGCCGCCCGAACGCGTGGCCGACGCCTATGTCATGACGTTCCCGCACCTGGGCACGGCGGCCTCGTCACCGAGCGGTTTTCTGTGCTCGGCGATGACAACTCCCTTGGAAATCAGTACGGTTGACTTTCGCTTCAACGAACACCCTCCCTCGTCACGGGAGAAATCCTCGTGAAGGGGAGAGGCGTCGGAGGTATATCGGGGGGCGCGGTGAAGGTGATCAGCGCGGGGGTTTCGTGATCATCGTTGGGGAGTCGCGGGCCGCCGGGACGATCGCTGTTCAAAACCAGGTGGCCGCCTCGGGGCAGAACGCCGCCAACTCTCGTCCGGGCGGCAACCCACATACCGAGGAACACACCACGGTGCTGCCCGATGAGGCGAAGGCAGCTGTGGACCGTATCGGCCCGCCCGCCCATCTGGACAACCTGCCCATCCGCTCGACTCAACCGTTCGTCGGCCGTAGGGGCGACCTGGACCGGCTGCGCGACTCGCTGGCGTCCGGGGGCGGAGTCATCACCCAGGCGACCACGGTGCACGGCCTGGGCGGCATCGGGAAGACAGCACTGGCGCTGCACTACGCGCATCTGCGCCGCGCGGACTACAAGTTCGTATGGTGGATCACCGCCGAGAGTTCGGAGCAGATCGCCTCCGGCCTCGCCGATCTCACCACGCGCCTCTACCCGTCCTGGGCGGACCGGGCCACCGCCAAGGAGCGCACCGAATGGGCCCTCGCCTGGCTGGAGGCCCACCCCGGCTGGCTGCTGGTCTACGACAACGTCGAGGACCCGGTGCACCTGGCCCCCTTCCTGGGGCGCCTTCTCGGTCACGGACATCAGCTCGTCACCAGTCGGCGCCGCACCGGATGGCATACGCGCGCCAGCCTGGTCAGCCTCGACGTGCTCACCCCCGCGACGGCGATCGATCTGCTGTGCGCGACAGCGCCACCGGGCCGCCCGTTGTCCGCGACCGAGCGCGGACATGCCGCCGCGCTCGCCGCCGACCTCGGGTATCTGCCGCTGGCCCTGAACCAGGCAGGGGCCTATCTACGGGAGACCCGCATCGGGTTCGCGGCGTACCGCGTGAAACTGGCCCGAGTGCCGGACCTGGTGCTCAGTGACGGCACGGGGCGCTCCGGCCGCGCCATCGCCCAGATCTGGCGGACCAGCCTGGAGTCCATCCGGGCCCGCCGCCCGCTGGCCGTCGCGTTGCTGCACACGCTCGCCTGGTACGCCCCCGAGGCACTGCCACGCGAGGTGCTGCGGCATCTGGACGAGCTTCCTGATGAAATCGAGGCGTCCCTCAGCGCGCTGGCGGACTACCACCTGATCACGCTTACTCCTGAGGGCATCACCCTCCACCGGCTGCTCCAGCAGACCCTGCGAAGCGTCGGCCCGGCCGAGGTTCCCGGCGCCCGGGACCGCGCCGAACGGGCCCTCGCAGAGGCCGTGTCCGGCGCGGCGTCGGACGGCGTGGGACGCCTGCTCATCCACATCCAGGCGCTCGCGGCGACCGGCCCCGCGGCCGAGCCACGCGCTGAGGTGGCATCGATGTACCGCCTGGGTGCCGACGAGCTCGTCGCCCGCGAGCAGCAGGTCCTCGCGATACCGCTGATGGAGCGGACGGTCGAGGGACACACCGACCTGCTGGGCGTCGACCACGAGACCACCCTCGACGACCGTGACCGTCTCGCCGAACTACACGCGAAGGCCGGCGACCCGGCTCAGGCGGTCCGTCTGTGTCGCGACGTCTACCTCGACCGCAGCCAGATCGGCGGCCCGGACGCCGCGGAGACCCTGGCCAGCAGGGACCGGTTGGCGTACGCGTACCGCAAGGCAGGCGAGGTCATGCTGGCCGTGCGGGAGCTGACGGCGGTCGTCGCGGACCGCCGCCGCGTCCAGAGCGAGGACCACCCGGACACCCTCACCAGCCGCAACAGCCTGGCGTACGCGCTCCAGACGGCGGGCCGGCACGAGGCGGCCGTCAAGGAGTTCGAGGCAGTCGTCACGGACCGCGAACGGGTCCTGGGGGCCGGTCACAAGGACACACTCGTCAGTCGCACCAACCTCGCGTACGCGTACCGTTCGGCCGGTGACCACCGCACGGCGTTACGCCTGTACGCGCAGGCGGTGGAGGACCGGCGGCGTGTCCATGGCCCCGACCACCCCGACACGCTGACCAGCCGCGGCTGGCTGGCATCCGCCCACGCCGCGGCCGGTGATCCGCGTAAGGCTGTCGCCCTGTACCGGGAGGTGGTCGCCGACCGGACACGGGTGCAGGGCGCGGGCCATCCGGACACACTGCGAAGCCGTAAGGATTTGGCGTACGCGGTGGCCGAAGCCGAGGGTCACGATGCGGCGCTGAAGCAGTTCGAATCGCTCGCGGCGGACAGTGCCCGCGTCCAGGGGCCCGACCATCCCGCCACCCTCGACTACCGCGACGACATCGCGCAGGCGCACCGGAGCCGGGAGGACTACCGTCGGGCCACCGCCGACTACGAGGAGGTGATCGCCGACTACGCGCGGGTCCACACACCCGACCACCCGGAAACACTGCGCGCCCGCGGAGCACTCGCCTACACCCGACAGCTGGCGGGCGACCATCGGCGTTCGATCAGCGAACACGTGGCGCTCGTGGCGGACCACGTCCGGGTGCAGGGCTGTGACCACCCGGCGGCTCTCACCGCTCGCGTCAACCTGGCCTACGCCCATCGGGCGGCAGCCGACTTCACGCGTGCGATCCAGATCTACGAGGACGTGCTGCGTGACCGGACCCGGGTCCTCGGGCCCGAGCACCCCCATGTGCTCGACACACGCGAGGCCCTCGCCTCCACCCGGCAGTCGGCGGGCGACCACGCGGGCGCGGTCGCGGGGCTGGAAAGTCTCCTCGCCGACGTGGAGCAGTTCCTGCGCCCGGACCACCCGCGCGTCCTCTCCACCCGGTACAGCCTCGCCGATGTGCTCGCCACGGAGGAGCGTCACGCGGAGGCCGTCCAGCTCTACCGAAGGCTCGCCGACGACTACGAACGGGTGCACGGGCCCGACCATCCGGGCACGCTGCGTATCCGGGAGCGGCTGGGTGCGGCCTACCGCTCGGCCGGCGAATACAACCGGGCCGAGAGCACCTTCGACGCGCTCATCACCGACCGCGCCCGTGTGCAGGGGCCTGGCCACCCTGACACGCTCAACACAAGAAATTGGCAGGCGTGGGTCTTCCGGTCGGCAGGGCAGTACGACCGCGCGATCACGGCTTACGACCGGCTGATCGAGGACGGAACCCGGCTGCAGGGCCTGGAGGCCCCGAACACACTCAACGCCCGGAACCACCTGGCACTGGCCAAGCTCGGCGCCGGTAACCACCAGGGCGCCATCGCCGGGTTCACCGCGCTGCTCGACGACCGCCGTCGGCTGCTGGGCGACGACGCCCCTGACACGCTGCTCATACTGGAGAACCTGGCGGACGCCTACTCGGCAGCCCAGGAGCACGACCGTGCCATCACGCTCTACGAGGAGGCCGTCGCAGCATGGGAACGGGTGCGGGGCGTTGACCATCCACGCACCCTGCAGGCTCGGCGCGACCTCGCCCTGGTACAGCGGTCGGCGGGCCGCCACCAACTGTCGCTGAGCACGCTGGAGTCCGTACTCGACGTGCGGGCCCGTGCGCACGGGTCCCACCACCCCGCGGTTCTCGACCTCCACCTCGACATGGTCGCCGGATACTGTGAGGCGGGCGACCACTCCCGCGCCGGCAATCTCGCCGAACGGCTGGTCGCCGACTTCACTCGGGTGCGCGGCCCGGATCACACCACCACCCTCTACGCACGCGAGTGGCTGGCGTACGCGTGGCTGCTGTCCGGCCAGTACCAGCGGGCGATTGCCGGTTTCGAGGCGCTCCTGGACGACCGGGTGCACGTCCAGGGGCGGGACCACGTCCAAGCCCTCGGAACCAGGAACATGCTGGGACTCGCCTTCAACCACGCGCTCGACTACGAGCGGGCCCTCGTCCTCGGCCGGGAGTTGGTGGCCGACCGCGCACGGATCCAGGGCGCCGACCACGCAGAAGTTCTGCGGGCCCGCAGAAACCTGGCCTTACGTCGGGAGTACGCCGGCGACCGTGTGGGAGCGCTGCGTGACCTGGAGCAACTGGTCCGCGACCATGAACGACTTCTTGGCTCCGACCACCCCGACACACTCGATGTACGGGACGACATCGCCTGGGTCTGTCTGGGCCAGTCCGTCGCCACCCGGGCCATCGAGACCGCCGAGCGGCTGGTGGACGACTACACACGTGCGCTGGGAGCGGACCATCCCACGACACTCGACGCCCGCGCCAGGCACGCCTCCGCACACGAGAAAGCGGGACACGTCGCGCTCACAGTGACACTCCGCGAGTCGCTGCTGCGCGACCGGGTCCGGGTGCTGGGCCCCGACAACCCCTCAGTCCTGGTGGCCCGCAGGAGCCTCGCCTGGTCCCTGGGCCGAGCGGGCGAACGGGGGCGAGCCGTACGCGAACTTCAGTCTTTGGTCTCCGACAGCGACCGCGTGCGCGGTTCGGAGCACACCCACACCATGGACTGCCGCACCAACCTGGCGTTCGCCTGCTGGGAGGCGGGCGACTCGCAGCGGGCCATCACGGTCCTCGAAGAACTCCTGAAGCAGTGCGAGGAAGTCCTTGCCGAGGAGCACGGGACGAGGTTCTACGCCCGCGGTGATCTGGCGTGGCTGGCGGTCGACACGGGCCCGGCGGATCGCGCGGTGCGTTTGGCCGAGGAGTTGGTCGACGACGCCACGCGGCTCTTCGGCGCGGGCCACCGTCGCACCCTGGAGTTGCTCCCAGTCCTGGCCCACGCGCTGCTACAGGCGGACGAGCCGGAGCAAGCGCGGGCGGTCATCGAGGATCTGCTGCACGGATCCGCGCGGCTACTGAGCCATCTGGACTTCCCCGAAACGGTCGCAGACGTCGTCCGGGCCCATCTGCGCGCGGCCGCCACGGACGCGGAACACACGGGCACGACGAGGCCGGCAGGTACGGGCACACCCTCCGGACCGCACGACGATCGCACCATCCCGGACGACGAGGTCATCCGCCTCGGTGTGATCGTCGAGTTGTGTGCCGGCCGATTCGCCGCCTCGCTGCCCACCCTCGCCGTCGAACTCGCCCACGCGCTGTCCGACGCGGGTGATCCGGCCGCGGCGGTCACCCTGCTGAAGGCCGTGCACGCGGGCCGTGCGCGGCTGTTCGGGCCGGACCACCCCGACACCCTGGAGAGCCTCGCCGAGCTGGCCTTCGCCTGCCTGGAGGCCGACGACACCGATTCCGCCCCGTCCCACGACGAGCTACTGGCACGCTGGGAGCGGGTCTTCGGGCCGGACCACCCCGACACGGAGGAACTTCGCTGGCGCCTACGCACGTCGCGGCCCGCGTGGCAGCCCCGGCTGACGCTGCTGACCGACCCGGCCGTCGAACAGCCCGCGACGATCGAGATCCGGCTGGAGCGACTGGCGGGCGTACCGGCCCCACCCCTGTCCAGACTGCTCGTGGTCGCGAGCTGCCGCACAGCGGCCACCATCCAGCCGGCCCTGGCGGAGTACGAGCCTCAGGGACCTCCCGCTCGCTTCACCTTCATCGCGCGGGAACCGGCCCCGCACCACATTCGCTTCACCGTGTACGACCACGCGTCCGGGCTCGCGCTGCAGGAACTGGAGAGCACTGTCCTGGTTCCCGGAGCCCCCGCCCAGGATCAGGACACTCCGCACGGACCAGGGGGACGCTGACCCGAATGCCGCAGAACCTTTCTTTCGAGATACTCCAGAATCCTTCTCACGGCTATACCGCCTTGCCGCCTCAGCGCAACGGCGTGAAGCGGACCTCGGAAGCCCCACCGGAACTACGGGTGGTGCTGTTCGAAACCGGTGCGGGCCAATTGACGATCACAGCCGTCGCCCCCGACGCTCCCGCTCCGGAAACCTGGTGGCACCAGGCCCCCCTGGAGGTGTCGAAGGAGGGGCTGCTGCGGCAGGCCGGCCGGCTGCGGACCAAGTGGCGCGACCTCGTGGTGCGCCACCAGAGCACCACCGCCGAGTACGGGCGCAAGGTAGGAGGCTATCCGCTGGCAGACGCCGCCGACCTGAGCGAACTCGCCTCGCTGACCGAGACGTTGACGAGGGAGCTCGCCGAGGAGGGCTTCGACCTGCTCGAAGTGATGCTCGATGGAAACGGCTACGACCTCGGCCGCTTCCGGGAGTTCTTCTTGGACACCCTGGCCGACAAGGAATCGCTGCGGATCAGCTTCGACTCGTGTCTGTATCTGCCGTGGCCCATGCTGGCCGTGGACCCGTCGAGGTGCGACAGCCCATGGGAGGCGTTCCTCGGACACCGTCACCAGGTCGAGCAGACCAACTCCTCTTATCCGTGGGAGCAGAGGCCCATCGGCCATCGCGAGCAGGCCGCGACCAGCCTCAACACCGACACCACCCTCGACCGCGTGGGCCGGGCACACGAGGTGCGCAAGCTCCTGGACCAGCGCTCCCGGCTGACCGTGCGCACGCACGCGCATGACCTCTGGGCCGCTCTGTCGAGTCCGGTGCTGAACGAGGACTTGATGTACTTCTGGTGTCACGGCCACTTCGTGGACAACGGCACCCCCTACCCGCATCTGGCCATCAAGCTCTCCGACGGAGAACACATCGACGGGACCGCGGTGTCCCGCAGGCGGCGGCGCATGACCCGTACGCGGCAGGCTCGCTTCAAGCCGTTCGTCCTCCTGAACGCCTGCCACGCCGGACAGGCCGCCACCACGAGCCAGTTGGAGCATCTGGGAAAGGCACTGATCGATCTGGGCGCCGACGGCGTCCTCGCCCCACAGATCGAGATCCCGCAGATCTTCGCGACGGAGTACGCGTACGCCTTTCTCGACCTGTATCTGACCGGCCGCCATTCCGCAGGAGAGATAAGCCAGTTGCTCGTACAACGCTTCGCGTCGGAGTTCCACAACCCTCTCGCGCTCACCTATTCGCTGTACTGCGGTATCAACAGCCGGTTGAACCTCGCCTCATGACCGCCGCCGCAGCGCTCGCCGAGCCGGTCGAGGTCGACCTGAACGAGGACGGGCAGCTCACGGTTCCGGGCGGCGGCGCGGCGGTGCCCGTCAACCGGGTCGCCGAGCACCTGGCTCAGCGGCTGCGCATCCCCGAGTGGGCAACCGACATCCATGTGTACGTGCACGGCTGGCAGACCGCCCCGCGCACGGCGACGCGGACCGCCACCGGCCTGCTGCGGCAGGCCCTGGAGCTGCGCGAAGCAAGCCCCGAGCGGTATCCGGGCCTGGAAGGCGGTTACCGCCCCTGGTGCGTCGTGGTGCGCTGGCCGTCCTCCAGCCTGCCCACCCTCAAGGGCTACCGCAGAATCCGGGACAGGGCCCACGCGATGAGCGCCGAGGGCGCGGGGCATGCCCCCTATGTCCTCGGGCACCTGCTCGGCTACCTGGACACCGAACGCACCGACCCCACCGACCCGGCCGTCCTCGCCGGGCGAGGCGGACAGTATCTGCACCTCGTCGGGCACTCCTTCGGCGGGCGCTTCCTGTGCGAGGCGGTGCAACGAGCCGCCGAGCGTCCGCCCGTGCTCGGCTGGAGCACACCGCACGATCCGCGGCGCCCCTTCACCGTCGACAGCGCGCTGATCTTCCAGATGGCCGCCCCGCGCGACGCCTTCACCCGGCAGTTCGCCACGCTGTTCCCCACGGACGAGCACCCTGGCGCACCGCTCCGCGGCCCGCTCGTCCTGACGCACTCGCGCTGGGACAGGGCCACGGGCTTCTGGCATCTCCGGGCCGAAGGAGCGCCTGGAATCGGCCACTCAGGCGTCGGAGCCGCTCCCGTGGCTCAGTTCACGACTCGGCTGCTGGGCACAGACATCGTCTATCCGCGGCAGTCCCTGGACCATCGCGTCGTCAATGTCGATGCCGACTGGCTGTACCGGGGCGGACGCCGTAGCCGTCTTTCTCCAGCCGGCGCCCACTCCGATTTCCTGCGGCCCGAGTCCTCTCATCTCATGCTGACGCTCGCGGAACGCTCCCGATGAAGGCGATGGCCGATATCGGCATGGAGCACGGGTGGCCGGTCGGGCGCCGTCAGGCATTCATCGGGCAACCCCAGCAGGGCGCGCGAACTCGCACCACACTCGCTTGCCGGGGTCCCGCTCTTCCACTCCCCACTTGTCACTGAGCGCCGCGACCAGCAGCAGCCCACGCCCGCCCTCGCCCTCCGCGGCGTCCGCCGCGATCCGTGGGGTCCCCGGCCCGCTGTCGTGCACTTCCACCCGCAGTACGCGCCCGTCGTACCGCAGGAACAACAGGAAGTGCCGGCCGGGCGGTACGCCGTGCAGCAACGCGTTGGTCGCCAACTCGCTCACACACAGCAACACGTCCTCGCCCCGCTGGGTACCGGCGAGCCCCCAGCCGTCCAGGACGTCGTACGCGAACCGCCTGGCGGCTGGCACGGATCGGCGCTCGCGCCGGAAGAACTTCTCGCGCAGGGGCGAGAGTTGGATCGTCTCGTTCACGGGACGAATGTCGCGCAGAGTCACTACCGTGGATCAGTGAGTAAACCCGTACTGGGATTTTGTACGGGTTCATACGGGGTGCCGTACGGGTGGGTGTGGGGAGTTAGACCGGCATGAACACCAAGAAGCAGTCACGGAAGCGGAACTTCTCCACCATGCGGATGGTCGGCGCGCAGATGCAGACCGCCCGCAAGGCGGCGGGGTACACACAACGCTCGCTCGGCGAGGCGGTCCTCGCGGACGAGGAGACGATCGCGTCGATCGAGCAGGGCAGGCGACCATTGCTGCCAGACCTCGCCGAAACGCTGGACCAACTCCTCGACACCAAGGGCTTGTTGCTGGCCGGGGTGCAGAACATGCCGGAGTTCGACCAGTTCCCGCTGTACGCGGAGCAGTACATGGTGCACGAGCGCGAGGCCGTCGCCCTGTCCTGGTACGACGCCCTGGTCATCCCCGGCCTGCTCCAGACCGAGGCGTACGCTCGCGCGGTCCTGTGCGAACGCGTACCGGCGTACGACGAGGACGAGCTCGCGACCAAGACGGCGGCCCGCGTCGAGCGCCAGGAGATCCTGCACCACAAGTGTCCGCCGACGATGAGCTTCATCGTGTGGGAGCCCGTGCTCCAGATCGGCATCGGGGGCCCGAAGGTCCGGCGCGACCAGCTCCGTCACCTTCGCGAGTGCGCCGAACTCCCGGGCCTGGCCCTCCAGTTCCTACCGACAAACACACCCTCGCACGCCGGTCTGGACGGCTCCTTCACTCTCCTGGAGACACCCGACCACCTGCACCTGGCCTATACGGAGGGCCAGCGCGGCAGCCAGTGGGTATCGGACCCCGACGAGGTATCCAGGCTGGCGCGCAAGTATGCGATGCTGCGGTCACAGGCCCTGAGCCCCCAGGAATCCAGGGGCTTGCTCGACCGTCTGCTAGGAGATAAATGAGCACCGCACTTGAGTGGTTCAAGTCGAGCTACAGCGGCAGCGAAGGCGGCCAGTGCCTCGAAGTCGCCTACACCTGGCGCAAGTCCAGCCACAGCAGCGACGAAGGCGGCCAGTGCGTCGAGGTCGCCGCCTGCCCCCACGCCATCCACATCCGCGACTCCAAGACCCCCACCGGCCCCACCTTCACCGCCTCCCCGGCGGCCTGGACGGCGTTCACGGCGTACGCGGCCCGCTAGGGCACCGCACCCACTGGGGACCCCAAGGCCCGTTGTCAGTGGCGGGCCCTAAAGTCACGGGCATGGCGACACTTCCGAACCCGCTGCCCTCGCTGGCGGCAGATCCGAGCGGGCGCGCGCTCGGCCTCGAACTCCCGCCCGGGAGACTGATCGACACGACGGACGAGGGCCCGTGGCACGAGCCGCTGCTGTGGCACGCCGACGGGGCGGCGGCTCCCGGTGACTGGGACGCGCTGGGGTCCGCTCCGCGCACAGCCGGGCTGCTCCCCCTCCTCATCGAGGTCGGCGGCAGCCAGGGCGGCCCGGAGGAGTGGGAGCTGATGCCCGAGGAGGTGTCGTATCCGGGGGATCACGACGCCGACGAGGTGCTGGCGGGGTACTGGGAGGAGTACGCGGAGGACGAGCTGGAGCTCGACGCCGACGTGGACCACCCCGGCGCGGAGACGGTCGCCGAACTCTTCGGTGAGGCCGAGGAGTTCGCCGAGACGATCGCGCCGCACGGCGTGCAGTGGCCCGGCCTCGCACCGGCCACCGCGCCCGGCGCCGACCCGGACGACCGGGCCGCCGAGCTCGCCGACTCCCTCGCGGGCGGCGGCTCCTGGCTGAAGGAGCCGCGCCTCGCCCTGGTCCCGGCGCGCCGCAGTGCGGACATCCCGGCGGCGATCGGCTGGTCCGGCCCGGTGAACTACGAGGGCGACGTGGCCCGCCTCTGCGCGGTCCTGCGCTCCTGGGAGGACCGCTTCGGCATACGGGTCGTGGCCCTCACCTTCGACCAGCTGGTCCTGTCGGTGGCGGCCCCGCCCACCACGACGGCCGAGGCCGAGGCGGTGGCCGCCGAGCACTTCGCGTTCTGCCCGGACAACATCACGCAGGGCGAGGGCGAGACGCTGCGCGCGTACGCGGCGGACGAGGTGCTCGGCAAGCGGGTGTGGTCCTTCTGGTGGGACTGACCGACCTGGTGGGACCGACCAGCTCCCTTGTCTACCGCAACCCCTTCGCCAGCCGCCGCAGCCCCTCCGCGATCTCGTCCGGGGTCTGGGTGACGAAGCAGAGCCGCAGCGTGGCGGGGTCGGGCTCCCCGGCGTAGAAAGGCGCGCCCGGCACGTACGCCACGCCCCGCTCCACCACTCCCCGGAGCAGGGCCGTGGTGTCGTACGACTCGGGCAGCCTCGCCCAGAGGAACATGCCGCCCTCGGGCCGGGTCCAGGTGGACCCGGCCGGAAGGGCATCCGCGATCCCCGCGAGCATGGCGTCGCGCCGCTCGCGGTACACGCCGGCGACCCGCGCCACATGCGCATCGAGGTCCCGGTCGGCGAGATAGCGCGCGGCGGCGAGCTGGTTGACGGTCGGGGTGTGCAGGTCGGCGGCCTGCTTGGCGACGGCGCACGCCCGGCGCACTGCGGCGGGCGCTCGCAGCCAGCCCAGCCGCAGCCCGGGGGCCATCACCTTGGAGAAGGACCCGAGCAGCAAGGTCCGGTCCCCGGCGCCGTCGTACGAGGCGATCCACGGCACCCGTTCGCCCTCGAAGCGGAGTTCCCCGTACGGGTCGTCCTCGACGATCCACAGCCCGCGCCGGGCGGCGACGGATGCGACGGCGGCCCGGCGTTCGCCGGTCATGGTCCGGCCGGTCGGGTTCTGGAAGGTCGGGACGGTGTAGAGCAGCTTGGGCCGCTCGCGTGTGACGAGCTCGTCAAGCGCGTCCGGATCGATCCCGTCCTCGTCCCCCGGCACCGCCACCACCCGCGCCCCGGCGAACGCGAACGCCTGAAGTGCCGCCAGATAACAGGGACTTTCGACGAGCACCGTGTCGCCGGGTTCGACGAGGGCGGTGGCGAGCAGCGAGAGCGCCTGCTGCGACCCGGTGGTGACAAGGATGTCGTCGGCGTCCGTCGGCAGCCCGCGTGCGGACGTCCGCTCCGCGAGAGCCGCCCGCAGCGCGGGCTCCCCCTCGGTGGTCGAGTACTGCAGGGCCCGCTGGGGCGCCTCCGCGAACACATCCCGGAACGCGGCGGCGATCCCCTCCGCGTCGAACAGCTCGGGCGCGGGCAGCCCGCCCGCGAAGTTGATCACCTCGGGCCGCGCGGTCACCGCGAGGATCTCCCGTACCGGCGACCCGCCGATCGCGGTGGCCCGCGCGGCGAGCGGCGGCACGGCTTGAGCAATCCCGAGAACGGTCACGACGCGACTCCTTCTGCTACGGCTCCCCGCGAACACCGGGTGCCGCCACTCTAAGGAGGTAGCTGCGGCCTACACGGGTCAATTCCGCGATGCGGACGCGGGGCTCTTCCTTCCGCCGGGGGCGGGGGTCAGGGCTTGATGCCCGTCGCGCCGTAGATATTGATGTCCGCGTCCGTGGCGTCGTTGATGTCGCGGTGGCGGACCTTCTCGATGTCGTCGAGGGTGGCGAAGTACGTGGGGTCCACGGCCTCGGGAGCCGGAGCCGCACCGTCGGGACGCCAGTGGTGGACGGGAACGGCACCCGGCTCGTCCAGTTCGAGACCGTTCTCCGTGAAGAAGCGCTCGACCCCGGCCTTGGAACGCAGGACGAAGGTGAACCCGCGCTCGGTGAACGTCCGCTGGACCGCGCGCACCTTCTCGGCGTTGATGTCCTCGGTGAGGTGGCTCAGCACGAGCCGGCTGCCCGAGGGAAGCGCGTCCACCAGCTCGCGCACGATCGGGTAGGCCTCCTCGTCCTCTATGAAGTGCAGGATCGCCACCAGCACCAGCGCGATCGGCTGGTCGAAGTCGAGGGTCTTCGCGGCCTCTGCGAGGATCTGGGCGGGCTGTTTGATGTCCGCGTCGATGTAGTCCGTCTGCCCCTCGGGCCCGCTGGTGAGCAGGGCGCGCGCGTGGGCGAGGACGACGGGGTCGTTGTCGACGTACACGACCCGGGAGTCCGGGGTGATCCGCTGGGCGATCTGGTGGACGTTCTCCTGTGTCGGCAGCCCCGTGCCGATGTCCAGGAACTGGCGGATGCCCGCTTCCTGAGCCAGCGTCGTCACCGCCCGCCGCAGGAAGTCCCGGTTGTGGCGGACGTCGAGGTAACCCCGCGGATTGACCGCGAGCGCGGCGGCGGCCGCTTCCCGGTCGACGGGGTAGTTGTCCTTGCCTCCGAGGAGGACGTCATAGACGCGCGCCGGGTGCGCCTTGGTGGTGTCGATCCTCCTTCTCAGCTCGGCGGGGTCCTGGCTGAGAGCATCACCGGGCATAAAGCCTCTCCCTGGAGAGTCGCGTCATTTAGCGAGCAACAACCTAACTCCTGGGGGGACTTGATAGTGCCCCGGACCGACAGAAGTGGTGCCCTGTGCCGCGGGCGCGGTCTCCCGCTCGCTCCCGCCCAGTGGACAGTCGTACGCGGGCCGCCTCACGTTCCCGCTCGTCCGGAACGGCTTCCCGCGTCCCGGGCTGCGTTCCAGAGGGACGGCGTTCCCCCAGGTCAGACCCCCTACGGGCGTTCCGGCGTCCCGTATACCCCGGCAACCGTGGCGGCCGGGGCGGATCACCCCGCAAGCTGTGGTCATCCAAGTACGGCACATCCACAGGCCACATCCGCAGGGGGATCACCCATGTCCGCACGCACCGCCCGCACCCGCCGTCTCCTCGCCGCCACGACGGTCGCGCTCGCCGCGTTCGCCCTCTCGGCGTGCGACAACGGCAAGGGCGTACGTGACGAGGGCTCGTCCGGCGCGTCCCAGTCGTCGGCGCAGCCGAGCGGGTCGGCGGCCGACGGAAGTACGACAGCGAAGCCGACGGGCAGCACGGGAGGTTCGACGGCCGGCCCGAAGAGCACCGCCACAACCACAGGCACCGGCTCCGGCACCGGCTCCACGGGCGGCTCCGCCGGAAAGAACGGCGGAAGCACCACGACCACGCGGAACACCACCTGCAGCGGCGCCAACACCAAAACCACCGCCACCACGGTCTCCCGCCCCCTCAACCACCTCCTCCTCACCGTCACCAACACCGGCTCGAAGAACTGCGACCTGACCGGCTACCCGATCGCCCGCTTCGGCGAGGCCCAGGCGGTCCCGCCGGTCGCCAAAGAGACACACCCGCAGGCGGTCGTCACCCTCGCCCCCGGCGAGTCCGGCTACGCGGGCGTCCTGCTGTCGGCCGCCGACGGCAGCGGCGGCGGCAACGGCTACACGGCCAAGACGCTCGTGATCGGCTTCGCCAAGGGCAGCAGCGCGACCCCGGCGCTCCCCGCGAAGGGCGTGTACGTCGACGACAAACTCACGGTGACGTACTGGCAGCAGAGTCTGGACGACGCACTGGCCTACTGAGTGACAGCGAAGGCCTAGGGCCTGTCCTGGCGCAGCTTCTGCGCGGCCTCGGTGGCCCAGTACGTGAGGATGTTCTGGGCGCCGGCCCGCTTGATGCCGGTCAGCGTCTCCAGGATCGCCTTGTCACGGTCGATCCAGCCCTTCTCGGCCGCCGCCTCGATCATCGAGTACTCGCCGGAGATCTGGTACGCGGCGACGGGCACGTCGACGGAGTCCGCGACCCGGGCCAGGATGTCGAGGTAGGGCCCCGCCGGCTTCACCATCACCATGTCGGCCCCTTCCTCCAGGTCGAGGGCCAGCTCCCGCATGGACTCGCGCACATTGGCCGGGTCCTGCTGGTAGGTCTTCCGGTCGCCCTTCAGCGAGGAGGCGACGGCCTCCCGGAAGGGGCCGAAGAAGGCGGAGGAGTACTTGACGGTGTAGGCGAGGATGGCCACGTCCTCGCGTCCGATCTGGTCCAGGGCGTCGCGGATGACCCCGATCTGCCCGTCCATCATCCCGCTGGGGCCCACCACATGGGCTCCGGCATCGGCCTGGACCTGGGCCATCTCGGCGTACCGCTCCAGGGTCGCGTCATTGTCGACGCGCCCTTGCGCGTCGAGCACTCCGCAGTGCCCGTGGTCGGTGGTCTCGTCGAGACACAGATCGGACATGACGAGCAGCTCGTCCCCGACCTCGGCGCGCACATCGCGGATCGCGAGCTGCAGAATCCCGTCCGGGTCGGTTCCGGGGGTCCCGACGGCATCCTTCTTCGAGTCCTCCGGCACCCCGAAGAGCATGATCCCGGAGACCCCGGCCTCCACGGCCTCCAGCGCGGCCTTCTTCAGGCTGTCGCGCGTGTGCTGCACGACACCGGGCATCGCCGCGATGGGGACCGGCTCGGTCACGCCCTCCCGCACGAAGGCGGGGAGGATGAAGTCGGCCGGGTGCAGGCGGGTCTCGGCGACCATGCGCCGCATGACAGGGGTCGTACGCAGCCGCCGCGGCCGCGTACCGGGGAAGGAACCGTACTTCGTCATGCCCCTACGCTACGCCCGCCACCCGACCCCCCTTGCCGACACCTTGCCGGTACGGCAGACACACCCGGAGGCCTTCAGGGGTGCGGGGCTGTGACATTGGGCGGCTCCGCCGTGTGGGCGCGACCAGCCCCCACCGGCCGGCAGCCAAAAACCACCAGGGGGCCCGGGGGCTTGCCCCCGGGCCCCACCGGCCCTACGTCGTCCGACGCCTCCGCGCCCCCGGCCTGCGCTCACTCGGCCGGGTAACCGGATCTCCCGCCTCCGCGGCGGCAGCCCTCCGCTTCAGCCCGAAGTCCGCCAACGCCTCCGCCAACTTGTGCACGGACGGCTCCGGAGCCATGACGTCAACGCGCAGCCCGTGCTCCTCCGCCGTCTTGGCGGTGGCCGGACCGATACAGGCGATCACCGTCACGTTGTGCGGCTTGCCCGCGATACCGACCAGGTTCCGGACCGTCGAGGACGACGTGAAGAGCACGGCGTCGAAACCGCCCCCCTTGATCGCCTCTCGCGTGTCCGCCGGCGGCGGCGAGGCCCGCACGGTCCGGTAGGCCGTGACGTCGTCGACCTCCCAGCCCAGCTCGATGAGCCCCGCGACCAGCGTCTCGGTGGCGATGTCGGCACGCGGAAGGAACACCCGGTCGATCGGGTCGAACACCGGGTCGTACGGCGGCCAGTCCTCCAGCAGACCCGCGGCCGACTGCTCACCGCTCGGCACCAGATCCGGCTTCACGCCGAAGGCGACCAGCGCCTTCGCCGTCTGCTCCCCCACCGCCGCGACCTTGATCCCGGCGAAGGCCCGCGCATCGAGCCCGTACTCCTCGAACTTCTCCCGCACGGCCTTGACCGCGTTCAGCGAGGTGAAGGCGATCCACTCGTAGCGGCCCGTCACCAGGCCCTTGACCGCTCGCTCCATCTGCTGGGGCGTGCGCGGCGGTTCGACGGCGATCGTCGGCACCTCGTGCGGCACGGCGCCGTAGGACCGCAGTTGGTCGGAGAGCGAGGCCGCCTGCTCCTTGGTGCGCGGTACGAGCACCTTCCAGCCGAACAGCGGCTTGGACTCGAACCATGAGAGCTGTTCACGCTGAGCCGCCGCGGAACGCTCGCCGACCACGGATATCACCGGCCGCCCACCGTCCGGGGACGGCAGCACCTTGGCCTGCTTCAGGGTCTGCGCGATGGTCCCGAGCGTCGCGGACCAGGTCCGCTGACGCGTGGTGGTACCCGCGATCGTCACGGTCATCGGCGTGTCCGGCTTGCGACCGGCCGCGACCAGCTCGCCCGCGGCGGCGGCCACGGAGTCGAGCGTCGCCGAGACGACGACCGTCCCGTCCGATGCCCCGACCTCGGTCCAGCACCGGTCGGAGGCCGTGCGCGCGTCGACGAACCGCACGTCGGCGCCCTGCGCGTCGCGCAGCGGCACACCGGCGTACGCGGGCACGCCCACGGCCGCGGCGACACCCGGCACGACCTCGAACGGCACGCCCGCGGCGGCGCAGGCCAGCATCTCCTCGGCGGCGTACGCGTCGAGCCCGGGGTCACCGGACACCGCACGCACGACCCGCTTGCCGCCCCGCGCGGCCTCCATGACAAGATTGGCAGCGTCCCTCAACGCGGGGTCACCAGCGGTCGTTGACACGGCGTCAACAACCGCTAGTTGAGGCGTGCCTGCGCCCGAATACGTACCGGAAGACGTGCCCAAAGGCGTCCCCACATCCGTATTCAGTACGGCGACGCCTGGCCTGGTGTGCGCACGGACCACGTCGAGCACCTCGTGCTCGGCGACGAGGACGTCCGCGTTCGCCAGCGCCTCGACGGCGCGCAGTGTCAGTAGTCCCGGATCTCCGGGTCCGGCACCGAGGAAGGTGACGTGCCCGTGTTCGGGACCGGCGGGAAGGGTGGTGGGGCTCAATGTGCTCGCTCCCCCATCAGACCGGCCGCGCCCTTGGCAAGCATCTCGGCGGCGAGTTCACGGCCGAGCGCCATTGCTTGGTCATGTGTCTCGGGCACGGGACCGGTGGTGGACAGCTGCACCAGCGTCGTGCCGTCGGTCGTGCCGACGACGCCGCGCAGGCGCATTTCCTTGACAATCTGCCCGTCGGCCAGAAGGTCGGCGAGAGCACCCACGGGTGCGCTGCAGCCGGCCTCCAGGGCGGCGAGCAGGGACCGCTCGGCGGTCACGGCGGCCCGGGTGAACGGGTCGTCGAGTTCGCCGAGCGCGGCGACGAGATCCGCGTTGTCCGCGGCACACTCGATCGCCAGGGCCCCCTGGCCGGGGGCGGGCAAAACGGTGTCGACGGACAGGAAGTCCGTCACTTCCCCGATCCGCCCGAGGCGGCTCAGGCCGGCGGCGGCGAGCACGACGGCGTCGAGCTCCCCGCTGCGCACGTATCCGATCCGCGTATCGACGTTCCCGCGGATCGCGACCGTCTCGATCGTCTTCCCGTGGTCGCGGGCGTACGCGTTCAGCTGGGCCATCCGGCGCGGCGAACCGGTGCCGACGCGCGCGCCGTCCGGAAGGTCCTCGAAGCGAAGCCCGTCGCGGGCGACGAGCACGTCGCGCGGGTCCTCGCGCACCGGCACGGCGGCCAGCGCGAGCTCGTCGGGCTGCCCGGTCGGCAGATCCTTGAGGGAGTGCACGGCGAAGTCGACCTCGCCGAGCAGCAACGCCTCGCGCAGCGCGGTGACGAAGACACCCGTGCCGCCGATCTGTGCGAGGTGCTCGCGGGAGGTGTCGCCGTACGTCGTGATCTCCACGAGCTCGACGGGCCGTCCGGTCACCTGGCTCACGGCATCCGCCACCAGCCCGGACTGGGCCATGGCGAGCTTGCTGCGCCTGGTCCCCAGCCTCAGTGCCGCCTTTTCATCTGTTCGCCCCTGGGGCGCTCCGGCCTGCCCCTGCGGCGCACGTGGCTCACGTGGCTCACTCATGCTCGCCCTCGGTTCTTGGCGTTCTCGTTGTTGTTCTCGGCCCGCGACACGGAGGCGACCGTCTCGGGGTCCAGGTCGAACAGGGTCCGCAGCGCGTCCGCGTACCCGGCGCCACCGGGTTCGGCGGCCAGTTGCTTGACCCGTACGGTCGGCGCGTGCAGCAGCTTGTCGACGACGCGCCGCACGGTCTGGGTGATCTCGCCCCGCTGCTTCTCGTCGAGGTCCGGCAGCCGCCCGTCGAGCCGCGCGATCTCGGTCGCGACGAGGTCGGCGGCCATGGTCCGCAGCGCTACGACGGTGGGGGTGATGTGGGCGGCCCGCTGGGCCGCGCTGAATGCGGCCACCTCGTCGGAAACGATCCTTCGCACCTGGTCCACATCGGCCGCCATCGGCGCGTCCGCCGACGCCTCGGCCAGCGACTCGATGTCGACGAGCCGCACGCCGAGCAGCCGGTGCACGGCCGCGTCGATGTCACGGGGCATGGCGAGGTCGAGCAGCGCGAGCACGGGCGCGGGCCGGGGGACCTCGGTGACCGGTTCGGGCCGACGGCGCTCGGGAACGCGCCCGACGCCGGCGGCGGTGGCGGCCAGCGCGGTGATCAGCTCGGCGTCGGCCTCGACATCGGCGTCGGGCGTACGACGGTGATCGCGGCGCTCGACGGTTCCGGTGCCCTTGTCCACCCAGACCGCGTGCTGCTCCAGCGTGGCCGCGTCCATACCGGCCACGGCGGCCTCCCCCATCACGGAGAAGCCGGTGGCACCCTGAACGGCGGACAGGTCGAGGGGGCAGCCGTCCTCGGTGCCGACGCCGGTGGGAGCGAGGGTGCCGGGGGCGGCGGCCGGGGCCTCGTCCCATACGGCCACGGGCGCTCCCGTACGGCCTTCCACGGCGGCGGCCACGGCGGCGGCCGTCAGTACGAGTCCCGTCGCGCCCGTGCAGGACACGGCGATGTCGGCACGTGTCAGCTCGACCGGCACCGCGTCCATCGGTACCGCGCGGGCCAGCACGTCCGTGCCCTCGCCGTCGGTCAGGATCTCGGCGAGGCGCTCGGCGCGGTCGGGGGTGCGGTTGGCGATCACGATCTCGGCGACTCCGGCGCGCGCGAGTGTGGCCGCGGCCAGCGAGGACATCGAGCCCGCGCCGATCACGAGGGCCTTCTTGCCCTTGGCCCAGGTGTCGACCGCCGTACCGGAGGACAGCTGCTCCAGGCCGAAGGTGACCAGGGACTGTCCGGCCCGGTCGATGCCGGTCTCGGAGTGCGCGCGCTTGCCGACCCGCAGCGACTTCTGGAACAGGTCGTTCAGGAGGCGGCCCGCGGTGTGCCGCTCCTGCGCGGTCGCGAGTGCGTCCTTGATCTGGCCGAGGACCTGGCCCTCGCCCACGACCATCGAGTCGAGCCCGCAGGCCACCGAGAAGAGGTGGTGGACGGCCCGGTCCTCGTAGTGCACGTAAAGGTACGGGGTGAGCTCCTCGAGCCCGACCCCGCTGTGCTGGGCGAGCAGCGTGGACAGCTCGGCGACGCCCGCGTGGAACTTGTCCACATCGGCGTACAGCTCTATGCGGTTGCAGGTGGCGAGCATCGCGGCTTCGGCGGCCGGCTCGGCGGCGACGGTGTCCTGGAGCAGCTTGACCTGCGTGTCCGCGGACAGCGCGGCCCGCTCCAGGACGCTGACCGGGGCGCTGCGGTGGCTCAGCCCGACGACGAGGAGACTCATGCCGGCATCACGGCGGGGACGTCCCCGTCAGGTCCTTCGCCGTCGTTCCCCTGGGAAGCCTTGACCACGGCCCCGGCAACGGCACCGGCGCCCGCCTGGGCCTCGGCCTCCTCGCCGGCCTTGCGCTGCTCGTGGAAGGCGAGGATCTGCAGCTCGATGGAGAGATCGACCTTGCGTACGTCGACGCCGTCCGGGACGGACAGGACGGTCGGCGCGAAGTTGAGGATGGAGGTGACTCCGGCGGCGACCAGGCGGTCGCAGACCTGCTGGGCGACGCCCGGCGGGGTGGTGATGACCCCGATGGACACGCCGTTCTCGTCGACGATCTTCTCCAGGCCGTCGCTGTGCTGCACGGCGATCCCGGCGACCTGCTTTCCAGCCATCTCCGGATCGGCGTCGATCAGCGCGGCGACCCGGAAACCACGGGACGCGAACCCTCCGTAGTTGGCCAGCGCGGCGCCGAGGTTACCGATACCGACGATCACTACCGGCCAGTCCTGGGTCAGACCCAGCTCACGGGAGATCTGGTACACGAGATACTCGACGTCGTACCCCACACCACGCGTCCCGTAGGAGCCGAGGTAGGAGAAGTCCTTGCGCAGCTTCGCGGAGTTGACCCCCGCCGCGGCCGCGAGCTCCTCGGAGGAGACCGTGGGTACCGAGCGCTCCGACAGTCCGGTGAGGGCTCGGAGGTACAGCGGAAGCCGGGCGACAGTGGCCTCGGGAATCCCTCGGCTGCGGGTCGCCGGTCGGTGAGTTCGGCCAGTTGCCACGGTGCTCCTGCGGGTAGCGCGGGGCTGCAGGCGGTCACACGTACCCAGACCGCCCCGTCGAAAGCAGGCTATGTCTTTGTGAACGCGTGCACAAAGATGGTGTCCGATTTGCCCGGGCAACGTGACGGGGGTCACGCACTCTCGGCGCGCCCGCATGGAACCGGCGCGCACCCTGCTTCGTTCCGCACCTGAAGGGGGCAAAACCGTACACTCTCCTCAACGAATCCCGCCCCCGAGGCCAATCGCCGTCGATCCTAGGCGACTTTCCGGACCCCGTCGGACTCACCGGTCGGGACGCAGCCAGGAGGCGGTCCGGGCCCGATCCCGGTGCAATCCGGGCGGAACACCGCGCCCCTAGGGAGCGAGGGCCTTGCGCAGCCGCCCCTCGTCGACACGCCAGAAGGTGTGCTGCGCCCCGTCCACCAGCACAACCGGGATCTGCTCCCAGTAAGCGCGGTGCAGCTCTTCATCCTCGGTGATGTCCTTGTGCTCCCAGGGGACCCCGAGATCCCCACACACCTTCTCCACCACTTCTTGTGCGTCATCACACAGATGACACCCGGGCTTCCTGATGAGCGTGACCTGCCGCTCCGAAGGCGCCTTCTCCGTCGTACGGCGCTCACCGCGCCGGAACATGGAACTCATACGGGCCATTCTGCCGCCGCGAAGGCGGGCCCGACGCGCCGATCAGCTCGCTTCTTTAACGAGTCGGTCGCGGAGAGTTCACAGCCTCGAATCCTCTCGACTCCGGAAGCTCCGAACAAACTGGCTATGCTCACGCCATGGCCGCTCTTGGATGGCTCACTCCCCGTAGGCGCTCCGCCACCGCACGGAGCGTGTTGGCAGGCGAGGCCTCGGCAGAGGCAGCGCGCAAGTCCTCCCAGGAACTGGAGGAACTCGCCCACGACGCCGCGCCCGACGTCGATGTCCCCGACCGGGAACCGGAGTTCCCGGTCCTCGGCGACGAGAAGGCCGCGGCCTTCTTCGACCTCGACAACACCGTGATGCAAGGCGCCGCCCTCTTCCACTTCGGCCGGGGCCTGTACAAACGGAAGTTCTTCGAGACCCGCGACCTCGCCCGGTTCGCCTGGCAGCAGGCGTGGTTCAGACTGGCCGGCGTCGAGGACCCGGAACACATGCAGGAAGCCCGCGACTCCGCTCTCTCGATCGTCAAGGGCCACCGGGTCTCGGAGCTGATGTCGATCGGCGAGGAGATCTACGACGAGTACATGGCCGAGCGCATCTGGCCCGGTACCCGCGCCCTCGCCCAGGCCCACCTGGACGCAGGCCAGAAGGTATGGCTGGTCACGGCCGCCCCCGTCGAGATCGCCACCGTGATCGCCCGCCGCCTGGGCCTGACCGGCGCGCTGGGCACGGTCGCGGAGTCGGTGGACGGCGTCTACACGGGCAAGCTGGTGGGCGAGCCCCTCCATGGCCCGGCGAAGGCGGAGGCGGTCCGCGCCCTGGCCGCCGCGGAGGGCCTGGACCTCTCCCGCTGCGCCGCCTACAGCGACTCCCACAACGACATCCCCATGCTGTCCCTGGTCGGCCACCCCTACGCGATCAACCCGGACACGAAACTCCGCAAGCACGCCCGCACCTTCGAGTGGCGCCTGCGCGACTACCGCACGGCCCGCAAGGCCGCGAAGGTCGGCATCCCCGCGGCAGCCGGCGTCGGCGCGGTGGCAGGCGGCACAGCGGCCGCCATCGCCCTCCACCGCCGCCGCCGCTGACCCCGCGGTTCCCCTCGGTTCCCCTCGCCCCAGCCGTGTTCTGCGGCTGCGGGCCGGTGGGGGCTGGTCGCGCCCACGCGGCGGAGCCGCACCATGTCACAGCCCCGCGCCCCTGAAGGGGCGCTCTTGTCGGCGCCGGTCCGCAGGGGCCAATCTCCCTGTCCTACCCCCGCGACCCCCCACCCAGTCGCCGCACTCCCACACGGCCACAACACGCCCTACACCCAGACGGAACCCGAACTCATCCGATCAACAACCGGTCATTGTCCGGCACTTGATCCGGCGTCAATCGGTTACAGAAGCGACGTAATCGATGATTTGAGCAACTGGGTGTAGCGCTGCCTGTACGAAGCGTTATTCTCCTCAGACGCAACCCGGTACCCCTCCGTCGCTACGACGGGTGAAAGGTCCCGCACTGCACGTGATGGAAGCTCTGCCTCTGGGAGTCCCGTGTACTCACACGTCGGGGTTGACGCCTCGGGCCTGGCTACGCTGCGCGCAACGGTCCTGGACCGTTTGCGCGGCTTCGTCCCCACCGCGTACGCCGTCCCCGCCCTCGCCGCCCTCCCCGCGCCCGTCGGCCCTTGCTACGCCTTGGCCGAAGGCAGCGCGGCCGTCGGCAGACGAGGCCGCTCGGGCTCGTCCGGCACGCCCACCGCACCCGCACGCCGCCCGGCCGCAGACAGTGACAGCGCCCGGATGATGGACCTCGTGGAGCGCGCCCAGGCCGGCGAGGCCGACGCCTTCGGCCGCCTCTACGACCAGTACAGCGACACCGTGTACCGCTACATCTACTACCGCGTCGGCGGCAAGGCGACCGCCGAGGACCTCACCAGCGAGACGTTCCTGCGCGCCCTCCGCCGCATCGGAACCTTCACCTGGCAGGGCCGAGACTTCGGCGCCTGGCTGGTCACGATCGCCCGCAACCTGGTCGCGGACCACTTCAAATCGAGCCGTTTCCGACTCGAAGTGACCACCGGCGAAATGCTCGACGCGAACGAGGTCGAACGCAGCCCCGAGGACTCGGTGCTCGAATCGCTCTCCAACGCCGCCCTGCTCGACGCCGTACGACGCCTCAACCCCCAGCAGCAGGAGTGCGTCACCCTGCGCTTCCTGCAAGGGCTTTCGGTCGCCGAGACCGCCCGCGCGATGGGCAAGAACGAGGGTGCCATCAAGACCCTCCAGTACCGAGCCGTCCGCACCCTGGCGCGGCTCCTCCCGGACGACGCCCGCTGAAGCCCGTACACCCGTACCACCGCCATAGCGATCCCACACGCTCAGCGACGCTCAACTCACCCTCCGTAAAAGTCTGTTGGCTTCGCGGTCCGATCATCCGTCGTCCGTAACCCAAGTGCCGCGACGCTCGTTGTGCGGGATACAGGCTCCCTGTGGTCACGACCCGGCCATCGCCGATCACTCGATCGTGTGGATGCGCCCGGGGCGTGCAACCCTCAGGACCCCCTGGGGAGTCGACCGTCATGACGAGAGGAGGTGCCGCCAGTGATCGCGAACGTATCGGCACACCGGCGGGCGAACGCCTTCGCCCAGGCCCTGGAGGAGCAGTCCGACCAGGGTCCGGCGGCCGAGCAGCCCGAGGGATCGGCACCGTCCCAGGCTGCGTCGGAACAGACCGAGCAGGGCCTGCTGTTGGCCCTCGCCACCGGTCTCGGCGAGCTGCCCAAACCGGAGCTGGACCCCGAGGTCAAGATCGTGCAGCGAGCACAGCTCGTGGCCGCGATGGAGGCCATGCTGCGGGAAGGCACCGCCGCGGGGGGCGGAGGCCCGGACCGTTCCGTGCCCGAGCAGCGCTCCCACCGGGCACGGGGCGCGCACCGGGCGAGCGGACTGGGGAAGCTACGACCGCGTTCGCGTCTGTCGAAGGGGCTCGCCGCGGGCGGGCTCACCGTCGGCGTGGCAGCCGGAGCCTTCGGCGGTGTGGCCGCCGCCAGCTCCGACTCCCTGCCCGGTGACTCGCTGTACGGGCTCAAGCGAGGCATGGAGGACATCAAGCTGGACCTGGCCCACGGCGACAGCGACCGGGGCGAGCTCTACCTCGACCAGGCGTCCACCCGCCTGAGCGAGGCACGCCGCCTGATGGAGCGCGGCCGCTCCGGCCGCCTCGACCACGAGTCGCTGGGCGAGATCCGCCGCGCCCTGTCGGGCATGCAGCACGACGCGTCCGAAGGTCACCGCCTGCTGCACGAGGCGTACGAGCGGGACGGCTCGCTGGGCCCGATCCAGGCCCTCTCCGCCTTCGCCCAGTCGCACCGCGAGGCCTGGGGCGCGCTGCGCGACCGGCTGCCCGTCCAGCTCGGCGACGTCAGTCAGCAGGTCTCGTCGGTGTTCGCCGCCATAGACGACGAGGTCGACCCGCTGCTTCCGGGGGCCCCCGCGAAGGAGGGCACGGGCCGACACCGGGGCGCCAGTTCCGACGCCCCCAGCTCGTCGTCCGGTACGGACCGTCCGGCACCCAGCGCCACCAGCGGCTCCGCCACCGGCAGCCACAGCAGCACCGGCAAACCGAAGCCGTCCAGCTCGGGCAGCACCGGCGAGGGCCTCCTCGGCGGCAGCACGGGCGGCCTCCTGGACCCGCCCAAGGACACCGCCGGTTCGTCCCCGTCGACCGCCACCCCGACCACCGGCGGAGCATCGGACGTCACCCTGCCCCCACTCCTCCCCGGCCTGCTCCCGGGCCTGGGCATCAACAGCGA
The DNA here is from genome assembly GCF_045040035.1 of Streptomyces sp. NBC_01384. Taxonomy (NCBI): domain Bacteria; kingdom Bacillati; phylum Actinomycetota; class Actinomycetes; order Kitasatosporales; family Streptomycetaceae; genus Streptomyces; species Streptomyces sp. NBC_01384. The sequence goes on from NZ_CP109559.1 coordinate 4,156,934, forward strand.
GGACAGCAAGTAACTCCGACACAAGCAGCTCCCGTACGACGCTGGGGGCGCCCTCTTCAGAAAGGGCGCCCCCAGCGTCGTACGTCCGTCAAAAGCCTCGTACGTCCGTCAAAAGCCTCGTACGTCCGTCACAGCAGAACGTCCGTCAGAAGAAGACCGACCGGCGCTGCACCAGCAACTTGTACAGCGTGTGCTGGATCTGCTCCCTGACCTGGTCCGTCAGGTTGAACATCAGCATCGGGTCCTCGGCGGCCTCCGGCGGATAGCCGTCCGTGGGGATCGGCTCGCCGAACTGGATCGTCCACTTGGTGGGGAGGGGCACCGCACCGAGCGGGCCCAGCCACGGAAAGGTGGGGGTGATCGGGAAGTACGGGAACCCCAGAAGCCGGGCCAGGGTCTTCGCGTTGCCGATCATCGGGTAGATCTCCTCCGCGCCGACGATCGAGCACGGGATGATCGGAGTGCCCTGCCGCAGGGCCGTCGACACAAAGCCGCCGCGGCCGAAACGTTGCAGCTTGTAGCGCTCGCTGAACGGCTTGCCGATGCCCTTGAAGCCCTCCGGCATCACGCCGACCAGTTCGCCGCGCTCCAGCAGCCGCTCGGCGTCCTCGGCGCAGGCGAGGGTGTGACCGGCCTTACGGGCCAGCTCGTTGACCACCGGCAGCATGAAGACCAGGTCGGCCGCGAGCAGGCGGAGGTGGCGGTTCGCGGGGTGGTTGTCGTGGACGGCGACCTGCATCATCAGGCCGTCCAGCGGGAGGGTGCCCGAGTGGTTGGCAACGATCAGCGCGCCGCCCTCCGAGGGGATGTTCTCGATGCCCTTCACCTCGACCCGGAAGTACTTCTCGTACAGCGGGCGGATCAGGGACATCAGGACCTGGTCGGTGAGCTCCTGGTCGTACCCGAAGTCGTCGATCTCGTAGTCACCGGTGAGGCGTCGGCGCAGGAAGGCGAGGCCCCCGGCGATACGCCGTTCCAGCCCGCCACCGCCCTGCGCGTCCTGCGCCTTCGGCTGCTGAAGCGGCTGTTCCTCACGCGTCACAGGAACATCATCCTGCGGGAAGGCCCGGCCGGGCAGGGGCTGGACCTCGCGTACCACCACGGGATCGCCCTTGCGCCGGCTCCCCGCGGCTGCCCGCCGCCGCGGCGGGCGCTGCACAGCACCCCCGCGCGTCCGGTCGTCGTCGAACGGAATGACCTTGGCGTCCGCCATCGTCGATGCGCTCCTCAGTTGGCGCTCAGTGTCGGGGGGTGGCCGCCGCCCACGTAGGGCAGCGCGGCGATCCGGTCGACGGCCCCCGCGAGGGCCTCGGGGGGCAGGAGTCCGGGCCCCCGGCTGCGTGCGAAGTCCGCGAAGGTCTCCGCGGTCGTGTATTTCGGTTTGTACCCCAGCGTTTCGCGCATCTGGTTGGTCGACACGACCCTGCCGTGGGTGAGCAGCCGCAGCTGCTCCGGCGAGAAGTCGGTCACGCCCAGGGTACGCACCGCCGTGCCCGCCCAGCTGAGCGCCGGCAGCAAGAGCGGCACCGTGGGACGGCCCAGCCGCCGCGCGCACTGCGAGAGCAGCAGGACGCCGTCTCCGGCGATGTTGAACGTGCCGCTGTTGAGGGTGCCGCGCTCCGGGTCGTGCGAGGCGATCCGCAGCACCTCGATCACGTCGTCCTCGTGCACGAACTGCAGCCGCGGGTCGTAGCCGAAGACGGTCGGCAGCACCGGCAGCGCGAAGTACGAGGCGAGCGGCGAGTCCGCGCTCGGCCCCAGGATGTTCGCGAACCGCAGCACGCACACGGCCACGTCGGGCCGCCGCCGCGCGAACCCCCGCACATACCCCTCGACCTCCACCGTGTCCTTCGCGAAGCCGCCGCTGGGCAGCGACTTGGGCGGGGTGGTCTCGGTGAAAACGGCCGGATCGCGCGGTGCTGATCCATAGACGTTCGTACTGGACTTCACGACCAGCCGCTTGACCGTCGGGGACTTCTGGCAGGCGCCCAGCAGCTGCATGGTGCCGATGACGTTGGTCTCCTTGACCGTGGTCCGGCTGCCGCCGCTCAGCGCGGTGCCCGTCACGTCCATGTGGACGACCGTGTCGACGGAGTACTCGGCCAGCACCCGGGCGATGGTGGGCTGACGGATGTCGGCCTGGATGAAGTCGGCCCCGCCCAGATGGTGCTCGGGCAGCACCGCGTCCACGGCGATCACCCGTTCCACCTGGGGGTCACGCTGGATCCGTCGTACGAACCGACCCCCCAGCTGACGGGCCGCTCCGGTCACGAGCACGACCTTCCCCAAGATCAGCGCCTCTCTTCCCGTTCTGGACGTAAGCGGACGTAGCTCTGCTCGTACCCTGCCGTGTTCCCCGTGTGCCGCCAACCTAGCGGGTTGATGTTGCGCTGTGATGACCGCCCGATGCACGAAGTGACGACGGCCACAGACGTACGATCAGACAAAGCCACACGACACACAGGCGTACGCACAGCATCGCCCCCCGACGCCCTCCCAAAGGAGACACGCGCCCACTCCCACCGGAAAGTACCCGCTCCGGGGGGACACCCGCCGCCCCGAGAACCCCGGGCGCGCCGGGGACTGGAGTCTGGGGGAGGCCGGAGGAGGCTGGGGAAGTCCGGGGACTCCAGGAGGCTCCGGGAGGCTCTCCGGGGGACTCCAGGCAGGTCCAGAGGGAGTCCGGGCGAGTCCGGGGAACTCCGGCGGGGCATTTCCGGGGGAAGCTCCGCTCGGACCGGCAGGCGCCCACCCTGGCCGGGGGCCGGGGGTGCCCGCTCGGGGGGCCGGGGGCGGGGGACGGGATGCCACCGCCCCGGCCCCGGGGCCCCTGTTCGGCTTCCGACGTTGTACAGCCCGTCGACTCCGCGCACCCATCGCGTGCGCGAGCTCGATGGCCATGTGGCCATGTGGCCATGTGGCCATGTGGCCGAGTCCGCCGAACCCGATGAGCGCGCTCGCCACGACCCGCCTCGTCACGGGCCCCCACGCCGTGCGTGCCGCCACCGTGGCCGGGGCCGCTCTGCCGGGGAGACGGGCTGCCTCCGGCGTGGAAGCGGGACTCGCCCCTGGCCGGGAGGGCGACTGCGACTGCCTACGGCCAAGGGCGGGGGCTGCGGCGGCGGACACGGCTGTGGCCCCCCACCTGCTGGTGGGGGGCCACAGAGCGCGCTGTTCTCAGCGGTTGCGCAAGCGCAAGGACGAGCCCCGGCGATGCGGGGCACGGCCTTACTTCTTGTTGCGACGCTGAACGCGAGTGCGCTTGAGCAGCTTGCGGTGCTTCTTCTTCGCCATCCGCTTGCGCCGCTTCTTGATAACAGAGCCCACGACTACCCTCGCTCACTTCTCTTTACTCGGTGCTGGGCTGCATGGGCCCACACGACCTATGAGGGGCCAGCCTACCCGTCCGAGCGCTGAGGTCGTAATCGAGGGGATCCGAGTGGATTCCCAAGGTGACCACGAGGGCCTTTCGGGAATCCCTCGGAGCAACCGTCAGGCCGTCTCCACCCCCACATAGCTCTCGCGGAGGTACTCGTGAACCGCTTGCTCCGGCACCCGGAAGGACCTCCCCACCCGGATCGCCGGCAGATGACCGCTGTGCACCAAGCGGTACACGGTCATCTTCGACACTCGCATCACCGAGGCGACTTCCGCCACGGTAAGGAACTGAACCTCGTTCAGAGGCCTCTCGCCAGCTGCAGCCATGACACACCTGAACCTTCCGCACTCGACGGCCACCGGCTTCCCCTTCCGGTGACTCTTCGTCGTTGCGTGCTCACTCCCCAATGTAGGGGCGGGTGATGCGAGTGGGGAAGAGGGGATGCCATCGGCCGCCTACTGTGACAGACACGCTCGATTGAGTACATAGCGAGTAAGCGGTCGGTAGTAATCAGACCGCACAGCGTCATCAAGCGGAACGACGACGGACACCCGCCCCTCTGCCTCTCCGACGAAGAGGGCAGGATCGTCCGTATCGGCCAGCCCCATGACCTCGAACCCCAGCTGACCTGCCCCGCAGACCCAACCGTGGTCCCCGATGACGAGTTCCGGGAGCGGCCCGCCGGCCTCCGCGGCAGCCGCCAGAACGGTCCGAACCGGGAGCGGAGAGTGGGTGTGTGCGCCGGTCGCACTACCGGGGGCTCGCGCGCCGGGTTCGCGTACCAGCGCGACTCCTTGTACGTAGTCAAGGTTGTACGTACGTAGACCGAACCGGGTCGTTATGTCGACAGAGCTACCCTGCGCGGGAGTGAGGACGGTACATCCCGCCGCCGACAGAGCGTCCGCGAGGGCGGCGTAGAAACCGAGCAGACGGTGAGGATGACCGGTCCCGAAGAGCACCGCTTCACGCTTCCGGGCCGCTTCCCCGAGCCGCTCCGCGAAGGAGTCCAGCGCGACCAGGGTCCTCTCGGGGTCGATCACATCGTGCCCACTGGTGTGCATCGGGTCGGCCGAAACCCCGCACTTGTCGGCCATCAACTCGATCAGATCCCGCTGCTGCCAGGTCCACTCCGGATCAAGTCCGAGCAGCACACGAGGATCACGGGCGGCGAAGAGCCGATAACTCCGCAGGCTCTCCTCCCGCGAAGTGGCAACGGGGCCGGCCAACCGAGCGGCCAGCAGATGCGCACGTAATGCGCCGGTGCTCAACACGTCAGCGATGCTGACGCATTTCCCGCCTCTTCGCCCCGAAATTCCCGAAAACGCCCCACAGTCGGCGTAATGCTCACTCCGCATGCCGGACCCTCGGACCCCCGGACCCCCGGTGGCTCTTTGGCCGCGGGTGGGTGGGGCTGCTCGCGCCCACGCGGCCGAGCCGCACCCTGCCCGGCCGTGCCCCGCCCACCCCTACGCCAACAACCCCCTCAACGGAAACACAGCCCGCCGAGTAGCCACGATCGCCTGGTCCAGCCGGTCCGCCGGGTCGTACCCGGACTCCCACCCCTTCCAGGACACGGGCCACCGCCCATCAGTCATCCGCACCGGCGCCAGCTGCCGCGTACGAGCGAACACTTCCTGCCGCCAGCTCTCCGGAATCACCGTCTCGGGATCGATGGGCCGCCCCGCCGCAACGGCAACGAGATGCGTCCACGACCGCGGCACGACGTCCACGACCGCGTAACCGCCGCCGCCCAACGCGACCCACCGCCCCTCGGCGTACTCGTGCGCCAGCTCATGACAAGCGACCTGCACAGCCCGCTGCGCGTCCAGCGACACGGCGAGATGAGCGAGGGGATCCTCGAAGTGGGTGTCGGCCCCGTGCTGCGTGACGAGCACCTGCGGCCGGAAGTCGGCGATGAGCTCGGGCACCACGGAGTGGAAGGCCCGCAGCCACCCCGCATCCCCGGTCCCGGCCGGCAGCGCCACATTCACGGCACTCCCCTCCGCTTCCTCGCCCCCCGTCTCCTCCGGCCACCCGGTCTGCGGAAACAACGTCCGAGGATGTTCGTGCAACGAGATCGTCAGAACCCGCGGATCATCCCAGAACGCGGCCTGCACACCGTCCCCGTGATGCACATCCACATCGACGTACGCGACCCGCTCGGCCCCCAGCTCCAGCAGCCGCGCGATCGCCAGCGAGGCGTCGTTGTAGATGCAGAACCCGGACGCACCGCCCGGCATCGCATGATGCAGCCCGCCCGCGAAGTTCACCGCGTGCAGCGCGTCCCCGTGCCACACGGCCTCTGCCGCCCCCACGGACTGCCCGGCGATGAGAGCCGACACCTCGTGCATCCCGGCGAAGGCCGGATCGTCCATGGTCCCGAGTCCGTACGAGGCATCCGCGGCGCCCGGATCCGCGGAAGCCGCCTTGACCGCCTCCACATAGTCCTCGCGATGCACGAGCCGCAACGTCGACTCCCCGGCCGGCTTCGCCGCGACGACCTCCACCTCCCGATCGAGCCCGAAGGCATCGACCAGTCGCCGGGTCAGCGCCAGGCGGACCGGATCCATCGGATGGTCCTGACCGAAGTCATAGCCCGTTACTGCCTCGTCCCACATCAGCTGTGTGCGGCCGCTCATGTCCGTCACCGTATCGGTCCGGTTCGGGCGCGAACGAGCGGGCGTACCCCAAGGTCACCAGGACCAACACCATCGGTACGAGCATGGCGCCCCGGTAGTTCCAGGCGTCACCCAGCGCCCCCACCAACGGAGAACCGATCAAGAAGCCCACGTAATTGAAAATATTCAGCCGCGCGATGGCCGTGTCCGAAGCCCCGGGGAAGAGTCGCCCGGCCGCCGCGAAGGTCTGCGGCACCAGCACACACAACCCCAGCCCCAGCAACGTGAACCCGAGCATCCCGACCCAAGCCCCGGGCGCCACCGCCACCACCGCGAACCCGGCCGCCGCCACGACCGCCCCCAGCCGTACGACGGCCACCGCCCCGAACCGCCGCACCCCGAAGTCCCCGACAGCCCGCCCCACCAGCGTCATCACCATGTAGACGTTGTACGGAACGGTCGCCAGCTGCTCCGAACTGCCCAGCACGTCCTGCAGATACTTCGCACTCCAGTTGGAGACCGTCGAGTCTCCGATGTACGCGAACGTCATCACCAGACAGAGAGGCAGCAGCAACCTGAAGACGAGGGCCCCGCCCTCCCCCTGATCCTTCGCAGAGCCAGAGCCAGAATCGGGACCAGAATCGGGGCCAGAATCAGCGGCGGGCTCGGACTCGGCCCCGGCGTCGGAAGCGGCGCCCCCGTCGACGTACCAACGACTCCCCACCAACGCGGCGGGCAGCAGGACCAGCACCACCGGCAGATACGACACGAGCAGCGACAGATGCCAGTGCGCCCCCACCCAGGCGAGCGAGGCGCCCACGATCCCGCCCAGGCTGTACGTGGCGTGGAAACCGAGCATGATGCTGCGCCCGTACGTCCGTTGCAGGCTCACCCCGAGCATGTTCATGGAGGCGTCGAGCGCGCCGACCGCGAGCCCGAAGGCGCCGAGCGCGACCGCCAGTTCGACCAGCCGATCCCCCGCCCCGGCCCCGAGCAGTGCCAGGAGGACGACGGGCTGGGACCAGCGCAGCAACCGACTGGGCCGTATTCGCTTCACCAACTGCTCGGTCGTCACGCTCCCGACCCCGGCGAGGATCGGCACGGCGGCCAGGAAGGCGGGCAGCAGCGCGTCGGAGACCCCGTACCGGTCCTGGATGGCCGGAATGCGCGTCACGAGGAGCGCGAAGGTGGCGCCTTGAGCAAAGAAGCTGAACGCCAACGAGGCCCTACCGCGCCGCAGCACATCTGTCATGGCGGCGAGCGTAGGGCCCCGGCTTACCGGTGGGTAGATCCAGCCGAAGATGAGTTTTGCTCAACTCTTCGGGTGGGAGGTCGCGGCGAGCTCGTTCTCCACCATCTTCTCCATCGGGACGACGGCCAGGCGCCCGCCGATCAGCACGGCCAGGACGATCGAGCCGATCATGACGACCGTGCCCAGCCAGACCATGGTGTCGATCGGCAGGGTGTAGGCGCCCACGACCCGCGCGATGCACTCACCGAGCAGCACCACGCCCCAGACGAGGGAGAAGGTCCGCTCGGCCTTCCGGAACCGCGGGGAGCCGACGATCAGCCGGTCCCACGCGGCGCTCTTGGCCGCGTCGCCCTTGATGAGGAACGGCTTCATGCCCGCCGTCATCATCGGCTTCCCCAGCTTCACGGACACCAGGATGCCGATACCGATCGCGCTGCTGACCCCGCTGTCCTTGGCCAGCATCAGCCGCGGGTCACCGGCGACCAGACTGAGCGCCAGCCCGACGACGTTGACGAACAGAATCAGCCCGGCCAGGGCGTTGGCCTTGCGCTCCTTCACCACGCTCCACACGGTCCGAACGGCCGGCACCACGCTGCTCCAGCCGAGCGCCGCCATGGTGCTCATCCCGAACCCGTTCTTCAGGAGGTAGTACGACCCGACGGGCACCGCCACGTCGAGGATCAGCGGCAGGAAGCTGGGCCGGGCGGCGGCCGTCGTCTCGACCGTGGTCGCCTCGACGGTGATCGCTTCAGTGCTGGTCTCGATGGCCGTGATGCTCATGATCGGGTCCCTCCGTCGTCGCTGTGTACGTCCCGTTTCGATGTACTCAGCTTCGCCGTCGGACCCCACCCACCAACAGAAACGATCGTCCGGAGCTCGGCATGACAAATGTCAGTGCCCGACCGGGGCTCCGGTCATACCAGCAGGTCAGCCAACTCCCCCATGTCGGAGAAGAGTCGCGTGGCACCAGCGAGCTTGGCGGCCGGTGTCATGGCCGTGAACCCGTACACGTCCATCCCGGCAGCGTTCGCGGCCTGCACCCCGAGCGGACTGTCCTCGACGACGACACACCTCTCCGGCGACACGCCCATCCGCTCCGCCGCGTACAGGAACAGATCCGGCGCCGGCTTGCCCCGCCCCACGTCCTGCGAACTGAAGACCCGCTCCTCGTCGAACCACCGGTCGAGCCCGGTCTTCCGATGACCCACCCGGATCCGCTCATGACTCCCGGACGAGGCCACGCAGTACGGCACCCCGTCGGCGGCCAGCTTCTCCAACACCTGCACAGCACCGGGAACGGGCCCCAGCTCCCGCTCGAAGGCGTCGAACACCCGTCCGTGAAAGACGTCGTCGAACTCGTCCGGGAGCCGCTGCCCGGTGCGCTCGTGGACGAGTTCGTGGATGCGGTGCATGGCGGACCCCATGTAGTCCCTGATGGACTCCTCGTACGAGGTCGGGTGCCCGAGCTCGGTCAGATAGGCGGCCAGGATCGTGTTGGATATCGGCTCACTGTCCACGAGGACGCCGTCATTGTCGAAGATCACCAGGTCATAGCGCATGACAAAACCCTAGACCCTGAACGCAGAGAACCCCCTTGCCATAAGGCAAGGGGGTTTTCTCAAAATTTGTTCGGCGGCGTCCTACTCTCCCACAGGGTCCCCCCTGCAGTACCATCGGCGCTGTGAGGCTTAGCTTCCGGGTTCGGAATGTAACCGGGCGTTTCCCTCACGCTATGACCACCGAAACACTATGAAACTGTAACTACCGCACCATACCCAGTGGCCCAGGGCATGGGGTTGTTCGTGGTTTCAGAACCAACACAGTGGACGCGAGCAACTGAGGACAAGCCCTCGGCCTATTAGTACCAGTCACCTCCAGCGGTTACCCGCCTTCCAGATCTGGCCTATCAACCCAGTCGTCTACTGGGAGCCTTAACCCCTCAAGGGGGTGGGAATACTCATCTCGAAGCAGGCTTCCCGCTTAGATGCTTTCAGCGGTTATCCCTCCCGAACGTAGCCAACCAGCCATGCCCTTGGCAGGACAACTGGCACACCAGAGGTTCGTCCGTCCCGGTCCTCTCGTACTAGGGACAGCCCTTCTCAATATTCCTACGCGCACAGCGGATAGGGACCGAACTGTCTCACGACGTTCTAAACCCAGCTCGCGTACCGCTTTAATGGGCGAACAGCCCAACCCTTGGGACCGACTCCAGCCCCAGGATGCGACGAGCCGACATCGAGGTGCCAAACCATCCCGTCGATATGGACTCTTGGGGAAGATCAGCCTGTTATCCCCGGGGTACCTTTTATCCGTTGAGCGACGGCGCTTCCACAAGCCACCGCCGGATCACTAGTCCCGACTTTCGTCCCTGCTCGACCCGTCGGTCTCACAGTCAAGCTCCCTTGTGCACTTACACTCAACACCTGATTACCAACCAGGCTGAGGGAACCTTTGGGCGCCTCCGTTACTCTTTAGGAGGCAACCGCCCCAGTTAAACTACCCATCAGACACTGTCCCTGATCCGGATCACGGACCCAGGTTAGACATCCAGCACGACCAGAGTGGTATTTCAACGACGACTCCACAACAGCTGGCGCTGCCGCTTCAAAGTCTCCCACCTATCCTACACAAGCCGAACCGAACACCAATATCAAACTGTAGTAAAGGTCCCGGGGTCTTTCCGTCCTGCTGCGCGAAACGAGCATCTTTACTCGTAGTGCAATTTCACCGGGCCTATGGTTGAGACAGTCGAGAAGTCGTTACGCCATTCGTGCAGGTCGGAACTTACCCGACAAGGAATTTCGCTACCTTAGGATGGTTATAGTTACCACCGCCGTTTACTGGCGCTTAAGTTCTCAGCTTCGCCACCCCGAAGAGTGACTAACCGGTCCCCTTAACGTTCCAGCACCGGGCAGGCGTCAGTCCGTATACATCGCCTTACGGCTTCGCACGGACCTGTGTTTTTAGTAAACAGTCGCTTCTCGCTGGTCTCTGCGGCCACCCCCAGCTCAGAGTGCAAGACTCATCACCGGTGATGGCCCCCCTTCTCCCGAAGTTACGGGGGCATTTTGCCGAGTTCCTTAACCATAGTTCACCCGAACGCCTCGGTATTCTCTACCTGACCACCTGAGTCGGTTTAGGGTACGGGCCGCCATGAAACTCGCTAGAGGCTTTTCTCGACAGCATAGGATCATCCACTTCACCACAATCGGCTCGGCATCAGGTCTCAGCCTTGATGTGCGACGGATTTGCCTATCGCACGGCCTACACCCTTACCCCGGGACAACCACCGCCCGGGATGGACTACCTTCCTGCGTCACCCCATCACTCACCTACTACAGGTCTGGTCCGTCGGCTCCACCACTCCCCTTTGCCCGAAGGCTCCGGGACGGCTTCACGGACTTAGCATCGCCTGGTTCAATGTTTGACGCTTCACAGCGGGTACCGGAATATCAACCGGTTATCCATCGACTACGCCTGTCGGCCTCGCCTTAGGTCCCGACTTACCCTGGGCAGATCAGCTTGACCCAGGAACCCTTAGTCAATCGGCGCACACGTTTCTCACGTGTGTATCGCTACTCATGCCTGCATTCTCACTCGTGAACCGTCCACCACTGCCTTCCGGCGCGGCTTCACCCGGCACACGACGCTCCCCTACCCATCACAGCAGGCGTTGGCCCTATAGCTGCAATGACACGACTTCGGCGGTACGCTTGAGCCCCGCTACATTGTCGGCGCGGAATCACTAGACCAGTGAGCTATTACGCACTCTTTCAAGGGTGGCTGCTTCTAAGCCAACCTCCTGGTTGTCTCTGCGACTCCACATCCTTTCCCACTTAGCGTACGCTTAGGGGCCTTAGTCGATGCTCTGGGCTGTTTCCCTCTCGACCATGGAGCTTATCCCCCACAGTCTCACTGCCGCGCTCTCACTTACCGGCATTCGGAGTTTGGCTAAGGTCAGTAACCCGGTAGGGCCCATCGCCTATCCAGTGCTCTACCTCCGGCAAGAAACACACGACGCTGCACCTAAATGCATTTCGGGGAGAACCAGCTATCACGGAGTTTGATTGGCCTTTCACCCCTAACCACAGGTCATCCCCCAGGTTTTCAACCCTGGTGGGTTCGGTCCTCCACGACCTCTTACAGCCGCTTCAACCTGCCCATGGCTAGATCACTCCGCTTCGGGTCTTGAGCGCGCTACTAAACCGCCCTATTCGGACTCGCTTTCGCTACGGCTTCCCCACACGGGTTAACCTCGCAACACACCGCAAACTCGCAGGCTCATTCTTCAAAAGGCACGCAGTCACGAGACACCAAGCAAGCTTGATGTCCGACGCTCCCACGGCTTGTAGGCACACGGTTTCAGGTACTATTTCACTCCGCTCCCGCGGTACTTTTCACCATTCCCTCACGGTACTATCCGCTATCGGTCACCAGGGAATATTTAGGCTTAGCGGGTGGTCCCGCCAGATTCACACGGGATTTCTCGGGCCCCGTGCTACTTGGGTGTTTCTCAAACGAGCCGTTGACGTTTCGACTACGGGGGTCTTACCCTCTACGCCGGACCTTTCGCATGTCCTTCGCCTACATCAACGGTTTCTGACTCGTCTCACGGCCGGCAGACCGTGAAAGAGAAATCCCACAACCCCACATACGCAACCCCTGCCGGGTCTCACACGCATATGGTTTGGCCTCATCCAGTTTCGCTCGCCACTACTCCCGGAATCACGGTTGTTTTCTCTTCCTGCGGGTACTGAGATGTTTCACTTCCCCGCGTTCCCTCCACTTGCCCTATGTGTTCAGGCAAGGGTGACAGCCCATGACGACTGCCGGGTTTCCCCATTCGGAAACCCCCGGATCAAAGCCTGGTTGACGACTCCCCGGGGACTATCGTGGCCTCCCACGTCCTTCATCGGTTCCTGGTGCCAAGGCATCCACCGTGCGCCCTTAAAAACTTGGCCACAGATGCTCGCGTCCACTGTGCAGTTCTCAAACAACGACCAACCACCCATCACCCCCGGTTACCACCGGAGTTCACTGGGGCCGGCACTGAAGGCAGCCAAAATCGGCCGTACCTTCAGACACCCAACAGCGTGCCCGACACCCTCACCGCTTCCCTCATTCGTTCCACGCCCCGAAGAGCAGTACTGGAAGGAGAAGACAGTCAAGTGTGCCGAATAATCAACGTTCCACCCATGAGCAACCACCGTCGAACGTTTGCCGACGTAATGGCCCTGGACCACCAGGCAAGCCTGGCAGCCTAGATGCTCCTTAGAAAGGAGGTGATCCAGCCGCACCTTCCGGTACGGCTACCTTGTTACGACTTCGTCCCAATCGCCAGTCCCACCTTCGACAGCTCCCTCCCACAAGGGGTTGGGCCACCGGCTTCGGGTGTTACCGACTTTCGTGACGTGACGGGCGGTGTGTACAAGGCCCGGGAACGTATTCACCGCAGCAATGCTGATCTGCGATTACTAGCAACTCCGACTTCATGGGGTCGAGTTGCAGACCCCAATCCGAACTGAGACAGGCTTTTTGAGATTCGCTCCGCCTCACGGCTTCGCAGCTCATTGTACCTGCCATTGTAGCACGTGTGCAGCCCAAGACATAAGGGGCATGATGACTTGACGTCGTCCCCACCTTCCTCCGAGTTGACCCCGGCAGTCTCCTGTGAGTCCCCATCACCCCGAAGGGCATGCTGGCAACACAGAACAAGGGTTGCGCTCGTTGCGGGACTTAACCCAACATCTCACGACACGAGCTGACGACAGCCATGCACCACCTGTACACCGACCACAAGGGGGCGACCATCTCTGGCCGTTTCCGGTGTATGTCAAGCCTTGGTAAGGTTCTTCGCGTTGCGTCGAATTAAGCCACATGCTCCGCTGCTTGTGCGGGCCCCCGTCAATTCCTTTGAGTTTTAGCCTTGCGGCCGTACTCCCCAGGCGGGGAACTTAATGCGTTAGCTGCGGCACCGACGACGTGGAATGTCGCCAACACCTAGTTCCCACCGTTTACGGCGTGGACTACCAGGGTATCTAATCCTGTTCGCTCCCCACGCTTTCGCTCCTCAGCGTCAGTAATGGCCCAGAGATCCGCCTTCGCCACCGGTGTTCCTCCTGATATCTGCGCATTTCACCGCTACACCAGGAATTCCGATCTCCCCTACCACACTCTAGCTAGCCCGTATCGAATGCAGACCCGGGGTTAAGCCCCGGGCTTTCACACCCGACGTGACAAGCCGCCTACGAGCTCTTTACGCCCAATAATTCCGGACAACGCTTGCGCCCTACGTATTACCGCGGCTGCTGGCACGTAGTTAGCCGGCGCTTCTTCTGCAGGTACCGTCACTCTCGCTTCTTCCCTGCTGAAAGAGGTTTACAACCCGAAGGCCGTCATCCCTCACGCGGCGTCGCTGCATCAGGCTTTCGCCCATTGTGCAATATTCCCCACTGCTGCCTCCCGTAGGAGTCTGGGCCGTGTCTCAGTCCCAGTGTGGCCGGTCGCCCTCTCAGGCCGGCTACCCGTCGTCGCCTTGGTGAGCCACTACCTCACCAACAAGCTGATAGGCCGCGGGCTCATCCTTCACCGCCGGAGCTTTTAACCCACCCAGATGCCCAGGCAGGTATTATCCGGTATTAGACCCCGTTTCCAGGGCTTGTCCCAGAGTGAAGGGCAGATTGCCCACGTGTTACTCACCCGTTCGCCACTAATCCACCCCGAAGGGCTTCATCGTTCGACTTGCATGTGTTAAGCACGCCGCCAGCGTTCGTCCTGAGCCAGGATCAAACTCTCCGTGAATGTTTTCCCGACTGCGTCTAATTAAAGACTGCGGGGACGACACCACGAGAGCGGAACCAAGGGGAGGAATAATCCCCCCGGTTCACAGCGTCCTCGCTGTGCGCCTGCCAGGCAGTGCCCGGCAGGACTTTTTCAAAGGAACCTCGTCCCAGCCGATCGGCCGGAGACGGGGTATCAACATATCTGGCGTTGATTTTTGGCACGCTGTTGAGTTCTCAAGGAACGGACGCTTCCTTTGTACTCACCCGAGAGACTCTCTCAGGCTTTCCTCCGGGCGCTTCCCTTCGGTCTTGCTTTGTTCTTGTTTCGTTCTTGCGTTTCCGACTCTATCAGACCGTTTTCCGATCCGATTTCCTCGGCGCTTTCCAGGTTTTCGCTTTCGCTTTTCCCTTTCCGGCGGCTCCGACTCTATCAGATCCTTTCGGGCCTGATTCCCAGTCGGTGGGGCTTGTCTTCGCGGCTGTTGGGCCGTTCCGACGAGTGAGACTTTAGCGGATTCCTGGCTCCCGAGCTAATCGGGGTGGCGTCCTTTCGAACGCGGATTCCTCATTCCGCAAACACGCATACAAACGAGCCGACGACAGGTCGCCGTTCGTTGAGTGCTTGTTGCGGAGTGGCTGTCCGGGGACCGACCGGAGTCGGCGCTCACGTCGGACAACTCGGAGAACATTACGTACGGGGTCGGGGTGTGTCAACTCCGCTGCGGAGTGCCCCCTGGAGGCGTACTCTCCGAGGCATGACTACGCATACGTGCACCCAGCAGTGGTGGGCCGCCTGACGGCGGCCGTACTCACGTATGTACTCAACGGCCGCCGCCCCTGGCGGCCGTTTTTGTGTCTCCCTCCTGGAGAACCGGCCGGCGGGTGCGGCGGCCTCGACCAGGAGGTGGAGAGATGACACGGGTCTTCAGCGGGGTCAAGCCGACCGGGCATCTGACGCTGGGGAACTATCTGGGCGCCATCCGGCAGTGGGCCGATGCCGACCAGCACCGGGCCGACGCCCTGTTCTGCGTCGTCGATCTGCACGCGCTGACCGTGGACCACGATCCGGGGCGGGTGCGCAGGCTCAGTAGGCAGGCGGCGACGTTGTTGCTGGCCTCAGGACTCGATCCGGAGCTGTGCACCGTGTTCGTACAGAGTCATGTGGACGAGCACGCGCGGCTGTCGTACCTGCTGGAGTGCGTCGCGACCGACGGGGAGATGCGGCGGATGATCCAGTACAAGGAGAAAGCCGCGCGGGAGCGGGAGCGGGGTGGGAGTGTCCGGCTGTCCTTGCTGACGTACCCCGTGCTGATGGCGGCGGACATCCTGGCGTACGGGACCGATGAGGTGCCGGTCGGGGACGACCAGACGCAGCATGTGGAGCTGGCTCGGGATCTCGCCGTGCGGTTCAACCAGCGCTACGGGCACACCTTCGTGGTGCCTCGGACCACGCGGCCGCAGGTCGCGGCGCGGGTCATGAATCTGCAGGAGCCGACGTCGAAGATGGGGAAGAGCGATGACGTCGGGCCTGGCGTCGTCTATCTGCTCGATGAGCCGGATGCCGTACGGAAGAAGATCATGCGGGCCGTGACCGACAGTGGGCAGGACGTCGTGTACGACCCGGAGGCCCGGCCGGGAGTCTCGAATCTGCTGGAGATTCTCGCTGCCTGTGAAGGTGGGGACCCGGAAACCCTGGGCGGCGCGTATGAGTCGTACGGCGCCCTGAAGAAGGACACCGCCGAGGCCGTGGTCGAACTCCTCAGGCCCGTGCAGGACAGGCACAAGCGGCTGTGCGCGGATCCCGCGTATGTGGAGGCGGTCCTTCGGGGCGGTGCCGAGAAGGCCAGGGAGATGGCGCGCCCCCGGGTGGACACGGCGTACCAGGCGATCGGTCTGCTGGCCGCGGGCTGACGTGGAGTGAGAAGCAAGTGCGGAACGAGTGAGGAGCGGTGGGGCCGGGGGTGCGCCCGGCCCCGCGTGCTCTAGCTGTTGCCGGAGGCCAGTGCGCGGCTGCGGTCGCGGGCTGCCTCCAGTGCGGCGATGAGGGCCGCGCGGACGCCGTGGTTCTCGAGTTCGCGGATCGCGTTGATCGTGGTGCCCGCGGGAGAGGTGACGGCCTCGCGGAGCTTCACGGGGTGCTCCCCGCTGTCGCGGAGCATCACGGCGGCGCCGATCGCGGACTGGACGATCAGGTCGTGGGCCTTGTCGCGGGGCAGGCCGAGCAGGATGCCCGCGTCCGTCATGGCCTCGACCAGATAGAAGAAGTACGCCGGTCCCGAGCCGGAGAGGGCCGTGCAGGCGTCCTGCTGGGATTCCGGGACGCGGAGCGTCTTGCCGACCGCGCCGAAGATCTCCTCGGCGTGCGCGAGGTGCTCGGCGGTGGCGTGGCTGCCGGCGGAGATGACGGACATGGCCTCGTCGACGAGGGCGGGGGTGTTCGTCATGACGCGGACGACCGGGGTGCCTGCCGCAAGCCGTTCTTCGAAGAAGGAGGTGGGGATGCCGGCCGCGCCGCTGATGATCAGGCGGTCGGCGGGGAGGTGCGGGGCGAGTTCGTCGAGGAGAGTGCCCATGTCCTGCGGCTTGACCGTGAGGATCAGGGTGTCGGCGATCTTGGCGGCCTCGGCGTTGGTGACGGCTGTGACGCCGTAGCGCTCCTGGAGTTCCCGGGCGCGCTCGGGACGGCGGGCCGTTACCAGCAGATCGGTGGGGGCCCAGCCGGACCGGATCACTCCGCTGAGCAGAGCTTCGCCGATCTTGCCGGTGCCGAGGACTGCGACTTTCTGGGTCATGGTGCGGGGCCCTCCGGAGGTTGTGTCGTCCGGGGTTCATCCTCGCACCGGGGAGGGGAGGAGGGGGTGGGCGTCCGGTGGGCGGGATGTCGGTTGCCGCCCTGGAGCTCCGCCCCGTTCCCGCCAGGGCGCTGCGCCCCCTGGTACCCCGGCCCCCCTGGCCCCCGGTCATGCCGTTCGGCGCCTCAGGGTTGCCGCGCCGAGACCCAGTACCAGCAGTGCGCATCCCGCCACGATGAACGCGTCGCGCACGAAGTTGGCCGTCATGTCGGTGTGCTTGAGGACTTCGTTCATGCCGTCGACGGCATAGGACATGGGGAGGACGTTGGAGAGGGCTTCCAGGACGGGGTGCATCGTGGAGCGGGCGGCGAAGAGGCCGCAGAGGAGGAGTTGGGGGAAGATCACCGCCGGCATGAACTGGACCGCCTGGAATTCCGAGGCCGCGAAGGCCGAGACGAAGAGGCCGAGGGCCGTGCCGAGCAGGGCGTCCAGGAGGGCTACGAGAAGCAGGAGCCACGGTGAGCCCGTGACGTCGAGGCCCAGGAACCAGACCGCCAGACCCGTGGCCAGGGCCGACTGGACGATGGCCAGGGCGCCGAAGGCGAGGGCGTAGCCGGCGATCAGGTCGCCCTTGCCGAGGGGCATGGCGAGGAGGCGTTCCAGGGTGCCCGAGGTGCGCTCGCGGAGGGTGGCGATCGACGTCACCAGGAACATCGTGATCAGCGGGAAGATCCCCAGGAGTGACGCACCGATGGAGTCGAAGGTGCGCGGGCTGCCGTCGAAGACGTAGCGCAGCAGGAACAGCATGAGGCACGGGATCAAGAGCATCAGCGCGATCGTGCGCGGGTCGTGGCGGAGCTGGCGCAGGACTCGGGTCGCGGTGGCGGTCGTACGGGAGTAGTTGATCGGGGACGGGCGCGTGGCGGCCGCCGGGCCCGTGGGCGTGAGCGTGGGCGTGGGCCTGCGTGCGGGCGTGGGCGTGGTCATCGGACGGTCTCCTCGCGGGGGCGGTCGCCGGTCGCGGTCGCCTCGTCGACCAGGCGGAGGAAGGCGGCCTCGACGGTGTCGGAGCCGGTGCGTTCGCGCAGGGCGTCGGGGGTGTCGTCGGCAAGGATCCGGCCCTCGCGCATCAGGAGGAGGCGGTGGCAGCGCTCGGCCTCGTCCATGACGTGGGAGGAGATCAGGAGAGTCGCGTTCCGCTCGGCGGCGATGGCGTGGAAGAGGGCCCACAGGTCGCGGCGCAGGACCGGGTCGAGGCCGACGGTGGGTTCGTCGAGAACGAGGAGTTCCGGGGCTCCGAGCAGGGCGACCGCGAGGGAGACGCGGCTGCGCTGGCCCCCGGAGAGGTTGCCGGCGAGGGAGTCGGCGTGCGCGGTGAGGTCGACGTCGGCGATGGCCTGGGTGACGTGGGCGTGGCGGCGGTCGGCGGACGCGCGGCCGGGGTCGAGGATCGCGGCGAAGTAGTCGAGGTTCTGGCGGACGGTGAGGTCGTCGTAGACGGAGGGGGCCTGGGTGACGTAACCGATGCGGGAGCGGAGGGCGGCGTGGCCGGCGGGAAGGCCGAGGACTTCGAGGGTGCCGGTGACTTTGGCCTGGGTGCCGACCGTCGCGCGCATCAGGGTTGATTTGCCGCAGCCGGAGGGGCCGAGCAGGCCGGTGATCTGGCCGTGGGGGACGGAGAAGTCGAGGCCGCGCAGGACAGTGTGGGGGCCGCGTACGACGGTGAGGGCTTCCGCGCGGATGGCGGGTTGGTGGGAGGAGTCCGGTGGTCCTGTGGGGTCGGGTGGGCCCGGCGGATTCAAATTCATCATGCGATGAATAATGCTCCCGCAGGGTGGGGCCGTCAAGCTCCCGTGGAGTGGGCCGTCAAGCCCCCATGCGGGTGGGGCCGTCACGCTCCCATGAGGGTGGGGCCGTGAAGCCCCCATGAGGTAGGGCCGTGAAGCCCCACGAGGTAGGGCCGTCACGCTCCCATGCGGTAGGGCCGTCAGGCCCGGTCGCACAAGGCGGCGCAGGCGCGCGGGGGCGTGATCGGAGGGGGGCGCTCCGGCGTGCGGTGGGGTGGTGCGCTTCCGCGTTCACTCGGCGGTTACGCGGAAGGGGTGCGCGATCAACTCCCGTTACCGACAATGGATTTCAGTGCGTGGTCATATGCCCACAGGTGTCCGTGCCACGCCAGCACGTCCGCCGTGCCCTCCCCCGGCTCGGCACCCACGCATCTCCCGCTCTCAACCGGAGGTGCCGTTGTCATGCGCAAAGCCGATCTGTTCGCGTCCCTCGTCGTGTTTCTCGTCGCGTTGCCGTTGTGTGTAGGGGTCGCCATAGCCTCCGGTGTGCCGGCCGAGCTGGGACTGGTGACCGGGATCGTCGGCGGGCTGGTCGCCGGGGTGTTGCCCGGGAGCAGCCTGCAGGTGAGCGGGCCCGCGGCCGGGCTGACCGTGCTGGTGTACGAGGCGGTGCAGTCGTACGGGCTGCGGGCGCTGGGTGTTCTGGTGCTCGGGGCCGGGCTGCTGCAGCTCGCGCTCGGGGTGTTGCGGCTCGGGCGATGGTTCCGGGCCGTGTCCGTCGCGGTGGTGCAGGGCATGCTCGCCGGGATCGGGCTCGTGCTGATCGCGGGTCAGGTGTACGCGATGGGTGACGCCTCGGCGCCCGCGAGCGGGCTCGGGAAGATCGCCGGACTGGTCTCGCTGCCCGGCGACGCGGACCTGGTGGCCCTCGCGGTCGGGGGCGCCACCGTGGCCGTACTGCTGCTGTGGCCGCGTTGGCGGCGCGGGGCCCGGGTCGTGCCGGCGCCGTTGCTGGCGGTGGCGCTCGCGTCGGGGGTGACCGGGGTGTTCGATCTGTCCGTGCGGCGGGTGGAGGTGCGGGGGCTGCTGGACGCCGTACAGCCGCCGGGTCCGGCGGATCTGGGGCGGCTCACGGAAGTGGGCGTGCTCGGGACGGTGGTCGCCTTCGCGCTGATCGCCTCCGCCGAGTCCCTGTTCAGTGCCGCGGCGGTGGACCGGCTGCACCGGGGGCCGCGGACCGACTACGACCGCGAGCTCATCGCGCAGGGCGCGGGCAACGCCGTGTGCGGGGCGCTCGGGGCGCTGCCGATGACCGCGGTGATCGTACGGAGCGCGGCGAACGTGCAGGCCGGCGCCCGGACGAAGCTCTCGCGGGTGCTGCACGGGGTGTGGCTGCTGCTCTTCACCGCGGTGGTGCCCGGGGTGCTCGGGATCATTCCGGTGGCGGCGCTGGCGGGGTTGCTGGTGCACGCGGGCTGCAAGTTGGTGCCGGTGCGGGAGGTGCGGGTGCTCTGGCGCGGGCATCGCGGGGAGGTGGTGGTGCTGGGGGTGACGGCCGTGGCCATCGTGGTGGGGAATCTGTTCGAAGGGGTGCTGGTCGGGCTGGCCCTCGCTGTCGCCAAGACCGCGTGGGACATGAGCCATGTGCATGTGGAGACGGAGGACCGGGGGGCCGCGGGGATGGTCGTACGCGTGATCGGGAACGCCACGTTCCTGCGGCTGCCGAAGCTGCTGGACGCGTTGGAGGCGCTGCCGCACGACCGTGACGTACGGCTGGAGTTGGGTGGGTTGCGGCATGTGGACCACGCGTGTGCGGCGGCCCTGGAGCGGTGGGCCGCCGCGCGGGATCACGAGCGGGTCGCCACGATCACCAGTACGTCGTAGACCTCCTCGACCTGGCCGTCCGGGAACGCCTCCATGAGATGGGCGCGCTCCTCGGCGAGGAAGGCCTCGGTGCCCTCCTTGCCGAGGACCAGGAAGATCGAGTGGCTGCCGATGTTGGCGAGGTGGGTGTCCACGGGGACGCGGCGGCTCCAGCGGACGATGCGGTGGGCGTGGGGCGGGGACTCGGGGGCGCCTTTGAAGGCGCGTTCGGTGCGGAGCTCTGCGGCTGACTGTTTGGTGGCGGTGCCTTGTTTGGTGGGGTGGGCGCCCTCGAAGTACTGCTCGATGCGCTGGGCCTGGGCGGCGATCCAGGGGACGTCGAGGGCGTCCGTGTTCCACCAGAGCGCGAGGGCGCCGCCGGGGCGCAGGACGCGGAAGGCCTCCGGGAGGGAGTGGGCCGGGGTCGTCCAGTGCCAGGACTGGGCGTAGGTGAGGAAGTCGGCGCAGGCGGAGGCGAGGGGGAGGGCGTCGCCGGTTCCTCGGACGAGGGGGATGTCGGGCAGGGTGCGGCGGAATTCCTCGGCCATGCCCTCGCCGGGTTCTACGGCGATGACGTCCGCGCCGCGTGCGTGCAGGAGGGTGGTGGCGATGCCGGTGCCCGCGCCCACGTCGATGACCTTCGCGCCCTTGAGGGGGCGGCCGGCCAGCTCTTCGATCGTGGTGAAGAGGGTGGGTGGGTAGGAGGGGCGGTTCGCGGCGTACTGGGCTGCCGCGGTGTTGAAGGAGTGGGCTCGGGTGGTGTGGGCGTGGGAGGCAGGGGGTGCGGGGGTCATGGGGACATGGTGGCGGGGGTTCGGGGGTGGGGAACAGCCGTTTTCGGTCTTCGCCCCCGCCGCCCCTACCGGCCCGCGGCCAAACGGCGAGTGGTCAGGAGGGGCGGCGCTTTTTGGAAGGGTTGCCTGTGCGGCGGGTGGTGCGGCGCTCGTACTGGCGGCGTGCTTCCTCGTATTCCTCGCGGTGGAGCTTCTCGCCGGGGGCCTCGGTGAGGGTGCGGACGGCGTAGGCGAGGAGGGAGCCGATGAAGCCGATGGCCATGAGGCCGCGGAGGGAGGCCTGGCGGTCGGGGTCGGGGCGCTTGGAGAAGGTGTCCCAGGTGTGGCCGAAGGCGAGCGCGCTGCACACCGCGAACATCACCACGACCAGCACGGTCACAGGCTTGCCGACGTCCGCGATCGCCAGGCCCTGGTAGGCGAAACGGAGCACGACGCAGGCGGCCACGGCGGCGAGCAGCGAGCCCGCGGCCACGGCGATCCGGCGGCCCGTATAGCCGCCGTCGTGCTCCACCCAGGTCGTTCCGAAGAAGCGCAGGGGGTCGGGCTGGGGGCCCGCGGGGGTACCGGTACCGGTACCGCTTCCGGTGTCGCTTCCGCTATCGGTTCCGGTACTGGTTCCGGTACTGGTTCCGGTACTGGTGCCGGGTTCGTTCTCGTCGCTCACTCGACGATTATCGCTCCGGTCCACCGCGGGGCCCCTGGCCCTCGGCCGTTCAGGCGCAGCGCGGTGCGACGTAGCCGTCGCTGCCCGTCTGGACGTACGCGTCCGCCACGAACTCGCCGTTGGCGATGTTGTCCCAGATGCTCGACGTCCCGTAGGCGCCGCTGACGGACTCTCCCGGGCACTGGCAGTAGATCGGGACCCGTGAGCCCGCCGGCAGGGTGCGGACGACGCTGTAGTGCGTGCCCGGGCCGCTGCGGACGTTGACGCTGTACCCGGGTGCGATCGGATACGTGAGGGTCGCCGACGCGCTCAAGGATTCCGCGTCCGCCGTCGCCCCCGCGCCTGCGATCTCTGTGTCTTCCGTGGCCATCCTGGCCTCCCCCGTTGAGTGGTTCATATGAATTCGTTCACGTGAATGGTTCACGTGACGCGTGAAAGATGCGCGTGAACCATTCACGCCAAAATCGTGCTGCGCGCCGAGGCTAGCAAGCCGTCGACGGTTCGTACGAAGCATCGACTAGGCTCTGCGCGTCGCGCATGCGGACGGACCCACGGGGGTGAGTGATGCCGCCACAACGCAGCGCCGGTACGGACCCGGAAGCGGAACATCCGCGATACGCCGGGCAGTACCTGTTGGAGGCGCAGCTCGGCTCCGGTGGCATGGGCATCGTGCATCTGGCGCGGTCCGCCTCCGGGTTGCGGCTCGCGGTCAAGGTCGTGCACGCCGAGCTCGCGCAGGACCCCGAGTTCCGGGGGCGGTTCCGGCAGGAGGTCGCGGCCGCTCGGCGGGTGAGCGGTGCCTTCACCGCGCCCGTCGTGGACGCCGACCACGAGGCCGAACATCCGTGGATGGCCACGCTGTTCATCCCCGGGCCGACCCTTGCCGAGCATGTGAAGCGGAACGGGGCGCTGCCCACGGCTCGACTGCGCCATCTGATGGCCGGGCTCGCCGAGGCGTTGCGCGACATCCACCGGGCCGGTGTCGTGCACCGCGATCTCAAACCCAGCAACGTGCTGCTCGCCGACGACGGGCCGAAAGTCATCGACTTCGGCATCTCGCGGCCCTCGGACAGTGAACTGCGCACGGAAACGGGGAAGCTGATCGGCACTCCGCCGTTCATGGCTCCGGAGCAGTTCCGCAGTCCACGAGAGGTCGGACCCGCCGCCGATGTCTTCGCGCTGGGCTCGGTGATCGTGCACGCGGCCACCGGGAGCGGCCCCTTCGACTCCGACAGTCCGTATCTCGTGGCGTATCAAGTCGTCCACGACGAGCCGGACTTGGCAGGTGTGCCGGAGGATCTGGTCGGCCTTGTCTCCCGCTGCCTCGCCAAGGAGCCCGAGGACCGGCCCACGCCGGACGAGCTGATGACGGCGCTGCGGTCCGTGTCGGCGTCGTACGACACCCAGCCGTTCATACCCGAACAGCGCGGGGGGAACGGGGTGTCGGTGCGGTCCCCGCGGACCGAGCCCTCCACGCCCGAGAAGCTGCCCGAGAAGCTGCCCAAGAAGCCCGAGAGGCCTGAGAGGCCTGAGAAGGTGGCTGGGCGGCGTTGGCGGCTCCCCGTCGCCGTCGGCGCGGCCCTCGTTGCCGTCGCCGGCGCCTTCGCCCTCCTCGTTGACATGGACGTCCAGCCGGCCCCCGTGAAGCACGCGGAACAGCGGTCGAAGGGCGGCTTCCAGCCGTGGGGCCTCGAGTTGAGTGCCCGTGGCGCCAAGGCCGAAGGCCTGCCGCAATGCACGTACTCGCCTCATCGGTTGTACTGCGTCCGTTCCGGCGTGCTGGCCGCCGCCGTCGACCCGGCCGACGGCCATGTCCTGTGGTCGCGCGGCGACACGGACCGGGGCAGCCACGAATCCACGCGGGCACCGGTACTGTCCGGCGGACTTCTACAGGTCATCAGTGGGAACGGAGATCGACTGGCGGGGTTGGACCCCATCACGGGCAAGACGCGTTGGAGCCGTGACGTCACTCGCTACCAGGGCCTCATCGCCCACGTCGGAGGCGTCGTCCTGCTCACCGGCCCGGACTCCAAGGTCACCGCGCTGGACGCCGCGACCGGCGAGGAGAAGTGGCGCCGCTCGATTCCCGGGCAACCGTCGCCGAGCTTCTTCTCGTACGGGGACGGAGTCGCCTACACCGTGACCGGGACCGGGGCCGGCAACGGGAACGGGACACGGGTGGCGGCGGTGGACCCGGAGACCGGTGCCACGCGCTGGCAGCGGCGCCTGGACGGGACACTGCGCCTCGTGGGTGCCCATGACGGGGCGGTCTGGTTCACCTCGACCGGGATCGACCAGTACGTGAATGCCGTCGTGCGGTACGACGTCGCGGACCGCACGGTTCGACGCATCGCGCTGCCCCTGCCGCTGCCGTCGGCGCAGGCCGCCGTACAGGGCGACACGGTGTATCTGCTGGCCGCCGGCGGCTCGCTGGTGGCCGTGAACACCCGGACGTCGGCCCAGCTGTGGCGGGCGGAGACCTCCGTCAGCACGGCATCGGCTCCCGTTGTCGCCGGGCGACGGCTGTATCTCACCGCGGCGGACGGGCGGCTCCTCGCCGTCGACACCGCGCGGGGCACGCTGCTCGGGCAGACGAAGGCACGGCTCGGCGATGGGCGGGGCTCGCTCGTCAGCGCGATCCCGGCGCCGGTCGTGGCCGAGGGCAAGGTCTACTCGGCCGCCCCCGACGGGGCGCTCTTCGCGGTCGACGGGCGTGATCCCGCCGCATGGTGAACCGCGGTGGGAATGCGGGAATGACGGGAATCGGGAGTGACGAAGGGGCCGTTCCCGGAGGAACGGCCCCTGGCGTTGCGTGAGTGATCGTCAGCCCAGTTGGCCAGTCGGCCAGTTGGGAAGAATTAGGAAGAGTTGGGAAAATCAGCCCAGCTTGGAGACGTCGCGAACCGCGCCCTTGTCCGCGCTCGTCGCCATCGCGGCGTAGGCGCGGAGGGCCGCGGAGACCTTGCGCTCGCGGTTCGCGGGGGCGTAGACGCCGTTCAGGGCGGTGCGGCGGGTGGCCAGTTCCTCGTCGGAGACCAGGAGTTCGATCGAGCGGTTCGGGATGTCGATGCGGATGCGGTCGCCGTCCTGGACCAGGGCGATGGTGCCGCCGGAGGCCGCCTCGGGGGAGGCGTGGCCGATGGACAGGCCCGAGGTGCCGCCGGAGAAGCGGCCGTCGGTGATCAGCGCGCAGGTCTTGCCGAGGCCGCGGCCCTTGAGGAAGGAGGTCGGGTAGAGCATCTCCTGCATACCGGGGCCGCCCTTGGGGCCCTCGTAGCGGATGACGACGACGTCGCCGTGGGTGATCTCCTTGCGGAGGATCTTGTCGACGGCCTCGTCCTGGGACTCGCAGACGACCGCCGGGCCCTCGAAGGTCCAGATGGACTCGTCGACACCCGCCGTCTTCACGACGCAGCCGTCTTCCGCCAGGTTGCCCTTCAGGACCGCCAGGCCGCCGTCCTTGGAGTACGCGTGCTCGGCGGAGCGGATGCAGCCGTTCTCGGCGTCCTCGTCGAGGGCCTCCCAGCGCTCGGACTGGGAGAAGGCCTCGGCGGAGCGGACGCAGCCGGGGGCCGCGTGCCACAGTTCCACTGCCTCCGGCGAGGGGGAGCCGGCGCGCACGTCCCACGTCTTCAGCCAGTCGGACAGGGACGGGCTGTGGACCGAGTGGACGTCCTCGTTGAGCAGACCCGCGCGGTGCAGTTCGCCGAGGAGGGCGGGGATGCCGCCGGCGCGGTGCACGTCCTCCATGTAGTACGTGCGGTCCTTGGCGACGTTCGGGGCGACCTTGGCGAGGCACGGCACGCGGCGCGAGACCTCGTTGATCTCGTCCAGGCCGAAGGGGACGCCCGCCTCCTGGGCGGCGGCCAGCAGGTGCAGGATCGTGTTGGTGGAGCCGCCCATGGCGATGTCGAGGGCCATGGCGTTCTCGAACGCGGCGTGCGTGGCGATGTTGCGGGGCAGGACCGACTCGTCGTCCTGGTCGTAGTAGCGGCGCGTGATGTCGACGACCGTGCGGGCCGCATCCTCGTAAAGACCCTTGCGGGCCGTGTGCGTGGCGAGCACCGAGCCGTTGCCGGGGAGGGAGAGGCCGATCGCCTCCGTCAGACAGTTCATCGAGTTGGCGGTGAACATGCCGGAGCAGGAGCCGCAGGTCGGACAGGCGTTCTCCTCGATACGGAGGATGTCCTCGTCCGAGATCTTGTCGTTCACGGCGTCGGAGATCGCGTCGACCAGGTCGAGCGTACGGACCGTGCCGTCGACCAGGGTGGCGCGGCCGGACTCCATGGGGCCGCCGGAGACGAAGACCGTCGGGATGTTCAGGCGCAGGGCCGCCATCAGCATGCCGGGCGTGATCTTGTCGCAGTTCGAGATGCAGATCAGGGCGTCGGCGCAGTGGGCCTCGACCATGTACTCGACCGAGTCCGCGATCAGGTCGCGGGAGGGCAGGGAGTACAGCATGCCGCCGTGGCCCATCGCGATGCCGTCGTCGACCGCGATCGTGTTGAACTCGCGGGCGATGCCGCCGGCGGCCGTGATGGCCTCGCTGACGATGCGGCCGACCGGCTGCAGGTGGGTGTGGCCCGGCACGAACTCCGTGAAGGAGTTGGCGACCGCGATGATCGGCTTCCGTCCGATGTCCGCGCCCGGTACACCAGAAGCGCGCATAAGGGCGCGTGCGCCCGCCATGTTGCGGCCGTGGGTGACTGTGCGGGACCTCAGCTCGGGCATCGTCGCTCGCTCCTTCGGAGAGTAATGACTGAGGTCGAGCCTACGCCGGTGCGCCACGATTCGGACGGGGCGTCCGGAATGCGGGATGCTTGTCTCGGGGGTCGACTGTGGGTGGTTGTCGGCTGTGAGTGGTTGTCGGCCGCGGGTGGCTGTTGTCGGGGCGCTCACCTCAGGGGGTTGTCAGGTGGCCCTGTACTACCGGGGCCAGCCGTGCCACCAGTTGCTCCGGGTCCGCTGAGGCCAGTGGCTCTATCTTGATCACGTAGCGGAGCATCGCCACCCCCACCAACTGGGCCGCCGCCAGTTCGGCACGCAGTTCCGCGTCGGGGGCGTCCAGCTGGCCCGCGACGCGGCGCAGCAGCTGGGTGGCGACCAGGCGGCGGAAGACGGCGGCCGCGGTCTCGTTGCTGACGGCGGAGCGGAGGATCGCGAGGAGCGGGGTGCGGGTCGCCGGGTTCTCCCAGATGCCCAGTATGAAGCGGGTCAGGCGTTCGCCGACGGCGTCGAGGGAGCCACTCTCCAACGCTTCCGGCGCGGCCAGGGCAGGCGCGAACGCGACCTCGATGGCCGCCTCGAAGACCTGTTCCTTGGTGCCGAAGTAGTGGTGGACGAGGGCCGAGTCCACCCCGGCGGCCTTGGCGATGCCGCGCACCGACGTCTTCTCGTAGCCGCGCTCGGAGAACTCCTCGCGGGCCGCATCCAGGATGCGGTCGCGGGTCGCGGGGGCCGCCTCCGACTGCGTACGAGAAGGGCGTCCCCGGCCGCGGCGGGGCGCGGCGGCGTCCGTCACCTGCGGTGCACCTTCACCGCGGAGGCGAGGTGCAGACGGGTGAAGGCCAGGGCCTCCGCCAGGTCCGCCTCCCGTTCGGCGCTGGACATCGCGCGGCGGGTGTTGACCTCGATGACCACGTGGCCGTCGAAACCGGAGAGCGCGAGGCGTTCCAGCAGCTCGGCGCAGGGCTGGGTGCCGCGGCCGGGGACCAGGTGCTCGTCCTTGTTGGAGCCGTTGCCGTCGGCGAGGTGGACGTGGCCGAGGCGGTCGCCCATGCGGTCGATCATGTGCAGCGCGTCGGTGCGGGCGGTCGACGTGTGGCTGAGGTCGATCGTGAAGTGCCGGTAGTCGTCCTTCGTGACGTCCCAGTCGGGGGCGTACGCGAGCATCTCGCGGTCGCGGTAGCGCCAGGGGTACATGTTCTCGATGGCGAACCGTACGTCCGTCTCGTTGGCCATCCGCCAGATCCCGGTGACGAAGTCCCGTGCGTACTGGCGCTGCCAGCGGAAGGGGGGGTGTACGACGACTGTGCTCGCGCCGAGTTTCTCGGCCGCGGCCCGGGCGCGCTGGAGCTTGACCCAGGGGTCGGTGGACCAGACGCGCTGGGTGATCAGCAGGCAGGGGGCGTGGACGGCGAGTATCGGGATCTGGTGGTAGTCGCTGAGGCGGCGGAGGGCTTCGATGTCCTGGCTGACCGGGTCGGTCCAGACCATGACCTCCACACCGTCGTAGCCGAGGCGCGCGGCGATCTCGAAGGCCGTTGCCGTCGACTCCGGATACACGGACGCCGTGGACAGCGCGACCTTCGCATCCGGGATGCGCACGACTGGTTCTGCCACGAGGGACAGCGTACGGGGTGCCTCCGGCGGTTGGCCGAAGGGTGGCGGGCTTTGGCCGGGGGGTGTGGGGTCGGGGCCGTGCCGGTACGTCGAGCCCGTCGCCGCCGGATCAGACGTTGCCCTATGGGGAACCGTTTCCAGATCCGAACGTAAGCGACGGGCTTGCGACGTACCGGCACGACCCCTTCCGTGGTCTGGCGGCCGGCGGCCGCGGTGGCCTCCGGCCGGGGCGCCTTTTCGCCGTTGCAGGGGGCTGTCGTGCGCGACTGCGGGTTGCGGGTGGCTGGTCGCGCCGTTCCTCGCGCCCCTGTGGGGGCCCGGCCCCGTCTTACTCCGATGCCATGTGGTCCAGGCGGCGGAGGATTACGCCCTCTCGTAGGGCCCAGGGGCAGATTTCCAGGGTTTCCACGCCGAAGAGGTCCATGGCGCCCTCGGCGACGACGGCGCCGGCGAGGAGTTGGCCGGAGCGGCCCGGGGAGACGCCGGGGAGTGCGGCGCGTTCGTCGGCGGTCATGGAGGCGAGGCGGGGGACCAGGTCCTCCAGGGTGCGGCGTTTGAGCTCGCGCTGGACGTACAGGCCCTCTGTGGAGCGGGCGGCGCCGGCCAGGCGGGCGAGCTGCTTGAAGGTCTTGGAGGTGGCGACCACATGGTCGGGGGCGCCGAGGCGAGTGAATTCGCCGACCGTGCGGGCGATCTGCGCCCGGACATGGCGGCGCAGGGCCCTGATGTCCGCCGGGTCGGCCGGGTCGGTCGGCAGCCAGCCCGCGGTCAGCCGGCCCGCGCCCAGCGGCAGCGACACCGCCGCGTCCGGCTCCTCGTCCATGCCGTACGCGATCTCCAGCGAACCGCCGCCGATGTCGAGGACCAGCAGCTTCCCCGCCGACCAGCCGAACCAGCGGCGGGCGGCCAGGAAGGTCAGCCGGGCCTCTTCCGGCCCCGCCAGGACCTGGAGCTCGACACCGGTCTCGGCCTGCACCCGGGCCAGTACGTCGTCGGCGTTGCTGGCCTCGCGCACGGCGGAGGTCGCGAACGGCAGCAGGGCCTCGACTCCCTTGTCCTCGGCTGCCTCCAGGGCGTCCTGGACCGTCTCGATCAGTTTGTCGACGCCCTCGGGGCCGATCGCCCCGCTCTCGTCGAGCAATTGGGCGAGCCGCAATTCGGCCTTGTGTGAGTGCGCGGGCAGCGGGCGAGCGCCAGGGTGTGCGTCCACCACCAGCAGATGCACCGTGTTCGAACCCACGTCGAGGACACCGAGTCTCATGTACGGAACGCTACTGCGAGTACGGCGGTCGACCGTCCCCGGAGCGGGCTGAAGCGACTTACCCTGGACGGGTGCCAAAGACGAAAAAGGCGAAGCCCGACAAATCGGCCAATGGTTCTTCGCAGGCGAAGGCCTCCGCGACCAAGAAGTCCCCGAAGAAGTCCCCGGTGAAGACCACGGTGTCTGACGAGAAGGGGCTCGACTTCGCTCGCGCATGGGTGGAATTTCCGGATCCCGCCGATGGGGAGCAGGTCTTCCGGTGCGATCTGACATGGCTGACCTCTCGCTGGAACTGCATCTTCGGAAGCGGCTGCCAGGGCATCCAGGCGGGCCGTGCCGACGACGGCTGCTGCACGCTCGGGGCCCACTTCTCCGACGAGGACGACGAGAAGCGGGTGGCCGAGCACGTGGCGCGGCTCACACCGGACATCTGGCAGCACCACGACGTGGGGCTGAAGACCGGGTGGGTGTCGCAGGACGAGGACGGTGAGCGGCAGACGCGGCCGTACCAGGGCTCGTGCATCTTCCAGAACCGGCCCGGCTTCGCCGGCGGCGCGGGCTGCTCGCTGCACATCCTGGCGATCAAGGAGGGTCGCGAGCCGCTGGAGACCAAGCCGGACGTCTGCTGGCAGCTGCCGGTGCGCCGGACGTACGAGTGGATCGACCGGCCCGACGACACGCGCGTGCTCCAGGTCTCGATCGGCGAGTACGACCGCCGGGGCTGGGGTCCTGGCGGCCACGACCTGCACTGGTGGTGCACGTCGGCGACCTCGGCGCACGGCGCGGGCGACCCGGTGTACGTCTCGTACCGCCCGGAGCTCGTCGAGCTGATGGGCAAGGCGGGGTACGACCGGCTGGTCGAGCTCTGCGAGGAGCGGCTGGCCTCGCAGCTGCCGCTGCTGGCGCCGCACCCGGCGGATCCGGTCGCCTGAGCCCTTCTGGTCCACCACCGCGCGTCCCTGTTCTGGGGTTCTCGGGTTCTCGGGTTCCCGCCTTCCCGCGTTCCCGCGTTCTTCGGTCCTACGAGGACGGGCTCGGGGCGGTGCTGTCGCTGGGCGGTGGCGTCGAGCCGCCCGGGTCCGCCGGCGACGACGGTGACGGCGGGGGCGACGGCGGCGACGAGTCCGTGGGGGGCGGCTGGGGGTCGCTGGGTGTCGGTGTGGGGTCGGAGGGGGGCGGGGTCGGGCCGGAGCCGGGGGCGGGCGGGGTGGGGTTGCCGGGCATCGGGCCGGGGTCGGAGCCTCCGGGGTCGAACGGGCCCGCGTCCCCGTACCCCCCGATCGTGACCGCCGCGCCCGCCGGTGCGATCGCCACCCTCGCGCTCCAGGGGCCCATCGGCTGGCGCAGATGATCGACGTACACCTTGATCGTCAACGATGCGCCGGGGGCGAGCGTCCCCGAGGACTGGCTGAGGTGGAGCCAGGACGCTCCGGTCTGCGCGGACCAGTGGACGAGTGAACTCCCGGACGTCCCGGACGCTGACAGCGTGATGAGGGTCGTGTCGCCGCTGCCCGTGGCCCGTACGGAGAGGTTTCCGGCGCCGTTCGCCGTACCGGGGGCGCTGATGACCTCCACGGAGACGTCGGGCGAGCGGCTGCCCTTGGTGAAGCGGGTGCCGGGCTTGGTGCTGGCGTTGCCCGCGTTCTCGTAGCCGCCCGCTTCCTCGCCGTTGACGCGGTCGGGGCCGTGCGCCTCGCTCGCGGTGATCGAGCGGCTGTCGGCGCCCTCGCCGATGAGGGGCGCGCCGCGGTAGGCCGCCCAGAGGGCGAGGACGGGGGCGGCGACGACGGTGGCGACGACCGTGGTCGTGACGGCACGCGCGCGGAAACGGTCCCTCCGGGCGGCGCGGTCCTTGGGGTCCATCGGGAAGCCGCGCCGGTCGAAGCGCGGAGCGTCGCTCCGCGCGCGTGGGGCGCGTGCCATCGCCATGTGCAGGGCGTCGCGCGGAGCCTCCAGGACGGGGAGCGCGGCAGGCGTGACGCTGGTGCCGGGCCAGGCGCCGGGGGCGGCGCGCTCGGCGGTACGGCGACAGCGCGGGCAGTCGTCGACGTGCCGGACCAGTTCGCGGCGCAGGGTGGTGCTCAGGACGAGCTGGTGGTCGCCGGTGAGGCGGGCGACGCTCGGACAGGTGCCGGTCTCCACGACAGCGAGGGCGGCACGGGTGCGTTCGACCTCGCAGGCGGCGGAGGCGAGCAGTTCGCGTGCCTTGGCGAGGTCCAGACCGAGGACGGCGGCGACCTCGTGGGCGGCCAGCTGGTGGCGCACGGCGAGTTCGAGCGCCTCGCGCTGCTCGGGGGTGGTGCCGGCGGCCTCCGGCCAGGCCAGCAGGGCGAGTTCGCGCTGCCGCTGGGCCTGGGCCTGGGCCTCGTCGGAGACGGGACCGGCCGACGGCTCGGCGGCGCACCGGTCGGCGGCATCCTTGGTATCCCGGCTCCTGGTGTTCTTGTGGCGCGTACGGCGGCCGGAAACGTGCGCCGCCTGGCGCCGGCGCCGGGCCTCGGTGAGCTCGCGCAGACAGGACCAGCGGGCGAGGGCGTACAGCCACGCCCTACGGTCGTCCTCGGACTCCGGGCCACGCCGACCACGCCGACCGCGCCGACCGCGGCGCTCGGCCAGCGCGAGGACGTCCCCGAGGGCGGCCGTGGCCGCGTCGTGGTCGCACAGCACGGACAGGCAGTAGGTGAACAGGCCGTCCAGATAGGGCTCGTAGCGCGCGGGAGGGCGCTGAGCCGGGGTGCGGGTGCTCGCGCCACGAGGCGCGGTCACCTGCTTGCGCGCGTCTCCGTGCGCCCGGTGTGCGCCGGTGGTATGCGTGGAGGACTCCGGACTGCTGCTCATCACCCGTGCGACCGTAGGTGCCGGGGGTGGCCCCTTCTTCCCCCTTGAGCACATTTAATCCGTACGGGTGAAACGATCCCTCATAAGGGGACAAGAACCTGCGATTCCGTGGCCCACACCGTCACCGTCGGCGATGGCAGGCCATGGCAGATGAATCCCGGGGTGCACGGGAGTCTTCCCGACACGACCTCCGTCGCATCCGCCGTTTCGATGTCCCTCGACGGTCCCGTCACCACGCCGGGCAACGACCGGGAGCACCCGTTGGGTGTGGACGGCGAACGACTGTTCCAGTGGCTGCGGCTCCGTGGCTGCGGCCACCGATGACCGCGTCCGACAGTGCGAGCAGTTCGACAGTGCGAGCAGTTCGACACCCCGTGACCACCGACAACGCCCCACGCCCGCAGTCCCTGATGCTGACCTTCCTCGGCGATCAGGTACTGGGCCAGGGCGTGTGCGTGTACTCGGGGAGCGTCATCGAGGTGTTCGCGCGGGCCGGGGTCGGCGAGCACACCACCCGCTCCACGCTGACCAGGCCGCGCGCTGTCAGTGGCCTCGGCTACGGTTCCGTCATGGCTGCCCGTACGAAAACCGCGAAGGACCGGCCGTCCTACCGCTGCACCGAGTGCGGCTGGCAGACGGCCAAGTGGCTCGGCCGCTGCCCCGAGTGCCAGGCGTGGGGCACGGTCGAGGAGTACGGCGCGCCCGCGGTCCGGACGACGGCACCGGGCCGCGTCACCACCTCCGCCGTGCCGATCGGGCAGGTCGACGGCCGCCAGGCCACCGCGCGCTCGACCGGCGTGCCCGAGCTGGACCGCGTCCTCGGCGGCGGTCTCGTACCGGGCGCGGTCGTCCTGCTCGCGGGCGAGCCCGGCGTGGGCAAGTCCACGCTCCTCCTGGACGTGGCGGCGAAGGCGGCGAGCGACGAGCACCGCACGCTGTACGTGACGGGTGAGGAGTCGGCGAGCCAGGTCCGGCTGCGCGCCGACCGCATCAAGGCGATCCACGACCACCTGTATCTCGCCGCCGAAACCGACCTGTCCGCCGTCCTCGGCCACTTGGACGCGGTGAAGCCCTCGCTCCTCATCCTGGACTCGGTCCAGACCATCGCCTCCCCGGAGATCGACGGGGCTCCCGGCGGCATGGCACAGGTCCGGGAGGTCGCCGGAGCGCTCATCCGGGCGTCCAAGGAGCGCGGTATGTCCACGCTCCTTGTGGGCCACGTCACCAAGGACGGCGCGATCGCGGGCCCGCGCCTGCTCGAACACCTCGTGGACGTCGTCCTGAGCTTCGAGGGCGACCGGCACGCGCGCCTGCGTCTCGTCCGCGGGGTCAAGAACCGGTACGGGGCGACGGACGAGGTCGGCTGCTTCGAGCTGCACGACGAGGGCATCACGGGCCTGGCCGACCCCTCCGGCCTCTTCCTCACCCGCCGCGCCGAACCCGTCCCCGGCACCTGCCTGACCGTCACCCTCGAAGGACGCCGCCCGCTGGTCGCCGAGGTGCAGGCCCTCACCGTCGACTCTCAGATCCCCTCCCCCCGCCGTACGACCTCCGGCCTGGAGACCTCCCGGGTCTCGATGATGCTGGCGGTGCTGGAGCAGCGGGGCCGGATCAGCGCCCTCGGAAAGCGGGACATCTACTCGGCGACGGTCGGCGGCGTGAAGCTCTCCGAGCCGGCCGCGGACCTCGCGATCGCGCTCGCGCTGGCGTCCGCCGCGAGTGACACCCCGCTCCCCAAGAACCTCGTGGCGATCGGCGAAGTGGGTCTCGCGGGCGAGGTCAGACGGGTCACGGGAGTGCAGCGGCGGCTCGCGGAAGCCCACCGTCTGGGCTTCACTCACGCCCTCGTTCCGAGCGATCCGGGCAAGATCCCTCCCGGTATGAAGGTCCTGGAAGTCGCCGACATGGGGGACGCGCTGCGGGTCCTTCCACGCTCCCGTCGCAGGGAGGCCCCACGGGAGGAGGAGGAGCGCCGGTAGACTTTGCCCTGGTCTCGCCCGTCCGTACGAACCCTGGACGAATCTTGGGCGACCGGAAATCCGCGACCGGAGGAGTGCAGTGGCAGCCAACGACCGGGCAGCAGCTCCCGGAAAGTCCGGTGGGAGCTCCGGTGCCGATGGCCTGATGCGCGCCTCATTGAGCGCCGTGGCACCCGGCACGGCCCTGCGCGACGGGCTCGAGCGAATCCTCCGCGGCAACACCGGCGGACTCATCGTGCTCGGCTGGGACAAGACCGTCGAGTCGATGTGCACGGGCGGCTTCGTCCTGGACGTCGACTTCACGGCGACCCGGTTGCGCGAGCTGTGCAAGCTCGACGGCGGCATCGTCGTCGACAAGGACATCACCAAGATCCTGCGGGCGGGCGTCCAGCTCGTGCCCGACCCGACGATCCCGACGGAGGAGACCGGCACCCGGCACCGCACGGCGGACCGGGTGAGCAAGCAGGTCGGCTTCCCCGTCGTCTCGGTCTCCCAGTCGATGCGTCTGATCGCGCTGTACGTCGACGGTCAGCGCCGCGTCCTGGAGGACTCCGCCGCGATCCTCTCCCGCGCCAACCAGGCCCTCGCGACCCTGGAGCGCTACAAGCTCCGCCTCGACGAGGTCGCGGGCACGCTCTCCGCGCTGGAGATCGAGGACCTGGTCACCGTCCGGGACGTGTCGGCGGTGGCGCAGCGCCTGGAGATGGTGCGCCGTATCGCGACGGAGATCGCCGAGTACGTGGTGGAGTTGGGCACCGACGGGCGTCTGCTCGCGCTCCAGCTCGACGAGTTGATCGCGGGCGTGGAGCCCGAGCGGGAGCTGGTGGTCCGGGACTACGTGCCCGAGCCGACCGCCAAGCGCTCCCGCACGGTCGACGAGGCGCTCTCCGAGCTGGACGCCCTCAGCCACGCGGAGCTGCTCGAACTGCCCACGGTCGCGAGAGCCTTGGGCTACACCGGCTCCCCCGAGGCACTCGACTCCGCGGTCTCCCCGCGCGGTTTCCGCCTCCTCGCCAAGGTCCCGCGCCTGCCCGGCGCGATCATCGACCGGCTCGTCGAGCATTTCGGCAGCCTGCAGAAGCTGCTCGCCGCGAGTGTCGACGAGCTTCAGGCGGTGGACGGGGTCGGCGAGGCGAGGGCGCGCAGCGTCCGCGAGGGGCTGTCGCGGCTGGCGGAGTCGTCGATCCTGGAGCGCTACGTCTGACCGGCGGAGCGCTCCGACCGACCGACTGCGCGCTGTATCCGGTCGGCCTGTGCGCTGCATCCGACCGGCTGAGACCGCTTCAGGGGCCCCTGAGCACCTCCAGGCCGCCCCTCCCCTCCTCCCCCCGGTCCTGGGAGAGCACGTCAGTCCTGGGAGAGCACGAACGATGTCGTCGCCTTCGTCAGCCCCGGTGCCTTCGCCTCCACCAGGTACGTGCCCGCGGCCGCCGAGCCCGCCTGGGGCGTCGCGCACTGAGGAGCACTGGCCGAACGGTCCCAGTCGACGGTGTAGGTCACCTGACCGCCGGCCGGAACGCGGAAGAAGAGAGTGACGGCGTCCTTCGGGCAGTCGGCGGAGGACCAGAAACTCTGGTTGCTGCCGGCCTGAGTGATCGTCAGGACGGCGCTCTTCGGGCCGAGATCGACCTTGCAGTCACTGCCGGCGGAGTTCTTCGCGATCAGCTCGATGGAGGGCTTGGCCCCGGGGGCGTACGTGTTGCGCACGCTACGCAGCGTCAACTTGACCGCGCCTGCGGTGCAGTTGGGGAGGGTGGAGTCGGCCGGGACCTGGTCGGCGGAACCGGCACCGTTTCCGTTGGAACCGTCGTCGGAGCCTCCGCTGCCCGCGGTGGATCCGCTGCCGGACCCCCCGGAACCGTCTCCACCGCTGCCGCTGCCGCTGCTACCGCTACTGCCCGTGCCGGGGCTGGACTCGTCGCGTCCGCCCGGGTGTTGACTGATCGCGGGTCCGGAACTGGAGGGTCCAGGGGTGATCGTCCCCACGGGGTTCTTCCCGTTGGACCCGTCCGCGGTCTTCTTGCCGCCTCCGCCACCGCCACCGCTGCTGACGATCCAGATGATCAGCAGCGTCAACACGGCGAGCAGGGACAGCAGAACGCCCCTCCGACGCCAGTAGATGGTGGAGGGAAGCGGCCCGACCGGATTGCGCAGAGATCCCACGGCGCAAACTGTACGAGAGATCCGCGCCGGTGCTTGCCCCACCCGCCGCCCTGAGCATCAACTTTTCCGGATCATCATCCCGGTGGAGCGCCCGAGTTGCCGCAGGGGGGTGGGCAGCGCCCCTCCAGGGGCGCGGGGCTGTGACACCGTGCGGCTCCGCCGCGTGGGCGCGACGAGCCCCCCACCGCCCCCCAGCGGAAGGCCCACCCAGGGTCCGGGGCGCAGCCCCCGGGACAGGATGGGACGAGTCAGGATGGGACGAGCAGGGACGAGCAGGGACGGCGGGGGCGAAAAGTTGCCCCACCGCGCCCCGGGGGAACCGCACAGGCTCACCCCCACGTGGCAGGATCGGAAGCGCCATGACTGCACCCACCATGCCCACACCCAGCCCCCAGCCCAACGCCCCCGGCGAGACCCTGCACGAACCAGTGATCACCTGGTTCGACGAGCACGCCCGCGACCTCCCCTGGCGCCGCCCCGATGCCGGCCCCTGGGGCGTGATGGTCAGTGAGTTCATGTTGCAGCAGACCCCGGTGAGCCGCGTCCTGCCCGTGTACGAGCAGTGGGTGGCCCGCTGGCCCCGCCCCGCCGACCTGGCCAAGGAGGCCCCGGGCGAGGCCGTCCGCGCCTGGGGACGCCTCGGCTACCCCCGCCGCGCGCTCCGGCTGCACGGCGCCGCGGTCGCCATAACGGAACGGCACGGCGGCGACGTACCCACGCAGCACGCGCAACTGCTCGCGCTGCCCGGCATCGGGGAGTACACGGCCGCGGCGGTCGCTTCGTTCGCGTACGGGCAGCGGCACGCCGTACTGGACACGAACGTCAGACGAGTCTTCGCGCGGGCCGTCACCGGCGTGCAGTACCCCCCGAACGCCACCACCGCCGCCGAGCGCAAGCTCGCCCGTGCCCTCCTCCCCGAGAACGAGGGCACGGCCTCCCGCTGGGCCGCCGCCTCCATGGAACTCGGCGCGCTGATCTGCACCGCGAAGAACGAGACCTGCCACCGCTGTCCGATCGCGACGCAGTGCGCATGGCGGCTGGCGGGCAAGCCGGAGCACGACGGCCCGCCGCGGCGCGGACAGACGTACGCGGGTACGGACCGCCAGGTACGCGGCAAACTCCTCGCCGTCCTCAGGGAGTCCGTCGAGGGACCGGTCCCGCAGTCCGTCCTCGATCGCGTGTGGAACGAGCCCGTGCAGCGGGCCCGCGCCCTCGACGGGCTCGTCGCCGATGGGCTCGTGGAGCCGCTCCCGGGTGGTTTGTATCGGCTGCCTTTGACTTAGTCACGGCGCCCGCTCCCCCACCGCCCCCGCAAAACCACCCCAACCGGGACTTGCCACCACAGCGCCTTACCCCACTCGTAGGTCCGTTACACAACCGACGTACAGCCGAGTCCTCACCGCAGGCTGCCTCGGACACCCCCGTGACAACCCCTCCGTAGCTTCATTTCCGTACCGCACACACAGCGGAACGACAGCGGGACACAGGCAACGGACAACCGGCAGCCAGGCGACAGCAGGCGGTCGGAAACGGGGATGGAGGCGGTTGATCATGGCGCACGGCGAGGTGCTCGAATTCGAGGAGTACGTCCGCACCCGACAGGACGCGCTGCTGCGCAGTGCCCGTCGCCTGGTCCCCGACCTCGTCGACGCCCAGGACCTGCTGCAGACCGCGCTCGTACGGACGTACGGCCGCTGGGAGGGCATCGCGGACAAGCGGCTCGCCGACGCGTACCTGCGCCGCGTGATGATCAATACGCGCACCGAGTGGTGGCGGGCGCGAAAACTCGAAGAGGTTCCCACCGAGCAGCTCCCGGACGCCTGCGTCGACGACTCCACCGAACAGCACGCGGACCGGGCGCTTCTTATGGACATCATGAAAGTTCTCGCTCCCAAGCAACGCAGTGTCGTGGTGCTGCGACACTGGGAGCAGATGTCCACGGAGGAGACGGCCGCCGCCCTCGGCATGTCGGCCGGAACGGTCAAGAGCACACTGCACCGGGCCCTGGCCCGGCTCCGCGAGGAGCTGGAGAGCCGGGACTACGAGGAGCGCGGCGCACGCGCGCTCGAAGCGAATAAGGAGCGGGAGCGTTGCGCGGCCTAGGAACTCGGGCCAGGCAGGTCCTGAAGGCGGGGAGTGCGGCGGCGGCCGTGCTCGCCGCCATCGGCCTTTTCCTGAGCGCCTGCGCCACGGGCGGCACGGGCGCCCGCGACGAGGGCCCGGCGGGCAGTGAGGCGGCGGCGAAGGGAGCTACGCCCCCCTCGGCCCGCGTCGCGGGCCCGGCGGGCGGTGAGATGGCGGCGAAAGGGGCCACGACGCCCTCGCCCTCCGCCTCCAGGACCAGGAAGCCCCGGCGCGTGGACGCGGTCAAGCTCGTCAAGGACGACCCGGAGGTCAGCGACTCGGTCAAGAGCGTCCTGACGAAACCGTGCGTCGCCGACGAGTACCCGGTCGACGTGTCGTACGGGGATCTGACCGGAGGGGCCACCGACGACGTCGTGGTCAACGTCATGACCTGCGGGGACGCCGTCGGGATCGGCTCGTACGTGTACCGAGAGCAAAGCGGCAGGTACGAAAACGTCTTCAAGACCGAGGAGCCGCCGGTCTACGCGGAGATCGACCGGGGCGATCTGGTGATCACCCAGCAGTTGTACAAGGAGGGCGACCCGGTGGAGTACCCCTCCAGCGAAGATGTGATCACCTACCAGTGGACCGCGACCCACTTCACCAAGGAGTCCCGGACGCATAACGAGTACAGCAACGCGGTGGGCGGCGTCGACACGCCCGCCCCCTCGAACTGAACACAGACGGAGCAGCCGGATGGCAGAGCAGACCCATGTCCTGTTCGTCGAGGACGACGACGTCATCCGCGAGGCCACGCAGCTCGCTCTGGAGCGCGACGGCTTCGCGGTCACGGCCATGCCCGACGGGCTGTCGGGCCTGGAGGCGTTCCGTGCCGACCGCCCCGACATCGCTCTCCTGGACGTGATGGTCCCCGGCCTGGACGGCGTCAGCCTGTGCCGTCGCATCCGCGACGATTCCACCGTGCCCGTGATCATGCTGTCCGCGCGCGCCGACTCGATCGACGTCGTGCTCGGCCTGGAGGCGGGCGCCGACGACTATGTGACCAAGCCCTTCGACGGGGCCGTCCTGGTCGCCCGGATCCGCGCGGTGCTGCGCCGTTTCGGACACGCGAGCGGTCCCAACGGGGCCGCCGATGACCCCTCACCGGTCGACGGCGGGGTGCTCTCCTTCGGCGACCTGGAGATCGACACCGAGGGCATGGAGGTCCACAAGGGCGGTACGCCGGTGGCGCTGACGCCCACCGAAATGCGGCTGCTGCTGGAGTTCTCCTCCACACCGGGTACGGTGCTGAGCCGCGACAAGCTGCTCGAACGCGTATGGGACTACGGCTGGGGCGGTGACACCCGCGTCGTCGACGTCCACGTCCAGCGGCTGCGGACGAAGATCGGCCAGGACCGGATCGAGACGGTCCGCGGCTTCGGCTACAAGTTGAAGGCCTGAGCAGGGGTATGCGGGGGATATTTCAGCGCCGGAACCCGGCGGGCGGCGGCGGCCCGGCCAACCGGAACAGACCGGCCATGCGGGACACACTCGTCGACCTGGGCGCCGCACCTGTCGCCCAGGGCAGGCCGGCCGACCCACGCGGACCTGCCGACCGACGTGGACGAGCCGGCGCCGCGCACACCGGCATCCACTCCGCCATCCACACCGGCATCCGTACCGGCATCCGGTGGAAGCTCAGCGCGGCGATCGCCATGGTCGGCGCGCTGGTGGCGGTCGCCCTGAGCCTCGTCGTGCACAACGCGGCACGCGTCTCGATGCTCGACAACTCGCGCGATCTGGCGGACGAACGCATCCAGGTCGCCGAGCGCATGTACGAGTCCGGCCGCGCGCAGGCCTTCGGGGTCAAGGTCGACGACCCGAACATCCCCAGGGACCTGCTGGCGAAGGTCGCGCAGGGGCGGCGGGCCACCTATGTGTCCGACCGCCCTAACGGGGTCCCGGACATCTGGGCGGCCGTCCCCCTCAAGGACGGCCGCGTCCTGTCGCTCCACAGGGGTTTCACGGACCGCAACACCGACGTCATGAAGGATCTCGACCAGGCGCTGATCATCGGCTCGATCGCGGTCGTCTTCGGTGGCAGCGCACTGGGCGTACTGATCGGCGGCCAGCTCTCGCGCCGGCTGCGCAAGGCCGCCGCCGCGGCGAACCAGGTGGCCATGGGCGAGACGGACGTACGGGTACGGGACGCGATCGGCGGGGTCGTGCGCGACGAGACCGACGACCTCGCACGGGCGGTGGACGCCATGGCGGACGCGCTCCAGCAGCGCATCGAGGCCGAGCGCCGGGTGACCGCCGACATCGCACACGAACTGCGCACGCCGGTGACCGGCTTGCTGACAGCGGCGGAACTGCTTCCGCCGGGCCGACCCACGGAACTCGTCCGCGACCGTGTCCAGGCCATGCGCACCCTCGTCGAGGACGTCCTCGAGGTGGCGCGGCTGGACGGCGCGTCCGAGCGGGCCGAGTTGCAGGACATCCTGCTCGGCGAGTTCGTGGCGCGGCGCGTGGCCGCCAAGGACCCGGACGTCGACATACGCGTGATCCACGAGTCCGAGGTCACCACGGACCCGCGCCGCCTGGAACGCGTCCTGTTCAACCTGCTCGCCAACGCGGCGCGGCACGGCAAGCCCCCGATCCAGGTCTCGGTCGAGGGCCGCGTCATCCGCGTCCGCGACCACGGTCCCGGCTTCCCCGAGGAGCTCCTCGCCGAGGGCCCCAGCCGCTTTCGCACCGGCAGCAGCGACCGCTCCGGCCACGGTCACGGCCTGGGCCTCACCATCGCGGCGGGCCAGGCCCGGGTGCTCGGCGCCCGGCTGACCTTCCGCAACGTCCGCCCTGCAGGAGCGCCGGAGGACGTGCCCGCGGAGGGCGCGGTCGCGGTCCTGTGGCTACCGGAACACGCACCGACGAACACGGGCAGCTACCCGATACTGCTGACATAGCCCCCCGGGGGTCCTCGGCTCGGGGTGGGCGGGGTTGGCCACGCAGTTCCCGGTTTGGCTGCGGGTGGTGGGGGCTGGCCGCGCAGTTCCCCGCGCCCCTGAAGGCCTCACCTCGGCCCGCGTCATTCAGCCCGTCCGGCGTTTGAGGCGGCGGGGGCGAAAAACCCGGACCGCCCCCAGGCCCGTACAGCCGCCCCCAGCCCCGTACAAGAGAAGGCCCCCGGGGCGGACACGCCGGGGGCCTTCAGATCAAGCGCGGTCAGATCAAGCGCGGTCAGATCAAGCGCGGTCAGATCGAGCTCGGTCAGATCGAGCTCGGGTCGAACCAGGTCAGGCGTTCTCAGCCACGGTTTCTTTCTGGGCTTCCTTCTGGGCCGAGTCGCTCACCGCGGCCTCGGCCTCGGCCCCGGCCTCGACCCCGGCCTCGACCCCAGCTTCGGCCCCGGCCTCGGCCGGCTTCGGCGCCCCCGCTCCCGCCCCCCGCAGCGGAACCTCCTTCACGAACACCGCGGCCACCAGCGCGACCAGGGACACCACCGCTCCCAGCAGGAACGCGGAGTGCGTACCGGAGGACACCGCGTACTGGTAGGCCTCACGCGCGGCGGCCGGCAGTTTGGCCAGGCTGGCGGCGTCCAGCTGCGCCGACTGCTCGGTGACCTTGGACCCCAGCGCCCCGGCCCGCTCGGCCATCACGTTCTGGACGCGGTGGTTGAACAGCGCACCCATGATCGCGACGCCGAAGGACGAGCCGAGCGTACGGAAGAGGGTGGTGGACGAGGACGCGACGCCCATGTCCTTCATCTCGACGCTGTTCTGCGCGACCAGCATGGTGATCTGCATCAGGCAGCCCATGCCGAGGCCGAGCACAGCCATGTACAGCCCGGAGGTGAACCGGGTCGTAGCGGTGTCCATCTGGGCGAGCAGGAACAGACCGACCGCCATGAGGATGCTGCCGACGATCGGGAAGGCCTTGTAGCGCCCGGTGCCGGTGGTGACCCGCCCGGCGACCATCGAGGTGACCAGCATCGCGCCGAGCATCGGCAGCAGGAGCAGCCCGGAGTTGGTCGCGGACGCGCCCTGCACGGACTGCTGGTACAGCGGCAGGAAGAGCGTGGCGCCGAACATCACGAAGCCGGTGATGAAGCCGATGATCGACATCAGCGTGAAGTTGCGGCTGCGGAAGATGTGCAGCGGCATGATCGGCGCGGTGGCCTTGGTCTGCACGAAGACGAAGCCGACGAGCGCGGCGACTCCGATGCCGATGAGCTCCATGATCCGCGCGGAGCCCCACGCGTACTGGCTGCCGCCCCAGGTGGTGACGAGCACGATGGACGAGATGCCCAGGGCCAGCAGTCCGGCACCGAGGTAGTCGATCTTCGCCTGGACCCGCTTCTTCGGCAGGTGCAGTACGGCGCTGATGGCGAGGAGCGCGACGACACCGAGCGGCAGGTTGATGTAGAAGGACCAGCGCCAGCCCCAGTGGTCGGTGATGGTGCCGCCGATGAGCGGTCCGCCGATCATGGCGAGGGCCATGATGCCGGCCATCATGCCCTGGTACTTGCCGCGCTCCCGCGGCGGAATCAGGTCACCGATGATCGCCATGACGCCGACCATCAGACCACCGGCGCCAAGGCCCTGAACGGCGCGGAAGCCGATGAGCTGACCCATGTCCTGGGCCATGCCGCTGAGCGCGGAGCCGGCCAGGAAGATCACGATCGAGGTCATGAAGGCGCCCTTGCGCCCGTACATGTCGCCGAGCTTGCCCCAGATGGGGGTGGAGGCGGCGGTCGCGAGCGTGTACGCCGTGACGACCCACGACAGGTGTTCGAGTCCGCCGAGCTCGCCCACGATCGTGGGCATCGCCGTGCCCACGATCATGTTGTCGAGCATCGCCAGCATCATGGTGATCATGAGCGCGAGCAGCACGACGCGTACGCTGCGTGGCTGTTTCTCGGTCTCTATGACCGCTTCCTTGTTGTCCGCCATCGTTCCCACTCCCCTGGGTCCT
Source organism: Streptomyces sp. NBC_01384 (assembly GCF_045040035.1). NCBI lineage: Bacteria > Bacillati > Actinomycetota > Actinomycetes > Kitasatosporales > Streptomycetaceae > Streptomyces > Streptomyces sp. NBC_01384. The sequence goes on from NZ_CP109559.1 coordinate 4,200,486, forward strand.
GCTACTTACTTGCCGCCCGGCAAGTTGACTACACTGAGGGAAAGTAGACCCGTAACTAGCCGGGCGTCAAGTAGGTTTTCCCGGATTTGCCATTTGGGCGATACGCGCGTTTCAAGGAGTACGAGGAGTACAAGGATGGGCGGCGACACCATAGACGGCACCAAGCGACAGCGCCGCGGGGACACCCGCCAGCGCATCCAGGACGTGGCCCTCGAACTCTTCTCCGAACGCGGCTACGAGAAGACCTCGCTGCGCGAGATCGCCGAGCACCTGGACGTCACCAAGGCGGCGCTCTACTACCACTTCAAGACCAAGGAAGAGATCCTCATCGGCATCTTCGAGGATCTGACGAGGCCGCTCGACGAGCTGGTGGAGTGGGGCAGACAGCAGCCGAGGACCCTGGAGACCAAGCAAGAGGTACTGCGCCGCTACAGCGAGGCCCTCAGCGGCGCGGCGCCGCTCTTCCGCTTCATGCAGGAGAACCAGGCGACGGTGCGGGAGCTGAGCATCGGCGAGACGTTCAAGGACCGCATACTCAGCCTCGTACAGATCATCAAGGAGCCGGACGCGCCGCTGATCGACCAGGTCCGCTGCATCACCGCACTCTTCTCGATGCACGCCGGGATGTTCGCCCTCAGAGACGTCGAAGGCGACCCCGAGGAGAAGCGCAAGGCCGTCCTGGAGGTCGCCGTCGACTTGGTGACGCAGGCACACGGTGGCACCGCCGCGTAGCGCAGATCAGACGCGTAGCGCAGATCAGACGGTGACGCCCTTGGAGTGCAGGAAGGCGACCGGGTCCACGGCGGAGCCGTAGTTCGGGGTCGTACGGATCTCGAAGTGCAGGTGCGGGCCGGTGGTGTTGCCGGTGTTGCCGGACAGCGCGATGTGCTGGCCGGTCGCGACGACCTGCCCTATCTGCACGTCGATCCGGGACAGGTGGGCGTACTGCGAGTAGGTCCCGTTGCCGTGCTTGATGACGATGGCGTTGCCGTACGCGGGACCGTCACCGCCGCCGTTGCCGCCGGCCTTGACGACGGTGCCGCCGTGCGCGGCGACGACCTCGGTGCCGGTGGGCACGGCGAAGTCCTGCCCGGAGTGGTTGTGCTGCCACAGGTTGCCGGCCTGGTTGAAGCCGGCGGAGAGCGTGTACGTCTTCACCGGGTCGACCCAGGAGGCGGCCGTCTTGGCGGCAGCCGTCTGCACGGCGGTCCGCTGGACCGTCGCGGTGGTGGTGCCGGCGGCGGCCGCGACCCCGGCGCCCAGTACGACCGAGGCGCTCACTCCGACGGCCAGGACGGTGGTCCGGGTACGGAGCAGGGACATACGGGAGTGGCGGGACGTGACGCGCTTCGACATTCGGAACCTCGCGGGGCCGGGAACGGGGGGTCAAGTCCACCCGGTGCACAAGCTGTCGCCGGGTGGGCCATCCCTTGGTAACCCGAGTCCTGGCAGACCCACAAAGTCCTCATCTACGACGCCAGGTCGTACTTCACACGAAAAATTCCACCTTCTTGACAGATGCACCATCCCGTAGGGAATATGCCCGATTTTTCGGGGTGGGGACGTTTAACCCCACTTCCAGGCGTTGCATTCCAGCGCGGTACAGCCCTCACCGAACCGCCATCCCGGCCCCGCACACCCCCTGGGGGTTCCGCACCGTTACGTCCCTTTTGCCCTTTCGCCGCTTTCCACTATTCGCCCTAGTAACGGACAAATCGCCTGTGCGTCATGTCACCGCAAGGGAGTGTCACGAGACCGTGCAGTTCCCTCGCGACCGCATGCGCGCTGCCACTCCGGCCCTGACGGACAGCGGCGAGGAGCGGCCGTGCGTACGGATCTGTCGGCGGCCTCGGCGGCCGCGTCGGCGGCGGCTCATGAGCTCTCGGAGCGGTGGACCACCGGTCGGCGCTGTTCGTGCGCTGCCCCGGAGACGATCTTCTCGGCAACCCCGCTCCCGACTCCGGCACCCCGGACCCCCGACACCGCCTAGGCTGACTGGAGCAGTCATCACCGTGCCGTCCGGGGGAGCGACATGGAACCAGCAGCCATCGGCGCCAAGGTGGCCTCGAGCGTGGTCGCGCCGCTCGTAAAGAAGCTCTTCGTGGCGAACGGACCGGGCGCCGGACTGGTCGAGAAGCCGGTGCGGATCTCGGGGTTCGTCTCCTTCAGGGGAGAGCGACGCACCCTCGGCGAGAAGGAACTGGCCAAGCTCGCCGCCGAGTTGGTCGCGCGCGCCCTGCGGACCGGGGAACGCTCGCCGGCCGCCGGCGAGGAGCAGGCCGTCGTACACGCCCTCGCGGGCAGCCTGCACGCCCTCGGCGACCTCGCCATGACCGACGTACAGGCCGTGGAACTCGGTCACGAGGCGCTCGCCCTGCGACTGCGTGCCGCGAGCGGCAACCCCGAGCGGGACCTCTCCTTCGACGCGACCCTGCTCTACGAGCGGCTCCTGAGCGCGGCCTGCCTGCACATCCTGCACTTCTTCACCCAGCGCTCGGCCTTTGTCGCCCGCACGCTGGTGGAGCAGAGCAGGAAGCAGAGCGAGCTCATCGCCAAGGTGGACGCGTTGATCGCGCGGACACCGCCGCCCGGCGGCACGGATCCCGCCTTCGAGCAGCGGTATCTCGCGTACGTCGCCACCAAGCACAGCCGGCTCACCATCTACGGCATCGACCTCGTCAACTCCCCCGAGCGCTGGCCCCTCGACGCCGCCTACCTCAGCCTCCAGGCCGTGCGCGCCGCGGAGGACGCGGAAGGTGCCGGTCCGAGCGGGACGCACATCGCGGCGGCCGGCAGCATGCTCCCCGCCGAACAGGCGCTGGCCGACCAGGACCTGGTGCTGCTGCGCGGAGTGGCCGGGTCCGGCAAGACCACCCTGGTGCAGTGGCTGGCCGTGACCACGGCCCGGGGCGAGCGCGGCGACCGGATCCCGTTCGTACTGCCCCTGCGCACCCTCGTCCGCCGCCCCGACGGGCTCCCGGCGCCCGACGGCTTCCTCGCCGCCGCCCGCGTGCCCTTCCACGCCACCCAGCCCGACGGCTGGAGCGACCGCGTTCTGGGCGCCGGGCGCGGGCTGCTCCTCGTCGACGGCATCGACGAGATCCCCGAACGCGACCGCGAGCGGACCCGCCGCTGGCTGCGCGAGCTGCTGGACGTCTATCCCGGCAGCCAGTGGCTGGTGACCTCCCGCCCCTCGGCCGTGCGCGAGGACTGGCTCACCCCCGACGGCTTCACCGAACTCGCCCTCACCCCCATGAGCCGCGACGACGTCACCGCCTTCATCCGCCGCTGGCACACCGCGGCCCGGCTCGACGCCCCGGACACCGACCGCCTCGACGGCTACGAACGCACCCTCCTCGACGCCGTGGGAACCAAGCCCGACCTCGGCCGGCTCGCCACCAACCCGCTGATGTGCGGTCTGATCTGCGCACTCCACCGCGACCGGCGCGGCTATCTGCCGCACGGGCGCCAGGAGTTGTACGACGCCGCCCTGTCCCTGCTGCTGTCGCGCCGCGACGAGGAACGCGACATGTTCGCAGGCGACAGCCACAGCGACCACGGCCAGGGCGGCATCCACCTCACCGAACTCCCTCAGGTCCAGCTCCTCCAGCGCCTCGCCTACTGGCTCATCCGCAACAACCAGTCCGAGATGGACCGCGACCGCGCCGAGCGCATCGTCGCCGACATCCTGCCGTCCCTCCCGTCCGCCGCCGCGCAGGGCGACGCCCCGGCGATCCTGCGCCACCTCCTCCTCCGCAGCGGCCTGCTCCGCGAACCCGTCCTCGGCACCGTGGAGTTCGTCCACCGCACCTTCCAGGACTACCTGGGCGCGCGGGCGGCGGTGGAGGACGGGGACTTCGGGCTGCTGGTGCGCAATGCCGTCGACGAGCAGTGGGCCGATGTGATCCGGATGGCCGTGACACATGCCCGACCCCGCGAACGGGCCCAACTCCTCGGCGACTTGACCGCCTCGGCCGAGCAAACCGGCGGCGCGGCCAGTACGCGCGTACGGCTCCTCGCCCTGGCCGCCCTGGAACACGCCACGGAACTCGACCCCCGGGTGCGGGAGGCCGTCGAGAAGAACGCGGGCTCACTCATCCCGCCGCATACGACGGAGGAGGCCCGCGCCCTCGCCGAGGCCGGTCCCCTCGTGCTGGAACTGCTGCCCGGTCCGGAGGGGCTCTCCGACGCCGAAGCCCGGGCCGTGGTGATCACCGCGTCGATGGTGGGCACGGAAGCCGCCCTCCCGGTCCTGGCGCGCTTCCGCTCGCACCGGTCACTGTCCGTGCGGGCCCAACTCACCTGGACGGCACACCGGTTCGACACGGCCCGGTACACGGCCGAGGTCATCTCCCACCTGCGTCCGGAGGACCTGTACTTCACCGCGCACTCGGCCGAGCATCTGCGGGCCCTGCGCGACCTCGGCGGCCGCCCCATGATCCAGCTCATCGGGGACTTCGACTCCGCCGACATCCGCGCCGGCCTGCTGCCGGACCAGGTGCGCGAACTCGTCCTACGCGACAATCGCGTGCTGCGCGATCTGCGCTTCCTGTCGGACCAGCGGCGCATCACCTGGCTCGACATCAGCGGTGGCAGTCCCTACGTGGACGACCTCACCCCACTCGCCGAGCTGCCCTTGCGATGGCTTTCGTTGGATTCGCTGCCCGGACTCGAGAAGCCGGATTCCCTGGCGCCGCTCTCGGCATCGAACACCCTGCGCCTGCTCGACATCGGCTTTCCGCTGCACGGTGCCTCCCTCGACGCTGCCCTCCCCCGGGATCTGCCGCTGGAGTATCTGCGGTTCACCAGGAACGCGCTGCGATTCACCGGATTGCGGGGGCTGAGTCATATGCGGGCGCTGAAGCAGCTGAGTCTCGCCAAGCTCCCCGAAAAGCTGACGCCCGAGGACTTCGAGGAGATCGCCCGGCTTCCCGCTCTCGAAGAACTGCGCGTCGACTGGAATGCCACCGGATGGCACGCGGGTCCGGTACTGCCGAACATCAGGCGCCTGAAGCTCAACAAGTTCACAGGGAACGAGGACCTCTCGAAAGTCCCGGCTCTCTTTCCGAGCCTGCGTACGGTCGAGCTCCATCTCGCGCCGGAGGTGACCGACGTACCGGAGCATCTCCTGTCGTTCTTCCCGGACGCGCCCGTCATCGAGAAAACCGACACCGTGGTGTGAGCCGGAAGGGGCACAGCCGGAAGAGACGCAAAAAGGGGCTGCCCCGGGACCGAAGTCCCGGGGCAGCCCCTTCGTTCAAGGCGAGCGCCGAGCGCTTACGCCTCCTTGCTCAGGTTGGGCCCTGCCCCACCCGCGGCCTGCTCGATCGGCGGGACGTCGGGCAGCGCCGACTTCTCCTCACCCCGGAAGGTGAAGGTCTTGGTGTCGCCCTCGCCCTCCGTGTCGACGACCACGATGTGACCGGGGCGCAGCTCGCCGAAGAGGATCTTCTCCGAGAGCGTGTCCTCGATCTCGCGCTGGATCGTGCGACGCAGCGGCCGCGCGCCCAGGACGGGGTCGTAACCCTTCTTGGACAGCAGCTCCTTGGCGGACTGGGAGAGCTCGAGGCCCATGTCCCGGTCCTTGAGGCGCTCGTCCACCTTGCCGATCATCAGGTCGACGATCTTGAGGATGTCCTCCTGCGTCAGCTGCGGGAAGACGACCACGTCGTCGACGCGGTTGAGGAACTCGGGACGGAAGTGCTGCTTGAGCTCGTCCGACACCTTGTTCTTCATGCGCTCGTAGTTCGACTTCGTGTCACCCGTGGCCGCGAAGCCGAGGTTGAAGCCCTTCGAGATGTCACGCGTGCCGAGGTTGGTCGTCATGATGATGACCGTGTTCTTGAAGTCCACGACCCGGCCCTGGGAGTCGGTCAGGCGACCGTCCTCCAGGATCTGCAGCAGCGAGTTGAAGATGTCCGGGTGGGCCTTCTCGACCTCGTCGAAGAGGACCACCGAGAACGGCTTGCGCCGCACCTTCTCCGTCAGCTGGCCGCCCTCTTCGTAGCCCACGTATCCGGGGGGCGAACCGAAGAGACGCGACACCGTGTGCTTCTCGCTGAACTCCGACATGTCGAGGGAGATCAGCGCGTCCTCGTCACCGAAGAGGAACTCGGCGAGGGCCTTGGACAGCTCCGTCTTACCGACACCGGACGGGCCCGCGAAGATGAACGAACCACCCGGACGCTTCGGGTCCTTCAGACCGGCTCGCGTACGACGGATCGCCTTCGAGAGCGCCTTGACGGCGTCCTTCTGACCGATGACCCGCTTGTGGAGCTCGTCCTCCATGCGCAGCAGGCGGCTCGACTCCTCCTCGGTCAGCTTGAAGACCGGGATGCCGGTCGCGGTCGCGAGGACCTCGGCGATCAGCTCGCCGTCGACCTCGGCGACGACGTCCATGTCGCCGGCCTTCCACTCCTTCTCCCGCTTGGCCTTCGCCCCCAGCAGCTGCTTCTCCTTGTCGCGGAGAGAGGCCGCCTTCTCGAAGTCCTGGGAGTCGATGGCCGACTCCTTGTCGCGGCGAACGCCCGCGATCTTCTCGTCGAACTCGCGGAGGTCCGGCGGCGCGGTCATCCGGCGGATGCGCATCCGGGAACCGGCCTCGTCGATCAGGTCGATCGCCTTGTCCGGCAGGAAGCGGTCCGAGATGTACCGGTCGGCCAGGGTGGCGGCCTGAACCAGTGCCTCGTCCGTGATGGAGACGCGGTGGTGTGCCTCGTAGCGGTCGCGCAGGCCCTTGAGGATCTCGATCGTGTGGGGGAGGGAAGGCTCCGCCACCTGGATCGGCTGGAAGCGGCGCTCGAGGGCCGCGTCCTTCTCGAGGTGCTTGCGGTACTCGTCCAGAGTCGTCGCACCGATGGTCTGGAGCTCACCGCGGGCCAGCATCGGCTTCAGGATCGAAGCCGCGTCGATGGCGCCCTCGGCGGCACCCGCACCCACGAGCGTGTGCAGCTCGTCGATGAACAGGATGATGTCGCCGCGGGTGCGGATCTCCTTGAGGACCTTCTTCAGGCGTTCCTCGAAGTCACCGCGGTAGCGGGAACCGGCGACCAGCGCGCCCAGGTCCAGGGTGTAGAGGTGCTTGTCCTTGAGGGTCTCGGGCACCTCGCCCTTGACGATGGCCTGCGCCAGGCCCTCGACGACGGCGGTCTTGCCGACGCCGGGCTCGCCGATGAGTACCGGGTTGTTCTTGGTCCGGCGGGACAGCACCTGCATGACCCGCTCGATCTCCTTCTCGCGCCCGATGACCGGGTCGAGCTTGGACTCACGAGCGGCCTGGGTGAGATTCCGGCCGAACTGATCGAGGACCAGGGACGTGGAGGGGGTGCCCTCGGCAGGACCGCCTGCGGTGGCGGTCTCCTTGCCCTGGTAGCCGGAGAGCAGCTGGATGACCTGCTGCCGCACCCGGTTGAGGTCTGCGCCCAGCTTGACCAGGACCTGGGCGGCGACGCCCTCGCCCTCTCGGATCAGGCCGAGCAGGATGTGCTCCGTGCCGATGTAGTTGTGGCCCAGCTGAAGGGCCTCGCGGAGCGACAGCTCCAGGACCTTCTTGGCACGGGGGGTGAAGGGGATGTGCCCGGACGGGGCCTGCTGCCCCTGCCCGATGATCTCCTCCACCTGCTGGCGGACCGCCTCGAGCGAAATCCCGAGGCTCTCCAGGGCCTTAGCGGCGACACCCTCACCCTCGTGGATCAGGCCCAGGAGGATGTGCTCGGTGCCGATGTAGTTGTGGTTGAGCATCCGGGCTTCTTCCTGAGCCAGGACGACAACCCGCCGCGCGCGGTCGGTGAACCTCTCGAACATCGTTAATCGCTCCTCAGAGCGGTCAGGCAGTGAGGGGACGCTCCCCTCGCTGTCCTTCCGCAGCTTAGTCCCGCAAGCGGGGACCGCTCATTCCAACTGCCGACACCGTCCTTGGCCTCCTGACCCCGAACGCCGACATATGCTCCAACCTGATGGTGCGAGACGATGTTCCCGCAGGCCAGGCAGATACCCTCACCAGCTGTACGCCGATGGCGAACGTGAGATGCCCGAGCCATGCGTGTCGCCCCTCCCACTAGGGATGTCTTACCCGTACGGACTGACACTCCATGCGGCGCGCACCGGTTCCCTCCGCTATGGGCGAACATCCTTGCGCCACCGATCGCCCCCGCGCGCCCCCAGTTTCGGCACTCTGCGCACATGATGGAACACCCAGCGTAACTCTGGAGCCTTTCTCACGGTTGCTCCCGGCATGGTTCCTACTGTCCCCCTTTCGCGCCATCCGCTCGACTCGAGCGATCCGAGCGATCTTGTGCGGCGGTGGTACGAGAACGAACTGGGCTGGGCCACAGTGCCCGGCTCGCCGGTACGGCTGGCCACGGGCCTGCGCTTCGATGTCCTGGACGTCCCCGCGGAGGCGGGGTTCGCGGCGCTGCGGCATCTGGGCCCGGCGTCTCCCGTGGCGTTGTACGGGGCGGGGACGCGGATGCGACTGCGGCTACTGGTGGCCGCGGGGAGCGCGGAGGAGCTGCCAGGGCTGCTCGACTGGCTGGAGTGGGGCACTCTCGCGCTCGACCTCACGGCGATCGGCGCGGACGGAAGCATCGGGGCTCCGCTACCACCCGGGGTGCCCGAAGGGCCGCTCAGCGCGGTGGAAGGGGCCGGTCCACAGGGGGCCGCCGTCTGGCTGCGGCCCCCTGAGCCGGGGTGCGAGGTGGAATCCTCGCTGCCGACTCTGTCGGCCGTGGGGGGCGATGGGGGCGCCCCCGATCTGGTACGACTCGTGGACACGATGGCGACGCAGTGCCACCGGGTCCGGCTGCGGCGCGCATGCGCCCAGCCGTTGGCCTACTCGTAGACCTCGATCTCGTAGACCTCGGTCCGGCCGTGGGCCTCGCCTCAGCCGTTCGCCTTCTCGTAGGCCTCGCGAATGGACGCCGGAACTCGGCCACGGTCGTTGACCTCGTAACCGTTCTCCTTCGCCCACGCGCGGATCTGCGCGGTGTCCTGGCCGCCACCGGAAGAGACTCGCACCTTTCCACGCCCGCCAGAAGCGCGGCCTCCGGTACGACGACCACCCTTCACGTAGGCCTCGAGAAGGCCACGGAGCTTGTCCGCATTGGAGGTCGTGAGATCGATTTCGTACGTCTTGCCGTCCAGCGCGAACGTCACGGTCTCGTCCGCCTCGCCACCGTCGAGGTCGTCGACAAGAAGGACCTGAACCTTCTGTGCCACCGGATTTCCTTTCGTCGATAACTTGAGGGCCGAGGGCCTGCGGCGTCCGCCGCTGTTTCACGTCCCCTGTTATATGCAGTACTGCAGTACGTCGGAAAGCAAACCGCTTTTGCTGGAAAAACACAAACCCCTGGGTGAGACTCGGGGGCCGCTGGAAGACCGGAAACGTACGCGTTTCGGACATAGGGCGCGCGGGCAAGGCGATCCGGCGGAATAGTCGCCGGCGATCACAGATGCAGAAGCATCCGGCTGTTGCCCAAGGTGTTCGGTTTCACTCGTTCGAGACCGAGGAACTCCGCCACGCCCTCGTCATAGGAACGCAGCAGCTCGGCGTAGACATCGGTGTCCACGGGCGTCTCACCGATCTCCACGAAGCCGTGCTTCGCGAAGAAGTCCACTTCGAAGGTCAGACAGAAAACCCGGCGAACACCGAGCCAGCGGGCGGTCTGCAGCAACTTCTCCAGCAACTGGTGACCGACGCCGACGCCCTTGACCGCGGGGTTCACCGCGAGAGTGCGGACTTCCGCGAGGTCTTCCCACATCACATGCAGCGCACCGCAGCCGACCACCTCAGTACTTGAGCCGGCGTCGCGTTCCGCGACCCAGAACTCCTGGATGTCCTCGTAAAGCGTCACGGTCGCTTTGTCGAGCAGGATGCCGCGGCGGACGTTCGCGTCGAGGAGGCGACGCACGGCCGGGACATCACCGGTCCTGGCCCGCCGGACGGTGACGGCTTTTGCGGTGTCTTCGGGACGCGGTGCTGGATGCTCTGCTGGCATGGGCGGACGCTATCGCCCGCTGTCGCCCGGTCCCGAGGCGGGGTTCTCCCTTGGCTCCGGCTTCTCACCCGGCTTCTTACCTGGCTTCTCACCAGGCCTCTCGACGGGGTTCCCGCCGGGACCGCCCGGGGTTACACGTGTTTCGGTGTCATCGGGGCCTTGTTCAGGGACTCGTTCGGGCCCTTGCACGATCCGCATGGCATCGCGCAGCGCAAGCCGCTGTTCGTCGCTCATCATGCCGAAGAAGGCGACGAGAGCGGCGGCGGGGTTGTCACTCTGGGACCACGCGTCGTTCATCAGTGCGGCCGAGTAGGCGGCACGCGTGGAGACCGCCTCATATCGATAGGCCCGGCCTTCCGCCTCACGGCGCACCCAGCCCTTCTGATGGAGATTGTCCAAAACGGTCATCACCGTGGTGTAGGCGATGGACCGTTCCTGCTGAAGATCTTCCAGGACTTCTCGAACGGTCACCGGGCGGTTCCACTTCCACACCCGCGTCATGACCGCGTCTTCGAGTTCTCCCAATGGGCGAGGCACAGCTCAGAACAATACTGGGAGATCAGCAACAAAAAGGGCGTACGACTCGAAAACGTATGAAAACGCATGAGTCGTACGCCGATGAGCACCCCGGCAGGGGCACGGGCCGGTCGGCCGGGGTGTCTCAGATCTCGGTGTCGCGGGGGGTCTGGCGGGCGTGTTCCGCGCGCGCGAGGGCGGCGTCGACGACCGCGTCCTCCTTGGACTTGTTGGCCCCACCCTGGGTCTTGACGATCGTCACGATCAACCCGATGAAGAACGCGGCCATCACTACGGGGGGCACGAGCGCGGAGACATAGTCCATGCCCCCAGAGTAGCTAGCCCGCGGCGAGCTGCTGAGGGGGGTTCGCCGGTGGCGGCGCGGGCCTGCGCTTCGGCGGGAAGACCTCGCCCGGGGTGGGGATCGGGCGGTCCGGGCGCGGGCTCTTGACCGGGGGCTGCGGCTTCGGCTCGGCGGCGGGGCTGTCCTCGGGCTTCCTGCCGGGCTCGTCCGGAGCCGGGGCCGCGGCCAGGCCTCCGGGGAGGGCCGTCAGGCGGGTGCGGGAGGAGGGCACGGTGGCGAGGGGGGCGCGGACGTCCTGCTCGGCGAGGACGTGGCAGCGGTCCAGGAGGGCGGCGGCGGTGGGGTTGCCACGCAGGGCACGGAGCGCGGCGAGGTCGTCCGGGTTCGGACGGTAGCCGGCACCGAGGGCTTCCTCCAGGAGTACGAGGTAGCCGGCGGCCGTGCCGGGCAGCGCGCCGCGATAGCGGGCGAGGTCGGCCAGCAGGAAGGCCCGGAGCCTGGCTCCCTCGCGGGTCGCCTCGTCGACGGACTCGGCGAGATGGAGACAGTCCTGGACGTCTTCGACCGAGGCGGGGATGGGGTGGAGGGCAAGGGCGAGAGCACGACGGAGCACACGCAGCTCCTGCGCACCGAACGCCATGCCGCCGCGGGATCCGTAGGGCGTGGGCATGCCGCGACGATACGCGCTAATCAGACAAAATCCGCATAGCGCAAGCGCGTGTCCCTCCGGGGGGGGCGCGGTTTTGTCTGCGGGCCGGTGGGGGCCGATCGCGCAGTTCCCCGCGCCCCTGAAGCGGGGCTCCGCCCCGGAACCCCTGCCCGCCCGGATTCCCTCGGCCGCGGGCCGGTGGGGGCGTGGCGCGCAGTTCCCCGCGCCCCTGAAGCGGGGCTCCGCCCCGGAACCCCCGCCCGCCCGGATTCCCTCGGCCGCGGGCCGGTGGGGGCTGGGCGCGCAGTTCCCCGCGCCCCTTGCGGGGCGCTTCGGCCCGCATCATCCAGCCCGTCCGGCGATTGAGGACGAGGCCGTTCAGGCCGAAGCGGGGGTCTGGGAGCGGCAGCCCCCGGGGATGGGACGGGTAGGGGCGGCGGGGGCGAGGGCATGCGTCAGGTGCGGGACACGTTTCGCTCGTACACCAGGCGGAGCCCGATCAGCGTCAGCCACGGCTCGTGCTCGTCGATGACGGAGGACTCGCCGAGGACCATCGGAGCCAAGCCACCCGTCGCGATGACGGTGACGTCGTCGGGATCCTCGGTGAGCTCGCGGACCATCCGGTTGACGACCCCGTCGACCTGCCCCGCGAACCCGTAGATGATGCCGGACTGCATCGCCTCGACGGTGTTCTTGCCGATGACCGCTCGCGGCCGCGCCAACTCGATCTTGCGCAGCTGCGCCCCCCGCACCCCGAGCGCCTCGACGGAGATCTCGATGCCGGGCGCGATGACACCGCCCGCGTACTCCCCGCGCGCGGACACCGCGTCGAACGTCGTCGCCGTACCGAAGTCGACGACGATGGCCGGTCCCCCGTAGAGCTCGACGGCCGCCACCGCGTTGATGATGCGGTCGGTGCCCACCTCCTTGGGGTTGTCCATCAGGATCGGCACACCGGTCTTGATGCCGGGTTCCACCAGGACGGCGGGGATATCGCCGTAGTAGCGGCGTGTCACCTCGCGCAGCTCGTGCAGGACGGACGGGACCGTCGAGCAGATCGCGATGCCGTCGATGCCGTCGCCCAGCTCCTCGCCGAGCAACGGGTGCATGCCCATCAGGCCCTGAAGGAGCACGGCGAGCTCGTCGGCCGTGCGGCGGGCGTCCGTGGAGATGCGCCAGTGCTCGACGATCTCCTCGCCGTCGAAGAGACCGAGGACGGTGTGCGTGTTGCCGACATCGATGGTGAGCAGCATGAGTCCTACTCCGCCTCGTCCGTCGAGGTCCGGTCCGTCGACGCCTCGCGCAGGTCGAGGCCGATGTCCAGGATCGGCGAGGAGTGGGTCAGCGCGCCCACCGCCAGGAAGTCGACGCCCGTCTTGGCGTACTCCTCGGCGTTGGCGAGGGTGAGCCGCCCCGAGGCCTCGAGGAGCGCCCGGCCCTTCACGATGGCCACCGCCTCCTCGCACTCGACGGGGGTGAAGTTGTCGAGAAGGATCAGGTCGGCGCCCGCGTCGACGACCTCGCGCAGCTGGTGCAGCGTGTCGACCTCGACCTCGATCGCCACCTCCGGGAAGGCCTCCCGTACGGCCTCGAAGGCCTGGGCGACACCGCCCGCGGCGACCACGTGGTTGTCCTTGACCAGCGCCGCGTCCGACAACGACATGCGGTGGTTGACGCCGCCGCCCATGCGCACCGCGAACTTCTCCAGGGAGCGCAGGCCCGGAGTCGTCTTGCGGGTGTCGCGCACGCGGGTCTCGGTGCTCTCCAGGGCGTCCGCCCACGCGCGCGTGGCGGTCGCGATGCCGGACAGCCGGCACAGGAGGTTCAGCGCGCTGCGCTCGGCCGTGAGGAGGTCACGGGTGCGGGTGGTGACGCTCAGGAGCTTCTGGCCCGCCTCGACCCGGTCGCCGTCCTCGACGTGCCGCTCCACTTCGAACTCGTCGGTGCAGACCACGGAGACGACGGCCTCGGCGACCCGCAGGCCCGCGATCACGCCGGCGTCGCGGGCGACGAAGTCGGCGGTGGAGACGGCGTCCTCGGGGATGGTCGCGACGGTCGTCACGTCCACGCCGTTGTCGAGGTCCTCCTGGATGGCGACGTTCGCGATGTCCTCGACCTCCAGCGGGTCGAGCCCGGCGTCGGCGAGGAGCTGGGCGAGCGCGGGGTCGAGGCCGCACTCCATGTAGGCGTCGTCGTCCATGTCGGCGCCGCAGCCGCAGCCGTCGCCGCAGCCGCCGTTCTGGGCGAGGGGAAGGTCGGGGGTGCTCACTGCTGTCACTGCTCCTGAAGGCGCTGGGGCGTGGAGGTCCCCCCGGCTCGAAGGGGGCCGGGGGTGTGCGGGATGGTCGGGGGGAAGTCTGCGGTGTCCGTGGTGTGTACGGCCAGCGTCCGGTCCGGATTCAGCCGTACGACGATGTGGCGGCGCCAGTCGGTGTCGTCGCGGTCGGCGTGGTCCTCGCGCCAGTGGCAGCCGCGGGTCTCCTCGCGCAGGCGGGCGGCGGCGACCAGGACGCGGGCCACGCACAGGAGGTTGGTGGCCTCCCAGGTGTCGACGCCGGGCTCGGAGGTCTTGCCGTTCTCGTCAAGCGCGTCGCGGGCGTCGGTGTGCAGCCGCTGGAGCTGGTCGGCGGCGGTCGCCAGGGACTCGGCGGAGCGCAGTACGCCGGCCCCGTCCGTCATGATCCGCTGGATCGCGAACCGGGCCTCGGGGGCGAGCAGCGGGTGGGCGGGCTTCTCGGGGTGCGGGACCGGTTCGGGCACGCGCGCGTGGAGGCCGTTTTCCGAGTGGCTCCCGGCGATGTCGGCGGCGATGCTCTCGGCGTAGACGAGGCCTTCGAGGAGGGAGTTGGAGGCGAGCCGGTTGGCGCCGTGGACGCCGGTGCAGGCGACCTCTCCGCACGCGTACAGGCCCGGCACGGTGGTGCGGCCCCGGGCGTCCGTGCGGACGCCTCCGGAGGCGTGGTGGGCGGCCGGGGCGACCGGGACGGGCTCGGTGACCGGGTCGATGCCGTGGGCGCGGCAGGCGGCCAGGATGGTCGGGAAACGGTGCTCCCACATGTCGGCGCCGAAGTGCCGGGCGTCGAGGTACATGTGCTCGGCGTCCTGCTCCTGCATGCGCCGCATGATGCCCTTGGCGACGATGTCCCGGGGCGCCAGCTCGGCCAGCTCGTGCTGCCCGACCATGAAGCGCACGCCGTCCGCGTCGACCAGGTGGGCGCCCTCGCCGCGTACCGCCTCCGACACCAGGGGCTGCTGGCCCTCGGCGTCCGGGCCGAGGAAGAGCACGGTCGGGTGGAACTGGACGAATTCGAGGTCGCTGACCTCGGCCCCGGCGCGCAGGGCGAGCGCCACGCCGTCGCCGGTGGAGACGGACGGGTTGGTGGTCGTGGAGAAGACCTGGCCCATGCCGCCGGTCGCGAGGACCACGGCGGGGGCGTGGACGGCTCCCACGCCGTCGTGCTGGCCCTCTCCCATGACGTGGAGGGTGACACCCGCGGTGCGGCCGTCGGAGTCCGTGAGGAGGTCCAGGACGAGTGCGTTCTCGACCGTGCGCAGGCCACGCGCGCGTACCGCCTCGACCAGTGCCCGGGAGATCTCGGCTCCGGTCGCGTCGCCGCCCGCGTGCGCGATACGGCGGCGGTGGTGGCCGCCCTCGCGGGCGAGTTCCAGCTCGCCCTCGGTGGACTCGTCGAAGTGGGCGCCGGTCGCGATCAGGCGGCGTACGGCCTCGGGGCCCTCGGTGACGAGGATGCGTACGGCGTCCTCGTCGCACAGGCCCGCGCCCGCCACCAGGGTGTCGTCGAGGTGCTGCTCGGGGGTGTCGCCCTCGCCGAGGGCCGCGGCGACGCCGCCCTGCGCCCAGCGCGTGGAGCCGTCGTCGAGGCGGGCCTTGGTGACGACGACGGTCTTCAGGCCCGCGGCCTCGCAGCGCAGTGCCGCAGTGAGGCCGGCGACCCCGGAGCCGACGACCACCACGTCCGCGGTGAGGGCCCAGCCCGGGGCGGGCGCGTGCAGTCGTATGCCAGTACCCGTAGGTGTACCTGTGCCTGTGCCGATCACGAGGCGGCTCCGAAGGTGAGGGGGAGGTTGTCGATCAGGCGGGTCGTCCCGACCCGGGCGGCGACGGCGAGGACCGCCTCGCCGGTGAAGTCGTCCCGGATCTCGGTGAAGTCGGACGAATCGACCAGCGCCAGGTAGTCCAGGACCAGTGGCGGCTGGAGGCGGGCGGCCTCGTCCAGGACGAGGCGGGCGGCGGCGCGCACGGCTGAGGGGCCGCCGGGGACGGCTTTGGCGACAGCGTGCGCGTCGGCCGCGGCACGGGATTCGCCGATCGCGCTGAGCGCCTCGGCACGCGCGTGCGTGGCGGGCACTTCGCGGGCCCGGGCGCGCAGGGCCTCCTGGGCGGCGTGCCGGTCGCGGCCCGCGAAGAGGGCCTGGGAGAGGGCGAGCGCGGTGTGCCGCTCCTCGGGCGAGAGGTAGCGGTTGCGGCTGGAGAGGGCGAGCCCGTCCTCCTCGCGCACGGTGGACACGCCGACGATCTCCACGCCGAAGTTCAGGTCGCGCACCATGCGGTGGATCAGGGCCAACTGCTGGGCGTCCTTCTGCCCGAACAGCGCCACGTCGGGCCGGGTGAGGTGCAGCAGCTTGGCGACGACGGTGAGCATGCCGTCGAAGTGGCCGGGGCGCACGGCGCCCTCCAGGCGCTCGCCCATGGGGCCCGCGGAGAGGCGGACCTGGGGCTCGCCGCCGGGATAGACCTCGTCCACGGCGGGGGCGAACACGGCGTCCGCGCCCGCCTGCTCGGCGATCTTGAGGTCGGCGTCCAGGGTGCGCGGGTAGCGGTCGAGATCCTCGCCGGCGCCGAACTGGAGGGGGTTCACGAAGACGGTGACGACGACGTCGCCCTCGGGCCCGGCGATCTCTCGGGCGGCCCGGATCAGCGTGGCGTGGCCCTCGTGCAGGGCGCCCATGGTCATCACGACGGCCCGGCGGCCGCGGCGTACGCGCGCGTGCAGCTCGTCGGCGGTGCGCAGCAGGGTGGTCATCGGTCGCTCCCGTCGTCGGGCAGGGTCGCGCCGTCGGCGAGTACCCCGAGGAGGTCCTCGGCGAGTTCCGGCTTCAGCAGTCCGTGGGCCAGCGCCCGGTCGGCGGTCGCGCGGGCCATCGCGAGATAGCCGGCGACGGTCCCCGGGGCGTGCTTGCGCAGCTCGGCGACGTGCGCGGCGACCGTGCCCGCGTCCCCGCGCGCGACGGGCCCGGTGAGGGCCGCGTCGCCCGACCTGAGGGCGTTGTCGAGGGCGGCGCCCAGCAGCGGGCCGAGCATCCGGTCGGGGGCCTCCACACCCGCCGCGCGCAGCAGTTCCATGGACTCGGCGACCAGGGTCACCAGGTGGTTGGCGCCGAGCGCGAGGGCCGCGTGGTAGAGCGGCCGGGACGCCTCGGCGATCCACTCGGGCTCGCCGCCCATCTCGATCACCAGGGCCTCGGCGGCCATCCGCAGCTCCTCGGGCGCGGTGACCCCGAAGGAGCAGCCGGCCAGCCGCTGTACGTCCACGGGGGTGCCGGTGAACGTCATGGCGGGGTGCAGGGCGAGCGGCAGGGCGCCCGCCCTGAGCGCCGGGTCGAGCACGCGCGCGCCGTACCGCCCGGAGGTGTGCACGAGCAGCTGTCCGGGCCGCACGGCCCCCGTCTCGGCGAGTCCCTCGACGAGCCCGGGCAGGGCGTCGTCCGGGACGGTCAGCAGGACCAGGTCGGAGCGCTCCATGACCTGCGCCGGGGAGAGCAGCGGCACATCGGGCAGGAGCAGCGCGGCGCGCCGCTTGGAGGCGTCGGAGACCCCGGAGACGGCCACCGGGCGGTGCCCTGCGAGCTGGAGCGCCGCGGCGAGGGCGGGGCCGACGCGGCCCGCGCCGACGACGCCGACGGTCAGGCGCGCGGGGCGGTCCTTGGGGTCTGGCTGGGGGAATGTACTCACTCGACGGCGGCCTTCCGTTCCAGTCCGCTCGGGGTACCGGACGATTTCTCGTCATGTTAACGCGATTGGTTCGGGCGCCGTTTTCGTTGTCCACAGGCTGTGGGTTTCCGCAGGTCGCGGGGGTGGGGAAATCGGGGTGTCGCCGCGGGGCGGCGCACGACATGATCCGGGGATGAGCGATACGGCGGAAGCGACGACAGGGCAGGACCCGGAAGAGACGGCCGAGCAGAAGCGGGAGCGGCGGGGTGCCGCCTGGCGGGCGGCGGAGCGGGTGCTGTGGCGGCCCAGCTACCAGCAGACGGTCCGCGCGCGGCTGACCTGGCTGAACGAGGGGGCCGAGGGCGTGTACGACCTCGACCGGCCCGTCGACATGTACGGCGACCAGGTCGTCGAGACCCTGGAGGAGCGGGTCGCGGGTCTGCTCGGCAAGGAGGCCGCCGCCTTCTTCCCCACCGGCACCATGGCCCAGCAGGTCGCCCTGCGCTGCTGGGCGGGCCGCACCGGCAACCCGACCGTCGCCCTGCATGCGCTCGGCCACCCCGAGGTCCATGAACGGCATGCGTTCAACCAGGTCAGCGGCTTGCGCCCGGTGCGGGTGACGGGCGAGCCCCGGCTGCCGACCGCCGAGGAGATACGGGACTTCGAGGAGCCTTTCGGGGCGCTGCTGCTCGAACTGCCCCTCAGGGACGCGGGTTTCGTGCTGCCTTCCTGGGAGGAGCTCTGCGAGGTCGTGGAGGCCGCCCGGGAACGGGACGCGGTGGTCCACTTCGACGGGGCGCGTCTGTGGGAGTGCGCCCCGCACTTCGGCCGCCCGCTGGATGAGATCGCGGGCCTCGCGGACAGCGTCTACGTGTCGTTCTACAAGTCGCTCGGCGGGTTCGGCGGGGCGGCGCTCGCGGGTCCGAAGACACTGATCGACGAGGCGAAGACCTGGCGGCACCGGTACGGCGGCATGATCCTCCAGCAGTTCCCGACGGCGCTCGCGGCGCTCATCGGCCTGGAGCGGGAGCTGCCCCGGCTGCCGGACTACGTGGCCCACGCGCGCGTGGTCGCCGATGCCCTGCGCCAGGGGTTCACGGAGGCCGGGGTCCCCTGGGTGCGCGTCCACCCCGAACCGCCGCACACCCATCAGTTCCAGCTCTGGCTGCCGTACGAGTCCGACGTCCTCACGGACGCGGGGCTGCGGCAGACCGAGGAGACGAAGACCGGCCTCTTCCCGCAGAGCTGGGCCCGTGGCGGCCCGGGGCTGGCGTTCACCGAGGTCACGGTGGCGTCGGCCGGCCTGGAGTGGACGGCCGAGGACGTGAAGGCGGCCGTAGGGGAGTTCGTGGAGCGGCTGCCTCGCTGACCCCGCGCGGAGGTCAGCGGCTCGGGTGCGGCCGCCGCCCGTGCAGCCACCGGCCCAGGGCCTGGCGCATCCGCCCGTGGGCCGGACGGCCCGCCATGACGGCCCGGAACTGCCGGTAGCCGCACAGCTCACGGGCGACCTGCCAGTCGTACGCGCCGGGCGCCGGAGAGGCCTGCTCGCCGTGCTGACGGGCCCGGTAGGTGTCGGGAAGGTACTGCTGGGTGATGCTCATGGCGAATCGCCTCTCGGGACGGGAAATCGGGATACGTAGGCCCCGCGCGGTTGCCCCGGTCATCCCAGGTTGCGTCCGCTCCCGGCGCGTGTCGCCCCGATTGACGGCCGGCGTCAATCGACGGCGGCGTTGTCAGTGGCGGGGTGCACCATGAGGTCATGAGCGTGCGTATCGATGTCACCGGGCTGCGGCAGGAGCGGATCGCCGTCGTGCCGTCTCCGCTGGCCGAGCTCGGGATGGCGCTGCACGCGCTGTCCGAGCCGGCCCACCACCCCGGACTGCAGGGCTGGGCGACCGGCGTGACCGCCCGGCTGGACTCGCATCTCGCGGACCGGATGTGCGAGGCCGACTTCCTGTGGCGGACGACCTTCTCGGACCTGTTCCTGCCGTACGCGGGGATTCCCGGCGGGTCCACGCTTCCGGGCGCCACGCTCGCCGAGGAGCTGGATCTGCTGGACAAGCTGACGGACGAGCAGTTCGTGGACGCGGCCCTGGAGTTCACCTGCGCGCTTCCGTACGCGGCGCCGAGCCGGGACACGCTCTCCGACCCGGAGCTGCAGCAGCGCGCGCTGGAGCTGGCCGCCGCGCGCGGGCCCCAGCAGGTGCGGTTCAGCAAGCGGCTGCTGGACGATCCGCCGCGGATCCGGGCATGGCTGCGGCAGTTCCTGGAGGACTGCGACGAGGCGTTCTTCGCCGAGACCTGGTCCCGGCTGCGCCACCAGCTCGCGGCGGACGCCCGCCACAAGACGGACCTCCTGCGGCGCAAGGGCCTGGCCGAGGCCGTGACCTCGGTGTCCTCGGCGGTGGCTCTCGACGAGGCCGCCCGGACGATCACGATCGACAAGCTGGGCCAGGGCCGGACGGCCACCGGTGAGGGCGGGCTCCTGCTCGTGCCGACGAGTCTCGGCTGGCCGCACCTGATGGTGCTGCACCGGTACGGCTGGCAGCCGGTGCTGCACTACCCGGTCGGTTCCCCGGAGCTGGCGGCCCCGTCCTCGCTGGAGCAGCTGACGCTGCGGATGACCGCCCTGTCCCATCCGGTCCGGATGCGGATCTGCCGCAGCCTGGCCCGCAGCACGTTCACCACGGGCGAGCTGGCTCAGGTGAACGGGATGACGGCACCGGAGATATCCCGGCACCTGAGCGTCCTCAAGAAGGCGGGCCTGATCACCACCAGGCGCCGTGGGCGGTACGTGTTACACCAGCTGGACGTGACGGTCGTGGCCCGGCTGGGCAGCGACTTCCTGGAGGGCATCCTGCGCTGAGCCGGACCGAGAAGGCCGAGGAGGGCCAAAGAAGGCCGATCAACGCGGTCAGCGGTGCCCGCCGGCCCGTACGAGCCCGGTCTCGTAGGCGAGGACCACCACCTGCACCCGGTCCCGCAGCCCCAGTTTGGTCAGGATGCGCCCCACATGGGTCTTCACGGTGGCCTCGGACAGTACGAGGCGGGCCGCGATCTCGCCGTTCGACAGGCCCTGTGCGACCAGCACCATGACCTCGCGCTCGCGGTCGGTGAGCCGCTCCAGCTCCTTGTGCTGGGACTCTTTGCCGGCATTGGGCAGCATCGGCGCGAAACGGTCCAGCAGGCGCCGGGTGGTGGAGGGTGCGACCACCGCGTCGCCGCTGTGCACGGAGCGGATGGCGGCGAGCAGCTCGCCGGGCGGCACGTCCTTCAGCATGAAGCCGGAGGCGCCCGCCTTCAGCCCGGAGAAGGCGTACTCGTCGAGGTCGAAGGTGGTGAGTATCAGCACCTTCGGGGGGTTGGGATCCGAGCAGATGCGGCGGGTGGTCTCCACGCCGTCCAGCTTCGGCATGCGTACATCCATCAGCACCACGTCGACCGCCGTCGACCGCAGCACCTGGAGGGCCTCGACGCCGTCGCCCGCCTCGGCCACGACCTCCATGTCCGGCTGGGCGTCGAGCACCATCCGGAAACCGGTGCGCAGCAGCACCTGGTCGTCGACGAGCATGACTCGGATCGCCATCGGGGTCCTCTTCCCTCTCCATCAAAAGTCAGAAGTAAAAGTGAGAAGTGATCTCTGGAAGTCAAGAAAACTGGAAGCCTAGAAAAAAGGTCAAAAAGAGTCGTTACAGGTGTCAGTGGCCGGTCTTGAGCGGCAGCAGGGCGCTGATGCGGAAGCCTCCACCGGGCCGTGGCCCCGCGTCCAGAGTGCCGCCGACCATACCGACGCGCTCGCGCATCCCGATCAGGCCGTGCCCCTGGCCGTCGGCACCCCCCTCCTCGTACAGCTCGTGGGGCGCGCCCTTGCCGTCGTCCTCGACTAGCAGGCCGAGGCCGTCGTCGAAGTAGACCAGGCGCACGCTCGCGCCCGTGTTCGGGCCCCCGTGCTTGCGGGTGTTGGTGAGCGCCTCCTGCACGATGCGGTACGCCGTGAGCTCCACGCCGCTGGGGAGCGGGCGCGGGGTGCCCTCGACCTTGAAGTCGACGGGCAGGCCCGAGGTGCGGCACTGCTCGATGAGGTCGTCGAGCTGCTCGACGTCGGGCTGCGGCATGTACTCGCCGCTCTCCTGGTGCTCGCCGGTGCGCAGCACGCCGAGCAGGCGGCGCATCTCGGCGAGGGCCTGACGGCCCGTTCCGGAGATCGTCTCCAGGGCCTTCCTGGCCTGGTCGGGGGCAGTGTCCATGACGTACGCGGCGCCGTCGGCCTGAACCACCATCACCGAGACGTTGTGCGCGACCACGTCGTGCAGCTCGCGGGCGATCCGGGCGCGCTCGGCGGCGACAGCCACCTTGGCCTGCGCCTCGCGCTCCTTCTCCAGCCGGGCGGCGCGCTCCTCCAGCTGGGCGAGGTAGGCCCGGCGGGTGCGGATGGAGTCGCCGAGCACCCAGGCGAGCGCGAACGGAACCGTCTGGAAGACCACTATCAGGACGGCGCCCAGCGGGCCCTGATCCCGCAGGGGCCAGCGGAGCTGCCCAACGGTCGCCGCGCAGAGGCCGCCGATCAGCCCGAGCCGCGAAGCCCAGCGGGCACCGTCCGCGGCGACGGTATAGATGATCACCAACATCGCGAAGTCCGCGGGCGCCGTCGGGACATCCAGGACCACCTGCGCGAAGCCTGCCGCTGCGGCCAGGACCAGCATCTTCTCCGGCATGAGGCGGCGCAGCGCGACGACCGCACTCAGTACGACGGCGAGCGGGAGCGCCGCGGCGAGCGACACTTGCTGCTTCTCGGCGCCGTTGACATTCGAGAGGCTCACGCCGGAGATCCCGAGCAGGACGACGGCCCAGAAGCTGTCGACCCACGTCGGGTGCCTGCGGAGAAAGTCATAAAGGCGCTGCACGTAACCCAGAGTAGGGAGGCGGGCAGTGTGCAGGGGTCAACCGGAGGACCGATCCGCGAGCGACCTTCGTACTCCCCAAGGTGGAGGCTCCCCCCGCCCGTGACGCTTAGCCTGGCCCGGTGAGGCGTGAGGCGACGGGTGAGTGGCGAGGCTGGCGCGAGGCGACGGAAGAGGCGCTGTACGGGCCCCGCGGGTTCTACCGCGGCCCCGAGGGGCCCGCGGGCCACTTCCGTACGTCGGTGCACGCGTCCCCGCTGTTCGCGGCGGCCGTGGCCCGGCTGCTGTGCCGGGTCGACGAGACCCTCGGCCGCCCCGCCGAGCTCGCCTTCGTCGACATGGCGGCGGGCCACGGCGAACTGGTGACCGGTGTCCTCGCCGCGCTCCCCGCCGATGTGGCCTCCCGCGCGCGCGGGTACGCCGTCGAGCGCGCCGACCGCCCCGCCGGTCTCGATCACCGAATCGAGTGGCTCGCCGAGCCCCCGAAGGGCATCACCGGGCTGCTGTTCGCCAACGAGTGGCTGGACAACGTGCCGGTGGAGGTGGCGGAGGCGGACGCGGCGGGCGTGCCCCGGCTGGTTCTCGTACGAGGTCACGACGGCGCCGAACGCCTCGGGGAGCCCGTCGGCGGGGCGGAGGCGGAGTGGCTGCGGAGGTGGTGGCCGCTGTCCCACGAGGGTGACCGGGCCGAAATCGGGCTCCCCAGGGACACCGCCTGGGCCTCCGCCGTGGCCGCCCTCGACCGCGGGCTGGCCGTCGCCGTCGACTACGCGCACTTCGCCCCCGCGCGCCCGCCCTTCGGGACACTCACCGGCTTCCGTGAGGGCCGGGAGACGGTGCCCGTGCCGGACGGGTCGTGCGACATCACGGCGCATGTGGCGCTGGACGCGTGCGCGCTGCCCGGGGGGCGCATGGTGACCCAACGGGCGGCGCTGCGCGCACTGGGCGTGAGCGGCGCCCGACCGGCGCTCGCGCTCGCCACCACGAACCCCGCCGCCTACGTGCGCGCCCTCACGGGCGCCGGGGAGGCCGCCGAACTCACCGCGCCCGGCGCTCTGGGCGACTTCGGCTGGCTGCTCCAGCCGGTTGGAATTCCGAACGCCGCCGTTGAAGACCTGCTGGGCGACCTACTGGGCACCCCGCTCGCCGGCCTGCTTGTCGACCTATTTGTCGATGTCCCCGACCACGAAGAACAGTGACCCCAGGATCGCCACCATGTCCGCGACCAGCGTGCCGGGCAGCAACTCCACGAGCGCCTGGATGTTGTTGTACGAGGCCGAGCGCAGCTTCAGCCGGTACGGAGTCTTCTCGCCCTTGCTGACCAGGTAGTAGCCGTTGATCCCGAGAGGGTTCTCGGTCCAGGCGTACGTATGGCCCTCGGGTGCCTTCAGGACCTTGGGCAGGCGCTGGTTGATCGGCCCGGGCGGGAGGTCCGCCAGCCGGTCGAGGCAGGCGTCGGCGAGGTCGAGCGCGTTGTGCGTCTGCTCCAGGAGGCACTCGAAGCGGGCCAGACAGTCGCCCTCCTGACGGGTGACCACCTTCAGGGTGTCCTGGAGCTCCCTGTAGGCGAGGTACGGCTCGTCGCGGCGCAGGTCGAAGTCGACGCCGGAGGCGCGCGC
This sequence comes from Streptomyces sp. NBC_01384, assembly GCF_045040035.1. NCBI lineage: Bacteria > Bacillati > Actinomycetota > Actinomycetes > Kitasatosporales > Streptomycetaceae > Streptomyces > Streptomyces sp. NBC_01384. Next base: position 4,224,423 of record NZ_CP109559.1, read on the forward strand.
GATCGGCCCGCTCACGCCGTAGGCGTGCACAGCCTCCGGCGCGAGCGCGCCCACGCCCCGCGTACGCCCCCGGAAGATCTCGTTGCCGAGCACCAGGTCGTCGTACACACCCATCCGCGAGCGCAGCGCCGTGACGGCGTCACGCGCGCGGGTGGTCCATCCGGCCGGGAGGTCCTCCTTGAGGCCCCCGACCCGGTTGAACATGTAGTGCATGCGCCCGCCGGAGATCTCCTCCATGACGTGCTGGAGCTCCTCGCGCTCCGTGAAGGCGTAGAAGATCGGGGTGATCCCGCCCAGTTCCAAGGGGTACGACCCCAGGAACATCAAGTGGTTCAAGACCCGGTTGAGCTCCGCGAGCAGCGTGCGCATCCACACCGCGCGCTCGGGGACCTCCATGCCGAGCATCCGCTCCACGGCGAGGACCACGCCCAGCTCGTTCGAGAAGGCGGAGAGCCAGTCGTGGCGGTTGGCGAGCATGACGATCTGGCGGTAGTCGCGCGCCTCGAAGAGCTTCTCCGCGCCGCGGTGCATATAGCCGATGACCGGCTCCGCGTGCTGGATCCGCTCGCCGTCCAGGACCAGCTTCAGCCGCAGCACGCCATGCGTGGACGGGTGCTGGGGCCCGATGTTGAGCACCATGTCGGTGCTCTCCGCGGCGCCGCCGATACCGACCATGGTCTCCGTCGTAGGAGTCATGGACACAGTCTGTCGTACGTACGCTTGCGGCATGGATACGGGGAGTGCGAAGTTCGCGGGAAACACCGCGAAAAACACGGCGTCGGAGCCGGTCTGGACCGGGCTGCCTCCGGGGCTGCTGCGGATGCGCCGACTGCTGCTGGTGGTGTGGCTGGGACTGCTGACCATCGTCCTGGGGCTGCTCCTCGCGATATTCGCGGGCGCCGTCTGGGCGGCCTTCGCGCTGCTGCCGCTCGCCCTGCTGCTGTGGGGCTGGCGGATGCTGGGGCGCAACTGGCGCTCCTGGCGGTACGCCGAGCGCGCGGACGACCTGCTGATCAGCCGGGGTGTGCTGTTCCGCGAGGAGACCGTGGTGCCGTACGGGCGGATGCAGCTGGTCGAGGTGACCTCAGGACCCGTGGAGCGGCACTTCGGGCTCGCGAGCGTGCAGCTGCACACGGCGGCTGCCGCGACGGACGCGTGCATACCGGGCCTCGACCCGGCCGAGGCCGAGCGGCTGCGCGACCGGCTGACCGAGCTGGGCGAGGCCCGATCGGCGGGGCTGTGAGCACACCGACGCCGGGCCTGGAGGACGCCATACGGGAGGAGAAGCCGCTGGTCGAGCGGCGGCTGCACCCCGTGACACCGTTCCGGCGCGCCTGGGCGCCGGTCGCCGTGGTCGCCGGCTGGGCCGTGCACGACCCCAACCAGGCGCAGGAGCAGCTCACCAAGCTCACCACGACCGCGCTGCTCATCGGGCTCGCCGTGATCGTCCCGGTGGCCGCCCTCTACGGCTTTCTGAGCTGGTGGTTCACGCACTTCGCGGTGACCGAGACCGAACTGCGCATCCGTACCGGCCTGCTGTTCCGGCGCACCGCCCACATCCGGCTCGACCGGCTGCAGGCCGTCGATGTCACCCAGCCGTTGCTGGCCCGCGTCGCCGGCGTCACCAAGCTCAAACTCGACGTCATAGGGGCCAACAAAAAGGACGAACTCGCCTTCCTGGGCGAGGACGACGCCCGCGCCCTGCGCGCCGAACTCCTCGCCCGCGCGGCCGGTTTCGCCCCCGAGACGGCCCACGAGGTCGGCGAGGCACCGGTACGGCAGCTGCTGCACGTCCCGGCGGGCGTCCTCGCCGTCTCCCTCGTCCTCACCGGCGCCACCTGGAGCTGGCTGGCCGCCGCGCTCGTCGTACCGCCCGTGCTGTGGTTCGGAACCCACAGCGTGTGGTCGGTCCTCGCGACCGGGGTGCCGCTGCTCGGCGCGGCGGGCGCGCGCACTGCGGGGCGCTTCGTCGGCGAGTACGACTGGACGGTGGGCGAGTCCCCGGACGGGCTCCGCATCGACCACGGCCTCCTCGACCGTACGCACGAGACGGTGCCACCCGGACGCGTACAGACCGTACGGATCGTCGAACCGCTGCTGTGGCGGCGGCGCGGGTGGGTGCGCGTGGAGCTGGCCGTGGCGGGGTCGTCGAACTCCGTCCTCGTGCCGGTCGCCCCGCGCGAGGTCGCCGAGTCGGTGATCACCGGGGTGCTGCCCGGGGTGACGGTGCCTTCCGCCCTGTCCCGGCCGCCGCGCCGGGCCCGCTGGCGCGCACCACTGTGGTGGCGGGGGTACGGGCTCACCGTCACCGACGCCGTCTTCACTGCGCGCCACGGACTGCTGCGCCGCCATCTCTCGCTCGTGCCGCACGCGAAGGTCCAGAGCGTACGGCTCACCCAAGGGCCCTGGGCACGCCTCCTGGGCCTCGCCGACGTCCATGTGGACACGGGGGCCGGCCGGACGGTGACGGCGCGGCTGCGGGACGCCTCGGAGGCCGCGGAACTTCTTCAGGCGCAGGCCGACCGGTCGCGGACGGGGCGGCGGGAGGCCCGGCCGGACCGGTGGATGGCGTGACAATGGCGTGACGTGACATGACGTGACATGACGTGACATGACGTGAGGGCAGTGGCCGGAGCCACTGCCCTCACGTATGTAAGCCACGTACTACTGGCACCTTCTACTGGCGCCTTCAGGAAGCCGCGGTGCGTAGTTCCGCCAGGTCGATCTGCTCGGTCTCGTCGTGCGCGGTCAGGTCGATGACCTGACCGACGCCGCGGGACCCCTCGTCCACGGGCTTGAAACCGGACTCGGCCTCGGCCTTGTGCAGGGCGAGCGCCTCCTGGCCGACCACGTCCGCGAGGTCCTCGTTCTGCACGGCCTCCATGGCGGCCGAGGACGTCCCCTTCTGCGTACCGAAGAAGTCGAACCCGCCCTCGACCGAGGGGCGCCGCACGGGCGCCGCCGGTGCGACGGCCACCGCGGTCGGCACGGTGAAGTGCCCGGCGGGACGGACGGGCTTCGAGGGCTTTGCCGGCCGGGCCGCGACGGGCTCCACCTCGACGGACGCGGCGGGTGCGGGCACGGCGACATCCGTGGACGGTGCCGCCTCGGTAGCGACGGCCTGCGCGGGCTTCTCGGTGGAGGGCTCGTCGGTCAGGGAGCCGTCGCCCTTCGGGGGGCCGTCGCCCTTCGGGGGGCCGTCCGTCGAAGGCTCTCCTTTGGCGGGCTCACCCTCGGCGGAGCCGGCGGCATCGGCGCCGGTCTCGGAATCCGAGGCCGCTTCAGTTTCGGCTTCGGCTTCGGCTTCGGTGTCAGTTTCGACTTCGGCATCGGCATCCGCGCCGGTCCCCGCGTCCACATCCGTGTCCGCGTCCGTATCGGCGTCCGCGTCCGTGTCGGCGGCGTCGGGCGCCGCGGCGCCGCTCACGATCCGGCTCAGCGCGGCGTTGGCACGCAGGAAGAGCGACGACCCGGCCGGGGAGAAGACCACGGGAGACACGGGCGCGTCCGTGGACTCGTCGGCCTCCTCGTCGACGGCGTTCTCCTCGTCGACGGCGTTCTCCTCGGCGACGGCGTTCTCCTCGGCGGTCACCTCTTCGGGAGCCTCCGGCTCCGCCGCGTCCACGGGCTCCACGGGCTCTGCGGTTTCCGCCGCACCGGTCAGCCCGGCGGGCAGCGCGGGCGCGGGCGCCACCGTCTCAATCTCGAGCAGCCGGCGCCCCTCCAGGGCGCTCGCCCGCTCCGTCTCCGCAGTGGCATACCGCCGCAGCAGCGCCGCGTGTTCGTTGCGCAGGCCCGCCAACTCCGCTCGCTTCGCGCGCAGTTTTTGCTCGAGCTTGGTGCGCAGTTCGCGCGACTCGTCGAGGTCGGTCTCCAGTTCGGCGACGCGCTCCTCGTGGCGCCACTCGTCGCTCGCACGCGCGCGCGTGAGGTCCGCGACGCGCTTGCCCGCCGCCGTGTCCCAGCGGCGCATGACGAAGGCGCCCGCGACCGCGGTCACCGCGGCGGCCGCTGCCAACGTGCGGAGCACCCCTGGCTCCGTGAACAGCCAGGGCCCCACGGCGCAGACGAGCGAGACGCCTGCGATCGCCGAGGGAGGCAGCAGCCGGTGCAGAGGTGGGGAATGGCGGTGACGTCCACGTGGCATGGCCAGAAACTTACCGCGCGTAGGCGAATCTTGGTGCCCCGCCCGGTAAAAACACAGTCACCCCGGAGCCTTTCCCCCGCCTCAACCGCCCCAGAGGGCAACTCCTTGTCCCACAAGGTGCCGCCGGCCCTACAAGGCGGCGACTTGTTGATCAATTCCCTTGAGTTCGAGCGATACGAGAGATTCGAGGAATTCCACGAGGGTCGCCACGTATCACGGGGGTCGCCACGTATTCGGGGACGGCGGTCAGCTGTCGCTCAGCCGCCCGCTGAGCCACTGCAGCGTCGCCGGGATCTCCCGCCGCCACGTATTGAAGTTGTGGCCGCCGCTGTCGAGGATGATCGACGCGATCCGGGTGCGCTGCTTGGACTGCACGAGGCTGATGAACTTCAGCGTGTCCTTGTAGTTGTGCTCGCCCACCCTGCTGCTGGTGACCAGCAGCGACGTGTCGGGGGCGGGCTTGTGCCGCAGGAACCAGCGCAGGTCCGCGCTGTTCTGCAGTTCCTTGTTCCCATGGAAGAGATTGCCCGTCGTGGGGTCGATGGGCGCCTTGTAGTAGGGCGACAGGCCCGCCGCGGCGGCGTACACCTCGGGGTGGTGCAGGGCCAGCTTCAGCGCGCAGTACCCGCCCGTGGAGTCGCCGAGGATGCCCCAGCTTCCGGGTTTTTTACCCACCCTGTAGTGGGCCGATACGGCGTCGGGGAGGTCCTTGGCGAAGAACGACTCGGTGCGCGGGCCGCCGGGGACGTCCACGCATTCGGTGTCCCGCGGGGGCGCGACGGTCGGCCGCATCATGACCAGGATCATCGGCTGCATCTTGCCGTTCTTGGACATCTCGTGGGCCGTCTGCGGATAGTGCAGACCCTTGATGAGCGCCGCGGCGGTGCCCGGATAGCCGGTGAGGATCGTGGCGGCGGGGAAGGTGCGGGTGCGGTAGCGCGCCTGGAAGTACTCGGGGGGAAGGTAGACGAACGCGGACGTGGCGATGTGCGTCGTACGGCCGACGATGTTGACCTTCTGGATCTGGCCGCCGATCTGCGGTCGGGAGCCGCCGGACACGTTCACCGGCAGGGTGTCGACCACTTGGAGGGGGCCGCCGCCGGGGCCGCCTTGACCGCCGTGGAAGACGACCACCCCCACGCCGCTCTCCTGACCGAAGAGGTCCGCCCATGTGGCGTAGAACCCGAACGCCTGGTTGGCGAACAGTCCGATCGAGGCGAAGATCGACACCTGCGTGACCAGGAGCAGGCCGACCCGTCCGCTGACGGCCCGCCAGTTTCGCCGCGCCAGCCGTGGCCACCACCACACCGTGCCGACGAACAGCAGCACGGCGAACAGGACCGCCAGCACCAGCACCTTGTTGCTCGTGAGACCCATGAGCTGTTCCTGCCTGCGCTTTCCGTCAAGGGCCGCCCTGCTCTTTCGCGAGGACTTGCCCCAGACTTTTCTTGCCTTTTGAAACGGCTTTCCGATGGGGAGTGAACCTGACTCCCCAAGACACCGTCCTACAGGGCGCAATGTCGCCGGATGCCGGAATGGCACCGGATTCAAGGTCTCTCGCAGAACTACGGGATGCGATGTCTGTCAGGATAGATGGGGAAATGTCGGCTGAGGTTCCAGACCGAACGGACAGGATGCGACGCATACTCCGTGGTCCGCGCCCGGAGGCCGTCCCCGCCCTCGTCGCCAGGGCCTGCACACTCGTAGGGGTCCTGGACATTGCCGCAGGCGTCTTCCCGCGCTTCCGGCACAGCCGTATGCACGCCATGGCCGAGGTACTGCCGGGCGCGTTCGGCCCGTTCGCCGCCGCGCTGTCGCTCAGCGCGGGCGTGCTCCTACTGCTGCTCGCTCATGGGCTGCGGCGCCGCAAGCGACGGGCGTGGCGGGCCGCCGTGGTCCTGCTTCCGGCCGGCGCCGTCGCCCAGTTCGCGTACCGCCATTCGATCATCGGCGTCGTCATCTCCCTCGCGCTGCTCGCGCCGCTGCTGCGCCACCGGAGTGAGTTCGCCGCCCTGCCCGATCCGCGCAGCCGCTGGCGCGCTCTCGCCAACTTCGTCCTCATGGGCGCCGGTTCCCTCGCCCTCGGACTGGTCATCGTCAGCGCCCACCAGGACCGGATGGTCGGCGACCCGAGCCTGGCCGACCGCATCACGCACGTCCTGTACGGCCTGTTCGGCTTCGAAGGCCCCGTCGACTACGCCGGACCCACCTCCTGGACGGTCGCCTTCTCCCTCGGCGCGCTCGGCTGGCTGACCGCCGCCACGACGATCTATCTGGCCTTCCGCCCCGAACACCCCGCCGCCCGCCTCACGGAGGACGACGAGACCCGGCTGCGGGCCCTGCTGGACAAACACGGCGGCCGCGACTCGCTCGGCCACTTCGCGCTCCGCCGCGACAAGGCCGTCGTCTTCTCACCCAGCGGCAAGGCGGCCGTCACCTACCGCGTCGTCTCCGGTGTGATGCTCGCCAGCGGCGACCCCATCGGCGACGTCGAGGCCTGGCCCGGCGCCATCGAACGCTTCATGGACGAGGCCAAGGCCCACTCCTGGACCCCCGCCGTCATGGGCTGCTCCGAGACGGGCGGCGAGGTGTGGACCCGCGAAACCGGCCTCGACGCCCTGGAACTGGGCGACGAGGCGGTGGTGGACGTCGCGGATTTCTCCCTGGCCGGGCGCGCGATGCGCAACGTGCGCCAGATGGTGAAACGTATCGAACGGGCTGGCTACGAGACCCGGGTGCGGCGCATCCGTGACCTCAGCGAGGGCGAGCTGGACCGGATACGGCGTGCGGCGGAGGCGTGGCGCGGCACGGACACCGAGCGCGGATTCTCCATGGCGCTCGGCCGCATCGGCGACCCCTCCGACGGCGACTGCCTGGTCGCCACCGCCCACAAGGCGGACGACGACCTCGGCCCGTACGGCGACCTGAAGGCCGTCCTGCACTTCGTCCCCTGGGGCACCGACGGTGTCTCCCTGGACCTCATGCGCCGCGACCGCTCGGCCGACCCCGGCATGAACGAGCTCCTCATCGTGGCGGCACTCGAAGCGTCCCCCCGCCTCGGCATCAAGCAGATCTCGCTCAACTTCGCGATGTTCCGCTCGGCGCTGGCCCGCGGCGAGAAGATCGGTGCGGGACCCGTGCTGCGCGCCTGGCGCGGCCTGTTGGTCTTCCTCTCCCGCTGGTTCCAGATCGAGTCCCTGTACAAATTCAACGCGAAGTTCCGGCCCCGTTGGGAGCCCCGCTTCGTCGTCTACGGCTCCTCCCGCGACCTCCCGCGCATCGGCTTCGCCGCCATGCAGGCCGAGGGCTTCGTGAACCTGGCCCTCCCGCGCCTGCTGCGCCGCCGCGCCCCGGCACCGCGCCCGTGCGCACACGGGGTGGCGGAACGGGGCGTCAGGGCGGCGTAGCCGATCCAGACCCCCCGAACAGGCCCGAGCGGGGCCCCTGCCCCATCCCTGGGGCTCTCGCTCGGGCCTCAAGACACTTCAGGTGCGAGATCGCACCTTCTGTCCTTTTCGAGTGACTACTCGGCCGACCGGGACGGTTGGGGGAGCGCGGAACAGGCCGCGAAGCGGCCAAAAGACCCCCGCCGGAGCGAACCCGCAGACGATTCCGCCCCCCGCCGGAGGCCTAGGCTGGACGTATGAACACCGAGCGCCGCCGCGGCCACGTCGCGGGACTGCCGACCTGGGACCGCTGCGCGGTCATGGGGGTCGTCAACGTAACTCCCGATTCCTTCTCCGACGGCGGCCGCTGGTTCGACACGACGACCGCCGTCAAGCACGGCCTGGCCCTGGTCGCCGAGGGCGCCGACCTCGTGGACGTGGGCGGCGAATCCACCCGCCCCGGCGCCACCCGTGTCGACGAGGCGGAGGAGCTCAAGCGGGTCATCCCGGTCGTCCGCGGCCTCGCCTCCGAGGGCGTCACCGTCTCCGTCGACACCATGCGCGCCTCCGTCGCCGAGCGGTCGCTCGCCGCGGGCGCCGCCCTCGTCAACGACGTCAGCGGCGGCCTCGCCGACCCCGCGATGATCCCGACCGTCGCCGCGGCCGGCGCCCCCTTCGTGGTCATGCACTGGCGCGGCTTCCTGGAGGGCGACAACGTGAAGGGGACGTACGAGGACGTCGTCTCCGAAGTCGTCGACGAGCTGCACGCACGCGTGCAGGCCGTTCTGGCGGGCGGCATCGCCCCCGACCGCATCGTCGTCGACCCGGGCCTGGGCTTCTCCAAGGACTCCGAACACGACCTGACGCTCCTCGCCCACCTCGACCGTCTGCGCGAACTGGGCCACCCCCTCCTGGTCGCCGCCTCCCGCAAGCGGTTCCTCGGCCGCGTCCTGGCGGGCCCGGAAGGTGCCCCGCCGCCCGCGCGCGAACGGGACGCCGCCACCGCCGCCGTCTCCGCGCTCGCCGCCCACCAGGGCGCGTGGGCGGTCCGTGTCCACGAGGTACGGGCCACCGCCGACGCCGTACGCGTCGCCCGGGCCGTCGAGGGAGCCCAGTGAGCGCACCCCGCACCGACATCGAGCAGGTCGAACTCGCCAACACCGCCTTCTACGAGGCGCTGGAGCGGGGCGACTTCGAGGAGCTGTCGTCACTGTGGCTGGCTCCGCTGGACACAGCCGACGACGACATCGAGGGCGAGGACGCGGTGATCTCCTGCGTCCACCCCGGCTGGCCGGTCCTCACCGGCCGCGGCGAGGTGCTGCGCTCGTACGCGCTGATCATGGCGAACACCGAGTACATCCAGTTCTTCCTCACCGACGTGCACGTCTCCGTGACCGGGGACACGGCGCTGGTGACCTGCACCGAGAACATCCTCAGCGGCGGCCCCTCGCCCGACGACAGCGATGAGCTCGGCCCGCTCGTCGGCCAGCTGGTCGTCGCCACGAACGTGTTCCGTCGCACAGCTGACGGCTGGAAGCTCTGGTCGCACCACGCCTCGCCCGTACTCGCCGAGTCGGGCGAGGAGGACGACGAGGACACCCCCGGCTGAGCCGAGGAACACCCCTGGTCGAGGCGAGGACACCCCCGGTCGGGTGGGTGGGCTGCCCACAGGAACCAAGAAGTGGTTGGAATCACGAACCACTGGGTATGGGCGGCTACCAACCCGTGAGCCGCCGTGTTCCCCAGGGGAAACGCCCGATGAAGCCTCGCGACCGTCATGCGGGCGCGTGTCCCCGTGGGCGAGCTCTGTCAGTGCCCGCAGGTAGATTCGTTTGAGGCCGGTGTGCCGACCGCACTCGGTGGGCACCGGCCGCTACCCGACGATTGCAGGAGTGATTCGCGTGGATCGTGTCGCGCTGCGCGGCCTCAAGGCCCGCGGGCACCACGGTGTCTTCCAGAAGGAACGCGAAGAGGGCCAGACCTTCATCGTGGACCTGAAGCTGGGCCTGGACACCCGACCGGCCGCGGCCGAAGACGACCTGTCGAAGACCGTGCACTACGGCATCGTGGCGGAGGAGGTCGTGGCCGTCGTCGAGGGCGAGCCCGTCGACCTCATCGAGACGCTCGCCGAGCGCATCGCCCAGACATGCCTGAAGCACGACGGGGTCCAGGAGGTCGAGGTCTGCGTCCACAAACCGGACGCGCCGATCACAGTCCCCTTCGACGACGTGACCGTCACGATCACCCGGAGCCGAGTATGACCGCCTACTTCACCGAGGGTCAGAGCGACCCGACCGTACAGCCGGTGCCCGCCTCCGTGGTCGAGCGGGTGGACGCCGCCGACACGACCCTGCAGAACCCGAAGCGGGCGGTGCTCTCCCTCGGCTCGAACCTGGGCAACCGTCTGGAGACCCTCCAAGGCGCCATCGACGCCCTGGAGGACACCCCGGGCCTCCGCGTCAAGGCGGTCTCCCCCGTCTACGAGACGGAGCCCTGGGGCGTCGAACCGGGCAGCCAGCCGACCTACTTCAACGCGGTCGTGGTCCTCAAGACCACCCTCCCCCCGTCCTCGCTCCTGGAGCGGGCGCACGCGATCGAGGAGGCCTTCCACCGCGTACGGGACGAGCGCTGGGGCCCACGCACGATCGACGTGGACGTCGTGGCGTACGCCGATGTCGTCTCCGACGACCCGGTCCTGACCCTCCCTCACCCGCACGCCCACGAGCGGGCCTTCGTCCTCGCCCCCTGGCACGACGTCGAGCCCGAGGCACAGCTGCCCGGCCGCGGCCCCGTCGCCCACCTGCTCACCGCCATCACCCGGGAAGGTGTCGTGCCCCGGCCCGACCTGGAACTCCGGCTGCCCGAGTAGTCGTTAAGGTCAGGACGACCAGAGGCGGGCTTACAAGAGGGGCAAAGGGACAACAACGTGAAACAGCTGCGCATCAGGACGCTGGCAGCCGTGTTCGTCGTGGCCGGTGTGCTGTCCTGGGCGGGCGCGCGCCTGTGGAGCGCGGTGGGGACCCTCCCGCGGGTCCCGCTGGCCGCCCCCATCGTGCTGGCCCTGATCGCCGTCGTCCTGCTCTCCACGGCGCTCTCCCTGCGCGCCCGCCTCAAGGCCCAGCGCGAGCGCCGCCCCGGCGCCAAGGGCGTCGACCCCCTGATGGCGGCCCGCGCGGTCGTCTTCGGCCAGGCGAGCGCCCTGGTCGCCGCCCTGGTGGCGGGCATGTACGGCGGCACGGGCGCGTTCCTGCTCGAGTCCCTGGACATCCCCGCCCGCCGCGACCAGGCCATCTACGCCGGCTTCTCGGTCCTGGCCGGCATCGCCGTGATAGCGGCCGCCTTCTTCCTGGAGCGCGTCTGCAAGCTCCCGGAGGACGACGACAACGAACACGGCGGCGCGGCTCCGGTCGCGTAGGGGTCACCAAAGCTGCCGGGCGAGGTGGCCGTTGACCAGGACACCGGGGTGCGGGTCGAGGCGGTAGCTGTAGAGGGTGAACGGCTTGTCCTTGGCGATGCGCCGCCGCACCTGATGGACCTGGGACTAGGCCGCCTCCCTCAGCTGAAGGGAGTGCTGCTCGGGCTTGAACGTTCCTCGTGACGGCCAACTGTCGGCCACGAGGAGCTTCGAGGCCTTGCCATCAGTGCGGGGCGTGAATCTGGCGCCGACGATCTGGGCGAGTTCCGCAAGAAACGGCACGCGTGGACCCAGCCATCGGGCGTGCCCAGCATCTGATCCGGCGCGGCGGTGAACGTCACATGATCGGTCACGACTTCGACGACCTCGCGGACCTTGACGGTCACCACTTCCGTGACCGCCGTCTGGACCGTGCGCTCTCCCTCCAACGTCCAGAGGCGGCAGCCCGCCTGAACGTTGCGCGCCTGCCTGCGCCCACCGACCGCATTCACCGTCTGCTTGCTGGGCAACCCGTACCCCATCGCGATCCCCCTTGATCAGCGATCGACTCCACCGATCGGAGACCGTATCGGGCACCACTGACAATCAGGTCAGCGCGCCAGTATCAGGCTCATTGCCTCAGCCCGGGTCGTAGCGTCCCGAAGCTGGCCGCGCACCGCGGACGTCGTGGTCTTGGCACCTGGCTTGCGAATGCCACGGACGGACATGCACATGTGCTCAGCCTCAATGACGACGATCGCGCCACGCGCCTCAAGGATCCGCATGAGTGAGTCGGCAATCTGAGTGGTGAGTCGCTCCTGCACCTGCGGCCGCCGGGCGAACACCTCGACAAGGCGTGCCAACTTCGACAAGCCAGTGATCTTGCCAGTGTCGGCCGGGATGTACCCGACGTGAGCCACACCATGGAACGGCAGGAGATGATGTTCACACAAAGATACGATTTCGATGTCCTTTACCAGGACCATCTCGTCGTGCCCGAGGTCGAACGTCGTCGTCAGCACGTCCTCCGGAGCCTGCCTCAGCCCGGCGAAAAGCTCCTTGTACGCCCGGGCCACCCGCCCGGGCGTCTCGCGCAGGCCCTCGCGGTCCGGGTCCTCGCCGACTGCGATGAGGAGCTCTCGTACGGCGTTCTCGGCTCGCTTCTCGTCGAACTCGCCGATCACGCCTTCGCCGTCCAGCGTCACGGGGTCGGTCATCTGGTCCTCGTTCCTGTGGATCTTGCGCGTGCTGGTCGACGCGTCCAAAACGTGTGGTCGTGCGAAAATGCCGCGCCCCCCAGGCTAGAACCTGGGGGGCGCGGCATCCATTCCGGGCCTGGTGAGGCCACCGGGAGAGCCTGGTCAGCTCTCGGGGCGGTCCTCCGGAGCCAGATCCTTCGCCGGGACGGACTCCGTCACATTGGCGATGGCCGGCGTCGATCCGTTCGCCCCGTTCGTCAGCGACAGCTCCTTGGGGGAGAGCACCGGCGGGCGGGTGGACGGGGTACGCCGGGAGGAGCCGGTCCACGCGGGGCGGGCCGGGCGCTTGACGATCGGAGCGAAGACCTCGGCGATCTGCTCCTTGCTCAGCGTCTCCTTCTCCAGCAGCTGGAGCACCAGCGCGTCGAGGACGTCGCGGTTCTCGACCAGGATCTCCCAGGCCTCGTTATGCGCGTTCTCGATGAGCTTCTTGACCTCTTCGTCGACGAGCGCGGCGACCTCTTCCGAGTAGTCGCGCGGGTGCGACATCTCCCGGCCGAGGAACGGCTCGGTGTTGTCGCCGCCGAACTTGATCGCGCCGAGACGCTCGGTCATGCCGTACTGCGTGACCATCGCGCGGGCCGTTGCGGTGGCCTTCTCGATGTCGTTCGCAGCGCCTGTGGTCGGGTCGTGGAAGACGAGCTCCTCGGCCGCGCGGCCGCCCAGCATGTAGGCCAGCTGGTCCAGCATCTCGTTGCGCGTCGTGGAGTACTTGTCCTCGTCCGGCAGGACCATCGTGTAGCCGAGGGCACGGCCGCGCGACAGGATCGTGATCTTGTGGACCGGGTCGGAGTTCGGAGACGCCGCCGCGACCAGGGCGTGGCCGCCCTCGTGGTACGCGGTGATCTTCTTCTCCTTGTCCGACATGATCCGGGTCCGCTTCTGCGGGCCCGCGACCACGCGGTCGATCGCCTCGTCCAGCATGGAGTTGTCGATCAGCTTCATGTCGCTGCGGGCCGTCAGAAGCGCGGCCTCGTTCAGCACGTTGGCGAGATCGGCACCCGTGAAGCCGGGGGTGCGGCGGGCGACGGCCGAGAGGTCGACGTCCTGCGCGACCGGCTTGCCCTTCTGGTGAACCTTGAGGATCTCCAGACGGCCCTGCATGTCCGGGCGGTCGACCGCGATCTGGCGGTCGAAGCGGCCGGGACGCAGCAGCGCCGGGTCGAGGATGTCGGGCCGGTTCGTGGCGGCGATGAGGATCACGCCGCCCTTCACGTCGAAGCCGTCCATCTCGACGAGCAGCTGGTTCAGCGTCTGCTCGCGCTCGTCGTGACCACCGCCGAGGCCGGCGCCGCGGTGGCGGCCGACCGCGTCGATCTCGTCGACGAAGACGATCGCCGGAGCGTTCGCCTTGGCCTGCTCGAAGAGGTCACGGACTCGGGAGGCACCGACACCGACGAACATCTCGACGAAGTCGGAACCCGAGATCGAGTAGAAGGGGACGCCTGCCTCGCCCGCGACGGCGCGCGCGAGCAGCGTCTTACCGGTACCAGGAGGCCCGTACAGGAGCACGCCCTTGGGGATCTTCGCCCCGACGGCCTGGAACTTCGCCGGCTCCTGGAGGAACTCCTTGATCTCCTGGAGCTCCTCGACCGCCTCGTCCGAGCCCGCGACGTCCGAGAACGTCGTCTTCGGGGTGTCCTTGGTGATGAGCTTCGCCTTGGACTTCCCGAAGTTCATGACCCGGGAGCCGCCACCCTGCATCTGATTCATCAGGAACAGGAAGACGACGACGATGAGGACGAAGGGAAGCAGAGACAGCAGGATGCCGAGGAACGCGTTCTGCTTGGACGGCGAGACCGTGTAGCCGTCCGGAATCTGCTTGTTCTGGAACTTGTCCTGGAGTGTGTTGGCGAGGTTGACGCCCTGGTCACCGATGTAGCTCGCCTGGATCTTGGAGCTGCCGGAGACCTTCTGGCCGTCCTTGAGCTGGACCTTGATGACCTGCTCGTCACCGGTGGTCAGCTTGGCCTCTTGGACCTTGTTGTCATTGATCGCCTGGACGACCTGGCCGGTGTCCACTGTCTTGTAGCCGCCGGACGAGCCGACGACCTGCATCAACACGACCACGGCAAGGACGGCCAGCACGATCCACATGACCGGCCCACGGAAGTATCGCTTCACGTCCATCCATACGGAGCGGTGTCGCCCCGTCCCTCCTGCCATAGTGAGTTTGATAAAGACTTATAAAGACTGTTCTTCGGACGGTACCCCAGCATTGTCACCCGCAGCCGCAGGGGACGACTGGTAATCCCGCCCACGCATGCTCCAACGGCGCGAAACCCGCTGGGGTTCCCGATCCTCTTACGAGGACTGGGACCCGGAGGTTCAGCCGCCGTAGACGTGAGGCGCGAGCGTACCGACGAACGGGAGGTTGCGGTACTTCTCGGCGTAGTCGAGGCCGTACCCGATCACGAACTCGTTCGGGATGTCGAAGCCGACCCACTCCACGTCGATCGCGACCTTGGCCGCCTCCGGCTTGCGCAGCAGCGTGCACACCTTGAGGGAGGCCGGCTCGCGGGAGCCGAGGTTGGAGATCAGCCAGGACAGGGTCAGCCCGGAGTCGATGATGTCCTCGACGATGAGGACGTGCTTGCCCTTGATGTCGGTGTCGAGGTCCTTGAGGATCCGCACCACACCCGAGGACTGGGTGCCCGCGCCGTACGACGACACCGCCATCCAGTCCATGGTGACGGGGGTGGACAGCGCACGCGCGAGGTCCGCCATGACCATGACGGCGCCCTTGAGGACACCGACGATCAGCAGGTCCTTGCCCGCGTACTCCGCGTCGATCTTCGCGGCCAGCTCAGCCAGCTTGGCGTCGATCTCTTCCTTGGTGATGAGCACCGACTTGAGGTCGGTGCCCATGTCTTTCGCGTCCACCCGCATCACTTTCGGTCGTCCGTCCCACTTTTTTTGGGCCCGTTCACCTACGGGGTTCTGATGTCGCTGTCGACGGTCGACCGTGCTCGGTCGCTCGTTCCTCACGACCTCCGCGCGTTCTCCCTTTCGACAGCGACGCACCCCTTCGGCTCACTCGCGCGGCCACCCGGACCGCCCGCGACCCGAGTGAGGGGTCCCGGAGAGCCGCGCGAGCGGTCCCGGTGGAGGGTCCGGTTTCAGCCTTGCCGAATCACCAGTCTGCCACCCTGGCGCTGGGCGACGACTTTGCCCGGGAGATTGATGGCTCCCTGACCGCGCCAGCCGGTGATCAGCCGGTCGATTTCCTCGATGTGGCGGGCGAACAGCGAACCGGCCGGGGCGCCCGCCTCGATGGCGGCGCGGCGCAGGATGCGGCGGCGTACGGCGGGCGGCAGGACGTAGAGCTTCGCGCACTCCAGGAGGCCCGCCGTGTCGCGTACGGAGGCCTCGGCCTGGCGGGCCCAGGCGTCGAGGGCGTCGGCGTCGTCGCGGGAGAGCTGGGCCGTCCGTGCGAGGGCCTCGACGACGCCCTTGCCGAGCGCCTTCTCCAGGGCGGGCAGACCTTCGTGGCGCAGCCGGGAGCGGGTGTAGGCCGGGTCGGCGTTGTGCGGGTCGTCCCAGACGTGCAGCGACTGGGCCATGCAGGCCCTGCGGGCGGTCTGCCGGTCCAGGTGCAGGAACGGGCGTCGGTAACGGCCGCCGGCCCCCGAGACCGCGGCCATTCCGGACAGGGAGCGGATGCCGGAGCCGCGGGCGAGGCCCAGCAGAACCGTCTCGGCTTGGTCGTCGCGGGTGTGGCCGAGCAGGACGGCGGCGGCGCCGTGGCGCTCGGCGGCGGCGTCCAGGGCGGCATACCGGGCGTCGCGGGCGGCGGCCTCGGGGCCGCCGCCGCGGCCGACGGTGACGGCGAGCGACTCGACGGGCGTCATGCCCAGCTCGACGAGGCGTCCGACGACGTCGTCGGCGCGCAGATCGGAGCCAGGCTGCAGACCGTGGTCCACGGTGATGCCACCGGCGCGGATGCCGAGTTTGGGGGCTTCGAAGGCGAGGGCGGAGGCGAGCGCCATGGAGTCGGCGCCGCCGGAGCAGGCGACGAGGACGAGCGGGGAGGACTCGCCTGGGGGAGGTGTGTGGTCGGTGAGGATGTCGTGGAGTACGCGGCGGACCGCCAGGCGTATCGCCGCGACCGCAGGATGGGGACCCATGTCCGGTTCCCTTCATGAAGTTTTCGGGGGGTGAGCCCGAGGTTCGGTCACTCAGAGTGTGTAGATGGTGACAGAAACAGGCCGTTCCCCGAGCATTGCACGCCTACCCATCGCTCACGGTCCCTCGGACGGGTGATTGGAGGGGCGTTCACCTGCCGTCGGCCGGATTCGTTTCACGACCTTGCCGTAGGGTTCACGACTCTGCCTTGCGATGCACCCGCGCGACCCAGTCCGCCGGTTTGGCGATCTCCGTCTTGGTCGGGAGAGTGTTCGGGGAAGTCCACACACGGTTGAACCCGTCCATGCCGACCTGGTCGACGACCGCGCGCACGAACCGTTCGCCGTCCCTGTACTGCCTCAGTTTGGCGTCCAAACCGAGCAGCTTGCGCAGGGCGAGGTCCAGGCGCGAGGCACCCTTGGCCCGGCGCTGCTGGAATTTCTCACGGATCTCGCCCACGGACGGGACCACATCAGGACCCACGCCGTCCATCACGAAGTCGGCGTGTCCCTCCAGGAGGGACATCACGGCGGTGAGGCGGCTGAGGATCTCCCGCTGGGCCGGCGTCTGTACGATCTCGACCAGTGAGCGGCCTCCGTCGTCCTCCTCGCCCTCGGGCCGGCCGCCCGCGAGCGACTGGGCGGCCTCTCTGATGCGCTCCAGGACCGTCATGGGGTCGACCTCGGTCTCGCCCAAGAAAGACTGGATTTCGCCCTCCAGGTGGTCGCGCAGCCAGGGCACGGCCGTGAACTGGGTGCGGTGCGTCTCCTCGTGCAGACACACCCACAGGCGGAAGTCGTGGGGCTCCACGTCGAGTTCGCGCTCCACGTGGACGATGTTCGGCGCGACGAGCAGGAGCCGTCCGCCGCCACTCGGTGAATCAGGGGTGCCGCCCGCCGGGAGTTCCCGGGTCGCCGGGGCGAAGGTCTCGTACTGCCCGAGGACCCGCGACGACAGGAACGACAGCAACATGCCCAGCTCGACGCCGGTGACCTTGCCGCCGACGGCGCCGAGGACGGCTCCGCCCGGGCTGCTCCCCCGCCGCTCCTGCATCTTGTCCAGCAGGGGCTTCAGGAGCTCCCGGAACCCGGCGACGTTGGCCCGGACCCAGCCCGGGCGGTCGACCACGAGTACGGGGGTGTCGTGGGTGTCCTCCGTGCCCATACGAGTGAAGCCCCGGACGTGTTCCTCCGAGGCTTTCGCATGCCGGCGCAGCTCCGCGACAACCTCCCTGGCCTCGTCGCGGCTCACCTCGGGGCCAGGCCGCACGAGCCGTGTCGCGGTCGCCACCGCGAGATTCCAGTCGACCATCTCGGCACCACCGATGCTCGTCATGCGTCAACCGTACGTGAGGGGGTCGCGGTGCGGTGAGAGGTACGGCCCCCGATGCGCCCCCGGTTCCGGGCCCACGGGGCTCGTGGTACGGGCGGTAGCTACCGGCAGCCGCAGCTCGCCAGTGTCGAGGCCGTGCGGTCCAGGGCCGACTGGGCCGCTGCCGGGTCCGTCGTGCCGGAGGCCAGGAAGGCGAAGGCCAGAAGGCGGCCGTCGGTGTCGACCACCGTGCCCGCCAGGGTGTTCACGCCTGTCAACGTGCCGGTCTTGGCGCGTACGACGCCGGTGCCGGAGGCGTCGTCGGCGTAGCGGTCGCTGAGGGTGCCCGTGAAGCCCGCGACCGGGAGGCCGGTCAGGATCGGCCGGAGTTCGGGGTGGGAGGGGTCGCCGGCCTTCACCAGGAGGGCGGTGAGCAGGTCCGCCGTCAGCTTGTCGGCGCGGTTCAGACCGCTGCCGTCCGTGAAGTGCGCGCCGGACAGCGGGAGTCCGAGCTTCCTCAGCTGCCCGTCGATCGCCTTCGCACCGCCCTCGAAGCTGGCCGGCCCGCCCGTGGCGAGGGCGACCTGACGGGCCATGGCTTCCGCGATGTCGTTGTCGCTGTTCGTCAGCATCCGCTCGATGAGGGCGGACAGGGGCGGCGAGGAGACCGAGGCGAGGGACTGCGCGCGGTTCGTGGCCTTCGAGGGGCCGGGGGAGGTCGTCTTGATGCCCTTGGCGTGCAGCAGGTCCGCGAACTTCCCGGCCGCGTCCGCCGCCGGGTCCGTGGTGCGCGCGACCGGGCCGCTGGTCGAGTCGTCGGTGCGGGCCTCGTCGGCCATCAGTGCGCTGACCGGCGCGAGGTTGGGGTTGGCGCCGATGGGGTGCAGGGTGGCACCGGCGTAGAGCGAGGTGTCGTACGAGAGCGTCACCCGGTCCAGATGACGGGCCTTCAGGGCGGTCGCCGTCTCGTCGGCCAGGGTGCGCAGGCTCGCCCACCCTCCCCCGCTCCCGGCTTCGTTCGAGCGGGAGGTGCCGCCGGCCTCCTTGCGGGCGGTCAGGGTCGGGTCGCCGCCGCCGACGAGCACGACCTCCTTGGTGCCGGGCTCCAGGACCGCACGGGTCTCGATGCGATGGTCGGCGCCCACGGCGGAGAGCGCGGCGACGGCGGTGGCGATCTTCGTCGTGGAGGCCGGGGTCTGCGCGTCGTCGGCGCCCTTGCCGTACAGCCGCTTGCCGGTCGCCACGTCGACGACCACGGCCGTGCGCCGCCCGCCGAGCGCGGAGTCGCCCAGGAGCCGGTCCAGGGTGCTTGTGAGGGCCTTCTCGGCGGGTGCGGGCAGCGCGGCGGAGACCGCGGAGCCGCCGAGGCCGGTCAGGACGGACGCGGCGCTGGGCGCGGGCTTCGGCGATGTGGGGGACGTAGCAGACGTATCGGAATTACGTCCGTGATCTGCGCCACCCTCCCCTTCTCGCGATGCGGCCCAGTCGCGCTCCGCCGTACGCTGACCGGAGGAGTCCCAGGGCCCGGCGACGGCCACCGCCCCGGCCGCGAGCGCCAGGCCCGCGGTGGCGGCGACGGCGGCGAGCTGGGGGGTCGTGAACTTCCCGGAACGCGGCCGCACCGCTTGAGCAACCCGCACCACCTGCGGCCGCACGGACCGCGCAGCCCGCGCCACACGCGGCTGCACGGACCGCGCGACCCGCGCCACATGCGGCTGCACGGTCCGCTTGATCCGCACCACATGCGGTCTCGCGGCCCGCCAAGCCCTCAGCTCTGGCACGACCACCAGCCCCTTTCGCGATCACACACCGGCGTGAGGGACACTTAACCACCAGAACTATGTGCTGATCATGGAGGAGCCACCGGTGGAGTTCGACGTCACGATCGAGATTCCGAAGGGTTCGCGGAACAAGTACGAGGTGGACCACGAGACCGGTCGGATCCGCTTGGACCGTCGACTCTTCACCTCGACCAGCTACCCGGCCGACTACGGCTTCGTCGAGAACACCCTCGGCGAGGACGGCGACCCGCTGGACGCGCTGGTCATCCTGGACGAGCCGACCTTCCCCGGCTGTCTCATCCAGTGCCGCACGATCGGCATGTTCCGTATGACGGACGAGGCCGGCGGCGACGACAAGCTGCTGTGCGTCCCGGCGCACGACCCGCGCGTGGAGCACCTGCGGGACATCCACCACGTGTCGGAGTTCGACCGCCTGGAGATCCAGCACTTCTTCGAGGTCTACAAGGACCTGGAGCCCGGCAAGTCCGTCGAGGGTGCCAACTGGGTCGGCCGCGCGGAGGCCGAGGCCGAGATCGAGCGTTCCTACAAGCGCTTGAAGGAGCAGGGCGGTCACTGATCCCTCCTGAGCCTCACGGGCCGCGTGACCCCTCCTGGGGTGGCGCGGCCCGTTCGCGTATCAGTGCGCATACTGGGGCCTACGGGAGGTGCACGGTCTGCAACAGCGGGAGTAGTGGGTGACGGAGGCGGAGGACCGCAAACCGCAGTCGGACGAGGCGCGGAGTGCCTTCGCGCAGCCGGACGGCGTGGCACCGGCGGCCGAGGACGAATCGGGGACGACGTCGGAGTTCGCGCTCCCCGAGGGGCTCGTGCCGCCCGAGCCGACGGGCGGCGCCGAGTCCGAGGGTTCGGCGTTCAGCGCCCCGCGCGCCTACGGCGCGAAGCACGCCACGGCGGCCTTCACCCCGGCGACCGGCATCCCCGCGGTCAGTCTGACCAAGGACGTGCCCTGGCAGGACCGGATGCGCACGATGCTGCGGATGCCGGTGGCCGAGCGTCCGGCGCCCGAACCCGTCCACAAGGAGGACGAGGCGGGGCCCGCGGTCCCGCGCGTGCTCGACCTGACACTGCGCATCGGCGAGCTGCTGCTCGCGGGCGGTGAGGGCGCCGAGGACGTGGAGACGGCGATGTTCGCCGTCTGCCGCTCCTACGGCCTGGACCGCTGCGAGCCGAACGTCACCTTCACCCTGCTGTCGATCTCGCACCAACCGTCCCTGGTGGACGATCCCGTGACGGCCTCGCGGACCGTACGCCGCCGGGGCACCGACTACACGCGCCTCGCCGCCGTCTACCGGCTCGTCGACGACCTGAGCGACCCCGAGACCGCGATCTCCCTGGAGGAGGCCTACCGGCGCCTCGCCGAGATGCGGCGCAACCGGCACCCGTATCCCGGTTGGGTGCTCACCGCCTCCAGCGGGCTGCTCGCGGGCGCGGCCTCGGTGCTCGTCGGCGGTGACGCGATCGTCTTCGTCGCCGCTGCGCTCGGCGCGATGCTGGGCGACCGGCTGGCGTGGCTGTGCGCGGGGCGCGGGCTGCCGGAGTTCTACCAGTTCACGGTGGCCGCGATGCCGCCGGCCGCGATAGGTGTCGCGCTCCAGCTCGCGAACGTCGATGTGAAGTCCTCCGCCGTGATCACCGGTGGGCTGTTCGCGCTGCTGCCCGGGCGGGCGCTCGTCGCGGGCGTGCAGGACGGGCTCACCGGCTTCTACATCACCGCGTCCGCGCGGCTGCTGGAGGTCATGTACCTCTTCGTGGGCATCGTCGTCGGCGTCCTCGTGGTGCTCTATTTCGGCGTGAAGTTCGGCGCCGCGCTCAATCCGGACCAGGCGCTGAGCATCTCCGAGCGGCCCCTGGTGCAGATCGCCGCCGCCATGCTGCTGTCACTGACCTTCGCGGTCCTGCTCCAGCAGGAACGATCCACCGTGCTCGCGGTGACCCTCAACGGAGGCGTCGCCTGGTCGGTGTACGGGGCGATGCACTACCCGGGCGGCATCTCACCGGTCGCCTCCACGGCCGTCGCGGCGGGCCTGGTGGGCCTCTTCGGGCAGCTGCTGTCCCGGTACCGGTTCGCTTCCGCGCTGCCGTACACGACGGCTGCGATCGGGCCCCTGCTGCCGGGGTCGGCCACCTATTTCGGGCTGCTGTCGATCGCCCAGAACGAGGTCGACAAGGGACTGGTGTCGCTCTCCAAGGCCGCCGCGCTCGCCATGGCCATCGCCATCGGTGTGAACCTGGGGTCGGAGATCTCTCGGCTGTTCCTGCGGGTGCCGGGGGGCTCCGCCGGGGGGCGGCGGGCCGCGAAGCGGACGCGAGGTTTCTGAGCGCCGGGTGCCCAGGAGCTCGGTGCCTTCTGCTCGGTGCCTTCTGTGGGACGGCGACCGCGGGTCGTTCGTGGCTGGCCGAGCCGTGCCTCGCGCCCCCCTACGGGGCGCTCAGTTGCCGTACGGGTGTTGCTGGGGCGGGTAGGCCTGGTCTTGGTTGCCGTACGGCTGCTGGGGCTGCTGGGGCTGCTGTTGCGGGTAGCCCTGCGGGTACTGCTGGGGAGGGTAGGCCTGGCCCTGGTCGTAGTTCTGGTCGTAGTTCTGGTCGTAATTCTGGTCGTAATTCTGGTCGTAGCCCTGGTAGTAGCCCTGGTCCTGGTTGCCGTACGGCTGCTGCTGGTACTGGCCCTCCTGGTACTGGCCCTGCTGGTACTGCCCCTGCTGCTGGTACTGGTACTGGTTCTGGTCCTGGCCCTGCTGAGCCGGGTGCAGGCGCAGCGGACGCGTCGCGTCGTCCATGACGGGGGCCGGGGGCTGCTGTTGGTACTGGGCCGGGCTCTGGAGGGCGTCCGGCACCGGCGGGTTCTTCTTGGCCTTGGAGCGGGCCCGCAGGAACTCGATGGCGATCGGGACCACCGAGACGAGGACGATCAGGATCAGGATCGCCTCGATGTTGTTCTTGACGAAGTCGATCTTTCCGAGCCAGGAGCCGAGCAGCGTGACGCCCGCGCCCCACATGACACCACCGATGACGTTGAAGGTGATGAAGGAGCGGTACTTCATGCCGCTGACGCCGGCGATGATCGGCGTGAACGTGCGCACGATCGGCACGAAGCGGGCCAGGACCAGGGACTTGGGCCCGTACTTCTCGAAGAACTCCTGGGCCTTGACCACGTTCTCCTGCTTGAAGAGGCGGGAGTCGGGGCGGCTGAAGAGCGAGGGACCGACCTTCTTGCCGAAGAGGTAACCCGCCTGGTCGCCGAGGACCGCGGCGACGCAGATCAGGGCGACGGCCGCCCACAGCGGGAAGTCCAGCTGGTTCGACGTGATCAGCAGACCGCAGGTGAACAGCAGCGAGTCACCCGGCAGGAAGAAGCCGATGAGCAGGCCGGACTCGGCGAAGACGACCAGCAGCAGGCCCCAGATGCCGAAGTTGTCCAGGAGCGTGTTCGGATCCAGCCAGCTTGGACCAAGGGCAAGCGTCGTCACGGTTCCGGGCTCCTGAGTGGTGAAGGAAGAGTACGGCGGTCCTGGTACGGCAGCACTGCAGTACGGCAGGCACTACGGCCGACCAAAGCTATCAACGCATTGTGTCCGTGCCAGGTTCCACCAGTACTTCCAGGATGCACTGTGTGCTCACTGGGACAAAGCTGTGAGTCATGGGCATCGAAGAGTACGGAGGCGGCCAGGGACCCCAGCCGGCCATGGAACGGCTCGTCGAGCAGGCACGCGTGCGGGGCGCCAACGGTGTCCTGATGTTCCGCTTCGACGTGACGGAGGCCGCGGACGTGGGCACGGAGGTGTGCGCCTACGGCACCGCGGTGGTCCTGGCGAAGGAGTAGCGCACACAGGTCCGCGGAACAGCGCATGCCTGTAGGGGGCGCATGCCGGTAAGGGGCGCCCGCAGTCGGCGGACGCCCCTTACGTCAGGCTCCCTGGGAGTGCCGGGCGGCGTTCGCCGCGATCGCGTCCCTGAGATGCTCGGCGACGCCGGGCCCGACGGCCTCGTAGAACGCTTTGAAGCGCTCATCGGACACGTACATCTCGCCGAGCCCCTCGTGGATCTTGTACGGGCAGTCGAAGTACCACTTGGTGATGTGCTGCCGGTGCTGCTCGGCGAGGTCCATCGCCCGCTCGTCGGTGGCGGGTACGCCCTGCGCCACGAGTGCGCCGTACCGCTCGCTCCAGGCGGTGGTCTCCTCCTTGATTCGCAGCCAGTCGTCCTTGGTGTAGCGGGCGACCCGCTTCTGGGACTGCTCGTACGTCCAGGTGCCGCCCCAGCGTTGCTCGGCCTCCTCGTTGTACTTCTCCGGGCCGTCGTCCCCGAAGACCTCGAACTTCTCCTCGGGCGTGAGGTTGATGCCCATCGTGCGTGCCTCCATTGCGTGCTCCACGGCCGCTGCCATCTTCTGCAGCTTCTCGATCCGGGCGGTCAGCAGCTCGTGCCGGCGGCGCAGATGCGCGCGCGGGTCCGCCTCCGGGTCGTCGAGCAGGGCGGCGACCTCGTCGAGCGGGAAGCCGAGTTCCCGGTAGAACAGGATCTGCTGCAGCCGGTCGAGGTCGGCGTCGCTGTAGCGCCGGTGCCCCGCGTGGCTGCGCTCGCTCGGCGCGAGCAGGCCGATCTCGTCGTAGTGGTGCAGGGTGCGCACCGTGATCCCGGCGAAACCGGCGACCTGGCCCACTGAGTAACCCACTTCCGCTCCTTCCTCGGTACGCGTCCCACCATGGGCCCTCACGCGACGTGAGGTGCAAGCCGGAAATCGCGGGGTGCCAGAGCGACTTCCCCGGGGTGCCGGAGCGACTTCCCTGGGATGTTGTGCAGCTTTTGCCCGCTTAAGGTGTGGGCGTGAGCGCCGATTCACCCTCGGTGACCCCCATGCGGCGTGTGCTGCCGTTGATCGTGCCCTCCGTGGTGGTCGGTGTGGCGGCGGCGCTCGTCCTGCGACCTCTCGCTGCCCCCGTAGAGGGAGTCGGCGCCGAGCGAGGTGCCGATCTCTCCTCGATGGTCATGCCGTTGGCGATCAGCTCGGCATATGGTTACGCCCGAGCCGGAATCAGCTTTCCGCGGCTTCACCAAGCCAATCGCCGCACCGTTGGAGACCCTGTTCACGGCGGCCGTGCTGGTGGCCGACCCGGCTGTGCTGCCGCTGCCGGCGCCGGCCTCCGTCCCGGCCTGGCTGATCGTCACCGGACGGCCGCAGATGCAGCTGCGCGACGACGGGACCCCGATCCGGTGACGCGAACCGGGCCCCGATCATGAACCGACGGACCCCTCCGATCCGATGAACCAGATGAACCAGTCGACACAACGATCCGATGAACCCGTAGACACCTTGACCCGATGAACCCGTAGGACACTGCGACCCGCCAACTCGATGGGAGAGCCCATGCCGCTCCACAAAGGACCCGAGAAGCCCGACGAGCGACCGATGTCCGTCAACCCCTTCTTCGGGGAGGCGAATCCGCTCGGCGACATGACCGAGGCGCCGCCCAAGCACCGGCTGCCGGACCGGCCGCTGGCTCCCTCGACGGCGTACCAGCTCGTCCACGACGAACTGATGCTGGACGGGAACGCGCGGCTGAATCTCGCCACCTTCGTCACCACCTGGATGGAGCCGCAGGCCGCGGTGCTGATGGCTGAGTGCCGCGACAAGAACATGATCGACAAGGATGAGTACCCGCGCACCGCCGAGCTGGAGCGGCGCTGCGTGGCGATGCTCGCGGATCTGTGGAACGCGCCCGATCCGGCGGCCGTTGTGGGCTGTTCGACGACCGGGTCGAGCGAGGCGTGCATGCTCGCCGGGATGGCGCTGAAGCGGCGCTGGGCGCAGCGGAACGCGGACCGCTACCCCGGAGCCCGCCCCAACCTCGTCATGGGGGTGAACGTCCAGGTCTGCTGGGACAAGTTCTGCAACTTCTGGGAGGTCGAGCCGCGCCAAGTACCGATGGAGGGCGACCGGTTCCACCTCGACCCGCAGGCGGCGGCCGAGCTGTGCGACGAGAACACCATCGGGGTCGTCGGCATCCTCGGCTCCACCTTCGACGGGTCCTACGAGCCGATCGCCGAGCTGTGCGCGGCCCTCGACCAGCTCCAGGAGCGTACGGGCCTCGACATCCCGGTCCATGTCGACGGCGCGTCCGGCGCGATGGTCGCCCCCTTCCTGGACGAGGACCTGGTCTGGGACTTCCGGTTGCCGCGGGTGTCGTCGATCAACACCTCGGGGCACAAGTACGGGCTGGTCTACCCGGGCGTCGGCTGGGCACTGTGGCGGACGGCGGCCGAGCTCCCGGAGGAACTCGTCTTCCGGGTCAACTACCTGGGCGGCGACATGCCGACCTTCGCGCTCAACTTCTCCCGGCCCGGCGCACAGGTCGTGGCGCAGTACTACACCTTCCTGCGGCTGGGGCGGGAGGGCTACCGGGCCGTGCAGCAGACGACCAGAGACGTGGCCCGCGGGCTCGCCGAGCGGATCGAGGCGCTGGAGGACTTCCGACTCCTCACCCGGGGTGACGAGTTGCCCGTCTTCGCTTTCACGACGGCGCCCGACGTGAGCGCGTACGACGTCTTCGATGTGTCCCGGCGCATGCGGGAGAACGGCTGGCTGGTGCCCGCGTACACCTTCCCGGCCAACCGGGAGGACCTGTCCGTGCTGCGGGTGGTGTGCCGCAACGGTTTCTCGACGGACCTCGCCGATCTCTTCATCGAGGACCTGAGCCGACTGCTGCCCCAACTGCGTCGGCAGCCGTACCCGTCGACCCCGGACAAGGAGGAGGCGACCGGTTTCCATCACTAGGACACCTCCGGCGAACACCAGAACACCTCCGGCGAGGGGCGTGGCTACCCCCGGTCGCCGGGGTGGGGTGTCCCGGTCGCGTAGGGGTTCTCCTCGCCGTCCACCAGGACGCCGACGAACGGCTCGCCCTCGCCGGCGAATGTGTACGCGCCGCTCTGGATCCGCTCGATCAGGTCCCGGGTCCACTGGGCGCCGGAGTCGGCAGAGTGGACCCAGAAGTTCATGATCTCGCCGATGTGGCCGAGCTGTCCGGGACCGTCCCCGGGGGTGTAGTACTCGGTGACGGAGGTGCGCCACTCCTCGATGGTGCGCACGCGCTCCTGAAGGAGTTCGAGGGTCTCCTCCCGGCCCAGGTCGACCATGAAGCCGAGCCCGGCCGAGAGGATGTCCGGCTTCTGGTCGTACGCGGTCAGCGACTGGCGCAGCAGGGTGAAGTACTCCTCGGTGCCCTTGTCCGTGATCTCGTACTCGGTGCGCGGCGGGCCGCCCGCGGTGGACGGGGCGATCTCGTGGGCGTGCAGCAGTCCTTGCTTCGCCATCTGCTTGAGCGCGTGGTAGATCGAGCCGGGCTTGGCGTTGGACCACTCGTGGGCGCCCCAGTACTCGAGGTCGTTGCGCACCTGGTAGCCGTGGGCCCGCCCGTGCTGGCGGACGGCGCCCAGCACCAGGAGACGGATCGCTGACATGGGGTCCAGATTATGCGGCGAAGATGAGAGCGCGGAGGTCAACCCTCCTGCTCACGGGCTACCAGCTCGAAGGCGGTCGCACCGTCCAGGGACTCGCGGATGATGTCGGCGTGGCCGGCGTGCCGGGCCATCTCGGAGATCAGACGCAGCAGCACCCAGCGCATCGAGACCCGCTCGTCCGGCGGGAACCAGGGGTCGTTCGGCAGCGGGAAGGTGTCGTCGAGGCTGGGCACCGAGCGGATGAACGCGTCGGTCTCGGCCGCGACCTTCTCCCAGTACGCGAGCTGCGACTCGACGGTCTCGCCGCCGGCGAGCACGAAACACTCGTGCCAGTTCGACTCGTCCCGCTTCACCGCGGGCGCCTCGCCCTTGGCACGGGCGATCCAGCTCTGCTCGACCTCGGCGACATGCTTGAGCAGCCCGGCCGGCGACAGTTCGCTCGCGCTCGGCCTGCTCGTGGCCTGTTCCGGTGTCAGACCGATCAGGGCCCGGCGGATACCGCCGCGCTCGGCCTCCAAGAAGGAGAGCAGAGCTCCGCGCTCGTCGCCGGGAGCCTCCGCCGAAACGTGAGTAACCATGATCTGGCCGCCTTTCATCGGGTCTTCCTGCCTGACATCCCCTGCCTGGCACCGACGAAAGTACGGGCCCTTGCGGTCAGGTTCTGTCCGCAAGGGCCCGGCGGCAACAAGGAGTCCGACAAAGATTCTTGGAACGGGAAAGTCTTAGAACGGGAAGAAGCTGCGGCCGTGCTGGACCGAGATCCACTTCTGGGTGGTGAACGCCTCTACCGTCGCCTCGCCGTTCAGGCGGCCGATGCCCGAGTGCTTCTCGCCGCCGAAGGCGACCAGCGGCTCGTCGTGGACGGTGCCGTCGTTGACGTGGAACATGCCGGTGTCGATCTGCTTGGCGAAGGAGACACCGCGCTCGATGTCGGCGGTGTGCACGGCGCCGCTGAGCCCGTACGGGGTGTCGTTGACGATGCGTACGGCCTCCTCCTCGCCGTCGAAGGGGACGAGCAGCGCGACGGGGCCGAAGATCTCCTGCTGGAGGATGGCGGAGCCGGCGGGCAGGTCCGTCAGGACGGTCGGCTCGACGAGGTTGTCGGTGGTGGCGCCGCGTACCAGGGCGGTGGCGCCCTCGGCGATCGCCTGGTCGACGGCGCCGGTGAGCGCGTCCGCCTGGGAGGAGTTGATGACCGGGCCGATGATCGTCTGGGGGTCGCTCGGGTCTCCGACCTTCAGCGTCTTGACCTTGGCGACGAACTTCTCGGTGAACTCGTCCGCGATCGAGCGGTCCACCAGCACACGGTTGGCGGCCATGCAGACCTGGCCCTGGTGGACGTACCGGCTGAAGACCGCGGCGTCGACGGCGTAGTCGATGTCCGCGTCGTCCAGGACCACAAGGGCGCTGTTGCCGCCAAGCTCCAGCACCGCGCTCTTGAACTGCGAGGCGCAGACGGTGGCGACGTGGCGGCCGACCTTGTCGGAGCCGGTGAAGGAGATGACCTTGGGGATGGGGTGCTCGATGAAGGCGTCGCCGATCTCGGCTATGTCGGTGATGACGACGTTGAGCAGACCGCCGGGCAGGCCCGCGTCCTCGAAGATCTTGGCGACCAGGGAGCCGCCGACGATCGGGGTGTTCTGGTGCGGCTTGAGGACCACGCCGTTGCCGAGCGCCAGGGCCGGGGCGACGGACTTCAGGGAGAGCAGGAAGGGGAAGTTGAAGGGGCTGATCACACCGACGACACCGACGGGGACGCGGTAGACGCGGTTCTCCTTGCCGTCGATCGGCGAGGGGATGATCTTGCCCTCGGGGCGCAGCGCCAGCTGGATCGACTCGCGCAGGAACTCCTTGGCGAGGTGCAGCTCGAAGCCGGCCTTGAGGTGGGTGCCGCCGAGCTCGGCGATGATCACCTCGGTGATCTCCGCCTCGCGCTCTTCGATGATGCGCAGGGCCTTCTCGAAGACCGCACGGCGCGCGTACGCGTTGGTCGCGGCCCATTCCTTCTGGGCCCGCTGGGCGGCGCTGTACGCCTCGTCGACCTCGTCCACCGTGGCTATGGTGATCGACGCCAGCTTCTCGCCGTCGTACGGGTTGAAGTCGATGATGTCCCAGGAGCCGGTGCCCGGGCGCCATTCGCCGCCGATGTACTGCTGGGCCAGGTCGGTGAAGTAGGACGACATGTGCTCCCTCGATCCCCTTGCTGCCGAGGCAGACATCCGAGCCTGAGTCAGCAGACACATTCGATCAACGTCTGATCAGACGTCATCGTACTTGTGTTCAAAGGGAGTTGGAGAGCTCCTTCGGAGAGTCCGTGAAGGCCGGATCGAAGACCGGATCGAGCGAAGACCGGACCGAGGGGCGGCTTCGGGGGCGGCTTCAGGACAACTGGAGCAGCCCCCGAAGGAGGTCGCGGCTCTCGGACGGCCCGGGGCTGTCCTGCTGCAACTGCTTGAGCGCGCCTTCGTACTGGGTGACGTCCTCGCGTTTGTCCAGGTAGAGCGCGCTGGTGAGCTGCTCCAGGTAGACGACGTCCGACAGGTCGGACTCGGGGAAGCTCAGGATGGTGAAGGAGCCGCTCTCGCCCGAGTGGCCGCCGAAGCTGAACGGCATGACCTGAAGTCGTACGTTGGGACGCTCCGACACCTCGATCAGGTGCTGGAGTTGCCCTCGCATCACCTCGCGGTCGCCGTACGGGCGGCGCAGCGCGGCCTCGTCGAGAACGATGTGGAACTCCGGGGCCTTCTCGGAGACGAGGTACTTCTGCCGCTCCAGGCGCAGCGCGACGCGCCGCTCGATGTCGGCGGGGGACGCGCCCCTCATGCCGCGCTCGACGACTGCGTGGGCGTAGGCCTCCGTCTGCAACAGGCCGTGCACGAACTGCACTTCGTACGAACGGATGAGATGGGCCGCGCCCTCCAGGCCGACGTAGGTCGGGAACCAGCTGGGCAGGACGTCCGAGTAACTGTGCCACCAGCCCGCGACGTTGGCCTCCCTGGCGAGGGACACGAGCGAGGTGCGCTCCGCCTCGTCGGTGATGCCGTAGAGCGTCAGCAGGTCCTCGACGTCGCGCGTCTTGAAGCTCACCCGTCCCAACTCCATGCGGCTGATCTTCGATTCGGAGGCACGGATTGAGTAACCGGCCGCTTCCCGGGTGATTCCGCGCGTCTCCCGCAAGCGCCGCAGATGTGACCCAAGCAGCATGCGCCGCACCACCGAGCCGCTCGACTCACCAGCGCTCACGTTCGTCAGCCTCCCCAACCGTCTTCAGACGCCGAAGTCTGCCACTAAAACACTTCAAGCAGTACACGTTCGATTACAGAAACGGAAAGCTTCCAACGGGGCCACACAGGAAGAGATCAGTTGAGGGCAACAAGCGGGAAGAAGGTGACGGAAAAAATGACCAAGAAACGGTAGAGGAAGGTCCAATTCGGGCGCGTGCACGTGCATCTGCCCTTGCATCTGCTGAACGCATTCGGAACCATGGTCCTCGCGCCACCGCTGCATCGCAACGACCGCGAACACCCGGGAGTGCCTCGCATGGGGACGAATGGATCGACCATGCTCGAGCCTTTACGGCAGGGACTTCCGCCGCTCGACCCCGCGGCTGTGTCCAACGCCGCTTCCTGCGCCCTGCCCGCACGCTATGAAGCGGTGCGCGAAGCGCGGCAGTTCACCCGCAGAACGCTGGACCAGTGGGACATCGGCGACCGCTTCGACGACGTCTGTCTGGTGGTCTCCGAGCTCGTGACCAACGCGCTGCGGCACGCACTGCCCTCGGACACGCCCCGCCCGGACGACCAAGGCCCGCCCGTGCGGCTGCACTTGATGCGGTGGACCTCACGTCTGGTGTGCGCGGTGCGCGACCCCAGTCACGACAGTCCGGTCGCGGGCGACTCGGAGGACTTCTCGGCGGAGTCGGGCCGCGGCCTGTTCCTGGTCGACTCGTTCGCCGACAGCTGGGGCTGGCACCCACTCGCGGGCACGCTCAGCGGCAAGGTCGTGTGGGCGCTGTTCCGGCTTCCGCAGCCGGCCGCCACCGCGTCGATTTCGAGCGAATAGAGAACCGCGGCGCTTTTTGGCGCCGCGGTTCTACGCGCGTTACGCACCGCGAGAAAGCGGTTGCTGTCGGTTATGGCGGTTGCCTGAGTGGTGCTGGTTGCCTGAGTGGCGCTTGTCGGCTGGGTGATACCAGTTGGCTACTCGGGTGTGCGCCCCGGCGCCTGGCGTCGGGTCATGTCAGCCGGCGATCAGGTGGTCGAACTCGCCGTCCTTGATGCCCAGGAGCATCGCCTCGATCTCGGCACGGGTGTAGACGAGCGCGGGCCCCTCGGGGAACCGCGAGTTCCGCACCGCGACGTCGCCGCCGGGCAGCCTCGCGAACTCCACACAGGAGCCCTGCGAGTTGCTGTGCCTGCTCTTCTGCCAGGCCACCCCGGTCAGCTCCGTCGCAGCCATGCCGTTGTACACGTCATCCAGGTCATCCACGTCGAACACGTCGTGGTCCACAGGTCGCTCCCCGGTCGTGCAGTGGCCGATGTGGCCATTGATGCAGTGGCCAACTGCCCCGGATCATAGCTCTGTTCATGTGCAGATGCATGGGCAGATGCACGTGCACGGGGGGTGCTGCTGCGGTTACAGCTTTTACCGCCACTTGACTACTGCGTGTTGCCCGCTTGACTACTGGCTGGTACTCGCCGGGCTACATCTGGTCCAGCGTTTGCCCCGGAGATCGCATGACATGCGATCTCCAGCCCCCGTCCATGATCTTCCGCGCCATCATCTGTGCAGGGTCGTCCGGGTCGAATCCCTCATGTACTAGGAACAGACGCGTACCGTGCCCTTCGAGTTTCAACTTCCACGTAATGGCCCAATCCGCAGGGTTCGCCGGATCGGCGTCGGCCCACCGGACGCGCAGCATCCGCTCCGGCTCGTACGCGAGAATCCGCACGTCGACGGTGCCGGAGAAGCGGGCGTTGGGGCGTGGGACGGAGGTAAGGGTGTACGTGTGCCCCACTTCGAGCCGGAAGTCCTCCGAGCCCGGCATCTGCCAGCGGGCGAGGAGTTCGGGCTCGGTGAGGGCTCGCCAGACCTTCGCGGGAGGGTGCGGGAGGAACTGGTCGACGCGGATCGTCGTGAGTTCATCCTCCGGAACGGGGGGCAGGTCTCCGTCCGGGACGGGGGCAGGGTTCATGTCTCGCCACCGAGATCATCGTCACCGCTACCGCTACCGCTACCGCCACTGTCACCATCGGCTTCGGCTTCGGCTTCGGCTTCGGCTTCGGCTTCGGCTTCGGCTTCGGCTTCGGCTTCCATGTGGTCGAGGAGAGCCCCGAGCCCCCTGAGGCGGTCGCGCCAGAACCGCTCGTACGGGTGGAGCCAGTCCTGCACCTCGGCCAAGGGGGCCGCTTCGAGGGAGTAGATGCGCTGGCGCCCCGAGCGCTGCTCGGTGACGAGGCCGGCCTCTCGGAGCACCTTGAGGTGTTCCGAGAGACTGGGGCGGCGCATGTCGAAATGGTCGGCCAGCGCCTGGACGGGCTGAGGTCCCTGCTCGCGCAGCAGGCGCAGCACCTCTTCCCGCCTGGCGCTAGCCACGACACAGACCACCGGCACTCACTCCCGCTCACCAGAACACGCTTGAGCGCACTCCAGCGGCAGCAGCTCCAGACCCCCGAGTTCGCCCACGCCTGACGAACTCGTGCATGTTGGCGGCCACGGCTGCACGCACCTGTGCCCACGTCCCGACTTGCGGCTCAGGTGCCCGCGAGACTTCCCTCGAGCGGCAGGGCCTCCTTAACGCGCGCCCTCGCCTTCCGCACCTGCATCTCCAGCGACCGCACCGCATACAACAAGGTCAAGGCCGGCTGGTAGTCGCGCACGGTGGCGAGCGTTCATGCGATGAGGTGGTTTGGCTCAGGCCTGCACGCGCACTTCGACCGGCTCCTGTTTTCTGGCGGCGAGGCGTGGGGGTGGTCATGACGGGGAGCGGGTGCTGCGGCATCCTGTGCGACGTCTCGGCTCTCCTCCCGCTCGGTGAACCCCGACCAGCGTCAGGAGCGCAATATGCCACCTTCTGGGATTATTCCGGCCGTCTTCCCCTGTCTGGAGGCGGACTTGGACAGGGTCCGTGACGCTCTCGGACCGGTGCGCATCCAGGGCAGACCCGAACTCGACGCGCTCACGCTGGACGGGCCCGGTACGTCGCGCAGCCTGGTCCGTCCCACCCTTGCTCTGCTCTCGTACTACGTTCTCGCGGATCCTTCGAAGCCGGCCGATGACCGGGCCGTGCTCGCCGCCGCAGCCGTCGAGCTGCTGCACCTGGGCGCGCTCTACCACGATGACGTCGTGGACCACGCTCACGAGCGCCGGGGCCGTCCCAGCGCCAACGCGGTATGGGGTGAGCACCTGGCCATCCTCGCCGGGGACTGCGTGATGCTCACCGGCCTGACCATGCTGGCGCAACTTGGTCAGCGCGAAGTCATCGCCGGGACGACGGCGAGCGAACGGATGTGCGCCGGCATGGTGATGGAGGCGGCCGACCTGTATACGGCCTCGCGCAGCGAGCAGGCCTACCTCGATGCGATCGGCGGCAAGACGGCGCATCTGTTCGCCTTGGCCTGCCGGCTGGGGGCGATGCAGGCGAACGGGGTCGGCGGTCGGCACGACGGCCGGGAGGAGAGCCGGGAGGAGAGCCGGGAGGAGGCGCTGGCCGGATTCGGCTGGCAGTTCGGGCACGCCTATCAGCTACGCGATGACATTCTCGACCTGACGTCCACAGTCGAGGAGTTGGGCAAGCCCGTCAACACGGATCTGTCCGAGGGTGTCTACACCCTGCCTGTGATCCGGGCGGCTTCCCGCGACCTTGATCTTGGCCGCCTTTTGGGCAGGGAGCTGACGCAGGAGGAAGTCGCACGTGCCCGGGACCTCGTTGTCGCCTCCGGGGCCGTGCAGGAGGCACAGGCGGTGGCTGACGCGCACATGGTCAAGGCCGCTGATCAGCTCGCCGATCTTGCCGATCACCCTCATGCGCTCGGTGGGCTGACGGCCTACTCTCGGGCGGTGCTCGACCGGCCCACTGCTTCCCGCCCCGCGGCCATTCCCCGCCAGGTCCGGCAGGCACCTCAGCCCCAGGACAGCGCGCAAGCTCAGCAGGTCACGCAGTGGATGAAGAGCTGGCTCGTGGACACCGGCATCGCCGCCACCCCAGCCGAGGCCGACCACCACCGTGTGACGGGCTCTCTGTCGATGATCGAGCGGGTCCTTCCTCGGGTGGAGGACGGGGCCGGCAGCGAGGATGGCGTCTTCGAAAGGAAGCAGACCAGCGCAGCCTTGGCCACGCTGATCGCCGTGTGGGACGACCTGTTCGAAGATCCGGAGCTGACGGACCCGCAAGCCGTTACCGCACTGAGGGAAGGCCTGGTGGCGACATTGCGCCAGGACCCGGCCGCACCATGGACGCACGGCGCGATCCCGAGGTCCTGGGCGCAGTTGTGGCCGCGCCTGTGTAAAGGCAGGACAGCGCGATGGCAGGAGGCATTGCTCGACAACATCGAAGAATGGCTCCACGCCTGCGAGCGTGAGGCACGCCACCGCATCAGCGGCTACATCCCCTCAACGGCGGACTACCTGCCGCTGCGGAGGGCGACCAGTGCATTCGAGGTCGGCCTGGCGTGCTCGGAGATCGTGCAGGACCGGGAGATGCCGCCGGCGGTGCGCAGCCACCGCATGGTCCGACGTCTTGAGGAGCTCGGCTTCTTCGTCATCTTCGCTGAGAACGACCTGGCGGGACTGGACGGGGACGAGGCAGATCAGGTCCCCTACAACCTGGTCAGGGCGATCCGCCACGAGATGGGGTGCAGCCGCGCGGAAGCCATCGAGCGGGTGGAACGCCAAGTGGCGGAGAAGCACGCCCAATTCAACGCGGTATTCAAATACGTGCCCGTACTCTTCCGCACGTTGCCCGGCCTCTCCGGCCGAGGCGACCGGTATGCGGCGATCTACGACATGATGAAACTGTTCCTTGATATGCGGCAGGACGAGTCCGAAAGGTACCAACCGAAGACCACGGCCGCGGGACCGGACCTGGAGCGCCTGCGCCGTGAGATCAGCGGGCCTGCCGCCCCGGCCCCGTCCGCGCGGTAGTCCCGAGGGCGAAAGAATCACGGTGTCCCCGCGCGGGCTGCTCGCGCGGAGACACTGCCCTCATCGATTCGCCACCTACCCCAACGGCACCGGGTCGGCATCCGCCTGCCGGCCGATCCGCACGTCGGCTGTCAGAGCAGACCGGGTACGCCGGTGGAAGGCAAACAGCCCGATGAGGCCGCTGGCGGTGAACCAGACCAGCTGAACGGCGAAGTCCACGGCGGGCACGGTGGTGGAGAAGCCTGCGGCTGTCGCGGCCTGCATGGCACCGTACGAGGGCAGCCAGCGCACCATGTCACTGTCCGCCCCGCTGCTGGCGAGAGGATTCTGCAAGCCCAGGTCCACGACACTGATCATCACAATGGCAAACATGCCCTCCACCTCACGACGCAGGAGCGTGCCGAGAGTGACGCCCAGCGCACCGTAGGTCATCGCCGTGCAAAACAGCGCTGCGCCGAGCAGCACGGGCTGCCTGGGCGACCAGAAGCAGCAGATGACCGCGGTGGCGTACGAACAGACCGCCACCGACGCAATGACCAGGCAGGCGACCTTCGCCAGCCCCAGCGGAACCCGGGGAAACCCGGCCATGGACAGGCGGCGGTCGAATGCCTCATTACTGAAGGTCGCCGCGAACATCATGAATCCGATGATCAGCGTGACCCCGTTCAGCGCCCCGGTGATCTGGGTGATTTTGTCACTGTCGGCGGTCAACACGTGACCGGTGCTGTGCAGCCGGAACTGTACCGGCTCCTTGGCGACGGCCCAGCCCGTCAAAATGACCCACACCGGAAGAAACACCGCCACAAGCAGCATCGCGAACCGATTCCTGGCGTGCTCCACCAAGCCATAGCGCGTGGCGATCTTGAAGAGCCGCACCCCGCGCCTCACCGCACCTCCTCCTGCCTTCCGTGCAGCACGCCGTCCCGCAACCGCCACACCTGGTCCAGTCGATCGGTGTCGTAGGCCAGATGCGAGACGACGAGGACCGATCGGCCAGCCGCACGCAGGTCCGCGACCAAATCCCAAAAACGCAGATAC
This sequence comes from Streptomyces sp. NBC_01384, assembly GCF_045040035.1. Taxonomy (NCBI): domain Bacteria; kingdom Bacillati; phylum Actinomycetota; class Actinomycetes; order Kitasatosporales; family Streptomycetaceae; genus Streptomyces; species Streptomyces sp. NBC_01384. The sequence continues at coordinate 4,260,485 of NZ_CP109559.1, forward strand.
GTCTCCCAGTCGAAGCCCTGGTACGGCTCATCCAGCAGCAGCACCTGCGGGTCGTGCATCACCGCGAGCGTCAGATTCAGCTTTTGCCGCGTGCCGCCACTGAGCGTTCCCACCAGGGCACCGGCGTACTGGGTGAAACCCAGGATCGCCATGACGTCCTCGGCCCGCCGCAGATCCGCAACGGCATAAGCCGCAGCGAAGAACTCCAGGTGCTGCCGCACCGTGAACACGTCGTTGAGCACCACCTGCTGAGGGCAGTATCCGAACCGCCCACCGTGCCGGACCACGCCCCGGTCCGGTCGGAGCTCCCCCGAAAGGATCTTCAACAGCGTTGACTTGCCCGCCCCGTTCTCGCCGACAATGCCCACCACCGACCCGGCGGGCAGCGCGACATCGATACCGCGCAATACCCGCCGACCGCCGTAGGAATGGTGGACTCCCTCTGCCTCCATCAACGCCCCCTATCCCTCAGCCCTCCCGGCCCCCGATGTAGGCCATATGGATGTCCCACAACTGTCAACGAACCAACGGTCGCAAGGAAACGCCACAGCACAGGTGAGGCATCTGCGGGAGCAGGCACACGCGGGATTCCTTCCGGGCGTCCGGGCGTCCGCAAGTCCTCCTGGTAACTCGTTCCCGGTGGCTTCGGTGGCTCGCTCAGAACGTTCGTCGCTCAGAACCATTCGTAAGTTCTCCCGATGGCACGCTCAGGGTGTTCATGAGTCGCCCTGGTAACTTGCTGCGGTCGTTCCGGCGACCCCAGCGACACCACCACCCTTGGGGGTTTCAGTGACATCGGCGACTTCGGCGAACCTCTCGCGTCGGCGGGCGCGGGGCGCGGCCAAGGCCGCGGCCGTGGCCTTGGGTCTGGCGGGCGCGCTCGCGCTGACCGGCTGCAGCAGCGGGGACTCGGGCTCCGGTTCCGGCTCCGGCTCCGGCTCCGGCTCCGGGGACGAGTCCGCGAGCCCCGGCGCGTCCGCCTCCGGGACGGCCGATACAGGCGGCGGCTCGGGCGCCTCGTCCACCGCCAACAGCAAGCTCGAGGGCAGTTGGGTGGCCACGACGGGCGGCAAGGCCGTGGCGCTGGTGATCACCGGGAAGCAGGCCGGACTCTTCACGACGGGCGGCACCGTGTGCAGCGGGACCGCGGGCGACGAGGCGGGCATGCAGATGATCCACCTCAAGTGCACGGACAAGAACAAGAACCGCGCCACTGGCATGGTCGACTCCGTGAACGGCACGACGCTCAAGGTCACCTGGTCGGGCAGCATCGGCAAGGAGTCGTACACGAAGGCCGAGGGCGGGCAGCTGCCGTCGGGGCTGCCGACGGCGAGTCTGGGCTCCTGATCCTCCCTCCTCTGGTGTCGAGGGTCGGCTCATCGCGTCGGCGTAAAGGAGATTTCGGGGCGTTCACGACCCGGAGCGCGCCGTACGACGGGGGGCGCGCAACGCTCGGTCAGCCGCCTGCGTGATGATCCTTGGGCATCGTCACGAACTCAGGGGGAACCCCATGCGCGCCCTTCCGATCGCCGTCGTCGCCGCCGCGGCGGCACTCACCCTGACCGCCTGCGACAGCGGCAGTGGTAACGACGGCTCGAAGGCCTCCACCGCCTCGACCGCCTCGACCGCTTCCGCCGTCTCCGCCTCCGGCTCCGGCTCCGGCTCCTCCACGGCCTGCAAGATCGACCAGGTCGGCGTCCAGGTCGGCCCCGCCAACACCGCCCCGGCCGCCGGGGACACCGGCAACGTACCCGTCACGCTCACCAATCGCGGCGCCCAGTGCACGCTCGAAGGCTTCCCCGGCATCAAGGTGGAGGGCAACGGCAGGAGTACGGACATCCCCGCGGAGAAGTCCGCGAAGGCGCCGAAGCTGCCCCTGGCGGAGAGCGGTACGGCCTCCTTCACGATCACGTACGTACGGGGCGCGGCGGGCGACGGGAAGAGTCTCGACGCGTCGACGCTGAAGATCAGCCTGCCCGGCGCCGATGCCACCCAGAGCTTCAAGTGGTCGTACGGCCCGCTCGCGGGCAACAGCGGGCCGGGGGACCTGAACGCCTCCGTGAGCACGTTCCAGGCCGCCGGCGACTGAGCGAGCGTGAGCGAGCGACCGGCACCTGAGCCCGTCGCGGCCCGTCGGCGAGTGAGCGTGGGCGAGTGAGCGTGGGCGGGTGAGCGACCGGGCTGAGTCCGTCGCGGCCGTCGCGTCGCGTCGGCGACTGAGCGACCAGCCCCCTCCACCCCCGCCCTCGTGCGTCACCGCAGCGGCGGCCGTGCCCTGACCTGGGCCTGGTCCGCCGCCGCGGCACCTGCCTCCCACCCGGCCGCGTCGTCGACCCCGCGCAGCCGGGTGGTGACGGTGTTCGGGAACATGCGCTCCATGTGGTCCGTGACCGCGACGTCACGGGCCACCAGGACGGGCAGCAACTCCCTCTCCGCCGACGTGGCCTGCCCCTCGGCCCCCTCGGCGGCGGTCGCCAGCCGGTCCCCGATCCGGTGCGCGTACGCGGCGAGGAACGACTGCCGGAAGGTCTTCGTACGTTTCCTTCCGCCGGCCCGCTGTGCCGCCTCCGCCTTCGTCATCGCGGCCGTGGCCTGCACGAGCAGCGAGGTGTAGAGGAGCTCGACCGCCTCCAGGTCGGGTTCGAAACCGACGACGGTCGAGAAGCCGAGGGACTCGTTCCACACGGCGCGGCAGCGGTTCGCGTCGGCCACCGCGTCGAGCAGCACCGCCTTGGCCGTCTCGTACGGCGGCTCGACGCCGATGCGGCAGGCACCGGGTGCGTCCTTGGCGTGCGTACGGGCCGCGAGCAGGGCCTCGTCGATGCTGTGCCGCGCCATCAGTTCCTGTGCCTTGGCGCTCAGCGCCTCCGCCTCCTCCGGGAACCCGGTCGCCTCGGCCTTGGCGAGCAGGGCACGGATGCGGGTGAGCATGCGGGAGTCCTTCGGGGCGGCCGTGTCCCGGGGTGCGTGGGGGGACTGGGGCGTGTCGAGGGGCTCCAGGGTTGGCAGGCGGAGCAGCAGCCGGTACAGCTCCAGCACGGCGGTCGCGTAGGAGAAGCGGTCGGCGCGCGGGGCCCGGGCACCGTCCAGCTCTTCGAGCTGCGCGGCCCAGCGCGGGCCCCGAGGCCGCCGGTCACGACCGGCCTCTCCGAGGATCAGCGCCGACACCAGGCGTACGTGTACGTCGTCCAGCTCGCGCCGCGCGATCCGTACGACGTCGGCGGGCTGCCAGCCGCGACGCCAGGCCGCGGCGACGAACTCCTCGCCGCGGCGGGCGAGTTCGGCGTCACCGGCGGGGTCGGCGGCGAGCAGCGAGGCGCCCGTGTCGAGGGCCGCGTCGGTCTCGGCGTAGAGCGCGGTCTCGAAGGCCCGCTCGACGGTGCTGGACGTACTACTACTCATTCCTCGATCGTGTCACGCGCGCCGGCGTGCCCGGGATACCAGGTCATCCACACCCTGTGGACAGTGAATCGCCCGGCGACGCCCAAGCGGGGTGTCAACTCCCGGTTGACACCCTCCGACTGTCAACTTACGGTTGACACATGACGACGAACCCACTCGGCACGGCATCCGTACGTCTCGACGACCTCATCGAGGCCATCAAGAAGGTCCACACCGACGCGCTCGACCAGCTCCAGGACGCGGTGATCGCCGCGGACCACCTCGGCGACGTGGCCGACCATCTGATCGGCCACTTCGTGGACCAGGCCCGCCGTTCGGGCGCGTCCTGGACGGACATCGGCAAGAGCATGGGGGTCACCCGGCAGGCGGCGCAGAAGCGCTTCGTCCCGAAGGCCGAGTCGGACCTCGACCCCAGCCAGGGCTTCGGCCGCTACACGGAACGCGCCCGGAACGTGGTGATGGCCTCGCACAACGAGGCGAAGGCGGCGGGCAACGCCGAGGTGCTCCCCGAGCACCTCGTCCTCGGCCTCCTCGCCGAGCCCGAGTCGCTCGCCGCGCAGGCGATCACCGCGCAAGGGGTGACCCTGGACGCCGTCCGCGCGGCCGCGGCCGCGGTACTGCCGCCGGCCGCCGACCAGGTCCAGGAGCTCATCCCGTACGGCCCCGCCGCCAAGAAGGCACTGGAACTCACCTTCCGCGAGGCCCTCCGTCTCGGCCACAACTACATCGGCACCGAACACATCCTCCTGGCCCTCCTCGAGTACGAGAACGGCAAGGGCGTCCTCAGCGGGGTCGGCATCGACAAGGCGGTGGCCGAGGCCCAGCTCGCACGTGCGGTGGAGAGCATCGCGAGGGCGCGGGAGCAGAAGGGCTGAGCGACGGCGGGCGCGAGCTACCACCCGGGGCAGGGCTACCGCCAGCGAGCACGGATACCGCCAGGGCAGAGGTGTGACGCGATCGGCCCGCAGTGACGCCTGGCCCGCATCGCCGCCGGACGGGCTTGCCGAGCCCCGTTCCCGGCGCCACGCACACCGCGCCACGCGCACCGCGGCAAGCGCACCGCACCGCGTCGCGCGTCCCCGGTCATTGTCAGACCCGCCTGCGAGACTCGGAATCATGAGCGACCGGTGGGCTCTCGGGCCGGCCGAGGACGGTGGCGCGGAAGTCGCCCCCCTCGGCTCCGACGGGCTGCCCGCGGGACCGGTGCGCAGGGAGGCGGATCTCGTCGAGGCCGTGCGGGGGCGGCCCGGCGTGGTCCGGTGGGTCTGGCGGTCCACGGCCGACGTATATCCGCGTCTGCTCGCCGCGGGGGTGCGAGTGGAGCGGTGTTACGACGTCGAGGCCGCCGAGACGCTGCTGCTCGGCCACGAGGGCCGACTCGGCGAGCCCCGCTCGGCGGCCGCCGCGCTGGCCCGGCTGCGCGGCGGCCCCGTACCGCCGGACCCTCCGCAGCGCTCCGCCGAGCCCGGCTCGCAGTCGTCCCTCTTCGAGCCGCGCCCGGTCCGCGTACCGCTCGAAGACCTCATCGAGGTGTACGCCGACCAGCGGCGCCGCCACGACGCGAGCGCACACCCGGAGCGGATGCACCTGCTGACGACGGCCGAGTCCGCGGGCATGCTGGTGGCGGCCGAGATGAACAGCACGGGGCTGCCCTGGAGCGCGGACGTCCACCGCGAGATGCTGCACGAACTGCTCGGCGAGCGGTATGCGGGCGGCGGCGAACCCCGACGCCTCGCCGAGCTCACCGATCAGGTGTCGGCGGCCTTCGGCAGACGTGTCCGGCCCGACCTGCCCGCCGACGTCATAAAGGCTTTCGCCCAGGCCGGGATCAAGGTCAAGTCCACGCGGAGATGGGAGATCGAGTCCGTCGACCATCCGGCCGTGAAACCGTTGCTGGAGTACAAGAAGCTGTACCGGATCTGGGTGGCGCACGGCTGGTCCTGGCTGCAGGACTGGGTGCGCGACGGGCGGTTCCGCCCCGAGTACCTGCCGGGCGGGACCGTCACCGGGCGGTGGGTGACCAATGGCGGGGGCGCGCTGCAGATCCCCAAGATCATCCGGCGTGCCGTCGTCGCCGACCCCGGCTGGCGGCTCGTGGTGGCTGACGCCGACCAGATGGAGCCGCGGGTGCTGGCCGCGATCTCTCGCGACCCCGGCCTGATGGAGGTCGCGGGCCGGGAGAGCGACCTGTACCAGTCGGTGTCGGACCGGGCGTTCGCGGGCGACCGGGCCCAGGCCAAGCTCGCCGTGCTCGGCGCGGTGTACGGGCAGACGTCCGGCGACGGCCTGAAGAACCTGGCCGCGCTGCGAAGACGGTTCCCCAAGGCCGTCGCGTACGTGGACGACGCGGCGCGGGCCGGCGAGGAGGGCCGGCTCGTGCGGACCTGGCTGGGGCGTACGAGTCCCCCGGCGGCCGGCGCCTCCGACGCCGCGGCCGAGGAGGCGGGCCTCCCGCAGGACGAGCCCGCCGAGGCCCTCGGCGGCGACCAGGGCTGGGTGCCGGGCTACGCCTCCTCCAACTCCCGCGCCCGCGGCCGCTTCGCGCGCAACTTCGTCGTCCAGGGCAGCGCCGCCGACTGGGCGCTGCTGCTGCTCGCCGCCCTCCGCCGCTCCTGCGCGGACCTCGCCGCCGAACTGGTCTTCTTCCAGCACGACGAGGTGATCGTGCACTGTCCGGCCGAGGAGGCGGACACGGTCGTGGCGGCGATCCGGGAGGCGGCGGAGCTTGCGGGGCGGCTGACGTTCGGCGAGACACCGGTCCGCTTCCCGTTCACGACGGCGGTGGTGGAGTGTTACGCGGACGCGAAGTAACCACTTCTACGGAACCATGGAGCAACCACTTCTACGGAACCGCTGAGCACCCACTTCTGCCGAACCTCGACGTAACCCGTTCTACAGAACCGCGACGTGACTACCTCCCCTCCAGGAGTTCCTTCAACTCCCCCACCACCGGCGTGTCCGTCCCGTCCAGCGCTTCCAGGGCCGACGCCCACAGTTCGTACGCCCCTTCGACATCCCCCTGTGCGCGCAGCAGCAGCCCCCGCTGGTGCCGAACGAGCCCGCCGGTGTACCGGTCGGCGCGCTGATCGGCGCGACCGAGCAACAGATCGCACTCGCGCCCGGCCCGCTCGACATGCCCGACCCCGCGCAGCGCGCGCACCAGCCCGAGCCGGGTCTGCGACTCGCCGGGCCAGTCGTCGTCGGAGCCGAGGATGCGCAGGCTCTCCTCGAAGTGCGGTACGGCGGCGGCCGGTTCGCCGAGGGTGAGGTGGGCGTAGCCGATGTTGCAGTGCGCGGCGTTCCGGATGATCACGTCGTCCATCGCATCGCCGATCGCCAGGCTGCGCTTGTGGTGGGCGATTGCGGCGCGGGCGTCCGTGTGCTCGTACAGGTTGCCGAGGTGGCTGTAGGTGATGGCCTCGGTGTGCGGGTCCCCCAACTCCCGGGAGAGTTCCAGGCTCTGCAGCAGCGCCTCGCTGGACTCGGCGTAGCGTCCGAGCCCCTCCAGCAGCATTCCGCGGTTGTTCAGGCCCCGCCGCACCCACGACAGCACGCCGAGCCGCCGCCAGATCGCCAACGCCTCGTCGTTCAGGGTGAGCGCGTCACTCGCGCGCCCCGTCATGAAGTGCAGCCCCGCGAGGTCCCCGAGCGCGTACGCCTCCGCGGCCTCGTCGCCGAGCCGCCGCGCCGCGCCCAGCGCCGCCCGCTGGAGCACCTCCGACTCCGCGACCCGGCCGCTGCGTTGGAGGTAGGGGTTGAGCAGTCGCACCAGCACGGGAACGTAGGCGGAGGAGTCCGCGTACCGCCCCACCAGCGCCACCACGTTCTCCAGCTCCAGATCGCCCCAGGCGAAGGCGTCCTTGGCGGAGCAGAAGGGGGGCGTGGCCGCGGCGTCCGCCGTATGAGCGGCCGGCTGCGCGGCGGTCGGCCGACTGCGGTCCTCGCGGTCGAGCCCCGGCTCGACGATCGCGTCGAGCGAGCGGGCGGCGACACCGGCGTACCAGCGCAGAGCGCGCTCGGACACGCCCCCGCCCATTCCTTCATCGGCATGCTTGCCTTCAGGAGCGTCCTTGCCTTCGGGAGCGCCCTTCTCTTCAGGAGCTCCCTCTCCTTCGGGAGCATCCTTTCCTTCACGAGCGTCCTTCGTCGCTCCCGCGATCTCCCTGGCGAAGTCGCGGACGAGGTCGTGGGGTGCGTAGCGGCCGTACGCCGTCTCCTCCAGGAGAGCGACGTCGACGAGACGGTCGAGGGCGGCCTCGGTGCGGTGTTCGGCGATGCCGGAGAGGCGGGCGAGGAGAGGCGCCCCGTACACGGGGAGGTCGAGCGCGCCGATGCTGCGCAGGGCGAGCGCCGCGTCCCGGTCCGCTTCGCGCTCCGAGGCGCGCAGCGCGTCGTGCGCGACGGCCAGCGACCTGCGGACGCTCAGGTCGTCGTACTCGAGGTGGTGCAACCGGCCTTCCGTTGCCGTCAGTTGACCGGCGAGGACGTCCGGGGTGAGCGCGCGTCGCGCGGCGAGGCGGGCCGCGACGACGCGCAGGGCGAGCGGGAGCCGGCCGGTGAGTTCGACGAGGGCGTGTCCGCCGTCCAGGCCGTCCACCCGGCCGGAGACCGCGCGCAGCAGGGCGGCGCTGTCCTCGTCCGACAGAGGCGCGAGCGGGAAACGGTGTGCGCCGTCGAGCGCGGTGAGCGGCGAACGGCTCGTCACGATCACCGCGCACCCCGCGCCCGCGGGCAGCAGCGGCCGTACCTGCCCGGCGTGCGCGGCGTCGTCCAGCACCATCAGGGTGCGCGTCGGCGCGAGCGTCGACCGGAGCAACGCGGCGGCCGCGTCCGGGTGTTCGGGAATGCGGCGCGGCTCGGCGCCGAGGTCGCGCAGCATTGCGGCAAGCGCCTGGCCGGGCGTAAGGGGGGTCATTCCGGGCGTGGCCCCGTGCAGGTTGACGTACAACTGGCCGTCGGGGAAACGTTCCCGCAGCCCATGCGCCACATGCAGCGCCAGCGCGCTCTTGCCGACTCCGGCCATACCGCTGATGACGGCAACGGCCGGAGCGGGGGGTCTGGGACGAGGGTCCGTCGCATCCGCATCCGCATCCGCATCCACATCCGCGTTCGAGGCCAGGGCCAGGTTCAGTTCCTGGTGTATGTCTCTGCGGCCGGTGAAGTGGGCCGGTGGGGGTGGGAGTTGGGCGGGCCGGGGCGGAGGCGGTTCCGCAGGGGCGGTGCGCTCGGCCAGGTCGGCGTCCTCATGACGATCACGATCACCGTCATGGCCACGATCACCGTCATGGTCACGTTCGGTCTCGTGGGTTTCCCGCTCCCGGTCCTGATCCCGGTCCCGGTCTTGGTCTTGGTCCTGGTTCTGGTCCCGGTCCTGGTCCCGCAGGATCTCCAGATGCGCCTCGCGCACTGTGGGGCCCGGCTCGATCCCGAGTTCCTCGATCAGGCGGGCGCGCAGGTCACGGTGGACGGCCAGGGCCTCGGCCTGACGTCCGGTGCGGTGCAGTATGAGCATCAGCAGCCGGTGGAAGGCCTCCCGCAGGGGGTGCTCGGCGACGAGGGCGGCCAACTCGGGCGCGAGGGCGGCCAGTCGGACGGGGCCGAGGCCCCTGGCAGCGCGAGCTTCGTCGGCGCTTGCGTTCGCGTGCGCATCGGCGGAGGCCCCGACGTCCCCGAAGATCCAAGAAACCCCAGTACCCCCAGCGCCCCCGTCACGCCCCTGACCCCGGGCGGCCTCCCCCGCACCGCCGGCGTGAGCGTCCCCCGCAAGCCACAGCTCAGCCTCGTACCGCCACTCCAGTACGAGCAGTCGCGCCTCTTCCAGGCGCTGGACGAACGCGTGTCCGCCGAGTTCGGACGGGACTCCGCCGAGCGGTGTGCCGCGCCACAGCGCGAGCGCCGCCAGGGCCTCACGCAGCGCCCGCGCCCAGTCGCGCCCGGCGTGCGCGGCGCGTGCGGCCGTGACGTGGGATTCGAAGACGCGGACATCCAACTCGCCCTCGCCGACGCGCAGAAGGTACCCGGGCGGTACGGCGCGCAGCCGCTCAGGATCGTCGAGGAGTCGGCGCAGCCTGGTGACATGGTTCTGCAGCGAGGCCTGCGCGGACGCGGGTGGCGCTCCGCCCCACAGGGCGTCCTTGAGCACGTCGACCGAGACGACCCGGCCCGGCTCCAGGAGCAGCGCGACCAGCAGGGCACGCATCTTGCCGCTGCCGATCGAACGAACCTCGCCGTCGGCGTCGTACAACACGGGGGGACCCAGCAGCCCGAACCGCAGCCCGTACCGCATAGCCCGCCCCACTGCCTTCCCGTGCGACCGTCCCGACCGGTCTCGATCGATCCTGACCGCACCCATGGCGACTTCGCGCCTTCTTGGGCGACTTCGCGTCGACCGACTTCTGGATTCCCGGTTTCCGGATGGAAACCGTTGGCGACATGTTAGCGATCCGTTGGCGCCGCCTGATGGGATCAGTCCATCGGATCTGGCCCGACGGTGCGCGCGTACGACGCGTAACTCGGGGGAGTGTCGCCGCCGTGGCCGGATCCGGGGACAGAGAAGGCCCTGGTCGTCGGAGGTGAGCGACCAGGGCCTTCGTCCGTTCCGGGCCGTTGAACGGCAGCCGTCATACGACAGCCACACGTAGGACGACAGTCGGATGCAGGCAGCCGCCGGACGACAGTCGGACGTCGGACGACCGGTGAGCGCCCGACGGCAATCGGACCTCAGATGACCGGCGGGCGTCAGATGACTGGCGGGCGTCCCAGTCGCGTCAGTCGCCACACCGTCCGCCAGCGCATCGGCCGCCGCTCCCCGCCCGGCTTCCGCACACCTTCCGCGAAGCCGCCGAACCAGGCCCGCAGGCCGCCGATCGACCGCGTCCGTGCGAGCGTGAGCAGCATCCAGATCCCCAAGTGCACGGGGATGAGCGGGAGCGGCAGCCGGCGGCGGGTGAGCCAGACCCGGTTGCGGGCGGTGACCCGGTAGTAGATGGCGTGCCGGGCGGGCGAGGTCTTCGGGTGCTGGAGCAGCAGTTCGGGCTCGTAGAGCACGGTCCACCCGGCGTCGATGGCCCGCCAGGCCATGTCGGTCTCCTCGTGCGCGAAGAAGAACTCGGCGGGCCAGTCCCCGATCTGCGCGAGCATGGGCATCGACAGTGCGTGCCCGCCGCCGAGGAAACCGGTGACGGGCCCGCCCCGCATCGGGTCCTTGGCCCCGACCCGGGGCACATGCCGGCGCTGGGTCTCCCCGTTCTCGTCGGCGATGCGGAAGCCGACGATGCCGAGGCGGGGGTCGGTGGCGTACAGGTCCCGTACCTTGCGCAGCACATCCGCGTCGACCAGCAGCCCGTCGTCGTCGAGCTCGACGACGACGTCCACGTCCCCGAACTCCCCGAGCCGGGCGAGGCCCACGTTCCGCCCGCCCGGGCAGCCGAGGTTCTCGTCGACCTCGATGGTGGTCACGACCCCGGGCAGCCCCAGCCGCTCGGCGAACTCGGGCAGCGGACACCCGTTCCCCACGATCACGATCCGCGCGGGTGCGACGTCCTGCTTGGCCACCGAGGTGAGCAGCGCGTCGACCTCGCGGGGCCGGTTCCCCATGGTCACGACGGCAACGGCGATCCGAGGCCCCTCCGACACGACACCACTCCATCCCAGGCCGACAACTCTGCCCGCGATGCTAACCGTTCACCTTGAGTCCCCCCCAGGTACGCCACCCTTCCTTACTCCCCACACTCCTTACGCAGTTCCTTGCGCCGTACGAACTTCAGTCCCGACCGGTCCTCCCCCGGCGCGGCCACCTTCACATCGACCACCCCGAGCGGCAGGAAGAGCTCGCGCAGGGCGTTCTCCGTGATGTCGCTGCGGTGCCCGGCCGCCTTGCGCGGGCAGGCGATCCAGAGCATCGCGTGATCGGCTTCGCCCTCGCCCTTCCGTGGTCAGGGGCGAACCTACTCGGCGCGGGGGGAACGGCACGGATACGCGCCGGAACGACACGGATACACGCCCGCATTCTCACCGACTCTCACCAGATCCCACCGGCTCTTACCGGGCGCACACCGCACGGCCTCAACCCGCGTACGCGCCCCGCACCTCGAAGTGCTCGACGCGCGACGAGGATGACCGGGCCGTTCCCCTTGGCCCATTCCAGGATCCCGATCAGGTGCGCAGCGTTGTCGGCCGGCCTGACGCCCTTGATCGAAGTGCCTCTCGGAGAGAGCACAAGATAATCACAACAACCCGGCTGCTGACGGGCCCCGCTCATCGCAACCAGCCAGTGACCAGCACGGATGTCCCCGGCGGGCCAACTTGACATACAGGTGGGGACTTTACGTGCACATTACGTGTCCATATGATGTCCGCGCATGACCGGTCCTGACCAGCCCGTGTCTGTGCACATCTATCAGCGACCGGGGGAACACTGTCGTTGACGGGGAAGGTTCGCTTCGTCATGCCGCCGTAGCCGTTCGTACGGCTACTGGGCTGCTCTTCGGCTGTTCTTCGGTGCTCTCCCGGCACGCATCCCCCTTGACGAAGACAAGGATGCTTCTTTGCGTTCCAAACCATGGTCCGGCCTGACCAGATCACGCAGTTCAGGGTTTGTGACCACCTCCGCCGTGGCGTTGGCGGTGCTGGCCGGGTTGGCAGTCCAGCCCGGTGCGTCGCCGCTGCGGGACGAGCCGGCGAGTGACTCCTACCCCTGGTACGAGGACACGGCTGCCGAGCAGTTGCGGCAGGACGAGTGTCTGATGACCGATGTGCTGCGGCTGGGCGGCGCGTCGATGGCTGCGACCGCGCAGGACGGCCTCAACCAGACGCCGGAGAAGCTGCATGTCGCGGCCGACCGGAAGAACTGGGAGAAGACGCCGCTGGCCGTCGCCTACAAGGCGGACAAGGACGCGGCGAGCAAGGAGAGCGCGGCGCTGTCCGCGCTCCAGGAGTCCTGGAAGAAGCCGCTGGACGGTCTGGCGACGCCGGGCGGGTTCACGGATACCGGGTTCCACTGGCCGCCGGGCACCAGTAACGACGGGCAGCAGTCGTTCTACGGGCAGACCGGTCTGACGTCGTGGATCTCGGACCGGTACTGGCGGACCGACTCCGACTTCTACGACGACGAGACCCCGGCGGCCGACGAGAAGACCCTCGCTGCCGTCGACCAGGTGGGCGCCTCCCTGTACGGGCAGGACCCCAGCTCGGTGGGCAAGACCCGGGAGGAGTTCAACCAGGCGCTGGCCGAGCACGCCGCGTTCGAGTGGATGCACGGCCGTCCCAGTGCGAACCCGGGTGCGGACGACGCGCGGATCTTCCTGGCCTCGGGCGGCTTCCCGCGCACCGCACCGCAGCCGGGCACGCCCGAGTACCGGATCGCGGTGGAGGACGTGAAGTCCCGCTTCGCCGCGTGCGGCTGGCGTGACCCGCTGGATCCGAACGGCGTGCTGGATGACATCACGTCCACCGCGGCCGGCGAGTGGCAGCAGGAGATCGCCTCCCAGGCCAGTCAGCGCAACCAGATCCTCGATGCCAACAAGGCAGCGGTCGACGCGCTGGCCAAGGGCACCAAGGCCCTGGGCGAGATGCTCGGGCACTCCTGGATCGCCGACCACGCCACCCGCTGGCAGGACTACTGGTCCGCGGGCGGTATCGGTTACATCGGCGACGCCCCGCTGACGATCGAGATCCCCGGCGCCAAGGGCAAGTGCCTGGACGTGGAGGGCGGCGGCACGGCCAACGGCACCGCGGTCCAGGTCTACACCTGCAACGGCGGCTCGGCGCAGGAGTGGCAGTTGGGGGGCTCGTACGACGGCGGCTACGCCCTGGCGAACACCAAGTCGCTGAAGTGCCTGGACGTGGCCGGCGGCAAGAACGCCGACGGTACGAAAATCCAGATCTCGAGCTGCAACGGCAGCAAGGCGCAGCAGTGGGACTTCGATGTGCGGGCGACGGGCGTGTTCCGTAACGCCGCGACGGACAAGTGCCTGAACCTGCCCTCGTTCGACAACAGCACGAACTCCTCGTTGCTGGCCTGCAACAGCTCGGCCTCGCAGAAGCTGCGCATCGTGCCCAAGGGGCACACCGGCGACACCAGGTTGGGCTACCCGGACAAGGCGCAGTTCACCCAGGCGAAGAACGGGGTGACCGCCGCCCAGACCGGCGCGAAGAGCCAGCTGGCCGTGCTCAAGGCGCAGTTGGCCGCCGCGCAGAAGGCCGCGACCAGTTCGGACGCCGCGCTGCAGACCGCGTACAACACCGCGGACGCCAATGGCGCGCCGAGGGGTCGGGGTCTGCTGGTGGGTCAGCAGAAGGCGCAGGTGACCGAGGGTGCGGTCGCGGCTCTGACGGCGTTGGTGAAGGCCGGTGAGACGGCCGAGGCCGCCACCCGGGCTGCCGCCGGGGACAGTGCGACCATCGCGCAACGTGCGCTGGCGCAGGCCGCGCAGGCCAAGGCGGAATTCCGCAAGGAGGCCGCGAAGACGGCCGAGTTCCAGGCCAAGGCGGCCGCGGACGCGGCCAAGGTACACCGGGACAACGCCAAGAAGGACAAGGAGACCGCGGAGGCCAAGCTCACCGTCGCGCTCGCGGCCGAAGGTGACGCGCAGGCGGCCGCCGCCGACGCCCACGCCAAGCGGCTCACCGCGGAGGCCGAGGAGAAGACGGCCAAGGCCGAGAAGGAGACGGCCGCCGCCGAGCAGGCCGAGGCCGCCGAGCACAGGAAGAACGCCGAGGCCGAGGCGACCAAGGCCAGTGACGCCAAGGACCGGGCCGAGGCCGACGAGAAGACCGCCCAGGGCAAACGGGACGACGCGGTCAAGGCCAGGGACCACGCCAAGGCCATGCGCGACGACGCCTGGGACGCGCGGCAGGAGGCCAACGCCAAGCGAGCGAAGGCCGACGCCAAGGACGCTTACGCCGACAAGCTCAGCTCCGGCTCCGCGGCAGAGGACGCCCGCGCGGCCGCGAACGAGGCGGACAAGGCCGCCGACGACGCCGAGACCGCGGCGGACAAGGCCGGTTCCGAGGCCAATGCCGCCACCGAGGCCGCAGCCGCGGCGGACGCCGCCGCCACCCGCGCCGAGGCGGCCGCCAAGCGCGCCCGCGCCGCCTCCGATGCCGCCCAGGCCGACAAGCTCAAGGCCGACGCCGCGGTGAAGACCGCGACGGCCGCGGTCGCCGACGCCATCAAGGCGTCCCAGGACGCCGCCGCCGAGGCCCAGGCCGCGGTCAAACTCGCCGACGAGGCCGAACAGCACGCCAAGGACGCCAAGACCCAGGCCGACGCCGCCAACGCGGAAGCCGTGAAGGCCATCGCCGCAACGGCCAAGGCCGCCGGTTTCGCTCACGTCACCGCCCAGGCCGCTGTCGACGCCGCCAAAGCGGCCGAACAGGTCGCGGCCCCCGCCAACGACGCCATCCAGCTCGGCTCTCCTTACGTCGACACCGACTCCGCCGCCGGCCTGGTCGTCCTGACCGGACAGGCGTCGAAGTCGATCGCGGAGCAGCAGCAGGCCGTCGCACAGGCGCACGCCGGCAACGCCGCCGCCGAGGCCCAGGCCGCCAAGAACCTCGCCGACCAGGCACAGGGCGACAGCAAGGAGGCCTACCAGCACGCCGCGAACGCCGCCCAGTACGCGGCCGACGCCCGCACCTACTCCAAGGAAGCCCTCGGCTACGCGGCCGACGCCGCCACCGCCGCTTCCAAGGCGGCCGCCTCGCTGGCCCGCACCATCGACTACGACAAGCAGGCCGCCGCCGACGCCGCAGCCGCCGACAAGGCAGCCGGCAACGCGGAGGGTTACGCCAAGGGCGCCCGCGACTCCGCCGACCAGGCCGAACTCGACGCCTCGGCCGCCCGCGCCGCAGCCGCCCAGGCCGAACAGGACGCCAAGGACGCCCGCGCCGCCGCCACCCGCGCCGACACCGCCGCCACCGAAGCCGAACAAGCGGCCAAAGACGCCGACAAGTACTCCAAGGAAGCCCAACAGGCCGCCACGGAAGCGGAGGCGGCTCAGGCCAGCAAGAACGTCAAGGACGGCTCGGGGACCGGTGTCGGCGGGGTCTTCTCCGTCATCGACGAGATCAGGCAGCGCGGGGAGCCCGAGCGCCTCCCCAACGAGTGCCACGACGTCGTCGTCTGCGACAAGATGGTGTACGTCGCGCACTTCGACGCGGTGGTCAGCTTCTACCTGTGCGCAAACCCCGATGTGCCCGCCACCCCGGCCGGCTGCCCGTCCGACGACACGTACTTCCTGAAGACGGTCACCATCAAGGACCAGACCAAGACGGTCAAGATCTCCACATGGGACGCGACCGTCGACGTCTGGAAGGGCATCGCCAAGTCGATCAAGGGTGACTTCACCGGCTGTTACCACAAGGCCTTCGGCGGCGGCGAGGGCAATGCGAGCGACTGCTTCTGGGCCGCGACCTGGCTCCCGCTCGGCGGTCCCATCGGCAAGGTCGCCGAAGCGATCCGTGCCGTGGACGCCGCCATGCGCACCGGCATCGGCGTCGCTGACGCGATGAAGGCACTGCGTGCTCTGGACATCGACGCGGAGGCGTTGGCGAGCATCGAGCGGTCGGTGAATGCCTACGAAGAATCCCGCATGGCATGCCGGCCCAACAGCTTCCCCGGCGCCACGCACGTGTTGATGGCCGATGGCACGACCAAGGAGATCAAGGACGTCAGGGCCGGTGACACGGTCCTCGCCACCGATCCCGGAAGCGGCCGGACCGCAGGCCGCACTGTCACCGACACCATCTACACGCCGGACGACACCGACTTCGCCGACATCAGGATCGACGCCGGCCGGTCACGGATCACCGCCACACAGCACCACCCGTTCTGGTCGCCCAGCGCCCACCGATGGATCGACGCCGGCGATCTCAGGCCCGGCCAGACGCTGCGCACCAGCAGCGGAGAGACCGTCACCGTCGTAGGCGTCCACCGCTACCAGCGGCTCCACTCCGCCTACAACCTCAGCGTCGCCGACATCCACACCTACTATGTGCTGGCGGGGACCACGCCGGTTCTCGTGCACAACACGTTCTGCCCGGTCGGCTTCGTCGACCTGGGCGGCGGCAA
Source organism: Streptomyces sp. NBC_01384 (assembly GCF_045040035.1). Lineage (NCBI taxonomy): Bacteria > Bacillati > Actinomycetota > Actinomycetes > Kitasatosporales > Streptomycetaceae > Streptomyces > Streptomyces sp. NBC_01384. Next base: position 4,276,959 of record NZ_CP109559.1, read on the forward strand.
GCTCCAATCGCCCGGCGGGCTGATCTACGGTTTCGACAGGAAGTTCGGCAACAAGATCGACCATGTGCTCGCCCACACGGTGCCCGATGCCTCCAGAGCGACGCACACGGTGTTCATCGAGAAGGACCCCGGCAAGGTTCTCGCCCTGGTGGACGAGGCGTGGGCCATGCAGAGCAAGGCGATAAAGGATCCCGCGGATGCTTTCAGGTTCGTCTTCCCCATGGGAAGAGCAATCGGGACCAGGGGAGAGGAGTATCTGCAGATTGCGGTCAATCCGCAGACCAAGGAGATTCTGAGCGCCTATCCGGTGGCTGCGCCATAGCGGTCCGCGCCGCGTCGTAGAAGAAGCAGAAGAACGGGACTCGGCCGGCGCTGTACGGCGTCGGCCGAGTCCCGGACTCGACGAGCGTGAGGCAAAGTGATTCCACCATGCACAGCGACATGACTCAACGGATCAAAGAACTGCTGGACAGTGACTTCTCAGCGGCGTCCGCACTTGGCGAAGAGATCCAGCATCGGGTTTCGTCCGGAGACTTCGAGTGGGCGACGCTGCTCGGCGCGGAGCTCGCCCGGCGGGCCGCCCATGAAGGCGAGGATTCATCTGAACACGCCTTCCTGCTCTACCGGTTGCAGACAGCTCTTGCCACAACGGCGGGACAGCAGAGCCTGCGCGCTTTGATGTGCCTGCCAAGCAGCCTGCAGGCCGGAGAGTCGGCACAGACCAGGGCTGAGCGACGCCTGGCCCACATGGTGGCCCTGGGGCATCGGCCTGCGGACATCGTCCCGGTCGTCTACGGCGAGCAGCTCGGCACTGCGGCGTCGGACGAGTTCAAGGCCTGCCTGCTGCAAGAGCTGGTACTCGAAGACGTCGCAGTCCCGGAGTACCCCCTTCTGCGGTCCTTCGGCGAAGCGCTCGTGACGGAGGAGCATCCGCTCGCGCCCCTGCCGCTCCACCTGCTGCCGACGGAGCGTGCGCTGCTCAGGCCGACGCACGCTCCGCACGACTGGACGTGGGCCTTGCCCCCGGCAACGGTGGAGAAGCACAGCGACCAACCCGAACTCCGTGTCTCGCCGGAGATGCGCCGGCGCAGTGTCGCGGTCGATCCGGCGGACATCACCGTTCCGGAGGTGGCCGAGGCCATGAGCGCTGCGGTGCGGCACTGGCTCGAGGAGTCCAACGGCATGGTCGCCGCGCAGGAGTTCTGGTCCGCGTCCCCTGTCTCACCGGACGACTTCGCAGCCGTCTTCGAGCGGCTGGCACTCACAGCATGGCCAACGGGAGAGACCAGGGCTCGGCTGCACCCGGCCACCTCCGACAGGGTGCTGCAGGTGCTGCTCACCGCGGCGGTGCGCAGCCCCGCCTACGGCAACGGCATGTTCGGTGCGTATGGGCGGCTCGCTGCCTGGCGCTCCCTCGGCGGCCTGGTCGGCGCCGCCCCGGACGCGCCGATCAACCACACGGCCATGCTGGTCGAACAGGCACACTGGTTCATCGCCGACCCCTCATCGGATTGGTTCCACCAAGTGGCCTGGGACCTCGCCGTGGCCGCCTTGCGACCGGGCGGGCAGGAGATCACAGTCCTCACTGCCACGGACACCGACTGATTCCAGCAGCACCTTTTGATGTCAGCGGCTCCGCAGTCCCCCGCGAGGGCTGACAGCCCCTCGCCCGCCGAATCCAGAGTGGGTTCGGCGGGCGAGGCGCCAGGAAAGCCACGCCTTCCACACCGACGAATGGCTCTCCACCCACTGCTTCGCCACGTCCGGCGGACTCATCTTCTTGTCGGCGATCATCAGGGAGACCTCGTTCTGGTCCTCCGTCGTCCACTTGAACCTTTCAGGAAGACGGCCGCCTTGCCGCCGTCGTGGGCCAAGTCGGCGTTGATGAGGTACTTCCGCAGCGGGGTGTGCGGATAGGCGCAGGCCACCTTCGCCGCGTCCGCGTCGCAGCCGTCCTTGTACGGGGGCAGCTTCATCTCGGTCATCGGGATCTTCTTGAACAGCCACTGGGGCGCGTACCAGTAGGTGAGGAAGAGCTTCTTCTCCTCGGCGAACTGGCGGATCTGGGTGATCTGCGCGGCCTCGGAGCCGGCGAACACCACCTGGTTGGCTTGAGGTTGGTCACCAGCGCCTTGTCGTTGGTGACGTAGGACGGGGAGCCGTCCATCAGCTGGCCCTTTCCGCCGCTCTCCGCGGTGCGGAAGAGCGAGGCGTACTTGTTCAGGTTCTTCCAGTCCATGATGTCCGGGTGCTGCTCGGCGAGGTACGTCCGGACGTACCAGCCGATGTGCCCGGTCACCCCGAGGTCGCCGCCGTGCGCGATGGTCTTCTTGTCGTCGACGGACCGCTTCTCCTGGTCGGGATGGCCCCAGTCCTCCAGGATCGCGTCGACGCGGCCCTGGCTGAGCGCGTCCCAGGCGGGGACCGCGTCGACCTGCACGATGTCGACGCGGTAGCCCACCTTGTGCTCCAGGGGTCACGTCCACGGACGTGGTGTACGGCGGGTTGTTGAGGCCGTCGCTGGTCGGGGTGGTTTGACCAGGCATGCGGGTGGTGTGGGACATGAAGGAGCGGCCATCGGATGAGCCTTTCGGACGTACCGATCAAAGCCCGTCCGTGGAGGTTCCCGATGACCGCTCCGCACAGTGTGTCCTTCCCCGAGCTGCTGGAGGACTATCTCGCCTCGGCGAGTCCCGATCTCGTCCGGCAGATGCTGACCACCTTCGCGAACGCGCTGATGAGCGCGGACGTGCAGGAACAGTGCAACGCCGAGTACCGCGAAGTGACACCGGAGCGCGTCAACCGCCGCAACGGCTACCGGCCCCGCGAGTGGGACACCCGGGCCGGGACCGTCGAACTGGCCGTGCCCCGGCTGCGCGAAGGAAGCTACTTCCCCGAGTGGCTGCTGGAACGCCGCCGCCGTTCCGAGCAGGCCCTGATGTCCGTGATCGCCACCTGCTACGTGCGGGGAGTCAGCACGCGCCGGGTCGAGGGCATCGCCAAAGACCTCGGTGTCACCCAGCTGTCGAAGTCCCAAGTCTCCAATCTGGACAAGCACTTGGACGGGCAGCTGGACGCGTGGCGCAACCGTCCCCTGGATGCCGGCCCGTATGTGTTCGTGTGGGCCGACGCACTGACCATGAAGGTCCGTGAGGACGGCCGGGTGGTCAACATCGCCTGCCTGGTCGCGGTCGCCGTCACCAGTGAGGGCCGCCGCGAGGTCATCGGCCTGGACGCCGTGACCAGTGAGGACGGGCCCGGCTGGCTGGCGTTCTTCCGCTCCCTGACTGCCCGCGGCCTGTCCGGAGTCAAGCTCGTCATCTCCGACGCGCACGAGGGCCTGGTCAACGCGATCGGCGCCACGCTGCCCGGTTCCTCCTGGCAACGCTGTCGAACGCACTACGCCCGAAATTTGGCCTCCTGCGTTCCAAAGAGCGCGGTCAGCGGGGTGATGACACTGCTGCGGACCGTGTTCGAACAGCCCGACGCCGAAGCGATCCAGCGGCAGATGGACCAGGTGATCGACTCGCTGTCCGTGCGCTTCCCCAAAGCCTCCCTCCATCTGGAAGAGGCCCGGGAAGACCTGCTGGCCTTCACCCACTTCCCCCAGCAGGTCTGGAAGCAGATCTGGTCGAACAACCCACAAGAGCGGCTGAACAAGGAGATCCGCCGCCGCACCGACGTCGTCGGCATCTTCCCCGACCGCGACGCGGTCCTCCGCCTGGTCACCGCCGTGCTCGCCGAGCAGACCGACGAATGGACCGAACAACGCCGCTACATCGGCCCCGACATCCTCGCCAACTGCACCGGCACTGCATCAGCCGAGACCGACACCCCCGAGCCCGAAGGACCGCCCGCACTCCGCAACTGAGCTATGTGAGTGACCACGGCTGACGCCCCTCATAGCGTCAGCCGTACACCACGTCCGTGGACGTGACCGATGACACCGATGCCGTCGGTGATGGGGATGCTGGAGGAGCGGGAGGCGGCTGCCCAGGTGCGGGCGGAGGAGCTTTGCGCGGAGATGGAGCGGATCGCGGCTGAACTCGTTGAGGCGGAGGCCGGGCGTGAGTAGTTGAGGTACAGGAAATCCCGGTGAGAATGATCATGGTCGTCTAGCACACGTGATCGGCCTGGTGCGGGGGTTCGGAGGAAGATCCTCGATTGCTGTCGGGGCATGGCTACCGTCCCTGACACTTCTGGCCTGCGTATAGATAAAGGCCGAGGCGTACGGGAAGTTCACCGAGGTGCCCACCCGCCCGGAACTGGAGCGGTTCTTCTTCCTCGACGATGACGACCGTGACCTGATCGCCCTGCGTCGTACGGACGCACATCGCCTGGGCATGGCCCTGCAGATCTGCACGGTCCGCTACATCGGCCGGTTCCTGGGTGAGGGCCCACTCGCGGTGCCGTGGGAGGCCGTGGAGTATCTGGCCGGGCAGCTCGGCATCGCCGACGCCTCGTGCGTGAAGCGGTACCCGGAGCGCCGATGGACGGTGTATGAGCACGCGGCGGAGATCCAGAAGCGGTTCAAGTACCGGGACTTCACGGATCGGAAGTGGGGGCGGTTCCGCGGCTTCCTGTACGGGCGGGCGTGGACACATGCCGAGGGGCCTGTGGCGCTGTTCAACCACGCGGTGACGTGGCTGCGGAAGAACCGGGTGCTACTGCCCGGCGTTTCGGTGTTGGCCCGGCAGGTGTCGGAGGCCCGGACGGTTGCCGAGCGGCGCTTGTACGAGGCGGTGGCCCGCGCCGCGTCCCGGGCCGATCCGTCGCTCGCGCCGGCGCTGGCTGAGCTGCTGGTCGTGCCGGAGGGCAAGCGGGTCTCTGAGCTGGAGCGGCTGCGTACTCCGCCGACGAAGTCGACGGGTACGGCGATGGTGCGGGCCATGGAGCGGGTGGAGGAGATCTCGGCGTTCGCGCTGGGGCGGGTGAACCTGTCCCGGGTGCCGGTGAACCGGCTGTCCACGCTGGCCCGGTACGGGCAGTTGAGCAAGGCGCAGACGATCGAGCGGGCGCCGGAGCCGCGGCGGACCGCGCTGTTGACGGCGGTGGTGCGTCAGTTGGAGGCGCAGGCGGTCGATGACGCGCTGGACCTGTTCGTGGTGCTGATGGCGAACCGGCTGATCAGCCCGGCGCGGCGGGCGTCGGACCGGGAGCGGCTGGCGATGCTGCCGCAGCTGGAGAAGGCGGCCCGCATTCTGGCGAAGGCGTCGAAGATCCTGACCGAGGAGCTGGACCTGGTCGCCGAGGCCGGGACGGACCTGGACGTCGGCGCCCTGTGGGCGGCGGTGGAGGAGGCCGTGCCGCGTACGGCGGTGTCCTGGGCGGTCGCGACCGTGGAGGCTCTGGTGCCGGAGGACGACGGGTCGGCCGGGGCGGCCATGCGGGAGAAGCTGGCCCTGCGCTACAACACCGTCCGGCCCTTCCTGTCCCTGCTGGGTGAGTCGGACGCGCTCGGTGCGGCCCCGGCCGGGCGGCGGGTGCTCGCCGCGGTACGCCGGCTGCCCGCACTGTCGCGGCGGCGGGTCAAGGACCGGCCGCTGCTGCCCCGCGAGGTCGACGCCGAACTCGTGCCGGCGATGTGGAAGCGGGCGGTGTTCTCCAACTCGAAGCTGCCGCAGGGCGCGGTCGACCGTGACGCATACGTGGTGTGCGTGCTGGAGCAGCTGCACCGCGCGCTGAACCGGCGGGACGTGTTCGCCTCGCCGTCGAACCGGTGGGCGGACCCGCGCGCGAGGCTGCTGGACGGGCCGCGGTGGGAGGCGATGAAGGCGGACGTGCTGGCGGGCCTGTCCCTGTCCGAGGACGCCGCCGAGCACCTGGACCAGCTGGTCCAGGCCCGCCCTGGATGCCACGTGGCGGCAGATGGCCGACCGGCTGGAAGAGGCCGGGGACGACGCGAAGGTGGAGGTCGTCGTCCCCGAGGGCGGCGGCCGCGCCAGGTTGTCGGTGGACAAGCTCGGCGCGGTGGGTGAGCCGGAGTCGCTGACCTGGCTGAAGAACACCACGGAGGCGATGCTCCCCAGGATCGCTTGCTACCGGGCCCTGGGGCCGGGGGCGGGCGGGGTGCGCGGTCACAGGCGCTCTCCCTGCGGCCCGAACATGATCAGGTACTCGACCGGGCCGCCGGGGCCGGCGTTCGCGACCCCATGGGGATTGCGGGTGTCGAACTCGGCGACGTCCCCGGCACTCAGGACGAGGTCCTGGTCGCCGAGTGCGAGCCACAGCCGCCCGTACAGGACGCACAGCCATTCCCAGCCGTCGTGGGAGACCTGCCGAGGCCGCGCGGGCGGCTCCTGGACGGCGGGCAGGACATGTTTGTGGGCGTGCAGGCCCCCGACGTACCGGGTCAGCGGCAGCACCGCCTTGTCGTCGCCGAAACGCTGGAGCGCGGAGGTGCGGGGCTCGGCGGCGGGAGCGGTGCCGGCCAGCTCGTCCAGGGAGACGCCGTACTCCTTCGCCAACTGCAGCACCACTTCCAGAGTGGGCTTGCGTCGGCTGGTCTCGATCCGCGACAGCGTGCTCGGGGAGATGCCGGTCGCGCAGCTGACGCCGGTGAGCGTGGAGCCGCGGTGTTCGCGCGCGGCCCGCAGCCGGGGGCCCATCGCCGCCAGCGTGTCGGCCACGTCGTCGCCTGTCACCCGCTCTGCCCCCTTCCGGACGTGCCGCTCCACCATCCTGTCCTGCAAGTTTGCCAGATTGGCAAGGGTAATCGCGGTGGACGGTCGTCGCGCCGCATGATCGATGCGTACCTGCATCCACCCGCGAACCGAGGAGAAGCCCCCATGCAGCCCGAGCCGTCCGCCGCACTCCGCCACCGCACCGTCGAGGCCCCGGCCGGGCGCCTTCACCTGGTCGAGCAGGGCACCGGCCCGCTGGTCCTGCTTGTGCACGGCTTCCCCGAGTCCTGGTACTCCTGGCGCCACCAGCTCCCGGCCCTCGCCGCGGCCGGCTACCGGGCGGTGGCGATCGACGTGCGCGGCTACGGCCGCTCCTCCAAGCCTGCGGAGACCGACGCCTACCGGATGCTGGACCTGGTGGAGGACAACGTCGCCCTCGTGCACGCCCTCGGCGAGGAGAACGCGGTGGTCGTCGGCCACGACTGGGGCTCCAACATCGCCGCCACCTCCGCCCTGCTCCACCCCGAGGTCTTCCGGGCCGTCGCCCTGCTGAGCGTCCCGTACGCGCCACCCGGCGGCCCCCGCCCCACCGACATCTTCGGCCAGATCGGCGGCCCCGAGCAGGAGTTCTACGTCTCCTACTTCCAGGAGCCCGGCCGCGCCGAGACGGAGATCGAGCCTGACGTGCGGGGCTGGCTCGCGGGCTTCTACGCCGCCCTGTCCGCCGACACCATGCCCGCCCAGGGCGAGCCCGACCCGCACTTCGTCGCCCACGGCGGCCGGCTGCGTGACCGTTTTCCCGCCGGCATCCTCCCGGCCTGGCTGACCGAGGACGACCTCGACGTTTACGCCGGAGAGTTCGAGCGCACGGGTCTGACGGGCGCCCTCAACCGCTACCGCAACGTGGACCGCGACTGGGAGGACCTCGCCCCCCACCGCGGAGCCCCGATCAAGCAGCCGTCCCTGTTCATCGGCGGCGCCCTGGACGCCTCCACCACCTGGATGTCCGACGCTATCGACGCCTTCCCCACCACCCTCCCCGGCCTGACCGCCTCCCACCTCGTAGAGGGCTGCGGCCACTGGATCCAGCAGGAACGCCCCGAGGAGATCAACCGTCTGCTGACCGGCTGGCTCAACACCCTCACGGGTTGAACCGCCAGGCGCGGCCGGGGCCTCTGTACACGGAACAGTTCGGCGCGCGTACCCGAGCGCAGCGGCTACGGCCGGGTGCTGCGTGATTCTCACAAATGAACAGTTGCGAGAGTTCTGCGAGAGGCTCGAAGCCGATCACGATCCGCAGGTCGCCATTCGCAGAAGGCCTCTCAAAACCCGCATGTTGTGCGAGACAGTTCTGACAGACTTCCGGAGTGGATCTGACGCCCGATCAAGCCGCAAACGCGGTAGAACGAAACGACTGTCCGAAGTGTGAAGCCTCGGCTGGCAGTGCTTGCCGCACCCGCGGCGGGAAGACCGCGACGAAGTACCACACCGCCCGCTTCATCCTCGTGCCCGCGCTCCGCGAGGAACTCGACGTCCTCGTGCCGGAGGACCGCGGCCCGGGACGACCCTGGAAGCAGGGTCCGCCCGTGGAGGCGGTGCCGGTCGCCGCGGCGGCCAAGCCGATCCGGATCGGGTACGCGCGCTGCTCGACCGCGCAGCAGGAGTTGCAGAGCCAGCTCGACGCGCTCGAACCGCTCTGCAAGCGGATCTTCTCCGAGAAGATCAGCACGCGGGTGAAGACGCGGCCGAAGCTGGAGCAGGCGCTGAAGCTGGCGTACGACATCAAGGAGGCCGCCCCTGACCAGGAGGTCATCCTCACCGTCCACGAGCTCAAGCGCCTGGCCCGCAACGCCGCCGAGCTGATGACCCTGTCCAACCAGCTCCAGGCCGCCGGCGTCCAGCTCGAACTCCTCACCGGCCCGCTCAGCGGCATCTACGACCCCAACGGCATGGGCGCCATGTTCTTCGCCGTGCTCGCCGTCGCCGCCCAGCTCGACCGCAACTACATCCGGGAGAAGACCCTGGAGGGGCAGCACGCCGCCGCGACCAAGGGCAACCACGGCGGACGGCCGAAGGTCATCGACGACGACATGCTGCTGTTCGCTCGCGCGCTCAAGGACAAGGGCGTACCCGTCCCCGAGATCGCGGGGAAGCTGACGATCAAGACCGGGAAGAACGCCGGACAGCACCCCTCCGTCGCCTCCGTCTACCGCGCGCTCGCGGACGCCGGGGAGACCGGCCAACCGGCCGGGGGCCGGACATCATCGCCTCGCGCCGGCCGACCCGGGTGGACCTCACCGGCCCCGGCAGCGGCACCGACCCCGAGCTGATGGAACGGCTCACCCGGCAGGTCATGGACGGCACCACGGACGACGTGCTGCACACGCTCGTTGAGCAGACCGAGGACGGGACGAACGATGTCGTGGCCGCGCTGCTGGCGCAGGCCCGACGCGAAGGGGAGGACGCGTGATCCCGCTGCCGCCGCACCGAACGAAGGGGCCGGGCCTGCTCGGCGCCGCGCCGGAGCAGCCGATCGGGCCGTTCGGCCGCTGGCCCGAGCCCTGCGAGGCCGAGGATTCAGACACGGACTTCGACCCGGGCGAATAGCCCTCGTCACACACTGGCCCACCCTGCCTACCAGGCCGCCACCGCCGACGGCGACACCCTCACCGTCCACCTGGCCACCGGCCGCCACTACACCCTGGCCCTCACCCCCGCCGCCTGACCTCCGGCCCTCACGCAACGGGCAGGGTCCCCGGCATCGCAACTCATTCAATTCCGGGGGCTTTGTCATGAGTGCTTGTCCGATGCGAGCGGAGGCGAGGCGCCACCCGCTGCCCACGCGTGGCCTGTGCGTACTGCGACGTCGAACCGTGTAGGTTCGTACGGATATTCGCCTTCAAGGGTGGAATCGCCATCCCGTTGGGGTCGGCTGATGTCGAACGCCAGCGCGATCTCGCTGTGGCGCGGCACACTGTCGCCGGAATCAGCTCTCCCGCACCCAGGAGCCGTCCCCGTGGACGAGCGAATCGTCGTCCCCGACCTTGTGGACTGGGCGCTGCCAGTGTGGCGACCACATGTACGAGGCATCCGGTATCCCGGACGATCCCCACCTGTGCCTGCGAGCATTGCCGGAAGCTCGGCGGCACCCCGGCGACGTGGTGGGTGGGCTTCGCGACGGTCACCTGGACCGGCGAGAGCAAGCCGACCTGGTGCGAGACCTTCGAAGGCGAGGCGAAGCGCGGCTTCTGCCCGATCTGTGGCAGCCGCGTCGCGGCGATCGACAGCGACATCCCGGAGACCGGCATCAACGTCACCGCCCTTGACGACACCAGCGGCACAGACCTCTGCGTCTCCAGAGCCTTGATCGCAGCCAGCGCGTTCGTAGCATCCATCATCATCATGCCAGCATCGGCACAAAGCCGACGGATGCCGCAGGGTTTACCTGGTCAACGCGGGTCTATCAGGAATGATTCATGACATTCCATCCTCATTCGGTTTCGCCCGGGCGTATCCGCGGATCGGGGAGGAGGAGTAGCTCGGCAGGACGTGTAGGGGCCTGTGCTTCGCGGTTGGTCTCGGTTGTGTGTCCGGTGTGCCAGGGTCGGTGTGCGTTTCGATCGTGCCCATATCACCCTCGCCGCGCTGGAGGGCGGGGCGCCAGTGACCGGTTGCCGGCGTACCGCAAGATCACGCTGCTGCGGCAGCAAGCTGAAGCATGGCCATGCGCAACCGCGTGCACCTAATTTGGAGATCACATCCCAATGCCCGCCAGGCGCGGGCTTGGACGAGCTTCAGGAGAGAATGTGCACTCGATCAAGAAGAGATTGAAAGTAGGCGGAGTTATCGCGTTTGCGGGGGCCGCCGTCATGACCCTGCTCGGGCCGGTGACAAATGCTTCCGCTGGCGAACTTCCCTGCGGCGACCACACCGACTACCTGAAGATCAAAGCTCGCAGTGTCGCGTCTGATTCGTGGTATGGCACACGCTGTTTTGCGGGCCCGCACACGTACGGAAGGGTGGAGGGGTGGCTCGACGAAATCTACACGGGCAACAACGTCGCCTGGATTGATGACGTCAATGGCACAGTTACCGATTTTGCGAAGTGGACCTGGACCGTATTCCCGAACCGGCCACCGGACATTCACGGCGTGGGCATTTACTGAAATAAGATCCACTAGGGCGGCAGCTCCGGCTGCGCGCGGTTGACCTGGCCGCCGGTGCGTAAAGCCAAGCGACCACGGCGGCTCCCTCGCCCGGCGTTTGCTGGAGACTTCGCTGGCTGTGAGCCCCCTGGCGGGGCCGCAGCCAGCCGAGGTCTGTTTCCGCACCAGGGACCAGAAAGCCGGCCCCGAAGCGCCGTAGAGGTTTACCCGCCGTCAACTCGGGCCGCGAGCTGGGCGTCGTGGCCGTCTGTTAGCAGATGCGAGCCCGGTCACGTTGTTGCCCTTCCCGAAGAGGTACTTCCCGCATGGCATTCACCAGGGTCCCGCTCGCCGCACGGCGAGGAGCAAGACGCTTTGCCGGTGTGGCGGCGACGATTGTTGTCTCCGGCCTGCTCGCCACCGCCTGTTCCTCGAACCTCGCAGGCAGTGCGGCGGGCGCGCCGCCGGTCATCACAGCCTCGCCGACAGCGCCTGCCAGTGGGTACGACGGGCTGACACGGCTCCCGCTATCTGCCTACAACACTTCCGAGCAAGACGACGACCTGCTGTTCAGGACGCGAAAGGCCTTGGTGGTCCGCTGTATGAAGAGCAGAGGGAATAAGACCTACTCGGGCCAGAACATGATCCGCGTCGCCGCGAAGAGCAGTGAGGGGAACGAAGCGGTCCGCCCGGTCGGCGCCTGGGGTTACATCGGCCGCGCAACAGCCAAGAGCAGGGGCTTTCACACGGCGGTTGCACTTCCGGGCGGCGCGGGAGGTGGATCCGGGTATTCGCAGAAGGACTTCAAAGCTTGCTCTGCCGAGGCGGACAAGCAACTACCGGGTCTGGCAAACACCGACGGCTGGAAGCTCGTCCGGACCCTTTTCGATCAGTCATTCCAGCAGACGGGTACGGACCAGCGAGTGGTCACCGCCCGCAAGCGCTGGTCCGCATGCATGACGGCAGCGGGACATCCCGCCCAGGATCCCGAGGAACTGGCCGCAGGGCCCTGGGACACAGACCGGCCGACTGCCAATGAGATCGCCGCGGCCACGGCCGCCGAATCCTGCACCGGCTCCTCGCGTCTGGCCGCGGTCTACTTCGCCGTACTCACCGGGTACCAGCGGCAACTGATTTCCGCCAACTCCACTGCCCTGACCGCCTACCAGAAGCAGGTCGCCGAAAGCACCAGCCGGGCAGCGCGCCTCCTCGCGGGCTCTTCCGGGAGTTGATGCGGTGGTTCATGATGTCAGGCACGGCGAGTCCCTGCGCGAGCCGTTCCGACGTCACTGGACCGTCGTGCACGGCGAAGAGATGCAGAACTGCCGGCCGCCGTACGACAGCAGGGCGGTTGACCACTCTCGGGCGTCTCCTGGCGAAGACCGCCCGAGAACGCCCGTCGGAGAGCTACTCGGCAGTCGCCTTGCGGTAGGCGGAGGGCCGGACGGTCACGTCCGCTGGAGTGGTGTATCGACGGCCACTCGGTGATCTCGTTTTGAGGTTATGCGGTGAGTTCGGTAGGCAGGTCGGTCTCGTCGGTTTCTGACTCGATCGGGTGGATCCGGGTCTTGGCCAGCAGGTCCAGCCCCATGTAGCGGCGGGCCTCGGTCCACTCGTCGTTCTGCTCGGCCAGCACCGCGCCGACCAGGCGGATCAGGGCGGTGCGGTCGGGAAAGATGCCGACCACGTCGGTGCGGCGGCGGATCTCCTTGTTCAACCTCTCCTGCGGATTGTTCGACCAGATCTGCCGCCAGATCTCACGCGGGAAGCCGGTGAACGCCAGCAGGTCGTGCTGTGCGGCATCCAAGTGGGTCGCAGCTTTGGGGAACTTGGCCTCCAGAGCGTCCAGGACGTGCCGCATCTGGGATTGGACCGCGTCGGCATCGGGCTGTTCGAAAACGGTCCGCAGCAGCGTGGCCACCCAGGGCTGGGCGGATTTCGGGACCTGGCTCAGCAGATTTCGGGCGTAATGCGTGCGGCAGCGCTGCCAGGAAGCGCCGGGCAGGACGGCGCCGATCGCGTTCACCAGGCCGGTGTGGGCGTCGGAGACGACGAGCTGGACGCCGGAGAGGCCGCGGGCGGTCAGGGAGCGCAGGAAGGCGAGCCAGCCGGCGCCGTCCTCGGCCGTGGCGACGTCGATGCCGAGGATCTCGCGGTGGCCGTCGGCGTTGACGCCGACCGCGACCAGGGCGTGGACGTTGATGATGCGGCCGCCCTCGCGGACCTTCTGGGTCAGTGCGTCGACCCAGACGAACGCGTAAGGGCCCTGGTCCAGGGGCCGGTTACGGAACGCGGTGACCTGCTCGTCGAGGTGCTTGGCCATTGCGCTGACCTGGGATTTCGACAGCTGGGTGACGCCGAGGGACTCGGCGAGTTTCTCGACCCGGCGGGTGGAGACACCGAGCAGGTAGGCGGTCGCGACCACCGAGATGAGGGCCTGTTCGGCCCGGCGGCGCCGTTCGAGGAGCCAGTGCGGGAAGTAACTGCCCTGCCTCAGCTTGGGAACGGCGAGTTCCACGGTCCCTGCGCGGGTGTCCCACTCGCGCGGGCGGTAGCCGTTGCGGTGGTTGACGCGCTCGTCGCTGACCTGCCCGTATTCGGCGCCGCAGAGGGCATCGGCCTCCGCGGACATGAGTGCGTCGGCGAACGTCTTGACCATCGCGCGCAACACGTCGGGACTCGCCGCGGCAAGGTTGTCCTCCGCGAGAACGTGCAGGGGCAGACTGTTTGGTGCGGTCATCGTGCTGATCTCCTTCGAGGCTTCGACACTTCGAAGATCAGCCGGTGGCCGTTCGTCTATGCGGGCACCATCCCGATGCCGGAGCAAACCCCCGGATCAGGTCGAACCCGTACACCACTTCCCTGGACGCAACCGGCCGGACACCGACCTGGCGCAGGAATGCCGATGACAAGGCGCTGGACCCGGCGAAGCCGCACCGCTGGGTGATCTGCTCAAGGGTGAGGTTGGTCTCCGCCAGCAGTCGCTGGGCTGACTCGATACGAAGCCGGGTGAGATATCGATATGGTGTTACGCCAGTGGCATCCCGGAAGACACGGACGAAGTGGTACACGCTGAGATGCACTTCGGCCGCGATCTCGGCGAGGGTGAGCGGTTCTGCCAGGCGATCCTGCATGATGCTAATGGCGTTGCGCACTGCGGCGTGCTCATGTCCGGGCATGCGAGGAATCCGGCCCCTGGACATGAGATGTGCTGCGAGGAACGCCGCGGCTGACTCGGCGTACAGGTCCCCCGCGTCCCGGTTGGCCGGCAAGGACCGGACGATGTGTTCGACGACCGGGTCACCCGCGCTCAGTTCGGCGGACAACTCCTCGAAGTCGGCAGCGGGCTTCTTCAGCCCGTGCGCGGCCTGCTCGATATCAGTCCGTCGTACATGCACCTGGATGGTGGACATGATCGACGTCGCTGTGTAGCTCCGTACTGTCGACTGGCCGGGCACCCTGAGCTCGAGTCGGCCGGGCCTCCAACGACGCCTGGTCGATGTCCCTTTGGAGCTGACCCGCATCATCGCTTCTCCCTCAGTGCACAGCACGAGATGCAGGTCGGACGTTCCAGGCAGCAGGAAGTCCTCGACTTGGCGGACATGCACAAAACTCTGCACCAGCAGCGATCGCCAACCCGCGTCGCGCCAACTGCAGTAACCACGTTGTACGAACTGATCTTCATCAATGTCGGCATACGGTGCCAGATCGAACGCGAGGGACGCGAACACGTGAAATCCTCTTGATGTCGGCGGAGGACGCTCGCTGACGTCCACAGCGCGGTGTCGCCGTAGAACAGTCGGCGGTCCCGAAGGAGCATCGTGATCTGCCCCGGGGACACGATCAGAACTGTCGTTCACCTGGGGCCTGTCTTTCGGAGCAGGCCGGCCCGGGCCGATGGCACCTCACGGCCGGCCTTGGTGATCGCGGCAGCAGGACGCGGTCGACACGCACGGCCCGTCCGCCACCTCGCGAGTGGCGGACGGGCTGTCGCCGGTAGGGACTGAGTGCGTCGGCGCAGCAAGGTCGGTACGGCCGTTCTGCGCCTTTAGGGCCCGGACGCGACGGCGGAGGGCACCGGGTCCGGGGCGGTGGAGGGCACTGGATGCGGGACGGTGGAGGTAGGGGCGACGGTGGGGGTGGAATGAGCCTCGGAGGCGGCAGTCTCCGGACCGCCGGTGTCAGGACCAGGCGATCTCGCCATGGCGGTCGATGAAGCGTCCGGTGCCGGCACCGGGCCCCTCGGTGGCGAGGGCGACGATCGCGTCCGTGCCCTCGGTGACGGTCTGGGAGCCGCTGTGACCGTTTATGTCGGTCGCGGTGTAGCCGGGGTCGGCGGCGTTGACGCGAATGCCCTTGAGCCCCTTGGCGTACTGCGTGGTCAACATCGTCAGCGCCGCCTTCGAGGAGGCGTACAGCGGCACGGCGACCTGCGACTCGGACCGGCCGGGGTCGTGGGTGAAGGCGAGGGAGCCCATGCCGCTGCTGACGTTGATGATCACGGGGTCGTCCGAACGGCGCAGCAGCGGCAGGAACGCGGTGGTGGTGCGGACCACGCCGATGACGTTGACGTCGAGGACGGCGCGGGCGTCGGCGGCGGTGAGGTCGCCGGGATCACCGAAGGGACCCTGGACCCCCGCGTTGTTGATCAGGACATCGATCCTGCCCTCGTGCTCGGCGACGTCCGCGGCGGCGGCGGCCACGGACGCGTCGTCGGTCACGTCGACGGGGACGAAGCGTGCGCCCAGCGCGGCGGCTGCCTCCTCACCCCGCTCACGGTCGCGGGCTCCCAGGAGAACGGTGTGACCGCACGCGATAAGGCGGCGGGCGGTCTCGCGGCCGATGCCCTTGTTGGCTCCGGTGATGAAAGTGATCGTCATGCCTTCGATGGTTGCCTGGACGAGGGAGCCGGACCAGGGACGCTTCGACGGTGGGAAGACCAGTACCACCCTCGCGCCCCCGCATGTGATCGGGGACGCGGGAGGATGAAGAGCATGACGACGACACCCCCCGGAGCTGGACTGGGCGCGATGATCCGCACGTGGCGGAACCGGCTGCCCCCGTCAGCCGCTGGGCTGCCGGTCGTCCGCAAGCGCCGGGCTGTCGGGCTGCGGCGCGAGGAACTGGCCGACCTGGCCGGAGTGTCGGTCGACTACGTCGTGCGCCTGGAGCAGGGGCGGGCCACGACACCCTCGGCGTCGGTGGTGGCATCCCTGGCGCGCGCTCTCCAACTGTCCACCGCCGAGCGGGACCACCTCTACCGGCTGGCCCAGATCGTGCCGCCGGCGGACGGCACGATCTGCGACCACCTCCCGCCCGGTATGCAACGAGTGCTCGTCCGCCTCGGAGACGTACCGGTTGCCGTGTTCGCGGCGGACTGGCAACTGGTGTGGTGGAACCACGGGTGGGCCGCCCTGCTGGGAGACCCCTTGGCCTCGCCGCCGCGGATGCGCAACTTCGCCCGCGACAGGTTCCCGGTGGGCGCCGATCACACCCCCCTCGCGCTGTGGCCGGTCACCGAGACGGACCCCGACACCGCCGACGCCGCCCTCGTCTCCGATCTGCGCCGCGCCACCGGCCGCTTCCCCCGGGACAGTCGCCTGGCCGCGCTGGTCCGCGACCTGAACGCAGGCAACGCGAGGTTCGCCGAGCTGTGGGCGACGGGAGAGGTGACCGCGAACCGCGAGGTCCGCAAGACGGTCGATCACCCCTCGGTGGGCCCGGTCACGGTGGACTGCGATGTCCTGACCGACGGCGACACGGAGCTCAAGATTGTCATCATGACCGCCGCGCCGGGCAGTGAGGACGAGACCAAACTCCAGCTCACCACCGTCGTCGGCCCACCGGCCGGCACGCGCAACTGATCCGCCCCGCCCATCGGCCGACCGACGGCTCACGGTCCCCGGCGAGATCGCCTGGTCCTGACACCGGCGGTCCGGAGACTGCCGCCTCCGACCAGCGTGAGAACCTGGGGCGACCGTCACGCCAGCCCTTTGACCTGCGTCTTCAAGTTGGCGGAGGCTCAAGGGGTCTGGGGAGATCCCGGCGGAGACGGTGCGGGTGACTCGGGCCGCGTTCCCGAAGGGGAGCCTGGCGATCCGGGTGCGGGACGAGTTGGGCTCGTTGTTCAAAGATGAGGAGTTCGCGGACCTGTTCCCGGCGCGGGGCAGGCCGGCCTGGTCACCGGGCGGGCTGGCGCTGGTGTCGGTGTTGCAGTTCGTGGAGGGGCTGACCGACCGGCAGGCCGCTGAAGCAGTGCGGGCCAGGATCGACTTCAAGTACGCGCTCGGGCTGGAACTGGACGATCCGGGCTTCGACTTCTCGGTGCTGTCGGAGTTCCGTGACCGGCTGGCTGGGGCGGACGCCGGGCGGCGGGTGCTGGACGGCGTCCTGGTCGCGGCCCGTGACAAGCGGCTGCTCAAGAGCGCGGGCCGGGCCCGGACGGACTCCACGCATGTGCTGTCGGCAGCGCGCGAACTGTGCTGGCTGGAGGGAGCAGGGAGAGCCTCTCTCAGACGACCTTTCCGCCTGCGGCCGACGCCATGACCACGCTCCGGGCGAATTGCCCCGCGTGACCATCGCAGGCATAGAAGCGGCGGCCGTCATCGGGGCCGGCGCCGGGCTCGAACCACATCACGGCGGCATGCCGGCAGGAGTGGTGGTCATCCAGGGCGCGGCCTGTTCGCGATAGCTGTGTCCGACTGGGGCCAGTTCGGCGCTGCGGGTGAGGCTGAACATCGTCACCATGACCATGTCCGAGGGCCGGGCGGTAGCCGGTGCGCGGCCACAGATGCATCAGACCGGTATCGCCGGCGTCGGTGGCGGCCTTGCGCAGCGGACCGGCGAGGTGGTGGAGGGCTGGGTAGCCGAGCGGGGCGAGGGCGCCGCAGGTGTCGGTGAAGTGGTTGCGCGGAGCGCGGGCGGCCCCGCCCAGGGCATCACCGCCGTCCACGCGTGGACGTTCACCGGCTGGACCCACGAAGGCTGCAGATTTTTTTCGCGGATCGCGACAACCCCGGGTGGGGCCGCACGTCTGGTGGGGTGAAAGGCGGTTTCCGGGACGGGATTTTCAGCCCCGGCGCTGCCCGACCTTCAGCGTTGTCTCTACTCTTTGGAGTCGTTTCCTATGCGGCACATCCGCGCCAAGAAGTCGAACCGTTCCCTGCGCACCTGGGTGTTGGGGTCGACTGCCGGCCTCGCCCTGGTGGTGGGCGGCGGCATCGCCGCTCAGGCGGCCAGCTCCGGCCACGCGCACCCGGCCAAGTCGGGCACGTCGGCCACGGCCGACCCGAAGCCCGTGCCCTCCACCCCGGGCAAGCAGACCTCCGCCGACACCGACCCGACTCCGGTCCCGGGTGACGCGAACGGCAAGCCCTACCCGTCTGCCGTGCCCTCCACCCCGGGCAAGCAGACCTCCACCGACACCGACCCGACTCCGGTCCCGGGTGACGCGAACGGCAAGCCCTACCCGTCTGCCGTGCCCTCCACCCCGGGCAAGCAGACCTCCACCGACACCGACCCGACTCCGGTCCCGGGTGACGCGAACGGCAAGCCCTACCCGGGCAACACCGGCCGCTGAGCCGCCGACCCTACGCGTGGGGGGGCCGGACCGGAGCCGGCCCCGCCGTACCCCTGATCTGAACGAGGACGATGCAGCTCACCCTTGCCCCGCCCTGGTGGGCCCGGCTACTGCGCCGCGCCCGGACCACCCCGTCTCCGGCGTCGGGCGCGCCGCACCCCGGCCGACGATTCCGGCACCTGCGTTCGGTGGCCGACCGGGACGGCGAGGAAGATTCCCCCACACTCGCCGATCTGTACCGGACCCGGCGGCTCGACATGGTCCGGCTGGCGGCCTTCCTGGTGGACGACCTGCACACCGCCGAGGACGTCGTCCAGGATGCCTTCGCCGCCGTCTGCCGTCGGCACGGCGAACGGCTGGACGACCTCCAGGACGCGCACGCCTACCTCCACACCGCGGTGGTCAACGCCGCCCGCTCGGTGCTGCGTCGGCGGCGCACAGCGCGCGCGTACACCCCGCCGTACGAGGGCCCGGGGGCGCCGGTCGACGAGCTGCTGCTGCTTGCCGAGGAGCACCGGCAGGTCTTCGACGCGCTGGCACAGCTCACCGAACGCCAGCGCGAGGTACTCGTCCTGCGTTACTGGTCCGACCTGACCGAGGCGCAGATCGCCGAGACCCTCGGCGTGTCACGTGGCACCGTCAAGTCGACCGCGAGCCGCGCGCTCGCCACTCTGGAAAAGCTTTTGGAGGTGGACCGATGAGTAATCGGGCGCCGCTCGAGGAACGGCTGCGTGCCGCGCTCGAAGCGCGCGGGCGGCTCATCAGCGCCCACGACCTGTCACCGGCCCGCCCGCCCACCGGAAGCACCTGGGGCACACGCCGGATCCGGCGAGTGCTGTCCATTGCCGTCGCCGCCACCGCGGCGGCCGCAGCCGCCGTCGTCCTCCTGCTGTCCTCCCACACCCCGGACCACCCCCGCCCGGCACCGCCCGCACAACATTCCACCCCCACCGTCGCCCCTACCTCCACCGTCCCGCATCCAGTGCCCTCCACCGCCCCGGACCCGGTGCCCTCCGCCGTCGCGTCCGGGCCCAGGGCCCGGTAGCAAGTAGCGAACGAACGGCCTGACGTCCCGGATACGCCCAGGATGTCAGGCCTCTTCCTCGTCGTCCTCAGCGGCGTCGGGGTCGCGGAAGGGGCGCAGGCCCTGGCCGGGGCCGCTGGCCTCGATGTTGAACAGGTAGCGGCCCAGGGCACGTTGCGCCCCCGACGGATGACCACACCCAGTCTTCCCGCAAGCACCACGGCCGCCATCCGCTCGGTCAGTCCAGCCCGCTTTCCAGGAACGACCGGCTCGCCGATCACCTCCTGCTCGTTCCGGCCACGGCGGAGGCGAACCGCTTCTGGTCCGCAACAGCCAGGCCGCTCAGGCCGCTGCGGACCGGCACCGAAAAGACTCTCGTCCAGGCGCTTTGTAGGAACCTGACAGCATCTCAGCCCGCTCCACACGCACCCCGGCCACCGCCGCTGCACGCCCGCTGCACAAATGGCCACCGCTCGGCCACCAGAGGCCCCTGAATGCTGCCCCGAGAAGGGGCCAAGGACAGCCCAGAGACCGCAGAAAAGGAAAAACCCCAGGTCACGGCGAGTGAGTCCTGGGGTTTCTCGGAGCCGCCTTCGGGATTCGAACCCGAGACCTACGCATTACGAGTGCGTTGCTCTGGCCATCTGAGCTAAGGCGGCGCGCTGTCCGCACTATGGTGCGATCAGCAACGTCGGTAAGTCTACACAGTTTCCGGGGGTGCTCCGTACACGCCCCGGGAGGACCGGTTCCGGGGCGTGCGGGAGGGCTATGAGCAGCGCTTTCCCTTGGCTGGAGGGGTGCCCTGGAGGAGGTAGCGGTCGATCGTGGAGTCGATGCAGACGCTGCCGCGGCCGTACGCGGTGTGGCCGTCGCCGGCGTAGGTGAGGAGCGTCCCGGAGGAGAGCTGGGAGGCGAGGGACCGGGCCCAGGCGTAGGGGGTGGCCGGGTCCCGGGTGGTGCCGACCACGAGGATCGGGGCGGCGCCCTTCGCCTCGATGCGGTGGGGTTCACCGGTGGGCTTCACGGGCCAGTACGCGCAGTTCAGGGAGGCCCAGGCCAGGCCGTCACCGAAGACGGGGGACGCCTTCTCGAAGGCGGGGAGGGCCTCTTCCACCTGGTCGGGGGTGGAGAAGGCGGCCGGGAGGTCCAGGCAGTTCACGGCCGCGTTGGCGAACATCAGGTTGGCGTACTTACCGTCGGCGTCGCGCTCGTAGTAGCTGTCGGAGAGGGCGAGCAGGCCCGCGCCGTCCTTGTCCTTCATCGCCGAGGTGAGCGCTCCGCGCAGCTGCGGCCAGGCCGCCTCGTCGTACATCGCCGCGATCACGCCCGTCGTCGCGAGCGCCTCGCCGAGCCTGCGGCCGTTCGCGTCGCCCGTCGGGATCGGCTTCGCGTCGAGTTGCCTGAAGAAGGCGCTGAGGTTTTTGCCCACCTGATCGGGGCTCGTGCCCGGGCCACCCAGCGGGCAGTCGCTCTGGCGCACGCAGTCCTTCGCGAAGGACTGGAACGCCGTCTCGAAGCCCGCCGTCTGGTCCTCGTTGAGCTTGCGGGCGTTCAGGGACGGGTCCATCGCGCCGTCCAGGACCATGCGGCCCACCCGGTCCGGGAACAGGCCCGCGTATGTCGCCCCGAGGAACGTCCCGTACGACGCCCCCACATAGTTCAACTTCTGGTCGCCCAGCACCGCGCGCAGGATGTCCATGTCACGGGCCGCCTCGACCGTGGAGACATGCCGGAGCAGTTCGGGCGAGCGCCGGCTGCAGCCTTCGGCGAACTTCTTGTACGCGTCGACCAGTTCACCCGTCTCCTTCTTGTCGTCGGGGGTGATGTCCGTCTCCGTGTACGTATCCATCTGGCGGCCGGTGAGGCACTCGACCGGCTCGCTGCGGGCGACCCCGCGCGGGTCGACCGCGACCATGTCGTAGCGGGCACGGACCTCCGCCGGGTAACCGATCCCCGCGTACGCCTGCAGGTAGCCGACCGCCGAGCCGCCCGGGCCGCCCGGGTTGACCAGCAGCGAGCCGATCCGCTCGCCCGGGCCCGTCGCCTTCTTGCGGGCGACAGCCAGCTTGACGTCACCCGAGGCCGGCTTGCTGTAGTCGAGCGGCGCCTTCATCGTGGCGCACTCGAAGCCGGCGGCGCCGCAACTGCGCCAGGTCAGCTTCTGCTCGTAGTACGGCGCCAGCGCGGACGGCGTGGCTTGGGGCAGCGCGGCCAGCACCGCGTCCGCCGGCGCCGTGGTCGTCGTGGTCGAACTCCCCGCGGAGCAGGCGGAGACGAGCAGCGCGGTGGCGGCCAGCAACACGCCGCCGCCCGTACGAGCCGCATGGATCGCACGCACCGCACGCACCGCGCGAACCGCACGAACCGCACGAACAGCACGGAGGGGTCCGATCGTGCGGAGGGATCGCATCGCGCGGAAGGGTCGAATCGGGCTGCGGGACCGGGGCGGCCGAGGGGTGCGGCCGGAGTACCTGGAGTACATCTCGCGAGCGTAACCCTGCGCGATGCAATGATCACCAACAGTCGCGGATGTGCCTCGTACGAGTGATGCCGTCAACCCGCTCACCCCATCGCGCCGCTGGTCAGCCAACCCGTTGCGGGGGTCGCACCTGCCACCTCCGGTCACACCGATCACCTCCGGTCGGACCGACTGCCTCCGGTCAACCCGACCCACTCCGGTCAGGGCGACCACCTCTGGTCAACACCGATCACGCTCGGCCCCACCAGCCACGCCTGTGGCGTCAGCCGAGTGGCGTCAGCCGGGCCCGTGACACGGATCACGGACAAAGTTCCGCGCGCTCAGCCGGCTCGCAGCGCCATTGTCATCGCCTCCACCGCGAGCAGCGGGGCCACATTGCGGTCGAGAGCCTCCCGGCACGCGGCGATCGCGTCGATCCGGCGCAGGGTCGCCTCCGGCGAGCTGCCACGGGCCAGTCGCTCGAGTACATCCTCGGCCTCCGTGTTGGCGAGGGCCACACGGGAGCCGAGCTGAAGGGCCAGGACATCGCGGTAGAAGCCGGTGAGGTCGATGAGGGCCAGGTCCAGGCTGTCGCGCTGCGTACGCGTTCTCCGGCGCTTCTGCCGGTCCTCCAGCTCTTTCATGACACCGGCGGTGCCGCGCGGCATGCGGCCGCCCTGGGCCGCGCCGAGGGCGGCCTTCAGGTCCTCGGTCTCCTTCACGTCGACTTCCTCGGCGAGCTGTTTGGCGTCCTCCGCAGCCGTGTCGATCAGCTCCTGGGCCGCCTTGAGACAGCCCCCGATGTCGTCGACCCTCAGCGGGAGCTTGAGGACGGCGGCCCGGCGCTCACGGGTGCGCGGGTCGGTGGCCAGGCGGCGGGCCCGCCCGATGTGGCCCTGCGTCGCGCGGGCGGCGGCAGCGGCGACTCCGGGCTCGATGCCGTCACGGCGTACGAGGATGTCCGCGACGGCGTCCACCGGCGGGGTACGCAGGGTGAGCAGGCGGCAGCGGGAGCGGATGGTGGGCAGGACGTCCTCGATGGAGGGCGCGCAGAGCAGCCAGACCGTGCGGGGAGCGGGCTCTTCCACTGCCTTCAGCAGTACGTTGCCCGCGCCCTCGGTGAGGCGGTCCGCGTCCTCGAGGACGATGACCTGCCAGCGGCCGCCGGCGGGCGACATCTGGGCGCGACGGACCAGGTCGCGGGTCTCCTTCACGCCGATGGAGAGCAGGTCGGTACGGACGATCTGTACGTCGGCGTGCGTCCCGATCAAGCTGGTGTGGCAGCCGTCGCAGAAGCTGCAGCCGGGGACTCCGCCCAGCGCGCGGTCGGGGCTCACGCACTGCAGCGCCGCCGCGAAGGCCCGCGCCGCGGTGGAACGGCCCGAGCCGGGCGGGCCGGTGAACAGCCAGGCGTGCGTCATCTTGGACGCCTCGGGGCGCGGGGTGCCGGCGGCGACCGCCGTGACGAGGGCATCGGCGTCCCGAGCGGCGGCGGCGAGCTGCTCGCTCACCTTGTCCTGGCCCACCAGGTCGTCCCATACGGGCATGGTTCACCGCCCTTTCGTCGCACTTTGCCTTGCCGCGTCCATTGTGCGGGTCGCCACTGACAACGAGTCCCCGGACCAGTCCCGAACCACTCCCGATCCCGGGCCGGACGACTCCCGATCCCGGGCCCGGGCCGGGCTTGTGGTGACCGCCCCGTCTCAGCGGCGGCGACCGCCCCGTCCCTCGCGCCCGTCGTCCGGTTCGTCGTCCTCCCGCGGGCCCAGCAGTTCGTCCGCCAGGGTCGGGAGGTCGTCGAGCGGGGTCTCCTCCGCCCAGTCGGAGCGGGGCCGACGGCGCGGCGCGCCCTCGGCGTCGACCTGGGGCAACTCGCGCGTACGGTCGCCGGACCTGTCGGGCGCCGGCGCCGGCCGCTCGTCCCGGAAGAAGCCCGGGGGCACCCGATCCGCGGGACCACCCGCACCACCCGCACCCGTGACAGCGCCCGCACCCCCGTCCCGTACCGGAGGAAGCACCGCGGTCTCGTCGGCCGCGCCCGGCACCACCGGTGGCAGCACCGCCGTCTCGTCCGCGGCGCCCAGCACCAACGGTGGCAGCACCGCCGTCTCGTCCGCCGCCCCCTCGGGCGCGGGCGGCTGCGGCAGCTTGGCCGTCTCCTCGGAGTCGGGCCGTGAACCATCGCGGCTGTCGGCGGACCGCACCGCCCGCAACACCGTCGTCTCGTCCACCGGCCCGCCCGACACGTTCGGGGACGTCACGACCGGCGTGGGAACCGTCGTCTCGTTGTCGGCCACGAAACCCACCGCCGCCGACTCCCCGGAAGTCGCAGCAGCGGAAGACGGAGCCGAAGCCGAAGCCGCTGCAGTGGCCGCTGCTGCGGCCGCAGCCGCCGTCTCCGCCGCGGCCCGCCGCGCCTCCTCGGCCCGCAGCAACGCCTCCTCGGCCTTGCGCTGCTTCTCCAGGCGGCGCTCCTCCGCCTCGGCCCGCAGCCGTGCCTGCTCCTCGGCCAGCTTGTGCAGCCGGTCCTGCTCGGCGGCCCGGGCCTGCTCCTCGGCCAGCAGCCGCGCCCGCTCCTCCTCGGCCCGGCGGCGGGCCTCCTCGGCACGCTGCCTGGCCTCCTCCGCCTGGCGCTCGGCCTCGCGCCGCTGGGCCTCCTCCAGCTCGCGCTGCTTGCGCTCCTCTTCCTCCGCGCGGAGCCGGGCGAGCTGTTCCTGGCGCTCGCGCTCCAGCCGCTCTTCCTCGGCCTTGCGGGTGGCCTCTTCCTCGGCCTTGCGCCGGGCCTCTTCCTCGGCCGCCTTGCGGGCCTCTTCCTGTGCCTTCACCTCGGCCTCGGAGAGGGGCAGCATCACGTCGAGCCGGTGCCGGATGACCGTGGTGACCGCCTCGGGCTCCTGGGCGGCGTCGACGACCAGGTAGCGCCCCGGGTCGGCCGCGGCCAGCGTCAGGAAACCGGACCGCACGCGCGTGTGGAACTCGACGGGCTCCGACTCCAGCCGGTCCGGCGCCTCCGTGAACCGCTCGCGCGCCGCCTCGGGGGAGACGTCCAGGAGCACGGTCAGGTGCGGCACCAGCCCGTTCGTCGCCCATCGGTTGATACGGGCGATCTCGGTCGGGGACAGGTCCCGTCCTGCGCCCTGGTAGGCCACCGACGAGTCGATGTACCGGTCCGAGATGACGACGGCACCCCGCTCCAGCGCGGGCCGCACCACGGTGTCCACGTGCTCCGCGCGGTCTGCCGCGTAGAGCAGCGCCTCCGCACGGTGCGACAGGCCCGCCGAGGACACGTCCAGCAGGATCGACCGCAGCCGCTTGCCGACCGGCGTGGCGCCCGGCTCGCGGGTCACCACGACCTCGTGGCCCTTCGCGCGGATCCACTCCGCGAGCGCCTCCGCCTGCGTCGACTTCCCGGCGCCGTCTCCGCCCTCCAGGGCGATGAAGAACCCGTTGTCGGTGGGAGTCTGCACCGGGTCGTCGCCGCGCAGCGCGTCCAGCAGGTCATGCCGCAGCGGCACCCCGGAGCGGTCGTCGACCTTGGAGAGCACCAGGGCCGCGACCGGCAGCAGCAGCGCGCCCACCAGCATCAGCGTGAAGGCGGCGCCCCCGTGCGCGAACACGAACTTGCCGTTCTCGAGCCGGTGCGGGCCGACCGCCGCGGCCACCACAGGCGCCAGCAGGGCGCCGAGCGCCACCGAGACCCGTACGACCGCGTGCAGGTGTTCGGTCGTACGCGCCCGCCGGTACTCCTCGGTCTCCTGGTCGAGCAGCGCGTGCCCGGTGTTCGCGGCGACACCCGCGCCGATGCCCGCGAAGGCGACGATCAACAGCACCGTGGTGACGTCCGGGACGAGCCCGGCGATGAGCAGCGCGATCCCGGTGAAGGCGATCGCCAGCGAGAGCAGCCGGCGCCGCGACAGCGACGGCAGCACCGAAGGGGCCGTACGGATGCCGACGACGACACCCCCGGTCAGTGCCAGCACCAGCAGGCCGTACGTCACCGGTCCGCCGCCCACGTCCTTGGCCTGCAGCACGGAGACGGCGACGGCGGCCGCGATCGCGGCCGCGACGGCCGCGCAGGCGAGCACCAGGAGCGGAATCGCGCCGGTACGGCCCTTGTCGACGCCCGTGCCGGTCCTGGGGCGGCGCAGGCCCTCCAGGGGCGAGCGCGCGCGGGGGGTGCGTGTGTCGGGCAGTTCGAGGAGCGTCAGCACCGAGAGCGAGGCGGCGAACAACCCGGCGGCGACGTACGAGGCGAGCGCCCCCTGGTGCTGGTCGAACCAGGTGATCCCGGCACCCAGCAGGTTGTTGACGAGCGACACCACGACGAGTGCGGCGGCCGCGATCGGAACCGCCGCGAAGGCCGTACGCAGCGACAGGCGCCGCAGCGCGTCCAGGTGGTCCGGCAGCGGGCGCACCGTGGCGCCCTCCAGCGGCGGCGCGGGCAACAGCGCGGGCGCCGCGCTCTCCCGGCTCACCGTCCAGAAACGCTCGGCGACCCCGGTCACGAAGACGATGACGAGGAGGGCGGCGAGGGCGTTGTCCGGGGTCCAGCCGATCCACAGGGGCGCGAGGAGCATGAGCACGGCGCGCAGTCCGTCGGCTCCGACCATGGTCCAGCGCCGGTCAAGGGGCCCTTCCTGGGACGCCAGGGACGTGAGCGGCCCGAGGAGTACGGCTCCGAAGAGCAGCGTGGCGAGAACGCGTACCCCGAAGACCGCCGCCACGGCGAGGGCGACCCCGCGGTCGCCACCGCCGAAGGAACCCTCGGCGACCGCCGCCTGAAGGACGAGGATGACCAGCACGAGCAGAGCCAGGGCGTCACCGACACCCCCCACGAGGTGGGCGCTCCACAGCCGTTTCAGCTGGGGTCGGCGCAGCAGCGCACGGACGGCGCGCTCGCGGGAATCCGCGACCAGGGCGTCGTCGGTGGCCGGGGTGTGGGCCGTTGGCTGCTCGGCTCGCGTCATCCTGCAAGCCTATCCGGCCGTACTGACTGCCCGAAGGGGTGGCCGAACATGTGGACGCCCCCACACCGAAAGGTGTAGAGGCGTCCACATGTGGCAGGGCCTGCGAGATGCGGCGGAGACTGCGGGCCGGGGCCTCAGTTCTCCGAAGTCGCCGTCTTCTTGGCAGCGGTCTTCTTGGCCGGTGCCTTCTTGGCGGCCGTCTTCGAACTCGTCGTCTTCTTTGCGGCCGTCTTCTTGGCAGGGGCCGCCTTCTTTGTCGCCGTCTTCTTGGCGGCGGCCTTCTTCGCGGTCTTCTTGGCCGGGGCCTTGGCGCGCTTCTCTGCGAGCAGCTCGTAGCCGCGCGCCGGGGTGATGTCCTCGACGCTGTCGGCGGAGCGCAGGGTCGCGTTGGTCTCGCCGTCGGTGACGTACGGCCCGAAACGGCCGTCCTTGACGACGACGGGCTTCCCGCTGACCGGGTCCTCGCCCAGCTCCTTCAGCGGCGGCTTGGCGGCCGCGCGCCCACGCTGCTTGGGCTGGGAGTAGATCTCCAGCGCCTCTTCGAGGGTGATGGTGAAGAGCTGGTCCTCGGACTGCAGGGAGCGCGAGTCGGTGCCCTTCTTCAGGTACGGCCCGTAGCGCCCGTTCTGCGCGGTGATCTCCACGCCCTCGGCGTCCTTGCCGACGACGCGCGGCAGGGACATCAGTTTGAGGGCGTCGTCGAGGGTCACCGTGTCGGGGGACATCGACTTGAAGAGCGAGGCGGTACGCGGCTTGACGGCGTTCTTGCCCGTCTTCGGGGTGCCCTCGGGGAGCACCTCGGTGACGTACGGGCCGTAGCGGCCGTCCCTGGCGATGATCTGGTGGCCCGACTCCGGGTCCGTGCCGAGTTCGAAGTCGCCGCTCGGCTTGGCGAGCAGCTCCTCCGCGAGCTCGACGGACAGCTCGTCCGGGGCCAGGTCCTCGGGCACATCCGCGCGCTGGTGGTTCTCGGAGTCCTTCTCGCCGCGCTCGATGTACGGGCCGTAGCGGCCCACACGCAGCACGATGTCGTTGCCGACCGGGAAGGACGACACCTCGCGGGCGTCGATGGCGCCCAGGTCGGTGACGAGCTCCTTGAGACCGCCCAGGTGGTCCCCGTCGCCGTTGCCGGCCTCGGCGGCGCCCGTGGCGTCGCCCTTGCCGAAGTAGAACCGCTTGAGCCACGGCACGGCCTGCGCCTCGCCCCGCGCGATGCGGTCGAGGTCGTCCTCCATCTTGGCCGTGAAGTCGTAGTCGACGAGCCGCCCGAAGTGCTTCTCCAGGAGGTTGACCACGGCGAAGGACAGGAAGGACGGCACCAGGGCCGTGCCCTTCTTGAACACGTACCCGCGGTCGAGAATGGTCCCGATGATCGACGCGTACGTCGACGGGCGGCCGATCTCGCGCTCCTCGAGTTCCTTGACCAGCGACGCCTCGGTGTAGCGGGCCGGGGGCTTGGTGGCGTGTCCGTCGACCGTGATCTCCTCGGCGGACAGCGGGTCGCCCTGGCTGACCTGCGGGAGGCGACGCTCGCGGTCGTCGAGCTCGGCGTTCGGGTCGTCCGCGCCCTCGACGTACGCCTTCAGGAAGCCGTGGAAGGTGATCGTCTTGCCGGAGGCGCTGAACTCGGCGTCGCGGCCGTCGGAGGCCGTACCGGCGATCTTCACGGTGACGGAGTTTCCGACCGCGTCCTTCATCTGGGAGGCGACGGTCCGCTTCCAGATCAGCTCGTACAGCTTGAACTGGTCGCCGGACAGGCCCGTCTCGGCCGGGGTGCGGAAACGATCGCCCGAGGGCCGGATCGCCTCGTGCGCCTCCTGCGCGTTCTTGACCTTCCCGGCGTACGTCCGCGGCTGGGCCGGCAGGTAGTCGGCGCCGTAGAGCTGCGTGACCTGGGCACGGGCGGCGGAGATCGCCGTGTCCGAGAGGGTCGTGGAGTCCGTACGCATGTACGTGATGAAGCCGTTCTCGTACAGCTTCTGCGCCACCTGCATGGTGGCCTTCGCGCCGAAGCCGAGCTTGCGCGAAGCCTCCTGCTGGAGGGTTGTCGTGCGGAACGGCGCGTACGGCGAGCGCCGGTACGGCTTGGACTCGACCGAGCGGACCGCGAAGTTCGTGTTCTCCAGGACGGCGGCCAGCGCACGGGCGTTGGTCTCGTCCAGATGCAGCGTGTTCGCGCCCTTCAGCTGCCCCAGCGAGTCGAAGTCGCGGCCCTGGGCGACGCGCTTGCCGTCGACCGCGGTGAGGCGGGCCACCAGCGAGGACGGGTCGCTCGGGTCACCGGCGCGGCCGGTGCCGAAGGTGCCGGTCAGGTCCCAGTACTCGGCGGAACGGAAGGCGATGCGCTCGCGCTCCCGCTCGACCACGAGACGGGTCGCCACGGACTGGACGCGGCCGGCCGACAGCCGCGGCATGACCTTCTTCCACAGGACCGGCGAGACCTCGTAGCCGTAGAGGCGGTCGAGGATGCGGCGGGTCTCCTGGGCGTCGACGAGCTTCTGGTTGAGCTCGCGCGGGTTGGCGACAGCGGCCTGGATCGCGGCCTTGGTGATCTCGTGGAAGACCATCCGCTTGACCGGGACCTTGGGCTTGAGCACTTCCTGGAGGTGCCACGCGATGGCTTCGCCCTCGCGGTCCTCATCGGTGGCGAGGAAGAGTTCGTCGGAGTCGCGCAGCAGGTCCTTGAGCTTCTTGACCTGGGCCTTCTTGTCGGCGTTGACCACATAGATGGGCTGGAAGTCGTGCTCGACGTCCACGCCGAGGCGGCGCACCTCGCCGGTGTACTCCTCCGGCACTTCCGCGGCGCCGTTGGGGAGGTCGCGGATGTGCCCGACGCTCGCTTCGACGACATAGCCGGGGCCGAGATAGCCCTTGATCGTCTTCGCCTTGGCAGGCGACTCGACGATGACGAGTCGGCGGCCGCCGTGTGCGGTGTCGCTGGTCGGGGACAACTTCGCTCTTCTCTCCGGTCGACGCAGGGGGTCTCCCCAGGCCTTGGTCCCGGGGGTCGGGTCATGCTGACGCTGCGGAGTGTGACGGTACATCCCGCCCCCGTGTCAAACGGGAAAAGCCCGCAACGGCCACTCGAACGGTAACCCGACTACCGCCATTCCTGCCGCCCGGAGTGTCCAGCAGCCCTTTCGGGTCTATCCGGAGCGTGACCTCTCAGTTACCGGAGACCCGGTCCTACACGCGCGTGAAGCACCACATCCCGAGCGCCAGCGCACCCGCTCCGGCGGCGCTCGCGAGCGTCGCCGATGCGACGCGGTTCACACCGACGGCGACGGGCTCGCCCCGCCGCAGCCGCACCGCGGTCCAGACCAGAAGTCCGCCTCCGAACAGGGCGAACACCGTCCCCGCGAAGATCGCCGGTCCGCTTTCCATCGATATGTCCCTCCACCCCGAGTCCCCAGGGTCGGGAGGCTGGCACCCCCTGGAAGCGGACCGGAAGCGCCCGTGCGAACCTGCGGTGAACGCCAGGAAGACGACGCCCCACGGGCCGCTCAGACCGTACCGGGGTCGGATATCTGCCCGCTCGTCCTCGCGCCGTCGACGCGCCTCACGGTGCACACGACTTTGGTGAATCCTTGGTTCCACTCGTCCTTGCTGGCCAACCAACCGGAGACGGTGCGCTCCGTGTCGGACGCCCAACTCGACGCGAACTTGTTGGTGCAGAGCTTGCCTCCCTCGGCGAGCGCCTTCTTGTAGTCCATGCCCTCCGCGGCCTGCACCGCGCCGATCACCTGGTCGGTGTGCGACTCCCCGCAGTCGGCCAGGTGGGCTTCGAAGCCCTTGTCCTTCTCCGCGTAGATCCAGCAGTCCCCGGTGCCCATCTGCGTGGGCCACAAGTTCACTCCCGCATCCCGGAACCGCCCGACTTCGCCACCTATCGCGACATGGCGCCCGAGTACGAGACATGCCGTACCGCCCTTGGCCGCGCTGAACCCGTCCTTCGTCGGCGCAACGGCGTAGACGCCCGCGTCGGGCAGGGCGTCGGCCGTCGCCGAGCTCTGGCTCGCGCAGCGCTGCGCACCGTGGGCGCCGGCGTCGGCGTAGTCACTGGCCGTGTCGACGGCCACGACCTGGCCGTCCGGCCAGCCCTTGGCGCAGTTCACGACGCCCAGGTTGAGGGCCGACTTGAACGCGGTCCCCGACCAGACCGCCTTCACACAGTCGCCGGCCTGCAACGGCTTGGTGAGGCCCACTTGTTCGCCGTACGGATACACCGGCCCCGGCGGGGATGCGCTTGCCGTGGAGGGCTTCTTCGCCGTCGTGCCGTTCTTGCCACTGTCACCGCCGGTCAGCGAAACCGCGGCCCAGGTGCCGCCGACGGCCACCATGAGGACGCCCACGACAAGGGCGACGGCGGCCACGGGCCTCTTGCGGCGCACGGGAGGCGGGGGCGTCCCGACCGTGGGCTGCGTGGACGTGCCGGTCCCGGCGTAAGGATTCCAGCCGTACCCACCGCTGGGAGTGGACGGACGCCAGGGGCCGTACGGAGGCGGAGTACCGGAGGCCGGACCGGGCGGGCCACCCGGCGTGGCGGGGCCGCCCGGTGAGGTGTGCGGCGTGTGCGGTGGGGTGTGCGGAGTCGGGTGCGCGCCCGGTGTCTGCGGAGTGCCCGGCGTCCGCGGGGTCCCCAGGGTCTGCGGGGTGCCCGGCGGCGGGCCGACGACATACCCGGGCGGCGCCCCCGCTGAATACCCGGGCGGCGCCCCCGCGACGTACCCCGGGGGTGGCCCGAACGCTCCGCCCGCCGCTCCCTGCACCACCCGCTCCAGCCCCCGTGCGACCGCCTCAGGCGAGGACCGCCGCACCGGGTCCTTGACGAGCAACCCGTGCAGCACGGATGCCAGTTCGCCGGCACGGACGGGCGGGGCGGGCTCCTCGCCGAGGAGGGCCGTCAGGGTCGCGTACTGGCCCTGGCGGTCGAAGGGGCCCCGGCCCTCCACAGCCGCGTACAGCGTGGCGCCGAGGGAGAAGAGGTCGGCGGCCGGGGTGGGCGGCTCGCCGCGGGCGCGCTCGGGGGCGAGATAGCCGGGCGTGCCGAGAATGCCGGCGGTGGCGGTCAGCCGGGGCTCGCGGGACTCCGGCTGAAGCGCGATCCCGTAGTCGGTGAGCAGCACGCGCGCGTAGGGATCGCCCGAAGCGTCCGGCGCCAGAAGGATGTTGGCCGGTTTGACATCCCTGTGGAGGATCCCGATCCGGTGTCCGGCGGAGAGCGCGTCGAGGACGGCGAGCCCGATCCGGGCGGTCTGGGCGGGCGACAGCGGCCCCGACTGCCGTACGACCGCCTGGAGATCGACCGCGTCCGGCACGTACTCCATGACGATCCACGGCAGCCCCTCGTGCACCACCACGTCGTGCACGGTGGCCACATGGGGATGCCCGCGCAACCGCGCCGCGTGCCGTGCCTCGCTGCGGGCCCGCGCGATCCGCTGTGCGGGCTCCGTCGCGTCCATCGGCACGTCCGGCAACGCGATCTCCTTCATGGAGACCTCGCAGGCCAACTCCGCGTCGTACGCGAGCCACACCCTGCCCATGCCGCCCGCGCCGAGCATCCGCAGCAGCCGATACCGGCCACTGATGATCCTGCCCTCGCCCTGATCCGGCGTCTCCCCCGCCATGGCGCCTCCCCCGAGACAGCGCGCCTCCCCCCGAGGACGCATGGAGCCTGTCTCTTGAAAGTAGCTTCGCACGCACCACTGACAGGAGCCCTTTTACCGACGAATCTCTACCAATCTTGACCAATCACACCAGAAGCGGGCGCAGGTGACTCGGTGGTAGGGATACGTCTCAGGCGCTCCGCAGGCGGAAGGCGCGCGCCCCCACCACCCCGCGGCAGCCGGCCCGGTTCGCTCCGCAGCGCCCGTGCTCACTCCGCCGGCTCGAGGAACCCCTGCTCCACCAGCAGCCGGATCTGCGCGGGCGTCCGGTCGCGCAGCAACACCGGGTCCTCGCCGACCAATTGGGCGATGGCGTCCAGGATCCGCCCGGCGCTCAGCGTGCCGTCGCACACGCCCGCGAAGCCCGCGCCGACCGTGTCCACCTTGGTAGCCCGGCGCATCCCGCGGTGCTGGCGCAGCACCACGTGCTCCGGGTCCTCGGCGCCGGGCAGCCCGACCTGCTCCTGGACGACCTCGGCCACGAGCCTGAAGTGCCCGGCGAGCAGGGCCGCGTCGTCACTCGCCCGCAGGTAGTCGACGCGGTCGAAGTGCGCGCGCACGGTCTCGCCGAGTGGCTGCTCGATGGAGTGCGGCCACTCCTCGACCGTGATCGAGGGCTCGGCCGCCGCCGTTCTGCGCAGCGTGATCCATCCGAAGCCGACGGCCTTGACCTTGCGGGCCTCGAACTCGTCCAGCCAGGCGTCGTACCGCGCCTGGTACTCGGCGGGGTCGTCGCGGTGGTCGCCCGCGTCGCGCAGCCACAACTCCGCGTACTGCGTGACGTCCTGCACCTCGCGCTGCACGATCCAGGCGTCACAGCCGCGCGGCACCCAGGAGCGCAGCCGGTCCTGCCACTCCTCGCCCTCCACGTGCTGCCAGTTGGCCAGGAACTGCGCGTACCCCCCGTCGCTGAGCCGGTCTCCCGCCTGCTGAACGAGCGTGCGGCACAGATCGTCCCCGCCCATCCCGCCGTCGCGGTAGGTGAGCCAGGCGCCGGGCGAGATCACGAAAGGCGGGTTCGAGACGATCAGGTCGTACGTCTCGTCGTCCGCGATCGGTTCGAAGAGGGAGCCCTCGCGCAGATCGGCCGCCGGGGCGCCGGAGAGCGCGAGGGTGAGCGCGGTGATGTGCAGGGCGCGCGGGTTGAGGTCGGTCGCGGTCACGCGCGTGGCGTGCTGCGCGGCGTGCAGGGCCTGGATCCCGGAGCCGGTGCCGAGGTCGAGCGCGGAGGAGACGGGCGTACGGACGGTGATGCCGGCCAGGGTCATGGACGCGCCGCCCACGCCCAGGACGACGCCCTCCTCGCGGCTGCCGATGCCGCCCGCGCCGCCGACGGCGCACCCCAGGTCGGACACGATGAACCAGTCCTCGCCGCCGGGCCCGCCGTACGGCCGGATGTCCACGGTCGCGGCGACCTCGTCCGCGCCCGCCCGGGTCAGCCAGCCGCTCTCCAGGCAGTCCTCCACCGGCAGCACGTCCGCCACACGCCCGTGCGGCGCGGGCTGCTGGAGCAGGAACAGCCGTACGAGCGTCTCCAGCGGTGTGTCCCCGCGGGTCGCCCGGAGCGCGGGCACGGTCTCGCTGCGCGCCAGCGCCGCGTACGCGGGGGCGCCGAGCAGGTCGAGCAGGCCGTCGGCGGTGAAGGAGGCGCCGAGCAGGGCGCCTCGCAGCCGAGCGGCGACGTCGACGCGGTCGGACGAGGGCAACGGTGACAGGCTGGTGTGACTCACGTCCCCCATTGTGTCCGCTTCCGCCGAAAGGGACGCACACCTGTGGACAGCCCACGCCGACGGGCCCGTACGCCTGTGGACGCGCCCGCGCCGTGAGCCGCGCAGGGCCGGCCGAGAGCCGCGGTACGCGCCGGGGCCCGGCACGCGCGCGTACCGGGCCCTCTTCAGGTTGACGAACGATCGCTCTCCCGGGGGGTCAGCCCTGGGTCGTCGAAGGCGAGGCGGAGGCGGAGGCGGACTTGCAGCTCGGCTGCTTGGCCATGGCAGTGCCGGCGTCTCCCGCCTCGAGCTCCTTGAGTGCGTCGGTCCCGGTCTTGCTGAGCTTCCCCAGCTGCTGGGCGACCCCGTCGAGACCGTCCGCGAACTTCGCCTGGTCCTTCGTGTTGAGCGCCTGGGACTGCTTGCCCAGATCGGCGTAGGAGGTGGAGAGGGCGTTGAGCTCCTTGACCGCGTTCGCCTGCTTCGTCTTGCCGTTGTCCACGTCCGGCGGCCCGGCCTGCTCGATGGCGGCCGCCATCGCCTTGTAGGCGTCGGAGATGTCCTGGAAGCCCTTGGAGTCGGCCTTCTGCACGTCCGCCGGTGTGCTCTGGTCCGTCGTCTCCTTCTGGATCTCGGCGTTGGCGGCCGAGATCTTCTGGACCTGCGGCTGCACCGCGTCGCAGACCTGCTTGGCCCAGGGATCCAGCTTGTCGACTTTGCTGCTGCTGCTGCCGCTGTTGCTGCTGCATGCCGACAGCGCCAGTACCAGTACCGCACCGCCGGACAGTGCGGCCGCGAGCTTCTTGTTCACCGGATTGGTCCCTTCCATGGCTCTCGGCCCCGGAACATACACGCCGCCTGGGCGACAACCCCATGCCGAATTTCCGCTTTGGCCCTTATTGCAGCCATTTGCTACAGGCGAGAGAAGGCTCACGACCCGGATGTGAACACACACAAACGGACGGGCGGGTGGCGCGTCCACACGCGCCACCCGCCCGTCGGGACCAGGTAAAAGACCCGAGGCCTACGAAACCACCGCGGGGTCGGCCGGCTTGGACACCCGTTCCGCGTTGTCTTCGTCACTTACGGCGATCCCGCGCCGCTTGGAGATGTACACCGCGCCCACGATCACGAGGAGCGAGAGCACCGCGATCAGGATGCGCAGCCCGAGGTTCTTGTCGTTGCCGTACGAGAACTTGACGACCGCGGGTGCGATCAGCAGCGCCACCAGGTTCATCACCTTCAGGAGCGGGTTGATCGCGGGGCCGGCGGTGTCCTTGAAGGGGTCGCCGACGGTGTCGCCGATCACCGTCGCGGCATGGGCCTCGCTGCCCTTGCCGCCGTGATGACCGTCCTCGACGAGCTTCTTCGCGTTGTCCCACGCGCCGCCGGAGTTGGCGAGGAAGACCGCCATCAGCGTGCCGGTGCCGATCGCGCCCGCCAGATACGAGCCGAGCGCGCCGACGCCGAGCGTGAAGCCGATGGCGATGGGCGCCATGACGGCGAGCAGACCCGGAGTGGCCAGCTCCCGCAGGGCGTCCTTGGTGCAGATGTCGACGACCCGCCCGTACTCGGGCTTCTCCGTGTAGTCCATGATCCCGGGGTGCTCGCGGAACTGCCGCCGCACCTCGTAGACCACGGCCCCCGCGGACCGCGACACGGCGTTGATCGCCAGCCCGGAGAACAGGAAGACGACCGCCGCGCCCGCGATCAGGCCCACCAGGTTGTTGGGCTGCGAGATGTCCATCATCAGGTTCAACGGTGCGCCCGGCCCGGAGACCTTCTCGCCCACGTCGTTCGCGGCCGTCAGGATCGCGTCCCGATAGGAGCCGAAGAGGGCGGAGGCCGCGAGGACGGCCGTGGCGATGGCGATGCCCTTGGTGATGGCCTTGGTGGTGTTGCCCACCGCGTCCAGGTCGGTGAGCACCTTCGCGCCCGAGCCCGTGACGTCGCCGGACATCTCGGCGATGCCCTGGGCGTTGTCGGAGACAGGCCCGAAGGTGTCCATGGCGACGATGACGCCGACCGTGGTGAGCAGGCCGGTTCCGGCGAGCGCCACCGCGAAGAGCGCCAGCATGATCGACGTACCGCCGAGCAGGAAGGCCCCGTACACGCCGAGGCCGATCAGCAGGGCGGTGTAGACGGCCGATTCGAGACCCACGGAGATACCAGCGAGGACGACGGTGGCCGCGCCGGTGAGCGAGCTCTTGCCGATGTCCCGCACGGGGCGCCGGGTCGTCTCGGTGAAGTAGCCGGTCAGCTGCTGGATCAGCGCGGCCAGCACGATGCCGATCGCGACGGCCACGAGCGCGAAGATCCGCGGATCGCCGCCCTTCACCCTGATAGCCGCGTCCGTGACACCGTCGAGGTCGGCGTACTTACCCGGCAGGTAGATGAAGACGGCCACCGCCACCAGCACCAACGAGATCACCGCGGAGATGAAGAAACCGCGGTTGATCGCGGACATGCCACTACGGTCGGAGCGCCGGGGCGCCACCGCGAAGATGCCGACCATCGCGGTCAGGACGCCGATCGCGGGCACGATCAGCGGGAACGCGAGCCCGGAGTCGCCGAACGCCACCTTGCCGAGGATCAGCGCGGCGACGAGCGTGACGGCATACGACTCGAACAGGTCCGCGGCCATACCGGCGCAGTCGCCGACGTTGTCGCCCACGTTGTCGGCGATGGTCGCGGCATTGCGCGGGTCGTCCTCCGGAATGCCCTGCTCGACCTTGCCGACCAGGTCGGCGCCGACGTCGGCGGCCTTGGTGAAGATGCCGCCGCCGACACGCATGAACATGGCGATCAGCGCCGCGCCGAGACCGAAGCCCTCCAGGACCTTCGGCGCGTCGGCCGCGTACACCAGCACCACACAGGAGGCGCCCAGCAGACCGAGCCCCACCGTGAACATGCCGACGACGCCGCCGGTACGGAAAGCGATCTTCATGGCTTTGTGTGAGACGGCGGTGAGATCCTTTTCGGGTTCACCCTTGGCCGGAGTCGCTTCCCTTGCCGCGGCGGCCACGCGGACATTGCTCCGTACGGCGAGCCACATACCGATATATCCGGTGGTCGCCGAGAACGCCGCACCGATCAGGAAGAAGATCGACCGTCCGGCGCGCTGATTCCAGTCGTCCGCGGGCAGCAGCATGAGCAGGAAGAACACCACGACGGCGAATACGCCGAGGGTGCGCAACTGCCGCCCCAGGTAGGCGTTCGCGCCTTCCTGGACCGCCGCCGCGATCTTCTTCATGCTGTCGGTGCCCTCGTCGGCCGCGAGCACTTGTCGTACCAGCACCCCGGCGACCGCCAGGGCAGCCAGGGCGACGATGCCGATGACCATCACGATCAAGCGATTGTCATCGGTCAGTACTGCGGCTGCGAAGGTTGTGGGGTGGTCAAACTGATGAGGGGTAGAAAGCCCCGCCATTCGTCCTCCTTGACGCTTGGGCTGAGCTCAAGATGTGGACGGATTGTAGGTACCCGATCCTGATCAAAACAGTGCACGGTAAACGGAATTCGCCTTCACATGCTCTTCAGCAAATGATCGGCGGGTACCCATGGAACCCAAAAGAAGTAATGCCCCAAAAGCGTTGACACTTGATCGAATAATCACGTGATTGCTCGTGAATCATTTCACGAAAAGGCGGGGCGGGCACCCGGACGGGAACGGGGCATACAAAAAGGGCCCTGCTGAGCAGGGCCCTTCGAGGTTGTTGCGGGGGTGCGATCAGGGAACGAGCGCGGCCGGCGGCGTGGTCGGCCAGCTCATCCTGATCAGTCCACCGTGCTCATCGGCGCTGACCTCGACGTCGTCGACGAGGCCACTGATGACCGCGAGGCCCATCTCGTCCTCCTCGGCGTCCGTGTCCGGGTCGCCCGAGGCACCGGGCGCCGTCTCACCGGGCGCCGAATGCGGCGCCTCGTCGCCGACCTCGATGGAGAACTGTTTCTCCTCCTCGGTCAGCGTCACCCGCACCGGCGCCGAGATGCCGTTGCTCTGGTGCAGTCCGACGGCACGAGTACAGGCCTCGCCGACGGCGAGTCTGACCTCGTCGAGGACGGCCTCGTCCACTCCGGCCCTGCGCGCCACCGCTGCCGCCACCAGTCGGGCGGTCCTGACGTGCTCGGGCAGCGCGCTGAAGCGGAGTTCAACGGTGGCCATGCATCCCCCTCAACTACGGGCGTGCTGTCAGGGGGCCGGGTCGCCGAGGCCCGGTCCCCCTCCATTGCTTCTACCGCCCCGGACGCCACTTCGCTCGTGAGGCCCGGGGAACGGGGTCAGTCGGTGGCCGCTACCGCTTCCTCGACCGAGGTGTGGATGGGGAACACCTTGGTGAGACCGGTGATGCGGAAGATCTTCAGAATGCGCTCCTGGTTGCAGACCAGTCGCAGCGAGCCCTCATGGGCACGCACACGCTTCAGGCCGCCCACCAGCACGCCGAGCCCGGTGGAGTCGAGGAAATCCACGCCCTCCATGTCGACGACGAGGTGGAAATTGCCGTCGTTCACCAGCTCGACCAGCTGCTCGCGCAGCTTGGGCGCGGTATATACATCGATTTCGCCACCGACCTCGACGACCGTACGATCGCCGACGGTACGGGTCGACAGGGACAGGTCCACGGATCCTCCAGCACCTTGCTATCGAGCGGTCGCCCCAAGGGACACCTCGGCAGAGCCCCCGGGACGGTTCGCCAGCCGCGATGGCATTCAATCACTTACCGGCAGGCGTGCACGACGCCTTGAGCCCATTGTCCGTCACGCCAGTGACACACTCGGTACCGATGGCCAAGAATCACCGATCCGATCGACCCTCGACGGACACCGCTTCCCGCCCCGCTCCGGGCACGGTCCTGGACCGGCTCACCTCGGGGCCGAGTCGGGCTTCGCGCATCACTCATACGGAGCACTTGCCCCCGCGGGCGGGTCGCCATGCCGTATGGCCCGACCGGATCCGTTCGGAGGTCATCGCCGCGGTGCAGGCCGCGGGCATCGAGCACCCCTGGGCCCACCAGGCACTGGCCGCCGAGCACGCCCTGGACGGCGACTCCGTGATCGTCGCCACAGGCACGGCCTCGGGAAAGTCCCTGGCGTACCTCACCCCGGTCCTGACGGCCCTCCTGGACGGCTCCGAGGCTCCGAACGGCCGTGGGGCCACCGCGCTCTATCTGGCCCCCACAAAGGCCCTCGCAGCCGATCAGCGCCGTTCCGTGAAGGAACTTTCACAACCTTTGGGCCATGCGATTCGCCCAGCCGTGTACGACGGCGATACTCCGTTCGAGGAACGCGAGTGGGTACGTCAGTACGCCAACTACGTCCTGACCAACCCCGACATGCTGCACCGCGGGATATTGCCCTCCCATCCCCGCTGGTCGTCCTTCCTCCGCGCCCTGAAGTACGTCGTCATCGACGAGGTCCACACCTACCGCGGCGTCTTCGGCTCCCACGTCGCCCAGGTGCTGCGCAGACTGCGCCGCCTGTGCGCCCGCTACGGCGCCTCGCCCGTCTTCCTGCTGGCCTCCGCGACCGCCGCGGAGCCCTCGGTCGCCGCCCGCCGGCTGACCGGCCTCCCGGTCGTCGAGGTCGCCGACGACGCCTCCCCACGCGGGGAACTGGTGTTCGCCCTCTGGGAACCCCCGCTCACCGAGCTGCACGGCGAGAAGGGCGCACCCGTTCGGCGTAGCGCCACCGCCGAGACGGCCGACCTCCTCACCGACCTGACGGTCCAGGGCGTGCGCTCGGTCGCCTTCGTGCGGTCCCGGCGCGGCGCCGAGCTGATCGCGGTGATCGCCCAGGAGCGGCTGGCCGAGGTCGACCGATCGCTGGCCCGGCGCGTCGCCGCCTACCGCGGCGGCTACCTCCCCGAGGAACGCCGCGCACTCGAACGCGCTCTGCACTCCGGCGAACTCCTCGGCCTCGCCGCCACCACCGCCCTGGAACTCGGCGTCGACGTCTCCGGACTGGACGCCGTCCTCATCGCGGGCTACCCGGGCACCCGGGCGTCCCTGTGGCAGCAGGCAGGCCGCGCAGGCCGCTCGGGACAGGGCGCACTCGCCGTACTGGTCGCCCGCGACGACCCGCTGGACACCTTCCTCGTGCACCATCCCGAGGCACTGTTCGACCAGCCGGTGGAGTCCACCGTCCTCGACCCCGACAACCCGTACGTCCTCGCCCCGCACCTGTGCGCCGCCGCCTCCGAGATCCCCCTCACGGAGGAGGACCTCGAGCTCTTCGGCCCGGCCGCCCCGGATCTGCTGCCGCAGCTGGAGGCCGCGAAACTGCTGCGCCGGCGGACGAAGGCATGGCACTGGACCCGTCGGGAGCGGGCGGCCGACCTGACCGACATCCGAGGTGAGGGCGGCAGTCCGGTCCAGATCGTCGAGGCCGGAACCGGGCGGCTGCTCGGCACGGTCGACGCCGGTTCCGCGCACACCACGGTCCACGAGGGCGCGGTCCATCTGCACCAGGGCCGTACGTACCTGGTGC
Organism: Streptomyces sp. NBC_01384; assembly: GCF_045040035.1. NCBI lineage: Bacteria > Bacillati > Actinomycetota > Actinomycetes > Kitasatosporales > Streptomycetaceae > Streptomyces > Streptomyces sp. NBC_01384. The sequence goes on from NZ_CP109559.1 coordinate 4,317,616, forward strand.
AGCACCTGGACCTGGAGGACTCCGTCGCCCTGGTCGAGGAGGCCAACCCGCCGTATTCGACGGTCGCCCGCGACACGACCTCCATCTCCGTCCTGGAGACGGACACCGAAGTCCCCTGGGGCGAAGGCCGGCTGTGTTACGGCTCCGTCGAAGTCACCAACCAGGTCGTCTCCTTCCTGCGCCGTCGTGTCATCACCGGTGAAGTACTGGGAGAGTCGAAACTCGACCTCCCTCCTCGTACGCTCCGCACGCGCGCCGTGTGGTGGACGGTCACCGAGGACCAGCTGGACGCGGCCCGGATCAACCCGGAGATCCTCGGCGGCGCCCTGCACGCCGCCGAGCACGCGTCGATCGGCATGCTCCCGCTGTTCGCCACCTGCGACCGCTGGGACATCGGCGGCGTGTCCATCCCGCTGCACCCGGACACGCTCCTGCCCACGGTCTTCGTGTACGACGGCCACCCGGGCGGCGCGGGCTTCGCGGAGCGCGCCTTCCGCACCGCCCACGCCTGGCTCACCGCCACCCGCCAGGCCATCGCGTCCTGCGAGTGCGAGGCCGGCTGCCCGTCCTGCATCCAGTCCCCCAAGTGCGGCAACGGGAACGAGCCTCTGCACAAGCGAGGTGCTGTGCGGCTCCTCACGGAGCTGCTACGGGGGGCGCCGGAGGACTAGCCGCTGGGGCCTGCGGTGTCGCGGGTCCCGCTCTGGACCTGGCCTCCACTCCGAAAGGGCCCCGGCCCGACGCGGCCGTGACGTCCGAGACCTCGCCCTCGACCGCGCACCGCACCAGCCGGGCGTGCTGGGCCCGCGCCACCCGGTCCGCGTCGGCGCAGGCCGCCGGGCCACCGTCCATCCAGTGGTCCGCCGCGGCGAGCGCGGCCAGATCGGCCGCCCCCGCCGCGCGGTGCCGGACCACGACCGCCTGTCCCATGGCCAGGGCCGCCCCGAAGACGACACAGAGCACCGCGATCACCCCGACGGTCCAGACGGTCGCCGATCCTCTGTCGGAGGCGGCAGAGGTGACAGCCCTCCGGTGGCGCCGACTTGTCCAAACGACAGTCCGTGCAACGCGCTCCGTCGAAACGGCAGTCCGTGCAACGCTCATTATCGAAACGACGGGCCGGGCAACGCGCTGGAGACTCCAGCCCCTCATCCGCCCACCACCCCCACCGTCTCCTCCGCCAGAGCCACGGCATCATCGCTCAGCTCCACCGACAGCGCGTCCGGCCCCGGCGCGCTCGCCTTGACCGTGACCCGGACGAAATCGCCCTCCCGGCTCACCATGATCCTGGCGCCCCGCGGCGCCGCGCGGCGAGCCGTCGCCAGTACCGCGTCCGGCGGGTCCTGGCGGGCCGCCGCGCGGGCGCCCGCCCTGGCCGCATCCACGCACTGGATCTGCGCGGACGCGGCGAGCAAAGCCCAGACCAGCGCCATTCCGACCAGCACAAGAGAGGGCAGCACCACGGCGGCCTCGGCGGTCACGAATCCCCGGTCGCCGCAGCGGGCCGGACCGCTCGCCGTCCGTTCACATCGGGACATTGAGCGCTCGCCCCACGATCCCCTGCAGTTCCGCGCCGACCTGGCCGCTCGTCACCACCTTGTAGAGCACGGCCGCAAAGGCCACCGCCGCGATGACCCCCACCGCGTACTCGGAGGTGACCATTCCCGCGTCCCTCCGCGCCGCCAGACCAAGCAGCCACGCCCGCACTCGCACTCGTACTGCCTTGAACATCTCAACCCCCGTAAGGTTCAGCCCTGTTGATCACTTGCCACTCGCCGGTCACACCGCCGCCCTAGCCCGTCATCCGGCCCCTCCCAACACCCCGTCCGCCAGCCCGATCACCACGGGCAGGACACCGATCGCGATGAAGGCGGGCAGAAAGCACAGCCCCACGGGCACGGTGACCATGACAGCCGCCCGGCGTGCCCGCGCCGTCGCGGCACGCCCCCACTCGGCACGGGCCTCCGCGGCGAGCCGCCCGACCGGCACGGCCGCCGGTACGCCCGACTCGCCCGCCCGCTCCAGCAGCCGCGCCAGCGCCCCGGCACCGGACATCGACGCCAAACTCCGCCATGCCTCGGTCGGTTCGCCCCCGAGCCGCACCTCAGCCGCGCCCCGTGCGAGCCGCGCCCCGACAGGTCCGCCCAGTGCCTCGCCCACGGCCCGGGCCGCCACCACGGGGTCCGCGCCGGCCGCGATGCAGGCCGCCACCAGGTCGGCCGCCAGCGGGAGTTGCCGGGTGGCCCGCGCGGCGTCGTACTCCTCAACCGGCCCCGGCTTTCGCCGTTGCCGCCACCGGCAGACCCCGAGCCCGGCCACCAGCCCGGCCCCAGCGCCGACAAGACCGCCCACCAGCACCCAGCCGACGCACACCGCGCCCGCCACCGGCAGCCACCGCCGCCCCACACCGCGGACCTCGAAGCGCCGTCTTGCGGGCGCCCTCTCCAGAGCCAGCAACTCGGCCAGCCTGCTGCGCACCCGCCGCTCCCGCCGCATCGCACCGAGCGCCCGCACCAGCCACCCGAGCACCAGCGCCCCGCACACAAGCGCCCCCAGCCTGTGGACAACCTCCGTACTCATGCCGCCTCCGCTCCCCTCACGATGCGCAGCGCCCACCACAGCCCCACGCCCTCCAGCACCCCGCCGACCAGCAGACAGCCGAGGCCTGCGCCGCTGTGCAGCAGCACGTGCAGCGGATCGGCGCCCAGCGCGGTGCCGAGCAGGAGCCCCATGACCGGCAGCCCCGCGAGCATCACCGCCGTCGATCGCGATCCCGCCAGCTGGGCGCGCAGATCAGCGCGTTGGTCCCGCTCCGCGCGCAGGGCCCCCTCCAGGCGGTCGAGCCCGGCTGCCAGCCCCGCGCCCCGGTCCACAGCCACGCGCCAACAGGCGGCGAGTCCCACCAGCCCGTCGGCCCCCGGCTGCCGTGCCCCATCCGTGAGCGCGCCCGGCACGTCTCCACCGAACCGAGCCGCCGCCAGCACCACCGTCTGCGCCTCGCCGAGCCCGCCCGAGTCACGCGTGGCCCGAAGCAGCGCCTCGCCCGGCTGGCGCCCGGCCCGCACCTCCCCGGCGAGCGCCCCGCACAGGGCGATCACCGCGTCGCCCCGGCGCTCCCTCTCGCGCCGTGCCTCCCCGGCCCGCCGCACCCGCCGTAGCACCGGTACTCCGGCTGCCCCGAGGAGCAGCGGCAGCAGGGACGCGCCCAGCAGTGCGATCGCCAACCCGGCGACCAGCGACCATGCTTCGGCCCGCAGCCGCCCGCGCAGTCGCCGCCATTCGACGAGCGCCCTCTCCCACGCGGGCGGACCGGTCGCCACCACCCCGCCCCCCGCGCACACCAACCGCGCTCTGCGCACCCCCGAATCCCAGCCGCCCATCAACCAGGCCGCCGCCCCGGCACACACCATGGCAGCCCCCACCGACAGGTCACCGACCCTCGTCACCACAGCCCGCTCCCCTCGGCTCCGCCCTTCGCGCCAGTCCCGTTCCCGTCCCGGAGCAGCCCCCGCAGTCGCTGCCACCCCCGCTCACACACGAACGCCTCCGCGCCCCACCGCAACGCGGGCACCGTCACCACCAGCCCCGACGGATCGCGCTCCAGGACGTGCACCTCGGCGATCCGGCGCCGCCCCGCCCGATCCCGTACGAGATGCAGGACCACGGACAACGCCGCCGCCAACTGGCTGTGCAACGCGGCCCGGTCGAGCCCGGCCGCCGTTCCCAGCGCCTCCAAGCGGGCCGGTACCTGCGCCGCCGCATTCGCGTGTACCGTTCCGCAGCCACCCTCGTGGCCCGTGTTGAGTGCCGCGAGCAGCGAGACGACCTCCGGTCCGCGCACCTCGCCGACGACCAGCCGGTCCGGTCTCATGCGCAGGGCCTGACGGACCAGGTCCTGCAGCGCCACGAGCCCGACGCCCTCCTGGTTCGCGGGCCGTCCCTCCAGGCGCACCACATGGGGGTGGTCGGGTCGCAGCTCGGCCGAGTCCTCGGCGAGCACGATCCGCTCCCCTGGACCGACCAGGCCCAGCAGCGCGCTCAGCAACGTCGTCTTGCCGCTCCCGGTCCCGCCGCTGATCAGGAAGGACAACCGGGCCTCCAGCAGAGCTCTGAGGACCCGGTCCCCGCCGGGCGGCACCGTCCCCGCCGCCACCAGTTCCTCGAGCGTGAACGCGCGCGGCCGTACGACCCGCAGGGACAGGCAGGTGGAGCCGACGGCGACCGGGGGGAGCACCGCGTGCAGACGGGTGCCGTCCGGAAGCCGGGCGTCGACCCAGGGGCGGGCGTCGTCGAGCCTTCGGCCGGCCACGGCCGCCAGGCGCTGCGCGAGGCGTCGTACGGCCGCCGCGTCCGGGAAGGAGACGGCCGTCAGCTCCAGGCCTGCGCCCCGGTCCACCCACACCCGGTCCGGCGCGGACACCAGCACGTCGGTCACCGAAGGGTCGGCGAGCAGCGGCTCCAGCGGTCCACTGCCGACCAGCTCGGAACGCAACTGTTGGGCCGCGCCGAGGACTTCGGCGTCCCCGAGAACCCGCCCCTGCTCGCGCAGGGCCTGGGCCACGCGCGCGGGGGTCGGTTCGGATCCACTCTCGGCGAGCCACTGCCGTACGCCGTCCAGCAGTCCTGCGCCCGTGCCCGTGCCCGTGCCTGCTTCTCGGCTCATACGCCCCCGCCTTGCACCGGAACCCGCTCCCAGAAGGCCGTGCAGAACCGGGCGAGCGGCCCCCGCGCCGCTCCTCCGGGTGGGACGCCGGTGTCCGGCGGCGCGGATTCGGCAGGCACTTCGCCGACCAAGGGCAGTCCGAGCAGGCGGGCCACCTCTCGGTCGTCGAGCCCGGGTGCGTAGGGACCGCGGACCACGACCCGTACATCGCGCAGGACCATGCCGACCGCGGACGCCACCCGTCCGGCCGCCGCGATCGCGCGCAGGTCGGCGGGGACCACCAGCAACCCGAGGTCGAGTTGGGCGAGGGCTTCCGCGACGCCCTCGTCGACGCGGCGGGGCAGATCGACGACGACCGCGCCACCGCGCCGTCTGGCCGCGGCCAGGACCGCGCGGACGGCTTGCGGCGGGATGGTGACAGAGTCGCCGCGGTCCCAGCTGAGGACGCGCAACGCGTGCAGTTCGGGCAGGGACTCCTCCAGGGCGCCGCCGCCGACCCTGCCGCGGGAGGCGGCGAAGGCCGGCCAGCGCAGGCCTTCGGCCGCCTCTCCTCCCAGGAGTACATCGAGTCCGCCACCCAGGGGATCCGCGTCCACGAGCAGGGTGCGACGCCCCTCACGCGCCGAGGTGACGGCGAGCGCACAGGCCAGCGTGGAGGCTCCGGCCCCGCCCCGGCCGCCGATCACGCCGACGGTGAGCGCGGGGCGGCCGACTCCCTCGACCACGTCGGCGATGCGGTCGACCAGCCACTGCTCGCCGTCGGGAAGCACCAGGACGTGGTCGGCGCCGATCTCGACGGCACGCTTCCAGACACCGGAGTCGTCCTGATCCCGGCCGACCAGCACCACCCCGCGTCGGCGCGCGGCACCGCGCACGCGCCGCACGGCGTCGTCGCCGACCAGTACCAGCGGTGCCGCCTCCCAACTGCCCCGGCGCTCCGGTACCCCGTGGTGGACCTCCGGCCTCGCGCCTGCCGCCGCGCACAAGCGCAGCAGGTCGTCCAGGAGTTCGGCGTCCTCCGTGACGATCAATGGTCCGCCCTGCCGCCCCTCGGCGGCGGGCGGCAGGTCGTGTGTGATGGCTCCCGCCACGATCTCCAGCCCCCTTCGCTGCTTCTTGCGCGGGGCTCGCAGGGTCCTCTGCGGACCCGCGATTCCCGCTCGTGTGAAGAACCGGCAAGCGGCCTCCATATGAACGGCCGATACGAACCGGCCAAACGCGTCCGACAAACGGAACCGGCCATGAACTTGCCGCGAGGAACTCGCCGCGAGCAGGACGCGCTGGAATCACGGTGCAGCGATCCAGGAAATCGTGTGGATCTTGGTCGATAACTGTGGACAACTCAGTGGTTGTGAATATCGCGTTCACCCATACCGGTGACCCGCGCACACCTTCCACAGAGCAGCCTCACGACTACCCTCAGTGACGGATCACGCCCGTGCGAAAGCGGCGGCTGCAGCGGTGATAACAAGGTCCCGAGGCCGCGCCAAAGAGGGGAAAAACCCACCCGGACATGCGACGACCCCCGCCGGGGGGGAGAGCGGGGGTCGTCCCCACGGCCGACTCGGGGGGGGAGGAGTCGGACCGGGTTAGCACGGTCGCGAACGATCCGTGACTTCCATGGTGTACCCGAAGGCCCTCTCAGGCAAACCCACACGCCCCACGCTAGCCCGAATGGTGGGCGCATATGCTCGGGCTCGTGGAAAACCACTCCTTGCCTCGCACAGCGGCCTTCTTTGACCTGGACAAGACGGTCATTGCGAAGTCGAGCACGCTCACGTTCAGCAAGTCGTTCTACCAAGGCGGGCTGATCAACCGAAGGGCCGTGTTGCGTACCGCATATGCCCAGTTCGTGTTCATGGCGGGCGGCATGGACCACGACCAGATGGAGCGGACGCGTGCTTACCTGTCCGCGCTGTGCCGTGGCTGGAACGTCCAGCAGGTCAAGGAGATCGTCGCCGAGACGCTGCATGACCTGATCGACCCGATCATTTACGACGAGGCCGCCTCGCTCATCGAGGAGCACCACACCGCCGGGCGCGACGTGGTGATCGTCTCCACGTCCGGGGCGGAGGTGGTCGAGCCGATCGGCGAGCTGCTCGGCGCGGACCGGGTGGTGGCCACCCGCATGGTCGTGGGCGAGGACGGCTGCTTCACCGGAGAGGTGGAGTACTACGCATATGGGCCGACGAAGGCCGACGCGGTCAGGGAGCTGGCCGCGTCCGAGGGGTACGACCTGGCGCGCTGCTACGCCTACAGCGACTCCTCGACGGACCTCCCGATGCTGGAGTCCGTCGGCCATCCCCATGCGGTGAATCCGGACCGCGCGCTGCGGCGGGAGGCGCTCGCCCGCTCCTGGCCGATTCTGGACTTCCACCGTCCGGTCCGGCTCAAGCAGCGGCTGCCCGCGCTGTCGGTACCGCCGCGTCCGGCGCTCGTCGCGGCGGCCGCGATAGGAGCGGCGGCAGCCACGGCGGGGCTCGTCTGGTACGCGAGCCGACGGCGCGCGACGGTGGCGTGAGAGCGTCACGCGTGCGCGTGCAGCACATGCACGCCCGATTAAGACCCGTTTGAACCTAAAAGTAAAGAACTGCAGCCAGGGGTTCCGCTTCCTCTGGACCTGGAGTACAAAGGGATTAGCGGCCCGCGAGACCAAGGACATCCGAAAGGATCACCTTTAAACGCAACCAAGGCCCCACGGACCGAGCATGAACACTGGGCACCCACGCGACGTCGACCCGTCGATTACGGGCCAGCCACACCAGGTGACGGGCAGCAGTTCCCGACCTGATGGGCAACATATCGAGGACGCTTGGTAACGCGGTGCGCATGCCAGCGGCGGTACGAAAACTCGTACCGCCGCAACCCTTTTTCAAGGGCTCGATTTCAAGGGCTCGATGGACTCGCCGACGCTCACGCCGCGCCGCGAATGCTCACGCCGCGCCGCGCTGGAGCGCCTCGCAGACCGCCGTCGATTCCCTGACTCCCAGTTCAACCGCCTTGCCGCAGTGGGCGATCCAGGCCGCCATACCCTCCGGGGTGCCGGCGACATAACCATCCAAAGCCGCCAGATAGGCGGCGCGACCGAGTTCGGCGTGGCCGACCTCCGCCGGGCAGACGGACTTCGGATCGAGGCCGCTGCCGATCAGGACAATGCGCTCGGCCGCGCGCGCGACCAGACCGTTGTGGGTGCCGAAGGGGCGCAGGGCGAGAAGCTCGCCGTGCACGACGGCCGCTGTCACCAGGGCGGGGGCCGAACCGCCCGCGATGATCAGCTGGGAGAGCCCCTCGAGTCGGCCCGCGACCTCGGTCGCGTCCGGCAGGGGCAGCTCGACGAGCGGCTCATCGACCGGTTCGCCGTCCTGACGCGGCCGGCCGACCACGTCCCCCTTGTCCGCGGCCGCAACGAGGTGCAGCCGAGCCAGCACCCGAAGGGGCGACTGCCGCCAGATGGACAGAAGTTGGCCCGCCTCGGCGGTCAGCCGCAGGGCCGCGCCGACCGTACGGGCCTCGTCGTCACCGCTGAAGTCGGTGCGGCGGCGCACCTCTTCGAGGGCCCAGTCGGCACCGGACAGCGCCGCGGAGCCGCGGGCGCCCCGCAGCGCGGCCTCGGAGGTGATCTCGTTGCTACGGCGCCGCATGATCCGGTGCCCGTAGACCCGGTCCACCGCCTTGCGGACGGACTCCACGGATTCGGCCACCCCGGGCAGCGAGCCCAGGGCCGCGAGCGGATCGGCGGTCGCGCCTGTCGTACTCATGAGTACGACACTACGCACCCCGGCGGCCCACCCCACGAAGGAGTGGTCTTCTTCACGCCGACAGGACACCGTGCGCAGTCAACGCACTACTCTTGGTGAACATGAAAATTGCTTTCGTTGGGAAGGGCGGCAGCGGCAAGACCACCCTGTCCTCCCTCTTCATCCGCCACCTCGCGGCCACGGGATCGCCGGTCGTCGCGGTCGACGCCGACATCAACCAGCACCTGGGGGCGGCGCTCGGTCTCGACGAGGCGGTGGCCGCCGGGCTGCCCGCCATGGGCGTGCGGCTGCCACTGATCAAAAACTATCTGCGCGGTTCCAATCCGCGGATCGTGTCCGCCGAGACGATGATCAAGACGACCCCGCCCGGGGAGGGGTCGCGACTGCTGCGGGTACGCGAGAACAATCCGGTGTACGACGCCTGCGCGCGGCCGGTGGAACTCGACGGTGGAGCCATCCGTTTGATGGTCACCGGCCTGTTCAGCGAGGCCGATTTGGGAGTGGCGTGCTACCACTCCAAGACCGGTGCAGTGGAGCTCTGCCTGAACCATCTCGTCGACGGCCGGAGCGAGTACGTCGTCGTCGACATGACGGCGGGCTCCGACTCCTTCGCGTCCGGCATGTTCACCCGCTTCGACATCACGTTCCTCGTCGCCGAACCGACCCGGAAGGGAGTCTCCGTCTATCGCCAGTACAAGGAGTACGCCCACGACTTCGGGGTCATCCTGAAGGTCGTCGGCAACAAGGTGCAGGGCCAGGACGACATCGACTTCCTCCGCGCCGAGGTCGGTGACGACCTGCTGGTCACGGTCGGACACTCGGACTGGGTGCGCGCCATGGAGAAGGGCCGCCCGCCCCGGTTCGAACTCCTGGAGGACACCAACCGTCGCGCCCTGCGCACCTTGCAGACCGCCACCGACGCCACGTACGAACTGCGCGACTGGGAGCGCTACACCCGTCAGATGGTGCACTTCCACCTGAAGAACGCCGGCAGTTGGGGCAACGAGCGAACCGGGGCGGACCTGGCGGCGCAGGTCGACCCCGGTTTCGTACTCGGTGAGGGCCTGGCGGCTACGGCTTGACCGCCGGGGCTCCTGGGACGCCCTTCGGAGCCGGGGCGGGGCGGCCGGAGAGGAAGGACGCCCAGCCCTGCTTCGGGGCCTCGCCGACGTTGAGGCCGCGCAGCCTGTCCAGGGTGGCCGGGTCCTGGGCGTCGAGCCAGTCGGCGAGCTGCCGGAAGGAGACGCAGCGGACGTCGGGCTTGTTGCAGACGCGCTCGACGACCTGGTCGATGGCGCGCATGTAGGTGCCGCCGTTCCAGGACTCGAAGTGGTTGCCGATGATCAGCGGCGCGCGGTTGCCGCCGTAGGCGCGTTCGAATCCCTTGAGTAGACCGTCACGCATCTGGTCGCCCCAGTACTCCCGCTTGTCGGGGTCACCCTGGGTCTGGGTGCCCGACTGGTTGACCATGAAGTTGTAGTCCATGGTGAGCTGCTCGTAGGAGTGTCCAGGGAAGGGCACCAGCTGCATCGACAGGTCCCACAGGCCCTCCTTCTTCTTGGGCCAGACCTGATTGTTGACGCCGCTGGTGTCGTAGCGGAAGCCCAGCTGACGGGCCGCCTTCACGAAGTTCTTCCGACCCTCCAGGCACGGTGTGCGGGCGCCGATGAGCTCCTTGTCGTAGTCGAAGGGCAGCGGAGCCGCGTTCTTCATGCCCGTATTGGTCTTCCAGGACTGCACGAACGACTTCGCCTGGGCGATCTCGCTCTTCCACTCCTCGACCGACCACTCACCGACACCACCTTCGCTGCCGCAGAAGTGGCCGTTGAAGTGGGTGCCGATCTCGTTGCCCTCCAGCCACGCGCCGCGCAACTGCTCGACGGTGTCCTGGATTCCCTGCTCGTCGTTGAAACCGATCTCCGAGCTGCCCGGCGAGTGCTCCGGCGGCTTGTACAGCTCGCGCTTGTCCTCCGGAAGCATGTACACGCCGCTGAGGAAGTACGTCATCGTCGCCCGGTTGGCCTTGGAGATCTTCCGGAAGTGCGAGAAGAGCTTCTGGCTGTCCTCGCCGGCGCCGTCCCACGAGAAGACCACGAACTGCGGGGGCTCCTGACCGGGCTTCAGCCGCTCGGGTTTGGGCAGATGCGGCTGCGCTCCGGTGTACGCAGTCGAGCCGTCGCCGATCAGGCGCACCGCGCTCTGGGGCGCCGGTGCCCCCGCCGCCTTCTTCGCGCCATGCGCGCCTTCTTGGGATCCGGTGGCGCCGGTGGAGCAACCGGCGAGCGCCGTGGCGCAGGCCGCGGCGAGTGCTACGCCCGCGGCGATCCTCTGGGTGGCGGCCATCTCCGCCCACCTTCTTCCTTCGGTCAGGGCAACGCTCACTAAGGCGTTTTGGTGTGATGTACGGCGAAATGCCGCCAGCGCCGCCAAGGTCGCACAGGGCCGAGACCGAATAAATACGACAAGCCGATCAAATGCTTGGTTCACCCGGAAGAGTGATTTGCTGCCCCATATGCCGCTAAAGTCCACACAAGGGCTTTACTCTGCATTACGATCCGTTTACCGAGCGTTGAAAATCCCGCCGCTGCACGCCGTGACCCACGGCCGCGATCCGCCCCCGCCCGCCCTGGACGGGGACCACCTGTTCCGCGACCGCGCTGCCCCGGAGGAGACGGGAATGCCTGCCTGCGTCCCCACCCGCGCCGCCGACTCAACTCGGCCCAGGCGCATCCACCAACCCCACAGCCCCCCACCGATCCCACCCCGCCGATTCCGTATCTCGGGCGCCGACCTGTCGGCCTCGATCGCGGTCTTCCTGATCGCCCTGCCCCTGTCCCTCGGCATCGCCCTCGCCACCGGAGCACCACTCCAGTCGGGCCTTGTCGCCGCCGCCGCGGGCGGACTCGTCGCCGGGCGACTCGGCGGCTCACCGCTCCAGGTGAGCGGGCCCGCCGCCGGGCTCACGGTCGTCACCGCCGAGCTGATCCACCGTTACGGATGGCGTACGACCTGCGCCATCACCGTCCTCGCCGGAGTCGCCCAGCTGGGCCTGGGGTGCCTGCGCGTGGCCCGTACGGCCCTCGCCGTCAGCCCCGCGATCGTGCACGGCATGCTCGCCGGGATCGGCGTGACCATCGCCGTCGCCCAGTTGCACATCGTCCTCGGCGGCACCCCGCAGAGTTCCGTCCTCGACAACCTCCGTGCACTGCCCGCCCAGTTGGCGCACGTCCACCCCGCGGCGGTGTCAATGAGCGCGCTGACACTGACGCTCCTCCTCGCCTGGCCGCGGATTCCCGGCCGGGTCGGGCACGGCCTGCGAAAAGTACCGGCCGCGCTCGTCGCCGTCGCCGTCGCCACCCTGACCGCCTCACTCGCCGGGCTGATCCTGCCCAAGGTCGACCTGCCGTCCTGGAGCAGCCACGCGCTGGCCGGGCTGCCGGATGGGCCGGTGCTCGGGATCGCCGCCGCCGTCCTCACCATCACGCTGGTGTGCAGTGTGCAGTCGCTGCTCGGCGCGGTGGCCGTGGACAAGCTGATGGCGGGGCGGCCCGCGCAGCAGCCCCGGGTGGGCCGCTCCGACCTGGACCGGGAGCTGCTCGGGCAGGGCGCCGCCAATGTCGTCTCCGGCGCGCTCGGCGGGCTGCCCGTCGCCGGGGTCGCCGTCCGCAGTTCCGCGAATGTGCAATCCGGTGCCGTGAGCCGGAACTCCACGATGCTGCACGGCGTTTTCGTAGTAGTTGCCGCGCTGCTGATGGTCCCGATCCTGGAGCTGATCCCCCTCGCATCGCTCGCCGCCCTGGTGATGGCCGTCGGCATCCAGATGGTGTCCCTGCACCACATTCGCACGGTCACCCGCCACCGCGAGGTGCTGGTCTACACCGTCACCACGCTCGGCGTCGTGTTCCTCGGTGTCCTTGAGGGCGTGGCGCTGGGGGTCTCCGTGGCCGTCGCCGTCGCCCTGCACCGCCTCGCCCGCACCCGCATCACGCACGAAGAGAGAGGAGGAGTCCATTACGTACATGTACGAGGGCAGTTGACGTTCCTCGCGGTGCCCCGGCTCAGCCGCGATCTGCATCTGGTACCCCAAGGGGCGAATGCCGTCGTGGAGTTGGACGGCTCGTTCATGGACCACGCGGCGTACGAGTCGCTGCAGGACTGGCAGAACGCGCACTGCGCGCAGGGCGGCATGGTCGAGCTGACCGGGCGGGCCGGCACCCGGATCGCCGAGCCCACGAGCACATCCCACTGCCGCTGCCGCCCCTGGACGCCGTGGCGCAACCACCACTGCGAGCCTTCCGCCGGCCCGCAGCCCGTATCCCCCGGCGGCCGGTCGGGCGGGGCGGGCGGGGTGAGCCCTGCGGCCGCATCAGGCGGACCGGGTGAAGCTCCCGGTTCCTCCGGGCACAGTGGGCAGAGTGGGCAGAGTGGTCCCGATGAGCAGCGTGGGCAGAGCGGGCGTCAACTGGCGCGCGGTATCAGTGCGTTCCAGCGGAACACCGCGCCCCTGGTGCGGGGTGAGCTGGCGCGGTTGGCGAGGGAAGGGCAGCGGCCGTCGCAGCTGTTCCTGACCTGTGCCGACTCACGGCTCGTCACGTCGATGATCACCTCCAGTGGTCCGGGTGACCTCTTCGTCGTACGCAATGTGGGCAATCTCGTGCCGAGGCCCGGAGAGGAGAGCGGGGACGACTCGGTGGCCGCGGCGATCGAGTACGCCGTGGACGTGCTCAATGTGAGGTCCATCACGGTGTGCGGGCACTCCGGGTGCGGGGCGATGCAGGCCCTGTTGAAGTCGGAGCCCGGCGGGGCGCAGACGCCACTCAGGCGGTGGCTGCGGCATGGGCTGCCGAGTCTGGAGCGGATGACCGCGAAGGAGCGGCCCTGGGCCCGGCTCGCCGGGCGGGCGCCGGCCGACGCGGTGGAGCAGTTGTGCCTGACCAACGTGGTGCAGCAGTTGGAGCATCTGCGGGCGCACGAGTCCGTGGCGCGGGCCCTGCGGGAGGGTGTGCTCGAGCTGCACGGGATGTACTTCCACGTCGGCGAGGCACAGGCGTACCTGCTGGTCGAGCGCGACGGCGGCGAGCTGTTCGATCACGTGGGGGCGGCGGAGGATCTGCGGCATCCCGCGTGACCTTGCCGTCCCGCGCGACTTTGCCGTCCAGCGTGACCTTGCCGTCCCGCGTAACCTTCGCCGTCCCTCGTTTACCTTGCCATCTCGCGTCACCTTGCCTTGGTGCGCGGCCCCAGTCGGCGGGGCCGCGCATCATGCCGTGCGCTTGCATGCGGCAGGTGCGGAGTGCCCTGCGGGGACCCGGTGTGCACGTCGACCGTGATCAGTTCCAGGCGACCGTGACCAGTTTCAGGGGGACCGTTGGCCCCGGGGAGCCGTTCGAGGGCGGGGAGGGCGGGAGCGGGTGCGGGCGTGGGACCTCGACACGCCGGGCTACGAAACATGTCACAGCATCCCGCTGGGGCCGGTAGAACTTCCACTCGGTGCCCTCTTCGCCCGGGGGCACGTCGCCTGTTCAGGCCTGGCCGCAGGACGCGTTGCCAAGTGAACCCGAATACCGGTCCGTACGTGGCTCGGAGTGTGTACCTGGTGGGTGCCCCTGGAAGGCCCCTGCGCCCCGACAGGTCTATACCAATTTGAGATCGGCCCTTGTCATCGAGGCCTCCGGTCTGATGAGCTGTGGCCTGGGACACAACGGACACCCTGGGAAAGGGAGATGTCGTGAGCAACGAAAGCCTGGCCAACCTGCTGAAGGAAGAGCGCAGGTTCGCGCCGCCCGCCGACCTGGCCGCGAACGCCAACGTCACCGCGGAGGCGTATGAGCAGGCCAAGGCTGACAGGCTCGGCTTCTGGGCCGAGCAGGCCCGCCGGCTGACCTGGGCCACCGAGCCGACCGAGATCCTGGACTGGTCGAACCCGCCGTTCGCGAAGTGGTTCGCCGACGGGAAGCTGAATGTCGCGTACAACTGCGTGGACCGGCATGTGGAGGCCGGCCATGGCGACCGGGTCGCCATCCACTTCGAGGGCGAGCCGGGCGACAGCCGGGCGATCACCTACGCCGAACTCAAGGACGAGGTCAGCAAGGCCGCCAACGCCCTGACCGAACTCGGGGTCGGCAAGGGTGACCGGGTCGCCGTCTACCTGCCGATGATCCCCGAGGCCGTCGTCGCCATGCTGGCCTGCGCCCGGATCGGCGCCGCGCACTCGGTCGTCTTCGGCGGCTTCTCCGCGGACGCGATCGCCACGCGCATCCAGGACGCCGACGCCAAGCTGGTCATCACCTCCGACGGCGGTTACCGGCGCGGTAAGCCGTCCGCGCTCAAGCCCGCCGTCGACGACGCGGTGCGCCGGGTCGACGGGGTCGACAAGGTGCTGGTCGTGCGCCGCACCGGGCAGGAGGTCGACTGGACCGAGGGCCGCGACGTCTGGTGGCACGAGATCGTCGAGCGGCAGTCCGCCGAGCACGCACCGGAGGCGTTCGACGCCGAGCAGCCGCTGTTCATCCTCTACACCTCCGGGACGACGGGGAAGCCGAAGGGCATCCTGCACACCTCGGGCGGCTACCTCACCCAGGTCTCGTACACCCACCACGCCGTCTTCGACCTCAAGCCCGAGACCGACGTGTACTGGTGCACGGCCGACATCGGCTGGGTCACCGGGCACTCGTACATCACGTACGGACCGCTTTCGAACGGTGCGACGCAGGTGATGTACGAGGGGACGCCGGACACGCCGCACCAGGGGCGGTTCTGGGAGATCGTGCAGAAGTACGGGGTGACGATCCTCTACACGGCGCCCACCGCGATCCGTACGTTCATGAAGTGGGGGGACGACATCCCCGCGAAGTTCGATCTCAGCAGCCTGCGGGTGCTGGGGTCCGTGGGTGAGCCGATCAACCCCGAGGCGTGGGTCTGGTACCGCAAGCACATCGGCGGCGACCGGACGCCCATCGTGGACACGTGGTGGCAGACCGAGACCGGCGCGATGATGATCTCGCCGTTGCCCGGGGTCACGGAGACCAAGCCGGGGTCGGCACAGCGGCCGTTGCCGGGGATCTCGGCGACGGTGGTGGATGACGAGGCCCAGGAGGTTCCCGACGGAGGCGGGGGGTACCTCGTGCTGACCGAGCCGTGGCCGTCGATGCTGCGCACGATCTGGCGCGACGACCAGCGGTTCCTCGACACGTACTGGTCGCGGTTCGAGGGGAAGTACTTCGCCGGGGACGGGGCGAAGAAGGACGAGGACGGGGACATCTGGCTGCTCGGGCGGGTCGACGACGTGATGCTCGTGTCCGGGCACAACATCTCGACCACGGAGGTCGAGTCGGCGCTTGTCTCGCATCCGGCGGTGGCTGAGGCGGCGGTGGTCGGGGCCGCCGATGAGACGACCGGGCAGGCGATTGTCGCGTTCGTGATCCTGCGGGGGACCGCTTCCGCGGAGGATGCCGGGCTGGTGGCGGCTCTGCGGAATCACGTGGGTACGACGCTGGGGCCGATCGCCAAGCCGAAGCGGGTGCTGCCGGTGGCTGAGCTTCCCAAGACTCGGTCCGGGAAGATCATGCGGCGGTTGTTGCGTGACGTGGCGGAGAACCGGGAACTGGGGGATGTCACCACGTTGACGGACTCGACGGTGATGGATCTCATCCAGGCGAAGTTGCCGGCGGCGCCGAGCGAGGACTGAGGGCTCACCCCACCCGCCCCTTTTGTGGGGGGCACTGTGTGCCCCCCACACCCGACAACCGCGGGGCTCCGCCCCCGTACCCCGGCAGGGGACCGTGTCCCCCGCACCCCGTACTTGGGCGCCCCGGCCTGGGCCATACGTCATACACCGCAAGCCGCCAGCCGCCAGCCGCCAGCCGCCAGACCACGGAAGGGGTCGTGCCGGTACGTCGCAAGCCCGTCGCTTACGTTCGGATCTGGAAACGGTTCCCCATAGGGCAACGTCTGATCCGGCGGCGACGGGCTCGACGTACCGGCACGGCCCCGACCCCACACCCCCCGGCAGGCGCCCCCCGCCCCACCCCAACCCCCGCCCCACCCCAACCCCAAACACCCCATATGTCCGCAACGCGAATTATTCAGCTGTAATGACAAGGTAAAGTAGTGACCCCAGGGTGTGCCGGGAAGTCTGGTCGGCGATCCCGCGTGGCGGCCGTCAGCAA
Source organism: Streptomyces sp. NBC_01384 (assembly GCF_045040035.1). Lineage (NCBI taxonomy): Bacteria > Bacillati > Actinomycetota > Actinomycetes > Kitasatosporales > Streptomycetaceae > Streptomyces > Streptomyces sp. NBC_01384. Next base: position 4,334,205 of record NZ_CP109559.1, read on the forward strand.
GCAGCCGTAACGACCCGGAGGTCCCCGCCGTGGCCGCGCCCAGCACCAACAACCGCAAGCTCCTCGGACGTCTGTCCCTGCCCGAGCGGAACTTCGTCGCGGACGCGTTGCGGACCGAGACCGTGGGTGGGGTGCTGCTGCTCGTCGCCGCGATCGCCGCACTGGTGTGGGCCAATACTCCGTTGCGCGAGAGCTATGCGAGCGTGAGTGACTTCCACTTCGGGCCCTCGGCGCTCGGGCTGGATCTGTCCGTTCAGCATTGGGCTGCGGACGGACTGCTGGCCGTGTTCTTCTTCGTTGCCGGCATTGAGCTCAAGCGGGAGCTGGTGACGGGGGATCTGCGGGATCCGAAAGCCGCGCTGCTGCCCGTCGTAGCCGCCATCTGCGGCATGGCCGTGCCCGCGCTCGTCTACACCCTCACCAATGTGGTCGGGGGCGGGGACCTCGGCGGATGGGCCGTGCCCACCGCCACCGACATCGCCTTCGCGCTCGCGGTGCTCGCCGTGATCGGCACCTCCCTGCCGTCCGCCCTGCGCGCCTTTCTGCTCACCCTCGCCGTCGTCGACGATCTGTTCGCGATCCTCATCATCGCGGTCTTCTTCACGGACACCATCGACTTCGCCGCGCTCGGCGGGGCCGTTGTCGGGCTCGGCGTGTTCTGGGTGCTGCTGCGCAAGGGCGTACGTGGGTGGTACATGTACGTGCCGCTCGCGCTCGCCATCTGGGGGCTGATGTACAACAGCGGCGTCCACGCCACCATCTCCGGTGTGGCGATGGGGCTGATGTTGCGCTGCCATCGACGGGAGGGCGAGGAGCACTCGCCGGGGGAGCATATTGAGCATCTCGTGCGGCCACTCTCCGCCGGGCTCGCCGTGCCGCTGTTCGCGCTGTTCAGCGCGGGGGTCGCCGTCTCCGGCGGGGCCCTGGGGGACGTGTTCACACGGCCCGAGACGCTCGGTGTCGTGCTGGGGCTCGTCGTCGGGAAGGCCGTCGGCATTTTCGGGGGGACCTGGCTGACGGCGCGGTTCACCAGGGCCTCGCTCAGTGAGGATCTCGCCTGGGCCGACGTCTTCGCCGTCGCCACCCTCGCCGGCATCGGCTTCACCGTCTCACTCCTCATCGACGAGCTCGCCTTCAAGGGCGACACGCTGCTCACCGACGAGGTCAAGGCAGCCGTACTGACCGGCTCGCTCATCGCGGCCGTACTCGCCACGGCGCTGCTGAAGATACGCAACGCCAAGTACCGTGCGCTGTGCGAGGCCGAGGAGCGCGACGAGGACAGCGACGGCATCCCCGACATCTACGAGCAGGACAACCCGGCGTACCACCTGCGGATGGCCGAGATCCACGAACGGAAGGCCGCCGAGCACCGAAGGCTTGCCGAAGTGGCGGGCAGGGCAAGCGAGGAGAACGACGGTCCGGCATGATCTGAACAGAACCAGACGGGCAGAATCCGACAGGTAGATCCAGATGGGTAGATCCAGATGGACGAACCAGGCGGGCAGATCCAGACGGTGCAGACACAGGTGAAGCCAGACCGTACCGGCCCAGGTAACAGCCAGACCTGTACAGAGCAGACACATGCAGAAGAGGGAGAGTCCGCGATGAGCGCACCCGACGGCAGCCCGGTCGGCGCCGAACGCAGCATCGGCCAGCTGTTCGCCTCGGCGACGACCGAGATGTCCGCACTGGTGCACGACGAGATCGCGCTGGCGAAGGCGCAGCTCAAGCAGGACGTCAAGCGTGGTGCGGTCAGTGGTGGCGCGCTCGCGGCGGCCGGAGTGGTGCTGCTCTTCTCCCTTCCCATGCTGAGCTTCGCTCTGGCCTACGGCATCCAGACCTGGAGCCACTGGAATCTCGCGATCTGCTTCGTCCTGTCGTTCGCGGCGAACGTGCTGGTCGCCGGCGTCCTCGCACTGATCGGTGTGGTCTTCGCGAAGAAGGCGAAGAAGGGCAAGGGGCCGCAGAAGGTCGCCGCCTCGGTCAAGGAGACGGCGGGCGTGCTGCAGAACGCCAAACCGCACCCCCGGCCCGCCCCCGTGAGTGACGCGGTCGAGGCTGTGGCACGCTCGTCGTCATGACGGACCCCGCCACCCCTTGGGCGCAACCCAGCTCGGTCGTACGGCCCGACGGTCCCTGGACCCACCGGGACGTCGCCGCCAACGGCGCGCGCTTCCATATCGCCGAGATGGGCGACGGGCCGCTCGTCCTGCTGCTGCACGGTTTCCCACAGTTCTGGTGGACCTGGCGCCGGCAGCTGGTCGCGCTCGCCGACGCCGGGTTCCGGGCTGTGGCCATGGATCTGCGGGGCGTCGGCGGCAGCGACCGTACGCCGCGCGGTTACGACCCCGCCAACCTCGCGCTCGACATCACCGGGGTCGTACGGTCCCTCGGTGAGCCCGACGCCGCGCTGGTCGGGCACGACCTGGGCGGCTATCTGGCGTGGACGGCGGCCGTGATGCGCCCCAAGCTCGTCCGCCGGCTCGCGGTGTCGTCCATGCCGCATCCGCGACGCTGGCGCTCGGCCATGCTCTCCGACGTCAAGCAGACGGCCGCGGGTTCATACATCTGGGGGTTCCAGCGGCCGTGGATCCCGGAGCGCCAACTCGTCGCGGACGAGGGCGCTCTGGTGGGTCGTCTGGTACGGGACTGGTCGGGGCCGCGGCTGCCGGACGACGAGGCCGTGGAGACGTACCGCCGCGCCATGTGCATCCCGTCGACGGCGCACTGTTCGATCGAGCCCTATCGGTGGATGGTTCGTTCGATGGCGCGACCGGACGGGATTCAGTTCAACCGGCGTATGAAGCGGCCGGTTCGGGTGCCGACGCTCCATCTGCACGGCTCGCTCGATCCGGTGATGCGGACGCGGAGCGCGGCCGGATCCGGGGAGTACGTCGAAGCCCCGTACCGCTGGCGCCTGTTCGACGGTCTCGGGCACTTCCCGCACGAGGAGGACCCGGTGGCGTTTTCCACCGAATTGGTCAACTGGCTGAAGGATCCCGAGCCTGACCGGTGACCCGTCGGTGACTGTCCGATTGCGGCCCGTGGCGCGCCCGGAATGCGAACGGGAACGCCTGTCCTACGAACAGCCAAATGCCTCGCGCATAGGCCAATTGAGGGGCCAGGGCGCGGTTATCGACCTTGGGGCAGGGGCACACGTCGGGGTATGGGCTGGACGCACGACTACAGTGACGCAGCACGCAACCGCCGCTCGGCCGCGGGCCTGAGCTCCCATCAGAGGGGCACCCCGCAGTTGCCGGGCGCGGACCCCCAAGTGGGGATCCCGCGCATTTTGCGCCGCCGGGTCCGCTGGGTCTCGGTACGGCTGCGTCACCCACGCGGCTGAATCCGCACACACCACCACCGGTCACCCTCGGCCTCAGAGCGCGCAGCTGTCGCTGTCCACCTGCTGATTGGCCGTACGACCCTGGGTGGCATCCGGCTGGACCTCGTCCGCGGTGAGCGCGTACCCGGTGTTGGCGTCGTCGAGGGACTTCGCGAAGACCACTCCGTACACCTTGCCGTCGGGCGTGAGCAGCGGGCCGCCGGAGTTGCCCTGGCGCACGGTCGCGTAGAGCGAGTAGACGTCGCGGCGCACCGTCTTGCGGTGGTAGATGTCCGGACCGTTGGCCGTGATGCGGCCGCGTACGCGCGCCGGCTGGACGTTGTACGCCCCGTTCTGCGGGAAGCCCGCGACGATCGCGCCCTTGCCGCTGGTCGCGTCCTGGGTGGTGAAATGCAGGGCGGGCGCCTTCAGATTCGGCACGTCGAGTACGGCGATGTCGCGCTCCCAGTCGTACAGGACGACCTTGGCGTCGTACTTCCTGCCCTCGCCGCCTATCTGGACGGTGGGCTCGTCGACCCCGCCGACCACGTGCGCGTTGGTCATCACGCGGCGGTCGCCGAAGACGAAGCCGCTGCCCTCGAGAACCTTGCCGCAGCTCTGGGCGGTGCCCACCACCTTGACGATGGACTTCTGGGCGCGGGTGGCGACGGCGCTGCCGGCGAGCGCCGGGTCAGGGGGCTGGACATCGGTGATGGGTTCGTTGGCGAACGGGCTGAAGACCTGCGGAAAGCCGTTCTGCGCGAGGACCGAGGAGAAGTCGGCGAACCAGGTGTCGGCCTGGGAGGGCAGCGCCCGGGAGACGCCGAGCAGCACCTTGGAGCCGCGGACCTCCTTGCCGAGCGTAGGCAGCGTCGTACCGGCGAGGGCCGAGCCGATCAGCCAGGCGACCAGGAGCATCGCGACGACGTTGACGAGGGCGCCGCCGGTCGCGTCCAGGGCGCGGGCCGGGGACCAGGTGATGTACCGGCGCAGCTTGTTGCCCAGGTGGGTGGTGAGGGCCTGGCCCACGGAGGCGCAGACGATCACGACGATCACCGCGACGACGGCGGCGGTCGTACTCACCTTGGTGTCGTCGGTCGCCCAGCCCCAGATGACGGGGAGCACGTAGACGGCGACGAGGCCGCCGCCCATGAAGCCGATCACCGACAGGATGCCGACGACGAAGCCCTGGCGGTAGCCCACGATCGCGAACCACACGGCGGCGACCAGCAACAAAATGTCCAGCACGTTCACGGACGCCACCCTGTCATGCGCGCCAGTCGAGTGGGACCTGCTTCTCGCGGTCCCAGGGCAGCTCCCAGCCCGAGTAGTGCAGCAGGCGGTCGATGATTCCCGCGGTGAAGCCCCAGACCAGGGCCGATTCGACCAGGAATGCCGGGCCTCGGTGGCCGCTGGGGTGCACGGTCGTCGCGCGGTGGGCGGGGTCCGTGAGATCCGCCACGGGGACCGTGAAGACCCGGGCCGTCTCGGCCGGATCGACCGCGCCGACCGGGGTCGGCTCGCGCCACCAGCCCAGGACCGGGGTGACCACGAAGCCGCTCACGGGGATGTAGAGCTTCGGCAGCACACCGAAGAGCTGGACGCCGCTCGGATCGAGGCCGGTCTCCTCCTCGGCCTCGCGGAGCGCGGCCCGCAGCGGCCCGTCGGCCTTCGGGTCGCCGTCCTCGGGGTCGAGGGCGCCGCCGGGGAAGGAGGGCTGTCCGGCGTGCGAGCGCAAGGAGCTGGCGCGCTCCATCAGCAGCAGCTCGGGGCCGCGGGCGCCCTCGCCGAAGAGGATGAGGACGGCGGACTGGCGCCCCGCGCCGTTCGCCGGGGGCAGGAAGCGGCTCAGCTGGAGCGGCTCCACCGTCTCGACGACGCGCACCACCGGGTCGAGCCAGTCGGGCAGGCCGTCCCTGCTCACCACCACCCGGCCGTCCCGCGAACCAGGTCCTTCGTGTGTGCGGTGCGTGTCGAGCCCTTCGTGTGTGCGGTGCGTGTCGGCCCCTTCATGCGTGCGGTGCGTGCCCGGCCCGTCGTGCCTGCCGTGCGTGTCAGGCCCGTCGCGCCTGCTGTGCGTATTGCTCGCGTGCGTCATCGCCACCCCCGTTCTGCTCTCCCCAACGTCGGCCGGTGCCGTGTTCGTTCCGTCATCCGGCGCCCAGTGGGGGTGCCGGGATACCGCCCGCGTCCAGGTAGGCCTGCGGCGGGTTGAGGCGCTGGCCGGGGAAGCCGCCCTTCTCGTACTTCAGGAGCTTCCGCGCCTTCTCCGGGTCCGTCTCACCCTCCCCGTACGCCGGACAGAGCGGGGCGATGGGGCAGGCGCCGCACGCGGGCTTGCGGGCGTGGCAGATACGGCGGCCGTGGAAGATCACGTGGTGCGAGAGCATCGTCCACTCGCTCTTCGGGAAGAGCGCGCCGACGGCGGCCTCGATCTTGTCGGGCTCGGTCTCGTCGGTCCACTGCCAACGGCGGACGAGGCGCTGGAAGTGGGTGTCCACGGTGATGCCGGGGCGCCCGAAGGCGTTACCGAGCACCACGAAGGCGGTCTTGCGGCCCACGCCGGGGAGTTTGACGAGGTCTTCGAGGCGGCCGGGGACCTCGCCTCCGAAGTCCTCGACCAGGGCCTTGGAGAGGCCTATCACCGACTTGGTCTTGGCCCGGAAGAATCCGGTCGGCCGCAGGATCTCCTCGACCTCCTCCGGGTTCGCCGCGGCGAGGTCCTCCGGAGTGGGGTACTTGGCGAAGAGCGCCGGAGTCGTCTGGTTCACCCGCAGGTCGGTGGTCTGGGCCGACAGGACCGTGGCGATCACCAACTGGAAGGGGTTCTCGAAGTCCAGCTCCGGGTGGGCGTACGGGTACACCTCGGCGAGCTCGCGGTTGATACGGCGGGCGCGGCGGACGAGGGCGGTGTGGGACTCGGCGGTGGGGGCCTTCTTGGGGATGGCCCTGGCGGGGGTCGCCTTCTTGGCGAGGGTCTTCGCGGGGGCCGCCTTCTCGGCCGCGGTCTTCGCCGGTGCCGCCTTCTTGGTGGCGGCTCGCGCGGGTGCCGCCTTCTTGGTTGCGACTGTCGCCTTCTTGATCGCTGCTGTCGCCTTCTCGGTCGTGGCTGCCGCCTTTTGAGTGGCCTTCTTCGCCGCCGGCTTCACCGGCGTCGACTTTGCCACTTTTGTCTGTTTTCTACTGTCGCCGGAACCTTGTTCACCCACAGCGGAATCGCGACGTACAACCACCCGCCCAGCCCCCTTGGCCTGTGCTCTCACCGGCGATTTGGACACTCGGCCAGCCTAAAGCCCACCACCGACATCCGCCCCGGACCCAGAAGATCAGCCCCCAATTGGCCCCCTGCCGCACTGCCCGGGACGCCGGTGCGGCAGACTTGTGACTGATCACACTGTTTGGACCGTCCGGCAAGATGGGGAACACGGTCCCCTGGTATCACGGGGGAGCAAGATCCCCTGAGCAGGTCGACAAGGAGAGAACTCGTGGACGACGTTCTGCGGCGCGCCCCGCTCTTCGCGGCGCTCGATGACGAGCAGGCCGCGGAGCTCCGCGCCTCCATGAGTGAGGTGACCCTCGCGCGCGGCGACGCGCTCTTCCACGAGGGCGACCCCGGCGACCGCCTCTACGTGGTCACCGAGGGCAAGGTGAAGCTCCACCGCACCTCCCCCGACGGCCGCGAGAACATGCTGGCCGTCCTGGGCCCCGGCGAGCTCATCGGCGAGCTGTCGCTGTTCGACCCGGGCCCGCGCACGGCGACCGCCACCGCGCTGACCGAGGTCAAGCTGCTCGGCCTCGGCCACGGCGACCTCCAGCCCTGGCTGAACGCGCGGCCCGAGGTGGCCGCCGCGCTGCTGCGCGCCGTCGCCCGGCGGCTGCGCAAGACCAACGACCAGATGTCCGACCTGGTCTTCTCGGACGTGCCCGGCCGGGTGGCCCGCGCGCTCCTGGACCTCTCCCGCCGCTTCGGCGTGCAGTCGGAAGAGGGCATCCACGTCGTGCACGACCTGACGCAGGAGGAACTGGCCCAGCTGGTCGGCGCGTCCCGCGAGACGGTCAACAAGGCGCTCGCCGACTTCGCGGGCCGCGGCTGGCTCCGCCTCGAGGCCCGCGCGGTGATCCTGCTGGACGTGGAGAGGCTCGCGAAGCGCTCGCGCTGACGCGACGTCGAAGTCTTGGCGTCTTGGCCGTACGACGACCGTAGGACGACGGGGTCCCGCCTGCTTGGGCGGGACCCCGTCGTCGTTGACGTGGCTCGCCAAGAAGTTCCCGCGGATGATCGACGGGGTCGGGACGCTCCTGGTCGGCCGTACACGGGCGCTGAGCGACCTGGAGACGTACGACCTGGGCCGGCCGGGCTGGTTCGTCGCCTGCCTCTGTACGCCCCTCCTGACGCCCCTCCTGGACGAGAACTCGGCCGCACACCTGCCGCGTGGGCGCGAGCGGATCGAGGCGGCCCCTCGGGTACGAGCCGAGCGGTGACCACACCGTCCGGCCGTCTGGCACAGGTCCTAGATGAGGCCGTGTTCCCGCAGGTAGTCCATCTGCGCCCGTACGGACAGTTCCGCGGCGGGCCACAGCGAACGGTCCACGTCCGCGTACACGTGCGCGACGACCTCGGCCGGCGACCGGTAGCCGTTCTCGACCGCCGTCTCGACCTGGGCGAGGCGGTGGGCGCGGTGGGCGAGGTAGAACTCGACGGCGCCCTGGGCGTCCTCCAGGACGGGCCCGTGGCCGGGAAGGACGGTGTGCACGCCGTCGTCCACGGTGAGGGACCTGAGCCGCCGCAGCGAGTCGAGATAGTCGCCCAGGCGGCCGTCGGGGTGGGCCACAACGGTCGTACCGCGGCCGAGGATGGTGTCACCCGTCAGGACGGCCCGATCGGCCGGGAGATGGAAGCACAGCGAGTCGGCGGTATGGCCGGGGGTGGGCACGACGCGCAGTTCGAGCCCTCCGACGGTGATGACGTCCCCGTGCGCCAGCCCCTCGTCCCCGAGCCGCAGCGCCGGATCCAGCGCCCGCACCTTCGTGTCCGTCAGCTCGGCGAACCGCACGGCGCCCTCGGCATGATCGGGGTGCCCGTGCGTCAGCAGGGTCAGCGCCACTCGCTTCCCCGACTTCTCGGCCGTGTCCACGACATTGCGCAGATGTACGTCGTCCAGGGGGCCGGGGTCGATCACCACCGCCAGCTCGGAGTCCGGCTCGGCGACGATCCAGGTGTTGGTGCCGTCCAGGGTCATCGCGGACGCGTTGGGGGCGAGCACGTTGAGGGCTCGCGGGGTGGCGGGGCCGGAGAGGACCCCGCCTCGTGGCTGGCCGGGGAGGGCGGCGGCGTCGGTCATGCGGGGGCTCCACCGGTCGGGATGTGCTTGGTGAACTCGTCGTGGCCGGGCCAGGCGAGGATCACTTCGCCGTTCTCCAGGCGGGCCTCGGCCAGGACGGGGGTCAGGTCGCGGCCGGGCGCGGCGGCGAGGACGTCGGCGGCGCTGTCGTACGGGATGAGCTGGCGCAGGGTCGCGATGGTGGGCGGCATCATCAGGAGCTCGCCCTTGTCGTAGCCGTCCGCCGCGTCCGCGGGGCGGGTCCAGACCGTGCGGTCGGCCTCCGTGGAGGCGTTGCGGGTGCGCTGGCCCTCCGGGAGGGCGGCCACGAAGAACCAGGTGTCGTAGCGGCGGGTTTCGAACTCCGGGGTGATCCAGCGGGCCCAGACGCCCAGGAGGTCGGACCTGAGCACGAGTCCCCGGCGGTCGAGGAACTCGGCGAAGGAGAGGTCACGGGCGACCAGGGCCGCGCGGTCCGCCTCCCAGTCGTCGCCGGTGGTGTCGCCGACCACGGTGTCCGGGGTGGGCCCGGCCAGCAGGACGCCGGCCTCCTCGTACGTCTCACGCACCGCGGCGCAGACGACGGCCTGGGCGGACGTCTCGTCGGTGGCGAGTCTGTTCGCCCACCACGCGCGCGTGGGGCCCGCCCAGCGGATCTGGTGCTCGTCGTCGCGTGGGTCGACGCCACCGCCCGGATACGCGTACGCGCCTCCGGCGAAGGCCATGGAGGCGCGTCTGCGCAGCATGTGCACCACGGGGGTGGCGTCGGTGTCCTTCAGCAGCATGACGGTGGCCGCGCGCCTGGGCGGCACCGGGGTCAGCGTGCCCTCCGCGAGCGCGCGGATCCGTTCGGGCCATTCCGGTGGATACCACTGCCCATTCGCCATGGCCGGAGGCTATCCCGAGCCGGGCGAATGTTCGAGGGGCCTCGGGGGATCGCCGGGCTGGGGGTGGGGTGGGGTGGGGTGGGGTGGGGTGGGGTGGGGTGGGGTTTTCGCCCCACCCCGACCGTCTACGCCCCCGTCAGCTCCACCTGGATCTCGACCTCGACCGGGGCGTCCAGCGGGAGGACCGCCACGCCGACCGCACTGCGGGCGTGCACGCCCTTGTCGCCGAGGACCGCGCCCAGGAGTTCGCTCGCGCCGTTGAGGACACCCGGCTGGCCAGTGAAGTCCGAGGCCGAGGCCACGAAGCCGACGACCTTCACGACGCGCGCGACGCGGTCGAGGTCGCCCGCGACGGACTTGACCGCGGCCAGCGCGTTCAGCGCGCAGACGCGGGCCAGGTCCTTGGCCTCCTCGGCGGTGACCTCCGCGCCCACCTTGCCGGTCAGCGGAAGCTTGCCGTCCACCATCGGCAGCTGGCCGGCCGTGTAGACGTACACGCCGGACTGCACGGCGGGCTGGTAGGCGGCCAGCGGCGGGACGACGTCCGGCAGGGTCAGGCCGAGCTCCGCGAGCTTCGACTCGACGGCGCCGCTCATGCCGACTTCTCGCGCTTCAGGTAGGCCACCAGCTGCTCGGGGTTGTTCGGCCCGGGCACGACCTGGACGAGCTCCCAGCCGTCCTCGCCCCAGGTGTCCAGAATCTGCTTCGTGGCATGGACGAGCAGTGGCACGGTTGCATATTCCCACTTGGTCATGTCGCCGACTGTAGCCGTTGCCGCCGGGGGCCTCGCGCACGCGTTGTCCACAGCCTCCTGCGTAGTCCGGCGGCGGACTGGTTAGGCTCGAAGACGTGAGCAGGCTCCAGGTCGTCAGCGGCAAGGGCGGTACCGGCAAGACGACGGTAGCCGCGGCCCTCGCGCTCGCCCTCGCGACCGAGGGCAAGCGCGCCCTCCTCGTCGAGGTCGAGGGCAGACAGGGCATCGCGCAGCTCTTCGAGACAGAAGCGCTGCCCTACGAGGAGCGGAAGATCGCCGTCGCTCCGGGGGGCGGGGAGGTGTACGCCCTCGCCATCGACCCCGAACTGGCCCTCCTGGACTACCTCCAGATGTTCTACAAACTGGGCAGCGCCGGACGGGCCCTGAAGAAGCTCGGCGCCATCGACTTCGCGACCACCATCGCGCCCGGTCTCAGGGACGTGCTCCTCACGGGAAAGGCCTGTGAGGCCGTACGGCGCAAGGACAAGAGCGGTCGGTTCGCTTACGACTACGTCGTCATGGACGCACCGCCCACGGGACGGATCACGCGCTTCCTGAACGTCAACGACGAGGTCGCGGGGCTCGCCAAGATCGGGCCGATACACAATCAGGCACAGGCCGTGATGCGCGTCCTCAAGTCGCCGGAGACGGCCGTGCACTTGGTGACACTGCTCGAGGAGATGCCCGTCCAGGAGACCGCGGACGGCATCACCGAGCTGCGGGCGGCGAAGCTGGCGGTGGGGCGGATCTTCGTGAACATGGTGCGACCCGCGCTCCTCGACGAGGTCGACCTGGAACTCACCGGCGCCGTCGCGCACAGCGCCATCGCCAAGTCGCTCTCGGCGGCCGGACTCGGCGGTGCCCGCCGCGGCGGGAGCGCCGAGCGGCTCGTCGAACCCCTCCTGGAACAGGCCGAGGAGTACGCCGAGCGGCACACCCTGGAGCGCGAGCAGCGGGCCGTCCTCACGGAGCAGGGCCTGCCGCTGCACGAACTCCCCCTGCTCGCCGAGGGCATGGACCTGGCGGGCCTGTACGAACTGGCCACAGAACTGCGCTCTCAAGGGATCTCATGAGTCTGGAACCGGCCCGCGTACTCGACGTCGACCCGCTGCTCGACGACCCCAGGACCCGCATCGTGGTGTGCTGCGGCTCGGGCGGCGTCGGCAAGACGACCACGGCGGCGGCCCTGGGGCTGCGCGCCGCCGAGCGGGGCCGCAAGGTGGTCGTGCTCACCATCGACCCGGCACGCCGGCTCGCCCAGTCGATGGGCATCGACTCTCTCGACAACGTCCCGCGCCGCGTGAAGGGCATCGACGACTCCGCGGGCGGCGAGCTGCACGCCATGATGCTCGACATGAAGCGCACCTTCGACGAGATCGTCGAGGCGCACGCGGACGGCGAGCGGGCGGCCGCGATCCTGAACAACCCCTTCTACCAGTCGCTTTCAGCGGGCTTCGCGGGCACGCAGGAGTACATGGCGATGGAGAAGCTGGGGCAGCTGCGGGCCCGGGACGAGTGGGACCTGATCGTCGTCGACACGCCGCCGTCCCGCTCGGCCCTCGACTTCCTGGATGCTCCGAAGCGGCTCGGGTCCTTCCTCGACGGACGGCTGATCCGGCTTCTGACGGCTCCGGCGAAGCTGGGCGGGCGCGCGGGGATGAAGTTCCTGAACGTCGGGATGTCGATGATGACCGGCACCCTGGGGAAGCTGCTGGGAGGACAGCTCCTGAAGGACGTCCAGACGTTCGTGGCCGCGATGGACACGACGTTCGGGGGCTTCCGTACACGCGCGGACGCCACGTACAAGCTGCTCCAGGCGCCCGGGACGGCGTTCCTGGTAGTGGCGGCCCCTGAGCGGGACGCGCTGCGCGAGGCCGCGTACTTCGTGGAGCGGCTGGCCGCCGAGGACATGCCGTTCGCCGGTCTGGTGCTCAACCGGGTGCACGGCAGCGGCGCCGCCCAGCTGTCCGCCGAACGGGCGCTCGCCGCTGCGGAGAACCTCGATGCCGCGGCCGCCGAGGACCTTGACCTTGAGGCCACCGAAGACCTTGACCCCGAGGCCGCCGGGGACCTTGATTCCGGCGCCGCGGAAGATCTTGATCCCCTGGCTGCAGAAAATCTTGACGACACCCGCATTGTGGATCAGGAGGGCGGGAAAGCTGGACTTCGTAACTCTCCCGACACGTACGGCAGTTCAGAATCTCCCGCTTCCGAAACATCAACTCCCGACGGTCCCGCCGAAGGCTCCCCCGCCGCCACGGACACCGACCGGACCGTCGAACAACTCACCGCAGGCCTGCTGAGGCTGCACGCCGAGCGCATGCAGCTGCTCTCCCGCGAGCAGCGCACGCGTGACCGCTTCGCCGCGCTCCACCCGGAGGTGGCCGTTGCCGAAGTGGCCGCGTTGCCCGGCGATGTACACGACCTCGCGGGACTGCGGGACATCGGAGACCGGCTCGCGGCCAATCGGCCGGAGCTGCCTGAAACCGGCGCCTGAGCGGCGCCGCCCATGGGCCCGAGGTCGGGCCTGTGGTGGTTGGGCCTCTGGCGGGTCCGTGGTGGGCCTCTGGTGGGCCCGTGGTGATGGGTCCGAGAGGGGGCCGAGGTGGTCCCGAGGGACGCCTCAGTGCGGCGCCCTCACCCCACCGCCGCGTAGCGCTCGTACACCTCTTCCTCGTCGAGGGGCAGCAGGCCCGCACCGCGCTCGTACTCCGTACGCGCGGTCTCCAGCAGGCGACGCCACGAGGTGACGGTGGGACGCCTGCGCAGCAGTGCGCGGCGCTCCCGCTCCGTCATGCCACCCCACACGCCGAATTCGACGCGATTGTCGAGCGCATCGGCGAGGCACTCCGTGCGCACCGGACATCCGGTGCACACTGCCTTCGCCCTGTTCTGCGCTGCTCCTTGAACGAACAGTTCATCCGGATCGGTAGTGCGGCAGGCCGCCTGCGCACTCCAGTCGGTTACCCAGCCCATACCGGCGCCGTCCTCTCCCGAATCGAGGCTCCCCCACGGCGGCAGCGGCATATTCACCGCCGCCAGTTGAGGACGTTACGGAAGGTGGGCACAGCGCAACACCCCCTTCGGGCCCAATCTTGAATGGCCCGAACGGACTATGCGTAAGCGGCAGATCACCCGGGGGAGTGAGCCGCGGACATAAGTGAGCATCACGGCAAACCGGGACAGTTCAGTTGAGTCACAACGGACACCTGGTGACGCATGAGGCTGATTCGGACACGACCTCCCCAAAAAAATTGGGGAACCTCCGGAACGATTCGGGGTCGCCGGACGTATTGATACGTGGCCGCACTGCTGTGACAGTTGAGAGCAGCTTAGGCCAAGGCATATACGCGTGTCCGGCGAATGAGAACGTAGACACCTCATGTTGCTGTGCCGTCAAATGCTGCTGTGCCGTCAAGCTGATCCCTGGTGAAGGGCGAGGAGCTCATCGGTTGCCCGTCGACTGCGCATCGGCTGATTGCCGGCTGCTCATCGACTGCTTGTCGGCTGCCCCGTGATGTCACGATCCGGCACTCGAACATCCCGAGGGGCACCCGCTCCACCGGAACGCTCATCACTACGGATTAGGCTGCCCTCATGCCAAAGAAGCGCTCGGGCGGTGGTCTGTCGGCAACGCAGCAGGCCGCCAAGTTCCTCGGTGTCAGCGTGCTCGCTGGAGCAGTCATGGCCGGAATCGCCCTGCCCGCGGCGGGTGCGCTCGGTCTCGCGGCCAAGGGTTCCGTCCAGGGGTTCGACGACATTCCCGACAACTTGAAGAGTCCGGCGCTCAGCCAGCGCACCACCATCCTGGACAGCAAGGGCGGTCAGATCGCGACGGTCTACTCGCGCGACCGCACGGTGGTGGACCTCAAGGACATCTCGCCCTACATGCAGAAGGCGATCGTCGCGATCGAGGACTCGCGCTTCTACCAGCACGGCGCGATCGACCTGAAGGGCGTCCTGCGCGCGCTGAACCAGAACGCGCAGAACGGCGGGGTGGCCCAGGGCGCCTCCACGCTCACCCAGCAGCTGGTGAAGAACTACTTCGTCGAGGAGGCCGGCGACGACCCGACGAAGGTCGCCCAGGCCACCCAGCAGACCCTCGGCCGCAAGGTCCGCGAGCTGAAGTACGCGATCCAGCTGGAAGAGAAGCTCGGCAAGAAGAAGATCCTCGAGAACTACCTGAACATCACGTTCTTCGGCGAGCAGGCCTACGGCATCGAGGCCGCCTCCCAGCGCTACTTCTCCAAGCCCGCCAAGGACCTGAAACTCCAGGAGGCGGCGCTGCTCGCGGGCATCGTCCAGTCGCCCAGCCGGTACGACCCGGTGAACGACGAGGCCGAGGCCACCAAGCGCCGCAACACCGTGCTGCAGCGCATGGCCGAGGTGCACGACATCTCCCAGCAGGAGGCCGACCAGGCCAAGGAGACGAAGCTGGGCCTGAAGGTCAGCCAGCCGAAGAACGGCTGCATCACGGCGGTCAAGGGCGCGAGCTTCTTCTGCAAGTACGTGGAGAACGTGTTCCTCACCGACCCGGTCTTCGGCAAGACCAAGGAGGCCCGGGCCAAGGTCTGGAACCAGGGCGGTCTGACCATCCGTACGACGCTCGACCCCCAGTCGCAGGCGTCGGTGCAGGCCTCGATCAAGAGCCACGTCAACCAGTCGGACTCGGTCGCCACGGCGGCCACCCTGGTCGAGCCGGGCACCGGCAAGATCGTCGGCATGGGGCAGTCGAGGCCGTACGGCTACGGGAAGAACGAGACGGAGTACAACTACTCGGTCGACCGTGACATGGGCGGTTCGAACTACGGCTTCCCGACCGGTTCGACCTTCAAGCCGTTCGTGGCCGCGGCCGCGCTGGAGGAGGGCCGACCGGCGACCCAGCAGTACTCGTCGCCGTACAAGATGTCCTACCCCAGCCCCGTGCAGACGTGCAGCAGCAAGCCCTGGACCAACCAGAGCAACGAGACGCTGTCGAACGAGAGCACCGCGGAGAAGGGCCCCTACGCGCTCAAGACGGCGATGGCCAAGTCGGTCAACACCTACTTCGTGCAGATGATCTCGGACATCGGCATCTGCCCGGTGGTAAACGTGACCAACAAGCTGCACGTCGTGCAGGGCAACGGCGACAAGCTGCCCGAGGTGCCCGCCATCACCCTCGGTTCCAAGGGCATCTCCCCGCTGACCATGGCGAGCGCGTACGCCGCCTTCGCCTCCCGGGGCATGTACTGCACGCCGATCGCCATCGAGTCGATCACCCAGAAGGCCGACGGCAAGCAGAAGTCGCTCGAGGTCCCGAAGTCGACCTGCTCGCGGGCCATGTCCGAGACGACCGCGGACACCGTCAACACGCTGCTCCAGGGCGTGATCGACTCCGGTACGGGTCAGCAGGCCGGTCTCTCCGACCGCGACAACGCAGGTAAGACCGGTACGACGGACGAGCGCAAGAACGCCTGGTTCGTCGGGTACACGCCGAACCTGTCGGGCGCGGTCTGGGTCGGCAGCCCCAAGCAGAACGTCAAGATGACGAACATCAACATCGGCGGCGTCTACCACGACCTGGTCTACGGCGGTCAGGTGCCCGGCCCCATCTGGAAGGACGCCATGACCGGCGCCCTCCAGGGCAAGGCCTCCCCCTCCTTCAACCTCGTCAACATTCCCGACGACAAGGGCCAGGGACAGGGCCAGAACGACGGGAACGGCGGGAACGGCGGCAACAACGGGGGGAACAACGGGAACAACGGCCAGGGGAACGGTGGGAACACCACCAACGGCAACACGATCAGTGGCAACACCATCAGTGGGACCAGCACCAACGGCGGCACGACCGGAGGCGGGTTCCCGACGCCTACGTTCTCCCTTCCCGAGGGCTTCATTCAGGGGCAGAACGGCAACGGGGGCCGTAACGGGTGACCCCGTCGCGATCAGGTGAGTCCTGGCCGCGCGCAGACCGACGTGGGCCACCTCCGTGGCCTCGGGAGTCTTGCGCGCGGCCACCAGAGTGACCTGCCAGAGTGACCTGGTAGCAGGCCGATGCCTCCATGCGGGCGCCGGGTCGCGGGTGAGGGTGAGGGCGCCGGCGTAGTCCCAGGCGCCCCGTTTCATACCCTCCCGCATCTGCCCCCTGGTCGCTCAGCCCGTGAGAGCTCAGCCCCCGAGGACTCAGCCCCCGAGGACTCTCAGCCCGCGAGCAGCTTCTTGACCACCGCGGCGACGCGACCGCCCTCGGCCTGTCCGGCCACCTTGGGGTTCACGATCTTCATGACCTGGCCCATGGCGCGCGGCCCCTCGGCACCCGCCGCCTTGGCCTCCTCGACAGCCTGCGAGACGATCTGCTGGAGCTCCTCGTCGGACAGCTGCTTGGGCAGGTACGCGGCGAGTACCTCCCCCTCCGCCTTCTCCCGCTCGGCCGACTCGGGACGCCCGCCCTGCGCGAAGGCATCCGCGGCCTCACGGCGCTTCTTCGCCTCGCGGGTGATCACCTTCTGTACTTCGTCGTCGGAGAGCTCGCGCTTCGTCTTGCCCGCGACCTCCTCCTTGGTGATCGCGGTGAGGGTCAGCCTGAGCGTCGCGGAGCGGAGCTCGTCGCGCTCCTTGATGGAGGCGTTGAGGTCTTCCTGCAGCTTCGACTTGAGCGTGGTCATGTCGTCGATTGTCGCAGGTGTGGTGCGGCGGTCGCCTGTTGATTTCGGCTGCCGGTTTCGGCGCGGGCGGGGCGCGGGCACGGAGCGGGGCCCACGCGCCCGGGGTTGTCCACAGGGGGGAACGCGGGAGCGTCGGGGTCTGACACGATGGACGTATGCGCGCGCGATACGGAGTACCCCTGGGAATCACGGCGGTGGGCGCCGCCGGACTGTTGTACGCGGCGGGTTTCGAGGCCCGCTCGTTCCGCCTCCGACGGGTGACGGTCCCGGTCCTGCCCCCGGGCATGCGACCGCTCCGTGTCCTCCAGGTCTCCGACATCCACATGGTGAGCGGCCAGCGCAAGAAGCAGCGCTGGCTGCGCTCCCTGGCCGGACTGCGCCCCGACTTCGTCATCAACACCGGGGACAACCTCTCCGACCCGGAGGGCGTCCCCGAAGTCCTGGACGCCCTCGGCCCGTTGATGGAGTTCCCGGGCGCGTACGTCTTCGGTTCGAACGACTACTACGGCCCGAAACCCCGCAACCCCGCCCGGTACTTGATGGAGAAGTCCCAGGGCCGCCACGGTCTGAACGGCAACAAGCCGGCCGTGGGAGCCGTCCACAACCCGTGGGAGGAGCTGCGCGACGGCTTCGACACGGCGGGCTGGCTGAACCTGACGAACACCCGGGGCACGCTGAAGATAGAAGGCGCCGAGATCGAGCTGACCGGCCTCGACGACCCGCACATCAAGCGGGACCGCTACGCGCGCGTGGCCGGCGGCCCGTCGGAGTCGGCCGACTTCTCGCTCGGCGTGGTCCACGCCCCGTACCTGCGCACGCTCGACGCGTTCACGGCGGACGGCTACCCCTTGATCCTGGCCGGCCACACCCACGGCGGCCAGCTCTGCCTCCCCTTCTACGGCGCCTTCGTCACCAACTGCGACCTGGACACGGACCGCGTGAAGGGCCTGTCCACCCATACGGCGGAGGGGCGGACGTCCTACATGCACGTCTCGGCGGGCTGCGGCACGAACCGCTACACGCCGGTACGGTTCGCGTGCCCGCCGGAGGCGTCGCTGCTGACGCTGGTGAGCCAGGCGTAGCCCGGTCGGACACCGGCCAGGAACCGGTCGGACACCGGTCAGGAACCGGTCGGACACCGGTCAGGAACCGGTCAGGAACCGGTCAGGGGTGTGCGGAAGTCCCGGGGCGCCGATCCCCGGGGCTGACCCCGGCGGCTCCCACGTGACGACACAGCCGTAACCCACCTAGCCGACCCGTATCGCCCGATTCGTCCACCCGGCTTAGCGTGGGGGCATGATCGCCCCGATACCCAAGGACATACCCGACCTGCCCGCGATCCCGGGCATCGCCCCACCGGTCCTCTCGGTCGTCCCGGCGGCGGCAGTGGTGGACCCGGTGCACCGCCCACTCACAGCAGCCTTCCGCGCCCTGGTCGCCCTCGCGGCCGTGGCGGGCGTGGCCATCGACCTGCTCCTGGGCAGCCCGCTCCACGTGCTCAGCTACTTCACCATCCAGAGCAACCTGCTGGTGGCGGTCGTCTTCGCCGCCTCCGCCCGGCGGGCATGGACGGCCCGCCGCCCGCTGTCGGCCGCACTCATGGGCGGCACGCTGCTCTACATCTCGATCACGGGCCTGGTCTACCACCTGATCCTGGCGAACCAGCCCAACGGCTTCTCGATGACCGGCGACATCGCCACGTTCACGGGCTGGCAGGCGGTCTCGAACCAGATCCTGCACACGGCTACACCCATCGCCGCGGTGATCGACTGGGTCCTGCTGACCCGCCCGGCCCCGTTCGCGGTGCGGTACGCCACCACATGGCTCCTCTACCCCCTGGCCTACCTGGCCCTCTCCCTCGCCCGCGGCGCGATGCTGCCCCCCGGCACCCCGGAGCGCTACCTCTACTCCTTCGTGGACGTCGACCGACACGGCTACGTCGGCATCCTCGGCAACACCGCGATTCTCGGCGTCGCCTTCTACGCCCTCTCCCTCCTCGTCGTCGCCCTCGACCACCTCCGCCCCGACCCGCTCCGCCGCCGCGGCCGACGCCCCGAAAACCGGATTTCGTCTCCGGCCACCAGTGGGCTAAAGTAAACGACGTCGCCGCGAGAGCAGCGACAATCGGGGTGTAGCGCAGCTTGGCAGCGCGCTTCGTTCGGGACGAAGAGGTCGTGGGTTCAAATCCCGCCACCCCGACAGCCGAGACACCAGGTGAGGCACCTACTAGTCGCTAGTAGGTGCCTCACCTGTTTTCTCTGCGTGTCTAACTGCGTGACTACCGCTTTTCGCGTGTCTACGGGCGCCGCTCCTGCGCGCCGAAGATCCCGTCCATGACCACAGCCCCGGTCTGGATCACGGGCCGGATCTGCTTCCGGTAGACCTCCTCGGTGACGGCGGTCCCGGAGTGTCCGACGAGCCGGGAGATCTCTTCCAGCGGGACGCCACGGTCGGACAGCAGAGACACGAAGCTGTGCCGCAGCTCCCTCGGAGTCCACTCGTCGGCGTTGATCCCGTCGATGCCCTTGAGCGCCTGACGGAAGGCGCGTCGGACGTTGGCAGCGTCGAGCGGCTTGCCCACGGCCGACGAGAAGACCAGGCCATGTTCCTCCCACTCGTCATCAGCGGCGAGCCGATCCCATCCCTGATCTTCGAACTGCTGCCAGAGGGCTTCGACGCAGCGCGCCGGCAGAGCCAGCGTGCGCCGGGACTTCCGGGTCTTCGTGTCCCCGCTTCGTCGGACCGACCGCCAGACGGCGATATGCGGAGGCTGCGGCGGGTCGAGGTCCGGTCGGCCTTTCAGAAAGACGTGGTCCCAGGTGAGGGCCCGCAGTTCTTCGGTGCGGGCCCCGGTCAGCAGCGCGACGACGATGTACGCGTACATCGAGGTTCCCTCGGCGCCCTTGAGTACGGCCTCCGCCTGGGCGAAGGTGAGCGCTTTGGACGGGCGCCCAGCCTGCCCTTGAGGCACCGAGCACAGCTCAACGACGTTGCGCTTCACCTTGTCCCGGGCCATGGCCCGCTTGACCGCGCGATTGAGGCAGGAGTGGATCCCCTGGAGGGTGCGCGTGCTGAGCGTCTTCGCCTTGGTGGCCAGCCAGCGGTCTACGTCCTCCGCACTCAGCTCGCGCAGCTTGCGCGCACCGAGCGAAGGGATCACGTGCTTCTGACTCAGGAGCGTCACGGTCTCGACGGTGCTGGGGTCGAGACCCGCCAAGCCGTACGCCAGCCAGTCCGTCACGGCGTCCTTGACCGCGTAGTTGGTGGGCGCGATGGCAAGGCCGTCCTCATGGTCCCGCAACACCTCCTTGAGCTTGTTCTTCGCCTCCGTCTTGGTCTTGCCACTCCCCCGCTTCACGATCCGCTTCCCGCTCGGATCGAAGCCGAGGTTCGCCGTGGCGATCCACCGTTGTCTCTTCTCGTCCCAGTGCAAGCCGCCGTCACCGCGACTCCGACGCTTGGTCATCAGGCCGCACGCTCCATCTGACCGGCGATGAAGTCGCCGAGGGCGGAGGCGGGGATGCGTCGGCACCGCCCGATGGCGACAGACGGCAGACGCCGGGTGCGGATCAGGTCGTAGACCGTCGAGCGCCCGACCTTCAGGCGTTCCATGACATCGGCCACGGTCAGCAGCTCGTCGTCACGCATGCGTCGGTTCTCCTTCTGTTCCGGGGGCGGGTTCGAGTGAGGCGGTGAGCCAGGCTTCGGCGGTGCTGAGGCCGGTGCCGGCGAAGACCCAGTGGGCGAGGACGAGCGTTGTCTCGCCGTCCTGTGGGACGGCCGGAGCTGCTTGTGCGCGGCGCCATTCGGCGCGGGCGTCGCGGAGGGTGCCGAGAGTGGTGGAGTAGCGGCGGGACTTGGTGGAGAAGTGGCCGCGGAAGCCGAGCATGTGGGCCCAGGCACGCAGCCGGAGGTCTGCCAGTTCGGGGCGTGCGCCGAGGGCCCAGGCGGTTCGGATCATGCGTCGGGCGTGTTCGGTGATCCGTGCTTGGGCCAGCTCGGCCAGGAAGCGGATCGGCCGGTCGAGGGTGCCGGTCGCGGTCTCGGCGCCTTTGGTGGCGTACTTGGCGATGTACGACGCGACGGCCCGTTCGGTCAGGTCCTGGTCGCCGTCGAAGTCGGCGGAGCGGATCGGGCGGACATCGAGCTGACGGCCGAAGACGAACGAGTGCGACCGGCTGTCGATCTCCGGGCCGTCGATGCGCGCCGCAGTGGCAGCCGCGCGGGTGGCGTCGGTCAGCAGCTCGTTGTGGCCCAGGCCGGCGGAGCTGTGTCACCGCCCTCCGGGCCGTCGAGTCGGATGACGGCGTGGAAGTGAACGGCGCCGCGCTTCTGGTACTCGGCCACCTTCGCGAAGGAGATCCGTGCGTGATCGCGGAATGCGCGCTGGGTGAGGCCGGCTCGCTTGGCGATCTCCCGGCGGAGGTAAATCGAGAAGCGCCGCCACAGGGCACCGGCGTACGCGTTCCAGAGGGCGGCCGCTTCGTAGTCGTACGTGTCCGGGTCGAGCGGAGTGCCCAGGGCGGGGTCCTGCTCGTCGTGACGGGTGCCGCAGCGGCAGTCCCGGCCGCTGGACGGGCGGTTGTGGACCGGTCCGAAGCTCGGCGCGGTGAAGGTGGCGAAGGCGCGCGGGTGCGTCGCGACCCGTTCCGACGTTCCCTTGCCGCCCCGGAGTCCGGCGGTGATCAGGTGGTAGGTGTCGCGCGGCGGGAGCAATGCTCAAGATCTGTGGATCGTGCTCGGGTTGGACGCGAAGGGCGTACCTTCCCGAGTGATCGATTGAAGGTCACCGAGTAGGCCCGCGTTGGTGCGCGGGTCGGGAAGGCACGCCCGTGCTCAGCGTAGTCACCGAAGACGGCACCACCGCCACCGGATCCCTGATCGACGACATCGTCCGCGAAGGTGCGCGTCGGATGCTGGCCGCCGCTCTGGAAGCGGAAGTCGAGCAGTACATAGCCGAGTTGGTCGATCAGCGGGATGAGAGGGGCCGCCGGCTGGTGGTTCGCAACGGCCGTCACCGTCCGCGTGAGGTGACCACGGCGGCCGGGGCGGTCGAGGTCACCGCGCCCCGCGTGAACGACAAGCGCGTCGACGAGACGACCGGGGAGCGCAAGCGGTTCTCCTCCAAGATCCTGGCCCCGTGGTGCCGGAAGTCCCCGAAGGTCTCCGAGGTGCTGCCGCTGCTTTACCTGCACGGCCTGTCCGGCGGGGACTTCGTGCCCGCACTGGAGCAGTTCCTCGGCTCGGCGGCCGGCCTGTCCGGGCCGACCGTGAACCGGCTCACCAAGCAGTGGACCGACGATCACACCGCTTTCCAGGCCCGTGACCTGTCGGGTTCCGACTACGTGTACGTGTGGGCCGACGGTGTTCACCCCAAGGTGAGGCTCGGTCAGGCGCACTCCTGCGTCCTGGTCCTCATGGGTGTGCGAGCCGACGGCCGCAAGGAACTCATCGCGCTCGCCGAGGGCTTGCGCGAGTCGACCGAGTCCTGGGCCGACCTCCTGCGCGACTGCCGCCGCCGCGGCATGACGGACCCCGCCCTGGTGGCCGGGGACGGCGCGATGGGCCTGTGGAACGCCCTCGCCGAAGTCTTCCCCGCCGCCCGGCACCAGCGGTGCTGGGTCCACAAGGTCCGTAATGTCATGAACGCGTTGCCGAAGTCCGCGCAGCCCGGCGCGAAGAAGGCCCTGCAGGAGATCTGCAACGCCGAGGACCGCGCCCACGCCGCCAAGGCCGTGAAGGACTTCGCCAAGACCTACGGGGCAAAGTGGCCCAAGGCGGTGAAGAAGATCACCGACGACGAAGACGAGCTGCTGGCGTTCTACGACTTCCCCGCCGAACATTGGATCCACTTGCGCACCACGAATCCCATCGAGTCGACCTTCTCCACGGTGAAGCTCCGGACCAAGGTCACCCGCGGCGCGGGCAGCCCGGCCGCCGCCCTCGCGATGGTCTTCAAGCTCGCCGAGTCCGCCCAGGACCGCTGGAGGGCGATCACCGCACCCCACCTCGTCGCCCATGTCCGGGCCGGCGCCCGCTTCGAGAACGGCCACCTAGTCGAACGGCCCGAGGCCGCTGCAGCATGACACCGGCCCGCTGCGCACCGTTAACAAGTAGGCGTCCCGGAACCGGCCTGGAACTATGGCGGCCATGAAGCGAGTCGTGATCCTGGGGCGTGGCGGTTCAGGGAAGTCAACCCTCGCGGCCCGCCTGGGCGCAATCACCGGGCTTCCCGTCATCGAGCTGGACAAGCACTTCTGGCGACCCGGCCTTGAAGCGACACCTCTCGATCAGTGGGCCGCCGTCCAACGTGAACTCGTCCGAGACGAGGCTTGGATCATGGATGGCGACCTCGGGCCCTACGACGTCCCTGCCGTCCGGCTCCAAGCGGCGGACACCGTCATCCTGCTGGACTTCTCGTTCTGGCGCTGCGCCTGGCGAGCGATCCGACGCTCTCGGGAACGCGGCGACTTCTGGCGGTGGGTATGGGCCTACCGACGCCGGAGCCGACCGCTCCTCCTCGCGACGATCACGACCCACGCCGGTGATGCGAACCTGCACGTGATTCGGAATCCGCACGCTCTGAGACGCTTCGTAGCGCAAGTCACGACCGGCCAGACCCCCGGCCGACCATAACTCCGTCCTTGGCAGCTACACCGCGCAACCTCGTCTGGTCCACAGGATTTGACAATTACTCCGCGGCGGTACGTCTCGGCACAAGCGGCGCAACGGGTGGCGCGGCGGTTGTTGCAGCGGACGAGGAGCTGACCGGCGGGGAGGGTGGCGGAGTCCAGGTGGTGCAGGGCCCGGCCGATCTCGCCGGTTTCCGTGTTGACCGCGTACTCCGTGCGGTGGCCTTCGAGGCGGACGGGGTGGGTGCAGCCGCCCAGGCCGGAGAGTTGGTGGGCCAGCTCGGGCATGGTGCCGAGGGAGGCCAGCATGGAAAGTTCCGCAAGCGGTGGCGGAGTCTGCCGGGTGATGATGGGACTTCCTTTCGGCTGTTTCGGCGGTTGGGAGGACGGCTCCGGGGCGGCGGGATGCTTGGCGGCTTGTTGCCGCCCCGGCAGCCGGTCAGCGCTTGTTCGCGCCGTTGAGCAGGGAGCGCAGGACCACAGCGGCGATGGCCACGGACACGGCCGATACGGCGACGGCCGCCAGGAGCGCGGTGAGCACGATGCCGACGACGACCACGGCGGCGACCGCACCCGCGTGGGGGGTGAGAGACCGGCCTGTGGGGGGCACCGGAGCCTGCGACTGGGGAGGGACGACAGGCGTCGTCGGCAGCGTCGGGACATCGGGCAACTTGGGGCGGAACATGGCGGACCTCCTTGTCACTTGTGGGTGCCGTTGACGACGCCGACCCCGGATCGGGTGCCGGACTCAATGGCGGGGGCCAGGAAGGTGTGCGAGAGCAAGAAGCCGAACAGCGCGATCACGACGGCGACCCAGAGGCGGATGCCGAGGAACTTGATCGCGGCCCAGGCGATGACGCCCAGGACGAAGACGAGCGGGAGCGAGACGGTCACGGAGGCTCCTCAGCGGACGGCGCAGCGGTGGGTGCGGGCGGCCAGCTCGGCGGCGGCGCGGCTGTCGTAGTCCGTGGAAAAGCCGCAGCGCGGGGCCGTGCAGGCGGCGGTGTGCTTCTCGCGGCCCCGGCCGTCGTAGTACGTGCCGACCTGGACGGGACCGATTCGGACGACGTTGCGGAAGCGGCGGTTGGCGGGCATGAGCGCTCCTTTCAGAGCTGTGCGGCGATGGCTTCGGCCAGCGGTGCCGGGACACCGAGCCGTGCGCGGAGGGTCGGGGTGTCGATGTCCGCTCCGGTCCGCGTGCGGTGCTCGGCGGCGACCTTTCGGGCATGGTCGACGAGGGCGGCCGGGACCGGCACCGGGGAAGGGGCGATGGCCGGTCGCGGTTCGGGCTCGGGGCCGGTCGGCTCGGGGATGACGGGTGCGGGTTCGCCGGTCGCGTCGTGTGCGGTGTGGGCGAGCAGGGTGCCTCCGAGGAAGGCCACCGCGGGCCAACCGGCGACCAGGATGCGGAGCCATGCGGGTACGGCACCCAGGTCGAGCAGGCCGGCGGTGGCGACGTTGGCGCCGAGTGAGGCGGTCAGCGCGACGAAGAACCAGGACCACCCGGCCGCTTTCGCCCCGCCGGAGCGGAGCCTCCGCCAGGCCGCCACCAACAGCAGGTCGACGGAGACCGGATACGCCCACGCCTTCCACCCGTGCTGTCCGGCGGCCGAGGCCAGGTCGTGCAGGTGGGCGAAGGACAGCGCGGCGGCGATGACTGCCTGAACGAGCGCCGCATCGACGCGGGCCACGTGGGCGCGCATGGTTCGATTCCCTCCGGTGTGGTCAGTCGGTGGACTTGAGCTCATCGGCCCGTGCGCGGGCAGCGGCGGCGACCTCGGCCGCTTCGGTGTTGCCGGGCTGGTCGGCGGCGATGCGTTCCAGCAGGTCCGCCTTGCGACTCATGAGTTCGTGGTAGTCGCCGACTCCGAACTTGCGGTGGTCGGCCAGGTCGGCGATCAGCGCCGAGATTTCGGAAATGGACGGGCGGGACAAGGTGGCTCCCTCGGGTTTTGGGCATGGCGGGGGTAGGGACTTGGCACGGGACGGACGTGCCGGCCGTTGGAGCGTGGTGAGCGGCTACTCGGCGAGCGGGACTGGCTTGAGCAGCGGTACCGGGGCATCGGTCGGCCCGAGCGGCATTGCGGGCCGGAAGGGTTCAAGCCCCGGCTGCGCTCCGCTCCGCCGGGCGCGCTTCCCGGCTCAGCTGCGCGCTGCGCTCCTGCCTTCGGCCCGCTCCGCGCACGCTGCGCCGACGCGCGCCCACGTGTGGATAGGGCCCGGAGGCCATGAGTCGAGCACCGCAGAGAGCGGGCACGGTCAGAACGTGCCTCCGGCGGGGCCGCTCAGGCTCCGAGATGGAGGGGGCGCCGTTCGCGAGTGCCGGCCGAATAGTGGCGTGCGCGCGGAGCTCCCATCCCGCCTGCCATCAGCCCAGGCAGAGCCGAGCAGACGCGGCTCCTGGCGTCCAGGTCGTTCGTACAGTGGCGCGCTCCACCTGGACGCCAGGAGCCACGCCCGCTCCACGGTGTGTGGGCCGACGGCAGACGGGATGGGAGCTGGGGAGAGTGGTGGGTTGAGGTGGGTGGGTCACGGTTGCCCAGCTCGCTACACTGCGGTCTCCGATGGGGAGGAAGACGCCATGCGGGCTGCCCTGGGTTGGATCACGTTCTTCGTCGGCCTCGGACTCATGTACATGTCCCGCCGAGCGGTATGGGACAAGGAGAACGGCGTCTGGAAGAACGGACGTAGTCCGGGCACCACCGATTGGCGTTGGGCAGTCCCAGGAATCATCATCACGCTGACCGGAATGATCGTTCTTGGGTGACCGCCCTCGTCAAGACCGCGTGCAGGGGATGACACCAGCGGCTGACACCAACAAGCACGGACAGCAGCGGTCGAGGCCGGACCCCGGTGAACGATCGGGCGAGGCGCAGGGGCGGTTGGCCGACGCTGGCAGACCCCCGTGATCGACCTGATAAGGATGAGGCCGTAGGTTCAAATCCTGCGGGCCGACCCGTAAGGGTGTCCCTAGCGCTCTGAACATGAAGGTTCGCCTGGCTGCTGGGAGGGTGGATGAGCTGCGACGACCTCGATGGCGAAGATCCGCCCCATGGGATCTAGAGCTCAGGCACGGATGTCGGAGGGCGACGATGGAACAGCCGCGGATACGTCTCGGCAGCGATAACGTGTGGCTGGAACTGACTCGGACCGCTGAGGACAGCTGGCAGGTCACCGCAGATTGGGACTCCTGCCTGACAGCTGACTTCACCGCGGATCTCAGCGCTGCGGAGGCTGCGGACTTCGCAGCGCGGATGCTCTTTCACCTGCGCGCGCCGTCGGGTGGACGCTTTTCGGCGGCGGTGACTCCCGGCCGCAACAATCCGCTGAGGTTGAACGCGGAGCCCGTCGGGGACGGTTTCGCCTTCTTCGTGCGCCTGACCCCGAACGGCGACGACCACGCGTGTCACTTGCAGATGGAGATCGATCCAATCGCCACTTGGGAACTTCGTGAGATATTCGACGCGCTGCACTCGGCGCTGGTGGTCTGATCACACGTTGAACGAAGCCTCAGGGACGGGTGACCCCTAGAAGTTCCCCGTGCCACAACCGCGCCAGAACGGACGGGGACTCACGGGGAGCAGCGGCTGCTGACGGGGGCCACATCCAGCAGACGCCGAAGTCGGCATCCCGCAGGTCAGACCTCAACTCGCCTCACCACGCTCCTAAAGCGGGTGTCGCAGGTTCGAATCCTGCAGGGGGCATAGCAGGAAGGGCCGACTCAGGAAGGGTTTCCTCCCGAGTCGGCCCCCTCAGTCCAAGCCTCCCCCGCCCTCGCGGATCGCAGCCCCCAGCCGACCAGCGATCGCACGGTCACGGTCGCCCGTCATGCACTGACGGATCTGCGCTGTGAACTGCTGCGACTCAGCGGACTTCGGGACTTTGTTGCGTGATTGCTCAGGATCGCCCCTCCTGTCCCTCACGCTGACGTGACGGAACAGGTGAAGCCGCGGAGCCTGTCCCGAATGGTCACCTGGCGGTTGCCGGGTCGGTGACTCTAAGGGTGACCGGTCCGCCGGGCATCGGCTGGCTGCCGCTGCCCGGCAGGCCGTAGCTCACGGTCTTGTAGCCCTGGTCCTGGAGCGTGAAACCGATGGTGTACGTGCCGGGTGCGGTGCCCTGCGGCAGCGTGAAGTACTCGTCCAACGGACCTGAGAAGGTGGTGGACACACCACCGGACTGAATCGAATCGACGTGCCCGGAGGCGTCGACCAGATACAGGTCGAGGCCGTTCACCCCGGCTGTGGAGGCGGACAGGTCGATCGTCAGCTTGATCCATGTCTGGGTGTCGTTGGCCGCGACCGTACCCGGGGTGACTGTGACCGCGTCCACCGTGGGCAACACGGTGTCAGGGATGTTGGTCAGTGTCGCATCAATGTCCGGGGCGCCCAGCGATGAACCGTAGACGGCCTGGTCGCCGTGACCGTCGGTGATGATCAAACCGGTGAGCTGACAGCTGAACTGGCCCCGCAGCCCGCCTACCGGCACGGTGACCGTACCGTCCGCCTGCACGGTCGGGGTGGTGGACAGCTGCTGGCACTAGGTGGCGTTGTTTCCCCAGTTCGTCAGCTGTACGGAGCTGACCCCGCCCACGGCGCCAGAAGCCCGCAGGGAGAGCTGTACGGTCGGGACGGGCGAGTGCCAGCTGTCGATTTGGCTCGGGGTGAACGCGAAGCCGGTCGCGGACAGCACGCTGTCAGAGGTCACGTGCACCGGGGCTTCGGACAGCCCGGTGTAGGCGTGGGTGACTCCGGCATTGCTGGTCAGGTCCACCTCGGTGACCTTCCAATCGCCCTCCGACAAACCGACCGGCAGCGACACGGTCACGGCGCAGTCGAGTACCTGCCGCTGCATCCAGTCGATGTTGCCGCAGCCCTGGTAGCCCTCGCTCGCGTCCCGGACGATGGCGAACGATCCGCGGGCCGTGCGGCCACCCGAACCGGTGACCACAACCGTTCCGCCGTACACGCCGGACTTGTTCTCCTGGCTGTCGAGCTGGTACCGCAGCGCAGCACCTTGGCCGGGGGCTTCGTAGACGGTGGCCTGCATACCCTGCGCCAGGGCGATCTGGTCGAGGCTCGGGTAGCCCTGGTCCACGGTGGTCCGGGCGGTGAAGGAGCGTGGGAGCGCGGAGAGTTGGGGCGCGGTCCAGTCGATCTTGTCGCCAGCGCCGTCACCACCCTGGATCTCCGAGACCGCCCAGGTCGTCTTCGTCGTGGCTCCGTACTGCGGGACGGGGACGGTCCATGTGTACGTGGTCGAGGCGGGGGTGGCGCCGGGCTTGACGGTGACGTCGCCGGACAGTGAGCCTTGGGAGTCGAAGTTGGCGGCGAGTTCGGTGCCAATGTAGGCGCCGGTCTTCGGATTCATCCGGCGTATGTGAATGTCGCCCCCGAAGCCGAGGGCGTTCGGATTGGACGACATCATCGTCCAGTTCAGTTCGATGGTGGCCGATCCTGAGGTGGCATCGACCGACTTGGCGCTGAACGACAGTGCCGAAACGCCCATCGCCGACGCGGCACCCGGCGCCGCCGCGTGGTGCTGTGCCACCGCAGCCCCGGGAGCCGCGCTCAGCATGCACGCGATTCCGGCGGCGGTCATCGACGCCAGCAGGCGTCTGAGTCTGATCACTCTTTTCTCCTATTTAGATGATGATGTGCGAGGTCACTAGACATCAACTCCCCCGCTCTAGCAACACAGTTATCGGCCCGCAACGGCGGGGCTTTCCGGTTGGCTACCGACCCGGCCGCCACGTTGCACATGACTCCGATCGCCGAAGATCAGCGCACGCCAAACATCTGGCTGGAAGCGGTCATGGCCATCAGTCGATCACCGCATAGCGGGTCACGGTCAAGGCCAAGTCTCCGGCGGGAGATCGGCCGGCACCGGGATGGAGGGGGCGCACAGTTCGCGACTGCGGGTCCGTAGTGGCGTGCGCAGGGCGCTCCTATCCCGTACATCATCACCCAGACAGCCGAGCAGACGCGACCCATGGCGTCCAGGTCGTTCTCATGCGAGAGCTCGCTGTGGCGCTCAACGTGAGCCACAGCGTTGAATGCTCCGCTGACATCCAACGCTGACATCAACGACCACGGACGGCGGCGACAATCGGCAGTCACGCGTGGCATCGGTGCGCAAGGTAGACCCCGGCCACACCGGGAAGAGATCGAACTCCTAAAGCGAGTGTCGCCTTGCCCGTGCGAAGACGAAGCGCCAGCCCGGTCACCGGCAGTGTCCACTACGCCGATGCCCCCTGCTTCCCATTACCGGATGCAAGGCCGATCATGAGGTTCATGGTGTCAAGCATCGTCGTTCAGTACACCGATCTTCTGCGGACCAGCGACTACGACCTATGGAGCCGGTTGCGGGTGCTTCTGAAGGTTCAGGGGCTCGATCCGAATCGGACGGTTGTCGTCGACCTTTTGCAGGAGGGCCCCGATCACGAGGATGGCCAAGTCATCTCCGATGACGGCAAGGTCTACAGGTTCAGCCTCTTCTACGACCAAGCATCCGAGCACGGAGCGCGCAGCGCCTACCTCCACGACTGGACCGACATCACTGACTGTTGGCGTGCCGGATCACTGGCTACTCGAACAACAGACGCCTTCGCTTGGATGACCCAGGCCGTCGAGTGGAGTTGACCGTCGAGGTAAGGACGGAGAACCGTCGCTCTGCCTGAGTGTCTAACTGCGTGACAACGCCGACGGACAGCGGCGGACGAGCACGGACGCCTGCGGACCATCAGCGCAGGTGAGAGGCAAGCCAGCCCAAGGCAGCGTCCACACCCAAGTTGCTTCGGGACGAAGAGGTCGTGGGTTCAAATCCCGCCACCCCGACACTGGTCAGGGGCCATATACGGATATCCGTATGTGGCCCCTGTCGCCATTGGGGGGCCAAACAGGGGGCCAAAGGCTTTCGATCAAGCCCCGACCGCGTCCACCCCCTCATCGTCATCGGCGAAGATCTCGTCCATGGCCTCAGCCCCCTCTGTGATCACGGGACGGAGCTGCTTCCGGTAGACCGCTTCCGTCGTCGCCTGGCTGCTGTGACCGACCAGGAGCGCGATCCGCTCCAACGGGATCCCATGATCAGAGAGCAGGGACACGAAGCTGTGCCGGAGCTCCCGCGGCGTCCACTCCGGCTCCAGTCCTGCCTTCTTCACGATGGCCTTGAAGTCACGTCGGACGTTGGCGGCGTCGAGCGGCTCGCCACTCCGGGTCGTGAAGACTCGGCCGGCCGCCTTGATGTGGCCGGATGTCGAACATCTATTCAATGCCTTGCATAGCCCGAGGTGAGAGACATGCGGTGGCGGATAGGTCATCGAGTC
The DNA here is from genome assembly GCF_045040035.1 of Streptomyces sp. NBC_01384. Classification (NCBI taxonomy): domain Bacteria; kingdom Bacillati; phylum Actinomycetota; class Actinomycetes; order Kitasatosporales; family Streptomycetaceae; genus Streptomyces; species Streptomyces sp. NBC_01384. The sequence goes on from NZ_CP109559.1 coordinate 4,365,095, forward strand.
CAAGCCATCAAGTCGAAGCGTTCGTGACCGAAAATCGACTGGGCCCACCTGCTCTCAAGGCGGCCGCGCTCGCTGTATACCGGGCCCTTGGCCTTGATGCCGGGCGGGTGGAGTGAACGCCATGAGCGGCGCCCGCGGGTCTCTGGCTGGATCGCTCAGCGCTCCGCACGGCCGGCGGACCATCGGCTCGTGGACGAAACCGCAGCTCCGAGCCCCGTGACGTGACGGTAGTCCTTGACGGCAACACCGGTGCACATTGCCGTATCGGGAGAACCAGCCGCGTACCTCGCAGGCCAGGCCGGACGGCTGCACCCCTGGTCGTTGGACTGTTGGGGGGAACTTGTAAAGCAGGGATCAGCTCGGCTGCTGCCTCTCGGCCCTGCGCAGCTCTCGCCGCTTGAGTCGCCGTACAAGGACAGCACCCGCCACCAGGAGGACGGTGGCAACGATGGAGAGCCAAGGCCGGTGGAAGGCCATCGAGGCATAGCCCATCTCCACGCCGACCGTCACCAAAAGCGCGCCAAAGGCTTGGGGCCACTGTCGCTTGATGGCCTGGGCAACAGCTAAGCCAATGCCCACAACTGCGAAGACGATCACCCCTACGATCACCGCGCGATCATATGCGCGCTCTGCTCGCTGCGTACCCCTGCGTGCGACCCTCTGGCGACGTTCCTGGTAGTCCGTGGACCATCTGTGGACAGCACACGCCATGAAGTCCCAGCCACGGGCCCCTGACCTGCAGGGACACCGAACACCCAAGGGGCCTCCGGAGCCGTGTGCCCTGAGCCGTGGGATCGATCAGGTTTCTTACTGGAGCCATAGTTGTTGATGGTCGTACGATCTGCTCGCGCTCGTGATGGCACGGCGTGAAGCGGAGGGGTTCATGAGGATTTTCAGGTGGGGACTCGCAGCCTTGGCCGCAGGGGTGAGCGTGCTGACCATGCCTCCCGGCACAGTTCAGGCAGCAACGGCGGCTTCCGTCAGTTCCAAGCCGACCTGCGCGTATGGCGAGATCACCGGTTCGGGCAACCTGTCTAACGAACCGATTTCCACGAGGGCAGGGCAGAACCTGGTCACGTACACCACCGTGCGCAACGCCAAATCGGCACCGCTGTCGGGCGTGTTCTTCGATTACGAGATGGTGTCTCCCAGCAACCACAAAGGTGCGGCGCCCATCGTCTGGTGGAAGTTCAACGGTGGGTCGTGGCATCACTTGATCATGACCTGGCACGCGGCGACCAAGTCGTCCACCGCCCAGTGGCTTGGCGGTGACGCTGTCCTCGGGAACCTTCCCGGATCCACCAGTCACACATTGGAGATGACCGTCGACTACCCCTCCGGCGCGACGCCTGGGTTCTACGACGGCACCCTCCTGGCGGGAGCGAAGACGTGTGGATACCAACTGCTGGGAGCTATCCCGGTAACCACGGAATACCGGCCGCGGTAGGCCACTTGCTCTGCCCGATACAGCAGCGAAGTACAGCAGCGAAGTACAGCAACCAACCATGATTGGCAGCAACTCTGATCGACGTCACGGCAATCGCTACGACCTCCGTTGACCGATCTCTCTAGAGCTACGGATCAGAAGGTGGTGAGGGGGGTGGGTGCGGAGCCATTCGGCGTCCCGGGATCCAGCGGATCCGGGGACCCCTATCCGGCCACCCCCCTTAGCCGCCGTGTTCCTCAGCGAGAACACTGAACCGGCTCATCCCTGGTCCGGAAGCTAACACCCGCCACTGACAACGGCCTTGTGGTGGCAGCCAGCACCAACGCAGACGTGCCAGATGCGTGCCAGATCCAGCGGGGAACTGAGTCCCCGCGTCCGCAGCCTCGTCACTGCCCCCGCCCTGGCTGCCACCGTGACGCTCCTCCTCACCGGATGCAGCGACGCCTCGGCCGACGAGCGGGAGGAGCGGGAGCGGAAGTCCGCCACGACCGGTCCGAGCACGACGCCGGTGGGGCCAAGTGCGAGCCCGGCGTCGAGCGCGAAGCCGGCGAGCCTGGAACAGCTGGCCGAGGCGGTCGGCTGCGCGGAACCCGAGGTCGCCGGAAAGGCCCTCGACTACCGCCAGGGCGTGTGCAAGACGGCCAAGGCCGAGTACGTGCTGTTCACCTTCGACACCGCGTCGGGCCAGCGCGATTGGCTCAAGGTCTCGCAGATGTACGGCGGCGTCTACCGCACCGTGGACGGCACGCTGCCGGACCGGCGCAGGCGGGACACAAGGGTCGAAGTCGCCATGACCCGCCCATCATCGTGACCGCTGTCGTGCTCGTGCGCGTCCGGGGCCCACCACTTGGTGAGGGCGGCACCGGCGATCCCCACGGCGAGCAGCAACACCCCAGAGACGATCAGGTAGGGCCGCAGCCCTGCCTGCATGTACCGCAGATACAGATCGCTGAACAGCGAGATCCGCAGAACCGCGACACCGCTCAGGACCAGCAGCAGGAACGGAACACCCTGCACGACCACGGCCGTGAACACCGCCCACCAGGCGGCCACCGCCGGGGTGTAGACCTGGATCGCGAGGATCGGGCCGACCATGGTGGCGGCGACGCCCATCGTGATCAGCGTGACGCCACCCACCACCACGGTCACGAGGGCGCGCGCGACCAGCCACGCCCCGTCGGCCAGGCTTCGCCGACTCTCCGCGTACCCCTGGTTCTCCACGCCCTCGTTTCCCCGCCTGCCTCCGACATCCCCAAGCGCACCCGCAACACACGGACCGCAGGCGGAGCCTAGAGATGCCACCTGTGCCCGACAGCGGAGTCACCTGTGGATTCGCACGCGCCACGCAGCAGACACAGCGCCCTGTCATTCCGCCTTCGGCATGGGGCGTACGGCCTGCACATAGGTCAGCCACGGTCGTACGTCGCCGCTCCCCCGCACTTCGAAGCCCGCGTCGGTCACGAGCCCGTCCAGGAGGTCGCCCCGGTCGCGCCGTCAGGGTACGGGCCGGTAAGTGAGGAGGGCCGGGTGGCCGCCGCTGCCGTGGGGGACCGGGTAGTAGCTGCGGTGGGTCGTGGGGTCGACGGCGACGACGTGGGCGCCGTCGGCGAGGTGGGCACGGCCGGAGACCGTCAGGCGGTGGTCGTGGTTGTCCAGGACGGTGAGCCAGCCGGATTCCGCGGCGACGTAGAGGCGATGCGCGGCGGAGTGTAAGCGAGGACGTCGGGGTCGGAGCCGACCTCGTCGGTACCGGTGATCCGACGGGTGGTGAGGTCCACGGTGAGCAGGCGGGCGTTGCCGTCGCAGGCGACGAAGGCGAGCCGGTCGTCGGGGGCGAGGGCCAGGCCGTGGTCGTGGTCGCAGCCGGGCAGCGGGATCCGGCGCGTGATGGCCAACGTGACGGGGTCGATGACCGCCAGTTGGTTGCGGCTCTGGACGTCGACGAGGATCTGCCCGCCGCCCACGGGGTCGTAGGCGACGTTGCCCGCGTCGCCACCGAGGTCGACCGTGCCGCGCACGGTGCCGGTGGCGGCGTCGATGACGGTTTCCGAGCCGCCGGATTCGTTGGTCGTCCACACCGTGCCGCGTACCGGGTCGTAGGCGAGGCCGTCCGGGTACGCGCCGGTGGGAGTGCGGTGCAGGACGGCGCCGGTGTTCTCGTCCAGGGTGGCCATCTCGTCGGCGCCCGTCGCGGTCGCGTACACGCGGTGCAGGGCGGGGACGACCAGGACGCCGTGGACGTCCGGCAGGCCGGTGATGGTGCGCACGACATGGTTGCTGTGTACGTCGACCTCGATGACTTCGCTCGCGCCGAGGTGGGCGATGAAGAGCAGGCCGCGGCCGGGGTCGAGGCTGGCGTAGTCGAAACGGGAGCTGTCGCCGGGCAGGGCCAGTTCGCCGACGCGCTGCAGGGGGAGGGCGCGGCGGGGCGGCTCGGAGGTCCGGGTCAGCAGCACGCCGGCCACCACCCCGGCCGCGGCAAGAAGCAGGGCGACAGCCAAGGCGAGAAAGACCCGGCGTCGTGGGAGGGGGGTCATCGGCGGGCCTCCTGGGGTTCGGCAGTCAGCGGGCGGAGGCGATGGGCGTCGTCGAACAGGGCGCGTTCGGCGAGGCGGGCGGCGGTCACGGCGGCCAGGGCGGCTGCGGCAAGCAGCATGTACATCACGACGATCTGGTAGCGGATGGCGGTGAGCGGGTCGACTCCGGCGAGGATGAGGCCGGTCATCGCGCCGGGCAGGCTGATGATGCCGACGGTCTTGGTGGAGTCGATCGCGGGGATCAGCGCGGTGCGCACGATGGTGCGCTGGTGCGGGGCGAACGCGTCCGCCGCCGCGAGGCCGAGGCTGAGACGGGCCTCGATGGCGGGACGAGCGGTACGGGCCTCGTCGCGCAGCCGGGTCAGCGCCAGGGAGGTGGCCTGCATGGCGCCGGAGACGACCATGCCGCCGACGGGGATCACCACCCGGGCCTGGGTGGCGATCACGCCCAGGGCGAGGAGGGTGCCGAGGGTCGCGGCGGTGCCGACGGCGACCGCGGCGGTGGCCGTGGCCAGGGCCCGGGGCAGACCGGCGGCGCGGCGGGCGCCGACCCGGCCGGCGATAAGCACCATGATCGCGAGCCAGCCGATGGCTCCGGCCAGTCCGGTGTGGCGGAAGACCAGCAGCAGGATGGCGCCGACGGCGGCCAGCTGCAGCCCCGCGCGGACGCCCGCGACGGCGATGTCGCGGGTCAGGTGCAGGCGTCCGCGCCAGGCGACGGCGGCAGCGAGCACGACGAGCGCGGCGGAGGCGGCCACGCCTGCCCAGGTGGGGACGGCGGGGTTCATGCGCCCTCCTTGAGGTAGCCGACGTGGTGTGCGTGGCCCTGTTCGACGAGTCGCCCGCCGTCGAGGACGAGGACCTGGTCACTCACGCGGCGGGCCTGCGCGGTGTTGTGGCTGACCAGGACGACGGTCAGGCCGTCGACGGCCAGCTCCCGTACGACGCGTTCGACGGTGGCGGCGCCGACCGCGTCGAGGGCGGAGGTGGGCTCGTCCAGCAGCAGTGCCTGGGGACTGACGGCGAGCGCCCGCGCCAGGCACACACGTTGGGCTTCACCGCCCGACAGGCCCGCGGTCGCACGGTGGAGGTACGCGGCGGACAGGTGGACGCGTTCAAGCAGTGCCGCTGCTCGCGGTTCGTCCAGATCGCGTCGGCCGACGCGCAGGTCGTCCAGGACGGTGTCGGTGAGCAGTACGGGCTGCTGGCCGACGAGGGTGACCCGGCGGCGCAGCGTGAGGACGTCCCAGTCGGGGAGCAGGCGGCCCTGGAACGTCACGGTTCCGCTCACGGGTTCTTCCAGACGGTTGAGGAGCCGCAGCAGGGTGGTCTTGCCCGCACCGCTCGGCCCGACCAGCGCGGTGCAGGCCGAGGCAGGGATGCGGCAGGTGACCGCTTCGAGCAGGGTCGCGGCGCCCCGTCGCACCGTGACCTGCTCCAAGGCGAACACGGGGGCGCTTGCGTCCACGACAGAGCCGACCTCCCTCGTCACAATAGTTCAGTGCAACCATGGTTGCACTGAATGGCGAGTGATGTCAGCACCCACCCTCCGGGCGGGCTGGTCACGCATCGGCCGGTGACCTTCAGGACGACCTGCCGGCCGAACGGTGCCAGGAAGCCGATGGCCGCCGTGGTCGCGATCAGCCCGGGACGACGCCGGCGCGGCACCAGCAGCATCAGAGCGGCCTCGGCGATGGCGGTCAGCGTGGCGCCGTACAGCAGATGTCCGTAGGTGAGCACGGTGCCTCCCCCCTCCCGCTCGATGGGATCGGTGGGTGCGTCAGGTGGTGGGCGGGACGAGGTTGGTGGCGTCCAGGGCGGGCGCAGGGCCGTGGCGAGGGTGACGCCGTCGGCGGTGGCCCAGAAGTGCATGCAGAACAGGCGGGGTTGGTCGTTGAGAGCGTGGTTGTGGAGCTCGACGATGTCGATGTTGCCCTTGCGCAGCGCCTGGATGACCCTCTGCACCTCGGGTGCGGTCATGACGAAGTCGCCGTTGATTGCGGCTTTCTTATGACCGAGCGGCTGGAAGTTGCCGACCCGCCTGCGCAACGGTGCGGCCGACCGGCCGGTCATCGTCGACTGCCCACCGGCCTGACGGCCGCCATCCCCCAGGACCGGCTGGAACGCGCGGTGACGAACCTGATCCACAACGCCCAGCAGCACGCCCTGGGCCCCGTCGAGGTGACCGCCCGCCCGCCGCAGGGTGGGCAGATTCGCATCCAGGTCCGCGACCACGGCCCCGGCTTCCCACCCGACTTCCTGCCGCACGCCTTCGACCGGTTCACCCAGGCCGACCGGGCCCGCGCCACCACCGGCGCCGGGCTCGGCCTGGCCATCACCGCCGCCATCGTCCGCTCCTGCGGTGGCGATTACGGCGCCACCAACCATCCCGACGGAGGCGCCACCGCGTGGATCACACTCCCCTCCACGTTGTTGTAACCATGATTGGATGCAACCATGGTTACAACATACCGCTGGGAACCTCAGGAGCCCGAATGATCCGCGCTCCGCATTCCGTGCGAGCCCGGGACAGTCATGCCCGCTGACCGGGCGGTACGCGACCCGGGCGAGTGGGTCCTGCTCTCCTACCGCCTGCCCCGCGAACCCTCCACGCCCCGCATCGCCGTCTGGCGCAAGCTGAAGCGGCTGGGTGTCGCCCAGCTCTCCGACGGGCTCGTGGCGCTGCCCGCCGACGCCCGGACCCGCGAGCAGCTGGAGTGGATCGCGGACGAGGCGATCGAGGCGGGCGGCACCGCCTCGATCTGGCTCGCCCGGCCCGCGACGCTCACGCAGGAGCACGAGCTGGCCACCGGCATGGCGGACGCCCGCGCCGCCGAATACCAGAGCATCATCGACCAGGCCGCCCAAGCCACGGCGAGCGGCGCGAGCACCACCACGGCCGTGCGGCGACTCCGCGCCGAACTGCGGCGCATCGGCCGCCGCGACTTCTTCCCGCCGCCCGAACGCGACCGGGCCCACGCCGCCGTACGAGCCCTTGCCGACGAATCCGGCACACCCGACGGTTCCGGGACCGACGAACCGAACCAACCCGAGACTGACGACGCCGACGGCGTACCGCTGGAGACTCCGCACCACCAGGAGGAAAAGTCATGAAGTGGGCAACCCGCGCCGGAATCCACATCGACCGCGCTGCCTGTTCCTGGCTGATCCGCCGCCACGTCGACAAGAAGGCGGAGTTCGTCTTCGTGACTGACCCCGCCCAAGTCCCCGAGCACGCGACGCCGTTCGACATGCGCGGCGTGGACCTCGGCCACCACGGCGGGGACTGCTCCTTCGAGACGATCCTGCGCCGCTACGAGCTGACCGACCCGGTGCTGTGGAAGCTCGCCGAGATCGTGCACGAGGCCGACCTCGACGACGAACGCTACGACGCCCCCGAAGCACCGGGCATGGACGTGGCCCTGCGCGGCCTGTCCATGATCTGCGACGACGAACGCATCCTCGAACTGACCGGCCCGCTCTTCGACGGCCTGTACGAGTACCACCGCCGCGCCACGCTGACAGGGCGGGACCCCGCGTGACCACTCACCCCACCGCGGAGTCCGTGTCCGTCGTCGCAACCGACAGCGGACGCGACATCGTCCCCTTCCGAACGGCGGTACGCACCTGGTTCGCGATATCCCTGCAGACCTTCGGCGGACCGGCCGGCCAGATCGCGGTCATGCAGCGCGCCCTGGTGGAGGAGAAACGCTGGATCGGCCGGCAGCGGTTCAACCACGCCCTGAGCTACTGCATGCTCCTGCCCGGCCCCGAGGCCCAGCAACTGGCCATCTAAATCGGATGGTTGCTCAACGGCACCCGCGGTGGCCCGGCCGCGGGCACCCTGTTCGCGCTGCCCGGTGTACTCGCCCTGCTGGGCCTGTCCGCCCTCTACGTCGCCTTCGGTACGACCGCGGCCGTCACCGGTCTGTTCGCCGGGCTCGCCCCGGCCGTGGTCGCGATCGTCGCCCAGGCGGTGTGGCGGGTCGGCCGCCGCTCCCTGACCCACCCCGCCCTCATCGCCCTCGCGGTCGCCTCCTTCTCCGCGCTCGCACTCTTCGCCGTCCCCTTCCCCCTGGTCAACGTGGCCGCGGCGCTCATTGGCCGGCTGCTGGCCCGCCTCGCTCCGCACACCCTGCGTCCTGCCGCCGCGCACTCCGCCGACGACGGTTCCTCGCCCCCGAAACACCTGAAACTGCACCCACTTGAGGAACCGGCGAAGCTCAGGGCACGCGGTAGAAACCGAAATATCTCGGCGCCGCCCGCTCAACCCAGCAGCAGATCCGGGCTCTACGTACGGAGTGCCGGTGCTCGATCCCTGGATAAAGACCGTGATCATCCACGGCAGCTGTAGTTCTTGATCACGGCTTCTCCGTCACGGCGTCGCGGCGGCGGTGGGTTTCGGCGGCCTGGTGCTGGTGCTGGTGCTGGTGGTGGCGGCGCGAGGCGGACTGCAGCAGCCCAGGAACTCGCGAGGCTCCACAACAGAACGCGGGGGCGCACCCGGACTCCCGAATTGACCTTGAAATGTCCGGAAAAGACCCCTATACCGTCAGGCGTAATGGGGTCATTGGGCAAGAAAAGGGGAAGTCGACCGAGTGCAATACGACCAATCGCGACATAAGAGGCAGCGAACCTTTTCGGCCATTACCACAGATGTGCCTTTACTTTCAAATCTCGAACACCGAGGATCTCCCTATCGCTCACTGGACGCAGGTAAAGGGGGAATGTTTCATGAGGACTCTTGGTAAAATAATGGCTCTCGCCGCTATGGGCGCGACCATGACTGCCGGAGCTCTTACTTCGCCGGCCAGTGCGACAGTCGACCAGTCGTCGTCGGCCAGAACGGCAACCCGCCAGGCACCCAAGTTCTTGGGACACCCCAAGGCATGGGGAGAGGTCACCTTCAAGGTTTCCGCGACGAGTGTGACCCCGAAAACCGTCGTCAGCGCCGGCGGCGGAACATGGAGTTACGGCACCGTAGCCGACAGCAGTGGCCTCAAGGGCTGCTACTCCGACTACCTCCACAATTCGAAGTACCACTCGGCAACAGCGATCATAGCCAACGGCACCGACAAGGAATACGCTAATTCCGGTTACTGGGCAGACGCCTACGCCTACGCCGGTTGGGCGTACACGTGCCACGTGTACTGGTCCACGTACTAAGAGCTTCCAGGCTCTAGTGCCGTTGCGGTCCCGGCCACTCTCGGTTCTCCGCCGAGATGGCCGGGACATCCGCCATTGCAGCAACGGAACCGCCACGCCAGGCTCTCCTGCCTGGACATCGAAAAGGACTTTTCGAACATCGTGTTCTCTTCACGATCCCGTGTCATGGCATCTGCGGCCGTATTGACAATCGGCGCGACACTCGGGACCCTCGCCCCCCTTCTTGGCACGGTCGGCAGCCCGATAGGACATGTGGCAGATCTCATCCTGTCCGCTGGATGGACCTGGGCGGCATTGGCTTTCTGTGTCGGGCTCGCGCGAAAATCCAGGATGGAATCCGTCATTCTGGCCCCCGCGTCCCTGATCACGGCCGTGATCGCTTATTATGTCACCAAACTGGGCCAGGGAGAGTTCCGGACACTGGACCTGAATAACCCTTCGGCGACAACAACGCAGATTGAGTGGTCTGCCTTCTTGTCGAAAACGGTAGTCTGGTGCATAGCCGCCTGCCTTCTCGGCTCTCTTTTGGGATTGGCTGGGAACCTGGCGCGAAATCACGGACTTCGCGGCCTTCCCTTTCGGGTGCTGGTTCCACTGGTGGCTGTCGTCGATACGACACAGCGACTCAATTTCGATGCTCCGCTGGAAGGAACAGTCGCCACTACGACATGGAGCGTCATCCGCTTCATTGCGGTGGCTGTCATCCTCGCCCTGGTGGGGCACACGGTGATCACCTGGCGGTCCCGGCCTTCCGCCGGGCAAGCGCGAAGGTAGGCGCGATCCTGCCTCGACGCCCCACGCGTACCGTGCGTATCTGCGCCTCGCGGCCCCGTTGCCCGGACCGTGCCCCCTGTTCCCCTGGCCGGCAATTCATTCGCCGTTCCCGGACCGGCGTCCTACGCTCGGCCTCAGACCTCCAAACCCCTGGTCGCCATCCTCAGTCACGGCAGCTGTAGTTCTTGATCGCTGACGTGCTCGCGCTGGTCAGCGGCTTGCCGGGGTGCCCATCGGGCATGAGAACAGCCGCCGTGATCAAGGCCGTTTGTGACGACGTACCGGGAAGGGGCATGTCCTGACGATTCTGTCCGCGACGGCCCGACTCGAGAACCCGGAACCGACCGACGCGCCGGAGCCGCTGCGCAACCGGATGCAGGGGGAGCGGGACCGCTGGGCGGAGCAGGTGGAGGAGTCGAACTCCTAAAGCGAGTGTCACAGTGTCTGAGCGTGCCCCGGGCGCCGCGCACAGCTCCAGGACTCAAAAGGGCCGGGGCTGCGGTGGGACGCCGGCCCCTTGACCGCGGTCACCCGCGGGAGGAAGATCCGTCTGCCGATCAAGGAGGCGTGATGCTGCGGTTCATGGACTGGTCCGTAGTCGCGATGGGGTGCGCGCTGGTCCTCGCGAGTATCGGCAGTCGGTGGTGGGAGCGGACCACGGTTCGGAAGGGAGCGAGTCCCGATCAGGACATGCGCTTCTTTCGGGCATGGCTCCCCCTCCTCATGGGCCTGGGGATGATCGGCGGCAAGGTGCCGAACCTGTTGCTCGCGCCCCACTCCGTCGTCATGATCGTGGACACTCTCAACGTCGTGCTGGCGGTCACGGTCCTGGTCTTGGCCCTCCGGGCGGCGCGTCGCTTCTTTCGGACGCGCGGTCTTCGCACCCTCGAATGACGGCAACGCTGACGGCAGTCGGGTCGGGGCAGGGCCCGGCGGTCGAGCTTGCCGTTGGGGGGCAGCGGGAACGCGTCGAGCACGACCACGGCGGCCGGCACCATGTGCCTGGGCAGCCGCTCCGCCACATGCTCGCGGACGGCCGCCGGAGCCGGTGATCCCCCGCCCTGCTCCACCACATAGGCAACCAGACAAGCGGCTCCCGAGGGGTCGTCACGGACGACGACCTCGGCCTGGGTGACACCCGGACAGCCGGCGACGGCGTCCCTGACCTCCGCCGGTTCGATCCGGATACCCCTGATCTTGACCTGGTGGTCGGTACGGCCCAGGTACTCCGAACGGGGAAGACCCAGTCATCGGCCAGGTCGGCGGTCTGCCAGGGCACGCCTTCACGTTCGCCGAACCGTGCGTGAAAGGGTTCGGCCTCGGCGATGGTCCGCCGGAGTGCGGCTTCGAACTTCTCCGCGTCGATCAGTCCGCGGATCTCCAGGTATTCACCGATGCGAGACTGCTGCCCTTTCGGATTCACCTGCTCGGCCAACCATATCTCGTACTGGGCGGCCGAAATTGGCAGACGTGTGCCGTCCAACTCCTTCCCCCGTAAATCACGTTGTGCAGATATTTCAGAGACTGGACCGCACCGCTGAACCCTCCCATGCGCCGGATCAGCCGCACCTCATGCGTCCAGCAGTACATATTCAACAACGATGGCGTACGTCACATCCGATCGGCCCGGTCGTCCCGGGGCTCAAGTCGCGGTGAGAGTCACCCCATCTCTCGGCAAAAGGAACACCGCGAACTTGCCTGAAGTCCGGAGCGCCACCGAAGATCACTCGTCGGCGGGATTGACCAACTCGCCGTCATGGAAGCACATCACGGGGGACAAAATTGGACTTCCGCATACTCGGACCACTGGAGATCGCGGCGGCCGGCCGCTCCACCTCACCGGGCCCGGGCGCCCTCAAACAGCGGGCGCTGCTGGCGCTGCTGTGCCTGAACGCCGAGCGAGTCGTCTCCACCCAGCAGTTGACCGACCTGCTCTGGGCGGACAACCCGCCGCGCACCGCGGCCACCGCTCTGCAGGTCTACGTGTCCAGGCTGCGCAAGCACCTGTCGGCACTGGGCGCGGACCCGGGCGTCCTGGCCACGCGGGCTCCCGGCTACCTCCTGGACCTGGGGCAGCGGCATGAACTGGACCTGCACCGCTTCGAGTCCACGGTGGCCAGGGCCCACCGCTTGACCGCCGTCGGACGGTTGGAGGAGGCCTCGGAGCTGCTGGCCCTGGCCATCGCGCTGTGGCGCGGGCCGGCCCTCGCCGACGTGCGCGGCCTGCCGGTGCTGGACGATCTGGGCCACCAACTGGACGAGAAGCGGAATTCCGCTCACGAGCTGTGGGTGGAAACCGAACTCCGGCTCGGCCGGAACGCCTGGGTGATCAGCGAAGCCTATGGGCTGGTCGCGGACCAGCCGTTGTGGGAGAACCTCTATCTCTATCTGATGGTGGCTCTCTACCGAAGTGGCCGCACCGCCGATGCACTCGGCGTCTACAACACCCTCCGGAACAAGCTCGTCGAAGGGCTCGGCATGGAACCGAGCCTCCGGCTCCGGCAGGTGCAGCGAGCCGTTCTCTCCCGGGCCTCCTGGCTCGAGGACAAGGCCGCCCTTCCGCTGGTCTCGTAAGTCTCAGACCGCGGGCCGGACGTCCTCGGCCAGGGTGGGCCTCAGCGAGGTGCGCCGCCCGGGGCGTTTGGCCCGCGGTAGTTCCAGCGTGATGAACGCCTCCGCCCGCATGATGGCGAGGCCGATCCTGGGCAGGTCTCGGGCCTGCGGATACACCAGGAACCGCGGCTCCCAGCGCGGCTGGAACTTGGCGTTGAACTTGTAGAGCGACTCGATCTGGAACCAGCGCGAGGAGAAGACCAGCAGTCCGCGCCACACGCGCAGCACCGGTCCGGCGCCGAGTCGCTCACCCCTGGCCAGGGCCGAGCGGAACATCGCGAAGTTCAGTGACACGCGACGCACGCCCATCTGCTGCGCCGCCTGCAAGGCCGCGACAATCAGCAGCTCGTTGAGGCCGGGGTCGGCGGAGCGGTCGCGTCTCATCAGGTCCAGGGAGATGTCCTCAGGCCCCCAGGGCACGAAGTGCAGTATCGCCTTCAGGTCATCGCCGGCCGGGTCCTCCCCCGCTGCCTCATCGGGGGCCTTGTGGGCGGTGACGACGACGCACTCGTCGTCCGCGGGATCGCCGAACCGGCCCAGCGCGGTGGAGAACCCGCGCTCCACGGTGGTTCCGCGCCACTGTGCCGCGGCGTCACCGATCCGCTGCCGCTCCGTGTCGTCCAGTTCGGAGACCCGGCGGACCCGGCAGACGTACCCGCCCCGCTCGATCCGCTTCACCATCTGCCGGACGTTGCGCATGGCGCGTCCCGAGAGCGAGAAGTCGGCCGTGTCGACCACCGCCTCGTCGCCCAGTTCCAGCGCGTCCAGTCCGGTCTCCCTGGCCCAGATCTCCCCGCCGGTCTCGCTGCAACCGACCACGGCGGGTACCCAGGCGTGCTCGCGGGCCTCGGTCATGAAGGCGTCGATCGCGCCCGGCCAGGCCTCGACGTCGCCGAGCGGGTCGCCGGAGGCCAGCATCACCCCCGAGACCACCCGGTAGGCGATCGCGGCCTTTCCGGAGGGGGAGAACAGCACGCTCTTGTCCCGCCGCAGCGCGAAGTAGCCGAGGGAGTCGCGGGCGCCGTAGCGGTCGAGCAGCGCCCGTACGCGCTCCTCGTCCCCGGCGGTCAGTTCCGGCTCCGGCGTCTCCGGGCGCAGTACGAGCCAGGCGCTGGTCAGGGCGGTCAGCAGGCCCAGGGCGCCCAGCGAGTAGCCCACCAGATCGGCGATCCGACCGGAGGTGTACCCGACCGGCCCCTCGAAGCCGAACAGCCCGTACACCACGTGCTCCAGCCGTTGCGGGAAGCTGTACGACCGGCGCTCGCTCGACGGGTGGACGCTGACGATGACCAGGCCGAGCAGGACGCTGAGGGTGCCCAGGCCGAGGAAATTGGCGAGCGCCCTCAGCCGGGTGCGCGGGTCGGCCTTGGCGTAGAACTCCTGTCGGTGGACGAGGATCAGCCCCAGCAGCACCAGCGCGATGAGCGCCGTAACCGGCTCATGGCGGTGCAGCAGGTGAAGTGCCGCACTCAGCGGCAGCAGCAGCACCACCGCGCGCCAGGCCCGGCGCTTGCGGCGGCGCAGCGCGTGGGCCAGCAGGACCAGCAGCAGTCCGCTCGTCAGCTGACCCACCGCGGCGAGAGTGGTCACCCCGCCAGGAAGCTCACCGAGCCAGTCGTGGACCCGGGAGTGCCGGAAGCCGGGAAAGAGGGCACTCACCAGATCCAGGACACCGATCAGCCGGCAGACGTGGCCCGCCGCTGACGGAACCCATGGCCGCCCGTTCCGATAACGCTCGTTCATGCTCCAACCCTAGAGGCAGAAAAGGTCCGATTCCGCTGCCTTACCGATTCATTTCGGGGGCCGTTAGCGCGGGTTTAGCTTCTTCTCGAAGAACCCATCACAGAGTAAAAACTGCGCAAGCCGCAGCGGGAAGAACAACAAGACACGTCCTTGGATTTGAGCTTTACCTGAGCCTGGAGGGTCGAACTCCGTTTCGCGGCCAGGAATTTCGTTGAGTGCCGTGCCGAGTCATGGCTAGCATGAGCGCACTCCCCGGTTGCTCAAGGCCATTTCGCGCCGTATCGAGCCTTGGGAGTACGTGCGCACTTTTCTGCGCATCGATTCGCGCAACTCCTTGAATGTGTCACCACTCGAAGGGAACCACCATGAACGGCAAGCGTGCCGTCGCCGGTGCGGTGATCGCGGCTCTCGCCGCGGTCGGCGGCGCCGCGACTCCGATCAGCCGGTGCTTCCTGCTCGCGGCATGACCCCGGTGGCGATGACGGCGGGACAGGACGGTGCGGCCGATGCGTGACAGGACCGGGGAAGCGGCGAACGCCGCGCCGGACGCCCTGTACCGGTTCCTCACCGCCGAGCCCGCCGACCGGGAACGCCTGGCGCCGCGCGTGGTCGCCGCCGTGGGCCGGGAGCGGCTCGACGAGATCGTGGACACCACGCTCGGACGGGTCGGCGAGGTCACCGGCGTGCGCGACAGCCGCGACGGACTGGTGATCGAAGGCACCCGGGGGCGGGCCCTCGCCTTCGCCGCCACCAGGGACGGCCATGAGCTGGACGGGCTCCTGATCGCCCCCGGCGCACACCTCCCGGCACGCCTGCGCACCGACTGGGTGCGCCCGGCTCTGGCCTGGACCGTGCTGGTGCTGCTGTTCGTCGTGCGCATCGACGCCTGCTGGGAGGCCCCCTCCCGGATCGCCTGGTGCGGCCGCCTGCTGATCGTCGCGGCCGGATACCTGGTCGTGGAGGGCTGGCGTGCCCCCGCCCTGTTTCCGTGGTGGATACGCCGGCCGCTGGAGGCCGGGGCGCTCGTCGCCCTCGCCTCCGCCTGGCGGCTGCCGGGGCTGCCCACGTCGGGCGGTGCCCCCGAACTGGTCGTGGGGGCCGCCCTGGTCGCCGTCCTCGGCGTACTCCTGATCCGGGCACGGCGTCACCGCTGGGGGACGGCCGTCTCCCGGCCCCTCGTCTTCCCCTTGCGGGGCGGCAGTTGGTACGTGGGGCAGGGAGGCGGACGCAGCCTCAACCATCACGTCGCCGTCCCCGAGCAACGCGGCGCCCTGGACGTGGTCCAGGTCGGCCCGGGCGGGACGCGCGGGCGTCACCGCGCCCGCAGCCAGGGCATGCGCGGCAAGAACGAGCGCTACCGCATCTACGGGCAGCCCGTGCACGCACCCTGCGACGGTACGGTCGTCTCCGCCGCCGATCACATCGACGACCAGGAACCCGGCGCCATCCGCTACCAACCCCTGTACGGCAACCACGTGTGGATCGACACGGGCGCCGAGATCGTCAAGCTCGCCCATCTGCGCCCCGGCACCGTGACCGTGAGCACCGGCGACCCCGTGCGCGTCGGGCAGGTGCTCGGCGAGGTCGGGAACTCCGGCAACAGCAGCGAGCCGCACCTG
Source organism: Streptomyces sp. NBC_01384 (assembly GCF_045040035.1). NCBI lineage: Bacteria > Bacillati > Actinomycetota > Actinomycetes > Kitasatosporales > Streptomycetaceae > Streptomyces > Streptomyces sp. NBC_01384. The sequence continues at coordinate 4,380,994 of NZ_CP109559.1, forward strand.
CACCTCCACGCCGAGCGCGACGGCCTCGGCCTCGACCTGGAGTTCCAGGGGGTCTCAGGCCCGCTGTGCCGGGGCCGGACCGTCCGCGCGTAGGCATCCCATGGCCGTCGCATCGCCCCACCTGCAGCTCACGACGACCGGCTACCTGACGGTGTGCAAAGGCACCAAGAACACGGCCGACTGCGCATCCTGGCTGAGCATCACCTCGTGCCCCATCAGCGCACCGCGTACCGATACTTCCAGCTCTTGATCCAGTCCTCCATCGCGGCCTTCCGCTCGTCGAGATGGACCGCCGGGCCGGGGTCGGTCTGGCGGTCGATCGACGCCGAAGGCACGACCCGGTCGCGGAACACGGCGGCAGTGGAGGACGTCGCGCACCTGTTGGTGCGCTGTCTGCGGGCCGAGGGCGCCGGGCTCGGATCTCTGCGAGGTTGAACTCCCAAGTACCGTGCGGTGCACAGGACATGCGCACGCAGCCATGCCTCGATACCGTCCACATGCTGGGAATGGGCCGCTCCGACCGTCTGTCGCACCGGGCGAGGACTACGCTGCTGTGCAGACGTCCCAGACCCCGGCGGCATGTCGTTGTCGAGCACAGATCGCCGCGGGGAGCGGGCCCTTCGCCCGTCGCCCGGCGCATCCCTGGAGGGAACCGGGTGGGTCCTCAGTCCTGCCGCGCAGGCCGGCCGGTCGGCCGTTGCTCGACCTCCGCCGAATGTACTCCGCTGCCGGAAGTGGGCCGGCGGTGCCGGGATTCCGGCGCCACCGCATCCGCTGCCGGACGGTCTTCCGAACCGAGGCGTCATGCCCCTTCCGCCGCTCACCGTCTACCGTCACGACCGAAAGAATCGGGCACTGATCACGCTGGCCGGTGAGATCGACCTGGAGACGGTGCCCCTGGTGCGCGCATCACTGGAACGGTGTCTGCGCGACGGCATCCGCACCATCGACGTCGACCTCACCCCCGTCACCTTCTGCGACTGCAGCGGCCTCAACGCCTTCCTCCACGCCTCACAGCGCATCACCGCGGCCGGGGGGACGCTGCGACTGCACCGTCCGCCGCCGACGCTGGCCCTCATGCTCGACGTCGCCGGCTGCGCATTCCTGCTCCTGGGCCTTCCGTTCGGGCAGCTGCCGCCTCCTCCCGGGAACGCCCCGGCCACGACCGCTCCAGTGCCGCCGCACCGGCCTGTTCCGCCGGTGCCTGTCCTCTCGGGCGGTGCGGTGTGACGGCTCGGCCGCATCGGGGACCGTCACGGCAGCCCCGTGGAGACGACAAGCCCGGCGTGGACTCCGGCGTGGATTCCGGCGCGGACGCGGTGCGGTTGCGCCGGGTGAACCGGTGGCTCGTGGAGGACATCCGTGAGGATCTCGGGGATCTGTACGAGGAGTCCTGCGCAACGGCATCGGGTGAGGCACACCGCAGTCCCAGCCGCCAGGACTTCCTGAACCATCTCGCGGGCGACGTCCGCCGGCCGGGGTTCGCCATGGTGATCGCGGAGACGGACAGTCTGATGGGGTGCGCCTTCGGGTTCCCGGTACTCAGCGACGGCCGCTGGTGGCTCGGTTTCGACGGTGCGCTACCACGCACCATTGAGCGGATCACCAAGTCCAGCAGTGTCTTCGCGATCAGCGACACTCTGGTCCGCCCGCACCCGCAGGACCAGAAGCTGGCCCACCGTCTGCAGGAGAGGCTGCTGACCGACCACCAGGCGACCCTCGGCGCCACCTTGGTGGATCAGGCCGACCGCCCGACTCTCGACTCGCTCCGCTCCCGGGGATGGCTGGACGTCGGAGAGGTTCTGAGGCCGACGAACCCCACCACGTTCCGTGCGCTGGTGCTCCCCCTCGGGGAACGGGCCACGGCAAGGCTGGAGGGTCTTGCACACGAAGCCTGGACCCGGTGGCCCGGGTGAGGTCCGACAGCCGGTCGGCCCGGATCCAGGTACTGGTCGCTGAGCAGGCGGCCCGGCGGGGTGCCCGGGTCGGCGTGGTGGATGTGTGCACCGCGGCCGTGGCCGCACTGCCGGTCGGCGGGGCCGGACTTTCCGCGATGTCCAGATCCGCGGCAAGCCATCCGTTGTGCAGCACCGACGATGTCAGCGAACAGTTGGAGGAGCTCCAGCTCACCTTGGGCGAGGGGCCTTGCGTGGACGCCTTCACACAGGGCTCGGCCGTCCTGACGCCCGATCTGCTCACCGCTGAAGTGCAGGACCGCTGGGCCGTGTTCGCCGATGCGGCCCTGGAGGCCGGGGCACGCGCCGTCTTCGCCTTCCCTCTGCAAATGGGAGCGATCAGCCCCGGAGTTCTGGACCTGTACTCCCAAGTCCCGGTCCGGTTGAACGCGGAGGAGCTGGCCGACGCGTCGGCTTTCGCCGACACCGCCACGCTGGTCCTGCTCGACTCCCGGATCGACGGGGAAGAGGGCCCGGCCGACGGATGGTCGACGGACGGTCGTTTCGAGGACCTGGGCGCGTACCGGTCGGAGATCGACCAGGCCACGGGCATGCTCACGGCCCAGCTCGGAGTCAGTGTCGAAGAAGCCTTCGTCCGGCTGCGCGCCTATGCCTACGCGAGAGGACGCCGCCTCGCCGCGGTGGCCGCCGACGTCGTCGCCCACCGGCTCACGTTCCCCCCGGGCGCGGACACGGATCAGACCGACGATGAAGCCTGACACCTTTGCCGGACCAAGAAGCCGAACCAACAATCCAAACCCGCAAACCGAACCCGAGAATCGCGCCCAAGAACCAGACCAGGAACCGGACCAGGAACCAATCCAAGAAACCGGAAAAGAAGTGAGTTGCGCTTCCCGTCCCTTCATTCGGGCCGGGATCAGTCTCGACGGAGGGTGTACACGATGAATCAGCGACTCCTGGCCAAGACCTTCGTCGAGCTGGCGGACAACCTGGTCGCCGACTTCGACCTGATCGATTTCCTGCGCCTGCTCACCGACCGCTGTGTGGGCATGCTCGGCGCGAGTGCCGCAGGCGTACTGCTCGCGGACCGCGACGGCGAACTCCGCGTCATGGCCGCCTCCGACGAACAAGTGCGCCTGCTGGAGCTCTTCCAGCTGCAGAACGACGAAGGGCCCTGCCTGGACTCCTTCCACACCGGCGCACCGGTGATCGTCGCCAACCTGAGCGGGGAAGCCGACCGCTGGCCACGCTTTGTCGCGGCGGCCCAGCGCAGCGGGTTCGGGTCGGTCCAGGCCCTGCCGATGCGTCTACGGGACGAGGTCGTCGGGGCCCTGAACCTCTTCCACGCCACCCCGGGCCCCTTCGAGCCGGACGCCACGCCGCTCGCCCAGGCCCTGGCCGACGTCGCCACCATCAGCCTGCTGCAACAGCGCACCGCGCACCGCAGTACCGTCCTCAACGAGCAACTGCAGAGCGCACTGAACAGCCGCGTCCTGATCGAACAGGCCAAGGGAAAACTCGCCGAACGCCGTGGCATCGACATGGAACAAGCCTTCACCACACTGCGCGGTTACGCCCGTGCTCACAACCGGCGCCTGTCCGACCTGGCCCGCGCGTTCATCGACGACTCCGAAGCCCTTCCCGGCCTGAGGTCCTGACCGATGTCACGGCCTGTCAGCAGCGGCTCCCGGACTGTGGTCCGCGGGCTGTGGTTCACAGACTCTGCTTCCCGGGCCGGACGGCCGCCGCCGATGGTGCTCGGCGGCGGCCGTGGTCGCGAGGACGCGAGGCCCCCCGGCCATCGTGTCCTCGCGCGCTGTCCTCCGCGGCGGCGGGGTTGCGGGAGCACCCCTCGTGGAAAACGCCGGGAGGACGGAAGCTGGAGCCGCGTTCTCCGGCGATGCGGCTCCGGCCGGCCTCGATTGCGACTCGGGGGCTGGGAGCCTGGGTGGGGGACTTGCCGGTTCCGTCGATTCCTGACACGGACGAAGTCCCGCCTGCCCTGCTCGGAGCGTAGAGCAGATGCACGACGAGCGGAACAGGGCACGACGTACGCGTTCTCGCCTCGATGCGGCTTCGGAACGGGACGCGGGCGAGGCGGGGGACATGGCTCGCCCGCGAGGACGGGACCGCCGAGGTCGACGCGAAACCCGCCGTCACCGGCGCCCCGGGCGCGGCTTCGGCACGGACCTGGCAGCAGCGGCAGGCAGGGGTGGTGGTGTCCACACGCCCGGACACTTCATCGGTCACCCGCGGCGCTCGCGGTCCCGCCGGTCCTCGCGGTCCCGCCGGTCCTCGCGGTTCCAGCGCGCTCGGTGCTGACGGCTGTAGCGGCGATCCCAGCGGTCCTGACGCTCCCGGCGGTCCCGGTAGTCCTGGTACTCACCGATGTCGGACCCGCCGCCGCGGCCCCGGCCCCCGCCACCGCGGCCGTAACGGGTGGCTCCGAAGACCAACACAGCCGCGGCGACCCACCAGACGGGGTTGAGGAAGCCGAAGCCGAACAAGACCACGATCAGGACGAGAAGCAGAACGAACACAGCGGGCCTCCCCGGGAGCGGAACACAGCATCGGTACCGGGGACTGGGGCCTCACCCCACAGCGTAGTCCTGCCCGAAGACTGCCGATAGCGCGCGACACATGCGTCTACTGCCGGACATCGATGGCCGCTTGGCGCCTGTTGAGGAAATACCGGAAGGGGCTGGCGTGCGACGTGCCGCCCCGGCCCCCGGCAGCGTCGCACCGCGAACGAACTCACCCTGCGGCTCCGACACGCCCTCAACACCTTCGCCGACAGCCCACGTCAGGCGTTGGAAGAGGCCGAGGGCGCATTCGACACGGCCGTCGCTCATCTCGTGAGCGCCCTCGCGGGCGTCATCGTGAGGACGACAGCGGCCATCGCTATGTCCGCCACCGCCGCGATCCAAACCGCCAAGGGGCCGGCCGGGAGCACGTCCGAGCCGCACGGACCGCAGTATCGTTGGTTATGGGTTGGTTCACTCTCACGTGCAACCGCCCGGAAGGGCGGCTCCGGCGTGTTTGCGCCGGAGCCGTTGGCTCATGCCTCGTGAGGGTGCCGCGCCCGGAAGGGAGAGGGCATGATCCAGGCAGCCGATATCCGTGAGTGGCGCGACCATGATGTCGTGGACGCGAAGGGGCGCAAGATCGGCGTGCTCGAAGCGGTCTATGTGGACACCACCACCGACGAACCGGCCGTGGCCACCGTGCGGACCGGGCTGCCCACCCGCCAGCGCCTGGTTTTCGTCCCCCTCGACGAGGCAGTCCTCGGGCCGGGCTACCTCAAGGTCTCCTACGCCAAGAGCCTGGTGAGAAAGGCTCCCTCGATCGGCACGGACGACATCCTGCCCGCCGAGCAGGAGAAGGGGATCTTCCAGCACTACGGCATGACCTACCAGCCAGGCGTGAAGGGCGAACGCCAACTCGCGCGCCGCTGAGCGACCGCGCCCCGTCCCACCCAATCCGGTCCAGCCCAAGGAAGGCGTTCAGGCAATGGTGCTCTTCCTTCTCCTCGTCCTCGTGGCTGTTGTCCTGGGAATCATCGGCGTGGCAGCCGAGAGCCTGGGATATCTGCTGATCATCGGCATCGTGCTTCTCGCGGCCGATGTGGCCATCGCCTACGTCCGATGGTCCCGGCGCGCCGACCATCGCCCCATCCGCTGACGGCGGGCAGCGGGCGACCACGCGTCCGGCACGCCGTGGAACTCGCGCCACGGTAACCGTCCATCGGACTCCGGCCAGGAGTATCCTGGAGATACCGAGGGTACTTCGTACACCGGCTTCGATGCCCGTGCCGTCCCCGGCGATTCACGACACCGGGCCGGTCCTGGCCGGCCCGGGGCAGGGTCCGTGTGATGACCGCAACCACGTTCGGCAAGCCCGCGGTCGAAGACCGGACCTCCCCTTCTTCACCGCCACCTCTCCGGCTGCAGCTGGCGTCGCCCGGCACGGCCCCCGCCCTGATCGACGGCGCATGGTGGCCGCGCTCCCGCGACCTGACGGCCGAACTGCCCGCGCTCACCGCGGTTCTGGACCCGCTGTGGGGGCGGATCACCCGCGTCACCGTGAACCCCACGTTCTGGCCGGTCATCCCCCGCAAGGTTCCCGTCCAGGGCCATGCGGTGAAGGTCGGCTGGTTCGAGGCCGAGCAGGACCCGCACAAACTGCTGCTGCTCTCCTACACCGTCGGCCGCTGGGACCTTCTGGTGATCCCACCCGAGACCGACGCCGTCACGGCCACCCGGCTGATGACCACCGCCACGGACCCCGCACGCAGCCTCACCGCGAGCGGCCTGGTCAAGGAGGCCAAGCTCTTCCGCGTCGCCGCCGAGGCCGAGGCGGCATGGGACTCGACCCGGGAGAAGGTATGGGACTCCGAAGGCGGACACGATGCCCGCCGCACGCCCTCGCGCGGCCCGGCGGCGGCCGTCATCGGCGGCGTGCCGATGACGGCGGAAGGCAAGTGACAGACACGCATCCCAGACCGGGCGTGGGTGAGCCGCGTCCCAGACCGGGCGTGGGTGAGCCGACGGCCCTGACGCCTGCCCGGCGTCAGGGCCGTCGCGCTGCCCCGCGTTCGGAACCGGTGTCTCGCCGGGGTCCGTCCGACGTGCCGCGGGAGTAGCGTGGAGGCATCGAGAGTATTTCGCACACCGGCCGCCATGCCGGTGTCGTTCTCGGCGAGTGACGACACCGGGCCGCCGCCCCAAGCAGCGGCCGGGAGACAGGTACGCGCGATGTCCGCGACCGCCGACCAACCCCCGCTGCGGATCGTGCCCTTCAGGGTTCCGACCGCTCGCATCGCTCTTAAAACCGTGAGCACGTCCCGAGGGCCTCTCGACGGTGCCTGGTGGCCCCGCTCCCGGGACCTGACACACGAACTCTCCGCTCTGGCCGACGTACTGGACCCCCTGTCCGGACGGATCACCCGGATCGCCGTCAACCCGACGCACTGGCCTGCCATCCCGAGCAGCGTGCCCGTCAACGGTCACGTGGTGAAGGTCGGTTGGTTCACGACAGAGCTGGACCCCCACAAGATCCTGCTGCTGTCCCACACCACGGGCAGCTGGAACCTGCTGGTGGTACCACCGGAGACCAGCGCCCCGGCAGCCGGCCGCCTGATGGCCGCCGCGAGCGACAGCTCCGGCCCTCCGACGACCGCGAGCGCGCTTGTGGCAGCGGAACACACCCTCCACGGCAGTTCCATGACTGACCTGGACCAGGATTCCGAGGAAACCTGGGAGGGCGGGGATGACGCCTCCTCCTACCGGGCACCTGCCGCCCGGCCGAGCCGCCTGATCACGGCGAAGTGAGCGTCATGGTCGCCGCCGTGGCCTTCAGCGCCCTGCTGATCCTTACCGTTGCGGCCACCCGTGTGATCACCCGGCTCAGCGCGCAGCACGCGGAAAGCATCGGTCTCCACTCCTACGGCACCCCACCGACCGGGAGGAACATCCCGGGCAAGCCGTCGGACAACCACCTTCCGGACTCGCCGCCGAACCCCCCACGGTCCACCCCCGGCGCGAAACCCGGGACGTCGGCCGAGGCCGACTGAACCCCCGGCGCCGGAACACTCGCCGCCGGGTCCTGTCGCCGAACCCGCGTCGTCGGTCGCCCCGGGACCGGACCCCTACGTCACACACAGTTCTCCGGACAGGGCCCGGAGTAGAGTGAGGGGACAGGGAATCCTTCACACACCGGCTTCCACGCTGGTGCCGTTCTCGCCGAGCCATTGCAGCGGACGGGACGGTGAAGACCCGCCATAAGACGGGTTCGTGCCATGCCCGTGATCGTCGGCCCTACAACCGTCAACGAGCACGTCTCCGGTGATCTCTTCCACGTGGAGACCGTCGTGGCCACTCACTGCGGACACGGCTCCGGCCCCGGCCCCACGGACTCCTCGTCGATGCCCGGCACGAGTGGCGGCAATCATGGCAACACTGCACGAGCGGAAGAGCTACCGCGAAGCGATCATGAAAACGCTGTACGAGGCCACGGAAGGCAATCGCCTCCTTGGCATCACCGGAGCGAGGCTGCATGACGACCTCCAGGTCCCTGAGCAGGATCTGGCCGCGGCCTGCGCATACCTGGTGGGCGAAGAGCTCATCACCGTCGACTGGACGCAAGGAAATACACCCGCGATGGTGATGTTGACGCATCGGGGGATCCGGCTCATGGAGGCCGAAGAGGAGGAACGCGGCTGACGCGCCGCGGGCGCCGCTGACCGATGGCTCCCCCTGGGTGTTGCCACGCCGTTGTTCGCGCTCTACCGGCAGAGTGTTCGCGGCAGCGGCAGCGGCAGGAGCAGAGCTGAGCGATCGGTTGGTAATCCCTGTTCCCTCGGGCCGCGGCTGCGACGTGCATGGCTCGTGAGGACCCCGGTTCCGTGTGTGGCCGCGGTCAGGGGCGCACTGGTGGACAGTCAGTGGTGAGTGTGCACCGCGGTTGGCCAGGCAGCGGGTCTGCGTGCCGTCGGCTCTGTTCATGGTGGTGCGGCTGTCGGCTCACTCCAGGACGGCGAGATGGTCGGCGGCACCCCCGCGCCATTCGATCAGGAAGAGGGTCGCGTCGTCGCTGGTGCGGCCGCCCCGTTGCCGCTTCAGGGCGTGGGAGAGTGAGCGCACCACCGCTCGTACTCCCTTCTCCCCGTGTTCGATGCGATTGACCCAGTGGATGAGCTGTTCCTCGCCGAACTGTTCTTCGCCGGCTTCGTGCTCCTCGATCAGCCCGTCGGTGAAGCACAGCACTCGGTCGCCGCGTTGGAGCATCTGCTGGCTGATCTGGGGATCTTCACCGCCGAAGCCGACCGGCAAGGTGGTCGGGCCTTCCAGCTGCCGGACGACCCGGTGGTTGCGGATCAGCAACGGTGCGGGGTGGCCGGCGTTGACCCACTGCAGGTGGCCCGTTGCGATGTTCAGACGCATCATCTGCGCGGTGACGAAGTGGTCGGGCCCGAACTGCTCGGCGATGGCCCGGTCCATGAACGCGTAGATCTCGGACAGGCCGATGCCGGCACGTCTGGCGTGCCGGTAGGCCCCGACGGCGACGGTCGCCATCGTGGCGGCGTCCAGGCCGTGGCCCATCGCGTCGACCATGGCCAGGTGCAGGATGTCTTCGTTGAGGGCGTAGTCGAAGCTGTCGCCTGCGACGTTGTAGGCGGGCTCCAGGATTCCGGCCACCGCGACCTGCGGGTTGGACATCGCCAGCGGCGGCAGCAGGGACCACTGGATCTCCGCGGCCAGGCTCATCGGTTCGCGGCGCCGGGTGAGGAAGAACTGGTCGGTGTAGCTGTGCTTGGTGACCAGCATGTCGGCGACCAGGCCGGCGAGCCTGCGCAGCAGCCGCCGGTCGTCGTCATCGACGGTGTCCAGGGTGAGGGCCAGCACGCCCACCTGGTCGCTGCCGTCCAGCAACGGCAGGTACATCCGGACGCCGTCGGCCTGCGGCACCTCGGCAGTGATCGCGTACAGGAAGGCCGTGCCGGCGGGAGAGTCATCGATCGGCTCCGGCTCGCCGACCATCAGCCGCCGGCCCAGTAGCGGCACCAGCACCAGCTGGCCGTAGTCCTGCAGCAGGATCGAGACGTCGCGGCCACCGACCCTGGTCACCTCTTCCGCGATCAGCGGGGCGACCAGCTGCGGCGGCATCTCGTGTGCCCGGTCCAACAGCACCCCCAGCAGCCGCTCACCGAACCCTTCCGACCGGTCCACCATGCCCTTGTCGGGCCGCCGCTCACCTTCCGCCACAGCCGCACCCCCGCACCGGCGTCTTCAAAGCCTCGGCCACCATGTCCCTGCTCATCTCGTGCCGCGGATCCAGCGCCCGCCCCGACGCCCGCGGGTCCATCCGGCGGTCACGGCGGATGTGCTCGACCCGCTCACGTGATCTGTACACACGGGCTCCTGACACGGCCGTGACCAACCCGCACAGAGTGACGCGACCGAGCAACCCAAAGAGCCCATTACGCCACACGCGGCATGTCACACATGGTCAGGACACATGGCCCTCCATCGTCAGCGGGCGTCGACCGCCGCGGCCGCCATCAGCGGCTCGGCGTCCGCCGCGTCGACCTCCGGCGGCACGACCAGCAGGTCCCAACGGCCCCGGCCCTGGCTGAGCAGACAGATGGTGTGTCGGCCGTGCGACCCGGCCGTCCTGCGCAGCCGTACGACGTGGTTGGCGACGAGCATGCGTCCGGGCGACATCGGCCACATCGCCGTGTTGACGGTGACGGCGGTGATCTGTCCCCACGCACAGGGCAACGCGCCGATCAGCAGCGGGAGTTCGACGAGGAGATCGCGCGAGCGGGGCCACCATGCCCCGTCGATGCGCCGCGGAAGGTCATGGTGCGGCGCCAGCCGCACGCGGGCGAGGGGCGGGGAGGGCAGGGGTTCGAGGACGGTGGCCATGGAAACTCTCCTGTCTGGGGGCACACCTTCGGCGTGCCGAAGGCTCGCGCGTGTTGATCCGACGGCGAGCGGGACGGCTCGGTCGAGCCGAGCGACGGGCAGGACTCCTTGAACTCGGTGGCCTCGGTGCGAACCGTGCGGCCGGGGGCTCGGGCTGCCTTCGTATGGGGGTGCGCGGGCCCTCAGGCGATGGCCCCGCTCCCGTTGCCGCTCTGGTCGTCGCGGACGAGGCACCGGCGGAGTACGCGGGCGGCTCGACGGTCCGCCACGGAGTGGGCGCCGGCGGTTCGGTCCGTGCGTCGGCCCGTATACCGCGGCTGGACCGGCCGAGTGAGTTCGGCCGCCGCACAGCCGAGCGGAGGGCGAACGCCTTCGGCCGTCATAGGGCGGAACCTGCCCCGGGCAATGAGCCGCCCGGCGTCGTCCTGCGCCGAGGACGAGACCGGCCCGATCACCGGCGTACGACGTGCCCTCGGTTCCCCCACCGTACCCCGCCCGCCGGAAAACGGGACTCCGGAGACCGCGAGCCTTCCGGAACCACTGCCCACGCCCCTCCCTTGCAGCTTTCGTCCCCGAACCACCAGGAACCGACCAGGAACCGGCCAGGAACGGCTCCTTCGACGAACCCCTCCACAGATACCGGAAGCGGGACGCCCGGCCGCCCCTCCACGGCAGTACGCTGACCATGCGGCAGCCCCTGCCCCCGGCCCTCTCCGTGCAGTCCCTTTCCGCGCAACAGAGGCCCTGCGCAAGGCGAAAGCCACCCCGCAGACAGAGGAGATGGGGCGTATGGGCCCACATCCCGACCTGTTCGACGAGTGCCGCGTGATCCGATCCGACGGCGAACTGGACCTGACGACCGCTCCAGCCTTCGCGCGCGGCCTGGAGGACGTCCGCCACGGCACCGGACGCCTCTTCCTCATCGTCGACCTGAGCAACGTGACGTTCATGGACGGCAGCGTCCTGGCCCCGCTGTGCGCGGCGTGGGACGACTGCAGGGAGCGGCAAGGGTGGGCGCGCGTCGTCTACACCCGGTCGGGCATAGGTCTCGTGTTCCAGGCCGGCTCCCTCGATGAGCGGTTCCCCCGGTACGCGAGTGCCCAGGACGCCTGGCAGGGCGTGCTCGCCGACAGTGGGGAGCGGCGGCGCCCGCCGGCAGACCGATCCGCGTAACGTACGGCAGAAGCCGTCTGCCGCCTCGCCCGAGGAGCGCCCCGGCCGCCACGGAACGGGAACCGCCGGTCAGCAACGGCATGGCCGACGTCCCGCGGTCACCGCGCCTCGGCGGGCGCGCCGTTCGCAAAAGCATGCGGCAGGGCAAGGCGGGTGCGGTCATGCGCGGAGGCAGCAACTCGAGTCCGAGGCGAACCGTTCCCGTCCAGAGGTATGCGTGAGAGGGGAGACGCCTGGGAGCCGTCTGGGAGCCAACCCGCTCCCCAAGCCCTCCCGACACCGCACGAAACCCACCGAGCCCAACGCCCTGACCTGCACACATACCAATCAGGCAGGTGTCGGTCAGGACCGAACCCCATTCGGGACGAAGAGGTCGTGGGTTCAAATCCCGCCACCCCGACAGCTGTAAGAAGCCGTATCTCAACCGATCTTGGAACGTGTGAGTCGAACGGAGTTCCTGGTCGGGTGATCTTCCGGCCGTACGCGCATGAAGGCAGGGCCTCCTGGTAGCTCGGGGGTGCGACCCCATTCCGAGCGGTTCCCGGAGGCCCTGTTGTCGTTGTTGTACGCGCACCGCCGACCAGCGCGCCTTGGACGACGCCGACTCCCCCGCACGAGTCCTTACCTGGCGCATCCAACGCCTCAGCGCAAGGCCAACACCCAGCGCCCCAGCACTCCGGCCCACGAAGCAGCCGCCGTCCCGGCTCCGCAACCGCCGCAAGCACGGCGGCGCTGATCACGACCGTACGGACAGCCTGGGGGCAAGCAGCTCCAGCACTTCCTCCCAGCGGTAGCGGTCGGCCCCGCCGCCGGCCTTCGGCCGGTGAGGCTCGTACGAGCCGATCAGGACGCCCATCTCGCGCAGCCGCTCCAGACTCTGACGGTACGCGGGATGGGCGGCCTGGGCCGAGTTCAGGTACGGCAGCACGGCGACCGGGATGTCCATGGCGGGTCGGGACGGCGCTGCTTTCCAGTACTTCGCCGCTCCAGCCGAGGGCGGTAAGCAGGGCGAAGGTCGATGTCCTCGCGAGGTCCGCCACGCGGTCCGTGCTCTCGAACCGATCGAGGACCACGTCCAAGACCTCACTCACCGCAGGCCAGTGGTGGCTGCGGCCGTAGTACTGGCGAATGAGCAGGCCGACTGTCCGGCGGGACCGGCGCGGCTCGGCGAGCAGTGCCTGGTTGACGAGCGTCGGGCGCCCGTGGGGCAGGTGCGTGGGGAGCGTGAGCCACTGCTGCCTGGTCGGGTCGTCCAGGGCTGCGAGCCGGGTGCGGTGCTGGTAGTCCCGGCGTGCGAACTGAACGTCGTCGAGTTTTCCGAGTATCGAGTGTGCAGAAGAGCCCTTGAACTGGACGTTCACGTCGCGTGCATGTCCGCGACGTGAAGAACAGCGCTGCTGACTGCCGTTCTGTCAGTGCCCACGTCATCAGCGGCGAGACGGGCAGTGGGGGCAAGTCGGACGCGACCCGGCCTCAGGAATGACCTTCGAGCGGACCAGTCCTGCGGCCAGGGCGTGTGTCAGGGCTGGCCGTCGGCAGTGAGGATGCCTACTCCGCCCAGGACAGTGAGGTCGCTAGCTTTGCGGGACGTCCTTGACGAACACGATGCCGTCGCTATCCGCCAGGTGTGCCGGGTCAAGCGGGGCGTAGCCGAACCAGGGGGATGTGCGGGGTGCGGGCGGTGTGTCGCCGAGGGCGGTGGCCAGCCGCGTGGCGTCGATGACGCAGCGGTCCTCCGGGAGCGCGTACAGGAGTCCTTCGAGCGTGTCCGGCGGCGGTGTGTCCACTCCCTGGTGCCGGATCGTGCCGAGGGCCGTGGCCACGATGGCGTACTCCTCGTCGAGCTGGGCGCTCACCAGCGCACCGGCGCTCCACCACTCCACCGGCCCCTCCCACATCTGCATCGTGCTCTTCTCACGCTGGAGATGGGAGTTATGGGCGTGGATGAGCGCCGGACCCCGAGCGGCGACGGCGAGGAGGTTGTGGGCCATCATCAAATCCCGCAGCGCGCACAGCCGCGTCATGCGGGCCGGTGAGGTGTCGGCCATCCAGTGGTGGTAGCGCAACAGGCCGGTCGCGGTGCGCCCGTACAGGCGCGCCCGGTCCCAGTCATCCCGCGAGGTCGTCACGAGCAGGCGCGGCGTCTGCTGGTCGAACAACGCCACCAGATCATCGGCGAGCAGCCGCAGTTGGCCGGCCTCGGCCGACCGCCCCACGGACTGGTCCGGGGCCATCATCGCGGCGGGATTGGTCCACCGGTCGTCGGCGCCGAGCAGGCGATCGAGTGTGTCCGCGGTGCAGGGGAGCAAGTTCGCGGCCACCCGGGCCGCGAGGTAGCAGTGGAGTGCGGTGAGGGCCTGCCGGGGACTCGCGGCGTGGGTGATCTCCAGCGGGCCGTCGAAACCGGCGAAGCGGAGCCGCTCGGACGCGGGCCGACCGTCCTTGTCGGCGCGGACGTTGTAGGCGCGCATCCACCGCACCAGCTCGCGGTTGGCCGCAAAGGTGCCCCAGCCGTGGCTGATTCCCTGCTCCATGACTTCGTCGAGGGTGCCCGTCCCCGAGGTGACGTAGTCGTCCACGGCCAGGCCCATCATGCAGTCGCTCTCGATCGCGATCGTCCGGTAGCCCTCCTGCTCGACAAGCTGCCGGAAGAGCTCGTTGCGCAGGTCGAGCAGAGCGTCCTCGCCGTGGGTCGGCTCGCCCAGGGCGAGCAGCCGAGGCCGGGCCGGAAACAGCCGCATGACGGCGGCGGCCTCGACGGCATGGGCGATGTCCTTGATGTCAATAGCCATACCTTCAACGCTATCGTTGAACCTTCGATTGAAACTTTCCCGCGATATCGTCAGCACCATGGTGCAAAACCTTCAAAGCGGCGATCGGCTCAGGCCGGTTGATTTGGCGCGCGGGCACGGTCTGTCCACGCAGGCGATCAGGAACTACGAAGAGGCCGGCATCCTTCCGGCCGCCACTCGCACCTCCCACGGCTACCGCACCTATACCTCGCTGCACGCGGGGGCCCTGCGCGCGTTTCTCGCCCTGGTGCCCGGCCACGGCCACCAGACAGCAACGTCGATCATGCGGACCGTGAACCAGGGCGCGGTCGATGAGGCGTTCCGCCTCATCGACGAGAGCCACGCCCAACTCCTCGACGACCGGCGGACCCTCCAGGCCGTGGAGAGCGCCCTCCGCGACCTGGAGCCCACCGCGGCGCCCGAGCCCGGTGTGGAGTCCGAGCCGACCGTGGTGTCCCGGCCCGACGGCACGTTCATCGGACCGCTGGCAGACAAGCTCGGAATCCGGCCCGCGACGCTGCGCAAATGGGAGCGCGCCGGGCTGGTGCGTCCGCGCCGCGACCTGCGGACCGGATACCGCGTCTACGACGAGGCGGACGTACGGGACGCCCGGCTGGCCCACCAGCTCAGGCGGGGCGGATACCTGCTGGAGCAGATCGCCCCACTGATCGCCCAGGTGCGGGCGGCCGGCGGGCTGGAGCCGCTGGAGGCCGCACTGTGCGACTGGCACGGTCGGCTGTCCGCCCGCGGGCGGGCGATGCTGACCGGGGCCGCAGAGCTGGAGGCGTACCTCCGCGAGCGCGGATGAGACTTCGGTCACCAGCCGAAGAGAACGAGAGCCGCCTCGTCAAGGCAGCTCCAGGGCCCCACGTTGGATCAACAGCTCGGCAAGCTGAGCTTCGAGTTCGGCGACACGCTTGTCGAGAAAGCGGTTGTTCTCGCGTGCCCCCGAACCGGTCCGCCGGATCATCGCCGAGCGCTCCCATGGGCTGCCTCTGTACCTGGACCTTTCGGTCATGCGCTACCTGGAACTTCGGCGCGGCCGCAGGCAGCCGCAGGTCACCGACTTCGACCACGACTTCCCCGCCCTGATCGCCCGTACCCTCAGCGACCTGACCGCCGAGGAACGCCACGTACTCCGCTCGGTCAGCCTGCTCAACGCGTTCTCCGTGCCCCTGGCCACCCAGGTCGCCGGCATGGACCACGACGCGCCCGCCCTACGGTTGACCGAGCGCCCCTTCATCCGGGAGTCCCCCTCCGGTGTGTGGCCCTTTCATGTCCACGACCTGATCCGCGCCGCCATCCGCAACGCGGACGACGGCAGTGACGACCGCTGGTCGGAGCAGGACTGGCAGCGCGCGGCCCAGCGTGCTTTCCGCGCCCTGGAATCCCAGTGGCGCCAGGACCAACGACACGACCGCGCCATCCTGGTCGGCTGCCTCCAACAAGGGCTGCTCCTCGCGCGGGACTTCCGACTCGATCTCGACTGGCTCGCCGATGCCGCATTCCAGTACGTAGGAGATTCCATCTGCGAACCGCTGGCACTCCCCGCCACCGGTGACACGTCGTCGGGCAGCCTGCAGACTGCCGCGGATGCCCTGGTGGAAACGCTCAGTGCCATCGCCCGGCGCCAGCACGAACACCGTGAACACACGGCCAGTCGACTCTCGGCCGTCCTCGCCTCGGAGCTGCTCCCCGATGACCTGGTCGAACTGGCCACGTACTACCTGGCGAAGGCCCAGCGAGACCTCGGACTGACCGATGATTCATGCCGTGGCATGCAGCGCGTCGCCTCCGCCGACGGTCGGCTCGCTTCCGCCGCTCGGCGCGGCCTGGCACATCTGAGCCGATTGTCCGGAGACTTCCCTACGGTGGTCGAAGCCGCAGGGAGGCTGGGCTGGGAGGGGCGGCACCATCGGGTGCTGGGAGATGTGTGGTGGGTGCAGGGCGACATGGAGCGGGCGGAAGCCGCCTACCTGGCAGCCCGGAGCGAAGCCGAAGAACACGGTGTGGTCGGCGAGACCGCCATGGTCCAGGCGCATCTCGCCTTCGCCGTCTCCTTCGCCGACCCTCTGCGGGCCGATGACGAACTCGACCTGGCGGACCGGCTGCTGTCGCGCCTCAGCCTGCGCTCTAGCGAGATGACCGCTCGCATCGCCGCACTCGTACGCGACGCCGGGTTCGCCGCAGACGTGCCCGACCGGGCGGCCGTGCTGCTCGCCGAAATCGGTGTCTCGGGCATTTCCTACGCCGCGGCGAAACTGCAACTGGCCCTGTGCTTCCACCACGCCGTCCTCGATGCCCAGGACAACCTCGCCATCGCGATCACCCGTCTGCGCGAACTCACGCAGGGCGGTGACTACGTCTACTACGTCGAAATCGCGCACTTCATGACCGGCCTTCCGCTTCCCGAGCACACCGCGCGAGCGCGGTGGATCGACGGAGAACGACAGACCCGCGAACGATGGCGCTACCTGGTTGCGACACGTCGCAATCACCTTGGGACGGCTCGTTAGGCTGCAACCGGCAACCTCGGGCATGAAGCCGGCGGGTGCCTCGCCGCCCTGCTGGACAACCGTCCTCGCCGCCAGTGCGGGCAGTAGCTGGCCGACCTGCCCCCGGATTCCAGCCCGCTTCAGGCGGCGACCTGGCCTACGACGACACCACCGCCTGAAACGCCCGGATCCGATCCTTGAGCTCACCCCACAGCGGCGCCCGCGCACGTGCGAACCACCGGACGACCACACGTGCGAGCCCCCGGATCAAGTCGAACCCGTACACCGCTTCCGGAGACTCGACTCGTCCCCACTTACGCGGTCACCGGGAGAAGTACCCACGCCACACCGGCCAGGAGCGCAAGCCCACGCTCCGAGAGAAGGCGGCTGCCACATTGCCGCGGACTTCCCGCCGAAGCTCCAATCCAAAAGGGCGCCGTCAACGTACTGATAAGGAGAGCTGCAACCCGGGGGTACGCCCCGGTCGGCTGTTTCCCGTACAGCGGGGATCTTGGCTGCAAGACGTGCTCCTCGTATGTACGAGGCGATGCCTGCGACCGCGCCGCTCCTCCCTTGCGGCTGCGGCTATCCATCTCGTGCCGCTGAGAGTTACGCGACACGATGGAAGGAAAGGTGCATCCATCATGCGAGCACAACGCGCGAGGCGTCTCGCCGCGGTGTCCGCGGCCGGCATTCTGATGGCCGGCGGCGCTGCGATCGGCGCGGCAGGCACGGCCGCGGCAGCAGCCCCTGCCGTGCACACTCAGGTGACCACCAACGGGTGCGGCGACCGCGGTGACTGGGGCGGAGACTGCTTCGACCACCACGGGTTCCGCTTCGACCACGGCTTCGACCACCACGGGTTCCGCTTCGACCACGGCTTCGACCACCACGGGTTCCGCTTCGACCACGGCTTCGACCACCACGGGTTCCGCTTCGACCGCGGAAGCGTCCTGATCATCGTGCCCTAGTACTCCGGGGATCTTGCCCTGACCTTGTCAGGACGAAGAGGTCGTGGGTCCAAATCCCGCCACCCCAGCCGCCGCCCAGACGGTCCCGGAGTCCGGACGGGTTGACGCCTGAAGGGGCCGCGCGGCCCCTTCAGGCGTTCGGTTCGCCTGCTTCAGGTGCGTCACTGGATGACTCCGGCATACCGATGACGTACGTCCCCTTCGCAGGCAGAGTTGCGACGAGCCCTCGTTTTCGGAGTTCAACGATGGCGCGACGCACGGTGCCGATGCTCACGCGGTGCAGCTCCGTCATAGCTCGCTCGCCCGGCAGCGCGGCCCCTTGCGGCAATTTGCCCGCCGCGATGTCCGCCGCGATGGCGTCGGCGAGTTTCACGTACTCGTAGCGCGGAAGCTCACTCATCTCTCCACGGTGCCGCAGCCCAACGCACAGCGCAGGGTTGGAACGCGTTCCACCGCGGTGGAACGCAGAAGAACGTAGAGGGGTGCAGGGGGACGCAGTTACCGGTATGGTCGAAATGACAAGACCCCGGCGAGGTGGACAAGACCTCCCGGGGCACGGCCAACGCTGAATAGGAGCGTCGACATGCACGACCTTATCCGCCGCACCCTCGAATGGCTGCGCCTTCTCTTCGGCCCAGGCACGGGCAAACGGCGCCGCACCCACCGCCACCCCCACCTCTGCCTGCACTTCACCGCCGTACGCCACCCCTTCACCCCCCTGTCCCCGCACCTCCCCCGTCACCGCTCCCCGTACGGTCTCTTCACCCCCTTCGACGCCACCGACTCCGCCCTCGTGCGCCCCTACCTCGCCGCCCACGAACGGGAAGCCGCGCTCCAACAGCGCCGTCGCCTCGCCCTCGTCCTCGCCGCGGACTTCGGGTTCGATCTCGACCGGCACCTGATCGGCGCGCAGGAGGTGGCCGCCTGATGAAACACGCCACCAACCACACCGGCCACGCGACGACCTCCTCGTCCCCCCGTCTCCTTCCCTGGCCGTCCCCCGACGGCAAACCCTGCTACCTGGTGACGGACGACAGCGGCGGCGGGTACCTGTCCCGCCTCGCCGACGAGCTGGAGGCCGCGCAGCTCGCCACGGCCGCCGACGTGCTCGACCTCGCCCGCCCACTGTTGGACGACCCCGCATCGCCGTACACCGAGGTCCGCTACGTCGGCCTCCGGCTCGCCGAGTGTCTGACCGACGCCCTGCGCGTCGCCGAGTCCCGGGGCATGCGCCTGCCCGCACCGGACACCGAGGACGTCGAGGACACCGACGACTCAGGAGAGCAAGAGGCCGCCCACGGACAGGCCCCGCAGGACGCAAGGGGCGAGCTATGGTCGTAACCACGACGCGTCGAAGGAGCCCATCGGTCATAACCGCCCACGCCGCCGAACCGACACCGGTCGTCCCACCCATGCCGGAGCGGAACCCGAAGGCGCTGCGTGAGGCGATTACCCGGCACGCGCCGCGACTCCTTCCCGACTTCGACGAGCACTGGAAGAGGGCGATCGCCGACACCTACGACATCGGCCCGCTCCCTGCGTTTCTCGCCCGCTGGTGGGTCGAGTACTCAATCGCCCGCGATCCCGAGCTCGACGCCCACGTGGCCGACCTCCACCACCGCGCGGCAGAGGCCACCGACTACACCGAGGCCAAGGCCCTGCTCGAAGAGGTGTCGAGGATCCGCTACAGCGCGCGGGACCTGGAGCCCGGCCATTGACCGACGAGTGACGAGTGACGAGTTAGGCACTCCGCCGACCACTTCCGCTCGGTCGACAGCGCCCGCCGCCGCCTCACCAGCGCCGCTGCGGACCGGGACGGGTCCGACCACGCTGCGAAGGACGGCCGCAAGGTTCGATGCTGGTCAGGGGGGAGCAGGGGTAGTCAGGGGTAGTCAGCGTTGGTCAAGGGTGCGCATGGCGGCATTGCCGCGAGAAGCCCTGGGGCCGGTGAGAACCACCGTGCGTGGCTCTCACCGGCCCCAGGGCTTCGTGATGGATGGTGCGTCAACTCCCGCTGACCGCACGTTCGTAGTCGCCGATGAGGTCGCCGAGCAGGGTGCCGGCGAGGATGTCGCTGGGGACGTGGCCGGCCATGTAGACGCGGGAGTAGACGACTTCGTCCTGCATCCACTCGTAGTCCTGGGCCCGGTGGGGGACGAAGGAGCTGAGGACGGTGACTGCGGCGGCGGCGCGGGCGGCGTGGCGGGAGGGGTAGGAGTAGGGGCCCTTGGCGCCGGGCTTGAGGTGTTTGTCCGGGCGCAAGGTCGGGTCGAGGACGAACGGGGCGGGCTGCTTGTCGCGGGCCGCGAGTTGGTCGCTGATGGTCTTGGCGAGCGTCAGGGCGGACTTGAGTTGGGCCTTCTCGGTCTTGCCCTGGGCGGCGGGGATCAGTTCGCGCTGGTCGTGGAGGTAGAGCTTCCAGATGTCCTGCTTGCCGTAGAGCTCCAGCCAGGTGGCGGCCTTCTTCCCCGCGGCGGTACGGGTCTTGGCGAGTTGCTGGACCTGGTGGAGTTCGGCGGTGCGGGTCTTGGCGGAGGGGGGTGCGGGAACCTGCTGGGCGGCCCAGGCGGCGAATGCCTTGTCGTCGCGGGTGGTGCCGTGCTGCGCCTTCCAGTGGGCGAAGAGGTCGTCGGCCTTCTTATGCTGGGCGGCGACCTGCCGGCCGAGGTCGGCGATCGCCGCGTCGGTGAAGAGGGTGGGTGGCGGGCTCTGCTTGACGCGGGCGGTCGCTCCGGGCTTCTTCTGCTGGGTGAAAGCGAAGGCCGCGGGCAGCTGCGGTCGCAGCACGCCGTAGGAGGCGGCGGCGACGGCGAGGACCGCGATGACGGCGTACGGCCACTTGATGCTGCGCAGGGCGCTCATGCGGCGTGGTTCCTTTCGAGGAGCGCTGCCGGCGTCGGATGCGGGCCGGTCAGGAAGTGGGTGCGGGCGAGACGGCGTACGTCGTTGTCGGGGAGGCCGGGGGTGAGCAGGGCCTGTCCGACGATGTACTTGCTGAGGGAGACGGGGCGGGCGCCGAGGTTCAGGAGCAGGCGGTCGGCGGGGGCGGGGCGGGCGCCGCCCTTGGTTTCGACGAGGACATGGCCGGGGTCGAGCGCCGCGGTGCGGTCGCCGTCGCTCTGGTGGCAGGTGAGGACGCCGTCGAGGGTGACGCGGGTGCCGTGGTGCAGGTCGGCGAGGGCGGCACGGACGTAGCGGATCTCAGTGGTGGGTGTCAGGTGCGTGGCGGGGACGGGGATCGCGGCGGCCTTGAGTACCTTGTCCACGAACTCGACCGCCTGCGCGTCCAGTTGGCCGTACGCGGCTGCCGGGACCTGGAGCGCGTGCTTGACCGTGGCGCCGCGGCCGTCCTTGGTCTTGACCTCCACCCGGCACAGGGCGTCCTCCGCGTACAGACGGGTGCGGACCTTCCAGCGGTGGCGGCGCTGCTGGACGTGGCCTCGCCAGGAGCCGAGCTGCGGGGTGTCGAAGTAGGTGCTGTGGTAGCTGGTCGTACGGCGTCCGTCGAGGTCCAGGACCCGGTGGCTGTCGGCGAGCCGAGCCACGAACTCGCGGGCGCGGTCGAGGGGGACCAGGTACTTGCGGTCGGTGCGGTGCTGGAGCGCGGCGGCCGCGTCGACCTCGGTGAGCGTCGCACCGGCCGGCCGGACGAGACCGAGCGCGGTGGCGAAGGAGGCTGCGGAAGTCAAGGAGGCCGCGGGAGCCAAGGAGGCCGCGGGAGCCAAGGAGGCCGCGGGAGTCACAGCGTCCTCCCGGCGTCCCGGGCCGCGGGGATTTCGGGCTCCATGACGGCGGAGATCTCCGCGGCGGCCGCGGGTTCACCGGGCCGGCCCGGCTCGACCGGATAGCGGGCCGAGACCCGGGTCGTCTCGCGTACGTAGTCGACCTCGTCGACGTCCACGGACAGGGGCACCTGGCCGAAGCGAGCGGCGACGTCCCCCAGGATGTCGGCCTGGTCGGAGTAGGTGCGATCCAGGGTGACCTTCACCAGCCGGGTCGGGTGGTACGTCCGGGGGTCGTCGACCACCCACACCGCCACCAGCACGAGGACGTCCAGCCCGATGACGAGCCAGCTCGCGCGCTGCGGCAGCCCCGTGCACAGGGCGATGACCAGCGCGGCGAAGGTGTACGCGACATCCCGCAGGGTGAACGCCGCGCTGCGCAGCCGGACCAGGGAGAGGATGCCGAAGAGGCCGAAGCCGACCCCGGTCGGGAACTTGCCCGCGCTGATCGCGGCCATCGCGGCGAACAGGCCGATGTTGAGCGCGGTCAGGACGAGCGGCATCTCCGGTGCGCTGCGGCGGCGCCGGTAGAGCCAGCCGACCAGGATCAGCAGGGCCATGACGTCGAGACCGCCTCGCGTCATCAGGTCCCCGGGGGCGATGTGATCCGTGACCCCCTTGGCGGCGAGCGTTGCTATCGCCGTGTTCATGGCGGTTCCTTCCCGGCGGCGCGCCGAACGGCGGACCTGCCCCGGTCCGCGCGGCACCGCGACGTCAGGGACGCTAGAGATCACGCATGAACAGACCATGAAGACTTCTCGATGCCTGGTGCACCGGCACCGGCGCTGCGGACCCCGGTTAGCCTGGCCGCCATGCACTACCTGGTCGTCGACGACGAGATCCGCCTGACCGATCTGGTCGTCCGCTACCTCAGCGAGTCCGGGCACAACGCCGACGGCTGCTACGACGGGCCCTCCGGGCTTGCGGCGGCCCGCGACCCCCGCCTGGACGCGGTGGTCCTGGACGTCATGCTCCCCGGGCTCGACGGTGTCGAGGTGTGCCGTGCGCTGCGCGGCGAGGGCATCGACGTGCCCGTGATCCTGCTCACCGCGCGCGGTGCCGTGAGCGAGCGGGTCGCCGGGCTCGACGCGGGCGCCGACGACTACGTGGTCAAGCCGTTCGCGATGGAGGAACTGCTGGCCCGGCTGCGGGCGATCTCACGGCGCCGCCCCGACCCGGCGGGCCGCCTCCAGGTCGGCGATCTCGTCCTCGATCCCGAGCAGCAGCGGGCCTGGCGGGGCGACTGCGAACTCGACCTGTCCCGGCGCGAGTTCGACGTCCTGCGGGTGCTGATGGAGAACGCCGGTCGCCTCGTCTCGCGGGTGCAGCTCCTCGACGAGGTCTGGGACGGCGAGACCGACCTGCGCAGCAACGCGATCGACGTCCACGTCTCCAAGGTGCGCTTCAAGGTCGACCGCGCCTTCGACCGTACGACGATCACGACGCTGCGCGGCCGGGGCTACCGCCTGGAGACCGCCCCGTGACACAGCCCGGGCGGCTGTCGGCACGCCTCCGCCGTCTGCCGGTCGTCGCCCGCCTGGTGCTCGCCGTCGCCCTCACCATGTCGCTCGTCCTGACCGGGGCCGCGGGCCTGGTCTACTTGCGGGTCGAAGCCGCCCTGGACGGCCAGCTGGACGAGGACCTGGCCACGTATCAGCAGAGCCTGGACCAGGCCGTACAAGATGGTCAGGACCTTCCGTCCGGCCCCAATGGCAGTGTCCATCAGGTTCTCGACACGGACGGCCGGGTGCTGCGCTCCAGCGACGCCGTCCGGGATCAGCCGCTGCTCACGCCCGCGGAACGCCTGGCCGCCGCGCGCGGCGCCACGGTCCGTCGTGACATCGGCCCCCTGCTGCCCATCACCGCCGGCACCCTGCGCCTGCGCGCCGAGCGCGTCACCTCCGACGGACACACGCGCGTCGTGGTCGCCGCCGTCCAGCGCGGCCACCGCGACGAGGCGCTGCGCGAACTCCTCGCCCAGCTTGCCCTCGCCTCAGGGCTGACACTGCTGGCCGCCTCCTACGTCGGCTACCGCACCGCCCGCGCCGCCCTGCGCCCCGTGGAGCGCTACCGCGGCGGCGCCGCCACGCTCGCCGACGACGCCGAGGAGGCCCACGGCCTGCGCCTGGAGGTACCGACCGACCGGGACGACGAGATCACCAGGCTCGGGCACACCCTCAACCGCATGCTCGACCGGCTGGAAGCCTCCGCCGCCCGCGAGCACCAGTTCATCGCGGACGCCAGCCACGAACTGCGCACCCCGCTCACCCTGATGCGTGCCGAACTCGACGTCGCGCTGCTCCGGCCGCGCACGGCGGAGGAGCTGACCGACACCCTGCGCTCCGTCGACACCGAGGCACGCCGCCTGGTCACCCTGGCCAACGCCCTCCTCGACCTCGAACAGCTCGGCAGCGGCGAACGCATCCAGCGCGCTCCCATCGCCCTCGGCCGCCTCCTCGACGACGCCTGCACCCCCTACCGGGCGGCTGCCGAACGCGACGCACGTACGTTCACCGTCGACCACGACGGCGCCACGGTGGACGTTGACACGCGCTGGCTCGAACCGGCCATCGGCACCCTCCTGGACAACGCCCTGCGCCACGGCGCCGGCGCGATCCGGCTGCACGCCGAGAGCCACGACGGCCGCCTGCGCCTGTCGGTCACCGACGAAGGCCCCGGCTTCCCGGCCGACTTCCTCCCGCACGCCTTCGACCGCTTCAGCCGCGCCGAGGCCAGCCGCACCACACCCGGTACGGGACTGGGTCTGTCCCTCGTAGCCGCCGTCGCCGCATCGCACGAGGGCACCGCCCACGCGGCGAACACCCCTCCGGGGGCCACGGTCACACTCGACATCGCCTGCTGAGAGCCGGTCGGCGAGGACCGCCGGCGCGGCGTACGAGCCCGATCACCGGGCCGATCGCGAGCAGCAGGCCCAGGGCCGCGTAGCCGTACGTGAGAGTGGTGAGCGTGGCGACGGCGGCGACCAGCAACGGGCCGCCCGCGTCGCCGAGTTCACGCCCGAGTTCGGCGGCGCCCATGGTCTGGCCGAGCCGTTCGGCCGGCGTGGAGGCGGCGAGGGAGGCGAACCCGAGCGGGGTGATCAGGCCGGTTCCGGCGCCGATCAGGGCCGCACCGGACAGCACACCGAGCAGGCCGGGCAGCATCGCGCAGCCCAGGCCCGCGGCGGTGATCAGCAGCCCCGCGGTGATGCCGCCGCGCGCGGTGAAGCGGCCGCCGTCCAGGGCCCGTCCGGCGCGGGGCTGGACGATCGCGGCGCAGGCGGCGAGCACCGACACCGCGGCGCCGGTGGTGACCGTGCCCAGTCCGGCCGCCCGGCCGGAGACGGGCAGGAACCCCACACCGACCGAGAGCGCCGCGGTCGCGGCGGCCAGTGCGGCGGTCGGCCGGAGGAAGGCGGGGTGGGTCAGCCGCCGGGCCAGGTCGAGAACCGTCTGGCGAACCTTGGGAAGCGGAGGTACGGCCGGGACGGCGAGCGCTGCCCACACCGCGACGACGGCGCCGAGCACCGCCAGCACGATGAACAGCAGCCGCAGGCCCCCGGCCCATACCAGCACCCCGCCGAGCAGCGGGCCGAGGGCGTAGCCGACGGACTTGTAGAAGCCGTACGACCCGAAGGCCCGGCCGTGCTTGGCCGCCGGGTTGAGGCGGGCGACCAGCGAGGACGCCGAAGGCGAGAAGGCCGAGGCGGCGGCGCCCTGGCCGAGGCGGGCGGCCCACAGCCAGCCGGGGCTGTCCGCCACCGCGTAGACGGCGGAGGCGAGGGCGAAGGCGATGAGCCCGCCCAGCAGCACCGGGCGGGCGCCGACGCGGTCGGCGAGCATGCCGAAGACGGGCTTGAGGAGTACCTCCGCCCCGTCGTACAGGGCGAGCAGGCCGCCGAGCACCATCAGCGAGGTGACCGCGTCATGGGAGAAACCACCCAGGTTGGCGGGGATGCCGTGGGCGCCGAAGGCCGTGGTGAACCCGGCCGCGTACAGCGGCCACATCTGCCGGGCCGGCGCGACCCGTACCGCCTCCGCCTGCGTCATCCGTTCTGCTCCGGCGTCTCGTGCAGGGCGCGGAAGACCCGCTCCGCGTAGTCCTCGCAGGCGGCCGTGCACTGCCTGAGGCGTTCACCGGCCTCGACCGCCTCCGGGGTGCCGAACACATCCCGGGCGGTCAGATCACGGTGCCAGCGCCGCAGCCGCTCCAGGGACTGCTCCTCTTCCTCCAGCTCGGCCAGCGTGAACTTGGCGATACGGATCTCCTTGGCCAGTTCCCTCTCGAACTTGCCGCAGTCGGCGAGGAACTCCGCCCAGTCCTCCTGGCGGGCGTTGGTGAACAGCCGCTGGAGGCGGGCCGAGTCGGCGGGCGTGCGGCCGGCCGCGTCCAGGGTCACCACCTCCCCGTCGGCCCGGGCGGCCAGTTCCACCGCGCGCGCGAGACCGTCGGCGAACACCGGCACATCCGGGACGGTCCAGGCACCCTGTCCCAGCGAGAGCGCGCCGATTCGGCGCAACTCCCGCCAGACCGCGACGCGATGACGGGAGGGCCCGGTGGGCAGCCGCACCAACAGCACCACCCACCGCACAGCAGCAGAAGAGTCAACAGTCACAGATATAAATGTATCACTCGTTACATCAGGCCGAGGAGCACCCGGCAGGGGGGGTGAAGACCCTTCGGGAGACGGGCGGCGCAGAGGCGGACGGGCGACCTGGATCGGGTTCGCGATGGGCGACGACTGCACCGAGGAGCTGGTGAGCTGGGCGTCCGCCGGAGGACCGGGGGTCGCCGAGCCACCGGTCGCGCTGGAGTTGCAGTTCGTTCCGCCGCCACGGGAGGCACGTGCACGACGGTGACGGGCGCCATCACCGTACGAAGGCCGCTCCGGCACCGGACGCCACCGTCGGCCGTCTGGAACCGCGCATCCCCGTACGGCACTCTTCTCCCTTGTGGGGACCCTTCCGTATCAAAGCCCGTCGGCCGACACCGCCGCACACATGGTGGTGGCCGGGGACGACGCCCTGGCACACCGACTGGCCGCCGAACTGCGCGGTGTCTACGGCGAGCGGGTGACCCTCGTCGTGCCGCCCACCCAGCGCCGCGTACGGCCGCCAGTGGTCGGACGGGCGCGGACCTCGACCCTGTTCGACCGGATGTCCGCGGCGGTGAACCGGGCCGCGGGCAACGGGGAGGGGCCGCCCGGCCGGACGGCCGAAGCCCCGGGCTCCGAGCGGGTGTTGGAGGCCGACGAACTCACCGAGGCCGTACTCGCCGAAGCCGGCGTCGAACGGGCCGCCGCCCTCGCGCTCGTCCATGACGACGACGCGACCAACATCCGGGCCGCGCTCACCGCGCGCCGCCTCAATCCACGGCTGCGGCTCGTCATCCGGCTCTACAACCGGCGCCTCGGGCAGCACATCGAGGAACTCCTCGATCAGGCCTCGGCGTTGGCCATGGCCACCGCCGATCTCGACGGTGGCGGGAGCGGGAGCGGAGGTGGTGACGGGGGCGGTGCGAGTGCGGGCTCTGGGTCTGGTTCTGGGGCTGGGGCTCGGGCTGGGGTGCAAGGGTTCGATGCTTCTACCACCGTGCTGTCCGATGCCGACACCGCCGCGCCCGCGCTCGCCGCGACCGCCGTCGCCGGTACCAGCAAGGTCGTCCAGACGGACGGGCTGATGCTGCGGGCGGTAGAGCGGCCGCCACCGGGGCCGGGGCAGGTCGCCGACCCCGGGCTGTGCACACTCGCGCTGCTGTCCGCCACCACCAACGACCCCGCCGGGGCCGACGGTTCCGAGGGCAGCGGTCCGCAGGGGCCTCGGCTGCTGCCCGACGAACGGGCGGTGGCGGCGGCCACCGGGCGCGGGACCGTTGTCCTGGAGACGGTGTCGTACACCGGCACCGCGCCGTCCGCCGGGCGCAGTGTCGTGCCCCTCGGCTCGCTGCTGTCGCGACGGCTGCGCTGGTCGTTCGCCGGGCTGGTGGGGTGTGTGGTCGGACTGGCGGTCGCCTCCATGGTCGTCACCGGAGAGCCTCCGCTGCAGGCGACCTATCTGACGCTGCTCGATCTCTTCGCCATCAACAATCCCGCCATCGGGGAGCCCGTCGGACGGCAGGTTCTTCAGCTCTTCTCGGGACTCGTCGGGTTGTTGCTGCTGCCCGTGCTGCTCGCCGCCGTGCTGGAGGCGCTCGGTACCTTCCGGAGCGGGTCCGCGTTGCGCAAGCCGCCGCGGGGGCTGTCCGGGCATGTGGTGCTGCTCGGCGTCGGGAAGCTCGGGACTCGGGTTCTGGCGCGGCTGCGTGAGCTTCACATTCCGGTGGTGTGCGTCGAGGCGGATCCCGAGGCGCGGGGGCTGGCGCTGGCGCGGCGGTTGCGCGTGCCGGTGGTGTTGGGTGATGTGACCCAGGAAGGCGTGCTGGAGGCCGCGAAGATCCATCGGGCGCATGCGTTGCTCGCGCTCACCAGCGCGGATACGACGAATCTGGAGGCCGCACTGTACGCCCGCACCCTGAGGCCCGATTTGCGGGTCGTGCTGCGGCTGTACGACGACGACTTCGCCACCGCCGTGTACCGGACCCTGCGCGCGGCGCATCCGCAGGCGCTGACCCGGAGTCGTAGCGTGTCGCATCTGGCTGCGCCCGCGTTTGCCGGCGCGATGATGGGGCGGCAGATCCTGGGGGCGATTCCTGTCGAGCGGCGGGTGTTGCTGTTCGCCGCCATCGATGTGGGTGGGCATCCGCAGTTGGAGGGGCGGACCGTGGGGGAGGCGTTTCGGGCGGGGGCCTGGCGGGTGCTTGCGCTGGATGTGGCGGGGGTGGGGCGGCGACGGGGTGGTGCGGCGTCCGGCCCGGGGGGTGGTCCGGCGTCCGGCCCGGGGGGTGGACGGGCGTCGGGGCTGGTCTGGGATCTTCCTGCCACGTATGTGCTGCGGGCCGAGGATCGGGTGGTGTTGGCTGCTACTCGGCGGGGGCTTGCGGAGTTGTTGGGGCGGCGGCGTCGGGAGACTGCGGGGGCGTAGGCCCTTGCCTGCGGGGCTTGTTCTGCGGGGCTTGTTCTGCGGGGCTTGTTCTGCGGGGCTTGTTCTGCGGGTGGGTGTCTGTTCGGTGAGGGGCCTGTTCGGGTGGGGCGGTTTTTTCTTCGCCCCCGCCGCCCCTACCCGTCCCATCCTCAACCTGGGGCTCCGCCCCAGACCCCGCCAGGGGCTGCGCCCCGGACCCCCGCGGGGCTGGGCGCGCAATTCCACGCGCCCCTGGTGGGTAGTGCCCCTGGGCGTCACATGTCCAGGTGCCTCTTTGCGAAGTTCAGTTCCAGTTTTACCTGCTTGATGCGTTCGTCCACGACCAAGGAGCCGTGGCCGGCGTCGTAGCGGTAGACCTCGTGGACGGCTTCTCGGGCGGCGAGGCGGTCGACGTAGTTCTCAACCTGGCGGATGGGGCAGCGCGGGTCGTTCACGCCGGCGGAGATGTAGACGGGGGCCTTGACCGAGTCGACGTAGGTGAGGGGGGAGGACGCCTCGAAGCGTTCGGGGACCTCCTCGGGGGTGCCGCCGAGGAGGGTGCGGTCCATCGCCTTCAGGGCTTCCATCTCGTCGTGGTACGCCGTCACGTAGTCGGCGACCGGGACGGCGGCGATGCCCAGGGTCCACGCGTCCGGCTGGGTGCCGAGGCCGAGGAGGGTGAGGTAGCCGCCCCAGGAGCCGCCGGTGAGGATCAGACGGTCGGGGTCGGCGAGGCCGGACGTCACCGCCCATTCGCGGACCGCTGCGATGTCCTCGAGTTCGATCAGGCCGACCCGGTGCTTGAGGGCGTCCGTCCACTCTCGGCCGTAGCCGGTGGAGCCGCGGTAGTTGACCCGGACCACCGCGTACCCGTGGTCCACCCAGGCCGCCGGACCCGCCGCGAAGGAGTCGCTGTCGTGCCAGGTCGGGCCGCCGTGGATGTCGAACACCGTGGGGAGAGGGCCCGTGGTGCCTGCCGGTTTCTGCACGAGGGCGTGGATGCGGCCGCCCGGACCCTCGACCCAGACGTCCTCCACCGGGACCGAGCCCGGGGACCTCAGGCCGGGCGCATCGAGGACGATCTCGCCCGTCGTCGAGCGGACCGTCGACGGCTCGGCCGCCGAGGACCACAGGTACTCCACGGTTCCGTCCGGGCGGGCCGTCGCCCCGGAGACCGTGCCCGGCGGCGTCGGCACCCGGACCAGCTCGCGGGACGCCAGGTCGTAGCGCCACAGGTCGCTGCGTGCCTCGAAGCTGTGGGCGATGAGGAGGGCCGAACCGTCGGGGTACCACTCGGCCGCCACGTCGCCCGGAAGGTCCAGGGCCAGGTCCGTCTCCTCCCCCGTCGCCACGTCCCACACCAGCGGCTCCCAACGGCCGCGCCGCTGATGCCCGATGAGCAGCCGGGTGTCCCCGTCGACCGGGGCGAAGCCCAGCACCTCCAGGCCCAGCTCGACCGTGCCGCCCTCGGTGTCGTCGAGCTCCGCGACCGTCGAGCCGTCGGGGCGCAGCACCCTCAGCGCCGAGTGCATCGCGTCGCCGTGCTCGGTGTGCTCGACGGCGATCAGGGAGCCGTCGTGCGAGAGGTCGCCGACGCCGCCCGACTCCCGGTGGCGGTAGATCTCCACGGGGGCCTCTCCGGTTCGGACCACGTGGATCGTCGAGCCCTCCTCGTCCGTCGAGCGGCCCACCACCGCCGTCCGGCCGTCCCGGCCGATGGCCAGGCCCCCGGGGTACGAGGCGTCCAGGCCCGGGGCCGCGGGCTCGTCAACGCCATCAACGCCATCAACGGCTTCCCCGGCGTCGGATCCTGCGAAGCGCTGGCGGCGCCAGATGCCGAACTCGTCGCCGTCCTTGTCGTCGAACCACCAGATCCACTCACCGTCCGGGGAGAGCACCCCGTCCGTCGTACCGTTCGCCCGGTTCGTGACCTGGCGCTGGTGGCCCGTCGCGCGGTCCCACGCGTACAGCTCGTACGTCCCCGTCGCGTTGGAGACGAACAACGAGCGGTGCGGGGCGTCCTCCGCCCAGTCGGGCAGGGACACCCGTGGCGCCCGGAAGCGCTTCTCCCAGTCGGGCATGGCCGCCTGCTGCTGTTCGATGGACCCGTGGCTCTCAGTCATGGCCCCATAGTGCCTGGCCCGACCGACCCCGCGTCGGCGAGGCCCCCAGCCTGTGGATAACTTCGCCGATCGCACCAGGCGGGCGCCAGGAGAGGAACAGGAGAGCAACAGGAGAAGGGCCCCGGCGCCTGGGACCCCGCTCGACACCCGTACCTTTGAAGTCGTGTACCGGTTCCTGCTGACGCCCCGCTGGTGGGGGATCAACGTCTTCGTGCTGTTGGCCATCCCCTTCTGCATCTTCATGGGGTCGTGGCAGTTGAGCCGGTTCGAGGCCCGGGTGCAGGACCACCGCGCGGCCGGTGAGCAGGCCGCGGCGGCCAAGACGGAAGCGGCCCGTCCACTGCGTGAGCTGCTGCCCGTGAACACGGAGACCTCCGGCAAGCAGGCCGTCGCGACCGGCCGGTACGGCAAGCAGCTCCTCGTGCCGGACCGCGAGCTCGACGGCGAGCGCGGGTTCTACGTGCTGACGCTGCTGCGCGTCGACGGCAGTGCCAGGGCGCTGCCCGTCGTCCGGGGCTGGCTGCCCGGTGACGCGGACCCCGCGAAGGCGCCCGCCGTCCCTGGCGGCGAGGTCACCGTCACCGGCGCGCTGCAGGCGTCCGAGGACCCGGGGTCGAACGGCGTCAACGCCGCCGGCGGCCTTCCCGCCGGGCAGACCGGCGCGATCAGCTCGGCGTCGCTGGTGAACCTGGTGCCGTACAAGTTGTACGACGCCTGGATCACCCTCACAAAGGCCGACGGCGCGATGAAGGCGGTGCCCGCGACCGCGCCGCAGAACACCGGCCTGGACCTGAAGGCGTTCCAGAACCTCGGCTACACCGGTGAGTGGTTCGTCTTCGCGGGCTTCGTGGTCTTCATGTGGTTCCGGCTGCTGCGCCGCGAGGCGGAGTTCGCACGGGACGCGGAGCTGGGCCTGGTCCCGGACCACGCCCAAACCGCTCACGCAGAGGGCACCAGCACCGCCGATGCCACTGCCGCAGAAGCCACCACCCCCGATGCCACCGGGGAGGCACCCGGTCAGGACGCCGAGAGCATCCCGGTGCGGTAGACCGTCCCGGCGCACGCGTTGGGCACGGTCGTCGTGACCGCCGCCGCGCCCGTCCCCGCCGTGTACGAGACGTTGACGCTGCCGCCGGCCACTCCGCCGTCCTCCGTGACGAGCTGGGTCGAGGTGCCGGTGCTACCGGTGCCCGTGCCGGTGGCGCCGGTGGTGGCGGCGCCCCCCGTGGTCGTGCTCGGGGTCGGCGAGGGCTGCCCGCTGCTGGTGGTGGTCGGACAGGTCGCCGAGGGCACCCAGGCGAACTTCACGACGTACGAGACCCTCGGCTTCAGCACCAGGGAGGCGACCTCCGTGGTGGGGTCGGGCAGCCCGGTGGCCGCGTCGCCCGCCACATGCGTCACCATGCTGATCTTGCTCGCGTCCGCCGCGCCCTGCGCGAGGGTGCTGACGGTGCCCGCGCCGCTGACCGTACAGCTGGTGGTCGACACGTTCGAGACGGTGAAGGAGCCGTAGACCGTGCCGGTGGCGTCCGGGGTGCCGACGGCGCTGGTGGCCCCGCCGAGCTGCCCCGCCGTACACGCGGGCACGATCGCGGCCGAGGCCGACGGATCGGGGGCGCCGGTCGCCGACCCGGCGCTCGTCCCCTTGCCCTTGCCGGGCGTGCCGATCTGCCCCCGCCTGTCCGTGTTCTTGGAGGTGCCGGAGGCGCCGCCCGTGGCGCTCTCCCCGCCGTCCGGGCCCTTGCCCTGGCTGGTGCCGCCCTGGGCCTGTGAGCTGTTGCCCGCTATGGACGGGTCGGCGTTCTCCCCGGAGGCGTTCGAGACGTGCACGAGGGCCGGGACGGCGGTGCCGAGGAAGAGCGCGGCGGCGGCCATGCCGACGAGGGCCTGGCGCTTGCGGGCCCGTCGGGCGGGCACGGCGCGACGAAGGTGCTCCAGCGTGCCGTCGGGGGGTTCGATCTCCTGGACGGCCTGGTGCAGCAGCCTGCGCAGTGCCAGCTCGTCCGAGCCGAGCCCTTCGGGGCCCAGTGCGTCCGGGGCGAGTACGTCCGGGCCCACTGCGTCCGGGCCCTGCGTGTGGGGGCCGTGTCCGTCGGGGCCGTGGTTCACAATTTCGTTCCCAGCTTGCGATTGCTTGTGCTCGTGCTCGGGGCGCCGCCCGTCCTCATCGGGGCGTCGCCGCTCCTCGTACTCACTCATGCCGGGGCCTCCATGGCGATACGGAGCGCGGCGATACCGCGCGAGCCGTACGCCTTGACCGACCCGAGCGATATCCCCAGGGTCTCGGCGACCTGGGCCTCGGTCATGTCCGCGAAGTAGCGCAGGACGAGGACCTCGCGCTGGCGGCGCTGGAGGCCCTTCATCGCCTTGATCAGGGCGTCGCGCTCCAGCTGGTCGTACGCACCCTCCTCGGCGCTCGCCATGTCGGGCATCGGCTTCGAGAGGAGCTTGAGTCCGAGGATGCGCCGGCGCAGGGCGGAGCGCGAGAGGTTGACGACGGTCTGGCGCAGATACGCGAGCGTCTTCTCGGGGTCACGGACGCGTTTGCGCGCCGAGTGCACCCGGATGAAGGCCTCCTGGACGACGTCCTCGCAGGACGCGGTGTCGTCGAGCAGGAGCGCCGCGAGGCCCAGCAGCGACCGGTAGTGGGCGCGGTAGGTCTCGGTGAGATGGTCGACCGTGGTGCCGGCGGCCATGCTGTCTTCAGCGCCGTCGCGCTGACTCGGTATGCGGGCGGGCCGCGCTGTGGGCATGGGCGCGATCACCGGCATGCCGCCGGGCACGCCGGGGCTGCGGAGTCGTCGGGGTGGACGAAGGAGCGTGCCCCTCGCCTGTACCGCGGTGAATTCGAGTACCTCTGCCACGCCAGTTGGACACGCGTCCCCCCGTCAGGGTTGTACGCGACAGGCATCACATTCGCGTCGGGCATCACACCGGGCGACATCGCGTCAGGCAGCACACCGGGCGAAGCGCCCGTTCCCACGCACACCACGACCCCCATCGGGACACGTGCCGGAACGCCCGCCGACGCGCCCCGCAGCGCGCCCGACCGTGCATTGAATGCCCTCATGCGTACAGCTCATCCCCTATGCCCCATATGCCGTGCCGCCCCCGGGCACCCCTTCAGGGCGACCGCAAAGACGCTCCCCGCCCTCCGCGCGGTTGCGGAGGGCGGGGAGAAAATCTTCGAACGCCGAGCGGGTCCTGATCAAGTGGTCCGGACCATTATTCCAGCCACATGACTGACACGGATCTTATAAACGAATCCTGCTACGACCATGGAGTTTTTGCGCTCCCGAACGCCCCGGCGGGGAACTTACCGGCCAGGTCACGCCAGTCGCGGGAACCGAACGGCGAGTCAGTAGAGCTCCGCGGCCACCAGTTCCGCGATCTGTGCCGTGTTGAGGGCGGCGCCCTTGCGGAGGTTGTCGCCGCAGACGAAGAGTTCGAGGGCGGTGGGGTCGTCCAGTGCGCGGCGGACGCGGCCCACCCAGGTGGGGTCGGTGCCCACGACGTCGGCGGGGGTGGGGAACTCGCCGGCGGCCGGGTCGTCGAAGAGGACGACCCCTGGGGCGGTGGCCAGGATCTCGCGGGCCTTGGCGACCGTCACCCGGCCCTCGAAGCGGGCGTGGACGGTGAGGGAGTGGGTGGTGACGACCGGGACGCGGACGCAGGTCACCGCCACCGGCAGGTGCGGCAGCCCGAGGATCTTGCGGGACTCGTCCCGTACCTTCATCTCCTCCGAGGACCAGCCGTCCTCGCGCAGCGATCCGGCCCACGGGACGACGTTCAGCGCCACCGGCTCCGGGAACGGGCCCGTGTTGTCGCCCACGGCCCGGCGTACGTCACCGGGGCTGGTCCCCAGTTCCGTACCGGCCACCAGGGACAGCTGCTGGCGCAGGGTCTCCACGCCGGCGCGCCCGGCGCCGCTCACCGCCTGGTACGAGGAGACCACCAGCTCGCGCAGGCCGAACTCGGCGTGCAGCGCGCCGAGCGCCACGATCATGGAGAGGGTGGTGCAGTTCGGGTTGGAGATGATCCCGCGCGGGCGCATGCGCGCGGCGTGCGGATTGACCTCGGGGACGACCAGGGGCACGTCCGGTTCCATCCGGAAGGCGCCCGAGTTGTCGACGACGATCACGCCCTTGGCCGCGGCGATCGGCGCCCACTGCGCGGCCACCTCGTCGGGGACGTCGAACATCGCGACGTCGACCCCGTCGAAGGCGGCCTCGCAGAGCGCCATCACCTCGACCTCCTCGCCGCGCACGGCCAGCTTGCGGCCGGCCGAGCGCGGGGAGGCGAGCAGACGGATCTCGCCCCAGATGTCCGCGTGCTGGGACAGGATCTGGAGCATGACCGTGCCAACGGCCCCGGTCGCACCCACGACCGCGAGCGTCGGACGTCCAGGGCGTCCAGGGCGTCCAGGGCGGTTTCCAGGGTTTCCAGGGTTTCCAGCCGGTCGCCCGGTGCGTTCGGCCATCAGCGGCCAGTGCCTCCGTAGACGACGGCCTCGTCGCTGTCGGAGTCGAGTCCGAACGCGGTGTGCACGGCGCGCACGGCCTCCGGCACGTCGTCCGCGCGGGTGACGACCGAGATACGGATCTCGGAGGTCGAGATCAGCTCGATGTTCACGCCCGCGTCGGACAGCGCCTCGAAGAAGCCGGCCGTGACACCCGGGTTGGTCTTCATGCCCGCGCCGACCAGCGAGATCTTGCCGATCTGGTCGTCGTAGCGCAGCGAGTCGAAGCCGATCACGGCCTTCGCCTTCTCCAGGGCGTCGATGGCCTTGCGGCCCTCGGTCTTGGGGAGGGTGAAGGAGATGTCCGTGAGGCCCGTGGCGGCGGCGGACACGTTCTGCACGACCATGTCGATGTTGATCTCGGCATCGGCGATGGCGCGGAAGATCGAGGCGGCCTCGCCCGGCTTGTCCGGGACGCCTACGACCGTGACCTTGGCCTCGGAGGTGTCGTGAGCGACACCGGAGATGATGGCCTGCTCCACCTTCTGGTCCCCTTGCTGAGTCTGCCGAATCGGCGCGTTGCTGACCCAGGTGCCCTGGAGTCCACTGAAGGACGAGCGCACATGGATCGGGATGTTGTAGCGGCGGGCGTACTCCACACAGCGGTGGAGCAGCACCTTGGAGCCGGAGGCGGCGAGCTCCAGCATGTCCTCGAAGGCGATCCAGTCGATCTTCTTCGCCTTCTTCACCACCCGCGGGTCGGCGGTGAACACGCCGTCCACGTCGGTGTAGATCTCGCAGACCTCGGCGTCCAGCGCCGCGGCGAGCGCGACGGCCGTGGTGTCGGACCCGCCGCGCCCGAGCGTGGTGATGTCCTTCTTGTCCTGCGAGACGCCCTGGAACCCGGCGACGATGGCGATGTTGCCCTCGTCGAGGGCCGTACGGATACGGCCGGGCGTGACGTCGATGATCCGCGCTTTGTTGTGGACCGAGTCGGTGATGACACCTGCCTGGCTACCGGTGAACGACTGGGCGCTGTGGCCCAGGTTTTTGATCGCCATCGCCAGCAGGGCCATGGAGATCCGCTCTCCGGCGGTCAGCAGCATGTCGAACTCTCGTCCGCTGGGCATCGGAGATACCTGCTCGGCGAGATCGATCAGCTCGTCCGTCGTGTCGCCCATCGCGGAAACGACCACGACCACCTGGTGGCCGTTCTTCTTCGCTTCCACGATTCGCTTGGCGACGCGCTTGATGCCCTCGGCATCGGCTACGGAGGAGCCTCCGTACTTCTGCACGACAAGGCCCACGTGCGCTCCTCGCTCAATCCGTCTCTGCACCGCACAACTGCGGTCGGCTCAGTCTAACGAGCGGCCGGATTTCCCTTCCGAAGTATCGCATCGTGAGATGTCCCGCTCACGACGTGATCACTCCGGACCGTCAGGTCCACCGAAGCCGGCGAGGTTCCTCCGGCCGCTCGGAGCGGCACCTGCCCGCGCTCGTACCCCGTCACTCCGAAACGTGCCCTGTGTCACACGAGGTCACACGAGGTCATATGAGGTGTCCCACGAGCCCGCCGTGACTTAACTCTCAAGCACTGAGGTTCGGCCGTGCGCGTACTCCTGGTGGAAGACGATCAGCCGGTCGCCGAGTCCCTGCGGCGCGGACTGCTGCGCTACGGCTTCGCGGTCGAGTGGGTGAGGACCGGCCACGCGGCGCCGGCCCAGGAAAGATCCCGACGCCCACGGCACCGGCCACGACGAGGGTGGAGGCGGTGATGACGGCGGCACGCTTGCGTATCTGGCGCTTCATGAGAGCTCCAGTGCGGTGGGGGTGCTCCGCTTGCTGCGGGAGCGACTCCAGCCTCTCTTCACGCCGGTTAGGGGCCGTCCAGCGGACGTGCAGGGCTGATCCGACTCCCGCCCAACTCACGCTGTGCGAGGGTGTGGTGACGGCGACACAAGGGGGCCGGGAGAGCAAGGGGTGGCGATGGCAGGCGAGTTGATGCTGGGCGGCATCGTGCTGCTGGGGTCCTGTGTGCAGTGGCTGACGGGCATGGGCTTCGCGCTCGTCGCCGTCCCCGCGCTGGTGCTGCTGCTCGGCCCGGCCGAGGGTGTCGTCCTCGCGAACTGCGCCGCCGGTGCCATCAGCGTCGTGGGGCTGGCGAGCGGGTGGCGGCGGGTACGGCCGCGCGCCATGGTGCCGCTGTGCGCGGCGGCGGCACTCACCGTGCCGGCGGGCAGTTGGCTGGCTCGACGGCTGCCCCAGCCCGCGCTGTTGGTGTTCATGGGTGCGCTGGTGACGATGGCCGTGGTCGTGGTCATGCGGGGCACCCGGCTGCCCGCCCTGCGCGGCACCCGGGGCGCGGTGGCCGCGGGGGCGGCGGGCGGCTTCATGAACTCCGCGGCCGGGGTGGGCGGACCGCCGGTTTCCCTCTACGCCCTCAACGCGGGGTGGACGGTACGGGAGTTCGTGCCGAACGCGCAGTTCTACGGGGTGGTGGTGAACACCTTCTCGGTCGCCGCGAACGGGTTCCCGCACCTCGGCCCGCCGCGCTGGGCGCTGGTGGTGACGGGGATGGCGGTGGGGGCCACGATCGGGTCGGTGCTCGCGGGGCGGGTACCGGAGCGGCGGGCCCGGGCGCTGGTGCTGGTGCTGGCCCTGACGGGTGGGGTGACGACTCTGGGGAAGGGGCTGTGGGGGTGGTGACCACCCTCGCCGAACCGACCGGAGAGGTGCCGGTTACGGTGCCGGTTGCCGGTTACGGGTACCGGTTGCCGGTTGCCGGTTGCGGTGCCGACCGGGACAACGGTCGTGAGGAGGGATTCCGGTGGTGGGCGCGAAGGGGCAGCTGCGCCGATGGTGGCCGGTGGCGGCCGCGGTCACGGTGGCGTTGGCCGGTGTACTGCTACTGGCGAGCCAGATCCGCCGGCTCCAGGCCGGTCACGAGGAATTGGCCGCACTGCGTGACCATGGGCGGCACACGTCGGCGCGCGCGTCCGTGTCCACCGTCTGCTCCAACGGGCGGGACATCCACTGCGCCACGTCCTCGGTGTGGCTCGACTTCACCGACTCCTCCGGCGAACCCGTCGGCGAGCCGGAAGAGGCGATCGACGGCTCCCTCTACGTCCCCCCTGGCCCCCGGGACAGCGAGAACCGGGTGGCGACGACCGTCGTCTATGACCCGCGGTACCCGGAACGGGCGCAGGCCTTGGGGGCCCTGGACCAGGGCGTCCTCGATCTGGCGACCCGCCAGTGGATCCCGCTGACCATCGCGCTCGTTCTCCTCGGTGCGGGTATCGCCGGGGGCATCGCCGCATGGCCGGAGCGTGTGGAGCGCGCGCGGAGCTGAGTGCGGCCCGGGCGGCACGGCGCTGAAGGAGACCCGGGCGGCACGGCGCTGAAAGAGGCCCGGACGGCACGGCGCGGAGGCCGACTTCCGCGCCATGCCCGTCGATCCGGCCGCGGCGGGCTGCCGCTACTTGACCCTCACTTGGCCCTCGGAAGCCCCAGCGGCCCCGCGATCTCCTCCACCATCACCCTGCCCGCCTCCTCCGCGAGGACTTCCTCGCCGAGGTCCTGGTCGGTGTCGAGGCCGTTGAGGTCGTCCAGGGGCTGGTTCAGACGGACGTGCGCGACCACGGACTGGAGGGCGCGCAGGGCGGCCGAGGCGGTGGAGCCCCAGTTCGAGAAGTACGAGAACTGCCACCACCACAGGGCCTCGGTGGTGCGGCCCGCGCGGTAGTGGGCCATGCCGTGACGCAGGTCGGTGATGACATCCGCGAGGTCGTCCGAGATGCGGCAGGCCACCGGGGCCTTGCGCGGCTCGTACGGGTCGAACATCTCGGAGTAGACGTCGACCGGGTCCAGCATGGTCGCCAGGCGCTCGCGCAGCTCGTCGACGTCCGGCTCCGGGCCGAGGTCCGGCTCGTAGCGCTCGTCGGGGACGATGTCCTCGTGCGCGCCGAGGCGGCCGCCGGCCAGCAGCAGCTGGGAGACCTCCAGGAGGAGGAAGGGCACGGCCGAGTCCGGCTCGTCACCCTTGGCCACCTCGGTGACGGCGACCAGGAAGCTCTCTACCTGGTCCGCGATCTGGACCACGAAGTCGTCGGGGTCCTGGCTGGTCGCGTGCAGCGTGGCGTCAGACATCTAGGAGTCGTCTCCCCTCGAAGGCGCGGCCGAGCGTGACCTCGTCCGCGTATTCCAGGTCGCCACCCACCGGGAGGCCGCTGGCCAGGCGGGTGACCTTGAGGCCCATGGGCTTGATCATGCGGGCGAGGTACGTGGCCGTGGCCTCGCCTTCCAGGTTCGGGTCCGTGGCGAGGATCAGTTCCGTGACCGTGCCGTCGGCGAGACGGGCGAGGAGTTCCCTTATACGGAGGTCGTCCGGGCCCACGCCCTCGATCGGGCTGATCGCACCGCCGAGCACGTGGTACTTCCCGCGGAACTCACGGGTCCGCTCGACCGCGACGACGTCCTTCGGCTCCTCGACCACGCAGATGACGGTCAGATCCCGGCGCGGGTCGCGGCAGATGTTGCACAGCTCCTCCTGCGCCACGTTGCCGCAGGTCGCGCAGAAGCGGACCTTCGCCTTGACCTCCATGAGGGCCTGCGCGAGCCGACGGACGTCCGTCGGCTCGGCCTGCAGGATGTGGAAGGCGATCCGCTGCGCGCTCTTGGGACCGACGCCGGGCAGCCGCCCCAACTCGTCGATGAGGTCCTGGACCACGCCTTCGTACACGGACTGCCGCCCTTCCTGGAATCTTTCAGTACGTACGGTAGTTGGCCGCCGCCGGTCTTAGAAAGGCAGGCCGGGGATGCCGCTGCCGCCACCGAGGCCCTGGGCGAGCGGGCCGAGCTTCTGCTGCTGGAGCGCCTGCGCGTTCTCGTTCGCCGCCTGGACCGCCGCGACGACCAGATCGGCGAGGGTCTCGGTGTCCTCGGGGTCCACGGCCTTGGGGTCGATGACCAGGGCGCGCAGCTCGCCGGAACCCGTCACCGTGGCCTTCACCAGACCGCCGCCCGCCTGGCCTTCCACCTCGGTGCGCGCGAGTTCCTCCTGCGCGTTGGCGAGATCCTGCTGCATCTTCTGGGCCTGCTGGAGCAGCTGCTGCATGTTGGGCTGGCCACCACCGGGAATCACGATCAGCTCCTGGTTCGTACGGCTGTCTGGACGGGTTTTCCCGTTCAGCACGAGCCTACGTGGTCGGGTGGGCCGTCGCCCAAGCACTCTTTCGAGTGAGATGACCTGCAAGCCTATACCTGATCAAGACCCTCTTCTGGGCGGAAAACCGGCGAAACCCGGGCCATCGCCACCCATTGGGCGGTAGGAAGGGGGCGGCACTTCGGTACCACGTGTCACGAGATCTCACACAGCGTCACCGTGTCAGTAGCTCGTCACCATCCGTCGTCGTTCTTTGCCAGTCTTTGTTGTTCTTCGTCATCCTTCTTCTTCCTTCGTCATTCTTCTTCGTCCTTCGCCAGTAGGGAGTGCCGGGTGAGCCAGCCGGAGATGCAGCCCGAGGGGCCGCCCCAGGACGGGCGGGACGACGGGGCCGCGGGACCCCGGCCGGGTGATCTGACCGGTCGGCCGTTTCCGCTCGGGGACTGGGGGGAGCCCGCGGAACGGCTCCATGAGCTGTACCGGTGGGTGGAGCGGGGGGCGCTCGACACGGCGTCCTGGTATCTCGCGGACCGGGTGGGGAAGCGGTGGGGGGCACGGGTGCTGCGGGGTGGGGCGGCGGCGGGTGCGGTGGCCGGGGCCGCGCTTCCCCTGCTGGACCTCACCGGGGTGGTCGGCGGGGTCGCCCCCTGGGGGTACCTCGCGCTGCTGCTCGGGGTCGCGTGTGTGGCCGGGGACCGGTTCTTCGGGGTGACCTCCGGGTGGATAAGGGACGTGGCGACCGCGCAGGCCGTGCAGCGGCGGCTTCAGGTGTTGCAGTTCGACTGGGCGTCGGAGAGCGCGCGGGAGGTGTTGGGGCCGACGGAGGGGACCGCCGGTGAGGCGGCGGAGCGGTGTCTTGGGGTGTTGCGGAGGTTCTCCG
This sequence comes from Streptomyces sp. NBC_01384, assembly GCF_045040035.1. Taxonomy (NCBI): domain Bacteria; kingdom Bacillati; phylum Actinomycetota; class Actinomycetes; order Kitasatosporales; family Streptomycetaceae; genus Streptomyces; species Streptomyces sp. NBC_01384. The sequence goes on from NZ_CP109559.1 coordinate 4,422,170, forward strand.
AGGACGTGACGGAGTTGGTGCGGGCCGAGACCGTGGACTGGATGGTGGAGTTCCGGACGGGGCCGGCGCCGCTGGGGATCCAGTCGTCGCCGGCCGGGTCGCCCCGGCCGGAGGGCAACTCGCACGGGCGGTTGCCGTTACCGCCGGGGACGCGGCCGAACATGCCCCGGCAGCGCCCGCCGGAGCCGAGGTAGCGTTCCCGTCCCATCCATCCTGAACCTGGGGTTCCGCCCCGGACCCGGGGTGGCCGGTCAGCCGGTGCCGCAGATTTTCAGGCCCGGCGTCAGCCGGTCTTCGTGTACGTCAGCGCCTCGCCCGAGTCCGTGTTCACCCGGCGCAGCCGCCCGTCGGACTGGAGAGTGACCTCGGAGGCGGCGCCCGGGGTGCAGGAGGAGGCCGGTTCGCCGCTGCTGACGTCGGAGGGGCCGATCTCCAGGGGGCCGTCGGCGCCGGGGGCGGCGGTCAGCTTGGCCCGGAAGACACAGTGGTACGTGCCGCTGCCGGCCGGCCCGTCCGCGACGAGGGAGAGGACCGCGTCGCCCACCTTGCCCTGCTGGATGGTCAGTTGGCGGGTGTTGTGGCCCGTCGCGTTGTCGATGGAGGCGTCCCAGGTGCCGAGGAACGCCTCCGGGACCGTGCCGCTCGGGGACGCCTGCGGGGAGGATGAATCGGAAGCGGAGGACGAGGAGGACGGGGACGGGTCGGATGTCGTCGGGCCCCGCGTCGTGGGCGCACTGGCGGTCGAGGACGCCTTCGCGTCGTCGGTGCCCTTGCCGCCGCCGCCCTGCATCAGCGCGTAGACGGAACCGCCCGCGCCGAGCGCGACGACCAGCGCCACGACGACCAGCGCGGCGGTGGAGCGGCCGCTTCTGCGCGGCGGCTCGGGTTCGGGGGCGCCCGCGGGACCGTACGGCGGTGTGGGCACCCCCGGTTCGTACGGCGGCGTCGAACCGTACGGCCCCGGAGCGCCCCAGCCGCTGTGCTGCGGATAGCCGTACGCGGGCGGCGGGCCCGCGGGGCTGGGGTGCTGCTGGGGGTAGCCGTACGCGGGGTGCGCGGCGGGCGGTGCGGCCGGCGGGGGTGCCTGGCCGACGCCCCCGATCATCGTGGGGAGGTGGTCCGGGGAGGCCGGCTCTCCCGGCGGGGGCGGGGTGGGGGCGTGTTCCGGGGAGACCTCGGGGACGGACGGCAGGACGGGCGCGGACCAGGCCGGGGAGGGGGGCCCGGAAAGGTCCGGGGCTGAGGCCGGGGTGGCGGGCGGGAGTACGGCAGAGGGCTCGTCCGGGTTCTCCGTGTCCAGCAACCGCACCGCGTGCCGGCCCAGTTGGGCCACCAGCGCGCTCGGCAGCCACGGGTCGCGGGAGCGCCCGTCCGCGACGGTGTCCTCCGCGCCGGTGCGCTCCAGGATCTCGTCGAGGCTGGGACGGGCGGCGGGGTCCTTGCGCAGACAGCGCCGTACGAGGTCGGCGAGGCCCTCCGGTACGCCCTCCAGGTTCGGATCCTCCTGCGCGATGCGGAACATCATCGCGTGCACCCCGCTGCCCGCCGCCCCGAACGGCAGGGCGCCCGTGGCGGCGTACGAGAGGACCGAGCCCAGACAGAAGACGTCACACGCGGGCGTGACGCGGTCGCCGCGGACCTGTTCGGGGGCCATGAATCCGGGCGAGCCGACGAGTGCGCCGGTGCGGGTGAGACCGCCGTCGGTGACGGTCTCCAGGGCGCGCGCGATCCCGAAGTCGATGACGCGCGGGCCGTCGATCGTCACGAGCACGTTGGAGGGCTTGAGGTCGCGGTGGATGAGCCCGGCGGCGTGGATGTCCTTGAGGGCGTGGGCGAGGCCGGCCGCGAGGATACGGACGGACCGTTCCGGGAGCGCACCGTGGTCGTGGCCCACGACGGTCTGGAGGGACGGTCCGGCGACGTAACCGGTGGCCACCCACGGAATGGCGGCGTCCGTGTCCGCGTCGAGCACGGGTGCGGTCCAGTGCCCGCCGACCCTGCGCGCGGCCTGCACCTCCTGCCGGAAGCGTGCCCTGAACTCCTCCTGCGCGGCGAGTTCCTTGCGCACCAGCTTGACGGCGACGGTACGGCCCCGGTCGGAGCGGGCCAGATAGACGTGCCCCATGCCGCCGGCGCCGAGCCGTGCGAGCAGTCGGTACACCCCGATCCGCTGCGGATCCCCGGCCCCCAGCTTCTCCATCGTCGCGCCGCCTTCCCCCGTACGTGTGGCAACAGCCTGAGGATAGTGCGGGCGTACGGGGAGGTGGGTGAGGCGGTCTCTACGGTTCCGTAACAGCGTCTGCCGTGTTCGTGACGTCCGTCGCGGCGACGGCGGCGTGGCCGGCTGCGGTCGGGGAGAGCGGTTCGGCGCGGCGGTGCTTGTGTCAGCGCGCCGGCCGCGCTGTCCATATCCTGCTCGTCGTGGCCAAGCCCGACAGACTGTCGTGGAAAGGCCCCGAGCACAGACAGGACGCCGATATCGCGTCCCCTCCGTGGACATTTACGCTTCGGCGCATGACCCCTCAGCCCAACCCCCAGGCCGGCGCCGCCGTGAAGGCCGCGGACCGTGCGCACGTGTTCCACTCCTGGTCCGCGCAGGAGCTCATCGACCCGCTCGCCGTCGCCGGCGCGGAGGGGTCGTACTTCTGGGACTACGAAGGCAAGCGGTATCTGGACTTCACCAGCGGGCTCGTCTTCACCAACATCGGCTACCAGCACCCGAAGGTCGTCGCCGCGATCCAGGAGCAGGCCGCGACGCTGTCCACGTTCGCGCCCGCGTTCGCCGTGGAGGCGCGTTCGGAGGCGGCGCGGCTGATCGCCGAGCGGACCCCGGGCGACCTGGACAAGATCTTCTTCACCAACGGTGGCGCGGAGGCCGTGGAGAACGCCACGCGCATGGCCCGCTTGCACACCGGCCGCCCGAAGGTGCTCTCCACGTACCGCTCGTACCACGGTGCCACTTCCACCGCGATCAACCTCACCGGTGACCCGCGGCGCTGGCCGAACGACAGCGGTGCGGCGGGTGTCGTCCACTTCTGGGCGCCGTTCCTGTACCGCTCCCCCTTCCACTCCGACAGTGAGCAGCAGGAGTGCGAGCGAGCGCTGCAGCACCTGGAGGACACGATCGTCTTCGAGGGGCCGGGGACCGTCGCGGCCATCATCCTGGAGACGATTCCGGGGACGGCGGGCATCATGACGCCGCCTCCGGGCTATCTCGCCGGGGTGCGGGCGCTCTGCGACCAGTACGGGATCGTCTTCATCCTGGACGAGGTCATGGCGGGGTTCGGGCGTACGGGAAAGTGGTTCGCGGCGGACCACTACGACGTGACGCCGGACCTGATGACCTTCGCGAAGGGCGTGAACTCGGGGTACGTCCCGCTGGGCGGCGTCGCCATCTCCGCGGCGATCGCGGAGACCTTCGCCCGGCGGCCCTACCCCGGGGGGCTCACGTACTCCGGGCATCCGCTGGCCTGTGCCGCCGCCGTCGCCACCATCAACGTGATGGAGGAGGAGGGCATCGTCGAGCAGGCCGCGCGGATCGGGGAGACGGTGCTCGGACCCGGGCTGCGGGAGCTCGCCTCCCGGCATCCCAGTGTCGGTGAGGTGCGCGGTACGGGAGTCTTCTGGGCGCTGGAGCTGGTCAGGGACCAGGAGACTCGGGAGCCGCTGGTGCCGTACAACGCCGCCGGTGAGGCCAACGCGCCGATGGCCGCGTTCGGCGCCGCCGCCAAGTCGCGGGGGCTGTGGCCGTTCATCAACATGAACCGCACCCATGTCGTGCCGCCGTGCAACATCAGCGAGGCCGAGGCCAAGGAGGGCCTCGCGGCCCTGGACGAGGCGCTGTCGGTGGCGGACGAGCACACTGTGTGACACCGCGGGAGTCTCCGCCCCTGGTTCCCCGCGCCCCCGAAGGGGGCGGCGGGGGCGAGGAAAAGGGTTTGGGAACCCCAACGCGTAAGGTGACGTGCTCATAGAAGAAGCACAAGCGCACGCCTGCGACGTGCGCCCGTACGCGATGGGGAAGCGAGACACCATGCCCGGCACCGGCGGCAATGGCGCCGTAACCCGCAGCACCCTGCGGCAGCAGATCGCGGACGCGCTCCGCGACGAGGTGCTGGCCGGCCGGCTCCAGCCGGGGCAGGAGTTCACGGTGAAGGAGATCGCCGAGCAGTACGGCGTCTCCGCGACCCCGGTCCGTGAGGCCCTGGTCGACCTGTCGGCCCAGGGCCTCCTGGAGGCGGACCAGCACCGCGGCTTCCGCGTGCACAAGTACTCGACGGACGACTACCGCAGCATGATCGAGGCCAGGAGTCTCGTCACCGACGGGATGTTCCGCAGTCTCACCGCCGGTGGCATGGCACAGGCCGACGAACCGCGCACCCTCGCCGCTCTCGCCGGCGTCCGCCGCCGCGGCGAGGAGGCCCAGCGCGCCGCCACCGCCGGCGACCTGAACATCCTCATCGGCTACGACCTCCGCTTCTGGCGCGAGCTGAGCACCCTCTTCGGCAACCCCTACCTCGCCGACTTCCTGCACCGCCTGCGCGTCCAGTCGTGGGTGTGCACGGTGCAGCACCTGCGCCGGGTGGAGGATCTGAAGGGCCACCTGTGGGCGGGGCACACGGAGCTCGTGGACGCGCTGGCCCGCCGCGACCCGTACGCGGCGCACGCGATCGTCGCCGCGTACAACGCGCACTCCCTCGCGCTCATCGAGCGCCTGGCCACCGGATGAGCGCGACGCTCCCCGCGGACGTCATAGAGGGCATGTCGGCCCTTGCCATCGATCTCACGGTCGTCGTTCCCGCCTACAACGAAGAGCGACGACTCGCCCCCTCCCTCGACGCCATCGTCACGCACCTGCGCGAGAACGAGAGCCGCTTCGGTGAGTGGCAAGTCATCGTCGTGGACGACGGGTCCACGGACGGGACGCGGGACGTCGTCAGCGCCGTCACCGCCCGTGAGCCCCGCGTCCACCTCGTCACCAGCCCCCGCAACCGCGGCAAGGGCCACGCCCTGCGCCTGGGCGTGCTCACCTCGTACGGCAGTCGCATCCTGGTCACGGACGCCGATCTCGCCGCGCCGATCGACGAGCTGGAGCTGCTCGACAAGGCGCTCGCGGAGGGGCACTCGGCCGCGATCGGGTCCCGTGCGACACCCGGCGCGACCATAGAGACACGTCAGCACCGGCTGCGGGAATTCCTCGGCCGCGCGGGCAACTTCCTCATACGGCGGGTCGCGGTGCCCGGCATACGCGACACCCAGTGCGGGTTCAAACTCTTCGACGGGGACCGGGCGCGGGAGGCGTTCGGTGCGGCGCGGCTCAACGGGTGGGGGATCGACGTCGAGGTGCTGCAGCACTTCCGGCGGGCCGGGTGGCCCGTCGCCGAGGTTCCGGTCCGCTGGTCCCATCAGCCCGGCTCGAAGGTACGGCCCCTCGACTACGGCCGCGTCCTCGCCGAACTGACCCTCCTCAAGGCCCGCTCCGTCCGGCCCGCCGACCTCCTCGCCGCCGCCCTCTTCCTCCTCATGGCGGTCGTCCTCTACTCCGGCCGCTGGGCGGACCCGAACGGCCGCTACCTCCCGGACTCGCTGCAGGACCAGAACCAGTGGGAGTGGTTCTTCGCGGTCACGGCGGACAGCGTCCGCCATCTCCACAACCCGCTCTTCAGCACCCTCCAGGGCTTCCCGGACGGCGTGAACCTCATGGCCAACACGGTCATGCTGGGCCTGTCCGTCCCCTTCGCGCCCATCACCCTGGCCTTCGGCCCCGCGATCGCCCTGAGTCTCGTCATGACGCTGGGGCTGGCCGCGACCGGCGCCGCCTGGTACTGGCTGATCGCCAAGCGGGTCGTACGGCACCGGGGCGCGGCCTTCGTCGGGGCCGCGCTGGCCGCCTTCGCTCCCCCGATGGTCAGCCACGCCAACGCGCACCCGAACTTCATGGTCCTGTTCATGGTCCCGCTCATCCTCGACCGTGCACTGCGCCTGTGCACCGGCGCGCGGGTCGTGCGGAACGGGATCGTGCTCGGGCTGATGGTGACGTACCAGATCTTCCTCGGCGAGGAGCCCCTGCTGCTCGCGTCGATCGGGATGGTGCTCTTCGCGGTCGGGTACGGGCTCGTGCGCCGGGACATGGCCAAGGCCTCCTGGCGTCCCCTCCTCAGGGGGATCGCGATCGCCGGCGCGGTGTGCCTGCCGTTCGTCGCCTTCCCCCTCTACTGGCAGTTCGCCGGGCCGCAGAGCTACAAGAGCGTGCTGCACGGCGACAACGCGGGCAACAGTCCCCTCGCTCTCCTCTCCTTCGCCGAGCGCTCGCTCATCGCCGGGAACGCTGCGAACGCGAACGCGCTCTCCCTCAACCCCACCGAACAGAACGCCTTCTACGGGTGGCCGCTGGTCGCGTTCGCCTTCGCGGTCGTCATACGGCTGTGGGAGCGGGCCGTCGTGAAGGCGCTCGCGTTCACCGCGATCGCCGCGGCCTTCCTCTCCCTCGGGCCGAAGTTCCGGCTTCCGATGACCAGCACCGTGCTGCCGGGGCCCTGGGCGCTGGTGTCCGACAAGCCGCTCTTCGAGTCCGTCATCGAGGGGCGGGTCGCGATGGTCTGCGCGCCCGCGCTGGGCATCCTGGTGGCCCTGGCGATCGAGGCGCTGCTGCGGTCGCGCAGTGCCGCCACGCAGTACTTCGGCGCGCTGGCCGTGGCCGCCGCGCTGCTTCCCCTCGTGCCCGCGCCGCTGAAGACGGTGGACCGGGTGCCGGTGCCCGCGTTCTTCACCGACGGGACCTGGAAGACGTATGTCGGCAAGGGCGAGTCCCTGGTGCCGGTGCCGCTGCCGGACCCGGGTGAGGCGGAGGCGCTGCACTGGCAGACCGCCGCGCACCTCGGCTTCGCACTGCCCGGCGGCTACTACAACGGCCCGTACGGCGAGGACCACATCGGCATCTACGGCGCCTCGCCCCGCTACACCTCCGACATGCTGCGCGACGTACGGTATACGGGCGTCGTACCCGTGATCGGCAAGAACTGGCAGGCGCAGGCCCGGATCGACTTCGCGTACTGGAAGGCGGGCGCGCTGGTGCTGGTTCCGCAGGACAACCAGGACAAGCTGCGGGAGACCGTGGACAAGCTGGTGGGCCACTCCGGTCAGTGGGTGCACGGGGTGTGGGTATGGGATCTGCACGAGGGGCGCTGAGGACGGGCCCCACCCATTACGCTTCCCTGACCTACGCTTCCCGACCACCGTGCTCCCCCCGGGAGCCACTCCCCGACCACCATGCTTCCCCAGGAGCTAGAGGAGCCGTCTGTTGGCCTGTGACCTGTGGCTGGTCCCGCTTGTCGACGTGTTGTGCCACACCCCCGACAACCCCTTCGCCGAGGAACTGGCGCTCTACGACAAGGTGCTGGGCGAGGCCGGGCTCCCGCCGGTCCCGGTGTACGCGTACATGCCGGGGCTGTCCGGCGATGTGGCCCCGGTCGCGGGCTTCGACTACGACGCGCTGCACTTCCTGCGCCGGGCGTATCTGCTCCAGATGTGCGGCCTCGCGGTGACCCCGGTGGACGAACTGGGCGGCGACTACGAGCAGTTGCTGGAGATGTTCTCGACGAACGCCCAGCAGTCGCACCTCGTGTGGCACTACGACCACGCGGGCGCGTACGTCCCGGTCGACTTCCCGCACCCGCTCGCCAACGACGAACTCCTCGCCGGCGGCGGCCCCCTGGGTTCCTCGCAGGCCTTGCTGCGCGAACTCGAATTCGTGGCCCCGTCGATCGGCATCGACCCGGCCAACCCGCCGGCCGCGCCGCAGCCGCCCATGGCCCCGACGGAGCTGGAGGAACCGGCCGCGCCCGCCCCGTACGACGCGAGCCCGTTCGCCCGCGAACGGCACGTGTGGCTGGGCCTGCACGCGGCGGCGACCCGGAGTCTCGCCCAGGGCTCGATGATCATCTTCAGCTAGCCCGGCCGCTCTACCGCGCCGGACGGCCGGCCGGCCGGCACGAAAGCCACCGCCGCCGCCCGTCCGTTCGCCGTAGATCGTCGTCGCGGATGGGCATGGCGTGGGCGGCGCCCCGGGTCGGCCGAAGCGTCACCGGGGGCGCCGTCGCGCCGTCGGCCCTACTCGACGATGCGGATCGTGCGGATACCCGTACCCCGGTACCGGGTGGGTGTCCTGGTCAGAACAGGGCGACCGCGAGGCCAGTCGACAGTGGGCAGAGCCATGTGCAGCACATGGGCACCGCTCCAGTCCGGCTCACCCTTGTCGCTCTGTTCCTCGCCCCCGGAGGCAGCGGTCCTCAGGCGCTTGCCCACGGCGGCCGCCGCCGCGAAGTCAAGACCCTCGATGTTGACGGACGGCAGCGCGCCGAGGTGTTCGGCCACTCCCGCCCGCTCGCGCTCGGCGGCGGCCAGGCTGAGTGCCGGGACGTAGACCCGCAGGGCCGGGTCCTTCTCGGCCTCGACGACGAGCCGGGAGGCCATGCTGTTCCCCGCGCCGAGCGCGAGCGCGGCCGTGTCGTCGAGGATGACGGCACGCGGCAGCGGGTAGTGGTCCCTCTCCGTCACTGGACCTCTCCGATGCGCCCGGCCTCGAGGTCGGCCCACAGTTTCTCGCCGGCCTTCTCGTCCTCCTCCGTGTACGGCCTGCCAAGGAAGTGCTCCTCGACGTACGCCCTGGTCTCCTCGTACCGCTTCCGCAGCTCTTCCTTGGTGGGCGTGGCCCCGGCCAGCTCGGCCACGAGGTCGCGCATAGTGATGCCGCGCTCCCGAGCCAGCTCCAGGAGGCGGTCCCGGACAGCGGGGTCGACCTTGATCGTGGTGTCAGCCATAGGGGCAGTATACCGCCGGTATACCGCCTCCGGGCGTGCGAGTGCGACGGTCATCGGTGGTCCGTTTCTCTTGGTTTCTCTCGGGGACCCGGCCGCGCGGTTGCACACCGGGAGTCTCCTCGGGCCCTACGCCGGCTTCGGCCGCCCGCTCAGCAGCACGCGGGCCAGTGCGCCGCCACGCCGGGCGGCTTCCCGGTAGGCGGATGCGCCGGACTTACGGAAGTCAACGGTGCGGATCTCGACGGTCGTGACCGGAGCGGCGGCTGCCGATTCAGCCAGGTTCTCGACTTTTTGAGGTTCACCCGCGAGGGGCTCGATGCCGTACAGAGTGTCGAACGCCTCGTACACGGTGAGGAGTTGACCTACCCCCCCCGTCCCGGCGAACCACCCGTCGCAGCTGCCGGGATTCCTCCAGCTCGCGCAGGGCATCCGCGATCCGCGCCCGCCCCTCCTTGCGCTGCTCGGCATGCGTGCGGATGGTGGCGCGGGCGCGGTTCGAGAGTCTCAGGAGGTATGTCAGTACGCCTACGGCGCACCAGGAGATGCTCCGGTCGCGGACGAGGGCGTCACTGAAGACTGAAAAAGCGTGCGTGGGCGCCGTACGATGAATACGCATCGGGAGGGCTTTCTCCTGGTGTCGAGCCCCCGGGTGTTGGCGCACCGCGGGGGCGTTTCGTTGGCGTGACTCTATGGGCACTCAGAGCGACCGACGCAAGCCGAACTCCCTTTTCCCTGGCAGACGTTCGCGTTCTTCACCCCTGGGAGTGAAGCGCGGAGCGCAGGAGCAGGGTGTGGACGAAGCGGCCGTCCGCGCCGGGGCGGTAGCGCCAGCTCAGGGGCCAGGTCTGGCCATCCAGGGCCGGGACGGGGACGTACGACACGCGCTGCGGGCCCGCGGTGAGTCTGGTGACCCCGTCGGGCCATGTGCGGTGCGAGGTGCTGCCGGCGGGGACCAGGAAGTACACGGCTCGGCATCCGTTCGCCTCCTCGACGACCGGCCCCGGGTCACCACCCGTCATCTTCGCGAGGGCGTCGGCCACTTGGCGACCGGTGTCGCCGTCCACGCGTACGGCGTCGAACTGGACGCCTGCCTTGCGGAGTTGGATGCCGGTGATGGGGATCCAGTCAGGGATGAATGGGGGTTCGTGGATGTTTGTTTCGTGACTTTGTGTATCCATGGGGACAGTTCTCGCAGGCCGCGTTAGCGTTTTCCATGACTCTGCGTCGCCGGTCGATCACGGTCGGGGATGGGTGGCGTGGTGTTGAGACCGGTTGAGATCAGTTGAGTTCGGAGGTGACCGTGATGGCGCGGGCGGAGAACAAGGTCGAGGCGGGTGGGACGGCTCAGCTCGTTGCCGCCCTGGCGAGAGCCCTGCGCGAGCAACAGCGTTTGTCTCAGGAGCAGTTGGGCAAGAAAATCGGCTACACCGGTTCGGCGGTCAGCGCCATGGAAACGTGTGCGCAGCCCGCGAGCGACCAGATGCTCGTCAAGCTGGAGGAGACGATCGGTGGCGGGCTCGGGGTCTTCGAGAAGGCCCGCACGTTCGTTCTGTTGGACAAGTATCCGCCGCAGTTCAAGGACTTCTCGTTGATGGAGGCGCGGGCGGTGACGTTGTCGTCGTACGTGACGTACGTCGTCAACGGTCTTTTTCAGACCGAGGATTACGCACGGGCGCTGATCGGCGGCGGCTATCCGAAGCTCACCGATACCAAGGTGAACGAGCTGGTCGAGGCGCGCATGGCACGCAAGAAGCTCTTCGCGCGCGACCCGACCGCGATGATCGAGATGATCCTCGACGAGACGGTGCTACGAAGGCCGTTCGGAAACCGGGAGATCCTGCGCGGGCAGCTGCACTCCCTCGTCGAGGACGCGCAGCGGGACAACGTCAGCATCCAGGTGATGCCACTGGACCGTGGCTTGCGCGGTACTCACGCGGGCGCCCGCGGAGACATGACTCTGGTGGAGACCGAAGAGCACCACCACATGGTCTACATGGAGATCGAGGACGAGAGCCACCTTGTCAGCAATCCCGGCAAGGTCGCCCAACTCTCGCACCGCTATGCGAAGATCCGCACACAGGCTCTGAGCCCCGACGACTCGCTGAGCCTCATCGAGCGGTTGGCAGGAGAAGAGTAGCGATGACCAGCACCTTGCAGTGGTTCAAGTCGAGCTACAGCAATGACAGCGGCGGTGAATGCCTTGAGGTCGCCTACGAAAAGCGGGAGACCATCCACGTTCGCGACTCCAAGAACCCGGAGCTGCCGTCCCTCGCGGTGGGCGCCCCGGCTTGGTCCGCCTTCCTCATGTGGCCCCACTGAATGTGACACTCCCACCCCCACCTGTCACATTCTGAATCCACACCACCTGCGGGTGGCCGTCCGACGAATCGGCCCCGGCCCGCCGGGAGCACGGCAAGCTGCTCTCATGAGCAGTCACGCCCCGCCAGGGATGGGCGCCGTCTACCGAGCGGTGCTGGACACGATGGCCGAGCATGGTGCGCGTCAGCCACCGATCGCGCAGATCGCGCGCCTGGCCTTGACCAACCGTCAGTTCCTCTACCGGAACTGGCCGAAGCCCGAGAACCTGTTCCGAGACGCCTGCGCGGCGGAACTGAACCGCATCCTGAGTGTGGCGGCTGACACGGAAGCCACGGGCACGGGGGACGGCCCGACGCCGCCGTCCTGCCACGTGATCGCGCAGATCGTGCGCGCCGCCCGGCTGCTCCGCGAGCACCCCGTGACCGAGGCAACCGCCCGCACCAGCCCCGACCTCTGCCTCGCCGCTCTGGCGGGGTCCGCCACACCGCTGCACCTGCGGGCCCTCCATTGGCTGCGTGGGCGCCTCTACACCCTGCACTCGGGCGGCGACCTGGAGATCATGGCCGACGCCCTGTTGACCATCGCGACTCCGTTCGCGCTCATCCCGCCCGCATCCCCGGGCCCCGCCGAGCGGACACGCCTCGACACCCAACTGTGCTCAGCCCTGCACTCGTGCCTGAGTTCGCCCCCGGCCTGCACCAGCTGCGGCACCAAGAACCCGCCGGCCCCACACCAGGAGGGGCCGACGGGCTGAGTCACGAGCGCGTGTGAAAGACGGCCGTGCCGTCCTGCGTCAGCTTCCAGTTGGTGACCGCGAAGTCGGCGGGGTCTGGGGTGCCCTTGAATTCGAGGCCCTGCTGGACACCCTCGACGAGCTGCGCGTACCGGACGGCTACAAGGCCGAGATCATCAGGGGGAACATCGTCGAGTCGCCGTGGTCGAAGGGGTACTACGTTCGCGTCATGAATCTGGTGTGCAGGCAGCTTCAACCACACCTGCCCGAAGACCACCTCATCAGCCAGGCACCCATGCTTTTCGTCTTCCCTGGGGTCGAGCGTGCCTACGGCCCGGATATCCATGCCGCACATGAGCGGGCGCTGGACACAACGAGCAACCGCCTGGACGGCGAAGCCCTCTCCTTCGTCGCCGAGCTGGCCTCCCCCTCCACCCGCGAGGACGACCTGGCCGACAAGGTCGCGGCCTACGGCAGGGCGGGCGTCCCCGTGTACCTGGTCCTCGACATGCAGGAGGAACAGGCGACGGTCTTTTGGGCACCTACCGCCAAGGGTTACGAGGGCAGCTTCCCCAAGCCGTTCGGTGAGGAGCTCCATATCCCCGACCCGTTCGACTGCACCCTCGACACCAGCGGATTCCATGCGCCTCAAGCAAAAAAGCCGGAAGCGGACGACGAGGGCGCCGAAAAGGCTTGACAGCAGGGAAGCCGCGCCCCGCCGGGATGCGGGGCGCGGCTTCCCTACCGGGTCAGAACACCGGCGTGCCGTCCTGCGTGAGCTTCCAGTTGGTGACCGCGAAGTCGGCCGGGTTCAGGGTGCCCTTGGACGTGACGTAGTCGATCATCAGCTGGCGGATCTCGTTGGTGGAGCTGTAGGCGATGTCGGCGGCGGCGATGTGCGGGTAGCCGCTGCCGCCGTTGGCGCGGTAGTTGTTCACGGCGACGACGAAGACCTGGTCGTCGGCGATCGCCGCGCCCTTGTAGGTGAGGTTCTTGATGCGGGAGCCCTCGGCCTGCGCGATGTCGATGTCGTACTCGACGCCGGCGGCGGTGTCGTACATGTAGTCCCAGAAGTTGTTGGCGTTGGTGACGGTGGCGGTGTCCACCTTCGTGCCGGACGCGACCTGGTGGTAGTACTTCGCCGCGTACTCCAGGTAGTCCTTGAGCTGGGCGCCGGTGAGCTTCTTGCCGTACAGGGTGTTGTCGTAGATGTAGAGCCCGGCGACGTCGCGGATGGTGACGCTGCCCGCCGGGATGTCGGCGGTGCGGCTGAAGGGCGCGGCGACCGAGATGAGCGGGAGGGCCGCGTCGGCCGTGGACAGGCCGGAGGCCACCGACGCCATCTGGACCTGGTGGATGAAGTCCATGACCGGGACGTCCTTCCAGCAGGCCTCGGCCGCGGAGAGGTCCGCGGTACACGTGCCCACCGGCGTGTTGACGTACTTCACGACCAGGTCGTGGTCGGCCTTGAGGAGCTCGGTGATCTCCGGGTCCTCCGCGACCGCGTTGCTGTTGAGGGTCTGCGCCTTGGTGCTGGTGACCTTCCACTGGCCGTGGACGAGTTCGAGCTCGAAGTCGAAGACGGTCAGGCGCATGCCCCAGCAGTACGGCTCGGAGAGGATGACGTCCTTGCCGGTCTCCTCGTTCTTCACCGTGTACGACGAGACCTCGGTGTGCGTGTGACCGACGAGGATCGCGTCGATGCCGGGGACCTGCTGGGCGACGAGGTTCGAGGCGTTCTCGACGTAGGGGAGCTCACTGCCGTACGACGAACTGCCGTCCAGGCCCGAGTGGTCGGTGAGGAACACGACGTCGCAGCCGAGGGCGCGCATCCGCGGGACGTACTTCTTCGCCTGCTCGACCAGCCCGGTGAACGCCATCTTCCCGGCGACGTTGTCCTTGTCCCAGAGGGCGATCCCGGGGTTGGTGAGGCCGAGGATGCCGACCTTGATGTCCGGGGCGCCGGGGACGCAGATGCGCTTCACGGTGTACGGCTGGAAGGCGGGGCGCAGGGTCTTGGCGTCGAGGGCGTTCGCGCCGAGCAGCGGGAAGTGGCACTGCTTCTCGAACTTGCGCAGGGTCTCGATGCCGTAGTTGAACTCGTGGTTGCCGAGCGCGGCGGCGTCGTAGCGCATGGCGTTCATGGCGACGGCCATGGGGTGCTTGGAGCCGCGCTTGCCGTTGGTGCCGACGATGGGGTCGACGCGGGCGTAGTAGTACGCCAGCGAGGTGCCCTGGATGATGTCGCCGGCGTCGACGAGCAGGACGTGCTCTTCGCCCTTGGCCGCGCGCTGCTGCTTGATGAGCGTGGCGACGCGGGCGACGCCGACCGAGTTGCCCGCCCTGTCCTTGTACGCCGCGTTCGTGTAGTAGTCCCAGTCGAAGACGTGGCTGTGCAGGTCGGTGGTGCCCAGGATCGAGAACGACCAGGTACGGGGCGCCTTTTCGGGCTTGCGGTCCGAGGCCTGGGCCGGGGTCGCGGCGACCGACCCCGCGACGGTGACGGCCGCCCCGGTGACGGCCGACTTCTTCACGAACTCCCGGCGGTTCATGGGATTGACGGGCATACGTGTCTCCTGGGACTGGCTGAAACTTGGCTGACGGGAGCAACTGCGCGAGCGGTGCGGGGACTTTGGGCACTACACGCGTAGATAGTCGCCGCGTCCCGGCCTGCCGGGAACCAGGAACAGGCCATGTCCAGGTCAAGGATGGGCATGGTGGGCCGAGGAGAAAAAAGAGGGGCGCCCGAGTGGGCGCCCCTCGAACAAACTCAACGCGGCTGTCAGATGAACGAGTTGATCTCGATCGTCTCGTCGCGGCCCGGGCCCACGCCGATCGCGGAGATCGGGGCGCCGGACATGTCCTCCAGCGCCCTGACGTACGCCTGGGCGTTCTTCGGGAGGTCGGAGAAGGACTTCGCCTTGGTGATGTCCTCCGACCAGCCCGGCAGGGTCTCGTAGACCGGCTTCGCGTGGTGGAAGTCGGTCTGGGAGTACGGAAGTTCCTCGACGCGCTTGCCGTCGATCTCGTACGCCACGCAGACCGGGATCTCCTCCCAGCCGGTCAGGACGTCCAGCTTGGTGAGGAAGAAGTCGGTCAGACCGTTCACGCGGGTCGCGTACCGGGCGATGACCGCGTCGAACCAGCCGCAGCGCCGGTCACGGCCGGTGGTGACGCCTCGCTCGCCGCCGATGCGGCGCAGCGCCTCGCCGTCCGCGTCGAAGAGCTCGGTCGGGAACGGGCCCGAGCCGACGCGGGTCGTGTACGCCTTGAGGATGCCGATGACCCGGCTGATCTTCGTCGGGCCGACGCCCGAGCCGGTGCAGGCACCGCCGGCAGTCGGGTTCGACGACGTGACGAAGGGGTACGTGCCGTGGTCGATGTCGAGGAGCGTGCCCTGGCCGCCCTCGAAGAGCACGACCTTGTCGTCCTCCAGCGCCTGGTTGAGGATCAGGACGGTGTCGGCGACGTACGGCTTGAGCCGGTCCGCGTAGCCCAGCAGCTCCTCGACGACCTGGCCGGCCTCGATGGCGCGGCGGTTGTAGAGCTTGGTGAGCAGCTGGTTCTTGACCTCGAGGGCCGCTTCGACCTTCTGCGTCAGGATCGACTCGTCGTAGAGGTCCTGGATGCGGATGCCGACGCGGTTGATCTTGTCCGCGTAGGTGGGCCCAATGCCGCGCCCCGTCGTACCGATCTTCCGCTTCCCGAGGAAGCGCTCCGTCACCTTGTCGACAGTGACGTTGTACGGCGTGATGATGTGAGCGTTTCCGCTGATCAGGAGCTTGGAGGTGTCGACGCCGCGCTCGTTCAGTCCGTTCAGCTCGGAGAACAGGACCGACGGGTCGACAACGACTCCGTTTCCGATCACCGGTGTGCACTCCGGCGTGAGGATTCCGGAAGGGAGGAGGTGGAGGGCGTACTTCTGATCGCCCACGACTACCGTGTGGCCGGCGTTGTTGCCGCCCTGGTAGCGCACCACATAGTCCACGGATCCACCGAGCAGGTCGGTGGCCTTTCCCTTGCCTTCGTCACCCCACTGAGCACCGAGCAGCACAAGTGCGGGCACAGGCGTACACCCCTTCCGGGCGGGGCATGTCCAAGGTCGGGGACGTACGCGGCTGGTTTTCGATACGGCTGCGTACGCCGGCGACCTCCTTTGGCCGCGACCGTCGGACCGGATGCCCCGGAATAGACGAAGCCCCTGGCGCAATAGCGCAAGGGGCTCTTGCACAAAGATGCTACCCGAGGAAGCGAGGCATGACCGAGGTGGTGGCTTCCGACCAGCTCCTTGTGGTCATCGACCCGGTCGCCCGTCGGACGGACGGCGAGTCTGTACGGATCGCAAAAGACGTGCTCAGCGCGGGTGCGGCGACGAAAGTATGCCTACCGGAAGGGCCCGAGGAATTTGCTCGGGCGCTGGCCCGGAGGGGGTCACGGCGGCCGGTCGTGGTCGGCGACGACCGGGCGCTGCTGCGCGCTGTGTCCCTTTTGCACCGACAGCGGGAGCTGGCCGTGTGCGGGCTGTCATTGGTACCGGTGGGGGGTGTGCTCGCGCTGGCGCGGTCCCTGGGGGTGCCGACGGGGGCGGTGGCCGCCGCGCGGGCCGTGCTCGACGGGGCCGAGCGACGGCTCGACCTGCTGGTCGACGACAGTGACGGGGTGGTGCTCGGGGCGTTGCGGATTCCGTCGGTGCCGTCTCTGTCTCCGGTGGCCGAGGACTCCTGGGGCGGGTCCGCGGCCGGGGGCCGCTCCGGAGCCGGTTCCGGGGCCGGGACCGGTCCCGGAGGTGGGACCGGCTCCGGGGGTGGGGCTGGGGCGCACCCCTGGCTGCGTACCTGTCAGTCCCTCGTCCGCACCCTGGCCGCCCGGCCCGCCCGCTTGGCCTCCGTCCCCAGGCCCGGCCCGGCCCGGCTGCGCATCGAGGTCGACGGCGTCACGCTCGTCGACCTCGACCAGCCCGTGGAGGCCGTGTCCGTGACCCCCGGGGTCGCGGGCGGCGCGGCGGTCGAGGTCCGGCCGGTGTCCGTGGGCGCGGCGGCTTCGCCGCTGCGGGTGGTGGGGCGACGGGTGACCGTGTCCGGGGCGGACTTCCGGTATCGGGCGGACTCGGTGATCTCCGGGCCTGTGCGGACTCGGACGTGGACGGTTCGGGAGGGGGGATGGGGGCTCACGTTGCCGGGCTGAGGCCATGGGTCTCGCCCCGGGAACGGGGGATCAGCCCGTGTGGCCCGGCCGCGCCGGAGGCAACGTCGTGTCGGACTCGCCGGAGTCGTCGGACTCGTCCTTCAACGCCACCCCCGTACAGCCCAGCTCCCGCGCCCTGCGCATCAACACCGCGAGCTTGGCGGCCGCCGCGGCGTGGGACAGCCCGAGCGGCGGCCGGATGTTGGAGAGGCAGTTGCGGTCGGCGTCCGTGGTGCGGCCCGGGCGCGGGTCGTGGGTCAGGTACGCGCCCAGCGAGTCCGCGGCGGACATACCGGGCCGCTCCCCGACGAGGACGACGACCATGCCGGCCCCCAGGGCGTGCGCGATGTCGTCGCCGAGGGCGACGCGCGCCTGCTCGGCGAGCACGACGGGAGCGACGCGCCAGTCGGCGGGAAGCCGCTCCGTCGTCGCGCGCACCACCGCCGCCGCATGCTCGTGCACCGCCCGGCTCGACAGCCCGTCGGCGACCACGAACACCACGTCCCAGCCGTCACGGGGCAGATGCGCACGGTCCAGGTCGTGCAGCCGGCGCCCCAGATCGGGGCGCTGGAGATACGTGAGCCGGTCGGGAGCCGCACTGCGCACCCGTATCGTCGGCATACCCGTCAGCGCGGACGCCACCACGTCGGGGTCGAACGGCGAGTGCACCGCGTCCCGCGCGGCGGCGTGCGCGGCCTGCAGTTCGAGCCGGTGCCGGGTGGGCAACGCCGAACCCGCGCGCCCGAGACCGATGCGGGCCTGGGTGTGGCGACGGAGGGCGGCCCACAGGGCGGCGTCGGACTCGGGCTCGGACTTGGGTCCGGGCTCGACCAGAGCCCGTACAAGCGTCGCCAGTCGCTGGTCCGTCATGCCGCGAGCTCCTTGCCGATCGTCATCAAGGGGTGGGCCGTACCCGTCACGTCCCGTATCCCGCCCACGTCGTCCAACAGCCCACTCCGCTCCAACCACGCCTCGAACTCCGGCGCGGGGCGCAGCCCGAGCACCTCGCGCAGATACAACGCGTCGTGGTACGAGGCCGACTGGTAATTCAGCATGATGTCGTCGCCGCCCGGCGTGCAGATCACGAACGAAGCGCCCGCGACTCCGAGCATGGTCAGCATCGTGGCGATGTCGTCGTCATCGGCGTCGGCGTGGTTGGTGTAGCAGATGTCCAGGCCCATCGGCAGGCCGAGGAGTTTGCCGCAGAAGTGGTCTTCCAGGGCCGCGCGCAGGATCTGGCGGCCGTCGTACAGGTACTCCGGACCGATGAAGCCCACCACCGTGTTCACGAGCAGCGGCTCGTAGCGGCGGGCGACCGCGTACGCCCGTGCCTCCACCGTCTGCTGGTCCACCCCGTGGTGCGCGTCGGCGGACAGCGCGCTGCCCTGGCCCGTCTCGAAGTACAGGGCGTTGGAGCCGACCGTGCCCCGGGCCAGCCCCCGCGCCGCCTCGTATGCCTCGTCCAGGAGCCCCAAGGTGACTCCGAACGACGCGTTCGCGGCCTGCGTACCGGCGATGGACTGGAAGACGAGGTCCACCGGGGCGCCGCGTTCCATCAGGTCGATGCTGGTGGTGACGTGGCACAGGACGCAGGACTGGGTGGGGATGGAGTAGCGGTCGATCACTCCGTCCAGGAGGTCCAGCAGGTCCCGTACCGCCTTCGGGCTGTCCGTCGCCGGGTTGATGCCGATCACCGCGTCGCCGGAGCCGAGGAGCAGCCCGTCCAGCAGGGCCGCCGCCACGCCCGCCGGGTCGTCGGTGGGGTGGTTGGGCTGGAGACGGGTGGCGAGGCGGCCCGGCAGGCCGATCGTGGAGCGGAAGGCGGTGATCACCCGCACCTTGCGGGCGACCGCCACCAGGTCCGCGTTGCCCATCAGTTTGGAGACCGCGGCCACCATCTCCGGGGTCAGGCCGGGGGCGAGTGCGGCGAGCGTCGGCGCGTCCGCCGCCTCCGACAGCAGCCACTCGCGGAACTCCCCGACGGTGAGGCCGGACACGGGTGCGAAGGCCGCCGCGTCATGGCTGTCCATGATCAGGCGGGTCACGTCGTCGTCCTCGTACGGGATCACCGGCTCGGCGAGGAACCGGGCGAGCGGAACCTCCGCCAGCGCCCACCGGGCGGCGACGCGCGCCTGCGCGGACTCGGCGGCGAGCCCGGCGAGCCGGTCGCCGGAACGCTCGGGACTCGCGGCGGCGAGCAGCCGGGCCAGTCCGTCGAACTGGTGGGTCCGGCCGCCGAGGACGGCGGTGTAGGTGCTCATGTCCGCGACCGTACGAAGGGTCGGGCGCCGGGGTCCACGCCCGGGCCGAGAGTTAACGCAGACGTTCGCTCCAAAGGTCTATCTAAAGGTCTAGTTGACAAACATTTAACGCCCCGACCTGGAATCCGACTCATTCGCACAGCAGGATTCCGGCTCGTCGCACACACCGATCACACGCCGATCACCCACACCGACGACGTCGGCGTGAACTGGAAAGGGGCCACCCGATGGCAGTACAAGAGGGCATGGCCCCTGGGGCACCGGACACCGCGGAGGCGGGCGGAGGGACTGTTCACCGGCTCAAACCGAACGCGATCGGGCTGCTCGGCGTGGTCTTCATGGCCGTCGCCACCGCCGCCCCGATCACCGCCATGACCGGCAACGTGCCCTTCATGGTCTCCGCCGGCAACGGCATCGGCGCCCCGGCCAGCTATCTCGTCGCAATGGTCGTCCTGGCGATCTTTGCGGTCGGCTTCACCTCGATGGCGAAGCACATCACCTCCACCGGAGCGTTCTACGGCTTCATCTCGTACGGTCTCGGCCGCACCGCCGGTCTCGCCTCGGGACTGCTGGCGACCTTCGCCTACGTCGTCTTCGAGCCGGCCCTGATCGGCATCTTCTCGACCTTCGCCACCGGAACCCTCAAGGACCAGACCGGACTTGACGTGCCGTGGTGGGCGTTCGCGATCCTGATGCTGGCCGTCAACGCCACGGGTACGTGGTTCGGGGTGTCCGTCGCGGAGAAGCTGCTCGTCGTGCTGCTCGCCACCGAGGTCACCATCCTCGCCGCCATGGCGATCTCCGTCGCCCTGCACGGCGGCGGGCCGCACGGCTTCACCTTCGGCCCGGTCAACCCGGTCAACGCCTTCAAGGGCACCAGCGCCGGGCTCGGCCTCTTCTTCGCCTTCTGGTCGTGGGTCGGATTCGAGTCCACCGCGATGTACGGCGAGGAGTCCCGCGACCCGAAGAAGATCATCCCCAAGGCGACGATGATCTCCGTCCTGGGCGTCGGCGTCTTCTACGTCTTCGTCTCCTGGATGGCCATCACCGGCAACGGCGAGTCGGAGGCCGTGAAGGCCGCCTCCTCCGCGAACCCCCTCGCCCTGTTCTTCAACCCCACCGAGCACTACGTCGGCCACTGGGCCGTCGACGTCATGCAGTGGCTGATGATCACCGGCTCGCTCGCCTGCGGCATGGCCTTCCACAACTGCGCGGCCCGTTACATGTACGCCCTGGGCCGCGAAGGCGTCCTGCCCTCGCTCCAGCGCACGATCGGCCGCACCCACCCCCAGCACGGCTCCCCGCACATCGCGGGACTCGTCCAGACGGTCGTCAGCGCCCTCCTGATCGCCGCGTTCTGGATCGCCGGCAAGGACCCGTACACCGGTACCTATGTGCTGCTCGCCATCCTCGGCACCATGGCCATCCTGGTGGTGCAGGCGGTGTGCTCCTTCGCGGTGCTGGCGTACTTCCGCAAGAACCACCCCGAGAGCAAGCACTGGTTCAGGACCTTCACCGCCCCGCTCATCGGCGGTCTCGCGATGCTCGGCGTGGTCGTCCTGCTGGTGTCCAACATGGGCGCCGCGGCCGGTACCGAGTCCGGCTCCCTGATCCTGAAGGCGACCCCCTGGATCGTCGCCCTGATCGCGGTGGGCGGAGTCGCCTACGCGACCTATCTCAAGCGCAAGGCTCCGCAGCGGTACGCGCTGCTGGGGCGGACGGTGCTGGAGGAGACCAAGGAGAGGTAGGACCGAGGAGAGGCAGGACCAAAGGAGAGGCAGGAACGCCGCTTCTCTCTTCGGCGAGGGCTCTCAGCCCTCGCCGAAGTGCTGCTCCCGGTGGACCCGCCAGCGCTCCATCATCATGGCGATCTCACCGTCGACGAACTCGAAGAAGGCGAGCGTCTCGGCGAGACGGCGGCCGGCGGGGGTCTCACGGCCCAGGCTCTCGACCCCCTCGCGCAGGGCGTACTCCCAGCGCTTGAGGACCGCCTCGCGGTTGGTGAGGGCCTCGTACCACTGGTTGCTGTGCACGCGGTAGCGCTCGCGGCGCGAACCGGGCTCGCGCTCGCGCGAGACCATGTGCTGCTGGGCGAGGTAACGCACGGCGCCGGAGACCGCGGCGGGGCTGATCCGCAGCTGCTCGCCGAGTTCGGCGGAGGTCAGGGTGCCGGTGTCGGAGGCGAGCAGCGCCCCGAAGACGCGGGCCGGCATCCGCTGCATCCCGGCCTCGACGAGCTGCGCCGCGAAGCCCTCGACGAACTGGGAGACCGCTTCCTCGTCCCGCGCCGTCCCGGTGGGTTCGGTCATCACTCGATCATCTCCCCTGCTCCCGCACCATCCTCAAGGGTATCCAAAGTTTATATGTTTCCTTAACTTCATAAATTTGTGAAAGTAGCGTACGTTCTGAAGCATGACGAAGGCAATCGCCGTCTCCGGGCTGCACAAGTCGTTCGGCGGGACGCACGCGCTGGACGGTCTCGACCTCGACGTCGAGGCGGGCGAGGTGCACGGGTTCCTCGGTCCGAACGGCTCCGGGAAGTCCACCACCATCCGGGTCCTGCTGGGCCTGCTGCGCGCCGACTCGGGCTCGGCGCAGATGCTCGGCCGGGACCCCTGGGCCGACGCGGTGGAACTGCACCGCCACGTCGCGTACGTACCCGGCGACGTGACCCTGTGGCGCAACCTCTCCGGCGGCGAGGTCATCGACCTGTACGGGCGGCTGCGCGGGGGCCTCGACCGGGCGCGGCGGGCGGAGCTGATCGAGCGGTTCGAACTCGACCCCACCAAGAAGGGGCGCACGTACTCCAAGGGCAACCGGCAGAAGGTCGCCCTCGTCGCCGCCTTCGCCTCCGACGTCGACCTGCTGATCCTGGACGAGCCGACCTCCGGCCTCGACCCGCTGATGGAAGAGGTCTTCCAGCGGTGCGTCGAGGAGGAACGCGACCGCGGCCGGACCGTCCTGCTCTCCTCCCACATCCTCAGCGAGGTGGAGGAGCTGTGCGACCGCGTCAGCATCATCCGCAAGGGCCGGACCGTCGAGAGCGGCACCCTCGCCGACCTGCGCCACCTCACCCGTACCAGCGTCACCGCCGAACTCGTCGGCCCGCCCAACGGGTTGGCGCACCTGCCCGGCGTGCACGACCTCGACGTACAGGGGAAACGGGTCAAGCTCCAGGTCGACACCGACAAGCTCGACGCCGTACTGCGCTCCCTCACCGACTCGGGCGTACGGTCCCTGACCTCGACGCCGCCGACCCTGGAGGAACTGTTCCTGCGGCACTACCAGGACGACGCCCCCGTGAGCACCGAAGGGGCGATGGCACGATGACCACCGCGACCCAGGCCGTACGGGGCGGGGTACGGGCCCGGGGCTCCCGCCACCTCGCCGGAACCGGCACGCTGTTGCGGTTCTGCCTGCGCCGCGACCGGCTGATGATGCCGCTCTGGGTCGGCGTGATCGGCCTGATGGTGCTCTCCCTGCCGAACTCCCTCAAGGCCGTCTACAGCACCCCCGCCGAACGCGCCGACCTCGCCCGCCAGATGCTCACCAACAGCTCACTGCGCGCCACGTACGGGCCGGTGTTCAGCGACTCGCTCGGCGGACTCACCGCCTGGCGCATCGGCGGCTACGCCGGTCTGTTCGCCGGGATCATGAGCCTGCTCGTCGTCGTACGGCACACCCGCGAGGAGGAGGAGAGCGGGCGCCAGGAACTCATCTCCTCCGCGATGGTGGGGCGCCGCGCCCCGCTCACGGCGGCACTGCTGGCCGCCCTCGTCGCCAACGGCGTCCTCGCGCTGCTCATCGCGGGCGGGCTGGCCGGCCAGGGCGGTGCCGGGGCGCTGACCCTCGGGCTGGGCGTCGGGGGTGTCGGCATGGTCTTCGCCACCATGGCCGCGATCGTCGCCCAGTTGACCGAGAGCGCGCGGCTCGCGAAGGGGCTGACGGGCGGGCTGCTCGGCGCGGCGTTCGTGCTGCGCGCGGCGGGCGACTCGTCCGTGAACGACGGTTCGTCCCCCCTGACCTGGGTGTCGCCGCTGGGGTGGCTGGAGAACCAGCGGTCCTTCGCGGCGGAGCGGTGGTGGGTGCTGTCGCTGTTCGCCGCCGCCGTGGTGATCCAGGGCGCGGTCGCCTACCAGCTCGCCGGACGGCGCGATGTCGGGATGAGCTTCCTGCCGACGCGGCCGGGGCCCGCGGAGGGGCGGCTCGGGTCGGCCGGGGCGCTGGCCTGGCGGTTGCAGCGGGGTGCCGTGCTCGGGTGGAGCCTCGGGTTCCTCGCCGCCGGGGCCGCGTTCGGCGGGATGACGAAGGGGGCGTCCGATCTGGTCGGCACCAACGAGAAGACCCGCCACATCATCGAGAGGATGGGCGGACAGTCGGGGATCACGGACGCGTTCCTCGCCGCGATGGTCGGCATGCTCGGGATGGTGGCCGCGCTGTACGTCGTCTCGTCGGTGCTGCGCCTGCACGGTGAGGAGACCTCGCAACGGGCGGAGCCGGTGCTGGCGAACGCGGTGGGGCGGTCGCGGTGGGCCGGCGGGCACCTCGTCATCGCCTTCGGCGGGGCGGCGTTGATCATGCTGCTGGGCGGACTCGGTCTCGGCCTGGGGTACGGCCATGAACTCGGGGCCGTTGTCGGTGCGTGCCTCGTCCAGATCCCGGCGATCTGGACACTGGGCGGACTGGCGGTCCTCCTCTACGGAGTCTCACCCCGACTGGCGCCCGGCGCCTGGGGCGCGGCCGGGCTCGCTCTTCTGCTGGGCTGGATCGGCCCCGCCCTCGACGTCCCCCAGTCCGTCATGGACCTCTCCCCCTTCGGCCACCTCCCCAAGTTGCCGGGCGGAGACATGGCGTGGACCCCGGTACTGATTCTGCTGGGGGTCGCGGTGGCTCTCACCGCGGTGGGGGTAGCGGGGTTGCGGCGACGGGACATGAGCACATGAGGGTGAGGCGGGTCCTTCTTCAGCTGCCGGCGGGTGGGGGCCGGCCGCGCAGTTCCCCGCGCCCCTGACGGGGCGCTCCTGGGGCGTCAGAGCTGGACGTTCAAGGCCTCCAAGCCGCGGATCACGAAGTTCGGCTTACGGGTCGGCTCGGTGGTGAGGTGAAGGGTGGGGGCACGGTTCAGCAGGGCGGTGAGGGATGAGGTCAGTTCCAGGCGGGCCAGGGGGGCGCCGATGCAGTAGTGAATGCCGGCGCTGAAGGAGATGTGGGGGTTGTCGGCGCGGGAGAGGTTCAGCTTTTCCGGGGCCTCGAAGACCTTGGGGTCGTGGTTGGCGGAGCCGAAGAGCATGGCGATCTCCGCACCGCGAGGAACGGTCGTGCCGTCGATCTCGATGTCGTCCAGCACCCAGCGCTCGAAGAGCTGGAGCGGGGTGTCGTAGCGCATCAGCTCCTCCACCGCCGTGGGGATCAGGGAGCGGTCGGCGCGCAGGGACGCCAACTGGTCGGGGTTGCGGAACAGCGCCCACCAGCCATTCACCGTGGCGTTCACCGTCGCCTCGTGCCCCGCGTTCAGCAGCAGGACGCAGGTGGAGATCATCTCCTGCTCGGTCAGGCGGTCACCCTCGTCGTGCGCGGCGATGAGACCCGAGATCAGGTCGTCGCCCGGCTCCTTGCGGCGCGTCGCGATCAGCTCGCGGAGGTACTCCGTGAACTCCACCGACGCCCGGACCGCCTTCGCCGCCGTCTCCTCGGAAGGGTTCAGCTCGTACATCCCGCAGATGTCCGCCGACCACGGCCGCAGCGGCGCCCGGTCGGACTCCGGGATGCCCAGCATCTCCGCGATCACCGCCACCGGGAGCGGCTCGGCGACATCGGTGAGCAGATCACCGCCGCCGGCCGCGACCAGATCGGCGACCAGCTCGTTCGCCAGCCGGTCCACATACGGCCTGAGCTGCTCGACCGTGCGCGGCGTGAACGCCTTGGAGACCAGCCGTCGGATCCGCGTGTGGTCCGGCGGCTCCAGGTCGAGCATCCCGTGGTCGTTGAGGACGTGGAACGGCTCGTGCTCAGGCGGTGGTGCCGTCCGCCCGAAGTCCTCGTGCGTGAAACGGTGCTGGTACGTCCGGCCCAGACGCCGGTCCCGCAACAGCGCCGACACGTCCGCGTGGTGCGGGACCAGCCACTGGTCGGTGGGCTCGTAGTAGTGCACCCGGCCTCGCTCGCGCAGCTCCTCGTACGCGGGATACGGGTTCGCCACGAACGCCGGGTCCCAGGGGTCGAAGGCCAGAGCGGTCTGCGGGGAACGCGAAGACTGCGGAGTCTGTGGAGACGGCGGAGTCTGTTGAGACTGCGGGGTGTGCGAGGCTGCCATGGGCGGACGCTAGCCCGACTCGCGCCCGCTGAACAGGGGTGTCTCGGCGAGCGGGCCACCGTCCCCCTGGTCAGCCCCTGGTCGCCTCGGTGGTCGCCTCGGTGGTCACCTGGGGGTGATCAGTCGTGCCTCGTAGGCGAAGACCGCCGCCTGGGTGCGGTCCCGCAGGCCCAGCTTCACCAGGATGCGGCTCACATGGGTCTTGATCGTGGACTCGGCGACGAACAGCCGCGAGGCGATCTCCGCGTTCGACAGCCCCTGGGCGATCAGGACCAGCACCTCCGTCTCGCGCTCGGTCAGGTCGCCGTAGGCCGCCTGCGCCGTGGCCGACAGCCGCGGGGCGTCCGCGAGCTTGGAGAACTCGGTGATCAGCCGCTTGGTGACCGAGGGCGCGAGCAACGCCTCCCCGGCCGCCACCACCCTCACCCCCTCGGCGAGTTGGCGCGCCGAGGCGTCCTTGAGCAGGAACCCGGAGGCCCCCGCGCGCAGCGCCTGGTACACGTACTCGTCGAGGTCGAAGGTGGTGAGCACCAACACCTTCGCCGCGCTGTCCGCCGCGACGATCTCCCGGGTCGCCTCGATGCCGTTCAGCTCCGGCATGCGGATGTCCATCAGCACGACGTCCGGGGTGAGCTCGCGGACCCGCTCGACCGCGTCCCGCCCGTTGACCGCCTCGCCGACCACCTCGATGTCCGGCATCGCGCCGAGCAGCACCGAGAAGCCCTCGCGGACCATCACCTGGTCGTCGGCTATCAGGACGCGGATGGTGCCGTTCGTCATCCAATTTCCTCCGCCGCCGGCAGCGGTACCGGCAGGAAGACCGTCACCTCGTATCCCCCGTCGTCCGTCTCGCCCGCCGTCATCTCGCCGTCCAGCATCGTGACCCGCTCGCGCATCCCGGTGATGCCGTGCCCCGCGCCGTGTGTGGACTTCACCAGGATGGCGGCCGGCGCGGGACCGTTGACTATGCGCAGCCCGAGCCCGCCGAGAACGTAACCGATCTCCACCCGGGCCGTCGCGCCGGGTGCGTGCCGCAGGGTGTTGCTCAGTGCCTCCTGGACGATGCGGTACGCCGACAGCTCGACGCCCTGCGGGAGTTCGCGCACCGCGCCCGTGACCGCCTTCTCGACGCTCAGGCCCGCCTCCCGCACATTGGCCAGCAAGGCGTCGAGGTCGGCGAGGGTGGGCTGCGGGGCGTCCGGGGCCTCGTAGTCCTCGGCCCGCACGACCCCGAGGACGCGGCGCAGCTCGGTGAGCGCCGCCACCGCGTTCTCCCTGATCGTGACGAAGGCCTGCTCCAGCTCGGGCGGTGGATTCTCCACCCGGTAGGGGGCGGCCTCCGCCTGGATGGCGACCACCGACATGTGGTGGGCGACCACATCGTGCAGCTCGCGGGCGATGGTGGTGCGCTCCTCGAGCAGGGTGCGCTTGGAGCGCTCGTGCGCCGTCTCCGACTGATGGGCAGTCACCTCCTGCTCGGCCTCGCGGCGTATGTGGATAACGGTGACGACCAGAAGGGCCAGGGCGGAGACGAACAGCAGCGGCGCCGTGTTCGTCGAGAAGTGCCCAGGGCTGGAGAAGGACTCGGCCAGGAATCCGTACACCGCCGTCAGCGCCCACATCCAGGCGGCGGTGCGCGGCCTGGTGCGCAGCGCCACGACCGTCAGCACCGTCAGCTGGGCGACGAAGCTGCCGGTCGACCAGGGCCGGTCGCCCCCGGAATCGCGCAGCACGGCGACGACCGGAGTCGCGGCCATGGAGAACCAGAAGGCACCGACCGGCCGGACCAGCGTCAGCAGGACGGGGATCAGCACGAGAAGGCAGCACAGCAGGGTGCCGAAATCGCCGCTGCCGTCACTGCCGAAATAGGCGCTCAGCATCGCCAGCAGACCGACCGCCCCGACCACGGCGTGCGGGGTCCAGGCCACATACTCCCTGATGGCCTCGGGCAGGCGTCGGGTGAGCGGGCCGTCCACCCGCATCCGGGGCAGCGGGCGGTAGGCGAAGGCGTCGTGGAACAGGTCCTGCCGCAGCCCGCGCAGGGCGTCCGCGGCCAGCCGGAACTCCGGGCTGCGTGGCTTGGCCCCGCCCGGCGGCGTCATCTGCATCGTCTGCGTCTGGGTCGTCTCGGTCACATTCAAAACGGTAGGCCGCCGGTTGGGTCGCGGTCGTCACCAGTGAGACGGGTCCTGCGGGATCCGTCTCAGGTACTACGGGTATCCCCCGGGGCAGATCCGGGGCAGATCCGGGGAGGTCAGTAGCCGGCCGGGCGTACCAGTCCCGACTCGTAGGCGAAGACCGCGGCCTGAGTGCGGTCGCGCAGGCCCAGCTTCACCAGGATGCGGCCCACGTGGGTCTTCACGGTCTGCTCGGCGACGACGAGGCACTCGGCGATCTCCGCGTTCGACAGGCCCTGCGCGATGAGCGCGAGCACCTCCGTCTCGCGCTCGGTCAGCTCGCCCACCCGTTGCTTGAGCGGGGCGCGGGGTGTGGAGTCCAGGCGGGAGAACTCGGCGATGAGACGGCGCGTGATCCCGGGTGCGAGCAGCGCGTCGCCCGCCGCGACCACCCGTACCGCCTCGGCGAGCTGGTCGGCGGACGCGTCCTTGAGCAGGAACCCGGAGGCTCCGGCGCGCAGCGCGTCGTACACGTACTCGTCGAGGTCGAAGGTGGTGAGCACCAGCACCTTGATGTGGGGTGTCTCGCCGGTGATGCGTCTGGTCGCGTCGATGCCGCCGAGCTCGGGCATGCGGATGTCCATCAGGACGACGTCCGGGGCGAGTTCGGCGACCTTGGCGACCGCGTCCAGGCCGTCCACCGCCTGGCCGACCACCTCGATGTCGGGCTGGGTGTTGAGCAGCACGGTGAAGCCCTGGCGGACCATCTGCTGGTCATCGGCGATCAGTACGCGGATGGTGCCGCTCGCGCTCGTCATGGGGTCTCTTCTCCTGTCGGGCGTGCGGGGCTGTCGTCGGTGGAGCCGTCGCCGGTGGTGCGGTCGTCGCTGGTGCGGTCGTCGCTGGAGTCTTCGTCGGTGGAAGCGACGCCGTTGCGGGGCAGGAAGGCCGCCACCACGAAGCCGCCGTGCGACGTCTCGGAGGTCACGAGCGTGCCGCCCAGCATCGCGGCGCGCTCCCGCATACCGAGCAGACCGTGCCCCGCGCCCGGGGACGGCGGGGCCGGGCGCTGCGGTCTGGAGTTGATGACCCGCACCTGAAGACCGCGCGGGAAGTGCCACAGCTCCACGCGGACCACCGAACCGGGCGCATGCCGCAGGGCATTGCTCAGCGCCTCCTGGATGATCCGGTACGCGGACAACTCCACACCGGGCGGCAGGGGGAGCTGCTCGCCGGTGATCTCCGTGGCCACCTCGAGGCCGGCGGCGCGGGTGTTCTCGACGAGGGCGTCGAGGCGGTCGAGCGTGGGTTGCGGGGAGTTGGGGGCAGCGCCGGTGCCGGCCCCGAGGCCGTACGGGTCCTCCGGGTTCTCGGAGCGCAGTACGCCGAGGACGCGGCGCAGCTCGGTCAGTGCCTCCAGGGCGTTCTGCCGGATGCCCTCGAGGTTCTCCTTCAGCTCCTCGGACGGGTTCTCGACCAGGTGCGGGGCGACCTGGGCCTGGATGGAGATGACCGACATGTGGTGGGCGACCACGTCATGCAGTTCGCGTGCGATCCGGCTGCGCTCCTCCAGGAGGGTGCGGCGGGCGCGCTCCTCCTCGGTCTGCGAGGCCTGTTCGACGAGTTGGGTGCGGCCGCGCAGGGCGATACCGAGGAGGACGACGGCGGCGAAGACGACGACCGCCAGCATCCCCGTCGAGCGGAAGGCCTGTCCGCCGACGATGCCCTCCAGGAAGTACGTCGTCAGGGCGGTCACGGACAGCGCGCCGACGGCCACGCGGGTGGGCACCCGCAAAGCGAGGAAGAAGAGCACGAAGGCGTGCGCGATGATCGCGGTCGAGCTCCACGGCCACTCCGGGCCAGGGTCCAGGACGAGTGGCCTGGCGGGACCCAGACCCGGGTCCGGGATGGCCACCGCCATCTGTTCCCTGACCGCGGCGGCGGCCACGACGGCGCCGCCCAGCGACAGCCACCAGGCCACCACGGGCCGCCACAGGGCGAGGGCGATGGTCACGCCCTGCGCGAACCCGATCACCGTGCCCAGCACCAAGCCGAGTTGATCGCCGGCGGTCTGGTCGTGCGCGCCCCCGACCGCGATCCCGAGGGCGACCGCGCACACCACGACGTGCGGCAGCCAACGCAGTAATCGGGGCCTGGACAGCGGGAGCAGGGGGGCGGCGGACGGAGACGTGAGATCGGTGAGGATCTCGCGCAGGAGGGTGCGTGTGTGGTGGATGCGGGCGGAATAGGTGTCGGGGAGCGTGGCTCTGCGGGCGGCGTCGTCGGGGGTGGGCTTGTGGGCTGGGTGGAGCGCGGACTCTGCGGCGTCCGAGCTGCTGTTTCGGCGCGGGTCCGCGGTGCTGGGGCAGCCCGGCCCCGTAAGGCTTGGGTGGCTCGGCCCCGTAAGGCTGGGGTGGCTCGGGTCCGTAAGGCTGGGGTGGCTCGGGTCCTGAGTGGTGGCGTCGGGCATGGAAGGCTCGCTGTTCGGGTCCCTGGGCTCGGCGCTGGTCACTTGATCAACCCTAAGCACGGCGGGCCGTTCGTGTACCCGCCTGACCGCCGCGACGGTGGACGCGGACG
Source organism: Streptomyces sp. NBC_01384 (assembly GCF_045040035.1). Lineage (NCBI taxonomy): Bacteria > Bacillati > Actinomycetota > Actinomycetes > Kitasatosporales > Streptomycetaceae > Streptomyces > Streptomyces sp. NBC_01384. Next base: position 4,452,496 of record NZ_CP109559.1, read on the forward strand.
ATCCGGGACGGGCGACCTGTGCCGCGGCGCGAACCCTGTTCGTAGGAGCGAAAGGCGGCCCAGCAGACAGTGAGGGCGAGGGCGAAGACCGGGAGCCAGGCGAGGCGGGCGGCCACCCAGCCCAGGTCGTCGGGGACCATGTGCAGGCCGGGCAGACGGCCCCCGAGCAGGCCCACCGCGGTGACCGCCATCAGGGACGTCTGGTGCCAGAGGAATATCGTCATCGCGGACAGATTGACCAGGGCCACCGCCGCCCAGGCCGGCGGCCGCCGCATCCACCGGCGCAACGGCTCGCGCAGCAGCAGCGCGAGACCGCACTGGGCCAGGCCGAAGGTGACCGCGGCCAGTGTCGGCGGGTTCAGGTTCGAGACCGCCGAGCCCGGGACGCCGACCATCGACGCCGGGTATCCGGCCCACGCCACCAGCGCCGCGGTCGCCGCCGCGCCGCAGAGGAGCAGCACCCAGCCCGCGCGCCGCCGGTCCAACTCGCCGCGCGTCCAGGCCGCGCCCAGCGTGTAGGGGACCAGCCAGCCCGCCGCCACGTTCACCCAGCCGAGCCAGGACGGGCCGCCGAGTCCGAATCGAATCAGGTCCACGTGGAGAACGACGGCCAGCGGCCACAGCGGGTTGATTCGGGTGAGGAGAGGGGTCGCGGCCGTCAGCGCAGCGAAGACCAGGAGGAACCACAGCGGGGACAGGGCGAGTTTGACGAGGGTGTGGACCGTCTCGACGCCGGTGCCGGACAGGAGCAGGCAGGTCGTGGCCACCGTCCACAGCGTCAGTACGGCGGCCACCGGTTTGAAGAGCCGTGCGAGGCGGGTGCGCAGCCACTGGCCGTACGTCGTGCCGCGTGCCCGCGCCGACGCGTAGCCCTTCGTCGCCACGTGACCGCCCACCAGGAAGAACACGGCGAGCGTCTGGAAGACCCAGGAGATGGGGGCCAGCCACGGCATGCGCTGTAACGGGCTCGCCGTGTGCAGCGCGCCGCCGTCCACGACCAGGGCCGTCACCAGCCAGTGGCCGAGGACCACGCCGAGGATCGCGAAGGCGCGCAGGGCGTCGACGGCACGGTCTCGCTCCGCGGGGGTGGCGGCGTCGATTCGGCGGACGCCGTCTCCTGCGGCGTGGGTTGCGGTTCGTATGGCTTGGGCTGCGGTTCGTGGCGCGTGGGTTGCGGTTCGTATGGCTTGGGCTGCGGTCCTTGGGGCGTGGGTTGCGGTCCTTGGGGTGAGGGTTGCGGTCCTTGGGGCGTGGGTGCCTGCCAGGACAGGTGCAGTGGGGCGTTTGCCTTGCTTCGGCACGGTCGTTCGGGCTTCGGTTGTGTGGTCACGGACGATCGACTCACGCACGGGTTACCTCCGAGGTGGCTCCAAGGACGATCCGGGCGAGGTTGTCCAGGGACACCGATCCCGGTTTGAAGTAGTCGCTGTGGCCGCCGCCGCCCGCCGCGAAGACATGGGCGCCGAAGGCCGGGGACACCGGGTCGGTGCCGAAGCCGACGGTGGTGCCGAAGAGATCGGCGTGGGTGTGCGGGACGTTCGCGACCCAGTCGTCGGCACCCCGGGCCGCCCAGACGCGGGCGGATGTGTGCAGGGCCGCCGCAGAGTCCGCGCCCGCGCCGGGGCTGCCGAGGAGGGCCATGTCGTCCACGTCCAGTCCTTGGGCCGCGCGACCGCAGACGACCGTGCCGTACGAGTGGCACAGCAGGGAGACGTGCGCCTTCTCGCCGACGACGCCGCGCAGTTCGCGTATGAATCCCTTCAAGTGCGGGGCCGCGTCCTCGGCACGCCCGGTCGTCAGGACCGTGGTGCTGACCGTGCCCGGTGTCTCGTAGCCGAGCCAGGCGATGACCGCCGTATGCGGGTTGAGCGGGTTGAGCTGGGTGAACTGGTTGAGTCGGTTGTGCAGGGCGAGTGCTGCGGCGCGGAAGCGGCCGTACGTCTCCAGGGTCGTGTCGGAACCCGGGACCAGGACCGCGACGCGGTCGGCGTGGGCGAGGTCGCCGAGGACCTCGACGGCCTGGCCCTGGCCGCGGCCGTCGAAGGAGAGGAAGTGGCGGGAGGGGGCGGCCAGGGTGCGGTCCGCGGCGGCGCGGGTACGGTCGCCGTGGTCGGCGGCCATGCGGGACGCCTCCGCGGCGTTCGCGCGGTTCGCCTCGTAGGCCCTGTCCAGCGTCGAGGTCGTCAAAGGGGCGAGTACGGCCGGGGCCGGGGCGGGGATCCGAGGGCGGGCGGCGGCGGAGACCGGAACGACCACGGCGGCTGTCACCAGCACTGCGAGGGCGGTGCGGCGCAGGCGCCGGACGACGGCCCGGCCTCTACGGCTGGGCGACGACTGCTCTGCCGGCTCTGCCTGGCGTGCCTGCTGTGCCTGCTGTGCCTGCTCGGACTGCTCTGCCGGCTTTGCCTGTTCCGCCGGGTCAGGCGGCGCCGTGTGTGCGGCTCGCGTTGCTCTCCTCGCCGCGTTCGGCTTCGCCCGGAGCTCCATGGCGTCCTTCCCGTCCAGTCCGCCCGCTCATCGGGCGTCTCTGAAGGGGAAGTTACGGATCGTGACGTGTCGTTCGCGTCCCGCCAGGGAGCTCACCTGGGAGGTAGCTCTCAGGTATTACGGGTATGACCGGGTTACCAAGCCAGTTGGGCGATCTCCTCGGCCACCACCGCGCACGCGTCCGCCGCCGGGTCGATCAACGGGAAGTGGCCCACGTCCTCCAGGAGCGTCAGGCCCACCACCTCACCCGCCCTCGCCGCCGCGTCCGCGTACGACTCGGCGACCGCCTGCGGCACGACGATGTCGGCGCGGCCCTGTACGAGGGTCGTGGCGATGCCGGTGGGGAGCAGGAACACCGGGTCGGCATACGGCTGCCGCTGGGCGAACCTGGCCTCACCGCCGAGGAGTTGGCGGGACGCCCCGGAGCACACGTCCAGTTCCTCGGCGACCCGGAAGTCCGCGATCGGGGCGAGCGCGACGACGCCGCGCAGGGGGGCGGGACGATCGGTTCGCCAGGGGGCGTCGGCGGGCAGGACATGGCGGGCGGCGGCCCACAGGGCGAGGTGGCCGCCGGCGGAGTGACCGGTGATCACCGTACGGCTGAGGTCGGCCTGCGGCAGGTGCTCGCGGGCGAACTCCGGCAGCGCGTCCAGCGCGGCCGCGATGTCGTCGAAGGTGTCCGGCCAGCGGCCCGCGACCGGGCCCTCGCCGCCCTGCGCGGGAATCGCGCTGCCGCGACGGTACTCCACGTTGGCCACGGCGAAGCCGCGGCGGGCCAGGAAGTCCGCGAACGGGGTGATGTGCCTGCGGTCGTACGGGGCGCGCCAGGCGCCGCCGTGCAGGACGATCACCAGCGGGGCGGGCACCGCGGGGTCGGGTTCGCGCGGGGTGTAGAAATCGATCACCTGGTCGGGGTGGTCGCCGTATGCGGCGGTGGTGTCGGGGTCGACCGGCGGGTGGGAGAAGGCCGACGCCTCTTCGGCGGCGTCCCGTGCAGCGGAGTCCCTTGCTCCGGCGTCGTCCGGCATGCTCCAACCTCTCAGCGGTGAAACGGATTTGGCGGACCAGGAGAGAATTCGGCCGTTGGCGGGGACGGTATCAGGCCCGTGACGTGCGCCTACACCCGGATATCACGCTCGGTGAGGGGTAAACGGTTCTGGTGTTTCGTTAGGCTGGGCGGGTGGCGCGCACGGCCGTGAACGCCACCCTGAACAGCGTGAAGCCACCCTGAACAGCCTGAACATCACCGCGAAGGAGTCCCGCATGTCCGCCGAGCCCGGCACCGTGGGACCCGCCGAGCCCCGCACCGTGGGACCCGCCGAGCCCGGCACCGTACGTCCGGGTGGGCGTACCGCCCGTGTCCGTGCCGCCGTGTTGCGTGCCGCGGGGGACGTGCTTGCCGAACAGGGGTTCGCGCATCTCGATCTCGCCGATCTGGCGCGGCGTGCGGAGGTCGGCAAGACGACGGTGTACCGGCGGTGGGGGTCGGTGAGCGGGCTGGTCTCCGATCTGCTGAGTGACATGGCGGAGCAGTCGCTGCCACGGACGGAGACCGGGTCCGTGCTCGGTGATCTGCGGGCCAATGCCGCGCTGGTGCGGCGGACGTTGGCCGATCCTCGGCAGGGGGCGCTGTTTCGGGCGGTGATCGCTGCGGCGACGTGCGACTCGCGTACGGCGGAGGCGTTGCGGCGGTTCTATGACGTGCGGGTGGGTGAGTGGGTGCCGTGTGTCGAGGAGGGGGTTGCTCGGGGGGAGTTGCCTGCGGGGACCGATGCGGCGGGGGTGGTGCGGGCGGTGTCGGCGCCGCTGTACTACGCGTTGCTGACGGCCGGGGTGGTGCCGGACGAGGCTGCGGCTGAGCGGGCGGCGGAGGCGGCGTTCGCGGCTGCGGTGGCGGGGGTGTACGTCGTCAGGGGGTGAACCGGCGTGGGGGTCGGCGGGAGTGTGATCTCGCCCCGCCGCCCCTACCCGTCCCATCCTTCTGGGGCTCCGCCCCAGACCCCGCCGGGGCTGCGCCCCGGCGTTTGAGGAGCGGGGAAACGCCGATATCTACCCCACCGTCTCCCCCAGCACCCGCGCCGCCCGTTCCACGTCCCCGAAGCCCACGTACAGCGGGGTGAAGCCGAAGCGGAGGATGTCGGGGTGGCGGAAGTCGCCGACCACGCCGCGTTCGATCAGGCGCTTCATCACCTCGCCCGCGTCCGCGCACCGCAGGGCGACCTGGCTGCCCCGTTCCGCGTGGGCGGACGGGGTCACCGACTCGACCCGGCCCTCGGGGACGTACGCCGAGACGCACTCCAGGAAGAAGTCGGTCAGAGCCAGGGACTTGGTGCGGACGGACTCGATCGAGACGCCCTCCCACACCTCCAGCGCGGCCTCCAGGGCCAGCATCGAGAGGATGTCGGGCGTGCCGACACGGCCCCGCAGGGCGCCCGGGGCCGGTTCGTAGGCCGGGCTCATGCCGAAGGGGTCGGCGTGGGAGTTCCAGCCGGGGAGCGGGGAGTCGAAGCGGGGCTGGAGGTCGGCGCGGACGTAGAGGTACGCCGGGGAGCCCGGGCCTCCGTTCAGGTACTTGTACGTGCAGCCGACCGCCAGGTCCACCCCGTGGGCGTCCAGGTCCACCGGAAGCGCGCCCGCGCTGTGGCACAGGTCCCAGACCGCCAGGGCGCCCGCGTCGTGGATCGCGGACGTGAGGGCCGGGAGGTCGTACAGGCGGCCGGTGCGGTAGTCGACGTGGTTCAGGAGGACCGCCGCCGTGCGGGGGCCCAGCGCGCCGGGCACCTCCGCCGGGTCCAACGGGCGTAGTTCGCAGCCTGTCAGGCGGGCCGCCGACGCCGCGATGTAGCCGTCCGTCGGGAACGTCGTCGCGTCGACGATGATCTCGTTACGCCCGTCGGAGGACAGAGCGGCCAGGCGGACCGCTCCCACCAGGGCCTTGAAGACGTTCACGCTCGTGGAGTCGCCGACCACGATCTGCCCCGGCGCCGCCCCTACCAGCGGCGCGATCCGGTCGCCGATCCGTTCCGGCGCCGTCCACCAGCCGCTCTCCTCCCAGGAGCGGATACGGAGTTCGCCCCACTGCCGGCGTACGACGTCGTCGACCCGGCCGGGGACGGACGCCGGGAGCGCGCCGAGCGAGTTCCCGTCCAGGTACACCACGTCGTCCAGTACGAACTGTGCGCGCAGTGTGGCGAGGTCGTCGGAAGCATCCAGCTCCGCGGCCCTACCGCGCAGCTCAGACAGCTCAGGCAGCTCAGACACTTCGGATACCTCGGACACCTCGGACACCTCGGACACCTCGGACACCTCGGACACCTCGGACACCTCAGACATGAGACCTCGCCGTCCACAGCTCGGGAAACACGTTCTTCTGCGCCCGCTTCTCCAGCCAGGCCACCCCGGCGGAGCCGCCCGTGCCCGCCTTCGCGCCCATCGCGCGGCGCGTCGCGACGAGATGGTCGTTGCGCCATCGCCACACCAGCTCGGCGACGTCCGTCAACGCCTCACCGAGGCGGGCGAGTTCGTCGTGCTCGTCGCCCGCGTACAGGGACGTCCACGCCGCCTCCACCTCCGGCGACTGCTCGTAGCGCAGGGATACGTCCCGCCGCAGGACGTCGGCCGGAATCGCGTGGCCGCGCCGCGCGAGCAGCCTCAGCACCTCGTCGTACAGGCTCGGCTCGTGCAGGGCCTTCTCCAGCTCCGCGTGGACGCGCGGCGCGCCCCGGTGCGGGACCAGCATGGAGGCGGACTTCTCGCCGAGCAGGAACTCCATCCGGCGGTACATCGCGGACTGGAATCCGGAGCCCTCGCCGAGGGCCGAGCGGTAGGAGTTGAACTGGGCGGGGGTGAGCTGGGCGAGCGGCCGCCAGGACGCGTTCAGCGCCTCCAGCTCCCGTACGGACCGCTTCAGCGCAGCCACCGCGACCGGCACCCGGTCCTCGCGGAGCGCGTTCGCCGCGGTCTCCCACTCATGGACGATGACCGTGAACCACAGCTCCATGACCTGGGTGGTCACCAGGAAGACCATCTCTCCGGGGTCGTCGGAGCGGGTGTGCTGGAGGTGGGTCAGGACGTCCGCCTGTACGTAGTCCTCGTACGGGGTCGTGCCGTGGAAGTCGAGATGCGGGGTCTCGGGCTCCTGAGCCGCTGCGGGCTGAGCCTGATGGGACGACATCGCTGTCTCCTGATGCGTACTCCGGGTAGCGGTCCGCCCCTGCCGTTATCGACAGGGGGCCCCGGTCCCCACCGGGCATCCTCCACAATCGTCCCCCGAAACCGCAAGGTCCGCAGCGGTCCGCCCGGTCACATCGACCAGGTGGACCACATGGCCCGCGAGAACCCGGCCTCAGCCCAGCGCCGGCAGGCGCTGACGTTCGCCTTGCCGCCTCCTGGCACACTGACCGGACCCGGTGAAGGAGTCCTGTATGTCGATGGTCGGCAACCTGCGCAAAGTCGCCCGCATCGGACGACGGGGGCGACGCGTGGACCTCAGCCACCCGGCCCGCTCTCCGCTCGGTTCCACCGTGGTCAACTGCGTCATCTACCGCGACGGCGTCCGTCAGGAGGCCGCGCCCACGGTGGAGGAATCCGTTGCCCGGGTGCGCAAACACGGCCACAACCACGGCCACGGTCGCGGTCACGGCTTCGTCTGGCTCGGCCTGCACGAGCCCACCGAGACGGAGTTCGCGCGGATCGCCGAGTTGTTCGGCCTGCACCCACTCGCCGTCGAGGACGCCGTCACGGCTCATCAGCGGCCCAAGGTCGAGCAGTACGGCGACGTCCTGTTCGCCGTCTTCAAGTCGGTGGCCTACGTCGAGCACGAGGAACTGACCGCCACCAGCGAGGTCGTCAACACCGGCGAGATCATGGTCTTCGCCGGCCCCGACTTCGTCGTCACCGTCCGGCACGGCCGACACGGGTCCCTCGGCCCCCTGCGCGAAGACCTCGAAGCCGAACCCGGGCAGCTCGCCAAGGGCCCTGCCGCCGTGCTGCACGCCATCGCCGATCATGTCGTCGACGACTACCTGACCGTCACCGACGCCGTTCAGAACGACCTCGACCAAGTCGAGACGGACGTCTTCTCCCCTCAGGGCTCCAAGGTGGCCGACGCCGGCCGCATCTACCAGCTCAAGCGCGAACTCCTGGAACTCAAGCGGGCCGTGGTCCCCCTCGGTCGCCCTCTCCAGTTGCTGGCCACCGAGCCCATCGGCACCGTTCCACCCGAGATACGGACGTACTTCCGTGACGTCGCCGACCACCTGGCCCGCGCCACGGAGCAGATCACCGCCTTCGACGCCCTGCTCGACTCCATCCTCCAGGCCCATCTCGCCCAGGTGACCGTCGCCCAGAACGAGGACGCGCGGAAGATCACGGCCTGGGCCGCGATCATCGCCGTACCGACGATGGTGTGCGGCGTGTACGGCATGAACTTCGACAACATGCCCGAACTCCACTGGCGCTTCGGCTACCCGCTCGCCCTCACCGTCATCGCGGTCGCCTGTTTCCTCATCCACCGGGGCTTCAAGCGCAACGGCTGGCTGTGACACCGGTCGGCATCCGCGTCGCGCAGGTCATGCACTGTGGTGGGCCAGGACCCCGTGCGGGTCGGTGCCGTGCGGCAGGTGGTCCGTGTGGACGGTGGCGGCGGTCAGCCGCGGTACGGCGTGGATGAGCGCGTGCTCGGCGGCGACCGCCACCTCGTGGGCCTGGATCACGGTCAGATGGGGGTCGACGGAGTCCATCAGTCGGCGGTAGACCTCGCGGGCGGCGTCCTTGAGCACCAGGAGGATCGCGACGGTGATCAGCAGGCCGACGACCGGGTCCGCCCACCGCCAGCCGATCGCGACACCGCCTGCGCCGAGGAGGACGGCCAGGGAGGTGAAGCCATCGGTGCGGGCGTGCAGGCCGTCGGCGACCAGGGCGGCGGAGCCGATCCTGCGGCCGGTGCGGATGCGGTAGCGGGCCACCCACTCTCGGCAGAGGCGAGCAGCCCCCGGCTGTGGCGCGGGAACATGCCCGGGTACGGGGCGGGGTCAGCCGAGGCCGAACCAGCCGAGGAGGGTCTGGACGAGCAGGATGGTGGACATCCCGGCCACGCCGACGACCACGGTGGTGGCGGCGATGCGGTAGCGCGGACTGTTGGCCGCCGGGCCGAGCAGGGAGCGGCGGTTGGTGAGGACCAGCAGGTAGACCAGCACGATGGGGCTGATCAGGCCCTGGAGGACCTGGGTGCCGATGAGGAGTTGGATGACGTTGACCGGGGTGAGGGCGACGATCGCGCCGAGGGCGATCTGGGCGGTGAACAGGCCGAGGAACAGCGGGGCGTCGCGGAAACTCCGGGAGACCGAACGTTCCACGCCCGCGGCCTCGCCTATGGCGTAGCTGGCGGACAGCGGCACCACTGCGCCGGCGAGGGCGGAGGCGCCGATCAGGCCGAGGGCGAAGAGGAGTTCAGCGCTCTGTCCGGCGACCGGTTCGAGGGCCTTGGCGGCTTCGGCGGCGGAGGTGAGCGGGCCGGTGCCGCCGATGGCGGAGGCGGTGGCGATGATGATGGTCAGGCTGATGACGCAGGCGAAGACGGCGCCCAGGATCGCGTCGGCCCGGATCAGGCGGTAGTCCTCGGGCTTGGCACCGCGGTCGACGACGCCCGCAGCGGCGTAGAACTGCATATAGGGGCTGACGGTGGTGCCGATCAGCGCGACCGCGAGGAGGATGAAGTCCTTGCTCGGTTCCATGTGCGGGACGACGAGGTGCCGGCCGACAGCGCCCCAGTGGGGGTGGCCGAGGATCATGGCGATGGGGTAGGCGAAGAACGCCAGCGACATGATCAGGAAGATGCGCTCCGCCCAGCGGTAGGAGCCGAACAGCACCAGCGACCAGAGCATCAGGGCGGCCGGCGGGATGACCGCCCATTTCGGCACGCCGAGGAGTTCGAAGGCGGCGCCGATTCCCGCGAACTCGCTCACGACCAGGCCGGTGTTGGCCAGCAGCAGGCAGAACACCGCGAGCGCGGTCAGGCGGAGGCTGAACTGTTCGCGGATCAGGGCACCCAGGCCCTTGCCGGTGTGCGCGCCGAGCCGGACCGCCATCTCCTGGACCATCACGAGGGCGATGGTGACCAGCACCATGAAGAACAACGTTCCGTAGGCGAACTGGGATCCGGCGGAGGCGTAGGTGGCGATGCCCGCGGCGTCGTTGCCGGCGTTCGCGGCGACCAGGCCCGGTCCGGCGATCGTCGCAACGACGGCCAGGCGTCGCAGGCCCTTTCGGCGGGCGGCGGGCGCGGGCACCGCCCCGGTGGCCGCGTCCATGGTGGTGTCGAGGTCGCGGGTCACTGCAGGAACCTCCGGAAGTGCAGGCGGCCGCGCTCGGGCAGTACGGCGTCGAGGATGTCGTCGGCCAGGATCCGGCCCAGCGGGCGCTCCTCGTCGTCGACGACGAGGAGGGAGGAGGCGCGGGCGGCGACCAGTTGGTCGGCGGCCTCGGACAGACGGGTGTCGGGGTGCACGACGGCGGGCGGGCCGAACTGGGCCAGCCACGCCACCAGGTCGGCCACCGAGGCGGTGTCCTCGGCCACGGCCACGTCGAACAGGGAAATGTCGCAGACGAGTCGGCCGTCTTCGTCGAGCACGGCGACCGCGTCGATCTCGGTGCGGTGTTCGGCCTGGGCGGCCAGTTCGGCCCGTACCTGGGCGATGGTCCGGTCCTTCGTCGCGGTGACCAGCAGGGTGGTCATCGCGCCGCCGGCGGTGCCCTCGCGGTGGGTCAGCAGCCGGCGCAGCTCGGCGGCTTCGGTGGTGGGCATACGGGTGAGCAGGGTTTCGCGTTCGTCGGGGCTGAGGTCGCGCAGGGCGTCGGCGGCCTCGTCCGGTTCCATCTCGTCCACGAGCCGGGCGGCGTGCTCGGGTCGGGCCTCGCGGAGCAGGTTCTCCAGCTCGGCCGGTTCCATTTCCTCCAGCGCGTCGGCGGCCTGCTCCGGCTCCAGCCAGCCCAGAAGCTGCTGGCGCTCGCTGCGGCCGAGGTCTTCGAGGATGTCGGCGAGGTCGGCGGGGCGCAGGCGGTGCAGCGCCGAGCGGGAGGCGCGCAGCCGTACCTCGGCGGGGCCGTCGGTGGCCCGTTCGGCGAACGGGGCGATGGCCTGCCAGTCCAGCACCCGCTCCGGGGTCGGCCGGGCCTGCCAGCGGCGCGGGCCCAGCCGCCGCAGCAGGGTGGGCAGGGCGACGTCCACACCGACCAGCACCACCTTGTCGACCAGCGGTGCCAGGTACAGGTCGGCGGCGCGGGTGACCTGCACGCCGTCGACGTCGACGAGCTGGTGGTCCAGCACGTCCCGGGCGAGCAGCACCTCGCCGGGGCGGCGGACGAAGTCCCGCAGGTCCACCCGGGCGGTCGTGAGGCGGACGCGTCCGGCCTGGACCTTGCCGATCGCGTCGGCGGCCAGGAACGCGCGCCGCCGTCCGATGCGGATGATCAGGCCGGTGACCGGCGGGTAGGGCTCAGGGCCGTACAGGCGGGCGACCACATCCACGACGCGGCCGACCTCCTCCCCGGACTGGTTGGTGACCGGCGCGCCGATCAGCCCGGCCAGCGAGACCAGCGAGGTGCGGACCGCCTTGGAGGCGGTCGCGCGCCGTTCCAGCTGGACCCTGCGGTCGCGCAGGCGGGCCGTGGTGGACATGAGCCGAGTGTTGGTGGCCAAGGTGAACACCCCCTTGCCCCGGCATGGCGGGGCGGCAAGGCGGCACGGGACGGTACCCCTGGTGACCGGCGGCGATGCGCCGCGCGTACACACGCCAGACGTCCCGCCGGAACAGGTCGGGCGGGTGGGTGGGTCAGGTGAGGAGGGGCTGTCCCGGGTCGCGGAAGGACGGCGAGGACAACGTGGGGAAGGGCCGACTATGGCCCGGACTACTGTCCATCACGCCTCCTCCCGGTCCTCGCCACGGGACGGACGTCGTGGCGGCGCGGCAAGGGGAAACCGGGACGGATGGCCCGGCACACCCCAACTCGTCAGAGCTTTGGCACTCCACGGCGTGTCCCCGCGCGAGGAGCGCGGGGAAGCCACTTGGGGTCACCCCTTGGGCCGGGGAGACCTGTCCTGATCCGGAGCGTCTCTCGACGGGTGGGATCAGTGGCCTGTGTCCGTGAAGACGCCTCACCGAACGAGGTGTCTGTTCAAACCGCCGCAAGAGTACGCCTCGGCCGACCCTGCCGCCCAATCCATGACCAGCCCTTGACCACGGGCATCGTCCCGGGCTCTGGATCACGCCCCTTGAGTGGCCCCGGTCTCGGTGCCCTCCTCGGCGACGAAGGTGTCGATCAGACCCCGCCGCAGGTGCTGCCGGGGCGCCCGATGAGACGTCCCGAACGCCTGGCCGCAAGTGGCAGACTGCATCCATGACGACTCACAAGAACCTGCTCGGCGGCCCGGAGCCGACGTACCTGCCGGAGAACGAAGAGGCGTACCGCCTGCTGGGCGAGGAGTCCCAGCCTCCGGTCGAGGTCGCGGCGAAGCACCCCACGTTCTCGCTCGCCTGGGCGATGCTCGCCGACGACGCCTTCGAGGCGGGGCGAGTGGTCGAGTCGTACGCCTACGCGCGCACCGGCTATCACCGCGGCCTGGACGCCCTGCGCAGGGCCGGATGGAAGGGACACGGCCCCATCCCCTGGAGCCACCGCGCCAATCGCGGGTTCCTGCGCTGCCTGGGCGCCCTCGCCCGCGCCGCCGGGGAGATCAACGAGAAGGACGAGGCGGAGCGTTGCCGGCAGTTCCTGCAGGACAGCAGCGCCGAGGCATACGCCGAGCTGAAGCGGTAGTCACGGCCGTCAACGGCGTCAGGACGTCCGTGCCGCTGCCCCTCAGAAAACGGCAGCGGCACGGAGTACACGATCACATGTAGCACTCGGGTGTTGCACTCGGGTGTTGCACTCGGGTCAGGCGTCCGGAAGCGCGCCCGAGATCTTCGGGCCGGGTTCCAGCGGTGGCGCTGTCACGTTGCCGTACCTGAGGCACTCGGGGTGCCGGCAGTCGGGCGCGGGGCGGCGTACGGTCGCGAAGGCCAGCACCGCGCCGACGACGAGCACGCCCGCGCACAGCGGCATCGCGCGCCGGAAGGCGGCGTCGAAGGCGTCCGCCGAGCGGTACGCCTCCGGGCCCATCCCGGTCAGCAGCGGCAGCGCGGCCACCGCGATCAGCCCGGCCGCCCGGGCCGCCGCGTTGTTGATCCCGCTGGCCAGCCCCGCCCGCCCGGCGTCCACGGAGGCCAGGACGGTCGCGGTCAGGGGCGCGACCAGGGTCACCATGCCCGCGCCCATCACCAGCAGCGCGGGGAGCACATCGGTGGGGTACGAGGCGTTCGGGCCCACCCGCAGCATGAGCAGCATGCCCGTCGCGCACAGCAGCGGGCCGACGGTGAGCGGGATGCGCGGGCCGATGCGCTGGGCGAGCTCGCCGGAGCGGGCGGAGAAGAGCAGCATCAGGACGGTCGTGGGCAGCAGCGCCGTACCGGCACGCAGGGCCGAGTAACCCGCCACTACCTGGAGCTGGAGCGCGGTCAGGAAGAAGAAGCCGCCGAACGCCGCGTACACGCACAGCGTGACGAGATTGACCGCCGTGAACTGGCGCGACGCGAAGATGTCCAGCGGCATCATCGGATCGGGGCGGCTCCGCTCGACGTACACGAAGGCCACCCCGGCCGCCACGCCCGCGACCGCCGACACCCAGACGAGTACCGAACCGCTCGTGGCCTCGATCAGGGCGTACGTCACCAGCGCGAGCGCCAGGGCGCCCAGGGCCGCGCCGAGCACGTCGAAGCCCCGGCTGTGCGTACGGCCGTCCGCCGACTCGGGGACGTGACGCAGGGCGATGGGGGCGCAGATCAGCGCCACCGGGAGGTTGATCAGGAAGACCCAGCGCCAGCCGGGGCCGTCCACCAGCCAGCCGCCCAGGAACGGGCCGATCGCCGCGCCGACGCCGCCGAAGCCCGACCACAGGCCGACGGCCCTGGCCCGGTCGTCCGGGTGGAAGGAGGCCTGGATGAGCGCGAGCGAGCCGGGGGTGAGCAGGGCGCCGCCGACTCCCTGCAGGGCGCGGGCCGCGATCAGCACGCCCCCGCTCGGCGCGAGCCCGCACAGCAGCGAGGCGGAGGCGAACCACACCACGCCGAGGACGAAGATCTTGCGCCGTCCGTAGCGGTCGCCGAGCGAACCGCCGAGCAGGATCAGGCCCGCGAGGGTCAGCATGTACGCGTTCACGGTCCACTGGAGTGCCGCGAGACCCGTGTTCAGGTCACGGCCGATCGTGGGCAGCGCGACGTTGACGACCGTCGAGTCCAGCATGGCCATGCTGGAGCCGAGGACGGTGGTCAGCAGGATCCATTTGCCGGTGGGGGTGGAGATCCGTACGGCCGGTTTCTCCTGCGGAGGGGCAGCCATACGTGGAGCATACGGAAGGGCCCGGCACCGCGGGGGCGCCGAGCCCTTACTCGTACGAACCTCGGTGACTACTTGAGCTTGGTGCCCGCCGAGCGCAGCGCCACGCACGCCTCGGAGACGCGCGCCGCCATGCCCGCCTCGGCGAGCTTGCCCCAGGTGCGCGGGTCGTACTTCGACTTCGTGCCGACCTCGCCGTCGACCTTCAGGACACCGTCGTAGTTGCGGAACATGTGGTCCACGACGGGGCGCGTGAAGGCGTACTGGGTGTCGGTGTCGAGGTTCATCTTCACGACGCCGTTCTCCAGCGCGGTGGCGATCTCCTCGACCGTGGAGCCGGAGCCGCCGTGGAAGACGAAGTCGAACGGGGACTGCTTGCCGTACTTGGCGGCGACGCCCTCGTTCAGCTCCTTCAGGAGCTCGGGGCGCAGCACGACGTTGCCGGGCTTGTAGACGCCGTGCACGTTGCCGAAGGACGCGGCCAGCAGGTAGCGGCCCTTCTCGCCCAGGCCGAGGGCCTCGACGGTGCGGAACGCGTCCTCGACCGTGGTGTAGAGGGAGTCGTTGATCTCGTGGCTGACGCCGTCCTCCTCGCCACCGGTCGGGGTGATCTCGACCTCAAGGATGATCTTCGCGGCGGCGGCCTTCGCGAGCAGCTCCTGGGCGATGGCCAGGTTGTCGGCGAGGGTCTCGGCGGAGCCGTCCCACATGTGCGACTGGAAGAGCGGGTTCTCGCCCTTGGCGACGCGCTCGGCGGAGATGTCGAGCAGCGGACGGACGTACGTGTCCAGCTTGTCCTTGGGGCAGTGGTCCGTGTGCAGCGCGACGGTGATGTCGTACTTGGCGGCGACGACGTGCGCGAACTCGGCGAGCGCGACGGCGCCGGTCACCATGTCCTTCTTGTACTGGCCGCCGAGGAACTCCGCGCCACCGGTGGACATCTGGATGATGCCGTCGCTCTCCGCCTCCGCGAAGCCGCGCAGTGCAGCGTGCAGGGTCTGGGAGGAGGTCACGTTGATGGCCGGGTAGGCGAACTTGCCTGCCTTCGCCCGGTCGAGCATCTCGTTGTAGACCTCGGGAGTTGCGATGGGCATCTGTCCGCTCCTTGTATGTGCGGGTCTGCGTACCGCTGCTGCGATACGACGGGACTGGTACTTTCGGCCCTGACCTAGGGGGGCGACGTCATCGTCGTCCCCATCTTTCCAGACTTGACCGGATGCTCCAGACACCCTGTCCGCCATACGGGACCCCGAGTGCGGCGGGGTCCCGTGCCGGGTGAGCTAGTCCAGGCCCAACTCGTCCTTGGAGTAGGCGAAGAGGTAGGGCACCCCGGCGCCCGCCTCGATCTTCTCGGCCGCGCCGGTCGCCCGGTCGACGATGGTCGCCACGCCGACGACCTCGGCACCGGCCTCGCGCACCGCCTCCACGGCGGCGAGCGGGGAGCCGCCGGTGGTCGAGGTGTCCTCGACCACGAGCACGCGCCGGCCCTTGATCTCCGGGCCCTCGACGCGGCGCTGCAGGCCGTGCGCCTTGGCGGCCTTCCGCACGACGAAGGCGTCGAGTCGCTTTCCGCGCGCGGCGGCCGCGTGCAGCATGGCCGCGGCCACCGGGTCGGCGCCCATGGTCAGCCCGCCCACCGCGTCGAAGTCCAGCTCGGCCGTGAGGTCGAGCAGCACCTGCCCGACGAGCGGCGCGGCCTCACCGTCCAGCGTGATCCGGCGCAGGTCCACGTAATAGTCGGCTTCCAGACCCGAGGAGAGGGTCACCTTGCCGTGCACCACGGCCTTGTCCTTGATCTGCTGCAGCAGCGCGCCACGTACGTCACTCATGTCCGCCAGCTTAGAGGCGCCGCCAGCTCCAGGTCGTGGCCGCCTCCAGGGGCTCGATGGGGGTGACCAGGCGGGGGTGGGTGTTCAGCCCGTTGGGCGGGCCGGTCTGCGGCTCTACGCACACGGCTGCCTCCTGCTCGTCGTACACCACCACCCACTCCTCCCGGCTGGCGACCTTCAGCTCCAGCTGACCCGGCCAGGTGAGCGTGACGTCGACTCCGTCGGGCATGCCGAAGCAGTCGTCCCAGGGGCTGGGCTTCGGATCGATCCGTCGGCCGGTGGGGAGGTGGTCCTCGCCGCGCTCCTCCTGCCAGGTCGGGGTGAAGTCGACCTGGGCGTCCTCCTGGCCCAGGGTCCTGTTGAACCACGGGTGCCAGCCGATCTGGGCGGGGAAGGAGGAGCCGTACGTCTCCACGGACATGGTGAGCGTGAAGGCGTCCTCGGCCAGGGTGAAGGCCTGGGTGACGCGGCCGGGGTGGGGCCAGGGGTCCACGAGGTCGTACGTGATCACGGCCTCGTCCTTGCCGGATCGGGCGGTGCGCCAGGCGCCGTCCCTTGCCGTGCCGTGGATGGCGTGCGGTGGGGAGTTGAGCGGCATCTGCCGGACGGTGGGGCCGTCCAGGAAGCGGCCGTCGCGGATGCGTCCGCACCACGGGACCATGGGGAAGCAGCCGAACTTCGCGCCCTGCCGCAGCAGTTCGACGCCGCCGACTCGTAGACTGCCGACCCGTCCGCCGTTGCTCGGCGTGACGGTCACCTCCGCGTCGCCCGCGGTCAGCGTGATGTCTTCGTTACTCACGGAGTCGACCCTACTGGGCCGCATTCCTTGTCCGCCCCCGCCGTCCCCGCCGCCCCTGGCGTCCCTGGCGTCCCCCGGGGTCGTTTTTCGGCTGCGGGTGGGTGGGGGTTGCTCGCGCCCACGCGGCGGAGCCGCACAATGTCACAGCCCCGTACCCCTGAAAGCCTCACCCCGGCACGGGTCAGCGGCGCTTGCGGAGGGCTCGGGTGACGGCGATCGCCGACGCCAGGGCCACGGCCGCGGCGGGAGCCGCCCAGCGGAGCGTCGCGCGGGCCGCGGTGGCCTCCGGCGCCGGCACGGGGGCGTAGCGACCGCGCGGCGGGGCATGGTCCACCTCCTCCGCACTGCGGCCGATCATCGTCCGTCGCGCGTGCGCCGCCTCCGCCATGGCGTCCTCCCTGTTCGCACGGCCCGCGGAAACCGGAGCCGGTTCGCCCTCCTCGGCAGGGATTTCGGCGTCGAAGACGGAGGGGGAGGGGGAGGTCAACTCCTCGGCCTCAGGTTCAGCCCCGCCGTCCGCAGCCTCGTCCTCACCCTCGCCCTCGAATTCGCCCTCACCCTCGCCCGCCTCGGCGGCACCCGTGGCCCCAGGCACCTCTGCCGCTCCCGTCACACCCGTCGCTCCTGTCTCACCCGTCGCTCCCGCCAAGTTCTCCGCGAACCGGGTCAGCAGGCGCCCCGTGGCCGCGGAGACCGCGTCCGGGGGGATTTCCGCCACGCGGCCGTCCGCCGTGGTGGTTCCGGTGAAGGTGACGGTCGTGCCGCCGTCGGAGGGGGCGAAAGCGATGGTGAGGGCGAGTTTCACCGTGCCCGGGCCGCGCGCCTCCGTGGCGTCGCCCTCGACGGCGTACGAACCGTCGTCCCGGGCGGTGACCCGGACCGCCCCGCGGTAGGTGATGGTGTGGCCGCCGACGCGGACCTTCAGGCGCCCGGAGACGGGCGGTGTCCCCGCGTCCTGCTGGAGGCCGGGGACCGCCCGGGCCACCCGTACGGGATCGGCCAGCGCCTCCCTCAGCCGCTCGGCCGAAACCGGAACGAACACCTCATGCTCCATGTCGGCCGAGCCTACCCAGACCGGCCCGCACCGCACCTTCGTATCCCGGGATTCGCCCGTCCGTCGTCTCAGTCGGCGTAGCGCGGATGGATCAGCGTGGAGGGCCGCAGACCGGGGACGCGGGTGCGGGCGGCGGTGCGGGCGGCGGCGGTGAGGGCGGGTTGCGTGAGCGTGCGCAGGCGTGGGCCGTGCGGGTCGAGGCGCAGTGGCGTGCCCATGGCGGAGGCCAGGACGAAGCCCCAGTCGTGGGGGGCGCGCGACGCGCCCGCCGTGCGGTCGGGGCCGGCCGCGAAGCCGGAGTCCCGGCCGCCGACGCAGTAGGGGGCGGTGCGCAGGCCGGCCGCCCGGAGCGTGGACTCGACCGTCCAGAAGACGCGGGGGCGGGAGGAGACCGGGCCCGCGTGGACCACCAGGCGGCCGTCGGGGGCGAGGACGCGGCGCGCGAGGCCGTAGAACTCCTGCGAGTACAGCTTCGTACTCGCTGTGATCCCGGGGTCCGGCAGGTCCGAGATGACCACGTCGTACGTCGATGAGGCGCCGCGCAGCCAGCTGAAGGCGTCGGACGTGAACACGTGCACGCGCCGGTCGCCGAACGCGTGCCCGTTGAGTGCGGACAGGGCCGGGTCGCTGCGCGCCAGCCGCACCACTCCGGGGTCGAGTTCGACCACGTCGACGCTGCGCACGCCCGGGTGGCGCAGTACCTCGCGGGTCGCGAGTCCGTCACCGCCGCCGAGGACGAGCACGCGCGCGTGCGGTCCGTTCATGGCGGGGTGCACCAGTGCCTCGTGGTAGCGGTGCTCGTCGCGGCCGCTGTCCCGCAGGCGGCCGTCGAGGAAGAGGTCGAGCGGGCGGCCGTGCGTCCCGCCGGTGAGGACGACCTCCTGGACGCCGGTCCGCAGGGCGACCCGTACGTCCTTGCCGTAGACGGCGCGCCGGGCCGCCCGTTCGAAGTCGTCGACGTGGGCGGCGGCCGTGGCGAGGAGGCCGAGGACCAGGAGGTTGGCCATCAGCAGGACCCAGCGTTCGCGTCTGCTCAAGTCCCTGTGGAACAGGCCCAGTACGAGGCCGCCGCCGGCCAGCGCGTTCACCGTACCGGTGAGCAGCGCGCCCTCCAGTTGCCCGAGGAGCGGGAGCAGGAGGAAGGGGAAGGCCAGACCGCCGACGAGGGCGCCGACGTAGTCCGCCGCGAAGAGGTCCGCCACCGCTCCACCCGGGTCCTGGCGGCGGATGCGCTGTATCAGCTCCATGAGGAGGGGGACTTCGGCGCCGATGAGGAGGCCGATGGCCAGGGAGAAGGCGGCCAGCAGACAGCGCGACCCGCTCGCCCATACGCCGCCCCAGTCGCCGGTCCACGCGAACACCGCGTACAGCGCCATCGCGCTGCAGCCGCCGACCAGGGCGAGCGCCGCCTCGACCGCGCCGAAACCGGCCGCGGCGCGGAGGCGCAGGCGTTTCGCGGCGAGGGAGCCGATGCCCATGGCGAAGACCATCACGGACAGGACGACGGAGGCCTGGGTGACCGAGTCGCCGATCAAGTACGAGGCGAGGGCGACGAGTTCGAGTTCGTACACGAGTCCACAGGCAGCGCAGACGAATACGCCCGCGAGGACCAGGAACCGCCCTGTGCCCGGGCGGACGGGCAGCCGCGCCTGGCCCTGGACGCGCCAGGGCGGCGGCGCGCCGGGGGGAGCAGGCGCGTGCGGTTCGATCACCCGTGGAACGCTACGTCACGCTGGCACGACGCTTCGTCACCCACACGTGTGGAAGTGCGACCCTGATGTGTAACACCCGGCGTCGATGTGACCGCCCCCTGGGGGCTGCGCCCCGTCAGGGGTGCGGGGCTGTGACACTGTGCGGCTTCGCCGCGTGGGCGCGACCAGCCCCGCACCCACCCGCAGCCGAAGAACCCGCCAGGGAACCCCGCCCTCAACGCGCCGTCGCCGTCACCCGTACCCCCACCCTCGTCCGCGTCGCCACCAACTGCCCGTCCTGCGGGTACGCATGCCACGTACGCCAGTGGACCTGCCCCTGGTAGCGCTGGGCGAGCAGTGCGGTGAAGGCGTGCGGGCTGCCGGGGAAGACGCCCGCGAGACCGTGGGGATGGTCGGAGACCAGGGCCAGCAGCTCCTGCGCACGCCCCGCGAAGGACCCGCGGGACAGGGTTTCCACGCGTGCCGCGAACTCGTACTCCCAGTCGCCGACCCGCTTGGCCACCCCGAGCGGAAGCGGCGTACTGCTGCCGGCGATGCACGCCACCGTCTCCGAACAGCTGCCCCGCTCCTCCTCCAGGAGGACCTGGTGGGACGCGCCGAGGAGCCGCAACTGCAGTCTGGCTCCGTCGAGTTCGAGGTCGAGGGTGGCGAGCGCGGGAAGCGGTTCGCGGCCCAGGGCCCAGGCGAGGTCGGCCGCACGCGTGTCGGTGTACGAGGTGTTCAGGGTCGTGAGCATGGGTCGGCTCCGCTAGCACGCAAAAAGTGAGGTGGGGGTCCGGCGCACCCGGTCCGGTCGGCACCGGAGGATCGGCCCGGTCAGCCCGGTCTGCCCTGTCAGGAAGGGACGATCCGAGGGCTGCGTTGGTGATTTAGAGGGAATCATGAACTGTGGCGCCGCCACAGCGTTTTTACCCAACTTCGTAGGGTTTCCATCCCCCCGAGGGCTCCACAGTTCAACTGTTCAACCACGGCGTGCGCGGGGCGCGCGAGAGTGAGCGCCGGGCGCGGTCTCCCGAAGCGCGCCGTCAGCGCGCGAAAGTGCCCGTCGGGAACCGTTTCCCGACGGGCACTTCCGCGCGCCGCGCATGCGTTCCCCCGCGAAGCTCAGCTGCCCCGTGTCAGTTGCCCCATGTCAGTTGCCCCATGTCAGTTGCCCCATGTCCGTTGCCCCATGTCCGTTGCCCCGTGTCAGTTGCCCCTGTCAGCTGCCTCCACCGCATCCGCCGCCCCCGCACGACGACCCGCCTCCGCAGGACGAGCCGCCCCCGCACGACGAGTGCCCCCCGCACGAGTGGCCGCCGTGGTGCCCGCCGGACGAACCGCTGCCGCAGGACGCGGCGCCCCCGCTCCCCCCGCCGGCCCACCAGCTGCCGGAGCTGTCCGAGGAACCGCGGCGCGAGCGGCGGCCGCTCCCCACCGAGCCCCGCGAGCCCTTCGACAGCCCGACCTTCTTCCGGCTGCGAGCGGCGGCCCTGAACGACACGACGAACAGAATGCAGACGACTGCCAGGATGATGCCGATGATCATGGCGTCACCCTCCTTTCGTTCCCCCGAAGCGACCCCCCGTGGGCGCCTCGCTTCTTGCGTGACGGGGGGATGCCCTCCGGCCTCACCGGCCAAAGCAGAGTTGAGGAAGTCGAGAGCTTCGGCGCAGGATGACCGGCATGACCTCCAACGGCCGCCGCCCCCTGCTCAACCGCCGACTCGCCGAGTTCGGCACGACGATCTTCGCCGAGATGTCGGCCCTGGCCCTGAGCACCGGCTCGATCAACCTCGGGCAGGGCTTCCCCGACACGGACGGGCCCGAGGAGATCCGGGAGGCGGCCGTGCGGGCGCTGCGCGACGGGCGCGGCAACCAGTACCCGCCGGGCCCGGGCGTGCCCGAGCTGCGTACGGCGATCGCCGCGCACCAGAAGCGCCGGTACGGGCTGTCGTACGACCCGGACCGCGAGGTGCTGGTCACGGCCGGCGCCACGGAGGCCATCGCCGCCGCACTGCTCGCGCTGGTCGAGCCCGGTGACGAGGTCATCGCCCTGGAGCCGTACTACGACTCGTACGCGGCGAGCATCGCGATGGCGGGCGGGACCAGGATCCCGGTCACCCTGCGCCCGCACGAGGAGACCCGCGACGGAGTCACCCACCGGCGCTTCCGGCTCGACCTCGACGAGCTGCGCGACGCGGTCACGGACAACACCCGGCTGCTGCTGATCAACACCCCGCACAACCCGACCGGCACCGTCCTCACCCGCGAGGAACTCGGCGAGATCGCGGCGCTCGCCGTCGAGCGGGATCTCCTTGTCATCACGGACGAGGTGTACGAGCACCTCGTCTTCGACGACGCCGAGCACCTGCCGCTGGCCTCCTTCCCGGGGATGCGGGAGCGCACGGTCACCATCGGCTCGGCCGGGAAGACCTTCTCCTTCACGGGGTGGAAGGTCGGGTGGGTGACCGCGGCCCAAGAACTCACCTCCGCCGTGCGTTCCGCCAAGCAGTTCCTGACGTACGTCGCGTCGGGCCCCTTCCAGTACGCGATCGCCGAGGCGCTGCGCATCCCGGACTCGTACTTCGACGCCTTCCGCGCCGATATGCGGGCCAAGCGCGACCTACTGGCGGGTGGCCTGGAGGCGGCGGGCTTCACGGTCTTCCGCCCGGCCGGCACGTACTTCATCACCACCGACATCCGCCCCCTCGGCGAGAGCGACGGCATCGCCTTCTGCCGCTCCCTCCCGCAGCGCGCGGGTGTGGTCGCGATCCCCAACGCGGTCTTCTACGACCACACCGCAGCGGGCGCCCCCTATGTCCGGTTCGCATTCTGCAAACGCACCGAGGTGCTGATGGACGCGACGGAAAGGCTCCGCAAGGCGTTCGCGCTCTGACCGCCGTCCTACGGGGCCGGTCGTCGCATTCCTCGTCGCCTGCCCTACCTCACCCGCCCGGAACTTTCGCACCGGAGACCGCCCGGTCCCGGCCGTCATTCTGGCGCTTGCCGCAGCACAAGGGGCGACGTACAGTTTCTTGTACGTCGAAGGAGGGCCGATCGTGAAGACCATGACGTATTCCGAGTCGCGCGCGCGGTATGCCGAAGTGCTCAACTCCGTCACCGACGACCGCGAAGAGGTCGTTATCACCCGGGCCGGACATGAGCCGGTCGTCATCGTCTCCCTTGAGGATTACGAGTCCCTGAAGGAGACGGCGTACCTGCTGCGAAGCCCGGCGAACGCCCGGCGCCTGCTCGCGTCCATCGACGAACTGGAAAACGGCGGCGGTACCGTGCGCGAGCTGGCCGGCGACGAATAGAGGCGGCGAGTTGAAGATCACCTTCTCCTCCCGTGCCTGGGAGGACTACGTGTGGTGGCAGCTTCAGGACCGGAAGATCCTGAAGCGCATCAACACACTCATCGCGGACATCGCCCGGAACGGCAACGAGGGGATCGGCAAACCGGAACCGCTCAAGCACGGATTCCAGGGTTACTGGTCACGCCGCATCAACGACGAACACCGACTGATCTACAAGGCCACCGAAGACACCGTCCTGATCGCACAGTGCCGCTACCACTACGAAAGCTGACAGGGCTCAAGGAGCGAGCACAGCCTCTGCCGGCCCCAGCATCACGCGGCGCGGGCTCGGCGGTAACGGCCAAGGGCTTCTCCTGAGGCGGAGACGGATTGCTCGGTAACGCCGGTGGGCGAGCCGGCCGACGCGACGGTGAGGGCTGCCCGGGCGCCGCCAAAGCCCGGAGCCACTAGGCCCTAGGCCAGGTGCACCTCCAGTGCCGCCCGTACGCCGGACTCGACGGCACCCTCGATCCACGACGGCTTGACCGAGGTGTGGTCCCCGGCGAAGCGCAGCGGGCCCTCGGGGGCGCGGATGTGCCCGAGGAGTTCGGTGTGCTGGCCGGGGAGCAGAACGGACGCCTCACCGTACGCGTACGGATCGCGCAGCCAGCTCTGGGTGCGGCCTGCACCGGTGTAGAAAACCTCCACCCGCTGTCCGTAGACCTGTTGCAGGCCGCGCAGGGCGTACGGGTAACGGGCCTCGTCGTCGAAGGAGTCCCAGCGGGAGGCGTCGTCAGCCCAGCAGTAGGCGGCCAGGACGACGCCTCCCTTGCTGCCAGGGACAGGGTGCGACGGGTTGATCATGAAGCGGTTGGAGTTGTCGGAGACCGACCCGCCGCCGGTGATGTGAGCAGCCTCGGGCTGGTCGCGGCCGATCCAGCGGTTGGCGGCGTAGTGCGCGCGTTGTGCCGGGCTGATGTGGCCGCGCGGCACCGAGGGGTGCGCCCCGAGCAGGCTGCCGTCGGCGGGCGCCTTGCCGCGCAGGTAGTCGTCGTACAACCCAGGCCGTACGGCGTCGAGTTCGCGTTTCCAGTCAGCCTCGGTGAACTCCCACCAGCGGCGGCTGAACTCCAGCAGCACCTTGGTCGCGCTGTCGTAGTGCAGCTCGGCGACGGCACGGCGCTTGCCGTATGCCATCAGCGGGCTGATCTGCACCTGTCGCAGCCCGGAGAACGGCACGGTGACGATCGCCAGGTCACCGGTGAACTGCTCGCGCACCACCTTGCCGTCGCGGCCCTCCGACACGGTGTCGATCCACACGTGCGCGCCGTCCCGGCGCACGTGCGAGGTGTCGTCGGCACCGGGCTCGTGCTGTCGGTCGGCGTCCCAGTACTCGATGTGCGTGGCGCGCCGGTCGCGGCGCAGCACGTCGGACACCTGCCGCAGCAGCGCGTCCGGGAGTGTCGCCGTGCCGCCGACCAGCTCCCAGAAGGCGGTGTCCGGGCTGATCAGGGACTGGCTGATGAAGCTGTGGACGAAGGACAGCGGCAGCCGCGAGGTCAGGTTCTCCAGGGTGCCGACCAGGTCGATGGTGCGCTCGTCGAAACCGGCCTGTTCGGTCAGGAACCGGTACATGGACCAGTCGCCGTAGCGTTGGACGACCCGTGCCCAGCCCTGCACCCGCTCCGGCATGGGTTTGTCGACGCGCTTGCCGTCCGGCCCGACCGTGCTGAACTCGTCGCGTGCGGGGTCGAGGGCATCGCCGAGGATCTTGGAGGAGGGCGTGTCCCAGTACTTGCGGGGTACTCCGAAGGACTGGTTGACGCGGCGGGGGGATCTGGAGTAATCGGAGCGGCGTACGCGGATGCCGTTGACGTGCAGCCATGCGTGGTTGACGGGTTTGCCGGATCCGTCGACGTCGACGAGGTAGAACGGGCGCTTCTTGACACCGAGTTGCTCGATCAGGTGCATTACCAGCGGGTGGCTGCCGGGGATACGCATGGCGCCGGCCTCCGCGTACTGCCGCGGATCCGCGAACGGCTGCGCGGCGTGCTCGTGGCCACCGGTACGGAAGGTCTTGATACGTCCGCCGACCCGGTTGCCGTTGGCCTCCAGCAGCGTCACGTGGTGTCCGGCGCGCTTGAGCAGCCAGGCGGCGACGAGGCCGGCCGGACCAGCGCCCACGACCAGGACCTTCTTGGCGGCCTTGGCCCGGGCGCGGGGCAGCCCGGAACCGAGGATCTTCTCGTACGTCGGTACGAGGGGCCTGTCGTGGGCGTCGACGACCAGCAGCGCGCGGGCGACGGCAAGACAGGTGTCCCAGTCGGCGGTGGAGCGGGACGGGCAGGGGGCCTGCCCCGGGACGGCGGGAGCGGCAGGGGCGGCCGGTGCCGCGGTGGCCGGGTCGGCGGTGCCCAGTCCGAGGACGGTGACGCCGGCGGCCGTGCCGGCGGCGGTCGTGAAACGCCGCCGGGACAACGGCGGTTGGCTGGCTGCGGTGCGGAGTTCATGCATACGTCCTGGATAGGGCCCGCCAGAGTGCCGTGGACAAGAGATGATCAATGGTCACCCGAACGTGCGAGCGCGGGGGCTCGACTCCCCCGCCCGTAGCGCACGCGCGCGGAACAGATGCTTCCGCGCGCGCCCGCACGCGCCCGGCGGCCGAAGGCCCGCGGTTCGCGCCGCGCGCTGTCCCTGCTCCCTGCTCCCTGCTCCCTGCTGCCTGCTGCCTGCTGGCACGCCCTCAAGCGGCACGGCAAAGCTCCGCCGGCTGCAGCTCCCCAGCCACACCCGTTTCCGTTATCCCGCACGAACCACTCCGGTCTCCCCTATGGAAGCCCCACGCCCGTGGGAACGGACAGGAGTCTTGTGACATGCACCATCGCCGCCGGCGCCGCCGGTTCTCCGGCCTGGCCGCCACCGCCGCCGTACTCTTCACGTGCCTCGCCCTGGTGACCGGCGTGGTGCTGGCCCGTATGCAGTCGGGCCCCGCATCGGCACACCGCGCCGTCGCCGCCGACCCCTCGGCCACGCCCCGTACGACGGCCACCGCCACCCCCCTCAGCAGCTCCTCGCCGAAGACGTCACCGTCCCGCTCGGCGAGCCCGCACGCCACGCCCCGCACCTCGCCCTCCGCCACCGCCTCCCCCTCCCGCACGGCAAAGCAGCCGACGACCGCCGCCAAAACCCCCGGCAAACGCACCATCACCCTCATCAACCGCCTCAACCAGACCATCTGGCCCGCCATCGCCGCCGACCCCAAACACCCCGTCGAAGCGACGGGCTGGGTGCTGCGCCCCGGCGCCAGCCTGAGCTTCGCCATCCCCGACCACTGGGACGTCCGCCTCTGGGCCCGCACCGGCTGCTCCTTCGACGCCGCCGGCAACGGCAACTGCCTGAGTGGCGGCTGCGGCCACTTCCAGTGCGGCTCGACCTGGGGCGAATTCCCCTCCACCCTCGCCGAGTTCAACCTCAACGCCTGGAACGGCATGGACTTCTACGACGTCAGCCAGGTCGAGGGCTACAACCTGCCGATGTGGATCAACAGTTACGGCGGCAGCTCCACCGACAAGATCGACGCCAACGGCTGCACCGCGGCGGGGTGCGTCAAGGACACCAGCGCGACCTGCCCGAAGAAGCTCCAGCGCGTCCGGGACGGCCATGTCGTCGCGTGCCTGAGCGCCTGCCTGGTGTTCAACACGGACCAGACCTGCTGCACCGGCGCCTACGCCGCTCGCCCCCAGTGCGTGCCGTCCTCGTGGCCCGTCAACTCCGCCGCGGTGTTCAAGGCGGCCGACCCCAACGCCTACTCCTACGTCAACGACGACGCGACCAGCGTGTTCACCTGCTCCGGAGAGTGCGGCTACCGCGTCACCTGGGGCGTCAGCCCATGACCCGGAGGGGGCTGGAGCCGGTGACCACCGCACCGGCCCCAGCCCCCCTCCGCTCAGCGCGCGGCCTGGAAGGCCCGGCCCGCCGCCGTGGCCGTCGTACCGTTCGTGAAGAGCCCACTGCTCGGCTTCGCCGGGTCCGCGCCCAGCCCGAACCACGCATAGCGCTGAACGTACGGCAGCGCGTCCAGCGCCTTGGTGGACGCGGTGACGAAGTCCGCCTGCTGCTGCGCGGACGGGAAACGGGTCCCCTGGGAGAAGTCGATCAGCGCGTACTCGGTGAGCCAGATCGGCTTGTGGTACCGCTCGTAGACCGAGGACAGGTACGACGTCAGCTGCTGCACGGCCTGCGGGGTGCGGAAGTCGCCGCCGTACCAGTGCAGCGTGATGAAGTCGACCCGGTACCCCTTCGCCTTCGCCCCGGACATGAACCGGTCCAGCCAGCCGCCGGCCGTGTCCGCGCCGTACGCCACCGCCGGGCTGCCCAGCACCTTGCCCGTCGCCATCAGCCTGGGCCACAGCCCCAGCGCCTGCTCGACGGTCATGTTCGACTGCTGCGCCATGTCGGGCTCGTTGAACCCCAGAAGGTACGGCCCCTCCGCGCGCGCCTGCGTCAGCGACGCGTCGGTCACGGACGAGGCCCCCCAGATCATCGGCACGAAGGAGGCCGACCCCGGGGTCGTCACGCCCTGGTGCTGGGTGTTCCAGGTGTAGTACCAGCTCGCCCCGCTCGCGGCGAGCGCCTGGCTCACCCCGCCGAACGTCCACACGCCGACGCCCTTCTTGGCACCGGAGGCGACCTGCACGGGGGCCGCCGTGTGCTTCGAGGGACTCGGCTTCACCGTCCGCTTCGGGGACGCCGAAGGGGAAGGCGACTGCGTACGGCTCGGGCTGGAACTGGGACTGGGACTCGGGCCGGCGGACGTGATCGCCACCGGCGTCGGCGGCGCGGCCGTCTCCGCGACCGGGGCGGCCGGGCCCGCCGTCAGCCGGGCGGCGACCAGCGCGGCCGCCGCGACGATCGCGACCGCCGCCGAGCCACCCACGACCACCTGCTTGCTCACCACCCGCCTGCCGGTACGCCCGTGCCGCCGGCGACGAGCACCACCCGAGCCGGAACCCCCGGTTGCCGAGCCGGAACCCCCGGTTGCCGTACCGGAACCCCCGGCGGCCATGGCGAGCACCCGCGCCGGATCGAGACTGGCCGGCACGGCCACCAGCGGAAGGCCGCTCAGCAGCCGGTCCATCGGCAGCAGCCCCTGCTCCAGGCCCTCGCACACCCCACAGCCACGTACGTGACGGCCGAACCGCTTACGCCACAAGGGACTCGGCGTGCCGTCCCACGGCAAGGCGATCCCGTCCAGCTCCGCACAGCGCGGGTCGGCCCCCAGTCCCCGCACCACACACCGCGAGACCTCCATCTGCTTCTTCATCCGCTGCACCCGCACCGCGGCATGCCGGTCGGACAGCCCCAGCGCACCGGCGAGCTCGGCGCGCTCCAGCTCGCCGGTCTCCTCCAGCCACCACAGGGACAGCAGCTCCTGGTCGTCCGGGTCGAGCCAGCGCGTCGCCTCGGCGACCTCACGGCGCTGCTCGGTCAGACCCAGCCGCAGGATGGTCAGCCCGGCGAAGTCCAGGGCGGGATCGGTGATCGCCTCCGCGTCGTCCAGATGCGCCCTGCGGTCCCGGTCCGTGGCCCGCGACTGCTCCCGGTTCCGTACCTGCCGGATCGTGATCGCGACCAGCCACGACCGGAACGCCGACGGATCCCGCAGCTTCGGCAGCCCCCGCACCATGCGCAACAGCGTCTCCTGTACGACGTCGTCGACATCGGCGTGACCGTTCAGGGCCCGGCCGACGATGTTGTAGACCAGCGGCAGGCACTGGGTCACCAGGTGCTCCAGGGCCGGTCTGTCACCCGCGCGCGCGGCCGTCACCACGCCGGGGCCGGGTCCACTCCGGTGGATCTTGGGCATATGGGTCTGTTCCTCCGTGCAGGGTCGGGCTGTCGGAACGGAGACCCCCCGACGCACACGAGGACAACAGAAAAACCGGCGGGCCGACGTCGAAACCTGTTCGGCTCCGCAATTTATGTTGTACGGCCCTCGTCGACCAGGTCACCGAAAGGCAGGCACACATCTGGCACAGCCCGAGGAAGGCACAAGGATGGCACGAGGACGCAGGAGACACGGCGCGAGACCACCGCGACGCCGCTGGTGGTACGCCGGCACGGCCGCCCTCGCGACGGCCGTCACCGTACTGATCACCTACGGCATGTGGACACCGTCGTCCGGAACCGGCGCCGCCGGCACGGTGGACCGTCAGACGGCCGCGGCCCTCCCGTCCGGCACACCGGCCACCTCGGCGCCCTCCCCGTCGTCCTCATCGAGCCACAGCGCCTCGCCCTCCGCCTCGGCCGAGCCCAAGGCGTCGCCGAAAAACACCCCGAAGCCGACGACCACCGCGACGGACAAGCCGGTCCAGACCCAGCAGCCCGCCACCGCACCCGCGGGCAAACGCCTGATCACCGTCGTCAACAAGACCCAGAAGACGGTCTGGGCCATCGTCACCAACACCTCCGTCTACCCGGCGGGCCGCAAGCTCGCCCCCGGCCAGAGCCTCTCGCTGACCGTGGCGAACAACTGGGGCGGCCGTATCTGGGGCCGTACCGGATGCACCGGCACGGCCGCGGGCTACTGCGCGACCGGCGACTGCACCAGCGTCTGCAACGGCGGCAACCCGCCTACCACCCTCGGCGAGTTCACCTTCGACGCGTACGCCGGCATGGACTTCTACGACGTCAGCATGGTCGACGGCTCCAACCTGCCCATGTGGATCAACATCTCCCACACCACGACCACCGACCCGGTCAGCTCCACGGGCTGCTACAAGGGCACCTGCACCACGGAGGTCAACTGCCCCAAGGCCATGCAGGCCCTCTCCGGCGGCCAGGAGATCGGCTGCAAACCGCCGTGCGCGGCGTTCGGCGGCGACACGTACTGCTGCCGCGGCGCCTGGGCGGGCCGCGACAACTGCGTGCCGTCCAAGTGGCCGGTCGACTACACCCAGGTCTTCAAGCGCGCCGAGTCCTACGCCTACTCCTACGCCTTCGACGACGGGGCGACGATGCCCTGCAAGGGAGCCTGCTACTACCGGGTGACCTTCGGCACGACGAACGGCACCTAGTGTCCTGCGCCAGAGATCCGTCGGCAGAAGCGGGCAAGGGAGTCTACGACCACCGGGAGGCCGGCGCCCCCTTCGTACGATTCGCGTTCTGCAAGCGGACCGAAGTGCTGGAAGAGGCGGCAAAGCGGCTCAAGGAGGCCTGGTAGCGCGGGGGCCTGGTAGCACGGGGGCCACGGCCGGTGGGAACGGCGCGCCGAAGTGGGGGAAACCGTACTCACCCAGGCGTGTAAAGCTAGCAAATACCCCATAAGGCACGCACAGTTCGGATGTGACCCACGCCAGTACCCTTCCGGCCCCCGCCGCCCCGAAGTCCGGTGACGGGGGCCGCGCCCGCCCGGCGCGCCCCGGGCGCGGCCTGCCCCCTGTCGCGCACGCGCTGGCGCTGTTCGCGGTGGCCCGGCTCGTCGGCGTCCTCGTGCTCGCCGGAACCGCCTGGGCGGACGGCAAACGCCCCCTCGCCCTGCTCGGGCGGTCCTGGGACTCGATCTGGTACCTGGGGATCGCGGCGCACGGCTACGGGCGCACCCAGGTCTTCAAGCCCACCATCGTCCACAGCGACCTGGCGTTCTTCCCGCTGTACCCGGGGCTGATCCGCGCCGCCACCGCGCTGACCCCGCTGAGCTGGGGCGCGGCGGGCCTGCTGGTCGCCTGGACCGCCACCGCGGCCGCCGCCTGCGGGATCTACAAGTGCGGCGCCCTGCTGCACGGCCGCGCCGTCGCCACCGTGCTGGTCCTGCTCTGGGGGCTGCTCCCGCACTCGATCGTGCTGTCCCTGGCGTACACCGAGCCCGTGCTCACCGCCTTCGCCGCCTGGTCGCTGTACGCGGTGCTCACCGGGCGCTGGCTGTGGGCGGGCGCGCTGGCCGCGCTCGCGGGCCTGTCGCGGCCGAACGGGCTCGCGGTGGCCGCGGCGGTGCTGGCCTCGGCGGCGTACGAGGTGGCGAAGCGGCGCGGCCGAAAAGTTCCCCACAGGCTGTGGACGGGCGCCGTGCTCGCCCCGCTCGGCTGGGCCGCCTATGTGCTGTGGGTGGGCCGGCGCGAGGGCGACCCGCTCGGCGGCTACTTCGAGGTGCAGCGGCTGTGGGGCTCGCGCTTCGACTTCGGCGCGGGCTCGCTGCGCTTGATCCAGCATCTGCTGATGCACGGGGGCCGTTTCGTCTTCCCCATGACGATGGTGATCGTGGCGGCGGCCGTGCTGCTGTACGGGATGCTGATCGCGGACCGTGCCCCGCTGCCGCTGCTCGTGCACAGCGGGGTCCTGCTGCTGATCGCGCTCGGCGGCTCCGGGTTCTTCGAGTGCAAGCCGCGCTTCCTGCTGCCCGCGTTCCCGCTGCTGCTGCCGCTCGCCCGGGCGCTGGTACGCACGGCAAGAGCCCGGCCCTGGCACGCCGCCCTGGTGGTCGGCGCCCTGGCCGGGCTCTCGTTCGCCTACGGCGCGTACCTGGTGGTCATCGCGCACACGCCGCTGTAAAAACCTGAATGCCTGGCTAACTGCCTGACTGCCTGCCTGACTGCCTATGGGAGGGCTACTCCTCGTCGTCCTCGGGCTTGTCCGCCTCGTTGACTTCCTGCTCCAGGCCGAGCTGCTCGACGAGCCACTTGTCGAACTCGATGGCGGCCCGCACCCAGCTGACCGTCGACGACACGAAGTGCTCAAGGGCGACACCGGTGCCGATCAGCATCTGCGCCTCGCCGATCAGGCGGACGGTACCGTCGTCGTGCGTGTGGCTGTAGACCTTGGGCCACAGCGTGCGGCGGTTCCAGTCGTCGATGGACTCCAGCAGCGTCGGCTTCTCGTCGATCTGGTGCGGTCGGTCGTAGAACGTCCGCACCGAGAAGACCTGCTGGTCACCCTCGCCGCGGAACATGAAGTACGTACGGAACTCCTCCCACGGCGCCGCGAGGTCACCCTCGTCGTCGACGACGTACTTCAGCTCCATCTGGTCCAGGAGCTGCTTCACGAGGTCCTGATCCGGGACGACGGGGCCCGCCGGGCCGCCGGGCTGCGGCTCGGGCTGGCCCCCGAAGTTCGGAATCGAGGACGGGTCGATGCTCACCGTGTATTTCCCTTCGTACGGATGCTGCCATCCTCCCTCATGCGGGGCGGGGAGTGGCAACCCGGAAGGTCAGAACAGTCCGAGCTTGAGCAGGAGCGCCTGGTCGAGAGCCCCGAGCTCGTCCACGTCGAGCGTGCCCTTGAAGTCTCCGAGCCGTGTCGGCGCGACCGAGTGGATCTGGTCGGTCAGGATGCGGGTGGTCTTGCCGTCGAGCTCCATCTGGGGGCGGTACACGGCAGGGCCCGCGCTCGTCGAGGTGAGCGCGACCGTGATCGTGCTCGTCGAGAAGCGGTCGGACTGGACGACGACCGCGTAGCGCTGGCCCTGCTGTTCCTGTCCCTGCGCCCCGGGCAGGACCTTGATCTCGTAAATCGCCCCCCGGAAGATCACTCGGCGACCCCCATGAACCGTTGGATCGCGAGCATCTCCGCCTGGTCGTCCGGGTCGGCGGCCAGGCGTTCGGCATCCGCCTTGGCCTGCTCGATCAGTCGCTCCTTGTACGTGCGCAGGAGCGCATAGCGCACGGCCTCGGTCCGGGAGCCGAACTCCTCCGCCAGTGTCCTTATGGCTGTCTCCATGGCGTCGTCCGTGCGGACGTTCAGAGTTCCCATGGAGACAGCGTATTGCAAAACGTATTACAGCGTCTTCTCTGTGGCCGGGCCCACGATCAACCCGTCCCCGAAGGCGTCCACCCGGACCGTGTCGCCGTCCTTGACCTCGCCCGCCAGGATCTCCTTGGCCAGCCGGTCGCCGATCGCGGTCTGGACGAGGCGGCGCAGCGGCCGGGCCCCGTACGCCGGATCGTTGCCCTCGTTCGCGAGCCAGGCCAGGGCCGCGTCGGTGACCTCCAGGGTGAGCCGGCGCTCGGCGAGGCGCCCCGCGAGGCGGCCGATCTGGAGCCCCGCGATGCGCTCCAGCTCCTCCTTGTTCAGGGCGGAGAAGACCACCATGTCGTCGAGCCGGTTGAGGAACTCCGGCTTGAAGGAGGCCCGTACGACCTCCAGGACCTGCTGCTTCTTCTCCTCCTCGGAGGTCAGCGGCTCGACCAGGAACTGGCTGCCCAGGTTGGAGGTGAGGATCAGGATGGTGTTGCGGAAGTCGACCGTCCGCCCCTGGCCGTCCGTCAGCCGTCCGTCGTCCAGCACCTGGAGCAGGATGTCGAAGACCTCGGGGTGTGCCTTCTCGACCTCGTCGAGCAGGACGACGCTGTACGGGCGCCGGCGCACGGCCTCCGTGAGCTGGCCGCCCTCCTCGTAGCCGATGTACCCGGGCGGGGCGCCGACCAGCCGGGCGACGGTGTGCTTCTCGCCGTACTCGCTCATGTCGATGCGGACCATGGCCCGCTCGTCGTCGAAGAGGAAGTCGGCGAGGGCCTTGGCGAGTTCGGTCTTGCCGACGCCGGTGGGGCCGAGGAAGAGGAAGGAGCCGGTGGGCCGGTCCGGGTCGGCGATTCCGGCACGCGTACGGCGCACTGCGTCGGACACGGCCTGTACGGCCTCGCGCTGGCCGATCAGGCGGCGGCCCAACTCCTCCTCCATCCGCAGGAGTTTCTGGGTCTCGCCCTCCAGGAGCCGGCCGGCCGGAATGCCGGTCCAGGAGCCGACCACGTCCGCGATGTCGTCGGGGCCGACCTCGTCCTTCACCATGGTGTCCTTGGCGACTTCCTCCTCCGCCTCGGAGGCCTCCTCCAAGTCCCGTTCCAGGGTGGGGATCTCGCCGTAGAGCAGCTTGGAGGCGGTGTCGAAGTCGCCGTCGCGCTGGGCGCGTTCGGCCTGGCCGCGCAGCTCGTCGAGCTTCTCCTTCAGCTCACCGACGCGGTTGAGGGACTGCTTCTCCTTCTCCCAGCGGGCGGTGAGGCCACGCAGCTCCTCCTCCTTGTCGGCGAGGTCGCGGCGCAGCTTCTCCAGGCGCTCCCGGGACGCGGGGTCGGTCTCCTTGCTGAGCGCGAGCTCCTCCATCTTGAGGCGGTCCACGGCACGCTGGAGTTCGTCGATCTCGACCGGGGACGAGTCGATCTCCATGCGCAGCCGGGAGGCCGCCTCGTCGACGAGGTCGATGGCCTTGTCGGGCAGGAAGCGGGAGGTGATGTACCGGTCGGAGAGGGTGGCCGCGGCGACCAGCGCGCTGTCCGCGATCACGACCTTGTGGTGGGCCTCGTAGCGGCCCTTGAGTCCGCGCAGGATGGCGATGGTGTCCTCGACGGACGGCTCGGCGACCAGCACCTGCTGGAAGCGGCGCTCCAGCGCCGGGTCCTTCTCGATCCGCTCGCGGTACTCGTCGAGCGTCGTCGCACCGACCATGCGCAGCTCACCGCGGGCGAGCATGGGCTTGAGCATGTTGCCGGCGTCCATGGCGGAGTCGCCGCCGGCGCCCGCGCCCACGACGGTGTGCAGCTCGTCGATGAAGGTGATGATCTGTCCGTCGGAGCCCTTGATCTCCGCGAGGACGGTCTTCAGCCGCTCCTCGAACTCGCCCCGGTACTTCGCCCCGGCCACCATGGCGCCGAGGTCGAGCGCGACCAGCCGCTTGTCCTTGAGGGACTCGGGCACGTCGCCCTTCACGATCCGCTGGGCGAGCCCCTCCACGACGGCGGTCTTGCCGACGCCGGGCTCACCGATGAGGACGGGGTTGTTCTTGGTGCGCCGGGACAGCACCTGCACGACCCGGCGGATTTCCTGGTCCCGGCCGATGACGGGGTCGAGCTTGCCGTCGCGCGCGGCGGCGGTGAAGTCCGTACCGAACTTTTCGAGCGCCTTGTACTGGCCCTCGGGATCCGGGGTCGTCACCCGGCGCCCTCCCCTGCTCTTCTGGAACGCCTCCAGCAGCTTCTTGGCACTGGCGCCCTGCTGGGAGAGTACGTCGCCGCTCTGGCCGCCCTTCGCGGCGATGCCGATGAGCAGGTGCTCGGTGGACAGGAACTCGTCCCCGAGCTCCTTCGCCCGCTCGGCCGCCTCGGCGATGACGGCGAGCAGCTCGCGGTTGGGCTGCGGGGGCGCGACGGTGGACCCGGTCACGCTGGGCAGACCGGCCAGAACGCGCTCGGTCCCGGCGCGTACGGCGGCCTGGTCGGCGTCGACCGCGGCCAGCAGGTCGGTGATGTTCTCGTTGTCCTGACCCCCCAGCAGCGCGAGCAGCAAGTGGGCAGGGGTGAGGTCCGGGTGCCCCTCGGACACGGCCCGGTTGGTGGCCGCGTTGATCGCGTCCCGGCTCCTGTTGGTCAGCTCGGCGTCCACGTTCGCGTTCTCCTCCTCGTACGACCCTCCGTACGACCCTGCTGTACGGACTGACTCACCTAACGTACACAAAGTTGAGTCTATTCCACTCAAGGGGAACCTGGGAGGCCATGGCGTACACCGGTGGGGATACATTTCAGACCATGAGCGCCTACCCGGTGGACCCGCGCGATCCCGACCCCGCTTACCTCACCTTCTGGCAGGAACGCCATCTGTGCACCCTCACCACCCTCCGGGCGGACGGCAGCCCGCACGTCGTGCCCGTCGGGGTTACATACGACCCCGAGGCGGGTCTGGCTCGGGTGATCACCAACAAGTCCAGTGCGAAGGTGGGGCACGTGCTGGCCGCGGGGGCGCAGGGGGCGCGCGTCTCGGTCTGCCAGGTGGACGGGCGCCGGTGGGCGACGCTGGAGGGGCGCGCGAGGATCTCCACGGACCCCGGGCGTGTCGCGGAGGCGGAGCGGCGGTACGCGGAGCGGTACGGGAGGGCGCCCTCGCCGAACCCCGACCGGGTGGCGATCGAGATCGCGCTGACCTCGGCGATGGGGCGCGGCTGATCCCGGAGAAGCCGTTCCCGGTGAAGCCGTTCCCGGTGAAGCCGTTCCCGGTGAAGCCGTTCCCGGTGAAGCCGTTCCCGGTGAATACCAGGATGTTTCGCCCAAAACTGCAGCGGCGTCACCGTGTTCAGGTCACGGTGACGCCGCTGCGGGGGGAAGTACCTGCGCGATCTACTGCGACGGGGGAATCGCGTCAGGCACTGCGGGGGGTGGCTGAGATAGTCCTTACGTCCGGGGTTTCCGGCTCGGCCAGCTGGTGGTCACGCTGGTCGAGGTTCACAAAGATCATTCCGTACCGAATGGCACATCGCACGGGCTGCGGCGCGCCGCGCGGGCGCCGCAGACACCGATACGCCCGTACGTCCTCGTCCTCGTCCCGGGTGACGACGACCGGCTCTCCGAACACGGTCACCATCAGCGAGTCACCCCTGTGGGGGATGGCGGTCGCCAGGTCGATGAAGTGCCAGCCGGAGCGGTACGCAGTGGCCATTTCTCGGCGGAAGGATCGGTCGTCGGGGGGTGTCGTCACGTCAGCTCCCGGAGCCGTCGTCCGCCGTAGTCACCGTCGTCTTGATGTCCGCTGCTGCCGCCGGCCAGTGGCTGTCCGCCCGGACGTCACTCTTCGTGCCTGAGAAGCCGCCCAAAGCTCCGAATGCCACCATGGCGGAGAAGGCGGCGACAAGCACCGAGCGAAGCATTTTGTTACGCATAATCGGCTTCGTCCTCACTTGAAAGTCCCGTCTTCCCCCGTCGAGTTAGACGATGGCTCATTCGGGCACGTGGTGGCCACATAATCGATGCATCATGTTCCTGCACGTTCAGGACCCTGGGGGGTGGAGTTTTGGCAATAAATCGGACTAACGCGACACATCCCCACGGGGTGACCGAGCTGTGCGAGTCAGGTGGCCGTCTCTACGCGAACGCCCTGCGCACCGGACGAATCGCACGCGCGGACGTGACACCCGCCCCCTGTTTGATGGAACTCGCGCTCCTTCATCCCGATCCCGACGACGCGAGCTGGCTCCGTCCGGTGCCCCCGTTCGTCGCCCTGGCGCAGCGACTCAACCCCCTAGAGCGCGAGATCGCCGACCGTAGACGGCTGTCGATCGAACTGAGCGATGCTTTTGAGCCGTTCATGGCTCTGAGCGCACAAGAAGCGACACCCGCGCACTCCATCACGGTGCTGGAGGGCGGGGACCGGATCAACGCGGCACTCAACCTGGCCACGGCCCAGTGCCAGACCGAGATGCTCACCATCCAGCCGAGCGACCGTGGCTCCGAACGCAGCCTGCTTCTCGGCCTGGAGCGCGACCGGCCCCTGATCGAGCGTGGCGTGCGCATCCGGACCCTCTACCAGCACACGGCCCGGCACAGCCCCGAGAAGTTGGCCTACGTGGCCCAGCTCTCGGACGGCAAGGTCGAATACCGCACCATCGACGAGCTGGTGGAGCGTCTCATCGTCTGCGACGAGACCGTCGCCTTCATCCCCACCCGCGACGACCAGCAGGTGGCCCTGGAGCTTCGCCAACCGGGCCTCGTCCGCTACCTGATCAAGGTCTTCGAGTTCATGTGGGACCGCGCCGTCCCGCTCAGCGCCGGCGCCCCCTACGAACCCGCCCTGGGCGGCATCACCAACATCCAGCACTCCATCGCCAAACTCCTCGTGGAGGGCCACGTCGACGAGGCCATCGCCCGCCGCCTGGGCATGAACGTGCGCACCTGCCGCGCCCACATAGCCAAGCTGGCCACCGCGCTCGGCAGCGGCAGCCGCGCCCAACTCGGCTATCTCATAGCGGAATCAGGAATCCTCAAGCAGGAGGGAGCAGCGGAGTGACCATGCCGCCGCACCCGGCCCACGGTGTGGAAGAGGTGCGCGCAGCGGGAGTGAAACCGTACGAACAGGCCCTGCGCGACGGGCGCTCACGCGGCGCGGACGCCGACGAGGCCCCCTGCCTCGTCGACCGGCCCAGCTCGGCCATCTCATCGGCAGGTCGGGGATTCTGAACCCGGAGCACTGAACGGCAGCAGTTCCGCGGCGCGCGGCGGCCCGTCCAGCCCCGCCTGCGCGATCCGCACCCCCAACTGCGTACGGCTCGCCGCGCCCAGGGTTTCCGAGAGGCGCGCGATGTGCGCCCGGCAGGTACGCACGCTGATGCCCAGCCGCTCCGCGACCACCGCGTCCTGGTGGCCCTCCGCGAGCAGCGCCGCGATGGACCGTTCGCGATGGGTGATCCCGTCGATGCCGGTGTCCGGGAGCGGCGCGGCGAGCGGGAGCGCCAGCCGCCACAGCCGCTCGAAGACCGTCACCAGATAGTCGACCAGCGCCGGGTGCCGCAGTTCCAGCGCGATCGTGCGGTCGGCGTTCGCCGGGATGAACGCCACCTTGCGGTCGAAGACGATGAGCCGCTCCACGACCTCGTCGAGGGTACGGGCCTCGGCCGCGTCGCCCATCAGCTCCATGTAGTTGTGCAGGCCCTGGCCGTGCCGCGCCACGTGCGTGTAGAGGGAGCGCATCCGTACCCCCCGCCGGCGCATCTCCAGCGCCCGGTGCAGCCCCTCCGCCAGTTCGTCCTCGCGCCGGATGCCGCCCGGCTGCACCGTCATCACATCGTTTCTGCACGCCTCGGTCGCCTCGTCCATCGCGGCCTGGATCCGCGGCAGCCCGTCCAGGACGCGGATCGCCACGCCCTCGGTCGGCGCCTGTACGCGCCCGCCGAGCCCGGCGTACCACTCGAACGCCGCCACCGCTTCGCCCACCCGCGCCTGGCTCGCGCTGACTTCCTCGTACACGCCCCGCAGCAGCCGCGTCATGACCTCCTGCGGCGAGGTGGGCACCAGCCAGCCCATGTCGTCGGGGTCCGGGTGCAGCAGCGCCAGTTCGAGCAGGCAGGGCACCGCTTCCGCGTCCGCGCGCGGCACCCGCCCGCGCCGCACGGCCCGGGAGTACACCCGGTCCCCCACCTCGCACAGTCGGTCAGCGCCGTGCGGATGCCTGTCCGTCCTGTGCCCGGCCATCTCCCACCCCTGGCTCCAGCATCCTTGCGATGCGACGCCTCCGCGTCTTCCGCAGCGCAACTATGCGCGGCCCCGACCGCCATCGCAACACAGCTTCGCCCTCCGCACGCACCCTCTCGCCCTTATACATCCAGAAACTTCCCCGCCTCCGCACGGCGCTCTGCAACAACATGACGTGGTGGTGCCGCACCCGCCGGTGCATCGTGGAGGCGCCTCCCCAGGGCGACACGGCGTCCTGGCACGACCCCGGCCGAACATCCCCGTTCGACCGTGGCTCCCCCACCAACAGCACCCGGGCCGACGAGTCCCACGTCGTGGTCGGCCGAGGCCGCGTCTACGACGACGTGACCCCGCACAAGGGGATCTATCGGGGGGCCGGCGGCCCGCCGGACGTGACGGTGGAGTTCACGCGGGTGGCGTGAGGGCGCATTCGGTACCCCGGGGGTTCAGGCGCTGAGCCCCCGGGGTCCGTAGATCGCGTACGGGGCGCCGAAGTACTACGGCTCGTAGCAGCGACGCGCGAGATGGACGGTGAGGTCGGCGGCAATCTCGACCGTCTCAGGCAGGACCTGCATGATCTGGCCAAATACCTGCTCTCGCTCCAAGGTCGGCAGTACGAGATAAGCCGAGACGGTCGAGAGATGGCCAACATAGTCGCGAGCACTCATCGTCAAGCGCCGTTCGATCACCGATTGCTGAACACCGGTGAACCACTCCGACCGTTGGAGCTCCGTACCCGGCCATTGCATGTCATGATCCGGAGGTGTCCCGTCCGGGGAGGGAACCTCGTCGCTCTCCAGGAACGGTGCCCGCGCCGAGCGAACAGTTTCCTCCACGGCCGGGTCAGCCGGCCGGATCGGCCCGCCGCACGAGGCGAACACGCCACCCGGCTCCAGCAGCGCGGCCATGCGTGACCACCGACCCTCCGGGTTCGTCCAATGCAGCGCCGCTGCCGCATAAACCAGCCCGTACCTCTCACCCGGTCGTAAGTCCTCGAACGCGGCTTGCACCGTCCTGACACTTGCCGGCACATGTCTGCGCAGCTCGGCGAGCATGGCCCCGTCAGGCTCAGTCGCGGTGACGCTGACCCCCCGCTGAGCGAACAGGCGGGTTGCCTTGCCTGTCCCAGCGCCGATCTCGAGGGCAGTCCGGACCGGCTGACCCGCGTACGCCATCACCCTGTCGAAAAGCTCTGCGGAATACCCCGGCCGGAAGCGTTCGTATGCTTCCGCCATCACTCCGAAGCTCAGTGCGCGACCAGACATGCCGAGCATCCTGACACGATCTACGCCGTCAGTGGTCGGTCATTTCGCGTGGCCAAGCCGCCAGAGGAGCCGCGCCCGTCGGCACGGCGGTGAGCGTGTCGCCGAGCGACCGTCGGTTGGCCGGGAACGGCTCCCCGACCCGCACGTTCAGCTGTGAGGGTGAGCACCACTTCGTCGTCATCCGGGTCTTCGAAGTTGAACGGTGCGGCCATCTGTCGGCGCCTGCCCGCACTACCTTCGCCCACGCGGATGTGACACTTCAGCGCCGAGTGTCACATCCGCGTGCCTCACCACTCGGGCGCCTGCGCTCCCCGCGCATCGCTCAACTTCGAAGATCCCGTAATCCTCACCGTCACGGCCGGATTGGCGACATGTGCGACCAAGCCGCTCGGTCACATCCGCACCGCACACGACGAGCAGCCGCCGACGGGCTTCCCTCTTCCCCGGCACCCGCCTCAGGTCCGACTCGAAGGCGGGGCGGCGCCCACTACTCTTGGGGTTCCTCGCCACCAGTTCCCTCCTGCACGTTAGGGCCTGACAGGTGACGAGGAAAGGCCCAGCGCCCGTACGGGTGGCAGACGATCAGGCCCGCCCAGTTCGAACCACACCCCCTTCGCGAACCGCCCCGCCCGGTCGGCGGCCACGCCCCACAGGTCGGCGACCTCGGCGACCAGGGCGAGGCCTCGGCCCCTGCAGGCGGTGGCACGTGTCTCGGGGGTGACCGGCGGGTCGTGGCTCTCGTCGTACACGCTGACCCGCAGGCGGGCCGGGGTGAGCTGGACGCGGAGCATCGCGGTGCCCTTGGTGTGCAGGTGGACGTTGGTGACGAGTTCCGAGGTGCAGAGGGTGGCGGGCAGGACGAGGGGTTCGCGGTCGAGGGTGAGGAGTACGGCGCGTACGAAGTCCCGGCAGACCTTGGGGGCGGTGGCGTCGGCGGGGGCGAAGAGGCTGTAGTCGTAGGCGAGTTGGGCGGGGCGGTGGGGCGCCCTGCGGGCAGCTTCCATGGGTGGGATCAGCTCCTGTCGTACGCCCGCGATGGCATTGTCCGGGTCCGGCCGGCTGCCGGTCCGGGTGCGCTTTCGCTTGTGGGCAGGGGAGTTGGACGACTCCGGTACGGTTCCGGAGCGTTATCGGCGCCACACTCACGGTAGGGAATAAGGGTTACCGCGTGCAACCCGTTCGTCGGATTGGGTGGTTCTCACAGCCCAGGCGGGGCAGACTGGCGCCAACCAGCGAGAAAGGGAAGCGCGTTGGCACTGCGCAGCAGTACCACCGAACGGCAACGGCGTCTCGGCGCAGAGTTGCGGAAGATGCGCGAGCAGGCGGGCCACTCCGTGACGGAGGGTGGGGCGTTCATCGGCATGGGCCGGGCACACCTGGGCCACGTCGAGGCCGGCCGCACCGGGATTCCGGCGGACAAACTGCGCGCTCTCTCTCACGCCTACGGGTGCACACGGGAACCTTTGGTCGAGGCCCTGGTGGCGATGGGGGAGGACAGCGGCAAAGGCTGGTGGACCGAGTACCGCCGCACGTTCAGCCAGCCCATCCTGGATCTCGCGGAGCTCGAAGCGGCTGCCGACTCGCTCTTCTCGTACGAGTCCCTCTTCATCCCGGGAATCCTGCAGACACCCGAGTACACCCGGTCCATCTTCCGCTCCAGCGAGCGGCCGCACAACGACCTGGAGAGGGCCGTCCAGTTCCGCATGGAGCGGCAACAGATCCTCAGACAGGCGGAGCCCCCGTCCCTGCACGCGGTGATCCACGAGGCCGCCCTGCACGTGCGGTTCGGCGGCGTGACCGTCATGCGCAGGCAGCTTCTGCATCTGATCCGCATGGCGGAACTGCCGCACGTCACGATCCAGGTGTTGCCGTTCACTGCCGAAGGGCTGTCCGCCTTCAGCACCCCGTTCCTGCTCGCCGACTCCCACGGGTCAGCTCTGGAAACGGTCCTCGTCGAAAATCCGGCCGCGACGCTCTACGTCCACGAAGGCGAAGCCGTCCTGAAGTACCGGACCCGCTTCGACCGCCTTCGCACTGCGGCTCTACCGCTCCTGGACCCGGCCGTACCTGCGTCCACACATGAGTCCCGCGACTCCCTGGCCCTGCTCCAGCACCTGCTCTACAGCCTTCAGGAGGCTTGAACATGTCCGAACTCGCCTGGCAGAAGTCGTCGTTCAGCGAAGACCAAGCGAACTGCGTGTTCGTAGCCACCGCCCCCGACGGAACCATCCGCCTCCGCGAGAGCGACGAACCCGGCACCGTACTCGCCACCACCCCCGACCGCCTCGCCGCACTCCTCCGGCACCTCAGGCGGCCGCGGCCCAGCTGCTGAGCAACGCCTCGCGGGCTGCCCGCCAGGGCGTCACGCCGTCGCCCTCGACGCTCCCCCACTCCAACAGCCGTGCCACATCCGCCGTACCGTCCACGAACCGGTCCAGCAGCGCCAGCGACAGCTCGTACTCGGACTGGACGTACCCTCCGACGGCGGCGGTGTACACCGTCAGCTCGGCCTTCTCCTCGTCGGTCCGGACGTGGAGTTCGAACGCGGGCGGCGCCTCACCGCCGCCCGTCGCCACGTCGAGGACGGTGTCCATCACGCTGTTCACCAGCCACCGGGTGCTGGAGCGCACCTGGGCGTCATGCACGGTGACCGCACGCACGTCCGCCCAGGCCCAGAACCCCTTCTGCCCCGCGCCCACGGCCTCCAGCCCCTCGGGAGTGAGCCGCACACCGCGCCC
Organism: Streptomyces sp. NBC_01384; assembly: GCF_045040035.1. Taxonomy (NCBI): domain Bacteria; kingdom Bacillati; phylum Actinomycetota; class Actinomycetes; order Kitasatosporales; family Streptomycetaceae; genus Streptomyces; species Streptomyces sp. NBC_01384. Next base: position 4,495,025 of record NZ_CP109559.1, read on the forward strand.
GTACCCCTCGGGCTCGGCGCCCACGTACACGCTCTCCTTGGTGATCCAGAACAGGCCGATCATGGCCACGGGTGCCTCCAGCACGACAAGAACGGTCTCCCTCTGAGACACGGGCGGGCCCGGAATGGTTCACCCGGGACTTGAGAGTCGGGACTGTCGAACGCACGTACAGCTGCCTTGTCGGGTGCGCGGTGGCGTACGCCGTGTGCCAAGCCACGGTGGGCCGGTGGCTGCTGCGCCACACCGCGGCATCACCGTCCTCGCCGTCTACAAGGACAGTGACTACGTCGGCGAGGTGCTCACCAAGACGTACTCGTTCACCGATGCGGCGGGCGGGGAGCGGACGTTCAGCGGAAGTGGCCGACTCATGGCGACTGATCCGGACCGGATCGAGATGACCTACGCCCCGTATGCCCCGGAGCGGATGACCGCGCGCAAGGGCCCCGCCGTACGCACGCTCTCTTTCCTGGCGTACGCGTTGCTGGGCCTGCCCGTCACGGCGGCGACCGCCGCGTACCCGACCGTCTCTCTCTTCGTCCTGCTGTCCGCGCTCCAGCCCGGTTCGCCGCCCGGCGGCGTGTCCCGGTCGTCCTCGCCCTCCCGTAACCGCCGTAAGCGCGGCCGGTGCGGCATCAGGTCGCGGATGCGGGCCTCGGACCAGACCGACAAGACCCTCGACGAGCACGAGTCCCGCCTCGACGCCCTGGAACGCACCCGCCGGCCCCTGCCCTCCCTCGCCGCCGCCACGTCGTGCACGGCTCTGGCGCTGACCGGCTGGCAGTCGATGGGGCGCTGACTCCTGATCCGACGAACGCGCGGGAGCACCTGACCGAGGCTCCCGCGCGTTCGTCAGAGGACGGACACGGCTACTTGAGGCCGATCGCCGTGCAGTTCGCCTTGTACTTGGTCGTGCAGATCTGCTTGACGGTGTAGATGCCGTCCTGGATCACCGTCGCCTTGACGTTGTCCTTGGTGAGGGCGACCACGGGCACGAGCTGGGCCGCGATCTTCCCGTTCGTGGGGCTGTCGACCTTGTCCCGGGTGAGCGCGTCGAACTCGATGCCACGGCCCTGCACCTTCGCGACCGCCATCTCGGCGGCGGCGGAGGCCTCCTGCGGGTACGACTTGTAGACGCTCATGTACTGCTCGCCCTGGATGATCCGCTGCACCGCGTCCAGCTCGGCGTCCTGGCCGGTGACCGGCGGCACCGTGCTGACGCCCATGGTCTTCAGGGCGTCGATGACGGCGCCCGCGATGCCGTCGTTGGCGGAGTAGACGCCGGCGATGTTGCTGAGGCCGATGGAGCTGATGGCCTTCACCATGTTGGCCTTGGCGACGACCGGGTCCCAGTCCGTGGTGTCGTACGACTTGGCGATGACGACCTTGCCGTTGAGCTCGCCCAGGGCACCCGCCTTGAACTGCGCCGCGTTCGGGTCGGTGACCGAGCCGTTCATCATGACGATCTTCTTCGAGGCGGCGCTGGTGCCCAGCGCCGCCAGGAGGGCCTTGCCCTGCACCTGGCCGACGAGCTCGTTGTCGAAGGAGATGTACGCGTCGATCGGGCCCTGCGCCAGGCGGTCGTAGGCGATGACGGGGATGCCCGCGTCCTTGGCCTTCTTCACGCCGCTCGCGATGGCCTTGGCATCCACCGCGTCCACGAGGATCACGTCGACCTTGTCGTTCACCATCTGCTGGAGCTGCTGGCTCTGCTTGGACGCGCTCGCGCCCGCGTTGGCATAGTCGACCTTGCCCTTGTTGTTGGTCAGTTTGGCGACCTGATCCTTGATGATCGGGTAGTCGAACTTCTCGTAACGGGTGTTGGCCGTCTCCGGGAGGAGCAGTCCAACCGTGATGTCGTCACCCTTGGTCGGGCTCGCCTTGGTGCTGCCGCCGCCGATTCCGCTCACGACACCGCAGGCGGCGAGGGAGACGGTCATCGCGGAGGAGGCCAGGGCTATGGCGGTACGACGAAGCCGGGTGTTACGAGTGTTCACATCAGGTGCCTTCCGGGCGAGGTAGCTGCTTTGCGACCCAGGTGGCTGAAAGCCAACGCGGCGATCACCTCAGCGTCAAGGAGTAACCACTTAACGAGATGGCAACAGCATTCTGTGTTCCCCAAGTGAACACGATGGGAAGGGGGTGCGCTTCCACTTCCACGGAACCCCTCTGATTGACTTGGGGCACTCGCTCCTCAGGGCCGCACGACCCCCACCGCCGCCCAGGAGCCTTGAAGGCGGCCAGCACACCAGAAACCCTGGGCAGGGGAGGCATGAGAGCAGGTCGACGCGGCGGAGCAGCACGCATCACGGCCTTCGGCACAGCCGGCCCCACCTTCGGCGCGCCGTTCACCGCGCCCTTCACCGCGGCCTTGATGACCGCCGTCACGGGCGGTCTGCTCACCGCCGGCGCCGCACCGGCCTCGGCCGCGACGTCCTGCACCTCCCCTGCCTACCTGCCTATAAACGGCAGTTCTTCGCAAACACCACCTTCTCCGGCACACCGAAGAAAACGGACTGCGACGCGACGGTCGACGAGAACTGGGGCTCCGGCGCCCCCGCCTCGGGCCTCCCGAAGGACAACTTCGGAGTCCGTCGGACCGTCACCCGGGACTTCGGGTCGGGGGGTCCCTTCGCCCTGTCCGCCGCCACCCAGGACGGCATTCGCGTCTACCGAGTTCCGGGTCCACCGCGAGGAGCGGCGCTTCGACGACGCGACCGCACGTTCGCGCGGCGGTGGCCCGAAGGACAGAGGACAGCGAAGGGGCCCGCGCGCCGACAGTCCGTCAGCGTGCGGGCCCCTCAGGCGTGTCGCGTCCGCCTACTGCTCGGGCGGCCGCTTCGGCCGCCACACCACCAGCGCGCTCGTCTGCTGGACCTCCTGGTACGGGACCAGGTCGCGGCGGTACGAGGCATGCACCGCGGCCTCGCGCTGCTGCATGGCGGCAGCGGCGCCGTCCAGGGCCGATTCCATTTCCGCGACGCGGGACTGGAGCGCGGCGACCTGGTTCTCCAGTTCGATGATGCGCTTGATGCCGGCCAGGTTGATGCCCTCGTCCTGCGACAACTGCTGGACGGTGCGCAGCAGTTCGATGTCGCGGGCCGAGTAGCGCCGGCCGCGCCCGGCCGTGCGGTCGGGGGAGACCAGGCCGAGGCGGTCGTACTGACGCAGGGTCTGCGGGTGCAGGCCGGAGAGCTGGGCCGCCACCGAGATGACGTAGACCGGGGTCTCCTCGGTCAGCTCATAGGGGTTCCGACGACGGCCGTCCATCTGCTCATGCTCCCTTCGCGGCCTGGAACAGCTCCGCACGCGGGTCCTCGTCCGCGGTTGCCTCGCGATACGCCTCCAGGGCGTCACGCGCCTTGCCCGACACGTCCCTGGGGACCGTGACCTCGACGGTGACGAGGAGGTCGCCGCGCGTACCGTCCTTGCGGACGGCGCCCTTGCCGCGGGCCCGCATCGTACGGCCGTTGGGCGTGCCCGGGGGCAGTTTCAGGGTGACCGGGGGGCCGCCCAGGGTCGGTACACGCACCTCGCCGCCGAGTGCCGCCTCCGTGAAGGTGACGGGCACGGTGACGGTGAGGTTGTCGCCCTTGCGGCCGAAGACCGGGTGGGCGTCCACGTGGACCGTGACGTACAGGTCGCCTGCCGGGCCGCCCCGTTCGCCGGGTGCGCCCTTGCCCCGGAGGCGGATGCGCTGGCTGTCGCTCACCCCCGCCGGGATGCGGACCTGCATCGTGCGCGAGGACTTGGCGCGGCCGCTGCCGTGGCAGATCTCGCAGGGGTTCTCCGCGATCAGGCCGCGGCCCTTGCAGTCAGGGCAGGGGTCGGTGAGCGAGAAGCCGCCGCCGGAGCCGCGCGCGACCTGGCCGGTGCCGACGCACGTCGGGCACACGCGCGGTGTGCCGTTCGCGTCGCCGGTGCCCGAACAGGCCTTGCAGGGCGCCTGGGAGGTCATCCGCAGCGGGACCGTCGCGCCGTCCACCGCCTCGGTGAAGCTAAGCGTCACCTCGGTGTCGATGTCCTGGCCGCGCCGGGGCTGGGTCCGGGTGCCGGTGCCCGCGCCGCCGCGGTTGAACAGGCCGCCGAAGACGTCTCCGATACCGCCGCCGAAGCCGCCGGCCCCGCCCGCTCCGCTCTGGGCGCCGCCTCCGAAGAGGTCGCCCAGGTCGAAGTTGAAGTTGCCGCCGCCCGCGCCGGGACCCGGGCGGAAGCCGCCGTTGCCGAAGAGGGCGCGCGCCTCGTCGTACTCCTTGCGCTTCTTGGGGTCACCGAGGACGTCGTTCGCCTCGGAGATCTCCTTGAAGCGCTCCTCGGCCTTGGCGTTGCCCTTGTTGGCGTCCGGGTGGAACTCGCGGGCGAGCTTCCGGTACGCCTTCTTGATCTCGGCCTCGGTGGCGTCCTTGGGGACGCCGAGAACCTTGTAGAAGTCCTTCTCGATGAAGTCCTTGGTGCTCATCCTCGACGTCCCTCCTTCCTCATCGCGTCAACGTCAGCCCTCGTCCGGGCCACCGCTCTCCTTGTCCTCGGCCGCCTCAGCCGTCACGTCGTCGGACTTGACGGTCTGCGCGCCCGGCTGGGGTTCGGCGACCGCCACCCGCGCGGGGCGGATGGTGCGCTCGCCGATGCGATACCCCGGCTGCAGAATCGCCACGCACGTCGTCTCCGTGACGTCCGGCGCGTACGAGTGCATCAGGGCCTCGTGGATCATCGGGTCGAAGGGCTCGCCCTCCTTGCCGAAGTGCTGCAGGCCCATCTTCGCCGCGACGGTCTCCAGCGACTCGGCCACCGACTTGAAGCCGCCGACGAGTTCGCCGTGATCCCGCGCGCGAGCGATGTTGTCGAGCACGGGCAGGAGCTCGGTCAGGAGGTTCGCGATCGCGATCTCCCGGACCGCGACCCGGTCGCGCTCGACCCGGCGGCGGTAGTTCTGGTACTCGGCCTGGAGCCGCTGAAGGTCCATCGTGCGCTCACCGAGCGCCGTACGGACCTGGTCCAGCTGGGCCGTCAGACCGACCGTCTGTGCTGCTGCTGATGCGTCCCCGGCCGGGGCCGCCGCCTCCTCCGTGGAGGGGGTGGCGGCCTGCGGCTCGGCGTCGTCAGGGGTGGCGCCGGAGGGGACGTCAGGCTTCTCCTCGAAGCCCGGGGTCTCCTCCGTCACGCGGCACCGTCCTTACGGTCCTCGTCGACGATCTCGGCGTCGACGACGTCGTCGTCAGCGGACCTGGCGCCCGCGTCGGCACCGGGGGCCTCGCCGCCCGCGGCCTGCGCGGCCTGGGCGTCGGCGTACATGGCCTGGCCGACCTTCTGCGAGACGGCGGCGACCTTCTCGGTGGCCGTACGGATCTCGGCGGTGTCCTCACCCTTGAGCGCGGCCTTCAGCTCCTCGACGGACGCCTCGACCTCGGTCTTGACGTCACCCGGGACCTTGTCCTCGTTGTCCTTGAGGAACTTCTCCGTCTGGTAGACGAGCTGCTCGCCCTGGTTGCGGGTCTCGGCGGCCTCGCGGCGACGGTGGTCCTCGTCCGCGTACTGCTCGGCCTCCTGGCGCATCCGGTCGACCTCGTCCTTCGGCAGCGAGGAGCCGCCGGTGACGGTCATCTTCTGCTCCTTGCCCGTGCCGAGGTCCTTGGCCGTGACGTGCATGATGCCGTTGGCGTCGATGTCGAAGGAGACCTCGATCTGCGGGACACCACGCGGCGCCGGCGGCAGACCGGTCAGCTCGAACATACCGAGCTTCTTGTTGTACGCCGCGATCTCGCGCTCGCCCTGGTAGACCTGGATCTGCACGGAGGGCTGGTTGTCCTCGGCGGTGGTGAAGATCTCGGACCGCTTGGTCGGGATCGTCGTGTTCCGCTCGATGAGCTTGGTCATGATGCCGCCCTTGGTCTCGATACCGAGGGACAGCGGCGTCACGTCAAGGAGAAGCACATCCTTGACCTCGCCCTTGAGGACACCGGCCTGGAGCGAGGCGCCGATCGCGACGACCTCGTCCGGGTTCACACCCTTGTTGGCGTCCTTGCCACCGGTCAGCTCCTTGACGAGCTCGGCGACGGCGGGCATACGGGTGGAACCACCGACGAGAACGACGTGGTCGATCTCGGAGAGGTTGATGCCCGCGTCCTTGATGACGTTGTGGAACGGCGTCTTGCAGCGCTCCAGCAGGTCCGCGGTCAGCTGCTGGAACTGGGCGCGGGTGAGCTTCTCGTCCAGGTGCAGCGGGCCCTCGGCGGAGGCCGTGATGTACGGCAGGTTGATCGAGGTCTCGGTGGAGGAGGACAGCTCGATCTTGGCCTTCTCGGCGGCCTCACGGAGGCGCTGGAGGGCCATCTTGTCCTTGGCGAGGTCCACACCGTGACCGGCCTTGAACTGCTGCACCAGGTAGTCGACGACGCGCTGGTCCCAGTCGTCACCACCGAGGTGGTTGTCGCCGTTGGTGGCCTTCACCTCGACGACGCCGTCGCCGATCTCCAGGAGGGACACGTCGAAGGTGCCGCCACCGAGGTCGAAGACGAGGATCGTCTGGTCGTCCTTGTCCAGGCCGTACGCGAGGGCGGCGGCCGTGGGCTCGTTGACGATGCGCAGGACGTTCAGGCCCGCGATCTCGCCGGCCTCCTTCGTCGCCTGGCGCTCCGAGTCGTTGAAGTACGCCGGGACGGTGATGACCGCGTCCGTGACCTTCTCACCCAGGTAGGCCTCGGCGTCGCGCTTCAGCTTCTGCAGGATGAAAGCGCTCATCTGCTGCGGGTTGAAGTTCTTCCCGTCGAGCTCGATCTTCCAGTCCGTGCCCATGTGACGCTTGACGGACCGGATCGTCCGGTCCACGTTCGTGACCGCCTGGCGCTTGGCGACCTCGCCGACGAGCACCTCGCCATTCTTGGCGAAGGCGACGACGGACGGCGTGGTCCTGGCGCCCTCGGCGTTGGTGATGACGGTGGGCTCGCCGCCCTCCAGAACGCTGACGACGGAGTTAGTCGTGCCCAGGTCGATGCCGACCGCACGTGCCATTTCAATTCCTCCAGCAATGACTTGAGTGGAACGGACTCAAGTGTGCACGACTTCCACCGCTGGGTCAACAGACCTGAGTCGCGGAGACTCAAGTCTTATCTGTTCCTTACGCGCAGGTGCGCCGAGACATGCGGGCTGACCTGGCGCTTTGCCGGGATTCGCAGCGCGTCGGCAGAGGTACGCCGTACCCCGTACGCGGGAATCCGAAGCAGCGCCAGTACGGCGACACAGGCGCCGCCCGCCACCCACAGGGCCGCCGTCGCACCCAACCACCCCAGGTCGATCAGCATTCCGACGAGTGCACCCGCGAAGCCGGTGACCCCGACGACGACCGCGGCACCCTGGGGCGTGACGCCGAGCCGCCGCAGCCGGTGGACGAGGTGGTCGGGGGCGCCGCGCAGCAGCGGACGCCCGGCCCGCCGCCGCGACACCAGCACGAGTACGACATCGGCGGTCGCCACGGCCGTCAGCGCGAACACGGCACCCATGCCCGGCCCGGCCTCCCGCCCGGCGTGCACCCGCACCGCGGCCGAGGCCAGCACGAACCCGGCGAACAGCGCGCCGCAGCGCCCCGGCACGATCCGGGCCGGCGGCCAGTTGTGCATCAGGAACCCGGTCAGCGCGGCGGCCAGCACACTGAGCAGCGCCGCGAGGCCGTCCATGATCTCGGCGGCCGCGCACCCGCTCAGCGCGAAGGCGGTCAGCACGGCGACGGTCCCCATCACTCCGTCGGCGTGATCGAGCGAGGCGAAGGCGTGCGCGACGAGGACGATCCACCCGGCGGCCACCACCCCGACCACCGGCCCGAGCTCGTCGTACGGCACGGTCAGCGCGGCGGCGACGGCCACCTGGACGGCCACGACGGCCACCTGAAGGGGAACCTGGAGGGAAATCCGGAGGGGAATCCGGAGCGGAACCTGGAGGGGAAGCACTACGGACAACAGGTCGGCGAACAGCCCAAGGACGCCGACGGCGACCCCGGCGACCAGCAGCCGCCCGGCCGCGGGCCCCAGCGGCGCCACACCCGTCCAGTCCCCGGCCCCGGCGACCAACGCCGTCGTCGCCACCACCGCCACCCCGCCGAGCAACGGCACCACCCGCGCCCGCCGCCGTTCGACCACGCCGCAGCGCAGGGCGAGCGTCCGCAGGAGTGCGGTGAGCACGGCGGCGAGGATCAGGGCGGCGGTGGCGGCGGCGATTCCGTACAACACATCGCCAATTTAGGGTTAAATGTCATAAATACACCGCAGATCACACGATCGGGTTTACGTGTCGGTCGACGCCCCCAGTCGACCCCCCAGTCGACACCCGAGAAGGAGACGCCCCACTCAGGTGCCCCTCAGCGACGCAGATCACCGCACCGCTGACTACAGTGCGGCGGAAGATATGGGTAGTCTCAGACGGACCGCATAAGTTACCGCTTAGTAATCACCTTCGAGGTCACACTCGAAGCAACACCTCGCAGGCCCGAGGAGCCCCCGAATGCAACTCGCCGCGATCATTGTGTCGCTGGTCCTGACCGTGGTCGGCGTTGCGCTGATCGCCCGGGCCGTCGCGCAGATCTACCGGTTCATCAAGCTCGGCCAGCCCGTACCCGCCGGCAGCCGTACCGACGACTGGAAGGCCCGCAGCGTCACGCTGGCCAAGGAGTTCGTCGGCCACACCCGTATGAACCGGTGGGGGATCATCGGCGTCGCGCACTGGTTCGTGGCCGTCGGCTTCCTGACCCTGGGCCTGACGATCGTCACGGCCTACGGCCAGCTGTTCAAGGCCGACTGGACACTGCCGGTGCTCGGCGACTGGCTGCCGTACGAGCTGTACACCGAGTTCATCGCACTGTTCACGACGCTCGGCATCCTCGTACTGATCGCGATCCGGCAGCTGAACCGGCCGTCGAAGCCCGGCCGCAAGTCGCGCTTCGCGGGCTCCAAGACAGGTCAGGCGTACTTCGTCGAGGCCGTGATCCTCGTCATCGGCCTCGCGATCATGACCCTGCGCGGCCTGGAGGGCGCGATCCACGGTGTCGACCACTACGAGGCCGCGTACTGGGCCTCGTACCCCCTGGTCGCCGCCTTCAAGGGCCTCAGCTTCGGGACCCTGCAGAACCTGGTCTACCTGACCGCCATGATCAAGCTCGGCGTCACCATGGGCTGGGCGATCACGGTCGGCCTGAACACCAACATGGGTGTCGCCTGGCACCGCTTCCTCGCCTTCCCCAACATCTGGTTCAAGCGCAACGCCAAGGGTGAGACCGCCCTCGGCGAGCTGCTCCCGATGACCAGCGACGGCAAGGCCATCGACTTCACCGACCCCGGTGAGGACGACGTCTTCGGTGTGTCCCAGGTCGAGCAGTTCTCCTGGAAGGGCCTGCTGGACTTCTCCACGTGCACCGAGTGCGGCCGCTGCCAGTCGCAGTGCCCCGCCTGGAACACGGGCAAGCCCCTCTCCCCCAAGCTCCTCATCATGTCGCTGCGCGACCACGCGCACGCCAAGGCCCCGTACCTGCTGGCCGGCGGCGGCAAGAGCATGGAGGGCGAGGAGAAGGCGTCCGAGGAGCAGCTCAAGGACGTCCCCGCGGCCGCCCTCGCCGAGGCCGAGCGCCCCCTCATCGGCACCGCCGAGGAGAACGGCGTCATCGACCCGGACGTCCTGTGGTCCTGCACCACCTGCGGCGCCTGTGTCGAGCAGTGCCCGGTCGACATCGAGCACATCGACCACATCGTCGACATGCGCCGCTACCAGGTCATGATCGAGAGCGCGTTCCCGTCCGAGGCGGGCACGATGCTCAAGAACCTGGAGAAGAAGGGCAACCCCTGGGGTCTGGCCAAGAAGCAGCGCCTGGAGTGGACGAAGGAAGTCGACTTCGAGATCCCGGTGGTCGGACGCGACATCGAGGACCTGTCCGAGGTCGAGTACCTGTACTGGGTCGGCTGCGCCGGCGCCCTCGAAGACCGCGCCAAGAAGACGACGAAGGCCTTCGCGGAGCTCCTCCACATCGCGGGCGTGAAGTTCGCGATCATGGGCGGCGACGAGAAGTGCACCGGTGACTCCGCCCGCCGCCTCGGCAACGAGCCCCTGTTCCAGGAGCTCGGCATGGAGAACGTGGCGGCGCTGAACATGGCGTTCGGGGAAGACGACGAGGACGAGTCGACCAAGAAGCCGAAGTCCGCGAAGAAGATCGTCGCGACCTGCCCGCACTGCCTCAACACGATCGGCAACGAGTACCCGCAGCTCGGCGGCGACTACGAGGTCATCCACCACACCCAGCTGCTCCAGCACCTCATCGACGAGGGCAAGCTGCTCCCGGTCACCCCGGTCGAGGGTCTGATCACCTACCACGACCCCTGCTACCTGGGCCGCCACAACAAGATCTACACGCCCCCGCGCGAGATCATGTCGGCCGTCCCGGGCCTGCGCCAGCAGGAGATGCACCGCCACAAGGAGCGCGGCTTCTGCTGTGGTGCCGGTGGTGCGCGGATGTGGATGGAGGAGCGGATCGGCAAGCGCATCAACAACGAGCGCGTCGACGAGGCCCTGTCCCTCAACCCCGACATCGTCTCGACGGCCTGCCCCTTCTGCCTCGTGATGCTGACCGACTCGGTCAACGGCAAGAAGAACGACGGCCAGGCCAAGGAGTCCATCCAGGTCGTGGACGTCGCCCAGCTGCTCCTCGACTCCGTCAGGACGCCGGTCGACCCGGCGGGGGCGGCGGAGGCGGAGAGCGAGCCTGAGCCGGAGCCGGTGAAGTAGCCGAACCTTTCAAGAGGCCGAGCCTTTCAAGACGACGACGCCCCGTGCCCCTGGTTCAGCCCGGGGGCATGGGGCGTCGTCGTGTTCAGTCCAGTCGTCGTGTTCAGTTCAGGTGATGCAGCCGTCGGCCTCGGCTCTCGGCGACGCGGAGTGCGTCCTGGAGGGCCTCGGTCAGGCGCTCGGCGAGGAAGCGGAGTTCGCCCGGCGGGGTGTCCGGGAGCATGTCGTGGGCGTGCGCGAGCAGTTCCGTGCCCATGCCGAGCTGGATGGATTCCGCCGCATCGGCCAGGCGGGAGACGGGTCCGCCGTGGTCGTCGGTGATCAGGTAGCAGGGCTTGCCCTCGGAGCCGGACCAGGGCAACAGGCGTGGCGATTCCGCTTCCATCAGGCGACCTCCAGCCCGTGGATCCAGTACGGACCGGGCATGTCCAGCCCCAGGGTGGCCAGGACGAGTTCGCGCCGCCGCTCACGCTGCTCGTGGGCGGTCACGTACGGGCGTACGGCGACGGTGGCGGTGCCGTCGAGGGGGGTGTCCAGGCCGTACGGGCTGCGGTGGACAGGGAGCGTGACTCTCGGCCTGGGCGAGACAGCCCGTGCCGGACAGGCCGGGCGCGTGCGGTGCGTACCGGGTGGGATGAGCAGGAGGCCCACCCAGGCGGTGAGACGGCGGATAAGGTCGGTCATGTCATCAGCTCCGTTCAGGTTCGGCTGGTGGCCACGCCCCCGGACGGCTTGCTCCCGTCGCGGGGGTTTTCATGTCTCCGCGCACAGCTCCGTTCGCGGCCTATTGCAGTCTACCGCGGTCGCGCGGTCTACCGCAGAGTTTTAGCGTCCACTGCATGAGCCCCGAACTCGACCGAACCCGACCCGTCTGGCGGCAGGTCGCCGCAGCCATCGCCACCCGTATCGCTGACGGCGACTACCCCGTGGGTGCCCGAGTGCCGTCCGTCGTAGAACTGTCGGCCGAGTTCGGCATCGCGGCCTCGACCGCGCAGAAGGCATTGGCCCACCTCAAGGCGGAAGGGCTCATCCGCGCCGAGGTCGGCCTCGGCTCGTTCGTCGCCGAACAGCCCGTGGAACCCACCACTGGCGGGTGAAGCCGCAGAAAGGCAGCGCGTGGGGCCCTAGACATGCGCATGCTGGAGCGGTGATCGAATTTGTTCCCGACATCCCCCGTTGGCGCCAGGTGGCCGAGGTGGTGCGCGGCCGGATCGCCGACGGCACGTATCCGCCGCGCACACGCGTCCCCTCCGTTGTGCAGCTCACGGCGGAGTTCGGGATCGCCAACGCGACCGCCCAAAAGGTGCTCCGTGCGCTGCGCGAGGAAGGGCTGACCTACACGGAGCCCGGCCTCGGCTCGTTCGTCGCCGAGCAGTCTGCGAAGCCCGCCGCCGAAGGCTGAGGTCGACGGCGCCTGCCTACCGGACCTGTGTCCCGCCGGAATGTGACACTTGAGCGCCGAGTGTCACATTCCCTGCGCCAACCCTGCCTGACCCCCCACGCTCCTTGCCCACCGCTCAGCCCCGAAGACCCGGCAACCGGATTCGCACACGCGCAGACCGCGACGCCGAGCCCGGTGATGCATGGGCTCGGCGTCGCGGTGGGGCGGCTACTTCGCGGAGTGCCTGTCGCCCGTCACCTTGGCGATCCACTTGAGGAAGTCGGCCGGGTCGATGTTCGAGCCGTGGCCCTCGTCCCAGTAGTAGAGGTGGTTGACGTCGTCGCCCAGGTTCTCGGCCGCGGCGGCGAGGTTGGCGGACACCGTCAGCGAGGTGTCGGAGTCCTTGGTCCCGAGGCGGATCCACCAGTGCTTGGAGCGACCCGGGTTCCGCTTCGCCAGGTGGTACATCGGGTTCATCAGGTCGAGCTTCTCGGGGATGTCGCTCGCGACCCGCTTGGTGCTGAGGCCGGTGGTGTCGTTCTTCGCGCCGTACGCCGTGAAGTGCCGCGCCTCGGTGGTGTCGACGCCGAACTCGTTGTTCTCGCCCGCGGACAGGTCGAAGGCGTCGAAGGCCGGGGTGGTCTTCTTGCGGGCACCCACGTGGGTGAGGAAGTCGGCCCAGGAGAAGGTGGCCTTGCCGTCGGACCAGGTGATGAACGTGTTCGCGGCGAGGTAGGTCGCGCGGGCGGAGTCCGACAGGTCCGTGAGGTACTTGGTGGCCGACGGCTGGAGGTAGGTCTCCACCAGGTAGTCGTCGTAGTTGCGGGCCGCGAGCCGGCCGAAGCCGTTCAGGCCCCGCAGCTTCAGGGAGGCCTGGTACTCGGCGAACTGGGACTGGAGCGCCTTGGACACGGTCTGGTCGACGACCTTGCCGGTGCTCGCCGTGACGTTGGTGCCCCAGTTGAACTCGTATGCGCCGTCGGCGTGTTCGAGGTCGGTGATGGGGCACCGGGCGCCGGTGGCGAAGATCGCGTCGGACGCGCGGCGGCGCCGAGCTCCTTGAGGTACTTGTCGTAGATCGGACTGTCGCCGGACGCCCCGAGCAGCGAGGACAGCGCGCCGCCCGCGCAACACCTCCTCCGGCGCCCAGGCCTTCGCCCAGAGCACGCCGGGCGTCCTCGGAACCGACGAGAAGGGCGACAGCTTCGGCCTGGACACGAAGCTCGACGACGTCAGCGGCAACGGCAAGGCCGACCTCCTCGTCGGCTCCTACGAGAACGGCGGCGACGGCACCGTCACCTACCTGCCCTCCAACGGCTCGAAGATCACCACGACCGGCTCCCGCGCCATCTGGCCGGCCGACACGGGCGTCTCGACGACGGGCACCCCGCCCTTCGGCGCCAACTTCGCGGACTGACCCCGCCTTACGTACGGCCTCTTCACGGTCTCTTCCGTACGTCACGCCGGGCCCGTGTACCCACGGGCCCGGCCTCCGCCGTTCCCACGGGCCCCGTAAGGGACACCGGCGCCTTTCCCCTTAGGGGATGTCACAGCTCGGCCCCAAACCCCTCCCCGCAGGCCCGCGCCCACCACCTCACTCCGCGGGACCAGGTACGTTCGATGACGTGGCTGGATTCAGGATCGGACGCGGCCGGGACAACCAGGCCCCGCAAGCGCGACCGCAACAACACCGACCGTCGTACGGACAGCAGGCCCCGCAGGGAGGCCAGCAGCCGCCGTACGGCTACCCGCCCGCGCCGCCGCAACACCAGCAGCAGCGGCCGTACGGAAGTCAGCCCTACGGTGGTGGCGGTCAGCAGTACGGCGGCGGCAGCGGTCAGCAGGGCTGGCCCCAGAGCCATGGCGGCGGCGCCGGCGGCCACGGCGAGCCGGAGTACTTCGGCGACGGTCACCCGCAGCAGGGCCCGGACCCGTACGCGGCGAACAGCCCCGGTCACACCCAGGCGTTCTCGGTCGGCGAGGACCCTTACAACCAGGGCGAGACGTACCGCGCCGGCCAGGCCGCGGCCCCGCCCGTCGGCCCCCGCCTGCGCTGGAAGGACCTGCTGAGGGGCATCGTCATGGCCCCCAACCAGACCTTCCTCCAGATGCGCGACTACACGATGTGGGCCCCGGCCCTGATCGTGACGTTCCTCTACGGCCTGCTGGCGGTCTTCGGCTTCGACGGCGCCCGCAAGGACGCCATCAACGCCACCCTCTCCAATGCCGTCCCGATCGTCCTGACGACGGCCGTGGCGTTCGTCATCAGCACGTTCATCCTGGGCGTGGTCACCCACACCCTGGCCCGCCAGCTCGGCGGCGACGGCGCCTGGCAGCCCACGGTCGGCCTCTCCATGCTGATCATGTCCATCACCGACGCCCCGCGCCTGGTCGTGGCCATGTTCTTCGGCGGCGACGCGTCCTTCGTCCAGCTGCTCGGCTGGGTGACCTGGGTGGCGGCGGGCGCCCTGCTGACCCTCATGGTCAGCAAGTCCCACGACCTCCCGTGGCCGAAGGCGCTCGGCGCGTCGGCGATCCAGCTGATCGCGATCCTCTCGATCATCAAGCTGGGCACGTTCTAGCCTGGCACGCGCGGTACGTCGAGTACGTACGAGAGGGCCCCCGGCGCTTGAGGAGCACTGCCGGGGGCCTCTTTGTCTCCGTACGCGGGTGTCTCCGTACGCCGGATCAGGCGATCAGGCGTCGAGAACCTGCCCGGCCCTCTTGATCACCGGCGATTCGACACTCCACGGGAAGTTGATCCAGTCGTCGGTCCGCTTCCACACGTACTCGCACTTCACCAGCGAGTGGGACTTCTCATAGATCACGGCGCTGCGGACCTCGGCGACGGTGTCGACGCAGAAGTCGTGCACGAGCTTGAGCGTCTTGCCGGTGTCGGCGACGTCGTCGGTGATCAGGACCTTCTTGTCGGAGAAGTCGATGGCGTTGGGGACGGGAGCGAGCATGACGGGCATTTCGAGCGTTGTACCCACACCGGTATAAAATTCGACATTTACGAGATGGATGTTCTTGCAGTCGAGGGCGTACGCCAGCCCACCCGCGACGAACACGCCCCCGCGGGCGATGCTGAGCACGATGTCGGGCTCATACCCGTCGTCGGCAATGGTCTGGGCCAGCTCGCGGACCGCGACCCCGAACCGCTCGTAGGTGAGGTTCTCCCGCACGTCAGACATGCTCATACCCTCGCCGTTCCGCCATCCGTCACACCTGGGTCCGATGGAAATTGAGGAAGGACCGGGAGGCGGTCGGCCCGCGCTGGCCCTGGTAGCGGGACCCGTACCGGTCGCTGCCGTACGGGAACTCGGCAGGCGAGCTGAGCCGGAACATGCACAACTGCCCGATCTTCATACCGGGCCAGAGCTTGATCGGAAGCGTCGCGAGATTGGACAGTTCGAGGGTCACATGCCCGGAGAACCCGGGGTCGATGAACCCGGCGGTGGAGTGCGTGACGAGCCCCAGCCGTCCGAGCGAACTCTTGCCCTCCAGCCGCGAGGCAAGATCCACGGGAAGCGTGATCACCTCGTACGTACTGGCGAGAACGAACTCCCCGGGGTGCAGGATGAACGGCTCATCCCCCTCGGGCTCGACGAGCCGCGTCAGATCCGCCTGCTCGACGGAGGGGTCGATATGCGGGTAGCGGTGATTCTCGAACACCCGGAAGTAGCGGTCGAGCCGCACGTCGATGCTCGAGGGCTGCACCATGGATTCGTCGTACGGGGCGATGCGCACCCGGCCTGCGTCGATCTCGGCCCGGATGTCCTTGTCTGAGAGAAGCACGCCCCGAGGATACGCGGGGACTGTCTCCAATTGTGAACAGTCCCCGCGCCCCCGGTCCTACCGCTGGGTCCTACCGCTGGGTCCTAGCGCTTTTCGAGCGTGACCGGAACGACGTTCCGGAGCCGCGTACACCGCGGACACCGGATCAATCGACCGGGGCCGAGCCGCTCGGCCTGCTGCATCGGGAACGAAGCGGTGCTGAACACGTGCCCCTCGGCACAACGGACGACGGTGCGCTCCATCAAGTCCTCAGAGTCCCTTCCCCAAGAGCCGCGTCTGGTTGACGACGGCGGCCACATTACGGGATGAAAGGGACGGCCCTCCAGGCGGCACTCCAACCCCGCCCAGACCCTCTTCCACGCCCCCACCGTACGCCCCAACTCCCGCCCCCCGCACCCGCGTCCACCCCCCGAAACGCGCACCGATCCCATGACGTCAGCGCCAGGGACCAGGCATGAGGTAGAGTGAGCGAGCATTCGACACCGGGCCAACCGGCGTCTTGCGCGGGTGTAGTTTAGTGGTAGAACATCAGCTTCCCAAGCTGAGAGTGCGAGTTCGATTCTCGTCACCCGCTCCATTATGAAACCCCAGGTCAACAACCTGGGGTTTGTTTGTTGTCTAGTCCAATTTGGGGGTTGCGCGCCCTCTGCGTGCCCTAAGTCGAGGCGAAGCGGCCACTTCAGGGGTGCTCACGGGCCACTTTGGACAACTTGCCCCTCAATCGTCTCAAATGGCGAGACGCATTTCATGTGACCTGCACCACTACTGCGCGCTGTGTCTGCGAAGTCGCTTACGCAAAGCAGCAGTTCACGGCAGCTACGTGCAGACCACGACGTGCGATGACCGGCCCGGGGCCGCGGCGGCCGTTCTCGGCTCACCGCACGAGCCCCGCCACCCGTTCGGGAGCCGCGTTGTCAGTGGTGCTCATTACCCCCCTGGCTCAACCGCATCGAAGCCCAGTTCACCGCCCTGCGCTACTTCACCCTCGACGGCACCGGCCACGCCGAGTACGCCGAGCAGCTGCTGGCCCTGACAGCGACCCTGCTGTCCGGCCCCCGCCGCTTCTTCCGCTCGTACTCCGCAGCCGAGATCGGCCGCCTGATCACCAAGACCATCGAGGTACGGGTGAAATACCCGCACCTCGCCGACCTCGCAGCCGGCGGCACCATCCGCTTCCGCATCAAGGGCACCGACGAGACCTGCGAGGTCAGAATCGCCCGGCTCACTGAGTACGCCGACTTCGCCGCCCTGCTCGACGGTGAGGGGGCGGCCAACGTCAACCCGACCGCCACCCGCGACCAGCAACTGGCCAACATCCGCGCCATCTACCCACCCTAGAAGGAAGCCCTCGGCGCCCTCGCGATCGAGATCGTTCTGCTCTAGCCCGCACGTACTGGACCTGGAGCCGATGGCGCACTGCGCGGGCTCATGGGAGCAGAATCCCGCTGTCTCCCGAGTTCAAGCCTCGGTAGCGCCTGGAAAGCCAGCTCTCGTGCCGGCCCGGAACGTCGACCTCGATCTGGATCTCCGCCATGCACTGCTCCTCAGGTCAGTGGTCCCGGGGGTCAGGCCACCGCGTTCCGGCAGCGAACTGCCTACGACACGATGATCTGTGAGAACTGGAGGGTGACGTTTGTACCGTCGTAGCGAATGGGCTGCGCGTTGGCGATGTTGTAGGTCTTGACCGGGTTGCCGTTGTCGTCGAGCACCTGGACGGAGATGTTCTTCCGCTGGCCCGCAGGCAAGTTGATCAAGTTGTCGAGGGCCTGGCTACGGGTCGCACCGCGTACCAAGGTCACCTGGTTGCCGCTCAGGCCCTCGACGCCCGCGAGGTACTCGGCGAAGGTGTTGTCGATGTAGAGCGCAAACGGATGAGAGACGACATCGGCGGGGGCCCGGGAGCCGGAGTCCATGGCCGACACCGACGCGGTGGTGGCGGGGGCGGCAGACGCGCCGGCGCTGCCGGCGAAGACGCCGAGGGTCAGCAGTGCCGTGGTGGTTGCGCCGGCCAGAAGTATGTCGAGAGAGTGCAGCGGGTCGATCGGAGAGATCTGGCAGTAGTGGAACGGGTTGCGATGAGAAGGCGAAGTCGCCGGCGGCCGCCCCCTGTGTCGGCCCGGTCTCGTTGGGTGGCGCGGCGCGGTCATCGCTTCCGCATAAGCGCCTGGCTCCGGCTGTCGGCCCCGTCCCGTGGGGATTCCGGAGTCTCGGTGCGTCCCGCCTGCCGTGTGGTTGGAATAGCTGTCGGGACGCCGGTCTGGGCGAGTAGGCACAGCGCTGCCGCTGACGCGGTCCCGGCGTCGGCGGTCGCCACGACTATGCGCTGGCCCTCCTCCTGCGGGACGTTCAGGGTCTGGAGGTTGAGCTGCATGCGGCCTACCAGCGGATGGTGCATGCGGTACGTCGCCAGGTCCCACTTCCTGACCCGGTGTTCGGACCACATCGTGGTGAACTCTGCGCTCTTCATGGCCAGTTCACCGATCAGCGCGGCCAGCCGAGGATCGTCCGGATGCTGCCCGACGGCGAGCCGCAGCTTCCCCACCACGTCCCTGGCCTTCTTCGGCCAGTCCGCGTCGTACAGGTCCCGGGTGTGCGCGTCCAGGAAGACCAGCCGGGCCGTGTTCGGGCGCTGGTCGGGCTGATCGGGGATGTGCGGGTCCAGATGCCCGGCGAACAGGGCGTGTCCCGTACGGTTCCAGGCCAGTACGTCGCTGCGGCGCCCGAGCACGACCGCGGGTGCGTCGCCGAACGCGTCGAGCAACTGCTGGGTCGTGTCACCCGCCCGCTCCGGCGCGGGCCTGCGCCGGGTCCCGGTGCGGCGCGAGGCGCGGGCCAGGTCGTGCAGATGGGCCCGCTCCACCTCGTCCAACCCGAGGGCACGGGCCAGCGCGTCCAGCACCTCCGGTGACGCGTTGAGCGAGAGCCCCTGCTCCAGCCGCGTGTAGTAGGACAGGCCCACCCCGGCGAGCTGGGCCAGCTCGTCACGGCGCAGACCCGGCACACGACGACGCTCCCCGAAATCCGGGAGCCCTACGTCCGCCGGCTGCAACTGCGACCGGCGCATCTTGAGGAACTCCCCCAACCGCGGCTTCTTGTCCATGCGCCGAGTATCGAGCACCGGGACGCCAGGCAGCCTGCCCCTGGCAAGGGCAGGCTGCAAGCAGCCGACGCCAGCACACTCGGAGCCACGAGCAGGACGCAGGGCCGCCCCCGCAACGGAACACGGGCGGGGGCCGACCGGCGTCACCGGCCCGGAACCCGGCACGGCGGCTTCGCCGTCCACGCGGTCCCGGCTTCGGCTCGGCCCGACTCACTTGGCCACGGCATCCCCGCCCACCACGTCCCGGACGCGATGTCCGGCGTACCGGCCGGACCGCGTCTCACGAAAGGGAAACAACATGTCTGCGCTGTACACCACCGAGGCCCTGTCGACCGGTGACGGTCGCAACGGCGAAGTCCGGTCCCTCGACGGCGTCCTGGATGAAGTCCTGGCGGTCCCGAAGGAGATGGGCGGCCCCGGCGGCGACAGGACCAACCCGGAGCAGCTCTTTGCCGCCGGATACGCCGCCTGCTTCCACAACGGACTGCGCCTGATCACGCGCGGGCAGGGGGTCGAACTAGCGGCCTCGACCGTGCAGTCGAAGGTGAGCCTGCTGGCGCGGGAGGCCGGCGGTTTCACCCTGGCCGTGTCGCTGACCGCGCACCTGCCGGGCCTGGAGCAGTCCACCGCCGACCAGTTGATGAAGGCCACTCATGAAGTGTGCCCGTACTCCAACGCCACCCGGGGGAACATCGAGGTGACCCTCACGGCCACGGTCCAGTAAGGGACTTCGGACGGCCGACGCCCCCGAAGAAACTCAGCGGCTGCTGCCGCCGTGTGGTGGCGGCAGCCGTGCCCACCAGGCCCGTTGGCCACCACAGCCGGGGGTTGTTCGGCCGGTGAGGACTCTCCCCGTCGGGCCACCCGGCAACCTCGGCTCACGTCGGCGCCGAACCGTCTCACTTCCGCCGGCGAAGCCCTGAGCCGCCGCCCCAACTTCCCAGAAACCGCGTGCCCAGTGACCAATATCGGACTTACCGCGGACGGCGGTACGAAGGCGTGAAGTCCAGGCTCGATCCGCTGTCCATGGCGGCGATGGCAGTCACCGTGGTCTCCGTCTCGGCCACTGCTCCGCTCACCGCCGCCGCCTCCGCCTCGCCGCTCGCCATGGCCTTCTGGCGCAACTGCCTGGGCTTCGCCGTGCTCGGGCCTCTCCTGCTGTTACTGCGCCGTCGCGAGGTGGTGCGCGTCGCTCGGGGCGAGCGCGGCATCCTGCGCCGGGAGCAGTGGCGGCCCCTGGTCTTCGGTTTCCTCGCGGCCACGGCGCTCGCCCTGCACTTCGCGGCCTTCATGACGAGCACCCGACTGACTTCGGTCGCCATCTCCACGGCCCTCGTCGCCACCCAGCCCGTCTGGCAGGCCCTCATCGCCGCGGGCCAGGGCGTGCGGACGTCCCGCCGGACCTGGGCGGGTCTCGCGCTCGCCGTGCTGGGCGCGGCCGCGGCGGGCGGTCTCGACATCAGGTCCGGCGGTACGGCGCTGCTGGGGGACATGCTCGCCCTCGCCGGGGCCGTCGCCCAGGCCGGTTACACCGCGCTGAGCGAACGGTCGCGCGCGGATGTGAGCACGCCGCTGTATTCGACGTTCACTTCGCTGGTCTGCGGTGTGGAACTCCTCGCCGTCTGCCGACTGGCCCACATCCCGCTGACGGGCTTCGACAGATCCACGCAACTGTCGCTGCTCGGGCTGCTCGTCCTTCCCCAGATCCTGGGACTCGGCTCACTGAACTTCGCCCTCGGCAGGGCATCGGCGACGACAATGAGCGTCCTACTCCTGCTGGAGACGCCCGTGGCGGCGCTCGCCGCGTGGTGGTTCATGGGGCAGGGCATCAAGCCCGCGACCGTGCCCGGGCTCCTGTTGATCATCGTAGGCGTCACGGTCGTGGTCACGAGCGGCGTCGCGGAACAAACCATGGCCCAGCAGGGCAGACACCTCAGTACAGGAATACCGCCGTACCCGGCCTACGCCCCCGACCCACCCCAGCCTCCGCCCGCACTGCGGCACCCGACGTTCCCGGACCCCGCCCGACAAGACCCCAGAGTGGACTGGGCAAGGTACACCGGGGACGAGAGCCCAACGGTCACCCTCACCACCTATCACGGTGCGGGGGCGTTCGACACCTTGTTCTTGCGCATGCCGCGCATGCCACGCACAGAGGAAGAGGAGCCGAACCTCGACGCTCCCGCCGAGTCATGGGCGGACCGCGGACGGCGGCGGTAGGCCGCCCATCCGATCGCAGCCCGGGCGCGGTCGTGTCCGGACCGAGCGTCAGGGGCGGGGGATGGATCTCCGCACCCTCCAGTCCTCAGAAGGGGGCATCACCCACTCTCGCGTGAGAACAAGTTGTGCGAACCGAACCGGTGTTCCAGGTTCGCGGATGGCGCTGCCGGACGGCCAGAAGCCGGCCGTGGACTACGGGCCCCTGGAAGCCAGGGCCCGCAACCGGGTGAACCTGAAGCGGATCGAGACGCACTGGCCGGACCAGGGGGTGCGAACGGATCCGCGACTTGATGACAAGTACAGGGTGAGACCGTCGTCCGGCGGTCGGAGACGGAGATTCCGTGAAACCGGATACCCGGCAACACGAGGAACGCAGCGACGGCGCCCCCGACCGTGACGGCGACAGCGACGCCCAGCTGACACGGTCGGCGGCGGGGGACGCGGCGGCGTTCACCCCGCTGGTGGAGGCGTATTCGCCCGCCCTGCACGGCTACTTCGCCCGGCGCATGCCCGGCGCGGCGGACGATCTGCTGGCCGAGGCGTGGTTGCAGGCGTTCGCTGCGCGGCGCACGTTCGACCCCTCGCGCGGCTCGACGCGGGGCTGGCTGTTCGGGGTGGCCCGCAACGTACTGGCCCAGCACCTGCGGCGGGCGGGGCGGCAGGAGGACGTACCGGGAGTGGAGAGCACCGATCCCTGGCAGGCGGTGGACCAGCGGCTCGACGCGGCCGCGCTGGCCCCCGTGCTGCGCCGGGCGCTGGCCGAACTGCCCGTCGAGGAGCGGGAGGTGTTGCTGCTCGTCAGCTGGGAGCAGCTCACCCCCGCCGAGGCGGCCGCCGCTGTGGGCATCCCGGCGGGCACCGCCCGCTCGCGGCTGCACCGGGCACGGGGTCGGCTGCGCGACCGGCTCGCACCAACGCGCCCGGCCGGACGGCACCTGAGCGTGACGGGAGACATGGCATGAGTACGTACGACGACGTGGAGCGGACCGGCATGAGCACGCAGGACGCGGAGGAGACCGGCATGACCGAGCGGGCGGCGTTGCTGGACTTCCCCGGCGCCGATGAACTGGTGGCCGCAGGGCGGGTCGAGCCGCCGTCGGCACAGGCGCTGGCCAGGGCGCTGGCGGGGATCGAGGCGGCGGTGGCCGCGCAGGAGGCCGGGCCCGCCGCCGGGCGCAAGCAGGGCGCTGCGGTGACCGCACCGCTGCGGTTGATGTCCGCGCGCCGCCGGGTCCTCGTCGGCCTGTTCACCGCCGCCGCGGTCGCGGTCGGCGCGGTGACGTACGCCAACACCGGTGAGACACGCACGGACACGGGCACTGGCACGAGGAGCGAGGCGCGCGCGGACACCGCGTCCGTCTTCCTCAACGACATCTCCACGGTGGCCGCCACCCGGTCGGTCTCCTCGGGGAAGTACTGGAAGATGCACCTGACGGTCGGCGACTCGTACCTCTCGCAGTCCATGGACTTCTACGTCGTCAACGACGGCAAGGCGTACAAGAAGGGGCGCCGGCCCGACTGGCAGCTCGGGCCGAAGGACCTCGACTGGAAGTCCCTGGACCAGCTGACCACGGACCCGGCGCAGCTGCTCCAGCTGCTCCAGACTCCGCCGAGGCCCAAGAGCATCTCCCCCTTCGACCAGGCGGTCACCCTGCTCGGCGAGTCCCCGGCGAGCCCGAAACTGCGGGCAGGGCTGTTCAAGGCGATGGCGGGACTGAAGGGCGTCAAACTCGTCGGGACCGTCAAGGACAGCATCGGGCGCGGCGGAACCGCCCTGGAGTTCGCGGAGGCCAAGAGCGTCGGCCGGGTGATCGTCGACCCGAAGACGAGCTCCATTCTGGAGTACACCTTCACGTGGACGGCGGGAGCCAGCAAGGGCAAGGCCACCCATCAGACGTACCTGGCGGTGGGCTTCACGGACAAGATCGGCTGACACCGGACCGACGAAGAGGTCCTCGAACGACCGAGGGCGCCTGGGGGCGCTGCACGCCCCCAGGCGCCCTCGGTCGGTTGTTCCTGCTCCTGACGATCAGTGGGCGGTCATGTGGGCGAGGGTCTGCTCGGCGCTGTCGGGGGCGAAGGCGCCGTCGATGCCTTCAGCGGCTCCCTCGGCCGCTTCGACGGAGCGGGGGATGAGGATCTTCTCGTAGGCGGTGACGGCGTCGTCGGCGGTGGCGTGTTCGGTGAGGGCCTGGGCGAGGTCGGCGCCGTCGCGCATGGCGAGGTTGGCGCCCATGCCGGAGAAGGGGGACATCAGGTGGGCGGCGTCGCCCAGCAGGGTGACGCCGGGGGTGGGTTCCCAGGTGTGGGGGACGGGCAGGGCGAACAGGGGTCGGTTGGTGTAGCCGGTGTCGGTGTCGGTGATGAAGCCGCGCAGGGCGGGGCTCCAGTCGGCGAACCGGTGCAGGAGGGCGTCGCGGACGGCGGCGGGGTCGGTGAGGTCGACGCCGGCCTGCTGGTGCCAGTCCTGGGGGGTGCGCATGCCGACGTAGATGCGGATGTGGCCGCCGCTGTTGCGCTGGGCGACGAAGCCGAGGTTGTTGTCGAGGGCCATCATGGTGCCGTTCCCGGTCAGGGCGGCCAGTGACGGGTGGCGGGTGTTGGCGTCGTTCAGGCCGGTCTCGACGAAGGTGACGCCGGTGTAGAGCGGGACCGCGTCCGTCAGCATGCGGCGCACGCGGGACCAGGCGCCGTCGGCACCGACGACGAGGTCGGTCTCGGTGCTGTGGCCGTGGGTGAAGTGCAGGCGGTGGCGGCCGTCGCCGAGCGGTTCGGCGCGCTCCAGTTTGTGGCCCCAGCGGACGGTGCCGGGGGCGAGGGAGCCGAGCAGGAGGTCGCGGAGCTGCCCGCGGTCGATCTCGGGGTTGCCCTGGCCGTCCTGGGGCGGGGCGGCGTCGAACAGGATGCGGCCGTCGCGGGCGACGAGGCGCATCTGCTCGCCCTCGGGTCGGGCCAGGGCGGTGAAGCCGTCCCACAGACCCGCGGTGCGCAGGGCGTGCTGTCCGGTGTCGGGGTGCATGTCGAGGGTGCCGCCCTGGTCGCGGGCGGTCGCGGAGGCATCGGAGTCATAGACGGCGACGTCGATGCCATGGCGCTGGAGGATGCGGGCGCAGGTCAGGCCGCCGGGTCCGGCGCCGATGACGGCGATGCGGTTCATGGTCATTCTCCTTGTCGCGGGTATGCGGGGCAGGGGTCGGCACGGTCGGGTGGCGTCCGGCTCCTCCACTCCACCCCCTCACAAAAGCACGATCACTAAATAAGTGCAACGGTACAACTTTTTGCATCAGATACCTTTATGTATGATGGGAGCATGACGACACCTGTAGGACGGCGCGAGCGCAAGAAGGCCGCCACGCGCCAGGCGCTCGCCGACGCCGCCCTGAACCTCTTCATCGAACGGGGCTACGACGCGGTGACCCTGCACGAGATCGCCGAGGCCGCCGACGTGTCCACCACCACGCTTCTCAAGCACTTCCCCAGCAAGGAGGCGCTCGTCTTCGACGAGGAGGCCGACCAGGAAGCCGGCCTCGTCACCGCCGTCCGCGACCGCGCCCCCGGCACGACCATCCCCCAGGCCCTGTGCGCGCACGTCAAGCGTGTCCGCATCCGGGCCGACTCCGACGCCCGTTACGCCGACTTCCTCTACTTGGTGAAAACCACCCCGGCCCTCAGCGACTACGCCCACCGCATGTGGATGCGCCACCAGGACGCCCTCGCCCGCGCCATCGCCCAAGACCTCGGCGTCACACCCGACGACCCGCGCAGCGCCGCCCTGGCCCGCTTCGCCCTGGAGACCTCCGCCCTCGCCCAGCGCGCCGACGACCCCGAACGAGCCGTCGACGCCGCCTTCGACCTCCTCGAACACGGATGGAGCGCCCCGGCCCCGCGGTTCGGTGACGGCCGCGACTGACCTCGGTCCCAACCGTCAGGCGGCGCGGCCCCGGAAGGGCGGCCCGTTCTCACAAAGGGGTACGCCCGCTGCACAAGCCCGTTCACTCCCATCAGGAGTGAGCGTCATGGCGCCGCACGAAGCTGTGCGGCCTCGTGGCGCAGCGCCCCCACAGTGGCCGTCACCTCGGGAGAGCGGTCGCGGACCGTGACGGCGACGACGGCTCGGCCGAGCCAGGCGGGGTCGTCGACCTGAACGACGCGGACTCCGGTGGGGACCGCGGCCGCGGCTACTTCGGGGAGTACGGCGATGCCGAGACCGGTGGCGACAAGGCCGAGGCGAGTGGGCCATTCGCGGGCGGCGTAGGCGATCCGCGGGTGGTCGAGGGTCGGCCAGGCGCCGAACTGCGGGTCGTCACGGAGGCCCTTGCCGACGATCCAGGGTTCGTCCCTCAGCTCGGTCACCGGGATGGTTCCGCGGCCGGCGAACCGGTGGTCGGCAGGGACGGCGAGCAGAAGGCCGCCGTCGAGGAGCAGATCGCGGCGCAGTCCCTCGAAATCGTAGGCGGGCAGGTCCGGTCCCACGCCGATCACCGCGACGTCGATGCGGTGGGCGCGGAGCTGGCGAAGCTGCGTGGGCGAGGACGCCTCGCCGAAGTCGACAATCAGACCCGGGTGGTCGTTTCCCAGGCGGGCCAATGTCCTGGGGACGAGCACGGCGGCGGCCGAGGGGAACGCCGCGATGGCGACTCGTCCGGTGACGTGGTCCTGCAGTCCGGCGAGGTCCGTGCTGACGGCGTCGATCTCATTGAGGGCGGTGGCGGCTCGGCGGGCGAGCATCATGCCCGCGGGAGAGGGGGCCACCCCGCGGGCGCCCCGGACGAACAGCGGTGCGCCCGCGGCGGCTTCCATCGCCGCCACCTGACGGGACACCGCCGACTGCGTGTATCCGAGTGCGTCGGCCGCGGCGGTGAACGATCCGGTGTCGACCACTGCCTGGACGACGCGCAGACCGATCAGGGTGAAGTCCGCCATGCCGTCATCCTGGCACATTCCAAAACCGCATGTCTCTTATGTAAGACCTTCGCTGGTGGAATACCTGGATCAGCAGCACGCTGGAGGAGCAACAGCGAGCAATTCACGCACAGCAATTCACGCAAGGGGCGCACCAGTCATGGCGAAGTCGTGGTTCATCACGGGCAGTTCGAGGGGGTTCGGCCGCGAGTGGGCAGAAGCGGCGCTCGAACGCGGCGATCACGTCGCGGCGACGGCTCGGGACGTCAGCCTGCTGACCCCTCTGGTCGAGCGGTACGGGGACGCGGTACTGCCGGTCCGGCTCGACGTCACCGACCGCACCGCGGTGCACGAGGCAGTGCAGATCGCCTCCTCGCATTTCGGTTCGCTGGATATCACGGTCAACAACGCCGGCTACGGGCATTTCGGCATGGTCGAGGAGTTGAACGAGGACGACCTCCGGGCTCAGATGGAGACCAATTTCTTCGGCGCCATGTGGGTCACGCAGGCCGTGCTGCCCGTCATGCGGTCGCAACGCTCGGGAAGGATCCTGCAAGTGACCAGCGAGGGAGGCGTACGTGCATTCCCCGGCATCGGTGCGTACCACGCGTCCAAATGGGCTCTTGAGGGGTTGTCGGAGTCCCTGGCGCAGGAAGTGGCAGCCTTCGGCATCCACATCACCAACGTCGAGCCCGGCCCCTATGCCACCGACTGGCTGGCTGGCGGGGCACGGCACAGTGAGCGGCACCCGGACTACACCGAAGTCCACGCGGCCACCGCGCAGGATTTCGAGGTGGGCGACCCGCGCGCGACCCGCGACGCGATTCTTCGGATCGTCGATGCGGAACGGCCCCCACTGAGGATCTTCCTCGGCAAGTCCTTCACCGATGTCGCCACTCTCTACGAGGAGCGTCTGAGCACCTGGCGCCAGTGGCAGCCGGTCTCCCTGGCTGCGTTCGGCTGAGCGCCGGCGCCGGGTGTCAGTGGTGGGCGGTCATCTGGGCAACGGCGTGGCTGCTGGGCTTACTTACCGGATCCGACGTGGTAGCCGACCGGGTCGACGTAGACGTCCGGAGCGTTGCCGCTGGACGTGGCGATGGTGAAGGCGAGACCGTTGAGATTCACGATCTGAGAGACCTTCTCGTTCGGCGGGGTGACGGCGAGCCGGGTGTACTTCTTGCCGGAGCCGCTGGTGTCCGGGATGTAGCGGAGCAGGAAGCGGGTCTCCTCCCCGGGCCCGATAGTGACAGTGGGCGCCGAGGCGTCGGTGCGGGCGGCGTCCGGCCCGGTGTCGCCCAGCCCATCGGGGCCCACGAGCTGGACGCCCGGGAAGCCGTGCATGCTGCACTTCGTGGAACCGGTGTTCTTCAGGTTGACGACTATCTCGTCCTTGGTCCCGCTGGCGGAGGCGCTGAAGGCGAGACGGTCGGTCTTGCACATGGAGCCCGACGTCGAGGACTGGGTCTTGGCGGAGAGTTCGCTGCCCTTGCTGGAACCCGTGGAACCGGTGGAACCCGTGGAACCGGTGGAACCCGTGGAACCGGTGGAGCCGGTGGAACCGGACGAGGAGGAACCTGAGGTCGAGCCCTGGCCGCCGGTGGAGGTGCCGCCAGTGGTGGAGGTGCCGCCAGTGGTGGAGCTGCTCGCGGCGGTGGACGCGCTGGAGTTGGCGGAAGCGCTCGATCCGTCGCCGCTGCCGCACGCGGTCAGCGAGAGGCCGGCAGCAGCGACGACGAGGGCGAAGGCGGGCATCTTCTTGACGCGCATCGGTACTCCTGGGAAGCGGTGTCGTATCGGCCGCTCGCTCCGGCTGAGCGGCCTCGGTTGCTTCATAGGAGACCGCTGCCGGGCCATCCGTTGCCGTCGGAGTTGCACCAAGACACCGCTGTGACAAGCGAGTTGACGCGCCGTTACGGGAAAGCGGAGAAAAACGGACAGACCGGGCCCATCGCAACGGCTGCTGGGCCCTGAAGGCACACGCGGTGAAGTCACCCGCGTAACCACCCGGCCCTTCTCGCCGGTTTTTGCGTCCCGCCAGGGGGTGTAGAGGTACCGGCAGACCGGCCGAACCTGGGCATACGAAGGCAACAATCCACGCGGGCGGGCATGCCCGCGCCCATGACGCGACTGTGAGGGGAGGGGCGACGTCGTGTCCACCCCTCGGCGGGGCCGTCAGGACCAGTGCCACACCTGGTTGGTGCTGCCCGCGCATCCGAAGCCCTGGACCCGCTGACCGTCCTGCCCGGAGGTGGAGGCTTCCGCGTCCAGACAGAAGCCGTCCGGGACGCTGACCAGCGTTCCGCCGCCGCCCAGCTGCCACGTCTGGGCACTCAGCCCGTCGCAGCTCGTGGCCTGTATCTCCTGGCCGTTCTGGCCGGTCGTGCCGGCGTCGGCGTCCAGGCAGAGATGGCTGCCCCGATTGACGACGCGGTACTGAGAGCCCTGGCCGGCCACACGGTACAAGGCCCACTTCTGGGCGTCCGTGCCGTTGCACCCCCACACCTGGACGTCCGAGCCGCGATTGTCGAGACACCGGGCGACCGAGAAGGCGTTGACACTCTCGGTCACCGTGACCGAGCCGGCCTGGGCGGTTCCGCGGGGCAGGGCGTACAGGAGCTTCTTGGTCTGCGCGTCGACCTTGCCGTCGACGGTGAGGCCGGCCTCGGTCTGGAAGGCCCTGACCGCGGCGACGGTCGCGGCGTCGAAGTCCCCGCTGACCGGGACGTAGAGGCCATGGCCGTCGACGCGATCCGCACCACGGTCGCCGCTCTCACCGCGGTCATCGCCTCGTCCGCCCTGTAGGGAAGGCGCCGCCCGAGGCATCGGCGGACCAGGTCAGCGGCCTGGGGTTTGTTTATTGTCTAGTCCAATTTAGGGGTGTCATGCCCTCAATGTGCCCTAAGTCGAGGCTGCGCGGTCACCTCAGGGGTGTCCGGGCGCCACTCCGGCCACCTCTGCCCCGAATTATCTCAAATAGTGATACACATTTCGTGTGACCTGCATCGCTATCGCGGATGGCTTCTGCGAAGTCGCTTACGCAAAGCAGTAGTTCACGCCGTGCGTCGCGGCTGTCATGTGCCGGGCTTTACACCAAGGTCGGCGAGCAGGCCCCGTACGCGGTTCTCGATCTCGTCGCGGATCGGGCGTACGGCGTCGACGCCCTGCCCAGCGGGGTCGTCCAACTTCCAGTCCAGGTACGTCTTTCCGGAGAGGGCGGGGCAAGTGTCGCCGCACCCCATGGCGATCGCCACGTCCGACGCTTGGACGGCTTGGGTGGTCGGGATCTTCTCAATTCGTGACGAGGCAGCCGTAACCGCAGGGCATCCTCAGCTCGGAGCGCACGCCCAGTGGCCAGCGGCTCTACCCGGGGTCCGCGGTCGACCGGGTGCGACTCAGCCAGCAGCTCTACGCCGCCGGGCTCGGCGGCCGCGTCATCGCGGCCTTCCTGTCCTGCATCGAAGCATGCACACGGGTCCCGAGATGCTCGAACAATTGCATGCTGAACGTGCTCGCATCACCGCGACCGCTGCCGAACTCCAGGAAGCGGGCCGGAAGCTGGACCTGCTGATCGAGCTCTCCGCCAATCCAGATGCAGCACACTGCCCGCGCTCGTCGATGGCGGCAGCATCTCTCACACAGCGCGCAGGCCCCGGTCGGCGAAGGCGATCAGCCACTCGAAGCTCTCGTCGATGTCGGCACTCCACTGGAAGCCGTTGTCCGCCTGCAACGTCGCGAAGCCGTGGCAGAGACTGCGGAGCATGCGCAGGGCGTGGTCCACGTCGGACTCTGGGATCTCGTAGCCGCGCAGGACCGCCATGAACGCGCCGAGCAGCCGCTGACCCGCCGTGGCCAGCGGATCGTCCGGGCCGGACGGTTCCACACCGATCGTCGCGGCGTACCGGCCGGGGTGCTCCAGGACGAAGGCGCGGAAGGCGCGCGCAGCGGCCGCCAGGGCATCGCGGCCCGCGTGCCCCTGGATCGCTCCGCCGACGGCGTCGGCGGCCTCGTTCAATGCCAGGGCCGCGATGCGCCGGTTGAGGTCTTCCTGGCTGCCCACGTGCTTGTACAGGGACGGGGTCCGCACGCCCACCCGCTCGGCCAGCAAGCCCATCGTCAGGTTGGCGAAGCCCACCTCGTCGGCGAGGGCGGCACCGGCCGCGACCACGGCCGCCGGGTCCAGACCGGCCCTAGGCACGAGCGGCGACCGAGCGGAGGAAAACGAGCATGAGCGAAACCACCTGATCGGGGAACTGGTCGTGCGGGTAGTGCCCGGCATCCTCGATCATCTCAAGGCGGCCGAGGCCGGACGGCAGGGCATCAACGACCGCCGACCCCTCGGCATGCGGGTCGGCCCAGTCGGGGTCGAGCGTGCCCATCACGACCAGAACCGGGCAGCGGAGGTTGCCGAGCTGCGCGCCGGCGTCGGTCGGGGCGCTGCGGCCCATGCCCTGCAGGGCCTTCATCCGGCCCGGCTCGCGCAGCAGGGAGTCGATGCGGCCGAGCCGCTCGGCCCAGTCGGCCGGCTTTACGCCGGGGTAGGCAACGTCGAGGTATGAACGCCAGAGCGGCACACTGCCGAACGCGCCCGCGCCGAGCAGCCGCAGCATGCCCCGCCGGAAGCGCTTGACCCGCAGGTCGCCGAGGCGGATCGACTGCTTGCGGGTGAACGGCGCCAACTCGACAACCGCGGTGATCAGCGAGGGCTCCTGTGCCGCGGCGATGGTGGCGGCGCCGCCGGAGAT
The DNA here is from genome assembly GCF_045040035.1 of Streptomyces sp. NBC_01384. Lineage (NCBI taxonomy): Bacteria > Bacillati > Actinomycetota > Actinomycetes > Kitasatosporales > Streptomycetaceae > Streptomyces > Streptomyces sp. NBC_01384. Next base: position 4,525,923 of record NZ_CP109559.1, read on the forward strand.
CGAGTGGCCGACGAGCACGGCCGGGCCGCCCAGGTGGCGGATCACGGCGAGCAGGTCGTCGGCGATGACAGTGCGGCTCCAGACCGGCCAACCGACGCCGGACTCGCCACAGCCGCGCAGATCGACCGCGGCGACCCGATAGCCCGCCGCCACCAGCTGCGGGACCACAGCACGGTAGGCGGCGCGGCTGTCGCCCATGCCGTGCGCGAGAACGATCAGCGGGCCGGCTCCCGCCACCTCGTAAGCGATCGTGCCGCCGTCGACGGCAAGGTACTCGGTCATGACATCCTCCAGCTTGGCTAACTCTGTTAGCTACAAGCTAATCTCATTAGCCAAATCTGTCAACGACGAAGTCGTCGGCGAGGTCGAGATCCAGTGCGTGGAAACGGACACGAACAGGCTGGGCTGCGCCCAGGTGATCCTCTGTGATATCCGGCAGGACGACTCGGCCCCGGCTCATCCAACGGCAAAGGTCGTCAACCGCGCTGTCGGCGGCATCCCGCCCGAGCTCTCGCGTGGCGACGTGATCGACGTGATCGGGTTCCGCCAACAGGAGTGGCGACATGATCAGCAGGCCGGCCGCCACGATCGCCTCGTTCGCCGCCCTGTGTTCCGGGTGCGTCGAGTTCAGGGCGGCCAGGAGACCTGACGTGTCGGCGATGACGGTGATCACGCGATGGTTCCGGAGTCCGTCTTGCGGTGGACCGCGTCGGCAACCACGTCACGAACCTCGGCTGTCGGAGGCGCACGTCCCGGCCCCTCGAAGGTGCGCGAGAACCGCCTGCGCGCCGCGGCGGAACCAGGACGGCGGGTGGGGGTGCCTGTGCCGTACGCATCGGACAGGATGTCCCTGCACGGGTGCCGGAGGTGCCCGACGGTCCAGTTGTTGATCGTGTTGATCGTGCTGAAGGTGATCGGTGCGACGACCTGCGATTTCGGGCCGGAATGATCTCGTCAGCGGCCTGTCGGAGTGCGCGGCGTCTGCCCCACGCAGGCCGGTTCGGTGCGACGGCGCCCGTTCCTGACGTTTCTTCATCTCATCCGACCCGCTATTGCACAGCTGTTACGGCGAGCGCACAGCTCCGTCATCCTCTGTTGGAAGACTCCTCTCATCGCGAGGGGCAGCGAGCCGAGCGGACCGGTTCCGGTTCCGGGGACGGCGGGCGATTCCCGCGAGACTCTCATCGCAGCGTCATTCACATCCCTGGGGGAACCTCGATGTCCGCTCGTAACCGTCGGAGCACCGCGGCAGTCATCACCGCGGGTGCCGCCGCACTGCTCACCCTGTGCGGCACGGCCGCCACCGCGATGGCTGCTCCGTCCTCCGGCGGTGATGCCAAGGGCAGCGCCGCGATGGTCGCCGCAGCCGCGTCCGCCCACACACTCACCGTGCCCAGGGGACTTACCACCAGCGACGGCACCCGCCACGTCATCGTCAACGGCAAGTCCATCGACTTCGGCACCATTGTCCGCGACCTGGCCTGGAACCCCAGCGGCAGCAAGGCCGCCTTCATCGACGCGCACGGCGACCTCGTCGTCTCCAACCCCGACGGCAGCCACCGCGTCACTGTCGCCGCCAACCCGGGCGGGCAGACCTGGTCCCACCCCACCTGGCAGGTGACCGCCGCCGACCGGACGAACCAGATCCCCGCGAAGAACAACCTCATCTTCTCGGCCAAGATCCACGGCAGCACCGTCCTGGAGGGCGTCAAGGCCACCAGCAACCACGGCAAGCCGACCAAGATCAGCCTGAACGGCGACCCGGGAGACGGCAACGTCCCCCAGACCAACAACACCTGGCCGAATGTCGGCGGCAGCTACGGCACGTCCGTCTACGAGAACACCCACACCGGCGAGGTCTACATCCGTGACGACTACCTCCGTCAGCAGGGCGGCGCGCTGACCAAGGGTTCCGAGCCCGCGCTCTCCCCCGACAACGAGGAGGTCGTCTTCGTCCGCTCCGTCCACGGGCACGACCACCTCTTCGTCGAGGAATTCAGGGACGGCACCAACGTCGTCAAGGACATCACCCCGGGCGCCACCACCAACTACACCGAGCCCACCTGGTCGCCCAACGGCAAGACCATCGCCTTCCGCGCCCCCACCGGTACGTACACCATCACGAAGACCGCCCACGGCTTCGGCAAGCCCGTCAAGGTCTCCAAGCACACCGGCCTGCCCGCCTACCGCGGCTGACCGCCGCCCAACCGGCTGCCTAGACGGGCGAGTTCAGCCTGGAGCTCAGGCAGGTGCTGGTCGGCCGTGTCATGCGGCAGGTACTCGACCACATCCAGAAAACGGAACAGAACCTGGGCCTTGGTGACGGCGAACTCGTAGTCGCCGTACCCCACCACAGCACCCATGTCCCCACGAACAGCGCCCCGGACGACATGCGCGGTCATGTCGTCCGGGCTTTGTGCCGTCAGCCCCCGCCGCGCGTTGGGGCGCGCCAGATACGGGCAGACCATCGAGGCGTAGAGCATGCACGCGCGGTGCCCCGGAGCCTCCAGGGTCGCCGCCATGTTGCGGTACGGCCGCCCGGCAGCAAGCGCCTCGCGGATCGCGGCACTCTCCGCGGCGCCGACCACCCGCCACACCGGTCCTCTGGGCATCAGGGTGTTGCAGACCGAACACAGCCGCTGTCGCGCGCACTCGGCGCTGCGTCCGTAGTCGGTGAGCGCGAACTGGGGCTGGTCCCCCTCCCACGGGGTGATCGCAGGCACGGGATAGCCACGGCTGTCACGAGGTCTGGCCTCGACGGTCGCCGGCATGGGAACGGAGTCGAATCGCACACCCCATGGTGAACCAGATGGCCTCGCCACCGCCACGGTTATCAGGCATGTACCAGCCCGGCGTCCGCCTCGCACCGGATGGAGGACCTGTCCGTACCGGTGTTGTCGGCGACCTTCGGCGACCTCTGCTTCGCCAACCACTGCGGCCGCCTGCCGGCGCCGGATCGCGACACCGGAGCGGAGCGATGGTGTTGTTGCTCGGTGCACCAACGAGCTGTTCGGGAGGCCCCGCCCACCACCGCCCCGCCCGCGATATATCCCCCCGCACGAGCCGCACCGGCCCAGGACCTGAAAGCCGCGGGCGTCGTCGCTGCGACGGACGACCTCCACAACCGGCCCGAGACCCACCGCGCGGCTCAGGGGCAGAGGGACACCGATGCGTGGTAGGCGCGGCTCCATTTCCGGGGCGGCAGGCCCTACTCTGATCCCCGTGAGGCAGGCAGGCGCTGGGAAGGATGATCGGCGATGACGCCCCTGAGTACCGGGGACCCGGAGTACATAGGCGGGTACACCCTCCTCGGTCGGCTCGGGGCGGGCGGCATGGGAGTCGTCTATCTGGGAGTCTCCGCCTCGGGACGGCAGGTCGCGGTCAAGCTCGTGCACGGGCCGTATGCCCAGGAGGAGGAGTTCCGGACGCGCTTCCGGCAGGAGATCGCGGCAGCGCGCAGAGTGAGCGGCGCCTTCACCGCGCCTGTGGTGGACGCCGACCCGGACGCCGACCGGCCGTGGATGGCGACGCTCTACGTGCCGGGGTTCACGCTTTCCGAAGTCGTCGAGAAGGACGGCCCGTTGAGCCAGCGGGACCTGCGCGCGCTGGGGCTGGGGCTCACCGAGGCGCTGCGCGACATCCACCGGGCGGGCCTGGTGCACCGGGATCTGAAACCGGGCAACGTCCTGATGACCGAGGACGGGCCGCGCGTCATCGACTTCGGCATATCGCGCGCTTCCGACAACCAGAGCCTCACCACGACCGGGCGGATGATCGGCACTCCGCCCTTCATGTCGCCGGAACAAGTGGCCTCTCCCCGAGAGGTCACCCCGGCCTCGGACGTGTTCTCGCTGGGGTCACTGCTGGTGTTCGCGGCCGTCGGCACGGGACCGTTCGACGCCGACAGCCCGTATATAACCGGCTATCAGGTGGTGTTCGGGACCCCGGACCTCGGCGGGGTGCCCGAAGCGCTCCTGCGCATTGTCGAGCGCTGCCTGGACAAGGACCCGGCCGCACGGCCGGAACTGACGGACATACACCGCATGCTCCAGGCGCTGCCGGAATCCGACGCCACCGGGTCCCCGAAGACCGGGCAGGCCGCGAAACCCCGGCGCCACCCCACTTCTCGGAGCGCGGCCACCACCTCCGCGGGCGCCGCGACCGGCACCGGCAAGCGACGCCGAGCCCGGATGCTGCTCACCGGCCTCGGCGCGGCGCTGGCCGTCACGGGGCTGGGGATCGGGGTGGCTGTCTTCGTGTCCGGCCCGGACACCACCACCGCCCGTGCCGCGTCACTGCCCGACGGCTGGCGGCCGTGGCACACGAAGCTGCAGTACGACGTGAAGGGTGTCCCGCTCGACTACGACAGACCCGGATGCGTGACAGAGGGAAGCGCCCTGTTCTGTGGCGGTACGGGCTTCACAGCCGCCAGGATCGACGCGGCCTCCGGCCGCACCCTGTGGCGGGCCGGCACCCGCCCTCAGGGGGCGGAGCCGATCGGCGTTCGCGACGGGCTGGTCTACATGTACGAGGATCCGGACGACAGGACCAGGCGCGTGGTGGCTCTCGACGCCGCTACCGGGCACCGGCGGTGGCAACGCGACATCAACAAGTCCCAGGACGCGGTCCTGTACGACGGCGGACTGCTGACCCTGTCCCCCGACTACTCGTCGTTCGTGGCCTACGGGCCGTCCGGAAAGGAACTGTGGCGGGCGCCCTCGCTGAACGAGGTCTGCACTCCGTCGGCGCTGGGAGGCGCCCCCTACGCGCTGTGTTCAGCCGGCACCGAGTCCGGCCAGGCCCCGGTCGAGCTGATGAAGCTCGGACCCGGCAGCCTGACCGAAACGGCCGCACTGCCCAAGAAGGCGGAAGCGCTCGGCGCTGTCGGCGGGCAACCCCTGTTCCTCGCCCCCCAGACCGCGAAGGACGTGTACGAAGCCGGGTACGAACGGCCGTACAACGCGCTGCTGCGGGTGGCCTCGGAAACCGGGCAGGTCAGACGGATACCGCTGGCACATCCGCTGACCGGCGCGGCCACCCTTGTGGACGGCGTCGTCTACTTCGTCCGGTCCGACGGGTCGGTCACCGCGGTGTCGGCGGACAGCGGCAAACAACTCTGGCAGAAGATGACGGACGTGGAGAGTCTGTCCGCGCCCGCGGTGTCGGCGACGTACAAGCGGGTCTATTTCTCCAACCGCTTCGGCCGTCTGCTGGCTCTGGACAGCCGCACCGGAGCGGAGGTTTGGCGCACCTCCGCACTGGACGACCCCGGGGACAAAGTGCAGAGCTACCCGCCGCGAGTGCTGCTCGTCAAGGACGCGATCGTGGCGATGGCCGGCGACACGGCCTTCTCCCGGAGCCCTGACGGGCCCACCTGACCGGCCGAGGCAATCACCGTGCACCGTGCGGATCATCCCTCGCACCGCATACGCCCCCATAGGGGTGTGCATCTGTGAGCCGATGTGTCGGGGGCATCCCACACCCGCAGGTGTCCCACCGCAGCAGAGCCGTCCGGCCCCCGCGCAGCGCCCCCATGTGGGTGCGTGCCCAAAGCGTGCCCATAAGACCGGACAACCACGGTAAACAGCGGCGCGAAACCAGCCCTTCAAACTGCACCCCCAGGCGGCGTACCCGCAGGTCAGAAGCTGTGCCGCCATCCAAGCACCGTCGCTTCCCAAGCTGAGAGCGCGAGTTCGATTCTCGTCACCCGCTAATCTCTGGCCAAATGCTGGATGGCCTTCAGGGTCTGGCCCGCTCCGTCCTCGGTCGCCATGTGCTGCGCCGCGGTCGAGGCGGCTCGTGCGTATGTCGGCTGCTTCACGACGCGGTCGAGCGCGTCGGCGAGCCGTTCGGCGGTGAGGGAGCGGAACGGTATGGGATCGGTGGCGGCGCCGATCGCGGCGAGCCGCCCTGCCCAGAACGGCTGGTCCGCGGTCACTGGCACGGTCACGGCGGGAATTCCGGCGCGCAGCGTCGCCGCGCTGGTGCCGGCCCCGGTGTGGTGGACCACCGCGGCCAGCCGCGGGAACAACAGGGCATGCGGTACGTCCGCGATGGTGAGGATGTCGTCGCCTTCTGCCGCGAGGCCAGCGCTTCCGGACTGGAGAATGCCGCGCAACCCGGTGCGCCGCAGGGCTCGTACGGCGATCTCGCTCAGCCGTTCCCCGTCTCCGGCCGCCATGCTGCCGAAGCCGATGAGGACGGGGCGGGGCCCGGCCGCGAGGAAGTCCTCCAGGTCCGGGGGCAGCTGCTCGACGGCGTCGACGTGAGGCCACCACGTTCCTACGACCTCCAGTCCGGGTCGCCAGTCGGCGGGGCGTGGCAGCAGTGCCGTACTGAAGCCGTACAGGACGGGCCAGTGCGCCTCCTCCTGGCGTCGGCGCATCGCGGAGGCGGAGAGCGGTGGCAGGTGGAAGCGGTGGCGCAGGTCCCGTACCGCCTGCTCGTAAACGCGGTCGGTCATGCGGAGAGCGAAGCGTCCGGCTGCGCGGTTGCCGAGGCGGCCCAGCGAGCGGGTGCCCATCACCACGGGTGGAAAGTCGCCGGTGGGTGCGGTGGGCTGGAGGTACACGCCGAGGCTCGCGATGCCCGTGGCCTCGGTGAGATGCCAGCCGAGCGGGGCCGTGGTGGTCGACAACAGGAGCAGATCCGTACCGTCGGCCACCGCATCGGCGAACCCCCCGCCCAGTTCGGTGACGAACGCGGCGGCGGCGCGCATCAGCTCACGTCTGCCTCTCACGCCCGCGTGGGCCCCTGTGTCGGCGGGCAGGGCACGGAATTCCAGCCCGGCTTGATGTACGAGGGGCGCGAAGGCGTCCGTGGTGGCCAGGGCGACGTCGTACCCGGCGCGGAGCAGCTCGGCACCCAGGCCCGTGTAGGGCACGACGTCACCGCGAGATCCGGCGGCGGCGATCATGATTTTCATCGGTTCTCCTCGGGTTCGGTACGGCAACCGGCGCGGCGCGACGCGTTGGCGTGAACCGCCTTGCACAGATAGGCGGCGAGACCCGGGCGTTGCTGCGACGGCGGTACGACGAGGGCGAAGGCGCGCGGGTCGGCGACGAAGTCGTCCGCGATGCGCCGGTGCACGTCGGGCGGACAGGGCGTGAACCAACGGGCCAGATGGCGACGGTGTTCCTCGGCGATGTCCATGGCCCGCTCGCCGTCGCTGGGTTCCCCCTCGTCGAAGGCCGCGAGTAACTCCGCCCGCCAGACGGCGGCCTCTCCCATCAGGCGCCGCCAGTCTTCTTTGGTGTGGATGTCGGCGCGCTTCATCGCCTCCTGATGCGCGTCCGAGTGCCCCCACTTCAGCTGAGCCTCGGTGGCATAGCTGAGGTCGAAGGCGATCTCACCGAAGACCTCGAAGCGTTCCTCAGGAGTCAACGACACCCCCGTCCGCTGGACCTCGATGGCCTGTTCCGCCACCTCGGCCAGCCGCTGCAGCCTGGCGATCTCCTCGTTCAACTGCCGCTGCCGGGCCCGCAGATACTCCAGGGCGTTGGCCTGCGGGTCCTTCAAGATGGCGCCGATCTCCTCCAGGGAGAAGCCCAGTTCGCGGTAGAAGAGGATCTGCTGGAGGCGGGCCAGGTCGGCGTCGCTGTAGAACCGATAGCCGGCGTGGCTGCGGCCGGTCGGTGAGAGCAGCCCCGTCTTGTCGTAGTGATGCAACGTACGCACCGTCACCCCGGCGAGCGAGGAGACCTGCCCCACGGAGTACCCCATGCACCTGCCCTTTCGTCTGACCTCAGCCTCAAGCCTGACGTAAGGGGAGGGTCAACTGGCTCACCCCTGTCGCCCCAGTCACCGAACATCCGGGCTCCGTCTCAGTTCCCGTCTCGTTCAGCCCCGTTCACGACCGTTTAGCCGAGACCATGCGCCAGGACCTCACCGTAGGCAGTCCGCCCACGAACGCAGGTGAACGCTCCTGCACACAACCCACCACCCCACCACCACAGTTGGAAAGCGTGCACCCAGAAGAGCGCTCCTGACGTACTGACCCGCGTGCGCCTGTATCGCCTGACTCCGCTGACCGTGCGCCCTGCTCCGTGTCGGCTACGTGCCAGACGCTGGATGCCTGGACAGGAAGCGGACGAGCGGGAGGGGGAGAGACAGCTGGGCCTACTGCTCATCGTTGTCGGCACGGTGACGATACGTACGGAGCGGGCCCTTCCCTGGACACGCCGCCAGAACTCGTCCACGCGACCGAAAGCGCGGAGGAGCGGCTGGCAGCTCTGCGCCGGATGCTCAACCACTGTCTGCACACCGCCCATGCCGCCGCGCTGCTCTTCGATCCCCCGACGGCCGTCGCGCCGGCAGAGCATCATGGCCGCTCTTCAAGGTGCCGCGAGGAAGCCGTCGTGAAATACAAAAAGGCCCACACCGTTTCGGTGTGGGCCTTTCTCAAAATTTGTTCGGCGGCGTCCTACTCTCCCACAGGGTCCCCCCTGCAGTACCATCGGCGCTGTGAGGCTTAGCTTCCGGGTTCGGAATGTAACCGGGCGTTTCCCTCACGCTATGACCACCGAAACACTATGAAACTGTAACTACCGCACCATACCCAGTGGCCCAGGGCATGGGGTTGTTCGTGGTTTCAGAACCAACACAGTGGACGCGAGCAACTGAGGACAAGCCCTCGGCCTATTAGTACCAGTCACCTCCAGCGGTTACCCGCCTTCCAGATCTGGCCTATCAACCCAGTCGTCTACTGGGAGCCTTAACCCCTCAAGGGGGTGGGAATACTCATCTCGAAGCAGGCTTCCCGCTTAGATGCTTTCAGCGGTTATCCCTCCCGAACGTAGCCAACCAGCCATGCCCTTGGCAGGACAACTGGCACACCAGAGGTTCGTCCGTCCCGGTCCTCTCGTACTAGGGACAGCCCTTCTCAATATTCCTACGCGCACAGCGGATAGGGACCGAACTGTCTCACGACGTTCTAAACCCAGCTCGCGTACCGCTTTAATGGGCGAACAGCCCAACCCTTGGGACCGACTCCAGCCCCAGGATGCGACGAGCCGACATCGAGGTGCCAAACCATCCCGTCGATATGGACTCTTGGGGAAGATCAGCCTGTTATCCCCGGGGTACCTTTTATCCGTTGAGCGACGGCGCTTCCACAAGCCACCGCCGGATCACTAGTCCCGACTTTCGTCCCTGCTCGACCCGTCGGTCTCACAGTCAAGCTCCCTTGTGCACTTACACTCAACACCTGATTACCAACCAGGCTGAGGGAACCTTTGGGCGCCTCCGTTACTCTTTAGGAGGCAACCGCCCCAGTTAAACTACCCATCAGACACTGTCCCTGATCCGGATCACGGACCCAGGTTAGACATCCAGCACGACCAGAGTGGTATTTCAACGACGACTCCACAACAGCTGGCGCTGCCGCTTCAAAGTCTCCCACCTATCCTACACAAGCCGAACCGAACACCAATATCAAACTGTAGTAAAGGTCCCGGGGTCTTTCCGTCCTGCTGCGCGAAACGAGCATCTTTACTCGTAGTGCAATTTCACCGGGCCTATGGTTGAGACAGTCGAGAAGTCGTTACGCCATTCGTGCAGGTCGGAACTTACCCGACAAGGAATTTCGCTACCTTAGGATGGTTATAGTTACCACCGCCGTTTACTGGCGCTTAAGTTCTCAGCTTCGCCACCCCGAAGAGTGACTAACCGGTCCCCTTAACGTTCCAGCACCGGGCAGGCGTCAGTCCGTATACATCGCCTTACGGCTTCGCACGGACCTGTGTTTTTAGTAAACAGTCGCTTCTCGCTGGTCTCTGCGGCCACCCCCAGCTCACGGAGTAAATCCGATCACCGGTGATGGCCCCCCTTCTCCCGAAGTTACGGGGGCATTTTGCCGAGTTCCTTAACCATAGTTCACCCGAACGCCTCGGTATTCTCTACCTGACCACCTGAGTCGGTTTAGGGTACGGGCCGCCATGAAACTCGCTAGAGGCTTTTCTCGACAGCATAGGATCATCCACTTCACCACAATCGGCTCGGCATCAGGTCTCAGCCTTGATGTGCGACGGATTTGCCTATCGCACGGCCTACACCCTTACCCCGGGACAACCACCGCCCGGGATGGACTACCTTCCTGCGTCACCCCATCACTCACCTACTACAGGTCTGGTCCGTCGGCTCCACCACTCCCCTTTGCCCGAAGGCTCCGGGACGGCTTCACGGACTTAGCATCGCCTGGTTCAATGTTTGACGCTTCACAGCGGGTACCGGAATATCAACCGGTTATCCATCGACTACGCCTGTCGGCCTCGCCTTAGGTCCCGACTTACCCTGGGCAGATCAGCTTGACCCAGGAACCCTTAGTCAATCGGCGCACACGTTTCTCACGTGTGTATCGCTACTCATGCCTGCATTCTCACTCGTGAACCGTCCACCACTGCCTTCCGGCGCGGCTTCACCCGGCACACGACGCTCCCCTACCCATCACAGCAGGCGTTGGCCCTATAGCTGCAATGACACGACTTCGGCGGTACGCTTGAGCCCCGCTACATTGTCGGCGCGGAATCACTAGACCAGTGAGCTATTACGCACTCTTTCAAGGGTGGCTGCTTCTAAGCCAACCTCCTGGTTGTCTCTGCGACTCCACATCCTTTCCCACTTAGCGTACGCTTAGGGGCCTTAGTCGATGCTCTGGGCTGTTTCCCTCTCGACCATGGAGCTTATCCCCCACAGTCTCACTGCCGCGCTCTCACTTACCGGCATTCGGAGTTTGGCTAAGGTCAGTAACCCGGTAGGGCCCATCGCCTATCCAGTGCTCTACCTCCGGCAAGAAACACACGACGCTGCACCTAAATGCATTTCGGGGAGAACCAGCTATCACGGAGTTTGATTGGCCTTTCACCCCTAACCACAGGTCATCCCCCAGGTTTTCAACCCTGGTGGGTTCGGTCCTCCACGACCTCTTACAGCCGCTTCAACCTGCCCATGGCTAGATCACTCCGCTTCGGGTCTTGAGCGCGCTACTAAACCGCCCTATTCGGACTCGCTTTCGCTACGGCTTCCCCACACGGGTTAACCTCGCAACACACCGCAAACTCGCAGGCTCATTCTTCAAAAGGCACGCAGTCACGAGACACCAAGCAAGCTTGATGTCCGACGCTCCCACGGCTTGTAGGCACACGGTTTCAGGTACTATTTCACTCCGCTCCCGCGGTACTTTTCACCATTCCCTCACGGTACTATCCGCTATCGGTCACCAGGGAATATTTAGGCTTAGCGGGTGGTCCCGCCAGATTCACACGGGATTTCTCGGGCCCCGTGCTACTTGGGTGTTTCTCAAACGAGCCGTTGACGTTTCGACTACGGGGGTCTTACCCTCTACGCCGGACCTTTCGCATGTCCTTCGCCTACATCAACGGTTTCTGACTCGTCTCACGGCCGGCAGACCGTGAAAGAGAAATCCCACAACCCCACATACGCAACCCCTGCCGGGTCTCACACGCATATGGTTTGGCCTCATCCAGTTTCGCTCGCCACTACTCCCGGAATCACGGTTGTTTTCTCTTCCTGCGGGTACTGAGATGTTTCACTTCCCCGCGTTCCCTCCACTTGCCCTATGTGTTCAGGCAAGGGTGACAGCCCATGACGACTGCCGGGTTTCCCCATTCGGAAACCCCCGGATCAAAGCCTGGTTGACGACTCCCCGGGGACTATCGTGGCCTCCCACGTCCTTCATCGGTTCCTGGTGCCAAGGCATCCACCGTGCGCCCTTAAAAACTTGGCCACAGATGCTCGCGTCCACTGTGCAGTTCTCAAACAACGACCAACCACCCATCACCCCCGGTTACCACCGGAGTTCACTGGGGCCGGCACTGAAGGCAGCCAAAATCGGCCGTACCTTCAGACACCCAACAGCGTGCCCGACCCGATCCCGTCCGGAGATCATGCGTTCCACACTCCTAAGAGCAGTACTTGCAGCCTCCGACCCGTGAACCCGGCCGAATAATCAACGTTCCACCCATGAGCAACCAGCATCAGACATTCGCTGATGTACTGGCCTCTGACCTCACCCCGGAGGGATCGGTAAGAAGTGCTCCTTAGAAAGGAGGTGATCCAGCCGCACCTTCCGGTACGGCTACCTTGTTACGACTTCGTCCCAATCGCCAGTCCCACCTTCGACAGCTCCCTCCCACAAGGGGTTGGGCCACCGGCTTCGGGTGTTACCGACTTTCGTGACGTGACGGGCGGTGTGTACAAGGCCCGGGAACGTATTCACCGCAGCAATGCTGATCTGCGATTACTAGCAACTCCGACTTCATGGGGTCGAGTTGCAGACCCCAATCCGAACTGAGACAGGCTTTTTGAGATTCGCTCCGCCTCACGGCTTCGCAGCTCATTGTACCTGCCATTGTAGCACGTGTGCAGCCCAAGACATAAGGGGCATGATGACTTGACGTCGTCCCCACCTTCCTCCGAGTTGACCCCGGCAGTCTCCTGTGAGTCCCCATCACCCCGAAGGGCATGCTGGCAACACAGAACAAGGGTTGCGCTCGTTGCGGGACTTAACCCAACATCTCACGACACGAGCTGACGACAGCCATGCACCACCTGTACACCGACCACAAGGGGGCGACCATCTCTGGCCGTTTCCGGTGTATGTCAAGCCTTGGTAAGGTTCTTCGCGTTGCGTCGAATTAAGCCACATGCTCCGCTGCTTGTGCGGGCCCCCGTCAATTCCTTTGAGTTTTAGCCTTGCGGCCGTACTCCCCAGGCGGGGAACTTAATGCGTTAGCTGCGGCACCGACGACGTGGAATGTCGCCAACACCTAGTTCCCACCGTTTACGGCGTGGACTACCAGGGTATCTAATCCTGTTCGCTCCCCACGCTTTCGCTCCTCAGCGTCAGTAATGGCCCAGAGATCCGCCTTCGCCACCGGTGTTCCTCCTGATATCTGCGCATTTCACCGCTACACCAGGAATTCCGATCTCCCCTACCACACTCTAGCTAGCCCGTATCGAATGCAGACCCGGGGTTAAGCCCCGGGCTTTCACACCCGACGTGACAAGCCGCCTACGAGCTCTTTACGCCCAATAATTCCGGACAACGCTTGCGCCCTACGTATTACCGCGGCTGCTGGCACGTAGTTAGCCGGCGCTTCTTCTGCAGGTACCGTCACTCTCGCTTCTTCCCTGCTGAAAGAGGTTTACAACCCGAAGGCCGTCATCCCTCACGCGGCGTCGCTGCATCAGGCTTTCGCCCATTGTGCAATATTCCCCACTGCTGCCTCCCGTAGGAGTCTGGGCCGTGTCTCAGTCCCAGTGTGGCCGGTCGCCCTCTCAGGCCGGCTACCCGTCGTCGCCTTGGTGAGCCACTACCTCACCAACAAGCTGATAGGCCGCGGGCTCATCCTTCACCGCCGGAGCTTTTAACCCACCCAGATGCCCAGGCAGGTATTATCCGGTATTAGACCCCGTTTCCAGGGCTTGTCCCAGAGTGAAGGGCAGATTGCCCACGTGTTACTCACCCGTTCGCCACTAATCCACCCCGAAGGGCTTCATCGTTCGACTTGCATGTGTTAAGCACGCCGCCAGCGTTCGTCCTGAGCCAGGATCAAACTCTCCGTGAATGTTTTCCCGACTGCGTCTAATTAAAGACTGCGGGGACGACACCACGAGAGCGGAACCAAGGGGAGGAATAATCCCCCCGGTTCACAGCGTCCTCGCTGTGCGCCTGCCAGGCAGTGCCCGGCAGGACTTTTTCAAAGGAACCTCGTCCCAGCCGATCGGCCGGAGACGGGGTATCAACATATCTGGCGTTGATTTTTGGCACGCTGTTGAGTTCTCAAGGAACGGACGCTTCCTTTGTACTCACCCGAGAGACTCTCTCAGGCTTTCCTCCGGGCGCTTCCCTTCGGTGTTTCCGACTCTATCAGACTCTTTCGACATCTGACTTTCCCGTCGGAGGGGGTGCCTTCTCGACCGTTGGGCCGTTCCGGCGTCTCAAACCCTAGCGGATTCTCCCGGCCGCTCATAATCGAGGCGATGGAGCTGAATTCACGCATGCAGGCATGCCCGAATTCAGTCCCGTTGGGAGACCGCGCCAGCGGCTTGCCCTGTCGCCTGAGTGGCGGTGAATTCCACTACAGAATCGTCTCGACTCGATGCAACCTACTCATGCTACGGATCTTCCTGGCGGGCGTCAAGCTTCTATCCCCGCTACGACGCACGTCGGCTGGTCGAACTCCTCATCGCGGGACTACGCCGACCGCACGGACCATCAGCCAGGCGGCTGATGCAAGTCGGCCACTCCTGCCGCGATCAGCGCGAAGCGCGGACCCTCGGCAGTCCCGTCGGCAATGGGCGACCTCCAACGATCTGGGGGTCTGGGCCGTGGAGCGCGCAGGTCACGCCAGGGACTTGCCGCTGCTGACAGCCGGCTCATCGGTTCGAACCGGCACGGCCCACGACCCACCGTACTCAGGCAACGCCGAGGAAGCGCAGTACGGCAAGCACCCGGCGGTGGTCCGCGTCCGCCTTCGGCAGGTCGAGCTTGGTGAGGATGCTGTTGATGTGTTTGGCCACCGCGCTCTCGCTGACCGCGAGCTGTTCGGCTATCTCGGCGTTGGACCGGCCACCCGCCATCAGCTCCAGGACCTCGCGCTCTCGCGAGGTGAGCCGGTCCGGCGGATCGCTGTGGCGACGCACCAGCATCTGGGAGACCACCTGCGGGTCCAGCGCAGTGCCGCCCGCGGCCACCCGCCGCAGGCAGTCGGCGAACTCCTCGACATCCGCGACCCGTCGCCTGAGCAGGTAGCCGATCCCCGAGGTGTTCGCGGACAGCAGGTCCGCTGTGTACCGCTCCTCCACATACTGCGAGAGCAGCAGTACCGCGGTCTTCGGCCACTGCCGCTTGATGACCAGCGAGGCCCGCACTCCCTCGTCCGTGAAGCCGGGAGGCATGCGGACGTCCACCAGGCCCGCCCGGCTCGTAGGACAGGGCCCCTCCATACCGCCGCCAGTCGATCACTTGCCACTTCGACTGTGCGCGGGCTTGGGCCAACCTCGGTATCCGCGACCTGATTGCACCTCCCCCGCGGCGGCCCGGTGCAGTCAACATGCGGATTCCGCCGCCGCGCCGCGGCTGATTCGCTCGGGTCATGGAGCTCAACTCGTACTCAGGTCTGCCGAACGAGCGGGTCAAGGCCGCGAACGGCATCGACTACGCGTACCGCGACACCGGCCCGACGGACGACGGCGCCGGTGTGCCGCTGGTCCTTCTCCAGCACTTCCGTGGAAACCTCGACAACTGGGATCCGGCGCTGATCGACGCGCTGGCACCGGCCCGGCGTGTCATCGCCTTCGACAACGCCGGAGTCGGCGGCTCCACCGGGACGACTCCGAACACCGCGGACCAGATGGCACACGACGCCATCGCCTTCATCGAGGCGATCGGGGCCCTGGGCCTCGGCCAGGGCCCGGTCGATGTACTGGGATTCTCCCTCGGCAGCTTCGTCGCGCAGCAGATCGTCCTGACCAGGCCGGCGCTCGTCAGAAGGCTGGTCCTCGCCTCGTCGGCGCCGCAGGGCGCCGTCGGCATGCACGGCTGGGCCCCTGAGGTCATCGACGCTGTCGGCAAGCCTGAAACCAGGCCCGAGGAATACTTGGGCGTCTTCTTCACCGGATCCCCGGCAAGCCTGCAGGCCGGTCGGCAAACCCTGCAGCGGATCTACGGCGCCCGGAGCGAAGACCGGGACACGGCGACCAACTGGGCGACCCGGGAGGCGCAGTACGACGCGGTGTGCACGTGGGGGATCCCCGATCACGCGAAGCTCCAGCGGCTCAGCTGCCTGAAGATGCCCGTGTTCGTGGCGAACGGCGACAGCGACCCGATGATCCTGCCGCACTACTCCCACCTGCTCGCGGGTCTGATCCCGCAGGCCCGCGTGAAGATCTATCCCGACTCGGCGCACGGGTTCCTGTCCCAGCACCACGCGGAATTCGCCGCGGACGTCGACGCCTTCCTCGGCGGCCCTCGATGACCGGCACCCACATGATCGTCCTGCCCGGCGGCGGGTACGCCGAACACGCTTCGCACGAGGCCGGGCCGGTGGTGGACTGGCTCGGCGACATAGGCGTGCGGGCGAGCGTGTTCCGCTATCCGCTCCGCGCCCGGCACCCGGAGCCGCTCAACGCGCTGCGCGCCGAGATCCGCCGTCGGCGGGCGGCCGGCGCACAGCGCATCGGTCTCATCGGGTTCTCCGCGGGAGGTCATCTGGCCGGGCTGGCCGCCCTCGCGCCGGGCGCCCCGCCCGATGAGGCGGTGGACTTCGCCGTGCTCGGTTACGCCATCACCTCGATGGAGACCGAGACCTACCGTCCGGCCCGGGTGATCCTTCTCGGCGAGGACGCCGGCCCCGAGCTGCGCCGGTCGACATCGCTGGATTCGCTGGTCACGCCCCAGTCGCCGCCGTTCTTCGTCTGGCACACCGCGGAGGACCCCTATGTCCCCGCCGAACACAACTACCGCCTTGCCGCGGCGCTCGCGGCCGGCCAAGTCCCCCACGCCGTGCACGTGTTCGCCCACGGCCCGCACAGCCTCGGCCTCGCCCGGAACGCCGGCGAGGCCGCGATATGGACCACGCTGGCGAAAGCCTGGATCCACGAACAGGCGTGACCGTCGCCTACATCACTGGTCCCCGGCCATCGCCTGCAGCTCCGCGATCTGCTTGCGCGCCGCGGCGACGAGTACAACCGGACGCACATGTGGCTGGCGGGATCGACACCGGCCTCCCGGGCCGACTGGGCGCGGGCGCTGGACGCCGTGGCGGCGCTGGAGGCCGACACCCTGATCGCCGGCCACCGCGATCCACGGGCCGCCGACGACGACGCCCACCGCCAGATCGACGAAAGCCGCCGCTACCTGGCCGATTTCGAGACGGCACTGGAACGCAGCTCCGCACCGGGCGAGCTCATCGACCGGATGACGGCCGCCCATCCCGAGCCGGCGAACCCCTACACACTGTGGGTCGCGGCCCACGACCTGCTCAACACCGGAACCTGACACAGACAGCCAGGACGGATCGCCGAACCATGCCCGGGGAGAACAGAGAAGCGGTCGGCCTGGAACCGGCCGCGGAAGGCCGCGGCACGCGGGTGCTGAACCTACGCAGAATGACGGCCCGCCGGACCGACGAGGCGTACCGGTCCTCCACCCCGCTGGAACTGTTCCTCGACCTCTGTTTCGTCGCCGCCGTCGCGCAGGCCGCCTCCCATCTGCATCACGACCTGAGCGGCGGGCACCTCGGCCATGCCGTGGGCAACTACCTCTGGGTGTTCTTCGCGATCTGGTGGGCCTGGGGAAACTTCACCTGGTTCGCCTCCGCGTACGACAACGACGACGACGCCTATCGCCTGCTGACCATGGTGCAGATCGCCGGGGCGCTGACCTTGGCCGCCGGCGTACCCCGGGCCTTCGAGACCGGCGACTATCTCGTCATCACCCTCGGCTACGTGATCCTGCGGCTGGCCATGGTCATGCAGTGGCTGCGGGCGGCCAGGGCCGATCCGGAACGGCGCACGACCGCCCTGCGGTACGCCGTCGGCTACGCCCTGGTACAGGCCGGATGGGTCGCTCGCCTCGCCTTCGACCAGCCGACGTACCTCTATGTCGGGCTGGCGGTGGCCGTGGGCGAGTTGCTGGTCCCGATCTGGGCCGAGCGGGCGCGGGTGACGACCTTTCACCCGGAGCACATCACCGAGCGGTTCGGGCTGTTCACCATGATCGTGCTCGGCGAGGCGGTGCTGGCCGCGACCATCGCCGTGCAGACCGCGGCCGACTCGCGCGACGGCACCGACGTCGAGCTGCTGGTCCTGGCCGGCAGCGGTCTGCTGCTCGTCTTCAGCCTGTGGTGGCTCTACTTCGACCGGACCACCCAGCGCATGCTGCGCTCCATGCCCACGACGATCATCTGGGGCTACGGCCACTACCTCGTCTTCACCTCGACCGCGGCGATCGGCGCCGGACTCGCCGTCGCCGTCGACGCCCTCATCGGCCATGCGCACGTCACACACCTGCAGCAGGGCTTGGCTGTCGGCATACCCCTCGCCGCCTGGATCGCGACGGTCTGGTGGCTGCGCGTAGGCCCGCCGCTGCGCGGTCCCGCCGTCGCGGCCTCGCCCGTGGCCGCGGTTCTGGTGCTGGCCGCGGCCTGGACCTCCGCGGCCGTGCCCCTGATGGCCGTGATCACCGCGGCGCTGGCGGCGGTGACGACCTGGGCCGTGCGGCGGACGGACTGATCACTCGACGCCGGGACGTACTTAGGCGCTGAGCTGAAGAGTCGGAGCACGGAGGCCGCCTGCGGTTCGGGTTGGCCCTGGAGCACGAATGGGACATCGGCGAGGACGTGGTACGCGGTGACGGCGGAAGAGTGTTGCCCTTGTTCTTGTCTGAGGTGATGAGGAACTTCTGGGAGATTGTGGACGGTCTTGATGAAAGACCGTCAGTTCCGGTGCGACAGGGCTTTGGTGCGCGCCATGATGATCGGCATGGCGACTGGAAGGCGGGACGCGCGCGGCTATGTCGGCCTGGTCTATCTGGCGTTGACGATCTTCGGCAGTAGCGGGGCCGTGTTTCTTGCGCACCGCTTCCACTTAGGTGTGGCCGCGACTGCTGTGACCGTGCTGTCTGCGGCGCCAGGCCTCTATCTGGCCTGGGCCACGTTCCGCGCGGATCACTCGGAGGCGGGCAACGGACAGGATCTCGCGTCCATCGCGGATGACCTCTCTCGCGCAGTGAGTGCGCAGTGGCAGGACGAGGCGCGCCTGCGGCGACTCAACGATCCCTATGCGCTCGCTGTTTCGTGGCGGCCTGCCCCCGATGACCTGGTTGAGGCTTGGCCGCTGCTCACCTCCATCGCTCGGGCGTGGCCCGAGGGACCGGCTTCCGACCCGGCCGGGTGGACGCACGGGTCGGACGGCCTGAGTGGTGACTGGTCACAGATCCTTGAGGTCTTCACCACACGCGTGCCGACCCGGCGATTGGTGGTGCTCGGCGAGCCGGGCGCCGGCAAGACCATGCTGCTGGTCAGGTTGGCCGAAGGGCTGATCGACTTGCGCGCCGGTGAGGCCGGTTGGCCGGCGCCGGTCATCTTTTCCCTGGCTTCGTGGAATCCGTTCGGCCAGGGGCTGTACGAGTGGATGGCCGCCTGCCTGGCCCGTGACTATCCGGGGCTGGAACAGCCGATATCCGCGCCGGGGCGGCGCGGCTCGGTGACTCGCGCTCGCGCGCTATTGGATCAGCGCATGATCCTGCCGATCCTCGACGGGCTTGACGAGCTGCCCGCCCCATCGCGGTCGGCCGCGCTCGATGCCATCAACGGTTCGCTTACGCCCGGGCAGGGCGTGATCGTCTCGAGCCGCACGCGTGAGTACCGGGAAGCCGCAGCCTCCGACGGGCGTATTTCGATCAAGCTCGCCGGGGCGGCGGGTATCGAATTGCAGTCGCTCGATGCCGCTGCTATCGCCTCCTATCTCGTGCGGGATGCCGGCGGTGATGCCTCCGCGCTCAGCCGCTGGGAGCCGGTTGTCCAACAGTTGGATGCTGATACGCCGGTGGGGCTGACCCTGCGCACCCCTCTCATGCTGTTTCTGGCCCGGACCGTCTACAACCCTCGTCCGGGCACCGACCCCGACGTGGTGGTGCCCGATCCCGCCGCTCTCTGCGATCCCGCCCTCTTTCCCGATCAGGCGGCGCTCGAGCGCCATTTGTTCGACGCGTTCGTTCCAGCCGCGTATCGGCCGATTGTCCCAGGCGCGGCCTTGCCTTTCCCGGTCGATCAGGCCAAGCGGGCGCTGACGTTTCTCGCTCGCCATCTAGATCACGATCTACGCGGGACACCCGACCTGGCCTGGTGGCGATTACCGCTTGCCCTGCCCCGGGGACCGACCGCCCTGTTCGTGTGGACCATCGCTGCCATGACCGTCATGATCCCCGTCAGCGTGGTTGGTGCGTGCGCCGGCGGCGTCATGTACGGAGTGGTCAGTAGGATCACCGGTGGCTCATGGACAGACATGGCCGCGGGCATTGTCGCCATGGAGTCCGCAGGGTTCACCTTGGCCGTGGTGTTCGCCATCGGCACCGCCGGCGTGATCGCCGCTCAGGGCCTCCTGCCGGGCACATCCCGGATCTGGTCTCGGGAACCCGTCCCGTTGAACACCGTGGGATGGTCCGTGGCCAGCAGGACGGCTCTTCTCGGTGCCGCGATCGGGGTCGCCGCCGGCATTGCTGTTGCCACCGCTGTCGGCGTCTCCTACGGGATTGCCGTCGGTTTTCCGATCGCGATCGGGGGCGTCATTCTCGGGGGCGTGCGACCGGCCGCAGCCGACGTGACGAAAGCGGGACGTCCGGCCGGCCTCTTGGCCCGTGACCGTCGATCCTTCTTGCAGGGCGTCTTCGCGGCCGTGGCGGCGGGCACGATCACCGCAGGTGCCGGACAGCCGGTCTGGAACAGGCTCTCAGGAGACCTCGCCGAGGCTGCGGTGAAGGGCGCGATCAGCGGTGTAACAGTGGGGCTTGTGGTAGTCATTATTTACGTCGCCACAGGCATGCCGTATCGATCTGCATGGCTACCCTTCACGGTCACGCGCTGGTATCTGACGCTCAGATACGGATTGCCCCGTGACCTGATGAGCTTTCTCTCCGACGCCCACGAGCGGCGGGGGGTGCTGCGGCAAGTCGCCGGCCTGTACCAGTTCCGCCACGTCGACCTCCAGCGACGCCTGGCCGGTGAACCGGCCCACGATGCCCGCCAGATCTCCCCGGACATGGACAACGAGGCCCCCCAGCCAGGGGTGTGACCGAGATGGGCCAAAGGGGAAATGCGTTGATCTTGAAGCCCCTGCAAGGCAGCACCGTCACGGTCGAGCAGCCCTCCAGAGCCAGGACGGCAAGGGCGCTCAGGCTGAGGACAGTCGTGGTGTGAAGGCGCATGTGAACCCCTAAGTGGCCTGCGGAAAGGACGGGTTGACCAGGCCGGCCCTCCGGGCACCGGCAGCGAGAAGGGGCGTAGGGGGTTCGGGGGGGCGGCCAGAGTCTCGCCGATCCGCTCGGCCAGCGCGCCGTCGTCCCCGGCCAAGTGGGGCGGGGTGACCCAGTACACCGGGTCCGGCGAATCGGGATGGGAAGGATGATCCTGCTCGCCTACGGGCGCGAGGCACCCACGGTCACGGAACTGCTGTCCTCGCGGGCCGGGCCATCGCCTCCAGTCTTCGGCTGTCCGAGGAATTGTGTTCATCGGTTCGGGTGACTGTCTGCGGCGCCTTCGCCCCTCGTGCGTATGCCGCGCATGAACTGGGCCCTGCAACACGATGAGGCGGGCAGCCGGTCACCGGGACCGGCTGCCCGCCCTCACACGGCGCCTGGTTCGCGCCGGGAGAGAAGGGACATCGGATGCGCGTACTGCGTGCCTTCGTGGGGAGCGCCCTCGCATCGCTCCTCCTGCTGATCGGCATCTCACCGGCAACGGCCCAAGCCCACCATCCCCGTGCGGGGAACGCCGCACACTGCCCGATCACGCACCACAACCGCGGGTCCAACACCGCACCGCAAACGGCATACCAGCGCTACTACCTCGCCGATTGGCGGCTGGGACCGGCATACCTCCCCCAGAGTGGCGCCCTCAGCAGGATGCTGAGGGGCTATCACCGCACGGATCACACCTCCGCATACTGGTTCCTCGGGTGCTACTGGCAGACGGATCCCCAGACGGGGAAGTCGGGCTGGTGGTATCCCGACAACAACGGTTTTGTGCTGAAGAACGGCAAGCCGGTCGAGCATCACGTGACGCTCCGCAAGGGCCAGTTGGTCGACCTCTTCGGCAGCGGCTTCGGCAACTTCCTCGCCCCCGCGGGCACGCCGTACGCCAAGCGCGCGATTCCGCCGAGCAATCTCGACACTTACGTCAAGGCCTATCCGTACAGCTACCACCTGTACCGGGTCCACAAGCCGTTCACCGTCGAGGCCGGCCCGATCAGGCCCTGGTTCGGCCAGCCCGGCCTGGGTCTCCAGTACGTGACGACCCCGTCGGTCGCGGACCTCGTCACGACGAAGTACCTGGACGCGTTGCCGGTAGCCTGACCTCACAAGGCCCGGGGTGGCCTCGGACCCACACGTCAGAGGCCACCTTGAACCGGGCGACGGGACGGACCTGATGGACAGCGCAGAACTCGTCGAAAGACTGCGCGAGGCGGACGTTCCCGAGGCGTTCTACGAGATTGCCGGTGTCCACGACGTGCCCGTCCAACCGGACGCCTACTACTTCCTGCGCCGTGAGGCGGATGCCTGGACCGTCGGTTTGCGCCAACGCTCCGAGGACAGTGTCATGCGGCGCTTCGGCACCGAAGCCGAAGCCTGCGAGTACCTCTACGACACGCTCACGCAGATGCCCCCTCCCCCTTCAGGGACCGCGGAGCCCCTGGAGAAGCTCCTCGCGAACGCCGAGGAGATCCAGCGGCAAGCGTGGGAAGACTTCCATGGTCGCCGTGGGGCGGCTGACGATGGTTGACTACGAGGCATCCATCGCGAGACATGTGAAGCACCCAGGGACACCTGGCCGTGAGCAGCTGCAGCTGACAAGGGCGCGACCAGCTGCCGGTGGGCGAACCGCTGCAGGTGGCGGCGCAGCTCGGCGAGTTTCGACTGCCCGCCCGGCGTGCTTTGTCAGGGCGGGCAGTCGATGATGGGAAGGGTCAGGGCACGGCTTGCCAGGTGTTGCTGGCCCACAGTGCGCCGCCGGTGCTGCCGTGGACGACGAAGTTCCCGTCACTCTGCATGGTGGCGTACGCGCCGGTGTGACCGTAGGTGCCGGTGGACCACAGGCCGCCACCGATTCCCGGACCGCCAGTGCTCGTGTACACGACCAGGTTTCCGTCGCTCTGCATGTACGTGTAGGCGCCCGAGTGCCCCGACGTACCGGTGGACCAGATCGCCTTGCCGTCGCGCTTGCGGTACATCACGACGTTGCCGTCCGGCTGCACCACCAGACGGGTGTACCGGGACTGGGTCCACCAGCCGCCCTTGAGTTTCTGACCCGAACCGATCGTCGCCGACCGCGCGTTGGTGCCGTCCGTCCACAGCGACCCGCCCGCGCTCGGCCCGCCGCCGGCGCCGTAGACCACCATGTTGCCGTCGTCCTGCACCAGGAAGTAGGCGCCGGTGTGACCGGAGGTGCCGGTGGACCACAAGGTGCCGCCGATTCCCGGACCGCCGGTGCTCGTGTAGACGACGAGGTTTCCGTCGCTCTGCATGGAGGCGTACGCACCGGAGTGGCCCGAGGTGTGGCTGGACCAGATCGCCGGGCCGCTGCCCGTTCCGCCCGTCTTGAGGTACGCGACCAGGTTGCCGTCGCTCCCCATCGACAGCGTGACGTTCGCGCTGCTCAGTCGGTGGCCGGAGGTGAGCTTCTGGCCGGGCTTCAGCGAATTGACGGTGTTCGGCCCGCCCGTGAAGGCGACGGTGCCGTTGGGGGTGCCGAGGCCGGTCGGGCCGTCGTAGCCGGAGCCCGCGGTGCACAGGTAGCTGGGTGAGCACGTGCCGTTGGAACCCGTGGTGACGTCGTTCAGCGCCGACTTGTGGCCGTACGGGTACGAGGACGGGTAGCTGTTCGCGGTCGGGGTGCCTGCAAGGGCGTAGGTGGCCGCGATGATGGGCGACGAAGCACTGGTGCCGCCGTAGACGTCCCAGCCGGTGGCCCCGTAGCTGTCGTAGACCGCGACACCGGTGGCCGGGTCGGCGACCGCCGAGACGTCCGCGACGGTGCGGTGGGAGCAACCGGCGTCCGACTGCCAGGAAGGCTTGGCTTCGTCCGCGGAGCACCCGGATCCCGTGCCCTCCGTGCTGGAGGTGTCCCACACCGACTCGCTCCAGCCACGGGAGTTGCTCGCGTGGCTGAGCGAGGTGCCTCCGACGGCGGTGACGTACGGCGAGGTGGCCGGGTACTCGGCGCCATAGCCGCTGTCACCCGCGCTGACAGTGATGGCGACGCCGGGGTGGTTGAAGAACTGGACGTCCGCGGTGGTCTCGCTCGGGTCCTCGCTGCCGCCGAAGGAGTTGGAGACGTATTTCGCGCCGAGGGCGACGGCCTCGTTCTCGGCCGTGCCGATGTCGGACACGCTCGTGGAACTGGCCTCGACGAGCAGGATGTGGCACTGCGGGCAGACGGCGCTGACCATGTCGAGGTCGAGGGATATCTCACCCGCCCATCCCGGGTCCGCACTCGGGTAGGTGGTGGTGCCGGTCTGGCTGACCTTGCGGAAACAGCCGTTCGCGGTGGTGCAGGCGGGAAGGCCGTACTGGGACCGGTAAGTGGCGAGGTCCGCCTCGGCGGTGGGATCGTCCATGGCGTCGACGATCGCCACGGTCCGGCCCGAACCGGCGGTGGAGGAGGGCAGGTTGTAGGCGCTTTGCAGGTCCGAGGGGCCGTAGCCGGACGGTGTGGTGTTCGGGCTGAGGGTCATGTGCTGGACGACGTCGGTCCGGGCCTCGGCCAGGCACGCCATCTGGCCCGGCTTGGTGGCGCGGGCGCACATGTGCTTGACGTGGGCCGCCGAAGTAGCCGACGGTGCGGCCGAGGCTGCGAACGCGGTCGCCGTGAACGGTCCGCCGGATATGAGTGCCGCGGCGGACAGCAGAGCGGCCGCGGCGGAGCCCGCCCGACTTCTCCGTCTGCCGCCCGGCTCCGAAGTGGAATCTTCGGCCCTTGAGTGCAAGGAACTTCCCTTCTCTGTAGTACGGATTGGGGCCGGCTTGAGGCCGACTTATCTGTCCATGACAGTCATTTCGACAGATGGGGGCGGATGCATGGCCGGAATGCTGCTGATCAACACCGCGTGAGGTGCGCGCGGAAGCGGGAGATCCGCCTCAGACCGATAACCACACGCGCAACACCTGAGTCCCCATCAGGCGACCCAGTGGGCGAAATCGAGGGGGCGGCGCGCCCGCGTGAGCCTGCCCTCGGCGCTGACCAGTAAGGACGGTCGGCGGTTCCGGGCGTCGCACGCCCGGAAGAACGCGTCCACCGCGACCGCCTCGGTGCACCACACAGGCGACCAGGCAGAGCATGAAACGGACAGCGCCCTTGGCCGTGCGCAGGATGCACAGGCTCTTCCAACGCGTCCGCCGACTTCCTCCACGCCCACCCTCGCAGAGGCCTCCATGGCCAAACGGCCTACTGAGTGATGGAGGCTGCTGGCGGGGATGCTAGCCCGTACCGTCAACCAGAAACAATCAGGAGGAAGTAAATCCTTGATCAGAGCCACGGCACCCTGCGAACCGCGCCGGATCGGCCGTGCCGGCCCGGTTCTCACGCCGACGACGACCTCGCCCGAGTCGACAGGAAGGTGGCCGCAGGCGGTCCCGGTCCCGGTTCCGGCCGTACGCGCCATTGGCGGGTGGTCATCCTGACCGGGCCCGCCCCGCCCGGCCCCCGCCGTCCTCCCGGCGAGAGTCACATGGTGCTGATCGTGCCCGGCAGCACGGCGATCGGGTGTCTCGGGAGCGGCGCCCGGCCGGACATCAGAAGCTCGATCAGAGCCAGCAACAGGTCGCGGCTTGCCAGTCGCTGCCGGAGGTCGCCCATGACGATGGGGATGTGCGGGTCGAGGTCGAGTGCCTCCCGGACCTCGGGCTCAGTACGGTCCTGGCGTCCGTCGAAGCAGTTGACACCGACGACGAACGGGATGCCGCGGCTCTCGAAGAAGTCGATCGACGCGAAACTGCTCTCCAGCCGCCGGGTGTCCACGAGGACGACGGCGCCGAGCGCCCCGTGCACCAGGTCGTTCCACATGAACCAGAAGCGTTCCTGGCCGGGTGTGCCGAAGAGGTACAGCACGAGTTGGGCGCTCATGGTGATCCGGCCGAAATCCAGGGCCACCGTCGTGGTGGTCTTCTGGTCCACCCCGTCGATGTCATCCACACCGACGCCCGCGACGGTCAGGTGCTCCTCGGTGTTCAGGGGCACGATCTCGCTCACGGCACCGACCATGGTGGTCTTGCCCACGCCGAATCCGCCCGCGATGAGTATTTTCACCGCCGCCGGAGCCTGGGCCGCAATGGAGGAGGTCGCATGTGTCCCGACCCGGTCGTCAGAGTCTGAGTAGGCCATCTTTCACCGCCTGAAGAAGTGTCATGTCTGGTCCCTGGCCCACCGCGACCGCCAGCGGTGGCCGGGCCGTCGCCCTGCCGAGCGTGATCAGGTCGGAGACAAGGATCTTCGTCACCGCCACGGGCAGGTTCAGCCCGGCGGCGACCTCGGCGAGAGCCACCGGGGTGCGGCACTGCTGGAGGATCAGCCTGTGTTCGGGTTGCAGGCCACGGGTCGAGGGCTGCTCACCGGGCGCGACAACGGTCGCGATCACGGTGATGAGGGTGAGGTCGTCCCGAGCCGAGGTCGTGCGCCCCTGGGTGATCGTGTACGGCCTGACAAAACTCTGCTCCGCGTACTCGTCATCCGGTGCCGCGTCCGCCCAGTGGCTCACCCACGTCCTCCCCCGCTCTCGGCGTCGCCGGAGCGGCGGGACCCCCCTCCCTCAGCATGCTCCCCCACCACACGCACCTCGGTGCCCAGGCGTTGCCCGACCTGCTGCACGAGGGTGTGCATCGCCACGGACATCACCTCGGCGTCCACCTCCTGGTCCGCCACGACCGCCAGGTGTGTGCCCCGCCCGGCGGAGCTGACGAAGAGCCAGAGTTCGTGGAGCTCGATGATGACCTGGTGGACCGGTCCGCCGCCGAAGACCTCACCGACTCCGCGAGCCAGGCTCTGCTGGCCGGTGGCGATGGCGGCCAGGCGTTCCGCGTCGACCCGGTCGATACTGCTGGACTGGCTGACCACCAGGCCGTCGTCGGACAGCACGATGGCGTTCCTGGTGCCCGGAACCTGGTCGACCAAGCGGTCGAGCAGCCAGTCGAGGTCGGAGTTGGTGGCAGTGGTTCGCAGAGTCATCGTCCGTCTTCCTTGCGGGCCCCGTCGTGGCCCGGTGAGGGGTGAGTGGGCTGCTGATCGGAGTCGGGCCCGAGCCGGGCCATCCGGGACTGGCGCTGGAAGGCGCCGACGGTGGCGCCGGAGCGGCGCGGCGCGGTTCGGCGCGGCAACGGCTCGGCCTCAGACGTCTCGACGTCCGGCTCCTCAGCGTACACACAGGGAGGCTCGCGAAGTTCGGCGGCCAGACTGGCCTGCCGTACCCGGCGGGGCAGCGGGTCCGAACTCGCCGTGGGGGGCACGGCGGTGGTGCGAGCCGGCGGTCTGGCCCCGGGGCCGGTGAGCGAGCGGGTGAACGCCTCCTGGCCGCCGGGCTGCAGTTGCGGCTGAGGCTGAGGCTCCGGCAACGTATCTCGGGGATCGCCGTCCTGCCCGGAGCGGGGCGCGCCGGTGATCGCGAGTTGGGCCGGGACAGCGCCGTCCGGCGGCTCCGAGCGCGGCCTCCCGTCGGAGAGCAGCTCTGCCGGCACCAGGACGACCACCCGGGTGCCACCGAAGGACGAGGGCCGCAGCTCCACCTTCAGCCCCAGGTTGGCGGACAACTGCGCCACGACGTACAGGCCGAGGCGGGCGTCGTCGGCGCGGGACATCACGTCCATACGGGGCGGGTCGGCCATCAGTTGGTTGGCCCCGGCGTACTGCTCGGGGTCCATGCCCATGCCGCGGTCCTCGATCTCGACCACGACGCCGCGGCCCACCCGGGACACGGACACCTCCACCGGAGTCGGCGGTTTGGAGAACGACACCGCGTTCTCCATCAGTTCGGCCAGTACGTGCACCATGGGACCGACCGCGCGCTCGGACAGCCAGATCTCGCCCTCCGTGTCGATCCGGATGCGCCGGTAGTCCTGCACCTCGCCCTGCGCGGAGCGCAGCACGTCCAGCAGCAGCACGGGTTTGCGCCAGCGCCGCTGGGGCTGACCGCCACCGAGGATGACCAGGTTCTCCTCGTAGCGGCGCAGTCGGGCGGCCAGGTGGTCGACGTCGAAGAGTCCTTCCAGGACCTCGGGGTCCTCATGCTGCCGCTGCATCTCGCCGAGACGTTTCATCTGCATGCCGATCAGCAACTGGGTGCGTCTGGCGATGCGCTGCAGCAGACGCTCGAAGCCGCGGTACTGCTCGACCTGCCGCACGGCTGTCTCCAGGGCACTGCCGCGGGCCTGGTTGAGAGCCTGGCCGAGCATGCCCAGTTCGTCGTTGCCGTACCGGATCTCGGGCAGTTCGGCGTCCGTGTCGACGGTCTCGCCCTGCCGCAGCCGCTCCACCATGTCGGGCAGCCGGGTCTGCAGCTCCAGCGCCGCGGAGCGGAGCCCGAAGATGCGGCGGCGCAGGACTCCGGTGAGCCGCAGCGAGATCAGGAACACCAGCAGTACGGCCGCGCCGCCCACGACGCTGTTGACGATCAGGTCTGTCATCATGCCGCCGAGCTGGTCATCGGTGGCGCTCACGAGGTACTCGGCGTAGGAGCCGCTTGCCTGTGTCAGCTGGGGTGTTATCGCCCCGTAGCTCTGCTGCCACTCCTTGCCCAGCTGTGCCGATACCGGGGTCCGGCCGTCTTCGCCGGGGTTCTCGGCGGTCAGGACCGTCTGCTCGATCCGGGTCTTCTGCTTCCAGGCCGCGCCGGACAGGATGCCCTGGTACGTCTTGGCGGGCCCGCTCGGCAGCCGCGGTACGACCTTGTCGTCGTAGATGTGCTGCTGACCGCCGATCGCCTGGGCGAGTTGGGAGCGCTGCGCACTGGTGAAGTGGCCGCTCACCGTTGCGGCGGTGAAGACCGCGTTCTCGCGCGAGAGCATCTCCACGCCCCACTGCGAGTCGATCAGCGGCTTGGTGAGGACGGTGACCTGGCCGAAGCCCACGTTGGTGAAGTCCTCGAAAAGTTGAATGTCCGAGGCGATGACATCGGTGTAGTGGTCGAACGTCTGCTCCTGGGTGGCGTCCCGCTCGTCCACCGCCTGACGGTACGCGGGCAGTCGGTCCAGGCCCCGGCCGACCCGCTGGTAACCCTGGGCGAGAGCGGCCGGCATGGCGTCGGAGAGTGCTTCGAGCCCCTGGACGGACCGGTCGGTGAGCGCACGCTGCTTCGCCAGTTTCGACTGGTAGGCCTTGGGGTCGGCGAGCGCCGCAGCGCTCAGTTGCCGCTCCGCCTGCAACTGGTACAAGACGACGGCGATCGGCTGCCCGACCTTCTTGCCCGCTTCGTTGCGGTCGTGGACGGTCTTCCAGTTGCCGTAGAGCTGGGCCGAGTTCATCGCCCACAGGGCGACCAGGGCGATGGTGGGAACCAGGGCCAGGACGAGCAGGGTCGTACGCAGCGACAACCCGCGCTTCGGAAGCGTCTCCTGGCCGCCTTGCCGCGGTTCCGCTTCTTGGCTTGTCTGCTGTTTTTCCGCTCGCGCGTGAAGTGCCACAGAAGTCCCCGGCATGCTAGCGATGGCGGACTGGCCGAAATTGGGTCCGCGCGATGTCAGGCGAAGCCTACTCATCACACAATTGATCTCAATAGTTTGATCGTTCGGATTGATACGGATGTTTCGGGTGACCGTGCATGCACGTATCGTGACGGGAGGATCCAGGGAGCCCACTCTCCCGAACTCCGTGCATGCCCCCGCATGGGAGTCGACCTCGTATGACAGCGGGAGGGCCGGCGCGCGTACGCATCCGCCCGCCTGCTCCGGCATCGTGCCCACCGCGTGCCCGTAAGGGCGGACAACCACGGTTGACAGCGGTACGACCCGGCCCGCACGACCGCCCCCGAGGTGCCCGGGTGAACGGCCCCGCCCCACCCCGTCGCAGCGGATGCGGTGGGCGCTTACCGCTTCCGGGGCGGAGGGGGCAAGAGCGTGGCAGTGAGCGTTTCGGCCAACCATTCCTCGTACGTGTCGGCGGACCAGCCCCGTCCTGCCGTGAGCTGGGTGTACAACTGCGGGCCGGCCAGGGCCCAGACGGCGTCCGCCAGGTGGGCCGGATCCGCCTCCGGACCCAGCGCGCCGGCCTCGTCGAGGTGCGTGACGAACGCGGTGACGCCGGTCAGCCGCTCCCGCTCACCGATCTCCAGGACCTCCCCGACGTCCGGCCCGGCCTGGGTCAGCAGGGCGAACAGCGGGGCGATCCGTTCATGGATTCCGCGCGCGTATGCGGCGTAGAGCCGGAGTTTGGTGCCCAACTCCCTGGTCCGCAGGATCTCTTGAACCTGGGGGCGGTCCGCCATGGGAACCGGTTCGTCGTCTCCGGCCAGCGTGATGTCCCACAGGGCCTTGACCATGCCCGGCTTGCCGCCGAACGACTTGTACACCGTTTCGGCGGAGACTCCCGCCCGCTCGGCCACGGCACGCACCGTCGTGGCGTGGTAGCCCTCCCGGAAGAGCAGCTCACGGCAGGCCGCCAGCACCGCGGCACGGTTGCGGCGCGCGGCCTCGCGCCGGCGCCCGGAGTTGTAGGGCCGACGTGGCGTCCCGTCCGTCATCGGCACACCCTCCAATTCTGTTACAGTCGACTGTATTGAATATTGCTCGGTCGCCGGAGGCTTGTATGTCCCGTCCCGCGCCCACGCAGGTCGCACCTGGCGTCCACCGCCTCGGCGATCATGGCGTCAACTTCTACCTGATCGAGGACCCCGACGGTCTCGTCCTGGTCGACGCGGGAACGCCCGCCCATCTGAAGCAACTGCGCACGCTGCTGGCCGGCCTCGGCCGCTCCGTGGCCGACGTCCGTGCCGTACTCCTGACCCATGGCCACGCCGACCACACCGGGCTGGCCCACCCCCTCCAGGAAGCCGGCGCCGACCTCTGGATCCACGAGCGGGACGCCGTCATCCTGCGCGACGGGCCGCGGAGCGCGATGCGCCACGCCAAGCCCGAGCGTTCGATGCTCCCCTACCTGCTGCGCAGACCCTCCGCACTCGCCCTCCCCCTCCAGCTGGCCCGCGCCGGAGCCTTCACCGCTCCCGCAGTGCAGGGTGCGCGGGTCTTCGACGCCGACCAGGTGCTGAAAGACGTCCCCGGCGCCCCGCAGGCCGTCGTACTGCCCGGCCACACACCCGGCAGCACCGCATACTTCTTCACCGACCGCGGGCTGCTCTTCACCGGCGACGCCCTGGTCACCGCCGACGGCTTCTCCGACCGCACCGGACCCACGATCGTCAGCCGCTGCTTCACCCACGACAGCCGGGCCGCACTCACCGCCCTCGACCGCCTCGACGAACTGACGGCAGACCTGCTGCTGCCCGGCCACGGCGAGCCCTTCACCGAAGGCATCCGAACCGCCACCCGACAGGCACGGCAGCTAGGCGTCCACTGACCTCCCACGCAGAGGTGATGTCGAGGAGCGGAAACATGACCACGAGCGCAGGGCGGATCCGGGGTCCGCCGCGGGGCCGGCCGAGCACCTCTCACCGCATATCGGCTTCCACACCTTGAGGCCGGTCTTCGGTGGTACGAGGTCCGGCAGCCGCTCACGTACATGCGCGACAGCGAGAGGTGCCGCGGCGCCGTACAGCAGATCTCCAGGTGGCGCACCGCCCGGCACGACGATATCCATCACCTTCCAAGGAAACGACATGAGTTCTGCACCGCCGAACAACGGCGCTCAGACGCCGGATTACTACCGTCCGTGCGTCATGCACGTCCCCGCCGAGAAGGGCGTGGTCAAGTGGATGTCCGGCGACGTCTACGAAGTCAAGGCGACGGCCGAGTCCACCAACGGCGCATTGGGCTTCATAGACTGCTGGGTTCCTCCGGGCAACGGCCCGGTGGCGCATGTGCACAAGAGTGCCGACGAAGCCTTCTACCTCATCTCGGGTGCGCTGGAATTCCTGAACGGCGATCAGACCTTCGTGGCGAACGCCGGTGACTTCGTCTTCGTGCCGAGGGGCACACGGCACCGGTTCCGGAACATCACCGGCGAAGTGACACACATGGTGGCCTTCTACACTCCCGGCGGCGGCGAGGCGCTGTTCCTGGAGGCCGGGGACGACCCCGTCCCCGGCGGGAAGCCGGAGTTCTGGCCGCCGGAGCGCGGCCTGGCGCTGGCGGCGCTCCTCGGACGGAAAGACATCGACATGGAGGTGCTGCCCGAGGAAGCGGACTTCAACAGGCCCGCCGACGAAGCCTGAGCGAGGGCGGCACAGCAACGGTGCTCGGGCCGAGAGACCGTCGGCCCGAGCGCCTTCTGAGGACGCGGCATGGGCCCTCGGGGCCACGGATCGCCTCCCGCGCCCTCGGGCCGCGGCGGCCAGGGTGTCGATCAGGCGAGGGCCGCGCAGTGGTGACGGTCTGCCCGTACTCGCGCGGCGCGGCGACAGGTGACGATCTTTGAACGAAGTGTGCACAAGCGGTACAGAAACAGGTCGGCTGATGGTAAGAAAAACCGCTCAGTCTTCATGTTTACCCCGCACCTGTGACCACTCCGGGCGCGAATAGCTGGAGGAGGTCCCGGTTTGGCCGGGTTTTCCGCGCCCGCACGCCGTGGCCGCCATCGCGACCGGCGACGCACACGGCTGTTCGCCATCGCAGCCGTGGCCGGTGCGGCACTGATCGGCACGACGATCAGCTTGCTGATGCCGTCGGCCCAGGCCGACCAGACCACCCAGGGCGTCGACAGCTTGCGCACCAACTGGGACCAGAACGAAGCCGGGCTCTCCCCGGCGGTTGTCCAGTCGTCCGCCTTCGGCCGGCTCTTCGCCACCAAATTGGACGGGCAGATATACGCCCAGCCGCTGGTGCTGGGCGACGAGGTGATCGCGGTCACCGAGAGCAACACCGTGTACGGCCTCGATCGCACCACCGGTGCGATCGAGTGGAGCAAGAACTACGGACCGGCGTGGCCGGCCTCGGCGATCGGCTGCGGTGACCTGGTGCCCAACGTGGGGGCGACCGCGACTCCCGTCTACGACCCCGCCACCAACGCCCTCTACTTCACCACCAAGGTCGACGACGGAACCTCCACGCACCGCCACCCGAAGTGGCTGATGCACGCGGTGGACCCGACCTCCGGAACCGAGCTCTCGGGGTGGCCGGTCACCATCGGCGGAAGCCCCGGCAACGACCCGAGTGCAAGCTTCGACGCCTACTACGAACAGCAGCGCCCCGGCCTGCTGCTGATGGACGGCGTCGTCTACGCGGGCTTCGGCGGCCACTGCGACGCATGGCCGTACCGCGGCTACGTGGTCGGCGTGAGCACCACCGAACACAGCATCACCTCGATGTGGGCCTCGGTGACCGGTGCCGGCACGGGCGGCGCCGGCATCTGGCAGTCGGGCGGCGGCCTGGTCTCCGACGGTTCCGGCCGGATCTTCTTCAGCACCGGAAACGGCATCAGCCCGGCCCCCGGGCCGGGCAGGACCACGCAGGGAACCCTGGCCGAGTCCGTCGTCCGCCTCCAGGTCAACGCGGACAACAGACTCAGCACGGCCGACTTCTTCAGCCCGAGCGACGCCTCCACCCTGGACCTGAACGACCAGGACATCTCCTCGGGCGCCCCGGTGGCACTGCCGGACGGCTTCGGTACCAGCGAACACCCCCACCTGCTGGTCCAGCAGGGCAAGGACGGCAGGGTGTTCCTGCTCGACCGCGACAACCTCGGTGGCATGGGCCAGGGAGCCTCGGGCGGCGACGCCGCGGTGAGCGTGTCCGGCCCCTACCAGGGAATGTGGGGGCATCCCGCGTTCTGGGGCGGCGACGGTGGCTATGTCTATGTCGTCGGCAACTACGGTCCGCTGCGCGCTCTCAAGTACGGCGTGCGCAACGGCGGCACACCCGCGCTCACCCTCACCGGCCAGAGCCAGGACACCTTCGGCTACACCAGCGGCTCTCCCCTTGTCACATCCAACAACACGGACGATTCCAGTGCCCTGGTGTGGATGGTCTCCGCGAGCAACGCCTCCGGGGCCGACGGCACCCTGCGCGCCTACAGCCCCACCCCCGACGGCAACGGCCTGCTGCAGCTGCTGTGGTCCGCGCCGATCGGCACGGCAACGAAGTTCAGCACTCCGACCGCCGGCGACGGCAAGGTGTACGTCGGCACCCGGGACGGCGTGCTCTACGGTTTCGGCAGCCCGGCCAGGACCGCCCTGACCGCGGCCTCTCTCGACTTCGGCCAGGTCGGCGTGGGCAGCAGCAGCTCGGCCGACATGAAGCTGACAGCCACGCAGGACGTCAGCATCACCGGGCTCAAGGCCTCCGGCGCGTTCTCGGTCGACCCGTCCGCCATGCCCACGGCCGAGCAGCCCACGGCCGAGCAGCCCACGGCGCTGGCGACGGATGCCACACTCGATGTACCGATCAGCTTCGCTCCCACGACCACCGGCGGCATCAACGGCACGCTGACCGCGAATCTGTCGGACGGCCAGAAACTCGTCTTCGCACTCCATGGCGTCGGCACCAGGCCCGGTCTTGGGGCGGCACCCACCGCCATGGACTTCGGGGACGTGCCCACCGGCAGCACCTCGACGCTGAACCTGCAGATCACCAACACCGGCACCGAAGCGGAGACGATCGACTCGATCGACTCGCCCACCGGCTCGTTCGCCGCCTCGGGGCTGCCGAGCACGGGCACGGTCGTACGGGCCGGTGATTCGTTCGTTCTCTCGGTCACCTACACGCCGGTCGGCAACCAGGATGACAGCGACGCACTCGTGATCAGCAGCAGCAGCAGCAGCGGCGACACGCACACTCTGAGCGTGCCGGTCAATGGAACGGCCATCACGGGACAAGGACACCTGGAGTTCTCCACGAGCTCGCTGGACTTCGGCCCGGTTCCGATCGGCAGCTCGAAGTCGCTCTCGTTCACCATCACCAACACCGGCAACATCCCGGTGACGGTGACCAAGGCCAAGGCGCCGACGGGTGACTTCAACAGCCCGATGCAGCTGTCCGAGGGCCTGGTCATCGGTCCTGAACAGACCGCCGTGCAGAGCGTGACGTTCACTCCGCGTTCGGCTGCGGACCTGAGCGCCTTCTACGAGGTCACCGGGACCGGGGTCGACGCGAACGGCAACGGCCAGGGCGCCATGTACGTGCCGGTCAAGGGCACCGGTACCGGCACCGCCACGACCACCTCGGCCAAGGACGGGCTGTGGCAGGCCAACGGCACGGCGGTGCCGGCCGACGACGGCAGCGTCCAGCTGACCCCGGCCACCAGCAACCAGGCGGGCACGGCGGTGTACACCAAACCGCTGCGCACCGACGGCCTGCGGGCCACCTTCACCGCGAAGTTCGGTCCTGGTAGCGGCGGGAACGGCATGACGCTCTCCCTCCTCGACCCCGCCCAGAACTCCGCCTCGGCACTGGGCGGGGCCGGCGGCGGCCTCGGCATCGCGGGGCGGCCGGGCGTGGTGGTCGCGCTCGACACCGGCTGGAACAACACGCTGCAGAAACAGAACTTCGTGGGTGTCGGCCACAGCTCAGCCGGCTCGTCGGCGATCGACTACCAGTCGGTGGCCAAACTCGGCACCTCCCTGCGTCAGGGCACGCACCAGGTGGACGTCCAGGTGGACGCCGGCCATGTGTACGTCTGGGTCGACGGGACGCAGGTACTGGACGCGACACCGACGCTGACATCCAGCGCACTCGTCGCCTTCTCCGGCGCCACGGGCGACAGCGCCGACGCGCAGACGGTGAGCGGCCTGGTCGTCAGCGAGGCGGCGCCCCCGGCTCCGGAGCCCAAGGCGGCGACCTCGCTCCATCTCACCGCCCCGAGCACGGGTGTCCCGGGCCGGCCGTTGACGGCCCGCGGCACGCTGACCTCGACCGCGGCGCTTGCCCCGGGCCAGGTCGTACACATCACGCGGAACAGAGCGGCACTGCGCGATGTGACGACGGCGACGGACGGCTCCTTCACGTTCGGCGACACTCCGCCGGCAGAGGGCACTTACACCTACGCCGCACGTTACGCGGGGGACGAGACCCACGAGACGGCGAGCGCCGCGAACCTCGTCCAGGTGTCCAAGTTGCCCACCTCGGTCACTCTGGCGGCTCCGGCCACGGCCACCCGCGCACACGCACTGACCGTGTCCGGCAAGCTCTCCGGCTCGCCCTTCGCCGCCGGTGAGGTCGTCAAGGTGACGAAGACCGACCTCGCCCACCCGTCCGGTGCCGCACTCGCCGACGCGAAGGTCGCCGCGGACGGTTCGTTCACGTTCGCGGACACCCCGCAGACCGGCGGCGCCAACACCTACAAGGTGGCCTACAGCGGCGACATTTCGCACAAGACGGGCAGCCACACCGCCACCGTCCAGGTATCCCGGGTCTCGACGTCCCTGACCATCGCCACCGACCTCTCGACGTACAAGTACGGCCAGTACGCGAAGATCACCACCCACCTCGGTACGACCTACAACAGGCGTACGGTGGCGGTCTACGCTCAGCCGTACGGCGGCAAGACGGTCCTGGTGAAGTCGGGCACAGTGGACTCCCACGGCAATCTGACGGGGTCCTACAAGCTCGCCCGCAACACCACGTTCAGCGCGGTGTTCGCCGGCGACTATCGGTACGCCCCGAAGACCGTCGCCCGAAGTGTGCACTCCTATGTGGGGATCTCGGAGAAGCTGTCCGGTTACTACACGAGCACGCACTACGGAAGCACCCTCTACCGGGTGTACCACCACACCGCCAAGGAGCAACTCGACGTCACCGTCGCACCCGACAAGGCCGGCCAGTGCGTTGTCTTCCACGTGCAGCGGTACTACGGCGGCGCCTGGCACACGCAGACCACCACCCCCTGCTCCTCCCTCGGTTCCACCAGCACCGGCCGCCACCAGATGTCTCTCACCAAGGCCGTCAACAGCAGGTTCCGCGTGGCCGCGCAGTACATCCACAGCAGCAAGGACAACACCAACCTCAGCACCTGGGGCGCCTGGCAGTACTTCACCGTCAGACAGTGAGCGGCGATCGTCGCCGCCCGGACCGGGCGCCCTCGCACCGAGGGCGCCCGTTCCGCTGTGCGAGTCAGGCCGGCGCCTTGACCGCCGAGCTCGCCTGGGCCGGCTCCCGCACAACGCGGCGGCGCCGGACCGGCATCCCGAGCGCCGGGTTGGCGACGCCCCAGGCCGCGCCTTTGCAGACCAGCTCCTTGTAGACGGCGGCGAGCCGTCCTGTCAGGGCCGCCCGGACGGCGCGGTCATCGGCGGTGACGTACTGGATCAGGCCTTCCTTGCGGCCCAGCGAGATGCACTGGTTGAAGTAGCGGAGCGCCACGTTCGGGCGCTTCCCGCCGGTCAGGCGCGCCGCGATGGCGTCGGCGGCCTGCCACGCGGAGGGAACGCCCGAGGCGCACGACATCCGCAGCGGCTTGTCGCCGGGGCCCGTCACCATGGCCGCGTCGCCGATGGCGTACACGTCCGGGTGCGAGACCGAGCGCATGGTCCCGTCGGCCACGATCTGGCCTGTGTCGGTGACCTCCAGGGTGGTGGCCTTCGCGATCGGGTGGACGGCGAAACCCGTGGTCCACACGGTGACCGCGGCCGGGATGGACGTGCCGTCGGCGGCGGCGACGCGGTCGGCCTCCACACCGGTGACGGCGGCGTGCTCGTGCACGGTGATGCCGAGATGGTCGAAGACCTTCCGCAGGTGCCGGCGGCCTTTGGGCGAGAGCCAGTCGCCGAGGCCGCCGCGGGCGGCGAGCGCGACATCGAGGTCCGGGCGGGCCTCGGCGATCTCGGTCGCGGCCTCCAGGCCGGTGAGGCCGCCGCCGACCACGACCACGGGCTGTCCGGCGTCCAGGCGGGCCAGGCGCTCGCGCAGCCGGAGCGCTCCGGGGCGACTGGCGATCTCGTGGGCGTGCTCGGCGGTGCCGGGGACGCCCTGGTTGTTCCAGCCGCTGCCGAGGGCGTACACGAGGGTGTCGTACTCCAGCTCCTCGGCGCCGTTCGCGTCGATGACGGCGACGGTCCTGCGGTCGACGTCGACGCCGGTGACCTTCGCGAGCTTCAGTTCGACGCCGGTGCCCGCGAACATCTCGCTGAAGGGCCGGGGCTTGAGGCACTGGCCGACCGCGAGCTGGTGCAACCGGACGCGCTCGACGAAGTCGGGCTCGGCGTTGACGAGGGTGATGGCGACATCTTCGCGGCGCAGCCGCTTGGCGAGGCGCCCGGCGGCGATGGCTCCGGTGTATCCGGCTCCGAGGACGATGATGCGGTGCTGCATATACGTGCTCCTGTCTTGGGCGGGTTCGCCACCTGAACCGGGCGGCCCACCGTTTCCTGACAGCAACGCGATGTGAAGCACCTCACATCGGGGTCAGAAGGCGTTGAGCAGGGGTTCGCCGTGGTCGGCGGCCGCCCACCGCCGGGTGGCGCGTTCGAGCTTGTCGGGGTTGACCTGGTTGCGGAACGCGGCGATGCCCTCGGCGGTGACCTCCAGGCACATGACGCCGACCACCCGGCCGTCGACGACCGCCACGACGGCGGGGTCGCCGTTGGCGGTCGTGGCGTAGACCTCGGGTGAGCCGCCGGCCAGGGCGCGCTTGGCCTTGCCGGGTTTGAACAGGCCCCGCATGAACTTCGCGACCGCGAGGGCGCCCTCGACCACCTTGGCGCGGGCCGGGATCTTCCCGCCGCCGTCGCCGATCGAGATGGCGTCCTGGGTGAGCAGCCGCACGAGCGGCTCGGTCCGGCCGCTGGTGGCGGCCGCGAGGAACTCGTCGACGATCCGCCGGACGGCGGCCTCGTCGATCTCGGTGCGGGCCTTGCCGTCCGCGACGTGCTTCTTGGCGCGGTGGAAGATCTGCTGGCTGGCGGCCTCGGTGATGTCGAGGATCTCGGCGATCTCCCGGTGCGGGTAGTCGAAGGCCTCCCGCAGCACGTACACCGCCCGCTCGCCCGGGGAGAGTCGCTCCAGCAGGGCGAGGACCGCGTACGAGACCGATTCGCGCTGTTCGGCGGTGTCCGCCGGGCCGAGCATCGGGTCCCCGGCGAGCAGCGGCTCGGGGAGCCATTGGCCCACATAGGTCTCGCGCCGCGCACGAGCCGAGGTGAGCTGGTTGAGGCACAGGTTGGTGAGAACCTTCGTCAGCCATGCCTCGGGGACCTCGATGTGGTCGACGTCGGCGGCCTGCCAGCGCAGGAACGTCTCCTGCACGGCGTCCTCGGCCTCGCTCGCGGAGCCGAGGAGCCGGTAGGCGATGGCCTCCAGGCGGGGCCTGGACGCCTCGAACCGATCCACGTCGTTCATGGTCAGGGCCATGGGCCGAATCCTAGTAGGGCTTGGCCAGGTTCACTTGTGGGTGGCGTGTCTTCGTGTCCGTGGGCGGACGGGGCGGACGGGGCGGACAGGGCGGACAGGGGCAGCCTTTAGTCTGATGATCAGAACTAGCTTTCGAGGCATGGAATGTGGGAAAGGTGACCGGCGATGTCGCTGAGCCCCGGGGATGCGGAGTCCATAGGGTCGATAGGCGGCTATGCGCTGATCGACCGGCTGGGCAGCGGCGGCATGGGGGTCGTCTACCTGGCACGCTCGGCGTCGGGGCGGCAGGTCGCGGTGAAGGTGGTGCACGCCCAGTACGCGCAGGACGAGGAGTTCCGGGCCCGTTTCCGGCAGGAGGTCACGGCGGCCCGCAGGGTGAGCGGGGCGTTCACCGCCCCGGTGGTGGACGCCGATCCGGACGCCGAAGTGCCGTGGATGGCGACGCTGTATGTGCCGGGCCGCACGCTGTCGGACATGGTGGCCAAGGAAGGCCCGTTGAGCGGGCGGGAGTTGCGCACGCTGGGGCTGGGGCTCGTCGAGGCACTGCGGGACATCCACCAGGCGGGCCTGGTGCACCGGGACCTGAAGCCGAGCAACGTCCTGATGGCCGAGGACGGACCGCGCGTCATCGACTTCGGCATCTCACGCGCCGCCGACAACCAGGCCCTCACCGTGACCGGACGCCTGATCGGCACCCCGCCCTTCATGTCCCCGGAGCAGTTCATCTCGCCGCGGGACGTCACCGCGGCCTCGGACGTGTTCTCGCTGGGGTCGGTGCTGGTGTACGCGGCCACCGGCACCCGTCCGTTCAGCGCCGACAGCCCCTATTTGACGGGCTATCAGGTCATGCATGAATCCCCGCGGCTGGATGGAGTCGGGGAGCCGCTCCTGAGCATCGTCGAGCGTTGCCTCGACAAGAATCCGGCCGCCCGGCCCGGCCCGGCCGAACTGCACCGCATGCTCCGGACGCTGCCGGACTCCGCCGGAGACGCGACCACCGTGGAACCCCGCCGCCAGGGTTCCCGTCCTCGCCCCGCACCACCAGGCGTGGCCTCCACCCAGGTGATGGGCCAGACGGTCGGGACCAGAACCGGCCGCGGACACCGAGCGCGCCGGATCATCCTCATCAGCCTCGCCGCGGCCCTGGCCGTCACCGGGCTGAGCATCACGACGATGCACCTCGTGTCGCGCTCGGACACGACCTCGAAGGCGCCGACGGAATCCGCGTCCCCCACCGCCGCGGGCCCGCGCGCCGCAACGTTGCCCGCCGGCTGGGAGCCCTGGCGGACGGACCTGACCCACGACTCGGGCAACATCGACCCGATCTTCTACGCGGAGTCCGGGTGCGTGTCGGGCGGAAACGCCGCGTACTGCGCCGGAACGGGCTTCACGGTCGCCAAGGTCGACGCCGCCTCCGGCCGCACCCTGTGGCGGGCCGGCACCAATCCGCAGGAAGCGCGGCCTGTCGGTGTCCGGGGCGGGCTCGTCTACGTCTACTACTTTCCGGACGACGCGGCCGACGGCAACAGGGTCCTCAAACTGGTGGCCCTGGACGCCGGCACCGGGAAACAGCGGTGGGCCCGCCGCATCGGCGACAACAACGCACCGGCGTACCTGTTCAGCGGCGGGGTGCTGACGATGTCGGCCTCCGGGACGCAGTTCGTGGCCTACGGGTCGTCGGGCGAGGAACTGTGGACGTCGTCGGCGTCGGCGTCGGGCGGGAAGTCCTGCGTACCGCTGGTACTGAGCGACGCCCCGTACGGTCTGTGCTCGTCGGGCGGGTCTCCGGGCGGGGTTCCGATGAGCCTGCTGCGGCTCAACGCGTCCGACGGCACCCGGAGCGACATCGCGACGCTGCCGCCGGCGGCGGAACCGCTCGGTGTCGTCGACGGACAGTTCCTGTTCGCCGTGATGCAGGACCCGGACAAGGTGTCGCAGTCCGTGGGCGACGAGTCGTACGCGGAGCTGGTGCGGGTGAACCCGAGCAGCGGCGCCGTCCAGCACCTACCGCTGGCGGGATCGCCGCGAGGCGCCGCCGCCCTGGTGGACGGCGTCGTCTACGTCGTACGGGACGGCGGAGCGGTCACCGCGGTGTCGACGACCTCCGGCAAGCAGCTGTGGCGGAAGACGACGGAGCTGGAGAACCTGTCCGTACCGGTGTTCTCGGCGGCCTACGGCGATCTCTACTTCGCCAACCACTTCGGCCGCCTGCTGGCGCTGGACCGGGACACAGGAGCGGAGCGGTGGCGCACGGCCGCGTTGGACGGCGTGGGGGACTCGGCGGACGAGAACACGCCGAGCCTGCTGCTCGTCAAGGACGCGATCGTGGCGGTGGCGGGCGACACGGTCTTTTCCGTACGTCCGGACCGTCCCGTGGCCCGGTCGTCGCCGACCACCGGCAGTTGACCCGTGCCCGCCGGGCCGGCGCCCTCCGCTCCAGGCCACTTCCGACAGGTCCCGCCAGGAGCTCCTCACCCGGCGCGGACGGCACCGCGGCCGACGGGCCCCCGGGAAGCTCTCCGGGGCCCCGTCCGCACGGGGGAGTCATGGACGCGGGGTGTCATGGACGACGAGGGAGGCCTCGGTGGCACCTTGCCCGTACCGCCGACACGTTCTCGGGCTCCGGGGGCTTTCGGGCTCCGCGCGGAAAGCCCCCGGTGCTGACGCGATCAACGGCACTTGTGGTGGTGGCACTTGGGGCTGGCCGTCGGGGTGCGCCGGGTGGTGGTGGTCGTCTTCTTGCCGGTGCTGCCGCCCCGCTTGCCGGGGGTCGCGGAGGGAGAGGGGGAAGGAGCGCCGGATTCGTCGGTGCCGTGGCCGAGGGGGGCGGGCGCGGGGAAGGGGGCGTCGGGCAGGCCGGCAAGGGCGTCGCGCATGTACTGGGTCCAGATCTCGGTGGGGATGTCGCCGCCGAACACCTTCTGCAGGCCGCCGACGCCTGCCAGAGACTGCAGCTGCGGGTGGGTCGGGTCCTCCCGGAAGAGGACGACCGAGGTGGCGAGTTGGGGGGTGTAGCCGATGAACCAGGCCGACCGGTAGTCGTCGGTGGTTCCGGTCT
Organism: Streptomyces sp. NBC_01384; assembly: GCF_045040035.1. Classification (NCBI taxonomy): domain Bacteria; kingdom Bacillati; phylum Actinomycetota; class Actinomycetes; order Kitasatosporales; family Streptomycetaceae; genus Streptomyces; species Streptomyces sp. NBC_01384. The sequence continues at coordinate 4,568,153 of NZ_CP109559.1, forward strand.
TTCCTGCCGCGGTCCTGCCCAGAGCCTGGGCCTTGGTGCCGGTGCCCCGGGTGATGACGCCCCGGAGCACGTCGGTCACGTTGCCGGCGATCGCCGCCGGCAGGGCCCGTACGAGAGCGGGGGCGGTGAAGCCGGACAGCGCCGTGCCGTCATGGGTCACCTTGGTCACCGAGTACGGGGCGGTCTGCATCCCGTCGGCGGCGAAGGTCGCGTAGACACCCGCCATCCGAATGGCACTCGGCGTCGAGGTGCCGATGTAGAAGCCGGCGCTGGGGGCGGCGAGGCTGCCCGGGCGCAGGCCGAGGGCTTCCGCCGTCTTCGCCACGTTCCCGTGGCCGACGTCCTCTCCCAGTTGCACGTACGGCGTGTTGACCGACTGCTCCATGGCCTTGCGCAGATTGATGTAGCCCCAGCGGTATGTGGTGTCGTTGTGCTGGTGGAGGAGCCCGGTGGGGTCCTTGGCGTCGGTGACGTAGGTGCCCTGCTGGTCCTTGATCTGGATGCCGTCGGCACCGTTGAACTTGCTGGCCGGGGTGATCGGTTCCGGGGGCCTGCCGGGTTGCATGACCGCTCCGTACTGGAGCGCGGCGGCGAGGACGACCGGTTTGAAGGTCGATCCCACCGGGACGCCGGAGGTGTCGGCGTTGTCCGAATAGTGGGCCTGGTCGAAGCCAGGGCCGCCGTAGACGGCCAGGATCCTGCCGGTCGTGGGATCCACCGAGGCGGCTCCGACCTGGACGTCCCGGTCGACCGACCGGTGGGCGGGGTCGAGACGTTGCTTGCGTACCCTTGCGACGGCCTGGTCCAGTTCCTTCGTCTTCTTCCTGTCGAAGGTGGTGTGTATCTGGTATCCACCCCGGCTCAAACTGCTGTCGGTGACGGTCCGGTCGTGCGCCTGGACATACGCCCTGGCCAGTTGGACCAGGTAGCCGACCTGGCCCGTGAACCCCGAACCGGGGGTCCACTTCCTGGGCGCCGGGAAGCCGGCGGCCGCGTACCGAGCCCGCTGCCCGGGCGTCAGCTTGCCGGTGGTCACCATCCGGTCGAGCACCCAGGACCAGCGTGCTTGCGCCTGCGCTCTGGCCGCGGGGTCGGAGTCCGCGTACTGGAAGAGGCTCGGCTCGTTGACGGCCGCGGCGAGAAAGGCTCCCTGGCTCACGTCGAGCTTCTCCACCGGGAGGTTGTAGTACATGCGGGCGGCGGCCTGGATGCCGTTGGCCTGGCGGCCGAAGAAACAGGTGTTCAGATAGCCCTGGAGGATTTGCCGCTTGGTCATGACCGCGCCGATCTTGGAAGAGATCAGCAGTTCCTTGAACTTGCGTGAGATCGTCTGCGACTGATCGAGGTAGGTGTTCTTGACGAACTGCTGGGTGATCGTCGATCCGGACTGGACGGAGCCGCCCTCGCCCATGTGGACGACGGCGCGGAGGATGCCTTGCGGGTCGATGCCCGGGTCGGTGTAGAAGGACGAGTTCTCCGCGGCGATGAAGTCCCACTGCACGTCCGCGGGTACCTGCGAGAGGGTGGCGTTCTGCCGGTTGACGCTGCCGTCGGTCGCCAGAACGGTTCCGTCGGACCAGTAGTAGACGTTGTTCTGCAGCTGCGACGTGGGATTGGGGTCGGGGATGGTGACCGTGGCGTAGGCATAACCGATGGCCGCTGCTGTGGCGCCGAAGCAGAGCATGAAGAGCCCCAACAGTTGACGCACCGACGGCAGCCAGTGGCGCGGGCCTGTCCTGCCCCGGCGCGGGTAGTCGATCCAACGTTTCTTCTGCGGCGCCGTTCTCCGGGCGCGGCGTGGCACGTCCTGTCGGGGGCCCTGGTCACGACGTGAGGCCCGGCGGCCCGTGGCGCGGTCACCCCCGGCACGCGTGCCGCCGTTGAAGGGCTGCGGCGGTCGGCGCCGGTGTCCGCTCATGGGCTCTGATCACTGTCCTCTCAGTACAACTGTGGTGTCTCGGACGGTCCGGGCTGCCGGAAACCGGGGTGGGGTGGGGGCTGTGGAAGGCCGCCTACGGTGCCGGCTGCGGGAACGGGTCGTGCGGCGCCGACTGCGGACAGCCGTCGCTCGGCGCCTGCTGCGGAATGCCGGGGTCCTGTGGAGGGAGGTCATTGCCGGGCGTCTCTGCGCCCACCGGGGCCCGCAGGCTGCCGTACCGCTCCATGCGCTGCCACCGCAGCCGTGAGCCCGACACGGCGGTGAAGACGGACTGGATCACCACCAGGTACATCAGCTGCCGGTAGACGAACTGCTGCAGCGGCAGGGTCCACAGCGGGCCGGGCCGTTCTCCGTCCAGGCGGAACGCGTACAGGCCCATCAGGAGTTGCAGCAGCAGGAAGGCGAGCCACAGCCCGATGACCCGGACCGGGTCGAGGAAAACCAGCCCGTACAGGGCGAAGATGTCCACGACGGGTGCGAGCAAAGGCAGCAGTACCTGGAAGAGCAGCAGATAGGCCAGGCCCCGGCGGCCCAGTTTTCCTGCCGCACCGCGCTGCACCAGCGCGCCGCGGTGCTTCCACATCGCCTGCAGGGTGCCGTAGCACCAGCGGTACCGCTGCCGCCACAGGGCGTTCAGTGACGCGGGCGCCTCGGTCCAGGCCCTCGCGCCCTCCTCGTACACCACGCGCCAGCCGTCGCGGCACAGCCCCATGGTGAGGTCGGTGTCCTCGGCGAGGGTGACGTCACTGACGCCGCCGAGGTCCAGCAGCGCCCGGCGGCGGAACGCGCCGACCGCTCCGGGTACGGTCGGCATGCATTCGGCGAGGTCGAACAGGCGGCGGTCGAGGTTGAACCCGACCACGTACTCGATGTGCTGCCAGCGGCCCAGCAGGCCACCTCGGTTGACGACCTTGGCGTTGCCCGAGACAGCGCCCACGCGGGGGTCGGCGAAGGGCTGCACGATCGTGCGGACGGTGTCGGTTTCGAAGACCGTGTCGCCGTCGACCATGACCACCAGGTCGCAGGAGGCCGCGGCGAGTCCGGTGTTGAGTGCGGCGGGCTTGCCCGCGTTCTGCTGCCGGATCACCCGCACCGGCAGGTGCAGCGATTCCACCAGATCGGCCGTGCCGTCGGTCGAACCGTCGTCCACCACGATGATCTCGACCGGATGGTCCGAGGCGAGCAGTGAGCGCACGGCCGCCTCGATCCCGGCGCTCTCGTTGTACGCGGGGACGATCACGCTGACCGGTTCGGTCACCGGCGGTCCCCAGGACCGGCCCCGGCCCTTCGTCCGCAGGCGCCGGTGCCGCCGGGCGGCGATCAGCACGACCACCGCGCGCAGCACGCTGATCGCCCCGGCCGCGTACATCAGCAGGCCCAGCAGCCACACGACCCGGTCGCCGCCCCGCAGCATCTGGATGAGGGCCAGTCCCTGCAGATGGTCGGCGAGCCCGGCGGGCTGGACGGGTGCGGCCATGCCGACCGCGTCGGACACCGTCGCGAACGTGAAGCCCTGTGCCTTGAGCCGTGGCACCAGGGCGCTCAGCGCGGCGACGGTCTGGGACCGGTCACCGCCGGCGTCGTGCATCAGCACGATCTGCCCGGCGTGGCCGTGCGGTGTCGCGTTGGCGACGATGCGGTCCACACCGGGACGCTGCCAGTCCTCGGCGTCCCGGGTGGTGAGCACCGTCACATAGCCTGCCGCACCGGCTTGCTTGAGGGCGGACCAGTCGGCATCGCCCAGTGCGTCGTTCTCCGAGGAGTACGGCGGCCTCAACAGTGCGGTGGTGACCCCCGCGGCACCGGCCACCGCCAGCTGCGTCTCGCGCAGTTCCAGGGAACGCTGCCATGGAGCGAGCCGGGCCAGGTCGGGATGGGTGAAGGTGTGGATGCCGATCTGATGGCCGTCGGCGACGATCCGGCGGACCAGCTCCGGGTGGGCGACGGCCTGGGTTCCGACGACGAAGAAGGTCGCGTGCACATGGTTACGGCGCAGCACGTCCAGAATCCGTGGCGTCCAGACGGGGTCCGGGCCGTCGTCGAAGGTCAGCGCGATGGTGCGGGCCTTCACTCGGGCGGTGTGCGGGGAGGTGGCGGCGTTCGCGATCACGGGGCCGCCATGCACCACCTGGCTGGGCACCGTGCCGTTGCGGCCTCGGGCGCCGGTCACGTCGTCCGAGGTGATGCCGAACATGTGGTGGGTGTAGCCCTGCAGCAGCAGGGCCGCCGACAGGGTCACCGCGAGCGCGCTCAGCAGCAGCCAGTGGGCGCGCGGTGTGATCTGGCGGGTGCGGCTGCGGCGGCGAGGAAGAGCGTTGCGGCGTCGGCGGTCGGTCACGTCAGAGCCCTGGATCACTTCACGGGATTGTGGGTCGAGCCGATGGCGCGCCCCTTGGAGGTGGAGGTGGAGGCGGGGGCGGAGGCGGGGGCGGAGGCGGCGGTCGAGGTCGGGGACGTGATCCTGGTGGGCGCCGCGGTGGGCCCGGACGTGACGGCAGGGGCGGTGGATGCTGCCGCCCGGTCGGTGGGGCCGGGGGCGGGGGTCTTCTGCGCCGCGGGGCGGAAGTTCTTCCGCGCTGCGGTCGGGCTCACGCTCCCTGCGGAGTGGCCGGTGCCGGGCGAGGAATCGGGTGCGGTCGCCCGGGGCGTGGCCGGGTGCGTGGAGTCCGGCTGCGGCACGAACGGAGAGCTGATGCTGGGGCCGCCCAGCACGGCACTGATCAGCAGGGCGACGTAGCCGCCGGCGGGGATCACCAGCAGCCGGGCGGCGCGGAGCACGCGGCGCTGGCGTCGCCCCGAGGAATCGACGAAGACCGGCCGCGCCGACGCGCTCGCCGGCGTGTCCGGTCCTGGTACCGGAAGGCCGGGTGTGTCGGACTCCGGGGGCGGCACGGTGAGGACGTCACCGTGGGGAGCGTCCCACGCCGTCGTGGCGGGGTCCGGCCCGGCCGCGGAGAGAGGCATCCCTGTGGCGTGCAGGTCCGTCCCCATCGCCCGGGTGTGACCCGTCGGGTGCGTCCGCCGCGCGAGTTGTACCGGATCCCGGGACAGCGTGGCCGTGTCGGTGCTGACGCTGCCGCTGTGCTCACGGCCATAGGCATCCGCGTACCCGACGCCGCCGTACGGATCCTCGCCGTACGCTCCGCCGCTTTCGTCCGTCCACTGCACGAGTCGTGCCCCCTGTCATGGCCGACCGACGCAGTCGTCCACATGGAAAGAGCGAACTCGACCGAAAGTGTTACACCTCGGCCTCACAGCACGGACCAAGCAGCCCGAAAGAGATTGAGACGGACAAGAAGTGAGCAATCGTGCTGATGGCTTGCCGAGGGCCCGCGTGCGGCAGGGTGGCCGGCACCGCGCCCCCCTACGCGACGGGCAGGTATTCCGCGGCGGGGGCGGGAGCGGGGAGCAAGCTTGCCGTCGGTTCTCGGCGAGGCGGACACGCGATGCCTCTGTCGGCCGCGGATTCCTGGCCCGCGCCCTTTGCGTGCCTCAGGCCGGCAGCCACTTCACCACCGCGTCCCCACACTCGGCCGTCTGCGCGTAGAACGCCCTCAACTCCTGGTGCGCCGCCGCGAACGCACCCCACGTCCTGGGCTCCGCGGTCGCGCCACCGTAGCGCGGCACCAGTTCGTCGCGGGCGAAAACCCACAGCGCGTCGAAGTCGGCCATCGTCAGGAACCTGGCCACCCGACGGGCCTGGGCCGCCGTCAGCACCAGGAACGGCGGCTTGTGTCGGTCGGGGCGGAACACCGGCCGGCCACCGAGCACCACCTGGGTCTGGGGCCGGTCCTCGGCACGATGCGGGGGAGCGCCGACATAGATGCGCTCCTGGTCCAGATAACGCTTGCCCAGCACCTCCTCACGGTGCCGGCCGACCCCGTGCCGGACGGTCTCCGAGTCATCCTCGAACAGTCGTTCAAGCCAGGTCGCACTGTTGCGCAGTGCCGGGGGCGGCACCGCTCGCAGACGGAGGTACGTACTCATGCCAGAAGGAGCGCACGGGGGCGCCGAAGCATCACGCGACCCGACGGACCCCGTTCTGGGAAGACCCCTCGACCGTCGTGCGCGCGAGCTGGGGCGGTCCCACGCCGGTTGCCGGGAATCCCCCCGGAACCGGGTGACGGATCGGCCGCTGACCTCGCTTCTCCTTATGTGACGACAGAGCAGGAGACGAGACCCCGTGCCTCGCCGGGACAAAGATCGGCGATCCGCCGCATGGTCAGGTCCGGCAGATAGGCCACCTTGCGCGCACCGCCGGTCGCGCAGCGCCGTCCGCACACCGAATCCACGGGCCCGAGGAGCCGTCCCGGTGGCCCCGGCGCGGGCACCTGTCCCCGACGCGGGCACGTGTCCCCGACACGGCGCGGCTCTCTGGAGCTGCCGCGCCGGCCCTCGCGCCTTCGGCGGCTGTGCGGCAGGGCGCCGGCGACGACGTGAAGGATGTCTGAGGCGTTGTGACACTTCTGTGAGGACGGACGCTGGTCACCATGGGGCCGTCAGCGACCGGAGGGCGGCTGACGGCCCGGACTCGCTGTAAACGGTGCGAACGAGGACAGTCTTGGGCCAGCGACGGCAACCCCGGCGCGTACAGTCGTACGACGGGGAATTGGGCGCGGCAGTCGCGCGGGCCCAGGACGGCGACGAGACCGCTTTCGCGGTCGCCTACCGGATCGTGCAGCCGGGCCTGCTCGGCTATCTGCACGGGCTTGTCGGCGACGACGCGGAGGACGTGGCGTCCGACGCGTGGCTGGAGATCGCCCGTGACCTCGGACGTTTCAAGGGAGACGGGGCCGGGTTCCGTGGCTGGACCGCGACCATCGCCCGGCACCGGGCACTGGACCATCTGCGCCGCCAGCGCGTGCGGCCCCGGGCGGGAGGGACCGAACAGGACGTACTGAACCTGCCCGGCCCGCACAGCACCCATGAACAGGCCCTGGAGTCCCTCTCCACCGAGCGGGCCCTGGAACTGGTCCGCGGGCTGCCGCGGGACCAGGCCGAGGCCGTACTCCTGCGGGTCGTCGTCGGCCTGGACGGTCCCGCCGCCGCACGCGTCCTCGGCAAGCGCCCGGGAGCGGTGCGCACTGCCGCCCACCGAGGCCTGAAACGCCTCGCGCGCCAGCTGGGCGTCGGCAGCGAGGCGGACGAGGGTGTGACGGATGAGGCTTACCAAACGCTGGGGGAGTCGAAATGAACGACGCCGGCGACAGTGGGCCGGCGGACAGGCACCAGGACGGGTACGCCGAACGAATCGAATCTGTCGGACAGGAACGGAAGCGGACGGAAACAGAAGCGGACGGAAACGGAAGCGGACATGGGTGAACGGCTGAGCGGCGACGGAGCTCCGGGCCGTCGACGTGTGCACCCTGGCACCGTGTCCGGCCCGTGGGACGTGCGGGACACCGCCACGCTGGAAACGGTGCTGGCCGCCGTCATACGCGGAGGCCATCTCGACCCCGAGGCCGAGCAGCGGGCCCTGGCCGGCTTCCGGGCCCCCCGCGGCGCGGGCGCGCACCGGGCGCGTACCCGGCGCCGGGACGACTGGCGGCTGCCCGCGGAGCGGCGTGCCGGGCGACCTGCGAAGATGACATTCGGCGTGGTGTTCGCCAGCCTCGCCCTGGGTGGTGTCGCGGTCGCGGCCATCGGTTCCGCCGGCTCGTCCACGGACGGTGCCGGTACCGGCCTGGGGGCCGCGCACCCGTCGGCGGTCGCCCCGGACCGGCCGGGCGGTGAGGCCTCGTCGGCGTCCTCCGGCGGCCCCCGACCGACGCACGGCTCGACCCCTGCCCAGGACACCGAAGCCCACTGCCGCGCCTACGAGCAGGTCAAGGATCGCGGCAAGGCGCTCGGCGCGAGGACCTGGCAGCAGCTCGTCGCGGCCGCCGGCGGGAAGGACAAGGTCGCCGCGTACTGCTCCGAGCAACTGGCGCGGGCGACGTCCGCGCCGAGCAGGCCGGCCGGCACGGGCAAACCCAGCAAGGGCGCCGCGGACGCCGGCAACGGCACGCCGGGGAACACCCGCGCCTCCGGCAACGGCGCGTCCGGCAACGACCCCGGCGGCACGGGCAACGCGGCCGGAAACGGCCGGACAGGCGGCGGCATGGGCAGCGGGAAGCCCAAGTAGCTTGGTTCCGATGCTCTTGAGGTGCCGCAGTTCCGATGCCTTGAACCGGTCCGCCAGGGGACTCCCCAAAGCAGGACCCGCCTCACGCAGGGTGTCGGCTCTTCGGGGGTCAGTTCGTGGCCGGGACCACGGTGCCGAAGGAGGCGGCGGCGATCTGCTGGACGTAGCGTATCTCGGTGCCGTTGAGGTTGGTCGGGTTGACGGAATAGACGATCTTGCGGGAGAGGTCGCGGGTGGCGAACACACCGCTGGTGTAGCCGGGGCGGGAGCCGGTCTTGCCCCAGACCACGACACCGTTGGAGGCCTTCACCCGCATTATGCCCATGGTCATACAGGCCCGGCCGGCGTCGGCCTCGGTGCGGCACTGGCTGCTGTGGAAGCTGGGGACGTCGGGCACGGTGAAGAGCTCGGCCTGTTGGGCCGGCGGGAGGAAACGGCCGCGGAAGAGGGCGGTCATGAAGCGGTCGAGGTCGGCGGGGGTGGAGATCATGCCGCCCTCCGCCCAGGGCCAGGGGCTCTGCTCGGTGACGTCCACCGGGTGCGTGGTGCCGTCCGAGGACGTGACCGTCAGGTAGCCGTGGGAGTGCGGGCCGGGCAGGCGCGGGTCGTCGGCATCGGGGACGTAGGTGTCGTGCAGGCCGAGGGGCCGGGTGATCCGGGACCGCACCTCGTGGGCGAAGGTGTGCCTGGTGATCTTCTCGACCAGCAGGCCGGCGACGTAGTAGTTCATCCCGTTGTACTGCTGCGCGGTGCCCGGCGCGAACTGCATCGGCTGGCCTGCCATCAGGTCGATCACCTGCTGCGGGGTGAAGCTCTTCAGACGGTTGGCGGCGAACCATTCGGGGCTGCCGTCGCCGAAGTCCGGGCCGGCGGCGCCGCGCGGCAGGCCACTGGTGTGGTTGAGGAGCTGGCCGACCTTGACGGGCGGCAGGTCGGCGGGCAGGACCCCCGGCAGATACTGCTGGACGGGCTTGTCCAGGTCGATCCGGCGCTCGGCGGCGAGCTGGAGGACGATGGTGGCGGTGAAGACCTTGGAGATGCTGCCGATCCGGATGTGCGCATTGGGCGGAACGCCCTGACCGGTCTCCAGGTCGCCCACGCCCGAGGTGCCCGACCAGTGTCCCGCGCTGCCGGTGATCCGCAGCAGCCCGCCGGTGACGTCCGCGTTCGGCAGGCCACCGATGGCCGCCTGGAGCTTGGCCGGGTCGAGCCCGGGCAGCGGCGCGCCGGTCGCGGCGGCGGTGGCGGTGGCGGGCGCTGGAGCCGGGGTGGCGGCGGAGGCGGGAGTGGCCATACCGGCGGCCAGGGCAACCAGCACAGCGCCGGACGCGGCCACGGTGGACCAACGGGTACGGGCAGCGGAGCAGTTCACAGTAAGGCTCTCCAAGGTGGTGGCGGTCGGACCGGTGGTGGCCCGGCCACGAGTCTCTTCCGACCCGACAGCCCAGCTCATCAGGGAACGTCCCTGAGCAAACCCTGACCGCACCCCGACACCTGACTGCGGGTCAGGCCCGATCAGGACGAACACCGCGACACTGCCGGCGATCCGGCGGGCGCGGCGGCCGGGCCCGCCTCCCACGTGTCTCTGGGGGTCCGGCGAAGGTGCGGGCCTTGGTGTTGTCCGAGCTGAGAGCAGACGCTCGACCTCACTGTCGGCGGGACGCAGCCGCCGGGTGACGTGCGGGCCGACGACCTGTGTTCGTCCCAGATGGAGAAGAGGGGGCCTTACCGGTCTCCTTGCCCTGGTGGAACGGCGTGCCATCGGGGAGGAGTCGGGCGTGGCGGCCCGGCGGGTCCAGGGGGACTGCGCCACCTGTATTGCGCACGCAGCATCGGCCGCACGCACCTTGCCGAGCCGGCACCTGGTACCCCTCTCCAAGGGCATGGGGGCGCTGCCGAACTGCCCAAGCCGACGCCGTACCCGATCCGTGCCCGTAAGGGCGGGCAACCACGGTGGACAGCGGTCCGAACGGACCCGCTCCCCCAGCCGAAAAGACGGCATACCTACAGGTCAGCCATCATGCCGCCCCTCAAGCGCCGTCGCTCGGGTCCGCGGCGCGTGTCCGCACTCCGCGGGGTGGGTACGAGCGGTCGGGACCGTCAGGCGGTCTCGCCCTGGTGGGTCCGGTCGGCGGGCGGTCTGCTGGTGTCGAGCCAGGAGCGGAGCGGGCCGGCGGCGTGCGAGGCGTCGATCGTGAGATGCAGTCGCGTCCCCGTCCCCGAGCGGCCCCCGGGATAACTCCGCTGCTCGTCTCCGGCGAACAGCAACCGGAGCGCGTCGGCGACACGCCGCGCCGCTTCGGGGTTCTCGGAGACCAGGCGGACCTCCACCCGGCCCTGCCCGTGGAGCTCGTCCGAAGATGCGGCACAGTCCGGTCGGTATGTGGCTTCGGATGTCATGGGGCGGAACCTGCCTCGGACCGGAGCGGCCCGTGTCTGCTGCGCGACGAGGACGAGACCGGTCAGACCACCGGCGTACGACGTGCCCTCAGTACTTCCCACCGTACTCCTGCGGGTCCGCATCATCTCCAGGGGCCGCGGACAGCGCGCGGACGACAGCGACGCGCAACGTGGGACGGGGCATCGGACGGCTCCTGTCGGAAGGGCTGAGCACGCATGCTCGCTTCCGCCGCCACCCGGACCCGGCAACGGTCAAGCGGCGAGGCGAGCGGCCGCGAGGCAGGTTTGCCAGTCTCGCACCACGGCCCGGCGTCCGTCCGGCCCCGTCCGCAGGGCCGCCCGGTCCCCGTCCGCGGGGCCGTTCGGCCCTACGGTCCGCGGGGCCGTTCGGCCCTATCCACCCCGTTCGGCGCAGTGGTCTTCTGGCGCGGCGGCCGGGTGCCCCCGCCTCCGCGACTCCCGTTCCCCCCGGACGGGAAAGGGGCCGGAGCACCCGGTACGCGCCATGAACGGCTCCGGCCCGTGCGGCCCGCACGGGCCACGTACAGGTTCCAGCGACCAGTTGGTCCTCCGGGAGGTTCAGTTGCGGCGTAGCTACGGCACGTTCTTCTTGGTGTTGGCGATCGTCGGCACGATCGGCTCACTCGCGTACCCGGTGTTCTATTCGTACCCGCACCGTTTTGACGCCGTGAAGGCCGCCGTGGCCGACCCCGGCGCATCGGTGGACACACCTTGGGGACCGCTGACCGCCGCCGATCGCGACCTCGTGGTGCGGGTGCGGCTCGCCGGGCTGTGGGAGATACCCGCGGGCCGGCAGGCGATCGAGCGCGCCCCCACGGAGGCGATCAAGGAGGCGGGCGACCATCTGGTGGCCGGCCACACCGACCTCGACAAGCGCGTCCGCTCCGTCGCGGCCGACCTCGCCATCGCGCTGCCGACCCAGCCTGACGCGCAGCAGCAGGGCTGGCTCGCGGAGCTGTCGGCGGCCCAGGGCGAGGACTACGAGCGGAAGTTCGCGAATCTGCTGCGTTCCGCGCACGGCAAGGTCTTCCAGGCAGTCGCGCAGGTGCGCAGCAGCACCCGCAACTCGCTGGTGCGGGAGCTGGCCACAGCCGCCAACCAGACCGTGCTCGACCACATCACGATGCTGGAGAAGACCGGAAAGGTCGACTTCGAAGCGATCGCGAACGACACGGCGCCGCTCTGACCGCCGGCCCGACCGGGCCTCCGCCGCCTCCGCCGCCGCCGTCGCCGGGAGTGCCGGCGGCCTCGGATCCGGACAACGTGCTGCGGTGGCCGGCCGGACAACGCGTTGGGGCAAGGGTCGGCTCAGAACAGTGTCTGCCAGTAACTCCACCAGCGGGTGGCGATCAGCATGACGACGGTCAGGTACCAGGTGACCGGCACCGCCCAGTGGAACTCCAGCACCCCGGCGACCAGCCCGCGCGGAGCACGGATGATCCCGTGCCGCAGGTTGTGCACGGTGGTGTACCAGAACAGGGCGATGGTGGCAGCCCAGGCCAGGCAGCACCACAGGCACAGCGCGCCGATCTCGTACAGCGCCTGGGTCATCAGCCACATGCAGAAGCCCACACCGAACACCGCGCCGGCGTTCAGCCCGAGCCAGAACCAGCGGCGGAAGCGGGCCCCGGCCAGCAGCGCCGCGCCGATCGTGACGACGACCGGGTACGTGAGCAGGCCGAGCAGCGGGTTGGGGAACCCGAACACGCCCGCCTGGGCGCTGCGCATCACGCTCGTGCAGGACACGACCGGGCTGAGGTTGCACGACGGCGAGAAGTGCGGGTTCTGAAGCAGCTGGAACTTGTCGAGGGTGATCACGAAGGAGGCGAGGATGCCGAGGGCACCGGCGATGATCAGCAGCCAGGCGAAGGCGCGACCGGCTCCGAATCCGCCTCCGCCTGCCGACGTCGTCTCCCGTCGGCCGCTGGCCTGCTGAGTTCTGGCGGTGAGGTGGTGCACGGTGGTGGTCTTGCTCGTCATCGGAGTCGTACCGCCTCGCCGGCGGTCCGGATCGGCTCCGGGCGCACGGTGAGCAAGGGGTGACCGCCGCCGCGCGGACCACGACCGCCGTCCCGCTGCGGGGCGCCGGGTACGGCCTCCCGGGCGGCCCCTTCCGGCCACAGCACCTCCACCGGGACGCCGCGGGCGCGGGCGTACGCCACCAGATGCGCGGTGGCGTCGCGGCCGCTGGACGGCGAGCCGTCCCACACGGCCAGCACCTGCCGGCATCCCGCGATCAGCCGCTCGTCCGCGCCGACGCACGCGTCCCGGTCGGCCGGGTCGTACGCCAGCAGGCGCACCTCCCCGGCCAAGGACAGCAACTCGCCGGCCGCCACCCGATCACGCTCCGGCGGCATCGCGGGGACCGCCGCCTGCGTGGGAATCACCACGACCAGCTGCCGCCCCGCCGCCCGCACCGCGCGCCCGAACGCCACCGGCACACCGGCGCCCGCCCGCACCATCCCCGGCACCATCCCCGGCACCGTCGCGAACAGCTGCTCCAGCCGTCCCCGCAGCTCGGACTCCACGAGCCTCAGCGTGTCCGGGGTCAGGTCGGCGTGCCCCACCGCCGCGATCATCTCCCCACTTCCCTTCCCGCCATACGACGCTCTCCTCTTCGTTCTCACACGGCCCGAACCGCGGGATCAGTGAAGTCAGTGAGCCCAAGGGGCGACAAGGGCCGAATGGCCCTGTTGGAGAGGGTTCGACGCCCTTTCCATGGGGGCCGTCAGACCTGTCGGCGGTCCCGGCCGCCCGGCAGAGCTGCACACGTGCACCACGTGTGCCCCGGTCGGAAGGGATCGGAAGGGAACCGCCGGGGAAGCGCCGGGGAAGCGCCGTCGCTTCCCCGGCTGAGAGCGCGCGTTCGATTCTCGTCACCCGCTCCATGACAAACCCCCGGGTCATCGACCCGGGGGTTGTGTGTCGTCCAGACCGGGGTCAGCCCCAGGTGGCCTTGAGCTTCGCGGCGTAACCCTTCGTGTAACCCGCCGCGTTGGGGTGGAAGATCGCGGTCAGGTTGGTCAGGTCGACACCGTTGATCCACGGGTCGGAGCCGCATGCCTCGTGGCCGGGGTCCCGGGGGCGAATGTCGGTCAGCAGGACGCGGGCGGGATGCTCTGCTCGTACTGGAAGACGTTGTGGGGGTCGTACTTCGCCTTGATCTTGCGCAGCCGGTCGAAGTTGCGTCCCCAGTAGGCGGTTTCCCAGTCCTGCGTCCCGATGTTCGGCACGTTGACGTAGGCGCCGTTCACATAGGGCCGCAGCGCCTGGCTGAACTCGGCGATCCAGGCCTGGGCCTTCGGGGTGATCTCGTCGCCGCTGCCTGATTTTCCACGAGTCCCCCAGCCGGCGCCGGGCTCGGAATAGAAAAGCGCGTCGCGATGCGGGAACGACGCGCCGCCGCGGGGCTCCCTCCTCACCGCCCCGCCGAAGGCCTGGGTGAAGAAGTTGCTGTCGTCCGAGGGGGCGTCCTGCATGAATGAGGCGATCAGGCTGATCGCTTTCTTCGGGAACGGCTCGGTGGTGAACTGGGAGAAGAACTTCCAGTTCGCGGGCTCGACCGCGGTCGGAATCTGGAATCCCGCATATACGTCGCCCCAGTTACCGACCTGCACCGAGACCTCGGGATCGCCGACCGACAGGATCGGGGCCAGCAGCTCCTTCGCCTCTTCCTCCGACCCTTCCGCGAGAACCCCGAACAACAGGATCGCGTTTCTGTGGATCTCGAGCTGGGTTCCGAGGCGGTCCTCGGCGCTCGGTGCCGTACGCTGCCATGCGTCGAAGACCCCCTGCAGGTCCCCGAGGCCTTCCCACGTCGCTTGCAGATAAGCGACGCTCTTGAGTGGAGCCGCCTTGTAGGTGAGTGAGGTGACGATCCCGAAGTTGCCGTTTCCCGCCCCGCGGAGCGCCCAGAGCAGGTCCGGGTTCTTCTTCAGGTCCGCCTTGATCACCTTGGCGCATTCGGCACCCGACGCGACGACGATCTCAGCCGCCACCAGGCTGTCGCAGGCCATGCCGAGGTAGCGGGTGAGGAAGCCGAAGCCGCCGCCGAGCGTCGCACCGGACAGGCCTACGCTGCCCTCCGTTCCGGTCGTCACCGCGAGGTCCTTCTTCGCGAGCGTGGTCACCGCTTCCAACTGGTTCAGCCCGGCGCCGACAGTCGCGATACGAGAGGCGGTGTCGATGTGGACCGACTTCAACTCGCTGACGTCGATCACGATGCCGTTGTCCACGTTCGACCAGCCCTCAAGGCTGTGGCCGCCGCTCCGCACCCGCAGCGCGACGTCATGCTGCCGCGCCCACGTGAGGGCGTTGACCACGTCCTGGGTCTTCTGGGCGTAGACGATGACCAGCGGATAGTGAACGAAGAGTTCGTCCCAGCCGAGGCTCGCATCCGCGTACCCGGGGTCGTTGGGACGGACGATGCGGCCGGTCAGCTTCGCCGGCTTGCATTTCGTGCTTTCGGCCCCTAGGGGCGCGGCGCTCGCACCCGGGGCTTCTGCGGCCGTAATCCCCGGGAGAACGACCGCGCCGGCGCCGGCGGCCGCCGTCGCCTTGAGCAGTCCACGACGAGAAAAATCGTGCATGGTCCGTATCCTCTCGACCGGGCTGCGCCAGTATTCGGCTAAGGCACACCTTGGCCGCCAGCCGGCTCGTTCAATCCTTTATGGATTATAGATGATTTCTGAGAGCTGCAGAGTAACAGGGGTGACCGCAACAGTATGGCCCGACACGCCAATTGAGGACGACGACGACTTGTTGAAGGAGGATATATAAGGGCGGGCATGAATGAGCCAAGTCGGGCGAATCCAGTGATGCCCTTACACAGAAACTCGGGAAGTGTTTCCATATTCTCGCTCAAGGCTGTTTCAAGGTCCCGTCGATCCATGGAAGTTGCTGATCGCGACGTCAGCGCCCACTACCCGGTCGCGGTGGGCGTCATAGGCGACCTCGCCCAGTCGCTGGACGCACTCGCGGCAGCACTGCCCGACGGACTCACCTACGACTCGGGAAGCAGCGAGAAGATCCGTACGCTGCTCGACGAAGAACTCCAGTACGGACGCGACAACGACGCGTTCCCCCTGGTGCCGCAGCGCGTGGTGACCGATGTCCGCACCGCGCTGGACCGCCACGACATCGTGCTCGCCGACACCGGCGCCGGGAAAATGTGGATGTCCCGCCTCTACCCCACCTACGAACCGGACACCTGTCTGGTCTCCAACGGCCTGTCCACCATGGGGTTCTCGCTGCCGGGTGCGATCGCCGCCAAGCTCGCCCGGCCGGACCGGCGGGTGCTGGCGATGATGGGCGACGGCTCGTTCCTGATGAACTCTCAGGAGCTGGAGACCGCCGTCCGTGAACGCGTCCCGCTGGTCGTCCTCGTCCTGGTGGACGAGGAGTACGGCCTGATCACCTGGAAGATGGAACTCGAACTCGGCCGCCACAGCCATACCCGGTTCACCAACCCGAACCTGGTCGCCTACGCCGAAAGCTTCGGCGCACGCGGCTACGCGATCGAAGCCGCCGACCAACTGCTGCCCGTGCTGCGCCGCGCCCTCGACGACGACACGGTCTCCGTGATCGCCTGCCCCGTCGACTACTCCGAGAATCTGCGTCTGACCGACAGACTGGGCGGTCTCCACGGCCCGTTCTGACCTCGCGCCCCGACCGAGTGCTCGCACACACCGTTCTGGGGGGACACCCGGGCCACGTCGTACGGCCGGGCCCGCTCCAGCGCCTGGCCGACCAGACCGTTCAGCGCCGTCAGCAGGGTGCGCTCACCGAGGCCCTGGGCGCGGCCGTCCGTCCGCCAAGGCCGGGTGGTCGGTGACATCCCGCCGCCGCGACGGTTTTCAGGACCGCCCAGGCCCTGCGGGGGGACGGGTCAGCCGGTTGATAAACCGCTGAGCCCCGCCCCCTACCCCCAGGGACAGCCGGGTTCCGGTTCCGCGAGCCGACCTGGCGGCTCGCGGCCTAGCCGTTGACGCAGACGTTGCCCGCCGCCGGGTTGAGCAGTCCGATGACGTTCACGGTGTTGCCGCAGGCGTTGACCGGGATGTCCACCGGTACCTGCACGACATTGCCGGACAGCAGCCCGCCGGAGCCCGTCGCGGTGCCGGATGCTCCTCCCCGGACGGTCAGGGTCGCGGGGTCCGGGGGATTCAGGCCGACCGTGGTGATCCCTTCAGGGCGGTTGACGTAGGTTCCCGCTTTGTCAGCGGTGACATTCACCGTGACCGTGCAGGACTTCTCGCCGGCGGCCAGATCGCCGCCGGCCAGAGCAACGGACGAGCCCCCCGGCGCCGCGGAGACCGTGCCGTCGCCGCAGGTCGTCGACGCATGTGCGTCCGAAGCCACCCTCACCCCCGCGGGCAGGCTGTCGGTGAAGCCGAAGTCGGCCTTCGCCGCCAGTTCACTGGTGTTCGTCACCGTCATGGTGAGCGTCGAGGTGCCACGCCTATCCATGGTGGCGGGGCTGAACGCCTTGTCCAGCTGTGGAGTCGCGTCCAGGACCCGAATGTTGTCGAAGGCGTGGTCATTACCGTTCCAGTCGCCTTGCCCATTGAGCATCTTGATGCCCAACTGGGTGCCGGTGAACAGTACGGCTCTGTTCCCGGCGAACGACCCGGCCCTGAGCTGATTTCCTCCGGGGTAGGGCTTGGAGTTGGGATCGGTGCAGGGATTGATGGGCGTGGTGAAGGTCGGGATGTCCGGACCGTCGTCGGTCAGATAGAACTTCAGCAGCGGCTGGGCCTGCAATTGGCAGTTGTCCGCCGCCGCGTCCACGGCGAAGGTGATGTAGCGGTTCGGCTTCGCGATCGGGATCGGCTGCTTGGTCCGGAACTCCACCATGTCGGTACCGGGGCTCACAACGAAGGTGTACGCGGACACCGCGTGGTTGGTCGGCGGATTCGTCCCGCCCACCTGCCCCAGCACACTGGCCATGCCCTTCAGCTGCGCCATCCCGACCGTAGTCGTTGCTTGGCAGTCCGGCTGATCAGCACCGGCCTGGCTGAGGACGATGCCGTTGCACTGTCCGTGGTCCAGCCACGGCGGGTCGGCCGTGTACGTCTCGTTCAGCGGTGGAGCGCCGACGTAGTTCTCCAGGAGAACCGGGGTCTTGCCGGCGTTTTCGAAGTCCTCCACGAACACCGTGACCGGGGCCTGCGGGACCCCCGGAGTGCCGGGCGCCCGATGGGCGTTCGCACCCGTCGGCACAACCAGGGGCTGGGCTTGAACGGCCAGCGGAGCACTCGCGATCGCGAACGCCACCAGGGGCACCGATGCGGTGCGCGTGCGCCAGGAAGGTTTCACCGCGGACATTGCCACCACCTCTTCTCCAATCACCATGGCGTACAGGCAATGGCGGGCACGGGTGGACATGGCACAAACATGACCGCTCAGACCATTTGCCATGCACCCCGAAAGGCAGGTCGACCGAATTCCAGCACACGCCCCGAAAACCAGACGACCGACGAGCTCGACGATTGCGCTTTTCACCGTTTCGGTCGAGCCGGAAATTGCCGAGCTGTACCGGGTCGGACCGGCCGAGCAAGGCGCGGGCAAGTATCTGCGCCGCTGGACGCTGTCCTTCCAGCGCCCGGACAAGCGGGCCGTCGAACAGGGCGCCGAAGCGGTGCGCGTCTGGCGTGAGGAGACGCGGTCGCGACTGCGACATCGTGGTCGGTGGTCGGTGGTCGGTGGTCGTGGTCGGTGGTCGTGGTCGGTGGTCGGTGGTCATGGTCAGTAGTGGTGGTCGGTGGCGGTGGTCGTGGTCGGTCGCGGTGGTCGGTAGCGGCGACACCGCCATGGAGGAGGCCACCTTCCCCACCCGCTTCGCACCGGCCGAAGCCAGGGGACCCGCCGACGGAAAGCGCGGAGCCCCGGGACGCGCGGTGCGTCCCGGGGCTCCGACGGGCCGGGCCGGTCAGCGGGTGATCATGACCGCGTCCAGGTGCACCGTGGCGCGGCCGGCCTTGCTGCCGGACAGCACCCGGAGCTGCACCTTGTGATTCGTGATCTTCGTACCGAGCGTGTACGAGAACACCGCCTTCCGGTAGCCGGTGGCCGAGGCGTAGGTGTTCACCGTGCCCACCGTGGTCCCGTCCACCACCACCGCGAAGCGGCCACCGTCGGCCCTGCGTGTCGCGACGATCCGCAGCTCGGTGCCGTCCGCCGTGAAGGACACGGTGGCGCCCGGCGTCGCGGACACCCGCTCGGTCTTCGACCAGGCCGAGTTCACCGACGACGACGCCCAGGTGCCCTTGTAGGTCAGCGCCGAGGACCGGTCGTCGACCGGGATGCCGCCGGCCGCCGCGGCGCTCCACGTCCCAGCCGCCTCTTTCGACCACGGTGCGCACCGCCCGGGCCGCATGCCGCTCGTCCGCGCGCATGCCGGCCGACCCCGAGACGGGGGTTGCCCGAAGACGCTCATGCGCCGAGCGCAGTCTCATCCGCGACGGAGTCCGGTGGCTCAGGTCGATGTCACGCCGCCCCGAGCTGGTCCAGCGGCTTCAACAGGCTGTCCGAAAGCCATACTTGATCTTACGGGGATCGTCCCGTGGTGACCTGATTCGGGAGAGGCAGCGTCAAGTGAGCGGCGTCAGCAGGGAACTGGGGAAGGTCGAAGTGAAACTCAAGTGGGACCCGAGTCCCTGGAGTCGACCGCCCCATCATCTCGACGTCATCGCCACGACCTACTCGGCGGACGATCCCTGCGGACGGCCGGTGTACGTCGTCCACTTCGACAGCCGCTCACCGGACGGCACCATCAACATGCCCAGGCACAGCGAGACCGGTCAGGGCTTCGGATTCGTCGAGGTGATGGTCCTGGAGCTCGACCGCCTGGCTTCCTCGTTCGCGCGGGTGGTCGTGGGTGTGGCGATCCATCAGAACCACGGCCCCAAAACCTTCGGCGACATATCGAACGCGGGGGTACTGGTCGTCAAGGGCTACAGCGAGCTGCTGGCCGACGACTTCGCGCGGGTCGCCGGATCCACCGCCGCGACGGTCGCGGAGTTCACCAGGGATGTCTCCGGAACGTGGGAGTTTCACGAGATGATCCGAGGCTTCGACAGCGACCCGGTGGTCTTCACAGCGGAGATGGGCAGCACCCCACAGCCCTGACCGGGGGCCTTCGCGGGCGAGGCCGAGGGTGCACCGTCCCGTGCGGCCGCCGTTCGGACCCGCCGTTCGGACCCCCCGATTGGACAGTCCGTCACATTACTGAACCGTAACCTACCGAGTGCTACCACGAGTAACTTACCGGTAGGTAGGGTCCTCCCGAACTACTTCAAGCGGCGCGGGCAAGCCCGTGGGACGCGTGTGCGACACCGTGCCGCCGTAGCTCCGCACCTCTGTGTCCGGGCCGGCTTGGAGCGCCCGACACGGAGGCTGCTTCCTGCCGGCCGCTCCACAGGAGGTTCGCCATGCCCGCACGCAGACGGCTCCTGGCCGCAGCAGTCACCGCTGCCGCCTGCCTCGGCGCCCAGGCGCTCTCGGACACCGCCGCCACGGCGGCGGACGAGGTCGTGTCCCGAGGCGTCACCATCCCCGCGTTCTACAACCCACCCGCCACCCTGCCCGCCGCCGACGGCGCCCTCGTCCGCAGCGAGCCCCTCCCGCTGGCCGTCAGTCTGCCCAGCCTCCACGGGCCGCTGCCGGGCCGCGCGACCCGTCTGATGTACAAGTCCACCGACTCGGCGGGTCAGCCGATGGCGGTCACCGGCGCGTACATCGAACCGACGGCCGACTGGACGGGCGACGGACCGCGGCCCCTGGTCGCGGTGGCACCCGGCACCATGGGACAGGGCGACCAGTGCGCCGCGTCCCTCGGCCTGGAGAACCCGCTGGAACTGGGCGGCCAGACCGTGTCGGTCGGTTATGAGGACGTGGCGATCTACCGTCTCCTCGCGTCCGGCGCGGCGGTGGTCGTCACCGACTACGCCGGACTCGGCACGACGGACCGGCTGCACACCTATGTCAACCGTGTCGACGAGGCACACGCGGTCCTGGACGCCGTCCGCGCCGCCCGCTCGCTCGACGGCACGTCGATCACCGCCGACTCCCGGGTCGGGCTCTTCGGCTACAGCCAGGGCGGCGGAGCGACCGCCGCGGCCGCCGAACTCCAGTCCTCCTACGCGCCCGACGTCACCCTCGCCGGGACATACGCCGGCGCACCGCCCGCAGACCTGACCTCCGTCACCAAGGCCATCGACGGCAGCGAACTGGCCGGCGCGCTGGGCTGGTCGCTCAACGGCTTCCTCCAGTCCGACCCGTCGCTGAAGCCCATCGCCGAGGCGCATCTGAACGCCGCGGGCAAGGCGGCCCTCGCCGACCTGTCGACGATGTGCGTCGGCGACGCCCTCATCGGCTACGGCTACGCGAAGAGCACCCAGTGGACGACCGACGGACGGTCCCTCAGCGACATCATCGCCGCCACGCCCACGCTCCAGGCGTTCCTGGACAGCCAACGCATCGGCACGCTGAAACCGGCCGGCCCCGTCCGCCTGGCGACGGGCATCAGCGACAACCTCGTCCCGCACGCCCAGGCCCGCGGGCTCGCAGTCGACTGGTGCCGAAAGGGCGCCGACGTCACGTACAAGGCCGTGGTGCTGCCCAGCGTCGGCAGCGCCCTTCTCAACCACTTCGCCCCGCTGCTCACCGACCAGGGCGACGCCGTCGCGTGGCTGACCGACCGGCTGTCCGGCAAGCGGGCCACCTCCAACTGCTGGAGCATGCCCGCACAGCCCTGACCGGCCGTTCGTCACCCCTCGGGCCGCGATCCGGCCGACCTGGGCCGTCCCCGGCGCGTGACGTCGGACGCCGGGGACGGAGCGTCGCGGGGCCGTTCTTCAGCCTTGGCCTCGGGGATAGGCCCCGGCTGCCGCGTACAGGTGTTCGCCACGGTAGTCCTGTTGCCAGGTGGTGGGGATGCCGAGGGCGGTGGGGGCATCGGCGATCCCGGCACCGGTGCGGGCCGGGTCGGCGCCGGGCAGGGGGCGGCAGGCGGTCCGCAGCAGGGTGTGCAGACGGTCGGCGCGGGCCCGGGTGCGCGGGACGGCCTGGGTGCGCAGGTGGTCGTGGTGCGCCAGCAGCAGCGCCGCGAGTCCCGTGACGTGGGACGCGGCGATCGCGGTGCCGTCGGCGGGGGTGTAGCCGTCGCCGAGGCCGGTGGTGATCACCGCCGCGCCGGGGGCGACCAGGTCGACGCCGGGTCCTGCGGGGGTGAACGGGGCCGGATAGGGCCCAGGCCAGGGCGGTTCTACGGCCGCGAGGGGGCTGCCCGCGGGGTAGGTGCCGGTGTGGGCGATCGCCCCTACCGCCAGGACGCCGGGCAGGGCGGCGGGGTGGGCGACCGGGCCGGTGGTGTCGCCGGCCGGGGCGATGACGGTGATGCCCGCGGCGTGCGCGTCCAGCAGCTTCCACGCGACCAGTTGGGAAGGGGCCTGGTAGGCGAGACTGACCTGGGCGACGTCGATGTCGTGGGCGACGCAGTAGTCGATCGCCTGCAGCAGGTCGCTGACGTGCCCGCCGGGGAAAAGTTTGAGGGCGTGGAGCTCGGCTTCCGCCGCGATCCCGGTGATACCGGCGCGGTTGTCGGCCGCGGCGATGATCCCGGCGCACCATGTGCCCCGGCCGGTGACGTCCATGCCCCATGTGCCGTTTCCGGAGCCGGTGAAGTCATGGCCGTACCGGACGGTGTCCTTCAGGTCGGGGTGGGCGGTGTTCACGCCGGAGTCGAGGAGGGCGACACGGATGCCGTGGCCGCGATAGGTCGGGGGGATCTGGTTAAGTCGCATGGCCTGGACTCCCCAGCCGCTCACCGCCCGGCCGGGAAAGCCCTCGAACGTCTCGGACAGGGCCTGCACCTCGACCACGGCCTCTCCGCCGTTCGTGGGGCGGGGGCTGCCGGTTCGCAGCGGCCAGTACCCGCCCACCGGCCGCACATATACGCCCTGAAGGGTGTCAGGGGTGTCCGCGGTCAGGGCGAGGGTCACCCGGCCGTCCCGGTCGGTGACCCCGTGCACGGTCGCGCCGGTGCCGATCGCCCACACGTACGCGCCGGGAACCGCCTCCCCGTCGCCGCCCCTGACCCGCACGGTGAGGTGCTCGGGCTCCTCCAGCACGACGGCCAGTGCCGGATCCATCACGGACACGGTCGTGCCGACTCCGCCGCCGGCCGATGGGGTGGGCGTGTAGGAGAGGGCCTGGTCGATCTCCACGACGACCTGCGGGTTCGCCGCCAGGGCGCGGGCCCGTTCGTCGGGCATCGCGACCACCGCGACCGGCGGGCACGCGAGATGCGGCTCGGCGATCGCCCCGAGCCCCCGTGAGCGTGACGGCCATACCTGTGCCAGAGGTTCCACGTCGGGGTCCTCCTCCAGCAGCGCGAACAGCACGGCGGCCTCGATCGGCGCCACCCCACCGCGCAGCAGGCCCAACGGCCGCGGCGCCACCAGATACCGGCCCCACCCGGCCCGCGCACCCCGCCCCGGCACACGGGATTCGGGTCGCTCGTGCCGTTCGTCGTCCACACCGCGCGGCTCGCTCGCGGCCGACTGCTGTTTGCCCGCCGCTCCCTGCGCGCCCTGGGACTTCGCGCCCTTGCCTCCGTTGCCCGGCTTCATACCGCCGGCGCCCTGCTCACTCATCAGCCAACCGCCATCTCAGACTCAAAAGGTCGTTACGCGTCCTGGATCTTCCGTTGTTGCCGGTGAGAGCGGGGGTGTCCCCGCTCCCACCGGCGGCCCGCCGCCCGGAGCCTCGAACCGGGCGGCGGATCCGGTCGGGCGGCCTCACCCTGGGAGTGGGTGCAGGCGGCGCCCGGCCGGCGGCCTCAGATGCCTGTCAGATGCCCATCGGCGACAGCTGACCGAACAGCGACTGCTGCCCGTACTGCGGGTGCTGTCCGAACTGCGGCTGTCCGAACTGCGGCTGCTGCCCGAACTGCGACTGCTGCCCGTACTGCGGCTGTCCGAACTGGGGCTGCTGCCCGTACTGCGACTGCTGCCCGAACAGGCCCTGACCCTGGAGCTGGCCGAGCAGGCCCTGCGGCTGCTGACCGAACTGCTGGCCGTACTGGCCGACCTGTCCCTGGCCGGTGATCTGGGCCAGCGCGGCGTGAACGACGGGGGCGATCCGGCGGGCACTTTCGGTCAGCACGTTGCTCCAGGCGTGCGGCGGGATCTGCCCCTGCGTCTGGATCCCCAGCTGGATCTGCGGGTCCATCCGCAGTTGCTCCACCATCGCGTTCACCACGGTCGCGGCACAGCGCAGCGACAGCTCCGTCACCAGCTGCGGAAGCTGCTGCTGGTGCTGCACCACGAACGGCTGCTGGCCCTGCGTCCCGAACTGGCCCTGCTGGCTGATCGGTGACGGGCCGAACATCTGCTGCGCGATGGGGGACTGACCGTACGACTGCTGGCTGTAGGGCTGCTGGGTCTGCGGCTGGCTGATCTGCTGGGGGGTATAGACGGACATGCGGTCTCCTCCTTGAGTTTCCGGATGCACACGTTGAGCGACGAACCGATTACGGCTGCCGCCACAAGCAGCAAACCATCAATCGACGAAGTGCACATTCCGGGACATATCTCCGAGTGGCGCGGTCACCCCGCGACGCCGGCCATCCACACGGCCGCGGCAACGGCCCTGCCCGCCACCGCTGCGACCGCACGGCCGTGGCGGCGGGTGGCCGATCCACGCCAACGGGCGCACGCTGGAATCATGAGCGTGCACCCACCGACCGGCGCTCAACGTGTGCTGCCGGCACTGTCGCCAATGCTGGGGGTGATCGGCCCGCCACCCGGGCCGGAAGCCGAGGCCGAATACGCGTACGAAACGCTGTGGAACGGGGCCCGCGTGATCGCCCACCTGCCCGGGGACGGCAGGGTGCGGCTGCTGGCCACCACCGGGCTGGACGTCACCGCCCAGTACCCCGAATTCCAGGCACTGGCCGCCTTGCTGCCCGGGCCGGAGGCGGTGCTCGACGGGGAGATCGTCACCCGGGACAGCGAGGGACGCCCGTCCGTGCAGCGGCTGCAGCAACGCATGAGCCTGCACCACCCGACCGCGGTCGCCCACGCAGCCAGGGACCTGCCCGCCAGGCTGATGCTCTTCGACATCCTCTACCTGGGGGAGCCGACCGTACAGCTGCCCTACACCGCCCGCCGCGACCTCCTCGACGACCTCGCGCTGACGGGACCGGCCATCGCCGTGCCCGCGGCCTGGCCCTCGATGGCGGCCGAGGCGCTGGAGCAGAGCGTCGTCGAGGGCTACGAGGGCGTGGTCGCGAAACGCCTCACCAGCCCCTACCTGCCCGGACGCCGCTCCCGCGACTGGATCAAGATCAAGCACCTGGACCGGGCACGTAACCAGGACACGTAAACCGACCGCCGGACCTCCACGACCCGCAGGACCTCCACCTCCACGACACACAGGGAGCGGGATCCCAGGCAATGCCTGGGATCCCGCTGCCTTCGCGACCAGACCAGTCAGTCAGTCGCAGCTCGCATGACGGCTGAAAGGATGGTGGCGCGTGCCTGATGGCGACGTTCGTAGTCCAACACTCGCCGGACCGGGCCCGATTCGGTGTCCTGGAGGCGTTTGACGATTTCGTCCGCGGTCTCGCTGTCGTAGCCCGGCCAGGGCTCGGGGCCGAGCAGATCCACGATGCTGCTCAAGATCACGGGGCGGCCCGCGTGCGAGCGCTCATAGGCGTCGACTGTGGCCAGGTCGGTCTGGGGCAGGTGCGGAAGCCGGTCGAGGATCGCCTTGGTGCTGAGTCCGCGGTAATCCGGGATCGGCAATTCGGCCTCCGTGATGAAGGCTCCCTGCGGTGCACCCTGGAGCCGCTGCACGCCTGGCACACGCTCGGCGGATTCCCGCAGCCAGTTGCTCCAGGCGCGGACCGTCCGGGTGACGGCCGCCGCCGGTGAGCCGTCGGCGGCCTCGGCGGCCACCGCTTCCTCGGCGCGCTGTTCGAGGCTGCTGCCGAGCTCCTCCAGTGCCTCCTCGCCGTTGCGGCGGATGGAGTTGAGCAGATCCGAACTGCTGGCGTCCTCGGCTTCCTGCGCGATGCGCTCGGCAGCCCGGCAGACGGCTACGGCGAGCGCGGTGACCGCGTACTCGTCCTCGGCGTTCTTCAGCAGCTGATGCTTCGTTGGCTTCACCTGCCCCTGCAGCACGATCTGCGGGACGGCCATCGCCGCATCGAAAGGCAGCCGGGCGGCCCGCTCGGTGAGGTGCCAGGCAGTGCCGAGGAAGGTCTGCACCCCGCTGCGGGGCTGCAGCGAGCGCAGGCGTTCGTCGATGCGGTACACATGGCCCCGGGCGTCGCCGGCGCGGCGCTCCAATGATTCCCGGTGGTCCCCGGGAGGTGTGACCGCGAGATGGCTTCTGAAACGGTCGGCAAGCGCAGCCTCGGTCTCGCGAACCTCGCGCAGCGCCGGTATGAGGAGATCTGTCGTTACGGCCATCGCGTTCCCTCCGGGTGGTGCGATGCTCGGAAAGGATCAGTCATTTCCACCATGTCGGAAAGCGGCCGCTCCCGCATCTGGGGGAACGGCCGAGGCAGGGATTCGCCGAGCACTGTCCGAGATGGCCGCGGTGGGGCGGTGGGACGGTGGAGGCGGTTCAACTGCCCCCCCGAACGCTACGTCGCCTCAGGCCACTGCTCAGGCTCAGACGGCGTGAGGGGCAGTACCGGCTGCTCGGCCGGAGAGGCGAGCACGCGACAGACGTCGTCGATCACGCCGCGGTGGAACAACAGCGACAGATGGCCGACACCCTGAACGGCCACGTTGTCGACGAGCAGGTCCGGGTGGCTGATCCGGGCATGACCGGAGGGGATGACCATCTCGTCGAGTTCGCTGTGGAAGGCGACGAAACGGGTCCCGCATCCCGGCGCGGGCAGGGCCAGTTCGGCGAGCAGGGCACTACCCGGCCGGATCTGCCGGATCATGGGGGCCGGGGCCGGCACGATGGCGGCCCAGGTCCCCTGATGGGGCGCTCCCAGAGTGACCAGGGTGTCCACCCGGGCATCGCCGCCCATGCGTTGCACGTAGTAACGGGCGATCAGGCCACCGAGGCTGTGACCGACCACGTGGACGCGCTCGCAGTCACCGTGCTCGCACAACCGTCGGACCTCCCTGTCCAGTTGCTGCGCGGCATCGGCGATATCTCCGGCCAACGAGCGGTAGTTCATCGCCGACACGCACGGGAAGCCACCGCGATGCAGTCCCTTGCTCAGGACCGTCAGGACCGCCCGGTTGCCGCCCAGCCCGTGTACGAGCAGCACGGGAGCGCGAGTGGCGCTCTCCCCGGGCACGCCGCCGTGCACGGCCGGCAGCTGGGGCAGCGGGGTGTGACCGGTGCAGACACTCCCGCTACCGCCGCCGGCGCCGAAGGGAAGAAGAGCCAGGGCCGCGGTGACGGCCGCTGCCTCGGTGACCGCGCCACGCGCCATCCGGCCGACGCTTTGTGCTGGGTATAGGTCCATCCCTGCATACCTCCCGCGGCCCGCACTCACACGGAAACGGCGGCCTACCTCTCAGGTACGCCGCCGCCAGGAATCGTGCCGCCGCGGCGCCCATTGCATGCAAAGCGACGGGCGCCGAACCTGGCCGTAGCCGTGGCCTGAATTGTCCCTATTGTACTTTGAGGCGGCTGGGCCCGCGTACTGTGAGGCCGTTGGGCCCGGAGGAGCGCGCTTCGGAGGGGTATCACCGGATGCCACCAGGGGCGCGGGGGTCACCCAGGCTTTACGTGGAGGTCATCCAGACTTCACACGGAAACCGGGGGAGACAGCCGCAGAAGCGGTCAGCGCCACCGCCTCGCCCAGCGCACCAGGCACCGGGACGCCGCGCGGGTCCCCCGCGGTCGCGATCCCCAGACGCCGCACGAAATCCGGCTCGCAACGTACGAGCGCACGGCGGAGCCCGCGCGGGTCCGCATAGTCCGCGGCGGTACGCCGCCCATCGGCTCCACCGAGGTCATGTCCTGCCACGCATGGTCAACGATCCACCGCTTCCACCGGAGTGCGCCAGACGGCTGGAAATGACCCTCGCCTCTCCCCTCGGTCGCCCCCGGCTCGACCGCGCCCCCGGGGCCCGAACCTCATGAGGGCCCGCACTACCCAGCGTGACCGAGGGGCCACGAGGCGGAGCAGTGGCGCGGTGCCCCTGAGCCCGCGGCGGGGCACCGGGGCCCCAGGGGAGTCGGCGGGGAAGGCGACGTCGACGATCGCCGTCGAGACGACGGCCCGTCAGCCGGCGTCCCCAAGTCCCGTCGCCCGGCCCTCGTCGTCCCACCGGACCTCCAGGACGCGCGCGACGGCGTCGCGGTTGAGGGGCCCGAAGACATGCGGGAACCGGACGTCCTCGGCGACCCCGGCCGGCGGGGCGGGCACCGCCGCCTCCCATTCGCACTTCGCGGTGAGCCGGTCCTCGTCCAGGAGCAGCGCCAGCAGCGGCCGGGGAGAGTCGCGGTAGAACGCGTTGACGACGGTGAGCGTGGTCTCCTCGTCGGGGGAACAGTGGACGAAACCGTCCTCCGCGAGGGAAGCGGGGGCGTATGGCTGGTCGGGACTGGCGTTCCACTCGTCGAGCGGCACGACGTGATAGATCATGGCCCGGTTATACAACAGCGTATGACCAAGGATCGAAGAACAATCCGGGCCGTCACAGCGGCTCACCGCGGAGGGCTGCCCCGCGTCCAGCCCGGGCCTTGACCGTGGTACGTCCGGCTTTGCCGTCCGTCGTGATCCCTTCCTCGGTACGACGTGCGGCGGCATGGATCGCTGGATCGCCGGTCATGTCCGCTTGAACGCGGCCGCGACGGTGTCGCCGATCGGCGTGGTCGGGCGGCCGATCAGCCGGGACAACTCGCCTCCCGCGACGGCCAGTTCCCCCTCACCCGGTTGAGCGCGGCCTTCGGGAACACTGAACTCGGGCGGCATGTGGGCGAGTACCCGCATCTCCGCTGCCGCACCACACCGCGTGAACCTTATCGGTGCCGAAACGACTTCTCGTCAGGCCGGCCATCGTGAAACGGTCGACGGAGACTCAACCGCATCCATGTCCAGCGTGAACGCCCTGCCGAGAACATGGACTTCCAAGATCGGTTTCGCTTGAAAGGTGTCTCGAAGACCTTGGCGAATATCAGTGCCCCCAGCACCGAAGCGGGCAGTCCCAGCATCAGCGTGAACCAGAATGCGGGCAGGCCGGGCGACACGTACAGCGGGGCGATTTTTCGACTGACAATCATGACAATCGGCAAATGAATGAGGTAGAGACTGTATGAAACGTCGCCGAGACTGCGCATGGGTCGCGTAGCCAGGAGGCGCATGAGGAAGACGGGCCTGCCTGTGGCAACGGCCGCGAGGAGCATCGTCATGGCGGGCACGACGGCAAGATCGACCCAGAAATAATGGTCTACCGTCCAAACCGATCCCTTGACCATGACAAGTGACAGAACTGGCACAGCTGCCAGGGCGGCGAGCCAATGCCATGGCAGGCGTCGGACCTTCTCAGGCGCGACGACAACTCCCGCACCCACCAGGCCGGCAACGAATACCGGGGCGAGATTCGGAGTCAGCCAGTTCACACCTTCCACCGGGGACGCGTTTGCCGCCGACAAGCCGCGTGCCACCACCAGGAGCGTCGCACCCACAACCAGGATGACCGCCCCCAGCCGCCGCCGGATCAAAAGGAGGAACGGAAAGACCAGATAGAGCTCCGCCTCCACGCCGATCGACCAGAACGCCCCATTCGGCGTCGGAGCCGTAAACATGTCCTGGACCAAGAGGCCGTACACCAGAATCGACTTGTCGCTCGGCGGTCCCATGTGCGAGGCGGGCACCACAAACCCAGCGACTGCCAAGCTCAACGCGAGTGCCGCCCAGTACGGCGGCAGGATTCGCCAGGCGCGCCGACGCAGAAAACGAACAACGCCGCCCAGATGCCAACCGTTACGCGCCGGCGAGATGGCCAAGGAGAAACCGGACAGCGCCAGAAAGAAGACAACAGCGAGACGCCCGTACATCAGCCAGCCCAGCCAGGAGGGACCCGAGTTGCGGGGAAACCCTGGAAAGGTGATGAGCCAGCAGTGGAACAGGAGCACGTACAGTGCGGCCAAGCCGCGGAGGCCGTCAAGGCCCAGCACATGGTTGCGACCGTGCACTTCACCTGTGCTGTCCCCTTGCCGTGCCGGGACGGGTGAGCCAAGGTCGACGCTGCTGACGGGATGGTTCGATTTCGTTGAGATCGTTCGGCCCTTTCTCTCGGCGCGCGCTCGCCACCCACAGTCACCACGGTGCAACGCCACCCACAGTGACTAACGTCGTACACGGCCGGGAAGTTCAATGGCCGAAGGCAGGACACACGCCTCCGTATCGGGCACTACCCAGTACGCCCGGAACGATCGAGTTGGTCGAACCGGTCGAGCCGGTACGCCGGGGTCGGTCCGATGGCAGAGGACCAGACACCTCACATCATCGCGCCGATGCCCGCATCCAGGCGCGACACGTGATCGCGGTGCGCCTCGGCGGCCCCCCGCCCGGGCGCTGCCGGTGGCGGCGCATGCGCACCTGCCCGCCCCGCCGCCGCGGCCGCGGGACCGGTCGCGCTGCGCACCCGGCCCGGCAGCGATGCGCTGGGCTGCGCCCTGGCGATACAGCGTGCCTGGTTCATCGACGGCCCGACATCTCGTGGATCGTCCCCCGACATCTCGTAGATCGGGGGAGGTACGCGGAGGGCGGGGGCATGTAGGGCCTCCGCCGCGACCCGGTGCCGGCGGGTGCGGGACGGGGCACGGCAGAATCCTGCGTCGTGGAGATCACCGCGCGCGAACTCAACCGGGCCACCCTCAGTCGCCAACTGCTGCTGGAGCGGGAGCCGTTGACCGTCCCTGACGGAGTGCGGCGCATAGTCGCGCTTCAGGCGCAGCACCCGGCCTCACCGTATCTCGCACTCTGGAATCGGCTCACTGGCTTCGCCCCGGCCGAGCTGGACGCCGCCTTCACCCGGCGCTCGGTGGTCAAGGCGACCTTGATGCGGATCACCCTGCACGCCGTGCACGCCGAGGACTACCAGGCGTTCCGTATGGCGATGCAGCCGACGCTGTACGGCTCACGCCTCGGGACTCGCTACGCCGCCGGGAGGCGCACGCCGGCGGACGCCGAGGAGGTGATGCCAGAGCTGCTGGCCTACGCCGCCCGCCCGCGGACCGCGGCCGAGATGCGGGCATGGGTCGAGGAGCGACTCGGCGCCGAGAAGCAGGACGGGGCGTGGTGGGGGCTGAAGGCGTACGCGCCGCTGCACCATGCCCCGACGGGCGCGCCCTGGTCGTTCGGTGTCAGACCGTCCTTCGTCGCGGCCGGGACCGGGCCCGTGCCCACGGGGCGGCTGGTGGAGCCGGAGGCGCTACGGACCCTGATCCTGCGCTATCTCGCGGGGTTCGGGCCCGCGTCGGTGGCGGACGTCGCGCAGTTCGCCATGGTGCAGCGGGCACCTGTCCGTGAGGCCCTCCGCGCTCTGGACGGCGCCGTCGAGCAGCTCCAAGGGCCGGACGGCGTCACGCTGTACGACCTGCCAGGCGCCCCCCGGCCGCCCGCGGACACCCCCGCCCCACCCCGGCTCATGGCTATGTGGGACAGCATTCTGCTGGCCTACGCCGACCGCAGCCGGGTGATACCCCCGGCCTACCGTTCTCTGGTGATCCGGAACAACGGCGATGTACTGCCCACCCTGCTGGTGGACGGCCATGTCGCCGGCGTGTGGCGGCCGGTGGACGGCGACATCGAGGCCACGGCGTTCCACCCCCTCCCGCCCGCTGTCTGGGACGGACTCGCCGCAGAGGCCCAATCCCTGACGACGCTGCTCGCAGACCGTGAGGCGGCGGTCTACAGCCGCTATCACCACTGGTGGGCCAAGCTCCCCGAGTCCGAGGTGCGGCTGCTGCCAACGCCGCTGTGATCAGCGGTTTTGTCGCTCAATCCGCAGTGGCACACGGAGGGGGAGCGGGAGGGGGAGGGGGAGGCAGCAGAAGAACCGCGTTCTTCAGCGTCAGGCGGTCGGGGCGGTCTGGGCGGTGGGGGCCGTGGGCGCGACGGTGTTGCCGGTCACCGCGCCGGTCGCACCGTCGAGGGTCACCAGGTGTCGGACGCCGTCGGTGCCCAGCACCTCGACCTCCCAGGCGCTTCCGCCGCCCTGCTGCACCACCACGCGCAGCGCGTCCGGCTTGCCACCGGGGACCGCCTTGCCGGCCGCATCGATCGCCTTGGCGGCCGACACCGCCGGCACCGGCGCGGGCGCGACAGTGCCCTGACCGTTCTGGCTGTTCTGGCTGTTCTGGCCGTTCTGGCTGTTCTGGCCGTTCTGGCCGCTCTGGCCCTTCTGGTGCGCCTTGGAGTCGTCGCTCCTGCCGGAATCCTCGCCTCCGCCCTCGCGCCGGTCCTCGCCCCGGCCCGCTCCGCGCGTGCGGTGGTCGCCGTAACCGCCGCCCTTCCCGTCGCGCTCCGCCGCAATGTTGCCGCGGTCGCCCCTTTCGCCGTGGTCATGGTCGGCGATCGCGGCGGCGCCGGCCGCGGCTCCGCCCAGCAGGACGACCCCGACACCGAGGGCCAGCCAACGGCTCCGCCTCAGCTGCGGAAGGCGCGGAAGGCGCTTCCGGGACGACGTGGCCGGCTTGGACTCGGGCTGCTCCGGCGGGACGGGCTGGGACATGCTCGGGCTCCTGATCGCATCGGCCGGCCCGGTGCCGGCTGCTGCGGTCAGCTTGGACGGCCGATGCTGAAGCCAGGCTGAAGGCAGCTGAAGGCGTCTTCAGGGAGCCGCCGGACGGCGTGCGAGGCTGTACGGCGTGCGTGTACTGGTGGTCGAGGACGAGAAGCGGCTGGCCGCCGCCCTGCAGCGAGGCCTCACAGCCGAGGGCTTCACCGTCGATGTCGCCCACGACGGGAACCAGGGGCTGTGGCTCGCCCTGGAGCACAGCTATGACGTGATCGTGCTCGACATCATGCTGCCCGGCCTCAACGGCTACCGGGTCTGCGCCAGACTGCGCGCGGTCGGCAGCGAGACTCCGATCCTGATGCTCACCGCCAAGGACGGCGAGTACGACGAGGCCGAGGCGCTGGACACCGGTGCCGACGACTTCCTGTCCAAGCCGTTCTCGTACGTCGTCCTGGTCGCCCGGCTCCGCGCGCTCCACCGCCGTACCGGCCACCGGCTTCCTCCGACACTGGAGCTCGGCGATCTCGTGATCGACCCGGCCCGCCGTACGTGCACCCGGGGCGGCAGTGAAGTGCGGCTCACCACGCGGGAGTTCGCCATCCTGGAGTATCTCGCGCGCCGTGCGGGCGAGGTGGTGCCGAAGCGCGAGATCCTCCAGCACGTCTGGGACTCCGCCTTCGAGGCGGACCTCAATCTCGTCGAGGTGCACGTCAGCGCCGTCCGCCGCAAGATCGACACCCCCTTCGGCCGCTCCGCCCTGGAGACCGTCCGGGGCGCCGGATACCGGCTGGCGGCCGACGGTGGCTAGGCGATACCGGTACCTCCCGCACCCCGACGCCGTCCTGGCCGCGACCCGGCGCCTGAGGCCGGGCCTGGGTCCGGGCCTGCGCGCCGACGCCATGAAACTCGCGCGACGCCTGTGGCCGGGGTCCGTACGAGCCCGGGCGACGCTCGGGGCGACCGCGGTCGTCGCCCTCGCGCTGGCCACGGCCTCCTTCGCGCTCCTCGCCATCCTGCACGCCAACCTCCAGCGCAGCGCCAACGACGCCGCCACCCAGCAGGCGGACACCGTGGGCCGGCTGGCCGCCCAGGGCAGGCTCCCGGACCTGCTGCCACTCGCCCACGGCGCCGACTTCATCCAGGTCGTCGACGCCCACGGCCGCGTGGTGGCCGCCAGCCAGAACCTCAGCGGCCGTCCGCCCATCGGCCACCTCCGCCCGCACAAGGGCAAGCTGCGCGCCACCTGGTCCGGCGAACCGTTCCACGACGAACACCGCCAGCGGATCGTCGCCGTCACCGCCCGGACCCCCAGCGGCACGGTCACCGTGTACGCGGGTACGTCGCTGCGGGACGCGGACCAGGCGGACGAGATCACCGGGGCCGCGCTGGGCATCGGCACGCCGCTGCTGCTGGCCACGGTCGCCCTGGTCACCTGGTGGGTGACCGGCCGGGCGCTGCGTCCGGTGGAGGCCATCCGGTCCGAGGTCGCCGAGATCACCGGGCATGCGCTGCACCGCCGCGTCCCGGTCCCGGACGCCCAGGACGAGGTTGCCCGCCTCGCCCGCACCATGAACGCCACCCTCGACCGCCTGGAGGACGCGGTGGTGCGCCAGCGCCGGTTCATCGCCGACGCCTCGCACGAACTGCGCAGCCCCATCACCGTCCTGCGTACGCAGCTGGAGGTCGCCCTCGCCCATCCGGACCCGGCGCTGTGGCCGGACCTGGTCAGCGAGGTCCTGGAGGACACCGTCCGGCTCCAGGACCTCGCCGCCGACCTGCTGCTCCTGGCCCGGCTGGACGCGGCCGAGCCCGTCGAGAGCGGCCCGCTGGACCTGGCCGACCTCTGCCGTACGACCCTCGCCGCACGCCACGGCGACCGGATCCGGATCGACGCGAGCCTGCGACCCGGCATCACCGTCGAAGGCAACCGCAGCCGGCTCACCAGACTCCTCACCAACCTGCTCGACAACGCCCAACGGCACGCCGACCAGCACATAGAGCTGGCCCTGCACGCCGACCCGGGCGCCCACACGGCCGTACTGGAGGTGACCGACGACGGCCCCGGCATCCCTGACGCCGACCGCGACCGGATCTTCGAGCGCTTCACCCGCCTGGACGACGCCCGCAGCCGCGACCTCGGCGGAGCCGGCCTCGGCCTGGCCATCGCCCGCGACATCGCGTCCCATCACCACGGCACCCTCACCGCCGAGCCCCACCCGCACGGCGCCCGCATCGTCGCCCGCCTCCCGCTCGCCGCCGCCGTCGCCGTCGCACCGAGCTGAGCCAACGCCTTGGCGCTCGACGCCGGTACCGTCAAGAAGGTCGCCCGGCCGGTGAACGCGTATTCGGACGCCCTTCCGCTCACACCCCCTGACAATGGTGAGCGATCGGAACAGGTCTTACGGACTCGTGACGTGACGGGCGCGGTGCCGCGGTGGGACGGGGTCGCGCGCCTAGCGTTCGGTGTATGCGAGTACTGGTCACCGGCGCTGCCGGGTTCATCGGGTCCCAGATCGTCCGGGCGCTGACCGCGCGGGGGCACGAGGCGGTCGTGTTCGATCTGCGTGACGGTCTGGACGTACGGGATGCCGAGGCGGTCGCGGGCGCCCTGCCGGGTGTGGACGCCGTGTGCCATCAGGCGGCGATGGTGGGGCTGGGAACGGGGTTCGGCGACGCGGTCGAGTACGTGTCGCGCAACGACCTCGGTACGGCGGTGCTGCTCGCCGCGATGGCGGACGCGGGGGTGCGACAGCTGGTCCTCGCCGGGTCGATGGTCGTGTACGGGGAGGGCTCGTACGCGTGTGAGTGGCACGGGGTGGTACGGCCGGGGCCCCGGGCCGTCGCCGATCTGGACGCGGGACGGTTCGAGCCCCGGTGCCCGCGGTGCGGTGAGGAACTGACACCCGGGCTGGTCGGCGAGGACGCTCCGGTCGACCCCCGGAACGTGTACGCGACGACCAAACTGGCCCAGGAGCATCTGGCGGCGGCCTGGGCCCGGTCGACGGACGGTTCGGCGGTGTCGCTGCGCTACCACAACGTGTACGGGCCGGGGATGCCGCGTGACACCCCGTACGCCGGGGTCGCCTCCTTCTTCCGGTCCGCGCTCGCCCGGGGCGAGGCCCCTCGGGTCTTCGAGGACGGCGGCCAGCGGCGGGACTTCGTACACGTACGGGATGTGGCGGCGGCCAATGTGGCGGCCCTGGAGGCGGGTTCGCGTGCCGGGGCTCTCACGGCCTACAACACCGGGAGCGGGGAGCCGCACACCGTCGGCGAGATGGCGCGGGCGCTGGCCGCCGCGTACGGGGGGCCCGAGCCCGTGGTGACCGGGGAGTACCGGCTGGGGGACGTACGCCACATCACGGCCGACTCGTCACGGCTGCGGGCCGAGCTGGGCTGGAAGCCCGAGGTCGGGTTCGCGGAGGGAATGCGCGAGTTCGCGACGGCGAGGCTTCGGGGGGAGTAACCACCTGGGTCTCGGGCACTCCGCGCCCGGCCGGAGGTCGCCCTCGCCTACGCCTACGCCTACGCCCTCGTCTACGCCTACGCCTACGCCCTCGCCATGGGAAGCGTGACCTCGAAGCGGCAGCCGCCGGGAACGTTGTGGACGGCGGCCCGGCCCTGGTGGGCCTCGACGATGCCGCGGACGATCGCGAGGCCCAGGCCCGCTCCGGCAGGCGGGGTGCGCGCGTGGGTGCCGCGCCAGCCGGTGTCGAAGACGCGCGGGAGGTCCTCCTCCGGGATGCCGCCGCAACCGTCGGTGACGGACAGGACGACACCCTCGTCGGATCGCTCGGCGGCGACGGCGACCGTACCGTCCGTCGGTGTCCGGCGGATCGCGTTGACGAGGAGATTGCCCAGCACCCGGCTCATCTCCTTGCCGTCCACCTCGACCGGTACCGGCTCGACGCGGTCGCCGACCAGGCGTACGCCGTGTTCGCGGGCGAGCGGGTCCGCACCCGCGAGGGCGTCGCCGACGAGGTCGTAGACGGAGATGCGGGAGGGGGACAGGGCGAGGGTCCCGGCGTGTATGCGGGAGAGTTCGAAGAGGTCGCCGACCATCTCGTTGAGGCGCTCGACCTCGGTGCGGATCTGCCGGAAGTAGCGGTCCGGGTCGGCCGCCACGCCGTCCTCCAGCGCCTCCGACATCGCGCGCAGTCCGGCGAGCGGGGTGCGCAGATCGTGCGAGATCCAGGCGACGAGCTCGCGGCGCGAGGTCTCCAGGGCGCGTTCACGGTCGCGGGACTCGGCGAGCTTCGCGCTGGTGGCCTGCAACTCCCGGCTCAGCGCCGCGAGTTCGGCGGTGGCCGGTCCGTCGGGGGCCGCGAAGTCGCCGCCGTCGCCGAAGGAGCGGGCCGCGAGGGTGAGCGCCCGGCTGCGGGCCACGACCCAACGTCCGAGCAACAGCGCCGTGGCCAGGGAGACGACGGCCGCCATGGCCACGACCGTCGTGACGACGCTCAGGTCGTGCGGGGACAGGAACATCGCCCACGCCACGACCAGCGTCCCCGCGAGCATCGCGGTGACCGCCACGGCGGCGACGACGGCGAGGGAGGCGGTCAGCGACCGCCGCCGGATCAGCCACAGCGCGCCCGCGCCGAGAAGTCCGGCCGCGGCGGCGCCGAGGAAGGCGTAGAGGGCGATGAGCAGCATGTCGTGCATGGTGTGCACGGCGTGCGCGGCGTGCGCGGCGTACAGGGTTTGCGTGGCGTGCGCGGCGTACAGGGTTTGCGTTGTGTGCAGGGCTTGCATGGTCAGACCGCCTCCTCGCGGGGTGTGGGGGCCTCGCGGGGCGTGGGCTCCTCGAAGCGGTAGCCGACCCCCCACACCGTCTGGATCAGACGCGGTCTCCCCGGGTCGTCCTCGACCTTGCCGCGCAGCCGGCGTACGTGGACCGTGACCGTCGACAGGTCCCCGAAGTCCCAGCCCCACACCTCGCGCATCAG
Organism: Streptomyces sp. NBC_01384; assembly: GCF_045040035.1. NCBI lineage: Bacteria > Bacillati > Actinomycetota > Actinomycetes > Kitasatosporales > Streptomycetaceae > Streptomyces > Streptomyces sp. NBC_01384. The sequence continues at coordinate 4,605,311 of NZ_CP109559.1, forward strand.
GTCCTCGCGGCTGTAGGCCCGGCCGGGGTTGCGCAGGAGGAAGGCGAGGAGGTCGAACTCGCGGATGGTGAGGGCGAGTTCCTCACCGTTCTTGGTGGCGCGGCGGGCGGCCGGGTCGACGGTGAGACCGGCCCGGTGGAGAGGGCGGGCGCCGGCGGAGGGCCGGGTGCGGCGCAGTACCGACTCCACCCTGAGCACCAGCTCGCGGGGGCTGAACGGTTTCGTGACGTAGTCGTCGGCGCCCACCTCCAGGCCCAGGATCCGGTCGTCCTCGTCACCGCGCGCGGTGAGCATGATGACCGGCACCGGCCCGCGGCCACGCAACCTGCGGCACACCTCCAGCCCGTCCATCCCGGGCAGCATCAGGTCCAGCACCACCAGGTCCGGCCAGTGCGCGGCGGCACGGACGAGAGCCGCGGGGCCGTCCGGGGCACGGTCCACGACGTACCCGGCGCGGTCGAGGTAGCCGGAGACGACCTCGGCGACGGTGGGGTCGTCGTCGACGACGAGGACGCGCGCCGCCTCCCCGTTCCCGCGCGCCGCCTCCCCGGTCCCGCTCGGGGCAGGCCCGGCACCTGCGGATTCGCCAGGTCCGACACCTGCGGATTCGCCAGGTCCGACACCTGCGGATTCACCGGGTCCGGCGCCTGCGGATTCGTACGGCTGCTGCATGGATCCAGCCTCCCACCGGCCCCACCCCCGTGCGACGCTCCCGACTCGACGTCCGTGTTTCGTAAGGACCTGAAGTCCGATATTTCCCTTTCGTGTTCGTAAGGTGAATGCCGTGACGACCTCTCCCGAACCGGAAACAGCCATGGCGCCCGTCGACGTGGTCCTCCCCTGCCTGAACGAGGCCGAGGCCCTGCCCTGGGTGCTCGCCCGTATCCCGCCCGGCTGGCGCGCCCTGGTCGTGGACAACGGCTCCACGGACGGTTCGGCGGAACTGGCCCACAGCCTCGGCGCGAGTGTCGTGCGCGAGACGCGGCGCGGGTTCGGCGCCGCCTGCCACGCCGGGCTGCTGGCCGCCACCGCGGACATCGTGTGCTTCTGCGACTGCGACGCCTCGCTGGACCCGTCCCGGCTCGTGCCCTTCGTACGCGAGGTGCACGACGGCGCGGCCGACCTCGTGCTCGGGCGGCGTCGCCCGCAGGGCCGGGGCGCCTGGCCCGCCCACGCCCGGGCGGGCAACCTCGCGCTGTCCGGAATGCTCCGGCGCCGCACCGGTCTGCGCCTGCACGACCTCGGCCCCCTCCGTGCCGCCCGCCGCGAACCGCTGCTCGCCCTCGGGCTCACCGACCGCCGCAGCGGCTACCCGCTCCAGATGGTCGTCCGTGCCGCCGACGCCGGCTGGCGCGTCACCGAGCACGACGTGCCGTACCTCCCGCGCACCGGCACCTCCAAGGTCACCGGAACCTGGCGCGGCACCTGGCAGGCGGTACGGGACATGCGCCGCGTGCTGGCCGAGCCGCCCGCCCCGTCCCTTCCCCTCACCCCGTCCCAGGGAGGTACCGCCCAGTGACGACGCTCCTGGTCATCGCCAAGGAACCGCGGCCGGGGCGGGTGAAGACCCGGCTCACCCCGCCGTTCACGCCCCGGGAGGCGGCGGGGCTCGCCGAGGCGGCCCTCGTGGACACCCTGCGTACGGTGGCGGCGGCGCCCGCGCGGCGCCGCGTGCTGGTGCTCGACGGAGCGGCGGGCCCCTGGCTGCCGCCCGGCTTCGACGTCGTACCGCAGTGCGCGGGCGGACTCGACGAGCGGCTGGCCGCCGCCTTCGCAGCCTGCGACGGACCCGCGCTGCTCATCGGCATGGACACACCGCAGGTGACGCCCGCGCTCCTCACCGTGGACTTCGCCGACTGCGAGGCGTACTTCGGTCCGGCCGAGGACGGCGGCTTCTGGGCCCTCGGGCTCGCTGTCCCCGATCCGGACCTGCTGCGGGGCGTGCCGATGTCGACGCCCACGACCGGTGCGATGCAGCGGGACCGGCTCGTCGCCGCCGGACTGCGGGTGCGTGACCTGCCCCGCCTCCGGGACATCGACACGGCCCGCGACGCGGAGGTGGTCGCCGCGACCGCGCCCGGCAGCGACTTCGCCGCCGAGCTGTTCCGCCTCAAGGCGGCCACCGGACGATGAGCACCGCACGCGAGAAGACGCCGCCGGGGGTGACCGGCCCGCTCCGCCCCATGTCCGTCGCCGACGGCGACGCCCTACGCCCCTGGTCCGCCGACCCCTACTCAGATGCCCTGGTCACCGGCCGCGGCCCGCTCTTCCTGCGGCGGGCCGACGGCTGGCTGCTGCCCCTGGAGGTGGAGCGCTGGTGCGCACGGGCCGACGCGGTGGACCTGAGGGTGCTGGAGCGCTGTGAGGGGACCGTGCTCGACGTGGGCTGCGGACCGGGGCGGCTCGTCGCCGAACTGGCGGCCCGGGGCCGGCCCGCACTCGGCATCGACGTCAGCGAGGCGGCCGTCGCACACACCGTCCGGCTCGGCGGGCAGGCCCTGCGACGCTCCGTCTTCGAACCCCTCCCCGGGGAGGGCCGCTGGGACACCGCCCTCCTCCTCGACGGCAATGTCGGCATCGGCGGCGACCCGGCCGCCCTCCTGCACCGGCTGTCCCAACTCCTCTCCCCCAGTGGGCTGTTGATCGTAGAGACCATCCCGGACGTGGATGTCGACGAACGCGTCAGCGTCCATATCGTCCGGGTCGCCGACCACCGGGGCGCCGCCGGACCCGCCTTCCCCTGGGCCCGCCTCGGCACCCCGGCCCTGCTCCGGTACGCGGCGCGCGCGGGCTGGCACCCGGCCGGTCAGTGGTCGACCGGCGGCCGCTCCTTCGTCGCCCTGCGCAACCGCAGCAGCCACAGCAGCCACAGCAGGCCGGCGGGCCAGGAACCGGTGGTGCAACGGGCCGCACCAGAACGCGGGGGAGGAAGGGGAGGAACGGGAGGAACGGGAGGAAGGGGCGGGTCCGAAGCGTCCGTGAACCATGACGAAATGCTGACGTCCACCCCGGCGGCGGCTCCGGCGGGCGGTCCGCGGCCTAGCGTGCCGGTGTGAACCGCGATCTTCCCCGCGAACCGCTCGGCGAGCGTCGTCGCGATCTTCTCCTCGATCTGTCCGCCGCCCTGGCCGGGGCCCTGCTCGTCACGGCGGCCGCCCTGGTCGGCACCGCCATCGAACGCCGCGCCCACACGCTGTACGTCCGCTGGCCCCCCGTGTTCGCCCAGTGGGAGCCGCATGTCGGCCTCGGCACCCCGGCCGCGCTCGTCGTGGCCGTGGCCGTGGTCGCGTACGGGCCTCCGCTCGCCGCCCGGCTGCCCTGGCGGGCGTTGCTGTGGGCCGCCTGGGGCACCGCCACGGCCTGGACGTTCTCGCTCGCGCTGGTCGACGGCTGGCAGCGCGGAATCGCCGGGCGGCTGACGACCACGAACGAGTACCTCCGGGTCATCGACCGCTTCCACGACATACCCGTCGCCCTGCGGGACTTCACCCACCACATCGTGAGCCACTCCCCCGCCCCCTGGCCCGCGCACATCGCCGGGCATCCCCCCGCGGCCACCCTCACCTTCGTCCTCCTCGACCGGATCGGGCTGGGCGGCGGCGGGTGGGCGGGCGTCTGGTGCATCACTGTCGGGGCGACGGCGCCGGTCGCGGTCCTGGTCGCGGTACGGGTGCTGGCCAGGGAGGGCCGAGAGGGCGGGGAGGTCCTCGCCCGCCGCGCCGCACCCTTCCTCGTCCTCGCCCCGGCCGCCGTATGGGTGGGCACCTCCGCGGACGGGTACTTCGCCGCGGTCGCCGCCTGGGCCGTCGCCTTCCTCGCCCTCGCGGTCACGGGACACCGGCCGCGGGCGACGGGCCTCGCCTCCGGGCTCCTCCTCGGTCTCACCGCGTATCTCTCGTACGGGCTGACGCTGTTCGTGGTGATCGCCGGTGCCGTCCTGCTGCTGGGCTCCCACCGGCTCCGCCCCCTGCCGTACCTCCTCGCCGGACTCGCGGTGGTCCCGGTCGTGTTCACCCTCGCCGGCTTCAACTGGTGGGAGGCGTACCGCCTGCTGGTCACCCGCTACTACGAAGGGATCGGCGGGACCCGGCCGTACGGCTACTGGGTGTGGGCGAACCTCGCCTGCACGGTGCTGATCGTGGGCCCGGCGACGGTGGCGGGCCTGCGCCGGGCGGGTACGGCCGTGGGTACGGCCGTGGCCGTGGCTCCCCTACGCAAGGGTCTGCGCGGCTTCAGCCGCACTGCCGCCCCCGAAACCCGCCTCGCCCTGCTGGTGCTCGCCGCGCTGCTCGCCCTCCTCGTCGCCGACCTGTCCGGCATGAGCAAGGCGGAAACGGAGCGGATCTGGCTGCCGTTCGCGATGTGGCTGCTGTCGGCGTGCGCGTTCCTGCCCCGGCCCCGTGGCTGGCTCGCCGCGCAGGCCACCCTGGCCCTGCTCCTCAACCACCTCCTCCTGACGGGATGGTGACTCTCCCCGGAAATGCGGTCGAACCACACCGATGCCGCCGGCCAGGGTCGGCGGCGGCCTTCACGGTACGGCTACGGCTACCCGTCTCTCGTACGTGCACGGGTCGGCGTCAGCGTTGGAGCGACTCGGCGTCGCCCATGACGATCACCGGGTGCCGGGCGGGATCGAGGGTGCGCAGCAGTTCCTTCATGTGCTCCTGGGCCAGGCTCACGCAGCCGTGCGTGGGGCCGCCGTGGTCGACGTGCAGCCAGATGCCGCCGCCCTTGTCCGCGCCGAGCGGGCGGGTCCAGTCGAGCGGGGAGGTTCCGGGCTTGTGGTTGTAGTTGATCGCGACGACGTAGTCGAAGGAGCCGGCCAGCGGCTCGCCCTCGAAGCCCGTACCGCCGAGGGTGAAGCCCCGCGACGACTGGTCGTACGGAAGTCTGGTGCCGGGATCGGCGAGCCGCCCGCCGGCGTCGGTGAGCGTGAACACGCCGATGGGCGAGTGGAGATCACCGGCGTGGTGGTCGTCCGTCCAGCCCTTGAGCGCGTTGTGTGCCGGCCAGGCCGCTCCCGGCTCCCAGCCCTCGGTCGTACGGCGGTACAGCACCACCTGCGAGATCGGGGAGTCCTTGCCCCGGCCGGTGACCAGGACGACCTGCCGCGCGTTCTCGGGGATCTCGGCCAGCGTCCGGGGACCCAGGCCCGGCAGCCGCGCCGGAACGGACGCGGTGGACGCCGCACCGTCGGCGGCGGGCTGCCGGGGCATGGCCTGGGTCGTGCCGGGGGCGCCGGACGCCGGGGCCGACGGCCGGGCGCCGGAGGCCGGTACGGTGCCGATGCCCCCGCACCCGGCGAGCGTCGTGGTCAGGAGCAGAACCGCGGCCGATATCGCCGACCGGGTCTGGCGCGGGGTGAAGGAGATGGTCGATGAAGCCATGATCATCAGCCTGGAGGGGACATGTGAGGAACTGGTGAGGCCCGCCACGCGAGATCCGGTGGACGGCGACGACCCCGTACGACCCCGTACGGCTCAGCGCGCGGAGCCCGCCTTCCACTGACTCCATGACATGTTCCAGCCGTTGAGGCCGTTGTCGGGAGCGATCGTCTTGTCGTTCGAGTTGCGCACGACGACCACATCACCGACGAGGGAGTTGTCGTAGAAGCACGGCTCCCGACCCACGAGCACCACCGTCCGCCCGGACGTGAACCGGAGACGTACCAGGCATGTACTTCAGGAGGCAGACAGAGACGCTGTCCATGACCGACCCCGGCTACGGAAAACCCCCTCCTCATTTGTCACTGGCATGCCATACGCTGCCCGATGGCAGCCGCGCCCCGCGCGTCACCGCGAGTCCGCGGCCACGTTCGGGCGTTGCGCGGCGCCACTCAGCTCCCGGTCAGCCACCGGGATTCTTTGTGGGGGTAACAGCACTGTGCGTACGCGCAGATTCTCGACCGCGACAGCGACGGCAACGGCGCTCGCGGTCCTCTTCAGCTCGGCGGCGCTGAGCGTCGTCGCGGCCGGGTCCGCCTCGGCCTCGACCGCCAACGTCGCCTCACCCGGCGGCATCGTCGCGGACGCCGCTCTGCAGCGGGTGTTCGTCGGCGACCGTGCGGTCGGCAAGATCCTGGCCACCGACTACAACGGCGCCCTCGTCGACTCGGTGAGTGCGCTCGGCTCGGTCTCCGACCTGGCGGTGTCCCAGGACGGCGCCACCCTGTACGCGGCCCTACCGGACACCCACGAGATCGTGGCACTCGACGCGGCCACCCTCGACGTCAAGACCCGGTACACCGTGGCCACCAACACCGGACCGCGCTCCGTCGCCTTCGCCGGCGGCAAGGTCTGGTTCACCTACGGCGACCAGTGGGACGGCGACCTGGGCTCGGTCGACCCGGCCGTGGACCCGGCGAGCGGCACCGACCCGGTGACGCTCGCGCAGTTCCCGCAGCCGTATCCGGGGCTCTGGGGCCCGGCGCTGCTCGACACCGACCCGTCCGCGCCCGACACGCTGGCCGTCGGCCAGACCGGTATCTCCACGGACTCGATGGCCGTCGTCGACGTCTCGGGCAGCACGCCGGGACTGACCGCCTGGTACTTCGGCGACTACACGCTGAACCAGGGCATCAGGGACATCGACCTGGTGCCCGGCACCCGGCAGGTGCTGGTCAACGGCACGGACCGGGACGCCTACGTCGGCAGCTCGTTCACCGCCGACGGCTCCTATCCCGCCGGGCAGCGCGCCGACATCGCCGCGAACGGACTGATCGCCCAGGTCAACGGCGCCAAGGTGGCCGTGTACCGGCCCAACACCACCCAGCCGATCCGCACCTACACCACCGGCACGGCCGGCACGCAGGACACACCCGACCTGACGTGGGCCCCGGACTCCTCGCGGATCTTCACGCTCTCGGGGCCGGAGAACGACTACACCCTCAAGGTGCTCACCGACCCGACGGTGAGCAACCCGAGCCTGACGGTGAACGCGCCGGCCACGGCCACGCGCGCCAAGCAGCTCACCGTGACCGGAAAGCTGTCGGCGACGGTCCCGCTGCCGAGCGGCGCCAAGCTGCAGGTCACCCGTACCGACCTGGACAGCCCGAGCGGCAAGGCGCTGCCCGCCGTGACGGTGAAGGCGGACGGCTCGTACAGCTTCACCGACACCCCGCCGGCCGGCGGCACGGTCACGTACAAGGTCTCCTACGCGGGCGACGCCGAGCACATGCCGGTCAGCGCCTCCGGCAAGGTCACGGTCTCCCGTACGGCGCCGACGCTGACCCTGAACAACAACAATATGGTCTACGACTACGGCAAGGCCGTCTCCTTCACCGCCCACCTCGGCTCGACGTACAAGAACCGCACGGTCGAGATCTGGGCGGACCCCTACGGCGCCGACAAGCCCAACAAGCTGCTGAAGACCGGGACGGTCAACTCCAGCGGCAACATCTCCGTGACGGTCGGCATGACGCGCGACACGGCCGTCACCGCGGTCTTCAAGGGGGACGCCCGCTTCGCGCCCAAGACGGTGAAGTCCACGGCGTACGCCAGGGTCAAGATCTCCACCGCCGTCTCCAAGCAGTACAAGACGGCCAAGATCGGCTCGACGTCGTACTACTGGTTCCACAAGAGCACCGACCCGGTACTCACCACGACCATGACCTACTACAAGGGTCGTAAGCAGCGCTTCGACCTGCAGGTCTACTACTCCGGAAAGTGGTACGACACCGCCGACGGCAACCCGGAGTACTTCGCGCTCGCCACGAACGGCACGTCGGCCGTCCGCCTCGGGGCGCCGGGCAAGTCCGGGATCAAGGCGCGGATGCGGTCGACGTACGTCGACGGCGCGTCCGGCGACAACGTGAACACGACGACGTACGGGCCCTGGAAGTACCTGTACTTCTCCAACTAGTCCGTAACCAGTCCGTCCAGTCCGTCCGCACCGCCTCCGTGTGACGAAGCCCCAGGTCTCCGACCTGGGGTTTCGCGTATCCCGCCGGTAAGGTACCGGGGATGACCATCACCGCGTCCCGGCCCCCGGAGGGAGCCGCCGACATCAGGCTCATCGTCACCGACATGGACGGCACGCTCCTGGACGACGCCAAACGCATACCCGACGGCCTGTGGTCGACGCTGGCCGAGCTGCGCCGCCGGGACGTGCTCTTCTGTCCCGCGAGCGGCCGCCAGTACGCCACCCTGGCCAAGGAGTTCGGCGACGCGGGGCAGGGCATGGTGTTCATCGCCGAGAACGGCACCTACGTCGTACGGGACGGGGTGGAGCTCAGTTCCGATCCCCTGGACCCGTCCGCGGCCGCCCGGATCGTCACCGCGACGCGGCGGCTCGCGGCCGACGGGGTGGACGTCGGCGCGGTCGTCTGCGGCAAGCGGACCGCCTATGTCGAGCGGACCGACGGACCCTTCCTGGCCGAGGTGCGGCGGTACTACACCCGGCTGAAGCCCGTCGACGACGTCACCACCGTCGACGACGAGATCCTCAAGGTCGCCCTCTTCGACTTCGGACCGGTGGAGCGGGACACCGCCCCGGCCATGAAGCCCTTCGCCCCGACCCACCAGGTCGTCGTCTCCGGCGAGCACTGGGTCGACGTCATGAACGTCACCGCCGACAAGGGCGCCGCCGTCCGGAGCCTCCAGCGCGAGCTGGGCATCACGCCCGCACAGACGATGGTGTTCGGCGACTACTTCAACGACCTCGAAATGCTCGACGCCGCGGAGTGGTCCTTCGCCATGGCCAACGCCCACCCGGACATCATCCGCCGGGCCCGCCACCTCGCCCCCTCCAACAACGAGAACGGCGTCCTGCGCACCATCGCCCGCATGCTGCGCCTGCCGGCCATGTGAAGACCACGTGACTGCCTCGCGCACGCCGCCTGCCCGGTACTGGCCGTACCACGCTCGCCCCCGCACCGCGAACTCGCCTCCGTACGCCGCCGGGTCAGCCTGCGGCTGCCGCTCGACGCCGGCGAGCTGACGGACAGCAGGTTCTGAACCCGCTGCCACCCGTCAGTCGACCCAGAAGCCCGCCGAGACCTTGTCGAAGACCGGGCGGTAGTCGTCCCACTGGGCGTCCGGGGCCGACAGGTAGATGTCGTACTCCCTGCCGCCCTCCTGGCCGAAGCCCAGGTCGATGGCTCGGAACACCCGGACCCGCCCCTGGAAGGTGAACTCCCACACGGCCGCAGGCTTCTCCTGGAACGTGGTGCGCAGCATGCGCAGTTTCCGGTACGACGAGGGGTAGTTGACCTTGGTGTTCGCCTCGATGCTCGTGAAGTGCGACTCGGGGTTCGCGCCCGCCGGCTCGACCATGCCGATGGTGAGTTCCACGAGGCCGGTCTTGTCGGTGTAGGTGACCTGTTCGGCCGTGGCCCTGCCGCGCTTCCAGCCTTCCGGCACCGGGAAGGAGATGCCCAGCTTCTCGTCCTTGACCCGGTGGAAGCCCGCGGGGACGGGCGCGGGTGCGGAGGCGGAGGCCGTCGCGGCGGCCCCCCGGTGTGTGCCGCCGTTGTCGTCCCCCGCCATGGAGAGCCCGGCCGCCAGGGTCGCGCCGGCCAGCGCCACGGCCAGCACGCTCCCGACGAGCACGCGGCGCCTGCGGGGGCGGGACGGGGGTGGGGAAGAGGGGAGCACCGTCGTCGCGGCTGCCAGTGCCGCTGTCGTCGCTGTTGCCGGAACGGAAACCGGAACCGGAACCGGAGCCGGAGCCGGAACCGGCCGCGTGGGCATCAGCTGCGTCGGCGCCCCCGACACCACTCCCCTCAGAACCCGCTCCGCCTCCTCCGCCGACGGCCGCTCCTCAGGGTCCTTCGCCAGCAGCGCGTCGATCAGCGGCTCCAGCGGCCCGGCCTGCTTCATGGGTTCGAGCGGGTCGACGGCGATGGCGTACGCCGTCTCCACGGCCGTGGCCTTACGGAACGGGGGCCGCCCCTCGACGGACTGGTAGAGGGTCGCTCCAAGCGCCCACAGGTCCGCGGCGGGTCCGGGCTTCTTGCCCCGCATCCGTTCGGGCGCGATGTAGTCGATCGAGCCGATGATCTCGCCGGTCTTGGTCAGTGTCGAGGTGCCGGTCGCCATAGCGATGCCGAAGTCGGTGAGGACGACCCGGCCGTCGGCGCCCAGCAGGACGTTGCCGGGCTTGACGTCCCGGTGCAGCACCCCGGCGGCGTGCGCGGCCCGCAGCGCGGCGACCATACCGAGGCCGACCCGGGCCGCCTCGACGGGCGGCACCACGGCGCCGCCCGTGAGCAGTGCGGCGAGGGTGGTGGAGGGCACGTACTCCATGACGATGCAGGGCAGCCCTTCGTCGTCCACCACGTCGTGCACGACGACCACATGGCGATGGGCGATACGGGCGGCGCTGCGCGCCTCACGGCGGGTGCGTTCGTGCAGGGTGGCCAGCTCGTCGTCGGTCAGGTGCCGCTGGACGTGCAGTCGCTTGAGCGCGACCTCGCGGCTGAGGACCTCGTCCTCGGCACGCCACACCGTGCCCATGCCACCACGGCCGATCTGTTCGATCAGCCGGTACCGCCCGGCGATCAGCCGCCCCTCGTCCGCCACCGCGTGCCCCTCGCCGACTCTCTTCGAACCGCTGTGCGTTCGATTCGTGTCGACACCATAGTCGGCGCGGGTTGCGGCGATACTTTCGGCCACGACACGGCAGGTGCCTCAAGGGCCTCAGGGAGCTCAGGATCCTTGGGAGCCGTCCTGGGCACGGGCACGGTGACGCGGGCCGCGAGCTGGTCGTCGTCGCCGTACCCAGGTGCTCGTCCTCCTCCAGGAACGCGGTGACCGCCTCCAGCGCGGCCTCTCCGTTCATCGCCGGCATCGAGGACCCGAAGCAGGTCGGCAAGTGGTGCACCTCCCGGAACAGCCCCAGAATCGACTCCGAGCTGCGTCTGCGAGCCGCCCACCAGGTGTTCCAGATCATCGAGCTCCCGCAGCTGGAGCACGACTCGCCACTGCAGGCCATCGCCGAGGACCGGCACAAGGACGTCATGGCCGCGGCCCGCTCGTACGTCAAGGGTGAACTGTGACGACCAGCGCCTGAGCGGCGTCTGTCACGGCAGCGGCGTGTGTCACGGCCCGCTTGCTTGCATATGCAAGGATTTCGCGCCTATCTTGGCGCGCATGCAGTCCTACACCATCGGTCAGGCGGCCCGGCTGCTCGGCGTCAGCCCCGACACCGCCCGGCGGTGGGCAGACGCCGGGCGGATGGCCACGCACCGGGACGAGGGCGGGCGGCGCGTCATCGACGGGCGGGATCTCGCGGCCTTCTCGGTCGAGCTCGCCAAGGGCGGCAGTGGTGAGGAGGACGCCTCCTACACCTCCGTACGCAACGCGTTCCCGGGCATCGTCACCGCCGTGAAGCTCGGCGACGTGGCGGCCCAGGTGGAGATCCAGGCCGGACCGCACCGACTGGTCTCCCTGCTGACCCGGGAGGCCGTCGAGGAACTCGGCCTCGAGGTCGGCATGGAGGCCACCGCCCGAGTGAAGTCGACGAACGTGCACATCGACCGGGTCTGAGCGGGCGGCGGCCGCCTGCTACTCGGTCACCCGCTCGACCACATGGTGACGGAGACGGAGTACGAGCGCGCCCCCGTTCCCGCCGGCGCACCCGCGTCGACGATCAGGCACTCGTCCCGGATCGGCGCACCGTCGGGCCACGACTCCGGGATCTCCCGGGTGCCCGCCGCGTGACGGGCCCGCGCGGACAGCGAGGAACCCGAGACGGAGCAGGCGGCCGCCGCGCGGGCGAAGTGCCGCTCCCGGGCGAGTGCGACCAGGTACTCCAGCCGGCACAGCGGCATCCCGTCAGATTCGCGGACGCTTTCGCATCACGTCCATGAGGGGTAGCGCCCGTCCACCCTGATCGCGTTGATGCCGCTGATGTGCCGGGCGCCGCAGCGGTCCTGGGGCAGGACGAGCTGGGGGCCCGCCCGGTCCAGCGGGGTGTCGTCGATGCCGACCGCGAGGAGGACCGGGGCGTGCGCGAAGTCCGGGTCGATCTCGGCCCAGGTGAGCAGGGCGTGGTGGCCGTCCGCCCCGGTCACCGCGATGAGGAAGCGCAGCCGGTCCTTGCGGCGGGCGGGGTCGAAGCCGGGTCCGGCGTCGTGCAGGACGTCGTGCAGCAGGGGCCCCTCGAAGCGGTGGTGCTGCACGCCGCTGGTGGCGCACTCGAAGCTGACCCGAGCCCGGTGCTGGGGCCAGGCCAGCAGGTCGGGCACGGTCAGCCGGACCGGGCGGGCGAGGTCTCCGCTCAGGGTGACCGACGCGAGCGAGTGGGCGGGCGGCTGATTCAGGGACTGGCTCTGGGACTGGCTCACCGGGCACCACCTCCCGGATGACCGTACCCAGAAGGCGGTCCCGTACAAACGCACATGCATATACCCAGGCAACAATTGTGCAGCTCATGCGATGCGACAGGAGACTTCTGGCTTGCATCTGCGGAAGTATGATCGGCGTCAGCATGCCAGAGGCTTCCTAGGGAGTAGACCCGTGATGACCCGATCCGCGCGCCGGACCCGCCGTGCCGGCCGGACCCTGCAGGTCGTCGGCGTCAGCGCCGCCGCGCTGCTGGCCCTGAGCGCCTGCTCCTCCTCCGACTCCTCCTCCGACTCCTCCTCCGACCCCAGCTCCTCCCCGAAGTCCGACACCTCGGCCTCCGCCTCGCCGAAGCTCTCCGGCACGGTGACCGTGTTCGCCGCCGCCTCGCTCAAGGAGAGCTTCACGACCCTAGGCAAGGAGTTCGAGAGCGCCCACCCGGGCACGAAGGTCACCTTCAACTTCGCCGGCAGCGACGCGCTCGCCGCCGGCATCACCGGGGGCGCCCCGGCCGATGTATTCGCCGCGGCCAGCCCCAAGACCATGGCGATCGTGACGGACAAGAAGGACGCGGCGACCACGCCCGCCATCTTCGTGCGCAACCAGCTGGAGATCGCGACCCTGCCCGGCAACCCCGACAAGGTCGCCTCCCTGAAGGACCTCACCAAGTCCGGCCTCAAGGTCGTACTCTGCGACAAGACGGTGCCGTGCGGCGCCGCCGCACAGAAGGCGCTGGACGCGAGCAAGCTGAAGCTCACCCCGGTCTCGTACGAGCAGGACGTCAAGAGCGCCCTGACGAAGGTGGAGCTGAAGGAGGCCGACGCCGCCGTCGTCTACAAGACCGATGTGAAGGCGGCGGGTGACAAGGTGGAGGGCGTGGAGTTCCCCGAGTCGGCGCAGGCCATCAACGAGTACCCGATCACCCTGCTCAAGGACGCGCCCCACGCGGAGGCGGCGAAGGCGTTCATCGCGCTCGTGCAGTCCACCGAGGGGCAGAAGGTACTGACCGCGGCGGGATTCCTGCAGCCGTGACTCCCGAGCCGGACGCGTCCGACGCCGAGGCCGACACCCTCACCGGTGGGCCGCGGCGCCGACGCGTCCGGGCGGGCGGCCGGCCGGCCGGGGTCCCGCTTCCCCTCCTCCTCCCCGCCCTGGTCGGCCTGGCCTTCCTCCTCCTCCCCCTGATCGCTCTTCTCCTACGCGCCCCGTGGCGCAGCCTCCCCGATCAGCTGACCAGCACGGAGGTCTGGCAGGCGCTGCAGCTGTCCCTGCTCTCCGCGACGGCGGCGACCGGGGTGAGCCTGGTGCTGGGGGTGCCCCTGGCCTGGCTTCTCGCCCGTACGGACTTCCCGGGACGCGGCCTCGTACGAGCCCTGGTGACCCTGCCCCTCGTCCTGCCCCCGGTGGTGGGCGGTGTGGCGCTGCTGCTGGCACTCGGGCGCAACGGTGTCGTCGGGCAGTGGCTGGACGCGTGGTTCGGGATCACGCTGCCGTTCACCACGGCGGGGGTCGTGGTCGCGGAGGCGTTCGTGGCGATGCCGTTCCTGGTCATCAGCGTGGAGGGCACGCTGCGGGCGGCCGATCCGCGCTACGAGGAGGCGGCGGCGACGCTCGGCGCCTCCCGGTTCACCGCGTTCCGCCGGGTCACCCTGCCGTTGATCGCGCCCGGGATCGCGGCCGGTGCCGTACTGGCGTGGGCGCGGGCCCTCGGCGAGTTCGGAGCGACGATCACCTTCGCGGGCAACTTCCCCGGCCGCACCCAGACCATGCCCCTCGCCGTCTACCTGGCCCTCCAGAACGACCCGGAGGCCGCGATCGCCCTGAGCCTGGTCCTGCTGACGGTGTCGATCGCGGTCCTGGCGGGCCTGCGGGACCGCTGGATGACGGCGTCATGACGGACATGAACCCCGCGCCGGGGAAGGGTATGTCCACCAGCGAATGTGACACTGGCGGGGCGAGTGTCACATTCGCCGGCGAACCTGCCTCCGGGGAGGGCCTCGAAGCCCGCCTCGTCGTGCACCGCGGCGCCTTCCACCTCGACGTCGCCCTGACCGCCGCACCCGGCGAGGTCGTGGCGCTGCTCGGGCCGAACGGGGCGGGAAAGACCACCGCGTTGCGTGCGCTGGCGGGGCTCACCCCGCTGTCCGCCGGCGGACGGCTGCGGCTGGACGGCGCGGATCTGGACCGTACGCCGCCCGAGTCCCGCCCGGTCGGCGTCGTCTTCCAGGACTACCTGCTCTTCCCGCACCTGTCCGCCCTGGACAACGTGGCGTTCGGGCCGCGCTGCCAGGGCGTGCCGAAGACGGCGGCACGGGCGCAGGCCGCACAGTGGCTGGAGCGGATGGGGCTCGCCGAGCACGCGGCCGCCAAGCCGCGCCGGCTGTCCGGCGGGCAGGCACAGCGCGTCGCGCTCGCCCGGGCGCTGGCCACCCGCCCCCGGCTGCTCCTGCTGGACGAACCGCTCGCCGCGCTCGACGCCCGCACCCGCCTGGACGTACGCTCCCAAATCCGGCGCCATCTGGGCGACTTCGAGGCCGTCGCCGTACTCGTGACACACGACCCGCTGGACGCGATGGTGCTGGCCGACCGGCTGGTCGTCGTCGAGCACGGCCGGGTGGTCCAGGACGGGACGCCGGCGGACATCGCCCGCCACCCGCGCACGGACTACATCGCCCGGCTGGTCGGCCTCAACCTCTACCGGGGCGCCGCCGAGGGCCACACCGTACGGCTGGACGCGGGCCCGGCGATCACCACGACCGAGGACCTGGCCGGTCCCGTCTTCGTGGCGTTCCCGCCCGGCGCCGTCACGCTGTACCGCGACCGCCCGACCGGCTCCAGCGCACGCAACCTGTGGCGGTGCGAGGTCGCGGGCCTGGAGACGCACGGCGACCAGATCCGCGCGGACCTCACCGGCGAACTCCCGCTCGCCGCCGACCTGACGACCGCCGCCGCGGCCGAACTCGACCTGCACACGGGGGCCCCGGTCTGGGCGACGGTGAAGGCCACCCAGACGCACGCCTATCCGGCATGACGAGGGGCGAAGGGCCGGTGAGCGGCTACTCCTTGGGTACGGCGTCCGCGCGGACCATCACGCAGTCGAACTCGACCACCCGGCCGGTGGTCTCCTCGCGCGTCACCGGGTACATGCCCGAGATCTCGAACCCGCCGCCCTCGTACGTGGCGATCGCCTCGGCCATCCGCGGGCTGCCCTCGTAGAGCCGCAGCGCCGCGACCTCCGACTGCATGCCCACGAAGTCCGCGACCCGGTCACCGGCGCCCGCGAACTCGGTATGGGTCTTCGCGAACCGCAGGTAGCGGTCCTTGCCGTAATCGCTGGGCGGGAGCAGGGAGTTCATGGTGTTCCAGCCCACGTGGATGGACTGGGCGGAGTCCGCACGGCCGAGTCCGACGTTGTACACCCACCAGTCGTCGTCCTTCTTCGCCGCCCGCTCCAGCTTCTCGAAGGCGTCCGCGGTGGGTTCGAAGGAGACGATCCGGCCGGTGTAGCCGAGCTTGCGCAGCCGCCGGCCGTACTGGCCCGCGTTGGCGCCGAAGCGACTGGTGCGACCGGAGCGACCGGAACGGTCATGCTGCCGGCCGGCCTCGCGCTGATCCGGCACGTACCGCGGGGTGACCGCACATCGAGTTGACGCACCTCGTGGCCCCGCTCCGTTCACCCCCGCCGTCCCGCCCCGCCCCAGGAACATCCGCGGTAACCGCCCGCTGTACAGCCTTGGCAGGTTTGTGACCTCCGCCCCTGGTTGCCGATCGCCGGGGGCGGGCATCACCCGGAGGCAGGACCGGCCGCGCACCGTTTCGCGCGGGTCCCGGCCGGCGGGGGGTCCGGCCGCCGGGCACCGGTTGTCCTGGGAGGGGAAGTGAGGTTGTCATGCGTGCGCAGCAGCGCGCCGTCCGGCAAACCGCCCGCGTGGAGTACACACTGCCGCGCGCGGCCGTTTCCGCAGGCAGGGCCCGCAGGTTGACCTCGGCGTTCCTGACCAGGCCGCGTCCGCGAACGGCGGCACCGACCGCCGACCAGGTCGACGACGCCACGCTCATCGCCTCGGAACTCGTCGCCAACGCCGTCCGGCACGGCCGCACCGGCTGCCGACTGCGACTGCAGTTGGGGCACGGCGGCGAGGTGACCGTCGAGGTTCACGACGACAGCCCCGGCCGGCCCCGGGTCGGCCCGGTGGACATGGACGCGGAGAGCGGCCGCGGCCTCGCGATGGTGCAGCAACTCGCCCACCGCCTGGAGGTCGTCAACACAGGCATGGGCGGCAAGACGGTACGCGCGATCCTGGCGGTATAGCTCCCGGCTCACCACTCCACGGCCGGCGGACTCGGTGTCCGGCGGCCCACCCACGGCGCCCCGCCTGATGCCCCGTCATCTCACCACGCCCACCCCGCACCCCCGCCTGCGCCTACAAGGGCCAAGAAGCGCTGAGCCCCATCATCCGCCTCACCCGGGAGGGTGACGTGGGGCGGGCCGCCCACCGGAGTGGACCGGTGGGCGGCCCGACCGCATGTAGAGACAACCCATGCGCTTCTCTCCTCGCAAGAAGACCTTTGTGCCGGCCGTCGCAGCCACGACGGTGGTGGCCGGCGCCCTGACCGCCCTGCTGCTCCTGCTCTCCGGCGGCGGGGACACCCCCGCGCGCCCGGTCTCGACGGACGAGGTCCAGCGCATGGCACTGGCCCGCTTCCGCGCGTACGAGGCGAGCCCCTCCGAGGTCACGGTACGACTGCCCGCGGCGGGAACGGGAGACGGGACGATCACGGTGCACGCGGTGGCCGACCAGCATGCGCACCGGGCGGTGGGCGCGTACGAGGTGGTGGACGACGCCCGGACCCTACGGGGCCTGCTCGCCTGGGACCTGGAGGGCATCGCCGTGGCCCGCCCCCCGGCCCCGGCACCCGGCGCCGAGCCCGGCCGAACAACCACCCGAGCACCCGCCCCCGACATCGTGACGACCGCCGCGCAGGCCGCCCGCAAGGCCCGCAGCCTGAAGCGCGACCAGTGGACCCACCGCCCCTACTCCACGGCCCCATTGGACCGCGCCCTGCGCCTGGTCCTGTCCGTCGCCGCCGACCGCCCCGACAACGCCCGACTCCTCGCCCGGTCGGACCCGCTGTGGCTCCGCGACGAGCGCCTCGACGGCCACGGCTACGGTGTCTTCTCCGGCCCGCGCCCCCGCCCGAACGCCTCCGCGACCCCCGCCGATGCCTCCCCCCTCACCTACTGGATCGACACCGACGGCAACCTCCGCCGCATCACCGCCCGGCTCTCCCCGGGCCGCTATGCGATGGTGGACTTCGGGGCGGCACGAGTCCGGACAGGCGTCCCCGGCTCCCCGTGGAAGAAGGGCTGAGGCGACCTTCTTCGGCTTCGGCTTCGGCTTCGGGTGGGCGGGGCCGTTCGCGCGGTTCCACGCACCCCTGAAGGGGCGATCCCGCTGGGCCGAACGAGGTGCTGCGCCGTGCCGCTACGCCGGTTCGGCCCAGCTGGGGACGGCGGCGCGGGCCGGGGCGGCGGGGCGGCAGACGAAGCCCAGCCGGGTGAGGGCGCGCGCCACCTCGACCTCGGTGAAGTCACGGCGGTCCTGCTTGGTGATGACCTCCCCGACCTGTTTGACGGGGTAGGTGTGCGGGCCGATGACCACGGACGCGCTGGTGACGGGCTCGGGCTGGACACCCGCCATCGAGTGCTCGACCTCGCTCTTGATGAGGTCGAAGGGGAAACGGGCGATCACGCAACGCATGGTGTCTCCGTGGGGTGAAGTTTCCCGGCGCCGGAAGGTGGGCACGGCGGAGCGGAAAGTGGGCACGGTGGCCAGAAAATTCGCCGGAAATTCAATCCGGGGCCGACCGGAACTGAGCCGGGGCCGATCGGGACTGATTCGGAGCCGACCGGGATCGAACCGGGCGGGAGAGCGAAAAAAGCAGGTGGCCGGGGCCCGCACCTCGTGGTGCAGGTCCCGGCCACCTGTAAGCGTCGGCCGACTCAGAAGTCAGGCGTCAGCAGGTCCCGGACTAGGCGGGGACGATGTTCTCCGCCTGCGGGCCCTTCTGGCCCTGCGTGACGTCGAAGGTCACCTTCTGGCCTTCCTGGAGCTCACGGAAGCCCTGGGTGGCGATGTTCGAGTAGTGGGCGAAGACGTCGGCGCCGCCGCCGTCCTGCTCGATGAAGCCGAAGCCCTTTTCCGCGTTGAACCACTTCACGGTGCCAGTAGCCATGTCATATCTCCTTCGGGGCAAAGCTCGAGGACCCACACTGTGCGGGTCCGCGTCGCCGCGATGATTGCCCCATCCGGAAAACTCACCGGATAATTCAGAAGCGACCGACCGGTACGGACCGGAAAGTGCGCTCCAAGACTTTGGGAACCACAACTGCAACTGATATCGACACTAGCACGATGCGGCTCCCGAAGGGCGGCGCACTATCTCACCCCACCTCGGGGGATAAAAAACCGCCCGTACGGCCGTGCCGTTTTCTACCGCCGCCACGATAGATATTCGGCCCCATCGGCACCAGTATTCGTCCGGGGTGTGGGGGTCAGGTGTCCTGCGACGGGGCGTGGCGGAGTTGGGCGTTGAGGCGGAGTGCCTCGGCCAGACGGTCTTCCAGGGTGATGATGCGGCAGGCGGCCTCGACCGGGGTGCCCTGGTCGACCAGCTCGCGGGCGCGGGCGGCGACGCGGAGCTGTGCACGGGAGTAACGGCGGTGGCCGCCCTCGGACCGCAGCGGGGTGATCAGCCCGGCCTCGCCCACGGAGCGCAGGAACGCGGGGGTGGCCCCGATCATCTCGGCGGCGCTCCCCATGGTGTACGCGGGGTAGTCGTCGTCCTCGAAACGGTCGCTGGCGTTCGCTGGGGTTCCCGGGGGCACGTGCACCTCTCCCACTCTGGCAGATCCCCCGACAGGCCCGGACCCCGGCCGCTCACTCGGACGGCCCGGTGCGCTGGTGGCCCGCCGGGCCGGGTGGTGGCGTAGGAGGACACCTGCGCGTCCGCCCTCCAGGAGGCCTCCGCCATGAAGGTTCCGAACGGTCCGAACGGTCCGAACGGCTCGAACACCTTGAACGCCTCGAACGATTCGAACGGTTCGAACGGTTCGACCGGCCCCTCCCGTCTCCTCGTCGGCGCCCTGACGGCGGGCGTCCTGGTGTCGGCGGCCGCGTGCCAGTTCCCCGGGGGCGTCGGGGAGAACGCGAACGCGCGGGCCAACGCGTCCCCGGCCGCCCAGAAGTCCTCCGCCGCCACCCCCTCGCTCACCGACGCCCAGGCCTCGGCCGCGCTGATCACCCCGTCCGAACTGGGCGACCGGTGGTCCGCGACGCAGGGCGCGGCGACCTGGCGGGACGGGCTCCTCAAAGGCAGGACGGACGTCCCGGACTGCCAGCGGCTGCTCGACGGCCTGTACGCCGAGGATCTGCTCGGCGAGCCGAAGGGGCCCCGGGCCGTCGTGGGCCTCGACGAGAGCGACAACGGCGCGCAACTGCGCTACCAGGTCGCCGCGTACGCCGCCCCGGCCGACGTGGACACCAAGCTGGCGTGGCTGCGCACGTTGCCGACGAAGTGCGCGCAGTTCACGTCCACCGACGTCCGGGGCGGCCGGCAGTCCGTGACGGTCGTACCGGCGCGGCTGCCCGGTGTGGGCGACGCCCGTGAGGGTCTGCGGGTGACGATGAGCAGTGAATCCGACGGGGGCGGCGGTGACGGCGGTAACGGTTCCGACAGCGCGTCGACGCTGACGCTGGACTTCGCCGCCGTGCGGGTCGGTGACCGTGCGGTCTCCCTCACCAACGGCGGTCTCGGCGGCGCCGCGGAGGACTCCACCCAACAGGCCGTCCAACGCGGCACCCAACGCCTCCAGGACGTCCTCGCGGGCCGACCCCCCACCGAGCACCCCACCCAAAGCCCCACCGAAACCGCCGACGCCACCGACGCCACCGACGCCGCCCAACAGGGTTGAAGCTTCGGGCGGGTGGGCCCTGATCACGCAGTTCCCCGCACCCCAGGGCGGGGCTCCGCCCCGAATCCCCGCCCGCCTGGCTGTCCGGTTTCGACCAGCGCGTGGGGTACTGACGCCGGGGCACCGGCACCCCGCCGGCGCCGGTCGGTCACCCCATCCGGTCGACCGCGTCCTTCGCCTCCTTGAGGCCCACGCCCGTGACCTCCCGGTAGGCCTTGATCGCCTGTATCTTCTTGCCGTCACGCGCGAGCGCGGCGACCTGCTCCAACTCCGGGTCGGTCTGCGCCAGGCCCAGATGGTCGATGATCAGGTCGAGCTTCTGCTCGACACGGGCGATCCTGCGGTCGTTGCGGCTCAGCCGGCCTTCCAGACCCGCGTAGCCCGCGAAGACGATCATGGCGAGTACGAAGAAACCTAGTATTCCCATGGGTCCCGATCCTAGGGAAGCGCGTCCGCGCTCGACGCCTACTTGGACGGCATCTACCCGGACGGCACGGGCGTCACGGACGGCCCGGACGGCACGGGCGTCACGACGGTCCGAGCGGCCGAGCCACCCGAGGTTCCCGTGCTGTTCCCGCCGCTCCCGACGAGCCCCGTGCCGTCGGTGGCCGTCGGCGCCGCGTCCGCGGCCGTGCCCGGGGTGGCCCTCGCGCCCCCGATCTCGATCACCGCGCCCGCCTCCAACCGCCCGTACAGCCACTTGGCGTCAGTCGGGCGCAGGCCGATCCAGCGGCGCGTGATGTCGTAGTTGCCGGGCGCCTTCTCGTCGGCCGTGAGAGCCGCGATGAAGTTGCTCGCTCCGTCGGCGGCGCGCAACTCGATCACCCAGGCCACCTTTTGGGCGTACTTCCCCTCAAGGCCCGTCAGGTCGAAGGGCATGGCCACGACTTCGTTCTTCATGACGACCGTCATCCGTCCCCTCGCCGTGGGGTAGCGGGCGGAGCCGGAGGAGATCGGCAGCTCGCGGCCCGCGATCGTCAGCACCCGCCGCGCGAGGTCGACGGTGGCGTCGGGCGCGGCGAGGGTGCTGGGCGGGGCGGACGGGGTGGACGGGGTCGCGGCCGGGGAGGGACGGTCCTCGCGGCCGCCGCCGGTGAGGTTCAGGGCCACGACCAGGGCCAGGCCCGCCGCGGCGCAGGCACCGGCGACGGTCACGGTCGTACGGCGGCGGCGTCGGCGGCGTACGGCCAGCAGCCGGATCTCGGCGCCGGAGACCGCCGGGAGCGTCTCGGCGTCCTGGGCCACCTCGCGCAGAGCAGAGGCGAGTTCATCGGACACGGTCGTCCTCCCTCTTCCCCTTGTCCGTCCTCTTCTTGTCCGCCCTCTTCTTCCCCTCGTCCGCGGTCCCCCACTCGTCCCCCGCGGCCAGCGTCCGGGCCAGCGCCGCCCGGCCGCGGGACAGGCGGGCCTTGACCGTACCCATGGGCGCACCGGTTTCGGAGGCGACCTGCTCGACACTGAGGTCGCACAGATGGTGCAGGACCAGCGCCATCCGCTGCGCCTCGGGCAGCGTGCGCAGCGCGGCGACCAGCGCGATGCGCTCGGGGTCGGGGCCCGGCGTGTGCTCGGGCGGCGGCGTGCGGCGAACGAGTTCCAGCCAGCGGCGCGCGCGGCGCCAGCGGCTCACCGCGAGCCGCATCGCCACGGTCCGTATCCACGCCTCCGGGGCCCCCTCGGCGAGGAACTCCCGCCGCCGGTCCCAGGCGCGTACGAACGCCTCCTGGACGACGTCCTGCGCCTCGCCGTGATCCCCGGTGAACGCGTAGAGCTGGCCGGTCAGCCGGGGGAACGCGGCGGCGTAGAACGCGTCGAACTCTTCCTCGGTCATGCCCCCCGTGTCTTCCTCGGTCATGCCCCCGCCGGAGATTCCGGAATTTCCGCGGTCCCGTGCAACCCGGCGGTCCGTGCCGTGCGTAGAGGTCCCGTACGCCGCACATCGAAACACACCGCAGGGGGGTCAGGATGACCGGCAGAGCCAGGAGCCGCCGTTTCGCGGCGAGTTGGACGGCGGCGGTGTGCGCGGCGCAGTGGCGGGACGGCAGCGCGCTGAAGTGACCTCAGAAACATGGCCGTTGCTGTCATCCGCGGCCCATTCCCAAAGCGTTTGGAGTGGTGGAGAGGCGCCCTCCGTTCCGCATCACCCACGAGGACCCCGCAAGGGTTCCTGCCACACGAGGAGTTGTCCGTTCATGACACGGATACAGAAGTACGTCGCCGCTGCGGCGGTCGCGGTCACGGTGCTGGGGGTGCCTTCGGTGTCGTACGCCGCCTCGCAGGAGGGGAAGGCGGCGTACGGCACGACGGCGCACAGGGCGGCCCACCCGGCCCCCACGGCCCGGATCGTCGCCTCCGGTGAGCATGTGAAGGTCACCGACGGCGCGGAGGTCTGGCTCACCGAGGAGGGCAAGTACTGGACGACGCCCACGAATCCGGACCCGCAGTTCCGCAGCGTGGTCGACGGGAACATCGACCGGAGCCACCCCGGCGTGTCGATGCAGGCGGAGGGCTCGGCCGACGGCCACTTCGTCCTCTCCGGCCTCTACTACGGCGGTAAGGGCACCGCGTCGCGCGTCACCGTCCAGACCAAGGCGGGGACCGTGCACGGCAAGCTCCTCGAGCTCGCGGGCAAGCCGGGCTGGGGCGTCTGGTACGCCACCGCCGTGGTGCCGACGACCGACGGCCAGGGCGGCCTGACCTACCTCGGCACCATCACCGTCTACGACACCAAGGGCAGGGTCTACGCCCAGCTGAAGTGAGCCCGCGGGGCGGGGGAGCCGGGTTGTTCAGGTCTCGACTCCCCCGCACCGCCCCTCCCCCCTCCTCGCATCGCCCCCACGTACCCGACTCCGAGGGACCGCCGGTCGTGCCGCACACCTCCTCCGACGCCGCCTCCGACATGGCCGGTGAAGCCGAACCGCCCGGCGGTGACGGCGACTTCGCCGCGTACGCCACCGTGGCCTGGCCACGGCTGGTGCGCACCGCGCACATGCTCACCGGCGACTTCCACGAGGCCGAGGATCTCGTCCAGACCACGCTGGCCAAGGTCTACGCCCGCTGGCGGCGCATCCCGCGCGACGACGTCGACTTCTACGTACGGCGCTCGCTGGTCAACAACAACCTCAGCCGGATACGGAAGAGACGCGTCGTCCAGCTGCTGATGCCGTTCCTGCCCGAGCGGGTGCAGCAGCCCGAGCCGGGCCACGCGGAGGCGATCGAGCGGCGGGCCGCGCTCGATCAGGCGCTGACCGCGCTGTCGGCCCGGCAGCGGGCCGTGGTGGTGCTGCGCTACTGGGAGGACCTGAACGAGGCCGAGATCGCACAGCTGCTCGGCTGCTCGGTCGGCACCGTCAAGACCCATGCCCGGCGCGGTCTGCAGGCTCTGCGGGCGCACCCCTCCGTCGCCCCTTCCCTCGCTCCCTCCTTCGCCCGCCGGCACCCCGTCTCCGGAGCCCGCTCATGAACCGTCACCGCAGGTCCCTCCGCCCCTCGGCCGAGGCCGAGGCCGAGCGGCTGCGCGAGGTGTTCACGGAGGCCGCGTACGACGTCACTCCCTCCGCCGTGCCGCTGGCCGCCATCGAACGGGCGGGCCGCCTGCGCAAGCGTCGCCGTACGACGGCGGTGGTGGGCTCCGCGTGCGCGCTGCTGGTGATCCCGCTGGCCGTGGTCGCTCTGCGTGAGGCCCTGTCCTCGGGGCCGGGCGCCGAGCACCTGACGTCCCCGACGGCCGTGAGAGCGTCGCCCTCCGCCGCGCCCAAGGGCACGGTGCGGGTCGTGACACCCGGCGAGCGGGTCAAGGTCTCGCCCGACATCAAGATCTGGCTCACCGAGGACGGTCAGCACTGGTCCTCGCCCGGCAATCCCGGGTCGCAGTTCCGCAGCGTCACGGACGGCAACCTCGACCTGAGCGGGCCCGGGGTCGGCGTCCAGCAGGAGGGTGCCGGCGGCTACGAGTACTTCCTCTCCGGCATCTACCACGGCAAGGGCGACGCGGCCCGGGTCGAGATCGACACCGCCGGGGGCGCGGTCGTGAACGGCACGGTGCTCACCCTCGCGGGCGGCCCGCACTGGGGGGTCTGGTACGCGATGGTGAGCGATGCGAAGGCCGCCGAGAGCGACCGGCTCACCAGCATCGCGAGGAGAGTCACGGTGTACGACTCGGCGGGCGGGGTGGTCGCGAGTACGGAGGCCACACGGTGAGGGACGAGGCCAGGTACGAGACCAGGAGCACGGGCGGGAACACGGACGTGGGCAGCACCGACATCGACAACACGCCCGACGCCGACGCCGACGCCGACACCGGCACCGGCACCGGCACCGGCACCAGGACCAGCACCGGCCGGGGCACGGCGGTCGTCCGGGGTGCCCGGGCGGGCCTGCGCCGCCGTCTCGTCAACCGGCGTATCCGTATCCGCCGCACCCGCGGCCGCCGCCTGCGCCGCACCCTCATCGTCCTGCTCACCGTCCTCGCCAACCTCGTCGGCGCGGTCCTGGTGGCGTACCACCTGACGAAAATCCCCGAGCCGCACCCGGAGACGGCGATGCAGAGCACGGTGTTCGTCGACGACCACGGCGACTACCTGGGCCGGCGCGGCCCCGTGGACCGGCAGGAGATCCCCCTCTCGCAGGTCCCCCGGCATGTGCAGGAGGCGGTGATCGCGGCGGAGAACCGATCCTTCCGCACGGACACGGGCATCTCCCCGAAGGCGATCGCCCGCGCGGCCTGGTCGACGGTGAGCGGGGGCGGCCGCCAGGGCGGGTCCACGATCACCCAGCAGTACGTGAAGAACGCCCTGCTCAGCCCGCAGCAGTCGCTGTCGCGCAAGGCGCGCGAGGCCCTGATCGCGATCAAACTGGACCGCACCCGCTCCAAGGACGAGATCCTGCAGGGCTACCTCAACACGGTGTACTTCGGCCGGGGCGCGGCCGGCATCCAGTCCGCCGCCCGGAACTACTTCGGCGTGGACGCCAAGGACCTCACGGTCAGCCAGGGCGCGGCGCTCGCGTCCGTCATCAACATTCCCTCGTACTACGAGAAGGCCGGCTCGGACCCGAAGGTGACGGCCACGCTGGTGGACCGCTGGGAGTGGGTGCTGGACGAGATGGCGCACAGCGGTGCGATCACGCCCGCGCAGCGCGCCGCGGCCCGCTTCCCCGCCTTCCGTTTCTACCCGCCGGGCGACACGGACGGTCAGCGCCAGTACCTCATCGACGCGGCCGCCTCCGAAGCGGCCGACCGGCTCGGCATCACCGAGGACCAGCTCGCCCGCGGCGGTTACACGGTCCGTACGACCTTCGACCTGACGGCCCAGGACGCGACAGCGGAGCTGGCAGCCGACGGCGCCGAGGGCAGGAACGCGAACACGAACACGAACACAGACACGAACGCAGACAAGAAGACCGGGGACAAGAGGACCGAGGCCAAGGAGAGCGAGGC
Organism: Streptomyces sp. NBC_01384; assembly: GCF_045040035.1. Classification (NCBI taxonomy): domain Bacteria; kingdom Bacillati; phylum Actinomycetota; class Actinomycetes; order Kitasatosporales; family Streptomycetaceae; genus Streptomyces; species Streptomyces sp. NBC_01384. The sequence continues at coordinate 4,631,004 of NZ_CP109559.1, forward strand.
CTTGCAGGTCCATACGGCCGTGGTGGCCCTGGTCCCCGGCGACGGCGCGGTCCGCGTCCTGTACGGCGGCGCCGACTACGCCCGCCAGCCCTTCAACGACGCGCTGGACGGAGCGGTGGAGGCGGGCACGGCGCTGCAGCCCTTCTCCGCCACGAAACTCCTCGCGCCCCTCGCGGACCTCCCGCGCACCGCGGCCCCCACCCCCCTCCGGCTGGCCTCCGCGTACGCCACGGCGGCGGCGCACGGCGTCTACGCGAATCCGTACACGGTCGCGAAGATCACCCGTGCGGGCCACACGCTCTTCGAGGCCCACCCCCGCACCCGTACGGCCATGCCGCGCGGGGGCGCGGACACGATCACCAAACTCCTGCACGGCGGGCTCGACGTCGCGCCGGCCACCCACACCGGCGCCGCCGGTCTGCGCACGCTGTGGCAGACGAACTACGACGAGCACCTCACCCTCACCGTTGCTCTCTTTGCGGAACATCCCGCCCAGGGCAAAAAACCGGCCCTTCCCGGGCCCCTCCCGGACACGGCCGAGGCCCGCTCCCTCCACGTCTCCAAGGGCGTCTGGTCCAAGATCGTCGGTGCCGCCGAAGGCCACGATCCGGCGGCGGAACCAAATCCGGGGCTCCCAACCGGCCAAACAAAGCCCATACTGGCTACACGATGACGAAATCCTCCGCGCCCCGGCGCCACCTGCCCACCAGCCCCTTCGCAGCCCCTGTCGTCCCCGTGGCCAAGGAATTCAGCCTCGGTGACCGCGTCTCCCACGACCAGTTCGGCCTGGGCACGATCATCGGCGTCGAAGAGGGCATCGCCATGCTCGTCGACTTCGGCTCCCGCCAGGCCCGCATCCTCAGCCCCTACACCCGGATGGACCGGCTCTAACGCCCCTCCGCCCGAAGCTCCCGAAGTCCTCGAAGCTCCCGAACGGCCCACTCCACTAGCAGCTCACCGGTCCGCGCCAGACGCTGGACCCATGACTGTCCCGGCGCGTGATGACCTTCCCTTCGACGATCTCACGGACTTCGAGAACGCCGATCGGGGGTTCATCGCGGCGTTGGTGCCGGGTGTGATCACCGACCGCGAGGGGCGGGTCGTCCACGACGTGGACGCTTACGCGTTCCTCGATGACGACTGTCCCGACACCGCGCATCCCAGTCTGTGGCGGCAGTCACAGCTGTGCGCGCGGCAGGGGTTGTACGAGGTCACCGAGGGCCTGTACCAGGTACGCGGACTCGACCTCTCGAACATGACCCTCGTCGAGGGCGAGCGAGGCGTGATCGTGGTCGACCCGCTGATCTCGGCGGAGTGCGCCACCGCCGCGCTCGCGCTCTACCGCGAGCACCGCGGGCCACGGCCCGTGACCGGGCTCGTCTACACCCACTCCCACGTCGACCACTTCGGCGGCGCCCGCGGGGTGCTGCCGCACGGGAGCGACAGCGGGGTACCGGTGCTCGCGCCCGCGGGGTTCCTGGAGCACGCGGTCAGCGAGAGCGTCTTCGCCGGCAACGCGATGCTGCGGCGCGCCGCGTTCATGCACGGGACCCGGCTGCCCAAGGCGCCGCGCGGCCAGATCGGTACCGGGCTCGGCACCGTCACCTCCAGGGGCACCGTCACGCTCATCGCCCCGAATGTGGACATCACCCGGACCGGGCAGCAGGAGACCGTCGACGGCGTACGGTTCGTCTTCCAGCTCACGCCCGGCACCGAGGCGCCCGCCGAGATGAACTTCCTGCTCCCCGAGCAGCGCGCCCTGTGCGTGGCCGAGAACGCCAGCCACACCCTGCACAACGTGCTCACCCTGCGCGGCGCCCCGGTCCGCGACGCGCACGTCTGGGCCCGCTATCTGGACGAGACGATCGACATCTTCGGCGACGCGTACGACGTCGCGTTCGCCTCCCACCACTGGCCGACCTGGGGCCGGGCGACCGTCGTCCAGTTCCTCGGCGAGCAACGCGACTTGTACGCCTACCTGCACGACCAGACCCTGCGCCTGCTCAACAACGGCCTGACCGGCCCCGAGATCGCCGAGGAACTGCTGCTGCCGCCCGCCCTGGAGAAGTCCTGGCACGCACGCGGCTACTACGGCTCGGTCAGCCACAACGTCAAGGCCGTCTACCAGCGCTACCTGGGCTGGTACGACGGCAACCCCGCCCACCTCTGGGAGCATCCGCCGGTCGCACTCGGCCATCGGTACGTGGAACTGGCGGGCGGCCCGACGGAAACCCTGGTCAAGGCGCGGGCGTACATCGACTCCGGCGACCTCCGGTTCGCCGCCACCCTCCTCAACCACCTGGTCTTCGCCGACCCGTCCAACACCGCCGCCAAGGACACCCTCGCGGGCGTCTACGAACGGCTCGGGCACGGCGCCGAGAACGGCACCTGGCGCAACTCCTACCTCACGGCCGCTCTGGAACTGCGCGCGGGCACCGCCGACATCGCCATCGACACCACCGGTCCCGGACTGACGTCCGCGCTCACCGTGAGCATGCTCCTCGACTCGCTCGCCGTACGCATCGACGGCCCGCGCGCCTGGAACGCGCACCTCACCCTCGACCTCGTCGTCATCGACGAACAGCGCCGCCACCGCGTCAACCTCCACCACGGCGCCCTCACCCACCGCGCCATGCCGATCCACCACACCCCGAAGCCCCACGCGGACCTGACCCTGACCCTCACCCGCCCTGAACTCCTGGGGGTACTGACGGGCCAGGGCCTGACGGGCATCGAATCCGACGGCGACACCACCCTCCTGGCCCGGCTGCTCTCGTACGTCTCCGAGCCGGACAAGGCCTTCGCGATCGTGATGCCGTAAGGGCCCCAAGAGGGCGTACACGCGGAAACCCGTTCGGGAGACCGCGCCCCGGCGTCAGAGCGGAGGCTGTGCCGGGGCCGGGCCCAGGGTGGTGGTGCCGGGGGCGGTGCGGTGCCCGAGCCCCGTCCGGTACGCGTCGAGAGCGGCCTCCACCCGCCCCGTGCGCCGCAGCAGATCCCCCAGCAGCCGGCACAGGTCGGCGAGGTCGCCCGCCGCGCCCGCCCGCTCCAGGAGGCTCAGCGCCCGCACGTAGTGCTCCTCGGCGGACTCCGTGTCCCGGGCGTCCTCGGCGATGATGCCGAGCAGGCGGTGCGCGCCGGCCGAGTGCACGGCGCCGCGCTCGGGGCTGAGATGGCCGAGCACCTCGTGGAGGAGGACGGCGGCCTCGTCCGACTTCCCGCGCCGGTGCAGTACGTCCGCGAGCTCCACGTTGACCTGGCTGGTGTAGAGGGCGGCGCGCTTGGCGGAGAGCATGGCCTGCGCCTCCCGCAACTCGCTCTCGGCACGCTCCAGTTCGCCGTTCTGGGCGTACAGATACCCGCGCATCCAGTGGCAGTTGGCGAGTTCGGTACGGATCTGGAGCTGGCGGTAGAGCTCGGAGGCCTTGGCGAGGGAGGCGTCGGCCTCGGCCATACGCCCCTCGGCGATCATCGTGCGGGCGACGGAGCGGTGCATACGGGCGACCAGGGCCGGGTCGCCGACCTGGGGAGCGAGGGCGAGGGCGAACTCCGCCGCCTGGGCCGCCCGCGCGTGCGCGCCCATGTCCATGTACGGGGCTATGACCCCCGTATAGAGGAGCAGCAAGGCGTCCGGATCGTGCATCCCCGTCCGATTGAGCTCATCGAGGGTGGACTCGAACAGGTAGCAGGCGTAACGGAGTTCACCGGCGAGGTAGTGGGACACCGCCCGTCCGCGCAGAGCGGGCACGCGGTTCGGCAGCGGTGCGTCCCCGAGCCGCTGCTCGGACTCCTCGAATCGCTGCCTGGCCGTCTCCAGGTCCCCCGTCTCCATGGCGCATTCACCGAGCCCGAGCAGCGCGGCCGCCTGCTCGGCGACCAGCCCGTGCGCGTCCGCCTCCGAGAGGAGGGCGGTGTACTGCTCCGCCGCGACCTCGGCCTCGCCGGTGGCGAGCGTGCGCTGCGCGTCGGTGAGCCGCAGCCGCAGGTCGGTGGCGAGGTGGGCGGGGCGCCCCGTCGCGATCTCCTCGTACGCCACCCCGAGCCGCTCGGCGATGTGCCGCAGCGCGGGCTCGGAGGCGCGCACCCGGCCTGCCTCCAGAGTGGAGATGTAGGCGGGCGTGTACGCCGGTTCCGCCAACTGCTTCTGTGTCAGACCGCGTTCGTTACGCAGCTGCTGGACCCTTCGCCCGATGACCTCCGGGCCGTCACGCTCCGCCATGAATTAAGCATGCCATTAAGTGCACTTACGCTGCGGCGACTTTTGACTAATATCCAACTATCTTTGCCCCTCTTGCCCTTTGGCACCCCGAACCCCTACGTTAAGCGGCGGATTAAACCTGCTTAATACGCCGCTGTCGTTGCGAGGTCGCCATGCTCCGACGTATTTCCGCGCGCTACTCCAGAGGGATCGGTGCGGCCGTCGTCGCCGTGGCGGCGCTGGTCCTGGCGGCCAACGCGGGCCCCGCGCGCGCGTCGGAGCCGTCGCACCACGCGCACCACGCGCACTACACGCCGGGGGCGTCCTCGGACTCGGAGTCGGTCTCCTCAGGGCCCGGCATCATGTCTTTCCGGCTTTAGAGCGGCAGCCCGCCGGTGTCGATCTCTCGTAGTCGTCGGCCGGGTTCGACGGGGACACGATCTCGATGGCGAGCAGGATCTCGCGCGGGTCCAGCGGATCGCCGGTGAGCATAGTGTCACGGTGGGTGACGATGAGGTCGGGGAGCTGGGGGTCGAGCCGGCGGGTGATGCCCTTGGCCGTGACTTGGTGGCGGAGGCGTGAAGCGGTCGCGCAGCTCGCGCAGGCGCCGGTAGACGGCTTGCTCGGTCCTCACGCCGGTCGTACGCGCCGTTGCCGCGTTCAGCCTGATCTTGCGAGGAACCCCGGGCGTGAACGACTCCGTTGGGAAATGAGCAAACTGGCTTCGCCGGCGTGCTGAGGTCGGCATGATCGTTCTGTTTGTCGGAGCGAGGGGTGTGGCTGAGTGTCGCTGGAGTCTCGGGACGATGGTGGGGTGCCGGAGCTGACCGCCCGGGTGGTGCGGGCGTCGTTCCCGAAGGGGACGCTGGCCGTCCGGGTACGTGAGGCGCTCGGCCCGCTGTTCGAGGACGAGTCTTTCGCTGAGGCGTTCTCGGCCCGGGGGCGTCCGGCCGTGTCACCGGGAGCGCTGGCGCTGGTCTTGGTGCTGCAGTACGCCGAGGGCCACACCGACCGGCAGGCTGCTGACCAGGTGCGGGCCCGGATGGACTGGAAGTTCCTCCTCGGCTTGGAGCTGGACGATCCGGGGTTCGACTTCTCTGTCCTGAGCGACTTCCGTGCCCGGCTGATCGGGCACGGACTGGAGGAGCACGTCCTGGACCTGGTCCTGGCCAGGTGCTCCGAGCTCGGGCTGTTGCGCGCAGGCGGTCGGCAGCGGACCGACTCCACCCACGTCCTTGCAGCGGTGCGGACGCTGAACCGGATGGAGTTCGTCGGCGAGACCCTGCGCGCGGCGCTGGAGGCACTGGCCGCAGCCGCCCCGGCGTGGCTTTCGTCCATGGTCAACGCCGACTGGGCCAAACGTTACGGCGCCCGGATCGACTCCTACCGCTTCCCCAAGGGCGACAACGTCCGCACCGAGTGGGCCGAACAGGTCGGCCGGGACGGCTTCACCATCCTGGAGGCCGTCTACGCACCCCAGGCTCCTGCCTGGTTACGGGAGATCCCCGCCGTCCAGGTCCTGCGCCGGGCCTGGGTGGAGCAGTACCACCGCGACGGCGAGGGGGTGCGCTGGCGGGAGGGCAAAGACCTCCCGCCGGGCAGACGGCGGCTCTCCTCGCCCTACGACCCCGACGCCCGCTACGGGACCAAGCGCGGCTCGGGCTGGTGCGGCTACAAGACCCACCTCAGCGAGACGTGCGAGCCCAATGCCCCACACCTGATCACCCATGTCGTCACCACGGACGCCACCGTCGCCGACACCGAGGTCACCGGAGCCGTCCACCAGGGCCTGGCCGCACGTGAACTGCTGCCTGATGAACACGACGTCGATGCCGGCTACGTCACCGCCGCGCACATCGTGGCCGCGCGCGACGCGCATGGGATCGAGCTGCTGGGGCCGGTCGGGCTGGATACGTGTCACGAGAACTACGAGGGCGAGCACTACACGCAGAGCGCGTTCACGATCGACTGGGAGGCCAAGAAGGCAGTCTGTCCCCAGGGCAAGATCAGTGCCAGCTGGTCCGACCAGCGCAAGAGCAGCGGAACTCCTGTCTCACGGGTGCACTTCACCGCCCAGGACTGCGCGGCCTGTCCGGTGCAGGACAAGTGCACCAAGGCGGCGAACGGCAAGTGGGGCCGCAGCCTGACCCTGCTGCCCCAAGACCAGCAGGAAGCGCTGGAAGACCGGCGTCGCGAGCAGCTGACCGACCAGTGGCAGCAGCGCTACAACGTCCGCGCCGGGGTGGAGGGAACCATCTCCCAGGCAGTCCGGCGCACCCGCATCCGCCGGACCCGCTACACGGGCCTGCCCAAGACCCGCCTCGGACACATCTTCGCCGCCACCGCAATCAACATCATCAGACTCGACGCCTGGCTCAACGAAACACCCCTCGGCGGAACCCGCACCTCACACCTCGCCCGACTCCAACTCGCCGCCTGACAACAAGATCACACCCGCCAGTTTGCGGATTTCCCAACGGAGTCGTAAACGCCCGGGAGGAATCGCATCCCGTGGCTGTGACGCGGAGCGTCGCAGCGGCTTCTTCTTCGGGTGCGGAGTGCCCGTGTCGCTGTCCGGCGGAGCCGGAGAAGGAGCGTGAGGCGTACATGTGCGCGACCGGTCGCTTGATCGTGTTGGGCATGTACGCGGTGGGGCGGCTGGTACGCCCAGAGGGTTAGGGTCGGCGTCATGAAGCTGGTGGTGCGGGTCAAGCTGCTGCCGACGCCCGAGCAGGCGGCGGCACTTGAGGCGACGCTGACCGCCTGCAACGAGGCCGCCACCTGGGCCGCGTCCGTCGCCTTCGAGGAGGGGGCGCGCAAGAACCTGGCCCTGCGAAAGCTGGCCTACCAGGACATCAAGGCCCGGTGGGGGCTGGGGGCGCAGGCCGCCCAGCACGCGATCAAGAAGACCTGCGACGCCTACACCACCCTGGGGGCCAGTCTGCGGGCCGGCCGGTACGGCAAGCCGGGATCGAAACGCCACACCCGCGCCTCGGGTAAACCGGTCGCCTTCCGCCCGGAGGCCGCCCAGCCCTACGACGACCGGATGCTGTCGTGGCAGCACGAGGCTCGCACCGTGTCGGTCTGGACCACGGCGGGCCGGATGAAAAACCTCGCCTTCACCGGACAGGCCGAACAGCTGGAGGTCCTGGCCCAACGCCGTCAGGGCGAGTCCGACCTGCTGCACCAAGGCGGGAAGTGGTACTTGATCGCGACCTGCGAGATGCCCGAAGCCGCGCTGAACACCCACCCGGTCGCCTTCCTCGGCGTGGACCTCGGCATCGTGAACATCGCCGCCACCAGCGACGGTGAACGCCACTTCGGGCGCCGGATCAACCGGAAACGGGAGAACGACCGCAAGCTGCGACGCAAGCTGCAGCAGAAGCAGACCAAGTCGGCCAGGCGGCGGGCGAGGAAGTACGCGGGTAAAGAGGCCCGCCGTAACAAGGACATCAACCACAAGATTTCGAAACGGATCGTGGCGGAGGCTGAACGCACCGGTCGCGGAGTAGCCCTGGAAGACCTGAAGGGCATTCGCGAGCGGGCCCGGCTGAGAAAGCCCCAACGCACCACGCTCCACTCCTGGCCCTTCGCGCAACTCGGCGCCTTCATCGTCTACAAGGCGAAGAAGGCCGGGGTGCCGGTGGTGTACGTGGATCCGGCGTACACCAGCCAGGAATGCTCCCAGTGTCATCACATCGAACGCGGCAACCGGCCCTCACAAGCCCGGTTCGCCTGCCGGTCCTGCGGATTCGTTGATCACGCGGACCGCAACTCGTCCCACAACATCGCCCACCGCGGGTGGATGGCGTGGGTCTGCGGGGTCCAGTCAGCGACCCCTGAACTCACGCTCATCGCGTGAGTTCTGGACGCGGCCGGACCCATCACCGCCAGTGATGGTCACGAGCTGCAAGCCCGGGAATTCATTCCCGGGTCGTTGACAACTCCGCCGTGTCCAGCTCGAACCCGAGGGGGGCGGGCAGGGGCACCACCAGGCCCAGCTTGTGCTTCAGCCCCTTGGTGTAGTCGTCGCCGGTCGGGTCGGAGTACACCAGCACCTCGCCTTCCTCTCCGTCGATCAGCAGGTAGACGGGGATGCCCGCGCGGGCGTAGCCACGGATCTTCTTGGCGCGGTCGCGTTCGGCGGTCGAGGCCGAGGTGACCTCGGCGACGAGGAGCACCGGGGAGGGGTCGTGCCACTCCTCCTCGTCGTAGAAGCTGCGCTTGGGGGCGAGGGCCAGGTCAGGAATGGCATGACCGGTGACCGAGGCGCCGGGGACGTTGAGGCCGATGCCCGTGTAACAGCGCATCCCGTTGCCATGGTTCAGGAGCTGATCAACAAGCTCCGCCACGATCCCCCCGTGCCGCCCGCTGTTCGGTGGCGACAGGCAGATCTCCCCTTCGATCAGTTCTACGCGCCAGCCCTCGGGAGCCGCCGCACTGAACAACTCGAAGGCCTGCTCGACGTCCACGACATCCATACAGCCCCATCCTTCGCCAGTCAGAGAGCGCCGCGCGCGGCCGCCTGCACGAAGGCCGTGTATGCGGCCGGGGTGACTGTGAGGGCGCCGAGGGTGGGGTTCTTGGAGTCGCGGAGGGCGATGTGGGGGGTGAGGGGGGCGACGGCGACTTCAACGCAGTCGCCGCCGGTGTCGGAGCTGTACGACGACTTACGCCACTGCGCGGTCGTCAGATCCTGGCTGGTGCCCATAACGCTCCTCCATCACACGAGCGATCAGCTCCGCCGAGGCCCCTACGGAGAGAGCGGCGGCCTTCAAGTGATCGTAACGGAGCAAGCCTTCCTTGAGTTTGGTCGGGTTGGCGGTCATGTGCCCCTGGACGAAGTCCTCGGTGTAGACGATGTCCGGGTCGTCCGGGAAGCGCAGGAGGTTGAACGTCCCGGGCAGACCATGGTGTTCACCGACTTCGAAGGGCAGCACCTGCACCTGCGTCCAACCGTCCTGAGGTAGTTCCAACAGGTGGGCGAGTTGGTTTCGCATGACCTCGCGGCCGCCGATCCGCCTGTGCAGCACCGCCTCGTCCAACACCACCCACGCCACCGGTGGTTCATCCCTCGCCAGGATCCGCTGCCGCTCCAGCCTGGCCGCCACCCTGGCGTCGAGGTCCCCCTCCTTCCGTACACCCAGCACCGCACGCGCGTACTCCTCCGTCTGCAGAAGCCCGTACACAACCTGCGCTTGATACGTGGAGATGTACGTCGCCCGCGCCTCCATCTCCGCATACGGCTGGAACCAGTGCGGCAACTGACTCCGCAGCACCAAGCCCAGCAGCCGCGACAACGCCCCCTCGGTCCCCAACGCCACATCCACCCGCTCGGTGAACTCCCGCGTCGGTACCTTCTTCGCCGTCTCGATCTGTCCGATCAGCGACCCCGTACAGAACACGATCGAACCCAACTGTTTCTGCTGGAGCCCCTCCGCCTCCCGCAGGCGGCGCAGCTCCGCTCCGAAGTAGTCCAGCGGGCTCGCGCTGGGATCGAGGTCGCGGATGTTGACCATGACGGGCTACCCCCAAGTCGACGCGTCGCGGCGTTATTTCCGGGACGTAGCCGAGCGTAACCACATCACTCCACTCTGGTGACGTGAATCACGCAACCGACCTGCCCAGCACCCCCCTTGACGCCAGGTACGGCATCAACTTCACCCTGGGTGACCACTCGGCGCGGCATCTGCGCCGCATCCTCCGGGCCTATCTGATCGCCTGGGAGATGACGGAGATGACCGACTCCGCCCTGCTGGCGTTGACCGAGCTGGTCGCCAACGTCGTACGGCATGTGCCCGACCGTCGCGCCGCGCTGCTGATGCTGTGGCGGCCGGAGGGGCTCCGGGTGGAGGTGACCGACTCCTGCCCCCGGCCACCGTTGTCCACAGCTGTGGACAACGAACTCGGCGAGGGCGGGCGGGGGCTGAGGATCGTGGACGCGGTCACCGACCGGTGGGGGTGGTATCCGCTGCCGGGGCGCGGCAAGACGGTCTGGTTCGAGTGTCATGTCGAGCCGTCCCACCGGTGACCGCGCGCGCATACCCTGAGCCCGTGACCTCTCCCGCCGCACGCACCGCGCTGGATCTCACCGCCGACCTCCCGGTCCCCGCCCTGGAGGACTTCTACCGGGACCTGCACCGGCACCCCGAGCTGTCGACGCGGGAACACCGGACGGCCGCCGCACTCGCCGAACGGCTGAGAAAGGCCGGGTACGAGACGGCCGAGGGCGTCGGCGGCACCGGAGTCGTGGGGGTGCTGCGCAACGGCGACGGCCCCACCGTCCTCCTCCGCGCCGACATGGACGCGCTGCCGGTGCGGGAGGAGACCGGACTGCCGTACGCCTCCGAAGCGCCCGGCGTGATGCACGCCTGCGGGCACGATCTGCACGTCACCTGGCTGGCGGGCGCGGCCCACGCGCTCGCCGCCGGGCGCGACACCTGGTCCGGCACGCTCCTCGTGCTCGGGCAACCCGCCGAGGAGACCGGCGAGGGCGCGGCGGGGATGGTGGCGGACGGGCTGTACGAGCGGTTCCCGCGGCCGGACGTGCTGCTCGCCCAGCACGCGGCCCCCGGACCGGCCGGGCTCTACGCCCACTCGCCCGGACTGATCATGTCCGCCTCCACCGACGTCGACATCGTCGTGCACGGACGGGGCGGACACGGTTCGCGCCCGGAGTCGACCGTCGATCCGGTCGTCACCGCCGCGTACCTCGTGACCCGGTTGCAGACCGTCGTCAGCCGGGAGATCGCGGCGCGCGAGTCGGCCGTGCTGACCGTGGGGAGGATCGAGGCGGGCACCCGGCACAACATCATCCCCTCCGAGGCCCGGATCGCCCTCAACCTCCGTACGCAGTCGGACGAGGTCCGCGAGCGGATGATCGCGGCGATCCGGCGGATCGCGGCGGGCGAGTGCCTGGCCGCCGACTGCCCGCGCGAGCCCGACGTCGTCGTCGGCAGCAGCTTCCCGGTCACCGTCAACGACGCGGAGACCGACCGCCGCGTCGCGGCCGTGCACGGCGAGGTCTTCGGCGCCGGGACGATCCTCGACCCCGGCCCGGCCATGGGCAGCGAGGACTTCCCGCGGCTGGCGGACGGGAAGATCCCGTACTCCTACTGGTTCGTGACCAGTACCCCGGCCGACGTGTGGGACGCGGCCCCGGGCAGCGACCTCATGGAGAAGTTCGCGGCCGTGCCCAGCAACCACAGCCCGCACTTCGCACCCGACCTGTCCACGGTCGCGCCGGGCGTGCGGACACTGGTGTCGGGGGCGCTCTCCTACCTCGTCAGTCCGGAAGAACCTTCCTGAGCTCGTTGTCCAGATCGGCGGCCAACTCCGCGTCGCCCGGCGGGTCGTCGCTGAACAGCCTGCCCAGCTCGGTGGCGAAGGTCTGGGTGAAGGCACCGTAGAACGGGGTGCGGGGGCGCTGGACGGCGCGCCGGAGCGCGGGGAGCAGGATCGTACGGGCGTACTCGGGACGCCCGTGGTCGTCGCGCGGCATATGGTCGGCGCTCTCGCCGGAGGGCGAGGCCGAGGGGGAGGCGGCTCCTGGTGTCCTCGCCGCGCCGCACGTCACGTCGTCGGCCGTGTACGCGGACTCCCGGGTGGCCGCGAACCCCGCGTCGAGCAGACAGCGTTCGCTCTCCTTGTTGGTGAGGAACCGTATCAACTCCCTTGCCTTGTCGGCCCGTTGGGATGATCCGGCCAGCGCGAGGTTCTGACCGCCGAGCACCGCCCGGCCGGGCAGCGGGGCGACGCCCAACTGCGCGTCGCTCAGCGACTGGTGCAGGGTGCGGTAGGCGTACGGCCAGTGGCGCAGGAACGCCGTGCGGCCGTCGGCGAAGTCGGTGAGCGACTCGGCCTCGTCGGAACGGACCGCGTCCCCGAGCGTGTACGGGCCCTGGGTGCGGGCGCGCAGTTCCGCGAGGCCGTCCGTCAGCTGCTGGACGGTGGCGGTGTAGCGGCCGCCCTCGTCGGTGAGGCCGATGCCGTCCGTGGCGGACAGGAACGCCTCGACCCCGTTGACCGTGCGGCCCTCGTACGGGCCGAGCTGGGTGGTCCAGCCCTTCTCGTATCCTTTCGGCCGCGGCCGGCCCGGCGCCTCGACGGCGTCGGTGAGGTCCCGCAGCTGCCACCAGGCGATCCCCTTGCTCAGGTCGGTGTCCTGGACGTGCGCCTGCTTGAGGTAGTCCCGCCGTCCTGTTGCCAGTGGCACGACTTGACCTTTGCCCACTCATCTTCACCGGCTGACGCACACCACGGCGTAAGAGCCCGCTTCCCCGAGGGGAGGCGGGCCTTCGTGTGTCACACCTGCGTCTGGAGTCGGCTGAGCTGACGCTGTACGTGGTCCAGCGCGCCCCGTCGGCGCCCCGGCACCCGCAGCCGCAACTCGGCGAGCGCGGGCCCGAGTTCGCGCGCCCGCGCCGGGTCGTCGATCCGGCCCCACTGGTGGTGGGCCCGGTCGACGGCCGACTCCACGGCCGGGGCGTCGGGGGACTGCCCGGCGTCCAGCCGGTGTGCGGCGATCGCCAGCCAGGTCCGGCAGCTGCCGACCGCGTCGCCCGCGAGCATCGCCAGGTCCGCGCGGACCTCCGCCCAGTGCAGGGCCTCCTCGGAGGCGGCACCCCAGGTGCGGACCGCCTCCTGTTGCCACCGCTCGGCCAGCGCCACGGCCTCGGCGTGCCGGCCCGCCTGCGCGGCGGCGGTGATCGCGGCATGCGGATCCGGAACCACAGGCAGCCGCGCTTTTGCCGCCAGCACGATCCCCGGCCGACCCGGCCGACCCGACGTTCCGCTCTCGGACTCGGCGCGGGCCAGCGCCTGCTGATGCAGCACGGGGAGTTCGGGCCGGTGGCCACTGCGCAGGATCGTGGCGACGGCCTTCATGTACGCCGGTGCCGCCACCGTCCGCCGGGGCGGCGGCGGCACGATCCGCCCGTACAGGCCGGCACCCGCACCCACGGTGAGGGGGCTCGTCGCGAGGTGCTCCCAGGTCTCCGCGTCGGCGTGCAGGTCGACCAGCAGGGTCGTCGTACCCGGTGGGCGCAGCCGGAGTTCCTCGGATATCCAGTGCCAGGGGAACGCCGTGTAACGGACAGTCGCCGGGGTGGTGCGGGCCAGCGCGAGATGGGGCAGGCGCTGGCGGCGGTCCAGTTGGAGCTGGCCCGTCACGAACATCGTCAGCGGGCCGGGGGCCGCCGCCGCCGCGCGCAGCCGGGTCAGGACCGCCTGCGGCTCCAACGGGTCGGCCAGTTCCACCACGTTCGCGGTGTCCGTGCCGGACAGCACCGCGGGGGACACGGCCGCGAGTACGGGGAGCACGGAGGCCGCGTCCACCAGACACCCCTTGCCCACCGGCGAGGCCGCCAGCAGCAGCACGGTTCCGGGCATGGTTCCCTCCCTCCCCATCGATCACGTACGCCAGCACCGTAACCGCTGCGCCTGCGAAGGGGGGACGGCAGCTGGGCAAACGCCCTCCTATGGCTGGGTTGTGCCCCCGCCGGTGCCCCCACCTGCGCCATCGCCCGCGACCTCGCCCGTGAACCCGCCCGTGACCCCGCCCGTGACCTCGCCCGTGACCTCCGGGACCCCCGAGTCCGGGACCCCCCGCCGTCGTACCGCGAAGATCGTCGTGTCGTCGGCCAGGTGACCCCCGCAGTGCCGCAGCGTGCCGTCGCGGACGAGTTCGACGAGGCGGGCCGGCACGGCGGCGCCCGGGTCCTCGGTGAGGGCCTGGGCCACCCGGTCGGCGAGCGGGAAGAACACGCCGTCGGCGTCGCGGGCCTCGGTCACCCCGTCCGTGACCATGAGCAGGGTCTCGCCGGGGACCAGCGGAACCGTCAGGACCAGAGGCCGCTCGGTGGTCAGCTCGGCCAGGCCCAGCGGGAGCCAGTCGCCCGGCGGCAGGGACCGTACGCCGTCGGGCGTGACCACCAGCGGCGGCTCATGGCCGAAGTTGACGACCTCCACGGTGCCCCGGCCGTCGTCGGGGAAGCCGACCAGGATGCCGGTGGCGAAGCGGTCACGGTCGTCGCGGCCCACCGCCGTGCGATAGCGGATCTGCCGGAGCATCCGCACCTCCAGGCGGTCGGCGACGGTGCGCAGGACGGGTTCGTGGTACGCCGCCTCACGGAACGTGCCGAGCAGCGCGGCCGCCGTCTCCACCGCGCCCAGCCCCTTGCCCTGCACATCGCCGAGGAGCAGCCGGGTGCCGCAGGGGCCCGGCTGGATGTCGAAGAAGTCACCGCCGACCCGGGCCTCGCTGTCGGCGGCGAGATAGACGGCCGCGTGCTCCAGGCCGCCCCAGCCCGGCGGCAGCGGGCGCAGCACCGCGCGCCGGGTGGTCTCGGCGACATCCATCATGTGCAGCATGCGCCGCTCGCCGCGGACCCGGACCACACACGCCAGGATCGCGAGGACGCCGCCCACGCTGATGAGGATGAAGTCGGGCAGCCCGGTCTGGTACTGGTGCTGCCAGGAATCGTCCACCGCGATGTAGGTGAGGAGCGAGAGACACCCGAAGGCCGCCGTGGCCCACACCCCGCAGATCGCCGCCGCGATGGCCGGGACGAGGACGATCCAGGAGATGATCCGGAACTCGCCGGAGGTGTTCCAGTCCGCCACGGCGATGCCGATGAGCAGGATCAGCGGCGGCACCCAGGCGACGCTGCAGCCGCGCAGCCGCAGCAACCTCTGCCGCTGGACGGGGTCGTCGCGCCCCTCCGGGGGCAGCGGGCCGAGCCGCGGCGACAGGCCTCTGATGCGTCGCAGGGCGCCCACGTCGCCGTACCGCCCCTTCCTGTCAGTACGCCACCGACATCCGGGCGCGCGGGTGGGCGGGCCTCTCCAGCTCGTCGACGAAGGCGATCGCGTAGTCCTCGGCGCTGATCCGGCTGTCGCCGTGGCCGTCGGTGAGCATCAGGTCGCCGCCGATCCGGAAGTGGCCGGTGCGGGTGCCGGGGGCGATCTCGGCGGCGGGCGACACATAGGTCCAGTCGAGGTCGTCGACGGTGCGGTAGAAGGCGAGGGCGTCGCGGTGGGCGAGCGCCTCGAGGAGGTAGGCCTCGGGGAAGCCGGGCTGGTCGACGTATGCCTGTCCGGGCGCGACCTCCAGGCTGCCCGCGCCGCCGACGACCACCAGCCGCTCCACACCCGCGGCCCGCACCCCCTCCACCAGCGACGCGTTGATCGCGAGGAAGGGCCCGCGGGGATCCGAACCGCCTCTCGGGGGCACGCACGCCGACGCCACCGCGTCCGCGCCCGCCGCCACCTCGGCCACCTTCACCGGGTCCGAGGCGTCCGCGGCGGTCGTGGTGATCCCGGGGATCGGGGACTGACCGGACCGGCTCACGGCCAGGACCTGGTGCCCGCGCGCCAACGCTTCGGTGGCGATACGGCTGCCTACCATGCCGGTGGCGCCAAAGAGTACGAGCTTCATGGAACTCAGCGAAACACGGGGTCACAGCCCCCGCATCCCGACTTGCCAGCCGCCCGGACGGGGTGTGACCTGGAAGGCAGAAGCGAGGAGAGAGGAGTGCTCCCATGGCTCACGCGGCACCTGCCTCATCGACGTCAGGGGCACGACGTACAGCGGTGACGGAACGTACAGCGGTGACACGACGTACGGCGGGAACAGCGGGAATCGCCGGATCGACATGGGCGGCGAGGACACACCGCACACCCGACGTCTTCGACGAGCGCACCCACGCCATCGCGAAGTGGGCGGTACCCGTCGCCGGCGGGCTCCTGTACGGGTACTGGGCGGCGGCCAACCTGCGCGACGCCGGACCGATCACGGGCTGGAACGTCCTGTTCGGGTTCGTGTGCGCGATCGTGTTCGCGGCCGCCTACATCGGGGTCCGCATGCTCGCGCCGGTGATGAGGCGTGAGCTGCACGCGCTGGTGTGGAGCGCTTTCGCGGGCATCGCGTTCGGGTTCCTCTACAGCCTGACCGGTGAGAGCGTGCTGCGGTCCACGTTCATTGCGCTGGGGGTCGCGGTCGTCGTGTTCGCGGCGAGCTTCTACCGCTACTACACGCACGAGGACGCGGCGGGCCATCCGGTGAGCTGACGGAACGGCACGCTGACGGAACGGCACCTGGTGCACGAGGCCCCGGCAGCCTGCCGGGGCCTCGTGCACCTCCCTCACTCACCTACCCCCTGGGATCAAGTCCCAGGAGCCTCCTTCTCCCCAGAACCAGGAAACACCCGTTCGGGTGAACCCTCCACCTGAGGGGGCGTCGGCCGTGGGATCACTGGGCTCCGTAGGGTCGATGGAGAGTTCCGTACGGTCGCCGTACGGTCGATGGGGAGCTCTGTACCGTCGTTCGGAGGGTCTCGTTCGGCTGTCGTGTGCGCCCATATGCCGTCACACCGCTCGCGCCCGGCGCCCGCGCGGCCTTGCCTGGTGGGGTGTCCCCTCGTGTCCGCGGCGCCCTGTCGGCCGTCCTGATCCTGCTCGCCTGTCTGCTCGCGCCGCTCGGCGCGCTGTCGACCTGGGCGATGTACGGGATCGGCGACAGCGGGCGCTACGAGGCCGCGATGGAGCCGCTCGCCGCCGACACCGACGTCCGGGAGGCGATCGCCGGGGCCGTCACGGAGGGGATCCTGCGCGAAGTCCACGTGCGGGCGCCGCTCCAGGGGCAGGTGCACCACTTCGTGCGGGACGCGGCACGCTCGTTCACCCGGACACCGGCGTTCCGCACGGCCTGGCAGGCGGCGAACCGGGCCGCGCACGACGCCGTGATGCGAGCGCTGCGCAGCGACCGCGACGGCGCCGTGACGATCGACCTCGCGCCGGTCACCGAGCAGGTCAATCGTCGACTCGCCTATGACCACATGCCGTTGGCGAACCGCATCCCCGTCGCGCACACCGAGATCACGGTGCTGCCGTCGGAGGATCTGGCCGAGCTCCGGAAGGGGTTCCCCGTGCTTGAAGTCGCCGGTTTCTGGCTGCCGGTCGCGGCGGCCGTCCTCGCCGTCGCGGGCATCCTCGTCGCGGTGTGCCGCAGACGGGCGGTGCTGGCCACCGGGCTCGGCACCGCGACGGGCGCCGCGCTGCTGGGCGCCGCGGTCGCCCTCGGCCGCCGGCTCACCCTCGCCGACCTGCCGCCCGACGTGTCCCCCACGGCGGTGGGCGCGGTCTACGACGCCCTCACGGGCACCCTCCGTCTGGTCTCCTGGGCGCTGCTCGCCCTCGGCGTCACGGTGGCGCTGATCGCCCTGCTCACCACCGCGTACGCGCGACGTCGGCGAGCGTCCCGAGCGCCCGGGCAAGCTCCGGCGGAGAAGCCGACGCGAGTCCGAGCCTGACGGCGTCCGGGGCGCCCGCCGAGGAGGCCGGGGCGGTCGAGAAGGCCGAGCCCGGGGTCACCGCGATCCCGCGCGCCGCTGCCGCCGCCGTGAACGTGTCCGCCCGCCAGGGCGCGGGCAGTTCCCACCAGGCGTAGTACGCGCGCGGATCGGCCCGTACGGAGAACCCGGCGAGGTGCTCGGCGACGAGCCGCTGCCGGGCCGCCGCGTCCACGCGCTTGGCGGCGACGAGCCGTTCGACCGTCCCGTCGCCGATCCAGCGCACCGCGGCCTCCAGCGCGAACCGCCCCGCGGTCCACGCTCCGGAGCGCAGGGCCGCCGCCACACCCTCGACCCGCCCCTCCGGCACGACCAGAAAGCCGACGGTGAGCCCGGGCGCGGCGCGCTTGGAGAGGCTGTCGACGAGGTAGGTGCGCTCGGGGGCGTAGGCGGCGAGGGGGTCGTGACCGCCGCAGAGGAAGGACCAGATGCGGTCCTCGACGAGGGCGACGTCCATGTCCCGTACCACTGCCGCCAGTTGCCTGCGGCGCGCGTCCCCCATCGTCACCGACGTCGGGTTGTGCAGGGTCGGCTGGACGTACACGGCGGACAGGGACGCCGAACGATGGGCCGCGACGAGGGCGTCCGGGCGCAGGCCCTCGCCGTCCATGGCGAGCGGGACCAGGGTGATGCCCAGCCGGGCGGCGATCTCCTTGACCAGGGGGTACGTCAGCGCCTCGACGCCGACGCGGCCGCCCGGCCGGACGAGGGAGGCGAGCGCGGCGGCGATGGCCTGGCGGGCGTTGCCGGCGAAGGCCAGCCGGGACGGGTCGGGGCGCCAGCCCGGGGTGGCGAGGAGCGCGGCGGCGGCCTCGCGGGCGGCGGCCGTACCCGTGGCGGGAGCCGTGCGCAGGGACTCGGTGAGGACGTCGGGGCGCAGGAGCGGGGCGAGGGCGGGGGCGAGCAGCTCCGCCTGGCCGGGCACGGAAGGGTAGTTGAGCTCAAGGTTGACGGGTGCGGTGGCCGGGGTTCCCCCCGGTCCGGGCGAGGCCGGGAACCCGGGGGACGGCTCGGCGAGGGCGCGCCCCGAGGGGACCGGGGCGGCGGCCCGCACGAACGTGCCACGCCCCACCTCGCCGACCACCAGCCCTCGGCGCACCAGTTCGGCGTAGACCCGCCCGGCCGTGGACCCGGCGATCCCGCGCCGCCGGGCGAACACCCGCTGCGGGGGCAGCCGCTCGCCGGGCGTGAGCCGTCCGGCGGCGATGTCGTCGGCGAGCTGGTCGGCGATGCGCCGGTAGTCCTCCACCACGTGAACCGTTCCCCCTGTCTTCCGGTTCGGATTGCACCGAGGGCAAAGATCTTATTGCACCGAGGAGTTGGGCGGACCTAGGGTCGTGGCCATGGCACCCTTCCTCGCGTACGAGGACAAAGGGGGCGCCGCCGTTTCCGCGGCGCTCCCTCTCGTCCTGATCCACGGCCACCCGTTCGACCACACGATGTGGGCCCCGCAGATCACCGCGTTCTCGTCGGGGCGCCGGGTGATCGCCCCGGACCTGCGCGGTTACGGCGCGTCTCCGGTCGTCCCCGGCCTCACCCCGCTCGCCACCTTCGCCGAGGACATCGCGGCACTGCTGGACGACCTCGGGGTGGACCGGTTCATCCTCTGCGGACTCTCCATGGGCGGCCAGATCGCGATGGAGTGCTACCGGCAGTTCCCGGAGCGCATCCGGGGGCTGGTGCTGGCCGACACGTTCCCGGCGGCCGAGACGCCGCAGGGCCAAAAGGCGCGCGGCGAGATGGCGGACCGGCTCATGCGCGAGGGAATGCTCGGCTACGCCGACGAGGTGCTGTACAAGATGGTCGCGCCGTACGCGGACGCGCAGGTCGCGGCGCATGTGCACCGCATGATGACCGCCACACCGCCAAAGGGCGCGGCGGCGGCCCTGCGGGGGCGGGCGCAGCGCCCCGACTACCGCGAGCTGCTGACCCGGGTCACCGTCCCGGCCCTCGTCGTCGTGGGCGCCGACGACGAGTACACCCCGGTCTCGGACGCGGAGGCGATGCACGCGGCCCTGCCCGACTCGACCCTGCGGGTGATCGACTCGGCGGCCCACCTGCCGAATCTGGAGCGGCCGGAGGAGTTCAACGGGGCACTGGCGGACTTCCTGAAACGGCTGGAGGAATGACCCGGGTCCCCCACGTGACGGCGGGTCGGGTGCCGCCCGTGCCGTGATCCCGGATCCCGGATCACGGCCCGAGGCACTCGAAAGGGTCAAGCCCGGTCGAGGGCGTGCGGGACGTCGCCCGCAGCCCGTACGGTGGAGCACAGCGAAGCAACGACGACGCCTCAGGAGACCGCGATGAGCACGCAGCCCGGCCAGCCCCCGGCCTCCGGCCGCCCGCGCATCGCACAGCCCGCGAGCACTCCGGAGGAGTTGCGCGCGGCACTGGCCGTGATCGCCCCCGACGCACTGCCCACCTTCGACGCCGAGCGGGCGGCAGCGCTGCAGCAGGCACGCGATCAGGTGAGCGCGTCGCCCATGCGACGCTTCGTCGGCCAGTGGGCGGTGTACGTCGCCATAGAGCGTTACCCGGAACGGGCAGCCCGACTGCACCGGCTCGAAGCCCGCGCCGCGGACACCGAGGACCTCGACCAGGCACGCACCATCGCCGCCGAGATCGGGCGCATCCTCGACGTGGCAAGCGTCGAAGCGGGCCTCGACCGGCAGCAGGGCGCCGCGTGAGCGACCAGGATCAGTGGCGCTGGGAGTACGACCCGGACGCCCACCACGTCGTGTCCGGCCTGCCCGAGCATGTCGTGCTCGAGGTCGAGCGCCTCGCCGGCGAGATGGTCGCCCTGGCCGAAGTCGGCGTCGATGTCACGGACATCGGCGAAGGCCCACGGCGAGGCGTTCCCGGCGGCCTGCGCCGCGTGCCGCTGCTGGCCGACGGCTGGTTCTACGCCCTGCCCGTCCCCCGCCTCCGCCTCATCGCCATCACCCGGGTCATTCCCCCTTTCACCGACCTCTAGAGGGCAACCCTCCGCCACACCACCCCGTCTTTGAGGGAGGATTCGGGCACCCCACGCGGACGAGTGGAAGGCGGGCCGGGACGTGGAGACTGCGGCGGCCGCGTGGCATCACCGGCAGCGACCACCGCGCCCTCGTCGTCGACATCACCCTCCACATCGCCCTCCACCAGCGCACATGAGCCCGGGAGTGCGAGTATGACGCGGTCATAATGGGGGCATGTCCCGCCAGTTGCCCAGCGTTCTCGCCCCTCCCGACTGGCTGGTCAGGAACCTTCGGCCGCAGCACGCCCCCGTCCCCTGGGCCGCCGCCGCCCGCGCCGCGATCGCCATGGCCCTGCCGCTCGCGATCGGCCTCGCGGCGGGCAGGCCCGCATACGGCGCCCTCGCCTCCATGGGCGCCCTGTCGGGCGTCATCGGCGACACCGCGGACGCGTACCGCATGCGCATCTTCAACATCGCCGTCCCCCAGCTCTTCGGCGCGGTCGGCGTCACCATCGGCTCGCTCGCCTACGGCCACGGCTGGGTCGCCGTCGGCGCCGTCACCGGCGTCGCGCTGATCTCCGGGATGATCTCGACGATCGGCGCCGTGGCCTCCGTATCCGGACTGCTGCTGCTCCTCAACTGCTCCATCGGCGCCGGACTGCCCCTGCCCGGCGCCTGGTGGCTCGCACCCCTGCTGATGTCCGGCGGCGGCCTCCTCGTGCTGGCCCTCGCCCTGCTCGCCTGGCCGCTGCGCTCGGGCGTCCCGGAGCGGGCCGCCGTCGCCCACACCTACCGGACCGTCGCCGACCTGCTCGCCGCGAGCGGCACCGAGAGGTACGTCGACGTCCGCTACGCCGTCACCCAGTCCCTCAACCAGTCCTACGACCTCGCCCTCGCCCGGCGCGCCTTCCAGCACGGCCGCAGCCCCGAGCTCGCCCGGCTGCTCGCCGAGCTCAACGCCATCACGCCCGTCATCGAAGCCGCCCCGGCCGCGCACCAGTTCGGCGAACCCCTGTCACCCGAGGTCCCCACCGCCGTACGCCACCTCGCCGACGCCATCGAGACCGGCTACACCGGCCCGATAGGGCTCAGTCTCCCGGTCCCGACCAACGAGACCGCGCGCGCCGTCAACCACGCCCTGCGCCACGCCGCCGACGTGGTCAGCGACCGGTCCGCCGGCCAAGCGGCCCTCCACAACGTCGACGACCGCCTCGGCAGGCCCGCCGCCCTCCGCGTCCGCGCCGCGCGCGGTGCCCGCAACGTCGTCCTGTCCGCCGCCTCCTGGCGCTACGGACTGCGCCTCGCCATCTGCATCGGCCTCGCCCAGGCCCTGGTCTCGCTCGTCCCGGTGCCGCGCTCGTACTGGGTCGCCCTCACCATCACCTTCGTCATGAAGCCCGACTTCGGGTCGGTCTTCTCCCGGGCGCTGCTGCGCGCGCTCGGCACGGTGGCCGGGCTCGTCGTCGCGGCCGTCGTCCTCGCCGCGGTGCCGCTCGGCTGGTGGGACGTAGCGGTCCTGTTCGTCCTCGCCCCGCTCATCCCCGTCCTCAGCCCGCGCGGCTACGGCTACCAGACCGCCGCCGTCACCCCGGTGATCCTCCTCCTCTCCGACGTCCTCAACCACCTGGGCACGGCCCTGCTCGTACCGCGCCTGGTGGACTCCCTCATGGGCTGCGCGATCGCCCTCGTCGCCGGTTATCTGCTGTGGCCGGAGAGCTGGCACACCCGGGTCGGCGACCGCCTCGCGGACGCGGTCGCGGACACCGCCCGCTATGTGGAGTACGCCTTCCGGGCGGACGCCGACCCCGCCGCCCGCGCCCGCATGCGGCGCCGCCTCTACCGCGATCTTTCCGCCATCCGTACGGAGTTCCAGCGCGCGCTGAGCGAACCGCCGCCGAACGGCCGGCGCGCCGCCGCCTGGCTGCCGCTCGTCGTCGCCGTCGAACGGATCGTGGACGCGACCACCGCGGCCGGGGTACGGATCCGGCACGGGGCCCAGCGACCTTCCCCGGCGGAGGTCACCCATGTCGCCCTCCAGCTACGGGAGTTGTCGGAGGGCTTGCGCGAGACGGACGTCCTCGTCGCGGTCCGTACGGATCTCACCGGGCCGGCGGGCAGTGTGCTCGAGCCGCTCCGGCAGGAGGTCGCGGCGGCCCGCGCCATCGCGTCGCCGCACTGAGACCACTGCGGAGGATGGGTTCACCCCAACGGATGACGACGTTCTGGCCCTATCCGTCGGGGACGGTGACGGCGTCGGCGGTGTTGGACGCGACGGGGCTGAAGCGGAGACCGCGCCCGGCCTTGTCGGTCGTATGGGCCGCGTGGGCCGTGGCGCTCGCGTCGGCGGCCCCGGCAGCCTCGGCCGCCTGGGCCTGCGGGGCACCGGCGATGACGTCACCGACGTACGGGTTGTCGCTGGTGTTGGGCACCTCGTGGAAGCAGGCGTCACCACAGCGGAACCTACAGGCCAAGGGGGACCGCCCGCCGGAATGCGAGCCGGGCGTTCCGATCAACGGCAGCAGCCGCACTTTACTCTCCCCATACGAACCCATGGTGTGAGCGTGACGCTAGGGGGACATGGGTACAAGGACGCTTCACCCGAATGAACGGAGAGCGAACCCACTCAATACGCAGGGGACTTGATAACGCTCTTGACACCGCTACCTGTCGGTACCCGACCCTGCCCAAGATCGCCGACGGCGGCCGCTAACCTTACGTGTCCGTCCTGGCCAGGGATTGACGGGCTACAACTCATGCGAAGGGTTGCGCACATGGGCATTATCACTCTCCTGCGGAACGCGTTCGGCCGCTCACGCAAGGGGCGTGACGCCGACGCGGAGACCTCGCCGACGGAGGCTTCGGCCCCCACGGTCCCGGCCCCGGCGACCGAGCGGGTTCCTCCGGAGGTGCAGCCGAAGATCCCCGCACCTTCGTCCGAGCCGGAGCCGGCCCCGAAGCCGGAGCCCAAGTCGTCCGTCGTGGACGAGCTGGTGTCGGCGGCATTCGACAACGTAACGGTGCCGAAGCCGGCGGAGCCGGTGGATGAAGAGAAGGAAGAGCGGAAGGAAGAGGAGAAGGAGACGACTCCGGCCCCCGAGCCGACGACCGAGACCGAGCCGGCGGCTGAGGCTGAACCGGCGGCTGAACCCGAGGTAGCGGCCAAGGCTGAGCCTGAGGTTGTGGCCGAGTCCGAGGTTGTGGCTGAGGTTGTGGCCGAGCCCGAGGCTGTGGCTGAGGTTGAGCCTGAGGTTGTGGCCGAGCCCGAGATTCCGGCCGCGGTCGAGGCTGTGGTGGAGGCGCCCGCGCCCGCACCGGAGCCCGAGCCCGAGGTCGAAGCCGAGCCCGAGCCGGTCGCCGAGGCTGAGCCGGTGGCTGAACCTGAGCCGGTGGCTGAGGCCGAGGTTGCGGTTGCGGTTGAGACCGAGGTTGCGGTTGAGACGGAAATTGCGGCCGAGGCTGTGGTGGAGGCGCCCGCGCCGGAGCCTGTGGTCGAAGCCGAGCCCGTCGTCGAGTCCGAGCCGGTCGCCGAGGTCCCGGAGATCTCCGAGCCGGAGCCCGAGGTCACTGAGCCGGAGCCGGAGCCCGAGGTCACTGAGCCGGAGCCGGAGTCGGAGCCGAAGGCCGAGGAGCCTGTCGCCGCCGAGCCCGAGCCCACGCCGGAACCCGCCGCCGAGGAGACCCCGGAGCCGGTTGCCGAAGAGGCCCCCGCCCCCGTGGCCGAAGAGACCTCCGCGCCCACCGTCGAGGAAACCCCTGAGCCGGTCGCCGCAGAGGTCGCCCCCGTGGAAACGGTCGCCGCCGAGCCCGAGCCCACGCCGGAACCCGCCCCCGAAGAGGCTCCCGAGCCCGCCGTCGAGGAAACCCCCGAGCCGGTCGCCGCGGACGCCGCAGACGCCCAGCCCGCCGTACCCCTCACCCACGTCAAGTCCCACGCCCCCGACCTCGCCACCGCATACGACGAAGCCGGTACCGCGCTCAAGAACCGGGACCTCACCGGCACCCGTGCCAAGGTCTACCTCGTTCTCGACCGCTCCGCGTCCATGCGCCCGTACTACAAGGACGGCTCCGCCCAGGCCCTCGGCGAGCAGGCCCTCGCCCTCGCCGCCCACCTGGACCCGGAGTCGACCGTCCACGTCGTCTTCTTCTCCACGGAACTGGACGGCACCGGCGAGCTCACCCTCCCCGAGCACGAGAACAAGATCGACGACCTCCACGCCGCCCTCGGCCGCATGGGCCGTACGAGCTACCACATCGCCGTACAGGAAGTGATCACGCAGCACGAGAAGTCGGACGACCCCACGGCCCCGGCCCTGGTGATCTTCCAGACGGACGGCGCCCCGGACGCCAAGACCCCCGCCACCCAGTCCCTCACGGACGCGGCGGCGAACCACCCCACCGTCTTCTTCTCCTTCGTCGCGTTCGGCGAGCACGACAACAAGGCCTTCGACTACCTCCGCAAACTGAAGACCGACAACACGGCCTTCTTCCACGCGGGCCCCACCCCCCGCGAGCTGACCGACGCGGAGGTCTACGAGGGCGTACTGGCGAACTGGCGCCCATAACCCCCAGCGACCGACCGACACCCACCACCCGGCCGCCCGTTTCCCACCCCTTGAAAAGGGGAAGCGGGCGGCCCACCCATGTCGGCTACGATTTCAAGGTTCGTAAGACGACCGGCGACACGACCTGAACCGACGATCGTCACCCCACGTAGCGACTTGGGAGCAGCCCGCGATGGCTCGACACCTCATCACCAGCGCCCTTCCGTACATCAACGGGATCAAGCACCTGGGCAACATGGTGGGGTCCATGCTCCCGGCGGACGTGTACTCCCGCTACCTCCGCCAGCGCGGCCACGACGTCCTCTACATCTGCGCGACGGACGAGCACGGCACCCCGGCCGAGCTGGCGGCGAAGGAGCGGGGCATCCCCGTCGACGAGTTCTGTGCGCAGGCGCACGACGCGCAGAAGGCCGTGTACGACGGTTTCGAGCTGGCCTTCGACTACTTCGGCCGCAGCTCCAGCCCGGAGAACCGAGAGATCACCCAGCACTTCGCGCGCCGCCTGAACGAGAACGGCTTCATCGAAGAGCGTGCCATCCGCCAGGTCTACTCCCCTACCGACGGCCGCTTCCTCCCGGACCGCTATGTCGAGGGCACCTGCCCGCACTGCGGCTACGACAAGGCACGCGGCGACCAGTGCGAGAACTGCACCCGCGTCCTGGACCCGACCGACCTGATCAACCCGCGTTCGGCGATCTCCGGCTCGACGGACCTGGAGGTCCGGGAGACGAAGCACCTCTTCCTCCTTCAGTCGAAGCTGCAGAGCGAGGTCTCGGAGTGGGTGGCGGGCCACGAGCACGAGTGGCCGCAGCTCGCCTCCTCCATCGCCCGCAAGTGGCTGACCGAGGGCCTGCACGACCGGGCGATCACCCGTGACCTGGACTGGGGCGTGCCGGTCCCGGCCGACACCTGGCCGGAGCTGGCGGCGGAGGGCAAGGTCTTCTACGTCTGGTTCGACGCCCCGATCGAGTACATCGGCGCGACGAAGGAGTGGGCAGCCGCCGCGCGAGACACAGACCCGGAGAACCGGGACTGGAAGTCGTGGTGGTACGAAGCGGATGACACCGTCCGCTACACGGAGTTCATGGCGAAGGACAACGTGCCCTTCCACACCGTCATGTTCCCGGCCACCGAGCTGGGCGTGCGCGAGCCGTGGAAGAAGGTCGACTACGTCAAGGCCTTCAACTGGCTGACGTACTACGGCGGAAAATTCTCCACGTCCCAGAAGCGCGGCGTCTTCACCGACCACGCGCTGGACATCCTGCCCGCTGACTACTGGCGCTACTTCCTGATCGCCAACGCCCCCGAGTCGGACGACTCGTCCTTCACCTGGGAGCACTTCACCGCCACGGTGAACAAGGACCTGGCCGACACCCTCGGCAACTTCGTCAACCGTGTCCTGTCCTTCTCCAAGAAGCGCTTCGGCGAGGAGGTCCCGGCGGGCGCCGAAGCGGGCGAGGCGGAGGCGAGGCTCGGCGAGGAGATCGCGAGTCTCCTGGCCGAGTACGAGACCCAGATGGAGGCCCTCCAGTTCCGCAAGGCCGCGGCGGCGCTGCGCGCCCTGTGGTCGGCCGGCAACTCCTACCTGGAGGAGAAGGCCCCCTGGCTGGAGATCAAGACCAACCCCGACGGCGCGGCCCTGACCCTGCGCACGGCGATGAACCTGATCCACCTCTACTCGGTGGTCTCGGAGCCCCTCATCCCCGCGTCCTCCCGCGCGATGCGTTCGGCGTTCGCGCTGACGGACGACACGGCGGTGTGGGTCACGGCGGACGACGCGAAGGCGCTGTCCTCCGTCCCGGCGGGCACCCCCTTCACGGTCCCCCCGGTCCTCTTCGCCAAGATCACGGACGAGGACCTGGAGTCGTACAAGGAGCGCTTCGGCGGCGCACCGGAGTAGTGACGGCGGAGAGGGTGCCCCCCCCGCCGCGGGATGCTGTTGGCAATCCGCGGCGGGGGGGTGCCCCTATCTGTTTCGTCAACCCCGGTGTGGTCGGCTTGTAGGGGTTGATCCTGGTTTTCGGGAACGTCCCGCGAAGCGGGATGTTCCCGGCGGATCGGGTGGCTGATGGGCAGCCCTGTGGCCGGCAGGGCCGGAGTGGCCGTGCCGGTGCGCGGGCGTGATGGGGCCTGGAGGGCAGGGGTGGTGGAGTCGTCAGGCGGCGAGGTCGACGCCGCCCGGGGTGCGTGCTTCGTAGAGGGCCCCGGTGCGGATCATCGCGTGGATGACGTTCACGCGCTGGCGGGCCAGGCGGAGGATCGCCTGGGTGTGGGTCTTGCCGCGTGCGCGTTGCCGGTCGTAGTAGATCCGGGAGGACGGGTCGGACTTGCAGCCGATCGCGGCGAACGCGGCCTGGAACAGGGCGCGTTTGAGGAGCCGGTTGCCGCGGTGGGGTGCGTGCTCGCCGCGGATGGAGGTGCCCGAGGACTTCGTGGCGGGCGCGAGTCCGGCGTAGGAGGCGAGGTGTCCGGCGGTGGGGAAGGACATGCCGTCACCGATCGCGACGATCACGGCCGCTGTGGTCCTGACGCCCAGGCCGGGCAGGGAGGTCAGGAGGTGGAAAAGAGGGAGGGCCTCCAGCAGGGCGGCGATCTCCTGCTCGGCCTGGCGACGCTGGGCGTGGGCGGCGGCGAGCTGGGCGGCGAGTCCCGGCACGATCAGCGCGCTGGCCTCGGTGCCCGGAACGACAAGGGTCTGCTCGGCGAGCGCGTCGAAGATCTCTGCGGTCAGGTGGCGGGCCTTGCGCGAACCGTGCACCTTGAGCAGGGCCTCGCAGCGGGCACGGCCCAGCTTCTTCAGCCTGGCCGGGGAGCCGTGGCCCTGAAGGAGGGCCTGGACATAGGGGTAGGCCAGGCGCGGGCCGAGCACACGCTCGAGAGAGGGGTGGATCTGGGAGAGCAGGCCGCGCAGCCGGTTGGTGGCGCGGTTGACCTCGCCGGCCAGGTCGTTGTCGTAGCCGGTGAGCATGGTCAGCTCGGCCAGCACCTCGTCGTCGCGGTCCACCGCGCGCAGGGTGTGCGGCATGGTGCGGGCGGTCTCGGCAATCACGAACGCGTCGCGGGCGTCGGTCTTGGCCTCGCCCGGATGCAGATCGGCGGCCCGCCGCATCGACAGCCCGGGCAGGTAGGCCACCCGGCAGCCGGCCGCGCGGGCCACCGTCAGCGGCAGCGCACCGATGTTGGCGACCTGGTCCACGATCACCAGAACGGTGCCGAACTTCGCCACCAGCCTGGTGAACAGCTCCAGCAGCTTCGGCTCGGTGTTGGGCAGCCGCTTGTCGTGCACGGTTCTGCCGTCCTCGGTCCGGCCGTGGGCGTGGTGGAACTCCTTGCCCAGGTCCAGGCCGAGGAAGAGATCTGTCGCGGTCGTATCGACCATATGCGCGTGCCCCTCGCCCCTCGTCTCCTGAAACTCCCGGCCGTCCCTGCGGCACCACACGCCGGCAACCACGTTACGCAGACATGCCGCCCGTGAAGCGGCCCGGCATTGCGCCGGACCAAGCGGTCGTCAGGCCCCTCATCAGCGGTCAAGCGGTGCCCCGAAGCCCGGCGGCAACACCCCCCAGGTCATCCGTACGACAGGGGGCACACAGCCATACCGGGCCCGGGGGCCAGGCGCCCCATTGCGGGGCCACGGAAAAGGTAACGGGACACCCTCTCCGGCAACCGTGAGCACTAAAGCGCTTTAGTGCTCACGGTTGCCGACACACAGGTGGGGGAGCAGGCACGGCCGACCGGATGCGCCGACAGCATCCGCGGGGGTGCCGGCCCTCACTCTTCTCCCGTCCTCCGTCTCAGCCCTCGGCCGGAAACCGACCCCGCTGGTGGCATGCTCTTGACCACCCGTATGGTTTCGCCATGGCAGTCCCTCCGGTCATCCCGATCGCCTACGAGCCGAAGTCCCGCACCGAAAGCATCGGTCGCTACGCGGACGGCCAGTTTCTGGCGTCGATCACCTACGCCTTCCCCGAGGGGTACCGTCCCGACGACGGCTGGGAACAGCACAAACGTCTCTACACGGTGCTGCACACCTTCGACGCCGAGGGCCGCTACCGCGACTCGGAGATCTGGTGCGCGGGCGCCTGGGCCGAACAGCAACTGGCGCCCGACGGACCGGACTCGGTCCTCTCCCGCGCCCGCGCCCACCTGGCGAAACTCCTGCGGAGCCTGCCCCGGCGCAGTTACACGGACATCGCGATCCGTCCCTTCCAGCGCACTGTCGACGGCGTGCTCTTCGGCCTGGTGATCAGGCAGGACGAGGAGGAGGCCTGGGCCGAGCTCTACCCGGACCGCCTCGCGTTCGCCGAGCCGTGGAACGGCCGGTACGACACCTGAGCCAGGATCGGGCGCCCGGGGCTTTCCAGTCCCGGGCGCCCTTTCCGTGTCCCGACCTACTTGGTCAGGACCGCACCGGTCGTGGTGGCCAGCTCGGTGGGCAGGTTCTTCGCGGAGCTCTGGATTCCGGCGTTGAGGGTCGGCGTCCAGTTGACGGTCGTCTTCAGCTTCTTCGAGTTCGCGGCGTTGTACGCGGCGACGAGGTCGGTCGAGGTGCCGTTGACGAGGTTGCCGCTGCCGGCGATCGAGCCGGTGCCGTCGCCGCTGAGCAGCTTGGAGATCTTCTGGTCGGCGGAGACCTTCCAGTAGTTGTCCTCGGCGACGACCTGGGCCTTGGCGCGGGAGTTGATGCTGTAGAGGACCGTGTACCCGTTGACGGTCGTCGTGTCGAAGTAGTTGTTGTAGATATGCACCTGCCCGATACGGGTGAGCGGCGCACGCTGAACGATCCCCTTCCACACGTTGTGGTGGATGGAGACGCGCAGCTTGCCGACGCTGTCGGTGTCGCTGCTGCCGATCAGCATGGTCTTGTCATGGTTGGTGAACTGGTTCCGCTCGACGGTCACCAGGTCCGAGCCCTTGGTGATGTCGAGGTCACCGTCGTGGATCTGGTACTCGCGCCCGTAGTACTTCTTGTTGACACTGTCGAACGACGGCGCGTCGGTGAAGGTGTTGTGGTCGGCCCACACGTGGGTGGCCCCACGCAGGGTGACGGCGTCGTACTGGGAGTTCCAGTTGCCCGAGTCACCGTCGGTCGGGTCCCACTGCGGGAAGCAGTCCTCGGTGGCGGAGAAGCTGAGGTTGCGGATGATGACGTTGTCGACGCTCTGCACCTGCAGGCTGCCGCCGGTGATCCCGGCCTTGGTGCCCGGGACGCCCACGACGGTGGTGTTGGCGGGCACCTTGAAGACGATGTTCTTGGCCTGCTTCTGCTGCGCGGCGGCGCGGGCCTTCTCCTGCGTGCCCGAGGGCAGCTTGGAGCGGCCGTAGGTGGCCGGGTCGTAGGCCTTGAGATAGGCGGACAGCGAGTAACCGGTCCCGGCGGAGTAGTCGGCGCAGGTCAGCTTCTTGCCGGAGTCGTCGGTGTTGGCATCGATCGTGCCCTTGATCTGAATGATCTTCGGCGTGGTGCTGGAACTGCTGCCCAGCGCCTTCACGAGCTGGGCGCGGGTGCTGACGGTGTAGACGTGCGAGGAGTCGGCCTGCGAGCCGCCGGTCGTCCCGGATCCGGACGCCGCCCAGCCGTCCTTGGCGGGCAGCACCTGGTGCGCGAGGTCGACCGTACCCGCGTTCGCGTTCATCACGAACGCGACAGCACCGAGGCCCACTGCCGTCACGGCGGCGGCGGAGACGATGACGGTGCGACGCTTACGGAGGGACCTGCGGTGCGAGGGGGATGCCACGGATGAGT
The DNA here is from genome assembly GCF_045040035.1 of Streptomyces sp. NBC_01384. Classification (NCBI taxonomy): domain Bacteria; kingdom Bacillati; phylum Actinomycetota; class Actinomycetes; order Kitasatosporales; family Streptomycetaceae; genus Streptomyces; species Streptomyces sp. NBC_01384. The sequence goes on from NZ_CP109559.1 coordinate 4,661,815, forward strand.
CCTTACGTGGTGGTGGAGCACGTGTTGTGGTGCGCGAAGCTCCGGTGAACGGGGCTTCTGACTCATGTGTGGTCGCCGGGTTCGAAAAGGTTGCCGATCTTTTTTCAACTCGTCGGACGGAGGGCGCCGTCACCCGTTCGAGTCACGCGGGGGCAGCTCACCGATGGGACAGACGGGCACCTCGCCCTCCTTGGGGCAGACCCACACCGCCACACCCTCGACGAGGGTCGCACTCAGCGGATGCGAGTCAGGATGCGCGGGACATTCGGGCCACACCGCCGACTCCCCCTCCGCCCACAACGCTTCCACGGCCCAGTCCTGCACCCCGTCCGCGACCTCGGCGATCCCCACCCCGTACACACCCTGACCTGAGCCGTCGGGGGCGTAGAGCATGAGCCCCGGGTAGTCGTCCTCGGGCTCACGGACATCGGGCCGCACAGAACACTGAGCCCGAAGGTCCCGCAGCACGGTCTCCAGAGCGCGCTCGAACCCGTCGTCGGCCGTCACGACGTACGGTCCGCGCGGATACGGGTGAGCAGCGCGGCGAGGCTGTCAGGGGAGACGGGGAGTATTCGGTCGGGGTCGTCGCTCTCGCGGAGGAGCAACGATTCGTTGGTACGGGCGAGTTCGACGCATTCGTTTCCCGCCGCGCCTCCGGAGAAGGACGACTTCTGCCACTGGAACCCGCCGTCTGTCACCATTGACGATCCACGTGGATCCGCCGCAGCAGCGCGGCCAGGCCGACGGGGGAGACGGGGAGTATTCGGCCGGGGTCGTCGCTCTCGCGGAGGAGCAACATGTTCTCGCAATGGGCGAGTTCCACGCAGTTACTGCCGTCGCTGCCGCTGGAAAAGGTCGACTTCTGCCACTGGATCACGTGCTACAGCTCCTTCGCCAGACGGTGCATGTAGTCCCGGGAACGGGAGGGGTCGAGGGACACCGCCTCCACCTTACGAAAGAGTGTTCGCATGGACAGGAGTTGCACGGCCGCGTCCATGAATGCCGAACCCTGCGGGGTGTCGCGCTGAGCGGTGTCCAGCGCGGGAACCCTGCCGCCCGCGTAGAGAAGCTCCGCACTGGCTCCCGCGAAGCCGTCCACGTCGAACGGGATCACTCGTACCGTGACACCAGGTGCCTCCGACTGCTCCAGGACCACATCAAGTTGGGCTCGCGCCACGCGGCGGTCGGCGACGCGCGTGCGCAGCACGGGCTCGTGCAGCACGACCGTGTACGGAGTCGTCCCGAGGACCGCCTTGCGACGCATTCGGTGCTCCGCCCTCGGCGCAAGCTCACTGTCCGGTAGCTCCGGTCGCCAGTACGCGATGACGGCGCGTGCATAGTCCTCGGTCTGGAGCAGCCCTGGTACGTGCGCAGTCGAGATCTCTTCGATGAACTTGGCGTGGTGTTCCAACTCGGCCAGGTCCAAGAAGACGGGCGGTAGCGCGTTCCGGTACTCCTCCCACCACCCCCGCGTACGGTCCGTCGCCATTTCCACCAGGGCGTCGATCAACTCCTGGTCCGTGCAGGTGTAGTGAGCCGCGAGCCTCCGCACCCGCTCCTCACTGACCCCGGCGATCCCCGCCTCCATCTGGCTCATCTGGGCCGAGGTCGACCCCAGGAACTCAGCCACCTGCCGGGCCGTCAGGCCCGCGGCATCCCGCAGCCGCCGCAGCTCGGTGCCGAGGCGGACCTGACGGGCGGTCGGCTGACTCCTCGGCGGCATACGCACCTCTCCTCTCAACACCCCTCGTACGGGGCCAGATTACGTGAGCGGCTTGCAATGGCAGAAATTCATGCCCTACCGTCAGTGACGCGACGCACACTCTGCGAAACCCCGGGGTACCGGAAGCGCACCGCCCCGTCATGCCACGACGGCCGCGACATGCCACCGCCCGACGACCGCAGTGAACCCAGACTCCTCTCCCCCACCAACGGAGTTCAACCATGCCTGAGCCCCTCGCGGACCCCACCCCCTGGGAGTACACCCTCTACATCCCCAACGACCCACGAGCCGTCACGATCTGCCGCCGTACCCTCCGCCTGATCCTCGCCGCCCACGGCCTCCCCCACTTCACGGAAGCCGCCGAACTACTGGCAACGGAGCTGGTCACCAACGCCGTACAGCACACGAAGGGCCCCGCCGCCCTACGCCTCCGCGCGGAGAACGGCACGCTGCGTATCGGCGTCTGGGACGCGGACCCCACGCCACCCCGCCCGACCCGACACCCCACCCCGGACGCCGAAACCGGCCGCGGCCTCGCACTCGTCCACAGCTGTGCGGACACCTGGGGATGGGTTCACCAACGGGACGTCAGAAACATCGTCGGCACCGGCAAGTACATCTGGTGCGAACTGACCGCGGCGGCGTGAACGTTCCTTCCGTCCCCGGAAGAGTGATCCCATCCCTTCGACCGAACGCCCGGCTCGTGATCCCCCTAAGTTCCCAATCCAGCGCGCCGGCCGGGCGCAGGCACGACACGGAACAGAATCGGGGCGAACAGCAGGTGGTACTGAAAGTCGGAGGCATCGTGGGCAGCTACTTCCCCGGCCGTGGGACTCTCATCGAGGAGACATTCCTCCGCGGCGTCACCGCCGGTCGGATCGAAGAGCGGGCTTCACTGGTCCTGCGCCTGCTGGAGAAGCGGCGCATCCCCACCCCGGCCTCCATCCGAGAACGCATCAGCTCCTGCCACGACCCCGTCACCCTGCTCCACTGGGTGGACGAGGCCCTCACCGTCTCCAACGCCGAGGACCTGTTCGACCGGTTCCCCGAAGGGCTCGGATCAGGAGACTAGGTAGAATCAATCTACGTAGAATGAATCTACCTAGCAGGAGATCGCATGCGCACCCCCTTCGTCGGCCGCAAGGCCGAGCTGGCTCTCCTTCGCAAGCGTCTCGACCGCGTCACGGCCGCCGGTGCCGGGGTCGCCATGGCCATAAGGGGACGCAGACAGGTCGGGAAGTCGAGGCTTGTCCAGGAGTTCTGCGACCTGGCCCGGCGGCCGTACGTCTTCTTCAGTGCGACCAAGGGCGCATCCTCGTTGGAAGCGATCGCCGACTTCACGGCGGAGCTGCGGGAGTCCTCGCTGCCCGCCGACCCCGAACTGGTGCCGACGGAAGCCCCCACCAGCTGGCCCGACGCCTTCCGGGCGCTGGCCGCCGTGCTGCCCGACTCGCCGAGCATCGTCGTTCTCGACGAACTGCCCTGGCTCGCCGAGCAGGACCCCGTGTTCGACGGAGCGCTGCAGACCGCATGGGACCGACTCCTGGCCACCCGGCCGGTGCTCCTCCTGCTGCTCGGCAGCGACCTGCACATGATGGAGCGGCTCACGGCATACGACCGACCCTTCTACGGTCGGGCCGACAGCCTGGTCCTCGGCCCGCTCAACCCGGCCGAGACGGGGGACGCGCTGGGGCTGAACGCGGCGGACGCCATCGACGCGCACCTCGTTTCCGGCGGCCTGCCCGGTGTGCTGCGCGCCTGGCCGCACGCCACTCCCGCCCTCGACTTCATCAAGGCCGAGTGCGCCGACCCGGCCTCACCGCTCTTCGGTGTCCCCGAAGCGGCGCTCATGGCCGAGTTCCCGGCCCCCGACCAGGCGCGCCGGGTCCTGGAGGCGGTGGGCAGCGGAGACCGTACGTACGCCAACATCGCCGCGACAGCCGGAAGCCAGAGCGGAGCCCTGCCGTCCGGAATACTGTCCCCCCTGCTGCGACGCCTCACCGACGAGAAGCGGATGCTCGCCTCCGACTCGCCCCTGTCCACCGCCCCCGGCAAGCCCGCCCTCTACCGTGTGGCCGACAGCAACCTGCGTCTCTATCTGGCCGCGACGCGGTCCGCGCAAGAACTGTCCCGGCGCGGGCGCCCCGAAGCCGCGTACCGAATTGTGGAGCGGCGCTGGACGACATGGCGGGGACGAGCCGTCGAGCCCCTGATCCGTGAAGCGCTGGAACTGGCCGCGGCGGCCTGCGAAGGCTTCCCCCGGCCCGATACCGAAGTCGTCGGCGGCTGGTGGAACCGGCAGTTCTCACCAGAGATCGACTTGATCGGCGCGGATCGCGCGCCCATAGCCGGGAGCGTGTACTTCGCCGGCTCCGTGAAGTGGCTGGCCTCACCCTTCGACCGGCACGACCTGGCAACGCTTGCGCAGGGCGCCGCGCAGGTCCCGGGGTTCACGCCCGGCGTCGCCGGTCTGGTCGTGGTGTCCCTGTCCGGTACGACGGCACTCGAAGGTGAGATCGAGCTGCTGTGGGGTCCAGGGGATGTCGTCTCGGCCTGGCGGCCCTGAGGCGTATCTCTGCGAGCCCCGGCACCCCTGCCCGGAAACGTCACTGGTGTAGGGCCCGGAACCAGTGGAGTTCCGGGCCCTGGTCGAGCGAGCTGGTGTGTCAGCTCGCCGAGGGCGACGCCGACTCGCTCGGCTGGGTGTCCGTGCTGTCGTGCGTCTCGTCCGGGAGCACGCCCATCGTCAGGTGGGCGCGGACTCCCTTCGCGATGTTCCTCTTGTCGTACTTGAGGTACAGGAGGCCGCCCGTGTGGCCGTTCTGGGGGTAGATCGTGTCCTCGGTGAGCGTGGTGCGCGTGGAGGTGTTGGTGGAGTACGGGGAGACCTCCGCCGACGCCAGCACCGACTTCTCGTCGAAGAAGAACTGGCCCGTGTGGCAGGTGTGCCCGCCCTCGTAGCCCGCGTCGGTCCAGGTGCCGTCGACGTGCACCTTCGTGTGGATGTGGACGGCGCGGCCCCGGTACCAGCCAGGGAAGATCGTCTTGAAGGTGACATGGCCGTGCCGGTCCGTGCGCCAGGTGCCGCGCAGGAAGCGGTCGTCGTCGGTCGGCTTCTGGTGGCCCCCGCCGCCACCGCCCGGGCCGCCGGTCGGGGGCGCGCCGGTCGGGGTACCGGAGGGCGGCGGGCCCGTCGGGGCCGGGCCGCCACCGCCGTTGCCGTTCGACTCGTAGCCCGAGTAGACGCCCGTCGCGCTGCAGTGCCAGATGTCCACGGCCGCGTTCCTGAGCGGCTTGCAGGTGTCCGCGTCGATCACCTTTAGTTCGAGGGTGAGCGGGATGCCCTCCTGGTCCTCGGTGACGTCCCGGCGGATCTTGTCGGCGTCGATGTAGTACGGGCCCTCGACCAGCTCCGAGGTGAGCGTGTAGCACGTTTCCGCCGAAGCGGACGCCTCCGGAGCGGTCTCCTCCGCCGAGGCGTTCACCGACAGCGCGCCGCCGACCCCCATCGCGGTCACCGCCACGCCACTCGCCATCAGGACCGTACGGCGGGGCAACTTCCCTCTGTTTTCGGGTGCTTGAGAATCCGTCATGCCCCGGGACGGTAGAGGTAAGAAGCCTGGGGGGAATATTGGAATGCGCTGTGAAACGTAGTGCGCAAGCGAAAGGGCTCGAAACCGGCGCCGGTTTCGAGCCCTTCGACCTGACTGAGGCCTGCCTGGGGCGTGCCTGAGGCCTGCCTGAGGCCAACTTCCTACTTCGGCTGCGGCTTGCGCACCGAGAGGTGCAGCTCCCGCAGACGGGTCTCGTCCAGCTCCGTCGGCGCGCCCATCATCAGGTCCTGCGCGTTGCCGTTGAGCGGGAACGCGATCGTCTCGCGGATGTTCGGCTCGTCCGCGAGGAGCATGACGATGCGGTCGACGCCCGGGGCGATACCGCCGTGCGGCGGGGCGCCGAAGCGGAAGGCGCGCAGCATGCCGGCGAACTGCTCCTCGACGGTCTCACGGTCGTAGCCCGCGATCTCGAAGGCCTTGAGCATGATGTCGGGCTCGTGGTTCCGGATCGCGCCGGAGGACAGCTCGACGCCGTTGCAGACGATGTCGTACTGCCAGCCCAGGATGTCCAGCGGGTCCTGGGTCTCCAGGGCCTCCAGACCGCCCTGGGGCATCGAGAACGGGTTGTGCGAGAAGTCGATCTTCCCGGTGTCCTCGTCCTTCTCGTACATCGGGAAGTCGACGATCCAGCAGAACCGGAAGACGTTCTCCTCGAAGTTGCCCGAGCGCTTCGCGGCCTCGACCCGCACCGCGCCCATGACCTTCGAGACCTCGTCGAACTCGCCCGCTCCGAAGAACACCGCGTGGCCGGCGGCGAGCGACAGGCGCTTCGTCAGCTCCGCCACGTTCTCCTCGGTCAGGAACTTGGCGATCGGGCCCGTCAGCGAGCCGTCCTCACCGACGCGCACCCACGCCAGGCCCTTCGCACCCTGCTCGACCGCGTAGTCGCCGAGGCCGTCGAAGAACTTCCGCGTCTGGCCGGACACGTCCGGCACCGGCAGCGCACGTACGTGCTTGCCGGCGAAGGCCTTGAACTCCGAGCCCTCGAAGATGTCGGTGATGTCGACGAGCTCCAGCTGGGCGCGCAGGTCCGGCTTGTCGGAGCCGTACTTCAGCATCGCCTCGCGGAACGGGATGCGCGGGAAGGGGGAGGTGACGTGACGGCCACCGCCGAACTCCTCGAACAGCTCCGTCATCAGCTTCTCGATCGGCTGGAAGACGTCCTCCTGCTCGACGAAGGACATCTCCACGTCGAGCTGGTAGAACTCGCCCGGCGAGCGGTCCGCGCGGGCGTCCTCGTCGCGGAAGCAGGGCGCGATCTGGAAGTAGCGGTCGAAGCCGGAGATCATCAGCAGCTGCTTGAACTGCTGCGGGGCCTGCGGCAGGGCGTAGAACTTGCCCGGGTTCAGACGGGAGGGGACCACGAAGTCGCGGGCGCCCTCGGGGGAGGTGGCGCTGAGGATCGGCGTCGCCATCTCGTTGAAGCCCAGCGCCGTCATCTTGTGACGGATCGCGGAGATCACGGCCGTACGCAGCAGGATGTTGCGGTGCATGCGCTCGCGGCGCAGGTCGAGGAAGCGGTACTCCAGGCGCCGCTCCTCGTTGACGCCGTCCTCTGCGTTGATCGTGAACGGCAGCGGGGCGGCGGCGCCGAGCAGCTCGACCTCGCTGACCTCGACCTCGGTCTCGCCGGTCGGCAGGTCCGGGTTCACGTTCCCCGCGCCGCGCGAGACGACCTTGCCGTCGACGCGGACCGTCGACTCCTTGGAGACCTTGTCGAGGGCCTCGTAGGCGGGCGTGCCGGGGCGGGCGACGAGCTGCGTGATGCCGTAGTGATCGCGCAGGTCGATGAAGAGGATGCCGCCCAGGTCTCGGCGATTGTGCAGCCAGCCGCTCAGCCGGACGTCGCTGCCGACGTCAGAGGCGCGGAGCTCGCCGCAGGTGTGGGACCTGTACCGATGCATCGTCGTTCATCCAGTCTTCGCGGATCGGTGGGCATGTTTCACGTGAAACTGTACCGGGCGACCCAAGATCGCCTCCCCATCATTGACACCGTCCGTTTGCGGTGGCACCCGACGATCACCTCTTCATACAGTGGGTCAATGCGCACTGGTGAGCCCCTGCCCGCCGTGGGGGACGTCCTGGCCGCCCTTGCGACCGGCGTGTGGCGCTGGGACAACGCCCACGGGCAGGTGACACTCGACGCCGAGGCCGCCCGGCTCCTCGGGTTGCCCGCGGAACCGGCGACGGTCACCGAGGTGGCAGTGCGCTCCCGGTTCCACCCGGCCGACTGGAACGAGGTCGTCAGCGTCGTGCAGCTCGCCGTCGCCGAGGACACGCTCGCCGAGGTCCGGCTGCGGATCATGGACGAGCACGGGCGGGTGATCCGTACCGTGCGCAGCCGCTCCAGACCCACGTTCGACCCGACGACCAGGGCGTTCGAGCTGTTCGGCACCCTCCAGGAGGTCACCGAGCCCTCGCCTGCCACCGCCGCGCGCACCCCGCTCACCGGCGACTGGCGCCGCTCGCGCGAGGCGTTCCTGCTGGACGCGGGGCGGGCACTGGCTGAGGCGCGGTCCACGGCGGAGGTGCTGCGGGTCGCGGCGGGCCTGTCCATGCCGGGGTTCACACCGGACGGCCTGGCCGTCTTCGGCATGGACGGCGACCGGCTCACCGTCATCGGCCACCACGGGCACAAGCCGGGTGACGAGGGACCCTTCACTCATATGTCCCTGGCCTCGGACTATCCGGCCGCGGAGGTCGTCCGCACGGGCCGGGCCGTCTACCTCTCCTCCCCGGAGGACTACAAGGAGCGCTATCCGGTCTCCTGGCCGCTCGCCGAGCACTTCGGGCGGGAGTCCTGGGCCTTTCTGCCGCTGACCGTCGCCGGGCGCACGATGGGCGCGTGGATGGCGGCCTTCAAGTACCCCGTCGGCTTCACACCCGACGAGCGCTCGGTGCTGACGACGGTGGCCCGGATGCTCGCGCAGGCCCTCTCCCGGGCCGTGACCGCCGAAACGGAGCGGGAGCTCACCGACGGCCTGCAGCGCTCGATGATGCCCACGCTGGGCCCACGGATGCCGGGCATGGGTGTCGCGGCGCGCTATGTCCCCACCGGCGGCGGTCTCCAGGTCGGCGGCGACTGGTACGACGTGATCCCGCTGCCGACCGGCCGCTTCGCGCTGGTCATCGGCGATGTCCAGGGCCACGACGTGCGGGCCGCCGGGCTGATGGGCCAGCTCCGTATCGCCCTGCGCGCCTACGCCTCCGAGGGCCACCGCCCGGACGCGGTCCTCTCGCGGGCCTCACGGTTCCTGTGCGGGATCGCGGACGCGGTGACCTACGGCTCCAGCGGCGAGAGCGGCGGCACCACCGCGGACCCCCGCTTCGCGACCTGCCTGTACGTCGAGGTGGACCCGGCGACCGGCATGCTGGACTTCGCCCGTGCCGGGCACCCGGACCCCGCGATACGGATGGCGGACGGGACGGTGCTGATCCGGCCCACGGCGGGCGGGCTGCCGCTGGGCATCGACCCGGACGCCGACTACCCGACCACGCGGCTCGCTCTGGAGCCCGGCGAGACCATGCTGATCTGCACCGACGGGCTGATCGAGACCGGCGGCCACGACCTCGACACCGGGTGGCGCCGCATCCGTCACATCCTGGAGTCCCACGACGACGACCTGGAGGAGCTCGCCGACGCGCTGGTCCAGGGTGTGCACGGGCCCTCCTCGCACCACACCCCCGGGCCGCTGGCCGACCGGCGCGAGGACGACATAGCGGTCCTGCTGCTCAGCCGGGAGGGCGAGGGGCGCGGCGACACGATCGCGGCCTCGGTCTTCCCCACCGTGCGCCGCACCGCGCTGACCGTGGCGCAGGCCGAGCCCGAGCGGATCGCGGGAGCCCGCCAGCAGCTGCGCGAGATGCTGCACGACTGGGCCTCGGAGGACCAGCGCGACGCGGCGGTCCTGCTCGTCTCCGAGATGCTGACCAACGTCCTCGTCCACACCGACGCCGACGCGCTGCTGGTCGCCGAGGTGGACGGCGGTCCGGACGACCGCCGGATGCGGGTGCAGGTCACGGACGCCGGCGACGACCTTCCGCACCTCCGCCACCCCGGGGAACTGGCCTCCTCCGGGCGCGGGTTGATGCTCATGGAGTTCCTCGCGGACTCGTGGGGCGTGGACCCGCAGGGCGAGGGCAAGAGCATCTGGTTCGAGTTCTACGAGGCGTCCGAGGAAGCGTCCGAGGAGCCCGCCCCGTAGTGGGTGCGCAGCTCCGAGAGCACTCCGAACGCGGCGGCCGTGAGCGGTACGGCGAGCAGCATGCCCAGGATGCCCGCGACGGAGGCGCCCCCGGTGATCGCCAGCATCACGACCGCCGGATGCATCTGCACGGTCCGGCTCTGGATCATCGGCTGCAGCACATGCCCTTCGAGGACCTGCACGGCGACGACGACCCCGAGCGCCCACAGGGCGACCACGAACCCCCGGTCGGCGAGCGCGACCAGCACGGCCAGCGCGCCGGAGAGGAACGCGCCGAGATACGGGATGTACGCGGTCACGAAGACGAGCGCGCCGAGCCCGGCGGCGCCCGGGACGCGCAGGATCAGCAGCCCGACGGTGATGCACAGGGCGTCGATGAGGGCGATCAGCGTGGTGCCCCGCATGAAACCCTCGATGGCCTCGAAGGCGCGCCGGGCCATGGCCTCCATGGTGTCGGCGGTGCCGCGCGGCGCGAGCGAGCGCAGCAGCCCGGCGGTGCGGTGGGAGTCTCGGAGGAAGAAGAAGACGAGCAGCAGGGCCAGTACGGCCATGGCGAGGCTCTCGCCGACCACGCTCACGCCGCTGATGACGTTGGACGCGGCCGTGCCGCCGAACTTGGTCAGCAGGTCCTTGGAGTGGGAGGCGAGGTCGTCGAGAGAGGTGCCCGCCGCCCCGAAGTGCTGGGCGACGGACCGCGCGGCGTGCTTGAGCGAGGCGACGATCTGGTCCCCGGTGTCGATGAGCGCGGCGACCACGATGTAGACGGCGCCGCCGACGACCACGACCACCGCGACGCAGGTGAGGGCGGCGGCCAGCGACCGGTTGACCCCGACGGTCACCAGCCGCCGGTACATCGGCCGGAGCAGCGCGGTGCCGAGCAGGGCGAGCAGCACCGGCACGACCGCCGTACGCAGCTCCCCGGCCAGCCGGATCCCGACCCACGCCACACCGGCGACGAGCAGGATCACGGCGCACCAGGCGGCCAGCCGCCGGACGCCTTCGGGGAGTAACTGCACGCCTCCACCCGAACACGCGAGGGGCGGGCCGTCCTGTCAGGACGACCCGCCCGGGTGACGCGGTGTCAGGACTCCGGTGCCGGAACTCCGGTGTCAGGACCAGACCCTGCTTACAGCCCGCCCTCGGACATCCCGTGCACCGCGGGGACGGTGCCCAGGCGGCCCTTCTGGAAGTCCTCGAAGGCCTGCTGCAGCTCCTCGCGGGTGTTCATCACGAAGGGGCCGTAGTGGGCCATGGGCTCGCGGATCGGCTGTCCGCCGAGGAGGACGACCTCGAGGTCCGGCGTGTTCGAGTCCTGCTTCTCGTCCGCGCGGACGGTCAGCGACGACCCCGTGCCGAAGACGGCGGTCTGGCCGGTGTGGACCGGGCGGCGGTCCGTGCCGACGCTGCCGCGCCCGGCGAGGACGTACGCGAGACCGTTGAAGTCCTCGCGCCACGGCAGGGTGAGCTCGGCGCCGGGCGCCACGGTCGCGTGGACCATGGTGATCGGCGTGTGCGTGATGCCCGGGCCCTGGTGGCCGTCGAGCTCACCGGCGATGACGCGCAGCAGGGCGCCGCCGTCGGGGGTGCTCAGCAGCTGGACCGAGCCGCCGCGGATGTCCTGGTACCTCGGGGCCATCATCTTGTCCTTGGCCGGGAGGTTCACCCACAGCTGCAGGCCGTGGAAGAGGCCGCCGGACATGACGAGCGACTCCGGCGGGGCCTCGATGTGCAGGAGGCCGGCGCCCGCGGTCATCCACTGGGTGTCGCCGTTGGTGATGGTGCCGCCACCACCGTTGGAGTCCTGGTGGTCGAAGATGCCGTCGATGATGTACGTCACGGTCTCGAAGCCGCGGTGGGGGTGCCAGGGGGTGCCCTTCGGCTCGCCCGGCGCGTACTCCACCTCGCCCATCTGGTCCATCATGATGAACGGGTCGAGGTACTTGTAGTTGATCCCGGCGAACGCGCGGCGAACCGGGAAGCCCTCGCCCTCGAAGCCGCTGGGCGCGGTCGTCACAGCGAGCACGGGACGGGCCACGGCGTCGGCCGGCGCGACCACACGGGGAAGGGTCAGCGGGTTTTCGACGGTCACTGCAGGCATGTCGGTACCTCCTTATGCTTCGAGGTTAGTTGATTATTGAACTTTCTGCCACCCGTAACACGGGACGCCCGGAGGGCATTCCCTCCGGGCGTCCGTCGTCGCGTAGTCGTCGCGTATTCGTCGCGTATTCGTCGCGGTGGTCGTCGCGGTAGTCGTCGCGTACAGGCCGTCCCGCTCATCTTGGGGTGCCGCGGAACCCCCACAGTTCCGGGAAGAACCGCTCGTCGGCACGGGCCCTGAGATACGTGGCTCCCGCGCTGCCCGCCGTGCCGGGTGCGCCGCCGAGCTGCCGTTCGACGACGAGGACGTGCCGGGACCGCCATCGCGACCACGCCCGGTCATGGTCGAGCAACGACTCCATCAACTCGCCGAGCGCCTTGTGCGCGGGGTCGCGGGCGATCTCGGCGTAGGCCGCGAAGCGCTCGGCCCGCGTCCCGTGCGCGAAACCCGCCGCCGCCAGGAGGGCGAGGAACCCGTCCCACAGGCTGGGCTCGGCCAGCCGTCGCCGCACACGGGACCGTTCGTCGGGCGTCAGCCACCCCATGCGGCCGATCCGGGCCCGGTCCTTCGGGCCGCCCAGGAGAATCCCGATCTCGTGGTACTGCGCGGACTGGGCTCCGCTGGCCGTGCCGAGGCCGTCGCGGAACGCCAGGAAGTCCCGCGGCTCCATCGTGTCGAGGAGCCGTACCGCGTCGCACAGGGTCCCGACGATCAGCTCGCAGCGCCGCAGCCGCGTCCCGGGCACGGCGGTCTCACCGGCCAGCATCCGGTCCCGGGCGTCCGCGCACTCCACGAGCAGCAGCTTGAACCACAGCTCGTGCACCTGGTGCACGGCGATGAACAGGTGCTCGTCGTGTGCCGATCCGGTCAGCGGCACCTGTTGGTCGAGCAGGTACGGCAGCCGCAGATACGCGCCGTAGGTGAGGGGTGCGGTGGTCGGTATCACGCGGCGTCCTCCGCGTACATGAGGGTCAGGGTGGTCACGGTGATCAGGTTCACGCGGTGTCCTCCCGGCCGTCGCCGAGGCCGTGGGCGGCGAAGTGCTCACGGACGCCGGGCAGTTCGAAGGCGCCCACCGCGTCGCACAGCCGCAGCGTGGAGCGGGCGATCTCGTTGAGCCGCCGAGTCCCCGCGCCGCCTCCGTAGCAGTCGCCGACCACCCGCTCCGCGGTCCGCGCGTCCAGTCCAGCCAGCCGGAGGGAGGCGCGCACCGGGGCGAGGTCCCAGGTCAGGGCGGCATGGATCAGGGCGGGCAGGGCGTACGCCGCCCGGGTGCGGTCCGCGGTGTCGAGGTGCGCCCACAGCTCCCGGAAGAGCGCGGAGAAGAAACGGTGGTGGCGGCCCTCGTCACGGGCGTGGTCGCGCAGCAGGTCGCGCACCGTGCCGACCACGGTGGGGTCGCCCGGCACCTCGTTCAGTACGGCCGTGATCAGCGTCTCGAAGACGATCGCCTGGAGGAGCCGGGCGAGCGCGGGCGCGTCGGGCAGCAGACGCCGTGCGGTGCCCTGGAGCCGGCCGACGAAGCCGCCGTAGTCCCAGTCGGGGACCGGGATACCGGTCACGGCGGCGATCTGGTCGGCGAGGTCGAGGCTGTAGAGGGCGTGGTACCCCTCGTCGCAGTAGACCTTGAAGGCGTCCATGCGCAGGGCGGCGGACAGGTCGAGACCGGCGCGGTTGTTGGCGACGGGCTCGGCGGCCGTGTTGACGACCCGCGTCTCCAGATGGGTCGTCGACAGCAGGAACTGGTAGAGGTGCCGGACGGTCAGTTCCCGCACCCGCTCGGGCGCCAGTTGCCGTACGGCCTCGTGGTCGCCGTACGGCACGAGGGCGGCCGGGAAGAAGACCTTGCCGCGTTCGGCCTCCTCGTGGAACAGCCGGCGTACGCCGGTGCGCACGCCGGCCTGCTCGTACCAGCGGTCGAGCGGCCCCGGCGCGGTCCGCTCAGGGCTCGGCGACCGTGGACGTACGGCGTCGTCCGTCGTCATGGGTGGCTCCGTTCCGGTGCGAGGTATTCCGGGGCGGGGAGTCCGGGGGTGGGGAGTCCGGGGCCGGGGAGGTGAGCAGGTGGCCGAGGCGGGTGAGGGCCTCGCGGACGAGGGCCGCGTCGAGCGAGTGGCAGACGCGAAACCAGCCTGGTTCCGGGGAGTGGAAGGCCTCACCGGGCAGGATGCTGACGTGGGTGCGGTCGAGGACGGTCCGGTGCAGCGCCCGCTCACCGGCGAAACCCGGGTGCGGGAGCCGGCTGCTCAGATCGGCCCAGAGGGAACAGCCCGCCCCGGCCGGAACGTACGGCACGTCGAAGGTGTCCAGCAGCGCGGCGGCGAGCTCGTACGAGGCGCCGAGCCGGCGGCGGTTCTCGGCGAGGAAACCGTCCACCCAGCCGGGGTCGGCCAGCAGGTCGGTGAGAAAGGCCTGCGTGTGGGTGGAGACGGGCGCGAAGTACGCGAGCGCGCGGGCGGCGGCGCGCAGCTCCGGGTCCCGGGTGTGCAGCACGCCCACCTTGAAGCCGGGCAGGCCGAAGTCCTTGGCGAAACCCCACACCGTGTGGATCCGGGACGGTCGCGCGGCGACGGTCAGGAGGCTGGTGAACGGCTCCGGGCCGAAGACCGAGCCCGCGTAGATCTCGTCGGCGATGACGTCCACGTCGTGGTACGCCGCCACCTCGGACAGCTCTCGCAGGTCGGCCGGGGAAAGGACGTACCCGGTGGGGTTGGCCGGCGAGGCCAGGGCCACCGCCCGGACGGTGACGCCGTCGCGCCGGGCATCGGCGATCACCCGGTCCACGGCCTCGGCCGAGGGGCGGAACCCGTCGCTCGCGGCCGACGGCGCGGGCAGCAGCCAGGCTCCGGAGCGGCCGGCGAGGTCCGTGTCGAAGGCGCCGTAGTAGGGCGCGGGTACGACGATCGCGTCGCCCGGGTCGCACAGGGCGGTGGCGATCACGTCCAGCGCCGCGGTCGCTCCGCCGACCACGACCAGGTTCTCGGCGTCGACCGGGTACCGGCAGACGCGGGTGAGGAGCCGGGCGATGCGCTCGCGCAGCTCCGGTGTGCCGTGCAGCGGTGCGTACCGGGTGTCCCGCTCCGTGAATTCCCTGGGACCCGCAGGCCCCGCAGACCCCGCAGGCCCTGTGAGCCCGGTGAGCCCGGTGAGCCCTGTCAGGGACCGGTGCCGGGACACACGGGCCTCGTGCAGATCCTGGACGAGGCGGTTCTCCGCGGTGCCGAGGTTGAGATATCCGTCGGGGCGCAGCCGGGGATGGTAGGGCGACGCCTCGGCGCGGAAGTGGGCCTCCGCGATGGCCGGGGAACCCGCGACCAGCCGGGAGGCCTGCTGGGAGACCATCACTCACCTTCTCGGAGGGCGTGGGGGGTGGAGCGGGGCTCGTACTCATGCCGGTGGACGGCATGGGACCCGGGCCCCGTGAACAGCCCCGGACGCACCCCCAGCCCCATCGACGCGTCGATCACCGCCCCGTGCAGCACCCCGGCCTCCGTACCGGCCAGCCACCACACCAGGTCGGCCATCTCACCGGGCCTGATCATCCGCCCCCGGGGAAGCGCGGCCTCCAGTGCGGCGCGGCCGCCCGGGCCGAGGCCCGCGAGCGTGCTCGCCTCGAACATCGGGGTCTCGACGGCACCGGGGCAGATGGCCACCACGTCCACCGGATCGTGGACGAGCTCGGCGGCGAGGTGCCGGGTGAGATAGGCGAGTGCGGCCTTGCTCATCCCGTCCGCGATCCGGAAGCCGGGGAACTGGGCGACCCCGCCGCCGACGCTGGAGACGTTGATGACCTTGCCCCGGCCGCGGTCGAGCATGGCCGGCAGCAACTGCTGGATGAGCCAGAGCGGTCCGACCGTGTTGATCTGCAGAAAGGCCGCGTCGCGGGCGTGGTCGGGACCGGGTACATACCGGTCGACGGTCTTCGAGCCGACCGCCGCGTTGTTGACGAGCACGTCCACCGGGCCCGGCAGCTCCTCCATCAGCCGCACATGGTCGTCCCACTCCCCCTGGCGGAACTCGAAGGCCTTCGCCGGGTGGCGGCAGACGCCCGCCAGCTCCGACACGAGCCGGGCCGCGCGCTCGCGGCCCGAGTGATAGGTGAACCAGACATGGTCGCCCTCGCTCGCGAACCGCTCCACGCACGCTCGCCCGATCCCCGCCGAGCCACCGGTGATCAGAACATTCCGCCCCACCGCCATGCACGCCCCCGCTCCGGCCGGCCGATCGCCGCTCTTCGCTCGTCTGTCGCCGTTCGTCGGACTGACGAACGGCGACAGGAACGATTCCGCCGGAGTGGGCAGGCTGTCCGCCGGAGCTCAGCGCGGACGGGGACTACGTGGCATCGAAGCCGGTACGACGGCGCCTAGGACCCGCCCAGGGCACGCAGGAAACACGCCTGGGACATGCCTGGGACCCGTCGGCCTAGCCGTACATCCTGCGCATCGCGAAGTCGACCATCTGCTCCACGGCCTTCGCGTCGAAGACCATGCGGTGCTCGCCCTCCATGTCGAGGACGAAGCCGTAGCCGGTGGGGAGCAGGTCGATCACCTCGGCGCCGGTGATCACGAAGTACTTGGACTCCTTGCCGGCGTACCGGCGCAGCTCCTTGAGCGAGGTGAACATCGGGATGACCGGCTGCTGGGTGTTGTGCAGCGCCAGGAATCCGGGGTTGTCGCCGCGCGGGCAGTAGACCTTCGACGTCGCGAAGACCTGCTGGAAGTCCTCCGCGGACAGCGATCCCGTGGTGAACGCGCGCACCGCGTCCGCCAGCGAGGGCGGGGACGGCTCGGGGTAGAGCGGCGGCTGCTGGCCGTACCCGCCGGGCATCTGTTGCTGCGGCTGGGCGTACTGCTGCTGGGCGGCACCACCAGTCGCGTCATGGCCGTATCCGTACATGCGTCAAAGAGTAGTCGGCCACATATGGGCCATCAGGGGTTGATTCTTATTACCGACGGGTAGCATCATCGGAGCTACTTGCTGGTACGTGTAACGAGGCTGCGAGTATCTCCGCCTCCCCGATCCCTTACGGAGCCGTCGCCATGGGGCACTACAAGTCGAATCTCCGCGACATCGAGTTCAACCTCTTCGAGGTGCTCGGGCGCGACAAGCTGTACGGCACCGGACCCTTCGCGGAGATGGACGTCGACACGGCCAAGAGCGTCCTCGAGGAGCTGACCCGTCTCTCGGAGAACGAGCTGGCGGAGTCCTTCGCGGACGCCGACCGCAACCCGCCGGTCTTCGACCCGGAGACCAACACGGCTCCCGTACCGGCCTCCTTCAAGAAGTCGTACAAGGCCTTCATGGACTCCGAGTACTGGCGGCTGGGCCTGCCCGAGGAGCTCGGTGGTACGACCGCGCCCCCGTCGCTGATCTGGGCGTACGCGGAGCTGATCCTCGGCGCGAACCCGGCCGTGTGGATGTACTCGTCCGGCCCGGCGTTCGCCCGCATCCTCTTCGACGAGGGCACCGAGGAGCAGAAGAAGATCGCGCAGATAGCGGTCGACAAGACCTGGGGCTCGACGATGGTGCTGACCGAGCCGGACGCCGGTTCGGACGTCGGCGCCGGGCGCACCAAGGCGGTCCAGCAGGAGGACGGCTCCTGGCACATCGAGGGCGTGAAGCGGTTCATCACGTCCGGTGAGCACGACATGGAGGAGAACATCCTCCACTACGTCCTCGCCCGCCCCGAGGGCCACGGCCCCGGCACCAAGGGCCTGTCCCTCTTCCTCGTCCCGAAGTACCTCTTCGACTTCGAGACCGGCGAGCTGGGCGAGCGCAACGGCGTGTACGCGACGAACGTCGAGCACAAGATGGGCCTCAAGGCGTCCAACACGTGCGAGATGACCTTCGGCGACCGTCACCCCGCCAAGGGCTGGCTGATCGGCGACAAGCACGACGGCATCCGCCAGATGTTCCGCATCATCGAGTTCGCCCGCATGATGGTCGGCACGAAGGCGATCTCGACGCTCTCGACGGGTTACCTGAACGCGCTGGAGTACGCCAAGGAGCGCGTCCAGGGCCCCGACCTCGCGCAGTTCATGGACAAGACCGCGCCCAAGGTCACCATCACGCACCACCCGGACGTACGCCGCTCGCTGATCACGCAGAAGGCGTACGCGGAGGGCATGCGCGCGCTGGTGCTGCACACCTCGGCCGTCCAGGACGAGATCATGGTCAAGGAGGCCGCGGGCGAGGACACCGCCGCCCTTGAGGCCCTCAACGACCTGCTCCTGCCGATCGTGAAGGGCTACGGCTCCGAGAAGGGCTACGAGCAGCTCGCCCAGTCGCTGCAGACCTTCGGCGGCTCCGGCTTCCTGCAGGAGTACCCGATCGAGCAGTACATCCGCGACGCCAAGATCGACACCCTGTACGAGGGCACGACCGCGATCCAGGGCCAGGACTTCTTCTTCCGGAAGATCGTCCGCAACCAGGGCGCGGCGCTGAACTCCCTCGCCGAGGACATCAAGGAGTTCCTGGCGCTCGGCACCGGCGGCGAGGAGCTGTCCACGGCCCGCGAGCAGCTCGCCAAGGCGGCCGTCGAGCTGGAGGCGATCGTCGGTCTCATGCTCACGGACCTCGCGGCGACCGAGCAGGACGTCAAGAACATCTACAAGGTCGGTCTGAACACGACCCGCCTGCTCCTCGCCTCCGGTGACGTGGTCGTCGGCTACCTGCTGCTGCGCGGCGCCGCCGTGGCCGCCGAGAAGCTGGAGACGGCCTCGGCGAAGGACAAGCCCTTCTACACCGGCAAGATCGCCGCGGCGAAGTTCTTCGCGGCCAACGTCCTGCCCGGCGTCACCGGCGCCCGCAAGCTCGCCGAGGGCGTGGAGCTGGACCTGATGGAGTTGGACGAGGCGGCGTTCTAGGACGGAGGCGGCGTTCCAGGACGTAGGACGCCGGTGACGTAGGACGCCGGTAGCCAAATCGATGCCAGTGGCTGAAGCGATGCCAGTGGCTGAAGCAACGCACGGCGTCTGAAGCACTGACGGCGGCCCGTTCCCGGATTCGGTTTCCGGGAACGGGCCGCCGTCTCCGTGCCAGGCCCGGCACGGAGACGGCGGCACGCATCGGCCCGGGGGAGGACCCCTCCGGGAAAGCCGACGCCGAACCGGACACCAAACCGGACACCAAACCGGACACCACACCGGGCGCCGAACCGGACGCTGAAACGGAACCTGTCCATCCAGTCAGGTGTCCGGCCTTCACATCCCCCTTACGAATGCCCGTTCCCCATCCCCGGGAACGGCCCCTCAGGCGTCGTTAAGGTGAACCCCATGAGCACAAGCGCCCGCTTCGACCGCGGCCACACTGACGACCTCATGACCTTCCTGGCGGCGAGCCCGACGCCGTACCACGCCGTGGCGAACGCCGCCGAGCGACTGGAGAAGGCCGGATTCCGTCAGGTCGCCGAAACCGACGCGTGGGACGGGACGAGCGGCGGCAAGTACGTGCTGCGCGGCGGCGCGATCGTCGCCTGGTACGTGCCCGAGGGCGCCGACCCGCACACCCCGTACCGGATCGTGGGCGCGCACACCGACTCACCCAATCTGCGGGTGAAGCCGCGGCCGGACAGCGGGGCGCACGGCTGGCGCCAGGTGGCCGTGGAGATCTACGGCGGGCCACTGCTGAACTCCTGGCTGGACCGGGACCTGGGCCTGGCGGGGCGGCTGACGCTGAAGGACGGCTCCTCACGCCTGGTGAACATCGACCGCCCCCTGCTGCGCGTGCCCCAGCTCGCCGTCCACCTCGACCGCTCCGTCTCCACCGACGGCCTCAAGCTCGACAAGCAGCGCCATCTGCAGCCCATCTGGGGCCTCGGCGACCCCCGCGAGGGCGATCTGATCGCCTTCCTGGAGGAGGAGTCCGGGCTGCCGGCGGGCGAGGTCACCGGCTGGGACCTGATGACCCACTCCGTCGAACGCCCGGCCTACCTGGGCCGCGACAAGGAGCTGGTGGCCGGCCCGCGCATGGACAACCTGCTGTCCCTGCACGCGGGCACGGCGGCACTGATCGCGGTGGCCACACGCGCCGGAACCGACTCGGACACCGGCACCAGCCTCCCGTACATCCCCGTGCTCGCGGCCTTCGACCACGAGGAGAACGGCTCGCAGAGCGACACCGGCGCCGACGGTCCACTGCTCGGCGGTGTCCTGGAGCGCTCGGTGTACGCGCGTGGCGGCTCGTACGAGGGCCGGGCGCGCGCCTTCGCGGGCACGATCTGTCTCTCCTCCGACACCGGCCACGCCGTCCACCCCAACTACGCGGAGCGGCACGACCCGACGCACCACCCGCGCGCGGGCGGCGGCCCCATCCTCAAGGTGAACGTCAACAACCGCTACGCCACGGACGGTTCGGGCCGCGCCGTCTTCGCCGCCGCCTGCGCGAAGGCCGGCGTCCCCTTCCAGTCCTTCGTCTCCAACAACTCCATGCCCTGCGGCACCACCATCGGCCCGATCACCGCGGCCCGCCACGGCATCAAGACCGTCGACATCGGTGTGGCCATCCTCTCGATGCACAGCGCCCGCGAACTGTGCGGCGCCGACGACCCGTTCCTGCTGGCCAACGCGCTGGTGGCGTTCCTGGAGGGATAGAGCCGCGAGGCGACATCCCCCCGCCCCTGGCCGATGGGCGTCTCCCCTCATGTCTGCAGCCGCCACGTATCCTGAACCGTTCACCGCACGGGGGGGGTGGGGGGAAGGGGAGCGCTGTCGTGGAGTTCAGGCTGCTCGAAACGGTCGCCGTGGCCACCGGGGGCGGCGAACTACCGCTCGGTCCCGCCTGACCAGCGGCAAGAAGGTCTACTCGGCGATCGTCCTCGACCCGACGCAGCAGGGCGGCGACTCCTGGGACCTGGTGCGCCTGTCGATGGACACCGGCGGCACCGAGTCGGACTCCGCGAACCTGTTGACGCAGAAGCTGCGGGACAAAGTCACCTCGGGCCCCGACCTGGCCGTCACCAACTGGAACACGGCCAAGCCGTACAACTTCTGCTCTGCCCGGCCCTTCTGCTCCGTCCGGCCCTTCTGGTCCCTCCAGCCCTTCTGGTCCGCGGGCGACTCAGCCGTCCATCCCGGCCAGGACCAGCGGCAGCCGGTCCGCCCCGCCCTCGGTGAGGCGGACCGGCACGCCCCAGTCCTGCTGGTGGACGTGACAGGCGGGATACTCGTTCGCGGGGTCGTCGTCACAGGACGCCGCCATCGCGGAGACGTGCAACACGCCCTCCTTCACCTCCGGGTTGAGCTCCAGCGTGCGGGACAGGTCCGTGTCCGCGCCCTCGCCCTTCAGCAGCAGCTCGGGTGGGGTGGAGGAGACCAGCAGCCAGGTCGAGGGCCCGATGGGGGTGCCCCCGCGCGAGTCTGTTCGAGCGTGGGGGAGGATGTCCAGCTTCTGGCCCGCCGGGGCCTGGAAGATGACGTCCAGCCGCAGCTCGCCGGGGGCGACTTCGGTGGCGGCGCGCTGGGTGCGGTGGGCGACCGACTCCACCCGTACGGCCTCCTCGGGCAGCCGCAGCCGGGTCAGGCGGTGCCGTGCCGACTCCACGACCACGATGTCGTCCCCGACGAGGACCGCGTCGCTCGGCTCCCTCAAGTCGGTCGCCAGCGTGGTCACTTCGCCCGTCACGGGATCGTAGCGGCGCAGCGCGTGGTTGTACGTGTCGCTGACGGCGACCGATCCGTCGGGGAGTGCCGTGACGCCCAACGGGTGCTGGAACAGGGCCTGTCCGGCGGCCCCGTCGCGGTGCCCGAAGTCGAACAGGCCGGTGCCGACGGCGGTGTGCACGGCCCCGTCGAGGTCCACCCAGCGCAGGGCGGAGGTCTCGGAGTCGGCGAGCCAGAGCCGGTCGGCGGTGGCGGCGAGCCCGGACGGCTGCGCGAACCAGGCCTCGGCTCCCGGTCCGTCGACGAGCCCTTCGTTCGTCGTACCGGCCGCGACCCCGACGGTCCCGCTCTCGGGGTCGTACACCCACAGCTGGTGCACCCCGGCCATGGCGATCCAGACCTTGCCGCCGAACAGGGCCACGTCCCACGGCGAGGACAGGTCGACCTCGCGCGCCGGTCCGGACGTCGGCGAGCCCTGCCACCACTGGCGCCCCGTCCCCGCGAGGGTGGTGACCTCGCCGGTCGCGAGGTCCAGCCGACGCAGCGCGTGATTCACGGTGTCCGCGACGACGACCGAGCCGTCGTCGAGCAGCGCCATCCCCTGCGGTTCACTGAACCCGGCCGCCCCGGCCGCCCCGTCCACAAACCCCCGTACGCCGGACCCGATCCGCCGTACGACACTCTCCCCATCGCCCTCCAGCTCGACGAGCTGGTGCCGGGTCGTGTCGCTGACCAGGAGGTTCCCGTTCGGCAGCGCGAGCGCCTTGCCGGGGAAACGGAGCACGGTCGGCTCCGCCTCGGGCGCCACGTACGGCCCGTCGCCGCGCCGCAACGTCCCCTTCTCGGCGTGCTCGGCCTCCAACTCCTCCACCAGCCGGGCGATCGCGTGCGCGTGCCCCTCACCGGCGTGCTGCGCGACGACGTACCCCTCGGGGTCGATCACGACGAGCGTCGGCCAGGCCCGTACGGCGTACTGCTTCCAGGTCGCGAGCTCGGGGTCGTCGAGCACCGGGTGCTCGACCCCGTACCGCTCGACGGCGTCGACCACCGCCTGGTGCTCGGCCTCGTGCACGAACTTCGGCGAGTGCACCCCGATGATCACCACCGTGTCCCGGTGCTTCTCCTCCAGCTCGCGCAGCTCGTCCAGGACGTGCAGGCAATTCACGCAACAAAATGTCCAAAAATCAACGATTACGATGCGACCTCGAAGGTCAGCGAGGCTGAGCCCTCCACCGACTGTGTTGATCCAGCCACCCTTACCTGCCAGTTCAGGGGCCCGGACGCGTGCTCGCTTTGCCATGGTTCAAGCCAACCACACCCCCCCCGAGCCCTATTCCGCCCGGCCTTCCCCGGCCCGGACGATCCGCAGATCACCCTGTGAACGCACAGCGGAGTCAGCGGAGTCAGCGGAGTCAAAGGCAAGGAACTCACCTCAGGGCATGGCCCGTCGTGGCGTCCACGTGGTCCGGGACCTCGTCATGGCGGTCGCCGACGCTGACGGTTCCGGTGGGCTCGAAGAGGAGGATCGCGGCGCCGGTCGGGGCGCTCGGCTTGTGTTCGGTGCCACGGGGGACGGTGAAGACGGAGCCCTTGGGGAGGACGACGGTCCGCTCGCCCGCCGTCTCCCGGAGCGCGATGGTCAGCTCTCCCTCCAGAACCAGGAAGAACTCGTCCGTGTGGTCGTGCACGTGCCACACATGCTCGCCCTCGACCTTGGCGATGCGTACGTCGTAGTCGTTGACGGCGGTGACGATACGGGGGCTCCAGAGGTCGGAGAAGGAGGCGAGGGCGGCGGCCAGGGAGACGGGTTCGGTGTTCATGGACTCATCCTGGCCGTGTCTCCCGGGCCGCACGAGTGCTAGAAATCGCATATGCCGCAAGGATCCTCTCAGTCCGACGGACGACGACCGCACCGGGTCGCCGTGATCATCGACGAGGGCACCAACCCGTTCGAGGTCGGCGTGGCGACCGAGCTGTTCGGACTGCCTCGGCCCGAACTCGGCCTCCCTGGACCGCTGTACGAGGTGACGCTGTGCACGCCCTCGCCCGAGGTCCGGATGAACCATGGCTTCTTCACCCTCACCGGAGTACCCGGTCTGGAGGCCGTGGACGAGGCGGACACCCTCGTCGTGCCCGGCCGCCCGGACAACGTCGTGCCGCGCGGCACCGCCGTGCTCGACGCCATCCGCCGCACCCACGCGCGCGGGGCCCGTGTCCTGAGCCTGTGCACCGGCAGCTTCGCGCTCGCCGAGGCCGGGCTCCTCGACGGGCGCCGGGCCACGACACACTGGCGCTGGGCCGACTCCTTCCGGCAGCTGCATCCGAGGGTCCTGCTGGAACCGGACGTGCTGTTCGTGGACGAGGGCGACATCCTGACCGCCGCCGGCAGCGCCGCGGCGCTCGACCTCGGGCTGCACGTCTGGCGGCTCGACCACGGCGCCGAGATCGCCAACGCCGTGTCGCGGCGGCTGGTCTTCGCGGCGCACCGCGCCGGCGGGCAGCGGCAGTTCGTCGAGCGGCCCGTGCCCGACGTACCGGACGAGTCCCTCGCACCGCTGCTGGCCTGGGCGCTGGAGCGGATCGGCGAGCCGCTCACGGTCGCGGACCTCGCGGCGTACGCGGCGGTCAGCACGGCCACGCTGCACCGCCGTTTCCGGGCACAGCTGGGCACGACTCCGCTGGCGTGGCTGACCGGGGAGAGGGTCGCGCTCGCGTGTCGCCTCATCGAGCGGGGCGAGCACCGGCTCGACGTCGTCGCGCAGCACAGCGGCCTCGGCAGCGCCGCGAACCTGCGGGCGCGGCTGCGACGGGAGACGGGCCTCAGCCCATCGGCCTACCGACGGCGTTTCGGACCGGCCATCGGGGAAGCCCTGCCTTTATGAGATTCCTCGTGCGCGACCGGCTCCTCGG
Organism: Streptomyces sp. NBC_01384; assembly: GCF_045040035.1. Lineage (NCBI taxonomy): Bacteria > Bacillati > Actinomycetota > Actinomycetes > Kitasatosporales > Streptomycetaceae > Streptomyces > Streptomyces sp. NBC_01384. The sequence goes on from NZ_CP109559.1 coordinate 4,685,964, forward strand.
CTTCGGTGACGACTACTGGATCGAGGACGACCACGGCACCAAGGTGTTCCTCGTCGACGGCAAGGCGATGCGGCTGCGGGACACCTTCGAGCTGAAGGACACCCATGGGCGTGTCCTCATCGACATCCACCAGAAGATGTTCGCCCTGCGCGACACGATGGTGATCGGGCGGGACGGGGAACCGCTGGCGACGATCAGACGCAAGCGGCTGTCCCTGCTCCGCAACCACTACCGGGTGTCCCTGGTGGACGGTACGGAACTCGACGTCAGCGGCAAGATCCTCGACCGCGAGTTCGCCATCGACTACGACGGTGAGCTGCTGGCGGTGATCTCGCGCCGGTGGCTGCACGTACGGGAGACGTACGGCGTCGACGTCGTCCGCGAGGACGCGGACCCCGCGCTGCTGATCGCGGTGGCGGTGTGCGTGATCCACTTGGCGGAGAGGGAACGGGGCGAGGACTGACTCAGAGGACCGGGAACGAGGACTGACTCGAAGGACCGGACCGAGATCTGTCCCGAAGTCACGGACCGAAGGCACCGACCGAAGGCCGACTCAGCGGCGGGGCGCCGCCAGCCCCAGCATCCGGTCCTTCAGCGCCGGGAACTGCTCGCGCGTGGTCGCCACCTTCCCGGGGTCGAAGTCCACTGTGAGCACCTGCTCCCCGTCCCCGGCCTCTGCCAGGACCTCCCCCCACGGATCGACCACGATCGAGTGACCGGCCTGGGGAACGCCCGCATGGGTACCGGCCGTTCCACAGGCAAGAACGAACGCCTGGTTCTCGACCGCGCGGGCCTGGGCGAGCAGCGTCCAGTGGGAGCGACGCCGCTCGGGCCAGCCGGCCGAGAGGACGAAGGTCTCGGCGCCCGCGTCGACGAGCCCGCGGAAGAGCTCGGGGAAGCGGAGGTCGTAGCAGGTGGCGAGGCCGACGGTGGTGTCCGGCAGAGGGACCGTCACCAGTTCGCCGCCCGCGCCCATCAGCACCGCCTCGCCCCTGTCGAAGCCGAAGCGGTGGATCTTGCGGTAGGCGGCGGCCAGGTCGCCGGAGGGGGTGAAGAGGAGGGAGGTGTTGTAGAGCGTGCCGTCGGGGTCCCGCTCGGGGATCGAACCCGCGTGCAGCCACACGCCCGCGTCGCTCGCCGCCTTCGCCATGGCCTCGGACGTCGGCCCCGCGAGGGACTCCGCCTCCGTACCGAACGACTCGTAGGAGAACGCGCCCGTGGTCCACAGCTCCGGCAGCACGACCAGATCGACTCCGGCCTGTTCTCGTACCAGAGTCGCCAGGCGCTGCCGACGCGAATCGACCGATTCGCTGTCGTTTACGTCGATCTGGAGGAGCGAGGCGCGCACACTACCACCGTCCTGGCATTCGAGCCGTTCATACGGGCCTACGATCGTCACACGAAAGCACTGCCGGGGTGCCTCACAGCAGCGTAACTTAGCGTCCCAAGACACCCGCTACCTGAGCACTGCCCGCGTCCAACCGCCCGAGGGGTCCCGTTCCGTGAGTCTGCATCCCAGCCTTCAGTCCTACGCCGACGCCTGGACCCACTCCATTGATGCGATATCCGAGCTGGTGTCGCCGCTGGTGGAAGGCGAGTGGAACCGGCGGACACCCTGCCCCGGCTGGTCGGTGAGGGATCTCGTCTCGCACGTCATCGGGCTGGACTGCGAGATGCTGGGCGATCCACGGCCGATCCACACGCTCCCGCGTGACCTGTTCCACGTGACGAACGAGCACCAGCGGTACATGGAGATGCAGGTCGACGTGCGCCGCCACCACACGGCGCCGGAGATGACCTCCGAGCTGGAGTACACGGTCATCCGCCGCAACCGTCAGCTGCGGAACGAGTCGCGGCAGCCGGACGCGAAGGTGCGCGGTCCGCTCGGGACCGAGATCACCCTCGAACAGGCCATGCGGAACCGGGCCTTCGATGTGTGGGTGCACGAGCAGGACCTCCGAGCCTCCCTCGGCGTCCCCGGCAACCTCGACTCCCCGGGCGCCCACATCGTCCGCGACGAACTGCTCGCGGCCCTCCCGAAGGTCGTCGCCAAGGACGCGGGGGCGCCCGCGAATTCGGCGGTCGTCTTCGACATCCACGGGCCGCTGGAGTTCCTGCGCACGGTGCGTGTCGACGCCGAGGGACGCGGCTCGATAGACGGCGCCCCCTCCCTCGGCCCCGCCGCCACCCTCACCCTCGACTGGGAGACGTACTACCGCCTCGCCTGCGGCCGCGTTTCACCCGAGGCGGTCTCCGACCGCATCAAGACGGAAGGCGACCCGGAACTGACCACGGCCATCCTGAGGAACTTCACGGTCACGCGGTAGCACGGGGGCCGGCCGGACCTCCATGAGAAACAGCCGTTCTGTCAGGTGTGGGCAGTGCTGAACAGCTGACCGCCCTGTCCCCGGTTCCACACCTGTGACGTCTGAGCATTCCGCTGCGCTGGATGTACGGGGCACCTTGTGACAGCTGTGCCCAAAGCTATGGCAGTTATAGCGGGGGGAGAGCGTGGCTCTGCGTGCAGCACGTCACCGGCCCCCCACATTCGGCATGTGGCCTGTGATGCCACGTTCCTTCAGGGTGGGGCATGAGAACTGAACACAGGGGTGACCACGCGCGTCGCGGTGGGCTGAAAACGCGCGCGTGGGTGGCGCTGGGGGCGGTCGTCGCGGGAGGCGGCGTGGCCGCGGTGGCCGTCGCAGCGGTCAAGTCGGGCGGCGGTACCGGGGCGTCGGCCGTGTCGGCACCGATCAAGACGCATGTGCACTCGCTGCCCCTGACCGGGACCGACGCGTCGCTCAAGACGCTGGGCGCCAGGTCCACGGCTCCGTTCAGCATGGTGGGCGTCACCTGGAGCGGTGCACACGCCGAGCTGCGCGGCACGGTGGAGGTACGGACCCGTTCCGCCGTGGGCGGCCACTGGACGCAGTGGCTGAAGTTGCAGCAGCCGGACGACATTCCCGACCCTTCCGAGCTGGACCGTCCCGGGGTACGCGGCGGGATGTCGCCGATGTGGTCGGGGCCGTCGAACGGAATCCAGGTCCGCGCGACTGGCGCGCACCACGCGACCGCGCTGCCCGCCGGGCTGCGGGTGGACCTGATCGATCCGGGCAAGGCCGCCACCGGCGCCGGAGAGGCGTCGGGCTCCGGCATGGGGCTGGCGGGCTACGCCATGGACGTGGCGGCCACCGACACCGCCATGCCGACGGACAGCGGCACCGCCATGCCGACGGACGGCGGCACCGCCACGACGTCGGACAGCGGCACCCCGACCGACACGGCCACTGGCAGTGCCAGTACGCCGGACACCGCGGCCCCGACCGACTCCGCTTCCCCCGCGGACACCACGGCTACCGCGACGGCCACGGACTCCGCCTCCGCCTCGCCGTCCACCGGGACCTCTGCCTCCACCTCGCCGAGCGCGTCCGCGAGTTCCTGGCCCAGCCAGCTTCCGACGCTGTCCGAGGCGTACCCGTCCTGCCCGACCTCCTCGGCCGGCCCCTCCGCCTCGGCGTCGGCGTCGCAAACCCCGCCGGACCCGATGCCGGCCACGACCACCTCGACGGTGGCACCGCCGACGGTGGTCACCAGGGCCGGCTGGGGTGCGGACGAGTGCGCCCGGGACACCGGCTACCCGCTGTACGGAACGTCGGTGAAGACGATGTTCGTCCATCACACGGACACCACCAACGACTACTCCTGCTCGGACTCGCCGGCGATCGTGCGGGGCATCTACGCGGAGCACCTCAACCAGGGCTGGCGCGACGTCGGCTACAACTTCCTGGTCGACAAGTGCGGCACCATCTTCGAGGGCCGCTTCGGCGGGATGGCGCTGCCGCTCGTGGGCGCCCAGACGTACGGGTTCAACACCAACAGCATGGGCGTGGCCGCCATCGGCACGTACACCGACTTCACCGGCGGCGACTCCACGGCCAGCACCTTCACCGGAGCCACGCCGAGCACGGCGATGCTGGGCTCCATCGCCCGGCTCGCGGCCTGGAAGTTCGGCATGACCGGCGTGGATCCGGGCACCGGTACCGCCTCCCTGACCGAGGGGGCCTCCAACAGTTCCGGCTTCACCCTGGGCACGAGCTACAAGTTCAACGTGGTCTCCGGGCACCGCAATGGCTTCGCCACCGACTGCCCCGGCAACCAGCTCTACAACGCCCTGGCCGCAATCCGCTCCTACGCGTCCGGCCCGGTCAGTGGTGTCGCCGTCACCGGGATGTCCGGCGGGGCGGCCAAGTCCGGGACGAGCTACTACACCAGGGGCTCGGCCACGGTGAGCTGGACGGCCTCCACGCCGTCGGCGGTGATCTCCGGGTTCGACGTCCTGGTCGACGGAAAGGCCGTGGCGCACACCTCCGGCTCCGCCCGCTCCGCCTCGGTCTCGGTCGCCGCGGGCAGCCACACCGTCCAGGTGCGTGCCACCCACGTCCGAGGGTCGACCACGCTGTCCGGCTCGGTCACCCTGGTCGGCGACACCACCGCGCCCACCTTCCCGACCACTCCCACGGTGAGCGTGCGTACCGGCACGGTGAACTCCACGGCGGTCCCGGTCACGGTGACCTGGAAGGCCGCCGACACCGCGGCGCTCGCCAAGGTCCTGGCGACCTCGCCGTACTCCGCCACCTTCGGCCCCACCGTGACCTCCTGGGCGACCACCGCCAAGCCCGGCACCTCGGACCTGTTCGCCCTGAAGGCGTACGACGTGGCCGGCAACACCGCTGGCACCTCCGTCTACCGGACGCCGTACGTCATCCAGGAGACCTCCACCACCCGGACCGGTAGCTGGAGCCACAAGAGCAGCACGAGTTACCTGGGCGGCTACTCCTACAGTTCCTCGTCCGCCGGGGCCTCGATCAGCTGGACCTTCACCGGCCGCTCGGTGGCCTGGATAGTCTCGCGGGCCTCCACTTCCGGCCAGGCGTACGTCTACGTCGACGGCACCAAGGTCACCACGGTGGACCTGAAGTCCTCCACCACCCAGTACCGGCAGGCGATCTGGACCAAGACCTGGTCCAGCTCCGCCAAACACACCCTGAAGATCGTCGTGGTCGGCACCTCGGGCCGCCCCGCCGTCACCACCGACGGCATCACGACCATCGGCTGAGCAGCCTGCGCCGGAGACTGTGAAGGGCCGGCCCAGGAGGAAACCCCTCCTGGGCCGGCCCTTCCGTCTGTGCCGCGACCGAACCTACGGGCGAGAGGTGGTCCAAACCCCACACCGGGTGGCTACGCAGGGACGTGCACCGTCTCCACCCGGCTGGCCACCAACCGCTCCCGCTCCCTCCGCGCCGCCTGCTTCCGCAACCGGAAGATCTGGCTCAGCCCCACCGCCTGAAGGACGAACACCGCCGAGAACGCGACGCGATAGTTGTCCCCGGTCGCATCCAGCAGCACACCGATCGCGAACAACGTCGTCATGGAGGCGACGAAACCACCCATGTTCGTGATCCCGGACGCGGTCCCCTGCCGCTGGGGCGGATTCGCGGGCCGCGCGAAGTCGAACCCGATCATGGAAGCCGGGCCGCAGGCCCCCAGCACCGTGCACAGCACGACCAGCAGCCACATGGGATCGCGGTCGCCGGGATACGCCAACGCACTCGCCCAGACCACCGCCGTCGCCGTCACCGTCCCGAGCGCCAGCGGAAGCCGTGCCGCGTGATGCCGGGCGACGATCTGCCCGTAGACGAGACCCACGAACATGTTGGACAGCACCACGAGCGTCAGCAGTTCACCGGCCGTCGCCCGCGACAACCCCTGCGCCTCGACCAGGAACGGCATGCCCCACAGCAGCAGGAAGACCATCGCGGGGAACTGGGTCGTGAAGTGCACCCACATCCCCAGGCGCGTACCGGGCTCCCGCCAGGACACCACGATCTGCCGCCGCACATACGCGGCCCCCTGATGCGGGAACGGCTCCGGCTCATGTCCCTCGGGGTGGTCCTTCAGGAACAGGAGGAGAAGTACGAGGACGACGACTCCGGCGAACGCGCTGCCCGCGAACGCCGCCGTCCACCCCACCCCGTGCAGCAGCCGCGCGATGACGAGGGTGGAGACCAGGTTGCCCGCCATGCCCACCAGCCCGGCGAGCTGCGCGACCAGCGGACCGCGTCGCGCCGGGAACCACCGTGTGCCCAGCCGCAGCACGCTGATGAACGTCATGGCGTCCCCACAGCCCAGCAGCGCGCGCGAGGCCAGCGCCATCCCGTACGAAGGGGAGAACGCGAAGCCCAACTGGCCCGCGGTGAAGAGCAGGACGCCGATCGTCAGCACCTTCTTCGTGCCGAGCCGGTCGACGAGCAGACCCACCGGTATCTGCATGCCCGCGTAGACGAGGAGCTGGAGGATCGAGAAGGTGGAGAGGGCGGAGGCGTTCACATGGAAGCGGTCCGCGGCGTCGAGCCCGGCCACCCCCAGCGACGTACGGAAGATGACGGCGACGAAGTAGACGGAGACGCCGATGCCCCAGACGCCGATGGCCCGGCGACCGCCGGGCGGATCTCCCGGGAGCGACACGGCCGAGTGGGAGCTCATCGGACCTCTCCCCGCGCCAGGTTCGAGAACCAGCTGACGTGCCGGTGGACGATGCCGATCGCCGCCTCCGCGTCGCCGGAACGCAGCGCTTCGAGGATCTGCTCGTGCTCGGTGAGCGTCTTGGTGATCCGGTCGGGGTGGGCGTGCATGACGGCGACGCCCATCCTCAACTGCCGGTCGCGGAGCTGGTCGTAGAGCCGGGCGAGGATCTCGTTGCCACCGCTGCGGACGATCTCGGCGTGGAAGCAGCGGTCGGTGACGGCGGCGCCGGCCAGGTCGCCCGCGGCGGCCTGTTCCTTCTGCTGGGCGAGGAGTTCCTCCAGGCGCGCGATGAGGTACGGCGACGCCGGTACGGCCTTGCGGACCGAGTGCTCCTCCACGAGTTGCCGCGTCTCGACCACGTCCGCGATCTCCTGCGCGGAGACGGGCAGGACGAGCGCGCCCTTCTTCGGGTAGAGCTTGATCAGGCCCTCGACCTCGAGCCGGAGCAGCGCCTCGCGCACCGGCGTGCGCGAGACCCCCACGGCTTCGGCGAGCTCGCCCTCGGTGAGCAGCGTGCCGCCCTCGTAACGGCGTTCCAGGACACCCTGCTTGACGTGGGCGTAGACACGGTCGGCGGCGGGGGGCTGCTTGATGGCGGGCGGAGCGGACACGGACGGGGCGGCAGGCATGCGCACATCATAGATACAACACGTACGCATGTCCGTGCGCCGTCCAGGATGCGGACCGGCGCACCCCCCAAAGGCCCCTCACACAACCACCTATAGCCTCCTGACGTAACCCACGTCACACGAACCAACCCTCCTTTCAGTGCATCCCTTTGAGGGTGTCGAGAGTCCGTACGTAAGACGGCACTGCCATGTGCCGTTCTCCCAGGGGCATTTCGCGCATTCGGAGCGTTAATTTTGATTACCGGCATTAAGGGCAAGCGTATCCGCCGAGCCGCCGCTGTCACCGTCACCACCGGCGCCGTGCTGGCGGTCGGAGCGTTCGGGGCCGTCCCCGCAGGGGCCGTCACGACGCCCACGATCGTCGCCGCGGGCGGCTATGTGATGAACAACGGCACGGCCAAGACCTTGTACACCAAGGCTGCGGACACCAAGCGTTCCACCGGTTCCACCACCAAGATCATGACCGCCAAGGTCGTGCTCGCGCAGCCGAACCTGAACCTCGACGCCAAGGTCACGATCCAGAAGGCGTACAGCGACTACATCGTCGCCAACACGGCGTCCTCGGCCCACCTGATCGTCGGTGACAAGGTCACCGTCCGTCAGCTTCTCTACGGGCTGATGCTGCCGTCCGGCTGCGACGCCGCGTACGCGCTCGCCGACAAGTTCGGCTCGGGCACGACGCGTGCCGCCCGCGTGGCGTCGTTCATCGGCAAGATGAACGCCACGGCGAAGAGCCTCGGCATGACGAACACGAAGTTCGACTCGTTCGACGGCATCGGCACCGGCACCGGCACCAACTACTCGACGCCGCGCGACCTGACGAAGCTCGCCAGCAGCGCGATGAAGAACGCCACGTTCAGCACGGTCGTGAAGACCAAGTCGTACACGGCGAAGACCGTCACGAAGACCGGCACCATCCGCACCATGGCGGCGTGGACCAACACGAACACGCTGCTCAGCAGCTACAGCGGCGCCATCGGCGTGAAGACCGGCTCCGGCCCCGAGGCCAAGTACTGCCTCGTCTTCGCCGCCACCCGCAACGGCAAGACGATCATCGGCACGGTCCTCGCGTCGACCTCGATCCCCCAGCGCGCCACGGACGCGACGAAGCTCCTGAACTACGGCTTCGCCCAGTAGCCCCAGGCGCGAGGGAGGCACTCCCGGATACGGGAAACACTCCCGGACAAGGGAAACACTCCCGGCATACGACGAAGGGGGTCCGCCGCTGACCGCGGCAGGCCCCCTTCGTCGCGTTCCCTGACCGAGTTCAAGCCCGGGCATGTGCGGTCCACGCCCGGTGACGCGGCCCGGGCATCCGGGTCGCGCATCGGTATCTGCCCACGCTCGATCTTCGCAACTTTGGGAGTGGACGCGGTGAGCGCCTCGGCGGCCTCGGCCTGCGTCGACTGTTTCCCTGCACGCACGCACCCCGCAGCATGCTGTCGGCGAACGTGTCGGGCGACGTAGGCGACGTAAATGTCCTGAGAGTCTCAGCGACACGCCGTGGCTCACGGCGTGTCGCTGAGACTCAACGGCCACTCGCCGGGGCCCCGCCGGGATCCCCGACAGCACCTCTCAGGGAAACGGCCCCCTGTCCTTGGCTCATACCCCTTGGCTCACGCCCAGGTGATCAACCGCTTCGGCTGCTCCAGGATCGCCGCCACGTCGGCCAGGGCCTTCGAGCCCAGTTCGCCGTCGACCAGGCGGTGGTCGAAGCTCAGCGCCAGCGTCGTCACCTGGCGCGGCTTCACCTTGCCCTTGTGGACCCACGGCTGGAGCTTGATCGCGCCGACCGCGAGGATCGCCGACTCGCCGGGGTTGAGGATCGGCGTGCCGGTGTCGATGCCGAAGACGCCGACGTTCGTGATCGTGACCGTGCCGCCCTGCATCGCGGCCGGTGAGGTCTTGCCCTCGCGGGCCGTGGCCACCAGCTCGCCCAGTGCCTCGGCGAGCTGAGGGAGCGTCTTGACGTGCGCGTCCTTGATGTTCGGGACGAGCAGGCCACGCGGGGTCGCCGCGGCGATGCCCAGGTTGACGTAGTGCTTGAGGACGATCTCCTGGTTGGCCTCGTCCCAGGACGCGTTGACGTCCGGGTTGCGCTTGATCGCCACCAGCAGGGCCTTGGCGATGAGCAGGAGCGGGTTCACGCGGAGACCCGCGAGATCCTTGTCCTGCTTCAGCTCCTCGACCAGCTTCATCGTGCGCGTCACATCGACCGTCACGAACTCGGTGACATGCGGCGCGGTGAACGCCGAGCCGACCATCGCGGCGGCGGTGGCCTTGCGGACCCCCTTGACCGGGATACGGGTCTCCCGTGCCGTGTCGTACGTGACGACCGGGGCCGGTGCCTGGAGGCGGGCGGGGGCCTGGGCGGGGGCGGCCGGAACCGGCTCCACCACCGGGGCCGGAGCCTGGGCGGGGGCCACCGCCGCGTGCACGTCCTCGCGCGTGATGATGCCGTCCGGGCCCGACGGTGTGATCGTCGTCAGGTCGACGCCGAGGTCCTTGGCCAGCTTACGGACGGGGGGCTTGGCAAGGGGACGCTGCTGCTGGCCGTGGCCGTGGCCGTTGAGCTCGCCCTGGATCGCGGTGGCCGCCAGGAACGTCTCGGGCTGCTGGGCCGGGACCTCGGTGCCCTTGCGGGGGCGGCGCTTCGTGGAGGACTCGGCCACCCCGTACCCGACGAGGACCGGCGTGCGGCCCTCGGGCTTGGGCTCCTCGGAAGGAGCGGCAGGGGCGGGAGGGGCGGCAGGAGCGGCAGGAGCGGCAGGGGCGGCGGGGACCTGCTCGGCGGCGGGGGCCGGGGGCTCCGCGGCGGGAGCCGATCCACCGGCCACGTCCACCGCGATGATCACCTGGCCCACGTCCACCGTCGTTCCCTCGGGGAAGCGGAGTTCGCGCACCACACCGTCGTACGGGATGGGCAGCTCCACGGCGGCCTTGGCGGTCTCGACCTCGCAGACGACCTGGCCGTCGGTGACGGAGTCACCGGCCTGGACGTACCACTTGAGGATCTCCGCCTCGGTGAGCCCCTCGCCCACGTCGGGCATCTTGAACTCGCGGAGCCCCGACGCGTTCTCAGTCATCGTCGTCACGACCCTCTCCTCAGTACGCCAGCGAGCGGTCGACGGCGTCGAGCACCCGGTCCAGGCCCGGAAGGTACTCCTCCTCCAGGCGCGCCGGCGGATAGGGGGCGTGATAGCCGCCGACCCGCAGGACGGGTGCCTCCAGGTGGTAGAAGCACCGCTCCGTGATGCGGGCGGCGATCTCCGCGCCCGTACCGAGGAACACCGGGGCCTCGTGCACCACGACCAGGCGGCGGGTCTTCTCGACCGAGGCCTGGACGGAGTCGAAGTCGAGGGGCGACATCGAGCGCAGGTCCAGGACCTCGATCGACTTGCCCTCTTCCTGGGCGGCCGCGGCGGCCTCCAGGCAGACCTTCACCATGGGGCCGTAGGCGACGAGGGTCAGGTCGCTGCCCTGACGCGCCACGACCGCCTTGTGCAGCGGTCCGGGGATCGCTTCCTTGTTGACCTCGGCCTTGTCCCAGTAGCGCCGCTTGGGCTCGAAGAAGATCACCGGGTCGTCGCTCTGGATGGCCTGCTGCATCATCCAGTAGGCGTCCGACGCGTTCGACGGGGAGACCACCTTCAGGCCCGCCACGTGCGCGAACAGCGCCTCGGGGGACTCGGAGTGGTGCTCGACCGCGCCGATGCCGCCGCCGTACGGAATCCGGATCACGACGGGAAGCTTGATCTTGCCGAGCGACCGCGCGTGCATCTTCGCGAGCTGCGTGACGATCTGGTCGTACGCCGGGAAGACGAAACCGTCGAACTGGATCTCCACCACCGGACGGTAGCCGCGCAGGGCGAGGCCGATCGCCGTGCCGACGATGCCCGACTCGGCGAGCGGGGTGTCGATGACCCGGTCCTCGCCGAAGTCCTTCTGCAGCCCGTCGGTGACCCGGAAGACACCGCCGAGCTTGCCGACGTCCTCGCCCATGATCAGGACTTTGGGGTCGGCGTCGAGGGCCGTGCGCAGCGACTCGTTGATCGCCTTGGCCAGCGCCATCTTTTCCGCGGTCATCGCTACTTGCCCTCCCCTTCATCCGCGAACGACGCCTGGTAGGCGGCGAACTGGGCCCGCTCCTCGTCGACGAGCGCGTGCCCGTCCGCGTACACGTTCTCGAAGATGGCGAAGTGGTCCGGGTCCGGCATGGCCCGTACGACTTCGCGTACTCGTTTGCCCAACGCCTCGCTCTCGGCCTCAAGTTCCGCGAAGAATCCCTCGTCCGCGTGGTTTGAAGCTTCGAGATACGTGCGCAGGCGCAGGATCGGGTCCTTCACCTCCCAGGATTCGCGCTCCTCGTCGGCCCGGTACTTGGTCGGGTCGTCGGAGGTGGTGTGCGCGCCCATGCGGTAGGTGTACGCCTCGACGAGCGTGGGGCCCTCGCCGCGGCGGGCCCGCTCCAGCGCCCACTTGGTGACCGCCAGGCAGGCGAGGACGTCGTTGCCGTCGACCCGGACGCCCGGGAAGCCGTAGCCCTGCGCGCGCTGGTAGAGCGGGACGCGGGTCTGCTTCTCGGTGGGCTCGGAGATCGCCCACTGGTTGTTCTGGCAGAAGAACACGACCGGGGCGTTGTAGACCGCGGCGAAGGTGAACGATTCGGCTACGTCGCCCTGGCTGGAGGCGCCGTCCCCGAAGTACGCGATCACGGCCGAGTCCGCGCCGTCCTTGGTGATGCCCATGGCGTAGCCGGTGGCGTGCAGCGTCTGCGAGCCGATGACGATCGTGTACAGGTGGAAGTTGTTGCTGTTGGGGTCCCAGCCGCCGTTGTTCACACCCCGGAACATGCCGAGCAGGTTGGTCGGGTCGACCCCGCGGCACCAGGCGACGCCGTGCTCGCGGTAGGTCGGGAAGACGTAGTCGTCCTCGCGGGTGGCCCGCCCGGAGCCGATCTGGGCGGCCTCCTGGCCGAGCAGCGAGGCCCACAGACCCAGCTCGCCCTGGCGCTGCAGGGAGGTGGCCTCGGCGTCGAAGCGGCGGGTCAGCACCATGTCCCGGTACAGACCGCGCAGCTCTTCGGGGGTGATGTCGGCGACGTACGGGTCGTACGTGGCGTCCTTGACCCGCTTGCCTTCCGGGGTCAGCAGCTGGATGAGCTCGGGACCGGTGCCCGATGCGCCAGGTGCGCCGGGTACGCCCGGTGACTTCTTGCCGGCCGCGCTGGTGCGCTTGCTCGCGGCGCTCTTCGTACCGGTCGTACCGGCGCCGCTCTTCGCAGCGGTCGTACCGGCGCTGCGTCGCGGCTTGCGCGCGGCAGTGCTCTCCACGGTCACGTGTGCTCCTCCGTCGGTCCGGCCCCCGGGGTTGCCGGGTGGCCAGTGCGGCTCGCCTGCTCCAAGTACCCGTGCACGGGGTGGGTGCACTCGACCGGGAACAGGCGTGACAGGTGCCCCGGCGAGCGCCCTGCAACGGCAACGTTACCCAGTGCTCCACATTTCTGTGAAACCCCTCCTGACCTGCGTTTTTGCTTGGACTTCCCACTACTTTTTAGTCGGATTTCCAAGTAATGCGCACAGGTCGGGAACAGTCGCTGGTCACAGCACTGGTCGCAGCCTTGCAAGGGGCCGGAACACGGGCACGTTATCCCGGTGACCCCAGGCACGGGAAGAGTTCACCCCGGGCGGGGCCAGGGGTGGCGTGTGACACTAACTTTGTGCCCGAAAAAGGGAAAATTACCGTATTCCTCCTCGACGATCACGAGGTGGTGCGCCGGGGCGTCCATGAGCTGCTCTCGGTGGAGGACGACATCGAGGTGGTCGGCGAGGCCGGTACCGCGGCCGACGCGCTGATACGGATTCCGGCCGCGCGCCCGGACGTCGCAGTGCTCGACGTACGGCTCCCGGACGGCAGTGGCGTGGAGGTCTGCCGCGAGATCCGGTCCCAGAACGGGAACATCAAGTGCCTGATGCTGACGTCCTTCGCCGACGACGAGGCCCTCTTCGACGCGATCATGGCGGGCGCCTCGGGCTATGTGCTGAAGGCGATCCGCGGCAATGAACTGCTCTCCGCCGTACGCGATGTCGCGGCCGGAAAATCCCTGCTCGACCCGGTGGCCACCGCCCAGGTCCTGAAGCGGCTGCGCGGCGGCGGTCCCAAGAGCGACGACCGGCTCACGCACCTCACCGAGCAGGAGCGCAAGATCCTCGACCTGATCGGCGAAGGGCTCACCAACCGCGTGATCGGCGAGCGGCTGCATCTCGCCGAGAAGACGATCAAGAATTACGTGTCGAGCCTGCTGTCCAAACTGGGCATGGAACGGCGTTCCCAGGCGGCCGCTTATGTAGCGCGCATTCAGGCGGAAAAGCAGCATCACTGATCAGCACATCGCCGATCAGTACATCGCCGATCAGCACCGGCACGGATCGGTGACTTACGCGGATCGGTGACAGGATCGGTGACTTATTCGGGACTTATGGCCCCTCCTCTGGGGGCGGGCGCCTCTTTTCGGGACCTTCGGGGTGCCGGAGATTTGGGGGCATGCCCATCGACGACGACCTCGCCGTGGAACTGATCGGCCGCACCGACCACGGCCGGGTGGCCACCAGCATGCGCGCCATGCCCTTACTCGCCTCCGCCCGCCACGTCGTGATGGACGGCCGTGTGCTGCTGCGCATGCACCGGGGCTGGGGGTACCACCGGGCCTGCGCCGGGAACGTCGTCGCGTACGGCACCGACAACCTTGGTTCCGCGCGGTCCGGCGAGAGTCTGTGGTCCGTACAGATCGTGGGCCGGTGCGAGACCGTCGAGCCGACCGCGGCCCACCGGGAGTTCTTCGGTCCCCCACCGCGGCTCGTGGACGGCGAGCCTTTCGACCCGGTCTATCTGGGCATCGAGCCCCAGTTCTCCACCGTGCACTCCTTGGACGACGGCCTGGAACGGCAGTTCCAGCACGTCCTGTGACCACTCTGTGATCGAAGACGACTGTCTGTGACATGTGCCAGGTCAGGGGCCCGGCTCGTGCCCTAGCATCTGGCGCGTGCCGCGCTCATCCATACCACCCCTGGTGTCTCACACTCCCCCTCTGGGCGCCCTCCTCCGCCAGTACGCCGCCGGGTCCGCGCTGACCTGCGACCCGGTCGAACAGGGGCTGCTCAACCGCGGCTACCGGCTCCGCACCACCCACGGCCGCTACTTCCTCAAGCACCATTTCGACCCCGAGACCGCCGACCCGGTCGCGATCGACCGCCAGCACCGGGCGACCCAGCGCCTGGCCGACCTCGGCGTCCCCGTCGCGCCACCGCTGACCGGCGCAGACGGGCGCACGGTCGCCGTCATCGGGGGCCATGCGTACGCGCTGCACCCCTGGATCGACGGCCGGCACCGGCACGGCGGTCAGCTCACCACGCAGCAGTGCGCGCGGCTGGGGGCGCTCCTGGGCGTCGTCCACGCGAGTCTGGAACGGGTGATGCCGACGGAGGGCCGGGCTCCGGCGGCACCGGCCGAGGGCGCCGGGCCGACCGGGGCCACCGGTTCCGACGCAAAGGGTGCCGAGGGTGCCGATCCGGCCCGGGGTGCCGACCCCGCCGACACCTTCGCGCTCATCGACCGCCTGCTCGCCCAGGTGCGCCGTCACCGCCCCTGCGACTCCTTCGACGAACTGGCCCTGCACCGGCTCCTGGAGCGGCGCGCCCTCCTGGAGCGGCACGCCGACCGACGGCCCCCGCAGGGCGGTTCGGTGGGCTGGGTGCACGGCGACTTCCACCCGTTCAACCTGCTCTACCGCGACGGCGAACCGGCCGCGATCGTCGACTGGGACCGACTGGGCGTCCATCCCCGCGCCGAGGAGGCGGTACGCGCCGCGGTGATCTTCTTCGTACGTCCCGTCGGCACACTCGACCTGGCCAAGGTGCGGGCCTACGCGCGCGCGTACCGGCGTACCGCGGGCGCCACCCCCTCCGAACTCGCGGCCGCCGTACACCGCGTGTGGTGGGAGCGCCTCAACGACTTCTGGATGCTGCGCTGGCACTACGAGCGCGGCGACACCCGTGCCGACCCGCAGTTCCCGGCGGCCTCGGCGCTGGCGGTGTGGTGGACACGGGAGTACGACGCGGTGTGCGAGGCGTTCGCGGGCTGACCCGGGGGCGGACTGCCCCGGGGGAGCGGGCTGCCCCGGGAGCGGACCGAGCGGCGGAAAACACCACGCGCGCGTGGCGCCCGTTTTGGGCTTCACGCGCGCGTGGGGGGCGTTTCGGTCGGTGTCCTTCAAGGACCTGACGTGTCGCCCGCGGTGTCGCCGCCGCCGTCCGTCGGACCCTGCGACACCGGCGGCTCACTGCTCGTCCCGGTCGACGGCTGCGAAGACGCCGTGTTCGTCGGCGTCGTTTCCGTGGCGGGATCCGACGGCTCGTCCGAGGGCTGGCTCGTGTAGCTCGGGGACGGTGTGTACGACGGGGTGTAGTGCGAACCGCCGCCCGTGTTGGTGCTGTCGTCCGTGGACGTGTCCGTCGCGGTGTCCGTGGACTCGTCGCTGGGACTCGCGCTGGACTGGTCGTCCTTGCTGGACGGCGTGGTCGTCGGCGACTGGGTCGTGCCGGTCCCGCCGCCGCTGCCGCTGCCACCCGTCTTGTGGAGCGCGAGCGCGACCCCCGCCGCGATCGCGATCACCGCGAGGACCGCGAGGATCCACAGCTTGCCGCGGCCGCTGCCGTGGTTGCCATGCCCCTCGAAGCCGCCGTCGTCCCCGCCGCTGCCGTACGGCGGGATGATCGGCGCCGGGATCTGCGTGGTGCCGGCGTCACCGGGGTGCGGTAGGGCGGTCGTGCCGGCGAAGCCGGACGCCGGGGTGTGCAGCCCCTCGTGCATGGTGACCGGGCCGGTGTTCCAGGTGCCGGTGTGACTGCCCTGGTCGTACAGCATCTGCAGGCCGTACTGGACCAGGCCGCGCATCTCCTCGGCGGTCTGGAAGCGGTCGTCCGGCTCCTTCGCGAGCGAGCGCATGACGAGCCCGTCGAGCTCCGGCGGCGCCCCCTGCGCGACCTCCGACGGGGGCACCGGGATGTCCTGGACGTGCTGGTAGACCACCGACAGCGGCGTCTCGCCGATGAACGGGGGCCGCAGCGCGAGGAGTTCGTAGAGCAGACAGCCGGTCGCGTACAGGTCGGAGCGGTAGTCGACGGCCTTGCCCAGCGCCTGCTCCGGGGAGAGGTACTGCGGCGTGCCCATGACCATGCCGGTCTGGGTCATCGTCGACTGCGCGCCGTGCAGGGCGCGCGCGATGCCGAAGTCCATCACCTTCACGGCGCCGGTGTTCGTGATGATCACGTTCGCCGGCTTGATGTCGCGGTGCACGATGCCGTGCTGGTGCGAGTAGGCGAGCGCCTCCAGGACACCGGAGACGATGATCAGCGCCTGCTCGGGCCCGGGGGCCTCGGCGTTGATCAGCAGATCGCGGATCGTGCGGCCCTCGACGAGCTCCATCACGATGTACGGGACGACTCCGTGGCCGACCGCGTCCTCGCCCGAGTCGTACACGGCGACGACGGCATGGTGGTTGAGTCCGGCCACCGACTGTGCCTCACGCGTGAAGCGGGCCTTGGACACCGGGTCCTCGGCCAGGTCGGAGCGGAGCAGCTTGACCGCCACGGTGCGCCCGAGGCGCACGTCCTCGGCCGCAAACACCTCGGCCATGCCGCCCCGGCCTAGTCTGTGGGTCAGCCGATACCGGCCGTCCCCCACAAGTCCGCCGTTACCCCACATCTCCGGCGCATCTGACATACCGCCGCCAGTCGCCTCGGGGTCGGACGGGCCCTGAGCGCGCTGCTGCTGTGCCATCAGTCCTCGCCGTCGTTTCTGCCCGCGGTCTGCGCGGTGGTTGTTACGGTCTCCGTCGGGCCACGCTACAGGCTTTGCGCAAGGCTCCGGCCCGAGATGGAAGTGAGATGGACCGGTCATCAAACCCGTCACAGGTACCCACGTGCAAATTCTGTGCACCGCCCGCACGTCACCTGTAACGCTTCCGCGACGCTTCTTTCGCAGACGGTCACGGAACGGGCACCGCGCTTGACGTGTAAGTGCCCTACGGCAGACTTGGCCGGGAATCAGCCAATCGATCACCGAAACACAGATCGATCACGGACCGCGGGGGCCGATCGGCCGCTGCCGCTGCGCCGATGGGGGACGCAGAACATGAGCCAGGACGGCGCACAGGGCCGGTACGCGCGGCGCGCGGTCGCCGGCGGCCGCTACCAGCTGCGCGATCTGCTCGGCGAGGGCGGCATGGCCTCGGTGCATCTCGCGTACGACTCGGTGCTCGACCGCCAGGTCGCGATCAAGACACTGCACACCGAGCTCGGCCGCGAGCAGGCCTTCCGCGAGCGCTTCCGCCGTGAGGCCCAGGTGGTGGCGAAACTCACGCACACGAACATCGTCTCCGTCTTCGACACCGGCGAGGACGACCTGGGCGGCGCGACGACTCCGTACATCGTCGTCGAGGGCCGCCCGCTCGGCTCCGTGCTCGACCAGGACATCGCGCAGTACGGCGCCATACCCGCCGACAAGGCCCTGAAGGTCACCGTGGACGTGCTGGCGGCCCTGGAGATCAGCCATGAGATGGGCCTGGTCCACCGGGACATCAAGCCGGGCAACGTGATGATGACGAAGCGCGGTGTCGTCAAGGTGATGGACTTCGGCATCGCCCGCGCCATGCAGTCCGGTGTCACCTCGATGACGCAGACCGGCATGGTCGTCGGCACCCCGCAGTACCTCTCGCCGGAGCAGGCGCTCGGCAGAGGCGTGGACGCCAGATCCGATCTGTACTCCGTCGGCATCATGCTGTTCCAACTGGTCACCGGGCGGCTGCCGTTCGAGGCGGACTCGCCGCTGGCCATCGCGTACGCGCATGTCCAGGAGGAGCCGGTCGCGCCCTCCTCGATCAATCGCTCGCTGCCCCCGGCGGTGGACGCGCTGGTCGCCCGCGCGCTGAAGAAGAACCCGAACGAACGTTTCCCGAGCGCCGAGACCATGCGCGACGAGTGCCTGCGCGTGGCCCAGTCGTTGCAGGCCGCGGCGCCGAGCATCGTGCCGGGAGCCAGGACGTCGAACGGCGCGGGCGTCGCCTCCGCCGTCTTCCCGCCCGTCGACCGGGCGATGCCGGCCCCGGGCCCCGTACAGACGCCGTACCAGCCCGGTCCGTACGGTCCGCCGGCCCCGACGCCCGCGCCGTTCCCGGCCTCTGCTCCCGCCTACGGCTATCCGCAGCAGGGCGGCTATCAGGCGCCGCCGCAGAGCACGGCCTACGGCCCGCAGCAGGGCGTGTCGACCCCGCCGCCGTACCACCTCATGCCCCAGTCCACGGCCCCCGTCCCGGGCGGCGGCCGCCAGGGCAACGAGGGCAACAAGGCAGTCGTCATCGGCTCGATCGTGGTCGCCCTCGTCGCCGTCGGCGGCCTGATCACCGCCCTCGCCCTGAACGGCGGCAACGGCGACAACCAAGGAGGAGGCGGCACCACCACCAGTCAGTCGCCGTCCGTGGCTGCGGGGCACAAGGGTCCGGACACGTCGAAGACGATCGACAAGGAGAAGTGCACGGATCCGCAGGAGTCGTACAACGACCCGCACAAGATCCAGATCCCGGATTTCCAGTACAAGAACCTGGCGTCCGTGAAGTCCTGCTTCCAGGCCGCGGGCTGGCAGATGAAGATCAAGAACGTCGACGAGAGCACCTACGGCCAGGACACGGTCATGGACCAGTTCCCGTCCGCGGGTTACGACGTCGACCCCAAGAACATGCCGGAGATCGAGCTGAGCGTCTCGACGGGCAACCCGTCCTGACGATCGGCGCCTGCGGAGGATCGACGCGGACAGCGGGCCCGGCACTCTCGTGCCGGGCCCGTTTCGGATGCGGTGCGGTCCGGGGCTACAGGTACGGGCCGCCCGAGCGGCTGCCCGCGCGCGGGTCCTCGTCGCCGTCCATACCGCCGACCCCCGGCGGGAGCGCGCGGCGCATCTGCTCCAGCTGGGCCCTGGCCGCCATCTGCTGGGCGAACAGCGCCGTCTGGATCCCGTGGAAGAGGCCCTCGAGCCAGCCCACCAGCTGGGCCTGCGCGATGCGCAGCTCGGCGTCGCTGGGAATCGCTTCGTCCGTGAAGGGCAGCGAGAGCCGCTCCAGCTCCTCGACCAGCTCGGGCGCCAGGCCGTCCTCCAACTCCTTCACGGAACTGGCGTGGATCTCCTTGAGCCGGACCCGGCTCGCCTCGTCCAGAGGTGCGGCGCGCACCTCTTCGAGAAGTTGCTTGATCATGCTCCCGATACGCATGACCTTGGCGGGCTGTTCGACCATCTCTGTCACCGGGACCTCGCGGGAGTCCTCGTCACCGGTGCCGCCGAGAGCCATCCCGTCCTGGCCCACGACCAGGATCTGGGGGTTCTCCGGCGACCTTTCGCTCCTCGGCATCTCCATGCCGCCATTCTCTCGCACCCCTACACCCCATCACGGTGGTGGCCCCCGCGTAGCGTGATCCACCATCCGGGCGATCGTCGAGATGCCAGGAAGGAGGCGGCATGTGAGGCTTGCCCCATTGATCATGGAACTCCTCATCGGGAGGGGGCACCCTCGTGACTCCATGCCACACACCATGCCCTGGCGCGCTGCGCGTGGCCGGACTGCTGCTGGTCCTGGCAACCGGCGCGTTACCCCCTTCGTACGCTGCCTCGGGCCCCACCCAGCCGGTCCCGACCGCGGGCGCCTCCCGCGCGGGGAGCGGCGCGGGTGAGGGCCGTGCGCGGCCGGGGCGCGAGAAGCCCGCGCGGCGGGACGAGGACGACGGCGCGGGCGACGAGGACACCGCGCCGACGTACACGGACCGCGACCCCACCGGAAAGACCGGAGAGACCGGGAAGACCGCGGGGGCCGGCGAGACCGGGGAGCCGGCGGAGTCCGGAGAGAGCGCCGTCCCGGACCGCCCGGAGGCCACCGTCACCCCCGAGGCGTCGCGGCACGCGGCCGTCCCCGCCGAGCAGCACGTCGTGCGCCCCGGCACCGCTTCGGAACCGGTGCTGCGGATCCTGCCCCTCGGCAGCGGGCTGATCCTCATCGGCCTGGGCCTGGGCCTGGCCTTCTTCGCCCTGCGCCTGCGGCGCAGCTGAGCGGATCACTCCGCGGCGCCGGGCCCCGTCGACCTGGTCGACCTAACTAGACCTGGTCGACCTGGACCTGGTCGGGAGCGACGAGCAGTACCTTCCCGATGTGACCGCTCCCCTCCAGGACCCGGTGTCCCGCCGCGGCCTCGCTCATCGGCAGCTCGCGGTCGATGACCGGGCGTACGTGACCGGAGGCGATCAGCGGCCACACGTGCTCGCGTACGGCCGCGACGATCGCCGCCTTCTCGCCGAGCGGGCGGGCGCGCAGCGAGGTGGCGCTGATCGCGGCGCGCTTGGCGAGGAGCGCACCGATGTTCAGCTCGCCCTTGACGCCCCCCTGCAGGCCGATGATCGCGAGCCGTCCGTTGACCGCGAGGGCCCGCACATTCCGGTCGAGGTACTTGGCGCCCATGTTGTCGAGGATGACGTCGGCACCGGCGCCGTCCGTGGCCTGGTCGATCTCCTCGACGAAGTCCTGCTCGCGGTAGTTGATGAGGATGTCCGCGCCGAGCTCGGCGCAGACGTCGAGCTTCTCCTTGGTACCCGCCGTGACCGCGACCTTCGCGCCGACGGCCTTGGCGAGCTGGATCGCCATGGTGCCGATGCCGCTGGAGCCGCCGTGCACGAGGAGGGTCTCGGCGGGGCGCAGGTGGGCGATCATGAAGACGTTCGACCAGACGGTGCAGGTCACCTCCGGCAGGGCGGCCGCCTGCTTGAGGTCCAGGCCCTCGGGCACGGGCAGCAGCTGCCCGGCCGGGACGGCGACCTTCTGCGCGTATCCACCGCCCGCGAGCAGCGCGCACACCTCGTCGCCGACGGTCCACCCGGAGACACCGGGCCCGATCTCGACAATCCGGCCCGAGCACTCGAGACCGGGGTACGGGGAGGCGCCGGGCGGCGGATCGTAGAAGCCCTGCCGTTGCATCAGATCGGCGCGGTTGACGGCACTGGCCACCACCTCGACGAGCACTTCACCCTCGCCGGGCACGGGGTCCGGGACCTCGTCCCACACCAGCGCCTCGGGCCCACCAGGTTCAGGAATGGTGATCGCGTACATGAGAGGGACGCTACTCCTGCGGGACGGGACGGGGCGCGGCCCCGTCTCCCGCGGGAAACGGGTCGCGACCACTGACTACGCCTTGGGCACCGGCCGGGTGTCCGGTACCACCCGGGTGCTCGGGGTGACCCGCACGCCGCGCGTCGCGTCCTCGACGACCCCGCACACCCCTCGGCGGTCGCCGCCTCGACCGTCTTGGAGACGGGCGATCGCATCATGGCCCGGATGTTTCACGTGAAACACTCATCGGTCCGGCATACCGTCCGGTTCATGCCCCGACTCAGGTCAGGCATGCCCCCCGATACCGGCCAACGCCCAGGGCAGGTCCAGGAGCTCCAGTTCCTGGCCCGGGTGGGCGCCGCCGGGCGGTACGACCACGAGGGCGTCGGCCGCCGCGATACCGCGCAGCATGGCCGGACCGCTGTAGTGCAGCGGCACGGCCCGGTCGGCACGCACCACGACGGGGACGAGCCGGGTGTCGTACGGGTGCCCGTGCACCGCGTCCTTCAGAGGCAGCGTGTACGGCTCCGGGGCCGTGCGTCCCGCCAGGGTGCGCAGGAGGGGCTCGGCGAGCGTGAGCAGGCCGGAGACGGCCGCCAGGGGGTTGCCGGGCAGGCCGACGAGGTGCTGGTTCTCCTTGGTGCGGGCCAGGAGCATGGGGTGGCCCGGGCGGACCTTGACGCCGTCCACGAGGAGTTGGGCACCGATGCGGCTCAGGGTGGGGTGGACGTGGTCGACGGGGCCCGCGGCGGTGCCGCCGGTCGTGACGATCAGGTCGGCGTCGGAGCGGGTGATCGCCTTGTGCAGGTCCTTGGCGTCGTCGCCGAGCCTGCGCACCGCGACGACCTCGGCGCCGAGCGCGCGCAGCCAGGGCGGCAGCATCGGGCCGAGCGCGTCCCGGATCAGGCCCTCCTGGGGGAGTCCCTCAGTCAGCAACTCGTCGCCCAGGACGATGACTTCGGCGCGGGGGCGGGGGACGGCGGTGAGGGTGTCGTATCCGGCGGCCGCGGCGAGGCCGAGTACGGCGGGGGTGACCAGGGCGCCGGGCGGAAGGAGTTGGTCGCCGCTGCGGCACTCCTGGCCGCGCGGGCGGATGTCCTGCCCGTGCATGGCCTCCAAGGTGGCGTGCAGCCGCCCCTTGTCGTCGAGGCGCCCGTGCTCACTGCGCAGCACGGCGGTGGCGTCCTGAGGGATGCGCGCGCCGGTGGCGATCCGCACCGCCTCACCGTCGGTGAGCGGCTCGGGCTTCGCGTGGCCCGCGAGCACGCGCTCCTCGCGGACGTCCCAGGGGCCGGGTCCGGCGACCGCCCAGCCGTCCATCGCGGAGGTGTCGAAGGAGGGGAGGTCGGTGAGCGCGGTGAGCGGGGCGGCGAGGACCAGGCCGAGGGCGGCGTCGAGGGGCACGGAGACGGGGGCACGGCGCGGGGTGGAACGGGCGGCCCGCTCGGCGGTCGTACGGGCCCCGGGCCAGGGGGTGGCCTTGTGGTGCCGGCTGTCCTTGGGGGCGTGCGCGTGGCTCTCGCCCTCGGGGGTGGGCGCGGGGACGGCCGCGCCTCGGGGGTCCTTGACCAAGGCCAGGGCCTCCTCCACGTCGAGGTCGTCGGCGTCCTGGCCGGCCGGTCGGGCGCGTGGCACGCTCATCCGGCGTCCGGCTTGGCGTCGGGGGTGTCCTCGTCCGCCCAGCGGAGCGCCAGCGCGGCGGCCTTGCGGGCGGCCTCGGCCACGGCCTCGGGGCCTCCCCCGGCCCGCGCGGCGGCGTACCCGACGAGGAACGTGGTCAGCGGTGCCGCGGGCCGGGCCACACCGTGCGCGGCGTCGCGGGCCAGGTCGAGCAGCACGCCGGTATCGACGTCCAGGTCGATGCCCAGCTCGTCCTTGACTGCGGAGATCCATTCATCCAACACGTGCCCATGCTCCCTGATACGTGCCCGGGCGGCGGCGATGTCGTCCCAGGTGTCGCAGTCGAAGGACGCGACGGGGTCGGAGATGCGGGTGAGGTCGAGCACGGCGGTGAGGCGCCGCAGCGGCAGCCCGGTCAGTCCGCCGTGCGCGGCGGCGAGCTCGGCCAGCTCCCGGCGCAGGGCCCCCGCGCGGTAGGCGGCCACGAGCGGCTGGTCGCGGCCGTCGGGGTCGGTGAGCAGCACGCCTTCGGGTTTCGCCGAGTCCTCGGGTGCGCCGCCGGCCCGAAGGGCGCTCAGCAGGCGCCGTACCGTCCCGTCGTCCAAGAACGGCAGGTCGGCGGAGAGCACCACGACGTACTCCGCGGTGGTGCTCCGCAGTCCGGCGTCGAGCGCCGCGAGCGGCCCCCCGCCGGGCGGGTCCTCGCGGGCCCACGCCACCGGGCGCGCGGTCGCCCTGGGCTCGGCGACGACCACCGTGGCAGTGGCACCGGCGCAGGCGGCGAGCACCCGGTCGAGGAGCGGGCGCCCGCCCACGCGCAGGCCGGGCTTGTCCGCGCCGCCCAGCCTGCGGGCGGCGCCGCCCGCGAGCACCACGGCGTCGTACGTGGCAACGGGACCCAGGGTGCCCGGTGGCTCGTACGGGGCGGCGGGGCCGGGGGTGCCCGGCGGCTCGTACGCGGTCATCCCCCGAGTATGCGTGCCGCCTCGATCACAGGGAACGCAGGAGTACCGCCGGCTGTTCGACGCAGTCCGCCACATGGCGCAGGAAGCCGCCCGCCGTGCCGCCGTCGCACACCCGGTGGTCGAAGGTCAGCGAAAGCTGGACGACCTGCCGCACGGCCAGCTCGCCCTCGTACACCCAGGGCTTGGGGACGATCCGGCCGACGCCGAGCATGGCCGCCTCGGGGTGGTTGATGATCGGCGTGGAGCCGTCCACGCCGAACACTCCGTAGTTGTTCAAGGTGAAGGTGCCGCCCGTGAGTTCCGCGGGCGTCAGCGTCCCCGTGTGCGCGGCCTCGGTGAGCCGGACGAACTCCGCGCTCAGCGACTCCGCGTCGCGCGCGTGGGCGTCCCGTACGACGGGAACGACGAGGCCACGCTCGGTCTGCGCCGCGAAGCCCAGGTGGACCTGGTCGAGTCGGACGATCTCGCGGGCTTCCATGTCGACCGTGGAGTTGAGCTCCGGGTAGCGGGCCAGGGCGGCGGTGCAGATGCGGGCGAGCAGCGCGAGGAGGGAGATCTTCGGGCCGCCGGTGGAATTCATCGCCACGCGCGCGTGCATCAGTTCCGTGGCGTCGGCATCCACCCAGCAGGTCGCGTCGGGGATCTCGCGCCGACTGCGGGAGAGCTTGTCGGCGACCGCGCCGCGGATGCCGCGGAGGGGGATGCGGGCGCCCTGTGCGGGAGCGGGCGCCTGCGCGGGCCGGAACACGGGTGCCGCCGCCTCGTGGACGACGGGCGGGACGGGTGGCAGCACCTCGAGGGCCGACGCCACAGCGGGCGGGCGCGCCCGCCCGGTCGCCGCGCGCAGCGCGTGCTCGACATCCGTCCGCAGAATGAGCCCGTCGGGTCCTGAGCCCCTCACCTCCCGCAGATCCACGCCGTTCTCGCGGGCGAGCCGGCGCACCAGCGGGGAGATCACCGGCACGGGCCCGTCCCCGCTCTCCACGGCGGGCGCGCCTGGGGCGGGCTCTGCCGGGCCCGTGGCGCGAGAGGCACCGCTGGGGCCTCCCGCGGGGTCGGGCCGCTGCGGGCGTACCCTCCTGCGCCGCGCCGGAGGCGCCCCGGTGCCGTACCCCACCAGTACGTTGCCGGAGCCCTCCTCCTCGCCGCCGGAGGCCGGCGCGCCGACCGCGACGGTCAGCAGGGGCGAGCCCACGGGCAGTTCCGTTCCCTCCTCGCCGAAGCGGGCGGTGACCACGCCCCCGTAGGGGCAGGGGACCTCGACCATCGCCTTGGCGGTCTCGACCTCCACGACGGGCTGGTCGACGGCGACGACGTCGCCGACCTCCACCAGCCAGCGGACGATCTCCGCCTCGGTGAGGCCCTCCCCGAGGTCGGGGAGCTTGAACTCGAGCACTTGGGCCATCAGCTGTCCGCCTCCCATTGCAGGCGCCCCACGGCGTCCAGGATCCGGTCGACGCCGGGCAGGTGGTGCCGCTCCAGCATCGGCGGCGGATACGGGATGTCGAAGCCGGCGACACGCAGCACCGGCGCCTCCAGGTGGTGGAAGCAGCGCTCGGTGACGCGGGCCGCGATCTCCCCGCCGGGGCCGCCGAACCCGCCCGACTCGTGCACGACGACCGCGCGGCCGGTCCGCCGCACGGACGCGGCCACCGTCTCGTCGTCGAACGGCACCAGGGAGCGCAGGTCGACGACTTCGAGGTCCCAGCCCTCGGCCCGCGCCGCCTCGGCCGCCTCCAGGCAGACGGGCACGGACGGCCCGTAGGTGATGAGCGTGGCGCTGCGGCCCGAGCGCCGCACCACCGCGCGGCCTATCGGTTCAACGGCCCCCGGCTCGTCGGGGTTCCAGGAATCCTTCGACCAGTACAGGCGCTTGGGCTCCAGGAAGACGACCGGGTCGTCGGAGGCGATGGCGGCGCGCAGCAGTCCGTAGGCGTCGGCGACCGTCGCGGGCGTGACGACATGGAGCCCCGGAGTCGCCATGTAGTACGCCTCGGAGGAGTCGCTGTGGTGTTCGACTCCGCCGATGCCGCCGCCGTACGGGACACGGATGGTGATCGGCAGCGGCATGGCGCCGCGGGTGCGGTTGCGCATCCGGGCCACGTGCGAGATCAGCTGCTCGAACGCCGGGTAGGCGAACGCGTCGAACTGCATCTCCACGACCGGCCGCAGCCCGTACATGGCCATGCCGACGGCCGCCCCGAGGATGCCCGCCTCGGCGAGCGGGGTGTCCGTGCAGCGGTCCTCGCCGAACTCCTTGGCGAGTCCGTCGGTGACACGGAAGACTCCGCCGAGGGTGCCGACGTCCTCGCCCATGACGTGGACAGCCGGGTCGGCGGCCATCGCGTCGCGCAGCGCGCGCGTGAGGGCCTGCGCCATGGTGGCGGGTTTGAGCGCGACGGTGGTCATCGGCCCGTACCTTCCGACGCGGCCCCGGATTCCGGCCCCGATGCGGCCTCGGCCGCGAGCTCCGCGCGCAACTGCGCCTCCTGTTCGAGCAGTTGCGGAGTGGGTTCGGCATAGACGTGGGCGAAGAGGTCCATGGGGTCGAGCACCGGGTCCTGGTTCATCCGCGCGCGCAGGTCCGCGGCCATCGTCTCGGCGGCCTCGCGGGCGGCCCGTATGCCGTCGTCGTCGAGCAGGCCGCGCTCGGTCAACTCGTGTTCCAGGAGGGCGATCGGGTCGTGTGCGCGCCAGGTCTCGACCTCGGCGTCGCCGCGGTAGCGGGTGGCGTCGTCGGCGTTGGTGTGGGCCTCGATGCGGTACGTCACGGCCTCGACGAGGGTCGGACCGCCTCCCGCGCGCGCGTGGCGCACGGCGTCGCTCAGCACCTCGTGCACGGCGGCGGCGTCGTTGCCGTCGACCAGTCGCCCGGGCATGCCGTAGCCGACGGCCTTGTGGGCCAGGGAGGGGGCGGCGGTCTGCTTGGCGAGCGGGACGGAGATGGCGAAGCCGTTGTTCTGGACGAGGAAGACGACCGGGGCCTGCCAGACGGCGGCGAAGTTCAGCGCCTCGTGGAAGTCGCCCTCACTGGTGCCGCCGTCGCCGACCAGGGCGAGCGCGACCACGTCGTCGCCCTTGAGGCGGGCGGCGTGCGCGAGACCCACGGCGTGCGGGAGCTGGGTGGCGAGGGGGGTGCACAGGGGCGCGATGCGGTGCTCGTGGGGGTCGTACCCGGTGTGCCAGTCGCCGCGCAGGAGGGTCAGGGCCTGGACGGGGTCCAGGCCGCGGGCGACGGCGGCGAGGGTGTCGCGGTAGCTCGGGAAGAGCCAGTCGCGCTCCTGAAGGACGAGCGCGGCGGCGACCTCGCAGGCCTCCTGACCGGTGCTGGAGGGGTAGACGGCAAGGCGGCCCTGCTTGGTGAGGGCGGTGGCCTGCGCGTTGTAGCGGCGGCCGCGCACCAGCTCCGCGTAGAGCCGGCGCAGCAGACCCGGGTCGACCTGCGCGGCCGCTTCGGTGCCGAGGACGCGGTGGGGCAGCGCGTCGGGCAGCAGCGGCGCGGGGTCGGTGCGGGGCTGCCAGGCGGGCGGCGGCGTGGGCCGGTAAGCGCCTCGCTGCTCCATGACCGTCATGACGGCACCTCCTCGTGGGAGCGGCTTCGGACGCGTCACGAGTGTGAGGCGCCTCACCTACCGATTGTTCGGTCGTCGGCACATTTTGGCTACAGGCACGGCCAGGCTGTGGACAAACGGTTCTGCACAGCCTGAGATGGACGCAGTACGTCCATGGTAGGGAGGCGGGGGGACATGGCACCTGAACAAATGGCCGAGCCGCCGGAGGCCGGCCCCGTCCCGCCACCCGCCCGCCCGCTCGACGCCATCGATCAGGACATCCTGCAGATGCTCCAGGCGGACGGCCGCGCCTCGATACGGTCCGTGGCCGAACGGGTCCATGTGTCCCGCGCCAACGCCTACGCGCGGATCAACCGGCTCATCGAGGACGGCGTGATCCGCGGCTTCGGAGCGCGCGTCGACCACGAACGCGCCGGGCAGGGCACCTCGGCGTACATCACCCTCAAGATCGTGCAGAACTCCTGGCGCACGGTCCGCGAGCAGCTCAGGGTGCTTCCCGGGGCCTCCCACATCGCGCTGGTGGGCGGCGACTTCGACGTACTGCTGCTGGTGCACACGCCGGACAACAGGGCGCTGCGCGAGCTGGTCCTCACCCGGCTCCAGGCCATCCCCGAGGTGCTGAGCACGCGGACGCTGCTGGTGTTCGAGGAGGAGGATCTGGAACCGGAGGGCTGAGCCCCTCTTGACCGGCAGGGCTGACCGGCTCGACCGGCAGGGCTGATCCGCCGGCGATCGCGGGCGTTCAGGACTCCTTTCGGAGCCCTCCGAAAACCAACTGCGCCACCGCGTCGGCGACTTCCCGCTCGCTCATGCCCCGCCCGTCCGGCCGGTACCACTCCACTATCGAGTTGATCATTCCGAAGACCAGCCGGGTGGCGAGCCGTACCTCCACGTCGCCCCGTACGTCCCCGTCGGCGGCCGCGGCCTTCAGCAGCTCGGCGACCTGGTGGTCGAAGTCGCGGCGCCGCTCCAGGGCCCAGCGCTCGGTGTCCGTGTTGCCGCGCACGCGCAGCAGCAGGGTCACGTACGGCAGCTCGGCGGTGAGTACCTCGACCATGCGCCGTACGACGTACTCCAGGCGCTCCACGGCACGCCCCACGCGCGCGTGCTCCTCGTCGAGGATCCCGAAGAGGCCGTCGAGGGCCCGGCTGACGGCGCGGCGCAGCAGCTCCTCCTTGCCCGCGACGTGGTGGTATATCGACGATTTGGAGATACCGGCGGCCTTGGAGAGGTGCTCCATGGAGGTGCCGTCGTAGCCGCGCTCGTTGAAGACCTGGACGGCGACGGAGAGCAGGGTCTCGGGGGTGTACGTGTCGCGCTTGGCGGTGGTCATGAGGTTCCCTCCCGCGGCTCGGTGGTCATGAGGTGCCCTCCCGCTTCTCGGTGGCGTAGGCGTGGCGGTAGAGCGCGAGGGAGGGTGCGTAGCGTCCGGAGGGGTCACGCTGGTGCAGGTCGTCCAGGAGGGAGCACGCCCAGCTGCGGCCGAGTCTGCGGCACCATTCGAAGGGGCCCAGGGGGTAGTTGACGCCGAGTCGCATCGCGGTGTCGATGTCCTCCTCGGTGGCGACTCCCTTGGCGACGGCGTCGTGCGCCAGGTCGACGATCCGGGCCACGGTCCGGGCGACGATCATGCCGGGGACGTCACCGATGACGCTGACGCTCTTGCCGAGCGCCTGGAAGAGGCCGACGGCCTCGGAGAGGGTCTGGGGGGCGGTGTCCTGAGAGGCCGACAGGGCGATCCGGGTCGCCCTGCGGTAGTCGAGCGCCAGGTCGAAGTAGACGACGTCGCGGAACTCGACCGAGGTCTGACCGTCGGCGAGGACCAGCTGCCCGCCGCTGGGCAGCACCAGGCGGGTCCCGTGGTCCTCCTCGTCCTCACGGACCTGGATGCCCGCCTCGCGGATCAGCGCGAGCAGTTCGGAGGCCGGGCCCAGATCGCCCTCGGCGACGACGTACGCGGGCGCCTGGGCCGACTCCGCGGTATGCGGTTCGGGGCGCTCGGCGTCGGCCCCGTGGTCGTACCAGCCGTGCCCCGTCTTGCGGCCGAGCCGGCCGGACTCGACGAGCCGCCGCTGGGCGAGCGAGGGCGTGAAGCGCACGTCCTGGAAGAAGGACTGCCACACGGAGTGCGTGACGGACTCGTTGACGTCCTGGCCGATCAGGTCGGTCAGCTCGAAGGCGCCCATCCGGAAGCCGCCGGACTCGCGCAGGACCGCGTCGATGGTGGCGGGGTCGGCGGCCTGCGCCTCGTACACCGCGAAGGCCTCGGCGTAGAAGGGCCGGGCGATGCGGTTGACGATGAATCCGGGGGTGTCGGCGCAGGCGACGGGGGTCTTCCCCCAGGCGCGTGCCGTCTCGTACGCGCGCGTGGCCGACGAGAAGTCGCTCGCGTACCCGGAGACGACTTCCACCAGCGGCAGCAGCGGCGCGGGGTTGAAGAAGTGCAGTCCGACCAGGCGGCCGGGGTTGCGCAGGGCGCCGCCGATGGCCGTGACGGACAGGGAGGAGGTGTTGGTGGCGAGCAGACAGTCGTGCTCGACGATGTCCTCGAGTTCGCGGAACAGCTGCTGTTTCACCTCGAGTTGTTCGAGCACGGCCTCGACGACGAGCGCGCAGTCCGCCAGCTCGGCGAGGCTCTGCGCGGGGTGCAGCCGGGCGCGGGCGGCGTCTCGGTCGGCGCCGGTGAGCCGGTCCTTCTCGACAAGCCGGTCGAGGCGGACGCCGATCGCTTCGGCCGCCGCGTCGGCACGCCCGGGAATCGTGTCGTAGAGCCGCACGGGGTGGCCCGCGACCAGCGCGACCTGGGCGATGCCCTGGCCCATGGTGCCGGTGCCGACGACGGCCACGGGGCTGCTGAGGTCGAGTGCTGTCATGTGCGCGATCCTCCCGCACGGGGTTTTCCACAGATGCGGCGGACCCCCTTGTCCCGACCGATCGTTCGGTTACTCTAACTCTGTCCGGCTGTTTCTGCCCAGGTCATGAGCTCGAAGAAGAGTTCTTGAGACGAGGAGATGGTCCCTGATGGCCGCCGAACCGACCGCACACGAGCTGATCGCCCAGCACCGGCCCACCCTCGACCAGGCGCTGGAAGCGATCCGTACGCGCGCGTACTGGTCCCCGCACCCCGAGCACCCGAAGGCATACGGGGAGAACGGCAGTCTGAGCATGGCCGAGGGCAAGGCCGCCTTCGACGCCCTCCTCGGCAGCCGCCTCGACCTCGGCCAGCCCGGCACCGACGACTGGGTGGGCGGCGAGGTCTCCCCGTACGGCATCGAGCTGGGCGTCACCTACCCGCACGCGGACGTCGACGTGCTGCTGCCCGCCATGCGGGCCGGACAGCGGGCCTGGCGGGACGCGGGCGCGGAAACCCGCGCCGTGGTCTGTCTGGAGATCCTCAAGCGGATCGCCGACCGCACGCACGAGTTCGCGCACGCGGTCATGCACACCAGCGGCCAGGCCTTCATGATGGCGTTCCAGGCGGGCGGCCCGCACGCGCAGGACCGCGGCCTGGAGGCGGTGGCGTACGCGTACGCGGAGCAGGTCCGCACCCCGGACACCGCGGAGTGGACCAAGCCCCAGGGCAAGCGCGACCCGCTCGCGATGACCAAGCGGTTCACGCCGGTGCCGCGCGGCACCGCGCTGGTGATCGGCTGCAACACCTTCCCGACGTGGAACGGCTATCCGGGCCTGTTCGCCTCCCTGGCCACCGGCAACGCTGTGCTCGTCAAGCCCCACCCGCGCGCGGTGCTGCCGCTCGCGCTCACCGTGCAGGTCGCGCGCCAGGTGCTCACCGCGGCGGGCTTCGACCCGAACCTGGTGGCGCTGGCCGCCGAACGCGCCGGAGAGGGCATCGCCAAGACCCTCGCCGTGCGCCCCGAGATCCGGATCATCGACTACACCGGCTCGACGGCGTTCGGCGACTGGCTGGAGACCCACGCCCGCCAGGCGCAGGTCTACACGGAGAAGGCCGGCGTCAACACGGTGATCGTGGAGTCGACCGACGACTACAAGGGGATGCTGTCCAACCTGGCCTTCTCCTTGTCCCTGTACAGCGGCCAGATGTGCACGACCCCGCAGAACCTCCTCATCCCGCGCGACGGCATCCGTACGGAGGAGGGCCCCAAGTCGTACGACGAGGTGGTCGCCGACCTCGCCAGGTCGGTCGACGGACTCCTCGGGGACGACGCGCGGGCCAATGGGCTGCTGGGCGCCATCGTGAACCCTGACGTGAAGGCCCGGCTCGAGGCCGCGGCGGGGCTCGGCGAGGTCGCGCTCGCCTCACGGGAGATCAGCAACTCGGAGTTCCCGGACGCCGTGGTCCGCACGCCGGTGATCGTGAAGCTCGACGGGGCGCGGAAGTACTGGGAGGGGGCGGACGACGAGGCCGCTTACATGAGCGAGTGCTTCGGGCCGGTCTCCTTCGCGGTCGCGGTCGACTCGGCGGCGGACGCGGTGGAGCTGCTGCGGCGGACCGTCCGGGACAAGGGGGCGATGACCGTCGGGGCGTACACCACCGACGAGGTCGTCGAGCAGGCCGTACAGGAGGCCTGCCTGGAGGAGTGTGCCCAGCTGTCGCTGAATCTGACGGGCGGGGTGTACGTCAATCAGACGGCGGCGTTCTCGGACTTCCACGGGTCGGGTGGCAACCCGGCCGCCAACGCCGCCCTGTGCGACGGCGCGTTCGTGGCCAATCGGTTCCGGGTGGTGGAGGTTCGGCGTTAGGTGTCCGCCGGGGGCGCCCCTTACGCGGCGCTCCAGTGGAACAAAGTCATGGCCACGCTCGTCGCCAGGTTGTAACTGGAGACCTGGGGGCGCATAGGAAGGGACACCAAGTGGTCGGCACGCGCGCGTAGCTCGGGGGAAAGGCCACTGCGCTCGGAGCCGAAGGCGAGCACGGCGTCGTCCGGGAGCTTCAGCCCCCGGATGTCCTCGCCCTCCGGGTCGAGGGCGAACACCGGCCCGGACGGCAGCTCGGCCACCGTCAGCCGCTCCACCGCGGTCGCGAAGTGCAGACCCGCCCCACCGCGCACCACCGTGGGATGCCAGGGGTCGAGGGTGCCCGTCGTCACGACACCGGTCGCGCCGAAACCGGCCGCG
Source organism: Streptomyces sp. NBC_01384 (assembly GCF_045040035.1). Taxonomy (NCBI): domain Bacteria; kingdom Bacillati; phylum Actinomycetota; class Actinomycetes; order Kitasatosporales; family Streptomycetaceae; genus Streptomyces; species Streptomyces sp. NBC_01384. Next base: position 4,718,632 of record NZ_CP109559.1, read on the forward strand.
AGACGGATCACGGCCCCGGCGTTCCCGAGGTTGCGCGGGTGGTCGAGGACGACCACGGGCGCGGTGCGGGGGGTGCGGGCCAGCGCCCGCAGATTGGCGTCACGGGAAGGACGTACCGCCAAAGCGGCCACCGCGGTGGGGTGCGGACGCGCGACGAGGGACCGGTAGGTGGCCTCCGGGACCTCCACCAGGAGGCCGTCCAGGGTGTCCCGTACATCCGGAGCCAGCTCGTCGGCGAGGGCGAGCGCCGCCTGCCGGTCGACGGCGACCGCCACCAGGACCTCGGCGCGGAAGCGCACCGCGTGCTTGAGGGCGTGGAAGCCGTCGAGCAGGACGGAGGTGTCGGCGAGGCGGTGCCAGGCGCTCACAGGGGCCTGCGGGCGGTCGCACACCGAGTCCTGTGGACGGTCTTGTGGGCGGTCTTGTGGGCGGTCTTGTGGGCAGTCTTGTGGACGGTCCGTACGGTCGCTTGCGGGGTCCTTCATGTGGTGAAGCCTACGGGCGGGTCCTCGACGGGCTCCGGGGTGCGCGGGCCCCGTGCGACGCGCTGGCCCGGCAGCTTGCGGACGCCGCCCCGAAACAGCCGCCCACGCGCGCGTGCCGCCCATCCGCCGAGGCGCCGCAGGAAGGACGTCGGCAGGAACACCGCGTCGGCGGCGATCATCGCCAGCGAGAAGAACGGCAGCCCGAGGACCACGGCGATCACGGCGTGCTCGGTCATCATGGCAGCCAGCAGGACGTTCTTGACCCGCCGGTTGAACAGGGTGAAGGGGAACGCGACCTGCACGATGACCGTCCCGTAGGTCACCAGCATCACCATCGTGCCGTGCGCGGCCAGCAGGTTGGAGAGGGCGGGCCAGGGCGAGAAGTAGTCCAGGTGGAGCGGGTAGTAGACGGCCGTGCCGTCCTGCCAGCGCGAACCCTGGATCTTGTACCAGCCGGCGGTCGCGTAGATCAGACATGCCTCGGCCATGATCACCAGCAGGGCCGCGTTGTGCACGGCGTTGGCGATGACGTCCAGCAGGATCCGCGGGGCCGCGGTGCGCGCGTGGCGGCCGACGGCCCACCACAGCGCCTGCACCGCCCACATCCCCCAGAAGACCACCAGCCAGCCGGAGCCGAGCCGCCCCGTGAACGTCACCGCGGCCAGCAGCAGGCCGAGGCCTCCCCACAGGGCGAGACCGACCCGGTCCAGGCCCTCGGACCGGAAGCCCTCGACGCGGGAGTCCTCGACGCGGGAGTCCTCGGCCCGGAAGTCCTCGGCCCGTGAGCCCTCGGCCCGGGGAAGGTCTCCACGCGCGCGTGCCTCTCGGGCGAGCCGGGTATGCCGGGCCCGCCGGGCGTCCAGCGACCACACCTGTCCGCAGCGCGTGAACACCAGGTAGATCGCCATCAGGTGGATGACGTTGTCGCCGCCGTCGCCCATGAAGATGCTGCGGTTCTGCAGCGAGAGCACGCCGACCATGAAGAGCACGGACATCGTGCGGGTCCGCCAGCCCACCAGCAGCAGGGCGCTGGACAGGACGGCGAGGGCGTAGACGGTCTCGAACCACACCTGGCTGTCGGACCACATCAGGACCGTGAAGGCGTGGTTGTCCCCGATGAGCCGCTGGGCGAGGTCCCAGCTCCACGGTCCGTCGGGGCCGTACAACTCCTGGCGGTGCGGGAACTCGCGCAGCAGGAACAGCAGCCAGGTGGCGGAGAAGCCGATGCGGATCACGGCCGCCTGGTACGGGCCGAGGGCGGCGTCGGTGACCTGGGCGATGCCGCGCGAGATCGACAGCGCGAAGCGGTTCATCGGGCGCTCGCCTCCGTCGTCCGCGCGTTCGTCACGTCTTCCTCGGGGACGGTCCACCAGGGCAGCTCACGCAGGACGGGCTTGTCGGACACCTGCTCCTCGCTCCACTTGGGGGGCTGTACGTCGGTGGTGCGGGAGCGGACCTGGACGCGTTCGACGACGGCGCCCCCGCCGCCCGCCCGCTCGCGTTCGAGGCGCAGCACGACGATGCGGCGCAGATAGCGTTCGGAGAGGTCGCCGCGCAGGCCCGCCGGGCGGTTCTCGTTGTCGTGCGTGCCGATGTAGAAGTCCCAGGCCCGGCGCAACTCGTTCTGCTGGGTGTGGCTCGGCAGCAGATTGCCGTCGATCGCCGCGCCGTCGAGCGCGGACAGGTCGTACCAGCCGGTTTCGCTGATGCCGTCGTCCGCGGTGCGGACCTGGGCACGGACCTGGACGTCGATGTTCTGCTGCAGCGGGTTGGGCGCGAAGAGCTTCCAGTTCTGTTCGAACTCCGGGTAGATCCACTCGTCGATCGCCCGGCCGTGCTGCTTGGTGACCGTGTTCGAGGGCGCGACGTGCAGGAACACCATGCCGAGGTGCACACAGGCGGTGACCGCGACGACCGCGAGGGCGAGGGCGGCGGCGATCTGGTAGCGGAGGGGGAGGGCGGCGATGCCGGTGGGTGTGGGGGTGGGGGTGGGTGTCTCGGGTGCGGGTTCCTGAACGGCAGGCTCCTGGACGGGAGGTTCGTGACCCGAGAAGTCTTGGGCGGCGGGCTCCTGACCAGGGGGTTCCCGGTCGGTGGAGGGGGAGCTGTCGGGGGCGGAACCCGTGGAGGCGGGGCCCTCTGGCGGGGAGCCGTCGGGTGCGTCCGGCCGGTGCCGGGCGTTCGAGCCCTCGTCGTACGCGTCCATTCCGCCCCGATTCCCGATCCCCGTCCGATTCCCGCCGCCGGGCCGCGCGACACCGTGGCACCGGCGCGCACCACACCGCGGCGTGCGCACGGGAACGGTACTCAGGCCGGACCGCCCGGCACAGCCCCAAAAGGCACAGCGAGCCCAGCGGCGGCCCCGAGGTTATCCACAGCGATTGAGCGATTGACACCTTACGGCGCCCGTCCCGCCATGGAAACGAGCAAACCGAACGTTCGGTAGATAAGGGGAGAGGCTTCGACAGTCGAGCATGGCCGGCCGTTCCCTTCTTGTAGAACCTGTTCTATCTTGACGCTCCGTCAGATCAGGTGTCCCGCCTGGTCGGTGGGCCGGTGCGTGGGAGGACAGGACCGTGGACTTCACCTTCACCGAGGAGCAGCAGGCGGCGGCCGAGGCGGCGAGGGCGGTGTTCGGCGGGGTCGCGCCGGACGGGGTGCCCAGCCCCGCGCTCACCACGGGCGCCGTCGCCGAAGACTTCGACCGGGCGCTGTGGGCGAGGCTCGCGGACGCGGACCTGTTGAGCCTGTTGCTGGACTCCGCGTACGGCGGGGCGGGCCTCGACGCGATCGCGTTGTGTCTGGTGCTCCGCGAGGCGGCGAAGGTGCTCGCACGGGTGCCGCTGCTGGAGAACACTGCGGCGGCGCTGGTCATACAGATGTACGGCGGGGAGGAGTCGAAGGCGGAACTGCTCGCGCGGGCGGGCCGGGGTGAGGTCGTACTGACCGTCGCCGCCAACGGCCGGACCGGGCACGACCCGGCCGAACTCGCCGTGACCGCACGGCAGGACGGTGACGCGTGGGTGCTGGACGGGGTGCAGACGGCCGTTCCGTGGGCACAGAACGCCGACTTCACCGTCGTACCGGCGCACACGGGTGACGACCGGACCGTTCTCGCGCTGGTGCCCCGGATGCACGAGGGCGTCGTCCTCGGTGAGCAGATCTCCACGACCGGGGAGCGGCTCGGCGAGCTGCGCCTGGAGTCCGCGCGGATCGCCGCCCGGGATGTCATCGACGCGGACGGGGCGTGGGAACGGCTCCGGGAGCTGTTGGCCACCGGGACGTGCGCGCTGGCGCTCGGGCTCGGTGAGCGAGTGCTCGGCATGACGAGCGCGTACACCGGCAAGCGGGAGCAGTTCGGATTCCCGGTCGCCACGTTCCAGGCCGTCGCCGTACAGGCGGCCGACCGGTACATCGACCTGCGCGCGATGGAGGCGACGCTGTGGCAGGCCGCGTGGCGGATCAGTACGGGCACGGGGGGTGCGCTGCCCGCGTCCGGGGATGTGGCCGTCGCCAAGATCTGGGCGTCGGAAGGGGTACGGCGGGTCGTGCAGACCGCGCAGCATCTGCACGGGGGATTCGGTGCCGACGTCGACTATCCCCTGCACCGTTACCACGCCTGGGCCAAGCAGCTGGAGCTGTCGCTCGGACCGGCGGCGGCACATGAGGAGGCGCTGGGGGATCTGCTCGCGGCGTATCCACTGGGCTGAACGCCGGTGCCGGGTGCCAGGTGCCCAGGTGCTGGGTGCCGGGCGCCTACAGAACGAAGCCGGGGGCGCCCTTGTCGTCCACGACCGGGCGGCCGGTGGCGGCCCAGATCTGCATGCCGCCGTCGACGTTCACGGCGTCGATGCCCTGCTGGACCAGGTACTGCGTGACCTGGGCGGAACGGCCACCGGAGCGGCAGATCACATGAACCCTGCCGTCCTGCGGAGCCGCCTCCGTCAGCTCGCCGTAGCGCGCGACGAACTCACTGATGGGGATGTGCAGCGCCCCTTCGGCATGGCCTGCCTGCCACTCGTCGTCCTCCCGGACGTCCAGCAGGAAGTCTCCGTCCGCGAGATCCCCGACCTCGACCGTGGGCACACCAGATCCAAAACTCATACCCCGACGCTACCCGACCGGGCCGACGACCCGACCCAGCCGGGGGGAGGGAAGACCTGGCCGGGGAGGGAAGACCTGGCCGGGGGGGAGGGAAGACCTAGCCGACCAGTCGGGCCAGCTCCTGCTCGCGCTCGCCGACCTGGGCCAGCAGCTGTTCCGCGATCTGTTCGAGGAGCTGGTCGGGGTCGTCCGGGGCCAGCTTGAGCATGGCGCCGATGGCGCTCTCCTCGAGTTCCCGGGCGACCAGGGTGAGCAGTTCCTTGCGCTGGGAGAGCCATTCGAGGCGGGCATAGAGCTCCTCGCTGCGGCTCGGCTTCCACTCCTCGGGCACGGGGCCGGCGGCCCACTCCTCGGAGAGCTCCCTGAGCAGCGCCTCGTCGCCCCGGGCGTACGCGGCGTTGACCCGGGCGATGAACTCGTCGCGCCGCCTGCGCTCGTTCTCGTCCTGGGCCAGGTCGGGGTGGGCCTTGCGGGCCAGCTCGCGGTAGAGCTTGCGGGCCTCGTCGCTGGGGCGCACGCGCTGCGGGGGGCGCACGGGCTGATCCGTCAGCATCGCCACGGCCTCCGGGAACAGGCCCTCCGAGTCCATCCAGCCGTGGAACAGCTCCTCGACCCCGGGCATGGGCATGACCCGCGCCCGCGCCTCGTCCGCCTTGCGCAGGTCCTCCGGGTCACCGGTGCGCGCGGCCTGCGCCTCGGCGATCTGCGCGTCCAGCTCGTCGAGCCGGGAGTACATCGGGCCGAGCTTCTGGTGGTGCAGGCGCGAGAAGTTCTCGACCTCGACGCGGAAGGTCTCCACGGCGATCTCGAACTCGATCAACGCCTGCTCGGCCGCCCGCACGGCCCGCTCCAACCGCTCCTCGGGTCGTGCCTGCGCCTCGGGCACCGCCTCCGGGGCATGCTCGCCCTGGGAAGGGACATCCCCCACCCCTTGGGGTCGGGCATCCTCGGCCTGGGTACGGTCGGACTGGCTGTGCTCGGCTTCCGGGGTCGTCACCCGACCAGCCTAGGCCACGACTCGCGGCGCTCACCCAGAACCACCGACTGGCCCACTGGTCGTGCGACACCTTGGCGATACTGCCCGCCCACCCCTCCACCCCCGCCCGGCCCCACTCCAAGGATCCCTGTCACCGCATCCAACGAGCACCCCTCGCAAAGGTCACCCATTCGACACAAGAACGTCAGTTCCCGCCTGGCGCTAGGCACGACACAGACCACCGGCACTCACTCCCGCTCACCAGAACATGCTCGAGCGCACTCCAGCGGCAGCAGCTCAAACCCCCAACTCCGCAGCCACCCGTCCCTCCCTGACCGCCGTCACCAGTTCCGCGTGGTCCGCTTCCGTGCGGTTCGCGTAGGCGACCGCGAAGGTGGCGATGGCCTCGTCGAGTTCCTCGCTCTTTCCGCAGTAGCCGGCAATCAGGCGGGGGTCGACGCTGTGGGTGTGGGCGCGGGCGAGGAGGGCTCCGGTCATGCGGGCGTAGTCGTCGACCTGGTCGGCGGCGAGGGCGGCGGGGTCGACGCTGCCCTTGCGGTTGCGGAACTGGCGTACCTGGAAGGGGCGGCCCTCGACCGTGGTCCAGCCCAGCAGGATGTCGCTGACGACTTGCATGCGCTTCTGGCCGAGGACGACACGGCGGCCCTCGTGCGGCACGTCGGGTATCGCATGGCCGGCCGTCGCCAGGTGCGGGAGCAGCGCCGAGGCCCGCGCCTCCTTCACCTGGAGGACGAGGGGTTCGCCGCGGTGGTCCAGGAGCAGCACGACATAGGAGCGGGTGCCGACGCTGCCCGTGCCGACGACGCGGAAGGCGACGTCATGCACCGCGTAACGGGCGAGGAGGGGGAGGCGGTCCTCCGAGACAGTGGTCAGATAGTGCTCCAGCGAGGCCGCTACCGCCGCCGCCTCCGCGTCGGGTACGCGGCGCAGCACCGGCGGCGCGTCCACGAAGCGGCGGCCGTCGCCCTCCACCTGCCGGGTCGACTTGGCGGCGAACCGCCCGCTGGTGTTGGCCCGCGCCTTCTCCATGACCCGCTCCAGCGTGCCGAGCAGGTCGTGAGCGTCGGTGTGCGAGACGAGTTCCTCGTCCGCGATGGCGTTCCACGCGTCCAGCACCGGGAGCTTCGCGAGCAGGCGCATCGTGCGTCGGTACGCACCGACCGTGTCGCGGGCCGCCTTGCGGCAGGTGTCCTCGTCCGCGCCGGCCTCCCGGGCCGCGAGGACGAGCGAGGTGGCGAGGCGCTTGAGGTCCCACTCCCAGGGGCCGTGCACCGTCTCGTCGAAGTCGTTCAGATCGATGACCAGGCCGCCGCGCGCGTCGCCGTACAGGCCGAAGTTCGCCGCGTGGGCGTCGCCGCAGATCTGGGCGGCGATGCCGGTCATGGGGGTGCGGGCGAGGTCGTACGCCATGAGGCCGGCCGAACCGCGCAGGAAGGCGAAGGGGGTGGCGGCCATCCTCCCGACCCGTATCGGAGTGAGCTCCGAAATCCTGCCGCGGTTGGACTCCTCGACCGCGCTCACCGCGTCCGGCCGGTCGGTGTCGAAGCTCAGCTCGGCGTGCGCGCCGCGCGGCACCTGCCTGCGCAGTGCCTTGCCCTCTTCCTTGGGTGACCCCTGTACGGGCCGGCCCGCGAACCCCCGCACCGCGAAGACCCCGGAGACCCTGGGCGTCTGCTGTCCCTGATCCCCTGTACCGAGCTCCGTCATTCCGACTGCCTCCCCCGTGCGCACGAACATCAACTCGTGATGACCGTACAGGCGGTGGCCGAAACGCGTCAGACCCTGTGGACAACTCCGCGCCTGTGGAAAACTCCACAGCTCGCCTACCGCCTCCGGGGCACTACCGGGTCACTCCGGGGCACTCCCGAGTCACTTCCGGAGTTCCTCCGGGCACAGCGGGCTCCCCGGCAGGTACTTCTCCGCCCACGTTCCGAGCTCGTGGAGCGCGGGTTCCAGTGCGGCGCCCGCTTCCGTCAGGCCGTACGAGACCCGCAGCGGGGGGCCTTCGTCGACCTCGCGCACGACCAGGCCCGCCGCGCCGAGTTCCGTGAGGCGGTCGGAGAGCATCCGTTCGCTGATGCCGGGGATCGCCCTGCGCAGATCGGCGAAGTGCGCGGGGTGCTGCAGCAGCACGGCCACGATCAGGCCCGTCCAGCGCTTTCCGAGCAGCTGGAAGACGCGGGTCATGTCCTCGTCGACCTTCTGGCACGGCCCCGCGTCGTGAGTCCCCGGCTCTGGCATGGGTCCAGGGTACTGCGTTCTCGTAGGGGGATGAAAAAAAGTAAGTAGCTGTGTTATTTCTAGTCCAGTACGAAAAGTTCGTTCACTCTCTCCTTGGAGATCTCCATGGCCACCCTCCTCCACATCGACTCGTCCGTGTTCCCGGGCGCCGCCTCCGCCTCCCGCACCGTGACGGACGCCTTCCGCAAGACCTGGGAGGAGCAGCACCCGCAGGGCACCGTGGTCTACCGCGACCTCGCCGTGAACCCGGTGCCGCACATCACGGCCGACGCCCACACGGCCGGTTTCGCCCCCGCGGACGCGCACACCCCGGAGCAGGCCGCGGCCTTCGCCGAGCGCGTCAAGTTCATAGAGGAGCTGGAGCAGGCGGACGCGATCCTGATCGGCGCGCCCATGTACAACTTCACGATCCCCTCGACCCTCAAGGCGTGGCTGGACCAGGTGATCCTCATCGGCCGCACCGCCATGAGCGAGGACTCGAAGGTCGCGGGCACCCCGGTCACGGTCGTCGCCAGCCGCGGCGGCTCCTACGCGCCGGGCACCCCGCGCGAGGGCTACGAGTACGTCCAGAACTACCTGGAGGCCATCCTCCGCGACACCCTCGCCCTGGACGTCCACTTCATCGTCCCGGAGCTCACGATGGCACCGCACAACCCGGCGATGGCCGACCTGATCCCCATGTACGAGGCCTCCCGCGCCCAGGCCGTCGACGAGGCGGTCACGAAGGCCAAGGAGTTCGCCGAGCGCTTCGCCGCGTAACCCCTCCGGGAACAGCCGGGTACGGCCAGGTACGGCCGGGTAAGCACCGCACCCGTATACCCCAGCACTCACCAGTGCACCCCGGCGCGCCCCGTACGGAGCGACAGCCCCGCAGGCCACGAACCTGCGGGGCTGTCGTGTCGTCTGGGCCGGGGGAGGGAGAGGGAGAGGGGACGGGGGTGCTCCCGGTGTGGGCGGCTACTTGAAGGCCGGGAGGCTTCGGGTGACCCAACCGGAGAAGGGGGTGGCGGGGCGGCCGAAGACCTTCTCCACGTCGGGGCTGACCCGCTGTTCGGCGGGGAGCGGGGTGCCGAGGATGTCCAGGGTGCCTGCGATGACGTCCTCGGGCATGAACTGCGCCATGTGGGCCTGGGCGGCCTCGCGGGTCAGTTCCACGAAGGTCACTTCCTCACCGATGGCCCCGGCGATCACCTCGGCCTGCACGCGCGGGCTGACCGCTTCCGGGCCGGTCAGCTCGTACGTACGGCCGGCGTGACCGTCCTCGCGCAGCACGACCGCCGCGACCGCGGCGATGTCCGCGGGGTCGATGACCGGCAGTGCCACATCGCCGAACGGGGCGAAGACCGTACGGTCGGCGCGGACCGACTCGGCCCAGGCGAAGGCGTTGGAGGCGAAACCGCCCGCCCGCAGGATCGTGAAGTCCAGGCCGGAGCCGCGCACTGCCTCCTCGAACTCGCGCAGCCGGCCGTGCGAGGCGGAGTCGGGGCGGGTGGCGTTGATCTGCGAGGAGAGCAGGACGACCCGCTTGACCCCGGCGTCCTTGGCGGCGGCCAGCAGGTCGGTCGCGGCCTCGCCGTAACCGAGCAGTTCGCCGGCCAGCAGGATGAAGAAGGCGTCGGCGCCTTCGAGGACCGGCCGCATGCTCTCGGCGCTGCCGAGGTCGGCCTGGGCGTGGCCGACACCGTCCGCGGGGGAGGGCAGCGGGCGGCGCGAGACCGCGACGACCTGCTCCCCCGCCTCGGCGAGCGCCTCGATCAGCGGACGCCCGACATTTCCGGTGGCTCCGGTGACGACAATCATGGAACAGCTCCCTAGTGCGTTAATCCGTAGTCAGTAGTCATCAGTTGCTGGTCTTGGTGGTGGTCATCGATGGGGTCAACAGTGGGGGTCATCGGTCCGTCATCCGTGGGTGGCGGCCATGACAGGGACGCTAGCATCCTCCGCATAGTAGGTACCTAGAGGAAAGTGGCTATCCAGGCGGCTCCCCGGAGTGCGCTCCTCCCCGCTCGCGCCGTACACCGCGGTCAACGACTCACCCAGCCGTACGAGCGACTCCCGCGCTTCCGGAGGGTCGAGCACCTCGATCCGGCCGCCGAGGCCCGCGAGTTGCGCGGCGAGGATCTCCACCGACGGGCCGTCGGCCGTGAACTCGACCCGCCCGTCGCACTGGACCTCGCCGGTGCGCAGCCGCCCGCCGAGCAGTTGCCGCAGCACCGGCAGGGCGTCCCGGTCGGCCCGGGCCCGTACGGTCGCCGCGGACAGGCGCTGCTCCACCTCGGCGGCCAACTCCCGCCAGGCCGAGGCGAGGTCGAACCCCTCCGGGCGGCGAACCGGCTCACCCGTCCGCTCCACGGAGGTGACCCGGCTGAGCCGGAAGGTGCGCAGGCCCTCCCTTTCCCCTTGCCTTTCCCCCCGCTTTTCCCCTTGCCCTCCCCCTCCCCCTCCCTCTTCCTCCTCCTCGGTCCCGGCCACCAGGTACCAGCGGCCGGCCTTCGACACCAGGCCGAGCGGGTGCACCGTGCGCTCGCCGGGCGCCCGGCCGGGGGGCGTGTATCCGAGCCGGATCTGTTCGCCGTCCAGCACCGCGCGCTCCAGGGCGTGCTGGTGGGGGCCGCTGCCGCCCGCCGTGCGCGACCAGTCGACGCCGTCGATGAGGATGGCCTTGGAGGCCGCTTCGGCGTGCGGCCGCATGGGCGCGGGCACCGCCCGCATCAACTTCCTCAGCGCGGCGCGCAGTTCGGGCGAGGCCGACAGCGGCCCCGCAGCCAGGAACAACGCCCCGATCTCCCGCGAGGTGAAACCGGTCAGGTCGGTACGGGCGCCACCGACCAGGCTCCAGCCGCCGCCCCGGCCGCGCTGCGAGTAGACGGGGACACCGGCGGTGGTGAGGGCCTCCAGGTCACGGCGCGCGGTGCGTTCGGACACCTCCAGCTCCTTGGCCACCTCGCGCACGGTCACCCGCCCGCGCGCCTGGAGCAGCAGCAGGGTCGCCACCAGACGGTCGGCCTTCACGACAACCAGCCCCCTCCGGACTTTTGAGATGCTTTAAGCCAATAAACATATTTTCAGCCAGATCTGACGGGTTTTCAGTAATAGGCCACAAGATGACCCGTTTGACGTCGACGATGAGGTCATGACTCACGACATGACTGAGACCACGAAAACCCCCACCGACCCCCGCGGCGGCCTGTTCAAGGCCGTCGAGCTCACCGGACGTACGCTCGCCGCGCTGCGCCCCGAGCAGTACGACACCGTCACCCCGTGTCCCGACTACTCGGTCCGTGACATGGCCAACCACGTGGTGTCCGTGCTGCGCCGGGTCGCCGTCATCGGCGCGGGCGGCTCCTTCATGAGCGTTCCGCACTTCGCCGAGGACGTCGCCGACGGCGACTGGGCCAAGGCCTGGGAGGCGGCGACGAAGGAGTTCGACACCGTCTGGTCGGACCCGGCCGTGCTGGGCCGCCAGATCGGCCTGCCCTGGGGTCCGGTTCCCGGCGTGATCGCCTCGGTGATCTACACCAACGAGTTCGTACTGCACGCCTGGGACCTGGCCAAGGCCACCGGCCAGACCCCCGAGTGGGACCCGGAGATGCTCGCCGCGCCGCTGGCCAGCATGCACCGGGCCGTGCCCGCGGAACCCCGCGGCGGCCAGGTGCCGTTCGGACCGGTGGTGGAGGTGCACGAGGACGCTCCCGACATCGACAAGCTCGTGGGTTGGTACGGCCGTCGCCCCTGAGCGGCAACGGATGCCGACCTCGCCGACCTCACCGGTGGAGCGCAGCCGCAGCTGGGCGCCGACGACGTCGGCCATCTTCATCTCGATGGAGGCGCTGACACCGGGGAAGTCGATCCCGGCCAGGTGACGGACGGTGGAGCGGGCGCCGTCACAGCCGACGACGTACGCGGCGCGCAGCGTCTCGACGCCTTCGGGGCCGGCGACCTCGACCTGGACCCCGTCCTCGTCCCCGTCCTCGTCCTGCGTCACGCCGATGAGCTCGTGGCCCCGGCGGACTTCGGCGCCCAGCCCCACGGCCCACTTGTCGATGATGGGCTCGGTGCGCGACTGCGGAACGCCGCGGACACCGAAATTACCGCCCTCGACAATGCGGTAGTCGATGGGGAGTCCACCGAAATGGCCGCCGGGTATGGTCTCCAGCGGGCCGAAATCCTCGAGAAGTCCGCGCCGGCCGAATTCCTCGATCGTACGGGCGGAGAATCCCGGGGCACGGGACTGCAGCATCGGCTGTTCCAGCCGGTCGAGCACGATGACCGAGAGACCCGAGAGGCGTTAGTTCCCCCGCGAGCATGAGGCCCGAGGGTCCTGCTCCGGCAACGATCACATCGGCATTGAAAGCGTCCATATTCCCTCTCCCCCTGGTGTTTTCTGCAGTATTCCGAGGGCTCCCGGGAAGCTGAATGGCCGCCGATGCAGGGCTCTGACAAGTTCGTCAGAGACCTTGCAGCTACTGGGCAGTACCGGTCGGCCAGTACTGCGTCAGTACGCGGCTGGTACAGCGGCAGCATGCGAGAGGGTGCCGGAAGTGTCTTCCAGCACCCTCTCGCGGGCTTGGCACCCTCTCGCCTCGCATGTGCTCCGGGAGTTCAGTACAGGCCCATCACCCGGTCCACCGCGATCTCGATGACCGCCAGGCCCGGCGGCTGCGGCGGCTGGGACCAGTACCGCTTGGCATAGCGGCGCATCCCCTCCACCACCCGGGGCGGGTCGGTGGAGACGGTGGCCGGGCCTTCCAGGGTGATCCAGCGCGGTCCCACGAGCTGGCACACGGCGGCCCGGCCACCGGCCCTGGCTAACAGGTTGCGGGACTTGCGGCGGTGCACCGTGGTCATCACCCGGGCCAGGCCCGCCTCACCGTCCCAGGTGAAGCGGACGGGCGCGACGTGCGGCGTACCGTCCGGGCGCAGGGTGGTCAGGGTGCACAGGGCGTTCTCGGCGAGGAATTCCTCCGCCGCGGCGGACAGGGGCAGGTGCTTGGGCATGGCCGGGTCCGTTCTTCCGTCAGGCGTGTGAGGTCGTCCGTCGGACGTGTCAGGTCGTCCGTCGGCGCGTCAGGTCGTCCGTCGGGCGCGTCAGGCGTGCGCGGGGACGGCCGCGGACTGCTCGGAGGACTTGGTGAGCGGCAGCAGCACCAGGGTCACCACGAAGGCGGCCGCGGCGAAGCAGGCACCGACGAGGAACGCGTCGTGGAAGACGGTCGTACGGGCCTCCTGGACCAGGGCGGGAACACCGTGGGCCTTGGCGGTCAGCTCGTCGACGCGGCGGAAGGCGTAGGTCGCCGCGACGGCCAGGCCGAGCGCGCCGCCGACTTCCTGGGCGGTGTTGATGAGACCGGCGGCCAGACCCGACTCGCGCTCCTCGATCCCCGCGAACGCGGAGACCTGCAGCGGGACGAAGGACATCCCGAGACCGAGGCCCATCAGGACGAAGGCGGGCAGCACGTCCGTCAGGTACGAGGCGTCGGACGGGGCACGCCACAGCAGCATCATGCCGGTCGCGGCGAGCGCGAGGCCGACCAGCAGCACGGGCTTGGCGGCGACCTTGGTGACGACCTGGGAGGCCACGCCCGCGCCGACGGCGGTGAGCACCGCGAGCGGCACGTACGCGAAGCCGGTCTTGACGGCGGAGTAGTCCAGGACCTGCTGCATGAAGAGGCTGGCGAAGAAGAACAGGGTGACGCAGGTGCCGAGCAGCAGGATGGCGATGCCGTTGGCGGCGCGCAGCGAGGGGCGGCGGAAGATGCCGAGCGGCATCAGCGGCTCCTTGGCGCGGCGCTCGATGACGAGGAAGGAGACGAGCAGGACCGCGGAGAGGATGAACCCGCCGACGACCCGGCCGGTGGGGACGTTGGAGTCGGAGACGGTCTGACCGAGGGTGAAGATCAGCAGGACCAGGCCGGCGGTGAGGGTGACCGCACCGGCGACGTCGAAGGACTTGCTGCGCCGGGCGGAGCGGCTCTCACCGACGACCATCGGGGCGATGAGGGCGCCGATGATGCCGATCGGGACGTTGATGAAGAAGATCCAGCGCCAGCCGGGCCCATCGGTGAGCAGACCGCCGAGGGTGACACCGGCGACGGCGGCGAGACCGCTGAGGGCGCCCCAGGCACCGAGCGCCTTGTTGCGGGCCGGGCCCTCTTCGAAGTTGTTGGTCAGCAGGCTCAGCGCGGCGGTGGCGATGAACGCGGCCCCCAGGCCCTGGGCACCGCGGGCGCCGATCAGCATCGCGGCGTTCTGCGAGACCCCGGCGAGCAGCGAGGCACCGGCGAACAGGAGCAGACCGGTCTGCAGCATCCGGCGGCGGCCGAGGGTGTCGGCGAGCCGGCCGGTCAGCAGCAGGAAGCCGCCGAGGAGCATGCCGTAGGTGGTGACCACGTACTGCAGGGCGGTCGCGGAGATGTTGAGCTCGTCCTCGATGGTCGGCAGGGCGACGTTCACGATCGACACGTCGAGGAAGGTCATGAAGCCGGCGAGGCAGAGGAAGGCCAGGATGAGGCCGGGGCGGCGGACCGGTCCGGACTCGCCCGCCGCCGTGGCGGGGCTGTGGGTGGACTCTTGGATGGACATGTCACTCCCTAGGAGCATGAGGATTCTCGGACGGGGACGTACAGGGAGGTACTGGCTTTGCCGGCTCCTCGGAAGCTAGCATCCTGGGTAAAGTAGGTACCTAGAGGAAAGTGACTTCCCGGAAGGTGATGGTCGGTATGACGAGCACTGCGCCCACGAGCGGCACCCGGTCCACAAAGGGCGGTACGCCCGCCGTGACCAGCCCCGAAGCCGCGCACGCGGCCGGCGCCGGCACCCCGCAGAAGTGCCCGATCGCCCCGGTCCTCGACATCGTGTTCAGCCGCTGGACCACGCCGATCCTGTGGACGCTCAACGCGTTCGGCACCCAGCGCTTCGTGGAGCTGCACCGCAACATCGGCACCATCACTCCGAAGGTGCTGACCCAGCGGCTGCGCCAGCTGGAGCGCGACGGACTGGTGATCCGCACGTACTACCCGGAGGTGCCGCCCCGGGTGGAGTACGAGATCAGCGACCTGGGACGGACCCTGGCCCCGCTGTTCGCCTCGCTCTTCGACTGGTCCACCGACCACCTGCCGCTGGTGGAGCAGGCGCGGCAGCAGTTCGACGAGGCGGAGGAGCAGGCCGCGGGCCGCCACCACTGAGTTCGGTAGGTCCCTCAAGTCCATGCCGGTGTCCGCTAAGTCCATGCCGGTGTCCGCATGGAGCCCTGGAAGAAGATCAGCGGGTCCTCCTGTCCGGCCTCGGAGGGCTCGCCGAGACCGACGACCTCGCCGAGCACGAGATCGCGTTCACGCAGCAGAAGCCGGAACTCGGCGGAGTCACGGAGATCTCCCCGGACCGCGACGACTACACGGCCATCGAGCTGTTCGGTGTGCTGCCGGACGACCAGGAGGACCTGATCGACGCCCTGGGCGAGTCCCGGACGTGGCTGGTCGACGCCCCCGGCTACCGCACCCACACGGTCCTGCGCGGCCTGCGCGCCCGAGGCCTGGAGGGCAAGTTCGTCGTCGTCTCCTCCCAGTGGGACGGCAAGGAGGCGTACGACGCCTTCCGTCCCGCGCCCGCGGCGGAGCGCTCCCCGGAGCGCCAGAAGGTCGATGCCCGCGTCGCCGCGCTGCAGACCTGGCAGGACGAGAACACCTACCAGGTCGTGCACACCCGCTCCGCGGGCGAGTGAGCCACCCGGCGGTGGGCCGACCGGTCGGGCGGCGGGCGGCTCGCCGCCGGGTCTGAACGTTGTTTCACGTGAAACACCGCACGGCGGCCCTGAACTCTCGGCGGCCCTGAACACGCGGCAGCCCCGCCCGTACGGCAGAACCACCCACAGCAGAACCACACACGGCAGAACCACGCGCGACAGAACCACGCGCGACAGATCGCGCACGGACGCGGACGCACGGGCGCGTTCCCATCCCCGCTGGCCGGCCGCCGGGAATCCCCTACCTGGCAGCGGCTTTTCGGGATCCTGCCCGGCACGGGGATCTGGAGCTCTGAGGAGGTGAGGGGACTGCGGTCGTCTTCGGGCTGCGGGTCGTCGTTGGCTTGTCGCACGGTTCCCCGCGCCCCTCACGGGGCGCTCTTGAAACCGTAGGGAATACAGCGAAGGGGCCGGAGAGTCTGGTCGGCTCTCCGGCCCCTTCGGGCCTTTGTGCTGGTGGCGGACTCAGGCCACCGCTCGCCAGGTGCGGGGGCCGTCGTAGCTGGTGATGCGTTCGGGGCGGCGCCACAGGGCGACGACCTGGTACTTGCGGGCCGTGTCGTCCGGTGCGACACCGGGGCCCGCGGTGACGGCCATCAACACCGCGGTCAGCGCGGCGAGCTCCTCCGGAGTGGGGCAGCCGCGCTCGATCCGGAAAGACGGACCGGCCGTGGGGTCGTTGTGCTGTGCGGTCATGCTTCCTCCCTCACTTACTCACTCACTTACTCACTCACTGGGGCGGGTTGCCGTGCTTGCGGCGTGGCAGCTCGGCGTGCTTGGCGGCGAGCATGGCGAGCGACCGGGCCAAGGCCGCCCGGGTCTCGCGCGGGTCGATGACGTCGTCGACCAGCCCGCGTTCGGCGGCGTAGTAAGGGTGGACCAGCTCCTTCTTGTACTGGTCGATTTTCTCTAGACGCATCGCGTCGGGGTCGTCCGCGGCCGTGGTCTCCCGCCGGAAGACCACGTTGGCGGCCCCCTCCGCACCCATGACCGCGATCTCACACCAGCGGGTCTGCGCCTCCGGCAGGCAGCGGCCCCCGGCCACCGGGCGGTCGGACGCGAAGGTGACCGACGACGGCCATGGCCCCGCTGCCGGCCCCCCGCGGAAGCCCCGCGCTCCGTCACCGACCGCGTCGAGGATCTCGGCGGCCGGACCCGGATCACCCCCGGCGGCACCACCAAGACCGTCCTGACCGCGGCGGACGGCCTCGTCTCACCCACCCTCCGCCGCGGTGCGCGGCAACCGCCTCTACGTCACCGACGCGGGCCTCGCCGAGCCCCACGACGCCAAGGTGCAACGCGCAACGACCGCCCCTGCCGCGCTGAACTCCGGCTGATGATCAGGCACGGTCACCGTCCGCGCTTCACGCCAGGGACTCGGACTCGGGCTCTGCCGCCCGTGCCGCCTCCACCAGTTGCCGGAGGTGGTCGACGCGCGTCGTGCCGGGGACGAGGGCGACGTGGGGGCCGAGGTTCAGCAGCCGACTGAGGACGGGGAGCAGACCGTCCTCGATGAGCCGCCCCTTCCCCAGCGGGCGATAGGCGACGTAAGGGATACCAAGGGAGCGACAGTGGTTCAGGGCCGGATCGTGGCCCTGCGCCGAGTTCATCGGGTTCTGGACCGCGGCGATCGGGGCAACGCCGCGTGCTCGATCGATCTCGTCGACGGTGACGCGGGACAGTCCGATGTGGGCGATTTTCCCCTCGTGCCGCAGGTCGGCAAGGGTGCCCAGCTGGTCGGAGAGAGGCACGGTCGCGTCCACGCGGTGCAGGTAGCAGAGGGACAGGCGCTCGCACCCCAGTCGGCGCAATGACGCCTCGACGGCATGGCGCAGGTACGCCGGGCGACACAGCGGCTCGTACACACCGGGGCCGGGACGGACCAGTCCGACCTTCGTGGCCACGAGCAGATCGTCCCCGTACGGGTGCAGCGCCCGACGGATCAGCTCTTCGACCGTGTGCGGGCCGTACGAGTCGGCGGTGTCGATATGCGTCACGCCGTTGTCACCGACAGCTGAGCGCAGGAGTCGGACGGCTTCGGGGGCGTTCGGGGGCGCTCCCCAGTTGCCCGGGCCGGCCAGGCGCATCGTACCCAGGCCAAGACGGGAGACGTTCTTGCCCGCCAGCCTGACCGATCCACCGGGTGGGCCCTGTTGGAGGACGGGGCCGTGAAACGGCACGAAGGTCATCCCCGGACCGCGTTGTGCCGCGCGTCGAAGAGGCCGAGGAGATGCGCGGCGATCTCGTCCTGTGAAAGATCGTCGGTGGCCAGAACGATCCAGGACGGGTCGTCGACGATCCGCTCGATGCAGAACGTGTCGAGCGCCGCGAGGCCTTTCGGGTTCGCCCGCAGATAGGCGTTCAGTCCGTGGGCATCGCCGTCCCTCCTGCCGGCCCGGCGTTCTCGTTCGGCCGGGGAACAGGTCAGATACACCTGGACGGTGAACCGCGGCGCACAGGTGAGAACCCAGGAGTCGCTGAGGTATCCCTCGCCGGGGTTGAAGAACCCGTTGTTGCAGTACTGCGTGAACCAATGCCGGTCCTGTACGAGGACGGGGCCCTCCGGCCCCGCCGAGTACACGGAGTCCGTGGCGAGCTCGCTGTCGATCAGCATCTGGGCGGACTTCATGGCGTTGAACGGGCGCAGCAGGTCCGGGTCGGGGAACGGGCGGCCGGTGCTCCCGCCGATGGACGACTTCGCCCGCAGCTGCAGGGTCTGCGTGCCCTCGGTGTCGCAGACGTAGCAGTGGCGCGAGTGGACCTCGGTGCCGCGGGCCCGCAGCAGCGCGGTGAGCCGGGTTGCCGTCGTCGACTTGCCGGCGAAGTTGAGCCCTTCGAGGAGCACGCCCCTCAACATCGTCCTGTGCGGACCATACGGACTGTGCGGACCGTGCGGACTTTTCATCGTGCTCCTCAAGCTTTCTCGGCGGCTGAGAGCAGGTCCCGGCGAAGCCGTCGCAGAATCCTGGCGTAACGGTCGTGCTCGACCCGCAGTGACGCGTGGGGGCCGGGCGTTCCAGGTGGTTGGTACCTGCGGGCGGCGTGGTCGCCCACGAGGCCGCGGGCTCTCTCGGCGGCGGGCCCGCCACTCCTGACGGCACCGATGTAGGCGGCCACCGTCGCGGCCTGGTCGTCGAAGAGCCACCAGGCACCGCTGTCGGGCTGGATCATGCCGACGACGAAGAGGCCGTCGTGTACGGGATTGAAGACGTGCAGCGCAAGGTCCGGGTACCGACCGGACTCCCTCACGGGGAGGTCGTCGGGAGACAGAAAGGGGAGGGAGGCGTGGAAGCCCGTGGCGTGGACGATGACGTCGACCTCCTCCTCCGAGCCGTCGGTGAAGCGAACCCGGTCACCGCGCAGTTCCGCCACGTCGGGCTTCGACACGACGGACCCGTGGGCGACGTGGTGCACCAGTTCCGAGTTGAGGATGAGCCGCCCGTCCATGATGCGCCGGGACGGCCGCGGCAGCCCGAATCTGGTGGGATCACCAAAGACGCACCAGATCGCCGTCCGCCGGATCCACCGGTGGACGAAGCGAGGGGCTCGTACGCGCACGAACCACTCCATGACCTCGTCCATCGGCCGCCCCAGGAAGTACTTGGGCAGGTAGTGGCAGCCCTGCCGGACCGAGTGCAGGGTGCGGGCCGCGACCCGTGACGACTCCACCGCGATGTCGGTCCCGGAGTTGCCGGTTCCGACGATCAGCACACGCTTGCCCTGGAGCACCCCGGGGGTCCGGTACTCGCTGGAGTGCAGGACCCGGCCGTCGAAGCGTCCGGGGAACTGGGCCGACTTCGGATCCCAGTGGTGTCCGGACGCGACGACGACGCCCCGGTAGAGACATGCGCCGCCGTCCTCGAACGTCACCGACCACGCCTCGCCCTCCCGCTCGACCCGGCTCACCGCGCGTCCGTACCGGATGTGTTCCAGCAGACCGTTGGCGTGCGCGTAGTCGGTGAGATAGGTGAGCGCCTCACGGTGCCCCAGGAAGTCCTGCGAGGCCGCCGGCATCGGGAATCCGTGAAAGGCGCTGAGACGCTTGGACGAGATCATGCAGGTGGACCGGTACACGGCGCTGCCCGGTTCGCCGTAGCGCCAGATCCCGCCCAGGCTGTCGTGACGCTCCACGATCTCGAAGGGCAGACCGGCGTCGCGGAAGTTCTTGGCGGTGGCCAGGCCGGCAGGGCCCGCTCCGATGACGCACCAGCGGTCCCTGCGATCGTCGTGGCCGGTCGGCCCGGTCAGCGGCGATCTCACTCCGTCGACCACCGATCCGCCCGGGCCCCAAAGGCCGGTACCGGCTCCACCGGTCGGGAGGCCGGTACCGGTTCCGCGGGTCGAGAGGCCGGACGGGTGTCGAACCGCTTGAGGACCACGTCGGTCATTTCCTCCGGCGAGAGCCGGTCGGACCGCAGCACCAGCCAGTGCGGACTGTCCTGGACGAGACCGGTGGTGAACCGGTCCAGCCCGGCGACTTCGTCGAGGTGCCGCCGCAGGAACGCGTTGAGCGGGTGCTTGGCACCGTCGCCGTCGCGCGTCGCGGCCCGACGGCGACGGGTCGCGGTGTCGCAGGTCAGGTAGACCTGCACGGCGAACCTCGGCACGCGGGAGGCGGTCCATGCCTCGCTGAGGTAGCCCTCGGCGGGAGTGAAGTACTGGTTGAAGGCGTACTGCGGAAGCCAGTAGCGGTCCTGCACGAGGATCTCGCCGGGGCCGGGCCCCAGTTCCCCGAACAGTTCGGTGTCCAGGATGAGTTGTGCCGACCGCCGGCTGTTGAAACGGCGCCAGGTCTCCGGGTGGCGGAACTCGTGGTGCTCGGTGCCTTCGAAGACCGTCAGTGCCTCGTCCAGCAGCGACCGCCCGAGCGGGTCCCGCGTCAGGGTTCCGTGCGAAGCGCGCACCGCCAGTCCACGGAGCCGCAGGCCGTCCGCGACACGTTGCGCCAACGTGCTTTTCCCGCTGTACTCGTGGCCCTCTATGAGAATGCCGGGCACGGGCGGTCTGTCCATGTCTGTCTTCTCCAGTCTTCTCCAGCGTGGATCTCGGTGTGCCGTCGGCTCGCCCTCACGGGCACCCCGCTCGGCGGGTTCCTACGGCCGAGAGGGCTCGCGGAGCGCGCGAGCGAGGTCGCGGGCCGTTTCGGCCAGCACCTCGTGGTCGAGTGGGAACACCGGGCAGGGCGGCATGTCCGCGATGGTGAACCAGCCCGCGGGCTGACCCGTTTCCGGGGTGAGGGGTGTCGCGGGGTCGGCCCCGAAGGCGTAGGCCAGCCCGTAGACCCGTTCAGGGCTCTCGTGGACCCGTTCGGGGTGCTCCCGGTTGCCGAGCAGCGCCACCGGATCGGGCAGCAGCGGGCGCAGGTCCATTCCGGTTTCCTCCGCCACTTCGCGGCGGGCGCCGTCCAGCGGGGACTCTCCCCGCTCCAGACGTCCACCGGGGCTCAGCCAGCCGAACCGGCGGTGTCGGACAAGGAGCGTCCGCCGGAAGTCGTGGGAGAAGACCCAGCCGGCGACGATCACGTCGGAGTCGGGTCCGGGACCGCCGTTCGCGGAACATGTCAGCAGGTCGCGGGCGCCATACGGGTCACGGTGCGCGGCCGTGGCCGCGGCCGCCAGGTCCGGGACCACCCGCGGCAGCCGGATGTGGTGTCCCACGGTCACTCTCCCCCACTACCGGGCGCGGCGCCCGTACGGGCGGAGAACAGGGGCGCGACCTCGGTGGATCCGGTGTAGCGCTCGCGGAGTTCGCGCAGCAGCTCGACGGTGCGCACCGGGGCCGTCCCGGCGGCCGTCTCGTCGGCGAGCATCAGTCCGGCCGTGCCGGATCTGAGCAGCCCGCTGACGTAGGCGAGTTCGGACCGGTGCGGCATCCAGCCGGCGGACAGGCTGGTCAGTAGCTGTGTGCCGACGATGAGAGGGCAGCCCACCTCGGCCGTACCCGTGCGAACGGTCTCGCAGAGGTCGAAGAACTCGAGCGGGCCGGAGTCGAGCAGCAGGTCGCCCCGGCCCAGCAGAACCGCGTCGGCGCATTCGGCGATCTCCCGCACGGCGGCCGCACCGGCCCGCGTCTCCACCTTGGCGATCACCGGCAGGACGTCTTCGCCGGCGGCGGAGGCCGCCATGATGTCGCGGGCCTCGCGCACGCTGTCCGCCGACTCGACGAAGGAGATGATCACAGCGCTGAAGATCGATCCCGGGAGCGTCTCCAGCGCGGCCCGGTCCTTGTCGGTGAGCCCGGACGACGAGACGCTCTTGCCCGGCAGCGCCACGCCCCGGCGTTTGCCGAGGAACCCGGCGCTCAGGGGGATCGCGACGCAGTGGTCCGATTCGACCCGCTCCACCCGGAGGGCGTCCTCGCCGTCGCCGATCAGGATGATGTCACCGGGATCGACCTGCCCGGAGATGTCCGAACCGGTGAGCCCCAGCACGGGCACGTCGCGATGGACGTCGGAGGGCACGGGGCCGAAGTGCACCCGCACCCGCGAGATCCCCGCCAGGGAGAACTGATCGTCGTTGGTGAAGCGTGTCTTGGAGCCCGGCAGGTCCAGCAGCAGGTCCGGTGTCCGGCCGAACCCGGCGGCCACCGAGGACACACTGGACGCCAGGTCGGCCAGGGAGGCGACCGACGCCTTCGACGCCGGGAACCGGAAGGAGTCCGCCCCTGCCTTGACGACCTGTTCGAGGACCGCGGGTTCCTGTGTCGCGGGACCGACGGTGACGACGATTCTGGACATGAGGCCTCTCTACGTACTGGGAGCGTGGGGGCGTTGGGGCGTGAAGGCGCGGGGTGGGAAGAGGGCTGGAGGTCATGCCCTCTCCCCTGGGCGCCGGACCGCCGCAGGTCAGGCGACGGCGGTCCGGCTCGGGAAGAGCGGCGCCGGCACGGCGCCCGATCCGTACCGCTCGATCAGGGCGGTCACCAACTCGACGGTGCGCAGCGGCGCGCTGCCCACCGTTGTCTCGGTCGCCAGCATCAGGCCGTCCACCTCCTTCTCGACGAGGTGCGAGAGGTAGGCGAGTTCGGACCGGTTGGGGAGCCAGCCGTCGGAGAGGCTCGGGATGAGCTGGGTGCCGACGATGATCGGACGCCCGGCCTTCTGGGTTTCCTTCATGACCTTCTTGCCAAGGTCGTAGAAGTCCAGTTCACCGGCGTCGAGAAGGAGGTCGCCGCGCCCGAGCAGCACACCGTCCGCCGAGCGCGCCACCTCGGCGGCCCGCTCGGCGCCGGCCCGGGTCTCGATCTTCGCGATGACCGCAGGGGCCGGACGGCCGTCGGCCGGTGCCTCCCCGATGAGAAACCGCACCTCCTCCACTGTGTCCGGACCCTCGACGAACGAGACGATGACGCCCGAGAAGATGCTGTCGTTGAGTCCCTTCAAGGCGGTGCTCTCGGCGTCACCCAGCGCCTGGTACGCCTGAGGCTTGCCGTGCGGGCTGATTCCCTTCTGCCGCCCTACGTCCCCGTGGGTGAGCGGGAGGGTCACGCAACCGTCGGCGGTGCACGACTCGACCCGCAGCGCGTTCTCCCCGTCGCCCAGCACCAGGACGTCGCCGGGCTCGATGTACGGCGCGATCGCCCTGCCCGTCGTGCCGATCTCCGGCATGGGCAGGTCCCGCCGGGCCGGAGCGGGGCCGAACAGGACGCGCAGGCGTTCCACCCCGGCCAGGGGGAACCAGTCCTCGTTGGTCAGTCGGGTCTTGGCGCCCGGCAGGTCGAGGAGCAGGTCGAGGGGCCGGCCCAGCGCCGCCCCGATCTCGGCCGCCCGCTCCGCCTGGGCGGCGAGCTCGTCCGAGGAGAACTTCGACGCCGAGAAACGGAGGGCCGACACTCCCCGGGCGACCGCGTCGTGCAGGGTCTTGGGGGAGAGAAGGGCAGGGCCCATGGTGGCGATCAGACTGGTCATGGTGTTCGTCCTTGCCGGGCCGTCAGTGGGCGCGCGTGAAGAGTCGTCCGTCGGACCAGATGAGGCGGACGCGGCCCCATTCCATGGCCGAACGGACGTCGGGGAAGAATCCGGAGCCCTTGAGATTCGCGCTGGTGTTGCACAGCAGCGGAATCCCGCTCAGGTCGTGGTAGTGCGTGAGGAGGTCGAAGACGGCCTCGTTCTCGTCGCGGTTGACCGTCTGGAGGCGGGCGGTGCCGTCGAGGTGGCACACCGCGGGGACCCGGTCCTTCCAGGAGTCGCGAACGGTGTGGTCGAACAACATGTACGGGTCCGGGGTTCCGGGGGAGAAGATCCCGGGGGCGAACTCCTCCAGGCAGATCGGGGCGACCGGCCGGTAGAACTCGCGGTCCTTGACCTCGTTGAGCAGGTCCTTCATCTTCGGGGAACCGGCGGGGGCGAGGATGCTGCGGTTGCCCAGCGCCCTCGGACCGATCTCGGCCCGCCCGTTGAGGAAGACCACCGGTTCGTCGCCCTCGTGCAACAGCCGGGCCAGGTCACGCAGGTCGCAGCTCTCCTCGCGCCAGCCCGGCAGCGGGGTGGAGTCCCTCAGGGCCGGCCCCGAGTACACGTCCCAGTCCAGCGCCGCCCGCTCGGTCCGGCTGAGCATCGCGGCACAGGCGGTCCCGATGGAGCTGCCGGAGTCGTTGGGGAAGGGCGGCACCCACACGTTGTCGAAGACCCCGCTGTCGCGCAGGGCGCTGTTCCACTTGATGTTGAGTCCGCAGCCGCCGACGACCACCAGGTTCCGGTCGGGGAAGTCCGCCGTCGCGACCTTCTCCCGGACGCCCTGGACCAGCCTCACGCTCAGGGCGTGGTGGATCGAGGCGAGCATGTCCGCGGGCTCCACCCCGGGCAGGGCCACGTTCTTCTTGATCCTCTTCAGGATCTCGATCCCGTTGCCCACCTGGTAGAACCGGTCGTCGTCCGGCCGGTCGCCCAGCACCTCGCGAAAAGCCGCGTCGATGGTCCGGTCGATGTGCTCGACGGCTTCCTGCCGGGCCTCCCCCAGCGCGATGTAGGCCATGATCTTGCCGGCCAGGCCCAGGATGTGCGGGTACTCGATCGGCTCGTCGAACGGCGCGAAGAGCTGCCCGAGTTGCAGGTAGGAGTCGCCGATCACCGGCATGAGCGGTCCGCAGCTGGTGACCTTCCGGCTCTGCCCGTCCACGTAGTAGAGGAAGGGAAACATCCAGCCGTCCCAGCTGAGGACGTACGAACCCTGTCCCGCGCGGGAGAACGGGCTGGCGCAGTAGCCGGACGCGACGTGGCCGGCGTAGTGGGTGAAGCTCAGATAGGGGAGGTCCTGGATGGAGCCCGGGAAGGGACGCAGCAGGTCGTCGTCGAGCAGGCCGCGCCGGTAGGGGGCGAGGACCACCTCGAACTCCTGGCCGTGCCACGACTGGATCTTGTGGGTCTTGTACCAGCCGTCCAGGACGAAATGGTCGATGTCCTCGGGCCGGTAACCGTGTTCGGCCAGCAGTTCGAAGACCGTGGCGAAGTCCTTGATCTTCGCGTAGCGCTCGTTGTTGCCGAGCTTCTCCATCTCCGTGGAGAAGACAAGGCGGCCGTCCTCGATGAGGGCGACGCCACCGTCATGCGTCGTCTTGACGCCACAGATCAGCATCAGTCGTCTCCTTCCAGTCCTTCCGGTTCCTGGTCAGTCCTGCACACGGCGGGGTCGGAAGTCGATCACGAAGCTCTCGACGTCCTCGTGGTCCCGGAGGATGTCCCGCGTGATCTCGATGCGCTCGGGGAACCGCGAGCGCACCCGCACCAGCGGCTGCTCGATGCGGTTGAGGCCGATGACCTTGTTGTCCGACTCGATCTGGAAGATGAAGTCGTCAGCCCAGTCGAGGTGGGCGAAGAGCGGGATGTAACGCTCCATCCGCTCGACGGCCTCTTCCCGGCTGTAGCCGATGAACTCGATGGCGGGCATGGCGTCTCCTTGTCGTCGGTGCACAGGGCACACGGGTTGTTGCCGGTGAAGAGGGCACACGGGGTGGTGAAGAGCGGGGGGACGGCACCCCTGGGCTGGTTGCGGAACCCGCGGAATCTGCAGCTCAGGCCACGGTCTCGGAGCGGGCGGACGGGCCCGCCAGGGATGGGCAGCGACGCAGGACTCCGGCACGGATCCGGTCCGCGTCCCGCAGGGCGGCATGGATCGCGTCGGCGCCGCCCGCTCCACACGGACCTCCCCGGAGCAGGCCGAGGATGCGCGCCGTGTCCTCCGCACCCACGGTCTCCTCGTTCAGCCGGAGCAGCCGCGGATGCCAGTGGCGCCTCGGGTTCGTCTCACCGATCGTGGCGAGCAGGGCGGCGAGGAGTTCGACCCCGCATGCGCTCAGCATCCACCCGGCGTCCTCGACGTCCCCGTTCTCGAGCAGGCCCTCGACCTGACGGCGTCGGACGGCGAAGCGCTGCAGGTGGATCGCCGCGACGTACAGGTGCAGCTGGTCGAGCCCCAGCCTCTCCCGCCAGACCTGGGCTTCCGAGTGGCCGGCCAGCACTTCTCCCCTGCGCAGGTCGTGCAGCAGTTTGCGGGTCCTGATGTCGAGGTGGGGGAAGTGCGCCCGTACGGCGGACACCTGGGATGCCAGGACGAGGCGATCGACGGTCTCGGCGATCGCCGACAGCTCCTGACTGGTCCAGAACCCCAGTCTGACCGGGTCGCTGCCCACGACGCTGTACGTGCCCCACCGCATGGCGCCGACCGTGGCCGTGACGCCCTGGGGCGGTTGCCCCGGGCCGATGAGCAACAACTGGGGCGGTGCCGAGGGATCACGCCCGTCGAAGGCGGGACCGACCGCGAGCAGGACGTCCGACTGCCGAACGAGGGGGACGATGTGCCGAGCCAGCGCTTTCGGGTCACCACTCCGCATGGCCGGTCCCCACCAGTGCCGCCTCGCGCCGCGCCGTGACAGCCGTCCCGATGCCGAGCGTCCGCAGGGCGCGGGCGGCCGGTTCCCCGCGCAGGCGGGCGAGCCCGGCCGTGGCGAAGCCCAGGCTGAGGCGGAAGACGGATCGTCCAAGGGCCTCGTGCGCGGCCCGCTCGAACACCCACGCCTCACCGATGTCGTCGGGGGTCCACGAGGCGAGGCCGGGCTGAAGCTCCTCGGGGACGAGGGAGAGCCCGCTCAGCCCGTAGCGGAGCAGGACCAGACATCCCAGCAGTTCGAGCCGGGCCGCCTCGCCCTCGGTGGGAGGACGGCCGAAGTAGCGCGCCAGGAATGCGTCCGCGTCCTTGGGCAGAAGGCCGAGCGAGTCGATGGCCGTGGCGACGTCGAAAAGGGGGTCGCCGGGGCCGACGTGATCGAAGTCGATCAGCCAGGCGCGTCGGCCGTCGAAGAGCATGTTGCCCGGATTGAGGTCGTTGTGGCACAGGGTCTGCGGGACGGCGAGTTCGCGCAGACCGGCCCGGAGCGCGTCGAACTCGCGCAGTGCCTCACCGAAGAGGGCGAGCGCGGGAATCCGTTCCGTGAGCCGCAGAACGCTGTCGCCTGCGACCCGGCGCTTCTCGGCGTACAGCCTGGCGGGGTTGTCCCATGCGAGGGAGTGCAGCTGTGCCAGCAGGTCCGCCACGGACAACGCCTGCCACCGGGCGGCCGGACGAACGGGATGACCGTCCACCCGGTCCATCACCAGTACGCCCTCCTCGGCGTCGGCGCTCCGGACGGCCGGACCGATGCCCTTCTCGCCGAGCAACCGGGCGGCCCGGAACTCGATGCGGACGGCCTCGCGTTCGGAGGCGCCGGCGTCGATCAGCCGCACCACGTACCGCTCCGGGTACTCCGGCCAGCTCAGGGCATAGGCCTGTGCCCACGCCGTGGGGGTTTCGGGGAAGGGCTCGACGAGGGGCGGCACGCCTGGGTTCACGGCGTTGACGATCGATGCCAGTCTGCGGTCCTGAGGCACGGCTTTCCTTCGTTCGTGAGGCGGGAGGTCGGCTGCTGTCAGACGAACGCAGCTCCGGGTTCGTCACCGAGGAGGAGCTGGCCGCTCCATTCGAGGATTCGGCGCTGGCCCACGACGTGCTGGCACGCGGTGGTGCTGTCGCGGACCGCCCGGTCCAGGGGCGTTCTCGAACGGTGCGTGGCGTCACCGCCCACGAGGTCGTAGAGCGCGGTGGCGATGATGCGGGCGCTGCGGAAGGCGTGGTACCGGGCCAGGGCGGCGTCGGCGCGCTCCTTCCGCGTCGGCTGTCCGCCGGCGACGAGGCGGTCCCACACGGCTTCGACGGTCGCGTGGACGGCGGAGCGGGCCACGGTGAGCTGCATTTCGCACTCGGCCAGGACGGCTTGGACGTGACGGGACGACCGCCACGGGACGCCGGCTCCCTCGAATCGCTGGTCGACGATGCCGTGGACATGGTCGATGGCGGAACGGGCCAGACCGAGCGGGACACCCGGCATCTTCCTGACGACGGTGTCCGAGCGTCGGTACATCGGGGCGTCACGACGGGGTTCGTCGAACGAAAGGGTGTGTTCGGCAGGGACGAAGAGCTTCTCGGTCGTGTAGTCGCAACTCCCGGTACCGGCGAGACCGGTGGTGTGCCAGGTGTCCTCGAAGGCGAAGGAGGCGGCGGGAGCCAGCACGATCCTGGTGACCGGTTCCCCGGCGTCGTCCAGGAGTGGCTTGCCGTCGCGGTAGACGGTGCAGCCACCGGCGATGACGTCCGCGTGGGTGCAACCGCTGCCGAATCGCCAATGCCCGTCGACGATGTAGCCGCCGGCCGTCTCGTGGGCCTGTCCGGCCGGGGCGACCCACCCCGCGGTGACGAGGTCGAGCCGGGGGTAGAGTTCCGCGGCGGCATCGGGAGTCAGGTGCCCGGCGTAAATGCCCGAGTCCATACCGATCATGACGCACCATCCGACGGCGGCGTCGGCGGCCGACACCTCCTCGATGAGCGCGATCTGCTCCATCGACGTGAGCTGGGGTCCGCCCCACTCGGCGGGCATCGTCGCCCGGAAGACGCCGCAGTGGCGGAGTGCCTCCACCAGGTCGCGGGGCAGGCGGCGCGCGTCCTCGATCTCCTCGGACCGCGCGGTGATCCGCGGCGCCAGAGCACGCACGCGGCGGAGGATCTCGTCCAAGCCGATCGCGTCGACGGCGGTGTCGGCATCGGTGTCGGTGTCGGTGTCGGTGTCGGTGTCGGCTCGGAGCAACGCCGGTCCAGTCATGTATGTCCTCGAAGTCCTCGAAGTCTTCAGCGTCTTCAGCGTCTTCAGCGTCTTCAACGAAGCGTCACCAACTGCGTGAGCACGGCCATCCGCAGGTACAGGGAGTCCTTGACCTGTTCGAAGTACAGGCCGCCCGACGTCCCCTCCACGTCCGGGTGCAGTTCGTCCTTGCGCGGCCCCGGATGCAGGATCAGCGCCCTGGATCCGACAGCACGGATCTTGGCAGCGGTGATCCGGTAACGCTCCGGGGTCACATACACGTGTGAGCTCAGTGCGGAGGGGTGGGTCTCCAGGGACGGGACGTCGATCGGCATCATCTCGACGACGTCCGCCTCGGCGAGCAACTCGGTGACGTCGGAGCGGAACTCGTACGCCGTGCCGGACTCTTCCAGGACCGCCGTGAGGTCGGCCGGCAGCGAGGTGTGCGTGACCGCGTCGACGCCCGCCATGATCAGGGGTGCGGCGGGCGGAACCAGGAACAGCAGCCGTTTCACCTCCAGCCGCGCGAGCAGGTGCACCAGCGAGCGCAGCACACGGGCACCGGGGTCGCCGACCAGGGCGACGACGGCTCCTCCCAGACCGCCCAGGTGGCGCGTCATCGTCCAGACGTCGCTGAGCGCCTGCGTGGGATGCTCGTTGGACCCGTCACCGCCGTTGATGACGGGGCAGACGGCGGCGTGCGCGGCCCTGCGGGCGGCTCCGGTGACGTAGTGACGCAGCACGAGGGCGTCGCTGAGCTCGGAGACGACCCTGGCGGTGTCCTCCAGGCTCTCGCCTATGTAGTCGACGGAACGCGAGGTGTTCGGGTCGGCGAAGCCCATCACGCGTGCGCCCAGGCGGAGCGCGGCCGCCTCGAAACCGAGCCGGGTACGTGTGCTGGGCTGGAAGAACAGGGTGGCGACGATCGCGCCGTCCAAGAGGGTCCCCGCGTGCTTCGCGGGCATCTCGCGCAGCCGTGCGGCCTGGGCGAGCAGCTGCTCGACGTGCGCGGTGCTCAGGTCGGCGGTGGCGACGAGGTGACGGGGAAAGTCATCGGCGGGCTGCATAGCGTCCCCGGGATATCAAGTGGTGTGGGTCGAGAAGGTCTTTGAGCCGGGCGAGCAGGTTCTCCACCTCGGGTTCGTCGCGCAGCCCGGGAGCGGCGTCCGCGTGGTCGATGTCGAGGCGGTACGGCAGGAACCCGGCTTCCGCGAATCGGTCGTGCAGTGCGTCGAGAAGTGCCTGGGCACGTCGTGAGGTGACGGCGTCCCGTGGGAATCGGATGGACACGACCATGTCGACCCACGCGCCGGGCATCACGTTGAAGGTGTGGCCGACGACCATCCCGGTGCCCAGTCGCGCGACCGCCGAGGCCAGCAGCTCGGCCGCCCTGCTCACCGCCGCGGAGTTCAGAGGGAGAACAGGGGTGAAGAACAGCCAGCCTCCCGTGCCCCGGATCTCGGTCTCCCGGACCGGAACCTGGAAGATGTCCTCCACCATGGAGTCGTTGGCCGTCGGATCACCGGCGTAGGCACGGAGGGTGGCGTGCTCCGCGACCGTTGCCCCGTGGTCGTCCGGCCCGTAGACGCGGTGCGTTCCGAACACCCCGGCCCGGTCGGCTTGTTCGGTGACCAATTCGACCGCGCAGTCGACCATCCGCGCGGCGCCGCCGACGTGCACATAGGCCAAGTAGCCGGCGTCGGACGTTCCGCCGTAGGCGGCGGCAGCCCCCGAGTTGAAGACCTTGATCACTCCGGATGACAGCCGGTCCGCCCGCACTCGGGAGAGGAAGCGGATCGCCTCGGAGAGGTCGGTGGCGGCGAAGGCCAGCCGCACCACGCGGAAGGTCTCGGGGCGAGGGAGCAGGCGTACGGCCGCCGCGGTGACCACGCCCATACCCGACTGGACGAACAGTTCCGCCAGGCCGGGACCGACCTGGTAGGCGTAGGGGGCCGGCGCGACCCGCGGTCCGGGCCAGCGGCCGACGTGGAGTAACGTGCCGTCGGCCAGGACCACTTCAAGCCCCAGGACGTCTTCGGTGCGCTGCCGGTGCAGTCCGACACCGCGGTCCAGCGCGTTGCCGACGACACTGGTGTGGGCCGACGAGGCGGTGACGTTGAGCAGGTAGGGGCTGCCTTCGAGTTTCTCGGCCAGCGCACCCTGGCTGACGCCGGGTTCGACGACCGCGATGCCGTTCTCCAAGTCCAGTTCACGGATGGTTTCGAGGCCCCGCAGTTCCATCAGGACGGCACCGTCGTCGGCCGGCTGGTCCACGCCGAAGCCCCAGTTGAGCCCTGTGCTGCAGGGCTGCACCTGGACGGCGCCGTGCCCGCGGTCGTCCGCGGCGAGGCTCCGGAGCAGCGAACGGACTTCGTCGACGGAGGTGGGTGACAGGACGATATGGGCACCACGGTCGCGAAAGGCGCCGCTGCCCGCCATCCCGTCCTGGTGCCGCGGGGTGACCACGCGGCACCGGTCCGGCCCGGCCGCCAGCAGGCATCTCGCCAGAACCTCTTCGTCCAATCCGGGCGAAAATCCGGACGAAATGAACAAGGAGTGGACGCCCATGATCTCAACGTCCATCGCTCAGCATTAGCTGTAGCAAATCACTGGCGCCTATGATCTCCGGATCTTCGAGTTCCGTGCGCAGCCACTCAAGTACCGATCGCTCCACAGCTGAACCGTCGGAGGAGCCGGCCGCGTTGTCGCAAGGTATGGAAGACGGCATGGGAACGTCCTTCTGTGTTTCTTTGTGAGGTGAGGTCCCGACCACTCTTGAACTTACCGGCCTGTAGGGGAATGTGGAACAGGGACGAGGAATCGAGACGGGTTCCGCGTCGGCGCCGCGGCGTTCAGGGCGCACTTGCGGATCGATCCCCGAAAATGTCCTGTCGACGGGACACCGGCGCAGCCCTGCTCGGGCAGGTTGTCCTCTGAGGACCAGGTCGGGCTGCCCGGCCCGCGTTCAAGGGCTTGGTCCAACGGCGGTGCTGTGCTTCACTCCGACCCGTAATCGGTCCGAGGAACCTCCTGTCGGAAATTCTCGGCCCTTTTGTGTTTCACAAAAAACCGCTTGGCTCCCGCTGTCGCGGTCGACCGCCCCTTGAACAGCACTGTCGCTTGGGCCGCGCCACGGGCGCACATATTTCCAGCATCGTTCGCGCGGGAAAAGCGTATGCAGGGAATGACGCCGACGCTATTTCCGGATACGCATCGCATCAACACGTTCTCACGGGAGTAGCGCATGCGAAGTGATGGCCGGTTCGACACGGACGTCCTGATCGTGGGCGGTGGCCCGGCCGGCGGCGCCGCCGCGCTGGCGCTGGCCACCTACGGCGTACGCACCATGGTCGTCAGCAAGTACGGCTGGGTCGCCGACAGCCCCCGCGCCCACATCACCAACCAGAGAACCATGGAGGTGCTGCGGGACCTCGGCGTCGAGGACGAGGCCTTGTCGGTGGGCACCCCACAGCAGTTGATGGGTGAGAGCGTCTTCTGCACCAGCCTCGCCGGTGAGGAGATCGCCCGCATTCGCACCTGGGGCACGGAGGACGAGCGCCTGACGGAGTACGCGGCCGCGAGCCCCTGCCCGATGCTCGATCTGCCGCAGCCGTATCTGGAGCCCGTGCTGATCGGCAACGCCGCCCGGCGTGGCGCGAAGGTCCGCTTCGACACCGAGTTCCTCAGCCTGGAGCAGGATTCCGATGGCGTCACCGCGCTGCTGCGCGACCGGCTGCGCGGGGACGAGTTCACCCTGCGCGCCCGCTATCTGATCGGCGCGGACGGCGGACGGAGCCGGGTCGCGGAACAGATCGGCCTCCCCTTCGTCGGCGAGGAGGGCAAGGGGGGCAGCATGAACATCGCCTTCGAGGCCGACCTCACCCGCTACGTCCAGCATCGCCCCGGCGTCCTGTACTGGGTGGTTCGCCCCGGCGAGGGGATCGGCGGCATCGGCATGGGCGCCCTGCGCATGGTCAGGCCATGGAACAAGTGGATGGCGGTGTGGGGGTACGACATCAACGGCCCCGCGCCGGTGCTCGACCACGCGGAGGCCAGGCACATCGTGACCGGTCTCCTCGGTGACCGGGACATCGACGTCCGGATCGAATCGACCTCGCTCTGGACCGTCAACGACATGTACGCGACGTCCTATTCCGTCGGACGCGTCTTCTGCGCCGGCGACGCGGTCCATCGGCACCCGCCGTCCAACGGCCTCGGATCGAACACCTCGATCCAGGACTCCTACAACCTGGCGTGGAAACTGGCACTCGTCCTGCGCGGCCAGGCCGGTCCGGCGCTCCTGGAGACCTACGGTGCCGAACGCGCCCCGGTGGGCGAGCAGGTCGTCACCCGGGCCAATCGGAGCACGGGCGAATTCGTCCCGCTCTTCGAGGCGTTGGGACTCGGCGACGGCCTGGCGTCCGGCGACGCCGCGGCCGGAGTACGCCGCGGACGTCTGCCGACCGCTGAGGGGGCTCGCCGCAGACGGGAACTGGCCGACGCCATGCAGCTCAAGCACTACGAATTCAGCGCCCATGGTGTGGAGATGAATCAGCGCTACGTCTCCTCGGCCGTAGTGCCCGACGCAAGCCCCGACGCAAGCCCCGACGCGAGTCCCGACGAGGAATGGTGCCGCGACCGCGACCTGTACGCACAGCCGTCCACACGACCTGGGGCCAAACTGCCCCACGCGTGGCTCATCGACACCGCGGGGCATCGCGTCTCCACCCTGGACCTGGTCGGAGGCGGAGGCTTCACCATGGTGACGGGATTCGCCGGACAGGCTTGGGCCGAGGCCGCACAGGTGTGCGCGGCGGAGTTCGGCATCGCGTTGAGAGTGGTCCGCATCGACGAGGACGGCGCCCGCGACGTCTACGGTTCCTGGCAACGGGTGACGGACGGCCTTGACGAGCGCGGTTGTCTGCTGGTCCGCCCGGACTGCGTCGTCGCCTGGCGCCATTCGGCACCGGTGGACGATCCCGCACAGGCGATCGCCGCACTGCGCGAGGCGCTGACGACGGTTCTCCATCGATGACGTCGCCTCCGGACACGTTGCCCCCGGCCCGGCGGCCGGCTGCGCCGGGCCGGGGGCAGGGCGTCACGGCTTGCGGCGCGCGATGGTCATCCCGTCGGCGATCGGAAGGATGACGACGTCGACCCGGTCGTCCTTGGCGAGCCGCTCGTTGAAGGCGACGATGGCATCGTCGACCTCACTGGACGGATTGAGTACCCGCCCCTTGCGGAAGACATTGTCGAATACCAGGAGACCGCCGGGCCGGGTACGGACGACGAGCTCGTTGAAGTAGTCCCAGTACCCGGTCTTCTCCGCGTCCACGAAAGAGAAATCCACCTCCGCGGTATTCGGCAGGGAGCGCAGGGTCTCTATCGCCGGCGCTATGTGCAATTCGATTCGGTCCTCGACGCCGGCGGCCTGCCACGCCTCCCGGGCGAGCGGGGTCCAGGTGTCGTCGACGTCGCAGCAGAGCAGCCTGCCACCCGGCTCCAGGCCACGGGCTATCGCGAGCGCCGACATGCCGGTGAACGTACCGACCTCAACCGCGTTCTTGACGCCCAGCGTCTGGACCAGCAACGTCAGGAACGGGCTCTGCTCCGGAGCGGTCTGCCAATGGGCGACGTCCGCGAACTGCTTGGTCTGCTCGGCCAGGCGCTCCTGGATGGCGTCGGGTCCGACGCTGTGCGCCATCATGTATGCGTGAAGCTCTGCCGACATCAGAAGAGTGCTTTGCCTCATGGGTGTGGGCCTCTCTCGAAATGAAACGCTCTGGGAGTGTTGATCAGCCTCCGTTGCCCGCGATCGGGCATCACGCCAACACTTTCATTTCATATTCTGTCGGGCCAGATCAAGAGCCCGGCCGGAGTGGACTGTTTGTAGAATGAAATAGGTGTTAATCTCCTCGGCATGCCCAGACTTATAGAGCCCACCGCCCGTTTTCGGGCCTCCTGGATGGAGGCACGAAAGGAGTGGGGCCCCGACGCTCATCAGGACGGAAGCGGACTGCGACTGGCGGGGACGGATCTCGACAGCGTCTCGGGTTTCGAGGAGTGGGTGAGGCGCCTACGGGCGCAGTCCGACCGGTCGCTGCCCATGCCGGAGGGCAGCGTGCACGCGACGCACCGGTGGATCGTCGAGGACGACACCTATCTGGGGGCGATCGACGTACGGCACTACCTGAACGCCTTCCTCCTGGAGGGCGGAGGCAACATCGGCTACAGCGTCCGCCCTTCGGCACGCCGACGAGGACACGCCACCTGGGCCCTCGGCTCCGTCCTGCCCGAGGCGCGCCGCCTGGGCCTCGACCGGGTCCTGTTGACCTGCGATGACGACAACACGCCCTCCGCCCGCACGATCGAGGCGAACGGCGGCATCCTGGAAGACGTCCGCACCACCCCCATCGGTGTGAAACGGCGTTACTGGATAACGCTCTGACCCTGCGGCTCACCCTGCGGCTCGGCTGCCTCCTCCGACAGATCCCGTCGACCGCGGACCCGGCTCAACAGGAGAATGGTCGGCCCGACGAAGGTGCACGCGCACAGGAGCCAGAGCGCAGGACGCAGTCCCGCGGTCGCCGCCACCAGGCCGCTGGCCGCCGCACCCACGGGCGCCGCCCCCCACGAGACGAAGCGGACGGTCGCCATCACCCGCGACAGCAGTTCCGGCGGTGACTGCGTCTGGCGGTGCGTACGGGTCACGATGCTGCCGATCACGACACCGGCACCGAAGCCGGCATTGCCGACCGCGAAGAAGGGGGCACTGCCGAGCCCCACTGTCAGCGGCATGGCCAGGGCCGACACGGCACCGGTCAGCGAGGCCAGGATCATGATGCGCGCGGTACCGAACCGGGCGGCGAGCCGGGCCGCGGCGAACGAGCCGACCAGCGCGCCGATCCCGTCGGCCGCCATCAAAAGC
This sequence comes from Streptomyces sp. NBC_01384, assembly GCF_045040035.1. Classification (NCBI taxonomy): domain Bacteria; kingdom Bacillati; phylum Actinomycetota; class Actinomycetes; order Kitasatosporales; family Streptomycetaceae; genus Streptomyces; species Streptomyces sp. NBC_01384. Next base: position 4,754,232 of record NZ_CP109559.1, read on the forward strand.
CCCACCATGAAGGGCGAGAGGTGCGCCTCGCGCACCAGGTAGGTGGGCGTCAGTGCCACCAGCGCGCCGCATGCGAAATTCGTGGCGGTCGCCCACCACATGCACGGCATCATCACCGGGTGCCTGACCACGAACTGCCACCCCTCGCGGATCTGTTGGGTGAATCCCGTCCGGGCGGACGAGGCACCCGTGGTCCGCGGCAACTCGGGCAGGGAGCGCAGGGTCAGAGCCGAGACGAGGTAGCTCACGGCGTCGACGCACAGGGCCCCCACCGGGCCGGACACCTGGACCAGCAGGCCCCCGAGCGAGGGGCCTCCCGTCTGGGTCACGGCGAGGGTTCCCGACATCAGGCCGTTGCGGGCGGTCAGGTCCTTCTTGTCGATGATGGCCGGCAGGAAGGTGGCGTTGCCGACGTCGAACACCACCGTCGCGAGACCGACGACCAAGGCAGCCACGACAAGATGCGCGTAGGTCAGGTGTCCCAGCCACCACGCGACGGGGACGGAGGCGAGGGCGACAAGACGTATGAGGTCGGTGATGACCTGGAGCCCGCGTAGGGGGTACCGCTGGACAATGACGCCCGCGGGGAGACCGAGGATCAGCCACCCGACCTGTCCGGCGGCGGCGAGAAGACTGACCTGGACGACCGACGCGTCAAGTACGGTCACGGCCACCAGCGGCAGAGCGACCAGGGTGACGGCCGAGCCGACCCCGCTCACGGTCGTCGCCGTCCAGAAACGCCAGAACAATGAGGCCGAGGAGGACGTGGTCGGCCCCGCCGCCCTCCTGGCGATCGCAGTCGACCTCTTGGCGATGACATCGGTCATGACGTCGTACTCCTAACTCCTAGGTGTGTTCGAGTCCCGTGGCGTCCTCGACACCACTTCCAAGAGGCGCCCGGACCCGCCGGTGTCGGAGCCCGCGTCGTCCGCGAGCAGCCCCGCCTCCATGAAGGCGCACCGCGTGCGGCTGTCGTCGAGGGCCCCCACCTCGATGAAGTACCTGACGGCGGGAGCCGCCGACTCCGCTGTCGCGCGCGTCAGTTCGTGCTCCGGCCAGCACTCCGTGACGACCTGGACGATCTCCTCGTCCGAAAGTCCGACAGCCGCGAGCCGGGTCGCCACCTGCGCCTGGTCGGGGGTGAGGAACGCCTGGATGATCGCCGGCACATGCGGGCCGACGGCACGCCGCTCGCGGAGCGTCAGCGCCGGCCACAGATGCCTGAGGACCGAACGGAAGTAGACGTGGTGCCGTCCCTCGTCCTCGGCATGGTCCCGTACCAGGTCGCGGACCGGACGGGGCAGCCTCTCGTCCCGCGGGAGCTCCGACAGAATGCCGGAGATCAACGTCTCGCTCACGATCGCGAAGACCAGAGCCTCCAGACCCGCGACCTCCCGGGGAAGCAGGGCGACTACCCCGTCCAGGCGCTGCGCGAACACCGGAATGCCGCCGCCTCCTCGCGGCACCCCCGTGACATGTTCGAGCTCCTGGATGAAGTCGTAGGAGAACTGTGCGTGCCACGCCTCATCAGTGACGATCTTGAAGGCGTCGGCCCGCATCTGCCGCGGCAGGAGGAGACCGGAGGTGCCCCGGGCGATCTTCGCCGCCACCGGGATGACCGCGAGATTCTCCAGTTCGGTGGTGAAGTCGAGGTAGTCGTACAGACGGTGCAGCAACAGAGTCCGTACGACAGCCGGCCCCCGCGCGACCACGAGGGGATGGGACACCACGGGATACAGCTCGGGCGGGAAGTAGAGATCGGCCGGGTCCACCAGATGACGCCGGGGCTTGCGGCGCACGCTGGCCAGGTCGTCCCATCGGCCGAAGCGGCTGGCGTAGGTGCTCAGCACCGGTCTGGCCGCCGCACTGCCCGACACCAGTTGTTCGCGCGCCAATCGCTGATACGTGCCACCCGGCACACCCCGCAGCTCGGACACGTTCGCGCCCCCCGCCTCAGGCACCGCGCGGCGCGCCCCGCTCACGACGCCCAGCCGAGCAGTCGCTGACCGAAGAGCTCGTCCACCTCGGACCGGACGTCGTCCAGTTCCACGCCGGTGGCCTCCAGCGCGCCGCCGAGTGACGCCGAGCTCTCCAGTTGGCGCAGGAGCCGCAGGATCGGCGAGTCCTCCTCGAAGACGTACTCGATCTGACCTTCCCGGAGCAGGAACCACGCTCCCGCGTCGTCGGTGAGCAGCATCGCGTCGTCCGAAAGCCGCAGGACACCGTCCGCGTCGAAGTCGCGGCGGTGAGCGAACGATTCCGCGGAGTCCGCCACCGGGCCGCCCAGCGACGAGAGGACCGTGCCCGCCGAGAGGTCCTCCAGCCGGGGCGGTTTCGCCGCCATCTCGGCCAGCAGCCCCATGTTGACGACCCGTAGAACGACCTCGACCTCCGGGGAGTCCGTGTCGCCGTCACCCAGGGCGTCGAGCCGCCGCCGCAGGACATCCGCGTCGATGAAGACGTCCGCCCCCGGGGCCGAGAGCGCGCGTTCCACGAGATGGTGGTCGTCCGCACGCAGCAGTCGGGCGAGCATGCGGTACGCGTGACGCGTACCGGTGCCGTAGAAGAAGGGTCCCTTGGGTCGCCGGACGATCCTCTCGGGCATGCGCGAGGTCATGGCGTCGCGCAGGATGCGCTTGTCCCACAGCAGACGTGACCGGAGTCGGTCCGGAACGGTCGCGGCGAGCTCGACCAACCGGTGGTCGAGGAAGGGGACCCGGGCCTCGACCCCGCTCCCGGCAGCCGTCCGGTCCTCGTGCCACACGTTGTACTGCTGCACCTTGCGGTACTCGGACTCGACGTACGCCCGGTACACGTCGTCGACCCGGCCCTCGCTCCCCGGGTCCAGGGCGGACAGCGCGATCAGCGACTCGCCGCCGGCCCACCACCGGGCCAGTCCGGGATCGCGCTCCAGCCTCGTCTCGCGGTCCATGTAGGCCAGGCCGCCCAGGAAGGACTCCCAGTTGCTGTCGCCGAGGAGGTCGCGCGAGTACCCGCCGTTGAACTCGTCACTGGCCGCGCCCAGGAGCATTCCGCGCAGTTCCGGCCGCTCCTGTCGAGCGAACCGGTGGAGCTCGCTCTTGTAGTAGGCCTCGGGACCGCACAACGGCGTCTCGGTGAGCCACAGGAGCCGCACCCATTCCTCCGGCGACGGCGTGTGGTCGCGCGGGAACACCACCTGATGGTTCGGCACCCCGAACTCGCGCGCGATCCACTCGGCGTTCTCGGCGTCACCGTTGTCGTGGGTACCGCCGGTCAAGGCGGTGAAAGTGTGGAGGATGTCGAGCCGCGGAGCCGCGAGCGCCAGCACCGCGCTGGAGTCGATCCCACCCGACAGGAACAGTCCGAGTTCCGTGTCAGCGGTGGCGCATTCCGCCACCGAGGCCTCCAGCAGTTCCCCGTAGCGGCCGATCAGCGACTCCGCATCGGCGTACTCGTCCTGCTCGGTGGGGATCTCCCAGTAACGGTGCTCGGTGGTCCGGCCGTCGCGCAGGTCGATACGCACGACCGTGGCGGCCGGGACGTTCTCGACGCCCTCGAACCACGTGCACAGGTCGGACTCCGCGAATCGCGGCGAAGCCGGCAGCATCGCCACCGACAAAGAGCGCGCCCAATCAAAGCTCCGGGGAGTGGCCGGGTCGACGAACAGGCCCTTGATCTCCGACGACAGCACGATTCGCTGGTCGTCGCGCTGGTAATAGAGAGGTTTGATACCGAATCGGTCCCGGGCGAGGATCAACTGCCCACGTGCCCGGTCCCACAGAATGACACCGAACATTCCGCGCACATCACGGAGAAAATCCAGTCCGTGCTGCCGGTAGAGGTGGAGCAGCACCTCGCAGTCCGATCCCGTGCGGAGACGGACTCCGCCCGGCAGGCCGGCGGCCAGTTCCCTGTGGTTGTACACCTCGCCGTTCGCGATGAGCACCAGAGAACCGTCGTCGCTGACCAGCGGCTGGCCGCCGCCCGCCGGGTCGACGAGAGAAAGCCGGGTGAATGCCATCCCGACGGGGCCATCGCGCAGCAGCTCCCGGTCGTCGGGACCTCGGTGGTCCAGGATGTCCGCCATCTCATGGAGCACGGAGTCCGTCTCCGGCCCCAGCTCCCGGCCGTCGAGCCGGGCTATGCACGCAATGCCACACATAGAATTTCCTCAACCTATTGGTGCGTTTGCGAAGCGACGACAATGACGTGGGTGGGCGATCCCTCGAAGGGATCGCCCACCCAGGGGTCGATCAGGTCATGCTCACGATGACGGAACCCTGCTTGACGCTCTTCGCAGACGGCTTGATGTACTTCTTCATTTGGAACACCTCCGCTTGGCTGGGCATCCGATGAGCACCGGATGTGTTGAGAAAATTAGTCACGCGTCCTTTCGATCCGTTATCGATCGGGCTTCGCCGACTGCGCCCCCCGGTTATCTCCTTCGCGCTTCCGTTTCAACGGGAACGCAAGGCCCGGCCGCTTACGGACGACAGGTCTGCATTACGTGGATACGTGGATACGTGGATACGCGGATACGTGGACACGCGCATACGGCGCCGACGCCAGGGCCGGCACCGCACGACCCTGCTTCGGGAGGATGGGTCGTACGACGCCGACGACGTGGGCGTCTTCCTCGGCCTGGCCGTCGGCATGACCGCCCACCACGGCCACGGCCACGAACTCGGTCGCCCGGGACGCGGGCCGCGGGGCCGCGGGGCCGCCTACCTCCGCGGCCTGGCCATGCGCCGGAGCGCTGACCTGTATCCCGGCGAGGCCAGGACCGACGCCTAGGACGCGGCCGTGATCGCGAACGCGGCCCGCACCATGCCGCACACCCCGCGCTCGCTGAAGCTGACGGCCGAGATCACCGCCGAGCTGACCGTGCGGCTACCACTCGATGATCTTCTTGACGGTCAGGTCGGCCAGGAACTCGGTCACATCGGCGAGGGCTTCCTCCTCGTCAATGCCGTACTCGTCCACCAGCACCCGCGCGACGTCGCCGACGCTGCGGGTGCCGTCGGCGGACATGTAGATGAGTACCGCGGCGCCTTCGAGAAGCAGGGCGTTGTCCTCGAAACCGAGCAGCAGGTCCTCGCCCTGACGCCGGACACGTATGCCGAGCACGCGACGGGGCACGTCGCAAGGGGCGATGTTCGGGGCGTCGTTCACGGGGTCTCCACTCGCATGGAGATGTCCTGGCAGAGGGTGAGGACTTCCCTGATCCATGATCCCGGGTCGGCGGCGTCGTAGCTCCGCATGGTCTCCAGCGCCCAGTACCGCTCGAAGGTGAGGAACGAGGGCGCGACGATACGGAGACGGTTGGGCCGCCACTTGGGCATGTGGCTGCCGAACTCGCCGTGACTCTCCAGCAGCGCGTCCACCGCGTAGCCGAAGGCCCGTCGTGCGGAAATGGTCGCGCTCTCCGGATTTCCGGCCTCCATCTGGCCCAGCGCGTCCTCGACGGCGTCGTCCGCGAGGTTCAGCGAGCGCACGACAAGGAATGACTTGAAGGCGGAGTCCGTGAGGCGCTTGCGACGGTCCTCCACCCAGTCCTCTCCCAGCAGGGTCAGACAGTTGGCTATACGTCCCAGCGAGACCTCCTCGCGCGGCGTCAGCGCCTCTCCGGCCAGACCGCGCTCGTACTCCTGCCAGGAGACCTTGGCGAGCAGTTGGTCGATCTGGCTGTCGAGCCAGTACGTCACCTCCCAGCGCCGACCGTCCTCGTAGAACGTCTCGCTGCGCACGCCAGGCGGGTTGAGGGGCATCGGGATCGGCCTGCTGGTCGAGGTGTCCCACGCACGCGTGGTGACGACGTACACGTCATGGTCACTGCGCGCGTTGTTCCATCCCCGGGCCGCTGATCCGACGACGAATGCCGCCAGACAGTCCGCCGGTATCAATTCCCTCTGGCGCAGTGGCTCGAGCCATTCGTCGGTGGTCAACTGCTGCATCTCTCGGCCTCTCCGGTCGGTGCACGTGTCCCCTCGCGGCGCCTGGCGCGGCGAATTGCGGTGATCGTACTCAGACGCCCGCTCCGACCGGAACCTTCTGGCGCGCAGGGGGCTGTACGGCCAACTCCTTTGCGGTAGGCCTCAATTCATCATGCATGAACGGGCGGCATCGCGATCACGATGCCGCCGATCCTTCGGTGCGGCAGGAACACTTTCGTCGGTGCTCCCTGGTGCGCGAGGGGGGAGTCGAACCCCATGCCTTCAGGGTTCGGCGCAACACGCCACCCACGGAAATCATGGCTCTGAGCTGCGAGAAAAGCCCGGTCACGGTTGTCACTGACAACCGTTGATCGTCCTTGACCGCGGTTGGGTCGCAACCCCGGTTGCCACTCCGGATGCACCACTGAACACACAAGAGAGCCCCCGGTTTTCCGGGGGCTCTCGCATGTCCAGGAGCACCGCGCGGCTGTCACAGAGCCGGGAAGCGGTCGCCCTTCATCTCCGTCATGAAGTCGGCCCACGCGTCATCAGAGAAGCTGAGGACAGGACCGCGAGGGTCCTTCGAGTCACGAAGGTCAACACCTTACGGCGGCACAACATCCCGCCGAGGCGGCGCCACGACCTGCCCGTGGGGAGAGTCGTATGCCTGTACAAATGTCGCAGACCGTACAGGATGGCCAGATCCCCTCGAATCCGGCAGACAGGGCTACCCCGCCGACCACGAAGGAGGCCGCGCCGCCCGAGTTCACCGTGTGGACGGCGGAGCAAGTCAGCCGCTTCCTGGTCTGCGAGCGCAAGAGCCGTGAGTTCCCCTGAGTTCCCGCTGTGGATGTTCCTCGCCTCCGCCGGAGTCCGCAGGGGCGAGGCTCTTGGACTTCGGTGGCAACACATCGACTGGGACGCGCGCACGTGCCTGATCCGTCAGCCGGTGGGCGTCATCCGTGGCCGTATCGTCCGTGGCCGCTGTCCAAGTCGAGCAGGCCCCGCGTGATCGACCTGGACACGCGGACGCTGGACACGCTCAAGGCGGACAGGGCCGCGCAAGCGGCCGACAGGCTGTCCCTCGGAGCGCGCTGGACGGACGAGGGGTTGTGTTCGCCCGGGGAGCCCACATCCTCCGTGAAGGGCAGACGGCCGGCGGTCCGCGCCATCCGGACCGTGTTCTACGTCTCTTCACGGCCCGTGTAGCCAAGCACGGTCTACCGGAGATCAAAGTTCATGACCTTCGCCACACTTGGGCGACGCTCGCCCTCAGGGCAGGCGTCCCCGTGAAGGTCGTACAGGAGCGGTTGGGGCACGCCAAACCGATCATCACCATGAACATCTACGCACACTGCCTACCGGGCATGGGCGCTGAGGCCGCCGCTGAGGTGGCCGGACTGTTCACGTGATCATTTCCGGTTGCACCCTGCGTTGCACCATGAGAGCAAAACAAAAGCCCCGCAGGCCGTGTGACCTGCGGGACTGTTGGTTGGTGGGGCACCGACGGAACTCCTCTGCCAGGGCTGATTCCGTGGTTCGTGCTCGTCACTTCCCACGTTCACGTAGATCCTTTCCCGGCGTTACCAGGCACTGCCTTACAGCCTCACCGAAAGATTCCCTACGGTGGCAGTTATCGTCAGCTCCCCGCCGATCGCGTGCAGGTATGCGGCCATGGTCGAGGTGTCCAGGCGGGCGAGGCCCCGCTCGATCTGGCTGATCCGCCCCTGGGTGACGCCCATGGCCTTGGCGACCTGCGCTTGGGTGAAGCCTTGCGCCTTGCGGAGAGCGGCCAGTTCATGTCCCCGCTCGGCGTCGACCATCTCCGCCTTGATGGCGTCGATGCGCTCGCGCTTCTCGGGGGTGATGTCGGCCGTCAGGTCGGCCATGGTGCCGAGTTTCATCTGCCCTGCCCTTCCTTCTTCTCCTGCTCCAGCGCCTCAAGGTAGGCCGTGTACTTGTCGTCCGCTTCCTTGACCGCCCTGGGATACCAGGCTGCCCACTGCCGCCCCGCCGCCTTGTTGCCAGCCACCAGAAAGATGGCCCGCCGCTCGGGGTCGAAGACGAAGAGCATCCGGATGCTCACCGTCCCGCCGCTGCGTGGACGCAATTCCCGCATGTTCCGGTAACGGCTCTTCTCGATCGCGCCGACCGTCGGGCGTCGGAGCGCCGGACCCACTTCTTGGAACCGTTCCAGAGCGGCTATCACATGGAGATGACTGTCCGGGTCTTCCTTCGCGAGCGTCTTGACCCAGTCCAGCACATCTTCAAAGAACCGCAGCTCATAAGGTTCGGCCACATCAAAAAATTAGCACGAACTAATATTCCGGGCAAGCGAAGGTTCACCCTGGGCCGACTCTGAAGCAGGAACCGGAATGACCGCCAAGCCCCTGTCGGACCTGTCGGTTGTTCATGACGCAACCCCTTGCGCCTGCGGGACCCAGGAGTACCCAGCCGTTCAGGCATGCCCGGTCTCCCGGTACATCGACAACTACACGCCGCGCCCGGCACCATCCGCCTGGGGGCGGGTCGCCCCGCTCGTCAGGGCGACCGTCAAGCAGGCCGATCCTCTCCTGCCCTACACAGCACGGGAGTTACTGGGACCGCTGGCGAAGCTGGCCCTGTTCGCCGATGCCGAGGGCATGCCCGCCACCACGGAGGTGTGGCTGTCGAAGGAGCTGATCGAGCGGTTCGTCCAGGTCGGGTGCTCGACCGCACCACCGCCATCCTGCACTGGGCCGTCAGCCCCGCCATGCGCGAACAGTTCGGAATCCCCGAACGCCCCGACGACGCCCGCGGCTTCGAGGCCGGATACGCCGTCGTCCGGCGCCTGTTCCACCGGCTCACCGACGCCATGGACCCCTCGCCGCTGCCGAAGAACCACCGCCTGGACAAGACCACCGCCCGCCGCCTCCAGACCGCCGCCGACCCCGCTGCGCTACAGCAGCACGCTGCGCTCCTGCTGCACACCGGGAACGCCCTCGTCGATGCCTCCCTCGCCCGGATCCGGCCGCACCTCGACACACACTGGGACGGCTCCACCGCCCTCGACGCCACCCCCGTGCGCACCTACTCCCGAGGCCTGCGCACCACCGGCCCGGACCTGGCCACCGATCCCGACGCCGGCTGGTACGTCCGCGAAGGCGACCACCGCGACCCCGACACCCTCCCCGCAAAGAACGCGAAGAAGAACGGCAAGCGGCAACGCGGCGCCGCCAAGGCGATGTTCGGCTATGACGCCACCCTCGCTATCGCCCGCAACCCCCACCACGACGGGACACCCCGCCCCGACGGCGCCGCCGACCCCCGCGTCCCGCCCGCCGTGGTCACCGGCTTCACCCTGGACAAACCCGGCCATGCACCCGGCCCCAACGCCGCCCGAGTCCTGGCAGACGTCCGCCGCCGCGGCCACCCGGCCGGATTCCTCGCCGGTGACCGCGCCTACAACAACACCGCCCCCGACGACTTCCAGCTCCCCGCCCGCGCCCTCGGCTACCGGCTCGTCTTCGACTACCGACAAGACCAGCTCGGCATCCAAGCCGGCACCGCCGGAGCCCAGCTCATCGAGGGCACCTGGTACTGCCCCGCCCTCCCGCAAGCCCTGGTCACCGCCACCAGCGACCTCCATCGCGAGGTCATCGACCAGGAGACCTGGATCCGCCGCATCGCCGCCCGGACCCCGTTCCAACTCGTCCCCAAGCAGCACCCTGACCACGAGGGACACCAGCGGATGTCCTGCCCGGCCACCGCCGGACGCCTCCAGTGCCCGCTCAAACCCAGCAGCCTCGGCCGCGACCCCCGCCTGCCCACGGCCGACCCCGAGCCGTCTCCCACCGGACCGGCCAAGATCTGCGCCCAGCAATCGATCACCATCCCGCCCGAGGTCGGAGCGCAGCACCACCAGGTCTTTCCCTATGGCGGCGCGGACTGGCAGCGCGTCTACTTCCGGCTCCGCAACAACGTCGAAGGCTTCAACGGCTTCGCCAAAGACCCCCTCCACGAGGCGATCGAGCAGCCCGGCACCCGCCGCATCCGCGGCATCGCCGCCCAGACCCTCCTGCTGGCCTTCCAACTCGCCCACGCCAACCGCCGCAAGATCGATCGCCGGCTCGCCACCATCCCGCCCGACGGGCACCCACCCCACCGGCGTCCAACCCGCCGCCGGCCCACCAGACCACTCGGCGGCTGGACCCCCACAGGCCACCTCACCACCCAGTGAGAGAGACCTCACACCGACAGGAAAATCACACCGCCAACAGCCCCGGTACCTCCACAGCCCGGGGTCACCAGACGCGCGCCCGCACCTCTGAATCCCCTCTGAACCACGACGGCAAAGCAAAAAGGCCGCCATCGTGATCACGATGACGACCGTTTCGTCGCTGCTCTGAAGCACCTAACGTCGGTGCTCCTTGGTGGGGAACCGACGGAATGCGCTGGTCAGGTGCCATGTCGGCCATCTGTAGATCGTTTCCCACGATCTCATAGATCATTTCCCACAGTCCTGGTCAGACAGTGCGACAGCCGATTGTCCTTTGACAGCGAAGTTAGTCGCGTGCAGCGCGCTGACCTGGCCGACTAGGTTGGGTGTCAGAGGTCGCTTTCATCGGCAAGGGTCGGCGAGAGCTGATGGCAGCACGACTTGTCTGCGCCATGCCGGCCGATCGCCTGGTACGGGCGTCGGGCTCAGCCCAGTAGCTGTCTGATCGCCGTCACCAGTGCCTCGCCCGTCTGCTGGACGGCCGTTCCGGCGACCAGTGCGGGCAGGGAACGGAGTGCTGTACGCAGGGCGGGGCGGAAGCCGTCGCTCTCCGGGTCCGTCAGGGCGCCCTCCAGCACCGTCGTCTGGTCTCGCAGAGCCTCCGGGTCCGTCAGCAGGGCCGTATTGCGATCGATGTCCGTGCGGAAGGCGGTCAGGAGGGTGGCGAGCGAGTCGAGCGGAACGCTGCCCTGGCCGGTGCTGGTCTGTGTGACGTGGGACAGGCAGTGACCGGCGACGTTCTGCGCGGTGCCGGAGTTGTCGCCGCCGATGCTGATGCCGGACCCCGGGGACTGTGCGGGCTCGGGGGACGGGTCCCTGCGCGGAAATCCTGGGCTCATGAGCACTCCTTCGGTTGAGGCAGGAGGGGGTGGCATGAGTGCCGTCTGCGCCACCTGAGTCAGCGTCAAACCCGCCGCGAGTTGGATCGGCGCATTGTTGTCGCCCACCACCTGAATGCTGTTGATCACCGTGGGCCGGTCGGAGAACGCCTCCGTCGCGAAGCCGTGGCGTTCGAGCAGGGCCTCCACAGCGTTGAGGACGACGGCCTGCATCAGCTCGACGTGGCGTTCGGCGTCGCCTTTCTGGTGCAGGTCGGAAACCTCGGGCAGGGACAGGGCATCGCGCAGACTCAGCGGGCCGTCACGCTCGGCCGGATCCGACTCCCGCGCCGGTGCCTTTCGGAGCTGCCGCCACAGCATCAGCCACAGCCCCGCCGCACCGCGCAGGCCGTCGAGCGCCGCGGGACCGGCCGGTTCGGGCAGCGGCAGCAGCGGTGCCATCACCTGCGGCAGCAGCGTGAGCCGCAATTCACCGGCCTGGAGGGCCGCGTGCACGAAGAGGCTCACCACGAGCTGCCCCTGCCAGCTGACGCACTGAGCCCGCAGATACGGCCGCTCCGGCCGGCCCAGGCCACCCGCCGTCTCCGACGCCTCGGCCCCGCTCCGGCTGCGCTCCAGCCACAGGCCGGCCGGCAAGGCCAGTACCCGGGCCACCGAGAAACCAGGCAGTGGCGCGGTCTCCTCGGCGTTGCCGGGCTTGCCCTCGCCGTGACCAGCGGCGGTCAATGCGGCCCCGATACTTTCCAGCAACTCCGTCTCACGCAGCGCCACGACGGACCTCTCGGGCTGCCCGGGCCGCAACGGCACGCGGATTTCTGCCGCGCCCCGGGCTTTCCGACCCGCGCCGATGAAACGACTCTGAACGTCGTACGGCAGCGCGGTGCCGTTCTGCCGGGTGCCAACCCACTCCACGCGTCTGCGGGCCCGTGACCCGACGGAGGGCATCCACTCTCGGGTGCCGCCGTCCCTGCTCACCCGTCCCCGCGCCGACCGGCAGACCACCCCGTCGACGACGTACACCAGAGCCACGGCGGATGCCAGCACGAAGGGGAGCTGGGCGCTGCGTGCCCACAGCTCGTGGGAACTGTCGTATTTCTGCATCGCGACCAGCGTGAACACCCAGTACCCGATCAGCGGCACCAGCGCCCAGCCCGGCCCGGACGAGCCCACCACCCAGGCGAGGCCGAGCGCACCCAGCCATCCCAGGGCCGAGACCGGTGCCCAGGCCACGACGAGGCCGAGCACCGCCACCACCGCAACCTGGCGAAGCAGCCGCCGCCGACGGACGCGCACTCCGTGCGTGAGCACCGGTACCAGATCAAAACCGTACGACGGGACTGAGCGCGCCGGGTCGCGCAGCACGTCCTTGACCAGCCGGAGCAGCCGCGCCTCGCCCCACGGCGTGGGGTCGCCGACACGGGCCGGGCGCGCATAGAGCGCCGTGCAGAGTTGCCGTGTGACGTCAGACCCCGCCGTCTGCGGCGGTGACTCGCCCGCCGATAACTCTCTGGTCCGCACCCTGTATCGCTCCCCCCGTCCGGCGCATACGGTGCCTGGGGGCATCTTCATCCCACGGGCACCGGTCGCGCCATACCCCCCACACTGCGTGTGGATGATGGTGCGTCACCCGGGTGGCAACCGGCCAGGCGCGTGCTCCGCCGGACTCGTACAGCCTCCGCTCCCCGCCCCCGTCCGCGGGCTCGCAGCCTGGTGCGCGCTGATCCTGCTGGAGTCCATCGGCCTGTCGCCGGTGGGGCACATGTGTAGCCGTCCTGGCTGTGGTCCGCGGGGCCGTGCACATCGTCGTGGCCGCGCTCGTGGACAGCAGGGAGGAGATCGTCGCCTCGCCGCGGGGATGCCGGTAGCGCGACAGCCACCGGACACCAGAGCGTGCAGACGTTCCCGCTCGTCGTCGTGCCAGTGCGGCCGGAACAGCTGCTGGGCGATCCCCACCGCCTGTCGAAGTCCATCAGCAGAAGCCGGTCCTGCTCCAGCCAAAGCCGACGTGTTACCCGGTCGTCGCCGACCAGTACCAACGCGAAATGACGTTCACCCCGCGACCAGCGAAACGGCCGCACCGGAGCCGCACCCTCGAACCGGGCCGTGACACAGTCCAGTAGCGGACGCCGCCGACGCCAACGTAACAGCGTCCACGTACGACAGCTCCACGTACGCCTCCGCAAGATCCACCCCAGCCGGTACGGCCACTCGGTACCCCAGTCCCTCGCCCTGTACGACTAGGGTCACTGGCAAGGAAGCCGAAACGCCTGGGTTCGCTGCCAAACGCCTCGATTCGATGACAGCGGACACCGATGGCGGCTGGCTTCTCGCAGCGAAGGTTGAGCATTCTCATCGAACATTGCGCGCCTGCCGACTGGGGGCTGGACGGAGCGCGTCCCGAGTACGCGCTAGCGGTCCCGGTCAGAAGCTGAACCGACGTGGGCCGCGTCGGTGAGGGTCATGGAACCCGGGGATGTCGATGCCTGAGTCGTCGGGCTCGTCCACAAGGGGCATTCTGCTGATCGCCATATCACCCTCGCCCGGGTGGTCCGGTGATGCCACGTGAAAACCGATCACCGGCACATCGGGCCCCGTTTCCGTGATGGGCGGGGTCGGTACCTGTGGCACCTCTGGCCGGGGAGGAGCAGCGGCTCCAGCGTAGTGGCGCAGCAAGGTGGTCAGCTCCCTCAGGTGGCGCACATTGAGGTTGTGCAGGGCCTCACTGATGACGCGGGTCGTGTCATCAGTGAGGGTCAGGAAGGTGGGATGCACGACGGACAACCTCGCGGGTGACGATGAGCGGCATGATGTCTGGCGTGACACCGCCTACATCGCGAAAATAAGCGGCACCGTTTGATCACATCGATGGGACAGACCGTCACCTTTATGACAAGTCACCCCATGTAACGCATCCCATTGGAGAGAACGAACACAGAGTGTGCTGGCTATGGGCGCGCCGAACCTAGCGGAGAGCCAATGATTTCGGTATCCAGTAGTCGTCCCCTGCGCGTCGTCGTGTCTGCGCTGGCAGGCTGCGGGGCAGGAATAGCCCTATACGGCCTTAGCCAAGTCAACAGCAGCTACGCCTTCGCTATAGGCGGGGCTGCCGCAGGGGTACTCGTAGCGCTGGGAATAGACATTTACAAACGGACAGCAAGGCTGACCGAAGTTCGAATCACCGTTCCCCAATTGAGCGAACTTACGTTCGTGGTTAACAATGACGCCCAGCAAGTCTCTTGGCAGCTTTTCGTGGAATCAGTCACCAGAACATCCACCCAACAACTAGGCGAGGATGAAGGGTTTATACGGGAAGCACTGACTTCCTTGTATGGGCTATTCGCAACCACTCGGGATATCCTCAAAGCGAGCCGCCCATCAAACACCAGGGATGGCCTCACCGTTGAAAGTCTGGCGGTCACTCTACTCAATCGCGAGATAAGGCCATTCCTCTCCAAATGGCATCCAATTTTGCGCGATTTCGAAAATGCTGAGCCCAATCTGCCCGAATCGGCTTGGCCACGAGCGGCTGAATGTCGCCGAGAACTGCGCCAGGTGCAAGCGAATACGAGGGAGTATGTCTTGGCCTTCGCCCGGCTCGCCGGTGTCCAAAAACCCGACATCATGCTGGGACCTGAACGTGATGCGTGATGATCATCAGAAATTTGAGTGCAGGAATCCCAGCCAGAAGTCACTATTTGCGCCTGCCGGAATTAAATCCTTTACCGAATGAGCAGGGCGGCATTTTATGACGCCAGAAGGGGCGCGTAACTCCTAAGTCTCGATCTTGGAATCCTGGGGATTAGGTGTAAGATCGAAGCCGTCAAAAAGGGAGGGAACGGGGGTACCATGGTTGGCACATCTAGTAGAGTATTCATCAGCCATATTCACGAGGATGACGATGATCTTCCAGCCATGAAGTCCCTGCTTCGAAATAGCGGATTCGAAGTGCGCGACTCTTCGATCAACAGCACGCGCCCCAATAATGCAACAAGCGAAGCATATATAAAAGGGGAGATCCTAGCCCCGCGCATTCGCTGGGCTGGCACTATGGTCGTGCTCATCTCTAAAGACACACGAACCAGCAAGTGGGTTAACTGGGAGATCGAGTACGCACAGAAAATGGGAAAGCGTATCATTGGCGTATGGGAGCACGGCGCTGCTGAATGTGACGTCCCCGAGGCTCTCAGCCTTTACGCCGATGCAGTAGTTGGCTGGCAGGGAGACCGTATCAAAGACGCAATCTGCGGCAAGATTAATAACTGGGAGACGAGCGACGGCAACCTGCACGAGAAGCGCGAGATTAAGCGATTTGGCTGCTAATGCGATTAGGGTGCATATGAGAATCTTCTCTTACGTCGTGGCAAGGGACTACGGATTCGCTCCAAACCCATTTCACGGATATTGTACGCTAGCTACATGCAAACCCGTAATTAGAAGAGTCGCCAAAGTTGGCGACTGGGTGGTAGGCACCGGGTCTGCAAAGAGTAAGCGTCGAGGGTTTCTCGTCTATGCCATGAAAGTCACTGAAGTGCTGACCTTCGACGAGTACTGGAGGGATTCACGCTTTCTTGAAAAAAGGCCAAATCTACGCGGAAGCGTGAAGCAGGCTTACGGGGACAACGTCTACCATCGAGATGAAGGTTCTGGGGCCTGGATGCAGGAAGACTCACATCATAGCCTCAAAAACGGCGCTACCAACCTAGCCAATCTGGAGACCGACACACAGAGCCCAAAGGTTCTAATCTCGACAGATTTTGCTTATTATGGAGGTGACGGGCCAAAAATTCCCACCGAATTGAGGAATTTTGGTATGCATGATATCTGCGCAGGCCATGGCCACAAGAGTGATTTCCCAATCGACCTTGTGGAAAATTTTGAGAATTGGTTCCGCTCATTGGATGAGCATGGATACCTCGGTGCGCCAATGGATTGGCATCTGAGCCATTAGAATTCATTCAATAAGTACTCAATCCACGCTCAACACATGGAGCGGTTCGCAGGGCTGGCTCCCACGCAATGACCTATTGCAAGTATGGGGAATCGGCTAAACGCCCTGAAATCGAAACATCTAAAGCCTCACCCTGGTGGGCTATATCACCTCATGCGTCTCCTGGGTTAATCGACCAACATTCCACGATAGGTGATGGTACGAGCAAGCATGTCCAGATGAACGGTGCCGCCTTCGTTCGCAGTGAGCTCTTCGAATACGCGATAGCCAGCCAGAATCGCGTATTCCCAGTCCTGAGCCGAGCGGCGGGACACCTCTAGGTGCGCTGTCATCGCCTGGCAGACCTTGACGATCTCGGCAGGTACAGCTGCGGCCGTACTGAAGAAGCTGTGCGCCCGAGCCATGGAGAACACGTAGGCAGTCATACCCTCCTCTACGGCAATTGCGCGACCACCGTCCTGAATTCGATCGACATCGCGATCGGCGCTGCGCTTCACTTTCAGAAGGCTTCGTATGACGGGCGACCAGCCAAGTACGGCCATGTGGGCGAGATGGAAGACATCGTGATAGCGATAATTGTCATCATCGCCACTGTTGTCGTCCAGCGGGTCGCCGACTGCGTTATTACCACGGTAAATCCGGACTGTCTGGACTGGCGATTTCCCTTTGCCCTCGACTAGGGAGTCAGTGAATGTGATGTCGAGGCTTCGCGGAAGCTGCTGACCGGGAGTTACATTATCGTCAAAGAGCGGGTGCGGAGGCGGTGTCGCAGGCCGGAGAAACCGCTCGCGCGTTTTACGCACGTTGTCGGAGAGTATTTCTTCCAGGCTCAGGTTGCAGCGGCGGGCCAGCGCGGTTGCATACCAGAATACGTCGCCGAGTTCTTCTCGGACTTCATCGGAGAAGGCACGGTAACCTGTGTGGTCTCGCTGAATTTTCTTGTACTGAGCCGCCAGGCTGCCGATCTCCCCGGCAAGACCGAGCATGGGGAGAACGAGATCCTCAAAGTCCAAGATATCGGTCTCAGCAACGGCGCGCTCATACTCTGCGAATTTCACGAACGTTGCCCTCTCGTCGGTGCCGCGCTACAGGACCTAACTGCTCTGAGCCGGGTGAATTATTGCTGCCTGCGGGGCGAAGGCAACGAGATATTGCAGCGGGAGCCAGCAGTAGCCTCCGAGCCCCCAGTACACGCCCCAACTGTTGCGTATCAGCAGGCGCCTGCCGTATGTGGGGTGTGTGGCGGCGCCTACGCATACCACCGCGTGGTAGTCGCCCAGGGCCGAGGCTGGGTCGGGCACCGCGACGTGTCCGTCGTCGTCTGGTTCCAGGAACTCGTCCGTGACTTCCAGGACCATCAACACCGCTGACCCTGCTGCCAGTGCGTCTTCCAGCGCGTCTTCCACACCATCGTGAGCTAGGTCGAGCGGGGACAATGTGCCGGTGTGCCACGGGGGTTCTGCAGTGGTCGCGGGCGGCTGCTCAGTGCTGATCCCGAGGTCGACGTTGAAAGGCCAGGTTTCGATGGGCGGCTGACCAACCTTGGTCAGTGCCTCGGCCGCGTCGGTCACGAGCATTCCCTCTGATCCTGTCTGGCCGCGCTCGCTGCAGTACCACCAGATGGACTCGGGGGCGAGGGTGCCTGGGGGCGAACCAGCGCCGCTCCGAGCGACTTCGTGGCCGACGGAGACAGCCATGGGAACGCACACAGGCCGGGGTCCCTGAAACATGGGGTCGGCTGCGAGGCGCGGCCGCAGGTCCACCGGGGGACGGGTGGCGGTCGCTGGTAGGACTGGGCCTGTTCCGGTCCCGGGGGCGGGTTCGGGCGTCGTGGAGGTAGGGCTCACCGTGGTGATCCATCGTCTGTGTCATCAAGGAGTGCGCGGAGCAGGTGGCGGCGGTGCCGCACGTGAGGCGCTGGCTGGACGGTCGCTTCGACAGTGAAAGTGGCTGCCGGCGGTGTCCGCGGCTCGAATGGGGCGGCATAATGCAGTTGGAAGGTGGAGGTGCCCTCTGCCTGTGCCTTCAATGCCATCCATCGTCGGCCTGTGGCTCCCACGCCGGGGGTTGACGGGACCAGTACCTCTCCGGCGAGTTCGAGTTGGTTGTCCCCAGTGTGGTCTGCGGCGGCGAGATGGCGTCGAACGGCCTGAGCGTTGCGCGAGGTCACTGGAGCCCAGCCTGGCTCGTAGGCGTCGAAGACGACCTGCAGGGAACCGTCCGCAGCGGTCCGCTCTGTCGGCCGACGCGTTGCGGTCGATGCCGGCTGAGTATCCGCGGCAGTGCTTGTGCCGCTGTTGACGAGGGGCGGGGGTGGGGCAGGGCGCGCTCTGCGGGCAGCGCGCTGATCGTTGAGGTTGTCGTCCAGCCAGCGGTATCCGGTGGAGCGGTTTTCCGGCAGTGTGATCACGATTTCGTCGTCGATGAGGACGTCGACTTGCTGGTGAGGGGCGCGCAGGTCCAGGGTCCACACGTCAGCGGAGCCCGTTTCTGGCCGGTGGCCGTACGCCAGGTCCTGCTTTGCCCGCAGAGGCTGAGTTTGCAGCAGGGTGTCGCGCTGGTGTTCGGTGATCACCTGCAGGTTGTTCATCTGCCGCAGGGCGGCCTCGTAGCTGACGCGCATGTCTCGGGCGGCGAGGTACGCCTGGGCCGGGGAGACGTTCTCGCGCCTGCGGATGCCGTGACGGCTTGCCACGGCGTGGACCAGCGGGGGTGGCATGAGGAAGTACGAGGCGAAGTATTGGGCGAGCCGTTCACGCTCGTTGACGCCGGGGCTTAGAACGTCATGGTCGGTGTCGAATGACAGCTGATTGTGGTCCAGCTCCCAGTGGCCGATTTCGTGAGCGGCGGTGTAGCGCTGGAGCGTCGGCCGCCGTTCGGTGGTGATCAGGATGCCGCCGTTGCCCTGTGGCAGTACAGCGCCGAGCAGGACGTCAAGGGGTTGAAAGACGAGCCACAGTCCAAGCTGCTCAATCACCTGGAAGACGTCCACCGGTTTTTCCTGATCGATGTGGAGTTCGTCGAGGAGGCTGGCGGCGGCCTGAAGTGCGCGGCGGCTCCGGCCCAGGAACGGGGTGTTCATTGCTGGCCTGGTGGTTGGGTCGGCGGAGTGGGCGGGGGGCCGAGCGGCGCGGGTGCGCTGCGTCGCTTTCGGGAGGTGGGGGGTGAGCCCGCTGCCGCGAGGAACTGCGCGAATCGCAGAACCTGTTCCTTGTCGTCCTCGGACAGTTCAGCGGTGGCACGGTACAAGGCGTTGTCGACTGCGGCTTCCTCTTCTTCGCCAAGCAGCCAGTGGACGGTCCGGCGGTACAGCCGTGCCAACCGCCTCAGTTCTAGGGCGGTCACGTTGCGTTGCCCTGATTCCATAGCGGTGACGCTGGTACGAGGAACGCTAAGGGCGCCGGCGACATCATCCTGGGTTAGCCCCAAGGTCTCGCGTGCGGTGCGCAGCCGCCGGCCGACTTGCTGCTGCTCGGTTGGCTGCTGACCGCCGTCCGGCTGCCTGTGCGGCTTGCTTTTATCCATGGCCTGTATTCCCTAGTCCGACGACGAATGCGAGAGCCCAACGGTCCTCGTGCGTAAGTGATACTGACCAGGTATCCAGATGGAGCTGGCGCGCGCGGGCCGCGGCGTTGCCGCTCAGCAGCAGGGTGGGCATCTGTCCTTCGGCGGCCTCTACCTCGACCTCCAGAGGACTGATCTGTCCCACTCCTTGCCCCAGCGCCTTCATCGTTGCCTCTTTCGCGGCCCACCGCGATGCCAAGCGTTCAGGGCGGTTGGCACAGTACAAGCGCTCTGCGGGCGTCCATGAACTTTCGAGGAAAGCGTCCCCCGACAGGGTGACCATACGGGCCAGCCGCTCCACGTCGACCATGTCGACACCGGTCTGCAGCACTATCCCGATCATGCTAGCCGCCCTTGCTCCGAGCAGAGTCGATGAGAGCCTTGATCCCCTTGCGGCCGCCGAAGTCGCTTTGCTGGGTGTCCGCCATCGTCGCCTGTACAGCGAGCTCGCCGACCTCGAAGCCCGTCTGCTGCGCGAGGAACGCCAGCAGCCGTGCCAGGCCGACCAGGTTCCCGTATGCCTTGGTGACCAGGTACTGATGACGGTAGACGGCGAGCATGCTCAGCCGACCGTCCAGCAGGGTCAGGTCGATGTGCACCAGGCACGGAAAGCCACGCTGACGTCGGTCGGTCGGAGCGTAGACCTGGACGCCTGCATCCCGCAGGGCTGGAGGATGGTCCTCGGGCGGCTCCGCCTCGCCGCCAACCGCTATGTCGGACAGATTGTGCGTCCGGCGTCCCGCGCTACGCACGTTGCGCAAGTACGTTACGCGGTCGGCCAGTTGGTTGTAGCCTCCCGCTTCCTTTCCCGGCCAGCTGACCATGCGGCCGAAGTACGTGCCGCGGTTGTTGCCATCGGCGGTACGCAGCAGCGGGAGCATGTCGCCGTACGCCGCGTAGAGATCGTCAGCCGCCTCGTCCAGGCGCTGCTTCTGCTCATCGGGCAGTGCCGGATCCCAGGCCACGGAAGGAGCCTGGTAGAGATCCTGAGGGAAGATAGTGCTCGCTACCGTCTGCACCGAGTGGATCGTGCCGCTCTTGTGGGGACCGGGCACCAGGACGGCATCGATCGCCGCTCGCACGGCCGACTCCTCCAACGCGAGGGGATCGCTGATCGTCGTGAGCACGTTGACTCGCCGCCCGCCGCGGGCATGTACGAGTTCCAGCGTGCGCAGCCACGCTTCGCCCAGGTCTTCGGCCGGCTCAACGTAGTCGCTCATGCCGCACCGATCATCAGTTGCCCGGGGATGGCTTCCCGGATGAGTGCGGCAACTCCGCCGACGCTGCGCAGGCTCTCACGCCGGACGCTCGACAGCCGAACGAGGGGCCGGTCGAAGGCCTTGCCGACGGTGGAGACCACCCACACCGCGGTCATGCTGTCGATCTCCGGGGTGCCGTCCGCGTGCGCGGGACTGTTCGCGATGTCCTGGAGGCTCTGCCGGCGCAGGCACATCAGCATCTCCAGGACCTGCTGCTGCATCTCCGGTTCGGTCATGGCCTGCAGTGCGTGGCGGTCCAGGCGGATGGCCGAGGGCCCCTGGCTCGGGTCGCAGCCGGCGGCCCACCCGGGCGCCGACAGTTGCGGTGCGGCCGTCGGGGCGGGCGGGGGGAAGAACAGCGGAGCGCCTGACGCACTGTGCATGTTCTCTGTCATGACATCGATGGTCGGATATTCCGACATTGCTGTCAAGGGGCGTCCGCCGGTGAGCCTGGGTCGAGGCCAGGCGGCGGGTCAGGAGAGCGTCACGAGGCCCCGCTCATGCAGAGCGGAGAGGAGGAAATCGGTGGTGGTGGCCAGGTCCGCTGACGGGACCTCCACGGTCATGGTGCTGTGCTCGGCTGCGAGGCGGCGGTAGCCCTCGCGGACCGGTTCGCGGTTGAGGACGTCGGCTTCGTGCGGGGTCGTGAAGAGAAAGACCACATCGGCCGGCTGGCCGGACCAGACAAGATCGATCATGCCGAAGAAGGCATCCTTGTCCAGCCCCTCCTCCGCCAGGTGTGCGCCATACCAGCCGTAGGCCACGGTCGACCACCACCAGCGGTCCAGGACGGCTCCTCTGCAGTCCCGCGCTTCGCTCAGGGTGTCGATGTTCTCGGCGTGACAGGCCAGGTGCATCAGTTGGCGTGCCAGCGCAGAGGATATCGGCGCCTGTTCGGTCAGTCGGTAGACGCCCTCGGTGAAACGGCTTTGTCCGGAGGGTAGATGCATGAACAGTGGCACGGGATCGGCCCACGGCAGGCGGGCCAGGGCGGCGCTCTGCGTGCTTTTGCCGCTGCGGTCCAGGCCTTCCAGGACCACCAGGGTCCCCGGGACAAGGTGCACGAGGTTCGGTGGGACTGTGGCCAAGTCCGCCTCCGGGTGCGTCAGGCCGACAGGTTCCACTTCGGCGGGAACCAGGCACCGACCGGCTCAGGCACCGGCTGGAACAGTTGCTTGATCCGGCTGCGGCCGCTGTGTCCGGCTACCTCAGGGTGGGCCACACGGGCGTACTTGTCGACCTCGCAGAACAAGTTCTGGCAGTCGATGAGCTGCAGTGGGCGGCCGGCCAGACCGGTGAACGAAAGGCCCAGGCGGGCGAAGTGCTCCTGCTGATGGTCGGCCATATAGCGGATGACGTCTGCTTCGATGCCGTCGGCCGGGCGGCCGAAACACTTGCGGATACCATCGCGTGCTCCCGGGCCGGCCACGACGAACTCCATCTCGCCGAAGTCGAAGACGGCGGAGTAGTTCAGGTCGATGGCGAACTGATAGGCGAGGAAGTCACCCATCGCCGGATATGACCGCAGCACCTCGAAGGCCGCGCGCAGTGACCCGCCGCGCGCGATGCGTCCCCCCACGTCCGTGGTCATCATCAACTCCAGCAGCCGCAGGTGATTGCTGTGCTTGCGGTCTGCTCCCAGCCGCGGCGGAGGAATCACGTAGGCCGCCGAATACAGCTTGCGGCCTGCGGCAAAGGCACGGGTCAGCACATCGTCGTAGGCGCTGCGGCTGAAGTCCTTCCATGAGATCTCCCCGATCTCCCCGCTCAGCAGCTCCCAGGTTGAGACGCGGTTGAACATCTTGAACAGCAAGGTCCGGAACACCACTTCCGGCATGTCCTGCGCGCCGGTGTAGGAGACGTGGCGAATGAGGAACTGGCTGACCCGATCCGCAGCCCGGTAGCAATTGGTGAACCGGTGACGCAGCAGGATTGGATCATCGGTCCAGGGACCGGGCCTGCCCTCAAGCCGAGCCTGATAGACCGCGTGCCGACGCGCTGCGAACTGCCAGTACGTGTCGAACACGGGCGTCGGATGGAGCAGACGCCCGGCGACCCGGATGGGGGACAGTGCGGGCTGCTCGTCCAGCGACGCCCCACGCTCCGCAGGCAGCGCCAGATCCAGCTCGCACTGGAGGCCCTTGAGGGTGGCGCCAGAAGTCATCGCAGTACCCATCGCAGGACGCCTCCGCATCTAGGGTGACGCGATTCACGTAACGCGTCACACTATACGTGTGGACGGAGACACCCGGGAAGCGTTGCGCAGGCGGTCATCGGCGCTGTTCGGCAATCGCTATATGGCCGAGGTGGTCGTGGCAATCGTCGATCTCACGTCCGCCACCGGCGACACACCTGTCACTGTGCGCATGGTCGCCTCACGCACAGGGCTGACCGACAGCCTCGTCCGCCCAGTAGTTAAACGCCTGGTGGACTCCGGTCTCCTGGCCCCTCAACCACAAGACCGTCTACGCGGGCCCAATTACCACGAGGTCCGCCGTGACGACGGGCTGTGGGACATGCTCGTCAACACATGCCGACTGCTCCACGCCGCTATTCCACTGCCTTGATCGATAACAGACCTGGAACGACAGCCGACCGCCGCATCGATGATCACCCCAGGTCTCCCACTAACCACGATCGAGGTCTTCGACGACAAGGCGGGCAACGGTTCGGGAAATGGCACAGGACGGGTCCAGCACGAAGGCGTCCTGCAATGGACCCACGTCAGTAGCCGAAAGCGCAGCGTCAAACTTCACCGAGTGGTCACTGTCGGACGGGGCGCAGAGCCTTAGCAAGGGCAGTCACATTCCGATCCGCCAAGCCGCAGCCCCGGAGACCTCCTCAGGACTGTAGGTGCGCAGCAGTTCGTTCAGCGAGCAGTCCAGTTGCGCTCGTCGCGTCGAACGGTCACGGGCCAACGCCTGAGCGATCGCCTGCTCCAAGTACTCCTCGGGAGTTTGCTGCTCGGCTGCCGCCAGACTCTGGACCCGCTCCTGGACCTCCTCACTCATGGGGATGCTCATGAGGTACTTCCCGTCGGGCCCCGGAAAGAGGGTGCAGAGCACGTCGATGGGGAGTACGTCCTCCAACCGTCTCCAGATCTTCCTCACGGCCCGTCGTTCGTTCTTGGCGGTCACCAGCACCACGAGCCGTTTCCGATCCCCGGCAGCCGCCATCAGTAGGGCACTTTCCTGCTGTGCGGCCTTGAGTTCGGCGGCCTCGATAGTGCGGGTCAGGGTGATCTCGATGGCGTGCACGGTCACTTTTTGCTCTCCCTGCTGGGGGTCGGGCGCACGAGATGCCAGTGCTTCAGGTCGCGCCGTCCGGGCCGAGAACCGTGGCGTGAGTCAGACCGCTACTCGAGCGAGATCTCTCCGTCCGGCAGCCACCCGTCCCAGTAGCCGTCCATGAAGTCGAGCAGCTCAGCGGGCTCGACCAGCTCCCCGGCCAACCGCAATTCGGCCGTCGTCCACCACCGGGCTTCCGGGGCGAGCGCGAAGCGGACGGCCGACGGCCAGCTCTCCGCTGCAGGGCGCACCACGACGACGTACTGAACGCCCTGCGGTGTGTCCCTGCGGGAGAGCCGGCCGATGAGCGGCGGGATGCGAAGCGCGGGGAGGTGAGCATCGCGCCTCAGATGCCGGTTTGCCGCGCGTCGGACGGTCTCACCGGGACGAATGGGGAGTGTCGGCACGGTCCAGCAGCAGAATTCGCTGTCCGGCGCAGCCGGCATCAGGAGGAGTCGGCGTTTCGGGGAATCGATGAGGACAGGACGTACTACGTCGCGGCCATCCGAGTGGGCATCGTCCATGCCTCCAACTCTTCCTTGATGTTATTCGAATAGCACACTCAAGCGCCCTAATGGGTGACTTGCGACCGACCGAGATCCCGTAAACGAGGACGTTCCCTGATCACCCACATCGGTGGTCCGCTCACAAGCCAAGGTTCGGCAGAGTGCACCTGCCACAGGATTCCCGTCGTGAGTACTGCCAAGAAGACGGCGCAGAAGCGTCGCCCACCGCGCCGCACCCTGACTGAGCCAGCGGTTCAGCCGATCCCCGGGGAGTCACTGACCAGTTGGATCGGCGCACTCGCCCAGCAACAGGATTTCGAGATGAAGCCGCTCCTTCGGGAACTTCACCTCGACAGGATCGGCGGGCTTTCTGCGGGCGAAATGCGGTTGTCCGATCCTGTGGTTCGGCGGATGGAGAAGCTGACCGGGATCGACGCCGAGCGCCTGCACGCGATGACCCTGGCACGCTACGCCGGCAACGCGCTACCGCATCTGCCGCTGTTCTCGTCCGACGGTGTAGCGGTTCAGCAATGGCACAAGGGGGCTTGGTTCCACCACTCGCAGGCACGCTGGTGCCCAAAGTGTCTACGGGGCAACGACAGTCCGCGCTGGCTCCTGGGCTGGAAACTTCCGTGGTCGTTCGCGTGCGTGGATCACGGTGTGTACGTAGTGACGGAATGCCAGGCCTGCTGGGACACCGTCGAATTCCGGCACGACGCCCCACCTGAGCGAACCTGCGCGAACTGGACCGACGAGGGTGAATGGACTTACGACCTTGGAGAACCATGCGGCTTCCCGCTGGCTCTGTGCCAGGCCGTGCCGGTGAGTGACGACTCCGTTCTTGCCTTGCAAGGGCGTGTCAACGCATGGCTCGATGGGACGCCCACGCATGAGGACAGGCAGCTCGTGGCCCTGTCAGCCGTGCTGATCCCGCTCCTGTCGCCGTCGATAGTGCGGCGCGGTGATCCCCTCCTGCGATATGCGGTGCGCTCACCCAGGAGTACCTCCCAACGGCAGAGGAAAGGCAGAAGGCCGTGGACCGACTCACTTCGGGTGGCGGCCGCCGTGTATGCCGCGGACCAGCTTCTGCGCCGCGGGTATTCCGCCAGCGAGGTCGCTGACTGGATCGTCGACCTTCGGCTCCTCGATCACCGGCATAGGCCATGGCGCATGGACGTGGCGGAGTTGGCGTACGGGCCTTCACTCCGGCCCAATCCCTTCGTCGAGCCGCTGGTGCACCGCGGGCTGATCACTCTCGGCGGCTGGCTCTGACCACAACTCGCCTTTCGAATCGGCGAAGTGGGCCGCCGTGACCGGACCGTACGGCCGAGCTGAGGTGGCGCGGGCTGCCATCGGTTCAGCTTCCCTGTCGTGGCGTGCTGGTGCCGGAGTGGACGGGGCACGGTCGGGGAGGCCGCCTACCGCGCGCTCAAACACCTCGGCGTCGGGTCGGGCCAGAGCTCAGCGCGCCCCGTGCGTGGTCAGTGCTGTGCCGGGACGCCCAGGTCGTCGAGAAGCCCGCGGACGCGGCGCTCGATGTCGTCGCGGATGGGGCGGACGTCGTCGACGGACTGGCCGGCGGGGTCGTCCAGAGTCCATTCGAGGTATCGCTTGCCGGGGAAGACGGGGCAGGCGTCGCCGCAGCCCATGCTGACGACGACGTCGGCGGCGCGGACGATCTCGTCGGTCCAGGGCTTGGTGAACTCGCGGGAGATGTCGATGCCGCGCTCGCTCATCGCTGCGATGGCGGCCGGGTTGACCTCGTTGCCGGGTTCGGATCCGCCCGACCAGGCGACGGCGCCCTCGCCGGCGAGGTGCTGGAAGAAGCCCATGGCCATCTGGCTGCGTCCGGCGTTGTGGACGCAGAGGAAGAGCACGACGGGCTTGCCGTCGGCGTGGTGGCCCTCGACCTTGGCCAGGGCGCGCAGGCGCTGGCGGGCGAAGCGTTCGGCCATGAGCGGGAGGAAGTTGGGGATGGTGCTGCGGCCGGCGAACTGGTCGTAGCTGATGTGCAGGAACCGCTCGATGGTCTCCTGGCCGAAGACGCCGTCGAACTCGCGGGTGAGGTGGGTGGCGGCGGTACGCAGGGCGAGTTGCTGGTCGATGCTCAGGTTGCGGTGCGGGACGGGCGCGGTCTCAGTCATCGCTGCCTCCAGGAGGGCGGACGGCGGGAGCCAGCCGGTCGACCCGGTCGGCGAGATCACTCAGGGCGTCGGCGAAGGCGTCGTCGGTGCCGGTGCGGGTGGGGTCAGGGACCGACCAGTGCAGGCGGTCAGGGACCCGGGGGCCGAGCTGTTCGTGAGCGTTGTCGCAGACGGCGACCACCAGGTCGTCCGGGCGCAGCGTCTCGTCGATGTGAGAGGTACGGGCATGGGCCAGGGACAGGCCGTGTTTGCGTGCGGTCGCGACGGCACGGGGGTGGACGCGTTGGGCGGGCTGGGTTCCCGCCGAGGCGACAGGCACGGTGCTGTGGCGCTTCCAGAGAGCCGCGGCGAGGTGGGAGCGGGCGGAGTTGTGGGTGCAGACGAACACCACGCGGGGTGCCGTACGCAGGGGTGTCGGCATGGTGTCGGCCAGGGCCTGCACGCGTAGGCGCAGGTAGGTGCGCCGTCGGTCTCCTTCGGAGCGGGACCGCTCGATCAGGCCGATCTGTTCGAGCAGTTTGAGGTGGTGGGCCAGGAGGTTGCTGGGCAGGCCCAGCTCCTGGCCGAGTTCGCCGGGTGAGGCGTCGCCCAGCAGCAGCCGGTCGATGATCGCCAGGCGCGCGGGTTCCCCCAGTGCCGCGTGCCGTTGTGCTCGCGCCACGACCGATGCAGACCACTCAACGTTCATTGACTCAATTTTCGTTGAGCCAATCCTGCGTGTCAATACAGGGCGCGAGGGTCGGGACACCCGCCGACCACAGAGCGGCGGCCAGGACGGCGACGTGCAGAGCGAACCCCAGGTGAACAACTGCCTGCCTCCGTCTTCGGACCGCGGGAGAACACGCAGCCGCCGTTTATCGTGGGCGGATGGCTATCTCTACTCCTGGCGAGGCTGCGGAGGCGGTGGTGGATCAGCCGGGAACGTGCAGCCCCTCTCTGTCCTGCATGCTGATCGACCGTGAGGAAGCCGAGCGGCTGGCCGCCATGCTGAAGGCCATCGCGGACCCGACCCGGCTGCAGCTGCTGCGTCTCATCGAACGCGCCCCCGAGGGCGAGGCGTGCGTGTGCGACCTGACCGAATGCCTCGGCCTGCGGCAGCCGACCGTCAGCCATCACCTGAAGGTGATGACGGACGCCGGGCTGCTCAACCGTGAGCGGCGCGGGACCTGGGCCTGGTACTCCGTCGACCACGACGGGCTGCGCCGCATACGGGAGATACTGCAGCCGGTGGGTGAGCCGGAGGCCGAGACCGCAGCCGCCTGAGCACCGTCGCCGCTCTCAGGGCGTCTGGACCATGCGGCGCTGGACGTCGAGGTGGTGCTCGTTCATCCATGCCTGCGCCGCGACCTGGACGGCATCCCACGGGGAGCCCAGGGGCGGGGTGTAGGAGAGGTCGAGTTCGCTGAGGCCGTCGACCGGCATGCCGTGGAAGAGCGCGGTGGCGTACGTGTCCACGCGCTTGGAGATCTCCGCACCTCGGCGTCCGACGAGCTGGGCGCCGAGGAGGAGGCCGCTTGCGGTGTCGCCGGTGACGCGGATCGAGATCGGCGTGGCGCCGGGGTAGTACGCCTTGTGGTCGTCGGGACGGCTCGCGGTGGTCGCCGGTGTCCAGCCCCGCC
The DNA here is from genome assembly GCF_045040035.1 of Streptomyces sp. NBC_01384. Taxonomy (NCBI): domain Bacteria; kingdom Bacillati; phylum Actinomycetota; class Actinomycetes; order Kitasatosporales; family Streptomycetaceae; genus Streptomyces; species Streptomyces sp. NBC_01384. The sequence goes on from NZ_CP109559.1 coordinate 4,782,571, forward strand.
CGGCGGCTGCGGCTTCGTGGTCGCGCAGGCCGGTGCGGGCGGCGACGAGGTCGAAGACCTTGACCACCTGGGTGCCGAGGCTGCCGGCGAACCAGCGGTGGCCGCCGAGCGCGTTCTCGCCGGCGATGCGGCCCTGCTTGTGGGCGGTCGTCCCCAGCGGGAGCCAGGTCCTGCCGAGGAGGCGGTGGTGGGTGACCACGCAGTCCCCGGCCGCGTACACGTCGGGCAGTGAGGTGCGCATGTACTCGTCGACCTCGATCGCGCCCTTCACTCCGAGCTTGGCTCCGGCGTCGGCGGCGAGGGCGGTGTCGGGGCGTACGCCGACGACGACCAGGACGAGGTCGGTGACCTGGGTGAAGGTCTTGCCATCCGGTCCGGTGGCCTGGACGAGGAGCTGGTTGTCGCCCGGGCCGCGGCTGACGGCGGAGACCTGGGTGCCGGTGAGGACCTCGACGCCGTGGGTGGTGAGTTCGGCGTGGACGAGGGCGCCGAGTTCCGCGTCGACGGTGGGCAGGACCTCGGGCAGAGCCTCGATCTGGGTGACGTGGATACCGCGCGTGGTGAGGGCTTCGGCCATCTCCAGGCCGATGTAGCCGGCGCCGACGACGACAGCCGCCTTCGGGGCGCGGGCGGCGAGGGACTGCATCACGGCGAAGGTGTCGCCCATGCTGTGCAGCAGATGCACGCCATCGGCCGGTCCGAGCGCGTCCGGTCCGCTCAGCCCCTCGATGGGCGGGCGGGCACTGACTGCTCCGGTGCCCACGATCAGCGCGTCGTAGGGCAGTTCGCCGATCCAGCCGCCCGCGCCGCGCACCATCAGCCGTCGGCCGGTGACGTCGATGGCGGTGGCGAGGGTGTCGGTGCGGACCTGCATGCCGGTGGCCTTGAGGTCGTCGAGGGTGCGGTGGGCGAGGTCGCTCCAGTGGCCGACCTCGCCAGAGACGTAGTAGGGGATGCCGCAGATGGAGAAGTTCGGGTAGGCGTCGGCCACCACCACGGTGACCTCGCTGTCGGGATCCAGCTCGCGGGCGCGCAGGGCCGCGCTGATGCCGGCGTCACTGCCGCCGATGGCGACGATGCGCTTGCTGGCCACCGGGATACCTCCGTCGGAGATCGGAGAAGAGAGGGGCTCGGTGGGGGCGCTGCGTGCGCCCCCACCGGTGACGCGTATCAGGCGAGGTGGTCGGCGAGTTCGCGTTCCAGGGCGGCCTTCGGCTTGGCCCCGACGATGGTCTGGATGACCTCGCCGCCGTCGTAGAGGTGCAGCGTCGGGATGGACATGACGCCGTAACGGGCGGCGATGGCCGGGTTCTCGTCGATGTTCAGCTTGACGATCTCGATCTTGTCGCCGCGCTCGGCGGCGATCGCCTCCAGCGAGGGGGAGAGCTGGCGGCACGGGCCGCACCAGGCGGCCCAGAAGTCGACCAGGACCGGCTTGTCGCTGTCCAGGACGTCCTGCTCGAAGGAGTCCTCGGTGACGTTCTTGAGAGCCATGACGTTGCTCCAGCTGGTCAGACGGCGGCCGTGGCGGGCTCACCCGCGACGTCGGCGTCGCTGAGGGCGGCGAGGTACCGCTCGGCGTCCAGGGCTGCCGCGCAGCCGGAACCCGCGGCGGTGATCGCCTGGCGGTAGGTGTGGTCGACCACGTCACCGGCGCCGAAGACGCCTGGGATGTTCGTACGCGTGGAGGGGGAGGCGACCTTGAGGTAGCCCTCACCGTCCAACTCCAGCTGACCGGTGACCAGGTCGGTGCGCGGGTCGTGGCCGATGGCGACAAAAAGCCCGGTGGCCGCGAGCTCGGAGGTCTCGCCGGTGACGGTGTCGCGCAAGGTGAGTCCGGCGAGCTTGCCGCCGTCCTCGTGGACTGCGGCGACCTCGCTGTTCCAGGCGAAGGAGATCTTCGGGTCGGCGAAGGCGCGGTCCTGCATGGCCTTGGAGGCCCGCAAGGCGTCGCGCCGGTGGACGATCGTCACGGACTTGGCGAAGCGGGAGAGGAAGGTGGCTTCCTCCAGCGCGGTGTCGCCGCCGCCGACGACCACGATGTCGTGCTCGCGGAAGAAGAAGCCGTCGCAGGTCGCGCAGTACGACACGCCACGGCCGGACAGTTCGTCCTCGCCCGGCAGGCCCAGCTTGCGGTGCTGCGAGCCGGTCGCCACGATGACGGCCTTCGCCCGGTGGACCGTACCCGCGCTGTCGGTGACGGTCTTGACGGGGCCGGTGAGGTCGGCCTCGACGATGTCGTCGGGGACGAGCTCGGCGCCGAAGCGTTCGGCCTGGGCCCGCATGTTGTCCATGAGGTCCGGGCCCATGATGCCGTCGCGGAAGCCGGGGAAGTTCTCGACCTCGGTCGTCTGCACCAGCGCGCCGCCGGCCGTGACCGCGCCCTCGAAGACCAGCGGCTTCAGCGAGGCGCGGGCGGTGTACAGAGCGGCGGTGTAGCCGGCGGGGCCGGAGCCGATGATGATGACGTTGCGTATGTCCGTCGCCGTGCTCATGCCTGGGGCTCCGGCGCGATCTCCTTGATCAGGCCTTCGATCAGCACCTTGATCTCGTCCCGGATCGGACGTACGGCCTCGACGCCCTGGCCCGCCGGGTCCTCCAGCTCCCAGTCCAGGTACCGCTTGCCGGGGAAGACGGGGCAGGTGTCGCCGCAGCCCATGGTGATGCAGACGTCCGACTCCTTCACCGCGTCCACGGTGAGCATCTTCGGGACCTCGGCGGAGATGTCGATGCCGACCTCGGCCATGGCCTCGACGGCGGCCGGGTTGACGTTGTCGCCCGGGTTGGAGCCGGCGGAGCGGACCTCGACACGGTCCCCGGCCAGGTGGGTCAGCCACGCGGCGGCCATCTGGGAACGGCCGGCGTTGTGGACACAGACGAACAGCACGGAGGGCTTGTCGGACATCAGGTGGTCTCTCTTGTCTCACGACGACATCAGGCGCGAATGACATCAGCACCCGGTGGTGTCAGCCACCACTGATGTGACAGTATCAGTGCATGCTGATGTCAGTCGACGCTGATCTGATCCGGGTTCTGGCCGACCCGCTCCGCCTCCAGATCGTCACCCTGCTCGCCAAGGAGACCCTCTGCAGCACGCACCTGATCGAGGAGACCGGCGCCAAGCAGACCAACCTCTCCAACCACCTGAGAGTGCTGCGCGAGGCCGGGATCGTCGAGACGGAGCCGTGTGGACGGTGGACCTACTACAAGCTGCGCCCCGACGTCATCGCTCAGCTCGCGGGCCAGTTCGCCGACCTGGCCGAGTCCGCCCGCACCGCCGCCGACAACAAGCGGTCCTGCCCCTGATCCCCGTCGCTTGAGGCGACTGTTCCAAGGAGTGTTTGTTGACCGCCACCCACGAGTCCGCAGCGGGGCCCGTCGTCTCCGCCGGCGAGCCGCAGCCCGCGCCGGGTGCCACCCCGCCCCGTACGCCCCTGGTCGCCAAGGCGGCCGCCGAGCTGGTCGGCACCGCCGCCCTGGTTGCGGTGGTGGTGGGCTCCGGCATTCAGGCCACCGAGCTGTCCCAGGACGTGGGCGTGCAGTTGCTGGCCAACTCGCTGGCCACGGTCTTCGGGCTCGGCGTCCTGATCACCCTGCTCGGCCCGGTCTCCGGCGCACACTTCAACCCTGCGGTCACTCTGGCCGAGTGGTGGACGGCCCGGCGCGGCGGGGCGGGAGTCACCGCACGCGAGGCGGCGGTGTACGTCCCGGCGCAGATCGTCGGCGCGATAGCGGGCGCCGTGCTCGCGGACGCGATGTTCGGTGAGCCGCTGGTGAAGTGGTCCACGCATGACCGCTCGGCAGGTCACCTGCTGCTGGGCGAGGTGGTGGCGACGGCCGGTCTGATCCTGCTGATCTTCGGCCTGGCCCGCACCGACCGGCTGCGCTTCGCGCCGGTGGCCGTCGCCTCCTACATCGGTGCGGCCTACTGGTTCACCTCGTCGACGTCCTTCGCCAACCCGGCGGTGACGATCGGGCGCGCCTTCACCGATACCTTCGCGGGCATCGCGCCGGGTTCGGTCGCCGGGTTCATCGGGATGCAGCTCGTCGGTGCCGTGGTGGGGCTGGCGCTGGTGGCGCTCATCTTCCTGCCCGGCCGGGGCGAGGCCGAGCAGCCCGCCGAATGACGCGGACGACCCAGGTCGTCGTGATCGGCGGCGGCCAGGCCGGGCTCGCCGCCGGGTACCACCTGCGCCGTCTGGGCATCGAGTTCGTCATCCTCGACGCCCAGGCCGCACCGGGCGGCGCGTGGCAGTACACGTGGGACTCGCTGCACCTGTTCTCCCCGGCCGCGTTCTCCTCGCTGCCGGGGTGGCTGATGCCGGCGCAGGCGGGCGAGGAGTATCCGGACGCGGCGCACGTGGTGTCGTATCTGCGCGACTACGAGAAACGCTACGACCTGCCCGTCGAGCGACCGGTCCGCGTCGCGGGAGTGCACCGGGACGGTGAACTCCTGCGCGTCGACACCGACTCCGGGACCTGGCGCGCGCGGGCGGTCCTCAGCGCGACGGGCACCTGGTGGCGTCCTTTCCTTCCCGCCGTCCCGGGTCGAGGTGTCTTCGGCGGCATGCAGCTGCACACCGTGGAATACCGGCGGCCGCAGGACTTCGTGGGCCGCCGCGTGATCGTGGTCGGCGGCGGAAACTCAGGCGCGCAGATCGCCGCCGACCTCGCCTCTGAGACCGACCTGACATGGGTCACCCAGCGCCCGCCCCGCTTCCTGGCCGACGACATCGACGGCCGTGCCCTCTTCGATGCGGCCACCGCCCGCCGCCGCGCTCTCGACGCGGGCCGCTCCGATACCGGCGGTGTCGCCTCGCTCGGCGACATCGTGGCTGTCCCGCCCGTTCGCGATGCCCGCGACCGCGGACTGCTGAAAGCCGCCCCGATGTTCAGCCGCCTCACCCGCGGCGGCGTCGAGTGGGCGGACGGTACGTGCACCGAAGCCGACGCCGTCATCTGGTGCACCGGATTCCGCCCGGCGCTCTCCCACCTCGCCCCGCTCCAACTCCGCGGCCGGCGCGGCCACATCGCCACGACGGGTACACGCGCCGCGGACGAACCGCGCCTGCACCTGCTCGGCTACGGAGACTGGACCGGCCCCGCCTCCGCCACCCTCATCGGCGTCGGCCGCCCCGCCCGTGACGCGTCCCGCGAGATCGCGCAACTGGTGCGGGCATGAAGCCCGTTGACGGCACGGGCCGGACTGCTACGACAACGTGCCGACGACTGCCCGTACCCGCGCCGCGATGATCTCCGGCAGGGGCGCGTACTGAATGCCGAGAAGGACTCTCTGGCCCGCCTCGCCTGCGGTGTAGGCAAGGAACGACTTCAGCAATGGCAGAGTCGCGGGTTGGTTTCCCCTGTCGCACACGATCTCGTACGTGATCAGGACGATCGGGTAGGCACCCGCGTCCTTCGTGGAGTAGTCGAGCTGGAGGGTGATGTTCTTGCCCTTGCCGGTCACCTTGGCCGTGGCGATGCCGGCCGAAGCCGCCTTCGGAGTCGGGGCCACCGGCTCCAGCGCCCCCGTGGCGACTTTGACGGTGGGGATCCCGCGCGCGGTGGCGAACGACAGCTCGAAATAGCCGATCGCGCCGCTGGTGGTGTTCACCTCTGTGGCCACCCCGTCGGAACCCTTGGCCGAGTGACCGCCCCTGCCCTGCCAGGACTTCGCCGCGGGGTAAGGCCAGTGCTGCGGGGCTGCCCCCGCGAGATAGGCGCTGAAGTTCTGGGTGGTACCGGAGCCGTCGGACCGATGCACGGCCTGGATGACCAGGTCAGGCAGTTCGGTGCTGGGGTTCAACGCCTGTATGGCGGGGTCGTTCCACCTGGTGATGACAGAGTCGAAGATCCTGGCCAGGGTCGGGGCGTCGAGAACGAGGTCATTGACCCCCGGCAGGTTGTAGCCGACCGCGATGGGGCCGCCCACCATAGGCAGGTCAATGCCGTGGCCGCCCGGACAGGCACCGCGTGACTGCTTGACGTCGTCTGGCGACAGCGCGCCGTCGGTTCCCCCGAACGCGGTGGCGACCCGCAAGAACTGGGCGACGCCGGCGGTGGAACCCACCGGGTTGTAGGCGACCTGCGCCCCCGGGCACGCCCGCTGGTACTCCTTGATCCAGTACTTCATCGCGTTCTGCTGGGCAGTGGAACCGGAGCCCGGCAACTGGCCCTTCGCGCCACAGCCGATCCGCGGATCCGCCGATGCCCTGGGGGCAGCGGCGCTGATGCCACTGGGCGCGCCGGAATCGTCGATCCATATCCACAGCCCGCCCCCGACCGAGAGGGCGGCCGCCGCCATGGCCGCGCCGACCGGCACCCAGCGTGCGCGTCCCCTGCGTCGATGCTGCACCCGTACCCCCTTGGGACAGCGGGCAGGGGCAGCTCGGAGTCGACACCGCGTTCGGCGGTCGGCAGGGCCCCACCCGTCAGAACATAGATGCTTGCCTATGTATGGCCCGCGCTGGCGGCCTTCGAGCGAACGTCGGCTGACGTGTTCCTGTCGCGCGCGCGGCGCACGCGTGCCGTCCCCGGCGGGGTCAGCGAAGCGTGAGCATCTGTCCCATGGCTGCCACGACGGACGGCTCGACCTTGTAGTACACCCAGGTCCCGCGCCGCTCGGAGGTCAGCAGTCCCGCTTCCTTGAGCTTCTTCAGGTGATGGGACACGGTCGGTTGGGAGACACCGACGTCAGAGATGTCGCACACGCACGCCTCGCCGCCCTCGTGCGAGGCGACCAGCGAGAAGAGCCGAAGCCGGACCGGGTCACCGAGCGCCTTGAACATCGCGGCGGTCCGCTCGGCCTCCGCAGCACTCAGTGGCCGCTCGGTCAGCGGCGGGCAGCAGGGTGCCGTGACCTCCGGGACCTCGGGCTCCAGCAGCGGCAACACCTTCGTGTTCGACATATGTCTATGTTGACACATGTCGAACCAGGGCGACGAGGCCTTGCGAGGTACCGGTTCGGCCGCAGGTCACACGCTTGGCGGGCTGCTGGGCGATCCACTCTCCGCCCCGCACGACACCGCCCGGGAAGCGCGAGGGCGGGCTGCGCTGCCACCCCGGCCCGACGCGTGCGAGCCCGGGGCGGTAGTTGATCCATGATGCAAATTCGACGTGTGTCTATGTTGACGCTTGTCGATACAGGTGCCATGCTGGCCGCGCAAGACATCGACAAACGTCGAAGCAAAGGGGAACCTCGTGAACGCACCAGCCACCGACCAGCTGCCCGTCGTGGTCGTCGGAGCCGGCCCGATCGGTCTGGCCGCCGCCGCCCACCTCGTCGAACGCGGCCTCGAACCGCTCGTCCTGGAGGCAGGGCCCGCTGCGGGCGCGGCGGTCCGTGACTGGTCGCACGTGCGGCTGTTCTCCACCTGGGCCGAGGTTGTCGACCCCGCCGCCGAGAAGCTGCTTGCCCCCACCGGCTGGGTCCGCCCCGACGGCGCCGCCTACCCGACCGGCGGTGACTGGGCCGAGCAGTACCTCCAGCCCCTCGCCGACGCCCTCGGCGACAAGGTCCGCTACGGCGCCACCGTGACCGGCGTCGCCCGCGCCGGCCGCGACCGCGTCGTCGACTCCGGACGCGACGAGCAGCCCTTCACCGTGCACATCGCGACCGCCGACGGCCGCGAGGAGCGCATCACTGCCCGCGCCGTCATCGACGCCTCCGGCACCTGGTCCGTGCCCAGCCCCATCGGCGCGGACGGCCTGCCCGCCCTGGGCGAGAAGTCGGCCGTCGGCCGCATCTCCTACCGCGTCCCGGACCTCAAGGACCCGGCCGTACGTGACCGTTACGCGGGTAGGCGCACCGCCGTGGTCGGCTCCGGAGCCTCCGCCTTCACCGCTCTGGCCTACCTGGCGGACCTGGCGAAGGAAGAGAACGGCACGCATGCGGTGTGGATCCTGCGCCGCGGCATCGGCGCCGGCACGTACGGCGGTGGCGAGGCCGACGAGCTGCCCGCCCGCGGCGCTCTGGGCCTGCGCGCCAAGGCCGCCGTCGAGGCCGGCCACGCATCCGCGGCGACCGGCTTCCGCACGGAGGCCGTCGAGCGCGACGCCGACGGTCACCTGGTCCTGATCGCGGAAGACGGCCGCCGCCTCGACCCGGTCGACGAGGTCATCGTCCTGACCGGCTTCCGCCCCGACCTGTCCTTCCTCTCCGAGCTCCGCCTCGGCCTCGACGAGCGCCTCCAGGCCCCGACCGCGCTCGCCCCGCTGATCGACCCCAACGTCCACTCCTGCGGCACGGTCTACCCGCACGGCGTCAACGAGCTCTCCCATCCGGAGAAGGACGTCTACCTGGTCGGCATGAAGTCCTACGGCCGCGCCCCCACGTTCCTGGCCATGACCGGCTACGAGCAGGTCCGCTCCATCGCCGCGGCACTCGCCGGAGACCGGGAGGCCGCCGAGCGCGTCGAGCTGACCCTGCCGGAGACCGGAGTCTGTGGCGGCGCGGGCCTGTTCGACGACCCCGACGCCGCGCAGAGCAGCGAAGGTGGTGGCTGCTGCGCCGCACCCGCCACCCTCCAGATCGGCATCGGCGCCCCGGTCTCGTCCGGCGGCTGCTGACCCACCACCCCACCCATCACCAGCAGGAGGCTCGCCATGTCCCGTGTACAGCTCGCCCTCCGCGTCCCCGATCTCGCCGCGTCCATCGCCTTCTACACCAAGCTGTTCGGCACCGAGCCCGCCAAACTCCGCGACGGCTACGCCAACTTCGCCATCACCGAGCCCCCGCTCAAGCTCGTCCTCGTCGAAGGCAAGGAAGGGGACGACACGCGTATGGACCACCTCGGCGTCGAGGTCGAGACGGCCGAGGCCGTGCATGCCGCCACCGTCCGGCTCGCCGAAGCCGGGCTGGCCACCGTCGAGGAGAACGACACCACCTGCTGCTACGCCCTCCAGGACAAGGTCTGGGTCCACGGCCCGGGACAGGAACCCTGGGAGGTCTACGTCGTCAAGGCCGACGCCGAGTCCCTGGCAAAGCAGCAGGGCAGCGCCTGCTGCACGGGCCCGAGCGAGGCCGCGCCGGAGGAGTCGACGGCCTCAGCGGCAGGCTGCTGCTGATCGTTGATGACCAACCTTCAGACCAGCGGGGCCGCGACCGGAGCCGGGGACCGGTCGCGGCCCCGCGCCGCTCTGCCCGCCCTGTGCGTCACGCAGATCACCAGCTGGGGCATCGTCTACTACGCGTTCCCTGTTCTCCTCCCGCACCTGACAGCGGACACCGGCTGGTCGAGGGGCGCCGCGACCGCAGCGTTCTCCGCCGCCCTGCTCACTTCGGCCGTTGCGGGTATACCGGTCGGTCGCATCCTTGACCGGCGAGGACCTCGCGCCGTCATGACCACCGGTTCGCTGCTCGCGGCCGCGTCCGTCCTGATCATCGCCGTAGCCCCCAACTTCTACGTCTTCGCGGCGGCTTGGCTCATGGCCGGCGCATCCATGGCGGCCACGTTCTACCAGCCTGCCTTCGCCGCACTCACGCGCTGGTGGGGACCCGACTGCATCCGCGCCCTGACCATCGTCACCCTCGCCGGCGGCCTGGCCAGCACCGTGTTCGCCCCGATCACCGCCCTGCTTGCCGACCATCTCAGCTGGCGCACCACCTACGGCGTGCTCGCGATCGTCCTCGCAGCAGTCACCATTCCGGCCCACGCCCTGGCTCTGAAAGCCCCCTGGCCGCCCGCACCGTCCCCAACAGCGCCCCCCAGCCGAACGCCGATCGCCCGCAGCAGCCCCTTCCTGCTGCTCACACTGGCCTTCACCTGTTCCGGATTCGCCATGTACGCGGTTGTCTTCGGCATGGTTCCCCTGATGATCGAGCGCGGCGCAGATCCGGCAACGGCCGCCTGGGCACTGGGACTCGGCGGAGCCGGACAGACCCTGGGCCGCACCCTCTACGCCGCCCTCGCCCGCACGACCGGCGTCACCACCCGCACAGCCATCCTCATCACAGCAGGCGGAGTCACCACGACCGCCCTGGCCCTCGTGCACGGCCCCATCCCGCTGCTGATCCTGCTGGCTGTTCTCGCCGGAGTCGTACGCGGCAATCTCACCCTGCTCCAGGCCACCGCCGTCAGTGACCGCTGGGGAACATCGCACTACGGGAAGCTCTCCGGGCTCCTCAGCGCCCCGGCCACCGTGGCCGCGGCCCTCGCCCCCTGGGCCGGCGCAACCCTGGCCGGCCCTCTCGGCGGCTACGACGGGCTGTTCCTCGTCCTTGCTGTGCTTTCTGCCGCAGCCGCTGTGCTGGCACTCGCCTCAGGTCAGACCGCTCGTCGACCCGACGTGCAGTGAATCCGCCGGGCTCTCACGAGCGCCCGTGAGCCGTTCTGCCCTGCCGCCCCACCAGACACCTCGGCGGGACAGAACGCTCTTGTAGAAGGGCGCTGAACTTATTGCGGATGATGGATGGTTGAGAGGCTCTCCCTTCCCGCCAGGGTTTCCTTTCGGTACCTGCCCCTGGCCCACCGCTCTACCTGTCTCAGCGGATTCCCCTGTACACAAGCCAGCCATCGGACGGACCGGCATCAGGTATCTGCCTTCAGACCGCCTGCCCGCGTCACTGGCCCCTGGGGACAACCAGCGTTCAGGCGCGGAGGCATGTTCATGTGCGCACCCGCCGTCGCCTTATGCCCAGATCCTGTCTCATCCGGCACCCCAGCCCCAGAAAACCCATGAGAGAGCCGAGCACAGCCGTGGCCTGTGCCTGATGAGGCACACGTCCCATACCTCCCTACCTGTTCGCCTTCCCCTCAAAAACAGGCGCGGGATCGCCAGGCCTACCCCACCGACGCGCAACTCGACGGTGTTTCCTCGCGCGCCATTTCCTTCGAGACAGGACCCGACACAACAGGCAGGCCGGAAAAAATACCCGGAAAGTCCACCTCTGACACCGACCGGATATAAAGAAACACAGGAAAGGTAACCACAGCCCGCAATGAGCAAATGAAAGCGGAACAGCGAAACGTTACGCCGCAACAAGAAGTACCACAGGGGAAAATTCCAACCTTTTCGAGCACTCTCGAACTCGGCCGACAAAGGTAATTGATCTCGTCGCCAGTTCGAGTGAATTACCCCTTGCGGAGAGGGTTACCGATGCCCTGTCATAGATACGGTTCACCAATGATTGAGGACCTTCCGTGGGAAGAGTTTGCCGGTGACCCGGACACGCACATCGAGAAGCTCGAAGAGAAAGAGGACGGCCTGCAGAAGGACCTCTACAAGGTGCGTCAGGAGCTGCGCCTGATGCGCCAGATCAAGAGGCACAAGGACACCGCGGAGGATTGGAGGCGCCACGGCATCCCCGACCAGCGGCAGTCGGCGGATGACGACGAAGACAACGACATGACGGTGCCCAACGCTCAAGGCCAGACCCGCAAGGACCGCATCCGCGAGCTGATGCGCCAGGACCCCCAGCGACACTGGAAGGCAGGCTCCATGGCGGAAGCCCTGGGCGTGCCCACCAAGTCGAAGAGTGTCCGCGTGACGATGGACGAGCTCATGCGGGCCGGGGAACTCGTGAAGCACCCGGGTTCGAATTACCAGCACGCGACCGGCGTCCGGCCGGCACCGTAGAACAGAACCGAACACCCAACACTTACGCACAAAAGGAAGGCCGCCACCTGGAATTTCTTCCATGGTGGCGGCCTGCAGCGACGAACCTCCCGAGAACCTTCCAAAGTGCCGGATCAGTTCGTGCCACGCTGTATTTTACGGACGGCCTCGCGCCGCCGGTAGCGCGTTGCGAAATATGGTCCTGCCCTTCGCCCGAAGGGATGACCCCTTTGTGTTCAGTCTCGAACAGCCCTTCCTTCGGCCTTCACGGCCACCGACGTCACACTTCTCGCCCCGGCCACAGGTCCGCTTCCAGGGCCTTTTCCAGGTTGGCGATGGTGAGCAAGTCGGGCCAGGCCTCGCCGGCCAGCGCCTTGGCAATGGTGTAACGGGCAACACCGCTGCGCCGGGACACTTCGGCCACCGACCAGCCCTTCTTCTCGATCGCCGCCAGGAGCCTGGCGGCCAGCGCCTGGGCGACGCGCGCCCCGTGATGCTCCTCCATGACGGCCTCAGGCCACACACCGCTCGCGCAATAAGCGCGCGGCGGCAGTCGACGGGCATCTCCTTGGGGCATGAAGTGAAGTCTGACCCATCCGGTCCTCCCCGGTCGCGCGAGGCTGCTGCCACGAGTAGATGTTATTCGAATAGCACCCCACCTGCCGGGGTGCTGGTGTGGCGACATGTGATGAGTCAACGGATTGATTCCTATCGTCCGGCCGGCTCCCCCGCGGGGTGGAGCCGCGTCGGCGATGAAGTGCGCCGCGTGGTCCGTCTCGCCGACCCCCTCCTGCCGTACAAGGCACGTGAACTGCTCTCTGCGCTGTCCCAGTTGGCGCTGTTCTGCAACGGAGAGGGTCTGCCTGGGACCGCCGAGGTGTGGCTGTCCCGCGAGGCGATCGAGCGCTTCATCGCCGTCGGCTGCCCCAACGCGGGCGAGAGCACCCGGGGCAACTACCGGACCCGGCTCCTGCGGCTGCGCGAGGTCGTCGTGGGCGGCGAGTGCCGCACGGGCAGGCCCGCGAGACTGTCGGCTTCCGTCCCGAACCGGCCCTACAGCCGGACTGAGCTCGCGGACCTGTGGGGCTGGGCCGGCGGTCAGCACACCGAGGAGCTTCGTTGGGGCTGCAAGACCCTTCTGGCGCTCGGGCTCGGCGTCGGCCTCGACTCCCCGGAAGTCATCCGGGTGCGTGTCCACGACGTACGCAGAGCCACGGCTGCCGACGGTTCCGTAGTCGTGGCCACGCGCGGCAACCGGAAGCGCGACATTCTGTGCCGACGCCCTTGGGAAGGAGTCCTGGCGTCCGCCGCCGACCGCCTGACAACCCCAGGCGTCGCCCAGCACCTCTTCCGCCCCAACTGCCATAGCCGCGGCACCAACACCGTCACGAACTTCCTGGCCCGCGCTCAGCCGAGCCCGAACGCCCCGCGCCTGGTCATGGGGCGTCTCCGGTCGAACTGGCTGGTCGAACTCTTCGAAGAGCGGCTCCCGATCACCGTCATCGTGGCCGCTGCCGGGGTCGACACCCTCCACGGCCTGTCCCGCATCCTGCCGTTCCTGCCCGCCGTCACCGCCGAGGAAGCCGCCCGCCTGCTCAGGGGCGGCCAATGACCAAGATCCCGTCCCGCGCGCCCAGCGACCGGCACGAGCGCCTCCTGGACATGCGCGCCGAGCGCACACTCATCGATGACGACGCCGTCACGGCAGCGATCGAGGAGGTGGACAACAGCGGACTCATCCCGCTGCTCGAAGAGTTCGTCCACCTCCCACGCGGCCGCCACCGCACACTGCACCTCCGCAGCCTGCTGATCGGCCTCCACCTGTGCACCCAGGCAACCGGCGGCAAGATCGTGCTGGAACGCGTCACCGAGATCCTGTACTTCCGCACCACACCGCGCATGCGTGCCCTGCTCGACATACCTGAATACGAGGACCACGACCAGGGGTTCGAGGCGGCCTACGCCGTGGTCCGGCGGATCTTCCACGCAATGAAGGACGCCATGAACCCGTCCCCTCTGCCGTGCAACAAGAACCTCTCCCGCGCGGAAGCCCGAAGGTTCACAGCGGACGCCGACCCCGACGACCTCGCCGAACGCGAGCGGCGGCTCGCCCTGTTCACCGAGTTCATCCTGGACGCATCCGTGCGCCCCCTGCACAGCCTGCTGAGCGAGCTGGCTGAAGTGTCCCTAGGTATCGACGCCACCCCTATCCGCACCTTCTCCCGGGGCCGCGCCACGAAGGGGCCCGAGCTCGCCACAGACCCCGACGCCGGCTGGTACGTACGCGAAGGCGACCACCGAGACCCCGACACGCCGGTCACCGGCGCCCTGCGCCCACCCCCGCCGCCCGCCAAGAAGAGCCACGCCAAAGCTCCCCAACGCCAGAAGAAGACCTCACTCAAGAAGAAGTACCTGTTCGGCTACGACGCCCACCTGATCGTGACCCGGGATGCCGAGCACGACGTCGTCCTCCTCGACGACGGCACTCCAAACCCTGACGTCCTTCCGGTTCTGGTCCTCGGCGTCGCACTCGACAAGCCCGGCCAACGGCCCGCCTACAACGGCGTGAAGATCCTCAACCGCATGCAGGAGCGCGGCTACAAACCGGGCTACCTCGCAGGCGACCGCGCCTACAACAACTCCGAGCCCGACGAGTGGCAGCTCCCCATCCGGGCCATGGGCTACAAGCCCGTCTACGACTACCGGGCGGACCAACTCGGCAAGCAGGCCGAGACGGACGGCGCGATCCTCGTCGAGGGCCGCTGGTACTGCCCGTCCATGCCCGAACCCCTCATCACCGCCACCATCGACCTGCACGCAGAACGCATCGACCAGGAGACCTGGATCAAGCTGATCGCAGCCCGGCGCAGCTACCGCGTCATGCCCAAGGAGAACGCGGACGCCGACGGGTACCAGCGGATGATGTGCCCCGCCGAAGCAGGCAAGGCCCAGTGCCTCATCAAGCCGGACACCCTCGGCCACGGCATCCACATCCCCCTCATCGACCCCGAGCCCAGCCCCGCGGGCCCGCTCAAAATCTGCCGCCAGCGCACGATCACCGTCAGCCCCGAAGCTGGCGCCAAGCACTGGCAGTCCCTGGAGTACGGCAGCCCAGAGTGGCAGAAGATCTACTTCCGGCTCCGCAACAGCGTCGAGGGCTACAACGGCTACGCAAAGAATCCACTGGCTGAAGGCATCGAAGCAGCCGGCTCACGCCGCATCCGCGGCATCGCGGCCCAGACGATCCTCCTGGCCTTCCAACTCGCCCACGCCAACCGCCGCAAGATCAAGAGCTGGCTCGAGACGCTGGCGCTCGGCGGCGAGCGCCCCCGCCGCCGCACCCACCACCGGCGGAAGACCAAAGATCGCGGAGCCTGGACACCCACCGGCCACCTGATGCCGGCCGCCTGATCCGAGGGCCGGCGCCCCCAGCACCAACCGGAGAACAACCAGCACGAAAAGCAGGGCCCCGACCGTGAGATACCTCACCGCCGGGGCCCTGCCGCGTCACCGTCCGGGCCGGGGCCCGCCGCAACAACGAGAAACGGGCCCCACCAGGACTTTCGTCACTGGTGGAGACCCGTTTCGTCGGTTTCTCTTGGTGCGCGAGGGGGGAGTTGAACCCCCACGCCCTTGCGGGCACTGGAACCTGAATCCAGCGCGTCTGCCTATTCCGCCACCCGCGCATTGGGTGTGTCGTTGGTCTCTCACCAAGTAGTGCGAGCGCCTTCCGACATGCAGAAGATTAGCACGCTGCTCGGGGTGGAATCACATCCCTTTCCCACGGCCAGAGGCCCCGCCCCCCACGGCCAGGGGCCCCGCCTGCACCGCATGTCTCAGCCCTCACCGGTTCACGTATCAACCTCGTACCGGTCCAGCCCATCTCTCCAGGAGCAGGACGGGGTGCACAGTCAGGTGCGGGACACTGGTGTCGGGCCACCTCTACGATCCTTGGCAGGAGTAGTGCCGGGAGGAGTTCGAAGAGGAGCCCCGAAGGGAACTTCGGGAGGGGACTTCGGAAGCCGTCGACACCCGTCGACCAGGCCGACAGGGGGAACCAGCCGATTTCCCGACGCGTGGATACGATCAGTAAGCAGTACCAGCAGAACCAGGACGACAGCGGCGGGCCGTACGACGCGGCAGGCCGTACGCAGTACGACGTACACAGCAGGCAGTACCAGGACGGCTACGAAGGAGGAGGTGCCCCATGGGAGTCCTGAAGAAGTTCGAGCAGCGTCTCGAAGGTCTGGTCAACGGCACCTTCGCCAAGGTGTTCAAGTCCGAGGTCCAGCCCGTGGAGATCGCCGGAGCGCTGCAGCGCGAGTGCGACAACAACGCCACGATCTGGAACCGCGACCGGACCGTCGTACCCAATGACTTCATCGTGGAGCTGAGCGCGCCGGACTTCGAGCGCCTCAGCCCCTACTCCGGCCAGCTCGGCGACGAGCTCGCCGGCATGGTGCGCGACTACGCCAAGCAGCAGCGCTACAGCTTCATGGGCTCCATCAAGGTCCACCTGGAGAAGGCGGACGACCTCGACACCGGTCTGTACCGGGTGCGCAGCCGTACGCTCGCCTCCTCCACCGACCAGCAGGCCCCCGAGCGCGCCCCCGCGGGCCCCGCCCCGGCGGCCCCGCGCGGCGCCCAGGGCGGCTACGGATACCCGCCCACGGCCGCTCCCCCCATGCCGTCCGCGCCGCCCCCCGGCGCGCGCCCCGGCCCCTCACCCATGGGACAGCCGCCCATGGGACAGCCCATGGGACAGCGGCCCGGCGCGCCCACGGGCCCGGCGCCCGGCGGCCGGATGCGGCACTGGATCGAGATCAACGGCACCCGCCACCAGATCTCCCGCCCGACGCTGGTGCTGGGCCGCAGCACCGAAGCCGACGTGCGGATCGACGACCCCGGCGTATCCCGCCGGCACTGTGAGATCCGGACCGGAACGCCCTCGACGATCCAGGATCTCGGGTCCACCAACGGCATCGTGGTGGACGGGCAGCACACCACCCGCGCTACGCTCCGCGACGGCTCGCGGATCGTCGTGGGCAGCACCACCATCATTTACCGGCAAGCCGAAGGGTGAAGCGGGGGCAATGTCAGAGCTGACCCTCACGGTCATGCGGCTGGGTTTCCTGGCCGTACTGTGGCTGTTCGTGATCGTGGCCGTGCAGGTCATCCGTAGCGACCTGTTCGGAACGCGCGTCACACAGCGCGCCTCGCGCCGGGACGCCTCCAGGCCGCAGCAGGCCGCGCGCCAGGCCACCCCGCCGCCGCAGCGCCAGCAGGCGCCGCCCAGCAGCGGCGGCGGCCGGCAGCGCCGCGGCGCCCCCACCAAGCTGGTCGTCTCCGAGGGCACCCTCACCGGCACGACCGTCGCGCTGCAGGGACAGACCATCACGCTGGGCCGCGCGCACGACAGCACCATCGTGCTGGACGACGACTACGCGTCCAGCCGCCATGCCAGGATCTACCCGGACCGGGACGGCCAGTGGATCGTCGAGGACCTCGGCTCCACCAACGGCACGTATCTCGACCGGAGCCGACTGACGACTCCCACGCCCATTCCGCTGGGCGCGCCGATCCGCATCGGCAAGACCGTCATCGAGCTGCGGAAGTAGTGCTACGTCATGAATGAGCGCGAGCGGAGCGAGCACGCAGCGGCGGTCCACACAAAGGACCCCGGCGCGCTCCCGACCGGAGGGTGGGCACCGTGCGGATGTACCCGGAGCCGACGGGCGAGGTGCGCATGAGTCTGTCACTGCGCTTCGCCGCCGGATCGCACAAAGGCATGATCCGCGAGGGCAACGAGGACTCCGGTTACGCCGGTCCCCGGCTGCTCGCGATCGCGGACGGAATGGGTGGCCAGGCCGCCGGTGAGGTCGCCTCCTCCGAGGTGATCTCCACCATCGTCGCGCTCGACGACGACGTGCCCGGCTCCGACATCCTCACCTCGCTGGGCACCGCCGTACAGCGCGCCAACGACCAGCTGCGGATGATGGTCGAGGAGGACCCCCAGCTGGAAGGCATGGGGACCACCCTCACCGCGCTCCTGTGGACCGGTCAGCGCCTCGGCCTCGTCCACGTCGGCGACTCCCGCGCGTACCTCCTGCGTGACGGCGTCCTCACACAGATCACCCAGGACCACACCTGGGTGCAGCGCCTCGTCGACGAGGGCCGCATCACCGAGGAAGAGGCCACCACCCACCCCCAGCGCTCTCTCCTCATGCGCGCGCTGGGCAGCGGCGACCATGTCGAGCCGGACCTCTCCATCCGCGAAGTCCGCGCCGGCGACCGCTACTTGATCTGCTCCGACGGCCTGTCCGGCGTCGTCTCCCATCAGACGATGGAGGACACCCTCGCCAGCTACCAGGGCCCCCAGGAGACCGTCCAGAACCTCATCGAGCTCGCGCTGCGCGGCGGCGGCCCCGACAACATCACCGTCATCGTCGCCGACGTCCTCGACATCGACTCCGGCGACACCCTCGCCGCCCAGCTCTCCGACACCCCGGTCGTGGTCGGCGCCGTCGCCGAGAACCAGCACCAGCACCAGCTGCACGACAACGGCGCCATGCAGACCCCCGCGGGCCGCGCCTCCAGCCTCGGCCGTCCGGTGCCCGGACAGGGCGGTGGCGGCGAGTTCGGCCCGCCCGGCAGCGGCGACACCACCGGCTACGTCCCCGCGGGCAGCTTCGGCGACTACTCCGACGAGGACTTCGTCAAGGAGCGCGGCGGACGCAAGTGGCTGAAGAGATCCCTCTACACCGCGCTCGTGCTCGCCGTCATCGGCGGCGGCCTGTACGGCGGCTACCAGTGGACGCAGACGCAGTACTACGTCGGCACCCAGGACTCGCACGTCGCGCTGTACCGGGGCATCAGCCAGGACCTGGCCTGGGTCTCGCTCTCGAAGGTGGAGAAGGACCACCCCGAGATCGAACTCAAGTACCTGCCGCCGTACATGCAGAAGCAGGTCAAGGCGACGATCGCGGAGGGCGGCCTCAATAACGCCCAGAAGAAGATCGGCGAGCTCGCCACACAGGCGTCCGCGTGCAAGAAGGACGCCGAGCGCCGCACCGCCGAGACCAAGACCAGCGCGAAGAACGGTACGGGCCAGGCAGGTGGGACCACGGGAACCACAACCGCCTCACGGACGTCCAAGGCCACGTCCAGCCCGTCGCCGACATCGAAATCGTCGAGCACGGCACCGTCCTCGACCCCGTCCTCCACCACCACCGCACCCACTCCCACACCCGGCCCCAGCCTCTCCGACGAAGAGCAGAAGCTGGTCTCGCTGTGCGGTAAGCAGTAAGAAGCCGTGAGGGGCCCTGTCACACCATGAGCAGTAGTACGAACACGCCGACGCACCACACGTCGACCATCGGATCGATCGGCACACCGAGCCGACGCAACACCGAGTTGGCACTCCTGGTGTTCGCCGTCGTCATCCCGGTCTTCGCGTACGCCAACGTGGGCCTGGCCATCAACGAGAAGGTGCCGCCCGGCCTGCTGGGCTACGGCCTCGGCCTCGGCCTGCTCGCGGGCGTCGGCCATCTCGCCGTACGCAAGTTCGCACCGTACGCCGACCCGCTGCTGCTGCCACTGGCGACGCTGCTCAACGGCCTCGGGCTGGTGATGATCTGGCGTCTCGACCAGTCCAAGCTGCTCCAGTCCATCAAGCAGGCCGGCAATGCCGCGCCCCGCCAACTGCTGTACACCGCGCTGGGCATCGGTCTGTTCGTCGCCGTGCTGATCTTCCTCAAGGACCACCGCGTCCTGCAGCGCTACACCTACATCTCCATGTTCGGCGCCCTGGTCCTGCTTCTGCTGCCGCTGGTTCCCGGCCTCGGCGCCAACATCTACGGCGCCAAGATCTGGATCTCGATCCCCGGTCTGGGCACCCTCCAGCCCGGCGAGTTCGCGAAGATCATCCTCGCGGTCTTCTTCGCCGGCTACCTCATGGTGAAGCGCGACGCGCTGGCCCTCGCCAGCCGCCGCTTCATGGGCCTCTACCTGCCGCGCGGCCGCGACCTCGGCCCGATCCTGGTCGTCTGGTTCGTCTCCATCCTGATCCTGGTCTTCGAGACCGACCTCGGTACCTCGCTGCTGTTCTTCGGCATGTTCGTGATCATGCTGTACGTCGCCACGGAGCGGACCAGCTGGATCGTCTTCGGTCTGCTGATGTCGGCGGCCGGCGCCGTCGGCGTCACCTCTTTCGAACCGCACGTCCAGCAGCGTGTCCAGGCCTGGCTCAACCCCATGCACGAGTTCACGCAGAGCAGGAAGGGCGTCGTCGGCCATACCGAGCAGTCCATGCAGGCCCTGTGGGCCTTCGGCTCCGGCGGCACGCTCGGTACCGGATGGGGACAGGGCCACTCCGAACTCATCCGGTTCGCCGCCAACTCCGACTTCATCCTCGCCAGCTTCGGCGAGGAACTGGGCCTGGCGGGGATCATGGCGATCCTGGTCATCTACGGCCTGATCGTGGAGCGCGGTATCCGTACGGCGCTCGCGGCCCGCGACCCGTTCGGCAAGCTCCTCGCCGTGGGCCTCTCCGGCGGCTTCGCGCTCCAGGTCTTCGTCGTCGCCGGCGGCGTCATGGGTCTGATCCCGCTGACCGGTATGACGATGCCGTTCGTGGCGTACGGAGGCTCCTCCGTCATCGCCAACTGGGCCCTGATCAGCATCCTGATCAGAATCAGCGACACCGCGCGCCGCCCGGCCCCTGCGCCCGCCCCCAGCCCCGACGCCGAGATGACCCAGGTGGTCCGCCCGTGAACAAGCCCCTGCGCCGGATCGCACTCTTCTGCGGGCTCCTTGTCCTCGCCCTGCTGATCCGCGACAACTACATCCAGTACGTCCAGGCGGACAGCCTGCGGACCGACTTGAACAACCGCCGCGTCGCCATCGAGCGGTACGCCACCCCGCGCGGCGACATCATCGTCGACGGCAGCCCGATCACCGGGGCCGCCAAGTCGACCAAGAACGGCATCAACGACTTCGAGTACAAGCGCACCTACAAGGACGGCGCGATGTGGGCGCCCATCACCGGGTACGCCTCCCAGGCCTTCGGCGCCACCCAGCTGGAGAGCATCGACGACGGCATCCTCACCGGCAACGACGACCGGCTCTTTTTCCGCAACACCCTCGACATGATCACGGGCAAGAAGAAGCAGGGCGGCAACGTCGTCACCACCCTCAACGCCGCCGCGCAGAAGGCCGCGTACCAGGGCCTGCTGAGCCGGGGCAAGGGCGCCGTCGCCGCGATCAACCCGCAGACCGGCGCGATCCTGGCGCTGGCCTCCACCCCGTCGTACGACCCGTCGACCTTCGCCGGGAACTCGACGAGCGTCGACGGCAAGGCCTGGACCAAGCTGCAGAAGAAGAACGACCCCGACGACCCGATGCAAAACCGGGCGCTGCGCGAGACCTACCCGCCGGGCTCCACCTTCAAGGTGATCACCGCGGCGGCGGCGCTGGAGAACGGCCTGTACAAGTCCGCGGACGAGAACACGAACTCGCCGCTGCCGTACACGCTGCCGGACACCAGGACCGAGCTGAAGAACGAGGGGAACATCCCCTGCAAGAACGCCACCATGCGCGTGGCGCTCAAGGTGTCCTGCAACACCGTCTTCGGCAAGATCGGCGCCGACCTCGGCAAGGACAAGATGCTCGCGGAGGCCGAGAAGTTCGGCTTCAACTCCGAGCAGTTCACGCCGGTGCGCTCCAACGCCTCCAACTTCCCCAAGACGATGGACAAGCCGCAGACCGCGCTCAGCTCCATCGGCCAGTTCGAGACCGCCGCGACCCCGCTGCAGATGGCCATGGTGGCCTCCGCCGTCGCCAACAACGGCACGCTCATGAAGCCGTACATGGTCGACAAGCTGCAGGCCCCGAACCTGGACGTCATCTCGCAGACCGAACCGCAGAAGATGAGCCAGCCGCTCTCCAAGAGCAACGCCCAGATCCTTCAGTCCATGATGGAGACGGTCGTCAACGACCCACAGGGCACCGGCAACAAGGCCCAGATCAGCGGCGTCACCGTGGGTGGCAAGACCGGTACCGCCCAGCACGGTGTCGCCAACAGCGAGAAGCCGTACGCGTGGTTCATCTCATACGCCAAGCTCCCCGACGGCAGCTCGCCGGTCGCCGTGGCCGTGGTGGTCGAGGACGGCGCCGCGAACCGTGGAGACATCACGGGTGGCGGTCTCGCCGCCCCCATCGCGAAGAGCGTGATGGAGGCGGTCATCAACAGCAAGAAGTGACCCCTGTCACGTCCCCATCACATCGGTGCACGTTGTGATACCGGTCCTGTATCGGGTGACGGGCTTGGCCAGGTCACAGAAGCCGAGCCGGGTACGGTATGCCCGGACGGCACACCGCCGGACCACACATCGCGTGCGGTCGGGACCGACGGAGAGGGCTGGTAGGTAGCTATGGAAGAGCCGCGTCGCCTCGGCGGCCGGTACGAGCTGGGCCAGGTGCTCGGCCGTGGTGGCATGGCGGAGGTACATCTCGCCCATGACACCCGGCTCGGCCGCACCGTGGCGGTGAAGACGCTGCGAGCGGACCTCGCACGCGACCCGTCGTTCCAGGCCCGGTTCCGCCGGGAGGCCCAGTCGGCCGCCTCGCTCAACCATCCCGCGATCGTCGCCGTGTACGACACGGGTGAGGACTACATCGAGGGCATCTCCATCCCGTACATCGTGATGGAGTACGTCGACGGTTCCACGCTGCGCGAGCTGCTGCACTCGGGCCGCAGACTGCTGCCCGAGCGGTCCATGGAGATGACCATCGGCATCCTCCAGGCCCTGGAGTACTCGCACCGCGCCGGCATCGTCCACCGCGACATCAAGCCCGCCAACGTCATGCTGACGCGCAACGGCCAGGTCAAGGTCATGGACTTCGGCATCGCCCGCGCCATGGGCGACGCCGGCATGACCATGACGCAGACCGCCGCGGTCATCGGCACCGCCCAGTACCTCTCCCCGGAGCAGGCGAAGGGCGAGCAGGTCGACGCGCGCTCCGACCTCTACTCGACCGGCTGCCTCCTCTACGAGCTGCTGACCGTACGTCCCCCCTTCGTGGGCGACTCCCCGGTCGCGGTCGCGTACCAGCACGTACGCGAGGAGCCGCAGCCGCCGTCCGTCTTCGACCCCGAGATCACGCCCGAGATGGACGCGATCGTCCTCAAGGCGCTCGTCAAGGACCCGGACTACCGCTACCAGTCCGCCGACGAGATGCGCCAGGACATCGAGGCCTGCCTCGACGGCCAGCCGGTCGCGGCCACCGCCGCCATGGGCTCGGTCGGCTACGGCGGCTACCCGGACCAGGCCACCACAGCCCTGCGCTCCGCGGACGCCCAGGCCACCTCCATGCTCCCCCCGATGAACCCGGACGACGGCGGCTACGGCTACGACGACCGCCCGGCCCGGCGCCGCCAGCAGAAGAAGTCGAACACCTCGACGATCCTGCTGGTCGTCGCCGGTGTCCTGGTCCTGATCGGCGCGATCCTGATCGGCAAATGGGCGTTCCCCGGCGGCGCCACCAACAAGTCCTTCGCGGCCCCGAACTTCATCGGCCAGACACTGGGCGACGCCAAGAAGATGATGGTCAACAGCGACCTGAAGCTCGGGTCGATCACGAAGAAGCCCTGCGAGAACCAGAAGACGGGCAGCGTCTGCGACCAGGACCCGAAGGCGGGCGTCGACGTCAAGAAGAACGACACCGTCAACCTGGTGGTGTCCACGGGGGCGCCGAAGGTCGTGGTGCCCAGCGTCCTCGGGAAGAGCCTGGACGACGCCAAGAAGATCCTCGAGGGCGACGGCTACCAGTTCCAGGTCAAGGAACAGACCCAGGAATCCGCCGAGGACCCGAACACCGTCCTGGTCCAGGACCCGAAGCTCGGCACGGAGGTGGAGAAGGGATCGCCGATCACCCTCACCATCGCCAAGGCCGCCGAGAAGTCCACGGTCCCGGACGTCATCGGCCAGTCCTGTGACGTGGCCAGGGCCCAGATGACGGCCAACAACCTGGTCGGCACCTGCACCCAGGTGGAGACCCCGGACAGCTCCAAGGACGGCAAGGTCATCTCGACCGATCCGCAGCCTGGCAGCCAGGTCAACAAGAACTCCCCGGTGACCATCACGATCGGCAAGCTGGCGCAGTCCCAGGCACAGGTCCCGACCGTGGTCACGCTGACCGTGAAGCAGGCCAGGCAGACCCTGCAGCAGAACGGCTTCAACAACATCCAGTTCACCGACGGCAGCGACCAGAGCGACAACGCGCTCGTCACCAAGCAGGACCCTCAGCCGGGAACGCAGGGGGACCCGAACTCCACGCCGATCACCCTCACCACCCAAAGCGTCGGCAACAACAACGGCGGTAACAACAACGGCGGCACCAACTTCTTCGGCGGCCTCACCGGAGGCTGACGCAGCGGTTGAAACAGCGGCTGAAAGAACTGTGCCCCGCCCGGGATTCCCGGGCGGGGCACAGTTCTCGTTGGCTGGACCCCCTCGGTCACGCCATGTACGCAAAGGTCGACCTTCTGTACGAGATTCGACCACATCTTCATACTGCCCCACTCGTTGCAGGCGGTGGGGTGGGGAATCGAAGCTCTGCCCCGGCCACATGGCCACGACACAAGCAGAAGGGGTAGAACGTGATCAACGACGCGGCTCTGCTGGAATCGAAGGCCCTGCGGGGCAGCGTGCTGGAGCGCACGGAAGTGCTCGACCGGGTCAAGGCACTGTCACTGCTGCCGGACGGCATGCATGTGACGACGGCGACGGTGGCGGCGTACTTCGAGGTAACCGTGAAGACGCTTGAGTCCGTGATGAAGGACCACAAGGAAGAGTTGCACGCCAACGGCTTCCAGGTGCTGGCAGGTACGCGACTGGCCCTCTTTAAGGGGGCCAGTGGGATCGAGTCACGCGCAAGGGCGATCGCGCACCCAGAAGGCCTGCGAGGACCATAAGACGGGCAACATCTGCTCCCAGGACCCGAAGGCAGGCGTCGACGTCAACAAGAACGACACCGTCACGCTGGTGGTGTCCACGGGAGCGCCGAAGGTCGCGATGCCCAGCGTCCTCGGCCAGAGCCTGAACGACACCAAGACGCTCCTCGAGGGCGACGGCTACCAGTTCCAGGTCAAGGAGAAGCCCCAGGAATCCGCGGAGGCCCCGAACACCGTCCTGGATCAGTCCCTGCCGCTCGGCAAGGAGGTGGAGAAGGGGACGACGATCACCCTCACCATCGCCAAAGCCGTGGAGACGGTGCCCGTGCCCGATGTGACGGGCCAGACCTGTGACGCCGCCAAGCAGCAGATGCAGGCGAGCAACCTGACCGGCAACTGCACCGAGGTCGAGAACAACGACCCAGACCTGGTCGACAAGGTCATCAAGACCACACCGCAGGCGGGCTCCACGGTCCAGATCCAGATCGGCAAGGCGGCCGGCCAGGCCACGGTCCCGAACATCAATAACCAGAAGCTGAAGGGCGCCGAGCAGATGCTGCAACAGGCGGGTCTCCAGGTCGGCAACATCACCGGCGCCCAGGACGACGACGCCATCGTCATCGCCTCGAACCCCCAGCAGGGCAGCACGGTCCAGTAGGTCAGCAGCGTCGCGCTGTTCACCGTCGACCAGGGCGGCAACAACGGAGGCGGCTTCTTGAACGGCGGAACAGGCGGCTGACCCGCCCCCCTGCAGACGGGTCCGCCCGGGACTTTTGGTTCCCGGACGGACCCGTCTGTCGTCTGGGTGCAGTTCCAATGAGGGCGCCGCGGATCAGGCGGTGAGTATGAGCCGACCACGGTAGCGTGCCTGGTGGTTGCGGGGGCGTGATTATCCTCGGCGAGGACAAAGCCCAGGTCAGGAGCCGCAATACACCCGCCGTGCTCGCCTCCGTCCGCGACCCGATCCGCAGCACGCTCAAGCTCGCCGGGTACTTCAACACCGCCGCTGGACGCCGAGCTCACACCGAACGCCGCCGCGTCCTCGTCCTCTGTGACATCACATGATCAACCGGACATTCGAGGTAAACGCAGGGTTCCTGGCAAGAAGAGAATTTCCCGGAAAATAATATCAAGATGTAAAATTCCGCAACAATGGAATCTGCATGCCATGATCACGATTTGCATTAATTTGCAATGCTTAACCGTAATTCAAACCGAGGATGCAAGTGAGGGCAAGATCTTTACAGCATTAAGGGTGGCCGGATAAGCTGACGCGGCACCCCGTCAAATGGTGGGCGCACACATTGAGAAAGTTGGGATATTGTCCGTGAAGAGGATATTCGGAATCATCGTTGCCGCGTTTATCATGTTGGGCGGCGGTCTAGTACTCGCTCCTTCTGCATTCGCCGGAGGCTACGGGTGTAGCGGAAATCAGATCGACACTTACCCGGTCACGTACAGCGGTGAGACGTTCGGTAACGTCTATCTTTACTACGACTCTTCTACAGGTAAGAACTGTGCTGTAACGGTATCGAACAGCAGCCACGGTTACGGTAGCTCGAAGTATATGTATGTCCGAGTCGAGAAGTGCCAGCAAACGGCGCCCAGCGGCGGTTACTGCACTATCTACTCCCCTGAGGTCTGGGACGACAACGGGGGTGACTTCCTTTACTACGCTGGACCTGTCACCGTTTCCGCTGCCGGCCATTGCATCAGTGTGGTGGGGGAGATCAGCTGGCAGGGTCATCTGGGAGACGTTCAGGCTGTAGGACATTGCGGTTAGGTGTTCTCTGCGGCGGCCTGCCAGTTGGACTGGCAGGCCATCGCCTTTACGGTGACTATAACCGCTCGATCTTGCATGAGGGTCCGTCAGTCCGCTGGCGGACCTTTCCTGAGGGGTATTGCGTTTTCCGGACAGGCGTCTGACCGTCTATTTCACGCGGGGATTCGCAACTTCTCGTACTCGGCGTTGACTTCGCACGGAGGGCGGTAACCCACCGCCGGGTAGAGGCGTTTGCGATTGTAACAGAATTCGATGTAGCGAGTGATGTCCTGCCGGGCGGCCTCGCGGGTCAGGTAAGTCACCCTTGATACGCGCTCGTTCTTCAGGGCGCCGAAGAATGATTCGGCCATGGCGTTGTCGAAACAGATCCCGGTGCGGCCGGAAAATCTGCGGAGCCCGAACCGGTCGAGCGTCTTCCCGAACTCGACTGGCATGTAGTTGCTTCCGCGGCCGGAGTGAAATATCGCGCCGGCTGAGAGGTTGCTGTTCCGTGCCGCGTTGCGGATCGCCCTGGATATCAGTGGGGTTTGGTAGTGGTCGTCCATCGCTTAACCGATGGCTTCCTTCGTGCAGCAGTCGATGACCGTTGCGAGGTACAGCCGGCCTTCCCCGGTCGCGATGTAGGTAATGTCGCCGACGAGCTTTTCGCCGGGTGCCTCAGCGGTGAAGTTGCGGCCGCCGAGGTCCGGCACCTGGCCGACCGCGGCCTGGGTAAGTCTGAACCTCTTCGGCCGCGGCCGGCAGGGCTCAAGACCCAGCTTGCGCATGAGCCGGCGAACCAGTTCCAGGCCGACGGTGACGCCCCAGCGGTCCAGCTGGGCCTGGATGCGCCGGTTTCCAAAGGTACCGTCGGACATGTCGAAGGCTTTCTCGCGGAACTCCGGGGAGTACTTACTGGGTGGCGCCGCTTCTTCCTCGTTTCCTATTCAGGACAACCCTATTGGGTCCCTGTCCGAAAACTTCGTGGCCCCTCACCTATCTGCGCGACCTCTAAGGGGGACACGTTGTCTCTCTATCCGGCGAGTCATCCACAGCCCCGCTCCAGTCTGGCCCTCTGTTCCAGCAACCGACGCGTTCCGTTCCCAATCCAGACTGTTCCGACCTTCTGTACGAAATTCGACCGCATCTTCATACTTCCCGACTCGTTGAGAGGGATGGGGTGGGGAATCGAAGCTCTGCCCCGGCCTACACGGCCACGACACAAGCAGAAGGGGCAGAACGTGATCAACGAAGCAGTCCTGCTGGAATCAAAGGCGCTGCGGGGCAGCATGCTGGAGCGGACGGAAGCGCTCGACAGAGTCAAGGCGCTGTCACTGCTGCCGGACGGTATGCATGTGGCGACGGCGATGGTGGCGGTGTACTTCGAAGTCGCCGAAACAGTGATCAACAACCTTCTAAGCCGCCACAGGCAGGAGCTCGAGTCCAACGGTCTGCGGGTACTTCGCGGTCCTGAGCTGCAAGAATTTAAGGAACTCAACTTGAGTTCCTATCGCAGTGGTTATCCACAGCCCCGCTCCAGCCTGGCCCTCTGGTCGCGTCGAGCCGTCCTCAACGTCGCAATGCTCCTCCGCGACAGCGACGTCGCCCGCCAGGTCCGCACCTACCTCCTCGACATGGAATACCTGGCGCGCACTCACCCGGTCGACACCACGGACTCCGGCACGCCCCACGCCCTCGACGACCGCATCGACCAGCGCATCACCCACATCCTCGGCAAGACCGTCGTCCCCATGTTCAACGCCCTGATCGAAGCTTCAGGCGAACACCGTCAGGAACTCATCTCTCTCCGTGAGGATGTCCAACGGATCGAGCAGCGGCTGTGCGACCACGACACCCGCATCACCGATCTCGAACGCACTCGTGGTCCGCGCCCTTACACCGGAATCATGGCCTCCATCGATGCCATGAACTGGCGGGAGTTCGAGCACCACATCGCCGTCCTGCTGCGTCGCGACGGCTGCGCGGACGTCATCGTGCACGGCGGCCCGGGTGACCGGGGAGTGGATGTCACCGCGCGCACCGCCGACGGCCGCTCGGTCGTCGCGCAGTGTAAGAGCTTCGCGCCATACCGTCCCGTGTGGAGCGGCGAGCTGCAGAAGTTCCTCGGCGCCTCACACGTCCAGCACACGGCCGACGTAGCGCTCTTCGTCGCCACGACGTCATTCACGCCCGACGCGCGTGCCATCGCGGAGACCCACGGCGTCACGCTCGTGGACCGTGCCCGCCTGGAGAAGTGGAGTGCGGGAGTTCCGCTGTCTGACCTTCAGTAGGCGTCACCAGACACCAGTGAAAGGGCCCGAAGTCGCAAGGAATAGTTGCGACTTCGGGCCCAGCTCATCTTAAGCGTGACAACTCGTCACGCTAACTCAGCTCCTTCGGCGGAGTCCGGTCGCTGTCCACCTTCTCCACCCGTTCCAACTCCCCCCACACGATGTACCGGTACTCCGACGTGTACACCGGCGTGCAGGTCGTCAGCGTGATGTAGTGGCCCGGCTTCGTCTTACCGGACTGCTTGGGGACCGGCTGGAGGACCTTGACGTTGTACTTCGAGGTCTCCGGGAGGACCGAGAAGACCTTGTAGACGTACCAGTTGTCCTTGGTCTCGAAGACGATCGGATCGCCCTTCTCGATCTTGTCGATGTTGTGGAACTTGGCGCCGTGGCCGTCGCGGTGCGCGGCGAGCGTGAAGTTGCCGTTCTTGCCGGTCGTCGGCAGGGCCGCCTTGACGGGGTCCGTGTAGTAGCCGGCCACACCGTCGTTCAGCACGTCCGTCGACGTGCCCTTCTCGACCAGGACCTCGCCGTTCTTCATCGACGGAACGTGCAGGAAGCCGATGCCGTCCTTGGTGTCCAGGGCTCCGGGGCCGCCCTTGTCCTGCGCCCAGTTGTCGCGGACTTTGTCGCCCTGCTTGTTCGCCTCGCGGTCCGCGACGACGTTCGTCCACCACAGCGAGTAGACGACGAACAGGCCGAGCACCAGGCCCACGGTGATGAGGAGTTCACCGAAGAGGCTGACCGCCATCGCGATCCGGCCGGAACGACGGCGCTTCGGCGCGGGCACTTCGGCATCGGCCTCGGGCTGGGATTCGGCGCGCTCGTCGTGGTCGGTCCTCGCTGCCACTGTGCATCTGCCCCGTCTGGTCTGTCTCAGGTTGTCTCACGTGCCGTGCCCGACGGGGCTCCTACCCGACGAGCACGTCCGGCTTGCCCTTGCTGCGCGGGCGTTCCTCGACCATCTTGCCCCACACGATCATGCGGTACTTGCTGGTGAATTCCGGCGTGCAGGTGGTCAGTGTGATGTAACGGCCCGGCGCCGTGAAACCGGAGCCCTGGGGGATCGGGTCCAGCACCTTCGTGTTCGACGGTGACGTCGCCGGCAGGATCGACGTCATCTTGTAGACGAAGTAGTCGTCCTGGGTCTCCACCACGATGGAGTCGCCGGGCTTGAGCCGGTTGATGTACCGGAACGGCTCTCCGTGCGTGTTGCGGTGCCCCGCGAGACCGAAGTTGCCCGTCTTGGCGTCGGGCATCGCCGTCTTCAAGGCTCCCTCTCCGTAGTGGCCCACCATGCCGTGGTCGAGCACGTTCGTCTTGCTGGTGCCCTCCGCGATCGGCGCGACCACGTCCAGCTTCGGGATGTGCAGGATGGCGAAGCCCTGTCCCGGCTCGAACGTCCCCGGGCTCCGCTTGCCGCTCGCCCAGTCCTGCTGGAGGTGATGCGCGGCGCTGCCCGCCTCCTGGTGCGCCCGCACGTTCGACCACCACAGCTGGTAGGTCACGAACAGCAGCATCAGGACGCCGGTGGTGATGAACACCTCGCCGACCACCCGGCTCACGATGACGGCAGCGCCGGGCTTCCGCGCCCGCACCGCCCTACGGGCCTCCATGCGGCTCAGCGGCGCCTCAGCGGGCTTCTCCGCCGACTCCACCGACTCCTGGGGCCCCAGGGGCTCTTGGGGCCCCTGAGGCCCTCCATGGCGCCCGTGGCCG
This sequence comes from Streptomyces sp. NBC_01384, assembly GCF_045040035.1. NCBI lineage: Bacteria > Bacillati > Actinomycetota > Actinomycetes > Kitasatosporales > Streptomycetaceae > Streptomyces > Streptomyces sp. NBC_01384. Next base: position 4,812,851 of record NZ_CP109559.1, read on the forward strand.
TTGCGCCGGGCCGCCTTGCGCCGAGCCGCACGGCCCCCGGGCGCAGGTATCCCCTCGCTCGCGGCTCCGGCCGCCACCTCCGCGGCCCTGCGCCGCGCCGCGGAGACGTCCGAGGCCCGCAGCGCCACGGTCTCGTCGTCCGGCGGCGGGGCAGCGACCACCGGGGCGACCACGGGCTCGTCGTACATGGGCAAGGGCCGGGTCAGGGGTTCGTCGTACGCGGGCCCGGGGGGCAGCGGGGCCGTCGGCTCCGCATACGGCTGCCGTACGCCCTCGTAGGCACCCTGTGTGCCCTGTGTGCCCTGCGGCACTCCCGGCCAGCCCCGCGCGTACCCCTCGGGGCCGTCCTCGGCGTACTGGTGGTGCCCGCCGGACCTCTCCTGCTCGTGCCGGGCCTCGGGCTCGGGCACGGCAACGGGCGGTACATCGGCGGACGACGGGGCGGCATGCCGACGGCCGTGCCGGCCACCCTGCCGAACGGGGCCGGTCCGACTGCCCGGAAGCGGATCGGTCAGCGGATCGGTCAGCGGGTCGGTCAGCGGATCCGCGAGCTGCTCCACCGCGGCCTCGAACGCGCCGGGCACCCCGTACGGCTGCTGCCCGTACGAGGACCCGTCCTCGCCGGCACCGCCGTAGGCGGCGCCGGTCTCGCGCTCGGGGCGCAGCGCGGTCACGCCGTGGCCCTGCCCACCACCGGGGCGAGCCCCGCCGACCTCGCCACGGCTCCCTGGTCGCCACACTCCACCAGCCAGTTGGCGAGCATCCGGTGGCCGTGCTCGGTCAGCACCGACTCGGGGTGGAACTGCACGCCCTCGACCGGGAGTTCACGGTGCCTCAGCCCCATGATGATCCCGTCCTGGGTACGGGCGGTGACCTCCAGCTCGGCCGGCACGGTCTCCGGCTCGGCCGCCAGCGAGTGGTAGCGCGTCGCCGTGAAGGGCGACGGAAGCCCCGCGAAGACGCCCTTGCCCTCGTGCTCGACGAGCGAGGTCTTGCCGTGCAGCAGCTCGGGCGCGCGGTCCACGACACCGCCGTACGCCACCTGCATCGACTGCATGCCGAGGCAGACGCCGAAGACGGGCACCCCGGTGTCCGCGCAGTGCCGGACCATGTCGATACAGACGCCGGCCTGCTCGGGAGCGCCGGGGCCGGGCGACAGCAGCACGCCGTCAAAGCCGTCCTGGGCGTGCGCGGTCGACACCTCGTCGTTGCGCAGCACCTCGCACTCGGCGCCCAGCTGGTACAGGTACTGGACCAGGTTGAAGACGAAGCTGTCGTAGTTGTCCACGACGAGAATCCGCGAGCTCACTGGTTGTTCACCGTCACATCGTTGAAGGGGAGCAGCGGTTCGGCCCACGGGAAGACGTACTGGAAGAGCACGTAGACCACCGCGAGGATGAGCACGAGTGAGATCAGCGCCTTGACCCATGCGTTCCCCGGCAAATGCCGCCAGATGAAGCCGTACATGCCGTCCCTTCCGTCGCACCACGGCACCAGAGCCACGCCCTACACCACCCGACCCACGCCGTACGAGACCAGACTAACGGCGTAGCGCCCCCGGTTTCCCAGCCTCCACAGGCTGTGTGGAGTCAAGGTGTGCCCAGACGATCAGCCGATGACTGTGCCCCCACTCCGGCTCGCACGTGGTCAGCGTGAGATAGCGGCCCGGAGTCGTGTACCCGGACGTACGTGGCACAGGATCGATCACCTCAATGTCCGTGGGCAGTGTTTTGTAGGGGCCTTTGTCGATCCGATACGTGAACCAGGTCGTCCCGTCGGTCAGCACCACCGCATCGCCGCGACGCAGCTCGGGAAAGTCCTTGAACGGGTCGCCGTACGTACGACGGTGACCCGCGACGGCGAAGTTCCCCACCTGCCCGAGCTGAGCCGTCCCCCGGTAGTGCCCGAGCCCCTTCTTCAGGACGTCCGTGCCGGTGCCTTCGAGCACGGGCTTGTTCCACGTGAAACCAAGACGCGGGATGTACATCACCGCGAAGGGCTTGCCGTACGCGTAGGGGCCGGGCGCCTTCGGGCTCTCGGTGGCCGTCGGCGTCTTCGGACTCCCGGCGGCCGGGGCGGCCGTGGGCGCCTTCGACCGCTGTGCGACCGACCCCTTCGACCACTGCTTCTGGAGCTGGTCGATCTGGTGGTTCATCTCGCTGTCGGCCTTCACCCCCGTCCAGAACAGGACGTAGACCACGAAGAGCACGATCAGCGTGCCGATGGTGACGCACAGTTCGCTCAACGTCCGGACGAGCACTCGCACCGACACAGGACCCCCAGCGGCAGCTGCTCCAGCCACTACTCCACAGGTTTTGCGTAGTGGAGATCCACTGTGCCCGAGTAGCCGGGAAGAGTCACCGTCCCGTTCTCCTCGACTTTCCAGCCGAGCCCGTAGACGTTGACGTACACCATGTAGTTCTGGATCGCCGGAGAGTCGGCAAGGGCCTTCTGGAGCTTCTGGGGGTCACCGATCGCGGTGATCTTGTACGGCGGTGAGTAGACCCGGCCCTGGAGGATCAGGGTGTTGCCGACGCAGCGCACGGCGCTCGTGGCGATCAGCCGCTGGTCCATCACCTTGATGCCCTCGGCGCCGCCCAGCCACAGGGCGTTCACCACGGCCTGCAGGTCCTGCTGGTGGATGACCAGGTAGTCGGGCTGCGGCTCGGGGTAGCCGGGCAGCTTGGCCGTGGCGTTCGGCGGGGCGTCGTTGAGGGTGACCGTGACGGCCTTGCCCTTGAGCTTCTGGGTGCCGGCGTTCTTCTCCAGCGCGGCCACCTTGGCGGTCTCGGCCTCGCTACCGCCGTTCTCCCGCCCGGCGAGGGCGTCGACCTGGTCGCGCAGGGCACCGTTGGACTCGTCCAGCGAAGCGTTTTTGTGGCTGCGCTCCTGAATGAGGTCCGAGAGCTTCAGCAAGGACGCGTCTGTGCGGATATTGGTGCCCTTGGCCGTGTTGAAGCTGGTGAAGAAAATCAGCCCGGCGAGCGCGAAGACGGCCACGGTGAGGACGCGTACGGGCCGGAAACGGCGCGTATCGGCAGGACTGGAACCCGTCCCGGGGGAGTCGGCAGAATTGCTCAACGTACCCTTATCTCCTTCGGCGCCGCGGAAGCACTACGCTAACGGACGCCCGGGGGAGCATTCAGTGTCCCCTTGTACGCTGCCCCGGAGCCCGCCCCCAGTTCCCTGCGCGGCCACGCAGCGCATCGACAGGAGAGACCCTCGTGCCGAAGTCACGTATCCGCAAGAAGGCCGACTACACGCCGCCCGCGGCGAAGCAGGCGACCGCCATCAAGTTGACCAGCCGCGGCTGGGTCGCACCGGTCATGCTGGCCATGTTCCTCATCGGCCTCGCCTGGATCGTCGTCTTCTACGTGACGGACGGCTCACTGCCGATCGACGCGCTCGGCAACTGGAACATCGTGGTCGGCTTCGGCTTCATCGCGGCGGGATTCGGCGTCTCCACGCAGTGGAAGTAGCGCCTCGGAGGTAGCTCTCCCCAGGGCTGTCCACTGAGTCACCCGAGTTATCCACAGGATTGTCCACACAGGTGGAAAAAGAACGACGATCTGTGGATAACTCAGCCAAGGGTTGACGCCGATATGACTGGCCCACCGAGATCCACAAGTCTGTTCGCCCCCTGTCCGACCTGGGAAAACTCGGGTCAGCGACAGGGGGCACAGCTGTTCCCACACAGCGTGCACAAGATCCGCCACGATCTGTGGACAACACCTGTTCGTCGGGTGAGCCGAGCCACTCCACAGGTGAGCCGAGGGGTACCTCAGGTGAGCTGAGCCGTCCTGACCAGCGTCGCGACGACGACCGCGGCCAGGACCACGGCAGACACCCCGTACTGGATCAGGGCCCGCCGCTCACGCGGGGCGTGAACCATCGCGTAGCCGACGACGACACCGCCGACGAGGCCGCCGATATGGGCCTGCCAGGCGATGTTGAATCCAGGGTTGAAGGTGAAGATCAGGTTGATCACCAGCAGGGCGATGACGGGGCGCATGTCGTAGTTGAGCCGGCGCATCAGGATGGCGGTCGCGCCGAAGAGGCCGAAGATCGCGCCGGAGGCGCCGAGCGAGGGCTGGTTCGGGGCGGCGAGGAAGTAGCTGAGCGCGCTGCCGGCGAGGCCCGAGACGAAGTACAGGGTGAGATAGCGGGCGCGGCCGAGGGCCGCTTCCAGGGGGCCGCCGATCCACCACAGGCTCAGCATGTTGAACATGATGTGGATATAGCTGCCGTGCAGGAACATCGCCGTCAGCATCCGGTACCACTGGCCGTCCGCGATGCCCTGGACCGAGCCGAGGAGCGGCACGTACGCGCGGCCGATGAGGTCGAAGCGGTCGGTGAAGCGGTCGCCCACCGACAGCTGGACCAGGAACACCGCGAGGTTGATCCCGATCAGGATCTTGGTGACGAGCCGGGGGTCCGCGGTGACGGTGCCGCCCGCGAGGGTGCGGGGCTGGGAGGCCGTCGGCGCGTGTCCCGTACCGGAGCCGCCGCGGACGCATTCGGGGCACTGGAAGCCCACGGAGGCGCTGATCATGCACTCGGGGCAGATGGGGCGCTCGCAGCGGGTGCAGCGCACGCCGGTCTCGCGATCCGGATGCCGGTAGCAGGTGGGCAGGGCCTGAGCGTCCTGATGACCCTGGTCCTGCGGGCCCTGCGGGCTGCCTGGCGCCTGGTCCATGGGATCCCCTCGATCGGTCGTACGCAATGCACCGCCCCGCCCATCCTTACGGATGAGCGGGGCGTTTGGTTCCCTGCGGGAGCCTCAGGACTCAGCGGTGCGAGCCCTGCGGGCTCAGCCCTCGCGGGTCTCGACGACGACCGACTCGATGACGACGTCGTTGACCGGTCGGTCGGTGCGCGGGTTGGTCCGGGTGCCCGCGATGGCGTCCACGACCTTCTGGCTGGCCGCGTCGGTGACCTCGCCGAAGATGGTGTGCTTGCGGGTCAGCCAGGCCGTCGGGGAGACGGTGATGAAGAACTGCGAGCCGTTGGTGCCCGGGCCGGCGTTGGCCATGGCCAGCAGGTACGGCTTGTCGAAGGCGAGCTCCGGGTGGAACTCGTCCTCGAACTGGTAGCCAGGGCCACCGGTGCCGTTGCCCAGCGGGTCACCGCCCTGGATCATGAATCCGCTGATCACCCGGTGGAAGACCGTGCCGTCGTAGAGGTTGTCGGTGGACTTCGCCCCGGTGGCCGGGTTGGTCCACTCACGCTCGCCCTTGGCGAGCTCGACGAAGTTCCGGACCGTCTTGGGCGCGTGGTTCGGCAGGAGCCGGACTTCGATGTCGCCTTGGTTGGTCTTCAGGGTGGCGTAAAGCTGCTCAGCCACGATCTGCCTTCCGTTGCCTTCTTTTGACTCCCCGATCCTCGCACGGACCGGGCCGCCCGTCGCCCGGCCACCACCTCTGAGCGAATATCCCGGCGTCGTGCTTGCAGAAATCCGGTCGAGTCCTCCCGTGAGCAGGGCGCGAAGCGACGATCCGTGGCATTGTCGGCGACAAGCTCCTGTTGCCCCGTATGCCCTATCTCGCATGCCTCGCGGTCTCTCGGGGGGCATGATCTCAAAGAGGGCGGAAAGGTGAACTGTGCCTTATTTGGGGTACCCGAACGCCGAAGTACGCCACCGAGGAGGAGGAAAACCCGTGACCCGCATTGACAGCGTGCGCGCCGCGACCGGCTCGGCGAAGGACAGCGTGCTGCACGCCGCGGAAGTGGTGGCGCCTTACGCCGACACGGCCAAGGACCGGGCCTCGTACTACGCGAACGAGGCACGCGTACGGCTCGCGCCCAAGGTGTCGCTGGCCGCCGAACAGGCCCGCGTCCAGTACGACGCCCATCTCGCGCCGCGCCTGGAGCAGGCCCGTACGCATGTGCCGCCGAAGGTCGACCAGGCCGCCCACACGGCCGCCGTCCGTACCCGCCAGGCGGCTCTTCAGGCCGCCGACTACACCAAGCCGAAGATCGAACAGGCCGTGGCGGCGTCCCAGCCCGTACGGGAGGAAGCCGCATCGCGTGGTGTGGCGGCGCTGGCCGCGCTGCGTGGACAGGTCTCGCCCAAGGAGATCCAGAAGCTGGCCCGCAGGCAGCAGCGGCGGGCGAAGGCCGGCCGTCTCGCCAAGCGGCTGGCCGTTCTGGGCATCCTGGCGGGCGGTGCCTTCGCCGCCTGGAAGTGGTGGGACAAGCAGGCCAACCCCGACTGGCTGGTCGAACCTCCCGCCGCGACGGAGGTGCCCGAGCCGGGCCGGCTGACGTCGGTCGACGGCAGCGGCCAGTCCGACCTGGACCCCGAGGTCCAGGCCAAGCAGGCCGAGGAGGAAGCGACGGATCGCGACGACCGCCGCTGAGCCCGGAAGCAGTATCAACATCGCCGTGGGGCGGGAGGCTTGAGTGTCTCCCGCCCCACGGCGATGTTTCACGTGGAACCGCCTGGAACCATCTGGAACCGGCGGCACTGAGCAACGGGGCTACGGGGCCACGCGCGCGTCGCGGAAGCGGGCCGCCGATTTACACCCTCCGTCACGATGACGTTTGCAACGGTCGATGCGCACAACATCCGCACAGACTCTCTTCACCGTGCGCATTGCCCTGGTTACCCATCTCTGCTTGCGGCAGCTCACGCAAGGCTCCCGTACCGACGCGCGCCACTCCCGCGTCCCGTCGGCCACCGGCACGGCGGCACCCACACCCCCACCCATCTCAGACGTTTGCGCAAACAACTGCAACGCCTGCGAAGCCTGACGTGTGGCCCAGGTCACCGAAAAACAAGAACCGGCCAGCCGCCGCGAGGGACGTCTGACCGGTCCGAGGTGTGGAGCCTAGGGGAGTCGAACCCCTGACATCTGCCATGCAAAGACAGCGCTCTACCAACTGAGCTAAGGCCCCGGAAGAGGAGCGTCCGGCCGGAAGACTCGGCTACCGGCGGGCGCCGCAGACCAGAGTACCGGGTCACCCCCGGGATCTCGCAAAAAGATTGGGGGTCCCCGTGGACGACCACTCTCCGTAAGATGCTCGACGTGGTTCGCTACAGCGAACCGCGGTATTTGGGGAAGCGATGGGGAGACGCAATGGACGCCGCACAGCAGGAAGCAACCACGAGAGCCCAGGAGCTGCAGCGGAACTGGTACGGGGAGCCACTGGGGGCGCTCTTCCGTAGGCTCATCGACGATCTGGGCCTCAACCAGGCGCGTCTTGCCGGGGTGCTGGGCCTGTCCGCGCCCATGCTGTCGCAGCTGATGAGCGGTCAGCGAGCCAAGATCGGCAACCCCGCGGTGGTCCAGCGCGTGCAGCTGCTGCAGGACCTGGCGGGGCAGGTCGCGGACGGCAGCGTCAGCGCCGCCGAGGCGACCGAGCGCATGGACGAGATCAAGAAGTCACAGGGAGGCTCCGTGCTCAGCAACACCACGCAGTCGACGAGCAGTTCGGGTGCGCCCACGGTCAAGCGGGTCGTCCGCGAGATCCAGTCGCTGCTGCGCTCCGTGGCAGCCGCGGGAGACATCATCGAGGCGGCCGACACCCTCGCCCCGACCCACCCGGAACTGGCAGAGTTCCTCCGGGTGTACGGCGCCGGCCGCACCTCCGACGCGGTCGCGCACTACCAGTCGCACCAGAGCTGAGCCGGCGGCCCTGCCACACCGCACGCCCGGCGCCGGGGGCTCAGGAAACCGGCCGGCGCCGCGCCTCGGGCCGCCTGGCACCTCGCGGAGGCCGCGCCGGACCGACTGCCGAAGGGGAGCGACGCACGACCATGGGTGAGGTCTTCGCCGGACGGTACGAACTGGTCGACCCGATCGGCCGTGGGGGAGTCGGTGCCGTCTGGCGCGCCTGGGACCAGCGGCGGCGCCGGTATGTGGCCGCCAAGGTGCTCCAGCAGAGCGACGCGCACGCGCTGCTGCGCTTCGTGCGGGAGCAGGCGCTGCGGATCGATCACCCTCATGTGGTCGCGCCCGCCAGCTGGGCCGCCGACGACGACAAGGTCCTGTTCACCATGGATCTGGTGGCCGGGGGCTCACTGGTCCACCTGGTCAACGACTATGGCCCGCTGCCTCCCTCGTTCGTCTGCACCCTGCTCGACCAGCTTCTGGCGGGGGTTGCCGCGGTGCACGCGGAGGGGGTCGTGCACCGTGACATCAAGCCCGCCAACATCCTGCTCGAGGCGACCGGCACGGGCCTGCCACGGCTGCGGCTGTCCGACTTCGGCATCGCGATGCGGCTGGGCGAGCCCCGGCTGACGGAGACCAACTACGTGGTGGGGACGCCCGGTTACTTCGCGCCCGAGCAGATGATGGGCGCCGAACCCGACTTCCCCGCCGATCTGTTCGCCGTGGGACTGGTCGCCCTCTATCTGCTGGAGGGGGCCAGGCCCGATGCCAAGGCCCTGATCGAGTACTTCGCGGAGAACGGCACGCCGCCCGCGCCCCAGGGCATACCCGAGCCGCTGTGGCAGGTCGTGGCCACGCTGCTGCAGCCGGACCCGCAGGCGCGGTTCCGCACCGCGACGGGGGTGCGCAAGGCGCTGGCCTCGGCCGCCGAGCTGCTGCCCGAGCCGGGCCCCGACGACGAACTGGTCGAGGTCTTCGACCAAGTCGGCCCGCTTCCCCCGGGCTTCGGTCCGCAGGGTCCGCTCAGAGCCGCGGCAGCACCGGACGGTACGGAACACACGCCTTCGTGGCCGGAAGCTGTCTCCGGCCCGGGTTCGGTTTCCGGCCCGGTTTCGGGCTCGGGTTCGGTTTCGGGCTCGGGTTCGGTTTCGGGCTCCGCCGCGGGTTCGGTTTCGGGCTCCGGCTCTGGATTTGGTGATGCGCCCGGGCCAGGGCGTCACGAATCCGGGGCGCTGCCGCAGGGGCCCGTCTCCGGGGAGGCATGGCCGGGGTCCGTCTCCGGGGGCGTACGCGCGAAGCCCGGCCCGGATGGCGTACGACCGGAGCCCGTCCCCGGCGGCGCACAGCACGAGCCCGCGCCCGGTGGCGTACCACCGCACCTCGTCCCCGACGCCGTATCACCACGGCCGTCCACGATGTCGGACACGGGCAGCTTCCATCTGCCGCCACCCCGGGCGACCACCCCCCACGCACAGCCACTGCCACAGCCCCAGGCACACCCCCCGGTACAGGCACAGCGGGTGTGGCACCAGCCGGAGCAGCCGCCCACTCCCCCCACCTCGGTAGCGCTGCCGGCACCGGCCCCCGCCCACGCCCCGCCTGTCGGCCACACGACCACGCAGGTGCCCTCCCCCGCCCGGCCCGCCCACCGCACCCACCGCACCCGGCGCGCGCAGCCCCGTCCGGGACCGCCCGCGAAGGTGGCCGTCCCGGTCCTGCTGCTCGCTCTGGCCTGTTTCGCGGTGGGCTTCTGGGCGCTGACCCAAATCTGAACCCGGGTCTGAACCCGGGTCTGAACCCGCGTCAACCGCGTCGGCCGCCTACCAGCCCCGCGGCGGACTCGAGACCGTCGTCGTAGCCGTCACCGCTTCCTCCACACCCACCCGTGCCCGGCGCCGCGCAACCGCCGTCCACACCGCGAGCGCCAGCACCAGGACGGTCCCGGTGCCGATGCCGCCCACGGCCACCAGCTTCATGGTGGTGCCGTCGCCGCTCCCGCCATCGCCGGTATTGCCGGTTCCCACCGTTGCGCCGGACGTCTCCTCGGAGTCTGCGGCCGCGGCGTCGAACACGTCCCGGGGTTCGGCCCGCCCCGCGTACGCCGGGCCGGCCTGCGCGGCGCCGGCCACCCGTACACGCAGCGTCAGCCCGAACGGCCCGTCGCCGAACCTGTCGGCGACCTGCGTCGCGAGATGCACCACCAGGTAGTACGAACCCGCGAACCGCATGGCGCCGATCCGGTCGCTCGGGGCGTAGCGGTTGTCGTACGCGACGGGCGGCAGCGGGTTCAGCGCGGCCGTCCGCTGGCTGCCGTCGTATCCAAAGTTCACGTCGTCGACGAATCCGCGTACGGGGTTGTAGAGGGACATGACCAGGGCCGTGCCCACGAATCCGTCGCCGCCACTCGAACTGCCGAGTTCCGCGGTGGCGTAGAACTGCTGTCCCCAGCCGACCGGCACCTTGTAGAAAAGCGTCTGCCCAGGGCTGATCCCGTCCTTCCAGACCCCCTGTCCGAGGGTGCCGGCCGTGGTGAACCCCGTGCCGCCCGTGCGGGGCCGCGCGTCTCCCTGGAGGGCGTCGGGCGAGGCGGAGTTCCAGATCTCGGGAGCACTCGTCGACCCCGCCTTCTTCAGCCGGGGTTCCGACACATAGCTCAGTTCGAGGTCCCAATCATCGGGGGAGGCGGCGGAGGACGGGGAGGCCGAGGAGGACGGGGAGGACGAGGAGGCGGACGCCGCGCTGCGCTCGACGACCACGTAGTACGTCCCGGCCGCCTGGCAGGCGTACTTGTTGGGGCCGATCTCGCGGGACGCCCAGGCGGCGATGGGGTGCGGGCTCTGGGAGGCGCCGAAGTAAGCGGTCGCGGTGGAGGAGCAGCGGCTGCTGTTGCCGTCCTGGACGGAGACCTTGACGCCGTCCGCGTAGGAGACCGTGGTGCCCGGCCTGGGGACGGCGGTGGCGGAGACGTACGCATTGGACGTGGCGTCGAGTTCGAGGCGGTAGTAGAGCTTGCCGTCCCGGCCGAGGGAGCTCCGGTAGGTCCGGCCGGGCGCCAGCCGTACGGCGTTCGTGGTGTCCGTGGTGCCTTCGACGGTCGTGGCGTCCTTGGCGAAGGCGTACGGCTTCGGCGTACTCGTACCGGTGCCCGTTGTACCCGTAGTACCCGTACTGGTCTTGGCTGCCGTACTGGTCTCCGGTGCCGTGAATGCCGCGGCGGTCGCGACCGGCAACCCCGGCAGTACCACCGCCGCGCACAGGAGCGTTGCCACGGCCGCCAGCGTCCGGCCGTGCCACAACGCCGCGCGCCACCCCACCGTGCGCCGCCCCATCACGCGCCACCCCTCGTCGTAGCCCCGGACCGTGGCCCATCCTGCCCCGCCCGTCACGGGGCCACCCGTGCTATCCGTACTAGCGGCCGAAAGCGCCCGTCCAGAGGGCCAACGGATTCACTATCGCAATCATTTCATTTGCCGCAGTGAATCCGGGACGGTCTCCGGGAACGCAAAACCCCGACCGCGAGGACGGCCGGGGTCTGCTCTGAGACTGGTGTCGATACTCACGAACCCGTGGGCACGGAGTCAGTCGCCTCCGTCCACAGATCCTGCTCGGCGCGATCCGCCTGGATCTGGCGGTACACGAGGAGCCCGCCGATGGCGGCCAGTGCGACCAGGAGAAGCTTCTTCACCGCGCGACCTCGTCTTTCCTTGACGTAGGGGACCTCTGGCGCCCGACTATACACACCGACCGATATCGATCGGTGACCTGCATCGACCGCCAACTCCCGTCCGGCGGAGAGCAGTAGGGCCGGACGCGACGGCTCCGGTCACCGTCGTGTCGCAGGGTGATCACACTTCGCACACAGTGACTTTCCTCGCCCTCTCGTACTTTTCAGGGACTTTCCAGACCTCTTGCACCCATCCGGGTGGTGTTCATCTGAACATCGACGCGCCATGGGCGTCGGTCCACCACTTCGCGGCCCACATACACATCATGAGGAAAGTACGCAAATCGCCTGACCCGAAAGTGAGGGGCCATGACCCAGAACAAGGTCATGAAGCTGTGGACCGCCATCGTCACCGCCTTCATGGCACTGTGCACGGCGCTCGGATTCATCACGACCACCGCGGCCGCGGCCGTACCGCAGGCCGGGGCGACGCGCAATAGCGCGGCCCCCATGACCGTGCCGACCGTTTCTCCCGGGTCTCCCTGGACCGGTCCCCACAGCCGGGCCCTGCCCCCCACGATGAAGCAACGCATCCGCGCCGAGGCCCACGGCTCCTCACCGAGCTGCCGCCACCGCCCGCCGACCGATGCCACTGACGCCGCCGATGCCATCGCGGCCGAGCTCGCGGCCCTCTACGCCTCCGAGGCCCCCAGCGAGCCCGACGCACCCCTCCGGCGCTGAACCACGCGGCACCACCCAACCCCCGCCCCCATTCCCCCTCCTGTTCCCCCCTCCTGTTCCCCCCTCCTGACGTAGCGGCGAACTTGCGTACACCGCCACCCCCGGATTCGAAGACCCGGCACCTCGAAAAGAGCTGCCGGGGCTTCGCCATGTCACCGCACGAGATCTACGGCTTCTCGTCCCGAGCCAGAATCAGACTGATCGAGCCTTCCACCAGGCCGATGCCGCCCTCAAGGTGCTCGTGATACCCGTCCCGGAGTTCAGGATCAGCGAGACCAAGGAGCCGCTCGGCAAGAGCCCGTAGCCCGCTCGCGTTGGCCGCGATGGTGACTTCGTCCGCCGAGCCGTACACATTGATCCGAGGTTCATCCATGGCGCCAAGCTATAGCGCCTCTGATTGGCTCAGTGATCCCAAGTGGTGCTGGGTGCAAGCCCATCGCCTTCGCGCCCTGGTACTGACGGCAGGAGCCATCAGCCCGCGCGGCCTGGGTGACGATTCGGTCGGGCCAATACGCCGTGATGGTGCCCTTGTCCGTCTCCGCCGTGCGACGGAGCCCTCCCCCACTCATCAACACCTCTTTAGGAGTCGTACGCTGAGGCTGAAGTTGTTGGCTTGCCGGCTTGTCAGCTTGCTGACACGTCAGGCTCCATAACGGATCGGTGAGCACCAGTGCCAAAGGCGTACGAGCAGATCGCGGATGACCTCCGCCGATCCATCCGTGAAGGCGAGCGAAAGCCTGGTGACCGTCTGCCGTCGGAGACGAAGCTCGCGGAGCACTACCGGCGCAGCGTGCCGACCGTTCGGGACGCGCTCCGGCTACTGCGCGAGGAAGGGCTCATCGAGAAGGAGCACGGCCGCGGCAACTTCGTCCGCCGGTCCCGCACGATGGCGCGGCGCACCAACCTCCGGCATCAGTGGGAGAAGGGCCGGGCGCGTGAGCCGGTGGAGGAGCGGGCGCAGACGGGGGCCACTGAGCACGACACCGGCCTTGAGCTGGATGACCTCGTCTTCTACGCGTCATACCGCGACGTCACGGCGGACAAGGACATCGCGGATGTCATGGGCGTCCCCAAGGGGACGGCCCTGCTCGAGCGCACCTATCGGACGAGGTACGCCGCCGAGAGCGCGCCATTCAGCCTGGTGACCTCCTATCTCGTCCGCGAAATGATCGCGGCGAACCCCGATCTCCTGGACGAGACCAACGAGCCGTGGCCAGGAGGCTCCCAGAACCAGCTGTACACCGTCGGCATCGAGCTCGACCGCGTCGAAGAACGCGTCACCGCCCGCCCACCGACACCGGAAGAGGCGGACGAACTGGGGCTGCCGCGCGGAACGGCGGTGCTCGTGCTCCGGAAGATCTCCTACGACGTCAGTGACCGCGTCGTAGATCTCTCCGACATCGTCCTGCCCGGTGATCGCACCGAGCTGCTCTTCACCACTCCACTGGAAAGGTGGTGAGTGCTGCCGTGAGCCGGCGCATCATCATCGTCACTGCCGTCCACGGACCCTCGGCGCACTTCTTGCCGGAGGCCTACAAGTCGCTGTGCGAACAGAAGCTTCCGGACGGCTGGGAGTGGCACTGGGTGATCCAGGAGGACGGGAGGACGGACGCCGTCGCCCCGCACGTGCCTGACGACGAGCGCGTGACCTTCCGGCAGGGGCGGCCCGGCGGCCCGGGTGTTGCCCGGACCATCGCTCTCGCTCACGCCGACGGCGAGTACATCAAGGTGCTGGACGCCGACGACCAGCTTGCCCCGGGCTCACTCGCGCGCGACCTGGCCGCACTCGAAGATGACCGCACCATCGGGTGGGCTACATCACGGGTCCTGGACTTCCTGCCTGACGGCTCAACCGCCGGCTTCCCGGGCGACCCCGACAACGGCCCGATCGAGCGCGGAGCCGTGCTCGACCACTGGAAGGCGAATGCTTTCCGCGCCCAGGTCCACCCGGCAACGCTCTTCGTCCGGCGGGATCTCCTGCTCGCCCTCGGCGGCTGGATGGCGCTTCCGGCCTCGGAGGACACCGGCCTTCTGCTCGCGCTGAACTCCGTGAGCCGAGGGTGGTTCTCCCAGGAGGTCGGGCTCCTCTACCGGAAGTGGGAGGGGCAGATGACGGGCCAGGCTTCGCATGTCGACCCTGCCGAACGCGACGCGCGCATGGCTGTGGTGGAGGCCAGATCACGGGCACTCGCGTACTTCCAGTGGCGCTACCCGATCACGGATTGACCGGCACTTCGTAGACGATCTCGCAGAGGGCGGCAGGCACGACGATGTCGGCCGTTTCGACCGGTCGGGCATTGTCGCTGTAGTAGGTCCGCTGAATGCGGGTGACGAGCGCCCCGCGCTCGGCTGCGGCACATGCGACCACAAACTCCGGGTCCCGTGTCCCGGGTGCGCGGACGGCGACCTCGACCCCATCCGCTGGTGACCATCTCATGATCGAGGCCACGGTCTGCAAGACGAGCCTCCACAGCCCGGCTCCTCGCACGTTGGGAGCCGGGCCTCGTCGTGTCAGGGGAGGATCTCGGCGTCGACCCTGGAGAAGATCAGGTCACTCTCGCCGACAACCGGTCCGTGCCAACGCACCGGGGCCACCGGCGCGCCTTGGACGGCGGCTGGGTAGGTCCCCGATGCGTAGTCATTGGCAAGCCGATAGACGTGGTAGCCGTGATCCCTCATCGTCTTGAGCAACTCATCGGCGGAGTCGCCCAGTTGGGCCATGCGCTCCGGGGTGACCTCCACCGTGATCTCCGCGTCCGGCCGCAGCTTGTCGAGCATGGGGGCCAGGCCTCGGATGACTCCGCCCTCCGCCCCTTCGACATCGATCTTGATGACCCGAGCGTTGGCGATCTCCTCCGGGTCCAGGAGTTCAGGCAGCGGACACGCTTCCATCTCGAAGACGGACTCGGCCGGCCCGTCGTACGGGACGATGCTGTTCGCCCCCATGTTGTTGGAGCTGGCGAGCACGAAGGTCAGCGTCTTCCGGCTGTCGGAGACGGCAGCGTTCACCGCGCGGATGTTGTCGCACCCGTTGAGCTGCCGGTGCTGCAGCACCCTGCGGTGGAACACGGGAGACGCCTCGATGGACACCACACGGCCCGTGCTCCCGACGAGCCGGGACCCGAGAACGCTGACGTAGCCGATGTTGGAACCGACGTCGACGAGAACGTCACCAGGCCTCAGCCGATTCTGAAGCCATCGCGTCATGTGCGGCTCCCACACCCCGAACATGTAGATGTACCGCTGAATGAGGTCCTGGGTGTCGACCGCGAAGCGGGCACCGAACCGAGCTTGGACGACGCGCCTTCGAGGATGATCCCGCAGGTGAGCGTTGAGGTACCTCTCCGCCAGGAGGGCCTTGCCGAACGTGCCGGGAGCATCGCGGACGTACCCCCGGCCAAGCGCGATCAGGGCCTCTGAAATGGGGTTGGTCATCCGCTTGCCTCTCCGCCGGGTCCGAACGAACCGTAGCGCGCCCCCTGCGGGCTCCTTCGTCTGGACGCTGCGCTACTCGGCAATGGTGATGGCTTGGGATGGGCACTTCTCGGCCGCTTCACGGATGAGTGGGTCGTCGTCGGTATCCTCGCGGCCCGGCAGGACGGCCCCATATCCGGGGTCTACGAAGGTGAAGACGGACGGGACCCGGTGAACGCATTCACCGGAGCCGTAGCAGAGGTCACGGTCGATGGAGACCTTCATATGCGCTCCAGTCACAAGAGAGCTCTCCCCGGGAGCGGGACGGCGAGCCGGCCCGGAACCCAGGGACCTTCATGACTTGAGTGCCCGCCGAGCCATTCCCCGAATCGGCCGTATCCGCCGGCGTCCTCTACGCCGAATCCCCCTGGTCAAAGGACAGCTCCAGCATCCGGATGGCGTTTCCTCGCAGCAGCTTGTACGTCACGTCATCGGGGAGACCGGCCACGTGCTCCGCCGCCACCCGCTTCGTGTCCGGCCACGTCGAGTCGACGTGCGGGTAGTCGGTCTCGAAGGTCGCGTTGTTCACGCCCACGGTCTCGATGGCCTCGATGCCGTGCCTGTCGCGGAAGAAGCAGCAGAAGATCTGTCGGTAGTAGTACGTCGAGGGCGGCTCCGGGATCAGATCCCTGACCCCGCCCCAGGCCCGGTGTTCCCGCCAGACGTCGTCCGCGCGCTCCAGGGCGTACGGAATCCAGCCCATCTGCCCCTCGCTGTACGCGAGCTTCAGCCTCGGGAACTTCACCAGGACCCCGGAGAAGAGGAAGTCCATCATCGACGCCATCGCGTTGTTGAAGCTCAGGGAGGCCTGAACGGCGGGCGGCGCGTCCGGGGACGCCGCCGGCATCTGTGACGACGATCCGATGTGCATGTTGACCACGGTCCCGGTCTCCTCGCACGCCGCGAAGAACGGGTCCCAGTAGCCGGAATGGATCGACGGCAACCCCAGGTACGTCGGGATCTCGCTGAAGGTCACCGCTCGTACGCCGCGGGCCGCGTTGCGCCGGATCTCCGTGACCGCCAGGTCGACGTCCCACAGGGGGATGAGGCACAGCGGAATCAGTCGCCCTCCGCTGTCCCCGCACCACTCCTCAACCATCCAGTCGTTGTAGGCACGGACGCACGCGAGCGCGACCTCCTTGTCCTTGGCCTCCGCGAAGGTCTGACCGCAGAACCGAGGGAACGTCGGGAAGCAGAGTGAGGCCTCCACGTGATTGAGGTCCATGTCCTCCAGGCGGGCTTTCGGGTCCCAGCAGCCACGGCGCATCTGCTCACGCGTGATGCCGTCGAGGGTCATCTCATCCCGGGAGAAACCGACAGCGGCGATGATCCGCTTGTACGGGAAGACCTCGCCTTCATACCTCCACCAATCGGTGACCTGGCCGTTCGGGTCCGTGGTGAACCGGTACTTCCCGCCGATGTACTGGAGATCACCGATTCCGGCGGTGAAGGGCTTCGGCCCCTGGTCCCGGTACTTGCTCGGGAGCCATGTCTCGAAGAGGTGTGCGGGCTCGATCACGTGATCGTCCACGCTGATGACCTTGGGCAGATCCCTGGTGCCGCTCTCGGTGCTGACCACGACTTACCCCCTGCTGCCCGTCGATTCCCTGACCCTGATCTGACGCTCCATCAGATTCAGGCTAGGGGGCTACCCGTGCAACAGCAAGAGCGAGCAGCACTCCGCCCTCTTGCACTCCGGAACGATGTCGGCTGAACTGACGATCCATCAGATCCGCGCCAGAAGGGGACCAGGGGATGCAGACGGTGTGGCTCAGTGGTGCCGAATGGTTCGCGGTCCTCCGCATAGGCCTTGGCCTGTGGTGGTTGGAGAGTTGGCGCCACAAGGACAAGAAGGACTGGTTCACGGGAGGTGGCATCGCGTGGGCCGGAGGAATCGCAGCCAAGCACCGATGGCCCCTCGTACGGCTCGGCTTCGACCACCTGGTCAGACCGCGGCCTCGGCTTATGGCGTACGTGGTCGCCTACGCGGAACTGGCCCTCGGCCTGGGTCTCATCGTCGGCTTCCTCACGCCGATCGCCCTCGTCGGCGGGCTCGTGCTCAATCTGATCTACCTGGTGCTGATGATCCACGACTGGGCCGAGCAGGGGCAGAATCTCATGATGGCCCTGGTCTCCGCCGTAGCGCTTTTCGGCATGAGTTGGCAGGTGTGGTCCCTCGATGACGCGTTGGGGTTCGCCCAGTAGGGCGAGCTACAGCACCTCAGCTGTCGCTGATCAATTTCGCCTTTACCACTCTCCGATCCGGCACCCTCCGCGCAAGAAGTGCTGGACGGTCGCCGAGCAGCACCGGCCCCCGCCGGCGCGAGCGAGCACCTCTGTTGGCCGCTCCGAGTGCGTCAGTTGCCCAGGATCCGACGCAAACAGGATCATGGCGAGATGACAGACCGCCTCTCTTCCGCACCGCCAACCGTGGTGCGACTCACGGAGTACACGAAGACCGAGCAGATCGAAATCCTCGGCGACAGTGCCGATCCCTTCGGTGTCGCAGACGCCGGATTGACGTGGCTGCCCAAGGAAGATCATTTCGGCATCAGGCAGCAGGGCCGCCTCGTCGCACACGCCGGTCTGCTGCGGCTACCCATATCGATCGGCGGGGTCGGCACACAGGTGGTGGGCGTCGGCGGGGTGGCTGTCGCTCCCGGCTTGCGGGGGCACGGACTGGCGCGGTTGGTCGTATCGGCAGCCCTCGACCACGCACGGACGATGGGGCCGCAGCACGGGCTCCTCTTCTGCCGATCGCCCCTCGTCCCGCTCTACCAGCGACTCGGCTGGCGAACGCTTGAGCAGGACGTCCACGTCGAACAACCCGAGGGATCCGTGATCATGCCGCTGCGGACCATGTGGACGCCACTGCGCGATGCTCATTGGCCTACTGGAGAGGTCCGGCTGCTCTCGCTCCCCATGTGATCGATGGCTCCGGTGAGTGCCGCCCCGGTCCGACGGCCCTCACCGGTATCAATGACGGAGCACAGGATCGGCCAACCGAGCGCCCACCGGCAGCCGAAGCACCCCATCACAGCCAGCAAGATCACGATCAATAGCTGGGGTACTGGTGCCCAAAGGCGGACGGTTCTCTGCCCAGAGCGCTGAAACAGGGGGGTGTCACAGCGGTCACAGCGTCACGGTGATCACCGTGATCTCGACGAACATGCTGTGACCAGCCGTGACACCCCCCTGTTTCAGGAATCCCCCACGCCCCAATGGGGGACTACTGGGCCGCAGCTACCGCCGCACGTGCCCGAGTGCGGAAGGCCTCCAGCTTGTCGACGGGCTCTTTCAGCTGCCGGCTGCGGGGGCGGATGCTGACGTCGTGCCCCTCGGCCGCCTTACGCAGCGCGCCAACCGTGGCCTGTTCGCGCGGGATGTGTGCAAAGGGGTCGAAGGAGTACCAGCGCATCGCGTTCGCGTGCGTCATTTTCGCAATGTCCGAGTCCGGGACGGAGTGGCTTTCCAGCACTCCGTGGAGTTGCTCCGGTGCGTCCGGCCACATGGAGTCGCTGTGCGGGTAGTCGCCCTCCCAGGCGATGTTGTCGATGCCGATGTCGTGCCGGAGCCTCACCCCCAGCGAATCGCTGATGAAGCAGGTGAGGAAGTGCTCCCGGAAGACCTCCGAGGGCAGCTTTCCGCCGAAGTCCTGCAGGGTCCAAGTCCGGTGCATCTCGAAGGTCCGGTCCACCCGCTCCAGGAAGTACGGGATCCAGCCCGTACCGCCCTCGGACAGAGCGATCTTCAAGTTGGGGAAGTCCTTGACCGGGCGGGACCACAGCAGGTCGGCCGCGGCCGAGACGAGGTTCACCGGTTGGAGCGTGATCATGACGTCGGGCGGTGAGTCGACGGCCGGAATGGCGAGGCGGCCGGAGGAGCCGATGTGTACCGACATGACGGTGTCCGTGTCGGACAGCGCCCGCCACAGCGGGTTCCAGTAGTCGCTGTGGAAGCTGGGGTAGCCGAGGGCGGCAGGGTTCTCGGTGAACGTCAGCGAGTGACAGCCCTTGGCAGCGACTCGCCGGACCTCCGCCGCGCACAGTTCAGCGTCCCAGATGGCGGGGAGCGCCATCGGGATGAACCGCCCGGGGTAAGCGGCACACCACTCGTCGATGTGCCAGTCGTTGTAGGCCCGGACCAGGGCAAGCGAGAAGTCCGAGTCCTCGGTGGCGAACATCCTGGCCGAGAAGCCCGGGAAGGACGGGAAGTTCATCTGAGCGAGGACCCCGCCCGCGTTCATGTCCTTGATCCGTTCGTGCACGTCGTAGCAGCCGGGCCTGATCTCGTCCATGCCCTGCGGATCCAGGCCGTATTCCTCCTTGGGCCGCCCGGCCACAGCGTTGAGCGCGGCATTTCCGACGGTGTTGTCGCGGAACTGCCACACGTCGCTGCCGTCCTCCCGGTGGACGAGCCGCGGTGCGCCGTCCTGGTAGCGCTTCGGCAGGTGGTTCACGAAGATGTCCGGCGGCTCGATGATGTGGTCGTCCACGCTGATCAGGATCATGTCGTCCCGCTGCATGTCGGTCCCTTCCGTCTGACGCGGGCAGCACCCTGGCCGCCTTGAGGGTCGTCGGAACGCCGTCACAGCCCGGGATCCTTGAGCTCAACGCCCCAACGAGGCACCCGCACCAGCTCAGCGAGTGCCGTCCCGCGCCAAGCCGAATTAACGCTCTCGCTAAGTGGAAACTACATTCTCCACATGGGCGAATCAAGCATCCGCTCCGAACGATCTCCGTACTCCACCGATGCAGCGGCTACGCCTGAACCTCACGGCCACGGGACGCCCGGCGGGAGGAACTGAAACATGGGGTCACACCTGTCACAGCGGCACGCCCCGGTCCGTTCAGAGCCGGGAACCCCCAGCCGTGCCCCCTGTTTCAGCCATCCCCTCACCCCGGACGACCGGCACTCATAAGATCGTCCAGTCAGCTTCGGGCGGCTACCGCTTCCTGGTGAAGCTGCCGGTGTCGACCTCGGTGAGGACGTCGAGCTTGACGAGGCGTTTCAGCTTGGCGCGGGTGCCTTCGATGTTCTTCGGCAGCAGTTCGTGGTCAAGGGCTTCGCAGACGTCACGGGCTCGTAGAGGGCCGGCGGCCTTGTTGAAGACAGCGAGGATGCGGGGATGGTCCGGGTGCTCGGGCAGCGGGTGGACGGAGAGCCGTTCGGTGAGGGCGGTGACGGTCTTCAGGGCGATCACCAGGTGTTCTATCTGGGTCTCGGCCTCCCGCAGCCGGTTCTGCAGTTCCGTGATCTGGGCGCGGAAGTCGTCGGCCAGGGCGCGGGCGGCTTCCTCCTGGATGTCGAGCGCGTCGGGCAGGGGCTGGATGTTCATGACGTGACCGCCTGCGGGTCGCGCCAGGTGGAGGTGTTCGTGCCGGTGAGCCGGCGGGTCATGGTGTGGGTCATCGCCCCGTAGACGCGGGAGGCGGAAGAGGCCGGGCGGTGTCCGTAGTCGCGGACCAGGCGCCGGTGCAGTGTCACGAAGGGCCTGATCGAGTTCGGGACGAAGGGGTCGTGTGTCCGAATTCCGCCACCCCCATGGCGTCGCTGCCCGCTTCAGCCAACCGCATACCGGACTGCGCCCCCTCCACACTCCGCACCGTTCGGTACCGGTCCCTCCCCTCGTGGGGACCGGTACCGAACGGTGCGGGCGGCGTCGATCCGCGCCGTGTCGGCACGGATCGAGGAAGGGGCCGCATCCGTGGTCGACGCGACAACAGTCCAGATGGAACCGGCTGCACGGATCTCTCAAGCGCACGCACCGAGACCGTCGCCACCATCTCGTAACTCCAGTGGAAGATGTCCGAATAGATGCAGCGTCACGAGTTGCCTCTCCGAACGCTGAGCTGGTGGCCTGTCCGGGCGTCGCGCGGTGGATTCGCTACTGCGTCGTGATCCTGCCAGCTGTGGCTCCCGCCGAGGAGATTCCGCCACCGGACCTAGGACTTAACTGCAGGTCAGCCATATAGGGTGAGTTTTCCGGTCCGGACGTCCAGGTGCGGGGGAAGTAAGGGGTGGAGGCCTTGAGTTCCGACTCAGGGGCACGCACAGCCTTCGCGGAACGTCTCGCGCTGCTGTACAAGGAGGCAGGCAACCCTCCCCTCACGCGCGTGGCCGAGGCGGTCGTCCGGCTTCAGCGGGTCGACGAACGAGGGCGGCCTGTGCGGGTGTCCGCTCAGCGGATCAGCGACTGGCGACGGGCCAAGAACGTGCCTGCCCAGTTCACCGCCCTCGCAGCCGTGCTGCAGATCCTGATCCCCGAAGCACGGCGCTCGCGGCCCGCCCCGGTGTCCACAGGCCTGTACGACTTGGCCCAGTGGCAGCGCCTGTGGGAGCGCGCGGTGGCCGACCCGGTCGGCGACCACGCCGCAGCATCCGCAGACGCGGTGGAGCGACCCCCGGCCGAAGCCCCGGCCGACCCGGGCGTGTGCCCATACCGGGGGCTGGCTTCGTACCGTCATGAGGATGCCCGGTGGTTCTTCGGCCGAGCGCGGAGCACGGATGCCCTCATTTCCCAGCTCCAGGCAGCGGAGAAGACGGGTGGCCTGGTCATGCTCGTGGGCGCCTCCGGGGCGGGAAAATCATCCCTTCTGAATGCCGGCCTGGTGCCCGCACTGCAGAACGGCGCACTGGGGGACGAGAACAGCCAGGCGGGTGGGATTCTGCAGCTCGTGCCGGGAGGCGATCCTCTCGCGGAGCTGACCCGCCGGATACCTGAGCTCGCACACGTCGTCTCCAGCGCGGAGGAAACGGCGACGAAGGAGCCCAGTACTCCGGAATTCGCGCCCGCAGTGAGGAAGGCTGTCACGGCATGGGCGCAACGCGAGACGTCCTCCGCCGCCCGTCCGGTCCTCATCGTGGATCAGTTCGAGGAGGCCTTCACCCTCTGCTCCGAGGAAGCGAGCAGACGCGCCTTCATCCAGCTCCTCCACGCCGCGTGCTCGCCCACCGACCCCGGTGACCCAGCCCCCGTGCTTGTAGTCCTCGGCATACGCGCCGACTTCTACGAGCAGTGCCTCGGCTATCCCGAACTGGCCGACGCGCTGCAACACCGGCACATGGTGCTCGGGCCTCTGACCACCACGGAACTGCGCGAAGCGGTGACCGGCCCCGCCAAGGCCGTGGGTCTGGAACTCGAAGCGGGACTCGCTGAGACGATCGTCCGGGAAGTGAGCGCCGACGGCCCCCGCGGGGCACACGACGCGGGAGCGCTGCCGCTCCTCTCCCACGCCCTGCTCGCCACCTGGCAGCGACGGAAGGCGGGAAAACTCACCCTGGCCGGCTACCGCGCGGCGGGCGGAATCCAGGGAGCGGTAGCGACGACCGCCGAGCGAGCCTGGTCCGGCCTCGACCCGGCAGCGCGCACGGCCGCGAGGCTGCTTCTCCTCAGGCTGGTCCGGCTGGGCGAAGACACGCAGGCAACTCGTAGGCGTGGGACACGGCGCCAACTGGCGGAGGAGTCAACGGACCCCGACAAGACGGAGGAATCGCTCGAAGCGTTGGTTCGCGCCCGATTGGTGACACTCGACGCGGAGACCGTGGAGATCACCCATGAAGCGCTGCTCCACGCCTGGCCACGCCTACGCGACTGGATAGACGAGGACAAGAACGACAACCTGCTGCGCCAGCGGCTGGAGGACGACGGCCGAGCCTGGGAGGGCTCGAACCGCGACACGTCACTGCTCTACCGAGGTTCCCGTCTGGAGCAGGCCCACAGCTGGGCGAAATCCGCCGGTGACACCTTCCTGACCCGGAGCGCGGTGGAATTCCTGGCCGCTTCGGTCAGGCTGCGCAAGCGCACCGTCTGGATCAGCCGTGGCGCGGTGTCGGCTCTGGTCGTCCTGGCGATACTGGCTGCCGGTTCGGCGGTGATCGCGCGGCAGCAGCGGGACGATGCGGTGTTCGAGCAGGTGCTCGCCGAAGCCGATCGCGTCCAGCACACGGATCCGTCGTTGTCCGCTCAACTCGACCTGGTGGCACACCGCTTGCGGCCACACGACGAGGGCACGAGCAATCGCTTGATCTCGATCGTGAACGCGCCGCTCGCCACGCCGCTGCTCGGCCACACGGGCGCCGTCTACCTCACCTCGTTCAGCCCGAACGGGCGGATCCTGGCCACCGCCAGCTACGACCGGACCGTTCGACTGTGGAACGTGGCAGACCCGACTCGACCCAAACCCCTGGGCAAGCCCCTCACCGGCCACACGAGTTGGGTGAGCAGCGCGGTCTTCAGTCCGGACGGCCACACCCTCGCCAGCGCCGGAGACGACGGCACGATCCGGCTGTGGAACGTGCAGGATCCCAGCCACCCGCAGCCCATCGGGACCCCCTTGACCGGCCACGGCGGCACGATCTACCTGCTCGCCTTCAGCCCGGACGGCCGCACTCTGGCCTCCGCCAGCGAAGATCACACCGTTCACCTGTGGGACGTGGGCGACCCGGGCCGGACGAAGGCCCTCGGCGCGGTGACCGGCCACACCGCCGCCGTACGCTCCGTGGCGTTCAGCCCCGACGGACAGACGCTGGCAGCCGGCAGCGACGACGGCACGATCAGGCTGTGGGACATGGCCGAACCCCGTCATCCGGTGCCGATCGATGCGGTGCTGACCGGCCACACGGACACGGTGCACTCCGTGGCCTTCAGCCCCGATGGCCGCACTCTCGCCAGCGGCAGCTCGGACGACACCATCCGGCTCTGGAACGTGGCCGTTCCACGTCACGCGACATCGCTCGGCGCGCCGCTCACCGGCCACACCGGTCCCGTATGGTCAGTGGCTTTCAGCCCCGACGGAAACATGCTCGCCGCCGCCAGCGCGGACAGCACGGCGAGCCTGTGGAACGTCAGTGATCCGGCATATCCGTCGCAGGTCGGCGAGCCGCTCGCAGGGAGCGGCGGCGAGATGTACGCCTTGGGTTTCAGCCCCGACGGCCGGACCCTCGCCACCGGGAGTGGCGACAACATGGTCCGCCTGTGGTCGATACCGACGTCGGACATGATCGGCCGCATCGGAGCGTTCCGCCCGGACGGGCGGGTGCTCGCCACAGCCGCGCGCGACGGAAGGGTTCGGTTGTGGAACGTGGAGACTCCCAACCGGCCCGTGTCGCTGAGCGAACCGTTCACGCCCGGGAAGGGTGAGGTGCATGCACCGGCTTTCTCCCCCGACGGCCACATACTCGCGGTGCTGACCGGAAACCGCGCAGTGCAGCTGTGGAACGTCACCGACCCGACTCGGCCTGTCGCCTACGGCCCACCCGTCGCGCTGCGGACACGGTTCGCGGCTGCGCTGGCCTTCAGCCCGGACGGGCGCATGCTGGCAACGGCTTATGAGGACCGCACCATCCGGTTGTGGAACGTCAGCGACCCGTCCCGCCTTCTTCCACTCGGCGCGCCGCTCACCGGCCACAAGGGCTACGTCAACTCCCTCGTCTTCAGCCCGGACGGCCGCACTCTCGCCAGCGGCAGCGCGGACGACACCATCCGACTGTGGAATGTGACCGACCCACGTCATGCTGCCCAACTCGGCGCGCCTCTCATGGGACACCTCGGACCCATCAACGCGCTCGCCTACAGTCCGGACGGCCATACGTTGGCCAGCGGCAGCGACGACAACACGGTCCGGCTCTGGAACATCACCGACTCCCGCAAGGCAACCCGGCTGGGCAAGCCCCTCACCGGCCACACGGAAGCGGTCGTGTCGCTGACGTTCAGTCAGGACGGCAGCACGCTGGCGAGCGGCGGCAACGACAACACGGTCCGACTCTGGAACGTCACCGTCCCATCCGATGCCGCGCCCATCGGTCAATCGATGAGCCCGAACGCCAAGACAGGCAATTTCTTGTCGTTCAGCCCCAAAAGCCACATGCTCGGAGTCTCGAGCGGCCCGGATACCGTCCGGCTGTGGAATCTGGGCGCCGACGAGGCCATTCGTCGCATTTGCTCGACCACTCGGGGCGTTCTGACGCCGGAGAAATGGCACGAGTACCTGCCCCGCCTCTCGTACGAGCCTCCTTGCGGTGGGTAACGATGTCGAGTCCCAACCAGCGGCACACCGCGAGGCCGTTGCATTACCCGGATCGCAACTTCTCATTACGGCCGGGCAGTTGGCTCCCTCTGCGCAAGCAGCCTTGTTACCCTTGGCCATAGCCCGATCGCTGGTGCATCCCCCGTCTCCAGCGATCGGGCGTTTCTGCGTCCTGCGGAAGTATGAGCAACGTGGACAGAGGTGGGCGGGAACGCTCATCACGCACCCCGCCGCGACAAGATCTCGGCGCCCGGTGGTCGCCACTGCCCGGCGTCTCATGGGTATGTCCTCCGGCGGCACCCGAGAGGGCCAGGTCGGGGGAGAACTCCGACATCCCCCGCACCGGCGGAAGACCCCGACCCGGCAAACCATTCCGGTCACAGCACTGGCGACGTACGCTCCCCGGGTCGCTCCGGCTGTCAGGGCAGTCAGCCCAATCCAGCCGTAGTACGTGATGGCCACGCGGGTCGGGACGTGATGCGTTTCGCGGATCGCTTCCGAAACGAGGTTGACCGCGACCATGCCGATTCCGAGCGCCCAGGCTTCTACGTGGAGGAGCGCCCCAAGGCTGGTCCCGCTGATCTGCCGCATAGCCGCGCGTACGCGGAGAGGCACCGGCCACCAGGCGTATCCGAGGCGGTCCAAGGCCGCCCGCAGCTCCGCTATGTGCCTGTCGGACGCAGCCCGTACACGTCGCCGCCATCGCCATCGCCACCGCCATCGCCGGATGGAGTCCGTCATGGTCAGAGCGGTGAGGATGCCACGGCAGATCGCGGGACGCGGTGGCATTGCCCGGAAGCCGTCACATCGCCTGACACGGCGCTGTGGATCCCTGCCGCGAGCTCAGAGCGGGGGAGAGCCCGGGAGAAATCTGGGAGACGATCAAGTGGGGCCGTTCCGACGTTGCCCACGCCAGACCAACGCAGACCAACGCCCTCACCGGAGGCAGAACAAAGAACGGGCGCTTCCCACCAGGGGAAACGCCCGCTCTTCTGGATCTTCTAGTGTGGGGCTAACAGGATTTGAACCTGTGGCCTCATCCTTATCAGGGATGCGCTCTAACCAACTGAGCTATAGCCCCGCCGCGCTTTGCGGTGTGTGTCCCGCGCGCTGACCTCTGAAGATTAGCGCACGACGCGGCCAGTCCCAAAATCGGTAACCGGGGCCTCCCGGCCGGGGCCGACGAACTGCTGTTACTCGTCCTCGGCGAGGGTCAGCTCGATGCCGCCGACGAAGCCCGCGGAGAGGTTGTAGATGAACGAGCCGAGCGTCGCGAGCGCCGTGGCGAGCACGACGTCGATGACCGCGATGATCGACGTGAACATCAGGACGTGCGGCAGGGAGAGGAACGACTGCAGGTCGAAGCCGTTCGACTCGTTCGAACCCGTCGCCTCGGAGATGGTGCCGCCGACCGTCGAGAAGACGCCCATCGCGTCCAGGACCATCCACAGCACCGCCGCCGCCACGACCGTGCAGATGCCGAGCGCGATGGAGAGCAGGAAGCTGACCTTCATCACCGACCACGGGTCGGTCTTGGCCACCCGCAGCCGCGCCTTGCGGGTGCGGGGCGTGGTGCGCGCTCCGGTCCGCGGCCGGCGCACGGCGCCCGCCGGGGTCTGAGCCGGGTACGCCTGCGGCGGGTGGTACGGCTGCGCGGGCTGCTGCGGCTGCCGCTCCCCCGGCAGCGCGGAGCCGGCCGCCGGAGCGGGCCCGGCAGAGGCCGCCGAAGCGGCCGAACCGGCCGCAGGGGCCCCTGGTGGGGGCGCCGACGCGCCGGGCGTGGCCTTGGTCGTGGCAGGACCGGCTGCCGCCGGTACGCCGCCCGGAGCCGCCGGGCCCGCTCCGGCCGCGTACTGCTGGGTCTGCGGGCCTCGGGTGTCCGTCACAGTTCCCCCCTGGGATCCATGAGAGTCATGGGAGTCAGTCGCCTCCGTGGCGGAGCCACGGCCGCCGTCCGTATCCGTACCGGTCGATCCGGCGCCCGTGGCTCCGCTCACGATGACTCGCTCCTCGCGCTACTCGGACGAGGACTGCTCGCCCTCGTCCGTACCGACGGCCTCGATGCCCTCGGCGGTCTCGTCCTCGGCGACCTCGCCGTCGACTTCCTCCGCCTCGCGACCGGCCTCGGCGTTACGAGCGATGCCGACCACGGCATCGCGCTTGCCCAGGTTGATCAGTTGGACACCCATGGTGTCACGGCCCGTCTCCCTGACCTCGTTGACTCGCGTACGAATCACACCGCCGGACAGGGTGATGGCGAGGATCTCATCCGTCTCCTCGACCACCAGCGCACCGACGAGGGACCCGCGGTCCTCGACGATCTTGGCGGCCTTGATACCGAGGCCACCACGACCCTGAACGCGGTACTCGTCAACGGCGGTCCGCTTCGCGTACCCACCGTCCGTAGCAGTGAACACGAACGTACCGGGTCGAACAACATTCATCGAGAGCAGCTGGTCGCCCTCGCGGAAACTCATTCCCTTGACGCCCGAGGTCGCGCGGCCCATGGGCCGCAGGGCGTCGTCCGTCGCCGTGAACCTGATCGACTGCGCCTTCTTGCTGATCAGCAGTAGATCGTCCTCGGCCGAGACGAGTTCGGCTCCGATCAGTTCGTCGTCGGAACCGTCCTCCGTCTCACGGAGGTTGATCGCGATGACACCGCCCGAGCGCGGGGAATCGTAATCCTTCAGAGGCGTCTTCTTCACGAGGCCGCCCTTGGTGGCCAGCACCAGATAAGGCGCCGCCTCGTAGTCACGGATCGCGAGGATCTCGGCGATCGCCTCGTCCGGCTGGAAGGCCAGCAGGTTGGCTACGTGCTGTCCACGCGCGTCACGCCCGGCGTCCGGGAGCTCGTACGCCTTGGCGCGGTAGACACGGCCCTTGTTGGTGAAGAAGAGCAGCCAGTGGTGTGTCGTCGACACGAAGAAGTGGTCGACGATGTCGTCCTGCTTCAGCTTCGCGCCGCGTACGCCCTTGCCGCCCCGCTTCTGCGAGCGGTAGTCCTCGGTCTTGGTCCGCTTGATGTAGCCGCCACGCGTGATGGTGACGACGATGTCCTCTTCGGCGATCAGGTCCTCAATGGACATGTCGCCGTCGAAGGGCACCAGCTTGGAACGGCGGTCCTCGCCGAACTTGTCGACGATCGCCGCGAGTTCCTCGCTGATGATGGCGCGCTGCCGCTCCGGCGAGGCGAGGATCGCGTTGTACTCGGTGATCTTCGCCTGGAGTTCGTCGTGCTCCTGGATGATCTTCTGGCGCTCCAGGGCGGCCAGTCGGCGCAGCTGCATCTCGAGGATGGCGTTCGCCTGGATCTCGTCGATCTCCAGGAGCCTCATCAGGCCCTCACGCGCGATCTCGACGGTGTCACTGCGCCGGATCAGCGCGATGACCTCGTCGATGGCGTCCAGGGCCTTCAGGAGGCCGCGCAGGATGTGCGCGCGCTCCTCGGCCTTGCGCAGCCGGAACTTCGTACGGCGGACGATGACCTCGACCTGGTGCGTCACCCAGTGGCGGATGAACGCGTCGAGCGACAGCGTGCGCGGAACACCGTCCACCAGCGCCAGCATGTTGGCGCCGAAGTTCGACTGCAGGTCGGTGTGCTTGTAGAGGTTGTTCAGGACGACCTTGGCGACCGCGTCGCGCTTCAGGACGATGACCAGCCGCTGACCTGTACGGGACGACGTCTCGTCGCGGACGTCGGCGATGCCGCCGACCTTGCCGTCCTTCACCAGGTCGGCGATCTTCTGCGCGAGGTTGTCGGGGTTGGTCTGGTAGGGGAGCTCGGTGACCACCAGGCACTGGCGGTTCTGGATCTCCTCGACCTCGACGACCGCGCGCATCGTGATGGAGCCACGGCCCGTGCGGTACGCCTCCTCGATGCCCTTTCGGCCCACTACGAGGGCGCCGGTCGGGAAATCGGGGCCCTTGATGCGCTCGATCAGGGCGTCGAGCAGCTCCTCGTGGCTGGCCTCGGGGTTCTCGAGGTACCACTGGGCGCCGGCCGCGACCTCACGGAGGTTGTGCGGCGGGATGTTGGTGGCCATACCGACCGCGATGCCCGCCGAGCCGTTGATCAGCAGGTTCGGGAACCGGGCCGGCAGAACCGTCGGCTCCTGGTTACGGCCGTCGTAGTTGTCCGTGAAGTCGACGGTCTCCTCGTCGATGTCACGGACCATCTCCATGGACAGCGGCGCCATCTTGCACTCGGTGTAGCGCATGGCGGCCGCGGGGTCGTTGCCCGGGGAGCCGAAGTTGCCGTTGGAGTCCACCAGCGGCATCCGCATCGACCACGGCTGCGCGAGGCGGACCAGCGCGTCGTAGATCGAGGAGTCGCCGTGCGGGTGGTAGGTGCCCATGACGTCGCCGACGACACGGGCGCACTTGTAGAAGCCCTTCTCGGGCCGGTAGCCGCCGTCGTACATGGCGTACAGGACGCGGCGGTGGACGGGCTTGAGACCGTCCCGGACGTCGGGCAGCGCGCGCGACACGATGACGGACATCGCGTAGTCGAGGTAGGAGCGCTGCATCTCCGTCTCGAGCCCGACGGGCTCGACGCGCAGGACGATCTCGCCGCCCTCTTCAGGTGTGCTGGTGGTGTTCTCGTCGGCCATTGCTGGTGAAGATCCTTCCTGGTGCGGTCAGCTGAGACCGACTCAGATGTCGAGGAAGCGGACGTCCTTGGCGTTGCGCTGGATGAACGCGCGGCGGGCCTCGACGTCCTCGCCCATGAGGACCGAGAACAGGTCGTCGGCCTGGGCGGCGTCGTCGAGCGTGACCTGGCCGAGGACGCGGTGTTCCTGGTCCATCGTGGTGATGCGCAGCTCTTCGGCGTTCATCTCGCCAAGACCCTTGAAGCGCTGGACCGAGTCGTCGCGGATGCGCTTGCCGTTCTGCCGGCCGAGCTCGATCAGCGCGTCGCGCTCGCGGTCCGAGTACGCGTACTCGAAGTCGTCACGGCCCCACTTGATCTTGTAAAGCGGGGGACGCGAGAGGAACACGTGCCCGGCCTCGACCAGCGGCCGCATGAAGCGGAACAGGAAGGTCAGCAGGAGGGTGTTGATGTGCTGGCCGTCGACGTCGGCGTCCGCCATCAGGATGATCTTGTGATAGCGGAGCTTCTCGATGTCGAAGTCCTCGTGGACTCCGGTGCCGAAGGCCGAGATCAGAGCCTGGATCTCCTGGTTCTGCAGAATCTTGTCGATCCGCGCCTTCTCGACGTTGAGGATCTTGCCCCGGATCGGGAGGATCGCCTGGTACTGCGGGTTGCGGCCCGACTTGGCCGAGCCACCGGCGGAGTCACCCTCGACGATGAAGATCTCGCACTTGGTGGGGTCGTTCGACTGGCAGTCGGACAGCTTGCCCGGCAGGGACGCCGTCTCCAGGAGGCCCTTGCGGCGGGTGAGGTCGCGGGCCTTGCGGGCCGCCACGCGCGCGGTGGCCGCCTGGATGGACTTGCGGATGATGTCCGCGGCCTCGTTCGGGTTGCGGTCCAGCCAGTCGTTGAGGTGCTCGTAGACGGCCTTCTGGACGAAGGTCTTCGCCTCCGTGTTGCCCAGCTTGGTCTTGGTCTGTCCCTCGAACTGCGGCTCGCTCAGCTTCACCGAGATGATCGCGGTCAGACCCTCACGGATGTCGTCACCGGTGAGGTTGTCGTCCTTTTCACGCAGCAGCTTCTTGTCGCGCGCGTACTTGTTGATCAGCGAGGTCAGCGCCGCACGGAAGCCCTCCTCGTGCGTACCGCCCTCGTGGGTGTGGATGATGTTGGCGAAGGAGTACACGCCCTCGCTGTAGCCGGTGTTCCACTGCATCGCGACCTCGAGGGACAGGCTCTTGTCCTTGTCCTCGGCCTCGAGGTCGATGACGGTGGGGTGCACCACGTCTCCCTTGCGGGAGTTGAGGTACTTCACGAAGTCGACGATGCCGCCCTCGTAGTGGTACGTGACGGTCTTGACCTCGTCCTTCTCGTCCGCACCCGCCTCGTCCGCCCCGGCGGTGGCCTTCGCCGACTCGCGCTCATCAGTGAGTTTGAGCGTCAAACCCTTGTTGAGGAACGCCATCTCCTGGAAGCGCCGCGACAGCGTCTCGAAGGAGTACTCAGTCGTCTCGAAGATGTCGGCGTCGGCCCAGAAGGTGACCGAGGTGCCGGTCTCGTCGGTGGCCTCGTGCTGGTCGAGCGGGGCCGTCGGTACGCCCATCTTGTAATCCTGCGTCCAGCGGCGGCCTTCGGTCTTGACCTCGACGGACACCTTGCTCGACAGGGCGTTCACGACGGAGACGCCGACGCCGTGCAGACCACCGGAGACCGCGTAGCCGCCGCCGCCGAACTTACCGCCCGCGTGCAGCACGGTCAGGACGACCTCGAGGGCCGGCTTGTTCTCGGAGGCAACGATGCCCACCGGGATGCCACGGCCGTTGTCGATGACACGCACACCGCCGTCGGGCAGGATCGTCACGTCGATCGTGTCCGCGTACCCGGCCAGCGCCTCGTCGACGGAGTTGTCGACGACCTCGTACACGAGGTGGTGCAGTCCGCGCTCGCCGG
The DNA here is from genome assembly GCF_045040035.1 of Streptomyces sp. NBC_01384. Lineage (NCBI taxonomy): Bacteria > Bacillati > Actinomycetota > Actinomycetes > Kitasatosporales > Streptomycetaceae > Streptomyces > Streptomyces sp. NBC_01384. Next base: position 4,844,912 of record NZ_CP109559.1, read on the forward strand.
TCGAGCCGATGTACATACCGGGTCGCTTGCGAACCGCGTCCAGACCCTCGAGGACGGTGATGGCGCTGGCGTCGTACGAGGCTGTGACCTCGCCGTTCGAGGTGGTGGCCTCGGCGTTGTCGCCGGCGTCGGTGGACGGGATGTTCTCGTTGGGGTTGCCGGAATCGGCCACGAAGCGCCCTTTCTGGCACAGCACAAGCCAAGCTCGTCGGCGGGTTGCCGGAGCGGCTGCGGCACGTTGCGTTGGTAAGCCTTGATCAGCGTTGCTCAGCTTTTCCCGGACGGTCCCCGCAAGCGGGGCGGGATTAGTCCCCAGTCTACCGGTAGCGCCGACAGTGATGGGGGTTTGCCGGTACCTGAGTCCGCATGTGCCGCCCTGAACCGGTCTCTCCCGACTCCCCATATGTGGACCCGGGCTCAAAGAGGCTCACAGCGGCACTCAGCGCTTCCGGGTGTCAACCCTTGGCTACTGCGGAGTCAGGTCGATGTTCGCAACCGCGCGCGCTCCCGCGCAGGGGCCCCTCGATGTGGCCGGGGTCACCCGTAGGTGTCACCGGGACCCGTGCTCCCGGGGGCGCGCAGGGGACCGAAACGACGCGGGGGACCCCCGGGGCCCTGCACTTTGATCAACCGCACCGTGCCGTGCCCGAGGTCCTGGTTCAGCCGCGCGACCAGCTGCGGGGCGAGCAGCCGCAGCTGGGTGGCCCAGGCGGTCGAGTCGCACTGCACGGTCAGCACCCGCTCTGCCGGATCGTCGTCATACCGCACCGGCACGCAGTGCTTGGCCAGGTCGTCGCCGACGATCTGCGGCCAGCGGCCCATCACGCCGCCCACCGCGGCCGGGGTCTCCCAGCCGCGCTCGGTGAGCAGCCGGTTGATCGCCGCACCGAGCGCCATGGGATCGCGCCCGTCGGCGCGAGCGCCGGAGCGCAGGCCGCCGCGCCGCGCCTGCTTCTTCTGCTGCGCCGCGTCCCCGCGCGCGCGTGCCTGCTCCTTCGCGGCGCGCAACGCCACGCGCGCGAGGTCCACGCCGGAGGGCTCCGGGGCCTTCTCGGAAGCCTTCTTGGGGGCGTGCGCTTCGCCGGATGTGTTCTCCGTCATACCCGCTCCACCGTGCCCTCGGAGACGACGTACCGCGTCCCCGTCAGTACGTCCGGTACGTCGTCGTCGACCGCGGCCGTCACAAGGACCTGCTCGCCGGGAGCGACGAGTTCCGCGAGCCGCTCCCTTCTGCGGCTGTCCAGCTCGGCGAAGACATCGTCGAGGACCAACACCGGCTCGTTGCCCTCGGCCCTCAGCAGGTCGTACGAGGCCAGCCGCAGCGCCAGCGCGTAGGACCAGGACTCGCCGTGGGAGGCGTATCCCTTGGCGGGCAGCTGGCCGAGTCTGAGAAGCACATCGTCCCGGTGCGGCCCCACCAGCGTCACACCCCGCTCGATCTCCTGCTTGCGGACCTCGGCCAGCGCCGCCATCAGCTGCTCGTACAGGTCCTCACGCGTGTGTGCCTCGCCGGGCGCGGACGGCTTGTACTCCAGGGCGATCGGTCCGCCGCCGGGCGCCAGCTGCTCGTACGCCTTGTCGGCCAGCGGCTGGAGGGTGGCGACCAGGTCGAGCCGCTGGGCGAGCAGCTCGGCGCCCACGCGCGCGAGGTGCTGGTCCCACACGTCGAGCGTGGAGAGGTCCATGGTGCGGCCGCCGTGGCGACGGGCCAGCGCGGCCGACTTCAGAAGGGTGTTGCGCTGCTTGAGGACCCGGTCGTAGTCGGAGCGGACGCCCGCCATGCGCGGGGAGCGAGCGGTGATCAGCTCGTCGAGGAAGCGGCGCCGCTCACCGGGGTCGCCCTTGACCAGCGCGAGGTCCTCGGGCGCGAACAGCACGGTCCGTACGATGCCGAGGACGTCACGGGGTTTGACCTGCGAGGACCTGTTGATGCGGGCACGGTTGGCCCTGCCCGGGTTCAGCTCCAGCTCGACAAGCTGCCCGCGCTCGCCCTGGCGGACATTGGCCCGGATGATCGCCCGGTCGGCGCCCATGCGCACCAGCGGGGCGTCGGAGGAGACGCGGTGACTGCCGAGGGTGGCGAGATAGCCGACCGCCTCGACCAGGTTCGTCTTGCCCTGTCCGTTGGGGCCCACGAACGCGGTGACGCCCGGGTCGAGCGGGACCTCGACCCGGGCGTAGGAGCGGAAGTCGGCCAGCGACAGATGCGTGACGTGCATGGTCGTTCGCCGACCTCCCCCAGGGTTGTGGATCCACGGGCTTTTGGGCCCCCGGATCTGTGGATTACTTCTTCTCGACCGCGTGGCCGCCGAACTGGTTGCGCAGCGCCGCGACCATCTTCATCTGCGGCGAGTCCTCCTGCCGGGAGGCGAACCGCGCGAACAGCGACGCGGTGATCGCGGGCAGCGGCACGGCGTGGTCGATGGCGGCTTCCACCGTCCAGCGGCCCTCGCCGGAGTCCTGTGCGTAACCGCGGAGCTTGTCCAGGTGCTCGTCCTCGTCCAGGGCGTTCACCGCCAGGTCGAGGAGCCAGGAACGGATGACCGTGCCTTCCTGCCAGGAGCGGAAGACCTCGCGCACGTCCGTGACGGAGTCGACCCTCTCCAGGAGCTCCCAGCCCTCGGCGTAGGCCTGCATCATTGCGTACTCGATGCCGTTGTGGACCATCTTGGAGAAGTGGCCCGCGCCGACCTTGCCGGCGTGCACCGCTCCGAGGTCACCCTCGGGCTTGAGGGCGTCGAAGACCGGCTGCACCTTCGCGATGTTCTGGGCGTCGCCGCCGTACATCAGCGCATAGCCGTTCTCCAGGCCCCAGACGCCGCCGGAGACGCCGCAGTCGACGAAGCCGATGCCCTTGGCTGCCAGCTCCTCGGCGTGCTTCTCGTCGTCCGTCCAGCGCGAGTTCCCGCCGTCCACGACGACGTCACCGGGCTCCAGGAGCTCGCCGAGCTGGTCGACGGTGGACTGGGTGGCGGCACCGGCCGGGACCATCACCCACACCACGCGCGGGCCCTTGAGCTTGCCCACAAGCTCTTCCAGGCTGTGGACGTCGGCGAGGTCCGGGTTGCGGTCGTATCCGATGACGGTGTGGCCTGCGCGGCGGATCCGCTCGCGCATGTTGCCGCCCATCTTGCCGAGGCCGACGAGACCGAGCTCCATCAGGTTGTTCCTTAGGTTTGCGACGTGGCGTGAGGGCACTTTCGTACCTGTGTCTGAGCCTAAACCCGGACGCTCACGCACACCTGTGGGCATAGCCGCTCAGGCGTTCGCCCCACCTGCGGATGCGCCCGTCGGACCGCTCGCGCCGACCGGTCCGACGGGCCGCGGGGCTCAGCCCGACAGTCGCACCGGCATGATCAGGTACTTGTAGGCCTCGTCCGCCTCGGCGTCCACGGCGGGCTTGCCGCTCAGCAGCGCGGGCTTGGTGGACGTCGTGAAGGAGAGCTGCGCCACCGGCGAGTCGATGGCGCTCAGGCCGTCGAGCAGGAACGTCGGGTTGAAGGCGATCGAGATGTCGTCGCCCTCCAGCTGGGCGTCCACCCTCTCCACAGCCTGTGCGTCGTCGCTGGAGCCGGCCTCCAGGATCAGCACGCCTTGCTCGAAGCTGAGCCGCACCGGTGTGTTGCGTTCGGCGACCAGGGCCACACGCTTGACGGCCTCCACGAAGGGGGCGGTCTCGATCACCGCGATGGAGTTGAACTCCGTCGGGAAGAGCGTGCGGTACTTCGGGAGGTCGCCCTCCAGCAGTCGGGTGGTCGTCCGGCGGCCCGCGCCCTCGAAGCCGATGAGGCCCTCGCCTGCGCCCGAGCCGGACAGCGCCAGGATCACGCTGTCGCCGCTCGTGAGGGCCTTGGCGGTGTCCAGGAGCGTCTTCGCGGGCACCAGGGCCACCGCGGACGCCTCCGGGTTCTCCGGCTTCCACAGGAACTCACGGACCGCGAAGCGGTAGCGGTCGGTGGAGGCCAGGGTGACCCTGTCGCCCTCGATCTCGATGCGCACACCGGTCAGGACGGGGAGCGTGTCGTCGCGCCCTGCCGCGATGGCCACCTGGGCGGCGGCCGAGGCGAAGACCTCACCGGGGACGGTGCCGGTCGCCGACGGCATCTGCGGCAGCGCCGGGTACTCCTCCACAGGCAGGGTGTGGAGGGTGAATCGCGAGGAGCCGCAGACCACGGTCGCCCGTACACCGTCTGTGGAAATCTCCACCGGCCGGTTGGGGAGGGCGCGGCAGATGTCCGCGAGCAGGCGGCCGGAGACGAGGACCGTGCCCTCCTCGTCGACCTCCGCGTCCACGGAGACGCGTGCCGAGACCTCGTAGTCGAAGCTGGAGAGGCTCAGGGAGCCCTCCTCGGCCTTCAGAAGGAGGCCGGCGAGCACAGGCGCCGGCGGACGGGCCGGGAGGCTGCGTGCCGCCCAGGCCACTGCCTCCGCGAGTACGTCGCGTTCCACCCGGATCTTCACCGTTGCCGCCTCCGTCTGTTGCCGGCGCTCTCGCCCTGCTGGCCTTCGTCGTCTGACTCGGTGTCGTTCAGCCCTGTGGCGGGCAGGACACCGGGGACCAGTCTGACGCACCGCACTGACAGTCGGTGCCCCTCGGGGTCAAGTCGTGCCGAGCGGCACCAGAGGCTCCGAGAGCGAGTTGTGCACAGCCCCGTCTTCTAAACGATTCCCAGGCTCTCTCTAGTTGGTCTTAGTAGTAGGGCCTGTGGATACCGTGGATAACCGCGTTTTCGCAGGTCAGCAGCGATTTTTTGTCCACTGACCCTGTGGGCGGAGGCGGTGGACAACCGGGGGTCTCTGTGGACGACGAAAAGTTCTGCACACTCGATGCACAGGCTCGGGTGACTTCTCCCCAGATCCGTCCCCAGCTTTACCCGCGTTCCCCACAGCCCAATCCGGCACCTCGGTGTGACGCCTTTCACTCGACCCGGTGAGAGCACGCGTCGCATTGCCGAACAGTGGACAGGGATGTGGAGAAGTCGGGGATCACTGGGGACAACCGACTCCAGCCTGTGGGTCGGCGGTGGACAACTTCGTGCACACCCTGTGGATCTTTTCTTCGTCCACAGGGTGTGGAGAGTCTTCATCCACGAATCCACAGGGACATGACCTGGTCTGACGGTCCTTCAACAGGGCCCCCTGTGGACACGATCGGGACAACTTCGTCCTCCCCAGGGTGTGGACGCCAGAAAGTCACCGAATCTGTGGAGAGTGGCCGTAACCGGGCTCGTATTCGAACATCTGATGTCGTTCCGGTAGCGGTGAAAAGAGGGACGGTGGCCTCGGGACAGGTCCCAGAAGCTGCTGGAGCCCCCTCGGAACAGGTCCCAGAAGCGCTTGGAGCCCCCTGGGAACGGATGCCAGAGGTTCCTGGGGCAGCTGCCAGAACCTTTCGGCGCGCGTGTGAGAACAGCGAAGGGCGCCCTCGGGAGCGTGTCCCGGGGCGCCCTCGGCGCCGTGCCGCCGTGCCTGTCAGCCGTTCTTGATGCGGTTGGTGAGCTCGGTGACCTGGTTGTAGATGGAGCGCCGCTCCGCCATCAGCGCACGGATCTTGCGGTCGGCGTGCATGACGGTCGTGTGGTCGCGGCCGCCGAACTGCGCGCCGATCTTCGGCAGCGAGAGATCGGTGAGCTCGCGGCACAGGTACATGGCGATCTGCCGTGCGGTCACCAGGACGCGGCTGCGCGAGGACCCGCACAGGTCGTCCACGGTGAGACCGAAGTAGTCGGCGGTGGCCGCCATGATCGCGGTCGCGGTGATCTCCGGGGCGGAGTCCTCGCCGCCCGGGATCAGGTCCTTCAGGACGATCTCCGTCAGACCGAGATCCACCGGTTGCCGGTTGAGCGACGCGAACGCCGTCACCCGGATCAGCGCGCCCTCCAGCTCGCGGATGTTGCGCGAGATCCGGGACGCGATGAACTCCAGTACCTCCGGCGGAGCGTTCAGCTGCTCCTGCACCGCCTTCTTACGAAGGATGGCGATGCGGGTCTCCAGCTCGGGCGGCTGGACGTCCGTGATCAGTCCCCACTCGAAACGGTTCCGCAGCCGGTCCTCCAGGGTCACCAGTTGCTTGGGCGGCCGGTCACTGGAGAGCACGATCTGCTTGTTCGCGTTGTGGAGCGTGTTGAAGGTGTGGAAGAACTCCTCCTGCGTCGACTCCTTGTCCGCGAGGAACTGGATGTCGTCGACCAGCAGGATGTCCATCTCCCGGTACCGCTTGCGGAAGCTGTCGCCCTTGCCGTCGCGGATGGAGTTGATGAACTCGTTGGTGAACTCCTCCGAGCTCACGTACCGCACACGGGTGCCCGGGTAGAGGCTGCGCGCGTAGTGCCCGATCGCGTGCAGCAGGTGCGTCTTGCCGAGACCCGACTCCCCATAGATGAAGAGGGGGTTGTACGCCTTCGCCGGTGCCTCGGCGACGGCGACCGCGGCGGCGTGCGCGAAGCGGTTGGAGGCGCCGATGACGAAGGTGTCGAAGAGGTACTTCGGGTTGAGGCGCGCGGTGGGCTCGCCCGGACCGGACGCCGGCGCGGGCTTCGCACCGAGCGGGCCGGGCGCGCCGCCGGAGGAGGGCAGCGAGGGGCCGCCGCGGTGCATCGGGCCGCCGCCCGGGGGCGGCTTCTGGAGGTCGCGGCGGTCGGGGCGCTGGTCGTAGTCGGAGCGCGGCTGGTCGTAGTCCTGGCGCTGCTGCTCGTACGGCGGACGCTCCATCGACTGCGGCCGGTAGTCCTGCGAGGGCGAGGCGTACGGGTCGCGCTCCGGGAAACCGAGGCGCTGCTGCTGCCAGCCGTAGTCGTCCTGGGCGTGCCGCGGCCAGGCACCGGGCTCGGGGCGCTGGTAGTCCGGGTAGGCCGGGCGGGCGGTCGGGAGGTGATCCCCGCGGGACGGGGGCAGCTGGTCCGAACGGCCGGACGGCAGCTGGTCGCCGGGGGCGCCCGGGAGCTGGTCGGAGCGGCCGCCCCGGTGGTCGTCGGCGCGGTGGCGGCCGTACCCCTCGTAGCTGTCACGGCGCTGTGCCTCGTAGGCACTGCGCTCGTCACGGCCCGGCGAGTCGTAGCCGCCCCGGTCCTCGCGTCCCTGGCCGTCGTAGCTGTTGCGTTCTTCACGCCCTGGGGCGTCGTAGCCGTGGCGGTCGTCACGTCCCTGGTTGGCGTAACCGTTCCGCTCTTCGCCGCCCTGGCTGTCGTACGTGTCACGGCCCTGGCCCGAGCCGGAGGGGAGCTCGGGCTCCTCGTACCGGGGCTGGGGGGCGGGCGGCGCCGGAGGCTGGGGCTCCCCGGCCGAGTCGTCGACGGTGATCGCGATGCGGATCGGGCGGCCGCACTCGCGGCTCAGCGTGTCGCTGACGATCGGCGCGAGACGCCCTTCGAGTACGCCCTTCGCGAACTCGTTCGGGACCGCGAGCAGTGCCGTGTCCGCGACGAGTGCCAGGGGCTGGCAGCGCTTGATCCAGTGCTCGTCCTTCGCCTCGACACCCTGCCCGCGGCCCTCACCGAGGAGCTGTTCCAGTACTCGTGGCCACACTGCGGCAAGATCGGCAGGTACGTCAGCCACAGGGCACGCTCTCTCACGGGTCCCACGAACGTGTGGTTCTGGGAACTGGTTGGGAAGATCAGTCGGGTGGGGCGGTGGGCACAAAACAGCTGGGGCGGTGGGAACGAATCCGCTGGCGCGGTGGGAAGGGAACGCATCGGGGTTCAGCCACGGTAGTCAGGGCGACCGCCGAGGTTCAAGTTGTTGTCCCCAGCCTGTGGATAGTGTCTCTCGCCGGGAGCCGGTTTGACCGGATGGCGTAGCCGCGCGTACCGTGACCAGGTCGAGTTGTCGATGGCTGCTGCCGCCTGCCTCCGATGGGCACAGGTCACGTCGAGTGATCGGGAAGCGGTGCACTCGGGCGTAATTACGAGCTACTCGTGGGCGCACGGTGACAGCCAAGGCGGCACCCCGCCACCACCGATTCTTTCTGGAGCCCCCGAGTGAGCAAGCGCACCTTCCAGCCGAACAACCGTCGTCGCGCCAAGACCCACGGCTTCCGCCTGCGGATGCGCACCCGTGCCGGCCGCGCGATTCTCGCGAACCGCCGTGGCAAGGGTCGCGCCAGCCTGTCCGCCTGATAGCAACAGGTCATGATGTCGTGCTGCCTACCGAGCATCGGCTGAGGCGGCGCGAGGACTTCGCGACCGCGGTACGCCGAGGACGCCGGGCCGGACGCCCGCTCCTCGTCGTCCACCTTCGTAGCGGTGCAACGGACCCGCACGCGCCTGGGGAGAGCGCTCCCCCGACGCGTGCGGGTTTCGTCGTGAGCAAAGCCGTGGGCGGAGCGGTGGTGCGCAACAAGGTGAAGCGCAGACTTCGCCATCTGATGCGCGACCGAGTCGCCCTGCTGCCCCCCGGTAGCCTGGTAGTCGTACGAGCGCTGCCCGGTGCGGGCGACGCCGACCATGAACAGCTGGCCCGAGACCTGGATGCCGCCCTTCAGCGGCTGCTGGGAGGGGGCGCGCGATGAAGTACCCGCTGCTGGCTCTTATCAAGCTGTACCAGTGGACGATCAGCCCGCTGCTCGGGCCGGTGTGCAAGTACTACCCGTCGTGCTCCCACTACGGCTACCAGGCCATCGACCGGCACGGTGCGATCAAGGGAACGGCACTCACCGCCTGGCGCATCCTCCGGTGCAATCCGTGGTCGCTGGGTGGTGTGGATCATGTTCCGCCGCGCAAGCGTCCGCGGTGGCACGAACTGCTGCGTAACGCCTGGCACGCACGCAAGGGCGGGAACTCCGCCGCCGAACCGGCCATCGACGGGCATGGAATGTCCGACCATCCCTCGAGCCCGGCCGCCGAGACCCCGTCCCATGCTCAAGGAGCCTGATTAGTGGACACGATTGCCAGTCTCTTCAGCTTCATCACGACACCCGTTTCCTGGGTCATCGTCCAGTTCCACGCCGTGTACGGGAAGATCTTCGGTCCTGATACGGGCTGGGCCTGGGGCCTGTCCATCGTGTCCCTGGTGATCCTGATTCGTATCTGCCTGGTCCCGCTCTTCGTGAAGCAGATCAAGGCCACTCGGGCCATGCAGACCCTGCAGCCCGAGATGAAGAAGATCCAGGAGCGCTATAAGAACGACAAACAGCGCCAGTCCGAAGAGATGATGAAGCTGTACAAGGACTCGGGTACCAACCCGCTCTCCTCGTGCCTTCCCATCCTGGCGCAGTCGCCGTTCTTCTTCGCCCTGTACCACGTGCTCAACGGCATCGCGACGGGCAAGACGATCGGCGTCATCGACGATCAGCTGCTCGCCAGCGCCCGTAAGGCGCACATCTTCGGCGCCCCGCTCGCGGCGAAGTTCACCGACAACGCCGACAAGGTCGCTCAGCTCGGCGCCCAGATCACCGACGTCCGGGTCGTCACCGCGATCATGATCGTGCTGATGTCGGGGTCGCAGTTCTACACCCAGCGTCAGCTGATGACGAAGAACGTCGACACCACGGTGAAGACGCCCTTCATGCAGCAGCAGAAGATGCTGATGTACGTCTTCCCGGTCATGTTCGCCGTCTTCGGTATCAACTTCCCGGTCGGTGTTCTCGTCTACTGGCTGACCACCAACGTGTGGACCATGGGCCAGCAGATGTACGTCATCCGCAACAACCCGACCCCGGGCAGCAAGGCCCAGGCCGCGTACCTGGAGCGCCTGCAGAAGCACGTCACGCACCACGAGAAGACGCGTGGCCGTGGCGAGAAGGCCATCGTCAAGGCGGTCGTCGCCAAGGGGCGCGAGCGCAATGAGTTCGAGCGCAAGTTCATCAACGGTCTGACGAAGGCGGGCCTGGTGGCCCAGGCCGACGGCACCGTGGTGAGGGGTGAGGCCGCGACGGTCGTCGAGACCGAGGACGGCACCACGATCACCACCACCGGCGGCGCCGCCCCCAAGCGTCAGCAGCCGAAGCGTCAGTCCAAGTCCCAGCGCCAGTCGGGCACGACGACCGGCACGGCGAAGGCGGCGGATGAGTCCGAGCCGAAGACCTCGCTGACCAAGTCCGACGAGCCGCAGGACGCCAAGCCCGCACCCAAGCCGGCAGGCGGCGGCAACAAGCCGGGCACCGGTACCCGCAGCAAAGCCCAGTCCGGACAGCGCAAGGGCCCGCAGCGGCCCAAGTTCCCGTCCAAGAAGTAAGAAGGAGTCCATCCCGTGACGGAAGGCACCACCTCCGCCGCCGCTGAGGGCGACACCCTGAGCCGCCTTGAGCAGGAAGGCGAGATCGCGGCGGACTACCTCGAGGGTCTGCTGGACATCGCCGACCTCGACGGCGACATCGACATGGACGTCGAGGCCGACCGCGCCGCTGTCTCGATCATCAGCGACGCCGGCAGCCGCGATCTGCAGAAGCTGGTCGGTCGTGACGGCGAGGTGCTCGAGGCCCTCCAGGAGCTCACGCGCCTGGCCGTTCACCGGGAGACCGGGGACCGCAGCCGGCTGATGCTGGACATCGCGGGCTACCGTGCCAAGAAGCGCGAGGAGCTCTCCGAGCTGGGCGCCAAGGCCGCGGCCGAGGTGAAGAGCTCGGGCGAGCCGGTGAAGATGAAGCCGATGACGCCCTTCGAGCGCAAGGTGGTCCACGACGCGGTCAAGGCCGCGGGCCTGCGCAGCGAGTCCGAGGGCGAGGAGCCGCAGCGCTTCGTCGTCGTGCTTCCCGCCTGATCGGTACGTACGTTCCTCCGGCCCCGTCTGTTGAGCAGGCGGGGCCGAACTTTGTCAGCCTGGTAGTCGCTGGTAGTCCCTGGTAATCCCTGTTGGTCCTGTTGGTCAGCGCTCAGTGCGCTTAGCGGTACGGAAGGACGGTCCCCCGTGACGGAGGCAGCGGAGCTCCCCCCTGTGCCCGAGGAGGCTCGGGCGGTATTCGGCGATCGCTTCGCAGACGCGGTCCGGTACGCGGAGCTGTTGGCCGAGACGGGAGTGCAGCGTGGGCTGATCGGCCCCCGCGAAGTGCCCCGGCTGTGGGAGCGGCACCTGCTGAACTGCGCGGTGCTCTCCGAGGTTGTGCCCGAGGGTGTGACCGTGTGCGACGTCGGCTCAGGCGCCGGGCTGCCCGGCATTCCGCTGGCTCTCGTCCGGGACGACATCAAGATCACTCTGCTCGAACCGCTCCTGCGACGGACCAACTTCCTCACCGAGGTCGTCGAGCTTCTCGGCCTCGACCATGTGACCGTCGTCCGCGGCCGAGCCGAGGAAGTCATGGGCAAGCTGCCGGCGGTCCATGTGGTGACCGCCCGGGCCGTCGCTCCGCTGGACCGACTGGCGACCTGGGGGATTCCGCTGCTTCGCCCGTACGGCGAGATGCTTGCGCTCAAGGGCGACACCGCGGAGGAGGAGCTGAAGAGTGCCGCGACGGCGCTCAGCAAACTCGGCGCCGTGTCGACGTCCATCCTGCACGTCGGTGAGGGCATCGTGGACCCGCTGTCGACCGTGGTGCGGGTCGAGGTCGGGGAGAGCCCGGGTGGGGTGCGGTTCGCCGCGAAGCGGGCCAAGGCGGCCCGGACGGGGCGTACCCGCCGACGCCGCTGAGTGGGAGTTCTTCGTCACGTTCACTGATCCGTCCTGACGGCGAGCCGTACTCCACACAAGCTGCCAAACCTACGCATGTCGGAGTGTCGCGCCGTGATGGCCGTGGCCGCTAGGCATCGTGTTTCACGTGAAACGTCGCTCACTGCTGCACGGCATCATCAGTCGGGGCCGCGCCGCGGCCGAACCCCGCGACCGTAAGCCTCTCGGTTCACTCGCAGAGGGTATGGAGTTGTCCACAGAGGTGGATTTCTCCACAGAAGAACGGGCCTCGCTGGTTCACGACCCCGAAGGCATGGGAGGCTCTGTTCATTGCGAGCCTGAAGTCGAGGAGAGTGAATCCTTGCGGTCCGACGCCAACATCGCGGGACCGATGACCGATCCGGTCCCCGGTCCCCGTACCGAGTCGATGGGGGAGGATGTTTCACGTGAAACACCGCCCCCGATGGACGACACTCCCATCGGTCGTGCTGCCCAACTGGCGATGGAGGCGCTAGGTCGCGCCGGCGAGGGCCTGCCACGGCCTGAGCAAACCCGCGTCATGGTGGTCGCCAACCAGAAGGGCGGGGTGGGGAAGACCACGACCACGGTCAACCTTGCTGCCTCACTCGCTCTGCATGGCGGACGTGTCCTGGTGATCGACCTCGACCCTCAGGGCAATGCCTCCACGGCGCTGGGTATCGACCACCACGCCGAAGTTCCTTCGATCTACGACGTGCTGATCGACAGTAAGCCGCTCTCCGAAGTCGTACAGCCGGTGCCCGATGTCGAGGGCCTCTTCTGTGCCCCTGCCACGATCGATCTCGCCGGTGCGGAGATCGAGCTGGTGTCTTTGGTGGCACGGGAGAGCCGACTGGAGCGAGCGATCCAGGCGTACGAGCAGCCTCTGGACTACATCCTCATCGACTGCCCGCCGTCGCTCGGTCTCCTGACGGTCAACGCGCTGGTTGCCGGCGCGGAAGTCCTCATCCCCATCCAGTGCGAGTACTACGCCCTGGAAGGCCTGGGGCAGCTCCTGCGGAACGTCGACCTGGTGAGGGGACATCTCAATCCCGACCTCCATGTCTCTACGATTCTGCTCACCATGTACGACGGCCGGACGCGCCTCGCGTCCCAGGTCGCGGACGAGGTGCGGAGCCACTTCGGCGACGAGGTGCTGCGGACGAGCATTCCTCGCTCGGTCCGTATCTCCGAGGCCCCGAGCTATGGGCAGACGGTGCTGACCTACGATCCAGGGTCGAGCGGTGCCCTCTCGTATCTTGAGGCCGCACGAGAAATCGCCCTCCGAGGAGTCGGTGTGGCCTATGACGCGCAACACGCCCATGTGGGCGCACAGAACAGTCAGAACATGGTGGAGGGGATCCAGTGAGTGAGCGACGACGAGGGCTGGGGCGGGGCCTCGGCGCACTGATCCCCGCTGCTCCGACAGGAGAGAGGGCGGCCTCTTCGGCGGCGGGTGGAGCCACCACCTCGCCGACAGCCGTACCCGTACTCACTGCGGAACGCGGGGTGGCGGCGGCGAAGGTGGCCACGCTGCCGCCGGTTTCACATGAAACGGAGGAGCCATCGGCGAACGGAGTCCTCGAGACGCCTCCCTCGCCGGTCGGTGCTCACTTCGCCGAGTTGCCCCTGGACTTCATCACTCCCAACCCGCGGCAGCCCCGTGAGGTGTTCGACGAGGACGCTCTTGCCGAACTGGTGACCTCCATCAAGGAGGTCGGGCTGCTCCAGCCGGTCGTCGTGCGGCAAGTGGGTCCTGCGCGCTATGAGCTCATCATGGGCGAGCGGCGCTTCCGGGCCTGCCGTGAGGCAGGGCTCGAGGCCATTCCGGCGATCGTGCGGGCGACGGAGGACGAGAAGCTCCTCCTGGACGCGCTGTTGGAGAACCTGCACCGTGCCCAGCTGAACCCGTTGGAAGAGGCGGCTGCCTACGACCAGCTGCTCCAGGACTTCAACTGCACGCACGATCAGCTGGCGGACCGTATCGGCCGGTCGCGTCCGCAGGTCTCCAACACCCTGCGTCTGCTGAAGCTCTCACCCGCGGTCCAGCGTCGTGTCGCCGCCGGAGTTCTCTCCGCAGGGCATGCCCGAGCCCTGTTGTCCGTCGCGGACTCGGAGGAGCAGGACCGGCTGGCCCATCGCATCGTGGCCGAGGGGCTGTCGGTGCGGGCCGTCGAGGAGATCGTCACCCTGATGGGGTCGCGCCCGCAGACCGCTCCGCGCTCCAAGGGGCCGCGGGCCGGCACCCGACTCTCCCCGGCCCTGAGCGACCTCGCCACCCGTCTCTCGGACCGCTTCGAGACGCGGGTGAAGGTCGACCTGGGGCAGAAGAAGGGCAAGATCACGGTCGAGTTCGCCTCGATGGAGGACCTTGAGCGGATCCTCGGCTCGCTCGCTCCGGGCGAGGGACCGGTTCTCCAGAGGAGTCTTCTGGACGACGACTCCGAGGACACGGAGGCCTGAGCCGCCCGATGGCGGAACGGTCTCCGCTCGGCGACCTCAAGAGTGGGCCGTGTCCGGTGTGTGTCGGAACACGGCCCGCTCTTTGCTTTCTGGCGGTATCGATGGAATCGCATCGTGGATACGATGCGATCGGGTATGGCGCATCCACCTGGCGGCACCTTTCATTGGGGAGGCGGGGGCCATGCGAACCCTGAGCCGTACCGGACTGGTGAGCGCGGGCCTGGGACTGGGGGCGGTCGGCGGGTTCGTCGGCAGCCTGCTCAGGGAGCGAAGCGCTCTGACAGCCGCCCGCGACGCTGCGGGCGAAGGAAGCGAGGAACATCCTTCATGGGGCGTCGGCTCGTACCGCTCACGCTGGACAACCTTCCGGACCTTCCCAAGCGTTGTCGCGCGTGTGTCTTCTGGGAACTGGACCCAGTCAGCGGGGAAGCCGCGATAAAGGCGGGAACACCCGAACTGGAGAAGGAGGCCTGGATCTCTGCCGTCCTGCTGGAGTGGGGGTCCTGCGGCCGCGTGGTCTATGTGGACGACGTACCGGTGGGCTACGTGCTGTACGCACCCCCTGCCTATGTCCCCCGCTCCACAGCGTTCCCCACCAGCCCGGTCTCACCGGACGCCGTCCAGTTGATGACCGCCTTCATCATGCCGGGCTATCAGGGACAGGGCCTTGGCCGGGTGATGGTCCAGACGGTCGTCAAGGATCTGCTGCGGAGAGGCTTCAAGGCGATCGAGGCCTTCGGGGACGCGCGGTGGAAGGAACCCGCTTGTGTGCTGCCCGCCGACCATCTTCTGGCGGTGGGCTTCAAGACGGTGCGACCCCACCCCACGTACCCCCGTCTGAGGCTGGAGCTGCGAACGACGCTCTCCTGGAAAGAAGACGTGGAACTGGCGCTGGACCGCCTTCTGGGCGCGGTACAGAAGGAACCAGCGCTTCGACCCCTGTGACTCCTTGTAAAGCGAATGGGCCAGCCCTTCCGGGCTGGCCCATTCGTGTTTCACGTGAAACACACGCCGCTCTCGCGCGCGGCGGCTCACCGACTACTCGGCGATGAAGTCCTCGAGGTCCCGCACGATCGCGGCCTTCGGCTTGGCACCGACGATGGTCTTGGCGACCTCGCCACCCTGGTAGACGTTCAGGGTCGGGATGGACATGACGCCGTACTTGGCGGCCGTACCCGGGTTCTCGTCGATGTTGAGCTTGACGATCTCGATCTTGTCGCCGTATTCGGCGGCGATCGCCTCGAGCGACGGCGCGATCTGGCGGCACGGACCGCACCAGGCGGCCCAGAAGTCCACCAGGACGGGCTTGTCGCTCTTGAGGACGTCCTGCTCGAAGGAGTCGTCAGTCACATTCTTCAGGGTGCCGGCCACGGCGGGCTCCTTAACTGGTTGGTGCGGTGGGGCGGAAGGGGGTCAGACGGTGGCAGCCGCGGCGGTCTCGCTGTCCGCGAGGGCAGCGAGGTAGCGTTCGGCGTCGAGGGCGGCGGAGCAGCCGGTGCCGGCCGCGGTGATTGCCTGGCGGTACGTGTGGTCGACGACGTCACCGGCGCCGAAGACACCGGTCAGGTTCGTCCGGGTCGAAGGCGTCTCGACCTTGAGGTAGCCCTCGTCGTCCAGGTCGAGCTGGCCCTTGAAGAGCTCGGTGCGCGGGTCGTGACCGATCGCGATGAACAGACCGGTCACCGGCAGCTCGGAGATCTCACCGGTCTTGAGGTTGCGCAGCTTCAGGCCGGAGAGCTTGGGGCTGCCTTCGATCTCGGCGACCTCGCTGTCCCAGACGAACTTGATCTTCGGGTCGGCGAAGGCGCGCTCCTGCATGGTCTTCGAGGCACGCAGGGAGTCGCGGCGGTGCACGATCGTCACGGACTTGGCGAAGCGGGAGAGGAAGGTGGCCTCCTCCATCGCGGTGTCACCGCCGCCGATCACGGCGATGTCCTGGTCCTTGAAGAAGAAGCCGTCACAGGTGGCACACCACGAGACGCCGCGGCCGGAGAGGGCGTCCTCGTTCGGCAGGCCGAGCTTGCGGTGCTGCGAGCCCGTTGTGACGATGACGGCCTTGGCGCGGTGCACGGTGCCCGAGGTGTCCGTGACGGTCTTGATCTCGCCGGACAGGTCGACGGCGACGACGTCGTCCGGGACCAGCTCGGCGCCGAAGCGTTCGGCCTGGCCGCGCATGTTGTCCATGAGCTCGGGGCCCATGATGCCGTCCTGGAAGCCGGGGAAGTTCTCCACTTCGGTGGTGTTCATCAGCGCACCACCCGCGGTGACGGCGCCCTCGAAGACCAGCGGCTTCAGCGACGCGCGCGCGGTGTAAAGCGCTGCCGTGTAGCCGGCAGGCCCTGAGCCGATGATGATCACGTTACGGACGTCGCTCACGGCTTGATTCCTCGTCTCTGGAGACTGCTACGTACTACCGGTGGGAGCCTCTCTCAGAACTCTCACCCCACCCAACGGATCCTAAGGGGCTTGCATTCCCGTTGTGTCGGGGCACACGGAGACGAGACACCGCGCAGAGATGCCATGGGGTTACTGGGGAGGAGGCCGCTCGACGCCGATGCGCTCAGGAGCGGGCGTAGGAGTGCGTCAGCAGGAGCTTTCCGGGGGATGTCGAGTTCTGCTTCGCGCAGGCGGCATCGACGATGTACGCCGTCACCTTCGTGTTGTCGGAGGCGTCGGGCAGTACGACGAGATAGACGCTCGATCCCTTGTAAGTGCCCTCCTGCGCGGCGAGGACGGCCGCGTTGCTTCCGGTCCCCTTCTGGATGCAGTCGGGGATCTGCACGGTGGGCGTGATCAAGGTGTCGACTCCGGCGGATCCGTTGCCGGCGTCATTGGACGTGACACCCCAGGGGTGCTTCGGACTGGCTGAGCGGTTGTTCGTGGTCTTGTTCTTCGCGAGGAGATCCGCGACCTGAGTCTTCAGCTTCCCCTCGGAGAAGGTGTCCTTTGACCCCTGCTGTGTCGCTGTCTGGTTCTTGCCGGAGCCGTCGCCGCCGATCGACTGGACGAGGACCGCGCCCAAGCCGAGAGCGGCGGCCGTGAACACTGTGCCGAGAAGGACCACCCTGCGGCGCCCACTGCGCCCCCGACGTGAACGACCGGGGCCGGTGGCGGCGTGGGAATGCCCGGAGGGACGATCTGCGATGGAAGCAGGGGCCGGTTCGCCCGACGCGAGGGAGACCCCGGCGACCGATGTTTCACGTGAAACACTCGCCCGGTCGTCCTCTGCCCCAGATACATGGTCCGGCGTCGTCGCACTCAGCAGAGCTTCCGCGGCCAGGGCGGCATCAATGCGACCGGCCACATCGTCGGGCATACGCGTGGGGCCCGGCAGTGTGCCGAGCAGCCCCCGGATCTCCTCCAGGGAGTCGTACACGTCGGCGCAGAGCACACAGCCGTCAAGGTGTCGTCGTACGTCCGCGGTGCGGGCAAGCGAGAGCAGACCTTCGGTGAGGTCGGAGATCTCCGCGACGTCCGGGTGCCCGGCCGTATCCGTCGTGGATGTCACGCTCGCCCACCTCCGCCCTTCACAACAGCTGAATCGCTTGGCCCTGCATCACGTCGACCCGCATCGTGCGGCCCCGCTGCCGGTGGGACGGATGTCCCCTGCGTCCGGTTCCTTCCGCCGCCCGATTTGTTGCCGCCCTCACCGCTTGCGTTCTCCGAACGGAGATGGGTGAGCAGCGGGAGCAGTCTGGCTCTGCCCCGTGCGCAGCGGCTCTTCACCGTGCCGACGGGCACGTCGAGGACGCGGGCCGCCTCCGCCACGGGGTAGCCCTGCATATCCACCAGGATGAGGGCGGCGCGCTGGTCGGCCGGGAGGGTGCCCAGGGCCGTCAACAGCTCGCGGTGCAGATCGTTGCGCTCGGCCGGAGCAGCGGCGGACTCATGCGGTTCGAGGAGCTGTTCCAGGCGCTCGGTGTCATCGACGGGGGACGTCTTCCTGGAGGCGGCCTTGCGGGCGCGGTCCAGGCAGGCGTTCACCGTGATGCGGTGCAGCCAGGTCGTGACGGCCGACTGGCCGCGGAAGGTGTGGGCGGCCCGATAGGCGGAGACCAGTGCGTCCTGGACCGCGTCAGCGGCCTCCTCACGGTCTCCCAGCGTCCGTAGGGCCACCGCCCAGAGCCGGTCGCGGTGCCGCCGCACGATCTCACCGAAGGCCTCGGGATCGCCCTCCACATGGCGGGCGAGGAGGTCCTGATCGCTTGCATCGCCGTACGCATACGCGGCTTCATCGGCCATCGGACCCCCTCCCCTTCGTCGACGAGTGTCAGCCGGTGAACTTCACGTCGGTGATGGCTTGCTTGTAGCCGGCGTCGCTGTACTGGTCACCGTCTGCCTTAGGCACTGCCGTGAGCCAGAGCAGAACGTACCGGGTCTTCACCGGCTTCTTGGCCGAGACTTTCAGGTTCGTGCCACTGGTCGTCGCCGTCGCGATCTCCGTCATGGAAGTGAGCGGGGCGGACGACGACAAGGAGTCGGTGGCGTAGAGCGTGGCTGTCGTGTGATCGCCGGGGTAGTACAGCCCTATCGAGGCCGCCGACAGGTTCTGGGCGGAACCGAGGTCGTAGACGATTCCCACGCCCTGCTTGAAGGGCGCCAACTTGGGCCCGGCGTTGTAGGAGTAGGTCCTCCAGTACGTCGAGCTGTCCTGGTCGTAGGTCAGCTTCACGTCGTTCGCGTGCTGCGGCTTGCCGTCGGGGTAGTACTCGACCGCGCCCTGGATGCTCAGTTGCTTTGCCGGTTTGGTCTTGTCGGTGTTCTTGTTCTTGTCGTTGCCGTCTGTCGGCTGTGTCGGCTGTGTGTCGTCGGACTTGCTGTGTTCCATCAGAGCGTCCGCGAGCTGCCAGCTGCCGAGTCCCAGAGCGGCGATCAGGAGGGCCGACACGGCCCACTTGAGTGCCTTGCCGGTGCGGCTCTGCAGCGGGGGCGGCGGGGCCGGTACGGGCTGCGGGGCGCCCATGTGGGGCGCGGGGCGGCCGTAGTTGCCCTGCTGGTACGAGGTGCGCTGGTACTCCGGCGGGGCCGTGAACGCGGGCTCCGGCGGGCGGATGCGGGGCATCTCGGAGATCGCCTTCACCAGTTCCTCCGGCGTGGTGCACGGAGTCTCGTGGCGGGAGGCGGTCGCGCCGTCGTTGGCGAGCGCGCGCATGGCGAGCTCCGACAGGCCGCGGTGCACTCCGGCCCGTACCTGGTCGGGGGCGATCAGGCCGACGCCCTTGGGCAGCCCGGACAGACCGTAGGCGTCGTTGTCGTACGGCCAGCGCTGGGTGAGCGCGGCGTACAGGAGCGCGCCGATCGCTTCCGTGTCGGTGCGCTGCGGGGTGTCCGAGCTGATGCCGCGCAGCGCGGCGTTCACGGCGAGCCCCCGGATGCGCCACTGGCCGGTCGAGGTGCGCAGCACGGCGCTCGGCGTCAGCCGCAGATGCGCGAGGCCCTCACGGTGCGCGGCGGCCATGGCCTGGGAGACCTGGCTGACCATCTGGTAGGCCTCGTGCACCTCCAGCGGACCCGAGGCCAGGAGCGTCGTCAGCTCCGTGGCGTCCGGCAGCCACTCGTGCACCACGTAGACGCGGTCGTCCTCCTCGACCGCGTCCAGGACCTGGACGAAGCGGGGATCGCCCAGCAGGGCGGAGGAGCGGGCCGCCGCCAGCACCGAGCGGGCCCGCGGATGGTCGGCGGGCAGCAGATGCACACCGACGGCGCGGCGCAACTTCTCGTCCACCGCACGCCAACTGCTGAAACCGTCCAGACGGGTGACGCACTCTTCGAGGCGATAGCGCCCGGCGAGCTTGTGGCCGCTGTGCAGTTCGGGCGGTGAGGCCTTTTCGGGACTCTCGGTCCCGCCGCTCCCCTGTGCCTCTTCGCTGTCCGTGTCCCGCTCCCGGTCCTGTGCCACCCCGTCGGACGTGGACTGGCCCGCCTTGGCGGTCAGCGGCTCGTCGCCGCTGTTGTCTGCCACGTCGACGGCAGCCGTACTCCGTTCCGCCACCGTCGTTCCCGCCTCCCCATTCGTTGCGTGCTGTCCGACGCAGAAACCAATTGTGCCCACAGTCCGACGCTATGCACGACACACGGCGACGGACGATGGTTGTGCGCGTACCCCCGCCTCAGCGCCCCAGGCGCCCGCGGACCATTCCGACCATTGAGTTGAGTTCTTCGATGCGCATCTTGCGTGCGGCGATGTAGAAGACGCCGAGCAGGGCGATGCCGCCCGCGAGGAGGGCTGCCAGGGAGCCCCCGACGCCCTGCCCGAGGGTGTGCCCGATGCCGTAGCAGGCCGCGCCGCTCAGCAGGGCCGCGGGCACCGAGGCGATGCCGAGACGGGCGTACGTCCGCAGGACGCGGGCTCCGTCCAGATCACCGCCGAGCCGCTTGCGCAGCCGGCTCCACGCGACGCCGACCCCGATCGCGTAAGCGAGGCCGTACGAGGCCGCCATGCCGACCACGGCCCAGCGGGCCGGAAGCACGAAGTAGCACGCGGCGGAGGCCACGGCGTTGACGGCGGCGACGATGACCGTGTTGTAGAAGGGGGTGCGCGTGTCCTCGTACGCGTAGAAGGCACGCAGGACGACGTACTGCACGGAGTAAGGGATCAGGCCGAGGCCGAAGGCCATGAGCATGAAGCCCATGTTGGTGGCTTCGCTGGTGCCCGAGGAGCCGAAGATCAGGGTGCACATCGGGATGCCGAGGGCGACGAAGCCGAAGGCGATCGGCACGATGGCGACGGCCGTCGTGCGCAGGCCCTGGGAGATGTCGTCGCGGACGGCGCCGCCGTCGCCCTCATGGGCCGAGCGGGCGAGCCGTGGCAGCAGGGCCGCCATCAGCGAGACCGTGATGATGGCTTGCGGCAGGCCCCACACGAGCTGGGCGTTGGCGTAGGCCGCGAAGCCGGTGCCCTGCACCTTGGTGTCATTGCCCGCGGAGGTGGCCAGCTGGGTGACGACGAGGGCGCCCGCCTGGTTGGCGAAGACGAAGAGCACGGTCCACTTGGCCAGCATCGCGGCCTTGCCCAGGCCGTGGCCCCTCCAGTCGAAGCGCAGCCGCAACCGGAATCCGGTCTCGCGCAGATACGGGATCATCGCGAGGGCCTGTACGACGAGGCCGAGGAGGATGCCGACGCCGAGGAGCCGCTGGCCGTCCGGCGGGATGTTCGTGACCCCCATACCGGAGTTCGACGCCGTGCCGTACACCCAGATGAACATGCCGAGCGTCACGATGATGACGATGTTGTTCAGGACCGGGGTCCACATCATCGCGCCGAACTTCCCGCGGGCGTTGAGGATCTGGCCCATCACCACGTGGATGCCCATGAAGAAGATCGTGGGCAGGAAGTAGCGGGTGAAGGTGACGGCGACGTCGTTGGCTGCCGGATTGTCCGCGATCTTCACCGACAGCAGACGCACCAGCAGGGGCGCGGCGAGGACCGCGAGTGCGGTCAGTGCGCCGAGCGCCACCATGACGAGGGTCAGCAGCCGGTTGGCGAAGGCCTCGCCGCCGTCCTCGTCCTCCTTCATCGCGCGTACCAGCTGCGGCACGAAGACCGAGTTGAGGCCACCGCCCACGGTGAGGATGTAGATCATCGTCGGCAGCTGGTAGGCGACCTGGAAGGAGTCGCCCAGGAAGCCGATGCCCAGGGCCGAGACGATCAGTGCCGAGCGGACGAAGCCGGTGAGCCGGGACACCAGCGTGCCCGCTGCCATGACCGCGCTCGACTTCAGCAGGCCCGACGCGCGTCCGCCGGACTTCTTCGCGGCGGATGCCGGTTCGGGGGCGGGGGCCTGCGGGGCGGCCGGAGCCGGTTCCTGCGTCGGCGACGGTACGCCCGGCGGGGCGACGGATGTACGGGTGCCTGCCTGGCCCTGGTCGCGGAAGAGGTGGGCGAAGGCGTCGGGCTCGTGCTGCTGCTCGCCGGCCTGGGTCACGAGGTCGTCCACGCCGACGAACTGGGTCGTGCGGGCGTCCTCGCCGTAGGGCAGGTGCCGAGTCGGGCCCGCGGGCTCCGGCGGGGGCGTCTGGGCCCACACACGGGGGTCGGGGGTGTACTGCGAGGTGGGCGGCTGGGCGTAGAGCGGCTGCTGCGGGTAGTAGGAGCCCGGGGGCGGCGGGGGGTGCGAGGCGCGGTCGTAGAGCGCCTCGGTCACCGGATCCTGGGCGGCGAGGTCCTGCGCCCGGTAGGGATCCTGGGTGTAGGCGTCCTGGAAGTACATGTCCTGGTACTGCCCCTGCGGCAGCTGGCCGGGGTCGGCCGGGGGCCCCTCCGGGTACCCCTCGGGGTAGCCGGTGTTGCCCATGCCCTGCTCCGGGTAGCCCGAGCCGCCCGCGCCCTGGTCCTGGTAGCCCTCGGGGTAGCCCGAGCTGCCCGCGCCCTGGCCGCGGTCACCGTCGTACGGCGCGTTCATGGTTACCCCACCTCATCGTCCCCGGGCCCACCGGCCACGACATCGCTCAACGGTCCACTCTCTCACCCGTGCCGGACGGGTCGGTGCTTTCCGGTGCGGTGTCCGGTGTCGGGTCACTCGGGTGCTCCGGGTCGTCTGCCCCGGGCTCCGTCGTGGACTCCCCGTCGGGACCGTCCTTGGAGCGCTCGGTGTCCTCAGTAGTGTCTACGGTGCCGTCCGCGTCCTCGTTCACACCGTTCCCGCCCTCGGCGTCGGGAGCTTCCTGCTGCTCCTCCTCGGCCTGTCGGGCGGCCGCCCGCTTGCGCTGCGTGTACATCCGGAAACCGGCGAGGACGAGGAGAAGGACGCCACCGCCGATGACCAGCATCACCGTGGGGGTGATCTCGGTGACCTTCACTTCGAAGGCGACGGGAGGACCGTACGCCTGGCCGTCGTCCGTGAACAACTGGGCGACCACCGTCACCGGGCCGTTGGCCTTGGCCGAGGTGGTGAACTTCACCGACTGGCTGTGCTCGCCCGCGACCTGGATCGGGTGTTCGGCGTAGGGACCGTTGCCGATCTTGAGGCGGGTGGGCTGCTGCGAGGTGAGGCGCAGCACCAGGTGGTGGACGCCCTGTACGAGGTTGTTCTGCACCGTCACGGGGATCGTGGCGCTGCGGCCCGAGAGCTTGGCGTCGGACTTGTCGATCAGCCGGACGAGATCGGTGAGGTCGTCGAGGTACGACTCGACGCCCTTGCGGAAGGTCTGCGCGTGGCCGGCCCGGCCGCGCCAGGACGTGGCCATCCCCCGGTCTATGGCCCGACCGAACGGAGTGACCACGCGGGACTTGTCGGTGAGGATGACCTTGAAGTTGTCGAGCGTGCTCTGTGTGGCCTGGATCTGCTCGAAGGCCGACCGCGGCAGCTCCTGCTTGCGCAGCGACGAGGGGTATGAGGACGCCGAGGGCACCATTGTGGTGGCGTTCGGGTCCGGCTTGGCCTTGGCGGCCGCGGACAGGCCCTGGGAGTCCGTCCAGTTCCCGTCCTGGAGGTCCCTGAGAGCCGTCGCCATCGTCAGGGCCTGGCTCACGGACGGCATGCGCTGCGGGGCGATGACGATGCTGCGCTGCTTGTTCGGCTCCTGCAGGTTGACCATCAGGCTCTGGGCGAGGAATTCCTGCACGGCGAGGGTGGAGGTGTCGGCCTTCGCCATGTCGCCCTGGAACGCGGTCGACAGCCGGGAGTCCGCGACCACGGCCGTTGTGCCGCCACCGATGGGGCGGGCCGCGGTGGGCGTGTACACCAGCCCGCCGGTCTCGCGCAGGCTGTCGCTGCGGGCGATCACTTTGTCGGCGCCGGCGGAGGTGGCGACCTTGACGATCGACGGATCGACGGCGCCCTCGGCGGGCCAGGCGAAGTCGGTGTCCGGCTTCACATGGAGGATCGTCTCCACCGTGCTGGAGGCCACGTCCGTGGCGTCCTTGAGGTGGCTCAGGGAGCCGGTGACGTCCTTGCCGTTGTGCGCCAGCGATGCGAGGTCGGGGTCGGCGAAGGGGAGGGCGACGACTTCCTTGTCCGCGACCGTCTTCTCGAGCTTGTCGAGCCAGTCCTTGGCGATGGCCTGGTTCTTGCCGGCCGTGGTGGTGTCGCCGTTCTGGATCTGGTAGTTGCGGGTCATGGCGTCGACGGAGGCCAGCAGGTCCGGGTCGAGGACCCAGGTGACGTCGAGGTCGCTGCCCAGGGACAGGAGCTGGTCCAGGCGGCCGCCGGGGGAGATCTCCTTGGCCAGGTCGTCGTTCTGGAAGACGGGTGTCTGCTGGGCGTCCGAGCCGGTCTCCGCCCTGAGGTGGACTGTCGAGATCAGCGGCCAGAGATACGTCGTCTTCGTCCTCGTGTCCGCCGCGCTGGGCTGCCAGGGCAGGAACGTCCGCTCGATGCCGAGCACCTGGTCCCACTGCTGGGCGGCGGTCTGCCCGGTGACGGAGACGCCGAGCTGGTACACGCCGTCGGAACCGAGGTCCAGATCCTTGACGGGCACCGAGATGCTGAACTGCTGTGAGACGCCCGCGGGCAGCTTGGAGAACGTCTCGACGTACTTGCCGCCGACCTCGAAGGGGTCGAGGCCCGGCTGGAATCCCGTGCGCTTCGCCGCGTCGTCGATGGCGACCCGGCCCTGCAGGGACGGCCCCACGCGCAGGCCCACGTGCGCGCCCGTGATCGTCTGCTTGCCCTTGTTGGTGACCGAGCCGGAGACCGTGATCGTGTCGCCGTCGGTGGGGGCGCTGGGGCTCAGCGAGTCCAGGGAGACATCGACCGTGCTGGACCCGGTGGCGTCGGACGCAGCGGTCCTCTCCACGGCGTGGGCGGCCGGGGAGGCGGGCAGCTGGAGCAGGCCGGCCAGCAGGGGTGCCCCGGCCAGCAGTGTGCCGGTGCGCCGCAGCCACCGGCGGGCAGGTGAGGGACTCATCCCCAGGAAGTCTGCCGCCTCGGCCACGCGCTCGCCCGTCCCTCGTCATCGTCAGTGGTCGTCGGAATGTGCGTCCACGCATGGTAACGATGCGCGCTGAGGGTAAGTGCCGCGGTCCGCTCCGCAAGATCAGCAGACTGGGCCGACTGTCCTGTATGCGTACGTATTGACCCCCCTATAAGGAGGGGACGCCTGTGCACGTTTTATGGAGGCGCCCGCGGGTGCCCCGGCCACGTACCCTTTTCTGTTGTGCCGAACGCCAACGAAGACAACCCCAGTGCCCTGAGTCAGGTGCAGCACCGCGCGGTGAGTGAACTGTTGCGGGTGTCCCCTGTCGCCGACGACCTTGCCCGCCGCTTTCAGGAGGCCGGGTTCTCACTCGCCCTGGTCGGCGGCTCGGTCCGGGACGCGCTCCTTGGCCGGCTCGGCAATGACCTGGATTTCACGACCGATGCCCGCCCCGAGGACGTACTGAAGATCGTGCGGCCCTGGGCGGACGCCCTCTGGGAGGTCGGGATCGCCTTCGGTACCGTCGGCGCGCAGAAGGACGCCCGCGTGGGCGACGTACAGCAGTCCTTCCAGATCGAGATCACGACGTACCGCTCCGAGGCGTACGACCGGACCTCCCGCAAGCCCGAGGTGTCCTACGGCGACTCCATCGAGGAAGACCTCGTGCGCCGCGACTTCACCGTGAACGCGATGGCCGTGGCGCTGCCGGAGAAGGAGTTCATCGATCCGTACGGCGGCCTGGAGGACCTGTCCGCCCGCGTTCTGCGTACCCCGGGCACGCCCGAGGACTCGTTCTCCGACGATCCGCTGCGGATGATGCGTGCCGCCCGGTTCGCCGCTCAGCTCGACTTCGAGGTGGCCCCCGACGTCGTCGCCGCGATGACGGACATGGCCGGGCGCATCGAGATCGTCTCGGCGGAGCGGGTGCGGGACGAGCTGAACAAGCTGATCCTTTCCGCGCACCCGCGCAAGGGCCTGACGCTGCTCGTCGACACCGGGCTCGCCGACCATGTGCTGCCGGAGGTTCCCGCGCTGCGACTGGAGCGTGACGAGCACCACCGCCACAAGGACGTCTACGACCACACGCTGATCGTCCTGGAGCAGGCGATGGAGCTGGAGGAGAGCGGCCCGGACCTGACGCTGAGGCTCGCCGCGCTGCTGCACGACATCGGCAAGCCGAGGACCCGGCGTTTCGAGAAGGACGGGCGGGTCTCCTTCCACCACCACGAGGTGGTGGGCGCCAAGATGACCAAGAAGCGGATGACGGCGCTCAAGTACTCCAACGATCTCGTGAAGGACGTCTCGCGTCTGGTCGAACTTCACCTGCGCTTCCACGGGTACGGAACCGGAGAGTGGACGGACTCCGCGGTCCGCCGTTATGTACGCGACGCGGGCCCGCTTCTCGACCGTCTCCACAAGCTGACCCGGTCCGATTGCACCACGCGCAACAAGCGCAAGGCGACTGCGCTCTCCCGGGCGTACGACGGTCTGGAGGAGCGCATCGCCCAGCTCCAGGAGCAGGAGGAGCTGGACGCGATCCGTCCCGACCTCGACGGTAACCAGATCATGGAGATCCTGGGCATCGGGCCCGGCCCGGCGATCGGCCAGGCGTACAAGTTCCTGCTGGAGCTGCGGCTGGAAAACGGGCCGATGGAGCACGACGCGGCGGTGACGGCGCTCAAGGAGTGGTGGGCCGAGCAGGCCTGAGGCTCACGGTGCGGGCCATGCGGGGTCATGTTTCACGTGAAACATGACCCTGGAAGTTCCTGTCGAGAACAGTCAGGGTCGGTGTTTCACGTGAAACACCGACCCTGACCGCATGTCGACCGCGCTACTACTTGGTCTCCTTGAGGCACAGCACGACGTCGTGGCCGCCGCCCGACTGGATGTACGCGATCGGCGCGTCCGTGACGTCCTTGCACTTGGTGTCGTCGCTGGTTCCGTCGAACTTCTTGACGACCTTGTACTGCGCATCGTTGGAGGAGCAGTCGACCTCGTTGAGGTCGGCTTTGGAGTCCGTGCCGTCGTTGTGCATGCAGCTACCCACCGACGTGGTTTCCGCGTCGGTCTCGCTCCCGAACCAGCCCAGGCCGAACTTGAGGGCTATGACGACGATGCCGACGATGACGGTCCCGATGAGGCGCACCATCTTCTTGCCCCCGCGCTTGGCGGGCGCGGGGGGAAGGACGGGAGCGCCCTGGTTGGGGAACGGTGCGTAGGGCTGTTGCGGGGGAACTCCCGGCTGGACGGGCTGCTGCCCCATGGGAGCGGTGGGCTGCTGGGCGTACGGATTCTGGCCCTGGGGCGGCGGCGGAACGGTCACTTGGGGGTCCCCCTCGAACAGTAAGAGCGCGTGGCGTGAAAGTAAGACGCCCGTAAGTTATCGGCCCCCAGTGACAACGCTGTGCCTCTGTGGGGGCTCCGTGGCGCTGATGCCGCACTTACTGAAGATCAAAGCGGACCATAGTGGCAGTAATCGCTGCGTAGATAACGGAAATTGTTACCACGAGCGGAGCTGAGCGTCCGTCAGGAGGCAGTATCAGGGCGGCTACTGCGGCCGCGCCGACGAACGCCACGTTGAACAGGACGTCGTAAACGGAGAAGATCCGGCCGCGGTAGCCGTCGTCGACCGAGGACTGCACGATCGTGTCGGTGGCGATCTTCGCGCCCTGTGTGGTCAGACCCAGGACGAAGGCGGCGGCCAGCATGGGCCCGGGGGCGAACGGCAGGCCGAGCGCGGGCTCCAGGACCGCGGCCGCGCCGGCACAGGCGACGATCCAGCCGCTGGGGCCCAGCCGCCCCACCGCCCAGGGCGTCACCACCGCAGCGACGAAGAAGCCCGCCGCGGAGACGCCCACGGCGAGGCCCAGAAGGGCGAGCCCTTCCTTGGAGCCGGACGACCAGGAGTACCGGCAGAGCATCAGCACCATGACCGTCAGGGCGCCGTAGCAGAAGCGCATCAGGGTCATCGCCAGGAGCGCCCAGGCAGCCTTCCGTCGAGCGGGCTCGGCAAGATGGCGCACGCCGGCCGCGAGATCGCGCGCAGTGCCGGTGAGCGCCGTGCGCAGGCTCGGCTGCACCCACTCCTGATCGGGGCCGAGCAGTTCCGGGGAGATACGCAGCGAGGCGAGCGCCGCGCACAGATAGAGGGCCGCTCCGAAGAGGACGACCGCCGCATCGGAGTCCGAGGCGACCAGCCGTACGGCGAATGCGAGACCGGCACCCGCGGTCGCGGCGAGGGTCCCCGCGGTGGGCGACAGGGAGTTGGCCATGACCAGCCGCTGGGAGTCGACGATGCGGGGCAGGGCGGCGGAGAGGCCCGCGAGGACGAACCGGTTGACCGCGGTGACGCACAGCGCGGAGACGTAGAAGAGCCAGTCGGGGACATGGCTCAGCATCAGGACGGCTGTCACGCAGGCCAGCGCGGCGCGCAGCAGGTTGCCGTACAGGAAGACCTGGCGGCGTCGCCAGCGGTCCAGCAGGACACCGGCGAACGGGCCGACGAGGGAGTACGGGAGGAGCAGTACGGCCATGGCGGAGGCGATCGCGCCGGCCGAGGCCTGTTTCTCCGGGGAGAAGACGACGTACGTGGCGAGCGCGACCTGGTACACGCCGTCGGCGCCCTGGGACAGCAGACGGATGCCGAGCAGGCGTCTGAAGCCCTGGAAGCGCAGGAGGACGCGCAGATCACGCACGACAGCCATGGGGCACAGCCTCACATAAGGGGGAGGGTCCCCGGGCACAGTGCCCGGGGACCCTCAACAGCCGAGTCGGACCGGAGTCCGTACATGCTGCCCTTGTCTCGCTAGCGCTCGACCTCGCCCTTGATGAACTTCTCGACGTTGGCGAAGGCCTCGTCGTCGAAGTACTGGACCGGCGGGGACTTCATGAAGTACGAGGACGCCGACAGGATCGGGCCGCCGATACCGCGGTCCTTGGCGATCTTCGCGGCGCGCAGCGCGTCGATGATGACACCCGCGGAGTTCGGGGAGTCCCAGACCTCGAGCTTGTACTCCAGGTTCAGCGGGACGTCACCGAAGGCGCGGCCCTCGAGGCGGACGTACGCCCACTTGCGGTCGTCCAGCCACTGCACGTAGTCCGACGGACCGATGTGGACGTTCTTCTCGCCCAGGTCGCGGTCGGGGATCTGCGAGGTGACGGCCTGCGTCTTCGAGATCTTCTTGGACTCGAGGCGGTCGCGCTCCAGCATGTTCTTGAAGTCCATGTTGCCGCCGACGTTGAGCTGCATGGTGCGCTCGAGACGGACACCGCGGTCCTCGAACAGCTTCGCCATCACCCGGTGCGTGATGGTGGCGCCGACCTGCGACTTGATGTCGTCGCCGACGATCGGGACGCCCGCCTCGGTGAACTTGTCCGCCCACTCCTTGGTGCCGGCGATGAAGACCGGGAGGGCGTTGACGAAGGCGACCTTGGCGTCGATGGCGCACTGGGCGTAGAACTTCGCCGCGTCCTCGGAACCGACGGGCAGGTAGCAGATGAGGACGTCGACCTGCTTGTCCTTGAGGATCTGGACGACGTCGACCGGCGCCTCGGCGGACTCCTCGATGGTCATGCGGTAGTACTTGCCGAGACCGTCGAGGGTGTGGCCGCGCTGGACCGTGATGCCCGTGTTCGGGACGTCGCAGATCTTGATGGTGTTGTTCTCGCTGGCACCGATGGCGTCGGAGAGGTCGAGGCCGACCTTCTTCGCGTCGACGTCGAAGGCGGCGACGAACTCGACGTCACCGACGTGGTAGTCGCCGAACTGGACGTGCATCAGACCCGGGACCTTGGACGCCGGGTCGGCGTCCTTGTAGTACTCGACGCCCTGCACCAGCGAGGCGGCGCAGTTGCCCACGCCGACGATGGCTACGCGAACCGAACCCATTCCGGTTGCTCCCTGTGTGTACGAGGTGAAGCCCCGACTGGACCTCACGTGGTGGTGTCGTCGGACGGATCCGGCCGGGACGTGTCCCGGTGCCGGGGCAGGCCGCCCGTCTCTCCATATGTGCTGTTCTGCTGAGCGGAGCCTTCGGAGGCGCCCCGGGAGGCGCCCTCGGAGGCACCTGGGGAGGCGCTTCCGGTGGCGGAACCCTTGACGTCCCGTCCCACCCGCTCGCTCTCGATGAGCTCGTTCAGCCAGCGCACTTCGCGCTCCACGGACTCCATTCCGTGGCGCTGGAGCTCAAGCGTGTAGTCGTCGAGGCGCTCCCGGGTGCGTGCCAGCGAGGCACGCATCTTCTCCAGCCGCTCCTCGAGCCGACTGCGGCGGCCCTCCAGTACGCGCATGCGCACGTCGCGTGACGTCTGCCCGAAGAACGCGAAACGAGCGGCGAAGTGCTCGTCCTCGTACGCGTCGGGCCCCGTCTGCGAGAGCAGCTCCTCGAAGTGCTCTTTGCCTTCCGCGGTCAACCGATAGACGATTTTGGCGCGACGCCCCGCGAGCGGAGCGGCGAGGGCGTCCTCGGTGGTGTTCCCCGATTCCTCGATCAACCAGCCGCTCGCGACCAGCGTCTTGAGGCAGGGATAGAGCGTCCCGTAGCTGAAGGCACGGAACACACCCAGTGACGTATTGAGTCGTTTGCGCAGCTCATAGCCGTGCATCGGGGACTCGCGGAGCAGGCCGAGGACGGCGAACTCCAGGATCCCGGATCGCCGGCTCATGTCGCCTCCTCTCTGTCGCGGTCCCCTCGGCACGTTCTTTATGCCGTGCTGATGTATCGACTCGATACATCAGCACGATAGATCGGCCGTCCGCCTGCGACAAGAGGGGCCATGGTGAACGGCGTCACATCACGGATTGATACGAAGCAAGTTGCCTGTTTTGGGGGTGAACCTCGGGGCTAGGTGGGTTTTGACGGTGCGTAGTCTGTGCGCCATGCAGAACCACCGGGAACCGAGTGACACCTGAGGACGTCCTTGTCCTTAGTGCAGTACGGGTGAATGTGTAAACGACCGCATCCGTACTTCGGGGGGACCGGAAACCAGCCGCCGTTTCCAGGCGCGCAAGGGTGCGCCTGCCCGAGGAGTAGTCGTTCGATGAGCGAGCACCGTCGCAAACCGCCGCAGCAGCAGGGCGGCGGACGTGCCGCGCCCCGACGCGGCCAGCCCGGTCCGTCCTCCGGCCGCCGTGCGGCACCGCGGGGCGCCACCGGGTCCCCTTCCGACTCCTACGAGTCGGAGGGCGGTGAGGAGCGCCCGTACGGCAGCCGTGCCGAGGCCCGGCGGGCGGCACAGAGAGGCAGCAGTGGAGGCGGCCGGCGCAGAGGCGCCGAAGCCGCGGGGTCCGGCGGCCGCCGAGGCGGTCCCGGGGGTCCGAACGGGCCCGGGCGCGGGCGGGCCACGGGGCCCGTCAAGAAACGCTTCATCGACTACCCGCGCGCGGGGAAGTCGGGGGCTGGGCGCTGGGTGCCGTCCTGGAAGCTCGTGACGGGGCTGTTCATCGGCTTCTGCGGGAGCCTGGTGGCCGTGGCCGGTGTCGGGTACGCGATGGTGAGTGTCCCGGACGTCGCGAACACCGCCACGGCGCAGAACAACGTCTACTACTGGGCCGACGGCAGCCAGATGGTCGCCACCGGCGGTGAGACGAACCGGCAGATCATCAACTACGCGCAGATTCCCGCAGCGATGCGGTACGCCGTCATCTCACAGGAGAACAAGACCTTTGAGACCGACAGCGGCGTCGACCCGAAGGGTATCGCGCGCGCCTTCTTGAACATGGCCAAGGGCGGCCAGACGCAGGGTGGCTCCACCATCACCCAGCAGTACGTCAAGAACGCGATGCTGAACGACCAGTCGCAGACGATCTCCCGGAAGTTCAAGGAGATCTTTGTCGCGATCAAGGTTGGCGCCACGGTCGACAAAAAAGAGATCATGGCCGGCTACCTGAACTCCGCGTACTACGGTCGTGGGGCCTACGGGATCCAGGCAGCCGCGCGCGCGTACTTCAACAAGGACGCCACCGACCTCGACCCGAGCCAGTGCGCCTTCCTGGCCGCGATGCTCAAGGGCGCCACGTACTACGACCCGGCGGGTGCGACATCGCTCGACGCTGCAGCCACTCCCGAGGCCAACACGAGGCGGGCCACGCTCCAGTGGTCGGACACCCTGGACAAAGAGGTCAAGTACGGCCACCTGAGCGCCACGGAGCGGGCCAAGTACAAGACGCTCCCCAAGGCTCAGAACCCGCGGTCGAACACCCGGCTCAGCGGCCAGATCGGCTATCTCGTCGATCTCGCCAAGGCGTACATCATCAACAACACCAAGATCACCGCGAACCAGCTTCAGCAGGGCGGCTACTCGATCCACACGACCTTCGAGAAGAAGAAGGTCAATGCGCTCGAAAAGGCCGTGGCGGAAGTCCGCAAGAAGAAGATCAACCCCAAGCTGCGGCCGAAGACGGACACGTACGTCCAGTTCGGAGGGGCCTCCGTCGAGCCGTCCACGGGCGCGATCAAGGCCATCTACGGCGGTGAGGACGCGACCAAGCACTTCACCGACAACGCCGACCAGACCGGTGCCCAGGTGGGTTCGACGTTCAAGCCGTTCGTCCTGGCGGCCGCCATGTCGTGGGGTGTACGCGACCCCGCCCTCGGAGAATCGCAGTCGCTGGATGAGCGCACCATCGTCTCTCCGAAGAGCCTCTACAGCGGTAAGAACAAGCTCAAGATCCAGAACTGGAACCACTCCGTCTGGACCGACAAGGACGGAAAGGAGTGGCTCCAGGCCAACGATGGAAACGAGTCGGTCAACCCGCCGAGTTACAAGATCGATCTCCGCGAGGCGATGGAGCAGTCCGTGAACTCCGCCTACGTCCAACTCGGTATGGACGTGGGCCTGGACAAGGTCGAGGAGGCCGCGCTGCACGCGGGCATCCTCAAGACCAGTCTGGCGAGTTCCAACTTCCCTTCGTTCTCCATCGGTACCTCCGACCCCAGTGCGATCCGTATGGCCGGCGCGTACGCCACCTTCGCGGACAGCGGCCAGCAGCACGATCCGTACTCGGTCGAGAAGATCGCCAACAAGGACGGCACGGTGTTCGATCACAGTAGTGTCGCCAAGGCGAAGGATGCCTTCACTCCGCTGGTCGCGGACAACGTCACCGACGTGCTGAAGTCGGTTGTCGACAAGGGAACCGGTACCGCCGCCCGCCTGACCGGCCGCGATGTGGCCGGCAAGACCGGTACCACCGACGGCAACAAGTCGGCGTGGTTCGTCGGATACACCCCGCAGTTGTCGACCTCGATCGATATGTACCGCTTGGACGACAACGCGTCCAACAAGAACCGCACGTTCCAGGAGATGTACGGCACGGGCGGCGAGGAGAAGATCCACGGCGCCTCGTTCCCGGCCCAGATCTGGCACGACTACATGGAGCAGGCGCTCCAGGGCACGAAGGCGCAGCCCTTCCCGACGCCCGAACCCATCGGCAAGGTCCTCAACGCCAGCCCGACCCCGAGCCCGACCCCGTCGGCCTCGGCGTCGCAGTCGGCGAGCCCGACGCCGAGCTCCTCGCCCAGCCCGTCCGCCAGTAGCTCTCCCTCGCCGTCGCCGAGCGACACCTGCGGCAACTTCAAATGGAACTGCGGCAACAACGGCGGGACGAACAATGGGGGCTCCACCGGTGGAACCACGACCTCGCCCACACCCACGGCGACCGACACCACCGGAAATATCGGAACTACCAAAGGTAATGCCAACGGAGGCATCTTCGGATGACAGACGGGCCGAGCGATAGACGCGGAGCCCGATGAACAGGGGCCGTCAGCTGTGGCTGACGGCCCCTGTTCTGTGTACGGGAGGCCGTGTGGCCTTGATCACAAGCGGCGGGGAGAGGAAACGGCATCCGTCGCCGGACCCCGCACTCTCAGGTCCGTACGGCAGGATGTGCGCCATGACCAGTGCGGAGACGACGCGAGCGAGCGTGCGCGAGCCGGAGCCGGTGCGGCCGACCAAGGAGGACGCGGTCGCCGCGGCCGGAAGTGAGCTGATCGGCGGCCCGATCGGACGAAGGGCGCTGCTCGGGACGTCCTGGTGGACCCCCGTACGGGTCGTCGCGCTCGTCGCGATCGGCATGTTCGCCCTCGGCATGGTGCAGAAGCTGCCCTGCTACGACAGCGGCTGGTTCTTCGGGGCCAGCACGCAGTACACGCACGCGTGCTACTCGGACATCCCGCACCTCTACCAGGGGCGCGGTTTCGCCGACGGCCTCGTGCCGTACTTCGACAAGCTCCCCGGCGACATGGACTACCTCGAGTACCCGGTGCTGACCGGTCTGTTCATGGAGGTCGCGGCCTGGCTCACCCCGGGCGGCGGCAGCATCCAGCACCAGGAGCAGATCTACTGGATGGTCAACGCCGGGATGCTCATGGTGTGCGCGGCGGTCATCGCCGTATGCACCGCGCGCACCCACCGCAGGCGCCCCTGGGACGGCCTCCTGGTCGCCCTCGCGCCCGCCTTCGCGCTCACGGCCACCATCAACTGGGACCTCCTCGCCGTGGCCCTGCTGGCCGCCGCGATGCTCATGTGGTCACGGGGCCGCGCCCTCGCCTTCGGCATCCTGCTCGGACTCGCCACGGCCGCCAAGTTCTACCCGTTCCTGCTGATGGGACCGCTGCTGGTGCTGTGCTGGCGGGCCGGCAAGTGGCGCGAGTTCGGGAACGCGCTCATGGGCGCCGTCGGAGCCTGGCTCGTCGTGAACCTTCCGGTGATGTACCTCGCCCCGGAGGGCTGGGCCAAGTTCTACAGCTTCAGCCAGCACAGGGGAATCGACTTCGGTTCGGTCTTCCTGTTCATCTCGACGTGGTGGAACGTCCCGATCACCTACCAGACGGCGAACCTGTGGGCGCTGGTCCTGATGGTGCTCGTCTGCGTGGGCCTGGCCTCGCTCGCGCTCACCGCCCCGCGCCGCCCCCGCTTCGCCCAGCTCGCCTTCCTGATCGTCGCGGCCTTCATCCTCACCAACAAGGTCTACTCGCCCCAGTACGTGCTGTGGCTGGTCCCCCTCGCCGCACTGGCCCGGCCCAAGTGGCGGGACTTCCTGATCTGGCAGGCGTGCGAGGTCGCGTACTTCCTGGGGATCTGGATGTACCTCGCGTACACGACCAGCGGGGAGGCCCACAAGGGGCTCTCCTCCCACGGGTACCAGTTCGCGATCGCCGCCCACCTGCTGGGGACGCTGTACCTGTGCGCCGTGGTCGTACGCGACATCTTCATGCCGGAGCGGGACGTGGTGCGCCGGGCCGGCGACGACGATCCCTCGGGCGGGGTGCTGGACGGGGCGGAGGACGCCTTCGTGTTCGGCGCGGCGGCCCATCCGCCTCGGCATGCCGCCCACTTCGACGGGCCGCAGGTGGAATGGGGCAGCCACGGTACGGCCGCGGGAGACGGTTCGCCCTGAGCGAACAGCGCGCGTACAGGGCGCTGACGGGGCGCTGACAGGCAACGCGAAAGGCCGTACACGCTATCTGTGTACGGCCTTTCGGCTGTGCCCCAGGGGCGGCGATTTCCCTGGCGGCAGTGGATCGCGGGCCGGGATCAGCGCTCGACGATGCGGTCGAACTGTGTGGTGGTGTGCCGCAGATGGGCCACCAGCTCGTCGCCGACCTTCGGCTCCGTGGCGTCCGACGGCACGAAGAGGATCGAGACCTGCATGTGCGGCGGCTCGGCGAACCAGCGCTGCTTGCCCGCCCACACGAACGGAGAAAGGTTCCGGTTGACCGTCGCGAGACCGGCGCGGGCGACACCCTTGGCGCGCGGCATGACGCCGTGCAGCGCCTTCGGGGCCTCCAGGCCCACCCCGTGCGACGTACCGCCCGCCACGACGACGAGCCAGCCGTCCGAGGCCACCTTCTGCTGCCGGTAGCCGAAACGGTCGCCCTTGGCGACGCGTGTGACGTCCAGAACGGCCCCGCGGTACTCGGTCGCCTCGTGGTCCCCCAGCCACAGCCGCGTGCCGATCCGCGCGCGGAACCGGGTCTGCGGGAACTGCTGCTGCAGCCGCGCGAGTTCGTCGGCCTTCAGGTGGCTGACGAACATCGTGTGCAGCGGCAGCCGGGCGGCACGCAGGCGGTCCATCCAGCCGATGACCTCCTCGACGGCGTCCGAGCCGTCGGTGCGGTCGAGCGGCAGGTGGATGGCGAAGCCCTCCAGCCGTACGTTCTCTATGGCCTGGTGCAGATGCGGCAGATCCTGCTCGCTGACACCGTGGCGCTTCATCGAGGACATCACCTCGATGACGACACGGGCGCCCACGAGGCCGTACACGCCGTCGATGGACGACACCGAGCGGATGACACGGTCGGGCAGCGGCACGGGCTCCTCGCCCCGCCTGAACGGCGTCAGGACCAGCAGATCGCCGCCGAACCAGTCCTTGATCCGGGCGGCTTCGTACGTGGTGCCGACGGCGAGCACGTCCGAGCCGAGACGGGTGGCCTCGTCCGCGAGCCGCTCGTGGCCGAAGCCGTAGCCGTTGCCCTTGCAGACGGGGACGAGCCCCGGAAACTGCTCGGACACCTGCTTGTGGTGTGCCCGCCAGCGCGCGGTGTCGACGTAGAGCGTGAGCGCCATGGCCGGTCCCCGAACCTTTCTCGTGGCTGCGGTGAATCAGAGGGGTGAGTCAGAGGTACGAGAGGAAATTGTGGCGGATCCGCCGGACCGACGGGGCGACGCCGGGCCGGATCAGCGGCCCGACATGCGATGCGGCACGCGGTTCGGCCGGATCAGCGGCGCGACATGTAGATGTCGAGGGCCTTGTGCAGCAGCTTGTTGAGCGGGAAGTCCCACTCTCCGAGGTACTCGGCGGCCTGCCCGCCCGTGCCCACCTTGAACTGGATCAGGCCGAAGAGGTGGTCGGTCTCGTCCAGCGAGTCGGAGATGCCGCGCAGGTCGTAGACGGTCGCCCCGAGCGCGTACGAGTCGCGCAGCATCCGCCACTGCATCGCGTTCGAGGGCCGGAACTCACGCCCGATGTTGTCCGAGGCGCCGTACGAGTACCAGACGTGCCCGCCGACGACCAGCATCGTCGCGGCGGACAGGTTCACGCCGTCGCGCCGGGCGAAGTAGAGCCGCATCCGGTTGGGGTCCTCGGTGTTGAGGGCCGACCACATGCGCTGGAAGTACGACAACGGGCGGGGCCGGAAGTGATCGCGGATCGCCGTGATCTCGTACAGCCGCTGCCACTCCTCGAGGTCGTGGTAGCCGCCCTGGACGACCTCGACGCCCTCCTTCTCGGCCTTCTTGATGTTGCGGCGCCACAGCTGGTTGAAGTTCTTGTGGACCTCTTCCAGTGACCGGTTGGCCAGCGGCACCTGGAAGACGTAGCGGGGCTGTACGTCGCCGAAGCCGGCACCCCCGTCCTCGCCCTGCTGCCAGCCCATGCGGCGCAGCTTGTCGGCGACCTCGAAGGCGCGCGGCTCGATGAAGTCCGCCTCGATGTCGCGCAGGCGCTTCACGTCCGGGCTCTGGATGCCGCTCTTGATGGAGGTGGCCTCCCAGCGCCGGATGATCACCGGCGGGCCCATCTTCACGGAGAAGGCGCCCTGCTGCTTGAGGTGCGCGAGCATCGGCTGCAGCCACTCGTCGAGGTTCGGCGCGTACCAGTTGATGACCGGACCCTCGGGGAGGTACGCGAGATAGCGCTTGATCTTGGGCAGCTGGCGGTACAGCACCAGCCCGGCGCCCACCATCTCGCCGGTCCGCTCGTCGAACCAGCCGAGGCTCTCGGAGCGCCACTCCGCCTTGACATCAGCCCAGGCCGGGACCTGCATGTGGCTCGCCGCGGGCAGGCTCTGGATGTAGGCCAGATGCTGCTCTCGGCTGATGGTCCTCAGGGTCAGGCTCATTCGGGGCGCTCCTCGGGCTGGTGTGTCCCCATGGGTACAGGGGCTCCGGCTCTCGCGCCGAAGCCTACTGCGCCCTGGGAGCGCCCCGACTGGCCGTACGAAACCTGCGTCCGGACCGAAGCGTGGTCAGGACGTTCTGAGGTGATGTGTCCGGCTGTATCGGCAGGAGGTCAGGTCTCCGGCCGCCGGGCCTAGGTTGTGTCCGGCTGCCCGGTCCGGGGGCCGGGCCCGGCTGCCTCAGCCGATGATGCCGCCGAAGAGGCCGCCGTGCGCCATGCCGAGGAAGAAGCCGACGGCCGAGGCACCGAGACCCAGGATCAGCCCGAAGCGCTCCCGGGTCGTCTCCGAGATGAACTGCCCGGAGGCGCCGGTGATGATCCCGATCAGGCCTGCCCACGAGGTGATGAGATGCAGGCTGTTGAAGGCCGCGGTGACGAGGGCCGTGATTCCGAGCACCAGAGTCACCGCGAGCAGCGTGTCTTGGAGGGGGTGGGGCTTGTTGTCCGTCGCGAACAGAGAGCCGGCAACGGTGGGTCGCGTCTGTGCCATAGGGCACCTCCTGCGGAAGGCAGCGCATCGTAGCGCCATACACACCCGATGTGTACAGATTGACGGTGACCCCGCCCTGATTTCAACCGGAAGCGGGTGTGCGGGTACTCTTTACTCTCTGCACCGGTGTCTGCCCAGGCCAAGGTCAGGTCACGACAGGGATTTCCACTCGGTCACCGATCGCTCACCGATCGCTCGGTACACCGAACGGAGCCCGATTGTCAGTGGCGGCCGATACCGTTGCGTACGCATCACAACCCTCCTGCCACGGAACGACCGTGGCCGTTGAGTCCAAAGGAGGTGGGTTCCACATGCGTCACTACGAAGTGATGGTCATCCTCGACCCCGATCTGGAGGAGCGCGCTGTCGCCCCCCTGATCGAGAACTTCCTCTCCGTCGTCCGTGAGGGCAACGGAAAGGTCGAGAAGGTCGACACCTGGGGCCGTCGTCGTCTCTCGTACGAGATCAAGAAGAAGCCCGAGGGCATCTACTCGGTCATCGACCTGCAGGCCGAGCCTGCGGTCGTCAAGGAGCTCGACCGCCAGATGAACCTGAACGAGTCGGTCCTCCGGACCAAGGTCCTCCGTCCCGAGACCCACTGAGCTCCCCAGCTCAGCTGATCTCGGGCATCGAGTAGCAGCACTAAGCAGCCAGCAGCAAACCCGCCGAGAGGTTCCCCCATGGCAGGCGAGACCGTCATCACGGTCGTCGGCAATCTTGTCGACGACCCCGAGCTGCGCTTCACCCCTTCCGGTGCGGCGGTCGCGAAGTTCCGTGTCGCGTCCACTCCCCGCACCTTCGACCGTCAGACCAATGAGTGGAAGGACGGCGAGAGCCTGTTCCTGACCTGCTCGGTCTGGCGTCAGGCGGCGGAGAACGTCGCCGAGTCGCTCCAGCGAGGCATGCGCGTCATCGTGCAGGGCCGGCTGAAGCAGCGGTCCTACGAGGACCGTGAGGGCGTCAAGCGCACGGTCTACGAGCTGGACGTCGAGGAAGTCGGCGCCAGCCTGAAGAACGCCACGGCCAAGGTCACCAAGACCGCCGGTCGAGGCGGCCAGGGCGGCCAGGGCGGTTATGGCGGCGGTGGCGGCGGCCAGCAGGGCGGCGGCTGGGGCGGAGGCCCCGGCGGTGGTCAGCAGGGCGGCGGCGCTCCCGCCGACGACCCCTGGGCGACCAGCGCTCCTGCGGGTGGCAACCAAGGCGGCGGTGGCGGCGGCTGGGGTGGAAACTCCGGCGGCTCCGGCGGCTCCGGCGGCGGCTACTCGGACGAGCCCCCCTTCTAGGCCCCCGGGCCGAGGGTGGGCCGTACTCCCACTTCTTGATCACACAGGAGATACACCATGGCGAAGCCGCCTGTGCGCAAGCCGAAGAAGAAGGTCTGCGCTTTCTGCAAGGACAAGGTCACGTACGTGGACTACAAGGACACGAACATGCTGCGGAAGTTCATTTCCGACCGCGGCAAGATCCGTGCCCGCCGCGTGACCGGCAACTGCACGCAGCACCAGCGTGACGTCGCCACGGCCGTGAAGAACAGCCGTGAGATGGCGCTGCTGCCCTACACCTCCACCGCGCGATAAGGGAAGGGTGACCGACACATGAAGATCATCCTCACCCATGAGGTCTCCGGCCTCGGTGCCGCGGGCGACGTCGTCGACGTCAAGGACGGTTACGCTCGCAACTACCTGATCCCGCGGAACTTCGCGATCCGCTGGACCAAGGGCGGCGAGAAGGACGTCGAGCAGATCCGTCGTGCTCGC
The DNA here is from genome assembly GCF_045040035.1 of Streptomyces sp. NBC_01384. Taxonomy (NCBI): domain Bacteria; kingdom Bacillati; phylum Actinomycetota; class Actinomycetes; order Kitasatosporales; family Streptomycetaceae; genus Streptomyces; species Streptomyces sp. NBC_01384. Next base: position 4,884,936 of record NZ_CP109559.1, read on the forward strand.
AAGATCCACGAGATCGCGACCATCGAGCAGGCCAACGAGATCAAGGCCCGCCTCGAGGGCGTGAAGGTCCGTCTGGCCGTTCGCTCCGGCGACGCCGGTCGTCTCTTCGGTTCCGTCACCCCGGCCGACATCGCTTCGGCGATCAAGGCTTCCGGTGGCCCCGAGGTCGACAAGCGCCGCATCGAGCTGGGCTCGCCGATCAAGACCCTGGGCGCCCACGAGACGTCCGTGCGTCTGCACCCCGAGGTTGCCGCCAAGGTCAACATCGAGGTCGTCGCGGCCTGACCGCTGCGCTCGGCATAGCTGAGAGAAGGGCCGTACCCGTTGGGGTACGGCCCTTCTTCGTTCGCTGAGCGGCGAGTCTTCGTGCGCTAGAGGGCGAGCCGCTCTTCGTTTCACGTGAAACGGCCGTTTCACGTGAAACGGGACTGAGGGCGAGGTCGGTTCGGCGGTTCGGCGGTTCGGTGGTTCGGCGGTTCGCGCGAGGGTTTCACGTGAAACGGTCGGTGCGCTGGTTCAGCGCGTCGCACCCGTGACGATCCAGAGTCCTGACTGGGAGCGCAGCCACAGGGTCAGCATCCTGACCGTCATCATCAGCGCCATCGCTCCCCAGAGCGCGGTGAGCCCGCCGCCGATGGTGGGCACCAGCAGCGCCACGGGAGCGAAGACCGCCAGGGTGAGCAGCATGGCCCACGCCAGATAGGGCCCGTCCCCCGCACCCATCAGGACTCCGTCCAGGACGAAGACGATCCCGCTGATCGGCTGCGAGACGGCCACCAGAACCAGGGCGGGGAGAGCTGTGTCCTGGACGACCGAGTCGCTGGTGAACAGGGGAAGGAGGAGCGGACGCGCGGCGAGTACCAGCAGGCCGAGGACGACGCCGGAGGCGATGCCCCACTGGACCATGCGGCGGCAGGCCTCGCGAGCGCCCCGGGCGTCGTCCGCGCCGAGATAGCGCCCGATGATGGCCTGCCCGGCGATGGCGATCGCGTCGAGCGCGAAGGCGAGCAGGCTCCACAGCGACAGGATGATCTGGTGTGCGGCCATGTCGGCGTCTCCGAGCCGTGCGGCGACAGCCGTGGCGATCATGAGGATCGCCCGGAGCGACAGCGTACGCACGAGCAGGGGCGCACCGGCCTGGGCGTAGGCCCGTATCCCGGCGGCGTCCGGTTGTAGGGAGGCCCCGTGTTTCCGGGCTCCGCGGACGACGACGAACAGGTACACCGCGGCCATACCGAACTGGGTGATGACAGTGCCCCAGGCGGAGCCCGCGATGCCCAGGCCGACGCCGTAGACGAGGCCCACGTTGAGCGTGGCGTTGGCGACGAAGCCCGCGACGGCGACATAGAGCGGGGTCTTCGTGTCCTGCAGCCCCCGCAGGACCCCGGTGGACGCGAGCACGATGAGCATCGCGGGGATGCCGAGCGAAGAGATGCGCAGATACGTCGTCGCGTACGGGGCTGCGGTGTGGGAGGCGCCGAAGAGTTCCACCAGGGTGGGCGCCGTGGGCAGGACGGCGGTGATGACGGCACCGCCGAGCAGCAGCGCCAGCCAGATGCCGTCCATGCCCTGACGTATCGCGGCCCGCAGATCGCCTGCGCCGACCCGGCGGGCGACGGCGGCGGTGGTGGCGTAGGCAAGGAAGACGAAGACGCTGACGGCTGTCGTGAGAAGAGCGGAAGCGACACCGAGGCCGGCCAGCTGTGCGGTGCCGAGGTGGCCGACGATGGCGCTGTCGGCCATGACGAAGAGAGGCTCGGCGACGAGTGCGCCGAAGGCCGGAACGGCCAGCGCGACGATCTCTCGGTCGTGCCGTCGGCGGGCGGCCTCGGGTGCCGGTGGAGCCTGTGTCATGAGCACCAATCTAATCTTCCACAGGTAAGAGATGCAAAGTGATACTGACCATTACTCGCACTCTCGTCGGGCGTGTCGCCGTGTACCGTTTGCAGCGATCTTGGCCCGACCTGGAAAGTTTTTCTTCTGCACAGCCGGTGGATGGTAAACGAGCAGGTCAGAGCGGTTTCTTCGGAGTGGTTGAGGGCTTGTTCACAGGCCTGTCCACCGGGTCGTGCACAGGTTTTGTGGAGTTCTCCACAGCATCCGGGCCGTCGTCCACATGGCCTGTGGATAACCAGATTGGCTGACGGTGCCCGCAGGCCTAACGTGGTGCGGCGCCCGCTCTCTTCTCCAGCCTCGGAAACCTCGCAAAACCGACGCGTCAGAACCGGAGTTGGGCCTCTTATCTGTCAGTGCCGTGCCGTAGAAATGAAGAGCACGGCGAGGTCCGCTCGGCGGACGGGAGGAGGTGGCTCGGTGAGTATTTCCGAGCCCTTGGACGACCCGTGGGCCGACAGCGGTCCCAGTGATCGTCTGCCCGCTTCCCGCCGAGGCCGTGAGGGCGGCCGGGGCCGGGACGAGCAGCACGACCGCGACCGGGACAACGGGCCGTGGGAGAGCGGAGGTTCGTCCTTCGAGCGCGTACCGCCCCAGGACCTGGACGCCGAGCAGTCCGTTCTCGGCGGCATGCTCCTGTCCAAGGACGCCATCGCCGATGTCGTCGAGGTCATCAAGGGCCACGACTTCTACCGGCCCGCGCACGAGACCATCTACGGCGCGATCCTCGACCTGTATGCGAAGGGCGAGCCGGCCGACCCGATCACCGTCGCCGCCGAGCTCACCAAGCGGGGTGAGATCACCAAGGTCGGCGGCGCGTCCTATCTGCACACCCTCGTCCAGACGGTCCCGACGGCGGCGAACGCCGAGTACTACGCGGAGATCGTGCACGAGCGCGCGGTCCTGCGCCGCCTGGTCGAGGCCGGCACGCGCATCACCCAGATGGGATACGCGGCCGACGGCGACGTCGACGAGATCGTCAACAGCGCCCAGGCCGAGATCTACGCGGTCACCGAGCAGCGCACCACCGAGGACTACCTACCGCTCGGCGACATCATGGAGGGCGCACTCGACGAGATCGAGGCGATCGGTTCACGGTCGGGGGAGATGACCGGCGTACCGACCGGCTTCACCGACCTCGACTCGCTCACGAACGGTCTGCACCCGGGGCAGATGATCATCATCGCGGCTCGCCCCGCCATGGGTAAGTCGACCCTGGCGCTGGACTTCGCACGGGCCTGCTCGATCAAGCACAACATGCCCAGCGTGATCTTCTCGCTCGAAATGGGGCGCAACGAGATCGCGATGCGCCTGCTGTCCGCCGAAGCCCGCGTGGCCCTGCACCACATGCGGTCCGGCACGATGACCGACGAGGACTGGACGCGGCTCGCCCGCCGTATGCCGGACGTCTCGGCCGCGCCGCTCTACATCGACGACTCCCCGAACCTGTCGATGATGGAGATCCGAGCCAAGTGCCGACGCCTCAAGCAGCGCGCCGATCTGAAGCTCGTCGTCATCGACTATCTGCAGCTGATGCAGTCGGGAGGCAAGCGGTCCGAGAGCCGGCAGCAGGAGGTCTCCGACATGTCACGAAACCTGAAGCTGCTGGCCAAGGAGCTGGAGCTGCCGGTGATCGCGCTCTCGCAGCTCAACCGTGGCCCCGAACAGCGCACGGACAAGAAGCCCATGGTCTCCGACCTGCGTGAATCCGGATCGATCGAGCAGGACGCGGACATGGTGATCCTGCTGCACCGCGAGGATGCGTATGAGAAGGAGTCACCGCGCGCGGGCGAGGCGGACATCATCGTCGGCAAGCACCGCAACGGCCCGACGGCCACGATCACGGTCGCCTTCCAGGGTCACTACTCGCGCTTCGTGGACATGGCGCAGACCTGATCCACCCCCGTGTAGGGTCTCAGATTTCGTGGCACAGTCTCAGTCGCGATGGCACAACGGTGGCACTTGTGGTGAGTGTGTCGACGACCGGGCTTGGCGTACGGTCCCCGTCGAGCCCTTGGAGTCGGCTGCTCCATGGCGGACTTTCCGCTGGTACAAGGGCCAGAAGCACTACTCCGGCAGCTACTGGTCTGCGATGGTGCGCGACCATGTGATCTACGAGTCGCGCCTGGAATTGGCGAGGCTGCTCTTCGCCGATTTCGATGCCGCCGTGCGGGCCATCGTGGCTCAGCCCTTCCTACTGAAGGCTGAAGGCCGAAGTGGATGGGAAGCTCCGCAAGCACATCCCGGACTACCTGCTGATCACAGAGCAGGGGCCGATGGCCGTGGACGTCAAGCCGCTGCGCCGGTTGTCCAAGCCCGAGGTGGCCTTCACCTTCGATTGGACCCGACGGGTGGTTGAGTCGCGGGGAGGGCGGTACGAGGTGTGGAGTGAGCCGCCGACGGCACAGCTGGAGAACATCCGTTTCCTGGCCGGCTATCGCAGGGACTGGCTGTTCAGCCCGGGTCTTCTGGACGAGCTTCTCGGCGCTGACCTGGATGGAGTCCTGTTGGGGCAGGTCCCGCGCCGTCTGCCCGGCCGTCCGGAGCCACACGTGCGGTCCGCCGTTCACCACCTGCTACGGACAGGCCGCCTGGTCACCCGCCTCGACCAACCACTCAGCCCCTCACGGGTGTTGCGGACCACGTCATGAGCAGGGCCGGGGTCCGCGTCGGAGTTGGTAGGTGCTTCCGCTACGACGGGGAGACCGTCGAGGTGGTGGAGATGGTCCCGACCAGGGCGGGCAACGAAGTGGCCCTGAAAGACGGCCGGGGGCGGATGCTGCGTTTGTCCCTGAAGGAATTGCTGTTCTCCGACCGTGCGGTCATCATTCCTGACGGCTCCGGTCCAGCCGCAGACGATCCGGAAGAGATCGCCTCGGTGGTGCTGGGGCAACTGGACGAGGCGGAGAGGCGGAAGCTCCTTGACCGGGCCGAACACGTCCGCGAGGTCCTGACGGGCTACCGGTCCGGCACCCCAGAGCTCGCACGTGACGATGAGCCCCGGCCGGAGTACTCACCCGCGCTGTCCGCGGAAGCTCGGTACGTGACGAAGGCCGCGGAACTCGGCGTGGGTTTGCGCACGTTGAAGCGGTGGGTTGCGGAATTCAGGGCGCATGGCGAGGCCGGTCTCGCGCCCAAGAAGGGACCGGCCTGGAAATCGCAGGTCGGAGTGGACGACCGGTGGGCCGAGACCGCGCTGGAGGTGATGGTCGAGCACACCGGGGAGTCGAAGCCGTCGCGCACGATGGTGATCGAGCGGACGAGGGCCCGGGTGATCGCCCGGTTCGGCGAGGGGGTGGTGCCGCAGCCGAGTCGGGCGACGGCCTTCCGGCTGCCGGCAGAGCTGGAGAACCGGCACCCGCTGTTCCGGCTGAGTACGAAGCGGAACCGGGACATCGCCGACCGGCCGGACGGTGTCCACGGGAAGCTGCGGCCGACGCGGCCGGGTGAATACCTGCTGATGGACACCACGCGGCTGGACGTGTTCGCGTTCGACCCGCTGACGCTCAAGTGGGTACAGGCCGAGCTCAGTATCGGTATGGACTGGTACACCCGCTGCGTCACCGGGATCCGGCGCACCCCGGTTTCGACGAAGGCGGTAGACGTCAGCGCGGTGCTCTTTCAGTCGTTTCGCCCCCGGTCAGCGGGGCGAGATTGGCCGCGGCACGCGGTCTGGCCCGAGCACGGCATCCCGCGCACGGTCCTGGTCGACGTCGAGGGCGCAACCGGGCCGGGGCTGGCTTCTCCGCCTCTGTTCCCCGAGACACTCGTGGTCGATCACGGCAAGGTCTACGTCTCTGAGCATCTGACCAGCGTCTGCCGTCGGATGGGCATCTCGATTCAGCCAGCGAGGCTACGAACGGGCCGCGATAAGGGTCTCCTCGCCCCCGTCCCTGCCGTGCAGGGCGCGCTCGTCGGGTACGCCCGGGTATTGACGAAGGGGCAGTTGCTCGACCGACAGGTCCACGCGCTCAAAGATGTCGGAGCTGTGTCGGATCCGACATGTTGACGGGATTCAGGCCCTACGGCTCGCAAGTTCCACTCTCTGTGTACCGGACGGCCCCGGTCGTCAGCCATGCGTACGGCCGGGGCATGCCGGCAGCGTTCGGCGGCTGATCAGGTCGCCCCTGAGGAACGCGGGGCGGAGGCTGATGGGCAAAGAAGATCTGGCTGCGCCGGTACAGCTGAGGGTCCGGCGGGCTGACGAGTTCGTGGTGGAGGACCTGGAGCTGCTGGCTGGTGACGAGCCGGTGGTCGTGGACGTCGAACCGCGACACCGGCCGGCGCGGCGGCGCTGCGCGTGGATCGCCTCGACGGCCACCCGGGCGACGTCCTTCGAAGCGCGCATGGGCATGCTGCCGAAGCCCACGCACACCGGTGGTGTGCCGGCGTCCAGGAACACCTTCGACTCGGCCGGGAGTGGGCGTTCGTCCGGCCGACGTCAGGGGCTCGTGAGGATGACGAGTTGCTGGGTCGCTCGGGTCATCGCGACATAGCGGTCGACCGCTCCTTCGATGCCCTTGCCGAACGCCTCTGGGTCGACGAGGACGACCAGGTCGAACTCGAGCCCCTTCGTCAGCTCCGGGGTCAGCGACCGGACGCGGGACGTCGCCGGGAATGTGGGATCGCCGATGACGCAGGCGATCCCGTCGGCATGTGCGGCGAGCCAGGTGTCGAGGATCGAGCTCAGATCCGAAGCAGATCCGTGTACGACGGGGACGTCGCTGCTGCGGATGGAGGTCGGCACGTTGGCGTCCGGGAGTACGGCCCGGATGACCGGCTCGGCTTCCGCCATGATGTCTTCCGGCGTCCGGTAGTTGATGCTCAGGGAGGCCAGGTTGATCCGGTCGAGCCCGATCCGCTCGAGCCGTTCCTGCCATGACTCCGTGAAGCCGTGCCTGGCCTGGGCACGATCCCCGACGATGGTGAAGCTCCGGGACGGGCACCGGAGCAGCAACATCTGCCACTCTGCGTCGGTCAGTTCCTGAGCCTCGTCCACGACGATGTGCGCGAACGGGCCTGCGAGCAGGTCCGGTTCGGTGCTGGGCAGTGCGGTCTCGTCGACCAGGGTGTCCTGTATGTCCTGTCCGCGCAGCATCGTCACCACACCTTCGCCGTCGTCATCGGCCTCAAGCAGGGCGTCGACGACCTTGGCCATGTGCTCGCGTTCGACAGCGACAGAGGCGTTGTGTTGACGCTTACGTCGCGATGCCTCCGGGTCGCCGAGCCGCTGCCGTGCTGCGTCCAGGAGCGGCAGGTCGGACACCGTCCAGGCCCGGGCATCCCCGCGTTGCAGCTGCGAGACGTCATCGGGGCTGAGCCAGGGAGCGCACTTCCGCAGGTAGGCGGGTACCGACCACAGGTCTCCGACGAGGTCAGCCGCTTCGAGCAGCGGCCACGCGCGGTTGAAGGTCGTGAGCAGCTCCCAGTTCTGGAGCAGCGACCTGCGGAGCAGGTCGGCCGAGGCGTCGCCGTCGTGCTTGTCCACCAGGATCGTGAGCAGCTCCTCCCAGATCTGGTCGCGCGCCTCGTTGTGTGGAGTACCGGGTTCTGCTGCTTCGAACGCCTCGGCCCAATCGTCGGCGCTCAGCCAGATGTCGGACCAGTGGGTCGTGACCGTCATCCCCTTGGTGGGCGGCTCCTCGTAGAACCTGACGGCCGTCTCGATCGCCTTCACCAGGTCCGCGGACGACTTCAGGAGGGCCACGTTCGGGTTGGCCTCGATCGCTGCTGCGGCTCCCTCGGCGACGAGGTTGCGCAGGGTGCAGGTCTGCACGCCCTCCTCTCCGAGGCTGGGGAGGACGTCGGCGACGTAGCCCAGGTAGGGCTGGTGCGGACCGACGAACAGCACGCCGCCCCGGCGGTGACCGAGGCGAGGGTCGGAGTAGAGGAGGTAGGCGGAGCGGTGCAGAGCGACGACGGTCTTCCCCGTACCCGGACCGCCGTCGACGACGAGAGCGCCGCGGGATCCCGCGCGGATGATGGCGTCCTGGTCGGCCTGGATGGTGCCGAGCACGTCTCGCATCCGCGTCGACCGGTTGCTGCCCAGGCTGGCGATGAAGGCGGACTGGTCGTCGAGCGCGGCGTGCCCGACAAACCCGTCCGAGGTGAACACCTCGTCCCAGTAGTCGCTGATCCGGCCGTGGGTCCAGCGATACCTGCGGCGGCTTGCCAGACCCATCGGGTTGGCGTGGGTGGCTCCGAAGAATGGCTCAGCCGCGGGGGAGCGCCAGTCGAGCAGCAGCCGACGACCCGCGTTGTCCTTGAGGCCAAGTCGTCCGACGTACACGGGCTCGGGGTTGTCTGCGCTGACCATGTGCCCGAGGCACAGGTCCAGACCGAAGCGACGCAGTGCGCGCAGGCGAGCGGTCAGCCGGTGGATCTCCATGTCCCGGTCCATCGCCTGCCGGCCCAGGCCGCCGGGCGCCTTGCGCTCGGCATCGAGGCGGTCGGACACGTCGGCGATCGACTGCTCGAGGCACTTCGCGATGGCCGCGAAGTGCTGCTCATCGCCGGCGATCAGCGTCGGATCGGCCTTGGGCGAGAGGCGGTCGGGAAGGTCAAACGCGCTGGTGGTCAGGGGGTTCACGTCATCAGCTCCGATCTGAGGCCGCTTGCGACCATTGCGCGCAGCAAGGCGTCCGGACCGGCGTGACGAGCCTGGTGGGCATGAGGAGCAACGCTCCGCCTGACGTGGACCCCGTGGCTGTTGTCGGTTCAGGTCGCCAGGGTTTGCAGGTTCTCGTGTTCTGGGTCCTGGCTCGATGATCCGGCGTGGTTCACGCGGACATGGGCGGCCTTTCTCGGCTGATCGCGTCGAGCAGCAGCGTCGCGGCCACCGTCGCCCCGTCGGTGCGGATCGTGCCGGCCACGGCCCTCGCCCGTGCGCGGGTCTCGGGGGTCAGGGTCGTTCTGAGCACGGCTGACAGGGACTCGATGGTCGGAGTCGGACCGTCGTGCGCCGTGCCGATGCCCAACTCGGCCACCCGGCCGGCCCAGTACGGCTGGTCCACCATCTGGGGCACCACGACCTGAGGCGCGCCGGCCCGGGTGGCCGTCGTCGTCGTGCCCGCGCCGCCGTGGTGCACGACTGCGGCCACCCGGCCGAACAGTGCCTGCTGGTTGACCTCGCCGACGGTGAAGCAGTCGGCGCCGTCGTCGATCAGCTCCAGGTCGGCCCAGCCCTGGGCGACGACTGCGCGGCTCCCCTGCGCGCGGATCGCGTCGATGGCCACCCGGGCGACGTCCTGCGACTCGCGCATGGGCATGCTGCCGAATCCCACGTACACCGGTGGTGTGCCGGCGTCCAGGAACGCCACCAACTCGGCCGGCAACGGGCGTTCGTCCGGCAGGATCCACGCGCCGGTCTGCACGACGTCGAGGTCCGTCAGCTCCTGCCACGGGCCCAGGATCGGGTCCGCCGCCAGCCACGGGGTGTCGGTGAAGACGTGGTCGCGGACGTTGTCCACCGGCGGCAGCCCGGCCGACGCCCGGTGGGTGTTGAGCGCCGCGCCGTACAGCGCGTTCACTCTCTGGGCGTCCAGGTCCCACAGCACCCGGTTGTCGGTCACCTCCGGCGGGAACGGCCGGCCCGGCCGCGGCGACGGCCGGTAGTGCGGCGACGGCAGTTCGAACGTATGGAAGCACGCGTACACGTAGCGGATGCCCAGCTTCTCGGCCACCGACCGGACGCCGGCCGGCATCAAGCCGCCCGCCACCAGCACATCGCATCCCTCGGCCGCCGCGGCGACCGTGTCGAAGTGCGCGGCGACCAGATCGGCCGCGCGCCGGGGCGCGCCCCCCGCCGACGGCGCCACCGCCCCGGTCACCAGCGGGCGCACCGGCCGGCCGAAGGGCACCAGCTCCACGCCGACACCGGCCAGCAACTCCTCGAACTCCTTGTCCGGCGGCGCGCACACCCGCGCCTCCGCGCCGAGTTCCCGCACCGCCACCGCGAGTGCCGCCATCGGTTCGACGTCCCCGCGCGACCCGTACGACAACAGCAACGCACGCATTCCGCGACCCCCATTTCCGCAGGTTCTGGCCCAGGCCGGAGATTCTGCGGCACGACCCGGGTCTTGCCGCAAGCCCCCCGGTGCGCTATACGTTGAGAGTGGAAAGGAGTGGGTACTCCCCCTTTCCTTTATCGTCCGCAGCGGACGGACAACCTCCTCGCGAAGCGGTGGCGCGCCGCGTACGGCCGTATCGTCGGCCCAGGAGGGTCTCCCATGGGCCCACGGATGCAGCCGCGAACATGCGCTCCGCACTCGGAGAAATGCACTCGACGCGCGCTGCCGGGCCAGGTGAACTGGGCGCATGACGACATCTGAGGGAGAGCTGCTTCCCACCACCCGCCGGGCTCTGTTGCACCACATCGCCGCCGCTCAGGCCGAGGGGCGGGCACCGTCGCTGGTTGCGGCGGTGGTCCGGGGCGGGGAGACGGTGTGGCACGGATCGCGCACCTCGGTGGACGGGCACGGACCGGACGAGAACGTGCAGTACCGGATCGGCTCGATCACCAAGACCTTCACCGCCGTACTGGTGCTCCGGCTGCGCGACGAGGGACTGCTGGACCTTGGTGACCCGCTGGAGAAGCACCTGCCGGGCACCGGTGCGGGGGAGGCCACCATCGCCCAACTCCTCGCGCATACGGCCGGGCTGGCGGCCGAGGCACCCGGACCCTGGTGGGAACGCACACCTGGTTCGCTGCGCCCCGAACTCTCCGATGTGCTCGGCGAACAGCCCTTCCTGCATCCGGCCGGGCGGCTGCACCACTACTCGAACCCCGGCTACACCCTGCTGGGCGCGCTGATCGAGGAACTGCGTGGAGCCCCTTGGGAAGAGGTCCTGAGGCGTGAGGTGCTCGAACCGTTGGGCCTGCACCGCACGAGCGGGCGGCCGCAGGCACCCCACGCGGGCGGCTGGGCCGTGCACCCCTGGGCGGACGTCATGATGCCTGAGCCCGCCGAAGACCTCGGCCGGATGGCTCCGGCCGGGCAACTGTGGTCCACCACCGGGGACTTGGCGCGCTTCGCGGTCTTCCTGGCCAAGGAGAACGAGATGGTGCTCAGCGCGGCGTCCCTCAGGGAGATGCGTACGCCCGCGGCCCCCCTGGAAGCCGCGGAGCTCGCCTCGGGAGACGCCTACGGGATGGGGATGCAGATTCTGCATCGGTCAGGCCGGATTCTGGTGGGGCACTCCGGGTCCTTGCCCGGTTTTGTGGCGGCCCTCGTGATCGGCATGGAAGACGACGTGGCGGCAGTGGTGCTGTCCAACTGCACCTCCGGTCTGCGGGCGCTGACGCTGGCCGGCGATCTCGTACGCATCGTCGCCGACGCCGAGCCGCGGATCCCCGAGCCATGGCGTCCGGCCACCGAAGTCGACCCGTCCGTACTGGAGTTGACGGGACCCTGGTACTGGGGCACCCAGGCGTGTGCGCTTCGTCTGACGGCCGACGGCATTGTCGAGCTGGGCCCGCTGTCAGGAGTCGGCCGTGGGTCGCGCTTCCGGGCGAACGGCGACGGGACCTGGACGGGACTCGACGGTTACTACACGGGGGAGCCGCTGCGGGCCGTACGGCGCCCGGACGGGGCCCTGAGCCACCTGGACCTCGGATCGTTCGTCTTCACGCGTCAGCCGTACGACGAGGGCGCCCCTGTGCCTGGTGGGGTGGACCCCGAGGGCTGGCGAGGAATCCAGTAGCCGCTGCCACGGCGCGAGGGGGTCTGTTTCACGTGAAACAGACCCCCTCTGCGTATACGGGGACGGGGGACGGCTGGCGAGGGATGCGCGTCAGAGCGCCAGCTTGAAGCCCACGTGCGAGGCTGTGAAGCCGAGTCGCCCGTAGAAGCGGTGGGCGTCGGTGCGGGTGGCGTCGGAGGTCAGTTGGACCAGCCGGCAGTCCTGGCGCCGGGATTCGTCGATCGCCCACTTGATGAGGTGGGTGCCGAGGCCGCTGCCACGTTCGTCGACGTGGACACGTACGCCCTCGATGAGGGAGCGGGTCGAGCCCTTGCGGGACAGCCCGGGGATGACCGTGAGCTGCAGGGTGCCGACCACGCGTCCCTCGCGTACCGCGACCATCACGTGCTGGTTCGGGTCACCGCTCAGCCGCTCGAGCGCGGACAGATAGGGGGTCAGGTCGTCCGGTGACTCCCGCTCGGCACCGAGTGGATCGTCGGCGAGCATCGCGACGATGGCGGCAACGTCGTCCGCGACAGCCGGTCGAATCTCAAGATCTCCCATGGGCGCAGCCTATGCAGGTGTCTGTGCGCGCTGTCCCGGTGCCTGCATGGGTACGGAAAGTTGTCTCCGCAGGGCCTAGGCCGGAACGTCCGCCGACTCCACGACGCGGACCAGCGGGGCCAGTTCGGGGTTCTCGGCCGCTTGGTCGAGTGCCTCACGCAAGGCGGTGTCATTGGTCGGCCGTGCCTCGGCGAGGAGCTTGAGGCCGGCCTCGCTGACGTTCGTGTAGATGCCGCGCCGGTCGGTCGGGCACAGATAGCGGGAGAGTAGCCCGCGGTCCTCGAGCCGGGTGACGAGCCGCGTGGTGGCGCTCTGGCTGAGCACGACCGCGTCCGCGACTTGCTTCATCTGCAGATGGCCGCCCTTGCCGTCGTGCTGTCGGCTGAGCACGTCGAGCAGGGAGTACTCCCGCACGCTGAGGTCGTGTTTGGCCTGCAGCGCGCGCTCGATGTGGGCCTCGATCCTCCCGTGCAGCAGGGAGAGGGCGCACCAACCCTGAGCGAGGGCGGTGAGCGCGGGGTCCGTGGCTGTCATGGCATGTTCCTCCGTCCCGGAGCGGCTGACACAAGGATAGGGCACGAACGAAATAGCCCGCTCTTGCGGATTGCCAGCGTCTGCAACTATTGTGAACGCACGTAAAGCGCTCCTGCAATCATCTGGGAAGGTGTACCCCACCATGCCTCTCGCGCTTCTGGCCCTCGCGATCGGGGCCTTCGGAATCGGAACCACCGAGTTCGTGATCATGGGTGTGCTGCCCGAGGTCGCCGGCGACTTCGGTGTCTCCATCCCCACCGCCGGACTGCTGGTGACCGGCTATGCCCTCGGCGTGGTGATCGGCGCCCCGATCATGACCGCGCTCGGCACGAAGGTGTCCCGCAAGCGGGTGCTGATGCTGCTGATGGGGCTGTTCGTCCTCGGCAACCTGCTCTCCGCCGTTGCCCCCGCCTTCGGGCTGATGCTGGCGGGCCGGGTCGTCGCCTCTCTCGCCCACGGCGCCTTCTTCGGTATCGGATCGGTCGTCGCCGCCGAGCTGGTCGCACCCGAGAAGAAGGCCGGTGCGATCGCGATGATGTTCAGCGGACTCACCATCGCCAATGTGATCGGTGTTCCGCTGGGCACGCTGATTGGGCAGAACGCGGGCTGGCGGGTCACCTTCGCCGGTGTCGCCGCGCTCGGAGTGATCGGTCTGCTGGGCATCGCCAAGCTGGTTCCCGAGATGCCGAAGCCCGAGGGCGTGCACCTGCGTCACGAGCTCGCCGTCTTCAAGAACGTCCAGGTCCTGCTCGCCATGGCGATGACCGTGCTCGGCTTCGGCGGCGTCTTCGCGGCGATCACCTACATCGCGCCGATGATGACGCACGTGACCGGGTTCGCCGACAGCTCCGTCACCTGGCTGCTGGTCCTCTTCGGCCTCGGCATGGTCGGCGGGAACCTCATCGGCGGCAAGTTCGCCGACCGCGCGCTGATGCCGATGCTGTACGTGTCCTTGGGCGGCCTCGCCGTCACGCTCGCCCTGTTCACCGTGACCGCGCACAACAAGGTCCTGGCGGCCGTCACGATCGCGCTGATCGGTGCCCTCGGGTTCGCGACCGTGCCACCGCTGCAGAAGCGAGTCCTCGACCAGGCGCACGGCGCCCCCACGCTTGCCTCGGCCGTGAACATCGGCGCCTTCAACCTCGGCAACGCCCTTTCGGCCTGGCTCGGCGGTCTCGTCATCGCGGCGGGCCTGGGCTACACCGCCCCCAACTGGGTCGGCGCCGCGCTCGCCGCAGGCGCCCTGGTCCTCGCCGTCCTCTCGGCCGTCCTGGAACGCCGCGCCGACGCCCCCAGCGCTGTCGTCGCCGGTGGCGCGCCCGCCGAGCAGCGGACCGTCGTCCACCACTGAACCACCGAGCACCACAGACCCACCGCCCGAGTAACCGCCGGCAACCGTCCGGCTGCTCAGGCCCTGACCGAGCACGGCCGAGCGCAGCCCCACAAGGAGAGACCCCTTCATGAGCACCACCACCACCACCACCACCACCACCGTCGCCCCGCTGACCATCCAGGACGCCGAGGTTCTCGTCTCGGCGGCCCGCCGCGCCGCCGAGGCCGCCGGGGCCACGGTCAGCGTGACCGTTCTCGACGCGGGCGGTCATCTGCTGGCCTTCCGGCGCGACGACCGGGCCGTGCTGATTTCCGGCGAGACCAGCACCCGCAAGGCCTACACGGCACTCCAGTTGGACTCCGCCACCGCAGACCTTGTCGACGCGGTCCAGCCCGGCGGCCTCTTCCACACCCTGCCCACCGCCCTCGACCGTCCGCTCCTGTTCATCGCGGGCGGCGTTCCGGTCCACCGAGACGGCCGTCTGATCGGCGCGATCGGGGTCGGCGGCGGAGCCCCCGAGCAGGACCACGGCTTCGCCGTCGCCGCCGTGGAGGCACTCGCCTGACCGCGCCTGTGCATCGAGAGGCGCCGGCCCCCGATATCTGTCGGGGGCCGGCGCTTTTCTGAGCAGGGAACCCGGGTGCGCCCAGGTGGCTCTCAGCCGGCCGCCACTGTCAGTGGAGCAAAGCGTCGCGTCCAGTCCCCTGGCAGTTCCGAGATCCCGTACGTCATCACCGCGTTGAAACTCGTGGACTCCAGGCCGTGCTCCTTTGCCCAGGACAGCAACTCTTCGTGCCGTACATCGATGTCGGTACGCAGCGGGCGGTCGGTGTGGGCGGCCAGCGAGGCGATCAGCGCCTTCGCCGTCTCCGTGTCGCGGGCGACCAGCGGGCCCACCACATGGGTGTGCATATTGGGCCAGGCGGCCGCGTACCCAATGATCTGGTCGTTCTCCTCGGCGACGCGCAGTTGGTCGGAGAACGCGGGCAGCCGCGTGATCAGATGGGTGCGGTCGGTGCCGAAGACCTTCGCGTCGAGCCGAAGGATCGTGGTGAGGTCCTCGGCGGTGGCCGGGCGCGTGGCGACCTCGGGCTTCGGCCCGCCGGGGACGAAGTGTCCACGGACCATCTCGGCACGGCCGGTGACCTTGAAGCCCAACTCTTCGTAGAGCGGTCGGCCGTATGGGGTCGCGTGCAGGGTCAGCGGGGTGGTGCCCATCTCCGCCACGACGTGCCGCATCAGCCGTCGGCCGACACCTTGGCGAGCATGTCGCTCGGCGACCAGCACCATTCCGATCGCCCCCAGATCGGGCCTCCCCGGCGTTCCGTACTCGGTCACGACGCAGGCAGTGACGAGACCGCCGTCGGGATCATCGATGCCGTAGCCCGTCCCGGCCGCGAGGAGCAGACCCCACTTGTGTTCCTCACGGGGCCACCCCCGGTCCTCGGACAAGTCGGCGCAGTCGGTGAGATCGCGAGGCGCCAGACGGCGGATGGACAGAGCGGCGAGGGAAGGTGTGGACACGCAGGTCAGGCTGTCTGACATACACCTCTGACGTCCACCTGTTTGCCCACAGACGCATGGGCTTTTGGCCATGTCATGCCCCTTCGCACACCACGCGGACAGGTGTTTCACGTGAAACAGCGGCGGCCGACCGCGTGAAACGAAAGATGCCGACGGGAGGCCGGAGACGGGCTGTCCGGCAGACGGGACAGGATGCACCACTAACCTCGGCTCCTATGGCCCGACTTCATCTCTTCGACCTTGACGGAACGCTGCTGCACGGGAGCTCCGCACCCGTGGAGATCTCGCGGCAGCTCGGGCTGGAGGCGGAGACCATCGCGCTCGATCAGGCAATCTCGGCAGGGCGGACCGGCTCGCCGGAGTATGCGACGCAGGTACGCACCCTGTGGACGGATCTCACGGAGGCGCATGTGGTGGCGGCCTTCGAGGGTGCGCCGTGGCTGTCCGGTATCGAGGAGGTCTGGACGGAGATCAGAGGCAACGGCGATTACTGCGCCGTCATCTCGCTCTCGCCCTCCTTCTTCGTGGAGCGGCTGACGGAGTGGGGAGCGCATGCGGCGTACGGCTCACGTTTCCCCGCCCTGCCCTTCAGTGAGCCCGTTGACCTCGCGGGCATTCTCAGCGCTGAGGCAAAGGTGCAGATCGCGCGCCGGCTCTGTGAAGAGTTCGGTGTGAATCGGGCCGATTGCGTGGCCTACGGCGACTCGCTGTCGGACAAGGATCTGTTCGAGGCGGTGCCCGTATCCGTCGCCGTCAATGCGGATCGACATCTGGCCGGCCTTGCCACGCACTCCTACGTGGGGCGGGACCTGCGGGGCGCCTATGAATTGGTCCGACACGCCCTGTAATTAAGGGAATTGGCGATGGACCCCCGTTCATTCGTACGGAAGGAAGGGGGGACTTGTGCGTGGGGCGGCTGCCGGTATGGTCGACTCCGGTTCGCGTTCGCCGTGATGTGCGCACGTCTCGTGGGGCACGAACGCAGGCCGATGCAGCCTAACGGGACGGAGAGATCGAAGCCCTGTATTTCCCGTTGTGCGGCCGGGTGCTGCCCCGGAGTGGGATGCTGCGGTGAGAGCGGTGCGGCCAATGTCACATTCTCGCCTTACTTGTCCATACGCGGCTGGAATCGGGTTGAATGTGGCCGCATCGGCCGGTGGGGACTGAACGGGGCAGGAAAGCAAGTCGTCTACGGGGGAAAGCAGGCATCTTCCGACCGCGGAAGTGCGCAGACCGACCGAAAGATGTTCGAGGCGAGGCACACCATGGACGCTCCGACCACCACGTCGGCCGACAATGGCACTTCCGGAGGCAATGGCGGGGGCGGTTGGTTCACGCCGCGCAAGGAACCGGCGCCGTCCGGCGGGGAGCGGGAGCTCTCCGACGGTCGCCGTCTGGCCGCGATGCGCCCGGTCGGTCGGCCCACCACGGGGCGGGGAACGGCGGCGCAGGAACGAATATCCTCGGCCGTGGAAGCAGCGCCAACACCCCACGAAGCCATGCCCGCTGAGGCCCCGCGCCCCGCGCCGGAACCCGCCCACGACTCCGTACGACCGCTGTCAGGCGCCGCCGGGCCCGACCACGGCTCCCCGCGGTATGCCGCCGATGCGGAGCAGTCTGCTTTCGGACGGGAGCCGGCAGATGCAGGACGGGAGCCGGTAGATCTCGGACGGGAGCAGCCCGGCTTCCGCCCGGAGCCGCGTGTGCCCGTCCAGGAACAGCGGTTGCCCGAGCCGCCGCGTGTGCCTGTCCAAGCGCCGCGGTCGCCCGAACCGGGGGCGGCGGCCGTCCCTGAGATGCGGTCGCCCGCTCAGAGGCCCGCCCGCACTCCGGGGCCGTCTCCGGACGCCGTGCTCATCCGCCGGACCATGGCGGAGGTCGGCCCCGTCGCCGACAAGGTCACCTCCTACTTCTACGCGCTGCTCTTCGTTCGCCACCCGGATCTGCGGTCGCTGTTCCCCGCGGCGATGGACACCCAGCGGGACCGGTTGCTCAAAGCGCTGCTGACCGCCGCCGAGCACATCGACAACACCCCGGTTCTCGTCGACTACCTGCAGAACCTCGGCCGAGGCCATCGCAAGTACGGCACCCGGCCCGAGCACTATCCGGCCGTCGGCGAGTGCCTCATCGGCTCGCTCAGCCGGTTCGCCTCGGCGATCTGGGACACCGAGACCGAGGCGGCCTGGGTACGCGTGTACACGACGATCTCCCAGGTCATGATCGACGCGGCGGCCTCGGACGAGCTGCGCGCCCCGGCCTGGTGGTACGCCGAGGTGGTCGCGCACGACCTCAGGACTCCGGACATCGCCGTCATCACCGTCCGCCCCGACCAGCCGTACCCGTTCCTCGCCGGGCAGTACACGAGCCTGGAGACGCCGTGGTGGCCACGGATATGGCGGCACTACTCGTTTGCTTCGGCGCCCCGGTCCGACGGGTTGCTGTCGTTCCATGTGAAGGCCGTTCCGGCGGGCTGGGTGTCCAACGCGCTGGTGCACCGAGCCCGTCCCGGCGACATCATCCGGCTCGGCCCGCCGGCCGGATCGATGACCGTCGACCACACCACCGACAGCGGACTGCTCTGTCTGGGTGGCGGAACCGGCATCGCGCCCATCAAGGCACTGGTCGAGGATGTCGCCGAGCACGGGGAGCGGCGCCCGGTCGAGGTCTTCTACGGCGCCCGCACCGATCACGACCTGTACGACATCGACACGATGCTGCGACTGCAGCAGAGCCACCCCTGGCTCGCCGTGCGCCCGGTCGTGGACCAGCAGGCCCATCTCCAGCTGCCGGACGCCGTACGCGAGTACGGGCCGTGGAACGAGTACGACGCCTACCTCTCGGGCCCGCCCGGCATGATCCGCAGCGGGGTGGACGCCCTGAAGGACGCCGGCATCCCGTCGAACCGCATACGCCACGACTCGGTCGAGGAACTCGTCGCGGCAGGAGACTGACTGTCCGCCCCGTCGGACTGACCGGGGCTGCCCCGCCAGGACGAGCCGCAAGGCCTGGGCGCGAGGGACGTCAGCCCAGGTCAGGTGCGTGCATGGCCCGTACGCCCTCGATGTTCCCGTCGAGATAGTGCCGCAGGGACAGCGGTACGAGGTGGACGGAGGCGATGCCGACCCGGGTGAAGGGCACCCGCACGATCTCGTACTCGCCGCAGGGCTCCTCCATCTCGGGGCCGTGCCGCAGGGTCGGATCCATGGACTCCAGACGGCAGACGAAGAAGTGCTGCACTTTGACGCCGGTGGCGCCGCCGTCGTCGCCGATGTGCTCGACGGTGTCCACGAAGCAGGGCACCACATCGATGATCTTGGCGCCGAGTTCCTCGTGCACCTCGCGATGGAGCGCGTCGACGACAGTCGTGTCTTCCGGTTCGACCCCGCCACCCGGTGTGAGCCAGTAGGGATCGACGCCGGGCTTGGTGCGTTTGATCAGAATCAGGTCATCGCCATCGAGCAGGATGGCGCGGGCGGTGCGCTTGACCACGGGTCGGACGGTCATGGGGGAAATGTGGCCCAGATGGTTCCACGTGAAACATCGCAGAGCCCCGAGAGCCCCAGGAGAGGGCTCAGGAGAGGGCTCAGGAGGGGGCTCAGGACCAGTCCGCCGCGGCACGCAGCAGCCACTCGTGTGCCCGGGCGATGTGCGGCATGGCCAGTGTCCCGGTGCGGACCACCAGGAAGTACGTCCGCAGTGGAGGAACCGCCGGTTCGAGCAGTGCGACGACGTCGCCGCGTTCCAGGGCCTCGGCGCACAGATACCGGGGCAGCACCGCGAGGCCCGCGCCCGTGGCGGCGCAGGCGAGCACGGCCCGCAGATCGGGGACGACGACGGTGCCCGAGGCGGCCGGGCACGAGTCGAAGACGGACGCCCAGTAGCGGGCGACGAGTGGCAGCGACTCGTGCACCTCGACGACGGGGAAGTTCTCCAGCGCGGGCGAGCCCTTGCGACGGAGCTTTCCGGGACCGATGAGGGCGGCCCAACGCGGGGCGGCGACCAGGACGTGCTCCTCGTCGCAGAGCGGAGTCGCGGTGAGTAGGGCACCGCGCGGACGGGCCGTGGTGATGGCCAGATCATGATGTCCGGCGGCGAGCCCCTCCAGCGTCTCCTCGGCGTTCCCGAAGGAGGCGCGCAGTGCGAAGCCCTGACCGTCTTCGCCCGTCAGCTCCGTCAGCGCGGGCAGCGCGCGCTCGGCGGTGAACTCCGGTGGCCCGGCGAGGTGCAGGGTACGCAGCGACGAGTCCTCGTCGAGCCCGGTCTCGGCGATCTCCACCAGGGCGTCCAGATGCGGCGCGGCCTTGTGGGCGAGCTCGTCGCCGATCGTCGTCGGGGTCACTCCGCGGGCCTGGCGCAGAAAGAGCGGCCGCCCCAACTGCCGCTCCAACGTGCGGATCTGCGAGGTGACGGCAGGCTGTGAGAGACCGAGCAGCGCGGCGGCGCGGGTGAAGGAACCGGCCCGGTGCACGGTCACAAATGTGCGCAGCAGGGCCAAATCCATGGCGTCCCTCCCCTCCCAGCACACCCGACCGAGCCCCAACTATAAATAAGTCGATAGGTCTCTGTCGCTACTGTGATTGGACACTGACACAGAGTCAACTAGCCTTGTTCGCGCGGTTCTTCGCGCACAGAACCGGGACGGTCCGAGCCACGAGGGGGGAGGCTCGGACCGTCCGTTGTACGTAGCAAGGTACTAAGCCGACGGCCGCAATGTGTGCCGCAGCATACTCACCGGTCGCTCAGTAAGGGCTCATTCCGAGGATTCGACGAGCGCGCGGAGTACGTCCGCCACCAGGTCCTCGGCGTCCTCGGCACCGGCCGAGAAGCGGATGAAGCCGTCCGGCACCGCGTCGCCGCCCCACCGGCCGCGCCGCTCGGCGGTGGACCGCACCCCGCCGAAGCTCGTCGCGTCGTCCACCAGACGCAGCGCGTCGAGGAAACGGTCGGCACGCGCGCGCGTGGGCAGAGTGAAGGACACCACGCATCCGAAGCGCCGCATCTGCTGCGAGGCGACCTTGTGCGAGGGGTCGTCGGGCAGTCCCGGATAGCGCAGCCCGGTCACCTCGGGGCGGCCGCGCAGCGCCTCGGCGAGCGCCAGGGCGTTGGAGTTCTGCCGGTCGGCGCGCAGTTGGAGTGTGGCGAGGGAGCGATGGGCCAGCCAGGCCTCCATGGGCCCGGAGATCGCGCCGACGATCTTCCGCCAGCGCCGCACGGGCACCATCAGGTCGGCGTCGAGTGCGGTGACGTATCCGAGAAGGATGTCTCCGTGCCCGGTGAGCATCTTGGTGCCGCTGGCCACGGAGAAGTCGGCGCCCAGCTCCAGCGGGCGCTGCCCGAGCGGGGTCGCCAGGGTGTTGTCGACGGCGACGAGGGTGCCCTGCGCGTGGGCCGCCTCGGCGAGCCGTCGTACGTCGCACACGTCGAGTCCCGGGTTCGACGGGGTCTCGATCAGCAGCAGCTTCGCGCCGTCGAGCACCTCGAGCTGGGCGTCGCCGCCGGTCGGCGCGGTGCGCACCTCGATGCCGTACGCGGTGAGCTGCTCGCGCACCAGCGGCAGCACCTGGTAGCCGTCGGCGGGCAGGACCACGACGTCTCCCGCCTTGAGCTGGGAGAAGAGCACCGCCGAGATGGCGGCCATCCCGGAAGGGAAGGCGAGTGTCGTGACACCGTCCCGTCCGGGCGCCTCCAGCTCGCCGATGGCACGCTCCAGGAGCGTCCAGGTCGGGTTCTCGTCACGCCCGTAGGTGTACGGGCCGGTCGGATCGCCCGGCAGATGGAAGTGCGCGGCGAAGACCGGGCCGGGGAGAGCCGCCTCGTACTTGACGGGGTCGGGCAGGCCCGCCCGTACCGCTCGCGTGCCGTCGCCGCTTCTCGTGACGAAATCCCCTGACGTCATGCCGCCCGTCCCTCCAGTTCTTGCCGTATCGCGGCGAGCAGTCCTGGGCTCGCCGCCTCCACCATCTCAAGACATTCCTCGAAACCGTCCATAGGTCCGTAATACGGATCGGGGACGTCCAGGTCGTCGCCCGCGGAGGGGTCGTACGACCGCAGCAGTTGGACCTTCGCCGCGTCCTCGGGAGTGGGAGCGAGCCGGCGCAGGGCCTTGAGGTGGCCGGAGTCGAGGGCGATGACGAGGTCGAGACGGGAGAACCACGAGGCGTGGAACTGGCGGGCCGCATGGCCGCTCCCGTAGCCCCCCGCTTCCAGCACGGCGACGGTGCGCGAGTCGGCACCGTCGCCCTCGTGCCAGCCGCCCGTGCCCGCGCTGTCGACCTCGATCAGACCGTCGAGTCCGGCCTCTTCTATACGGGCACGGAAGACGGACTCGGCCATCGGGGAGCGGCAGATGTTGCCGGTGCAGACGAAACAGACGCGATAGGACATGGGACGCTCTCAGTCGTTGTCGCCGTCGGGCAGCACGACATTGAGTGCCCAGGACACCACCGAGATGATCAGGCCGCCCACGACAGCGGTCCAGAAGCCCTCCACGTGGAAACTCAGATCGAGCTTGTCGGCCAGCCACGAGGTGAGCAGCAGCATCAGGGCGTTGACCACGAGGGTGATCAGGCCGAGGGTGAGGATGAACAGCGGGAAGGTCAGTATCTTCAGGACCGGCTTGACCAGGAAGTTCACCAGACCGAAGACCAGGGCGACGAGCAGCAGCGTGCCGACCTTCTTGCCGGTGCTGTCCCCTGTCAGGGTGATCTTGTCGAGCAGCCACACCGCGACGGCCAGGGCCCCCGCGTTGGCGATCGTCTTGACTACGAAATTCTTCATGTGTCTGATCGTGGCAGAAGAGATCGACTGGCGAGCAAGGCTGTGGAAACAGCCTTCGGAGCAGGGGAGCGGACGAGGGCGATGAAGGCATTCCGGCTGGACGAACTGGAGGCGGAACGCGCCGCCAACGATGGTGCCTACCTGCAGTTCCTGCGCGAGCGGAACATGTCGGTCGGCCTGTACGCGCTGGACGCGGGCGAGCCCGACCCGCAGAAGCCGCACCAGCAGGACGAGGTCTACTTCGTCGTGAGCGGCCGCGCCTCGATCACGGTCGGCCTGGAGACCACCCAGGTCGCCCGCGGCAGCGTCGTCTACGTACCCGCGGGGGTTGCCCACAAGTTCCACCACATCACCGAGGATCTGCGGGTTCTGGTGGTGTTCTCTCCACCCGAGAGCTGACGTCCGTCTCAGGGTTCCCTAGGGGAACGGTCAGGGGAGGACAAGGGGTGCGAGGCCCCCGTCGGCGCTCTCTCGGCCCTAGCATCGAATGCAGGACATGAAAGAACCCGGAATCAGAGTCCCGGACTTGGGGCGACGGGCGAAGAGAGGTAAGGACAAGGGCGATGCGAGAGATCTTCAACGGGATGCCGTGGTGGGTGAAGTGGATCGCGGTGCCGGTCATCGCTCTGGTCGTGTTCGGCACGGTGATAGTCAGTGTGCTCAGTGTGCTGATCGGCCTGCTGTTCAAGGTGCTGATCTTCGTCGCTCTCGTCGGTGGACTGATCTACGTGGTCCGGAAGTTCATGTCGAGTTCGTCGTCTCGCGGCGACTGGTGAGACACCACCGGGTGAGCAACGGGTAACGGGCAGGCCGGGAAAGGGAACTCAAGGTTCCCTCGGCCGAGGGAAGTTTTCCGGCGAGGCCGTCTGCAAGCGGTGGTGGGCGGTTAAAGTCCGGAATTCGACGCGGGGCCGACCCCCGCGGGCAGCGCACAGCCCCCTCCCGTGTCCCCCCGCACGGGCGGTTCCCCTCGCGCTTCGGGAGTGCCCCTTGGCCACGGTTGACACCGCACCCGCAGAATCACCCGCCCCACCCATCCAGCGGTCCAGTGCTTCCGCGGGGTCATGTGTCCCGCCGGCCCAGCCCCGCACCTCGCCCGCGGAGGTGCGTGCTCCGCTGTCGGACGCGCGCACTCCCGGCCTGGGGGCCGCGGTCTCGGAGCCGCACCCCACGACCCTGATCGGCTCCGTGCAGCGGGCGATGCGGCTGCTGGAGGCCGTCGCCGCGCGTGAGCACGGGGCGCCCGCGAAGCAGCTCGCCCGGGAGGCCGGGCTTGCGCTGCCGACGGCGTACCACCTGCTGCGGACCCTGGTCCACGAGGGCTATCTGTGCCGCGAGAAGGGGCTGTTCTTCCTCGGTGAGGCCGCCGAGCGGCTGAGCAGCAGCGGAGCGCAGCAGAAACGTCGCAGCACAGTGAGCGACGTGCTCGCCCAGTGGCGCGATTCCATCGGTGTACCCGTGTACTACGCCGTCTATCGCGACGGCGAGATCGAGGTCATGTGCGTCGCCGACAGCCCCGGGAATCCGGCGGTGGAGGAGTGGGCCGACTTCCGGGAGACCGGGCACGCCCATGCGATCGGCCAGTGCCTGTTGTCCCAGCTCGACGAGAAGGCCCGCCGGGATCACCTCGATCGCTATCCAGTGCAGTCGATCACTCCGTACACGGTGCGTGACAACGCCAGTCTGCTGCGGCGCCTGGAACGGACGGGGCGCATGGAGCCCGTCATCGAGCGGCAGGAATACGCGCTGGGCACCGTCTGTGCCGCGCTTCCCATCACGGCCGGCACCACTGCCGCAACAATGGCCATTTCTCTCCCTATTCACCAGGCCGATCGACTGCTACCTGCGGCACGACAATTGCAAGGTGAGATCGGCAGACTACTTGGGACACTCGCGATCTCTATCAGCATCTGAAAACTCACTCCTTGTGATCTTTTGTGTACGTTGAGCAATATTTCAGCAGAGTCAGGGGGATGATTCCTGGCCAGTCGATGGCAAACGACGGGGTAGGCGATGCGCGAGTCGGTACAGGCAGAGGTCATGATGAGCTTCCTCGTGTCGGAGGAGCTCTCTTTCCGCATTCCGGTGGAGCTGCGATACGAGACCTGTGATCCCTACGCCGTGCGGCTGACCTTCCACTTGCCCGGCGACGCACCTGTGACCTGGGCGTTCGGGCGGGAGTTGCTGATCGACGGCGTGGGCCGGCCGTGCGGCGACGGTGATGTGCACATCGCGCCCGCCGACCCGGAGGCGTTCGGCGAAGTGCTCATCCGGCTTCAGGTGGGCGGCGACCACGCACTGTTCCGGTCCGGGGCGGCGCCGCTCGTGGCGTTTCTCGACCGCACGGACAAGCTGGTGCCGCTGGGGCAGGAGCGTTCCCTCGCGGACTTCGACACCCATCTCGACGAGGCGCTGGACCGCATCCTGGCGGAGGAGCAGAGCGCGGGCTGAGGAGTCCCACATCCCTCAGCGGAGTAACGCTTCCTCACCCGCAACACGGGCGTGGGGAGGGTCTCCAACGGTGCGGCGATTGGCTTGGTGAAGCCGCGGAAAGCTGATTCCGGCTCGGGCGTGACCCTATGGACTGCCTCTCGTTCTAACCGACATACACGCCGCGTGTTTGAAATGCGCGCGGTCCCCGCCACTGGCATCGTGTTTCACCTGCGGTGACCGGTTCAGCGTCCGGCGGGGCAGCGATCCCAGGGTGTGCCCGACCCGAAAGAGCCGGGCACAGTCCAGACGCCGGCACCGCGTCACCGCCAGTGACGCCGCACACGGGCTCCACCCAAGGATCGGCCCGGACTCGTCCGCGCTCGCCATCGCTTCCACCCCTCGGGGCCACGCGACAACCCAGGATCCTCAAGAGTTCCAGAGACGCTTCAATGCTTGCGGCGACGGCCCTTCCCACCGCGTACCGGCGCCCTGCTCCCCGCGGGCTCCGCGGGGACGGCCGTACCCCCCGGAGTCCCCGAACTCTCCGGACGGTCCGCCGAGACCACCAGGGCCGCCAACGCGGTGGTCACGGGCACCGAGGCGACCAGGCCGATCGAGCCGACCAGGGTGCGTACGATCTCCTCCGCGACCAGCTCGCTGTTGGCGACTGTGCCCACACTGCTCTGCGCGATCGAGAAGAGCAGGAGCAGTGGGAGCGCGGCGCCCGCGTACGCCAACACAAGCGTGTTGACGACCGATGCGATGTGGTCGCGGCCGATCCGGATGCCCGCGCGGTACAGGTCGCGCCAGCCCATCGTCGGATTGGCCCCGTGCAGCTCCCAGACCGCCGACGTCTGTGTCACCGTCACATCGTCGAGCACACCGAGCGAACCGATGATGACGCCCGCGAGCAGCAGACCGCTCATGTCGATGGACGGGTACAGACCGTGGATCAGACCGGTGTTGTCGTCCGTGTTGCCGGTCAGCGCCGCCCAGCCGATGAACTCCGAGCCGAGCACACCGATCAGCACCAGTGAGAGCAGTGTGCCGAGCACCGCCACGGACGTCCGGGCCGAGAGGCCATGACACATGTAGAGCGCGATCAGCATGATGGCGCTCGCCCCGACCACCGCCACGACCAGCGGGTTCGAGCCCTGCAGGATCGCGGGCAGGATGAACAACGTCAGGATCAAGAAGCTGACGGCCAGCGCGATCAGCGCCATGACGCCGCGCATCCGGCCCACCACCACGACGGTCAGTGCGAAGATCCCGGCGAGCAGCGCCATCGGGAACTGCCGGTTCACGTCGGTGACCGAGTACTGCAGATCCTTGGGCGCGGAGGGCTCGTAGGCGACCACGACCTTCTCGCCCTGGTGCAACTGCCGTGACTGGTCCGGCTGGACGATCTCCGTGAACGTACGGCCCTTGTCCTTGCCGGTGTCGATCCGGATCGTCGCCTTCTTGCAGTCGCCCGTCGCCTGCCGCTGCGCGGAGGAGCCCTCGGCGGTGGACGTGTCGCCGGTCGGGGTCTCCCCCGATGCGTTCACGGACTTGCAGTCCACCTTGTCGACCTTGGTGACCGTGGCCTGCTGGGTCTGCCGGTCGAAGCCGACACCGGTGCGCTCGTGGGAGGGTGCGCCGCCGGGCCAGAGCACCGTGAGACCCACAACGACCGCGGCGGCGAAGGGGATCAGAATGGCCGCGATGACCTTGCGCAGGTGCTTGGAGACGGGAGCGGCGGGGCCATGGCTGTGACTGTGCGAGTGTCCCGACCCGTGCCCGTTCCCGGGGTCCTGCTCATGCTCATGGCCGTCACCCGGTCCGTGTCCGTGTCCGTGTCCATGCCCGCCTTCGGAGCCGTGTCCATGGCCGTCACCGGTGCCGGGTCCGCGCGGCGGCTCGGAGGGTGGGAACGGGGGCTGCTGCGTTGTGGTCACCGACCGATCATCGCAAGAACGGCGAGGGCCCTCTGTTCACCGCGCCAGATATGACGCTAGCGTGGAGGCACCTTTGCACACGCGGGAGCTCGGAGCACCGGGCTGAGAGGGCGCTGACCTCCGTCTCAGCGATGTTTCACGTGGAACGAGTCATGTTTCACAAGAGAC
Source organism: Streptomyces sp. NBC_01384 (assembly GCF_045040035.1). Lineage (NCBI taxonomy): Bacteria > Bacillati > Actinomycetota > Actinomycetes > Kitasatosporales > Streptomycetaceae > Streptomyces > Streptomyces sp. NBC_01384. The sequence goes on from NZ_CP109559.1 coordinate 4,911,780, forward strand.
GTCGGCAGACGGAATCCGCTGCGTCGACCGCTGAACCTGTTACCGGGTAATGCCGGCGTAGGGAGTAGGTCTCATGACCAACAAGGACGTACGCACGCCTGCCTTCAGCCAGACGGATGGGGCACCGACCGTGCCCGAAGGTGGACAGCCGCAAGAGGCCGGGAGGTCCATCGGCTGGCACAAGGCACATGTCGGAGGTTCGCGCCCCGATCTGCGAGTGCCGGTCCGTCAGGTGCACCTCACCAACGGGCGGTCCGTCACGCTGTACGACACCTCCGGTCCGTACACCGATCCGACCGTGGACACCGATGTACGCAGGGGTCTCGCGCCGCTGCGTGAGAACTGGATCATCGCCCGCGGTGACACCGAGGAGTACGCGGGCCGTACCGTCCGTCCTGAGGACGACGGGATCAAGCACACCTCGCCGCGCGGGGGCCTGCGCAACCTCGACGCGGTCTTCCCCGGGCGGCCGCGCCAGCCGCGCCGGGGCCGCCCCGGAGAGGCGGTCACGCAGCTCGCGTATGCGCGTCGCGGTGAGATCACGCCCGAGATGGAGTTCGTGGCGGTCCGCGAGAACGTCGACGCCGAGGTCGTCCGCGAGGAGATCGCCGCCGGCCGCGCGGTGCTGCCCGCGAACGTCAACCACCCGGAGATCGAGCCGATGATCATCGGCAAGCGGTTCCTGGTGAAGGTCAACGCCAACATCGGCAACTCCGCGGTCACCTCCTCCATCGAGGAGGAGGTCGAGAAGATGACCTGGGCGACCCACTGGGGCGCCGACACGGTCATGGACCTGTCCACCGGCCGCAACATCCACACCACCCGTGAATGGGTCCTGCGCAACTCCCCCGTTCCTATCGGCACGGTGCCGCTCTACCAGGCGCTGGAGAAGGTCGACGGCCGTGCCGAGGAGCTGACCTGGGAGATCTACAAGGACACGGTCGTCGAACAGGCCGAACAGGGCGTGGACTACATGACCGTCCACGCGGGCGTGCGCCTGTCGTATGTGCCCCTCACCGCGAACCGCAAGACCGGCATCGTCTCGCGCGGCGGCTCCATCATGGCGGCCTGGTGCCTCGCGCACCACAAGGAATCATTCCTGTACGAGAACTTCGAGGAGCTCTGCGAGATCCTCGCGGCGTACGACGTCACCTACTCGCTCGGCGACGGGCTGCGGCCCGGGTCGATCGCGGACGCCAACGACGCGGCCCAGTTCGCCGAGTTGAGGACGCTCGGGGAACTCAACACGATCGCGAAGCGTTTTCACGTACAGACGATGATCGAGGGCCCGGGACATGTCCCGATGCACAAGATCAAAGAGAACATCGACCTTCAGCAGGAGATCTGTGATGAAGCTCCGTTCTATACGCTCGGTCCGCTGACGACGGACGTCGCGCCGGCGTACGACCACATCACCTCCGGCATCGGTGCCGCGATGATCGCCTGGTGGGGCACGGCCATGCTCTGCTACGTCACGCCCAAGGAGCACTTGGGCCTGCCCAATCGTGACGACGTCAAGACCGGCGTCATCACCTACAAGATCGCCGCCCACGCAGCCGACCTCGCCAAGGGGCACCCAGGTGCGCAGGAATGGGACGACGCGCTGTCCGACGCCCGCTTCGAGTTCCGGTGGGAGGATCAGTTCAACCTGGCCCTCGACCCGGACACGGCACGGGAGTTCCACGACGAGACCCTGCCGGCCGAGCCCGCCAAGACGGCGCACTTCTGCTCCATGTGCGGCCCGAAGTTCTGCTCGATGAAGATCAGCCAAAGTATCAGCGAGCGGTTCGGCGGTGCGGTGGCTGAGGGAGCGTCGCCGGAGGAGATCGCCGAGGGGATGCTGCAGAAGTCGAAGGAGTTCGCGGCGAGCGGGAACCGGGTGTATCTGCCGATCGCCGACTGACGAGTCACGGGGCGGCGCTCATGGCGGGCCGACCATGAGCGGCGTCCCCGCACGGGCAGTGGCGGAAGCGTCGTGGGCGCTCTGAGGCCGGCGAGCTGGTGTCGGTCGTCGTCGTGTGCGGGTTCCTTCCCGACCTACGACTGCTGTGAGCCGTTCGATGCGCGGGGATGCGTATCGAATGGCTCCGGGGGCGGGCTCTCTCGGCAGACTGGGCGCATGACATCGACATCCATGAGCAAGGGCGCCAACCTTCCCGTCGCCGCCGGGGCGGTGCGGGCCGAGCTCGGCTGGAGCGGCGGGGCCGGTGCGCCGGACGCGGATGCCTCGGCACTGCTGCTCGGCGCGGATGGACGGGTGCGGGACGACGGTGACTTCGTCTTCTACAACCAGCCACAGCACGCCTCCCACGCCGTACGGCATCTGGGGAAGCGGCGGGACGGCGGTGCCACGACGGACACGGTCGAGGTGGACCTGCGCGCCCTGGAACCGGAGATCGAGCGGGTCGTGCTGTGCGCCTCGGCGGACGGCGGCACCTTCGGTGAGCTCTTCGGGCTGACACTGCGGCTGCTCGACGCCGGGACACTGCAGGAGTTCGCGCGTTTTGAGATGGAGGCGACGACGGAGACGGCGTTCATCGGGGGTGAGCTGTATCTGCGGGGCGGTCGATGGAAGTTCCGGGCGGTGGGCCAGGGGTATGCGTCGGGGCTGGCCGGTCTGGCCACCGACTTCGGTATCAGCGTGGAGTCCGACGAGGCCGCCGTCTGCCCGCCGGAGCAGACGGCCGCGCCCGCGGCCCGACCGACGGCGCCGCCTGTGGGGCAGCCGGCGGGCACGCCTGTAGTTCCGCCCGCGCCCGCGCCGGTGGTCACGCCGACGGCTGCCCCTGCCCCTGCGCCCGCCGCACAGGTTCCCCTGGCACCCCCGGCGGCCTCCCCGCGTCTGAGCAAGGCCGAGGAGCGGCTTCCCGTCGACATGCGCAAGCGGCTCTCGCTGCGCAAGGAGCAGGTGGCGGTCAGTCTGCGCAAGCACGGTGCGGCGGGGGTCACGGCGCGCGTCGTGCTGATCCTCGACGCCTCCGGTTCCATGTCCTTCCTGTACTCGAAGGGCGTCGTCGCGGACGTGGTGGAGCGGATGGCCGCGGTGGCGGCTCAGTTGGACGACGACGGGGTGATGCAGGCGTGGACGTTCGCCTCCCATGCGGCCCGGCTGCCGGACTTGAGCCTGGGCGAGTTGCCCGAGTGGCTGGAGCTCCATGTCCGGGTCGGTGAGCTGAGCCTGTTCCGGCGGAGCAGGAAGCCGCGGAAGGGCCTGCTGCCGGGGCAGGTGGACATGCGGGCGGTCGGTATCCAGAACGAGGAGCAGAAGGCGATCGCCGATGTGCGCACGTATGTGCGAGAGCATCCGGCCGTCGATCCCACACTGGTGCTGTTCTTCTCCGACGGAGGTGTCTATCGCAACAAGGAGATCGAACAGGAGCTGCGGGACGCGGTCGAGGAGCCGATCTTCTGGCAGTTCGTGGGTCTGGGACGGTCCAACTACGGCGTGCTGGAGCGGTTCGACTCGCTGCCGGGCCGACGCGTCGACAACGTCGGGTTCTTCGCCGTGGACGACATCAGTGGCGTACCGGACCCGGAGCTGTACGACCGGCTGCTCTCGCAGTTCCCAGCCTGGATGACGGCGGCGCGGCAGCTCGGCATCATCTGACGGCGCCCGCAGAGGACCGTACGAGCGTGTGCGCCGCGCGGACCCGTGAGGGCCCACGCCGTATCGGCGCAGGCCCCTGCTCCCGTCACCCCGGTGTCGGCACGCCGGGTGTCACTCCGGCTGGTGCTCGGGGCCTCCGAAGTCGGGGCTGGTGAAGTCCGGGCTGGTGAAGCTCGGCCGTGGGCCCGCCGCGGGGCCGCCGTCGGGGCTGCTGAACCCCGGCCGGTCGTAGCCGAGGTGCGGCATGCGGCCGGTGGTCGGCGTCGGTGACGGACGACCCAGTGCCGCCGTGCCCGGATCGGCGAGGGCCTCCCGGAGGAACGGCATGATGCCGCGCTCCAGCAGGGCCTCGCGCCAGGCTTCCCTGGCCCGGGCCACCTCCGCGTTCAGGTCGCCGGGTGCTCCGGCCCGCAGCGAGGACGAGCCGTTGCGCAGGGCGGTCAGCAGCAGCCCGACCGCGGCGACCAGGATCGCGGCCGCCGTGACCGCGCCGAAGACCCACCCGGTGGTCAGGAGGGTCTGGGCGAACGCGAGCTCGGGGGTGAGCACCTTCAGGATGAACCCCACGAGCAGGAAGATCGCCGCGGCTGTCCCGGCGAGGACGGGGGCGAGCACCGCGACGACGGCAGTGACGCCGGCTCCGGCGGTCTCGGTGACCTCCCCCATGGTGGCGGCGAGCCCCACCGCGGTCGCGCCCGGCTCCGCGGAACCGGCTTCTTCGCTCACGGCTGGGGTGGACGGCGCCGGGTGGCGCAGTTCCTCGCGGACCTTCACGTAATGCGCGTACTCGGTCGCCGCGGCCGCCGTGATGAGCGCGGTGGCGTTGAGCGCCATGGTGCGCAGCTGTTCGAGGTTGAGCCGCTGGCCGACAGCGGCGAGTTCCGGGCGGTATGGGGCGGAGCGCAGCGCCTCATCGAGGAGCCGCCCGTATTCCTGGCGGTCCTCGCTCAGCAGGTGCTGCGGAACGCTGTTCATGTGCATCCCCCGATGCTCCGTAGGGCTGGTGGCTCGCACGCTGACGAGCCGTCGGGCAGAAACGGAGGGGAGCCTGCTACGGATAAACCGATGGTAGAGCGGTGACGGCACGCCGTGACAGGGGGTTTCCAGAAATTGCCCCCTGGCCAGCGCAGTCCTCCGTGGGGGACGCCTGCCCGAAGAACGCTCAGCTATCCAGGGGCAGTTGCTGGACCAGCAGTTTTCCGGCCATGGTCACTCCGCCGTCCATTGCGATGGCCAGTCCGGCGGCGTAAAGATGCGGTCCTTCGACCACGGGGCCCGCGCTGTCCTCGCCGTCCTCCGAGCCGACCTCGCCCAGGAGGTACGGGATCGGGCTGTGACCATGGACGATGCGGGTGCCGCCGTAGGTGTCCAGCAGGGAGAGCACGGCCGCGGGGCCGTCGTCGCGGAAGGCGAAGCGTCTGGTGAACTTCCGGAAGAGGTCCCAGCACTCGTCCGCGTCGTTGCGCGTGAGAGTTTCGCGGATGGTGTCGTTGACCGCTTCGATCGAGTCGCCGTAGTCGAGGTAGGCGGTGGTGTCGGAGTGCACCAGGAGGTGTCCGTCGACCTGCTCCATGGCGTCCAGCCGGGCCATCCACTGCAGGTGGTGGTCCTGGAGCCGGTCCATGTCGGTCTTCTGGCCGCCGTTGAGCAGCCAGGCGGCCTGGAAGGTGGCGGTGCCCGCGCCGGAGTTGACGGGAGTGTCGCCGAAGCGTCTGGCGCCGAGCAGGAGCAGCTCGTGGTTGCCCATGAGCGCCTTGCAGTAGCCGCCGGCCGCGGCCGCCTCGGCGGACAGCCGCATCACGAGGTCGATCACCCCGATGCCGTCCGGGCCGCGGTCGGTGAAGTCGCCGAGGAACCACAGGCGCGCGGTCCCGGCGGACCAGTTGCCGGCGGCGTCGATGAGGCCCTGCTCCTGGAGCGCGGCGACCAGCTCGTCGAGATAGCCGTGCACGTCGCCGACGACGTACAGCGGGCCCGGCCCGGTGGCGGGCCCGGGGGCCGCCACGACCTCGGGATCGATCATGACCTGAAGCGTGTCACCCCGGTTGATGACCGGCAGATCGCGCCGGGTGGGCGTGTAGCCCTCGGGCTCCTCGTCGGCCCTGGCCATCTCGCCTGGAGGTGTGCTCGGCGCGTACGGACCGGTCTCGTGGACGTACGCGGGCACCCGGAAGTCGCGCAACGTCTCCGTCCGCACCGCCTCGGGTCCCTGACCGGCCCCCTGAGTCATCGACCCCTCCACCACCATCGCGCCGCATCTGCACCGGATCGGACTGCCTGGTCGCAGCGGCCCGCGGTGTCGTGGGCCCATCATAGGAATGCGGATCGCGCCATGTGATGACCCAGGGGTGGTGAATCGGAGCAGGAGCCCTGTTCGCCGTGGTTTTCTCCCGAATTGGGTGGGGCTTTCCCTGGTGGACGCCCCGACGCGGGCCGGCCGGCCGTCAACCTCGACGGAGGCCGGGCCACTCTCCCCGGTCGATGCCGGACTACCCCTGCTCGGGGGATCGGGGCGGGCTGACCGTCGTACGGGGCGGGCGTCGCTCGGAGGATGTCCGCACGATCAACTCCGTCGGTATCACCTGTTCGACCGTTTGGCCCGATTCGACCCCTTCGATGGCGTCGATGAGGAGCTGGACCACGGCCGTGCCGATCCGGCGCGGTTTGAGGGAGAGCGTGGTGATGGGCGGTTCGGTGCTGGCGTAGACGGTGGACTCGCTGCAGCAGACCAGGAGCAGGTCGTCCGGGACGCGCAGGCCGTAGCGGCGGGCGGCGGCCAGCAGATCGGTACCGTTCGGGTCGAAGAGGCCGTAGACGGCGTCGGGCCGGTCGGGGCGGGCCAGCAGCCGGTCGGCGGCGACGGCGCCCGCGCACGGGTCGTGGGCGGGGTAGGCCTCGTACACCGGATCCTGTCCGACCCGCTCGCACCAGCGCAGGTACGCGGTGGTGGAGAGGTGGGTGTACGTGTCCGTGGAGGTGCCGGTGAGGAGGCCGATCCGGCGGGCGCCGGCGTCGGCGAGGTGGTCGAGGATGCCCAGGACCGCGGCCTCGTGGTCGTTGTCCACCCAGGCGGTGACCGGGAGCGAGCCCGCCGGGCGGCCGTCGGAGACGACCGGTAAACCCTGGCGGACCAGCTCGCTGACGACCGGGTCCTGGTCGGACGGGTCGATGACCACGGTTCCGTCCAGGGCGACGTTCGACCACACGTCGTGGCGCGAGGTCGCGGGGAGGATGACCAGGGCGTATCCCCTGGCGAGCGCGGCCGAGGTGGCGGCTCTGGCCATCTCCGCGAAGTACGCGAACTCGGTGAAGGTGAAAGGTTCATCCCCGTACGTCGTCACGGTCAGGCCGATGAGGCCCGACTTGCCGGTACGGAGGGTTCGGGCCGCGGCCGACGGGCGATAGCCCAGCCGGTCTGCGACCTCGCGGACGTGGCGTCGGGTGGCGTCCGGGAGCCGGCCCTTGCCGTTGAGGGCGTCGGACACAGTCGTGATGGAGACCCCTGCGGCCGCGGCCACGTCTCTGATGCCCGCCCGGCCCGGTCGACCGCCTCGGCGGGAGGTCTCTGCCCGGCTCACCTGGTGCTTCCCTGCTGCTGTCATGGCGAGCCGATAGTAGGGCTCATGCGGTGGGGTAGTGCGGACGCATATGCACTCGTTGACAGGCACGTTTCTGCATGGTCAAAAAGATACAACCGCCTTTGAAACAAAGTCAGTTGAACGATCCAATGGCAATACGTGACTTGTCGGCGCGCATAGGCCTGCCAAGTGGGCCATGTTTCGAAGAGGTCTCAACTCACCTTCACGGGTGATGCGCGCCACGGCGTGAGCCACCGGCGCATGCGGTTGTGGGTAGCGCGCCCCCCCCATTTCGTACGCCTTCGTACGAGGATGACCGTGCACTCGTACGGCGGTGACGGCCGAGTTCGTCCGGCGCTGATCGTCGCTTTCGTGCGGCGGTGACGGTCGAGTTCCTGCGGCGGTGATCGCGGAGTCGTGCGGTGCTGATCGTCGGAGTGCATGAAGATGATCACCGGGGTGTATGCGGCCGATCGCAGGCCCGGGCGGAGGCGTCGCGTGGTTGTCCACAGCCCATTCGCAGCGGCGCCGAATCCTCATAAGGTGAGGAGCATTGGTAGCCGGTGGTGGTCATGAGCCAGCGGTGGTCACGAGGAGGACTGCGGTGAGCGAGACGAGCCCCAAGCTGCGTGCCGAGCTGGAGGGTATTCCCACCTACAAGCCCGGCAAGCCTGCCGCGGTCGGCGCGGTGGCGTACAAGCTGTCCTCCAACGAGAACCCCTACCCGCCGCTGCCCGGCGTGATCGAGAGCGTGAGCGCCGCGGCCGGGTCGTTCAACCGCTACCCGGACATGGCGTGCACGGGGCTGATGGACGAGCTGTCGGACCGCTTCGGGGTCCCTCTCTCGCACCTGGCGACCGGCACCGGCTCGGTCGGGGTCGCCCAGCAGCTGGTGCAGGCGACCAGCGGTCCGGGCGACGAGGTCATGTACGCCTGGCGTTCCTTCGAGGCGTACCCGATCATCACGCAGATCAGCGGGGCGAGGGCGGTGCAGGTGCCGCTGACCCCGGGCGAGGTGCACGACCTCGACGCCATGGCCGACGCGATCACCGACCGGACGCGGCTGATTTTCGTCTGCAACCCGAACAATCCCACCGGCACCGTGGTGCGCAGGGCCGAGCTGGAGCGGTTCCTCGACCGGGTGCCCGGTGATGTGCTGGTGGTTCTGGACGAGGCCTACCGCGAGTTCATTCGTGCCGCCGAAGGCGAAGGGGGTGAGGTGCCGGACGGCGTCGCGATCTACCGTGACCGGCCCAACGTCTGTGTGCTGCGCACCTTCTCCAAGGCGTACGGGCTGGCCGGCCTCAGGGTCGGCTTCGCGATCGCTCATGAGCCGGTGGCGGCGGCGCTGCGCAAGACGGCGGTGCCTTTCGGCGTGAGTCAGCTCGCGCAGGACGCGGCAGTCGCCTCGCTGCGCGCCGAGGACGAGCTGCTCGGCCGGGTCGGCACGCTGGTGTCCGAGCGCACCCGCGTGGTCGAGTCGCTGCGCGGCCAGGGCTGGACGGTGCCCGAGACACAGGCCAACTTCGTGTGGCTCCGGCTGGGGGAGCGCACGCTCGACTTCGCCGCCCACTGCGAGCAGGCCGGGGTCGTCGTGCGGCCCTTCGCCGGGGAGGGGGTGCGCGTGACGATCGGCGAGACCGAGGCGAACGACATCTTCCTGAAGGCCACGGAGGGGTTCCGCAAGGAGCTCTAGTCCGCTTCCGTCAAGGTTCCGACCGGCCTGTTTGTGTCAGGGGCCGGTCGGGCCGCGGCGAGGGACCCCCCGGCCCTCCAGCCTCGAACGGGTATGCGTCATAATTGCTTGTGAATGTGAACGCGTTCACAAGCGTGTCCCGGTTGTCCCGTGCTGTGTGCCACAAGCGGGGCAAACTGCCGCTGTAATCATGGTGGCGTAAGGAGACTGACGACGTGGAATTGGCTTTGGCGCCCGAGACCCTGGCGCGATGGCAGTTCGGCATCACTACCGTCTACCACTTCCTCTTCGTCCCTCTGACGATCTCGCTCGCCGCTCTCACGGCGATCCTGGAGACCGCCTGGGTGCGGACGGGCAAGGAGCACTACCTCAGGGCGACCAAGTTCTGGGGAAAGCTGTTCCTGATCAATATCGCCATGGGTGTCGTGACCGGCATCGTGCAGGAGTTCCAGTTCGGCATGAACTGGTCCGACTACTCGCGCTTCGTCGGTGACGTCTTCGGTGCCCCGCTCGCCTTCGAGGCCCTGATCGCCTTCTTCTTCGAGTCCACCTTCATCGGGCTGTGGATCTTCGGCTGGGACAAGCTGCCGAAGAAGGCACACCTCGCCTGTATCTGGGTGGTCTCCATCGGCACCATCCTGTCGGCGTACTTCATCATGGCGGCCAACTCCTTCATGCAGCATCCGGTCGGCTACCGGCTCGTGAAGAAGGCGGACGGCACGACACGGGCCGAACTCACCGACTTTCCCAAGGTGCTCTTCCAGGAGACGACGCTCGTCAACTTCTGGCACGTCATCAGCGCCTCCATCCTGGTCGGCGGCGCCTTCATGACGGGTATCGCCGTCTTCCACCTCCGCAAGAAGCGGCACGTCCGTACCATGCGGATGTCGCTGCGGCTCGGCCTGATCACCGCGCTGGTCGGCACGATCCTCACCGTCGTCAGCGCCGACACCCTCGGCAAGGTGATGTACGAGCAGCAGCCGATGAAGATGTCGGCCGCCGAAGCTCTGTGGGAATCGCAGCAGCCCGCGCCTTTCTCGCTCTTCGCATACGGCGATGTCGCCAAGGGACACAACACGGTCGCCATCGAGATCCCCGGGATACTGTCCTTCCTCGCCAAGAACGACTTCAACGCCAAGATCCCCGGCATCAACGACATCAACAAGGCCGAGCAGGAGAAGTTCGGGCCGGGCGACTACCGTCCCAACATCCCCACCGCCTACTGGGCGTACCGCTGGATGATCGGCTTCGGCGGGGTCTCGATGGTCCTGTGCACCGCCGGCCTCTGGCTGACCAGGCGCAAGCTCTGGCTGGCACCGGAACACCGCACCGGCGAGGACGACGTCCCGAAGCTCATGCTCACCAAGAACATGGAGCTGACGCCGAAGCTCGGCATCTGGTGGTGGCGACTGTCCCAGTGGACGTTGATCTTCCCGCTCATCGGTATTTCCTGGGGCTGGATCTTCACTGAGACGGGGCGTCAGCCCTGGGTGGTGTACGGCCTGCTCAGGACCAGGGACGCGGTCTCGCCCGGAGTCTCCCAGGGTGAGGTGCTGACCTCGCTGATCGTGTTCACCCTCATCTACGCGATCCTCGCCGTCATCGAGGTGAAGCTGATGCTCAAGTACGTCAAGCAGGGACCGCCGGAACTCACCGAGGCCGACCTGAACCCGCCCACCAAGATCGGCGGCGACTCCCATGACGCCGACAAGCCGATGGCCTTCTCCTACTAGGCCCAGGGAGCGCTTAAGTCATGGAACTTCACGACGTCTGGTTCGTCATCATCGCGGTCCTGTGGACCGGCTACTTCTTCCTGGAAGGCTTCGACTTCGGCGTCGGCGTCCTCACCAAACTGCTGGCGCGTGACCGCACGGAGAAGCGGGTCCTCATCAACACCATCGGACCCGTCTGGGACGGCAACGAGGTGTGGCTGCTCTCGGCGGGCGGCGCGACCTTCGCCGCCTTCCCGGAGTGGTACGCCACGCTCTTCTCCGGCTTCTATCTGCCCCTGCTGCTCATCCTGGTCTGTCTGATCGTGCGCGGTGTCGCCTTCGAGTACCGGGCGAAGCGGCCCGAGGAGAACTGGCAGCGCAACTGGGAGACGGCGATCTTCTGGACCTCCTTGCTCCCCGCGTTCCTGTGGGGCGTGGCCTTCGGCAACATCGTGCGCGGCGTGAAGATCGACAAGAACTTCGAGTACGTGGGCACCTTCGGTGACCTGCTCAACCCGTACGCGCTCCTCGGCGGTCTGGTCACGCTGACCCTGTTCACCTTCCATGGGACCGTGTTCGTCGGGCTCAAGACCGTCGGGGACATCCGGGAACGGGCGCGAAAGCTCTCGCTCCGGGTCGGACTGGTGACCGCCGCGCTGGCGCTCGTCTTCCTGATCTGGACCCAGGCCGACAACGGAGACGCGAAGTCCCTGGCCGCGATGATCGTGGCCGTCGTCGCCCTTGTCGCCGCCATCGCGGTGGCCCAGACGGGACGTGAGGGTTGGGCGTTCGCGCTGTCGGGGCTCACCATCGTGGCGGCCGTCGCGATGCTCTTCCTGACGCTCTTCCCGAACGTCATGCCGTCCTCGCTCAATGAGGACTGGAGTCTGACGGTCTCAAACGCCTCGTCGAGTCCGTACACCCTGAAGATCATGACCTGGTGTGCGGGAATCGCCACGCCGATGGTCCTGCTCTACCAGTCGTGGACGTACTGGGTGTTCCGCAAACGGATCGGTACGCATCACATCGCTGCGGATGTCGCGCACTGAGTCCGGTCTCATGGACTGAATCCGACCTCATGGACCGAGTCCGATCCAGGGGCATGTTTCACGTGAAACGTGCCGGATGAGCCAAGGGTGTGTTTCACGTGAAACCAATTGATCCGCGTCTGCTGCGGTACGCCCGCGCCACTCGCTTCTTCCTGATGGCGGTCGTGGGGCTGGGTACGGTCGGAGCGGCGCTGGTCATTGCCCAAGCGATGCTCATCGCCGAAGTCGTGGTCGGTGCCTTTCAGCACGGTCACTCGGCCGCCGAGCTCCGCACTCCCCTGGTCTTGCTGGTGGCCGTCGCCATCGGCCGGGCGGTTGTCTCCTGGCTCACCGAGCTCGCCGCGCACCGGGCGAGCGCGGCGGTCAAGTCGGAGCTGCGGGGCCGGTTGTTGGAGCGGGCCGCCACGCTCGGTCCCGGGTGGCTGAGCGGGCAGCGGACGGGATCGCTGGTCGCCCTCGCCACGCGGGGAGTGGACGCGCTCGACGACTACTTCTCGCGCTATCTCCCCCAGCTGGGGCTCGCGATCGTGGTGCCCGTGGCGGTGCTCGCCCGGATCGTCACCGAGGACTGGGTGTCGGCGGCGATCATCGTCGTCACACTGCCGCTCATCCCCCTCTTCATGGCCCTGATCGGCTGGGCCACGCAGTCCCAGATGGACCGCCAGTGGCGGCTGCTGTCCCGGCTCTCCGGACACTTCCTGGACGTGGTCGCCGGGCTGCCCACGCTCAAGGTCTTCGGCCGGGCCAAGGCGCAGGCCGAGTCGATCCGGCGGATCACCGGCGAGTACCGCCAGGCGACCATGCGGACGCTACGGATCGCCTTCCTGTCGTCCTTCGCGCTGGAGCTGCTCGCCACGATCTCGGTCGCGCTGGTCGCGGTCACCATCGGGATGCGGCTCGTTCACGGCGACATGGACCTGTACGTGGGACTCGTCATCCTCGTCCTCGCGCCCGAGGCGTATCTGCCGCTGCGCCAGGTGGGGGCGCAGTACCACGCCGCCGCCGAGGGGCTCGCGGCGGCGGAGGAGATCTTCTCGGTGCTGGAGACCCCGGTGCCGGCCAGCGGCTCGCTTGTCGCACCGGAGGGGGAGATCGTCTTCGACGGGGTGACGGTCCGGTATCCGGGGCGCTCTGGGGACGCGGTCGGCGATGTCTCCTTCGTGGTCGAGCCAGGTGAGACGGTGGCCCTCGTCGGGCCGAGCGGCGTCGGCAAGTCGACGCTGCTGAACGTGCTGCTGGGGTTCGTGGAACCCGCCGCGGGACGGGTGCGGGTCGGGGGAGTCGATCTCGCCGAGGCCGATGTGCAGGAGTGGCGGTCCCGGGTGGCCTGGGTGCCGCAGCGGCCGCACCTCTACGCCGGGTCGATCGCCGAGAACGTACGGCTGGCGCGGCCCGACGCGGACGACGCGGCGGTGCGGCGGGCGCTGGCCGACGCGGGCGCGCTGGAGTTCGTGGACGCCCTGCCCGACGGGATCGGGACGATCCTCGGCGAGGACGGCGCCGGGCTCTCCGCCGGACAGCGCCAACGTCTGGCCCTGGCCCGGGCGTTCCTCGCGGACCGGCCCGTGCTGCTTCTCGACGAGCCGACGGCTTCGCTGGACGGCGCGACGGAGGCGGAGGTCGTGGCGGCGGTGCGCAGGCTCGCCGTCGGACGGACCGTGCTGCTGGTCGTGCACCGGCCCGCGCTGCTGTCCGTGGCGGACCGGGTGGTGCGGCTGGAGCCCGGGGCGTCTGTCGTCGCGGCCGGGTCGGTGCCCAGCGAGGGCACGAAGGAGCTCCGTCCGGTCGAGCCGGAGGGTGAGCCCGCGGCTGACGCGGAAGAGGCGTACGGGGCGCCTCAGCGGCGCGGAGGCGTGCTTGCCCGGGTCCGCGCCATGGCCGGCCCCCGGAGCGGCCGCTTCGCGCTCGCCCTCCTTCTCGGGAGCCTCGCGCTCGGGAGTGCCGTCGGGCTGATGGCCACCTCCGGGTGGCTGATCTCACGGGCGTCCCAGCAGCCGCCGGTGATGTATCTGATGCTGGCCGTCACGGCCACGCGGGCGTTCGGGATCGGCCGGGCCGTCTTCCGGTACGCGGAGCGGCTCGTGTCGCACGACGCGGTGCTGCGGATGCTGGCCGACACCCGGGTCGCCGTCTACCGGCGTCTGGAGCGCCTTGCCCCCGCGGGGTTGCGGACCACCCGGCGCGGCGATCTGCTGTCGCGGCTCGTCGCCGACGTGGACGCCCTGCAGGACTACTGGCTGCGGTGGCTGCTGCCCGCCGGTGCGGCGGTCGTGGTGTCCGCCGCCTCCGTCGGCTTCACCGCCTGGCTGCTGCCCGAGGCGGGCGCCGCCCTCGCCGCCGGGCTGCTGGCGGCCGGGGTCGGCGTCCCGCTCCTGACCGGAGCCGTGGCGCGCCGGGCGGAACGGCGGCTGGCCCCCGCCCGGGGCGCCCTGGCGACCGGCGTGGCCGATCTCCTCAGCGGGACGGCCGAGTTGACCGTCGCGGGCGCGCTGCCCGCCCGTACGGCCGAGGCCCGGCGGGCCGACACCGTGCTGACCCGCATCGCCTCCCGGGCCGCCACCGCGACCGCACTCGGCGACGGGCTCACCGCGCTGGCGACCGGGCTGACCGTCGCCGCGACCGCCCTCGTGGGCGCCCAGGCGGTCGCTGCCGGGCGGCTGAGCGGCGTGGCCATGGCCGTCGTCGTCCTCACTCCACTGGCCGCGTTCGAGGCCGTCCTGGGGCTGCCACTGGCCGTCCAGTACCGGCAGCGGGTGCACAAGAGCGCGGAGCGCGTGTACGAGGTGCTGGACGCCCCCGATCCCGTACGCGAACCGGAGCGGCCGCAGCCGGCACCCGCGTCGCCGTTCCCGCTGCGCGTGCAAGGGCTCCGGGCCCGCCACGCCGGACAGGACCGGGACGCGCTCGCCGGTCTCGACCTGACGCTTGAGGAGGGCCGCAGGATCGCCGTTGTCGGCCCTTCCGGCTCCGGCAAGACCACGCTCGCACAGGTACTGCTGCGGTTCCTGGACGCGGGCGCGGGGACGTACACGCTGGGTGGCACGGACGCGTACGGGATGGGCGGGGACGACGTACGCCGACTCGTCGGCCTCTGTGCCCAGGACGCGCACCTCTTCGACAGCACGGTGCGCGAGAACCTGCTGCTGGCCCGGAAGAACGCCACCGAGGCCGAGCTGCGCGACGCGCTCGCGCGGGCCCGGCTCCTGGAGTGGGCGGACGGCCTGCCCGACGGGCTCGACACGCTGATCGGCGAGCACGGGGCGCGGCTGTCCGGTGGCCAGCGACAGCGCCTGGCGCTCGCCCGCGCACTGCTGGCCGACTTCCCCGTCCTCGTCCTCGACGAGCCTGCCGAACATCTCGACCTGCCGACGGCCGACGCGCTCACCGCGGACCTGCTGGCCGCGACCGAGGGCCGTACGACGCTGCTGATCACGCATCGGCTGGCCGGTCTCGCAGCGGTGGACGAGGTGATCGTGCTGGCAGCCGGGCGGGTGGCACAGCGGGGTGCGTACGCCGAGCTGTCCATGGTGGAGGGGCCGCTGCGGGAGATGCTGGAGCGGGAGGCGGCGGGAGATCTGCTGGTCGGGGCGGCAGCGCGTGAGACAACTGGCCTACCTTCCTGAGTAAACCGGCCGACTTTCCTGATCAAAAGGGACTTACTACTCTCGAGGCATGTCATTGGCTCCCGCCTCGTCCGGCCCGGACGGCGGCCCGGACGTGCCGCGGCTGCTGGAGGCGGTGCGGTCGGTCGGGTCGGGGCTGGAGCTGCACTCGACGCTGGACCGGATCTGCGAGACGGCGGCCGATCTGGCCGACGCGCGCTACGCGGCCATCGGGGTCGTGGCCGAGGACGGCGAGGGGCTCGCGGACTTCGTCTTCCACGGGGTCGACGAGGAGACCGCCCGGCGGATCGGGCGGCTGCCCGACGGGCACAAGGGACTCCTCGGGGCGCTCATCCACGATCCGGAGCCGGTACGGCTCGCACGGTTGGCCGAGGACCCGCGCTCGTGCGGATTCCCCGAGCACCACCCGGCGATGCGCAGCTTCCTGGGGGTTCCGATTCGCGTGCAGGGCGCGATCTTCGGGAATCTGTACCTGGCCGAGAAACGCGGCGGCGGCTCGTTCGAGCACGACGACCTCAACATGGTCCGCGTACTGGCCGCGGAGGCCGGCATCGCGATCGGCAACGCCCGGCTGTATGAGGCCGCCCGGCAGCGCGAACGGTGGATCGACGGCTCGGTGGCCGTCACCAGGGCACTTCTGTCGGCGGGGGACGCCGAGGACGCGCTCCAGGTCGTCGCCGAACAGGCCCGCCGGCTCTCCGGCTCGGCAGCCGGGATCGTGCTGCTGCCCGCCGCCGAGGGCGGCCTGGAGATCGCCGCGGTCGCCAAGGACCGCCCGTCCAAGGTGCTCGGCGCCGTCATCCCGCCGGAGAGCGAAGTGGTCGCCGAACTCCTCGACGGAGCGGCCGTGTTCCTCGAGGACGCGGCCACCGACCCGCGCATGCTCAGCGACTTCGCCCGCGAGTACGGGCCGACCATGATGCTCCCGCTGCAGAGCGGCGGCCGCCTCCTGGGGGCCCTTGTCACACCCCGGGAACGGGGCGCCCGCCCGTTCACCGCGACCGAGCGCACCCTCGCCGCGCACTTCGCCTCGCAGGCCGCGCTCGCGCTGATGATGGCCGAGGCGCAGCGCGACCGGGAACGGCTCGCCGTCTACGAGGACCGCGACCGGATCGCCCGCGACCTGCACGACCTCGTCATCCAACGGCTGTTCGCCACCGGGATGATGCTGGAGAGCGCGCAGCGGAACTCCGCCGTGCCCGAGGTACGGGAGAGCGTCGGCAAGGCGGTCGACGAACTCGACGTCACTATCCAGGAGATCCGCACCGCCGTCTTCGCGCTCCAACAGGGCCCCGCCGAAGTGCCGTCCGGGCTGCGCACCCGGGTGCTGCGCGAGATCAACATGGCCGCCGTGCCCCTCGGCTTCATGCCCACGCACCGCTTCGTCGGGCCCGTCGACACGGCGGTCGGCGAACTCGCCGGCAAGAACCTCATCGCGGCCCTGCGCGAGACCCTCTCCAACGCCTTCCGGCACGCCGGCGCCTCCCGCATCGATGTGGTCGTCGACGCGACCGTCGTTCTGCCGGACGGGCGGCAGGGCGTCCGGCTGACCGTCGCGGACGACGGCATCGGCATTCCCGAGGGCGGCCGACGCAGCGGCCTGCGGAACCTCGGGCGGCGCGCCGAGTCACTGGGCGGCGACAGCTGGTACGGGCCGGGGCTCGGCGCGGACGGCGGCGGTACGACGGTGGTGTGGCAGGCCCCGCACTGAGCACACTCCAGGCCCTGAGAACGGGCCTCGGCAGCGGCGGCGAGCCCGATCTGCACCTCGGGACACGGGTCACACCGGAGTGGGGCTGGGCCGTCGATCCGGTGCTACAGCCGCTCGGCGATGAGCCGTTCGATGATGACCGCCACCCCGTCCTCGTTGTTGGCGACCGTGCGGCCGGAGGCGGCGGCGATCACGGCGGGGTGCGCGTTTCCCATCGCGTACGACGTGCCCGCCCAGGTGAGCATCTCGACGTCGTTCGGCATGTCTCCGAAGGCGACGACCTCCTCGGGGGCGATACCGCGCTCGGCACAGCACAGCTCGAGCGTGCTGGCCTTGGAGACGCCGGGGCCGCTGATCTCCAGCAGTGCGCTGGGGCTGGAGCGAGTGATGGTGGCGCGGTCGCCGACGGCGAGACGGGCCACGGTGAGGAAGGCGTCGGGGTCGAGCTCGTGATGGAAGGCGAGGATCTTGAGCACCGGTTCGTCGGCGCCGGGAGCGTCCGCTGCCAGCAGTTTCTCGGCGGGCGCGAGGGTGCGGGGAATCTCCATGTGCAGCTTGGGGTACGCGGGCTCCTGGTAGAAGCCGTACGTCTGCTCGATGGCGAACATGGTGCCCGGCGCGGCCTCGCGCACCAGCCGTACGGCGTCGAGCGCGTTCTCCCGCGCCAGCTCCCGGACCTTGACGAACCGGTGGGCGCCGGGGCCGCCGTGCAGGTCGACCACGGCGGCGCCGTTGCCGCAGATCGCCAGGCCGTGGCCGTGCACGTGGTCGCTGACGACGTCCATCCAGCGGGCCGGGCGGCCGGTGACGAAGAAGACCTCGATGCCGGCCTCCTCGGCGGCGGCGAGGGCGGCGACCGTGCGCTCGGACACCGACTTGTCGTCGCGCAGGAGGGTGCCGTCGAGGTCCGTGGCGATCAGCCGCGGCGGGACGGTGGGGGCACCTCCCTGCTCGAGCGAGGTCGAGAGCTTGGGGGAGGCCGGGGGCTCGGGCTGTCGAGTCGCTGAGGTCACCGGGCCATTCTCGCGCATATGCCCGCACGGTCGTGCGACAGTCCGCACACGTGAGTGGTTACCGCTCTCGCCAGCGCCGTTACGCCCCGCCGTCGCCACCCGCGGCAGCCCTGGCAGTCGATCCTCCAGCCGACAGCCCTGGCCGTCAGTCCAGCTGCGCCGGGGCCTCCATGGCAATGCGCTCGAAGACCTTCTCGTCCGCCGCGAAGTCCGAGTCGGGGATGGGCCAGTGGATCACGATGTCGGTGAAGCCCAGCTCCGCGTGCCTGCCCGCGAAGTCGACGAACGCGTCCAGGGACTCCAGTGGACGGCCACGGTCCGGAGTGAAGTCCGTCCTGGCGATCGCCGCGCACGAGGTCGCTCATGCGAGATAGCGCACTGCACAGTGCGAGCCGGACACCTCAATCGTCGCCGTAGGCTCGGGGGCATGAGTCTGCGTCTGAGCACCGTGATCCTGCCGTACCGCCGCTGGCACGAGGGCGGCCACGCCGCCTGGCGGCGCGCGGAGGACCTCGGTTTCCACACCGCGTACACCTACGACCACCTGTCCTGGCGCTCGTTCCGGGACGGGCCCTGGTTCGGCGCGGTGCCGACGCTGACGGCCGCCGCAGGCGTCACCGACCGGATGCGCTTGGGCACCCTCGTTACGTCGCCCAATTTCCGGCACCCGGTGACCCTCGCCAAGGACCTGATCTCCCTCGACGACGTCTCCGGCGGGCGCGTCACGCTGGGGATCGGCGCGGGCGGTACCGGATTCGACGCCACCGCGCTGGGCCAGGAACCGTGGACCCCGCGCGAGCGCGCCGACCGCTTCGGCGAGTTCGTACCGCTCATCGACCGCCTGCTCACCGAGGACGGCAAGGACGGGGTGTCGTACGAGGGCGACTTCTACTCGGCGCACGAGGCGCGCAACATCCCGGGCTGTGTGCAGCGGCCCCGACTGCCCTTCGCGGTGGCCGCCACCGGTCCGCGCGGTCTGAAGCTCGCCGCCCGGTACGGACAGGCCTGGGTGACGACCGGAGACCCCAAGCTGTATGAGACGGGCACTCCTGAACAGTCGGTTCAGGCCATTCGCGGACAGGCCGAGAAGCTGGCCGCCGCCTGCGCCGCGGTCGGCCGTGACGTGGCCGGGCTCGACAAGATCCTGCTCACGGGCTTCACTCCGGACCGCGGCCGTCCACTGGAGTCCCTCGGTGCCTTCGTGGATTTCGCGGGCCGGCACCAGGAACTGGGCTTCACCGAGATCGTGGTCCACTGGCCGATCCCGGACTCCGACTTCGCGGCGGACGAGAAGGTCTTCGAGCAGATCGCCATGGAGGCGTCGGCCCAGCTGGCTTGATGTGTGACCTTGTTCCGACCTTGTTCCCTCTGCTAAGCCGTCGTTTGCCCTCTGGCAGCCAGGCGCCCTGTTTCGCCGACTCGACTGGCGAACGGTGGGGTGGGTGAGCGTATTCCTCCTGGTCACGTTGCGATAGGCGAAAATGGCTTGACTGACGTGAACTTGTGCCTTCCGGCTTCCTGGTCCGGATGGTTCACCTGGCGACTCACGGTGGCGGTCATATCTCGTTCAGGTCGGTGACCGCTGCTCCCAGACCGTGGTGAGTGCCGCGACGGGGTCGGTGTTGGCCGGTGCAGCGGGCCACCGTCCGCCCTCGTCGTCTCGGAGGTGGGATACCAGCAGTGTCATGGCCGCCCGGTGTCAGCCCGAGGGTCGCTAGTGTTGCCCCATGGGTGTGTTGGACACGGCCGAGCTCGAGGCCATGATCGAAGAGGCGACTGTCGATGCCTACAACGAGGACGAGCAGCTGACCGGTCTCTTCACCATGCTTGAGGAATACCTCGGCCTGCCCTTTACCACCGCGGTTCTCGGCGTCGAGGTGACCGTGGACAGCATCGACCTTACGCCGGACGGCAGGATCGTCGCCCTGTGCTCTTGCGGCGGCATGCGGCAATCGATCGGAATCCTGGAGCTGCCGTTGCCCAGCCCGGTGCCCGAGGGCGCGGAGTGGATCGAGGCGTACCGTCACTGGGCCGGTTGAGGTCGGGCACCTCACACCCCACGCGGAACCGACTTGTCTGGGAGGGCTGAACGTGGCTGACGCCGTACAGGGCACGCATCAGGGCGCCGGCGAACCGTCGCTGACCGACCTCATCAAGCGCAGTGCCGAGTTGAAAGGGCAGCTGGTCGCCTTCGGTCAGAGCACCCGCTTTGACCGGTGGCTGACGCCCCTCCTGCTTGAGGCCGCCGGGCCTGAGCGGCAGTTGGACGAGGGCGAGGCGATCCGGATCATCGACCACTTCATCCTGCAGTACCGCCTGCCGGACGGTTCGACCGTGGTGGACCGGTTCGTCGCCGGACGGAAGAACTTGACCGCGGTCGACCGGGAGATGCTGCTCGGCTGGCGTGACCCGGTCGAGGGCATCTTCGAGATCCAGCGCAAAGAAGAGGACGCCGTCGTCCTGCTGAACCTGGTCGACGACCTGGAGTACCGCACGTACTCGAACGTTGGGCGGGCGGCGTTCCGTGGCATGTCCAAAGGAGGATTCCTCCACACCTGCCTGGTACCCGTTCACTCGGCCGGCGGGGCGTGGCTGGTGTCCGGGGCGATGACGAGCTATCCCAAGTCCAGCGCCACCGAGATCGCCCAGGCCGCTCTCCACCTGGCCACCAGCCAACCCGAACTGGTCTTCCGCAACCCCGAGAAGATCGAGCAGGGATGGCAGCGGATGCGGGAAGACCGGGCCGCGTTCGTCGAGTTCTGCGGCGGTGACGAACTGGTCCTTCCGCCTGCCGAAGCCGAGGACCTCCTCAACGCCTACTACCGCAGCCGCCAAGAGGCAGTCGTCGCCGGGCAGCCCGACCGTGCCCGGGGCAGGCGGCTGCCTGGCCTGGACCTGCCGTTCTTCGAATTGCCGCGAGAGCTCGCGGACTCGCACACCATCGGCGTCATCTACGACCAGGCCGACGGGCTCAACTTCTACGCGGACTACGGGATGCTGCGAGATCTCTTCGCGGACCCGGTGCTCGCGAGCCGCGGGCAGCACCAGGACCTGTTGCGCACGTACCTGCGCGAGGGGTCGATTGCGCCACTGCCGATCCGCCGACTGGCCGCCGCGCACCCGGAGACAGCCGACGCGGTGTTCCGGAAGCTGCTGCGGAAGCCCGGATTCACCTGGAGCGAGCACGGTGAGGCGCTGCTGCGCCGACGCAAGCCCTGGTACTACGCGAACGAGCCCCGCCCTGGTGTCTCCGTAATCGGCGACCGCCTCGGCGCGCTCCTCACCGGCCGTCGGTAGTCACCGTTCACACGGCAGCGGCTGCTGCGCAACACTGCCCGGATGGCTGAGCGGTACGGGCGCGGTCGGCTGCCCTGGACGGCGGCTTCGACCTGGCCGGGGGCGACGGTGACGGGACCGACCATGCCCTGGCGGGCGTAGGTACGTCCGCGGGACAGACGCCCGGCGTCCAAGGTGGAGTCCTCCAGGGCCCTCACCCATGCCTGGCCCCACCAGGTCGCCGCGAAGGCCCGCCTGCCGCGGCCGGGCGCACGGCGCGGTCCGGGGCCGGAGGGGCTCATGACTGCCTCCCCAGGGCGACGAGTTCGGCGAGGTCGGCGTCGGACAGTTCGGTCAGGGCAGCCTCGCCGGAGCCGGCGACGGCGTCGGCGAGCGCGCGCTTGGACTCCAGCAGCTTCGCCACCTTGTCCTCCACGGTTCCCTCCGCGAGGAGGCAGCGTGCCGGTGTCAGTCGGCGGCGGAGCTGCCGGGGGCGACCAGGCCCGTCTCGTAGGCGAGGACGACGGCTTGGGCGCGGTCGCGGAGGGCGAGCTTGGCGAAGATCCGGGCGACGTGGGTCTTCACGGTGGACGCGCTGAGGGTGAGAGCTTCGGCGAGCTCGGTGTTCGACAGGCCACGGCCCATCAGGGCCAGCACCTCGAGTTCACGAGGGGTCAGCGGAGTCAGGTCGCGGTGGATCGCGGGTATGCGGGCCGCAGCCGCCACAGCGGCGGGGCCCTGAGCCGTGCCGGGCCGGTCGGCCTCGCGGGCGGTCGCGTGGCGCTCGACCAGACGGCGGGTGATCGAGGGGGCGAGCAACGCGTCGCCGGTGTTCACCAGTCGCACGGCTGCGGCAAGGTGGGCGGCGGTGACGTCCTTGAGCAGGAAGCCGCTCGCCCCGGCGGCGAGCGCCGCGTAGACGTAGCGGTCGAGGTCGAAGGTGGTGAGCATGAGCACCCGGCAGTGCGGGAGCAGCCGCAGGACGCGCTGGGCGGCTTCCAGGCCGTCCAGGTTGGGCATCCGGACGTCCATCAGGAGGACGTCCGGGCGCAGCCGTTCGGCTTCCGCGACGGCCTGCACGCCGTCTGCGGCCTCGCCGACGACCTCGATGCCGCGCGAGGTGAGGATGAGGCGGAAGCCGGTTCGGATGAGCTCCTCGTCGTCGGCGATGAGGACGCGCGGGGCGCCTGCTTCCCGGCTCGGGTTCGAGTCCGGAGGCTGGGAGTTCGGAACCCGGTTCGGCGCGTGGTGGATGCCGCGGTCGGCGGCGGACTCGCTCACGGGCGCTCCAGAGGGATGCGGGCGCGGACGCGGTAGCCGCCGCCGATGCGGCGCCGGGCGTCGAAGTGGCCGCCGTAGACGGCGACGCGCTCGCGCAGACCGATCAGGCCGCGCCCGGCGCTGTCGTCCCGGCGCTCGCGGGCACCCG
Organism: Streptomyces sp. NBC_01384; assembly: GCF_045040035.1. Classification (NCBI taxonomy): domain Bacteria; kingdom Bacillati; phylum Actinomycetota; class Actinomycetes; order Kitasatosporales; family Streptomycetaceae; genus Streptomyces; species Streptomyces sp. NBC_01384. The sequence continues at coordinate 4,934,474 of NZ_CP109559.1, forward strand.
AGCCGGCATCCGAGCCGGCATCCGATCCGGCACCCGTGCTCGCGTGGTCGGCGGACAGCACGCTCGGTCCGCTGTTGAGCACCTCGACCCGCAGACTGTGGTCGGCATAACGCACCGTCACCGCCGCCTTGCCGCCGTCGCTGTACTTGAGCGCGTTGGTCAGCGCCTCCTGGATGATCCGGTAGGCGGTGACGTCGATGCCGGGTGCCAGCGGGCGCGGTTCGCCGGAGATCCGCACCTCGACCGGGAGGCCGGCGAAGGCGATCCGGTCGACGAGGGTGCCCAGTTGACTCAGGCTCGGCTGCGGTGCGAGTCCGGAGGGGTCTCCTTCGCCGTACCGTTCGGTCTGGTCGTCGTCGCCGTTGGGCGACGGCGCCAGCAGGCCCAGCAGGTGGCGCATTTCGGTCATCGCGTCGCGTCCGGCACCCTCGACGGCCCGCAGCGCGGTCTCCGCCTCGTGCGGCAGGGTGGCCAGCACCTCGCGCGCGGCGCTTGCCGATACGACCATCAGGCTGACCTTGTGGCTGACGATGTCGTGCAGCTCGCGGGCGATGCGGGCCCGTTCGGCCGCCACCGCCGTGCGGGCGGCGGCCTCCCGCTCGCGCTCCAGCAGCCAGCCCCGGTCCTCCAGGACCCTGCGGTAGCGGTGGCGGGCCCGCGCCAGCAACACGACAGCGCCCCCGGCCACCGCCAGGCTCACCCCCGCGAGGGCGATGAGCAGCCGGCCCGTCCCCGATGTCCACACGTCGTCCATCGTGCCAGGCAGCCGGCGAGCGGACGTCCTCCTGCGGGTCCACCCCGTACATCGCCAGGATGACCGGCGTCGCGGGTTACCTCCGGGGGCTGACGCCCGTACGGTCCACGCCGCCTACCGTCCCTGCCATGACCACCGAAGACATCAGCGACACGGCCCCGGGGGCCGACCCGGCCGCCGTGCGCGACCAGGAAGTCGTCCGGGTGAGCGGCCTGCGCAAGGAGTACGGCGACACCGTCGCCCTGAACGGGGTGTCGCTGGAGATCGGCGCCGGGGAGGCAGTGGCGGTGATGGGTCCGTCCGGCTGCGGCAAGTCCACCCTGCTCAACATGATCGCCGGGCTCGACCGGCCGAGCGCCGGCTCGGTGCGCGTGCACGGCGAGGACCTGGGCGAGATCAACGAGACCGGTCTCGCGCTCTTCCGCCGCCGCCGGATCGGCATGATCTTCCAGTTCTTCAATCTCATCGACGACCTGCCCGCGATCGACAACGTCGCCCTGGCCGCCCAGCTCACCGGAACACCGGCCCGTCAGGCCCGGCGCCGGGCGCTGGAGTTGCTGGACGAGCTCGGCGTCGCCGACCGCAGGAACGTCTACCCGGCCGCGCTGAGCGGCGGCGAGCGCCAGCGGGTGGCGGTGGCCCGTGCGCTGATGAACCGCCCCGCGCTGCTGCTGGCGGACGAGCCGACCGGCGCGCTGGACAGCTACTCGGGCGAGCAGGTGATGGACCTGCTCATCGACCTCAACGAACTGGGCCAGACCCTCATGCTGGTGACGCACGACCAGCGGCTGGCGACGCGCTGCGCCAGCCGCCTGGTGACGATGGCGGACGGCCGGATCACTGGCGAGCGGACCCTGGAGCGGTCGGCATGAGCGCGGTGTGGCGCGCCTCGCGCGCGGCCGTGCGCCGCCGTCGGCTGCAGACCTCCGTGATCGGGGTGGTGGTCCTGGTCTCCAGCATGGCCCTCGTGGTCGCCCTGGGCCTGCTGGACGTCGCGTCCGGACCGTTCGACCGGCTCTTCGGCCAGGCGCACGGGGCGCACGTCGTGGCCACCTTCGACGCGGCGAAGGTCTCCGGCGCGGAGCTGGCACGGACCGCGCACCGTCCGGGCGTGCGGGCCTCGGCCGGGCCGTTCCCGGAAGCCGTGGTCGACCTGCCGCAGAACGCGGCCTCCGAGATGCCCTGGATGCCGTCCGGCCCGCTGACCGTGGTGGGGCGGTCGGAGCCGGATGGCCCGGTCGACCGCCTTGACCTCTTCGCCGGGCACTGGGCCACCGGCCCCAGCGAGATCGTCCTGGCGTCCATCGACGGGCCCGGCGCGGGCAAGGGGCCGGACTCGCCGATCGGCAAGCGGATCCGGCTGCCCGGACTGCCGCTGCTGACCGTGGTCGGCCTCGCGTCCAGCGTGAGCGGGACCGCCCAGGCGTGGGTCTCCGCGCAGCAGATCGCGGCCCTGCACCCCACGACGTACCAGATGATGTACCGGTTCGACCAGGCCGCGACAGCCCGGCAGATCACAGCGGACACCACGGCGGTGACCGCCGGCCTGCCGTCCGGATCGCTGGTCGCAGGCCAGTCGTATCTGACGTTGAAGGCGGAGGTCGCGTCCAAGCCCAACGCCTTCGTGCCGTTCCTCATGGCCTTCGGCATCCTCGGCCTGCTGGTGGCGGTCCTGATCGTGGCCAATGTGGTGAGCGGCGCCGTGGTGTCCGGCTTCCGGCACATCGGGGTGCTCAAGTCCCTGGGGTTCACGCCCAACCAGGTGGTCGCGGTCTACCTGGTGATGGTCTGCATCCCGGCGACGGCGGGCGCGCTGGCCGGTACGGCCCTGGGCGGAGTGGCGGCGCGGCCGCTGCTGCACCAGGTCTTCCAGGGCGTAGGCCTCGGCACGATGAACGTCACGCCGACGATCGGCTCCTGGGTCTACGCGACCACGGCGCTCGGCATGCCGGCCGTGGTGCTGCTGGCCGCGCTGATCCCGGCGCTGCGCGCGCACCGGCTGTCCGCGGCCCGTGCGATCAGCGCGGGCAGCGCGCCCAGTGGCGGACGGGGGCTGGTGGTGCAGCGGTGGCTGAGCGGGGTGCGGCTGCCGCGCTCGGTGAGCCTGGGCCTGGGGCTGCCCTTCGCGCGGCCCGGACGGGCGCTGCTCACCGTCTGCGCGGTCCTGCTCGGGGTGGCGACGGTGACCTTCGCCACCGGCCTGTCGGCCACCATGGTCTCCTACGGCAACGCGGTCGAGGGCGTCGGCAGGACGCAGGTGGTCGTCTGGCGAGGGGAAACCAGGTTCGGCCAGACCGCCCCGAAGCACGGCGACGCCGCGACCCAGGCGCTGCTGCGCGGTCTGCCGCACGCGGCGGACGTGTCCGCCATGGGCTTCGCCGACGTGCGGCTGCTCGGGCAGAGCCAGGACGTGTCGATCGAGGGCGTGCGCGGGGGCCGGTCGGCTCTCCAGGACGACCTGGCCAGGGGCCGGTGGATGCGGGGGCCCGGCGAGGCGGTGGTTTCCGGCCGATTCCTGTCCAAGTCCGGTCTGCGTCTCGGTGACTCCTTCGTCCTGGGCGCGGCGGGCGGCCGGCAGGAGCGCGTGACCCTGGTCGGGGAGGTCATGTCCGGGCCGGCGGACTTGATGCGCGCGGACTGGGCGACGGTGACCGCTCTGGCACCGGGCGCGCAGGCCAACCAGTACTGGGTGCGGCTCACCCCCGGAGCCGATGTCAGCGCCTATGTGAAGGCCGTTCGGGCCGCCGACCCCGGTCTCTATCCGGACGCGAAGACATCGGTGAACGCCGGGGCCGTAACGGTGATCAGTTCCGCGACCGTGCTGACCCTGATGCTGTCGGTGGTCGCCGCGATGGGGGTGTTCAACACGGTCGTGCTGAGCAGCCGGGAGCGGCGGCGCGACCTGGGAATGCTGAAGTCGATCGGCATGACGCCGCGCCAGGTCACGGTGATGATGGTGGTGTCCATGGCCGGGCTGGGCCTGGTCGGCGGGGTCCTGGGGCTGCCGCTGGGAGTCGCGGCCTACCGCGTGGTGATCCCGATGACCGAGCACAGCGCCCATCTCGCCCTCCCGGCACGGATGCTGGACGTGTGGCATCCGGGGACCATGGCGCTGCTCGCGCTGGCCGGGGTGGCGATCGCCGCACTGGGCGCGGTGATACCGGCGCGTGCGGCGGCCCGGCAGACCATCGCCCGGGTCCTGCACAGCGAGTGACGTCGGCGTCGCGTCGGAGGCGGGCGTCTGCCAGGGCCTCGGCGGCCCGGCGGCGCCCGCGCGCGATGCACGGCGTAGTGCCCGCCCGGTCCCTGATCCCGCGAGCGGTTCCCCGGAGCTTTGGCGGATGGTCGGCGCTTGGTGGATGGTCGGCCCTGCGGACGCGTCCCCGACTTCTTGGTCCGCGGCGGTGAGCGTCGGCACGGCGCCGAACCAGGGGCCGTCCCGGAAGGTCCGCCACGACAGGTGGTCGTACGCGAACGCGGGGTGAAAGCCGAGCCGCTCCGCACGCTGCCAGGCGGCACGCCCGCCCTTGTGTCAGTGGACGTACGGCGGGATCACAGTGCTCGGACGCAGACTCGTGCATCGAGCGTAGGCGGAGCCACGGGGTGGTCGCGGCCGCCGCGCGATCGCTTCATCGGCGTCCCTTGATCAGCCGGCCGGCGGACGATCAGTGCGGGCCGGGGAAGCGCAGATACCGCGGTGGTACGGCCTCGGTGAGCCACACCCCGTTCGCGCTGACCCGGAAGACATGGCCGTCGCGGTGCATGGCGGCGGCGTCCACGCCGAGCACGACGGGCCGGCCGCGGCGGGCGCCGACGCGGGTGGCGGTCTCACGGTCGGGCGACAGGTGCACGTCGTGCCGGTTCATGGGCCGCAGGCCCTCGGCGCGGATCGCGTCCAGGTTGCGGGCCACGGTCCCGTGGTACAGATACGTCGGCGGAGTCGCCACGGGCAGTCCGAGGTCGACCTCGACGGAGTGGCCCTGGCTGGCCCGGATACGGGTGCCTTCCACGGCGAAGCGCCGCTTGTCGTTCGTGGCCACCACGTGGTCGAGCTCCTCGCGGGTGAACCGGAAGCCGTGCGCCGCCGCTGCGGCGATCAGCGTGTCGATCTCGACCCAGCCTCCCTCGTCGAGCGTGAGCCCGATCCGCTCGGGCTGATGCCGCAGATGCTTCGAGAGGTACTTCGACACCTTTACGGTGCGTCTTTCATCCATCTTGTCAGAGTGCCTGACGAGATGCTGATCACGCATTTGATTTTGGTTCGGAGGTTTGATCCACAACCAACTGTAGTTATCCACAGGGTAATTGAGGAATCTGTGGACAAGTCATGGGTGATTTAGAGTGGTTCATCAACGATATTGCCATCGTGGTCATTTGATGTGAGACGGTCCAAGATCCGTGTCTGTACCTCACGTTCGGCCGCCGCCGCAACGAAGTCCGCGATGCGCTCCACGCCAACCAGCCGCTCCACGGCCCGCGCTGTGGCGACCGGTATCCCTACTGAACGCGTCTCGTCCCCACGATCCCGCGGTTGCCCCGAGCCGAGGCGATCACGCAGCTGCCGGGTCGCGAACATCCGCATGGCACGCGCCAGTTCCGCGTCCACCGTCTGCTGTGCGAGCGGTCGCAGACGGCGTACGAGGGAGGCCGCCTCGGCCGCCTCCGCGTCGCTCGGCGGATGTTCGCCGAGACAGCGCGCGAAGACGTGTTCGGTCGTGAACTCAAGGAAACGCGCCGCGATGTGTTCAACCTTGCCTCTCAACTCCCTGAGGTGGCCCGAGATCGCGGACAACGGAACGCCCGCCGCGTACAACTCCACCGCCACAGCCAGCTCTTGAGGGCTCGGGACCAGGTACAGCTCGCGCTCGCCGGGAATGCGCTCCAGCACTCCGAGCTCCACCGCCTCCGCCACCGCCGCGTCGTCCGGGCCGCCGCCGAACCGCTTGTCCAGCTCGGCCCGCGAGATCCGTACGGCCTCCTCGCCGGTCCACGGTCCCTCGGCCTCGGCGACCAGACCGAGGATTCCGCCCAGGCCCCGGCCCGTGTCCCAGGCCTCCAGGAGTTCCTTGATGGAGGCCAGCGTGTAGCCGCGGTCCAGAAGTTCGGCGATCTGCCGCAGCCGGGCCAGATGCGCGTCCGCGTACACATTGGCGCGACCGCGCCGCTCCGGGCGGGGCAGCAGCCCGCGGTCCTGATAGGCGCGGATCGTCCGGACCGTGGCGCCGCTGTGGTGCGCCAGGTCCTCGATGCGGTACGCGACACCGACCGGCTCGTCGTCCACGCTGTCTGCCCTCCCGCCCCCCTGGGCGCTACGCGACGGCCCTGCGCAGTGACCCCTCCTGCGAGGGATGGTACGACCGCCGCAGCCAGCGGGGTATGGCCGTGCCGAGCCCCTTCCGGGTGGGCAACAGGCCCTTGCGTACCGCCCTGTTGTGCACCGGGAAATCCGGCCCCGAAGACCTTCACGAACCACGCGTGGCCGACGCCGACGGAGTCGCTCGAAGGGCCGCTCAAGAGGGTGCCCGGAAGGTCCCTCACAGTGGTGGCTCCATCCGTGCGATCGCGCGCAGCGCCCGCGGCGCGAGGCGGGACATGAGGCGAGCGCCGCGCGCCTCGGGGGTGACCGGCACGACCGCCTGGTTGTTGACGACCGCGCGCAGGATCGCGTCGGCCACCTTCTCCGGCGGGTAGTTGCGCAGCCCGTACAACCGCGCCGACTTCTTCTGGCGGCGTTTCTCCTCGGTCGCGTCGACCCCGGCGAAGTGCGCGGTCGAGGTGATGTTGGTGTTGACGAAGCCGGGGCAGATCGCCGAGACGCCGATGTCCTGTCCTGCCAGCTCCGCGCGCAGGCATTCGCTCAGCATCAGCACGGCCGCCTTGGAGGTGCTGTAGGCGGGGAGTGCCTTCGAGGGCTGGTACGCCGCCGCCGACGCGGTGTTGACGATGTGGCCGCCCTGGCCGCGCTCGGCCATCTGCTTGCCGAAGAGCCGGCAACCGTGGATCACGCCCCACAGATTGATGTCGAGGACCTTCTTCCAGTCCTCCGGAGTCGTGTCGAAGAAGGAGCCCGACAGCCCGATCCCGGCGTTGTTCACCAGCACGTCCACCACGCCGTACTCGTCGGCGACCTTCTCGGCGAGCTTCTCCATGGCCTGCTCGTCCGAGACGTCGACCGTCTCGGCCCAGGCCTCGGGGGAGCCGATCAGCCGCGCCAGCTCCGCCGTGCGGGCGGCGCCCTCGGCGTCCCGGTCGACGGCGACCACGCGCGCGCCGGCCTCGGCGAACGCGAAGGCGGTGGCCCGCCCGATGCCGCTGCCCGCCCCCGTGACCAGCACGAGCTGCCCGCCGAACCGTTGCGCGTACGTACCGGTGGCCACGGCGTCCCGCACCGGAGTGCCGTCCTCGTGGGCGTGCACGAACTCCGTGATCCAGGCTGCCAGTTGGTCGGGTCGGGTGCGCGGAATCCAGTGCTTGGCCGGGAGCGTGCGGCGTACTGGCTGCGGGGCCCACCGCTCCAGGTCGTCGTAGAGCCGCTCGGAGAGGAACGCGTCCCCCAGGGGCGTGATGAGCTGCACGGGCGCGTGCGCGTAGGCGTCCGGGCGTGGACGGCCCAACCGGGCCCGTACGTTGTCCCGGTACAGCCAGGCGCCGTGCGCCGCGTCCGTCGGCAGAGACGGGGTCGGATAGCCGTCCCCGGGCACCTTCTCGACCCGCCGCAGGATCTTCGGCCACTGCTTGCCGAGGGGGCCGCGCCAGGCGAGCTCGGGCAGAGCGGGCGTGTGCAGCAGGTACACGTACCAGGACTTGGCACCCTGGCCGAGGAGTTGGCCGACCCCGCGCGGGGTGGGCCGCCGTACGCGCTGCTTGATCCAGTGCCCGAAGTGGTCGAGGGACGGTCCGGACATCGACGTGAAGGAGGCGATCCGGCCCTGGGTGCGCGTGACCGTGACGAACTCCCAGGACTGCACCGAACCCCAGTCGTGCCCCACCAGGTGCACAGGCCGGTCCGGGCTCACCGCGTCCACGACGGCCAGGAAGTCGTCCGTCAGCTTCTCCAGCGTGAACCCGCCGCGCAACGGCTGCGGCGCCGTCGATCTGCCGTGCCCGCGCACGTCGTACAGGACGACATGAAAGTGCTCGGCGAGGCGTGTCGCGACCTCGGACCACACCTCCTTGGAGTCCGGATAGCCGTGCACCAGCACCACCGTGGGCTGCGCCGGGTCGCCCAACTCGGCTACACACAGCTCGATCCCGCCCGTCCGCACCCAGCGCTCGCGCGCGCCTTCGAGAGTCACGAGAGTCACTTCTCCTCCGCCCAGCGCCGCACGTGCGGCAGATCGTCGTCCAGCCAGAACGCACTCTGCTCGGGATCCTTGGAGTCCGTGACGACCAGGATCTCCTCGAACTTCGCGCCCGTGCCCCGGAACCCGAGATGCGGCTCGACCGCCCACAGCCCCGGACGGGGAGGATGGTCGGAGAACCGGTACGGCGACCACAGCGGCGACCAGCCGTCCCGGTGCCCGTGGAGCGCGTCGCTCGCCAGCCCCTTCAGGGACCGCGTGCCGAACCCGAACAGGCGGGGTGACCAGGAGCGCTCCTTCACCCGGTCGACCTTGTGCGCGATCACGCCGAACGGATAGGCGCGGTGCCGGTTCGCGTAGCCCTGGCGGACCATGAGCCGGTCCACGTCCTCGTAGATCTCGCGCAGCGCTCTGCGCTCGCGCACCTCGCGCAGGATCAGCTCGCGGTGCGCCTCCAGGTCGGCGAGCAGCTTGTCCTGCAGAGGGTTCGGGCCCAGGGAGCCCGAGTAGCCGATGTCCGCCGTGAAGCCCCGGTGGACCGGGGCCAGGTCGAGGATGTACGGCATCCCCGGCTCCAGTCGGCGGTCGGTGGGGAAGAACTGCAGCGGGATCCGGAAGTTCACGAACGCCGTGCGGTCCCCGAACCAGGCGAAGGGCAGGTGGAACCAGTCGCGCACCCCGCGCTCGCGCAGCCACTCCCGCTGCGTGCGTGCCGCCTCGCGCTCGGTCACGCCCGGCTTCAGCTGCGCGGCGACCGCTTCCGCGCAGTCGTACGCGAGGCGCTGGACCTCCCGGAACCCCCGTAGCTCCGCGGACCTGAACCCCCGCGGTTCCGCGGAGAGTTCGCCTGTCACTGCCGTCGTCATGCCATCGCCCCACCTTGTCCGTCGACTACGGTACGCGTCCGTAACGTGACACTGGCGAATGTGACAGTTGTTAGAGGCCGCGTCAATAGACCTGCGCGGCGCCTGTGGACAACTGACCTGATGTGGATAAACCCCCGCCGGTTGTTCGACCTCAGGGGGACCCCTACGGGCCCGTACGACTGGAGTCGGACGCGGATCCAGCTCCGTGGGTTGACGACCGCTGTGGTGTGCGCCACTACCTTCGACAACGTGACTGTGATCGCGACCGAAAGCCTGAGCAAGCGGTACCCCCGGGTGACCGCTCTTGACCGGCTCTCCGTGGACGTCGGGCCCGGTGTGACCGGACTCGTCGGAGCCAACGGAGCCGGCAAGTCCACACTGATCAAGATTCTGCTGGGTCTGTCCCCCGCCACCGAGGGCCGTGCACAGGTGCTCGGCCTGGACGTCGCCACCGAGGGCGGCACCATTCGCGAGCGGGTCGGGTACATGCCCGAGCACGACTGCCTGCCGCCCGACGTCTCGGCCACCGAGTTCGTCGTCCACATGGCGCGCATGTCCGGGCTCCCGCCGGCCGCGGCCCGCGAACGCACCGCGGACACCCTGCGCCACGTCGGACTGTACGAGGAGCGCTACCGCCCGATCGGCGGCTACTCCACGGGTATGAAGCAGCGCGTCAAGCTCGCGCAGGCCCTCGTCCACGACCCCCAGCTGGTCTTCCTCGACGAGCCGACCAACGGCCTCGACCCGGTCGGCCGCGACGAGATGCTCGGCCTGATCCGCCGCATCCACACCGACTTCGGGATCTCGGTCCTGGTCACCTCGCACCTGCTGGGCGAGCTGGAGCGCACCTGCGACCACGTCGTCGTCGTCGACGGCGGCAAGCTGCTGCGCTCCAGCTCCACCACGGACTTCACCCAGAAGACCGCGACCCTCGCCATCGAGGTCACCGACACCGACGAGCACCCGGACGGCACCCGCGCGGTGCGCGACGTGCTCCACGCGCGCGGGGTGGAGACCCACGACGGCAGCGGGCTGCCGGGCGCCGGGCACATCCTGCTGCTGACCGCCGAGGGCGAGGAGACATACGACCTCGTCCGCGACGTCGTCGCCGACCTCGGCCTCGGCCTGGTCCGGATGGAACAGCGCCGGCACCACATCGCGGAGGTCTTCAAGGACAGCGACGAGCAGCGGGCGAGCGATGAGCAGCGGACCGGCGACGAACAGCGGAAGGAGGCGGTCGGTCATGGCAGTTGAGCAGCCCCGGACGGCGGCACGCGCCCAGAGCGGTGAGCAGACCCGCATCCACAACATCGGCTACCGCCACTACGACGGCCCGCGCCTCGGCCGCGCCTACGCCCGCCGCTCGCTGTACTCGCAGTCCCTGCGCGGCTCCTACGGCCTGGGCCGCTCGGTCAAGTCCAAGGTGCTGCCGATGCTGCTCTTCGTGGTGATGTGCGTGCCCGCGCTCATCATGGTGGCGGTCGCGGTCGCCACCAAGGCGAAGGACCTGCCCGTCGACTACACGCGCTACGCGGTCATCATGCAGGCCGTCATCGGCCTGTACGTCGCCTCCCAGGGACCCCAGTCCGTCTCCCGCGACCTGCGCTTCAAGACCGTACCGCTGTACTTCTCGCGCCCCATCGAGACCGTCGACTACGTACGCGCCAAGTACGCGGCCCTGGCCTCGGCACTGTTCATCCTCACGGCCGCGCCACTGATCGTGCTCTACGTAGGGGCGCTTCTGGCGAAGCTCGACTTCGCCGACCAGACGAAGGGCTTCGGACAGGGGCTGGTCTCCGTGGCGCTCCTGTCGCTGCTCTTCGCCGGGATCGGCCTGGTCATCTCGGCGATCACGCCGCGCCGCGGCTTCGGCATCGCGGCCGTCATCGCCGCCCTGACCATCTCCTACGGGGCCGTGTCGACCGTCCAGGCCATCGCCTTCGAGCAGTCCAGCACGGGAGCCGTCCCCTGGCTCGGGCTCTTCTCGCCCATCACGCTGATCGACGGAGTGCAGACGGCCTTCCTCGGCGCCACCTCCGCCTTCCCCGGAGGGGAAGGCCCCTCGTCCGGACAGGGCGTCGTCTACCTCATCGTCGTCCTGGGTCTCATCGCGGGCTGCTACGGCCTCCTGATGCGCCGCTACCGAAAGGTCGGGCTGTGACCACGCTCAACATCGACCACGTCTCACGCTGGTTCGGCAACGTGGTGGCGGTCAACGACATCACGATGACGATCGGCCCGGGTGTCACCGGCCTGCTCGGCCCGAACGGCGCCGGGAAGTCCACCCTCATCAACATGATGGGCGGCTTCCTCGCCCCCTCCACCGGCACCGTCACCCTCGACGGCCGGCAGGTCTGGCGCAACGAACAGATCTACAAGCACATCGGTATCGTCCCGGAGCGCGAGGCGATGTACGACTTCCTCACGGGCCAGGAATTCGTCGTCGCCAACGCCGAGTTGCACGGCCTCGGCGCGAAGGCCGCCCAGCGGGCGCTGGCCACGGTCGAGATGGAGTACGCGCAGGACCGCAAGATCTCGACGTACTCCAAGGGCATGCGGCAGCGCGTGAAGATGGCCTCCGCGCTCGTCCACGACCCGTCCCTGCTGCTGCTCGACGAGCCCTTCAACGGCATGGACCCCCGTCAGCGCATGCAGCTCATGGACCTGCTGCGCCGCATGGGCGACGAGGGACGCACGGTGCTGTTCTCGTCCCACATCCTCGAAGAGGTCGAGCAACTCGCCTCGCACATCGAGGTGATCGTCGCGGGACGGCACGCGGCGAGCGGCGACTTCCGGCGCATCCGCCGCCTGATGACCGACCGCCCGCACCGCTACCTGGTGCGCTCCAGCGACGACCGGGCGCTGGCCGCCGCGCTGATCGCCGACCCGTCGACGTCCGGCATCGAAGTGGACCTCGCCGAGGGCGCGTTGCGCATCCAGGCGGTCGACTTCGGCCGGTTCACCGCGCTGCTGCCGCGCGTCGCGCGCGAGCACGGCATCCGGCTGCTCACGGTGTCGCCGTCCGACGAGTCGCTCGAATCCGTCTTCTCGTATCTCGTCGCGGCGTAGGAGGCCCAAGATGTACGACCCCACAGTCGCCCGGCTCACCTATCGGGGCCTGCTCGGCCGCCGCCGGGCCCTCATCCTCTGCGTACTGCCCGTCCTGCTCATCGTGATCTCGGCGGCCGTTCGCAGCTTCGCCGGGGCCGACGACCAGGTGGCCTCGGACCTGCTCGGCGGGTTCGCCCTCGCCACCATGGTGCCGATCATCGGCGTCATCGCCGGTACGGGCGCGATCGGGCCCGAGATCGACGACGGCTCGGTGGTGTATCTGCTGGCCAAGCCCCTCAAGCGGCCCACGATCATCTTCACCAAGCTGATCGTCGCCGTCGCCGTCACCATGGCGTTCTCTGCGGTGCCGACGTTCATCGCGGGCATGATCCTCAACGGCAACGGGCAGCAGATCGCCGTCGCCTACACGGTGGCCGCGCTGGTCGCCTCGATCGCGTACGCGGCGCTGTTCCTGCTCCTTGGAACGGTGACCCGGCACGCGGTGGTCTTCGGCCTCGTCTACGCCCTCGTCTGGGAGGCCCTGTTCGGGTCGCTGGTGTCCGGCGCGCGCACGCTCAGCGTCCAGCAGTGGGCGCTCGCGGTGGCCCACAAGGTCACCGGTGGGGACCTCGTCACCTCGGACGTGGGCCTGCCGACCGCGACGGTGCTGCTGGTCGCGGTCACCGTACTCGCCACGTGGTACGCCGGGCAGAGGCTGCGGACGCTGACGCTGGCGGGCGAGGAGTGAGCGGGGCTCCACGCGCGCGTGCCGGTTGTCGCCACGTACGCGCGCGTGGAGGCCCTTCTTCTTGACAGCGGCTTCACCTCTGTCCCGGCACACTGGGCAAAAGGGGATGCACGGCCGACGTACGGCTAGGAGGAACGGGGATGGCGGTCGAGGAATCGCAAGGTGAAGGTCGCGAGCAGTCCAGGGATGTCGAGGACGTCTGGGACGACCTCGTACTGGACGAGAACTTCATACGGTCCGCGGAGACGGCCGAGCCGTCCGCCCGCGCCCGTATGCTCGCCGCCCGTTGGCGCGAGGGAGGACCCGACCCACAGCCCTGGCGCTCCGACGAGCCGCCCGCGGGGTGGTTCTTCAGCAAGGCCCGCCGACGCAGGTGGCGCCGCCGGTGAACCCCTACGGGGGCGGCCTGTTAATCAGTGGCGCTCAAGTCGGCGTACGGGCACAGTAGTTACGTCCACGTCGCCGCATCGAGCCGGCGCCACGTTCTGGGAGAGGAGCGCGACGATGTTCATCAGGAGCAGTTCGTCGAGCTCCCGGCAGGGCAGCCCGCGGCGGGTTCCGGAGTAGTTACACCTCCGTCGAACCCACCCCGCACGGGGGGCTGCCCGGGGCGGCCGCTTCGAGCGCGCGTATGCCGCGCGGGCCGCCCACCCGGAGGATTGGCCGAGAGGTAAGGCACCGGCTTGCTAAGCCGCGGTCGGGGTCACCCCCGCGCGCGTTCGATCCGCGCATCCTCCGCAACACCCCGTACTCCGCGACACCATGAACGGCCCGACTCCATGCACTGAGAGTGCACAGTTGTCTGCACCCCCCGGCACCGCCATGCGCTTCCAGGACGACTACGTCGTGTGCATCGTCGGCGGACGCCACCAGTTCTTCCCCGACACCGACAACCTCTCCGGGGAACAACTGCGCGACATCGCGGCAAGGACGGTGGCGGACTGGCCCGACCAGGCCGCCGACCTCATCCGCCAGGGCGACGCCGAGGCGTTCTTCCCGGTCCACATGTACAGCAGCGTGCCCGGCACACTGGATACACCCACCAACGTCACGCTCCTGGGAGACGCCGTCCACGCCATGACGCCCACCCTGGGCCGCGGCGCCAACCTCGCCATGCGCGATGCCGTCCTGCTGGGCCGCGCGCTGCGCACCGTCGCCGCCGGCGACAACAAGATGGAGGCCCAGCTGATCAGGGTCTCGGAGCACGGCGGCACTCAGGACCAGGCCGAGCTTCCGGGGGCCGCCCCGCTGTATCGCTTCCACAGTTGGTCACTGACCGACCGTGCACAAGGGTGCGGATGTCGCAGGAACACCCCGAACGTGTGAACCGCGCGCGGGATCTCGGGGAGGCGCACCGAGGGGTCATCGCCCGGATAGAGGTGTAAGTTCCTCCAGCCGTGGACGCGGTCCATGTACGCGGCGGCGGCCTCGATGACGCGGGACCACCGCTGGTGTCCGATGACGACGAACGCCGTCGGATGAAGGCGATCGGCGGCAGGGTCGCCGATGCCGGCGACGTGCAGCCCCCGGTAGGCGATGAACCCGTTGTCCGCTGCGTCCTCAGTTGTGGTGGTGGGTGATCTGGACGCGGGCGCCGGCCTCCCGCATTCGGTGGCCGACGGCGTCGGCGATGGCGGGCGCGCTTTTCCGGACCAAGGAATCGATCGCAGGAGACCGTCATCCGCGCTGACCGTGGTGGGAACAGACTTGGTAGCTTGATCGCCATGACGGTGGCATTGATCGACTCGGGACTTGGCCTCCTCTCCACCGCCGGCTGGCTGCGGCACCTTGCCCCGGAACTCGATCTGCTGCTGCTCTTGGATCCCGAGGGCGCCCCCTGGGGACCGAAGAGCACGTCCTTCATCACGGACCGTCTGGTCACCGCTGCTCATGCCGCAGTCGAGCGGGGCGCGGAGGCAATCGTGGTGCCCTGCAATACCGCCACCGTCACTGCGATCGACGCCCTGCGCCAGGAGTTCGAGCCTCATGTGCCGGTGATCGGCACCGTTCCCGCAGTGAAGCCAGCCGCAGTGACCGGCAGGAACATCGCCGTATGGGCAACTGTCCGGACCACGGCGAGTGACTATCAGGCCCGCCTGATCGCCGACTTCGCGAACGGCAAGCCAGTCGTGCGCGTCGCCTGCCCCGGTCTGGCCGAAGCGATTGACCACGGGGATGTGGCCGCTGCATCTGAAGCGATCGCCTACGCAGTCGAGCGAACTCCCCTCCACTGCGACGCCGTGGTGCTGGGGTGCACGCATTACCCTCTGGTAGCGCCGGAGATTCTGCAGCAGCTACCCACCGGCACCACCCTGTACGACAGCGCGGAGGCGGTCGCCCGGCAGACGTTGCGGCGTCTGGACCGGACCACAGAGTCGGACGGCGCGATGGGTAGCGTCGACATCGTGCTCAGCGGCAGCCGCGGAAGCCTCCCGGCAAGCGCCCACGCCTACTCCGTGGGCCGGGCTCTTGCCACCGCGACGCGAGTGTCACCCGAGGCCCTCATGCCCGAGGCAACCTGTTACCCGATGGCTGCTCCGGCCGATTGAGCAGGGGCTCTCCTCCGGACTAAGAAATCGATCATGGTTGAGGGGGCTTCTCCGTATCGGTCAAGACGGGTATGCCGATGTCGACCAGCTGTGAGCGGCCGTCAGTAGGTGTGCGCTTGAGGCTGTTGAGCTTGGCCATCGCGGCGTCAAAGCTGACCTGAAGTCCTTCGACTTCACCGAGCCAGCCGTTGGCGCGAGCTTCGGTGATCCGCTCGCGAAGGTTCTGGACGATCTCGATGAGCCGGGACCGTTGTTTGGGGTCCAGCTGAAGTACGGGGCAGCGGATGCCCCGTTGACTGAACCGGCAGTGGGAATTGGGCAGTTCAGGGGGCAGATGCTGCCTCGCCTCGCGGAACTGGAGGCCGACCTCCTGGACCGTCGAGCGCGCGCCGAAGCCGAGGGCTGGGTCGGCGAGACCGAAGGCATCGACCTCACTCTCGCCTTCCTCCGCGCCAAGCGCGACGAAACACAACGCAGAACTCAGCGACCGCCCGTTGACCTTGGCATCCCGACTGCACGCCGGCAGAGGAGGTAACGACGAGAGTCAGTGAGGCATTTCCAACCTGGTTGAGCAGCGCGCAGCACGGCCGGCATTGCCCATCCCCGTACGTTCCCCCTCCGACGTACATAACGAGGTCAAGCGGTGCGCCGAGGCCGACGACCGATGGGTGCCCTCGTGGATCCGCGCTGTGGAGCACGAGTTCAACCGGACGGCGTGACCGGGGACCACACGCCGAACCACTGCTCGGCGCCCCACTCCTCGAACCGTTGCACCTCGGTGAACCCCAGCTTCGCCGCGAGGCGCATCGAGCGGTCGTTGGCGGTCTGGGTGCAGAGCACCACCGGCTCGCCGGGAAGCGCGTCGGCGAACCAGCCGAGCGCCGCCGCGCTCGCCTCGGCGGCGTACCCGCGTCCCCATGCCTCGGGCAGGAACAGGTAGCCGAGCTCGGCCTCCCCGGCATCCGGACGGACATGACTCCGATGCTCCGCGTCGCGCCGGTTGAGCTCGATGGTGCCGATCATCGCTCCGTCGAGCTCGATCACGAAAAGGCCGGGGCGCCTCTCGGGCGTCTCAGGCAACGCGCGCTCCAACTCATCACGCGGTCGAGGGCCGCCTATGTAGGCGCCCACCTCCGGCGAGGCGAACAGCTCGATGAACGCCGCACGGTCCCGGGCCTCAGGCTCGCGGAGCACGAGCCGCTCGGTCTTGATCGGGGCAGGTGGCCAGGCGACGGATCCGAGCTCAGTCATGGCGGGCAACCTATCGCAAGCCCGCCGGGTAGGAGCCTCAGACGACCGACAGCGGCAGCAGCTCCTCAACGCCGCTCCGCGCCAACAGGCTTACCGCAGGTTGGAACAGCCTCAGTACCGAAAGCTGGCTCGCCCCTCGCTGAGATAGATCATCCAGGGGTGGATCGGCTCACCGCCCGCCACGGGCCGCAGTTCCACACCGAGATCTCGCACGGCGGCAATCGCCCCGATCAGGTGCTCAGGGAAGTGCTGGCGTCGCGCCTCCTCCTGAGCGGCGAAGAGCGGACCGAGATCGTCCCAGCCGGCTCCTGGCACGAAGCGGCAGAGGAACCACGGTTGATCGATGCTCACGGCGCAGAGCGCGCCGACCAACAAGTCGCCATGCCAGACCTCGTAATCGGCCGTCTCCCCCACACGTCCCTCCCCAGTCCCTTGCCCAGACAGTAACCGCGGCACAGGGGAGAGGCGAGACGCCAACCGCCAAGACCAGAGGTCCATCCAGAACGGAGAGTTCATGCCACACCGAATACCCCGCACCACCCATTCGGGTGAAGTGCAGAGAAGCGCTCCAGAGCACAATCTCTAACCCAGCAACCGCTCCAGTACCACCGCGATGCCGTCCTCCTCGTTCGAGGACGTCACCTCGTCCGCGACCGCCTTGAGCTCGTCGTGGGCGTTGGCCATCGCCACCCCGCGGGCCGACCACGCGAACATCGGGATGTCGTTGGGCATGTCGCCGAAGGCTATGGTGTCCGCGGCCTTCACGCCGAGGCGGCGGGCCGCCAGGGACAGCCCCGTGGCCTTGGAGAGGCCGAGGGGGAGAAGTTCCACGATGCCCGCGCCGGCCATCGTGACGCCGACGAGGCCTCCCGCGACCTCCGCGGCCACTGCGGCGAGCTCGTCGTCGGAGAGCGTCGGGTGCTGCACGTACACCTTGTTCAGGGGGGCCGACCAGAGGTCCGCCGCGTCCCTGATCGGGACGACCGGGAGGGGGCCGTCCTGTGTCCGGTAGCCGGGGCCGACCAGCACCTCGCCGTCGAGCCCGTCGCGGCTCGCGGCGAGCAGCAGCGGGCCGACCTCCGCCTCGATCTTGGCGAGCGCCAGACCGGCCAGCTGCCGGTCCAGCGTCACCGAGGTGAGCAGCCGGTGCTCCCCCGCGTCGTACACCTGCGCGCCCTGACCGCACACCGCGAGGCCCTCGTAGCCGAGGTCGTCGAGGATGTGCCGGGTCCAGGGCACCGCGCGCCCGGTGACGACGATGTGTGCGGCGCCCGCCGCACACGCCGCGGCGAGTGCCGCACGCGTCCGCTCCGAGACCGTCTCGTCGGAACGCAGCAGCGTGCCGTCGAGATCGGTCGCGACGAGCTTGTAGGGAAACGATCCAGTAGGCCCGGTCGGCCCGGTCGGACCGGTCGACTCGGTCGGTCCGGTCGGTCCGGTCGGCCCAGGGGTGCCGGTCACTTGGAGATCGGCTCCAGGACCTCACGGCCGCCCAGGTACGGACGCAGTACCTCCGGCACCCGCACGGAGCCGTCGGCGAGCTGGTGGTTCTCCAGGATCGCGACGATCGTGCGCGGGACGGCGCACAGCGTGCCGTTCAGCGTGGCGAGGGGCTGGACCTTCTTGCCGTCGCGCATGCGCACGGACAGCCGGCGGGCCTGGAAGCCGTCGCAGTTCGAGGCCGAGGTCAGCTCGCGGTACTTGCCCTGGGTCGGGATCCACGCCTCGCAGTCGAACTTGCGGGACGCCGACGCGCCGAGATCGCCCGAGGCCACGTCGATGACCTGGAAGGGCAGCTCGAGGCCGGTCAGCCACTGCTTCTCCCAGTCCAGGAGCCGCCTGTGCTCGTTCTCCGCGTCCTCGGGGTCGACGTACGAGAACATCTCGACCTTGTCGAACTGGTGCACGCGGAAGATGCCGCGGGTGTCCTTGCCGTACGTACCGGCCTCGCGGCGGAAGCACGGCGAGAAGCCGGCGTAGCGCAGCGGGAGCTGGTCGGCGTCGAGGATCTCGTCCATGTGGTACGCCGCGAGGGGGACCTCGGAGGTGCCGACCAGGTAGTAGTCGTCCTTCTCCAGGTGGTACACGTTCTCGGCCGCCTGGCCGAGGAAGCCGGTGCCCTCCATGGCGCGCGGGCGGACCAGGGCCGGGGTCAGCATCGGGGTGAAGCCGGCCTCGGTGGCCTGGGCGATCGCGGCGTTGACGAGGGCGAGCTCCAGCAGCGCGCCGACACCCGTCAGGTAGTAGAAGCGCGAGCCGGACACCTTGGCGCCCCGCTCGACGTCGATGGCGCCGAGCGCCTCGCCGAGCTCCAGGTGGTCCTTGGGCTCGAAGCCCTCGGCGCCGAAGTCGCGGATCGTGCCGTGCGTCTCCAGGACGACGAAGTCCTCCTCGCCGCCGACCGGGACGTCCGGGTGGATCAGGTTGCCGAGCTGGAGGAGGAGCCGCTTGGTCTCGTCGTCCGCCTCGTGCTGCTCGGCGTCGGCGGCCTTGACGGCGGAGGCGAGCTCGCCGGCCTTCTTCAGCAGCTCGGCCTTCTCGTCGCCGGACGCCTTGGGGATCAGCTTGCCGAGCGTCTTCTGCTCGGAACGGAGCTCGTCGAAGCGGACGCCGGACGACCTGCGCCGCTCGTCGGCAGAGAGGAGGGCGTCGACGAGTGCGACGTCCTCTCCACGGGCGCGCTGTGACGCACGCACACGGTCGGGGTCCTCACGAAGCTGGCGAAGGTCAATCACCCCTCAAGGCTACCGGTGCGCGCTTCCGGCCATCGACTCGATATTCCACTCCGTCGCTTCTGTGACGTTATGAGTCAAATGCCGGGCTGAATCTCTTGATCAACGATGAGCGTCAATAAAAGGGACTGTACTCCCTGAAACGGGGCAGACGGGCGCACGTCGGTTGACTGGATTCCCTTGTGGAGGGCGGGACTTGAGGAGAGTTGTCCACAGGCACCCCCACCCTCACCGAGTTATCCACAGGGTGTGCGGAAGATCTGTGGACGTCGGAGTTGATCGTTCCGAAAGCCGCATCAAGGACGAAGAATTCCCGGGTCAAACCCCCTGTACACCCACGTTCGAGTGGAAATGCTTCGCTCCAAAGGATTGATCAATGGAAAAGAGTGGACGAGGGGTGACGTGCGGAGCTGTGGACGAACTTGGGGTCTGTAGGGCGATTTGTCGATGATGCAGTGCTTCGTTGTCGACTTGTCCCCAGGTCGAGAAGCACACCTGTGGATAACACCTGTGGATGACGAAAATCGGCAGGTAGCACTGGCGGGGAGCCGGTTGGCCAGGTGGAAAACGGCCAGCTGGAGAACCGGCAGGTGGAAAACGGGGCAGGTGGAAAACGGCCGCGCCGACGATCCGGCGCGGACCTGGGACCGTTCTGGCGGCGCGCTAGAACCGGCCGTCCTGGCAGCGCGCCAGCCAGTCCGACGCGGCGGAGAATTCGCTGTCCGACGTACCGGCCCGGGGCGGGCGTACGTCCTGGGGGTCGACTTCCGCACGGGGGTACGAGCCGAGGAAGCGCACCTGCGGACAGACCCGCTTGAGCCCCATGAGCGCCTCCCCCACGCGGCGGTCCGAGATGTGGCCCTCCGCGTCAACGGCGAAGCAGTAGTTGCCGATGCCCTCGCCAGTGGGCCGGGACTGCAACAGCATCAGGTTGACGCCCCGCACGGCGAACTCCTGCAGCAGTTCCAGCAGGGCACCCGGGTGGTCGTCGCGCTGCCAGATGACCACGGACGTCTTGTCCGCGCCCGTCGGCGCCGCGGGCCGGGCGGGCCGGCCCACCAGGACGAAGCGCGTCTGGGCGTTCTCCGCGTCGTGGATGCCGGTCTCCAGCGGTTCCAGACCGTACTTGGCCGCCGCGAACTCGCCCGCGAAGGCGGCGTCGTACCGGCCTTCCTGCACCAGCCGGGCGGCGTCCGCGTTCGAGGCGGCGGACTCCCAGAGGGCGTCCGGCAGATTGTTCTTCAGCCAGTTGCGCACCTGCGGCTGGGCGGCGGGATGGGCGCTCACCGTCTTGATGTCCGACAGGTTCGTGCCGGGCCTGACCAGCAGGGCGAAGGTGATCGACAGCAGCACCTCGCGGTAGATCATCAGTGGACTGCCCGCGACCAGCTCGTCGAGGGTCGTGGTGATGCCGCCCTCTACCGAGTTCTCGATCGGGACGAATGCGGCCTCGGCCTCGCCGTTGCGGACGGCGTCCAGCGCGGCGGGAACCGACACCATCGGGACGAGCTCCCGCGTGGCGGTCTCCGGAAGCGTGCGCAGGGCGACTTCGGTGAAGGTGCCTTCGGGACCGAGATACGCATAGCTGGCTGGCATGACCTCACCCTAATGGGCCTTTCGTACCCGGGCCCCCGGCCACGGGAAACCACCGTCCCGAAGGGGGACCCTCACCCCTCCAGCAGCCGCTGCCCCACGTACTCGCCCTTCGCGGCCCCGCCCGGCACCGCGAACAGCCCGCTCGCCTCGTGGCGGATGTACGTGGACAGGGCGTCGCCCCGGTCGAGCTTGCGCTGCACCGGGACGAAGCCGCGCAGCGGATCCGCCTGCCAGCAGACGAAGAGCAGGCCCGCGTCGGGCACGCCGTCCGCGTCGAAGCCGTCGTGGAAGGAGAACGGGCGGCGCAGCATCGCGGCGCCGCCGTTCTGATCGGGCCGGGTGATCCGGGCATGTGCGTTGACGGGGACGGCCGGGCTGCCGTCGGCGTCGGTCTTGGCGAGGTTCATCGCTGTCGTCTCGGTGCCGCCGCTCAGCGGCGCCCCGGTCGACTTCTTCCGCCCGATGACGTCCTCCTGGGCCTTGACCGAGAGTTTCTCCCAGTCGTCGAGGAGCATCCGGATCCGGCGTACGACGGCGTACGAGCCGTTCGCCATCCATGCCGGGGCGCCGGAGGCGGGCACGAAGATGCGCCGGTCGAAGTCGGACTCGGACGGCTTCGGATTGCGGGTGCCGTCGATCTGGCCCATCAGATTGCGGGCCGTCATCGGCTGGGCGGTGGCGCCGGGCGAGCGGTTGAAGCCGTTCATCTGCCAGCGCACCCGAGCCGCGCTGCCCGCGTCCTTCTGGAGCGTGCGCAGGGCGTGGAAGGCGACCAGGGCGTCGTTGGCGCCGATCTGCACCCACAGGTCGCCGTCGCTGCGCGTCTTGTCGAGGTGGTCGGAGGAGAAGTCGGGCAGCGGGTCGAGGGCGACCGGGCGCTGCTTCTCCAGGCCCGTACGCGCGAAGAAGCTGTACCCGAATCCGAAGGTGACCGTCAGGGACGAGGGGCCGGCGTCGCGGGCGACGTCCGTGTCGTCCTGTGCGGCCGCCTCGCCCGCCATCAATCGCTGGGCCGTCGTCGACCAGCGGCGCAGCAGCGCGGCGGCCTCCTTGCGGCCCGCGCCCGCGGCCAGGTCGAACGCGACGAGGTGGCCGCGGGCCTGCAGCGCGGTGGTGATGCCGGGCTGATGTTTCCCGTGAAACATCACCGTGTCCGCGCCGAGCGAGGTCAGGGGCGCGGCCTTGTCGGCGGAGGGTGCCGCCGCGTACCCGGCGGCGCCTCCGGCCGCCCCCAGGGCGAGACCGGTGGCTCCCGCGGTGCCGAGCAGCCGACGACGGGAAAAGACTCCCTGGGGAGAGGTCCCCGAGGATGTCCCCGAGGAGGTCTTCTTGGAAGAGGCCCCCTTGGAAGAGGGCTCCTGGGAAACGAGCTCCCCAGGAGAGGCACTTTCCGAAGCGGCCTTCGAGGCGGCCTTAGGGGTGGCCTTCGACGTGGACTGGTCAGCCATGGTGAGGTTCAGCCGATCTTCGCGTTCTTGTTCACGGTCGCTTGGTCGATGTCCGAGGTGCGCACGGTCACCGCGATCTTCCAGTCGCCCGCCATGGGGATCTGCACTCCGATCGCCGACCAGTGGCCGGTGGCGATGCGGTCGGGGGTCACGGGCAGCGGGCCGATCTTCTTCGCCTCCAGGGTGAAGGCGACCTTCACCTCGGGAACGTCGAAGGCCTTGCCGTTGGGCCGCTCCACGAAGACGCGCATTTCGTTGCCGCCGACGCGGGCCGGGTCGAGGGTGACCTCCACGGTGCCCTTGCCGTCCTGGCCGCCGGTGTCGAACGGGAGCTTCAGAGAGAGCGGCCCGGACCGCTGGGAGGTGGACGCGGTGGCCTGCTGGGCGGCCTCCTCCGTGCGTCCCGGCTCGGTGGACGTCAGCACGGTCGTCACGGCCAGCAGGACGACGGCGACGCCCGCCTCGGCGAGCACCGAGCGGCGCAGGCCGGTACGGATCGGATCGGCGTCGCGGATGCGCTTCTGGCGCGCGGTGGCCACGGCGGCCTGCTGCCGGGCGAGCTGGGCGGCGCGCGGGGAGTCCCCGGAGCCCCCCGTGTCCCCGGAGCCTCCGGAGTCCCTGGAGCCTCCGGAGTTTTTGGTGTCCGCGGGAACCTTGGTCGGCTGCTTCGCCCGCTGTCCGGCCGCGGCTGCCGCCCCTGCCGTCGCCATGGCCTTCGTCACCGGCGCCTCGGACAGCTGTGCCGTCCAGCGCCGCGAGATCCACGCGATGCCGACGAGGACCGCCACCAGGCCGATCTTGGCGAGCAGCAGCTGCCCGTACGACGTGTCGGTGAGCGCCGACCAGGAGCCGACCTGGCGCCAGGACTGGTAGATCCCGGTCGCGGCCAGCACGCTCACGCTGCCGAACGCGACGCGGGAGAAGCGTCGTACGGCCGCCGCCTCGATCTGTGCCTCGGCGGGCGCCCGGAACAGCGCCACGAGCAGCGTCGAAAGGCCGCCCAGCCAGACGGCGACCGCCAGCAGGTGCAGTACGTCGACGGGCATCGCGAGGCCCGCCTGGATGCCGGTCGAGGCGTGCTCGGCCATCGCCCAGCTCGCGGCCAGGCCCGCCGCGACGACGGCACCGCCGATCGCGAGCCCGAAGGTGAGGTCCTTCTTCTCGAGGTCATCGAGGTCATCGAGGTCTTCGGACGCGGTGGCCTCGCCCCGGCGCGCGTACGCCCCGAACAGCACCGCGATGAACAGCGCCCCCGCGGCGAGCAGCAGCAGCCGCGAGACCAGCGCCGCGCCTGCCTTGGTCTGCAGCGCCTGCCCGAGCAGCGTCAGGTCGAAGATGTCGCCGATCTTGCCGGAGCCGACGTACGAGCCGCGCAGGAGCAGCAGTGCGAGCGTGGCGCCCGTCAGCGCGAGCCACCCGGAGACCACGAGCCGCTGCACCGGACGGACCCCGGCGCCGCGCTGCCAGCAGGTCAGCACGAAGGCCGCGCCGCCGACGAACAGGATGAATCCGGCGTACGACACATAGCGCCCGAATCCGTAGAGCGTGCCGACGACTCCGCCGCCCACTGCCGGGTCGGACAGCGCGACGGAGGTCTGCGAGGGCGCCCCGATGGAGAAGGTGAAGGCGCCCGAGACGGGGTGGCTGTCCGCCGACACCACCTGGTAGGTGACGGTGAACGTGCCGTCGGGCAACCCCGAGTGCAGCTTCACACCGTAGGTGGTGCCGCCCAGGTCGGACGCCTTGCCGGTGTCGACGCGCTCGCCCTTGGGGTCGAGCACGCGGACCGAGCCGTCGGACATCGCGACCTTCTCGGAGAAGGTCAGCGAGATCTGGGCCGGTGCCTGTTTGACCACCGCTCCCTGCTGCGGGTCGCTGCCGGTCAGCGCGGCGTGCGCGGAGACCGGCGCGGCGCCGGCCAGGACCGCGCCCGCCACGGCGAGGAACAGCAACAGCAGCGTCCGTACCCGAAAGGGGACACCAGAAGTGGCACGTACGGCCGCACGCGCGGTCGTGCGGACAGTTGCGCGGGGAACGATGGTCTGCGTCACGGTGATCCCTCCCTCAGTGCCCGGTCTTCGGGTTGTACGTCGCGGACTTCACCGGCATGGAGATCTTCACCGCGCCGGCCCTGGTGAAGTGCAGCGTCACCGACACCTTCTCGCCCTCCAGGGGCTTGTGGGTGAGCTTTTCGAACATGAGGTGGTTGCCGCCGCTGGCGAAGCCGAGCGTGCCGTCCGCGGGCACGGCGAACGACTTCTGCTCCTCCATCGCGCCGCCCTCGGTGGAGTGCAGCGTGACGTCGGAGGCGAGGTCGCTGGTGACCGAGGTCAGGGTGTCGGCGCCGCCGGAGTTGGTGACGGTGAAGAAGCCGGCCGCCATGGTGTCCATGACGGGGGCGGGCATGTAGGCGCCGGTGACCTGCAGTTCGGGCTTGCTCGAACTGTCCGTGTTGTCCGACGAGGAGCTGTCCGAGCCGCAGCCCGCCAGTGTCAGCGCGGCGGCCGTCAGCGCCGCGCATCCCGCGAGACGCCTCGAAGGGGCTCCGGGACGCCTCACGGATTCTCCCCCTTGATGAGCTTGGGGAGGTCCTTGGTGTAGTCGTCGACGGTGGCGTCCTCGCCGTAGACCACATAGCCCCCGTCGGTCTTCGGTGAGAACGCGAAGACCTGGGTGCCGTGCACGGAGACGAGCTTGCCGTTCTTGTCCTTCGCCGTCGGCTCGATGGTGATGCCCAGGGTGCGGGCGCCCGCCTGGATGGTGGGGAAGTCACCGGTGAGGCCGATGAAGGCGGGGTCGATCCCCTTGAGCCACTTGCCGAGCGCGGCGGGGGTGTCGCGCGCCGGGTCGGTGGTGACGAACACGACCTTGAGCTTGTCCTGTTCGGCCTTGGGCAGTTGCTTCTTGGCCACGGCGAGGTTGCTCATCGTCGTCGGGCAGACGTCGGGGCAGTGGGTGTAGCCGAAGTAGATCAGCGTCGGGACGCCCTTGGTCTCGGCCCGGAAGTCGTACTTCTTGCCGTTCGTGTCGGTGAGGACGAGGTCGGGCTTCTCGAACGCCTTGTCGAGGACCGTGGCGGCCTTGCCCGTGCCGGCCTCGGCGGACACGTCGGCGATCGGCTTGTTGCTGTCGTCGCCGCTGCCGCAGGCGGAAAGGGTCAGTGCGGCGGCGGCGAACAGGGCGGCCGCGGCATACGTCTTCTTGCGCATAGAAAAATGTCCCAGATGTGAGGGCTCCGGTGTGCACCGGGGTCGTACGACGCCGTTGACGGGGGCGTACGACCTGGCTGGCGGGGCCGTACGACTCACCGGTGCACAACGGAAGGGGGCGATGGGCCTCAGGCGGTGGTGCGCCGACGGCCGGCCAGGACGCCGTACGCGACGCCCGCCACGCCGACGGCGATGCCGACGACGCCGAGGACGCGGGCGGTGGTGTCCGTGCCGTCGGACGACGTGCCGTCGGACGAGGAGGCGGCCTCGGTGGTGGCCTTGGCGCCCGCGGCGGACGTGTCGGAGGCGTCCTCCGCGGTGGCGGACGATCCGTGGTGGCCGTCCGTGGACGCGGCGGAGAGCGCGAGCACCGGAGCCGGGTTCTCGGGCTCCTCCTGGCCCTCCTGCTGCGGCTCGATCCAGCGCACGACCTCCTTGTTGTCGTACGTCTGGATCGCCTTGAAGACGAGTTCGGCGGTGTCCTCGGGGAGCGCGCCGACGGAGAGCGGGAACTTCTGGAAGAAGCCCGGCTCGATGCCCTTGCCGGTGGCGGTCCAGGTGACCTTGGAGACGGCCTCGGAGATCTTCTCGCCGTGCAGGGTGACCGGCTTGGCCGGCTTGCTCTTGCTGACCTGCACGGACCAGCCGTCGAGGGGCTGCGGCATGACGGAGGCGAGCGGGTGGTCGGTCGGGAAGTTCACCTCGACCTTGGTGGTCGAGGCGTTGTCGCGCTCGTTGGGGACCTTGAAGTCGACGACGGCGTAGCCGCCCTTGGCGGCCTCGTCCTCCGGCTGGACGCTGACGTGCGCGAAGGCGGGGGCGGAGGCGGCGAGGACGGCCGAGGCGGCGACGGCACCGGCGGCGGCGATACGGGAAGCCTTCATAGAAGGGGACACTCCACTTTCAGTCCGTTGAAGTCCGTTGAAGTCCGTTACAGAGGGGCACGTGCGAGGGCCGGTGCGGCGCCCTGGAGGCGTCGACGGCATGCACGCGCGCGTGCCGCACGACGGCACCCCCATCGGGCCCATCGGCGGGGCGGTGGAGTGGCGCGTCGTGTCAGGCGGCGAGGACGAGAGCGGTGGAGTGTGGCGGCCCGCGCCGGACGACGGTGTGCTGGAGCGCGGTGGTACGGGGCTTGGGCGGCGGGAGCATCGCGGTGCGGCAGGCGCACGGTGTCGCACCGGGCGTACCCGGAAGTCCGGCCCGCAGGGCGCGTACGAGCGCGAGCGCCCCGCGCAACGACCGTACGAGCGCCCCTTCCGCGACCCCGTGCGCGGACAGCCGCATGAGCCGCAGCAGCGCCATGTCACCGTGGCGCAGCACCCATCCGGCGGCGACGGCCGCGAGGACGTGGCCGAGCAGCATCGGCAGGGACGGCAGCACGGACATCGGGGAGCCCGCGGTGGTCGACATCGCGTCCGCGGGGTGGTGCATGGGCATGGACTGCGTCATGCCGGTGCCGAGCCGTGCGGCGGCGAGGATCTTCTGGGCGTGTGCGGGGGTGATGGCCGCCGCGGTCGTGCCGCACACGAGGCGGGCGGCACGTTCCACGAGTGAGGTGTCGGCCATCGACATGGAGCCGGAGACCGTCGCCGTACCGGCCCCGCCGAGCCCGAAGAGCGTGTGCAGGGCGGTCTGGCCGACCGCGAGCAGCGCGGCGATGCCCGGCAGCGAACGCTCCCGCCCCGCCAGCGCGGCGGCGACGGCGAAGACCGCGAGGAATCCGGCGCCCAGCGTCCACAGCGGAATCGTGGCGCAGGAGGCGAGCTCATGACCGGCCGCGGCCAGCACGGCGCAGACCGCGGCGAACACCGCGGCCCGCAGAATCCGGAGTCCGTATCCGGAGCGCGCCCTGCGTTGGTGGGGGGCAGTCATGGCGGGTTCATCATCGCACTGGACTTACCCGCTTCCCGCGGCAGGTCCGCAAGATGACGTTCCGCAGGCCGGGGTCCTGAAGATCACTATCTGGGGGAAACCGTCCACACATACACCGATTCCGGGCGTACGCGCATCCGCCGTATGGGCGGCATCACGTCATGGAGGCGATTGCACGCGGGTGCTTGCGGCAATACGTAACGGTATGTCGAGCCGCGGCCGGGAGGCTGGAGCATGAGCATCTGGTGGTCACTCCATCTGCGGCGCGAGGCTGCGAGCGTTCCGCTCGCCAGACGCCTGCTGCTCGGCACGATGGAGACGGCGGGCGTCGACCCGGAGGTCTCGTACGACCTCTCCGTCGCCCTCAGCGAGGCCTGTGCCAACGCCGTTGAGCACGGCGGCGATGCCCTCGGAGCCTCCTCCGAGGCCTATCGGGTCACCGCCTACCTCGACGGTGAGAAGTGCCGCATCGAAGTCGCCGACTCCGGCCCCGGGTTCGCGCCCGGCCACGCCCGTTTCCCGCTCCGGCCCGCTTGCAGCGACGCCGAGCACGGCCGGGGGCTGTGTCTGATCCAGGAACTCGCCGACCACGTCCAGATCGGCAACGAACCGGGGCGGGGCGGGGCGGTGGTCAGCTTCGACAAGATCCTCAAGTGGAAGAAGGACGCGCCTCTGATGGCGGTGTAGGCCGAACTCATGGCGGTGCAGGCCGAACCGTCAGAGTGCTCGCGCGGTGTCCCGCTGTTTTCGGGCCCCTTGGAGAGGGCGCTTTTGCGTCGATTTCAGCTTTCTCAGAATTCTTACCCCCCTCACAGCTCCACCCCATGCCCCTGACGGCTGCCCTTCGTAGCTTTCCGATCATGACGAGAAGCCACAAAGACACATCGATCACCCGGCGCCGCGCGCTCGCGGTGACCGGAGGCACGGTTGCCGCGGGCGGGCTCGCGGTCGCCGGCTACCAGTCGGCGTTCGCCGACGAGACGACCACCACCGACGCCGAGGCGGCCGCCTCGGCGACCTCGACCTCCACCAGCAGCGGACAGTGCGTGCTGATGTCCAGCGTCACCGAGGGGCCGTACTACCTGGACGGCGCCCTGGTGCGGAAGAACATCACCGAGGGCAAGGGCGGCGTCCCGCTGACGCTGCGCATCACCGTGCAGGACACCACCGACTCCTGCGACCCGGTCGCGGGCGCGGCCGTGGAGATCTGGCACTGCGACGCCTGGGGTTATTACTCCGGCTACACCACCGCCAACCCCGGCGGTTCCGCCCCCGCCGAGAGCGAGGACGGCTCGACCGCCAACGACCAGACATACCTGCGCGGCTACCAGGTCGCCAACGCCAACGGGGTCGTCAAGTTCGAGACGATCTTCCCCGGCTGGTACACGCCCCGCACCACCCACATCCACGTCAAGGTGCACACCGGCGGCGAGAAGGAGGACGGCACCTACGAGGGCGGCAAGGTCAACTTCACCGGCCAGCTCTTCTTCGACGACGACATCGCCGCCGAGGTCCAGGCACTGGAGCCCTACTCCAAGCACACCGGCAGCTACACCAAGCTCGCCGACGACATGGTGTACGACGGCGGCGGCGCCTCCAGCGGACTGCTGACCCTGGAGCCGGTCCACAAGAAGGACCCGTCCAAGGGCTTCAAGGGGTACATCACCCTGGGCATCGACCCGGACGCCGAGAGCACCGGCGCGGGCAGCGGTGGCGGCGGTACGCCCCCGAGCGGCGCGCCGAGCGGTGCTCCGACCGGTACGCCGCCGAGCGGCGCCCCGAGCGACAGTGCCGCCCCGTCCGCCTCGGCGTCTTCGTAGTCCTCGCGGATGAGCAGCCGCGAGGACGAGACGCTGGCGCAGGCCGCCGTGGCCGCGCTGACGTGGCAACTGGAGCTCACCCCGAAGCCCGGCCTGCCCGACCCGCGCGATCTCGGCGCCCGGGCCACCCGCCGGGACCTCTGTTCCCTGCGCTGGTCGGCCAAGGCACTGGCGCCCGGCCTCGCGGCCATGGCGGCCGCCGCGCGCCGCGCCGCTCGGCCCACGCCCGAACTCCGTACGGAGCTGGGCGCGATCGGCCGGTCCACCGAGCACTCGGTGGCTCTGGCGGGCGGCGGCCACCGCGGGGCGCTGTGGGCCCTGGGTTTCCTGGTCGCGGCCGCGGCCCTGGACCCCGGGGCCAAGGGCTCCGAGGTCGCCGCCACCGCCAAGCAGATCGCGGCGCACCCCGACCGAAGGGCGCCAGGGAGGCCCTCCCGGGGGTCGTCCGTGTCCGCGAAGTACGGTGCGGCCGGGGCGCGGGGCGAGGCACGCGCCGGATTCCCGCATGTACGGCGGGCGTTGGACGCGCTCGCGGCCTCCCGCTCCGCCGGTGCGTCCGAGCCGTACGCCCGACTCGACGCCCTCCTCACCGTCATGTCCACCCTCCAGGACACCGAATTGCTGTACACAGCGGGCCCGCACGGGCTCCGGCACGTCCAGGCGGGCGCACGGGGCGTGCTGGAGGCGGGCAGTACGGCGACGGAGGCCGGCCGCGCGGCCCTGGCCGCCTTCGACGACGACCTCCACGCGCGCGCGTGGAGCCCCCGTGGCAGCGGGGCACTCCTGGCGGGCGCGTTGTTCGTGGACTCGCTGCCGGTGGTGGTCAGTTCACCGGTACGGGGCGCTGCCTGATCCGGTCCCGGCGGTGGGCTGTCACGCCGTGCGTGGCGGCCCACCGCACTGCCGGCCCCATCCCGTACGACGCCCCGAGCATCAGGCCCCCCAGCAGCAGCCACCCCGGAGTCCCCCAGCCCACCAGCAGCGTGGTCAGGACCAGTGGTCCCGCCGTGCGGGCCACCGTGACGCCCGTGCCGAAGAAGGTCTGGTACTCGCCCATCCGCTCGGCCGGAGCGAGGTCGAAGCCCACCTGCCAGGAACCCGCCGACTGCTGCATCCCGGCGATGACCTGGAGCAGCGCCCCGGCAGCCTCCGGCACCGCAGCCGCGGGAAGCTCCGCCACCTCGGTGCCCGACCCTTGCCGGGCCGTCAGATACCCCTCGGCGACCAGCTGGTCGTAGGTTCTCTTGGCCGTCCCGCGCGAGATGCCGAGTTCGGCAGCCAGCCGCCGGGTCGCGGGCAGCCGCGTGCCCGGAGCGAGCCGCCAGGCGCGCACCGCGTCCCGCAGCGCACGCTAGAGCCCGGTCCTGCGTCCCGCGGCCACGTCCGGCTCCAGATGCAGATCCACGCCGACGCCGGACCAGAAGTCGTGAACCGGACCCTCCCTGTGCACCGGCGCGCCCCTTCAGGGGCGCGAGGGAACCGCGCGACCAGCCACAGACGACCCGCGGCCGAAAGAACGGCCGGGCACCCCAGGGGGCAACCCGGCCGTCCCGTTCAGATCAGCCCTTCAGTGCCGTCATCCACGCCTCGATATCGGCGGAGCGCCTCGGCAGCCCGTCGGACAGGTTCCGGTTCCCGTCCTCGGTCACCAGAATGTCGTCCTCGATGCGCACACCGATGCCCCGGTACTCCTCCGGGACGGTCAGGTCGTCCGCCTGGAAGTACAGACCCGGCTCCACGGTCAGGCACATGCCCGGCTCCAGCGTGCTGTCCACGTACGTCTCGGTCCGCGCGGCGGCGCAGTCGTGGACGTCCATGCCGAGCATGTGCCCGGTGCCGTGCAGGGTCCAGCGGCGCTGCAGACCGAGCTCCAGGACACGCTCGACGGGGCCTTCGGCCAGGCCCCACTCGACGAGTTTCTCGGCCAGCACGCGCTGCGCGGCGTCGTGGAAGTCGCGGTACTTGGCGCCGGGCTGCACGGCCGCGATACCGGCCTCCTGTGCCTCGTACACGGCGTCGTAGATCTTCTTCTGGATCTCGCTGTAGCGGCCGTTGACCGGCAGCGTGCGCGTGACGTCGGCGGTGTAGAGCGTGTGCGTCTCGACGCCCGCGTCGAGCAGCAGCAGGTCCCCGGAGCGCACGGGCCCGTCGTTGCGCACCCAGTGCAGCGTGCACGCGTGCGGTCCGGCGGCGCAGATCGAGCCGTAGCCGATGTCGTTGCCCTCGACCCGGGCGCGCAGGAAGAAGGTGCCCTCGATGTAGCGCTCGCTGGTCGCCTCGGCCTTGTCCAGGACCTTCACGACGTCCTCGAAGCCGCGCACCGTCGAGTCGACGGCCTTCTGCAGCTCGCCGGCCTCGAACTCGTCCTTGATCAGCCGCGCCTCGGAGAGGAAGACCCGCAGTTCCTCGTCGCGCTCGGCGGTGACCTTGTCGGTCAGGGCCGCCTCGATCCCGGCGTCGTAGCCGCGCACGACCCGGACCGGGCCGGTGGCCTCGCGCAGCTTGTCGGCCAGTTCGCGTACGTCGGAGGCGGGGATGCCGTAGAGCTGCTGCGCCTCGGCGAGGGAGTGGCGGCGGCCGACCCACAGCTCGCCGTGCCCGGAGAGCCAGAACTCGCCGTTCTCGCGGTCGGAGCGCGGCAGCAGGTAGATCGTCGCCCTGTGGCCGTTCGTCCCGTCCGGGAGGTTGGCCGGCTCCAGGACCAGGACGCCGTCCTCGGCCAGGTTGCCGGTGAGGTACGCGTACTCGACCGAGGCGCGGAAGGGGTAGTCCGTGTCGTTCGAGCGGGTCTTCAGGTTGCCCGCGGGGATCACCAGGCGCTCGCCCGGGAAGCGGGCGGAGAGCGCGGCGCGGCGGGCGGCGGTGTACTCGGCCTGGGCGATCGGCTCCAGGCCGTGCAGCTCGGTGTCGGCCCAGCCGGACTTCATGTTCTCGGCGAGCTCGTCGGACACGCCCGGATACAGGCCGTTCTTGCGCTGCTTGATCGGCTCTTCTTCGCCCGCTTCGTCAGCGGCATCGTCGAGCACGGCTTCCGGGGTCTCCGGGGTGAGCGCCTCCGACACGGTCTGCCTCCTAGATACGACTCTGGACCGTCCCCCGGGCTCTCGGCTGTGCTCGAGCAGGGGGCACGCCCTCCATCGTACGGTCGCTTGGGAGCGGGCCCAGGGCACGGAAGACCTTTACGCGCAGAGCTCGGCGCGGACAGCCCGCGGGCCACCCGCACGCGGTTGTCCGGAGCGCGTCGGCGGTCAGTCGAAGCGCGCCGCCAGGAGTACGACGTCCTCCGTGCTGTCCGCCTCGTCCAGCCCGTCCGGCAGCACGGACCGCAGGACGTGATCGGCGATCGCGCCGGGATCTTCGCGCACCGTCCGCGGGACGCTCGCCGCCGCCGCGTGCAGCCGGGCGAAGGCGCGGTCCATGGGGTCGCCGGTGCGGTGCAGCAGGCCGTCCGTGTAGAGCAGCACGGTCTCGCCGGGCTCGGCGGTCAGTTCGACGCTGGGCGCCTCCCAGCAGGCGAGCATCCCCAGGGGCGCGGACAGGGAGGTCTCCACGAACTCGGTGCGCCGCCCGCCGATCACCAGGGGCGGGCTGTGCCCGGCTCCGGCGAGCGTGATCTTGCGCAGCGCGGGCTCGCAGTACGCGAAGAGGGCCGTCGCGGAACGGGCGGGCTCGGTCAGGCGCAGCAGCAGTTCGAGGTCGGACAGGACGGCGACGGGGTCCTCGCCCTCCATCACGGCGTACGCCCGCAGGGAGGCCCGCAGCCGGCCCATCGCGGCGACCGCGCTGGACCCGGACCCGGTGACGGAGCCGACCGCGAGGCCGAGCGCGGCGTCGGGCAGCGGCAGCGCGTCGTACCAGTCGCCGCCGCCGCGCGGGCCCGTGCGGTGCCGGGCGGCGAGCTGGACGCCGGAGACCCGGGGCAGTCGGGGTGGAAGCAGCTCCTGGGCGATCGTCGTCATGCACGCGCGCGTGCGGTCCAGTTCCAGCAGCCGTGCCAGGTGTTCGGTCGCGTAGCGGGCGTAGAGGCCGATGAGGTGGCGCTGGCGCTCCACCGGTTCGGCGGGCTCGTCGTAGAGCCACACGGCGGCGCCGAGCCGGCCCGCCGCCTCGGTCGACAGGGGGAGCGCGTAGCTCGCGGCGTAGCCGAGCCGGGCGGCCACCTCGCGGTGGCGGGGGTCGAGCCCGTCCTCGGAGAAGAGATCCGGCTCCGCGATCTCCGCGTTGCCGCCCGGCAGTCCATCCAAAATCCTCCCGTACGACATGGAGCTGCGCGGGACTGTCTCGATGTGGCCGAGGTCGGCGCGGCCGAGGCCGAGGCCGATGGTGGTGTCCGGGCCGAGTCCGTCGCCCGGTTCCATGACGACGAGACCGCGCCGGGCGCCCACGAGGGCGGCTCCGGCGTGCAGCAGCTCCCGCAGGGCGTCGCTCAGTGTCGCGGTGCGCACCAGGCGCTCGGTGAGTTCATGGAGCGTGGTGAGGTCGGAGACCCAGCCGGCGAGCCGATCTTGGAGAACGGCTCCGGGGCCGGTGGACGAGGTGGCCGAAGGGGAACCTGTGGCGGAACCCGTGGCGGAAGCCGTCGGCGCGACAGTGTGTGCGGGCGCGGGAACCGTGGAATCGATTCCGGCCACTTTCGGAAGGTGAGGGGCGTTCATGGTGTCCGGCTTTCCGACCGGTGCGTATTGCTCAATAGCATCGCAAACCCCCATGTCGTTCTGCGCCGCTAGCAGTGTCTCCACATGTACACGCACTCGTGAGGGGATGTCCAGCATTGTCCTGCTGGGATTCCTGGTGTCCGTGAGACTCTCGGTAACCCTTGCGGAAAAGCGAAGTTGGCTTAAAACTGACTCGGGCAACGGGTTATTGAGGTCGACTGGCCTCGTTCCACGGAGCGTCACAGCGGTCGTGATGGGTACGTACTCGGTGAAGGCCAGGGGTGGTTGGGATCCGCCCGGAACCTGGCAACGGACCCGGGCGTCTTAACCACCGACGACCGTGCCCCATCCTCCCGTGGCGGAGGCGGCAAGAAATACGCGGGACGGCAAAACGCCAGGCGCCGCCACCCCACGCCATGCCCATGCTTTAGACAGACGCAGTATGGACGCGGACGCAACCAATGCTCAGCCCAGATGGGTTCCCCTTGTCTTGCGCAGGGGTGTGATGCGCCAGCAGGTACGCACAGTGAAGTGATCGACACATGGTGTGATGTGATCCACGGTGTTGCCAGGCGTGCAACGGAAAGGAACGAGCGCTCATGCGCGAGATCCTCGGAAGGCGACGCAGGCTTCTGTCGAGGCGGAACGACGGGAGGCTTGAGATGCTCAGCGCGGCCCTGACCTTCGCGACCGATTGGCAGTGGCCCGTACTCCCGGGTGTGGCTCCGGATCCGCAGGGGCGCGCCCGCTGCGGCTGCCCGGACCCGGAGTGCACGGTGCCCGGTGCTCACCCCTTCGACCCCGGCCTCCTCGCGGCAACCACCGACGAGCGCATGGTGCGCTGGTGGTGGACCAACCGGCCGTCGGCACCGATCGTGCTGGCCACCGGAGGCAGGGCCCCCTGCGCGGTGAGCCTGCCCGCCCCCGCGGCGGCCCGCGCGCTCGACGCGCTCGACCGCGAGGGCATGCGCCTCGGCCCGGTCGTCGCGGCGCCCACGCGCTGGGCGATCCTCGTCGCGCCGTACTCCATGGAGCAGCTCGGCGAGCTCCTCTACGCCAAGGACTTCGTCCCGGGGTCCCTGCGCTTCCACGGCGAGGGCGGTTACGTCGCGCTGCCCCCGTCCGAGACCGGCCAGGGGCAGATCCGTTGGGAGCGGGCCCCGCTGCCCGGTTCCGCCGCGCCCTGGGTGCCGGATGTCGAGGCGGTGGTGGACGCCGTGGTGGAGGCGCTCACTCGTACGGGTGTGAGCGCGCCCGAGTTGTAGGGTGCCCGGCGCGCGGTGAGCCGCGCGCCCACCCGCGCTCGTTATGTTCCGCACTATGCAGCGTCATTCTGGGGGGTACAGAGCCTCGTCGTCGCTACGCTCCGGGCCGGGCGCCCGAAGTGCTCGCCTGGTGGCGCTGGCGGGCGGCGTGACGTTCGCCGTGGCCCTGCCGCTGACCGTGGCCTCCGCAGGGCCCGTCGGCGACGAGGGCCGCGAGCTCGTACGCGCCTCCGAACGCCTCGACGACAAGAGGCCGGCCGCCCCTGCAGGCACCCCCGCACCCGCGCCCTCACCCCGGCTGCTGGGCCTCGGCCTGGCCACCGCCGCCCGGTGCGGCCCCGAACTCTCCTCACCCGACGGCATCGAGGCACAGACCTGTGTCCTGACCCAGGGAGAGGACACCTGGGCGCGCACCTACTACCGCAATGCGACCGGCGACCAGCTGAAGTCCGCACTGAGCCTCATGGGGCCCGGCGGCCACGCCGTGCAGATGACCTGCGTGGTGGGCGCGGAGGATGACCCAGGGGCGTGCGAGACGCCCAGGGAGCGTACGACGGGGGGCGTGGGGGCGTACACGGCGGTCGCGGAGTTCGCGAGAAGCGCCGGGAGCGGGCCGGTGCTGCTGCGGTCGGGGAGCGACCCGGGGAGCGACTCGGGGAGCGACTCGGCTCTGTAGCAAGGCCAACTCAGCGCCGTAGCAAGGCGGTTGGCGCCGTACGGAATTCCGCACACGGAAAGACCCGGTTGCTGGCGACGGGGGATGCACCAGCAACCGGGCTACTCGAACGGTAACAAGAGATCGGCGGTTCGCAAATTCGATCTCGGCTATTCGGACAGGGATTTACCTGTCGCAACCGGGAGTTGTGACAGGGGTCACCTGTTCCGCGGGACTTCGACCAGCTGACCGGTCGGTCAGTGCCCCGCTGCGTGTCAGCTGAGCGTGACCTGTCGGTTCGTGAGGCCGCCGCGTGCCCGGCGCTCGTCCGTGGTGAGCGGCGCGTCCGAGGCCAGAGCGGTCGTGAGGCGCTCGGCGAACTCGGCCGCCGGCTTCTCCACGTCGTCCGCCGTGACGCCCGTCGGCAGGTCCCAGACCGGCACCGTGAGCCCGTGCGCACGGAAGGAACCGACCAGCCGGGTGCCCTCGCCGAGGCTCGACCCACCGGCCGCGTGCAGCCGCGCGAGCGCGTCCAGAAGCTGCTCCTCGGGGTACGGCATGACCCAGCGCAGGTGGTTCTTGTCGGGGGTCTCGCACCAGTACGCCGCGTCGACACCGGCGAGCTTCACGGTCGGGATGGCGGCGGCGTTGGCCCGCTCCAGGGAGGCGGTCACCTCCGGCGTCGAGTTCTCCATGTCCGGGACCCAGAATTCGAAGCCCGAGTGCACAACTGGCTCGAACGCGCCTTCGGGGTCGAGCAGTTCCTGCAGCCGCGGGCCGTCGGCCGGGGCGCGGCGGCCCGGGACCGGGGTGCCGGGCGTCGCCGTGAGCGCGCGCTGGAGGGTGTCGGCGAGGTCGCGGCTGATGTCGCCGGACGCCGTGTCGTTCTGCAGGCCGAGCAGCACCGAGCCGTCGTCGCGGCGCAGCGCGGGCCAGGCCATCGGCAGGACGGTGGCGAGCGTCACGGAGGGGACACCCTCCGGGAGGCTCTCCTTGAGCTTCAGCTCGACGGTCGCGGCGGGCACCAGCTCGCGCAGCGCGACCCAGTCCGCCTCGCCCGGCAGGCCCTCGAAGGGGCGCTGCACCAGCTCGGTCACGGCGTGTGCGGCCGCCCGGCCGTGACAGGCCTTGTACCGGCGGCCGCTGCCGCAGGGGCAGGGCTCGCGAGCGCCGACTACCGGGATCTCCCCGTCCTTGAGCTGAGGCTGCTTGGCCTTCGTCTGGGGTCGCTTCTTGGCCATCGTGGGTGTCTCCCGATCACGGCTCGTCTCGTACTGGCGCGAGCCTAGCCCCTCGCGCGACGGCCGACGGGACCCTGTGGACAACGCACCGAGTCGTCCCGGAACCGGTGCGTCAGTCGGCGTACGCGGACGTCGGCTCGGGCCTGCCCGGCGCGTGGGGTGTCAGTCCAGGTCGTCGAACGCGGGGTGTCGGTCCAAGTCGTCGAAGGCGTCCGCGAAGTCCAGCTCGGGTATCCCCGGCACGGCCGGTGATGTGACGCGCGTAGCGAAGCCGTCCCGCCGGTGTCCGGCGGCCGTGTCCCCCACGTCCTCCCGGACGACGACCCAGACCGTGACCTCTCCGCGGGTGTCGTCCCGGACGCCCCAGTCCTTGGCCAGTGCCGTGATGATGTTCAGCCCGCGGCCGCCGTGGGCGGTGACCGAGGGCGTGGCCGGAACCGGGCGGGTCGGACCACCGCCGTCCGTCACCTCGACGGTGAGTCTGCCGGCCGTGTCGACGCGCCACGCGGCCCGGACGTCACCGTCACCCGCCAAGGCGTCACCGAGGGGCCTGCCGTGCCGGCACGCATTGCTCAACAGTTCGGAAAGGATCAGTATGGCATCGTCGATGACCGATTCCGCCACTCCACCGGTACGCAACTGATCGCGCATCCGATGTCTTGCTTTCCCTACGCCCGCAGGGCCATGGGAAACGGCCATGCTCGACGACGTGGGCACTTCCCGTGCCACCACCAACGCCACCCCCGAGACCTCCTTTGCCCCACGCCACGGTGTGGATGCCCCTTTGGACTGGACCGGAAACCGGCCAATCCACGTGTGCTGACGCACTCGTAACGATCGAATGCGGATCGAACGCGCCGGTGCACTCCCTGTAATCGAATGGCTGGTTTTCGACGGTCGACGACGGGTGTTCACGGGGTGGTTTCCCAGAGGGGCGGCCTGGCGTGGGGCCAGATCAGCGGCCGAGTTGGCGCAATACCGCGCGCGGGCGGTTGGTGATGATGGCGTCAATGCCCAGCTCAACGCAGAGATCGACGTCCTCGGGCTCGTTCACGGTCCAGACGTGCACCTGGTGACCGGCTCGTTTCAGCCGTTCGATGTACCCGGGGTGACTGCGCACGATCCGCATCGAGGGGCCCGCGATCCGGACACCCACGGGCAGTCGTCCGTCGCGCAGCCGGGGCGAGATGAACTGCAGCAGATAGACCGACGGCAGGGTCGGGGACGCGACCCGAATGCGGTGCAGCGAGCGTGCCGAGAAGCTCATGACACGTACCGGCGAGGTGGCGGCGCTCTCCGGGGAGTCCAGGCCGAAGCGCTTCAGGAGGAGCAGCAACCGGTCCTCGACCTGGCCCGCCCAGCGCGTGGGGTGCTTGGTCTCGATGGCCAGCTCCACGCGACGGCCGGCGTCGGCGACGAGTTCGAGCAGCCGCTCCAGGGTGAGCACGGAGGTGTCCTTCGGGTCCCCGGGGCCGTACTCCCAGTCGGGGGACTCCTCGCGGTTCTTCCAGGAGCCGAAGTCCAGCGCGGCGAGCTCGGCGAGCTCCAGGGCGGAGACCGCTCCGCGGCCGTTGGACGTACGGTTGACGCGGCGGTCGTGGACGCAGACGAGATGTCCGTCCGCGGTCAGCCGCACATCGCACTCGAGGGCGTCGGCACCGTCCTCGATCGCCTTCTTGTACGCGGCCAGGGTGTGCTCGGGCGCCTCTTCGGAGGCTCCGCGGTGGGCGACGACCTGAATCGGGTGCTTCGGGTGCTGTCGTGCGTGGGTCACCGCGTCATGGTGCCATCGCTACGGGGCGGACGTCGGGCCGGAGACGCCAGAGATGATTATATTTCATATAAAACATCCGATATAAAGGATGGTCGTGGACCCACAGCCACCGCTTATGGTGCTCTGACGTCCCGTGGGAAAAGCTGACGGCGTACAAAAAGCACATGCACACATGCACAGCTGAATCGCGCCGGAACCGTTGACAAGCGTGAGTGAGCGTGACCGAGTGCGACCGAGAACAACAGCCGTGGATCGAGGAGAAGAGCTGTGAGCACCGAGAACGAGGGCACTGCAGTACCCCCGGCCCCGTCCGCACCTCCTGTGCCGGTGGAAACTCCCGCTGCTCCCGCGCAGACCGCTGCGCCCGAGGGGGGCGCACCAACCGCCCAGATCCCGGCGGTGCCTCCGAGCGCCCCCGGCGCACCGGAGCAGTCACCGGCGTACGCGTCGATGGGCGCAGGGGCTCCTGACGCGCAGGGGTACGACTCCGGGGCTCCCGGGGCTCCCGGGGCTCCCGGGGCTCCGGTCTCGGCAGCCGAGGCCGGCTGGCCGCCTCCGCCGCCCGCCGTTCCTTCGTACGCGGACGGCGGCGGCTCGGGAATCGACGGCTGGGGCTCCTCCTACCAGCAGCCCGCCCCGAAGCCGAAGAACGGGCGCGGCGGCCTGGTCGCCGCGAT
The DNA here is from genome assembly GCF_045040035.1 of Streptomyces sp. NBC_01384. Lineage (NCBI taxonomy): Bacteria > Bacillati > Actinomycetota > Actinomycetes > Kitasatosporales > Streptomycetaceae > Streptomyces > Streptomyces sp. NBC_01384. Next base: position 4,973,941 of record NZ_CP109559.1, read on the forward strand.
CCTGGTGGCCGCGCTGGTCGCGGGCGGCGTCGGCGGTGGCATCGGCTACTCGCTGGCCAAGAACAACGACAACTCCACCGACTCGACCACGGTCTCCGCGCCCAGCAGCAGCGGCGACGTCAAGCGCGCCTCGGGCACGGTCGCGAACGTGGCCGCCAAGGCGCTGCCGAGCACCGTCACCATCGAGGCCGAGAGCACCAGTGGCTCGGGCGGCACCGGCACCGGGTTCGTCTTCGACACCCAGGGCCACATCCTCACCAACAACCACGTCGTCGCGGACGCGGTCGACGGCGGCAAGCTCACCGCGACCTTCCCCAGCGGCAAGAAGTACGACGCCGAGGTGGTCGGGCACGCACAGGGGTACGACGTCGCGGTCATCAAGCTCAAGAACGCCCCGTCGGACCTGCAGCCGCTCACCCTCGGCGACTCCGACAAGGTGGCGGTCGGCGACTCCACGATCGCGATCGGCGCGCCCTTCGGCCTCTCGAACACGGTGACCACGGGCATCATCAGCGCCAAGAACCGTCCGGTGGCCTCCAGTGACGGCAGCTCCAGCAGCAAGGCCTCGTACATGAGCGCCCTGCAGACGGACGCCTCGATCAACCCCGGCAACTCCGGTGGCCCTCTTCTTGACTCTTCGGGCGCGGTCATCGGCATCAACTCGGCGATTCAGTCGACGAGCAGCGGCGGCCTGAGTGGCACCAGCCAGTCCGGCTCCATCGGTCTCGGCTTCGCGATCCCGGTCAACCAGGCCAAGCATGTCGCCCAGCAGCTCATCAAGACCGGCAAGCCGGTCTACCCCGTGATCGGCGCGTCCGTCTCCCTCGAAGACGGCTCCGGCGGCGCGAAGATCACCGAACAGGGCGCGAGCGGCTCCGCCGCGGTCACCTCCGGCGGCCCCGCGGACAAGGCCGGCCTCAAGCCCGGCGACATCATCACCAAGCTCGACGACCAGGTGATCGACAGCGGCCCGACCCTCATCGGCGAGATCTGGACCCACCAGCCGGGCGACGTCGTCAAGCTCACCTACACCCGCGACGGAAAGACCCGCACCGCCGAGGTGACCCTGGGACAGCGCGAGGGCGACAGCTGACCGGTTAGTCTTGTCCCGCGCAACCGACGATCGCCGGTGGCGCGGGGTGGGTTGCCCGAGCGGCCTAAGGGAACGGTCTTGAAAACCGTCGTGGCAGCGATGTCACCGTGGGTTCAAATCCCACACCCACCGCGTTGGTTCGGTCCATGTGCCGATGAGGTACGTGTACCGATGAGAAGGGGTGTCCCGCTTCCGGGACACCCCTTCTGCATGTCGGCAGCACTTCACCTGATTCTTGCGAGGATGCCCCGGCGTTCACGCCGGGGAGGAATCGCATCCAGGATCGTGACGCGGAGCGTCACTGCGTCCCGCGGCCGGGTGTGGGGCGCCCGCATTGCTGTCGGGCGGATCCGGGAAATGTGCACGGGCGTGCGATGCAGTCGCGGGTATGGGTGAGTGCATGCGAAGCCCGCCCGGGTGTGCGAAGCGTTGCCTAGGTTGGCGTGTTGTGAAGCTGGTGGTGCAGGTGAAGCTGCTGCCGTCGCCTGAGCAGGCGGCGGCGCTGGAGGCAACTCTGCGCGCCTGCAACCGGGCCGCCGACCACGTCTCCCGGACCGCCTTCGCGTCCGGGGTGAAGGACCGCAACGGCCTGCAGAAACTGGTGTATACGGACATCAAGGCCAGTTTTGGGCTGTCGGCGCAGCCGACGGTGCGAGTGGTGAAGAAGGTCGTCGACGCCTACCGCACGCTCGCGGCGAGTCTGCGGGCCGGGCGGCTGGGCCGCCCGTCATCGAAGCGGTACCGCAAGGCCGTCGGCTCTGCTGTCGGCTTCCGGCCGGAGGCGGCGCAGCCGTTCGACGACCGGTGCCTGTCCTGGCAGACGGATGCGCGCACGGTGTCGATCTGGACGGTGGAGGGGCGGATGCGTGGCATCCGCTACACCGGCTCTGCGGACCAGCTCAAGACGCTGGCCGAGTACCGCAAGGGCGAGTCCGACCTGGTGCGGCGGGGCGGGAAGTGGTTCCTGATCGCGACCTGCGAAATCCCCGAGCCGGAGGTGTTCGAGCCGGTGGACTGGATCGGGGTGGACCGTGGCATCGCCAACTTGGCCACTACCAGCGACGGGACCAACTACCAGGGCCGTCGCCTGAACCGTTACCGCAGGTGGCAGGCCCGCAAACGCGCTGAACTCCAGGCCAGGTGCACTCGCTCGGCCACGCGCCGCCTGGCCTGCCGTGCGAAGAAGGAGCAGCGCCATGCAACGCACGTGAATCACCGGATTTCGAAGGAGATTGTGTCTGTCGCGCAACGCACCGGTCGTGGGATCGCCGTCGAGCAGCTCGACGGGATCCGCGAGCGGGTACGGCTTCGTCGCGACCAGCGGGGCACGCTCTCCTCGTGGCCGTTCCACCAGCTCGGACAGCATCTCGCCTACAAGGCACGCCGGGCCGGGGTGCCGTTCCTGGAAGTGGATGCGGCCTACACCTCGCAGCGCTGCCCGCGCTGCGGGCACACCGGGCGGGCCAACCGGCCCACCCGGGACCGTTTCTCCTGTCGTCGGTGCGGCCTCGCTGGGCCCGCCGACCACGTCGCCGGGGTCAACGTGCGCGACCGCGCACGCTCGGCGTGGGTATTTGTCACCATGCCCGTCCCGTCATCGGCATAGCCGGAACGCGGGAGATGCGACCCGTGACCGTCCTGCCGTAGGGGACAGTCGGGAGCGCGACAAGGTGTGAACGACCGAGTTGCACAAGCTCGGCCGTTCACGGCCGAGAAGGTGGCAGCTCGAAGTCCCGGACGGCTTCCTCCCAGGGGATGGCTCGTGGGGTGGGATCGGCGGCGGGCGATGTAGTGCGGACATCTCGACGTTCGGGTGCCATGGGGCGCAGCCTAGGGACGTGCGGTTCGTGGTGCCGTTCGGTTTTCCGGTGGCTCGGGACGATGGAACGTCATCCGGGACGCCGAGGCGATCGTCGAGCGGGCCTCGCGTTCGGTGAGGCCGGTGCGGACGGCGGCCTCGACGAGGGCGGGGGTCAGGTCCGGGCCGATGCCGTTCTCGTAGGCGCGGCAAGCGGCCCAGAAGAGGCGGGTGTTGCGCTGGCCTTCATGGGCGGCGAGTACGAACTCGACCAGGCCCTGGCCGTGTTGGCCGGTCGCAGGGGGCGTGCGGTGGTGCGTACGGGGCGGAGGCGTGAGCAGGCGCAGGAGTTCGCGTGGGCAGGGCGCCGGCGCGAGATGGGCGGTGCCCGGAGCCGTGCCGTACACGCCGTGCTCGGTGCGGGAGCCGGGGCCGACCAGGTAGCCGCCGGCGCCGCGGATGTCGATTCCGGGGGCCAGTCGGCTCGCCGAGTTGGGGACGACCACGTCCGGCGGGCCGGTCAGCCAGAGGTGGCGGCCGCCGCTGGGGGTCAGCACGACCACCGTCTCCGGGATCGTGAACAGGTGGCGCAGGGCCAGTTCGCGCAGGGCCGCCGAGGAGTCCGTACCGGTTTTGGTGTCGAGGTCGATGCCGATGAGGTGGTGCGGCTCGAGGCCGCAGGCGATGCCGTAGCCGGTGGCCCAGGGGGCGGCAGCGAAGAGGTCGCGGATGCGGCGGGGGTCGGTGGAGGCGTCGTACACCCCGTGCCCGAAGCGGCCGCACTCGCCGTGGCAGGGAGGGGCCGTCGGGTCGGGGTCGTCGCGGTGGGGGGAGCGCAGGGCCGGGAGCTTCGTGCGGGACAGCGGGATCACCGCGAGGCCGCGTTCGGCGGCGGACAGAGCGTGGGCCAGGGCCAGGGTCGTGGCCTGCCGGTCGATGGTGGCCATGCATCTATGTTCGTACGAGTGTTCGAAAAAGGGAAGGGCTCGCCGGGTGCGGGGGTGCCGGGAGCGGGGTTCGGGCGGGATTGACCGAAAAAGTGGCGGAACGGTTCCTCTCCTGTGGCGCCCGGGGTCCGGCCCTCCGGTCCATGGTGAACCAGGGTTTTATGTCATGAAGAGGGTTTATCGATATGTCCTCACGCTTGAGGAGGAATCACACCTTACGGGGTGGTTCGCCGGGGATTCGGTGGGCAACTCTGGACTCGCGACGTCGTGATCAGCGCCCGAGGCGGTCGGCCAACCGCCTTGGAGAGAGCAGTACTTCCCGGTTCGCGCCGGTCCGTACATCCGGTTCTTGGAGGATTCACATGGCAAGCATCCGTACCGCCCGCGTTCTCGCCGCCGTCTCGGCCCTGCCCCTCGCCGCCGCCCTCTTCGCGGGCGTCGCCGCGGCGGACAACGGCGCTTTCGCGGACAACGGATCGAACGCGGGCGTGGCAACCGCCAGCCGCAGCGGGGTAGGACACAACAACAGCGGCAACTCCTCCACCACCCAGCAGCAGGCGGTCGGCTCCGGTGCCTCGAACCAGAGCAACACGGCTCAGGTGAACCGCTCCGCGTTCACGGCCATCGACCAGTCGACCACCGTCATCAACTTCACCAAGCTCTGGTGAGCCGGGGCCGATGCGCCCGTTCTGGGGTCGGGCTCAGTGGCCTTGAAACACCGTGTGGGGTGTGCTCTGTGGGGTGGTGACGCGTCTGCGCGGCGGTGCTTCGGTGCCGCCGCGCAGACGTTTTTCATGCGCCTTTTCATACGCCTATTTCGTGTACCAGGGGGCCGGTCGCGGGCGCTCCGCGACCTTGACAGGCCTCGGTTTCTGACGGACAGTCAGAAAACCTTGTTCGTACGAGGTCCGGGAGGGCCGCCGCCGTGCACCTCGCCCCCACCGAGCGCCAGCGACGGCTGCGCGCCGAGCTGCGTACGTACTTCCGGGACCTGATGCCCGACGGTCCCCCGCCCGCAGACGACCCAGGCCGGCAGCGCGCGTTGCTGCGCCGCATCGGCGCCGACGGACTGCTCGGGATCGGCTGGCCCGTCGCGTACGGGGGCCAAGGGCGCGGCGCGGACGAGCAGTTCGTGTTCTTCGACGAGGCGTACCGGGCCGGTGCGCCGGTGTCGATGGTCACGTTGAACACCGTCGGGCCGACCCTGATGAAGTACGGGAGCGAGGAGCAGAAGGAGTACTTCCTGCCCCGCATCCTGAGCGGGGACGTCGTCTTCGCGATCGGGTACTCGGAGCCCTCGGCGGGAACGGACCTCGCCTCGCTGCGGACGCGCGCGGTACGGACGGACGCCCACTGGCTGATCGACGGTCAGAAGGTCTTCACCTCCAACGCCCAGCACGCCGACTGGATCTGGCTCGCCTGCCGCACCGACCCCGACGCGCCCAGGCACCGGGGCATCTCGATCCTCCTCGTGCCCACGGACGCGCCCGGGTTCTCGTGGACGCCGATCGAGACGGTGGGCGGACTGACGACCACGGCCACGTACTACGACGGGATGCGCGTCCCGGCCGCGAACCTCGTCGGTGAGGAGAACGGCGGCTGGCGGCTCATCACCGACCAGCTCAACCACGAGCGGGTCGCCCTCGCCGCGATCGGTATGCAGGCCGAGGATTTCTACGCGGCCGCGCTGGAGGCGGCACGCACCCCCGATCCGGTGACGGGTCGGCGCCGGGTTGACGAGCCGTGGGTGAAGTTCCGGCTGGCCGAGGTGCATGCACGGCTTGCGGCATCACGCCTGCTCAGCTGGCGTTTGGTGGGGGATGTCGGGGCCGGTCGGCTGGCCCCCGGCGACGCCAGCGGCGTGAAGGTGGCGGGAACGGAATCGGCGGTCGCGACGTATCGCATGTGTCAGGAAATCGTGGGACCGGATGCGCTGGTGCGCTCCGGTTCGCCGGGGGTGTTCGGGGACGGCGAGCTGGAGCGGATGAACAGGGCGGCGCAGATCAACACGTTCGGGGGCGGGGTGAGCGAGGTGCAGCGCGAGATCGTGGCGACCATGCGGCTCGGGATGACGAGGGGGCGGCGGTGAGCGACGCGAGCGACGAACCGGCGGTGCGCTGGAAGGCGTACGAGGGGCGGGCGGCCGCCGTCGCGGGCGCCGGCAAGGACCCGGTCAACGAGCCGATGATCCGGCACTGGTGCGAGGCGATGGGCGACACCCATCCGGCGTACGCGGGGCCCGATGCCGTGGCGCCGCCCGCCATGCTCCAGGTGTGGACCATGGGCGGCCTGTCCGGGCACGCGGGCCGCTCGGACGCGTACGACGAGCTGCTCGGCCTGCTCGACGAGGCCGGGTACACCTCCGTGGTCGCCACCGACTGCGAGCAGGAGTATCTGCGGCCGCTGCGGCCCGGGGACGAGATCACCTTCGACGCGGTGATCGAGTCCGTCTCCGAGCGCAAGACGACCAAGCTGGGCACGGGGCACTTCGTCACGACGCGCATGGACGTACGGGCGGGCGGGGAACCGGCGGGTACGCACCGGTTCCGCATCCTCAAGTACGCCCCGGCGCGCGGCAAGCCCAGGACCAGTCGGCCGGGCCCGGTCGTCAACCGGGACAACGCCGGGTTCTGGGAGGGCGTCGGCCGGCACGAGCTGCTGATCCAGCGGTGCGGTGACTGCGGGGCGCTGCGGTTTCCCTGGCTGCCCGGATGCGGCGCGTGCGGCTCCCTGGACTGGGACACGGTCGAGGCGAGCGGCGACGGGACGGTCTACTCGTACGTGGTCATGCACCACCCGCCGTTCCCGGCCTTCGACCCTCCGTACGCCGTCGGTCTGATCGAGCTGGCCGAGGGCGTCCGGATCGTCAGCAATGTGATCGGGGTGCCGTACGACAAGGTGCGGATCGGGATGCCCGTACGGCTCCGGTTCGAGCGGTACGACGAGGAGTTGGTGCTGCCGGTCTTCCGGGCCGACGCGAGCCCCGGGAGCGGTCCGGGAGGAGGCGGAGGCTGACATGGACTTCACGCCCACCGAGGAGCAGGCGGCCGCCCGCGAGCTGGCCGCCCGGATCTTCGCCGACCTCTCCACGCACGAGCGGCTCGCCGCGGCGGGGACCGGCAGTGACGCCGAGTTGTGGAAGGCGCTGTGCGCGGCCGGGCTGGTGACGGCCGTGGCGGACACAGGGCTCCTGGGTCTCGTGCTGCTCCTGGAGGAGCAGGGGCGCACCACTGCGCAGGTGCCGTTCGCGGCGAGCTGTGTGTACGGGCTGCTGGCGGTGACGGCACACGGTTCGCCGGAGCAGCGGGAGCGGCTGCTGCTCGGGATCGGGGACGGGACGGTGGTGGTGAGCGGGGCGGTCTTTGGGCCGGGAGCCGTACGGGCGGGCGCGTCGGGGCGGTTGGACGGCGTCGTCCCCGTGGTGCCGTGGCTGCGGGACGCCACCCATGTGCTCGTCGCGGACGACCGGCGCCGGCTGTGGCTGGTGCGGACGGCCGACGCGGAGTGCGCGCCGGTCGAGCTGACGGCGCCATGGGCGGCAGGGCGGCTGACGCTCGACGCGGCGCCGGGTGAGCCGGTGGGCGCAGAGGGCGCGTACGGCGACGTGCTCGCCACCGCACGGACCGCCTTCGCCGGACTGCAGGCCGGGGTGTGCGCCGGGTCGCTCGCGCGGGCCGTGCAGCACACCAACGGGCGCGAGCAGTTCGGGCGCCCGCTCGCCGCCAAGCAAGGGGTCCAACTCCGGGCCGCCGACGCGTACATGGACACGGAGGCGATCCGGGTGACGGCGTACGAGGCGGCGTGGCGGCGCGACGAGGGGCTCGCATACGCGACGCACGCGCTGACCGCGGCCTGGTGGGCGTCCGAGGCGGGACAGCGGGTCGTGCACACGGGCCAGCATCTGCACGGTGGGACGGGGGCCGATCTGGAGCACCCCGTGCACCGGCACTTCCTGTGGGGGCGGCAGCTGGACGCGTATCTGGGGTGCGGGAGCGAGGTGCTCCAGGAGCTGGGGGAGTTGATCGTGAGCGGGGAGGCGGAGACATGAGGGGCGGAGGAGGTGAGAGCGTGCGGGCCGGTGACCAGTTGCCGCCGTTGGAGATCGAGATCACACGCACGTTGATCGTCGCCGGGGCGATCGCCTCACGGGACTACCAGGATGTGCACCACGATGCGGAGCTGGCGCGGCAGAAGGGTTCCCCCGACATCTTCATGAACATCCTGACCACCAACGGCCTGGTCGGGAGGTACATCACGGACCACTTCGGACCGGACGCGGTGCTCCGCAAGGTGGCCATACGGCTCGGAGCGCCCAACTATCCGGGCGACACCATGGTGTTGACCGGCTCGGTGGAACAGGTCGAGGGCGATACCGCGACGGTGCGCGTCGTCGGGGCGAACGGCATCGGCAGACATGTGACCGGGACGGTGACGGTCACCCTTCCGTCCGGAGGCGCCTCATGAGCCTGCGGACGAGGGACCGGCTCGGCGGACGGGCGGCGATCGTCGGGATCGGGGCCACCGAGTTCTCCAAGGACTCCGGGCGCAGCGAGCTCAGGCTCGCCGTGGAGGCCGTGCGGGCGGCGATCGAGGACGCCGGGCTGACGCCGGACGAGGTGGACGGGATGGTCACGTTCACCATGGACACCAGCCCGGAGATCACCGTCGCCCAGGCCGCCGGGATCGGTGAGCTGTCCTTCTTCTCCCGGGTCCACTACGGGGGCGGGGCGGCCTGCGCGACCGTCCAGCAGGCGGCGCTGGCCGTGGCGACGGGAGTGGCCGAGGTGGTGGTCTGCTACCGGGCGTTCAACGAACGGTCGGGGCGGAGGTTCGGAGCCGGGGTGCAGCAGCGGGAGCCCTCGGCCGAGGGGGTCGCGCTGGGCTGGGCCCTGCCGTTCGGGCTGCTCACCCCGGCCTCCTGGGTGGCGATGGCGGCCCAGCGGTATCTGCATACGTACGGACTGACGCCCGAGGCGTTCGGCCACGTCGCCGTGGTGGACCGGAAGTACGCGGCGACGAACCCGGCGGCGTACTTCCACGGCAGACCGATCACCCTCGCCGAGCACGCGGCCTCGCGGTGGATCGTGGAGCCGCTGCGGCTGCTGGACTGCTGCCAGGAGACCGACGGCGGCCAGGCGCTGGTCGTCACCTCGGTGGAGCGCGCCCGGGATCTGCCGCATCCGCCCGCGGTGATCACGGCGGCCGCCCAGGGCGCGGGCCGGGCCCAGGAGCAGATGACGAGCTTCTACCGGGACGAGCTGACCGGGCTGCCGGAGATGGGGGTGGTGGCGCGGCAGCTGTGGCGGACCTCCGGGCTGACCCCTACGGACATCGACGTGGGCGTTCTCTACGACCACTTCACGCCGTTCGTGCTGATGCAGCTGGAGGAGTTCGGGTTCTGCAAGCCGGGGGAGGCCGCGGACTTCGTCGCCGAGGAGCGGCTCCCGCTGAACACGCACGGCGGGCAGCTCGGGGAGGCGTATCTGCACGGGATGAACGGGGTGGCGGAGGCGGTACGACAGCTGCGCGGCACCTCCGTGAACCAGATACCGGGCGCCCGCCGCACCCTCGTCACCGCGGGCACCGGAGTCCCCACGTCGGGGCTGATCCTGGGGGCGGACGGCCATTGACCAGGAGTCCCGGGGACACCCCGGGTAGTACGGCGGCAGCCGCTGTACTACCGCCGTATGTGTCTCTCAGGGATGAACCCTCAGGGTGCAGGCGCCGCTCGTCCACCCTCAGGAGGTGGAGCCAACCCCCCTCCTACAACCTAGGGGGGACACCTCTTCGGGACCTGCGGCCGATCCGAAGGAGCAGGGGTCGCTCCTAGCGTGGAGCCATGACCACACCCGTCTGCACCAGCGGTTCGAACGTCGCGACGCGGACCCTTCCGTACGCGGCATACCCGTCGTTCACGTCGTACATGAAGGCCCGCCGGCCGGTGCTGTTGCGTACCGCGCGGTCGCTGACCGCGAACCCCAGCGACGCGGAGGACCTGCTGCAGACCGCGCTGGCCAAGACGTACGTCGCGTGGGAGCGGATCGAGGACCACCGGGCGCTCGACGGCTATGTACGGCGTGCGCTGCTCAACACGCGGACGTCGCAGTGGCGCAAGCGCAAGGTCGACGAGTTCGTCTGCGACGAGCTGCCGGAGCCGGAGGGCGTGCCCGCCGGGGACCCGGCCGAACAGCAGGTGCTGCACGACGCGATGTGGCGCGCGATCATGAAGCTGCCGGCGCGGCAGCGGGCCATGGTCGTCCTGCGGTACTACGAGGACCTGAGCGAGGCGCAGACGGCGGAGGTGCTCGGCGTCTCCGTCGGGACGGTCAAGTCGGCGGTGTCACGGGCGCTGGGCAAGCTGCGTGAGGACCCCGAGCTGGAGCCTGTGCGCTGACCTTCGGCCGACCCGAGTCGAGCGGTCCCCGTGGAAAAGTTCCCGTCCGAGCCGAACGAGCCCTGTGACCTGATCCATCGCCCGAAGCTAGTGACATACCGCGTGGTATGTGCGCAGAATCAGCGCATCCCTTACCACCTCGTAGGCAATGTCGCCCCGGGAGGACGCCGTGCTGAGCACGATGCAGGACGTACCGCTGCTGATCTCGAGGATCCTGACCCATGGGTCGGCCATCCACGGCACATCGCAGGTGATCACCTGGACGGGTGAGGGAGAGCCGCAGCGCCGTTCCTACGCCGAGATCGGCGACCGGGCCGCCCAGCTCGCGCACGCGCTGCGCGAGGGCCTCGGGATCGAGGGCGACGACCGTGTCGCGACCCTCATGTGGAACAACGCCGAGCACGTCGAGGCGTACTTCGCGATCCCCTCCATGGGTGCGGTCCTGCACACGCTCAACCTCCGCCTCCCCGCGGAGCAGCTCGTCTTCATCGTCAACCACGCCGCCGACCGCGTGATCATCGCCAACGGTTCGCTGCTTCCGCTGCTCGCGCCGCTGCTCCCCCATCTGCCGACGGTCGAGCATGTGGTCGTCTCGGGCCCGGGCGACCGTTCGCTGCTCGAGGGTGCGAGCGTCCAGGTGCACGAGTACGACGAGCTGATCGCGGGCAGGCCGACCACGTACGACTGGCCGGAGCTGGACGAGCGCGCCGCCGCGGCCATGTGTTACACCTCCGGCACGACCGGCGACCCCAAGGGCGTCATCTACTCCCACCGTTCGATCTACCTGCACTCCATGCAGGTCAACATGGCCCAGTCGATGGGGCTCACGGACCAGGACACCTCGCTCGTTGTGGTCCCCCAGTTCCACGTCAACGCCTGGGGCCTGCCGCACGCCACGTTCATGACCGGCGTCAACCTCCTCATGCCGGATCGTTTCCTCCAGCCCGCGCCGCTCGCCGAGATGATCGAGACCGAGCGGCCGACGCACGCCGCGGCCGTGCCCACCATCTGGCAGGGCCTGCTCGGCGAGTTGCACGCCAGGCCCCGGGACGTCTCCTCCCTCACCCAGGTCACCATCGGCGGCTCGGCCTGCCCGCCCTCCCTCATGGAGGCCTTCGACAAGCTGGGCATGCGCGTCTGCCACGCCTGGGGCATGACGGAGACCTCCCCGCTGGGCACGATCGCCCGGCCGCCGGCCAGCGCCATGGGCACGGACGAGGAGTTCGCGTACCGCCTCACCCAGGGCCGCTTCCCGGCCAGTGTGGAGGCCCGCCTCACCGGCCCCGGTGGCGAACACCTCCCCTGGGACGGCGAGTCCGCGGGCGAGCTGGAGGTGCGCGGCCCCTGGATCGCGGGCGCGTACTACGGCGGCCAGGGCACCGAACCGGTCCGCCCCGCCGACAAGTTCAGCGAGGACGGCTGGCTCAAGACCGGCGATGTCGGCACCATCAGCCACGACGGCTTCCTGACCCTCACCGACCGCGCCAAGGACGTCATCAAGTCGGGCGGCGAGTGGATCTCGTCGGTCGACCTGGAGAACGCGCTGATGTCCCACCCGGCCGTCGCCGAGGCCGCCGTCGTCGCCGTCCCCGACGACAAGTGGGGCGAGCGTCCCCTCGCCACGGTCGTCCTCAAGGAGGGCGCCACCGCCGACTTCGCGTCGCTGCGCACCTTCCTCGCCGAGGAGGCCAGGATCGCCAAGTGGCAGCTCCCCGAGCGCTGGACGATCATCGAGTCGGTCCCGAAGACGAGCGTCGGCAAGTTCGACAAAAAGGTGCTGCGCCGGCAGTACGCCCAGGGCGAGCTGGACGTCACCCAGCTCTGACCGCTTCGGCGACAGTACGACGGTTGGGGTGCTGTTTCACGTGAAACAGCACCCCAACCGTCGTATGAACGGGGTCAGTTCGATTGAGCAGGGTCAGTTCGTTCCGATGCGAGCCAGCAGGTCCACGATCCGGTCCTGCACCTCGACGCTCGTCGAGCGCTCGGCGAGGAACAGGACCGTCTCGCCGGCGGCGAGACGCGGCAGTTCGGCCCGGTCGACGGCGGCGGTGTAGACGACGAGCGGGGTGCGGTTCAACTGCCCGTTCGCCCGCAGCCAGTCGACGATTCCGGCGCGCCGACGCCGTACCTGCATCAGATCCATCACGACCAGGTTCGGGCGCATCTGCGAGGCCAGTGTGACGGCATCCTCGTCCGTGGACGCCCGTGCGACCTGCATCCCGCGCCGTTCCAGCGTCGAGGTCAGTGCCAGCGCGATCTCCGCGTGCTCCTCGATGAGCAGCACGCGTGGCGGGTGCTGCTCGGAGTCGCGCGGCGCGAGCGCCTTCAGGAGTACGGCGGGATCGGCGCCGTACGCCGCCTCGCGCGTCGCCTGCCCGAGTCCCGCCGTGACGAGGACGGGGACCTCGGCGGCGACGGCGGCCTGGCGCAGCGACTGGAGGGCGGTGCGTGTGATCGGCCCGGTCAGCGGGTCCACGAACAGGGCGGCCGGGAACGCGGCGATCTGCGCGTCGACCTCCTCGCGCGAGTGCACGATGACGGGCCGGTAGCCGCGGTCGCTGAGTGCCTGCTGGGTCGTCACGTCCGGTGCGGGCCACACGAGGAGGCGGCGCGGGTTGTCCAACGGCTCCGGGGGCAGCTCGTCGTCCAGGGGCCGCGGTAGCGGCTGGTCGGCGACCTCCACTGCGCCGCCGGGGCCGTCGAGCGGCTCGGGGCCTTCGTCGGCGTTCTTGTCCGGGGCTCCTATGGCGTACGACCGTCCGGCGCCCTCGGTGGCTCCGGGCAGCCTCGGCCCGGGCGCCTGACCGGCCGTCGGATGCGGCCGGGCCGCGGTCTCCGGGCGCTCGGCGACGGGCTCGGGGGGCGTGCCGAGCTTACGGCGGCGGCCGGAGCCATTGGTCTGGTGCGGGGGCGGCGTGGCGGACTGCTGCGCCTGCCCTTGGGCCTGTGCCTGTGCCTGTGCCTGTGCTCGTGCCTGGGCTTGTGCCGGTGCGGCCTGCGGCTGGTTCGGTGCGGGCTGGCGGCCGAACGGGACGCCCTGCCCGAGCGTCCGCACGCTGATCGCCCGCCCCTGCGTCGAGTTGGGGTCGATGGGGGCGGCAGCCTCGGCGGGCAGTGGCTGAGCCATGCGTGGCTGGGGCTGTGCCTGAGGCTGGGGTTGCTGCTGCGCGGGCTGCTCCGGTGGCAGGGGGGTGCCGGGGGCGGGGGGCCTCGGCTGCGGCTGTGCTGGTGCCTGGGGGGCGGCCGCTGCCACGGGCGGCGCGGGCGCTCTGGGCGGTACGGGGGTTCCCGGCTGTAGGGGGAGGCCGGCGCCGGAGGTGTCGTCGGCGTTCGGGGCCGGCCAGGGGGCCGGGGCCTGCGCGGGGACGGTCTGTCCCGGCACTCCGGGTGTCGGGGTGGCCGGTACGGGAACGCCCTGAGCCGGAACCGCCACCGCGTCCGGCTGAGCCGGGACCGGGGTCGGGGCCTGGGCCGGGAGCGCCCGCCGTCCCGACGGAGCGGAAACCGGGTGCGGCTGGAGCGGAGTGTGGTCGTCGGCCGGGTCGTGCAGGGCCGTGTCGTGACGACCCTCGGCACCCTGGGCCGCCCCGGCAACGACACCGACGGCACCGCCCGCCTGCTCCAGGATCTGCTGCTGGGCCCGTTGGGCCTGCTGGGCCTGCTGCTCGGCCAGGACGTACTCCGGTGAGCGGTCCGCCTCCGCGGGCGGCAGCGCGAACACGGCGCGGGCGCCCGCCTCCTGCGCCGTGGCACGCTCGGCCGCCGCGGCCAGCGCACGCCGACGCCGTCCGGTGGGCTGCGTACCGGCGTCCTCGGCGGAGCCACCGGCCTCCGGAACACCCTGAGCAGCGGGCGCGGTCGGCGTAGTTGGAGCTGGTGGAGCCGGCGGGGCAGATGGGGCAGTCGGAGCGCTGGGGGGCGCGGGCAGCGCGGGTGGCAGCGCGTGCTGTTCGCCGCCCTGGCGGGCACGCCGCCCGGAGGGCACGGGCACCCCCTGCGGAGGCACCGTCCCGCCCAGCCCCGTTCCCACGGCCGCGGTTCCCGCCGCGTGCTCGGCCGCGGTGACGACCGCGCCCTCGGAGACACCCCCGGCCCCACCGTCGCCCGTGGGCTCGATCGCACTCGGCCGTGCGCGTCGGCGCCCGGTACCGCCGGAGCCGCCCTCACCGGAGCCCTCGGCGCCCGACCCCTGCGCGGGAACGGCCACCTCGGCGGCATCCTGCTCCGCAGCCGTACGCCGCCGGCGCCGCCCCGTGGGAGCGACCGCGCCCGCCTCGAGTGCGGTCGGCTCCGCGGCCGCGACCTCGCTCTCCAGGAAGGCGTCCACGGAGGACCGCCTGGCCCGCCGCCTGCCACCGCTCTGGGGCTCCTGCTGCCCCTGCTGCCCCTGGTGCGAGGCCTGCTCGGGAAGGGCGATCTCGGCACCGGACGACACCGGAGCCGCGGGCGCGACCGCCCCGGCCCCGCCGCCGATCGGCACCTCCAGCACGAACGCGCTGCCGCTCATGCCCGGCACCTCGTGCGTCTGCAGCACACCGCCGTGCGCCCGCACGATTCCACGCACGATCGGCTCGTGCACCGGGTCTCCCCCGGTGTACGGCCCGCGCACCTCGATCCGTACGACCTCGCCGCGCTGCGCCGCCGCCACGACGACGGTGTTGTCCATGTAGCCGCCCGCGGACACGGGCGCGTTGCCGGTCGCGTCGACGCCGGCCACGTCCGCGATGAGGTGGGCGAGTGCCTGCGCGAGCCGTTGCGGGTCGACCTCGGCCTCGATGGGCGGCGCGTGCACGGCGAACTGCACGCGTCCGGGACCGATCAGTTCGACGGCCCCGTCGACACCGGCCGCCACGACCGCGTCGAGCATCACGTTCGTCCGGATGATCTCCTCGGTCCCGGCGTCCAGCCGCTGATAGCCGAGGACGTTGTCGACGAGCGTCGTGATCCGCGAATAGCCGGCCGCGAGGTGGTGGAGCACCTGGTTGGCCTCGGGCCACAGTTGGCCCGCGTCGTCGGCGGCGAGCTTCGAGAGTTCGCCGCGCAGCTGGTCGAGGGGCCCGCGCAGGGATCGGCCGAGCACGGCGAGGAGCTGCTCGTGCCGGGCGGTGAGCGCCTCGTACCGGTCCTTCTCGCGCTCGCCGAGCGCGGCGTACCGCTCGTCGTTCGCGGCGAGTTCCTCCTCGTGCCGCTCGTGTACCTCGGTGAGCTCGGCCGCGTGCTGCTCGCGCAGCGCATCGAGCTCCGCGGCGTGCTCCTCGCCGATCCGTTCGAGCTCTTCCGTGTGCTGGGTGGCCTCGGCGTCCTTCTCCTCGGCGAGGGCGTCGTACGGCCGCCGGTCGGTGAAGGTCATCACGGCACCGACGAGCTGGTCCCCGTCGCGCACCGGAGCGGTCGTCAGGTCGACCGGCACCTTGTCCCCGGTCTTGGACCACAGCACCTGCCCGCGCACCCGGTGCTTGCGCCCGGAGCGCAGGGTGTCGGCGAGCGGCGACTCCTCGTACGCGAAGGACTCGCCGTCCGCGCGCGAGTGAAGGATGAGCGAGTGGAGATCCTGGCCACCGAGATCGCTGGCCCGATAACCGAGTATCTGAGCGGCGGCCGGATTGACGAGAACGACCCGCCCTTCCGTGTCCGTCCCGACCACGCCCTCGGCCGCGGCCCGCAGGATCATCTCGGTCTGGCGTTGCGAACGCGCGAGTTCGGCCTCGGTGTCGACGGTGCCCGACAGATCGCGTACGACGAGCATGAGCAGCTCGTCAGGGGTGGGACCGTAGCTGTCGTAGGCCTGCTGGCCGTTCTCGAGATTCGCACTGGTGACTTCGACCGGGAACTCGATGCCGTCGGTCCGCCGCGCGATCATCCGGGTCGGCTTGGTCCGCCCGCGCTGGTCGATGGTGTCGGGCCGTCGCATGGACCCGGGGATCAGCCGCGAGTCGAACTCCGGCAGCAGATCGAGCAGCCCTCGCCCCACCAGGGCCGTGCCCGGGGCCTCGAAGGCCTCCAGGGCGATGGTGTTGGCGTTGACGACGGTCCCATTGGCGTTGACCAGCACCAACGCATCGGGCAGCGCGTCCAGTATGGCTGCGAGGCGAGCAGCGCCTCGGGATGGCCTGCTGCTCACGAGACGCTTCCTCCCTGTTACCGCACCTTGCCGACCGCGAGGGCCATCTTGCCAACCTGCCCGCAGCGTGTCACGCGAGGGAGTCTACGGGCAGAGGTTGCGCTCGCGACGCCGGATGAGAGGGAGGTCGCACGCAGAAGAGCGACAGAACCTGTGACCGCGCGTTTCGCCCCCGCTCGCGCCCTCTTCGCTTCCTCCTGTTCCCCCGCTCGTTCCCCCGCTAGGTCCCCTGTTCGTTCCCCTGTTCCCCCGCGGAACCATGAGCCCGCCGTGGCCGGGCCGTGCCGCGGCTACACGTGGACGTCCGGGAGCAGGGGCACGAGGGCGTTCCAGCGCGCGATCTGGCAGCCGTCGGCCCGGTCGAACCGGGCGTCGACGGGCCGCCCGGCCCAGGTCCCGGTGACCTGGGCGGTGGCCGGACCGCCGTACATCATCGTGCACATCGTGCCGGGGGCCACGGGGGCGAAGGGATCCCTGCCCCAGGTGGTCCGCCGGTCCAGCGTCGCGCAGGCCCTGCCCACGTCGGGGTGGCTGCCACCACCGGGATGACACCGCAGCCGGAACGTCCCGTCGCGACCCCCTCCCGTGTCGTGGACGGTCACGGTCAGCCGGTCCCCGGAGTCGTCGCCGCGGGCCGGCGGGGGCGCCAGGGTGAGCGGGGCGACCGGTTCCGCGGAGGCGGCCACGGGCGTGCTGGGCAGGGTGGACAGCGCGGCGGCGCAGACGGCGGCGAGACCGAGACGGCGCACCATGAGACAACGCAACATGACCTGCCTAACGCCGCGTGTCCCGCACGGTTGCGCGCCGCGTGCCCCGCCCGGCCGCGCGCGGTCGCGCGTGGACAGGACCCGTGGCCGTTCGGCTCCCGAGGACTTTGCTCTGCGGGCCACCTGCCTAGTACCGTGGGAGCCGATTGGTGACACCCCACCCGGCTGTGTCATCATCTGCACGCACCACTCGCGCTCGCGCGGGCGGTTGTGCGGGAGGCGTCGCCTAGTCCGGTCTATGGCGCCGCACTGCTAATGCGGTTTGGGCCTTAAAGCCCATCGAGGGTTCAAATCCCTCCGCCTCCGCCACAAGATCCGAAGCCCCGGTCCACCTGGACCGGGGCTTCGGTGTTGTGTCCCCCCTGGAGCACGTTTTCCCAGCTCACAAGCGGTGCGGCAAACGGATTTCACATGGCGGCGGCAGTCATGTAATGTTCTTCCTGTCGCCGCGAGCGGGCCGAAAGCCCGGGAAGCGGGACGAAGCAGGAGAAAAACAAAACAAGCACTCGTAGCTTAACGGATAGAGCATCTGACTACGGATCAGAAGGTTGCAGGTTCGAATCCTGCCGAGTGCACACAGGTTGAAGGCCCCCGGATCACTCCGAGGGCCTTTTTCGTTGCCCGTGCGGCGAGGGTTCCGGCGAGGGTTCTTCGGTGTGGTCGATCTTGCGGGGAATCGATCCTTCTGTCGTCTATCAGGTGAACCTTGTTGATTTCTACGGGAGTTGCATGCTTCGGCGCCTAATTTCCGGCGTGGAGGTGATGCTCGATGTATGAGCAGGATGCGATCGACATCAACGACTTCGTGTTCGCTGCGACGGGGGCGCGGGTGCGGAGGCTGACGTTGGTGGAGGGGGAGCACTGGTTCCCGGCGGCGGACGTGGCGAGGAACCTGGGGTACGCAAACACGCGGCAAGCCCTGTAGATGCATGTCGCTGCAAACTGGCAGAAGCGTCTGAGTGAGATTGCAGGAAGCGTCTGTACAGCAGACACCTTGCGCAAACTTGCAGGTCACAGGCTTCAAAGGTCGATGAAGATGGTGAACCTCGAAGGGCTCGTCCAACTTGTCAACGGGTGTACCAAGCCCGAGTGCGAGCCCTTCAAGGCCTGGGTGGCCGAGGTCGTCGTGACCGTCCAGCGCGACGGCTGCTACGAGCTCGAGCCGGCCCTCGTGCAGCCCGCCCCCGGCGGTGGCGTCGCCTACGTCGTGCCCGAGCAGGTCGCCGATGCCATCGTGCGGCTCGAGGAGCGGAACATTCGGGCGGACGAGGAGCTCGCGGTACAGGCGACAGCGCGGAACGAGTTGCTGGCCGAGCGCAATGCTCTGATGGCCGAGGGGAATCGGCTGGCGGTTCAACGGGAGCAGCTGATGGCCGAGAGGATTCAGCTGCTGCGGGAGTCGAACCGTGACCGGAGCGCCATGGCCCGGAGCCAGGAGGCGATGGCGCGCAGTCAGAAAATGATCTTTCGGAGTCAGGAGGTGATCGCCCGGGGTCAGGACGCGATGGCGGTGGCCCTGGGGCGCATGGCCGAGTTGCTGGACCGGATCGCCGGGCGGATGGGGGCGGGCGGCGGGGTCGAGAAGTCGCCGGTAATGACGCCGCAGGAGCTGCTCGCCGGATGGCAGGCGAGGAATCTTGTCGTCACCGCGGATGTGCACGCCGTCGCGGCGTATCTCGCGCCCGCGCTCGTGCGGGGGAAGGCGCAGTACCGGCTGGAGGAGATCGCCGGGCGGACCGGGCTGACGATGGAGCGTGTCCACGACAGCGTGCGGATGCTGCTCAAGCGCGGGTGCATGCGGCAGAGCGGGTGCGCGGCGGATGGGGCGCCGGTGTACGTCTTGCCCTAGGGGGACGCCTGAGAACGGCGGAGAACGAGAAGGGCCCGAAGTCGCAAAACATAGTTGCGGCTTCGGGCCCCTCGTACGTCAGCGGAGGTGAGGGGCCTCAGTCGCCCTTCCGGAGCTCCTCCAGGTATTCGCTCATCAACTTGCCCGCACGGGTGAACCAGTCGTTCAGGAGCGCGATTTCGGCGGGCGAGTAGTCGGAGAAGAGTTCGGTGAGGCGGGCGCAGTGCGGCTCGTAGAGGGCCGTGACGCGGGCGAGCGCGTCGGGGTTCGCGGCGACCCGAACGCGGCGGCGGTCCGTCGGGTCGGGGCGGCGGGTGACGTATCCGGCGCGCTCCAGGCGGTTGAGGATGCCCGTGACGGCGCCCGTTGTGACGTGGGCGCGTTCGGCGAGGTCGCCGGCCGTGAGCAGGGTGTCGCCCGCTTCCAGGACGAAGGCGAAGCAGGTGAGGTCGGTGACGTTCAGGTTCAGCCGCTGGGCCATCTCCTGCTGGCCGATCATGGCCGTCGCTACGAGGTGGTCCATGGCGTTGAGGGCCTGGGCCTCGGTCGCGGGCGGTCGCGGCTTGCCCTGGTGCATGTGTATATCCCTTGGTAGGCGATCCCGGTACGCGATCCCTAGTACGCAATCCCTTAGTGCGTGAGATGTTTCTGGGGTAGATTTCTTAGCCTGTGAGGGATTCTAGTCCCTCATGTCACGAAGCTCCGCTGTTCGAACAGAGGGAGGCATTTACGTGAGTAAGCATGACGAGGGACACACCCTCGCGGGGTGGACCGGGTTCGGGATCGCCACCGTGGGCGCCCTGGGGATGGGACTGGGGGTCTGCGCCGACAACGCCCTGGGGGTGTGGGGCGGGCTGGCGGTCGTGGGGGTCGGCGTGGTGGTCACCTGGGTTCTCCACCTCGCCGGGTGGGGCAAGCCGCCCGGGCGGCGGCCCGTCGCCGAGTGGGGATTGCGGGTCAAGGACCTCGGCGCGCGGGAGGGGCACCCCGGGTGTGTCGCGTGCCGGCTGGCGGGGCGCGGGCGGCCCGCGGTCCGGACCGACGTGGCGGTCGGCGGTGGGTCCGTGAGGGGTGAGTCCGTGAAGGGGGAGTCCGTCAACGAGTCCGCCGCCTGACCAGCCGGTGAGGACTTGATCGCCCGCCCCGTTGTCAGTGGCAGCCCCTACGCTCGCGAGTGATGGCACAGACGTGGAGATGTTCGGGTCTGCGGTGGTCGGCGGACGGCCCCGTGCTGGTGTGGGGCGGTGGGCGGGGCAGTGCGCTGTCCCGGGGGAAGCGGGTGGCCTTTGGGGTGGTGGACGAGGGCGTACGGACGTGTGTGGGGGCGCGGGGGAACGTGTGCCCCGTACGGGCGGTGGTGTCGGCGCGGAGAGCCGGGGCCCGCTGTGAGGAGTGCGCGCGGCTGGACCGGGCGCACTCCGTGGCCGCCGACACGATGGCCGACGATCCGCGGCCGTACCGCGTGTATCTCGCGTGGTTCGGCCCCGGCATGGTCAAGGTCGGGATCACCGGAGTCGCGCGCGGCCCCGCGCGGCTGCTGGAGCAGGGAGCTGTCGTCTTCAGCTGGCTCGGGCAGGGGCCGTTGATGGCGGCGCGGCGGGCCGAGGAGTTGCTGCGGGCCGCGCTCCGTGTGCCGGATCGGATTCCGTACGCCGAGAAGAGGGCGGTGCGGGCCGCGTTGCCGGGGGCGGGTGAGCGGCTGGCCGAGATCCGGGAGCTGCATGCGCGGGTCATGGAGCTCGACGGCTGGCCCGAGTCCCTGGAGCGCGCACCTTTCCAGGCTGTCGACCACACCGACGTGTTCGGGCTCGAAGGGCTCCCGGCCGCCGTCGGTGTCGTGAGCGAGCTCGTCGGGGGCGGTGTGGTGAGCGGGGAGCTGGTCGCCGTTGCCGGGCCGGATCTGCATCTGGCGACCGGGCGTGGGGTCGTCGTTCTCGATACACGGCTCATGACCGGGTGGGAGCTGACTGCGGCCAGTGGTGAGCGACTGACGGTTCCCGTGAGGGAGTGGGAAGACAGGAATGTGCTGCAGGACGGACTCTTCTGAGTGCCCGCGCGGATGCCGTTCTCCAAAGGTCAAGAGTTGGATCCCTCCTGGATCCCGTTCGGAAAAGGGCCTGGACGGGTGGAGGCACGCGGCCCGACAGTGACTGACATGAGCGATCACTCCATTGCGCCTGTCGCAGCCCATGAACCCCCCTACTACGTCGCCGTGTTCACCTCCGTCCGTGTCGAGGACGACGGAGGGTACGGCGAGACCGCCGAGCGCATGGAGGAGCTGGTGAAGGAGATCCCCGGTTACCTCGGCATGGATCAAGCGCGCACGCCGGGCGGGCTGTCCATCACCCTCGGGTACTTCCGGGACGCCGACGCGATCAAGGAATGGAGCGGCCATGCCGAGCACCGCGCGGCGCAGAAGCGCGGCCGCGCCGAGTGGTACGAGCGCTACACCCTGCACATCGCCAAGGTCGAGCGGAGCCACGGGTTCGAGCGTGCGCGCGGCTGAGCGGGACCCAAGGGACGAACGGGACCCAAGGGTCGAAGTGGACTCAAGGGCCGTACGCGAGGACGTACGGGAGGACGTACGCGAGGATGTGCGGGAAGACGTACGGCGGTTCTGGGAGCGGCTCGGGCTGCCGGGACTCGTCGATGTCCACACGCACTTCATGCCCGAGCGCGTCCTGCGCAAGGTGTGGGCCTACTTCGACGGACTCGGCGCGCTGACCGGCGGCGTCGAGTGGCCCATCACCTACCGTGCGGAGGAGGGCGAACGGCTCGCGGTGATCCGGGAGTTCGGGGTACGGGCCTTCACCGCCATGCTCTATCCGCACAAGGCAGGCATGGCGCAGTGGCTCAACTCCTGGGCCGTCGACTTCGCCCGCCGGACGCCCGACTGCCTGCACACCGCGACCCTCTTTCCGGAGCCGGGCGTCGAGGGGTATGTGCGGGAGGCCGTGGAGCAAGGGGCCCGCGTCTTCAAGGCGCACGTCCAGGTGGGGGCGTACGACCCGGGTGATCAACTCCTGGACCCCGCCTGGGGGATGCTCGCCGAGGCCGGGATCCCCGTCGTGATGCACTGCGGGTCCGGGCCCGCGCCCGGCAAGCACACCGGGCCCGAGCCGGTCGCCCGCGTGCTCGCCCGGCACCCCCGGCTGCGGCTGATCGTGGCGCACATGGGGATGCCCGAGTACGAGGACTTCCTCGCCCTGGCGGAGCGGTACGGGGAGGTGCGGCTGGACACGACGATGGCGTTCACGGACTTCGGTGAGCGGTTCGCGCCGTTTCCGCGGGAGGCGCGGGCCCGGCTCGGCGATCTCGGTGAACGGGTCCTGCTGGGGACCGACTTCCCGAACATTCCGTATCCCTATGTCCATCAGCTGCACGCCCTGGAGCGGCTCGGGCTCGGGGACGACTGGCTGCGGGCGGTCTGTTACGAGAACGGGGCGCGCCTGTTCAAGATCGACAGGTGAGCCGGGGGCCGAGGGGAACTCCGTGATCTTCCCAGGAGTTCCCTGAGAGGCACCTGTGTGTTTCTCAGGAAAATCACAGGTTCCCGAAAGCGCGTTCTCAGAGGACCCCGACAAGGTGTCCGCTATGACCACGACCTCGCCCCAGGGGCGCACCGAACTGCTGAGGCCGGACGGGAGCCCCGTCCGAGTGCTGGTGGTGGACGACGAGCTGTCGATCACCGAGCTGCTCTCCATGGCTCTTCGCTACGAAGGCTGGCAGATCCGCAGCGCGGGTGACGGACAGGGTGCGGTGCAGACCGCGCGCGAGTTCCGGCCCGACGCCGTCGTCCTCGACATGATGCTGCCGGACATGGACGGGCTCGCGGTCCTGGGGCGCCTGCGCCGCGATCTGCCCGACGTGCCCGTCCTCTTCCTCACGGCCAAGGACGCCGTCGAGGACCGCATCGCGGGACTGACGGCCGGCGGCGACGACTACGTCACCAAGCCCTTCAGCCTCGAAGAGGTCGTGGCCCGGCTGCGCGGGCTGATCCGCCGTTCCGGTGCCGCCGACCGGCGCTCCGACTCCGTGCTCGTCGTCGGTGACCTCACCCTCGACGAGGACAGTCACGAGGTCTCGCGTGCCGGGGAGAACATCCATCTCACCGCGACGGAGTTCGAACTCCTGCGGTTCCTCATGCGTAATCCCCGGCGTGTACTCAGCAAGGCACAGATACTCGACCGCGTGTGGTCGTACGACTTCGGCGGCCAGGCCAACGTCGTGGAGCTCTACATCTCGTACCTGCGCCGCAAGATCGACGCCGGCCGTGAGCCGATGATCCACACCCGGCGTGGGGCCGGTTACCTGATCAAGCCCGCGGTGTCATGAGCGGACGACGACGGCCGCGTAAGCAGGGGCGAGGACGACAGCCGCGCACGCTGCGGACGCGGCTTGTCGTCGCGTCCGTGACGCTGATCGCCGTGGTGTGTGCGGTGATCGGCACGGTGACGACGTTGGCGCTGCGCTCGCATCTGTACGACCAGTTGGACGTCCAGGTCACCGATGTTGCCAGGCGGGCGGCGGGCGGTGGCCCGAAACCAGGTGACCTGGGTCCGAACGGCAACGGCACGGGGCTCGGGAACCCGAACGGAACCTCGTCGACCGGGTCGAACGACCTGACGACGGACGAGAAACTCAACTTCGTCACCAAGGGGCCGACGCAGCCGAAGACCATCGTCGCCGCCATCGGCAAGGACGGTGGAATCGACAAGGCGGTCGTCGCCAACGAGAAGAGCTACCAGGACATGACGTCCACCCAGCTCTCATCTGGGCAGACAGCCGTGCTCGCCTCCGTGGCCAAGAACGACACCCACCACACCGTGGACATCTCTGGCCTGGGTGAGTACCGCGTCACCTACACCCAGAGCCAGAACGGTCGCGGCGCGTTCTACGTCGCCTTGCCCACCAAGGACGTCGACGACAACATCGACACACTCATCCTCGTCGAGGTCAGCGTCACCGCCGCCGGCCTGGTCGCCGCCGGCATCGCCGGGTACGTGCTCGTCGGCGTGGCCACCCGCCCCCTCCGCAAGGTCGCCAACACCGCCACCCGCGTCTCCGAACTCCCCCTGCACACCGGTGAGGTCACCCTCTACGAGCGCGTTCCCGAGTCCGAGGCCGACCCGCACACCGAGGTCGGCCAGGTCGGCGCGGCGCTCAACCGCATGCTGGACCACATCCACAGCGCGCTGCACGCACGTCAGCAGAGCGAGATGCGGGTACGGCAGTTCGTCGCGGACGCGAGCCATGAGCTGCGTACCCCGCTGGCGTCGATCCGTGGCTATGCCGAGCTGACCAGGCGCGGCCGCGAAGAGACCGGGCCCGACACCCGGCACGCCCTCGGCCGTATCGAGTCCGAGGCCAGCCGGATGACCGGGCTGGTGGAGGACCTGCTGCTGCTCGCGCGGCTGGATGCCGGACGCCCGCTCCAGTACGACCAGACCGACCTCGTACCGCTCGTCATCGACGCGGTGAGCGACGCCCGGGCGGCCGGGCGCGAGCACAACTGGCGGCTCGAACTGCCGGAGGAGCCCGCGCTCGTACTGGCGGACGCCGCACGGCTCCAGCAGGTCATGGTCAATCTGTTCGCGAACGCCAGAACGCACACCCCGCCCGGTACGACCGTCACCGCACGCGTGCACCGGCACGGGCCGTGGCTGTGTGTGGACGTCCAGGACGACGGGCCCGGCATCCCGCCCGACCTGCTCCCGCGCGTCTTCGAACGCTTCGCACGCGGTGATTCCTCGCGCTCCCGGTCCTCCGGCTCGACCGGTCTGGGACTCGCCATCGTGCAGGCCGTCGCGGCCGCGCACGGGGGTGCCGTCACCGTGGACAGCGTGCCCGGCAGGACTGTGTTCACCCTGCATCTGCCCGCGCTCGCCGTCGAAACGTTCGTGGATCCGTTCGTGGAAACAAAGACGCAACTGCACTCACAGGCACAGCACAGCGCCACCACATGGGTGCAACAGGGCGTATGACGAGAGTCGTTCCCATGCGAACCGACTCTTCTCCCGGCAACCTGCCGGCGCGGGAGCACCTCCCGGCCGGGTCCGCCGGTACGCCTGTCCTGGACGTAGTGATCCCCGTTTACAACGAGGAGAAGGATCTCCAGCCGTGTGTGGTGAGACTGCACGAGCATCTCAAGCGCACCTTCCCGTACGCGTTCCGCATCACTGTCGCGGACAACGCGTCGACGGACACCACCCCTCAGGTGGCCGCACGGCTGGAGTCGGAGATACCGGAAGTCAGGTCCTTCCGGCTTGAGCAGAAGGGCCGCGGGCGCGCGCTGCGCACCGTGTGGTCGGCCTCGGACGCTCCGATCCTCGCCTACATGGACGTGGACCTGTCCACCGACCTCAACGCCCTGCTCCCGCTGGTGGCCCCGCTGATCTCGGGCCACTCGGACCTCGCGATCGGCTCCCGGCTGGCCCGCAGCTCACGCGTGGTGCGTGGCGCCAAGCGGGAGTTCATCAGCCGCACCTACAACCTGATCCTGCGCGGCTCGCTGCAGGCCCGCTTCTCGGACGCGCAGTGCGGCTTCAAGGCGATCCGCCGCGATGTCGCCCAGATACTGCTGCCGCTGATCGAGGACACCGGCTGGTTCTTCGACACCGAGATGCTGGTGCTCGCCGAGCGCGCCGGACTGCGCATCCACGAGGTGCCGGTCGACTGGGTCGACGACCCGGACTCGACCGTGCACATCGCGAAGACCGCGACCGACGACCTGAAGGGCGTGTGGCGCGTGGGGCGCGCCCTCGCCACCGGTTCGCTCCCGCTCGACCGGCTCGCGCGCCCCTTCGGGGACGATCCGCGCGACCGGGACCTGACCGACGTACCCAAGGGTCTGGCCCGCCAGCTCGTCGGCTTCTGTGTGGTGGGCGCCCTGTCCACCCTCTTCTACCTGCTGCTGTACAGCGGCTTCCGCTCGTTCTCGGGCTCGCAGGTCGCCAACGCGCTCGCCCTGCTCGTCTCGGCCGTCGCCAACACCGCGGCCAACCGGCGTCTGACCTTCGGCGTCCGCGGCCGGGGCAGCGCGGTCCGGCACCAGGCGCAGGGCCTGGTCGTCTTCGGTATCGGCCTCGCGCTCACCAGCGGCTCGCTCGCCGCCCTGAACGCGGCGACGAGCAGCCCGGCGCACTCGACCGAACTCGCGGTGCTCATCGCCGCCAACCTCGCGGCGACCGTGCTGCGGTTCCTGCTCTTCCGCGCCTGGGTCTTCCCGGAGCGGCGCGACGAGACGGCGGCCTCGACCGTCGTCGCCTCGCACCAACCGGCCTCGCCCACCTACGGCACGGCCTCGCCCACCTACGGCACGACCGCGGCGCACCAGCAGCACCCGCACCCGCCGCTGCCCCAGCGCCCGGGCCCGACGGCGCCCCAAGCGCCGTATATCAACCACGACCACAACCAGACCAACGAGTTCCGCGCCGGTGAAGCCGCGGACCGCACCTGGGGGGACGCAACCATGCAGCTGCAGGCGGTGCGCCCGCACGATCACGACCCGAGGGACGCGAGGGACGCACGATGACGACTCAGTCCGACACGAGCCACCAGGGGGGCGCGAGTCCCTCCGGGGACGCAGGTCACTTCTGGGGGCCGCCGGCCTCACAAGGCAGTACGGCTCTACAAGGCGGTACGGCTCTGCAGGAGCCCGTCGCGCCGCCCACCGCGGCTCCCCGGTCCGGTGAGCCCAAGCAGCCCTTCTTCCACCGCGCCTGGCGCGGCCGGCCCGAGGACCCGCGCTGGGTGCGCCCCGCCTTCCTCGGCCTGCTCGTCGCCACCGGCCTGCTCTACCTCTACAACCTGAGCGCCTCCGGGTACGCCAACTCCTTCTACTCCGCGGCCGTCCAGGCCGGCAGCCAGAGCTGGAAGGCCCTCTTCTTCGGCTCGCTCGACTCGGCCAACGCCATCACCGTCGACAAGC
The DNA here is from genome assembly GCF_045040035.1 of Streptomyces sp. NBC_01384. NCBI lineage: Bacteria > Bacillati > Actinomycetota > Actinomycetes > Kitasatosporales > Streptomycetaceae > Streptomyces > Streptomyces sp. NBC_01384. The sequence goes on from NZ_CP109559.1 coordinate 5,000,843, forward strand.
CGCCGGCCTCGCTGTGGCCGATGGCCCTGTCGGTACGGATCTTCGGCCTCAGCTCGTGGGCGATCCTGGTCCCCGAGGTGCTGATGGGCGTCGCCACCGTCGGCGTCCTGTACGGGGCCGTGCGCCGTCGCTTCAACCCAGCGGCCGGTCTGATCGCGGGCGCGGTGCTCGCGCTCACTCCCGTCGCCGCGCTGATGTTCCGGTTCAACAACCCGGACGCGATGCTCGCGCTGCTGATGACCGTCACGATCTACTGCGTGATCCGCGCTCTGGAGGACGGCCGGACGAAGTGGCTGGTCTGGGCGGGTGTCGCGGTCGGCTTCGCCTTCCTCGCGAAGACCCTGCAGGCCTTCCTGATCCTGCCGCCGCTCGCGGTCGTGTACGCGGTCTGCGCGCCGGTGCAGCTGAAGAAGCGGTTCGCGCAGCTGGGCCTGTCGGCGGTGGCGATGGTCGTCGCCGGCGGCTGGTGGGTCGCGATCGTGGAGCTGTGGCCCGCGGCCTCCCGCCCGTACATCGGCGGCTCGCAGAACAACTCCTTCCTTGAGCTGACCTTCGGCTACAACGGCCTCGGCCGCATCAACGGCGACGAGACCGGCAGCGTCGGTGGCGGTGGCGGCGGCGGTGGCACCGGCATGTGGGGCGCGACCGGCTGGAACCGGATGTTCAACTCGGAGATCGGCAGCCAGATCGCCTGGCTGCTGCCCGCCGCGCTGATCCTGTTCGTCGCGGGGCTCGTGCTCACCCGCAAGGCCAGGCGGACCGACCTGACGCGCAGCTCGTTCCTCGCCTGGGGCGGCGCGCTGCTGATGACGGCGATCATCTTCAGCTACATGGCCGGCATCTTCCACCAGTACTACACGGTGGCCCTGGCCCCCTACATCGCGGCCGTCGTCGGCATGGGCGCGACGGTGCTGTGGGAGGAGCGGTCCAAGATCTGGGCCTCGCTCACCCTGGCGGGCACGGTCGCCGCTTCCGCGGCCTGGGGATACGTCCTCCTCAACCGCACCTCGGACTACCTGCCCTGGCTGAAGTGGCTCGTCCTCATCGGCGGTCTGGCCGGCGCCCTCGGCCTGATCTTCGCGGCCAAGCTGGGCCGTCAACTGGCGCTCGCGGCGGTCGGGCTGAGCTTCGTGGCCTCGGTCGCGGGTCCGACGGCGTACACGCTGTCCACGGTGAACACCGGGCACACCGGTTCGATCGTCACGGCCGGTCCGGCGGGCGCGAGCATGATGGGCGGCCGGGGTGGTCCCGGTGGCGGCGGTGGCATGCGGGGCGGCTTCCCCGGCGGCGGCCGGAACGGCACGAACGGCACCACCAACCAGCAGGGCGGCAACGGCAACACCCAGCAGGGCGGCGGCATGGGCCAGCCCCCGACGGGCGGCACCGGTGGCACCGGCGGTACCGGCGGCTTCCCGGGCCAGAACCAGCAGGGCAACGGCAACACCCAGGGCCAGAACCGGCAGGGTGGCATGCCCGGCGGTGGCGCGATGGGCGAGGGCGGCATGGGCGGCGGTGGCGTGGGCGGTCTGCTCAACGGCGCGACCGTCAGCTCCGCGGCGAAGAAGCTGCTGGAGACGAATGCGGGGGACTACACCTGGGCGGCCGCGGCCATCGGTTCCCAGAACTCCGCGAGCTACCAGCTCGCCACCGGAAAGCCGGTGATGGCGATCGGCGGCTTCAACGGCACCGACCCGTCCCCGACGCTGGCCCAGTTCAAGAAGTACGTGACGGACGGCAAGATCCACTACTTCATCTCGGGCGGTGGCATGGGCGGTGGCGGCAACTCCTCCACCACCTCCACCTCCTCCCAGATCAGCTCGTGGGTCACGGCCAACTTCAAGAAGGTGACGGCCGGTTCGGCCACCTTCTACGACCTGACGAAGCCGACCAGCTGATCAGGGGGTTTCAGGAAGTTCTTGTAGGGGCGGTGGCCCGGAGCGATCCAGCTCCGGGCCACCGCCCTTTTCGCACGAAGAGCGGGCCTCGGACCATCGCGTCGGCGGGCGTCGGCGCGGTTCTCAACTCCCGGTTCGCGGCGCTGATTCCGGCGGCGACCTCGTTGCCCGCGACGCCGGCCTCGGCGGGCTCGGACGAGGAGCGCGGGCGGATCACGGACGCGTTCTCGTCCGGCCTGGAGACCGGTCAACTGGTGGGCGCGGGGCCGTCCTCCTCGATGGACTACTGGCCGCGGCGTTGCTACGACGTGCGGAAAGGGCAGACTCCGCGGTGGCGGTTTCGTCCTGGCGCCCGCTTAGCATCGGGGTCAGGGAGGGCGGACCCGCTGTCGCTGTCCCCCGTTCCGAGTTCCGAGTTCCGAGGAAGGTACGCCATGGTGAGGACAGCCGACCGTGCCGAGCGTCCGGCGCGGACCAGTGTCTGGCTGGAGGGCAAGGCCCCCCGGGGCGGTGCGGTGCGCGGCGGCGGGCAGCCGTCGGTGCTCGACCGGGACCGGATCACCGAGGTCACGGTACGGCTGCTGGACGCCGAGGGGATGGCGAGGTTCTCCATGCGCCGGCTGGCCGCCGAACTGAACGTCACCGCGATGTCCGTGTACTGGTACGTCGACACCAAGGACGACCTGCTCGAACTCGCTCTCGACTCGGTCTTCGGTGAACTGGAGCTGCCCGACCCGGAGTCGGGCGAGGACTGGCGTGATCAGCTGCGATCGCTGGCCACCGGGTACCGGGCGCTGCTGGTCCGTCACCCCTGGGTGTCCCCGCTCATCGGCACCTTCCTGAACATCGGCCCGCACTCCATGGCCTTCTCGCTCTGCGTCCAGGAAGTGGTCCGCAACACCGGCCTGCCACCGTACGGGCAGATGGGCGCGCTCTCGGCGGTCTTCCAGTTCGTGTACGGGTTCGGCACCATCGAGGGCCACTTCGTGCAGCGGTGCGCCTCGGCGGGCATGACCCAGGACGAGTACTTCCGTCAGGCGATGAGCACGATCAGCGAACAGCCGCAGTTCTCGGTCAACCTCGAGAGCGCCGCGGACCTCATGGCGGCCCGCGGCGGTGACACGGTCGAGGAGATGCGCGAGCGGGACTTCACGTTCGCGCTGGACACGCTGATCGCGGGGATCGAGACGATGGTCGCCAGGGCATAGCCCCGGCTCGCTGCTCCTCGGTTACTCCTGGGGTGCCAGTCGGGCCGGGAAGCCGCCCGTCGCGACCGGGCCCCACTTCACCGGCGTGACCCGGATGATCGACTTGCCCTGCTTGAGCATCGCCTCCCGGTACTCGTCCCAGTCCGGGTGCTCGCCCGCGATGTTCCGGTAGTACTCGACCAGGGGCTCGACGGATTCGGGGGAGTCGACGACCTCGGCCGTGCCGTCGATCTGGACCCAGGGTCCGTTCCACTCGTCGCTCAGGACGATCAGGCTGACGCGCTCGTCCCGCTTGGCGTTACGGGTCTTCGCGCGCTCTGGGTAGGTCGAGACGACGATCCGCCCGGCGTCGTCGACCCCGCAGGTCAGGGGGGAGCCCTGGGGGCTGCCGTCGGTACGGCGGGTGAGGAGGATGGCGCGGTGGCGGGGGCGTACGAAGTCGAGCAGCTCGTTCTGGGATACGGCGGTGTTCGTCGCGATGTTCGGTGCCATGTGAGTCAGCCTAGGCTGCCCGCTTTGAAGGTGCGGTCTTTTGAAGGCGCGGTCTTTTGGGTGCGGGTTGTTCGTGGCTGGTCGCGCCCACGCGGCGGAGCCGCACAATGTCAGGGCCCCGCGCCCCTCAAGGGGCGCTCACCTCACGCCTGCGGGAGTGGCACCCCTTGCACCGCCTGGACGTCCAGCTCCACCTTCAGCGTCGTGCCGATCGCCGAGATGCCCGCCTGGATCACCTGGTTGTAGTTCATCGCGAAGTCCTCGCGGTGGAGCTCGGTCGTCGCACGGAAGGCCGCTCGCGTGCCGCCCCACGGGTCCGCGCCCGTGCCCAGGTAGGCGAGGTCCAGGTCGACCGGGCGTACGACACCGCGCATGGTGAGGTCGCCGTGGACGGTCCAGCGGCCGGAGCCGGCCGGGGTCAGGCCGGTCGAGCGGTAGGTGATCTGCGGGTAGGTCTCGACGTCGAGGAAGTCCGGGGACTTCAGGTGGCCGTCGCGCATGCCGTTGCCGGTGTCGATCGAGGCGGCCGAGATCACGGCCTCGACGCGGGACTTGGACACGTCGTCCGGGGCGATCTCGATCGTCGCCGAGAAGTCCGTGAAACGGCCGCGCACGCTGGAGATGCCCAGGTGCTGGGCGACCGCGCCGACGGAGGAGTGGGCCGGGTCGACGGTCCAGGGGCCGGGCGGCGGCAGTTCGGTGCCGCCCTGGCGGGCGAGGGTCACCTGGCCGATCTCGGCCCGGCCGCTCGCCGTGACGATCGCGCTGGAGGCGGCGGGCGCGTACCCGACCGCGGTGACGATCACGGTGTACGCACCGGGCGCGAGGGCGGTCGTGTCGTGTACGGCTCCTTCGGCGTCCGCCTCGGCGCGCAGCACCTGCGTGCCGGTCATGTCGGTCACCGTGACGACCGCGTGCGACACGGCCCATCCGTTCCGCGTGCGAATCCGTGCGGTCAGTCCCATCCCGTTTTCTCCCTGCAAAGCATCAAAAATTGGTCGCAATGAAACCGGCCCGTGGGGGGCGCACCTCCGCTCAGAGTGCGCGCGTCCCCACGGGCCGGGGTATGGACTACTCGCCCGGGTGGGCGAGGGTGATGTCGTGGTCGTCGACACCGCGGCCGGTCACCATCAGTGCCGTGGCCACCGGGGGGTAACCCGTCGCGATGACGGTGTACTCGCCGCCGTCCAGGTCGGTGAAGGCGTACGCGCCGTCGGTGCCGGTCCTGGCGGTGCCGATCACGTTGCCGGCCGCGTCGACCAGCGTGACCCGGGCGTCGGGCAGGGGGCCGCCGGGTGCGCGTACGACTCCCTGGAGCTGGGCGCCCGCGCTGAGTTCGACCTCGACCCGGGTGACCCCGGCGCCGCCGACCTCGACGGGGAGGGCCTGCGGGCGGTGGCCCGCCGCGTTCACCGCGATGGTCACCGGGCCCGGGACCAGCTCGGCGAAGGTGAACTGGCCCTGCTCACCGGTGGTCCCGGTGGCCAGCACGTCACCGCGGACGTCGGTCACGATGACCATGGCGTCCTTGACCGGGCTGCCGGTCTCGGCGGCCCGCACAAGCCCGCTCAGCCCGCTCGTGCCGCTCAGCAGGATGTCGTACGCCACCGGCTCGCCGTTCACGACGATCGTCGAGGCCTGCGGCTGGAAGCCGTCGGCGGAGGCGATCAGGACGTACGAGCCCGTGCCGGGCGCGTCCACCGCGTACCAGCCGTCGGCCTGTGCGACCGACCGGCCCAGCTGCCGTCCCGCGAGCGAGATCAGCGTGACCGCGGCCTGCGGGACGGGCGCGCCCTCGGCGCCGCGGACGTGACCGCGGACCGGGATGCCGCCGGAGGCGGGCAGCGGGGCGCTCTCCCGCGTCGCGGTGGCGACGGCGGCGAACTGCTGCGTGCCCTGCGGAGCCTGCGGGTCGGCCTGGGGGCTGGTCTCGGAGACGGTCGCCCAGCTCGGGGTCCTCTCCTCGACGGCGGCTGCCTCGGAGGCGACCGGAGCCCCGGTGGTGGCCGCGGCTTCCGCCTTGGCCTCCGCCGCCTGGGCCAGCGCGCCCGAGGTCCGCAGCGGGACCTCCTTGATGAAGAGGACGATGAAGAAGGCGAGCAGCGCCAGGGCGGAGGCGATCATGAAGACGTCCGCTATGCCGTGACCGTAGGCGCTCTCCAGGACGGTGCGCAGCGGGGCGGGCAGCGCGTCCATCTTCGGGATGGCGCCGGAGCCCGAGCCGGACGCCGCGGCGGCGTACTTGGGGTCGAGGGCGGCCAGGCCGTCCTTGACATAGTGGGTGATCCGGGTGGACATGACCGCGCCCAGCGCGGAGACGCCCATCGCACCGCCGAGGGAGCGGAAGAACGTCACCGTGGAGCTGGCCGAGCCGAGGTCGGACGGGGCCACCTGGTTCTGCGTGGACAGCACCAGGTTCTGCATCGTCATGCCGACGCCGAGACCGAGCAGCGCCATGAAGATCGCGACGTGCCAGTAGGTCGTGTCGTAGCGGATGGTGCCCAGCAGGCCCAGGCCCGCGGTGATCAGGACGGTACCGCTGACCAGCCAGTACTTCCACTTTCCGGTCCTGGTGATGACCTGGCCGGAGACCGTGGAGGCGATGAACAGGCCACCGATCATCGGGATGGTCATGACGCCCGACATCGTCGGGGACTTGTCGCGGGCCAGCTGGAAGTACTGGCTGAAGAAGACCGTGCCGGTGAACATCGCGACGCCCACGAAGAGCGAGGCGAGGGAGGAGAGGGTGATGGTGCGGTTGCGGAACAGCCGCAGCGGGATGATCGGCTCGCTCGCCTTGGACTCGACGAGCACGAACAGCAGCCCGAGGGCGATCGCGCCGCCCACCATCGCGTACGTCTGCCACGACACCCAGTCGTACTTGTCACCGGCGAAGGTGACCCAGACCAGCAGCAGCGAGACCGCGGCGGAGATGAAGAACGCGCCGCCCCAGTCGACCTTCACGTCCCGCTTCACGGTGGGCAGGTGCAGGGTCTTCTGCAGCACGATCAGCGCGATGATCGCGAAGGGCACGCCGACGTAGAAGCACCAGCGCCAGCCGAGCCACGAGGTGTCGGTGATGACACCGCCGAGCAGCGGGCCGCCGACGGTCGCGACGGCGAAGGTCGCGCCGAGGTAGCCGGAGTAACGGCCGCGCTCACGCGGGGAGATCATCGCCGCCATGACGATCTGGGCGAGGGCGGAGAGACCGCCGACGCCGATGCCCTGGACCACACGGCATGCGATGAGCATGCCGGGGTTCTGGGACAGACCCGCGGCGGCCGATCCCAGGACGTAGATGACGAGGGCTATCTGTACGAGCGCCTTCTTGCTGTACAGGTCGGAGAGCTTGCCCCACAGAGGCGTGGTCGCGGTCATGGCCAGCAGCGAGGCCGTGACGACCCAGGTGTAGGCGGACTGGCCGCCGCCCAGGTCGCCGATGATCTCGGGGAGTGCGTTGGTGACGATCGTCGACGACAGGATCGCGACGAACATACCGAGCAGCAGCCCGGAGAGCGCCTCCATGATCTGCCGGTGTGTCATCGGAGTGCCGTCGGAGGATCCGCCTCCGTGCTTGGCGTGAGCCCGCACACCGGCTGGTGTGGTCGTTGCCATGGGCTTCCTTCTCTTGTCTTACGCGGGTGTACGGGTGGTCAGTTCGGTTGCTTCCGGCACGTAGGGCGGCCGGGGTACGGCACGGCAGTCGCCGAAGCTCTCGCGCAGCCGGCCCATCAGGTGGATGAGCAGGCCGACCTCGTGGTCGGACCAGTCGCTCAGCCGGTCGGCGAACAGCCGCGAGGAGCGGCGGGAGAGCTCGGTGAGCTGGTCGCGTCCCGCGTCGGTGAGGCGCAGGATGCGGGAGCGTTTGTCGGCCGGGTCGGGGAGGCGTTCGATCCAGCCCCGGTCGGCGACGTGGGCGACGTGGCGGCTGGTCACTGACATGTCCACGGCCAGCAGCTCGGCGAGTCTGCTCATGCGCATGTCGCCGTGCCGGCCGAGGAGGGTCAGTACGGCGGCGGAGCCCGCGGGGCAGTCGTGCGGCAGGATCCGCCCGAGTTCCCGCTTCACAGCGCCGATGGCACTGAGCTGACGAGCCAATTCCTCGTACTGCGCCTGCGCGGCCATCACACCTCCCGTATTCGTTGCTTGGGGCAACCATAAATGCGGTTGGTTGCTACAGGCAAACGAAATCGCTGCCGCTGGGCCAAAAACTTGGCAAAGGCAAGTATTGGCGAACGTAAACTTGCAGGTGGGAGGGGGTGCTTGGCTTTGGTTGTGCTGTGGATCGGGTGGGTGGGGGTTGGTCGCGCAGTTCCCCGCGCCCCTAAAAGACTCCGGCGCGTCGGGCAAATGAGGGCGAGGTCGGTCAGGTCGATGCGGGGGGCTGGGGGGCGGTGGCCCCCGACGACGGATGCCGTGGCTTTCGGAGCCGAGGGAAAAGGTGTCAAGGGGAACCCTGCACTTGGGCAGGCCCCGTGTATTCGCTAGGGTCCTGGGCCATGGCAAACACCCAGGGACCCGAGGGCAACTACGACCCCGCGGGTAGCACCCAGATGTTCCGCGCTTTCGTCGACGAGGGCCCCCAGGCCCGGCAGCAGCAGCAGGCGGCCGCCCCGGCGGGCCCCCGCATCGGCCTGATCCTCGGCGTCGTCGTCGCCGTGGTGGTCGTGGCCGCCGTGGCGTGGCTCGCGCTGATGTAAGCAAGACACCCGGTACGTAAAGGTCCCGCCGGTGAACGGCGGGTCACTTCCACTGGACGGACACGTCCCGCGTCTCGATGTGCATGCCCAAGGGCACACGCCAGGCGTCGACGCACACCGTCCAGGTCTTTGTGCTGCTCGCTTCGGCGGCGATCGGCGCGGGCAGGTCCCGCGTCGACTCGATCGTCGCCCAGTCGATACCGAGCAGCCCGATGATGTGCGTCCCCAGGGTCACCGTGCCCGAACGCACTGCGGTCTCACCGGTGTTGCGGAAGGAGACGGTCACCTTCTCGCACCAGCGCTTGTCGGTGGCCTCCCGCGTGGGATCGCCCACGCTGAGCACTGCGGGACCGGCGGGCCCGGTACCCGTCGTGGACCCGGGTGCCGTCGGGGGCGGTGACGCGGACGGGCTTCCCGAACCCCCTGTCGTACGGCCGGAGTTGCCGCTGCCGGACCAGGGCATCGACGTATTCCCGTTCCCGCCTCCGGGGGTGCCGTTCGTCGCCGTCCCGTTGGAGGCGGAGAGCGATCCCGATCCCCCTGGGCCCGAACTGCCCTGCTGAGGTGCTCCCTTGGGAGGGGAGGACCCGGCCGGCGGGACCAACGGGGCCAGCGAGACGTGCCCGGTAGGGGCTACGACCGTTGGCGACTTCGCGGGCGCTTCCACCGCCACGTAGCCGCCGTCGCCCCCACCGCCCCCACCATCCCCGCAGGCGGCCAGTACGGTGCCCAGGCAGACCAAAGCCGTCGAGGCGCCCACCAGGGCGCCTCGACGGCCACGGAGCCAAGTCGCTCGACGCATCGCGCCAGTGTGGCTGACGATCCGTCAATTATGAAGCATCAGTAGTGTCAGTCGGAGATGAGGCCTTCCCGGAGCTGGGCCAGGGTCCGGGTGAGGAGCCGGGAGACGTGCATCTGCGAGATGCCGACCTCCTCGCCGATCTGCGACTGGGTCATGTTGGCGAAGAAGCGCAGCATGATGATCCGGCGCTCGCGGGGCGGGAGTTTGGCGAGCAGCGGCTTCAGCGACTCGCGGTACTCGACGCCTTCCAGGGCGGTGTCCTCGTAGCCGAGGCGGTCCGCGAGGGAGCCCTCGCCGCCGTCGTCCTCGGGGGCCGGTGAGTCCAGCGAGGACGCCGTGTACGCGTTGCCCACGGCGAGGCCGTCGACCACGTCCTCCTCGGACACGCCGAGCACGGTGGCGAGTTCGGCGACGGTCGGGGAGCGGTCGAGCTTCTGGGAGAGCTCGTCGCTTGCCTTCGTGAGGGCCAGGCGCAGCTCCTGGAGGCGGCGCGGTACGCGCACCGACCACGAGGTGTCGCGGAAGAACCGCTTGATCTCGCCCACGACCGTCGGCATCGCGAAGGTCGGGAACTCCACGCCGCGTTCGCAGTCGAAGCGGTCGATCGCCTTGATCAGGCCGATGGTGCCGACCTGGACGATGTCCTCCATCGGCTCGTTGCGGGAGCGGAAGCGGGCCGCCGCGTACCGGACCAGCGGGAGGTTGAGCTCGATGAGGGTGTCCCGGACGTAGGCGCGCTCGGGGCTGTCCTCGCCGAGTGCGGCGAGCCGCAGGAACAGGGAGCGGGACAAGGTGCGGGTGTCGATGGCTCCCGAGGTTTCGGGGGCCGCCGGGACGGCTTCGAGGGCCGGAGCGGCATCGGGGGCCGGGAGGGCCGGGACATCGTGAAGCGCGTCGTGCGCCTTGGGCGCTGCCTCGCTCTTCGTGAGCGTGAGCACCTTCGAGCTGCCCTGGTCTGCGGACATGCCACCCCCTTTGGGTCGCGGACGGTCGCGGCGGACGCTCCCGTCGGAGGAACGCAGCCTCCACCTGAATACCGGAGGCGGGGCTGCGCCAAACGCTCTTCCGGCAGAATGTCACATGTCGGCAACACGCTGTAGTGACATGTCGACATGGAGGGGGTGAATCGGCCCTGGAAAAAGGGGGTCTGACGGTCTTTCGGCGCTGAACTGTCGGAAAAGGAGACGTTGAGCGATTCGCTCTTGTCGGTTACGCCTCGATCCTGTTTGCGGATCGCAGCCGTGCGAAGCTGCGGGCGAGCAGCCTTGACACATGCATCTGGGAGACTCCCAGCTCCGCGCTGATCTGTGACTGCGTCAGATTGCTGTAGTAGCGCAGGAGAAGGATTCGCTGTTCGCGTTCGGGCAGTTGTACGAGGAGGTGGCGGACGAGGTCGCGGTGTTCGACCCCGTCGAGGGCCGGGTCCTCGTAGCCGAGCCGGTCGAGCAGTCCGGGCAGCCCGTCGCCCTCCTGGGCGGCTTCGAGGGAGGTCGCGTGGTACGAGCGCCCGGCCTCGATGCAGGACAGCACCTCCTCCTCGGTGATGCGCAGCCGCTCGGCGATCTCGGCGGTCGTGGGGGAGCGTCCGAAGGCCGTCGTCAGGTCCTCCGTCGCGCTGTTCACCTGCACCCACAGCTCGTGCAGCCGGCGGGGTACGTGGACGGTGCGGACGTTGTCGCGGAAGTACCGCTTGATCTCGCCGACGACCGTCGGCATGGCGAAGGTCGGGAACTGTACGCCCCGGTCGGGGTCGAAGCGGTCGATCGCGTTGATCAGCCCGATCGTCCCGACCTGGACCACGTCCTCCATCGGCTCGTTGCGGGAGCGGAAGCGGGCGGCCGCGTACCGGACGAGCGGGAGGTTCGCCTCGATGAGCGCCCCGCGTACGCGGTGGTGTTCCGGGGTGCCTGGCTCCAGCAGCTTGAGCTGGCCGAAGAGCACCTGGGTGAGGGCCCGGGTGTCGGCGCCACGGCGTCGCTCCGGGGCGACCTGCTCCGGGGTGATGTGTTCCTGGGCGATTTCCTGGGCGATTTCCTTAGCGGCTTCCCGGTTGACGTCCCGGTCGACGTCCCGGGCGGCTCCCCGGGTGACCTCCTGGGTGACTTCCTGTGGCGGTGCTTGAGGCGCAGTACTGGCCGGCACGGTCAACTCCACCTCTGTGATCCGTCAGATCCGTCAACTCATCCATCAAAAGCGGTCATAGCATCACAAGACATGTGCACTGTGTGCAAGCACCGCATAACCTCGTGTTGAACGGGATTTAGGGAGAGTTGGGCCATAGGAAGCAAGAAGGCCCCCCGCCGGTTTTGGCGAGGGGCCCGGAGCGCGTCGGCTCAGAACGGATAGTCGGCGACCACCCAGGTCGCGAACTCACGCCACAGCGCCACGCCCGCCTGGTGCGCCGGGTGCTCCAAGTACCGCTTCAGGGCGTCGGTGTCGTCGACCGCGGAGTTGATCGCGAAGTCGTACGCGATGGGACGGTCGGTGATGTTCCAGTCGCATTCCCAGAACCGCAGCTCGGGGACCTGGTCGCCGAGCGTGCGGAAGGCGGCCACGCCCTCGACGACGCGCGGGTCGTCGCGCTCGACGCCGTCGTTGAGCTTGAAGAGGACCAGATGGCGGATCACGGGTACTCCCTGGTGGTGCCGGTGGTACGTGGGCGGCCGATCAGTTCTTGGCCCCGTCGGCGATCCATGTCATGAAGTCGCCGATGGACCGAGCGGCGGTCGATATGCCCTCGAACCCTATCTGGACGTAGTCGGCGGCCTTCGCCGGATCGGTGATGATCACGTACAGCGCGAAGACCACGAGCGCGTAGACGGCGATCTTCTTCGAATTCACCGCCATCGCGGCCTCCCCTGTGACTGCTGCGCCCACTGGGCCCCCTGTTGCCGGCGGCGAGTGTAACGTTCACGCCCTTTTTATGGACCAACGGCTCGCTGGTCGAGGTCTTTTGCCGGGCCGGGTTGCAGCAAGAAGGGCCCCGTCTTTCGACGGGGCCCTTCTGAAGCGGTAGCGGAGGGATTTGAACCCTCGGTGACTTGCGCCACACTCGCTTTCGAGGCGAGCTCCTTCGGCCGCTCGGACACGCTACCGAGGGAGACCTTACCCCAAGGTGGGCCGTGGTCTGAAATCCGTTTCCCGTGGCTGCCCGGGATCGGCAGCCCCGCGATCAGCGGTCGCGGAAGAAGCGTGTGAGGAGGCTTGCGCACTCGTCCTGGAGTACGCCCCCGATCACCTCGGGCCGGTGGTTGAGCCGCCGGTCGCGTACGAGGTCCCAGACGGAGCCGACCGCGCCCGCCTTCTCGTCGCGGGCACCGTAGACGACCCGGTCCACCCGGGACTGCACGAGCGCGCCCGCGCACATCGTGCAGGGCTCCAGGGTGACGACGAGCGTGCAGCCGGACAGCCGCCACTCGCCGAGCCGCTGGGCGGCCCCGCGGATCGCGAGCACCTCGGCGTGCGCCGTCGGATCGCCGGTGGCCTCACGTTCGTTGTGCCCGGCCGCGAGCACCGTCGTACCGTCCGTGGACAGTACGACGGCGCCGACGGGGACATCCCCGCCCTGGACGGCCAGGTGGGCCTCGTCCAAGGCGAGCCGCATCGCGGCCCGCCAGCGGTCGCGTACCGGATCTGCCGGATCTGCTGGAAAGGTCTCTTTTGTCGGGCTCACCCTGAAAATCTATCGGGCTCTCCCGGGAAACTGCCTTCCCCGGGAGTCGCCTCCCTCGGGAAACCGCTCCCCCGGGAAACTAGCGAACGGTCTCCAGGACCTCCGCCGCTCCCAGGGCGTCGGCGATCGTGCTGAGCGCGTCGCCTTCGTCCAGGGCGAGCAGTTCCTTCTCGCTCACACCGAGGTCGGCGAGGATCTCGCGGTCCCCGACGGGGCTGTGCGACACGGCCTCGTTGGACGCGCTCTCGTCCTCGTCGTCCTCGGAGTCGCTTCCGTTGTCGGGTTCACCGTCCTCGGTGCCGTCCAGGTCGAGGGAGTCCAGGTCGGCGTCGTCGTCGCCGGGCTCCCGTCCTAGTAGTTCGTCCGTGAGCAGGATCTCCCCGTACGAACTGCGGGCAGCGGCGGCGGCGTCCGAGACGTAGATACGAGGGTCCTCCTCGCCGTCCACGCGGACGACGCCGAACCACGCGTCCTCCTGCTCGATGAGTACGAGCACCGTGTCCTCCTCCGAGGCTTCACGGGCCAGATCGGTCAGATCCGACAGGGTCTCCACATCGTCGAGCTCTGTGTCGCTCGCTTCCCACCCGTCTTCGGTGCGCGCGAGCAGTGCGGCGAAGTACACCGTGACTCTCCCACTGGTCATAGGCGTGCCGGTTGGGGGTCCCCCCGGCGGAGGTCGATTGGGCGGGGAGTGCTGCTCTGAGCCCCACCCACTCGGAATCGTGGCAGAAACAGAGCGTTCAGGGGACGTCTTCGGCCTGCTGTGTCTGCCACTTTTGATCGCTAACAGCGGATCGTACGCGGCCATGGGCGCTGCACACGCACCTGGCACCTCTCACGGCGTGGGCGGGCTACCAACGGAAGGTGCGCATGCGCATGGCGTGACGGAGGCGGGCCGCCCTGACGCGGCGGGGCTGGACGCGGTCGCGCAGCTCGCGCGCCTCGGTCAGTTCCCGGAGGAATCGGGCCCGGCGGCGCCGGCGCTCGGCGTCCGTCTCCGGCTGCTCTCGTTCGGCTCGTTCGGCTCGTTCAGCTTGTCCGGTCCGTTCGGCTCGGTCGCGTCGCTGCAGCTGCTCCGGGGGCTCCTTTTCCCGGTCCGACATAGGCACACCACCCCAGGTCCGTCCCTCCCACTTTCCCTCTGACGGGCGGTTTGATGCCAGCACGAGGGACACGGGGGCACGGTTACTGTTATGGGCATGCGTCTCCACGTCGTCGACCACCCTCTGGTCGCCCATAAGCTCACCACCCTGCGCGACCGGCGCACCGACTCCGCGACCTTCCGGCGGCTCGCCGACGAGCTGGTCACCCTGCTCGCGTACGAGGCCACCCGGGACGTGCGCACCGAGCAGGTCGACGTCGTGACCCCGGTCGCCTCCACCACGGGCGTCAAGCTGTCCTACCCGCGCCCCCTCGTCGTGCCGATCCTGCGCGCGGGCCTCGGCATGCTCGACGGCATGGTGCGGCTGCTGCCGACCGCCGAGGTGGGCTTCCTGGGCATGGTGCGCGACGAGGAGACGCTCCAGGCGTCCACGTACGCCACCCGTATGCCGGACGACCTCTCCGGGCGCCAGGTGTACGTCCTCGACCCGATGCTGGCCACCGGCGGCACCCTCGTCGCGGCGATCCAGGAGCTCATCAAGCGCGGCGCCGACGACGTCACCGCCGTGGTGCTCCTCGCCGCCCCGGAGGGCGTCGAGGTCATGGAGCGCGAGCTCGCGGGCACGCCGGTGACGGTCGTGACCGCGTCGGTCGACGAGCGGCTCAACGAGCACGGCTACATCGTCCCGGGCCTCGGGGACGCGGGGGACCGGATGTACGGCGCGGCCGAGTAGGGCCCCGCACGAGATTCCGGCGCTGTCGGTGTATACCGGTCGGCGTGGTGGGCGGTCCGGCCGGTGCCCCCGGGGGCACCGGTGTGTGGCCCGGAGAATGTGACACTTGCGCGGCGAGTGTCACATTCCCGCGGCCAGCTACCCGGCCGCGGCGGATGCGCCAACAGCGTCGAGATTCCGCCCAGGGCCCGCTCAGGGTCCCGCATCTCCTGCGGGACCTTCAGCGGTCGTACGGGCTCGGCGCGGCTCTCAGCAGCTTTTCGGCGACGCGGAAGCCGTCGGCCGGGGCTGGGCCAGGACGGCCAGCGCCTTGTCGGCGTCTTCCTTCTTCGTCAGGTTCTTGAAGCCGGTGCCGATGATCAGGTCGACCTGGTCGGCCTGACCGCGGCCGTCCGTCTTCACCTCGGCGCCGGTCAGCTGCGTGCCCAGCACCGGCAGCGCGGCCTGGACGGCCGTCTTCGCGCCGAGCAGTACCGCGGCGCCGGGGACCTTCTTGTCGTACGCGTCCGTCGCGTTGCCCACGTCGCCGATGCGGAACCCGCGCTTCTGCAGCTCGTCCGCGGTTTCCTTGGCGAGCCCGCTGCGGGGCGTGGCGTTCAGGACGTTGACCGTGATCTGACCGGGCCTGGGCAGCGCCTCGGAGGCGGATGCCGCGGACGCCGCGGACGCCTTGGCCGACGGACTGGCCTTGGACGTGCAGTCCGCCTTGGGGCCGGCCGCCGTGGCCTTGCCGCTGCCGCCTGTGAAGACGTCGATGAGCTGCAGGGTTCCCCACCCGATCAGCCCTAGCGCGGTGACGGAGGCGACCACCAGGAACACGAGCCTGCGGCGCCCCCGGGGCCGGCGCATCCGTGGGTACTTGTCCCCCGTGATTCGATACTGGCCGCCCATGCCAGGGGGAGTGAGCATGCTCATGGGCGCAGCGTAGTGTGCCGCGGCGGCTATGCCTACTAAATGATCATTGACCGGGGCTCAGTACAACCCAAAAGGGTCAATGGGGAGAGATCCCGGCGCTCGTGTCCGGTGTCCCGGGTCTCAGCCGAGTTCGAGCACGCGCGCGTGGAGCACCTGGCGCTGTTGCAGCGCGGCGCGGACGGCGCGGTGCAGGCCGTCCTCGAGGTACAGGTCGCCCTGCCATTTCACGACGTGCGCGAAGAGGTCGCCGTAGAAGGTGGAGTCCTCGGCGAGGAGGGTCTCCAGGTCCAGTTGGCCCTTGGTCGTCACGAGCTGATCGAGGCGGACCGGGCGCGGCGCGACGTCCGCCCACTGCCGGGTGCTTTCCCGGCCGTGGTCGGGGTACGGCCGGCCGTTTCCGATGCGCTTGAAGATCACACGGAAAGCCTACCGGCCCGGACCTTCCGGGCGCAGCCCAGGCGGCGGAGTACGACGCCGGAAAAGACGCCGCAAATCGTTGCAAATCAGGAACAGGGGCCTGATATGAGCGACAGCGAGACCGTGCCTCCGGCCGCGGATTCCCGGACGGCCCCGGCCGCCGATCCCCGTCCCCGGGGAGGCGCACTGCCCCAGGAGGTTCTGGAGATCGCCTCCGGGTACGCCTTCTCCGGCCCCGCTCTCGACCTGGGCGCGCGGTTCTGGGACGGGCGGTGCCTGCCGGACGCGCAGATCCGTATCCCGTCGCCCATGCTCAACCGGCACGGCACGGCACGGCACGGCACGGCACGGCACGGCACGGCCTGGTCGCCGGCGCGACGGACACCGGCAAGACCAAGACACTCCAGCTGATCGCCGAGCAGCTGTCGGCCCAGGGCGTGCCGGTGTTCCTCGCCGACATCAAGGGTGATGTGTCGGGGACCTCGGCCCCGGGCGTGTCGAACGACCGAGTGCTCGGGCGCGCCCAGGAGGTCCACCAGGAGTGGACGCCGACCGGCCGCCCGGCCGAGTTCTACGCGCTCGGCGGAATGGGCCACGGCATCCCCGTACGGGCGACGATCACCAGTTTCGGCCCGGTGCTGCTGTCCAAGGTGCTCCAGCTCAACCAGACCCAGGAGCAGTCGCTCGGCCTGATCTTCCACCACGCCGACCAGAAGGGCACGGCTGCGGGCCCCGCAGTCCCTGATGGGCCCCGTCGACGCGGCCGCCCTCGACCGGGCGGTGCGGGTGTCCCCGCTGTACGGGCGTTACGCGGAGGCGGTCGACCGTGAGCCCTCGGTCTTCGAGCAGGTCGTCGGCAGTGTCATCTTCAAGCCCCTGGCGCGGTCGGTGGGTACGCAGATTGGGCGGGAGTTCACCCGCTCCCTCTTCGGGACGGCCCGGCGCAGACGGTAGTCGGCGCGGAGTGGGGTGGAGCGGAGTGGGGCGGAGCGGGGCGGGCGACCGCCCCGCATTCGAGGGGGCGGTCGCCTTGGCTGTTCGTTGCCGTTCTTCCTAGTTGTTTCCGCGCTCCTTCGGTGGGGGTGTCCGCACCTGCCGGTCGTCCGGCCCGGGCCTGAGTTCGGGTTTCGGCTTGGGCGTGTTGCGTACGGCTTCCGCGCGCAGAAGGGCGCGCAGGACCGCGTACGGGTCGTTGGGCATGGCTGTTGTCCTTGCGTTCGCTGGTTCGCTGAGTCGCTGGTGGGTGACGGTCCGGAGGCCGGGCCTGTCAGCAGCGCAGGACCACTGAGCGCAGGGCGTGCGGGGTGCGGGGGTCCGACGGCCGCACGTGGCGGGGGCGGGGCTCCGGCTCCGGGCGGCCGGGAGCGGGGCGCAGCGCGGTGAGCGGGCCGTGTTCCGGTCGGGCGGGCGGTCGCATGGGCGTGTCGAGTGCGTCGTGCTCGCAGCCGCCGCCCGATTCGGCGGAGGCGGAGGCGGCGACGGAGGCCCCGGAGAGCGCCTCGACGTGCGTGCCCACCGCGAGGACCGTGACGACGAGAAGCGCCAGAATCCGCATCCACGCGTGCCGGTGCGGCTTGCGCGGCCGGCGTGGGCGGAGCGGAGTGGGGCTCATAGGAGGTCGTGTCCCCATCTGGGGTGGGTGGTTCATCGGGTCGGCGGGGAGATCCGCCCTTATGGCGTATGGGCGGGGCGCGGAGTTGACGTACGACGTGGCTCGTGGTGGCCGTCAGAGGATGCGCGGGACGTGCTTGGCGCGACTGCGGATCACGAACGCCGTGATGATCTCGGTGACGCCCACCGCGAGGAGCCAGCAGCCGCCCACGAGGGTGAGGACGGCGACCGACGCGAACGGGGACACGATCAGGACGATCCCGGCCAAGCAGCTGACGATCCCGAGGAAGACCTGCCAGCCGCGGGCCGGCACGCTCGGGTCGGACGCGGCGGCCAGGGACTGGGTGATGCCGCGGAAGAGCCAGCTGATGCCGATCCACAGGGCGAGCAGCAGGATCGACTCCATCGCGCCGCGGAAGCAGAACAGGCCGAGCAGGATCGAGAGGGCGCCGCTGATGAAGGCCATGACGCGCAGCGAGGTCGCCGCGTGGGTGCCGAACGCGGCGACGAGCTGCAGTACGCCGCTGAAGAGCAGGTAGAGCCCGAAGAGCACCCCCGCGACGCGCAGGGAGGCGCCCGGCCAGGCCAGCACCATCACGCCCAGCGCCAGGGCCGCGATACCGGCGATCAGGACTGCCTGCCAGGCGCTGCGGGCGATGAGGTGCAGGGGGCCTTCGGGGGCGGCGCTCGGCTCACGGTTGTGGGCCTGGCGGTCGTCGTATCGCGGGCCCCTGGGGGAGCCGTTCGGTGCCTCGGTCATGCTTCATGCTTCGGCCGGGCGGGGGTGGGCTGCCAGCGGGGTGGGCCATCCGACGGACCCAGGACGTCCGGGGACGGGGGACGGGGGATTTGGGGATCGGGACTTGGGACTCGGGGGTTACTTGTCGGAGGCCCTTGCCCTGGCCTTCATTTCCTGTTTGTGGGCCCGGACCTTCGCCAGGGACTCCGGGCCGGTGATGTCCGCGACGGAGCGGAAGGACTTCGGCTCGCCGTACGGCCCCGCGGCCTCGCGCCAGCCCTTGGGCCGCACGCCGAACTGCTTGCCGAGGAGGGCCAGGAAGATCTGGGCCTTCTGGGCGCCGAAGCCGGGCAGGTCCTTGAGCCGTTGCAGGAGCTCCTCGCCGGTTCGGACGCCTTTCCAGACCGCCGCGGCGTCCCCGTCGTAGTGCTCCACGAGGTACTGGCACAGCTGCTGGATCCGCTTGGCCATCGACCCCGGATAGCGGTGCACGGCCGGCTTCGCCGACAGCAGCGCGGCGAACTTCTCCGGGTCGTACGCGTCGATCTCGTGCGCGTCCAGGTCGTCCGTGCCCATGCGCTCGGCGATCGTCCGCGGTCCCTTGAACGCCCACTCCATCGGTACCTGCTGGTCCAGCAGCATCCCGGTCAGGGCGGCAAGGGGACTGCGGCTGAGCAGTTCGTCGGCGTCGGGATCCTGGGCGATGTGAAGACTGACGTCCATGCCTCGATGATCCCGCGTGAGCGTGCGCGACGCCTCTCCGAACAGTAAGGGGACCAGATAGGGGCTCAGGCGGTGCGCCAGTACCCCAGGGCGTTCACCCGCTGCCTCGGGAAAGCGAGTTCCTTGCGGACGTACGTCATCAGGGCGCGGGTCGTGGTGGTGTCGCAGGCGATCCAGGCGTACGGGGCGGTCTGGTCCTTCAGGAGGCCGGGGAGTGTTGCCTTGATCTCGGCGACCAGGTGGACGCCCTTGCCGAGGCGGAAGACCGGGCGCAGGTCGTGGCGCGAGGGGGCCGTACGGTACGGAGCGGGAGCCCGTCCATGCCGTCGTCCGTTTTGAACCAGATCGTCGCCGGGGCCGACCTCACCGCGTCCAGGAGGGAGTTGAGGGCGGGCAGGGAAGCAGGGTCGCCGACGGCGAAGACATGCGACGGGGCCGGGTCCGGCTCCGTGAACGCGCTGCCGTGGACCGTCGCCTCGATGGTGTCCCCGGGTCCCGCCGCCCTGGCCCATCGCCTCTCCACTCCTCGCGTACGATTCGCCCAATATAGGTTAGGTTAGCCTAACCTGATAAGAGTGGGGATGGATCGTGACCGCCGAGCTCTACCGTGACCCTTGGGGGATCCCCCACCTGCGCGCCGGGAACGCCCGCGAACTCGCCCGTGCCCAGGGCCGTACCACCGCCGTCGACCGCGCCTGGCAGCTGGAGGTCGAACGCCATCGCTCGCAGGGCACGTCGGCCGCGTTCCTCGGCGCCGAGGCCGTCGGCTGGGACCGGTTCGCACGCCGGGCACGGCTCGACGACACCGCGAGACGCTGCTTCGCGGCCCTGGAGAGACGGGACCCGGAGACCGCCGACTGGGTCGTCGCGTACGTCGACGGGGTCAACGACGGGCTGGCCGAAGGCGCCCGGAGTGCGCCGGAGTTCGCGCACACAGGGCTCACCCCGGGGCGCTGGGAGCCCTGGACCCCGCTCGGCGTCTGGCTCGGTACGCACATCCTCTTCGCCGGTTTCCCCGCCAAGCTGTGGAGAGAGGAGGCCGTCCGCCGGATGGGGCCTCTAGCCGTGGGGCTCTTCGCCACCGACGGGCCCGGCACCTCGGGCAGCAACGGCTGGCTCGTGACCGGCGAGCGGACCGTCACCGGGCAGGCGGTCATCGCGGGCGACCCCCACCGCTTCATCGAGGATCCCGGCGTCTACCAGCAGATTCACCTTTCCTGCCCCGAGTTCGACGTCGTCGGCCTCGCCGTCCCCGGCATTCCGGGCATCGCCCACTTCGCCCACACGGGCACCGTCGCCTGGGCCATCACCAACGCGATGGCCGACTACCAGGACCTGTACCGGGAGCGGTTGCGGAGAGTCGGGCCGGAGGTGCCGGGGGAGCCCGGGGCACTGGGGGAGCCGGGGGCCCTGGAGGCGCTGGACCCGGACGGGCAGTGGCGGCCGGTGACCCGGCACGTGGAGACGGTCGAGGTGGCGGGCGGTGACCCGGTCGAGGTCGAGGTCATCGAGACCGCGCGCGGACCGGTCGTCGTAGGCGGAACCGAGGGGATCGGGGAGATTGGGGAGATTGGGGAGATCGAGGGGGTCGAGGGGGTCGGTCCCCTCAGCCTTCGCTATCCGCCCCGCGTCACCGAAGACCTCGGTTTCAGCGCCCTCCTCCCCCTCCTCCGGGCCCGCGAAGTCGCCGACGTGGACCGGGCGTTCGACCGCTGGGCCGAGCCCGTGAACGTCGTCCAGGCCGCCGACACCGAGGGCGGCGTGCTGCACCGGGTCGCGGGCCGGGTCCCGGTCCGCGGCGTGGACAACCGCACCCGGATCGTCGCGGCCTGGGAACCGGGGCACGAGTGGCGGGGCTGGCACGAGATGCCGTACGGGTCGGTCGAGGACGGCGTGGCCGTGATGGCGAACCAGCGCGGCCCGGCCACCCCGCTCGGCGTCGAATTCGCCCCGCCGCACCGTGCCACGCGCATCCGCCACCTTCTGGAGCGACAGCACGCGTGGTCGGCCGGGGAGATGGCGGACATCCACATGGACACCCATCTCGCCTCGGCCGCACCGCTGTTGGACCGCCTCGCCGCCCTCGACGGACTGAGCCTGGAGGCGACGGGCCTGCGCGACGGGCTGCTGAGCTGGGACCGCCGGATGACGGCCGACAGCATGGCGGCGGCCGCGTACTCCGCGGTGCGCGGCGGGGTCGTACGGCGGCTGGCCGCCCACCCGGCCTTCGCGGCGCTGGCCGACCCGCCCGCGTACCCCGAGATCTTCCGCCCCTGGCTCGCGCTGCTCCCCCGGATCGGCTTCGCCCTCGAAAACCTGCTGAGGGCCGAGGAGTTGTACGGCATCGACCGCGCCGCCCTCGTCCGAGAAGCCGTCGAGGAGGCGGCCGCGCGGCCGCTCGGCGTCTGGGGTGACACCCACCGCCTCGCCCCCTGGCGCGCGCTCACCTCGTCCTCGACCTCGCCCTCGACCTCGCCCTCGACCCCGACGTCGTATGACGAACCGGGTGAACCGGGTCTCTCCGGCGATCATGACTGCGTGCTGTGCACCTCGGCGGTCCCCGGCCTCACCGACCTGAGCGCGCGCGGCCCGGCCGCCCGTTATGTCTGGGACCTCGCCGACCGTGACAACAGCCTCTGGGTGGTGCCGTTCGGCGCCTCGGGCATCCCGGGCTCGGCCCACCACCGCGACCAACTCCCCTTGTGGCTCAAGGGAGAACTGGCCCCGGTGATCACCGACTGGAGCCGACTGACCAGCGAGACGACCGAGAAAGAGGAGAGCCATGACCAACGTAAGGACCACTGAGCCGTACGCCGCCGATCGCGAGGCCGTCCACGAGCAGAAGTTCGACGGCTTCGGCACCGTCCGCATCCTGCCCGTCGACCCGCACGCCGACCTGGACGTCATCCACGGCTGGGTGAGCGAGGAGAGCGCGGTGTTCTGGGGCATGAACGGGCTGACGAAGGAGCAAGTCCTCGACACCTACGCCCATCTGGACTCGCTCGACACCCACCACGCGTTCCTCGCGGTCAAGGACGGCGAGCCCGCCGCGCTCTTCCAGACGTACGAGCCCGAGGCCGACCGGGTCAGCGAGTGCTACGACGTCGAGCCCGGTGACATCGGCGTCCATCTGCTGATCGCTCCCGCGGGGCCGGATGGCGGGCGGCCGGGCTGGTCGTCCGCCCTGCTGACCGCTTTCACCACCTATGTGCTGATCGGCCTGGACCGGCGGAGGGTCGTGGTCGAACCCGACGCGCGCAACGCGAAGGCGATCGCGCGCCTGGTCCGGCAGGGCTTCGTACCGGGCCCGCAGATCGTGCTTCCCGAAATCGACCTGCCCGAGGTCTACTTGCCCGAGAAGCGCGCGCGACTGGCCTTCCTGACGCGGAAGGCGGCCTTTGCGGGGGGCTCCTTGCCGGCGGAGTGAGCACGGCGCCGGATTCGTCCGTACGTATCCGTGACTCTGGAAACGCGGAGACGCTGGAAAATGCGGAGACGCTGGAAATACG
Source organism: Streptomyces sp. NBC_01384 (assembly GCF_045040035.1). Taxonomy (NCBI): domain Bacteria; kingdom Bacillati; phylum Actinomycetota; class Actinomycetes; order Kitasatosporales; family Streptomycetaceae; genus Streptomyces; species Streptomyces sp. NBC_01384. The sequence goes on from NZ_CP109559.1 coordinate 5,023,362, forward strand.
GAGACGACGGAGACGGCGTGTGAGCGGACGTGGTGGCGGACAGCGGGAGCGACGGCGGATCGCCCGGGGGCTTGCCCTGCTGGGCACGGCATTGGTCCTGGTGCTCTTCGGCGGCGTAGGCGGCGCGTCCGCCCACGCCGCGCTGATCGGCACCGATCCGCAGGACGGCAGTGTCCTGAAGACGGCGCCCACCCAGGTCACCCTGACCTTCAGCGAGTCCATCGGGCTCCTCGACGACTCCTTCCGCGTGCTCGACCCGGACAACCGGCGTGTCCACACCGGCGATCCGGGGCACGCGGGTGACCGTTCCGACACCGCCCGCGTGACCCTGCCGAAGGGCCTGGCCACCGGTACCTTCACGGTGGCCTGGCGGGTCGTCTCGGCGGACAGCCACCCGATCTCCGGCGCCTTCACCTTCTCCATCGGCAAACCCTCCGCGACCGCCCCACCCGTCCCCGTCGACCCCGCCGGGGACACCGCCGCCGGCACGCTCTACGACGCCGCCCGCTACGTCGCGTACGGCGGCCTGGCCCTCCTCATCGGCGCGGCCACCTTCGTTCTGGTCTGCGGTTTCCCGGGCGCGGTGCGGCGACTGCTCCTCACCGGCTGGTGGACCCTGGTCCTGTCCACGGTCGCGCTGCTGCTCCTGCGCGGACCGTACGAGCGCGGCAGCTCTCCGGCGGACGCCTTCGACCCGTCCGTCCTCAGCGAGACCCTGACCAGCAGGCCGGGGCTGGCCCTGCTGGCGCGGCTGATGCTGCTGGGGGCGGCGGCGTTCTATCCGGTACGGCAGTCCGTGCGGGGGCGGGCCGTCCTCGCACTCGGCGGACTGCTCACCGTCTCCCTCGCCATCACCTGGGCCGCCGCCGAGCACGCGTCCGCCGGGATCCAGGTCCCGGTGGCGATGGTCTCCGCCGTACTGCACCTGCTGTCGATGGCGGTCTGGCTGGGCGGCCTGGTGGCCCTGCTCACCGCGCTGTACCGGTCGGCCGAGCCGCTTCCCGCGGCCACCGTCAACCGTTTCTCCCGCCTCGCCCTCGCCTCGGTCGCCGTCCTGGTCGTCACCGGCGTCTACCAGTCCTGGCGCGGCCTCGGCTCCTGGGACGCCCTGACCTCGACGTCGTACGGCCACCTCCTCGTCGCCAAGCTGGCGGCGGTGCTGGTGCTGCTGGCGGGGGCGGGGGTCTCGCGACGCTGGACCGGGCGGCTGATGCTCGCGGCGGAGGAGGAGCGGACGGCTGTGGCGGTGGTGGTGGAGCGGGTGCCGGAGAGGGTGGGAGCGTCGGCTGCCCCCACCGACGTACGAGCCGAGGGGCCCGACGGAGTGCCGGACGACGGCGTACCGGACGACGGCGTACCGGACGACCGCGTACCGGATCAGGGGTCCTCCGACGAGGCCGACCGGTACCGGCGGTCGTTGCGGCGCTCGGTGCTGGTCGAGGTCACTGTCGGGATCGTCGTGCTCGTGATCACCACCCTGCTCACCGGTACCCAGCCGGGCCGGGCGGCCACCGAGGCCGCCGCGGCCTCCGCCACCGCGGCCTCCGGGGAGTCCCGGGTGACGACGACGGTGATCCCGTTCGACGTGGGTACGCCGGGCGGGCACGGCAAGGTGCAGATCGAGCTGACGTCGGGCCGGGTGGGCGAGAACTCGGTGCAGGCCGTGATCTTCGGCCCCGACGGCGGCCTCGCGACCGTGCCCGAACTGCGCCTCACCTTCACCCTGGAAGCCCAGCAGATCGGCCCGATCGACGCGGAGCTGACGGACAGGGGCGGCTACTGGGGGGCGGACGGCGTCACCCTGCCGGTGGCGGGCACCTGGACGATGAAGGCCACGGTCCGCACCACCGACATCGACCAGGTCACGGTGTCGAAGACCGTCAAGATCGGCTGAACCGGGACCTGGCTCCCCTCCGGGGCGCCGGGGAAGCCCTCCGGGACGGCCAAGACCCATGTGGTGCGCCGGCTGACCACACCGCGGTGCCGTGACCGGTGACCGCGTACGACTGGTGATCCTGGCCCACCGCACCGGTCTCGCGCCGTCCGGAGGCGGTGCGTCAGCCGGTGGCTGACGGGGTCTGCTTGATGCCGTCGACGATGGCCCGCTTGACGATGGCGCTGGTGAACGTCACGGTGCCGGGGGTGATCAGGGCGTCCGTGCCGGTGTTCCGCTTCACCTGGACCGAGCGCTCGCCCAGGAAGCCATGGGTCTTCTCGTCGAAGATCCATTCCTCGCGCTGACCGCTGGTCTCGTCCAGCCGGGCCACCGCGATTCCGTGCCGGCCCACCGCGTCCACCGCGTCCTGGACGACGACGACACCGGGGATCTTGGCCGCGGTCTTGAACAGGGCCGGGTAGAGGTCCGCCGGCGGGTAGCTCTCGACGAGCAGGTCGCCGATGGTGGTGAACGCCTCCTGGTCGGGGGAGTTGCCGTGGCCCTTGGTCTCCTTGTAGATCGTGGCCAGGAGCTGGTCGGGGTCGGTGGTCAGTGTGGTCAGGTAGTCGTAGGTGGGGTGGTTCAGGCCGCCGACCGGGGTGTTGCCCTGCTCGTCGGGCAGGCTCAGGGTCTCTCCCCCGGAGCTCCGGTTGACGGCGGGGTCGATCAGCCAGCCCTTGGTGCCGTCGGGGGAGTACCACACCTGGCGGCGGTGCAGCGTGTGGCTGGCGAGGCTGGTCTTGTCGTCGACCGTCTTCAGGAAGGTGTCGGCCGACTGGGACTCGATGTAGACGTACTGGCCGGGCTTGACGGCCGGGCGGGTCCCCTCGGCCTCGGCCGCCGCCAGTGAGATCTGGTCGAGCAACTGGGGGACGCCCTTGGCGGACGCGGCACCGATGTGGGTGGTCAGGGCCGGTCCGGTGGCGACGCCGCTGACCCTGACTCCGCCGCTGTCGTTCATCGTCACTCCGGCGACGACCGCTGCGGCCAGGGCGGCCGCCAGCGCGGGCAGCGCGATCGCCGGGCGGGGCAGTCGGAGGCGGCGGGTCCGTGCCGGGGCCGCCGACTCGGAGGCCGCCGTGCGCTCGTCCTGCTGGATCTGGTGAATCTGGGCCATCAGGCGCTCCTTGTGGAACTGGTGACGGCCCGTCGGCAGGTCGCGTGGTGTCCAGGACATCTGGGACACGAGCTGTGCGCTCTCGTCCGAGTCGACGGAACTCTGCCGGGACGTGTTCGCGTTCATCGGTTTCCTTCCTGTGCGGGCCGGATCACGTGTGTGCGATCACCTGTTATCTGTCGGTTGGGGCGGATGCCTTCCCGTTTTCCGCGAATTTTTTTGAGCGGCGGTCCGGGTTCTTCGCGTGAGGGTTCGGGTTCGGGTTCGGTGAGGGCGCGCAGCTTCTTGCGGGCCCGGGAGAGGCGGGAGGCGACCGTGCCGACCGGGATGCCCAGTGCCTCCGCCGCCGCCTCGTAGTCCAGGCCCTCACCCAGACACAGCGCGATGACCTCCCGCTCGGGGCGGCGCAGCGCCGCGAGCGCGGTGAGGGCGGTGGCGAGGCGGCGCCGGTCGTCGACGCGGGCGGCCACGTCCTCGGCGTGGTCGGGCACCGACAGTTCGGCCGACGCGGCGGCATGGGCGGCTTGCCGATAGCGCCGGTTGGTCCGGTACTGGTTGCGGGCGGTGTTGGTGGCGATGCCCAGCAGCCAGGGCCGCAGCGAACCGCCCTCGGGGTCGACCCGGTCGCGCAGCCGCCATGCCTCCAGGAAGGTCGCGGCCATCACGTCCTCGGCCGTCGACCAGTCGGCGGTCAGCCGGAAGGCATGGTTGTAGACAGCGCGCGCGTAGCTGTCGAAGAGCTCGGCGAACGCGCTCGATTCCCCGGCCCGTACCCGGGTACGCAGATGGATGCTCACCTCAATGAGCTGTCCGGCACCCCGCACCTACTTCCCATGACCTGCGTCACACCCGCCGCACAGTGCTCAGGTGCGTTCAGGTGCGCTCAGGTCACTGTGGCAGGGCGCGGAGCGCCGCGCACCACCTGCCGGGTGTGCCAGGACAGGTGGTGCGCGGCGACGGGCGGCGTGCCCGGCTGGGGGCCGGTCAGCGCGCGGCCGGCCAGCGCGATGACGAGGTCGCGGGCCGCCGGGCTCCGCTCTTCGGGTTGGCCGGCCATGTCAGGGAGCCAGGCCATCCGTACCCCCTGGGGGTAAGATGCGAAAGCACTGATCCGCGGGCACGGCACAGGTGATCTCATGGCGATGCGAGCAGGGCGCAGCGGCGGCGGCACTGCCGTCCGCTGGGCGTACGGGGTGATCGTCACCCTGTGCGCCGCGCTGGCCGTGCTCGTCCATCATGAGGTGTCCACGACCGGGGTTCCCCCGATGCCGGGCATGGCGCATGCCGCCATGCCCACCACAGTCAACGTCAACGCCGTGCACGTCATGCCCGACGCGGCGGAACCGTCCGTCTCGGGCTCCTCGACGCACGGTCTCGACGGCGGTATGTGCGCGGGCGCCGGCATGCAGCACTGCAGCGCGGCGAGCGTCGGCTCGGTGCAACTCGTCGTACCGGATCACAGCGGGTTTCCCTCACCGGTGAACCTCTCGCAGGCGCTGTCCGGACATGCGCCCGGCGCCGTGGTGAGCCGAGCTCCGCCCGATCTGTCCGTCCTCTCCCAGCTGCGCATTTAGGCCGCGCGGGACGGCGCTCGATGCGCCGTGCCTCCGCGCCCACATCCGCAGTTGCACAGCAGAGGACAACGAAAAATGAACAGCATCAACCGCCGCTCCGTCCTGCTCGCCGGACTCGGAGCCGTCGGCGCCGGCGCGCTCGCCGCCTGCGGTAGCGGCTCCGGCGGCAGCGGCTCCGGTGGCTCCGGCGCCCTGGTCAGCCCGTCCGGCTCGGCGGTCGCCGCCGCCGAGAAGAAGCGGACCAGCACCGGACGGCAGCAGAAGCTCAGCCTCACCGCGGCGCCTGCCATGATCGACCTGGGCGGCGGTGTCACGCCCAAGACCTGGGCCTTCGACGGCCGAACGCCGGGCAAGGAGGTGCGGCTGTCCGTCGGCGACACCCTGGTCGCCGAGCTGTCCAACCAGCTCCCGGACAAGACCACCACGTCGATTCACTGGCACGGCATCGCCCTGCGCAACGACATGGACGGCGTACCGCCCGCCACCCAGACCGCCGTCCGGGCCGGCTCCACCTTCACCTACAAGTTCATCGCCGACGCCCCGGGCACGTACTTCTTCCACCCGCACGTCGGCGTCCAGCTCGACCGGGGCCTGTACGCCCCGCTGATCGTCGAGGACCCCAAGGAAACCCTCGCCTATGACGACGAGTGGGTCGTCCTGCTCGATGACTGGGTCGACGGTGTCACCGGCACCCCCGACGACGTCTTCGCCGAGCTCAAGCGGGGCATGGCCGGCATGAGCGGCATGGACATGAGCGGCAAGGATATGAGCACCAGCCCCAGCAGCTCTGGCGACAGCATGGGTGACATGGGTGGCATGGGTGGGATGGACAGGGGCTCCGCGTCCCCCTCGGCCTCCGCCTCGTCGGGCGGCATGGGGAAGAAGTTCATGCTCATGGGTGCCACCAGCAAGCTGCTCGGCGGCGACGCCGGCGACGTGAAGTACCCGCATCACCTGATCAACGGCCGCGTGGCGACCGACCCGGACGTCTACAGCGGCAAGCCCGGCACAAAGGTGCGGCTGCGGATCATCAACGCCGGCTCGGACACCGCCTACCGGGTCGCCCTCGGCGGTCACAAGCTGACGATCACCCACACCGACGGCTTTCCGGTCCAACACCAGGAAGTCGACGCCCTGCTGGTCGGCATGGGAGAGCGGTATGACGTCATCGTCACCCTCGGCGACGGGGTCTTCCCGCTCGTCGCCCTGGCCGAGGGCAAGAACGCGAATGGCCTGGCCCTGGTGCGTACAGGCTCGGGGAGCAAGCCCTCCGCGACCGTCCGCCCGAAGGAACTCGACGGCATGATCATGACGGCGTCCCAGCTGCGCGCCGCCGACGACGTGCGCCTGAAGTCCGCCAAGACCGACGTCACGCACCAGATCAAGCTGACCGGCAACATGATGATGTACAACTGGGCCATCAACGGCGTTCCGTTCGACATGAAGGATCCCGAGGCGCAACCGATCGTCGTCCGGGAGGGGCAGCGGGTGCGGCTCGACTTCGTCAACGACACCGACATGTGGCATCCGATGCACCTGCACGGCCACACGTACCGGATCGGCGATTCCGGGCCGCGCAAGGACACCGCGATCGTGCTGCCCAAGAAGAAGCTGTCCGTCTTCTTCGACGCTGACAACCCGGGTCAGTGGATGCTGCATTGCCACAACGCGTACCACGGCGAGGCCGGGATGATGGCGAACCTGGCCTATCGGGCCTGACCTGCCCTTCCTTGTCCTCTGGGGCCGGCTCATCGGGTGACGATGGGCCGGCGGCCCCGGAAGTGTCGACGAGCGGGCCTTCCGGGCCATGGCCGTTCACCCGCGTTCGTAGGCGGGTGACTGCCGGGACGGTCTCTGCTGATGAACCCGCCTGAACGGCGGTGAACTCGCTGGATGAGACGGAGACGGAGACGGCCTGGCACGAGGCCAGGCCGTCTCCGCCGGTGCAACCTTCTGATCCGTAGGATCAGGCAGGGTGTCGGGCGGCGAGTGCGCCCTCCGGGTTGATGGCCGGCGGTGGTGATCGCCGGTCTGTGTGTGCCGTCGTTGCCGTCAGGGTTGCCGTCGTTCTTCGTGGCGACCGCCGGCGAGTGTGATCACCAGACCGCTGTGTTCCCGCCGCGGCTGAGTGGCGGATACGGCTTCGGCGGCACGGGCGCTCGTGCCCTCGCGCGTGGTGCTGGACGAAGGGCTGGTGTCGCAGCCGGTCAGACTGGGACGTGGATCGTACCGGTCCCGATCGGGTCGGGCGTGGCGTGCTTCATGGTGCCGGCCTGATCGAAGACGAAGGTGTTGGTGTAGGTCACCTTCTCCAGGAACAGCGTCTGTCCCGACGGGCAGCTGAAGTCACCCGGTCCGGGCGGGCCCACGGTCAGGCTCCCGGTGGTCTGCCCGTTGCGCACGCGGAAGGTGCCGGAGGCGATCAGCTGGGTCGTCACCGTCTCCTTGTTTTTTGCCTTGGGGTGGTTGCCGCCGTTGTTGAAGCACTGGTATAGAGCGGTCCCGTCCGCCGTGAGCGTGATGTTGATGCTGGAAGCGCCGGTTCCCAGGCCGACCTCCTTGAACGAGGTCGTGAGAGCCCCGGTGGTTTGGTTCACTTGGTTGGTTGCGAACAGGAAGTGCGGGCTGTCGGCGAGTGCCGGTGTGGCGGCCAGAACGGTGCCGCATGCAGCCGAGATGAGTCCGAGCGCGATGCGTCGCATGTCTTCTTCCTCGTGTCTGTCAGGTTTCTCGAACAGGCCGAGAAAGCCCGGGTTGCCACCTCCTGCGGTGCATTGCCGAGCGGCCGGGCCCGGGAGGGCACGGCCGAGAGGGGCGGGAAGGCCGCCCAGGGGGGGGAGAGGTGGCGCGGACCATTGCTGACGGTGCTTCAGGTTCGCTTCACACATGCCCCGCGGTGGCCCGACACCGCACGTTCCGGAGGTGTTTGCCGCAACGCTATGCGTATCAGAAATGGATAACAAGAACCAAAGGTGCATAACCTGACAAAACGTCACTCTTGACCCTTACGGCCAGGGGTTCTGCCTCGTTCGGGTGCCCTACCGCCTCGTGTCGTAAGCCCTCGTCGGCCCTGGTGAGCGGCTGACGGGGTGTCGCGCGCACGGCGTTGGAGGGCTGGTCCACGGTCCAGGCCGAGGCCTGGGCGTTGCCGACGTGGCAGGTCAACTGGGCTCGGGCCGCGGCTCTGTGGGTTATGTGGCTGCGAACCGATGGATGGTTGGGCGGCGTGGTCGCGCTTGGCGGGTGTCGGCCTGGTGCTCGGCCTGGTGCTCGGCCTGTGGCAAGGGGAGGTGCTCGGGCTCCACTGGGAAGACATCGACCTCGACGCGGGATACGTCCGCATCTGCTTGCCGGGGCGGCAGGGCCTCGGCGTCGGCGCGGAAGAAGACCAGGTCGCTCATCTCCGTGACAGGCCCGCGCCACCGGACTGGAGGCGCGGGGTTCCGCGGGGCGGACGGGTTGCACTGCAACCACAGGAGCCCATGCCCTGCTCAGGCCCGGCGCCAGGCGCTGAGCAGTTCCTCGGGGTCGTACGCGGCCTGGAGCCCGGATGGCCGGGCGGGAGGTGGACGCTGAAGGAGTTGGGCAGGTCACGTTGGAACCCGAGCGAGTTCGTGGACAGCGAGCAGCTGCCGCCGCCCGTCGACTGGTAGCTGAACGAGAACCGCGCCCGTCCGCTGTCGGGGCCGGAACGGGCAGACACCTTGAGGGTGGTCAGCCCGGATTTCTTGAGTGTCGCGGACACCCCGGACGGCACGCCGCCCCTGTGCGTGGCGGAGGCCAGCCAGAAGTCCCCACCGGTCGCCGACTGTGGCTGGTGCGCGGTGCCGTAGGACACCTCGTACGCCTTGCTGCTCGTCGGGATGACATACAGGTCACCCGCCTCCGCCGAAATGCCCATGGTGGCGGGGCTGTTGTCGGAGGCGCAGACGTACGCTTCGTGGAGCTTGCTGAGTCGTGTGGAGCCTGATCGGGCCACGCGGACGCGCTTGATCGAGGGGCGTAGTTCGTCGGGATCGCCGTTGTGGGATCTGAGCGGCAGCTGCATTCCCGGATGTCGGGAGTTCGGTGGCCCGCTGTGACCCGGGGAGCGGGGATTGTGCGCCACCGGCGCGGCGTCGGCCCGCGGGGTCAGTAATCCGAAGCCCTGTCGGGCTCACCCCGACGGGGTGAAAGCCGTCGATATAACGGGGCGAATCAGTGCATGTCGGGGCGGCTTTGGTATCAGGCGAGGGCGGCGACCAGCAGGGCGAAGGCGGCGATGATGACGGCGACGCGGACGTAGTGGAAGCGGTCCCAGCGGTGCAACTGCTGCTTCCAGTCGGCGGGACGGTTGTCAGGGGTCCACGTCTTGTTCAGGTTGTTGATCGGGACGAGCAGCAGGATCGACATGACCACGCTGAGCATCAGCAGCGCGCCGGCGGTGACGACGAGGCCGGTGCCGTGGTGGTGCCATCCGGCGATGGCCCAGACCACGACGAGGACGAGCGAGCCGATGTACCAGACCGGCATCACGGCGCCGAGCATCCGGCCCCCGTGGGCGTGGCCGAGTTGGCCACTGTCCTCGGGGAGTGCGTTGAGGATCGGGTTCATGACGAAGGCGACGGAGAACTCCACCCCCACCATCACGCCGACGATCACGGTGGTGACGACCTCGAGTGCGTTGAACATGATGCCCCCCTGGCATCTAGTGTTGCTAGGTGATGAGGCAACGCTAGTACTGCTGCCGCTTGATTGTCTAGCGGTGCTAGCATCGAGTCATGTCGGTACAGGAACGCAAGCAGCGCGAACGGGCGGAGCGCGAGCGCCTCATCGTGGCGACGGCCCGTGAACTCGCCGAGCAGCAGGGCTGGGACGCGGTCACCACCCGTCGGCTCGCCGAGCGCATCGAATACAGCCAGCCCGTCCTCTACAGCCACTTCCGCGGCAAGCGCGAGATCATCGGCGCCGTCGCCCTCCAGGGCGCCACCGAGATGGCCGCGGCGGTGCGGGCCGCGACCGCCGCCGCGGACGGCCCGCGCGAGCGGGTCGCCGCCCTCGCGCGCGCCTACCTCGACTTCGCCGCACGCAACCCGGCGGTCTACGACGCCATCTTCCAGCTCGACGGCGGTCTCGCGTACGCGCAGGAGGACACCCCGGAACCTCTCAAGGACGCCTTCGCCGCGCTGCTGGAGAGCCTGGGCGTAGTCGCCGGGGACGGCGTCCACCCGGGGCTGTTCACCGAGACGTTCTGGGCGGCCCTGCACGGCCTGGCGACCCTGACCCGGGCGGGACGGCTGCCGCCGGAGGACACCGAGCCGAGGGTGGAGCTGCTGGTGGACCGGCTCGCCATGGTCTGACACACCGTCCCGGCGGGCACGCGGCCGGGGCGCTTGGGCCCCGCCGCTGCCTGCCTGCGGCAACGCTTCCGGTCACTCGCGTCCACACGGCGCAGCCGCAGATCGCCGGGCCCCGCACCCCAGACGGGCACCCGCCCCGGAAGCTGCGATGCTCATTGATCACGACCCGATACGCGCCCTGACGCCGCGTCATTCGCCGGTGCCCTCGTCGTCCTCGTCGAGGTGGACGGTCGCCGGGTCACGCAATGGGCGCAGGCCCTCGCGTGGCGGGCGGGCGGCGAAGCTGTAGTGGCCCAGGCAGTTGAGGTTGGCGTGCTTCAGCGGAGAGACCCGGGCCAGACACGGCTGAACGTAGGTGAATGAGACCAGAACCGAGACCACGAGGTGACGGGTGGGCGGCTCGCGTCGTTCGGCGGATGCTGCGCCCAGGCCAAATTCCTACTTGTTTGATAATGTCGGTCCCGTGAGCGAGATTCCTTACAGCGTCGGCGAAGGCCCAGCCACCAGGGTCAGCCTCTCCCTCCCCGAGGGGACGGCGGAGGCGATCCGCCGACGGGTCGGCAAGCGTGAGTTCTCCGCGTTCATCACCGAAGCGGTGGAGCGCGAGCTGCGCGGTCAGATCCTGGATGAGTACCTGGCCGACTACGAACGCCGTCAGGGGCCGATCTCCGAGCACGAGCAGGAGCGGGCACGCCGGGTCTTCGACGAGGTGTTCGCCGAGGAGGGGCAGTGGCCCGCCGCAAGCTGAGCCACGAAGGCACCCTCGTTCTCGACTGCGAGGGCCTGTCGAAGTTCGTCAGTGATCACGAGCCCGTTGTCGCCCTCATCGCCGAAGCCCGCAAGCGGGGCATGGAGGTGGTCATCAGCGCACTCACCATCATCGAAGCGGTGCATCGTCGGACCGAGAAGGCGCGGCTCGCCCGGGTCCCGTCCGGCGTGCGGATCGTGCACATCGGCGACGAGGAGGCAAAGGCCGCCTCAGCCATGCTGATCAATGCTGGGCTTCATGGTCACCAATACGCCATCGGCGCCGCCGTGGCCGAGATGGCGCTGCGGCAGCGCCGCCCGGTCGTCATGCTCACCTCGGACATCGACGACATGACGAAGCTCTGCGGCGACAGAGTGCGCCTCGTCGCCGTGTAGTCGACGCCCAAGACCTGAACGTCGGGGATGTGCCGGGGATGTGAGGTCGGCCCGTACGTCTTGTCTGAGCGCGGTGTAGCGGGGTCGGTGGACCAGTCGGTAGCACCCAGGGCCGTGAACGGTGGCATGGCCGGACGGCTCGTCTTTCATGGTGCCGTGAGGCGCAGCAGCCGAGTGTTGGCCTCGTCCGGCGCGAAACGGTCAGGGGCGAATTCCGTGGCGGCCCGCAGGCCGAGCCAGACCAGCATGGCGCCAGCACCGCCACCGTCTCAGCGGTCGCCGACACTCAACGTTCTACGGGCCGGGCTGGTCCGTCGCGACGCCAACCCGGCATAGCGAGAAGCCCCGTCCCACAGGACGGGGAGGAGTCACAGAGAACGACGGAGTTGACCGTTGACCGTGACCGAGGGAGCACACCGAAGGGGGGCGGCGGGCTTGTCGGCCTTACCGAGCGACTGGCCGCACTGGGCGGCACTGTGGAGGCAGGTCCCAGGAGCGAGGGACGATTCGCCCTGTGCGTCCGTCTTCCCCTGGAGTCTTCCCAGGCACTGGAGAGGACGCCATCGTGACCGATGAAAAGCGGATCCGGGTCCTACTCGCCGACGACGAGCAGCTCATCACAGGCGCTCTGGCAGCCCTGCTCGGGCTCACCGGGGATCTGACCGTGGTGGCCCAGGCTTCTACGGGCACAGAAGCCCTGGCCATGGCGCGAGCGCTCCAACCCGATGTCGCGGTCCTGGATCTGCAGATGCCGGGGCTCGACGGCCTCGCCGTCGCCGAGGCGCTCCGTGACGAACTGCAGCACTGCCGAACAATGATCATCACCAGCCATGGGCGGCCGGGGTACTTGAAGCGGGCCCTGGAGATCGGTGTCCGCGGGTTCCTGCCAAAGACGGTATCGGCTCATGATCTGGCGGACATCATCCGGGCGGTCCACGCCGGCAAGCGTTACATCTCATCAGAGCTGGCGGCAGAGGCCATCAGCGCGGGGGACAGCCCGCTCACCCCACGCGAAGGCGACTTGCTGGCCCTTGCGGTGGATGGCTCCTCGATCGCGGAGATCGCCGAGCGTGTCGGGCTGTCGGCGGGAACCGTCCGCAACCACATGTCGTCAGCCGTGAGCAAGCTCGGGACGGAGAACCGTCACGCCGCGGCACGTATGGCGCGCGAGCACGGCTGGATCTGAGAGCGATCACCGCTTTCACGACCAAAGACCAGCCTCTCTTACGAGTGCCACCGGCAGGGCTTGTGACAAACACGAGCGCGGCTGGCCTGAGGTGTGCTCGTGGAACTCAGATGGCAACGCAAAAAGGAAATGGGGGAGTTGACCGAGGTGGGACGACCAGAGACGGGCTCAGATCCTTCCGAGGGACCAATGCAGAGCTTCGCGTACGAGCTCAGAGCGCTCCGAAGATCGGTGGGCAACCCTTCGTATCGCGAACTGGCGAGCCGCGCCAACTATTCGGGGACGACCCTGTCGGAGGCAGCCCGAGGGCTCAGCCTCCCCAGCCTGGAGGTGACGCTGGCCTACGTCAGGGCGTGCAAGGGCGATGTCGTGTTCTGGAGCAGGTACCGGAAGGAAACCGATGCCGCCTTACGCGCTTCCGGCACTCCTGGCCTCCGTACCTCGGGAGTTCTTCCTGAATCGGTCGCCGCGCATATGAACATGCCCCACCCCTTCGACTCGCCAAAGGCCACCTCGCACGGAGGACGCAACCCGGATCATCTGAAGGCGGTCCTGCCTGCCCTCGTGGGATTGGCCGGAGCCACCGGAATGGCTGGCGTGGCCGGACTGGTCGGCAGCAAGCCGAAAGCAGCAGCACTCACCTTTGTGGCCGGTACCTGCATAGTGAACTCTTCTCGGTAACGTCTCGTGACCGTTTGTGATCTTCGTTCACGTGGTGCGGCCGTGTTCCATCTGGAGCAGGACGAGGGCCGCGCGGGCGATCCGGGTGATGCTGCCGGGGTCGAGGCTGACCCGGCGCAGGGCCTTGAAGGTGACCTTGAGCAGGGCATTCGCACGTTCGGCCACGCCGTGGATGCCGCGGATCGCCTTGTTGAACGTCTTCTGGTCGAGAGTGAGTTCGCGGCCTTGGGGCTTCTTGACCGGGTGGCGGAAGCCGTCTCCGGCGTTCTCGTAGCCGAGGTCGGTCAGGGTGGGGATGTCGAGGGCGGCGGCGAGCCGGTCCAGTGCGGCGATCAGGCCGTGCGTGCGGGCGCAGGTCGTGTCGTGCTCGCGGCCGGGCCGGACCGGGGAGACCCAGAGCGGCCAGCCGTCGGGGGCGGATATGACCTGCACGTTCCCGCCGTGGTGCTTGTGTTTTCCCGACCACCACAAGTCGGCCTTGTTGGGGCCGGGTGCGGCGACGCGGTCGGTGCGAATGACGGTGCCGTCCAGGTTGAGGTGGGTGTAGCCGGCGGCGGCCGCCTGCTCCAGCGCGGTGGACAGGTCCGGGGCGTGGTCGGCGAGCACGGTCAGTCCCTCGTGGAGATAACGGTAGGCGGTGGGGACGGATACCCCGTTGTCGCGGGCGAGTTGGGCCAGCCGGGCCCCGTCGACGAACCACCGCAGGACGAGAACCCCCTGCTTGAAGACGCCCAGGGCGCGGGTGCCCTTGCGGGTGCCGAGCCGTTCGCGGTGCTCGCGCAGGAGCCGGGCCAGGGTCTCGGCGGTCTCCCTGCCGACATCGAGCACAGCGGTGTAGGTGATACTGGTCAACGTGTGAAGCCTCTGGCTGTACGGAACTTGATCTTCGCAGACCCGTTCCTACCAGGGGCTTCGCTCATGTCTGACGCCAGGTCACCCCGTGCGACATCGAACCGCCCCGCGCACAGTCACGTACCGCAACCGTCACGTTGCCGAGAAGACCTCAGTGTCCGGTTTCTGGCTCGGAAGGAGCCTGAGAAATGCATGACCACACCGGTCCTGAATCCGTCGAAGCGGGATCGGCGCCCCGCCGGTCCTGGAAACAATGGACGGGCGCCATGCTGCGCGATTTGGGGGACTGGTCGGCTCGCAGACCCATGACGCTGCCCGAGGGACGGCTGCCGATCCCCCATTCTTCGGACGTACGGATGATCGTCTGGGCCTTCGCCGGAACGGACCTGGTCACCGGGCTCGTCATCGACGCGATGCTTCCGCCGGCCGGCCGGGTGATCCATCTCCTGTGGATGGTGTTCTCCCTCGTTCTCTCGTTGGGCTTCTGCGCGATGACCGCCCGCTCACCTCACCTGCTGGACAGCAGGAATCTGCGCTTACGCACCGGACCGTTCCGTGAGTTGACGATTCCGGTCGAGGTGCTCGGGTCTGTACGCGTCGCGCACGGTGCCACCCACGGATACGGACTGCGCAGGGTCCCGGACGAAGACGGCGCAGTGGCCTGCACCGTCGGCAGTGCGACCAACTTTGTCATCGACCTCGAAGAGCCGCTGCTGGTGCGGCTGCGAAAAGGCGAACCGGTGCTGGCGAGCCGGATCTATGCCGCCGCCGACCAGCCGGGAGAAGCCGCCCGCTCGATCAGCCGCTCAGTCGCCAGGGGTGCGAAACCGTGACGGACGGGACCACCGACACCCTCAACGAGTACTCCGAAGTGCAGGACCTTCTGACCCGCACGGGGTTCGGGTCTCTGGCCGGGCAAGCAGACGTCAGAAAGTTACCCGGCCGCAACCACAACTGGATCGGCACCACCGACGCCGGGGAGCGCGTTTTCGTCAAGAAACTCGAGGGGCCGGCTGAAGCATCGGCCGCGCGGATCCGACAGTGCGTCACTTTCGACCGGATACTGAGAAGCGGCGCAGCCGCCGAGTTGCTCTCTCCTCGGCTCCTCGCCGCCGATACCGAAGCGAGCGTACTGGTCTTCGCCTGCGTGGACGAAGCGAGGACCTTGCGGCCGGAACCGTCGGATCACAGGACCACGTACTCGCGGCGTTGCTGTGGACGTGGAGCCCATCGCCGTTGCGGATGCCGAGAGTCGGCAGTTGCCGGAGCGCCGGGGCCGGCAGGTCCTGGTCGCGCTTACGGACAGGACGGAGGAGGTCGGGCTGCGGCCGGTGCTCGGGCTCGGCCGCTGGTCGTTTCCCTCCGCACGGTCCGTAGCGGGCGGCGACGGCGGTACTCGCCGCGCTACCCCGGGCGTTGCGGCGTGCGTCGAGGAAGGGTGATGGGCGGTCGAGGGGGGACTGACAGATCCTCATCGCGGTGCTTATGATGCGGAGGATGAAGAACAACTCCTCGTATGGATCGGGGGAATCGTTCGCGCAAGGTGAGTGCTGATGGCACATCACTTCGCGAACACGATTCCGGCCCACCTGTTGATGTGGCAGCGCGTGCGCGAGTACGCCGTGCCGCCGTCCATGATCGAGACCGCGACCGCACGGCGTGCGGTCGGTGACTGGGCGGGGGCCTGCGCCGCCGCCCGGATCGACGTCGATCTCGATCTGCGCGCCGTGCGCGACCGCCACGGCACCGAGCTCGTCACCCGCCTTCGTGCGGATCTGCGTCGGCTGGCGCCGGATCTGCTCCGCTGGCACATGCCCCGGATCGTCCCCGACGGACGGCTCCGGCCCGGCCTGACCATCTCCCTGGCCCGTTACCGGAGTTCTGGCGCCACGCCGTTGCAGCTGGTGGTGCGGACACCGCCGGCCTGGGCGGACGCCGGACAGCGAATGTCCCTGGCCCTGTGGGAGGAGTCCGGGATCGGCGCCCCGAGGCACCATCCGCACCCGCATCCCGACCGGCGTTTCCGGCTCGACCTGCACCGGCATCTCTGGGACTCCGGGCGGTGCGGCGAACTGGCGTGGCGGTGCGGTGCGGGCGGGGAGCCGTTCCTGGCGCCGCCCGACCGGCCCTACACGCTCGCCCGGCCGGACGTGCCAGACCTGCCCGATCGGTCCGCAGTCCACGACTGCTCGTGGGCGTCGGCACGGTGGGCCGCCGAGGCCGAGCTGCTGTTGGGAGCCGAGGGTCGCCCTCGCGGGGCCTTCACCGTGCGGCTCGGTACGCGGAGCCGCGCCGTGCTCGAACTCGTCGCCCCCGACGACAGCCATGCCCCGACGTTTCGGCCGCTCCGGGAGGCGCTGCCGCCGCAGGAGGTCGCAGCGCTTCCGGTGCTGCCGGAGGCGGCGGCCAGGGTCCTTCCGGATCTGGAGTTGCTGCGGGCCGGGCTGGTCGCGTCCGATCGGCTGCATCCGCTCGTCGCCACAGCATTGGCGGTGGCTGCCTCGGCGGCGGCGGCGGCCGGTTCGGGACCGGCGGCCGGCTCCGCCCCCCAGCCCAGCGACCCGCACCGGGTGGAGTGCCGGGGCGAGGTCCACCGGATCGCGCTGCGGGACGGGGCACTGACGGCGATCGATCACGACCCGGCACAACTGCGCCGGGAGGAGCTGCTGGTGGCGCTCGGCGGGCCCGCGCTGCCCTGCCTGCGGGCGATCGACGCGGTGCACCGCGAACCGGAGGCACTGCCCGCGGTCCGGGAGCGGCTCGGCCACGGTGACGTCGCCGGGGCGCTGAACGTGGTCGAGGGGTTGCTCGGTCCCGGTGCGGTCCTGCGCGACGGGCCGCTCCGGGAGGAGCTGGAGTCGGCTGCGGCCCGCCGCATCGACCACGGACTTTTCCGCTCGGGGCTGGTCGCCGTGCACCCCGCTGCCGGTGCGGTCGGGGGCGGGAACGCCTCCGGCTTGGGGCACGCGGAGCCGGGCCACCGGCCCAGGCTCGATCGCCGTACGCCTGCCGCAATGCGCCTCAAGCGGAGCAGCCGGGCACGGCCCCGTACCGGCCTGACCTGACCTGACCTGACCCTGATTACCGGGCGATCGTCTGACCGGCTGCCCCACCTACGTCCCGCGCTCGCACTGCGCGTTCCGCGCCGCACGACCCCACCACCTTCGGGACGCGCCGTCCCGTTCCGTTCCCTTATCCCACCCCAGGTGATGCCCATGACCTCCAGTACCCTCCTGCCCGCCCCGGTCCCGGCCGTCGGTGCGCCCGCACCCACCCCTGCCGGTGCGCCCGCACCCACCCCCGCCGGCGCATCCGGTACCGGCACCCAACTCGTCGTCGCCGATGACCTCCTGGCCCTGCTGCGGACGACCTCCACCGAGCCGCGCCCCGACGAGCAGCTCGAAGCGCTCACCCTGGCTGTCGCGGCCGACCTGCCCGTGCTGCTGTGGGGCGAGCCGGGCATCGGCAAGACCGCGGCCCTGACGCAGCTCGCCGCATCCCTCAACCTGCCGCTGACGACCGTGATCGCCAGCGTCCACGAGCCGACAGACTTCTCCGGGCTGCCCATCGTCGGCGACGACCCGACGGTGCAGGGGGTGCCGATGGCGCCGCCGCAGTGGGCCGTGGAACTCGTTCGGGCCGGGCGGGGGTTGCTTTTCCTGGACGAACTCTCCACGGCCACCCCGGCCGTCCAGGCCGCGCTGCTCCGGGTCGTCCTGGAGCGGAGGGTTGGTGCGCTGCAACTGCCGTCGGGAGTACGGATCGTGGCCGCCGCCAATCCGCGCGCGTCGGCGGCGGACGGGTGGGAGCTGAGCCCGCCGCTGGCGAACCGGTTCGTGCATCTGTACTGGGTGCACGACCGGGAGGTGGTGGTGCGCGGGCTGGGCGGGATCTGGCCCCGGGCGGAGCTGCCCCGGCTGGTGCCGGAGCGGCTGCCGGAGGCGGTGGCTTACGCCCGGCGCGCAGTGTGCCGTTTCCTGGAAGCCCGGCCGACGCTGATCCACCGGCTGCCGAGCACCGAGACGCGGCGCGGTGGTGCGTGGCCCTCGCCCCGGAGCTGGGAGGCCGCGTTGACCCTGCTGGCCTTCGGCACGGCGGCCTCCGTCTCCCGGGAGGTGCTGGCGCTGCTGGTGAGGGGCGCGGTGGGGGACGGGCCAGGGCTCGAACTCCTCGCCCATCTGGACCGGATGGAACTGCCGGACCCGGAGTCGTTGCTGGCCGATCCGGCCTCCGCCGAGCTGCCGGTGCGGGGCGATCTGCGGCAGGCGGCACTGGAGGCGGTGGTGGCCGCCGTCGGGGCGCGGCCAGAGCGGGAGCGGTGGGAGGCGGGCTGGGCGGTGCTGGTCCGGGCGCTGGAGACCGGCGCCCCGGACCTGCTGGTCGCCCCGGCGACCGCGCTGGCCGCGCTGCGGCGCGACGACTGGGAAGTGCCGGAGGCGGTGGAGCGGCTGGCCGGGGTGATCGGTCTTGCCCGGCAGGCGGACCAGTCGGTGGGGCGGGCCGCGGCGGCGGCCGACACCGGGCGTACGACGGGGGCGCGCCGATGACGGGGGCCGCGAAGCGCCCGGGGCCGCGCCCGCTGCCACGCCCGATGCCCCGGCCCTCGCCGCCGCGCCCGGTGCGGCCCACCGCGCCGAGGCCGCCGGCCGGCTCCGGCGGGCCGGCCGGCCCGCCCGGACTCCCGCTGGACATGGAGAAGTTGCTGGCCGCCCGGCTGCACGCGGTGAAGGTCCGTCCCTACCTGGCCGGCGCGCTCTTCGCGCTGCACGTGGTGGAGGACCGTTCAGTGCCGACGATGGCGGTGGACGCGCACTGGCGCTGCTACGTCTCCCCCGGCTTCGTGGCGCGCACCCCGGTGGAGGAGCTGGCGGGCGTCTGGGTGCACGAGGTCTCCCATCTGCTCCGGGACCACCACGGGCGGGGCGAGCGGTATGCGCGGGAGCACGGGGAGCACGGGCCCGGCGAGCGAAGCGAGATGGGGGTCCCCCCGGCCGAAGGCTGGGGGAGGCTGCGGCGGAACATCGCCGCCGACTTCGAGATCAACGACGACATCTACGGTGACGGTCTGCCCCTGCCTGCCGGGGCGGTGCTGCCGTCGCTGCTGCGGCTGCCCGACGGGCTGCTGATGGAGGAGTACCTGCGGACGGCATCGATGTCCGGGCTCGCCGCGGACCTGGCCTGGCTGGACTGCGGAAGTGGTGCCGACGGGCAGGACCGGCCGTGGGAGCTGGGGCCCGACGGGGCACACCGGCTGAGCAGGCAGCAGCAGGACGCGGTCCGCTTCCGGGTCGCCGAGGGGATCAAGGGCCGGCCGGGCGACGCTCCGGAGGGATGGCGCCGGTGGGCGGATGAGGCGTTCCATCCACCGCAGCCGTGGCGGCAGTTGCTGGGGGCGGCGGTCCGCTCCGCGGCGGGTGCGTCGGGAGTGGGCGAGGACCACAGCTACCGGCGTCCGTCCCGCCGATCGGCCGCTGTGCCCGGGGTGCTGCTGCCGAGCCTGCGCCGTATGCCGCCCCGGGTCTGCGTCGTGATCGACACCTCAGGGTCGGTGAGCGACGCCGAGTTGGGCAGCGCGCTGCTGGAGGTGGCGGCGATCTCGCGGGCGGTGGGCGGGCGGCGCGACCTGGTGTCGGTGATCTCCTGCGACGCGGCGGCCGGGTTTGCCGTCCCGCTCTGCCGCGCCGAGAACATCGAACTGATCGGCGGCGGGGGAACGGATCTGCGCTCCGGTTTCGCCCGGGCGCTCGGCTCCCGGCCCCGCCCGGACGTGATCGTAGCTCTGACGGACGGTCAGACACCCTGGCCCTCCGCACAGCCACCCTGCCGCACCGTCGTCGGTCTCTTCCCCCGCCCAGCGAGCGCAGTGGACGAGGAAAACCCCGACTACGCCCCGGACACTCCGCCGCACTGGGCCCGCGTCGTCACCATCAGCTGAGCAACAGGCCCGTCGAACACGTCGTCACGGCGCTGCTGACCGCCGCCGTCATGGACGTGATCGGCGGCGTCGCCAACGCCGAACTGCGAATCGCTGCGATCCGGCCACGCGCATCGAAGGTGATTTCGGCCGTGCGGCCGTTAGGCATGTGAGCGCAACTGCGCTTCACGCTCCACCGCATCGTCATCATCCGCGGGCACTTTCTCCAGCCGTTCCCCGGCACTTTTCTCCGGACCGTTTCCCGACGAGTCGCCGGAGCAGCTCGTGTGGACGATTCCCCGGGACCTGACCCGGTCTCGGGGAATCGTCTGCGGCTACGGCCCGGTTGTGCCTTGCACGTTGTGCGCCACGACGGGGAGCGTGTGCAAGTGGCGTCACCCGTACGGGAGTCGTCACATCGTTGCCCGTAGCGACCGGGCCTTCCACGTCGGCGCGTACGGCTGCGCCCTTACCGGTGCGTTGTGCAGCCGACCTCCCGCTACCGTCCTTCGTGCGCCAGAGCTACACCGACGCGACGTGGGTACCGAAGGCCCGGGCGTGGTAGGTGAGGGGGGCGCCGCCGCCCGCCTCGGCCGAGACGACGTGGCCCAGGACGATCACATGGTCACCCCCGCCGATGAAATCGGCGGCCTCGCAGGCCAGCCAGCCGGATGCACCGAGCAACCGCGGGACGCGGCCGTCCACCTCCCAGGACACGCCGGCGAACTTCCCAGCGCCCCCCTTGCGCGCGAAGGCCAGCGCCAACGCCGATTGCCCGCCTCCCAAAACGTTGATCCCGAACCGCAGAGACGACGTGATCAACCCCAACAGCTCCGAACGACGGTCGAGCGCGACCAGAACCATGGGCGGCTGCATCGACAACGACGAGAAAGCACTGACCGTGGTGCCGTGCGGCCGCCCGTCGTCCATCGCAGTGACCACGCTCACCGGCGTGGCCACACCTGACATCACCTCACGGAAAGCAGCTGTCAGCAGGTCTTTCTCCGGCCCGGTCATCACAGCTCCCTGGGTACTGCGGCGATTGAGTGTTGTGCAACACGCTTCTGTTCACCGACATCAAGCGACGCTTGTTCGCTGCCCACGTCGGGCTGGATCTCCTGACGGGTCGGCCGGTCGGCATGGCGGGGAGGACATGCCTGGCAGGGGGTGCCCGCGTTTGCGCCGCGTCGCGTGCCGATCGTCGTGCGGCCCGACGTGCTCGGCCAGTGCACGGGCCAGGCGGCGGGGGCCGTGCAGCCGCAGTCGCTCGCCCCCACCGGTCTCGCGAACCGTACGCCTCCGGGCGCCGATGCCCGCGCCCACGACGAGCATCTCGACGTCATCCGCCGCTCCGTACAGGCCTTCCGCTTCGCACGGGCTGCATCGGGTCCTCCTTCCGCCCTTGACTGCCGCCGGGCAGAGCGACAATATAATTTCTGAACTAGTAAAGCAATTGAATCACATGAAGGGGAGCCATGACCCGCACACTTCCAGCAGCCGATCCGAAGCCAGGAAGCCTCCAGCAGGCCGCGGATCGCATCCGCCTCCAGGCCAAGGCCGCGGCCGCCGACATCGAACGGGGCCGTCAACTGACACCGGAGCTGGTTGACGCGCTCCGCGACTCCGGGCTCATGCGCTGCGGGGCGCCCGAGACTCTTGGCGCTGCGCAGGCTCCCCCCGCCGTCTCACTTGAATGCGCCGAGACGATCGCGCGCGGCGACGCCGCCACCGGCTGGTGCGTCTCGATCGCTCTCACCAGCAGCCTGCTCGCGGCGTACCTGCCTGCGGAAGGTGCCGCCGAAACCCTCGGTGACCCCCGCTCGATCGCAGCGGGAGTGTGGGCTCCCCGAGGGACGGCCCGCCCCGTCGACGGGGGCGTGATCGTCTCCGGCCGCTGGTCGTTCTGCAGTGGGGTCACGCACGCGGACTACTTCTTCGGAGGCTGTGTCCTGGCCGACGGCCGCGGCGACAAGGACGGTGCCCCGACACTGCGTGCGGTCGCGATCCCCACCGAGCAGCTGCGCATACTCGACACCTGGCATACCTCCGGCCTGCGCGGGACGGGCAGCCATGACACCGTGGCCGAGGACGTGTTCGTTCCCGCGCACCGAGTGCTGTCGCTCGCGGACGGTCCCCTGATCGACGCGCCGCTGTACCGGTTCCCGATCTACGGATACTTCGCGCTGTCCATCGCCGCGGCCGCGCTGGGCAACGCTCGCGGCGCGATCGATGACCTCCTCGACCTCGCGGGCCACAAGGCCACCACTGGCTCGCGGAAGACGCTGGCGGAGAAGCCGACGACGCAGGCCGCCGTGGGCCAGGCCGAGGCCGCCTTGCGAGCCGCACGGGCCTTCTTCTACTCCGCCATCGACGACGCATGGCAGGCGGCGAAAACCGGCGACACAGTGTCACTTGGCCTTCGCACCGGGTTGCGGCTGGCTGGGGCCCACGCCGCCCGCACCTCGGCGGAGGTTGTTCGCACCATGTACGACCTCGGCGGCGGATCGGTGGTCTACGAAAGCTCGCCGCTGCAGCGCCGGTTGCGGGACGCGACCACCGCCACCGCCCACTTGCAGGTAAGCCCGGCCATGTGGGAGACAACCGGCCGCATCCTGCTCGGCCTCCCCGCGAACGTGGCTCAGCTGTGAAGGGGCCGTCGCTCGGCGTGGTGCTCCCGTATTGGCTGGGCCGGCCCGACCTGGAAGCACTCGGGATCGCCCGTCAGGCCAGTGCCTGCGGCTTCGAGCGGCTGTGGCTCGGCGAGATGGCCACATTCGACGCATTCGCCCTCGCCACCGCCGTCGCAAGCAGCACCTCGCTCCCCCGGCTGACCGTCGGCCCGCTCGCCGTCGGCGTCCGTTCCCCCGTCGCCATCGCCATGGGCGTGGCCAGCGTCGCGACGTTGACGAACAGGCGCGTGGACGTGGCCTTGGGAGCGTCCAGCCCTCGCATCGTCCGCGACTGGCACGACCGCAGCTGGAGCGGCAACGCCCAGCGGACCAGGGAATCGGTCACGGTGCTGCGCGACCTCTTCGAGGGAAGACGGGCCGCGTTCTCCGGTCGGCACATTCACGCCAAGGACTTCAAACTCCGCCAGCCACAACCGGGCTGCACGATCAGCGTCGCGGCGTTCGGGCCCCGCATGACGCAAGTTGCCGCCGAGAGCGCGGACGAGGTCGTCCTGAACCTGGTGTCGCCGGCATACACCGCCAAGGCCCGCGCGTCGATCGACGCCTTCGCGAAGGCCTGCGGGCGGCCCTCACCACCGCTCGCGGTGTGGGTCACCTGTTCCGTCGAACCGGGCCCCGCCACCTACCACCAACTCGCATCGCAACTGGCCGTCTATCTTCGTCCGCCGGGCTACGGCGAGATGTTCACGGAGTTGGGCTTCGGCGGCCTCGTCCGTCAGGCACGTTCCTCCGACAGCCGGCACACGCTCGTGGAAGACATCCCCCACGAGCTCCCTGCGGCCGTCGGCGCGATCGGGTCAGGACCTGAAGTGCTGCGGCGCATCAAGGCGTACTTCGACGCCGGCGCCGACCACGTCGGGCTCGTCCCTGCGACAGCCGACGACGATGACGGCGCTGCGACCTTGGCTTTCATCAGGGAACACGCTCGGTCCCTGCTGTCGACGAGCGATCCGGGCGAAGCGGCCTGACGATGGTGACGCGATACCATCGCTCGGTGACGGACAACACTGAGGCTCAGGCCGCGGACCGGCCCAGCGACGACCCGGTCACACGGACCCTCAACCTGGTTGGCGAGCGGTGGACGATGCTGATCCTCCGCGAAGCCTTCTTCGGCGTGCGCCGTTATGGTCAGTTCGCACAGAGCCTCGGGATCCCACGCCCCACGTTGTCGAGTCGGCTCAGCAAACTGGTCGATGGCGGCTTGCTCATCCGGGAGCGGTACGCAGGCGGCCCGATCCGCAACGACTACGAATACCGCCTCACCCAAGCCGGCCTTGACCTCTTCCCCGCAATCATGATCTTGACGCAGTGGGGCAACACCTATCTCACGGAGCATGCGGCGGACACCCAAGGCACATCGCTGACCTGGACGCACGAGGTGTGCGGATCGCGCACACACCCGACACTGACCTGCGACCAATGCGGAGAGCCAGTCACCGCGCGTAATGTTCACCTCAGCCGCTGAGGTGTCGTAAAGCGAACTCGCCTCAGCCCGAATCCACCGGCGTGATTCGAGGCGGATCGTCTTTGATGCTGCTCGCTGATGTCCTGGGTGGGGGCGTGGGGCCTCGCGGACGGGGTGGTCGGGACGGTCAG
Source organism: Streptomyces sp. NBC_01384 (assembly GCF_045040035.1). Taxonomy (NCBI): domain Bacteria; kingdom Bacillati; phylum Actinomycetota; class Actinomycetes; order Kitasatosporales; family Streptomycetaceae; genus Streptomyces; species Streptomyces sp. NBC_01384. The sequence continues at coordinate 5,047,390 of NZ_CP109559.1, forward strand.
AGTGCTGGTGGCGCGTAGGAGGCGTCGAAGACTTCGGTGAAGGCGTGCTGCATACCAGCGTGGGCAGGTGGAGCGTCATCCGGCGCGCGGTGCCGGCGAGCCGGGCCCGGACGTGGACCAGATGAACGCCCGAGATCTTCACCTTCATCGAGACCTCCGGCTCGGGCCACGGGTGCGGCGGCTGCTCTACGAGGTCGTGGACGCTCGCATGGTGAAGCGGGATGTCCTCGCGGTTGCGGCCTGGGCGGAACCGGTCGTCACCAAGGAGAGCGTCCCTGGTTGGTACTCCGCAGAGGCCGACTGAGACGGGCGAACGCCAGAGGGCCGGACCACTTTCGTGGTCCGGCCCTCTGGGCTGGCGGAGGATACGAGATTCGAACTCGTGAGGGGTTGCCCCCAACACGCTTTCCACATGTTCGTGCGGGTGTCCGGGATAGCCCGTCAGTGTCCTGACCTGCGGTGGACGGGTTCGAGCAGCGACGACCGCACCGGGCTGAACGGGGGTGAACGCAGCCCTGACTGCAACCCTCTGGGACCGTCGCTAAGTGCGGATTGTGTGGTTGCGCGGGAACTCGCCCAACTTGGTTGGCCGCCCAGGCATTTCGCAGGAGAGGGCCGGTCGGAAGCCGACCGGATTACAACCCAACTTGCCTTCCACGAGTCCCACTTACGGATAGTTCTGGTAGCCGTCGCCCCCTGAAGGTTCGAGGAAGTTCTCATGACGCAGCCCCTCAGACCGCGGAGGCATGCCACCGGCCGGATCAGGGCCGAGAAGGCGGATCCGGCGGAGTTGGCCGGCGGTGGCAGGGCTGCCATGCGCAGAGCCGGCAAGAAGCCTGACAGAAGGCGCGCGCTTAAGATCGTCGGGCTGTTGCTGGGGTTCGTGCTGGTGCTCGGCGTCGGTACTGCCGCGTACGCGTACTGAAAGCTGAACAGCAACATCAAGTCCGACGATCTGTCCGCCAACGGCAAGGACGGCGCCGGGCACGAGAAGGTCGACGCGTTCGGACGCAGCCCGATCAACATCCTGGTCATCGGATCCGACGCCCGTAACAGCGCGGCGGACTGCAAGCTCGGCGGCGCTTGCGGAACGGCCAGCGGCGCCCGAGCCGATGTGGAGATGATCGTCCACATATCCGCCGACCGGTCCAATGCCACGGTGATGAGCATCCCCCGCGACCTGCGGACCGACTGGAGCGGCTGCCACGACCCGGGCCACCCGAGCATGCCGGCGCAGACCCGCGCGCAGATCAACTCGGCGCTGAACGGCGGCCCCGGCTGCAGCGTCGTCGCGGTGCACCAGCTCACAGGGATACCCATCGACCACTTCATGATGATCGACTTCGCCGGCGTGGTGGCGATGTCCAACGCGGTCGGCGGGACGCACGTCTGCGTCAGCAAGAACGTCTACGACCCCTACAGCCACCTGAAGCTGAAGGAGGGGTCGCACACGCTGAAGGGTGATGCCGCGCTGGAGTTTGTGCGGACCCGGCACGGCTTCGGTGACTCCAGCGACAGCCGCGGCCGGACCGACGCCCAGCACATCTTCCTCAACGCCCTCCTCAACCAGATGAAGAGCAAGGGCACGCTGAGCAGCCCGTCGAAGATGTGGGGCATGGCCAACGCCGCGACCAAGGCGCTGACCGTCGACAACAGCCTGGACTCCCCCAGCAAGCTCATCGACCTGGCCCTCGACCTCAACAAGGTGCCCGCCGGCCGGATCACCTGGGCCACCATGCAGACCCAGGACGTCGACCTGCCGGGCGGCGGGTCCGAGACGCTGATCGGCCCGGGCGCCAAGGAGATGTTCAAGACCATCGCGGACGACCAGTCGCTCACCGCGTCCACCGGGAAGAAGGGCTCCCCCTCGGCGACCGCCAGCCCGGTCTCCGCCGCCTCGGTCGCCGTCCACGTCGAGAACGGCACCGAGGTGTACCACCGGGGGGTGGCGATCGCCCAGGCGCTGATCGACCAGGGCTTCAGCAAGGAGACCGACTCGGGGAACGGGACTCCCTCCACCGCCACCTCGCTGACCTACCCGGCCAGGCAGAAGGCGCAGGCCCAGGCGGTCGCCAAGGCGCTCGGCCTCCCGTCCAAGGCGGTCGAGCAGGGCACCGGTTCCCAGATCGTGCTGCTCATCGGCACCGATTGGACGACTGGCGACACCTTCCCCGGCGGCAAGCCGACTCCGACGCACGTCGACACCCAGGTGGCTCTGAACGGCTCCCACCAGCAGACCGGCGACACCAAGAAGTGCGCGACGGTCAGCCCCTACAACGACGTCATCGGGCTGGACGCCAACGGTATGCCCACCAGCGAGGACCACCCGCCGTCCAGCACCTCCCCGACCGAGGCATACGCCCTTGCCAAGAACGTGAAGGACTCGGCGCCGTAAGCCCCTGGGCCCCCGGACACGGTCGTCGACGCGATCATGGGCTGGGAGCCCGGCTGGTCCGCCCGGATACGCCGCCGCTACCAGCACCTGATCGCCCGCATCCTTGAGGACGTCGCGGACATGCCAACACCGTAGGTTCAAGCCTATCGGTCAAGCCGAGGGGGCGGCCCGGCGATCGGAACGGCGATTCTGGGTAGTGCCGGAAGCGGCCCTTGTGGACAAAGACCAGGACAACGAGGACTGGGACAACGTCGATGGGCCCCACTGCGAACAGTGGGGCCCATCGACATCGTGCCCGGTGAGGCACTGGCGGAGGATACGAGATTCGAACTCGTGAGGGGTTGCCCCCAATACGCTTTCCAACTGTGGCGGCGGGGGCTTGGGCCGAGTACAGGGGCGTTCACCTGCTTTCATGGGCGGCCCGCTCGTGGGCTGCACCCGACTCTTGGTCTCGTCTGAACGGCCGTGAACAGGGCTGAATGAGACGGAAACTGAGACGGGCGCCCATCACGGGTTCCCTGGTCACGGACCTGGGAGTGTCTTCTCGCTCACCGCGCTCGCCCCGGTTCCACATGACGGCATCTTCCCCGCTGGGTGTAGCCGCCGGGCACGCCGACGCTGATGGAACTCCAGAAGGGCTCGGCCTCGCGGAAATGACCGCCGCCCGTGTGCCACTGGACTCCTGGGTAGACATGGCGCAGGGAGCGGAGAGCGGCTGAGGCGAGGCCGCAGCGCTTATAGCCCTCGTAGGAGTGAGGCGCTTCCACCCAGCCGATCTTGCACGGATTGCAGACTACGTACTCGACCTCGAAAGCCAGGTCAGATCTGACGTACGCCGCACGGATGCGCCAGCCTGTTCGCTCGTAGTAGCCGGCGGGCCGGTCGACCCAGGGTTCCGGTGGGGTGGCGGTCCGGTCGAAGTGGTACGACGCGGGGTCCATCCATCGGCGAAGCCGGTCCCGCCAGATCGGCTTGTCGGGCCACTCCCGTACCCAGTAGACGTGGTCAGCGCGGCGCGCCACAGCGCGGATTGCCGCCTCGCTGTCCGCCATGTGTTCTCCTCCCCGGGCTCTGGAGGTGCCCTCGGCCATGGTCGGGTGCGTGGGAGACTGCTGTACAGCACACACTGTGACTGCACTGCGGCGCCCTCAGCTTGGGAAGCTGCGATCATTTGAGGCTGGATCGGCCCTTGACCAGCGTGAACGTCCGGATTGCCGCTCCGCTAGGGGGAGGCGCTCGGGCTGCACTGGGAGGACGTCGACCTGGACGCGGGATACGTCCGGATCCGCAAGAACCGGCTGCGCCCCAAGTACGCCCACGGCTGCGGGGACAATCCGTGCGGCCGGAAAGCCGGCTACTGCCCCCAGGAGCAGCAGACCCGCCGCGAGCACAAGTCCACCAAGTTTCATGACGCTCGTCACACCGCTGCGACCGTTCTCCTGATCCTCGGGGTCCCGGACGTCGTGGTCGACGCGGTCATGGGCTGGGAGCCCGGGGGAGCGGCCCGTATGCGGGCCAGGTACATGCATGTCACCGGGGCAGTGTTGAAAAGGACCGCTCAGCAGGTCGGAGAGGCCCTTCGGGGTGCCGATGGACGGCATCTGCCATGATCCGGGATCGTCTGCCTCCCGTCCGGGAGGGACAGCTGGGGGAGGAACCATGGACAAGCGGACGGACCCTGTCGAGATCATCGCGCGCGTCGGTGGCGTGACGCCCTACTCGGATCACGAGCGGGCGTTCGGCACCTGGGTGTATCTCGCCTCGAAGGCCGGCTGGCACGTGGTCGAGGCTGACGGCTTCACCGCCGACAGTGACCGGGGCGAAATCGGCGCGGTGGACGTCGAGGGTGTTCGGTACGTGATTCGGCTCGGGCCACGAGTGCGGCGGCTGCTCTACGAGGTCGTCGATGGGCACATGGTGAAGCGGGATGCCCTCGCGGTTGCGGCCTGGGCGGAACCGGTCGTCACCAAGGAGAGCGCCCCTGGTTGGTACTCCGCAGAGGCCGACTGAGACGGAAACTGAGACGGACAACGTCGAAGGGCCCCACCGCGAACGGTGGGGCCCTTCGACATCGTGCCCGGTGAGGCACTGGCGGAGGATACGAGATTCGAACTCGTGAGGGGTTGCCCCCAACACGCTTTCCAAGCGTGCGCCCTAGGCCTCTAGGCGAATCCTCCGCCGCAAACAATACAAGACGTTGAGGAGTGCTCGCGAACTCGTTCCCCCCTCTCGGATCAGGTACTCTGTGCAGAGCCCCTCACGTGGCGCTATCTGACTGAACTCCCCCAGGGCCGGAAGGCAGCAAGGGTAGGTTGGCTCTGGCGGGTGCGTGGGGGGCGCTTGCGTTTGCGGGGCGGGGATGCGGCGGGGTCTCGCGGCCAGGGGCCTGGGTGCTCGGCGAACGGTTCTTGTTGTCAGTGGGCGCCTATAACCTCGTATGTGTGTCGTCTCTCGCGCTGTACCGCCGCTATCGCCCGGAGTCGTTCGCCGAGGTCATCGGGCAGGAGCATGTCACCGACCCGTTGCAGCAGGCGCTGCGGAACAATCGGGTCAACCATGCGTACCTGTTCAGCGGTCCGCGCGGATGCGGGAAGACGACCAGCGCCCGGATTCTGGCCCGGTGTCTGAACTGCGAGAAGGGGCCGACGCCGACGCCGTGCGGGGAGTGCCAGTCCTGCCGGGACCTCGCGCGAAACGGCCCGGGGTCCATTGACGTCATCGAGATCGACGCCGCCTCGCACGGTGGTGTCGATGACGCCCGTGACCTGCGAGAAAAGGCCTTCTTCGGGCCCGCAAGCAGCCGGTACAAGATCTACATCATCGACGAGGCCCACATGGTCACCCCGGCGGGCTTCAACGCCCTGCTGAAGGTGGTCGAGGAGCCGCCCGAGCACCTCAAGTTCATCTTCGCCACGACCGAGCCCGAGAAGGTCATCGGGACGATCCGGTCGAGGACCCACCATTACCCCTTCCGGCTCGTGCCGCCGGGGACCCTTCGGGGGTACCTGGGCGAGGTCTGCGGGCGCGAGGGCATTCCCGTCGAGGACGGGGTGCTGCCGCTGGTCGTGCGGGCCGGTGCGGGGTCCGTGCGTGACTCCATGTCCGTCATGGATCAGCTCCTCGCGGGGGCCAGCACCGACGGTGTGACGTACGCCATGGCCACCTCGCTGCTGGGCTACACCGACGGGTCGCTGCTCGACTCGGTGGTCGAGGCCTTCGCCGCGGGGGACGGCGCCGCGGCCTTCGAGATCGTGGACCGGGTCATCGAGGGGGGCAATGACCCTCGGCGGTTCGTTGCCGACCTCCTGGAGCGGCTGCGGGATCTGGTGATCCTGGCCGCGGTTCCCGATGCCGCGGAGAAGGGGCTCATCGATGCCCCGGTCGACGTCGTCGAGCGCATGCAGGCCCAGGCCGGGGTCTTCGGCGCCGCCGAGCTGAGCCGCGCCGCCGATCTCGTCAACGAGGGGCTGACGGAGATGCGCGGCGCCACCTCGCCGCGACTCCAGCTCGAGCTCATCTGCGCGCGCGTGCTCCTGCCCGCCGCGTACGGGGACGAGCGATCCGTCATGGCCCGCCTGGACCGTATCGAGCGCGGGGTGAACTTCTCCGGTGGCGGCGGAAGCGGACCCGCCATGGGGTACGTGCCCGGTCCTGAGGTCCATGGCGGCGCGCCGGCCGCCGGGGTTGCGATGGTTCCGCCGGGCGGTGGGGCCGCCGCTGCGCGGGCCGCCGCGCGGGCGGCGGGGCCTGGCGGGCAGCAGGGAGGCGTCGAGGGGTACGGGGCGCCCGATACCAGCGGCGCGGGAGCGGCTCCTGCCCCCGCGGCGCCCGCTGCCGCGCCCGCGTACCCGGCGGCTCCCGGTCCCGCGGCCCCCGCTGCCGCGCCCGCGGTCGCCCCGGTCGCCGCTCCGGCAGCCGAGCGGCCGCAGGCTCCGGCCGCGTCCGCCACCCCGTCGGGCGCCGCACCCGGTGCCTGGCCCACCGCGACGGCCGCGGGCAGCGGCCGGCGTCCCGGTGGCTGGCCGACCGCCGCACCCGCGGGCGGAGGGCAGGCCCCCGCCGCGCCCAGCGCGCCCGCGGCCACGCCGACGGCTCCCACTCCCGCCGCCGCACCCGCCGCCGCGTCTGCCTCCGCTGCGGCGCCCGCCGCCGGTGGCATCGACCCCCGCATGCTGTGGCCGAACATCCTGGAGGCGGTGAAGAACCGCCGCCGCTTCACCTGGATCCTGCTCAGCCAGAACGCGCAGGTCACCGGTTATGACGGCACGACCCTGCAGATCGGCTTCGTCAACGCGGGCGCGCGGGACAACTTCGCGAGCAGCGGCAGCGAGGAAGTGCTGAAGCAGGCGCTGGCCGAGCAGTTCCACGTCCAGTGGAAGATCGAGGCGATCGTCGACGCCTCGGGCGGCTTGGCACCGCCCCCGGTCGCGGCCCCTGGCCCCGGGTTCGGCGGCGGTGGCGGTTACGGCGGAGCTCCGGCCGCGCCGCGCCCCGCGCCCCAGCAGTCACCGGCCCCCGCGCCGCGCCCCGCCGCGCCGCAGGGCCCGTCCGCGGGCCAGGCTCCGGCCGCGCCCGCCCCGACGACTCCCGCCCCGCCGCGCCCCGCCGCCCCCGAGCCGCCCCCGGTGGCCCCCGAGGACGACATCCCCGAGGACGACGACCCCGACCTCGACGAGTCCGCCCTCTCGGGCCACGACCTGATCGTCCGCGAACTGGGGGCGACGGTGGTGGAGGAGTTCTCCAACGAGTGAACGAGCGGCGCCCACGGCTGAACGAACGCTGCCCGCGGCAGAACGCCGGCACCTGCGGTTGAACCGACGATGCCTGCGGCTGACGGCCGCCACCCGCTCCAGAACAGACACCGCCCGCTCCAGAACAGACACCGCCCCGGCCGAACGACCGACCCCCGCGGCCCCCGTCCCCCCACGCTTCTCGGAGGATCCCACCAACCCTCCGGGCCTCCCGCTTCGGAAGCCCCCACAAAGGCACCCGTCCCCGGCGGTTAGGCTGACCCCGTGAAGGTCCTCGTCATCGGTAGCGGCGCCCGCGAACACGCCCTGTGCCGTTCCCTGTCCCTCGATCCCGACGTCATCTCCCTGCACTGCGCTCCCGGGAACGCAGGCATCGCAGAGGTGGCGGAGCTGCACGCGGTCGACGCCCTCGACGGCGCCGCCGTGGCCGCGCTGGCCACGGAGCTCGGTGCCGAACTGGTGATCGTGGGCCCGGAGGCACCGCTCGTCGCCGGGGTCGCCGACGCCGTGCGCGCGGAGGGCATTCCCTGCTTCGGCCCCTCCAAGGAGGCCGCGCAGCTGGAAGGCTCCAAGGCCTTCGCCAAGGATGTGATGGCGGGGGCGGCCGTCCCGACGGCGCGCTCGTACGTCTGTACGACGCCTGAGGAGGTCGAGGAGGCGCTCGACGCCTTCGGCGCCCCGTACGTCGTGAAGGACGACGGACTCGCGGCCGGCAAGGGTGTCGTCGTGACCGACGACCTCGACAAGGCCCGTGCGCACGCCAACGCCTGCGAGCGTGTCGTCATCGAGGAGTTCCTCGACGGCCCCGAGGTCTCCCTCTTCGCGATCACCGACGGCGAGACCGTCGTCCCGCTGCAGCCCGCCCAGGACTTCAAGCGCGCGCTGGACGGCGACGAGGGCCCGAACACCGGCGGCATGGGCGCGTACTCGCCCCTCCCATGGGCGGACCCGAAGCTGGTCGAGGAGGTCATGGAGACCGTCCTCCAGCCGACCGTCGACGAACTGCGCCGCCGCGGCACCCCGTTTTCCGGCCTCCTTTACGCGGGTCTGGCGATCACGAGCCGTGGCGTACGGGTGATCGAGTTCAACGCCCGTTTCGGTGACCCGGAGACCCAGGTGGTCCTGGCCAGGCTGAAGACCCCGCTCGCGGGCGTACTGCTCGCCGCCGCCGAGGGCACGCTCGCCGACCTGGAGCCGCTGCGCTGGAGCGACGACGCGGCGGTCACGGTGGTCGTGGCCTCGTACAACTACCCGGACACCCCGCGCACCGGTGACCCGATCACCGGGCTCGACGAGGTTGCGGCGCTGGACGCCCCACACGCGTACGTCCTGCACGCCGGGACGAAGCGCGACGGCGACGCGGTCGTCAGCGCGGGCGGCCGTGTGCTCTCCGTCACAGCGACCGGCACCGACCTCACCGAGGCCCGGGCCCGCGCGTACGCGGCGGTCTCCCGCATCGGCCTCGACGGTTCGCAGCACCGTACGGACATCGCGGCGAAGGCGGCGGCGGAGGCGTAGCCCCCACCTCTGACGGAGGCGTAGACCCTCCTGACGGAGGCATGGCCCCCACCCCTGACGAAAGCACAGACCCCACTCCTTCACGTACCGCTGGGCCCCGGATTCTGTACGGAATCCGGGGCCTGATCGTTGCCCACGGTCATCCACCTTTCCCCAGAGCCATTCCATCGAGTGAGCGATGCCCCATCCGGCTGACGGGGGCCCGGGCCCCAACTAGGGTGCGGCGAAAGCGTTCCGGCACTTGGCCCACCGGCATTGCGATGTCAGTGGTGGGTGCCACAGTGGGGGAGTGAGCAACGTCAGGGCATTTGCCGGCGCGGGCTGTGAGACAGCCCGGGCCGGGCCGACAGCAGGGGGTGACCTCCGGTCGTGACCGGTATGGGTGTGGAGGTGGGCGCGCAGGCCGCGCGTTCCCGGGCTCTCGCCGTGCTGCGCATCCGCAGCCGGGCGCTGGCCGTCGCCCTGCTGCCGGCGGCCGTCGCCGTCGTGCTGCTCGTCGGCGACTCCACCGGGCACATCACCGGCGGAGGCTGGCCCGTCACGCGCTGGGTCGTGTCCGTCCTCGCCGCCCTGGTCCTCCTCGCGGCCACGGGCATCGCCCTGGTGGTCGCCCGCGCCCGGCCCGCCGTGAGCCCCACGGTCCCGATCGCGGAGGAGTCCGCCCCCGACCTCTACCGCATGGTGCGGGACCTGGCCGACCGCCTCGACGTCCCGCCGCCCTCGGCCATAGCGCTGACCCCGGACTGCGACAGCTGGCTGGAGGACCGCACCCACCCGGCGCACGGCCCGCCACCACCCCAGGACAGAGACGAGATAACAGGCGTACGAGGAGTATCGGGGCGTACCCGCCGGGCCCCCACGGCTCCCGTCCTCGTCATCGGCTCGCCCTTCCTGTGGTGGATGCGGGTCGGGGAGCTGCGCGCGGTCCTCGCCCCGGTCGTCGCCGGTACGGGTCCTTCGGCGCACCCCGACATAGCCGCGGCCCGCCGTTTCGTACGAGGTCTGGACGCGGCCGTGGCGGTGACCTCGGCGCCCGCCCGCGGCCCACTGGTCCGCACGGTCCTCGCCGGCGTCGGCTGGGTGACCCGACTGCTGCTGTGCAGCTGCCGGGGCCACGCGGCCGAAATGGAACGGGGAGTGGCCGCCGCCGCAGCCGAGCGTGCACAGGCTGTGGATTACGGTCTGCGGATCGTCGCGCAGGAGCAGGTCGGCCTGGCCTACGCGGGCTGGGACCGGCTGCTGACCCGCGTCGCGCTGCCCGCCTGGCGGATGGGCCGCTGGCCGTCCCGGCTGGACGCAGGCGTCGTCGCCGCCCTCACCGAGTTGTCGCGCCGCGACCGGCTGGCCGAGGGCTTCGCCTCCCGCCTCGGCGAGCGCCCCGCCTGCGATCTGCTCGAAGAGCCCGGCGCGGTGGACGAGGCCGCCTCGCTCCTCGCCGCCCGCCTCTTCCACGGCGGGCCCGCGGAGTCCGGGCCCGACTGGTCGCCGGTGGACTGGCAGGAGTATCCGGACGAGGTCGTCGACCGTAAGTGGCGCACCGACGCGGCCCGACTGCACCGGGTGCTGGACGCGCTGGGCGTTCGCCACCCCACGGACCCGACGGCCCCCGACCAGGGCGGCCCGACGCTGGCGCGCGTGCTGGATCATCTGACCTCGCCACCCACCGACGGCACCGAATCCGCATCCGACTCCGACTCCGACTCCGACTCCGACTCCGACTCCGGCTCCGGATCGGCCTCGGGCGCGCCCCCCGCTCCGGGTGCGACCCCCGCTCCGGGTGCGACCCCTGCTCCGGACGCGCCCCCCGCTCCGGGTTCGGCCGCGTCGGCACTCGCCACCAGTCGGCGCGGGGCGTACGAGGAGATGGGCATAGGCCTCGACGAGGACGAGGACGACGGTGACCTTGCCCTCGGGAGCGAGCGGACGGCGGCACTCGTGGCCGGGCTCAGCGCGGAGCTGGCCCGTGAGGAGGCGTCGGCGCCGGCCGTGGTGTCCGCGCCGAGCGGGGGCGCGGAGCAGCCGGGGCCCGACCGGGCGTTCTGGGACGACGGGATGCTGCCCCTCTTCCCGCTCCAGCCGCCGCGCACCGGGCGCGAACTGCTGGCCGACCATGTCACCGCGATGGTCTGCTGCGCCGCGATGGACACCGCGGGCGCGGTGCCGGGGCTGGACTGGCTCGACGGGCCGTCCCTCCTGGTCAACGGCGAACGTGCCGCCGACCTGGGTCCCCGTGTCCTGACCCTCGTCGAACACGGCGACCCGGCGCCCCTCCGGGACTGGCTCCGCCACCTCGGCGTCCGCCCCGAGAAACCGGTCCGCCTGGTCTGATTCCGGGGGCGAAACCCGGCCACGCACACCCCGCACACCCACCCCCTATCCGGAATTACCCTTTCCGTTCGCGTCAATTCGCGACGAACGGTGACGGACTGCGTGCGTAATGTGATGTGCTGGGACCGATCGCGCACAGGGCAAAGGATTACGGAACCGACGGGGGCAAGAGGGAGGGGAACAGGCATGGGGTCGCAGCAGATCCGCCGCTGGGAGTCGGGAGCACTGGCGCATGCCGTGACGGACCCCTTCGGCCAGGGCCCCGTTCCCTGGCTGCGCGGTGACGAGCAGTACTTCGACGACACCGGCCACGTCGTCCCCTGGTACATCGACCACATCGACCACATCGATCAGGTTGGTCGGGTCGGTCAGATTGATCAGGTCGACCAGGCCAGTCAAGCGGACCGGGCGGAGCGAGCGGACCGAGCGGCGGACCCCCGTGGCACCGCCCTCCGCCCAGGCTCGCGCAGGCCCCCCATCCCCCAGCCCCGAGCCGGCGGCCCCCGTTCGGCGGACGACGTGCACCGCCAGATCAAGGGCTTCGCCTCCAACGGCGCGGCGGCCCCGGGCGAGGCCATCGACTTCCATGTCACCGTCGACCCGCCGCAGGAGTTCAGCGTCGACATCTACCGCATCGGGCACTACGGAGGCGACGGGGCCAGCAAGATCACCACCAGCCCCCGCCTCTCCGGCATCGTTCAGCCGCCACCCCTCACCGCCGACAGAACCGTCTCCTGCCACCACTGGTGGCTCTCCTGGCGCCTGCAGATCCCGAGCTACTGGAACATCGGGGCGTACGTCGCCGTCCTCACCACCGTCGACGGCTACCGCTCCCACGTCCCCTTCACGGTCCGCGACAACCACCCCGCCGACCTTCTCCTCCTGCTCCCGGACATCACGTGGCAGGCGTACAACCTCTATCCGGAGGACGGGCACACCGGCGCCAGCCTCTACCACGCCTGGGACGAGAACGGCCGGCTGCTCGGCGAGTCCGAGGCCGCGACGACGGTCTCCTTCGACAGGCCGTACGCCGGCGCGGGCCTCCCGCTCCACGTCGGCCACGCCTACGACTTCATCCGCTGGGCCGAGCGCTACGGGTACGACCTCGCCTACGCCGACGCCCGCGACCTGCACGCCGGCCGCGTCGACCCCACCCGCTACCGGGGCCTGGTCTTCCCGGGCCACGACGAGTACTGGTCGACGACCATGCGCCGCACCGTGGAACTCGCCCGCGAGAACGGCACCTCGCTGGTCTTCCTCTCCGCCAACACCATGTACTGGCAGGTGGAGCTGGGCCCGTCCCCGTCCGGCGTCGCCGACCGCCTGCTGACCTGCCGCAAGCGCAGGGGCCCGGGAAAGCCGGCGCTGTGGCGCGAAATCGACCGTCCCGAGCAGCAGCTCATCGGCATCCAGTACGCGGGGAGGGTCCCCGAGCCCCACCCGTTGGTCGTGCGCAACGCCGACCACTGGCTGTGGGAGGCGACCGGCGCGCACGAGGGCGACGAACTCGACGGCATGGTCGCGGGCGAGGCCGACCGTTACTTCCCGCGCACCCCGCTGCCCGAGCACCAAGGCCGTATCCTCCTCGCCCACTCGCCGTACCGGGACAGCGAGGGCGCCGTCCGCCACCAGGAGACCTCGCTCTACCGAGCGCCCTCCGGCGCCCTGGTCTTCGCAGCCGGGACGTTCGCCTGGTCCCCGGCCCTGGACCGCCCCGGCCACGTCGACGCCCGTGTCCAGCGCGCCACCGCGAACCTCCTCGACCGCATCTGCAAACGCGACTGAGAAAGCACGCCCCCGCACCGCCACCGAAGACCCCCACCGACCCCCTGGCCAAAGCCGCGCTCCCAATACGGGAGAATCGAGCCATTGGACAGAACCACGGGGAGGAACCGTGTCCGGATTCGTCGAAAAGCCCGAGCCCCTCCAGGTCCCGGGTCTGGTGCATCTGCACACCGGCAAGGTGCGCGACCTGTACCAGAACGAGGCGGGCGACCTCGTGATGATCGCCAGTGACCGCATGTCCGCCTACGACTGGGTGCTGCCCACCGAGATCCCCGACAAGGGCCGCGTCCTCACCCAGCTCTCGCTCTGGTGGTTCGACCAGCTCGCCGACCTGGTCCCGCACCACGTCCTGAGCACCGAACTCCCGCCGGGCGCCCCCGCCGACTGGGCCGGCCGCACCCTGATCTGCAAGTCCCTGCGCATGGTCCCGGTCGAGTGCGTCGCGCGCGGCTACCTCACCGGCTCGGGACTCGTCGAGTACGACGAGTCCCGCACGGTCTGCGGCCTCGCCCTCCCCGAGGGCCTCGTCGACGGCTCGGAACTCCCCGCGCCGATCTTCACCCCCGCCACCAAGGCCGCGGTCGGCGAGCACGACGAGAACGTCTCGTACGAGGAGGTCGCCCGCCAGGTCGGCGCCGAGACCGCCGCCCAGCTGCGCCGGACGACCCTCTCCGTCTACGGCCGCGCCCGCGACATCGCGCGCGAACGCGGGATCCTCCTCGCGGACACCAAGTTCGAGTTCGGCTACGAGGGCGAGACGCTCGTCCTCGCCGACGAGGTGCTGACCCCGGACTCCTCCCGCTTCTGGCCCGCCGACGCGTGGGAGCCGGGTCACGCCCAGCCGTCCTTCGACAAGCAGTTCGTCCGGGACTGGCTGACCTCCCCCGAGTCGGGCTGGGACCGAAAGAGCGAGCAGCCCCCGCCTCCGCTGCCTCAGCAGGTCGTGGACGCGACCAGCGCCAAGTACATCGAGGCGTACGAGCGCCTGACCGGCACCACCTGGAGCTGAGGACGCGCAGAGGCACACGAAGAAGCCCCCGACCCTGAAGGGCCGGGGGCTTCTTTCCCTGAGCGGACGACGAGGCTCGAACTCGCGACCTCAACCTTGGCAAGGTTGCGCTCTACCAACTGAGCTACGTCCGCATTGCGCTGCTGCGCGAGAGCAACTATACCCAACCTCGCTCACGCGCGAGACGTACCGCCGCGTGCCGGTTCTCCGCCCCGAGCTTCGACGCGGCGGACGACCGATGGTTCCGCAGGGTCTCCTGCGACAGCGCGGCCCGCTCCGCGATCTCCGCGACGGGCGCCCCGTCGGCGGCGAACTCCCGCACCTCCGCCTCCCGAGCGGTCAGCGGCGAGTCCCCTGCGGAGATCGCGGCCGCGGCCAACTCCGGGTCCACATAGCGGTTTCCCGCGTGCACCGTACGAATGATCTCGGCGAGCCGCTGCGCACCGACCGTCTTCGGGACGAACCCCCGCACACTCGCCGCAAGCGCTCGCTTCAGATGCCACGGCCGCCCGTGGCTCGTCACGATCAGCGCTGGCAGCCGGGCAGCTCGACGTGCAGCGATGTGGCCACACTCACACCGTCCGCTTCCGGCATCCGCAGATCCAGGACGGCGACATCGGGCTCGTGCGCCATCGCCACCCCCATCGCCATCGCCATCGCCAGGGCCTCGGGCCCGGTGGCCCGCCTCGGCGATCACCACGAGGTCGTCCTCCAGCGCCGGCAGCGCGGCGAGCGCTCCCCGGATCAGATGCTCGTCGTCGGCGAGCAGCAGCCGCCCGGGCGGTACGGATGTCACGGGGTGACCTCACTCGCAGGGTGGGGGACGAGCCCGCCCCCGACGGGTCCGGCCCGCAGCACCCCGTCCACCCCCCTGAGCCGCTCCCGCAGCCCCGGGAGCCCGGACTCCCTTACCGGCTCGGCGGGACCGGGCCCCGCATCCGGCACCCCGTCGTTCTCGACGGTGAGGATCACCGGCCCGCCGCCGTCCGCAGGGACACCGCACACCTTCCGGCGTCCCCGTGCCGCGGCACGTTCGTCGTCGCCTCCCGTACGACCCAGCCGAGCGCCGACTGGATCTGCGTGGGCAGTCCGGTCGCCGAGCCGCTGACCTCGCAGTCGTTGTCGGCGGCCGCCAACACGCCCTGGGCGCCCGTGAGTTCGGCCCTGAGATCAGCCTCGCGGTAGCCACGCACGGCCGCGCCCGCGAGGATCTCGGTATCCCGCAGCTCCCCGGTGCGCAGCCGTTTGAGGACGAGCTCCTCGCGGCGGGCCGCGTACACGCTCACCAGCGAGCTGTAGACCGCGAAGAGGACCGAGAAGCCGACGGAGGTCGACAGGACGACCGAGCCGACCGACAGCCCGGTGCCCTTCGGGTCCATCAGCGCGAAGAGCTCGCCTCGGCCCACGGAGAAGGCGACTCCGCGTACGGCTTCGGAATCTCCCCCGTACACGCGCCGCAGATCAGTGACCTCAATCACGTCATCTTGCTCGTTCGTGTTCATGAAATCAGCATCCGTGTGGACCGGACCCCGCAGCAGTGCGCGGTGCCATCACTCCGCATGACAAATGCCAGGAGACGCCCGTGCGCGCACACGAGAAAGACCCCGGTCGTTGACCGGGGTCTTTGCTTGCTGGAGCGGACGACGAGGCTCGAACTCGCGACCTCAACCTTGGCAAGGTTGCGCTCTACCAACTGAGCTACGTCCGCATTGCCTCCGACCGGCTCTCACCGATCGGCGCGAGCACCACCTTACCTGATCCACAACAGTGGTTGGTAAGGGATGCAGAGCGGGTGACAGGAATTGCACACTGCGCCTTCCCCCTGGAAGGGGGATGTTCTGCTACTGAACTACACCCGCGTGACTCCTCGGGTCCGGCTTTCGGCCTTGCCCCTCGGCGTGCTCCAGACTCTAGCTGATCAGCGGGGGGTCAGCGCAAGTCGGTTGTTCCCAAGGCCCGATGGCGGGTCCTCGCGGGTGACCCGCGAGGACCCGCGGGCTCACTGCGCCTCGGCGAACGCCTCGTAGACCTTCTTGGGGATGCGCCCGCGCGGCGGCACGTCCAGCTTGTTGGAGCGGGCCCAGGCGCGGACGGCGGCCGGGTCGGGGGTCAACGCGGTGTGCGTGTAGGCCTTCCCGGACTTCGACTGCTTGCGGCCGGCCTCGACGTAGGGTTCGAGGACCTTACGCAGTTTCTTGGCATTGGCTGGATTGAGGTCGATCTCGTACGACTTGCCGTCGAGTCCGAAGGCGATCGTTTCCGCCGCTTCCGAGCCGTCGATGTCGTCAAAGAGAGTGACCACGACACGCTGCGCCACGAATATCGGTCCCTTCGTGCGGCACCTCTGCGATCACACCCCATGACGTGCGCGGACGTCACGGAGTTGTCGGGGAGATGCCGACTGTCCGGCTGTTATTGGGCAAAGTATCGGCTATTGCCAATTCCTTTGTACAGTGCCGAGCATTGCATTGTGAAGCCCGACTAAAACCTTCCGCGTGTCCGAAGGTAATGGGGTCCGGCCGCTCTTCTGCGATTTTTCCCAGGATTTTCCGTGCAGGCCCCTGCGTCGATGCGGGATCGTGATCGGGCTCACGTAGGATTCTACGAATCTACGCGAGTAGAAATTTTGTGCGGGTAGTCTGAAGCGACCTGCTCAGCACCACACACCGGGAGTGCCAGTGGCACGCGTCGTAGTCGACGTCATGCTCAAGCCGGAGATCCTCGACCCCCAGGGCCAGGCGGTGCAGCGTGCACTGCCGCGCCTCGGTTTCGAAGGTGTCTCCGACGTACGTCAGGGAAAGCGATTCGAACTGGAAGTGGACGGACCGGTGGACGACGCCGCGCTCGCCCGCATCCATGAACTGGCGGAATCCTTCCTCGCCAACACCGTGATCGAGGACTTCACCGTCAAGGTCGAGGAAGTCGCGGAGGCAGGAAAGTGACCGCTCGTATTGGAGTCGTCACCTTTCCGGGCAGCCTCGACGACCGGGACACGCAGCGTGCGATCAAGCTCGCCGGTGCCGAACCCGTCGCTCTCTGGCACAAGGACAAGGACCTCAAGCAGGTCGACGCCGTGGTGCTGCCCGGTGGTTTCTCGTACGGCGACTATCTCCGGGCCGGTGCCATCTCGCGCTTCTCGCCGGTGATGGAGACCGTGATCGAGCAGGCGAAGTCCGGAATGCCCGTCCTCGGCATCTGTAACGGCTTCCAGGTCCTCACCGAGGCGCACCTCCTCCCCGGCGCGATGCTCGGCAACAACCACCTCCACTTCATCTGCCGCGACCAGAAGCTGCGGGTGGAGAACGCGGAGACCTCCTGGACGACCGACTACGCGTCCGGCCAGGAGATCCACATCCCGCTGAAGAACATGGACGGGCGGTACGTCGCCGACGAGCGCACCCTGGACATGCTGGAGGCGGAGGGCCGGGTCGCCTTCCGTTACATGGACTTCAACCCCAATGGCTCCCTCCGGGACATCGCGGGCATCACCAACGAGGCCGGGAACGTCGTCGGTCTCATGCCGCACCCCGAGCACGCCGTGGAGCCCCTCGTCGGCACCGGCCGCACCGACGGCCTCCCCTTCTTCACCTCGATCCTCAAGAAGCTGGTCACCGCATGAGCCGCACGCCTCTGGACACGGTCGAGAACGCGGCCGCGACCCCCGACGTCGAGCTGCCCTGGGCCGAACTGGGACTGAAGAAGGACGAGTACGAGCGGGTCGTCGAGATCCTCGGCCGCCGCCCGACCGGCGCCGAGCTCGCCATGTACTCCGTCATGTGGTCCGAGCACTGCTCGTACAAGTCCTCGAAGGTCCACCTCCGCCAGTTCGGCGAGAAGGCCCCGCAGTCCGACGCCCTCCTCGTCGGCATCGGCGAGAACGCCGGTGTCGTCGATGTCGGCCAGGGCTACGCCGTCACCTTCAAGGTCGAGTCGCACAACCACCCGTCGTACGTCGAGCCCTATCAGGGCGCGGCCACCGGCGTCGGCGGCATCGTGCGCGACATCATCGCGATGGGTGCCCGCCCGGTCGCCGTCGTCGACCCGCTGCGCTTCGGCGCCGCCGACCACCCCGACACCAAGCGCGTCCTGCCGGGCGTCGTCGCGGGCATCGGCGGCTACGGCAACTGCCTGGGCCTGCCCAACATCGGCGGCGAGGTCGTCTTCGACGCCTGCTACCAGGGCAACCCCCTCGTCAACGCCGGTGCCATCGGCGTCATGCGCCACGAGGACATCCACCTTGCGAAGGCGTCCGGCACCGGTAACAAGGTCGTCCTGTACGGCGCCCGCACGGGCGGCGACGGCATCGGCGGCGCCTCGATCCTCGCCTCCGAGACCTTCGACGACGCCAAGCCGTCGAAGCGTCCCGCCGTCCAGGTCGGTGACCCCTTCCAGGAGAAACTCCTCATCGAGTGCACCCTGGAGGCCTTCGCCGAGAAGCTGGTCGTCGGTATCCAGGACCTCGGCGCGGCCGGTCTGTCCTGCGCCACGTCCGAGCTGGCCTCCAACGGCTCCGGCGGCATGCGCGTGACGCTGGACGACGTCCCGCTGCGCGACTCGACGCTCTCGCCCGAGGAAATCCTCATGAGCGAGTCGCAGGAACGCATGTGCGCGGTCGTCGAGCCGGAGAAGGTCGCCCGGTTCCTGGAGATCTGCGACAAGTGGGACGTCATCGCCACCGTCATCGGTGAGGTCACCGACGGCGACCGCCTGGAGATCTACTGGCACGGCGGCAAGATCGTCGACGTCGACCCGCGGACCGTGGCGCACGAGGGCCCGGTCTACGAGCGCCCGTACGCCCGCCCGTCCTGGCAGGACGAGCTCCAGGCCGACGACGCGAACAAGCTCCCGCGGCCCCTGACCTCGGACGAGCTGAAGGACCAGGTCCTGAAGCTGGTGTCGTCCCCCAACCAGGCCTCCAAGTCCTGGATCACCTCCCAGTACGACCACTTCGTGCAGGGCAACACGGTGCTGGCGCAGCCCGAGGACTCGGGCATGATCCGCATCGACGAGGAGACCGGGCTCGGCGTGGCCATCGCCACGGACGGCAACGGCCGGTACGCCAAGCTCGACCCGTACACGGGCGCGCAGCTCGCCCTTGCCGAGGCCTACCGCAATGTCGCGACGACCGGCGCCAAGCCGCTCGCCGTCTCCGACTGCCTGAACTTCGGCTCGCCCGAGGACCCGGCCGTCATGTGGCAGTTCGCCGAGGCCATCCGCGGTCTGGCCGACGCCTGCCAGCAGCTGGGCACCCCGGTGACCGGCGGCAACGTCTCGCTCTACAACCAGACGGGCGAGGCCGCCATCCACCCGACCCCGGTCGTGGCCGTGCTGGGTGTCATCGACGATGTCGCCCGCCGCACGCCGGTCGCCTTCCAGGAAGAGGGCCAGCTGCTCTACCTGCTCGGTGACACCCGCGAGGAGTTCGGCGGTTCGGCCTGGTCGCAGGTCGTCCACGACCACCTCGGCGGTCTGCCCCCGAAGGTCGACCTGGAGCGCGAGCGGCTGCTCGGCGAGATCCTCATCTCCGCCTCCCGCGACGGCATGATCGACTCGGCGCACGATCTGTCCGACGGCGGTCTGATCCAGGCCGTGGTCGAGTCGGCGCTGCTCGGCGGCAAGGGCGCGCGGCTGGTCGTACCCGACGGTCTCGACGCCTTCACCTTCCTGTTCTCGGAGTCGGCGGGCCGCGCGGTCGTCGCCGTCCCGCGCTCGGAGGAGCTCCGCTTCAACGACATGTGCGGTGCGCGGGGTCTGCCCGTCACCCGTATCGGTGTCGTGGACGGGACCGAGTCCGATTCAACCGCGGTGGTCGAGGTCCAGGGCGAGTTCGCGCTCTCCCTGGCCGAGCTGCGCGAGGCGCATGAGGGGACGATCCCGGCGTTGCTGGCGTAGCCGAGCAGCCCGTGCGGCTTGTACAGGCTGTACGGGCTGTACGGCTTGTACGGCGAAGCCCCCGCCCGGATTCGGATCCGGGCGGGGGCTCCTCGGTTCATCGGACGTAGTTTTTGAGGATCTCCGTGTCGAGCTCGATGCCGATCGGGTCGGGGACGGACACCGTCTCGCCGAACTTCGCCGTGTGAAGGGTGCGGTAGCCCCCGACCTTCCGGTCCGGGGCGCTGTGCACGGTGATGGTGCAGGAGTCCCGGTCGATCAGGAGGTACACCGGGATTCCGACCTGGCCGTAGGCGGCCGGCTTCTCGTGCCGGTCCCGTCGGTCGGTGTCGGAATCGTATGAGGTGACCTCGACGACCATGAGCGTTCCGTCCGGGTCGGCCCATTCGCCCGCACCCGCGAAGTGGGCTTCGGGCGTGAGCACCGCGTCCGCTTTCGCCCTGCCCTCTCGATACGCCTCCACCCGGAGCCCTCGGCCCTGATACAGGTCCAGGTCGGGCCTGGTCCGCATACAGCGCCGGGCCAGCCAGGCCACGATGGTCTTGTGGTCTCCGTCGGTCACCGCCTTGACCCCGATCCGTCCGTTGATGAACTCCAACGTGACGGTCTCGGGAGCGGCGGAGGCGATCGTTTCGAACTCCTCCACCGACATCTGAGACGTGTGCGCGGCCATAACCGTGATGTTGCACCCCCTTCCAGGCACGGGCCAGTGTTGTCCACGTCCGGCGGCGCCGGGTGGCTTTCGCCGCCGTTCACGCTCACGGGTGACTGCCCTCGCTCACCTGGTGGAACAGCGATGAGCATCTACCATGGCGCCCGCGCACTTGCGCCGGCCGCAGCCTGGTTCAAGTCCTCGTACAGCAGTGAAGCAGGGGGCAACTGCGTCGAGATAGCCATCCTCCTCCCCACCCCCCTGGAGGTCTTCTCCTCCTTCGTCGACCACGTACGGCGAAGCCCCCGCCCGTAGGTGGCTGGTGGGATGTGACACTTCAGCGCCGGGTGTCACATTTCCGTGCCTGGCCACCGCCCGGGGGCCTGAACGGCTACGCCGTCAAGGAATAGGCTCCCAGCCATGCCCCCGGTCAAGAAGCGCACACGGACGTACGACCCCGCCAGGACTCGCGCCGCGGTTCTCGCACAATTCGGGTACATACGGGAGGCCGTCCGCGCCCTCACGCCCGAGCGGCTCGCGCTGCCCACCCGGCTCGGCGACTGGACGGTGCGGGAACTGGTCGCGCACGTCGGCACGACTCTCGCGGCCGTCGCCCGGCTCCTCGACACGCCAGAGCCTGTGAAGCAGGACGCCACGGTCCTCGACTGGCCGTTCGCGACCTCCGCCAACTCCGGGGCCATCGCGGACACCGCCCACCGACTGGCCGAGGACCACCCCGACCTGGTGGCCTTCCTGGCCGATGTAGAGCGGGACTTCACAGCCCACCTCGACGCCCACCCCGGCACCCGGCTGCTCGCCACCAGCGCGGGCGCGATGCCGCTGGCCGACTGCGTCGTCACCCGTACCGTCGAACTCGTCGTCCACACCGACGACCTGAACGCGGCTGTCCCCGGGCTCGACATCCCCTTCGACCGCCAGGCCCTCGCCGCCTGCACCCGGCTGCTCGCCGACGCCCTCGCCGTGAAGGCGCCCGGCGCGTCGACGGAGGTGCGGATCCCGCCGTACGCCGTCGTGCAGTGCGTGGAGGGCCCCCGGCACACCCGGGGCACGCCGCCGAACGTCGTGGAGACCGACCCGCTGACCTGGATCCGGCTGGCGACGGGACGCACGGAGTGGAAGAGCGCGCTGGACGAGGCGAAGGTCAGTGCGAGCGGGGAGCGGGCGGACCTGGGCGGGCTGCTGCCCCTGATGGGCTGAGACGGCGGAGGATGGGCTGAGGGGAACCGGCCACCCCACCCCTCCCGTCACACCGCCATGGACAAGCAGCGACTGACCCTCAGCGTCCTGACCCTGCTTCCGCTCGCCGTGGCCTGCGGCACCGAGACGGCGGGCAGCGGTTCCGCGGGAACGGGATCGTCGCCGGTCACCGGCGTCCACTGGAGTGTCGACACCCTCACCACGCAGGGCCGGACCCGGCAGGCGCCGGACAGCGCGTACCTGCGGATCGGCGAAGACGGTCGCGTCAGCGGCAACCTCGGCTGCAACGGATTCGGAACGACCGCCACTCTCAAGGGTGAACGCATCGACTTCGGGGAGATCGAGGCGACTGACATGGGCTGCCAGAAGGACCCCATGACCTTCGAGGAGACCCTGAGCCGCGCCTACGCCGACGACACGTTCACCAGCGAGGTCAAGGGCGACAAGCTGACGCTCACCACCGACGGCGGCGACCGCGTCAGCCTCACCAAGGAGCCGGACGCGCCCCTGTACGGCACGAAGTGGACGGTCACGTCCCTCGGGGACGGTGGCGTGGCCCAGTCGCTTCCCGAGGGAGCCGACGCCCACTTCACCCTCGACAAGGCGAACGGCACCCTTTCCGGTCGCCTCGGCTGCAACCACGTCACCGCCGAGGCCACCATCCGCGACGGACGCATCACCCTCGGCACCGCCAAGACCACCCGGATGATGTGCGACGGCTCACTCATGGACACGGAGAGGACCCTGTTGGGCCTCTTCGACAGCACGGTCGTATACGAGTTGAATCACCGAGCCATCGCGCTGACCAGCACAAACGGAAAGACCGTACAAGCCGTCGCCGACGAGTGATCCGTCAAAGGTCCGTATCCCCAATTCGGACCAGTGGTCGATCTCGCCTACACTCGGTGGCGTGCCACGTGGTGACGGTCGACTCAATCATGATCTGCTCCCCGGTGAGAAAGGCCCCCAGGACGCTTGCGGCGTCTTCGGTGTCTGGGCTCCGGGCGAAGAGGTCGCCAAGCTCACTTACTTCGGGCTCTACGCCCTCCAGCATCGGGGCCAGGAATCCGCGGGTATCGCGGTCAGTAACGGCTCCCAGATCCTCGTCTTCAAGGACATGGGCCTCGTGTCCCAGGTCTTCGACGAAACCTCGCTCGGTTCGCTCCAGGGTCACATCGCGGTCGGTCACGCCCGCTACTCGACCACCGGTGCCTCCGTGTGGGAGAACGCCCAGCCGACGTTCCGTGCCACCGCGCACGGCTCCATCGCGCTCGGCCACAACGGCAACCTGGTCAACACGGCGCAGCTCGCCGAGATGGTCGCCGACCTCCCCAAGCAGGAAGGCCGCACCACGCGCGTGGCGGCCACCAACGACACCGACCTCCTCACCGCGCTCCTCGCGGCCCAGGTCGACGACGACGGCAAGCCGCTGACCATCGAAGAGGCCTCTGCAAAGATCCTCCCGCAGGTCATGGGCGCGTTCAGCCTCGTCTTCATGGACGAGCACACCCTCTACGCGGCCCGCGACCCGCAGGGCATCCGCCCGCTGGTCCTCGGCCGCCTGGAGCGCGGCTGGGTCGTCGCCTCCGAGTCCGCCGCCCTCGACATCTGCGGCGCGGCCTACGTCCGCGAGATCGAGCCGGGCGAGTTCGTCGCCATCGACGAGAACGGCCTGCGTACGTCCCGATTCGCGGAAGCGAAGCCCAAGGGATGCATCTTCGAGTACGTGTACCTGGCCCGCCCGGACACGGACATCGCCGGCCGGAACGTGTATCTCTCGCGTGTCGAGATGGGCCGCAAGCTCGCCAAGGAAGCCCCTGTGGAGGCCGATCTGGTGATAGCGACCCCGGAGTCCGGGACCCCCGCCGCGATCGGTTACGCGGAGGCCAGTGGCATCCCGTTCGGTGCCGGCCTGGTCAAGAACGCGTACGTCGGCCGGACTTTCATCCAGCCCTCGCAGACCATCCGCCAGCTGGGTATCCGCTTGAAGCTGAATCCCCTGAAGGAAGTCATCAAGGGCAAGCGCCTGGTCGTCGTCGACGACTCGATCGTGCGCGGCAACACCCAGCGGGCCCTGGTCCGGATGCTCCGTGAGGCGGGCGCGGCGGAGGTCCACATCCGGATCTCCTCTCCCCCCGTGAAGTGGCCCTGCTTCTTCGGCATCGACTTCGCGACCCGCGCCGAGCTGATCGCCAACGGCATGACCATCGAGGAGATCGGCACCTCGCTCGGCGCCGACTCCCTCTCGTACATCTCCATCGACGGCATGATCGAGGCGACCACCATCGCCAAGCCGAACCTGTGCCGCGCCTGCTTCGACGGCGAGTACCCGATGGAGCTCCCGGACCCCGAGCTGCTCGGCAAGCAGCTCCTGGAGACCGAGCTGGCCGCGGGTCCCGCAGCCACGGCCGCGGCTGACGCCATCCGTCGCCCGTAAGGGCCGCAGAGCCCCGTATCACCAACCCGAAAGATCCCAGGCAATGTCTGCTGTATCTGATCAGTCGACTGCGTCGACGGGCACATCCGGTGCTTCCTACGCGGCTGCCGGCGTCGACATCGAAGCGGGCGACCGCGCCGTGGAGCTGATGAAGGAGTGGGTGAAGAAGACGCAGCGCCCCGAGGTCCTCGGCGGCCTCGGCGGCTTCGCCGGCCTCTTCGACGCCTCCGCCCTCAAGCGCTACGAGCGCCCGCTGCTCGCCTCCGCCACGGACGGCGTGGGCACCAAGGTCGACCTCGCCCGGCAGCTCGGCGTGTACGACACCATCGGCCACGACCTGGTCGCGATGGTCATGGACGACATCGTGGTGTGCGGCGCCGAGCCGCTCTTCATGACCGACTACATCTGCGTCGGCAAGGTCCACCCGGAGCGCGTGGCGGCCATCGTGAAGGGCATCGCCGAGGGCTGTGTGCTCGCGGGCTGCGCCCTGGTGGGCGGCGAGACGGCCGAGCACCCGGGCCTGCTCGGTCCGGACGACTTCGACGTCGCGGGCGCCGGTACGGGCGTGGTGGAGGCCGACCGGCTGCTCGGCGCGGATCGTATCCGCAAGGGTGACGCGGTGATCGCCATGGCGGCCTCCGGTCTTCACTCGAACGGGTACTCCCTCGTCCGCCACGTCCTCTTCGACCGGGCGAACCTGAGCCTCGACCAGCAGGTCGAGGAGTTCGGCCGCACACTCGGCGAGGAGCTCCTGGAGCCCACCAAGATCTACTCGCTGGACTGCCTGGCGCTGACCAGGACCACCGAGGTGCACGCCTTCAGCCACATCACCGGCGGCGGGCTCGCGGCCAACCTGGCCCGCGTCATCCCGGACGGCCTGCACGCGATCGTCGACCGCGAGACCTGGACTCCGGCCCCGGTCTTCAACCTCGTCGGCAAGGCGGGCGACGTCGAGCGCCTGGAGCTGGAGAAGACGCTGAACATGGGCGTGGGCATGATCGCGATCGTCCCCGAGGAATCGGCGGACGTGGCGCTGGCCGCCCTCGCGGACCGTGGCGTGGACGCCTGGATCGCCGGTGAGATCACCGAGCGCGGCGAGCACGCGACGGGTGCCGCCCTGATCGGCGACTACGCCCGGTAGGAAGCCCGCCGGGGTCGCGCAGTCAGCACGAAACCCGGTCCGGCGCTGATGCCCCGGACCGGGTGAAGTGCAGTTGCTACGAGAAATCCGCCAACAGAGATCTGCTCATCGCTACTGCTACGAGAGATCGCGGAAACCGCGAGGGACGCTGGTGCGTCAAGCGCCGCGACGTTGAGGCTGCGGACCGGACTGATCGTCCTCGTCCTCATCGTCGTCGTTATAGAGATCCGCGTACTGGGCGTACGGGTCGTCTTCCTCGTCGTCGTCCTCGAACGGCTCGCCATTCGGCGGCTGGTTCGAAGTCGAAGCGCCCAGCTCATTGGCCAGACGCGAGAGGTCAGTCCCGCCGCTGCTGTACTTCAGCTGGCGGGCGACCTTCGTCTGCTTGGCCTTTGCCCGGCCGCGCCCCATGGCTCGACCCCCTCGGATACGGGGCTCGGTGGCCCCAGAGTCTTGACACGCGTTCATGATCTGGAACGGGCTCTCATGGAGAGACCGGTCCGTAGGGCTTCCACGGTACCTGAGCCCGCGCCCATACGGTACGTCGCCCGCAGGACGCGCCTTCGCCCAGAACCCGCGAGGTGCCCTGTCCTCGCTGGTCAACCGCGATTTTAACCTCTTCTTGGCGTGCGACCCGCCGACAGGAGTGAGAGTTCTCTCTAAGTGTCCCCTCGGCGGGTCCCTGACAAGCGTCGCGACACGTACGGAAATCGCCGGAACGGCAGGTTCCGCTATCGCCCGCGGCGCGCCTCCGCCATCCGCTGCTCGGCGATCCGGTCGGCCGCGGCGGCCGGCGGAATCCCGTCCTCCTTCGCACGTGCGAATATGGCCAGCGTGGTGTCGAAGATCTTCGCGGCCTTCGCCCTGCACCGGTCGAAGTCGAAACCGTGCAGTTCGTCGGCGACCTGGATGACACCGCCGGCGTTCACGACGTAGTCGGGCGCGTACAGGATCCCGCGGTCCGCGAGGTCCTTCTCGACGCCCGGGTGCGCGAGCTGGTTGTTGGCGGCCCCGCACACGATCTTCGCGGTGAGCACCGGCACGGAGTCGTCGTTCAGGGCCCCGCCGAGCGCGCACGGGGCGTAGATCTCCAGGCCCTCGGTACGGATCAGCGCCTCGGTGTCCGCGACCGCCGTGACGCCGGTCGGGTGCTTGTCCAGAATCCGCTGTACGGAATCGGCCCGTACGTCCGTGATCACGACCTCGGCGCCGTCCTCGCGCAGGTGGTCCACCAGGTGGTGGCCCACCTTGCCGACGCCCGCGATGCCGACCCTGCGGCCGCGCAGCGTCGGGTCGCCCCACAGGTGCTGGGCGCTCGCCCGCATGCCCTGGAAGACCCCGAAGGCGGTCAGGACCGAGGAGTCGCCCGCGCCGCCGTTCTCCGGCGAGCGGCCCGTCGTCCAGCGGCACTCGCGCGCCACGACGTCCATGTCGGCCACGTACGTACCGACGTCGCACGCGGTGACGTACCGGCCGCCGAGCGAGGCCACGAACCGGCCGTAGGCCAGGAGCAGCGCCTCGCTCTTGATCTGCTCGGGGTCCCCGATGATCACGGCCTTGCCACCGCCGTGGTCGAGACCGGCCATGGCGTTCTTGTACGACATCCCGCGCGAGAGGTTCAGCGCGTCGGCGACGGCCTCCGCCTCGCTCGCGTACGGGTAGAACCGCGTACCGCCGAGCGCGGGGCCCAGGGCGGTGGAGTGGATGGCGATGACGGCCTTGAGGCCGCTGGCCCGATCCTGACAGAGCACGACTTGCTCATGACCCCCCTGGTCCGAGTGGAACAGGGTGTGCAGTACATCAGCAGGCGCGCCGGTTACGTCGGTCACGGTGGTGACTCCCAGGTAAGTAGCGGCGGTTGAAGACGGTGCCCGTGCGGATGGCGGGCTCCGTGGGCATGAGGGTAGAGCCTGCGCCCGGTCACCAACTGCGCGGTGTTCGGGATCACCTCCGCACGGAGTACGTTTCCGCACGGCCGTGGGACGATTTGCAGTGTTTTCCCGGTCGCTCGCGTGCCGGTTGAGCGGGATTCCCGCCCGGGTTTCGTGTCCGGTCCTTTGGGGAGGGAGCAGGGGTGCCCAAGGTGTCCTCGGTGATCGTCCCGTACGCGTCCTATCTGCGCGTGTACGAACCGCTGGCCGCCTTCCCCGAGCCGGAGCGCGGCCACTGGGCGCGCTACGCACGGCGCGCCGAGCGCCCCTCGTACCAGGACGAACTGCGACGCTCCCTGGTCGATCTGCTGCCGACCCCGCCGATCCCCGTGCCGGTGCACGAGAGCGGCGAGGCGTTCGTGCTGAGCGTCGACGGGGTGCTCTGCGTCTGCCCCTGGCGCACCCGGCTGCGCGGCTGGCAGGCCCTGGGCGAGCTGGCCGAGGAACTGCCCGGTCCGGTCCTGGACGCCGTCCTGCCGCCACTCGTACGCCGCCAGGCCGCCCTGGACTACGAGCGCTGGCTGGCCCGCAACCCCGACGCCCGCCCCTGGATCCGCTCGTCCACCTGGCAGGTGCCGCTGAACTGGTTCGTGCTGGTCTCCGACGAGGAGCGGCAGTACGAGAAGGGCGCGGGGGGCGACGAGGCCGCGCCGGTGCTGCGCTACCGGACGCCGATGGTCCAGGCACGGCGGCGCACCGCGCGGGCCCTGAAGACGCTCAAGGACACCCTGGACGAGGGGCCGCTGATCGACGGCCTGGTGGACGTGGGGCGATGGCTGGAGGAATTCCATCCGCGCTCGCTGGTCGAGCTGGACTACGGCGGGCTCGTGCACGCCCTGCCGGCCGGGCACCTGGAGGATGACCACTCGGCCGCGGACGTCGCCGAGGGCATCGCGGCGCTGCGCAGCGGGGACGGGGCGGCGGCGGGCGAGGCGTACGGGCGACTCGTGGAGCGGTGGCGGTCGGTGCGGGACCGACGGTCGGCGAACTGACGGGACGCGGGAGACTCCTGGGTCACCTGAGGCGTGTGATCTGGATCTCACCCGTTGGCGTCGAACTCGCGTATGGTCCTCGCACGCTGAAGGACCCTCACCGCGGGAGAAGAACCCGCACTGCGGGACGTAGGTCCCGATCCGGTCTTTTGTGTCGACGGTGTGCCAAGCGTGACGGATGGCACTTTCCTGGCTCTTGCATCGCTTGCCCCTCCTCGTGCCAAAATAGGACAAGGAGTCCGGTGACGGCTCCATCCGCCCATGTATGGGCGGAATCTCAGCATTGCACGCTATGGGGGGTCTGATGACTCCTGATCACCCCTGTGACTGATCGTCACAGGGGTGTGACTGTCCGCTATGGCATGGTCCATCGGCTTCCGTCGCTGATGAACACCTGGGAGGGCAATTCCATCGGTTTGGCCGACGCGGCTGGACGGATGGTGTAGTTGTAGTGCCGAGGACAAGCCGTTCGTCCTATAACCGACTCGACCCGCGTCCGCCATTTCGGGCAACGCGGGTCAAGGTGCAGAATTTAGAGGAAAGAACCGAGAAGGTTCGGTTCTCCCGAGGAGGCCGCTCATGACCGCTCGCACCCCTGATGCCGAGCCGCTGCTGACCCCGGCTGAGGTCGCCACCATGTTCCGTGTCGACCCCAAGACGGTCACGCGGTGGGCGAAGGCCGGCAAGCTTACGTCCATCCGCACGCTCGGCGGGCACCGCCGCTACCGCGAGGCTGAGGTCCGCGCGCTACTCGCGGGTATCCCGCAGCAGCGCAGCGAGGCCTGAACAATCGCATAACCGGGCAATTCGGTAGGTCCCCCAACCCGCCGAGACGCCCGAACCACAGCTCCAAGCGACGCGGGTCCTGCCCCAACAGGGCTCACGCCCAACCCAGTTACACAGCGACAAGGGTGCGTCGTCGATCGCGCTGGACTCCGCCGGGTCCAGCGCGATTTTTTTGTGCCCTGCTCGGGTGCCGAGGGGGTGCCGAGGGGGTGCGGACATGGGCTGTGCGGTGGGTCTGTGGGTGGCCTTGTCGGAGTCTGGGGAGGGGTGTCGGATCTCCTGTGGGAGTCCTCGGCGAGTGGTGCAATTGCACATATTAAATTGACCAGTTGTAGGTGGGGTGTAAGTTCCGCTGTTCTGAAAACTTATGCGGTGACACCCGTCACATGCCGGAGTCCTTGTTGCTCATAGTGACTCTGCGCTAGAGGAGTTGGGACGGATGTGCCTCGGAGGGAGTTTCGTCCTCGGGCGCCGTCTCGTCCTCCTCGCCGTACGGAGTGGGCTCCATGGCCAGTCTCAGGAGCTGGTGGCAGATCGGGCAGTGCCGCGTCAGATGGCGATACCCGGAGGCGGCCGACAGATGGGCGCGGAGCAGAGCGCGCGTCTCGTGCCGAGTGGACGCCGCCATGGACCACCTCCAGGAGGTCGAGTGCTCTGGCTTCCGGGGTACCCGTGGAATGTGACGCCGTCAAGGTGCGGGGGGCTCCGCCGGTGGCGCCGGGGGCGGGGTCCGGCGGTGGGCGGGAGGGGCCGTGGAGCGCTCGGGGGGCGGGGTGTGGCGTTGACCTACCGCCGGGGCGCGAAAGGGCGTGTACGGGCGCGTGAGGGGGCGTGAGGGGGCGTACGGGCGCGCCGAGTTCGTATGTGCGCGGATGTGTGCGGATGTACGTGCGGCGCGCGCGGAGCGTGTACGCACGAGAGCCCGGGTCCGAAGACCCGGGCTCTCGTATGCGATGCGGTCCTGACGGGATTTGAACCCGCGGCCTCCACCTTGACAGGGTGGCGAGCACTCCAAACTGCTCCACAGGACCAGGTTTCGCAGCTACTGTTCGTGCGCTGTGCTGCGAAAAGAAACTGTACAGGAGGGTGAGCCCGGGGTCGAACTCACCCACCGTGCAGGCGCCGTTACGGCACCGCCGCGTCGATCGCCTTCACGATGCGCTTGTCGGAGACGGGGTACGCCGTGCCGAGCGCGTGGGCGAAATAGCTGACGCGGAGCTCCTCGATCATCCAGCGGATGTCCAGGACCTGCTGCGGGACCGGCCGGCCCTGCGGCATCTGCTCCAGAAGCCACGCGTACTCGTCCTGCATCTCGTGGACCTTCTCCATGCGGGTGGTGTCCCGCTGGACGCCGGTCGGCATCTGCTGCAGACGCCGGTCGGCGGCGATCAGGTAGCGCATCAGGTCCGGGAGCCGGCGCAGCCCGGTCGCCGTGACGAAGCCGGGCTTCACCAAGGCGTTCAGCTGCGTCCGTACGTCCGTGCGGTTGGCCAGGAGGGTGGGGCTGCCGGTGGCCTTCAGGCGGCGCTCACAGGCCTGCCAGGCGGCGAGGACCTGCTGCACCTGACCCACCGTCCGGACCGTCGTGTCGACGATCTCGGCACGCACCTTGTCGTACAGCTTCCGGTACGACTCCTCGTCCCACGCCGGGCCCCCGAAGTCGCCGATCAGCTTGTCCGCCGCCGCCGTCGCGCAGTCGTCGAAGAGGGCCTGGACGGAGCCGTGCGGGTTGGCGGACAGGGCGAGCTTCTGGGCGTTCGTGAGCTTGTCCGAGGCGAACTTCGCCGGGTTCACCGGGATGTTGCGCAGGATCAGCCGCCGGGTGCCCTTCCACATGGCCTGGGCCTGCTCGGCCTCCGTGTCGAAAAGACGTACGGAGACGGTGTTCGCCGTCGGTCCGTCGTCGACGAGGGCCGGGTACGCCTTCACCGGCTGGCCGGCCCGGCGCGTCTCGAAGACGCGGGTCAGCGTGCCGATCGTCCAGTCCGTCAGGCCCGTGCGCTCCAGGGACTCGCCGCCCTCGCGTTCCGCCGTCGCCGCCGCGGCCTGCGAGATCGCCTTGCGGGCCTTCGGCTTCAGCTGGAGCTTGAGCGCCTCCAGATCCTTGTCCTCGGCGAGGTTGTGGCGCCGCTCGTCGACGATCCGGAAGGTGATCTTCAGGTGGTCGGGGACCCGCGACCAGTCGAAGTCCTCGGCCGCGACCGGGACGCCGACCATGCGCTTGAGCTCGCGGGCGAGCGTCGTCGGCAGCGGCTCCTGGAGAGGCACGGCCTGGTCCAGGAACCTCTGCGCGAAGTTGGGGGCGGGGACGTAGTGGCGGCGGATGGGCTTGGGGAGGGAGCGGATGAGTTCGGTGACGACCTCTTCCCGCAGACCCGGGATCTGCCAGTCGAAGCCGTCGTCCGTCACCTGGTTCAGCACCTGGAGCGGGACGTGGACCGTCACGCCGTCGGCGTCCGCTCCCGGCTCGAACTGGTACGTCACCCGGAACTTGAGGCGACCCTGGCGCCACGAGTCGGGGTAGTCGTCCTTGGTGACGGCCCCCGCCTTCTCGTTGATGAGCATCGAACGCTCGAAGTCGAGGAGCTCGGGCTCGTCGTGGCGCTTGTGCTTCCACCAGGAGTCGAAGTGCGCGCCGGACACGACATGGGCGGGCACCCGCTGGTCGTAGAAGTCGAAGAGCGTCTCGTCGTCGACCAGGATGTCCCGCCGGCGGGCGCGGTGCTCCAGCTCCTCGACCTCGGTGAGGAGCTTGCGGTTGTCCGCGAAGAACTTGTGGTGCGTGCGCCAGTCGCCCTCCACGAGGGCGTTGCGGATGAACAGCTCGCGGGACGTCTCCGGGTCGATGCGGCCGTAGTTGACCTTGCGCTGGGCGACGATCGGGACGCCGTAGAGGGTGACCTTCTCGTACGCCATCACGGCCGCCTGGTCCTTCTCCCAGTGCGGTTCGCTGTATGTGCGCTTGAGGAGGTGCTCGGCCAGGGGCTCGACCCACTCGGGCTCGATCCTGGCGTTGACGCGGGCCCAGAGGCGGGAGGTCTCCACCAGCTCGGCGGACATCACGAAGCGCGGGGGCTTCTTGAAGAGCGCCGAGCCCGGGAAGATCGCGAATTTGGCGTTGCGGGCGCCCAGGTACTCGTTCTTCCCCGTGCTCCGCCCGCTCTCCCCTCCGGTTTCCTTCACGTCCTTCATGCCGACGTGGGAGAGCAGGCCGGCGAGGAGGGAGACGTGGACGCTCTGGTCCGCCGCGTCGTCCTCGTTGAGATGGATGCCCATCTGCTTGGCGACCGTGCGCAGCTGGCTGTAGATGTCCTGCCATTCGCGGATGCGCAGGAAGTTCAGGTACTCCTGCTTGCACATACGGCGGAAGGCCGACGAGCCTCGTTCCTTCTGTTGTTCGCGGACGTAACGCCAGAGGTTGAGGAAGGCGAGGAAGTCGCTCGTCTCGTCCTTGAAGCGGGCGTGCTGCTGGTCCGCCTGGGTCTGCTTGTCGGCGGGGCGCTCGCGGGGGTCCTGGATGGAGAGCGCGGCGGCGATCACCATGACCTCGCGGGCGCAGCCGTTCTTGTCGGCCTCCAGGACCATCCGGGCCAGGCGGGGGTCCACCGGGAGCTGGGCGAGCTTGCGGCCCGTGTCCGTGAGGCGCTTGCGTTCGTCCTTTGAAGAGGAGGGGGGCCGCGAAGCGGCTCGTTGAGGGGCGGTGGCCGGGTGACGGGCGGGCGGTTCCAGCGCGCCCAGTTCCTGGAGGAGCTGGACGCCGTCGCGGATGTTGCGGTGGTCCGGCGGGTCGATGAAGGGGAACTTCTCGATGTCGCCCAGGCCGGCCGCGGTCATCTGGAGTATGACCGAGGCGAGGTTCGTACGGAGGATCTCCGCGTCCGTGAACTCCGGACGGGTGGTGAAGTCGTCCTCGGAGTACAGACGGATGCAGATGCCGTCCGACGTACGGCCGCAGCGGCCCTTGCGCTGGTTGGCGCTGGCCTGCGAGACCGGCTCGATGGGGAGACGCTGCACCTTGGTGCGGTGGCTGTATCTGGAGATACGGGCGGTGCCCGGGTCGATGACGTACTTGATACCCGGCACGGTGAGCGAGGTCTCGGCGACGTTGGTCGCCAGAACGATCCTGCGGCCGGTGTGAGGCTGGAAGACGCGGTGCTGCTCCGCGTGGGAGAGGCGGGCGTAGAGGGGGAGGATCTCGGTGAAGCGGTACTGCTTCTTGGTGAGCGCGTCCGCCGTGTCGCGGATCTCGCGCTCGCCGGAGAGGAAGACGAGGATGTCGCCCTTGCCCTCCGCCTGGAGCTCCTCCACGGCGTCCGTGATCGCGGTGATCTGGTCGCGGTCGGCGTCGTCGGAGTCTTCCTCGAGGAGGGGGCGGTAACGCACCTCCACCGGGTAGGTGCGGCCGCTGACCTCGATGATCGGCGCATCGCCGAAGTGGCGCGAGAAGCGCTCCGGGTCGATCGTCGCCGAGGTGATGACGATCTTCAGGTCCGGGCGCTTGGGGAGCAGCTGGGCCAGGTAGCCCAGCAGGAAGTCGATGTTGAGGGACCGCTCGTGGGCCTCGTCGATGATGATCGTGTCGTACGCGCGCAGCTCGCGGTCCGTCTGGATCTCGGCGAGCAGGATGCCGTCCGTCATGAGCTTGACGAAGGTGCCGTCCGGGTTCACCTGGTCGGTGAAGCGGACCTTCCAGCCGACGGCCTCGCCCAGGGGGGTGTCCAGCTCCTCCGCCACGCGCTCGGCGACCGTGCGGGCGGCGATGCGGCGGGGCTGGGTGTGGCCGATCATGCCGCGGACGCCGCGGCCCAGTTCGAGACAGATCTTGGGGATCTGGGTGGTCTTACCGGAACCTGTCTCACCTGCGACGATGACCACTTGGTGGTCGCGGATCGCGTCGGCGATGTCGGCCTTCTTCTGGCTGACCGGGAGCTGCTCGGGGTATGTGACGGCGGGCACGCGGGTGCGGCGCTCGGCCATACGGGCCTCGGCCTTGGTGACCTCCGCGTCGATCTCGGCGAGCACGGCGGCGCGGGCTTCGGGCTTGCGGATCCGGCGTGCGCCCTCAAGCCTGCGGCCGAGCCGGTGCGCTTCGCGCAGGGACAGCTCGGCCAGGCGGGGGGCGAGGTCGCCGAGGACGGGGGCAGGATGCGTAGACATACGCCGTCCAGGATCTCATCTCGCCGAAATTACTGGCGAGTGCTTTATCCCGAGCCCCGTGGGGTGCCTGGCGCCGGGTGCGCTGTCCGTCGGTGCGGGTGCGCTGTCCGCCGGTGGTGGGGTGCTGTCTGCCGGTGCGGGTGCGCTGTCCGCCGGTGGTGGGGTGCTGTCTGCCGGTGCGGGTGCGCTGTCCGCCGGTGGTGGGGTGCTGTCTGCCGGTGCGGGTGCGCTGTCCGCCGGGTGGTGGGGTGCTGTCTGCCGGTGCGGGTGCGCTGTCCGCCGGGTGGTGGTGCGCTGTCCGCCGGGTGGTGGGGCGGGGCCGCGCCGGTACGTCGAGCCCGTCGCCGCTGGATCAGACGTGGGCCGGGCAAGGGAGCCGCTGCTCGATCCGGGCGTAAGCGACGGGCTTGCGACGTACCGGCACGGCCCCTCGCGTCGCATGGCGGCTGCGGGTGATCGGGGGTGCGTTAGGGGGTGCGGGGGGCCGGAGGTGTGGGGGCCGGAGGTGTGGGGGTCGGCGTTTCGGGCGGTGGTGTTGGTGTCTCGGGGGGTGTGGGGGTGCGGCGGGGGGCGCCCTGGGCCATTGCCTGGGCGGTGTTGGAGACGGCCTTGATGCCGAGGTAGGCCGTGGTCATGGTGCTGACCGCGGTGAAGGCGGCGGTCAGCACGCCGATGATCACCGACTTGTCGCCGCCCAGGCGCCATACGCCGACGATCGCGACGGCGACGATCGCGAAGTTGCTCAGGACGACCGCCGTCAGCCCGTACAGGGCCCGGTAGCGCTCCAGGTCGAGATCCCGTATCGGCTTCGCCCTGTCCTTGCCCAGCATCACTGGTCCCCCTTGCCTCACACGTGACGTCGGTCAGCCAGAACGTAGTGTCCTGCCCGGGGCATGCCAAGCTCGACTCGCCGGGGCATCGAGGGGTACGACGAAGGCCCCGTCCGTAAGGGACGGGGCCTTCATTGTGGTGGCTGGGGCCGGGGTCGAACCGGCGACCTATCGCTTTTCAGGCGATCGCTCGTACCAACTGAGCTACCCAGCCACGAGGTCTCTTGCGAAACCTCAGCGGTCCTGACGGGATTTGAACCCGCGGCCTCCACCTTGACAGGGTGGCGAGCACTCCAAACTGCTCCACAGGACCAAGCTGTTGCGTGCGACGCGTAAAACAGTGTCGCACACGGTATTGCGTGCCCCCAACGGGATTCGAACCCGTGCTACCGCCTTGAAAGGGCGGCGTCCTAGGCCGCTAGACGATGAGGGCGAACAGCCAGTACCGCTCTGCTTCGTCTTCGCGTTCCCGAGGGGACGTGAGAAGCATGTGACTCCGCTTTCCCCCGAGGGGTTCCGCTTCTCCTTCGCTTCGACAGAAGCTCGGGACGGTCAAGCCCTGACCGGCGCCCTTGGGCACGAACAGACTGTACTACGTGGCCTGGACGCGGGCCAAACCAGATAGGAAGGGTGGCTCAGGGCTGGTTCTCCTTGGGGAGGTGGCGGCTCACCTCGGCCGTTGTCAGGCCCAGGCCGCCGAGTTTGATCTCGTCCCAGGCCTGGAGGCGGCGGGTGTCGCGGTCGATGTAGAGGATCGATGCCTCGATGGGGTCGGGGTACTTGCCCTCGACCGCGCGCAGGCCGCTGCCGCCCGTCGAGCCCTCGACGCGCAGGCGGGTTCCGTACTTCATGACCTCCATCTGCTCGTGGTGGAGGTGGCCGGCCAGGACGAGGGGGACCTCGCCGTCCGTGAGGCGGGCCGCCGACGGCTCGTGGGCGATGGCGATGTCGACGGGGGTGCCCGCGGTGCGCTGGTCGCGCAGGGCCGAGGCGAGGCGGGCGCCGGCCAGTTCCTCCGCCGCGTTGCCGCCCGGCGCGACCGAGCGGTCGGGGGTGAACTGGGGGTCGCCCATGCCGGCGAAGCGCAGGCCCGCGACCGTGACCGCGCGGCCGTCGTCCAGGACGTGCACGTTCTTCATGCGTTCCAGGTAGCGCTGCGTGACGTGGCTGTCGTGGTTGCCGCGGACCCAGATGTACGGCGCGCCCAGGTCCGGGATGGGGTCCAGGAAGCCGTTCTCGGCCGAGGTGCCGTGGTCCATGGTGTCGCCGGAGTCGACGATCGCATTGATCTTGTACTGCTTCACCAGCGAGGCGACGATCTTCCAGCTCGCCGGGTTGAGGTGGATGTCGGAGACGTGCAGGACCCGGATCGTGGTCGGGTCCGGCTCGTACGTCGGGAGTGTGGAGGTGACGTCGTACAGCTTCGTCACGTTCGTCACGAGGCGCGCCAACTCCTTCTGGTAGACGTCGAATTCGCTGACGATGTTGCGGGCGTTGCCGACGAGGGAGGGGGCGGAGGAGAGCAGGCCGGAGAATTTTGGTTCCAGGACCGAATTCGGGTTCCAGGTGGCGAAGGCCGTCGCGCCCGAGGCGGTGAGGAGGGCGAGGGCCAGGCCGCCGGCGGCCAGGGCGCGGCGCGGGCGGCGGTAGACCGCGAGGCCGAGGGCCGTGGCGCCCGACACGACCGCGACGCAGGACCGTACGGCCAGGTCGAGCGTGCCGTGCTCGACATCGTGCGCGACCTCGTCCTGCAGGCCCGAGAGCCGCTCGGGGTGGTCGACCAGGGCCTGCGCGCGGACCGGGTCGAGCTGGTCGACGTTCACGTCGAGGCGGACGGGGGCGACGTGGCTGTTCAGCTCCAGGGCGCCGAGCGGGGAGACGTTGATCTTGGTGCCGCCGCTGACCGAGGGACGCAGGGTCATCGTGGTGTTCATGGGGCCGACCGGGACACGCACGTTGCCCACGATCAGCAGGCCCAGCCAGGCACCGAGGAGGACGACCGCCATCAGGCCGAGCGCCCGGGCGTACGGGTTCGGCTCCTGGACGAGTTCCCCGGTGACGGGGCGGAAGCGGGGAGGGCGGCGGGAGCTGAGGGCGCGGCGGAGGCGCGGGGTGTGGCGGGAGCGGAGGGAGCGGCGTTTGCGGGTCAGGGCGGTGGTGACGGCGGATATGACGGTGGTGACGGCAGCGGGGACGCGGGCCATTGGTCCCGTATGCCCAAGTGCGGTGGTGGGTATGCGGGGGCGTACGGGGTTGTCGTCGACTCTCCTGCGAGGCGGTCGTACCGGACAATGGCCCTGTGCTGGAGATGACGCGCGAGGAGTTCGAGGAACTGGTCGCCGAGGCGCTGGACCGGATTCCGCCGGAGCTGACGCGGCTGATGGACAACGTGGCGGTGTTCGTCGAGGACGAGCCCGACCCGTCCGATCCCGAGCTGCTCGGGCTCTACGAAGGGATTCCGCTGACCGATCGCGGGGAGTGGTACGCGGGGGTGCTGCCGGACCGGATCACGATCTACCGGGGGCCGACCCTGCGGATGTGCGAGACGCGGGAGGACGTGGTCGCGGAGTCCGAGGTGACCGTGGTGCACGAGATCGCTCATCACTTCGGGATCGACGACGATCGGTTGCATGCGCTCGGGTACGGGTGAGGTGATCGGCAGGGGGCAGGGGGCAGGAGACCTGGTGCGGGATGTGTGTTCTCCGCGCGTGTCTTCTTGTGGGCGGCGGGAGTTGGACAGGGGGGACTCACCGACCCGCCCCCTCGGAGGTGGCTGCCCGTGCGCGCCTTGTACGTATCTGTCCGTCTGGCCGCCACGGTCATCGCCGTCGCGGCCGCCGCCGGCTGTATGAGCGTGAGTGACGACGGAGGCAGGCCCGGGCCCTCGCACTCGGCGGGGCGGCGAGCGGGTGAGGCGCCGCACGGGGAGTCCGCGGTGGGCGGGGGTGGTTTCTGGTTCCACGGGAGGACGGGGGTGAGGGGGGGTGCCTCCGTCAAGCCCGGTGAGTCGGCGTCCGGGACGGCGTCTCCGTCCGCGTCGGGGTCCGGGGATGCGAAGCCTTCCGGCGGGGCGACGGGGAAGGGCGACGGGAAGGGGCGGCCGCAGCAGCCCGCGCCGTCGAACGGGGATCCGAGCCCTACGCATGCGACGTCGGACCCGACGCCGCCGCCCCCGCCGCCTCCTCCGCCGCCCGTGTCGCCGTCGTCCGAGCCGACTACGGCGGAGCCGTCGTCCTCGGCGCACGAGCAGTCCGCGCAACTGGTGCAGCGGGAGCCGGCGCCACGGGCGGGGGGTCCGGCGTAGACGGGCGCCGGGGGTGTGGGGAAGTAGACGGGCGGCGGGAATGTGGGGACGTGGGGAATACGCTCGATCCCACCAGGCGTTAGAGCTCGTGCCATCAGGCGTTAGCCCTCCCCGTGCGTGTCTGACCTGCCCCTTAGGGGGTCAGTTTGCCTTTAGGGGTGGGGGGTGCGTATGGTGGTAGATCGTTTGATCCCATTTGCCCGGCGCCAACGCAGAGAGCGCCGCGTGTGGCGCGTACTCTCCCCTGCCGTGGCCGGACCGCATAGAGGCGGTCGATTGCGACTTCACGGAGTTTGGGCGCGTGCCGAAAGAACTCCGGAAGGTTCGCATTTCGCATGTCTGTTTCCAGTACTGATCACGTCGTCGTGCCCGAGAACAACCAGGGCGACGACACCCAGGGCGTCCAGGCCGCAGTCGAGACCGTTGAGACCGTTGAGACGGTCGAGGCAGTCGAGGCCGTCGAGACCGCCCCCGAGATCACCTTCGCCGACCTCGGCCTCCCCGAGGGCGTCGTCCGTAAGCTCGCGCAGAACGGCGTGACCACCCCCTTCCCGATCCAGGCCGCGACCATCCCGGACGCCCTGGCCGGCAAGGACATCCTCGGCCGTGGCCGTACCGGCTCCGGCAAGACCCTCTCGTTCGGTCTGCCGACGCTGGCCCAGCTGGCCGGCGGGCACACCGAGAAGAAGAAGCCCCGCGCCGTCATCCTCACCCCGACCCGTGAGCTGGCCATGCAGGTCGCCGACGCGCTGCAGCCGTACGGCGACGTCCTCGGCCTGAAGATGAAGGTCGTCTGCGGCGGTACGTCGATGGGCAACCAGATCTACGCCCTGGAGCGCGGCGTCGACGTCCTCGTCGCCACCCCGGGCCGCCTGCGCGACATCATCAACCGCGGCGCCTGCTCGCTGGAGAACACCCAGATCGCCGTTCTCGACGAGGCCGACCAGATGTCCGACCTGGGCTTCCTGCCCGAGGTCACCGAACTGCTCGACCAGGTCCCGGCCGGCGGCCAGCGCATGCTGTTCTCGGCCACGATGGAGAACGAGATCTCCACGCTGGTCAAGCGGTACCTGAGCAACCCGGTCACGCACGAGGTCGACAGCGCCCAGGGCAACGTCACGACCATGTCGCACCACATCCTCATCGTGAAGCCCAAGGACAAGGCGCCGGTCACCGCCGCGAT
This sequence comes from Streptomyces sp. NBC_01384, assembly GCF_045040035.1. Taxonomy (NCBI): domain Bacteria; kingdom Bacillati; phylum Actinomycetota; class Actinomycetes; order Kitasatosporales; family Streptomycetaceae; genus Streptomyces; species Streptomyces sp. NBC_01384. Next base: position 5,086,699 of record NZ_CP109559.1, read on the forward strand.
CGCCTCCCGCAAGGGCCGCACGATCATCTTCGTCCGCACCCAGCTGGGCGCCGACCGCATCGCCGAGCAGCTGCGCGACGCCGGTGTGAAGGCCGACGCGCTGCACGGCGGTATGACGCAGGGCGCGCGGACCCGGACGCTGGCGGACTTCAAGGACGGTTACGTCAACGCGCTCGTCGCGACCGACGTCGCCGCCCGCGGTATCCACGTCGACGGCATCGACCTCGTCCTGAACGTGGACCCCGCCGGTGACCACAAGGACTACCTGCACCGCTCCGGCCGTACGGCCCGCGCGGGCCGCTCCGGCACCGTCGTGTCGCTGTCGCTGCCGCACCAGCGCCGCCAGATCTTCCGGCTGATGGAGGACGCGGGCGTCGACGCCGCGCGTCACATCATCAACTCCGGTACGGCCTTCGAGCCCGAGGTCGCCGAGATCACCGGCGCCCGGTCGATGACCGAGGTCCAGGCCCAGTCGGCGGGCGACGCCGCCCAGCAGGCAGAGCGTGAGGTCACGCAGCTCACCAAGGAGCTGGAGCGCGCGCAGCGTCGTGCCGCCGAGCTGCGCGGTGAGGCCGACCGTCTGGTCGCCCGTGCCGCGCGCGAGCGGGGCGAGGACCCGGAGGCGGCGGTCGTCGCGGCCGCGGAGGCCGTGGCGGAGCAGGCGGTGGCCGAGGCTCCCGCCGAGGCGCCGGCCGCCGTGTCCGAGCAGCCCGCCGAGCGTCCGTCCTACGAGCGTTCGTCCTACGAGCAGCCGCGTCAGCGTCGTGACGAGCGGGGCAACTACGAGCGCCGCGACAACGACCGCGGGGACCGTGGCGACCGTGGCGACCGTGGCGGCTTCCGTCGCGACAACGACCGTCGTGACGACCGTGGTGCGGGCCGTTCGTTCGAGCGTCGTGACGAGCGTGGTGGCTCCGGCTTCCGCCGTGACAACGACCGTCGTGACGACCGTGGTGCGGGCCGTTCGTTCGAGCGTCGTGACGAGCGTGGTGGCTCCGGCTTCCGCCGTGACAACGACCGTCGTGACGACCGTGGTGCGGGCCGTTCGTTCGAGCGTCGTGACGAGCGTGGTGGCTCCGGCTTCCGCCGTGACAACGACCGTCGTGACGACCGTGGTGCGGGCCGTTCGTTCGAGCGTCGTGACGAGCGTGGTGGCCACCGTGGCAGCGACCGTCCCTTCAACCGCGACCGTCAGGACAACCGCCCCTCCAGCGGGTTCCGCGCCGGCAGCCACGACCGCCCGTACGGCCGTCGTGACGACCACCGTGGCACCGGCACCGGCACCGGAACCGGCACGGGCACCGGCACCGGCACCGGTTCCTTCGGCCGCCGCGACGAGAAGCCCCGTTGGAAGCGCAACGGCTGATCGCAGCACCTGACGGCGACAACTGATCGCAGCAGCTGATCGCAACGGCTGACGCCGATCCGCCTTCGAGGGCCCGTACGACTCCGGTCGTACGGGCCCTCCGGCGTTTTCGGAGCCGGTCCCGCCACCGCTCTCTATTTCCCCACCGACGCCTGTGTGACCGCTGTTAGCATCCGATCACTTGCATGGAGGGGCACGGCCGAGGGGGATTCGACGCGGCTGCGCACAGGGTGCGGGGAGGATTCTGCCCCCGCCGCCATGCCGTTCTCGTTTCCCTGGGGAGGGACCCTTGATCAGGCGCGTGCGCGCACGCACTTCGGCGACCCGGCGCGGCCGGATCGCACTCACCGTGGTGGGCCTGGCCGCCTTGGGCGCCGGTTCGTTGACCGCCGCGGGCCCAGCCACCGCGGACACCACGCCGACGCCCGTCCAGACGGACGGGGTGTGGGGCATCGACTACGCGGGTGGCTTCCTGACCACCGTGGAGAACACTCCGAGCGGCTACCAGTGGGTGATCGGCCGTCAGATCTCGCCCGACGGCGCCACGGTGCTGGAGCGGACCTCCCGCGGTATCGCCGACGTCTTCGCGGACGGCAGCCATGCGCAGCGGGTGCCGTGCGACGCCGGGAACTGCGTACCGCTGCGGTCCACCGGTAACCAGCTCGTCGGCTACTTCGCGGTCGACGAGCACGGCAAGCAGCACGCCCAGGTCTGGCTGACCGCCAGCAGCCTGAACTCGGCCGACGAACCGGCGGTGACCGGCGGCCGGTTCGTGGACGCCACCGGCCGTTACTACGTCTACCAGGCCACCTCCACCGGCAAGCAGTACGTCGACGCCGTGAACCCGTACCGCTACGAAGACGTACGGCTCACCCGCTCCATCACCGCCGCCTCCGTGTGAGGGCAAGGGCGCCTTCGACTGGAAGCGCTCTGGTTCCGGCTGGCCCGCGGGGACCGTCGCCGTCCCGTTCGGCGACATGGACAGCGACCGGTGCGCCGAGATGCTCGTCCGCATGCCGGGCGGCGAACTGCGCCGCTACGCGGGCAAGTGCGGTGCCCCGTACACCCCGGCGAGCAGCCACACCTCGCTCGGCACGGGCTGGAACGCGTACAACGTGCTCACCGCACCCGGCGACCTCACCGGCGACGGTCGCGTCGACCTGCTGGCGCGCAAGGCCTCGACCGGTGACGTCTACCTGTTCGCCAACGACGGCGCGGGCAAGCTGAAGGCGGGCGTGAAGATCCGCTCGGCGTGGACCGGCTACACGAAGATCGTCGGCGCCGGTGACCTGAACGGTGACGGCTTCGGCGATGTGCTGGCGCGAGACAAGGCCGGCACGCTGTGGCGCTACAACGGCACGGGGACGGGTCTGCTGAAGGAGCGGGTGAAGGTGTTCTCGGGCTGGGGAGGCTCGTACAACTCCGTCGTCGGCGTCGGGGACATCACCGGGGACGGGAAGAACGACCTGGTGGTGCGGGACACCTCCGGCAACCTCTACCGCCAGGACGGCAAGGGGAACGGATCGTTCGGCTCGCGGGTGAAGATCGGGAGCGGGTGGCAGGGCTACAGGGGTCTTTTCTAGCCAACCCGATGTCTTGATCGGTGCATGTCGATCCCCCGGCGAGGGAATCGCTGGGGGCATGACAGATGACGCCATGGCGAGTGGGCTGTCGGACGAAGAACGGCTTGCCCAGCTCGGCTATACGCAGGTTCTCGCCCGCCGCATGTCGGCGTTCTCCAACTACGCGGTCTCCTTCACGATCATCTCGGTCCTGTCGGGCTGCCTGACGCTGTATCTGTTCGGCATGAACACCGGCGGCCCCGCCGTGATCACCTGGGGATGGGTCGCGGTCGGACTGATGACGCTGTTCGTGGGGTTGTCGATGGCCGAGATCTGCTCGGCCTATCCGACGTCGGCCGGGCTCTACTTCTGGGCCCACCGGCTCGCCCCGGAGCGGTCCGCGGCCGCCTGGGCCTGGTTCACGGGGTGGTTCAACGTCCTCGGGCAGGTCGCGGTGACCGCCGGCATCGACTTCGGCGCGGCGTCCTTCCTGGGCGCGTACCTGAATCTTCAGTTCGACTTCGCGATCACACCGGGCCGTACGATCCTGCTCTTCGCCGGGATTCTCGTCCTGCACGGCCTGCTCAACACCTTCGGGGTCCGGATCGTCGCCCTCCTCAACGACATCAGCGTCTGGTGGCACGTGCTGGGCGTCGCGGTGATCGTGGGCGCGCTGGCCTTCGTACCGGACCGCCACCAGTCGGCGAGCTTCGTGTTCACGCACTTCGTGAACAACACGGGCTGGGGCAGCGGGGTGTACGTCGTCCTCATCGGCCTCCTGATGGCGCAGTACACCTTCACCGGGTACGACGCCTCCGCCCATATGACCGAGGAGACGCACGACGCGTCGACGGCGGGGCCCAAGGGCATCGTCCAGTCCATCTGGACGTCGTGGATAGCGGGATTCGTACTGTTGCTGGGCTTCACCTTCGCCATCCAGTCGTACGACAAGGAGCTGGGCTCGGCGACGGGCGCGCCCCCGGCGCAGATCCTGCTCGACGCGCTCGGAGCCACGGCCGGGAAACTCCTCCTCCTGGTCGTGATCGGCGCGCAGCTCTTCTGCGGGATGGCGTCGGTGACCGCCAACAGCCGCATGATCTACGCCTTTTCGCGCGACGGGGCGCTGCCGTTCTCCCGCGTCTGGCACACCGTGAGCCCGCGCACGCGCACGCCGGTCGCGGCGGTGTGGCTGGCGGCGCTGGGCGCCCTGGTGCTGGGGCTGCCCTACCTGATCAATGTGACCGCGTACGCGGCCGTGACGTCGATCGCGGTCATCGGGCTCTACATCGCGTACGTCATCCCGACGCTGCTGCGGCTGCGCAAGGGGGAGGGGTTCGAACGGGGGCCGTGGCATCTGGGCCGCTGGTCGCGCCCGATCGGCGTCGTCTCGGTCGCCTGGGTCGCCGTCATCACCGTCCTGTTCATGCTGCCGCAGGTCTCGCCGGTCACCTGGGAGACCTTCAACTACGCCCCGGTCGCGGTCCTCGTCGTCCTCGGCTCCGCCGCGACCTGGTGGCTGGCCTCGGCGCGCCACTGGTTCCTCAACCCGGAACACGCGCGCACGATCGCCCGCGAGGCCGCCAGGGCCGGGGTCGAGAAGGCCGGATAGGACGCGCCCGAACCGGTCGATCCACAGGGTTGTTCGCTGTTGGCGTGGCCGGGTCACCGATACCCGATCGGAGTCCCGGCCTCGTCCCGCTATGCTCGGGGATGCATCGGCACGGGATCGATACGGGCCGACGTGTGGACCCTTAGCTCAATTGGCAGAGCAGTGGACTTTTAATCCATTGGTTGTGGGTTCGAGTCCCACAGGGTCTACCAAGAAGCCCCCAGCTCAGACGTGATCTGAGTCGGGGGCTTCAGCGGTTTCCGGGGGCTTGGAGATCGTTAGCTCGGCCCATGCTCGGACGAGGTGCAAACGATCAAGGCATGGAGCGGCCCCGGTCGGGGATGATCCGGCCGGGGGCCTGTCTGCGGGGTTCAGCCGCGGGCGGTCACAACCAACGTGCCGGTCTTCCGGTTCCCGGGCGGCGCCGGCAGGACGCGGGCAGCGGCGTCTGTGAAGCCGGTCTCCCGGAGCAGGCTGATCCAGGCGTGCGGTTCGTAGTCCCAGCGCTTCACGACGAGCGGGTCCACGTCTTCGCTGCGCGGGATGTACGAGGCCTGGCAGCCGTAGCAGCCCTCAGTGGGCGGGCGCTGCGAGAACACCAGAGCGCCGCCGGGCCGGAGCCGCTCCCGCACGAGCGGCAGCAGGGCGGCCGGGTCGGTGAACCACACGGCGCCGTACACGGAGTAGATGGCGTCGAAGTCCTCACCGCCCTCCTGCAGGAAGGTCAGTGCGTCCGCGCGGCGCAGCCCGAGCCCTGGCGTCCCACCCCACCGCTCCTCGGCGGCGCGCAGCTGCACGGGCGAGATGTCGATGCCGACGGCGTCCATGCCGAGCGTGGCCAGGTGCGCCGCATTGCCACCCTTCCCGCACCCGAGATCCAGGACGCGGCCGCCGGCGGGCAGGTCGAGGAGCTCGACGCCGGGGCCGTGGTCGGCGTACTGCGTCCAGTTGAACCAGGTCGACTCGCCGCGGGCGTTGACCGGCCGTCGTTCGGGGCGCTGCTGTGAGTAGGTGTCCCAGGCGATTGCTGTCTCTGTCACTGCCTGCTCCGCTCATGAGGCCAGCCGCCCGGCAGCGGGATGCCGGACGGCTGGAGTCTTGCACAGTGGGTGGTGTTACTTCTTGCCGCCGTTGGGGCTGTCCGTGCATCCCGCGTGGCATTGGGTGCACTCGGCCGATGCCTCGGGCCACAGCTCCTCGTCGACCGCGTACCCGGCCGCGGTGATCGCGGCGACCGTGCGTTCGCGGGCCTGTGGCGCGCCGTCCTGCACTTGCTCGTCCTCGTCGGTCGGCACGTGGTGGACGAAGCGGCCGACGACGCGCTGACAGAAGGCGGCGTAGTCGACGGTGTGCAGGATGAACGCGTGCCAGCCGTAATCGACCAGCTCGCTCGGCACGAGCTCGCGGCCGGGCTGCTGACCAGACGCGGCGATGAACGCAGCGGCCTGGCCGACGATGCGGCGTGCGGTTGCCTCGCTGATCTCCGGGTGGTCGGCGGTGACGCGGCGGGCGAGCCGCTCGGCTACCTGGGGGTCGACCAGAGTGATCGGGTCGGTGGTGCCCACGGGACGCTCTAACGCAATGGTCACGTCTTCCTCCTGTTGTGGACGGATGCCCCTGGTTGGGGCGGTGGCCCGTCCGCTCCCGAGTTGCAGGAGCGGGCGGGAGTCTGAGAGACCGGAGCCGTGCCTGCTCAGCCGGAGGTTCCTGGCGGGCTGAGGTGGCGTGCAGTCTCGCGCCTCGGCGTGAATGATCAGGCGGACGTCGGGGCCGGACGTGCGGGGCAGTCAGCGGACTATGCCGTCGTTGGTGTGGACGCCGCAGGCGACGCAGATCCCTTCCGCGTGCTCGGGCTCGTTGTCCCACATGGGGCTCATCCGGTCAGGCCGCCTTTCGTGCAGCGAGGGCAGTCGCACGGCGGGAAGGCCATGCTGAACACGGCTTCGTCGGCGGGTGGGAGCACGCGGGAGCAGACGGGTGTGCGCTCCATCGTCTCGGGATTCACCCGATAGACGGTGAGCGTCAGACCGGGGTGCATCGAGTCGCTGCCTGTGTCGGTCACGGATTCAAGGTGGCCCGGTCACGGGGAGTTCCGCGGCGTCGTTGCAGGCGTCAAACCGGCGGCATCGAGGGCGTCATTTCGGTGTCATTCCGAGCGGCACAGGTCTACCGTGAGCGCATGGCCACACCGAACAGCGCCCTGCGAGCAGTACGTATGGGCATGCTCCTGTCCCAAGACGACTTCGCCCGCGCGGTCCGTGAGGCCGGCGCCCGCGCAGGCGTCCCCAACGATGCGAACAAGCGGCTCGTACAGCGCTGGGAATCCGGCACCACGGCTGCGCCGCGCCCCATCTACGCCCGCGCCCTGGAGGATGTCACCGGTCTGCCCATCGAATCCCTCGGCTTCACCGTCAGCGTGCCCATGGCCCGCGTCTCCGATGACGGTCATGGCGGGCACGACATGGAAGCGGGGGCCAACGGCGTTGCCCCGGCGGCGAGTCCGCCACAGGGCGTGCCGCAGGCCTCGTCGCGCAATTACTCGGGGGTGTGGCTGTCGCGGTACGAGTACTTCTCCAGCGGCCGTGACTCGGCTTTCACGGGCCTGCACTACGTGGTGCTGCTGCAGCACGGCAACCGGCTCACGGTCCGCTCGCTGCCCGGCTCGTCGGACTCGCCCCTGACGATGGATCTGGAAGTGGACGGTCACGTCGCTACCGGCACGTGGACGGAGCAGACCGCGTCCGAGGGCTACTACCGAGGGGCCCGCTACCACGGCGCGATCCAGCTGCTCGTCGAACCGACCGGCCGCCGCATGACGGGCAAGTGGGTGGGCTTCGGCAAGGAGTTCGACGTCAACACCGGGCCCTGGGAGCTCGTCTTCCAGGACGCGTCGACGAACAAGGCGACGCTCGCCGCCTACGACCGGCGCCCCGAAGTCTGACCCCGGACACGACGAAGCGGCCCCGCCCTCCCGAAGGAGAACGGGGCCGCTGTGGTGTTCAAAGCTGGATGCCGCCGGGGGCGACGAAGACAGCGTTCCTGATGATGTGGTTGTCGTTGCTGCCGCCGTTGCTGCCCGTCCACCCGACGAGCGCCGTTGACGTTGCCGCGACGGCCGCCGCGTTGAAGATCTGCGTGCCGCCCACCCGTGCTGACAGGGCGCCCGCCGCGAGAGGACGGCGAAACCGTTCCTCGTCCTGCCTGTCACCGTGGGCGCCGGGATTGCCGAGAACGATGGCCAGGCCCCGGACGCCTTCGGCCCGGACAGCCGCCGGGCGCCGAACCCTCTGGCCTGCTGTGCAGCGCCCGAGTCGGCTTCTGTCGGCTCGGGCGCCGCTTCGTTTTCGTGCCGTGCGTGAGCGGGAGTGGGCGTGGCCTGCCTCCCGCCTCGCCCCCGTCCTTGCTACTCGCTCCTCAGCGCCACCGCCGTCCTCGCCTTCGCCGCCCACCCCGCGGGCAACAGCGCTCCTGCCGTCGCGATCACCAGGCCGCCCAGGACCAGGGCGACCAGCACGGTGAGCGAGTACACCGCCATGTCCGCCTTCGGGATGGCCGTGCCTGCGGCGCTGCCCATCACCGGCAGTACCCGCTTGTGCAGGGCCACGCCGATCGGCACGCCGACCGCACCGGCCACGAGCCCGATCCCGGCCACCGAGCTGAGCACCATGGCGACGGTCTGCCTCGGCGACATGCCGAGTGCCTTGAACACCCCGAGGTCGTGGACGCGTTCGCGGGTGTCCAGCACCACTGTGTTGAGGACGCCGAGCCCGGCCACCGCGACCAGCATCAGGGTGAACATAGCCACCAGTGCGTCCATGGCGATGATCGTCGGGCTGACCCTGTTCCCGGACGGGAGCACCAGGATGCCCGGCGGCTGCAGGGCTTTCCCCAGCGAGGCCGCGTAGGCCGTGGCGTCGGTGCCGGGCTTCAGGTCGATGTCGAACTGCACCAGCTCGGAAGGGATCTTGAGGCGGAGGCCGGCCAGGGAGGAGCTGTCGGTCAGCATGACCATGCCGCCCTCGCGGACGTCCAGGTCCTCGCCGACGATCCGCACCACCGCGCGGCGGCCGTTCGCGGTGAGGGTGACGGTGTCGCCGACGTGCGTCCCGGTGGCCCGCAGGAAGCCGTAGGGGACCACCGCCTGGCCGGGGCCGTGGAACCAGGTTCCGGAGACCAACTGGTAGGCGCCCCAGGAGTAGCCGCCCCCGTAGCCCCGATACGCGGTCACATTGACGGAACCGGCGAGTCCGGCCACGCGGACCTGGGTCTGTTCCGTGCTGAAGTACCTCCGGGTGCCCGGCTGCGCCGCGATCCTGGCGGCGATCAGCGCGGGATCGACGGTGTCCTTGGACCCGTTGCCGGCCAGTGGCGCGATGTCCTGGACCGTGACGGCGCCCGCGTCCCTGCGGTCGAGTCCGTTCTGGACGCCGTTCACCGAGATCGCCAGGCCGGTCCCGAAGGTCACACCGAGCGTGCCGAAGACGACGGCCGCAGCCACCGTCGCCGAACGGGCGGGCCGGGCGAAGGGCGTGGCCAGCCCCAGGCTCAGAGCGCGCGGCAGCGGCAGCCCGGCAAGCAGCCGCTGGACCGTCCGCCCACGGCCCGCCCGCGGGGTCCGGCCCACGGTGAGCGCCTCGACCGTACGCAGCCTTCCGGCCCGCAGCGCGGGGGCCAGTGCCGTCGCCGCGACCGCGGCCAGCGCGGCGGCGGGTACGGCCAGGTCGATCCATGGCGCGACGGCCAGGGAACCGGTGCTGTAGGCGCGTTGGGCCTCGTGCAGGGCCGGGATCGCCATCAGGTTGCCGAGCACGACGCCGAGGGCGGTGCCGACCGTGGCGGGGATCAGCGCCTGGGCGACGTAGGCGCGGACCACCTGCGCCGGGGTGAAGCCCAGGGACTTCAGGATGCCGATGCGCCTGGTCGCCGAGCCGACCGCGCCGCTGACCACGGTGCCGATGACCAGCACCGACATGACCAGGCCGAGCACCCCGAAGGCGATCACGAAGGGGACGAAGGTCGCTTCGGTGCGGTCCGCGGACCGCTCGGTCTGCAGGTAGGAGGAGGCCCCGGTCAGCGACCCCCGTGGTACGGCCGTCTCGACCGCCTTGCGGTCGGCGGTGACCTCGGCATCGGTGGCGGCGTTGCGGAAGCGGTAGAGCATCTGCTGGCCGGGCCGGCTGCCCCGGGCGGTCAGGGCCGCGATCTGTGTCGGCGAGACCCAGGCGTCCGCGGTCGCGGTCACCGACCGGGCCAGCCCGACGACGGTCAGCACCGGCTTGCCCGGCAGGTCGGGGAGGGACAGCTGATCGCCCACTCCTAGTGGCGTGTTCTGGTCGCTGAGCACGATCTGCCCGCTGCCCGTGGCCCAGTGGCCCGTGGTGAGCACCAGGTCGTCGACCGCTCCTCCGGTGTCCGCCCGGCCGACCACGCTCATCTCGGTCATGACACCGCCCACCGGCAACCGCGACTTGTTGGCCCCGAACCGCGGGGACAGCGACAGCACCGGATAAGGACCGGCTGTGGCGGTCACGCCGGAGACGTGGGCGGTCGCCGCCACCTGCGCGGCAGTGGCCTCGGCCGGGTCGAACCAGGCGGTCAGCTGCGCCCCGCGCTGCTTGGCGAAGGCGTGCTCGAACGGCGCCCGCGAGGCCACCAGCAGTCCGGTCGCCAGCACTGCCGCGGCCACCGCCATCGTCGTGGTCAGCACCATCACCAGGGTCTGCATCCGGCGTCGGCCCACGCCGGCGCGGACCACCTTGCCCAGCGCGCTCATCCGGCCACCGCCCGCACGACGTCGCGCGCGATCCGGCCGTCGACGAGTTCGACGGTGCGGGTCGCGCAGGAGGCCGCCAGCGTGGTGTCGTGAGTGACGAGCACGATCGTCTGCCCCTCCCGGTTCAGCTCGGCCAGCAGGTCCCTGACCTCCGCCGCGGAGGCGCTGTCCAGCGCACCGGTCGGCTCGTCGGCCAGCAGTAGTTGCGGACGGTTCATCAGGGCCCTCGCCACCGCGACCCGTTGCCGCTCACCGCCGGAGAGGCGGCCGGGGAAGGCGCGCGCGTGACGGGCGATGCCCAGGCGCTCCAGCAGGTCCGCCGCCCGGTGGCGGGCAAGGGCGCGCGGGCGGCCCGCCAGCTGCGCCGGCAGCAGCACGTTGTCCTCCACGGTCAGGTCGTCCAGCAGGTTGAAGAACTGGAAGACCATCCCGATCCGCTCCCTGCGGTACTTCGCCAGCGCGGTCTCGCCCAGCCCGTCCAGGCGGAGTCCGCCCACGGCGACGGTGCCCTCGGACGGCCGGTCAAGGCCGGCGATCATGTTCAACAGGGTCGACTTGCCGCTGCCCGAGGGCCCGAGCACGGCCAGTGCCTCGCCGGCGTTCAACTCCAGGTCCAGGTCGGCCAGCGCCGGACGTCCTTCGTCGTACTTCTTGCTCACGTCGCGGATCTCGATGATCGGCGCGGTCACGGGCCCTCCACGGGTCGGGGCATCGACCGGGGCACCGCTCCTGCGGTGTTCCTCGAAGCCGCTGAAGAAGCTAGGGACGGACGGGAGTTCGCCGACACAGGGTTGAGCGGGGTTTTGGAGGTGTAGCTGGCTACATCCCGGCTTCGGGGCTCAGGACGCATGCCGACCACCCGGCCGGCCTTGCACACTGTTCCGGGCCGACAGGACGAAGGGGGCAGAAATGGGCGGGAGCGAGATCACGCCGGGCAGGTGGTTCCGAGGGCGGGCCCGGACGCAGCCTGCGGGGGAGCCGACGCCCTCCAGGACCGGCAGCGGCGTCGTGGCGGCGGTCCGGCTGCTCGCGATCTGGGGCGTCACCCTGGCCGGGGCCGCGGCCCTGCTGGCAGGCCCCACGCTGCTGCTGGCCGGCCTGCACACCGCGGGACAGCCGTTCGAGCCGTCGACGGCCACGATGGCGGGCAGCGTCGGCAAGGACAGGTACGGCCTGTGGCTGCTGGTGATCCTCAGCCTGGTTCCCTGTGCGGTGCTGGGGATGCGCGGGCTGGTCCGCGGCAGTGGCACCGGCCGGGGGACGGGCGGAGCGGTGCTGCTGGTGCCCCCGCTGCTGGCGTGGGCCGCCCTGGCGGTCTACCGCGGGCCACTGCCCGGCGGCCACCACGGCGTCGTCTGGCTCAGCCTGCCGCTGCTCGTGTGCGGCGTGCCGGGCATGCGCTGGGTGGCCGGGCTGCACCGGAGGATGGCGGGAGCGTGGAGCGGGGTGCCCATCGCGGTGCCCTACCGCCCCGCGCCCGTCATCGACGTACCGACGACCGCGACCGGGGTACGGCGGTGGACGGCGCGGTCGGGACGCGTGTGGCGGTGGACGCGCTGGGTGCTGACCGACCCGGCGACCTGGCGAGACCTGCTGTGGACCTCCTTCACGGGAGGCGTGGGCTGCGTCCTCGCCGCGCTGGTCGCCGCTCCGGCCTTCGTCGCGGCCCAGGCGCTCGGCACGTTCCTCGGTCCCGGCTACATCAAGCCGGTCGGGCACCTGCTGGTCCTGGCAGCCATCACGATCGCGGCGGCCCTGCTGCTGGCGTCGCTGCCGGTCGTGCTGTGGGCCGCGCCGCGACTGATGCTCCTGTACGGCCGCACGGCCCACCACCTGCTGGGCCCGAGCCGACAGGAGGAGTTGGCGCAGCGCGTCGACCACCTGGCGCAGACCCGGTCCGACACCCTCGACGCCGGCGCGGCCGAGATGCGCCGGATCGAGCGCGATCTGCACGACGGCGCGCAGGCCCGGCTGGTGGCCATGGGCATGGCCCTGGACACGGCGGAGCACCTGCTGGCCACCAACCCCGAGGCCGCGCGGAGCCTGCTGGTCGAGGTCAAGAAGTCCTCGGCGCGGGCGCTGGCCGAACTGCGCGACCTGATCCGCGGTATCCATCCGCCGGTACTGGCCGACCGGGGCCTGGCCGACGCGGTCCACGCGCTGGCCCTGGACCTGCCGTATCGGGTGCACTTCACCGCGGAGCTGCCGGGCCGGGCGCCCGCCCCGGTGGAGTCGGCGGCCTACTTCGCGGTGAGCGAGCTGCTGGCCAACGTGACCAAGCACGCCGAGGCCCGGCAGATCTGGATCGAGATCGACCATGACGGCGGCCCAGGCACAGGTGCGCCGCCGGGTACGCTGCGGATCACCGTCACCGACGACGGCGGGGGCGGTGCCGATCCGGCCGACGGCACCGGTCTGCGCGGTCTCGAGCGCCGCATCGCCGCCTTCGACGGCGTACTCGCCGTCAGCAGTCCGCCCGGCGGTCCGACCATCGTGAACATGGAGATCCCGTGCGCGTTGTCATCGCCGAAGACCTCTTCCTTCTGAGGGACGGCCTGACGCGCCTGCTGGAGGCACACGGATTCGAGGTGGCGGCCGCCGTCGACAACGGCCCCGACCTGCTGGCCGCGGTGGCGGCCGAGAGGCCGGAGGCGGCGATCGTGGACGTGCGGCTGCCGCCGACCTTCACCGACGAGGGCCTGCGCGCCGCGCTGGAGGCCCGACGACTCTCCCCGGGGCTTCCGGTGCTGGTGCTCTCGCAGTACGTCGAGCAGTTGTACGCCCGCGAACTGCTGGCCGCGGGCCAGGGCGGCACCGGCTATCTGCTCAAGGACCGGGTGATGGACGGTGGCCAGTTCATCGACGCGGTACGACGGGTGGCGGCAGGCGGCACCGCGATGGACCCCGAGGTGATCGCCCGTCTGCTGGCCCACAACTCCGCCGACGGCGCCGTGGCCGCGTTGACCCCGCGGGAGCGGGAGGTGGTCTCGCTGATGGCGGAGGGGCGCTCGAACGCTGCCATCGCCCAGCAACTGGTGATCACCGAGCGGTCGGTGTCCAAGCACACGGCCTCGATCTTCACGCGGCTCGGCCTGCAACCCTCCGACGACGACAACCGGCGCGTCCTCGCGGTGCTGGCGTACCTCAACCGCTGAGCGCACTCCTGTGACGGGATTTACCACGCCCCGGGCGCGCACCGAAGGTGCGCTGGATCGCTGACCTGGTGGTTCCGGACGGCGGAAAACCGCCCGGAACCATCCACCACACCCCCACCAGGACCTTTGATCCATTGGTTGTGGTCCGGCCTGGGGCCTCGGAGTTCAGCCCGCCGTGAGTTCCGGCAGCGGCAGTGTGTGCTGGGTCTGGAGCACCTTCGCGCGCAGGTAGCGCACGTTGTGGGCGGTGGTGAAGACACCCGTCGGGACGCGGTGGGAGACCGTGACACCGAGGTCGCGCAGCTGCTCGGCCTTGTCCGGGTTGTTCGAGAGCAGGTCCAGGTCGTCGATGCCGAGGGCCTGGAGCATCTGGGCCGCCGCCGTGTAGTCGCGGCCGTCCTCGGGCAGGCCGAGCGCGGCGTTGGCGGCGTAGGTGTCGAGGCCCTGGTCCTGGAGGGCGTACGCGTCGAGCTTGTTGTAGAGACCGATGCCGCGGCCCTCCTGACGGAGGTACAGGAGCACCCCGCCCTGTTCCGCGATCTGCTCCACCGCCTCGCGCAGCTGCGGGCCGCAGTCGCAGCGGGCCGAGCCGAAGACATCGCCGGTCAGGCACTCGGAGTGCAGCCGTACCAGCGGGGTCGCGGCGGGCTTGCCGAGGACGACGGCGAGGTGTTCCTTCTCGTCGGCCAGGCCGTGGAAGGTGACGAGCTCCGCGTCGACCGAGTAGCCGTCGCCGAAACGCAGGGGCACAGTGACGCGGGTGCGCACCGTGGCGGTGGGGAATTCGCGCATGTTGTCTCTCCGGTCCAGCGGGTGTGATGCCAGTTGCGCCAGTGACGCTTCAGGTAGTGCTTCAGGTAGTGGTGATTCAGATTTGAAGCACTACCTCGGGGAGAGACAGTACATGATGCTTTAATGTTCAAGCAACGCTTTTGGTCGCCGGCGTGTCGGCGACCTTAGGAGGAACGTCGCCGCCACGGCAGATCTTCCCCGGGGGCCCCGGGATCTTCTCCCTGGATGCCCCGCGTGATGCTCTCGCTGATCTTCTCCAGCTGCCCCACCTGTTCCGGGGTCAGATGGTCGAAGAGCACCGCCCGGACCTGCTCCACATGGCGGGGTGCCGCCCGCTCCAGGACGGCCATGCCCTCGTCCGTGAGCACCGCGACCTGGCCGCGCTTGTCGCTGGGACAGCCCTCCCGGCGCACCAGGCCGTCGTTCGCCAGCCGGGTCACGCCGTACGTCAGCCGGCTGCGGGTGATCTTCAGGATCTCGGCGAGGTCGGTCATCCGCAGCCGCCGGTCCGGCGCCTCGGAGAGCATGGCCAGGATGGAGTAGTAAAGGTGGGGCATGCCGGCCTCCGCCTGGAGCTGCCGGTCGAGCGTGTCCGTGAGGAGCGAGGTGGCGGCGATGTACGAGCGCCAGGCGCGTTGTTCGGCGGGGGAGAGCCAGCGGGTGGTCATGTCACTAGTCTAGGTATTGTTTAAAAGTTGAACCACTAGGAGCTCAGAGCTCGAAGCTGGAGGGTGCGCCCCATGCCCCACCCCTACGTCCTGTTGTCCGCCGCCGTCTCCCTCGACGGCTTCC
This sequence comes from Streptomyces sp. NBC_01384, assembly GCF_045040035.1. Lineage (NCBI taxonomy): Bacteria > Bacillati > Actinomycetota > Actinomycetes > Kitasatosporales > Streptomycetaceae > Streptomyces > Streptomyces sp. NBC_01384. The sequence goes on from NZ_CP109559.1 coordinate 5,101,748, forward strand.
TCGACGACACCGGCCCCGAACGGCTGCTGCTCTCGGGTCCGGCCGACTTCGACCGGGTCGACGAGGTACGGGCGTCCAGCGACGCGATCCTGGTCGGCGCGGGGACACTCCGTACCGACAATCCCCGGCTCCTCGTCAACTCCGCCGAACGGCGGGCGGCGCGGGTCGCCGCCGGGCGCCCGGAGTACCCGCTGAAGGTCACCGTCAGCGGGTCCGGCGACCTCGACCCGGACGCGCAGTTCTGGCACACCGGTGGCGAGAAGGTCGTCTATACGACGGACAAGGGCGCCGAGCGGGCCGCCGAGGCCCTGCGCGGTCTGGACGTCGACGTGGTCCCGACGGGGCCCGAGCTGGACTGGCCGGCCGTACTCGAACACCTTCACGACGTACGAGGGGTACGGCGGCTCATGGTCGAGGGCGGCGGGCGGGTGCACACCCAGCTGGTGCGCCAGGGGCTGGCCGACGAACTGCAGCTCGCCGTCGCGCCGCTGTTCGTGGGGGACGCGGACGCGCCGCGGCTGTTCGGACCCGGGGGGTATCCGCCCGGTCGGATGCGGCTGGTGGAGACACGGCCGGTCGGGGACGTCGTCCTCATCCGGTACGTCCCCACGGCGCCGGGCGTCGGTGGGCTCGCCTCCGCGGCGGACCGGCACTGGCTGGGGGTCGCGTGCGAGCTCGCGGGGCTGTGTCCGCCCTCGGAGACCGCGTTCAGCGTGGGGGCGGTGGTCGTGGCGGCCGACGGGACCGAGCTGGCGCGCGGGCACTCCCGGGAGGGGAGCGATGCCGTGGTGCACGCCGAGGAGGCCGCGCTCGCGAAGGTCGACCCCGCGGACCCGCGGCTCGGCTCCGCCACCGTGTACAGCAGTCTCGAGCCGTGTGCCCGGCGGGCGTCCCGACCCGCGCCCTGTGCGCGGTTGATCCTCGACGCGGGGGTACGGCGGGTCGTGACGGCCTGGCGCGAGCCTGACACCTTCGTGGCGGCTGCCGACGGCAATGGCCTGCTGGCGGCCGCGGGGGTCGACGTCGTCGTGCTGCCCGAGTACGAAGAGCGGGCGAAGCTGCCGAACCGCCACCTTCTTCCGGGGTGAACTCCTCCCGCCGGGGTGACCTCGAAAGCCTTCCGGGGTGACCTCGAAAGGCGGACGCCCGTGCCGGAAGGCGGACGCCCGTGCCGGAAGGAGGGGCGGGCGTAAACGTGTGTGCTTGGGGTCCCGCGTATGGCGTACACTGGTTTCAACGACGCGGGGTGGAGCAGCTCGGTAGCTCGCTGGGCTCATAACCCAGAGGTCGCAGGTTCAAATCCTGTCCCCGCTACTGAAGGCCAAGGGCCGGAACTCGGAAACGAGTTCCGGCCCTTGGTTTTTTCCCTGCCGCCCCGACGTTCTGTAGTCTTCTGGTCACTATGAGTCGTCCCGCTGCGAGTCGTCTGCGGTGGCTGGTGCGGCGCGGCCCGGCGCTCGCGCTGCTGCTCGCCGCGGGCGCCCTGTTCCTCGGGGCCTGCCACGGCGGCCACGACTTCGTGCCGCACGGCGGGACCGTCGTCGCCCCGGCCGGGGACCACCACGGATGCGGCGGCCCGGCGGACGCCGAACACGCCACGGACGAGCATCACATGGCCGCGCAGACCGGGGAGCGGAAAGGACCGCGAGGGGAGCCCCGGACGCGGCAGGCGCCGGGGTTGTCCTGGGCCCGCGCGTACTTCTTCGGCTGTACATCGTCGACGAGGGCGACGAGGGCACCGAGGGCGTTGCACGGGCTGCGGCGCACTGGGGTGCCGGGGGCCGAGCTGTAGGGCGTACGTACCCAGCCCGCCACGCGTGTCCCCCGGTCGGGCCACACCGGTCGCCTGCCGCCCCCGCTCCGGGAAACCTGGACGGGTGGGGCAGCGAGGAGGTGTGCAGCGGGCTGACGAGCCGGACGACGAGTCGTACGAACGGCTGTGCGGGGAGTCGTGCGACGAGCCGTACGACGAGCAGGCGCCCAGCCGGGTCGAGACGGACCGGAGCCGGATGTCGTATGCGCGCAGCTTCGTCCGGGTACTGCCCGCGCTGCTCATCGCCGTCGGCGCGTTCCACGACTACTTCACCCCGTCGGCCTTCACCGCGGGGCCCCTCTTCACGGCCGCGCCGCTGGTGGCCGCGCCGCTCTTCTCGCTGCGCGGCACGGTGCTCACCGGCACCGCGGCGGTCGTCGCGGTGCTCTCGATCCACGTCAGGCTCGGCGTCGTACTGCGCGTGGTCGCGATGACCGAGGTGATCACGATGGTGACGGTCGCCGTGCTGGCCGTGCTCATCAATATCCTGGTCCGCCGCACGGGCGAACGGCTCGCCTCGGCCCACGAGATCGCCGAGGCGGCCCAGCGCGCCGTGCTGCCGGAACCCGACGAGCGGATCGGCGGGGTCGAGGTCGCGGCGCGCTACGAGGCCGCGCAGGCGGGCGCGTTCATCGGCGGTGACCTGTACGCGGTGCAGGACTCCCCGCACGGCGTACGGCTGGTGGCGGGCGACGTACGCGGGAAGGGCATGGGCGCGGTGGCCGCCGTGGCGGTGGTCATCGGGGCGTTCCGGGAGGCGGCCGAGCAGGAGGCGACGCCGGAGGCGGTGGCGCAGCGGCTGGAGCGGGCGCTGGCCCGCGAGGGCACCCGGCGCGAGGGCCTCGACGCCTTCGAGGGGTTCACCACCGCCGTCCTCGCGGAGATCCCGCACGAGGGCGCGGTCGTACGGATCGTCAACCGCGGCCACCCGCCGCCGCTGCTCCTGCACGCGGACGGCACGCTGGTCACGCTCGCCGCCGCGAACCCGGCGCTGCCGCTCGGAATGGGTGAGCTGGGCAGCTGGCCGGACCGCGCCGAAGAGGCGGCGTTCCCGCACGGGGCAACGCTGCTCCTCTACACGGACGGGCTGTCCGAGGCCCGCGACGCGCACGGCCGTTTCTACGATCCGGCCGCGCGCCTCGCCGGACGCGTCTTCCCCGGCCCCGACGCACTGCTGGCCACGCTCGCGGAGGAGGTCCGCCGGCACACGGGCGGCGTCCTGACGGACGACATGGCGCTGCTCGCCGTACGACGGCCGTAGCCGCCGCGGAGGACTTCTCGATCGTTGTCACGAGGGGTGATCGGGCGGTTCCCCTCCGCATGACAACTGACACGCTGTCAAGTGACCCGGAAGTAGTGACGCGTGGTCAAGTCGTCCGATTTTCGCCGTTCGTGACCTGTAAGTCCTGGCCAAGAGTGGTTAATGATCAGTGCGAACGGCTTGGAATCAGGTACCCGGGTCTATTAACGTTCGATAACGCAGCGCGGTCGTCCCAGCCGTCACAAGAGTCGGCTCCGTGCGCACGCGCCGAATCCCGCAAGGGAACCGGGGAACCATCAACTTGGGGTGAATCGAGCGTCTTTCACGGTGGAGACACCGTGGGTCGACGCGCGTAGGAGACCTTCCTGCTCCGAACCCGTCAGCTAACCCGGTAGGCGAGAAGGAAGGAAAGGAGCACGCCCAAGTGGCGTCCAACCGGCCCGCCCAGCCCACTTCGTTCGCGCCGAACGACACCCAGACTTTTGGCTACGCCTACGGCAAGGACGAGGGCCCCTGGGAGGAGTGGAACCCCACCGAGGATTCCGTCCTTCCCGTCCGCGGCCGGCATCGCGTCTCCAAGCAGCGCGGGGGCGGACTCGCCCGCAGCTCCACGGTTCTGGGCGTCGGTGTCCTGGCCGCCGTCGGCGCGGGCGGCATGGCCACCGCGGCGCCCGGCAAGCCGCCGGTCTCCATCTCGCTGCCCGACTTCTCCTCGGTCACCGAATCGGCCAAGGCGCTGATATCCGACGGCGGTTCCAGCACGCCGAAGGCCTCCGCCACCCCGCTCACCAGCGCCGGTGTGAGCAGCGCCGACGCCGCGCGGGGCAACAAGGACGCGGGCGAGGCGCTGCGCGCCCGCATCATCCTGCAGGCCGAGTCGCAGCAGGACCAGGTCGACAAGGCGGCCCAGGACGCCGCCGAGGCCGCCGCCGCGAAGAAGGCGGTCACGCTGGCCGCCCAGGAGAAGGACGGCGCCGAGGCCAAGGTCGCCGCCGCGAAGAAGAAGGCGGACGAAGAGGCCAAGCAGAAGGCCGAGGCCGCGCGCCTCGCCGAGCTCGCCAAGAGCTACTCGCTGCCGACCTCCTCGTACACCCTGACCGGCCGCTTCGGTGACCCCGGTTCCATGTGGTCCTCCGGCTACCACACCGGCCTCGACTTCGCGGCCCCCACCGGCACGCTGATCAAGGCGATCCACGGCGGCACCGTCACGGAGGCGGGCTGGGCCGGCGCGTACGGCTACCGCACCATCCTCACCCTCGACGACGGCACCGAGCTGTGGTTCTGCCACCAGTCGTCCATCAGCGTCAGCGTGGGGCAGAAGGTGGCCACCGGCGACATCATCGGCCGCGTGGGCGCGACCGGCAATGTGACCGGGCCGCACCTGCACCTGGAGGTCCACCCGGGCGGCGGCGACGCGATCGACCCGATGGCGTGGCTGCAGAGCAAGGGCCTGAACCCCTGATCCTTCCGGCGCGACGGGCCTGATTCCTGATCCCTCCGGCGGGCCGGGCCCGCAGGTGGAATGCGGAATGTGGAATACGGCCGTCCGGTACGGGCGTTGAAGTCAGGCATGACTTCTCTCCGCAAGCTCGGTTCCTCCGGCGTCGAGGTCTTCCCGCTCGCCCTCGGCGGCAACGTCTTCGGCTGGACCGCCGACGAGGCGCAGTCCTTCGCCGTGCTCGACGCGTACACGGCCGGGGGCGGCAACTTCGTCGACACCGCCGACGCCTACTCCTCCTGGGTCCCCGGCAACGAGGGCGGCGAATCGGAGACGATCATCGGCAAGTGGTTCGCCGCGCGCGGCAACCGCTCCGACGTCGTCCTCGCCACCAAGGTCGGCAGCCACCCCCAGTACAAGGGGCTGTCCGCGAGCACCGTCAAGGCGGCGGCCGACGCCTCGCTGCGCCGCCTGGGCACGGACTACATCGACCTCTATTACACCCACTTCGACGACACCTCGGTGCCCGTCGAGGAGATCATCGGCGCGCTGGACGAACTGGTCCGGGCCGGCAAGGTCCGGGAGATCGCCGCCTCCAACATCTCCGCCGAGCGGCTCGCGGAGTCCGTGGAGTTCTCCGACCGCGAGGGCCTCGCCCGCTACGTCGCCCTCCAGCCCCACTACAACCTCGTCTCGCGCGACACCTACGAGGGCCCGCTCCAGGAGGTCGCTTCCCGCACCGGCCTGGCCGCCGTCCCGTACTACGCGCTCGCGTCCGGCTTCCTCACCGGCAAGTACCGCCCGGGCACGACGGTCGACTCCGCGCGCGCCGCGGGCGCTGGCAAGCACCTGGAGACCGAGCGGGGCCTGAAGGTCCTCGCCGCCCTCGACGAGGTCGCCCAGGCCCATGACGCCGAGGTCGCCACGGTCGCCCTCGCCTGGCTCGCCGCCCGGCCGACGGTCGCGGCCCCGATCGCGTCGGCGCGGACGGTGGAACAGCTTCCGGCGCTGCTGGGCGTGGCGGACCTGAACCTGACGGACGCGGAGCTCGCGAAGCTGACGGAAGCGTCCGCCTGAGGCCTACGCCTGAGAGGAGTTGTACGCCGGATACGGCGTCGCCGGTGCGGGATACGGCGTCGCGGTGGCGGGGTACGGCGTCGCGGTGGCGGGGTACGGCTGCCCGGGTATCGGCGCGTAGCCGTAGCCGTACCCGGGCCACGGCGGCGGCACCTGCATCGGCACCTGTGTCGGCACCGGGACGGCCGGGGCCATCGCCCGGGCCGCGTACGCGAGGGAGGGGCGGGCGACCTCCCGGCGGCGCCACAGCTCATGGAGCAACTCCCGCTCCCGTACGACGAAGTCGGCGTTCGCGCGGCCACTGCGCCCCCGGTGCCGCAGAAACGCGAGCGAGGTCGCGTACGCCTCGTACTGGGCGACCGAGCGCGCCGCCTCCTTGCCGAAGTGGTGGGCGGCGTAGTCGCGGGCCAGCCGCCGCGCCCGCATCGAACCGAGCACATACGGCTCGGGCGGGGTCAGCCACCCGGCGGCGGCGTACGCCGGAAGTTCGGTCTGTACGGTCTTCAGCTCCCGCTGCCGCGTCCAGATGACGAGGAAGGTGAGCAGCCCGAACGCGGGCACCATGAACGCGCCGTACACCGCGTAGAACCCGTACTCGCCGAAGTTCGACGAGCCGTTCCACATGGAATGCATGCCCATCGCGAGCAGCAGCCCGGCGAGGGGCAGCAGGACGCGGCGCAGGTGCTGGCGTTCGGCGGATTGCGCCGCGATGCCGAAGCCGATGCCGGTGAACACGGTGAACAGCGGGTGCGCGAACGGTGACATCACGACGCGGACGAAGAAGGTCGCGGCGGTGACGGAGGCCAGTCCGCGGTCGCCGCTGAGCTGGTCCGTGCCGAAGGCGGTGCCGAGGTAGAGGATGTTCTCGGTGAAGGCGAAGCCGGTCGCGGTGACCCCGGCTATGACGACCCCGTCGACGATGCCGGTGAAGTCCCGCCGACGGAAGAGAAAGATCAGCAGTACGGCGGCGGCCTTCGCGGACTCCTCGACTATGGGCGCGATGACGGTCGCGCCGAGGGTGTCCGCGCTGGAGGGATCGGCGGTCGCCGTCTCTATCCATCTGGTCGCGAAGCTGTTGGCGACGATCGCTATCAGCGCCGCCGCGCAGGCGCCCCAGGCGAAGGAGAAGAGCAGGTTCCGCCAGGGGCCGGGCTCCACCCGGTCCAGCCAGCGGAAGGCGGCGACGAGGAGCGGGACGGGCAGTACGGCGAGGCCGAGGCCCACCAGGAAGCCCTCGGTGCCGGTCTGTTGGCGGACCAGGGCCAGGATGACGAGCCCGGAGAGCGCGAGCAGGGTGATCGGCGCGCCGTAGCGCACCGACTTCCGCCGCCACCAGTGCGCGTGCCGCGGCGCGCCGTCGGCCGGGCCGCCGGTGGGACCGCCGGGGTACGTGGGGTACGCGGGAAAGGTGGCCACGGCATTGACCCTAACGAGGGAGGGGCGCTGCCCGCGACGCTGCCTGATGTCGTCCGCGGGTGTTCAGTCGCCGGATGTGTGCTGGTCTCGGTGCTGTACGGGGTGCTGTACGGGGTTCTGTACGGGGTTCTGTACGCGTCGGAACAGCAGGTCGTTCACCACATGACCCTTGTCCAGTCCCTGGCCCTCGAAACGGGTCAGCGGCCGGAAGTCCGGACGGGGCGCGTAACCGCCGTCCGGCTGGGTGTTCTCGAAGTCCGGGTGTGCGCCCAAGACTTCCAGCATCTGTTCGGCGTACGGCTCCCAGTCGGTCGCGCAGTGCACCAGCGCGCCCGGCTTGAGGCGGGTCGCGGCGAGGGTGAGGAACTCCGGCTGGATCAGCCGCCGCTTGTGGTGCCGCTTCTTGGGCCAGGGATCGGGAAAGTACACGCGCAGCCCGCTGAGCGAGTCGGGCGTGAGCATCTCCCGCAACAGGATGATCGCGTCGCCGTTGCCGACCCGGATGTTGGACAGTCCGTTCTGGTCGGCGAGATTGAGCAGGTTGCCCTGGCCCGGCGTGTGCACGTCGACGGCGAGGATGCCGGTGTCCGGGTCCTCCGCCGCCATCTGCGCGGTGGCCTCGCCCATCCCGAACCCGATTTCGAGCACGACGGGCCGCTCACCCCCGAACAGCTCGGCCAGATCGATCACCCGCTGCCCGTCGATGTCGAGCCCCCACTTGGGCCACAGCCGCTGCAACGCGTCCGCCTGCCCGGCCGTCACCCGGCTGCGCCGCGGCTGGAAACTCCGGATCCGCCGCTCGAAGTGCGACCCGGCGGGGTCGGCCATCGGCCCGTCGGGGAACCTGGGCTCCCCCTTGGCGCGTAGATGCCTCGGGGAGCCTTCGGTGGCGCCGCTGGTGGTGCCGCCGGTGGAGGAGGTGAGCCGGGGCTCTTCGGGGGAGTCAAGGGAATCAGCCACAGTGAACCCGATTTTACGGCGCCCGCCGCGCCGCTCTCTCGCCCCCGCCGCCCCCACCCGCCCCGGGCCCCGGGCCGCATCATTCAGCCCGTCCGGCGTCTGAGCACGAGGCCGTTCAGGCCGATGCGGGGTTCCAGGGGGCGTAGCGCCCCCTGGCGGGGCCGGCCTGGGGGCGGAGCCCCGGGTACGGGAGGGCACGGGTAGGGGCGGCGGGGGCGAAGAAACGTGCCCCGGATGCGCCGCACCTGGCCCCCTGCACCCCCGCCCCTTACGCTCCCGCCCCCTACACCCCCGCCAACGCCCCCAGCGCCCTCCGGGCAATCTCTCTCCCGATGGGGAGGGAGGCGGTGGCGGCGGGGGACGGGGCGTTCAGGACGTGCACCGTGCGCGGCCCCTCCTCGATCAGGAAGTCGTCCACCAGCGCTCCGTCCCGAAGTACGGCCTGGGCCCGAACACCCGCCGCGGCCGGTATCAGATCGTCCGGCGTCACCGCCGGCAGCAACCGCCGCACGGCCGTGGTGAACGCCGTCTTCGACACCGACCGCCGCAGCTCCCCCGCCCCGTACCGCCAGTGCCGCCGCGCCATCCGCCAGGCCCCGGGCCAGGCCAGGCTCGCGCCGACCTCGCGGGGCCGGACGACCCCCCACCCGTACCCCTCCCGGGCGAGCGCGGGCACCGCGTTGGGCCCGATGTGGACGTCGCCGTGGACACCCCGGGTCAGGTGCACGCCGAGGAACGGGAAGGCAGGGTCGGGAACCGGGTAGACCAGGCCGTGCACCAGCTCAGGGCGCGCCAGTGAGTAGTACTCGCCGCGGAAGGGGACGATCCGCATGCGCGGGTCGTCCCCCGCCAGGCGCGCGATCTCGTCGCAGTGCAGGCCCGCGCAATTGACCAGCACACGCCCCCGCACCACCGCTCCGTCCCGCATCAGCACGGCGACTCCGAGGGCGGGCCGCCGGTCGACCCGGACGACCTCGGCGCCGTACCGGATCTCCGCCCCGGAGGCCTCCGCGAGCCGCCGGGCCACGGCGACGAAGTCGCACACCCCCGTCGTGCCGACGTGGATCGCGGCGAGTCCGCGCACCTCCGGCTCGTACTCCGCTATCTGGGTGGGGCCCAGCTCCCGCACCGGAATCCCGTTCTCCCGGCCGCGCTGCACCAGCCCGTGCAGCCGGGGCAGCTCCGCCTTCTCCGTGGCGACGATCAGCTTGCCGGTGACGGCGTGCGCGATGTCGTACTCGGCGCAGAACTTGACCATCTCGGCGGCGCCCCGCACCGCGTACCGCGCCTTCAGCGAGCCCGGCCGGTAGTAGATCCCGCTGTGGATCACCCCGCTGTTGCGTCCCGTCTGGTGGCGGGCAAGGCCCTGCTCCTTCTCCAGGACGGTCACCCGCGTGCCCGGCGCGGCGCGCGTGATCGCATACGCCGTCGCCAGGCCGACGATCCCGCCGCCGATCACCAGCACATCGCAGTCGTAAACGATCCGCATCTGCTTCACCTCCCGGCTTCAAGAGTGCACTGCGCCACTGACAACGCCCTCAAACTCGTGAAGCCCCGGAAGCTGTGCCGGTGCCGCGCCCCGTTGGGGGCGCGGGGCTGTGACATGGTGCGGCTCCGCCGCGTGGGCGCGACCAGCCACAGCCGGCCCGCAGCCTTCGAACCGGCCTTCCAGCGGAGCGTCTCGCGCCTACGCGCCTACGCCGGAGCCATCAGCAGCGGCCGTGCCCGCTCCCGCAGCTCCACCACGCGCGGTTCGTCGCCGTACGGCTCCAGGCGGTGCAGGAGGTCCTTCACGTACTCGGTCGTGCGCGCGGAGGAAATCCGCCCGGCGACCTCCACCGCCCGTACGCCCTGCTCGCATGCCGCGTCGAGATTGCCCGACTCGAGCTCGGCGACCGCCGACACCACCAGCCGCAGGCCGTGGGAGCGTACGAACTCCTCCGTCGGCTTCGACAGTGCCTGCTCAGTGAAGCGGCGGACCTGGCGCGGCGCCTTGAGGTCGCGATAGCACTCGGCCGCGTCGGCACAGAAGCGGTCGTACGAGTAGAAGCCGAGCCAGGACGGGTCGTTGTCGCCGTCCCGGGCCCGCTCCAGCCAGCCTTCGGCGGCCTTCAGGGCCCCGCCGGCCGCCTGGGCGTCACCCGCGCGCGCGTGGGCGCGTGCCTCGACCAGGCGGAAGAAGCTCATGGTGCGGGCGGTGGCGAGGCCGCGGTTGCGTTCCAGGGCGGCCTGGGCGAGGTCGACGCCCTCGTCGCCGAAGCCTCGGTAGGTCGCCTGGAGCGACATGGAGGCCAGTACGTAGCCCCCCAGGGGGACGTCGGCGGCCGCTCGGGCCAGGCGCAGGGCCTGGATGTAGTAGCGCTGGGCAGCCTCCTGCTGGCCCGTGTCGAAGGCCATCCAGCCCGCAAGACGGGTCAGCTCGGCACTCGCCCCGAACAGGGCTCTGCCCACCTCGTCGGAGTAGGCGCCCAGCAGGAGCGGCGCCGCCTCGACCCGCAGACATTCCGGCACCATCGACGAACGCCAGTCGCCGCCTCCGTACTTGGAGTCCCAGCGCCTGGCGTCCTCCGCTGCCTCGCGGAGCTTCTGCACATCGCTGTGGCCGACTTTCAGTGGTGCTCCGGAGCCCTCGGAAGGGTTCGCGTCCCGAGCCACCGAACTGTCGGCCGGGGTTATCAGCCACCGTGAAGCGGGAGTCGCGTAAGCGCTCACTGCGAAGGATCCCGCCAGTGACTGCCAGATGCCACCGCCGCCGGCCCGGCGCCCGGCGAGGTCGAGACGGTACAGCTCGGTGGCCGACCGCACCGCCTGTCCGACGTCACGGGGGAAGGCGAGGCCCACCTCGGGCGCGGGGTCCGCGTCCGCCAGACCGATCTCGTGGAGCGGCACCGGGCGGCCGAGCTTCTGTCCGATGGCGGCCGCGATGAGGTGCGGCGCCGCACCTTGCGGCACCATTCCCTTCGACACCCAGCGCGCCACGGACGTCTTGTCGTAGCGAAGAGTCAACCCGCGTTGGGCACCAAGATCGTTGACGCGCCGCGCGAGCCCTGCGTTGCTGATTCCCGCGAGGGCGAGAACGGCGCCGAGTTTTTCGTTCGGCCCGCGTTGCTCCCTGGACATGCGCCACCCCTCGACACAGACGGCTGCCGCGCTGGCATAACCATGCGGCATTCGTAAACCCAGCGTAGTTCGCCGCATCCCAAGCGTTAAGGGGCGTTGTTCCGGATGGCGAGATTGTGGTCCGTACGGAAGTGCGGACGGTTGCGGCGTGCTCCCGCTGTGTGGCTGTGCGCCCGTCCGTGCGCTCTTCTCCGGCCACCACGGGAGCGCTTCCATGGATCGTGCGTGGGTCGGCCCGCTGTACTGGATCCAGTGGGCTGGGGGACACCGCCGCCTACATCCCCGCGGGCGGCGGACCGGTCCGGGAGGCGAACTCCGCCTCCCGGACTGTGCGTTGTCCAAACGGTGCGCAGGGCCTGTACGGAGCGTGTGCGCGCCTGTCCGCCCGCAGCCGATTTGGCCGAAAATCGACGGCGGCCTTTGCAGGCAAATAGCGCTCCTACCACGTCACTTGAGGGCGCATGAGGTGCTTTCGGGGAGCGTATCGGGGGCGCATTCGCGTCGCCGAGCCGACCCCGGCCGTTCGCCGTTTCCAGTGATTCTCTTCCGATCCGCTTGCGCCGGGCGGGTGTTCGCATCTGCTTCGGATCGGCTTTGCAGTGCCCCCGTAGCGGCGCGGACGCCTTCGCAGGGGCGCATTCCAGGGGGCGCAAGCCGTGGCATGAACCCTCCCGTGCGCGCTCTTCGTGGCAGCATGGAGCCGAGTTCGTACGGTGCACTGGTTGTCCACAGCCTGTGGAGGCGGCGATGCGATGGTTGGTGGGGTGGAGCAGTACCGCCGCCAGAGCGCCCGAGATCGGCTCGGCGGGCGGCACCGGGAGCGACGGCGAGACGGTGCACCCGGTGGGCTCCCAACTGCTGTGGGGCGACCCCGATCCGCTCTGGGCGGTGGGCGACTGGCGCCCCGACGAGGTCCGCGTCATCAAGGCCGACGCGCAGAACCGGATCGCCGTCCTCGGCACCTGCGGGGCGAGCGACGAGGAACTCAAGGTCGGCCTCTTCGCCGCGCGCGGCGGGGCACTTCGCCATCTCACCGCCTGGTCCGGCAGCTACACCGCCGTCGTCCAGGTCGGCCGCCGCACCACCGTCGCGGGCGACCTCGCGGGCGCCCGGCCCGTCTTCCACACCCCCTGGGCGGGCGGTACGGCCTACGCGACCGCCGCGCTGCCACTGGCCGACCTCATCGAGGCCAACCTCGACTTCGGGCACCTGGCGGCCCTGCTCGCCGCCCCCGACGTACCGGCCGCGGTGCACGACTCGACCCCGTACGACGGCGTGCGGCGCATACCGCCGGGGCACGCGCTGATCCTGCGCGCGGGTGCCCGCGAGATCGCCGGCTACGAGCCGGTCGCCTCGCTCGCCGTCGCCGCGCCCTCCGCCGACCCCGACCGCGCGGTGGACGGCGTCCGGGACGCCCTCGTGGAGGCCGTACGCGCGCGCCTCGCCGCGCCGCGTCACGTCCCCGGGACAGACATCGACCCCGGGCCGGTGCCCGGGATGGGGCCCGCCGAGCGGCGCGCGGCACGCGGCATGCCGGTCCCCGGGATCGGGGCCGACCTCTCCGGAGGGCCCGCCTCGGGAACGCTGGCCCTGCTCGCGGCGGGCCTCCCCGGGGCACCCGGCACGGTCCTGGGCCACGGCACCGGCGCCGGTGAACGTCTCCTCGCCGTCACCTTCAACGACCTCGCCGTCCGCGGACGGGAGGCCGAGGTGGAGCGCGCCGGGACGCTCGCCGCGAACCCCCGGCTGCATCACGTGGTCGTCGCCGGGGGCGAAGAAGTGCTTCCGTACGCCGACTTGGAGGGCCCCCTGACCGACGAGCCCGGACCGTCGCTGGTGACGGCGGCCCGGCATCGCGCGCGGCTGTCCTCCGGGAGCGCGGACCACTTCATCGGGCATGGGGCACGGCAGGTCCTGGACGCGCACCCGGCCCGGCTGGCCGATCTGCTGATGGACCGCAAGAGACGCCATCTGGTGCGCCCCGTCGCCGCCTTGGCGAAGGCGGACGGCTCCGTCATGGTCCCCGCGCGCGTGTACGGCGCGGCGCGTAAGCTCGCCCGTACGCCGTACCGGACCGGCGTCGACGTCCTCGCCGACCGGCTGCTGCACCGGCGCTTCGAGGAACCAGGAGGCGCGGTCGGGGCGTCACTCGCCGCGCTCACCTGGGCCAGGCCTGGCCCCGCGGCGCGTTGGCTGACCGGTGAGGCGCTGGCTGAAGTATCGGTTCGCCTACAAGGAGCCGCAGGTCGGGCGGGTGCCGGGATCGGGCCCGGGCAGCGGCCCGGCGACTTCAGGGCCCGCGCGGCGCTCGCGCGGTATGCGGCCGATCTGCGCGTCCTGGAGCAGGCCGCCGAGATCCGTTTCCAGCGGCTGCACGCGCCGTTCCTGGACAACCAGGTCGTACGCGCGTGCCGTGAACTTCCGGAGGCCCTGCGGGTCCAGCCCGGGGCGCGCGCCGCGATCCTCCGTACCGTGCTGGAGGGTGCCGGGGTGGCCGACCTGCCGCCCGGCTGGGGCGCGCCGTCGCACGCGTCCTCGGCGGCGGCCGCGCGGACGGGGTTGCGGGTGGCCGCGGACTCCTTGATCGCTCTGTTCGACACCCCGCTGCTGGCGCAGGCGGGCCTGGTCGAGGCGCGGGTCGTCCGCAAGGCCCTGCGGGCGGCCGCGGCGGGGGAACCGCTGCCCCTGGACGGACTGGCGGATCTGGTCTCCCTGGAGCTGTGGCTGCGGCGGTTGCTGGCGCGGCGGGGAACGTGCTGGACGGGGACGCCCGCGCGGCAGCGGGCGGTGCCTGCGGGGATCGTGCCGCAGGGGCGGGCGCTGGGCGCGGGGGCTGTGGGGCGGGGCTAGCGGAGCTAGCAGGGCTAGCGGGTTGGCTGGGTTAGCGGGGCTAGCTCTGGCGGGCGCCCGAGGGTGGGTCGGGGCCGTGCCGGTGCGTCGAGCCCGTCGCCGCCGGATCAGACGTGAGCCGACCGAGCGAACCGCTGCCAGATCCGAACGTAAGCGACGGGCTTGCGACACACCGGCCCGGCCCCTTCGGTGGGTTGGGCGGCTGCGGGGGAGTGGGGCGACGGCTGCGGGTCGGTGGGCTGTGGGTTGGTGGGCCGCGGGTTGGTGGGCTGTGGGTGGGCGGGGGCTGGGGCGGAGCCCCAGAAGGATGGGACGGGTAGGGGCGGCGGGGGCGAGAGAAATGGGTTCGGGGGCGGCGGCGCGCAGCCCCGCCGGGGAACCCTCTGCCTCATTGGCACTGGAACGTCGACTCCGCCCAGTCCGCCGACGCCGCGGCGTCGAAGGCCGTGTGCGGTTCGACGGCGAGGCGAATCGTTGTGTGGCCGGTGAGGTTCACATGGACGGGGATCGCGTGGTCGCCGCCCTTGACCAGGGGCGACTGCCACAGGCGCGATCCGTCGGCGTACACGGAGAACCTCACCTGGCCGAGGCCCATCGTGAGGTCGTCGATGCCGACCAGCGCGTCGTACGCCGTGCAGCTGCGGTTGAGGTCGATGGTGACGGAAGAATCGCCGTGGACGGTCACACCGTGTGTGTACTGCTGGTCCGCGATCGACATCCCCCAGCGCTGCCACATCCAACTGCTCTCGCGGAGCCGCATTTCGGGCTTGGTGTGGTCACCGGTGACGTCGTACTTCAGTTCGTTCCACTGGTAGACGACCGGCGCGGGCGGGGGCGTCGAGGTGGGAGTGGGCGTCGGGGGCGGGGCCGGGGCCGGGGGCGGGGTCGGCCTGGGTGTGGGCTTCGGCTCCGCCTTCGCCGTCGTGGGGGTGGGGGTGGGGGACGGCTCGGGCGTGGGCTTCGAGGTGGGTGTCGGTGTCGGTGTTGATGTGGGGGTGGGGGCCGGGGCGAGAGCCACGGCCGGCCGCGGCGCGGGCTTCTTCGACGGGATCGGCGTCGGCTGGGGCGCTTCGACGACCGGCGAGGTGGCCCGCGGCTTGGCCTCGGGCTTCTTGGCCGGGCTGTCGCTGCCGACCAGGGCGAGTGCCACCGCCCCGGCGACCACCGCGACGACTCCCGCCGCGATACCGGCCTTGACCGGCGCCGCGAGCCCCGACGAGGCCGCCACGCCACCCCCGGCGCTCGCCCCGCCCGAGCCGCCGCTCGCCGCCGCCGCACCCGCTGCTCCGGCCGCGCCCGCGCCCGCGCCACCGGCGATGAGCGCGACGGCCTTCGCGTACCCGGCGGCACCGAACCATCCGATGACCGCGACCGGCACGACCGCCGGGATGCCGCTCGCGACTTCCTTGATCTGGCCCGCGGCCAGCCGGCACTTGGCGCACTCCTCCAGGTGCTTGCGCAGCCCGCGCTCGGCCCGGGTGCGCAGTCCGCCGCGGGCATACGCGCCGAGCTGGTCGGCGTAGCGCGCGCACTCCTCGTCCATGGTGAGGGTGGCGCTGACGTGCGCTTGGAGGTAGGCCTGCTTGAGGCCCTCGCGGGCGCGGCTGGCAAGGACGCGGGTGCCGTTGGCGTCCAGCCCGAAGAGCGTGGCGACCTCGCTCGGCGACTCGTCCTCGACCTCCGTGTGCCACAGCACGGCCTGCCAGCGCTCCGGCAGTGAGCGGAACGCCCGCATGGCCATCGACTGCTCGGCCTCGTGCATCGCCCGTACGTCGGCGCCCGGGTCCAGCGTGTCGTCGTCGGACACCTCGGAGGTGCGGGCGGCCAGCGCGGCGAACACCGCGAAGTCGTCGACCAGGTGCTCCCGCTTCGCGGACTGCGTCCAGTTCGCGGCGACGCGGCGGACCGTGGTGAGCAGATACGCGCGTACGGCGTGCTCGGGCCCGTGGCCGCGGCGCACCGCCTGGAGCACGCGGGCGAACACCTCGGCGGTGAGGTCGTCCGCGGTGTGCGCGTCCCGGCAGCAGGTGCGGGCATAGCGGCGGACGGCTGCGGCGTGGCGGCGGTACAGCTCCTCGTACGCCGTGTTCTCGTCGTTCTCGCTGTTCTCGTCGTTCTCGCCCGCGCGCATCCGGCCGATCAGATCGGCGTCGGACGGCGGCAACTCGATCGGGGGCCGCAGGACACCGCCACCGTCACGCCGGTCGAACCGGTCGCGCTGCGCGGGAACACTCGGCTCCCCCGGAGCGGCAGAGGGTTCCGGAGTGCCCGTGCGTCCCTGGAAGCTCGTGGGGCCGCCCTGACTCGGTACCTGCAGTGAGGGCACCCCACCGGCCTCCGAGCCACCGTCACCGAGTGACTCGTCCCGCCCGTCAACGCTCATCGCGGAAAGCCCCCGCCTGCACACTCGGACCCGAATACCGGGACAGAGTGCCACACGCTTCAGGCAGGAGACCCCGCCCCACGGACCAACCACTCGTCCGTGGGGACTTGCCACACGACAGCACTAGCGGTCACTGGTTTGGGGGATAGTCAATAAACGCTCCCCGTGCGGGAGTTGCCGCTATGGCTGGAATATGCGGATGTGGCCCACGCCACCCCGACCTCCGTCATGTCGGCCTCCGCGACCCTCGTCACGCCGGACGCGAGCGCAGCCCCTCCAGCAGGATTTCCAGCAGCCGGGCCGAGGCCGCGGCCTGCTGGGCGGCATCCGGCAGCGAGGGCGCCGCCGTGGCTATCACCAGCAGTACGTCCGCCACGGTCACGTCCGCCCGCAGCTCACCCGCCGCACGCGCCCGGTCCACCAGTCGGCCCACCACGTCGAGCAGCGCGGCCGCACCGGCGTCGTCGGCCACCGCGGTCACCGCCTCCGCCTCGGGCGCAGACCGCTGCTCGACGAGCCGGAGCTCGGGGGCGAGCTGGGACCGCTGCTGCGGCACCCGCGCCTCGTCCACCACGGGCCCCTCGTCCGCGACGCCGACCCGCAGCACCTGCGGCGGCAGCAGCCGCCCGGCGCCCGAGGCCACCGACGTGCGCAGGAAGCGCGAGAGCGCCGACCACGGCTCGTCCTCCTGACCGAGCGCCGTACGCGCCTGGTCGGTCAGCCGGGAGATCTCCTCCTCGGCTATCCGCCGGACCAGGACGTCCTTGCTCGGGAAGCGCCGGTACACCGTGCCGACGCCGACCCGGGCGCGCCGCGCCACGTCCTCCATAGGCGCGCCGTACCCCAGCTCGCCGAAGACCTCGCGCGCCGCACGCAGTACGTGCTCCAGATTGCGCTGTGCGTCCACCCGCAGCGGCGTCGTGCGCGATCCGTCCACCGGACCGCGGCCATTGCCGCCCGCTGCCGCGCCGACCGTGCCACCGGACGCGATGGCAGACGCGGAAGACCAATGAGAATCCTGAATGTGCATAAGCGTTCCCCCGGTAATGACGTCTCCCCCCGGAGACTCTCCCCGCCATTGGAAGCCGGAGCGTGCGGAACAAGCTTGAATCACGAACCCGTCGTACGGACTCCCCGTCGTGCGGACTCGTCGAGCGCATCCCCCTACACCCCGTCGACACACGAACATAGTTGAGAGGGGGTCAATTCAGAAGAGGCAGGTTCCGCACAGAGCGCCCCCCGATCGGAGTACGGGTCGGTTACCTCCCGATTACGCACCCTCCGACCCCCCCGATCATCCCCGCTGACCTGCGCACTTTCCCCGCACTCGGGTGAATCGGCCAAGCCTCCGGGCATGCGATGACCGGTCACACAAATTGTCGAGCCTGTGGACAAACTCCAGAGGTGGGTGCGTCATGGGATGGTGAGCGAACCTGTGCGCATTCTCATCGTCGGTGGCGGCTACGTCGGGATGTACACCGCTCTGCGTCTCCAGCGGAAACTCAAGCCGGAGCTCAAGCAGGGCAAGGTCGAGATCGTCGTGGTCTCGCCCGACCCGTACATGACGTATCAGCCGTTCCTCCCCGAGGCCGCCGCGGGCTTGATCTCGCCGCGCCATGTGGTCGTCCCGCTGCGCCGGGTTCTCGACCAGTGCCGGATCGTCATCGGCGAGGCCCACGCCATCGACCACGCCAAGCGCACGGCGACGCTCGCCACGCTCGCCACCGCGGAGGAAGGCGCGGACACGGAGCAGATCTCGTACGACGAACTCGTCCTCGCCCCCGGTTCGGTCTCGCGCGCCCTCCCGATCCCCGGTCTCGCCGACTACGCGATCGGCTTCAAGACCCTCGAGGAGGCCATCGGACTGCGCAACCACGTCATCGAGCAGATGGACATCGCCTCCTCCACCCGCGACCCCGCGATCCGCGACGCCGCCCTGACCTTTGTCTTCGTAGGAGGCGGTTACGCGGGCGTGGAGGCACTCGGCGAGCTGGAGGACATGGCCCGCTACGCCTCCCGCTATTACCACAACGTCAAGCCCGACGACATGAAGTGGATCCTCGTGGAGGCCTCGAACCGCATCCTCCCCGAGGTCGGCGAGGAGATGGGCAAGTACACGATCACCCAGTTGCGCCGCCGCAACATCGACGTACGCCTGGAGACCCGCCTCGACTCCTGCGCGGACCGGATCGCCGTGCTCAGCGACGGCGCGCGCTTCCCCACGCGTACGGTCGTGTGGACCGCCGGTGTGAAGCCGCACCCGATCCTCGCCGCCACCGACCTCCCGCTGAACGAACGCGGCCGTCTCAAGTGCACCCCCGAACTGACCGTCGACGGCGCCCCGCACGCGTGGGCAGCGGGAGACGCCGCCGCCGTCCCCGACGTCACCGCCGTGGAGCCTGGCAAGGAGACCGCGTCCAACGCCCAGCACGCGGTGCGCCAGGCCAGGGTCCTCGGCGACAACATCGCGCACTCCCTGCGCGACGAGGCCCTGGAGACGTACTCCCACGCGTACGTTGGCTCGGTCGCCTCCCTCGGACTGCACAAAGGCGTCGCACATGTCTACGGGCGCAAGCTGAAGGGCTACCCTGCCTGGTTCATGCACCGCGTCTACCACCTCAGCAGGGTCCCGACCTTCAACCGCAAGGCCCGTGTACTCGCCGAATGGACCTTGGCGGGGCTCTTCAAGAGGGAGATCGTGTCTCTCGGATCGCTCGAACATCCTCGAGCGGAGTTCGAACTCGCGGCCGGTGGAAAGCATCCTCTCGACCCCAAGCTCGACCCGAAGGGGTCGTCCTGACCGGACCCAGGAACTCCACCGATCAGGCAGGCGTCTGACGGATGTCGGTCCGGTCGGCCAGACTGGTCCCCGACCTTGGGCGGGCCGACCGCTCGCTCTTCGCACCCATGAGGCTTCTTCCCAAGCGCCGCGTTCCCCGGATCCCGACCGGATACCGACCGGGGAGGCGGCGCCCCAGCGGCTCCGGCCGCGGGCCGGCCCCCCGGCCGGATCCGGAGCCGACCTGAGACGACATCACGAGGCAAGGATTCGGTGAATTTCACCCGCTGGAGCGCCCGGCTCCCCGGAACGCAGCGTCGCGCCGCAGCGCGGACCGAGCACACGGCCTCCCCGGACCGGCGGGGGGAAGGCTCCGTGCCCGCGGCCCGCGCCGAGCAGCTGACCGACGACCCGCTGCCCGTCCCCGCCGTCGACGACCTGCCGGTGCGCGAGGTCCTCGACCGCGTCCCCGCCCTCGTCGCCCTCGTGCACGGCCCCGAACACCGTGTCGCGTACGTCAACGACGCCTATGTCGCGGCCTTCGGCGCCCGACCCGTCGGTGAGCCCGCGCGCGAGGTACTGCCCGAGCTGGCCGAGATCGGCCTCCTCCCGCTCCTCGACCAGGTGCTGCGCAGCGCCAAGCCGCGCACGGTCAAGTCCCGCAAGGCGCCCGGCGGCCGCTCGTACACGTTCACCTGCACCCCCGTCGACGGCGCGCCCGAGGGCCGGGACGGCGGCGTGCTCATCTTCGCCACCGACGTCACCGACCACGCCGAGGCCGCCGAGCGACTGCGCGCCAGCGAGCGCCGCCAGCGCGAGACCGCCGTCACCCTCCAGCGCTCACTGCTCCCCCAGGAGCTCGAGGAGCCCGACGACCTGCGCGTCGCCGCCACCTACCAGCCCGGCGGCACCGAGGCCGCGGTCGGCGGCGACTGGTACGACGTGATCACCCTCGGCGGCGGCCGTACGGCGCTCGTCATCGGCGACGTCATGGGCCGTGGCGTGCGGGCCGCGGCCGTCATGGGCCAGCTGCGCACCGCCGTCCGCGCGTACGCCCGCCTCGACCTGCCCCCGCACGAGGTGCTCCAGCTCCTCGACGGCCTCGCCACCGAGATCGACGCCAACCAGATCGCCACCTGCGCGTACGCCGTCCACGACCCCAACGAGGGGCGCCTCGTGTACGCCTCCGCCGGCCACCTCCCCATCCTCGTACGCGACGAGAACGGCATCGTCATCCGCGCAGACGAACCCACCGGCCCGCCGCTCGGCACCGGTGGCTGGATGCACGCGTCGGGTTCGGTTCCCCTGGGGCCCGGCTCCACCGCCGTCCTCTACACCGACGGCCTGGTCGAGCGCCGCGACGAAGACCTCGACGAGGGCATCGCGTCCCTGGAGCGCGCCCTCGCGGGGGCGACGGGCACCCCCCAGGTCGTCTGCGACCGCCTGGTCCGTTCCGCGGGCGTCACCGCCGACCACGACGACGACGTGGCCGTGCTGGTCCTCCAACAGCCCGCCCGGACGGGCCCCGACGGCGAGCTCTTCCGCAACGCGGCGCTCGAACTGCTGGGCGGGGTGGAAGCGGCGCCCCGCGCGCGTGCCTTCGCCTCCGGCGTCCTGACGAGTTGGCGGTTCCCGTCCGACCTCCATGACCTCGGCGTCCTCGCCACCAGCGAACTCGTCGCCAACTCCCTCCAGCACGGCACCCCGCCCATGCGGCTGCGCCTGCGCCGCACCGACCGGCGCCTGATCATCGAGGTCACCGACGGCGACGATCATCTGCCACGGCGGCGTCGCGCCGAGCCCGGCGACGAGGCCGGCCGCGGTATCGCGATCGTCGCGACGATCGCTTCCGGCTGGGGGTCGCGTCGTACGCCGGGGGGTGGGAAGGCGGTGTGGTGCGAGTTCGCGCTGCCACGGGCCAACGGCTGAGAACCTGGTCGAGACCGGATGGAGCGGGAAACAGGGGTCCGCTGACACACACCACAACGGCCGCCACCACGTCGAAAACGTGGTGGCGGCCGTCGTACGACCGTCCGTCAGGCGCTCGCCGGCACCGGTTCCGCCGACGCCCCGCCGCCCTGAGCCACCACCCGGCTCTTCGCCAGCCACGGCTGATTCTGTACGGGGCTGAGCTGCCGCCCCAGTCGCAGCGCCAGGAAGGTGATGCCGAGCGAGAAGAGAAGGAACGTCACGACGTACGGGCCGTGCAGCGAGGCCCCCATCGGACCGCCCACCGCCGGACCGACGGCCAGCGCGAGCTGCTTCACCAGGGCGAAGGCGGAGTTGTACTGCCCCGCCAGGCCCGTCGGCGCGAGGTCGGCGACCAGCGGCGCGACAGTCGGCGACAACATCGCCTCGCCGAGCCCGAACAGCGCGTACGTCGAAACGAACGCCGCCGTGGCCATGGTCTGGCTGCCGTGTCCGAGCCCCGCGTACCCGGCCGTGAGCCAAGCGACCGCCCAGATGACCCCGACCGCGGCGATCACCCGCGACCGCTTCCGGCGCTCGACGAACTTCAGCACCGCGAACTGCGCGACCACGATCATCGCGGTGTTCGCCGCCATCGCCGTACCGAGTGCGGAGGTGGAGATCCCGGCCGCCTCGACGCCGTACGCGGACAGCCCCGACTCGAACTGTCCGTAGCAGGCGAAGAACAGCACGAAGCCCAGGACCGACAGCTGCACCATGGCCCGGTTGCCCAGCAGCTGCTTCCAGCTGCCGCCCGTGGCCTGCGGCGCGTCCCCCTGGATCCGCGGCGCGTGCGGCATCCGTACGGTCGCCATGATCACGACCAGTACCAGGAACATCGCCGCCTCGATCGCGAACAGCAGCGTGAAGGAGCTCGCGCGGGTCGTGTCGACGATGTGGCCGCCGATGAGCCCGCCGACACCGAGACCCAGGTTCTGCAGGAAGAACTGCGTCGCGAAGGCGCGCGACCGCGTGTCCGCCGTCGAGCAGTCCACGATCATCGTCGCGAGCGCCGGCTGCATGACCGCCTGCCCGGCACCGAGCGCGGCCGCCGACAGCAGCACGGCCGTGGCATTGCTCGCGAGTCCCAGGCTCAGCGCTCCGAAAGCGGCGGTGACCAGGGCGGTGAGCAGGACCGGCAGCGGGCCGCGGCGGACGATGGCCCGCCCGGCGAACGGCAGCGCCACGAGCGCCGCCACGGCGAAGACGGCGAGCACGATGCCCGCCGTCATGGAGCCGAGTCCCCGTACCTGCGCCACATAGACGTAGAGGAAGGGGACGGTAAAGCCGAGCCCGAACGCGCCGAGTGCGTTGCCCACCTGGATCCGGCGCATCGCTGCGCCCATCGCCCTGGTCACTTTCACCTGCCTTGGTCGTGAAGCTTCGGCATGCATGGATGGTGCATGGATGCAGCCCTGAAGACTTCGAAGCTAAAGTTAGATGTTGAACTGTACATCTCGAAGGACTTCAACGCCAAGCGGGCCCGTGCGATACTTCGGACATGGGCGACACCCCCGGCGTCACCGAGCCGACAACCGAGCCGACACTCGACGAACAGATCGCCGCCTACCAGCGCGAGTTCCAGGGCCTCGACCCCCAGATCGAGAAGATCGTCTCGGCACTCGGTCGCCTCAACCGCCGGATGAACGTCGCCTACGGCCGCCAGACCGCCACCCTCGGCATAAGCAACGCCGAGTGGGAGGTCCTCAAGGCCCTCGTCCTCGCCGGCGCGCCCTACCGCATGGGTCCCAGCGACCTCGCCAAGCGGCTGGGGCTGACTCCGGCCGCGATGACTCACCGCATCGACCGCATGGTCGCGGAGGGGCTGGTCACCCGGGAGCGTGATGAGTCGAATCGCGTCCGGGTGATCGTGGAGCTGACGGACGAGGGGCGCGAGAAGTGGCTGGAGGCCATGCGCCTCGCCACCGTCTTCGAGGAAGACCTCCTCCAGGACCTGTCCGCCGATGAGCGGGGTGTCCTGGGTGAGGTTCTGACGCGTCTTCTACGCCGCGTGGAGCACGCCCAGCCGGATGCGGGCGGTCGGCTCAGCGACCTCGACTAAAAGATCTTGACAGGGAAGATTGACATCCCCCTGCTGGGTCCGTAGGGTTCTCCGAGTTGCCACGGAGCCGTAACGGTTCGGCGGTAGCACCTCCGCCGCAGAAGCGGCACCCAAACCATCAGCATGATCGCCCAATCGGGTGAATTTCGGCGTGTCCGAATTCAATTCGTTTTGGGCTCGGCGAGTCCGATTAGGAACTGCCGAGAAGATCCGCTAAAGTCTGGGACGTTGGAACGGCCCAACAGCCGCGAAGACAAGCCCCACCGACTGGGAATCAGGCCCGAAAGGATCTGATAGAGTCGGAGCCGCCGGAAAGGGAAAAGCGAAAGCGAAAACCTGGAAAGCGCCGAGGAAATCGGATCGGAAAACGGTCTGATAGAGTCGGAAACGCAAGAACGAAACAAGAACAAAGCAAGCCCGAAGGGAAGCGCCCGGAGGAAAGCCTGAGAGAGTCTCTCGGGTGAGTACAAAGGAAGCGTCCGTTCCTTGAGAACTCAACAGCGTGCCAAAAATCAACGCCAGATATGTTGATACCCCGTCTCCGGCCGATCGGCTGGGACGAGGTTCCTTTGAAAAAGTCCTGCCGGGCACTGCCTGGCAGGCGCACAGCGAGGACGCTGTGAACCGGGGGGATTATTCCTCCCCTTGGTTCCGCTCTCGTGGTGTCGTCCCCGCAGTCTTTAATTAGACGCAGTCGGGAAAACATTCACGGAGAGTTTGATCCTGGCTCAGGACGAACGCTGGCGGCGTGCTTAACACATGCAAGTCGAACGATGAAGCCCTTCGGGGTGGATTAGTGGCGAACGGGTGAGTAACACGTGGGCAATCTGCCCTTCACTCTGGGACAAGCCCTGGAAACGGGGTCTAATACCGGATAATACCTGCCTGGGCATCTGGGTGGGTTAAAAGCTCCGGCGGTGAAGGATGAGCCCGCGGCCTATCAGCTTGTTGGTGAGGTAGTGGCTCACCAAGGCGACGACGGGTAGCCGGCCTGAGAGGGCGACCGGCCACACTGGGACTGAGACACGGCCCAGACTCCTACGGGAGGCAGCAGTGGGGAATATTGCACAATGGGCGAAAGCCTGATGCAGCGACGCCGCGTGAGGGATGACGGCCTTCGGGTTGTAAACCTCTTTCAGCAGGGAAGAAGCGAGAGTGACGGTACCTGCAGAAGAAGCGCCGGCTAACTACGTGCCAGCAGCCGCGGTAATACGTAGGGCGCAAGCGTTGTCCGGAATTATTGGGCGTAAAGAGCTCGTAGGCGGCTTGTCACGTCGGGTGTGAAAGCCCGGGGCTTAACCCCGGGTCTGCATTCGATACGGGCTAGCTAGAGTGTGGTAGGGGAGATCGGAATTCCTGGTGTAGCGGTGAAATGCGCAGATATCAGGAGGAACACCGGTGGCGAAGGCGGATCTCTGGGCCATTACTGACGCTGAGGAGCGAAAGCGTGGGGAGCGAACAGGATTAGATACCCTGGTAGTCCACGCCGTAAACGGTGGGAACTAGGTGTTGGCGACATTCCACGTCGTCGGTGCCGCAGCTAACGCATTAAGTTCCCCGCCTGGGGAGTACGGCCGCAAGGCTAAAACTCAAAGGAATTGACGGGGGCCCGCACAAGCAGCGGAGCATGTGGCTTAATTCGACGCAACGCGAAGAACCTTACCAAGGCTTGACATACACCGGAAACGGCCAGAGATGGTCGCCCCCTTGTGGTCGGTGTACAGGTGGTGCATGGCTGTCGTCAGCTCGTGTCGTGAGATGTTGGGTTAAGTCCCGCAACGAGCGCAACCCTTGTTCTGTGTTGCCAGCATGCCCTTCGGGGTGATGGGGACTCACAGGAGACTGCCGGGGTCAACTCGGAGGAAGGTGGGGACGACGTCAAGTCATCATGCCCCTTATGTCTTGGGCTGCACACGTGCTACAATGGCAGGTACAATGAGCTGCGAAGCCGTGAGGCGGAGCGAATCTCAAAAAGCCTGTCTCAGTTCGGATTGGGGTCTGCAACTCGACCCCATGAAGTCGGAGTTGCTAGTAATCGCAGATCAGCATTGCTGCGGTGAATACGTTCCCGGGCCTTGTACACACCGCCCGTCACGTCACGAAAGTCGGTAACACCCGAAGCCGGTGGCCCAACCCCTTGTGGGAGGGAGCTGTCGAAGGTGGGACTGGCGATTGGGACGAAGTCGTAACAAGGTAGCCGTACCGGAAGGTGCGGCTGGATCACCTCCTTTCTAAGGAGCACTTCTTACCGATCCCTCCGGGGTGAGGTCAGAGGCCAGTACATCAGCGAATGTCTGATGCTGGTTGCTCATGGGTGGAACGTTGATTATTCGGCCGGGTTCACGGGTCGGAGGCTGCAAGTACTGCTCTTAGGAGTGTGGAACGCATGATCTCCGGACGGGATCGGGTCGGGCACGCTGTTGGGTGTCTGAAGGTACGGCCGATTTTGGCTGCCTTCAGTGCCGGCCCCAGTGAACTCCGGTGGTAACCGGGGGTGATGGGTGGTTGGTCGTTGTTTGAGAACTGCACAGTGGACGCGAGCATCTGTGGCCAAGTTTTTAAGGGCGCACGGTGGATGCCTTGGCACCAGGAACCGATGAAGGACGTGGGAGGCCACGATAGTCCCCGGGGAGTCGTCAACCAGGCTTTGATCCGGGGGTTTCCGAATGGGGAAACCCGGCAGTCGTCATGGGCTGTCACCCTTGCCTGAACACATAGGGCAAGTGGAGGGAACGCGGGGAAGTGAAACATCTCAGTACC
The DNA here is from genome assembly GCF_045040035.1 of Streptomyces sp. NBC_01384. Taxonomy (NCBI): domain Bacteria; kingdom Bacillati; phylum Actinomycetota; class Actinomycetes; order Kitasatosporales; family Streptomycetaceae; genus Streptomyces; species Streptomyces sp. NBC_01384. The sequence continues at coordinate 5,127,635 of NZ_CP109559.1, forward strand.
CGCAGGAAGAGAAAACAACCGTGATTCCGGGAGTAGTGGCGAGCGAAACTGGATGAGGCCAAACCATATGCGTGTGAGACCCGGCAGGGGTTGCGTATGTGGGGTTGTGGGATTTCTCTTTCACGGTCTGCCGGCCGTGAGACGAGTCAGAAACCGTTGATGTAGGCGAAGGACATGCGAAAGGTCCGGCGTAGAGGGTAAGACCCCCGTAGTCGAAACGTCAACGGCTCGTTTGAGAAACACCCAAGTAGCACGGGGCCCGAGAAATCCCGTGTGAATCTGGCGGGACCACCCGCTAAGCCTAAATATTCCCTGGTGACCGATAGCGGATAGTACCGTGAGGGAATGGTGAAAAGTACCGCGGGAGCGGAGTGAAATAGTACCTGAAACCGTGTGCCTACAAGCCGTGGGAGCGTCGGACATCAAGCTTGCTTGGTGTCTCGTGACTGCGTGCCTTTTGAAGAATGAGCCTGCGAGTTTGCGGTGTGTTGCGAGGTTAACCCGTGTGGGGAAGCCGTAGCGAAAGCGAGTCCGAATAGGGCGGTTTAGTAGCGCGCTCAAGACCCGAAGCGGAGTGATCTAGCCATGGGCAGGTTGAAGCGGCTGTAAGAGGTCGTGGAGGACCGAACCCACCAGGGTTGAAAACCTGGGGGATGACCTGTGGTTAGGGGTGAAAGGCCAATCAAACTCCGTGATAGCTGGTTCTCCCCGAAATGCATTTAGGTGCAGCGTCGTGTGTTTCTTGCCGGAGGTAGAGCACTGGATAGGCGATGGGCCCTACCGGGTTACTGACCTTAGCCAAACTCCGAATGCCGGTAAGTGAGAGCGCGGCAGTGAGACTGTGGGGGATAAGCTCCATGGTCGAGAGGGAAACAGCCCAGAGCATCGACTAAGGCCCCTAAGCGTACGCTAAGTGGGAAAGGATGTGGAGTCGCAGAGACAACCAGGAGGTTGGCTTAGAAGCAGCCACCCTTGAAAGAGTGCGTAATAGCTCACTGGTCTAGTGATTCCGCGCCGACAATGTAGCGGGGCTCAAGCGTACCGCCGAAGTCGTGTCATTGCAGCTATAGGGCCAACGCCTGCTGTGATGGGTAGGGGAGCGTCGTGTGCCGGGTGAAGCCGCGCCGGAAGGCAGTGGTGGACGGTTCACGAGTGAGAATGCAGGCATGAGTAGCGATACACACGTGAGAAACGTGTGCGCCGATTGACTAAGGGTTCCTGGGTCAAGCTGATCTGCCCAGGGTAAGTCGGGACCTAAGGCGAGGCCGACAGGCGTAGTCGATGGATAACCGGTTGATATTCCGGTACCCGCTGTGAAGCGTCAAACATTGAACCAGGCGATGCTAAGTCCGTGAAGCCGTCCCGGAGCCTTCGGGCAAAGGGGAGTGGTGGAGCCGACGGACCAGACCTGTAGTAGGTGAGTGATGGGGTGACGCAGGAAGGTAGTCCATCCCGGGCGGTGGTTGTCCCGGGGTAAGGGTGTAGGCCGTGCGATAGGCAAATCCGTCGCACATCAAGGCTGAGACCTGATGCCGAGCCGATTGTGGTGAAGTGGATGATCCTATGCTGTCGAGAAAAGCCTCTAGCGAGTTTCATGGCGGCCCGTACCCTAAACCGACTCAGGTGGTCAGGTAGAGAATACCGAGGCGTTCGGGTGAACTATGGTTAAGGAACTCGGCAAAATGCCCCCGTAACTTCGGGAGAAGGGGGGCCATCACCGGTGATGAGTCTTGCACTCTGAGCTGGGGGTGGCCGCAGAGACCAGCGAGAAGCGACTGTTTACTAAAAACACAGGTCCGTGCGAAGCCGTAAGGCGATGTATACGGACTGACGCCTGCCCGGTGCTGGAACGTTAAGGGGACCGGTTAGTCACTCTTCGGGGTGGCGAAGCTGAGAACTTAAGCGCCAGTAAACGGCGGTGGTAACTATAACCATCCTAAGGTAGCGAAATTCCTTGTCGGGTAAGTTCCGACCTGCACGAATGGCGTAACGACTTCTCGACTGTCTCAACCATAGGCCCGGTGAAATTGCACTACGAGTAAAGATGCTCGTTTCGCGCAGCAGGACGGAAAGACCCCGGGACCTTTACTACAGTTTGATATTGGTGTTCGGTTCGGCTTGTGTAGGATAGGTGGGAGACTTTGAAGCGGCAGCGCCAGCTGTTGTGGAGTCGTCGTTGAAATACCACTCTGGTCGTGCTGGATGTCTAACCTGGGTCCGTGATCCGGATCAGGGACAGTGTCTGATGGGTAGTTTAACTGGGGCGGTTGCCTCCTAAAGAGTAACGGAGGCGCCCAAAGGTTCCCTCAGCCTGGTTGGTAATCAGGTGTTGAGTGTAAGTGCACAAGGGAGCTTGACTGTGAGACCGACGGGTCGAGCAGGGACGAAAGTCGGGACTAGTGATCCGGCGGTGGCTTGTGGAAGCGCCGTCGCTCAACGGATAAAAGGTACCCCGGGGATAACAGGCTGATCTTCCCCAAGAGTCCATATCGACGGGATGGTTTGGCACCTCGATGTCGGCTCGTCGCATCCTGGGGCTGGAGTCGGTCCCAAGGGTTGGGCTGTTCGCCCATTAAAGCGGTACGCGAGCTGGGTTTAGAACGTCGTGAGACAGTTCGGTCCCTATCCGCTGTGCGCGTAGGAATATTGAGAAGGGCTGTCCCTAGTACGAGAGGACCGGGACGGACGAACCTCTGGTGTGCCAGTTGTCCTGCCAAGGGCATGGCTGGTTGGCTACGTTCGGGAGGGATAACCGCTGAAAGCATCTAAGCGGGAAGCCTGCTTCGAGATGAGTATTCCCACCCCCTTGAGGGGTTAAGGCTCCCAGTAGACGACTGGGTTGATAGGCCAGATCTGGAAGGCGGGTAACCGCTGGAGGTGACTGGTACTAATAGGCCGAGGGCTTGTCCTCAGTTGCTCGCGTCCACTGTGTTGGTTCTGAAACCACGAACAACCCCATGCCCTGGGCCACTGGGTATGGTGCGGTAGTTACAGTTTCATAGTGTTTCGGTGGTCATAGCGTGAGGGAAACGCCCGGTTACATTCCGAACCCGGAAGCTAAGCCTCACAGCGCCGATGGTACTGCAGGGGGGACCCTGTGGGAGAGTAGGACGCCGCCGAACAAATTTTGAGAAAAAGCCTCAACTCTTGGGTATGCACCCGGAGTTGGGGCTTTTTCGCGTTCACCATGCAGTTATGTCCACGTCATGCCTCTGCGTCACTGCTTTGCCCATGGTCCTCAGACGCAGAAACAGATGTCGAGTTGTCACTCCCGTCGGTACAGAGTCACTCCGGCCGGCCAACAGGCCCAGCTCGGAAACCTTCCGCTCAACGCGGTGCTGTCGCCCGACAAGAGCATGCTCAGTTCGACGCGTACGCGACGCCGATGGTGAACTCGTTCACCGCGGGGCCGAGCGCGACGGCGTACGACGCCCTGAAGCCGTCGACCGATCTGACGGCAGCAAGACGGGGGCGGCCTCGACAACGGGCCGCCCCCGCCATGTCTCACGGTTGCTTCAGGAGGGACGACTACTTCAGGCGGGACGACGCGACGATCGAGACGATGTGCGCCGGGACGAGCAGCCACACGATCGCCGTGACCGCCACGGTCGCGATCTTCGTCGCCGTCAGGTCGCCGAGCGCCAGGTCCACGACGGCCGTCACAAGCAGCAGGATGGTGCACTCGATGCCGTTGACCAGGCGGTGGAGGCCGACGGCCGAGGCGAGACGGCGGACGCGGGCCAGGCCGCTGGAGCGCGGGACGACGGACTGGTCGGTGGCCTTCTCCATGCCGCTGTCGGAGCGGGCCACGTGGACGAGGTCGGAGGACGACTTCAGAAGCAGCACACCGATGGCCGCCGCGAGGCCGGCCACCAGGTAGGGGTCCAGGCCGAGTTGGGCGGCGCGGATGCCCATGCCCACCATGACGGCGGCGTCGGCGAGATAGGCGCCGAGACGGTCCAGGTAGACGCCGAGCGGGCTGAACTGCCGACGCCAGCGGGCCACTTCGCCGTCCACGCAGTCCAGCAGCAGGTACAGCTGCATGAAGAGGACGGAGAGGACGGCGCCGCCCAGGCCGGGGACGATCAGGGCGACTCCGGAGAGTATGCCCGCGAAGACCATGACCGTCGTGATCTGGTTCGGCGAGACGCGCGTCCCCAGCATCAGGCGGGTCACCCGCAGGGAGAGCGCGCGCATGTAGAGGCGGCCGGCCCAGTGCTCCGCCCTGCTCTCCAGCTTGCCCGCAGGGTGGATGACCTCGCGGAGTTCCTCTAGTTGGACCTTGGTCATGCGGGTTTCTCCCCTGGGATCAATGTGCGTACAGGGAAGAGCATGACGGGGGCCCGGACGGCGGGGATCGGCAGGGTGGAATTCAGGTGAGCGATGTCGGACGTGGAGACTACGGTGGTCCTATGAACCACGTAGTCCGTTCCATACGCGCCGACGAGTGGCCCGCGGTCAAGGAGCTTCGCCTTGCCGCCCTGCGGGACCCCGTCGCGCATCTCGCGTTCCTGGAGACCTACGAGCAGGCCCTGGCCCGGCCCGACTCGTTCTGGCAGGAGCGGGCGGCGGGGGCCGCCGAGGGGGACGGCGCGCGGCAGTTCGTCGCGGTCGGCCCGGACGGGGCGTGGGGCGGGTCCGTGGTCGTGCTGGTCGAGAAGGCCGGGCAGCTGGATTTCTTCGATGCCGTGATCGAACGGGACCAGGGGCATCTGGTGGGCGTCTTCGTACGGGCCGGGTACCGGGGGAGCGGGGTGGGGGTGACGGACGCGCTCTTCGATGCCGCCCTCGCGTGGGCCTGGGGGAACGGCCTGGAGCGCGTACGGCTGTTCGTGCACGAGAAGAACGGTCGGGCCGAGGCCTTCTACCGCAAGGCGGGGTTCGTACCGACCGGGGGGTCCGTGGAGTCACATGGGAACGAGGGGACCCGGGACCTGGAGTTCGTGATCACGCGGCCGTCGGCGTCTTAGGTTCTTAGGTTCTTAGGTTCTTAGGTTCTTAGGTTCTTGGGTTCTTGGGTTCTTGGGCTCTTAGACCGGGAGTTCGTACTGGGGCCAGCGGGCCCTGGCCTGTTCCTGGGAGCGGAGCAGGGCCAGGGTGGGCAGGCCCTGGCCCGCGCCGGTGGAGAGCAGCTCCGGGAGCTGGGGAAGCGGAGCCACCGCGGCGACGTCGTCCAGGACGAGCGTGAGTGGTGGGTCGAGGCGACCGGAGGATGACCGTTCGGCCATGCGCCGGCCGCGCTCGACCACGCTTGAGGCGAGGGCCGTCAGGAGCGGCATCGCGCCGGGGTTCGCCTTGGGGTCCTCGATGGGTTCACCGACCACATAAAGCGTGCCCCCTTCGTTCACGAAGGAATCCAGGACGAGGGCGTCACTTCGGTTTGGAGTGCAGGATTCGCGGACGTTGACCGTGAAGAGGGCGGACAGTGCGCGGGCCGTCAATTCCTGGGCGATGTCGCGGCGTTCGGGGTGCGAGGTGAGGGCGGCCTCAAGCTCGCCCGCCGCGCCGGATGCGGCCTTGGGGTTCGTACGGAGGGCTCGTACGGCGTCCTGTACTTGGGTGCCCTGGGCCCAGCGGTGGACGTGGCGGAAGGCCTTGCCCTCCACGGCGGCGGCGTGCAGATAGCTCCGCAGCAGCGTTTCCGCGACGTCCGCCATGGCCTGGTCGACCTTGGCGGTGGGGCGTACGGGGCTGAGCAGAGCGGCGGCTCTCGATGCCGCTGTTGCCTTGTCCTCGCAGCCGTTGGAGGGGGACCAGTGGAGGCGGGCGGGGGTGTCGCAGAGGTGGGAGGGGTCGTAGAGGAGGACGGGGCCCAGTTTGGCTCTGGCGTCCTTGGTCTCCGACCAGATGGTGGGGTTGGAGGTGACTACCAGAGCGGGGCCCTCCGCGTCTCGTACGGCTTGAGTCGCGGTGGGTTGGCGGGTTTCCGGGGGTGCGAGGACGAGCGCGCCTGCGGCGCCATTTCTCTCCCACCCACTCAGCCGTTTACCGCCCGCTGCCAAGGGAGCCGTCGAAGCCGTTGTCTGCGGAGCCTCCTTGGACAGCTCGGCCGGCTGCGGCTCGGGTCGCGGCAGCGGGACCTCGTGATGCGCGGGGGCCTGTTCGGCAGCGGGGGTCGGAGCCGGTTCGGGTACCGGGGCTGGGGCCGGGGCCGGGGTTGGTGCCGGGGTAGCGTACGCCCCCGTTCTTCGTCTCGCCCGTACCGCCCGCCACCGTGCCCACGTCCCCATCACGAAGATCGTCAGCACGACCAGCACCATCAACTGGCCGATGAACAGGCCCCAGAAGAGCCCGTACCCCGACAGTTGGTCCGCGGGCGTCTTCGGCCAGGCGCCCGCCACATCGTGCGGCTTCCCGATCAGGTGCCGCAGCGCCAGTGGTGTACGGGCGAAGGTGACGGTGTCCGGCCAGGCACCGCGGGCGAACCAGCCGGAGAGCCCGGTGGCGGACCACACCAGGAACGTCATGCCGAGCAGGAAAGCCAGCACCCCGATCAACAGCCCGTCCGGGATGCCGCCCTCCGCCTTGCGCTGGTCCCGCCTGTCCCCTCTCATCTCACGCCCTCATCTCACGTCTCATCTCACGCCACCGTGGACTCGGACGAACCGTCGAGATCGGCGAGGTGCTGCTCCACGAAGGCCGCCGCGCGCTCCTCGGCCTCCAGCTCCGCGGCGCGCAGCGCGTCGTCGGCGCGGAGGTCGGCGGAGGACTCGGTCATGGCGCGGTCGGTGAAGACCAGCGGTCGTTCCGTCTCGGTGATCAGGTGTTTGACCACCTGTACGTTGCCGTTGACGTCCCAGACGGCGATACCGGGGGTCAGGGTCGGGATGATCTCGACCGCCCACCTGGGCAGGCCGATCACCCGTCCCGTCGCCCGCGCCTCGTCCGCCTTCTGGGCGTAGATCGTCCGGGTGGACGCCATCTTCAGGATCGCGGCCGCCTCCTTGGCCGCCGCGCCGTCCACCACGTCGCTCAAGTGGTGCACCACCGCCACGAAGGACAGACCCAGGCGTCGGCCGAACTTCAGCAGGCGCTGGAAGAGCTGGGCCACGAACGGGCTGTTGATGATGTGCCACGCCTCCTCCACCAGGAAGATGCGCTTCTTGCGGTCGGGGCGGATCCAGGTGTGTTCCAGCCACACGCCGACGATCGCCATCAGGATCGGCATGGCGATGGAGTTGCGGTCGATGTGGGACAGGTCGAAGACGATGAGCGGGGCGTCGAGATCGATGCCTACCGTCGTGGGGCCGTCGAACATGCCCCTCAGGTCACCGTCGACCAGGCGGTCAAGCACCAGGGCCACGTCCAGGCCCCACGCCCTCACGTCGTCTATGGCGACGTTCATCGCCTCGGCCGACTCCGGCTCGGGGTGGCGTAGCTGCTCGACGATGTCCATCAGCACCGGCTGGCGCTCGAGGATCGTCTCGTTGACGAAGGCGTGCGCGACCTTCAGGGCGAAGCCGGACCGCTCGTCGAGGCCGTGCCCCATGGCGACCTCGATGATGGTGCGCAGCAGGGCCAGCTGGCCCGTCGTCGTGATCGCCGGGTCGAGCGGGTTGAGCCGGATGCCCATGTCCAGCGCCGCTGTCGGGTCGAGACGGATAGGAGTTATCCCCAGCTCTTCCGCGATGAGGTTCCACTCGCCGACGCCGTCCTCGCCCTGCGCGTCGAGGACGACGACCTGGCGGTCGCGGAAGCGCAGCTGGCGCAGGACGTACGTCTTCTCGAGCGCCGACTTGCCGTTGCCGGACTCGCCGAGGACCAGCCAGTGCGGCGCCGGGAGCTGCTGACCGTACAGCTGGAAGGGGTCGTAGATGTACCCCTTCCCGGAGTACACCTCGCGTCCGATGATGACGCCCGAGTCGCCGAGGCCGGGGGCGGCCGTCGGCAGGTAGACCGCCTGGGCCTGGCCCGTGGAGGTGCGCACGGGCAGGCGGGTCGTCTCGACCTTGCCGAAGAGGAAGCCCGCGAAGGCGTCTGTCGCGGCGGACAGCGGATCCCGCATCAGAACATCAGCTCCTACCTGCGGATTCCGGTGGCGAACGGCAGTGTGTTGACGAAGGCGCGGTGGTGCTCACGGTCGCACCACTCCAGCTTCAGATACGACTTGCCGGCGGAGGCGCGGATCGTGCGCTTGTCGCGGGCCAGGGCCTCGGGGGAGCGGGAGGAGACGGTGATGTAGCCGACGAGGTTCACGCCCGCCGCGCCGCTCGCGAGGTCCTCGCCGCGCTGGTCCAGGCGGTTGTGGGAGGCGATGTCGCGGGGGTCGACCGTGCGGTTCATCTTGGCCTGGCGGCTGGCCTCGGCCTCGTCGTTCGTCTTCTCCGTCAGCATCCGCTCGATGGCGACCTCGGTGGGTTCGAGGTCCATCGTGACGGCGACCGTGCGGATCACGTCCGGGGTGTGGACCAGGAGCGGGGCCAGGAAGTTGACGCCCACCGGGGTCATCGGCCATTCCTTCACCCAGGCCGTGGCGTGGCACCAGGGCGCACGGGTGGAGGACTCGCGGGTCTTCGCCTGGAGGTAGGTGGGCTCCATGGCGTCGAGCTCGGCGGGCCAGGCATTACGTTTCGTCATCGCCTGGATGTGGTCGATCGGGTGGTCGGGGTCGTACATGGAGTGCACGAGGGAGGCCAGCCGCCCCTGACCGAGCGGCTGACGTACCCGGATGTCGGCCTCCTGGAGCCGCGAGCAGATGTCGGTCAGCTCACGCGCCATGACGACGGCGAGCCCGGCGTCGCGGTCCAGCTTCTTCCCGCCCTGCGGACGGGCGGCGCGCGCCATGGTCTGGGCCTCGGCGGCGAGTTCGCGGGTGTAGTGCATGCACGCGACGAGATACGCCCGGTGCTGCTCGCTGCTGGTGGAGACCATGGACTGGAGCTGGTCGTACGACTGCTGCAGCCAGGCCGGTGCCTTCTCGTCCCCGCGCTGGGCGACGTCCTTGGCGTGGGCGTCCGGGTCGGCGGGGAGGGTGCGGGCGAGCATCTGGAGGCGGGTGACGAAGCCGTCGCCGTTCGCGACGTGCTTGAGCAGCGTGCCGAAGCGGTCGACGAGGGCCTCCTGGTCCTCGCTGTCGCGCAGGCCGACGCCGGGGCCCTCGATCTCGATCGCGGCGGTGACGGTGCGGCGGTCGGCGTGCAGGAGCACGGCGATCTCGTCGGGGCCGAAGGGGGCCGCGAGCCAGGAGATCCGGCCGATGCCCGGCGGCGGCCCGATCTCGACCTCACGGCCGTCGACGCGTGTACCGGCCTCCATGACGTTGCTGCGGTACGCCGTGCCGCGGCGCAGGTTGCGCTTGTAACTGCGGTTGATCTCGAACCACTTGTAGAACGTGCGGCGCTTGTACGGGACGTACACCGCGGCGATGGCCACCAGCGGGAAGCCCATCAGCAGCACGATCCGCAGGGACAGCACCGGAACGAGCAAGCCGCACATCATGCCCAGGAACGCGCCCGCGATGATGAGCGCGATCTCGCCGGATTCACGATTCCGGCCGACGATCGCGTTCGGCCGGGCGCGGCCGATCAGATATGTACGGCGGGGCGTGGCCGGATGGGACACGTGGGACTCGGTCGTCAACGCCCGTCACCTCCCGTGCGGTTGCTACTGCTGCTGTTGCGGGTGTTGCCGGTACGCGGTGGGGGTGCGGCGGAGGGGACAGATCCGCCGCCGCCGTTGGGCGTACGGGTGCTGTGGGCGGCCACGCCGCCGGAGACCGGGTTGGAGGGGCGGGACTGGCTGTTGCCGCCGCCTCCCCCTCCTCCGCCGTTGTTGTCGGCGCGGGTGCTGTGGGTCTTGATGCCCTGGGCGACCAGGGTGGCCGGGGAGCTGATGACGGCCGCGGCCTTGCCTTCGGCGCCCTGCATGATGCGGTTGTTGCGGCCGTTGGCGATCTCGTCGCCGAAGCCGGGGACGAAGCGGTAGATCATCGCGCTGGCGAAGATGGCGAGCAGGATGATCGCGAGGCCGGAGACGACGGCGGAGAAGGAGTTCGGGCCGCCGTTGGTCGACAGGGCGCCGGCCAGGCCCAGCACGATCACGATGACCGGTTTGACCAGGATGACGGCGATCATGATGCCGGCCCAGCGGCGGACGTGGCTCCAGAGGTTCTTGTCGACGAGCCCGGCGTAGACGACGGTGCCGAGCAGGGCGCCGACGTACAGGAGCGCGGCGCGGATGACGAGCTCCAGCCACAGGACGCCTGCCGCGAGGATCGACACCAGGGACACGACGATCAGCATGATCGGGCCGCCGCCGATGTTCTCGCCTTTGGCGAGGGCGCCGGAGAAGGTGCCGAAGAAGGTGTCGGTCTGGTTGCCGGTGGTCTTGGCGAGTACGTCGGTGACGCCGTCGCTCGCCGAGACGACGGTGTAGAGGATCAGCGGGGTGAACGCCGACGCCAGCACCGTCAGCCAGAGGAAGCCGATCGCCTCGGAGATCGCGGTGCCGAGGGGGACGCCTCGCACCGCCCGCTTCGCCACGGCCAGCAGCCACAGGAGGAGGGTGAGGATGGTCGACGCCGCGAAGACCACGGCGTACTGCTGGAGGAACTTGGCGTTCGTGAAGTCGACGTTCGCCGTGTCGTTGACCGCGGCGGAGAGCTTGTCGATGGTCCACGAGGCGGCTTCGGCGCAGCCCTTGGCCAGGGAGGAGAGGGGGTCGAGGGTGGAGGTGGTACCGGGGTCGGTGGTACCGCCGGTGGTGCTGCCTTTTTGGCAGTACTTCTTGGCCTCGCCGACGATGAGCTTGCACGAGTCGGTCGAGGCGCTTGCGCTCGCACTCGGGCTCGCGCCCGGGCTGGTACTCGCACTCGGCGACGGATCCGCGTAGGCATGGGACGCCAGCAGAACGACCGCGGTCTGTACGGCCGCGACGGCGCCGGTGAGCCTGAGTACACGGCGTGGGCTACCGGGCATAAGTGAACCCTCCGTACTCCTCGATGACCTTGCTGATCTCGTCGGAGGTGGCGGCCTTGTCGTCGCCGGGGACCGGGGCGGGGCCGTCCTTCTGCGAGTCCGTGACGATCTTCCAGTCCCCACCGGACCACTGCAGCTCGAAGGTCCACGTCTTCCATGTCGAGGTGACGGGGTCGGTCGAGTTCTGCGCGGACATTCCGATGAGCCCCAGGTACCAGACCGACACCTTGGCGTCGGTGGCGCTGTACTGCTCGACCTTGCTGCCCACGGGGATCGTGTGGGAGACGAAGGTGCTGCCCTTCGGTGCGTTGCCGTCCGCGTCGAGCCCGAGCTTGTCGAGGAAGCTCGTCGAGTAGGCGGCGTCCAGCGGGCCCTGGAGACGGCCGGCCGCGGCGGAGGTGTAGAGCGTGTCGATCACGCTGTGCCGACTGGCCTTCTGGAACATGCTCGTCGACCCCAGCGCCACCGCGTAGTTCGCCGCCGCGCTCTGCGCTCCCTGTTCGTTGTGCGCGAACCCCGAGGGGATTCCCCCGTTCTTCGACTCGACCGGCCGTTGGCCCGTAGGTGCCGTGGGGGAGGTCTTGGAGCCGTTGCTGCTTCCGTTCCCGGTTCCGGAGGTGGAAGAGGAATTGCCGCCTCCGCGGTTCGCGAAGGCGATGGCGGCGATCAGCAGGACGACGACGCCCACCACCGTGACCAGGCTCCGTGAGGAGGAGCGGCCGCGGCGGGCGCCGCCGTAGACGTCGCCGGGGCGGTCGGGGAGCCGGGTGCGGGTCTGGCCCGTGCCCCCGTACCCCCCGTCCTCGCCGCGGGAGCCGTCCCCGTATCCGGGTTCGTCACCGAGACTCATGTCGCGTACGCCCCCTCAACCTCTTGCTGAACCGCGTAGTACGACGGTAGCCGTGCTGGTTTCCGCGCGGGCGCGGTGTGGTGACTCGACATCAGGGAAACGCAACCTCAGCCGGTGGGCGCGACGATCGGGTAGGGAAGGAAAGGAAAAGAGAGGAAAAGCAAGAGACGAGCCGGGCGCCCGGCCGGGGCTAGACGGCCATGCCGTACACGATGGTGAAGAGCGTGCCGAGGGAGCCGATGATGAAGACTCCGGTGAGGCCCGCGATGATCAGACCCTTGCCCTGTTCGGCGCTGAACGTGTCGCGGAGCGCCGTCGCTCCGATGCGTTGCTTCGCCGCTCCCCAGATCGCGATCCCGAGGCAGAGCAGGATGGCGACCGCCATCACGACCTGGATCATCGTCTTGGCCTCGTTGCCCAGGCTGCCGAAGGGACCCCAGTTCGGGGCGATTCCGCCGATGATTGTGGTGATGTCGCCCTTGTCGGCTGCGAAAAGCATGTAAGTCACCGCCCCTAGTGGGTAGTTCTGCACCCCCTGCCACTGCGCGCAGAGGTCGGGCCCATTCTCGCTGACAATGTCGCTGTCGTATGTCGACTTGGCGTCATTGATTGGCGGGTTTCCTACGAATCCCTTGTCACCGGCGCACGCGGGACCCATTCGGGGAGCGTGCCACGGTATGCGAAGAGTCGTATGGTCACTCTGTGTATCACGGCTGGTCACGACGGGCAATGAAGTCGGAACGGAACCTGTGGTGTGGTTCCGTCGTTAACCCCTTCTACGAAGTCTGCGGGGCCGTTGCCCTGCCGACCTCGTAGCATCCCCGCCTGCCTGTCCTGTTTCTGACGGGCTGTCGAGCCGATGTTCTCCAGGTCGCGCGTCTGCCTGATGTGGACGCGTGGCCCCTCCTGAAGGCTATCCCCCGTCGTCGTGGCACACGGAAACGGGCCGCGGCTGGTTGCCGCGGCCCGTTCTCCCGCACTGCCGGAGGGACCCCACGTACGCCCGCCGGCAGCTCCCCCCCGCTTCCTTGCGCGTCAGCCCGTGAAGGCCGCCACTCCCTCCGGGGTGCCCCAGCCGGTCGGGCCGTCGTAGCCCGACTTGGCGGTGCAGAGGTAGCTGGAGCTGCAGCTGCCGTTGCTGCCGGAGGTCACGTCGTTGAGGGCCGAGGTGCCGGCCGCCGCGTACGGGAACTGAGCCGGGTAGGAGCTGCTGGACGGGGTGCCGCCGAGGGCGTACACACCGGCGATGATCGGCGAGGACGCGCTGGTGCCGCCGAAGGTGTACCAGCCGGCCGTGACCCCGTAGGAGTCGTAGACCGAGACGCCGGTGGCGGGGTCGGCGACGGCCGAGACGTCGGCGATGGTCCGCTTCGAGCAGCCCGTGTCGGTCTGCCAGGTCGGCTTCGCGTCGTACGAGGAGCAGCCCGAGCCGGTGCCCTCGGTGCTGCTGGTCTCCCACACGCTCTCGGTCCAGCCGCGGCTGTTGGAGCTGGTGGACAGGGCGGTGCCGCCGACAGAGGTCACGTACTTGGAGGCCGCCGGGTACTCGGCGCCGTAGCCGGAGTCGCCCGCGCTGACCGTGATGGCGACGCCCGGGTGGTTGAAGTACGAGGTGTCGTACGTGGAGTCCGAGGACGACTCCGAGCCGCCGTAGCTGTTGGAGACGTACTTCGCGCCCAGGGTGACCGCCTCGTTCACCGCCTTGCCGAGGTTGGCCATGGTGGCGGAGGTGGCCTCGACGAGCAGGATGTTGCAGTTCGGGCAGATGGCGCTGGCCATGTCGACGTCCAGGGAGATTTCCTCGGACCAGCCGGAATCACTGGAGGGCAGGGAGGTCGTCGAGCCGGTCTGGCTGACCTTCTTGAAGCAGCCGTTGGCGGTGGTGCAGGCCGACAGGCCGTAGTACGAGCGGTACTTGGCGAGGTCCGCCTCGGCGTTCGGGTCGTTGTACGCGTCGACGATCGCGATCGTCTCGCCCGCTCCGTTGGAGGCGGCGGCGGAGGTCAGGCCGTAGGCGCTCTGGAGGTTGCTGGGCCCGTAGCCGGACGGGGTGGCGGCGTTGGCGGCCTTGGGGGTGACGGCGTCCGCGTGGGCGTTGGCCTTCTGGAACGCGGTCGTACCGCCGGTGACACGGAGCGCCTTGCAGGCCATCTGGCCCCTCGCGGGCGTGGAACAGGCCGGGCTCCAGGTCACCTTGGAGGAGGTGGACGCGGCCGTGGCCTTGGCCGTCGTCGTGGTGGCGGGGGCGGCGCTCGCGTCGACGGCGGTGCCGAAACCGGCCAGTACGAGGGCCGCGGTGGTGGCGGCCGCGGCGCCTATGCGACGCCATTTGCCACGTACGGCGGGTCTGGCAGGCTCTTGGGGGATCGAGGTACGCAACGTACAGCCTCCTGAGAGTGATTGACAGGGGCAGTGCGGGTGCGCCGCCGGTACGGTGTCCCCGGCGGAGGGCCGAGCGGCCCGCCGATGACCATCCTCTTGTTGAGTACGTGACAACAAGAGGGGTCTGGAATCCTGACTTCCGCATTACTGAACGAGGCCGGTGCGTTACTTTTCGATGGACGCTCGATGGCCTGGGGCTGAGCGCCGCTTGACTCAACGCACAGGCGGTTCAAGGGATGTACCAAGGATGTTTACCGGTTGGAAGAGACGGCGAACGGGCCGCGGCCGGCTGCCGCGGCCCGTCTCGGGTGCCGCCGGTGGATCCCCACTTACTCCGTCGCCCGGCGGCTCCGTGCCGTGCGGAGGGTGCCGCGATCAGCCGGTGAAGGCGTCGATCCCCTCGGGGGTGCCCCAGCCGGTCGGGCCGTCGTAGCCCGACTTGGCGGTGCAGAAGTAGCTCGTGGAGCAGGAGCCGTTGCTGCCGGAGGTCACGTCGTTGAGGGCCGAGGTGCCGGCCGAGTTGTACGGGAACTGCGCCGGGTACGAGCCGCTGGACGGGGTGCCGGCCAGGGCGTACACACCCGCGATGATCGGCGACGAGGCGCTGGTGCCGCCGTAGGTGACCCAGCCGGTGCCGTCGCCGTAGGTGTCGTAGACCGAGACGCCGGTCGCCGGGTCGGCGACCGCCGAGACGTCCGCGATCATGCGCTTCGAGCAGGAGGCGTCGGTCTGCCAGCTCGGCTTCGCGTCGTACGAGGAGCAGCCCGAGCCGGTGCCCTCGGTGCTGCTGGTGTTCCACACCTTCTCGGTCCAGCCACGGCTGTTGGAGCTGGAGGAGAGGGCGGTGCCGCCGACGGAGGTCACGTACTTGGAGGCCGCCGGGTACTCGGCGCCGTAGCCCGCGTCGCCCGCGCTGACCGTGATGGCGACGCCCGGGTGGTTGAAGTACGAGCTGTCGTAGGAGGTGTCGGAGGAGGACTCCGAGCCGCCGTAGCTGTTGGAGACGTACTTCGCGCCGAGCTTGACCGCCTCGTTCACCGCGGTGCCGAGGTTGGCCATGGAGGAGGACTTCGCCTCGACCAGCGTGATGTTGCAGTTCGGGCAGACGGCGCTGGCCATGTCGAGGTCGAGCGAGATCTCGCCGGCCCAGCCGCTGTCGGCGGTGGGGAGGGAGGTCGTGGAGCCGGTCTGGCTGACCTTCTTGAAGCAGCCGTTGGCGACGGTGCAGGCCGACAGGCCGTAGTACGAGCGGTACGCCGCGAGGTCGGAGGCCGCGTTCGGGTCGTCGTACGCGTCGACGATCGCGATGGTCTCGCCGGAACCGTTGGACGCGGCGGCGTCGGTCAGGCCGTACGCGTTCTGGAGGTCACTGGGGCCGTAGCCGGTGGGGGAGGCGGCGGCGGCCTTGGGGGTGACGGCGTTCGCGTGGGCGTTGGCCTTCATGAAGGCGGTGACACCGCCGGTCACGCGCAGCGCGTTGCAGGCCATCTCCCCCTTCTTCTTGGGCTCGGCGCAGGAACGGGTCCAGGTCACCTTGGAGGAGGTGGACGCGGCCGTGGCGTTGGCCGTCGTCGTGGTGGCGGGGGCGGCGCTCGCGTCGACGGCGGTGCCGAAACCGGCTGCCAGGAGGGCGGCGGTGGCGGCGGCCGCGGAGCCTATACGGCGCCAATTGGTGTGTGCGGCCGATCTGGTGCCGGGCGTGGGGGATGTGGGGGGAATGGGGGGTGAAGTACGCAACGTACAGCTCCTGAGAGAGGTTGACAGGGGCGGTGCGGGTGCTGTGCCGTCGGTACGGTGTCCCCGGCGGCCGGGTCGTGTGACCCGCGTAGACACTCGCTTGTTGAGTACGTGACAAACAAGAGAGATCTGGAATTCTGACTTCCGCCTTACTGAACCCGGGTGATCGGGTTACCGCCCAATGGCCCCTTGATGGCTGGAAGTTGACGTCGGCTTGACTTGACTCAAGGGGAGCAAGGGGAGCAAGGGGGCAAGGGGAGCGCGGCGGTGCCGGCTCCGTCGGGGGGCTGCTGGAAACCGTGAACACTTTGCGCGGAAGTGTTCACGGTTTCTGAGAAGGGTGTCCTGGTGGCGGGTGGGGGGCGACGGCGTCCCTACGGTGCGCCGTCCTCCACTCCCTCCACGAAGTGGTCGAACTCACCTGCCTGTACGCCGAGAACGAAGGCGTCCCACTTCTTCTGGGTGGTCGTGACGACGTTCTCGGGGTCACTGGTCTCGCGGATGTAGACCAGGTCGTCGGGGCCGAAGGCGAGTTCGATCCAGGGGCCGGGTCCGGTCGCGTCGTCGGGGGCGGCGCGGACCCAGTCGAGGTTCGAGGGGACGTCAGCCACGGGGTTCTTCCTTCAGGGTCAGGAGGAGGGTGCGGAAGGCGGCGGGGGCGGCGGTGAGTATCGCTCCGCGGGGGTCGCTGCTCTCGGTGAGATGTATTCGGGTGGCGGTGGCGGTGGCGGTGACGTGCACGCACGAGTCGCCCGATCCGCAGTAGGACGACCTCTGCCAGGAGGTGTGCTGGAGCATTTCGGTCCCTTTCACAGATCGTGGATCAGCTTGTGGATGAAATCGCGGGAGTGCTCGGGGTCGAGGGACACGGATTCCATCCGGTCGAGGAGAACGCGGTACATCCGCAGCTGAGCTTCGGCGTCGAGGAACACGGGGCCGTGGGACTGGTCGAGATGCACGGTGTCGAGCTGAGGAACCGGGCCGCTGGAGTAGAAGATCGACTGGCCGGAACCGGGGAAGGATCCGGCGGCGAACGGGAGCACCTTCAGGGTGATGTGGTCCCGCTCGCTCATGTCCAGCAGGTGCCGCAACTGGGCCTTGGCCACGGTGAGGCCGCCGAACTGCATGCGCAGGGCCGCCTCGTGGATGATCGCCACCTGAGTGGTGGGGGCGTCCCTGAAGAGGACGGTCTGGCGCTTGATGCGGAACGACACCCGGTGCTCGATCTCCGGTGGTGAGAACTCGGGTACGACTTGCCGGAACAGCTCACGGGCGTGATCGATGGTCTGGAACAGGCCAGGGATGTGCACCGTGACCGCGGTACGCAGGCGCCAGGCGTGGTGCTCCACCTCGGCGAGGTCCAGCAGAGCGGCGGGGAGGATCTCGCGGTACTCCTCCCACCAGCCGCGCTTGCGCCCCGAGGTCATGTCCGCGAGTGCGTCGACGAGCGCCTTGTCCGGGCACTTGTAATGGCAGGCCAGCGTACGCACGCGTTCGGCGCTCACGCCGATGCGCCCGGCCTCCATGTTGCTGATCTGGCTCTGCTGAGCGCCGATCAGTTGACCGGCCTGGGTGGCGCTCAATCCTGCGCGCTCGCGCAGTTTGCGCAGCTCACCGCCGAACCGGAGTTGGCGACCCGTCGGGTTGTTTCTCATCGGCTGGCCCGCCTCCTTGTTGCGGCTGGTCACCCATATGGGTGGTAAGTCATGGATACTCAGGCATTCATGTCATGCATGACATCTGGCGCCACTACCTTATTACTCGGGCGCCCCGCCCAGAAGCACCCCGCTCGACGGAGCGGCCGCGGTCACTGGGCAATGTATCCAAATCACCCAACTCCCCTCCGAACCGGGAGACTTCCCATGGCAACCGTATCGCCGTCCTGGGCCTACACCCTCCGACTCCCCCACGATCCCCGCGCCCCGGGCATCGCCCGCGCCACCCTCCGGACCGTCCTCGCCGCCCACGGGCTCACCGCACTCACCCCCACCGCCGAGCTGCTCGCCTCCGAGCTGCTCACCAACGCCCATCTGCATACCCAGGGCCCGTACGCTCTCCGCATCCGCGGGGTCGAATCCGAGCGGCTGCGGATCGCCGTGTGGGACTCCGACCCAAAGGTTCCGCCCGGGTTCGGCGACGTTCGTCCACAGGCTGTGGACAGTGCGGAGAGTGGTCGTGGGCTGCAGCTCGTGCAGGCCTGTGCGGAGGCCTGGGGTGCGTATGCCCTGGGTTCGGGGCGGGGCGGGAAACTGTTGTGGGCCGAGTGTGTGTGCAGGGGCTGAGGAAGGGTCGTACGGTGTACGTGTCGTCGTGACCCGTTGGCTCCCGCCGGTGACTCATAGGAGATTCTCAGTGTGGTTCCAGGATTTTTCTTAATTCCGTGAGCCAGAGTGTGAACCAATGAAGCGCACCACTCGTCCCCCAGGTAACCGGCGGAACGCTTTGTTCGTCGTGGTCGTGATGCTCGCCGTCACGTCCGCGTCCGTGGCGTCCGCCGATGACGGCCCCGGGCCGTTCGCTGTGACCGTGCAGGCCGACACGAACAAGGCGAACGCCCGCGTGGGCGCCCTGTTCGGCAGCGGCAACAGCCTGAGCGGGCACTTCTGCACCGCCTCCGTCGTGCACAGCGAGGGGCGGAATCTCATCGTGACCGCCGCGCACTGCCTGGACGGGGACGGGAAGCTCCGGTTCGTGCCCGGGTACCGGGAAGGCAAGGCGCCGTACGGGATCTGGGACGTCCAGAAGACGTACGTCGGTGACGCGTGGACCGGCGGTCAGGACGAGGACAGCGACGTCGCCTTCGCCGAGGTCGCCAAGCGGGGCGGCAAGGGTGTCGAGGACGTCGTCGGCGGTAATGCCCTCGCCACGGGGCGGGAGACCGGGGCCACCGCCGTCACCGTCACCGGGTACCCCAGCACCCTTGACGCGCCGATCACCTGTACGAACAAACCGACCGTCCACAGTCGCACCCAACAGCGCATCGAGTGCCCCGCCTTCGCCGCCGGCACCAGCGGCAGCCCCTGGGTGAACGGCGACGGGGACGTCGTCGGGGTCATCGGCGGTCACGAGGCGGGTGGGGACACCGACGACGTCTCGTACAGCGTCGTCCTCGGGAACGAGGCCGCGAGGCTCTACAAGGCGGCGCGCCGGGCGGGTTAGGGGCGCACGGGGCGGATTGGCCGCGCGCGGAGCGGGGTTGGGGGCGTGCGGGGTCGGGTGGGGGCGCACTCCGAGCTTCGGTTTCTTGTCGTGTGTGATCGTTTCCTCGCGCAGGGGTCGCCTCTAGACTGACGTCCGGTGGACTCCCGGGCGGCGAGGGGCGGTTGACGGTGCGTAAGGCATGGATCGTGGCTACCGCCGTTGCCGGGACGGGACTCGCCTTCATGATGCTGCTCGTCGTCGGCGTCTACGTCGTCGCGGGAAACCTCGCCAACGGGGTCGGCGGAGGCTCGGTGGGGCTCGCCAAGGGCGCCGTGCCGGCCGCGTACCAGACGCTCGTACAGCAATGGGGCAATCTCTGCGGCGCGATCAATCCCGCACTGCTGGCCGCGCAGCTGTATCAGGAGAGCGGGTTCAATCCGAACGCCAAGAGTCCGGCGGCGGCGGAAGGGATAGCGCAATTCATCCCGGGGACCTGGGCCACGCACGGAATCGACGGCAACGGGGACGGCAAGCGCGACGTATGGGATCCAAATGACGCGATTCCGTCGGCCGCCTCGTACGACTGCAAGCTCGCCTCGTATGTGAAGGACGCGCCGGGGAACGTCACCGAGAACATGCTCGCCGCCTACAACGCGGGGGCTTACGCGGTCATCAAGTACGGAGGCGTGCCGCCGTACAAGGAGACCCAGAATTACGTGAAGACGATCACGACGCTGGAGAAGAGTTTCGCCCGGCCGGTGACCCGGGTGGATCCGTCGAGGCAGGCCGCCGCGGCGATCACCTACGCGCAGAAGAGGCTCGGCACGCCCTACCTGTGGGGTGGCGACGGCAGCGCTGACCAGGGCGGACGCTTCGACTGCTCGGGGTTGACGAAGGCCGCGTACGACACTGTGGGGGTCTCCCTGCCGCGGGTCGCCAACGACCAGTACAACGCCGGACCGCACCCCGCGCGCAAGGAACTGCTGCCGGGTGATCTGGTGTTCTTCTCCGACGACCTCACCGACTCCCGGGCCATCCGGCACGTCGGGATCTATGTGGGTGGCGGGTACATGATCGACGCGCCGCGGACGGGTGCCGTCATCCGCTTCGACCCCATCGACACCCCCGACTACTTCGGCGCCACCCGCGTGACCGAGGATGGCGCGAAAGCGTTGCCCACGACGGTGTGACCGGCCTCTGAGCTGCGGCGATGTATCTCTCTTCGATAACGTCTACGTGATCATTCGGTGGAGAGTGGAACGTACTGATGGGGAGTGTGCGTTCCTGTTGACGTAGGACGTTGACGTAAGCGGATCTACGACCACGGGGGTGGATCGGGCGGCGCACGGAAAGGTGCGCCCGCGGGAAAGACGACGAAGGGGCCGCAGCACCATGGCTGGACTCGCCGAATCCGGTTCGAACCCCGACGTCGATCTGCTGTACGACATCAATGGCCTCGCCAAGGACGCACCGCACTGGTTCGACCGGGGCATGGAATTCGTCGGCGAGTACGGGCTGCTGCTCGCGACGGTCCTGCTGGTGCTGTGGTGCTGGTGGACCGTGCGGCGGCGCGGCGAGGAGAACGCCGCCTCGTCGGTGGCCGCGCTCGTCTGGGCGCCGCTCGCCGCGGGCATCGCGGTGCTGGTGAACGTGCCGATACGGGGCTTCGTGGAGCGCCCCCGGCCCTTCGTCGACCACCAAGGGCTCGATGTGCTGGTCAGCGGCAAGTCCGACTTCTCCTTCGTGAGCGACCACGCGACGCTCACCATGGCGATGGCAGTCGGGCTGTTCGTCGCGGACCGGAGGTTCGGGCTCGCCGGGATAGGGATCGCGCTCCTCGAAGGCTTCTGCCGGGTCTACATGGGCGTGCACTACCCGACGGACGTCATCGGCGGCTTCGCCCTCGGCACCGCCGTCGCCCTGCTGCTGTCCCCGCTCGCCATGGCCCTGCTGACCCCGGTGATGAAGGCCGTGGAGCGGTCGCCGCACGGCGGCCGGCTGATTCGGGCGCGGCGTGCGGGGCAGGGCGCGTTGATTCCCGGGGCCCGGGCGGAGCGGCCGGAGGAGCCGGACCTCGCCGCGTGAGAGCTCCCCTACGGAGTGGTCACAGCGCTTGAGGGAAGGAGAAGAAGCGGTTCGGGTCGTACTGCTTCTTCAGGGCCGTGAGGCGGGTCGCGGCGTCGCCGTAGTACGCCTGGCGCCAGTTGGTGAGGGTCGGGTCCGTGTAGTTCTGGTAGGCGGCGCCGGAGGCGTGGGGAGCCATCGCCGTGTGGGCGGAGGTCAGCCAGGACTGGGCCGTGGTGCCGGAGGCGCCGGCGCCCCAGGAGGCGATGTACTGGGCGAGCATCCGGGAACGCCGGTGCACGAAGGCCGTCGCGGTCGGCGAGACCCGGTTGACCGCGCCGCCGAGCGCCGTGAGCGCGATGCTGCCCGCGCCGCCGTGCACCGAGGAGATCTGGTTCAGCAGCGTCTGGATGCCGGCCGCGGAGATCGAGCGGTCGAAGAAGTCCGAGCGGGCCGCGTACGTCTCACGGCCGAGGGCGCCCTGCGGGGAACGGCCCGGCGTCGAGCCCGGCAGGTGGCACTGGGCCTCGGTGGGGAACGAGGAGCAGCCCGCGTACGCCTCCATCGCCTCGTTGTACGAGTGCTTTCTGAGCGAGACGCTGCGCGCGGGGGCGCCGACCTGGGTGGCCAGGCGGTCCACGGCGTTCTGGAGTTCGCCGTAGGTGCCGAGGGAGAAGGCGGCGACGGCGACGGTGGGGGTGCCGCTGCCGTTCTCCAGGTGGAGCGCGGACCAGATTTCGTCCGGCTGGTCCGGGCCCCACTCCTGCCAGGCCTTCACCACGGCGGCGGCCTTCGCCCAGGGCCAGGTCATGTACGCGGAGACGGCCTGCGGGGCGGGGTGGGTCTTGAAGCGGAGCTCGGTGACGACGCCGAAGTTGCCGTTGCCCGCGCCGCGCAGGGCCCAGAAGAGGTCCTTGTTCTCGCTCGCGTTCGCGACGAGTTGCTTGCCGTCCGCCGTGATCAGCGTCGCCTGGGTGAGGCTGTCGCAGGTCAGGCCGTACGCGCGGGAGACCACGCCGTGGCCGCCGCCGAGGGTCAGACCGGAGACGCCGACGGTCGGGCAGGAACCGGCCGGGATCGTGACGCCCTTCGCGGTGAGCGCCCGGTAGACGTCGATCAGTTTGGAACCGGCGCCGATCACCGCCTCGTTCGCGGACGCCCGGATGGTGTTCAGCTTGGAGACGTCGAGGATGAGGCGGCCGTTTCCGGAGGACCAACCCGCGTAGGAATGGCCGCCGTTGCGGATCGACAGCGGGATGTTGTGGGCGCGGGCGTAGGCCATGGTCGTACGGATGTCGTCCGCGTGGGCGACGTACGCGACGGCGGTGGGCTTCAGGGAGTCGAAGCGGGTGTTGTACAGCTGGTGGGCCACCGACCAACTGCGGTCGCCGGGGCGGACCAGGGCACCGTCCAGATCCTTGGCGAGGGCGGTCCAGTTCGCGGCGGCGCGGGTGGTGCTGGTGCCGGTGCCCGTACTGGTGGTGCCCGTACCGGTGGTGGCCGTGCGCAGGGAGGTGTCGGCCGTGTCCGTGGCACCCGAGGCCTTGCCGCCGCTGTCCTTGCCGTTGCACGCGGCCGTGGCCGCCACCGCGAGTGCGGCCGCGCCGCCACCTATGAACGTACGCCGTTGCATGTGTGCCTCCCGTTGCTTCCCTGTGCGTGGGACGAGACGGGTGTCCGCTCACGGGAGTTCCACAGCGTACGGGCGTGGGACGGAACCGCGACATGACCGTGATCACACGCGGATATCGCCCCGTCTTCACGGATCTTCATCGGGTGCCCTCCGTGTGGCCCTGGGCGTCCGTACGGGCCAGGCTGCGGGCCCGGCGGGCCGGGCCTCGCCAGCCGCAGGTGCAGCGGGCCAAGCAGAAGCGGCCCTGTTCGATCGTCGTCGTTCGGTGTTCCCGGCTGGGATGGGTGTCGTCCGGCTGCGCCACACCAACAACGTTACCCAAGGCAAGCAAATGAATCCCTGCCGCGTGACGGGCGTCCCTACCCGTCGTTAACCGGAACGTCAGGAGGGCCCGGGACGGACCGGCTGGGGGTCGGCAGACGATGGTGGCGCAACGGCATAGGCGGATGAGTGCGGGCGTCGTCGCGGTCGCGGTGACGGGGCTCATGGTCGGTGTCGGCGGGTGTTCCGTCGGCCGGGCCGGCGCCGAGGACGCGCGCGCCGGCACCACCACCGTCGAGGTACTGCACCGGGCCGCCGACACCTTGCGGCGCGTCGGCAGCGCGAAGACCCGTACGTCGATGGAGATGGCCACCGGCGGGACCCGGGTCACCATCCGCGGCCAGGGCGTCTACGACTTCAAGGAACAGCTGGGGCAGCTGGAAGTGCTGCTGCCGCAGGATCCCGCCGGCGCCGTCGAGCACCGCCCGATCACCGAACTCCTCGCCCCGGGCGCCCTGTTCATGAAGAACCGTGGCGCCGGCGTCCCCGCCGACAAGTGGGTGCGCGTCGAGACGGCCACCCTCTCCGACGGGAACCTGGTGACCGGCGGCGCCACCGACCCGTTCGCCGCGGCCGAGGTGCTGCGGGGGGCGCGGACGGCGACGTATGTGGGGAGGACCGAGGTGGCCGGGACGCCGGTGCGGCACTATCGCGGGACCGCGGATCTCGAAATCGCCGCGGCCGGTGCCTCGAAGGGGAACCGGAAGGCACTGCGGGCGGCGGCGAAAGGGTTCGCCACTGCCGAAGTCCCCTTCGACGCCTACCTCGACGACCAGGGGCGCGTCCGCAAACTCCGGAACCGGTTCAGCTTTGTCAACGACCAGCACAAGGGCACCGTCGCGGTCGCGTCGACGACCCTGCTGTACGACTTCGGGGTCCCCGCCCACGTACGGCTTCCGGAGTCCGGGGACATCTTCGCGGGGAAGATCGCGGAACCGTAGAGGGTCCGCGCGTCGGCCCGTGCGTGAGGACGAGTTGGGGGCTGGAAATGGCCCTTCCGTGCCATGCGCGGTGTGTAGGCCGCTCCCTACTCTAGGAAGCCGGTGACGGCAGGAAGAGGTGATGCACGTGGCTCCGGTCGGCGGTACGGCAGTTCAGGACCACGTGGCCCTCGCCGAGATCGAGCTGTGCGGCGATCTGATCATCGCGGCCTCGGCCGCACACGAGGACCGGCTCAGCCTTGAGAGCATCGACGAGGTGCTGAAAGTGGCCGAAGAGCGCGGTGCGCGGGGGAGCTGCACGGAGGACTAGACCCGCCTTGCGCAGGTACTTCCTTGGTTGCGTCTGTACGCGCGTACTCCCCCGTCGGCTTTGTCGGCCCTGTCGCGTGATCCTTCATCAGGTACGGAGCAGGCGGCCGATCGCCTTCGTCGCTTCCTCTACCTTCGCGTCGATCTCGTCGCCGCCCTTGAGGGCCGCGTCCGCGACGCAGTGGCGCAGATGCTCCTCGAGGAGCTGGAGGGCGAAGGACTGCAGGGCCTTGGTGGAGGCGGAGACCTGGGTGAGTATGTCGATGCAGTAGACGTCCTCGTCGACCATCCGCTGCAGACCGCGGACCTGGCCCTCGATACGGCGCAGCCGCTTGAGGTGCTCGTCCTTCTGCTTGTGGTAGCCGTGGACGCCGCGGTCGTGGTCGGTCACGACTTCCTGGACCGCCTCGGCCTTTTGGGGCTCCTGAGGCTCCTGGGTCTCTCGGGTCTCTTGGATGTCAGGAATGTCCTGGATCTCCTGGGCCGTTTCGGTGTTGCCGGAGGGCGCCGTCGCGCCGGCCTCGGTGGTCGTCATCGCGTCCTCCCGCTGGTGCGGTTTATATACCCCTGGCGGGTATATGGTAACGAACTTTGCTGGGTATAGGGCCCTTGCCCGATGCCGGTACCGGACCCTGTGCTGATCACTGTGCCCGATGGGCGACACTGGGAGACGGCCGGTTAGCCGTGGCCGGATGATGCGCCTAGCATCAGCCTGACCGAACAAAAGGACTCTGAGGACCCCACGTGCGCTTTCGTCTGACCCCCAGGGAGACGAGCTTCTATGACATGTTCTCCGCCTCCGCGGACAACATCGTCACGGGCTCGAAACTCCTGATGGAACTGCTCGGGGCGGACGCCTCCGCCCGGGCCGAGATCGCAGAGCGCATGCGGGCCGCCGAACACGCCGGTGATGACGCCACTCACGCGATCTTCCACCAGCTGAACTCCTCCTTCATCACACCGTTCGACCGCGAGGACATCTACAACCTGGCCTCGTCCCTCGACGACATCATGGACTTCATGGAGGAGGCCGTCGACCTGGTCGTGCTGTATCAGGTCGAGGAGCTGCCCAAGGGTGTGGAACAGCAGATCGAGGTGCTGGCGCGCGCTGCCGATCTGACGGCCGAGGCCATGCCGAACCTGCGGACGATGGACAACCTCACGGAGTACTGGATCGAGGTCAACCGGCTGGAGAACCAGGCGGACCAGATCCACCGCAAGCTGCTCGCCCATCTCTTCAACGGCAAGTACGACGCCATCGAGGTGCTGAAGCTCAAGCAGATCGTGGATGTGCTGGAGGAAGCGGCCGACGCGTTCGAACATGTGGCGAACACGGTGGAGACCATCGCCGTCAAGGAGTCCTGAGCTTCGTGGACACCTTTGTGCTGGTCGTGACCATTCTGGTCGCGCTCGGATTCACGTATACGAACGGCTTCCACGACTCGGCGAACGCCATCGCCACGTCGGTGTCCACGCGGGCGCTGACTCCGCGGGCCGCGCTCGCCATGGCATCGGTGATGAACCTCGCGGGTGCGTTCCTCGGCAGCGGGGTGGCGAACACCGTCAGCAAGGGGCTGATCGAGACGCCCGAGGGCTCGAAGGGGATGGGGATCCTCTTCGCCGCGCTCGTCGGGGCCATCGTGTGGAACCTGGTCACCTGGTACTTCGGGCTTCCGTCGTCCTCTTCGCACGCGCTGTTCGGGGGGCTGGTGGGGGCCGCGCTCGCGGGCGGTACGAAGGTGCTGTGGTCCGGGGTCGTGGACAAGGTCATCATCCCGATGTTCCTGTCGCCGGTCGTCGGTCTGATCGTCGGCTATCTGGTCATGTGCGCGATCATGTGGCTGTTCCGGCGGGCCAATCCGCACAAGACCAAGCGGGGATTCCGTATCGCGCAGACGGTGTCCGCGGCCGGGATGGCGCTCGGTCACGGTCTCCAGGACGCCCAGAAGACGATGGGCGTCGTGGTGATGGCGCTCGTCATCGGTGACGTCCAGACGGCGGACGATCCGATTCCGGTGTGGGTGAAGATCGTCTGTGCGGTGATGCTGTCGCTGGGGACGTACGCGGGTGGGTGGCGGATCATGCGGACGCTCGGGCGGAAGATCATCGAGCTTGATCCGGCACAGGGGTTTGCCGCGGAGACGACGGGGGCGTCGATCATGTTCGCCACCGCGTACCTCTTCAAGGCGCCGATCTCCACGACGCATGTCATCACCTCCGCGATCATGGGTGTCGGCGCGACCAAGCGTCTGAACGCCGTCCGTTGGGGCGTTGCCAAGAACATCGTCATGGGCTGGTTCATTACGATGCCGGCGGCGGCGTTGGTGGCCGCGGCCAGCTTCTGGATCGTGAACCTGGCGTTCCTGTAACGACTCCGGCAAACCGTTTCCTCCGCACCCGCCGCCCCTGCCCACCCGTGAACCGACGCTGTTGGCCAGTCGGCTGCGGCCGGGTGGTCGACCGCGGGAATGTGACACTCGCCGCGCAGGTGTCACATTCTCCGGGCCATACACCGTGGCCCTGGGGGCACCGGCCAGAACGCCCACCGCACCGGAACCTTCAGGCCGAGGGCGGCGCGCCCTTAGGGGCGCGGGGAACTGCGCGATCAGCCCCCACTTACCCGCAGCCGACTTACCCGCAGTCAAAGAACCACCCAGGGGACGGGTGGCGGCGGCGAGGGTCAGGAGAAAACGAGCGGGCCCGCCCCCGGGAGCCAGGGGCGGGCCCTTCTCGTCCTCGCGGTGGCACCGCCATGCAGCACCGCGAGGGGTTCCAGGGGACCGGGCTCAGCCGAAGCGGCCGGAGATGTAGTCCTCCGTGGCCTGGACCGACGGGTTGGAGAAGATGCGCTCCGTTTCGTCGATCTCGATGAGCCGGCCGGGCTGGCCCACCGCGGCCAGGTTGAAGAACGCGGTGCGGTCCGAGACACGCGCGGCCTGCTGCATGTTGTGCGTCACGATGACGATCGTGAAGCGTTCCTTCAGCTCGCCGATCAGGTCCTCGATGGCCAGGGTCGAGATGGGGTCCAGCGCCGAGCACGGCTCGTCCATCAGCAACACCTGCGGTTCCACCGCGATCGCTCGCGCGATGCACAGACGCTGCTGCTGGCCGCCCGACAGGCCCGAACCGGGCTTGTTGAGGCGGTCCTTGACCTCGTTCCAGAGGTTCGCGCCCTTGAGGGACTTCTCGACGACGTCGTTCAGCTCGGACTTCTTGTAGGAGCCGTTCAGGCGCAGACCCGCCGCCACGTTGTCGAAGATCGACATGGTGGGGAAGGGGTTCGGGCGCTGGAAGACCATGCCGATCGTGCGGCGCACGGCGACGGGGTCGATGCCCTGGCCGTAGAGGTCCTCGTCGTCGAGGAGGACCTTGCCCTCGACCCGGCCGCCGGGGGTGACCTCGTGCATACGGTTGAGGGTGCGCAGGAAGGTCGACTTGCCGCAGCCGGAGGGGCCGATGAAGGCCGTCACCGAGCGCGGCTCGACCGTCATCGAGATGTCTTGGATCGCCTTGTGGGAGCCGTAGTAGGCGGTGAGACCGCTTACGTCGATTCGCTTGGCCATGTCAATCACTGCTTCTTTCGAGGGGATGCTGCTGGTCGCTGATATGGCCGCGTCAGCGACCTGTCTTCGGCGCCTTCCAGCGGGCGATGCCGCGGGCCACCATGTTGAGGATCATCACGAAGGCGATCAGGGCGAGCGCCGCCGCCCAGGCACGGTCGTACGCCGCGTTCGAACCGGCGCTGTTCGCGTACTGCTGGTAGATGTACAGCGGCAGCGAGGCCTGCGCTCCGGAGAACGGGTTCATGTTGATGAAGTTCGTGCCCCACACCAGCAGCAGCACCGGGGCCGTCTCGCCCGTGATGCGCGCGACGGCGAGCATGACACCGGTCGTGATGCCACCGATCGAGGTCGGCAGGACCACCTTAAGGATCGTGCGCCACTTGGGCACGCCGAGCGCCAGGGACGCCTCGCGCAGCTCGTTCGGTACGAGCTTGAGCATCTCCTCGGTGGAGCGGACCACGACGGGCATCATCAGGATGGCCAGGGCCAGCGAACCGGCGAAGCCGAAGGGCTGCAGGTCCATGATGAGCATCAGGCTCAGGATGAACAGACCGGCGACGATCGAGGGGATGCCCGTCATCACGTCGACGAAGAAGGTGATGGCCGCGGAGAGCTTGCCGCGCCCGTACTCCACCAGGTAGACCGCGGTGAGCACGCCGATCGGCGCCGCGATCAGGGTGGCGAGACCGACCTGCTCCAGGGTGCCGATGATGGCGTGGTAGATGCCGCCGCCGGGCTCGGAGTCCGCGACCACGCCCATCGAGTGGGTCAGGAAGTAGACGTCGAAGACCTTCACGCCGCGCTTGACGGTCGTCCAGATCAGGGAGGCCAGCGGGACCACCGCGATGAGGAAGCAGACCCACACGAGGCTGGTCGCGACGCGGTCCTTGGCCTGGCGACGGCCCTCGACCTTGGCGGCGATGCCGTACGTACCGAGGACGAAGAGGATTCCGGCGATCAGGCCCCACTGGACCTTGCTGTCGAGACCGCCGACCAGACCGATGCCCACGGCCACCACGACCGCGCCGGCGGCGATCGCCCACGGGGACCACTTCGGCAGGGTCGCGCCGCGCAGGGTGCTGGGGCGCTTGTCCGTGACTGCTGCTGCGTGGCTCATGCGTTGGCCCCCGAATACTCCGCGCGGCGGGCGATGATCACCCGGGCCGCGCCGTTGACCAGCAGGGTGATGACGAAGAGGACCAGACCGGAGGCGATCAGCGCGTCACGGCCGTCCGCGGTCGCCTCGCCGAACTTGCTGGCGATGTTCTGCGCGAAGGTGCCGCCGCCCGGGTCGAGCAGGCTGGCGTTGATGTCGAAGGTCGGGGAGAGGACCGTGGCGACGGCCATCGTCTCGCCGAGCGCACGGCCGAGGCCCAGCATCGAGGCGGAGATCACGCCGGAGCGGCCGAAGGGCAGCACCGACATGCGGATGACCTCCCAGCGCGTGGCGCCGAGGGCCAGCGCGGCCTCCTCGTGCATCTGCGGGACCTGGCGGAAGACCTCGCGGCTCACGTTGGTGATGATCGGCAGGATCATGATCGCGAGCAGGATGCTGACGGTGAGCATCGAGCGGGGCGCGCCGCCCTGCCAGTCGAAGATGCCGGTCCAGCCGAAGTAGGTGTTGAGCCAGCCGAAGAGGCCGTTCATGTGCGGCACCAGGACGAGGGCGCCCCACAGGCCGTAGACGATGGACGGCACGGCGGCGAGCAGGTCGATCACGTAGGCGATCGGGCCGCTCAGCTTGCGCGGCGCGTAGTGCGTGATGAACAGCGCGATGGCGACCGCGACCGGGACCGCCAGGGCCATGGCGATGATCGAGGAGACCACCGTGCCGAAGGCCAGGACGGCGATACCGAACACCGGCGGGATGGTGTTGGTGTTCCACTCGAAGGTGGTGAGGAAGTTGCCGTGGTCCTTGCTGATCGCGAGCGAGGCGCGATAGGTGAGGAAGGCCGCGATGGCGGCCATGATCACCAGCAGGAAGATGCCCGACCCGCGGGAGAGACCGAGGAAGATCCGGTCACCGGGTCGGGTGGTGCCGCGGCTCGTGCGTTTCTGCACGGCCACGGAAGGCTGGGGGGTGGGGGGAGGCGCTTCTTCTGCGTTCTGTGTCGATATGTCCATCAGGATTCTCCGGTCTGCGGAGCCGTAAGGGGTGGCGGCTCCAGGCGGCGGTGCACCGGACGGTGCGGCCCGCCTCGGTGAGGCGGGCCGCACACTCAGGTCAGCTCAGGGTCGCGATGGTGCTGCGGACCTTGGCGATGATCTCGGCCGGCATCGGGGCGTAGTCGATGCTGCTCAGGATCTTCTGGCCGTCCTCGCTCGCGACGTAGGTCAGGAACGCCTTGGTGGCAGCCAGGGTGTCCGACTTGTTGCCCTTGTCGCAGACGATCTCGTACGTGACCAGAGTAATCGGGTAGGCACCCTCGGCCTTGGTGGCGCGGTTCAGCTTGAGAGAGAGGTCGCTGCCCGTGCCGATGACCTTGGCGTCGGCGATGGCCTTGGTGGCGTTCTCGACGGTGGCGTCGACCGGCGCGGAGGCGCCCGTGTCCACGGAGGCCGCCTTGATGCCGTCCTTGGCGAACGACAGCTCCATGTAACCGATGGCGCCGGAGGTCTGCTTCACCTGCTGGGCGACACCGGAGGACTGCGGAGCGGACTGGCCGCCCTTGGCCTGCCAGGCCTTGCCGCCGGAGTACTTCCAGTCGGCCGGAGCCGCGGCGATCAGGTACTTGGTGAAGTTGTCCGTGGTGCCGGACTCGTCCGAGCGGTGGAACGCCTGGATCTTGAGGTCGGGCAGCGTGACGCCCGGGTTCAGCTTCGCGATCGCCGTGTCGTTCCACTTGCTGATCTTGCTGTCGAAGATCTTGGCGATCGTCGAGGCGTTCAGGACCAGCTTGTCGACGCCCGGGACGTTGAAGCCGACCGCGATCGGGCCGCCGACCATCGGGAGGTCTATGCCCTGGCCGCCGCCGGTGCACATCTTCTTGGAGGCGGTGACCTCTTCGGGCTTCAGCGCGGAGTCGGAGCCGGCGAAGGCGACCTGACCCTGGGTGAACGCGGTGACACCGGCGCCGGAGCCGCCGCCCTTGTAGTTGATCTGCACGCCGGAGCAGGCGGCACTGAACTCCTTGACCCAGGCGTCGATCGCGTTCTTCTGCGCGGACGAGCCGTCGGCGAGCAGCTGGCCCTTGGCGTTGTCGCACTTGATCGAGCTGCTGGAGCCCGTCGTCGCGCCGCCGCTGGCGTTGCTCTTGGTGCCGGTGTCGTCGGAGCCGCACGCCGTGAGGGCCAGGGCGCCGGAGACGGCGACAGCACCGAGCGAAAGGGCGCGAAGCCGGTTCTTGCGCTGAAGCTTCACTGTTGGGGTGTTCCTTCCAGGAGCCGCCGTCTGGTTGGCGGCGTGCGAGGTGTGTGTGCAATGCGGAGGCCACACACAGGAGGCGTTCCGCACCGGGTAAGGCCGAAATTAGGCAGATCAGGTGAAGCCGTCGAAGGCCGTAAGTGAACGGAGGGTGAACCCCTGTGGGCGGTGCGGTGAGGTCACGGAACGCTTACGTCAAGGACACAGTGACATTCCATTGCGTGGGCGGATTTGTGCCCCACATGGGCGGGGTGCCGAGCGGGGCGAGGGGATGGGGGTCGCGGGGTGTGGAGGAGTGCGCGTGGGGTGCGTGCGGGGTGTGGTCCGGCGCGGGAGGGCCGAGGGCACGCCCATGCTCAGGCCATGCGCAACGTGCTCAGCGCGGCGTCCACCAGGTCGCTGTCCCTGGGATGGGTCAGGCGGTGGCGGGCCGCGGTCGGAGGAAGCCACAGGATGCGGTCGACCTCGTCGTTCGGCCGGAACTGACCGTCCGTCGCCTCGGCCGCCCAGTAGCGGACCTCCTTGGGACGGCCGGCGACCGGATAGCGGAGGGTGGGCAGCTCGGAGCCCAGGACGGCGGCGTACCCCGTCTCCTCCGCGACCTCCCGCAGTGCCCCCGCGAGCGGGTCCTCGCCGCGTTTGAGCTTGCCCTTCGGATGTGACCAGTCGTCGTACTTCGGCCGGTGGACCAGACATATCTCCAGCTCACCGTCGATGGGCGAGCGGCGCCACAGGACGCAGCCCGCCGCTCGTACGGGCCTGAAGGTGTCGTCGGTCATCTGGCCTCCCTCACCGGGTGTGGACGGCTTCTTTCCGCCAGCTCTGCTGGAACGCGAACCGCGCCGCCTCCACCTCGTGCCGCTGGTCGGCGTGGAGCACGCCGAGCGCGTACGCGGTCGCCGGGGCGATGCGCGGGGTACGGGCCGCCGACGCCGCGGCCGAGGCGGCCTCGGCCGCGTCCCGGTGCCGGTTGAGTGCCTGGCCCGCGGCGAGCAGTCGTACGTCGGCGGGGGCGTCCTCCCCGTACAGGACCTCGCACGCGTAGCGGTGCAGGCGCAGCAGCAGCCGGACCTGGTGCCAGGGGGCGTCCTGGGGGTGGGGCGCGGTGTCCGCGGAGAGGCCGTGCACGAGGGCCTCCGCGTTGTAGGGGTGGCCCGCGGTGACCAGCGGCAGCGCGGTGACCGCGTCGGTCAGCCGGTCCGTCGCGGCGGCGGCCAGCGGGCGCAGGTCGGCCGTGGTCGCCGCGGGGGTCAGCGGCACCTCGCTGGCGAGCACGGCGACGCTGTCCGCGACGGCGTGGAAGCGGGAGGAGCCGAGCGCCTGGAGCGCCGCCGAGTGGGCCCGGGTACGGGCCAGGGTGAGCTGGCGGTCGAGCAGCGCGCCCGCCTTCGCGGCGCCCACGGTCAGGTGGGCCTTGGGGGTCGCGCCCTGCCCGCCGGCCTGGGTGGGGAAGCCGGACGCGCCCGAGAGCCGGTTCAGCGCGCCGAGCAGCCGTTCCAGGCGGGCCGCGTAGGCGTGCTCGCGGGCCAGGGTGCCCGACAGCCAGGCCAGTTCGGGCCGCATGCCCTCCGACCAGTCCGCGTCGAGCAGCGGCCGGAAGGTGTGCAGGGTGCCGCTGATGCGGCGGGCCGAGCGGCGCAGGGCGCGCGCCGCGTCGACGGATTCCCCCGAACGGTTCTCCCCCGAGCCGTTCTCCCCCGGCCGTGACTCCGCTCTCGACTTCGCTCGGGCGGGGGTACCGCCATCGGCGCCGGTCTCCCGGTGCTGCCGCAGGGAACGGAGGAACTCCGTGGCCTGGGCCCTCAGGTAGCCCGCGAGGGCGTCCCCGGACACCGGGCCGACCGTGGAGTCGGTGGGGGGATCAAGGTGTTGCTGTGCCACGCCGGCGCCTCCGGGCGTCTATGAGCATCTCCTGGACGTTCCGCAGGGGCTGGCCGTCCGCGTCGGTCGCGTGCCGGGTCCACTCGCCGTCCGGTCCCAGGTGCCAGGAGGCAGTGGTGTCCGACATCCCGGTCTCGAACAGCCGGTTGAGGGCTGCCCGGTGGGCCGGGTCGGTGATCCTGACCAGGGCCTCGATCCGTCGGTCGAGGTTGCGGTGCATCATGTCGGCGCTGCCGATCCACACCTCGGGCTCGCCGCCGTTGCCGAAGCCGAAGACCCGGGAGTGTTCGAGGAAGCGGCCGAGCACGGACCGTACGCGGATGTTCTCGGACAGGCCCGGGACGCCCGGCCGGACCGCGCAGATGCCGCGCACCCACACGTCGACGGGCACTCCGACCTGGGAGGCGCGGTACAGCGCGTCGATGATCGCCTCGTCCACCATCGAGTTGACCTTGATGCGGACGTAGGCGGGGCGTCCCGCGTTGTGGTGCTGGACTTCCTTGTTGATCCGCGCGATCAGGCCGTCGCGCAGGGACTTGGGGGCGACGAGCAGCCGGCGGTAGGTCTCGCGGCGGGAGTAGCCGGAGAGCCGGTTGAAGAGGTCGGAGAGGTCGGCGCCGACCTGAGGGTCCGCGGTGAGCAGACCGAGGTCCTCGTACAGGCGGGCGGTCTTCGGGTGATAGTTCCCGGTGCCGACATGGGAGTAGCGCCGGAGCGTGTCCCCCTCCTGCCGTACGACCAGCGACAACTTGCAGTGGGTCTTCAGCCCGACGAGCCCGTACACGACATGGCAGCCCGACTCCTCCAGCTTCCTGGCCCACTTGATGTTGGCCTGTTCGTCGAAGCGTGCCTTGATCTCGACGAGGACGAGGACCTGCTTGCCGGACTCGGCGGCGTCGATGAGCGCGTCGACGATCGGCGAGGTCTCCGAGGTCCGGTACAGCGTCTGCTTGATCGCGAGCACATCCGGATCGGCCGCGGCCTGCTCCAGGAACGACTGCACGGAGGTGGAGAAGGAGTCGTACGGGTGGTGCAGCAGGACGTCGCGCTCGCGGAGGGCGGCGAAGATGTCGGGCGCGGACGCCGACTCGACCTCCGCGAGATCGCGGTGGGTGCCTGCGACGAAGTTCGGGTACTTCAGCTCGGGCCGGTCCAGCTTCCCGATGCCGAAGAGGCCCGTGAGATCCAGGGGACCCGGCAGGGGGTACACCTCGGCCTCGGAGATCTTCAGCTCCCGTACGAGGAGATCGAGGACGTACCGGTCGATGGACTCCTCGACCTCAAGACGCACCGGCGGCCCGAAGCGGCGCCGCATGAGCTCCTTCTCCAGTGCCTGGAGCAGGTTCTCGGCGTCGTCCTCCTCGACCTCCAGGTCCTCGTTGCGGGTGAGGCGGAAGGTGTGGTGCTCAAGCACCTCCATGCCCGGGAAGAGTTCCTCCAGGTGTGCCGCTATGACGTCCTCGATGGGGACGTAGCGGTTCGGGGAGGCCTCCAGGAAGCGGGAGAGCAGCGGCGGGACCTTGACGCGCGCGAAGTGCCGGTGGCCGCTGACCGGATTCCGTACGACGACCGCGAGGTTCAGGGAGAGACCCGAGATGTACGGGAAGGGGTGCGCGGGGTCGACCGCCAGCGGGGTCAGGACCGGGAAGATCTGGTGCCGGAAGAGGGTGAACAGGCGGGCCTGCTCCTTCTCCGTCAGCTCGCTCCAGCGGACCAGGTGGATGCCCTCCTCCGCGAGCGCGGGGGCGATGTCCTCCTGGTAGCAGGCCGCGTGCCGGGCCATGAGCTCGCGCGAGCGGGCCCAGATCATCTCCAGGACCTCGCGGGGCTGCAGGCCGGAGGCGGACTTGGTGGCGACGCCGGTCGCGATGCGGCGCTTCAGGCCCGCCACCCGGACCATGAAGAACTCGTCCAGGTTGCTGGCGAAGATCGCCAGGAAGTTGGCCCGTTCGAGGAGGGGCGTGTTCGGGTCCTCGGCGAGCTCCAGAACCCGCTCGTTGAACGCCAGCCAGCTGCGTTCCCGGTCCAGGAACCGGCCCTGCGGCAAGATGATGCCGTCCTGCACCGTGTCCTCGTACGCGTCGAGGTCGGCGTCGAGGTCGGGCTCGAGGTCGGAGACGTTCGCCGCCACGGTGTGCGGGCGGTGGGCGGCTATGGAGCCGACGGAGGGCTGCGGGTGCTGGACCGGTGCCTGGGCGCTGGGCTGGTTCATGGACCCATTCTTCCGCGCCGGGAGCGAGACCGGCGCGTCGGAGAGGGCGAGCGGTAGCGGGGCGAGGCGGATGTTCCCGTTCCGCATCGCCCGTACCGGCTCGCTGCCCCTCGTCGGAGTCGGCGGAGTCGGCGGAGTCGTCGGCGAGGGCTCGTTCTCCGGCGGAGGCGGGGGCTCTGGCACGGCGGGATTCATTGGCTGAGCGTTGCAAGCTCGTCTGAATCGATGGTTACGGCGACATGACGTGCGGGATATCGGGGAGCGGCTCCCGGACGTCTACATGTCCGGGAGCCGCGTACGCCCCACCCCGTGGGGGGCGTACGGCATGGGGTGGCGGCGAGCGCCGGGCGCTTCAGGCGGTGCGTCGGCGCAGCAGCCGGAAGGCGGCCGCGGTGGCGGCGGCGGCCACGGCGAGGACGATGCCGGTTTCCACCAGGTGGAGGGGCCAGAAGTGGGAGGCCGGGTGGTAGACGGAGTAGTTGCCGGTGATCCCGTGGTCGGCCAGGCACCGCTTGGTCTCCGCGGCCGTGCCTTCGCAGTTCCCGTAACCGGGGTTCGGCACGTGTTCGCCGTGGACGAGCACCCCGTCCTCCAGCCGCCAGGCGCTGTCGGGCGGATTGAACTCGCCCCTGGCGCCGGTACGGGTGACCGAGGGCCACAGATCCGCGCGGTGGCTCTGCAGGAACTGGTTGAGCACCAGCATCAGGGCGAAGGAGACGCCCAGGGCGGGCAGCGCGCGCCGCAGCACCAGTCCGGCCAGCGCGCCGACGGCCAGCGCGCACAGGACGTACGCCACCATCGCCGGCCCGCGGGCGACGAAGACGTTGTCGGAGGCCCAGTCGTCGTTCAGCCGGTCCGGGTTGCTCGACCAGCCCCAGCGGAACAGCGGCACCAGCACCGCGCCGCCGAGCGTGAGCAGCAGCGCGGGCACGGCGAGCTTGGCGGTCAGCCAGCGCACGGGCGACACCGACTGGGTCCAGGCGAGCTGCGTGGTTCCCGTCTCCAGTTCGCGGGCGACCAGCGCGGCGCCCGCCCAGGCGGCGACAGCGTAGGAGGAGTAGCACAGGAGGGTGGCGGCCCAGCGGATGGTGTCGCCGTAGTCGAGGGTGGCCGTGATGGTGCAGGTCTCGCGGTGTGCGCAGTAGGCCAGTTCGGCCCGGGCGGCGTCCGCCTTGACCTCGACGAGCCACACCAGGAGCCCGGCGACGGCGGCCACGAACGCTCCCCAGACGATCAGCGCCGCGCGGTGCAGGCGTACGACGGTCCAGGGGAGGCCGGTGACGGCGCTCATCGCTGGGCCTGCTTCGGCGCGCCGGTGGTGTGGTGCTTCGGCGCGCTTCCGGTGCGGTGCTTGAGCAGGAGGAAGGCGGCGAGGAGCGCGAGCGCGGTGAGGGCGAGGACGACGCCGGTCGCCACGAACTGGAGAGGCCAGTAGTGGGAGACGGGGTGGGAGTCGGTATAGAAGCTGACGGCGTCGAGCCTGTCGTACAGGGCACGGCACTCCGAGCTGTGGCTGCTGCCGCAGTGCGGGTCGGCCAGCCGGGCGCCGGTGGAGGTGAGGAGACCCTCGTTGACGGTGATGCCGAGGCTCGTGGGGCTGTCGTGGGTGAGACTGGTGACCGTCCTCACCGGCGGCCAGAGGTAGGGCAGGGCGAGGGCGAGGGCGGACCGGACGCCGGCCATCCACACCACCGACACGCCGAGTGCGGCCAGGGAGCGGCGCAGCTTGATTCCGGCGAGCGCGCCGACGGCCAGCCCGGACAGGGCGAAGGCGACGGTGGTCGGGCCGTTGGCGTGGAAGACGAGGAAATCGGTCCAGTCCTTGGCGGTGTCGATCCGGCCCTGGCTCTTCACCCACATCCGGCGGTGCAGCAGCACCAGCACGCTGGTCCCGGCGGTGACGAGCGCGGCCGGAACCGCCAGCTTGACCGCCAGCCAACGGGCCGGGGAGACCGACTGGGTCCATGCGAGCTGCGCGGTGCCGGTCTCCATCTCGCGGCCGATCAGCGAGGCGCCCGCCCAGGCCGCGACGAGGAACGGCAGGAAGGTCAGCGCGAGGGAGGCGTACAGGGAGTACGACTTGTACCTGAGGATCGCGTCCTGGTCGTAAGGGCAGGTGGCCTTCGTGCAGCGGTCGTACTCCCGCCACGCCGCGGCGGCCGCGTCCGTCCCCGGGCCGTACAGCCACAGCAGCAGGGCCGCGAGCGCGACGAACAGGCCGGCCCAGACGAAGAGCGCCGGGCGGTGCAGCAGCAGCACCGTGCGCACCAGGCCGCGTGAGGCGGACGGGCGGCGGGTGGGCGCGGCCGCGGTGCCGGGGGCGGTGAGCGCGGTCATGCGGCGGACTCCTGGACGGCGGTGCGGGCGGAGGCGAGGATCAGCGCGGGGGCCTCGGGGTTGCGCAGGTGCGCGAGGACCAGCTCCTCCAGGGAGGGTGCGGCGGTGCGGGCGTCGGCTCCCGCGACGAACGGGCCCTGAGGGCGGATCAGGGCGGTCAACTGGCGCCCCGTGGTGCGGGATTCGACCACGGTGTGCGGGGCGAGGTCGCGGACCGGCCCGGTGGTCAGGGTGTGCGCGGCCAGCAGGTCGTCCAGGTCGCCGGCCAGCCGCACCTGGCCGCCGCCTATCAGCAACAGGTAGTCGCAGGAGCCCTCCAGCTCGGCGACGACGTGCGAGGACATCACGACCGTCGTGCCGTGCTGGGCGGCCTCGGCCATCAGCGTGCCCATCAGCTCGTGGCGGGCGAGCGGGTCGAGGTCGGCCATCGGCTCGTCCAGGAGCAGGAGTTCGGGCCGCTTGCCGAGCGCGAGGGCGAGGGCCACGCGGGTGCGCTGACCGCCGGACAGCGCGCGCACCTTGGCCTTCGGGTCCAGACCGCCGTTCTCGTACGTGATCCGCTCGGCGACCGAGGCGTCCCAGCGGGCGGGGTTGAGCTCCTGGCCCAGGCGCAGCGTCTGGGCCACGGTGAGCTGCGGGTACAGCGGCTTGTCCTGGGCGACGTACGCGATGCGTTCGCGGGCGGCGGCCGGGTGCGTGCCGAGCACGGTGAGGGAGCCCTCGGTGGGGGCGAGCAGTCCGGCCGTGTGCATCAGCAGGGTCGACTTGCCCGCGCCGTTGGGGCCGACGACGGCGCAGACGCGTCCGGCGGGGAGCCGGAAGGAGCACTCGCGCAGTGCCCAGCTCCCTCGCCGCCCGAACTTCTTGCCGAGCCCGGCCGCCTCGATGGCGGTGTTGCTCATTCCTGGTCTCCCTCGGTGAACGTTTCCAGTACGGCGGTGAAGAGCGCCGCCACGTCGTCGTGATCGAGCCCGGCCTCGCGGGCCCTGGCCGCCCAGTCGTCGAGCTCGGCGCGCAGCGGGGAGTCGGCCGGGGCCGCGCCCAGCGACTTCCGTACGAAGGTGCCGAGGCCGCGTCTGGCCTCGACCAGGCCCTCGCGCTCCAACTCGCGGTAGGCCTTGAGGACGGTGTTCGGATTGATCGCGGTGGCCTCCACGACCTCGCGGGCCGTGGGGAGCTTGTCGCCCGGTTCGAGCAGGCCCAGGCGCAGGGCCTGTTTGGTCTGCTGGACGATCTGCACGTAGGTGGCGACGCCGCTGCGCCGGTCGATGCGGTACTCGACCACTTGGGCAATCACCCTTTCACTAATTGAGTAGTGAAAGGGTGGTGCAAGAGGGTGTCCGGAGTCAAGAGCGGCATGCGCGGGCCGGTCTCCGAGATCCGTGGGAGGGATTCCGAGATGGGTGGGCGGGGGTGTGAACCGATCGATGGGGCTCGTCCGATGAGGGGATGTGAGGGAAACGAGAAGCGACGGGGAACTGCTGCGGGCGATCGCGGCGGACGGGGACCGTCGCGCCTTCGAGGAGCTGTACCGGCGGTATGCGCCGTGGCTGACGGCGTGTCTGCGCGGCCGGTGCGCGGACGTTGGGGTTGTCGACGACGTCGTGCAGGAGACCTTCCTCGCCGTCTGGCGC
This sequence comes from Streptomyces sp. NBC_01384, assembly GCF_045040035.1. Classification (NCBI taxonomy): domain Bacteria; kingdom Bacillati; phylum Actinomycetota; class Actinomycetes; order Kitasatosporales; family Streptomycetaceae; genus Streptomyces; species Streptomyces sp. NBC_01384. The sequence goes on from NZ_CP109559.1 coordinate 5,166,920, forward strand.
GGCACCGCGCGCTACCACGAGGAGGGTGACGCGGCGGGCTGGCTGTGGCGCATCGGCTCACGGCGCCTGGTCGACGCACTGCGCGGCGACGGCGCGCGCGGCCGGTTGCGCCGGACACTGTGGCAACAGCGGTGGTGGCACCCCTGTTGCCCCCCCAATGGGTGGACGCTCTTCGTCGGGCCGGCCGATCCGCGCTGGGACGGCGCCCATGAGCGGTGGGCGCTGATCCTGGTCGTGGCGGCGCTGGTCGGGGCGTGGTCCTGCGTGGAACCCCTACGGTCGTGGCGGCCCGCTGCCCTCGCTCACCGGTGACGGGAATGGTGACGGGAATGGTGACGGGAACGGGAACGGGACCATCGGTCAGGACTCGCTCCGGTACATCAGGTCCGTCTCGTGGGTGGTGAAGCCGAGCCGCTCATAGACGGTCATGGCCGCCTTGTTGTCGGCGTCGACGTAGAGCATGGCGGTGGGCAGGGCCTGGGCGGCGAGGTGGCGGAGCCCGATCGTGGTGAGGGCCTTGCCGAGGCCGCCGCCCTGGGCGCCGGGGCCGACCCCGAGGACGTACACCTCGCCCAGGCCCTCCGTGGCGTGGACCTTCGTCCAGTGGAAGCCGACGAGTTCGCCCCCGCGGAAGGCGAGGAAGAACCCGGACGGATCGAACCACGGCTCGGCCTTGCGGTCGTCCAGGTCACGCTGGGTGAGGGAGCCCTGCTCGGGGTGGTGGGCGAAGGCCGCGGCGTTCAGAGCGAGCCAGGCCGCGTCGTCCTGGCCGGGCACGAAGGTGCGGACACGCACGCCGTCCGGGAGCTTCGTCTCGGGCAGCTCGAGGTCGGTCAACGGCCGCCGTAGCTGGCGCAGTTCGCGGAAGAGGGTGAGTCCGAGGACCTGGGCGAGGTGCCGTGCGGCGGAGTGCCCGCCGTGCGCCCACACGCGCAGCCGCTTGCCGGACTCGGCGAGCAGCGCCGCGCCCAGGGCCCGGCCGTGCCCGTGTCCGCGGTGCGCCGGGTGCACGACGAGTTCGGCGGCCGGGGCCTCCACGGGGTCGGTGTCCTCCAACTGCGCGTACCCGACCAGCTGGTCGCCGACGGTCAGCAGCAGATGCCGTACGCCCTCGCGGGCGCCGCCCTTCAGCTGGAGCCGCCCCTGCTCGGAGACCGCCTGCTGCCCGTCGGCCCGGGCGGCCTCCGCGAGCAGCTGGAGCACCTCCTCGGCCTGGGCCGGGGAGAGCACGGTGCGGGTCTCGATGGAGCGGCTGTGGGCAGAGGGCGAGGTGTCGTCGCTGGTCATGGATACGAGGGTACGGCGCGGGGTTTTCCGGACAAGGAGTTGAAGGGAGTGGATGTGGAGCGTGGCGGGGAGCGGCAGCAGGGGCGAGGGAGCGGGGGAGGGCTGTCCGTCAGGCGGTGGTGGGGCGATGGCAATCAGTCTGTGGCTCCGAACCCCCTGGTACCACTGACGGGGCCGGTGCGCGGATGCGTACCGGCCCCGCTCTGTTGGTCCGCCCTTGACTTGACCTGGCAATTTCCTAGGTAAATTCCGTGTGAGGGGCGTAATAAATTCTGTGTGAGTGGCAGGTCGGTTCCATCGGTCATCTGAAAATTTGTTTCAGCCGCAATTCATTGAGGTCTTAGCCGAATTGGCGATTTCAGGGCCCGGAGTCCCGTAGTGTTTTCCATGTCGAAAGCGAACAGCGCAAACGGCAAAGGGAATTCACCCGCAGGGAACAAGGAGACACTCATGAGCTTCCACAAGATCGTCCCGGTCAAGAAGCACCACAAGCCCGCTCCCGCCCCGAAGAAGCCCGCGAAGTGTCAGCCCGCCAGGCCGGCCCCGGTGGCGAAGAAGCCCGAGCGTCGCCCTGTCGGCAACAAGTAAGCAAGATCCATCCCCGATCAACAGATCCACCCGCACTCAGCGAATTCATCGAAGGAGCGAGAGGGACACTCATGAGCTTCCACAAGATCGCCCCCGTCAAGAAGCACCACAAGGCCGCCCCGGTCGCCCAGCGCGTTGCCAAGCCCGCGCCGAAGCCCGCCCCGAAGAAGGTCGCCGCTCCGAAGAAGCGCCCGGTCGGCCGTCAGGGCCAGTAGCAGCCCGCGCGAGGCGGGGTCCCCGGGAATGAGAGGTTTCCGGTGGCCCCGCCTCGGCCATGTTCCGGACCGGAAAGGAAAGTTGATTTGATATGCGGGAAGTACGGGAGGCATTCGCACGCTTCTGGCCGCTGACGCGCGGCGACCGCAAATGGCTGGTGCTGATCATCGGCTGCGTGGTCGTGGCCGCGCTCACCGAGACGGCCTCGATCCTGCTCTTCGCGCAGCTCACGGACCACGCCCTGAAGGCCGGTTCGCTCTCCGCGTTCTGGGGACCGGCCGGAGCCTGGCTGGGTGTCGCGGTGATCGGTGCGCTCGTCGGTTACCTGGGCAATTCGCTCGCCGTGTGGACCGCGGAGAGATTCGTCCTGAGGCTGCGCGCGGGTGTGTTCCGTCACGTCCAGGATCTGCCGCCCGACTTCTTCCAGAAGCACCGCCAGGGTGATCTGGTCGAACGGCTCACCGGTGATGTCGAGGCCATCGAGCAGATGGTCGTGTCGGGTGTGGTCGGCACGGTCTCCGCGGCCTTCTCGGCCGTCTTCTATGCCGCCGCCGCCCTCTGGCTGCGCTGGGACCTGGCCCTCGTCACCTTCCTCCTCGCCCCCCTCTTCCTCGTCGCCGCCCGCCGGTTCTCCGGCCGGATCAAGCAGGCCTCCCAGGAGGAGCGGGCCGCCGACGGCGCGATCACCTCGGTCGTCGAGGAGTCCCTCGGCAATGTGGTGCTGACCCAGGCGTACAACCGCCGTCGCGCCGAGGAGAAGCGGCTCGACCGCGAGGCGCGCGCCTGGATGCGGGCGTCGGTGCGCGGGGCGCGGGCGAGCGAGATGTACGAGCAGTTCGTCGAGGTCGTCGAGACGCTGTGCGTGCTCGCGGTGATCGGCCTCGGCGCCTGGGAGATCTCGCAGGGGCGCATGTCGCTGGGCCAGTTGCTCGCCTTCGCCGCGTTCCTCGGGTACTTGTACCCGCCGATCCGCAATCTGGGTCAGCTCGGCCTCACCCTCACCGCCGCCACCGCCGGCGCGGAACGCCTCCAGGAGATCCTGGACGCCGAACCCGCCGTCGCCGAACCCGCCGAGCCCGTCCGGGACTGGCCCGTGCGCGGCTGGGTCAGCTTCCACGGCACGTCGTTCCGCTACCCCGGCGCCGAGCGCGACTCCCTGCACGACGTGACCTTCACCGCGGGTCCCGGCGAACTCGTCATCGTCACCGGCCCGAGCGGCGCCGGAAAGTCGACGCTCTCCAAACTCCTCACCCGTTTCTACGACCCCACGGCCGGCGTGATCTGCCTGGACGGCGTCCCGCTGCCCGACATGTCCCTGGAGTTCCTGCGCGAGAACGTCGCGCTGCTGCCCCAGGAGACGCTGATCCTGCACGGCACGATCCGCGAGAACATCGAGTGCGGACGGCCGGGAGCCTCCCAGGCGGACATCGAGCGGGCCGCGACGGACGCCGTGGCGCACGACTTCATCAGCGCACTGCCCGGGGGATACGACACCGAGATCGCCCCCGGCACGGCCACCCTCTCCGGCGGCCAGCTCCAGCGGATTGCCATCGCCCGCGCCATGCTGCGCGCCGCGCCCGTGCTGGTCCTGGACGAGCCGACCGCCGGGCTCGACTCGGTCGCCGCGCGCCGGGTGGTGCAGCCGCTGCGACGGCTGATGGCGGGCCGTACGACGATCATGATCACGCACGATCTGAGCCTCGCCCCCGACGCGGACCGCATCCTGGTCGTGGACGACGGCCGGCTGGTGGAGGCGGGCACGCACGACGAGCTGATGGCGTGGGGCGGGGCGTATGCCCGGCTCGCGACGCCGGAACTCGACTACCTGGCGGCGCGGAGCGTGTAGCCGAGCCCCCGCACGGTGTGGATGAGCCGCGGTTCGCCGCGGCTCTCCAGTTTCCGACGCAGATACATCACGTACACGTCCAGCGTGTTCGACGTCGGTTCGAAGTCGAAGCCCCAGACCTCCTTGAGGATCTGGGCCCGGCTGAGGACCTTGGCCGGATGCCGGAGCAGATACTCCAGCAGGGCGTACTCGGTCCTGGTGAGGTCGAGGGGCCGGTCGCCGCGGCTGACCTTGCGGGTGAGCCGGTTCATGGCGAGGTCCGCGAAGGCGAGCCGCTCGTCGGGAGCGGGGGTCCGCTGTGTGTGCTGCGGGCAGCGGCGCAGCAACGCCCTCACCCGGGCGAGGAGTTCCTCGGCGGCGAAGGGCTTCATGAGGTAGTCGTCGGCGCCGTTGTCGAGCGCGACGATACGGTCGCCGACCGCGTCCCGGCCGGTGATCATGAGGATGGGGACGGTGGACCCGGAGGCTCTGATCCGGCGCGTCGCGGCCAGCCCGTCGAGGCCGGGCATGGTGACGTCCATCAGCACCAGGTCGGGCCGCCCGTCCGCCCCGGCCGCCAGTTCGAGGGCCTCGCGGCCGTCCCCGGTGAGGACGGTCTCGTACCCCTCGAACCTGAGCAGCCGGTCGAGCCCCTCACGTACGGCCTCGTCGTCATCGGCCAGCAGGATCTTCCGCGCCATCCCCCCAACGTGTAACGGGGCGCTGTGGGAGGGCTTTGAGAGGGATGTGGGGAGGCTGGGCGGTGTCCGCGCCCAGCCCCCCGGTCGGGGAGTCAATGAGGCTGCCGTGGGCGTCAGGAGGCGGTGGGCGTCCAGTCGCCGAGCCAGTTCGCGACCGACTGGCCCGCGGCCTGCGCGTCCGTCAGCTGCGGGCGAACCTTGCCCTTGGGGTCCATCGTGATCGCCGAGGCGACGACGATGACGTACGGGTCGGCGGCGGTCGCGTACTTCTCCAGGTCGGCGAGCATCGGCGGCGCCGTCATCCACCCCCTGGTGATGGACCTCGACGACGACACCCTCCGCACGGAACTGCTCCGCCGGGCACGACGCTTCGTGGACCTGCCGTGACGGTCACCGTTCGTCCCCGGGGATGCGTCCGCCCCGGCTGACCGCGACACGCAGCACGTCGGCCAGCGACTCCGTCGCCCTGGTGAGCGCGAAGCGCACCGCGCGCTCGCCGGCCTTGGGGTCGGCGAGTACGGCCTTGGCTCCGGCCAGTACCTGCTCGCCGGAGTCCAGCTGGGCCGCTTCGATGTCGTCGGCGAGCAGGGAGAGACGGCTGCCGTCGCTGTCGGTGCTCAGGTAGCAGGGCTTGCCTTCGGGTGTCGTCCACGGCAGTAGTCGCAGCAGCCGCAGCCGGTCGGGCGTTTTGGCGGCGTTGTTCACGCGGACACCTCCACTCCGTGAATGCGGCGGGGGCCGACGTCGATGCCGTGTACGGCCAGCCACAGGGCACGGCGGCGCTGCCGCTGCGATCGCCGCGCGCGGCGATCTTCCGGCGTGAGGAGATACGGGCGTACGAGGTGGGTGTCCCGCTCGATGGGCCATAGGTCCACGGGGCGGAGTACAGGGCGGTGTGCGGGGGTGGAGGGTGCCGGAGGCCTGCCGCCTACGTCCGGCAGTTGGGCCGGAACCATTCGGTGGCGGCCCCGGGCGGGAAGCAATGCGTGCACCAGTGCGAGAAGTAGTAACTCGCAGAATCCCGCGATACGTTCGGCCATGTCGGCGCTCCTTTGCGGCGTCGGCCACGCCCCCGGGCCGACCTGCTATCGGCCGCGGGGGTTTGTCGTGACGGTCGTCCTGACGAGCGGTGATTACCGTTCGTGTCCTTATCGTCACAGCCGGCGCGTACGCTGCGGAAGAGGGTGGGCGTTGTCCGGGCGCCCAGGCAACGGGGAGGGGTGACGTGGGCGAACGCGTTGACGGAGAAGAGGAATCGGGGCGTGCCGCGCTCGGGCGGACGCTGCGGCTTCTGCGGGAGAAGACCGGTAAGACGCTGGGGCAGTTGGCCGAGGAGACGTCGTACGACAAGAGCTATCTGTACCGCTTGGAGGTGGGGCAGCGGCTCTCCAAGCAGGCGGTCATGGAGGACCTGGACAGGTATTACGACTCCGGTGACCTGCTGGTTCGGTTGTGGCGGGATGCGCGCAAGGACGTCATCAAGGACAAGTACAAGGAGTTCATGGAGCTGGAGGCGACCGCGCGGGTCATGTTGATGTTCCAGCTGCGAGTGCCGGGCCTGTTGCAGACCGAGGACTATGCCCGAGCGGTGTTGTCAGGGTTGTCTGGAGCTCAGACAACGGCTGGCAACGACGAGGACGTCGAGGAGCAGGTGGCCTTGCGCATGGGACGGCAGGAGCTGCTGAACCGCGAACCGGCGCCGAGGGTGCGCGTGATCCTGGACGAGGGGGCGCTGCGGCGCCCGGTTCCTGACATGAATGTGTGGGCGGACCAGCTGTCATACCTGCTGGACGCGGCGGAACTTTCGAACGTCGCGCTCCAGGTACTGCCCTTCACGGCCGGTGTGCACGACCTCATGGACAGTCACCTCTGGCTCCTTTGGCAGCGAGTTGGCGAGCCAGTTGCCTACGTGGAAGGCAACGGCATCGGCGAGCTGATCGACGATCCGGACAAAGTCCTGTCCTTGCGGTTGTCCTACGATCTGGTCAGGGACGCGGCTCTGACTCCGGCGGAGTCGACGGCGTTCATCAAGCGCCTTCTGGAGGAGTGCAGATCATGAACCGAACCCCCGACCTCACCACCGCTGTCTGGCGCAAGTCGTCCTACAGTGACGGGGGTGGCACGAACTGCGTCGAGGTCGCCGACGGCTGCCCCGGCCTCGTGCCCGTCCGGGACAGCAAAGCCCCGCAGGGCTCCGCGCTGGTGCTCGGCGCCGGGGCGTGGGCTCCCTTCGTGGGGGCGGTCAAAAACGGAGAGGTGTTCGGCGGCGTCTCGTTCGTGTGAGACGCCTCCCGGTCTGGCGCTGGTCGGGCTACGGTTTCTCTATGGCACAGCACACCACCATCCAGGTGACCAAGGAAGTCCGCGACCACCTCGCCCAGGTCGCCAAGGATCGCGGCGTGACATTGGGGCAGCTCGTTGAGCAGCTCGCGGCCGAGCAGCTGACCGCCGAGCAGCGGGCCGAGCGGCTCCTGGCCGACCGGGAGGTTGTGCGCGGCATGATCGGCGTGGACATCAGCGACGAGGAGTTCGACCGGGCCCCCGACGTACTTGCGAACATCTACAAGATCGCCGCCGAGAAGGTCCGAGCCGCTCGGGGCGTCGCCGCGTGATCATCCTCGACACCAGCGCGGTCAAGGCGCTCGCGGACGGCCACAAGACGCTGAACCTGCTGGCCGGAAACATGGCGCGTACCCCCGGCGACCGCCTCAACGTGCCCGCTCTGTGTCTTATGCAGGCCGAGGCGGGGGATGAGGATCTCTCCCGCCGGGTGCTCGCCTTCTCCTCGATCGTCGTCGACATCCTCGACACGGTCGCCTCCGTCACCGTCGGCACCATGATCCGCGACGGCTACGGCGGTCCGGACACCTGCCACGCCCTGTACTGCGCGCTTCCGCGCCCGGAGTTCACGGGGATGTCGATCCTGCTCACGGGCGACGAGAACGCGTATCCGCCGGGCGTGGTCACCGTCGACATCGACTCACCAGGAATGCTCGGCTTCTACTGACCTTCGGCCCCGTCCTGACCCAGCTCGGGCGGAGGCGTCGGCGCGCCCGGCAGTCGTACCGTCGCCACGGTTCCGCCGCCCTGCGCCGGTTGCAGGGACACCTCGCCGCCGGACTGTTGCACCGTCCTGGCCACGATCGACAGGCCCAGGCCCGAGCCCGGGAGTGCGCGGGCGGACGGGGAGCGCCAGAAGCGGTCGAAGACGTGGGGGAGTTCCTCGGTGGGGATGCCGGGGCCGTGGTCGCGGACGGTCAGCTCGCCGCCCTTGAGGATGACGTCGACGGCCTCGCCCGGCGGGCTGAACTTCACCGCGTTGTCGAGGATGTTCACGATCGCCCGCTCCAGGGCCGACGGCTCCGCCCGTACGAACCAGGGCTGGAGGTCCGCCGTGATCCTCAGCTCCGGGCCGCGCAGGCGGGCGCGGCGCAGGGCCGCCTCGACCGTGTCCTGGAGGTCGACCACCTGAAGGCGGTCGCCCGACGACTGGCCCGCGTCCGAACGCGACAGCATCTGCAGGTCGCCGATCAGCGCCGCCAGTTCCGTCATCTGCGCCTTCACCGACGACAGCAGCGCCTTGCGGTCCGCCGGGGGGATCGGACGGCCTGTCTCCTCGCTGCGGGTGAGGAGTTCGATGTTGGTGCGGAGTGATGTGAGCGGTGTGCGGAGTTCGTGGCCCGCGTCGGCGATCAGCTGCTGTTGCAGTTCGCGGGAGTTGGCGAGGGCGGACGTCATCGAGTTGAAGGAGCGGGAGAGACGGGCGATCTCGTCCTCGCTGTCCTCCTCGACCGGGATGCGGACGGAGAGGTCCTCCGTGCGCGCCACGTGTTCGACCGCCTCGGTGAGCTTGTCGACCGGGCGCAGGCCCGCGCGGGCGACCGCCAGGCCGGCGGCTCCGGCGCCGACCACTCCGATTCCGGAGACGAGGAGGAGGACGAGGGCCAGGTCGTTGAGGGTGGACTCGGTGCCCTTGAGGGGGACGGCTACGACAAGAGCGGCGTTCCGGTACAGGGACGGGCCGTCGGTGTTGGGAGAGCCGTTGACGATGAGTGGCATCGTCAGCACCTGCACGTCGTTGCCCTTGTTGTCGGTTCCGTTCCGGATCGTGAAGTCGCGCAGTTTCGGATCCTTGGCCATGTTCGTGTCACCGTCGGTGACCTTCACTGTGCCTGTGGCGTAGGGGAAGGGACAGACAGTGCCGTCCGCTTGGACCACCTGAGTGTAGGAATCGATCTGCCTGCGGAACGTGCTGGCCGTCGCGTCCTGGCCGCAGTTGGTGAGTGCGTCCTGAAACGCGGGATACGGCACGGCTTGCCGCTGCGCCTTGAGGGTGTTGTTGATCTCGTCGTACAGCTTCCCCCGCACGATGAACCAACACGTCACCGAGACCGCCGCCACCCCGAACGCCACCGCCGCCGCGACCAGCATGGCCAGCCGGGAGCGGATCGGCAGGGAGCGGAACCGGCGCAGTACCTTCTTCACTCCGCGCCGCCCGACCGCAGGACGTACCCCACACCCCGCACCGTGTGCACGAGGCGGGGCTCGCCGCCCGCCTCGGTCTTGCGGCGCAGGTACATGACGTAGACGTCGAGGGAGTTGGAGGAGGGCTCGAAGTCGAAGCCCCAGACCGCCTTGAGGATCTGCTCGCGGGTGAGGACCTGGCGCGGGTGGGCCAGGAACATCTCCAGCAACGTGAATTCGGTGCGGGTCAGTTCCACGGGGCGGCCCGCGCGCGTGACCTCGCGTGTCGCGAGGTCCATGCGCAGGTCGGCGAAGGTGAGCGCGTCGTCGTCCGGGGCACCGACCGCCGTGGCCGTGTACGAACTGCGCCGCAGCAGTGCCCGGACCCGGGCGAACAGCTCGTCCAACTCGAAAGGCTTGACCAGGTAGTCGTCGGCGCCGGCGTCGAGGCCGGTCACACGGTCGCCCACCGTGTCGCGGGCCGTCAGCATGAGGATGGGGGTCATCGTGCCGGCCCCGCGCATCCGGCGCGCCGCCGTCAGGCCGTCCATCCTGGGCATCTGGATGTCCAGGACGACCAGGTCGGGCTGGTACGCGGTCGCCTTCTCCAGCGCGTCCGCGCCGTCGACCGCGACCTGGGTGTCGTACCCCTCGAACGCGAGGCTGCGCTGGAGTGCTTCGCGCACGGCCGGCTCGTCGTCGACGATCAGGATGCGCTGGGTTTCACGGTCGCCTTCGGCGGGGCTCATGGGCGGGGGTTCCTCGGGTGCGGTGGGACGGGGGGTCTGACGCCCTCAGCCTCGCACGTTTCCGGGCGGGGCCGAGAGAAAGCATCAGCCGAAACAGGCAGCAACCGGCAGCAACGGGCAGCACGGGCAGCACAGGCAGCGCCGGCCCGGGAGGGTTGCTCAGCCCGGCAGTGCGCTGAGGCGGCTCAGCGGGACCCGGCGGCGGTGCGGGCGTGCGGCGGACGTACGCAGGCCCATCATCTGCGGAGCGGTCGCCTGCGAGATCGCCTTCAGCGGGAGCGCCACTTCCGGAGCCCGCGGTACCGACGTGTGCAGTTCACGGGCCACCGAGAGAGCCAGGTCGAGCGCGGCGGGGTCGGTGCCTTCGATGCTGTGCGAGACGCGCGTGATCATTTCAACCTCCAAGAAGGACTTAGCTGTCGGAGCCGCCGGCCCGCAGGCCGGCCAGGTCGGACCTGACGGTGTTGATCGGGATGGCGAAGCCGAGGCCGACGCTGCCCGCGCTCGACGAGCTGGACGAGGAGTTCGCGGCCGAGTACATCGCCGAGTTGATGCCGATGATGTTGCCGTTCATGTCGATGAGGGCGCCGCCGGAGTTACCGGGGTTCAAGGACGCGTCGGTCTGGAGCGCCTTGTACGTCGTCGTCGAGGAACCGGTGTCGCCGTTGAACTGCTGGCCGCCGAAGGAGAACGGCCACTGGCCGCTGCCGTTGCCCTGCTGTTGCTGCTGGCCCTGGCTCTCGTCGGTGGAGACGGTCACGTCGCGGTTGAGCGCCGAGACGATGCCGCTGGTGACGGTGCCGGTCAGGCCCTCGGGGGAGCCGATCGCGACGACGTCGTCACCGACCTGGACGCCGTCGGAGTTGCCGAGCGTGGCGACCTTCAGGCCGGAGGGCGCGCTTTCGAGCTTGATGAGCGCGAGGTCCTTCTTGCTGTCGGTGCCGACCACCTTCGCGGTGTACGACTTGCCGCTGCTCAGCTGCACCTTGATCTCGGTGGCGCCCGAGATGACGTGGTTGTTGGTGACGATCTCGCCGCTGGACGTGATGATCACGCCGGAGCCGGTCGACGAACCCGCGTTCGAGGTCGCGCTGATCTCGACGATGCTCGGGCTGACCGCCTGGGCGACACCGGCCACGGTGCCCTTCTTGGCGGTGGGCACCACGGTGGTGCTGGTGCTGCTCGACGTGGTGTCCTTGCTGGTCAGCTCCTGTATGCCGTACGCGGTGCCGCCTCCGATGGCCGCCGCGACGATCGCCACGGCGGCGAGCAGGGCGAGCGGGCCCTTCGCGCGCTTCTTCGGAGCGGGGGCGGCCGGGATCGGCTCCGCCATCAGTACCGCGGTGGAGGAGACGGCGTCCGGCTCGGGGTAGCCGCCGTACGCGCCGCCTCCGCCGTGACCGCCCGCACCGCCGAAGCCACCCTGACCCGGGCCCTGACCCGGCCCCTGGCCTGGACCCGCACCCTGACCGGAGCCCGGCCACACGGTGGTACCCGGCTCGACGGCGACCGGCGCGGCCGGCACGTACGCCGGCGGGGGCGGCCACTCGGGGTTCACGGGGGAGGAAGAGACGGGCTGCTGCTGGGGGTACGCCGACTGCATGGGGTCGGTCGCCTGGTGGTCGTCGCCCTGGGGGTACTCGCCGCTGCGGCGGAAGCTCTCGGTCATGAAAAGAGATTCCCGCGCGATCATGAGAGCTCCCTGAGTCCCCGCTGAGAAGCCCGACAGAACCTCGTATGCCCGATATAAAGGCGCCCGGGCCCCGATATGGGCCCCGATACACCCCGATACAAAGGGACGCTGTGGGCGAATCCCGGTGCGCGTGGTGGGTGGTCCGGCCGGTGGCCCGAGGGCCAGGGTGTATGGCCCGGAGAATGTGACACTTGCCCGGCGAGTGTCACATTCCCGCAGCCGACCACCCGCCCGCAGCGGATGCGCCAACAGCGTCCAAAGGGGCCGGGGCCCCGCTGAGGCCCGGGAAACAGCGGGCCGGTGCGTCGTACGCCCCGCTGGAGACGTCCCGCCGCGGCGTCGGCCACTTCTGTGGCGGCATCCGCGTCGCGCCGACTCCGCAACCCGCGGGGCCGGCACGCGCCCCTGCTTCAGGGGCGCGGGGCTGAGACACTGTGCGGCGACGCCGGGTGGGCGAGACCAGCCCCACCCGGCCCGCGGCTACTCACAACCGCAAGAACGCCGGACGACCAACCTGGACGGAAACACCTTCAACCGCTCGCGCCGTGAGCCCGCGACCCGCAAACCGTCATCCAGCACGAGATCCACCGCGGCCCGGGCCATCGCCGACCGGTCGGAGGCGATCGTCGTCATCGGCGGGTCGGTCAGCGCGGCTTCCTTGACGTCGTCGAAGCCGGCCACGGCCAGCTGCCCCGGTACGTCGATGCGCAGCTCGCGCGCGGCGCGCAGCACGCCGATCGCCTGGTCGTCGGTGGAGCAGAATATGGCGGGCGGGCGGCTCGGGCCGCCGAGCAGCTGCAGGCCGACCTGATAGGCGTCGTAGCGGTTGTACGGCGCTTCGAAGAGGCGCCCCTCGGTGGGAATCCCGGCCTCCTGCATCGCGCGCCGCCAGCCCTCGACGTGGTCGGAGACCGGGTCGCCGACGGTCGGGGTCTCCGCGATGCCGCCGAGACAGGCGACGTACTCGTAACCGTGTTCGAGGAGGTGGCGGGTGGCGAGCTGAGCGCCGCCGATGTCGTCCGTGACGACGGCGACGTCGTCGATGGCCTCGGGGCGCTCGTGCAGCAGCACCACTCGGGCGTCCCACGCCTCGATCTCCGCGGCAGCGTTGTCATTGAGGGCGTGGCTGACCAGGATCAGGCCGGAGACCCGCATGCCGAGGAAGGCGCGCAGGTAGTGGACCTCGCGCTCGGCGATGTAGTCGGAGTTGCCGACGAGGACCATTTTCCCGCGTTCGGCCGCGGCCTGCTCGACGGCGTGCGCCATCTCGCCGAAGAAGGGCTGGCGCGCGTCCGGCACGATCAGGCCTATGAGCTCGGTCCGCCGCGAGGCCATGGCCTGGGCGACCCGGTCGGGCCGGTACCCCAGTTCCTTGATCGCGGCGAGAACGCGCTCGCGCGTGGCCGGGGCAACCGGCCTCGGTCCGTTGTTGATGACATAGCTGACAACGGCGGTGGACGTACCCGCCAGTCGCGCTACATCGTCCCTCGTCACCTTGGCCACGCGCGGAGTCTACGCGGATGGACCCGCCTGTGGGCAGGGCGTACGGCGGCTGACTGCGCCCCCGTAGTCGCCCTTCGCGCCCTCGGGGTCGCTTACTGCGCCTCCGCCGCCGCCTCGACGGCCTCGACGGCGTCCAGGTGGGCCGTCTCGTCCGCATCCTCCGGCTTTGGCCGGGCCGCCTTGGCCTTCGCCTCGTCCGAGGCGCGGTCCACCTTCTCCGGCGTAACGAATCGATAACCGACGTTCCGGACGGTCCCGATCAGGGACTCGTGCTCGGGTCCGAGCTTCGCCCGCAGCCGTCGTACGTGGACGTCGACCGTCCGCGTTCCGCCGAAGTAGTCGTAGCCCCAGACCTCCTGGAGCAGCTGGGCGCGGGTGAAGACACGGCCCGGGTGCTGCGCGAGGTACTTCAGGAGCTCGAACTCCTTGAAGGTCAGGTCGAGGACCCGGCCCTTGAGCTTGGCGCTGTACGTCGCCTCGTCGACCGAGAGGTCGCCGTTGCGGATCTCCATCGGGGAGTCGTCGTTGACGATCTGCTGCCGGCCCATGGCCAGCCGCAGGCGCGCCTCGACCTCCGCCGGACCCGCGGTGTCGAGCAGTACGTCGTCGATGCCCCAGTCGGCGGTGACGGCCGCGAGGCCGCCCTCCGTCACGACGAGGATCAGCGGACAGCCGGGCCCGGTCGAGCGCAGCAGCTGGCACAGGCTGCGGACCTGCGGGAGGTCACGTCGGCCGTCGATCAGGATGACGTCGGCACCGGGGGTGTCGACGAGAGCGGGGCCTTCCGCCGGAGCCACTCGCACGTTGTGCAGGAGCAGGCCGAGAGCGGGAAGCACCTCCGTCGACGGCTGAAGGGCATTGGTCAGGAGTAGCAGAGAACTCATCGCACCCCACCTGCCTGGGTCGTCTTACGGTCATGCAAGGTTCGCTCGCCCATAACGTCTGGTTCCTCCTCGGTCCCTGCGAGGACGTTTGCGGCACTGCTTCCTACGGTGCGGCTCCCGCGCCCCTGGGAGTCGCTATGCGTTCGTGGCCTTGGTACACCTACGGTTTCCCGTTTCGTATACAACGCTTCAGAAAGCACAAAAGGACCCGGGGGCTACGCTGCCCGAGTCCTCTGCTCAGCAGAATAGCCCACATGAGCTCAGGTCCGGCAGGTCAAGTCACGGGATCTTCCTATCGTCCACCCCTTGAGACGCCCCCGCGCACCCGTTTGCGGAGATCTCTGCATACGGTCG